>OZ244571.1:0-4671780 GCA_965217825.1 Candidatus Azotimanducaceae bacterium | reverse complement strand
ATGTCGTCATTCTGGAACGCGCTCAAGGTCCCCTCACGCATAACGAGCCCGTCGGGCTCGACGGGCATGGGCAGCAGACGCCCTTCCAGCGGTTCCGCGAGCCGTTGCACCAGTCCCGCCACGTCGATCACGAAGTCGTCGAGGCGGTACATCGCGCCTGCCTGACCTGCGAATGGGCGGGGATAGTCCGAACGCGAGAGCTTTTCCACGCGGCCGCGCAATAGCCTGCTGGCCAGGAATCCCGCGAGGCGCGCGCCGGGCGCGTCCGGCGACCATAGGTAATAGCAGTCCGAAACCACGCTCACGCCGCGCAGGTCGATTTCGCCGGTGCCTTCGAGGCAGGCCCGCCAACGACGCGGCATGTCCGAAACCGCTTCAAAAGCGCGGGTCGCGGTGCCGGTAAGCGCATATTTGACGCCGCCGTGGATCAGCCCTTGAGACGCCATGGTCTGGGTGCCGCCGACATCGCCCCGCTCGCAGACCGCCACTTCGAGACCGCGGCTGAGCAGGAGATTGGCGAGCCACAGACCAGCAACGCCGGCGCCCGCTATGGCGACATCCACGGTCACCGTGTGCATGGTTGGTATCCGGCTATTGGCGCGGGCGCGTCACGCGCGCTCGAGTTTGAGCAGCGGGCGGTTCAGTCCCCGCCGGTGGGCGTTGTGATAGTGGTGCAGGCCCGGCTCGTTGCGGCCGAAGATGATGTGTGACTGGACGCCCGAGGCGGCGTTCGCCTGAACCGAGGCCGCGACCCAATAGTCCCCGAACGTGTCGACGGCGAGCTTCCAGTTAATGTTGGCGCGGATCAATTGCGAGGAGCCATAAGTATGTTGCGGCAGGTCCCAGTGCGTCATGTCGTCCACAAGCCCGCCGAGTTGTTGCGCGACATCGATCTCCCCGCCGGGGGACGGCTTGACCCACAACATGCCGGCGTATTCCGCGCTCGGCAGTTCGACCAGTCCCCGACTGGCCTTGTCGACGACCCCGAACGACGATTCGCGGTTTACGGCGAGAAGTTCGCCCGTGTTGCCATACGTCCATGCGTGGTAGGGACAGGAGAACCGCGCCCGTTCGCCGCGGCCATCGGCCACCACCTGCGTGCCTCGGTGGCGGCAGACGTTGGCGAAGGCGCGATAACGCCCGTCGTCGTCGCGCGTCATGAGGATGGGCAGGCCCGTCTCGCTGTCCGCCCAGTAGCTGCCTGCCTTCGACAAATCCGAGGACAGGCCCATGAAGAGGGGCGTATCCCGAAAGAACACGCGCTGTTCCTGCGCCAGCAGTTCGGGGCAGGTGAAGTCGGATACCGGACTCCTGACGATGCCGCCAGCGTCCGCGGTGCTACCCGTCTCGATGCCGTGCTTCAGGATGCCGAGCAGCCGCTGTTGTTCCGTATTGGGCATGATTTCCGTGATCGTCTTGACTGCTGCTATCTACCATGCAACTAATCACGCAACAAGCTTGTGGGCAAAAGTGGCGCTGTGCTTCGGCGGCGTTGTCGTATGAACGAATATCTCTTTTCCGGCCTCAGGGTCCTGGACACGGCCACGGTCATTGCGGGCCCTGCCGCCGCGGTGATGCTGGCCGACTACGGCGCCGATGTCATCAAGATCGAGAAGCCGGGAACTGGCGACATCATGCGGCAGGTCGGACGTACCACCACCATGCCCGGGGCCGACTCCGACTACATGTGGACCCTGGAGGGGCGCAACAAGCGCGGCATCGTCCTCGACCTGAAGACGGAGGAGGGTATGGAAGTGCTGCGCAAGCTGATCGCCGGTTGCGATGTCTACATCACCAACATGCCCTTCGCGTCGCGCGAGTCTTTGGGATTGACGTACGAGGACCTGCGGCCGCTCAACCCGGGCATGATCTACGCGTCGTTGACGGCATACGGCGAGAAAGGTCCGGAGCGGGGGAATACGGGCTACGACCTGGTCGCCTACTGGGCGCGGAGCGGTCTGATGGATCTCATGCGGCAGCACGGCGCCCAGCCGATCGAAGGTTTGCCGGGCATGGGCGATCACCCCACGGCCATCTCGCTGTACGCGGGCATCGTCACGGCGCTCCTGCACCGAGAACGGACCGGCGAGGGCGGGATGGTGCACACTTCGCTCCTCGCCAATGGCCTGTGGTCGGTCTCCGCGATCCCGCAGGGCATCATGGCGGGAGCGGACATCGGCGAGTACCGCGAGAGGAGGCGCGCGCCGCGCGCGTTGGGGCGGGCGTACGAATGCGCGGACGGACGCTGGCTGCAGTTCAACATGGTCCGCACGGAAGAACTTTTGTTCCTCATGTTTGACGCCATGGACGCCTCGCACCTGCTGTTCGACGAGCGCTTCGCCACCGAGGACGGGAGGTCCGAGAACAGGGAGGAGTTGATCGAGGCGATAGCGGAGATCATCGAACAGCGGGACTCGGATGAGTGGATGGCGCGGTTCGACGCGTCCCGCGTGCCGGTCAAAAAGGTGGGCATCGTCGAGGAACACGCGAGCGACCCCCAGTTGATGGACAACGGCATGATCGTTCCCGCTGACGACGACGGGTTCGAGGTGCCGGCAGTCATGAATCATCCGATCAACGTCGCGAACCTGCCCAGGGTGGGTCCGAAACACCCGCCGAAACTCGGCGAGCACTCGGAGGAGATTCTGCGGGAACTCGGCTACGACACGGTGGCGATCAGAGCGATGCGAGAGCGTGGCGTGATCTGACCGGTCGCCCGACCTGCCATTGATGAATCCTGGAAACGCCATGACCCGACCCAACATCCTTTTCTTCATGACCGACCAGCAGCGCGCCGACGCGATGGGGTGCAGCGGGAGTTGGTTGAAGACGCCCAACCTCGACCGAATCGCCAGCGAAGGCGTGCGCTTCAGCCGCTGCGTCACCACCACGCCGATCTGCGTCCCCGCCCGGGTAACGCTCGCAACTGGCCGCTATCCGCACAACAACGCCGTCTGGAACAACCTCCAGTACACCCTGCCCGAGGACGCATCGACGTGGATGCGGGTGATCCGCGACCTCGGATACCGCACGAGCCTGTTCGGCAAGACACACCTGCATCCTCACGGAAAAGTCGATCTGCGCGAGCGCGAATACCTGCTGCACGCCTACGGCCTCGACGACGTGAACGAGATAGGCGGACCCCGGGCGAGCGCTAACGTAGGCAGCCACATGACGGCGATGTGGGAAGAAAAAGGCCTGCTCGAAGCCTATCGCGCGGATTTCAAGGAGCGTTTCGACAACAAGCCGCACGTGGTCCGGCCGTCCGTGCTGCCGCTGGAATACTATTACGATGTCTACGTCGGCCAATGCGCAAAACGCTACCTCGACGAATACGACCGCAGGGAGCCCTGGTTCTGCTGGGTGAGTTTCGGCGGACCCCACGAACCATGGGACACGCCGGAGCCGTACGCCAGCATGTACGAACCCGACGCGATGCCGACGCCGATCCCCCGCCCGACAGAAGACCATGATCGTCCCCGCGGCTGGCTCGACGACTTCATGGAGCGTCGCTCGCCGAAACTCGATCCCGGCGACGAGGCGGCCATGCGGGCGAACTACGCCGGCAACGTGACGCTCATCGATCACCAGATCGGCGAAGTCCTGGAGGTGGTGGAGAAGCGCGGCGAACTGGACCGGACGATCATCGCGTTCACGTCGGACCACGGCGAAATGAACGGCGACTGGGGGCTGATCTACAAGATGAACTTCCTTGGCGGCGCCGTAAGCGTGCCGCTGATCGTGCGCACGCCGGAAACTTCCAAGGAACAAATGCCGCCGGGGAGCGCCAGCGACCCGGGGCAATTGGTCCATGGACGAAGAGCTGGGCCGGGCCACGGGCGGGGCCGAAGGCACCGGCTGTGGGGCACGGCGGCGAATGGCGGGCGCGTCAACGATGCGCCGGCGGAGAACTGTGATCTTGGCCCCACCCTGGTGGAATTGGCTGGCGGGGAAATCGAGTACCAGCAGTTCGCAAAGTCGCTCGTGCCCGCCATGAGCGGGTCGATCGCGTCGCATCGTGAAGACGCGATCTCCGAGATCCAGGGCGAAGTCATGCTGGTCGACGCCTGTTGGAAGATCGCCATCAACAGCGACGGGCAGGTCTACCTGTTGTTCGATCTCGAGAACGATCCCGATGAAACGCGCAACCTCGCCGGCCTGGACGACTATCGCGACGTGGGGGACGGCCTGCGGCTCAGAATCCTTGAGCGGATTGTTCAGAGTCAGCTAAAGGTACCTTGAACCTGCGACATTCACCTGCAGCCACCTGCAGCGAGGGCTGGATCACGCCAAAAGTACTTCGAGCGCCTTCGAAAGCCCAACAATCCCGGCGACCACCACGACCATAGAACGCAAATACTTGGACGACTGCTTCTCAAGCTCAGCTGCCAGCCGCAGTTCGAGCTTTTCGACCTCTTGTCTCAGATCCTCCTTGGTGGCGAACCGTTCGAGATCCTCCTTGGTGGCGAACCGGTCGAGATCCACTTTGGTTGCGACGTTCTCGCTGACAGCTCCGCTGATCTGATCGACGACGGCTTCCGCCTGGGCATTGTCGAACCCTGCGCTAGACAACGCCTTGACGGCCTTATGTGTGTCGAAAGCGGGCATTGCCATAGTTTCGCCCTTGGTGACGTTGATCTCAACCGGATTCTAGCCCGCATATCTCACCAAGGGCCGTGATGATCGCGCAGGATTTTTTTCGCGTGCGCGTGCTCGCGAGCGGAAGCATAGCCGCCGCTTATGGTGTAGCGAGCACGTGCGCGCACGCGAAAAAAAGACCAGCGAGGGCGCGGCCAGCGCAGTCTGAATTTGGCAGGTCACAGGAAGTACGACATACCCGACTAATAACAATGATATTCAGTAACGTGACAAGCGGCTTGGTGAGATGTGCGGGCTAGAGACCTTGGCGCTGGCCGTCGTGCGGCGAAAGCCCACGAAAGGAGTGCGCCTCGAACGGTGGTTTGTAGCGGAGATTGGCCATCATCGCAGGGCTGACAACGAGACGACCCGCCTCCGGCCTGACTAGGGCCCGTTATCAGACACTAGGCTGCCAGTGCGCGCAATGAACGCGCAGCTCAGCCGCACGCCTGGATCAGCGCCCGGATGTACCCGAATATGAAGGCTTCCTCGACGCTTCCGCGCCCGCGGCCGGGCACGTGGTCGGGCACGACGATGCCGTCGAAGCCCACATCGGCCAGCGCCCGCACGATTTCGGGCAAGTCGAGATAGCCGTTGTCCGGGAATGTCTCGTGAAAGTATGGCAGCGGCCCGGAAGTGTTGCGGAGATGAATCTGGTGGATGTGGCCGGTGGGGCCGAACTCGCGGATCGCCGCGACTATGTCTTCGCCTTCGCCGTCAGATCCCGGCATCTCGGAGAAGGTGCCGACGCAGAACAGGATGCCCGCGTGGTTATCGCCGCCAGTACGCTCGATGGCGTTGCGGTAGGCGTCCGTGCTGCGGAAGATGCGCGCCACCCCCTGGTGGGTCAGGGGCGGATCGTTCGGATGCAACTGCAGCTTGACGCCGGCCTCCCTTGCGACCGGAAGCACGCGCTGCATGAAGTAGTCGTAGTTGGCCCACATCGTGTCGTCGTCGTATTGCGTGTCATAGGCGTCCGGCAGTGCCAGCGCCTCGCTCGCGTGGAGCTCCCGGGTGGACACGCCGCGCGTCGTGGTCCTGCCCGACATGTAGGCGCCGCCGGTGTGCCACGCATAGGTGGTGTAGTGGATTCCCAGCCGTCCGAGGTCGGTAAGGAACTCGTTGAAGCGGTCGATGGTGGCATCGCGACCGGGTAGGCCCAGGGTGAACTCGCGCGATGAGTAGAGGTCATCGAGCATGATCTCGTGCAGATCGAATCCGGCGCCCGTCACCGTATCCCGGATGTCCCCCAACGTGTCCAACGTCGCGTCCTCGCTCTTGAGACGCACCTCCATGGTCTCCACACCCATCTTGCGCAGGTAGGCGAAGTGGTCCTCGTTAAGGTCTTGCGGGCGCTGATGACTGATGCCGAGTTTCATTGGACTGTTCCTCCGTGCGAGGCGGGATCTCCCCAACGAGAATAGAGGAATGCCAAACGGGTATCCATCGGACGGATCATCTATTCTTCCCGTCAACCCACATGGAGGAGTCCAAGATGTTCGCGCAGGGACTGACGCCCATTCTGAACGTTTCCGACATTCGAGCCAGCTTCGCATGGTTTGAGAAGCTCGGATGGACCAAGGGCTGGGAGTGGGGTGATCCGCCTTCGTTCGGCTGCGTCTGTTCCGGTGAGTGCGAGATCTTCCTGTGCCTGGACGGGCAGGGGGGGCGTGGCCGCGGTTCGGCGCCGCGCACATTCGGTCCCGACGGCGACGAGACCGGTGACCAGGGCGCCTGGATGTCAGCGTGGGTGGACGATGTGGACGCCGTGCACCGGCACTGTCTGGAGCAGGGCCTCGAGGTGACCTGGCCGCCCACCGACATGCCGTGGGGTGTTCGCGAGATGCATGTGCGGCATCCCGACGGCCACGTGTTCAGAATCGGGCGCGGGTCGGAGGAGTAGTCGAACGCCTGTCTCAGTCGCGGTACGCGTTAGCGA
Organism: Candidatus Azotimanducaceae bacterium; assembly: GCA_965217825.1. Lineage (GTDB taxonomy): Bacteria > Pseudomonadota > Gammaproteobacteria > Pseudomonadales > Azotimanducaceae > VXNE01. The sequence continues at coordinate 4,665,203 of OZ244571.1, read as the reverse complement.
TGAGTTCGTAGGACTTCACGCGGTCGTCAAACGACGGCGTGATGGTCAGCACGATCACCTCGTCCGCCTGGGTTTCTTCAACGAGCGCATCGATCTGCGCCTTCACTTCCGCGCCACTGCCGATGATCTGTCGGGAACGCTTGCTGCGCAGGCGTTCCATTTCTTCAGCGCTGAACGGCATGGCAGCAGCTTCTTCGAGCGTCGGCGGCGGACCGCGATAGCCCTGGTCGCGACGGATGCGTTGTATCTCCCGCACTCGGTGGAACAGGTCTGCGCGTTCCGGGTCATCGGTAGCGATGGCGAAGACGCCGACCGAGGAGTACGGAGCTTCAAGGTGCTCGTCCTTGAATTCGTCGCGGTAGCGGCGCATCGCTGCGACGGTCGCCTCCGGCGCGATGAAGTGGGCGAAGGAGAACGCGAGACCGAAGTGACCCGCGTAGACGGCGCTATCGAGGCTTGATCCGAGCATCCAGATGTCCGGCGTCGTCGGTGTCTTCGGGGTCGCGTGTAGGCGCTCGAACGCCTCCGTGAAAGCCTTCTCGCCGGAGACAAACGCGACGAGGTCCTTGACCTTGGCCGGGTAGTACTCGATGCCGAGGGGGTTGCCGTAGGCGAGAGCGGCCGCCGTAAGGCCGTCGCTGCCGGGCGCGCGACCGACGCCGAGGTCTATTCGTCCGGGATACATGAGTTCCAGCATGCGGAAGTTCTCGGCGACCTTGAACGGAGAATAGTGCGACAGCATCACGCCGCCGGAGCCGATACGAATGCGATCCGTCTCCCGCGCCACGCGGGTGATGAGAATCTCCGGGGTTGAGCTCGCCAGCGTATTGGAGGCGTGGTGCTCGGCGATCCAGTACCGGTGATAGCCGAACGCCTCGCACCGCTGGGCCAGCCGGATGGTGTTATCGACGGCCGCGCGCGCGTCCTCTCCGCGCGAGATAGGCGATTGATCCAATACTCCCAACTTCATGCGGCGACAGTGTACATTCGATGCACCACGGCGCAGGTTGCGGGAGGACCAGAATGCTTTCGTCTGAAGATAACGCGCGATTGACCCAAACCGGGCCGGACACGCCGATGGGGAACGTCTTCCGCGCGTACTGGATGCCCGCGCTGTTGTCTCGGGAGTTGCCGGAACCCGATTGTCCGCCGAAGCGCGTCAAGCTCCTCGGCGAGGACTTCATCGCTTTTCGGGACACGCGGGGTCGCGTCGGCATCGTCGAACCGGTCTGCTCGCATCGCGGCGCAAACCTGTTCTTCGGGCGGGTGGAGGATTGCGGCATCCGCTGCGCCTATCACGGCTGGAAGTTCGACCACAGGGGCAACTGCCTGGACATGCCCACGCTGCCTCGGGAAATGGCGGAACGCATCAGACCGAGGGCGGCGATTCGCGCGCTCGAGACGCGGGAATCGGGCGACGTGATCTGGGCGTACATGGGAGACGGTCCCGCGCCCGAACTGCCGCGGTTCGAATTCGCGGAGGTACCGCCGGAACACAGGTTCGTGTCGAAGAAGCTGCAGCAGTGCAACTGGGCGCAGGCGTGCGAGGGCGGCCTCGATACGGCGCACTTTTCGTACCTGCACGCCGGCATCCGGGACGGCGAGAAGGTGGGCCTGCATGAAGTCTCGTCGAGCCAGCCGCGCGCTTCTGGTGACAACGAACCGCCGTCCATGGCCCGCTTCCGCTGGTTGATCGAGGACGGGCGTCCGCAATTCAGCGTGCTCGAACACGATGCCGGCCTGCTGTTGTGCGCGGCGCGCAACGCGGACGACGACCACCTTTACTGGCGCATGACCCAGTTCCTCATGCCCAATCACTCCCTCGCGCCGGGCAACTTTGCCGAGGACAACAACCTCGGCAATACCTGGGCACCGATCGACGACGTATCGTGTTGGATCTTCTGTTATTGCTGGAATCCCGACCGGCCGCTGACCGAAAAGGAGACCGAACGGATGAATCGCGGCTGGGGCGTCTTCTCCGAGGTGGATGCGGACTATGTGCCCATACGGCGGCGCGAGAACGATTACCTGATCGACCGCACGTTGCAGCGCGAAGTGAGCTTCACAGGAATCCGGGGCATCTCCGAGCAGGACCAGGCCATCGCCGACAGCCAGGGACTGATCGCGAACCGCACCCGCGAACTGCTCGGTCAGACGGATTTGGGAGTCGTGCGTTTTCGCAGAATGGCACTGGCTGCCGCATCCGACGTGGCGGCGGGCAGGATGCCGAAAGGAGTAGATCGTCCCGACGCCTACCTGGTGCGCTCCGGCGATATCGTCGCCCCGGCGGATGCGGAGATCACTGCCGTTGTCAGGTCGCGGTTCGGAACGATGTCGGGAGTCGCTGTCATTTAGTCCAGTGTTCAATGCCCGGCGGCGCGACGATGTCCGGTGACGGACGGCGCCATGCGTCTCGCGATGTCCCTGCTAATGCGCACGACGTCCCTATCACCCGTAGCGAACAGTACCGGGCGTCCGCTCGTGGGCGTCGTTGCTCATCCGGGGACTCTCGGTTAAGTTGCATTGGTCCATAATTACGTCTGGCGAGTTGCCCAATGGCATCAGTCGGAACCGCATACGAAGCCGCCTGCGAGGCTATCGGACGCCTGCTCCGGGAGGCCGGGCGGAAGGCGATTCTGCGCTCCGAGCTGGTGTCGCACGCACCGGAGCACGCCTGCGATCGGGCGTTGCGGCGCTACTGCGAGTCCGGTGAACTGACGCGCGTCGGCCAAGGCATTTACGGCATCGGTGCTGCCAAGGTGTTCGACATCGTGCCGGAGGTGATGCCAAAGCTGGGCTATCACATCCTGCCGGGCGAACCGGTGCGCGGCTATAGCCAGAAGTCGGGCGGCGCGGTGTGGCGGCTGGACCGGCCCTGCCGCCGCCTCATTCGCAAGCGTGGCGTGCAGGCCATGTTCGAGACGCCAGACGGAAGACCGGTCGCAAGCCGGCAGCGAGGAGGCGCCATGAACCCGACACAGGAACCGCCAACGCGCAGGGAAATCGAAGCGCACTTCCACACTTTCGAGCGGTGTCACTCCTTCGCCCGGGCCGAGAAGGATCTGATCGTGCGCCGTGCGCTCGGCGCCATTGAGTGCTTCCACAGCGAACGCGCGACGCTCGCCATCGAGGGCGGCACGGCGTTGGTGGCCTACCACCGGCTGACCGCGCGTTTCTCGGAAGATCTGGATATCCGCCTGATCCCGGACGAATCCGTGCAGCGGCTTGACGCCGACGAACGGACCGCAGCGCTCAAGGAGATCGGGCAGGAGTTCAAATCACACATCCATGCCGAGCTGCCGTTTCTGCAGCCGACGCGCAAGGACGCCCTGCTGCAGACGTTCATCTACGACTACCAGAGCGCGGTTCCCGACGAGGAGGTGGTGGCAGGCCTCAAATGCGAGGTGGTACATATCCCCCTGATGATGTCGACTGTCTCCAGATCCGGTGTGGGCGGCGGGATGTTCGACGTCATCCGTCCCGCCGAAATCGCGAGCGGCAAGTGGCAGGCGCTCACCACCAGATTGCCTCGCAACGCGGATTCCTATCCCGATCTGGTGCGCCACGTTCACGACCTCGCGGCCATCGGTCCCGTGCTAGAGGCGCTCGATCCCGAAACTGCGCGCGAGATCATGCTGCGCGACGAGACCACGCAGGAGTCTGTCGCCACCGTGCTGGAGGAACTGGCGCGGCCCGTCTGGCGCGAACACTACGAAAACTACATGCGGCGGATGGGCGTCCTGCCGGTGACCGATTGGCCGAATAGCCATCCGGGGTGGGATACCGTGCTGGTGAACTTTACGGCGCTGGCCCGCGAGCTTGGCCTATTGCGCGACGATGCGGCCGGTAACCCGCCGGCTTGAACGGCCTCTCGGTCGCGAGATTGATGTAATCCGCCTGGGCGTTGGGTGGAGGCGCGTGACCACGCCCCCGAACGCTTCCACTATCAACTGCGCCACTTCCTCATCCGTCGTGAGAAGGCGAAAGAGAGATTCCGATTGGCTATCCGATCAGCCGCGCACGTGGAGGATGCCAAGCCGCACGTAGGATTCGACCGTCGCCCTGAGCGTCTCGTCGATGGGATACGGCGTGAGGCCTAGTTCCCGCCTCGCGAGCGTGCAGTAGGATCGCGGCTTGTCGAAGGTCTTCTCCTTCGGTCTGTCGCCATCCATCTCTTCACCCCCGATGTTCCGAAATCCCGGAAACAGTTCCTTCAACCTCGCCTGCAGTTGCCAGGTAAAGAGTTCGCCGGAGCGGTCGCTTGCCGCAAGAATGTACCGCGATCCGTTCCGTGCGACGCTGCTTTCAGCGCACAGTCGATGCGCCCGCGCCACGTCTCGAACATCGACGTTGTTCCAGAGCATTCTGCCCCCTGGGGTCAGGGTGAAAGGTTCGCCCTGCAGCATCCGCCTGATCCAGACCTGCCAGCCGCCTTCATCGTGGTTGGCGCACATCACGGGCCCGATGACGTCGAGCGGCAGGATCGACATCGACTCGAAGCGCCCGTCGTCTTCGGCCGCCTTGTAGATCAAGCGTTCGGCCCGCATCTTGCCGATGGCGTAGGCGGCGTGCCGGTTGTTGGGGATGTTCGCTTCCGACCAGTCGCTCGGACGGGCTTCGATATTGTCGGTACACCAGTCCTTCTCGGTGTAGACGTAGCCTTCGTGGGCCGGGTGCGAGACGGCGGAGAACGAACTGGTCAGGATGAAACGCCGAATGGTGCCGGCCCTTCTCACCGACTCGATAACGTGCTCCACCACGGTGAAGCAGCCGTCGTACACCTGCTGGGGCGTCGCCCCGCTACGGGTGAGAATCGCACCGGCGTGCATGACGCCGCAGCATCCATCGAATGCGGCGTCATAGCTGCCGCGCCTGAAGAGATCGGCGGCGAACAACGTGTTGCTCCCGGGCAAGCCTGAATCGTTCATTGCGAGGAGATGATTGACCTTCTCCGGATTGTCGAGGTCGCGCACGCATGAACGCACGCTGTAGCCCTGCTCCACGAGTTCGCGGACGATCCACGACCCGACGTATCCGCTGGCGCCGGTGACGGCGACGGGACCGTCGGCCGGCGATATGGCGAGGGTGCGCGACGAATTGCTGTCGGTCATTGTCGGTGGCCTGGCTTGGAGGAGCGGCCGCCTATGATACGGGGACCCTGCAAACCCCTTCAAAACGCCGCGCGGGGTGTGATCGCTTTGACAACGGCGCCCGGTACCCATTAACTGTGCGCTTCCCGCTTGCAGGAGATTGGCAATGCGCTTTGGTTTCTGGCCCAGTCCGTGGCTGCCGTTCAATGAGATGGTTGAACTTTGTACGCACGCGGAAGCGACGGGCTGGGATGGCCTCTGGCTCGCCGACCACTTCATGTCGGCGGGCGCCAATGCGGACATGCCATTCCCCGAAGCCTGGATCACGCTGGCGGCCCTTGCCGCGCGCGTGCCGCGCGTACGCGTCGGGACGATGGTCACTGGAAACACCTATCGCCATCCGGCGGTCCTGGCGAAGATGGCAGCCACGCTGGACCACATCTCCGGCGGACGTGTGGTGCTGGGGCTTGGTTCCGGATGGCAGGAGAACGAACACAGACAGTACGGTATCGAGTTCGACACGATCCCTGGCCGACTCCGGCGGCTGGACGAGGCGTGCCAGGTCATCAAGGCGTTATGTACGGAGAAGACCAGCAACTTTTCGGGCCGCTACTATCAACTCACCGATGCGACGCTGGAGCCGAAGCCCGTACAGGATCCCCTGCCGCTCCTGATCGGCGGCGGCGGCGAGAAGGTCACGCTCAAGATCACGGCCAAGTATGCCGACGAGTGGAACCATTGGGGCAACGTGGCGATGATGGAGTACAAGGGGGCAATCCTCGACGCGCACTGCGCGGATGTCGGGCGCAACCCGGCTGACATCCAGCGTTCGGCGGCGGTGTTGATGTTCATGGATACCAACAAGGCGAGGTTGCAGGAGCGTTGGAATGCCCATCCCGATAGTCGACAGCCGCCAGGAGAGCCCGGCCGCGCGATCGCTGGCACGCCTGCGGAGATCAAGGACATCGTTGCCCAATACGAAGCGATCGGCGTGAATGAAATCATCGTCACGGATGCCGTGTTCGGGGATCACGACGAGAAGATCGCCACCATGGACTTGCTCATGCGCGAGGTAGCGGGGCGCGCTTGATTTTGTGGCATTGGCGAACGGACGTAGGATTGGGTTGCCACCCGAGGTAGGCAGGAGGAGAAACACATGGCTGCGCCGGATCTGATCAAGACCATCGACGAGTTTGAAGCCGAATACAGGAAGGGTATCGGGGCGGTGTTGCCCCACCACCCGACGAAGCAGGCCAGCCTCGACAACATACGGAATTTTTGCGAGGGCATCGGAGACTACAACCCGCTGTGGCGGGACGAGGAGCACGCGAGAAACAGCCGCTTCGGCATGATCACCGCGCCCCCGAGCTTTCTCTATAGCGTTGCCCTCGGCGTCACCGCCGGGGAGACGGGAAACATCGACCGTGCCCGCGTGTCGACGCAATACCTGCCTGTGAACTACGCGGGCGTCGAGATCGACTTCGTCCGACCGATCTGGCTGGGGGACCGCATCACAGTCACCGAGAAGGTCGGCGAAACCATCAGGAAGACGAGCGGCCGCATCGGTCCGATCAACTTCAATACCGGCCTCGTGGCGTACACCAACCAGCGCCACGAGACCGTAGCGACGTTCAGAACGCTGATGGCGCGGTACGAGAACACCGGCGGCACCCTTCAATATGATCGCAAGCCGAAGGGCGACGACGCCGAAACCGTACATGAGGCGGCCGATCCACTGGTGTGGGAACGCGAACGCCGCGGCTCCGAGACGCGCTATTGGGAGGATGTCGCCGAGGGCGACGAGATGCCGGCGCTGAAGAAAGGCACCTACTCGGTATCGGAACTGTTCCTTTTCACCCACGGCGTTCTCGGCTTGCGACGCAGCACCCGGGATCGGCTCGAAGCGGAGGGGTCCGGCGAGCTTGGCGGCGGCGGCCGGTTCGACCTGGAGCACGCCCAGAAGCGGCGCAACATGCCGGGCCAGTTCGACTTCGGCCCGCAGCGCGTCTGCTGGCTCACCCAGATCGTGACGGACTGGATGGGGGACGACGGCACGCTGAAGAAACTCAACGCGTCGGTTCGCCATCCCAACATCGTCGGCGACACGAATACGCTTGCCGGCGCCGTGGTGCGGAAGTCCGTCGTCGATGGGGAGCACTTGGTCGAAGTGCAGATGCAGAACAGCAATCAGTCGGGACTTACCACGGCGTTCGGCACGGCCGTCGTCGCGCTACCGACGCGAGGCTAGCGAACTGCGCCGTAGAACGGCACGTGGTGCCGATCGAGGCACAGGGTGCGGGACGGGAGGGATGGGCGAAACAGAGGGCTCGGGTGGGGGTGAAAGACGGCGTAGGCAAAGCCGCCGAAGGATTTCATGGCGCTAGCCGCTGCGGGCCGGGAGGGCCATTCTGATTTGGCCTGTTTCTCGCGTTGTCCCAGCATCGATATCGCGTGCTGAACGCGCGCCGCCCGCGCGCCGCCCAATTCCTTGCCATGTCGACCATCCTCTGGTATGAAAAGTGGAAATTCCAACTTTTTCGAGACATCGTCATGCTGCTCGTCACCGTTAAACCCAAGTTCCAGGTCACCATCCCTGCCAAGCTGCGCAGGGGGCTCGACGTGCATGAAGGCGACATCATGGAGGCCACGGTCGTTGGCGACGGCATCCTGCTTCGCCCCAAGGAAGTGGTGGACCGTAGAGCCGCCGCCGACCGCGTGGCCTCGATCCTGGAGAGCATCGATCCCACTCCCGGGGATGCGCGCCGTTCGGAGGATGAGATCATTGCGGCCGCAGTCGCGGATGTCGCCGAGGCACGCAAGAAGCGTCGTGACAGTAATGCATGAGAGTCGTGATCGACTGCAACGTCCTGGTGTCGGCCGCAAGAACCCGGGGTGTCTGCGGCGATGTCATCGTCAAAGCTGTCCGCCATCACCAGGTGGTGCTTTCCGATCTGATCGTTGACGAGTACAGATCGGTCGCCGGACGTCTTGCCCATGCGGCTTACCGGGAGGGACTCTTCAGAGTCATTGCGGAACTCGAGCGGGTGGCCGTCTTCGTCGATCCGGCTGATATCGTCTTCGGCCTGCGCGATGGCGACGACGAGGTTTATCTCCAAACCGCGACCGCTGGCGGTGCGGTGCTCGTCACCGGCAATCCGCGAGATTTCGCCGAGCGACGCTACGGGTCAGTCGACGTATTCTCGCCTCGAGCCTTCATCGAACAGGCCGGCTGAACGCCGCCACCGCGCAACCAGTGTGTGCCGAGTGCGCGCCGGAAAGCACAGTTAACCCGCCGCGACGTCGGCATTGATCTCGGTCAGGATATCGAGGGCGTGCAGGGATTCCCGCTTGTCGTATTGTGGACACTGCCGCAGACCGGCGGCCAGGCAGCGATGCACCGCCTCGGCCTGATACAGGAATCCTTGCTGGTTCGGATAGGCCCGCTCCGGGAAGCTCACGGTCCCCGGTATCGGGTATTCGAAGCGCTGCACAGAGGCGGGGGCGTTGGCGTTCCTGTAACGCGACGGAGCGCCTCCGGGAGGAGGAATGCGGACGGTGATGGTGGTTGGCGCATGGGCTGGCTGCTCCAGCGTTATTCGTCCCTCGCGACCGATGATCTCCGTCGTTTCCACGAATTCCGATTGCATCGGCGGGAACGTTAGCACCGCGCACTTGTCGGGACCGTACTCGACGATGGCGCCGCCGGGTCTGCGGCCCGCCGCAGTGACTGCGGTTGGCGTCGCGCCGGAACCAAATGCCAACGGGGCGGCCTGGACAGCGTAGATTGGATCGCCGAAATCGGATTGCGCGAGCACGACCTCGCCGATGGCGCCCGCATCGATCAACATCCGCGCATGCTCCACTGCGGGAAAGAATCGGGTCCAGACGGCATCCTGCAGCATGACGCCATGCGCTTCCGCCGCCGCGTACATGGCTCTCCCGTCAGCCCCGGTCTCCGCCAGAGGCTTTTCGCACAACACGTGCTTGCCGGCCTCGATGGCGAGGATGCTGTGCTCTTCATGCAGCCGGTTGATGGTTCCGACGTAGACGATGTCGACATCCGGCGATGCCACCATCTCGGCGTAGCTGCCGCATGCCGAAGCAACACCGTACTTCTGGGCAAACTCCCGCGCGCGATCCGCAGAACGCGCTGCGACGGCGGTGACCGTGGCACCGGCGCACGCATGCAGGCACATGACCCATTGCGCGGAGATCCGCCCGGCGCCGATGATGCCCCAGCGCAGCGGAAACGCGACATCGGCGGGATCGGTGGCGCCGATGCGAACGTCTCTCGGCGTCGAAGGGGGCAAGACGGGGTCTGGTGACATGAGTCTATGATCGTTGGGTTGGTGAGATCGCATCATACGACGAGCCACGCGATGGCTCACCGCCCAACGTGTGTGCGCGCGTGTATGATCGAGCCATGACTCGCGTCAGCGATCTCCAGTTGAACCGGGTGGTTCAGATTGGCCATCTCGCGCAGGAGTGCGTGGCCGAAAGGGACTTCGCGCGCATCATGACCCGCGAGTTGATGTATCTGCTCGGGTCCTCGTCAGGGGTCTTCATCGAGTTCGACCCCAGCTCTCCCAAGCTGAAGCTGCTGGAGGGGACGTCGTACCAGGTCGATCACAGCAACATGAAGAAGTACCTCGACTACTATCAGCACCTCGATCCCGCGCTGGTTCGCTACAAGCGGTTGTCGGATGTGCACGAGGCGCCCAGCGTCTCCACGGACCAGGTCATCGAGTCGGACAGCACCTACCGGGAGTGCGAGTTCTACCAGGACTTTCTCCGTCCGACCGGCGTCCACTCGGCGATGATCTTCGGCATCAATATCGAAGGCCAGCCATTCGGACTGGTTGGAATGCACCGCACCGAACCATTGGGGCATTACGGCGAAACGGATCACCGGCTTGCACAACTGCTGATCCCTTACCTGAGCATTGCGTTGCGGTTCCGCTACAGCAGACGGCAGCAGGAGAAGCGCGACGATGTTGTCACCAATCTCCTGCGGTTGCGGGGGATTCGTGGCTACCTGATGCTGGACAAGGACTTCCTGCTGCGCGATGTCGTTGGCGAATTCGAAGATGCTGATTTGATCGCGCCATACGCTGATCTGCAGGGCCTGCGCGGCTGCTCGGTGTTTCACCTGTTTTCCGAGCAGGTCCGGACAAGTCTGCTGCGAGCACGCGAGGGTCGGGGCAGGGAAGTCGCGATTCTGCTCGACCGACACGGCAACACTCAGAGTTCACACCGTGTCGAGGTGGTCAATCATGCCGACGGGACCAGGCACTTCGTGCTCATCGCCCTGGACCAGAGCTACTCCGGGATCTCGGAAGGGCGGGCGCGGGAACTGTCGCTGTCACCCCGGCAAACCCAGATCGCGAAACTGGTGGCGTTGGGGATGACCAATGCCCAGGTCTCCGAATCGCTGGGGTTGCAGGTGAAGACGGTCGAAAACTATCTGACATCCACATATCAGAAGGCCGGAACCTCCAACCGGACGGAGCTGGTTGCCGTTCTTTCCAACTAGCCAGTAGCGCCACGCGTCCAGCCAACGTAACCACTAGTAGGGGGATTCCCCCCTAGCGGGAGGGCCGGAACAGACATAGCGTACCCAGGGGATTCCTCCATTGGAGCGGATAACGAGGTCGTTTCCGCAGGGGACACGAACATGTGTGCGAAGTCAAAAACGGCGAGCCCGAGACGCTCAATCTCCCTCCTGTTCTGTTGTGGCTGCTTCCTGGCGGCGAATGCGTTTGCGCAGCCCGAACTGGAAGAAATTGTCGTCACCGCGCAGAAGCGCGAGAACACGCTGCAGAGAGAGCCGCTGGCAGTCTCGGCATTCTCTGGAGAGGAGATCGCCCGTCTCGGCGGCAATGACCCGAACGTGCTGGGCTACATCGTCCCGAATCTGCACGTGGGCGAGGAGACCAACCGCGACGGCCTTTCGATGACCATACGCGGAGTCTCCGGCACCGACGTCCGCAACGCTGCGGATCCAACCACGGCATTTCACGTTGATGGAAGCTACGTGCCGCGGCTTTCAGGACCGCAGGCATATTTTTTCGACGTCGAGCGAATCGAGGTGCTGCGGGGACCCCAGGGAACGCTGTATGGTCGCAACAGCACGGCTGGCGTGGTGAACTTGATCACCCGCAAACCGGACTACGAGGGGTTCTCCGGGCTGGCCGAGATCACGGCGGGCGACTACGGTTTGGTTCAGTTAAACGGCGTGCTCAATGTGCCGTTATCCGACAGGGCGGCGGCGCGCATCGCCGTGATGTCGAACAACCGCGACGGCTACCGCGACAACGCGCCTTCGGACGACGGCGACGACGCTGACGAATTCGGGTTTCGGGCGCATTTCGCGTTCGAAGCCGGGGAAAACACCTCGGTGTTGCTCACGGCCGAGTCCTACGAGCGCGGCGGCGTCGGCGGGGTCGCGTCCTTTGCGACCTTTCCGAACGACAATACGGGCCTGGTCTCGTCGGACCCGGCCGGAGTCAACCCGATCGATACGCAAGGCCACCGTGACAGCGGCGACAGCAACTTCCGTTTCGAGTTCAGTCACAGCTTTGCCGCCATGGACTTGACCTACCTGGCGGCCTATCGAAACCACGAGAGAGACTTCCTGGCCGATGCGGACTTTACGGCGGAGCCCTCCATCGAATCCTTCGTTCAGGAAACGACGGAATCGGCCACCTGGACCCACGAGGCGCGGTTGACTTCGACCGGCGACGGGGCGTTGCAATACATCGCCGGAATCTACCTGCTGGACGAAGAGATAGACGGAGATTTCGTGGTCGGTCTGACGCATTTCCTATTCGGCCCGACGTTTCGCGTCCGGTTCGTTGATCAGGGCCTCACCAATCAGAGCGTGGCCGCGTTCCTGCATACCACTTACCAGGTGAACGACCGGCTTCGCGCCATCGTGGGATTGCGCCACACGAGCGACGAGAAAGACAAGGGTGGTCATTCCGGCGACCTGGGCATGACGGCGGATACGGCGACCGGCAGCTTCCAGACCGTCGGGCTCGCCAACGGGCCCACTTTCTTCCTGGCGCCGCAGATCGCAAACCCGGAGTGGAACGAGACGACCTGGAAGATCGGCATGGACTACGATCTTTCGGAGAACGCCCTTCTCTACGCCCACGCGAGCACCGGCTTCAAGGCCGGCGGCTACAACCGAGGCAGCCAGGCGAGGCCCGGCGCGCCCCTGGTGGTCTACAACCCGGAAACGGTGACGGCAGTCGAAGGCGGTTGGAAGATGAGGGCCGACGACGGGCGGACTCGGCTTAACCTGGCGGTATTCGCGTACGACTACAAGGATCTCCAGCTCGGCCAGACCTTTACCAACGAAGCGGGAACGATCACTAACCAGACCGTCAATGCTTCTGATGCATCCGTTTGGGGAGCGGAGCTGGAAGCCGAGGTGCTGTTCGGCGAATCCGGCCGTGGAGTCTTCTCCCTCGGCTACCTGAGAACGGAGTTCGAGGATTTCACCGGCGTCGACGACCCGCTCATCGTCGGTTCCCAGTCATTGAGCGCCAGCGGCAACGAACTGACCCGGGCGCCGGGATTCACTGCTTCCCTCATGCTTGAGCCCGCGGTCTGGAAGTTCGCCGGCGGCACCCTGACGCCGCGAGTGCAGTTCCACGCCGAGTCCGAGGCCCATCTCGCGGTACTGAATCGGGACTTTGAGAAGCGCGATGCGTTTACCAAGACCGATCTGAGCCTAGATTACGAATCGGCAGCCCAGAACTGGTACCTCAACACTTATCTGCGCAATGTCGAAGATGGAGATGTAGCCACCTACATGGAGTGTTTTGATTTTCGCCAGATGGGCGTGCCGGTACAGCAGTGCGAACGTGCCTACGCACCGCCGAGAACCTGGGGGGTGCGCGTGGGACTGAGGTTCTGACAACGGGGTCGGCGGGCGATCCTTCTTTTTTCGATCTCAAGCTGCGGGGTTTGCATATGGACGAATTCGTACGGCTCTCGAACGATCTAAGCGTTCATTACGAGTCGCGAGGGGATGGCCGGCCGCTGATCTTCATCCCGGGCTGGACCATGACCGTGGAGTCGTTCAGCAAGAACCTGGAACCATTGTCGGAACGGTATAGGACTATTGCCTACGATCCCCGCAGCCAGGGACAGTCATCCAGCCTTCAGTCCGGCAATCACTATACGCAGCATGGGCAGGACCTGGCAGATTTCATCCGGGAGCTGGGGCTTCGGGATGTCGTGCTGCTGGGTTGGTCAACCGGCGCCCTGGCCGCGTATGCCTATTTCGAGCAGTTCGGATGCGCGAACGTGAGCGCTTTCGTGGGCATCGACATGTCGCCCAAACCGGTCAAGGAAAGGGAATCGGACTGGGGTATCGATGTGCGCGAGAACGTCAGGCGGATGCAAGCGAGTGTCGCCGACGTCGATCATTCCGCGATGGTGAGAGCCATGACATCGCACGGGTTCCTGATGCAGCCCGCCGACGATGCCTTTGTCGAAGACATCGTTTCCCGCTCCACGCTCACGGCGCCGTATGTCGCTGCGCTGTTGCTGGGCGACGGCAACCTTTGCGACTACTCCCAGGTCGCCAGGGACGTGGCGGGGCAACTCCCGGTGTTGCAGATCGTGAACCAGAACGCTTCCGACGCTGCGGCGAAATGGATTGAGTCCAACACGCCGACCGCTGAACTTTTCGTACTGGGCGCCCACATGATGTTCTGGGAATACCCGGAGGAGTTCAACGGGACAGTTTCCCGCTTTCTGGACACGCACTTGCCCGCTTGACCCCAGTCGGGTCGGCCCCGCCGCACGCGAGCTTCGATGGCCTTTCTTCCAGGGGACATCCTGAGTTGCTACAGCACTTCATACGATGAGGCGCGGGGGGCGTTTCTTGGCGCAGCCGAAGAGCAGGGCGCGGCCGTGATTTCCCATCTCAATCCTTGCGGCAGAGGTGTATCCGGTGAAGATCTCTGCATGGACATCGCGACGGTTGGCGACGCGGGCGCCAGCTACGCCCTGATCGTTTCGTCGGCCACCCACGGCATAGAGGGGTACGCGGGGTCCGCATTACAGACGGGCCTGCTTCGTGACGGCATCGCAGAGTCTCTTCCGGACGACTCCGTGTGCCATCTCGTGCATGCCGTCAATCCGTTCGGCTTCTCGTACTGTCGTCGGGTGAACGAGGACAACGTCGATGTGAACCGCAACTTCATTGACTTCTCCCGCCCTTTGGCGGACAGCGACGATTTCTTGAGGTTCCGAGCATTTGCCGCCCGCGAGATGGAAGGGGGCCGTGCGGCCGACGCCACCGGAGTGGCGGCCCGCTACCTGGCAGCCGAAGGCGCGCAACGCTATCAACGCGCACTGACATTGGGGCAATACAGCGATCCGGCGGCAATCCATTTCGGCGGCCGCGCACCCACATGGAGTAATCGAACCTGGCGAGGTTTTCTGGACCAGGCCTTGCCGGGCGGGGCTTTGACCATTCATATCGACATTCACACGGGCCTCGGTCTCTTCGGGCAGGAGACCCTGATCTACACGCGAGACCCCGGTGCGCGGGGCTACGAACTGGCCTGCCGATGCTACGGCGAGGACGAGTTGCTGATTCCAGGCGGCGCACTGACGCCCGACGTGAGCGGTCCGATCCCGTCATGCTTTGGCAGGTTCGAAGACGACACTGTGGTCATCGGCGTGGCGCCCGAGTTCGGCACCGTGCCGCTGAACGAGATGCTGACTACGCTGATCGAGGAGAACACCCTGTGGCACACCGGATGTCGCGGCGAGTCGAAGCGCAAGGCCAGCGTCGAACGGATGATGCACTGCTTCTGTCCGGACGACGCCGGCTGGCGCATCGGAATATGGCGGCGATTCCGTCGCCGAATCGACCAGACCATCAAATTGTTGAACGACCTGTGAGACCAAGAAGATGAAATTCCATTCCCAACCCTACTTTGTCGGCGAGCAGGCGGCCGAGGCCCCCGTTCCCGAGCAGTTCGAGCCCGGACCCTTCAGGAAAGCCCGACCGCCGGAACCGCTCCGCTTCGAGGTCAACATGGTGGCCCAGGCGCACGGGAAGCAGCAGAAGACCGGCACGGTGCAGGTCAACATCCCCGGATTCAGCCCGGTGACGCTGTATTGCGACGAGCAGCCCCCGGTCGGCGACGATCAGGCCCCGCCGCCGCTGGCGTTCTTTACCGCGGGCATTGGCTTCTGCCTGATGACGCACATGACGGACATACTGAACACACGCAGGATCGAAGTCACTTCCATGCGCCTGGAACAGCGGGTCCGGTTCATGACCACCCTCGGCACCATGCGCGAACTGGGTCACCGAACCACCGGCGAGTGCGAAAAGGTCGAGACCCACGTCATTATCGACAGCCCCGAACCGCCGGAACGGATCCAGTCGCTGCTGGAAGAGGCCGAAGGCTCCTGCATGGCCCACTTCGCCATGCGCAACCCGGTCCCTTGGTCGACGCGACTGGTGCACAACGGCGTGGAACTCGAGTCGCGCGACAGCGAGGACCTGTAGCGCGCAGCTAAAGCGACATCCCCAATGCCGGACCCGACGGGGCGACTGCACGGCCATCGTTGCGCTATCGACGCGGGGTCAGTTTAGGGCGAGGATGAGTTATTTCCTCGCGACGGATACTTGGCGCTTTTTGATGCCTTCGGGAGTGACGACAAGCGGATACATGCCAATCCCGGCTTGCACCCGCAGGGTCCTGCGGAAGAAATCGAATTCGCGTTCAACTTCCTGCGACGGCACTTGTCCGCCTAAAAGATTTCGGGTGAAAGCGGCGGCGAGGACATCCGAGACCCGGTGAGCCACCCGGTTTAGTTGAATCTGGCCTCAAAGCTGGTGGCGATGAGCGTTACGTGTGCGTCGAGGGGAGGGCGTAGTTCAAAAGCCTTCGGCTCGCGGGCAAAGTTCCAGAGCCTCAGGAGGTGCCACGCGGCAGACATTCTTTCGGCTACGGCGAGCTCGTTCCGCGTGATATGAAAAGGCGTACGCTCCCACCCGTTCGTGGTCTTTACTTCGATCAGGCGGTCTCGGCCCTCGGGCGAAAAGCTCGCGATATCGTATCCGGCTCCGCCGTCGCCTTCTTCCTCGGACACCCATCTCACGCGTTCTGCCAGATCGCGACGGCCCGCTCCCGTGAGGGTCGCACGCTCATGGTAAAGCACGCGTTCTTCGCCGGCGCGCCCCAAGGCCCGGTTGCGTTCGTCCCGTCCAGCCACGTCGAATCTCCGTGCCATCTCTAGCGTCTGTTTGAGTTCATCTGGGGGCGGCTCGTTGCTGAGAGTGGGTGGCGGCCCGACCCGGAGCACGGCTGTCTCCTCAATGCCGGTTGTCCGGTTCCAGGCATTCGCCAGGGGGAAGTATTTTGGATTGCGGTCGAGCCAGCGGACAACGGCATTCACAAGCGACGCCTGGAAATTGAAGGCGGGTCTGTAACCCGGGATCCAGCTCTCACCAAGGCCCTTCAACACGGCGCTAATGTTTCGATGCTTGTATTCGATTGAACCGTGTCCGCGGTGGATTCGGTCGCACAGATCTCGATTGTGCGCGGCCTTGTTGTACGGAAGTTTGACGAGATCAGCCGCAAGCATCGCGAAATAGTCCGCGACGATCAGGTCGTTCTCCTCATCGGTCCAGGGATTGTTTGCCACGCTCGCCAGGCTAGCATCCTTGATTGCGTGTGCGAAATATCCCTCAACGGTGCGTGGCGCTGGATCACGGTCCGGTCGAGCGCTGCGGTGGTTCCGCGCACTGCGTCACTTGCCCCACACGCGATCCCGTGATCAGAATGCCCGTCCCGGCTTGAACCCACAGCACAAGGAACGATCACGATGTCGACGGAATTCGAGCTTCTCAAGGTGGATGTCCGCGAGGGCGTCCGCACGATCACGATTCACCACAAGCATCCCGCCGGCATCATGACCGGCGACCTGTCCCGCGAACTGGCGACCGCTGTCCGCGAGGCGGAGTCGGACGACGCGACGCGCGTCATGGTGTTCCGGTCCGCCGATCCGGAATTCTTCATCGCCCATTTCGACGTGAGCCGAATCCTGAAGTGGGTCGACGCGGATACCAGCACGAAGGAGCACCCTCTCAACGACAACCGCATGCAAGCCATCCGGGAGGGCACCGCCCGTCAGGAGCTGCTACCGAGCAGCGCGGAGATGCTTCGCAGGAGCCCGAAGGTGAGTATCGCGGAGATCGCCGGGCGTGCCGGTGGTGGCGGCAATGAATTCTGCAGCGGCTGCGACATGCGCTTCGGACTTGCGGGCAAGACGAAGTTCAATCAGATGGAGGTTCCGCTGGGCATCCTTCCGGGGGGAAATGGGACGGTGAACCTGCCCAAGCTGATCGGCCGCAATCGCGCGCTCGAGATGATCCTGGGCGGCGTCGACATCGACGCGGAGACAGCGGAGCGCTGGGGTTACCTGAACCGCGTCTTTCCGTCAAAGGAGGCCCTGTCGGCCCATGTCGACGCGCTAGCCCATCGCATCGCGAGCTTCCCGACGGTCGCCGTGACGGCGGCCAAGCAGTGCGTGCTGAATTCGCTTGCCATGTCCCAGGACGACGCGCTCAACCAGGAGATTCTGCTCTTCGCGGAGACCCTCAAGGACCCCGCGTCCAAAAAGCTCATGACGGCCTTCCTGGAGGAGCGGGGCGGACAGACACGCGAGGGAGAGCTCAGGGTCGGAGAGCTGGCCCCGTATCTCCCCTTCTCGAGCCTGTGAGGCGTCATTCCAGTCCGCCGACGGCGACGGGCTGGTATGGAATCGACGACATGTTCCACGTCGAGGTCGAAATCGATTGGCATTTTGGCCAACATGGTGGATAGGCTATATAGACGACCAACTCACCGAAGGAGAAAAAGGACATGGCGGACCAGGCACCCATCACGACCATAGAGGAATTCGAAGAGGAGTACAGGAAAGGCGCGGGCGTGTCATTGCCGGGTCGCGCGTCGAAGCAAGCGAGTCTCGACAACATTCGGCGCGCCGGTGACGGCATCGGCGACTGCAACCCGTTGTGGCGCGATGAGGAATACGCCGCCAAGAGCCGCTTCGGCATGATCACCGCGATGCCCTCATTCGTCTACAGCACGAGCCTCGGCGTTGGCGCGGCGATCCAGGGGAACATAGATTCCTCACGCACCCGGGATTTCGCCATGAACTATGCGGGCGGCGAGCTGGAGATCTACCGGCCGATTTGGCTCGGGGACACGATCATTTGCCAAGAGCAGGTGGGGCCCGTCGTTCGCAAGGAGAGTGGGCGGATCGGTCCGTTCTGCATCTGCACAGGACTCGTGTCGTACTTCAATCAGCGCCAGGAGCTCGTGGCCACCAAGCGAACGCTGATGGCGCGCTACAAGATTCTCGGCGGCGAGCAGACCATCACCTACGACCGGGAGAACAAGTCCGGCGTCAAGGAGGAGCCGGCGGACGCCCTCGTCTGGGAAGTCGAAAGACGGGGCGCCGAGACCCGCTACTGGGAGGACGTCGCCGAGGCTGATGAGATGCCGCCATTGAAAAAAGGCACGTATGGCGTCACCGAACTCTTCCTGTTCACGCACGGTATGCTCGGCACGCGCCGCTCCACGCGTGCTGCGCTGGAGGCGGCGGGTTCGAGCGATCTGGGCGGCGGTGGCCGCTTCGATGCGGAGCACGCCAAGAGGAAGCGCAGCATGCCGGGCCAGTTCGACTTCGGGCCCCAGCGGGTGTGCTGGTTGGTGCAGATGTGCACGGACTGGATGGGAGACGACGGCACGTTGAAGAAGCTCGTGACCCAGGTTCGCCATCCCAACGTGGTCGGCGACACCAACACGGTCTACGGGACCGTCGCGCGCAAGTATGTCCAGGGTGACGAGCACCTGGTCGATCTCGACGTGCGCAACGAGAATCAGTCGGGCACGGCCAGCGCCTTTGCTCGGGCAACCGTCGCGCTGCCTTCGAGGGGCTGACGCGCGAGCGACCAATCAGCGAACGCCACCAGCGCCGAGTTCGGCGTCTACGCCTGCTCCTGCACGGCAACCGCCGGCTTCTCGTGCGTGCCGACAACCTGCCTTGTCTGGTTCTCCGCCAGCAATCGGTCGGTTCTGCGGCGGACGCGGCGCAGGAAGGCGGCATCCTCCCGCAGCACGCTTCGGAGCGGTCGACCTGTGTAGCGGGCTAGAAACCGCAGGTAGTCGTTGCGGGGAAGGCCGAGGTGGGCGGTCGAAAACATGAGCGCCGCCAGATCGCGCAGTACCCACCGGCGCGGAACGCGTTGGCGTATTTGCGCGCGGTGCAGGTCGATGATGGCGAGATCCACTTCCCCCCGCGAAAGCGCGGCGGTGTTTGCCAGGATGTGGCAGATGTAGAAGTCGCGATGGTTCACGCCCGCCCCGTGCAGGGAATGCGCGAGGTCGGCGACCGCATAGACCAGGCGCCGTCGCAATGCTGGCTCCGGCGGGTCGGTCGGCCATGCCATGGTCACGTCTTCCAGGCTGACGTAGCCATCGAGGGCATCGCAAACGACGAACGAACGCGCGCGCGCCGGATTCAGGCCGCGCCGGCCGAAGGCAGCGACGCCGGGGGCCTTGATGCCGCGCGCCTCGAGATATCGGCACGCCGCGTATTCATTTTGCGCGCCCATCACCGGCGATTTGAGGTTGCATAGTTCTTTCAGTATTTCGGCCCATCCGACACCGTCGTGCACCTTGGCGAAGTACGCGGCGCCGCCATCGACGAAACGCAGCGTGCGCCGATTCTTGACGACGCGATATGTTTCGCCCTGAAGACCGCGCACGACCTCGAACGGATCGCGGCCGGCCCAGGCGGCGCGCATGTCATCTCGCAGATAGAGCTCGGGCACGCGACTCCGCCCATTGCCTGATGAGGGCAACCGCCCAAGCGGGGTCGCCGGAGTTGCGGGATCGCTCGCGGATGGAGATCGGACACGCGCCTCCACCACCTGCCTGATGAGCGCGACTACCGAAGCGGGGTCGCCGTTGTGTGCGTGCTCGTCGATCGACGGTTCGATGTGGCAATAGCCGGCATAGTCATCGCGCTGGCGGGGGCTTGTCGTCAACACTTTCGTCGTGCCGTCGAAGACCGCGCGTTCCGAGGCGAGCATTTGCCGGGCGCTGGCGGCGCTGCCCAAGGGGAAAACATCGCGTAACCGGATAGGCTGGGAAACTCCGAGGTTCGCGCGCACGCGGTCGATTTCCCGTTGCGCGCACGGCTCCGTCACGATGTAGAGATCGAGCCCGGGCATCTTGTTGAAACCGACGACGCAGTGGACGGGGTTGTGCTGCAAATGACGCAGAACCCAGCGCTCGAAACGTTCGATTCTCTTGTGGTCGGTCATGGAGGCGACGGGAGCGACGATCACGTCGAAGTGCCCCACAGCCGGCGCCTTCGGCTTCGCCTGTGGCCCGGCCCCGCTCGTCGACCATGGATCAACCGTCCCCGGTCGCTGGCGCTCTGCGGAGACGTTTGTTCCATGGAAGTCCTCTGGCGGGTCTTCTTGCGCCATGGCGTATACGCGCGCGTGGTAGCCGGCTGCGCGGCAAGCATCGGCGATTCGCGTGCAATCGCACGATACCGGGTCGCTGGCAGCGAAGCGATGCAGACAGAAAGCGACGATGGGACGCGTCTCGCCTCTGCCGAAGCTCTCGATCAGGTCGCACACGGTTCGGGTGCCTCCGGAAAGCGCCCCGCTGGCGCCGTAGTGTCGGCCGTTCTCGCGCCATTTCTCTCGCTTTGGTGAGGTCAATACTTCCGCCAGCGCGCTGTTGAAACGGACCTGGTCGAAGGGTGACGCCGATACGAGACCGGCATTCGCTCTCAATACGTGGGGCGCGTGACCGCAAACGTCCGTCGCCAGGACTGGCAGCCCCGCACCGATGGCCTCGAGGATGACCATACCCCCGGCTTCGTCGTATGCGGGCAGCGCCAGGGCGTCGGCGCCATGCAGGAATCGGGGCACGTCGTCGCGCCCGCCGAGGAAGTGAACCCGGGTGCCGATCGCCAGGCGCGCGGAGAGTCGCTCGAAACGACGTCGGCTGTCCTCGCCCAGGATGAACAGGTGCGTGCGTCGGCCGAGCGCGTCCGGCAATGCCGCTACGGCGAGTAGCAATCGATCCAGGCCCTTCTTGATGAAACCCGAACCGACAAACAGTAGCGCCAGGTCGCCGTCGGAGAGTTGAAACTCGTGGCGTAGCCAACGCCGAGCGTCGAAATCTTCAGGATTGGTTGTCCGCTCAACATCGAGGTCTGGCGGCAACGCGAAGAAGCGTGTCTCCACCGTACCGTAGTAGCGCTGAAATGCGGCCTTTTGCGCGGGCGCGATGGCAAGGATCTTGACCTGTCGGTCGTCGTCGAATACCGCCCGCTCGAATTCGGCGAAATGCCGATATCGGGACAGGAGCCGGTAAGCCCATGGCCGCTGCGTTCGCGCCTTCTCCTCGAAACAGGAGTCGCCGGCGAAGTACACGTCCAACCCGGGCATCTTGTTGAAACCGACGACCAGATCCACCGCGCGCCGTTTCAGGTCGTCTTCCACCCACTTCGCAAACCGCCGGTCGCGCGCGGGGTTGGTCATCCCTTTCACGGGTACGGTCACCATCTCGATGGGCGCCGGTGCGGGCGCGTCCCATCGCCGTGCGTAGGCCCGCACGCTGTGGCCGCGCCGCGCGCACGCCGTGGCGATCTTCACGAAGTCGCGGGAAAGCCCGCCGTGCGGAAAGACCCTGAAGATGCAGAACGCGAGCTTCACGCGAGCAACTCCGCGACCTGCGTCCAGACGCGGTCCGGATTGAGGCGCGCGAAACAGGCGGGTTCCACGGTCTCTCCGCGCCAGGTCAACGCTTCGCCTCGATACTGGCAGCGCCGGGAGAGGCACGGCGCACATGCGATGTCGCCTTGAATGTTCCGGGCGCGACTGCCCACGCATCCCGTGAGCCTCACGTCCGTTGGTCCAAACAACCCCACCGTGGGGCGGCCGAGCGCTGCGCCGAGGTGCGACAGCCCGGAGTCGACACCGACGACGGCGCTGGCGCGGGCCAGCAGGTCGACCACGGCATCGAGTGGCATCGACCCAACCGCGCGGGCACCGTCGACCTGGCTGGCGACGGTTTCTGCCCGACGCCGCTCCGCCTCGGACAGCCAAGGCAACAGCGGCGTCAGCCCGGCTTGCATTGCGCGCTCGGCGATGTGGGTCCAGAACGCTTCGGGCCAATGTTTGGATTCCCAGGTGGTGCCGTGAACGAGCACGCAGTAACGCTCGGTCTCCTTCTGGATGTCGAGCCCGAATGCGGGCTTTTCCGAGGGTAAGTCGTAGCCGATTGCGGCTGCGAACAAACGGCGGACGCGCTCCACCGCGTGGGAGTTTCTGGCGACGGCGGCGCGGTAGGAATAGAACAGCGCGGCGGCGGGTTCGCGCGCGCTGGTTCGGTCGAATCCGGCGCGAACGCGTCCTCGGGACCCGAATCCGACCAGGGCGCTCTTGATCAGGCCCTGGGCATCGATGACGAGATCGTAGCGTTCGCGGCGGAGGTTCCGACCAAATGTGCGGATCTCGCTTGCGCGCCTCTCGCCCGGCTTTCGCCATCGGCGCAGGGCCGCGCGAATCACACGGCGGACGCTGCGATGCAAGGCTGGGACCGCCGCAAAGTTTTCCTCCACGACCCAGTCGAAGGTCACTCCGCGGCGTGCTGCGTCCTCCACCGCGGGTAGCGTGTGCACGATGTCGCCGAGCGACGAAAGCTTGACTAGGAGGACATGCACGGCTCGATGGCCTTGATCACGCGAGCCGGGGAAAGGTCCACCAGGCACTTGTAGTGGTCGAAGCGACAGGTCGGTTGAAAGCAAGGGCTGCATGGCTGGAGTTCGCGTAGCGCAATCGCATCGGCAGCCAGGGGCGGCGTAAAGTCGGGAGAAGTTGAGCCGAACAGGGCGACGACGCGACGCCCGAGGGCCGCGGCGACATGCATCAGGCCGGAATCGTTGGCGACGACGCAGTCGGTGCCCGACAGGAGATCGATGGCGTTTGCCAGGTCCGTGCGCCCCGCCAGGTTGATCGCTTCGGGAATCTCGGTGGCGATGGCATCGCACGCTGCCACATCCGTTTCGGCGCCGAGCAGCCAGACCGATGCGCCGTGCTTCGCGCAATATGCGGCGACCTCTACGAAATGCGCCACTGGCCAGCGCTTGGCGGGGCCGAACTCCGCGCCGGGACACAGCGCAACGATGTGGTTCGCTTCGGGGAGGTCCAGCGCCCTCCGTTGCTTGTCGAGGTTCGCCGGATTGGCCGTCAGGCGGGGTCGGCGGTACGCGCCGTCGCTCAGTGCGACGAACCGCTGCACCATCGTCGGTTGGCGTTCCGGGTCCAGGCGCCGCATGTCGTTCAGTAGCCCATAGCGGTGTTCGCCGCGAAAGCCGGTGCGTTTCGGTATGCGGGCGAACCACGGGATGAAGGCGGACTTGAGCGTATTCGGCAGGACGATGGCCTGATCGAAGCATTCCTCACTCAACGCACGCGCCACGCGGCGGCGTTCGCCCAGCGCGAGTTCGCCGTGTCCGGTATTCAGCTCGTGCACGGCGGCGATGCTGGGCATCCGCTTCGCCACCGGCACTGTCGCCGCCGGTGCGAGCATGTGCACGGCCGCGCCGGACTCGCGTAAGTTCGCGGCCGCGGCTTCGGCCATGACCATGTCGCCGACCCAGGCTGGCCCGACAACGAGGACTTTCCTACCGCCGTTGGCTCTCACTGCATGGCCCGGGTATGCCACTCCGGATGCGCCTGGCGATGGCCCCGCACCTGGTCGAAGTATCGAGATTGCAGCGTCTTGGTGATCGGCCCTCTGCGGCCGTTGCCGATGGACCGACCATCCAGTTCGCGAATCGGCAATACGTCGGCGGCGGTTCCGGTGAAGAACGCTTCGTCCGCGATGTAAATCTCGTCGCGTGTAATCCGGCGCTCGATCACCTCGATCTCCAGTTCGCGGGCGAAGGTCAGGATCGTGTCCCGCGTGATGCCGGGCAGGCAGGATGTCAGTTCCGGCGTGTGTATGACCCCGCGCTTGACGACGAACAGATTCTCCCCGCTGCCTTCCGCGGCGTAGCCCTCGTTGTCGAGCAGAAGGGCCTCGTCGCAGCCGCTGTCGAGCGCTTCGCGCAGCGCGAGTATGGAGTTGATGTAGTTGCCGTTCGCCTTCGCCTTGCACATGGTGATGTTCACATGATGACGCGTATACGAAGATGTCCGCACGCGTATGCCCCGCTCGCGCGATTCGGGGTCCATGTAATCGGGCCAAGGCCAGCAGGCGATGGCGACGTTGACCGACAGCGATTCGGCGCGCAATCCCATCGCTTCGGAGCCGAGGTAGACCAGGGGGCGCAGGTAGCCCTCGGCAAGGTTGTTGGCGGCGAATACTTCGCATTGCGCGGCGTTCAATTCGTCCCGCGTATACGGAATGTCGATATTCACGATGTGCGCCGAGTCGAACAACCGGTCGGTGTGGTCGTGCAGGCGGAAGATATGCGGACCGTTCGGCGTCGCGTACGCGCGCACGCCTTCAAAGACGCCAAGCCCGTAGTGCAACGTATGCGTAAGCACGTGCACCCGCGCATCGCGCCATGCGACGATTTCGCCGTTCATCCAGATGAAGCCGTTGCGATCGGCGAATGATGTGTCTTCAGCAACCACTGTCCTGTTCCTATCGACGCTCGCCGATTGACGCATAGCCCGGCGGAAGGCGGCCATTGTACGAATGTAGCGCCATAAAGTCCGTCGCCCTTGCGGGCGCCGTGCTTTACCCCCGCCCAAGCCCACCTACCATCCTGTGGACCTGGCCGCTGGCGCGGCAAGTACGCCAAGCTTGCCAGCCGGAAGTAGGAACGACCGTTCCGCCCTCGGGCACCGGTACCGGTGGTGGCGAGGCCATTGATGGCACGCGCAGGGCTGGTGGAGGGCCTATAATCCGAAGGAACACGGCGGCTCAGCGGAGAGTCGTGACGAGAAATTTGGGAGGCAAGTTATGGGGGTGACCCTGACGCCCCATCGGGCTGCTCACAGACAAACGGGCTACGAACCTTCACCGATTCTCGACCCGCCGGTCGCATTGCCGCTACCGGACTACACGGCAGACATCGATCAGGCGAAGCGTGACCTGAGCGAGTATGGATTGTGCCGGCTCACCAACGTTCTCACCGAGGCCGAAGTTGATGCTTTGCGAGCGAAGCTGGGCCGCCAGGCCGCCGCCGAGCGCGCCCTGGGCGATCTCGCGCCTCGAAACGCGGTAGGGCCCAGGCAACTCGTTGCGAATATGCAGAATAAGGGCAAGGAAATCCTGGCGCTTGTTGAGAGGTCGGAGACGGACGAACTTGTAGGGTTCTTGCTCGGCAAGTACTTCCTCATCTCAAGCATCAACGGCGGAATTTTCCACGGCAAGACCACCGAGCCTCAGCAACTGCATCGCGACCAGGGCAGTGTCCCCGCAACGGTGGACTTCCCGGCTGCGTGCAATCTCTTTTGGCTGCTCGACGACTTCAAGCCCGCTCGAGGCAGCACCTGGGTTGTGCCGGGAAGTCACCGCTGGCCCGCCGAGTATCAGGTGATGCCCCCGCCGAGGGAAATGGCGGTACAGATCGAGGCGCCCGCAGGCGGCATATTCCTGTTCGACGGCAGGGTGTGGCACGGCGCCGGCGTCAATACGGAGGGTCATACGAGACGGCACATTTCGATGTTGTTATGTTTGCCGTGGATACGCCAACAGGAGAACTGGGGCGTGTCGTGCCTGCAGGAAGTTCTCGATGAGGCGAGCCCCAAGCTCAAGGTGCGCTTAGGGCTAAGGTCCTACGGCACGCTCGGCATTGTCAGCGGTACGAATACCCACCAGGTAAAGGGAAGGAGCTTCGGCAGCTCCGATGTCGTTTTTCCCGAGTACATCATCGGCGAGGACGCTACGCTGCATCCGTTGCGGCGCGTGAGCCGTGGGTCGGTGAGCACTCGACAGAACGAGGCGTAGACAAAACCGGTCTGGTCGGGAGTTCGCCAGGGGATCGCGCGCCCAGAGGGCGTTCGACAACCTCGTCCGATTGAAGTTGGACGGACCGCGTATTTGCGGCAGAATGCCGTGCCTTGGGCCATCACGCCCGATCAGACCAACGAGCGCGCCCACTCATGAAGTTGCCCCCCATCAAGGAGATGTTGCGAACGCTCGTTTCGACGCCGTCGGTTAGCTGCACGTCGGATGCGCAGGATCAAAGCAATCTCGGCGTCATCGACCACCTGGCGACCTGGCTTGAGGACCTCGGCGGCACTGTCGAGCGCATGCCGTTGCCGGGAAACGCCGCCAAGGCGAACCTGATCGCCACGTTCGGACCGCCGGGCGAGGGACTGGCGCTGTCGGGACATACCGACACCGTTCCATGCGACGAAGCCCGGTGGAGCAGGGATCCGTTCGCCCTCGCCGAGTCCGAAGATCGCCTCTACGGATTGGGCGCGTGCGACATGAAGGGTTTTTTCCCCATCGCGCTGGCCGCATTGGCACGCTTGAAGGACACGCGCCTCGTTCGTCCTCTCACCTTTGTCGCTACGTCGGACGAGGAGTCGTCCATGGCGGGCGCGCGATACCTGGCGGAAAGCGGCAGGCCGAAGGCGCGGGCGGCGGTGATCGGCGAACCGACAGGGTTGCGTCCGATCCATGCCCACAAGGGTTTCATGATGTTGTCCATCAAGCTGCGGGGCAGTTCCGGCCATTCGTCGAACCCGGACCTTGGCAACAACGCGCTTGACGCCATGCACGCGGTGATGGGTGAACTCATCGCCTATCGCGGCGAACTGGCGGCCGCCTTCCGCAATCCCGCCTTTGAGGTGCCGACGCCGACCCTCAACCTGGGTTGCCTGCACGCGGGAGACAACCCGAACCGGATCTGCGAAGGTGCGGAGTTGCAGATCGACCTCCGGCTCATACCCGGCATGGATGGCGCGTCGGTGCGCGCCGAAATCGACGCCCGCCTGTGCGCGATCGCCGCCGAGCGGGGCATCGATATCGATATCGCGCCGGTGTTTCCGCCGGTCTCTTCCTACGAGACGCCGCCGGACGGGAAATTGGTGAAAACGCTTGAGAAGCTCTCCGGCCGCGCGTCGGGGTCCGTCGCCTTCGGCACCGAGGCGCCGTTCTTTCAGGCGCTGGGGATGGAGACGGTGGTTTTCGGTCCGGGGTCCATCGACCAGGCGCATCAACCCGACGAATACCTGGAGACGTCGAACATCCGCCCGGCGGTCGACATGCTGACAGGGTTGATCGGGCGCTACTGCGTCGACGCCTGATCTCGGAGGCGACCATGGACTCGGCGGACTTCGCGAGATGGTTTCGGGACGCGACGCCTTATATCGGCGCGCATCGCGGGCGGACCTTCGTCGTTCTGCTGGACGCGGAGGTCGTCGGCTGTCCGAACCTCGTGGATTTGGTGCGCGACCTGGCGCTCCTGCACGCGCTCGGCGTCAAACTCGTCATCGTCCATGATGCCGATGGAGCGGATGCGGCCAGTGTGGTGGACGAGCAGTCCAGGGATGCCCTGATAGCCGCCGCCGGCCTTGTTCGCAGTCGACTGGAATCCCACTTCTCCGCTCTCGCTCCCCCGGTGCCGGGCGGCTCCGAGCGCATTGTCCTGGTCGGCGCCAACCTGGTGTCGGCGCGACCTCGGGGCGTTGTCCAGGGCGTGGACCAGCGTCTCGCCGGGGAGCCCGGGCGCATCGCCGCGGATGAGATCGCTCGCCTGGTAGACCAGCGCTGCATCGTTCTTCTGCCGCCGTTCGGCTACTCGAACGCCGGCGAAGCCTACGTGTTGAACGCCGCGTCCCTGGCCGCGGAAACAGCGACGACGCTCGGCGCCGACAAGCTCATCGTCTACGACGCCATAGAGCAATTGAACGGTATCAGCCAGATGTCGCCGTCGGCCCTGGCCGGGTTGCTCGAAAAGAACGACTATCTGCCCGCTTCGCAGTCGCACCTTGCGGCGCTTTTGCGA
Organism: Candidatus Azotimanducaceae bacterium; assembly: GCA_965217825.1. Lineage (GTDB taxonomy): Bacteria > Pseudomonadota > Gammaproteobacteria > Pseudomonadales > Azotimanducaceae > VXNE01. The sequence goes on along the minus strand of OZ244571.1, from coordinate 4,637,067 downwards.
GCGACCCGGGGCGGCGTCGCTCGCGGCCACCTGATCTCCTATCGCTCCGACGGCGCGCTGCTGCGGGAACTGTTCACCGCCGAGGGCGTCGGTACACAGATTTCGGAAGGCGACTATCGAACCATTCGTCCGGCGGAAATAGCGGATATTCCCGGAATCCTGGAGTTGATCAGGCCGCTGGAGGACGCGGGCCTGCTCGTGCGGCGCCCGCGCAATCGCCTGGAAGCCGAAGTCGGGCATTTTCATGTGGCCGAACTCGACGGCATCGTCATCGGTTGCTGCGCGCTCTATCCCCACGGCGATGCCGTCGAGCTCGCCTGTGTCGCGGTGCATCCCAGCCACCGGTCGAGCGTGGACGGCGAAACCCTGGGCGAGCGCTTGCTGGCTTACGCTCGCGCCCTGGCGCGAGAGCGCGGCGCCTCGAGCATGTTCGTTCTCACGACAAAGGCGGAAGACTGGTTCGCCGCTCGCGGATTCCGTCCCGCCGACATGGACGCGCTACCGGCCTCGAAGCAGGCGTTGTATAACTATCGGCGCAACTCCAAGGTGATGGTCGAATCCTTGGCGCCGCGAGCCGGGGGAGTCAGGAGTCTCGTCCGGCGTTTGACACGATCCGCGCCGCCGGCCCGCAACGAAGAAGAGGAACCATGACCGACAGCCGCAAGTACTCATCAGTCATCGTCGACGGCGTCGAGCAGGCGCCGAGCCGGGCGATGCTGCACGCCGTCGGTTTTGTTCCGGAAGACTTTTCGAAGCCGCAGATCGGCATCGCGTCCACCTGGAGCATGACAACGCCCTGCAACATGCACATAGACGGACTGGCCGAGGAAGCAGCGAGGGGCGCGGATGCGGCGGGGGCGAAGAGCGTCGTATTCAACACCATCACGGTCTCCGACGGCATCGCCATGGGCACGTCCGGGATGCGCTATTCGCTGGTCTCGCGGGAGTTGATCGCGGATTCCATCGAAGCTGTCGTCGGCGCGCAGGGATTCGACGGTTTCGTTGCCATCGGCGGCTGCGACAAGAACATGCCGGGATGCGCCATGGCGATGGCGCGCCTGGATCGGCCGAGCGTATTCGTATACGGCGGCACGATCCTGCCCGGCGCCGAGCGTCGCGACATCATCTCGGTGTTCGAGGCCGTCGGCGGTCACGCTGGCGGGACCGTATCCGACATCGAACTCAAGGAGATCGAACAGACGGCGATTCCGGGCCCCGGTTCATGCGGCGGAATGTACACGGCGAACACCATGGCTTCCGCCATCGAAGCCCTGGGCCTGTCGCTGCCGAACTCGTCGGCGCAGAACGCCGTCAGCGACAACAAGCGCCGCGACAGCTTTGAGGCGGGTGCCGCGGTGCGGGCGCTGATCGACCGCGACATCAAACCGACCGACATCCTTTGCCTCGAGGCGTTCGAGAATGCCATTACCGTATGCGTAGCACTCGAAGGTTCGACCAACGCCGTCCTGCACCTGTTGGCAATTGCCCATGCCGCGGACGTGCCTCTGAAGTTGGATGACTTCACCCGCGTCGGCGAACGGGTGCCGGTGCTGGCGGACATGCGTCCGGCGGGCCGCTATGCCATGTCCGAACTCGTAGAGATCGGCGGCATTCAGCCGCTCATGAAGGCGCTGCTGGAAGAGGGCCTGCTGCACGGCGACTGCTTGACCGTAACCGGCAAGACGATGGCGGAAAACTTGGGCGAAGTGGCGCCGTATCCCGACGGCCAGGAGATCATCCGGCCGTTCGCGAACCCGATCAAGAAGGACAGCCACCTCGTGGTCCTCTACGGCAACCTCGCCCCGGAGGGCGCGGTGGCCAAGATCACGGGCCACGAGGGTTTGACGTTCACCGGCGCGGCCAGGGTCTTTCACGGCGAGGAAGCGGCCATGCGGGCCATCATGGACGGGCGCGTCGGAGAAGGCGATGTGGTCGTCGTGCGCTACGAAGGTCCGAAGGGCGGCCCGGGCATGCGTGAAATGCTGAGTCCGACCAGCGCTATCAAGGGCCGCGGACTATCCGATGTCGCGCTGCTCACGGATGGGCGCTTCTCCGGCGGCTCCCACGGCTTCGTGATCGGACATGTCTCGCCGGAAGCGATCGAAGGCGGTCCCATAGCGCTGATCGAAGACAACGACACCATCACCATCGATGCGGAACGGCGACAGATCAACGTCGAATTGACCGACGGCGAGCTGCGGCGTCGGCGCGAACAGTGGCGGGCGCCTGCGCCCTACGCGACGCGCGGCGCGCTCGCGAAGTACGCGAAACTCGTCAGCTCGGCAAGCGAGGGTGCGGTGACGGACTAGCGTGCCGTCAGCGCGCCAGCCACGCGCTGAAGCGCTCGTTCACATCATCGGCGTTGTCGCTCCACCATTCCCCATCGTTGTACAGGACGCGGGTCATGTTTTGCGGGCTGGTGGGCATGTGCGGCTTCATGTCGACGCCGGTCTCCAGGTGGGTGGAGATCAGCTTCGTGCCGGAGTGCCGGGCCGGGCTGTAGGAGATATACCGGCCGACCTCTGCCTGGACCTCGGATCGCGTCGCGTAGCGCACCAGTTCGCGCGCCGCCGCGAGGTTCGGCGTTTCCGCGACGATGGCCATCATGCCCGAATCGAGCACTTGCCCGTCCCAGACGACCACGAGCGGCTGCTTCTCGATCACCTGGGCATTGAAGATGCGCCCGTTGTAGGCGGTGCTCATGACCACCTCGCGATCAGCCAGCATCTGCGGCGGTTGCGCCCCCGCCTCCCACCAGACGACGCTGTCCTTGATGGTGTCAAGTTTGCGGAACGCGCGGCTCATCCCGCCGGGGGTGCCGAGCGTGTCGTAGACCTCTTCGACCGGCACGCCGTCCGCGAGCAGGGCGAATTCGAGGTTCACATGGGGTGCCCGCCGCATGCCGCGACGACCGGGAAAACGGTCGAGATCGAAAAAGTCGTCTATGGTGGACGGCTTGTCGTCGGGGAAGCTATCTGCGTTGTAAGCGTAGATCGTGGAGTAGAACAGCAGTCCTCCGCCGCACTCGATCACGGTCCCTTCGAAGAAGTCCTCTGCCGCCGGCGTGCCGTCGGGAGCGGGCGCGAGGTCGCCGACATCGACGAACTCCAGCAGACCCTCGTCACAGCCCCGGGCGGCATCCGCCATTTCGAGATCGATGACATCCCAAAAGACCTTGCCGGTTTCCACCTGCGCGCGGACCTGCGCCAAGCCGCCGTTGTAGACCTCGACGCGGATATCGATGCCAGTCTCCTTCGAGAACGGCTCGAGGATCGCTTTTCGACTCGCCTGCTCGTAGGAGCCGCCCCAGGACACCACGGTCAGCGTCTCTGCGGACCCGCCGGCCGCGAGCCCGAGACATGCGAGCAAGCCCGTCGTGCGCAGTAGTGGGAACGTTCTCATGGGGATTCCTTGATGAAGACGGCAGGCGCGATGATGGATGTACTATGCTGCCGACTATCCAGCCAAGAGGTCAAACATGCCCGATATCGAGCCTGTCGGCGAATTCGGTTCCAGGGAGTGGTGCGAGGCGTGCGGCGCATGGAGCGTAAAACAGCTTGAGGAAGCCAATCTGCCGGCGGACATGGCGTGGGGATTCAGCGAGGTCTACACGCATCTGCCGGAGAGGCTGATGCCCGCGGGACGGGAAGTGGCCGGATACTACATCATGGTCAAGGACGGAGAGATCAGCGCCGGCGATGGCGCGCCGGCGGAATGTCTCGAACTACCGGGCTTTCACATCACCGCGCGTTGGGCGGCAATCTGCAATCAGTCCGGCCGGCAGTACGGCAGGGAAGGCGGGCAGCAGCGCCAAGTTGACCAACAGGCGATGTATAAGGCGATAGAGGAATACCTGGGCCAAGTACGTTGATACATTGAAGACAACGATAGAGATGCCGATGACCTTGCCAGAACGGCGGAGGCCTATGCGGCAAGGGAGAACATCACGCTGAGTTCGCTGATTGAGCGTGGCTTGCGTCTGGTGCTGCGCGCCGACAGCCAACGGGATCGCTTCAAGCCGAGGGATGCGTCCGTGGACGGCCGAGGTTTGCAACGACCCTATCGCGATGCCGAGTGGGCGCGTATTCGTGAATCGACCTACGAGGATCGCGGCGGTTGATCGCGAGTTCGATGCCTCCGGTCCGCTACCGCATGCGGCGCGATCGGCCTCACACGATGCCAGCGACGTGCGACGAGTTGATCGGGATGGTGTAACCCGACGGTCCTTTGACCGAGAATGAGTCGTGGATGCGGCCGCGCTCGATCGGCGTCGCTTCAATGCCGTCCTTGACGAACCCCTGATACACCTCGTCGACATCATCGACCATGAGATCGAACGGCGCGTGTTGGCCTTCCGGGATGGGTTCCTCGGCCTTGTTGAGTATCAGGTGCGTGCCGCCGCGCAGTTCAAGAATCGCAAAATCGTCGCGTTCCAGGATCTCGCGCATCCCATGGCGGACGAAGAAGTGATACGCGTCTCCGACATCCGCGACCGCCATTCTCATGTGACCGACTGCGAAGACCGGCCGTTCGTCGTCTTTCATGTGCTGTCTCCCATGGTTGCCTACGTAACTCGGGCCGTTGAATTTGCCCGAACAACGATGTGCAAGAAACATACATCATGTTCGTGCATGGTGGATAGTCGGTCGCCCGCCCGACACCGCATTGAAAACAGCACGGTGGCCGAGTAGTGTCCCGCGCCCCGCCGAAGGTTCCGAACAATGAGCCAGGACTATCGTCCCGAAGAAAAAGGTGTCTGGCTGGTGCTGCGTGACATAGCCCTGATCGTGCCGCGCATCTTCCGATACCTGTGGGAGGTGGCGCCGGCAATATTGACGACCCAGGCGGCGCGGTACCGTTAGCTCGTGCATTTCGGCTCACGCTTGGGCTGCTGGCTTGGGGCTACATTGCAACCCTTGCCCGGATTGCCGAAGGCGATGCCTACGGTGTCGACACGCTTGACCGTTGTCGGCCTTGCGGTTGGTTGTGCGGAACAGCGTAGAGCGAGGATTGGTTGACACCACGAAGTTGACGTTTATTATGACGAAATAGAAGTGAAAAATTGTGGCATAGTCATGCAACTCCAGAATTTCGCTACAGACATAGGCTTCTCGCCCAATGCAGTGGCCACGAGACTAAAGACGACGAAGGTCGAAATTGCTGGCACGTTGGGGCTAAGCCGGGACGCCCTCTCGCGGGCCTCGCGCGTCGGCGCACCAAAGACCCAAATGCGTTTGCGCCAGATGCTGGAGATTCTCAATCGAGTGGATGCAGAACTGGGCTCGGAACTGGTTGCCTACGCCTGGTTCCGATCCGAACCCCTGCCCGGCTTTGGAGGCATGACCCCATGCCAACTCGTGCGGGACGGGAAAGCCGACATGGTGCATGCCTACCTGGATCAGGTTCTGGATGGCGGCTACGCCTGACCCTTGTCGCGATAAGTGCATCTTCAAGCCGTTGTTTACCGGGCGCACGATCCTCGCTGGGCGTGGACGCCGTTGTCCGGCGAAGGTGCCCGTCGCCGGGGAGGAAGGTTCAACCGCGTAGGGCTTGCCGCGATGTACATGTCCTTTTCATTGGCAACGGCCGTGCGAGAGGTCAGCCCTATCGGGCGGCGGATGCAGCCGTTGGTTCTATGTGCGTATCAGGTGGATGCCGATCCGATTTTTGATGCGCTTGATCCGACCGAAAGGGCTGCGCAATCCGTCAGGCAAGCGGACCTCGATTGCCCAACTTGGCGCAGTGACATGTTTTCCGGAAGAACGCCCGCATCGCACGCGCTCGCTGAGCGCTTGATGACCGCCGGCTTCGCCGGAATGCGGTTCAGGAGCTATGCCGTAGGTGCCCGCGAACAGGACGTCAACCTGGTTCTTTGGCGCTGGGGTGGCGAGCTGCCGAGCCGTGTCGTGCTGATAGATGAAGACAATCGTTTGGGCCTTGACCATTCAAATTCTATTGAAGACTGATGCCGACGGTCTGGGCGTCTGGTCGGCAGTCAGCGCTCCATTTGATCAGGATCCGAGCACTCTGGACTGGGGGGCGCCAACCACGTACATGAGTACGCGACGGATCAGGTGAAAACCAACTCCGGCACTACCACCTCCCATTCATCGCAGCGGAGGCCGTCCCGGTATTCGGGCTCGCTGTCTTCACACCGCCAATTCACGATGGCGTGTACGCGGGCAGAGTGGAATTGGCCAAGCGGTTTGTATTGTCTGGCCAACTGGCCGACTAGCTGTCCTTGTCGGGTGGTTATCTCCCAGGGGGTTTTGCCCGTGCGTATCCGGAGTTCGTCGCCGGGGTTGAGCCGCCCAATCGCACCATGGATGGGATTGTTGAAGGCGCGCCGCCCGGGAAAGCTCAGGTGAATGTCCTTGAGAGACAGCGTCTCCCGGCGAAGATCGAGATCCGGCGGCGCTTGCCGGTACGCGGCGGCGGGGCGATGCAGCACCGAAGGGTTGCCGCGCAGTTCGGGGATCGGTGCCGCGTAGGTCGTGGAGGACATCCGTTCGTCGCGCACCTCTGGTGCGCCGGGCGTGGCGGGACCGTCTGATTCGCTCGTTCTTGCCAGAGCCAGGGTCTTCTTCGCGCGGGTCATCGCCACGTAGTAGAGGCGACGCCAAGCATCGGGGTCTTCGTTGCGTCCCGTCTCCCGCCAGTCGCGGTCAAGGACGATGACATGGTCGAACTCCAGTCCCTTGGCGCGGTGGGCTGTGAGCAGCAATAGGCCGGTTTGGCGGCGGCGAATCTCCCGGCCCCATTCGGCAAGCCACTCGGTGAAGTGCTCCACGGTAGTCTCGGCATCGCCCGCCTCCAGCCGGTAGTCGGCGATGGCTTCGCGGAGGACGTCCATCCAGTCGCCGTTGGATTGCTCCCCGATCCAGTCTTCCAGCGCCGCCGCATCCACTAAGCGGTGGGCGCGACCGTCCAGCCAGTAACGCAGCCACCGGGTCTCGCGCAGCCGCCAGAAGTAGCTTGCATCGTCGTTAGCCATCTGCGCGGGAATGCCCTCCAGAGCGCACAGGCTTCGCACCGGGTCTAGCGTTCGCCATTGCCGCGCAATGATGGCGCAGTTGCGCCAATCCCAGCCGCCAGCCGTCGCCGCCAGCGCTTCCAGGCGCCGAAACTCGCCGATAGCCGCGAGGGCCTGGGTCTTGTCATCGGTGCCAGCGGGGAGTATCTGCACACGGCCCCGCGCGATGGGATCGAGCGTCGCCCATTCCCCGCCTGATGCTTCTTTCCTCCGCTTCCGGTTGATTTCGATGGGATGCTCGTCCTTCATCCGTCGGCGGGCGGGTTTGATGAAGGCATTGGCGGCGTTGATGATATGGGTGGTCGAGCGGTAGTTCTCCGTCAGCCAAGTCGGACGAGCGTCGTAGTCATCTTTGAAGCGCCGGATGAAAGCCACCGATGCACCCATAAAGCTGTAAATATTCTGATCGTCGTCACCCACGGCAAACAGAGCTAGTTTGCTGTCCTGGTCGTCAAGAGTGCGCCCGGCCAGGGCAGAAATAAGTTCGTACTGATCCGGGTCGACATCCTGGTATTCGTCCACGAGAATCCAACGGAATCCGGCCAGCAACCGTTCCCGCTGCGTATCCGCCTCCTCCGGCGGCAAGCCATCGCCGCGCAACAGCGACACGGCCTCGCGGAGAACTTCTTTGAAGACGCTGTCCGACTTTTCGTTGTCTGTGCGCTGCATGGCGGCGAAGCTCGCGCCTACTAGCCGCATGGCTAGCGCATGACAGGTGAGTACGATGACGCCTCGGGCATCGTCGCCCACCAAGTCGGCGAGACGGCGGCGGATCTCGACGGCGGCATGACGGTTGTATGCAAGCGCCAGAATGCCGCGCGAGTTTTCGCGCCGCACCCGCAGCAGGTAGGCGATCCGATGCACCAGCACGCGGGTCTTGCCGGAACCCGGCCCGGCGAGCACCAGCACGTTGGTCTGTTCGCGATCATCGGCGACGATGCGCCGCTGGGTCGGGTTCAGGTCTTCAACAATGGCCCGCCAAGTTTCTGGTGTCGTCTCCCGATCAGTCTCGGCTTGCCGGTTCGGTAGCCAGCGATTGAGGAACGCCTGACGCTCCATGCTGAAATAATCCATCGACAGGCGCACCGCGTCGGCCATGGCGTCAAGTCCTCGGGCAGCGAACTCCGCCATGACGTGAATCTGCAACACCTGTTCCCGATAGTGCAGGGCCAAGGGTTCGAAGTCCGCTTTGGCGAACCCACGCTGCTGAGGTGCCGAGTCGTGTTGCTCCGACAAGTGAATTGTCATGGCCGGACGGAATACGGCCAGGCCCTTGTTGAGCCGGATCACTTCCTGCTCATGCAGCCAGAGCAGGGCGCGGTCAAGCAGTTTGCCGAGATCCCAGCGCTCGCTTTTCAACACCAAGTCGTCGGCTAACACTTTGCGCAATCCGCCAAGCGTGGTTTCGGCCAGCAAGTCCGTGCCGCGAACACCCGGCGGCAGCGCCGCCAGCAGGTGGATGAGGAGAAGAGTTGCGGCATTACGACGAATTTCGGCCGTGCGCTCCAGCGCGGGCCATCGTCGTCGCAATGTCACGGTAACGGTCTCTCCATCCCGGCGGCGCATGTCGATGCTGCCGCCCGATCCTTCTTCCGCCCGGTCGTCGCCGCGCCCGTCGAGCGAGATGCTGCGGAGAATGCGCAACACGCGGTCCGGCAAGGCATGCGCCAAGCCGGTGTCTTTCAGCGTCTGCGACGCGACGCGCAAATGCATAACAGACGTTTCGCCCGCTTCCAGATCAGGTGCCGCTTCGCGCATGTGTGCGATAAGAGCGGTTTCCAAGTCGCGAGATTCCTGCAACCTTTGCGTTGAGGGATGGGCGACGCCCGCGTGGACGAACGCCGTCAACGCCATATCGTTGGTGGCGAGGCCCAATTGCTCCAGATCATGCAGCGCGTGGCGAACGCCTGCCGAGTCCAATCCAGCCATGCCCATCAATTCGTCGGTGGAAATGCCCTCGTCCGGGTCCGCTGCGATCAAGGCCTCCACCAAGCTCAGCAACTCCCTGCGGCGGGTTTGTGTCAGCTCTTTTTTGACGGCGAGTTTGACGCGCGCCTGGTCCACGGAATTCACCTGCAATGACGATGGAAATATCTGCACACGGTTTTCCTCCCGCGTCAGCAACGTCGCATCCTCCAGCCACGCGACAGCCGTTTTCACGCGCGTGTCGTCGGTCGCGTCGTCGCGCTCAAAGGCGCTGTCCTCTTCTTCGGCCAGAATTTCGCCGGGCGTCGCCACCACTTCGCCCGCCAAGCGCCGCTTGCGGTCCAGGTTACGCAATGCTCGGAGGATGCCGTGGACTTCGCGCCGGGTGAGGCGTGAGCGCGCCGACATGCCGAACTGCCGTTCCACATCGTCCGAGGTGTAGAGCAATACGCAACGGGCGAATTCACGATCCCGCCCAGCGCGACCGGCTTCCTGCAGGTAGTTTTCCAGCGATCCGGGGATGTCCGCGTGAATCACCAGCCGGACGTCGGGTTTGTCGATGCCCATGCCGAAAGCGTTGGTGGCGGCAATAACCCGCAACTCGCCGTCAATGAAGCGCTGCTGCGTGTTCTTTTTCGTCTCCGGCGGCAATCCGGCGTGAAAATGGGCGGCCGGCACGTCTTTGCGAATCAGGTATTCGGCAACCTCTTCGCAATATCGGCGCGTCGCGCAGTAGACGATGGCGCCGCCGGGCCGCTCCTGCTGCAGGCCGTCCAACAGCACTTGATGGATGTCGTCGAGCTTGCCGGCCGTATCCGTGGGCATCACCACGAATTCAAGGTTTTCACGTTGGGCGCCGCCGTTGAATGCGGCGAACTCAATGCCGAGTTGTTCGCGAAAATAGGCTCGGATGTCCCGCTCCACATCGGGCTTCGCGGTGGCCGTCAGGCACATCACCGGTGGTGGCGCGGTGGCTCCTTCTCGCGAGGGGTGCCCCGTCGCGCTCCCCGGCTGAAGGGACTCGGCATTCTCCCGGATGAAACGCCCCACATAGCGATAGTCGGGACGGAAATCGTGGCCCCAGCGCGACAGGCAGTGCGCTTCGTCCAGCACCCAGGCGCCGACCTCGCGCTGCGCGAGCGCCCGTCGCAGCGAGCGGTTGCGCAGTTGCTCCGGCGAGATCAGCAGAATGGCCGCGTCACCCAAGCGAACTCGGTCCAGCGCATCCGCGCGTTCCGGCATGGACAGCATGCCGTTTACGGTGACGCAAGAACTGACGCCGCGCGCCTCAAGACCGGCGACCTGATCGGCCATAAGCGCCACCAGCGGCGAAATCACCACGGTGAGCGCACCGGTCTTGTCGTAACGGGACAGCGCCGGAATCTGGTAGCAGAGCGACTTGCCGGCGCCGGTAGGCAATAGACCGAGTACGTGGCCACCGGCCATGGCCGTTTCTACCATCGCCTGCTGCATGGACCGACCGTCATCGGTTGCCGGTTCGGCCCGGAAGCCGTCGAAGCCGAACCAGCGATTGAGCTCCTTGGCCGCGTCGTGGTGCTCCCGGCACCACGCACAGTCAGCATTCGCGCAGGCGGTGTCCCGAAGACGCCGAACCAAGACGCCGGCCGCCGGGAACTGGTGGCGCACCCAAGGCGGCATGACGGAGTTGCCGCCGGCGACGGAAAGCCAGGCGAGCGCGTAAGCCAATGGCCAACCGTCTTGCTCTTGGTTCATCGCGTCCCGGCTGTGGGTTGCGCAGACATTGCCCACGAGACATCGGTTGATTGCGGCTTGGGCTTCGGCGTCAGTGGGCCGGGGCGCGCCGCGCAATTCGGCGAAGAAGGCGTCAAAGCCGTCGCTGGCGGCGGACTTCGTGGTCAGCCAGTGCCAGGCGAGGAGCAGATTGGGCTCAGCGCAGCGAAGAGCGACCCGCTCGTCGGCGAGGAGGTCAAGCGCCAGACGCGCGTCGAGTTCAGGGTTGTTGACCTGTCCGCGCCGGAGCGCACCGTCTTGATAGTGTTTGACGAGGTGATGGTAGGGGTTGGCCGGAAACGCCAACGGACTGAGGCGCAAGGTGTCCAGCACCGGCCCACGCAGCAGGCGAAGGTCCGGCGCCGCAGCCTTGAGGTGCGGGATGTCGAAGTCGATCAGGTTGTGGCCGAGCAGGTAATCCGAGTCGTCGGTAAAGTCGTCGAGTTGCGTCAGCGCGTCGGCCAAGCCAGCGTGTCCGCCCGCCGGGAAAGCAAGTACCGCCCCGGTTTCCTCATTGACCGCCGCCAGAGCGACAATTCGCTCCTTCCGAACTTCCAGATCGATAGAGATACAGCGCATCGGCGATCAGACCGAGCCGGTGGGTGTCCCAGACAGCCGACGCCGTACCTCTCGCCACCAACGGCTTTTTGTGAAACCGCGCCTCATGTCAGCGCAAAAGATCGCCGGCGCCATGATGCTCACGCAGATAGTTCTGCGCCTCCGCCAGCATGCCGCCGGTACCGCAGGCGGGGTCGAGCAGCTTGCGGACGGTCCCGCGCATCCGCTCGATCTCGTTTTCGAACTCGAAGATGTCGCGTACGTTCCTTGAGAAGCCGTTGATGTAGCTGACGAGGTGCGTATCGATGTTGTCGGGGTCACCCTGGAGTTTCTCGAAATCGAGGGGGGAGTCGTTGTGAAAACGCTGGCCGGCGGCGTTGTTCAGGAGCCGGTCCAGGGCTTCGCCCTTGAGCTTGCCGCCCTCGCGCTTCGCATGTTCGGCCAAGGCCTTGTCTTTCGACGATGCGGGCACGCAGTCGAAGCGGCGTAGCACTGTCATGGGCAGCATCACGCGCTCGTACTGCGGGGGCCGGTACGGGCCGCGCAGCAGATCGGCGATCTGCCAAATCAAGGTCGCGAAGTAGCTGTGGTCAGGCATCGCTTGGTTTCACTCCAGCAGCCGTGCTGGGTTGTGTCAAATCATCGCGCGTCGCGCGACTGCCAAGTTTCTCACATACGGCATATCGGATCGTGAGCGTGAATGGCGGGGTCTCATCGCAATGGTTCTTGTGGTGCCACGCAGACATGGTCGTACTTGGATATCATCGAAACAACAAGCGCTCATCGAGCGTGAAGGGCGCGTGGACGAGAATTTTCAACGCGGCCACGGAGAGCGTGCTTGCGCAATAGACGGCCCGCACGCCGGGGGAGTTGAAACGGCCACCCCACTCGCGCGCACCCTCACCGCTCAGCATTGTCTGCGCGTTGTGCGCATGTCTTGCCTTGGCAACGCGGTAGACCCTCACGTCGGAATGCCATGCTCTAGTGTTCCGTCAAGCCTAAAAATGCGAGTGTAGCTGCGAGGGATTTTTGGTTCCTGGCGAGGCGCGACGACGCGGTGTGGCAGGCACCACACAAGGAGGAGCAACGAAGCCAGGGGCCAAAAAGACCCGCAGATACCCGTAGATTTAGGTTTGACGGAGCACTAGCCTGCCGATCAACCGAGTCACGTTCCGAGCGCCGAACTCCGTCGTCGCGTGATCCATGGGCGTTTCGCCCTTCAGCGCTGGAGCCGGCGTGTGCAGCCACTGCGCCGCGGCGTTGGCGTTGCCGAGCAGCTCGACAGCGCTCCGGAACAGATCCGCATAGCGCACGACGCGATCGGATTCGTCGACGGATAGGCGACCTTTGCGTCGGCGTCGGGCGTAGGTCTGCTTCGACAGCTTGAGGTAGCGCTGCAAAGACGCGGACCTGACTTGGAGCTGCTCGGCCAGCTTCTCCACCGAGTTCACGGGTAACCCCTCGCGAACGGTTTCGACGGATACAGTACGCTGTTGCTTGAGAATCACGGTCACCGTCGTTGGCTGCGCACCAAGTCGGCGGGGCGACGCCGTCTTAAGGTTGGAACCCTCGCGGAAACTCTCATTGGCAGATTCTTTTTGAGTCGACATGGCTGATGCGCTCCACTTGGGATAGTCGTAGTGCACCAGATAGACCACGGTGTCGAATGGCCGGTGCGCCTGTCCGACGTGGTCGCCTCATATCGAAACCCGGTGCGCAGGCCGCTGGCTCGCATGACGGCAGGCCCATGGAGCAGTTTGCGCCCCGGCGGACCGACGGCTACGGCGGTAGTACACTTGACGAAATGCAAGCGCAGTATTTCGCCGCGCGCCGTCGCACTGACTTTGAGGATTGAGAAGATGCCGGATACCAGAACCCCTGTGATCGATTCCCAGGTGCATTGCTATGAGCGGAACCGGCCGGAACGTCCGTGGGCGAGCCACTCGGACTGGCCGGAAGAGGTCAGCGGAGACGACGCGGTGGCTTTCATGGACAGCGTGGGCGTTGACGGCGCCTTGTTCGTGTCGGCGTTCTCCCTGTACCGCTTCGATGCGAGTTACGCGGTGGAGGTCCAGGCCCGGCACCCCGGTCGATTCGGCATCATCAAGCCCCTGGATACGCGCGACCCTGCCGTAGCGGAGGCCCTGACGGACTGGGCGGCGCAGCCGGGGGCGGTCGGCGCGCGGATCATGATGGTGTCTCCGGGTGTGGCTAATCCCGAAGGGGTGGACCGACTCTGCGCCGCGGCCGCACGCCACGGGCTGCCGGTCAACGTGTTGTGCTGGGGCAATGTCGCCGAGTTCGCCGAGGTGGCCACCAGACACCCGGATACGCAGCTTGTGATCGACCACATGGGCATCAAGCAACCCACCGAGCCGCCGGCGTCGCCGGAACCGTTCGCCGACCTCGACGACGTGTTGGCGCTAGCGCGCTTCGACCATGTGGCGATCAAGGTCTCCGGTGCCTGCACGCTGTCCCACGAACCGTTTCCGTTCCCCGACATCTGGGACCCGCTGGGGCGCATCTTCGATGCATTCGGTTTCGAGCGGTGCATGTGGGGAACGGACTGGACGCGCGCCGCCAACGTGGTCGACCCCGCAGAGTCCGTGAAGGCCTTTTTTGTCACTGATCGGCTGTCCGACTCGGATCGAGCCGCGTTGATGGGCGGCAGCCTGGCGCAGATCTACAACTGGGCGCCGACGGTAGCGCAAGACTGAAGGCCTGACGGAAGACTAGACCGCGCGGTCTGTTCGAACAGGGTCGCGCCCGGTTAGCCGGCTACGAGTCCTGGTAGTAGTCCGGCACCAGGGACTGATCGTCCTTGGGCGGGCGTATGTAGCCGGCGTCCGGTGTTCTCGGAGGCAGTTCGATCGGTTCCGGCGTCAGATCCTCATAGGGGATGAGGCTGAGAAGATGCCTGATGCAATTCAGCCTCGCGCGCTTCTTGACGTCTGCCTCGACCACGTACCAGGGGGCCTGTTTGATGTCTGTGTGCACGAACATGACGTCCTTCGCCCTGGAGTATTCCGCCCATCGTCGCCGAGATTCCAGATCCATGGGACTCAGCTTCCAGCGTTTGGTGGGATTGACGAGACGGTCCTGGAACCGACGTTCCTGTTCTTCATCGCTGACCGAGAACCAGTACTTGATGAGTTTGACTCCAGAGCGCACAAGCATGCGTTCGAACTCGGGGCATGAACGCATGAATTCCTCGTATTCTTCGTCAGTACAGAACCCCATGACGCGTTCGACGCCCGCGCGGTTGTACCAACTGCGGTCGAACAACACCATTTCGCCGGCAGCCGGCAAATGTTGCGCATAGCGCTGGAAATACCATTGCGTCTTTTCGCGCTCTGTCGGGGTTGCCAACGCGACGATTCGGCATGCGCGGGGGTTCAGGTACTGGGTTATCCGCTTGATCGTGCCGCCCTTCCCGGCGGCGTCGCGACCTTCGAACAGAACAACAACCTTGAGCTTTCGACTCTTTATCCACTCTTGCAGCTTTACCAGTTCAATCTGCAACTTGGCCAATTCCGGGCCGTAGACGCTGTTCGGTATGCTTTTTCTTTCGGCTATTATGTCCGTGCCCAACGGACTTATGGATCTGCGGCCGATTGTGCTGGCGGACGCGGCGCCTACGCTATCCTGTTTGTTCCTGGCCATTGCGCCCTCCTGATCCGACCCACTTTACCCATTTATTGATCCCCGTGTCACCGGCGAGATCGCCGCTGGGGAGATGAGCACCTTGAACTGCTCGCACCAGATCACCACGGACTGATAGTCGGCGAGATGGATTCCTAAGGGAATCGGGTAGTTCTGGCTGCCGGTGAACGCCTTCAGCCGACCGAGATCGACGAACATGGTCTGTTCGATGTCGGTGTCCGGCGTGACGTCCGCGAGCGGAACCAGGTAGACGTGGAACTTGGGTCCCGGACCGACCTCGAAGTCCGACTCCAGGCGCAGCAGGTCGGCGTAGAGGGTCGCGGTGCCGCGGCCGTAGTGGATCGGATCCGACGGATTGGCGTGAATGAAAGTCGCGCGGGCGACGGCATCGCCCTGCGTCTTGCCGACAAGGGGTTCGTTCACCTCCGGCGGCGGGAACAGGTACGGGAAGACAACGATGCCCGCCGCGAAACCAACGCCCGCGCCGAGCACCGCACCGACGGCGAAACCGATGATGGCGTGTTTCATCGTTACCCCCTTGGTCTCCGTCTCAACTCCGCGCCGACTGCTCGTGAACATAGTCGATCAGGTACTTCACGTTGTCCACGGGCGTCTGCGGAAGGATGCCGTGGCCGAGGTTGAAGATGTGTCCCGGACGTCCGCGGGCTTCGTCGAGCACCCGCTGCGCATGCTCCGCCACGGTCTTGCGATCGGCGCAAAGCGCGGTCGGGTCCATGTTGCCCTGCACCGCCGGCATGCCGAGCCGGTCCCAGGTCGCGCCCAGCGACGTGCGCCAGTCGAGGGCGAGCAAATCGGGCCCGGTCTCGAACATGGCATCGACCAGGTGGCAGTTGCCGGTGCCGAAATAAATCACCGGTACGCGGCCTCCGATGGAAGCCATGAGGCGCGTGGTATGCGGTTTGGCGTAGCGGTCGTAGTCGGCCACGGACAGGCAACCCACCCAACTGTCGAAGATCTGCACCGCGTGAACGCCGCTGTCGATCTGCAGCCGCACGTAGTCGCCGACAGCGTCGACCAGCTTCGTCATCAATGCGTCCCACACGGTCGAATGCTCGTACATGAGGCGCTTCACATGCAGGTAGTGGCGTGAGCTCCGGCCCTCCACCGCGTAGGACGCGAGCGTGAATGGCGCGCCGGCGAAGCCTATCAGCGGCGTGTGCGGGGGAAGCCCGTCGAGGATTTGTTTGATGGTGTCGGCGATATAGCCTGTGCCTTCCAGCGCTGGGGGAGTCGCCAACCTTGATACGTCGGCCGCGCTGCGCAACGGATTGTTGATGACGGGCCCGATGTCCGGCGCGTAGTTGAGGTCCAGCCCCATCGGCACCAGCATCGGCAGCAGATCGCCGAACATGATGGCGGCGTCGGTACCCAGAATGCGCTGCGCGTCGAGGGCCGCGCGGGCGGCCAGATCGGGGGTGGTGAAGAACTCAAGGCTGGGCGTAGCGCCCTTGAGGGCGTGATATTCCGGCATATAGCGACCGGCCTGGCGGTTCAGCCAGACCGGCGTGCGGTCCGCCGGCTCTCCCCGGCATGCCTTGAGGAAGCTCGAATTCAAGACGAAGCGGCGCGGCCCAGCGTATGGTCGACATCCGCTTCGTAGTCGACGCCGTCGACGCCGAAACCGAAGAGCTTGAGAAAGTCCGCGCGAATGCCGACGGTGTCGCCGAGTTGTGCAACGTTGTCGCTGGTGACCGCGGCCCAGCGCCGTCCGACTTCTGCCTGAGTCTCTTCGGCCAATTCCCGGTCGTCGAGGCGGAAACGTCCCGATTCGTCCAGTTGCCGCGATCCGTCGGCGTACAGTGCGGTGCGAAACAGGCGGTCGATGTGGGCCGTGCAGTCTTCGTGCGTTGATGCATCTTTCATCACCTGAAAGAGCAGCGCGGTATACAGCGGTATGGACGGTATCGCGGAGCTCGCCTGGGTGACCATGGCCTTCAGCACCGCTACCCGCGCTTCGCCACGCAGCGCGGTGCCAAGGCGCTCGTGAATGGCATCGGCGGCGCGCTGCAGATCTTCCTTCGCCTTGCCGAGGGTGCCGTGCCAATAGATGGGCCAGCTTATCTCGCTGCCGATATAGGTATAGGCCACGGTCCTGAAACCCGGTGCCAAGGCGTTCGCGTCAACCAGCGACTCGATCCAGTACTCCCAGTCCTCGCCGCCCATCACGGCGACAGTGGCCGCTGTCTCCTCATCGCTCGCCGGGGGTATGTCAACCTCGTGCACGACGCCGCTATCCTGGTTCAGCGTCTTGACGCGCAGCGTTTCCCCGAGCGGCTTGATGACGGATCGGTGGACTGCTCCGGTGCGCGGATGTTGCCGCGACGGTGCCGCCAGGCTGTACACCAGCAAGTCGATTTGTCCCAGGGAACGACCGATTTCATCGATGACCTTCGACTTCATGTCGTCCGCGAAAGCATCGCCGTCGAGGGTGTTGGCGTACAGGCCGGCCCGCCTGGCGGCGTCTTCTAATGCGGCGTTGTTGTACCAGCCCGCCGATGCCGTGCGCCGGTCGGTAGGCGGTCTTTCAAGGGATACGCCAAGCGTGCCGGCGCCAGCGCCGAATGCCGCCACCATGCGCGACGCCAGGCCATAGCCGGCGGACCCTCCGATCACCAACGCGTTGCGGGGACCGTTTTTGAGCGGCGCGATGCTCCGGGCGGCGTTGTCCACGTTGGCGGCACAGCCGGTCGGATGCGCCGTCGTGCAGATGAAACCCTTGATCCGAGGTCTGACGATCATGGGTTCATCATACCTTCGCGCACCGCGAGCCGCATTGCGGCGCGGACATCGATCACCCAGGGTCCATCGCGCCGAATGGACAGGGTCGCCGCACCGCGCGACCCCAGTACGTAGTCCCGGTCACCATCCAGAGCCAGCACGCCGTGGCCGCGAAACAGGACAGGCGTATCCAGTGGTATGCGATGCGCGGCAACGACCTCGACCCGACTGAAAAGACCCGGAGACAGCGGCGCGTTCACCATGCGTCCGCCGCGGTTGGGTCCAAGTTCGACCAGCAGGCCGCAGTCATCGTCGGCATCGACCACATCCACGAAGCCGCCGATGGCGGAGGTGCCGATGGCATCCGGCTCCGATCGTGTCAGCAATATCCGCCTGAGCCGCTGCGCGTCGAATGGAAGCATGTTGCCGACGACATCCCGGGCGAGAAGGGCTGCATCCACCAGTCCTACATCGGTCGCGCCGCCCGCGAGACGCGCGTGCAACAGCTTGCAACGCTTGCGGGCGGCGCCGTATCCGGATGCGGAATCGAAACGCCCTGACGCGGCGAGGCCTGCGACCATGCCTGCGGCGGTAGGCTCGGCCAGCGTCGGGAAGACGTTGTTCGTTCCGACGGAGAGC
The DNA here is from genome assembly GCA_965217825.1 of Candidatus Azotimanducaceae bacterium. Classification (GTDB taxonomy): domain Bacteria; phylum Pseudomonadota; class Gammaproteobacteria; order Pseudomonadales; family Azotimanducaceae; genus VXNE01. The sequence continues at coordinate 4,618,757 of OZ244571.1, read as the reverse complement.
GGCACGAGATTGATGTCCCGCGCGACCCGGGCGACGGCGCGGTTGGTGCCGTCGCCGCCCAATGTGACGATGGTCGTAACACCCGCCGCGAGGAATGCAGCGACGGCAGCTTCCGTGTCCCGGGCATCGTGGGTGAGGGGTGTCTCCACCACGTGGACCTTCGCCTTCAACGCCAGCAGGGATAGCGCTCCGGTGGCAATGCGGAACGGTTCCTGTGCCACATGGATATCCCGCACGCCGACGGCGTCTGCGCCGGCGGCGACACGCGCCACCATGTCGCGCTTGGCCTCGTGGGTCATGTTTGTCGCCCGCGCAGCCAGACGCCGCACGTCGCGGCCCGCCATGGGATTGACGCAGATGGCTATGCGCGCGGGTCGGTTCAACGGTCCGGGACAACTCGTCGGGGCATCACGCGCGTGGTGAAGATGAATCAGTCACCTGATTGAGTGTAGCAGGCGGAAAAAACTGGCCGGCATATCCAGCCCGGTCTATTGGCCCTCAAGCGAGGCTGCTGTCACTAAAAGAAAGTGGATTTTTTGTAATCTTCGTAATACATTAACTAGAATTAAAGTATTACTAAGGAGACGTAAGTGCCGACACCTCACTATCCGCCCGCAGCGGCCCGCCGTGCCCTTCGGGAACTGGGCGCCGATGTTCGCGAGGCCCGTCTCCGGCGTCGCCTCCCCATGGGCATCGTCGCCGAGCGGGCCTTTACCTCGCGAGCAACGCTGCAGCGTATTGAACAGGGGGACCCGGGAGTCAGCGTCGGCATCTGCGCGGCGGTTTTGCACTCGCTTGGGCTGCTCGAAGGGCTGCGCCGAACCGCCCATGTCAGCAATGACGAGGTCGGACAAACGCTAGCCGCTGCCGATCTCCCGGCGCGTGCCCGCCTGCGGCGCTCGGCGCCGAGACAACGCGATGCCTGATATCGAAGTACACGTGGACTTGAAAGGACGGACGCAGCGCGTCGGTCTGATGCGCCGCCATGTCAGTGGACGGCGCGATACGGTCACTTTCGAGTACGACGATGCGTGGCTGGGCAACCACAACCGCTTTGCCCTGGAGCCGGCCCTGCAATTGACGCCAGGGGTGTTTTCGGCGTCGTCGAATCAAAGCCTGTTCGGGTCCATCGGCGACTCCGCGCCAGACACTTGGGGACGGAGCCTGATGCGGCGGGCCGAACGCTTTCGCGCTGGTCGGGAAAACCGGACGGTACGTACCCTTGGGGAAACCGATTACCTACTCGGCGTCAGGGATGCAGCCCGTCTCGGTGCGTTGCGTTTTCGTCGGGTCGGTGAAGAAGTCTTCCAGGCGCCTGCGAACACCGGTGTGCCGGCGCTCGTTGAGTTGCCTCACCTGCTACGTATAACTGAGCGGATCATGCGCGATGAAGAAACCGAAGAGGATCTGCGCCTCATCTTCGCGCCCGGCTCATCGCTTGGCGGCGCCCGGCCGAAATCTTCCGTCGTCGAAGAGCACGGCCAACTTTCGATCGCCAAGTTCCCGAGGGAGAACGACGAGTACGATCTCGAACGTTGGGAAGAAGTTGCGCTTCGACTCGCCGAAATAGCCGGAATAGAGACGCCGCAGCATCGACTCGTTACCGTGTTGGGCAAGGCGGCTCTCCTGTCGCGGCGTTTTGATCGCGACGGCGACAGTCGTATTCCATTCCTGTCTGCCTTGGCGATGACCGGTGCCGCCGACGGGGAGCGCGGCAGCTATCCGGACCTCGTGGACGCGCTTGCTCGCCATGGAACGGCGCCGAAGTCCGACGCTGTCGCGCTGTTTCGACGCATGGCGTTCAACGTGCTGGTCTCGAACGTGGACGACCACCTTCGGAACCACGGATTCCTGCTGCGGGACCGAACCGGCTGGTCGCTTTCCCCGGCTTACGACTTGAACCCGACGCCCTCCGATGTGAAGGCAAGAATCCTGTCCACAAACATCGACCTCGACGACGGTACCTGCTCGATCGATCTGGTGGAGAGTACGGCGGGGTACTTCGGAATGAGCCTTGATCGCGCGCGTGAAGTCCTGCGCGAGGTCGCTGACGCCACGAAGCAATGGCGTGCCGTCGCGGGCGATGTCGGAATTCGCCCGCCGCATGTCGACCGCATGGCAAGCGCTTTCGAACACGACGACCTCGTGGCAGCGCTTGCCCTGTGACGATGCCCCGCGGCGAGGGCGGGCGCCATATTGTTCCTTGACGATGACTCATATGAAGCTTACCATTGATTCATATGAGCGTACCAGCCAGTGAAATAGCGAAAGTCCTGGGCGGAAGGCGTGTGCTCGGCCGTACTGTCAGCAATATGCGCGAACTCGATTCCATCGTCCGTGAAGGCATGCCAAAGAGCGCGTTGGACCGATTGCTCGTGTTTCTCACGGCGCCGAATCGCGGCAAGGATCTCTCCGTGCAGTTGCGCAACAAAATTGTCCCGCGGGCGACCTACCAGCGTGTTGATCGATTCAATCAGCAAGTCGGTGAAACGACGGAACGCCTGGCGCGTCTTTACGCGCTAGCACTGTCGGTGTTCGAGGATGTCACTGCGGCAACGCGGTTTCTGATGAATCCGCATCCCGAACTCGACGATCGTACGCCGTTCGACGTCGCACTCACGGAGATTGGCGGCCGCGAGGTCGAAGAGGTCATAGAGCGAGGCCTGCATGGCCTCCCCGCGTAAGACTTATACCCGCGCCTACCGGATTGTCAGCCCCAAATATCCTTACTTTGACGGGAGCGGTACCCATCGTTGGGGAAGTCGCTGGATCAGCCCCGGCCGCTGGGTTGTACATGCGGCCGAAACCTACGCGCTCGCCGTACTCGAGAATCTCGTTCATTGGCAGACGAGCGCCCTACCCCCAAACCTGGTATGCGTGGAAGTGAGAATTCCCAATGAACTCGAGCAGGAACAGCTCGACCCGAAGGATGCGCCGGTATTGTCAGAGACAGATTACACCGCAAGCCGCACCATTGGCGATGAATGGTTCGATCGCGGCGAGACCGCAGTCCTGTGGGTCCCATCGATCGTATCGCCTTACGAATCGAACATCCTGTTTAATCAACGGCACCCTGATTTTTCCAAGATCATTATTGGTGATCCGATACCATGCGGGCGCATCAGGCGTCGGCGTTCTCCCCTTTGGCGGCGAGCGCGGCGAGGACCTTGGGCGGCGACATCGGCAGCTCGCAGAATCGCAGGCCGACGGCGTCATGGATGGCGTTGGCCACCGCCGCCATGGGCGGCACGATGGGCACCTCGCCGGCGCCGCGAACGCCGAGCGGGTGGGCGTCGTTCGGCACTTCGACGACGATGGTGTCGATCATCGGCAGGTCCGATGCGACGGGAATGCGGTAGTCGAGGAAGCCCGGATTTTCCAGGTGGCCATCCTCGTCGTAGATGTACTCCTCGTTCAATGCCCAGCCGATGCCTTGCGCGACCCCGCCCTGCATCTGTCCTTCGACGTAGCCCGGGTGAATCGCCCGCCCGGCGTCCTGGACCGCCGTGTAGCGCGTAACGTCCACGCGCCCGGTTTCTTCATCGACCTCCACGTCGCAGATGTGGGTTGCGAAAGCTGGCGCCGCACCTTGTGCGTTGACCGAAACCTGCACTGCTATCGGGCCGCCGGTGAGCGCGGACTTGGATGCCAGCTCGGCGAGCGAAAGCGGTTCGAACTCGCCCGCGTTGGAGCCGGCGGGATGCGCGTGGCCGTTCTTCCAGTCGACGGCGGCCACGTCGATGTCCCAGAGCATGGCGGCCCGTTCGCGCAGTTGCTCCACCATGCGTTCGGCGGCGCGCGAAACCGCCGCGCCAGCCGCGAAGGTCACGCGACTGCCGCCGGTGCTGGCGCTATAGCCGATGCTGTTGGTGTCGCCGACCTGCGCGCTGATGTTGCGGTAGTGAATCCCCAGGGTCTCCGCCGCGATGTTCACCATCGACGCGCGGGAGCCGCCGATGTCCGGATGGCCGGTGGTGATGGCGACGGTGCCGTCTTCGTTGACGTTGATCTGCGCGCTCGATTCGCCGCCCGCGTTCATCCAGCCGCCGCAGGCGACACCGCGTCCCGTCAGCCGTCCCTTGGGAGCCGAGTAGTGAGGATGCGACTGTGCGGCGCGAAGCGTCTCCTCGCAGCCGATGCGGCGGAACGTCGGCCCATATGCCGCCCGCGTGCCTTCCCGGGCCGCATTCATGAGTCGCATTTCGATGGGATCGATGCCAAGTTCGGCGGCCAGCTCGTCAATGACGGATTCGACACCGAACGCCGCGATGGGTGAGCCTGGAGCGCGATAGGCGTTGCACTTCGGCCGGTTCGCAACGATGTCGTAGCCGACCACCTTGACATGGTCGATCGCATACGCCGAGAACGCGCAATTCGACGCCCCGCGTATCGGCGAACTGGGAAACGCACCCGCCTGGAAATGAAACGTCGCCTGGGCCGCGGTGATCCTGCCATCGCGGCGGGCGCCGATCTTGATCGTGTTCGACGATCCGGCGGTCGGTCCGGTGGCGCGAAACACTTCGTCACGCGTCATCACCATCTTGACCGGCGCTCCGGCCTTGCGCGAGAGGGTGTAGGCGAGGGGTTCCAGGTAGATGATGGTCTTGCCGCCGAAACCGCCGCCGATCTCGGCGGGGATGGCGCGAATGTCGGACAGCTTCGCGCCGGTCATCTTCGCCGTCACGTTGCGCACCATGAACTGGCCCTGGCTCGAACTCCAGATGGTGGCCTGACCGCTGGGAGATGCGTCGACCAGGCAGGCGTGGGGTTCTATGTAGCCCTGATGGACGGGCTTGGTCTTGAACTTCTGCTCGATGATGACGTCCGCTTCCTTGAATCCGGTAGCCACGTCCCCCAGGGTCAGCCCCGATCGACTGGCGATGTTGGAGGGTTTGGACGGTTTCGGATCGACGCCCTGGGTGTACATGAAGTCGTGCAGGAGCGGTGCGTCATCCTGCATGGCGTCTTCGACATCGATGACCCACGGCAGCAGCTCGTATTCGACGTCGATGAGGTCGAGCGCGGCCTCCGCGGCGCGGGCCGATGTCGCTGCCACCGCGGCCACGGCGTGTCCGGCGTACAGAGCCTTGTCCCGCGCCATGACGTTGCGGCTGACATACCGCAGGTCCTGGGGGCCGGCCGGCGCGGGGACATCGACTGGAAAGTGGACGAGATCGGCACCGGACATGACGGCCTTTACGCCATCGGTGGCGGCCGCACGCTCGAGATTGATGGACTTGATGCGGGCGTGGGGGTGGGGGCTTCGGAGTATCTTCCCCCAGAGCATGCCGGGTTGCGCGAAATCCGCGCCGAAGTTCGCGCGTCCCGTTACCTTGTCTTCGCCGTCGGGTCGGATCGTTCGCTTGCCGATCCACTTGTTGTCGGTTTCGTTCGCCACGATTCGCCTCTCCTGTTTCGGGCTATTTTCCGGAAGAGCCAACGCTTTAGTTTACGGCACTGCCAGGATCGCCGCCGTTCAACAGGTGACGCTCAAGGAACAGCGCCGTCGCGGCCATCAGGTAGTCGCGGTTGGACTTCTTCCGGAAGCCGTGCCCTTCGTCGCGTGCGAGCACGTACCACACCGGCACTTCGCGGTCGCGCAGGGCGGCGACGATCTGTTCGCTTTCGCTCGCCGGCACCCTGGGGTCATTCAGCCCTTGGGCGATCAACATCGGTAGTGCGATGCGTCCGACCTGGTTCAAGGGGGAGATGCCCTGCAGGAAGGCGCGCATGTCGGGATCCCGCTCGTCGCCGTATTCCGCCCGGCGCAGATCCCGCCGGTAGCCCTGCGTGTTTGTGAGGAACGTGACGAAATTGCTGATGCCGACACGTTCGACTCCGGCCCGGAGGCGATCGCCGAAGTGCATCAGGGAGGAGAGCACCATGTAGCCGCCGTAGGACCCGCCCATGACGGCCACGCGTTCCGCGTCGAGGTCGTCCCGGGAGGCGACCCAGTCGAGCAGGGCGCCGATGTCCCTTACGCTGTCCTCTCGCCGGTAGCCGTTGTCGAGTTTGAGGTACGCCTTGCCATAGCCGGCGGAACCGCGCACGTTCGGCGCGACAACGGCGATGCTCAATTCGTTGACGAAGAACTGCGTCGAGTAGGAGAACCGCGGGCGATACTGGCTTTCGGGACCGCCGTGGATGCCTATCACGACGGGATGCGGGCCGTCGCCCGGCGGCAGGTAGACGAACGCGGGGATCGCGCGACCGTCGAAAGTGGGATAGCGGATCAGTTCCGGCTCCGCCATGTCCGCCTCGCGCAGGCCGCCAGGTTCGCTCCGGGTCCAGCGGGTAAGCGCGACATCGTCAAGGTCGATGCTGTAGACGTCCGTGGGCGCGGAGGCCCGATTCACCGCAAAGCCGAGCTGGCTGCCGTCGGGCGAGAACTTCAAGGAGTAATAGATGCCGCTCGGTAACTCGGGCAGGGGAACCGGCGCCATGTCGGGCAAGGCTAGGACGCGCAGGCGACTGATGCCGTCCTCGTTGATCGTGTAGGCGAGGCGGTTGCCCCTGGTCGCGAATTGTTCGACGCCCCATCGCGAATCCTCGGCAACGACATCGATCGCGCCGTCGGCGCGCCGCATCCTGCGCAGGGCTACCGCTTCGGCGTGCATGTCCGAGGCGAAGAATACGTAGTCGCCGATGTTGTCGTATTGGGCATCGATGATCGCCGCGGGCGGTGCGTCGGACAAGAGCTGCGTTGTCGCTCCGGTTTGAAGTTCCACCTCGTAGAGATAGGACTCGTTGATGGAGACGTATCGAATTGCGAGCAGGCGCTCCCCCTGCGGTGACCAGTCGGCTACGCGCCAACCGGTTCCCCCGGCCGCAAGGGCTGTGGTCCTGTTGCCGGCGAGATCCTGAATGTGGATGTCCCAGTCCGTGCCGTTGCGTTCCGTCGTCGTGTACGCGAAATGCCGGCCGTCTTTCGACCAGACGACGTAGGAATAGCGGGACTTCCCGTCCGTCAGCAGCACCGAGTCCCCGGTCGTGAGGTCGAACCGGAAGAGCTGATAGAACTCCGAGCCGCCGACATCCCTGGCGTAGATGAAGCCCTTGGGCGCCGGCTTCGGACTGACGTGTGCCGCGCCCACGGGCTCGTCGAAGAACGTGAGCTGGCGGCGAGCCCCCAGAGGTACGTCTACCCGGTGGAGCTGCGTCGTATTGCCGAATCGCGTGTCGATGAGGATGCCGTCGCCGATCCAGCCGAGAAAGTCTGCCTGCCGGGTATTCTGGTACGGTCGAAGTCTTGAGAGAAACTCCTGGGGAACCGGCGGCACGCCTTCAATTTCGAGTTGTCCCAGAACCACACGCTGGGGTGGTTGTGCGTCGGCCCAGCCGCAGGCGAGCGCCGCGCAGACGGCGAGCCAACGAAACATGCGCTTACCTCGTTCTGTCCAGCACGCGGATGGAAAAGGGAAAGGCGTGCTCCTCGTCCGCATCGAAGTCCTCTTTTGCGGCGAGCGCGAATTCCGAAGGGTCGTACGGCGGGAAAAAGGTGTCACCATCGATCTCCGCGTCGATCAGCGTTTCGTAGAGCCGGTCCGCGCGCGGCAGCGCCAGGACGTAAATCTCGGCGCCGCCGATAACGAAACACTCGTTTACCCCGTCGATGAAGCATTGGTTCTCAGCCACATTCAGTGCCGCGTCCAGGTCCGAAACCGTCCTGGCGACATCGTGCTTGAATCCCGAACGCGTGAGGACGATGTTCGTGCGGCCGGGCAGGGGATGGCCCACCGATTCGAACGTCCGGCGACCCATGATGACGGGTCTGCCCATGGTGATGGATCTGAAGAAAGCGCTGTCCTTCGGCAATCGCCAGGGCAGCCGGTTGTTCCGGCCGATGACGCGGTTGCGGGACATGGCCCAGATCAGGGAAACCTTCATGGCGACCGAGTGGCGCGGGGGATTGGCGTCATCGGTTCGTCCATCGCGGATTCATGAGAAAGATGCCAAAGGCTACAACGGGCAGCGAAAGGAGCTGGCCCATCGAGAGCGTGTCGAAGACAAACAGGCCCAAGTGGGCATCGGGTTCGCGGAAGAACTCCGTTACAAACCTCAAACATCCGCCAGCCATGAGGAAGATGCCGGCGACGGAACCGGTGGGTCGCGTGCGCCGGGCGTAGAGCCAGACGATGACGAACAACACCAGACCCTCCGCAAAGGCCTGGTAGAGGCTTGACACATGCCGCGTCACCGTTTCGTACTCGCCGAAGCAGGTCGCCGTCAATTCGCGCACGGCCGTGCAGGGAAAGTGGACGCCAAGCGCCGATTCCGTGATGCGGCCGGGCAACTCCGTATTGATGAAGTTCCCGAGCCTGCCGAAAAAGAGTCCGAGGGGCACCAGCGGCGCGACGAAATCCGCCAGCTCAAAAAATGCGCGTCGCTTGACTCTCGCTTGCAGCCACATCGCCGCGATCGCGCCAAGGAGTCCGCCGTGAAACGACATGCCGCCTTCCCATATGCGGAACAACCAGAGCGGATCCTGGGCCAGCCGTTCGAAACCGTAGACAAACGCGAAACCGATGCGGCCCCCCAACACCACGCCCGCCACGCCGTAGAACACGAGGTCGGAGACATCCGCGCTGGTGAATCCACGATCTCCGCCCCGGACCCTGCCGAGCAGGTAGAAGGCGCCGAAAGCGAGCAGGTACATGAGGCCGTACCAGCGGAGCGCGAATGGTCCGAGCTGCAGGACGATCGGGTCAATAGCCGGATAGTGCATGCTAGACTTACGCGCCTTATTCCCGAACTGCCGCTTCGACAGTGTGCCTTATACTATTCGCGTATCGGACGTTCCCGACCCGCCCGCTGGTGGTGGCCGCAAACCGCGACGAATTCTACGCCAGGCCGTCCAGCGGGGCACGATACTGGGACGATTCGCCGCATATCTTCGGCGGACGCGACCTCGTCGCCGGCGGCACCTGGCTCGCAGTATCGACCGCCGGGCGCTTCGCCGCCGTCACCAACTACACCGATTTCTTCCGCGAGGAGGTGCCGCCGGCATCCCGAGGCGATCTGACGCGGCGTTTCCTTGAAGAGGGCGCCGCGGCGAGGGACTACGCCGCCGGGATCGACGGCGCCCGCTACCAGGGCTTCAACTTGATTGCATTCGATGGCGTCGATCTCGTCTATGCGTGCAACCGCACTGGCGAAATACGGGTGCTGGAACCCGGCGTCTATGGGATCAGCAACACGCACCTGGACGATGTGTGGCCAAAGTCCGCGCGCGGCGTCGCCGCGTTGACGGCCATCGCGGCAGCCGCAGGGATAGACGATGTGCTCAAGGTGCTTCGGGACGAGTCCGCAGACTATGTCTCCGATGGCCACGAACCGGAGAGCGCGCGGCGGGCAACGCCTGCGTTTCTTCGGGGCAAGGAATACGGCACGCGCGCCTGCACGGCGGTGATCTTCGATGGCAGGCGGATCGAATTCGCCGAACAGCTATATGGCCCGATGGGTCGACCGGGTGCCCGCTTTACCGAAATGATCGGCGTTCGCCAGCCACAGGTCCGTAGCTATATCGCGGCGGACGAATCGGCCTTGAGCGACCCGAACGCGGTGCGATAGCCAGGCCGCCTGCTCAGACGGCCATTTCCGCCCTGATCGCCGGATGACACCGATAGTCGACGAGACGGAAATCCTCGAACCGGAAGTCGTCGATCTCACGTTGTCCGCGGTCATCGATCTCAAGCCGCGGTAACGGGTAGGGATCGCGCGCGAGCTGGTGCCTGACGGCGTCGATATGGTTCAGGTAGATGTGGGCATCGCCGAGCGAGTGAATGAAATCGGCGGGCTCGAGGTCCGCAATTCGTGCCACCATGTGTAGCAGCAGTGCATAGGACGCGATGTTGAGCGGCACGCCGAGAAACAGATCCGCCGAGCGCTGGTACATGTGCAGCGACAGCTTGCCGCCCGCCACGTAGAACTGAAAGAAGCTATGGCACGGCGGCAGCGCTACGTCCTGCGCGCTGACCTCGGACGCGTTCCAGGCGTTGACGATGATCCGACGCGACCCCGGATCGTTGCGGATGAGATCGATGGCGTCCTGCAACTGATCGACGCCGTCGGCCCAGCGTCGCCACTGCGCTCCGTAGATGCGACCCATCGATCCGTCGTTGGCGGAAACGCCGAGGCGCTTCAGGTAGTCGCCGTAGTTGCCGTCCCACAGCCTGTTGTGAGGATAGATCGCCTTCAGATCGTTGATGTTGTCCGAGCCGGACACGAACCAGAGCAGTTCTGACACCATCGACTTCCACACGAGCCGCTTGGTCGTCACTGCTGGAAAGCCGTCGGCCAGCGCGTAGCGTATCTGGTAGCCGAACCGGGATAGCGTGCCGACGCCCGTGCGATCCTCGCGACGCTCGCCGCGTTCGAGCACGTCCCGGAGAATGTCGAGGTAGGCGCGCATCGAAGTCAGCCTATCGCCCGCCCGCCCGATTCGCAATCGGGGATACGGTAGGTCAGTTCGCCGTCTCGAACAGGTAGTCGAAGTTCCGCGAAGTCACCGCCCCCCACTTCCCGGGCGAGAAGAGAAGGGCCGGCAGACCGATCAAATCCATCCGGCGGGGGCCATTTGAATGGTAGAGGGAACTAACCCGCATATCTCACCAAGTCGCTCGTTGAGTCACTGAATGTCACTTGCTTTCAATCAGGTACTTCCCTTTTTCAAAAGTTGTGCCCGGTACAGACTGCGCTGGCCGCGCCCTCGCACGGTGGGGTCGGGCCACGGGCGGAGCCGAAGGCGCCGCCCGTGGGGCACTTTTGCCCGCGTGCGCGCACATGGTCGCTACACCATAGGCGGGGCTATGCTTCCGCTCCCGAGCGCGCGCACGCGGGCAAAATCCTGCGCGATCATCGCGGCCCTTGGTGAGATATGCGGGCTAAACACGACGTCGGCGAGGTTGGGTTGGGTCAGCGCGCGTTACACGGGTGCCAGTTCGTAACGTGTCGCGCGACCCTTGCCCACTCGGCGCAGCAGACCGGAGTCACCCAGACTCCTCAAGATTCGCTGGGCTTTCCGCTCCTCAATCCCTGTGCGTTCCATTAGTTCGCGAGTGGTTGTCGACCCGTATATCGAGATAATGTCCCAAGCGGCTTTCTTGTCTCCGGTCAAACGCTCCATCGCTGCCGGGCCTGCCACCTCCGAAGCCAGGGCCTCGCCGTTCCGGTAGATTGTCAGCGTGAGGTACGGCGATTCCCACTTGTATTGCGGTAGGGGCAAACGCGCGTCCTCGGCGCACTTGCGCAGGGATGTAAGTCCCAATCCTCTTTCCTCCGCCAGTCCCATCTGCGAGAAGATGTAGTGGAGCACGGGGTTGCGGCTGAGCATCGGTGCATTGAAGGTTCGCAATTGGTCCAGGGTGATGGGCTCAACGGGCCGGCCGGGACTCATTACCCGGATCGTGTTCTCGGTTATGACCAACTGACACTTGGCCCCTTCGATCGCGTAGTCCCGGTGGATGATCGCATTGACCACCGCCTCCCGTACCATCTCCAGGAGATCTCGATTGATCTCCACGCGCCGTGCTCTGGAACGGTCGATGGGGTTAGGTAGCTTGTCCCGAAGCCATTGCAGTACCTGTTCGGGTGCGAATACCTGAGGCCCGTCGAAGTCGCGCACCTCTTCTTTGAGTATCCCGACATATCGGTCGAATTTTTGTCGGGATTTTTTGCGTATTTCGTGTCCAGATACGAAATCCCGACGAACTGTTGGGATTATTGTCGGGATTCATGGTTGCTGCGGACGGAACCGTGCCTTCCGCTTGACGGGAACGGCGATGATCACGTGCCGCACACGACGCTGTCGGCTTGAATCTACTTTTCAACCTGACGGGAACAGTGGCGTCAACGGCGCGGATACTTCTGCCGCAGGTGCGCCGCGATGCCTTCATCCATCTCGTCAGCGGAACGCGGATGGGGAGGCACCGAAAACAGCGCGTCGTGGATGTCTTGCGAGGAGTACTTCGAGACTCGCCTGACGACCACATCGTCCCCTTCCTCGCACCACTCGACCCTCGACCCCGGCACCAGCCCCAGTTTTTGCTGGATGCGCGCCGGTATCGAGACCAGTCCTTGCGACGTGATCCTGGATTCAGTCCGTGCCATCAACGGTCCCGCTTTGCGATTGACATTGTCGAAGTGTATTACCGGGCATTCCAAACCTCGAATTGGTGACGCTCCTTCGGAACCCGGAGAGACTTGGCGCCACTGCGGGACCGTGTCGATGCTACGATCCTTCGTTCGCAGCAAACGGAGGATTGGATGAGCGGGCGATTGGAAGGCAAGGTGGCGGTTGTCACGGGCGGGACCAGCGGCATCGGCGAGTCGACCGTCGAGCTTTTCGTGGCGGAAGGGGCGCGGGTCGTGCTAACCGGGCGCTCGCGCGACAAGGGGGCGGCCCTGGCCGAAAGACTCGGGGAGAATGCCGTCTACTTTTATGCGGACGTGACCCGCGAGGAAGACATCAAGGCCTCCATCGACGCCGCAGTGGACCGTTTCGGCAAGCTCGACGTGCTGTTCAACAATGCGGGGGCGTCCGTGCAGACGGAAATATCGACGATCACGGCGGCCGAGATAGAACACGGTTGCCGCGTGCTCCTGTCCAGCGTCATGCTTGGCATTCGCTACGCCATCGAACCGATGAAGGCGGCTGGCGGCGGCTCGATCATCAACAACTCCAGCATCGCGGGATTGCGTTACCGCCAGGGCAACATCCTGTATTCAACGCTGAAGGCCGCCGTCACGCATTGCACGCGTCTGGCGGGCGTTGAACTGGGACCGTACCGTATCCGCGTCAACGCGATTTCGCCGGGTGCGATCGCCACACCGATTTTCTGGGGCGGTTCCGCACGCGCCAACACGCTGAGCGACGAGGACAACGCGGACAAGATGCGGAGGCTGCAGGACAACCTGGCCAAGGCGACCCCCCTGCCCCGTAGCGGCGTGTCACATGACATCGCCGAGGCTGCGCTGTTTCTCGCGAGCGATGCCGGCAGCTACGTCAATGCCCACGACCTGGTGGTGGACGGCGGGCGCACGTGGATGTTCAACAACAATCCGCCGCAAGACTGAGGGCTACAGGTCCGAAGACTGATAGGTGGGCAACTTAGGTTGTTCAGACCTTCCCCAAGGGATCGCGGGCGCTCTTCCGCAATTGGAGATTGGGCTGACGGCCTTTCCCTCAAACTACGTCCGCGCATGGGCAATGACTACGAAACCGCGCGGGGCGTCCGCGAACATCGCCGGCATCCGAACCTCAGTCCAACTCAACAATGCCAATGGCGGGACATCGCGCCCCGTATGCATAGACCTGAAAAGAAACATCCGACAAATCGGGATATACCGGGCGTCGCTTGTTGCCCGGTGGATCCTTCCTCGGAGCAGGCAATTGCAAGGAGAACCCGGAGAGCGACTGGCCGGGTTGAATCCGCGCCTTCGGGTCCTCCGTGTTCCATAGATACGAGATCAGAGAAGGCGAATGCGCTTCCGGACGCCGCGGATCCTGCCCAAATACGTGCATGCCGTTCCAGCCCCCCGGCGATCCGACGTTTGTCGGCACGGCTTCGAAGGAAACCTCGATAAACGTATCCTCGCCCCCTCCGAGACTGACGAGGTAGATTGGTTTCGTTCCGTTGTTCGTCACCATAAAGGTATAGGAGGGCGGGCCTTCGCTGAACTGTACTGCCTTGACGACAACCCCGGAACCGTCCTTCGGGCATTCCGGCGCCGGCTCGGAGGGCTCGGCCGCCGCGAGCATCGCAAGCACCGCAAATGAACATGGGATAGCGTGTCTTTGCACGAGTCTTTGCTCCAACGGTTCAATTGTGTACGAAATGGTTTGGGTCGCCCGGTACGGGCCGGGATAGACCGCATCCTCGGGCCAGATGTCAACTCCCGCGTTGAGGCGAAACACGGCGCGCCCATCAGGGCGACGGCCACTAGCCCTCCGGCAGCTCGTAGTGCGGCACGACCCGGCCGAGGCCGCTGCGCACCATTTCGGCGCGGATGAAGCGCAGTATTTCGTCGGCGTCGTCCATGCGCAGCGCCCGCGCCAGGATACGGCGACAGTCGCGTACGGACACGTGGCGGATCACCCACTTCACCTTCGGCAGATGGGTGGCGTTCATCGACAGCACGTCGTAGCCCATGGCAACGCATAGCACGGCACCTTCCGGCGTACCGGCGAGTTCGCCGCAGATGCCAACGCCCTTGCGTTCGGCGTGAGCCGCCTTCGACACTTCCCTGAGCGCCCGCAGCACCGCCGGATGCACTTCCCGATACAGGGACGCGACCTGCGGGTTGTTCCTGTCGACCGCGAGCATGTACTGCGTGAGGTCGTTCGAGCCGACAGCGAGAAAGTCCACCTCTCTGGCGATTCGTCGCGCCTGGTAGACGGCGGCGGGCACTTCGATCATGACGCCGGTGAGGGGCCGTTTCACGTCGTAGCCTTCTTCCGTCACTTCACGGTGCGCGCGGCGTACCAATCTCTGCGCCTCGCGCACTTCGGACATGCTGCTTACCATCGGCAGCATGATGCGCAAGATGCCGTCGAGTCCGGCGTTGGCCTTGATCATGGCGCGCACTTGCGACATGAAGATCTCCGGGTGATCGAGTGTTACGCGGATGCCGCGCCAGCCGAGAAAGGGATTCTCTTCGGAGATGGGAAAGTACGACAGTGACTTGTCGCCGCCGATATCCAGGGATCGCATCGTGACCGGGCGCGGATCGAAAGCTTCCATGTGCTCGCGATAGACGACGCGCTGTTCCTCCTCGGTGGGGAAACGGTCCTCGGTCATGAACGGCACTTCCGTGCGGAACAGGCCGATCCCCTCCGCTCCGCGATCGAGGGACCGAGTGATGTCGCCCACCAAACCGATGTTCACCCACAGCGCTATCCGTTGGCCGTCTCGGGTGGTGCAGGGAAGGTCTCGCAATTCTTCGAGTTCCTCCGCGAACTCACGTTCTTCTTCCATCAATGCGGCGTAGTGCTCAATGACCGAACGCGATGGATTCGCCACGACCTGGCCGTAGAATCCGTCCACGATCAGCGTGTTCTGTTCGACTCCGTAGAGCGGGACATCCACCGCGCCCATGACCGCCGGCACGTCGAGCGCGCGCGCCAGGATGGCCACGTGCGAGTTGGCCGAGCCTTTCAGCGAGACGATGCCGCGCAATCGTCCCACCGGTATGTCGGCGAGCATCGCCGCCGTGACCTGGTCCCCCACAAGCACCGTGTTTTCCGGGAAGTCAATCTTGCGTTGGCGGATGTCCCGCAGGTAGCGGAGCACCCGCTGACCCAATTCGCGCACGTCGGCCGCGCGCTCGCGAAGGTAAGAGTCCCGCATCTCCTCGAACGCGCGGGTATGCTCCAGGATGACCTGCTTGAGAGCGCCCTGCGCCCACTCTCCCTCGAGGATACGTTCCCGGATCTCCTCCGCCAGCGCGTCGTCGTCGAGCATCCCGAGATATGCGTCGAACAGGGCGCGTTCCTCCTCCGGCAGCGCCGAGAGTTGTCGACTCGCGTGTTCGATGTCGTCGCGCACATGCGCGACGGCGCGGTCGAGCATCTCGAGTTCGGCGGCGATGTCCTCCGCCGCCTTGTCAGGCACGGTCTCGAGGGCGGTGCCGGGATGCAGGACCACGGCGGTGCCGATGGCGATGCCGGGGGCGCCGGACACGCCGACGAAGCGCGTATCCATCTGTTCTGCCGTCGGCTTGGCCAGCGCCTCGATGTCGCCGGCCGCCTCCGCGTGGGCGACGACTGCCGCGAGCTGCGCCGCCAGGGTAATGAGAAAGGCTTCGTCGTCCTCGTCAAATCTGCGCCTCTCTCGTTGACGTACGATGAGGACGCCCAGCACGCGACGCCGATGAATGATGGGTACGCCAAGAAACGCGTGGAACGCTTCTTCGCCCATTTCCTCCAGGTGCAGGAAGCGCGGATGGCTCGGCGCGTCGTCGAGATTGATCGGCTCGGCGCGCTCGGCCACCAACCCGACCAGACCTTCATCCGGTCCGACCGCGATGCGGCCCACAGCATCCGCGTTCGATCCCTGGTTGGCGGCAAACTGAAACTTGCCGGTACCTCGGTCGAGGATGTAGATCGAACACAACTCAGTCGCCATGGCGGCGCGCACGCGGGTGACGATCGTGTTCAGCGCCGCCCGGAAACTCGATGCCGCATTGACGTCCTGGACGATTTCGCGGAGATCCTCGAGTACGCCGTTGCTCACGGCTGGTCGACGACAATCAGTGATGGGGCGAACTCGCGCAACGCGCGCCGGTAAACGTTCCGCTTGAAGCTGACCACCTTGGTCAGCGGATACCAGTAGCTGACCCACGACCAGTGGTCGAACTCAGGTTTGCGGGAACATTCGAGATCCACAAGCGAATCGTCGCCGAGCAGGCGGAGCAGGAACCACTTTTGTTTCTGTCCGACGAATCTGGGCGCGGACGTGGACCGACTCTTGCGGTGCAGATACCGTTTCGGCAAACGGTAGCGCAACCAGCCTTGTGTCGAGGCGACGATCTCGACGCTGCCGCGCCGGACGCCGACTTCCTCGTAGAGTTCCCGGTACAGCGCGGTTTCGGGTGACTCATCGCGCAGGATGCCGCCCTGGGGAAACTGCCAGGCGTCGTGACCGCCGACGCGACGCGCCCACAATACCTGTCCCCGATCATTGGCCACGACAATACCGACGTTCGACCGGTAGCCGTGCGCGTCGATATTGTCCCGCGTCCTTTCCATACGGTCGATTGTTCCACACAAACCGGGGCCATTGCGACAAGCCGTTGCTGCACAAGCGCTTTTCCCGACGCGCAGGATTGCGTTTACACAAAGGTTCCGCGAAGGCTGCGGGCAGCGTTCCGGCACCGACGTGCTATTTCTTGGTCCAACTATTGCACGCGAATCGAGCGCTGAGGTATGGGATCGGACCTCCACCGTCAATCGCTTGTTTAGGGTTGACACTATGCTAATCTAGCCTGCATTGGCACGAGCCTGACCGAATACGACATGCAAAAATCCTTGCCATCCATGCCAGATATCAGCGTTCTCGGACTGATCGAAGATGGTCAGTGGTGCGCGATCGCGCTGGAAATGAGCCTGCGCGGATACGGCGCTTCGTTCGATGATGCTTTGCGCGATCTCAAAGGCGCGATCCGCGCGCAGATCACTTTCGCCTTAGAAAACGGAACGATCGACAAAATCTTCATGCCGACCGAACAAAAGTACCTGGACTTGTACTCGACGGCCATTAGGGAGCGAGCCAAGGCGGGTCTTGGAATCGAAGAGTACGAATCGCCTTTCAAAGAAGATGGCAAGCGACGCGCCTCGACGGTTCGTCAAACGTCGAGAATGCTTCAAAAAGTCGTGACATTGCCACGACCGAGAAGAACAGGAGAAGCATTCACGGCGCTGTCTGGATGACCCGCAGCTATCGCGAACTGATCAGAAAACTGTGCAACCACGATCCTCGTTTTCAAGTTTTTGTTGATCGCGGAAAAGGCAGTCACCGCATGATCGCTCACGCGGGTACCAACGTTCACTATCCGATCAAATATCACGGAGATAAGACGGAATACCCGAGCGGAGTTCTCCGCGACATAGAGCGCTTTTTCGAGTTGCCGCCCGGAACTCTTACGTAGCGACCAGAATCACCGCCGATGGACGCTCTCTAGCGAGCGGCGTCTGCGATCTCTCCAGCCTGTCGCACCACTAGTGCTCCGTCAAGCCCAAATCTACGGGTATCTGCGGGTCTTTTTGGCCCCTGGACTTCGTTGCTCCTCCTTGTGTGGGGCCTGCCACACCGCGTCGGCGCGCCTTGCCAGGAACCAAAAATCCCTCGCAGCTACACTCGCATTTTTAGACTTGACGGAACACTAGGCAGGTGTCGCGGGCGCTAGGCTGAACGCGACCGCTACAGGAAATGCGGAGCGACGATGAGCGTGACGAACGTCACCACAAACACAAAAAACGGCTGTCTTAAGGAACGACTTCACGGTGGCAAGAGCTAGCACGGATTGAGTTAGCGCGCGACGGCCGCTGCCGGGCGAGACAGTCGGTTCCGGCGTTCCCGCTCGCGCGGTCGGATTGGCGGGAGCGCTGACCGAGGAGATTGTGAAACTGCACCAAAGGCTGTCGATGGCCGCGTATTCGGCGCTTGGCGTCCCGCCCTCGCTGATCGATCCCGCCGGAGCGGGTGGCGGCGCAACGCGCGAGACCAGCAGATGGTTCCAGCGTTCCACGGTCGAGCCTTTGGTTCGTGTTGTCGAAGAACAGCTGCGCAAGCTCAATCCCGCGATAGCGCTGTCGACGGCTGCGCTTGGCGGGCGCGACGTGGTGAGCCAGAGCCGAGCAGTCAAGACTCTCGTTGATGCGGGAGTCGCGCTCGATGAGGCGCTGACGCTCGCCGGGTTCGAGAAGCCCCGCAGTCAGGAGCGGGGACCGCTAAGCTATGATCCGCCAAAGCGCATTATCGAGTGGAAATGAATCGGCTTCGCGAAGAAACCAGTCCCTACCTGAGGCAGCACGCCGACAATCCCGTCGATTGGCACCCCTGGAATGATGCGGCGCTTGCAAGGGCGCGCGACGAAGACAAGCCGATATTGCTGTCCGTCGGCTATTCCGCCTGCCACTGGTGCCACGTCATGGCCCACGAGTCGTTCGAAGACTCGAAGACCGCGGAAGTCATGAACCGGCACTTCGTCAACATAAAGGTCGACCGGGAGGAAAGGCCGGACCTCGACAAGATCTATCAATTGGCGCACCAACTGCTCACGCGGCGGGGGGGCGGCTGGCCGCTGACGGTTTTCCTCGACCCCCAGACGTTGTTGCCGTTTTTCGCGGGCACTTACTTCCCTCGCACGCCCCGGTTCAATCTTCCGGGCTTCGCCGACCTCCTCCTGCGCGTCGACGAGGCATACCGGACGCGGCGCGCCGCGCTTGGAGGACAGGGCGAAAGACTGTCCGAAGCGATGTCGCGGTTGCAGCCGACGGGCATCGCCCCGGAAGGCCTCCCGGACGCGGAACTTCTCAAGCGGGCCCGAGATGAACTCGCCGCCAGGTTCGATGCCGCCGAGGGCGGGTTCGGCACGGCGCCCAAGTTCCCGATGCCGAGTTCGATAGAGCGGGTACTGCGCCACTGGGCGTTTTCCGGCTTTTTTTCGGAAGAGGCGGGCAAACGCGACGGCGATGCGCTCGATATGGCGATGATCACGCTGACGAGAATTGCGCGCGGCGGCATCTACGACCATGTCGGCGGCGGGTTCTGCCGCTATGCGACAGACCGGAATTGGGAGATCCCGCACTTTGAGAAGATGTTGTATGACAACGGTTCGCTGCTGGCGCTCTATGCCGACGCGTTTGCTCTCGGCGGAGATTCCCTGTTCGAGGCGGCCGTGCGCGAGACCGCGGGCTGGATCGCCCGCGACATGCAGCATCCCGAAGGCGGGTACTTTTCAGCCTTGGACGCGGACTCCGAGGGCGAGGAAGGCAAGTACTACGTTTGGCGCCGGGATGCGGTGAAGCGCTTGCTGACGGCAGAAGAATACCTGCTGGTGGCGACGCTTTACGGCCTGGACAAACCGGCCAATTTCGAGGGCAAATGGAACTTCCGCCGGCGTGATGCGTGGCGTTCGGTAGTGGACCGCCTTGGCTTCGAGCCGGCGGCAGGGGAGGGACTGCTCGCGTCGGCGAAATCCAAGCTCCTGGCGGAGCGCGACACCCGCGTGCCTCCAGCCAAGGACGACAAGGTGCTCACGGCGTGGAACGGACTGGCGATTCGGGGCATGGCGCGGGCAGCGGTGCGCTTGGGCGAGCCGGCCTGGCTGACATCGGCGCAGCGCGCAGCCGACTTCGTTCGCGAGAACCTTTGGGATGGTGAGCGCCTGACGGCAACCTGGCGCGATGGCGTCGCCAGGTACGCGGGCTATCTGGACGACTATGCCAATATGCTCGAGGGACTGATCGAACTCCTCTCCGCCGCCTGGCGCGACATCGACGCGGCGTTCGCGAAGGGCTTGGCCGACGCCATGATCCGGCAGTTCTACGATGCCGAAGACGGCGGCTTCTTTTTCACCGCCCACGATCACGAGACGCTTATCCATCGGCCCAAACCGACCCTCGACGAATCGCTACCGGCCGGCAACGGCACGGCCGCCTGCGGCCTGATCGCCCTTGGTCACCTGTTCGCGGACGCGCGCTATCTCGACGCGGCCGCCGGTACGCTCCGGGCGCTGCGCGGTGCCGTCGAGCAATATCCCGACGGGCACTGCACGCTCCTGTCCGCCGTGGAGGCCAACGCCTACGCGCCCGAGCAGATTATTGTGCGGGGACCGGTCGACGCGCTTGACGCCTGGCTCGATATTGCGCGCGAAGGCTATCGTCCATGGCGCCAGGTCTATGGAATTCCCTACGAAGCCGCGGACGCGCCGGACTACCTGCCTCGGCTCGTCGACGCCGACGCCCGCGCGCGGCTCACGGCCTTCGTGTGTCGGGGGTTGCAATGCTCGCCGCCCATCGACTCCATGGACGAATTCAGAAGAATCGTGTCCTGACTTACCTTTCGGGCCGCCAACGCAGGTTCAGCGTGCGCGCCGCTTCCACGTCGTCGAGACGCTTGGCAGGCAGATTGTGCGGTGCCGACTTGACGAGTTCCGGGTTGGAAGCGGCTTCGGCGAGGACACTGGTCATCGCTTCCACGAACGCGTCTATCGCTTCCTTCGACTCCGTCTCGGTGGGTTCGATGAGAAAACACTCCGGCACCAGCAGCGGAAAGTAAGTGGTCGGCGCATGCACGCCGTAGTCGAGCAGGCGCTTCGCGAAGTCCATGGCGGAGACGCCGAATTCGCGTTTCTGTGTGGCCAGCGTCACGATGAACTCGTGACAGGCGCGCCGGTCCGGGTAGGCGATGTCGAAACCCGCGTGCCGCAGCCTGGCGGCCAGGTAGTTGGCGTTCAACGTCGCGAACTCGCCCACACGGCGCATGCCGTCGCCGCCGAGCATCAGGGCATAGGCCAAAGCGCGCAGGAGAATGCCCGCGTTGCCCATGAAGGCGGACAGCCGACCGATGGTTTGCGGGGGTTGTGTCCATCGATAGCCGCTTGGCGTCTTCTCTACGAGCGGCCCTGGCAAGTAGGGTGCCAACACCTCCCCGGCTCCCACCGGCCCCGAGCCGGGGCCGCCACCACCGTGGGGCGTGGCAAAGGTCTTGTGCAGGTTCAGGTGCAGGACATCGAAACCCATGTCAGCCGGCTTCACCTTGCCCAGGACCGCATTCAGGTTCGCGCCGTCGTAGTAAAGCAAGCCGCCGGCGTCGTGAACGATGGCGGCGATTTCCTCGATTCGCCGTTCGAATAGGCCGCAAGTGGACGGATTGGTGGTCATGAGTCCCGCTGTCGCCGGCCCCACCGCCGCCTCCAGGGCCTCTATATCCACATCGCCGTTATCACCAACCGCCACCTCGCGCACCACGCAGCCGCACATCGAGGCCGTCGCGGGATTGGTGCCGTGCGCCGTTGTGGGTACGAGAATCTCGTTGCGTCGGGTATCGCCACGAGCGGCGTGATATGCGCGGATCATGGCGACGCCGGCGAATTCGCCCTGGGCGCCGGCCATGGGCGTCAACGAAACGCGGTGCATGCCCGTCGCGTCCTCTAGGATTTCCTGCAGATCGTAGAGGCACGCCAGGAAGCCTTGGCTTACGGACAGCGGGGCCAGGGGATGCCGGTCCAGAAAGCCGCGGGCGCTTGCCGCCCGGTGCGCGCCCCTCGGGTTGTACTTCATCGTGCACGACCCGAGCGGATAGAACTGCGTATCGATGGAGAAATTGCGGCGCGACAGGCGCGTGTAGTGCCGCACGGCCTGAAGCTCCGAAACCTCCGGCAACGCGGGAGGCCGTTCCCGCAACGCCGACCGGGGCAGGTCTTCGATGGATTCGGGCGGCGGAACCTGGGCGCTGGCGCGCCGGTCCGCTCGGGCGAGATCGAATATCGTTTCCATCAGGAGGCTTTCACAACAGACTCTTCAAGGCATCGGCAAACTGGCGGATGTCCTTGGCCGTGCGCTTTTCCGTCGCACATACAAGGAGACAGTCGGTGAGATCGCTGAAGTACGGTCCAAGCGCAAGTCCGCCCAATATGCCCCGCGCCGCCAATGCTTCGACAACCGCCTGTGCCGGTCGCGCCAGATGCAGGACACATTCGTGAAAGTATGGCGCGCCAAATCGCTGCGGCATGTCCAGCGCGGCCACAAGATCGCGCGTTCGCGCGTGGCAGGCGGCGGCGACGTTGCGCAAACCTTCGGGTCCGAGAAGGCTCATGTAGACGGTAGCGGCGGTCACCAGCAAACCCTGGTTGGTGCAAATGTTGGAGGTGGCCTTGGCCCGTCGGATGTGCTGTTCGCGCGCCTGCAGCGTCAGCGTGAAACCGGGCTTGCCGTCGAGGTCCCGAGTGCCGCCGACAATACGACCCGGCATTTGTCGCACCAACGATTGCCGCGTGCAGATGAAACCGAAAGACGGCCCGCCGGAAGCCATCGGGATGCCGAGTGGTTGGCCGTCGCCGCACACGATATCCGCGCCGCTGGCACCCCAGTCGGCGGGCGGCTTGAGCAAGCCGAGGGTCAACGGGTTGACGCAGGCGATTGTCAACGCGCCGCATTCGTGCGCCTGGTCCGTCACCGCGTCGACATTTTCCAGCAGTCCGAAAAAGTTGGGCTGCTGCGCGACGACCGCCGCGGGCGGCTCGGGTAGTTGGCTCAGCAGCGCCGCGTCCGCCAACCCGTCCTCGCCGTACGGCAGTTGTACGATCTCGATGTCCTGGTGGCGGACAATGTTGCGCGCTGCCGCGACATAGTGCGGATGCACCGCACCGGCCAGAGCCACGCTCCGCCTTCCGCCCGCCGGCCTCCCTCTCGACCGCCTCTCACCCGCGCGAACCGCCATCAGGATGGCTTCGGCGAGTCCCGAGCCGCCGTCGTACACCGACGCGTTGCAAACATCCATGCCCGTCAATTCGGCCATCATGGTCTGGAACTCGTAGACCAGTTGCAGCGTTCCCTGGCTCGCTTCCGCCTGGTACGGCGTATAGGCGGTCATGAACTCGCCCCGGCTGGCGAGGTCCCAGACCGCAGACGGAATGTGGTGGTCGTAGGCGCCGGCACCGAGGAAGCACGGCCCGGTCTCGTCCGCGCGCGCGCGTTCCTCCATGCGGCGTAGCATTTCCATTTCCGACATGCCCACGGCATGACCACCGTCGCCCTGATCCCTACTGGGAACCCTATTGGGAACCCTACTGAGCAGGTTCACCGGAATCTCGTCGAATAGTTCGTCGATATCCGCGACGCCGACGACCGCCATCATGGATGCCATGTCGGCTGTGGTGTGTGGGATGAAAGGCATCGCTACGGCATCGTCTCGTAGTCGTCGCAGTGCGTCATGGCGCGGCCGATGTCGCGGGCATTGCGCGCAGCGTGAGCGTGCCCCACAACCGACGCCTTCGGCTTCGGCTGTGGCTCGGCCCCGCTCGTCGACCATGGAACAATCGCCCCTCGTCGCTGGCGCTCCCCAGAGGCGTTTGTTTCATGGAAGTTACTCTCCGACTTCGCTCGCTTCGCAGAATTCCGAGTACTCGGCCGCATCCATGAGGTCGGCCAGTTCGTCGGGCGTCGTTGGCTCGATGGAAAAGAACCAGCCGTCGCCATAAGGATCCTGGTTCACAATTTCCGGTGTATCGGCCAGCGACATATTGATGGCAACCACCGTCCCGGACACCGGCGCGTAGATGTCCGATGCCGCTTTGACCGATTCCACCACGCCGGCTTCCGCTCCGGCGTCCACCTGCTGGTCGACTTCCGGAAGTTCGACATATACGACGTCCCCGAGTTGCTCCTGCGCATAGTCGCTGACGCCGACGACGACATTGCCGTCGTCGTCGAGCCGGGCCCATTCGTGTGTCTCCGCGTACCTGGCTTCAGTCGGCGTGTCAGTCATGTATCTGTCCGGGATTCTGCCGTCATTTCCTCTTTGCAACGAAGGGCGGTCTGACGATTCGACCGCGTCTTTCCCGCCCCCTGATGAGAATACCGACCTCGCCAGTGGCGGCCCGCGGCACCCGCGCGAGGCCGATACTGTAACCCAACGTGGGGGAAAAAATACCGCTTCGAACCTCGCCGTCGCCGGCGTTGGTGATCACCTTCATGCCCCGGCGCATGACCCCGCGATCTTTGAGCGCGACGCCGGTCAGTTTGTTCCCTACCCCGGACGCGCGTTGCGCTTCGAGCGCCGCGCGGCCGATGAAATCCCGTTCTACCGGTTCGAATGCCACGGTCCAGGCGAGGTTCGACTCCAGCGGCGTGGTCTTCTCATTCATGTCCTGGCCATACAGGTTGAGGCCGGCTTCCAGCCGCAACGTGTCCCTTGCGCCAAGACCCGCAGGGCGAACACCCGCCGACGCCAATGCGTGCCACAACCCGGGCGCATCCCGGGCGGGCAGCATGACCTCGACTCCGTCCTCTCCGGTGTATCCGGTGCGGGCGATCATCCAGCCAGCGTGCGCGGAACGATCACCACCGGAAACGTCGGGGCGGGAAACTTCCAGGGCATGGAATCGCTTGAGTTCGGCCACCTGCGCCAGTCGGGTCGCTTGCGTAAACCGTGCTATGGCTTCGGGGCCTTGCACGGCAATCATGGCGACGTCGTCCCGCTCCACCAACGCAGTGTCGAACGTCTTGGCACGCGCGGCGTACCAGGCGATGACCCTGTCGCGTGTCGCCCCATTGGAGACGACGCGGTAGCCCCCGTCCCGGCGGTAGACGATCACGTCGTCGATGATGCCGCCCGCCTCGTTCAGCAAAACGCCGTATAGCGCCATCCCCGATGCCTTTAGCTTGCCCACGTCGTTGGCTACGACATACCGGAGGAACGCCATGGTGCCGCCGCCCTGGAAGTCGACTACCGTCATGTGCGAAACGTCGAACATGCCGGCACTGGCCCGCACCGCGCGATGTTCTTCGACCTGGGAACCGTAGCGGATCGGCATGGCCCAGCCTGCGAACTCGGTCATCTTCGCGTTGGCCGCCGTGTGGGTATCGAACAGCGGGGTGCGGAAAGGCGCTTTGGCGTTCATGCGAACTTCTTAAGGACACCCATGCCCATCGCCTCGCGAACAAGCTGGTGCTTTATCGCCGGTGCGGCATCGATCAACCTGACGCCGCTGTTCCGGATCCACCGGCCGACGGGGCCGCCGTAGGCGTACCCGTCGCGCAATCCGCGCATGAGCGCGATCATCACCTCCGCACGGGCCCGCCGCCGCAACGCGAAACCGCGCCAGCGACCGGATCGACCGAGATCCGTTGGGTCGCGTTGCGCTTCCTCGGCAATGCCGGCGACATCCTCCAGACCGAGATTGACCCCTTGCCCCGCGAGCGGATGCAGCGTATGCGCCGCATCGCCGACGAGCAGGATTCTCGGTGCCGGGTTGAAGTCCCGGACGACGCGTTGCGGCAACGGGAACGTGAACCTTCGATCGACCTCCGCAATGCGTCCCAATACACGTTCGGAGGAGACCTCCAGCGCCTCGGCGAATGCCGCATCGTCGAGCGCGGCAAGTTCGTCGGCGGTATCGCGCTTGGCGCTCCAGATGACGGCGCAGCACAAGGGATCGGCGAGCGGAAGGAACGCCAACGGCCCCGTGGCGGAAAAACGCTGATAGGCAACGCCCCGATGCGGGCGTTCAGCCCGGACCACCGTCGCGACCGCCGCGTCGCCGCCGCCCCGGTCGACCAGGCCAGCGCCCGCCAACTCTCGCACCCTCGATTCGGCACCGTCGGCGGCGACCAGCAGCCGCGCGGAGACCGAACGGTTTTTCAACTCCAGGGTTACCGCCGTGTTTTGGGATACGACCCGGGAAACAATGCCTTCGATCCAGTCGACGTTGGGCAAGCCGTCGCATTCGTCGCACAGCGCGACGCAAACGCCGCTCGATTCCACCATCCAGGCGAGGGCATCCACGCCAGCCTCGTTTGCGCTGAACGTGAGACGACCGCTGCCGTGTTCTTCCCACACGCACATTTGATCGATAGGACTTGCATGGAACAAACGTCTCCGGGGAGCGCCAGCGACCGGGGACGGTTGTTCCATGGTCGACGAGCGGGGCCGGGCCGCGGGCGGAGCCGAAGGCGCCGGCTGTGGGGCACTTGCGGCGATTTCGACGCCTATCAGATCGAGCGAAGATCGCGAAAGGGCGACGGAGCGGATATCGAACCCGAGTCGACCCGCCGCCTCAAACGGGCGTCGCTGATCGATCAGGGCGACGCGAGAACCGCTTCGGCCGAGTGTCAGCGCCGCCGCGGCGCCAACGAGCCCGGTGCCCACAACTGCGACATCGTAGAGGTCGGCGTCAGACGACAATGCACTACCCCGATTGTTTGCGCCTGATGTCATTGTGTGGATTCTCGCCCACCCGGCGAGCGGAAGGAACTTCAGCTATGACAGTGGCGAACCGGATTCGTGCGCTTTTTGGAGTGTGGCACTAACGCCGCATCAGCGCTTCGATATCGTCCACTGCTCTTGGAACGGTGTCGGACAGCACCGTATTGCCGGACGCGGTGATGAGCACATCGTCTTCGATGCGAATGCCTATGCCGCGCCACGCTTCATCGATATCGTCGAACGCCGCGCTGTCGGGAATGTAGAGGCCCGGTTCGATCGTCAATACCATGCCAGCCTGCAGTTTGCGCCAGTCCCCGTCGCAGCGGTATTCGCCGACATCGTGTACGTCGATACCGAGCCAGTGCGAGCAGCGGTGCACGGTGAACCGTTGGTACGTCCCGGTCTCCAATGCCTCGTCGAGTCCTGGCGGCAGCAGGCCGAGGTCGATCAGTCCCGCGGCGAGCACGCGGGTTGCCGCGTCTTGCGGCGCAGCGCAGTGCGCCCCCGGCGCGGCAGCCTCCAATGCTGCGGCCTGGCTGGCCAGCACGAGTTCGTAGAGTTCCCGCTGCCGGGGCGTATACGCGCCGTTGACCGGAAACGTTCGGGTTACGTCCGACGCGTAGTGCTGGAGTTCACAACCGGCGTCGATCAGCACCAGATCGCCGTCCCGGAGAAGACTGTCGTTCCTGACGTAGTGCATTACGCAGGCGTTGTTTCCGCCGGCGACGATCGACGGATACGCCGGCTCGCGCGCCCCGGCTTGCATGAACGCGTGCATCAGCACCGCTTCCAGTTGCGTTTCGCTCAACCCGGGCCGGCAACGCCGCATCGCGTCGATGTGCGCGTGGGCGGTAATGGTGCCCGCAGCCGCCATCAGCCGCTGTTCAGCCCGGGATTTGAACAGGCGTTGCTCATGCAGCAGGCGCTGAAGAGGTCGGAACTCGCACCCGCCGACGTTCGCTCCGCGCGCGCGGGCGCTGGACGCACATGCGATCAGGCGCTGGTCGAATTCCGGGTATTCGCCCAATACGGTGTGAACACACCAGCGGCCATCGAGAATGCGGGGCAGGACATCGTCGAGTTCGGAGTTGGGGAAAGCGGCATCGACGCCCAGAGCTTGGGGCGCGCGTTCGGGTCCCAGCCGTTCCCCTGTCCACTGTTCGCGCGCCGGATCGCGCTCTGGACAAAACAGTACCGTCGCGCCCGATTCCGCCCCGGGCGCGAGCACCAGTACGCTGTCGGGTTCCTCGAATCCCGTGAGGTAGTAGAAGTCGCTGTCCTGGCGGAACGGATATTCGGTGTCGCGATTGCGATAGCGGATCGACGCGCCGGGAACGACGGCGATGTCATTGCCGGTGAGGGCGGCCATCAGGCGCTCGCGGCGGGCACGGAATTCCGTCGCTTCGATGCGCGGTTTTCCTTTTTCGTGGTCTGGAACCGGCCGGCCGGGCGGCTCGGATGCGCGACGAGTGTTCATGCGAATGCAGCCGATGAGTTGCGTCAATGCTATCAACTTCCATGGAACTAAGGGTGTCCGGGGAGCGCCAGCGACCGGGGGCGCTTGTTCCATGGTCGACGAGCTGGGCCGGGCCACGGGCGAAGCCGAAGGCGCCGACCGTGGGGCACTTTCCACGAAACAAAGCGCTGCCGACCACGCTTCACATGAACGGCTATCCGGTTCACACTACGCCCATCCGCAACGCACGAAAGCCGATGTCCTCCTCTGGCCTGGCCCTTCTCGAAGACAGAATCGACCAGTTGATCAAACTTTGCGAAGAGTTGGCCGTGGAGAATCGGGCACTTCGGGCAAAGCAGCAATCCTTGACAGTGGACCGTGCCAAGCTGATCGAAAAGAATGAACTTGCGAAGACTAGGGTGGAATCGATGATCAACCGCCTGAAAGCGCTTGAGAAGACACCGTGAACGATACGACGACCGTCACCGTCAAGATCCTCGACAAGGACTACGAGGTAAGTTGCGGGCATGACGAAGTTGACGATCTGGTGCGCGCGGCGCGCTCTCTCAGCGTGCGCATGCGGGACATTCGACGGGCGGGCAAGGTTGTCGGCCTCGACCGCATCGCGGTGATGGCGGCGCTCAACTATGCGCATGAATACCTCCAAATGAAAGAACGCCTTGCGCGCATGATGTCCGATACCGATGAAAAAGCTGGCCGCATGGCGCAACGCGTCACTGCAGCCCTGGCGGAACGCGAACGCTAATGTTTTTGTGGCACTGGCGCGGCATTCGTCGCGCGTGACGCGTTGAGCGGTTGGGATATACTGCGGTCAGTCTCCTGGGGTGTTCGCCAGTCGGTACAGTCCTTGAGCCGTTAGAAAAAAATAAGGGGGCTCCGCTGTGGAGCCGGTGAGCAAGCCCTATGCTGCCGCCCGACGCCGGTTCCGGCGTCCGGGATCATGCTGCGGGACGCCTTGGGCACATACGAATCCCCGACCTGAACCACAACGGTTCAGGCAGTCCAGACAGCGGCGCACTCGGGAGACCACCTCATCAACGCGGCAAGCGCCCGCAACGATACAGATACACTGCGTATCGGGCTCGCCTGGAAGTCGCCGGCCTGCGTCATTCCGGCGAGCAGGCTTCACTGGTGGCATCGCTCGCCGTCCAGCAAGGTGACGCTGCGCAAAGACATCCGCCAACGTCGCCGCGCATTGTCCGCTGCCGATCAGAGGCGTCATGCGCATGACGTGTGCCGGCATCTGTTCACTTCGGCGATCATGTTGCGCGGCCGCGTGGCCGCCTATGCGGCGACGGACGGTGAATTGGACCTGTGGCCATTCATTGCCCGGCATCCCCGGATCGCATTGCCTGTCGTCGAATCGGTGCGGCTCATGACCTTTCGCCGCTACCGTCTGGGCGATCCCCTGCGCCGCAACCGCTTCGGTATAGCGGAGCCCGCCGCCGGGCGTTGCGTGCCCTTGATCTCGCTCTCCGTCGTGCTGATGCCGCTCGTTGCCTTCAGCGACGAAGGTCGGCGGATCGGCATGGGCGGGGGCTTCTACGACCGCTACTTCGCGGCGGCGCAACGCCCGCTGATGATCGGCGTCGCGCATGAATTACAACGCCTCCAACACATCTCGCACCGCGATTGGGACGTGCCGCTGGACGCTGTCGTGACCGAGCGGGGATGGCGTCACTTCACGCCGCGCGGCGCGGGCCTGCGGTTATACTGACCGCATGGCAGTTCGCAAGGTCATCCGCCTCGGACACCCGGTGCTGCGCCGACGCGC
This sequence comes from Candidatus Azotimanducaceae bacterium, assembly GCA_965217825.1. Taxonomy (GTDB): domain Bacteria; phylum Pseudomonadota; class Gammaproteobacteria; order Pseudomonadales; family Azotimanducaceae; genus VXNE01. The sequence goes on along the minus strand of OZ244571.1, from coordinate 4,589,077 downwards.
GCGTCCGTTGCGGAGCGAGGAACTGCAAAGCGAGGCCCTGCACCGACTCGTTTCCGACATGATCGACACGCTGCACGACTATGGCGGAATCGGCTTGGCGGCACCCCAGGTGAACGAAAGCGTACGCTTGGCGCTAATCGAGATTCCCGGCGGACCGACGCGCTACGGCGAACTCGATCACATGCCGCTCACCATTTGCGTCAATCCCGAAATAGAGATCGTGGATGAGTCTGCGGCCGGGTACTGGGAAGGCTGCCTGTCGATACCGGGTCTGCGCGGCTTCGTCGAGCGCCCGCAGCACATTCGCGTGCGTCATCTCGACCTGCAAGGCGAGCAGCGCGAACTGGAAGCCAAGGGGTTCCTTGCGACGGTCTTTCAGCACGAATTCGATCACCTCGACGGTCGCCTTTTCGTCGACCGCATTCAGAATCCGACGCAGCTAGCTTTCGAAGAGGAATTCGCGCGCTACGTGCTGCCCTCGGAAGCCGATGGCGAGTCGGCCGACGCGTCCGCTTAGCATGGCGCGCGACCAACTCAAACAGGACGCGGCGCGGACGGCGCTCGAACTCGTTGAACCCAAACTGACGCGCGACGCGGTCGTCGGCATCGGCACGGGATCGACCGTGCGTTTTTTCATCGATGCGTTGGCCGCGTGCGCACACAAGTTCGACGCCGCCGTGTCGAGTTCGGAAGCGTCCAGCGCTCAACTGCGCGCTCGAGGCATCCCCGTGATCGATCTGAATGCGGCCTCCGCCGTGCTCGTCTACGTGGACGGCGCGGACGAAGTGGATTCTTCCAACGCGCTGATCAAGGGCGGCGGGGGAGCGCTGACGCGCGAGAAGATCATCGCCGCCTCGGCGGACGAATTCATCTGCATCGTCGACGACGAAAAACTGGTTGACCGGCTGGGCCGCTTCCCGCTACCGGTGGAGGTCATACCCATGGCGCGGGGACTCGTCGCGCGCAAGCTGGCGGGCATGGGCGGCAGGCCGGAATACCGCCAAGGCGTGGTGACCGACAACGGCAACGTCATCCTCGATGTGCGGGACCTGTCCATCGACGACCCGGACGCGCTGGAGACCGCCATCAACGATATCGTCGGGGTCGTCGTCAACGGCATATTCGCCGCGAACCGTCCGGATGTGGTGCTGGTGGCCTCCTCGACCGGGGTTCACCGGAAATAGCGTCCGGGCCATCGTCTGGCGATAAGCTCTAACCCGAGCCGCGCTCACCAATACTGGTATTGAGCCCGAACACCGGGCTGTCCGGGTCGCCGCGAGCGCGGTGCCCAAGCCGGACAATTACTTCTACTCGACGATTAGGAGGACACACCACTTGGATACCGCACAAGTTGAGCCCTTCGCCCGGCTCAGGACGCTGATTGCCGACGATCCCGTGGCGGTCGATGCATATTTCGCCACGTTGTCGGGCGCCGATGTCGTGCGCGCGATGTTCCGCCTCGACGAGGACGAGCGCCAAGCGATCTTGTCGGCGCTGGCGCCGGAGATCGCGGCGGAGTTCATCGAGGTCGTGCCCGACGACGTCGCCGCCGATCTCATCGAGGCGTTGCCGGTGCAGGATGCGGCGTCCATCGTAACGGCATTGCCGAGTCACGAACGCGCCGACGTGCTCGCGGAGGTGGAGGAGGAGGACCGGCACCGCATCCTCGGTGCGCTGGCGCCGGAAACGGCTGCCGATGCGCGCGAGTTGATGACCTATCCCGCCGAGTCCGCGGGCGGTCTCATGGTGCGGGAGTTCCTCGCTTTCCCGGCAACCGCATCGGCGCGAGAAGTGTTGGAGAATCTGACCTCGGGCGATCGCGAGCTCTCGCCCTACCTGGTCAGGGTCGCCTACGTGGTGAATTCCGAAGGTCGTCTCATCGGCGTGGTTCGGACCCGGAACCTCGTTGCCGCCCCGCCATCGATGGCCATCAGGGAGTTGATGACGCCCGCGACCGCCATCAACGCCGAGGCGGATCTGATCACGGTCGATGCGTGTCTGGAGGAAGCCGAGGTCCTGTCGCTGCCGGTGACCGACGATAGCGGGACGTTGCTCGGCGTCGTCGAGCGCGAGCATGTGGACGATGCGCTGGCGGAACGGGCCGCCGAGGACCATCTGAAGTCCCAGGGGATCGTCGGGGGCGAAGAATTGCGCAGCATGTCCCTGGGGCTGCGTTCGCGCCGCAGGCTGTCGTGGCTGTCCATCAACATCGTGCTGAACATGATTTCGGTGAGCGTGATCGCGGCGTTCGAAGCAACCCTGGCCGCAGTCATCGCTCTGGCCGTTTTCCTGCCCATCGTCTCCGACATGAGCGGTTGCTCCGGCAACCAGGCCGTCGCCGTCAGCATGCGCGAACTTACGCTCGGCGTTGCGAACCCGCGCGACGTCCTGCGCGTCTGGTGGCAGGAGGCCAAGGTCGGAATATTGAATGGCATGGCCCTCGGCGCGTTGCTGGGTGCCGTCGCTTGGGTGTGGAAGGGCGGTCTCGTGGGTGCTGTGGTGGCCCTGGCGTTGGCGGTCAATACGCTGATTGCGGTGTCCATTGGCGGAACCGTGCCGTTGTTGCTCAAGCGCTTTGGAGCCGATCCAGCCGTGGCCTCGGGGCCAGTGTTGACGACGGTCACCGATATGTGCGGTTTCTTCCTGCTTCTGGGGACCGCGACGCTGGCGATCACCTGGCTCTGAACGCGCATCCGAAGGGTGAGGCACTCCATCGCTAGTCGACCCGACAACGGAGGAACGAAGCTTGGCAGCACGTGTGAGGCCTGAGATCGAGGAGCCTTCAGCCCACTGGCGGCCGCTTCCCCTCAAGGTCCCGCGATGGCCGACCAGCGCGTACCGTTCCACCCTCGAATCGCGGTACCATCGCTGTCATGGCAGTGACCGTGATCGATACGGTTCGCTACGCCCGTCGCCTGAAAGATGCTGGTGTTCCGGCCGAACAAGCTGAGGCGATGGCCGACGCCATCGGCGCGGAGCTGGTCGACCAGCTCGCGACCAAGGCTGATATAGAGTCGGCGGTCGCGACCCTTCGCGGGGAGATCACCGCAGCGGCCGCGACCCTTGATGGGAAGATCGCCGCAGTGGACGTAAAACATGGAGGCGCGATTCGCTTACTCCAGTGGATGCTGAGTTTCGTTCTCGCGTTCGTGGTCGCCATCACTTGGCGAGTGTTCACCTGAACGGAACATTGTCCACGAAAGCGGCCTTCGAACCGCTGACTGCCCGCCCAATTTGCACTTATTCGATGATCCCCTCGACGAGCGCCCGGCGCCAGCCGCGCATGAACCCCCGCGGCATCGACTCCAGCGTCACCTCGAACGTCAGCTCGGCCGACAGCCCGTCGGCGTCGGTGGCGGTCACGGTGATCGTCGCCGTGCCTTCGCGTCCGTCTTCGCCCGACACCACGATCAGCACTCCCCCGCGCACCTCCGCCCCGGCGAGCCCCGGATCGCTGGAGCGCGCCGCGTAGCGCAGCGGACGGCCGTCGACCGCGACGAACAGCTCCGACAGCGATATGCGCATGGAGTCGTTCTCGGCGGCGAGGTCGGTCGCCGGCACGGATCCGCGGACTTCGGGCGGGTCCTTGAACAAGACCAGCGGGGCGCCGATCGCCGTCGCGAATCCGCGATAGCACAAGTAGCGGCCGAACCTCCCGCAGCGCGTGTCCGGCACCGATGGCGTCGAGGCCAACTGCACCCGAGTCGCGCCCGCCGATGTCCGCGCGACCGAGATCGGGGCGCTCTCCATCATGCCGGTCGCGACGACCGACGCGTCCGACAGGGCGCCGCCGACCGCTTTCAGGCCGGCGCGCAGCGGGAACGGCGCGCCTTGCCGGACCCGCGTCGCGAGGCGCGCCGGACTCGGCGCCGACGCGGGCCCGTCCGTCCGCGCCAACTCGACCCGCAGGACGAACGGCGAACCGGGATTGTCCTGCGACCGCGCCTCGGACAACGCGCCCAGACCCGCGAACACGCCGTCCGGCAGGGAAGCCAGGGAGTTGCCGGACATGTCGAGCGCCCGCAGGTTGTCGAGTCCGGAAAAGTCCGCGGGCCGCAACGCGGCCAGCCCGGTGTCCGACAGATCCAGCGTCCGAACTCCCGCCAGGTCGCTCTCCGACACCCGCGCGCACGGCAGCGAGCGGCGCAACGCATTGCGCACCTGCGGCGTCCGGTCGCAGACCCCCTCGTCGATCCTCACGCGGACGGCGGCGACTCCCAGCCCGAAGTCGCGCGCCTGCTCGGCCGATCGCCGCAGCGTCACCGCGAAGGTCTCCCGCGGCGGCTCGATGTCGTCGTCGTCGCGCACGGCGATGGCGATCGTCGCCTCCGTCGCCCCGGCGGCGATCACGACCGTCCCCGCCATGCCGTCGTGGTCGTCCGCGTCCGCGTCGGCGGTTGTCGGGTCGTCGTCCGGGCCGACGACATAGTCCAGCGAAGTCGCCGCGTCGCGCGGCCGGCTGATCGCGACCGTCAGGGTCGCCGTTTCGCCCTCGGCCGCCGCCACCTCCTCGCTCGCGAACGAGACCAGTCGTCCGACGGTCACCTCGAAGCTCTGCGTCGCCCGCGCCCGCCGGTCGTCCACCGCCGTCACCGTCACGGTGGTGATACCGTGGTCCGCCGCCCGCACGGCGACCGCGCTATCGTCCACCTCGACGGTCGCCACCGCGCTGTCCGCCGACTCCGCCTCGAAACTCATGCGCCGCCGGTCCGGGTCCCGGAAGTGCTCGGAGGCGTCCAGCTCCACCGTATCGCCGACCTCCAGTATCCGCGCTGTCATTTCCTCCGTGGCCACCGGCGGCCGGTTGCTTGGCGGCGGCGACGGCCCCGGCCCCGGCCCCGGCGGCGGCGGCGGCGGCGGGCGTGGATCCCCGTCGTCCTCGCGGATGGTCGCGCGCACGGTTCCGACGACGCCGTCGTATCCCCCGCCCGACGCTTCGTGCGTCAGCGTCACCGCCGGGTCCGTCGAGGTGTCGTCGTCCTCGGCCGCCTCGACCGTGATCGTTTGCGCGTCGTCCCAGTCGCCCGGCGTGTACGCCAGCTCGGTCTTATCCAGGCTCAGATCCCCCGATGCGCCGGTTATCCGCACCGTCACGTCGGCTGTCGGGACGGTTGCCAACGCGACGGTATAAGTCGCCGTTTCGCCCTCGGGCACCGCGAGCGCCGTTTCGCTGAACACCAGGCTCGGGTCGTTCTCCCGGATCGACACCACCAGCTCCGCGCGCAAGCCCCGGTACTCCGCCGCGCCCGACGCCCGATGCGTGAGCGTCACGTCGGGATCCCGCGCGCTGTCGGCGTCGTCCGCCGCCGTCACCTTCACCTCTTGCGGGTCGCTCCAGTCGGCCCCGGCAAACACGAGGCTTGTCCTGTCGAGGCTCAGGTCTCCCGACACGCCTGTGATCGTCACCGTGACATCGGCCGTGGGCCGCGTCTGTAGCGCCACCGCGTAGGTGCCGGACTCGGCCTCCACTACGGTCAATGTATCCGGCGTCACCAACACCGCCGGATTGTCGTCGTCCTCCAATGCGACCTTGGCGCCCGACGCGGGTTCGATCCGCAGTTCCGCCACCGTCGTCGAGCCCGTCACCGACAACGTCCTGGCGCCGTCCGCCGAGTCGTTGTCGAGCGGCTCGAGTCGGAACGTCGCGGTCCCGCTCGTCTCGCCCGACAAAATCGTCAGCGTCCGCTCCGGCACGCGCTCGTAGTCCGTCCCCGGCACCGCCGTGTCGCCCGCCGCGCCCACCGTCAGCCGCACTCCCGTGTCCTCCGCCCGCGCCCCGGCGTCCAGGGACGCCGTCACCGTCACGTCCGCCGGGGCGTCCTCCGAGACCAACTCCGGATCCGCGGACAGCGTCACGACGCGCGACGCCCGGTCGTTGTCGGAAAGCGTCAGGGCGGCCGGCGCCACCGTCAGTCCGATCGCCCGGCCCGTAACCGAGATCGTTTCCGCGCCTTCGGCGATCGCATCGTTCTCGGGACTCAGCGTGAACGTCGTCTGTCCGGCGGTCTCGTTCGCCCGCACCGTAATTGCGAGCACCGAGATGTAGGCGTAGTCCAGACCCTCCGTCGCGGAATCGGCGGACGCGCCCACCGTTACCGTCACCGCCGTATCCGACGTGCGCGCCCCGGCATCGAGCGATGCGGTCACCGCCACCTCCGTCGGCGCCGCCGCTTCCGATACCGTCGACGGGCTCAGCGACAGGTCCAGCCGCGTCGAGGGCTCGTCGTCGTCGGCCAGAGCAAGCTCCGCTGGCATGACCGTCAGCCCCGCGACGTCGCCGCGCACGGATATCGTCTCGGTCCCTTCGGCGGTCCGGTCGTTCGTCGGCCGCAACGCGAACGTCACCGTTCCGTCCGTCCGGTTCGCCGGGATCGTCAGCTCCAGCTCGGGAATCTCGGCGTAGTCCTCGCCCTCCGCCGCCGAGTCGCCCCCCGATCCGACCGTCACCGCCACCACCGTCGCCGTCGGCCGCGCGCCGCCGTCCAGCGTCCCCGTCACCCGCACCGCGCGGCTGCCCGCGTTCTCGCCGACCTCGAGGGGATCCAGCGTCAGCGTCACTGTCGTCGACTCCACGTCGTCGTCGTTCAGCGTCAGGTCGGCCGAGCGCACGGCGAGGCCGGGCGCGCTGCCGTCCACGGTGATGGTCCTGGCGCCTTCGACTGCGCTGTCGTTCGCCGGGTCCAGCCGGAACGTCGTCTCCGCGGTCGTCTCGCCCGCGTCGATCGTCAAGGTCAGGTCCGGCACAGTCGCGTAGTCCGTCCCCTCGACCGCCGAGTCGCCGCTCGCTCCCACCGTAACCGCGACATCGGTATCCTCCTCGCGCGCCGCCCCGTCCAGCGTCGCCGTCACCCGCACCGTCGTCGCGCCGGCGTCCTCGCGCACCTGGGCCGGGTTCACCGCCAGGTCCACCCGCGTCGAGCCGATGTCGTCGTCGGCGATGGCGACCGCGCGGCCGGCGAACTCCACGCCGTCCCGCGTCGCCGACAGCGCCACCGTCTCGGCGTTGTCGTCGAACGGGTCGTCCAGAGCTCGCACCGTCGTGGTCACGGTCGAGGGGTCTTCGCCCATGCCGGCGGGCAGCGTCAGCGATGTCGAGTCGATCGTATAGTCGGCGCCCCGCGTCGCCGTGCCCCCCAACTCGAGCCGGATGGTCTGGGCCGACGGAAACGTCGAGCCCGCGCCGGTGCTCACCGTCACCGTCGAGACGCCGCCGGCCTCGGCGATCCTCGCCGGGTTCGCGTCGAGCGTCAGCGCCGGCTCGGCGTCGTCCTCGGCGATCTTCGCCGTGATGTCCTTGCTCGGCACCGACAGCCGGCGGCTCTTGCGCGACAGCCGCAGCCCGAACACCTCGACCCGTTCGCGCAGCCGGTCGTCGAAGATGTCCACCGATACCGCCTTTCGCGCCCGCGCGCAGCCGCAGGCCGCGTCGTCCGAGAAATCCGCCGGCGCGAACGAGAGGTCCCTCGAATACTGGCCGTAATCCCCGAACGTGCCGCTGCGCCGCTGCGTGGCGTAGTCCTCGTCCGTCTCCCGGCTTCCGGCGTTTTCCCGCGTCGCGAGCGACACCACCACCGGGTCCGCAATATCCACGACCCGCGCCCCGCGCGGCGTCTCCAGCCGCAGCGACAGGCGCAGGGCTCTCGATGCCTCGCTCACGGCGTACACGTCGGTGTCGGACTCCGTCGTCCCCGACCCGGCGGCGAATGCGGGAGCGAAGGTGAAGTCCGTATCGCGGATCGCGACTGTCGTTTCCGCGATGCCGCCTTCGGAGATCCGTTCGGGCAACGTCGTCCCGAAACTCAGCGTCACGCCCTCGCCCGGATCCACCGCGCCGTCGTTCGACGCGCGCACCCGCAGGGTCTTGTCCGTCTCGCTCGCCCCGAACGTCAGGCTTGCCGGCGAGACCGAGTAGTCGACGGCCTCCGCGCCGCCGGCAACCTCGATCCCGATCGGAATCGTCACCTGCCGCTCGGGCGCGGCGCTCAGCGTAACGGGCAGGTCGACATGCGCGCCTTCCGCGACCCGGTAGTCCGCCTGGCGGAACGTCACCGTCAGCTCCGGCCAGTCGTCGTCCTCGATCGCTATCGTCTGCCGCGACCCGAAAGCCACGCCGTTGCGGGAACCGGTGATCTCGATGGTCTCGTCGTCGTCGTCGAGGTTGTCGTCCAACCCGGTCACGGTCGCGCTCACCATGGACGCGTTCGTTCCCGATCCAGCCGGGAGCGTCAACGTCTTGACGCTGACGGTGTAGTCCGACGCCTCTGTCGCGGTGCCCGCCACGGCGAGCCGCACCGTCTGGGCGGTCGCGAACGTCGAGCCCGAGCCGGTGCTCACGGTCACCGCCGCGGTGCCCCCGTCCTCGTTGATCGTCGAGGCGTTCACCGACAGCGCGAGCGACGGCGCCGCGTCGTTGTCCTCTATGTCCAGCGCAAGCCCGCCGGGCGGTGTCACGGACAAGCCGGCGACGGTCGTCGAACCGGTCACCGTCAGGCTCTCGCCCAACTCGTCGATCCGGTCGTTCATCGGCGTCAGCGTGAAGCGCACCGTGATGCCCGTCGTGTACGCGGGGATCGTCAGCGTCAGGTCATCGACCGCCGCGTAGTCGGTTCCCTCCGTCGCCGTGTCGCCGGTCGTGCCCACCTCGACCGTCACCGCCGTCGCGGCCGGCCGCGCCGAGCGGTTCAGCATGGCGGTCAGCGCGACCGACTTCGCGCTGCCGCCCTCCGAGACCGAAGCCGTGTCGAGCGACAGACTCACCCCGGTCGACAGTGTCGTGGCCGGCGTCTCGTTCGAGACCGCCCGATCCTCGAACGACGCCACCTTGTTGCCCGCCGCGTCTGCCAGCGCTTGCCGCGAAGGGGTCGTGTAGTCCACCTCGATCCCGGACTCGCCGTACAGTATCGGGGGATCGATCGCCAGTTGCACGGCGGTACCGTTCACCGATACGCCCGAGATCGTCCGGGTCGTCCCGCCGGTCACAGCGAAGGCCGATGCCGCGGTATTCGCACTCGCCAGCGCCTCGTCGAACGTCAGCGTCAGGGTCGCGCCGTTCACCGCGGCTCCGTTCGCCGCGGCCAGCGCCGGCGCCACGGTGTCGACCCAAGCGATGGTGTGCGCCGTAGCAGGGACTGCCGACAGCACGGTTCCGGCGGCGGTGCAGATGCCGCCCGAGGCGCAGGACTGGCCGGCAACCAGGGCGAAGGTGATCGGGCCAACGCCCGCGGGAGTCAGGGTGAAGAGATAGGCATTGGCCGGGTCTCCGGGTACGGTGTGGGCCGAGATGCTTGTGACTGTCGCGCCCTGGACGCTGACCCATGGCCAGGTGGTGGCGGCGGGGTCCGGGTCCACCACCGGCTGGTTGAAGGCAAGCACCACCTTCGGTGCATCGGTCGGGCCGAGATGGAACACCGAAGTGGCAGGACTCTCGACGATCTCCGCCGTCAGCGGGCCGGGCGTATCCGCGAGCGCCACGAACTCCACCGGGTAGGCCCGGGTGGGCTGGGCCACATCGGCACCAGCGTTGTAGCCGGGATGCGTGATCTTGAAGGCAAGCAGTTCCTCGTTGGTGAGTGGATCGACCTCGGTCACTGACGCGTCCGGGAAATTGTACGACGGACCGCGGCCCCAACTGACCAGCCAGTGGCCGCTGTCCATTCGATGGATGTGGCCCTGGGACGCCGAAATCCGATCGCAGATGTTGCCCAGGCAATGCTGGCGTACAAAGACCGCCTCACCGTTGTCGAGGTCAAGCGCATACTCCACGACGCGGCTGAACTCCAAATTCGGTCGTTGGGTCTCGCCCGTCTCCGGGTCTTCAAGGCAGTGGTGGTCGTTGTCGAAGAGCAGGAGATGGCCGTTGGGTATCAGCCGGGCGGAATGCTGCCCGCAGAACTCTCCCTCGGGGTCGCCGACGATCTTGAGCCTCTGAATGCCGCGCGCCTCCCACTCCGCGTCGCTCCGGTTGCTCCGCCCCAACAGCCATTCCCCGGTTTCCGTTTCGCGGTCGATCCGCCACACCTGCGAGCAGCCGCGGAACGAGGCGATGATGTCCGCATCGTCGACGACCTGCACCGAGTTGATGTGGGCGTAATCGATGGGAAACCGGTGCTGGAGACAATCGTTCAGGTACATGTGATCCCACGAGTTCCAGAAGAAGACGCGATCTCCAGCCGGGTTCACTTCTTCGATGACCGAGTCCTCCGTTGCCTCGCTCGTGCCGTATGGATTGTCGTCCTCATCGGTATAGGCGCTGAAGTCACGGGTGGCGGGCTCGTATGCCTCGAAGACGTAGTTGCCGTTCTCTCTGATCGCAAAGTCGTGGGCGCCGGTGTGTTGGAGCGCGCCGGTGGTCGTGACCCTCTCCACCTCGTCAAGGTTCTCGTCGAGGATGACCATTCGATAGCTATAAGTTGATGGCCGATAATGTCCGTAGGAGTATGGATATTTCCCGTCGGGGTGGGCCTTGAAATGGGTTGCACGCGTGTTGAGGCGCCGCTGCCAGCGCGGCACGCCGTTGGCATCGATAATCGCCAGATAGGTGGCACTAATATCGTGTCTAGAGGATCCAATTTGTGCATAGACCGTGATCAGCTCGGTCGAAGCTCCCGGTTCCTTGATAGTGCGTTCGATGGCCGGATTCCTGCTGTCCATGCAGTGCACGACGTAGGTCGTACTCGTGCCGGTGCTGCCGGTCGCGAGGGTAATCCGCACCTCGCTGTCGCTGTCTCCCTCCACCGGCACCTCAACGGTGGCATCCTGGTCGTCCGCCTGCTCTCCGTTGACGGCCACGCGCGTTCCCGCGTTTGCCGCGGCAAAGGCCAGCGTCATGGTGTCACCGGGGTCCGTGGCCGTGCAGCCGACGGCGTAGTGGAGAATATCGGCACTGAATTCGGGTCGCATCGCCCATCTGTCGGGGTTGGCCGTCGAGGCGTTTGTCGTCACGCTGAGTTCATTGAGCAGTTCCGCGGCCACGACCTCGGCCGAGACGGCGCGGGCGCTTTGGTCGGCAGCGTGGGAGTCGGTGTAGTCTGCCGTCACCCGCAGGTAGGCGCCCGTATCGGCGGCCGTCGGCGTGTAGCTGGCTGCCGTGGTGCCGTCGATGACCACCCAGGCGTTGCGGCCCGCCGAGCGCTCCCACTTCCACGTGATGGCTGAAACGTCGCCGTCGGGATCGGTGACACTGGCGGTCAGGGTCTCCCCAAACCTGGGCCGCGGCGAGTCCAGGCTCAGCGTCCCCGCCTCGTTCTCGTCGCCGACCGTGACGCTCACATCCAACGTGACGGTGTCCGTCCCGTCCGAGGCCGCCAGTGTCACCGAGTAGACATTGTCGGTATTGGAGTCGGCCGGGTCCTCGAAGTCGGGCAACTGCAGAAAGACGTCGGGGGCGATCGGGTCGATGTCGAATCTGAGCACGCCGCCGGGGTTGCCGATGCTGAACCGGTTGGCGTCGGCGCCCGACAGAATCCAGTCAAGCCCCTCCCGATCCTCCTCGGAGGAGGCGATATAGGCGGCCACCCGCAGAGCCTTGTTCTCCGGGTAATCGACCATTGGCGGCCCCGTGAGCGGGGTCAGTTCGAGGACGTTCTCCAACGTCACCAGGAGGTCCGCCGCAACCGAATTGTCGCCATCGCTGACCTGCACGGTGACTTCATAGGTCCGGTCGCCGTCGGCGTCGTCCGGAATTTCGTAGTCCTTGGCCGCCTTGAACGACAGGGCGCCAGCGTCGCTCAGCGCGAAGCGGTCCGCGTCCGCGCCGCCGTTCGTGCCGAAGGGAATGGTCCAGGTCAGTTGGTCGATCGGCGTGTTGTCGTCCGTCGCGTTGAGGGTCGCCACCGCCGTCTCGTTTTCCGGCACGAGAATCGGTGAGGTCGTCGTGATCACCGGCGCCGTCGTATCCCGCGTGTTGTTCTCCACCGCACGGTTCGTAAGAGGCCTGGCGTCGTTGCCCACCGCATCCCGGATCGGTCGCGTCCCCGGACTGTAGTTCACTCGAATCCCCGTGTTCCCGTGCTCCACCGCCGGATCGAGAGTCAGGGTCACCACGCTTCCGCTTACCGATACTGCGGAAACGCTTCGCCCGGTACCCGCCACCTCCACCGTGAAGTCCCCCGGCGCAGGCCTCGATCCCCCATCGAGCGCTTCCCCGTAGGTCAGCGTCAGAGAGGAGCCATCCACCGCCGCGCTCAGAAACGCCGGCCGGACCCCGTCCACCTTGTGCCCCGCCTGCGGCGCCACCACTTCATGGTCCAGCACCGCATCATTGTCTGCCTCGTCCTTGATCGTCCCACCGTTCAGGTCAATGCGGCCGGCAGCAATGCTCACTCCATCGGTGTCTTCGTCCCTCAGGGCCACCTCGTAGCTGAACACCAGCGCCGCCGCGCCACTGCCTCTCAGGTAGCCGGCCGTCCGGTTCTTGCTCCCTACTCGCAACCTTAACTGTGGCGTCCCCTCCACCTCCACCGTCTCGCTGAAGGTCACCGTCACCTCGATCTCGTCCCCCGCGGCGTAGGTCCGGTCGGATCCCGGGTTCGAGGTGATCTCGATCGAGATCACTGCCCGCGGCGCGTCGGTCTGCCCGGTTCCAGCAACCGACCACGGGCTATCGCCCTCATCGTTGGTGGCCCGTACCCGGACGTGATAGGAGCTGCTCGCCTCCAGGCCCGTAATCGTCGCCCTGGTGGTGGTCTGATCCTGCGGCCCGTCGGTCCAGCCCCCGATTTCGCCTTTCCGGTACTGCAGATCGTAGCTCTTGATGCCCGGCTTGCCCGCGTTGGCTGGCGCAGTCCAGATCACGTCCAGGCTGTCGGTCGTACCCGCCTTCGCCGACACCGTCGGTGCTCCCGGCACCGCCGGCGGCTCGTCCGTGTCCGTGACGGTGATGGTCAACGTGGTGCTGTCGTTCAAACCCTGCGGGTCGGTGGCGGTGACTGTTACCTCGTATGAACGCTTCGTCTCATAGTCAAATGCCACGTTGGCCCACATCGCTCCAACGGCGGCATCGGGGATGCTGAAGGACTCGGCGTCGGGGCCGCTCAGCGTGTACGTGAGCGTGTCGCCGTCCGAATCAAGCGCCAGCACCTTGGCGACGAAGGTTGAGATGTCGTTATTCTCATCCACGTTCCGGGTTTCGGTATCGGTCAGGAACGCCGGTGCTCGGCTACCGCTGACCCTGAGTATCTTGTCCTGACCTCTGCCGTTCGAGGTGGTCACGTACAGGGCGCCGTCGGGGCCGAGCAGGGGCGTGCGGAGCCGACCGTACCTCCCGTCGAGTTCAGGCACGACGACCTGGCTGACGAAGGCGCCGTCGTCGGTGAACTCGAAGAGACGCAACGAACTGCCCTTGAGGGTGGCCACGGCCAGCCGGCCGTCCCAGCGGCCCCACTGCGCGCCTTCGAGGAAGATGCCACCGCTCGTGGCCAGGGTCGGGTTGCCCGACGACCACCTGGCCTCGACCGCACCGGGGAACTTCACCAGGTCGGTCATGGGCACGCCCTCGTCGTAGCCCGGCACCGGATCCCAACCGTAGTTGCCGCCCGCGCTCAGCAAGTTGATCTCGTCGTCCAGCCTCGGCCCGTGCTCCACGGACCACATCTGGTTCGTGCCGGGCCGCCGTGCCAGACCCTGCACGTTCCGGTGGCCGTAGGTGTAGAGGCGCGAACCGAACGGGTTGCCCGCTGCCGCAGCGCCGGTCGCGGCATCGACGCGCAGCACTTTCCCGCCGAGCGAGTTCAGGTCCTGCGGGGCCGTCCCGACGGTGGCGTCGCCCGTAGCGATCCACAGATACCCCTGCGGACCGAAACGCAAGCGGCAGCCGCTGTGCCGACTGGCGGCGGGGATGTTGCCAACGAGGGGGTCAGCGACGCGGGTGGCCGCGGTGTAGGTATCATCGTTGAAGGTCCAGGCAATCACCTGCACTTCCGGCCCGGTGTGAGCCTGACAGGTATAGAACCGTCGGTTGGCGGCGAACGCGGGATCGGCGGCAATGGCCATCAATCCGGCCTCTCCCGATACGAGCAGGTCGTCGAAGTCGGCGCTGACGGGCTGGACCGTCCCGTCCGTCAGCCGACTGCTCAGCCTGCCTCCCCGCTCGGTGAACAGCATCGTCCCGTCAGGCGCGAAGGTCATCCCCCACGGAACGCTCAGGCCAGAGACGAACGAGACGACAGTTATTAGTTCGGGGGCGGGTTCCCGCTCGCCGACCACGGCGTTGGACTCCGTCTGTGCAGTCTTGCCGGAACCTTCGCCGTCGCCGTAGCTTGTTGCCTTGGCCCGCAAGTACTTGCCCTGTGTCGCTTCCGTCGGCAGGTAGTCGGCCTCAGTCGCGCCGTCGATGTTGGTCCAGTTGGTCTTGTCCGAGGACTCGGCCCACCGCCAGGAGACGGCGCTCAGATCGCCATCCGGATCGGTGAGGGTGGCCCTCACCACCGTTCGCACCCTGAGTCGGGACGGAAACAGCGACACGGACCCCGGCTCGTCAACGTTGATGACCTTGATGGGCACCGTGACGGAGTCGTCGCGCTCGTTGTCGTCGGGTACGTCGTTCGTATCCTTGCCGTCGCTGACCGAGACGACGACTTCGTACTCGTTGGCCACCTCGTAGTCGAGGGCGGCCTTGGTCAGCAACTGTCCCGTTGAACTGTCGATGTCGAACAGGTCCGCATCCATGCCCGACAGTGCGTACTGCAAGGGATCGCTATCGGCGTCGTCGGCCTCGACCGGTGAGTCGAAGGGCTGGCCCGCCGCGGTGTGTTCGGCCACACGGCGGACCAGCGACGCTGAAGGAAACTCCGGATTGCTGTTGGGCGCGGCGCCTACGGCGCTGGACGTCACGCTCTGTGCGGTCTTGCCCGGGCCGTGGGTGTTGGTGTAGGTGACCGTGGCCCGCAGATACTTGCCGGCATCGTCCGCGACGGGCGTATACGACGCCGACCGAGCCCCGTCGATGTCCTCCCAGCCGGTGACGCCGTCGTCCGATCGCTCCCATTTCCAGGTCGTGGCGGTGACGCCGCCGTCGGGGTCAGACAGGCTGGCCTGGAACGGGCTGTCAACCCGGGGCTGGGTCGAGGAAAGGGTCACCTTCCCCTCGTGCTCCACGTCGGTGACTTCGATGGTCAAGGTGACCGTGTCGCTGGTGTTCTGATCGTCGGTGGCGGTGACGGTGACTTCGTATGTCCGCTTGGTCTCGAAGTCGAGTTGCGTTGTCGACGGGACTCGCAGCTCGCCGATGTTCTCGTCCAGGATGTAGAACGACTTCACGTCGGTACCGCCCAGCGTGTAGGTGAGTTCGTCGTGGTTGTAGTCGGTCGCTTCGACCGTGGCGACGGGCGTGGTGCCGTCGGTGTTCTCAGGCACCTCGAAGTCGAAGGCAGCCGTATCGGAGGCGAACTCAGGCGCCTGTTGTGGGGTCAGGCGCAGGATCAGATCCCTATGGCGTCCATTCGAAGTGGAGATGTATAACGCGTCATCCGGCCCGAGCATGGGGGTCCGCAGCCGGTCGTGTGTATGGTCCAACTCCGGGGGAATGACGTGACTCAGGACATTGCCGTCCTCGCTGAACTCGAAGAGATGCAGAGACCTGTTCTTGAGCGTGGCCACGGCCAGACGGCCTTCCCAGATGCCCCAGCGTTCGCCCTCGAGAAAGATCGCGCCGCTGGTCGCGATCGTCGGATAACCAGACGACCACCTTGCCTCGACCGCGCTGGGGAACTTCAACAGGTCCGTCATGGGGCGGGTGTCGTCGTAGCCGGCCTGCGGTTCGCCCATCTCGTTAGTCGGTACCGGCTCCCAACCGTAGTTGGCACCGGATGCGAGCAAATTGATCTCGTCATCCCAGTCGGGGCCATGCTCGACCACCCACATCTGGCGGGTGCCGGGTCGAAGCGCGAGTCCCTGCGGGTTGCGATGGCCATACGAGTAGACCGGCGAGTCTGAGAACGGGTTGTCCGCCGGCGGCACGCCCGCGGCATTGACGCGCAGCACCTTGCCGCCGAGGGAGTCCAGATCCTGTGGTGTCGTCCCGATCACTTCGGTGTCGCCCGTACTGATCCAGAGGTAACCGTCGGGGCCGAACCGGAGCCGGCAGCCGTTGTGACCGCGGCCGGACGGAATGCCATCCACGAGGGGGTCGACCACCCGCGTGGCCGTGGTGTAGGTCGCGTCCAACTCCCACACAATGACCTGCACCACTGAACCGGTATGGCTCATGCAGGTGTAGAACCGCCGGTTGGTGGTGAAGTCGGGGTCGACGACGATCCCCATCAAGCCGTTGTTGTGATCGAGATTGCGGTCGCTCAAATCTGCCGTCAGGTCCCTGACCGTGCCATCAGTGAGCCGAACCATCAGCTTTTCGTCTCGCTCGCCAAACAGCATCGTCTCGTCCGGTAGAAATGCGATCCCCCAGGGATGTTTCAAGCCGGACACCAGCGTCTTGACCGACAGCTCGGGGCCGGGCTCCCGCTTGCCGACCATGGCTTCGGACGCCGCCACTGCCGTCTTGTCGGTGCCCTCGCCGTCGGTGTAGCTCGCCGTTGCCCGCAGGTACTGGCCCTGGTCGCTGTCCGTCGGCAAGTAGTCGGCCCGGACTGCTCTGTCGATGTCCGCCCAGGTCATCTTGTCCGAAGACCTGGCCCACTGCCAGGCCACGGCGCTGATGCCGCCGTCCGGGTCGCTCAGCGTCGGCCGGACCACCGTTCGGACCTGGAGCAGCGCCGGGAACAGCGACACGGACCCGGCCTCATCGACGTTGACCACCGTCACCTCGATGTCCGCCGTGGCGGGGTTCGTGCCGTCGCTGACCTGCACCGTCACCTCGTAGACGTTGTCCCCGTCGGCATCGACCGGGTTCTCGTAGTCGGGGGCCGCCGCGAAGGCCAAGTCGCCATCGGCGCTCAGCGTGAACTGGCCCGCGTCCGCGCCACCCGCCGTCGGTATGGACCACGTCAGGTCAGTCTCGGCCGTATCTTGGTCCTCGGCCGTCAAGGTCGCCACCGCTGTCGTCGCTTCATGGACAGGGAAGGTCGTCGCACTGGTGATCTCCGGCGCTACCGCCTGGCGAGTGAAGGTCAGGGTCGCGATCGGCTCGTTGGAGAACTTGCCCGTCCCCTTGATGCTGGTGATCGCGCCCCGGGGCGAGGTGTCGGCGTTCGACAGCGAGAACTCCGTGCCCTCCTCGGTGCCGGCGTCGTACGGAAACAGGTCTGCCGAATGCGACGCCAGCCAGTCTCCCTGCGCATCGAGCAAAGACAGCCCGGAGACGCCCACGAACCAGTCCGGGCTGGGAGCGATCGTGAATTTGCCTTCGAATGTCACCCGGTAGGTGGCCGATTGCGCGTGCGCGGAGCCGTTGAAGCCCGGGACGGAGAGAAAGGCGAGAAATGTCCAGACGAGGGTGAAGAGCGATCTGTACCGGCTTGCAAGACGGGTGAAGCGTCCCTGGTAGCCCCGGCGATGCTTGCGGCGCATGGCGTCACACCGGCCAGGCCGACGGGCGGGGCCATTCGGATTGTTCGGGGCGGCTTCGCTGGTTCCTACGTCCACTTGGCCGCGCAAGCGGTCAGGACGTCGACCCGCGCGGATGTACCGGGCCCCGCCGTGGTCACTTGATCGCCTTCCAGGTCTTGCGCAATCCGCCGACTTGCGACCATTCCATATCCCGCCATTGGGCGGACGCCTCCGATACCAATAGTCCGCGGCCCGCGGCGGATATTATCTTATATATCTAACTAATTAGAATATTGGAAATAATTGCTCTAAGAACTAAATTTATTTCGTCAACGTCCGGCCTTTGCAAGCCTTCCATGTCCAATCGCGGGGCCGTCGGCGCGCACGGTGAACTCGACGAAGATCGCGAACGGAGTCCTCGGGCGGATCGCCGGGAAACGGGGGAGTTGCGGGCAAACGGTGCCCGCGGGGGGGCGCCGGCAAGCAACAGCCGGCGGAGGACGAGTGCGGACATCGCTATCAAGCGACTCGCGGCGTGGGACCCCCGGCCACATCGGCGCGGTATCGCGAATCCGGGTCGGTCCGGGGCCTTGGTCCTGAACGCCCGCGCCTAACCCGCACATCTCACCAAGGGCCGCGATGATCGCGCAGGATTTTGCCCGCGTGCGCGTGCTTGTCTTTGATTTTCCCTCGGAAGGCGACGGTGTCAGACGTAGACTTCCGCGTGCTGCCTTCGATCCAGGGCCACGACTCGTTCCTGGTGGATATGGACCGGTTCAGACCGGCGGTGGCGAGTTCCTTCTGACGTACACCCCCGGGACCTGCAAGAACGCCGCCCTACCTCGCTTTCGGGAGCGCCTCAACGAACTTGCGGATTTTCGCCGCGTAGGTCTTCCACCCGTCACTGTCTTTGCGTTGCCCGTAGAATCCCCTGGCGTAACGGGGATGGTAGGTGTGTAGCAAGAAACGTCGGCGTTCGCATAGCAAGACCTCGGCGGCGGATTTGTCGATACACTTCGTGATCTTATCGACCAGAGCATCGGCGCCAAATTTGGCTTCCTTGCCCTGCGTGATCACGATGTCCGGATCCAGCGCAGTGATTTCACCTGCGAGGTATCGATGGCAGTTGAGATACGCCACTTGGCTTGCGGTGTTACCGCTGTTGGTGCAGCACTTGGCCGCGTTGGTGTGCGCGAAGTACGGCGTGATATCGTCCAGCCGCAAACGGTCGTCAAACTCCCGCAGAATTGCCCAAGCCAGCTCGTGTGTGCGGTACCAATGCGCGTGCCTGGGCAATTGCTCGACACGCTTTCCCTCCAAGTCCTCCCGAACGCCCGATGGTGTCCTCTTCGCATTGTTCATCTCCGCCCAGCCTGCATCCAGCGAAACGAACAACAAACGCGGCAATCCCACGGATCCGTATCGACTGCCCACGAATGCCGACTTCGGACCGCTGACTGCGCCGTTCCGTTGGCAGGCGCTCTTGAACTCGCATGTGAAGGATGTTGAGAGAATGCCGCTCCTCTCGTAGTACGTTTCGACGGCATCGATGAATTCCATGATGCGAACGGGCGGCCCTGGAGACACTCCCTCCGAACTGGGCATGACGATGGACTCAGCGCGAAAACGTTCCGCGTACTTGCCCTGAACGCCATGCGCCAGAAGCTGGGACAAGTCGTACTCTGGACGAAGATCGTCGTTCATCGCGTCATGAGGTCCCTTCTTCATACTGTCTTCGTTCCCTTCGCGTCAACTCGCGAGCGCTGATAATGCGGATTTCGTTAGTGCGATCCGTATGAGCCACCATCAGCAGTCGGCCCCTTTCGGAGTACCCAACAATAATATAACGGCTCTCCGCCAAAGAATGGTCGGGGTCGCGAGCAGTTTGGCTCAACGGATCGCCGAATACCGTGACTGCTTCAAGAAACGAGACATGGTGATCCCCCCAATTCTGTTTTGCCTTGTTGGCATCCCAATTGAAATTCATCAAGAATCGAAACCCCTCCAGACGCGGGCCGACTCGGACCGGGCCGTTGCGGGCTCGCTATTCGATGATTCCCTCGATGAGCGCCCGGCGCCAGCCCGACATGAACCCGCGCGGCATCGACTCCAGCGTCACCTCGAACGTCAGCTCGGCCGACAGCCCGTCGGCGTCGGTGGCGGTCACGGTGATCGTCGCCGTGCCTTCGCGTCCGTCTTCGCCCGAGACCACGATCAGCACTCCCCCGCGCACTTCCGCCCCGGCGAGTCCGGGATCGCTGGAGCGCGCCGCGTAGCGCAGCGGACGGCCGTCCACCGCGACGAACAGCTCCGACAGCGATATGCGGATCGAGTCGTTCTCGGCGGCGAGGTCGGTCGCCGGCACGGATCCGCGGACTGCGGGCGGGTCCTTGAACAGGACCAGCGGGGCGCCGATCGCCGTCGCGAAGCCGCGATAGCACAAGTAGCGGCCGAACCTCCCGCAGCGGGTGTCCGGCACCAATGGCGTCGAGGCCAACTCCACTCGAGTCGCGCCCGCCGCCGCTTCGCGCACCACCAGGATCGGGGCGCTCTCCGTCATGCCGGTCGCGACGACCGACGCGTCCGACGACAGGGCGCCGCCGACCGCTCTCAGGCCGGCGCGCATCGGGAACGGCGCGCCTTGCCGGACCCGCGTCGCGAGGCGCGCCGGACTCGGCGCCGACGCGGGCCCGTCCGTTCGCGCCAGCTCGACCCGCAGGACGAACGGCGAACCGGGATTGTCCTGCGACCGCGCCTCGGACAACTCGCCCAGACCCGCGAACACGCCGTCCGGCAGGGAAGCCAGGGAGTTGCGGGACATGTCGAGCGCCCGCAGGTTGTCGAGTCCGGAAAAGTCGGCGGGTTGCAATGCGACCAGCCCGGCGTCCGACAGGTCCAGCGTCCGAATTCCTCTCAGGTCCCCGTCCGACACCCACGCGCACGGCAGCGAGCGGCGCAAGGCGTCGCGCACCTGCGGCGTCCGGTCGCAGACTCCCTCGTCGATTCTCACCCGGACGGCGGCGACTCCCAGCCCGAAGTCCCGCGCCTGCTCGGCCGATCGTCGCAGCGTCACCGCGAAGATCTCCCGCGGCGGCTCGATGTCGTCGTCGTCGCGCACGGCGATGGCGATCGTCGCCTCCGTCGCCCCGGCGGCGATCACGACCGTTCCCGCCATGCCGTCGTGGTCGTCGGCGTCCGCGTCGGCGGTCGCCGGGTCGTCGTCCGGGCCGACGACATACTCCAGCGCCGTCGCCGCGTCGCGCGGCCGGCTGATCGCGACCGTCAGGGTCGCCGTGTCGCCCTCGGCCGCCGCCACCTCCTCGCTCGCGAACGAGACCAGCCGTCCGACGGTCACCTCGAAGCTCTGCGCCGCCCGCGCCCGCCGGTCGTCCACCGCCGTCACCGTCACCGCGGTGACGCCGTGGTCCGCCGCGCGCACGGTCACCGCGCCACCGTCCACCTCGACGGTCGCCACCGCGCTGTCCGCCGACTCCGCCTCGAACGTCATGCGCCGCCGGTCCGGGTCCCGGAAGTGCTCGGAGGCGTCCAGCTCCAGCGTGTCGCCGACCTCCAGTATCCGCGCTGTCATTTCCTCCGTGGCCACCGGCGGCCGGTTGCTTGGCGGCGGCGACGGCCCCGGCCCCGGTCCCGGCGGTGGCGGCGGCGGCGGGCGTGGATCCCCGTCGTCCTCGCGGATGGTCGCGCGCACGGTTCCGACGACGCCGTCGTATCCCCCGCCCGACGCTTCGTGCGTCAGCGTCACCGCCGCGTCCGTCGAGGTGTCGTCGTCCTCGGCCGCCTCGACCGTGATCGTTTGCGCGTCGTCCCAGTCGCCCGGCGTGAACGCCAGTCGGGTCTTGTCCAGGCTCAAATCCCCCGATGCGCCGGCAATTCGGACCGTCACCTCGGCCGTGGGCTCGGTCGCCAGCGCCACCGTGTACGTGGCCGTTTCCCCTTCCGGCACCGTTACCGACGTCGCGCTGAATACCAGGCTCGGGTCGTTCTCCCGGATCGTCACCACCAGCTCCGTCCTCAACCCCCGATATTCGGGCGCGCCCGACGCCCGGTGCGTCAGCGTCACGTCGGGATCCCGCGCGCTGTCGTCGTCGTCCGCCGCCGTCACCTCCACGTCCTGCGGGTCGCTCCAGTCGGCCCCGGTAAACACGAGACTGGTCTTGTCGAGGCTCAGGTCTCCCGACACGCCCGTGATCGTCACCGTGACGTCGGCCGTCGGCCGCGTCTGCAGTTCCACCATGTAGGTGCCGGATTCAGCCTCCACCACGGTCAACCTGTCCGGCGTCACCAACACCGCCGGACTGTCGTCGTCCGCCAGCGCGATTTTGGCGCCTGATGCGGGTTCGATCCGCAGTTCGGCCACCGTGGTCGACCCCGTCACCGACAACGTCCTCGCGCCGTCCGCCGAGTCGTTGTCGAGCGGCTCAAGTAGGAACGTTGCGGTCCCGACCGTCTCGCCCGCCGGGATGGTCAGCGTCCGCTCCGACACCCGCTCGTAGTCCGTTCCGGGCACCGCCGTGTCGCCCGCCGCGCCCACCGTCAACCGCACCTGCGTGTCCTCGGCTCGCGCCCCGGCGTTCAACGACGCGGTCACCGTCACGTCCTCGGGCGTGTCCTCGGAGACCGACTCCGGATCCGCGGACAGCGTCACGACGCGCGACGCCCGGTCGTTGTCGGAAAGCGTCAGGGCGGCCGGCGCCACCGTCAGGCCGCTCGCCCGGCCCGTAACCGAGATCGTTTCCGCGCCTTCGGCGATCGCGTCGTCTTCGGGATCCAACTCGAACGTCGTCCGCCCGGTGGTCTCGTTCGCCGGGACCGTGATTCGCAGCGTCGAGACGTTCGCGTAGTCCAGATCCTGCGTCGCCGTATCGGTGAATGCGCCCACCGTCACCGTCACCGCCGTATCCGTCGTCCGCGCCCCGGCATCGAGCGATGCGGTCACCGCCACCTCCGTCGGCGCCGCCGCTTCCGATACCGTCGACGGGTTCAGCGACAGGTCCAGCCGGGTCGAAGCCGTATCGTCATCCGCGATGGCAAGTTCCGCGGGGGTGACCGTCAGCCCCGCGACGTCGCCGCGCACGGATATCGTCTCGGTCCCTTCGGCGGTCCGGTCGTTCGTCGGCCGCAACGCGAACGTCACCGTCCCGTCCGTCCGGTTCGCCGGGATCGTCAGCTCCAGCTCGGGAATCTCGGCGTAGTCCTCGCCCTCCGTCGCCGAGTCGCCCCCCGATCCGACCGTCACCGCCACCACCGTCGCCGTCGGCCGCGAGCCGCCGTCGAGCGTCCCCGTCACCCGCACCGCGCGGCTGCCCGCGTTCTCGCCGACCTCGAGGGGATCCAGCGTCAGCGTCACTGTCGTCGACTCCACATCGTCGTCGTTCAGGGTCAGATCGGCCGATCGCACGGCGAGGCCGGGCGCGCTGCCGTCCACGGTGATGGTCCTGGCGCCTTCGACCGCGCTGTCGTTCGCCGGGGCCAGCCGGAACGTCGTCTCCGCGGTCGTCTCGCCCGCGTCGATCGTCAGGGTCAGGTCCGGCACCGTCGCGTAGTCCGTCCCCTCGACCGCCGAGTCGCCGCTCGCTCCCACCGTAACCGCGACATCGGTATCCTCCTCGCGCGCCGCCCCGTCCAGGGTCGCCGTCACCCGGACCGTCGCCGCGCCGGCGTCCTCGCGGACCTGGGCCGGGTTCACCTCCAGGTCCACCCGCGTCGAGCCGATGTCGTCGTCGGCGATGGCGACCGCGCGGCTGGCGAACTCCACGCCGTCCCGCGTCGCCGACAGCGCCACCGTCTCGGCGTTGTCGTCGAACGGGTCGTCCAGAGCCCGCACCGTCGTGGACACGGTCGAGGGGTCTTCGCCCGCGCCGGCGGGCAGCGTCAGCGCCGTGGAGTCGATCGTGTAGTCCGAGCCCCGCGTCGCCGTGCCCGACAAATCCAACCGGATGGTCTGAGCGGCCGCAAACGTCGAACCCGCGCCGGTGCTCACCGTGACGGTGGACGTTCCGCCCGCCTCGGCGATGGTTCCCGGATCCGCCCCGAGCGTCAGAGCGGGCTCGGCGTCGTCCTCGGCGATCTTCGCCGTGACGTCCTGGCTCGACACCGACAGACGGCCGCTCTTGCGCGACAGCCGCAGCCCGAACACCTCCACCCGCTCGTGGACCCGGTCGTCGAACAGGTCCACCGACACCGCCTTTCGCGCCCGCGCGCAGCCGCAGGCGGCGTCGTCCGAGAAATCGCCCGGGGCGAACGACAGATCCCGGTCGAACTCCCGGTAATCGCCGAACGTGCCGCTGCGCCGCCGGGTGGCGTAGTCCTCGTCCGTCTCCCGGCTTCCGGCGTTTTCCCGCGTCGCGAGCGACACCACCACCGGGTTCGCAATATCCACGACCCGCGCCCCGCGCGGCGTCTCCAGCCGCAGCGACAGGCGCAGGGCGCTCGACGCCTCGCTCACGGTGTAGGTGTCCGCGTCCGACTCCGTCGTCCCGGCGCCGGCCGCGAACGCGGGGGCGAAGGTGAAGTCCGTGTCGCGGATCGCGACTGTCGTTTCCGCGATGCCGCCCTCGGAGATCCGCTCGGGCAACGGGGTGCCGAGACTGAGCGCCACGCTCTCCCCCGGGTCCACGACGCTGTCGTTCGCCGCGCTCACGCGTACTGTCCTGGTCGTCTCGTTCGCCCCGAACGACAGGCTCGACGGCGAGATCGAGAAGTCGGCGCTGTCCGCGCCGTCGGCGCCTTCGGCCTCGACCGGTATCGAGACCTGCCGCTCCGGCACGGCGCTCAACGTCACGGCCACATCGACGTGCCCGCCTTCGGCCGCCCGGTACCCGGCTTGCGCGAAGCTGACCGTCACCTCCGGATCGTCGTCGTCCTCCACGGTTACGGTCCGGCGGTCCCCGAACGCCACGCCGTTGTGCGTGCCCGAGACCACAACGGTCTCGCCGTCGTCGTCGAGATCGTCGTCCACCCCGGTCAGCGTCGCGGTCACCATGGACGCGGTCGTTCCCGCGCCCGCCGGCAGCGTCAGCGTCTTGCCGCTGATCGTGTAGTCCGTCGTCTCCGTCGCCGTGCCCGCCAACGACAGGCGAACCGTCTGCGCGGTCGCGAACGTCGAGCCCGAGCCGGTGCTCACGGTCACCGTCGTCGTGCCGCCGTCCTCCGCGAAGGACGGCTTGTCCGTGGACAGCCCCAGCGACGGCGCCGGGTCGTTGTCGGAAAGCCCGATGGAGAGGCCGCCCGACGGGGTCACGATCAGCCCGCTCACGGTCGTCGATCCGCGCACCGTCAGACTCTCGTCCGGTTCGTCGATCCGGTCGTTCGTCGGGGTCAGCGTGAAGCGCGCCGTGCCGCTCGTCGAGTAGGCCGGGATCGTCAGCGTCAGATCATCGACCGCCGCGTAGTCGGTTCCCTCCGTCGCCGTGTCGCCGGTCGTGCCCACCTCGACCGTCACCGCCGTCGCGGCCGGCCGCGCCGAGCGGTTCAGCATGGCGGTCAGCGCGACCGACTTCGCGCTGCCGCCCTCCGAGACCGAAGCCGTGTCGAGCGACAGACTCACCCCGGTCGACAGTGTCGTGGCCGGCGTCTCGTTCGAGACCGCCCGATCCTCGAACGACGCCACCTTGTTGCCCGCCGCGTCTGCCAGCGCTTCCCGCGAAGGGGTCGTGTAGTCCACCTCGATCCCGGACTCGCCGTACAGTATCGGGGGATCGATCGTCAGTTGCACGGCGGTACCGTTCACCGATACGCCCGAGATCGTCCGGGTCGTCCCGCCGGTCACCGCGAAGGCCGATGCCGCGGTATTCGCACTCGCCAGCGCCTCGTCGAACGTCAGCGTCAGGGTCGCGCCGTTCACCGCGGCTCCGTTCGCCGCGGCCAGCGCCGGCGCCACGGTGTCGACCCAAGCGATGGTGTGCGCCGTAGCAGGGACTGCCGACAGCACGGTTCCGGCGGCGGTGCAGATGCCGCCCGAGGCGCAGGACTGGCCGGCAACCAGGGCGAAGGTGATCGGGCCAACGCCCGCGGGAGTCAGGGTGAAGAGATAGGCATTGGCCGGGTCTCCGGGTACGGTGTGGGCCGAGATGCTTGTGACTGTCGCGCCCTGGACGCTGACCCATGGCCAGGTGGTGGCGGCGGGGTCCGGGTCCACCACCGGCTGGTTGAAGGCAACCACCACCTTCGGTGCATCGGTCGGGCCGAGATGGGATACCGAAGTGGCGGAGCTCTCGGCAATCTCCGCCCTCAGCGGGCCGGGCGTGTCCGCCAGCGCCACGAACTCCACCGGGTAGGCCCGGGTGGTCCCGGCCTCATCGGGGCCAGCGTAATAGTCGGGATGCGTGATCTTGAAGGCAAGCAGTTCTTCGTTGGTGAGTGGATCGACCTCGGTCACTGACGCGTCCGAGACACGGGACGACTCGCCGCGGCCCCAACTGATCAGCCAATGGCCGCTGTCCATGCGATGGATGTGGCCCTGGGATCTCGAAACCCGATCACAGGTGTTGCCCGAGCAATGCTGGCGCACAAAGGCCGCCTCACCGTTGTCGGGGTCGAGCGCATACTCCACGACGCGGCTGAACACCGAATTCGGTCGTTGGGTTTCGCCCGTCTCCGGGTCTTCAAGGCACTGATTGCCGTTGTCGAAGAGCAGGAGATGCCCGTTGGGTATCAGCCGGGCGGAATGCTGCCCGCAGAACTCTCCGTGGGGATCGCCGACGATCTTGAGCATCCGAATGCCCTTCCTCTCCCACTCCGCGTCGCTGCGGTTGCTCCGTCCCAACAGCCATTCCCCGGCTTGCGTTTCGCGGTCGATCCGCCACACCTGCGAGCAGCCGCGGAACGAGGCGATGATGTCCGCCTCGTCGACGACCTGCACCGAGTTGATGTGGGCGTAATCGATGGGAAACCGGTGCTGGAGGCAATCGTTCAGGTACATGTGATCCCACGAGTTCCAGAAGAAGACGCGCTCTCCATCCGGGGTCACTTCTTCGATGACCGAGTCCGACGTGTCCTCGCTCGTGCCGTATGGATTGTCGTCCTCATCGGTATAGGCGCTGAAGTCACGGGTGGCGGGCTCGTATGCCTCGAAGACGTAGTTGCCGTTCTCTCTGATCACAAAGTCGTGGGTGCCGGTGTGTTGGAGATCGTCGGTGGTCGTGACCCTCTCCACCACGACAAGGTTCTCGTCGAGGATGACTATTTCAGGGGCCTCCCCGTAGGAGTATGGATATTTTCCGTCGGGGTGAACCTTGAAATGGACCGTACGACTCTCGGGGAGCCGTTGTTGCCAGCGCGGCACGCCGTTGGCATCGATAATCGCCAGATAGGTGGCACGAACAGTGTCTCTAGTGGGTTCATCTTGTGCAGAGATCGAGATCAGCTCGGTCGAAGCTCCCGGTTCCTTGATTGTGCGTTCGATGGCCGGATTCCTGCTGTCCATGCAGTGCACGACGTAGGTCGTATGCACGCCGGTGCTGCCGGTCGCGAGGGTGATCCGCACCTCGCTGTCCCCCTCCACCGGCACCTCAACGGTCGCTTTCCGGTCGTCCGCCTGCTCTCCGTTGACGGCCACGCGCGTTCCCGCGTTTGCCGCGGCAAAGGTCAGCGTCATGGTGTCACCGGGGTCCGTGGCCGTGCAGCCGACGGCGTAGTGGAGAATATCGGCACTGAAATCGGGCCGCATGGCCCATGTGTCGGGGTTGGCCGTCGAGGCGTTTGTCGTCACTGCGAGGCTGCTGAGCAACTCCGCGGCCACGACCTCGGCCGAGACGGCGCGGGCGGTCTGGTCGGCAGGGTGGGAGTCGGTGTAGGTTGCCGTCACCCGCAGGTAGGCGCCCGTATCGGCGGCCGCCGGCGTGTAGCTGGCTGCCTCGGCTCCGTCGATGACCACCCAGGTGTTGCGGCCCGCTGAGCGCTCCCACTGCCAGGTGACCGTCCCGGCCGTGACGCCGTCGGGGTCCGTGAGCGTTGCGGTCAGCGGGTCGCCCATCTTGGGCCGCGCCGTGTCCAGCGAGATTGCGCCGGCCTCGTTCTCGTCGGTGACCGTGACGATCACAGTCTTGAGGGTGAGAGCGGAGCCGGCTCGGGCGAGCACGATCAACTCGTAGACCCCGTCGTCGTCATCGTCGACCGGCGCCTCGAAGTCCGGCGGCTGCAGGAACGGGGAGGGGTCGACCGGGTCGATGTGGAAGCGAAGGACGCCCGCTGGGTTGTCGATGCTGAAGTGCTCGGCTTCGTCTCCGCCGAGGTTCCACGCGATGCCGTCCCGGTCTGCCTCGGACGAGGCGATGTAGGTGGCCACCCGCACGGCCCCGTTCTCGGCGTAATCCGTGCTCGACGGTCCCGTCAACTGCGTGAACAGTTCAATGACATTTTGCAATGTCACGCGGATATCCGCCGTCGCCGTCTTCTCCCGCGTCCCCGTGCCGCTGGTGGCCTGCACCGTCACCAGGTAACTGCCGTCCGCGTCGGCGTCGTCCGGGTCCTCGTAGTTCGGCGCCGCCTTGAACGTCAGCGCGCCGGAGGTCGCGTGGATCGAGAACTTGCCCTGGTCCGCGCCGCCGGTGATCGCGTAGTCCTCGATGTCGTCTTCCGTGTCGCCGTCCGACGCCACCACCGTGCCCACCGTGGTCTGGTTCTCCGCCGGCGTGAACGTCGCCGCCGAGTCGAACGCCGGCGCCGCGTTGGCATCGGTCGAGCCGGTGCCCGAGGCCGACCAGTCGCCGGTGCCCTCCGCGTTCGTCGCCCGCACCTGCAAGTCGTAGGACGTGGTCTCGGCCAAACTCCCGATCGTCGCCGACAGCGCCGTGCTCGTCGTGTCCGTGACCTCCGTCCAGTTCCCCACCGGCGAAGTCGTCCGGTGGCGGTAGTCGTAGTCCGTGATCGCCGGGCCCGCGTTGTCCGGCGCGGCCCACGTCACGCTCAGGCTCGTCGCCGACGCCGAGGACACCGACGGCGCCGACGGCGCGGCGGGCTTCTCGCCGGCCACGTCCGTCACCGTTACCGTGATCGACTGCGTGGCGGTCTTCTCCCGCGTGCCTGTGCCGCTGGTCGCCTGCACCTCCACCATGTAGGTGTTGTTGGTGCCCTGGTCCTGGGCGTCCTCGAAGTTCGGCGCATCTCTGAACTCCAGATGCCCGGACGACGCGATAACCAAGAAGAACGCCTGGTCCGCGCCGCCGGTGATGTCGTAGCGCTCGATCTTGTCCTCCGAATCGCTGTCCTCCGCCCGCACCATGGCCACGTCCGTGCCGTTCTCCGCCGCGTCGAACGCCGCCGACGAGCTGAACGCCGGCGCCGCGTTGGCTTCCGTCGAACCTGTGCCGGAGTCCGACCACACGCCGGTGGCCTCGGCGTTGGTCGCCCGCACCTGCACCTGATAGGACGTGTTCTCCGACAGACTCGACAGCGTCGCCGTGGTGGCGGCGCCGGTGTGGCCGCCGTCGCTCCAGTCCCCGGTGGTGCCCTCCCGGTACTGCACGTCGTAGTCGGTGATGGCCGGACCGGCGTTGGCCGGCGCCGACCAGTTCACCGTCAGGCTCGTCACCGACGCGGACGACACCGTCGGCGCGGCCGGCTTGCCCGGCGCCTCCGTGTTCACGTCGGTCACCGTCACCGTGATCGTCTGCGTCGCCGTCTTCTCTCGCGTGCCGGTGCCGCTGGTCGCCGCGACCGTCACCACGTAGTCGTTGTCGGTGTCGAAATCCTTGGCGTCCTCGAAGTTCGGCGCCGCGTCGAACGTCAGCGCTCCGGACGTCGTCCCGATCGAGAAGAACGCCTCATCCGCGCCGCCGGTGATCGCGTAGCCGGTGATGTCGTCGCCCGTGTCGCCGTCCGTCGCCAGCACCGTGCCGGCCGCCGTCTGGTTCTCCGCCGCGTCGAACGCCGCCGAAGAGGAGAACGCCGGCGCCGCGTTGGCGTCCGTCGTGCCGCTGCCCGAGTCCGACCAGTCGCCCGTGCCCTCGTCGTTGGTCGCCCGCACCTGCACCTGGTGGGAGGTGTTCTCCGACAGTCCCGACAGCGTCGCCGTGACGGCGGCGCCGGTGTGGCCGCCGTCCGTCCAGTTGCCGGTGGTGCCCTCCCGGTACTGCACGTCGTAGTCGTCGATGGCCGGACCGGCGTTGGCGGGTGCCGACCAGCTCACCGTCAGGCTCGACACCGACGCCGCCGACACGTCCGGCGCGTCCGGCTTGCCCGGCGCCTCGCCGCTCACATCCGTCACCGTCACCGTGATCGTCTGCGTCGCCGTCTTGACCCGCGAGTCCGTGCCGCTGGTCGCCTGCACCGTCACGACGTAGGTGTTGTCGGTGCCCTGGTCCTCGGCGTCCTCGAAGTTCGGCGCCGTGTCGAACGTCAGCGCTCCGGACGTCGTCCCGATCGAGAAGAACGCCTCATCCGCCCCGCCGGTGATCGCGTAGCCCGTGACGTCGTCGTCCGTGTCGCCGTCCGTCGCCAGCACCGTGCCGGCCGCCGTCTGGTTCTCCGCCGCGTCGAACGTCGCCGAAGAGGAGAACGTCGGTGCCGCGTTGGCGTCCGTCGTGCCGGTTCCCGAGTCCGACCACGAGCCCGTCCCCTCGTCGTTGGTGGCCTGCACCTGTACCTGATAGGAGGTGTTCTCCGAAAGCCCCGACAGCGTCGCCGTGGTGGCGGCGCCGGCGTGGCCGCCGTCGCTCCAGCTCCCGCTGGTGCCTTCCCGGTACTGCACGTCGTAGTCGGTGATCGCCGGACCCGCGTTGGCCGGCGCCGACCAGTTCACCGTCAGGCTCGACACCGACGCCGCCGCCACGTCCGGCGCGTCCGGCTTGCCCGGCGCCTCGCCGCTCACATCCGTCACCGTCACCGTGATCGTCTGCGTGGCGGTCTTCACCCGCTCACCCGTGCCGCTGGTCGCCTGGACCTCGACCACGTAGGTGTTGTCGGTGCCCTGGTCCTCGGCGTCCTCGAAGTTGGGCGCATCGTCGAACGTCAGCGCCCCCGACGTCACCCCGATCGAGAAGAAACTCTGGTCTGCCCCGCCGGTGAGCGCGTAGCCGGTGACGTCGTCGCCCGAATCGGAGTCGGCCGCCAGCACCGTGCCGGCCGCCGTCTGGTTCTCCGCCGCGTCGAACGTCGCCGAAGAGCTGAACGCCGGCGCCGCATTGGCGTCCGTCGTGCCGGTTCCCGAGTCCGACCACGAGCCCGTCCCCTCGTCGTTGGTGGCCTGCACCTGTACCTGATAGGAGGTGTTCTCCGAAAGCCCCGACAGCGTCGCCGTGGTGGCGGCGCCGGTGTGGCCTCCGTCGCTCCAGTCCCCGGTGGTGCCCGCCCGGTACCGCACGTCGTAGTCGGTGATGGCCGGACCGGCGTTGGCCGGTGCCGTCCACGTCACCGTCAGGCTCGTCACCGACGCCGGCGCCACCGTCGGCGCGTCCGGCTTGCCCGGCGCCTCGCCGCTCACATCCGTCACCGTCACCGTGATCGCCTGCGTCGCCGTCTTGACCCGCGAGTCCGTGCCGCTGGTCGCCTGTACCGTCACGACGTAGGTGTTGTCGGTGCCCTGGTCCTCGGCGTCCTCGAAGTTCGGCGCCGTCTTGAACGTCAGCGCCCCGGAGGTCGCCCCGATCTCGAACAGCGCCTGGTCCGCGCCGCCGGTGATGTCGTAGCCGGTGATGTCATCATCCGAATCGCTGTCGGCCGCCAGCACCGTGCCGGCCGCCGTCTGGTTCTCCGCCGCGTCGAACGCCGCCGAAGAGGAGAACGCCGGCGCCGCGTTGGCGTCCGTCGTGCCGCTGCCCGAGTCCGACCAGTCGCCCGTGCCCTCGTCGTTGGTCGCCCGCACCTGCACCTGGTGGGAGGTGTTCTCCGACAGTCCCGACAGCGTCGCCGTGACGGCGGCGCCGGTGTGGCCGCCGTCCGTCCAGTTGCCGGTGGTGCCCTCCCGGTACTGCACGTCGTAGTCCGTGATCGCCGGGCCCGCGTTGGCCGGCGCCGACCAGTTCACCGTCAGGCTCGTCACCGAGGCGGCCGACACCGTCGGCGCGGCCGGCTTGCCCGGCGCCTCGCCGCTCACATTCGTCACCGTCACCGTGATCGCCTGCGTCGCCGTCTTGACCCGCGAGTCCGTGCCGCTGGTCGCCTGTACCGTCACGACGTAGGTGTTGTCGGTGCCCTGGTCCTCGGCGTCCTCGAAGTTCGGCGCCGTCTTGAACGTCAGCGCCCCGGAGGTCGCCCCGATCTCGAACAGCGCCTGGTCCGCCCCGCCGGTGATCGCGTAGCCGGTGATGTCGTCGCCCGTGTCGCTGTCCGCCGCCACCACCGTGCCCGCCGCCGTCTGGTTCTCCGCCGCGTCGAACGCCGCCGAAGAGGAGAACGACGGCGCCGCGTTGGCGTCCGTCGTGCCGCTGCCCGAGTCCGACCAGTCGCCGGTGCCCTCGTCGTTGGTGGCCCGCACCTGCACGTCGTAGGAGGTGTTCTCTTCCAGGCTCCCGATGGTCGCCGACAGCGTCGTGATCGTCGTGCCGGTCACCTCCGTCCAGGTGCCCTGCGGCGAGGTCGTCCGGTGGCGGTAGTCGTAGTCGGTGATCGCCGGGCCGGCGTTGGCCGGCGCCGACCAGCTCACCGTCAGGCTCGTCACCGACGCAGCCGACACGTTCGGTGCGTCCGGCTTGCCCGGCGCCTCGCCGCTCACATTCGTCACCGTCACCGTGATCGCCTGCGTCGCCGTCTTGACCCGCGAGTCCGTGCCGCTGGTCGCCTGTACCGTCACGACGTAGGTGTTGTCGGTGCCCTGGTCCTCGGCGTCCTCGAAGTTCGGCGCCGTCTTGAACGTCAGCGCCCCGGAGGTCGCCCCGATCTCGAACAGCGCCTGGTCCGCCCCGCCGGTGATCGCGTAGCCCGTGATGTCGTCGCCCGTGTCGCTGTCCGCCGCCACCACCGTGCCCGCCGCCGTCTGGTTCTCCGCCGCGTCGAACGCCGCCGAAGAGGAGAACGACGGCGCCGCGTTGGCGTCGTCGTCGTTGATCGTGCCCGTGGCGGCGACCTTCGCGCCCAGCGTCGCGTTATCCGGGTTCGCAATCGTCAGCGTGAAGGTCTCGGCGCTCTCGCTCGCGTCGTCCTCTGTCGTCTGGACCTCGATCGTCCCGGTCCTGTTGCCCGCTTCGATCTCCAGCATGCCGCTCGCCGCCGTGAAGTCCGTGCCCGAGGTGGCGTCGTCTCCGGTCGCCACCGACGTCGCGTAGTCCACCGTCACGTCCCGCCCGCTCACCGCCGACAGCGTCACCACGAACTCCACCTTGTCGCCCTCGGTCGCCGCCGCGTCGGCCACCGTCACTGTCGGCGCCGCGTCGTCGTCCTCGAGGGTCAGCGTCAGGTTCGCCGGCGCGGTCACGCCGGTCGCCGACACGGTGCCCGAGACCGTCACCGTCTTGTCCGCCGCGTCCACATCGTTGTCCACGCCCGTGATCGTCACCGAGCCCGTGCTCGTGGTCGCGTTCTCGGCGAAGCTCAGGACCTGGTTCGCGCTCAGGCGGAAATCGGCGGCCACCGCCGGGGACACCGCCGCCGCCGCCGCCGTCACCGTGAAGGCCGCCGCCGAGGCCGGCGACACCGTCGCCGTCACCGTGCTGACGCCGCCGTTCTCGCCGATCGAACCGGCCGACAGCGCCAGGGTCACGGCCGGCGTCGTGGTGTCGTTGTCGGTCACCGTCACCGCCACGCCGGCGATCGCGATGCCGCTGTAGTTGCCGTCCGTGCTGGTCGCGGCGTGGGTCAGCGCGACCGCGTCGTTGGCCGTGTCGTCATCGTTGCGCGCCGTCACCGTCACCGTCTGGGCCCGGTCCCAGTTCGAGGT
The DNA here is from genome assembly GCA_965217825.1 of Candidatus Azotimanducaceae bacterium. Taxonomy (GTDB): domain Bacteria; phylum Pseudomonadota; class Gammaproteobacteria; order Pseudomonadales; family Azotimanducaceae; genus VXNE01. Next base: position 4,555,806 of record OZ244571.1, on the reverse strand, counting down.
TGTGAAGGTCAGGGTGGACGAGCTCAGGCTCACATCCGTGCCCGAGTGCCCGCCGACCGTCACCGTGACCTCGTGCGTCGGCTCGGTGTCGAGGACCACCGTGTAGCTGTCCCCGGCCGTGTCCTGTTCGGTCACGGTCAGCGCCGTCGCCGACACCGTCACGCCCGCCGCGTTGGCGTCCGTCGTGCCGGTTCCCGAGTCCGACCACGAGCCGGTGCCCTCGTCGTTGGTGGCCCGCACCTGCACCTGGTGGGACGTGCCCTCCGCCAGACCCGTGATGGTCGCCGTGGTGGCGGTGCCGCTGTGGCCCCGGTCCGTCCACCCCCCGCTCGTTCCCGCCCGGTACTGCACGTCGTAGTCCGTGATCGCCGGGCCCGCGTTGGCCGGCGCCGACCAGTTGACGTTCAGGCTCGTCACCGACGCGGCCGACACCGACGGCGCGGACGGCGCGGAGGGCGCCTCGCCGCCCACGTCGGTCACCGTCACCGTGAGCGCCTGCGTCGCCGTCTTGACCCGCGAGTCCTTGCCGCTGGTCGCCTGCACCGTCACCAGGTAGCTGCCGTCCGCGTTGGTATCCGACGGCGCCTCGTAGTTCGGCGCCGCGTTGAACGTCAACACCCCCGACGTCGCACCGATCGAGAACGCGCTCCCGTCCGCCCCGCCGGTGAGCGCGTAGCCGGTGATGTTGTCGCCCGTGTCGCCGTCCGACGCCACCACCGTGCCCGCCGCCGTCTGGTTCTCATTCGGGTTGAACGTCGCCGCCGAGTCGAACGCCGGCGCCGCGTTGACCACCACCGTCGGCATGGGCGTCGCGGCGCCGGACGTCGCCGCCGGCCCGGCGCCGATGTCGTTGCGCGCCCGCACCTGGAAGCTGTGGGAGGCGCCGTTCGTCAGGCCACCCACCGTAAAGCCGCTGACGTTCGCCCCGCCGGCGGCGCTGTCGGGGATGTCCGTCCAGGCTGCCGGGTAGGCCGCGCCGGTCCGGTACCGGTACTGGTGCATCCTGATGGCGCTGCCGCCGTCGGCGCCGGTCGTCCACGCCAAGGCCACGCTGGCGTCGCCCGGCGTCGCCGCGAGGTCCGCCGGCGCGGCGGGCGCGCTGGCGACGGAAGTGCGGGTGAAGGTGAGGGTCGCGATCGGTTCGGCCGAGAACTTGCCCACGCCGACGAGACTCGCGATGTACACCGGGGGATCGGTGGCGTCGTTGTTGAGCGAGAACCCGGCGCCGTCCTCGGTGCCGGCGTCGAACGGGTGCAGGTACACCGTGCGGGACGCGCGCCAGCCGCCGAGGCTGTCGAGCATCGACAGTCCCGAGACGCCCACGAACCAGTCCGGGGTCGGCGCGACCATCGTCACCAGGGTGACCCGGGGGTGGTCCGTGGTGAGCGCGACCTCCGTGAAGCTCTCCGAGGCGGCGCGGTCGATCAGGGTGGCCGTCCCCTCCAGAACGCTGAGGCTGTCGTCCCCGGCGGCGCTGATCTCCGCCTTCAGCAACTCCGTCCCACCCACTTCCGCCAGCGATTCGATGGCGTCGCTGGCGGGCCTGCCGTCTTGCACGAAGACCACGGCGCCGTTGTGGACGCCGCCGACCAGGCGCGAGAAGTGCGCGTCGCTCGGCAGGCCGTCCGGGGTCACGGCGAGCGTCCATGCGCCGGTGAATTTCACCGTGTACTCGGCGCGGGAGAAGACCGTCGCCGCCGGGTCCGGCGGGCTCGGCGTCAGCGACAGGTCGGTCGGCAGTTCCCCCGCATCGGGAAATCCCCCCACCCGCGGGGGTTGCGAGCGCGTCGAGCCGTTCGCGTTCACCGCCCACAACTCGAACTGGTATAGCCGGCCGTTCTCGAGTTCCGTGACCGTGAAGCTCTCGCCGTTCTGGCCGCCGGGGGTGCTGTCGGGAATGGTCTTCCAGTTGGACCATCCCAGCCATTGATCTCCGATGTCCTTGGGGTTGTCGATCCTTTGCCGGTACTGGTGGTGCGTGATCTCGCTGCCGCCGTCGGAGAGCGGCGCCCGCCAGAGCAGCCGGACCGCGCCGTCGAGGGAGTCGACCCCGAAGCCCGTCGGCGCGGCCGGCGCCGTGGGTGTGCCGTCGTCGGGCGGATCCCCGCCGTCGGGGGGATCCTGCGACACCGGCCCCGCGACCCGCCCCACCAGGGCGGTGGCGAGTCGAACGTCGTCGGCGCTGCAGATGTCGCCCGTGCCGGCGCAGCCCGACGGCACGGGCAGGGTGATGTAGACGTCGTCGTCGCCGGCCGGCGTCACGGGGTAGTTCCAGTGGTCCGCACCACTGCCGACGCGGGTGATGCTGCCGGCGGTGCCGCCGGTCAGTTCCACGCCGTCCGCCAGCGTCTCGGCGGAGGCAATGTCGGCGCTGAACCGGATCTTCACGGTGAACGCCGTCTGCCCGTCGTGGGTTTCCGGGATCTCGCTGAACTCGGCGGTGAACAGTTCCGCGTCGTCGTCCAGGATGGTCAGGGTGACATCGTCGGGGCCCGCGATGCCGGCGGCGCTGACGCTGCCGGATACCGTGACCTCCCGGTCCGCCGTCTCGGCCGTGTCGTCGGCCGCCGTGAGCGTCACCGTGCCGGTGCTCGCCGTCTCGTTCGCGTCGAAGTCGAGCGTCGCGTTCGCGCTCAGGCTGAAGTCCGACGCCGTGGCCGGGCTCACCGGCGACGCCGTCACGGTGACGGCGAACGCGGTGTCCGACGCCGGCAGCGCCGCCGCCGTGACCGTGGCGGCGCCGCTTTCGGCCACCGCCGGCGGCGCGAGCCCGAGGAACACCGTCGGGAACGTGCCCAGCACGTGGCCGTCGACCCGGATCTTCATCACCTTCGGCGTCGTGATCCAGTCGGTCGTCGACGTGCGCTCGCGCAGATCGTCGCCGACGAACCAGTCCGCGGCCGAGTCCGCGTCTTCCTCGGTCTCGTCCGTGCCGCCGACGATCCGCACGCGGAACTTGGAGCGCCCCGCGCCCGTGACCTGCAGGTAGTACGTCGTCTCCTTCGTCAGCAGCGCGCCGGGCGGGGCGGAGAAGTAGTTCATCGCGCCGTTCTGCAACGCGAGGGGACCGGTCAGCGGGTACAACTCGGCGTCGGGCTCACCGTCGGCGTCGGCGCTCAGCAGGCTTACCGCCGCCGCATCGCCCGGGTCGACTTGCGTGAGATGGATGCCGATCCGGTCCAGCTTGTAGCCCGTCTCGTTGGCGCCGGTGGTGAAGGACTGGGCGTAGACGAACGACGTCGCGGGGCTTGTCGGCAGCGTGCCGGTGTCCAGGGTCTTGGTGACGTTGCCGACGAGCTTGCCGCTCGGCGGCACGCCGAAGAACGTGACGGTCCCGGTGAGTTCGGCGCTGAGCGGCTCGTCGAACGTGTTGCAGATGGCCCCGTTCGAGCCGCAGCCGGACGCGACCGGCAGCGTGATCGTCACGTCGCCGACGCCAGACGGCGTCACCTCGTAGTCGAACAGGTCGTCGCCGCCGCCGACGGCCGTGACGTCCGTGTTGTCGCCGCCGGTCAACCGCACGCCCTGCTCGAGGACGCCGGTCGAGGCGATGGCGGCGCTGAAGCCGATGCGGACCGTGAACGGCGTCCGGTCGTGGGTGTCGCGAAGCGTGACGAACCGCGCGGTGAAGGCGGCCTGGGTGGTGGCCGACGCGGTGGCGGCGCTGCTCGAGCCGTTGTCGTTGACGACCCGCAGCTCGAAGTCGTAGTCCGTGGCTGGGCTCAGGCCGGTCACGGTGTGGCCCGTCGCGTTGGCCTCGCCCGGGGCGCTGTCCGGAATCGCGGTCCAGGTGGCGGGAAACGCGTCGGCGCCGGCCCGGTAGCGGACCTCGTGCGCGGTGACGACGACGCCCTTCGGCGTCGGGTCCCAGGACAGCTCCGCCGTCGTGCTGCCGACGCTGACCGCGAACCCGGTCGGCGCCGGCGCCGCCACGTCGTCGTCGCGGATGGTCAGGGTGACGGCGTCTGGATCGGGGACGTAGTCCGGCGCCGTCACCTCACCCGACACGGTCACCTGCTTGTTCGCCGCCTGCGCGTCGTTGTCCACCGCCGTGACCGTCACGGTGCCGGTGCTCGTCTTGGCGTCCGCCGCGACCGTGAGCGTCGTCGTGGAACTCAGGCCGAAGTCCGCCGACGTCGCCGGCGTCACCGGCGCCGCCGACACCGCGACCGTCACGTCCTCGTGCCACTTCTTGTTCAGCGAGGCCGTGACCGTGGTCATGCCGCTGTCCTCGGAGATCGTCGCGAGGCTCAGCGCCAGGGTCACCGACGGGCCGTGGGGGACGGTACCCTGGAGGTTCTCCGTCAGCGGTTCGCCCAGGGTGCTGCAGAGGGAGAAGAGGCCCTGTGTGTCGCAACGGGTGGCGGCGTACAGGAGGAACGTGACGTCGTTACCGCTTCGCGTCACAGTCGCAGTGACGTGCCAGGTCTCGGGCTGGCCAGGCTGTGCCCGCACGCCTCCCAACCGGCCGCCGCCCACCTGCACTCCTCCGTTCTCCAGGACTGCCTTGTCGACGGCGGCGGTGAACACGATCGTCATCGTGAAACTGGTGCCGTAGTAGTACGTCTTCAGGGGGCTGAAACTGGCAGTGAAGGGCACCAGCGTGGTCGCCGCGACGCTGGCCGACGCGCCCGGGCCGCCGCCGTCCACCGCGCGCAACTCGAAGTCGTACGCCGTCTCGGCGGTCAGGCCGTCCAGCAGGTAGCCGGCCGCGTTGGCCTGTCCGGGCCGGCTGGACGGAATCGCGGTCCACGTGTCAGGGAACTCGGCGCTGCCGGCCCGGAAGCGGACCTCGTGGCGGACGATCCCGGCGCTCGCGGCCGGTGTGTTCCAGGCCAGCTTGGCCTTGATGCTTCCCGCCTGCGCCACCTCGAAGCCGGTCGGCGCCGCCGGCTGGGCGAAGGCCGGGGAAACCCACAGGATCGCGCCGGCGGCGAGCAGGAACGCTCCGGCCAGGCGGCCGGCACCGCGAAGGGAAGCGCGGATCACGAGCCGACCACGCGCGGCACCCGGCAAGCTAACGCCTCCCGCAGTACGCCAACGCAATATTCCCTTGCAATCGACCACGCCGCTTCCCGGATCCGCACTGTTCTTCTTTGAGCGCCGACCTCAACGGAAACGACTGCGACGCTACGGGTGCGCACTCTATCTAAAGGTATGTAGTGTGTCTACATCATTGAAAAAAAGAGATAATAATATCTATAAGATAATTTTCTTTTTGCAAAGGGACTGGGCCGGCGGCTGCAGTCCGTCCGGGCACCGGTGCGGGGCGAGCGCTACCGGTTCGTTCGACCGGAGCCGTTCGGCCTGGCGTCAGCGCCGCTGCGGGTCGCGCGCGGCGCGGCGCTCGTCGTGGTGCGTCGCGGGCGCAGGTCGCGCGGCCGATCCGCACCGTCGCGCGGCGGCCCCTTCAACGCGCCCGATCCCCGCAGCCAAGGCACACCCCAACCGGGCCGGTCCACAGCCAGCGCAGGCGGATCAGCCGGTGCGCCGGGACGCCGTTCGCCGCCGGCACCCGCAGCCATACCAGCGTCTCCAGGTCGCCGAGCGGCGAGAGGTCCGCCGCCGGGTTGCCACCGACGTCCAGGCGCCGCAGCGACCACAGGTCCGACAGCGGCGCGAAGTCCGCCACCGCGTTGTCCGCCAGGCCCAGGTGCTCCAGCGTGCCGAGGTGCGTCAGCGCGCCGGCGTCGGCGATCCGGTTGCCGTCCAGCAGCAGCACCTCGAGGCGCGGCAGCGACGCCAGCGGCTCGAGGTCCGCGATGCGGTTGCCGCGCAGGTTGAGCCGTTGCAGCGCGGTCAGGGTCGACAGCGGGGCGATGTCGGTGAGCGCGTTGCCCGACAGGTCGAGGCTTTCGAGCCCGCGCAGGTCCGCCAGCGACGACACGTCCGCGAGACGGTTGTCCGACAGGTCCAGACGCCGCAAGCCGGCCAGGTCGGACACGTCCGCCGGGAGACGGACGAACGGGTCCGCCGGGGCGTCGGGCGCCTCGACGCGCACGCCGCCGGGCCACCGGAGCGCCGCCAGGTCCGCGCCCGTCAGTCCGGCGCCGGCAAGGCTCAGCGACGCCGGGTCCATGCCGCGGTCGAACGGCGCGCGCAGTCCGGGCGCGTCACTTCGGACCGACGCCGCGACGGCCAGCACCGCGGCCCACGCCGCGTCCGGCGGCTCGCCGGTCAGGTTCTCCGCCGCCAGGTCCGTCCACGCCGGCACGTGGGCGCCGGACGCGTCCGCGAGCGGGTGCATGGCCGAGCCCAGGTAGTCCACCGACACGGACTGGCCGGCGAGCGCCGGCGCGCCGAGCGTCAGCAGCGCGCGCCGCCCGACGAGCGCAGCGCCGGTCACCGCCACGGCCGCGCCGTCCGCGCGCACCGCGAAGTCGCCGCCGTCCGGCGCCGCGAAGCCGTCCCGCGGCGTCCGCCACGTCAGCGCCAGCACCGGGCCGTCCACCTGTGCAGTCGACGCCATCGAACAACGCACCCCCGCATCCTCCTCATGGGTGCAGTTGTGCAGGCCCCAGCCCGCGTAATGACAGTGGCCCATCGGCGCCGGGAGCCGGTCCACCGACGGCCCGGGTTCGCCCGCCACGCACATCACGTCGTCGAGCCAGATCGGCAGCGGTCCGCTGGCGGGGTAGCTGCTGCGCGGTGGCCAGTAGTCCGCCCGCTGATGGTCCACTTCCGACTGGCCCAAGCCCTCCGCGTATTCGCCAGTCTCGTAGCCCATGGTCTGACAGACCAGGGCCGGCGCCTCGTTGTCGTACTCGGTCTCCGTCGGGTTGCCGTCCTCGTCCAGGATCAGGTTGCCGTCCTCGTCGTAGTTGAGGATGCTGACCTCGGGTTTCTTGAAGACGTCGTCGCACACCGTGCCCCAGCGCCCCGCGTGGAATACCTCGACGCGGCCCTCGGACTCGCTCGGCCCGTCCACGATGCGGAAGTCCCCCTCTTCGTCCAGCCGCGTCACTGTCACAGTGATCGACTGTTCCGCCGTCTTCAGCCGCGAGCCCGTGCCGCTGCTGGCCTGCACCGTCAGCAGGTACGCGTTGTTCCCGTCCGCATCCCGCGACTCCTCGAAGTCCGGCGCCGCATCGAACGTCAGCACGCCGGAGGTCTGGCGGATGGAGAACAGCGCCTGGTCCGCCCCTCCGGTCATCACGTAACCGGTCACCTCATCGGCCGCATCGCTGTCCGACGCGCGCACCGTTCCTATCGATGTCTGGTTCTCCGGCACCTCGAACGTCGGCGGCGAGTCGAACGTCGGCGGCGCGTTGGCGTCGCCATCGTTGTCGGTGATCGTCACGGTTGCCACGCGGATCGAGCCGGGGGAAATCCCCTCCGGCAGCGTGCCGAACCCCAGTTCCAGGATTTCGTCATCCTCCATGATGCTGTCGTCCACCGCGGTCACCCGGACGATCTTCGCCGTCTCGGCCGGCGTGAAGATCAGGCCCGCGTGCAGGGGTATCCACGTGGCGTTCCCCGCGTAGTAATCCTCCGCACTGGTGACCGCGAGGTCGTAGTCGCTCGCCTCCGTCCCGTTGCCGTGTGTCGTCGTCACAGGGATCGTCACTTCGTGATTCACGGCGCTGCTCAAATCCACCTGCATCAGGACTCGATGCGAGCCCTCACCCACGGTGAAGAACTGCTTGTCGAACGACACCGTCCGTTGCGGCGCGTCGTCGTCGGTGATCGTCACGGTGGCCTGGTCGGTCGCGCCGGCGGTGACGTCTGCGGGCAGCGGCGTTCCGAAGCCCAGCAGCACCGAGTCCCCGTCGTCGTCCGCGTCGTCGGCCGCCGCGGCGAACGTGAAGGTCTTCTCGGTGTCGTCCGACGCGAACGTGACGCTGGTCGGCACGCCGGAGTAGTCCGCGGCGGTCGTGTCGCCCTGGGCGGTGTGGGTGATCGGCACCTCCACCTCGCGTTCCGGGGCCGCCGACAGCTCCACGGTGACCGTCACCGTGCCGCCCTCGGCGACGCTGTAGGACGACGCCCCGTACGACACCTGCACCGCCGGCACGTCGTCGTCGGTGATCGACACGGTGCTGGTCGCGGTCGCCCCCGCCGACACGTCGTCGGGCAGCGCGCCGAAGCCCAGCAGCACCGAGTCGCCGTCGTCGTCCGCGTCGTCGGCCGCCGCCGTGAACGTGAAGGTCTTCTCCGTGTCGTCCGACGCGAACGTGACGCTGGTTGGCACCCCGGAGTAGTCCGCCGTGGACGTGTCGCCCTGCGGGGTGTGGGTGAGCGGCACCTCCACCTCGCGTTCGGGGTCAGCGGACAGCTCGACGGTGACGGTCACCGAACTGCCCTCGGCGACGCTGTAGGACGCCTGGGAGTAGCTCACCTCCACCTGCGGGTCGTCGTCGTCGGTGATGCTCACGGTCGCGGTGGTGGGGGAGGCCGCGGTGACTCCATCGGGCAGCGGCGTCCCGAAGCCCAGCAGCACCGAGTCGCTGTCGTCGTCCACGTCGTCGGCCGCCGCGGTGAACGTGAAGGTCTTCTCGGTGTCGTCGGACGCGAACGTGACGCTGGTGGGCACGCCGGAGTAGTCCGCGGCGGTCGTGTCGCCCTGCGGGGTGTGGGTGAGCGGTACCTCCACAGTGCGCTCCGGGGCCGCCGACAGCTCCACGGTGACCGTCACCGTGCTGCCCTCGGCGACGCTGTAGGACGACGCCCCGTACGACACCTCCACCGACGGCACGTCGTCGTCGGTGATCGACACGGTGCTGGTCGCGGTCGCCCCCGCCGACACGTCGTCGGGCAGCGCGCCGAAGCCCAGCAGCACCGAGTCGCTGTCGTCGTCGGCGTCGTCGGCCGCCGCGGCGAACGTGAAGGTCTTCTCCGTGTCGTCGGACGCGAAGGTGACGCTGGTCGGCACGCCGGAGTAGTCCGCGGTGGTCGTGTCGCCCTGCGCGGTGTGGGTGAGCGGCACCTCCACCTCGCGTTCCGGGGCCGCCGACAGTTCCACCGTCACCGTCACCGTGCCGCCCTCGGCCACCGTGTAGGACGACGCTCCGAACGACACCTGCACCGACGGAACGTCGGCGGGGTCGTCGGTGATCGTCACGGTGGCCTGGTCGGTCGCCCCGGCGGTGACGCTTGTGGGCAGCGGCGTCCCGAAGCCCAGCAGCACGCTCTCGCCGTCGTCGTCCGCGTCGTCGGCCGCCGCCGTGAACGTGAAGGTCTTTTCGGTGTCGTCGGACGCGAACGTGACGCTGGTTGGGACGCCGGAGTAGTCCGCGGTCGTCGTGTCGCCCCGCGGGGTGTGCGTGAGCGGCACCTCCACCTCGCGCTCGGGGGCCGCGGACAACTCCACGGTGACCGTCACCGTGCTGCCCTCCGCCACCGTGTAGGACGACGCTCCGAACGACACCTGTACCGACGGCACGTCGGCGGGGTCATCGGTGATCGACACGGTGGCCTGGTCGGTCGCCCCGGCGGTGACGCTTGCGGGCAGCGGCGTCCCGAACTCCAGCAGCACGCTCTCGCCGTCGTCGTCCGCGTCGTCCGCCGCCGCCGTGAAGGTGAAGGTCTTCTCCGTGTCATCGCTGGAGAACGTGACGCTGGTGGGCACGCCGGAGTAGTCCGCGGCGGTCGTGTCGTCCTGCGGGGTGTGCGTGAGCGGCACCTCCACCTCGCGTTCCGGGGCCGCCGACAGCTCCACCGTCACCGTCACCGTGCTGCCCTCGGCGACGCTGTAGGACGACGCCCCGTACGACACCTGCACCGTCGGCACGTCGTCGTCGGTGATCGACACGGTGCTGGTCGCGGTCGCCCCCGCCGACACGTCGTCGGGAAGCGCGCCGAAGCCCAGCAGCACCGAATCGCTGTCGTCGTCCGCGTCGTCGGCCGCCGCCGTGAAGGTGAAGGTCTTCTCCGTGTCGTCGGACGCGAACGTGACGCTGGTGGGCACGCCGGAGTAGTCCGCGGTGGTCGTGTCGCCCTGCGGGGTGTGGGTGAGCGGCACCTCCACAGTGCGCTCCGGGGCCGCCGACAGATCCACGGTGACCGTCACCGTGCCGCCCTCGGCGACGCTGTAGGACGCCTGCGCGAAGCTCACCTGCACCGACGGAACGTCGGCGGGGTCGTCGGTGATGGTGACCGTCGCCTCGTCGGGGCTGCCCTCCGACACGTCGTCGGGCAGCGCGCCGAAGCCCAGCAGCACGCTCTCGCTGTCGTCGTCCGCGTCGTCGTCCGCCGCCGTGAAGGTGAAGGTCTTCTCGGTGTCGTCGGACGCGAACGTGACGCTGGTTGGGACGCCGGAGTAGTCCGCGGCGGTCGTGTCGCCCTGCGGGGTGTGGATGAGCGGCACCTCCACAGTGCGCTCCGGGGCCGCCGACAGCTCCACGGTGATCGTCACCGTGCCGCCTTCCGCCACCGTGTAGGACGACGCTCCGAAGCTGACGGTCACCGCCGGGTCGTCGTTGTCGGTGATGCTCACGGTCGCGGTGGTGGGGGAGGCCGCGGTGACTCCATCGGGCAGCGGCGTCCCGAAGCCCAGCAGCACCGAGTCGCCGTCGTCGTCCGCGTCGTCGGCCGCCGCCGTGAACGTGAAGGTCTGCGATGTCTCGTCGGACGCGAAGGTGACGCTGGTGGGCACGCCGGAGTAGTCCGCGGCGGTCGTGTCGCCCTGCAGGGTGTGGGTGAGCGGTATCTCCACAGTGCGCTCGGGGGCCGCCGACAGCTCCACCGTCACCGTCACCGTGCTGCCCTCGGCGACGCTGTAGGACGACGCCCCGTACGACACCTGCATCGACGGAACGTCGGCGGGGTCGTCGGTGATGGTGACCGTCGCCTCGTCGGGGCTGCCCTCCGACACGTCGTCGGGCAGCGTCCCGAAGCCCAGCAGCACCGAGTCGCCGTCGTCGTCCACTTCGTCGACCGCCGCGGTGAACGTGAAGGTCTTCGCGGTGTCGTCGGACGCGAAGGTGACGCTGGTGGGCACGCCGGAGTAGTCCGCGGCGGTCGTGTCGCCCTGCGGGGTGTGGGTGAGCGGCACCTCCACCTCGCGTTCCGGGGCCGCCGACAGCTCCACGGTGACCGTCACCGAGGCGCCCTCGGCCACCGTGTAGGACGACGCCCCGAAGCTCACCTCCACCGACGGCACGTCGTCGTCGGTGATCGACACGGTGCTGGTCGCGGTCGCCCCCGCCGACACGTCGTCGGGCAGCGGCGTACCGAAGCCCAGCAGCACCGAGTCGCTGTCGTCGTCCGCGTCGTCGTCCGCCGCCGTGAACGTGAAGGTCTGCGATGTCTCGTCGGACGCGAACGTGACGCTGGTGGGTACGCCGGAGTAGTCCGCGGCGGTCGTGTCGTCCTGGGCGGTGTGGGTGAGCGGTACCTCCACAGTGCGCTCGGGGGCCGCCGACAGCTCCACCGTCACCGTCACCGTGCTGCCCTCGGCGACGCTGTAGGACGACGCCCCGAAGCTGACGGTCACCGCCGGGTCGTCATTGTCGGTGATCGTCACGGTGGCCTGGTCGGTCGCCCCGGCGGTGACGCTTGTGGGCAGCGGCGTCCCGAAGCCCAGCAGCACGCTCTCGCCGTCGTCGTCCGCGTCGTCGGCCGCCGCCGTGAACGTGAAGGTCTTTTCGGTGTCGTCGGACGCGAACGTGACGCTGGTTGGGACGCCGGAGTAGTCCGCGGTCGTCGTGTCGCCCCGCGGGGTGTGCGTGAGCGGCACCTCCACCTCGCGCTCGGGGGCCGCGGACAACTCCACGGTGACCGTCACCGTGCTGCCCTCCGCCACCGTGTAGGACGACGCTCCGAACGACACCTGTACCGACGGCACGTCGGCGGGGTCATCGGTGATCGACACGGTGGCCTGGTCGGTCGCCCCGGCGGTGACGCTTGCGGGCAGCGGCGTCCCGAACTCCAGCAGCACGCTCTCGCCGTCGTCGTCCGCGTCGTCCGCCGCCGCCGTGAAGGTGAAGGTCTTCTCCGTGTCATCGCTGGAGAACGTGACGCTGGTGGGCACGCCGGAGTAGTCCGCGGCGGTCGTGTCGCCCTGCGGGGTGTGGGTGAGCGGCACCTCCACCTCGCGTTCCGGGGCCGCCGACAGCTCCACGGTGATCGTCACCGTGCCGCCTTCCGCCACCGTGTAGGACGACGCTTCGAAGCTGACGGTCACCGCCGGGTCGTCATTGTCGGTGATCGACACGGTGGCCTGGTCGGTCGCCCCGGCGGTGACGTCTGCGGGCAGCGGCGTCCCGAAGCCCAGCAGCACCGAGTCGCCGTCGTCGTCGGCATCGTCGGCCGCCGCCGTGAACGTGAAGGTCTTCTCGGTGTCGTCGGACGCGAACGTGACGCTGGTTGGGACGCCGGAGTAGTCCGCGGTGGTCGTGTCGCCCTGCGGGGTGTGGGTGAGCGGTATCTCCACAGTGCGCTCCGGGGCCGCCGACAGCTCCACGGTGACCGTCACCGTGCCGCCTTCCGCCACCGTGTAGGACGACGCTCCGAAGCTGACGGTCACCGCCGGGTCGTCATTGTCGGTGATCGACACGGTGGCTTGGTCGGTCGCCCCGGCGGTGACGTCTGCGGGCAGCGGCGTCCCGAAGCCCAGCAGCACCAAGTCGCCGTCGTCGTCCGCGTCGTCGGTCGCCGCCGTGAACGTGAAGGTCTTCTCGGTGTCGTCGGACGCGAACGTGATGCTGGTGGGCACGCCGGAGTAGTCCGCGGCGGTCGTGTCGCCCTGGGCGGTGTGGGTGATCGGCACCTCCACCTCGCGCTCGGGGGCCGCCGACAGCTCCACGGTGACCGTCACCGTGCCGCCCTCCGCCACCGTGTAGGACGACGCTCCGAAGCTGACGGTCACCGCCGGATCGTCGTCGTCGGTGATGCTCACGGTCGCCGACGCCGGCCGCGCGGTGGTGTCCGGCGCCGACACCCGGTCGGGCAGGGCGCCAAAGCCCAAGAGCACGCTCTCGCCGTCATCGTCGTCGCCGTCGGCGGCGGCGGTGAACGGGAACGACTGGACGGTCTCGCCGGGGTCGAAGACCAGGCGGGTGGGCGGCGTCGAATAGTCCAACCCCGACGCGCCGTCCTGGCCGGCGTCAGTGAGCCGCACGGCCACCTCGCGCTCGGGGTCGGCGGACAACTTCACGGTCACCGTCACCGTCGAGCCCTCCGCGACGGTGTAGGCGTCGGGCTCGAAGAACACCTCCACCGGCGGGACGTCGTCGTCGGTGATCGACACCGTGCTGGCCGCGGTCGCCCCCGCCGACACCCGGTCGGGCAGCGGCGTCCCGAAGCCCAGCAGCACGCTCTCGCCGTCGTCGTCCACGTCGTCGGCCGCCGCGGTGAACGAGAACGTCTGCGATGTCTCATCGGACGCGAACGTGACGCTGTCAGGCACCCCCGAGTAGTCCGCCGGCGTCGTGCCGCCCTGCGCAGCGTGCGTGAGCGCCACCTCCACCTCGCGTTCCGGGACCGCGGACAGCACCACCGTCACCGTCACCGAGGCGCCCTCGTCCACCGTGTAGGACGCCCGCGCGAAGCCGACCGTCACCGACGGCACGTCGTCGGTCAGCGCCACCTGCGCCCCGGTCACCGTGAACCCGGTGGCCATGCCGGTCACGTCGATCGTCTCCTCGCCCTCGGCGATGGTGTCGTTCGTCGGCGTGAGGGTGAACGTCCCGGTCCCTGACGACGCGTTCGCCCCGATGGTCACCGTGAACGCATCCACCGCCGTGTAGTCGGTGCCCAAGGTCGCCGTCCCGCCGCCCACCGAGACCCGTACCGCCGTCGCGGCGCCCAGCGTTGCGCTCCCGTCCAGCGTCGCCGTCACGGTCACCGTCGTTCCGCCGTCGTCCTCCGCCACCGAGGCCGGCGACACGGCGAGGGTGATCGCCGTCGGCGCCGTCTCGTCGTCCGTCACGGTCACCGCCACGTCGGCCGACTCGCCGCCGTAGCCGCCTCCCTCGGCGGTGTTCGCGAGCGTCGCGGCGTCGTCCGTCGCGTCGCCGTCCTGCGCCGCCGTCACGGTCACGGTCTGCGGCGTGCGCCAGTCCGAGGCGGTGAAGGTCAGCGGCCCGCCGGCGGTCACGTCGGTGTTGTCGCTCGAAACCGTCACCGCGACGTTCCCCGTCGGCTCGCTCGCGAGCGCCACGGTGTAGGTCTTCGTCCCGCCTTCCGGCAGCGTCAGCGCGGCCGGATTCGCCACCACCCCCGCCTCGTCGTCGTCCGCGATCCGGAGCGTGCGCGCGGATCCGACATTGGCTCGGCCCAGCTTCGCCTGGATCGCGACGGTTTCCGCGTCGTCGTCCACGTCGTCGTCGATGGCCCGGATCCGCGCGGCCACCGACGCCGCGCCGGCGGGCAGCAGGAGCCGGTAGGGGGCCGCGAGCGCGTTTCCGCCGGCGTCGGTCAGGCGGTAGTCCGCGCCCGCTTGCGCCGGCCCGGACACCTCCAGGTCGACCCTCGTGTCCTCCGCGAACGTCGAGTCGCCGACGATCCCCACGGTGAGCACCGCGCTCGTCTCGCCCCGCTCCGAGACTTCGATCGGGTCGACGACCAGCTCCAGAACCGGCGGGGCGTCGTCATCCAGGATGAAGCCCCTCGCGAACTCTTCGACCCCGTCGAACCCGGCGTTCGTCGGCGACTTCAGTACGAGCGCGAGGTGCTCGGTGTCCTCGTCGAGCCGATCCTGGTACACCGGGACCGAAACCACCCGTTCGACCACGCCGGGCGCGAACGTCAGCCTGCCGTTCGTTTCGGTGTAGTCGGCGGGCGACACCGCGGTCCCGTCCGCGGTCTCGAAATCCACGGCGACCTCGAGCGCGCTCGCCGCCGACAGCGTCACCGCGAACCGGAGCGATTCGCCTTCGTCCGCGTTCACGTTTGCCACGCTCAGGGTGGGGCTGGCGTCGCCGTCCCTGATCGTCCCGGTGGCCGCGCCCTGCTCGATCGTCGCAAACAACGGCTGCTCCAGGCTGAACCGGAACGTCTCTTCGTCCTCGTCGAGGCCGTCCTCGACCGTCGCGACCGTGATGCTCGCGGCGGTCCCAGCCGCGGGTATCGTCAGGCTGCCACTCGCCTGCGTGTAGTCGGCCCCGGCCGTCGCGGACCCGTCCGCGGTCCTGTACCGAAAGGAGACATCCTGCGCCGCCGCGTCCGACAGGCTCACCGTGAACACCGCGTCGTCGCCTTCCTCGACCGACGTGTCGGACACCGTGAGCCGCGGCAGCGCCGCGTCCGATATCGTGCCCGTCGCCTCGGCGTCCGCCAGGGTGGCGTTCGCCGCGTTGCTCAGCACGACGTCGAGCGTCTCCAGGCCCTCGTTGGACAAGGCGTCCGTCAGAACCGGCACCCGGATGGTCTTCGCCGCCTCGCCGACCGCGAACACCAGCGTGTCCTGCGACGCCGTGTAGTCCAGACCGGCGGTGGCGGTGCCGTCGCGGGTCGCGTAGTCCACCCGCATTTCGCGCGCGACCGCTCCCGAGGCGGTCACCACGAACTCGATCTCCCCCGCTGCCTCCGCCGCGGTGGCGTCCGCGATGCGCAGCGCCGGAGCGCCGCCGTCGCGGATCGTGCCGTCGCCCGATGCCCCGAGCCGGGCGTTCTGCGCGTCGTCCAGCGTCAGGGTCAGCACCTCGTCCCCCTCCTCCAGGGCGTCCTGGAGCAGCGTGACGGCGACGGACCTGGCCGCCTCGCCGGGCGCGAAGGTCAGCGTTCCCGACTCGTGCCGGTAGTCGCTTCCCGCGGTCGCGGACACGTCCACGGTCTCGTAGTCCACGGTCACCGTGCTTTCCGTCCTGCCGGTCAGCACCACGGCGAAGACCATCTCGCCACCCGTTTCGGCCGCGGTCGTGTCCGCAGCCGAAACGACGGGGGCCACGTCGTTGTCGCGGATCGAGCCGGTTGCCGTTCCGGCGCCGTCGGCAACCGTCGCGTTCGCCGGGCCGCTCAACGTGAAACCGATCGTCTCCACGTCCACCTCGTCCACCGCGTCGTCGATCACCGGCACGCCGATCACGCGGTGGACCTCCCCGGGGGCGAAGCGCAACTCGCCGACGACGGCGCGGTAGTCGTGTCCATGCACCGCGCTGCCGTCCTCGGTCCGCACCTGCACCGTCACCGCCCTGCCGCTCGGCGCCGACAAGGTGACGTCGAAGTCGATGGTGCCGGCGCCCTCGGATGCGATGGCGTCATGGGCGCTGAGCATGGGAAGCGCGTCGTCGTCGCTGATCCGCCCGATCCCGAGGGCGTCGCCGAGCACCGCGTTCGCCGGCGCCGTGAGACGCAGCGAGAAGCTCTCGGCCGGCTCCGCGGCGTTGTCGTCGATGACCGGTACGTCGACGGTCCGGCGGGTCTCCCCGGCCGCGAAGGTCAACACGCCGGCCGTCCCGGTGAAGTCGGCGCCCGCCTCGGCGGTGCCGTTCCCGGTCGCGTAGCGCACGGTCACCTCGCGGGTGCTCGCGGCGTCGAGGGACACCGCGAAGGCGATCTCCGCGTCCGCTTCCGACGCCGCCGCATCGCCCACCGCGAGCGCCGGGAGCGGCGGCTGCTTCGCGCCCTCGGCGATCTCCACCGCCACCGCGACCGGCCCGACGTCGGCGTAGTCGCCGCCGGCGGCCGTGTTCGCGATCTCGACGCTCCGGCCGTCCGCGTCGGCCGCCGCGGTGACGGTCACCGACTGCGGTGCGCCCCAGTTCTCCGGCGCGAAGGCGAGCGTGGATGGCGACAGGGACACGACGCCGGCATCGGCGTCCGGCACGGAGGCGGTCACCGTCACGTCGGCGGTGGGCGCCGAGGCGAGCGCCGCGGTGTAGCTGCCCTGTCCGCCGGGCGCGAGATCGAGAGCGGTCGGGTTCACCACGAGCCCGCGCCGGTCGTCGTCGACGATCGTCACCCGCGCCGAGTTCGTGGCGCTGTCGATCTCGATGTATCCGTCGTTGGGCGCCTGCCGGTCCTTCCTCAGCCTCACCCGGAACCGTTCGCGTTCCTCCTCGATGTCGTCGTCGTGGATGCGCAACGTCACGCTGATAACCGCTCGCCAGCGGGTCACTCCGTTCTCCTCGACCTGCCGGTAGAGGCTGGCCGGGAGGTCCACGGAGACCGTCTTCGAGTTCGACCGGGCCCAGGCGACGTCCCCCGGGACCGTCGCCGAATCCTCCTCGAGCGTGAGCCGCACGCCGGAGGAGACCGCGCGCGTCTCGGGCTGCCGCACGGTCGCCGACAGCTCGATGTGGCTCTGGCCCGCGTTCTCGGCGATCCGCTCCGGCGGATCCCGGATCGCGACGTCGATGTCGAGGTCGTGGTCCACGATGATCACCCGCAGCGGCTTCTCGAAGAAGGTGACGCTCTCGGGGGTGGTGCTGTCGGGCTCGAGCCAGACGGTGAAGTCCTCGTTCCCCTCGACCTCGTCGTCGCCGAGATACTCGATGGCTATTCGGCGTACCGCCCGCCAGAGCTCCACGTCCTGGCCGCCGAGCCGCCTCGGCACGAGCACGAAGTCCTCGGCGCGAAACCCGATCCGATGATCCACCGCCCGGTAGTCCTTGTTCCTCTCGGCGGTCCCCTCTTCGGTCGAGAAGAGGAACCGGAACTCGGGCGGCACGTCGCTCTCCTCCTCCGCCTCGGCAACGACGCTCACGTAGTCGATCACGCCCGCAAAGTCGGCTTCGTTGGCGATGTTCAGGCTTGCCCCGGTCGATACCGTGACCGGCAGGTCCGCGTCCTTGACCGTGACGCTCGCGCTGCCCGCGGCGCCGATGACGTATGCATGGTCCGGCACCAGGGAGATGACCAGAGGGCGGTCCCCCGCCGGCCGCCGGCGTTTCGTCGGCACCGTCAGTTGCGCCGAGTTCTCGCCCGGCTCCAGGTACACGAACGGGAACGCCAGGCCGAGCAGGAGGGGGTGGCTGTAGTGGACGCTGACCCTGAGCCGGTCGGCGGCTGCGCCGGTCCGGGTCACCGTCAGCATGATCGGCACGCCCTCGAACCATTCGTCGTCGTCGGCCGTGATCTCCACCTCCGGTCTCGTGGCGGGTGTCTCGTTCGTCACGCCGCGCCCGTCGAGCAGGGCAGGCTCGGTGTTCGGGGTCGCGGCCCGGTCCTGCATCAGGACGGACGAGCTGACGGTGACCACGTCGTCGTGGTCCACCGGGGACTGCAGCACCAGGTACACCCCTTCCAAGGTGCCGGGGAATACCGACCTCAGTGCAACCCCGGTGCCGTTCACGGTCACCGACCAGGCCGAGGTGGCGACTCCCGACATCATCTGCGGATCGCTGCGCAGGGGTTCGCTGTAGGTGAGGACGAGCCGGTCGTAGCGGACCGTCGCCGCCGACAGGGTGGGTGCGGTCGTGTCCGCATTCGGACCGTCCACGGCGTGCCGGGCGCGGGCGGGAACCGCGCCGAACCCGAGGTGGACGAATTCGCCGCGCAGGAAGGACACCCATTGGAACGCGCCGTCGTTGAGCACCAGGGACGGGTTCGACTCATCGGTGTTGGCGCGGATGCTCACGCCGTCGGCGTCGGCGTCGGCGGCCGTCACGGTGTACTGGAAGGCGGCGGTCGGGCCGCGGCGGGCCGGCACGTGGGCGGCGAGCCGCGTCAGGGCGCCGACCTCGAGCTCGAGCTGCGGGCTGCCCGACACCCGCACGTCCTCCTCGAACGACAGGATCACGCGAATGATCTCGCCGGCGCGGTACGCCGTCGCGTCCCGCGGGCCGGACACGATCTCGGCCGTCGGCTGCGGTGCGCTGGTCACGATGCTCGCCGTGAGGGTCGAACCCAGGTCGAAACCGGTGTCCTCGATCGATTCGCCGACAAACCAGCAGTAGTCGCCGTAGTACGGATACCGCCCCTGTTGTACCCTTTCGAACGCCAGGCCATGGCCGCCGATGTCGAGCGTGAGCGTGCTGACGGCGGTTGCCGCCGCATGGTCGACCGTGTAGCCCGTCTGGAACGACACGCAGATCCATGCCCTGGCCCCTTCCTGCCTCGCGAACAGCGCCCGGAACGTGAACGCGACCCCGCCGGCTTCGAACGTCGTGTCGCTCAGCGAGCCGCGCGGCGGTAAAGTCAGGAATCCCTGGCTGGTGTCGTCCGACCCCACCACCAGGTCCGCGGTCCAGATCTCCGCGTCGGCGTGCGCGGAATTGGGGAGCAGCAGCGACGCGAGGAGGACGAGCGCCGCGGCGGCGGCGACCGTCCGCTGCCGGACATCCGCACCGCGTTCGGCGCGTTCACGTCCCGCGCGGCGCTCCGGGCGCGGAGCCGTCGCGCGCAGGCCGGTCCGAGGCGGCATTCCTGGCAACGTCGTCGGCGCGAACGGTCGGCGTTACCCGTGCCCGAAAGCAGCGGTGCCGGGGCACGAGGCCGAGCCGCGCGTTACGGCCCCGCCGTCCCCGTGCGCCCCGTCTCGGGGGCGGTCGAACGTGCCCCCGCCCACAACGGCCGGGCAGCGTTCGAATCTCTGGTCGACCATGCGCACCGTCCCCGGGAATGTCCCGCCCCGACCGTCGTTCCCTCGACTTGCCCGGGGCAACTACTCCGTATCTGTTAATCAAATATCTCCTTCTATCATATGAATAAAAGTTAATATGGACAAATATTAATATTCTAAAAAAATGGATCGGCAATGCCCGGGGCCGGGGACTGCGGCCGCGGCGCGAAAGACCCGGGAGACGGCGTAGAACTCGTCCCCATGTCGCCGGACCACGTCGGTGCGGGGGCGGCGAAGTGGCTGGTGCCGCGCCGGGAAGCGGTTTCGAAGGTCCGGCCCCCGGCCCGCACGAGCCCTAGCGCATCCCGTCCCCGCAGCCGAGGCAGATACCAACCGGGCCGGTCCACAGCCAGCGCAGGCGGATCAGCCGGTGCGCCGGGACGCCGTTCGCCGCCGGCACCCGCAGCCACTCCAGCGTCTCGAGGTCGCCGAGCGGGGAGAGATCCGTCGCCGGGTTGCCGCCGAGGTCCAGGCGCCGCAGCGACCACAGGTCCGAGAGCGGCGCGAAGTCCGCCACCGCGTTGTCCGCCAGGCCCAGGTGCCGCAGCGTGCCGAGGTGCGTCAGCGCGCCGGCGTCCACGATGCGGTTGCCGTCGAGCAGCAGCACCTCGAGGCGCGGCAGCGACGCCAGCGGCGCGAGGTCCGCGACGCGGTTGCCGCGCAGGTCGAGCCGGCGCAGCGCGGTCAGGGTCGACAGCGGGGCGATGTCGGTGAGCGCGTTGCCCGACAGGTCGAGGCTTTCGAGGCCGCGCCGGTCCGCCGGCAACGACACGTCCGCGAGGCGGTTGCCCGACAGGTCCAGCCGGCGCAGGCCGGCCAGGGCGAACACATCCACCGGCCGCGTCTCCGGACGGCGCGGACCCGCATCCGGCGCGTCCCGCCGGTCCGGGCGCGGACCGCCGGACCACCACAGCGCCACGAGGTCCGCATCCGTCAGCCCGGCCCCGGCAAGGCTCAGGGAAGTCGGGTCCGCGCCATGGGCGGCCAGGGCGGGGCGCCCGCCCGCCGCCGTCCGGCGCGCCTCCGCGAGCGCCACCACCGCAGCCCATTGCGCGTCCTCCGGCGCGCCGGTCAGGTTCTCCGCCGGAAGGTCCGTCCACGCCGGCACAGGGACGCCGTCGGCGTCCGCCAACGGGTGCATGGCCGAGCCCAGGTAGTCCACGGACACGGACTGCCCGGGAAGCGCCGGCGCGCCGAGCGTCAGCAGCGCGTGCCGCCCGACGAGCGCAGCGCCGGTTACCGCCACGGCCGCGCCGTCGGCGCGCACCGCGAAGTCGCCGCCATCCGGCGCCGCGAAGCCGTCCCGCGGCGTGGGCCACGTCAGCGCCAGCAGCGGGCCGTCCACCCGCGCCGACGCCGCCCAGCAGTACAGCGACGAGGTCGGCGACCAGCCGCCCCAGCCGTCGGCGCCGAAGCGGCCGCGCACCCGCATCGACAGCCAGCCGTTGCCGTCGATGCGCACCGACCCGGTCAGCTCGGGATGCTCGGGGTTGCCGCCGGAGTCCTGGATCGTATAGTCGAGGTCGCCGGCGCCGCCTCTGAGCGTGATGTCGGCTTCCCACGCGTCGGCCACCTTGCAGGTCCGGTTGCTCTCCAGCGGCGGATTCCAGTAGGCGCGGAACTCCTCCGTGCCGGCGCAGCCGGACTTGTCGTTGCTGCCCCCCGAGCCGATCCAGTAGGTGCGGATCACGCTCGGTTCGTTGCCCTCGGGCTCGCGCTCCTCCTCCGTCGTGGCGTCGACCACGGACGAGGCGGGCGATTCGCCCTCGGCGTTGACCGCGTAGACGCGGTAGTGCCGCGTCTCGCCGGCGGACAGCCCCGTGTGGGCGTAGCGGGTGACCGCGGCGCCCGTCTCCGGCACCGTCCGCGTCTCCGTCGCGTTGGCGAACGCCGGCGCGTTGTTGGTCGGCGTCATCGTCGCGGGGAGGTTGTAGGCGTAGAGCTTGTCGTCGTCGCTGTCGGTCGCCCACAGGATCGACCCGTGCGACCACAGCCCGCGCGGGTCGTCGTTGCCGGCGGCGTCGAGCGTGTCGAAGTCCTCGTCCGAGTTCGCGGCGCGCGACGACAGCGTGTAGGCGAACAGCTTGTCCGGACCGCTGTCGGCCACCCACAGCGTGGTGCCGTCGGACCAGATGCCGTTGGGGTAGTTGCTGACGGGGATGTCCTTGCCCGTGTCGCGCGTGCCGTCGGTGTTGTAGGCGTACACCTTGTCGTCGCGGAAGTCGCTGACGTAGAAGGTGGCGGTGGCGCCGTCGTACCAGATGCCGCGGGGATCGTTGTTGACGGCGCGCTTCAGCGTGTCGAAGTCGCTGTCCGCCTTCCAGCCGTAGTCGGCCGTCACCGCCCGGTTGACGCCGAGGTGGTAGGCCGCGCTCTTGCCCTTGTCGGCGACGGCGACCGTGTTGGCGCCGTTGCTCAGCATCACGTCGTGCACGTCCATGGTCGAGATGTCGGCGTCGGTGCCGCTGTAGCTCACCGTCGCGGACGGCGACGCCGCCGTGGCGACCATGGCGGCGGTGGTCGTGGTGGCGGACACGCCGTGCTGCGGCGCGAAGTCCGTTGCCAGGAAGGCGGGGATGCCCGTGCCGTTCACCGCGATGCCCGCAAGCGCGGTGTCCGCGTTGTCGTCGGCGATGGTGCCGGTGGCGGTGGACATCGTTCCCAGTTCCGCGTTCGCCGACGGGTTCGAGAGCGTCACCGTGAAGGTCTCGTCGGTCTCCGCGTCGGTGTCGTCCGCGGTCGCCACCGTGAACGTCGTCGTCGTCGCGCTCGCCGCGACGGTCGCCGTCCCCGTCGTCGTCGACCCGAGATCCGCCGCCACCGCCGTGTCGCCGCTCCCGATCGACGCCGTCCAGTCCACGGTCACTTCCGCCGTGGTCGTTGCCGACAGCGTCACCGTGAACTGCACGCCGTCGGCCTCGGTCCCCGAGGCGTCGTCGATGCTCAGCGTCGGCAGCGCCGCGGGGATCACCGCCAGGTCACGCACCGACAGCGTGTAGGTGCCTGTCCGGCCAGTGCCCTTTTCGTAAATAAGGTTGTCTCCCGGAGCCAGGATTTTCCACAGAACAGGATCCGGCAATGTGCCCCGGTTGGTGTCCGCCCCCTCCAGGTCGATCCGGTACCGCCTGCCCGCCTCCAGATCCACCGCGAACGAGTCGACTACGTTTGCTGCCGTCAGGGTGCCCGTGACCGAACCGCCGACCTCGACCCGCCCGGAGGTGGACGTGTCGGCGGCAAAGTCCGTGTCGGCCTTCGAGACGCCGTTGGCGCCCAGTACGATCATCGACAGCGTGTAGGTGCCGCCGGTGGAACCGGCGGCATCCGATGCCTGCGCGTAGTAGGCGCCGGCGGCGCTCGGCGTGTAGATCAGCCGGGCGTTCCTGCCCACGCCCCCGTCGTCGTCACTCGCGCTCAGGCTGGTTCCCGCGGCATCGAAGAGCTCCAGGGCCGGGTCCGCCAGGGTGCCGCGGCCGGTGTCCGCGCCCTCCAGGTCGATCTGGTAGCGCCTGTCCGCCGCCAGCACCACCGCGAACCAGTCCTTGTCCGTCCCGGTTCCGATGTTGCTCGCGACCGAGCCACCCACGACCTGGCCCGTGGTGGTGGTGTCGGCGGGCAGGTCGTCGATGATCGTGCCCGTCGCCGTCGCGACGGTCGCTAGTTGCGCGTTCGACGCCGGGTCCGACAGCGTCACCGTGAAGGTCTCGTCCCGCTCCTCGGTGGCGTCCTTCAGCGTCCCCACCGTGAACGTTCCGGTCGTCTGGCCGCTCGCGATATACGCCCGGCCCGTTGTCGGCGACCCGAGATCCGCCTCGGTCGCCGTGTCGCCGCTCTCGACCGACGCCGTCCAGGTCACCCGGACGTCCCCATTGGGCACGTCCGACAGCGTGAGCGTGACCGTGAAGGTCAGCGCGTCGCCCTCGGCCGCCGTCGCATCCGCGACGCTCAGGGTGGGCTTCGGCGTCGACGTCACGTCATGCGCCGACAGCGTGTAGCTGCCCGTACCCTCCTTTGAACTAAATCGAATACGTCATGATCATTAGTTGTGAATACAATCAATCGTATATACATATTACAAATACTCCTATAGTGTACGGCTCAGACGGTGTAGCGCAGGCGCGAGGGCGTGCGAACGCGCGCGTTGCCGTGCAGCCGCCGCCGAAGAACAAGACCAAACGGCCGGGAGGGTTGCACGATGGTTGGACGGCGCACTCTGCGAGTTCGGCTGGCTGCGGCAGCCGCGCGAATCGGTTGGCCACGCACGCCGGCGCTTTGCCTCCTCCTGTGGGCGCCCTTGCCGGCCGCCGCGCAGACGGCGGAGCCCGCCGGGCCCGTGGTCAGTGCGGCCGGCGAGGTCTACGTCGGGCCGTGGCCGGCGGCGCGGCGGGCCGCGGAGGCGCGGGCGGCGTTGCGCAGCGCACTGGAGCCGACCGTCGTCGAGCTGCCGCCGGTCGCCGAGGGCGAGGGGCAGCGAACGGCGCGCACGGACGCCGCCGACCGGCCCGAGCCCGAGCCCGAGCGGATCGGCTTCGGACGCGACGTTCCGGCGCACCTCGCCGCGAACGAGTCCCAACTCGTCTGGGTGTCGCTGCCGGACGGCGGACGGGCGGCGACGCTTGCGGTGCGGTCGCCCGGGGCGGCCGCGCTGCGCGTGCGGCTCGACTTCGCCGAGGCCCCCGCGGACCTGGAACTGCGTTTCTACAACCCGCTCGACCGCGACGGCGCGGTGGGGCCCGTCGGCGCCGCGGAGTTGCTCGCGGACCGCCCGAAAGGCGCCACCCACGGGCTCTACTGGTCGCCCACGGTCCACGGCGACACGCTCGCGGTCGAGTTCCACATGGCGGGCTCCGGCAAGCTCAGCTTCTCAATGGTCGTGGTGTCGCACCTCGAGGTCTCGCCGCTGGACGTTGCGGACCTCGGCGACGCGTCGTCGTGCACCATCGACCTGGCCTGCCGGCCGGACGCCATCTCCGGCATCGCGGCGAGGAGCGTCGCGAAGTACATCCTGACGAGGTCCTCCGGACGCAGCAGCGGATGCACGGCGCAACTGATCAGCGATCTCCATCCGGAATCCCAGACGCCCTACCTGCTCACCGCACGGCACTGCGTCGGCACCCAGGGGGAGGCGTCGAGCATGGAGTTCTACTGGCGCTTCGAGTTCGCCGGCTGCGGCGAAGAGGCGCTGCACGCCGACTACGGACGGACCCCCGGCGGCGCCTTCCTGCTCGGCAGCGAGACGCATCGCGGGGGCACCGACTACGCTCTGCTCAGGATGAAGCATGCGCCGCCGGCGCATGTCGGCATGGCGGGGTGGACGACGGCGACCGTGGCGCCCGGCACCCCCGTGGTCGGCGTCAGCCACCCGCGCCTCGACGTCAAGAAGATCTCCCTCGGCCACGTCACCAGACACGAGAGCTGGATCGACGATCCGCACGAGACGCACATCGTGCTCAGGCTCTCGGAGGGCGCCGTGCAGGGGGGCAGCAGCGGCTCGGGACTGTGGACGCGGACCACCGGCGGCGACTACCTGGTGGGCGTCCTGACCGGCGGCACCCGGGGCTGCACGCAGCAGCGGCTCTACTACGGGCGCATGGACGAGTTCTACCCCAAGGTACGGCCCTGGCTCGGCAGCGTCGTGCCGATCCGCTTCGCGCTGCTGGACGCCGCCTCCGGCGAAGAACTGCTCGAACTCGTGCCGGACGCGAGCTTCGAGCTGTCCTCCACCGACGCCGATTCCTTCAACATCCTGGCGCAACAGGTCGGCGCCGACGTCGGCGGCGCCATGGAGCTCGCGCTCGCCGGGCCACAGCCGGCGTCGCGCACGAGCGCGGCGGCGCCGCATACCCTGTACGGGGAAGGCGGCGGCGGCGGCCTGCCCCCTGGGGACTACACGGTGACGGCGCGCATCGGCCAGGGCGGAACGGCCGTCGGCACGAACGAACGGTCGGTAGCATTCACCGTGACGGGCGACGCCGAGGACGACGACTTCCGACTGACCGGCCTCACGCTCACGACGACGGGCGGAGAACGCATCGCACGCCTGACCGCCGACGCCGTGGTGGATCTGGCGCGGCATGCCGAGGACGCCCTGTACGACATCCGTGGCGAGAGCGCCGGGACAGCGCCGGTCGGCAGCGTCTCGTTCACCCTGACCGGCACGGGCGAGGCCGCCGCGACCGACAGCACGGCGCCCTTCGCGCTGCGCGGCCCGCTGCCGCCGGGAGCGTACCGGATCACGGCGACGCCTTACCCGGAAGCCGCTGGCGGCGGTACGGCCGGCACCGCGCTGGCAGTGGACTTCACGGTCACGCGGGCCTCTCCGGTAACGGGCTTCACACTCGTCAACACCCGCGGACTGCCGCGGGACGATGACATCACGGCGATCGCCGACGGCGCGACGCTGGACCTGTCGTCGTTCGACAAGGGCTACGACGAGTTCGCCATCCGGGCCGACATCGGGGACGCCACGGATGTGGCCAGCGTACGGCTCGAGCTCACCGGACCGTTGTCGGCGTCGCGCACCGAGGATGCGCCGCCCCCGTTCTCGCTGCACGGGGACTGGGAGCGACTGATGGCGAACAGCACGACAACCGTCGAGTACCAGGGCTGGGTGCTGCCCAACGGCGACTACCGGCTCAGGGCCGTCGCCTACATGGGCCAGGGTGGGTCGGGCACCGCGCTGCCGGCGTTCGAGATCGCCTTCAGCGTGACCGGGCAGTACGACCCCGACCGCAGTCCGGTCCATGGGTTTACCCTGGTGAACGCGCAAGGCGCCGCGCCGGACGAGGCCCTGACCGCGATCGAGGACGGCGCCACGCTGGACCTCGCATCGTTCGGAACCGAATGGTTCTCGATCCGCGCCGACGTCTGGGACGCGCTCGGCGGGCGCGCCGCGCGCAGCGTGCGGATGGAACTCGACGGCCCGGCATCCGAGGCCGAGACGGACAACACCTATCCGTACGCCCTGAAGCGCGACGACGGCGAGGGCGACTACTACGGCATGAAGCTGCCCAACGGCGACTACCGCATCACCGCGACCCCCTACACGAGGGACGACGGTCTGGGGGACGCGCTGCCGACGGCGGCGGTCGATTTCACGGTGACCGGCGGCGTCGACGCCGACGCCAGTCCGATAACGGGCTTCACGCTGGTGGACGCGCGCGGCGCCGCGCCCGACGAGGATGTCACGGCGATCGCCGACGGCGCGACCCTCGATCTCTCGGCACTCGGCAACCACTGGCTCACGATCCGCGCCGACGTCGCCGACGTCGCCGACGGCGCCCGCGTCGGCAGCGTCGCGTTCACCCTCACCGGGCCGGCGTCCGTGGCCAGGACGGACTCCGACCCGCCGTTCGCGATGAGGCGCGACGACAAGAACGGCGACTACTACGGCATGAAGCTGCCGGACGGCGACTACCGCATCACCGCGACCCCCTACACCGGGCGCGAGGAGTCGGGCGACACGCTGCCGGCGGCGGCGGTGGACTTCACGGTCACCGGCAGCTACGACCCCGACGTCAGTCCGGTCACCGGGTTCACCCTGGTGGACGCGCGCGGCGACGCGCCCGACGAGGATGTCATGGCGATCGCCGACGGCGCGACCCTCGATCTCTCCGCGCTCGGCAACCACTGGCTCACGATCCGCGCCGACGTCGCCGCCGGCGCCAGCGTCCGCAGCATCGCGTTCACCCTGGCCGGGCCGACGTCCGTGATCAGGACGGACAGCGACCCGCCGTTCGCGGTGAAGCGCGA
Organism: Candidatus Azotimanducaceae bacterium; assembly: GCA_965217825.1. Lineage (GTDB taxonomy): Bacteria > Pseudomonadota > Gammaproteobacteria > Pseudomonadales > Azotimanducaceae > VXNE01. The sequence continues at coordinate 4,528,613 of OZ244571.1, read as the reverse complement.
CGACAGGAACGGCGACTACTACGGCATGAAGCTGCCCAACGGCGATTACCGCATCACCGCGACGCCCTACACCGGGCGCGAGGAGTCGGGCGACGCGCTGCCGGCGGCGGCGATCGACTTCACGGTCACCGGCAGCCACGACGCGGGGGCAAGTCCGGTCACCGGGTTCACCCTGGTGGACGCGACGGGCGATCCGCCCGACGAGGACGTGACGGCGATCGCCGACGGTGCGACGCTGGACCTGTCGCCGTACCTCCTGAGCAGGTTCAACATCCGCGCCGACGTGGCCGCCGGCGCCGACGTCCACAGCGTGCGGCTGGAACTCGCCGGGCCGGTGTCCACGGGCCGCACGGAGAACGCTCCCGCGCCCTACACGCTCCGCGGCGACGACGGCGACGACTACTGGTCCATGGCGCTGCCCAACGGCGACTACACCATCACCGCCACCGCCTATCCGGGCCGGGACCTGTCGGGGGACGCGCTGCCGTCCGCGGCGGTCGGCTTCACCGTGACCGGCAGCTACGACGCCGAGGCCAGCCCGGTCACCGGGTTCACGCTGGTCGATGCGACCGGCGATCCGCCCGACCCGGACCTCACCGCGATCACCCCCGGCGCGACGCTGGACCTGTCGTCGTACGTGACGACCCAGTTCAGCATCCGCGCCGACGTGGCGGCCGCGCCGGACATCGGCAGCGTGCGGCTGGAACTTGCCGGGCCGGTGTCCGAGAGCCGCACGGAGAACGCCCCGGCGCCATACGCCGTCCGCGGCGACGACGGGGACGGCGACTACTGGTCGATGCTGCTGCCCAACGGCGACTACACGATCACGGCGACCCCCTACCCGGGCCGGAACCTGTCGGGGGACGGGCTGCCGGCGGCGACCGTCGACTTCACGGTGACCGGCAGCTACGACTCGGGCGCCAGTCCGGTGGCCGGGTTCACCCTGGTGAACGCGACCGGCGATGCGCCGGACGAGGACGTGACGGCGATCGCGGACGGCGCGACGCTGGACCTCGCGGACGTGGACGGGCACTGGTTCTCCATCCGCGCCGACGTCGAGATCGGGCGCGGCGTCCGCAGCCTGCGGATGTACCTCACCGGGCCGGTGTCGCGGACGCGCCTCGAGAACGCGCCGCCGCCGTACGCGATCAGGGGCGACGACCACGAGGGCGACTACTACGGGATGGGGCTGCCGAACGGCGACTACCGGATCCGCGCCGTACCCTACGGCATGTACGACGGGGTGGCCGGTCAGATGCCGGAACTGGAGGTCGGCTTCACCGTGACCGGCAGCTACGAGCACGACGCCAACCCGTTGACGGGGTTCACGCTGGTGGACGCGCGCGGCGACGCGCCCGACGAGGATGTCATGGCGATCGCCGACGGCGCGACCCTCGATGTCTCCGCGCTCGGCAACCACTGGCTCACAATCCGCGCCGACATCGTCGAGACAGCGCTTGGCGTCGGCAGCGTGTGGCTGGAACTCGAGGGGCCCGTGTCCCGGGCGCTGCGCGAGAACGCGCCACCCTTCGCGCTCAACGGCGACGACGGCGACGGCGACTACTACGGCGTCAAGCTCGCCAACGGCGACTACCGGGTGATGGCCACGGCCTACGCGCGCGACGACCTGCTCGGCGGGACGCTGGGTTCGGCAACGGTCGCCTTCACCGTCGACGGCGGCGTCGACGCCAGCGACGTACCCCTGACCGGGTTCACACTGATCGACGCCGACACCGACCAGGATGCCGGGGCGGTCGCGGACGGGGCGACCCTCGACGTCGCCGAACTGGGCGGCGCAACTTCGAAATTCACGTTCCGCGCGGACGCGGCCGAGGACGCCGTAGTCGGCAGCGTGCTGCTGGAATTGACGGGACCGGTGAGGCACGCGATGCTGCGCGATGCCGCGCCCTTCTCCCTGCACCCGGCCTCCGACGGCGACTACGGCGGCACCCACCTCGGCAACGGCGACTATCGGCTCACGGCCACGCCCTACACGGGTCGGAACCTGTCGGGCGACCCGCTGCCCGTGCTCGAGGCCGGCTTCACGGTGACCGGCAGCTACGACCCTAATGCGAGTCCGGTCACCGGGTTTACGCTGGTAGATGCGCACGGCGATCCGCCCGACCCGGACCTCACCGCCGTGGCGGACGGCGCGACGCTGGACATCTCCTCGTACGCGACGCACTGGTTCAACATCCGCGCGGACGTGGCCGCCGTGCCGCCCATCGGCAGCATGCGGCTGGAGCTGGACGGGCCGGTGTCCGCGAGCCGCAGGGAGAACGCGCCGGCGCCATACACCGTCAAGGGCGATAACGGCGACGACTACTACGGCACGACGCTGCCCAATGGCGACTACACGGTAACGGCGACCCCCTACCCGGGCCGGGACCTGTCGGGCGACCCGCTGCCCGTGCTCGAGGCCGGCTTCACGGTGACCGGCTACGACCCTGACGCGAGTCCGGTCACCGGGTTTACGCTGGTAGATGCGCACGGCGATCCGCCCGACCCGGACCTCACCGCCGTGGCGGACGGCGCGACGCTGGACATCTCCTCGTACGCGACCCACTGGTTCAACATCCGCGCGGACGTGGCCGCCGTGCCGCCCATCGGCAGCATGCGGCTGGAGCTGGACGGGCCGGTGTCCGCGAGCCGCAGGGAGAACGCGCCGGCGCCGTACACCGTCAAGGGCGAAAACGGCGACGACTACTTCGGCACGTCGCTGCCCAACGGCGACTACACGGTCACGGCGACCCCTTACCCGGGCCGGGACCTGTCGGGGAACGCGTTGCCACCGGCGACGGTCGATTTCACCGTGACCGGCGGCGTCGACCCCGACGCCAGTCCGGTCACGGGGTTCACGCTGGTGGACGCGCGCGGCGGCGCGCCCGACGAGGATGTCACGGCGATCGCCGACGGCGCGACCCTCGATGTCTCCGCGCTCGGCAACCACTGGCTCACGATCCGCGCCGATGTCGCCGACGGCGCCCGCGTCGGCAGCGTCGCGTTCACCCTCACCGGGCCGGCGTCCGTGGCCAGGACGGACTCCGACCCGCCGTTCGCGATGAGGCGCGACGACAAGAACGGCGACTACTACGGCATGAAGCTGCCGGACGGCGACTACCGCATCACCGCGACCCCCTACACCGGGCGCGACGCGACGGGCAGCTCGCTGCCGGCGGCGACGGTCGATTTCACCGTGACCGGCGGCGTCGACCCCGACGCCAGTCCGGTCACGGGGTTCACGCTGGTGGACGCGCGCGGCGGCGCGCCCGACGAGGATGTCACGGCGATCGCCGACGGCGCGACCCTCGATGTCTCCGCGCTCGGCAACCACTGGCTCACGATCCGCGCCGATGTCGCCGCCGGCGCCGGCGTCCGCAGCGTCGCGTTCACCCTCACCGGGCCGGCGTCCGTGGCCAGGACGGACTCCGACCCGCCGTTCGCGATGAGGCGCGACGACAAGAACGGCGACTACTACGGCATGAAGCTGCCGGACGGCGACTACCGGATCACCGCGGTCCCCTACACCGGGCGCGAGGAGTCGGGCGACGCGCTGCCGTCGGCGACGCGCGCGTTCACCGTGACCCGCGCCGGCGACGACGAGCCGGCGCTGACGGCGCGCTTCGAGGACATGCCGGCGGCGCACGACGGCGCGGGCGCTTTCCGCTTTCGGGTGGCGTTCAGCGAGGACATCGGCATCAGCTTCCAGGCGCTGCGCGAGGACGCGTTCGCGGTGACCGGCGGTCGCGTGACGGGCGGCGCGCGGGTGGACGGGCGCCGCGACCTGTTCGAGATGACCGTCGAGCCGGACGGCGGCGGCGACGTGACCATCGAGCTGCCGGCCGGCCGCGACTGCGCGGTGTCCGGGGCGATCTGCACCAAGGGCGAGCTGCGGCGCCGGCTGACGAACACGCCCTCTGCGACGGTGGCCGGTCCGGGCGCGGCGCCGGAGAACACGCCGGCGACGGGCGCGCCGACGATCGCCGGGACGGCGCGGGTCGGCGAGACGCTGACCGCATCGACGTCGGGCATCGCCGACGCCGACGGGCTCGACAACGCGACGTTCGCCTACCGTTGGATCCGCGGCGACGCGGACATCTCCGGGGCGAGGGGCCGGAACTACACGGCGGTGGACGCCGACGAGGGCGAGCGGCTCAAGGTGCGGGTGCAGTTCACGGACGACGCCGACAACGCCGAGCGCCTGACGAGCGCCGCGACCGACCCGGTGTCGGCGGGGCCGAACACGCCGGCGACGGGCGCGCCGACGATCGCCGGGACGGCGCGGGTCGGCGAGACGCTGACCGCATCGACGTCGGGCATCGCCGACGCCGACGGGCTCGCCAACGCGACGTTCGCCTACCGTTGGATCCGCGGCGACGCGGACATCTCCGGGGCGAGGGGCCGGAACTACACGGCGGTGGACGCCGACGAGGGCGAGCGGCTCAAGGTGCGGGTGCAGTTCACGGACGACGCCGGCAACGCCGAGCGCCTGACGAGCGCCGCGACCGGCCCGGTGGCGGCGCGGCCGAACACGCCGGCGACGGGCGCGCCGACGATCGCCGGGACGGCGCGGGTCGGCGAGACGCTGACCGCATCGACATCGGGCATCGCCGACGCCGACGGGCTCGCGAACGCGGCGTTCGCCTACCGTTGGATCCGCGGCGACGCGGACATCTCCGGGGCGAGGGGCCGGAACTACACGGCGGTGGACGCCGACGAGGGCGAGCGGCTCAAGGTGCGGGTGCAGTTCACGGACGACGCCGGCAACGCCGAGCGCCTGACGAGCGCGGCGACCGGCCCGGTGGCGGCGGCGCGGCCGAAACTGAAGGTCTCGGTGGCGGACGCGCGGGTGCGCGAGGCGGCGGGCGCGACGCTGGACTTCGCGGTGACGCTGAGCGGGCCGGCGACCGGCCCGGTGACGGTGGACTACCGCACGCTGGACGCCAGCGCCAAAGCGGGCGAGGACTACGAGGCCCGGGAGGGCACGCTGACGTTCGGCGCGGGCGAGACGGACAAGACGCTGCGCGTGACGGTGCTGGGCGACGACGTCGACGAGGGCGACGAGAGGATGGTGGTGGTGCTGCGGCGCGCCGACGGCGCGGTCCGGGACGACTACCTGGCGGTCGGGACGATCGAGGACGGCGACGACTAGACATAATGTTTTGACCTGCCCGTCCTCAAGAGCGTGGATTATCTTGGGGACCGGTCATTATGGCCACCGTGACAGAGCCAGAATTGAGGAGGGCAGGCAATGCAGGACTTTAGACCAACCGAGCAGGAAACGGTATCGATGGAAGGGCGGGAGATTCGCCCGGACTATGCGGCGCATGTGGGACTGGACGTGCACAAGGACAGCATCGCGGTGGCGGTGGCGGAAGCCGGGCGCGCGCCCGCGGCCTATTGTGGCGAGATCGCCAACCGGCGATCGGCGATCGGCGGGCTGGCGGAGAAGCTGGCGCGGACGCATGGCGGCGAGGTGATGCTGTTCAGTTACGAGGCGGGGCCGTGCGGCTACGAGGTGTACCGGCAGCTGACGGCGATGGGATTCGATTGCGAGGTGGTGGCGCCGTCGCGGATCCCGAAGGCGCCGGGCGAGCGGATCAAGACGGACCGGCGGGACGCGGTCAAGCTGGCGCGGCTGTCGCGCGGCGGGGAGTTGACGCCGGTGTGGGTGCCGGACGAGGACCGGGAGGCGATGCGGGACCTGGTGCGGGCGCGGGCGGACTTCAAGCGGGCCGAGCTCAAGGCGCGCCAGCAGCTGGGCGCGTTTCTGCTGCGCCACGGGCGTCGCTGGTCGCGCGGGCGCTGGACGCGGGCGCACTACGCGTGGCTGGACGGGCAGCGCTTCGAGCGCGCTTGGCAGGAAGGGGCGTTTCGGGAATACCTGGACGCGGCGCGGGCGGCGAGCGACCGGGTGGCGGCGTTGACGAGGCGGCTGCACGACGCGCTGCCGGATTGGTCGCTGGCGCCGGTGGCGCGCTCGCTGGCGGCGCTGCGCGGCGTGGACACGCTGACGGCGACGACGCTTCTGGCGGAGCTGGGCGATGTGAGCCGCTTCGACTCGCCGCGGCAGTTGATGGGCTATCTGGGATTGGTGCCGAGCGAGCACAGTTCCGGCGGGCGGCGCCGACAGGGCGGGATCACGCGGACCGGCAACGGCCATGCGCGTCGCGCGCTGGTGGAGTCGGCCTGGAGCTACCGATTTCCGGCGCGGCGCACGGCGCATCTCGAGCGCAAGGCGGCCGCGGCCTCCGGCGAAGCCAAGGCGATCGCCTGGAAGGCCCAGCGCCGGTTGTGCGGTCGGTACCGGCGCCTGATCGAGTCGGGCAAGAACAGCAAGCAGGCGAACGTGGCCGTGGCCCGGGAGTTGAGCGGCTTCGTCTGGGACATCGTCCGTCGGGAGATGGCCCGGATCCCGCCGGCCTCCGGCTCGCCGAAAGCCGACGCCGACGCGACCGGCATCGGGTAGCGAAGAGGCCGGGGCGTGTTGAGTCAGGGCAGGATCGGGCCGGTGTGGAGAACCCTTGTTCGGGCTATAACCGGTGCCGTCGGTACGATCCCCGAGCGGGCGTATCGGTCGGTGATCCCTGCCACTAGAGCAAGGCCAGCTCCGCGACGCAGTGAAGTCCGGTGGTACCCAATCCACGCATATCAGCATGATCCACCGTCGCAATCAGCTCGGCCTTGTCCTGACTCAACACGCCATCGGCGCCCGCGAGGCGTCCGACCGCGCGGTGGGTATGTGGACGAGTCCTTCGGACCGGCGCGCGCCCTTCGGGCCGTGTGGACAGCCCCCGGACAACGCGCTGGACGCGCGTTGCCCACCGGGCCTGCCCACACTCGCGCGCCTCTCGCCCACATATCCACCGCGCCAACAACAAGCTTTTGCAAGGAGAATGAAGTGAGAGTTCCGTGAGCCATCTTGACAGGTCAAAACATATCAGCCCGGATGTTTTGCGTCAGGGGCCGCCCACGACGTAGGGGCGACCCTTGTGGTCGCCCGTGTCGGGATCGCGGATGGACTCGAATGCGGGCCGCCACAAGGGCGGCCCCTACAGCTCGCGCGGCAAATGAAGGAGTACGTGAGTGCATAGCTGACCGCCGGTGGCGACGTTGGTCAGATCGGCGTGAAAACCGCCGTCGCGCCGGTGAAGTAGACCTCCGTCGAGGCCTCGAATCCCGAGTCGACGCCGAACAGGAGCCAGACGCGGCCGTTCGCGTGCGCGGTGACGGGTTCCGGCACGGATCGACCCAGGAACGACTTGCGCTCCCATCGACGCGACTGCTCGCAACTGCGCGAGTTCGCGATGTTCCCGAGTACCACGGCGTGCTTGCCCCCGTTGGCCTGTCTGCCGACGTCGACGTTCATGCGAAGGTACAAGCCCTTCAAGACCGGTAGCGGTTCGATGGCGCTCGCACCGGCCTTGATCGAGACGCCCTCGCCCGGCGAACCTCCGACACCGAAGCACCCCGTCCGCGTATCGGTGGCGATTTCGACGCTTACGGTGGCCGCGTAGCGCGCCCCCGGAACAAGCCCGCCGATCTCTTCCTTCAGAAACATGAAGAGATCGTCGCTGTGGTTGACTCCGGAGATGAAGAGGGCCGAGCGTGACCCGAGCGCGGAAGGCAACGGGCGGTAGTCGGACGTCAACCCGTAGTGTTCCTCGTCGGCGGGCGGATAGTCAGCGAAGCCGGCGACGAACGCGTGCGGCCCGCGATGGAAGTCGAAGGTCGACGTCAGGGCGTCCGCCGGCCCGCCCGACAGGTTCGCGAGGTGGCCCGTGCGACTCGAAAGCAGGTTCAGCAACGTGACCGGCTGCGCCGACTCGACGACGAGCCGCCATTTGCCCGCGCCCTGGCCGATCCCGCGTCCGAACCCGGTAGCCCGCCTGCCTCAAAACGCAACCAAGCGGCCCGTGTCCGTACGTTCCTCAATTTGCCTGCGTACGTCCGCGGCCACCGACCGCACCTCTGCCGGGACTCGCACCTCCTCCCCCACTCGTTCCCACAATGCCGCCATCAGCGGAACGAGGGTCTCCCATTTCGTCCTGTCGCGGGCCAGCGCCGCAAGAAGCTCGCGTTCCGGCGCGCCGAGCGCAATCAGGTTGAGCGTCAGCCGCGTCACGGTGCGCACGGCCAACTCGTCTCGCACGGGAAACGCCTTGACGGTACGTCCAAACGCCTCGACCCCGGCATCCGTTTTCCCGCCCGCCATCAAGGCCGTCGCGCGCGTCGCGAGCACGACGCCCCTAATCCACAGTGCCATTGCATCGGTCAACCCTTCCAGGCGTCGGTCCAGCTCCTCGCATCCATCCATCGCACGTTCCGCAAACCCCAGCTCCGCCTCCCTCAGGCTGCGGAAGGCCAAGGCGAAAGCGACCTCGCTCGCGAACGTGTCGTTGTCCCCGAACAGGTCGACGAATTCCCCATACGATGCAATCTCCCCCTCGAAGTCGTCGATTCCCGCGCGCAACAAAGCCCGGTTCAGAAACGCCACCGAGAGCGAACGCCCCACCGCCTCGACATTCTCCCGGCGCCCGCGCTCGATGGCGCGATCATAGAGCGCCCCCACCGTCGCCCCGTCCCGTCCAGCCGCTCGCGCGACATCGGCCTTGCTCACCAGCGCAGCCACCGCGGCCCCTGCCAACGCCGACCCGTCACGACCGCCGAACCGCGCCACCACCTCATCGAGCAGCGTGTCCGCCGCCTCGAACCGTCCCATTTCGCTTTCCGCCTCCGCTTGCCAGATCAGCGCGCTCGCCACCAGCGACCCGAACTGCGGGTCGTCGTATTCCCCGAACCACGACACCAGCTCCCGTGCGCTCGCGAACGCGGCTGCCGGCTCGCCCGCCCTGGTATGCGCTTCGGTCTGGCGCAGCAGCACGACCGCGGTGCGCCATTGCACGAACACGTCCCGGCTTGTACGGAAGCGGCGCAGCAGGTCCCGCCCGATCGCCGCAACCTTCTCGAACTCCCCCATACGGAGGTACGCCTCGGCACGCAAATGCCCCAGGTACGCCGTGTCGTGGTCGATCATCGACCCGTGCACACGCTTCCATCCTTCCGCAACGTACGTATCGAGGAGTTCGATCACCCGCGCGGCGTTCCCCTCCCGAAAAGCAGCCTCGGTTCCTTCCTGCAACCGCATCGCCGCCTTGGCCCGGTGGTGGTTCCTGACTTTTGTCGAGACATCCGCCAGCAGGTCCCACGCCATCCGGGCACCCATGTCCCCCTCCTCGGGCCGGCGCGCCAGCGCCCGTTCGATCCCCGTGTGAAGCGGGCCGGAATCCCTGGCTTCCGGCCACAGTCCGTCCAACAGCTCGTACAGCACGAACTCGTCGTAGAACCCCATCATGAACATGATCAGGTTCTCGACCACGGCCGCCCCGTCGCGCTCGCGGCGCAGCTTGTAGTAGATGCTGTGGAGCGGCTCGGCGGCGGCGTACAGGCGCCTCCGGCCTTCTCCGCTGCGCGTCACCGCGCCCCGGTCGATCAGCCGGCCGAGCATCGTCGACGCAGCGCGGACGTCCATACGCGCGCGCGCCGCGATCTCCCCGGTGGTCGACGGCCGCCACAGGTCGATCATCGCGACATACACGCGGCGTTCCTGCCTCGGGAGCCCCTCGAGATGGCTGCGGAAGTACTCGGTGTGCTCGTCGATGAGACCCACGAGTTCCTCCATCAACCGCCGCAGCGACCGGTGACGCGAGAAACCCGCCACGATCGCCAGCAGCCTCGGGTTGCCGCCCGTCAGGATCTCGAGCGGCCGGATGTCGCGGCCGCTTCGCGGATCCCCTCCGGCGGCTTCCCACAGGCGCCGGCACGGGTCCGTCCCCAGCGGTTTCAGGTCCACAACGCGGAACAGCTCGAAGAACGCCTCCTCCGGGTCGTCGAGTCCCTCGAACCGGCTCGTGGCCGATCCCAGCAGCATGACCCTCGGCTCCGTCTGCAGCACGCCCCGTAGCTGCCACCCGAAATCCGGGTCCGCGTTCGCGCTCAGCGACTGCAGGTTCTCCACCATCAGCACCAACCGGCGCTCGAGCCGATCCGCCGCGTCGAGCACGGCGGCGCGCGCCAAGTCGGCGAGCCCCCGCTCCCGCCACCGCTCGCAGAGCGCGGCGTGCGTTGCGCGCAACTCCCCCGCCAGCTCCGGGCGCGCCGTCGCGACCTCCCGCGCCAGGTGGAACAGCGCCTCCAGCCAGAAGTCCCCGATGTCGATGATCTCGTGGCTTTCCTCCATGAACCGCACGGGCAGCAGAGCCTCGCGGAACTCGTCGCTGGCGCGCAGCTCCGCCGCCACCCGCGCGAGCAGCATGGTCTTGCCGCGCCCCCGCGGCGCCACCACCAGCGCGTGCTGGCACGACGCCCGCCCCAGGTTGCCCCGGACGACGTCGAGCAGAATGCCGAGTTCGGTCCGCCGGACCACGAACTGTTCGACCACCTCGGCGTCCGACTGAAGCGTGCCGGGGTTGAACTTCCGCACGGGACCGCGCGCCGGTTCTTCGCTTCCGGCGCCGTCCGTCACGACGCGTCCTCCCCCGGTTTCCCGTCGCCGTCCCTCTTCGCCAGCGGCACATGACGGTCCCGAAAACGCGCCGACCACCAGTCCGCAAGGAGCCGGGACCCGAAACGGTGGCCGCCCGCCGCCGGTTCCAGGTAGCCGTCGTGCACCAGCACGTCCAGTGCGTCGGCGACCCTCTGCGGGGCATCGTCGACCACGGGGGAATAGAGCGCCTCAAGCTTGCGCCGGGCCGCCGCCGTGAACATCTCTTCCGTCGCCGCCTCGGCCAGCATTTCCATCGCCAATCGATGCTCCTCGTCGCCGAGCGCCTCCCGCAGTCTCGTCTCGTAGTGGACGAGTTCGTTCTGCCCAGACGGCCCGAGCAGTTCCCCTTCGTACACGTCGCGGATGTCCGCCACGCCCACCCGGCTAGTGTTCCGTCAAGCCTAAAAATGCGAGTGTAGCTGCGAGGGATTTTTGGTTCCTGGCGAGGCGCGACGACGCGGTGTGGCAGGCACCACACAAGGAGGAGCAACGAAGCCAGGGGCCAAAAAGACCCGCAGATACCCGTAGATTTAGGTTTGACGGAGCACTAGATCCGCGCATCGCCGCGTAGTCCCTGAGGCGCGCGAAGAACGACTGAACGTGATGGGGAATACCTACCCCCAATGCGTCGTACACCGCCTCCGCCACGCCCTCGTCCAAGCCCAGTCCGTGCTCCGCTGCGAGCCGCCCGAAGCAGGCAACGCTGGTCTCGCGGTCCCAGGGTCCCACGCGCACGGGGTACAGGTGGTTGACGCGGTCCGCCAGGCCGAGGCGGCGCACGAGAGGTTCGAGACCGATGCTCCCCGAGACGACCAACACGGGGCCGGCGTCGCCGAGCCCCTGCAAGGCACCGCGCAGCCAACTCAGAAACCCGTCCACGCGCTCCGCGTCGCCGTCGCGCCGCAGCAGGCGCTTAAGGAAGATCGGCAGCTCGTCCACGACCAGCAGCACAGGCGTCTCGAGCGCGGCGCACCCCCGCAGGAGGTCGTCGCCGTGCCGCCGCCAGCTTCCGGCGTCAAGTCCGGCCCGGAACTTCACGCCGAACTCGAAGGCGCTGAGCTCGTCGACGTTCTCGTCGAACCACTGCTTCATCGCCGACGCCATGCGCCGGGCCATCGTACGCTCCGGGTGCAGCGCTCGCGCCAGGTCCGTGATCACGTCCTCCGGACATCCCGCCCCTTCCACGTCGACGAACAGGAAGATCCAGCCGTCCGACTCGAGCCGCCGCCCGAGTTCCCGCAGGAGGCTGGTCTTGCCCATCCGCCGCTGGCCCGAGACCAGCAGGTGATTACGTTCCCGAACCCGCGCCTCCAGCAGCGACAGTTCGCGCTCGCGGTCGAAAAAATCGTCGCCGCTGACCCAGCGGCCGGTGGAGATCGCATTCCGTCTCCGACCAAGCAGCCCTCTCGCCGGCCAGATTGCTATTCAACTATTTTGTTGACAACGATATTGTTGACAATGGGGCGTCTGGTGCGCTCAGGTTCGACGTGCCGCCAAGGGGGTGGATGAACTGCTGTCGGAATTCGCGCTGGCTCACGTCGAGGGGCCGAAACCCGCAGCTACTGTGCTCACTTTAATCGTTGTCCAGAATCATTCCGTCAGCATGACTGACAGTGATGCTTATAGGGCAATATCGCTTGCTCTTATCGCCTACTGTGTAGGCTTCGTGGAGCTTCACCACTACGGACTCGTCGGCTTCGTCGCTTACGTCATCGTCCACCAAGTAGACAATAGTAGGAGCCGGATTTTCGAAGACCAGAGCATCGCTGGAGTCTTTCACCATTATTAGAAACTGAACCCAAGATCCGGGATAGTAGTCGTCTCCGTTAGCCTTGCACGCTTTTGTGCTCCCTCTGCATGGAGTCGCTGTGCCCATATTCTTTCCTTGAAGGGTTTTTACCTCAAAACGATATTGAGATATGGGAGTTCCCGAAAGAGTGGTAGTGAACGTCATCTTGTAGCCATCTTCACAAGTGCCAGTACCGTTCTTATTGTCCTCCATGCACATGCCCTCACCGTCGGCTCCCTTTGAGTCGGGATGGTTAGGACTGATCGACAGCGTAGGGGGCTGATTGGCGTCGGGTATCACAAGCGCGTCTATCTCCCCGACTAAACCTAAAGTGTGCAAGCCAGTTCCAGAAGAATCCAGTGAAATAGTTACGTTTTCAGCCGTAGCATCAGGTATGACTCGCAGCCTGTACTCTCTAGTGACCTTTCGTTTTATTCCGTGTATGTACTCGTAAGTCCACCTGATCCTCTTGACCTTGTTGATCGACCCGTTTGTTACAGTAAATGACCCCGTGAGATCTGAGTTGCCGATGTAGATGGGATAACTGGTCCGAAATTGTATCCAGTGCTTGATTCGTCCCATCGGACATTCGTAGTACCAGAGCGTCAGTCTATCAGCGGTCAGTGCTCTAGCGCCAAGGACCGCTAAACGTATCACGTCCTTGGAAGTAGTTGTATCGTTCCATGAGGAAGAACCATCTATCCAAATAAACATTGACCCTTCCGAAAGTACCTGTCGTTTTAAGTTCTATCTGCACTCCCTCAAATGCGTAATCGAGCTCCCCGCCCACTGTGAAGCTCATTGCTACTTTGTGATTTTCCAGATCACAAGGATCGTCATCGACAAGACCATTTTTGCAACTGACTTTATAAGTTGAATCATCAATGGATCCTCGATCAGCAGAGTTGTTGTCGAAGAAGTTGGAAACCAGCACGTCGCCCGCGGCGCTCATGCACATGAACGTCGCCGCTATCGCGATCGATTGCTGTATGTATTTGCCGATCTTGAAATTCATAGCCTCGCCTGAAAATTTACTCATTTTCGTTCCTCTTTGAATGCTGTTCCTGCTGCGAGCCCTACTCGACCGTCAGCCTGCGGTCGCCGACGACTTCTCCGTAAGGCACCACGCATATCATCTGCCGTCGGCATCCTCGTCCCGGGCTGCACGGTGTAGCCGAACACCAGCGCGGAGCCAGTAGATGGGGACGCCCTTGTTCGAAGAGGTATAGGTGGTGGAGGTGTTGTCGCGGGCGTGGATGTCGGCGGTGCTGCCGACGACGCGGAAGCCGGAGCTGAACGCCCGGACGGAGCGGTGTCCGGAGTTCGTGGCGTTCTGGACGAAGGTGTTGTAGTTGCTGATGGTTGTCGTCCAGGCATGGCGCGTCCCGGAAGTGGCGATCAGCAGCCGGGAGCGGTCGCCGACGTCGAGCCCGGAGGGGGTGAGTTCCCAGTTCGAGGGGATGTCCGTCTGGGCGGAGGCGATGCCGGGCTAGGCGACGGCGGCGAGCGCAACGACGAGCGCGCGGAAAAGGGCCTTCGGGAGGACCCCGCGGCGGCGGGGCGGCGGATCAGGCGATCGCGGGCGGGCGCGTCCCCGGAACCGGGGCGCAGTCATGGCCGGCTTCCGGCTTCCGGCTTCCGGCTTCCGCTACGATCTCTCACAGTGGACCACGCCGCTTCCACAAGTCGCCTCCGGGATCTGCGTCGTTTTCTTTACGGCGGCCTCCATGGAAGCGCCGCCAGACTGCTTTGCAGTTGAGTTCCACACTTTATCGAAAGATTTAGTATTTGTATATAACCTTGATAGAAAACATTAATTTTATGTTTGAAAAAGTTTTTCTTGTTCAAAAACTTGCGAGGCCGATCGCACTCCGCGTGGGCGGATCGCGCCGGGCTTGAACCGACGCGCAGGGAGCAGACCCCGCTGACGAGCGTGCTCGCGGTCGCGGACAGCCTGCGGGGCGTGTCCGTCCACGAAGGCGACCCGTTCGGCTTCGACGACTGGTCCACGGCCGTGTCTGTGCGGGGCTTCCAAACGACGGTAAGAAAAAGGATTAACGGATTAAGATATAATTCTGTTTCGTCACCAGATGATGTTGACTTCGTCTGGTGCGGGCCGCGTCAAGAGCGCGAAAACGAAGGTGAGGGAGGGAAATGGACCATGAACAAGAAGCAGCTCGTTGAAGCCGTCGCGGTCGGCGCGGACGTCAGCCGGACAACGGCGGAGCGGGTGGTGGAGGCGGTGCTCGAGACCGTGGCGGCGAGGCTGGCCGAGGGTGAGTCGGTGAGAATCCCGGGGTTCGGCACGTTCGAGGTCCGCGATCGCGCAGCGCGCGCCGGACGCAACCCGCGCACGGGCGAGACCATCGACATCGCGGCGGCGCGGTTGCCGGCGTTCAGGGCCGGAAAGGCGCTGCGCGACCTATCGAACTGAAATGGGCGCCGGGTCGGAAGCGCCCGGGTGCCGGTCGATCCCCGCGCGTTGGCGGACGCATGCGGCGGGGTCCCGATCGGCGCGATTGAACGGATGGTTCTGCCTCCTCTGCGGCTGCGCGACAGGCGCGAGTGCCGAGGTTGTGCCGGGACGGGGCAACCCGAGCGGGCCGAGAGGATCGAGGAGGTCGTGGTGGTGGCGCGGCGCGGGGCCGCGTACTCGAGCGCGGCGGCGTCGGAGGCGATGCGCCGGGAGCAGACCCCGCTGACGAGCGTGCTCGCGGTGGCGGACAACCTGCCGGGGGTGTCGGTCCACGAAGGCGACCCGTTCGGCTTCGACGACTGGTCCACGACCGTGTCCGTCCGCGTCGGTGGAATCCGCGTCGCCCGTGCTGTGGTCGGCCGGCGCCACCGCGCAGTTGCCGGTCTCCGGGCTGGAGGCCTTCGCGGGCTACGCGGACAATACCAAGGCCCTCTCGGACCTGCTGCTCGAACGGCCGGCATCGATGCTCGAGCGGATCGAGCCGGAGACGGCCCGGAACGTGGAACTCGGTGTCAGGTACGTGCGGCAGCGGGCGTCGTTCGCGGCGACCTGGTACGACATCGCATTTCGCAACCGGATCGTGTTCGTGGACGGTCGCGACGTCGCGGGACCGGATTTCCTGATCGGCACGGAGGGCGCGTTCGTGAACGCCGGCGGCGTCGAGTCGAGCGGCGTCGAACTGGTGGCCGGCGTACCGGCCGACATGCTCGTCGGTTCCCTGGAATGGCGCGGCGGACGCCTGCGGGCGGGAGCGACGCACAAGGTCACGGGCGAACGCTGAGTCGACCCGGCCAACGCGTGGCGCCTGCCACGCCACGGTACGACCGACCTGCACATCGAGGCGGCCTGGGAGACGCGTGACATCGGGCGGACCATCCGTGTTCGCGCGACCGTCAACAACCTGTTCGACACGGACCATCTGGCGGGCATCGCGGGAGCGGGTGCGTGGATCGGCGCGCCGCGGACCGTCTCGGTCCTGCTCGAGGCGGCGGTGCCGTTGCGAGGAGCTGCGCAGGTACAAGGACGAAACGGACGACGCCCGCCGCAGCGCGCTCGACGAACTCGCCGCCGACGCTCAGGAACTCGACCTGGGCTATCGACCGGTGCCGTCACCGTCGCGTTTCTCGACGCCTCGAGGATTCCACATGGGGCCGACGCCCACGCCATGCCCGCGCGGCCCCGCAGCGAAACCGGACAGTTCATTTGTTCTAAAACCGGACAGATCTATTTGTTGCCAACACTCGGCCGGCTCGCGGTTGCGCAAATGCGTTGCTCCCTCCATCATGATTTCGGAGGTTTGAAACAAGCGGGTGCGATGTCACTGAGTTCCATAGGCCCGATTGCCACGGACTACGGCGAACACGAATCGGCCATGGCGGCCTATCGATCGGCCGGCGAGGCGCGCGCCCGCACGTTGGGCAATCGCGGCCCCATTCGTTTCAACGCGGACGGGTCTCTCAGCGAAGACATTCTGGAAGCGTATTGGCGCTGCGGCTTCTACGTCTTTGAGAACGTTCTCCGACCGGAAGAGCTTCGCGATCTGGAGCGGGATGTCGACCGCATCCTTGATCGGGCACCTAAGGAACCTGGCGTGAGACTTGACCGGCACGGGCGTCCGGCGCTGAACGCCGGCCGCGAGATGTTCGGGTTTTCGCTGGTCAAACCGCTGTCCGATCCGATCGGCGGAACGCAACACAACCAGGGCAGGCACCCCGCGAAGATGATCGAACCGACCCCGCCCGAAGATGCGCCGGACCATGTGCTTCAGGTGGTCTCAGGTTCCCTGCAGTATTCAGACGCCTGTCTTCGCGTATACGGACATCCCGATCTGCTCCGCGTTGCGGCCGCGATCAACGGCGACGACTTCACGCCTTTCAACGAAGTGATCTTCATCAAGCAACCGGGACTCGGCGGTTCCGTGGCCTGGCATCAGGACGGCACCACGCACTGGGATACGCCGATCTTCGACAAGGGCAGCCACGGCTTCAATTTCATGGCGCAGTTGTACGGCTGCAACGCCGCCAACGGTCTCTGGATCGTGCCCGGCTCGCATCTCGCCAGGGCTGACATCAAGGGAATGTGCAATGCGGCGCGCTCGGACCGACTACAGGACGCTGTTCCGCTGCTCTGTGCGCCCGGCGATGTCGGCATGTGCAATCGCCAGGCCATACACGGCTCATTCGCCAACACCAGCACGGATATCCGCGTCACCATCAACTTTGGTTTCCACCGGCGCAAGTCGATACTCGGCGCGAGGGGCAATGGCATCCACAGCCCGGGCAGCGACAAGATCATCTACGATGCGGACCGCGTCCGCGAACGGTCCCGGATCCTCGGTTACGCGATCGACGCCCGCCATCAGCGGTTCCCCGACGAGGTGCCTTTTCGTTATCAACCCCATGTCAGCGAAGGCACGACGTTCGAGTGGAACGACGCGGCCCGGGACCGCATCAAGGACTACAACCTGCTCGATCTCGGGATCTAGCCCCGTCCGCCGATCCGAGAAAAAGCCGCGCCGGTCGCCGGTGTAGCGCCGCTCGATACTTTCGTCGCCGCATTCGCTGGCGGAATCGACGGACTTTCGGCGAGCGAGCAACGCGCGCCACCCCGTTGCGCGACCTGCCGGACGATGACACCGTGGACGACGCGACGCTACAGAGAATCGTCGAAAGCGCGGTTGCCATCGTCAGGCGGCTGACTGGGCGCGACCTGCGCCGTGGACCGGCGGAAGTTGACACGGGGCTACGGCATCCAATCACGGTGGCGGCGCACGCCAAAAAAGGGGAATTATCTAGTTGACTCCACCGAAGGAATCAGGGCAATTCGTTGTCACCCGTGGTAAGAACGTTCGGATATTGGCAGTCGGAATTGGTCTTGTAAGCCATCTGCTCTAGCAGGACAGAAACCAACTTGAAGTGAGTCACCGGCGTGACGTTGGCTAACGCCTCGATGATGTCCAACAACGAGTGGCGCGACAGTTCGATTCTATTGGACAGAGTCCTGTCGCCGCCGAGCGTTGCTCCATGAAGACTCTCGATGGCGACCATGAGCGCAAACACCTCGTTGACGTGTTCGAACGGAGAAGGGCTTAGGGTGATTGGCTTCGCTGCAATCCAGTTGCAAACGAAGTTCGCGGCCTTCTTGAATGGACTTGCCTTGTCAATGCCGTCTCTATGAGGAAAATCTTGCCTCATCCCGAACATGACGCCCATCGCGCGGTTCGTATTCAGATCGGCGGAAGCGTCGGGGAATCTGGCGCAGAAGCCAGTGACTAACGCGTATATGGTCTGCAAATCCCGCTGGACGCCCAGAGGGGACGTGTCCGCGAACAGCATGGGGAGTTTGGACTACTTGTCGAAGATTCGTTGAAGCTCCATCGCAATCTTCTGGCCTTCCAAACAGGCTTCCTCGACGGAAGACACCGAGCGTAAACTGCCAAGTTCGTTTGACTGCGTGAAGGAAGTAGAGGGGCTCAATATGGCAAGTCCTGCGCCTTTGATCCCGGAATCGGAAACTCCTTTGAACCGGATGACATCACCATCGCGTTCGATCAGTTGTTCAGGGGGTATCAATCCGCTCGACATTTGTTAGTGACCTCTCTCCGCCATTTCGCATCGGGCAAACACCCACAGGGGTTTGTTCGAGCAGCCATTGCTTTCTCACGCAACGGCACACCCGTCCCACCCAAGTGGCCGGTTCGCGACGATGCTACAAGTTGTAAACACCCAACGCAACGATGGTTGGCGCGGTTTCTCCCGCCGTCACGCCACTAGACACCGTTCGGGGCGCGTGACGTAGGCCGCCCATTGGTCTCATCAGGTGGCGGCGCTTGTCGAGTAGGTCACTGCGCGCATATTCGTGCTCCACAGCGCTCCCGACGGTGTGCGCGAGGGCCATTTCCATCACGGCGTGATCGGTGTCTTTGGATTCGCTCGCCCAAGTTCGAAACGCCGAGCGCAGGCCGTGGACGGTCGTGCGTTGCGCGAGGCCGACTCTGCGCAGGACCTTCATAGGAGCCTTCAGCCCACTGGATTACAGTGCGCCCGTGACGCCCAGGGAACTCCGACGTAGCAAGTCCTCCAGTGGTGGTGGCAGTGTTGTTCCATGGAAGGACGGCCGCGTCGCTGAGGGGCACCGTGTGCCGCGTGTACGCCTTCATGCGCTCGGCGGGGATGCGCCACTCGCGGGCGCGCAGATCGATCTCGTCCCACGTCGCGCGCCTCGCAGCGGCGCACTGCGGTCAGCACTGACGAAGCGGAAGCACAGCTTAGCCGCGCGGTTGGACGCGGAGCCGTCAACGGCTTCGAGGGCGGCACCGACCTCCTGATAGGGCAAGGCGCGGTGGTGGGCGTACTTGCGCAGCGTATTGGGAAGCGCGCCGTCGATGGCTTCGCCGGCCGCGTTGTGCTCGACGTAGCCGTTATTGGACATAATTGTGGGTATTTCGGGGACGTTTGAGGACGCTATGGGAACGCGATGGAATATGATCGGTTTGGTGCCCGGACGAGGAGCCTTTTCGTTATCAACCCCATGTCAGCGAAGGCACGACGTTCGAGTGGAACGACGCGGCCCGGGACCGCATCAAGGACTACAACCTTCTCGATCTCGGGATTTAGCCCGGTCCGCCGATCCGAGAAAAGGACTATCGAATGACCTACGAGAGCTTCAGCGTCGACATCCAGGATCGCGTTGCACACATCGTGCTGACGCGGCCGGAGAAGCGCAACAGCATGAACCCGGCGTTCTGGCGGGAGTTGCCGGAAATCGTCGCCAAAATCGACGGCAACGCCAAAGCGCGCGCCATCGTCATCTCCTCCACCGGGCCGCATTTCTCGTCGGGCATGGACCTCGCTGCCTTTGGCGGCGACTCGGGCGCGGCAGCGGACGGCGCCGGCGCCCGGGCCGCGCGGATCCGCCACGGCGCAAGCTTCTACGACGGCACGTCCCATTTGCAACGGAGTTTCAGTTGCCTGGAAGAGTGCCGCATCCCGGTGCTCGCAGCGGTGCAAGGTGGCTGTATCGGCGGCGGCGTGGACATGGTGTCAGCGTGCGACATGCGCTACGCGACCGAGGACGCCTACTTCACCATCTTTGAAATCAACATCGGCATGACCGCCGATGTCGGCACCTTCCCGCGGTTGGTCAAGCTCATACCTGAGGGCATCGTGCGGGAACTCGCATACACCGGCAGGCGCATGTCAGCCGCCGAGGCCCGCGATGTCGGCCTCGTCAATCGAGTCTTCCCCGACCGAAACGCCTTGCTCGACGGTGTTTTTGAAGTGGCGCGGGAGATCGCGAGCAAGCCGCCGCTAGCGGTCTACGGCTGCAAGCGGATGATCAACTACGCCCGCGACCACTCGACGGCGGATGGGCTCGACTATATCGCCATCTGGAATGCGTCGTTCCTGCAGGGCGCCGAGATGCGGGAGGCCATGCTGGCCGCCCGGCAGAAACGGCTCGGCGAGTTCGTGGATCTGCCGAAGAAGCGTTCGGCGGGTTGAAAGCCCTGCAACTCGCGTTCGCGGAGGCTATCGGCGTAGTAGACCGCCCGTTCCGACAGTGGGCGATGGAAGCCCCGACGTGCAGCGGATTCTTGTCGACCTGCGCGACGCCACGGAACGGCTCCGCGGCGGCGCGCCGGGAAGCACCGACGCGCGACGGGCGTAGGACTGATTTGCTAATGGCATAATGATGTTATGCCAAACGCTATTTCGCCGGGACCATGACGGACCTGCCGCCGCTTGAGTGCCTGCGCTTCTTTGAAGCCGCAGCCCGCCGCGAGAGCTTTCCGCGCGCGGCGGACGAACTCCACGTCACCTCGGCGGCGGTCGCCTACCGGGTCAAGGTGCTGGAGGAGTATCTCCACGGCGCGCTGTTCGATCGCCGTCCCCGGGGCGTGCGTCTGAACACTCGGGGCAAGGCGTACCTGAAGGACGTCCAGCGCGTGCTCGCCGACATTCGCGCTGTCACCGAGCGGCACCGGGGCCGGGCGTGGTCGCATCGCGTGAGGATCGTCTCGGTCGAGGCGGTGGCCGAGAAGTGGCTCATGCCGCGGCTGGTCCGTTTTCGGGAGACGTGCCCGGGCATCGCGGTCGAGCTGGAGACCAACCACCGCCAGGTCGACCCGGAGCGGCGCGACTTCGACCTCTGGATCGCGTACGCCGGCGAGGCGAAGGCGCCGCGGGCGGCGCCGCCGAGAGTTGAGAGCCTGTACGAGGAGACGCTGTTCGAGGAAACGCTGCAGCCGGTCTGCAGTCCGTCGCTGCTCGAGGCGCACGGTCGGCCGCGCGGGCCGGCCGACCTGCGCGCCTGGCCTCTGCTGTACGACCTTGGGTGGGACACGGACTGGTCGTACTGGTTCGGGCGCCAGGGCGAGCCGTCGCTGGATCTGTCGCGCGCGTCGGGCTTCCGCCTCTACAGCATGCTGGTGGACGCCGCGGTCGCCGGAATGGGCGCCGCAGTCGGGCGTCCGAGGCTGATCGCGGCGGAGCTGGAGCGGGGCTCGCTGGTCCGGATCTTCGACCACCAGACCGCCGCGCCCGCCCGCTGCTGCCTCATCACCACGGAGGCGTCGCGACGGAACCTCAAGGTGCAGACGTTCCGGGAATGGATACTGCAAGAGGCCGAAGCCGATGGCCAGTGACCTGTCCGACCCGCAAGGATCAACAGTTCGTACGGTTCCACAGGGCCGATGCCCGCGCTCCGCCGGGTTCGGCGTGAACCCGTCCAAGGGCGTTGTGAATCCCGAACCTTCAAGTTAAAGACGCGCGCGTTTGCACGATCTGGCAGGCCCGATCATAGCCGTTGATGGGCGGCGCGCGAAGCGTCCCAGCGCCGAAGTCACCCAAATGCCGGGTCGAACGACTCAAGGATCAATTTCGGGCCGTCGCCGCGTACGCTTGATGGTGCCGCGGCGACGCTTCGACTCGCGGCGGCGCTCGCGGGCTGCTCGACTTGGTTTCGTCGGTATGCGTCTCGCCGGGGCGTGGGTCGCCGACGTGACGAGCGCCCGCAACCGCGCGAACGCCTCGTCGCGGTTGCGCGCTTGACTGCGATGATTCTGCGCGAAGATCACGATTTCTCCGGCCGCATTCAGACGCCTTCCCGCAGCGCGCTGCAGCCGGGCGCGCAACCCGTGCGGCAGATTCGCGCGCGCGAGGTCCAGGCGCAACTCGACGGCGGTCGCAACCTTGTTGACGTGCTGTCCGCCGGGCCCCGAAGCGCGCACGAACTTGATCGAGAGCGCGTCTTCCGGCACCCGGGCTCCTCGCGCTATCTCAGTCATTGCCATTGATGCACAATAGTCCGCAGCGCCGCATGGACACAAGAACCGTCGGGACGCGGCGGCGGGAGGAAGACCCGATGCTTTCGCAAACGGACATCGAACGCTATCGCGCGGACGGCCATGTCGTTCCGGACTACAGGGTGCCGGAGGAAGTGCTCGGCGAAATCCGCGCGGGCCATGACCGGTTGATCGCGAAGCACCCCGAGTTCGAGGACTACTGCCCGGCGTTGCTCGCCTTCGACACCTGGTTCTTGAACGTCGCGCGTATTCCAGAGATCGTCGATATGGTAGGGCAACTCATCGGTCCGGATATCGCGCTGTGGAACCTGGTGCGCGACGCTCGGATCGTGCATCCGGTGACCGACCTGACGACCGGCGCATCGGCCTCGTGCTGCGCTTCTGCGGAACCCACGTGCGGCAGCGCCATGAAGTCCGCCAGCCCTTCGGGCGTGCCGTCCTTCACCCCCGCCCAAGCCCACCTGGCACCCCGTCGATCTTGCCGCTAGCGCGCCAAGTCCGACAGTCTGCCAGCGCCATGAAGTCCGCCAGCCCTTCGGGCGTGCCGTCCTTCACCCCCGCCCAAGCCCACCTGGCACCCCGTCGATCTTGCCGCTAGCGCGCCAAGTCCGACAGTCTGCCAGCGCCATGAAGTCCGCCAGCCCTTCGGGCGTGCCGTCCTTCACCCCCGCCCAAGCCCACCTGGCACCCCGTCGATCTTGCCGCTAGCGCGCCAAGTCCGACAGTCTGCCAGGGTCAAGATACCTCGGGATACCGCGACGCTCGTGGCGGGCGAGGACGCGTACGACCTTTTCGACCTGATGCGGGCGCCGGAACACGACATGGGCGAGCGCGAAATGGCGCGTCATCTGGATTCGGTCGCCCGCACGGGCGGAGCAATCATGGGCTGAGCCGAGCGGTTCGCCTTGCCTGCCGGGGCGGATTCGGTGGTATAACGGAAGCGAGTTCCACATAGGGGAAACAGGCTGTCGTTGCAGCCGGAATCGGGATTTGGACAGGTTTATCGAGGAAGGAAATGAGTGAATTCGAAGGAAAAGTCGCCGTCGTCACCGGCTCTGGTGGAGGCATAGGAAGGTGCCACGCGCTGGAATTCGCCAAGCGTGGGGCGAAAGTGGTAGTGAACGACCTGGGCGGCCGCGTCGACGGCACGGGAGAGGGCGACGCCGCAGATGCGGTGGTTGCCGAGATCGAGGCCGCGGGCGGTATCGCGGTCGCCAACAAAGGCTCTGTCTCTGATCGGGAAGGTGCTGCGTCCATCGTGCAGACCGCCGTGGCTGCGTTCGGCCGGATCGACATCCTGGTCAACAACGCTGGCATCCTGCGCGACAGGACGTTCAAGAACATGACCCTCGACGAGTGGGACCTCGTCATGAACGTCCATTTGAACGGCTCCGCCTACGTGACGCACGCGGCCTGGCCGTTGATGTACGCCCAGAATTACGGGCGCATCGTTTTCACCAGTTCCGGATCCGGCATTTTCGGCAACTTCGGACAATCGAACTACGGTGCTGCGAAGATGGGCATGCTCGGACTGATGAACGTCCTGGCGAAGGAGGGGGCCAACCACAACGTGCGCGTGAACACGCTGGCACCGGGCGCCGCGACCAGGATGACCAACACGGTGCCGGGACGCGACGAGAATGTCGCCGAACCGCCACCGGACCGGCATCCGAAGCTGGTCAGCCCCGCGGTCTTGTTCATGTGCAGCGAGGATGCGCCGAACGGCGCCGTCATCCATGCGACGGGCGGCACCTACTCCAGGTCGGAGATCGTGGTCAATGAACCGGTGGAACTCGGACCGGATGCGATCTTTGAAGACCTGCTACCGCTGAGCGAACGCCTGATGGACATGACCGGAGCAAAGCCCCGCCCGCCGCGACAGCGCGCCCGGCGTTGAGGAGGGGAGTTAGTTTGGTCGTCCGGAGCTTTTCGAGGCGAGCACTGCGTGCCGTTCTACGGCGCAGGCTGCTAGCCCGCGTCTCTTAGCTCCTCGCGCACGACGCGCCGCAGTGTGACTTCCAACTCGTCTTGGGCGAGGTACTCGCGGAGCGCTTGGTTGATGGCGGTCTGGTAGCCGCGCCCGGTGTCCTTCGCACGTGCGCGGAACGCGGCCACGACGTCCCCGTCGAGGAGGATGGTGATACGCGTCTTGCCTGGATACGGAACGGCCGGGCCCCGGGTGGCGTCGGTGAAGTCATATTCCTTTCGCATAGATGTCTGTCTCCTGTCGTGTGGCGGGGCGGGCGGAGATCAGCCTGATCTGGTCTCCGCGGTAGGTGTAGACAACGGTCGCGACACGCCCCAGGGCATCGGCGCCGACTGTGACGAAACGGTGTTCGCCGCGTGCGTCGGGGTCTTCGCGGGTGAGGCCAGCCGGGTCGGCCAGCACCGCTTCGGCGTCCTCGAAAGCGACTCCGTGCTTGGCGAAGTTCGTTCGCGCCTTGGCCGGGTCCCAAGTCGTTTCCACATCAATAATATGTATTTTTATATGTATTCTGTCAATCCGGAACGGGAGCGGGTTGCCGAGGCGTTGAGGTGGGTGAGCACGTAGGTCTGATCGGTGAGGGGCGCGATGGTAGGTCGATGTGGACCTTGATGCCGGCGTCGCGCGCGCAGCGCTCTAAATGCTCGGCGGCAATGATCAGTCCGCCGGGGCCTTCTCGAGGTCGAGCCCTTTCTCCCTGGCGAAGTCGAACGCCGCGTTCGCCCGGGTCTGGTTGGTCCGCGCGAGGATCGACAGCGCGGCGAAGGCGATCCAATCGCTCGACACCTCGAAATGGTCCCGCAATGCCGCGCGGGATTCCGACAGGCCGAATCCGTCGGTGCCGAGCGCCACGTACGCATTCGGAAACCAGCGCGAAATGGATAGCGGCAACGCCTTCATGTAGTCCGAGGCGGCGACGAATACGCCGGTTTCATCGGCGAGCAACTCCTCGACATAGGGACGCTCGTCGCAGCCGCCGACGCTCAGCAATTGCGTCCGCTCGGCGTGCGCGCCCTGGCGGGCGAGTTCGTTGTAGCTCGTCACACTCCAGATGTTGGTGGTGATCCCCAGACGCTCGAGCGTTTCGGCCGCAGCCATCACCTCGACCATGATGGCGCCGCTGCCGAGCAGATTGACCTGCGCCCTTTCCTCCGCGCGCCGGAAGCAGTACATACCCTTGACGATGCCGTCCTCGACGCCCTTCGGCATGGGCGGCATGTGGTAGTTCTGGTTGGTGACGGTGATGTAGTAGAAGACGTCCTCGAACTCCTGGTACATGCGCCGAATCCCGTCGCGCACGATGACCGCGATCTCGAACGCGAAAGACGGATCGTAGCTGTTTAGATTGGGCACCGTGGAAGCGGCGACATGGGAGTGGCCGTCCTGGTGCTGCACGCCTTCTCCGTTCAACGTCGTGCGGCCGGAAGTGCCCCCGAGCAGAAAACCCTTGCACAGCATGTCGCCGCAGGACCAGATCATGTCGCCGACGCGCTGGAAGCCGAACATCGAGTAGAAGATATAGAACGGGATCATCGGCAGCGCGTAGTTCGCGTAGGCGGTTCCGGCCGCGAGAAACGACGCCATGGCGCCGGTTTCGCAAATGCCTTCCTGCAATATCTGGCCGTCTTCGGCTTCGTGGTACGGCGCGATCGTGCCGGCGTCCACCGGCTGGTAACGCTGTCCTTCGGGCGAGAAGATGCCGGCCCGCGGAAACAGCCCATCCATGCCGAACGTGCGCGCTTCGTCCGGCACGATCGGCACGATATAGCGGCCGATGCGTTTGTCCCTGAGCAGCCTCTGCAGCATTCGCACCACCGCCATGGTGGTCGACACCTCGCGCTTTCCGAAACCTTCGAGCATGTCCCTGAACATGGACAGTGGCGGGGGAGCCAGGCGTTCGCAACGGACATTGCGCGCCGGCAGAAAGCCGCCAAGCGCCTCTCGCCGCGCCTTGAGGTAGCGGATCTCCTCGCTGTCTTCCGGCGGTTGGTAGAAATCGGCGCGCTCCACGGCGTCGTCCGGCAAGGGAATGTCGAGTCGGCGGGCGAGTTCGTGCCGCTCATCCGGCGACAGGTACTTTTTCTGGTGCACCGTGTTGCGCCCCTCGGCTTTCGGGCCGAGACCATCGCCTTTCACCGTCTTCAACAGCACCACGCAGGGCTTGCCCTTGACCGCCATCGCCTGCTTGTACGCGGCATAGATCTTCTGGTGATCGTGGCCGCCGCGTTTGATCGTGCGGATCTCTTCGTCGTTCAACGAGTCCATGAGATCGGCGAGCTCCGGGAGATCCTCGACCCAATGTTCGCGCACCACATCGCCGGGCGATACGGTGTAGAACTGGTAGTCGCCGTCCACCGCCTGCTCCATGCGCGCCTGCAGGACGCCGTTCACGTCGCGCTCGAACAGCTTGTCCCAACCCCCGCCCCAGATGACCTTGATGACATGCCAGTCGGCGCCCCGGAAGGCCCGCTCGAGTTCCTGAATGATCTTGCCGTTGCCGCGCACCGGTCCGTCCAGGCGCTGTAGGTTGCAGTTGACGACGACCACGAGATTGTCGAGGTGCTCGCGGGCGGCTATGTCGATGGTGCCGAGGACTTCAGGCTCGTCCGATTCGCCATCGCCGATGAAATTCCACACCTTGCCGCCGTTCCTGGGCTTGAGTCCCCGGCTTTCCAGGTACTTGGCGAAACGCGCCTGGTAGATGGCGCTGGGGGTCGACAGGCCCATGCTCGCGCAAGGCATCTGCCAGAAATCGGGCATTCGGCGCGGATGCGGATAGGAAGGCAGACCGCCTTCGGGCGCCTTCTCGCGCCGGAAGTTCTTCAGTTGTTCCTCCGTGAGCCGTCCTTCGAGCAGCGCGCGCGCATACACCCCCGGCGACGTGTGGGCCTGCACGTGTACCTGGTCGCCGCCGTAGTCCGGGCCGGGCGCGCGGAATATGTGGTTGAAGCCGACTTCCATTGACGTCGCCGCGGACAGGTAGGTCGCGATATGGCCGCCGACGCCGGAGCCGGAATCGTACGCTTGCAACACCATTGCCACGGCGTTCCAGCGCAGGATGTTCTCTATTCGGGTTTCGACCTCGATACTGCCGGGGTAGGGAGGCTGTTCGGCCAGGGGGATGGTGTTGCGGTACGGCGTGTTCAGGGCAGCGTCGGTCAGCACTATGCCGCGCCGGGACACGGAGTCCTGCAGCCGCAGCAGTAGCGCCTTGGTGTTCTCCCCGCCGTGTTCTTCTAGTACGCCGTCGAGGGCTTCGAGCCACTCCCGCTGCTCAATCTCCCATTCGTCGGTGCTTTTGGACATGCGGTGAAGAATACCGAATCGGTGCGTTCTGCGCCTACCGGACCCTCGCCCCGCAGCTATAATCCGGCCATGCAATTCGCGTTCACCGACGAGCAGGAACAACTGCGTTCCACCGTGCGACGGTTCCTGGCCGACAAGTCGCCGCCGACGGAAGTACGCCGATTGATGGAAACCGAATCGGGCTACGACGCCGAAGTCTGGAGACAGATCGCCAATGATCTCGGCCTGACGGCGGTCCACATTCCCGAGGCCTACGGCGGCCAGGGTTTCTCCTTCGCGGAACTCGCCATCATCGTCGAGGAGATGGGGAGATCGCTCCTCTGCGCGCCTTTTTTTTCCTCCACGGTTCTGGGCGCGACCGCGATCCTGGAAACCGGGTCGACAGCGCAGAAAGAAGAACTCCTGCCAGCGGTCGCGACGGGCGAGAGCCTCGCGGCGCTGGCCATCGCCGAGCCGAGCGGGCGCTGGGGTGCCGACGGCATCGCAGCAACGGTCCGCGACGGCAAGCTGACCGGTAGCAAGAGCTTCGTCATCGACGGTCATATTGCCGACTTGCTCGTCATTGTCGCGCGCGAGGCGCAAGACAAGCTGTCGTTCCATGTGGCGGCGGCGGACAGTCCGGGGATCGTTCGGCGCTCGCTCGCCACCCTTGACCCGACACGCAAACTGGCGCGGATAGATTTCGACCATGCGCCGGTCACCCGACTTGACGCCGACATTGACGGCACGCGGGCGATCAAGAGGATTCTCGACCTGGCCGCCGTTGCGTTGGCGAACGAAATGGTCGGCGGCGCGCAGCGGCTGCTGGAGTCCGCGGTCGAGTACGCCAAGTTGCGCACCCAATTCGGTCGGGCTGTGGGTTCGTTTCAGGCGATCAAGCACAAGTGTGCGGATATGTTGCTGGAAGTAGAGCTGGCCAAATCCGCCGCCTACTGTGCGGCCGACGCCGTGGCGGAGAACGATCCGGAACTGCCCGTCCTCGCCTGCATCGCCAAGTCTGTGGCTGCCGACGCCTACATGCATGCCGCGCGGGAATGTATTCAGATCCACGGCGGGATCGGCTTTACCTGGGACAACGACACGCATCTCTGGTTCAAGCGGGCGAAGAGTTCGGAAGTGTTGTTCGGCACCCCGTCCCTGCACCGGGAACGCATGATGTCGCGGATTCGAGGAGCCCTCAGCCGGGGAGCGCGAGGGGAACCCCCTCGCAGGAAAGGAGCCCTCAGCCCCGGGAGCGCGAGGGTGTCCCTCGCACGAGAAAGTGCGCGAGGGGGAACCCCCTCGCAGGAAAGATGAACGGATTTACGCCTGACACTTCTCACGAGTTGCGCGCGGAAGTCCGCGCCTGGCTCGAAGCAAACTGGGATGCCGACGCAGGACTGGTGGCCTGGCGCAACAAGCTCGCGGACTCGGGCTGGGGCATGCCCGTGTGGCCGAGCGATTGGCACGGGAGGGATTTGCCGCAAGCGCTCGCGCCTGTTGTCGATGAGGAATTCGCCCGCATCGACGCGGTGGGCGTAGCGAAGACGGGCATTCGGCTGCTTGCCGGCGCGACCTTGCTCGAACACGGTTCTAACAAGCAGAAGGAGAAATACCTGCGCCGCATACTCACCGGCGAGGATGTCTGGTGTCAGCTCTTCAGCGAACCCGGCAGCGGTTCGGATCTGGCTGGGGCGACCACGCGCGCCGATCTCGATGGCGAGAAATGGATCGTCAACGGCCAGAAGGTCTGGACCACCAGCGCGCACCACGCGGACTTCGGCTTGTTGCTGGCGCGCACGGACTGGGACGTCCCGAAGCACCAGGGACTGTCGTACTTCGTGATCGACATGCGTCAGTCCGGTGTCGAAGTGCGTCCACTCAGGCAGATGAACGGGCATGCTTCGTTCAACCAGGTGTTCTTCACCGACGCGCTCGTGCCGCTGCAGAACCTGGTGTCGAAGGTGGGCAATGGCTGGCAAGTCGCATTGACGACGCTGATGCACGAGCGCCGAGGTATCGCCGGCTCCCGTGCGCTTCCCCGAACAAACGTGCCGCCGGGGCGAATCTACCTGGAGGAGCGCGACGAGATCGCGACGTCGATGGAACCCTACAGGTGGTATCCGCAGCGCGCGGGGCGCGTCGATCTGGTGGAAGCGCGCGCGGAGACCCTCGGCGACGATGTCGATCCCGAGGCGCGCCAGGAAGTCGCGAAGCTGCTGATCCTGTCGCGAACGGCGGAGTGGACCGCGAGGCGCGCCCGAGCGGCGCAGGAACAGGGTCGCCCGCAAGGCCCGGAGGGTTCGCTGGGCAAGCTTGCCGCCAGCAATATCGCCCGCCAGGCGTCGCATGTGCACACGCTCCTCGCGGGCGCGGACGTGATGCTCGCCGGTGCGGACGGACCGCTGGACGGCCTCATCGCCGAGATCCTCGTATCGGTGCCGGCCACTTCCATTGCCGGCGGTACTGACGAGATTCAGCGCAACATCATCGCCGAACGCGTGCTCGGCATGCCGAAGGAACCCCGCATGGACACGGGTCCATTCCGGGACGTGAAGAGGAACTAGTGTCGTGTCACGCGAGTTATGACGCTTCAGCGCGTCCCACGGGGTCTGTGGCAAGGCGCGTCCCCGCCGGGAATGGTCGGCTCCATTTCCAAGGGGCGCAACGCGGCCACGGGCCCCGTGGGGCGCGCCCTTCGGGAGATCGCCATGCACGCCACTGCCGCGTTGTGGCCCTTGCGAATATGCCCGATATTCCCTGCGGACCACGCCTTGCATTGACGCGCATGGCGAACTCTGAAGCGCCAGAACTCGCGTGACACGACACTAACCCCGCATCACGGTCTGAACTGCAGCGTCCTCGGCACGAGCCTCGCCGGCTGCGATACAAGCTTATGGGCGGTATCGATCCACTCGCAGATCATCTTGCGCGTGTCTCTGGGATCGATCATTTCCTCCATCTGGAATCTGGAGAGCGGTCCGATAGGACCGCGCGCGCTTTCGATGCGCGCCATGAGTTCCGCGCGCAGCGCTTCCGGATCGTCGGACTCCGCCAGTTGCCGCTTGTAGGCGGCTTCGATACCGCCCTCGGGAGGAATGCCGCCGACATCCGCCGCGGGCCAGGCGACGCGGACTGATGGCTGCGACCTGGGCGTCGCGTAGTTGTTGCCGGCGACGCCGAAACTGCGCCGCATGACCACGGTGAAGATGGGCACGCCGACCTGCGAAAAAGCGACCATCCACTCGCCGCCCTTGCGGATGGTGCCCGCCAGTTCGTGCTCGAGGCCGACGGCGAAGCCGGGGTTGTCGACCAGGTTCAGAATCGGTAGGTGGAACAGGTCGCAGAGGTCGAGGTGTCGCGTCAACTTGGCGCAGCCGTCGGCGGTGAGTGCGCCGCCGTTCGGGTGTTGGCTGTCCGAGGCGATGACGCCGAGCGGGTGGCCGTTGAAGCGGACGAACCCCGTGACCTGGTCCGTGCCCCAGAGCGGACCGATCTCGAAGAAGGAGTCGGCGTCCGCCATCAGTTGGATGGCCTTGCGGATGTCGAATGTCGTGGTGCGCGCTTTTGGTATGAGCGCGAACAACTCCTCCTCCCGGCGCTCGGGCGGGTCGTCGGCGTTGGGCGACAAGACCGGAGGCGCTTCGTAGACGCTCGAAGGAAGATAGGAGAGGAACCGTCGCGTCATCGCCGCCGCCTCTTCCTCGGTTTCCGCCAGGTTGTCCACCGAGCCGTTGCGGCAATGGATATGCCAGCCGCCGAGCTCCTCCTTGGAGATGTCGTAACCCATCGCGTGGATGACGACCGGCGGCCCGGCGACGAATAGCTGCGCGATGTCGCGGACCATGACCGAGAAGTGTCCGAGTACCGCCTTGGCGGCGCCGATGCCGACCACGCTGCCAAGAAGCATGTTGACCACGGGAACAGTGCTCAACTGTTCGGTATACATGGTGCTTCCAAGGTGCCCCGGCAGGTACGAGCCGCCGCCACCGGCGACGCGGGGCCGCCCCGCCTTGATCGCGCCGGTGCTTTCCTTGGCGGTACTTTCTCCTTCTTTCCTTTGCGCCGGCACCATGGCGGCGACGCTGCCGCCTCCGGACGAACCGTCGAGCAGACGCACGGACGGCACGCGCATCTCCAGGGCAAGTTGGTCGAGATGGCGGCTCTTGGCGCCGATGGCGCCGTCCGCGTGGCCGCCCCGGGAGGTGAAGTCGTCCGCGCAGACCACCACCGAACGCGTATCGATCCTGCCCCACCCGCCGACATGGTTGGCGGGAGTGAAATCTACGACCTGGCCCGTGTCGTCGTACGACGCGAAGCCGGCGATGCTGCCGACTTCGCGGAAGGTGTCGGCATCGAGCAATAGCGAGATGCGCTCGCGGCAGGTCAGCTTGCCGCGACTGCGCTGCCGCACGACGCCCGGGTCGGTCGAACCGGGCGCCAGGCGCTTGAGCGCCAGACCTTGCATCGTGCGGATGTCGTCGAGCAGCGGTGCCCAGGTGCCGTCCGCCCTATCCGCGCCGAGGTGCTCGGCTGTTTCGGTGGATGTCGGAGACACCAACGCGACTACCTGTCCGGCGGCAACGCTTTCGCCGGGGGACAGCGTTTCCGAAGCGGCGACAACGCCGGCGCACGGCGCTGCGATGACCGTTTCCATCTTCATCGCGCTGACAACGAGCAATGTGTCGCCCGGTGCCACGCGAATACCCGGCGTGGCGCGGCATTCGACCACGGTGCCCGCGATCGGACATTCGACAGCGCGTTGTCCATCCGCCGCCGCGAGGCCGGGTTTGTTTGCCCCGGTGCCAACGATGACTGCCATGCCTCCGTGCAGGGCTGCCTGGCGATCAAGCAGGCTGATCGCATCGCTCGCGGCTGAATCGGGCGGCGCGATGGGCGGTGCCTCGGTGAGCAGGCATGTCCTGGCATCGCCGCCCCGAACTTCGGGGTGCGACAGGATGCCGCGCAGTTCCGCCAGGTTCGTGGGCAGCCCGGCGATGTGGAACTCTTCCAGCGCCCGCAGGGTGCGGTCAACGGCGGACTCAAAGGACGCCGTTGAGTTCGATGCACCGATGACTTTCGCCAGCAGCGGATCGAATTGCGGCGGCGGCGCGTAACCCGCATAGCCGGATGCGTCTACCCGAACGCCGGGTCCGGACGGCTCCTTGTAAGCGGAGATGGCGCCGGCGCCTCGGGCGACGACGCGGGCCTGGACGGCGAACCCGCGCGGCGCGCCGACGTCTTTTTGATCGCCGATACCCAGTGCATGCAGTGACGCGCCGGCGGCGATCCGGAACTGCGCTTCGACGATGTCGATGCCGGTGATCTGCTCGGTGACCGTGTGCTCGACCTGGATGCGCGGATTGCATTCGATGAAGTAGTACTCGCCGGTCTCCGGCACGACCAGGAACTCGACCGTGCCGGCATTGACGTAGTGCGCGGTACGCACCAGTCGGACGGCGTCGGCGAGGAGCTTGTTTCGCGTTGGGTCGGCAAGCGCCGCAGCGGGAGCGACTTCGATGACTTTCTGGTTTCTTCGCTGTATGGAGCAGTCCCGCTCGTGCAGGTGCACGACGTTACCGCCCGTGTCGGCAAGCACCTGTACTTCGATGTGTCTCGGGCGCTGCAGCAGGCGTTCCATGAAGAGGCGGCCGTCGCCGAAAGCGACCTGGGCCTCGCGCTGGCAGCTTTCGAAGGCCGCCTGGATGTCCGCTGTCGACTCGACAGCACGCATGCCGCGTCCGCCGCCTCCGGCGCAAGCCTTCAGCATGACCGGGTAGCCGAGGCTTTGTGCCAGTTCGGCTGCGGCCTCCGGCGTCGCCAGCGGTTCGTCGCTGCCGGAGATCACCGGGATTCCCGCCGCGCGCGCCAGTTCCCGGGCGCGAATCTTGTCGCCGAACAGCGCCAGCACTTCCGGGGAGGGGCCTATGAACTGTAGACCTGCATCCGCGCACAGTTGCGCCAGATGGGGGTTCTCCGACAGGAACCCGTAGCCCGGATGTAGGCAGTCGCATCCGCTCGCGACGGCCGTATCGACCAGGGCTTCGGTGTCGAGGTAGGCGCTCAACGGGTCGCCGTCATCGTGGCCGATGCGGCGCGCTTCGGTGGTGAACCGCGTGTGCAGCGAGAGTGAATCGGCCGGAGCGTATACGCTTGACGATTCCATGCCCAGCGCCGATGCGGCCTTCGCGATGCGAATGGCAATCTCGCCCCGGTTAGCTATCAGAACGCGCTTGTGCATGGTCGGGTCCTCCTCGATAGTCCAGATGGCTTCCTCCCATGAAGGCGCCACGTCGCGCACGGCCGCCACCAGGACGTGGACGTGCTCGCGGCTGCGCCCGGGAGTCGGCAAAGCCCCGGCTATTCAAGGTCACAATGCAATTGCAGCCAGCGCAGTGCAAGTGCAATCATCGGCTGACAGACCGCGCGCCATGCCGGGCGCGCACTTCGACCTTGTTCGAGATCGTGCATGAGCAATCTCTCAGATTCGCTGGCCAACAACGACTTCACCCTCACGGCAGAATTGAATCCGCCCAAGGGCACCGACCTGCGCGACCTGTTCGATGCCGGCGAAGCGCTAAGACACCTGGTCGCCGCTTTCAACCTGACCGATTCAGCCACATCGAGAATGACGATGGCGCCGATAGCGGTGGCGCACTTGTTAAAGGACCGGGGCATCGAATCTACTTTGCAGATCGCGGGTCGGGACCGGAACCGGTTGGCCATCCAGGCAGACATGCTGGCCGCCCATGCGCTAGGCGTAGCCAATATCGTCTGCATGAGTGGCGATCCGCCTTCCGCTGGAGATCATCCCGAAGCCAAGCCCGTTTTCGATCTCGGCGCGGAAGACATTCTCAAGGCGGCCAGCCTCCTGGCGTCAGGACGCGACTTTTCGGGAAACAGCCTCAAGGGCGGTCCGAACTTCTACCGGGGCGCAGTCGTCAATGTGGCCGTGCCGGACCTGGGTAGGGAAATTGCTCGCATGGAACAGAAGATCGAGTCGGGAGCGCAGTTTTTCCAGACCAATGCCGTGTACGACCCATCCGGTTTCGAGGCATTCATGAAGAGAGTCGAGGAATTCAACGTCCCCATCCTGGCGGGAATCATCATGCTGAAGTCGGCCAGACAGGCACGCTACATGACCGAGAGGATTCCAGGGGTCGTCGTTCCCGATCACTTGACAGGGGAACTCGAAAACGCCGAGAACCTGGCGGAAACCAGCATCGACATCACCGGCGGGATCGTGAGGAATGTCGCGCCGATGTGCCAGGGCGTACACATCATGGCCATCGGCTGGGAGCACCGAATCCCGGCGGTCATGGAAGCCGCGGGAATGTGAGCGCTATTCGTCTTGCTGGGCTTTTGCCTCGTCTGCGGCGCTGCGCTGCTTTCTCGCCAGGTCCACCAGGAAGTCGACCACGTCCAGCATCTTCGACCCGGCGACATCCCCACTCATTTCCACGCGATAGGTGCCGTCCACGATCATCGTGGGCACACCCGTTATGCGGTACATTCGCGTCTGCGCCTTCGCCTGCTGCACACGGCTGTGCACGCTGAACGAGTCGAAGACGCTGAGAAACCGCTGTACATCGACTCCGCCGACGTCACGAAAGAACTTGGCGAGGAGCGGCGGCTGGCGCAGATCGACGCCGTGCAGGTGAAGGGACTCAAAGAGTGGATAGTGAACCGTATCGGTTACGCGCAGAATCTCGGCGCTGAAATAGACCTTTGCCAAGAGTTCCCAGGTGGGATTGAAAACTGCCGGTACGCGCCGGAAATCGACATCTTCCGCTTGTTTTGCCTGCCACGCTTCGAGCAGGGGTTCGAAATTGAAACAATGGACACACGCGTAGGAGAAAACCTCGACGACCTCGATGCCGTCGGGGATTCGGGTTTCCACCGGAATGGGCAGCAGATCGTAGTGCGTCCCGTCCTCGAAC
Organism: Candidatus Azotimanducaceae bacterium; assembly: GCA_965217825.1. Classification (GTDB taxonomy): domain Bacteria; phylum Pseudomonadota; class Gammaproteobacteria; order Pseudomonadales; family Azotimanducaceae; genus VXNE01. Next base: position 4,493,290 of record OZ244571.1, on the reverse strand, counting down.
GCTTCGCCCGCTGCCGGCAGGCCCAGGAAAACGGCAACGATCAGAGCGGTGAAAATTCTCGCGCGAGCCATCATGCCAGCTTCACGACGCCGTTCCGCGTCGTGGCCCCGTTGAAGCCCTCGTCGGGCGTCACGCTTTAAGAACGCCATCTTTCGCAATGTCTCCATGCCCCACGAAGCGGCGTAGACAAAGGCGCGGGTGCGTCGACCCGCGTCAATACAGGCCCTGAATATAGTTCGCAACGGCCTTGATCTCCGTATCCGTCAATCTGGACGCCACGCCGCGCATCATGCCGCCATAGTCGTCGTCGGTCCGGCGCATCCCTTCCCGATACGCGACGAGTTGTGCAACGACATACTCGAAACGCTGTCCGGACAGGACCGGGAACCCGGCCGGTGCATTGCCCGTTCCCGTTGGGGAGTGGCAGGCAGAGCAGGCGGCCACCCCTTTGGACATGATGCCGCCGCGATAGATCCGCATTCCTGCTTCGAGCTTCTCGGCCTTGGACCGACCGACCTTGACGGGCATGCCGGCGTAGTGGTCAGCAAGGTTCCGGAGTTCTTCGTCCGACTTGCCGTCCAGTTGACCGGCCATCAGCGGCGCCGGACGCGCGCCGGACTGGATCATCTGCAGTTGGGTGAAGAGGTAACGGGCGTTTTGCCCGGCCAGATTCGGGTAGTCGGCAACGATCCCTGACGCGCCGTCCTGCCCGTGGCACGCCGCGCACACCTGGATCGTCGTTTCGAGCGCCGCGGGTTCGGCGGCATTCGCAGTACTGGCCAGCAGGGCGACGGCAAACATCGCCCACTTGGGAAAACGCATGTCGGTTGTTCCACGCCGGTCCCAGCAGTGATGAGACCGTACACATATAGACTGTTCGGGGCGCGACGGATTATAAACCGATGGTGACTTTCTCCGCACAGTTCCTCGCTGGCGCATCGCGGTTTGCCGAATGCCCGGCCGGTGGCAAGCCCGAAGTGGCATTTGTCGGCCGTTCAAACGTCGGCAAGTCGAGCACGCTCAACCGCTTGACCGGATCGAAACGTATGGCGCGCGTCAGCAAGACGCCGGGCAGAACCCGGATGCTCAACTTCTTCGACGTAGCTGGCGGCGGGCGATTCGTCGATCTGCCGGGATACGGATACGCGAACGCCAGCAAATCGGCCCGGCGCCTGTGGGGCCGCGCCATCGACGACTACCTTACACAACGCGCAGACCTGGCCGCCATCGTTCTCGTGATGGACGCGCGTCGTCCGCTGCAGCCGTTCGACCGCCAGATGCTGGACTGGGCGCGGTCGACTGGTACGCCGATGCTCGCCGTGCTGAACAAGTGCGACAAGTTGAAGCAGGGGGCGCGCACCATCGCGCAGCGCAACGTCGCTGAGCAAGTCGCGTCGATAGCCAACGTCGAGGTATTGACCTTCTCTGCCAAGACCGGCTTCGGCGCGGACGCCCTGGCAGAGTGGGTGGCAAGCTTTTTGCGCCGCGCCGAAGACTGACGCGTCGCCGCGCAACGTCAGTGCGCCTGGTCCCAGTTATCGCCGACCCCGGCGTCCACGACGAGATCCACCGAGAGGTCCGCAGCCGCCGTCATGCGCTCGGTCACGCCCTGGACAACCGCTTCGACATCGCCTTCGGCCACCTCCAGCACCAGTTCGTCGTGCACTTGCATGATCATGCGGGCGTCGTGTCCCGCCCGCGCCAGCCACGCGTCGACGCTGATCATGGCGCGTTTGATGATGTCCGCCGCGGTGCCCTGCATCGGCGCGTTGATGGCGGTGCGCTCGGCGGCCTGGCGTCTCGGAACCTGGCGCGCATTGATGTCGGGCAGGTAGAGCCGTCGGCCGAACACGGTCTCGACGAATCCCTGCTCCCGCGCCAGGGCGCGGATGCGCTCCATGTACTCGCGTACTCCGGGATAGCGAGCGAAATACAGATCGATGTATGCCTGCGCGAGCTTGCGCTCGATGCCGAGTTGGCGCCCCAGACCGAACGCCGACATGCCGTAGATCAGGCCGAAGTTGATGGCCTTGGCGCTGCGACGCTGTCCGTCCGTGACATCGGCAAGCGGCGCACCGAAAACTTCCGCTGCGGTGGCGCGGTGGATATCGAGCTTGTCCTCGAATGCGCTGAGCAGGCCCGCGTCCCTTGATAAGTGAGCCATGATGCGCAGTTCAATCTGGGAATAGTCGGCAGCGATCAGCTTGCTACCCGGAGGCGCGACAAATGCCGTGCGGATGCGCCGTCCCTCGTCCGTGCGGATCGGAATGTTCTGCAAGTTCGGATCCTGCGAGGACAGGCGTCCGGTGGCCGCCACGGCTTGTTCATAGGAGGTATGGATGCGTCCGTCGCGTTGACTGATTTGCTTCGGTAGCGTGTCGGTGTAGGTGGACTTCAGCTTCGATACCTGGCGGTAGTCGAGAATGATCTGTGGCAAGTCGTCGTGGTGGGCGAGTTCCGCCAGCACGTGTTCGGCGGTGGAGCGCTGGCCCGTCTGTGTTTTGCTGGTGCCCGGCGTACGAAGGTATTGATGCAAACCGAGCTTGTCGTAAAGGATTTCCCGCAACTGCTTCGGCGAGCCAAGGTTGAACCGCTGTCCCGCCTTCTCAAAGGCCTGCTCAGCCAGTGTGTGCATGCTCCTTGTGAGTTCGCGGCTGTGATCCGCGAGCAGGCCCGCATCCACCAGCGTGCCGGTCTGTTCGATCCGCGACAGAACGGAAAGCAGCGGCAATTCGATTTCCTCGTAGAGGCGTCTGAGCGAGTCCACCGATGAGAGCTTTGGCCACAGCGCGCCGTGCAGCCGCAGCGCCGCATCGGCGGCGCCGGCGGCATAGGCCGTCGCCTGTTGCGGCGGTACCGCCGCGAAGTCGAGTTGTTTCGCGCCTCTGCCGGCGACATCCTCGTAGCGGGTCGTGCCCAGGCCGACGTGCTTTTCGACCAGATCGTCCAGGTTGTGCCGGCGCGTACCGACGCTGTCCAGCACGTAGGATTCGAGCATCGTGTCATACGCGATGCCACGAAGGTCTATCCCGTAGCGCGCAAGGACGCGCTTGGCCCGCTTGAGATTGTGGCCGACCTTGACGATCGCGGAATCTTCCAGCAGCGGTTTGAGGCGAGCGGTCGCTTCCGCCAGCGACAGATGCTCCGAGCCTGCGAGATCGAGTCCGAGGGGCACGTAGGTGGCCTCTCCGGGGGTAGCGGCGAATGCGATGCCGGCGATCTCGGCATCAGCAAGGTTGCGCTGGCGGGTCACCGCGGCGAGAGAGCATGACCCTGCCTCGCGGATCTGGCGGATGAGGCGGTCGAGTGCCTCAAGATCGTTGACCAAGTCGTAGTCGCCTTCAACCAGGCCGTGGCCCAGGTTGCCGCCGACTTCCTCGATCCAGGCCTTGAACTCGTATTTCTCGAACAGGGACCTGAGCGTTGCCTCGTCCGCGGGCTTCGGCGCCAGATCGCCCATGGCGATGGGCAACTCGACATCCTGGCAAATGGTCGCGAGGCGCCTTGATACGGGCAACATTTTGATCGACTCGCGAAGGTTTTCGCCCACCTTGCCGCCGACCTCGTCGGCCCGCTCGATCAGAAGGTCCAGGCTGCCGTAGCTATTGAGCCATTTGGCGGCGGTCTTTGGCCCCACCTTCGGTACGCCGGGAATGTTGTCCACGCTGTCGCCCATCAGTGCGAGGTAGTCGACGATGTGTTCGGGATGTACGCCGTACTTCTCGAACACGCCGTCCCGGTCCATGGCGCTATCGCTCATCGTATTGACGAGGGTGACGTACTCGCCGACAAGCTGCGCCATGTCCTTGTCGGAGGTGGAAATGACGGTCCGGCGCCTCAAGGTCGTGGCTTGCGCCGCCAACGTGCCGATCACATCGTCGGCTTCGACGTCCGGGACCACCAGCAAGGGCATCCCCATGGCGTCGATGATGTCGTGGATGGGTCGCACCTGTTGCCGCAACTCATCCGGCATTGGCGGTCGATTGGCCTTGTACTCGGAGTAGATGTCGTTGCGGAACGACTTGCCGGCGGCGTCGAACACCACCGCGACGGGACTGCCCTCGAAGTCGTTGCAGAGCTTTCGCAACATGTTGACGACGCCGAATATCGCTCCTGTCGGGAAGCCGCTGGACGTCGATAGATTCGGCATCGCGTGGAAGGCGCGGAACAGGTACGAGGAACCATCCACCAGCAGCAGCGGCGCGTCGGACATCACCCCTGCGGCGGTGGTGGCGCCTGTCGTATCTGCATCTTCGTGCATCGCTTTTTGCGGGTTCCTTTAGGGTTTCGGCGTGCTACAGTTCTCGGGACTCGAAGCTATCACATTACGCATGCGCCGACGCCGTAGCATTCTGGTCGCCGTTGTTCTCGCATTCACGACACTTGCGAACGCAGCCGACGAGGGAACGCGAGAACATCGCGGACCCGATGTCACGTTGATCGAGAGCGAAGAACGCGTGGTGTACGAGTATCGACAGAACGGACTCCTGAGGATGATCAAGATCGTGCCCAAGCGGGGAAAACCCTACTACCTCGTACCGCGCGATCCGGCCAGGGGACTCGGCACCATCGAAGAGGCGGATGTGCTGTTGCCGCAGTGGGAAATTGTCAGGTTTTAGAGTGGGATGCACGAGCGCGAGAACCGCAATCACCACAGGAGCGGCGTACTCTGGTTGACCGGGCTCTCCGGGGCTGGCAAGTCTACGCTGGCGTTCGGACTGGGGGAGCGGCTGTTGAAGCGCGGCTACCAGGTATATGTGCTGGATGGCGACAACGTGCGTGCGGGGCTGAATTCGGACCTCGGCTTTTCGCATGCGGACCGCGTGGAAAACATCCGGCGTGTTGGCGAGACGGCGGCGCTGTTCGAGGACGCCGGCATGATTTGCATTTCGGCTTTCATATCCCCCTATCGATCCGATCGTGAGACGGCGCGCAAAGCGGCGCGGCGGTTTTACGAGGTGTACGTCAAGGCCGATCTCGCCACCTGTGAACGGCGCGATCCCAAGGGTCTCTACCGCAGGGCGCGCGCGGGGGAGATCAAGAACTTCACCGGGATAGACGATGTCTACGAACCGCCCAAAAATCCGGCGTTGGTCATCGACACGGCTGCGACCACTGTCGAGGAAGCACTAGCCGTGCTGTTCGAGTTCGTGACGGAACAGTTCGGCGATTTGAATCGCAATTCGACGGGGTAGGTGGGTGGGTGGGGCAACAAAGCGGGTTGGATGGGGCGAAACGACGGGCTTGGGCGGTGGCAACACACGGCGCCCGTCAAGGGCGACGGTTTTTTGTGGCGACAACAATTTTTATGGCGACTACAAAGGGTGGCGATAACAAAGGGTTTCTTCCACAGATTTGCTTCGGTAAACTGGGTACTTCGCCGAATTTGAGGAAATTGGTGCATCCATGGCCCGAGTAACAGTTCAAGATTGCCTCGAACAAGTAGAAAACCGATTCCATCTGGTCATGGTCGCCAGCCGAAGGGCGCGGCAACTTCACAATCCCTTCATCGATCCGCTGGTCGAGCCTGAAAACGACAAGCCTACCGTCATGGCGCTGCGGGAAATCGCCGAGGGGTTGATAAACGACGAACTGCTTGACGCATCGGACGCATCCGCCCACGATGCGCAGGTTCAAATGACAGGGAATGCCGAGTCGCCTTTCTATATTGGAGATGATGCACGCAACGACGTTTGAGTCGTACTTTCACAACCTGCTCGCCGCGCGGGCGTCCAACGACGAGGTTGCCGCTCCCGCAACGATTGAGTCGCTCGCCGAGTCGCTATCGCAATACCTGTCTGAGGTTGACATTGATGTAGTCGTGCGGGCGCACGGCTTCGCTCAGGCGGCCCACGCTGGCCAGACCCGCCTTACGGGCCACAGCTACATCACCCACCCTCTGGCCGTCGCCAACATCCTTTCTGAAATGCACATGGATGAGCAGTCCATAGCGGCGGCCGTGCTCCACGACGTGCTGGAGGACACCGGCACGACCAAGTCGGACTTGGTATCGGAGTTCGGCGGAGAAGTTGCGCACATCGTCGATGGTGTGAGCAAGTTGGGCAAGATGTTCAGGACCCATGAACAGGCCCAGGCCGAGAACTTCCAGAAAATGGCCATCGCGATGGCCAACGACCTGCGGGTAATCCTGGTCAAACTGGCGGACAGACTGCACAACATGCGCACCATCGGTGTCATGCCGCTGGACAAGCGTCGGCGCATTTCGCGCGAAACCCTCGACTTCTATGCGCCGATCGCGAATCGGCTTGGCATGCACAATCTCTGTACCGAACTGGAGGAACTCGGTTTCGAGGCGCTGTATCCGCTGCGGGCAGACCGGTTGCGCCGGTCTGTCGACACGGCGCGGCGCACGCGACACAAGGCGTTGATGGACGAGATCACCACGTCCTTCGAAGCCGCGTTGCTACGCGATGGCATTGATGCGCAGGTGCACGGTCGTGAAAAAACCCTGTATTCCATCTACAAGAAGATGAAGACGCAGCGCAAGCCGTTTGCGGACATCGTCGATGTATTCGGTTTCCGCATCATCGTAAGTCAGGTGGAAGACTGTTATCGGACCCTTGGGGTGGCACACAATCTGTACAAACCGGTGGCGGGCCGCTTCAAGGACTACGTGGCCATATCCAAGGCGAATGGCTATCAATCGTTGCACACGACCCTGATCGGAATGCGAGGAGTCACCATGGAGGTGCAGATTCGGACCCGGGAGATGGACGCCGTCGCCGACCACGGCATCGCCGGCCACTGGCTGTACAAGTCCGGCGATGCGTCGCTCAAGCACCAGGCTCGAGCGTCGCAGTGGGTCAACGGCGTTCTGGATCTGCAGCGCCGGGCTGGCGATCCGCAGGAATTCATCGAGAGCCTGAAGACGGACCTGTTTCCGGATGAGGTATATGTCTTTACGCCGAAAGGCGACATTTTCGAACTTCCGAAGGGTGCGTGTCCGGTGGACTTCGCCTACGCCGTCCATACGGATATCGGCAACCACTGCGTTGCCTGCCGCGTGGATCGGACGCTGGCGCCGCTGTCACAGCAACTCGAAAGTGGCCAGACGGTCAATATCGTCACTTCCCCGGACGCGCGGCCGAGTCCGTCGTGGCTCACTTTTGCCGTGTCGGGACGCGCCCGTTCGGCGATCCGCCAGGCGTTGAAGGCCCAACACCGTTCCGAATCCATAGCGTTGGGACGACGGCTTCTGAACCGTTCGCTGGAAAACGCGAACGCGTCCATCAAGGACTTCGACTTCCGGCGCCTGCGCAAGGTGTTTCGCGAGTTCGGCGTGCGCAAGCTGGACGAGGTGTTGGCCGGGATAGGTACGGGCAACCTGATGGCTTACGCCGTCGCGCAGCGCTTGCTCTCGGCGGATAACCCCGACTACGAGGCGGTAGACATCGACAAGGGTGGGCCCGTCGCAATCCGGGGCGGGGAAGGGCTTGTCATCTCCTGCGGCCGCTGCTGCGGACCCGTACCGGGCGATGCCGTCATCGGTCACGTCACGCCGGAGCGGGGATTGGTGGTGCATGTGGACACGTGCCCAAACATGGAGTCCGTACGGCGGCGGATGCCGAACCAGATCATTCCGGTGCGCTGGACCGATTCGATCACTGGCGAATTCGAAACCATGCTGATGCTGACGGTGAACCGGCGCAAGGGCGTGCTCGCGGAGATCGCCGCATCGGTCAACCAGACGAACGCGGGTATCAGCAACATCAGGGTCGACGAGCGCAATGCCGAGTTGTCCAGCGTCACCGTAGATCTCTCGGTGTCGAACCGTGACCACCTGAACCGTGTTCGGCAGCGGCTGCTGGCGATACCGGCGGTCCAGAGCCTACGTCGGATAGTCGGCTGAGCGGTGCCCGGTCGCTGACGCGCGCCTGCAGCAAACCCGCAGTGAAATGTGTGACTTCGGTATCGGCCGCAGTCCAACCCAGAAATTCACCCTGAGTTCGCGCCCCGCCTCGACGGTGCGAGGGATGGCTCGCGAATGAAGTCGGGTGACCCGGTAACTGTCCTGCACCGGGTTGGACCCGCCGCCGCCAGGAATCTCTCGCGGCTCGGTATCGTCTCCATCGGGGACCTGCTTCTGCATCTGCCGATGCGCTACCAGGACCGAACCCGCTACGTCCCCTTGAGGGAAGTGGAAATCGGGCAGTCGTGTCTGGTCGCGGGCGAGCTCGTCAGATCGGACCTGGCGTATGGCCGCCGAAGAAGCCTGACGGCGACCATCGCGGACGGCGCCGGTTTTCTGACCATGCGGCTGTTCCACTTCTCGCGCCAGCAATTCGAAGCTCTGCGACCCGGTGTCTGGTTGCGATGTTTCGGCGAGGTGCGCGCGGGGCCGGCGGGCAGGGAAATGGTGCATCCGGAGTATCGGGTGTTGCCCTCGAGGCCGGACCCGCCGGACCCGGCCCTGACGCCCGTGTATCCTGCCACCGAAGGTTTCGCCAGCGCGCGCATCCGGGCGTGCGCCGAACAGGTGCTGGACGCCAATGTGACCTTGAGCGGGAGCGTGCTGGCCGACGAACCGATTCCCTGCCTCGATGATGCCATCCTGTTTCTGCACCGTCCGCCGGCGGATGCGTCCCCCGACGCGTTGGACGCCGCTCGATCGCGGATCGTCAAGGACGAGTTGCTGGCGCATCACCTGTTGATGCGGGAGCGCCAGAAACTGCGCGCGCGGCAGAGCACGACACCGCTGTCGAAGGCGCAGGGGCTTGGGCGGGAGTTATTGCGAAGCCTGGGCTTCCGCCTGACGGGCGCTCAACGCCGCGTCGTGGCCGAGATCCTGAATGATCTCGACAGCCCGACGCCGATGATTCGGTTATTGCAGGGCGATGTCGGCTCCGGCAAAACGGTGGTGGCGGCGTTTGCGGCAATCCGGGCGGCCGAGCATGGCTGCCAGACCGCGATCATGGCGCCGACGGAAATCCTGGCGGAGCAACACTATGAGACCTTGTCCGGATGGTTGTCGCCGCTCGGCATCGATGTCGGGCTGATAACAGGGCGGCTCGCTGCCAGGGAACGCCGCGCGCGGCTCTCTGCGATCGCGCGCGGCGAAATGCTGGTGGTCGCTGGTACGCATGCGCTGTTCCAGTCCACGGTGGAGTTCGCGTCACTCGCGCTGACCATCATCGACGAGCAGCATCGTTTCGGGGTGCATCAGCGCATGCTGCTTCGCCACCAGGGACGTCTTCCCCATCAACTGGTGATGACGGCGACGCCTATTCCCCGGACCTTGACGATGGCGCTCTATGCGGACATGGATGTATCGGTGATCGACGAGTTGCCGCCCGGGCGTCCTCCTGTCCTCACCAGCGCGGTGTCGAGTTCCCGCCGCCCGGAAGTGATCGAGCGCGTCGTCTCCGCCTGTCGGGCCGGTCGCCAGGCGTACTGGATCTGCACCCTGATCGAAGCTTCCGACGCGCTTGACTCGCAAGCGGCTGAAAGCGTGGCGGCGGCGTTGCGCAATGTCGCGCCCAGGCTGCGTATCGGGCTGGTCCACGGTCGGCTGTCGGCCACGGAAAGGGCGCAGGCCATGGCTGGATTCAAGAACGGCGACATCGACGTGCTCGTGGCCACGACGGTGGTCGAAGTCGGCGTCGACGTGCCTAACGCATCGCTGATGGTCATCGACAATCCGGAACGGCTCGGCCTCGCGCAGTTGCACCAGCTCCGGGGCCGCATCGGTCGGGGACGGCGCCGCAGCTACTGCATCCTGCTGTTCGATCCGCCGTTGTCGGATGTCGCCAAGGCGCGCCTTGGAGTCATGCGGGAAACCAGTGACGGCTTCGTTATCGCCGAGAAGGACCTCGAACTACGCGGTCCCGGAGATATCCTCGGCACGCGGCAAACCGGAACGCAGACATTCCACGTCGCGGACCTCGCCCGGGATGCCGCGATGATCCCGGCAGTCGTCGAACTGGGCGCCCGCATCGACGCCGGGATTCGTCGCACCGTCATCGATACCTGGAGCCCGTTCTTCGACGACAGCTACGTGGAGGTCTAGTACGGTGGGGTTTGGCGGCGCTGGCAGACTGTCGGATTGTATGGCGCTGGCAATTGGGAACGGCCGTGCGCTCAACGTCCGACGAAGTTCCCTGGCCGACGTTCGGCCACCGCCCGGACGCCTTCCTTGTGGTCTTCCGTAGCTTGCAGCCGCGCTTGTTCGAGGTTTTCCCAGTCGGTAGCTGCCTTCACTTCCTCCGCCAATCCCTGGCGCATCGTCGCCCGCACCGATTGCACGGCCAGCGGCGCGTTCTCCGCTATCTCTTGGCCCAAGCGAACAGCTTCGGCGCGAAGATTGGCCCGGTCGGTAAGGATGTCCGCCAATCCCCAGGCGTAGGCGGTCTCGCCGTCGATGCGTCGGCCGGTCATGAACAACAGGTTGGCTCTCTGCTGGCCGATGACCTTCGGCAGGGTACGCGTGAGACCGAAGCCAGGGTGGAAGCCGAGCTTGACGAAGTTCGACGTGAAGCGCGCCTCGGGGCATGCGACGCGAAAATCCGCCATCACGGCGAGCCCGAAGCCGCCACCTACCGCGGCACCCTGAACCGCAGCGATGATGGGCTTCTTGCAGGAGAACAGGCGCACGGCGGCGGCGTACAAGGGATTGATGCCGCCCTCGAACCGAACTGGGCGGGCGGCGTTGCGCGCCCGGTCGCCGAAATTCGCGCCGGCGCAGAAGTGTTTGCCCTGCGCGCATAGCACATAGGCGCGCATGTTCACGTCGGCGTCGAGCGCGTCGAGCGCGTCCGCCATGTCGTTGATGAGATTGACGTCGAAGAAATTGTTCGGGGGCCGCTGAATCTCGAGTAGCGCGATCAATCCATCGCGTTCGACTTCTATATCGCCGTACTTCACTTGGCATCTCCGTTTGTTTCGCGCCCCGTGCGCGAACTGGTCATCATATGATAGATGCCATGAGCGGCCGCCTGATAACCCGCGTCGTCGTGCGCAACTACAAGAGTATCGCCGCATGCGACGTCGCGCCCGCACAGCTTTCGTTCCTGGTCGGGCCGAATGGCGCGGGAAAGAGCAACTTTCTCGACGCGCTTCGTTTCGTCGCGGATTCGCTTGCGTTTTCGATTCAGCACGCGTTGCGCGACCGTGGCGGCGTCAACGAGGTTCGCCGCCGATCTGGAGGCCATCCGACGCACTTTGCTATTCGCGTCGATTTCGACCTCGGCGAGTCCTCGGGAAACTACGGTTTCCTGATCGGCGCCAAACCAGGTGAAGGTTATGTTGTCGAGCGTGAAGAGTGCCTGGTAAAGGAACGTGACGAGAGCCTTCGTTTCTATTCCACGAGGCGCGGCCGTGTCGTCCGCAGTACGATCTCGTCGCCGCCGGCGGCTTCGCCAGATCGCCTCTATCTGGTCAACGTCTCGGGCTTCGCCGCCTTTCGGCCCGTGTACGACGCGTTGTCCGAGATGGGCTTCTACAATTTGCGCCCCGACGAGATGCGCGCCCTGCAGCCGCCGGACGGGGGCCAACTGTTGCAGCGCGACGGTGGCAATGTCGCCAGCGTCGTGGCGGCATTGGCGTCGGGCAGGCCGGAACTGAAGCAACGGATCGATAGCTATCTGGCAAAGATGGTACCGGGGATTGATGGCGTTGATAGGCGCATCGTCGGTCCCCGGGAAGCGCTTGAGTTCCGTCGCAGGATCCGCGGGGCGAAGCATTCCTGGCGTTTTTCGCCGAACAACGTGTCCGACGGCACGCTACGGGCGCTCGGCGCGCTGGTGGCCGCATTCCAGCCGCCCGGCGAATCTGTACGACGATTGGTCGGTATCGAGGAGCCCGAAGTTGCCCTGCATCCGCTAGCGGCGAGCGTGTTGGTCGACGCTCTGAGGGAAGCCGCAAAGACGACGCAGGTCCTTGTAACCAGCCACAGTGTCGAAATGCTCAACAATCCCGACATCGCGGACCCATCCATTCTCGCTGTGAGATCGGAGCAGGGAGAGAGCCGCATAGGCCCGTTGGACGACATGGGCCGTTCGGCGCTCCAGGGTCGCCTCCATACCGTCGGCGAACTGTTGCGAATGGATCAACTCAGTCCCGATCCGGATCAGTCCAACCTGAATCCGCAGCAACTCGACATATTCGACCACGGTGGCCAGCAACCCGCTCGGCCGGCCGGCGACAACAACGCCGAAACCCCTTAGTGCTCGCCCGGCGTCGGTTGGGGCGTTTCTGCTTTGCGTTGCCCCGGCACTTGATAATCGATTCCGTCAAATGGGACTCAACCATACAATCCCTTAGAATGACCGCGGCCGACGAAGAATGACTGCCACTAGCGAAGAATGAACTGCCACTAGCGAAGAATGACTGCGATCAGCGAAGCATGACTGCCATTAACGTAACGTCCGCCCTGGCTGCAGAGCGCGGCTTCTTCCCTTCGGGCGCGCCTTGGCTACTGACCGCCAGAGTGACAATTCCGGAGCGGGTCGACGGGTACCTGCGCCGACCGCAACTCCTCAGCCGATGCCAACCCCTCAACAGGCGGCTCACTGTGTTTCATGCGCCATGCGGGTTCGGCAAGAGTACCCTGCTCACCGATATCTGTCGCCGCGAAAGGGCGCGCGGCGTGCTCACCGCTTGGCTCAGGCTGGACGGAGCAGATACGTTCGATGTCTCGGCCGCGTATATCGGGTATGCCCTGGAACGCGCGGGACTGGACGTTGCCGTGGTGCGTTCCGCGGTGCGCAGCGCCTCGGAAACAAGCGATCGACCGGAACATGCGGTACGCGATTGGATGGGCTTGCTGATGCGAGCGATCGAGAACTATCGCATGCCGTGCCTGTTCGCGCTCGACGAAGTTGAGCGGCTCGCCGACGCAGAACAGATCCGGCTGATCGACTTCCTGCTGCGCCGCGCGCCGCGCAACCTCCACTTCGCAATGACCATGCGTAACAGTCCGCCGGGGCTGGACCTCGCCACCGCAATCCTTGACCAGCGCGGCGACATCCTGCGCCCGGACGATTTGCGTTTTTCGAAACCGGAGATCGCGCTGTTCTACGGTGGTCGGCTGTCGCGGCGCGAACTTGCCGAAGTGACTGAACGTACGGAAGGGTGGCCAGCGGCCCTGCGCCTCCATCGCAACACGAGGACCGGCGTTGTGGCGTCGGGAAATGGGCGGCAGGGGCATATTTTCGGGCGTCTTCGCGGCTACCGGAAGATCGCTTCAGACTTTGTCGCCACCCGTCTGCTGCGGGATCTGAAGGACGAGGAGCGCGACTATCTGCTCGACGTGTCCCTGTTCGACTCCATCGACATGTCGGTGATGAACGAGGTGCTGCCCGAGACGCATTCGAAGTGTGGAGCGCATGTCCTTTCAATGTTGGAGGGATTGGTACGGCCTGTCGATGCGTCGGCGGGGGTGCTGCGCCTGAATCCTCTTGTCAGGGAGTACTGCGCCGCGCGGCGATTGCAGGAAGCACCGGTGCGTTTTCGATTGCTTCACGGCCGAATCGCAGCCGCGATGGCGCGACGCGGGCGCTTGAATTCCGCACTGCGCCACGCCGCCGACAGTGGTGACAGCGCGATGGTCGGAAGCATTGTGGAAAAAGCCGGTGGCGTGTGGCTACTTCCCAAAAAAGGCATGGCCCAGTTCTATGCGGCGGACCGTTTCCTGACGTCGGAAGTGCTTGCCGCCTTCCCGCGACTCGCGCTTGTGCGGTGTGTCTCCTTGTTCCTGAGTTCGAATGTGCAGCAGGCGCTTTCCTTGTATGGACGTGTCTGGACGGAGACGGACGATTTCTGTCGTGATCGGAACGGAGGCGATGATCGCGCGCTGCGAAGTGACAGCGTTTTCGTTCGAGCGGTGTTGGCCAGCTTCACCTGCCAACCGTTCAGCGGGCGAGTCGTGAAGAGGATGTTGGCCGACGCGAACGAAGTGGCGGCGGACGAGAAGGTCGATCCGCTCGTTCGCGGCGGTCTGCTCGCGATTCTCTCGGTTTGTGACTACCAGCGCGCGAGGTTTGAGTCCAGTCAGCTTTTTGGGACCAGGGCGAAGGAGTGCTTCGCTCTGGCGGACACCCGCTACGGTACCGGATTTGTCGATTTCCAACATGCTCTCGTTGCCATGGCCGAGGGCCGCGTTCGGGAAGCCGTGGTTGGCTTGACGCGTGTCGTGCCGATGACGATTTCGGAAGTGTTTATCGCGGAGCTCAGGCTTGAAAGGAACAGGTTGAAGTCTTCGGGACGCCGGTTGCGAAATCTCCACGCGCAGCTCCGCAGCACCGGGGGGTGGTTCGATGTCCATGCCGCCGCCCTTGGCGTTGTCGCGGAACTGACGTTCGAGAAGAGCGGGACCGAACGCGCATTGCAGATCGTGGAGGAGTCGCTGGACCACGCCACCACGGAGGGTTTTCCAGGCTTGGTGCGGTACGTGACGGCTCTGCGCGTTTCGTACCTGGTCGCCGATGGACGCGATGCGCAGGCGAGCGCAGCCTGGCAAGAGGCACGGTTGCCTGATGACGAATCCGAGTTGCTCGACCTGGATGCGCAAACCTGGCGAGAGATGGAATCGCTTTGCTGCGCGCGTATTCGACTGCTCGCGGCGCGGAGTGAATTTGAAGCTGCGCGCCGGCTGGCGGAAAAGTTACGAGAAACGACGCGGGAGCGAGGATTGATGCGAACGCTAATGCGTTGCATCGCGCTGTGGATGAGTGTGGAGTACCGTGCCGGAAATATGAATGCTGCCGCGTCACGGCTGCTTGAGTTTCTTCGCTTGCTGCGCATCGCGGACTATCCGAGGCCGCTGGTGCGCGAACGGGAAATAGGTACTGAAGTCCTGCGGCGCGTGTTAGGTACGGCACTCAAGCCCGAGCTTCGAGCATCTGCCGAGTCCATGCTTAGGCAATTGGGTGCCGTGGATACCCCTTCGCACCAACGTCCCATGTACACCGCGCGTGAAATAGATGTGCTGGAGCGCGTGGAACAAGGTCTGCGGGACAAGCAGATCGCCCGCCATCTCGGCCTCACCGAACACGGCGTGCGGTACCACCTCAAGAACATATTTCGCAAGATGGGCGCCACTAGCCGAATGGATGCGGTACGGCGCGCCCGGGCTTTGGGTCTTATTCGGTAAGACGCCGTAACCATGGAGAAAGACAACACCGGCACTGCCGAAGGCCCTACCATGTCGATAGCTGTCCCCTGGCTTCTGAGTGCCAAGGTGGCGGTTCCAGCACGCGTCGATGCGTACTTCAATCGGGCCCAGCCGTTCGAGTGGAGCGAGGCGACTGGCTCCGGAATCATCGTGGTGCAGGCACCAGGCGGCTTCGGCAAGACGACGCTGCTTGCGGAGATCTACCGTCGCGAGCGTGAGCGCGGCGTGCTCGCCGCCTGGCTCACTCTGGACGAAGACGATACAGCCGAGGGCGTCGGCGCGTATCTCGCATACGCCTTCGAACGCGCGGGACTCGAAACACCAGGTGCGAGCGACGCATTTGAACATTCCATGGGGCTGGTTGCGCGAAGCATCGAGGCCCATGCCGAGCCCTGCCTGCTTGTCCTTGATGAGGTTGAGCGGGTCACGACCGGTGCCGTTGCGGCCCTCGATTTCTTCTTGCGCCATCTCCCCAGCAATCTCCGCGTTGCGATAGGAATGCGGGAAAACCCGGGTCTCGACCTGGCGTCGGTCACGCTGGACGGGCGGGGTGCGGTCTTGACAGCCGACCAGTTGCGCTTCTCCAGACAGGAGATCGTCGATTTCTTTGGTGGGGAACTGTCGCGACGTGAACTTGCCGACGTCACTGCGCGCACGGAAGGATGGCCTGTCGCCCTGCGTCTCTATCGCAACATGAAGGCGGACCAAGCAAGCTCTCCTGCCGCTGGCGGATGGGCCACGCGCGGCCTTGCGGGAGATGAGGGGATCGCGGCGAACTGGCTTGGCGCGCGACTGTTGCGCAATGTGGCGGGCGAAGAGCGCGATTTCCTGCTCGACATCGCCCTGTTCGACTGGATCGATATCGCGCTGGTGGACGAGGTTCTGGGCAGGGACAGCTCGGTGCCCAGGACGAGCGGCCTGTTGTCGCTGCAAGGACTCATCCAGCCGATGGGAGGCGATGCCGAGACACTGCGCCTGCACCCACTGCTCAGGGACTACTGCGCGGCTCAGCTACAGCGCGAAGACCCGGAACGGTACCGGCGGCTCCACCGCGAGATTGCCATCGCAATGGAAGGCCACGGCCACCTGCTTCCCGCGATGCGCCATGCCAGCGCCGCTGGCGATGTTGGCTTGGTCGGCGACATTCTGGAGCGGGCGGGCGGGTTGAGACTGTGGCTGCGCGAAGGCATGACGCGACTGGGCGCGGCAGAGCGGTTCCTGACGCCGGATGTGCTCGGGAGTCATCCCCGGCTGGCGCTGCTGCGCTGCCGGATTCTTACGAAGAACGCCAGGTTGGCGGAGGCGCGCAAGCTGTACGAAAGCATCAGGGCGCAGACGCACGATTTCACGCAGGACCCGAATGGCGACTCGAACCTCGCCCTGCGCGTGGATGCCCTCCTCGTAAAGGCGACCCTGGCCGGGTTTGGCTCCATGCCGATTACGGGCGAGTTGATCCGGGACGTGGAGGCCAGCCTGGATCTCGTGGAACGAGAAGGGGAACCGGATGCGGCGACGCTCGCCAATCACAACTTGCTCCTCTTCGTCGCGCACTACCAGGCAGCACGATTCGACCTCGCCCGCGAGTTCGCCACCGAGGCTCGAACACACTACGCACTTTGTGGCTCGCAGCATGGTGATTTGCATGTGACGTTGGAAGATGGACTGCTCGCTATGGCGCAGGGTCGCGGCGGGGAGGCCCAAAGCAGCTACGAGCGCGCGGGGCGCATCGCCAGCGAACATTTTCCCCGAGATGTCAGCCTGCCGCTCATTGTCAACGTCCTGTCGGCGGAACTCGATCTTGAGCGCAACCGGACGGAAGAAGTTGCCGCGCGCATATCGCAGATCCCGATACCGTTGCGCGACGTCGCCGTATTGCTCGACGTTCGGGCGGCGGCCCTCGAAGTGACGGCGGAATGGAAGTTCGAGACGGACGGCGTGGAAGAAGCCCTGCAGGTGGTTGAAGAATCGCGCAATTTCGCCTTGAACGAAGGGCTCGTGAGTGCGGTGCGACACCTGTCCGCGCTGCGGGTCGTCTACCTGATCGCGGACCAACGGATCGACCAGGGGGCCAGGGCATGGCGCGGGGCCGGTCTGCCGGAGGACATGGCGAACCTGCTCGATCTCGATACCCAGTCCTGGCGGGAGATGGAGGCGATCTCGTGCGCCCGCATACGGTTGCTCACGGCGCAGGGCGAGTTCGATTCGGCTCGCGTAGTGGCGGCCCAGTTGTGCGAGGTGGCGCGGAAACGGGGCTTGGCGCGAACACGCATGCGGTGCCTGGCGTTGTGGATGGGGCTGGAATACCGCGCCGGGCGCGAGAACGACGCCGCGGCGCGGTTGCTCGAGTACTTGCGCGCGTTCGGCGCAACGGACTACATCAAGCCGTTGGTGCGCGAACGCGAAACAAGTGCCCAGGTGATGAAGACGCTGCTTGGATTGGACCTGCAGGCAAACATCGGTGAGATCGCGAATGCCGTGCTGGAACAGCTCGGCACGACAGTCGCGGACGCCCCGCAGGCGCAACACTACACGGCGCGCGAAGTCGAGGTCCTGGAAGGTCTGGGCCGGGGCGAGCGGGACAAGGAGATCGCCCGGCGTCTCGGCATTACGGAATATGGCGTGCGCTATCATCTGAAGAACATCTACCGGAAGCTGGGTGCCACCGGCAGGGTAGATGCGGTGCGACGGGCACGTTCGGGCGGCGTGATTCGTCGTCGTACTACCGAAACCGGTAGCGGGAACTGCTAGCGGCCGCATATACCGACTGCCAATTTTTGGCTTCGGACTACTGAATCGGCCGATTGCGGCCTGTCCGGCCTCAAGAGACCATTACCTACAGCACCGCTGTCACACACTGCTGCAGCAAAGCGCAGGGTGGATCGGTAGCTCGCTTCCAACAACAAAAACTGGGCTATTGCATTGCAGCGGTCGGCGGCCCCTGCGGTCAACTGCGTGTAGGTGTACGAGGAACCCTACGAGGGTGACTGTGGCAACAGCAGACTTGAGGATTGATTGAGATGAAGAAATCCGTAGTAGCCAGATGCATCAAGCAAATTCTGATCCCGGGACTTTTAGCCCTGTTTGCGAGTCCCGGCGTGGCGAGCGCCGCAGAAGAGAGCAATTGGTTCGAGTCGTTGTTCGACGGGTCGGACGCGGTCGCCGAGGAGGGTCAGAGCAACGTGACGCCGAGTCATGTATTCCGGGCGACCCGGGACCTGATCGCAGAGATCGAAGTCTTGAGGAACGAACTTGGCGTCTACGACTACCCTGTCGAAGCTGAACCGATGGAAGACCGGGCGCCGGTTCATGTCTACGCGAAGACGCTGGAAGTGCTGTCGAAGGTATCGCGCGTGCAGCGCCGGTTCGGCGTGACGCCGGCCGGTGTGGGACAGATACCCATCAAGGATATCATTCCGGCCGACGTGCTTCGCAGCGTGAACGGCATCCTCGACGAGGTGCGCCGAATCAAGACGCAGATGGTGATCGAAACCGAGATCGAGCCCGCGGAGTTTGAGGGCGGCAAGACGCCGTCGATGGTCTACAAGAACCTGGCGGACGCTTCTTTCCTGCTCGACGGACTTCGCGGGCGGCCGTTGATGCCTACGGACGTCTTCGGCAATGCCGTGGCGATCCTTGACGAGATGGAGCTTATCGCCGCCAAACTCAGGGTTCCCTTGGAGCTTGACCCGCCTGTGGTGGAGGGAAGCAAGAGACCCAAGGATGTTGCCCAGCAGGTATTGCGGGCGACCTACAAGGTCATCAACCTGCAGATGAGGCTGGGCATGGACGCCTCCGCCGTGCCGACGTTGACGCTGGTGCGCGTCACGCCGTCGGAAGTTTTCGATGCGACCAACATGCTGATGGCGGAGATGAACCGCATCAAGGTGTATCTGGGAATCAACCTCCCGCGCGAACCGCGTCCGGACCCGAGGAACAAGACACCGGTGGATGTATTCGCCCAGGTCATGCTGATCATCCAGAATCTGGATGTCATGGCCAAGGCCGCCTCGGCGTGATGTAGGCGGCCTTTCGTCGCGGTTCGGTCTCGCCGAACCGCAATCCCTGCAACCCACATTGGCGGGCTCCGTCCGAGCCCTCCCAATCATTGGTAAGACTGATATGAACTGCAATACCCACAACATACGTTCGATATCCACGCTGAGTGCCGTCGCAGCGGCGGCTTTCGCCGCAACGACAGCCCAGCCGGCCTCGGCCGGACTGCTGGAAGCTGCGCGTGATACCAAGCCGGCCTTCAATGTTCGCTACCGACTGGAGACCGTTGAACAGGCCGGTATGGACAACACGGCCACGGCCTCGACAGCGCGGGCGCGCCTGTCGTGGATCGTGCCGTCGACCGAGGGGTTTTCGGTCGGGCTCGAAGGCGACTATGTCTTCCTCCTTGGCGACGAGCGATACAACTCCACCAACAACGGGCGCACGGAGTTTCCCGTGGTGGCGGACCCGACGGGTTTCGACCTCAATCGCGCATTCGTGCAATACCGGAATGACGGCCTGACGGTGACCGCCGGTCGCCAGTGGATCGGCCACGCCCAACAGCATTTCGTGGCGCCGAAAGCGTGGCGGCAGAACGAGCAGACCTACGACGCCTTGCGCGTGCAGTCCTCGCACGACAGTGTAAGTCTTGATTACACCTACGTGGCCAATGTCAATCGGATCTTCCGGGAAGGCGGAGTACAACCAACGGACTGGGAAGGGAACACCCACTTGGCGCGAGGAGAATTCAAGCCTGCCGAAGGGCATGTATTCGGTGGCTTTGTTTATTTAATGGACTTTGAAAACGACAACGGCCCGAATAATTCAAATCGAACGTTTGGAATTGATTACACGGTTTCTCGAGGGGCTTTTAGCCTGTTCGCTTCCATCGCCCAACAGTCTGATTGGGCCGACAATCCACGTTCTTATGATGCCGCCCATTACGCCATTGAAGGCAGACTGAAACGAAATCGTGTGACGTATACGGCCGGTTATGAAGTGATAGGCAGTGACGATGGGGCGGCAACTGTTCTTATGCCCATCGGCGCTCAACACAAGTTTCGCGGCTGGGCCGACAAGTTTGTTTCCACGCCGCCAACGGGTCTTGGGAATGCTTATCTGAAGGCTGCCACAAACGTCGGATCTTTTGGCTTCGCCGTGGCTTTGTATGACTTCAAGGCGGCGGAAGGGGGCGCGGACTACGGGCGCGAAATAGACATCGCGGTCACATATCCCCTGGGCAAGCGACTCGGAGTGCAATTCAAGCTTGGCCACTACTTCGCGGACCAGCACGCTTCTGACACCACCAAGGGGTGGCTCGTCGTCACCTACCGGCTTTGATCCCGGGTTTGACCGGCTCAAATACTCGTGTCATCCATCATCTAGCCAGGAGGGTTCCAAATGCGAACAATCTTCATCATGATCCTGACCCTCGGTCTCACGGCTCCAGTCGCAGCCGAATCCGGCGGCGACGGGGGGGTCCCGCATCGTCAGGTCGCCGACATGCTCTACGAATTGGCCTTCGCCAATCGCAAGACCTATACGAGGGATGTCGTGCAGCGGCTGACCCTCGAGGAGTCCGTGCTCACGGCCTCGGAGCACTACAAGGACGAGAAGGGTCTGCCGTTGCCGGCGCAAATGTTCCGTTTGGGCGCCGATGAACTCCTGAAGAACACCGACGCCTTCTGGCTCTCTCTGCGCTCACTCACTCCGATCAACTTTGCGAGTGGTCCTCTCACTCCCGCCGAGGAGGAGGGCCTGCAATTCGTCCTGGACAATCCCACCGAGCGTTTCTATACGGAAGAGAAAGATCTCAGCGGTCGGCGGGCGATGGTTGCGGTCTATTCGGATGTGGCAAGCGTCGAAGCGTGCGTCTCATGCCACAATGGTCACCCCAAATCGCCAAGGAGCGACTTCAAGCTGGGTGATGTGATGGGCGGTGTGGTCATCCGTATCTTCATGGAGGAGTAGCGCTTGCTGTTTGCGGACATCCATGAAATCCACGCCGAGGCCCGGTCTATCCGGTAGGGGACTCTCGGCGGTAGTTTGGAGGAATTTAAAGAAAATGAAGCAGGGTTTGTCGATGCGACGCACGAAACATGCGACGGTGATGTGTTCGGTCCTGCTGCTAGCGGGCGCCCTTGGGCCTCAAGCTATCGCTCAAGAGACGGAAGGCAGTTGGCTTGACAGGTTTCTCGAATGGCTAAGTCCCTCGTCGGAGTCTGAGCGGGAATCCGAGCGCGAAGGGGCGACACCCAGCGAGGTCTCTCGGGCGGTTCAGGATCTGATCGCCGAGATTTCCATATTGCGGGACGAGTTGGGCGTATTCGACTACCCGCCGCAAGCGGAACTGCAGGAAGAGCGCACGCCGGTCCATGTCTACGCCAAGACATTGGAGGTGCTGTCCAAGGTTGTCCGAACCCAGCGCCGGTTCGGCGTTCCGGAGGCCCAGGCTCGTCAGATACCCTTCAAGGAGGTCAATTCGGGCGATGTCCTGGCGAATGTCGAGTACATCACCGACGAGATCACGAAGATCAAGACGCAGATGGTCATTGAGCGCGAGATACAGCCGGCGGTTCTCGTTGGCGGCATGTCGCCTTCGTTTGTCTACAAGAACCTGGCGGACGCGTCTTTTTTGCTCGACGGACTCCGCGGTCGGCCACTCACGCCGGATGATGTCTACAGGAACTGTACTTCCATACTCGATGAGATGGAGTTCATCGCCACGCCGCTTGGCGTTTCGCTCGATCTTGAGTTGCCCGAGGTAGGGGAAGAGAAGAGGCCGAAGGAGGTGGCTCAGCAGGTCTTGCGGGCGACCTACAAGGTTATCAACCTGCAGACGGCGTTGGGCATGGATGCGTCGGGCGTACCGAGTCTGACGTTGGTACGCGTAACTCCATCGGAGGTCTTCGACTCAACCAACATGCTCCTGGCCGAAATGGCGCGTATCAAGTTTCACCTCGGCGTGGACGAGCAGCGGGCAGAGCGCCCCGAGCCGACCGGCAAAAGGCCGAGTGACTCATTCGCTTTGGTCCTTGGCATCATCAGGAACCTGGACATGATGTCTGCGGCCGCGAGAAGCTGACTGCGGCGCCCGGGTTCGTGCTAAATCCTCTGGCCGGTCGCAACCCGTCAGGACCGTTGCGGTCAGCTTCCCGCCGGTGCCCCGGAGCGATGACGCTACGGGAAATTTATGATGCAATGAAGTTGCCCTGGACCGGATCCGAATGCGTTGCATGAAGACATCCACGCTCAACACTGTCGCGGCTGCGACGGTTGTCGCATCCATTTTGGTGCCGTCGCAAGCGTCTGCGGGATTTGCCGACGGACTGCGGGATACGAAGCCCGCTTTCAACGTCCGTTACCGCATGGAGACGGTTGATCAGGATGGCATTGACAACAATGCGCGCGCGTCGACGGCGCGGGCGCGCCTGTCGTGGATCATGCCGGCGACCGACGGCTTTTCCGTCGGGCTCGAAGGTGACCATGTCCTCCTCGTTGGAGACGAGAGATACAACTCCACCAACAACGGGCGCACGGAGTTTCCCGTGGTGGCGGACCCCACGGGATTCGATCTCAACCAGGCGTACCTTCGATACCGCGACGACAGTCTGACGGTGACCATGGGTCGGCAGCGCATTGTCCACGCCGGACAGCGTTTCGTGGGGGGAGTGGCCTGGCGGCAGAACGAGCAGACCTTCGACGCCTTGCGCGTGCAGTCCTCGCACGACAAGGCCAGCATCGACTACAGCTACGTGGTTAACGTCAATCGGATTTTCGGTCCGGACGACGGCGCGCAACCGGCGGACTGGGAGGGGAATTCGCACCTGATCCGGGTTGAGGTCAAGCCGGCGCAAGGACATGTGTTCGGCAGCTTTGTCTATCTCATGGATTTTGAGAACGACAACGGTCCCGGCAACGCCAACAGGACCTTTGGGGTCGACTACTCGGCCTCTTTTGGAGCGTTCGGTCTGACCGCCTCCTTCGCTCAGCAATCGGATTGGGCCGACAATCCGCGTACCTACGACACCGCCTACTACTCCATTGAGGCCAAGCTGAAACGCGAGCCGGTGACGTACACGGCGGGCTACGAAATACTCGGCAGCGACGAAGGCGCGGCCTCCTTCCGCACGCCGACCGCGACCTTGCACAAGTTCCAGGGCTGGACCGACAAGTTCCTGGCCACGCCGCGGGCGGGAGTCAAGGACTTCTACCTGAAAGCCGCCACCAAGGTCGGTCCCGCCGCCTTCGCCATCGCGCTGCACGATTTCAAAGCGGCCGAGGGCGGCGCGGACTACGGCCGGGAGGTGGATATATCGGTCTCGTGTCCCCTGGGGGAGAAGCTTGGCCTGCTGTTCAAGTTCGCGCGATACAACGCTCGCGAACACGCCACCAACACCACGAAGGGCTGGTTCGTCGTCACTTACCGGCTTTGATTCGGCGTGGCGCGACGTCGAGTCGTGTGACGCCCGCCGCGAAGCCCGATTCCGCGCCGTCCCGTGGTGTGTCCTGTTGCAACACTCGAGTGCTTGGAGCGCCTTTCTTTTGACGGGCGTGGCGTATATATATGGTTCGATGAAGCAACGGGAATAGCCGCCATGGGAATTCGCGAAGTCGTTTCGGTGCTGCGGGACGTGCCGGTGCTGCTGGCGTTGAAGAGAGGCATGAAGCCCCGTCCCCTGGACGAAAAGGATTGTTTGGGTGCCGTCGTCGAACGCACCGCCCGGAACTTCGGTACGTTGACCGCCGTTGTCTGCGAGGGCGAGACCGTTACGTGGGGAGACCTCAACGCTCGGGCCAACCGGTACGCCCACTTCCTCAAGGGAGCTGGACTGGGCCTCGGCGACACTGTCAGCATCGTCATGGAGAACCGAATCGAGTTCCTGGCGTTGTTGATCGCGACTAACAAGCTCGGCATCACTGCCGGGCTGATCAACACGAACTTGCGCGGGCGACCGCTCATTCACTGCGTCAACGTGACCGCGTCCCGGAAATGCGTGTTCGGAGGCGAGGTCCAGGACGCGATCGATGAAGCGAAGGACGAGTTCGATCTCGAGGAAGGCACCGACTACTTTGTCGTTCCGGATGGCTCGCCGAATGGCCCGCCGGATGGCTCGCCGGCGCCCGAGTGGGCGATAAATATGGCGGCGGGTAGCGCCAATCTTTCGCTGGAAAATCCGCCAGAGACCGGCGACATGACCCTCGGTCAGACCGCCATGTATATCTTTACTTCCGGCACGACGGGCTTGCCCAAGGCCGCCGTGATGTCGAATCGCCGCTATCTTGCGACGGCCGGGTTGTCGGCCACTGCGGGGCTGCGCTGCACTTCGAAGGATCGCATCTACATCTGCCTGCCGCTCTACCACGGGACCGCGCTCATGGTGGGCGCGGGTGCGGCGTTCATGTCCGGCGCGTCCATGTTCCTGCGTCGACGGTTCTCTGCGAGGGCCTTCCTGCCCGATGTGCGCGAGCACGGCTGCACGTCATTCATTTATGTCGGCGAATTGTGCCGCTATCTGAACAACTCGAAAGCGTTGCCCGACGATCACGACAACCCGCTGCACACCATGATGGGCAACGGCTTGCGGCCCGATATCTGGCTGGACTTCAAGCAGCGCTACGGAATAACGCGCGTGACCGAGTTCTATGGCGCAAGCGAGGGCAACGTGGCCTTCGCGAACTTGCTGAACAAGGACTGCACGTTCGGCATGACCTCGTCGAGAGTCGCCCTGGTCCGCTACGATGTGGACACCGACGAGATAGTGCGCGGCGCGGATGGCCGCTGCGTCGAAGTGGAACAGGGCGAGCCGGGTCTGCTGCTGGGTCATATCAGCCCCACGGCCAGGTTCGAGGGCTACACGGATACGGAAGCTACGGAGAGCAAGGTCCTGCGCGACGTGTTGGGGGAGGGCGATGCCTGGTTCAACACGGGCGATCTCATCCGGGCAGTCGATGTGGGATTCTCGCTGGGTTACCCGCACTATCAGTTCGTCGATCGCACCGGCGACACCTTTCGCTGGAAGTCGGAAAACGTGTCCACCAATGAAGTTGGTGAGATCATCAACGGCTTTCAGGATGTCGAGTTCTGCAACGTCTACGGGGTGGAGGTGCCGGGGGCCGACGGCCGCGCGGGTATGGCGGCGGTGCGTTTGGCCGAAGGTTGTGACCTCGACCTGGAAGGTCTGGCCGCCTACGTCGCGCGCGAACTGCCCCCTTACGCGCGGCCCGTCTTCGTCCGCGTACAGACGGAAATAGAAGTGACCGGCACGTTCAAGATGGTTAAGGGGGACCTCAAGCGGGAAGGTTTCGACATTAACGAAATCGACGATCCGGTTTACGTGATGAAGCCGGGCAGCACGACGTACGAACCCTTGGACTCGGACTACCTGGCGACTATTCGGAGCGGCGCCGCGGGTTTCTGATCCCCGGGAGGAAAGATCGCTACCGCCAGGCGGCTTTCGTGTGCTGATCCCTTGACTCGGGAAGTGTGACGCTCATGCGTTCGGATCTGGCGATGTCTCTGCGCAGACGATTGCGGATCAGGAAGGGGAGCAGCAACAGGCAGAACAATAGCAGCGCGAATGCATCGAGGATCGGTATGTACCAGGGCCACGGCGCGAAGAAGAACGGCGACTGCGTGACGGGCGGCGCCATGAGAAACATGTAGTTGCTTCCCAGCGCCCAGTTCACGCCGAATACGACGACGCAAAGCAGGTTGAGCAGGAGGAAGGCGCGAACGACCGACATGGCGGTCGGGCGCATGCCCAGTCCCCAGGTGGCGAACAGCGCCCCCGCGACAATGCCGCCGTGGGCGATGAAGTACTGAAAGAAGCGGTACTCCGGAAACCCCACTTCGAGTTGTGGGGTGACCAAAGCGTTCGTTGTGCCGGCGAGACCCCAGAACCAGGCGATCTCGTAGGCCATGCGATTGCGAAAGACGAGAGCGACCATGACCGCGAAGATCGCGATCCCGCAGACGTGCAGTGGGAGATTCAATCGCACGAACTGTTCCACGCCCGAAGTCGCCAGGCGCCAAATCCAGTGCGCCGTCTCGTTGACCAGGAGCACGGCTGCGAAAGCGATGCATATTCCTCCGGCGGCGCGCTTGTAACGCCTGACGATGACGGCCAGGATGATGGGTAGGGCGATCGTCAAGCTCAATGCGCCGATGTGGGCAGGTCCGAACAGTTCAAACTGAGACATGACCCAGCCATTATGCCTCCGAGGAAGGACCTTGTCCGCCGCCGGATCGATCGCGTGAACGCACGACAGTTCACTCCGCGCACCGCGGTGACCGTGGTGATCGCCAACATGATCGGCACAGGGGTATTTACAAGCCTCGGTTTCCAACTGTTGGAAATCCAGTCGAGCTTCGTCATCTTGATGCTGTGGTTCATCGGCGGCCTGACGGCACTTTGCGGTGCTTTGACCTACGCCGAACTCGGCTCGGCGATGCCGCGTTCGGGCGGCGAATACCACTTTCTGTCACGCATCTACCACCCGGGCGTCGGCTTCGTGTCCGGTTGGATTTCCGCAACGATCGGTTTCGCTGCGCCCTCTGCGCTGGCTGCCATTACCTTCGGCACGTACATCGCGTCCGTTCTTCCGGGGTATTCGCCGACCTGGCTCGCCGCGCTGCTGATCATTGCTCTCTCGGCTGTTCACTCCTCTACGCGGCGCGCGAGCGGTGGCACCCAGCGCGCGTTTACGTACCTCAAAGTCGGCTTGATCGCGGCCTTCTGCATCCTTACATGGTCGCTGGTCGAAACTCCCCAGGATATTCGCCTGCTTCCCGCGCCCGGAGATGGCGCCCTGGTGGCCTCGGGCGCATTTGCCGTTGCCCTTATCTACGTCAACTACGCCTATACGGGTTGGAACGCCGCAACCTATCTTCTCGATGAATTGGAGCGTCCAGCCGAGACGCTCTCCACGATCCTGCTCCTGGGGACGGGGACCGTGTTGATCCTGTATTTGTTGCTCAACTTCAGCTTCTTGTACGCGGCCCCAGTCGACGCCATGGCCGGCAAGATAGAGATCGGCTACATCGCCGCCAGCTTCGTCCTCGGGGAGTCGGGCGCCGCGATCATGGGCATCGTCCTGGCGCTATTGCTCGTTTCGACGGTGAGTGCGATGATCCTGGCGGGCCCCCGGGTGCTACAGGTTGTCGGCCAGGACTTCAAGGTGTTCCGTCTACTGGCAAGGACAAACGCCCACGGCGTGCCGACTGTCGCAATCCTGTTCCAGTGCGCGCTGGCCCTGGTTTTCGTGGTGACGGCTTCGTTTGAGTTCATACTTGTGTTTGCGGGATTTACCCTCGGCGCGAGCAGCGCGCTGACGGTCGCCGGCGTGTTCGTGCTGCGGTGGCGCGAATCCTCCCTCGAACGCCCTTACAGGGTGCCGCTATACCCGCTACCGCCATTGATCTACCTTGCAGTCACCGGTTGGACGCTGGTGTACATCTCCATGCGGAGGCCGATGGAAAGCCTGGCGGGACTGTTGATCATCGGCCTCGGTGTAGTCTTTTACGTGGTCGTGCAGCGCATGTCGCGGGAGCGTTGCGCTTGATGCTACCGGCGCGCATGCATAGAATACCGCGCCCCTTGGGGTTGGGCGTCCGTGTGTGCGGATGCGTCTCGAGGGATGGAGTACCTGGACAACGCATGGCGACTATCAGCCAATTGGTTCGCAAACCGCGCAAGCGGCGTCAATCGAAGAGCATCGTGCCGGCGCTGCAGGCGTCGCCGCAGAAGCGCGGCGTCTGTACCCGCGTCTACACGACTACGCCGCGCAAACCGAACTCCGCCCTGCGGAAGGTCTGCCGTGTGCGTCTGACGAACGGCTACGAGGTCAATTCCTATATCGGCGGCGAGGGTCACAACCTGCAGGAACACTCGGTCGTGCTCATTCGGGGTGGACGCGTCAAGGATCTTCCCGGCGTTCGCTACCATACGATCAGGGGTACCCTGGACACATCTGGCGTGGCCGAACGGCGGCGTGGCCGCTCAAAATACGGGGCAAAGCGACCAAAGTAATTTCCGGCGAATCGCGGCGCGATGGCTGCAATCGCAAAAACTGATTGCTCGCTATTGGATATCGGCCGTGGGTTCGAATAGGTCCTCCCGAGGATCGCAAGGCAAATGTGGCGGGGCGAGCATGAGCAACATGGAGGCATGAGATGCCGAGACGAAGGGTCGTCGCCAAACGGGCAATTCTCCCGGACCCCAAATATCACAACCAGACCGTAGCGAAGTTCATCAACCATGTGATGGTCAGCGGCAAGAAGTCTGTCGCTGAAGGCATCGTTTACGGGGCTTTGTCGCGAATCGAGCAAAGGGAGCACTCTGATCCGGTTGAAACATTTGAAAAGGCGCTGGAAACCGTAGCACCGTTTGTCGAAGTCAAGTCCCGCAGGGTCGGCGGTGCGACCTACCAGGTTCCCGTTGAGGTCAGGCCATCCCGGCGCCAGGCGCTGGCCATGCGCTGGCTGGTGGACAGCGCGCGCGCGCGTCGTGAGAAATCCATGGCGGCGCGGTTGGCCGGAGAACTGATGGACGCGGCGGAGGGTCGGGGCTCCGCGGTTAGAAGACGCGAGGATACGCACCGCATGGCGGAAGCGAACAGGGCATTCTCGCACTACCGGTTCTAGCCGGGATATTTCACCAGCAAATTTACTGACGCGATGCTGTCGGGGCGCCGTTCTCGACAGCGCATTGGAGATGTGCAATGGCGGGTCGCAGCACCCCGATTGGACGTTATCGAAACATTGGGATTGTCGCCCACGTCGATGCGGGCAAGACGACGACCACCGAACGCGTGCTTTTCTACACGGGCTTGTCGCACAAGATGGGCGAAGTGCACGAGGGTGCTGCCATCATGGACTGGATGGAGCAGGAGCAGGAGCGCGGGATCACGATCACTTCCGCGGCAACGACCTGTTTCTGGTCCGGCATGGACAACCAGCTCGATGAACACCGCATCAATATCATCGATACGCCGGGTCACGTGGACTTCACCATCGAAGTGGAACGATCCTTGCGAGTCCTCGATGGCGCGGTAGTGGTGTTCTGTGGGACCGCCGGCGTGGAGCCGCAGTCGGAAACGGTGTGGCGGCAAGCCAACAGGTATCAGGTTCCCCGTGTCGTCTTCGTCAACAAGATGGATCGTGTTGGTGCCGACTTCTTGCGGGTCGCGGAGCAGATTCGCGAACGCTTGGGCGCGCATCCGGTGCCCGTCCAACTTCCCCTTGGGGCGGAGGAGAATTTCCGCGGCGTGATCGACCTGGTCTCGATGAAGGCCATTGCCTGGAACGACGGGGATCTGGGCGTCACCCACGTAGAAACGGAAGTTCCGGAGGAGATGCGTGAGCAGGCTTATTTGTTCCGCGAGCGAATGGTCGAAGCCGCTGCGGAATCGAGCGAAGAGCTGATGGACCGGTACCTTGAAGACGGAGAGCTTTCGCCGTCGGACATTCGCAAGGGTCTGCGCTCGCGCACGCTGGCTGGCGAGATCGTCCCGGCCTTGTGCGGCTCGGCGTTCAAGAACAAGGGTGTGCAGGCGATTCTCGATGCGGTTGTCGAGTTCCTGCCAGCCCCTACGGAGGTGAAGCCGATCGAAGGCGTCCTCGATAACGGCGAATCGTCGGAACGCAAGTCCGACGATGACGAACCGTTCGCGGCGCTGGCTTTCAAGATTGCAACGGACCCCTACGTCGGCACCCTGACGTTCTTTCGGGTCTACTCCGGTGTGCTGGCTGCGGGAGATCAGATATTCAATCCTCGCAGGTCAAGACGTCAGCGTATCGGCCGCATGGTGCAGTTGCACTCGAACAGCCGCAACGAGGTCAAGGAGGTTCGCGCCGGGGACATCGCGGCGGCGATTGGCCTCAAGGACATGACGACCGGGGATACGCTCTGCCACTCGAATCACGTGATCACCCTTGAGCGCATGGAATTCCCGGAACCGGTCATTCACGTCGCGGCCGAGCCGAGGTCTGTGGCGGACCAGGGCAGGATGTCCAATGCCTTGGCGAAACTCGCCCAGGAGGACCCCTCCTTCCGCGTGACAACCGACTCCGAAACGGGCCAGACCATCATCGCCGGTATGGGTGAACTGCATCTGGATATCATCGTCGATCGCCTGAAACGGGAGTTCAACGTCGAAGCTGGCATCGGTCGTCCGCAAGTCGCGTACCGCGAGACCATACGCGCGAGCGTCGAGACGGAGGGCAGGTTTGTTCGCCAGACTGGCGGCCGGGGCCAATTTGGACATGTCTGGCTGCGGCTGGAGCCACTACCGGACGCGACGGGGTTCGAGTTCGTCGATGCGATCGTCGGTGGGTCGGTGCCGAGGGACTACATCCAGGCGGTGAGGAAAGGCGTTGAAGAACAGATGGAGAACGGTGTGATCGGCGGCTATCCGCTGATCGGCGTCAAGGCCACGCTCTACGACGGTTCCTATCACGAAGTCGATTCCTCGGAACTGGCCTTCAAGATTGCGGGTTCGATGGCGCTGCGAGACGGTGCGGCGCGGGCGAGGCCGGTTCTGCTCGAACCCGTGATGCGCGTGGAGGTCGTCATGCCGGACCAATACATGGGGCAAGTGGTCGGCGACCTGAATCGACGCCGCGGCGTGATCGACGGCATGGACCAGAATCCTTCGGGCAAGATCGCCCGCGCCTTCGTGCCCCTCGGAGAGATGTTCGGCTACGCGACGGACCTACGTTCCGCCACGCAGGGGCGGGCCACCTTCCACATGGAATTCGCCCGCTACGCCGAAGTGCCGCGAAACATCGCCGCCGACATCATCGATCATTAAGGCGATTGCGGCTCAACGGTTGAGCGGCGCTTATTCTCTGCGGGGTGCGGTCGAAGAACGCACTCGTGCCGGGGGCCTCAACCCGAATATTTCACCAACGACCGCGACGATCGCGCCGGGTTTTGCCCACGCAGGGTATCTGAAAGACTGACGCACCTGCTGGCGAACCCGATTGAACACAAGTGATATTTGTTCGCTCCGCAAGCGACTCGGCGAAGTCTCCGGGCCAGGCGAGTCGGCGTTGTCGTAGAACTGGCTGAACCATCGGCGATACTTGGCGATCGGCCCATCGCCGTCACAGAGTATCGGCGCCTCGCGGAACACCTTGTTTTCCCAGATCGGTATGTCCTGCCCCACTTGGCGGACGACTTCGGCGACCAGGCCATCGACCAGTGGTTTGAATCGGGCGGGAGTATCCAGTCGCTTGGTAAAGGCGAAGCATAGCTTCATCCTGGCCGGGGTGATGGGGGTCATCGTCCCGAGCATGACCGTCTTGGCCCCCAGGTCGAAAGTCTGAATGCTCATGCCCGGTCCGCAGCTCCGCGTGACGAGATGGATGTTCTCCGTTCTGGTCAAGTCGATATTGCCCTTGTCGTCTGTGGCGGGCGCAAGGAGGGTCAATTCGGTATCGCGACGGTGACCGTCGAGGGTGACTTTGGCATCGGGCATGTCTTGCGCGCCGTGTACAGCCACGAAGTGCGCGACGTCCACTGCGTTTTCCCCAGATTCCTGTATCGGAGCATTCACCTCCCACTCGTAGCGCGTGGGCTCGCTCCAGTCCGGATCGGCCAGTTCGGGAACATCGTCAAGGTCGAACAATGGCGGCACACGCCGCGGATGATGCCAAGCCCATATCATCCGGTTCCGTTCCTCTACCGGATAGCTGTACAGGCACGGCCCATTCGCGGCCCGTCGAGGTATCGCGCGGGCGTAGGGCACGCTCATGCAAACCCCCTCGCCGTCGAACCGCCAGCCGTGGAACGGGCAGATGATCGCGTTACCCTCCACCCTGCCGCCGTATCCGATGTGGGCGCCGAGATGCGGACAGAATGCCGCCGTCACGTGTTGTTGTTCCATTCGGCATGCCGAGACTGGGTGAGTTCGGAACGGGCATCCCCGTATGGGGTCGGGTGGTTGGCGAGCGGGCCTCGGGCGAGGCGGGGGCAATGGCGGGCCAAGTAGAGAAAGCCCTGGTCATTTGGTAGTTTGTGTGCGTATGCGTACCAAATTCGGGCTCGGTCGCCTGCAAGCGCGAGCCAAGGACACGCGACGGACCATCCTTGATTCGGCGGTGACGCTGTATCTGAGCCAGGGCGCGGAGAACACGACGGTCAGCGCGATCATCAAGCGGGCGCGGTTGGGCCGCACGACTTTCTACCGGTATTTCAAGGACGCCGACGACGTGTTGAATCAGGCGGTGATCCGGGACTTTCATGCGCTGATGGCGGATTTCGAGACGCAAACGTATGCACATGCCAGCCTGGAGGAACAGATCGTCGAGGACATCTCCTGGTTCTTTCGTCAGTTGCGCCGTCGCCCGGCCTTGAAGTTGCTCTTCGCGAACAACAGCCGACAGCTATACGAGCGGATCGACGAATCGCTCGCTGCCTGTTTCAACGCGGCAATGGCGTGCTCGCGCACGACGTTCGAGCGGGCCCGCCGAATGGGGCGTTTGCGGGAAGGCATCACGCTCCACAGGTACGTGGAATGGTGCATGTTCATCGTGATGTCGTTGCAGACGGTCAACTTTCCTTTCGCGGGCAATGAATTTCGTCTGCGCGAGATGTTGAAGGACTTTGTCGTGCCGTCGTTGGTCGTCAGCGCGGGTCAAGCCAAGCCCCCGGAAGAGCCGGAGTCGGATAGCGATGAACCCGCTGTCGAGTACTTGCGCCAGGGCGACAGCTAGCCCGCATATCTCACTAAGGGCAGCGATGATCGCGCAGGATTTTGCCCGCGTGAGCGTGCTCGCGAGCGGAAGCATAGCCATGCCTTATGGTGGAGCGAGCACGTGCGCGCACGCGGGCAAAAGACCAGCGAGGGCGCAGCCAGCGCAGTCTGTACCGCGTAGAACCTCCAAAAAGTGGACGTAGCTGAGTGAAACATAATGCCATTCAGTGACTCGACAAGCGGCTTGGTTAGATATGCGGGCTACGGCAACAAAGACCGTCGCGGCGGGCGCGGTATTGTGCTCCCACGCAAGTCCGCGTACAGCGATAGGCGGCGAAATAGAATTGCCCTGAACGGGGTTCGCGCGTATAGTGCGCGGCTTCCTGTTGGCGGGAGGTGTGTGTTGCGCCTCGGTTTTTTGCAGGGAAGGGCATCGTCGCGATGAATGCAACGCGTGCAGGGTGGCGGAAGAGCGCATTGCAACAGTCGCAACAACAGCCCAAGGGCCGGAAAAGCGGCCGAACAACAGCCGGAAAGAACACAAACAGTTGGACGGCAACCGACTGAAGCTTGGGGAGTCTCGTGGTTCAGAACCAGCGCATACGGATACGCCTGAAGGCCTTCGATCATCGTCTGATCGATGTGTCCGCAGAGGAAATCGTCGATACGGCGAAGCGTACCGGCGCGCAGGTGCTTGGTCCGATTCCGTTGCCGACCCGAAAGGAGCGCTATACCGTGCTGATCTCGCCGCACGTCAACAAGGACGCGCGGGATCAATACGAGATTCGCACGCATAAACGGCTGCTCGATATTGTTGAACCCACGGAGAAGACCGTAGACGCGTTGATGCGGCTCGATCTCGCTGCGGGTGTAGAGGTGCAGATCAGTTTGAACTAGGTAACGCCGCTTTGACCCAGGTCGAGCGGCGTTTTTTCTGGGCGGCGCGAACGCCGTCACTGCGGCTGCCTTGGCGGGCAGCGGCGGATGGGGAGCCAGTCGGCGGGGAAACGCCGAGCGGGTTACCTGAATCCGCCAGGGGATTCCGCGATCCGGAGAATTTGTTGAGAATGGCGATTGGCGTCGTAGGAAAAAAGAGCGGAATGACTCGGCTGTTTGCCGAGGAGGGCGCGTCCGTCCCGGTGACGGTCATTTCCGTGGAGGCGAACCGCGTAACGCAGGTCAAGACGCCGGAATCGGACGGCTACCACGCGGTGCAGATTACAACGGGCTCCGCCAAGCCGAGTCGCGTCACGAAACCGATGGCCGGGCACTTTGCCAAGGCCAGTTCGGTCGCTGGCAGAGGATTGTGGGAATTCCGTCTCAGCGAAGCGCCGGACGCAGCAATCGGCACCGGAACCGAATTCAATGCGGACCAGTTTGAGGCGGGGCAAAAGGTCGACGTTTCCGCGGTTTCCAAGGGCAAGGGCTATGCGGGCGTTATCAAGCGATGGAAGTTCGGGGCGCAAGGATGGAGCCACGGCAACTCCGGCGCGCATCGCGCCCCGGGGTCTATCGGCCAGTGTCAGACGCCGGGACGCGTCTTCAGGGGCAAGAAGATGGCTGGGCACATGGGCGCTGAACGCGTCACGACTCAAAACCTGACGATCATTCGGGTGGATGTCGAGCGCAATCTGCTATTTGTCAAGGGCGCGGTGCCGGGGCCGGCCGGGGGCGATGTCTGTGTCAGGCCGGCGGTCAAGGCCGCTGGTGGAACCGCTTGAGCGGCGCGGGACCTTCGGCATGCAACTTTCTCTGAATAGCAGCGGCGGCATGATCGAGGTGTCGGACGCGACGTTCGCCAAGGACTTCAACGAGGCGCTCGTGCATCAGGTCGTGGTCGCGTATCTCGCCGGCGGGCGCAGTGGATCGCGCGCGCAAAAGACGCGCGCGGAAGTGCGCGGTGGTGGCCGCAAGCCTCATCGCCAGAAAGGTACCGGTCGCGCGCGCGCCGGATCCATCCGCAGCCCGATTTGGCGCGGCGGCGGGCGGACATTTGCGGCGAAGCCGCAGGACCATTCGCAAAAAGTAAACCGCAAGATGTACCAGGGAGCGATGCGCTGTATCGTCTCCGAACTGGTCCGGCAGGACTGTCTCATTGTCGCTGCCGGGATCGAAGTCGACGCGCCCAAAACCAAAGCCCTTCTCCAAAAACTTGCAACCCTCAACCTCTCGAACGTTCTGATCATCGCCGAAAACGTCGATGAGAACCTTTATCTGGCGGCGCGCAACCTGAAGGGTGTTGACGTGCGCGATGTGCCTGCCGTCGATCCGGTGAGCTTGTTGCGCCACGACAAGGTGCTCATCACGGCGGATGCGCTAAAGAAGCTTGAAGCGGCCCTCGCATGAACGAAGAACGCAAGTACGAGGTGCTCCGGGAGCCGCATAGCACCGAGAAAGCGGCGAGTATCGGGGACCTGAGCAACGGATATGCATTCAAGGTTGCCACCGATGCGACGAAACCGGAGATCAAGGAGGCGGTGGAGTCGATTTTTGGCGTGACCGTCGTCAACGTCACAACGCTGAACCAAAAAGGCAAGGTGAAGCGCAACTGGCGTCGAGGCGTCTCGCGCAAGAAGGACTGGAAGAAAGCCTACGTCCGCTTGGCTTCCGGCGACGAAATCGACTTTGTGGCGGAGCGCTAGGGCATGGCCGTTGTCAAAGCAAGACCAACCTCTCCGGGCCGGCGGTTTGTCATCAAGGTCGTGGACGCGTCTTTGCATCGCGGTGGGCCGTACAAGCCGCTGCTGCAACCCGCAAAGAAGTCGGGCGGGCGGAATGCCAACGGACGCATCACCACGCGGCATCGCGGGGGCGGCCAC
Source organism: Candidatus Azotimanducaceae bacterium (assembly GCA_965217825.1). GTDB lineage: Bacteria > Pseudomonadota > Gammaproteobacteria > Pseudomonadales > Azotimanducaceae > VXNE01. The sequence continues at coordinate 4,457,647 of OZ244571.1, read as the reverse complement.
AAACGTTTCTACCGCAAGATCGACTTTCGGCGCGACAAGGACAATGTCAGGGCAATCGTCGAACACTTGGAATACGACCCGAATCGCAGTGGAAACCTGGCCCTCCTGAAGTATGCTGATGGGGAACGCCGATACATCGTCGCGCCCCGAGGGGTGCGGGCGGGAGACGAGTTGATGTCCGGCAGCAACGCGCCTATCCGCGCGGGCAACGCCCTGGCGTTGCGCAACATCCCGCTCGGCAGTGTCATTCACTGTGTGGAACTGAAGCCCGGCAAGGGCGCGCAACTCGCGCGCAGCGCGGGGACATCGGCCCAACTTGTCGCGCGGGAAGGAACTTACGTGACCCTTAGATTGCGGTCGGGCGAAATGCGTCGGGCGTTGGCTGAATGCCGGGCGACGCTGGGCGAGGTCGGCAACAGCGAGCACAACCTGCGCTCCCTGGGCAAAGCCGGAGCGGCGCGCTGGCGGGGACGCAGGCCGACGGTTAGGGGTGTGGCCATGAATCCCGTGGATCATCCGCACGGCGGAGGAGAGGGCCGGTCTTCGGGAGGACGGCACCCCGTGACTCCGTGGGGCGTGCCGACCAAGGGCTACAAGACCCGCACGAACAAACGCACGGACGCGCTGATCGTGCGTCGGCGAAGCAGCAGAGCGAGGTAAGTGACAAATACGATGCCGAGATCGTTGCACAAGGGACCGTTCGTGGACCTGCATTTGGCGAAGAAGGTGGCCGCCGCGCAACAAAGCGGAGACAAGCGCGCGATCCGCACCTGGTCGCGGCGATCAATGATTTCTCCGGAAATGGTGGGGCTGACCATCGCCGTGCACAACGGTCGGCAGCACGTGCCCGTGTTCATCACCGACGACATGGTCGGCCACAAACTGGGCGAATTCGCGCCGACGCGAACTTTTCGCGGTCACGCGGGTGATCGCCGGGCCAGGCGATAGCCATGCGAGTTGTTGCCCAGGCCAAGGCGCTGCGCATATCGCCGCAGAAAGTCCGCTTGATCGCGGACCAGGTGCGCGGCCAGCCCGTGGAAGACGCGTTGAACATCTTGGCTTTCAGCCCGCAGAAAGCGGCCGCTTTGGTGTCCAAGGTGCTGGAATCGGCAATCGCCAACGCCGAGCACAATGAGGGCGCGGACGTGGATGAACTCAAGGTTGGCGAAATTCGCGTGGATGAAGGTATAACCATGAAACGCATGCGTCCCCGCGCGCGCGGGCGCGGCAATCGTATCTTGAAGCGCACCAGCCACGTCGTCATCGCCGTGACGGATGACGAAGAATCGTAGGCGCGCGTCGGATCAGGAGAGAAGATGGGTCAAAAAGTTAGTCCAACAGGCTTTCGGCTCGGCATCGTCGCCGAGCACCGTTCGGTCTGGTATGCGGAGAAGAAAACGTATGCCGAATACCTGCTGAACGATCTCAAGGTTCGCGAGTACCTCGGCAAGCGCTTGGCACAGGCTTCAGTCAGCCGTATTGACATAGAGCGGCCGGCGCAAACCGCGCGGGTGACGATTCACACCGCGCGCCCGGGCATCGTGATCGGCAAGAAAGGCGAAGATGTTGAGCGGTTGCGGTTCGAACTGCACCGGATCATGGGCGTGCCGGTACACATCAACGTGGAGGAGGTGCGCAAGCCGGAGACCGATGCGTATCTCGTCGCGCAGAACGTTGCGCAGCAACTCGAGCGCCGCGTGCAGTATCGCCGCGCCATGCGGCGGGTCATCCAGAACGCCATGCGTCTTGGCGCGAAGGGCATCAAGGTGCGCGTGGCGGGCCGATTGAACGGTGCTGAAATCGCGCGCTCGGAGGTATATCACGAAGGTCGCGTGCCGTTGCACACGCTGCGGGCGGACATTGACTATGCGACGGCGGAAGCCCGCACCACCTACGGCATCATCGGCATCAAGGTCTGGATCTTCAAGGGCGAAGTGATCGCGGGCGAAACTTCCGAGCGTGCCGAGGCGCTGTAGCCGAGCGGTGGCGGTGGATAAGAATTTCAGTGTTTAGCAAAGACGATGTTACAGCCAACTAGAACGAAGTACCGGAAGCAGCAGAAGGGTCGCAACCGCGGTTTGGCGCAACGCGGCAGCAAGGTCAGCTTTGGCGAGTTTGGCTTGAAAGCCGTGGGCCGCGGAAGGATGACTGCGCGTCAGATCGAGTCCGCGCGACGAGCGATGACGCGGCATGTACGGCGGGGCGGAAAAGTCTGGATCCGCGTGTTCCCCGATAAACCGATCACCAAGAAGCCGCTGGAAGTGCGTCAGGGCAAGGGCAAAGGCGCGGTGGAGTACTGGGTGGCGCAGATTCGGCCGGGGCGTGTGCTATACGAGATGGAGGGTGTTTCGGAGGAGATCGCAAAGCGGGCGTTTGCACTGGCGGCGGCGAAGCTGCCGTTCGCAACCGCAATGGTCAAACGGTCGAGCTTGTAGGGTGAAGGCAGCGTAAAGCGGAAATGAAAGCGAGCGAGTTGAGAGACATGACTACGGAAGAACTGCGCGCGGAGCGTCTGCGGTTGCGGCGCGAGCAATTCAATCTGCGCATGCTGCGCGGCAGTTCGCAGTTGCCGCAAACGCACCTGCTGAGGGAAGCGCGCCGCGATATCGCGCGGTTGGAAACGGTATTGCGGGAGAAAGCCGATGGCTAAGGCACCCGAAACAGCGCCCGAAACTCTTGCAACGTCCGAAACGCCGCGCGAAGTGGAAGAAGTGGAAAGTGCAGAGGTCACTGCAACCGATGACGCCCAGGTAACTGCCACGGCGGAGAACGCGGAAGCAAACGGGCCCGCCGCTGCCGCTGTAGATGAGCCGATACCCGAGGCTGTGACCCCGGCGCCATCCCGATCGCCCAAACGGACGAATCCGCGAACACTTGCCGGTACCGTTGTCTCCGATCGCATGGACAAGACGATCACTGTGATGATTGAGCGCAGCGTAAAGCATCCGATCTACGGCAAGATCATTCGGCGCAAGTCCAAAATCCACGCGCACGACGAGCGCAATGAATGCAAGGTCGGGGATTTCGTCATCATTGTCGAGTCGCGGCCCATATCGAAGCGAAAGTCCTGGCGGCTGCAAAGCATAGGCACGGGGAACATTGAGGCGGCCACGTGATCCAGACGGAAACCATGCTCGACATCGCGGACAATAGCGGCGCACGCCGGGTGCAATGCATCAAGGTGCTTGGCGGCTCGCGGCGACGCTACGCCGGAATTGGCGACATCATAAAGGTCGCGGTGAAGGAGGCGATTCCCCGCGGTCGCGTGCGCAAGGGCCAGGTCATGGACGCCGTGGTCGTGCGTACAAAAAAGGGCGTGCGGCGCTCGGACGGCTCGGTGATCCGATTCGACCAGAATGCCGCGGTCCTGCTCACGCCGCAGTTGCAACCGGTCGGAACACGCATCTTCGGACCAGTAACGAGAGAACTGCGCAGCGAGAACTTCATGCGCATCGTCTCGCTCGCACCGGAAGTCCTTTGAAAGCCTTTAGCCTGCTCAATTGCCGCGCGCCCGTGACGCCTAGGGAACTCCGACGGTTGCCGAGTCCGACGCGGTGGTGGCACCTTTGTTCCATGAGAGTGCCCCACAGCCGGCGCCTTCGGCTTCGCCTGTGGCCCGGCCCCGCTCGTCGACCATGGAACAACCATTCCCGGTCGCTGGCGCTCCCCGGAAACGTTTGTTCCATGGAAGCGTCATGCGCAAGATAAGAAAAGAAGACGAAGTGATCGTGATCGCCGGGCGCGACAAGGGAAGAGTCGGCGAAGTGGTGCAGGTCATGCCTGACGGAAGGCTGCTGGTTTCCGGATTGAACATGGTCAGGAAGCATCAGCGCGCCAACCCGCAAACAAATGAACAGGGTGGCATCTTCAGTCGTGAAGCGCCTATCCAGGCATCGAACGTGGCCATCTACAATCAGGAAGCAAGCAGGGCGGATCGTGTGGGAATTCGCGTGGAGGACGGGAAGCGCGTGCGATTTTTCAAGTCCAGCGGCGCCTTGATCGACGAATGAAAAGGACTGGTACGGGTGAACGATAGATGACGGATTTGCATACCAGGTATCGAGAGGAGCTGCATCCTCGATTGCAGAAGGAGTTGAACTACGCCAATCCGATGCAGGTGCCTCGTCTGGAAAAGGTCACGCTCAATATGGGTGTCGGCGAGGCGGTGGGCGACCGCAAGATCATGGACAGTGCTGTTTCGGACCTGACGTTGATCGCCGGGCAAAAGGCCGTTGTTACCAATGCAAGGAAGTCCGAAGCGGCGTTCAAGATTCGGGCGGGTTGGCCGGTTGGATGCAAGGTGACGCTACGGCGGGAGCGCATGTACGAATTCATCGAACGCCTGATTGGAATCGCGATACCGCGAATGCGGGATTTTCGGGGTCTGAATCCCCGCGCTTTCGATGGTCGGGGCAACTATTCGCTCGGTTTTTCCGAGCAGATCGTGTTCCCCGAAATCGACTACGACAAGATCGACGCCGTCAGGGGACTCGATATCGCCATCACGACCTCGGCCAGAACCGATGCCGAGGGTTTTGCTCTGTTGCAGGCATTCAACTTCCCGTTCAGGAACTAACCATGGCAAGAGTTTCCATCACAGAGCGCGAAAAAAAGCGTGAAAAGATCGTTGCCAAGTACGCGGAAAAACGCCGGGTGTTGAAAGCGATCATTGCGGACCGCAGCGCGACAGATGAAGAGCGCTGGGAGGCGCAACTGAAGCTGCAGGCACTTCCGCGCAACGCCAGTCCGGTGCGCTTGCGGCGGCGTTGCGGCCAGACGGGACGGCCTCGGGGCGTGTATCGGAAGTTCGGGTTGGGCAGGAACAAGCTGCGGGAGGCCGCGATGCGTGGTGATGTCCCGGGCCTGATGAAAGGCAGTTGGTGAGGCAACCATGAGCATGCAAGACCCCATCGCGGATTTCCTGACACGCATACGCAACGCGCAGGCGAAGGAACGTGCCACCGTCACGATGCCCAGTTCGAAGTTGAAAGTTGCCATTTGCGGGGTGTTGCGGGACGAAGGGTATATCGGCGGGTTCCGGGCAAGCGAAGGACCGAAACCGGAACTCACCATTGATTTGAGGTATCACAACGGGGCGCCGGTGATCGAGAAAATCAGGCGGGTCAGCCGGCCGGGCCTGCGGGTATACAAACAATGCAAGGATATCCGCGAAGAGCGCGGCGGGTTGGCCGTAGCTGTCGTCAGCACCGCGCGCGGGTTGATGACGGACCGTGCGGCCAGGAAGGCTGGCATCGGCGGTGAAATCTTGTGCACGGTGTTCTGAGTCGAAGTAGCAGTCATGTCCAGAGTTGCAAACACTCCAGTTGAACTTCCCGACGGCGTCGAAGTGACGCTCGCGCCTAGCGCTTTGGGCCTGTCGGTGAGCGGCGCGAAGGGAAAACTGCAGCTGAGGTTGACTGGGGATGTCGGAGTCGCAGTTGACGACCGGACGCTGTATTTCGAACCCGCGGACCCAAGCTATCGGGCGCGGGCAATGGCGGGCACGGTGCGCTCGCTGGTGAACAACATGGTGTTGGGTGTCAGCCAGGGCTTTGAACGCCGGTTGCAACTCGTAGGCGTCGGCTATCGGGCCCAGGCGCAAGACAGGACTCTGAACATGCAACTTGGTTTTTCGCACCCGATTCATTACGCGGTGCCCGAGGGCGTCGACGTGCAGACGCCGAGCGTCACGGAGGTTGTAGTCAGCGGCGCGGACAAACAACTTGTGGGTCAGGTAGCGGCCGACATACGCGCGTTTCGGCCGCCAGAACCCTACAAGGGCAAAGGCGTCAGGTACATGAACGAGAGGGTCCGTCGCAAGGAAGCAAAGAAGAAGTAGCGAGACTGTGGTTTTGAGAGAAATGTCTGCGGACACAATGCAAGAAGAGCTGCGCCGCAAGGAAGCCAGGAAGAAGTAGCGAGACAATGATCTTGAGAGAAACGTCTGCGGGCACAATGCAAGAAGAGCTGCGCCGCAAGGAAGCCAAGCAAACGTAGCGAGAGAAGCTTAAGCTGTGATCGACAAGAAGACTGTCCGTCTGCGCCGCGCGAAGCGCGCGCGCATGAAAATCCGCGAACTCGGCGCGATGCGGCTGGCGGTTTATCGGTCGCCGCGCCATATCTATGCGCAGTTGATAGCGCCGGACGGGGGGCGCGTACTTGCGCAGGCGTCGACGTTGGATGATTCGATACGGGGCGGGGCTACGGGCAATGTGGATGCCGCGCGCAAAGTCGGAGCCCTGATCGCGGAAAGGGGCAAGGCTGCGGGCTGCACGAAAGTGGCGTTCGACCGTTCAGGGTACAAGTACCACGGGCGCGTCAAAGGGCTTGCGGAAGCTGCGCGGGAAGGCGGATTGGAGTTCTGATACATGGCATATGCAGAAGAAATAAAGGAAGAGGGCCTGCTTGAGAAGCTGGTCAACGTCAACAAGGTTTCCAAAGTGGTCAAGGGTGGTCGCATCTTCGGCTTTACCGCGTTGACCGTCGTTGGAGATGGCAACGGTCGTGTCGGTTTCGGACATGGCAAGGCGCGCGAGGTGCCAGTTGCCATACAGAAGTCGATGGAAGCGGCAAGACGGGAGATGGTCGATGTCGAACTCAACGGCACGACGATCTGGTACGCGGTGCAGGAACGGCACGGTGCGTCAATCGTGTACATGCAACCGGCCTCGGAGGGGACTGGCATCATTGCTGGCGGTGCCATGCGGGCGGTGCTGGAAGCGGCGGGTGTGCAGAACGTGTTGGCGAAATGCTACGGATCCACCAACCCGGTGAACGTGGTTCGGGCAACGTTTGAGACGCTGTTGAACATGCGCTCGCCGGAGATGGTCGCGGAGAAGCGCGGCAAGACCGTCGAAGAGCTCGTGGCTTGAAGATGACGGAGGAAACATCCCCAGATGGGAAGCCCAAGCGAATGCTGCGGGTCAGGCTCGTGAAGAGCTTTCACGGGCGTCTGAGGAGACACAAGGCTTGTGTGCGCGGCCTCGGCCTGCGGCGTATCGGCCAGACCGTGGATGTCGAGGACACGCCGTCCGTGCGGGGCATGATCGCCAAAGTCAGTTACATGGTCGAGGTAATGCCGTGACAATGGAACTCAATTCGTTGAAGCCGGCGGCGGGATCGAAGCGAAGCGCGAAGCGCGTTGGTCGCGGTAGCGGCTCTGGCAATGGCAAGACCTGCGGACGCGGACAAAAGGGGCAAAAGTCCAGATCCGGTTCCTCGAAGCGCCCCTGGTTCGAGGGTGGCCAATTGCCACTGCAGATGCGCATACCGAAGTTCGGCTTCCGTTCCCGCGTAGGCATGACGACCGCGGAAGTACGCCTGGGCGACATCGAAAAGGCGCTCGACCGGGTGGGCCGGGAGGGCGGTGTCGAGGGCGGGGAGGCCCGTGTCGTGGGCGCGGAAGGCGATGTCGTTGACTTGGGAGTTCTCAAGGCGGCGAATGTTCTCTCTCGCAACGTCAGGCGCGCGCGCATCATGCTGTCCGGGAACATTGCGCGTCCGATAACGGTGAAGGGTCTCGGCGTAACGCGAGGTGCGCGTGCTGCGATTGAGGCTGCGGGCGGCAGGATCGACGCGAAAGACCGTGCTGGCTAGGGCGGGAACCTGATGGTAACGACGACACACAGAACGGCGACACAACCAAGTTTTGCGGGGGCCCAAGCGGGGCTTTCCGAACTCCGGTCACGACTGCTGTTCGTGCTGTTGGCATTGCTCGTCTATCGAATCGGTACGCACATACCCGTGCCGGGGATCAATCCGGATGCGTTGCGCAATCTGTTCGAACAGAATCAGGGCGGCATTCTGGATCTTGTCAACATGTTCGGCGGCGGCGCGTTGGAGCGCATGAGCATCCTGGCGCTCGGCGTCATGCCCTACATTACTTCGAGTATCGTCATGAACCTCTTGACGATGATGTATCCGACGCTGCGGCAGTTACGAAAGGAAGGCGAATCCGGCCGCAGAAAAATCACGCAATACACGCGTTACGGCACACTCATAGTGTCGATCATCCAGGGCGTCGCATTGACGGGAACCCTCGTTGCCCAGGGACTGGCGTTCAACCCTGGCATCGCCTTTTACCTTACGGCACTCATCACCCTGGTGTCGGGCGCGCTGTTCCTGATGTGGTTGGGGGAGCAAATCACGGAACGAGGCGTCGGCAACGGCATTTCGCTGTTGATTTTCTCCGGTATCGTATCGGGCTTCCCGGCGGAAATCGGCCAAGCGTTCGAAGCGGCTCGGCAGGGCGAAGTGAACATCATCGCCCTGCTCGCCGTAGGGGTCTTTGCCGTCGTGATCGTCGGTTTCGTAGTGTTCATAGAACGAGGACAACGCCGAATACCCGTGAACTACGCGAAGCGACAACAAGGCCGGCGCATGTACCAGGCGCAAGCCAGCTACCTGCCGCTGAAGATCAACATGGCGGGCGTTATCCCGGCAATTTTCGCGTCCAGCCTGCTGCTCGCGCCGGCCTCGATGGCGACATGGTTCGGGCAGACACCGGGAATGTCCTGGCTGCAGGAAGTCGCCCTCGTGCTGTCGCCGGGACAGCCGGCCTACATCATGATGTTCGCTGCGGGGATAGTGTTTTTCAGTTTTTTCTACACGGCCATCGTCTTCGATCCGAAGGATCTTGCCGACAATCTCAAGCGCCAGGGCGCCTATCTGCCAGGTATTCGGCCTGGGGCGCAGACTGCCCACTACATCGACGACGTGATTACACGGCTGACCCTGTTCGGGGCGTCGTACGTAACCCTGGTCTGTCTCCTGCCCGAATTCATGATCGTTTTCTTCAACGTGACGTTCCAACTCGGCGGCACCGCGCTGCTGATCGTGGTGGTCGTAGCGATGGACTTCATGGCGCAGGTGACCGAGCACTTGAGATCGAGTCAATACGCTAAACTGATGGAACGGTCGAATCTGCAAAACTATGGACGACGGCGTTGAGCAATGACGGGAGCAGGCCGTCGTCGGCGGCGCTCGGGAGGAATGTCCCATGAAGGTTAGGGCCTCGGTGAAAGAGACGGAGTTGAGTTCGGAAAAGGGCTGTCGCCGACGCCGTCGGGAAGGAGAGTCCTGTGAAAGTTAGAGCGTCAGTTAAAAAGATGTGTCGCAACTGCAAGATCGTCAAGCGCAACGGTGTGGTGCGCGTAATCTGCACCGCGGAGCCAAGGCATAAACAAAGACAGGGTTAGAAAATTATGGCACGTATAGCGGGAGTCAACATTCCGGACGACAAGCACGCGGGCGTCTCGCTCACGTACATTTTTGGCATTGGGCGACCCACCGCACTGCGGGTCTGCGCGGAGGCCGGGATCGATCCTCGGATCAAGATCCGGGACCTGACGGAGCAGGATCTCGACGCCGTCCGAAGCGAAATGACAAAGCGCGTGATCGAAGGCGACTTGCGCCGCGAAGTATCAATGAACGTCAAGCGGCTCATGGACCTTGGCACATATAGAGGTATTCGCCATCGTCGAGGCCTGCCGGTGCGCGGCCAACGCACGCAGACCAATGCGCGAACGCGCAAGGGCCCCACGCGTCGGCAGGTGAAGAAGAAGTAGTAGAAGTTCAATGAAAGGCCAATCGGGGGTCCGTGCGCCCGTGACGTCGAATTGGCTATGTATCAAGGATTGGCGGGCGCTTTGTTGTATGGAAGAGTGGAACGGGCATGGCTGAGCCGAGTAGAAGAAGAGGCAAGCGTATAGTGGTCGATGGCATCGCCCATGTGCATGCTTCGTTCAACAACACGATCATTACGATCTCGGATCGACAGGGCAACGCTCTCGGCTGGGCCACGGGGGGCGGTTCCGGTTTTCGGGGTTCGAGAAAGAAGACGCCTTTCGCTGCCCAGGTTGCCGCCGAACGGGTCGCGACGGATATGGTTGAGAACCACGGCATGAAGAGCGTCGACGTATTGGTAAAGGGTCCGGGGTCCGGCAGGGAGTCTGCCGTGCGCGCGATGAACGCTGCTGGCTTGAAAATCAACAGCATCGCTGATGTGACGCCGATACCCCACAATGGGTGCAGACCGCCGAAGCGACGGCGCGTCTAGCTTGCGAACAGCTGATGGATTCGGCTGAGCGTAACGGGAAATAGCAACGGGAAACAGTAACGGGAAAAAGACAGTGGCGCGCTACACGGGACCAAAGCTAAAGCTTGCTCGAAGGGAGGGTACGGATCTTTTCCTCAAGAGCGGGGTTCGTTCTATCGAATCGAAGTGCCGGGCGGATACGCCGCCGGGACAGCATGGTTCGGGTCGTCGACAACGTTTGACGGACTATGCCGTTCAATTGCGGGAAAAACAGAAGGTGCGGCGATTTTACGGCGTACTCGAAAAGCAGTTCCGCAACTACTACAAGATGGCGGATCGTCAACGGGGCGCTACCGGCGAAAACCTGTTGCGACTACTGGAGGGCCGTCTCGACAACGTTGTCTATCGGATGGGCTTTGGATGCACGCGGGCCGAATCGAGGCAACTGGTTTCGCACAAGGCCGTTCTGGTGAACGGCAAGCTGGTAAATATTGCTTCGTATCAAGTTCGCCAGGAAGATGTCATCGCCGTTTGCGAGAAGGCGAAGGGACAGCTTCGCATCAAGTCCGCCCTTGAAGTCGCAGCGCAGCGCGGCATGGCGGAATGGGTGGAAGTGGATCCGGAGAAGATGGAAGGGACGTTCAGTCGGTCGCCGGACCGCAGCGAGCTTCCGCAGGAAATCAACGAGAACCTTATCGTCGAGCTCTACTCGAAATAGACGAGTCGCTCAAGCGCCGAGTTTCGATACTGAAGAACTCTTCCGCATTGCTTTGGCTTCGCGGATCAGATTCGACTCGACATGCGCTGTCAGCAGCGCCGCTACGATTCATATCGGAGGATGATTGATATATGGCACAGTCGGTGAGTGAACTTCTCAAGCCGCGGCACATTAGGATCCAGGAGATCAGCTCTACCCGTGCCCGCGTTACGCTGGAGCCGCTTGAGCGCGGTTTTGGCCATACATTGGGCAATACCTTACGCCGCATTCTGCTTTCGACGATGCCGGGTTGTGCGATCACCGAAGTGCAGATCGACAACGTGCTGCACGAATACAGCACCATGGAAGGCGTACAGGAAGACGTAATCGACATCTTGCTCAACCTCAAGGGAGTCGCCGTTCGCCTACACCATGGCGATTCGGCAATTGTCCGGTTGTCCAAGGAAGGCGCGGGCACCGTGACCGCCGGCGACTTCCAGCGCTCCGACGATGTCGAGGTAGTCAATCCCGATCATCCCATCTGCACGTTGAATCAGGGCGGCAGCATTCGTCTTGAGGCCAAGGTGACGCGCGGTCGGGGCTACGTGCCGGTCGAGAATACGGGCGATGAGGAGGAAGAGTCCCGCACTATCGGCATACTTCGCCTCGATGCAAGCTATAGCCCGATGCGACGTGTGGCGTACCAGGTGGAAAACGCCCGCGTCGAACAGCGCACGGACCTCGACAGGTTGGTGCTCGATATCGAGTCGAACGGCACGATAGAGCCGGAAGAGGCGATCCGCAGGGCAGCCACTATCTTGAAGCAACAACTCGATGTCTTCGTTGACCTGGAAGGCGCGGAGGGTGACTCGGGCACCGAGGAGGAAGCCGACGAAATCGATCCAAAATTATTGCGCCCGGTGGACGACCTCGAGTTGACGGTTCGGTCGGCCAACTGCCTGAAGGCCGAGCACATCTACTACATCGGCGACCTCATCCAGCGCACCGAAGTCGAACTGCTGAAGACGCCCAACCTCGGCAAGAAGTCCCTCACCGAAATCAAGGATGTGCTGGCGCAACACGGTCTGTCGCTGGGTATGCGGCTGGAGACGTGGCCGCCGGCGAGCTTACGGGGCACGGAGCGGGTGTCTTAGCCCGTCGGCGAACCCGACGATCCCGGGAATTGGAAAGATGAGACACAGAAAAAGCGGCCGGCACCTGAACCGGGACAGCGCGCATCGCAAGGCGATGTTCAAGAACCTCGCGATTTCACTGATCGAGCACGAGGTGATAAGGACCACGGTGCCGAAGGCAAAGGAACTGCGTCGCGTGGCTGAACCGCTGATCACGTTGGCGAAGAACGATACCGTAGCGAACCGGCGGCTCGCGTTCCGGCGCACGGGCAGCAAGGCTGCGGTGGGCAAGCTGTTCGAGCAACTTGGCCCCCGCTACGTGGACCGACCGGGAGGGTATACGCGCATCGTGCGAGCGGGCCATCGTGCCGGCGACTCGGCGCCGGTCGCGGTGATGGAACTCGTGAATCGCCCGGGTCAATCCTACGAAGAAGAACCGATCGAAGAACCCACACCCGCCACCGTTGCCCAAGCGGCGGCAACGGAACAGTCCGTTGAGGACGATTTGGCGCGGACTACCGCCGATGCGGAAGGAGTTGCCCCTGAAGCCGCGTCGGAATCAGCGGAACCTGTGGAAGATACGGCAGTTGAGGCTAGTGAGGACGACGCGCCAGAGTCCGGCGAGGATCGGGAGGGGATGGAGACCGAAGAGGATGCCGCCTCCGCGTCGAAGGAACCTCCGAGGGGTCGGTCGCTATTCGGGCGTTTGCGCAACGTGCTGAAGAAAGAACCCTAGTGTTCCGTCATAGTTTAATTTGAGGATATACGGACTTCAGCTTGCGGCGCGCGTCGCCGATCCCCATGTGCCAGTCGACGCCGCGCTGGGCGTTGTTGACATCGGTGGACCACGCCGCGATTTCTTCGCGCAGCGTATCGATGTCGCCGATGCGGCGATCTTTCAGGCATTGCCGCGTCATGCAGCTGAGTTCGCTCTCCGCGACGTTCAGCCAGCTGCCGTGCTTCGGCGTGTGGCAGAACTCGATGCGGCGCACCAGGGCGCGCGCCCGGGCCGGCTCGAACACTTCGTAGAAGGCGCCTCGGGTATGCGTGTTGAGGTTGTCGGACACCAGCGTGACACGCTCGCAGCCGGCGTGGCGGCCCTCCAGCAACTCGGCCACCTCGCGCGCCCAATCGGACTTCGTACGGCGCGGGCGCGCAGTCGCCCGCCGAAATCCAGCCAAGGGCTCGCAGAACAGGAAGATCGACGCCGTGCCGGCGCGCTCGTACTCGTAATCGACGCGCCGCGGGCGCTTCGCGGTGGCCGCGATCGGACGTCGAGTCTCCCGCACCAGCTGCACTGGCTGCTCGTCCATGCACAGCACCGGCCAAGCGGCGTCGTAGGGCCTCGCGTAGGCGTCCAGCACCCGCTCCATGTTCGCCGCGAACTCGGCGTCGGCCTCCGGCGGAATCACCCAGTACGCGACCTTGCGTCCGCTGACGCCGTTTTTTTTAGCGTCCGCCGAACGGTCTCGTGACTCAACGACTCGACGATCTCCAACTCCACCGCGCGCCGCGCCAACAGCCGCAGCGACCAGTTCGCGTAGCCCGGCGGCGGCGCGCCCAGGCGCAGCGCGATCAACTGCGACTCCTGCTCGCCGTCGAGCCGCTTCTCCACCGGCGGCGTCGCCCGGCGCTTGCGCTCCAGCGCCGCCGCGAAGCCTTCCAGCACGAAGCGCCGCCTGACGTTCTCCACCGTCTGCCGACGGCACGAGTAGGCCTCCGAGATTTGCCGGTCCGTCCAACGCGGCCCGTCCTCGTCGGCCTGCAGCAGGATCCGCGCCCGCCCCGATTTCTGGCTGCCACCCGACAACTTCCGAACCGCCTCGCGGCACCACTCCCGCTCCTCCTCCGTCAGCCGAACCACGTATATCTTCCGCATGGGAAACCTCCGCCGTCCCCCAACAGCGCCTTCCCGTCACATTCTAAAGCCCGATCGCCAATATCCCTAATCTTATTTGTGACGGAACACTAGACTAGTCGGGCCCGCGGGCCGGCGCTCTCGAGGGAGCAGGCTCGGCAGCGGTCAAGGTCAAGGTGCCAATGCCAATGCGGGCTGGGTCTCTCAGGGGGTCTTGCCCCCGCCCTTCGGCACGGGCATGGGGAATGGCGTCACGTTCTGCCCGCTCGAGTCCGTAATTTTTGCCGTGCCTTCCTTCTCCACTTCGTCGATCCTCAAGATCGCGTATATGGGGATGAAGCTACGTTGTACGCCGGAGAACTCCGTGCGCAGCTTGTCCTCGGCGGGATCGATGACCATTTGCGACTTTTCGCCGAAGATGTAGTCCTCGATCTCGAGGAACCCATACAGGTCGCTCTGATAGATGGAACGCGCATAGACTTCGTACACCCGCCCCTGGTTGTGGAAGTAGATGCGGTAGATGTGCTGTTTCGAGTCGGCCATACCACCTTCCATGGAAAAACATCTCCCGGGAGCGCTAGCGACTGGAGGCGGTTGCTCCATGGTCGATGGCGTGGCCAGGACGTGGCCGGGGCCGCGAAGCCCCTGCCGTGTGGCACTTATATATGGGGCATTCGAACTTTTGCAAGCTTGAGCGTCGTGTTCGGCCATGCAAAAGGGATGCGCAAACGGCGGGCACTTGTCGGTGGGTGGGGTCTGGGATACGGTTTGGGCTGGTCGGTGAGCAGCGATGCCACCGCTTTTTGGGCCTTGCTGTGCGGAAATTGACAAACATCCTGGTGCGGCTGTCCACGATCTTGTGGGCAGTGCCCGGATTGGCGGCCTCGACGGATTGCGAGCAGGTCGACTGCATGGATGGCCCCGCTGGGGTGGAGCTTGTCGGGCCATCGGAAGCGGCCCAACAGACGCGACACCCGCGCGGCGGAGAAGCTGATCGCCAACCCGACGGCGGTCGCTACGAAGGCGAGTGGAAGGACGGTCGCCGGCATGGATGGGGACGGTCGAATTCGCGGATGGTGGCCGCCACGAAGGGGAGTGGAAAGGAGGCGTTGAATAGGGCGGCAGACGCTACGAAGGACAATTGCAAGGCGGCGAAACGGACGGACTGGGGGTACTCTACGGCAAGCGCGGCGGCATAGCGCGACAAGGGCGGTGGAAGGACGACAGGCTGATACAACGCATGGGGTCGCTGCCCGACGTTGAAAACTGACTGCGGGACACTGCCTAACTACGACAGGTTTGCCTTGGGGGGTCAGCCATGCGAAGCGAAGATCGATCCTTTACCGTGCGAGAGGACCAGTCAGTCTCTTGCCGCACCTACTTTCCGAAGCACTATTCCGAAGAGAGTGCCCCGTTTCCGCTGCTCTATTTCATGCACGGCGCCGGCGAAAGAGGTATGGATCTCGATCGACTTGAGCGGGCTTCGTTGCCCCGGTTCATCAAGGAGGAAGGCCTCGAGCTGCCATTCGTGACCGTCTGTCCACAATGCGTCGAAATGTGGGATGTCCGCCTCCTCGATCCAATGCTGGATGAGGTGATCGACAGATACAATGTCGATCCTGCCAGGGTCTATCTCACCGGGAGTAGCATGGGTGGATTGGGTACCTGGATGCTGGCCAATGTGGCTGCGGACCGAGTGGCGGCGATCGCCCCCGTCTGTCCGCCATTCACGCGTGTCGATCCCGAGAACTTCAGGGGACTGCCTGTCTGGTGTTTTCATGGGGCGATGGATTCTGTAGTGCCCATTGACGATTCGGATAGGATGATCCGGCTATTGCGCAACGCCGGCTGCAATGTGAAATTCACCGAGTATCCGGATCTGGATCACGATACTTGGACTCCGGCCTACCACGACCCCGAACTCGTGCGTTGGCTTCTGTCTCACCGGAAGCGATGACGAACACAACCGACGACGCTGTCGCGACGAACCCGAACTAGTGTTCCGTCAAGCCTAAAAATGCGAGTGTAGCTGCGAGGGATTTTTGGTTCCTGGCGAGGCGCGACGACGCGGTGTGGCAGGCACCACACAAGGAGGAGCAACGAAGCCAGGGGCCAAAAAGACCCGCAGATACCCGTAGATTTAGGTTTGACGGAGCACTAGAAGCGAAGGTCAGCGCGCCAACCAGGCGCTGAATCGCTCGTTCACCTCGTCGGCGTGATCGCTCCACCATTCGGAGTTGATTGGCAGGGCGCGGACCATGTTCTGCGCGCTGGTGGGCACATGCGGCTGCATGTCCATGCCGGTTGCCAGGTGCGTGCCGATCAGCGCCGCCCCTGAGAGCCTGCCGGGGCTATAAGAGATGTAGCGGCTCAAGGCGGCTTGCCTGTCGGGTCGGGACGCATAGGCAAGAAACCTGCGGGCCGAATCCAGCTTTCGCGTTCCCGCCACGATGACCATCGCGGTGGTGTCCAACAGTTGGCCGTCCCACACGATGACAAACGGCTGTTTCTCCATTACTTGCGCATCGAAGATGCGACCGTTGTAGGCGGTGCTCATCACCACCTCGCGGTCGGCGAGCATTTGCGGCGGCTGCGCGCCGGTCTCCCACCAGACGATATCGTCCTTGATCGTGTCGAGTTTGCGGAAAGCGCGGGCCATGCCGGCGGCCGTTCCCAGCGTCGCGTAGACATCGGAGATCGGCACCCCGTCCGCCATCAGCGCAAACTCCAGGTTCGCCTGGGCCACACGGCGCATGCCTCGGCGGCCAGGGAATCGTTCCATGTCGAACAGATCAGCTATGGTGGCCGGCTTGTTGTCGGGGAAACTTTCTGCGTTGTAGGCGTAGATCGTGGAGAAGACCACGAACGCGCCACCACAGTCGGTGATCGTTCCGGGGAAGAAATCCTCTTCCGTCGGTCTGCCATCCGCGGCTGGCGCCAGGTCTTCGGCCTCGACCAGTTCCAGAAGCCCCTCGTCGCAGCCAAGCACCACGTCCGGCATTTCGAGATCGACCAGATCCCAGTGGACATTGCCGGTCTCGACCTGGGCGCGCACCTGGGCGAGACCGCCGTTGTAGACGTCAACGAGGACTTCGATCCCGGTCTGGGCCGCGAACGGCTCGAGGACGGCTCTTCGGGTCGCCTGCTCGTAGGCGCCGCCCCAGGACACCACGGTCAGGGACTCCGCTGCCGCGTGCCAGGACGTCGCAAGCAAAAGCGCGGGTGCGATCACAAGGCCCGCCCGCCACCGATGTATTGTCATGCGGTCTCCTCGTCGGGGGCCAGCGCGCGGCAATCGGTCGGCGTCCAACCGATGCGTACGCGATCCCCCTTCAATACGGCTCCGTGGCCGACGATGTTGGGAATCTTGATAGCGAAGTCCGAACTCCCGCACACGGCGATTCGCACACGCAAATGGTCTCCCAGGAAGGCGATGTCTTCAATTCGGGCTTCGAATTCATTGCTAAATGTGCCCGGTGTGGGTGCCAGCGCGACGCGTTCGGGGCGGATGGTCAGCGTGACGGCATCTCCCATCTCGCGGGGCGCTACCAGAAACGCGGTGACAACGCCGTTGCCGGTGTCGACTGTGCAGATATCCTGTTCAACACCGAGTACTCGGCCGTGGAGGAGGTTGTTGTCGCCAATGAACGTGGCGACGAACACGCGCTCCGGCTCTTCGTAGAGGGTTTCGGGGGGCGCGACTTGCTGGATGCGGCCACGATTGAATACGGCAACACGATCCGACATCGCCATCGCTTCCTGCTGGTCATGGGTGACGTAGATAATGGTGACGCCCAGCGTGCGATGGATGCGCCGGATCTCGAACTGCATCTCCTCGCGGAGACGTCGATCGAGCGCGCCCAGCGGTTCGTCCATCAGCACCAGGTTTGGCTCGAACACCAGTGCCCGGGCAATGGCGACGCGTTGCTGTTGGCCGCCCGATAGCGCGTCGGGCCGGCGGTCTTCAAGGCCCTCGAGACGCACCAGGCGAAGCGCGCGCCGCACCCGTTCCCTGGCGGTGGCCTGATCCAGGTGGCGGACTTCGAGCGGGAACGACAGGTTGCGGCCCACTGTCATGTGCGGGAACAGCGCGTAGTTCTGGAAGACGACGCCGATTCCGCGCCGACGCGGAGGTACATCGTCCACGGCGCGGCCGCTAATGCGGACGGTGCCTGCCGTTGGTGTTTCGAATCCGGCAAGCATCATCAGACAGGTCGTCTTGCCGGATCCCGACGGACCCAGAAGGGTCAGAAATTCCCCTTCCCGGACGACCAGATTCAGATCGCGCACGATCTCGGTCACGCCGTCGTAGCTTTTGCTTACGCCATTGAACTCGACGTGCGCGGGTTCGGGGTTCAACGATGCCTCGGTCATCTACCGTCTGGCACAAGTATACGCGTGCGACAGACCTTCCCATGGAAGTGCAGGTCGGCGATCAAACCTGCGAGGCCCTTGCGCTTCGCCGGCGTAGCCATTCCACGGTCAGCATGAAAAACAGCGCGAAAGCGATCAGGAGGGTTGCGACCGCGAGGATGGCGGGACTGATTTGCTCGCGGACGCCGGCCCACATCTGGCGCGGGATGGTGCGCTGCTCCAGGCCGCCGATGAACAGCACCGTTACTACCTCGTCGAACGACGTTGCGAACGCGAATAGTGCCCCGGAAATCACTCCCGTCGCGATGAGCGGAAACTGCACGCGCCAGAAACTCCGCCATGGACCCGCTCCCAGGCTGGCAGCGACGCGCATCAAGTTCGCGTCGAAGCCCGCCAGTGTCGCCGTTACCGTGATCACCACGAACGGCGTACCCAGCGCAGCGTGGGCAAGGATCAGTCCGAGGTGGGTCTGCGCGAGCCCGAGGCTCGAATAGAAGAAGAACATGCCTGCGGCAGAGACGATGACCGGAGTCACCATCGGCGAGATCAACAGGGTCATGACGATGGATCGTCCGTACATGGCTGGGTTTGCGAGGCCGAGCGCGGCGAGTGTTCCCAACACGGTAGCGAGGGCTGTCGCGCAGACGCCGATCACGATGCTGTTGACCAGCGCGCGCCGCCATTCCTCGTCCTCCGCGACGCTTCGATACCAGCGCAGCGACCAGGCGTCGGCATCGAGACGCAGCATCTCCTCGGTAAACGTGAAATATGGCTGGGCGTTGAAACTGAGCGGTACGATGACCAGGATCGGCGCGATCAGGAATACGAAGACCGCCACGCAGAACGCGAGGTAGAGGTGTCGGCCAATACCGCGCTTCATTCGGGTGCCCCTCGCTTGCAAATCTCGCGCGACGGCATGGTCGGGTATTCACGCTGCGGGAGCAAGTCGTGCGTTTGATAGGGCGAGGAAGTTCCGCAACTGGAAAAGGCCGTATTATTGGGCACGAATGAAATCCAAAGGCGTTCGCCCACTGTGCGCGGACGAAAAGTTCAGATGCTGAAAAACGGACTGATCGCAGGCATCACCTGCCTCGTAGGCATCGCCGCCTATATTTTCCTCGTGCGGGACGCCGCCGAAGAAGCCAACCCGCCGCCGAAGCAGCAGGTCATCGACGCGACAGTTGCCCGAATAGCTGCGGAAAGCCGGGAAGATCTCCCGGAACCGGTCGTTCGGGCCATCCCGCGGTCGTCACAGGCAAGGGTCATCGCGGATCGAACCGAAAGCGACGCGCGGCCATCGCCCCCGGATGGCTATTCCTTCGTGGCTTTCGACGGAGAGATGCCCACTGCGCCCATTCACGACCCCGTCATCCCGGTGCGACCCCGAGGCGAAGACCTGGAGTGGCTAGACTCACCGACTGCAATTCAGGACCTGGTCAATCAGTCCGTTGCTGCCGGGCGTCCCTGGTCCTTCGCCTGGATACGGCTGGCAGAGAACGCGAAGCTGGATGACCTCGCGGCTTCATTGGAAGGCACGGGCGTCGAGATCCTCGGTTCGGCGGGGGATCTGGTACGCGCGAAATTGCCGGGGGATGAAGCGCGTCTGGAAGCCATCGCGGCGTTGACGGCGGTAGATGGCCTTGGCGCTACGCCGAGGGCAAGCAAACTGCCGGAGGCGTTCGTGAACGACGTCCTGGCGCAATCCGGGCACGCGCAGATTCCCGTCTTCGTCACCCTCATGGCGGACGACTCCGATGGTCGATGGCGCCGGGCCATGGAGAATCTGGGTGCGATAGTGGGCCGGTACGACCGCCCCATCCGTGTCTACGCCGCCAACGTGACCTACCGCACGCTCGACGCCCTTGCGGCTGCCGATTTCGTGCTGGCCATCGAGCCGATCAGCATCGCGAAGGCGGTCCACGATACGGCCGTGCCTGCCATGGGCGTGGATGCGTTGCGCGACTACACGGGCTCCTCGGGACTGTTTTCGGGTGTCCGCGGCGCTTCCGTGCCCATCGCCGTGATGGATACCGGACTCAACGTCAACCACCTGGACATTGGCTCGTATCGGGACAGCATCTGTGGCGCCAACTTCGCATGGGAGACGTTTTTCTTTTTGTCTCCCGTCAGCGAGGCCGATGACTTGTGGATTGATGCGGCAGGACACGGGACTCACGTTACCGGGACCATCGTCGGGAACGGGTACGTCGAACCGAGGTTCGCGGGCATGGCGCCCTCGGTGGGGCATATACGCTTCGCCAAGGTGCTGACCAGCTTTGGTTTCGGCTCCGGCGACAGCATTGCTCGGGGAATGGACTTTCTCTCCAGGCCTTCGGGATGCATGGAAGCGGGGCAGGTGTCTGCCCGCGTCAAACCCTTGATCGTCAACATGAGTCTTGCTGAGACGTCGAGGTTGTTCGAGAGCAGGAGCGTAGACGAGCGCAAGCTGGACTCCATCGTCTGGAGCCATCGCCAGCTCTATGTCGTTGCGCAATCGAACTCAGACGTGCATGGCTTCTCGGACTATGCCTCCGCCAAGAACTCGCTGGCGGTCGGAGCCGCGATGGATAGCGGCGACATCGCATTCTTCAGCAGTCACGGGCCGACTGCGGACGGGCGTTTGGCACCCCAGGTTGTCGCGACCGGGTTCAACGTCCATTCGGCCAGGGGCGACGGCAGCCGCGGGGGCTATAGGGTCGGGAGCGGCACGAGCATGGCATCGCCCACGGTCGCGGGGGTTGCGGCGTTGCTGATGGATGCTTCATCGCCGCATCGTGAGATGCCCGCATTGGTCCGGGCGAGGCTGATGGCGAGCGCCATCCGGCCCGACGCCTGGCTGGAGGATTCCGCGGCGTTTCCCGCCAATAACAGCAATGGGCCGGGGACGCTGCAGGCGCGGTACGGGATGGGGAACGTGTCGGCGCGCACGAGCATCCTCAACCGTGATAGTGACGACGGCTGGGTGGGTGGCAGCGCCACCGTGACGTTGGAAGAGGGCACGTACGCCTACCAGGATATCGTCGTGCCGGAGGGGGCCACCCGCCTGGACATCGTGATGACCTGGGACGAGCCGCCGACAGACGCGATCGCGGACGCCGTCCTGAACGATCTTGACCTGTGGCTCGACAAGGACGGCGACTGCGAACTGGTAGCGTGCGGGGAGCATGTTTCCGCCTCCCGTATCGACAACGTGGAGTGGATCATCGTCAGGGACCCCGAACCTGGCACCTACAGGGCCAGGGTGGCGGCGTCTCGGATCCTTGGCGACGCACCGCGCGCTGCGCTCGCATGGACGGTGATACGCGGCGCTTCCACGCCGAATCTCACGATTGGCACCAACAAGCAAACGCTCACTGGAGAGGAGAGAGACGAATTCACCGTCACCGTGTCCGCGGACGCGTACGTTGCCACGGGGACGCGTCTGCACATCGACTGTCGTGGCGCCGACGACTTGACCGGCTGCGACGACGTGAAGCTCAGAGTGATGGTTGGGCGCGAGGACGGCATTTCGGTGGATCTGTCCGATGAACTGGATCTGCCGGATCAATTGCCTGGGAGTCCTGCGACCTTCTCCGACCTTCGGGGTCTGTCCATTCCGCTTGGGGAGGTCGGCGTCGGCGAGGACCAGGAGATCACGTTTTTCGTCTCCTACGACGGCGTGTCGGACGGCGCTCGACTTTACTTTACGGCAAGCGCGTGGAATGCGAAGGGGGCGTCAGCAACGATGGACGTGCAACGGAGCGAGACGGAGGAATACGCAGACGTTGCAAGGCCCGCCAACGACGACTTCGCGGCGGCGCAAGCGATCGAGGGCGAGAAGGGTTCACATGCCGTGGACTTGCTGCTCGCAACACCGGAACCTGGAGAACCTGCGTTTACCGGGTTCGCCGGGCGTCCCGCCGGATCTGTCTGGTATGTCTGGACGGCCCCGGAGAGTGGCGCATACCGCTTCGAGACTTCCCCATCCACTGACGCGACTAGTGTGCGCAATGATCGGATCGATGTCTTCAAGGGTGATCGAATCGCGGCCCTGGAGCGGATCGCATCGAATCGATCGGGCGCGACTTTCTTTGCCGAGAAGGGGCAGCAATATCGAATTCGGTTGAGCAATCTGACGGTAGGGCTTTCCCTGAACTTTCGCTGGACGTCGGGAACGCCGCCCACCAACGACAATTTCGCGCAGGCGTCATTGCTTGAAGGCGCTTCGGGCACCGTCGAAGGGACAAGCGGCGGCGCGACCCTGGAACGGAGCGAGTGGTTTGGCGAGGCGGCGGCCACGACCTGGTACCGGTGGGTCGCGCCCAGCGACGGCGACTGGACGTTCTCAAGCGATCGCCCGAAGGTTGTCCTCGTGCTGGAAGGCGACGAGATTTCGGCACTCCGACTGGTTTCTCAATACCCGGGAGATACGGGCACTTTCCCCGCGCGTGCCGGAAACACATATCGCATCGCTGTTGCCGAACCCGATGCGTACACGTCCAGCGGTGCGTTTACGTTGCGATGGTCCGAGAGCGACTCCGCCCGCGATGCAAACGACGATGTCCTTGGCGCGGAACCGATGGAGAGCGCGACATCGTCGCGACATGTCATCGAGGTCAGTTCGACATCCACGGTAGAAAATGGCGAACCCGTTGAGACCGGTGTCAGGACGAAATGGTGGATGTGGAATGCGCCGGAAGACGGCCGCTACACCTGGCGGCTCGGCGGCAGCGCGTACCCCAGGCTGCGGGTCGCCGTGTTCGATGGGGAGTCCGTCGAAGCATTGGGGCTGGTGGCCGAAAACGGTCCGGATGCCGCGCCATTCAACCTCGTGTTTGAAGCCGTGAGCGGACAGCGATATTGAATCTCTGCCGGTTTCGCGACGGGCGATGTCGCATCGTATACCCAGCGCAGGGCTACTGCCGACGTAATGTGGGGACTGACGCCTGACAACGACGACGTGGCGAGCGCCTCGGCCCTGGAAGGCGCCGAGGGTTCGATTACCGGGTCCAACGAGTTCGCGACAACGGAGCGGGGCCAGCGCACCAATGTCCTCGGGCACTCGACGTTGTGGTGGACTTACGAGCCTCCGGCTTCGGGTTGGTATCGCTTCTCACTGGATAATTTCGGATCGTCCTGGGTGCTAACCGTGCATCGGGACCTGGCCGATGGCCTTGGCGGGCTGGAAATCATTAGGTCAAGTACCTGGCAGAAGAGTTTGTACGAACCGGCGCAAGTGGTGTTCTACGCCGAGGCCGGCACGCGCTACACCATTGGGATCGGCAGGCGTGGCGCCGAGTCCGGCGAGGCTTTCGGATTGCGTTGGGCGCAGACCGATCCGCCGGCCTGGCTAAAGTATGTCGGACGTCTGGCTGACGGCGATACGGACTCTGGCGGCGAGACGGTGGAAATGCGGGGTTTGGGCGACCTCGAGTTCAACGAAAGCGGCGAAGTGCTGTATCTGGGGTCGTCGCTCGGGCTCCAGGTATTCGAGCGCGACTCCGGGACCGGTAGCCTGTCTCTGGCGCAATCGTTTGACGACTACTTCCGTCGCAGCGCGTTGCTTTGGGACGCACATCGAACGAGGCTCCTCGTGGACGATTGCGGCACATGGCGCGAGTTCGAATCTGCTGGCGACGATTCTTCACTTGAAGATAGCGGCGAACTCACGGTTGTCGACGATCCGGGCAGGTGCGGAGAAGATCTTTTCATGGATACCTCCGGGTCGTTCCTGTACCGGATTGGCGACGAGCACATTGACCTGTTCGCGGTCGACGATTCCGGCGACTTGGGGTTCGTGCAGACGCACGAGGCGGTCGGGTTGCAACGTGCGGTGATCTCGAACGGCGACGGTCATGTCTATGCGGTCACGCGGAACGCGTTGCATGTGTATACGCGAGACACTGAAACAGGCGCGTTGACGCGAACGGACGCTGAAATAGCGCTCTCGGGAGCGGTCACGACGCTCGAGATCAGCGCCGATGACGCGCACCTCTTCGTCTTCGACAGGAACGGCGAGCGCACGAGTCTGTATCAACTTGAAGATCCCGCGAATCCGGTACTACTGGACGACCTGCCCGCGTTCTGGCAGAGGCCGTTCTTCGGGGGTTCCAGCAACACCTGCTCGTTCGCCAGCCTGCGCGAGGGGAGCCTCATTGCCGATGTCTTCTGCGCAAGTTCGGCCTTTGTCGTCGAGTGGCACTCGCGGTTCAAGTTCCTCGCTGGAACGGACTACATCGCCAATACGCAGCCGGATCGATTCAACAACCACGTGCCGGATTTCGCCTTTCCGGAAGACATGGCAGCGAGCTCCGACGGGCTCCATGTCTATCTCACCACCGATCGACATGGAATCCTGATCTTCGAGCGAATCGGCGGCGAAACGGACGATGACGAATCGCAGTCCAGCGGCGTCACTGGCGGTTAGTCGGCGGCGACGACCGAAAAGGCCACGGTCAGGGACAAGCCCGCCTCGCCGCCCAGGCCGGGCTCCGGGTAGGACGTTGCGGTGAGCTCGTATTCGCCGAGCGGGAGCGTGCCGCCGCCGTCATCGTAGAGCAGGTAGGGCGGGTCCTGATCCGTACGCGTTGCCGACACGGCGCCGCTAAGCGTCAACTGCATGCTGCCGACCGCGTCGGGGTCCCTGGGGACTGCGCGAATGTTGAGCACGTCGGCGACGGCGCCCGGATCGAGCGCTGCGCCATCGCGTACTTTCTGTACGTCCTGGTTGATCGCGCCGTCGAACAGCAGGAATCCGGTGGTGGCGACGCCCGTGTCGGCGCCGATGTCGACCGTCAGGCTGTGGTTTTCGGCAAGGGTCGCGCCGGAGGTCGATGACAATCGCACCTCGAACTGTTCGGCGGGCTCGTCGATGTCATCCACGATCAGCTCGATGACGATGGTCTTCGACGCGGCGTCACCGTCCGCCCAGAACAGTCGATTCCCGGCTGGTGATCGGTAGTCACCTTCACGGTCGATGGCGAACGGAAGGACCCTCAAGGGCGCGAAATTTATGTAACCAATCCGGCGCACCGCTTCCTCGGCGGTGATCGGTAGCACCTCGTAGGAAACTTCAGCGGCGCCCACGGGACTGCCGGTACGGTCAATGGTCGCGATGACGCGTCTTGCCGTTTCGTCGACGCTGATGTGCGTTTGGGCGAAACCGATGGTGGTTGTACCGCCTGGGTCGCCGATGAACACGCTTGCGGTGTTTGTGTCGGCCAGGACGGCGCCGCCAACGGGGTTGCCAAGCCGTACGAAGGCGCGTTCCATGGGTTCGGTGATCTCGTCTCGGAGAAGTGGCACTTCGATGGTGCGCACGCCTTCATCGTCGTCGGCCCACACGAGCGTACCTGTAAACGGCGCAAAGTCGGTCGAGTCCGCAGAGCCGGCAAAGAGTACGTAGTCCACGGAGACCGCGCCCTTTGTGCCGCCGCTTCGAGCCACCGAAACCGTCGCCGTGGAACCTTCTTCCGCGCCGAACGCCGACGCGGTGAAGCCGATCTGTCCGCCGTCCGACACCCTTGTGCGGTCGGCGAGCACGTAGAGCCCGCCGTCGATGTCGGAGACGAGCACGCTTCCGCTGGGGAGGAACGGGAAAACGCCCCAGGCGCCGTTCAACGCAGTCGTGTCCGAGACGGGGTAGGTGTCGAAAAAGCCGATGTCCACCGGTTCCGCCGGATTCGTGATGTCGAGCACCGTGAGTCCGCGGGTGTAGTTCGACATGTAGTACCGGTTGCCGCGCGCGTAGCCGTTGTGGTCGATGGCGTTCGTGGGGCCTTCCCACGATCCCGCGAAGACCGGATTGGTGAGATCGGCGAGATCAAATACCCGCAGCGTAGTCGGAAGCGTGAAGCGCGCCTCGTCGAACTCGTCCTGCACGAACAGAAAGCGACCGTCCTCGCTCCACCAGCCGGAATGCACGTAGGCAGATCTCGTGTAGTCGATGGAACTCAACAGTGGCGCATCGGTCCCGTCAGTGATATCCCATAGTTCGACCGCGTCTTCGTTGAAGTCGATCAGGACTTCGCACGAGGCGCTGTGATCGCCGCAGGCGGCGGCGCGGGCGTCGGTCACCCGCATGGATGTCGCATCGTGGCTGTACCCGCCGGACGATTCACCCACCAACTTCGGGTCCGCAGCGTCTTGCAGCGCATAAGAACGGAAGGCTCCCTTGTTGTTGGAGGATCCCAGCACGTGCAAGGAAGGGTCCTTTTGCATCGGGACCCCCGTCGCGTAGTCCACATTGCTGACATGGACGTTGTGTATGGGAGCGGATTGTTTGATTCGATGCCCGAGCGCCGCCCGGTTCGGCAGGCCGGTCAGGTCTATGACCGCCAGCCGTTCGTTGGCGCCATCGGTACTGACATAGGCATATGTGCGCCACCGAGCGTCGTCGCTGTCGTAGCTTTGCGCCACCTTGAGGTCTCGCCAGAGCGATCCAGCACCGGCTACGAATCCGACCTCGAACGGCGCGGCGGGATCCGTCACATCGACCACTGCCGTGCCGTTGTACAAGCCAATGAGTGCGTATTCGCGCTCGGTATTGAGGTCGACGAACCCCCAAATATCGTTCGCCAAATCGGGTTTCGACGAAAAGTCGGCGAGTGCCAGGTGCGACAGCATGTCGATCTGCTGGCACGGGAACGCGTCGGCGGATCCGTCATCGCACTGCTTCGTGCTATCGCTCGCAAGCATTGCGCCATGGCCGAGCCGCAAATCCGCCAGCGCCCCTTGGTGATCTCCTCCCTTCCGATCCGCGATCACATGGAAACCCTGGGCGCGCAATTGATCCCGAAACTCTGCGGGCACACCGACCAGGGTAGTCGGGTTGGCGCCCGGCGCTTGCGTAAGGAAGTGGTCGAAGCGGCTGAACCCGCCGCGGACATCGAGTATGCCGCTGGTAAGGTGGAAGATCTCGTGCGGGGTCTCGATCCGGTACCGACCCGCGGCCACGCGGACTTGGCTTCCCTTGCGGGCGACGGCAGTCGCGTACTGAATGGTTCGACAAGGCCGCACGGGCAAGGTGCAGTCGCCCGCGTCCACTCCCTGTTCGGTGACATAGCGGGGTAGATTCTCGTCGCCATGCCCCAGGACGGCCTGCGAGAACATGACGCAACCCGCGATGATTGCTACTCTGATCAAGCGTGCTTCAGTTCCGGAGCGCTCCATTTGGACATCATGCCAGTCATCGACGCGCGCCATCGCTGGCGTCTCGCGAAGCGGCTGAGGGGAACCGTCACTTTCGCTGTTGCCTTGGGCAAGCTGTCTATGATCGTCGCGATCACTCTTCTGCCGGGCTGTGGGAATCCGTTCGCTGCCCCGGTGCGGTTTGAATTCCAGGCATTGCCGACCGCGGTTGCCGATTGCGAGAGCCGTCGTGGCGAACTGCGGTTCTACATCTCGGACCTTGCGCTGATCGATTCGAACGGCGCCGCCGTTCCCGTACGGCTGGATGCTCGCAACCCCTGGCAAGGCGACAGCACAGCTCTGATTTCGCTCACCGTCGGGTGCGCCGAATCCCCCGAATCCGGCAATCGGTTGGTCTCTGGTAGCGTTGCAAGAGGACGCTACACTGCGATGGAGTTTTCCCTCGGCGTGCCTTTCGAACATAATCACCTCAATCCCATGCGGGCGGCGCCGCCACTGAATGTGCCGTCGATGTTTTGGACATGGCAGACGGGCTACAAGTTTCTTCGTCTCGACCTTGGCAACGCGTGGTCCTTCCACCTCGGCAGCACCGGCTGCGTTTCGGACTCGGCCATGCGACCCCCGAGGCAACCCTGTCGGCAGCCGAATGTCGCACGCATCCGGCTCCCTGCCGAGGCGGTTCAGGGCGGAAACGTGCTGATTGACCTCGATGCGTTGTTGGCGGGCATCGACACGACTAGCGAGGGCAACTGCGTCGGCGCGTACCGGGAGCGGCGAGCATGCCGGCAGCTTCTGGGAACTCTCGGCCTTGACGCGGATACCGGTCGGTGTGTCGAGAGCCCTCGGGCAGGGAGTGGGAGAGGGCATCCTTCGCAATCCAGTGGCTGCGCGGGCCAGTCCGTATTTCGGCTGGATCGCCAGTGATAGCGACCCGCCTCGGACATGCTCTTGCGCCATTGGTCTTGTTTCTTGCCTTCGGTGGCTGCGACACAGGGGAAGATTATGCGTGGAATGTTCCCGAAAACTATCCAATCCCCGTTGTGCCGGAACAGAATCCCATGTCGGCAGCCAAGGTCGAGCTCGGACGGCACCTTTTTTACGATTCCCGACTGTCGGCGAACGGCGAGCAGGCCTGCGCCTCCTGCCATCGTCCGGAATATGCGTTCAGCGAGCGCCACGACCGGGCGGTCGGCTCCACCGGCGAGGTAAATCGGCGCAATAGCCTCGCCCTGGTCAATGTTGCCTACAAC
Source organism: Candidatus Azotimanducaceae bacterium (assembly GCA_965217825.1). Classification (GTDB taxonomy): domain Bacteria; phylum Pseudomonadota; class Gammaproteobacteria; order Pseudomonadales; family Azotimanducaceae; genus VXNE01. Next base: position 4,429,170 of record OZ244571.1, on the reverse strand, counting down.
AGCACGCTGATGTGGGCGCATCCCGGCTTGCGCGACATCGAGCAGCAAGTTCTCGTGCCGATGTTCGGAGACAATCCCGTGGAGCTTGGCATCGTTGGCCATGAAGAAGAGGTGTTGTCGCGCTTCAGGGAGGACGAAGGCTACCGGCGGCTATTCGAAGCGGCGTATCCGGGCCACCGTGCGCCGGCCGATTTCGCCCATGTCATCGACGCTTTGGCCTGCTTTGTGCGCTCGTTGGTGTCTTTCGAATCGCCGTTTGATCGGTACGCATATGACGGCCGCGACGATGCTCTGAGCGAGGCCGCAACCCGGGGTCTTGAGCATTTCTTTTCGGAAAAGTTCGAATGTCACCACTGTCACGGGGGGTTCAATTTCACGCAGTCGAGCACGCACGACCGCATGGACGTCCTCATCGTTCCGTTTCACAACACCGGGCTCTACAACGTGGGCGGGGAAAATGCGTATCCGGCGGAAGATCAGGGGTTGTACGACCTCACCGGGCAGCTTGCGGACAGGGGCAAGTTCCGGGCACCGACGTTGCGCAACATAGCGCTCACGGCCCCTTACATGCACGATGGCAGTCTCCCCGATCTCGGCGCCGTGCTGGACTTCTATGCGGGGGGCGGGCGCAACATTACAGTAGGCGCTTATGCTGGCGACGGCCGCGCCAACAGCTACAAGAGCCAGTTCGTGAAAGGTTTCGACATGGCTTCCGGCGAGCGTGCCGACTTGCTCGCCTTCCTTCACTCTCTGTCCGATCCGGCGTTCCTCGAACGCGCCGCCCACCAGAGCCCATTCGGGAACCCATTCGCCGATTGACCGCAGGTCGGCAATGGACGTTAGCGACGCCGAAATTGGTCAGTCGTCGAATACGAGGATCGATCGCCCGGCAATCTTGCCCTGTTCGAGTGCCGTGGTGGCCTCGTTGATGTCGTCGATGCGATAGCGCTCCGTGACCAGCGCTTCGAGGTCGAGATCGCCGCGCGCGTGCCAATCGAGGAACATCGGAAAGTCGCGGTCGGGACAACACGATCCGCCGATGCTGCCTCGAAACTGCTTCTCCTGGTGGACGATCGCGCCGGCGTCCAGCTCCACCGTTGTATTTGGTATGCCAACGAGTACCGCCGTGCCGCCCCGGCGCACGCCGAATTGTCCCGGCCGGCAGGCGGGAACGATCTGCTCCATGGTCACCTTGAGACCGATGCAGTCGAAGGCGTAGTCGACGCCAGTGACCGGCGCGCCCCTGACGGCCCGCTGGTTCGGCTGGCCCGCGATGGCATGTATCTGTTCTACGGGATCGCCTTGTGTCGCGTTGACGCCGTGGGTCGCCCCGAAGCGCTTGGCGAAGGCGAGTTTATCGTCATCGACGTCCACCGCGATGATCGGGTTTGCGCCGCGCATGCGGGCGCCGAATATGGCAGATAAACCGACGCCGCCGACGCCGAAAACCGCAACGCTTTCTCCTTCCTGCACGTCAGCCGTATTGAGCACCGCGCCGGCGCCCGTCATGATCGCGCAGCCAACGATGGCGGTCACGTCCTTCGCGATGTCGTCGTTCGCTTTCACCACGAATTGATGATCGGCGACCGTATGGTCTGCCCAGGTGAACACGTTCTGCGAAATCGCGGTGCCGCGGGACAGTTCGAGCCGGGCGGGCGAGGGCGCGTCCTGGAAGCGGGCGGCGTCTCGCGGCACCCACGTAAGCAGCACCGTGTCGCCTTCGTCCACATGGGTGACGGCGTTGCCCTTCTTGAGCACGACGCCGGTGGATTCGTGGCCGAGCAACGCCGGCCGCTGGCGCGGACGATGCATCTGGTGCAGTTGCGAGTGGCAGATGCCGGAGGCGAATTGCCGCACAACCACCTGCGTTGGCGCAGGATCGGGCAGGTCGATGTCGTGAATTTCCAGTGGTCCTTCGCTCTCCGGCAGAACGACCACGCGCGCGGGTGTGCTCATCTCTGGTTCCTTATGTTCCACATGTTCCTCATGGCCATGTTGTTAACCGATCTCGAACTTGAGCGCCTTGAATCCGCCGGTCGCCAAGGCGGCGACGACTGTGTCGGCAGAATCGGGGCAGAGGGCAATGATCGATCCGCCGCCGCCGCCGCCGGTAAGCTTCGCACCGACGGCGCCGTGTGTCCGGGCGATGTGAATCATTTCTTCGAGCTCGGGCGTCGATAGCTGCAGAGCGTTCAGACTTCCGTGACATAGATTCATGAGTTCGCCCAGGTCGTCGAACGCGCCCTCCCGCACGGCGCGTACCGCGGATTCGGTCAGCGACTCGATCTGATCGAATATCGCCTCGTAGAGCGCCGGTTGGCGCTCGCGCGCGGCGCGCACTTGCGCGACGGTATGCGACGTCAGGCTGTCCTTGCCGCAAATGCCGATGACCATGGGAATCGGACGCGCGGGCACCACCGGATGAAATTCGGGCGTCCCGCGGTTCCGGTATAGCACTAGCTCGCCGTAGGTGGCGACCGTATTGTCCACGCCGGAAGGCGTGCCGTGGGCCGCTGTCTCGCACTCGAATGCGAAGCCGTTGACCTCGCTGTCGGATAGCTTGAGGTCGTAGTGCGTATCCAGCGCGCGTATGACGGCGACCGCCATCGCCGATGAGCCGCCAAGGCCTTTCGCCAAGGGTACGTGAGGGAAAACCTGGATGGTCATGGGCCGGTCGGCCAGGTCGAGCCGCTTGAGCAGCATCGCCAGGATGGCCGTAAAGCCCCGAGGATGATCTTCGAGTTGCCTGACGCGTTCCTCCAGCCCCCAGCTTGGGATCAGGAGGTTGACGCCTTCGCGGGCGTCGAGCACACGGGCTTCGACGGCAAGCGGTATGGGCGCGGCCAGGGCGGAGCGGCCATAGACGACGGCGTGCTCGCCGGACAGGATCACCTTGCCGCAGGCCGCGCTACGGTGGTCGCTGACCGGTACCGATACCGCGGGCGCCCCGCGTTGCAACCGCTCGGCGATTTCCCGCGCCTTCCATACCTTGATCTCGCCGGACTCAATCAGGGCTTCGACGACAGTGTCGAACAGTTCGCCGGGCGCACCGGCCGCCGAAGCCACGCTGCGCGCATGCAGCGTCATGTGGTTTTGCTGGATGCCGGCAGTGGCCAGCGAACGCAGTGCCGCGTAGTTCTGGGCCAATCCCACCGCGCCCATCACGCCGGCCAATTCGGTCGCGTTCGGAGAACCGAGCAGACGGTGGGCGATGCGCACGGTGGGATTGATTTCCAGCGCGCCGCCGACCGTGCCAACCTTCATTGGCATGTCGATCTCGCCGACGAGATCGCCGCCGGCGTTCTTGCTCCAGCGGGTGAGACCCCGGTACTTCCCGTCGCGCGCCGCGTAGGCGTGCGCGGCGGCTTCAATCGCGCGGAAGTCGTTGCCGGTGGCGATGGCGACAGCGTCGACGCCGTTCATGATGCCCTTGTTGTGGGTCGCCGCCCGGTACGGATCGACCAGGGCGAGATCACTGGCCAGGATGATGCCGTCGCGCACCTCGGCGTCGGAGTATCCCCTGACGTCGAGGTTCTGTACGGGTATGCGGACCGACGCCCGCACCAGTGCGCGATCCGTGAGATTCGACAGGATCCGCAGGAACACCTTGCCGCCCGTGATGGCCTCGACCAGGCCGGCGATTCCTTCGCACATGCCGTTTACGAGGTTCGCTCCCATGGCGTCCCGGGTGTCCACCAACAGATGCAGCACGACCATCTCACGCCCATCTTCGGGCGCGGTGTATCGGAACGCTTCGATATCCCGCGCGCCACCGCCGCGCGCGACCATGTTCGGATGCAGCCTGTTGGCCAGGTCCACGATTTCTTCCTTGTGCGCCGTGAGCGATGCGATCGCGGTTTCCACATCCCGGGCATCGACCACCTGCACCTGTCCGATCAGGATCGGGTCTGTGGTCGTCGCCTGAAATCCGCCGGACAGGCGCGCCGTGCGCGCGGCGCCCGAAAGTCCGGCAACAATGGACGGCTCCTCTACGGAAAGGGGGACGACGTAGTCCTTGCCGTTGACGAGGAAGTTGAGCGCCACGCCCAGGGGCAAGCCCAACACGCCGACGACATTCTCGATCATCTTGTCCGCGACCTGCCGCTTGAGCGTGTGCTCGCCGGAGGTCAACGCCTGGACGTCTTCGTCCGTCAGCAGGCCGCGTTCGCGCAGGGCGGCGATACGATCCCCGACGGGCAGCTTGAAGAAGCCGGGTATGCGCGAGCCGCTAGCGGAGTCGGACTTGTAGGCCATGCCGTGAAATCTTTGCCGGTACGACGAGGAATCCCTCCCGCTCAACGTCCTCTCGGTAGGCGGCGAGGGCGTTGGGATCGCGCGATACGCCCATACCCATGTCACCGCCGGCACCGCAGGGTTTATAGAGGACGCCAAACTCTTTGGCAAGGCTTGTTGCGCGAAGGTGCGGCTGGGAGAAAATGCCGATTCGCGCGGCGCGATCCATAGCGAAGAGGGCTTCGATGTATTCGGCCAGGAGGTCGAGAAAATCGCCTCGGCGGTCGGCGATAGCCGTTGCACACTGGACCAGGGCCCGCAATTCGGGCGGCGAACTCCCGTCCCGCCACGCGTCGAAACGCTGGACGAGCACCCGCGTGTCGGCGCCGGCACCAGTGAAAACGAACAAGTGGCGTACGTCGGACGGTAGCCGCGTACTCTGAGCGCAGCCGTCCTGAAAACGGATGACTCCGCCGCAAAAAGACGCGGCGACGTCAACGCCGCTGCCAGCGCCTCGCTGAAAGCTGCGGTGCGTCGCCAATGCGTGTTCCAGGGCGGGGGTGGCGCCGGCAAGTTCGGCCAACGCCGCGGTGACCGCCACTGCGCATGCCGCGCTGGACCCGAAACCCAGCTTCTCTCGACCCTGGTAGAACGGCCGGGAGTCGATCTGGATCTGCAGGTGCGCGGGTAGCGTTCGTGGGTCGATGTTGAGACTTGTCAAGGCGAACCGGGCCAGCGCGGCGGGACCGGTATCTGGCAAGTCGTCACGCCGATGCGCGGCGCGTGCCTCAAAACCATGGCTGACGAAAGACCAGTCGCCCGTGCTTGCGGGCGTCATCCGACATGTGACGCGGCGGTTCACGGCGGCCGCCAGCGCCGGCGCACCGGCGAGGACCGCGTATTCTCCGGTCAATACCTGTTTGCCGGGGGCTGTGGTTTCGATGACGTTCAGATCAACACCTCGACCGCGTGCGGCTGGCGAGGCATGGGTGGGGCTACGACGCCACGCATGCGGCGCCGGGTCCCAGGCGGCGATATGGATGTCCTGTACTCCGGGCAGATCGTCGAGCGCCGCTCGAACCTCGCTCGTGTGGCGGGGAAGACAAACGGCCTTGATCTGCGGTCCGGCATCGATGGTGAAGAAAACGCCAACGCCGGAGTCGCGCAGTGAGCGAATCCGCCGTATCCCTTCGATGGTGCCGGCGTTCCAATACAGCAGGGCGGGGTCGGTGGTCAGCATGACCGCGTGCATCTTCAGACAACTTGCTTCGGCAATGCTTCCGAGCGCCGCGAAATCCCGACGCGCGACGGCGCGGCGCGCCGCGCCGAAGTCCTCGAGGGTCGTCGTCAGCCAACTCTCGTAAAACGGCGATGTCCGCCGGGAAAGTTCCATGCCCTCCGTGGAGCCGACAGTCTTGCGCTCACTGGAAGTAACCGCGACGACAACATTGACAGGCCACGCGTTGGGCGCGAGCAACTGTTCGGCGGCCCAGCCATTCGGAGCGGCGAGGACGGCGAAACCGCCGATAATCGACCGCGCCGCGGAAGCGGAGCCGCGCCGCGCCCACCGGGATCGTTCTTCGAGCGTAAGGCCCAGGTGCATTGCGCCGTCAATCGCGGTGACCAGCGCCGCCATGCCGGAAGCGGACGACGCCAATCCGGACGCAGTCGGAAAGTTGTTCGTCGTTTCCACCGCGAGCGGGGGTATATCGAAGTTCTCTCGCAAGAGATCCAGGAAACCTTCGATCTTCGCGTCTCTGACCGTCTGTCCGTTCATGACGATATGGTCGGTCCCGCTCCTTTCCGCGACAGTGGTAATCGTCTCCAGCGTGTCCAGCGTAATGGACAGCGACGCCGTTTCGGGGGTGTTCGTCGCCGCGGAACGCTTGCCCCAGTACTTCACCAGCGCGATGTTGGGATGCGCAACGGCGGTGGCGCGCCGAATCCCCGGGGGCGGACGGCTGAGTGATTCCTGCTTCACGGCAATGACTCTGAACCGCGTCGGTGGTTTAATCAACAGCCGTATATGAAACAAAAGCCTCGGGGGAGCGTCAGCGACCCGGGTCGGTTGTATCATGCAGGATGAGTGGGGCCGGGCTACAGACGAAGCCGAAGGCGCCGGCTGTGGGGCACTTTCATTCAACGAGGTCGCCTGTTGGCGCGATGCGCGTCGGCAGCGCATACAACTTGGCGGGCCGCGGCCCGGTGGAGGATGATATGGCTGGCCGTTTCGAGACGCTGAGGGTCGACGGCGGCGACATGTCTGCGTATGTCGCAGGGCCGGACAAGACCCGACCCGGGGTGCTTGTTTGTATGCATGCGCCAGGCGTGGATCCTTTCATTCAGGACATCTGCATGCGGCTGGACGCCGCCGGGTTCGTCGGGGCAGCGCCGGATCTCTATCACCGTCACGATATCGATGGACGCGGGCCGATGGAGCGGATGGCGCTGTTGCGGGACGATCAGATCCTGCGCGATTTCGCGGCTACCAAGCGGTACCTGCGCGAATGTTCCAACGGTACGCAACTTGTTGTCGGTTTCTGCATGGGAGGCCGTTTGGCGTACCTGTGGGCGGCCCATGACGACGATGTCCGGGCGACGGCGGTTTTTTACGGCGGAAACATCATGGTGCCGTGGGGTGAAGGCAACCGGACGCCGTTCGAGCGCACGGCCGAGATCGACTGTCCCCTGCTCGGCCTGTTCGGTAACGAGGACGAGAATCCGAGTCCGGCGGATGTGGACAAGATCGCGGCGGAACTTGACCGTCATGGAAAGTCTTACACGTTCCACCGATATGACGAAGCGGGACACGCGTTCCTCAACGCCATGCGCCCATCGCATCGCGCCCAGCCCGCCGAGGACGCATGGGGCAAATGCGTGGCGTTCCTGCGCGACCACGCCTGACGCCTGCGGGCTAGATTCCAGCGGATCTGCGCAGCACGCTGATCGCCTTCTTGAGGTGTAGCGCTGGTTCGAGGACTCCCTTCTCGATCGCCCTTGCCTTTCGGCCCTGGGGGTCGACTGCGCGGCGGATGTCAGCGTTTCGGGACGCCGTATAGATAGCGCGTATTGACCTCGGCTTCGTTGCCGTCCGGATCGATGATGAACAAAGTCCGGCCCTGGCCCCGCTTGCCCATTGGCCCGCGAGTGAAAAACTGCGGTCCCATCACTCTCCCGGCGATCTCGTCGAAGCTGTCTTCCGTGACCGTAAACGCGAAGTGCATCGGGCCGCCGCCCCGGTGACGTCCCGAGTGCCCCTTGACCTGCAGGACGACATGGCTCCGTTCGCACTGCAGGTAGGCGCGCTGATCGTTCTGCGTCGCCACGGGGATTCCCAACAAGTTGTGATAGAAGTCGACCGCCTTGGCCAGGTCTTTCACGTCGAGGAATATCTCCTCGATGCCGATAACGCCCATGCGATGTTCCGTTCGCTTCTGGAGGACCAATCTTCTCAAGCCAGGAATGCAATCCGCAACCTAAGGGTTTGCGCGTTTGCGCGGCGTCGGAAGGGGCGAAGGTGCTATGTTTGTGATTTGGGCCATTCGGGAACATATCGACCGAGTCGCTGTAGCCCGGCGGCGATGTCAGGTTATCTCCGCGCGCTATAAGCCTGCTCGGGCAGCCACGTCACGAGCGCCTCCCAGTTGAAGATGGCGATCAGGCCGATGATCTGCAGCAGGATGAACGGCGCGACGCCTCGATAGATGTCGGCCACGCGCACTTCCGGCGGAGCGACGCCCTTCAGATAGAAGATGGCGAATCCCACGGGCGGCGTCAGAAAACTCGTTTGCAGGCACACGGCGAACATGATGGTAAACCACACTGGATCGAAGCCCAGGGTCGCCACCACCGGCGCGACCAGCGGCAAGATGATCAGCGTCAGCTCGATCCAGTCGAGGAAGAAGCCGAGCATGAACGTCGCCAGCAGGATGCAGACGACGATGCCGGTGGGTCCGAACGGCAGCGACAGCAGCGCGCCCTCGATGAGTTCGTCGCCGCCCAGTCCCCGCAGCACCAGGGAGAACGCGGTCGCGCCAATCAGCACGCCGAAAATGAACGCGGTGGTGCGTGTGGTCTCGCGCAACACTTCCGTCATCACGCGTTTGTTCAGCGCGCGATTGGCGAGCGCGAGGAGCAGCGCGCCGGCGGCGCCGACGCCGGCGGCTTCGGTGGGCGTGGCGAGGCCGAAAAAGATGCTGCCGAGGACGGCAAAGATCAGCAGCGCCGGCGGCACGATGGCGATGACCAGTTCCCGCATGGCGGCGAAGTCGACCTGTTCCGAGCGTTCAAACTTTGGCGCGCCGTCGGGCCGCACAAGGCCGTAGCCGACGAGGTAGGAAACGTATAGCGCGCCCAGCAGCAGTCCAGGGAACACCGCGCCGAGAAACAGATCGCCAACGGACATCGCCATGCGATCCGCCATGACGACCAGCATGATGCTCGGTGGAATCAGGATACCCAGCGTGCCGACCGCGCAGACCGTTCCGGAGGCGAGGCTCTTGTCGTAACCCCGGCGCAGCATGGCGGGCAGGCCAAGAAGCGCCAGCAGCACCACGGAGGCGCCGATAATGCCCGTGGTTGCGGCGAGCAGTACGCCGATCAGCGCGACGGAGATGGCGAGTCCGCCGCCGACGCGACCGAACAGCCGCGCGAAACTCGTCATCAGTCGGTCAGCGATGCCTGAGCGGTCGAGCAACAGCCCCATGAAGATGAACATGGGCAGCGCCACCATGACCCAGTTTTCCATGACGTTCCAGACGCGTTCGACGGAGAGGCTCGTGTACGCCCAATCGACGCCGGTGGCGATGTCGAAGTCGGCTTCGCAGACGATGGCGAGCGCAGTGAAGAGCACGGCCAGACCGGCGAGAATCCAGGCTACCGGGAACCCGCTGAACACCAGTGCGATGAAGGCGACGAACATCGCCAGCGCCAGGATCTCGTTAGCGGGCATCGCGGTCCCTGGCGAAGAAGAGATACGCCCATAGCCGCGTCAGTCGCGACACTGCGGCGAGCCCGAGCAGGGCGAAGCCGATGAACAGCATCGACTTGATCAGCCAGCGATAGGGCAGGCCGCCGGGAGAGGGCGAAGTCTCCGACGTGGCGAGACTGTCGGCGATGAAGGGCACCGCGTAGATCAGCATCAGCGCGACGAACGGCAGTACAAACAGCATGATGCCGTAGAGGTCGATCCAGGCCCGCATCACCGGCGACAATCTCTCGTGCACGATGTCGACGCGAATATGCGCGTCGTCGACCACGGCGCGGCCGAGACCGATCATGAAGCCGATGGAATACAGGTGCCACTGGATTTCCTCGAACTCGATGCGGCCTTCGCCCAGCGCGTAGCGCATGAACACGTTGATCACGATGACGCCGAGCAAAACCGCCCATATCCACGAAACGGCGTTGCCGATGCGGGTGATCAGCCGATCGACGACGTTGGAAAACGTCGTCTGCGGAAGTTCCATCTTCTAGAAGTCGCGCGGCAGGTAGGCGAGCTGTTTCCAGCGCGCGTAAGCTTTGCGGAATTCGCGTTGGGACGCGTAAATCGTGCGGAAATCGTCGTCCTTCTCCGCCTCTTCCGCCAGCACCGCCTGGGTCACCCGGTCCAGTTCGCGCAGGATCGGCTCCGGTAAGCGCAGCGTGGACACGCCCCTGGCGTCGAAGCTCGCCAGGACGGGCCCCTGCACCGCTTCGCTGTGCGCCAGGTTGCGCGTGACGCCCGCCGTGCAGACCGCTTCCAAGACGCCGCGCTGGGGCCCGTCGAGGCTGTCCCAGACGGCCTTGTTAACCGCGAGGTGCGCGGCGCTGAATGGCTGGTGCCATCCCGGAAAGTAGTTGATCTTTGCGATGCGGTCGAAGCCGAGGGCCTCGTCGACGATGGGGAGGGAATACTCCGAGGCGTCGATGGCGCCCTTTTCCAACGCCTGGAAAATCTCGCCCCCGGGAATCATCGTCACGGACGCCCCCAGTTGCTCGATCACCTTGCCGCCCAGGCCGGCAAATCGAATCTTTAAGCCCGCGATGTCTTCGAGACTCTCGATGGGCTGCCGGAACCAGCCAGCGGTTTCCGGACCGATCATGCCGCATAAGATCGGGTGGATGTCATATTTGGCGTAGAGCTGTTCCGCCAGCAGGCGGCCACCGGCGTCGAACCACCAGGCGCTGAATTCCCATGGCTCCATGCCGAACGGTACGGCGGCGATCAGCGGCGAGGCAGGGATCTTGCCCTGGTCGTATCCGAGCCATGTGTAGCCCGCCGGTACCTTGCCTTCGCGTACCGCGTCGACGATGTTGAAGGGGGGCACGATCTCGCCGGGTTCGAACACTTGCATGACGATTCGACCGCCGGAAGCGGCTTCGACGGTCTTCTGGACGTAGATTATGTTGTCGCCGAGTACCGGCAGGTTCGTCGCAAATGCCACGGGGAGGCGCCAACGAAGTTGGGGCGGTGCGGCGACCCCTTCGCGCGGTTTGGCTACGGGACTTCCGTCCCCGATGGGCCGGACAGCCAAGCTCGCCAACAAGCCGACGAAAAAGGCGACGCCGACGGCGACGGCCGCCGCCCGATTGGTTAGCCGACTCACTGATGTGCTCGAAAAAGAGGGGAGCGGGATTGTAACCCAGCACGTGTATCCCGACGGACGGAGCGCCGATGCTGACAGGACGGATTTGTCCTCCCCGGGTAACCCGAGCGGAAAGAACGGCTTACGTCGAATGCTGGACATCCGCGCCGAACCGGTGTAGAAATGCCTGTGTTTGATCGGTGGACGGGGCGGCGTGGAGCTGCGCGAGATGGCCGTCGAGCCTGCGGCGGCCGGGGAAGAGGAGGTTCGCTACCGGCGCCTGATGGCGGCGCACCACTTCCTGGGCGCGCTGCCCAAGATCGGCGAGACGCTGTGGTACGTCGCGCATTGGCGCGGCGAGTGGCTGGCGCTGCTCGGCTTCTCGGCGCCGGCGCTGAAGTGCGGCGCGCGGGACCGCTGGATCGGCTGGGACTTCCGCACCCAGTACGACCGGCTGCACCTGGTCGCGAACAACAGCCGGTTCCTGATCCTGCCGGGCTCGCGCGTGCCCAACCTGGGCTCGCGGGCGCTGGCGCTGTGCGCACGGCGCCTGGCGGCGGACTGGCCGGAACGCTTCGGCCATCCGCTGCTGCTGCTGGAGACGTTCGTCGACCCGGCGCGGCACCGCGGCACGGTGTACCGCGCCGCGAACTGGACCTGCGTCGGCCGCACGCGCGGCTTCCGGCGCGTGCGCGGCGGCTACGGCACCGCGCCGGGCGGCCCCAAGCTGGTGTTCGTCCGCCCCCTGGTTCCCGACGCGCGGGCGCGCTTGACGCGGCCCGCGCTCGATCCCGCCGACCGCCACGGAGGCCCCAAGGCCATGATCTCCGCCGACACCATGCGTTCCCTGCCCGACTGCTTCCTCGACATCGACGACCCGCGCCGCCGCCAGGGCCGCCGCCATCCGCTGCCGGTCGTGCTCGCCATCGCGGCCGGTGCCACGCTGTGCGGCGCGCGCGGCTACAAGGCCATGGCCGAGTGGGCCGCCGACCTGTCGCCGCGCGCCCGCGAGCGGTTCCGCTGCCGGCGCCGCGGCGGTCGCCACGAGGTGCCCAGCGAGTTCGTCATCCGCGACGTCCTGGTGCGCGTCGAGCCCGCCCAGCTCGACCGCGCCCTGCAGCGCTTCCACGCCGCCCGCGGCGACGACGGCGAGGCCGTCGCCATCGACGGCAAGACGATGCGCAACGCCATCTACCGGGACGAGCCCGAGGCCGACGCCCCCGAGCCGGCTCGCGCCGCCGAACCCGGGACCGACGCCGACGCCGCCGAGCCCGCCGCCGGCAAGATCGGCGAGGGCGAGTGCCAGGTGCACATCCTGGGCGCCGTCGGCCAGCGCGGCGGCATCACCCACACCCAAAAAAAGTCGGCCGCCTGCCCGTCGGCGCCGACGACGAGACCAAGCGCACCAACGAGATCGGCACCGTCCTCCCCCTGCTCGAGGGCCTCCGGCTCGACTTCGCCGGCCGCACCTTCACCGCCGACGCCCTGCTCACCCAGCGCAAGCTCGCCGACTTCCTCCGCCGCCGCGGCGCCCACTTCGTGTTCACCGCCAAGGACAACCAGCCGACCCTCCTCGACGACCTCCGGGTGTTCTTCGCCGACCGCGCCGAGCCCGGCTTCCGCGAGCCCCCCGTCCTCGAGCACGGCCGCGTCGAAAGCCGCGCCATCTGGACCACCACCCGCCTCAACGGCTACCTGAACTTCCCCCACGTCGGCCAGGCCTTCCTCGTCGAGCGCACCGCCACCGCAAAGAAGTCCGGCAAGACCTCCGTCGAACACGCCCTCGGCATCACCAGCCACGCCCCGGACAGCGCCGACGCCAGACGCCTCCTCGAACTGAACCGCGGCCACTGGAAGGTCGAGTCCGTCCACAACATCCTCGACAACACCTTCGACGAGGACCGCCTCCGCATCCGCACCGGCCACGGCCCCGAGAACACCACCCGCCTGCGCCGCTTCGCCATCGGCGTCATCCGCGCCCACGGCAACCCCTGCGTCGCCGCCGCCACCCGTCGCCTGAACCGCAACCCGCGGCTCGTCTTCGACTACCTCCGGATGACGAAAAACTCCCTCGGACACCGCGCCAACGCGCCCCCGGGGCTTAGAACAAATTAGCCGTGCCGATGCTGATCGGATCGCCTCGAGAACGGCAGAGAGGGAACTGGCACGCCCGTGAACTTAGCGCGAAGCGACCAGAAATGGCTAACCTGTGTCGCATCGGCGAGCACTTGGTGCGCTACAATTTCCCGCCCCATCGGATGAACCACACCTGCCTTCAGGAGGAACGAAATGAGGTTTTCCGCTCGACTGGACGAGATCATCGCCGCTACGCGACTGCTGGACCACGCGTTCTATCGCGCCTGGGTCGCGGGCGAACTGACTGAAGATGATATGCGCGGCTATGCGAAATCCTATTTCGCCCATGTGCTCGCGTTTCCCCGCTATGTCAGCGGCGTGCATACCCAGTGCGACGATCTTATCGCGAGGAAGGCGCTGCTCGACAATCTGGTCGACGAGGAAGCCGGGGACGAGCACCATCCCGAGCTGTGGCTGCGGTTCGCCGAAGGGCTAGGCGAATCCCGCGAGGCGGTCGAGAGTTGCCGCGATGCGGCGACGGAGAAGCTGATCGACACGTTCCTCGGGCGTATCCGCAGTTCCTATGCGGAGGGTTTGGGCGCGCTATACGCCTACGAGTCGCAAATCCCGGAGATCGCCGAAACCAAGGTCACTTCGTTGCGCGAGTCCTACGACATTACTGACGAGCGGACGCTTGCGTTCTTCAAGGTTCACGCCAAGGCCGACGTGTACCACTCACAAACCCTGCGGGAGCAGATCGACGGCTTGACGCCGGAGCAGGGCGAACTGGCCGAGGCGGCGGCTCACGAGTGCGCGCGGGGGCTCTGGGACTTCCTCAGCGAACTCGAGCGGCGCCGAACGTCCGCGGAGCCCGAAACGGTATCGCTCTCCGCCTGACGACGGCTCGCAAAACAGGCTCGCGTCCAGCCGGACCGGGGGCTGTCATGAATTGGAGCGCGCCGGTTCCAATTGGCGTTCGCGTCGCTGGGCTTCCAGGGCGACGAGGATTTCCGCGTGGCGGGCTCGCGTGAGCGTGTAGTGCGCGAAGCACCACACGGAGATGACTGATAGGCCTGCCACGACGGGGCCATACAGGATGCCCAGGTCGACGAGGGTATCCGCCGGGACGTCGGCGGCAGTTTGAATTTCCGGCCCGCGCGGCCAGTTGATGATGTCCAGACCGATGCCACCGATAAGGTTGCCGAATCCGGAAGTCGCCTTGCCCGAGAAGGCAATAGCGCCGAAGAAAACGCCTTCCTGACGCACTCCGGTCGTGAGTTCGTGCTCGTCGGCGACATCGGCCATCATTGATCCGAAGGCGACCAGCGCCTGTTGCATGATCAAACCCTGAACGAACTTGAAGCCCGTAAGGGTCCAGATGAGTTCCTCCGTTCCGTTTGCGGGCAGGGCGTCCACGAGCCGCATCACCACGGGAACGACCTGGCAGGTGGCCCAGACGACGGTGCCCAGCAGGACGCCGAAACGCTTGTCCGTGCGTCGTAACAGGGGCGCTGTCAGGAACGCGCCGATCAGCATCCCCAGGATTACGGCCATCTGGAGCTGCAGCATCTCACCGGACACCAGGTCCCAGAAGTACTGGAACATGTAGAGATCCAGGACGTTGTTGACGCCGACCATGACGAAAATGACCAACACCCCGCCGAACAACCAGGTGAAGGAGCGGTTCCTGAATCCTTCGCTCAGGTCGAGGAAAAGCCTCCTCGCGGGATTGCTCCTGGGCCTTGGCGCCGGCTGCACGAGAAAGGGCACTTCCTTTTGCGTCCCGTAGGCGGAATACCAGATAGTCACGACCATCAATACCGCCAGGGTGACGGCATAGGGCGGGTAATTGTCGACGGCGAGTCGGCCTCCCTTGGCGTCGGCGAAGAACCATGTGAGGCCGATGATCCACGCTGCCGCCGTTCCGGCGGCGCTGAAGAACTGCCGGTATGCCACCACCCGGGTCCGCTCGCTGAAGTTCTCGGTCATTTCGGCGCCGAGCGCGAGGTGCGGCACGTGATAGAGCGTCATCGCGGCGCGGGTGAGGATCGCGAATACGGCCAGCCATGCGAAAAGACCCCATTCGCCCAATGCACCTGGCGGCGAGAACAGGCCGATGAACGCCAAACCGAGGGGCAACGCGGACGCGTACATGAAGGGATGGCGGCGACCCAGGCGCGATCGGTGGTTGTCGGACAGGGAACCGGCCAGGGGATCTGTGACGGCATCGAACATCAGCGCAATGAACAGCGCTGCTCCGGCGAGTGTGCCCGGCAGTCCCAATACCTGGTTGTAGTAGAACAGGACAAAGACGCTGAACGCGGTGTTTTTCAGCCCCTCGGCAAACTGTCCGACCCCGAAGGCGAACTTGCTGGAGAAGGGGACCAGGCGGTCTCTCTGACTCTCGCCGGCAACCGGCATGGCATTGGGATCGTTCACGTTTTCCCTACCTCGGGTGTTTCACCGAGGATGAATGCACCGACATATTAGCCATGCCCGGCAGTTTCGTTGATCGTCCAGGGATTGTCGCCATCGCCCGCCACCGTGGTCCGTTTCATGACACGGGACTGGTCGAACGGCCAAAGGTGTCCTCCGAAATCTCTGGCCTTTCGGCGCGTTGCGACAGGGTCCGTTCGAGCGGACCGAATCGGCGGCTGAAGGCGATGTGTTCCGCCTCTGTCAGGTTTGCGCCGGGAAAGACGAGGACCGCGTATTCGTGGAATGCGTCTTCGATGGCTTGCCACTCGCGATCGGAGAGCGCGTTCAGACGAACGCCGGTGACGGCGGCACCCAGTGTCCCGGTGCTTGGTGCGATTTTCACCCGGGTCTTCTTTCGCTTGGACCGGGTCAAAGATTGCGCTGGAACAGCGCGAAGAGGCGCTCCCAGTGTCTCTCCGCCGACGCCTTGTGATACATCCCTTCGCGCTGGGGAAAGACGAAACCGTGGTTCGTGCCGGGATACCATTCGATGCGGTAGTTGATGCCGGTGGACGCCAGGTGCTGGTCCAGCGCGTCGACCAACTCGGGCGGCGCCCACCTGTCCGACTCGGCGCAACCGAAATAGATCTCCCCCTGAATGCGATCCGCCGTTCTATGCGGAGAGTCGGGAGCGTCGCCGTAGAGCCGCACCCCATGCAACGACGCGGACGCCTTGATGCGGTCGGGAAACTCGGCCGCCGCCGCGAACACGAACGGGCCGCTCATGCAGTACCCCACCGCCCCCACGGGTCCACCGCGCGCGGAGGATTCGGACGCAGCGAAATCGAGCATCGCCTGGGTGTCCTGGCAGACCATGGCATTCGACAGCCCGTCCATCAGTTCGCGCATTCGCTCGCGGGTGGCGCCGGGAAGGTACATGTGATACTCGCGCACCTCCCGATAGTAGAGGTTGGGCAGGATGACGTAGTAGCCGACGGTGGCGATTCGCCGAGCCATGTCATGCAGTTCTTCGCGCTTTCCGGGTGCGTCCATGTAGAAAAGGATGAGAGGAAACCGGCCACCCTCTTCCGGATAGACGATGAAGGAATTCATGTCGCCGTCGGCGGTCACGATGTCGAGGTGTCTTTCGATCATGGACAGTTCGGTCTCCTTGCTGTTATGGCCCGAGTCTGTGCAGGCGCAGCGGGGGTGTCAAGCCAGAGCTGGCCGCAGGGGCTGATGGCGTTGAGCCGCAACCGGAAACCAAGGCGACGTGGGACTTGTGGACGGTCGCCTCAAGCGCTTACAGGCTTTCGTAAAGGTGTCGGATGGCGGGATCGCCGGGGAACAGTTTCCTCAGTTCGCTAGCATAGCGCCGGGCATCTTCCAGCCGGCCGCTGCCGCGCGAATAGTTCACCAGCGCCAGCAGGACATCGGGATTGCCGGGTGCCGCGTCCAGCAGGGACCTGAGCACTTGCAGCGCCGCTGGCGCGTCGCCCCTGTCGTGCAGGGCTATGGCGTAGACGTATCGGTAACGGATGCCTTCTATTTCCAGCGCCGCCGCGCGCTCAAGATGTCGAAGCGCGACCGCCTGGTTGCCGGCGCGGGTTTCCAGGAGTCCCAGGGCGTGGTGCGGTGCGGCTTGCGCGGGTGCCGAGGTAATGGCTGTGTTCAGGACTGTGCGGGCCTCAACGTCACGCTCAAGCACGCGATAGAGGTCGGCGAGGTTGAGCAGGGTGGGAACCTGTTGCGGGTCCGACTCCAGAGCCTGGCGGTAGGCTTTCTCGGCGCGCTCGTACAGCCGCTGCGCCATCAGGAAGTCTCCTTGCTGCGATAGTGATTCCGGCATGTCGGCGTGCCGGGCCAGGGACTGAAGGTATTCGTCGAAGAGTGCCGCGAGCGCGACAGCAACGCGTTCCTCCACGCGTGCTTGCGGCACGTCGGCAAGCACCCGCGCGAGTTCAATCCGAATAGCGGTGCCGGGGTCTCCCAGATGGGGCTCAAGCATCTGCAGGCGTTGCGGCCAAGGCAGGAACTCGATCGCTCGCACGGCCCCCAGTCGCAGCATGGCGTCGTCGCTTGTCAGCAGCAACGCGGCGCTTTCCACTACCTGTTGGCTGGGGAATCGACCAAGTTGCGCGGTGGCGGTGGCGCGCCAGATTGCGGGGCTGTCATCGTCCATCGCGATTGCCCGCAGCGCGCGCGCGGCGCGTGCATCCCCCTGGCGGGCGCGCTGCAAGGCCCGCGCCGGATGTGATCCGGCATCCGCAAAGCGGACACCCCAGTTCTCCAAGGCGTCCGTGGCCCATGCGAAGCTCCGATCATCGTGGCACCCGTTGCAGGCGTTGGGCGTGCCGGTGATGGCGCTGAGGTCCGGTCGTGGGATCCGCAGGCTGTGGTCGCGCCGAGGGTCCACCGACATGTAGGTTGTGGCGGGCATGTGGCAATTGACGCACGCCGCCCCCGGCGAGCTGGCGGCGTGGTGGTGATGCGTTGTGTTGTCGTAGGCCGCAGGCAGGTGGCACTGGGCGCAGACGGCGGTGCCGGGCGCCCGCAATGCGAGGCCATGCGGTTCGTGGCAGTTGCTGCAGGTGACGCCCGCCTGGTACATCTTGCTCTGCACGAACGAGCCGTAGACGTACACTTCTTCGCGGATCTGGCCGTCGACGTAGTACAAGCCTTCTTCCAACAAAGCGGGGAGGTGGGTGTCCAACAGGTCGGCGCCATGACGATACTCGCTCAAGGATGTTCGCCGCGCATGGCAACGCGCGCAGGTCTCGACCTGCCGCGGTTTCTCGGCCGGCGAGCTGCGCCGCGCGATGGTCTCGTCGGCGACGAAATGCCATGCGCCCGCATCTCGCAGGTCAACGTCGAGGCCGGCATCGGGTGCGTCCTGCAGCCGGCCCGCGTCGGCCAGTGCCATGTGTCGCGCACCCGGCCCATGGCAGGCTTCGCAGCCGACGTTGATCTCGCTCCAGGTGGTTGCGTAGGTGCCCGAGTTCGGGTCGTAACGTTTCGACAGGTTGGTGCTGTGACACTCGGCGCAGCGCGAGTTCCAGTTGTAGTAGCTGCCGGTCCAGTGCATTGGATCCCGCGCATCGACTTGCGCGGTCTCATAGCACCGTTGTACGACCGGCGTGTTCGGTGTCGCTGATGGCGCGGCACCGCCATTGACCATGGAACGATCGTCCGCGTCCACTTGGCCACCGCAATCGCTCGACCCGCGCAAATGGAACCAACGTTGCCCACCGGATGTGGCGGGACGGCTGTCCCAGGCGATGCTGAACGCCTGCAGGCGTCCGCCGGGCAGCGCCAGCAAATATTGCTGCAATGGATAGACACCGAAGGCGTAGGCGACCGGGTACGCTTGAAGTTTGCCGTCCGGACCGTCCGTCTCGATCCAATAGCCGCCATCGCGACGGAAGAATTTCGAGGCGATGCCGTGATGTCGGACATGACGCCCGTCGAAAGCGCCGAGCACACTTGTCTCGGAGGCTGGCTGCATCGCCAGATCGTGGTGGGAGCCGCGCCAAGCCTCGTGCTGCGCAGCGTGGCACCGCGCGCAGGCATCCGTCCCGGCCCATCCTTCCGCTTCTCGCTGCCCCGGAATCGCTGCGTCGGCGGCGGTCGCGACGATGAGAAGGAAGACGGCGCAGGTGGCGCGATGCCAGCCGACCCAGGTCAAGTCAGGGCAAAACACGGCGCCCGACAGGCGACTGTTTTTTTGGCACTAGACGGCAACCCGCTCGACCAGCGTTTCGAAGTGGTCGATGCGCGATTCGAGCATCCTGATCGAGCCGCGCCAGAAATTCGGCTGTGTCAAATCGGCGTCCAGATGTTTGTGCGCGAGTTCCTCTGCGGTGGTGCGTCCCGTGTCCCGCAGCAAGGCCTCGTAGCGCGGAAAGAACTCGGCACCTGCGGCCTCTCGGCGCGCATAGACCCCAAGGCTGAAAAGGTAGCCGAACAGGTAGGGGAAGTTGTAGAAGCTCAACCCGGAAATGTAGAAGTGGAGCTTGTTCGCCCAGAACAACGGGTCCGGCTCCGCCAGGCTGTCTCCGTACCATTTGCGCCAGGCGGCGCTCATCATGTCCTTCAACTCGTCGGGTCGCAGCGGTCGTTCGGCGCGCGCTTCGTAGAAGTTGCGTTCAAACTCGAAGCGGGCGGGAATATTCAGGATGAACGCTATCAGCGCTTCGGCCTCCTGCCACACGATGTCGAGCTCCGCCGCCTGCGTCCCAGCGCGTTCAAGGAGCGCATTGCGCACGATGGTCTCGCCGAATGTGCTGGCTGTTTCCGCGATGGACATGCCGTACCTGCGCTGGCAGTCGGGGAGTTTCCGCATTACCCACGCGTGAAACGCATGTCCGAGTTCGTGCGCCAGGGTGATCACATCGCTGGCGCCTCCGGTATAGGTCATGTAGACGCGCGGCGTGCGCGATTTCCTGAAGTTGGTGCAGTACGCTCCGGGGCGCTTGCGCCCGCCTACGGTGCCTTCGATCCAGCGCTTCGACGACATCATGCGCACGAATTCGCCCATGCGCGGGTCGATCGACCCGTATGAAGTCGCGATGATCTCGATCGCCTCCCGATACGGGATCGCCCCTGACTCGCGCTCGCCTGTCGAGGGGGCCGGCGCGCGTTGATCCCACGGACCGTAGCGAGGCTTGCCGTAGGCCTTGGCTTGCAGCCGTGCGGCACGGCGCGCCAGCGGCATCGCTTCCTCGGCCACGTCGAGAATGGTGTCGAGCGTCGCGCGCTCGATGCGATTCATGTGCAGCGGAGCGTCGAGGAAGTGCGTGCCGCGGCGGCCGCACATTTCCAGACGCCATCCGGCAATCGCGTTGATTGCCGCCGAGCAGGACTCGACATGTTGGTCCCACGCGGCGTTGATCGCTCGCCACGCCTTCTCGCGCACGCCATCGTCGGCTGTAAGCATCAAGCCGCTGGCTTCGGCGAGACCCACGGTGCGCGTCGCGCCGGCGTCGGGAATTTCGCAAGTCAACGTGCCGGAGAGCTGACCGTAGAGTCGCCCCCAGGCGTGAATTCCGTCTTGCGCGAGGCTGGAGGCCAGTGTCTCCTGCTCGAGGCTCAGGCGCTCCCGGCGACGCTTGCGCGCGTGTTCGACGACGAAACGCGCCGGTGCGGTTCGCTCATCGGCGAGGAAGGCTTCCGCCAAAGCGTCCGGAACGCGGTCAAGAAACTGCGACAATGGTTCCGAGATCGCGTCGTTGCGTTTCAGGTACGCCTGCAGGCGTCCGATCAATGCCTGCGCCGCCTCATCGGAGCTATCCACGCTCAGGCGGCATTCGGCATAGGTTTCGATATCGTTGAGAAGCCGCTCGGCCGCCTCGCCCAGGACGAAGGCTTCGCGCGCGGCTTCGATGCCGGTTTCGGTGCTGTCACCCGACAGTGTTTCGGCGTCTTCAAGCAGCGAACGCAGGACGGTGGCCACGCGATCGTGCGCGTCGAACAGCGCGTCGATCCTGGCGAAGTCGTCGTCGATTTCCGCACAGTCAGGTGTGGCGTACTCGCTCGACAGGTTCCAACTCTCGCCGCCATTGGCGTCGGTTATCGTCATTTCGCTTGTCTCCTCGAAAGCTATTCTAGAGTTCCCGCACAACCCGCATCCCCCGAGAGTCCGACGCATCGCCGCCCATGGTGCGAAACGTCATCCGGTGCCATTCGGGCGGAGCGTCGAACGCGCTGCCGCGAACGACGTTTGATCGGGGGCAGTGAGGATCCCATGCGCGCGCGACGCGAGGCGCGTCCTTGTAGGATCCGTGCCAGCAGTCGGCGACCCACTCTTCCGCGTTGCCGATGACATCGTACAACCCAAACGCGTTCGGCTTGAAACTCCCCACCGGTGCCAGGCGAACGATCCCGTCCTCGCAGTTCGCCGTCTCGTAGTAGGGAAAGAGCTCCTTAAGGGTTTTGTCGGCAACATTGCCGTGCTCACACAGCGCGTTGGCGTCGTCGCCGAAGTAGTAGAGGGTATCGCTGCCGGCGCGCGCCGCGTACTCCCACTCGGCTTCGCTCGGCAATCGATAGGTATAGCCGGTCTCGCGCGAGAGGAAAGCCACGTAAGCGTGCGCATCGCGGATCGAGAGGTCGGTGACTGGAAGGTCTTGTCCTTTCGGCTGCGCCTTGTTGCGGTAGCGATCAAACTCGTCGATGGTCACTTCGTATATGCCGATGGCAAAGGGCTCCATTACCCGAACTTCGTGAGCGGGACGCTCGTCGCGGGCGCCAACATCCGTACCCATGAGAAATGTCCCGGAATCCACGATCACAAGTTCCGGCCCTTCGCCGCCGGACTTCATCTCGTCGCGGATTCGCCGTCCCGGCGTGACATTGAAACGTTGCATGTCGAGGCGCAGCGCCACGCCGGCGGGTGTCATGGTCAGGTTGCGGACGAGGTTTCGATAGCCCATCGCCGTGGCCCGGATGGTGAAAGGACCCGCCGGCAGGAGCATTTGCTCGGCGTACGGCTCCGGGCGACCATGTTCCGATTCCGGTACCACTGTCACGGCGGCGTGAGCAGGTCGAATGGAAATCCCCAGCCGTCCGTATTGCCGCACAAGGGTGGCGCTGACGATGTTGGGACCGCGGACGACGGCCAGGTCCATTTCTTGCGCATCGTAGCCGGGCGACGAGACGCGCAATCCATAGGCGCCGATCGGAAGCTGGACGCCAGGCGTGTAGGGCAGTGGCGCCTTGAGTAGCTCGACCGATGCGTTGGCGGGGGTGAGTTGCAGCGACAGTTGACCCATGGGAACGCGTTCCAGTTCGAATACATGCTCGGTCTTTGTGCCGGGAAATACCTCGAGGGTCGCCGTCTTCGTCTCGCGACCATAGATCGACACTTCTACCGCGTGTTTGCCGGTCGGGATTGGGTCTAGAGTAATCGGCGTGACCTCTTCCAGCGAGCGCTCGTTCAGGATCACGCGCGCCCCCCGCGGATTTGTCGCCAACTCCAATGTGCCGAAGGCCGGGGCAAAGGACACACGATGCGTCTTTTTGTCGCCCCGTTCCAACGTCAGGCGGGTCAAGGAGGTGCCACGATAGGGATGGCGCAGGTGCAGTACCGCTTCCCCCGGCGGGACATCCGAGATTTCTATCGGGGTAACGCCTCGCTCGTCACCGTTCAGCACCACAGTCGCTCCGGGGGGCGTGGAATCGACAACGAGCGTGGCGCTGCCGCGAATGAGGCCGGGACCATAGGCGCCGGCAAATATCAGGACTACTGCGCCGAGCAACGCCCACTTGCCGTAAAGTCGTCTGCTTAGGAGGCGCCGCTGCTGAGAGCCGGGCGATCGCCTGTCCGACACAGGGGGTCTATCTTGGGCCACGGGATCGGGTCGACGGTATCGCATGCACGTGGCCGCCAACTGTACAGCCGCTCGCCCACTCTGTCATACTGAAATCGGCCCACGCACACCTCCAGGATGCATAGGAGAACGAAGCAATGAGCAATGTGGACGGAGTCTGGAACACGGTCACAAATACGCCCATGGGTCCCCAATCCGCGACAATCACGTTCGCGACGAACGGCAATTCGCTGACGGGAAACATGGCAGGCTCGCAGGGCACGATCAATATCGAAGACGGTTCTGTGGACGGAGACTCCTTGTCGTGGAAAGCGAACATCACGTCCCCAATGCAAATGACGCTTGAATTCTCGGCGACGGTGAATGGGGATGAGATCTCGGGGAACGTCGCGCTCGGCGCTTTCGGCAATGCCAGCTTCTCGGGAACCCGAGCTTCCTGACCTCGCTTCAACGGTTGGCTTGGGGAGGCAGGATTCTTGCTCACGCGGAAGCCCGAGCAAGAATCCGACGGCCTCGGGCCCGGCTCAGCCCGCCGCGTTGTAGCCCATTACCGCCTTGACTTCGAGGAACTCCTCGAATCCGTGCTGACCCCACTCGCGACCGTTGCCCGACCGCTTGTAGCCGCCGAACGGAGCCCTGTTATCGACGGTCGCACCGTTCAGATGCACGTTGCCGGTGCGAATGCGACGAGCGATGGCCTTGGCGCGCTCCGGGTCGCCTGACGAGATATACCCCGACAGTCCGTAGATCGTGTCGTTGGCTATGCGCACGGCGTCCTCGTCGTCCTCGTAGCCGATCAGGGACAGAACGGGTCCGAAGATCTCCTCCTGGGCGATCGTCATGTCGTTGGTGACGTTCGAGAACACGGTCGGTTTGACGTAGTAGCCCTGATTCAGGCCCTGGGGTCGACCGGGGCCGCCGGTCTCGAGCGTTGCGCCTTCTTCGATGCCCTTCTGTATCAGGTTCTGAATCTTTTCAAACTGCACTGCCGACACCACCGGCCCGATGGTCGTATCCCGCGATTGCGGGTCGCCGACTCTCACCTGTTCGACGGCAGCCTTGGCGATTCCATCACTTCGACGCGCTCCTCGCGCGTAGTCAGGGACCAGGTCTCGAATGCGGCGCTGGCCGCGGCTACCGCCGCATCGACATCCGCCGGTCCGCCCATGGCGATGGAGTCGATCGGCTCCTCGGTTGCCGGGTTGACCACTTCCAGGGTTTCTCCGGTGGACGACGCGACCCACTCGCCGTTGATGTAGAACTTCTGTCTGTTGCTCATGATCGTGCCTTGACTTTATTCGTGTTGAAGCGGTTTCTTCCGGCCGGGGCGCGCCTCCGGCGGGAGCCTAAGCATTCTCCACACAAATCGGAGCGACTTCCAGATATGCGTCCCTTAAGAAGTGGTTACGTCCAACGTTGCTGGAACGGTTCCGGACTAGCCGACATAATGTCGGGATGAAGCAACAGGCGTAATCGACGTGGCAGTTCTCCGCGCTTTCCAATCGTCCCTGCGCTCCCAGCGGCGCCTGTTGATCTACATCCCGCCGGTTTTGGTATTGCTCGCCGTACTCGGGCTGATGCTGTTCATCGATGCGCCCAGGGACGAGATAGCGATTGAGCGCGACCTGTGTCCGAGTCGGGCGGACGATATATCGGAGCGGGCGGTGTTCCTGCTCGACCTGCGCAAGCCGCTGGATGTCGAACACACTTCGCTTCCCGGTGCCCTGCTGCGTGAAGTGGCGATGGATCTCGACGCCAATGCCGAGCTGCAGGTGTTCGCCCTGGCGGGTACTGCGGCCGCGCCGAGGATTCCTCTGGATCACACCTGCAAACCCTACGATAACGCCGAGTTGACGGTCGGCGGCACGGCGCTCAGGCGCGACTGCGATGATCTCCCGGCTGCGTTGTCGGCATCCGTCCGCGACAAGGCGAGCCGGTTTTGCGCGTGGCGGGACGCGTTGCGAAGCCGCCTCGACGGATTGGTTATCCAACAACGCGACGCGCCGGTCGCGAACGCTTACCTGGTCGAGGCCATCGAAGATACGATCCTGGAGTTCGCCGAGTTTTCCGGGCGGCGCTCGCTCTACATCTTTTCGGACATGATGCAACACGCCACATGGCACTCGGAGCCGGAACGGGGTGTGGAATACAGGGACTCCGGCGATCCGAGGGATACACAGACCAGCCTCGCCCCTCTACTGCACGCCGTTGACGACCTCCGCGTGAAGATCTTTTACGTGCCCCGCCGAGGCGTGACTGAGGACTCGCAGACCAGGACCGACCACAAGGACTTCTGGCGGGACTACTTTGCCGACTTCTCCGGTACGGGTATCGAGTTCGAAGACCAGCCCGTGATGGCTGCCTATGAGGCGGAATCCCTCGCGAGCGAGCCCACGGAGATTGAGCTTGCGGCACTGGAACGAGAGCAGTTGCGGCTCGAGCGCGAACAGATAGAGCGCGCGCTGGCGGAAGTCGAGAAGGAAAGGGCAGCCCTGGAAGCGGCTCGACAATTGGCTGCCGACGAACAGCAGGCCAGGGAGGCGCGAGAAGCTGAGTCGCGACAGCAGCAGGGACTCGCACGGGCCCGAGAGGCAGAACGCGAAACGGAGCGGCAGCGCCTCGAAACGGAACGGCAGCGCCTTGAATCGGAGCGTTCGGAGATCGAACGTCGGTCGGCCGAGGCGTTGGTCGCGCGACAGGCGCAAGACGCGGCACGTCAGGAATCGATCGCCGAATCCGGGCGTTCCGAAGCGGCGTCTTCCGAGCCGCCCCGGGCGATCGAGGCACCGGCGGTGGAATCGGACGCGGGGGAGGAGGCGCGGATAGCGCTTGAACAGACCACCCCCGAAACGTCCGGAGGCCAACCTCAGACCGGCATTGCGCCGTGCGCGGCCCAACTGAAGCCCGAGTTCGCTACTGGCGGAGACTTCTATCCCGGCGGAGAGCGGGTGAACTACGGCGGAGCGGTCATCATGGTTCGCTACGCGCTCAATGAACAGGGTGAGACGGTGGATGACGAAACAGCCGTGGTCGGCGATAGCTCCAACGCGACAAGGCCCCGGTTCCTGGACGCGTTGGCACGCGACACGGTCGGGTTGGTCAGAGGTTGGGAGTTCGCGTTCACGCAAGGGAATAGTTGCACCAAACCGCAGGTGCACACGGCCATCTTCAGGTATCGCTCCAAGTGCGTTGGCGCTCCCGTGCCGAAGTGTCGGACGATTCAGTCGGACGTAACGTTACTGACCGGAATTTGAGGACGTCGCCGTGCGGCCCCTGGTGAGGCAGCGGCGGCAACACGCGTGGGTGGGGACAAAACACGGCCCGCCAGGGCGATGGCTAGTGTAGGTCCCATGTACAAGAACTTGACGGTTGGCGTGGTCGTTCCAGCGAGGAACGAGGAGGACAACATCGGTGCCGTTGTTCAGGAACTGATCGCCTTGCGGGACGGCGAGCAACCCTTGATAGACGACTTCGTGGTCTGCGATAACGGTTCGACGGATACCACGGCGCAGCGGGCGCGGGAAGCCGGGGCGCGAATTGTTCGCCAGGACAGGCCCGGCTACGGCATCGCTTGCCTCACTGCAATCGACGCGCTCGAAGCGGTGGATGTAGTGCTGTTCACGGACGGCGACCGGTCGTTCGAGGCGGCGCAGTGCATCAGGCTGCTTGATGCCATCGCCGCCGGTGCCGATCTTGCCCTGGGATCCCGGGCGCTCGGTCGAATGGAGCCAGGCGCCTTGTCGGCGGCGCAGCGCGCGGGGAACCGCTTGGCCAGCTTGCTTATCCGCCTGTTTTGGGGGAAGCGTGTGACCGACCTTGGCCCTTATCGCGCCATCCGCGCCGATGCGCTCGGATTGATCGACATGCGCGACAAGGCGTACGGCTGGACGATCGAGATGCAGATCAAGGCGATCCAGTGCAACCTGCAAGTCGTCGAAAGGCCCGTAGACACGTACCGCAGACGCTTCGGAAAGTCGAAGGTGGGAGGGACCTTGAGAGGCGTCGTTGGCGCCAGCGTGGGAATTCTTTCGATGATCGCGAAGCTACGCTGGCGGCAGGCGACAACCAACAGGCGCCGGGCCAAGTGAAGCGTAGGGCGGGATCAGGCCGGCTCGGACCGCCCGTTGGCGGTTCGGGGCTTTTAGAAGAAGAAATCGAACGAGTAGCTTGCCGAGGCGCTGAATATGCTTGAAGCAGCGGCGTTGCGTCCGTCGATGACCGACCCTCCGAACAGGCTCAGGCTGACGTTCTCGTTGACGCTGTAGTAGAGCCTTGCCCCCAGCGTCTGCGTGTCTTCCTCGATTTCCGGAAATCGGTTCGGTGCGAATCCCGGACCGCCGATTTGCAGTCCAGACGTGGAATTTACCATCCTGTATTCAACACCGAGCGTCAGGGAGTCGTTCAGGAACCAGATGCCGGACAGGTTGGCGAAACGCTCCCCGGGGATGCTCGCATTGCGGTTCCTGAGTCCCAGTTCCGCGGACAGGCCGAGTTGGTCGCCCAGGAACTTGCCGACGACCAGGGACACTTCGTAGCCGTCGCCACCGTCTCCGAGCGAGTTGATGAAACCCGTCTCGTAGCCGCCAGCGAGAATGACGCCAGCGCGTAGGGCCACGCTTGGCAGATCTGTGACGACCTCGTCAACGATACGCCAAGTGAGACCGATATTCGCATCCACCATGCCGCTGAAGCTCTCGCTCGGGGTCGGTATACCCGGTCCGGTCATGAACTGGCTCTTCGCCCAGCCCGTCTGAACATCGAGAGCGAAACTGTCGTTGAAGCCGTAGGTCCCGCCCAACCAGACGGTGGTCTGGGAAAGATCCTCCTGTCCGCCGCCGGGCAACGGACGTTTCTCCTGCCCGCGGTAGAACTCCTCGGCAGATTGCGAAACGTAAGACAGGCTAAGGTGGCCCGTGCCGGGTTCGGGCAACCAGGCGGTAGCGTCCGCGAACAGGGGCCGCGAAGACAGGCAGAAAACGACAGCCAAGCAGGTCAGTGTCGTAGCGAGTAGACGGTGCATTCCCTGATTCCTGACCATTACAATCTGTAGCGCCGCGTGAGGTAGTAGTTCACGAGTTCCAATCTCGCGGCGCAATCCTCGGCCTTGCCGTTGCACAGCACCTTGACGTGCTCGTCGTCCGGCGTGCTGACCTTGTTCTCGTCGAATGCCGACTCGAGACTGTCCTTCAAACTTCGCGCCCGAGCACGATTGAGTTCGCGTCGCGTGATCGGACACGTCCTGCACACCAATTCGCGGAAAGCGATCGACTTGCCCAACGAATACGCCGCTCGAGTGTTGATCTTTCCGCCGCCCGGCGCGACGGAGCCGGACGCGGACGCAGGAACGGAAACGAGCGCAATGCCGGCGACCAGTAGGACTCCAAGGCAAATCAGTCGCGGCACTCCGGTTCCTCCCCTTGACTCGAACGATTCAGCATCGTGGCAACTTCGCTTCGTATGGCTCTACTACATAAAAGAATAAGAAATTGCAATTGAGGATGCGTTTTTTGACTATTCCGCTTCGGAACTGCGCCCCAGATTTGTGGATTGTCGGGTTTCGAGGGTGCGCTGATTCTCGTAGATGGATCCCTGGTGGGATGCCGCCGGTAGCGGCATGCGCGCCGGCACGGCCTCCAGCCGGGGAAGCAAGGTCGCCTTCCCCCGGACGATGCGGCCGTTGAACTCGTCCAGATCTCCAAGTTGGTCAATTCCGGCGAGCGGCCAAGCGTCGACCGCCGCATATTCGTAGAACAATGCGCGTCGTTGGCGTTCTGACGCGTTCATCGCCGATCCATGCACAAGACGGGCGTGGTGTATCGTGACGGTGCCCGCCGGAGCGTGGACTTCGCGGGCATCGGATACCTCCAATCCGGTGGCGGACACGTCGATGGCACCGCAGAAAGCGACGCGGCTGTGGTGGTCGTAGATCGGTCCCAGGTGCGAACGCGGCAGAAACCTCTGACGGGCCGACGATTCGAGTCCTTCGGTATGTGGCGATGCCCATGGCCCCAACGAAAACCCCGAGGATGCGCGCCCGCTGAAATCGGGGGCTATCAAGCGTCTGCAAGGGGCGCTGCAAGAAATACCGGAGCTGCAACAACAGCAGCACGAACCCGCCCGGTTGCACGATTCCCCACGACTTAACAAGTGGCGGAGAGATACATGCGTCGCCATAAAGCATCTGTTCGGCGACCAATCTTCCCATGTCAAGGAATTCTCCAGGATCATGTATAGCGGGGTTGTGACACCCTTTGATTCGAGTCCGGACGTGATTTGGCAACAGGCATATATTCGGGGTTTGGAGAAGGCCGATACACTGCTCCGCTCAATGCTTGATGAGATCGAGCAATATTGGGAGGCTGACAGTCCGACAACGGAACCTTCCGATGGCCGGATGAGCGAGACACAAAACACAGGGGAGATATTTGTTGTACACGGTAGGGACGAGGGCACCAAAGCTCTGGTAGCAAGGTTCCTTTGGAAATTGAACCTCATCCAAGAGTTGCAGAACGCGGGGTTCGACGTTGATGCAAACCAGGCAACTCAAACATGAATGCGCATTTCGGGCCACCGCGAGACGAATTGGTCGCTTTTTGCAAGCGCTGGCAAATCGTGGAGCTCGCGTTGTTCGGTTCGGTGCTTCGCGATGATTTCGGCTCCGAAAGCGACATCGACGTTCTCGTACACTTCGCGCCGACAGCTGGCTGGACACTGGTTCATATCGTGCGTATGCAGGACGAACTGAGCCGATTGTTCGGGCGCCGGGTCGACCTCGTGGATCGGGCGACCGTTCAGGCGAGTCGGAACTACATACGCCGCGACTCCATCCTCGACTCCGCAGAGACAATCTATGCGGCGTGACGATGCGTGGTTGCTCGACATGTTGCTCGCAGCACGCGATGCCGCGGAATTTGCAAGCGGGTTGAAGTTCTCTCAATTCGACGACAGCCGCTTGCACCAAAATGCGGTTCTCAAGGCGATAGAGATCGTCGGCGAGGCGGCATCGAAGGTAAGTGACACCACGAGAACGGCTTACCCTGACATTCCATGGGAAGAGATGCGCAATCGCCTCGTTCACGCGTATTTCGAGGTTGATCGTGTCTTGGTCTGGCGGACGGTACGGGACGATCGCCAGGCTAACGTCCCGGTTCGATTCGTCAATCGCTTCGCCGGGTGGCGAACACATCGAGCCCGACAGAAACATGATCGTGCCACTGCAGTTTATTCCCCCCGCGTCGGCTGGCAGGGAACTCTCAGCTTACTGCGAATTTTTGACCGGGCGATGCTTCGGGTCCTTCGGGGTCGCGTTTGCCCTTACGCCAAGGCCTGATATACCAACCGCTGGAATTCCTCCGAGTAGTTGTTGTTCGGCATCATGCCGTGATTCAGCACCTGGGTGAGGCAGACGGCCAACAGTTCCTCCCTCGGGTCGGCGAAGTAGGTGGTTCCAGCCGCGCCGCCCCAACCGTATGTGCCGACCGAGCGCATCAGGGGAAAGCCATCACCCCCGTGGTATACGGCGACGCCCAGTGCCCAATGAAAACCCGGACCGATCATCGCGATGCGCAGGTCTCCCGTATGGTTGCCGAGCATCATGTCGACCGTCTTGCGTCCGAGGATGCGCACGCCGTCCAACTCGCCGCCGTTCAGCAGCATCTGGCCGAAACGCGCGTAGTCGCCAGCGGTGGAGAGGATGCCGCCGCTGTCACCGCCGACGCCGAACTCGGTTCGGGGACCGAGGTGTTTCTCGCTCGTCTCGGCTTTCTCCGCCGCCGCCAAGCGGATCTCGTCTCCTTCCTTGCGCGGCGCGTAACACGCGCCGAAACGATTCAATGCGCCATCCCTGAGGTAGAAGTCCGTATCAACCATGCCCAAGGGTTCGAAGATGTTGTCCCGGAAAAAGGCGTCCAGCGGCTGCCCGCAGACCTCGGCAAGGACGGCGCCCAGCACGGGATAGCCCATGTGGTAGACGAAACGCTCTCCCGGCTGCGCAGCGAGCGGAATCTCGGCCAGCGCCCGCACGCGCTCGCGGTTGCTCGGTCCCGGCGAATCGCTGTCGTCGCGGGGCATCCAACCCAGGGTCTTGAGCGCTTCGGCGTATTGCTGGCGATAAAAACTCGGCATCGTCGCCCCGTCGGTAAAGCTCGTCGTGTTGGTGATGCAGTCTCGTATCGTGATCGGTCGTTTGGCCGGTTCGGTGGTCATCGGCTCGCTGGCCACCCGCACCCGGCTGTGCGCGAACTCCGGCAGGAACTTCGCGACCGGATCGTCCGGCGTGAGCACGCCGCGTTCGAACAGGATCATGGTGGCCACGCTGGCGACGGGCTTCGTGTTGGAATACATCCTGCACAGCGTGTCTGTCGGTGCGGGGACGCCGGTGTCGAAGTCGAGCACGCCTCGTGCGTCGAGATGGACCAGACGCCCGCGCCGGACGACGAGCGTTATGAGGTTCGGGACGCGCCGGTCGTCCACGTAACGCTGCATGGCTGGACCGATGAGCGACAGGCGTTTGGAATCGAAGCCGAGGGCTTTGGGGTCTCCGACCGGTAGCGGGGATGCGTCCGTCATGCTGATTCCTCTTGGCGATGCGTGGCGCGCGACGTTACCACATGGATGCGAGAGGCTTCAGCCTGTGCGCCCGGTGCGTTTGGCAAGCGTTTGCCGCGAGTGAAACAATGCGCATCCGGGAATCGCCAAAGCGACGGAGAGCACGGGTGCCAGTCATCGTTCCGCCGATCAAGAGCCAGGGCATCAAGACGAAGCTGGTGCCGTGGATCCAATCGCTGGTGCCGGACGCGAAAGGGCGCTGGATCGAACCTTTCCTCGGCACGGGCGTCGTCGCGTTCAACTGCGGTTTCCGGCGCGCGGTCCTGGGCGACGCCAACCCGCATGTCATTCGGTTCTATCGGCAAGTGCAGCGAGGCGTCATTTGCCCTGATCGCGTGCGGACATATCTGGAAGCGGAGGGAGCGAATCTTCGCACCGTTGGCGGCCTCCACTACAACCTCGTCAGGGACCGCTTCAACCGAACCCACGATCCGCTCGACTTCCTGTTCCTGTCGCGCGCCGGCTTCAACGGCATGATGCGGTTCAACCAGCGCGGCGAGTGGAACATCCCGTTCTGCAAGAACCCGAACCGATTCAGCAAGGCCTATATCACGAAGATTGTGAACCAGGTTGGCACTGCGGCGCGGATGATCTCATCCGACTGGCGTTTCCTGCATGCTCCTTCCAAGGCGTCAGGCGCAGGAGGGAAGCGCCATTCTGCCGTCCACAACCGGGTAGGTTATCTGTGTCCGGCCGGCAGTCGTGGCCGACGGGCAAAGCCAGTGGATGTGCAAGACAATGGCGGGCGGTACTTGCGGGAGACAGGCATGGTGGAGGTTTATCGGGTCATCGGCGCGGAGGATTCGCCGTATTCGGTCAAGGTGCGGTCGTACTTTCGCTACAAGGGAATCGCCCACGAATGGCTGCCCCGCCATGAAGCTTCCGAGTTGTTCCAGAAGCACGCGCGGCGGCCCCTGATCCCGCTCGTGGTGACGCCGGACGAGCGCGGCATACAGGATTCGACGCCGATCATCGAGGCGCTCGAACCCGAGTTCGGCGAGCCCGGCATCCACCCTCCAGACGCTGTGTCCGCATTCGTTTCGGCGCTGCTCGAGGAATTCGGCGACGAATGGGGCAACAAGTGGATGTTCCACCTGCGCTGGGCGCGGGAGATCGACCAGATCGGCTGCGCCCGAAGGTTGGCGGCGTCCTCGATGCCGAACGCGACGGCCGCGCAGATCGACCAGGCCGCAAAGGCCGTTCGGGAACGAATGGTTGACCGCGTGTGGTTCGTCGGCTCCAACGCCGTGACTGCGCCGCAGATCGAACGCTCGTTCAAGGACGCGCTGGGCTTCCTGGAAGCCCATCTCGCCGGCCGCCCGTATCTCTTCGGCGGCCGTCCGGCGTTCGCCGACTTCGGGCTCTGGGGACAGATATATAGTGCCCGGCGCGATCACACGCCGAGGCAGATCATCGAGGCCAGCGCGCCGAACGTCTCGGCCTGGGTGGACCGCATGTTGGCGCCCAAGGCCTTGAGCGAATTCGAGCCATGGGAATCACTGGCGCCGTCGTTGACGCCGCTGCTCGCCGACCAGGTGGGCGCGCTGTTTTTGCCCTGGAGCGCAGCGAACGCCGCCGCCATCATCGCTGGCGAAGAGGAATTCACGGTGGAACTCAAGGGCAACGCCTGGACGCAGAGGCCGCAGAAGTACCACGCGCGCTCGCTCGGAGTGCTGAAATCGAAGTACCAGCGGGTCAGCGGAGACGCGCGCGTCAACGCGCTGCTGCGCGAGACCGGTTGCCTGGCAGACCTGGCCGCCTGAATCTCCTAGTACGGCGTGCCGTCCTGGTGAACGAACTGCCATGTACCGTCTTCTACCAGACCGGCGCGCATATCGTCGTGTGGGTACCTGACGTCGTCTCCTTTGGTCCGATCTCCAATTTCCAGATAGAACACGTCTTTGTCGGTGCCGTTGACCAGATGATGCGCCTCGCCCTGAGCGGGAAAACCCACGCACATGCCCGGCGACAACTTGCTTTCGCCTGACTCGGTTATCAGCGTGGCTTCACCGTCGAGGACGTAGACCAGTTCCTCCTGCTTGCTGTGAGCGTGCATTAACGCCGATTCTCCGCCCGGCGCCAGCCTGGTCAGGTTTACTCCAAAATTCTTCAAGCCAAAGTATTCGCCCAACTGCTTCTTCTCGCGTTTGGTCATACGGCTGTAGAACGGTTCTGGGTAGTTGGACGCTTTCGCTCCCGCGGGAATGTCCATGGCGGCAATTGCTACTGTTCGTGTTCGGTCACGCATCGAAAGTTCTCTTTGAATGGGATTTGGGCGATATCGTCCCGGTCGATCTGTTAGCGCCACTATCTGCTAGCCCGACGAGACGAGCTTGTTCAGAACGAACTGCAGTATGCCGCCAGCGCGGTAGTACTGGATCTCGTTGTCCGTATCGAGGCGGCTTTGCACGATGAAGGATTCCGTGCTGCCGTCGCTTCGGCGGATCGTGAGTTCGAGATTCTGCCTCGGCGCGATTTCGCCAGCGTCTTCCGGCATCGAGATGTCCACGAATTCTTCGCCCGTCAGGCCCAGCGTGCTGCGGGACTCCCCTTCCCCGAACACCAGGGGCAGCACGCCCATGCCGATGAGGTTGGAACGGTGAATGCGCTCGAAGCTCTCGGCGATCACGGCCCGGACGCCGAGCAGCCGGGTGCCCTTGGCGGCCCAATCCCGGCTCGACCCGGTGCCATACTCCTTGCCCGCAAAAATCACCAGCGGTGTGGCTTCGCCCTGGTAGCGCACGGCGGCGTCGTAGATCGATATGCGGTCGCCGGTCGGGATGTGGGTGGTATAGCCGCCCTCCACGCCGGGCACCATTTCATTCCTGATGCGTATGTTGGCGAAAGCGCCGCGCATCATGACTTCGTGATTGCCGCGCCGAGACCCGTATGAGTTGAACTCCGAAACCTGCACGCCGGCCTGTTGCAGGTATTCGCCCGCCGGACTCGCGGGTTGGATCATGCCGGCGGGCGATATGTGGTCGGTCGTGACGGAGTCTCCGAGCATGGCGAGGATGCGCGCGCCGGAAACCTCGACGCCCTGGTTCAGGTCGCCGCCGACGCTAAAGAAGGGCGGTTGCTTGATGTAGGTCGAGTTCTGCCAGCCATAGGTGCCCGCGGCGCCGATGTCGATCGCTTGCCAAGCGTCGGGACCGGCGAAGATGTCGGCGTACTCGTGGCGGAACATGTCGGCGGATACCGACGACATAGCCTCTGCGACCTCGGTGTTGCTCGGCCAAATATCTGCCAGATACACATCTTTGCCTTCCGGGTCCTGGCCGATCGGTTGCGATGCGAGGTCGATGCGGACGGTTCCGGCGATCGCATAGGCGACCACCAGCGGCGGCGATGCGAGCCAGTTGGCACGGACCTCCTGATGCACCCGGCCCTCGAAGTTGCGGTTGCCCGAAAGCACCGAGGAGACGACCAGGTCGCCGTTCTCTATCGCCGCCGAGATCGGCTCCGGGAGCGGCCCGGAGTTGCCGATGCAGGTGGTGCAGCCATAGCCCACCAGGTTGAATCCGAGTTGGTTCAGGGAGTCCTGCAATCCCGCCCTGGCGAGGTACTCAGTCACTACTTTCGACCCCGGTGCCAGAGATGTCTTGACCCAGGGCTTGACCGACAGGCCGCGCGCCAGCGCCTTCTTCGCCACCAGTCCGGCGCCGAGCATGACCGCCGGATTCGACGTGTTGGTACAGGATGTGATCGCCGCGATGACCACGTCGCCATGGCCGAGGTCGTAGTTTGCGCCCGGAACCGGGACCGGCCCCGCATCGCGGCTGCCTTGCAGCGCGAGCGACTCGTCGAACGCCCGACGGAGGTCCGACATGGCCACGCGATCCTGGGGGCGGCGAGGACCGGCCAGAGAGGCCTGCACGCTGGTAAGGTCGAGTTCGACGGTGTCCGTGAACACGGGTTCCGCTCCGCCGTCGCGCCACAGGCCCTGCGCCTTGGCGTAGGCTTCCACCAGCGCCACTATCTTCTCCGGCCGACCCGAAAGCCGAAGGTAGTTGATGGTTTCTCGATCAATGGGGAACAGTCCGCAGGTGGCGCCGTACTCGGGCGCCATGTTGGCGATGGTGGCCCGATCGGCCAGCGGCAGGTTGTCGAGGCCGTCGCCGCAGAATTCAACGAATTTCCCCACCACGCCCTTCTCGCGCAGGATTTCGACGACGCGCAGCACCAGGTCGGTGGCGGTGATGCCTTCCGGCAACTCGCCGCTGAGCCGGAAACCGACCACATCGGGAATGAGCATCGAGATGGGTTGTCCGAGCATCGCCGCTTCCGCCTCGATGCCGCCCACGCCCCATCCCAGGACGCCGAGGCCATTGATCATGGTCGTGTGGCTGTCGGTCCCGACGAGCGTGTCGGGATACGCGAGCGCGCGGCCATTGTCGTCGCTGGTCCATACGCCGCGGGCGAGGTATTCGAGGTTTACCTGGTGGCATATGCCGGTGCCCGGCGGCACTACCCGAAAGTTGTCGAACGCCTGTTGCCCCCAGCGGAGGAAGCGGTAGCGCTCGCGGTTGCGTTGCATCTCGAGTTCCACGTTCTGTTCGAAGGCGGTGGGCGCGCCGAACCGGTCCACCATCACCGAGTGGTCGACGACGAGATCGACAGGCGAGAGCGGGTTGATGATGGCGGGATCGCCTCCCGCCGCGACGACGGCGCTGCGCATGGCGGCGAGATCGGCCACTGCCGGGACCCCGGTGAAGTCCTGCATCAGCACCCGCGCCGGCCGGTAGGCGATTTCCTTCGCTCCCGGCGACACGTCCGCCCAGGAACCGAGCGCGCGCACGTCTTCCGCGCCAACGGAACTGCCGTCCTCGAATCGCAGCAGGTTCTCGAGCAACACCTTGAGCGACATGGGCAGCCGCTCGGAGTCTCCGGCGCCGTTTCTCGCCGCATCGGGCAAGCTGAAGTAGTCGTATTCGTCTCCGTCGACCACGAGGGTTCGGCGGGAGTTGAAAGTATCGCGGCTCATGGGGGCTCGGGCGTCTGGGGAGCGGCTATTTTGCCAGAAACGGGGAGGCGCTCGATGATCGGAAGTGGTCGACGACCGATTGACGGGGAAAGAGGGTTGATGATGGCGGAATATCTACCTGCCACGCCGGCCCTCTAGGCGCGTCGTAGGCGCGTCGCCGTCCGGCGCACTTGGGGTGACGATCCATGCGAGAATATGAACTCGCCGGGTGGACGCTGTCCGGCATCGGACAGCCATTGCTTGGAAGGGGTCGAATTGGCGTAGATGGCTTTCGAAGACGACAATGGCAAGGACGCCTCCGCTTTCCACCTGAACCCTATTCTGAACTCGCCCTACGAGGATCCCAGGCGGCATTGGATCCTGGACGAGGGTCGTCAGCCCACGGACATGATCGGTGACGGTCGCCGCGAAGTGTCGTTCATTTCGCCGATTCCGAAGCCGAGGAAGACCGGTCGGGCCACGCAAAAGCAACTCGCCTTCGACGCCGAGAGCGCGGCTCTCGAGACCGCCAACCAGCAATACGAACTGACCGTCCTTATTGGCGGCCTCCGTCGGGAGTTGGCCGAATGGCGTGCGCTCCCGGAGTCGCATTGGCGGGTGACCCCCGAGACAGCGCGCTTGCTCAAGCATTGGCGTCACCACGCGTTCAGCGACATCCGTCCGTTCTTCTGCCAATTGGAAGCCGTCGAAACGGTCATCTGGCTTACCGAAGTCGCACCCGCCATTGGCAACCGGGGCCGCAGCTTCCTGGATCGTGTCCAGGCGGCGAGCGAGCAAGCGAATCCCGGTCTCCATCGCCTTGCGCTCAAGCTCGCCACAGGTGCCGGGAAGACCGCTGTTATGGCGATGCTCATTGCGTGGCAGACGGTGAACGCCGCTCGTCGCCCCAACAGCCCGCGCTTCACACGCGGCTTTCTCATCGTAACGCCGGGCATCACCATCCGGGATCGCCTGCGGGTACTGAATCCGAACGACCCGGACAGCTACTACGCAAACCGCGAGCTCGTGCCGCCGGACATGCTCCGGGAGATTGACAAGGCGAAAATCGTCATCACGAACTACCATGCTTTTCAGCTGCGCGAGACGATGGATCTCGCTAAGGGCAGCCGCGCCCTGCTCCAAGGCCGGGATGGCGAGCTTGCCACCCGTGAGACCGAGGGGCAGATGCTGGCTCGCGTGATGCCTGAACTGATGGCCATGAAGGGCATCCTCGTCCTGAACGACGAGGCCCACCACTGTTACCGCGAAAAGGCCGGCGGGGACGACGAAGGCCGACTGACCGGCGACGACCGACGCGAGGCAAATCGTAACCAGGAAGCCGCTCGAGTGTGGATCTCCGGCCTTGAGGCGACCGAACGACGGTTCGGCCTCAAGCGGGTGATCGACCTCTCGGCCACGCCGTTCTTCCTGCGTGGCTCGGGCTATGGGGAAGGTACCCTCTTTCACTGGACGGTTAGCGATTTCTCGCTCATGGACGCGATCGAGTGTGGCATCGTGAAGCTCCCGCGCGTGCCGGTTGTGGACAACGTCCCCGGCGCCGAAATGCCCATATTTCGCAATCTGTGGGATCACATCGGGAAGAAGATGCCAAGGAAGGGACGGGGTGCCGGCGCAAACCTGGACCCCATGGCCCTGCCGAGTGAATTGCAGACGGCATTGGAAGCGCTCTACGGGCACTACGAGAAGACGTTTCGGCTTTGGGAGCAAGCGGGCATCGACGCGCCGCCCTGCTTCATCGTTGTGTGCAACAACACGGCGACCTCAAAGCTGGTGTATGACTACATCGCGGGCTTTCGCCGGGATTCTGGAAACGGTGCCGGAACGTTCCAGAACGGGCGGCTGGAACTTTTCCGCAACTTCGATGCGGCAGGTGAACCGCTGCCAAGACCGCGCACGCTGCTCATCGACACCCAACAACTCGAGTCCGGCGAGGCACTGGACAGGAGCTTTCGGCAAGCTGCGGCCGACGAGATCGACCGTTTCCGCCGCGAGATCGTTGAACGCACTGGGGACCGCCAGCAGGCGGAGAAGCTCACCGACCAGGACCTGCTGCGGGAAGTGATGAACACTGTTGGCAAGGCAGGCCGGCTCGGCGGCGGCATCCGGTGCGTCGTCTCCGTCGCCATGCTCACGGAAGGCTGGGACGCCAATACCGTTACCCATGTGCTGGGTCTGCGTGCGTTCGGGACACAACTGCTCTGCGAACAGGTGATAGGGCGCTCGCTACGTCGGCAATCCTACGAGCTGAACGAGCGCGGGCTGTTCAACGCCGAGTACGCCGACGTGTTCGGCATCCCGTTCGACTTCACGGCCAAGGCGGTACGCGCGCCGCCCCAGAAACCCGCCGAGACGGTGCAGGTGAAGGCGCTCTCGCCGGAGCGGGACAACGTGGAAATCCGCTTCCCGCGGGTGGCTGGCTACCGCGTGGAGTTGCCGAACGACCGCCTCGCTGCGGCGTTCACAGAGAGTTCCAAGCTCGTCCTCACCCCGGAACTGGTGGGCCCGACCATCACGCACAACCAGGGCATCATTGGCGAAGGACACGACCTCACCGTCGCGCATCTGGATCGCGTACGGCAGTCCACTCTGCTCTACGAACTGACGCGACGCCTGCTCTACAACCATTGGCGCGACCCGGACGGCGAACCGGAACTGCACCTGTTCGGTCAGCTCAAGCGCGTCACCCGTACATGGCTTGACGACTGCCTCGAATGCAGAGGGAGCACCTATCCCGCGCAGCTCATGGTTGCGGAGCTCGCGGACCGTGCCTGCGAGAAGATCACGGCCGCCATCACCCGAGCGGAATTGGATCGCCAGCCGGTCAAGGCGATGCTCGATCCGTACAACCCGACCGGCTCCACGCGCGGTGTGAACTTCACCACGTCGCGCACCCAGCGCTACGCCACCGGCAGCCGCTGCCACCTGAACTGGGCAATTCTCGACAGCACGTGGGAAGGC
This sequence comes from Candidatus Azotimanducaceae bacterium, assembly GCA_965217825.1. Taxonomy (GTDB): domain Bacteria; phylum Pseudomonadota; class Gammaproteobacteria; order Pseudomonadales; family Azotimanducaceae; genus VXNE01. Next base: position 4,390,000 of record OZ244571.1, on the reverse strand, counting down.
GAGTTCTGCCGCGTTCTCGATTCCCACCCCAAGGTGCTTGCCTGGGTGAAGAACCGCAACCTCGGCTTTGAAGTGCCCTACCGCTTCGGCGGCGTTCAGCGCCGATACGTGCCGGACTTCATCGTCCTCTATGACTACGGACCGGGTTCCGACCAACCCTTGCACGTCGTCGTGGAAGTCAAGGGGTTTCGGGGCGACGACGCCGAGGCGAAGAAGGAAACCATGGACAGCTATTGGGTGCCTGCTGTGAACCAGCTTGGTTGCCACGGAACATGGGCGTTTCTCGAACTTCGTGATCCATTCGAGATGGAGGACGACTTCGGCGCGTCGGTCCATGAGGCGCTGGATGCGTTCGGAAAAAGAGAACGCGCCAAGGAGTTCGCGCGCTTTCTGCACACCGTCGGGGGCTCGATGCCGGACATCGAGGACATCCCCAGGCGTCGGAGCGCGGAAGCGGAGGATCTTGGTGGATACCTCAGTCTGGATCGACGATGTGCGCCGCCCGAACCGCAAACTCCGAGATCGCGTGGATGCTGGCGACGTTCTGTCCCATGACATGGTGATTGGCGAGCTGGCATGCGGTAACTTGCCCGACCGCAACGGTTTCCTGCGCCGTCTCAGGGAACTCCCCGCCATCCCGGCACTGGCTAATGACGAACTGTTGGCGCTCATCGAGGCCCATGCTTGGATGGGCCGAGGCATCGGCTACGTGGATGCCAACCTGCTCGGCTCGGTTCTCGCGCAGGACGGTGCCTTGCTTTGGACGGCGGACCGGAGGCTCAAGCAAATCGCCGACGAACTCGGCATCGCGCACGCCGAAACGGGAGGGCCATAGAGAATGGCGAAGAAGGCGAAACGGGTCGACACGCTGATTCACCGGGAAGCCAGGCGCCGCAACATCCCCACGGCCGAATATCAGCCGGTCATGCGCTCCGACGACCAGGATCCCATCCGCGTGGCCTACGAGCGGGGCAACCGCGACCTGGACCCGCAACTGGTCTGGCGGGGCAAGGACATGCAGGACTGGTCGGATCTCGTGGTGCAGGCACCGCCGCTGTTCATCCAGGAGAAAGTCCATCCCAAGGTGCTGATCGACGATCTCGCGCGCATGAGCCGTCAGGCGCGAGCCGACCATCAAGCTGCCGAGTCAGGGCTGCAAACCGATCTGTTTGGCGACTTCAACGGTTTGCCCGACGACGATGCCAAGACGGAGTTCTACCAGCACGATGCCAACTGGTCGAACCGCATGATTCTTGGCGACTCCCTACAGGTGATGGGGTCGCTCGCCGAACGCGAGGGGCTGCGCGGCAAGGTGCAGTGCATCTACATGGATCCGCCCTACGGAATCAAGTTCAACTCGAACTTCCAGTGGTCAACGACTAGTCGCGATGTGAGGGACGGCAAGGCGGAGCACATCACGCGGGAGCCGGAACAGGTCAAGGCTTTTCGGGACACATGGCGAGACGGGATTCACTCCTACCTGACGTATCTACGGGACCGGCTCATGGTTGCGCGAGATTTGCTTGCGGAGAGCGGAAGTATCTTTGTGCAGATTGGGGATGAGAACGTGCATCGGGTACGGGCGGTGATGGACGAGGTGTTTGGCGACGGGAATTTCGTCTCCTTGATCTCAACCAAGACATCGGGAGGGTCGACCGGAGTTTACTTGTCTGGGGTGATTGGCTACGTCATCTGGTATGCCAAAGACAAGTCTGCCGTCAAATTCAAGAAGCAGTTCAGACCCAAGCTATTCGGAGGACAGGGCGCGGCAAAGTACAACAGATTAAGGCTGCCAGACCTTACTGGTCGCGTACTGACGGGGACCGAACGGGAAGAGAGGTCAGGGTCTCCCGTAACGGGGAATGTCTATCGGCAAGATAACCTTACCAGCCAAAGCATTGGCAGAGATAAGGGGGAGGGGGCTTCATCTTGGTTTCCCGTCCCTATCAATGGCCAAGCAATCACACCATCGTTGAGAGTCCGATGGAAGACCAACGAGTCTGGGATGCGTAGACTATTGGCAGCAAATCGGGTCGAAATCACTGGAAACAGTCTGGCGTACGTTCGGTTCCTTAGCGACTTTCGAGCGATTGAAATCAACAACCTTTGGGATGATGTTGGCGGTGTTCAGAGCCGCAGCGACCCGAAAGTTTACGTTGTCCAATCGCCGACACCATTGGTTCAACGTTGCATATTGTCGACCACCGACCCAGGCGACCTCGTCCTCGATCCAACCTGCGGCTCCGGCACAACGGCCTACGTCGCTGAACAATGGGGCCGCCGTTGGATCACCATGGACACTTCGCGCGTTGCCTTGGCTCTCGCCCGATCCCGCATCATGGGTGCTCGCTATCCCTACTACCTCCTCGCCGACAGCGCCGAGGGCCAGCGCAAGGTAGCCGAGTTGTCCCGCAGGGTGCCGTCTGAAGCCCCGACTTACGGGTACATCCGCCAAGGCTTCGTGTACGAACGCGTACCGCACATCACTTTGAGATCCATCGTAAACAACGCAGAGATCGATGTGATTGACGAGCGCCTGCAACCGCTAGTCGAGACTGCTTTGGCCGATCTCAACCAGTCACTTCAAGACTCCAAACCGTTCATGGTGACAACGGGAGCCCGCATGGGCAAGAAGATTGACTTCAAGGCGGTGTCGAGCAGGAAAGTCACCCTCCCCTCCGGTGAGTCCGCCCCGACCAGCGGCTTACTTGAATGGGAAGTACCCCGCGAAGCGGAGCAGAGCTGGAACGATGCCGCGCGCAAGGCGCACGCCCGCTTCTGGGAAGCCCGCATCGCCCGCCAGCGCGAGATCGATGCCTGTATCGCGGCGCGTGCTGAATACGAACTCCTCTACGACAAGCCCTACCAGGACAACAAGAAAGTCCGCGTCGCGGGTCCGTTTACTGTCGAGAGCCTGTCGCCGCACCGCCTGGCCGCTCTGGATGAGAACGACGAACTGGTCATCGCCGAGGCTGCCACCGCCTACGATTTGGGCGCGGACGTGTCCCGCCGGGATTTCGCTCATGTAATCCTCGAGAACCTTCGCACGGCTGGCGTGCAACAGGCCCGGAAGGCAGGCCGCATCACATTCTCTTCCTTGGAGCCGTGGCCCGGTGACCTCGTCTGCGCCGAAGGTCGCTACAGCGAAGGTGACGATGGCAAGGAGCGACGTGCGGGCATCTTCATCGGCCCCGAGTTCGGGACCGTCTCGCGTCCAGATCTAGTGCGTGCCACGCGCGAGGCCGCCGACGCCGGCTTCGACGCCCTCATCGCCTGCGCCTTCAACTACGAGGCCCACGCCACCGAATTTAACAAGCTCGGTCGCGTTCCGGTGCTCAAGGCTCGCATGAACGCGGACCTGCACATGGCCGACGACCTCAAAAAGACGGACACGGCTAATCTTTTCGTGATCTTCGGCGAACCAGACATCGACGTCGAACCCGCCATCAGCGACGATAGCGAAGACGACTGGATACAGGTAAGGATCAACGGCGTAGACGTTTTTGATCCTTCCGCTGGCGAAGTCCGTAGCGACGGCCCCGAGGGCATAGCGTGCTGGTTCGTGGACACCGACTACAACGAAGAGAGCTTTTTCGTTCGCCAAGCCTACTTCCTCGGTGCCGGTGACCCCTACAAGTCGCTCAAAACCACTCTGAAGGCGGAGATTGACGCGGACGCCTGGGCCACCTTGCACAGCGACACTTCGCGCCCCTTCCCGAGACCTTCTACCGGACGCATCGCCGTAAAGGTCATAAACCACTTGGGCGACGAGGTGATGAAGGTCTTTGGGGTGTAAAGCCGTGTTTCTACCCTTCGTGCCTAGGAAGCGTTAACCTCACCCCTAATGGCCGGTCTGATTCCGCAGTCCTTCATTAACGATCTGCTCGAACGGATCGACCTCGTCGAACTCATCGATGCGCGCGTGAAACTGACAAAGGCGGGGAAGTCCTACAAGGCCTGCTGTCCCTTCCACCAGGAGAAAACCCCCTCGTTCAACGTCAATCCGGAACGGGGTGGCTACAAGTGTTTCGGCTGTGGTGCCGGCGGTACGGCAATCACCTTCCTGATGGACCACGACCGCATGGAGTTCGTCGAGGCTATCGAAGCCCTGGCGGCCATTGCCCACGTCGAGGTTCCGAGGGAGGGCGGCGCACGGATCGAGAAGGTTGACGCGGGCCTCTATGCACTGCTGGAGAAGGCCGCGGAGCTGTATCGCCGCGCCCTGCGCGAACATCCCGAAGCGATCGATTATCTGAAACAGCGCGGTCTCGACGGCAAAACTGCGGCGAGGTTCGGCATTGGCTTCGCGCCATCGGGATGGGACTACCTGAAGACGAGGTTGGACGCGGACCAGGACAAGATGGTCGAAGCGGGGCTGGTGGCGAAAAGCGATGCGGGACACACCTATGATCGGTTCAGAGCCCGGATCATGTTCCCGATTCGCGACTCGAGGGGCCGTGTGGTGGCCTTTGGCGGACGCCTCATGCCAGACGCGGACGAAGGTCCCAAGTATCTCAACTCGCCGGAGACGCCGGTGTTCCACAAGGCGCGCGAACTCTATGGCCTCTACGAGGCCAGACGGGCTACGCGTGGTGGCGATGGGAGAGGTCTTGACCGTTTGATCGTGGTCGAAGGCTACATGGACGTCGTCGCCCTGGCCCAAAACGGGATTTCGAATTCAGTCGCCACCCTGGGCACTGCTGTCGGTACGGAACATTTCGAGAGACTCTATCGAAACACATCCGAGGTGGTGTGCTGCTTTGACGGTGATCGGGCGGGTAGGCAAGCGGCGTGGCGCGCGCTTGAAGCGAGTCTTCCGTCGTTGCGCGACGGTCGCCAGTGCAAGTTCGTTTTTCTGCCGCAAGGCGAAGACCCCGACAGCGTCGTCAGGAGCGAGGGCAGGGCGCACCTGGAGGAACGCGTCGCGGGTTCGAAGCCCGCCGGGGACTACCTCGTCGAAGCGCTGTCCGAAGGTCTCGACCTGGAGTCCATGGACGCGCGTGCCCGGCTGTGCGAACTCGCCAAACCCTATGTATACCGCATCCCGAGAGGCGTGTTGAGACGCTTGCTGGTCGATCGTCTCGCGCGTATCGCCGAAGTGGATCCCGATGCGCTCGACCCGCCGTCAGCGGAAATGGGGCAACGGTGGATGGAAGATGCGCCGCCGCGGGATCTGGGGCCGCCGCCGCGGGCCCACAGGTCCCGGCTCGAACAGCAATTGCTGCGTTGCCTGCTGCGCAAGCCCTCGCTGCTCAAGGAGCTTGACGCATCCCTTGTCGGTGATCTATTCGACGCGACCGACGACGATTCTCTGTTCCTTCGCGTCGCACGGTGGGCGGCGAAGGATGGCGACGCCGATGGCTCGGTCCTGTTGGCGCGATTTCTCCACGAACCTGTCTACGACGAATTGCGTAGCCTTGCGGATTCAGAACAGGATCTCGATTCTGACAGACTCGAAGCGGAGTTTGTCGACGTGGTAGAGCGCTACCTGCGGAAGCGGGAGCGTCGCCGCAGCCGCGCGCTGGTTGATTCGATCAGGAATGCCCCCACAAAGGAGAACATCGAGCGATATCTGGGCGCATCTCGCGCCGCCACGGAACAGGCGGACGACATCGGGGGTGAAATCGCGGTCTAGAGCTGCGCCGGCCGCAGCAAAATAGCCGGGAATAGAGAAACTTGTATCCTGTATAATTGAGCGTTTGCCCGCTCTGGGTAAGGCGTTCCACATCGAGGAGTTATGGCGACCGAGACAGAACAGCAGCAATCGCGATTGAAGGACCTGATCGGGAAGGGCAAGGAGCAGGGTTTCCTGACCTATGCCGAGGTCAACGACCACCTGCCGGAAGATATCTCCGATCCCGATCAGATCGAAGACATCATCCGCATGATCAACGACATGGGGATCACGGTGTACGAAACCGCGCCGGACCCCGACGATTTGATGAATGCGGAGGAAAATACCGCCGACGAACTTGCGGCCGAAGAAGCTGCGGCGGCCCTTGCGGCGGTTGAGACGGAAGTCGGCCGGACGACGGATCCCGTGCGCATGTACATGCGCGAAATGGGGACTGTCGACCTGTTGACCCGTGAAGGCGAGATCGCCATCGCCAAGCGCATCGAGGAAGGGATTCGCGATGTGCTGTCGGCGCTGGCTTACTTCCCTGGAACCGTGGAATATCTTCTCGAAACCTATGACACGGCGATAGAGCAGGACAAGCTGTCCGATTTGCTCGTCGGCTATCTCGATCCCGCCGAAAATGTGCCGCGCGCCGCGCAAGTGGATGCGCGCACGCAGGCAGCGAACAACAAAAAGGACGACGACGACAACGAAAAAAAAGGACCGGACCCGGTAGAGGCGGCGAGACGATTCGGCGAGCTGCGCGCCGCGTACGAATGCGCTCGACAAACCGTCGCTTCGGAAGGCCGCACGTCGAAGGCGGCGAAGCGGGACCGGGGGGCGGTCTCGGTCGCGATGTCGCCGTTCAAACTTGTGCCCAAGCATCACGAAGTACTGGTCGTGATGCCGCGCGCGGCGCGGGCCCAGGTGCGACGCTACGAAAGCGCGATCATGGAGGTGTGCGTCGACGAAGTGCGCATGGGTCGGCGGGCTTTCCTGAGGGAGTTCCAGGGTCACGAGACATCGATTGCCTGGGTAAACCGGCACATCAAGGCCAAACACTTCTACAGCAAGGCGCTTGATGCGAACAAGCCGGAAATCATCCGGCTGCAGAAGAGGCTCAAGAGCATCGCTACCCGGGCCGGGATTTCCATCGGCGAAATCAAGGAGATCAATCGGGGCATGGCGGTGGGCGAGGCCAAGGCGCGGCGGGCGAAGAAGGACATGGTCGAGGCGAACCTGCGCCTGGTGATTTCCATCGCCAAGAAGTACACCAACCGGGGCTTGCAGTTCCTGGACTTGATCCAGGAGGGCAACATCGGCCTCATGAAGGCGGTGGACAAGTTCGAGTACCGGCGCGGCTACAAGTTTTCGACCTACGCGACCTGGTGGATCCGGCAGGCGATCACGCGCTCGATCGCGGATCAAGCGCGCACCATCCGTATTCCCGTGCACATGATCGAGACGATCAACAAGCTCAACCGCATTTCGCGGCAGATGCTGCAGGAGATGGGTCGTGACCCGACGCCGGAGGAACTCGGCGAACGCATGGAAATGCCGGAGGAGAAGGTTCGGCGCGTGCTGAAGATTGCCAAGGAGCCGATCTCCATGGAAACGCCCGTGGGCGACGACGAGGACTCCCATCTTGGCGACTTCATCGAAGATTCCACCGTCGGTTCACCGGTGGAACTGGCGACGAGCGAAGGGCTGAAAGAGGCGACCCGTTCCGTTCTCGGGGACCTGACCACGCGTGAAGCGAAGGTGTTGCGTATGCGCTTCGGCATCGACATGAACACCGACCACACGCTGGAGGAGGTCGGCAAACAGTTCGATGTCACGCGCGAGCGCATCCGGCAGATCGAAGCCAAGGCGCTCAGAAAGCTCCGCCATCCGAGCCGGTCCGAGCATCTGCGGGGCTTCCTCGACGAACTCGGCGACACGCGTTGACCGTCCGCGCGCCGTCCCGGTCGCGGGGCGGCGATGAGGCGCGGTAGACTATCCGTCAGGGGCCCATAGCTCAGTTGGTCAGAGCGCTCGACTCATAATCGATCGGTCCCAGGTTCGAGTCCTGGTGGGCCCACCAGTCACTCCGCGCGACGCGCGACGAAGAACGTCCGACCCTGGGATGGGGGACAGCCTTCGGCAATCGGTTCGTTGGCACTGAACGCGCGAACCTCCGTGAAGCCCGCGACGCGGAGCCCTTCGAGGACATCGTCTTCGGCGTACCAGCGTTGGGACAGGGTAAGGTCCGCGCGCTCCCACCCGTTGTCTCGCAACTCGAAGATGGTCAGTTCCATATTGCCGATGCGCCGTGCGACATCCTTGGAGGATCGCACCACGCTTACGTGATCGTCCTCCACGTAGGCGAACGTCCCTTTCCAGCGGGTCTCGTAAGCCTCGGCCATGTTGAGATCGAAGGCGAAATAACCGCCCTCCGCCAGCACATCGCGCACGTTGTGGAAGATCTGCGTCAAATCCTGCAGCGTCATCAGGTGGTTGAGGCTGTCGAAGGTCGAGAACACCGCCGCGAAGCCCCGAGCTGGGAGCGCCTGGCGGGCGTCCCGCACAAGGAACTCCGCGTCGGGCGCATTTACCCTGGCGATTTCGATCATGGACTCGGACCCGTCGACGCCGGTGACCGCGTAGCCTTCGTCGGTTAGCTTCGCCGCCAGTTGACCGGTGCCGCAGCAGAGATCCAGGACAGCACCCTTGCCGGCACCTTGGCGAGGCAGATGCCGCAGCACGAGGTGCTCAAGGATCGGATACATCCGCGTTGCATAGGAGCCCCAATATAAGTTGTAGACCCGCGCGAACGGGTCGTAGTCGTTGTAGCGGATCAAGGATGTCGTCCCCCTCGCCCAGAGTCTCACATTGTCTAGGTGACGAGTACAGTCGTGACTCCGCTTGCGGTGACCGGCGGTGTCGTCGCTCGAAAAGGTCGCCTGCCGGCGTTCTTTGCGCAAACCGTCGCTGCTCTTGCACTGTTCTCCTGTTCCGCGAGCCAAGCCAGCCAAGCTGCCGAGGCCATCAATGTCCGACGCCAGCACCTGGCAGACAGTCGCCGCCTTCCTCACGCCGGCAACCGTCTTCGCGATCCTGCTGGTCCTGCACATTGTCCTCCCCGCCCGCCGTGTCGACGGCTACGCGTACCGCGGGGCTGCTGGAACGCCCGGGTATCGCCTGAACGGCGTTGCCGTCTTTGTCGGCGCCCTCGTCATCTGCTCAGCCGAGCAGGAAGATGGCGAACGCAAGATCCTGTGCAACGGGTTCTGGGGCGCGGCGCGGCACATGAACTACACCGGCGAGATTCTTGAGGCGCTCGGCATGGCGCTTGCCCTGGGACACTTCACGAACGCATGGGCGTGGATGTACTTCGCCTACCTGACGGTCTTCCCGTTGTCCGCGAGCGCATCGATGACCGCCGCTGCGCGGGAAAGTACGGAGACCTGTGGACGCAATACCAGGCAAAGGTTCGCTATCGGCTGGTTCCGGGGGTCTATTGAGGTGATTCGACTGTGAGACGGGCGTCCACGTAGCGGAAGCAGTCCGCGACATGGTCATTGACGAGGCCTGCCGACTGCATGAAGGCGTAGCAAATCGTCGGACCCACGAAGGAAAAGCCGAAGCTTCGTAGCGTCTTGCTCATTGCTCGCGACTCCGCTGTCTGCGCGGGCAACTCGGAGATGTCGCGGAAGGCGATGCGGCGCGCCGTCCCGTCCACGAAACTCCAGAGGAAAGCGTCAAGCGAGCCGTGCTCGGCCTGCACGCTGATCGTTGCCCGCGCGTTGGCGATCGCGGAATCGATCTTGGCGCGGTTGCGAATGATGCGTGTGTCGGTGAGCAGCCGTTCGCGATCGGCTTGTCCATACGCGGCGACGCGGGCAATGTCGAAGCCTTCGAAGGCGGCGCGGTAGCCCTCGCGCCTGTGCAGGATCGTGCGCCAGGAAAGCCCCGCTTGCGCGCCTTCAAGCACAAGCAGTTCGAAAAGCGCGCGATCGTCGTGCAGCGGGACGCCCCACTCCTCGTCGTGGTAGCGCCGCATGAGCGGGTCGTCCCCCGCCCACGCGCACCGAATGATCGCATCAGCCATCAGGGCAGTTCGACCCCGAGATCGGCCAGTTGTCTCTCCACTTGTGGCGCCCAGCCGCGGTTGGCGGCCGGGCTGGCCGGGCTCGGATGCAGGATGTGGCCGATCCGCACTGTGCCGCCAAAGACCGCCCGGGCGCGTTCTTCGCCGTACCGTCCGATGCCCAGGATCAGGTCTGGTTCCAGGAAGCGCGCCATGTCTGCCAAGCCCTGATCGCAGGCTTCGTATAGTGGGGCGCGTTCGCGCTGAGGGAGTTTGTTCGGTGTGCGGTTGCGGCCCGACGCTTCGAGGAACGCGAGAGGACAGTAGTTCCACACGAAGAACCGCTCAAAGAAAGCATCAGGAGTTCCAAAGCGCTCCCTGGCCCAACCCCAGAGACGCTGCCCGCTCACCTCGCTGCGGGTGCAGGAGAATCCGTCGACCGGACGCTTGGGATGTTGATTGCGAGGAGTGTTGACGCCGTCGGTGATGCCGAGCCAGTCACGCACCGCGGAGACTTCACCGAACGGAACCCCGGTCTGTACCATGCCGAACGGGCCGGGGTTCATTCCTACCAGGAGGATCTCAGCCTGTCGGTGGCAATAGCGATCGAGGTATTGCCTGTGCGCTTCGAAAGCGTAATCCAGGGGGTTGTAGACGTGATGCACAGGCGGGGCGAATGTGCACCGCCCGGCAGCATGGCTGAGCCCACGGGCGATGATTGTGGGTGGCAGCAAACGGTCCCGTTGGCGCCCGCGCGCAGAAGTCATCATCCAACCCTTGGCGGGCGCTTGTGGAGGAGTCGCAAGCGCGTCGAAAATGCCCCAAAAACACCCCTTGGCGATGAGGGTCTCTGTGGATAACTCTCTGAATAACTTATTGACATGGTTCTGAATTCTGTGGAATGGGGTGACTCGCAAAAACGGCGCCGCAGTCGAGAAAAAATACCATTTTGTGATTTTTCAATGTCTTATGAAGCTAAGATGAGCAGACGGTTTGAAACGTTTGCTTAAGTCACGATCCGCAAAGGGGAGACCGCGTGGGTATGGATAAAACCGCGCTGCCGCAGCACCGAACCTCGGCGGTCACCGGTCTTGCCAGTACTCGGGGTCCGGCGCACTCGGAGCCCTAGTGCATGAACGCGAACATGCGGCGGCGGTATGTTTGCGCTAGGTCCGATCCCTTCCCCATGGCCGTCATGATCGTGATCATCGTCTTGCGTCCGACATCTTCGCGGAAAGTGCGGTCGGTCCTCAAGATGGTCATGCAGTATTCGAGAGCCGCCTCGTAATTCTCGGCCGCGGCCTCGCAGATCGCCGTTTCGTATAGGGTATTGAGGTCGTTCGCATCCGGTTCGTGCCGCGAACGCGTGGCACCGCCATCGACAGCCGCAGCAGCCTCCGCAATTTCCAGGCGAGCAGCGGGCCGATCGCGCTCCGGGGTATCGTCGGCAATGGAGCCCAGCGCGATACGCGCTTCGTCCAGATCGCCCTTGCGCGCCAACAAGTCGGCCAGTTCCACGCGGAAAGCCAGATTATTGGGCTCTTCCGAAAGCGCCTGCCTGAGCAGCGCGAGGGCGCCGTCCCAGTCGCGGATGGCGATAAAACGCTCGAGTCCTTCCTTCAGGCGCTCGCTGCCGGACATCGTCAGTTCGTCGATCATCTGGCGCAGGACCGCTTCGCCCTGGGGACCGTCGAGCTGATGCGCGAGCTGCCCATTGACGATCACGCGGATACTCGGAATGCCCTGGACCCGGAGTTGCTGGGCCAGTTCGGGTGTCTGGGCGACATCGCAGAGGGCGAGGGCAAACTTGCCCTGATACTGGCTGGCTAGTCTCTCAAGGTGTTGTTTCGTGTCGACCGCAGGCGGAATCTGGTCGGTCCAGAACAGAAGGATGACCGGGACTTCTTTCGACCGCTCCACGACCTCGGTGGAAAAGGAGGGAAGCTCTACGTTGAATACGGTGGGCTTGGCGTGCATGCATCCATTCTGGCGGAAACGGAAGATTCTATCCCAACCCGTTGGAGTCGGCGCGGACGCGTCACCGTCACCGAGACCCGTGGGCTGACGCGAGGGCAGCGATGGTGGTGCCTTTACGGGAAGAGGACGTACCGTCGATTCTTCACCTGTCCCGACGGCACATACGCGAGACTTTGGCGCTGCTCCTCCCGGCGTTGGCCGCCCGCGCGTTGGTACGCGGGGGCGGCGCTTGCGCCGAGCAATGACGTCTTATGGCTGCGGGACTATACGAATATACGGCTTTGGTGATTTCCAGCCGTCCGGGTATCGCTCCTTCGCCTGCTCGTCGGAAACCGCGGGCACGATGATGACGTCCTCGCCTTTGTTCCAGTTCACCGGCGTTGCCACCTGGTGCTTGGCGGTGAGCTGGCACGAATCGAGCAACCGCAGCACTTCGTCGAAGTTCCGACCAGTACTCATGGGATAGGTCAGCATCGCCTTGATTGTCTTGTCGGGGCCGATGACGAATACGGAACGGACGGTCGCGTTGTCTACGGGCGTCCGACCCTCCGAGGTGTCGCCAGCGTCTTCCGGCAACATGTCGTAGAGCTTGGCGACGCTCAGACCGGGATCGCCGATCAACGGGTAGTTGACGGCATTGCCTTGGGTTTCCTCGATGTCCTTCGCCCATTCGGCATGGTTGTCGACGGGGTCGACGGACAGCCCGATGACCTTGCAGTTGCGCGCCGTGAATTCCGGCTCCAGGCCCGCCATGTAGCCGAGTTCCGTCGTACACACCGGCGTGAAGTCCTTCGGATGCGAGAACAGGATCGCCCATCCATCGCCGATCCAGTCGTGAAAGCTGATTTCGCCCTGCGTCGTCTGTGCGACGAAGTCGGGCGCTTCGGAGTTGATTCTCAATGCCATGGCTTTCCTCCTTTGATCTGACCAGGAAAGGCTATCAGCTTGGCCCACTTGCCGCATTACGGTGCCTATCACTATCGGGTCTATGGATGTTCCAACAAGTCATCCGCCCGATCATGTGCCGATTCCCGCCAGTCGGCGATATCGTCCGGGCAGCGTAGCGCGTCGACCCTCGGCGCGCTCGTTGCCCCGGGTGGATAGCGCGCGGGATTAGCGCTGTGCACTGTCTCGTTGCAGCGCTCGGTCATTACCGCATACGAGATGCCCGAAAAGCTCTCGGCTTCGAACGCCAGGGTTCGACAGAGGCAGCTCTCGACGTTCTTGCCGAAGGATTCCTGCCCGCCGTCATCCTTCGAGCAAGCGCCGAGGATGACCAGGGAAAGGATTGCCGATGCGAACCTGAAGGTATTCGACGCCACTACGGCGTGTGCGCCTGCATGAACCCGGTGACCTTGGCGGCGGCGCTGTCTTCGGGCGACTTCCATTGCTCGATCAGTACCGCATTGGGCGCGGAAGCGGCGATCGCCCTGGATATAGCCTGCGGGTGATAGGCATCGTCGCCCATGAGGACGAGCAGGGGCGTCGCGCAGGACTTGACGAAATCCCGCCCGACGTTGAAGTCAAAGTCGCCGTCGTACATGTTGGAGCGAAAACTCCGCCACGCCTCCTCGTCCGCTTCCGGATGCTCGCCTTCGATGGCGTCGGCCCAGCCTTGGAACATGGCGTAGAAGATTTCGCGATTGCCGTCATAGCCGATGGACTGTTGCAGCACGGCCGACGCGACGCGGTCCGGCGCGGCCTGGATGACACCGAGCACATAGGGTCCGCCGATACAGGCGCCCATCAAGTGCGCCTGGTCAACGCCGAGGTGATCGAGCAGCGCGATCTGATCTTCGGTGTAGGTATGCCAGCCGTCGCTGGCCGACACCGGTGCGGTGGAGCGTCCCGCGTTGCGCTGATCCATTGCAATAACGCGGAAATGCCCGGACAGCGTCTCGACGGGATTGAACGGGCCGTCGCCCCACAACTCGATGGTAGAACGCATGCCGCCGGGTGCGATCAGCAGCACGGGGAAACCCTCGCCGTGGACTTCGTAGTAGATCGATACATCGCCGCGGTTGAAATACGCCATGGGTTTCCTCCGTTGTTGGCTTGCTCGGACAGTTCGCGCGAGAACCAGCCGGACGGACCAGCATCTGCTACGGCTCCTTGCCCCGCTCGTCCAGTCGCGCGTTGCCGGATGGTATCTCATACGGTTCGTGGGCGAGGAGTCCAATAACCCGTATAAGCGCGCTATACATCGTGTGGCGGAAGAGGTCGCGTTGAGATAAGTTCGGAGCGGGGGGAGCATGTCGGCGAACGACGATGATCGCCGTAGTCGCGGCGAGTTGATGGTTAGAGAAGCGGCGGCTCGCTACGAGTCCGTCGACGCTTCGCGAATCAACGAATGGCTGCTGGACTTTCTGCCGCCCAAGCCCGCTGCCGTACTTGACGTGGGTGCGGGCAGCGGTCGAGACGCGGCGTGGCTGGCATCCTTGGGCTACGATGTGCTCGCCGCAGAGCCTGACCGGGTCATGCGCGAGGAGATGCGCCGCTGGCACCCGGAAATACGGTTCGAGCTGATAGCGGATCGTCTGCCCGAACTGGCGAAGACATTCCGATCCGGTTTGTCGTTCGATTTCATCCTGGTGAACGCGGTTTGGATGTTTGTTGCCCCGACGGTCCGCGAACGGGCGTTTCGCAAGCTTGTCACCCTGCTCAAGCCTCGAGGCGTCATCGCGCTGACACTGCGCGAAGGTCCGCTGGAAACGGATCGCGGCATGCACCCGGTTTCCGTTCAGGAAATCGAACAACTGGCGCGTCGCCACGGTGCCTATGTCGAGCGGGTCAGCGAGGATGTCGACTTTTTTGGCCGGCCGCGGTTCAACTGGAAGCAGATCGCCATCCGACTGCCGGACGACGGCACCGGCGCCCTGCCGCTGGTCCGGCGCATCGTCTTGAGCGACAACAAGTCTTCGACTTACAAACTGGCTCTGTTGCGAGTTCTGTGCCGTATCGCCAACGGAACGCCGGGGTTTGTCAGGGAGGCGCGCGGGGAACATGTGGATGTCCCGTTGGGTATCGCGGCACTGTACTGGATCAGGCTCTACCTGCCGCTGTTGCGGCGAAACCTGCCGCAGAGTCCCAGGAATCGGTACGGTTTTGAGCAACTGGGGTTCGCCAACGACGCGCTCCGACAACTCGCCGCCACCGCGACGGACGATCTGCGTGCCGGCATGCGCGTGGGTGCTGACAGGAAGCAGGCCGTACATCGTGCCCTGCGGGCGGCATGCGACACTATTGCCCACATGCCGGCGACATACATGACGTATGCGGACGGTCGACCAATCCTTCCCGTAGCGCGAAAACCGACTCGCTTACCGGATACGCTGCTGTTGAACGAAGCTTATCTGAGCAGTTTCGGCACCCTTTCCGTTCCAACGCACCTCTGGCGGGCCGTGCAACGTTATACCGTCTGGGTGGAGCCCGCGCTCGTGGAAGAGTGGATAGGGTTGACAGTCGACTATGCGGATCGCCAGGGAAGAACGCTCGACGAGGCAGTGCTTCGGCAAACGATGCAGTGGTCGGAGCCGGTGCGGGAAGTCGCCACAGCCCGTAAACGCGCCTTGGAGTTGCTCGACTACAATCCTTTGTATTGTGTCTGGACGGGTAGGAAACTGCGAGAGCGAAGTCTCGACATCGATCACTGCTTCCCGTGGTCGGCTTGGCCGTGTGACGACCTGTGGAACCTGTTGCCTGCGCAGCGCACCGTCAACCGTCACGAGAAGCGCGATCTGTTGCCGGACGATCTCACGCTGCGCGGCGCGTCGGACCGCATCATGGACTGGTGGGCATCTGCCTATCGCACCGAGTCGGTTCTCGATGAGCGGTTTCGTCTGGAGGCGTTGGCGCGACTGCCGACACTTGACCCATCGAATTTCGACCTGACGGATGTCTTTGATGCAATGAGTCTGCAGCGGCTCCGTCTGGCGCGCGACCAGCGGATTCCAGAGTGGAACGGTATGGGTGATTGAATGCTTCGGGATGCCGCCGTTTTTTCGCGTCCCTGCCTTGCCTCAACGTATTTCCGTGCCCGGCTCGTCCGGTGACGTGTAGCCCGACGGTATCTCATAAGGATCGTTGGCGAGGAACCTGCGCATCTGATCGGCCAGAAACTTGCGCGCGTCGGGATCGATGAGATTCAAGTGGCGCTCGTTGATGAGCATGGTCTGCACCGCCTGCCACTTGGCCCAGGCTTTGGCCGACACGTTTTCGTAGATGTCGCGGCCCATCGAACCGGGTATGGGGGGCGCGGGGAGACCCGGTAGCCGCTCACCGTACTTTCGGCAGAGCACTTGCCTCATGCCGTCGTCCATTTCCATATTTTCCCGCGCATCAAACGTGTCTCATGCATCGATCCCGGCGAGTAGTCTAACCGCGACGGCGGACAAGCCGAATTTTCGTTCATCGGCGGGCGTGAACCAGGCGTAACGATCAGCATCGGACACGGTATCGGCGCGGCGGCGCACGCGCAGAAGGTGCGGGGTCACGTCCAGGTGGAAGTGCGTGAATGAGTGCCGAAACGCCGGCAAGAGTTCGCTTCCGTCGATTTCGGCTGCCCACTCAAGGCTTCGAGCCTCGATGTCGGCGTCCATCGGCAATTCCGGCGGTGACCAAAGCCCGCCCCAAACGCCATCGTCGGGACGCCGTTCGAGCAGGCACGCGCCTTCGGGATCCACAAGAAGCAGTACCTGAACGGCGCGCGCGGGAAGCGCCTTTCTTGGTCGGGGCGCGGGGAGCACATACTGCAGGTTCTGCGCGTAGGCTTGGCAGCGGGCCGACAGCGGACACGCGGAGCAAAGCGGCTTCGAGCGGCGGCAATGAATCGCGCCGAAGTCCATGATGGCTTGCGCATAGTCGTCGGCATGTCGGGCTGGAGTGTGCGTGTCCGCGTGGCGCCAGAGAGACCGTTCGGCGGCGGATTGGCCGCGGAGCGCGTGGAAGCGCGTGAGGACACGCTTGACGTTCGCGTCGAGTATCACCGCGCGCTGACCGAAACCGATCGCCAGGATAGCGGCCGCTGTTGAACGTCCGATTCCGGGAAGCGCCATCAACTTGGCCGCCGTGTCGGGCAAAGCGCCGTTCGCGTGCCGGGCGGCGCGGTGCAGGTTGCGCGCCCGCGCGTAGTAGCCGAGGCCGGTCCAGAGGTGCAGCACTTCATCGCGGTCGCCGGCCGCCAACGATTCGAGATCGGGAAACCTCTGCACAAAGAGTTCGAAATAGGGGATCGCCGTCGCGACCTGGGTTTGCTGGAGCATCACTTCAGACACCCACACGCGGTATGGCGTCGTACAGGTTCGCCAGGGCAGGTTCTTGCGTCCGTGACGTTCGAACCAGGCGAGCAGTCGGTCCGCGACCCAAGAGGTGTCCGGGGCGTCGCCCCGACTACGATGCGCTTGCTTCGTCGTCTTCATGATCGGGTCCGGTGCCCGGCGCGATGTCGTAAACACGAATTCCTGTCCGCGCGAAACGAATCAGACCGCGCCTATACTACCCGCATGGACGACGTGGAAACCTGGGATCCGACGGCTGCCCGCGCATTGGGCGAGCGCCAGGTCGAACTGATCCGCAAGGCCCGCCGCAATCTCGACGCGGCGCATCTGGGCCTGACTGTCGACGAGCGCGGCGAACTGGCGCCGCTGATGACGGCGGGTGCCGAGGTCTGGGCCGCACGCATCGACACCACGTCTTCGGATGAACTGGTCGGCTGGATTCGATTCCTGACATTGGCGGAGGCGCGATTGCCCGGTTTCGAAGCGGGGGCGAGGTCGCCGGTGATTCTCATCGCGCGTGCGCTGCGGAGCCGGGGCGACTATCCGGAAAGCTTGAGCGCATGGATCAAGGCCAATACCGACAACCGTTTCTTGCCATACGGCAGTCTCGCCGACCGTCTCAAGACTGGTCAATGAGGCGTTGATTCGCCAGAAAGCGGTCAAGAAACGCGCGTGGCGGCAGGATGCACATATCCTGCAGCCTGCGTGATTCATCGTCGCCGCGACCGCCCGATCCCGACGCCAATTTCAGTCGCTCGACTGGAAAGTGTTTCAAGTTGCCAGTTACCAGACAGTCTGCGTCGGCAGCGGTTGCTACCTCGATGAACATCGCGTCATCGGAGTCTGGTAGTTCAAGTCCGAGTGGATCCGCCAGCACGGGCAGACCGTTCGTCTCGACTATTCGCAGGACCTCGTCTACTCGGTGCTCGTCGAAGCGAAATCTGCCTCGGGTCAGCACATCCCGATATTCCGCAACGATGCGCTCATCGAAACAGACTGTCAGGCTACCCGTCAGGACAGCCCGGAGAATGGTGGCCGGGGGGCCGAAGGGCGAAATGAAACCAGACACCAGCACATTGGTGTCGAGTACGATCTTCAACCAGTATGCCGGCGCTTGCGGGATGCTTGGATATCAACGTCGATATCGTCCATCGACAACCTGTCGAGACGGCGCTCCGCAGCGTCTCGCTGAAGGGCGCTCAGGGCATCGCTGGCCCTGGATCGACGGATTTCACCTAGCGATCTTTCGAACGAGTCGCTATCCGTCGCGGTCAGTATGGCCACAGGCTTCCCGTTGTTCGTTACGATGAGATCTTTCTCCCGTTCCAGATCGCGCCAGAGTTGCGCCGTCCGATCACGAAGTTCTCTGACCGACACAAACTTCATCGTGCCTCCCTTGGGGCCATAATTATGTACTAGATAGTACACACGATTGTTGGCGCAATTCAAAGCGTCCCTATTCGTGCCAACCGCCTCATATCCGGCGACATACTTGTTCTTCCACATCGGCGAAGACCGATTCCCTATAATCGGCGGTCATGAATCGATGCGCATCGGTGTCGCGGGACACCTTGGAAACACGGATCAACGTAGCCGTCAACCTCGATGGCGAGGGGACGTCCAGTCTTGACACCGGGCTGCCCTTCTTCGAGCACATGCTCCATCAGGTGGCCCGCCACGGCTTGATCGACCTCGAGATCGACGCCAAGGGCGATCTGGAGGTGGACGCGCACCACACCATCGAGGATATGGGCATCACGCTCGGTCAGGCAATTGCCAAGGCCGCCGGCGACAAGAAGGGCATCGCCCGCTACGGACATGCCTACGTTCCCCTGGACGAGGCCCTCTCGCGCGTTGTCGTGGATTTCTCCGGTCGCCCAGGCCTCACCTATGGTGTGGAGTTTGTCCGGCCGCGCGTGGGCGCGTTCGATGTCGACCTCTTGCGCGAGTTCTTCCAGGGCTTCGTCAACCACGCCCATGTGACCCTGCACATCGACAATCTGAAGGGCCGGAATGCGCACCACCAGGCGGAAACGATCTTCAAGGCGTTCGGGCGGGCGCTACGCATGGCGCTGACGCGGGATACGCGCAGCCAGGCCTTGCCGTCCACCAAGGGCACGCTTTGATCCTCATTCCCGCCATCGACATTCAGGGCGGGCGTTGCGTGCAACTTCGACAGGGCGTCAAACAGTCCGCCTCGGTTTACGGAGACGATCCCGTGGCGATGGCCCAGCGGTGGATTGGGCTGGGTGCGCGCCGCCTGCATGTCGTCGACCTGGACGGCGCGTTTGCGGGGAAACAGGTCAACGCAAGCCTGGTGGGGGGAATCGCGGCGGCGGGAGATGTGCCGGTGCAGGTGGGCGGCGGCATCCGGACACTGGAAGAGATCGAGAGCTACCTGGCGGCCGGCGTATCCCAGGTCATTGTCGGAACGCGGGCGATTGAAGACCCGCCATTTCTACAGGCTGCCGCTGCGCGCTTCCCCGATCGGATCATTCTCGGCCTCGATGCTCGCGCTGGCCATGCCGCGACGGCGGCGTGGGACGACACGAGCGATGTCAGCGCGCTGGATATCGCTTCGGGCGTGTCGGAACTCGCGCTTTTTGCCATTGTATTCACCGATATCGAGCGCGACGGCATGTTGTCTGGAATCAATGCCGAGGCCACGGCGGCGATCGCACGGGCTAGCGGTTTGCCTGTCATCGCATCCGGCGGTGTGCGCGACGATGACGACCTGCGTCGATTGCGGTCGCTGCGTCTGGATCAGTTGCTGGGCGTTATCGCAGGTTCGGCATTGTATGAAGGCACGCTGGACTTCGCCGCGGCCCAGACATTGCTGGATCAGCCGGACCGTGATGCGGAGTGATCTCCACCTGATCGAAACGTCGCGACGGGGGAGTACACTACCGCCCATGAGGAACGTGCCCTTCGCCGATGCTTCCTTCGGCGCCGACATAGTCGATGTGGACCTCTCGTCGGTGGGCGATGAGGAATTCTCCGCGATCTACGCGGCGTGGCTGGATCGGGCCGTATTGCGTATTCGCGATCAACGCCTCGACGACGACGCCTTGATGGACTTCAGCCGCCGCTTCGGCCCCCTCGAATATGCGCCTTACGGGAGGATCACCAGGGAAGAACTTGCAAAACTCGCCAATCCCTATCTGGCAACGATTTCCAATATTGTTGTCAACGGTCGTCCGATCGGCGGACTGGGCGCAGCCGAGGCCGTGTGGCACACGGACATGTCCTACATAGAACATCCGCCGACGGCGAGCATCCTCTATGCCGTGGAAGTGCCGGAGGAAGGCGGCGCCACCCACTTCTGCAACATGATCGGCGCGTTCCAATCGTTGCCGCCGGAGTTGGCTCGCCGGGCAAGAGGGTCGCGATTGAAGCACGACGCTGCGCACGACAGCATCGGCAAGCTGCGCAGGGGCCACCATGACGTCGACGATCCGCGCAACGCGCCCGGCGCGTGCCATCCGATGGTACTGCGCCACCCGGAAACCGGAACCGACGCGCTATATCTCGGCCGCCGGCAGAAGGCCTATGTCGAGGGCTTGCCGCTAGCGGGGAGCGAGTCGTTTCTGGATACGGTGTGGGGCTACGTGGCGTTGGACGGCGATACCTGGACGCAGGAGTGGGAGGTCGGCGACGTGGTGGTCTGGGACAACCGCAGCGTCATGCACCGGCGCGCTGCTTTCGATCCTGCCGCCCGCCGCCTGATGCGCCGCGCCCAGGTGCGGTCCGCGCCGCACACTCTTTACGCGTAGTCCTGCGTCAATAGCTCCAACAGGTGGCCGCTCGGGTCCCTGAAGTAGACGCCGCGGCCGTCGTTCCAATGGTTGATCTCGCCGTCCTCGGGCGAGAAGGGGCCGCTGCCGTGGGTGAGGTTGCTCTCCTTGATCCGCGCGAAGATCACATCGAACTCCTCCTCGCTGACCTTGAAGGCATAGTGGTGGCGCTCGAATGATTCGCGGTTGTCGAAGTCGAGCGTCAGGCCCTGGTTCGTGATGCGTACCGGCTCGAAATGACCCATGGCGCCGTTGTATTCGAACCCGAACATCTCCTTGTAAAACCGCGCCGAGGCGACCTTGTCGCGGCTCGGAACGATGGTGTGGTTGAGTTCAATCGTCATCGCGTATTCCTGTCGCGGAGCGGTGCGCCTATCATGGCGTATGGCCGACGCGAACGAAAGACTCACGGCTGCGTTCGCATTTTCGGCGTGACCTGAACCGATGGCGAAGACTGTTACCAACGTAAGGTGGGCGGTCGCGTTCGTCTTCGTTACCGTCCTTTTGAACTCGATCGGCTTCGGCATCATCCTGCCGGTCTTGCCGGAACTGATCGTCGATATCACGGGCGACCCGCTGCACGAGGCGGCGCGCTACGGCGGCTGGCTGGCGTTCGCCTATGCGTCGATGCAGTTCATCTTCTCGCCGGTGGCGGGGAACCTGTCGGACAGGTTCGGGCGACGCCCGGTGCTGCTCGCGTCGTTGGTCGTGTTCGGCGTTGACTATCTCATCATGGGCCTCGCGCCCACCCTCGCATGGCTGTTTCTCGGTCGCATCATCGCGGGCACGTCGGCGACGAGCTTCGGCATCGCCAATGCCTGCATCGCCGACCTGTTTCCTCCCGAAAAGCGCGCCCAGAATTTTGGCCTGATCGGCGCGGCGTTCGGCGTTGGCTTCATTCTCGGGCCGGTGATCGGCGGTTTCCTGGCAGAGTTCGGACCGCGCACGCCTTTTTTTGCCACCGCCGGCATCGCTTTCGCCAACGCGCTGTTCGGTTGGATTGCGATGCCGGAGACATTGCGAGAAGAAGACCGACGGCCGTTTCGACTCGCGCGTGCCAACCCGTTGGGGGCCCTCCGCCAAGTCGGGCAGTTCCCGGTCGTCGCGGGAATGCTGGGCGCGTACTTCCTCTACATGCTGGCCCACGACTCGCTTCCCGCGGTCTGGGCGTTCTACACCATGGACCGCTACGGTTGGGGACCGCGCGAGGTTGGTTTTTCGCTGGGCGCGGTCGGTGTCTGCATGTTGATCGTCCAGGGTGTCCTGATCCGCAAGATCATCCCCTTGTTGGGGTCGAAGCGAACCGCCTATGTCGGGCTCGTCCTTACCACTGTCGCCTTTTTCGGCTACGCGCTTTCGTCGACGGGCTGGGCGATGTACATATGGATCGTCGTCGGCTCGGGTTCCGGACTCATCATGCCGGCGATGAACGGCATCATGTCCAGGCAGATTCCCGCCAACGCCCAGGGCGAGTTGCAGGGCATTCTCGGCAGCGTGGCGAGCAGCACGTTCATCGTCAGTCCAGTGGTGATGACGCAGCTATTCGCCTACTTCTCATCGCCGGTGGCGCCGGTGTACTTCCCCGGTGCAGCATTCGCTCTCGCAGCCCTTCTCACGGCCGGGAGCGCTGTGACCATGGCGGTCGCCTTGTCGAGGGCTCCCTATAGCGAATAGATATTTTGCTATTTGACTCGTCGCCCTAGCTAGTTCTTGTCCGTATAAGGACGAGCCTTGGAATCGAGGCTGGGTTGGAGCGGGCCGATCATTGTCTCACACGCCTCGCCGGGCGACAAAAAATGGCCGATCCCGGACGATCCCGGATGGGTCCCGGCCCATCTCGCCCTCCGCGGGCGCTTCCCGGCGCCCGTTTCGCCGGACAATCTGCCGTTTCGGAGCGGACGGGCAAGGGGCGCCCGCCGGTTTTCCGAACCGGTCCGCGACAACGGGCGATCGGGGGCGTCAGACAGGTTTGGGCCGCAGCCGAACGAGGCGCATCAGGTTGTGCGCGAACACCGCCGACTGCACGTAGGCCTTGAAGCGCGGCAGGCCGCGCCAGCGGCAGAGGCCGAGGCCGAAGCACCGCTTCAGGTACGAGATGCCCGCCTCGATGCCGGCGCGGAAGCGCTTCAGCCGCGCGTACAGCCACGACGACGGGGTCATGTCCGCGACCTTGATGCCGCGCTTCTTGTTGAACACGACATGCGCCACCCCCAAGTCCTTCGCCTCCTTCAGGTTCCCGCGCGACGCGTAGCCGCCGTCGAACGCCGCCCGCGACGGCGCCGCGCCGTAGTGCTCGACATGCCGCTCCACCATCGGCAGGCAGCGCGCGCTGTCAGCCGGATTGCCGTCCTCCACCACCGCGTCCAGCACCAGCCCGCTGCGCCCGGTGGTGAAGTTGACCTTGTGCCCGTAGTGCGTCTTGCGCCCGCCCTTGCGGATGATGTCCGTGTGCGGCTCGAACAGGCTCACAATCTTCTCCGCCGCCGGCACCGTCTCGCCCTCGAACACCCGCCGCGTCGTCTGATCCACCACGCGGGCGAGCAGATCGCCGTATTCGGCGGCGGTCTCCGCCCACGCCCGCGCCCAGGGCGTCCCCGCCGCCGACACCGCCGGCAGCGCCGCCTCGACATAGCCGACCGTCCGCGCCAGCAGCCGCAGCAGCTTGCGGTAGGTCCGCGCCCGCTTCGCCGCGCCGCGTTGCGACCCGATCTCCAGGGCGCGTCGCTTCGCCGCACGGCGGTGATCGTGGAAGCGCACCGCGTCCGCCCCCAGCTCCTTGCGCGCCGCGACCAGCAGCCGCGTCAGCACGCGCACGCCGTCGCGCAGCAGCTGGCTGTCCGAAGGCTCCAGAATGTGCGTATGGGTCACCGTGCTGTCGACGCGGACTTGATCCCCCGGCTCGACCTTCTCGTCGCGCGCCGCGCCCAGCAAGCAGCGGTTGATGCGCTCCCAGGTCTCGGCGCGGATCGAGCCGATGGTCGACTGCAGCGCCGATTTGCCCGGCAGCCGCCCCGCCTCCACCCGCGCGAAGCGCCGCGCCGAAAGCGAGTCCCGCAGCGCGAACTCCAGGCCCCGGTACGTCTCCTGGCGCAGATGCTTGAGCACCGCGCAGCGCAGCACCGTCTCGCAGCTCAGGCCGCGGCGGCCGCGCCCCGACCCCGACCGCGCGCCGAGGTCGGCGGCGATCTCGGCGAGCAGCTCCGGGTGCGCGTCCAGCCACGCGGACGCCCGCTCCAGCTCGACGGCGACGGGGTGGTCCACGGCTTGCGGATCGAATAAGCTTGTTTGCGCGTTGCGTTTTTCGCGCATTCGCACCTCCGGCGTTTTGGCTTTTCCAATGTTTTCATTGGGTTACGAAAACAGAGGATATCCGAAACGCCGGTTCAAAGCCACTCTTTTCGCTATTTTCTCCAATATAATCAATGCGTTGAGAGTTTTCGGACAAGAACTAGCTAGCGCAACAATCTAGCCAGATAAACTGGATAGGAATATGGGATGCCCGAGTGGGCGCTACAGGACGCCAAGAACCGATTTAGCGCGGTCGTGAATGCGGCGATCGAGGGGACGCCGCAAAGGGTGACGCGACGGGGCAAGCCCGCAGTGGTGGTGATCGCGGCGGAAGAATATGAACGCCTTAAGTACTTGGAGAAAGCAAAAGCGCCAAGCTTCTCGGAACTGCTGCTTGCGATGCCGCAAGATGACGGCGAATTCGAGCGGATCCGCATCGGTTTACGACCAACGGATTTCGAGTGTTCCTGATCGACACGGACGTCCTGTCGGCTATACGCCGACGAGAACGCCATCCCAGTGTGGTTGGGTGGGTATCGCGACAAAGGGCCACCGATCTGTACGTCAGCGTGGTTTCCGTGGGAGAGATCGAAAAGGGAATTATCCGCCAGGAACGTCGCAATCCGGGGTTCGCGCGAGTCTTGTCCGCCTGGTTGGACAACATATTGGTTCTTTACGGTGATCGGATCTTGCCCGTCGACGTTCCGACGGCGCGACGCTGGGGCCGGCTCTGTGGAGCCATCGGACAAGAAGGTCCCGACCTGCTCATCGCGGCGACGGCACTGGAACGCGGGTTATCGGTCGTTACCCGGAATGTTGGGCATTTCCAACCAACGGGTGTTGCGGTTGTCGACCCGTCTGCGGAGGATGCGGTTGGGACCTGAAGGCGGCGTTACGGCCTCTCCCAGGAGTACCAACGCACATCTTTCGGCCCGCACTTCCTACACGGAATAGCCCTCGAGCGAAATTGGCAACGTACGGATGCGCTCACCGGTCGCGGCGTAGATCGCGTTGCACACGGCCGGCGCGACTGGCGGCAAGGCGGGTTCGCCCAGTCCCGTGGGATGGTAGTCGCTGTCGATGAAGTGCACGCCGACGTTCGGCGTGTGGGGCATCCTCAGGATCGGATAGTTGTCGAAATTCGACTGTTGCACCACGCCGTCCTCGAACGTGACGTACTGTCCCAGCATGGTCGACAGGCCATCCACGACCGATCCTTGCACCTGGTTTTCGGCGCCGCTCAAATTGATGATCGGGCCAACATCGGCCGCCACCGTCACGTTGTGCACGGTGATCTTCCTGTTCGCATCGACGCTGACGTCGGCAACTTCCGCGAAATGCCCGGCATGGCTGAAGTAGAAGGCGAGGCCCAATCCGCGCCGGTCCGGCATGGTCCGTCCCCATCCGGCCTTTTTCGCCGCGAGTCTGACCACATCCGCCGCGCGTCCGGTGTGCAACGCCCGGATATTGCCTTCCTTTGTCCACCGCGATTCGCCGAGTACTTCCAGCAGAACCTCCAGGTGATCGCGGCCTGCGGCAACCGCCAGTTCGTGGACAAAACTTTGGACGACGAAACCGAATACGTTCGATCCGGGCGCCCGCCAGGCTCCGCAAGGCGTTTTCCAGTCGAGCGCCGTTTGCTCGATGCGGTAGTTGGAAAGAAGCCCTGCGGGAAACACGTCGCGGGACATGTCCCCGCCGCTCACCGGACGCTCGCGGTCGTGCGTAAACGTGATGAAGCGATCGCGCCAACCGGATATCCGGCCCTGCTCGTCCAGGCTCGCGCGCAATTGGTGGAAGCCGCCGGCGCGGAACAGGTCGTGTGACATGTCGTCCTCGCGGGTCCATTGGAGCTTGATCGGACCGCCGTAGTGCTTCGAAATGGCAGCGGCCTCGGTCATGAAGTCGTTGTACAGCCGGCGGCCGAAACCGCCGCCGATCCGAGCCTGGTGCACGGTGACCTTCGAAGGGTCGATACCGAGCACGCTCGCCACGGCGCGCTTCCCGCTCGCGGGCGTCTGCGTGGGTGCCCACAACTCGATCCTGCCGTCGCGCCACCACGCGGTGCAGTTTTGCGGCTCGAGTTGGGCGTGACTGACGAAGCGGTAGGTATAGAAAGCATCGAGACTCTGCGCTGCGTCGGCGAAGGCGGTATCGACATCGCCGTCATCCACCACGCGTTTCTCCCCGGGGGCGTTGCGCAGCGACTCCGCCTTCGCCTGAGCATCGCTCCAACTATCCTTCGCGGCGTCGGCAAGGTTCCACTCGACCTTGAGTTCCCGCTTCGCGCGGATCGCGGCCCAGGTCGAATCGGCGACGATGGCAACGCCGGGCAGGAGTTCGGCAAACTTGCCGTTGCCCTCGAGCGCGAAAACATCGCGCACCCCCGGCATTTTCGTGATCGCCTCGCGGTTGAACGACGCGACTCCGCCGCCCACTGCGGGACACTTCTGGTATACGGCGTATTTCATGCCCGGCACGGTCTGGTCGATGCCGAATAGCGGTTGACCGCGCACGAGGGCATCGTTGTCGACGCCGGTGACGCGCGTGCCGAGCAATCGGTAGTGGCGCTTGTCCTTGAGCTTCAGTGTCCCGGCGTCGGGAACGGGAAATTCGGCGGCAGCACTGGCCAGGTCCGTGTAGGCGATGCGCCGCCCGGTCGCTGCGTGAACGACGAAACTGTCCCGGGTCGAGAGTTCCCCCAAGGGAACATCCAACCGTTTCGCGGCAGCCGCGACCAGCATCGCGCGCGCTGCGGCACCGGCTTGGCGCAGCGTGTCCCAGTTCATCGGCACGGATGTGGAACCGCCGGCGGATTGCCGTCCATACGCTGCCGCGTCGATCGGTGCCTGCCGCACGGCGACATCGTCCCATGCAGCATCGAGTTCTTCGACGACTATCATCGGCAGCGATGTCTTCACGCCCTGGCCGATCTCGGGATTCTTGGCGTACACCAGAATGCCTTCGTCATCGATGCGCAGAAAGGCATTCGGTTGCAACGCGGTCGCGCTTGCATGCGCAGGTTTCGCCTTGACGACAAAACCCAGCATCAGTCCGCCGCCGGCGATGCCGGTCGCCTGCATGAACCGACGCCGGGAGAACTTTGTCACGCGATAGGCGGGCAACTGCGCGGGGTGCGCGATGGCGTCGAAAATGGCGTCCATGGCCGAGTAACGCGAAGTGTTCATGCCGACTCTCCCGTTGCCGCCGCCCGCTTGATCGCATTGCGGATCCGCAGATATGTGCCGCAGCGACAGATATTTCCGGCCATCGCCGCGTCAATATCTTCATCGCTCGGTGTTGGATTGGATTGCAGCAAGGCAGTGGCACCCATGATCTGACCGGTCTGACAGTAGCCGCATTGGGCCACGTCCAGATCGATCCATGCCTGTTGCACTGGCGTCAGATCGCCGTCCTCGGAAGCCAGCCCTTCAATGGTCGTGATGTCGCCGCCGGCAGCGGTGGATGCGGTGGCCGAGCACGACCGGATCGGATTCCCGTCCAGCAGCACGGTACATGCGCCGCATATCCCCACACCGCAGCCGAACTTCGTTCCGGTGAGATCCAGCGCGTCACGCAACACCCACAGTAGCGGCGTCGACGCCTCGGCATCGCTGAGCTCGCGGACCTTTCCATTTACATTGAGACGCAACACAGATTGCCCCCTGATCGTCAGTTATCCATTTCCAGCCCGCGCGGCACGCGGGGATTGTCCACCTCTTGCACGCGCCGCAGTATGTCCCGGAACCGTGCTTCCTGCTCCGGCGTTTCCCTCGGCATCGAGAATCGGGTCCGCGACGCGTACTCCCGATGGGCACGCAGGAAGTCCGGGAAGCCATCGTAGGTACATGTTTGCGCGAGTTCCAGCACGTCGTCCGGTGTCACGGTGTTTCGCATCTCGTCCCACCTGCCTCGGAGCGAAAGCGCGTGCAGCTTCTGGCCGAGTTCCGTGAGCCCGTGCGGGGCCAGCACTTTGTGGTAGGTGCGGGTCGAACCGTAGAAGGACAGGGGCCGCCGCATTTCCTCCACCCGCTGCTCAATCTCGCTGTCGTTGTCGCCCAGGATAAGGTAGCCGCTTTCGCCGATGTCCACGTCGGCCCAGGACCGACCGGATCGAACCAGACCCGCACGGATCGCCGGCAAAAGCGTCGTGCGCATGTACTTGTCGGACATGATCCCGCCATGCGGCATGACGACATCGGCGACTTCGCCTGCCACGCCCGCCATTCCCGGACCTACGACTGCAACACCAACGCGGGGTCGGTCGTACGCGAGGGGGCCCGGGTTGAAGTTGGGCGTCATCAGCGTGAAGGTGTAGTGCTTGCCGAGGAATTCGGCCGTCCTGCCGTCCTGCCAGGAGTCCCATACCGCGTGCATCATCTGGATGTATTCCCGCATCCGCGGCGCGGGTGCGGTCCAGGTGCCGCCGAAGCGGCGCTCGTTGTGGCCCTTTACCTGGCTGCCGAGACCGATGATGAACCTGCCCCCGGACAGGTGCTGAATGTCCCATGCTTCCATGGCGAGCACCAGGGGGCTGCGCGGAAACGCGATGGTGACCGAAGTCTGCAAGCCAATGCGCTCGGTGGCGGTTGCCGCGAGCGCCATGATCAGCATGGAGTCGTGAGCGAGTTCGCCGCAGGTGATGCAGTCGAATCCCGCCGCTTCCGCCGCGCGCGCCTGCGCGGGCACCTCGCCCGGCCAGCCGCCGACGCCGGTGATTACTTTCATGGACGGAAATCGTATGCCGCGTTCCGGGCAATATTACACGTCGGACGCGATGGCCCCCAAACGGCCGTCGACGCGCCCCGGTCTGAAGCCGGGGCGCGGGGCCTGGGGGAGGGTGCGTTGGAGCGGGTCAGTTGGCGGCTTTGACCTTGATCGATCGCGCCCTGGCGTTCTCCCGCTTCGATACCGAGATGGTGATGACGCCTTGCGCCGCCGTGGCTTCGATGGAGTCTTCATCGGCGTCGTCGGGGAGCCGGAAGCTGCGAGCGAAGCGGCCGAACAGCCTTTCCGTGCGATGCACCCTCTCGGCATCGTTCGTGCCCTGGTACTTGCGCTCGCCCGAGATGGTCAGCAAGCCATCCTTGCAACTCACCTCTACATCTTCCGGCGCCACTGCCGGCAGTTCCACATCGACGCGATACGCATCGCTGGATTCCCGCACGTCGATGGCTGGTATCCATTTGGAGGCGCGCTCGCGGATACCCGGCAAGACCAGACTTGCGCGGAACAGATTGTCGAAGTCCCGAATCGGATCCCAGTGGACCAAGTTCATGATATTTACTCCCGTGTTTGTCCTGGTTGAACAGGGATTTGGGGATGATTGGATCGATTCCAAGGACTTGAAAGCGAGACAAAAGTCCCCACGCACGAAACTTCCACGGAACAAACTCCCCGGGGGAGCGTTAGCGACCGGGGCGATTGTTCCATGGTCGACGAGCGGGGCCGGGCCGGAGCCTTCAGCGGGGAGCGCGAGGGGGAACCCCTCGCAAGAAAACAGCCTTCAGCCGGGGAGCGCGAGGGGGAACCCCTCGCAAGAGAGAAGGCGAAGCCGAAGGCGTCGGCTGTGGGGCACTTTTCGGGATTTGCGTCGACGCCCGGGTCAAATTCCCGCGGCGGCACTGGCGGAGCGCGGGTCGGCGGCGCCCAGCAGCACCCCGTCCACGCGTATTACCGAGTTCGCGTCGCCTATGCGCGCGGAGGGGAGGACGACGAGATCGCGGTGGCCCATGGATTTCAGCTCGGCCAACGTAGCCTGCGAAATACCAGGTTCGAACAGGATGCGGTCCGGCTGCCATTGGTGGTGGAAGCGGGGTTGGCCCACCGCTTGTGCCAGGCTCATGCGGTGATCCACGACGTTGACGATCACTTGCAGTACGGTGGTGATGATGGCGCTGCCGCCGGGCGAGCCCGTGACCACGACCGGCGCGCCATCCCAGAGCAGTATGGTGGGCGACATCGAACTCAACATGCGCTTGCCGGGTGCGATGGAATTGGCTTCGCCGCCGAGTAGACTATAGGCGTTTGGCGCGTTTTCTCGCGCCGCGAAGTCGTCCATCTCGTTGTTGAGGAGGAACCCGGCGCCGGGGACCACAATTTTCGCGCCGTAGGAGAAGTTGAGCGTCGTCGTATACGCCACGGCGTTGCCGACGGCGTCCATGACCGACACATGCGTGGTTTCGCCGCCCTCTTCCGGCCAGTAGCCGGCGCCGATGTCGGCGGACGCCGAAGCGCGCCTCGAATCGAAGTCGCCGAAGCGCATCGTCGCATACGCCTTGTCGATCAACCGGGCGACGGGCACCGGGTAAAAGTCGGCATCGCCCAAGTGAGTCGCGCGGTCGGCGTATGCGCGCCGCGCCGCCTCCACCATGTGGTGAATCGCCTTTGCGCTGCCGGGGCCCATGGCGCTGAGGTTGTAGCGTTCGAGCATGTTCAACATCTGCACGAGCACGATGCCCCCCGACGACGGCGGCGGCATCGAAGCAACTTCCAATCCCCGGTAGGTACCCAAGATCGGCGCGCGCCAGACAGAAACGTAGGCGTCGAGATCCGCCTGGGTGATGCGCCCGCCTCCACGTTGCATTTCGGCCACTAGCAGGTTGGCGGTCGTGCCTTTGTAGAAGCCGTCCCGTCCTCCATCCCTGATACGTACAAGCGTCGCCGCCAGGTCTTGCTGAACGAACAGGTCGCCCTTCTTGTAGGGCGTTCCGTCCGCCTCGGCGAACACTGCCAAGGCAGCAGGCTGGCGGGCAAAGTCGGGCAGCCGTTTGGCAAAATCGCGTGCGAGGTCGCGGCTCAGCGGGAAACCGCCGCGCGCCAGGGCGATGGCGGGATCGATCACGTCCTCCAGCGCCAGTACGCCATGTCTTCCGTGGATATCGAGCAGACCGGCAACGGTGCCGGGGACGCCTGCGGCGAGGTGGGAGTCGGTCGATAGCCCCACGACAACATTGCCGTCGGCGTCGAGAAACATGCCTCGATCCGCGGCCGCCGGGGCGCGCTCCCGGTGGTCGTTGGCGACGACATCGCCATCGGCAAGACGAATCACCATGAAGCCGCCGCCGCCGAGATTGCCCGCCGACGGGTACGTCACGGCGAGCGCGAAACCGACTGCCACCGCCGCATCGATGGCGTTGCCACCGGCTGCGAGAACGTCCGCGCCCACATTCGAGGCGATTTCCGAACGCGACACGACCATCCCCTTCGTACCGCGAATGGCTTCCGGGGTCGCGGACGTTGCCGCCTGAGCGGCCAGAAGGACTGCAGCCAACGCTAGACCGCGGAAGCCGTTGCCTTTGAACCGCCGCGGACCTGCGCGACTAGCCTCCGGCGACAACCTGATATACATGCCACTCCTTGCGACTTGGACGGGCGATGGGATACTGAACGATAGCAGCCGGACGGGCAACACATCGATGGATGGATGCTGGCCGGCATCAAGCCCGTGTTGCTGAACGTCGGCCGGTCTGTCAACCTCCAATTCTCAGGATCGCCGAGATCGCGGGCTTGGCGCGAAGCGCGCCGCGAGTCGGGAATGCAAGGAACGCAAAGGGGACATCGATGGGACGATTGGATGGCAAGACCGCTGTGGTGACGGGTGCGGGCCGGGGCATCGGACGCGAAACCGCGCTGCTGCTGGCGGCCGAGGGCGCGCAAGTTGTGGTGAACGATCTCGGCGCTGCGACGGACGGCACCGGCGGCGGCAACGTCGCCGAAGAGGTCGTCGCCGAGATCGAGGCGGCGGGTGGCGCAGCGGTGGCGAATACGCAGACCGTGGCCACGGTGGAAGGCGGCGAATCCATGCTCGCCTCCGCCCTCGACAGCTTCGGCGGCATGGACATCCTGGTCAACAATGCCGGCATTCTGCGCGACAGATCCATCTTCAACATGGAAGCGGCGGACTGGGACGCCGTCATCAACGTGCATCTTCGGGGCCACTACTGCTGCTCGCGCCCATTCGCGAAATACGTGCGGGAGACGGGCCGCACCGGTTGCCGCATTATCAACTTCTCCAGCGTGTCGGGTCTGTTCGGCAACTTCGGACAAACGAACTACGGCGCGGCAAAAGCCGGGATAGCAGGCTTTTCGCGAGTGCTCTCGATTGAGCTAGCCAAGTACGGGTGCACCGTCAACACGATCTCTCCCGGGGCGATGACACGGATGACGATCCCCCTGCGCGAGGCGCGCGGCGAGCAGGTTACCGAACAGGACATGGAGGCGGGCGGACCGCAGCACATCGCGCCCGTGGTCGCCTGGCTCTGCACCGAAGAGGCTGCCGGCATCTCTGGTGAGATCGTCCATTGCGGCCGCGGTCTTGTCGGGATCATGCAGCAACCGGCGGTCATCAAGAGTTTCGAGAAGCGCGACAGCCGCCTCTGGACGATCGACGACCTCGACGATTACATGCCGTCCCTGTTCGAGGCGAGGCGCGCCAACGTCGAGGCCGCGCAGAAAACCGGTGATCCCACCGTGATCGGCTAGAATGAGATTTCGGCAGCGTCCATTCCAATAGGGATACAGACTTCTTATCGGATAAAGCGGAGGGTTGAAGTAACGGGGTCCTTCGCGCTAATGTCGCGCCAAGGGGGTGCGATGAACGAAGCCAGTACGGTGGAGACACCGTCGGGGAAGACCGCGTCGGAGGAGAATTTCCCCGTTGTCACCCGGTTGTTGCCGGCGCGATTGCGATCGCATATCGCAACGTTCTATGCCTATGCGCGGGCGATCGACGACATCGCCGACAACCCCGATCTGGACCCCACCGAGAAGATCGAACGCCTGGACGGATTCGCCAGGGCGGTAAGCGGTGTCGGCTCGATGAATCCGGCCTTCCGCAAAGCGTACGAGCTGAGTCGCAGCTTGGCCGCGACGCGAGTGTCGGATCGGCACTGCGTCGATCTGGTGCAGGCGTTCAAGCAGGACGCGACAAAGCTGCGCTACGACAATTGGGACGATCTGATTAGCTATTGCAATCTTTCCGCCGCGCCCGTCGGTCGTTACCTCGTCGACCTCCATGGTGAATCGGCAAACCTGTATCCGGCTTCCGATGCCCTTTGCAACGCGCTGCAGGTGCTCAACCACGTGCAGGACTGCCAGGATGACTACAAGGCATTGAACCGGGTCTACTTGCCCGGCAACTGGATGGATGAGGCAGGGGTCGATGTCAGGACGCTCGGCGGCAAGCGGTCGACAAAGGCGTTGCGTCGGGTGCTCGATCTCTGTCTCGATGCCACCGATGGACTATTGGACGTGGCTGGTCGATTGCCAGGCAGGCTTCGCAATCCCCGTTTCGCCATGGACGCGGCCGTGATTATCGCGATTGCCCAGCAACTCAGCGCCGAACTTCGCCGACGGGATCCCCTGGCGGAACGGGTAGTGCTGACCAAGATCCAATATGCCGCATGCTGCGGATACGGCATCGGGCGGGTCCTGTTCCGAAGCATCTTTCCCTCACGGCGCCCAAGCGCCTAGACATAATGTTTTGACCTGCCCGTCCTCAAGTGCGTGGATTATCTTGGGGACCGGCCATTATGGCCACCGTGACAGAGCCAGAATTGAGGAGGGCAGGCAATGCGAGACTTTAGACCAACCGAGCAGGAAACGGTATCGATGGAAGGGCGGGGGATTCGCCCGAACTATGCGGCGCATGTGGGACTGGACGTGCACAAGAACAGCATCGCAGTGGCGGTGGCGCCCGCGGGGCGCGAGCCGCCGGTCTATGTCGGCGAGATCGCGAACCGGCCATTGGCGATCGGCAAGCTGGCGGAGAAGCTGGCGCGGACGCATGGCGGCGAGGTGATGCTGTTCAGTTACGAGGCGGGGCCGTGCGGCTACGAGGTGTACCGGCAACTGACGGGGATGGGATTCGATTGCGAGGTGGTGGCGCCGTCGCGGATCCCGAAGGCGCCGGGCGAGCGGATCAAGACGGACCGGCGGGACGCGGTCAAGCTGGCGCGGCTGTCGCGCAGCGGGGAGTTGACGCCGGTGTGGGTGCCGGACGAGGACCGGGAGGCGATGCGGGACCTGGTGCGGGCGCGGGCGGACTTCAAGCGGGCCGAGCTCAAGGCGCGCCAGCAGCTGGGCGCGTTTCTGCTGCGCCACGGGCGTCGCTGGTCGCGCGGGCGCTGGACGCGGGCGCACTACGCGTGGCTGGACGGGCAGCGCTTCGAGCGCGCTTGGGAGGAAGGGGCGTTTCGGGAATATCTGGACGCGGCGCGGGCGGCGAGCGACCGGGTGGCGGCGTTGACGAAGCGGCTGCACGACGCGCTGCCGGATTGGTCGCTGGCGCCGGTGGCGCGCTCGCTGGCGGCGCTGCGCGGCGTGGACACGCTGACGGCGACGACGCTTCTGGCGGAGCTGGGCGATGTGAGCCGCTTCGACTCGCCGCGGCAGTTGATGGGCTATCTGGGATTGGTGCCGAGCGAGCACAGTTCCGGGGGGCGGCGCCGACAGGGCGGGATCACGCGGACCGGCAACGGCCATGCGCGTCGCGCGCTGGTGGAGTCGGCCTGGAGCTACCGGTTTCCGGCGCGGCGCACGGCGCATCTCGAGCGCAAGGCGGCCGCGGCCTCCGGCGAAGCCAAGGCGATCGCCTGGAAGGCCCAGCGCCGGTTGTGCGGTCGGTACCGGCGCCTGATCGAGTCGGGCAAGAACAGCAAGCAGGCAAACGTGGCCGTGGCCCGGGAGTTGAGCGGCTTCGTCTGGGACATCGTCCGTCGGGAGATGGCCCGGATCCCGCCGGCCTCCGGCTCGCCGAAAGCCGACGCCGACGCGACCGGCATCGGGTAGCGAAGAGGTCGGGGCGTGTTGAGTCAGGGCAGGATCGGGCCGGTGTGGAGAACCCTTGTTCGGGCTATAACCGGTGCCGTCGGTACGATCCCCGAGCGGGCGTATCGGTCGGTGATCCCTGCCACTAGAGAAAGGCCAGCTCCGCGACGCAGTGAAGTCCGGTGGTACCCAATCCACGCATATCAGCATGATCCACCGTCGCAATCAGCCCGGCCTTGTCCTGACTCAACACGCCTCCGGCGCTCGCGAGGCGTCCGACCGCGCGGTGGATATGTGGACGAGTCCTTCGGACCGGCGCGCGCCCTTCGGGCCGTGTGGACAGCCCCCGGACAACGCGCTGGACGCGCGTTGCCCACCGGGCCTGCCCACACTCGCGCGCCTCTCGCCCACATATCCACCGCGCCAACAACAAGCTTTTGCAAGGAGAATGAAGTGAGAGTTCCGTGAGCCATCTTGACAGGTCAAAACATATCAGCCCGGATATTTCATCAAGGGCCGCGATGATCGCGCAGGATTTTGCCCGCGTGGGCGTGCTCGCGAGCGGAAGCATAGCCGTGCCTTATGGTGTAGCGAGTACGCGCGCGCACGCGGGCAAAAGTGCCCCACAGGCGGCGCCTTCGGCTCCGACCGTGGCCCGGCCCCACCGTGCGAGGGCGCGGCCAGCGCAGTTTGTTCCCGGCAGGATTTTCGCAATATGAGATTAACCTATTGGAACCAAAACACGTTTATCTACTAAATGAGCGGCTTGGTGAAATATCCGGGCTACCCCGGACGTCATTCTCCTCCTTCGACGTCACTGGCAGCGGCGGTCTGATTCCGCCGTAGGCGGGGGCTGAGATGCGTTCGCCGACCGTCGCCCGCGACGCTACCCAGGACGCGCCGGAGCCGTGGGCCCATGTGAATCGCGTTGTCGAGCAGTCGAGTTCATCGTTCCTTTGGGGTATGCGGGTGCTGCCGGGGGAACGACGGCGCGCGATGTATGCGATATATGCCTTCTGCCGGGAGGTGGACGATGTCGCCGATGAACCGGGAGAGATTGCCGACAAAAGGCGGGCGCTTGCCGGTTGGCGGGAAGAAATCTGCCGACTGTACGCCGGACGGCCGACTCGGCCGACAACGCGGGCGCTGTTGGGACCTGTGCATCGCTTCAGCCTGCCCCAAGACGAATTCTTCGCCGTCATCGACGGCATGGAGACGGATGCGGCGCCGACCGTTCGGATGCAAACGCTGGATGACCTGTTGAGCTATTGCCGCAAGGTTGCGGGCGCGGTTGGCATGTTGTCGGTCCATGCCTTGGGGGTGCCGCAGGATCCGGGGCCGCGTATCGCCGAGGCCCTTGGAAATGCATTCCAGTTGACCAACGTCTTGCGCGACCTGAGAGAAGATGCGGCGTTGCAGCGCCTATACCTGCCGTTGGATTTGCTCGGGAAGCACGACATCGACGCCAAATCGCTCGACGCGGTATTCCTGCATCCGCGATTTGCAGACGTCTGCGCGGAACTGGCCGAACTCGCACAGGGCTATTACAGCGAAGCCGACAGATTGATAAGAGAACTCGGATCCCGAAGGATGCGACCCGCCGTCGTCATGATGGCGGTGTATCGAGAGACGCTCGATAGGCTGCAAGCCCGTGGCTGGAAGCGAATCGATGATCCGATTGGGCTGACGCGCGCGCGAAAAATCTGGCTCGCCCTGCGCCACGGACTGTTCTAGCTTGCCTGGGGCTACACACGTCGTCGGAGCAGGCCTGGCGGGTCTCGCCGCGGCGGTATCCCTGGTTCGAGCGGGAAGGGCGGTGACGCTCTACGAAGCGGGCGGCCAGGCCGGAGGACGCTGCCGGTCGTATGTCGACGCCAAGCTCGGTTGCATGATCGACAACGGCAACCATCTGCTGTTGAGCGGCAACAGGGCCGTGATGCGCTACCTGGAGGAAATCGGCGCTGGCAATGTGCTCGCAGGTCCTGCCTCGGCCCGATTTCCGTTCCTCGACCTACGCTCTGGCCAACGATGGTGTTTGCGTCCCAATCGCGGGGCGCTGCCCTGGTGGATATTCGACAAGGGACGGCGCGTGCCCGATACCAGCGCCTGGAGCTACCTTGGGGCGCTGCAGTTCGCCATCGCGGGGCCGCGCCGCACCGTTCGTGATTTGGTCGGCGATGGCGGCGTACTGTTCGAAAGGTTCTGGGAGCCGCTGGCCGTGGCGGCATTGAACACGCCGGCGAGCGCCGGAGCGGCGTGCCTGTTGTGGCCGGTACTGCGCGAGACCTTCGTCAGGGGCGAGGCGGCCTGTCGGCCGCGGATAGCCCGAACAGGGCTCTCTGCCGCATTTGTGGACCCCGCCCTCGAATTCCTGCGGCGTCGAGGCGCAGCCGTTCGGTTTGGTCGTCGGTTGCGGGAGATGGCGTGTCGGCAGGGCAGGGCAACCGATCTGGATTTCGGCACGGAGACGGTCGCATTGGGGCGGGACGACTCCGTGGTGTTGGCGGTGCCGCCGGCCGCCGCTTCCAGCCTGGTGCCGGGACTGATTGTCCCGGAGCAAAGCCACCCCGTCGTCAATGCGCACTTTCGCTTGTCGGCGCCCGCCGAACTACCGGCGGAATTGCCGTTTCTCGGCTTGATTGGAGGCGTGGCGCAATGGCTATTCGTTCGCGGCGACATCGCATCGGTGACCGTCAGCGCCGCTGATGCGCTCGCCGCCGAGCCCGCCGAAGCCATCGCCCGGAAAACCTGGAGCGATGTCGCCGTAGCGCTCGGTCTCGAACGGGATGTGCTGCCGACGTATCGCATCCTCAAGGAAAGGCGGGCCACCTTCGCGCAGACGCCGGAGGAAATGCGCCGCCGTCCATCCGTCCATGCGCTGCGGGACGCATTCGCCAACGTGTACCTCGCGGGGGACTGGGTCGATACGGGCCTACCCGCGACGATCGAAGGCGCGGTGCGCTCCGGCTACATGGCTGCCAGCGCTATCGCCGGAGCGAACGCTAGAAGGCGTAGGTGAGGTTCAGCCCGACAAAGCTGTCACGCCGCGTCTCGTAGAGGAGATCCGAAGTGCCGACGTTGAGGAAGGCAACGGCTTCCATGTTTATGGACCAATGGTCCGAGAGGCGGCGGTTGAACTCGACGGCCGCGAAACGCGAGCCATGATCCAAATCCTCCAGAATGCTGGCGAGGATTTCTGTGCCCTGGACGTCGTTGAATGCAAGGCGGGCGCCGACGAACACATCGTTCTGAAACTTGTTCGTACCGCTTACGCCCCTTCCGTCATAGCTCCATTCACCGAGCAGGCTGAGATCCGCGTTCGAGCCCAGTGCCGCATAGAAGGTGTACTCGCCGCCGCAGACGAAGGCGGCGTAGTCCTTTTCTTCTCCCATCAGGTTTCTGGCGCCGGCCCGATGGATGGCCTCCAGCTTGAGCAGCCACGAGCCGGTGGTCATCTGGGCGTCCAGCCCGACATGGGTGACTTCGGGTTGCGCCCGCTACCATTCGGCAAAGGCGTCGACCCTGCGCAGGTACCCGCAGACGCTGCGGTACGTTCGTGATGCGCTCGCCAAGGCCGGCTACGCTCCGCTGGTGACGGGCGAGCCCGGGGAGGTGTCCAGCCTGCTGTACGCGGAAAGCCTCACCTGGTGCTTCTGGACCTGTTGCTGCCCGGGACCGGCGGGATCGAACTGATGGAAAGCATCCCGGAACTCGCTGATCGGCCGGTGACCTTCATCTCCGGCTGCGGGCGCGACGAGACCATCGCGCGGGCGCTTGAGATCGGCGCCGCCGACTACATCGTCAAGCCGTTCTCGCCGACGGAACTGACGGCGAGGGTGCGGGCGGCGCTTCGAAGGCAGGCCGGGCCCGAACCGTTCGTGCTGAGGGACTTGGCGATCCACCATGCTCATCACCGGGTCACCGTGGCCGGTCGCCGCGCGGAGTTGACCGCCACCGAATATGAGCTCTTGCGCGTGCTCGCGCTCAACGCGGGACGTGTGGTGACGTACGTACGCTGCTACGCCAGGTGTGGGGTGGACCCGAGGGCGGCGACTCCGACCGGGTGCGCACGTTCGTGAAAAAACTGCGCGCGGCATCCTCTCTAGCTCCTAGTCTCGGCAGGGAAGTGCCCCACAGCCGGCGCCTTCGGCTTTGGCCGTATCTTGCGAGGGGGACCCCTCGCGCTCCCGGCTGAAGGCTCCTGGCCCGGCCCCGCTCGTCGATCATGGAACAACTGTCCCCGGTCGTTGGCGCTCCCAGGAGACGTTTGTTCCATGAAAGAGACGCCGAAGAGGATTCCATGTCCAAAGCCACGCTTCTGGCCTGCCTGACATCGCTCACGCGTTTCTTTTGGCAAGCGCTGCGGCCGGTTCCATCGAAGCGGCGCGCGCCGCCTTTTTCGAGGGGGAGTACATTGAGGCTGCCGATTTGGGCGAAGCGTTGGGAACCGCTTCGGGACAAGCGCTGGCGGCCGAATCGCTGGCGATATATGCCCACTATCTCGCGGAAAAGGAGGAGAAGGAGCCATTGCTGCGGCGCGCCCTGCGCGCGGCGGATGCGGCCGTCGACCTGGATCCGGCCAATGCGGAGGCCCATCTTCAGTCGGCCCACGCCACGGGCCGCTACTCCCAGTTGTTCGGCCCGATGAAATCAATGCGGGAGGGATACCCGAATAGGGTGCGCGCGTTGATCGAACGTGCGCTCGAGTTGAACCCGCGTCACTTCGGGGCGCACTTGAGTTTGGCCTCCTGGCATGCGGAAGCGATCGGCCGCGGAGGGATGATGGCTCGCGCGTTGCTTGGCGCGAAGAAAAAGAGCGCGTTCGACCACTACGAGCAGGCCCTCGCGCTTGCGCCGGACAGGAGCGTGGTGTTGCTCGAATATGCGTCGGGCCTCCTGCTGCTTGAGGCCAGGAAGCGCCGCGGGCAGGCGCGGCATTTGTTCGTGCGCGCGATCGAATTGCCGCCGCAGGACGCGTTCCAGCGCATCCTTCATCAACAAGCCGTCGAGCGGTTGGCGGCTCTCGACGGACAGGCGGCACCGCGATAGGAATGGTGTTCGCAATTGATCGATATCCCGATACGCTTTATTCTTCCTTACCGCAAAGTAAGGAAAAATAGTCTAAAGCATGTATGCAACACTCACTTCCAAAGGTCAGGTGACGGTTCCAAAGGCGATTCGCGACAAGCTTCAGCTCCGGCCGGGGGACAAGATCGACTTCATACTGGAAGAAAACGGCGATCTCCGAGTCGCGGCCGCAACCGCGTCGGTGACGCAACTGAAAGGTATGGTGCCCAGACCGTCCTCTCCCGCCCGTCTCGCCGACATGGACAAGGCCATTATCGAGGCGGCAATGCGTAACCGATGATCGGACTTGATACCAATGTCCTGGTCCGCTACATCGTTCAGGACGACCCGGAACAAGGGCGCGCTGCGGGAGAATTGATCGAGAGTCAATGCACGGCGCAGGAGCCAGGTTACGTGAGCGTCCCTGTGCTCTTGGAACTGGTTTGGGTCTTGGCAGGCCACTACGACTATGACAAGTCCGTCGTCGCATCGGTGATCCGTCAAATCCTGCGCACTGCCGAGTTCACGGTCGAGGATCACGATGTCATTGGCATCGCTTTGCGGGAATTCGAGTCAGGCAACGCCGACTTTGCCGATTGTGTGATTGCGCATCGAAATCACGCGCACGGATGCAAGCGAACCTATACCTTCGACCGCAAGGCGGGCCGAGGCCGCCATTTCGCGCTTGTGTCGTGAACTCGACTCCGACCGGACTGGCGGGTGCCTGTTTCGGTCGCTTACCAGAAATACAGGACACGGATGAACGCGCGGGTGCCGCCGCCGGTGGTGGCGCCGTCGGCGCCGGGAATGCCTCCGAATTCGTCCCCCGCGCCGCCCAGGGCTGCCACCAGTCCCGCCTGAACACGCGCGGAATCCGACGGGTCGTAAGTCAGTGATGTCTGCACCAGACTCGAGCGGTCGTTGAGATTGCCGATCCAGGCTAGGCTTTGCGACCACAAGGGATGCCACTGATAGGTGGCGCCCGCGGCGAGGTAGTCGCGCATGATATTGAATAGCTCGCCCCTCGACAGGCGATCGCTCAGCGGTGCGGGAAGCGCCTCCGTCGGTGTGTCGACGCCGAAGTCATTGTGGAAGTACTCGGCGAAGACCAATCCAGTGCGCCGAAACAGTTCGAACGCGCAATCGACGTTGACGATCCCCGAAATGCGCCGGTCGCCATCCAGGGAAACTCGCGTGCCGACGATGTCGGTGCGCAACATGGCGGGACCAAGCGGCGTTCGGAGCGTCATTCCAAGCAGATCGTCGCGGTAGTGGCGAGCCGCCATGAGTTCCACCTCGCTCGCGCCGAAGACTCCGTGCCACAAGGCGGCGTAGCTGTCGTCGCCGGCGCGCCCGCGCGCGTCGCGCCGAGCCACATGGAGCAATTGCAGAGCGCTGTGCGCAAATCGGCGTTCGATCAGCAGGATATCGTCCCCTGGCTTGTAGTCCCGATCCACCGCCGTCGGCGCGAAGGGATTGAACAGGTCCATGGGCTGGAACACGTGGCCGCTGCCCCAACTCACCGCTTGGCGCCCCACCGTAATCGCTAGACGCGGGTCGCGGTACTCGACGGCAAGACGGTCGAAGCGATGGACGGACAGGTGTCGCGATCCCTCATCTATCGCGCGTGTCAGGTTCATCAACCGGCTGGCGTCTTCCGTAGGCCGTTGGTCCAGCCGCGCGGAATCGCCAAACGTAAACGAATCGCCCGCTACCCAGGTCAGGGAATAGTCGCCGATGAAACGCAGTCTGCCAGTCTCGGCACGCATTAACACCCGCAGGTCGGCATTGTGATCGTAGGCTGGCGTCCCGCCTTCACGGCGTTGCGCGTCAGCGGAGGGCAGCGCGGCGGCGGAAGAGAACCACTTGAACCGGAAACCAAGATCGGATTCGGCGCGGGCCTGGGTTCCGGCGACGGTTCCGGCGACGACGCATGCCCACAGGAAGAGGTGTTTCAAGCGCTCGAGGTCGGCGACGACACCAACTCGTCGGTTTCGATCCGGCCATCCCGCAGCAGGACACGCCGACTGGCGTAGCCCATGACGATCGGATCGTGGGTCGCCGTCACGATGGTTACGCCCCGCTCTTCGTTGATAGTGCGCAGAAGGGCAAGCAGCTCCTCGGTCGTTGCGGAGTCAAGGTTCGCGCTCGGCTCGTCGGCGAGCAGCAGGACTGGATCGGTCACGATGGCGCGCGCGACGGCCACGCGTTGCTGCTGTCCGCCCGACAATTCGCCGGGACGCCGGTCGCCGATGTCGCCGAGGCCCAGGTGGTCAAGCACGGAGAGGGCGCGTTCGCGGCGTTCCGAGGGCCCGACACCCTGCAGTTGCATGATGAACTCGACATTCTCCACTGCGGACAATACCGGAATCAGGTTGAAGGCCTGGAAGACGAAACCGACCTTGCGCAGTCGCAGGTCGGAAAGCTGCGACTCCGACAGGTCGTTCAGTTTCTCGCCGTCGACCGCCACCGTGCCATCGGTCGGTCGGTCGAGGCCGCCGACAAGATGCAGGAGCGTTGATTTGCCGGAACCCGACGGCCCCGCCAGCGCGGTCCACTCGCCCTTGGTCACGCTGAAGTCCACGCCCTGGAGCGCGCGTACAGGCACGGCATCGTCGCCGTAGATTCGCGTCAACCCGTGGCAGTCGACAACCAGATCAGACATGGACTCTCCTGTCTGAGTGGGCTAGGAGTTTTCGCAGGGGGTTCGCTGCGCTGATGCGCAGCGGACCCGTGACTTGCGCGTCGCGCTTTCCGGCCTCCAGTATAAAGTCGGTTGCGCTGGGCGCGAGGCCTTGCAGGCACTGGTGTGCTCGCACCCGTCTAGGAGTTTGGCCCGGGCTGCGATCTGGGTTTTGACGCTGGCGGCGCGGCATGTGCCGCGACTCCGCGCGCAAGAGTGAACGTTGCCTGGCGCCCGGCCCGCGCATCAGCGGCGACAGGCGGCTGGGGGGGCCCGCCGAAGACACAGCCCAATCGGGTCGGGCAGGCGCTGCGCATGGCGGCGAGCACCGCCCGCAACAGCAAGACCGCCATCGGCGCGGCGCATCGCCGGCGCCTCTCCCGCATGGACTCCGCCATGGCGGTCAGGGCCACCGCCCATCAACTGGCTCGGCTGATATACGCCATGCTCACCCGCGGCGAGGAGTACGTCGAGCGCGACTTGGCGGCGATGGAGACGGAGCGCCGCGACCGCCCAGATCAAGCACCTGCTGCGCCAAGCGCGATACTTCGGCCTGGCGCTCGTGCCAGCCGAACACAGCCGAACAAGCCGCTTGAAAACGCACCCCCTCCAAAGGGTGGTCGGGCCGCAGCGGCGACCTCGGAATTATGTTAAATGAAAATCTATCCGATTCCTTCAAAATCAAGAAGTTGAAAATTTGTTCCATGG
Organism: Candidatus Azotimanducaceae bacterium; assembly: GCA_965217825.1. Lineage (GTDB taxonomy): Bacteria > Pseudomonadota > Gammaproteobacteria > Pseudomonadales > Azotimanducaceae > VXNE01. The sequence continues at coordinate 4,346,751 of OZ244571.1, read as the reverse complement.
AAGTTCTCGCAGTTCTGGCCCATTGCCTGACAGATAACAGCGCTCCGCGTATGGTCGAACATCAGGATATTTCAGTACAGCGCCTCTCCGGGCATCGCCACGTTCCGCACCTCTCATGCCTTTTTCTCGAAAGTCGTCCGCCACTTCCAGCAGGCGCTGTGCTTCCATTCGTTCACCTTCACCACCGTACCTAAAAAAGAAGCCCGCGACCCATCGCAGGATCGCGGGCTTCCGATGCAATGGTCAAGCCGTGTGTCTACGCTGACGCCGTAACGCCACAAACGTCTGCCGGACAAAAACCAGCAACAACGTCAGTAAAGCGAAGAAACCAGCCAACACGTGCAACTCCCCGGCGCTCACGACCAGGAGCAACAGGGCAATACCAAGACCCCACAGTACCGTGGTGCGGGGTTTCGGCTCCGTCCAGACGGACATCACGATATCTCTTGCACTCATCAGTCCATCAAACCTCCAACGGTCGCACAAGCTGCCACCGCACCCGCGAGGGCTACCTTGCAAGCGGTTGAATGCGGTGCCGGAAGCTCAGCACAAGCCAGTATAGCCGTGGCGCCACCCATAGCTGCCGCCGCAGCGCGAGGCCAAGATTGCTTCACAGCCCTCACAGCCCTTCTGCAATTTCTCTGAGCCGCTTCAGATAGGGCGGCACCCGCGTCGACCAGCAGAGGGTTTGCCGCTGAATAACCGCCATTCCGGTATATGCATTCCTCGATTGAATCGTACCCCATCTCCCGGCACTTATCAGGCGTCAGACCCGTTTCCTTTTTCGCGGTGACCGTGATGACCGGCACATCATCCCCCCAAGCAACATCGCTCCCGCTTGGGAGGGCTACAACCCCGGACAGTCCAAACGCCAGCGCGAATGCGGTCAATTTGCATGCTGTTGACATGCAAATTGAGCGCGAATGCGGTCAATTTGCATGCTTTCATGATTTGTTTCCTCTAATGCGTTGAGGCCCGCGAGTATCGCGGAACCTAAACCAATACTCGCCCAGACCTAGCCACCGTGTCAATCCAAGACCCTACACTACCAGGGCCTTTCCGAGGTCGCTGCGCTGCATCGGTTTTGCGGCATGGGCTGTCGCCGGAGCCGAATGAGACGGTCCGCGCAGCCTTGGCGAGGGCGATTTCGACTGCGGGGATGCCCCGGCGGGGGTCGAAGACAAGCCGGAGGCGTCGCCCGGGGGCGATGGCGGGCGGCGTCGGTCAGAAGTCGGCGCGGGTGACTTCGCGGATAGCGTCCTGTTGGCGGGCGGCGTAGTGGTGATGGGCCTGGGGCAGATAGTCGAATTGTCCGCGCAGACGCACGATGGAGATGGCGGCGTTGCGCAGACAGGCGAGATTGCGCGGCAGGCTCTTGACGTGGTTGCGGCGCCGGTCCTCGTCGTAGGAGACGTCGCGGACATGATGCAAGCGGTTCTCGATCTCCCAGTGGCGCCGGGCGAGGTCGAGGATCTCGGCGGCGCCGGCCCGCTCCGGCGGCAGCGACGTCAAGCCGTGCGCGGTTTCCGTCGTGGTCTTGTCGGGCAAGCGCCGCTCGCGCTCGATGCGGAACGCCTGGCGGCGTCCGGGCAGCCGCGCGTAGCCGTCGAAGGTTTCGTCGAGTTCGACGACGCGGCAGCGGGGGATGTCGATGCGCCCGTGCTCCCGGTCGACGGTCTCGCACTCGCCGGCGGCGGCGCGCGCCCAGTCGATTCGCTCGGATGTCGTCGAGCATCTCCGTCTGGTTGTCCTTGGCGGTCAGCAGGTAGTCGGCGCCCTCGCCGACGATCAGGCGCGCGGTCTCGGTCTGCGTGTGCATGGCGCCGTCCGCGGCGCGCCCGGAAGTCCGGCACCCCCCGTAGATGGTCGTACAGGCTGCGCAGCCGAACCGGCTCGAACGCCTCCGGCGGCGGCGCCGGCGACGCGCAGCCCCACGCCGGATCGTCCGCCCGACCGCGCAGCAGCGCGCGGGCGTCCCGCGACAGCTCCCGGACCAGGATCGTCTTCGGCTGGCCGTGCTCCCGGTAGCCCCCGCCCGATACCCGCTCGTAGCCCTTCGACACCCCCACCGCCTCCGAGTTGGTCGCCGGGTAGCTGGTCCCCGCGAACAGCGCCGGATCCACGAACGTCTCCGCCAGCAGCACCGGATGCCCGTGCGCCCCGCGCATGTCCTCCGACAGCCGCCGTAGGCTTCGGCCCAACACCCGCGACGCCAGGTTCGGCTCCGAACAGCCCGGCAAAATCACGAATCGAACGTTGTTCGCGATCAAATGCAGCCGCCGCGACCGCTGCTCCGCCGTCCAGCCGATCCACTTGTCCCGCGCGGCCAGCTTGACCTTGCGTAGCGACCGGTCGATGGTCGCCGCGCTCATGGCCAGCAGTCCGGCGCGGGTCTCCGGCGCGAGCCTTAGATGGCCGTGTGCTCCATCGCCTCCACCAGTGTCGGCATCAGCGCTTTCAGGCGCTTGCCGCAGATCCGGTCCGCCGCCTCCCAGAGAACCACCAGCGCGTCGCGGACCGCGTCGTCGTAGATATGCGCCGGCCGGCCTTTCCTTCCGCCCGCCGCCGGGTGGCGCACGAGCGCAGAACGCGCATTGCGTGCTTGCGGTGGAAGCCCGTGACGGCCTCGAACTCGTCCAGAATCCGGGTCTTCTCCGCTCGGGTGCCAACCGCGTACCTTCGTGCCAGCGCGCCCACCAGTTCGTCGCGCGCCGTCGTGCTCATCTTGCTCATTCCCGTGCTCCTCGAGCCAATCCGTTGGGGAGCATTTCAGATGAGGCAGCGCACTACGCCATGGGAGCGTTTTGGGTGAGTTATTGCGCGTTCTGATCTTGATTGTCGCGGAACAGACAGCGTGCCGTCCGCGTGCTCGTGCACCCGCACCCGACGCTTCACGTAGTACCGTCCGTGCCTGGCAGTTGCAGCTGCCGGCCCCGGTAGCCCACGCAGTTGTCCCGCGCCACCGTGCGCTCCTCCTTCAGGCAAAGGATGTCGTCCAGTTCGACGTCTCGCAATGGCACGAACGCGGTGCCCGCCTCCCGCGCCGCGACGCCGAAGCGCCGGTTCATCCAAAGCGGACAACCACGGCTAATTTGTTCTAAGCCCCGGGGGCGCGTTGGCGCGGTGTCCGAGGGAGTTTTTCGTCATCCGGAGGTAGTCGAAGACGAGCCGCGGGTTGCGGTTCAGGCGACGGGTGGCGGCGGCGACGCAGGGGTTGCCGTGGGCGCGGATGACGCCGATGGCGAAGCGGCGCAGGCGGGTGGTGTTCTCGGGGCCGTGGCCGGTGCGGATGCGCAGGCGGTCCTCGTCGAAGGTGTTGTCGAGGATGTTGTGGACGGACTCGACCTTCCAGTGGCCGCGGTTCAGTTCGAGGAGGCGTCTGGCGTCGGCGCTGTCCGGGGCGTGGCTGGTGATGCCGAGGGCGTGTTCGACGGAGGTCTTGCCGGACTTCTTTGCGGTGGCGGTGCGCTCGACGAGGAAGGCCTGGCCGACGTGGGGGAAGTTCAGGTAGCCGTTGAGGCGGGTGGTGGTCCAGATGGCGCGGCTTTCGACGCGGCCGTGCTCGAGGACGGGGGGCTCGCGGAAGTCGGGCTCGGCGCGGTCGGCGAAGAACACCCGGAGGTCGTCGAGGAGGGTCGGCTGGTTGTCCTTGGCGGTGAACACGAAGTGGGCGCCGCGGCGGCGGAGGAAGTCGGCGAGCTTGCGCTGGGTGAGCAGGGCGTCGGCGGTGAAGGTGCGGCCGGCGAAGTCGAGCCGGAGGCCCTCGAGCAGGGGGAGGACGGTGCCGATCTCGTTGGTGCGCTTGGTCTCGTCGTCGGCGCCGACGGGCAGGCGGCCGACTTTTTTTGGGTGTGGGTGATGCCGCCGCGCTGGCCGACGGCGCCCAGGATGTGCACCTGGCACTCGCCCTCGCCGATCTTGCCGGCGGCGGGCTCGGCGGCGTCGGCGTCGGTCCCGGGTTCGGCGGCGCGAGCCGGCTCGGGGGCGTCGGCCTCGGGCTCGTCCCGGTAGATGGCGTTGCGCATCGTCTTGCCGTCGATGGCGACGGCCTCGCCGTCGTCGCCGCGGGCGGCGTGGAAGCGCTGCAGGGCGCGGTCGAGCTGGGCGGGCTCGACGCGCACCAGGACGTCGCGGATGACGAACTCGCTGGGCACCTCGTGGCGACCGCCGCGGCGCCGGCAGCGGAACCGCTCGCGGGCGCGCGGCGACAGGTCGGCGGCCCACTCGGCCATGGCCTTGTAGCCGCGCGCGCCGCACAGCGTGGCACCGGCCGCGATGGCGAGCACGACCGGCAGCGGATGGCGGCGGCCCTGGCGGCGGCGCGGGTCGTCGATGTCGAGGAAGCAGTCGGGCAGGGAACGCATGGTGTCGGCGGAGATCATGGCCTTGGGGCCTCCGTGGCGGTCGGCGGGATCGAGCGCGGGCCGCGTCAAGCGCGCCCGCGCGTCGGGAACCAGGGGGCGGACGAACACCAGCTTGGGGCCGCCCGGCGCGGTGCCGTAGCCGCCGCGCACGCGCCGGAAGCCGCGCGTGCGGCCGACGCAGGTCCAGTTCGCGGCGCGGTACACCGTGCCGCGGTGCCGCGCCGGGTCGACGAACGTCTCCAGCAGCAGCAGCGGATGGCCGAAGCGTTCCGGCCAGTCCGCCGCCAGGCGCCGTGCGCACAGCGCCAGCGCCCGCGAGCCCAGGTTGGGCACGCGCGAGCCCGGCAGGATCAGGAACCGGCTGTTGTTCGCGACCAGGTGCAGCCGGTCGTACTGGGTGCGGAAGTCCCAGCCGATCCAGCGGTCCCGCGCGCCGCACTTCAGCGCCGGCGCCGAGAAGCCGAGCAGCGCCAGCCACTCGCCGCGCCAATGCGCGACGTACCACAGCGTCTCGCCGATCTTGGGCAGCGCGCCCAGGAAGTGGTGCGCCGCCATCAGGCGCCGGTAGCGAACCTCCTCTTCCCCGGCCGCCGCAGGCTCGACGGCCATCTCGCGCAGCTCCACGCCGCCCCGTCCACCGATCAAACACAGGCATTTCTACACCGGTTCGGCGCGGATGTCCAGCATTCGACGTAAGCCGTTCTTTCCGCTCGGGTTACCCGGGGAGGACAAATCCGCCCTGAGCGGACAACTTACGTGCTACAAAAGCGGACAAATTATGTGCTACCGTCACCCAAGACCCTACACTCGAGTCATAGTCGCCTATCTCCTCGACGATGCCCATGAGACGTTCCATATTTCCTTTGTTCACGCCCGCCTTCTTTCTGGACTCTCACTCTTCAGGATCTCAGGTCCGGCCATCTATCGCACGAAACGAGTCCTGCTACACGAGCGGAACGCAGTTGACAATGTTCGGCGGTGCTCGAGAAATTTCTGATCGTCGGACCCGAAGGTTTGCGGGTGTGCCAGGACGCCGTTCTTGCGTGATCTCCCATGTGGAGGCATCAGGTCGCCGAGATCTTTGGGGAGCGCTCTGCTCGTGCGTGGGCACTACCGTGGTAACTGCGTTTTTCATGGCAAAGAATTCTAACTCGGAATCAGAATGTTAGGTCCGAATGGTGATCGGACAAGCGCTCTTTCGACCTTTCGACCGCCCGCGCGCCCGACATCCTCTCGATCTTGCCGTCGGCGGAGCCGAAGGTGCCGGCTGTGGGGCACTGCTACCGCCGCATTGCATCCAGCGGCTGGATCTTCACCGCGCGCCGCGCTGGATAGATGCTGGCGAGAAAACCGAGCACCAGGCTCAAGCCTGCCACCAGGTAGACATCCCGCGGCCACAGCTTGGGGACCAGTTCTGGCTTGATGCCGGTCATTTCCATGCCTTCGGCGAACGCCGAGAGGTCGATGCCGTCGGCGAGCCAAAGATAGCCCAGGAGTCCCAGTACGACGCCCACCGCGATGCCGATCACCATGGTGAGCATGGACTCGATCACCACCTGTGCGATGACGGTGCCGCGCCGCATGCCGAGGGCCCGGAGCATGCCCAGCTCCCGAACCCGCTCCATCACCGCGGTGACCAACGTGTTGACGAGCCCGAAAGTGAGCGCACCCATCACGATGAGGAACCAGATGAATACGGCCATGTCGGCGACCTCGAACATCATCGCCGCTTGCGGCTCGAGCTCCTTCCACGTCATGACATCCAAATCGCCGAAGGCGCTCGTCAGGCTGCGCAATACAGATGGGCTTTGGCTTTCTTCCGTCAACCGCACGGATAACTCGGTCACGGCGGCGACGGAGAGCAGTTCCTGGACGCTGTTGAGGCCGGTGAACACGAAAGCTTTTTCGAGTCCCGTGCCGACGGCATCGTAGACTCCCGCGATGCGGTATCCGGATTCCCTGTTGCTGCCGTCGACGCCTTGGGTGATAAGCACGATGCGCCGCCCGACCCCGGTTTCCAACTGTTCGGCCAAGGCGCGGCCGAGGAGTATGCGCCGGTCTTCGGGGCCTCGGAGATTCTCCCCGTCGAGTGTTACGTCACCGAGGAAGGAAATGTCTTCGCTGCCCGGAACGACGCCGACGAACTGCACGCCCCTGGTTTCCCGCTCGCTCATGATCACCGCGGGCACGCGCACCCGAGGCGCCCAGCCCTCGATGCCGTCGGCGGCCAGTTCAGGACGGTCCGGTGGTTCGAATTCGAAGCTCTTCTTGATGCCCGGATCGTCCAGGTAGCCGGGCGCAAGCACCTTGATGTGGCCGTTGAGGTTGTCTATGGCCATCTCGGCCATGGCCACCTGCATGCCGCGCAAGAACGCATTGAGGACCAGGACCCCGCCCACGGCGAAACAGATCGTCGTCAGCAGGATGCCGGTGCGGCGCTTGTGGCGCCAGAGGTTGCGCCAACTGAGTTGCACGAGCAGCTTCAGGTTCACCTGTCTTCCCCTAATCCTCTACCCGCAGCGCATCGACGGGTCGAATCTTGCGCAACCTCAGCGATGTACCGAATGCGGCCGCCAGGGTGGCCAAACCCAATACAGCGGGAGACATGGCGATGGACTGAAGTGCGAACCCGGGATACATCCGCTCCGGTATGAAATACTGGGCCGAAATCTCCTCCATGCCCGAAGAAATGTCGCCGAGCGCGATGCCCGTTTGATTCAGCCAGGCGATCAGACTCAGCGCAATGGCAAGGCCAATGCCGGCGCCAATGGCCCACATTGCAATCGCTTCGACTTGCAGCATGCCCATGATCGATGCGGGACGCATGCCGATGGCCAACAACATGCCAAATTCCCGCGTGCGCTCGAAGACCGTCATCATGAATGTATTCACTATGGCGAAAGCCACCAGGATCAACAGCAGCCAGTACATCAACTGCCCGCTCACCCAGTCGATCTGTATGCTCTGCTCGATCTCTGGCATCAGCGCGTTCCATTTCAGCGTGCGATAGCCCGCGTCCAGCGCGAGTTCAATTCTTCGCGCCACGTCGTCGATGTCGCCAATCGAATCCGCCGCCACCAGAACCCGGTGTACGTCGCCGCCGAGATCGAAACCCTCCTGCAGCGTTGGTAGACGCACGAGAATCAGCGAGCGGTCGGTGTTGTCGTGTCCGGTTTCGAATATGCCGCCCACTCTGAGGGCGAGGGCGCCCACGCTACCTTCCTTGCCGGTGCCGAGCACGAGGATTTCGTCGTTGACCGAGATATCGAGATTGCGCGCCAGCGCGGCGCCGATGAACGCATCGTCCGGACCCGGCAGGTATTCGCCCTGGACCAGCATGTTCGGAAGATCGGAGACCTGGCGCTCCCGGTCGGGATCGACGCCAAGCACCAGCCCGCCGAAACTGCGTTCCTCCGTGGAAAGCAGGGCGAATGCCTCGGCACGGGGCGCGGCCCCCGCCACGCCGGGCAGGCGCGCCAGCCGCTCGGTCAACTCGACGCCTTCGGGCAACGAGTACCGCATGCGCGGATCGTCCTGGAATTCCGGATGCTGCACCTGGATATGGCCGCTGACGAGGCGCGTCGCCATGTCGATCATGCCGTCGTAGCTGCCGACCTGAATCGACGTGGAGAATACGACCAGCGCCGTTGCGAATGCGATGCCGCCGGCGGTGAGCCAGGTGCGGCGCGGGTTGCGCCACAGGTTGCGCCACGCGACGATGGCGAACAGCCCCCGGCTCGCGTTGGCGGGAGTGGACATCAGGTGGCCCCCGATTTCAGCGTGAACAGGGTAAACGTGCCTTCGGACAACTCGATGTCGAATTCGGCCGAGTTGGTGGTGACTTCGGTCCAATGATCCGGCTCGTCCAGTCGCTCCATGCGCATCCGCGTGGCCAGGGTCCGTCCTCCCAACTGACCGATCTCCAGGGTGGTCATGCGTTTCAGCGCCACCTGCAGTTGGTCGTAGAACACCTGTTCCAACATCACGTAATCGCCGCGCAGCACCCAGACTTCCTTGCCCCAGACGACCGGCGCGTTTTCGTGCGGCACCGCCTCGATGGTATAGATCGTGTGTTCGCCATCCTGCCTCTCAACGACGATGGTGAGATCGTAGTGGCGCAGCACCTGGTCGCTACGGGACAGGTCGTTGTAGGAGAAGTCGGAGCCCCCCCAGCTTTGGGAGCGCATGCTGTATGGCAGCCGGATGGTCCGGTTCAGCTTGGGCGCGTACGTCCACATGTTGTCGCCGACTTTGAGCAGTGCGTTGCCGGCGTCTTTCGCCGGCGCCGTGAAACGTATCAGCGTGTCGTCCCGACCTCGGCTCCAGGAAATGACGGAGGTCGAACGCTCCCAGTCGGGACGCTTGATCTTCATCGTCAATTCGACGTAGGAAGACGCGCCGCGCATCAGGTCCAGCGCACCCGCCACGAGATCCTCCGCAGTGAGGTCTTCGGCTGCGAGGCTCGCCGCCGAGATCACGAGAATGCTGGCCGCGAGGCGGGATAGCGTTTTGTTCACGGTGAACTCCCTGGCGTTGCGCTTCGAAAGCGCAGGCCGATTGCGCGCTAGTCCTGTCTGGCCGGAATCAACTTGCCGAGCAACGCGGCGGCCAGAACGAAACAGAGAAAGTGGTACGCGGCACCATGGATCTTCCAGGACAACGGATAGAGCCACCAGGCGACATCGCTGCCTTCGATGACGATGACGGCGGCCAGGCCGGCTAGCGCCCCCGTCTTGAGATATTGCGCCATGCCGTTTTGGTGCCGCAACAGCAGGAACACCGCGAGCGCCATGAGCACGTTGTGAAACAGGCCCAGCGCCAGCTCTCGGGGATCGGGTTGCGCCACGGACTGGTCATGGGCGACGTAAATCATGGCGCGCGTTCCCTCGGCGAGAAGCTCCATGTTGTCGGCGCCCGGGAGGCTGTAGACGCCGCTCTCGGGAAAATTGCGCTGGACGACGCCGAGCGCGGCTTGGGGATCGGCCGCCGCGTTCCAGGACGCGTAGGGGAGCGGGCTCAACCCCCAATAGACAAACCCGAATATGAACAGCGCAATCGCCGTCACCCCGATACCTGCGATGGTCCTGACCATGTTTGGAAACTCCTTCTTCCTTAATCTGTGTGATCTGTGTGAAATCGTGCGGACGCGCCGCGAGCAACGCGTCAATCGAAAATACAGACCCCCTGATCGATGACGACTTCGCCGCGCTGATTCGCGGTTCGGAACAGCGCCTTTCCACCGTCGGCCCACATGGACACGGTCAGCGCGTCGCCGGCGATCACCGGTCTTGAGAATCGTGCGTTCATGGAGCGAAACCGGGCCGGATCGCTGTCGCAGAGGGCGTGCAACAGCGCGCGGCCGGTGAACCCGTAAGTACACAGGCCATGCAGTATGGGTCTGTCGAAGCCTCCCATCGCCGCGAAAGATGGATCCGTATGCAGCGGGTTGCGGTCGCCGGACAGCCGGTAGGTCAATGCCTGGTCTTCGCGCGTTTGGTAAGTGACCTGGTGGGTCGGCTCCGCGTCTGGAAACACGATCCTGGCGGACGGCCCGCGATCGCCGCCCCAACCGCCCTCACCACGGCAGAACAGACTGGCGCGCGTCTTCAGCAGCGGTTTTCCGGTCGCTGCGTTGACCGCCTCGGATTCCGTTTCGATCACGGCGGCGCTGCCCTTGTCCCAGATGCCGGCGATGCGTCCCCGGCTTTCCAACGCACCGTCCGGCGGAATCTCGTCGAGCAATTCGATGCCTTGTTCGCCGTGCACCATCAACGCGATGTTGAAGCTTCCGACCGCCCCTATCGGCGCGCCGCCGCCCCCGATGATGACGGCGAAGGTCGGAAATACCCGTTGCGGCGTGTCTTTCGTATTTTCCGTGGTAAACGCTAGTTCGTCGACGCCGGCGCCGATGCCGACGGCATATAGCAGCGCGTCCTTGGAAGTCCAACTGCGCGACACGGGTCCGCCGCTAGCCCCAACCGCGTCAGGACGTATGGGCATGGTTCTTCCTCACGGTGTGGTCCGGGCGCATTGTTCCCTGCGCAACCTGCGCCTTCAACACCTTTATTGGCATATGCATCAGCTTGCGCCCCCGGCGAGTTGCCGCGCCTTCTCGGCGTCGTACCACCAACTGTCGTGCTCCGGCGGACTGTAGACCGCGCTGTCTTCGCGCTCGGGACGCCCGAACTTGTCCCAATACACCATGCGCGGCTCGTGCATCACATCAAGAGGGATGTTGTAGAAGTGCCACAGCAGCACGCGATCCAGGGCCTGGCAGGCGGCGATCATCGCGCTCAGCGTCTCGGCACTTTCCGCGCGTTCGATCAGCGCGTCCAGGACCGGATCGCTGATCCCCGCGAGGTTGCTCGTCATGGGCTTGTCCGCGGCGTAGGACGCGAAGTAGGTTCGGAGCTGCATCGTAGGCGGCGTCAGGAATCCGTGCTCCCGCAACACGGCATCGAACTCGCGCTGGCGGATCAGGTTGATGAAACGCACGAGGTCGACGATACGGACGCGCGCGTCTATCCCCAATCGCTTGAGGGAATCGACATAGGGTAGCAATGTGCGCTGGTTGGCCGGTGTCCGGGCGAGCAATTGCAACTTGAACGGCATGCCCTCGCTGTCGACCAGAACGCCGCCGGATGTTCGCCATCCCGCTGCCGCGAGAAGCGCGCGCGCGCGCTGCAGCGCCGCCCGGTTGCGGCCAATGCCGGCGGAATGTGGCAGTTCGAAGACATCGGTAAAGACCCGCTCGGGGATCCGCCCCCGGAAGTGTTGCAACACCTCGAGTTCCGCGCCGGTCGGGAGACCTCGCGCGGCGAATCGCGACTTGGCGAAATAGCTGTCGGCGCGATCATACAGGCCATGATGGAACACCCGGTTCTGCCAATCGAAGTCCGCCGCCAGCGTCAGGGCTTCCCGCACGCGGACATCCTTCAGACGCGGCCTGCGCGTGTTCAGCGTAATGGCCCACTGGGCCCCGGAGATTCGCCGCATGTGGAGGATGTCCTTTACGAGCCCTGCGTCTGCCGCGTTGTAGGAAATCCAATGCCGGATTTCCTCTTCGTGGCGAAAGTCGAACAACCCCTTGCGGAAAGCTTCCCGCGCAACGGCGTTGTCTCTGTATAGGTCGTATCGGATCTCGTCGAAGTTATGCCGCCCTCGGTTGACGGGAAGGTCGCGCCCCCAGTAGTCCCTCACGCGTTCGAATCGCACATGGGATCGGTCATGGTCGGCGACGCGGTACGGTCCGCTTCCGAGGGGTGGGATGAAGGTCGTCTCATTCGGCTGCCGTTCCTTCCAGTAGTGCGCGGGAAGGATGCGCAGGTACGTGAGCAAATTCAGGTCGGAAGTAATGAATTTTCGCTTGTGGCGAAACGCCACCTCGCGGATGCCGGTAATCTCCACTGCCTCCAGCCACTCCATGTAGACCTTGCCGTCGACTGTGCCGAGGGCGTGGTCGAACGTGAACTTCACATCCTCCGGCGTGATCTGCACGCCATCGTGCCAGCGCGCATTGGGATGCAGTCGAAAGTACAGGGAACGTCCGTCGGGAGTGAGCGCCATGCTTTGTGCCAGGTGCCCGTAGAAGCTGCCCAACTCGTCGCCGGAGCGGTGCAGGAGGTAGTCGTAGGCGCGGTACATGCCGGGCGCGACCAGCACCTCGTTGTCCAGTTCGTCGGAGAAGTTGCGAATCGGGATGGTGGTCGAGAGTCGCAACGCGCCCCCCTTGGGCGCGTTCGGATTCATGTAGTCGAAACCCTGGAAATCCGCCGGATACTTGAGTTCGTGGATGAGCGAAATGCCGTGACGAAACTCGAGCAGGTCCTCTTCTGCGCCGGACGCGAGCGCCACCGCGAGCGGGATCAACCAGCAACCGCCCCAAAAGTTTCTCAATGATCGGCGAGCCTGCTGGCGAGCCTTACCCAACGCGCCAACATCGGCGCGAACCGTTCGCCCATGCGGATGTAACCCGCCGCGTTCGGATGCAGGTCGTCCGGCAGGTCGTCCGCGTCGTCTGCGCCAAACAGCGTGAGTCCGTCGAGGTAGTGCAGGTGTTCATCGCCCGACTTGCGGCGCGTATCGATCACGTCGGCGATGATCTCCCGTACACGCCGAAGCGACATGCTCCCGTTGCGGATCGCATCGAAGCCTTCGAAGATGAGGAACTTGCCGGACGCACCGCGCACCATCGGCCCGGGATGCATTTCGGCGCTGGGACAGAAGATGGGGGAAATCGCGATGATGGGCGCGTCCGGCTTGCCTTCGCGAATCGTATCGAGGAAGCCGTGCAGGGCAGGGCCGAAAACGCGTTCCCGCATGGAATCCATATTGACGATATTGATGCCGGTCTTGATGCTGACGATGTCGGCATCCGCGTCCCGGATGGTGCGGGCGACGAACTGGTCGAGATGACACTGGCCGCCGAAACCGAGGTTCTGCAATGTGACGTTCGCGCGGCGCGCCGCCACCGCCGGCCAGGTGTAGGCGGGTTCTTCCGCTTCCATGCAATGGCTGATGGAACTGCCGTAGTGGATCCATTTGGCTCGGACATCGGTCGTCATCGGTGCCAGCTTCGCCCCATCGTCGACGATCAGCGCCCGCAACTCGATAGAGGCGTTGTGCGGCAACCACAGTTCACAGTCCTTGGGGCCCGGAGCAAGGTCGCCGAACCATATGGTGTCCGGTTCGCCGCGAACGAATTCGAAGCTGCCGGCCGCCCGGGGATTCAAAACGACGGTGTTGCCGAGGGTGGAGCGGGCCGAATAGATGCGACCTCCGGTCTCCAGGTTGAAGGCGACCGGCCTCCGCGGTCGATCGATCGCGTGCCTGGTCGTTGCCAGAAACGCAAGCCCCAGGCGTGTCGCGTCGGTGTTGAATTGCAACCGCACCCCTGACGGCATGCGTGCCATCACTTCCGTCCCCGCCGGCAACTGCGCGCGGGTCCAGTCGGGTAGTCGCCTGGGACAAATACCTTCGTCTCGTTCATCGAAACCCATGGCGCCGTGCGCGCGCACGGCATTGCCCAGCAGGGGCCTCACGGCGAGCGCTTTCGTCATGGGCGCCTGCCTTCCTCGGTACGGGTCATGCGGTCCTTGATCGGTACGATTTGGTCGGATCCGAGTATACGCGGGCGGAACCCCGGCGGCCGGTCGGGCGAACGCACGGACTCACACGGGAATGCACAAACTCAAACGGAGATGTCCGCATCGGGAATGACGGTGTGCGCTACCAGGCGACCCCGGCAGAACCGGAAGTCCGCGCGAATGCGCTCGCCCCGAAGCACCCTCGGCAGCCAGATGCGATCGTTGTCCCACATCTCGTCGTATGGAATCTCGTCGATGCGGCACCAGAAGGGGTCCGCTTCCGCCGTGCGTGCGTGCGCGCCATGAAAGTCCGACGAAACGAAAGCGAATCCCGCCATGGCCAAGCCTTCCGCCGGGTCGTGGTAGCGCAACAATGCGCGCAGCGCGAGCGCCTGGACGCGGATGCCGACCTCTTCGGCGACTTCGCGAATCGCGCATGCTTCGGCCGACTCGCCCGGCTCGATCCGGCCTCCCGGGGCAGTCAGTGCCACGACGCCTGGTCGCTCGACTCTCCTGGCGTAAATGCTCGCCAATGCACACCATCTGCTTCAGCAACGATGGGGTCTCGTGAGACGCGCCTAGCACCTTATTAACCGCCTTGGCGTCCGCAAAGTAATAGGCTTCGAGCATGTTCACCAGAAAGTGAACCGCCGCCTTCGCCGACATGTCCTCTCGAAGCATGGTGTCCAGCGCCATTCGGTAACGGTCGAACACTGCATCTACTTCGCCCGAACGGTTTGCTTCGAGGTCGTCCACCAGCAGCACGAAGTCCCCCGTAGATGACAGAAACCTCCGCGCCGGGATACCGATCTGCTCGGCGTCCCTGTCCGGTATCCGCTTGCCCGTTCCCACCATCGTCTGCTTTCGCCGTGCGGATCGGATGGGTGATCGCTGGCCAATTCGACGGATCACTGTAAACGAACAGTTTCCTTGGGATGCCAGAATGCGAAACAGATCCGGAAGACACTGCTCTTCAGTCTCCCCTGTCACGATCAGCCCGAACCGGAAGAACCGCCACTCAGCGGCGTTCGCGCCACAGCGCGGCATCACGAATCGATCGCTTCGAAGGTCGCACGCCCTTGTGGAGCGATCGCCTCTGACATGTAGAGTGAACCTGGTGCGTATTCTTCCAACAGATCCTTGATCTCTTCGATTTCAGACAGCCGATCAAACCGGACACAGCCTTGCTCTACCCGCGCCGCCAGAATGTCCTCGGGCTCAAACTGGCTGATCAGGACAGGCGAATGGGTTGCGACGAAAATCTGCTTTCCCCATTGGGCGGCAGCACACCTGATTGCTCGCGCCAATACAGATATTGCCCAAGGATGTAGCGACACCTCGGGCTCGTCGAACAACAGTACCGCCTCGCGGTCTCCTTCCGAGAACAACGCTACGAGAAGAAGAAGCAACTGAAGAACGCCGTCCGAGATCCCGGATGCAAATATCGCTTCACTTCGCCCCTTCTCCAAGAAGCTCGCATAGACAGACGATGGTCCGGTCTGTTCGAGAACGATATCGTCAAACAAGGGAAAGGCTTCGGCCATGTACCCCATGATGGTGTTGTACCGCGCATCCACGTTGCGCTTGTCCTGCACGTTCCTGAGCACGGACCAAGCGTTGTCTCCACGGTCCCAAAGCCTTGTGTGATGGCTGCTCTCCGAACCGCTTCGCTTCAGAGCCCCGAGCCGGAACGAGCGCGAGTGGTAGAAACGAACGAAATGCAGCAAGCGGTCAAGATATCCTGCTTCGTCATCCCCGCTGTTGAAGTCCAAGAACAGACCAAGACTGATCTTGTCGGGTTCGCGCAACTCAATGGCGGGCGCCTGCCCAACCCCAGCATTGAACAGCGATGCACTCGTCGACCCGGGAGCACGTTCTATGAGCGTAAGGCTGCGGCTGGGAGAAACAAGGCGCTCACCTGGAAACGGTTCTATCCTTCCGGCCGCCAGCGAAAACGAAAGTGCGTAGGTGACACCTCCACCAGCGAGTTCCACGAGTATGCGTCGATCATCGCTGGCTCCATCCCAAAGGAGACCGATTCCATGATCCCGTTCCGACGACGCGACCTCTACCCCTCGTATTGCGCAATCGCGGAAGAAGTACACGGTGTCGAGCAGAGTCGACTTTCCAGCTCCGTTGGGCCCGAACAGGACGTTGATCGCACCCACTTCGATGTCCACGTCGGCTAGCGCACGGTAGTTGCGAACACGAATGCCGTTCAATCCCAAGACACCACTCCGTCAACTCTAGCCAAACGTGCCATCCGACAGGACTCTACCACGTAGCCCCCAATCGTTCCCGCGCCGAGTGCCGCTCGCCACAGATCACAAGACGCCGTCTTGCGTGCCGGTGACAATCGTGCGGTCAATGCCAATTCGTCGGACCTCTTCGACCGCCTCACATCGGGGCAGTGGGGCGGGAAATCGTGCAGCTTCACAACTGAACGCGAAGACTCAAACGGAGATGTCCGCATCGGGAATGACGGTGTGCGCTACCAGGAGACCCCGGCAGAATCGGAAGTCCGCGCGAATGCATTCGCCCCGAAGCACCCTCGGCAGCCAGATGTGATCGTTGTCCCACATCTCGTCGTATGGAATCTCGTCGATGCGGCACCAGAAGGGGTCCGCTTCCGCCGTGCGTGCGTGCGCGCCCCGAAAGTCCGACGAAACGAAAGCGAATCCCGCCATGGCCAAGCCTTCCGCCGGGTCGTGGTAGCGCAACAATGCGCGCAGTGCGAGCGCCTGGACGCGGATGCCGACCTCTTCGGCGACTTCGCGAATCGCGCATGCTTCGGCCGACTCGCCCGGCTCGATTCGGCCTCCCGGGGCATTGACCTTTCCAGCTCCGTGGCCGCGCAGCTTGCGTATCAGAAGTACCGAATCGCCGCGCGCGAGATAGACCAGGGTGGCACGCTCCTTAGGTCTCCAGTCGCGGGGAATGCATGGGCAGCAGGACATGTCCGAACTATATCGGCAATTCGCCATCCCGCCGTCATGGCGGGATCGTCGACCTATTGCCTGTTCAGGGAGAATCCAGGACGCAGGACCGGCTCAACCTCGCCCACGCTGACCAGCGAGCCTTGCGCACGATTATCCGGTGTTGGCGCGACAAGCGCAGACCCGTGTGCGATGAAAAGATTCTGCGATGCGCAGCTATGCGAACACGGTCATTTCCGGCCCGGAGCGCTGTCGCGTAGCGCAAAGCCTGCGGACTCCTCCTCCGTCAACCCGGCGCGCTGGCCGATGGCGGTCAGCAGCGAACCCAACCCGACCCGTCCTTCCGGCAGGACCGTTTCCTCCAGGATGGCGCGCACCTCGGCCTCGGTGCTGCGGCCGCGCAGGGCTGCCCGCACACGCAAGGCGCGATGGACCTTGTCGGGCAGGTTGCGGACGGTCAGCATGGCCACAGTCGGCAGGCCCCGTCAGCCCGTGAAGAAGGCGACGACGGTCCAGCAAATGGCCGCGAGGCCGGCGGCGACGGATGCCTGCGGTATCTGCGTCTTGACGTGGTCCATCAGGTCGCAGCCGGTGCATACCGAACTCAGCACGGTCGTGTCGGAGATGGGAGAGCACTGGTCGCCATACACGCTGCCGTCCATCACGGCGGCGAAGCAGAGGGTCATGAAAAGTTCCGGGTGCTGGAGTTCCTGGCCGGTGGCGACGGCCCAGGCGAGGGGCATCGCCAGCGGAAACGCCACGGCGTAGGTGCCCCAGCTCGTTCCGGTGGAAAAGGCGATGACCATGGTCAAAACCTGCAGCAACACCGGTAGCAGGAAATACGGAATGCTCTGGCCGAGCAGTTCGACCAGGAAGATGCCGCCGCCGGTTTCCTTGCTGATGCCGCCGATGGTGACGGCGAGCAGGAGAATGACCGAACCGAGCACGACACCCTTGATGCCGTCGTGAATCCCGGAGACGAGAGTAGTGAGCGGCATGCCCTTGGCCAGGGCCATCCCGGCGGCGAGCAGGAGGGCGGCGCCGAACGCCCACTGCACGTTGGGCGAGCCGTAGATGACGAACGTGGCGACGGCGATGCCTATCAGCGTGAACAGGGGCAGGAAGAACTCGAGGACGTGTGGCGTATAGCCCTCCGGGACGTTGCTGGCCTGTAGTTCCCTGGCGCTCAAGGGTTCCGCGCCTTCGGCGTCGAGTGCGCCGGTGGAACGCGAACGTTCCATGGCCGCCGCCAGGCGCTTGCCGAGGAACGGTGGCTTTTCGACGCTGAGCAGGAAGGTGCCGAGCACGGCGAAGATGGCGTAGAAACAGAATGGAACGCTTGCGAAGAAGAAGGCAATGCGGTCCGCCTCGGTGGCGAGAAAACTGACCCCGCCGACGAAAATGAACGCCTGTATGTAACCCGGCCAGGCGTTGAACGCGATTTGGGAGGCGATGGGAGACGCGGTCGAGTCGACGATGTACGCCAGTTCTTCGTGGCTAATACGCTCCTTGTCGGCGATGGGCTTCACGGTGGTGCCGACGAGCACGGTGCTGACCGTGCCGCCCTGGAAGAAGATGACGCCGAGGAACCAGGCGACGAGCTTGGCGGTGCGCGGGCCTCGCACGAAACGGACCGTGATGAACTCCGCGAACGCTTGCGCGGCGCCGGTGCGCGACCATATGCCCATCAGACCGCCCAGGAGCCACAGGTAGAGCAGCAGCAGCCCTGCGGCCTCTGTCGTGGCCAGAGACGGTATCAACACTTCGCCGGCAAGGTCGTAGCGGCTCAGGATGAGCGCCCCGGAAACGATGCCGCCCAGCAGCGATGACACGGGTTCCCGGGTCATCCAACACAGGAGCACCGCGACGAGCGGCGGCAGCAGCGACCAGAATCCCCAGTGCGCCTTTGCGATGCGCTGGTAGTAGACGGCCTGCATTTGTCCGTCCCGCATCTCGCGAGTGGCGACGAACTCTTCTCTCACCGGCGGTGCTTCGCCGGACTGCCCCACGCGCTCGGGGTCCAGGCTGGACCGGTCCGCAGGTACGGCGTGGAAGTAGGTGGGATTCCCCTCGTACAGGTAGTACAGCCCGCCGGTATCGTCGGTCTGCGCGTCGATGGAGATCTCCTCCACGGTCCAGGTGGGTGATACGTACCAGCCGACGAACCACGACGCGATCATCGCGACCGCGAAGACGGCGAATTTCTGAATGCCTGCAGTCATGGGTGCGTCATCTCTCGTTGCGGAAGCGATCGAACGTGGCGGATGGCATCAGCTCAATCGCATCCGCTCAACGCCCACCAGCCGATCATAGAGGAAGTACAGCGTGATCACACAGACGAGCAGGATGCCGCCGAGCGCTGCGGCGAGCCCCCAGTTAAGCGACTGCTGCATGTGGTAGGCGATCATGTTGGATATGAGCTGTCCGGTGCGCCCGCCGACCAGGGCCGGGGTGATGTAGTAGCCGATGGCCAGGATGAACACCAGCAGCGACCCGGCGCTGACTCCGGGCAGCGTCTGTGGCCAGTAGACGCGATAGAACGCCTGCGGAAAGCTGGCGCCGAGGGTCGCCGCGGCGCGCATGTACTGGGGCGGTATCGTTCGCATGATCGAATACAGCGGCAACACCATGAATGGCAACAGGACATGCGTCATCGCGACCACCGTGCCCGTCATGTTGTAGATCATTGCGAGGCGTTCGTCGTCGCCGATGAGACCGAGCGCGACCAGGATATCGTTGACCACGCCCTGGGACTGCAGCAGCACTATCCAGGACGTGGTGCGTACCAGCAAGGATGTCCAGAACGGCACCAGCACGAGCAGAAGCAGCAGATTCGCGCGGCCCGGCGGCGCCTGCGCGATGAGGTACGCGATGGGATAGCCCAGCACCAGGCATAGCGCGGTGATGCCGAGGCTGATGGCAAGAGTGCGGATCAAGAGCGG
The DNA here is from genome assembly GCA_965217825.1 of Candidatus Azotimanducaceae bacterium. Lineage (GTDB taxonomy): Bacteria > Pseudomonadota > Gammaproteobacteria > Pseudomonadales > Azotimanducaceae > VXNE01. The sequence goes on along the minus strand of OZ244571.1, from coordinate 4,327,423 downwards.
GACGTAGATGCGCAGTTCCGGCGGTTGCGGGACGACCTCGCCGTCGATCCCCTGGTCGAGATCGAGCGCGTGCAGGTAATGCCTGGCCGTGAAGCGCTCGCCGGCCCGGCGAATGGCTACCCAGGTGGTGATCTCGCCCCAGGCGTCATCGATACCTACCATGACGTCGCGACAGGGCGCCCGCGTTTCATCCGCATCTGCCTTGCCGGAGGGGCCGGCGCGATCGCTATCGTCGACGGCGAAGCAGGGGCCGGCGGGTGATTCGGCCAGGTTGCTCAATCTGCGGGCGCTCCGCGTAATGACGCTGCGCAGGCCGCCCTCGACCCGGTTGATGCGGGTTGCCACCCGACCCAACGCGCGGGTCTCCCGCGCATCCAGGAACTCGCGGACGACGGCCTGGAATACGGGTTCCCCGGGCATGGCGCGGCTATCCCACTCGGCCAACTCGCGGAGCGTATCGGGGAGCGCGTCCGCGACCACGGGTTCCTGGATGCTGCGCGTCAGCATCGCCCCGAGGGGAGCGATGAAGGTCACGCCGATGAAGGCGAGCAGCGGAAGCACCAGTACCCAAGCGCGCAACCCGGCGTCGTTTCGGTTGAGGCGCGGCATCTGCTACTCGTCGTCGGACACCGAGGACGCTAAAGGTTCACGGCAAGGCGCACATAGTAGCTGCCGCCGTTGAAACCGCTTGGATGGTTCAGCGGAAAGTCCGCTCCCAGGTATCCGGATACACCGGCAAACTGGTGCTCGTCGGGTTGCTTGTCCAACAGGTTCCTCGTGCCCACGGAAACCGTGTACGCGTTGGAAAAGGCCCAGGTCAGTTCCGCGTCCACCACTGTCAGCGGGCCCGTGGTGATGGCGCAGGACTCGCAGTTGAACAGATGCTCGTAGACATCGCCGTAGTGGTTCATCCGTACCCAGCCGCTCCAAGCGCCCCGCGCGTAGTCCACGGTCAGGCCCACTCGATTTTCGGGCAGGCCGTCTTCCAGTTCTTTCGCGCCGGCGAGGGACAGCGTCGCGCCGCGATCAACGACATCCGTACGCGTCACGTTGCTGGCCAGGGCGAAATTGACCCGCCCGCCATTCCAGTCGAAGCCCGTCTGGGCCGTCAAATCCAGGCCGGTCGTTTCGGTGTCGATATCGTTGACGAAGAAAGACACTGCGGTGACGGTCTCGGCGCCCACGAACCTGGCCGCAACGAGGTCGATGCGATCCTGCTCGCTCAAGCTCTGCTGGGTCAGCGCGATGCGACCGTCCACCGCGATGCGGAACCAATCGAGAGTGATGTCTACCGGACCGAGCGAAAAGAGGGCGCCCAGGCCCCAATGGACCGACTCTTCCGGCGCCAACTGGCGACCGCCCTTGAGCACGGCAACGGGGTTGGTGGGCGGCAAGGTGAGCGACTCGGCCAACTGGCCGTCCACGATCACCGTTGCCGCGCGCCGTAGATTGCTCTGGCCGATGGACGGGGCGCGGAAGCCGGTGCCTGCGGCGACGCGCACGGCGAAGCCGTCGGAGACGGCGAAACGACTGGCCAGTTTGCCGTTGGTGGTGCTGCCGAAGTCGCTGAAACGCTCGTATCTGAGTGCCGCGTCCGCGAGCCAACGCTCGGTCAGGTCGACTTCGAGATCCACGTAGGCGGAAGCGCTCTCCCGGCTGAACCTGCCAGCGACGTCCGCGCTGAAGCCCTGAAAGCCATTGGACCCAACGGAAAAACCCTGACTTTCGAAGCCGCCGGGCGCCCAGGACTCGGTATCGCCGGCGACCATCTCGAAGACTTCCCTGTGATGCTGGGCGCCGAATGCGACGTTGAGGTCCGAGGCGGCACCGACGTTGACGGGCAACGTGAAGTCTGCGTTGATGAGGCGTTCGAACTGAATCTGCGCGCCGAGATCGAAAGCCCTGGGCGTATTCGGCCCGTAGGATGCGTTGACGGTATTGCGTATGCGATAGACGACTTCGTTGCGTCCTGCGGACACGCTGAAGTCGTAGCGCATACCGCCGGTCCGCGTGCCGCGCCAGCCGGCGACAATGGACGTGTCGCCGACCTCGCCGCCGAAGCGCGGCGTGAAACCGCCGGGGAACCACTCGTTGAACACGAAGCAGTCTGGATCCGCCATAACGGCATCCAGCGCGGCGGGGTCCGCCAGGCCAGCGACGACGGGCACGGTTCGGCAGAGCATCTCGTCGCCCGGCGTCAAGTCGGCGACGAGCAGGTTGCCGGTGCCATCCGCGAACACTCCGCTGCGCGTATTCGGATTGCGGTAGAAGAAACTCCCATCGACTTCGCGCCCGGACCAGGTGCCGAAGCCGTACAGTTCGCCGATACCAGCCCGGGTGGCGGCGTTGAAGAGCAGCTTGAAGTCGTTCTCGATATCCGGCGACCCCCAGATCACGACAGGGTCGGCGATGGAGGTGTAGCCGTTCTCGACGAGATAGGTCGCCTGCGGGTCTTGCGAGCCCCGGCTGGTTGGCGCGCTGTCCTTGAGTTCGAAGCTCAAGGTGGCGAAACCATCGCTTCCCAGGTCGGTGCCGAAAGCGCCGGAAAGCATGATCTGGTCGCCGTCGCCGACGAAGGTCGAACCGTACTGCGCCTGCAGGCGTCGCGCATCGGGATCGTCTTCGAGGACGAAGTTCATCACCCCGGCGACCGCATCGGAGCCGTACTGGGCGGATGCGCCGTTGCGAAGCACCTCGACCTGTTTCAGCGCGATACCCGCAAGAGGCGCGATGTCGACGGCCTGCGCGCCCTTGTTGATGCCCGACACGAACTCGCCGATGACGGCTCCTCGATGCCGCCGCTTGCCATTGACCAGAACCAGCGTGTTGTCTGCGGGCAGTCCACGCATGTTGGCCGGTCGAATCAGCGTCGCCGCGTCGCTGATCGGTTCACGGGCAACATTGTAGGAAGGTACCAGGGACGCCAGCGCGTCGAGGATGTCGCCGTCGCCCTGGGTGTTCAGCTTCTCGGCGTCAAGCACATCCACGGGGACGGCGAGTCCATGAACGTTGCGCGCGGCGCGGCGGGTGCCGACGACGACCACTTCCTCTATGGCGGCTTCATCCGGCCCGCTGGGCGTTTGCGCGTGTGCGGGCGAGATCGCCACTACCAGAATAACAAGGTAAGCCATTCGGGACATCAATGGTCTCCGCAGTATTCGCCACAGTCGATTCTATCAGCGCTTGCTGGCCGAGCGTCCTCGGTCGCTGGCGCTCCCCGGACACGTTTGTTCCATGGTAGTGCCGCAGATACCCGTAGATTTGGGCTTGACGGAGCACTTGACTCGCAGTCGGCGGCACGCGCGGTCGCTTCGATCACGTGGCCTCGATCTCGCGCCGCGCGGCGGTCGCCAGAAAGGCCGAGCGGGTCATCCGGCGCTGGCTGGCCTCGTCGTCGATCGCCTCGAGCAGGCCGCGGTCGAGGGAGATGTTGACGCGCCGTGAGGATCCCCGGTCCAAGAGGAGCGGGATCAGGACGAAGTCGGCGTCACGCCGCCAGTCCGCGAGTTCCGCGTCGGCCTTGATGGCCTCGATCGAGCGCGGCGGCGGAATCGGCTCGCCGTCGTCGGCAAGGCCCTCGACGTGGAAAGCCAATGCTTCGCAGCCGTGGCGAACGGCGTCGTCGACAGTGTCCCCGACCGAGACGCAGCCAGGGAAGTCGGGGAAGCTCACGCCGTACCCGGCGTCGTCCCGGTGGATGAAGGATACGTAGCGCATTCGTTTCGTCCTCCTCAGGCTTTCCAGCCCGCCTGCCGGTAGATCGAGGCCACCGTGCCGCGCGGGATCTCCTTGTTCGGGTGGGGCACGGTGACCCGCCCGCGTTTCGTGGGGTGCGTGAACTGCCAGTGGCTGCCCTTCGTGGCGGCGTGCGTCCAGCCGTCTTCCCGGAGCATGCGGATCAACCTGCCGCTGTTGCGTTCCACGACCTACTCTTTGTTGTGTATCAATATACACAATACCGTGAGCCGATCAACGTCCTAAAACGGCGGGGGCTCCGACCGACCCTCGCCGTCACTACGGCGCTCCGCGGGAGCGGAAACACCGCACGGGCGATCCCGGCGGTACCGGGCACGGATCTCTCCGCCAGGACGTTCACGGTCTCGGCAACGAAGCAGTAACTGAAGCAGTACCCGCTCTGGACAGCCGCTGATAGCAGTTTGTCGCGGACGCGGGGTCCCGGCTACCCGGCTACCGTTCCTTGAGACGGGCTTCCAGCTCGGCGATGCGTGCCTCGGCGGCCAGGCGGGCAGCGTTCGCTTCGGTGAGCGCCTTTGTCGCTTCGGCGAGGCTGTGAAGATAGTCGCCGGTCGCGGGCTCGCGAAAGCGAAGCACCTGGTTCTGGACGCACAGGTCGAGCCCAAGTGCGCGGCTCCGAATCGTCCGTGCGCCATTCTCCACCAGCGCCGGTAGCGGGTGATAGAGGCGGCCCCGCAAGCGCAGTCCCTGCAGCGTGGGATCGAAGTACTCGTCCCTTGGGTCGAAAAGCCAGTACTCCCGCACCCCCAGTTCCGCATAGAGGCTGCGCTTGCGCCCGAGGTCCTGCTCCCAGGTATTTTTCGACGCCACCTCAAGCACGAAGTCGGGTGCCTTCGGCTCCTCCCAGAGCTTGTAGATCATGCGGTTGTGCTTGGCCGCGCCGAACACGACGAAGACATCGGGCGCCACGGACTTGCGTGGATTCCCCTCCTGGTAATAGATGAGCAGGTCGGCCGACACATAGACATCCGGTCGATCCAGGTAGCGCAAGTCCAGCACACCGAACGCGTCATGGATGGCCTTCAACTGCCAGTCGTTTTCAGCCAATGGCAGACCGTCGGAACTCGGATATAGCGGGTCTTCCCCGGGAAGAACGGGATCTGTATTCATGGGTACATCCCTTGGCCTGGTTCGGTCGCGCCCCTTGGCGTTTCACCGACGAAAATATCATGGCTCCATTTGCGCGTTCAAACCCTTTTGCGCGGCTTGAATGCCCGCCCACGTGCGTTCAATCGCCGATGTCTGCAATTGACGTGGGATGATTACCTGACACGCCCGGCATGGGCCCAATAGAACCCGGCGGGGCTGCCATGCGGGCAGGTTTCGTGTCGCGAACGTCCGCTGTTCCGCCACTGTCCTATCTGTGTTCCAATGCCGAATCTGGAAGCGACGGTGGAGATACGCATCAAGTTCCACATCAAGACCCACGGCTGCCAGATGAATGTCTACGATTCGTCGCGGATGGCCGATCTGCTGCGCGACAGCCATGGCGCGGTGTCGGTGGATGATCCGAGCGAAGCCGACGTGCTGCTGTTGAACACCTGCTCCATACGGGAGAAAGCCCAGGAAAAGGTATTTCATCAGCTTGGTCGCTGGAAGCAGCTCAAGGCACGGCGGCCTGGGGTGCTGATCGGCGTGGGCGGTTGCGTTGCGAGCCAGGAGGGCGAGGCGATCAGCGCTCGGGCGCCCTACGTGGATGTGGTGTTTGGCCCGCAGACGTTGCACCGGCTGCCTGAACTTCTCGATGCGGCCGCACGCTCGAAGCGGGCGGTCGTCGATGTCAGCTTTCCGGAGATCGAGAAGTTCGATCGCCTGCCGGAACCCCGTGCGGATGGCCCGACGGCATTTGTGTCGGTGATGGAAGGATGCAGCAAGTACTGCACGTTCTGCGTCGTTCCGTATACGCGCGGCGAGGAGGTGAGCCGCCCCGTGGAGGACGTCATGGCCGAGGTCATCGCGCTTAAGCAGCAGGGCGTGCGTGAAATCAACTTTCTCGGCCAGAATGTCAACGCATACCGCGGTCGAATCGACGGCGGCATGGCCGACCTGGCCGAACTCATCCTCTATGCCTCGGAAATCGACGGCATCGACCGCATCCGATTCACCACCTCGCACCCGGTGGAGTTCAGCGACACGCTGATCGAAGCGTACCGGGACATTCCGGAACTCGTCAGCCACCTGCACCTGCCGGTCCAGGCGGGTTCGGACCGCGTACTCGCGCTGATGAAACGCGGTCACACCGTGCTGGAATACAAGCAGAAGATCCGCCGCCTGCGCGAAGCGCGGCCAGGCGTCGCCCTGTCTTCGGACTTCATCGTCGGGTTTCCGGGCGAAACCGACCGGGATTTCGATCAGACGCTGGCCCTGGTCGAGGAACTCAACTACGACATTTCGTTCAGCTTCATCTACAGCCCGCGTCCGGGGACGCCCGCGGCGAGTCTGGCGGACGGGACGCCGGCGAGCGTCAAGCAGCATCGTTTGGCGATTCTCCAGGATCTCCTTCGCCGCCAGGCGCAGGCGCATGCCCAGGCAATGGTCGGGAGCGTGCAGCGCGTGCTGGTGACCGGCCGTTCGAGGCGCGATCCCGGCCAGCTCCAGGGACGCACCGAGAACAACCGTGTGGTGAACTTCCTTTCTGACGAAGCCCTGATCGGCGACTTTGCCGACGTGCGTATTGACGAAGCGCTACCGAACTCGCTTCGCGGCGCCCTGGTGTCCGTTGACGCTCCGTTGGCGAGCCGTTGGCAAGCGGTTGGCTAGTCCGTTGACGAACCTGATGCAGTACCCGTTTGACACGGTGATGGGGGCCGATATGCTACGGGACGGGGAACGGACATAAGGCACTCTTGAGCGACGACCCATCGCCGGTGGTGGCACTCACCACGCACGTCAATTTGGAACCCAACGACACGCGCCGTTTGGCCGCGTTGTGCGGTCCGTTTGACCAGAATCTGAAGCAGCTCGAGCACAGGCTCGGCATTCGGATCAAGAATCGCGGCAACCAATTCCAGATCAGCGGTCCGAGGATGCGAGTCCGCGCCGCGCGCGCATTGTTGTCGGAACTCTATCTCGAAACACAGAGCGCGGATGTGATCGCGCCGGACACCGTGCACCTGTACCTGCAGGAGTCCGGGGTCGAGGAACTGTTGGCGAACGGCGACACCATCGTTGCCCGCGCTCTCATCCGGACCCGGCGCAACACCGTGAAGCCCCGAGGCGGCAATCAGCAGAGGTACGTCGAGGCGATACGGTCGTGGGACGTGAATTTCGGGGTCGGACCGGCTGGCACGGGCAAGACCTATCTCGCCGTCGCCTGCGCCGTGGAGGCGCTGGAAAATCAGGAAGTACGCCGTATATTGCTGGTGAGGCCGGCGGTGGAGGCGGGTGAGAAACTCGGATTCCTCCCGGGAGACCTGGCACAGAAAATCGATCCGTACCTGAGACCGCTTTACGACGCGCTCTACGAGATGCTTGGAATGGAGCGCGTCGACAAGTACATACAGCGCAATGTCATCGAGGTCGCCCCGCTTGCCTACATGCGGGGACGCACGCTCAACAATGCCTTCATCATCCTGGACGAAAGCCAGAACACGACCATCGAGCAGATGAAGATGTTCCTGACGCGCATCGGCTTTGGCTCCACTGCGGTTATCACCGGAGACATTACGCAGATCGACCTGGCGGGGGAGCGCTCGGGACTCATCCATGTGCTGAACGCCCTGAAGGACGTTGAAGGTTTGAGTTTCACGCGCTTCGGATCGAAGGACGTCGTTCGCCACCCTGTGGTCCAGCGTATCGTCGAAGCCTACGCCCGGGACGACGCGAGGAAGCGCGGCGGGCAGGACAAGCGAGGCGGGGCGGCATGAACGTCGTCACGACGCGGGATGCGCCCGCGACTGGTGTTCCACAGATCGATGTGCAGATCCCGGCGTCGCCTGCGCCCTCCCGGAGCGCGTTGATCGCCTGGGCCCGGGCCGCCATGGCAAGCGACGGGCGCAACCTGTGTATTCGCGTGGTCGACGAAACGGAGGCGCGGGATCTCAACGCACGTTTTCGCGCCGCGTCCGACGCGACAAACGTGCTCTCGTTTGCGGCGGAAGCGCCCGGTATCCTGGGCGACATCGCGATTTGCGCGGCTGTGGTTGCGCGCGAGGCGAAGGCACAGAGCAAGTCCGTTGATGCGCACTTCGCACACATGGTCGTGCACGGCGTCTTGCATCTCAGGGGCATGGACCACGGCACCGAGTCGCAGGCTCGCAAGATGGAAAGGGCTGAGGTCGAAATCCTGCGGTCATTCGGCTTTCCCGACCCCTACGCCATGGTCGACCCCTCCGGTGGCGCCCGCGATGCGTCCGCGCCGTCGAGCCCGGAACCGGGGGTCAACGCTTGCCCGGTCAATAGACCGCTCCTCGCTTGCAAATCACGATGCATAACTTGAAGCCGGAACAGAAACGCTCCTGGCGAGAGTGGGTGGCCGATCTTTTCTCAGGGGATCCGGCCGATGTGGACGAACTGCGGCAGATGCTTCGGGATGCCACGCAGCGAGGCATCGTGGATGGTGACGCGCTGAACATCATCTACGGAGCGATGCAGGTCTACGACATGCGCGCTCGGGACATCATGATTCCCCACCTGCCGAAACGCGAAGAGACCGTGTCCGTCGGACGCTTCGAATTCCGCGTTCTGAACGCGGACAGTCGACGCATCCGCCTGCTTCAACTCAACTGCCATTAGAGCCACAAAATCCGTCGCCCTTTCGGGCCGCCGTGTTTTGCCCCCGCCCAAGCCCGATTGCTTCCTCCCACCCGCCCACCCGGCACCCTGTCGACGGCTGTCGCGGGCTCGTCGGGAAACGGACGCTCACCGTCGATCTCGCCGAGCAGCGGCCCCGGCGGCACCCACTCGAACTGGATGCGGTCGATGGAGAGAGGCACACCGAGCAGGTCCGCCAGGCGCTCGCAGAGTCCGTCGCGGCCGCCGTCGCGAAAGGGAAGGAAGAGGTTGAAGGCGAAGATCTGGGAGCTGCGCAGGTGCGCCGCGTAGGGGTGCAGAACCACCGAATCGGTGCGGACTGCCTGCTCAGCGGCCTGGCGGAGCCTGGGGTAGACGCCGTCGGTCCACTGGTTCCACTTCGGCGGGCGCCTACCCGTCTTGTCGCACCACGCCTCGATGTGCTTGTGCAGGTCCGACGAGAACTTCGTCCGCCGGTAGCCGTAGTATCTCTTCCAACCCATGTGGCTGTCCTCGTACTGCGGGACGACCGGGCGCGGCGAACGGGCGGCTGGGCAAAGGCGCGGCGTCGGGCAACGCCGTTTCGTCGGTGCGGATTCGTGGCCGGTTGAACGGCGGGGTCATGTGCGTCGCGTCCTTGTCGGAAACTGCTTGATTCGCCCCGAGGACGGTCCACGTTCCGGAACCGGATTGGGCCGGTTCTAGTGTCGAGTGTACGCCTCGGCAGCGCCGGCGGCAGCGCCTTTCGGGGTGCGTGTCCGACCAAGTGCGTCGCAGTCGCGCCACTTCGCGCCGGGGCGTTGTCGGCGGCTTTGCCCGAGCTGGCAATCGAGGTTGTTGGTCGGCGCTAGCGGGGTTCGTCGCGGGCGTCCCAGACGGCACGCCACGCGTCGAACTGGCCGTGCGAAACCCGGTAGCGCGCGTAGTTTCCCTCGTGGAGTCCGATGAGTTCCGTTTCGGCGATCTCTTGGAACCGGTCACGGTCGGCGGCCTCGACATTCGCGTGCACCCATGCGGCAACGTGATTGGCGGCGGCACCCACAGCGAGGCGATTGCGGATGACCTCGGAGACCAGCTCGCCGAGCGCATCCCGATACTGCAGGCGGAACGGGTCGGGCTCGCCCAGCGTTTGCCGCGCCGCGCCGTATCGCGCCGCCGAACGTCCGTAGGCCCATTGGAACAGTGCCTTCATCAAGCCGACCTCGTTCTGCTCGTAGATGAGCAGCAGGGCGTCCGTGTAGTGTTCCCGCGGGACGTCGTTGAAAGACAGCGGTGACAGGTTGTGTTTGATCAGCGGGATGTTTGCGGCGAGCCGCGAGACCCGCTTGTTCACGTCGTCGAAAGCTTGCAGATACGGCAGTTGCACGAGGCAGAACAGTGCTTGCTCGAGCGGGTGCTCGATCGCTCGGGCCGTTTCCAGCACTCGATCGAAGGTCTCGTCGATCAGCGCGGGGATGTCGAGGGGACGGTAGGCGGACGCTCCGACGCCGACGGGATGCGAGCGCAAGCGTCCCGGCGCGCTTGGATCCGACAATAGGTGTCGGCGAGCAAGGCGTGGAGGTTGAGGATGGTACGCCGGTCGAGATCGAGCTCATCGACGCTGTCCACGAGGAACTCAATGGCCCGCTTGTGGTTGAGGATCATCTGCGTTTCCCCCGCGTCGCGGTGCCGTCCCTCGGCGCCGAACTCGATCAGCCGCTTGGTGTCTAGCAACGAGTACGTGTTGCCCTCGAGCCGGCTCGAGTTCCAGGAGAGATCGATCAGCATGCGGTCGAGGATGCGCCGCGCATAGGTGCCCGCCGGCGCCGGAACCGCCGCCATTTGGCCGGCTTTCGAGAGCGCGTCCAACTCATCTTGCGAAAGGTAACCGGCTGAGGGTCGATAGTCGTCCAGGAACGCCCGCCGGTAGCCGACCGGGGGCCGCTGATCCAGGGGCGACGAAACGTATCGTTGCCGGTATTCGCGACGCAAATCGGCGAGTTGTTGTGGCACGGCGTCGACATGGATGGTCACACGGGGCGTCCCGGCCCGTGCGCTGAAACCGACGTCAACGCTTCGAGGGGGGTGATATTCCGCGCCCCGGCCTGCGCCTTGCCGAACGACGCGCCCTGCCGCCACGAGTTTCGCGAGACGATACTGGAGCGTGCGCCGAGGCAACGGGGGTGCCATCTCGGTGGCGATCCGCCGGAGCGGGATGCCGTCAGGGTGTCGCCTGACAACGGCCTCGATTTCGTCGGATGTGTTTTGTGCCATGGCTACGCGTTTGAGCCGTTGGGCGCAACAATTCTTGCGCCATTTGCACCGTCAGTGGCGCGATTGGTTGCGCGATTGTTGCACGATGCGATTAATCGCGCAAGGGGCGGTGCCAGCAGAAGCTGCGTCTTCACGCGCCGGAGCCGCGTACGGGTGCCCCGGTTCTGGCGTCGGTGCGCCGTGCATCTGGTGAAACCAGTGCTCCGTCAAGTCTGAAAATGCGAGTGTGGCTGCGAGGGATTTTTGGTTCCTGGCAAGGCGCGACGCCGCCGTGTGGCAGGCCCCACTCGGCCGTTCCGGCGGTTAGGGTTAGCTAAATTATTTCATTGACGGACTTATCGCTGTATATCAATCGACTATACAAATGATTGATCGTGTTATAAGGTGCGCGCACAGCGCGCGGCGGCGTTTCCATGGAGACCGCAGCGAAGAAGAAAAAGCCGGATCCGGGAGGTGGCTGATGGCACAGGCGTGGGCGAGTTCCAGGGACGGTAGCGGTCGCGAAATGCCGGGAGCCGGGAGCCGGGAGCCGGGAGCCGGGAGCCGGGAGCCGGGAGCCGGGAGCCGGGAGCCGGGAGCCGGGAGCCATGACTGCGCCCCGGTCCCGGGAGCAGGCCGACCCGCCAGCGCCGCCTGACCGCCGGCCGCCCCGCCGGGGCGGCTCCTCACCTTGTACATATGCCGCATCCGCCGCCGGCCGGCCGGCGTCTCTCGCCCGCCAGCGAGTGACGCAGCGCGGGCTCGTCCGCTCCGCCCGGGCGCTCGCCGTAGCGGCGCTGCTTGCGCTCGCCGGCGCCCTCGCCCTCCCCGCCACGGCCCAGGCCGACGTGCTGGTGAGCAATATCGGGCAGACTGATGATGGCAGTGCGAGCCTGGATGACTCCGGCTATCTTGGCCAGGCATTCTCCGTCGGCGCGGGTGGTGGCGACTACACACTCACGTCGATTGAAATTCAGATTGCGGACAATGGCATTGCGGCTGCGGATATCGACTCGCTGAGCGTCAGCGTCTGGTCCACGAATTCGTCGGGCCTTCCGTCCAGTTTGCTCCACCCCCTGAGGAATCCCTCGAGCATCGCGGCGGATACCACGGCGACCTTCAACGCCCAAGCGGGCGCAACGCTCGAAGCGGGCAAGACGTATGCGGTCGTGATCTATTACGACAAGACGCTTACTTCAGGTTGGCCGGCATGGGTAGTGGTGGGAACGGGAGACGACGATAGTCCCGCGACGGGGTGGGAGATTGCCGATTCGAGCCTGTGGCGTGGTGCCACGGCCACAAACTGGAGCAGCTTCGCCGACGAAGCGCACAAGATCCGCGTCAACGGCAGCGCGGCGGGCGGGACGCCGAGCAACAACGCCCCGGTGTTCTCCCCGACGACGGCGACGCGCGAGGTGGCGGAGAACAGCGCGGCGGGCACGAACGTCGGCGCGGTCATTCCCGAAGCCACGGACTCCGACAGCGGCGATACGCTGACCTACTCCATGGAGGGGACGGACGTGGCCTCGTTCGCCTTCGACGCCTCGACCCGGCAGATCACGACGATCACGGGGGTGACCTACAACCACGAGGCGACGAAGAATTCCTACTCGGTGACGGTGAAGGCGTCGGACGGCACGGCCAGCGCCACGATCGCGGTGACGATCGACGTGACGGACGTCAACGAGAAATCCGCCAAGCCGGACAAGCCGACGCTGGCGAAGGTCACGGGCTCGTCGACCACCCTGACCGCGACCTGGACGAAGCCGGACCTGAACGGCGGCCCCGACATCGCCACTTATGTTGTGCAGTACCGCGAGGGTACGACCGGCGTCTGGACCACCGAGTACAACGGCAATGCTCTCACCACGACGATCACCGGGCTGACGGCGGACACCTCCTACCAGGTGCAGGTGCGGGCGAATAACGGCGAGGTTTTGAGCGACTGGTCGGATGCCTCGGACGCGGTCAGCACCAACGCGGCCACCCCCGGGACGATGCCCACGCTGAGCATCGCGGATGCCGCGGCGGTGACCGAGGGCAATGACGTGACGTTCACGGTGACGCTGTCGCCGGCGAGCGCCCAGGAAGTGACGGTGCGGTGGACGGCGAGCGGCGCTACGGCGACGGCGGACGTGGACTTTCCGTACGATGAGGGCGGCCTGACCTTCGCCCCGGGCGATACGTCGAAGATGGTGACAGTGCCGACGAACGACGACGCGCTCGACGAGGAGGACACGGAGACCTTCTCACTGACGCTGACTTTCCCGAACAACGCGACGCTTGAGGGCGGACTCTTCAGTCTCGCCGCCATCGGCACGATCAACGACAATGATGCGCCGCCTTCGGTGACCGTCGGCGATACGATGGCGGACGAGGGCGACAAGGCGGCGTTTACGGTCACGCTGTCGGCGGTGAGCGGCCGGGACGTGACGGTGGACTATGCCACCGCCGACGGCGGCGCGGCCGCGGGGTCGGATTACACGGCGGCGAACGGCATGCTGACCATCGCCGCGGGCAACCCGACGGGGACGGTCGAAGTCACGACGCTGACGGACGACGACTCCAGCGAGAGCGAGGAGACCTTCACGGTGACGCTGTCGAACCCGTCGAACGCGACGCTGGGAACGAATTTCACCGCGACAGGCAGGATCCGGAACCTGGCGCCGCCGGCCGCGCCGACGGGCCTCTCGGCCACGGCGGGCAACCGCTCCGTGGCGCTCTCCTGGGACACGCCGGCATCCGATGCGGACATCACGCGCCACGAGTTCCGCTACAAGACGGACGGCAGCTATCCCGATGACTGGAAGACGATTCCCCACAGCGCGACGGGCGGGTTCAACGAGGACGGGTTCACGGTGACGAAGCTCGCCAACGACACGGCCCACACCTTCCAGCTTCGCGCGGTGAACGACGACGGGGTGAGCGCCGCCGTCGAGTCGAGCGCCGTGACCCCGTCGGGCAGCGGGCGCATCGTCGAGTCCATCACGATGAGGCGGTACGACGGTCAGGACGGCCACCCCTACGGCGTCGGCGACGAGATCGTCTTCGTCGTCAAGTTCAGCCAGATCGTCGCTTGCGCGAACAACGCGAGTCTTAAGGTTCGGTTCAATCTTGGCAGCGCCACGAAGGAAGCCAGCAGCTATGCCGGAGCTGGCACGGATAGTTGGTGGTACCGCTATACGGTACAAGAAGACGATGTCGACAGCGACGGCATCGAGATTCCGGCGGGGTCGCAGGCCCTGCCGGATAGGTACTATTCGGATAACGGCTGCAACAACGTATTCGACGAGTCCGGCATCAAGGCACAGGGCCCCTTCCCCGACCGCAAGGTCGACGGCGTCTACCCCACGCTCGACAGCGCGGCGGTGAACGGGACCGCGCTGGTCCTCACCTGGGACGAGACGCTGCGCGACGACTCCGGCCCCGCCGCAGGGGACTTCGCGGTCACGGTTGCCGGCTCCAGCCGGTCGGTCAGCGGCGTCGCGGTCGCGGGCAGCGCGGTGACGCTCACGCTCGCCTCGGCGGTGACGGCGGGGCAGACCGTCACCGTGAGCTACACGAAGGGGACGAACCCCCTCAAGGACCTGGCGAGCAACGACGCGCCGGGGCTGACCGACCAGGCGGTGACGAACAATACGGCCCCGCCGGACGAGCCGACGACGTTCGCGGCCAAGGTGGGCAACGCGCAGGTCGTGCTGTCGTGGGACGCGCCGGATCCCGGTTCGGGCGTGACGCGCCACGAGTACCAGTACAAGACGGGGACCGGGAGCTATCCGGCGACTTGGGAGCAGATCGCGAACAGCGGGGTGGGCGGCGCGAACCAGGCCGGCTTCACGGTGACCGGCCTCACCAACGAGGTCCTCCACACCTTCCAGCTCCGCGCGGTGAACGCCCAGGGCGAGAGCACCGCGGCCGAGTCGGACGCGGTGACGCCGACGCCCGGCATCTGCGGCCGGACGCAGCAGGTGCACGAAAATATCGTCTACTACCTTGAGGACCTCTACAGCGTGGAGCGGACTTGCGCGGAGGTGAACGTCGCCGACCTGGAAAGGTTCACGCAAAGCCTGGATATGCCAAGCGAGAACATCGGCTCGCTGAAGTCGGGCGACTTCGCGGGGCTGACGAACCTGGTAACCCTTAACCTTGCCGCCAACACCTTCACCACGTTTCCCGCGGACGTGTTCTCGGGGCTGACGTCGCTGACAGACCTCGTCCTTAACAGTGGCGCGCTGAGTTCGATCGACGCCCGGGCGTTCTCCGGGCTGACGACGCTGACAGCCCTCAAACTGGAACTCAACGACCTGATTGCGCTCCCCGGGACCGTGTTCTCCGGCCTGACGGCGCTGAAAACCATCGATCTGCAGGAAAACGACCTGACTATGCTGCCCGCGAACGTGTTCTCCGGCCTGTCGGCGCTGGTTGGTCTTACTCTGAACGGCAACGATCTGGGGTCGCTTCCCCCCGGGCTGTTCTCCGGCCTGTCGGCGCTGTCAACCCTGCAACTGTACGATAACGATCTGACTGCGCTCCCCGCCGGGCTGTTCTCCGGCCTGTCGGCACTGACAAAGCTCCAGCTGCACAACAACGATCTGAGTTCGCTCCCCGACGGGCTGCTCTCCGGTCTGACGGCGCTGTCGACCCTCAAGCTAGGCGACAACCCCAACTCCGGCGATACGCTGGCGCTGACCGTGACGGTGGAGAAGTTCGGGACCGACCGGGCGCGGGCGAAGGTGCTCGCCGGGGCGCCGGCCGCCCTGAGCTTCAACGTGACGGTGGTGAACGGCTCGCTCCCGACGGGCGTCACGAAGCTTGCCGTGGCGGCGGGCTCGGTGGACGGCACGGCGGAGAAGGTGACCCGCACGTCCGGGACGATGGCGGCGGTGACGGTGGACATCGACCTGACCACCCAGCCGACGCTGCCCACGAATCACTCGGGCTACGAGTTCGAGAAGGCGGCATCGGGCCTGCCGGCGGTGATCCTGCCGGACACCAGGGGCCCCCAGAATTTCACCGCCAAGCCGGGCGACGGGCAGGCCGTGCTGTCGTGGACCGCGCCGGCGTCGGCCTCGGGCGTGACGCGCCACGACTACCGCTACAAGTCGGGGACCGGGAGCTATCCCGCGACCTGGGAGGACATCCCCAACAGCGCGGCGGGCGAGGCGAACGAGGACGGCTACACGGTGCCGAACCTCACCAACGAGACGGTGTACACCTTCGAGCTCCGCACGGTGGTGGGCACCACCGAGGGCACCGCGTCGGAGTCGGACCCGGTGACGCCGACGCCCGGCATCTGCGACCGCACGCAGCAGGTGCGGGACGGCATCCTGGCCAAGCTCGCCGACGTCGACGCCTGCGAGGCGGTGACGGTGGCGAACCTGGCCGGGATCGGTCGTCTGGACCTTGATGACAAGGGGATCGCGTCGCTCAAGGCGGGCGACTTCGCCGGCCTGACGGGGATGACAACCCTCATTCTGAACGACAACGATCTGACCTCGCTGCCCGCCGGGGTGTTCTCCGGCCTGACGGCGCTGAGCTCTCTCTTTTTGGTAGGCAACGATCTGAGTTCGCTACCCGCGAACGTGTTCTCCGGCCTGACCTCGCTGGGGAATATCAATCTGCGCGATAACAATCTGAGTTCGCTCTCCGCGAACGTGTTCTCCGGCCTGACCTCGCTCTGGAATATCAGTCTGCGCGATAACGATCTGACCTCGCTCCCCGGCGGGCTGTTTTCCGGCCTGACGTCGCTGATTAACATCGATCTGTTAAATAACGACCTGACCTCGCTCCCCGACGGGCTGTTCTCCGGCCTGACGGGGCTGGAAGACCTCGTTCTGGGCGCCAACCCCAACAGCGGCGACGAGCTGCCGCTCACGGTGACGCTGGAGAAGGTGGGGAGCGACCGGGTGCGGGCGAAGGTGCTCGCCGGGGCGCCGTTCGCGGTGGCCATTCCGGTGACGCCGGCGAACGGCACGCTCGCGGGCGGCGTCACGATGCTGACGGTCGCGGCGGGCTCGGTCGAGAGCGCGGCGGTCACGGTGACCCGCACGGAAGGAACGACGGCGGCGGTGACGGTGGACGTGGATCTCACCAACCAGCCGTCCCTGCCCCCGTTCCACTTGGGCTACTTCTTCGCCCGGGCGCCCTCGGGCCTGCCGGCGGTGATCCTGCCGGAGGAGGCGTCGCTGGAGCCGCCGACCGGCCTCAGGGCCACGCCCGGCGACCGGGAGGCGGTTCTCACGTGGACCCCGCCGGCGTCGGATTCGGGCTTCACGCGCCACCAGTACCGCTACCGAACGGACAGGGACTTCGGGGACTGGACGGACATCCCCGACAGCGGGCCGGGCGGGGCGAACGGGTCGCGGTACACGGTGACGGGGCTCGCCAACGCGACTGCGCACACCTTCGAGCTGCGCGCGCGCGACGCGGGCGCCGGCAAGAGCGACGCGGCGACGGTGACGGTGGAGCCGACGGGCCCGCCGCGGATCCTCTCGGTCGAGGTGACCTCGGGTCCGGGCCTGGACAACGGGACCACCTACGGGGTGGGCGAGGAGATCCGGATCTCGGTGACCTTCGACCAGCCGGTCGAGGTCGAGGGCGACCCGGAGCTGGCGCTCGACGTGGGCGGACCGCGCCTGGCGGAGTACCACTCGGGCGAAGGCACGGAGACGCTGGTGTTCGTCTACGTGGTGACGGCGAGCGACGACGACGACGACGGCGTCTCGGTCGGCGACGACGCGCTCCGGCTGGACGGCGACGACGTCATCCGCAACGGCGCGGGCGACGGCGCGGAGCTGGCCCACGACGGGCCGGGCGCGCAGCCCGGCCACATGGTGGACGGCGCGCGGCGGGCCGGCGTGCACGCGCACGCGGCGTTCACGCACTCGCATGCGCATTCCAGGGAACAGTATCCCGAGCACACGCACGAGGGCCACGAGCACCCCGACAAGGCCAACGACCACCAGCGCCGGCCCGGGACGCACGTGCACCACGCGCAGGAGGACCCGAATGCGGAAATCTCCGGCGGCCCCGACGTCAGGAAGCACGACGGGGTGGAGCACATTCACCGGTGCTTCGACCTGAAACCCTCGTGCAACCAGGGCGACGACTACAGCGGGCGCGGCGACGAGCTGGGGCTGCCGATCGAGGTGACCCATTCCCACGAGGACTCCGAGCCGGGCCACCGCTTCGACTGGAGGGCGTTCTTCGACGAAGGCGGGTCCGGCGCGACGGTATCGGTGGCGGACGCGGAGGCGGCCCGCGGCGAGGACGCGACGCTCGACTTCGAGGTGAGCCTGGAGCCGGCGCAGGCGTTCGCGGTGCGGGTGGACTACGCGACGGCGGACGGCACGGCGACGGCGGGCGAGGACTACCGCGAGACGGCGGGCGTGCTGGAGATCCCGCCCGGGGAGACGCGGGCGACGGTGCCGGTGCGGATCCCGGCGGACGGGGCGGGGGACGGCCCGGAACTGTTCGAGCTGAGGCTGGGCTCCGCCACGGCGGCGACGGTGGCGGACGCCGCGGCGACGGGCACGATCCTGACGCCGGCGCCGTCGACGCCGCCGGCGATCGAGCGGATCGGGGTGGCCTCGACGCCGCGGCTGAGCTCGAAGGGCGCCACGAACAGGGACACCTACGGCGAGGGCGAGACGATCCGCATCGAGGTGCGCTTCGACCAGCCGGTGGTGGTCGACGGCGAGCCGACGTTCGCGCTCGAGGTGGGCGATCCCTGCCTGGCGGCGTGCGAGGCCGACTACGAGTCGGGGAGCGGCACGAACACGCTGGTGTTCGCGTACCTGGTGCTGGAGGTCGACATCGACCGCAACGGCGTCGCGATCCGCGGCAACCCGATCGAGCTGGCGTCCGGCGACAGCATCCGCAACGCCGCGGACCAGGACGCGCGCCTGTCCTCCAAGGGGAAGGGCACGCAGCGCAACCACAAGACGGACGGGTCGCGGGCGGCGGCGTCGCACCTGTCGGTGGAGGACGCCGAGGCGCGCGAGGCGGACGGCGAGATGGAGTTCACGGTGCGCCTGGAGCCGCACGGGCTGGGCATCGTGCGGGTCGACTACGCGACGGCCGACGGCACGGGGAGCAAAGCGGCGAGGGCGGGCGAGGACTACACGGAGACGCGCGGCACGCTGACGTTCGATCCGCTGGAGACCCAGCGGACGGTGACGGTGCCGATCATCGACGACGCCGAGCCGGACGACGGCGAGACTTTCACGCTGACGCTGTCGAACCCGGACGGCGCGACGCTCGGGTCCGGCGACGGCCGGGCCACGGGCACGATCCGCAACAGCGAGCCGCAAGAGGCGCTGACGGCGTCGTTCGAGGACATGCCGGCGGCGCACGACGGCACCGCGTTCACGTTCCGGGTGGCGTTCAGCCGGGACATCGGCATCAGCTACAAGGCGCTGCGCGAGGACGCGTTCGCGGTGAGCGGCGGGCGCGTGACGGGCGGGAAGCGCGTGGACGACCGCCGCGACCTGTTCGAGATGACGGTGGAGCCGGACGGCGGCGGCGACGTGGCGATCACGCTCGAGGCGGACCGCGACTGCGCGGCGTCCGGGGCGATCTGCACCAAGGGCGAGCCGCGGCGGCGGCTGACCAACAGCCCCTCGGCGACGGTGGCGGGACCGGACGGCGCGGCGAACGAGGCGGAGCCGCTGACGGCCCGGTTCGAGGACATGCCGGCGGCACACCGCGGCGAGGGCGGGTTCAGGTTCCGCGCCGCGTTCAGCGAGGACATCGGCATCAGCTACAAGGCGCTGCGCGAAGACGCGTTCGCGGTGACCGGCGGGCGCGTGACGGGCGGGAAGCGCGTCGACGACCGCCGCGACCTGTTCGAGATGACCGTGCGGCCGGACGGCGGCGGCGACGTCGGGATCGCGCTCGAGGCGCGCCGCGAGTGCGCGGAGTCCGGGGCGATATGCACCAAGGGCGAGCCGCGGCGGCAGCTGACCAACAGCCCCTCGGCGACGGTGGCCGGACCGGGCGAGGCGCCGGCGAACACGCCGGCCGAAGGCAGGCCGGCGATCTCCGGGACGGCGCGGGTCGGCGAGACGCTGACCGCCTCGACGTCGGGCGTATCGGACGCCGACGGGCTGGCGAACGCGGTGTTCCGCTATCAGTGGATCCGGGGCGGCGCGGACATTTCCGGGGCGACGGGGTCGAGCTACGCGGTCGTCGAGGCCGACGAGGGCGAGCGGCTGAAGGTGCGGGTGGCGTTCGCGGACGACGCCGGCAACGAAGAGAGCCTGACCAGCGCGGCGACGGACGCCGTCGAGGCGGCGCCGCGGGCGAACGCGCCGGCCGAAGGCGCGCCGGCGATCCGCGGCAAGGCGCGGGTCGGCGGGACGCTGACCGCCTCGACGTCGGGCGTGTCGGACGCCGACGGGCTTGAGAACGCGGAGTTCGCCCACCAGTGGCTGCGCGGCGGCGCGGACATCCCCGGCGCGACCGGGGCGACGTACGCGCTCGTCGACGCCGACGAGGGCGAGCGGCTGAAGGCGCGCGTCGAGTTCGCCGACGACGCCGGCAACGAGGAAAGCCTGACCAGCGCGGCGACGAAGGCGGTGGCCGCGCGGCGGCGGGCGCGACGCTGGACTTCGCGGTGACGCTGAGCGCCCCGGCGCCGGGCGCGGTGACGGTGGGCTACCGGACCATGGACGCCAGCGCCAAGGCGGGCGAGGACTACGAGGCCCGCGCGGGCAAGCTGAGGTTCGGCGCGGGCGAGACGGCGAAGACGCTGCGCGTGAAGGTGCTGGACGACGCGGTCGACGAGGGCGACGAGAAGATGGTGGTGGTGCTGGAGCCGGGGGCCGGCGTGGACCGCGGCGACCGCCTGGCGTCGGGGACGATCGAGAACGGCGACCCGCTGCCGGCGGCCTGGCTGGCGCGGTTCGGGCGGACGGCGTCGGACCACGCGGCGGAGGCGATCGAGGAGCGGTTCCGGGATCCGGGCGCCGGCTGTGGGGCGGCGGCGGCCTGTTCGACGCGCCCGCGCACGGCGGCATGCCGGGCGATCCGTTCGCCTGCGGCCCGTTCGGCGGCGACGCGCCGCCGGACCGCGGCGCGGACCCCGGAGCGAACGCGGGAATCGACTGCGGCGCGGGCGCCGGAACGCCCCCCGGAATGAACGCCGGCATGAACGCCGGGATGCACGCCGGGATGCACGCCGGGATGAACGGCGGAATGAGCCGCGGAATGAACGCCGGAACGAGCCGCGGAATGAACCGCGTCATGGGCACGGGCATGGACGGCGCGCTGCGCGGTCCGCCGACGGCGGGCGGCCACCGCCCGCGCCTGCGCGACCTGCTGCTCGGCAGTTCGTTCCGGCTGTCGGCGAGCGGCGCGGACGAGTACGGCGCGCCGCGGCGGCTGACGGCGTGGGGCCGGGCGGCGGCGACGCGCTTCGACGGCGTCGCCGACGGCGTCGCGGTGGACGGCGAGGTGGCGACGTTCCTGGTCGGCGCGGACGCGTCGCGGAACCGCTGGCTGGCCGGGATCACGGTGGCGCACTCGGTCGGCGCGGGCGCGTTCCGCGGCGGCCCGGGCGGCGGCGCGGGCGGACTCGACAGCACCCTGACGGCGGTGCATCCGTACGCCCGCTGGCGGGCGAGCGAGCGGCTGTCGGCGTGGGGCGCGCTCGGCTACGGCGCGGGCGATCTCGCGCTCGAGACGAACGGCTCCGTCTGGGAGACGGACACGTCGATGCGGATGGCGGCGGGCGGCCTGCGCGGGGTGTTCCTGCGCGGCGCCGGCGGCCTCGAGCTGGCGGCGCGGACGGACGTGCGGCTGACGCGCATCGCGTCGGACGGCGTGGAGGACAACGAGGCCGGCCTGCTGGCGGCGGCGGCGGGCGGCACCAGCCGCCTGCGGCTGCTGGTCGAGGGCTCGCGGCCGTTCCGGTTCGGCGGGACGCGGCTGCTGACGCCGACGCTGGAGATCGGCGTGCGCCGCGACGGCGGCGACGCGGAGACGGGCGCCGGGATCGACCTCGGCGGCTCGCTGCGCTACGCGGACGCGGCGCTGGGTCTGACGGTGGACGCGGCCGGGCGCTACCTGGTGGCGCACGAGGACGCCGCCTACCGGGAATGGGGCGCGAGCGCCTCGGTGCGGATCGATCCGGGCGCCCCCGGACGCGGGCTTACGCTGTCGGTGACGCCGTCGTGGGGCGCGTCCGCGACCGGCGGGGCCGAGCGCCTGTGGTCGGTGCGCGACGCGCGCGGGCTGGCGGGCCACGGCTTCGACGCGGCGCTGCGGCTGCGGGCGGACGTCGGCTACGGCCTGTCCGCGTTCCGCGGCATGGGCGCGGTGGCGCCGTTCCTGGGCCTGTCGACGGCGGGCGCGATGGGCCGCGACTGGCGCTTCGGCGCGCGATGGACGCGCGGCGCGGCGCTGCGGATGTCGCTCGAGGCGACGCGGCGCGAGACGGCGGGCGTGCCGCCCGCGCGCGGCATCCAGTTCGGGATCACGTGGCGGCCGGGCGCGCGGGGACCCTCCCCCGCGGCGGCGGCCCCCTCGGCGGGCGCCGCACCCGCGGGCGCTCCGCGGACGGGCGCGCGCTGCCCCGGCGACGGGACGCGGACCGCCGCCGGACGCGCCCGCGTGTTCCCGGGCGCCGCAGCAGCAGGGTCCGGCGGACCGGTAGACGGCCAGCGCGCGGGAGACGGGACGCCTCTCCGCGTCTTCCGCGCCGGTCGTCTCCCGGCGCCCCGGGGCCGGCGGGATGTTCCCCCCGGATTCAGGCTTGCCGGAGCGCTAGCGGCCCGAATCGAACACGTCGTCAAGCGCTTGCGCGTCAAGCACGTTTTCGGCCCAGGTCTCCAGATCGGTCGCGGACGCTTCGCTTAGCCTCTCGGCGACTTCGGGCGGCAGGAGACCGAATCGCCGCCGCAGCTGTCGTTCCAGGACCACACGCTCCCCCTCGACGCGACCCTGGCGCATTCCTCGCTGCATTCCTTGTTGCATCCCCTGCTGCATCCCTTCGTCGCGGGCCCTTTGGATGACTCCTGCCATGGTGGTGCTTTCCTCTGGATATTGTCGCTGATAGCGCTGGAACTCATTGTCGGTGAGGCCGGCGTAGATGTCGATGAATTCGATGTATTTCGCCCGCTTGTCGGCGTCGCGCTCCAGCGCCAGCAACCCGCGGACCGCCTGCGCGTACACCTCGACCTTGCGGGTCTCCGGTCTGCGCATGTTCGGCAGGTTGACTCGCGCCACCAGGTTGTCGCTGTGCAGCCAGCGCTCGGAGGGTATCTCCCTGAGCTTGCAGGTCAGATAGTTGAACGTCAGATATGGGCTGCGTTCGGTGCCGAGAGTCAGGGACGCGGGGGCCGCGTCGGCGTCGCGCAGAAAAATCGTTACCGGCACCACGCGGTCCGTCTGAAACAGGTCGGTGAGGTCGAGGCAATAGTGCGCCAGCCGGCGCGGCGAGAATTGTCGCCAGTTGGTTTCTTCTTCCAGCACGAACAGGATCGCCTCCCGTCGGCCGTCGGCCCACTCCACCAGCAGGGGCACATCGAGCTCCCGGTAGTGTGTTCCCAGGCGTTCCTGGAGCTGTTCCTGTCGCGCCGGGATGATCTCCACGTCGTCTTCCGGCAGCGGCGCCTCTTCGGCGGCGAAAAACGCCAGCGCGTCGCGCGGATAGTCGAGGATCAGGTTCTTGAAGTTCTGGTCGTGGCTGACCGCGTTCGCCATGCGCTGCGCCCGGCGTTTGTTCGATCGACAGGATGGGGCAGTTGCCATCGGACGCGCCACGGGCAATCGCTGAAAAACCGGCGGACGATCTGCCCTGGTGGCGTAAGCCGGACGCCGAGCCGGCATGTTGGGGCTGGGACAACCGCTGGACGCTGGCCTACCACCCGGAGACGTGGTGCTTCGACGAAACGCCCGAGACGGAGTAGCTATGCGCCGGGGAGCACGAGGGGATGCCCCTCGCAATACAACTATCAGGCGCGGAGAAAAGACCCGCAGATACCCGCGGATTCAGGCTTGCCGGAGCGCTAGCGGCCTGAATCGAACACGTCGTCAAGCGCTTGCGCGTCAAGCACGTTTTCGGCCCAGGTCTCCAGATCGGTCGCGGACGCTTCGCTTAGCCTCTCGGCGACTTCGGGCGGCAGGAGACCGAATCGCCGCCGCAGCAGCCGTTCCAGGACCACACGCTCCCCCTCGACGCGACCCTGCTGCATCCCCTGCTGCATCCCTTGTTGCATCCCCTGCTGCATCCCTTCGTCGCGGGCCCTTTGGATGACTCCTGCCATGGTGGTGCTTTCCTCTGGATATTGTCGCTGATAGCGCTGGAACTCATTGTCGGTGAGGCCGGCGTAGACGCTGGAGATCGGCGTGCACCGCGACGGCGGCGACGCGGAGACGGGCGCCGGCATCGACCTCGGCGGCTCGCTGCGCTACGCGGACGCGGCGCTGGGTCTGACGGTGGACGCGGCCGGGCGCTACCTGGTGGCGCACGAGGACGCCGCCTACCGGGCCACGGCTTCGACGCGGCGATGCGGCTGCGGGCGGACGTCGGCTACGGCCTGTCCGCGTTCCGCGGCATGGGCGCGGTGGCGCCGTTCCTGGGCCTGTCGACGACGGGCGCGATGGGCCGCGACTGGCGCTTCGGCGCGCGATGGACGCGCGGCGCGGCGCTGCGGATGTCGCTCGAGGCGACGCGGCGCGAGGCGGCGGGCGTGCCGCCCGCGCACGGCATTCAGTTCGGGATCACGTGGCGGCCGGGCGCGCGGGGACCCTCCCACGCGGCGGCGGCCCACGCGGCGGGCGCCGCCGGCGGACCGGACGCGGGCGCGCAATGCCCCGGCGACGGCAGAGCCGCGACCGCCCCCCGGGGCGGGGTGGCGCCGGACGCGCCGGAAGCGCCGGCGTGCATGCCGACGCGGTCGCGGTAGGGGCGGTACCGGGACAACGCGTGTGGGGCGACCCTCGTCCCTCCCGCCGGCGGCGCGCATCGGCCGCTGGACCGAATCCGCGCCCGGCGTGGCGCGTGGTCGCCGAGCGTTCGCGTCGGCGCGGTACCGGCGACGACAAGGCCGCCGGTTCGCGCCACGCCGCGCAACAACCCACCGCCAGGCGGCCGGCCCGCGGGCGGGATGTTCGGTCCCGAGCTGTTCCTGGTGCGCCTGTCAGACGACGGCATGGCGCCCCGCCTGCGCGCCGTCGACTTCGCCTACGTCGATCCGGACGAGCCCGCCGTGGACGGGTGCCTCGTGGCGGTGTGGGACCCCGCGCCGCGCCCGCGCGACGCCGCCGGCTGGGCGGGCACCGCCCGCTCCTTGCGGGCGGCGTACCCCGGCTTCACCGCGTCAAGGGCGCCCTGGTGGGCCTTGACCCGGCTCGGGCGGAGGACAGGGCGCCCGCGCGCACGGCAGAGGGCACGACGAATGAAACGCCCCGGGTTGCGTTGGGACGCATCGCCCGGACGATGGGATGGATCAGGTGGCGGCGGGGCGCGGCGCTGGGTAGGATGGATCCAAGGGTCCGAACGGGCGGCCCGGAGCGGCGGGACGGCGTCAGGGGTAAGCGTTCGGTCGTCCCGGTATCTGGCAGTGCATGCACGTCGAAATGCGTGCATATCCCGTTCTTTCAGCCGCGAGTCCGCCCTGATTCGGCGCTTCGTACCGGCACGACCGAACGGTTACCGTCAGGGAGTCGCAGACGGCGGCACTGCTGCGCGGATCGGGACGCTGGCGTTTTGTTGGACGGCGGACATGAGACTTGGAAAAAATCCATTGATAAATAATGAGTTATGAAAATGGATTCGCTGCCATGGAACAAACGTCTCCGGGGAGCGGCAGCGACCCGGGATGGTTGTTTCATGGTCGACGAGCGGGGTTGGGCCACGGGCGGAGCCGAAGGCGCCGGCTGTGGGGCACTGCTGGCGCCACAAAATCCGTCGCCCTGTCGGGCGCCGTGTTTTGCCCCCGCCCCAGCTCACCCAGCACCCCTGCGATACTTGCCGCAGCGACAAGTCCGGCAGGCTGCTAGCCCGAGTAGCCTGGACATTGTGTCCGGCTCTGGCGGACGCGCCCCTCCATGAAACGCCCGGGTGGCCGCTTTCCGGTCCGCGCGATCATCGAAGCATTTCGCGCCCGCCCGGCCGCAAGCCTCGCGGCGGGTGCCCTGCTGCCTTTCGGCCTGGCCCCCTACGATATTTGGCCGCTCATGCTGGTTTCCGCAGCCGGACTGTGTTGGGTGCTGACCCGGGACAATGCCAGGCCGCTACGCGACGGCTGGTTGTTCGGAGTGGGCAAATACGGGCTCGGCGCGTCCTGGATCTATGTGAGCATCCATCAATACGGGGACGCGGCGGTGCCGCTGGCGGTATTCCTGGTTGCCGTGTTCGTCGCGGGCATGGCGCTGTTTCCCGCCGCCGCCGCGTGGCTCTTCGTCCGTTTTCGCACGACGAATGCGACCGTCGACGCCATATCGTTCGCAACGGTATGGGTGCTGCTGGAATGGCTTCTCACCTGGTTTCTCACTGGATTCCCGTGGCTGTTCGCCGGCTACGCGATGCTCGACACGCCCCTCGAAGCGCTGGCCCCGGTGGGCGGGGTGCTGTTGGTCAGTTTCGCCGCCGTGCTAACCGCCGCGTGTCTGGTTGCCTGGCGGAAGTGGACATCCTGGGCGGTGGCCTCTTTGCCGTGGGCCGCCGCCTGGCTCGTCGCCGGCGCTTCCTGGACCGAACCGGGGACGGCGCATCGGGTGGCGCTGGTGCAGGGCGATATTCCGCAGGAGATCAAGTGGCAGCCCGATGCTGAAAAAACGACTTTCGAGCGCTACGCATCGTTGTCTGCGCCTTTCTGGGACCGGGATCTCGTCATCTGGCCAGAAGGCGTCTTCTATGCCAGCACCGGTGCCGCTGGATCGTTCCTGTCGGCTATGTCGGAGCGCGCCGAAGGGGCTCTCGTGCTCGGCGTTGTCATCCGCGAGGACGCGACCGGCGGTGGGAAGTACTACAACGCCGCGCTTGCCACCGGCGCCGGCGCCGGCGTCTACAGGAAACAGCGTTTGGCACCGTTCGGTGACTTCGTGCCTTTTCAGGAGATTCTGCGCGGCCTGATCGGTTTTTTCGATCTGCCCATGTCCACCCTAAGTCCCGGCGAATCCGGTCAGCCACCGCTCGGCGGTGGAAACGGACTGATGCTGGGCATGGCGATCTGCTACGAGATCGCCTACCCGGAACTCGTGCGCCACCGGGGAGAGGGGGCTGACGCACTGATCACGCTGAGCAATGACACCTGGTTCGGCGCATCCATCGGACCGCTGCAGCACATGCAGATTGCCCGCATGAGGGCGCTGGAGAACGGTCGCTACGTGCTGCGCGCGACGAACGACGGGGTCACCGCGATCGTCGACGAGAGTGGCCGGGTCGCCGCCGAGTTGCCCCAGTTCGTGCCGGGTGTACTCACTGGCGTGTTCCATCGGACTCGCGGGACGACGCCGTTCGCCCGGTTCGGTTCGATCCTCGTTGTCGTGCCGTTGATCCTGTTTCTCGCCGCGGTCATTGGTGGTAGGGTTGCCGCCCGATTTTCCAGTACCCGCAACGCACCGTGACCGTCGAGAAGGACCGCTACGACCACCGAGCCGTCGAGCGCAAGTGGCAGGAGGAATGGGAACGGCGCGGCGTGAATCTGTTCACCGAAGACGATCTGCGCAACGCCAGGGACCCGTACTACAACCTGATGATGTTCCCCTATCCCTCGGCGGAGGGGCTGCACATCGGCAACATCTTTGCCTACACCGGCGCGGACGTGAACGGCCGCTATTGGCGGCTGCGCGGCAAGGACGTGTTCGAGCCGATCGGATTCGACGCCTTCGGCATCCATTCGGAGAACTACGCGCTCAAGATCGGAGCCAATCCGAACGATCTCGTTCCGCAGAATGTTGCCAATTTCACGCAGGTCCTGCGGCAATTCGGCGGCATGTACGACTGGAATCACGAGGTCAACACCACCCAGGTCGACTACTACAAGTGGACGCAGTGGGTGTTTCTGAAACTTTTCCATGGCGGCCTGGTGGAACGCCGCGAGGCGCCGGCGAACTGGTGTCCGTCCTGCAAGACCGTGCTCGCCAATGAACAGGTGATCCAGGGATTGTGCGAGCGTTGCGATTCGCCGGTCGAGCAACGCCGGCTGCCGCAGTGGTTCTTCAAGATCACGCGCTACGCTGAGCGTCTGCTCGACAGCATCGAAGGGCTGGACTGGTCGGAAGTCACAAAGAAGGCGCAGACCAACTGGATCGGGCGCAGCGAGGGCGCGCGCATCGACTTCCCCATGGCGGACCACGACGCCGTGATCAGCGTCTTCACGACGCGTCCGGATACGTTGTTCGGCGCGACATACATGGTGTTGGCGCCGGAGCATCCGCTGGTAGATTCGCTCACCGCGCCCGACAGGTCGGCGGACGTGGAGGATTACAAGGCGCGGGTCGCGGCGCGCGACCTGGTCGAGCGGCAGAAGGTCGACAAGGAAAAGACCGGTGTCTTTCTCGGCAGCTACGCCATCAACCCGACGACGGATGCGCGCATCCCGATCTGGATCGCCGACTACGTGCTGATGGAGTACGGCGCCGGCGCGATCATGGCCGTCCCGGGACACGATACGCGGGATTTCGAGTTCGCCGAGACTTTCGGCTTGCCCATCGTGCGCGTGATCGCGCCGGCCGGTGAGGATCCTTCGGTGCCGTTGACCGAGGCCTTTGTCGGAGACGGCGTCATGGTCAACTCGGGTCCTTTCGATGGGTTGTCCGTAACCGAAGGCAAGCGGGCCGTCGTCGATTGGCTCGCGCGCGAAAAGGACGCGGCGCATACGCATGTGAACTATCGCCTGCACGACTGGTGCGTGTCGCGCCAGCGATACTGGGGTCCGCCGATCCCGATCATCCACTGTGCCGCGTGCGGCGCGGTGCCCGTGCCGGAAGCGGACCTGCCGGTTGAACTGCCGTATCTGAAGGATTTCAAGCCGGACGACTCGGGGGTCAGTCCGCTGCGCCGGGTGACGGACTGGTTCGAGACGACCTGTCCGAACTGCGGGTCGCCCGCGCATCGCGACACCGACGTCACCGACAACTTCCTCTGTAGCGGCTGGTATTTCCTCCGCTATCCGAGCGCGCGCAGGGATGATCTGGCGCTGGATCCGGAACTGACCCGGAAGTGGCTGCCCGTGGACAGCTACATCGGCGGAAACGAGCATGCCGTGCTGCATCTCATGTACGCGCGTTTCCTCACCATGGCCTTGAGCGATGTGGGCGTGCTCGACTTCGATGAACCGTTCACGCGGTTCCGCGCCCACGGCCTGGTCATGAGCGAAGGGCGCAAGATGTCGAAGAGCCGGGGCGCCGTCGTGCTGCCGGACGACATCATTGATCGTTTCGGCGCGGACACCATGCGCCTCTACCTCTTGTTCCTCGGTCCCTACGAACAAGGCGGCGATTGGCAGCCGACCGGCTTGCAGGGTCCGCGCGGCTTTCTCAATCGCCTTTGGCAGAGCGTCCTCGCCAGCGAGGAAGGCCCGCCGGACAGTGAGGTGGAGCGCGCGCTCCACCAGACCGTCAAGCAGGTTACGGAACAGACGCCGGCGCTGCAATTCAATACGGCCATCGCCGCGATGATGGGGTACCTGAACGCGGTGCGGGCGGGCGGGCGGACGCCGCGGCGGAGCGAGTTGGAACCCTTGCTGCTGCTCCTGGCGCCGTATGCGCCGCATATCGCCGAAGAACTCTACGCTCGCATGGGGCATGCGGACGGGATCTTCGGCAATGCCGTCTGGCCGGACTACGACCCGGGCAAGCTCGTCGGGGAAGCGGTCGAGATAGCGGTGCAGGTGAACGGGAGACTGCGCGGTCGCATTGAAATGGCGCCGGACGCTGCCGAGGACGCCGTACTCGAAGCGGCCCAGGCGAACGAAAACGTCGCTCGGCATTTGACCGCCGGGAGTGTGCGCAAGGTGATATTTGTTCCGGGCAAACTGCTCAACCTGGTCGTGGGATGAGTGAGAGGGAGGGCCCGATGGGCTTGCACGCGCGGGGAGTTATTCTGCTGGTGGTCGCGGCACTCGCCGCGGGCTGTGGCTTCCAACTGCGTTCCTGGGATCTCACTTCCGCATTCGAGAGCGCGCACATCGATGGCGACGCTAGCGTCACCATCGACGCCGAGTTGCGCCGGGCGCTTGAACAGGCGGGGCTAGTGCTCGTTGACGGGCAGTCGGGGGCGGGCGTGGTCATCCGCTTGTCCGAGCAGCGGGAACTGCGCCGAGGCGTTTCCACTACCCGCGGCGCCAGGACGGCGCAATACGAAATGACGTTGAGCCTCGCCTTCGCGGCGCAGGACGGGGAGGGCAACAAACTGGTCGGCGAGCGCAGGGTACGCGCCGAACGGACGTTTCGCCTGGATCAGAACAACCCGGCCGCGACCCGCGAGGAGCAGTCGCTGATAGCATTGGAACTGCGCAATGAACTGGTCCAACAGATCATACTCAGCTTGAGCGCGATAGCGCGTGCAGATAAGGCCTAGAGACCTCGAACGGAATCTGGCGGACGGCCTGAAGTCCGTCTACCTGGTTTCCGGCGAAGAAACGCTGCTGGTGGAGGAAGCGTGCGCTGCCATCGTGCAGGCGGCGGCGGCGCGCGGGTTCACCGAGCGAAAGGTGATCGACGAAGGCGCGGCGACGGACTGGGAGGCGATACTGGCGGAAGCCGCCAACCGGTCGCTCTTCGCCGAGCGCCGCGTGCTCGACCTGCGAGTGCCGCCGAGGGGTTTCGACCGCAAGGCGTCGGATGTGCTGCGGCGCTACCTGGCAAACCCGTTCGACGATGTCCTGCTGCTTATTCGGACCGGGAGACTGGAAGCGCGTCAACGTTCCGGGGCCTGGTTCAAGGCTATCGATGCGGCCGGCGTCGTGATGCTGGTCTGGCCGCTGGCCGCCCGGGAGTTGCCGGGTTGGCTTAACGTCCGTTGTCGAGCGGCCGGCATCGAGCTGACGCGCGACGCGATCGCATTGCTGGCGGACCGGGTGGAGGGAAACCTGCTCGCCGCGGCGCAGGAGATAGAGAAGCTGAAGCTGGCCGGCGTGAAATCGCCGGTGGATGCCGAGACCCTGCGGGCCGCGGTGGATGACGCGTCGCACTTCAACACCTTCGAACTCATCGACGCCGCCTTCGACGGCAGCCCGCAGCGCGTACGCAAGATGGCGCGCGTACTGCGCCAGGAGGGCGCCCCGGTATTCATGGTCCTGGGCGCGGTCAATGCCCAGCTCCGAAACGCCCTGCGTCTCGCCTCCGGCGTGCGCGTCTACCTGCCGCCGCAGCGCGCTCGGTCGCTCAAACGGCTTGGTGATCGTCTCGGCATCGCCGGCCTGGAACGTTCGCTGTCCGAATGCGCGCTCCTGGACATGCAGGCCAAGGGCGCGCTGCGCGGCGACGCCTGGCAGTCGCTGGAACGCCTGCTTGTGGCGTTGGCGGGTCGCCGCACCCGCACATTGGCGCAGGAAGCCGAACACCTGCGCTATCCGCTGCGATAAGAGGTTTGATGCACACTTGTCTTTGCGTACAATGTTTCTAGGTAACAAGACAAGATTGATGCGATGCCGGTGATCAGAATATCAGATGGAACGATGGAGCGTCTCAAGGCGTGGGCTGAACCTCTGGAGGACACTGCGGAGTCGGCGCTCGCGAAGGCGCTGGATGTGGCCGAAGAAGCGAGGAAACTCCCTCGTCGTGACCGCTCGAAAACGGCTGCAAAGGCGCCGCGTGTCCCCCGTGCGCATGCTGTTTCCACAAACAAGCTCCCACAGAAAGAGTTTCGGCAGCCATTGCTGGAGGTTCTCTACCAGATGGGCGGCTCGGCGCACGTGACTGACCTGCGCCCCGTCATGAAAGAGAAAATGATTTCCGTCCTGTTGTCTGGCGATCTGGAACGCCTTTCCTCCGGTGACGCGAGATGGTGGAACGCAACCTGTTGGGAGCGGTTCAATCTAGTTAGGGAAGGATATCTACGCGGTGATTCACCCCGGGGTACGTGGGAGTTGTCGGAAACGGGAATGAAGCATGTCGAGAGGTCGATTTCCCAGTCGCCAGAGCCGTTTGTCGAGCATCTACTCGCGATGCCCGAAGTTGGCGACGCCGCCGACTTTGATCGTGCCCGTACCGGTCCTCGCCGGATCGAATTGTGAACTATCTGGTAGATACAAATGTGCTATCCGAACTTCGTAAACGTGATCGAGCTGACCCCGACGTCGTTGGGTGGTTCCGAAAGCGCAAGGCGACGGAATTGTTCCTGAGCGTCCTAACGGTTGGTGAACTTCGGCACGGTGTGGAGCGACTCCGAAGGCGCGATCCGTCGTCGGCCATGGCACTTGACAAGTGGTTGAATCGAACAGTGCAGGAATTCCGGGATCGCATCATTGGCGTGGACCGCGCGATTGCGGAGAGATGGGGGCACCTCGGAATCCCGGATCCAATTCCGGACATTGATGGACTGATCGCCGCCACGGCGCTTGAAAAAGACCTTGTCGTGGTCACTCGAAACACGAAGCATATCTCGCCGACGGGCGCGCGCCACATCGATCCCTTCCGCGACGGCTGAAGCCGAGTCGCGTAGCGTTGGCGGGTTGCCGCACACGCACATTGGCGGGGGAAGCCGAGTACCTGCGCTATCCGCAACGTGTTGTCAACAAATGGAAGTGTCCGGTTTCACTACGGGGCCGCGCGGGCAAGGCATAAGCGTCGGCCCCATGTTGTAAATCCCTCGGCCGACCCGCTCCTAGATCGTGGCAATGCGGTTGGCGACGACCTCGCCTACGCGGCGGCCGGAACCCCCGTCGGCCAAGCGTTCACCGCTGGGGCCGTGCCTGGCCAGCTTGCGCGGTCCCTGCCAGACCGACAGCGTGCCGTCCGCGTGGCGGCGACCCTTCACCCTGGCTTTGTCTTAGTACCCATCGGCGTAATTACAATAACGTATTGTTGACAGCCGGAAGGATCTTCGGATACGGTTGCCCGGAAAGCGTCTCGGGGAACAATCATGCCGAGAAAAAGTCCTTTCTGGATCACGCTCACCGACGAGGAAGCACAAGTGCTGAAGCAACGGGCGCAAAAATATACGTTGTCGTATTTTCAGGTTCAACGGGCCCGGATGATCCTCTTGGCCGCACAAGGACTGCGGAACGATGAGATTGCCGCGCGGCTCAACACGCGGCGGGAGGTCGTCAGCCAGTGGCGGAAACGGTTTTTCCACGAACGCCTGCCGGGACTTGAGGAGCGCCCCCGGCCCGGACGCCCCCGGGCTTTTCCCCCCGGAGGTGGTCGTTCAGGTCAAGGCGCTGGCATGTGAGTTGCCAGCCAAATCTGGGACTTCCGTTGTCGCGCATGAGCATCGCGGATGTGGCGCGCGAAGTTCGCCGCGCCGGCATCGTCGCCAGCATCAGCGACAAGACCGTTTGGCGCTGGCTGCACGAGGACGCCATCCGTCCGTGGCAGCATCGCTGTTGGATCTTCCCGCGCGACCCGGACTTCAGGGTCAAGGCGGGGCGGATCCTGGATCTCTACGAAGGGCACTGGAACGGAATCCCCCTGCGCGACGACGAGTTCGTCATCTCAACAGACGAGAAGACGAGTATCCAGGCTCGCCAGCGTACCCACGGGTCTCTGCCGACCGCTCCCCGCCAAGCCATGCGCATCGAACATGAGTACGCGCGTCGGGGGGCATGGGCCTACCTGGCCGCCCGGGATGTGCGTCGGGCCAAAATCCATGGGATCTGCGAACACAAGACCGGCATCGCACCATTCGGCCGCCTCCTGCAACAAGTGATGACGCAAGAACCCTATCGCTCCGCTCGTCGGGTGTTCTGGACCATGGATAACGGCTCCTCCCACCGCGGCCAAGCCTGTATCGATCGTATCGGGGAGCAATGGCCGACCATCGTTCCGGTCCACACGCCCGTGCATGCCAGTTGGCTGAATCAAGTGGAGATCTACTTCTCCATCGTTCAGCGCAAGGCCTTGACACCCAACGACTTCCCTTCCCTCGAAGCCCTCCAGGAGCGGTTGCCGGGCTTCGCCCGTTACTACGAAGCCATTGCCCAACCCTTCGAGTGGAAGTTCACCCGCAAGGACCTCGACTCGTTGCCGCATCGCATTGATCGCGCCCATGCCAGCGAACAGCCCAAGGTGGACCGTGTGAACCCGACCCGGTTCGGGCAGGCGAAACCGCGCTGGGCGAGACGCGCGGCTACGCCCGCGCCGGCGGCGGCTGGACGGCGCACGGGGCGCCGAAGCGGGTGTTCGTGCGGGCGTTGGCGGGCGACGCGCGGGCGGCGCTGAGCGGGCTCGACGAGCCGGCGTCGTGGGGCGCGGGGCGCGGCTGTCCCGAGCCGCCCGCCGAGCACCGGCCGCGCAGCCTGTACGACTATCTGCGCGAGGTGCCCGAGTACCGCTCGGCGCGCGGCGTCCGCCGGCTGGCGACCGTGCTGGCGGTCGCCGTGGCGGCCAAGCTCGCCGGCGCCCGGGGCGTCACCGCAATAGCGGAGGTCGCCGCCCGTCTCACCCAGCGCCAGCTCGCCGCGGTGCGCGCGTTCCGCAGTCCGTCCGCCAAGCGGCTAGTGCCGCCGTCGAAGACCAGCATCGACCGCATTCTCTCGGAGCTGGATCCCGACGCGCTGGACGCCGCCATGCGGCGCTTCACGGCGGCCCGGCGCGCGCCCGGCGGGACGCTCGCGCTCGACGGCAAGTGCAGGCCCCTGAACCGACCCGGCGGCAGCGACGCCGAGCGCACCGTGACCCTCGACGCCCTGCACTGCTGCCCGAAGACCGCGCGGCTGATCGTCGACGGCGGCGGCGACTACGTCATGCCGGTCAAGCGCAACCACGCTGGGCTACTCGACGATATCCGCATCCTCGGTTTCAACTCCGCGCCGTCCCGAAGCACTCTCGACAAGGCCCACGGGCGGCTCGAGCAGCGCACCTGCGCCGTCGTCCCCCTCGACGCCTTCGACGACGGCGTCGCGCCCTTGCCGGGGCGCCGATAGGCGTTCCGCGTCGTGCGCCGCCGCACCGTCCTCGCCAGCGGCCGAAGCAGCGTCGAGACCGCCTACGGCGTCACCTCGGCGTCCGACCGGGCGGGCCCATCGGAGATCCTCGCGCTGAACTGCGGCCACTGGGAGATCGAGAACCGCGTCCACTACGTCCGCGACGTCGCCTACGACGAGGATCGCTCGCGCGTGCGCATCGGCCGAATGCCCCGCAACTCGCCTGCCTGTCCAACGCCGCCATCCCCATCGTCAGAATGCGCGGGGAGTTCCGCCACCAGCCCCAGGCGCACCGCCAACAGGCCGACGCCCTGACCCGCTTCCGGCCCGAACCCAGTCGACCGCTCAGCCGCGGCTCGACCCCGCCGGCCGTCGGCGGACACCCAAAACTCCAGCGAAACCACCCCCGAACGCGCAGACCGCCCAGCTACACGCACGCTCGGTCTGCGTGTCCGGAACGGCCACCAACAAACCCGACCCGCCGTGCAACGCCCAAGCCGCGACTACGGAATCGCCCTGGGGGTAAATGGACTTGAGCTTGCAGCGCGCGTCGTCGATCTTCATCTGCCAGTCGACGCCGCGCTGGGTTTGGTTCACGTCGGTGGACCACGCCGCGATTTCGTTCAGCCGCGTGTCGAGATCGCCGATGCGGCGATCCTTCAGGCATTGCCGCGTCATGGAACTCAGCTCGTTTTCCGCGACGTTCAGCCAGCTGCCGTGTTTCGGCGTGTGACAGAAGTCGATGCGGCGCACCAGGGCGCGCGGGTCGGCTCGAAGACCTTGTAGAAGGCGCCCTTGGTTTGCGTGTTGAGGTTGTCGCACACCAGCGTGACACGCTCGCAGTCGGCGTAACGGCCTTCCAGCAACGCGGCCATCTCGCGCGCCCATCCGCCTTCGTTCGCTGCGGGCGAGCCGTCGCCCGGTGCCAGCCCGCCAGCGGCTCGGCGAACAGGAAGATCGACGCCGTGCCGGCGCGCTCGTATTCGTAATCGACGCGCCGCGGGTGGCCCGCGGTGGCTGGGCTTGGACGCCGGGTCTCGCGCGCGAGCACCTTGCGTCCGACGATGCGTTTTTTTAGCGTCCGCCGCACCGTCTCGGCGCTGATCGATTCGACGATGCCCAACTCCACCACCCGTCGGCGCCCCTATGGGGCGTTGCCGGCGGCCCGAAGATCGGCGTTCGATGTCCCTGGAACACGCCGGCGGCGGGCGATGGCGTACTTGTGGGAAGTGTACCTGCCGGCCTTCAACGCGGAGTTCGCGCAGCCGGCGCGCGCGGCGGGTTCGGCGTTTGTGCTCTGCCGGGACAACTGCGTGCGGTTCGAAGGGCTGGCGCTGCAACTGCCGGTGGACCGTCGCTGGCCCCACTACGCCAAAGCGAGGGTGGAGGTTCGCCGCCCATCGGACGGCACGCTGTCGGTCTGGCACGGACCGCGCAAGCCGAGCAGGTACGGCCCCGCAGCGAAACCGGACAGTTTATTTGTTCTAAAACCGGACAGTTCCAAGCAGGGCGGGGCATTGACGCGGTATCGAGGTCTCCCTATCATTACAACAATGGTACGGAAATAGCTATCTGGGAACGGGGACGGGGGTCTTGGTGTTTCGCCCGGCCCCGATGCCCAATCACATATTTTGCCGCTTTAGGTGGCCCCCTGCCGGGAGGACTACTGCAATGATGATCGTAAAGAGCGTTCTGACTTCAGTCGGCTCGGGACGTATTGGCTGGTTATGTTTGCGGTGACGGCGCTGCTGGTTGTTGGACGGGCACCTTCTGCCCTCTTGTTGGTCCACCTGTTCTTGTTCATGTCTCAATTAGTTTTGCGAACCCGCAGAAACACTAGACTGTTCCGGGGCACTCATGTCCAGAAGTGATCCGAGTGTCGGTTGAGGTTAAATTGCTTTTTGAAAGAATTGGTTGTTCATGATGAATCACGTACACAGGTCGAGGTTTGCTCTAGGTGCGAGCGCGCTGTTCCTTTGTCTTGGCTGTGGCAATGCCTACGCCAACGTCGACAGGGAGGCAGTCAGAGCCAGTTTGGTCGAGATTCTGGACGTCAGGGGTGGAATCAGGGTTCCAATCGGGACGGGCTTTGTGGTCAGTCCCAATGGATTTGTGGTGACCGTGGGCCAGCAATTGCTGCGCAAAGCAAGAAGAGTCGAAGTCGCGCCAGTACCCATGGAACAAGGCGCTCGGTTCAGTGTTGAACAACGTGGTTATCATCCATCGCTAGAACTGGCGGTGTTGCATGCGCCCCGCTTAAGGGCGCCGGCTTTGACACTGGATGGCGTACAGGGCCCGACCCAGCCTATTTGGGTTCCGATGGTGGAGCCAAAATACAGCATGGGCCAAGGTTCCATAAATTCTCTCGTTAACCGTACGGTTCGAGCGTACGCCGTCGCACCTTACGATTTCATCTACCACAATACCGGGTTGCTGAACTCGCATAACTATGGGACACCCGTACTGAATCAAGATGGTTACGTTATAGGGGTGAACCATCCGCATCCCGATTTAGCCGGTAATATACTAAATAGTCGGTATAGATACGACAGGCTCAAGTTGCGCGATATGACCTTTGCCGTCCCCGGTCCACAATTGGAAGAATTCTTACTGTCCCAAAATGTCCCGTTCGAAACCGCTAAAGGCTTGAAATTGGAATCCCTTGGCTCGGATGCTCCTACCGTACCAAGCACCAGTAGCCCAATAGAGCCTGATGCAGGCGAGCTGCAGACCGGTAAAATACTGGCGCAAGCAATGGCGCAACTGGAGAGAGAGCGTGAGGCCCGCAAGGAAGCAGAAAGCGCGGCTCGATCGGCACGCCAGAAAGCCACTGAAATGGAGCGGCTTGCCAAGGAGGCCGAGCTTGAGTCTGCGACTTCTGAACAAGAGAAGGAGGCTGCGAGGGAAGCAGCTCGCCTAGCGGACGAGGCGGCAGGGGAGGCTGAGAGATCGGCGACTATGGCCCAGCAGCGGGCTCGAGAAGCTGAGCAAACGACCAATCAACTTGAGGGAGAATTGGACGAAACAGACCGGAACATCGCCCTGGTCGCGTCGGTCGTCGCCTTGGTTGCGTTAGCCATCGTAGCCTTGTTTTTCTTCGGTCGCCGGCGGTCCGGGGCTTCCAAGGTCGCTGAAGCGGTTGCTTCAGCGGAATCGCAAGTAACGAGGCGGGCTGTTCAATCTGCTCCACCTAGCCCACAACCTGCCCCGTTTGCGTGCCTCTTGGAAGGCCGAGCTCCGAACGGACAGCGCTTCGTGGTGAAAATACCTGCCGAAAGTCTGGGAGCATCTAGCGGGGTGATTGTTGGACGGAATCCCAGGTACGCGGCCTTCGTGATCAATCATGAGGGCATATCTCGCGAACACGTCAAACTTTCCGTCATTGACGGCGTGCTTCACATTGAGGACTTGGGGTCAACCAACGGTTCGTTTGTGAACAACACACGCCTCAGTCCGAAACAGAAGATGGCAGTGCACAACGGCTTTGTCGTTAAATTGGGTCCAATTCCATTCAATCTAACCTTGACATAATGCAGGCGCAGGTGAGCGCTGTAGGTTAGTTTGGACCAAACTTGGCGGTGGTGTGCTATCGTCGGTAGAATTCCGGCTGGAATACGCGTTCAATTTGCGGCTATTATTGGTTGCCACCTTATATTGCCCATTGCTTCCGGGGGTCAGTTTTCGTGTCGCCAGGGAGTGAGGGGCGGAGCGACTGGAGACCAAGTCGCAACGCGTGCCGGAGCCTAAGAGCCCGCTCACGCGGCGCCTGCCCGGACTCCGTCCTTGTTGGGCCGGCCCGCGCTGCAGATCCTGAAGCGCGGGAGACGCGTCGTCGCGCGGGCGTGCTCAACACCCCCACGGCGCCGATGGCGCGAGGCAGCGACGTGAGCGTCCGGTCGCCGATGGCTGAAGTCGTCGAGGGGTTATCCTCCCTTTCTTTGCCCACCGCGCCTCTTCATCATCCGGGATCGGCGGCGTGGACAAAGTGTGCATAACCCTTCTCCCGCTGCTCGACGCTCCAACAGGGGGTCAGTTTTATGTTGTCGGGGGGCAGTTTTCGTGTCGCCAAGGGGTCCCTCTCTGCCAACATCACTGAGACACCAGCAACCTTTGGAATTACTGTAGGGCGGTGGAGATGAAGACCGATGACCGCAGAGAGAGACGCGATGACATTGAATGAGGTTTCCCTTCCGGCCCCGGGGCTCGAGGAGCGTAGCGACGAGGCGCCCAGGGCCGGGCGCGCCAGACGGACCCCGGACCCGGAGGTCGTGGCCAAGCCGAAGCGGCGCCAGTTCAGCGCGCAGTATCGGCTGCGGATCCTTGAGGAGGCGGATCGCTGCACGCGGCGCGGCGAGGTGGGTCGGCTGCTTCGCCGCGAGGGGTTGTACAGCTCCCATCTGACGGCTTGGCGCAAGGCCCGGCGCAAGGGCTCGCTGCGGGAGTTGGCCGCGAAGAAGCGCGGCGCGAAACCGGCCGAACGCAATCCGCTGGATGCGAAGGTGCGCGCGCTCGAGGCGCAAGTGGCTCGTCTGGAGCACGAGTTGCACACCGCGCACACGATCCTGGACGTGCAGGGAAAAGTTGCCGGGCTGCTGGGATTGAACCTCGAACGCGGAACGCGCTCTTGATGGCGGCCCAACCGCTTGCGGCGCGGGTCGGCGTGGCGCCGGCCTGCGAAGCGCTGGGCATGTCGCGGGCGACGTTCTACCGTCGCCGGAGGTCAACTCCCGGGCACCGGCAGCCCCGTCCAACGCCCGCCCGGGCGCTGTGTGAAGCCGAGCGCGAGCAGGTCCTCGATGTGCTCGCCGGCCCGCGCTTCGTGGACCGCGCGCCGGCGGAAGTCGTGGCGACGCTGCTCGACGAAGGCCGCTACCTGTGCTCGGAGCGGACGATGTATCGGATACTGGCTGCGGATCGGCCGGTCCGAGAGCGGCGCAATCAGCGTGAGCATCCCCGGTACGCCAAACCCGCGCTGGTGGCCGCGGCCCCGAACCAGACCTGGTCCTGGGACATCACCAAGCTGTTGGGGCCGGCGAAGTGGACGTACTTCCACCTCTACGTCGTGCTCGACATCTTCAGCCGCTACGCGGTCGGCTGGATGGTGGCCGACCGGGAGAACTCGGCGCTGGCCGGTCGTCTCATCGAGGAAACCTGCCACAAACAGGGCGTCCGGCCCCGGGTGCTCCCACGCTGCACTCCGACCGCGGCGCGCCGATGACCAGCAAGTGCACCGCACAACTGCTCGCCAATCTCGGCGTGACCCGCTCACTGAGCCGCCCCCGGGTGTCCGACGACAACCCGTTCTCCGAGGCGCAGTTCAAGACCCTGAAGTACCACCCCGGCTTCCCTGGCCGCTTCCACGACATCGCCGCCGCGATCGCCTTCTGCCGAACGTTCTTCCCCTGGTACAACACCGAGCATCGCCATGGCGGGATCGCGATGCTCACCCCGGACGACGTGCATCATCATCGAACCCGGAGCGTGCTCGACCAGCGCGGGAGGACCCTTCAAGCCGCCTGGACCCGTCATCCCGAACGCTTCGTTCGAGGCATCCCAAAACCAGACCCCCTTCCCGAAGCGGTCTGGATTAACCCGCCCGTGACATCCACAACAGGAGACACTGCTCAGTAAATCGCAATTGACAGTGTCTCAAAGTCGTTGACAGGTTCCGGGGTCGGTTTCCGATGTCGCTTGACAATGACCTTCGCTGCTCGGGGTTCAATAGCCAATTCGCCAGATTCGCGCCGTGTTGTCCCCGGACGCTGTTGCAAGATGCAAGCCGTCCATTGAGAACGTGACTGCAGTCAAGAAGACGTTATGAGCGGTTCGCGAAGTCAGCTGGTGGCCGGACGACACTTCCCACAAGCGAAGGGTTCCATTGAATTCAGCAGTAGCGACGATTAGTCCGTTGGGAGAGAAGGCACCCGACCGCACTTGGCTAGTATGTCCACCAAGGCTCACGAAGGAATTGCCCCAACGAATGTCCAGAACCGTAGCTTCTTGGTCGACAAAACTCAGGAGGACGCTTGAACTTAGCGGCGAGAAAACAACCGAGTAGTGTCTGCGGGACGCACCTCGAAAGAGTTCAGGCGGAGAGTCAAACGATGCGTCCCAGAGACTCACTGTCCTATAAGATGACGTGGCTATGAGCGAACCGTCAGGCGAGAAGCTGGCGGAGCTGACACCGGAGGCATGGTCAGCTACATTGACCTGTTGTCCATCAACGATGCGCCAGAGTCGAATAGTCGCATCGGCAGACGCCGTCAAAATCAGTGACCCATCCGGAGAAATTGCCACCGAATGAACCGGACCATCATGTCCTGCCAATACGTTCGTTTGACGACCGGATTGCACCTGCCAGATGCGTGCGGTGCCATCATCGGACGCAGTGGCAACATGGGTGCCATCCGGCAAAAATGCAACGGAATTGACCTGCCCGCCATGGCCTTTCAAGACGCCTGATTGTCGCCGCGTGGCAACGTCCCAAACGCGCGCCGTGCCATCAGCGGATGCTGTTGCGATGAGTTCGCCGTCTGGTGAAAATGCCACCGCTTTGACATCGTCTTGGTGGCTCTCAAGGGTCCCCATGAGTTCAACCGTTAAGGCTGTAAGAAGAGGGGTTGACGCCTCAGTATCCGCCGGCGACCGATAGCGACCGTTCTCGCCTCGCCTCGTCCCGTAAACTGCTCGATGATCCGCGCCGGGTAGGAGTATGTTTGGCTCACTTCCGAGCGGCAAATTCTCCGCCGGGTCCCGACCGACAATCCCTTCCAACTCGCTGCCAGGCCTCTCAATCAACTGTATCAATATGAAACCAATGATCGTCAGGACCGCTCCCACCAATCCGACGTGCCAAAGGGATGTACCCCACCACCGCGCATGCGCAATTCGTTGAATGCTTTGCCACGGCAGCTCTGGAATTCGGGGTCTTCGAAAAACATCGAGTATTTTGCGCGATACCGCAACCATCGGCTCGGCGTCCTGCGTCCTCTGGTGCTTGGGCGGTCCGGGACCTCGGAATTCAACATCGTCATGCTCTCCCAGCGCCGCCCGGAATTCGGCGATAGAC
The DNA here is from genome assembly GCA_965217825.1 of Candidatus Azotimanducaceae bacterium. GTDB lineage: Bacteria > Pseudomonadota > Gammaproteobacteria > Pseudomonadales > Azotimanducaceae > VXNE01. The sequence goes on along the minus strand of OZ244571.1, from coordinate 4,285,597 downwards.
TGCGGGCGCTCAGACTCCTTGAACGCCAAGGCCAATTCAATCGCTTTGGCGAAGCTTGGTGTGACCTCTGGAATGCCCTCCCGCCATACCTCAAAGTCGTTTTCGTAGGCCCTTTCGGGAGCCGGCTTCGGAGGTTTGCCCGTGACAGCCCGGTAGGCCAACGCGCCCAAGGCGTAAATGTCCGTCCATGGGCCTTGGTTGCCCCGGCTGGAGTATTGCTCAATCGGTGCATAGCTTGGCGTGACCAAGGATGTGACAGACCGGGATCTTGCACTCAACGCTTGTCTTGCGGAGCCGAAATCCAAAATGACTGGAGAACCGTCATTCCGGACGAGAATATTGCTTGGCTTGATGTCACGATGCAGAAACTTGGCCCGATGCACCTCCTCCAGGCCGTCAAGGATCGGGAACAGTAACTCCTTCAATTCACTTTCCGTCAAAGTACCGCGTCTCCGCAGCAATTCTGTAAGGGTGTCGCCGTTGACGTATTCCATCACGAGGTACCCGGTTCCTCGAGCTCTGAAACTCTGGTAAACGCTGACGATACTGGGATGCGCGAAGCGTGCGAGCAGGCGAGACTCGTCGAGAAAGCGATCTAATCCCCATTTGAAGTCAGCCCGCTCGTTTTCGGACTTGGGTACCACTTTTCCGTCTCGCGCGTACTCTCGAGCGGCGAAATCGTTCGGCAGATACTCCTTAATCGCTACCTCAAATTGGCGGCGGTGGTCTACGGCCAGGTAGGTGATGCCGAAGGCACCCGCGCCAAGCACACGGACTATCTCGTACTCATTGATTTCCCGACCTGGTGCCAGCGCATTCAAATATTCATTCACAGCAATGCTCCCTGATCGCTACACCGACAAGTGGTTTATGGGTATCTGAGTATATTTCATCTGGGGAAATTGAATTTGGCTCGCATGAGTTGGTGATCGTGTTGAGATGTTCGCTTGAGGTCAACTTCAATCTAACTTCGCGAAGACAACCCTGAATTCCGTAAGGCCAAGCTATTGATTTCAGTTCGGTCACCCGCGGTTCAGTCACGATTATTGCTATCCCACAAGAGTGGGATGAAAGTAGGGCTTGAACTGCTCTTCGTAGTAACATTGTTTGTGCAAGAAATCCGATCGAAACAAGGAGTTTCAGGCGCATGCTCACAATAGTAACGTACTGGTGCAGTTTCTCAAGCTGGTGCCGAGACATGACTTCGAGACGGACGCGAAGCGCCACCACGAGGGGAGGAACGGTGCAAGATGATGCGCTGGGGACAGTCGCGGCCGTGGCGATGGCGCAGTTGGCGGACCGGTGCAGCCTGCGGGACATCGTGGTGAATCTGGAGGCGCAAGCCGCACAAGCTATACCGCTTGGGGGTCGGCGAGGTGACGCGGTCGTCGTTGGCGGGGGTGAACGGGAAGCAGCGGCTCGAGCTGTGCGAGTCGTTGTTCGGTCGCTATCGCGCGCGCTGCCGGTGGTTGGCGCGGGGACATGGATTCTGTTTCAAGAACAAGCTGTACTCGGTAGACGCGTCGGCGGTCGGCTTGTGCTTGTCGATGTTTACGTGGGCGAAGTTTAGGAAAACGAAGGGCGCGGTGAAGCTACATGTGAGGATAGACCAGGATGGCTATCTGCCGGCGTTCGTTCGCGTCAGGACGGCAAGACGTTGGACATCGAGGCTGCCCGCGCGCTAAATTGCCGTGCGCGAGCATCGTCGCCGCCGACCGCGCGCACGTGGACTTCGCGTGTATCAACTACTTGATTTCGCGGGGGGCGGGGGGGCTTAGTGTCCGTGGGTCATAAGTTCGGACACGTATTCTACGGGGCTGCGAGTAAGGGCTGTTCGCTGGCATGGGCGCGATCAATGCGATGCGGCAACGAGTCGAGGTCCTTGCGGGTGAACTTCCACTCGAAGGGTTGGGCAATGGCTTCGTAGTAACGGGCGAAGCCCGGCAACCGCTCCTGGAGGGCTTCGAGGGAAGGGAAGTCGTTGGGTGTCAAGGCCTTGCGCTGAACGATGGAGAAGTAGATCTCCACTTGATTCAGCCAACTGGCATGCACGGGCGTGTGGACCGGAACGATGGTCGGCCATTGCTCCCCGATACGATCGATACAGGCTTGGCCGCGGTGGGAGGAGCCGTTATCCATGGTCCAGAACACCCGACGAGCGGAGCGATAGGGTTCTTGCGTCATCACTTGTTGCAGGAGGCGGCCGAATGGTGCGATGCCGGTCTTGTGTTCGCAGATCCCATGGATTTTGGCCCGACGCACATCCCGGGCGGCCAGGTAGGCCCATGCCCCCCGACGCGCGTACTCATGTTCGATGCGCATGGCTTGGCGGGGAGCGGTCGGCAGAGACCCGTGGGTACGCTGGCGAGCCTGGATGCTCGTCTTCTCGTCTGTTGAGATGACGAACTCGTCGTCGCGCAGGGGGATTCCGTTCCAGTGCCCTTCGTAGAGATCCAGGATCCGCCCCGCCTTGACCCTGAAGTCCGGGTCGCGCGGGAAGATCCAACAGCGATGCTGCCACGGACGGATGGCGTCCTCGTGCAGCCAGCGCCAAACGGTCTTGTCGCTGATGCTGGCGACGATGCCGGCGCGGCGAACTTCGCGCGCCACATCCGCGATGCTCATGCGCGACAACGGAAGTCCCAGATTTGGCTGGCAACTCACATGCCAGCGCCTTGACCTGAACGACCACCTCCGGGGGGAAAAGCCCGGGGGCGTCCGGGCCGGGGGCGCTCCTCAAGTCCCGGCAGGCGTTCGTGGAAAAACCGTTTCCGCCACTGGCTGACGACCTCCCGCCGCGTGTTGAGCCGCGCGGCAATCTCATCGTTCCGCAGTCCTTGTGCGGCCAAGAGGATCATCCGGGCCCGTTGAACCTGAAAATACGACAACGTATATTTTTGCGCCCGTTGCTTCAGCACTTGTGCTTCCTCGTCGGTGAGCGTGATCCAGAAAGGACTTTTTCTCGGCATGATTGTTCCCCGAGACGCTTTCCGGGCAACCGTATCCGAAGATCCTTCCGGCTGTCAACAATACGTTATTGTAATTACGCCTATTGGCACTTAGTCACGCACATGAAGAAGCGGATCAAATACTCCGTCCGGGAGAGCCGCCTGGTCGGCCCCGGCCGCGGGATCAGACCATCGCGGACATCTGCAAGGCGCGATGGCAAATCGAACTATTCTTCAAATGGATCAAGCAGAACCTAAAGGTGAAGGGCTTCGTCGACACGTCGCGGAACGCCGTGACGACGCAGATATGGATCTTGCTGTGCGTGTATTTGCTACTTGCATACATCAAGTTCGTCAACCGCTTGGGTGGAGCCTGCAGCAGATCTTGCGCCTCCTTCAGGTAAATCTGTTTGATCGGAGGGTGCTAATGGGTATCTTGGAGCCACACATGGGCCCGCCAGACGCGTTGGCGGGGCAGCTCCAACTCTAATTCGTCTGAAGTTTGTGGGACAGCAATGAGTCACGATCATGTTGACGGCGATGTTCTAGGCTCGCCCGCGCTTGACGGTGTCCAAAAGAAACCAAACTCCTAGGATTTGTGCGGCGTGACATCAGAACGGCGGCTCCACATCAGCGTTGAATTCATGTTTGAAAAGAGTTAGCGTGAGTGGCGGGTAGGGGCAGCGCGAGACTAGGTTGAGCGGCATCGAATTTGTCCGAATTGACCACGTGCACTAATTCTGTCGGTTCTCGCGGTTCGTATCCCTAGGAAATTGGAACGGAAGCCGAGAGAGGTCCAATAGCTGTGACCAGAGATAAAGATGGCAACGTTATTGCCGAGAAAACATCGTCGTCTGAAGACCAGACGATCCGAGTGACCGAGAGCGATATGCGCACCAGTCCGTCCTTGTCGGATCAGCGCGATGATGACTACGAGTCTCGCACCGTCAAAGTAGGCGGCGCAACACCATCAATAGTCGCCACGCCACAAGGGGACGACGAACGCACCCGAATCGTGGGCGGTCGACGAAGGCATGACCGCATTAGGAGAATGGCAACGCGAGCCGAATTCGAGGATTCGATGGACGATCCAGTCGTCGGCTGGCTGGTCGTTCTCAAAGGCCCCGGCAGGGGGCGGACTTTGACGCTTGGATACGGTATGAATTCTATCGGACGGGCGGCAGATGAGCGCGTCCGACTTGACTTCGGAGACGATCAAATTTCACGAAAGAGCCATGCCGTAATCACCTACGAGCCGCGCGCAAAGAAATTCTACGTGCAGCAGGGTAGTGGAACGAACTTGGTGTATTTGGGAGATGAGGCCGTACTCACTCCGAAGGAGTTACGGAGCTTCAATGACATCCAGCTTGGAAATACGACCCTTAGATTTGTCCAGTTCTGCGGGGAGAATTTCGACTGGAAAGATGTCGAGGAAGAGTCGTCATCGTGAACTCCGCTGAATTGGCCTACGTAGGGCGGCAGATTCAGGGTTCACGGGCGTATCAGGAAGATGATTTCGGCTTCCTGTCAGGCCAAGAAATGGAGGTTAACGGAGGTGAAACCGCATTGCTGGTCCTGGCGGACGGCATGGGAGGGCATGTCGGCGGAGCAATGGCTAGTAAACTGGCCGTTCGATCAGTCATTGACGCGTATCGAATTAGCGACGGCTTGGTCACCGACAAGCTCCGAGATGCACTTGCCACAGCCAACGACGCAATTGGAGACGAAGTTGACGCCCAGCCGGAGCTAAACGGCATGGGCTGCACGCTTGTAGCCGTTGTCATATCCGCTGAAGGCTTGGAATGGATAAGCATCGGTGACTCTCCAATGTGGCTCTTTCGAGACCGGTCCATGTCTCGCCTCAACGCCGATCACTCCATGGCGCCGGTATTTGAACAGTTGGTGAGAGTCGGCCGAATGACGGCGGAAGAAGCCGCAACTGACAAAAAGCGTAACGCATTGAGGTCTGCTCTTGTAGGCGAGGTACTATCGTTGGTTGATGTGTCCTCACAACCTGTCGATCTGCAACCAAACGATATCATCGTGTTGGCCAGTGACGGCATCGACACTTTGAGCATCGATGAAGTTAGCGAATCGCTCTCCAACGTTGAACAGCAGGGCCTGGAAGCTACAGTCGAGGAAATTCTCTCATTGGTAGTCGCAGCGGGTAAGCTTAGTCAAGATAATACAACGCTAATACTATACCGAATTGCGTCAGAACCAATAAGTACGGGTGCTCCCGATTTGGAAACAGAAAGCCAAACGCTGATTATTCCGCAGAATAGGTCCCAGACAAGCCAAACCAAGAAACCGCCTTGGCCTCGCATGGGTAAGCTCATCCTCTTACTTGCACTAGTTCTCGGAATGGCGATGGGATTGTTCTATGTTAACACGACATTCAACGCGTCAGTGCCACAGGAATCAGCAGCGGAATAAGGCGATGCTTCGAGTTGTGTGACAGCGATACGGCAGCATGAACGACTCTGCGTGAGATAAATCGTATAGGGCATGACCAACTCCGGCGATTACCTGAACGCCTTGCCACCCAGATATCGCTTGCAGGAATTCGAGTTGCTGAGCGTTCTGGGTGCGGGCGGCTTTGGAATTACCTACAAGGGCTTTGACCACCTTCTCAACAAAAACATCGCAATAAAGGAGTACCTTCCCAACGACTTCGCTGTGCGCCGCGACCACGTGAGCGTGTTACCTAAGTCATCCGCCGATCGAGCAAATTTTTCCTGGGGATTAGAACGCTTTCTTGATGAAGCAAGGGTATTGGCCCGCTTTGACCACCCGAACATTATTCGGGTTCATCGGTATTTCGAAAGCAACGGAACAGCCTATATTGTCATGGACTATGCCGAGGGGGAGACCCTGGCGGCCACCTTGCGCCATAAAGGCACTCTTGCAGCCAACGAGCTGACGGCTCTGTTGTATCCGATACTTGACGGTCTTGAGCAAGTACATCGTGCGCAATTTCTCCATAGGGATCTCAAACCTGGCAATATCATTTTGCGGATGGATGGCATTCCAATCATTCTCGACTTCGGCGCGGCGCGGCAAGCTGTAAGCGCAAAATCCCGTTCAGTTACCGCCATCATCACTCCTGGCTATGCGCCAATCGAGCAATATTCTACAAAGGGAAACCAAGGTCCCTGGACAGATATCTACGCATTGGCTGCCATAGCTTACCGAGCCATCGTCGGCGAACGCCCCGACGACGCAACGGAACGAGTTTACGATGACCCGCTAAAAGACTGGACTGAGCGCGTAGAGGGGTGGAATCGGCCTTTTCTGGCGGCAGTGAACACAGCGCTATCATTCAGAGAGGATGACCGCCCTCAGTCTATCGCTCAGTGGAGGAAACTGCTCTTGGCAGATGGGTCAACTGATTCCTCCAATTTACCCCCGCCAATCCGGGAGCCTGTGAAAGAGCCAACCGGACGTAGCGTAAGTCAAGTGAGCGTCAAAATGGCCTTGACGCGAAGATGGGTGCAACAATTCGGTCATCGCGCCAGAGCACGGGCTCATTCTAGCGCAAGCCTTGCTCTTCAAGTTTCGGGCAAACTTCAGGCGACTGCATCTCATAGTATGTTAGTTGCGCGGCAAAGAATGTATGGGCCTGTCGCCGTTGATCACGGAACAAATACGCCGCAAGGCGAGTCGGAACCAAGTCCAGATTTTCGTCCGCCGCGTCGAAGACGCAAGGCGCTGCTGTCGGTCGCTGTCGTCGTGATTGGCGTCGTCGTGTATCTCGTCTATCTGATGGCGAGAGGCCCGGACACGGAGCGCGTCCCCGAGGGCATTGTTGAAAGTACCTTCCCGGCGGTGCCGAACGGTACGTTGTCTGCGGCCGATATAAGAGAGGGGGCGCAGGGGCTGCAGCGGGCATTGAATGTTCACGCTGACAACGCCGTGGCGCTCGAAGCCCGGAGCCTCCTGATGCGGCGCGTCGCGGAGCAGGTTGAAACGGACATCGTAGGCGGCGAGTTGGATCGCGCCAACGAAGCGCTGACCGAAGCTGCCGCCCGTTGGACCGGGGAGAGCGAATTCTCCGACGACGGCGGGTTGCGCAAGAGACTCCAGGACGCCCTGGATCAGCGCGCCCTGTTTGGCGAGGTCGCGGAGCTAGTGGCCGCTGCGGAAGTGAGGCTGACCCGTGACCCGGAAGGCGGCGAGGCCACAGAAGCCATATCAGGGGCGCTCGACATGCTTCGCCGCGCTCTTGACATGGATCCCGACAATACCCGAGCGCAGTCCATCTGGGACGACATCCGAGAAGATGTTGCAGCGGCGACCCGCAACGCGTTGGACGCCCGCGAACCGCAGCGGGCCCGCCATCTTCTCGATGCGGTGGCGGGCGAATGGAGTGGCGATTCGGAATTGAACCGGTTGCGGAGCGAGGTCAAGCGCCAGTTCGAAGAACTCGACAAGGAGTTGGAGATTCAAAGGTTGCTGGACTGGGCGCAGCGACGCCTGGGTGCGGACATGCTGACCACGCCCGCAGACGACAGTGCGGCCGCATATTACGGTCGCGTTCTCGCGGTGGACCCGGACAACGCGCCAGCGAAGGAAGGCATCGAGCGGATAGGCGACCGCTACGTGGTGCTGATTGGCAAGGCGATTGACACCGGCATCTTCGACAGGGCCCGGCGGTTGCTTGGGAGCTTGGAAACGCTATTGCCGGCGCATCAACAGATCGCGTCTTTTCGCGCGGAGATCGGAGCTGGGGAGCAGGTTGCGGCTGCGGCGAACACCGCGACGCCGACGCAAGCGAATCCGGCCCCGCCATCGGCCCAAGCTGTAACGAAAGCTCCCGATTCGGCACCGACCGAGATCCCAACGGACGACGAAGGACGATTGTGGTACGAAGTCAAGGACAGTTGCGTCGAAGCCGAAGTCAGACGCTACATGGAGTCCTATCCCGCTGGCCGATACATCGACGACGCGTGGCGCAAGATCTCGTCGTGCATTGAGTCTCGGTGATCGAGGACCCCATTACTCGCCTACCGGCCACCCAATCAATACAGAATCACTTGCTGGATTTCCTCGGGTACCCGACGCACAAGCGCCGCCGCCTGCGTTTCATCGACCGCTAACTGAACGAGCCCCGGCAGGCCGTCGTGACCTGCCCTTCCGGTGTAGCCGATATTGCCCTCGTTCCCGTAGGCGCCGACTTCGGGTGGAGGAAGACCTTTTAGTCTCTTGTCATCGGCATCTGCGGTCCAGCTATTGATCGAGCCCGGAATCCCGGGTTGACCGGCGACGCCTTCTTCGCCACCGTTGCCACCGTTGCCGCCCTGGCTGTCCAGCACGAAGACCTTTTCCAACTCGTGCGTCGTCAGAATCAGGTTGATGGTGCCGCCGTTCCCGCCGTCACCGCCGTCGCCGCCGCCGCCGGCATTGCCCCCGTCACCGCCATCGCCCGAATAGTAGCCACCGCCACCGTTCCCGCCGTCGCCGCCGATGCCGCCAACACCGCCGGGTCCGCCGGTGCCGCCTCTTGTCTCGACGGTAACCGGGGACGCATCGATGGAACGGATGTAGTATTCGGGCAGCATGCCGGGCCCGCGCACCTCGAACAGCACGAGCCTTTCCCTGGCATCGATCGTGCGAACCTCCCTGGCGATGACGCGTAGGTTCGGGCCGGGAGATCCTCGCGCTCCGTTCTGTCCCGACGTGCCGTGGCCGCCCGCCCGCCCGTCGCCGGCCCGGCCGAGTATGCGACCGCTGTCATTCCCTTGAGACCCCTGCTGTCCATCCCGGCCTTCTCTGCCGGAATGCCCGTCCGCACCCGTGTAGTCGAGTTCGTCTTCCTCCATGATCGGCACGATGCTGAGGAAGTCCGGAGAATAGGTCTTTTCGACCACAAGCCTGGGGTCCTCCGCGTAGGTCACGATGACTCGGTAGGTCTCGCCCAGCATGCCGCGCGCGTCGGGACTGAACCGCACTTCCGAAGTCGCATGGCCGTAGTCGGCGTTCTCCATCTGGACGTTGAGGCGGGACCGAGGAAGGGGAAATTCGTTCGTCGAATGCGATCCGTTGCCTTCCATGCCGAGGTTCCATGACCGGCCAACCGTATCCGTGACTGTTACTTCGAGCGTCTTGACGGCCCCTGGACTGATCAGGTTCTCCGAGGCCAGCTCGCCGATGATATCGAGCCCGGCCACCATTTCCGGCGCCGGCCCCTGGGGAATCGCGGGATCGTAGTTGAACGCGAGGGATTTGCGTTGTCCATTTTCACCGCCGTAGGCCACATCTACTTTGTAGACCTGGCCGGCCGCGAGGCCGTCTTCCGCTATCAATCCGTTCTCGTTCAAGTCGCTCGGATGAAAGCCGGTCAACGTCTTGTCGAGTCGATTGTCCGGAATGGGGTAATCGCCGTCGATCGACTCGAACGTGCGGCCATGCACATCGTTCGCTTCTGCGTGCAACTCGTACTCCTCGCCCGGAATCAACGACATTCCCTCCGGGATTTCGTACAAGGCACCGTCCTTGCGCCACATCAAACTCGCGTCGAACGCGGCGACGTCCTCCGGGTCGGGACCGTCCACGCGTGCGAAATCCGCTTTGAATCGCTGCACGGAACGGGCGCCATCGGGGTGTACGACGGCGACTTCATAGCCATCTGCCGGCACTTCGCTCCTATCAGCGCTGAAATGGACTTCCTGCGTGGCCGCATCGTAGGTTCCGCCCTTGACCTCTACCGTGACTTCCTGTCCGGCTTCCGGAGACCTGGATTTGCCCTGTTGATCCGTCAGGGTGACCTTGGCGAGCTTGAACTTCGAGCCGGGAAGCATGCCCGTTTTCGGGGCCATGGCGTCATTGTCCGGGGGGACCAAGCTGAATTGCACTTTGGTGACGGGATTGGGGGAGGCGCAGCCCGCTACGCCAAGCATCAGCAACAGCGCCGCGAGGATTGATAGGGTGCCGACGATGGGAAGGGCTTTATTAATATTAATCATATGATTATTCGTACCACCGAGATCGTGAGTGCCTGGGAACATTGTACAACTTGCGCGGCGGCCCTTCCGTTGCGGGCGGGAAATCCAAGGCAGGTTGTCACAGGATACCCATCAAGACGTTGGCGAGGATGGATCCCCGGTCTGGAACAAATTCGCCCCCACCCGCTTCGGCCAGCAGCGCCAGGTACTTTTCCGAATCGGGATTCTGGCGCACATGGACCGCCGATATGCGCTGACCCTCGACGCGCGCAAACGACCGGGCGATCTGCAACGTCCGCGCCTGTTCGTCCTCGTATGCATACGCATCCGTGATGACGATGATGATGCGGTGGCTAACGTGTCGCCGAAAGGAAGTATTGACGGCGGCGTTGAGCGCGATCAGCACGGCTTCGGGAATGTCGTCGTTCGGTCCCTTCGCGTCCGTGATCGATATGGAGCGGAGGAAGCGGTTGATATCGCGAATGGCGTCCTCGTCGTTGGTCAGGCCCCGCAACGGGAAATGCCGACCCGGCGGTCGCTGCAGCCTGTCGTTGAACGTTACGACGCCGATGCCGACAGACGGCATCATGCGTTCCAGCACCCCAACCAGTATGTGCAACTCGCGTTTGAGGGACTCGATTTCCGCGCGCATGCTGCCGGTGGTGTCGAGCACAAATACGAGGTCCGTCTCGGGTAGCAGCGAAGTCTGCGGTTTCGGCTCGGGACACGCCTGTTGTGGAACCGGTGGTGCTGGCGTTGGCGTTGGCGCGGGTTCGGGTTCGACGGGCTCTGGGCAGACCGGGCAGACGGGGCACTCGGGTTTCTCCGGACATACGACCGGGGTGACGGTTGGACAGGGCGGGGTTTCGGGGCAAGCCGGTTGTTCCACCTCGGGACAGACCGGGCACGCGGGTTCCGGTGATTCGGGACACGACACGGGCGGCGGACACTCTGGACACTCGGGCGTTTCGGGACAGGGTCGCGGCTCCGGACAAGGCACGGGTGCTGCTTCCGGCGTGTCGGGTTTTTCCTGTTTCGGCGTCGCCGCGAACAACACCATGAATATCACGGCGATCAGGATGAATGCCCCCATGCCGGACGCGAAGAGATCGATGGCGGCAGTGCCGATCTGCTCTCGCTCTGCGGCGGGAGGCTTCACGATTCAATCTGCCGAGCGGCGATGTTCTTGTTGCGCAATCGACTGATGAGGTTGTCGAGGCAATACTGGCCCGTTTCATTGAGCGCGCGCTCTTCCCTGCCGGAGGCGATGCTGCTGAGAAAGACGAGTACCACGGACAGCCCCAGCGCCACGAGGGTCGTATAGAAAGCAACGCCCAGATTCGTGGTTAGCGCATTGATCCAGGATTCCAGCGCGGCGTGGTCCTCGAGATCCGGAAGGGTGCCGGCGACGGCAAGGGCCAGGCTGATGCCTATCAGGGTGCCGATGAAACCGAGGGTGGGAAGTAGCCAGGTCAGGTATTTCAGCATGTTGTAGCGCAGACCGATCTCGTGTTGGAAGTACTCCACGCTGGAGTCAAGCACGGCTTGGGACTCACCCACGGATCCGGTGGCTTGGTACTGCAGGATGACGCGATGTACCAGTCGATGCATATGGCGGTCGTTGCCGGCGCCGTCGCGCTTGATGAGATCGTGCAGTTCCCGGACTTCCGGATCACTCAGCGACTGGCCCCCGCCCATGGACAGCAAGTCCTTTTCGATCTGCCTCCTCGCATCGGCTGCGCTGTAGAAACGGACGAACGACTCTCCGAGCCCGAGGACAAACATGAAGTGCATCAGGTTCTGCACTGTCATTGGATAGATCGGGCTCTGCCGGTCCAGGAACACTATGCTGAATACGGAATCCGGCGTGACGCCGAAACTGAGCAGCGTCAGAAGCGTGCCCGCCGCAAGCAAGCTGGCCAGCGCCGCGATGATGCGAAGATCGTCTTCATGGATCCGGCTCAGGTCCAACCGGAAGCGATGCAATGAAGCCATATTCTGTCGTGTCCACGATCAGTGCCGCACGGCGTGTGGGCCAAGGTGTTCTCGCTTAACGTATGCGGAAGGTTAATTGAGGTCAATCGAACGAGTCTGGCCGGGCGCGTGCGGGATGCGCGCCGGGACGCTCTCTTGCCCTCGCGGCCTTGAGCATGGCTCGACGGGAATCGCGGCACCGTACGTTCTTTGCGAATTCGCGGAGGCGGCGTCATCCTTGTCTACGGGCGAGGTGCTGGACCTGTAGATGCAGACAATCGAAATCAATCCCGCGTTTGCCCGCGCGCTTGAACGCATCGCCAGCGGCGGGCGCAATCTGTTCATTACCGGCAAGGCGGGGACGGGCAAGTCGACCCTGCTCGAGTACTATCGCGCGAACGCGGCGGAAAGGCCCGTCATACTTGCCCCCACCGGGGTCGCCGCGCTCCAGGTGGGCGGCGAGACGGTACACCGCTTCTTCGGTTTCGGCATCGACGTCACGCCGGAGAAGGTGCGCAAGAGCCGGCGCAAGCCGCGGCGCCCGGAGGTCTACAAGAAACTCAGGACCCTCATCATCGACGAGGCGTCGATGCTGCGCGCGGACCTTCTGGACTGCGTGGACATGTTTCTGCGCAAGCACGGGCCGAAGCGCGGCGCGCCGTTCGGCGGCGTGCAGATGGTGTTCGTGGGCGACCTCTACCAACTGCCCCCGGTGGTGACCAATAGTGAACGGGAGATCTTCCGCAGCGTCTACGCGACGCCATATTTCTTCAGCGCCATGGCGTTGTCGGATAGTGATCTGGAGATCGTCGAACTGGAGAAGGTCTACCGGCAGAGCGATGCGGGCTTCGTCGCGCTGCTCAACAGTGTTCGCAACGACTCCGTGGACGATGCCGATGTCGCGCATCTCAACGCACGCGTCGATTCGGCATTCGAGCCGCCGGACGATGTCTTCTTCATCAGCCTGACGACCACAAATCGGAACGCCGACCGTATCAACGCAAGCAAGCTCGCCTCTCTGCCGGGTACGCGGTCGATCTCCGTTGCGGAGATTTCCGGGGACTTCGGGCGCGAGCAGTATCCGACGGCGACAGAACTCGCGTTCAAGGCCGGCGCCCAGGTCATGATGCTGAACAACGATTCAATGGGGCGCTGGGTCAATGGCAGCCTCGGCGCAATCGAGTCGGTCGCGGCCTGGGAAGAAGGAAGGCATGCCGTGACGATTCGCCTGCGAGACCGGTATGCCGCGGTGGAGGTCGAACCGCACACATGGGAGGTCATACGCTTCGTCCTGCAAGCGGGGGAAATCGCCTCCGAGTCCGTCGGCCGCTTCACCCAGCTTCCCTTTCGGCTGGCGTGGGCCGTCACCATTCACAAGAGCCAGGGCAAGACCTTCGAGAATGTCGTAATCGACCTGGAGCGAGGTGCCTTCGCTGCGGGCCAGACCTACGTCGCGCTGAGCCGGTGCACTTCCTTCGAGGGGATCGTGTTGAGGCGGCCGGTCAAACGGAGTTCCATTCGCGCGGATTGGCGCATCCAGAAATTTCTTACCGGGTATCGCTACCGGGAGTCCGAACAGGATATGCCGGCATCGGAGAAAGCGGCGCTCATCCGGCGCGCGATCGAGGAAGGCGCCGAGATCGAGATGACCTACCTCAAGACCGACGACACCAGCAGCGAGCGTGTCGTAGTGCCCTTGAGTGTCGGGCCGCAGTCATACCGGGGCAAGCCCTTTCTCGGCATGCGCGCATTCTGTCGGTTGCGGGGCGCGGAGCGCATGTTTCGCGTGGACCGAATTCTCGCGCTCGAAACTCGGTAGCGGTTGTCTCGCTATGTATCGGCTCTCGTAGGCGAGGAACTGTTCGTCACATGGGTTCAAAGCTGATTTGAAGTCGGTTGCCGGTCGCCTTTGCGACCTTTTCCAGCGTCTTGGTAGAGGGGTGGCTGCGGCCACTTTCAAGACGCGCTACGACGGATTGCGTTGTATTCATGCGCGCGGCGAGTTCAGCTTGGGTAAGGCGCGCGCGCGTGCGCGCCGCAATGAGACAGCGGGAGAGTTCGAACGCCGGGCCAAGCTGGGCATAGGCCTCGCGATAGTCCGCATCTCTGCTCCATTTCTCATGCAAGTCGGTAACCTTGCTCATCTCGTCACCTCCCTGGCGCGTCTTCCTTATATCGCATATTTGCTATCGCAACAACAGTTTGGTGGCTGAAGAATCTCCTTTCGGGGTGGCAAGGGAAAGCAGCAAGATCGGCCGCGTAGTGTGAGATATCGACCCGATTACGGGTAAGCCAGTCCGTTAGGATGCGGATGTATCGGGGGACCGGCCAGGACAGGGCAATGAGGTTCAAGGCGATCAACCTGGTCCCTCCCGTCGGAAGCTACCTGGTGGCCATTCCCGACTTGCCCGTCGTCGTTGACGTCGCACAGTTCAGATACGTAGTTCGATCCCGAACCCGGGCCCGTCAGTGACCGCGATCATGCCCCCTTCGAGGCGCTCCGGCGGGTCGATGAGTTCGCTGCGCCAGTCCACCTCGCCCCACTGAAGTTCCAGGCTTTCGACATTGGCGGCCGCGGCGCAGACCGAGAGCGCCGCCGCGGTCGCCACCGGGCCGCGCGCGTTGTGCGGCGAGATGGCCATGCCGTGCGCCTCGGCGACGCGGGCGATGTGCAGCATCTCGAGCACGCCGCCGCAAAGGGTGACATCCGGCATCAGGACGTCCACGGCGCGCGTCGTGATGAGGGGGAGGAAGCCTTGCAAGCCGAACCGGCGCTCACCTCCCGCCAGGCGCTGCTCGAGGATGTCGCGCAGCGCCGCCATTCCTTCCACGTCATCGATGGGCAGCGGCTCTTCGAACCAGTCCAGACGCGCGGGTCGCAATCCTTCGGCGACCGACACCGAGCCAGAGAAGTCGAAAGCGCTGTGGCAGTCGACCTTCACGGCCACGTCCTCGCCGACAGCTTGGCGGATTGCCAGCATGGCGTCGATGCCCTCGGTTGTCGCAGCTTCGATGGCTTCGAGCGGTGCTTGTCGCGATGGAAAACCGTCGAAAGGCGCCGCCTTGACGGCTTGGAATCCCGCTTCGTGGGCAAGTGCCGCGCTCTCCGCGAAGCCCTCCGGCACGCGGTTCCTGGTCATGCGGTTGACGTTGGCATAGAGTTGCACCGCGTCGCGTTGCCGACCGCCCAGGAGTTCGTGTACCGGCGCTCCCAGGAGCTTGCCGCGGATATCCCAAAGCGCCTGTTCGATGGCGCCGAACGCTGCGGCCGCTCGAACCCCGCCCGCTGCGGCCCGCGGCAGACCTGCCTGGCGATAGGCTTGAATCGACAGGGACTCGCCGAGCAAGCCGTAGAATTCTTCCAACTCGGGAAGTTCGGGGTCGCCCGCGGACGCTTCGCCGAGACCGCTGACGCCGACGCTGGTGGACAGGCGCACGAACAACCACCGGGTGCGCTCGCTGACGGTGACGGGGAGGACCTCCATTCCGGTGACGCGCGGTTTCACGTTTTCGTGCCCTTTTGTCAATCCAGCGAGTCCAGGAATTCCAGCATCGCGGCGTTGGTGCCCTCGGGGTTTTCCTGTTGCGTCCAGTGACCGACGCCCGGGAAAGTGACTACTTCCCTCAAGTTCGAAACTACAGTGCGCATCCTCTCCTCGAACCCTGGCATGCCTCGGGTGAGATCCCTGTCGCCGGTGATGAATAGAGCCGGCTGTTCGATGCATTTGCCCGCGAACGGTGCAGACAGCTCCCACGTACGATCGAGGTTGCGATACCAGTTCAGGCCGCCGCGGAAACCGGTGCGCAGGAATTCGTTGGTGAAATAGTCAAGGTCGTCCTCGGTAAGCCAGTCCGGCAGTTTCTCCGGATCCATCAACTGGTCGAGGAAGCCCGCCGTTTTCGGGAGACGCAAAAACGCGCTCTCGGCACCCGCCCCGGACGCGGAGTACAGCAGCATGCGCAAGCTGCGTCTGACGTCCTTTTGCAGTTCGTGCTCGGCCACGCCCGGGGTCTGGAAATAGAGCATGTAGAAGAAGTTGTCGCCGAAAGCCTGCTTCATGGTGGCTGTGGGAGCTCTTCGCGGGCGGTCGATGGCGGGTACGCTCATCCCGATCACTGCGCGAAAAATGTCCGGACGCCACATGGCGGCATTCCACGCGACAGGCGCGCCCCAATCGTGCCCGACGATGACGGCTTGTTCCTCGCCCAGGGCGCCCACGAGGCCGACGATATCGCCGACAAGGTGGAACTGCGTATAAGCGTTGAGGTCGGCGGGCGCGTCGGTGCGTCCGTAGCCGCGCTGGTCCGGCGCGACCGCGCGATATCCCCGTTCTGCAAGCGCCGGAAGTTGATGCCGCCAGGAGTACCAGGACTCCGGGAAGCCGTGGCAGAGGATCACGAGCGGACCCTCGCCGGCCTCGGCGATATGCATGTTGATGCCGTTCGTCTCTACGATGCGGTGGCTGATCTCGTCCAAGGTCTGGCTTCTCTCGTCGACGCGCAGCCATTGTAGCGGCGGAGATAGCCCTGCGCCGCGCTACTCGCTTTGCGCGATCGAGGTCATCGTCAGACTCGGTGATGGTGTAATCGCGAGTGTCTATGGAATCGCCTCCAAGGAGGCTTTCGAGAAAGAAAAAAGCTACGTGCGTTGGAAGCACGTCGGTCGCGTCTTTTTCTTGGGAGCTGGAAGCAAGCTCGAGGCAGTTCGGCAAAGGCTGATCCCACGGAAAAAGGATTGGTTAACGGGTGACCCTATTGCGGAACCAGGGATACCTGTTGATCTGACTGAGGAAGACGGCGGCGAGTTGCGTGAAGATCCAACTTTCTTGTTGGTCGCCTACGGGCTAGCACGGCGCCTTGCGGATGTCCCGGACACATTTCGTCCGAGTGAGGTCGACGACTTCAGACCGGAGCTTCCCGAACGGGAGCGACCAAGCTGGCAGGATCTCTACACCTGAGCCGACACTTGAATCATTGGCGACATCGCCAATCGGGGATGGCACAGTCAGACTCGACCCACGTACCCTTTGTCGCGGACGCCTCATTTGCCCGAGCCACATCCCAGCCAGTCTTGTGGTGAACGAAACCCCGCCATCGGCGACCCTGACCTCCCGAGGCGTTTTGGGCGGAGTGTATAAGATTTGCCGCCACCCCTGCAGGCCTCGTGGGAATGGGCTTGGATTCTGCCTCAGGCGATAGCGCCCGAGCGTGTTCTGAACTCGCGTTGGGCTTGAGTTGGGGCTTAAGATTGGCAATGGTCGCCTCCAACGGTGGGAGGCTCAGATTGCGCCAGTCACATTTAGAAAAGTTGCCGGCCTCAGAATCGGAATGCCGCGAAAGGGACTCATCTCAAGAAGGTCCCCATCACCCGTTATCAGACAATCTGCGTCGCCCATCAGCGCCGTTTCGAGGAGCATGTCGTCGTCCGGATCGCGACAGCCCATCTTTGCTCCCGCTATGGAAACCCACGCAGAGACCGTCTTCAATTGCGCCAGGTAGATCGCCCTGGAGTTCTGACTGAGGTAGACGTCGAATTTCGGGCGGCAAATTCGGGTTTGCAGCTCGTCGAACGTCTCGTCGGAGAACAGCAATTCGCCGTTCTCGCGGCGCACGGCGTCGATTACCTGACGTGGCGGTCCCGCTGGCCGAAGCGCCGCACTGATGAGTACGTTTGTATCGAGTACCGCTCGTTCAACTCTCATCTGCCAGAAGCGCCTGCAGCCTTGCGTCCGTCAAGCCGCGCTCTGACGCTTCCGCACCCATGGCGTTCATCGTCGCCGTTAGCCGCTCCCACGCGGCGCCGCGAAGTCGTTCGTAGTGTTCCACCGACATCATTACGGTAACCACACGACCGTTCTTGGTGACTCGCACAGGCGCGCGCTGGGCCGCATCGAGGAATTGGCCGAACCGATTCTTGGCGTCTCGGGCCGTGGTTTCTTTCATTTGAGCTACAATAGCTACAATGGCCCCTGACGGCAAGAGCCACCCCGTTCGCGTGTCACATGCCACGCACAGGTGTCCAGCGGATCGCGTCGGCGTAGATGACGAATCCGGAAGAGGCGAGATTCGAGACCTCCACTCGGACATCGGGCGAGTCGATCTGGAAGTCGCCCATGTGGTTCCAACCCTGCTTAGCGATGGAAGCGTCGAATTCCACCGGCTGTTGGTGCTCCCCGATGACCAGCTTCGTGTCGTAGGGCCCTTGCCGGCC
Source organism: Candidatus Azotimanducaceae bacterium (assembly GCA_965217825.1). GTDB lineage: Bacteria > Pseudomonadota > Gammaproteobacteria > Pseudomonadales > Azotimanducaceae > VXNE01. Next base: position 4,267,520 of record OZ244571.1, on the reverse strand, counting down.
CACGAATCCGCCGCCTTTTTTCGGATCAACGGGCAGGTGGTAGTCCAGGCGCCATTGTCCAGTGAAGGGCAACGTTGCGGCGAAGACTGCACTGGAAGTGCCGCTGCCGGCGCCGCGGGCCGTGGTATGCCGGTACTTGCCCCAGCCGGTGACGACCGTTTGACGCATCCAGTTATCGCCGCCCATGTAGAACGGAGGGTTGAATCGGGGCATGTCCTGGTCCATCTCCAGATCGATGCCGGCCATAGCCGCGAGAAAGTTAGCGTCTTCTTCTTCTTCGCTTTCGGATTCCACGCTGAAACCGGCATCGAGATCGTCGACGACGATGCCGGCGGGCGTGGGCGGACGCCAGTCGCTCGGACGGATACCGTCGAAGGGTTCGGCATCCAAAGCGTCCTCCACGTCGATGTCGGGCAGCAACAGGCTCACGGGGAGGCGGTTCAGCGAGAGATACGGGTGGAGTTCGAGCTGGTTGGGCGGCGCGGAAGTCGTCATGCCCACTTCGATGGATGTATCTGCGGCGATGCGGACAGGGTCGCCAAAGTGCCTGGTCTGGTCTTTCATGGCGTAGACCATGCGGAATAGTCCCGGGGTCGGTTCGTCGTTGCGTATATGCACAAGCATCTGGTAGCGCGGTTGGCCGGCGTCATCGTCGGCGAGGCGATGGGCGCGTACGTCGGAGGTCAGGAACCCGGGTAGCCGGGTTTCGTCCAGCCAAGCACCGAGCAGACCGTTGAGATCGATACCGAGACCGGCGGCGGCGCGCTCAAGGTCAGCCGCCGTGAAGTTCCTTCCCGTGTAACGGTGCCGCAGTTCGGCCAGCAACGCGGCGGCGCGTTCCCGTCCGAGAGCGTCGAAGAGAATATCGGCGATGGACGTCGCCTTCAGCATCAGCGCGTTGAGCGCTCTCTCCGGGTCGTTGTGGACATCGAGCTTCGACAGCGGCTCGGCGAGGGCCCGGTCCCATACGGAAGGTCGGCTCGTTGCCGCGTTGCGAACGGCCTCGACCACCGATTCGACCTTTTGGCCGAATATGGCGCCGGCGGCGGCCTGCGCCGCGTACTGGAAGTCTGCTGCAATCCGGTAGGCGGAGAAGTATCCGGGCCTGTCCGTCACCACGCGGTTGGCGAGATTGTCGAGGACAAAGTCGATTGCGACGGCGCCCGGGCCGGTCGCGCCGGTCTGGAAACGCAGAAAATTGCGCACCGCGCCGGGGAACACGTTGCCGCCGGCAAAGTCATTCTGCAGTGCCCGCGCCAGCATATCGATCTTGGCGGCGGCGATACCGCCCTCGCGCTCGCGGAACGTCTCCACATCGACGAACTGGGGTTCGAAATGCGCTATGGGCAGACCGAACTCCCGCAGCAGCAGGATGCCGGGCTGCGCCAGCACCGTATCCAGCAGCCAACCGCCGCCGTAGCCGCGCAATCGCGACGGTACTTCAACCACGCTCAGCGAGCCGTAAGGATACGGCAGGCCGACTTCGTTGGCGGCATCGAACATCTGCTCGAGACGCAGGGCCAATTCGTCGGTGGCGTCCGCAAAGAAGTCCAGGTTGTCGCTGTGCGCGGGGTGGATCAGGAGTTCAAACGACACCCCGCCCGCGTCCATCGCGCGTCGTTCGAAAGGGGCGGCAAACAATGCGACGGAAGGAATCGGCGCGGCGGGGCGGAAACGAACGCGGGGACTGTCTTCGATCACTTGGCGTCGGCCGGGCCCGGCCACCCACCAACCGGCCGGCGCTTGTACCTCGATGTCCGCGGTAAAGAAGTCCCGGCCCCGGGACGGCGCTTCGTCGCCAAAGTTGGCACCAGGTGCGGGCAGCCAGCGCGTGCTTGGCATCAGCGCCACATAGTCGTCGTCGAACAGGCCGGGTTCCAGGCCGAGCTGGGCGACGGTGTACTGCGAGCCAGTCACGGTCGCCGCATTGATGGCACTGTCGAGGTAGGCGAAACGGGCATCGGGAATCCCCGCAGCCGTCAGCGAAAGGGTCAGCGATCCGTCCGTTGTCCGCGCCTGCGTGCGCACGGTCAGCAGGCCGGATTCATGGCTGAAGTCGACCTCGACGCCATCGACGAGCAATGTTTCGACGGACATGCCGGGATTGAAGCTGAGCAACAAGTCGCCTTCCGTTCCGGCGGGCGGGCGCAGGGTCATGGCAACATCAATACGCAAAAGATCGCCCGGTTCGATGAAGACGCTGCCGGCGACGTGTTCCACGTCGGCCCGAGACGACTCGGCAAGCGCACGATGCGTGCTGGCCCAACTCTCTCGCGTGGTCAAGTCATACGAGGCTGACAGCGCGAGGGTGCCGAGACCGGCAGCGCCGACGCCGACTAGCGCGGCGCCGGTTGCGAGCCATAGCGGCTTGGAGGCGCCATCCAGTCGCGGGTACATGACTGCGGCGATGACCAACATGCCAGCCGACACGGCCAGGGACGCAAACCGCAACGCGAGGGCCATGCTATCCAGGAATACCGGCATCATGTCGGAGGGCGGCGAGGTAGAACCGAGGCCGAAGATCGGTGCCAGATATAGCGGCGTAATGGTTGTCGCCCATGTGAACAGCCCGGCCAGGGCGAGCCCGGCGATTGCGACAGCCAGACGGTTGCGCAGGATGACGGTGAGCAAAATGATCAGAGCGCACCACTGCAGCAACGCTACCGGAACGTCCACCAGGACCATCGCGGCGAATGAAGCCGGCTCCACGGCACCGATCCACCCACCGACTTCGGCGGCGATGGCACCCACGGTCAATATTGCGATCGCGACGATCAATACCGGAATCCACACCAGGACCGTGAGGCCAAGCGTTCGTCCGACGAGGATCTCGAGATTGCTCAAGGGCCGCGCGTCCAGGACTTCATGGATGCGGTCCCGCCGATCCCGGGCGCGGACATCGAATGCAAGGAAGACCAGGCATATCTGCAATACGAGAAGCATCGAACTCCCGAAGACCACGAAGAGCACCTTCGGGCTGACGATCATTCCGGCCGTGACCATGTAGCCCGAGCCGAATGCGTGCACCACGCCGTAGTAGAGGTACGAGACGAATCCCAGCACCGAGGCGAGGACGAAAAATAGCCAGGTACGGGCGAGACGTCGCGCCGAGCGCATCTCGGCGAGGGTGACGGCGGCTAGTCTACTGAAGCGTTTGATCATCAGGTTGCGGGTCCATTGGCGCTCGCGATTCTTGATGTAGACGCGTCTGCGCGGCACCGTCGGCATGTCGTGGCGGCCATTTTCATCGTTCGGTACCTGCATCCGCCCAATATGAAGGTGCGCAGAGTCGTCGTCGCGGCGTTTGCTAACCGGCTGCAACCGATGACGCGTTGGACGACGACGGATAGAACGCCGTAGCCCTGGAATCGGCGAACGTGGGCGCCAACTCGCTCTCTGGCTCGCCGGAGATCCGGGACGCGCGCAGAGCCCGCGGGTAGTTCGTGTTGTAAGGCCGGGCGCGGTGCATCAGGCAGCGGTTGTCCCAGACCACAAGGTCGCCAACGGTCCAGCGGTGCAGGTAGGTGCGCGGCGGCTGGCACGCGTCGGCCATCAGCTTGTCGAGCAGGGATTCGGAATCCGCCTCGCTCAATCCCGGAATCCCGTAGGCGTGTCGACCCGTGTAGATGGATTTGCGACCGGTCTCGGGGTGCGTCTTGATGATCGGGCGCAAGGGTGCCCCCTTGTCGTGGAACCCGTACACGTTGTCGGTCGTGTGCTTGTAGCCGGTCTTCTCCTGCGAGCAGTAGAGGGAGTGATAGGCCGACAATCCCTCAAGCATTTGCCGGGTGTCTTCGTCGAGCGCGTCGTACGCGGCGCGCATGTCGGCGAACTCGGTTTCGCCGCCCTCCGGCGGTACGACGAGGGCCATCAGCATGGACGCCTTGGCCGCGAGCGGCATGTAGGTGCTGTCGGTGTGCCAGCCTTCGTTGCCCTTCAGGATGCGATACCGCTCCTCGTTCGGTTGCAGGAGAGTGCCATCGGGCTTCCGGTTGGAGAACTCCACCGTGGTGCCAGTCTGCCGCGACGACAGCTTCTCGATCCTTCCGAAGCGCTGCGCGAAGACGCCCTGGGACTCGGCATCGAGTGCCTGATCGGGGAAGACCAGCACGCCGTACGTCAGGAATGCGGTGTGGATTTCTCCCCAGGTGGCGTTGTCCAGCGAGGCGAGATTCACATCGGTCACAACGGCACCAAGCGTGGCATCGATGGATGTGACGGTCAGTGGCATAGCGACCCCCTAGAGTTCTTGTTCAAGCAACCCGGCGAGCCGAAGCTTACAGCAGCAGGCTCGTGGTTTGTGTTGCGAGAATCACCAAACCGGTCATGCGCATGCTGCGGGCAGAGGTGCCGGGCATAATGTTTCTCTGCCCGCAGAACTCAAGGAAATGACGGTGACATCGTTCTCGCGCCCCATCGCCAGCGTGCTCGTCGGGCTCGCCCTGCTCATGCTCTCGGCATGTGCCCCCCAAACACCGAACGTGCCTCCGGTGGCGGACGTGGAGTTTCCGGCCCCGACGAAGGATATATGGCAAGCCTCTGCCGATGGCGACATAGCCGAGTTGGAGGCAAACAAACGCGCTGGGACGGACCTCGATGGTCTGATGCAGGGGGCAGCTAAGGTGACGTCGCTCACGGTCGCAGTGGTTACCGGCCAGTCGAGCTCCGTCAAGTGGCTACTAGTGTTCCGTCAAGCCTAAAAATGCGAGTGTAGCTGCGAGGGATTTTTGGTTCCTGGCGAGGCGCGACGACGCGGTGTGGCAGGCACCACACAAGGAGGAGCAACGGAGCCTTCAGCCGGGAGCGCGAGGGGCACCCCTCGCATGAAAACCATCAGGGGCCAAAAAGACCCGCAGATACCCGTAGATTTAGGTTTGACGGAGCACTAGGTTGGACTGGACGACGACGGAATACATCGCCTCCATGCTGCGATTGCCGGTCGACCGCGCCGCGGTGGAGGCCGGTCGCGCGAGAATCATCGCCATGCTCGGCGGCATCTCCACGTACGGCTGGGAAACCCTGGCGGGGTTGATCGTGAACGGCCATACGACAGCTCTGAAGGAGGTCCTCGGCAAGGGTGCGGACCCCAACGTGCGCAATCCGCAGAACGGCACCACGGCGCTGATTCTCGCGGCGTTCCTTGGACGCGTGGACATCGCGAAGATGCTGCTCGTCGCGGGCGCCGATCTTCATGCCATGAACAACGATGGTGCGACCGCGCTGTCGGTAGCGGAACTCGACCGAGAGACCACTGAATACATCGCGTCGATGTTCGGGATCCCTCTGCCCGACCCGGAATCCGTGTAGAAGGGCAAGGGCGAAATCGCCAGGATGCTGCGCGCCAAATTGTAGGGAAGATGCTGCGACGCCGCGCGGCTCATGCCTTTTCTTCCCGGCGGGCGATCCCTGGATTGAGTTGCCAGGTGCTCGCCAGTCCGGCAAAAACGATGTCAACTACAATTCATCGGATTGAGATACGTCAGCGGAGAGACACATGAAAGCAGTCTGGAATGGCCAGGTCGTTGCCGAGAGCGACGACACGGTGATCGTGGAGGGGAACCACTACTTCCCGCGCGCCGCCCTGCGGAAAGACGCGGTCGCGCCAAGCGATACCGCGACGGTCTGTTCCTGGAAGGGAACTGCCCACTACTACCACCTCGTCGTAGACGGGGAAACCAATGCGGACGCCGTGTGGTACTACCCCGCGCCGAAGGCGGCTGCGCGTCAAATCGACGGCCGCGTGGCGTTCTGGCACGGCGTTGAAGTCACGGCTTGATCGGCGCGGTCGTAGTCATGCCTGACCCTCAGGACGGGACGTTCAGACGCGCGGCGTCGGTGTCCGAGAGTGGCGGAAACTGCGGCTGGTGGACGACGGGGCAATTGTCTTCCCGGCATCGGGATTCGGCCGCCCGCGATCATCGCGCGCGGGGCCTTTCGGGACGCCCGCGAACGTTCGGGGAGCAGCGCCACCCTGCCATGCCGGGGATGGACCGATATGCCATGGCCCATTGTTTGGGCGCGGCACTATCGAGATCTGGCTGAACGACCTGGGACTTGCTGTCGCGATACACCCCGCTTGGCTTTGCTTTCCTGCACGAGCAGGTAGCGCCCCGCGAAAAAGGCTATCTTCGGCGCCATATCGAACTCGCTGCCGTTGCGCACCGCCGGGTTCGCCTGGACCGCGCGGCCCGGAACCATCCAACCGTTGATCGGCGAGGCTCCAACGGGCTCTTTCCAAGCATGGTCTCCCGGAGTTGCCGAAGACCAACCGCCGTCCGTCGTCCCCGCCTGCGATTACTCCGCGATGGCTTCGCAATGCCGGTTCGGCCCCATCCGACCAGCATGCGAGGGGCGCCATACAGGATTGGGAAAACACCCTCTACGCGCCATGTCCCTGGCAACATGGCGGTTGGACAAGGCTCCCGATGCCGCCCCGAACCGTCGTGGTACGATTTCCGTCCATGGTTTCGCGCACCTGGCTCCTCTGCGGCGTCCCGCGTTCCGGCAGCTCGCTCTGCTGTCGCTTGGCGGGCGGTGCGCCGGACACGGTCGCGCTGTCCGAACCGATCGACCCCCGCGCCTTCGAGTCGGCACGCGACCCGGAAGAAGCCCGCGCCCGCATCGGTGAGTTCGCCGCGACCGCGCGCGCGGGGCTGCTCGCCGAGGGGCGGGCGCGGTCCGTGCAGGTGAACGGCCGCCTGAACGACGACTGCGTATCGGAAGCCAAGTCCGCGCCGGGCCTGCGCCGGCCGCGCGGCGGCCCGGGAGAAGTCCGTTTCGACAAGCCGCTCTCCGACGACTTCATCCTCCTCATCAAGCACAACGCGCTGTTCGCGGCGCTGCTCGGCTCGCTCGTGGAGGACTTCGCCGTGCTCGGGCTGATACGCAATCCCGTCGCGGTCCTCGCCTCCTGGCAGACCGTGGACCTGCCGGTGCGGCGGGGCCGCGTCCCCATGGGCGAGCGTTTCGACTCGCGACTTGCCCGCGCTCTGGACGAGGAGCCCGACACGTTGCGCCGTCAAGTCCGCGTGCTCAACTGGTTCTTCGCGCGATTCCGCGAGCATCTGCCGCCCGAGCGGGTTGTTCGCTACGAGGACGTGGTCGCGAGCGGCGGCCTCTCGCTGTTCCGTCGGCTTGGCGCCGCCACGCGCCCGGAGCCTCTCCAGAGTCGCAACGCGAACCCGCTCTATGATGCGGCGACCATCGACGCGATTCTCGCGGCAGCGCAGGCAGTGGAAGGCGCCTGGTCCGCCTGGTACAGCCGCCGGGACTGCGAGCGGACGGCGGCGGCTATTCGGTGCCGCCGATGACGGACCCCCAAAGCCGGCGCACGATCTGGTTCCATCGGGACTTCAAGGGGATAACGGGCGGCGAGGTCAAGCACTCGCACTATTTCGACCATGCCCGACGGATGCCGGGGTTCGCGGCCCGCGTCGCGTTCACGGGCGGACCCGTGAGCGAGGCCCTTGAAAGGGAGCGGCGGCGCCTCTGGCCGGTCGGCGACAGCGACGGCGCGGCCGGCTGGACGCCGGCGGCGGGGGACGTGCTGTTCGTCGCCGGCACGGACTGGCGCTACTTGGGCGCCATGGCCCTCGACGGGACGAACCACCCGCGCATCAACCTGGTGCAGCATGTGCGCCACGCGAATCCGGGCACGGAACTATGGAGCTACCTGCCGAAGCGGGCGATCGCATCTGCGTGAGCGCAGAGGTCGCGGACGCCATCGCGGCCACGGGACGGACCCGGGCCCCATCGTCGCCATTCCGAACGCGACGGACCTGCCGCCATGGGAGTGGGACGATCCGACGGCGCGCTCGGCCTGGGCCGCGCGGTCGCGGAGCGTCGTTATCGTAGGCTACAAGCGTCCGGAACTCGCGATGGCCGTGTCGGAGCGCTTGGCACGGCGTTCTATAGCCCATGAGGCCGTCATTGGGTTCCGTAATCGCGACGCGTTCCTCGGGCTGCTCGCGGAGGCGCAGGTCGCGGTCTGTCTGCCCAACCCGACCGAGGGCTTTTATCTGCCGGCGCTGGAGGCCATGGCGTCGGGTTGCGTCGTCGTCACGCTGGACGCGGTCGGCAACCGCGGCTTCTGCCGCGATGGAAAGAACTGCATCTTGGCCCGGCCCAACGGGGAGTCGTTGGCGAGCGCGGTAGCGCATAGCCTCCGGCTGTCCAATTTGGCCCGTGACAGCCTGCTGGCGGCTTCGGCGGAGACGGTCGCGACACATGCGCTGCAAGTCGAGCGGTCGCGCTTCCACGCCGTGCTCGGCGACGTCGATCACCTCTGGGCCGAGGCGCAGCGGTCCGTTGTAGCTATCGCCGCCGCCGAATCCGACGATAAGACCACTGCGGACGTGCGGGCTGGGTCGACGGCCCCGGAGGCGCCATGCCGTCCGCGCCTCGCCTTCATGATCGTCGGTGCGCAAAAATGTGGCACCACGGCCCTTGCGCAGTTCCTGGCCGCGCACCGGGAGATCGGCATGTCGCAAAAAAAGGAGGTACATCTGTTCGATGCGCTGGAGTACTCGCGCGACTGGACGCCGGCGGACATCGATGCCCGCTATCGTCCGGACTTCGCCCACTGCAACTTCACGAGTCGGGCAGGCGAGCCGATCCTCGGGGAGGCCACCCCCGTCTACATGTTTTTTCGAGATATCCCGGCAGAACTGCGACGCTACAATCCGGACTTGAGGCTCATCGTCCTGCTCCGGGATCCGGTGGAACGAGCCATCTCCCACTACTACATGGAAAAGGGCCGCGGCGGAGAGCAAAGGCCGTTGTGGCAGGCGCTCCTGCTGGAGCCCTTCCGGCTGCTTCGCGACCGAGACCCCCGGCATCCGGAGTCCGCGCATCGCGTGCAGAGTTACCGCGCCCGGGGCCTCTACAGCCGCCAGTTGCGCAACCTGTACCTCGCGTTCGATCCCGGCCGCGTCCTGATCGTCCGCAGCTGTGACCTCCTGCGCGGCCACGACGCGGAACTGCGCCGGGTGTTCGAGTTCCTCGGCGTCTGCCCGGACGTGCGCGTACTTCAGGAGATCGTTTTCAAAGGCGAACCGGGCCGCAGGAAGCACCTGTTGGCGTCATGGCTCCTGCGTCTTTCCTACCTGGCGGAGTTCGTACGCCTCAGCCGAGTGCTGAACAATCGGGAGGAACGCGGATCAAGCAAGAATGCCGCCGGGAACAGCGGCACCAAGTGCTCCGAGGGACCGGCCTCGTCATGCCCTTCATCCCCGTCGGGCTGCGCCGCAGCACCTAGCGATCCGAACGGCACGCACATCTACCCGAAGCACGTGCACAAGGCGCTGCGGCGCTACCTGGGCATAGAGAACTCGCTGGGTGGATTCGGGGGATCGGAGTACCATCAAGCGATGGAAATGACGCTGACGCGGATGAAAACCGAGTTCGAATCCGAATGGATTCTGATTGGTGCCCCGGAGACGGACGAGGCGCTCAACATTCGCGGTGGCACGGTGCTTCATCACAGCAAAGATCGCGACGAAGTTTATCGCCGGGCGATTTCACTGCGCCCCGCGCGGGTCGCCGTTGTATTTACGGGCGCCATTCCCGAAGGCACTGCGGTCATCTTGCGGGCAGGGCTGATCGCCGCAGCGGTCTGCGTGGGCGCCGCCGCGTTTCAGGCGCGAGAGCGGTAGGAACCAGCGCCAGCGCGTGCAGGTGCTGCCGTAACCGGCTGCTGGGCCGGGGCAACCGCTTCTGCCCGGGTCCGGTCGGCAAATCGTATCGGGCCATGAATCTCCGCACATGTCACCGTCTCGGCCGGTGGTTGTGTCGGAAGCACAAGACCGGCGGCAAGAGGACGACCCGCTACCCCGACGAGCGTGTCCACCAGCAGTTGGGACTCGTCCGGCGGGGTGAGGACCTTGATTCATCGGGGACAGCTCGCACCTTCCGACAGCACCTTCCGCTTCTGCATGACATAATTTAATTATTGGAACATGATTTAATTACTGGAAGGGTAAGCATAAATTTCGCGTTTACTGGAAGTCGGTTGTCAATCACGGTGGGACGGCAGCAATGTCACCTTTGGCCGCTTGTGTTTGAGCCGTTTTTCTAGTCGCCGTACGGAGCGTCCAGCGTGATGATGCGGGTTGCAGGCGAAGGAGCCGGCCGTGGTGGGGTGCCGCGCCGCAGGATGCTGGTTGCCTCCGCGTTGGTTCTTGCGGCGGTGGCGGCCTCGTGTTTCCTCGTGCTGACACACCTTCGTGTCGGCGTACAGCCGGACGATGGAGCGAGTCAATGGGTCGCCGAAGCGACGCGAACGCGCGCGACGAATCCGCCGCCGCGGGGTGCGGTGCCGGTCGCCGCCAGCGAGGTCGCCTGGACGGCCGTGTCGGTCGATGCGGTGGATCCATGGCGGATACCGACCCATGGCGGGAGCCGCGAGGACGCGGTCCTGGTGGCCTTCGGCACCGACATCCGGACGTGGCGCGCGGGTGATCGAGTCACGCTGACGGTGCCGCAGACGGGCGGTGCCTGGGTCACGACCATCGCCGCCGTGGAGGGTGCCGGCAGCAACCGCTCCTACGTAGGCCGGCTCGAATCCGGGCCGTTCCCGGCCTCGTTCGTGGTCACCGTGGGTCCGCGGCACACCTTCGCGCATATCGGCACCCCTCTCGGGAGCTACGAACTGACCGGCAACACCGAGTTCGCGTGGGTTTCGCGCGCCCCCGACGACTGGCATGGCGACGACCTCGACTATTCCGCGTCCCGGTCGCTCGCGCCGCGCAACGATGACGGTTGACGGTCCATCGTCCGCCGGTGCGAGGTCGGCGGGCTGGTCCGGCGGCGGACGGTCGACGGCGACCATTCGCATGCCGACTCCTCCTACGCCGCCAGCGGCAGGCGGTCCGCGCTGTCGAGGGATCGACCGCCAACACCCTCGGCTTCCGCGTCGCCCGCTCGCTGGATGCCTGATCCGCCTACCCCGGTCGCCCAGGTTGAGGACGTGCGGATGACTCGGAACGATCCAGACCGCGACCCCGGGCGGTCGCTCGCCCGCCCAGCCGTTTGGGTGCCGGGTGCCCGGTTTGCGGTCCTGCTGCTCGCCGCCGTTCTGGGAACGCCTCCCGCGGTAGCCCAGACCGACAAGCGCGTCTACTTCCAGTGTCCGTGCAGCCTGAAGGGCGACGGCACGACCATGACGGTCACCTTCGGCGCCCGCAGCTATCGCGACTCGGACAGCGGGCGCATCAAGATAATGGTGTACACGGACCGCGGCCAGTGGGTCGGCACGGTGGATACCGAACAGTCCCTGGAGGCGGACGGAACGCTGGAGACGGCGTCGTACGAGGGACGCATGCACCGGCAACCGGGGGAACAGATCCGTCTGGAACTGCATACCGGACGGCACAACGACACCGTGGTCATGGAAGGCAAGGTCGACCTCTCCGAGCCCTTCGAGGTCGAGAATTTCGATTTCCTGACCGATACCGACGGCGACGGGGTGGCCGATGCCAACGAGCGGCTAGAGGGAACCGATCCGGAGGATCCAGCGTCGACGCCCGGCAAATCCGTCGTGGACCTGGCCGTGTACTACACCGAGGGTTTCGCCGACCGCTACGACGGCGACCCCAGGGCCCGCATCCGCCACTTCGCGTCCCACGCCAACACCGTGCTGCGCGACAGCGGCGTGTCGATGGAGTATCGCCTCGTGGGCATGGTGCAGATTCCGGACCCGGGTCTCGAAGCGCTCGATATGATCAGACTGGAGAACGGGAGGCACGGGGCGGATCTTTCACTCATTCTCGAAGTCACGGATTCGCAGGAATACGGCAACTGCGGACACGCGTTTGTACCGGCCTATGGCCAGGGGTTCGCCCACGGCTATGTCCGCGGCGGATTCCCGTCCGCCACGATGCGGGACGACGGCAAATGCAACGCCGTGGTGGTCTCGCACGAATTGGGACACGTCCTGGGGCTCGGCCACTCCCACCTGCAGGACGAGATCGGGTTTTCCTACCGCTGGGCTCGCGGGCACGACGTCGAGCGCGACTTCTACACGCTGATGTCCTACGGCTCGAGCGGCGCGATGGGGATCGAGAGATTCTCGAATCCCGACGCGAGCTGCCGCGGCCGGTTCGAGACCGACCAGCCCTGCGGCGTGGACGGGGACGAGAAGGAGGGCGCCGACTCCCGCGCCGGCCTCGAAGCCGTGCGCTTCCAGGCCGCCCGCCGCCGGAAGGACTTGGAGGACCGCGACGGCGACGGCGTCGTCGATCCGGGGGACGGCTTCCCCGACGATCCCGACGAGTGGCGGTGGGACACGGACGGCGACGGCGAGCTGGATCTCTTCGACGACGACGACGACAACGACGGCGTTGCCGACGCGGACGACCCGTTTCCGCTCGACGGCAGCGAGTGGGCCGATGCCGACGGCGACGGCGAGGGCGACAACGCCGACCCGGACGACGACAACGACGCGGTGGCGGACACCGTCGACCTGCTTCCCCACGACGCGACTCGCGCCGAGCGCATGGTGCTGCTGGTGCCGCCGGCGTCGGACGCCTGGCGCGAAGGCTTCGTGCGGGTCGTCAACCTGTCGCCGGACGCGGGCGAGGTGCGCATCGGCGCGGGCGACGCCGACGGGCGGCGCGGCGCGCTGACGCTCGCCATCGGCGCCGGCGAGACCCGGCACTTCAACTCGACCGACCTGGAGGAGGGCAACCCGGACAAGGGCCTGTCCGGCGGCATCGGCCCGGGCCGGGGCGACTGGCGCCTGGAGCTCTCGAGCGGACTGGACATCGAGGTGCTGGCCTACGTCCGCACCACGGACGGCTTCCTGACGGCGATGCACGACGTCGTCCCGGCGGTGGGCAACCGGCACAGGGTGCCGATCTTCAATCCGGGCAGCAACGCCAACCAGGTCAGCGTGCTGCGTATCTTCAATCCGACGGCGCAGACCGCGGAGATGTCGATCTCGGGCGTCGACGACGGCGGCTATTCGCCGGGCGGCGGCGTCAGCGTCCCGGTGCCGGCGGGCGCCGTGCGCAGCTTCACCGCCGCCGAGCTGGAGTCGGGCGGCGACGGCTTCGACGGCAGCCTGGGCGACGGCCGGGGCAAGTGGCGGCTGACGGTGGAGTCGGACCGGCGCATCGCGGTGATGAACCTGCTCGAGAGCCCGACGGGGCACCTGACGAACCTGTCGACGGCGTCGCCGCACCGGTTCGACGAGGAGCAGACGGTGCCGCTGTTCCCGGCAGCGGACCCGACCGGGCCCCAGGGCTTCGCGCGGGTGGTCAATCGCACCGCCGAGTCGGGCGAGGTGCGGATCACGGCCTTCGACGACGCGGGCGCGGAATACGGCCCGGTGACCCTGGCGCTCGACGCCGGCGAGACCGCGCACTTCAACTCGGCGGACCTGGAGCAGGGCAACGCGGCCAAGGGGCTGTCCGGGGGCGTCGGCCGGGGCGTCGGCGACTGGCGCCTGGAGTTCGCGGGCGGGCTCGACTTCGAGGTGCTGGCGTACCTGCGCACGCCGGACGGTTTTGTGACGGCGATGCACGACGCCGGGCCGGCGGTGGACGGCCGGCACTGGGTGTCGGTGTTCAACCCGGGCAGCAACCGGAACCAGGTGAGCCGGCTGCGCCTCGTGAACCGGGGTACCGAGCCGGCGGAGGTCGACGTCCGGGGGGTCGACGACGGCGGGGCCTCGCCGGGGGACGCGGTGCGCACCACGGTGCCGGCGGGCGCGGCGCGGACGTTCACGGCGGCGCAGCTCGAGGCGGGCGCCGACGGGCTCGAGGGCGCGCTCGGCGACGGCGCGGGCAAGTGGCGGCTAATGGTCGAGTCCCGGCAGCCGCTCGTCGTCATGAGCCTGCTGAAAAGCCCCACCGGGCACCTGACCAACCTGTCGTCGCCGGGGCCGGGCACGGCGTCGCGCACGTTCACGGACAAACTGGTGGAGGGCGGCGAGGGGCCGGAGATGGTGGCGATTCCGCGCGGCGCGTTCCGCATGGGCTGCGAATCGGACGAGCAGTCGATGTGTCCCGCCAGCCAGTGGCCCCCCAGGGACGTGGCGATGACGCACCGGTTCGCGCTGTCGACGCACGAGGTGACCTTCGCCGAATGGGACGCGTGCGTGGCCGACGGCGCTTGCCTGGATCTACCAGACTACTTTGGCCGGGGCGAGCAGCCGGTGCATTACGTCACCATATTCAATGCGGAGGAATACGCGACCTGGCTGTCCGACCAGACCGGCAAGGACTACCGCCTGCCGAGCGAGGCGGAATGGGAGTACGCGGCGCGGGCGGGATCGACGACCGTCTACAGTTGGGGCGATGAAATCGGCCTGGATCTCGCCCAGTGCGACGGCTGCAACGTGCCGCCCGAGCGGTGCCCCCGCTGCTTCTACAACCACACGGTGGCGGTCGGGTCGTTCACGCCGAACGTCTGGGGATTGTTCGACATGCACGGCAATCTGGCGGAGTTGGTCGGCGACTGCCGGAACGCGAACTACGAGGGCGCACCCACCGACGGCTCGGCGTGGATGAGCGGCGACTGCTACGACGAGATCGCGCGCGGCGGCCACTGGCGCAGCGGCCCGGCCAGGCTGGGCTCCGCCAGCCGGAACCTCGATCTGCGCCAAAGGGTCGACGACGTCGGTTTCCGCATCGCCCGCTCGCTTCCCCCGGCGGGCGGCGCGGAGGACGCGGACGACCACGGCGATGCGGCCGGGGAGGCGACCGCGGTGGCCGTGCCGTCGACGACGGCGGGCGAACTCGGCTTCGACGACAAGGACTACTTCAGCTTCGAGCTGGACGAGGCGGCGAAGCTGACGGTGGAGGCGACGGGGACCACGAACACGTACGGGACGCTGTTCGACGCCGACGAGTCGATCCTGGCCGAGACCGACCACGGCGGCATCACGGCCAACTTCGGGATCGAGCACTGGGCGGAGCCGGGCACGTACTACGTGGAGGTCCGCGGGTCGCAGCGCAAGAGGGGCCCCTACGAACTGACGGTGGAGACGGGCGGCGAGCTCTCGTACTGCCGCGTGGACGATGTCTTCGATATCGAAGAATGGTGCGACATCTACGGCACGAACCTGGACTTCGGGGTGAGAAGCTACCTTGGTGGGACAAGGGGGCGCGCATGCGTAGTAGCGTCGGGAAGAGAAACGTGCGTGCTTGGCGATTTCTCCCGTCGCGACCACACTCTGAACGGCGAGCGCTACACCCTTCGGGCGACGCGGGTCGGCAACACCTGGATGATCGAGGAGGTGGATCCGGCGCCGCCGGACTAGCTGGGGTATTCAGCCGGAAGCCATGAGCGGGTCGAGGACCGGAGACGTCGAACGTCGTCGCGCCCCGGATTGGGCCATCGACGGGTCGCGCAGGACTCCCGTTCGACAACACGGAGGACTTCGCGTGCCTCAATCCGCATTACGCTTGACGTAACGCGTATGCGCGGCTACGCTCGAACCAGGAACCGCCGAATGAATCGGATGGACCTTGATCGTCGGATTCGCGGACAAGAGAACGGAGGACTTCTACGATGGGCGAAGGGTTGCCGCCTTCTCCGGCTTTGCGCGTACGGCATCGCGCAAACTTGACCAACTCGACGCGGCCACCGGACTGCGCGACCTGTCTCGGCCAGGTAACCGGCTCGAAAGGCTGAAGGGTCGTCGCAAAGGGCAATGGAGCATCCGCATCAACGACCAGTGGCGAATCTGCTTCGTGTGGCCTGATGGGAGCCCCGGCCCGACCGAGGTTCAAATCATCGACTACCACTGAAAACGGGAGAAATATCATGACGCGCGAACCCATTCATCCCGGCGAGACGCTGCGGGAGGACCTGGAGGCGCTTGGAATGAGCGCGGCGGAGTTGGCGCGGCGGATCGAAGTGCCGGTGAACCGCATCACGCAAATTCTGAACGGTCGCCGTGCAGTCACGGGCGACACCGCGCTGCGCCTGGGCCGGTTCTTCGGGACGTCGGGCGAGTTCTGGCTAAACCTGCAGAAGCTGTACGAGTTGAGACGAGCGGAAAGCGAGCGCGGTGCCGAAATCGGGCTGCTGCCAACCTTGGCGGGCGACGGTAGATTATCGGCGCCGGGTTGAGTTGGCAAACTGCGCCAAGGCCAATAAAACGCCATCCGAAGGCAACTCCCGCCGGGGAAGTTGGGTGCCCGCGTCGCCTCCGCAATGCTCGTCGCGGACAGCCATGATGGTGGTGTGTCCATGTCTCAACATGGCGGTCGAACGAGTAGGGAGTACCACTTCAAACCTCGCAAAATCGTGGTACGAATTGGGGTGCGAGCGTCATGAATCATTGTATTCCAAGAATTATTGGTGGAAACGGCGGAAGACGCGGTCCATGTCGCGACCGCGGCGACCGACGGCGTCGACTATCTCGCAACGTGGAACTTCCGACATATCGCGAATGTGGTCATGCCGGAAGCACGTCCTCAAGGCGCTGCGCCGCTACCTGGGCATCGAGAACTCGCCGGGCGCGCGTCGCTTCCCGTTCAACGACACCGAGGACTTCGCGTTCTTCGGCTAGTCCGAAGTGGGTTTCGGGGGGTTCAGGTACCAATGAACCAAGGCTTTGTCCGAGATCGACGCTCTCATGCCCTTCCGCGGACGGCCGCGAAGCAGCCCGCCGAGCAAGCGCAGTCCTCGCGCAGGGAGCCCAGCAGGCCGGAGAGTTCGCGCTTACTTCGGGGTATCGGAACCGGCCTCCATTGGCGCCGTGCGGTCGCTCGAACCGCCTCGCGCGAGACAATCCTTGACAATGGCCGTAACGAATTCCACCTGTCCCTGCAGCAACATGGTGTGATGCGTGCCGGGCGTCCAGAAAATCTCGGTTCCGTGTTCGGCGACATCGAGCCAGGTTCTGCCGATCCGGGTCAGGTTGAGCAGTCGTATCCATGACTTCTCGGGTCGAATGTAGATGATGCGGCCGGGGTAGGACCTGACCTCGAGATCCTTGAAGATCGCCATGTGGGTGCACATGCCTTCGTCCGAGACCCAGCGCAGCAGCCGGTTGTTCGAGTTGCGAATGATGCGCCACCGGATGTCGTCGGTCGCCAGCGTCAGGTTGCAGAGCCTGTAGAGGATCATGTAGAACAACGTCAACCAGCGCGGCACCTGCAACGGTGGGTCCATCACGACGAGGAGGGCGACGTCGTCTCCGGCCTCGATCAGAGTCTTGGCCGTCTCGACCATCAGCAGGCCTCCGCCGGAATAGCCCGACAGGTAATAGGGGCCTGTTTCCTGAACGCGTTTGATCTGCAGGATGTACTCGCCGACAAGCCAGTGGAGCGATTTTTGGCGGATGCACTGGACCGACTTCAGGCCGGGAGGCTGCAACCCATAGACGGGCCGGTTGTCGATCCCGTCCGCGACCTGCTTGAAGAAACGCATATCGCCGTAACCGGCGGCCATGTGGAAAAGCGGTGGCTTATCGCCTTGTTCACGCAATGGCACCAGTATTTGGGCGATGGCGCTTTGCTGGCGCCGCGTGGCGCGGGCCGGGCTACTGCTCATGCTTCGTCCACGCGGCTAGCTCGGCCATGCTGTGGGCGTAGCCGATTTCGACCGCCTGGTCGGCGACGCTGAAATCCAGGATCCTGAACTGTTCCACGGGTGGCCTGATGTACAGGTCGGCAGAACCGAGACGATGCCGGGCGTCCGCGTCGGCTTGCTCCAAGGGTTGATCCGGTTCCAGACAATAGTCCAGCGGGACTGGATTTGCTCCCCGGTGGCGCCAAGATCAGCGTCAACGGGCGGTACCACGTCCACGGCAACCAGCGGGCCGGTAACCACGGCCAGGGTCTCGATCCACCCCCTGGTGTCGTTGTGCTCCTCGCCCTGGGCGATTCGTTCCAGCACATCGTCGAGCAGCGGATCGCCCGTCGGCGCCCGGTCGATGACCATCATGCGCTCCAGGTCGGTGTCGATGCGGTCGGCAAACGCCGGTTCCATCAGTACCGCGCCTGCCATGGCGAGTTCCAATGTGTTTTGCCCACCGACTGGAAAATGCCCTCCTCCTCGTCGAGCAGGAGCAGGAGCGCTTCTTCGGAGAATGTCAGCATGCCACGGAGGCCACCTGAAAGACGATAGGAAACAAGACTATACGCGGGCGAAAGCGCTTGCATCAAGATGGCCGACCGGCCGGTAGCGGGTCAGTTTTGAATTTCGCGATCTCTCCCGCCGTGACACCGCTCGGCAGGTGCGGCGAGCGCTAGGCTGATGCGAGCGCAGAAACCTTGTGTGCCGACCTTCCCGCAGCGGCTTCTGAAAAAAGGCGCGGCATGTCAACGCAAAGTAGAAATGTCCCGTTTTTGCGGTTCGGGTCTTCCTCTTTTTCGAGAAGAAAAACTTGTTGCCGAAGCTGTGGGGTTGTGGGCGAGAGGCGCCCCGAAGGGCGCGCGCCGATCCGCAGGACTCGTCCACAAATCCACAGCGTGCCGGCCGGCGCTCGCAGCTTCATCCGGCCGCCACGTCATGGCGATCCGCTCGCCGCTGGAATCGTCCGGCGAGTATTTCTCGATCAGCATTTCTGCCTTGCTCCGTTTTCGCCTCGCCCGCGACGTTCGCGGACAAGAGGGCGAGCGCGAGCGCGAGACACATTGATATTTGCATGGCGCTGTCCTTCTGGGCTTCGCTCGATTTTCCCGCGACAATTAGGGTCACCGGGTCGTTGGACAACGCCACACAGCAGGCTGCGAGAGTTTCCTGCCTATTCGCCGAGGCGCGGATAGCTACTCCCGCGCCGACATTGCGGCTATTGCATTCGGCAGGTGGCCCGGCGTCGGGCGACGCCTGCTATTTGGCTTGTCCGACTAACAACTTTGTCAAAAAAAGATGTTGACAGTGATTTGTCGGTTGTTCTAAATGACCTATGTCGATGCGAAGAAAAGCGCTGCCGGCAAGGCGGGCGGTCGTGCTCGCGCGAAGAAACTGAGCGCGGAGCAGCGGCGCGAAATCGCCATGAACGGCGTCAACGCGAGACGAGAGTCGAGACGATGAAAGATTCGTACATTGGGGCGCTGACTGGACCGCAGATCGTACTTGAGCTGCGCACGCTCGGCGAAAAGCTCGATCTAATAGATTCAACGCTCACTAGCATGGATGTTGACACGAGCAAAATTGTTTCGCTAATTCGCGCGCAACTCGACGACCGATAGCGTCGGATCAAAAAAGGCATGAGCGCGGAACTCATAGGCATTATCTCGGTTGGCTTAGCGCTCGTCGGCTTCCTTTGGAAAATCCGCCGAGATTTGAACGCAGATTTTGATAAGCGACTGGGCGAATTAGAGGGAAATATCAATAGTAGGATTGATAGTCTCGATAAAAAGATCGACAGCCTCGCTAGAGACCATCATGCGCTCGGTCGCGAGGTTTCCGAATTTCGAGGCGAGGTGCGCGGCCGCATTCGAAGGCGCGAGCAAGCGCCGCCATATGCGTTGGAGGAAACAGCGGTCTTATGATCCTGAACTGGGTCCGGTGCGGCGAGGACCGTCATTTCTGCTCGCTAGAGCGACTCAATCTCACTAGTACGAGCGATGTCGGCGTTTACATCATTTGGTGCAGCGGCGACCGCGTCGCTAGAGTCGGACAAGGCGATATTCGAGAACGGCTGTCTGAGCATCGCCGCAACAACAACATCCTACGGCATAGGTCGCGCGGACAACTGCTCGTTTCATGGGCAAGCGTGAGCGATCCGCGACTACGCGAAAAAATGGAGCGCTATCTAGGCGATACTCTCGACCCGCTCGAAGGCGAGCAATTTCCTGATGTCGTGCCTATGCAGGTAAACCTTCCGTGGAAAGATTAGCGAAAGTCTTTCCATGTTGAGAAACTACTGACCGGTCGCCTGGGCGCGCCGCGAACTCGATGGAGCCGGCCGGGAGGCGGACTGGAAGGCGCGGCTGACTATCTCTCGGGAGTTGGCCTTCAATCAAAAACGGGCCGGGTCAAGCCATTGCGCCGGATTAGTGATTAAATGTCCGACCCGAAGCCAAGGACTCACGTTGCCGATGAGTGTTCACGAATCGGGCTTGTCGCCGGACATGATGCCGAATACCACGGTCAACGTGCGGGAGGCGTTCGGGCTGGATCAGGATTTCGAAGTGCCGGGCTTCAAAGACCGCACGGACTACGTCCCCGACATCGATTCGGCCTATCAATTCGATCACGACACGACGTTGGCGATTCTCGCGGGTTTCGCGCACAACCGCCGGGTCATGATTCAGGGTTATCACGGGACCGGCAAGTCGACGCATGTGGAGCAGGTCGCGGCGCGGCTCAACTGGCCGTGCATCCGCGTCAACCTGGACAGCCACATCAGCCGCATCGACCTGGTGGGCAAGGACGCCATCGTCATTGAAGACGGTCTGCAGGTCACGGCGTTCAAGGAGGGCATACTGCCTTGGGCGTTGCAGCATCCGACGGCGCTGTGTTTCGACGAATACGATGCGGGACGTCCGGACGTCATGTTTGTTATCCAGCGCGTGCTGGAAGTTGAGGGCAAGCTCACTTTGCTCGATCAGAACCGCGTCGTACGGCCACACCCGGCATTCCGGCTGTTTTCGACTACCAACACCGTTGGACTGGGCGACACCACCGGCCTGTACCACGGCACCCAACAGATCAACCAGGGGCAGATGGACCGCTGGAATATCGTGACGGCGTTGAACTACCTGGAACACGAACAGGAAGTGGAGATCGTCTACGGCAAGGCGAAGTCCTGGCAAGAAGGCGACAACGGCAGACGCATCATTTCCAGCATGGTGTCCGTCGCCGACTTGACCCGCAAGGGTTTCGTCAACGGCGATATCTCGGTGGTCATGTCGCCCAGGACGGTCCTGACCTGGGCGGAGAACGCCGACATATTCAATGACATCGCCTTCGGGTTCCGCGTCTCCTTCCTGAACAAGTGCGACGAACTCGAACGTCCGGTGGTGGCGGAGTACTACCAGCGCTGCATGGGGGAGGATCTCGGCGACGCGACGCGAGGTCTGACGCTGCGACAGTGACCGAAGTATCGTTTTCGGGTCTTTGGCATGGGTGAAGAAGACAGCCCCCTTGAGTTGTTCAAAAGAGCCACGGCGGCGACGATGCGGGCGCTGGCGGAGAACGACGACCTGGAGGTCAACTTCGGCAAGGGTAGCCCGGCGATGCGCGGCAACGTCGTGCAGTTGCCATTGCCGAACATGGGCTGCGCCGATGACGAACTGAATGCCGTGCGCGGGGTCAGCGACGAATTCGCCCTGAAGCTCCGATATCACGACGACGCGACCCATCGCGCGCGCGCGCCCGCCGCCGGTCCCGCCCAGGAGATGTTCCAGTGGGTGGAGGACGCGCGCATCGCGTCCATCGGCACGCTCCGGATGGAAGGCGTGGCGCGCAACCTCGACGCCGCGCTCGAAGCGCTGTGTCGCCAGGCGGCGTTCGACACCATCACCGCCGAGACGGAAGCCCCCTTGAGCGTCGCCGTGGGGCTGATCGTGCGGCAGCGGATCACCGGGCGGGAGTTGCCGCCGTCGGCGGAAAACGTGGTCCGTTTCTGGCGCGACTACGTGGAGGAGCGCGCCGGCAAGCACATCGATCTGTTGCGCGACAAGCTGCACAACCAGGCGGAGTACGCCGACGCAAGCCGTTCGCTCCTCAAGGACCTGGGCCTGGTCGCAGAGTTCGAAGACCAGGATCTCGGCGACAACGAGGGGGATACGGAGTCCGTCGACGATGTGTCGGAGTCGGATTCCGAGGCGTCGATGGAAGATGTCGTGCTCGAAGACGACACGCTCGGCGATGAAGACGACGGCGGCGAAACGGTCATCGTTGATCTGGACGCGGATATGGACATGAGCGAACTCGCCGCCGATGCGGACGACGAGGAAGCGCCCAAGGTCGTGCCCGACGAGTTGGGACGTATCCGCGTCAATGTCGACTACAAGCCCTATACCGCGGAATTCGACGAAGTAATCCTGGCGGAGGATCTTTGCGAGTTGGGGGAACTCACCCGCTTGCGCACACTCCTGGATCAGCAGCTTGTGCCGCTTCAGCACGCCACGTCGAAACTCGCCAACCGGTTGCAGCGCCGACTGCTCGCCAAGCAGATGCGCGCGTGGGCGTTCGATCTGGACGAGGGCATTCTCGACACCTCGCGACTGGCCCAGGTCGTTGTCGATCCCATGAATCCGCTCACCTACAAGCAGGAGAAAGAGACCAACTTTCGCGACACGGTCGTCACCATGTTGATCGACAGTTCCGGTTCCATGCGCGGCCGCTCGATCACCATCGCCGCAATGTGCGCCGATATCCTTGGACGCACGCTGGAACGGTGCTCGGTGAGCGTGGAAATCCTCGGCTTTACGACGCGCGCATGGCGCGGCGGGCAATCGCGGGAGGAATGGATCAACAATGGCAAACCGGCCAATCCCGGCCGGCTCAACGATCTTCGGCACATCGTCTACAAGGCGGCGGACGATCCATGGCGCCGCAAGCGGCGGAACCTCGGGCTGATGATGCGCGAAGAACTGCTGAAGGAGAACATCGATGGCGAGGCGCTCATCTGGGCTCACAATCGCCTCGTGGTCCGTCCCGAGCAACGCCGCGTGCTGATGGTGATCTCGGACGGCCTGCCCGTGGACAACTCGACGCTGCTGGTGAATCCGAACAACTACCTCGAACAGCACCTGAAATACGCCATCGACCAGATAGAGAGCTATTCGGGAGTCGAACTTATCGCAATCGGGATCGGCCACGACGTGACGCATCACTATCGCCGCGCCGTGACCATTACCGACGCGGAACAGCTAGGCGGCGCGATGACCGAGCAACTCGCTGCGCTCTTCGACAAGGAAAACTGACTCCCATCTTGGCGGCAGGCCGGGATAAGCAACGAATGGCCTGGCGCCTCGCAACGCATTTTGTCGCGACGGCCCCGGATGGTCGACACCCTTAGCCCCGCCGCTCGAAGCGCCCTGATGTCTCGGATCAAGAACCGGGACAGCAAGGCGGAAATGGCGGTGCGGAAACTCCTCCACGGCATCGGTTATCGTTACCGGTTGCATCGCTCCGACCTGCCGGGCACGCCGGACCTCGTGTTTCCGGGAAGGTCAAGCGTCATCTTCGTGCACGGTTGCTTCTGGCACCTGCACGACGGTTGCAAACACGCGCGCATGCCCAAGTCGCGGTTGGCTTACTGGGTCCCCAAACTGGAGGGCAATCGCAGGCGCGACAGGAGGAGCGAGCGGGCGCTGCGCGCGCGCGGCTGGCGCGTCATGGTCATTTGGGAGTGTCAGGTCGCGAATCTGGATCGCATCGAGAGGAGGGCGCGACGATTCCTGGGAGGAAACAAGGCATGCGTCCAGAAAAAATCATACGCATGATCGACGCCTACCGGGCGCGTTATCCCGATGAGGCCGATGCCGCGCGCTTGCGTCGCTTCATCGAAGCGCAGCCGCGATGTTTCGAGCGCGATTGCTTTGACGACGGCCATGTAACGGGATCCGCCTGGGTGGTCGATCCGGCGGGTTCGAGGGTATTGCTGACGCACCACCGCAAACTTGGCAAGTGGCTGCAGCTCGGTGGCCACAGCGACGGCGAGCCGGATACGCTGGCGGTCGCCTTGCGCGAGGCGCGGGAGGAATCGGGTCTGCCGGTGCATCCGATCAGCAACGCGGTGCTGGATATCGACATTCACACGATCCCGCCCTTGAAGGGGGAGCCGCCGCACCTGCACTACGACGTGCGCTTCGCGCTTCGCGCTTCGTCGTCCGAGAGTCTGCGGGTCGGCCCGGAGTCGATCGATCTCGCCTGGATCGATATCGAAGATCTGGCGCGGCTGACAGACGAGGAATCGATGCTGCGGATGGCGCGGAAGTATCTGGCGGGCTAGTGACACTAGCAGGGCTCACGCCAGCGACTGGACCGCTGCTATGATCTTGCCGCTAACTTGATCGACAGCCCGCGCCTTGGCGTATCCGGCGCGAGCGGAGGAAAACCGCATAGTGGCGCGTATTCTGCTGTTGCATGGCCCGAACCTGAACCTGCTCGGCGCGCGGGAGCCGGATATCTACGGGGCCGATACCCTGGACGATATCAATGCCCGCGCAAAGCAATACGCTGCCGGGCGCGGCCATGTCGTGGACGCTTTCCAGAGTAACGCCGAGCACGATCTGGTCGACGCGGTCCAGCGCGCGAAGAGCGAAGACATCGAGTTCATCATCGTCAATCCCGCCGCCTTTACGCACACGAGCGTCGCATTGCGCGACGCCTTGCTCGCCGTGGACATTCCCTTCATTGAGGTCCACTTGTCCAACGTGCACGCGCGCGAGGACTTTCGCCGCCGCTCCTACTTCTCCGATATCGCGCGCGGCGTCATCTCGGGCTTGGGCGCGTATGGCTACGACTGCGCAATGCGCGCGGCCGTCCGCATGCTGGAATCGAGAGCATGAAAGTGCATGAAGACGATGAACAGAATCGAGTCTGACCGCGCCGGTATGATCGTCGAATCCTTGTTGGAGAGCGGGCGGGCGATCGGGACCGGGACGCCTCTCTTTGGCATCGTCTGATAGGGCGGCACATGCCCTGGATTCGGATCGAAATCGGGGCGTCGGGCCGATTGGCCGAGGCTGTCGGCGAAAGGCTATCCACCCTTGGGGCCGTTGCGGTCACGTATCTCGATGACGGCGATAGCCCGCTTCTCGAACCGGATCCGGGGGCTATGCCGGACCTTGACGCGTGGCCGGCGGCGCGGGTCGCGGGACTGTTCGAAGTCGACGCGGATCTATCCGCGGTGCGTTCGGCGTTTCCTGATCGGCGGGTCGACATCGAGTTTCTGGCGGACGAGGACTGGGTGAACGCCTGGCGGCGGTTCTCCGCCGTCAGGAAGTTTGGACGCCTCACGATCATTCCGTCCGAGCGACATGCAACGGACGTTGCTGGCAGCGATGCCCCCGGCCCATGTTCCACGAGAGATCCCGGACCGGAAGCTGGGCGCGCGATGCCGACGGGGCAGGCTCCGGTAGTCCTGCGCCTGGACCCGGGGCTCGCCTTCGGAACAGGGAGCCATGCGACGACGCGGCTGTGTCTGGAGTGGCTCGCGGCACGGAACATGCGCTCCCGTTCGATGCTGGACTACGGTTGCGGCTCCGGGGTCCTGGCGATCGCCGCGAAGTTGCTGGGTGCCGAGCGCGTCGTCGGCGTCGATCACGACCCCCAGGCGTTGACGGCGACCGAGGCGAACGCGGCGCGCAACGGCGTATGCTTCGCGGTAGAACATAGCAGCGAGTTTCTGCAGAGGGAGGATCGGTCGGGCGGCGTGGCTGAAGGTGCCACTCAACGGTTCGACATCGTCATGGCGAATATCCTCTCCGGTACACTTGTGGAATTGGCGCCCCGGCTCTCCGCCAGCGTGGCGCCCGGGGGGGCGCTGGTTCTTGGTGGCGTCCTGGCGGATCAGGCCGACGAGGTGGTGCGCGCCTACCCGGACTTCGAGTTCCGCGCGCCGAAGAGGTTGGAGGAGTGGGTCCTCCTGCACGGCGAACATAACTGAACACGTGTCCGAATCTCCGCAGGAAGCCCTGATAGTAGAGTGTCCCCGTTGCCATACGCGTTTCCGCGCGCGAGAAGACCAGCTCGCTGTCGCCGGGGGACGGGTACGGTGCGGAATCTGTCTGGCGCTGTTCGATTCCGGCGGCGCCAGGTCTGCTGAAACCCCCGAGGCCGACCAGCCGGGCGGGAATCAGGCGGACGATGCACCGCAAGCCACCCCGCCGCCGGACGGCGAACAACGCCGCTGGCACCGGATCGCATTGCTCTGGGCCGGAATGATCGTGGCGGTCTTGGCGCTGGTGGTCCAGGTATTCGCGTACCGGTTTGACGACTGGTCATCGGAGCCGCAGCTTCGGTTCATCTACGAGTTCGCGTGCGGCGTCATCGGCTGTGAACTTCCCGCACCCTTGAGCTAGGCGTCGCGACATCGCGTTGCTTGACAGGCGCTCGCGCTTGCGGGGAGCATTCCGCGCTCAATCTGCGCACCGCAAGGAACCGATTTGAACCGTTTGACCGCCATGTCGCGGTGGATCGCTGTTGGGTCGCTGTTGCTCTGCGCGATTTGTCCGCTGGCGGCGGTCGACTTCGAACCCTGCGTCCTGACCGCAATCGGCGAGCGCTCTGAATCGGCGGCCGAGTGCGCCATGCTGGAGGTGCCGCTGGATCCCCGTAAGCCGGATGGCGAACGCATCGAACTGTTCGTGGCCAGGATTTCCGCGCTGGCGGGTACCCCGGAGCCCGATCCGTTCACGCTGATCGCGGGCGGACCTGGCCAAGCTTCGACAACATTTTATGCACAGACGAAGTGGGCGTTTACAAGGATTCGTCGAACGCGCGATATCGTGCTGGTCGACCAACGCGGCACCGGGCTGTCGACGCCTCTGCGCTGCGAGAACATCGAACGCGACGAGGTCTTTCTCGATTCGGCGACCTTTAGCCGCCTTGGCGCCGAATGCGTCGACGGGCTGTCGCACGATCCGGCCTTCTTCACGACAAGTGCGGCGGTGCGAGACCTCGAGTTGATGCGCGAAACCCTCGGCTATCCGTCGCTGAACATCTACGGGATCTCCTACGGTACGCGGGTTGCCCAGCACTACCTCAAGCGGTATCCGAAACATGCGCGCACGGTCATCCTGGATGGCGTGGTGCCGCCGAGTCTCGCCATTGGACCGGGCGCCGCAATCGATGCGCAACGCGCGCTGGACCGGTTGCTCGCGCGTTGCGCGGCGACGCCCGCCTGCGCGGAGCAGTATCCCGATTTGGGCGATCATCTCCGGGAACTCCTGACGCGCCTGAAAGAGTCGCCGCCGACCATTGCGGTCCCGCATCCCAGGACGGGTGTCCCCACGACGTTGACCCTGACCGACCACCTGGCCGCCGGCATCGTGCGCTTGCTGACATACTCGCCGCAGACTGCGGCGCTGATCCCGATACTGGTGCGCGCGGCCGCGGAAGGAGACTACGGGCCGCTGGCGGCGCAAGTGCTGATGGTGGGCGAGGACGTCCACGGCGCCATCAGCTATGGAATGCATTTCGCTGTCGTGTGTACCGAAGATGTTCCGTTCTGGGGCCGGGTGGACCGGGCGGCCCTGGAGGAAACTTTTCTGGGTCCGGTCCAGATTGACGCGCTGGAGCAAATCTGCGAATCGTGGCCCCGGGGATACATCGACGACGATTTCGCCAGCCCGTTGGAAACCGCCGTGCCGGTGATTCTGCTTTCCGGCGAAGACGATCCCGTCACGCCGCCGTCCTACGCCGAGATGTCGGTGGGAGGCCTGACCAACTATCGGCATGTGACGCTGCCGCACCAGGCCCACGGTCAGCTCACTACCGGTTGTGTGCCTCGACTGTTGGCCGCGTTTGTCGATAGTGCCGACCCCACCGTGTTCGATGATCCCTGTCTGGAAGCGGTGGACGGATTCCCGATCTTCACCACGCGTATGGGGCCGCCGCCATGATCGAGGCCGAGGGCCTGATGAAACGATTCCGCGATATCGTCGCCATGGATCGCGTCAGCTTCCGGGCGAACGATGGACGCGTCACGGGCCTGGTCGGGCCGAACGGTGCCGGCAAGTCGACCACGCTGCGCGTACTTTGCACGGTCATAAGAGCCGATAGTGGTCACGCCCGCGTGGACGGCGTCAATGTCGCCGCCGAACCTCTGGCCGTCCGCCGACAGATCGGCGCGCTGCCCCATCTATCCGGGTTGTATCCGAATCTGACCGCACGCGAGAACATCGCCTACTACGCGGCGATGCAGGGAATGCCGGGTCGCGAAGCACGCAGAGCCACCAACACCGTGATGGACAGGCTCGGCATCGGCGACCTCTCGGACCGACGCGCCAAGGGCTTTTCACACGGTCAACGCATCCGTGTCGCGCTCGCGCGCGCGCTGGTCCATCGGCCGCAGACCGTCATTCTCGACGAACCGACCAATGGTCTCGACGTCGTGGCCGCCCGCGCCCTGCGCGAAGTGATCCTGGACCTCAAGCGAGATGGCCGCTGCATCCTTTTCTCGAGTCATGTCATGCAGGAAGTCGCGATGCTGTGCGACGATCTGGTGATCATTTCCGACGGGCGCGTCGCCATATCGGGGACGCCAGACGAAATTCGCCACAAAACGCGTTGCGATGATCTCGAAGACGCATTCGTTGCCGCGATCGGCTCGGAAGGGGATATCGTTTGAGAGCGGTCCTCACCGTGCTCACGAAGGAAGTTCGCGACACGCTGCGCGACCGGCGTGCGGTGATTTCGAGCCTGTCGGGCGCCTTGTTCGGTCCCGTGTTGTTTGCCGTCATCATGAACTTCGCCGTCGAGCGTACGATCGACGAGGGCGAGAGTACGATCGAGGTTCCCGTCCTGAACGCTGCCGACGCACCCAATCTTGTCGCCTACCTTGCGCAGCGCCTGATCGATGCCGATGCAACGGCCTTCGACAATCGCGAGGATCTGCGGGAGTCCGTGCGACGCGGCGAAACCGATGTTGGCCTCGTCATCGACGAACGATTCGGCACCGCCCTCGGCGATGGGGATGCGGCTCGGGTATGGGTCGTGTCCGACGGCGGGAACGCCTCGGCGCAAACCGCCGTGGCCCGAGTCCGCGGAGCGCTCAATAGGTACAGCAGACTGGTAGGGGCGTTGCGCTTGCAGTTGCGCGGCGTGGACCCTGCCGTCGCCCGCCCGCTGGCGGTTCTCAACGACGACGTGTCGACCCCATCGGGGCGTTCGGTGTTGCTCCTGGGGGCGTTCACGTATTTCCTGCTCTTCTCCTGCTTTCTCGGCGGACTTCATGTCGCGGTCGATTCCACGGCGGGGGAGCGCGAACGCGGATCGCTCGAACCGCTCCTCACGCTGCCGGTTTCGCGGGGCGCGCTGGTCGCGGGAAAACTCGCCGCGACGGCGTTTTTCATGGCTGTCGCGCTCATCATCGGCATCGCGGCGTTCGCGGTTGCCGTGGACTACCTGCCGCTAGCGGAGGTAGGCATGGACGCGCACCTTGGATTGGCGGAGTGCGCGATGGCGTTTGTCGTACTTGCTCCTATCGCCGTCCTGGGCGCGGGCCTCCTAAACGCCGTGACCGCGTTTACGAAGAGCTTCAAGGAAGCGCAGAGCTACACCGGCATCGCCATGCTGCTGCCCACGTTGCCGATCATCCTGATCGTCCTGAACCCGATGCAACCCACCATCTCCATGATGCTGGTGCCGAGCCTGTCGCAGCACCTCCTCCTCACGGACATTGTCAAGGCCGAATCGATCGACCCCGTCTACTTCGCGGTTTCCGCCACCAGCACGGTGGTGATCGGCGCATTGCTCGGTCTGCTGGCGGTCTGGCGCTATCGCAGCGAGAAGCTGTTGGTGTAGTGCCGTTGCGATTTCTTGTTGCCCCGACGAGGGGTTACTATTTGCTCCGGGGCGGATATTCGACCGATCGGACGAGAGGTTCGAACGGTGATCTCATCTTTCCCGTCACAGGTTCTCTCGATGTTGGATTGACTTGAACGCGAAGTTACAGGTTGAAAGGGCGCTTCTGAGCGTCTCCGACAAGACCGGGGTTGTGGAGTTGGCCCGTGCCCTCACTGGCTTCGGCATCGAACTGCTTTCCACCGGCGGCACGCGGGCGGCACTCGCTGCGGCGGGCATCGAGGCGATGGAAATCGCCGACTATACGGGCTCCCCGGAGATCATGGAGGGCCGCGTAAAGACCCTGCATCCCAAGGTCCATGGCGGCATCCTCGGCAGGCGCGCAGACGATGCGGAAGTGATGCGGGCCCAGGGAATTCCGCGCATCGACCTGGTGGTGGTGAACCTGTATCCGTTTGAGGCGACGGTTGCGCGTGGGGATTGCACGCGGGAAGACGCGATAGAAAACATCGACATTGGCGGTCCGGCCATGTTGCGCGCGGCCGCAAAGAACCATGCCTGGGTTCTGGCGGTGGTGGATCCCGACGACTATCCGGAGATTATCGAAGCGCTTGAGGGTGGCGGCTCGATCTTGGCGCAACGCGCGCGATTTGCCGCCAAGGCCTTCGCGCACACCGCGCACTACGATGCCGGGATCGCCGCCTACTTCGCGCGTGACCCGGTGGCGGCGACCAAGGGCTTCCCGGAAGCGCTGACTTTCGGCTTCACCAAAAAGAGCGACCTTCGCTATGGCGAAAATCCGCACCAGCGCGCGGCGTTCTATGCCGAAGCGAATCCGCCAGAGGGTTCCCTGGCGCGTCTTACACAGATCCAGGGCAGGGCGCTGTCGTACAACAACCTGGCGGATACCGACGCCGCCCTGGAGTGCGTCCGGGTGTTCGACGAGCCCGCCTGCGTCATCGTCAAGCACGGCAATCCGTGTGGCGTTGCGGTAGCCGCCGATATCGGCGTCGCCTACGCACGCGCTTTCGCTACCGATCCGACCTCGGCCTTTGGCGGGGTTATTGCCTTCAATCGGACGCTCGATGCGCAAACCCTGGCGGCGGTGTTGAACAAACAGTTTGCGGAAATAGTAGTGGCGCCGCGGGTGGAGGCGGCTGCGGCGCAGGCCGCCAAGGTCAGGAAGAACCTGCGGTTGCTGGAGGTGGGCGAATTCGCGCAGGCGGCGGGGCGTCATGATCTCAAGCGCGTCAGCGGCGGTGTGTTGGTGCAGGACGCGGATACCCTGTGCGTCGACGAAACAGCCATCAAAATCGTGACAAGGCGTGTCCCCACGCCCGAGGAGATGTCCGATCTCATGTTCGCGTGGCGGGTGGCATGGTTCGTGAAGTCGAATGCCATCGTGTTTGCGCGCGGCGGCGCCACGGTGGGTGTGGGCGCCGGACAGATGAGCCGTGTCGTCAGCGCGAGGATCGCGGCGATGAAGGCGCAGGACGAGGGCATCACAGTGTCCGGGGCGGTGATGGCGTCGGATGCATTCTTCCCGTTTAGGGACGGTATCGACTCTGCGGCCGAGGCGGGTATTGCCGCTGTCATACAGCCGGGCGGGTCCATCCGGGACGACGAGGTGATCGGCGCCGCCGACGAGCATGGTCTGGCGATGGTATTCACGTCTGTTCGGCATTTCCGGCACTGATCGGGTTGTTCGCATGAATGTCCTGATCATCGGTGGCGGCGGACGGGAGCACGCCCTCGCTTGGTCGGCGGCTAAGTCGGAAGCGGTCGAACGGGTCTATGTCGCGCCCGGCAACGCGGGCACGGCCACTGAGCCGAAGGCGACAAATATCGACATCAGCGTCGACGATTTCCGCGCGCTGGCTGACTTCGCTCGGAACAACGACTGCGGACTGACCGTGGTTGGACCGGAGGCGCCCCTCGTCGATGGGGTGCGCGACTACTTCGACGCGCGCGGCCTTGACTGTTTCGGACCGTCGAAGGCGGCCGCGCGGCTGGAGGGATCGAAGGTCTTTACCAAGGAATTTCTCGTCCGCCACGGCATTCCGACGGCCCGCTACGAATCCTTCACCGAGCTTCGTGCAGCGCGGGATCATATCCGCCGCCACGGCGCGCCCATCGTCATCAAGGCGAGTGGGCTGGCTGCGGGGAAGGGCGTGACTGTCGCCTTCGACGAGGACGAAGCGGTCGCTGCCGCCGAGGGCATGTTGGGCGGAGACAGCTTTGGCGACGCCGGGCGGGAGATCGTCATCGAAGAGTATCTCGAAGGCGAGGAGGCGAGTTTCATATGCGTCACGGACGGCGAGAACGTGGTTCCGCTCGCGACATCGCAGGACCACAAACCGCGCGACGACGGTGACCTGGGCCCCAACACCGGAGGCATGGGCGCCTACTCGCCGGCGCCGGTGGTGACGCCGGAAGTGCATGCCCGGATCATGAACGAGGTGATCCATCCCACCGTAGACGGAATGGCCGCCGAAGGCGCGCCTTACCAGGGGTTCCTGTACGCCGGACTGATGGTCACGCCGGACGGGTCGGTCAAGGTCATCGAATTCAACTGTCGCTTCGGCGATCCGGAGGCGCAGCCCGTGCTGATGCGCCTAAGAAGCGACCTTGTGGCACTGTGCCGAGGGGCGCTTGCGGGCGATCTTCGCGGCGTGGACCTGCAGTGGGACACAAGGGCCGCCGTTGGCGTCGTCATGGCTGCGGGCGGCTATCCGCTGGCCTATGCGAGCGGCCATGCCATCGCCGGTCTCGACGACACGCTGGGCAATACCAAGGTCTTTCACGCGGGTACTGCGCTTGCCGGCGGTCGCACCGTCACCGCCGGTGGCCGGGTGCTGTGCGTGACCGCCTTGGGCGACTCGGTCGGCGCGGCGCGGACCTTGGCCTACGATCGTGTCGGCGGTATCGCCTGGGCGGATGCGTACTACAGAAAGGACATCGCATTTCGCGCAATCGATCGGGAAAAGGGCTGACAGAGCGCAGACGCGAGGTTTGAGAAGATGTGTCCATGTTGGCGCACTTGCTCAAACGCTTCGAACCGTTCGCGGGGCTCGATGATCGCGCCCTCGCCATTGCGTCGAAGCACGCGAGCCTGATCGAGTTGCCGGCGAACCGATGGCTGCTACGGCGTGGCCGGCGTTTGGATCGGACCCTGTATCTTCTTGACGGCGCAGTCGAAGCAGTCGAACCCGGCGGGAAGCGTCGGCGCGTTGAAGGCGAGATATACCGTCCCGGGGACGATATCGCCCTCGAGACCCGCGCCAGCACCCGCGTCTTGTCCGTCGACGTGGCGCCCATCGAGTTTCTGCTGCAATCGAGCGGTCTGCCGGAGCCGGACGTCGGCCCCGTCGAGCCGTGGCTCGACCGGCTGCTTGCATCGCCCCTGGTCAAGGTCTTGCCCGCGGTCTCGTGGCAAAGGCTGCTGCGCAGCGCGGAAGAACGCCGCCTTCTGGCGGACGAGCGTTTGTCTGCGGAAGACGCCGTATACATCGTCAAGGCGGGCGCGGTGGTGCGCGCCGGAGCGTTATTTCAGGCGGGCGATTTCTTTGGCGAGGACGTCGCCTTTGTGCGCCGAAAGATTGGTGCCGAGGGCGAATACCAGGTGCGTCGGGATACCGTCCTGCTGGTGATTCCGGGCGATGCAGTCCGGGTGCTGATCGGCGAATACCCGCTCCTGGATGCCCCAGGTGGGATCACCCAGACGCTGGATCTCGACGAGACGCCGCTCGACGCGCTCCGCGAAGCCGCGGACAGACTTGATCCCGACGGCCCCGTGGTGATTCGCGGCGGTGCTGCGGGCGATCGCGCCTACGCGCTGATCACGCTGACGCGCCTCGGAATTTCTGCTGTGCCGATGGCCGACTAGCGCCACAGAGTCCGTCGCCCTCGGGCCCGTGTTTTGCCCGGCCGCTGCTTTGCAACATCGCCGCAGGGGATATACCCTCGGATGCTAGTCAGGACCGAAGGCGAGGAGCGGTATGAGCGGAGCGGATGACCTGATCGGTGTGTTCGACCGCGCGTTACGGGCGCTGACCGGCGGGGGTATCGCGGAGCGTGAGGCACCGGAGGCGGATGAGGGCACGCTGACGGAAGCGGAGCGCAAACACGCGGCGGGCTTGATGCGCGTAAACCACGCAGGCGAGATCTGCGCCCAGGCACTGTACGAAGGTCAGGCGTTGACGGCGCGCGACGGACAAGTGCGGGAAGCGTTGAGATCCGCAGCCGCCGAAGAGAACGACCATCTCGCTTGGTGTCGGGAGCGACTCGACGAACTCGACGGCCGCCCGAGCATGTTGGACCCGGTGTTCTACGCAGCTTCGTTCGCGTTGGGAGCAGCGGTCGGGGTTCTCGGAGATAAGGTGAGCCTCGGGTTTGTCGAGGCGACGGAAGACCAGGTGAAGCGACACCTCGACCGCCACATTCGCGATCTGCCCGATACGGACGAGCGCAGCCGCGCGATCCTTGAGGAGATGCGCGCCGACGAGTCGCGGCACGGCGAAAATGCCAGGCGGGAAGGTGGCGTCGAATTCCCCGAACCGGTCAGGGAAGCCATGACCCTGGCGTCCAAATTGATGACAGAGTCTGCCTACCGGATCTAGTGCTCCGTCAAACCTAAATCTACGGGTATCTGCGGGTCTTTTTGGCCCCTGGCTTCGTTGCTCCTCCTTGTGTGGTGCCTGCCACACCGCGTCGTCGCGCCTCGCCAGGAACCAAAAATCCCTCGCAGCTACACTCGCATTTTTAGGCTTGACGGAACACTAGCCCCTCAGGCAAACGCGAAGGGAAGAAACCGCCTTAAGGCCGGGGTTCGGCGTCGCGTCCTCCGCTGCTCAGCGGCGGGTGGTAGATGAGCTGGACCGACGTGCCCTCCGGGTCCTTGCAGTAGAAGCTTCGCGCGCCGTCCCGATGCGTCTTCGGCGGATCGACGATTTCAACTTTCTCCGCGACCAGGAATGCGTGCCAGGCGTCCACATCTTCGATTCGGTCGAGGATGAAGCCGATATGGTCGAGCCTCTGGTCCTCTCCCGGTTCCCGGGTCGCCCGGTGCAACGCCAGGTTGTCGTTGCCGCTTGTGAGGTAGCAGTTGTCACTGTCGGGTCTCCACTCGATGCGCATGCCCATGACATCGGTGTAAAAGCGGACTGTCGCGTCGAAGTTGCGCGCGAATAGCGCGACGTGGCGCAGACCGGCCGTCGGTGGCGATCGTCTCTGCTCCGTCATTCCAGTTCGAATCCGTGGGTCACCGTGACGCCGGCACGCTGCAGCATGATCGAGGCGGAGCAGTACCTGGTCGCGGAAAGCTCCACCGCGCGCGCAACCTTGCGCTGCGTCAGGCCTTTGCCCGCCAGGGTGAATTGAATGTGAACGTTCGTAAATACTTTCGGATCCGTTTCGGCGCGTTCCGCGGTCACGCGTGTTTCGCACTTGGACACGCGGGCGTGGCCGCGCCGCAGAATGTGCACTACGTCAAACGCGGTGCACCCGCCGACACCGAGGAGCATCAGTTCCATCGGTCGCGCGCCGGCGTTCGTGCCTCCTAGTTCCGGAGGTCCGTCTATAGTGACTTCGTGGCCGCTGTCCGCGCGGGCGGAGAAAACCGCGTCCCTTCGCCAGGCTATGTTTGCTTCCATCGCCGCGAGTCCGTCGTTGTCCTTGAACCGTGGTCAATTCTGACGAAAAAACCCACCCGATGCGACGTTGTGCGCACCCTTGGGGGGGCAAGGCTCGGCGCGATGTCCGAGCGCCCGTTTGCTATGTTAGATCTATCAGCGTCTCGGGGGATGAGGCATGCAGTGGTTCGCCGGTACCAGCGGCTACAGCTACAAGGAATGGAAGGGCGTTTTCTACCCGCAGACGATCGCGCCAGGAGCGATGTTGGCGCATTACGCGCAGAGACTCCCCGCCGTCGAGATCAACAACACGTTCTATCGGATGCCGCGAACGCATGTGCTGGAAAACTGGCGCGATGCCGTTCCGGAGGGATTTCGTTTCGTCATCAAGGCGCCGCGTCGACTCACCCATCAGTCGAGACTCGACGACGATGGCGCATTTCTGGCCGAGCGGGTGGCGATGCTCGAAGACCGACTCGGCTGCGTCCTGTTCCAGTTGCCTCCCTATCTCCGCAAGAACGTGGAGCGCCTTGATACGTTCCTGGACAGGTGGCCGCGAGAACTCCCGGCTGCGTTCGAGTTTCGCCACGTCTCCTGGTTCGATGAGGAAGTCATGGATGTGTTGCGCCGGCGGGGCGCCGCCATTTGCGTTTCCGACGACGGCAAGATGGCGTTGCCGACGGTCCTCGCGACGACCGACTGGGTCTATTTTCGCCTGCGCCGGGAAGCGTACGACGAAGGCGCGCTCGCGCGCTGGCTGGTTCGTGCCGATGAAACGGGCGTGCGCTACGGATTCGCGTTCTTCAAGCACGAGGACGCGGGAGCGGGTCCGAAGTTGGCGGCCGCTTTTCTGAAACTGGCAGACCGGGTCAGGCCACCGCGTGACAGCAAATGTGTCCCGGTGCCGGGAACGCATCGCAACCAGCATTTGTAGTCTGTGCGTCGTCGTTCTCGACCCCCTCGCGCCCTGTCATACATGACATGGCGGAGTTTTCCGAAAGGTGCACGGATCGACGAGTTGACGCGCACGAACGTGGCCCCCGTACCCCTGGACGAGGGAGGGCAAGCGTGTTGGGCGTGATTCGCGGCGATCCCGCCCGCTGTACGGTGGTCCAGAAATCGTGGACCAAACGTCGCAACGGGCGGCCTTTGCCCCCGCGAAAACCTGCTGCGTCGAGTCGTGTCATAGGGTGCATTTGCCTGGTCAAGGATCTTTGTAGCAACCGCGTTGGGGGACGGTTTGCCACGCTGCATATATGGGGTTGGATGACGCCATTTTCAACCCGGATTCGTGCGACGGTCCGGGCGCCGCACCCTCGCGTGTCTGGCGGCGCTGGCGATCAAATGGCGACCGATCACCGGCGGGATCAACGCGTTGATCGAAACAGTCGTATGTCGATTTCGAACGGACCGGATTCGTGGATCGCAAGTTGCCCGAACGCGGTGTGCAGCGGATTCAGGATGTAGTTCCACTCCGGCGGAACAATGGCCGACGGAACGCGCAGGATAGCCGTCTCCTCGGCGTGAAGCCAAGCTTTGCCCATCGCTCGGAGCGCGGGCGGCGCAGGCGTGTAGCGCCAATCGTCCGGCAAGCTATCGGCCCCGATGGTTGTGATGAGCATCGAATCCGGCACGTTGATCATGGTCACCCAATGCAGGGGAGTGACCGGCGATGGCGCGTGTACCAGCGTTTCAAGGGCGGCGAGCGCGATGGAACTCGAGGCGTATACAGTTGGGAACCCCGCCGGCGTCCAACGCCCGCCGACGCGCAGCGCTCCTTCGCCAGACAAGGCAGAGTCCCTGTGCTTTGGGAGTGTCAGGCGGTATAGGCGCATGGTCGACCGAGATCGGCACCGGCGAGTGCTCCGTTAGGCGTATACCCCAAATTCAAGCCGTGTGAGTACGTCGTCAACCTCGTGGACGCCAGCATCGGTGTCCAGCAGCGACAGCGGTGCCTCACCGGAAAGGGCGGGATTGGATGTCACGAACCACTCGACGGCATTGCCCTGGTTGTCGAAGATCGTCTTCGCGTGGTCGAATACTTGGGCGACCCGCATCAGCCGATCCGACGCGACCGGCGAAAGCGTTGCGTTGGACGCCTCGGACCGCGCACGGCCCCATTGGCGTTCGGAAATGCCAAGCACCGTGGCGAATCGCGCTACTGGTATGGACCACGCTCGCATGACTTCGACGGCGTCGGCGACGGGAACGCCCTCCCGGACACGAGAGACGCGAGTCAAGTAGTCGGCATCGTATTGAGGAGCACGGGACGCCATCACTCTTCCTGTAGATCTTGGATCACATTCGGCAATTCGTCCTATGGTACAAGACATTTGACGCTTCGTCTTGCAGCATCGAACGGGAACACCCGTCCCGTTGTGATCCGGGGGACGCTTCCCATAACCTACGCGGCTTGACCCGGACTGGAGCCAACGATGGGAGTGGAAACGACGCTGTTCGACTTGACCGGCCGCGTTGCGCTGTTGACCGGCGCATCCAAGGGGATGGGCCTGCACATGGCGGAAGGATTGGCGGAGCACGGCGCCAGGGTGGTCGTGTCGAGCCGCAAAATCGAGCAATGCGAAGCGGCGGTCGCGCGAATCAACGACAAGTGCGGCGAGGGATCGGCCATCGCGATCGCGTGCAACGTGGGCTACAAGGATCAGTTGGAAGCCCTCGTCGCCGAGACCCGGTCGCGTCTGGGTCCCATCGATATTCTCATCGCCAATGCCGGGGTCAACCCCTTCTACGGCCCGATGTCCGAGATTCCGGACTCGGCCTTCGACAAGATCATGAACACCAACGTGCGCTCCAACCATTGGCTGTGCCAGATGGTCGCGCCGGATATGGTTGCGAAAGGCGGAGGCAGCATGATGATTACTGCGTCTACCGGGGCGTTTTCGGCCTCCGCGATGCTCGGCACCTACAGCATCTCGAAACTTGCGGACATAGCCTTGGTGCGCAATCTCGCGCTCGAATACGGCCCGGCGGGCGTACGCGTGAACGCGATCTGTCCGGGAGTCATCAAGACGGACTTCGCCAAGGCTCTCTGGGATAACCCCGAGGCGCAACGCAACGCCGAGACCAACACCCCGTTACGCCGACTCGGGGAACCCGAGGATCTGAAGGGCATCGCCGTGTTTCTGGCGTCCGATGCCAGCGCCTACGTCACGGGTCAGGCTATTGCGGTGTGTGGCGGTACGCATATGTGGCCATAGCGCCAAGTCGCGTCGGTCGACCGCGTTGCGAGTCGGCGTTTGTGACGGGTCAGCGTTAGTATTGACCCATGAACGTGCCCCGAAGTCCTCGCCTGACGGCTCCGCCTTCGGCCGGACCGGGCCGTCGATCATGGCACGGGCGCCGCCGCCCGCTGCGCTCCCGGAGGCCGCCCGTTCCATGAAAGTACCCCGAAGTCCTCGCCTGATGGCTCGACCTTCGGCCCGACCGGGCCGTCGATCACAATACGAGCGCCGCCGACCATTTCGCTCCCGGAGGTTGCCCGTTCCATGAAAGTACGCGGTTTCGTCATGCAGGCGAGCTACCGGATCCGTGAACGCGTACCTGTCGTGCACCTGTTCGGTCGCCTGGAAAAGGGCGGCACGTTTCTCGTGCGCGATCATCGCAGGACGCCGAGCTTTTACGTGGCGGCCGCGGATGCGGAGCGAGCGCGCGAACTCGGCGCGATGCGTCAATGCCCGACGCCCAAGAGAACGTTCGCGGGCGCTCGCGTCACCCGCATCGATGTCCAGACGCCGCCCGACGCGCCGGTTCTGCGCGACCGCCTGCACGAACAGGGCATCGACACCTTCGAAGCGGATGTCCGTTTCGCCGTGCGGTACCTTATCGACCACAACATTCGGGGCGGTCTCGAGATCGACGGGCGCGCCGAGCGCGGTGATGGCGTCGACTGGGTATTCGACGATCCGGAGATCGCGCCGGCGGAGGTGGAGATCGCGCCGAGAATACTGTCGTTCGATATAGAAACCGACCCCACCGCGCGCAGATTGCTGGCCATCTCGCTGTACGGTCGCGGCCTCGACGAGGTCTACATCGTCGATTCGAGCGGCCGCGAAATGCCCGAACGCGCGCGAGCCTGTGCGGACGAGGGTAACGCTCTCGCGGCGTTTTGCCGTCGCGTGGCCGAGTTCGACCCGGACATACTCACCGGATGGAACGTGGTCGATTTCGATTTGCGGGTCTTGTCGCGCATCGCCGCGCGCGTGCGGCAACCCCTGCACCTTGGCCGCGAACCGGGCGCGGTGAGAATCCGTCCCGCGCGTGGCTACTTCGGCAGCGGTCAGGCGTCGATCCCGGGACGCGTCGTGCTCGACGGCATGGACCTGGTGCGCGGCGCGTTCGCCCGCTTCGACGACTATTCCCTCGACGCGGTCTCCCGCGCGGTCCTGGGAGAAGGCAAGGCGGTCGAGGGCGATGTCCGCGACCGCGCGGGCGAAATCATCCGTCGCTACCGGACCGACCTGCCGGGATTCGCGCTATACGCCCGCACGGATGCGCGTCTCGCCCTCGGGATCATCGAAAAGATGCGGTTGATCCCGCTGGCGCTCGCTCGCAGCCGGCTCACCGGCATGCAGCCCGATCGGGTGTCCGCAAGCATCGCTTCGTTCGACTTCGTCTATCTGGCGGAACTCCACAAGCGGGATATCGTTGCGCCCACCGTGCGTTCGGGAGACGCGCGCGTCTCGGCCTCTCAAACGGGCGGCCATGTCCTGGAACCGACCACCGGCTTCCACCGGAACGTTTGGGTGTTCGACTTCAAGAGCCTGTATCCGAGCGTGATGCGCACGTTCAATATCGATCCGCTCGCGTTCGTTGCCGGCGTCGATGACGGCGAAGATGTGATCCGCACGACCACCGGTGCTGCGTTTCGTCGTGGCAACGCGATCCTGCCGCGAATGCTCGACCGCCTGGCGGAAGCTCGCGACGCAGCGAAACGCGCGGACGACGACATCGCTTCGCAGGCGATCAAGATTCTCATGAACTCGTTCTACGGCGTGCTCGGGACGCCCGCCTGTCGTTTCCATAACCCCGCCATCGCGAACGCCATCACGGGGCAGAGCCGACACTTCCTGTTGTGGTCCAAGGCCTGGTTCGAAGAGGAGGGCTTCGATGTGCTCTACGGCGACACCGACAGCTTGTTCGTTCTTTCCGGCCTCGCCGACCCCCATGGGGCGCACGCTCGGGGCGACGACCTCGTAGGGAAGATCAACGCCGCGATTGCGCGCTATGTGCGCGAAGAGTGGGGTGTCGAGAGCCGGCTGGAACTGGAGTTCGAGAAGCTCTACACGCGGTTGTTCCTGCCGTCGGTGCGGCACGGTTCCGCCGGCGCGCGCAAGCGCTATACCGGGGTGCCCTACGGCGGCGACGCGGTGGAGTTCGTCGGCATGGAAGTCGTGCGCCGCGACTGGACCGATCTGGCGAAGACAGTGCAGCGGGAACTGTACGCGCGGCTGTTTGCCGATGCGCCAGTCGATGATTACCTGGCGCAAGTCGTGCGCGACGTGCGGTCCGGCAGCTTTGACGACGCCATGGTCTACCGCAAGGGACTTCGCAAGGCCTTGACGTCCTACACGGCGAACACGCCGCCGCATGTCGCGGCGGCGCGCAAGGCGCGTTCGGACCCCGGACGCCTGATTTCGTACGTCATGACCACGAGCGGGCCGGAACCGCTCGACAACGTCACCGCCGAACTCGACCGCGAGCACTATGTGCAGAAACAGGTGCGCCCTGTGGCCGAACCCGTACTGGATACATTTGGGTTGTCGTTCGAACAGGCCATCGGCGACGACAGGCAGCTTGAACTGTTCTGAGCGTGATGGGCTTGGGCGGGGGCAAAGCACGGCCCCCGTTAGCGGGACGGGCTTTGTGGCATTGGACTTGGACCTGGCGCTGGACTCGCTCGTCGGAAAGCGCGAAAGTTGCGCCCTGACCGGGACGATACTAGAACCATGCGCACACTGACTGCAGAACAACGCCGACAATGGGCAACGGATGGTTACCTGCACCTCGAAGGCGTGCTCGACGCCGACCAGGTGGCGTTCTTTTCGAACGAGATGGACCGGATGCGCACGGTGCCGGGATGGGAACCGGACCGCAACCCGGAGTTGCCCATCGGCCACTATGCCTGGCTGGACCACGCCGCGGACCTGGACCCGTCCGGTTTCATGGACCGGCGCGACCTCCTGACCTACAACCAGGCATTCATCGACCTGATCGACCGCTCGCCGGTGTTCGACTACATCGTCGATGTCATGGGTCCGTACATTCTCCTCAGCATGACGCAGGCCGTCGTTCGGGCTGCGTCGGAGAGCTTCGCGGGATACACCCATACCGACGGCGGTGAGTCGCTGCGAAGAGTACGCGTCGGTGAGTCAAGTCCACCTATCGCCATGAAGGCGATGTACCTTCTGACCGATGTGACCGGGGAAAACTGCGGCAACCTGACGGTCTTTCCGGGCAGCCATTTGCGCCAGATTCCCTACGAAGGCGATCGCAAGATAACGCCCTATTCGCCCGGCGCCGCCCAGCTCACGGGCAAGGCTGGTGACGTCTACCTTTTCCCGCACGCGCTGTGGCACGGCCCCGCGCGCAACGAATCCGGCCGCGCCCGCAAGTGCCTGCTGTACAACTACTGCCAGCTCTGGGTGCGGTGCTACGACTTCGATGCCATTCCAGGCATCTCCCAGCGTTGCACGCCTCGTCAGCGGCGACTGCTGGGCGATCTCGGCTACGATTTCCGTCCCGGGTCGTATTTCTATGTCCCGAAGGACCAGGTCGAGGTGATCCAGAACGCGGGTTGACCGTCTGCGGTCGCTGGCGCTCCCCGGGGACGTTGTTCCACGGAAGTCTATTGTTCGAAGGTGGCGCTCTTCACCAGCGCGTATACGCTCTGGCCGACGATCAGCCCGAGATCGTCCGCCGCGGCGCGAGTGATGCGCGCCCGCAGACGTTGATCGCCGATCTCGACCAGGGCTTCGGCAAAGGGCGAGTCTTCTTCCCTGACCAGGTCGACGAGTTTCCCCGATAGCACATTGCGAATACTCAAGGCCTGCGGTCGGACCGTCGCCAGGGCCACGTCCCGCGCCCGGATCCGCACCCGCGCGAAGTCGCCTGCGGTCAACCGGGTCGACATGGGCATGACAATGCGTTGTTCGCCAAGATCCAGGATCGTGAGCTGATATTGCGGGTCGTGTGCCACCACTCGCGCACGCACCAGCGCGCCAGCTTCGAAACGGCCGGTGATGGATTGAATGTCGAGGCGTTCCAGAATTTCCTTCGTTGCGCCGAAGGCGCGTACGCGGCCGTCGGCCAACACCAGGGTCCGTTCCGCCAGCAAGGCAACTTCGTCGACCGCATGACTGACGTACAGCATCGGCACAGACAGGGTTTCCAGGTACGACAGGATGTCCGCCTTGCGCTCCGTGTCGAGGGCGGACATCGGTTCGTCCAATAGCAGCAGCCTGGCATTCGTCAGCAGGGTACGCGCCAGCGCCACCCGCTGCCGCTCGCCGCCCGATAGCGCGGCGACGGGGCGGGAGAGCAGGGACGCGAGGTCGAAAGCGGCGACGACTTCGTCGACTGTCGCGCCGCCGTGGCGCGCCCGTTTCGCCGCGTAGCGCAGATTTCCGTGAACGGGAAGATGGCCGAACAGACGGGCGTCCTGGAACACGCAGCCGACGGGACGCCGATGCGGTGGCACGTCGATGCGGCGGGAACTGTCGAGCCACCGCTCTCCTCGCAATGCGATGTGGCCGCGCGCGTTTTCGAATCCGGCAATCGTTCGCAGCAGCGTGGTCTTGCCGCCGCCGCTTGGCCCGAACACGGCCGTGATGCCGTCCAGGGGCAGGGCGACGGTTGCCTCGAGGTCGAATGCGTCCAGTCTCGCCCGGATGTCCAGTTCGAGGGTTTCAGATGGCATGGACGGGGAACCTGCGATTGACGCTGTACACCACGAGGAGGACGACAAAGGAAAACGCGAGCAGGCCGGCCGACAGCACATGGGCGTCCGCGTATTGGAGCGTCTCGACATGCTCGTAGATGGCGATGGACACCACGCGCGTTTCACCCGGGATATTGCCGCCGACCATGAGTACCACGCCGAACTCCCCCACCGTGTGGGCGAATGTGAGTACCGAGGCGCTCAGGAACCCCCTGGCCGAAAGGGGGACGGCGACGGTCGCGAACGCGTCGAGAGGACCTGCCCGCAGGCTTGCGGCAGCTTCGAGCGGGGCGCGTCCGACCGCAGCGAAGGCGGTCTGCAGCGGCTGCACCATGAACGGTAGGGAGTACACCACCGACGCGATCACCAAACCCGAGAAGGAGAAGGTCAGGGAATCGCCGGTTGCCTGTACCCACAACGATCCGATCACGGATCCGGGATGCAACAGGATCAACAGGTAGAACCCGAGCACGGTCGGCGGCAGGACCAGGGGCAAGGCGGTAAGCGCTTCGACCGCGGGCTTGATCGCGGCGCGCGTGTGCGCCAGCCACCAGGCGAGCGGCGTTCCCAGGGCGAGCAGCACCAGGGTCGTGACCGCCGCCAACTTTCCCGTCAACCAGATCGGGCCGAGTTCCACTAGTGCTCTCCGTAGCCAAAGCCGGCAATGATCGTCCGCGCCCGCTTGCCCTGAAGGAAATCGAGGAACTCTTGCGCGGCGACATTGTTCGCGGCGCGCGCGAGCAGCACGGCATCCTGTCTGATTGGCGCGTGCAGATCGGAAGGCACGTCCCATCGGCTGCCCTCGCCGGTGGCCCGCGGAGCCGATGCGGCGACGAAACCGATTTCGGCGTTACCGGTCGCCACCATGGCGTATGTCTG
Organism: Candidatus Azotimanducaceae bacterium; assembly: GCA_965217825.1. Taxonomy (GTDB): domain Bacteria; phylum Pseudomonadota; class Gammaproteobacteria; order Pseudomonadales; family Azotimanducaceae; genus VXNE01. The sequence continues at coordinate 4,223,669 of OZ244571.1, read as the reverse complement.
GCCGATGTTCTCTGCGGTCACAATCTTCTCTCGTAGCGCCGCGTAGAGCCCGAACCCCTGTAGCACTTCCCGCGCGGCCACGCCATAGGGCGCTAACGCGGGATTCGCCATGGCCAATCGTCTGAAGCTCCCGGCGGCGAGTAACGTTGGGACATTGCCCTGGATGCGTTCGGGATCGGCGCTCCACAGCGTCAAGCGGCCGACCGCGTAGGTGCGGCGCGAACCTCCGACGGCGAGTCCGGCGCGCTCCAGCAGTATCGGGCGTTCCTGGTCTGCGGCCAGCAGGATATCAAATGGAGCGCCATGCAGAATCTGGGCGTAGAGCTTGCCGGTGGAGCCCACGGCGACTCGCAGTCGGTGGTGGCCCGCCCCTTCGAAAGCGCGTTCGACTTCGGCAAGCGCTTCCGCGAAGTTCGCGGCGGTCGCAATCAGCGCTTCCTCAGCCTTCGCCTCCAGGGAGGCGAAGGCAAACAACAACCCGATAGCCGCGCACCGCATATGCGCGCGGCGGCGCCGACGTATCGCTATTTGTCCTCGTCCGGTGCGACCCGCCTGAACATCCACACACAAAACGCGGTGGCGATGGCCGCGCCGGCGATCTGAAAGGCGATGAAGGCAGGTGCGTCGATCGGCCGGATGCCGGAAAACGTGTCCGTGAAACTCCTTCCGAAGGTCACGGCGGGATTGGCGAAGCTGGTGGACGATGTGAACCAGTAGCCGGCGGTGATGAACAGGCCGACTGCGTAGGGGACGGCCTGCGGTCGCGTCCGCACACAGGCGATGATGGTCGCCACCAGGCCGAACGTCGCCACGGCCTCTGCGATCCATTGGCCGAGTCCGGTGCGCGCGTTCGTGCCCACCATGATGATCGGCTCGCTGAACATCAGGTGCGCGAGCCAGACGCCGCAGAGGCCTCCCGCCACCTGGACAGCGACAAAGGCAAGGGCGTCCAGGCGCGAGATTGCGCGCTGCAGCGCGAAACTCAATGTCACTGCGGGGTTGAAGTGCGCGCCCGAGACAGGTCCGAAGATCAGGATCAGAACGACCAGGATGGCGCCGGTCGCAATGGTGTTGCCGAGGAGGGCGATGGCCGCGTTGCCGTCCGCGAGGCGCTCGCCCATGATGCCCGATCCGACCACCACGGCCAGCAGCAGCGCCGTGCCGACGAACTCCGCCGCAAGCCGGCGAGGCAGGTCCATTGTTTGCGTCATTTGGTGCGGTTCTCAAGAACTTCCACGCTCGGATTACGTATACCTGTTTTGTGTTTCAAAGAGACTATCGTGTTCGCGTCAGTTCGCCCCGACCATCGCCGTTTTGGGCCTGACCGTCCTCGGGTTCATCGGGAAACCTGAACCGGGTCATGACCAATCTGCGCGAGCGCTTGATCCACGTCGAAGGACTGCTTCAGGGCGGTTTTCGCGGGGAGGCGGCGCCCGCGTCTTCGACTTAACGCGTCAGCACGAGATCGCAACCCGCAGCTTCGGCCCTGGCGAGAGCGGCTTGATACTCTTTTTGCCACGCCTTGCGCGAAGCCTGCGCGGGCGCTTGCTTCGTCATACTCGTTCGATGCTCTGCTCTCTCGACGCACATGCAGTATCTCCGATACTTCGAAAAGTCCGTCGCGCAATTGGGCGTTCGACCCTTGAGTTTGGGGTCTCTGATCAAGGCGTCACGAACGTCGATATCAGGCGCTCCGGGGAACGCCATACCATCGACCAGCAATCGCTCGCATTTCGACGTCGTCTGGGCGACGCGACGCGGCCTTTTGTATCTTTCGAATTCGACCACGCACCTCTTTGTTGGCTTGACCGAGCCCGGGCAATAGGGGCATTCGGAAACGGTCGAGCACGACTGCGCGAGCGCCCGCCGTTCGCGGGGATTCTCGTCTTTCTTCAACGCGCAATGCGCGGTGTACGCCCGAATGCAGTAGAGGTGCCCGTGATCGCGGCTGTCCAGCGATCCGGCGTACCGCTCCCCGCACAACGTCTCCATGCCGTCCAGCATAGCGTCCATTTTCGGGTCAGCGTTTTCCCGGTCTGCCCAGGCGGTGGAGGCCAAAAGCATGGCGGCGATAGCCGCTCTTCCGAACATCGAAACTCCGGGTTCACTTTCCTCGACCGGCAGCGTATCACACCCTCCGAACGCGCTTGTCGGCCATGTCCATGGGATGAAGTGCCGCCCATGTGTCCGGACGGGACCATCGCTGAATGGTGGGCGCGGCTGGACTCGAACCAGCGACTTCCGCCATGTGAAGACGGCGCTCTGACCAACTGAGCTACGCGCCCGCGTTTCCTTAACTGACCAAGAAATCCGCTTCGGGTCAAGTGCGGTGTTGCCAAGAGGTTCAGGCAGGCGAGGCATATCCCCGCTTTTTGAACTGCCAGGTGCGAACGATCTCGAGTACGTCCGTGTCCTTGCGCATACCGGGCGGAAACGGCGCGTAGGGTGCGGCAAGGCGAACGATACGCATGGCGGCCTCGTCCAGAACCTTGTGTCCGGAGGAGTCGATGACGCGCACGTCGCGCAATGTTCCGTCCGGTTCGATGGCGACCAGTAGCCGCAAGCTGCCGTAAAGCTTGCGCGCCCGCGCTTGCTCGGGATAGTTGAGCTTGCCGATACGCTCCACCTTGCGCCGCCAGGAGTCCAGGTACCAGTTGTCTTCGGAGGTCTCGGCGCGGTCTTCGACAATCCGCCGGACACGTGGCTGCCCAACGGGGTTCCCAACCCGGTTCCGGGCGTCTAGGTTCGCGATCTGACGCACGGTTGCGGCGTAGTCCAGGTTCCGCCAGGGGGACTCGGGACTGTCGCCCTTGCCTTCCGTGGTGACGATTGCGTCGGCGGGAGGCCGTTGAGACGTTGCCGCCGCCTGGTGAGTCCCCGTATCGCGTGTATCCGGTAGGGATTCCGCAACCGGACCCTCCTCTTCCGGCTCGGCCGTAGATGCTGGCGGCGCAGAGGTGGCAGGCGGTCCGCTCACACGGGCGAGCGTCGCCCTGACGATAGATGGCGAATCGTCGCGTTCTTCAAACCATTCGCTCAAGCCCAGTATCACGACCGCGTGCAGCGCCAGCGAGAGCAGCAGGGCGGCGGCGATGCCCTCCCGGGCCCTGACGATGGGCGCGACAGCGGGAGGAACGGTGATCTCCGTCGTCAAATCGCTCATCGTCGCGCGATCCTCGTCTCCACCCTGTCCATCAGCATCGAGGCGATGTCCAGGGAGAATTGAGCGTCCAACTCCCGTATGCAGGTCGGACATGTGACGTTGATCTCTGTCAGGTAGTCGCCAATGACGTCGATGCCGGCAAACAGCAATCCGCGGCGTTGCAATTCTGGACCGACGCGGCCCGCAATGAATCGATCGCGCGCCGTGAGGCGCCGACCGACGCCGGTGCCGCCGGCCGCGAGATTCCCGCGCGATTCGCCTCGCATCGGTATGCGCGCCAAGGCGTAGTCGACGGGTTCGCCGTCGATGAGGAGTATGCGCTTGTCGCCGTCCTCGATCTCGGGAATATACTTCTGGGCCATGATCCGGCGCCGGCCCAGGTCCGTCAGGCTCTCGATCACGACGCGCAGGTTGGGATCGTCCTGGCGGATGCGAAAGACATTGGCGCCGCCCATGCCGTCCAGCGGCTTGAACACGACATCGCCGTGCTCTGCCTGGAATGCGAGGAGTTGATCGGGACGCTTGCCGACCAAGAGCGGCGGAACGCAGTCGACGAACTGAGTGGCGAAGAACTTTTCGTTGCAGTCGCGCAGGCTCCCTGGCGCATTCACTACCACGGTGCCCCGCTCTTCGACGCGTTCGAGCAGGTAGGTGGAATAGATGTATTCCATGTCGAACGGCGGATCCTTTCGCATCATGACGACATCCACCGTTGACAGATCCACCTCGGCCGCTTCGCCCAGCCGGTACCAGTGCGTGCCGGCCCGTTCGGGATCCAGGTCCGCTAGAAAGTCGGCTTCGATGGACAGGTCGCGCAGCAGAGCCATCGGACGGTCGTCCTTCCAGGTCAGGTCCTGCTGTTCGAGATAGCTGACGCGCCAGCCGCGTTGCAAAGCGGCTCGGATCATCGCCAGCGTGCTGTCCTTCTTCAGGTTTACCGAGGCGATGGGGTCCATCAGGAAAGCGATGTGAACCATGGCGATCAGCTATATCGGACGGCGATCACGGACGTCATGTCTCGGCGATGCGGCGGACCGGTTGCGTGTCTTCCACCAGGTTCAGCGCGCGCAGGATGGCCTCAGCGGGACCTGCCTTGTTCAGCGTATAGAAGTGCAGTCCCGGCGCGCCGCCGTCGAGCAGCTTGGCGCAAAGGCTGGTCACGGCGTCCGCGCCGAACGCGCGCAGCGACGGCAGGTCGTCCTTGTAGGCCAGAAGGCGCAGGCGTATCCAACGCGGGATCTCCGCGCCGCAGTTGTCGGAGAAACGGACCAGGCCTTCGTAGTTCGTGATCGGCATGATGCCGGCCACGATGGGAATCTTGATGCCCTGTTGCCGGCAGCGGTCGACGAAAAAGAAGTAGCTGTCGGGATTGTAAAAGTACTGCGTGATGCAGTTGTTCGCGCCGGCGTCCACCTTGCGTTTCAGAAACGCGACATCGGCGTCGGGCGATGGGGCGTCGGGGTGGACTTCGGGATAGCAGCCGACTTCGATGCGGAGGTCGCTGCCGAAGTGTTCGCGGATGTGCCGCACCAGCTCTTCCGCGTGACGCACGTTTGGCGGTAGTCCGGTCCCGGACGGGATATCGCCGCGCAAGGCGACAAGGCGATTGACGCCCATTCGCAGGTAGTCGGCGATTCGGTGCTCGATGGCCGCCGCGTCGTCGTCCCCCCAGGACAGGTGGGGCGCCGTGTTGAATCCCGCATCGCGGAGGGTCTGGACGGCTTCGAATGTGCGGTCCCGCGTCGAACCGCCGGCACCGTAGGTTACGGAGAAGAACTCGGGACCGGCGCGCCGCAACTGGTCCGCGGTACGCGCCAGGTTCGTCCGACCCTGCGCCGTGCGCGGTGGAAAGAACTCGAAACTGACCCGCATGTCACGCCGCGCCCGCGACCAACGTCACAACGCCGCCGCCAACGTCTCCGCCTTGTCGGTTCGTTCCCATGCGAAGCTCTCCTCGGTGCGCCCGAAGTGACCATACGCGGCCGTCGCCCGATAGATCGGGCGCTTCAGGTCCAGCATGTCGATCAGTCCGCTGGGCCGCAAGTCGAAATTCTCTCGCACGAGATGAATGATCCTCGCCTCGTCGAGTTTGCCGGTGCCGAAGGTGTTGACGCTGATCGAGGTCGGTTCGGCCACGCCAATGGCATAGCTGATCTGGATCTCGCAGCGTTCGGCGATGCCGGCGGCGACGATGTTCTTGGCCACGTACCGGCCGGCGTAGGCGGCGGATCGATCCACCTTCGACGGATCCTTGCCGGAGAACGCGCCGCCGCCGTGGCGCGCCATGCCGCCGTAGGTATCGACGATGATCTTGCGGCCGGTGAGTCCGCAATCGCCGGCGGGACCACCGATGATGAACCGACCGGTGGGATTGATGAACACCTTGGTATCCGATGTCATCCAGTTTCCGGGCACCACTGGCTTGATGATCTCCTCCATCACCGCTTCTCTCAGCGTTTTCTGCGAAACATCCGGGGCGTGCTGCGTCGACAACACGACGGCGTCCACCGCCACCGGTCTGCCGCGGTCATAGCGGAACGAGAGTTGGCTCTTTGCGTCGGGGCGGAGGAAGGAGAGGGAATTGCGGCGGGCGTGCGCCTGTCGCGCGACGAGGCGGTGCGCATAGGTGATGGGCGCCGGCATGAGCACGTCGGTTTCGTTCACGGCATAGCCGAACATCAAACCCTGGTCTCCCGCCCCCTGATCGCGCTTGTCGGTCGGGTCCACGCCCATGGCGATATCCGCCGATTGGACGCCAAGCGCATTGATGATCTTGCAGCTATCCGGATCGAAACCACAGGCCGGACCGTTGTAGCCGATCTCGGAGATGACCTCGCGGACCAGGCGCTCGACATCCACCGATGCCTTTGTGCGGACCTCGCCGGCCAGAACCACGATGTCCGACTTGATCAGCGTCTCGCAGGCGACGCGAGAATCGATATCCTGTTCGATCATGGCATCGACGATCGCATCCGATATCTGGTCCGCCACCTTGTCCGGATGGCCCTCGGACACGGACTCGGAAGTGAATACGCTGAACTCGGCCATCAAGGCTCCGAAGGGCAAGTCCTCAAGGGGTTGGGACGCGCATTCTATCGCATCGCGTTCATTCGCAGGCTGCCCGGAGATCACGCGGAAGCGCAGACCCCGCCTGAGGCCGATTGAGTCGCTACCGTCCATTGGCGTGCCGACGCATTTGTGGGAGTGCGCGACCCGCACGGTGTCCTTTCCGATCCGGGACTATTGACCTCGTATTGCTGGTGTATGGTTAGTGTATGGCACGTACCAATGTGGACATCGATATTGCGGCCTGCGCGGAGGTGATGCGCCGTTACCATCTTTCGACAAAGCGCGAGGCGATCAACTTTGCGTTGCGAGCCCTTGCGGCGGAACCGCCCGGCGTGGAAGTGCCCCACAGCCGGCGCCTTCGGCTTTGCCTGTGGCCCGGCCCCGCTCGCCGACCATGGATCAACCGTCCCCGGTCGCTGACGCTCCCCGGCGACGTTTGTTCCATGGAAGAGGCTCGCCGGCTTCGTGCGTCGGGTTGGGAGGGAGACCTCGAAACGTTACGAAGTAGTCGCGTGACGTGATGGAGGTGGCACCCCTTCCAACGGAGCCTTCGGCCGGGGAGCGCGAGGTGGCACCCCTCGCTAGAAAGAAAAAACGAGACGGAAAGCGCCGGCTGTGGGGCACTCGCTAGTGGAACTCCCGCAACTCAACGACCATTCGTTATCCGGCAAGCGGGTGCTCATCCGGGAGGACTTCAACATTCCCTTGAGCGGCGGCGCGATCGCCAACGATGCCCGGATCGTAGCGGCCTTGCCGACGATTCGAACATGCATCGAGCGCGGTGCCGCGGTGATCGTCATGTCACACCTGGGCCGACCGACGGAAGGCGATTTCGATCCCGAGCTATCCCTGGCGCCGGTGGCAGAACACGTGGCGCGAGCGCTCGGCTGCGCCGTTCCTGTCGTCCGTGACTGGCGCGGCGGCGTGGATGTGGCGCCAGGCGACGTGGCCCTGCTGGAGAACGTGCGCTTCGAGCCGGGTGAAGGGGCGAACGAAGACGGCCTGGCACAGGCGTTGGCAGATCTTTGCGACCTGTTCGTGATGGACGCATTCGCGACAGCCCATCGCGCGCATGCATCGACCCACGGTGTTGCGAAATACGCCCCGGCGGTGTGCGCCGGGCCATTGCTGACAGCGGAGCTCACGGCGCTGGGCCGCGCGCTTGAGTCGCCGGCGCGGCCGTTGGTGGCGATCGTCGGCGGTGCCAAGGTGTCGACGAAGCTCGCGTTGCTGGAATCGCTGGCGGACGTCGCGGACCGGATCATCGTCGGCGGCGGCATCGCCAACACGTTTGCCCTCGCGGCGGGAAGACCGGTAGGTGCGTCGCTGGCGGAGGCATCGCTGGCGGAGACGGCGCGCCGTATTGCGACGCGTGTGAACGTGCCGCTACCGGTGGACGTCATGACTGCGCCTGCCATCGACGCGCACATTCCCGCCGTTCTTCGCCGTCCGGCGGAAGTGGAGGAGGGCGACATGATCCTCGACATCGGACCCGGCACATCGCGCGCCTGGCGCGACGGTCTCGCCGACGCCGGCACGATCATCTGGAACGGTCCCCTCGGCGTGTTCGAATTCGACCAGTTCGGCGAAGGCACTCGATTGATTGCCGAAGGCGTGGCTGCGGCAAAGGCATTTTCCATTGCTGGCGGCGGCGACACCATTGCCGCGATCGACAAGTATGGTGTTCGCGAGGGCATTTCCTACATCTCCACCGGCGGCGGCGCGTTCCTGGAGTTCGTACAGAGTGGAACGCTTCCGGCCGTCGAGATCCTCAAAGCACGTGCGCGGTGAAGGCGACTACCGCCGGGAGTGGGGATTCGGAGCCGCGTACCGCGGCTTCTTCGATCTCGATCTCAAGCAGGACTTCTTTCTGGTTCCGCACGGGGATCAGCGGCTGGCCGCACAGGTGTTCGAACCGGCTGGAACGCCGAGGGGTACCGCCGTTGTAGTGCATGGCTACTACGACCACGTCGGCCTGTACGGCCATCTCATCCGTTATCTGCTGGGCACCGGTCGCCGCGTGCTCGCCTACGATCAACAGGGCCACGGCCTGTCTACCGGGGCGGCGGCCAGCATCGAGTCGTTCGATCACTACGTCGACGCGTTTGAAACGGTCCTGGACGCGGCGCGTGACCGCTTGCTCGAACCCGTGTGCGCGGTCGGCCAGAGCATGGGCGCGGCTGTGCTGATGCGGTACGCCGCGCGGCCCGCCTCCCGCGCCTTCGTCGGCACCGCATTGCTCGCGCCCCTGGTGCGGCCGACGAACTGGCGCGCAAACCGATTCGTATACATGGTGGCGAAGCATCTCGTCGGCAGCGTCGGTCGCGGTTGGGTGAACAACACGGAGAACCCGGAGTTCATCGAATTGTTGCGCAAGGATCCGCTGCAATGCCGCCGACTGCCGGTGCAGTGGGTGACGGCCATGGTCGAGTGGATGCACCGCTTCGAGACCAGCGAGCCATCGTCCCTGCGGCCGCTGGTGGTGCAGGGTGGGCGGGATATGACCGTTGATGGTGCCTACAACATTCCCGTGCTGCAACGTATCTATGACATGGAACTGCTCGAAATTCCGGAGGCGCGACATCACCTGGTCAACGAGACGGAGGAGATTCGACAGCAGATGTGGCGTTTCTTCGACGCTCACCTGTAAGTGCCTCACTCGTCGACCATGGGAGGTTTCACGGTGCTGGATTGTGGGTTTATGCTGCGGACAACGGGGTTCGCGAGGGCCGGCGGCGCGCGGCAAGAAGGCTTGCGACGCGCATCGACAGCATGCAACGCGCACTAGAGGAAATATTCACTCCGACTCGCGTCAAGACGGCCCCGGAGGATTTGGCCGCGTGGGGCGGGGACTGGACGCGCGCTTTCACGGTCGCGCCAAGCGCGGTCGTGTTCCCGCAGTCCATCGACGATGTCGTGGCGGTGACGCGGCTCGCCAATGCGCATGGCCTGCACCTGGTTCCGTCGGGCGGACGCACGGGATTGTCGGGCGGCGCCGTGGCGTCGAACGGCGAAATCGTGGTTTCGTTCGATCGCATGAACCGCGTGCTCGACTTCAATGGGGCGGACCGAATCGTGCGGTGCGAGGCCGGTGTCGTGACGCAGACGCTGCAGGAATACGCGGCGGAGCGCGACCTGTTCTATCCGGTGGATTTCGCGTCGAGCGGGTCGAGCCAGATCGGCGGCAACGTCTCGACCAATGCCGGCGGCATCAAGGTGATCCGCTACGGGTTGACGCGGGATTGGGTCGCCGGACTAACCGTCGTCACCGGCGCCGGTGATGTGCTTGAGTGCAATAACGGCCTGGTGAAGAACGCGACGGGCTATGACCTCCGTCACCTCTTCATCGGCGCGGAAGGTACCCTCGGTTTCGTCGTGCAGGCGGACATGCGCCTGTTGCCCGCGCCTGCGCCGGCGCGGGTCATGGTGCTCGCGATCGACCGCTTTGCTGATTTTCTGAACGTCCTGCAAGGTTTCCAGCGTGTTCTGAATGTCTCCGCCTTCGAGTTCTTCTCCGAGCTTGCCCTGACCAAGGTGCTTAGCCACCGGGAGGTATCGCGTCCGTTCGCGCAGGCGGCGAACTTCTATGCGCTGATCGAGTTCGATGCGGACGACGAAGAGGCCGCGCTCGGCGCGTTCGAAACCGTTGTGGAGCGGGGTTGGGTCGGCGACGGCGTCATCAGCCGATCAGATGCGCAAGCGCAGTCCCTGTGGGCCTTGCGAGAAGGCATTACGGAAAGCATTGCCCCCTTTACGCCTTACAAGAACGACATCGCGGTGCGCGTTTCCGATGTGCCCGCCTTCCTCGACGATATCGACCGATTGGTCGGGGCGCACTATCCCGACCTCGAGGTGTGCTGGTTCGGTCACATCGGCGACGGCAACCTGCATCTCAATATCCTGAAACCCGAGAACCTCGCCATCGACGCCTTCTACGAGCGTTGCCACAGGATCAGCCCGGCCCTGTTCGAGGCGATCAGGAATCGCCGCGGCAGCATCTCCGCCGAGCACGGCGTCGGTCTCTTGAAACGCGACTTCCTGCACTATTCCCGCAGTCCCCGGGAGATAGACTTGATGCGGCAAGTGAAAGCCGTGTTCGATCCAAAGGGCGTGATGAATCCCGGGAAGTTGCTTGCACCGTGAGCATGGCCATGTACACCAACATCCAGTTCAGCAAAGCTGACCATGTCCTACGCGGCATGGGCCTCGAGCATCTCGGGAAGACGGATCAGGCGATCGAAAAACTACGCAAGAAAGGCATGGCACCACCGCCGAGGTGAAGCGGGTCGGAGGACCGATGAGGCCGGGAATGCGTTAACGAAACCTCAGTTACGCACGGCGTCCGCCGCAATCGTACAATCATGCTTCGGCACCAGATGCACCCGCTCAATCATCGTTAGTCGCTCGCATGTGAGCGTCAAGGTCTTTTATCGCTCATTTCTACCATAAACTGAGCGTCAAAGTCGCTTTTGCATCGTTGGTGAGCGTCAAAACACTTCTTGCCCTTCCGCAATATTCAGCAGAGCGGGGAACACGAGAACGGTCGCTCGCCGACCACTCCCTGGTACGATCACCCGCAGAATTCCACCTTCACGCAACACGCCCAGAATCCGCTGCGCCGAGGGTCTGGGGATGTCTGCGGCGGCCATGAAGTCGGTGGAACGGAAGATTGGTCGTTCGAATATCCAGTCCAGAGCGCGAATGGCGTATTGCGAACGGGTCATCTTCGCCACGCGATCCTTCATGTCTTCGTACAAGTCGAGAATGCCGCTGGTCTTGGTCAGATTGTCCTCGGCCTGCGCCCGCACCGCTTCGAGAAAGAACCGGCACCAGCCGGTCCAATCGTCGTCGCGCGAGACGGCCAGCAGACCGTCATAGTACGCGCTGCGCCGAGCCTCGAAATAGGCGCTTATGTAGAACATGGGTGACCGGATGAGATCGTGTGTCCACAGGAACAATGGCACCAGCATGCGCCCCAAGCGCCCGTTGCCGTCCAGAAATGGGTGCAGCGCCTCGAACTCGGCATGCAGAACGGCAAGCTGCACCAGCCGGTCGGGGATGTCGTCATGGATATAGCGCTCCCAAGCGCTCATCGCGTCCGGGAGCCTGTCCGCCGCGATCGGCACGAATGTGGCGTCATCAATGGCGCAACCGGATGTTCCGATCCAGTTGGGAATGCGCCGATATTCGCCGGGCGACTTGCTTGCACCGCGTACACCTGCAATCAGTACGGAGTGCGCCGCGCGGATGACCCGCTGCGATAACGGCAAATCCTTTAGCAACTCTTCTGCCGTCCGCATGGCGGTGCGATAGTTGAGTACTTCGTTGATGTCCTCTCGCCGGGCGGGCGAGTCGGGTTCCCGTCCGGCCTCGAACGCGAGCACCTCCCATGGTGGCCTGCGTACTCTCGATCCGCGAGGAAAGCACCGCCTCTTGGGTGGTCAAAGGTGCCAGCAGAACGTCGGGGTTTGGAATGGCTGCGAGCATCCCATCGTAACGGGCGACGGCTGCCGCCGTGGTGCCGAGGAGCGGGATCAGCTTCGGCCAATCCAGACGGCTGTCGGGTGGGAACTTTCCTTGGTGATAACGGACCGGTGCCATCAGCGCTTTATGGAGATATCGGCACGCGCCTTGCCCCCCGGCATCGGCTATCTCCCACAACTCGGCCTCGTAGCCAGTTGTGGCTCCGCCGACCGCGTTTGCATTCCGATCAAACCCGGCCTCTCGATTTTTCCTCGCGCCATGCGTTCCCCTGTCTTTTTCGGTAATGCTACCGACGAGGTCCAGTACCGCCTTTGGGCGCCAGACGCCGAAGGCATTATCAAGGCAGACAAGATATGGTGGGAATGTCATGGAGACAATGCACAATATCCGAAATCCGCTTGCGACTGACCCTGCGCTTCCGTGCCAACTCCGTCACTAATTCCATCTGCCGATGTAGTCGCGTAGCCCAAAGATCCAACCTTCATTCCTCGTGCTCTGCGAAACCGAGTCGAGATCACCACCTACACCAACATCCCGTTCAGCAAAGCCGACGATGTCCTGTGCGGCATGGGCCTCGAGCATCTCGGGAAGACGGATCAGGTGATCGAAGAACTTCGCAAGAAAGGCATGGCACCGCCGCCGAGGTGAAGGCGCAGACAAATGCGGACCAGGTGGTAACACATCGCAAGATAAGAATTTATTATCCGTAACTGAAGAAAACGGTATTGGAAATTATCATGGGGTGCTGGCAAATTAGGCCTCCTCCGGCATGAAGCCGGTACCCAAGAAGTCAATCTCGCGCTCGGACACGCCGGTTTGCGGCGTTCGGGCCGATAGGGATGAAGATATGGCCGTCACCTTGCGTCAGTTACGCTATTTTCAGGCGTTGGTCGAACACACTTCATTCAGCCGTGCGGCCGAAAGCGTTCATGTGTCGCAGCCGGCGCTGTCGCTCCAGATCCGCGAACTCGAGACATCGCTAGGCGGGCGGTTGGTCGAGCGGGAGAGTCGCGCTTTCCTTCTCACCCGGCTCGGCCGCGAAGCCCACGAGCAAACGCTCAGAATCCTGGACGAGACATTGCTTCTCGAGACGATGGGGAAACGTTTCGAGGAGGGACCGCTTCGCGTTGCCGTTGGGGTAGTCTCCACGGTCGCTCCTTATCTGCTTCCGGGAATCCTGGAACGTTTGCAGGTCGCTTCGCCTCGCGTTGAGCTCGAAATCGAGGAAGCCCCGGGCCAGGATCTCGTTTCGGGTCTTGTCGCCGGTCGTCTCGACGCCGCCATCGTCTCCCTGCCGCTCGGAATACTGGAGCTTCCCGAGCGAGAACTGTTTGAGGACTGCTTTTTGCTGGCTGGCCGGGCCGAGCGACTTGCTTCGATCCGCCGCGCCCTGGGCGACGACCTGCGGCCGGCGGATCTGGCGCGGGCCGACATCGGGCCGCTACTGACGCTTGGAAACAATCACTGTTTCGCCGACCAGGTGCTGGGTGCCAGTCTGATGTGGCGCATGCAGGAAGTGCATCGCGGAACGGAGTCGCTCGCCACGCTGTCAAGACTTGTCGCGAGCGGCGCGGGGCTTGCGCTTCTTCCCGAAACGGCCGCACTTTGCGAACACGCGGCATCGCCTGGCCTGCACTTTCTCCGTTTCGCCTCACCCGAACCTTCGCGCCGGATCGGTCTGGTCCACCGCGTCGCCTCTCACGGCCAGCGATGGATTGATCTAGTCGCCGAGGCGGCGACTCGCGCGGGCCGAGCGCTTGTGCATCAGGCGCACAAGGCGATTTGTACCTGAGCGCTCCAGTTTCGCGACTCTCATCGGCCGTTGAGGGAAAGGAGCGCCTCCGCTTTCGACTGGTGTATTGCGATGATCTTGTCGAAGCCGCTTTTCTCGAAGATCTCCAGGACGTGATCCGACAGGGCGCAGAGCGCGAATCGCACGTCCCGATTCGACAGGGTCTTGGCGGTCATGAGAACAGCGCGAAGACCTGCGCTGCTAACGTAACTGAGTTCTTCACAGTCCATGATCATGGCGCGGTCGCGGCCCTCGACCGCGGTTCGCGTCGCTTCCTGGAACGCGATGGCATTGGAACCATCGATGCGGCCGACCACCCGGATGGACAAGACGTCGTCTTGCCTATCCGTGCTCATCTCCATGGTTTTGGTCCTTCCGGCCCCATCCCGTACACCGTGATCGGCTCAGGCCTGTAACTCGGCCCACAGCTCCGCAAGCAGTTCCATGCCGGCGCTCCAGCCCCGATCCATGCCGGCGAGCGCGGCGCATGTAATTCCCGCTCCAGCACGTATGTCGGCAGGTCAGGCATTGTCGGTCCCCTTTCCGTTTCAGGATTCTTGAATGCCACCGGTGCGTCATCCGACGACCGGTGTTGTTCGAACCGGCCGTCGCCGATCTCGGGGTGATGGCGACATGGTACGCCATCTGTCAGCCGGGAGGCCGATGCCGCGTCCGCGCTACCCCAAGTGCCGTCCGGCGAAGATATACTGGCAGCAACGCGCGATGGGCGAGCACGGAACAAGGAGTGGAGCATGAACCTGCAGAAGCTGGAAGAGACTGCGAACGCCATGGTGGCACCGGGCCGAGGCATTCTCGCGATAGATGAGAGTCACCCGACCTGCAAGCGCCGGTTCGATTCCATAGGCGTGGATTGCAACGAAAGTAGCCGTCGCGCGTACCGCGGGCTGCTGATCACTGCGCCGGGCGCCGCCGAGCACTTGTCCGGCTATATTCTTTTCGACGAAACCATCCGCCAGGCGTCCGATACCGGAAACAGATTCCCCGACATCATTACGACAGCGGGCAGTATTCCGGGCATCAAGGTCGACAAGGGTACGCTCGACATGCCGCTGCACGCGGGAGAAAAGTACACGCAGGGCCTCGACGGACTCGCCGAGCGGCTGATCGAATATCGCGATCTCGGCGCGCGGTTCGCCAAGTGGCGGGCGGTGATCACGATTGGCGATGGCATTCCGACCAGCGCCTGCATCGAAGCGAACATGTGGGCGCTTGCGCTGTATGCGTCTTTCTGCCAGGACGCGGGCATCGTTCCCATCGTCGAGCCGGAAGTGTTGATCGACGGCGCCCACGACATCGAGACATGCGACTTCGCCTCGCGGGCGACACTCGGTGCGTTGTTTTCCGCGCTTGCCCGTCAGAATGTCCACCTCGAAGGGACCGTGCTCAAGGCGTCAATGGTGTTATCGGGCTCGGACTGTTCCGTCCAGGCCGGCGACGAGAAGATCGCGGAAAAGACGATCGACTGTCTACGGGACACGGTTCCCGCAGCCCTGCCTGGCGTGGTGTTCCTGTCTGGCGGGCAGACGGCGTTGCAGTCCACGGTGCGCTTGAACGCGATGAACGCAAGCGGCGCCGACATGCCGTGGCGGTTGAGCTTCTCCTACGGGCGGGCGTTGCAGGATCCCGCACTCAGGGCCTGGGACGGCAAAGCCGAGAACGCCGTGGAGGCGCAGCGCCAGCTCGCGTTACGGGCGCGCCTCAACGGTGCCGCGACGCTTGGAGAATACGACCCGCTTATGGAACAAGCCGCGTAGCGTCGTAGCGTTGGGGCGCAACTGTGATGCCCCGGTCCAGGGACTCTTCAGAGCCGGTGGTCTATCAGGCGCTGGCGAGGGGTCCGCGCAGTAGGCGACCGGAGGCGGCGCCCGTGTGCGCGTTGTCGCGCAACAGCACTGCGCCGTTGACGACGGTCGCCTTGATTCCGTCCGCAGTCTGTTTGAACCGCCTGCCTCCGCCGGGCAGATCGTGCACCACCTCGGGCATGCGCGGCGCGATTGCGGCGGGGTCGAAGACGGTGACATCGGCGGCGAAACCCGGACGCAGCAAGCCCCGGTCCCACAAGCCCCAACGCCTTGCCGGTACCGAGGTCACCATGCGCACCGCCTGCTCCAGGGTCAGCGCCTGCTTGTCCCGCACCCAGTGGCTGAAGACGTGCGTTTGTAGGGAGCTGTCCATGATCTGGGAGACGTGGGCGCCGGAGTCGGAGAACGTCACGACCGTACGGGGGTGCCGCATCATTTCCAGGACGTGGTCGTCCACGTCGTTGTTGAGCGGTTTGCGGAAGAAGATCTTGAAATCGTGTTCCAGCGCCAGGTCGATCATGAGTTCGGCCGGCGGCACGCCGCGCTCGGCCGCAACCTCGGACATTCGCCGCTCGTTACCCGCGGACATCGACTCCATGATGAAGATCCAGTCCCAGTCCGGCGGGGGCAGATGGACTCCGCGTCTCTTGTGACGTTCGCTGGGGCGTCCCGCAACGTCCACGAGCCTGGCCTTGATGACGGGATCCTGCAGTTTCGCCTTCTGTTCCGGGAGCGGCAACGCGCGAATGTCGCGCCAGACATACCAGGGGTCCAGGGGCGTATACGATTCGAACGTGTACAGGATGTTCAACGCCCGCGAATGCACCTGGGCGAACATGTTCCCGCCGTCGGCGGCGGTCTCGTCGAGCAGGTCGAGCGAGCGGCGCCACTTGTCGGGCGCTTGGCGAGAACTGAACAGGCCCCAGGTGATCGGCGCGCCGGACTCGATACTCAGTTGCTTCAGCCGGTCCTGATAGTCGCCGGTATTCTCCCGATCCGGCTCGCCCGCAATCTCGAACATGCCGGCGCCGGTTTCTCGCATGGCGTTGACGATGGCGCGCACTTCGCTCCATTGGGCGATGCGGCTCGCCACGGGCTTGTGGTCGGAGGTCTCGTGATTGGGGGTGCGCGAGGTGGAGAAGCCGACGGCACCCGAGCGCACCGCTTGCTGGACGATGGCGCACATGCGGGCGAGGTCGTCGTCGGTCGCCGGATCGGTGAATGCCCTTTGTCCCATGACGTAGGTGCGCAGGGCGGAGTGACCGATGTACCCGGCGTAGTTGATCCCCTTGGGCAAGGCGTCGAGCACATCCAGGTACTCCGGATAGCTTTCCCAGCGCCAGCGTATGCCGGCCAGCATGGCCTTGCGGGAGATGTCCTCCGCCCGCTCCAGGTTGCGGAACACCAGGTCGGCCTCCGCTTCCCGGCACGGCGCCAGGGTGAAGCCGCAGTTGCCCATGACGACGCTTGTGACGCCGTGGTAGCAGGAACACGAGCCGATGGGATCCCAGAACACCTGGGCGTCCATGTGCGTGTGGCCGTCGACGAAACCGGGGGCGACGACGTGACCTTCGGCGTCGATGTTGTCCGCTCCCTTCTCGGGAATCCGGCCGATGCAGGCGATCTTGCCATCGACGATGCCCAGGTCCGCGCGGTATGCGGGCGCGCCCGAGCCGTCGATGATGGAACCGTTCTTTATGACCAGGTCGTATCGCATTGTGTTGCTCCTTAAGGTTCGTCTTCGACGATGACAGCCGTGCCCACTGCGAGTAGTTCAGCGGCGCCGCCCATCATCACGGAGGTGCTGAAGCGCGTGGCGACGATGGCGTTCGCGCCGAGTTTCGCGGAGTCGGCGATCATGCGGTCGAGGGACTGCTCGCGGCTCTCGGCGATGAGCTTCCCGTACTCGGGAATCTCGCCGCCGACGATGTTCCGCAGCCCGGCCATGATGTCGCGCCCGATGTGGCGCGCGCGAACCGTGTTGCCTCGCACCAGGCCGAGCGTCTTGACGATGCGTTTGCCGGTGATGGTCTCGGATGTGACAACGATCATGCTCAGATCTCCACGTCAGAGTACTTGTCGTTCTTGCGCTCGATCAGCCGCTGTCGCAATACCGACACCAACAACAGGCCGAGGCCGCCATAGATCGCCACGAAAATGAACTTGGTGATCGCCGGCGCCTGCATGAAAGCACGGAAACCCAGCGCGGCCGCGACAACCAGCCCCACCGCGAACAGAATCCAGCCGACGGTAGCGATTCCGTCGCCCGCGCCGGTCGATTTCTCGCCCATCGCCATCTCCGTATCGGAAACCATCGCCATCGTGCCGCAACTCCGGGCGACGGGCAACCATGGTTCGGCCAAAGACGTGGAATGACCGAGCGACGGTTACAATCGCGCATTGAACCATGGAGGGTCGGACATGGGCTTCTACAGCAATCGCATCCTGCCCCACTGCATTGATCAGGGATGCGCCGCCAAGCCCGTCAGCAGGCAGCGCGAGAAGGTGGTCCCGCACGCAGAAGGACGGGTCCTGGAGGTGGGCATGGGTTCCGGCCTCAACATCCCTTTCTACAACGTCGACAAGGTCGAGCTTGTCTGGGGACTGGAACCGTCGGAGGGAATGCGCAAGAAGGCGCGGGCACGGGTTGAATCGGCACCGTTCGAGTTGCGCTGGCTCGGCCTTCCCGCCGAAGAGATTCCGCTGCAAGACAATAGCGCCGACACGGTCGTTCTCACCTATACGCTATGCACCATCGGCGGTTGGAAAACTGCCCTTGAGCAGATGCGCCGCGTGCTCAAGCCAGGCGGCCGACTGCTGTTCAGCGAACACGGCAGGGCGCCGGACGAATCGGTTCGACGTTGGCAGGATCGCCTCGATCCGCTCTGGTCAAGGATCGCTGGCGGTTGTCATTTGAACCGCGACATTCCCCGCCTGCTGGCGGACGGCGGTTTTGTTGTCGGACGACTTGAGACGATGTACCTGCCGTCTACGCCCAGGTTTGCGGCTTTCACCTACTGGGGATACGCCGCCTGATCACTCCGGATCGGGTTGTGGCACATCGGTGCGCACGAATGTGCCGGATGCCGCCACGGGCGCGGTGCCCATTCGCCACGGTTGCCAATTCAGGTAGACGCTGGTCGTTTCGCCCTGGTCGAAGTCGGCCACGGTGACGCCGATGCGCAGCGCATCCCAGCGCTTGCCCTGCACAGTGTCAAGGAATGCGCCCGACACCTTTGCCTCGGCGTTGTAGCCGTTTGGCGTGCGAACAGTTCGCCACTCGACCGCGGCGCGCGCGCCATCGAGGAAGGCGATGACCTTATCCTCGCGGGCGTCCGCCAGCGTCATGTAGTCATGCGCGATTTGCTGCAGGTGACCGGCGCGCATCGCCTCGGACAGCGAATGATTCTCCGAGCGCTCGGGGTCGGGCCGCGCATCCACGGTGACGCGCGCGTGATCCTGGTATCTCGGGCTTTCGTCCTCGGCTGCGTCGATGTTGTCGTCGGTGACCGCGATACCGAAGTAGACGTCGCCTCCTGATTCCAGAACTCCGAAGCGGTAGGAAACGTCTTCCGCCGTGGCTGTGGGGGAGTCGATATCGCCCTGGCGGTCGACGACGAAGGGCAGGGCGTCCCAATCGGTCAGGTCGCCGTCGACAGTGGGCGCCGTCCCGGTCGGCAACAGCAGCGGCGCCACCGGAAGCAGGGCCGATTTCGATTGGACGACCAGGGGCCGCCCGTCGAAGACGGTTTCCATGGACCAGGTGATACGGCCTGGCGCGAGTGCGCCGTACGCCACGGGCGTGTCTGTTTCCAGTTGGATTTCGACGCGTTCCCGATCGCCGGGGGCGAGAACGAGTTCTCTCAAGCCCCCGCTGACACGCAGATGCGGTCCGCCCTGTGCCAGCGGCGAGACGCGAAGTTCGGCCTCGCCGGGATTGGCTATCTCGAACGCCATGGAGCCACTTTCAAAGTAGTCTCCCTCGCCTAACATGGGAAGCGAGACGACGGCGTCTTTCAGGGACCGAATCGTGGCGCGCGTGGCCGCCGTGGACACGTTTTCGTCGTGGATGCCATCGAGCAACAGGTTCGCGATTCGCGGGCCGTTGTCCGTCATGGATATCCAGGCGATGTGGTCGAACTCACCATAGACGGGACCGCGCATCTTGCTACCACCGCCGGTGGTAGCCAACGTGATGTACTTGCGGTCGTTGCGGACATGCTTCACGTACCGGTGGAAGTGTCCGGCGAACACCGTGTAGGCCCGCTCTCCCAGCAGTTCTTCCACCAGCGGCCAATCGCCGCGCACGTTTCTGTAATCCCAAAGGGGTTGGTGGATGATCACGATCGTCCAGCGCGGATCGGGGTGCTCGGCGAGGGTCCGTTCGATGAAGGCGAGTTGCTCCGCCTGCGTCCACGGTCCCGGCACGGCGGACTGCGGATCGCTCACCATTCCGAACAGTTCGGAGTTGAGGACCAGGAACAACACGTCCTTGTACACGAATCTGTAGTACGAGGGACCGAACCGCCGCTGCCAGGTTTCGGCCATCACGGCGTTGCTCATGTCGTGGTTGCCGACGGCGTAAAAGAACGGGGTTTCAAGTGCACTGATGGACTGCTCGACCTCGTCCCACTCACGGTCGAGCCGTGACTGATCCTCGGTGTAGCCCGCTATCAGGTCGCCGACGCTGATCACGAATGCCGGCTCCAGCAGATTGATCTTCGGCATCGCCGCCGGGAAGACCCCCCGCCGCTCGCCGCCGGTGCGGTCGGAGACGATGACGAAGTGGAACAGGTCGTCGGCGTCGTTCGGCGTCAGGCTGGTCCAGGGCGTGGCTTCTTCGACGGCGCCATCCGCATGCGCCTCGATGACGCCGCCCGCCATGGCCGGAGTCGCGTAGACACAGACGAGCAGCGCGCACAGCGGCGCAATCAGCAGGTTTCGCATAGGACATCCAGGTGGGCGAAGCGCGCGAAGTCTATCGCGTTCGGAGTACGAAACAAGGTCGGCAGCGGGGCCCAAATAGCGCGCCAGTTTTCCTCAGTCGCCGCCGCGACCCCGCGCGTCCGGCTGCCAGCTTTGATCGAAGCGGGGAAGCGGCCTACCTTGACTCGCCTTCCTCCCGGTCCACGACCACTTCAAAGAACGCCCGGCGCCAACCCCGCAGTATGCCCGACACCGGCCCTACGGTGACGTCGAAGGAACGCTGCATCGTTACGCCATCAACATCCGTTGCCGTCACCGTCACGGTCGCCACGCCTTCCTTGCCGTCCTCGTTCGAAACGATGCTGAGCTTGCTGCCGTCCAACGTTACCGTGATCAGCGTCGGATCGCTGGACTCTGCGGCGTAGGTCAGCGGTTCGTCCCGGCCGTTGGCGAATAGACTCGCCAGATCGATGGTGGCCACATCGCCTCCGGTGAGAAGTTCGGATGGGAGAGGCGCGGTCAGGGGTGTTCCAGTCACGACCGCAGATCGCGGTCCTTCGTGGGCGGATGACCTGGTAGCGATCACACGCACGGAATACAGCGTGCCCGCCGTCAGGTTGACAATCGTGTAGCTGGTGGTGGCCCCGTCGACAACGATGTGCTCGCGCTCCTCGCCAAACGCTTCGTTGCCGGATTTCCACTGCACCTTGTACCCGGTGGCGCCGGTCACCGCGTTCCACGATACGACAAGCGTTTCGATGCCCGGCGTCACGGTCACTCCCGTCACTTGACCCAGCCGCGGGTCGGCGGTTTGCAGGTCGAATATCAGCATGGCCATGGGCTGGTCCGAGAACTTGCCGGTGCCCCGTATGCTCATGATCGTTCCCCGGGGATTGGTCGGGGGATTGCTCAAGGAAAACTCGTTTCCGTCCTCCGTGCCGGCGTCGTACGGATACAGGGCGACCTGTCGCTCGGACATCCATTGTCCCTCGCTGTCGAGCAGCGACAAGCCGGAGACGCCGACGAACCAATCCGGGCTCGGACCGATCATCGATACCAAAGTGATCAGCGGGTGATCGGCGGGCACTTGGAGGTCGAACGCGGCCCTGCCCGTTCCGCCGAACGACACACCCTCCTGGATGACGGCGAATACATGCGAGCTGCGCTCGATTTCGGCCCTGAAGGATCGAGTTACCCCCGTTTCCGCGACTTGCTCTATTCCGGGACTCGCAACGCCGCCGCTTTGCCAGAAGGTCACGTTCGGGTTGTGGACCGCGCCAATCAGTGTAGTGAAGTGCGCGCTCCGAACCACGCCGCCGGGCGTGCTGGCCGTGGTCCAGCTCCCCTGAAACGTCACGCGATAGGTAGCCATCTCCGCGCGGGCGAGGTCCCCGATGGCCAGGGCGAACACCGCCAGGACAAGCACGCGCATTCCACGAAGCCGCTTGTTTGTGTAACCAAATGTCATCTGAGGTCGATCAGTTTGGGAAATCCTCCAAAGCACCGACAGGCGGCGCTCATCCTCCGCTCCCGCGTTCCGTCCTTGGTTCGACAGCGGACAACGCCGATTGTGCCTGACATGCGCATGCGAGTTTAGGACACCCATGATTTAGGGACACCCACGACATAGGGACACCCATGATTCAGGGACACCCACGACATAGGGACACCCATGATTCAGGGACACCCATGATTCGGGGACACCCATCGCGGATTGTGACCGTTGACTGTCCGACTGTCGCCAAGGATGCTTTCGCGCACCAGGGAGGTTGAACATGACCAAAGCTTCGGCGGAACACGGGCCGCACGAAACAGGCGTCGCGGGTGCGCGGCAGGTTGGGGGGCCAAGGGCCTTCGCGCACCTGCGCGTCCTCGACCTTTCCGAGAAGCTGTCCGGTGCCTACGCGGCGCGCATGTTCGCGGACTTCGGCGCTGACGTGATCTTGGCAGAGCCGGAGGAAGGTCATCCGCTGCGCGATGAACCGCCGTTCGTCGATGATCGGCCTGGGCTCGATCGGTCGGTGATGCATGGCTATGCGAACTGGAACAAGCGCTCGGTGGTGGTCCGCGATGCATATGCCGTCGCGCGGCTTGCCGAAACGGCCGATGTGCTCGTGACGAACGCGATCAGGCCTTGGCCTGACACAATTGCCCGCGCCGTCGACGCGCTGTCGGCGGGGGCGATTCACCTCTCCATTACGCCCCACGGTCTGGACGGCCCCTTGAGCGGCGTGTGCGGCAACAACCTGACGGCCTGCGCGCGCACCGGGTGGTGCACCATCAACCGGCTGGTCAACGAGCCGCCGTTGCAACTCCCCGTCAGACAGACGGGCTATATCGCCGGAGCGGCGGGATTCGTCGGCGCGGCCGCCGCCTTGTGGCGGCGCGAGCGAACCGGTTCGGGCGAACGGGTTGATGTCTCCGAGGTCGAGGCGCTGGCGCTGACCAACGCGCCGTGGGCGATGCTCGGGCTATTCGTCGGTGGACACCGAATGGAGTACGGGCCGAATGGCGCCCGCTATCGAGGGGAACCGGCGCCCCTGTGGCAAGCTGCCAACGGTCCGATGAACCTGAGTTTCGGGGACTGGGGACTCTGGGAAGAAGCCTTGCGTTTTCTGGGGCTTGACGAGTTGGCCGAAGACGAGTTCTACCTGCCACGGGCCGGACGCAACACGAGGAACCCCAAGCCGGTTCGTGCCGCGCTCGCCGGGGCGGTTGCCACGCGCGACAAGTGGGAGGTATTTCATGAACTGGCGCGACTGCGGTGTCCTTCCGGAGTCGTGCAGGATGCGCGGGAACTCGCGGAGAGCGAGCAATCGCGCGCGCGGGAATTCATCGTCTCCACGCGGGTTGGCGAGCGTGACGTCCGCGCGACGGGGGCGCCTGCGCGGTTGTCGGAGACACCCTGGAGATTGTGGCGTCCGGCACCCGGCCTGGACGAGCACGGCGATGAAATACGCAAGGAGCGGAAACGTCCTCGAACCGCCCAGGCAGAGAACCTGCCGCCCGACATCGCGATGGCGCCGCTAACGGGGTTGCGCGTGCTGGCGTTCACCCAGGCATGGGCCGGCACATTCGGCATGGAGCTGTTGGCGCTCCTGGGTGCCGATGTCGTACAGGTCGAGTCGCCCACACGACCCGATATATGGCGCGGCGTGGGCGCGCCGGTGCCTCCCGCGGTGCGCAGGCCGGATATCGAACAGAGCCGGCTCAACACCAACGGCCTGTACAACTCGGTGAACATGAACAAGCGCGCCATGACATTGGACATGAGGCATCCCCGGGGCAAGGAGATCTTCTGGCGCTTGGTGCCGAAGTTCGATGTCCTCGCCGACAACTTCAGCCCCCACGTGATGCCGGGTTGGGGAGTGACGCTTCAGACGCTGCGCAAGGCGCGTCCCGACATCATCTTCGCGTCGGTGTCAGGGTTCGGCACCCAGGGCCCTTTCGCCGAGTATCCGGCCAACGGCCATACGACCGAGCCGATGTCCGGGCTGTCCTCCATCCACGGATACGAAGGCGATTCGGCTTCGAATACCGGAGGTCTGATTCCCGATCCCATTTCCGGCTATTACTTTGCGGGGGCGATTCTGACGGCGCTCAACCACCGCGCGCGAACCGGCCAGGGCCAGCGCATCGATGCGGCGATGACGGAAGCCGTCGCCGTGCAGGTCGGTGACGCAGTGATGGAATTCGACGCCACCGGCCGGATACGCCGGCCCCAGGGCAACCGCCACCCAAAATTCGCGCCGCACGGCGTCTACAAGGCGGCAGGCGAAGGTTGGATCGCCATCGGCGTTGAAACCGATGCGGCGTGGCAGGCGCTCGCCGGGCATATCGGACTCGACGATCCCCGTTTTGCCGACATCGCCGCCCGCAAGGCGAACGAAGACGCACTCGACGGAACCCTCGCGCGCTGGTGCGCGAACCTGGACGCCGAGGAAGCGGCGGCAACGCTCGCTCGTCTGGGCGTGTGCGCGGCGCCCATCAGTCCGTTCGACGCGTTGTACGCGAATCCGAGTCCACAGTTCCGCGAACGCGGCTTCACGGTCCCCGTGACGCACCCGGAGTCCGGCACGCACTTTCTGCCGTTGGCGCCCTGGCTATTGTCGGCGCGCACACGCCCCCCAACGCGCTACTCGCCTCGATTCGGCGAACACAGCCGCGAGGTGCTGCGCGCGGAACTCGGCATCGCGGATCAGGAGTACGAGGAACTTGAAGCGCTCGGCGTGACGGGGATTGCCCGCAGACGCTGATCACCTTTGATAGTGCCCCACAGCCGACGCCTTCGGGTTCGGTATATTTCTTGCGAGGGGTCCCCCCTCGCGCTCCCCGGCTGAAGGCTCCGGCCCGGCCCCGCTCGTCGTCCATTGAACAACCACCCGCGGTCGCTGACGCTCTCCCGAGGCGGTTGTTCAATGCAAGTTCGTGGTGGTCGAGCCGCCGTCACAGGGAATCACCACACCGGTCAGGTATGACCCGGCCCTGGACGCAAGCATGATAGTCAGACCGGCCGCATCCTCCATCGCGCCCCAGCGGCGCATGGGGAAGCGCTCCGTGGCTTGCCGGTCCAGCTCCGGCGTCGCATAGAGCGGTGCCGTCATCTTCGACTTGAACGGCCCGGGCGCGATCACGTTAACGTTGATGCAATCGTCCATCAGGTCCCGCGCGAGCTGCGCGCTCAACTGATTGAGCCCCGCCTTCGCGGCGACATAGAAATTCTCCATGGCTGTCCTTGCGGTTGTCGATGGCATGTTATCGCGACGCCCGGGCGGCGCCGAAAACGCGCGCGTTCGGTCACGCGCCGCCAGCGACCAAGGTGATACGCTGGCCGACCTCGATTTCGGGAGTGATCAAATGGGCGGACTCGACGGAAAGGTAGCGTTCGTCACCGGGGCCGCGAGGGGTATCGGTCGGGCCAGCGCGATGCGCATGGCAAGGCAAGGCGCGTTGGTGATGTGCGCGGACATAGACAGGGAGGGTGCGGCGGAAACGGCTTCGACGATCAATGCATCGGCCGCGGGCGCCGCTTCCCTGGCGCTTGATGTGGCTATCGCGGACCAGGTCGAGGCGGCGCTAAAGAAGACGGCCGACGAGTACGGTCGGCTGGACGTGATATTCAACAACGCCGGGATCGGGGGCATGCGAGGTTGGGATACGACCATCGCGGTCAACCTGTCCGGCGTCTTCTACGGTCTTCGCTACGGTGCGCCCATGCTCGCGGCGGCTGGCGGCGGCGCGATCATCAACACCGCGTCGATCGCGGGACTCGTGAGCCTGGGCGGTCCCAAGAGCGCGGAGGCGGAGATGGCGGCGGCGTCGTCAGGCGCGTACGTCGCGACCAAACACGGCGTCGTCGGGCTAACTCGGCAGTTCGCGGCAAGCTGGGCGTCCCGGGGCGTGCGCGTAAACGCGGTCGCGCCCGGCTATATCGAAACCGCGATGACCGAAGCGTATTGGGCGGACCCGGATCTCCGCAGCTTCTTCGAGTCGTTGCATCCATTGGGGCGTCTCGGACAACCGGAGGAAGTCGCCGCCGCGGTGGCGTTCCTCGCCAGCGATGATGCGAGCTTCATCACCGGCGCCATATTGCCGGTGGACGGCGGATACACGGCCCGCTGAGCCGTCGTTTCAGCCTGCAGCTATCGCGGATGGAGCGCATCGCCCCAACCCGGCTGCCTGCCCGATCGGCCCCGCGACCCGGGCGCGGTAGAATTCCCGCAACTTCACCTTGACGGAGAAAGTCACCATGGCGCTGACGTCCACCGAAGTTCACCTGGCTCGCCGCCCGAACGGCATGGCCGTGCCGGAGGACTTTATCTTTGTAGAGCGAAAGCTTGCCGATCCCGGCGAAGGGGAGGTGCTGGTTCAGAATCTCTTCATCAGCGTCGACCCCTACATGCGCGGACGCATGAACGAGGCCAGAGGTTATGCCGCGGGTTATCGACTCAACGAGGCCATGTACGGCGGCGCCATCGGCAAGGTCGTGGCCTCCCGGCGTAATGACTTCCAAGAGGGCGACCTGGTCTTGAGCAATGTGGGATGGCGCGAGGGTTTCGTGTCGGACGGCCAGGGTCTGCAAAAACTGCCGGAAACATCGTTGCCGGTCACCGTATACATGGGACCACTTGGCATGACCGGCAGAACGGCCTATGACGGTCTGCTTGGCGCGGCAGAGATGCGTGAGGGGGAGACGGTTTTCGTCTCCGGCGCGGCGGGTGCCGTCGGCAGCATCGCCGGTCAGATCGCTCGCCTCAAGGGCTGCCGCACCGTCGGCAGCGCGGGCTCGCCGGAAAAGGTCGCTTTCTGCCGCGAGATCGGCTTCGATCATGCCTTCGACTACCACGACGGCGACCTGCTGGCGCACCTTCGAGAGGGTGCGCCGGAGGGGCTCGATGTCTACTTCGACAACGTGGGCGGCGATCAACTGGAAGCGGCGCTCGCGCACATGAGGCTCCTGGGGCGCATTGCGATCTGCGGCGCGATCTCGCACTACAACGATACGACGCCGGGGCCGGGGCCCCGCAACCTGCGGGTTGCCATCGGATTGCGCCTGACCCTGCGCGGCTTTGTCGTGGGAAACTTTCCGGAACTGCGTGAGTCGTTCCAGCGGGACATGGTCTCCTGGCTGGAAAGCGGTCAGATCGTCTGGCGGGAGACGGTCCGCGAAGGCATACGGAACGCGCCGGACGCCTTCATCGGGCTATTCAGCGGGGAGAACATCGGCAAGATGATCGTGAAGCTTGCCTGACCGCCGTTCAGGCCATCCACTGGACTGAAAACGCTGGCGTCAGACGCGTCGGCCCTCTGTATTTTGCCACAGCGTAGCAAGAGTGCTACGCTCATAGGCATGAACAAAACCATCAGCCAACGCGAGCTTCGCAATGCATCTGCGGCCGTGCTCCGGGAAGTCCGGGGGGGACATACCATCATCGTAACCCGCAATGGAGACCCGGTTGCCGAACTCCGCCCCATCCATCCCAGGCGATTCGCATCCAGGGCGGTCATTGCCGAGGCTGCGTCTCGCGCACCGCGCATCGACGCCGTGCGGTTCCGCAACGATGTGGATGCCACAATAGATCAGTCCGTCGATGGCTGAGACAGTTGCAGCACCGACCCGGGGAATGCTGGATACGTCCGTGGTGATCGATATGGATACGATTGACGTCGATCTCTTGCCTGATGAATCTGTTATCGCCGCCGTTACCCTGGCGGAATTGGCAGCCGGACCCCATGCCGCGCGCAGCGACGATGAACGAGCGCGTCGCCAGGATCGACTCCAATGGGCGGCTCAGACGTGGGATCCGTTGCCGTTCGATACGAATGCCGCTCGCATGTACGGTCGCGTCTTTGCCGCCATGCGCGTCTCCGGTCGATCAACCCGCTCCCGCCTCGCCGACTTGCTGATCGCTTCAACCGCAGCCTCTAATGGACTTGTCCTCTACACGAGAAATCCGAACGACTTCATTGGTCTTGAACAGCTTCTGAGCGTCAATACGCTCTGACGGTTGGTAGTTCATGGCCTATCCAATGGTGATGGGATCGGCCCCTCCGGGTTGTCGCTTAGCCCGACCGGCGGTGAGTCTTCAGTTCCGCGAACACCTCTTCGTCGTGCTCACCGAGTTTCGGCGCGCGGCGGGAGATCGCCCACGGGCTTCCATGCAGTCGGATGGGCGCGCCGGGGTACAGGACGTCGCGGTCGAGATCCTCGTGGAACACCGGGACCTGGAAGCCGCGTGACTTGAAGTGCTCGTCCTCGAAGGCTTCCTCCGGCGCGTTGACGGCGCCGGCGGTGAGCCCGGTACGCTGGCAGCCGACGAAGAATTCCTGCGCCGGGAGTTTCGATGCGATGAGCCTGAGGGCAGCGCGGCTGGCCCCAAAAATCGCGGTGATCTCGTCGTCTTCGCCGATCTTCGAGATGTCGAGGGGGCCTTCCCGGCGGGCGCCCATTTCCAGGAACACGGCTTCCGGCAACTCGGCGTCGAGGCCGAGTTCCCTGAGCCACTTGTCGAGCGCGGCGAATCCCTTGGCCTGGCGCGGCCCCACGCCGGTGTTGGCGTAGCGCCCGTCGGCGCACAGTTGCTGCGTCTCCATCGATGGCGTGGCCGAGGCGTGGCGGCCGGTCTGCCGTTGCACGGTGTTTCGCGCCACCAGCCAGTTGTAGGAAGCGCCCTCGGTGGTGACGTTGCCGGCTGCGGTCATGCTGACATCGATGAACTGGCCGGTGCCGGAAACAGCGCGATGCAGCAACGCGGTGAGCGCCGACATGACGGCGAAGTGCGATGCGATGTGGAACCCCTGCAGCGGGCCGCGAATGGGCGGCAGCGAATGGTCGTCGTAGCCGCAGCTCCATGGCGGTCCCGACGCGGACATGAGCGTCAGGTCGGTGAACGGCAGATCGCTCTTCGGGTTGGCCCGTCCGTAGGGCGTCACCGCGACGTGCACGAGATCGGTTCGGATCGACCGTAGATCTTCATAGTCGATGCCGAGAGTCGCCAGCCGCTGGCGCGGTTCCGCTTCGAGCAACACGTCTGCCGTGGCAATCAGGGCGCGAAAGCGGTCGCGACCGGCTTCGTCGTCCAGGTCGATGACCACGCTGCGCTTGCTGGTATGGTAGTGCCACCAGTAAAGGCTTCGATCCTCGCCGGGCTGGTCGTCGACGAACGGCGGGTAGCCGCGCGACGGATCCCCGCCGGGAGGTTCGACAAGGATGACATCGGCGCCCATGTCGCCCATTAGCTTGCCGGCGAACGCGATGGGATCTCGCGCCAGTTCCACGACTCGAACGCCGTCGAGAGCGCCCGCGCGTGGCAAGTCGTCCTTCGCGTCGGTCATATCACGCCTTCGTCGCGGAAGTTCGCGACCTCCTCGGCGGTGAAACCGAGCAGTTCGGTCAGCACCTGCTCGTTGTGCTCACCGAGACAAGGGCCGCCGCGCGCGTAGTGCCAGTCGGTTTCCGAGAAGTGCACCGGCTGCCCGTCGACACGAACCTCGCCTATTTCAGAATGCGTAACGGTCGGCCAGAGTCCGAACTCGCCGGTGCTGGGGTCGAGGTCGACCCGCTCCTCGGGCTTCAATACCGCCGAGACCGGCACGCCGGCGTCGCGCAGCAGCGTCTGGACAGCGAACTTGGTCCGCGCCGCCGTCCAGGCGCTTAAGCTTTCGTCGAGGGCGTCCTGCGACGCGTGGCGGGACGAAGCGTCGGCGAAGGCCGGATCGGTGCACCAATCCTCCGCCACCACGGCGCACAACCGTTCCCAGTCGTCCTGGTTCCGGCAGGCGATGGCCACCCAGTCGTCGTCGCCCTGGCTTGGGTAGATGCCGTGGGGCGCCATGGGAGGCCAGAAGTTTCGGTTCGCATGCGGACGTCCCTCGCGCCGGGTCGGACGACCGTTCACTGTCCAATCGAGCAGCGCGGGGCCGTGAAGCGTCAACGCAGCGTCGGTGCAGGAGAGGTCGACCCACTGGCCCTCGCCAGTGCGCTGGCGGTGGATGAGCGCCAGCAGGACCGCCATGACGTGGTAGTAGGCGCCGGTGTGGTCCATGTACGAATAGCCCCAGCCCGCGGGTTCGCGGTCGGGCAGCCCCGAGGTGAACGTCAGTCCCGATACCGCCTGCACGAGCGGTCCGAAACTCCTGAACTCACTGTACGGCCCGGTGTGACCGAAGCCGCAGTTCGAAACATAGACGATGTCCGGTTTGATGGCCTTCAGGCGCTCATAGCCGAAGCCCCAGCGTTCCATCACCCCCTTCGAGAAGTTTTCGGTCACCACGTCGGATACCGCGACGAGTCGCTCGAGGATCTCCCTGGCCTTTGCGGTACGGAGATTCAACGTGATGCCGAGCTTGCCGACATTGTGGTTGTTGAAGGAGCCCCCGAGGTTGATGCCGCGCCGCTCGTCGGTCCACGGTTGCCTTCCGCGCAGGATATCCCATCGACCTTCGTTAACGGGATCCTCGATGCGAATCACCTCGGCGCCAAAAGACGCGAGCCACTTCGTGGCACCCGCACCGGCGAGTATGCCGGTGAAGTCGCAGATGCGGAATGACGACAAGGCGTCGGCCATAGCCCGTACTTCGTGGTTTGCGTCAGCCAAGTGTGTCCGATCTGACGCCGTGGCTGCAAGCGCGCGACTTCAGCCACGTACCCGAGCCGGTTCCCCTACGCGGAAGGTAGTGCCGGGAAAAGTATACTGTCGTCCACCTTGCCACCGGCGCGAAAGCACGCGTGACACCTGGGAAAGAATCGCAGGGCGCACGCCGACGGAGGAGGTCTGGCTTGCAAAGGACCGCCGAGGAGGACACGACGACGTCACCGGTCGACCCGAAGGGTGCCTTCGGTCCCAGGACGCCGGCGCTGTTGCCTTTGCGTGCTCGCATACTGATTGCGACCCTGGCCGTGTTGGTGCCCGTTGCCGCTCTTGCCGGCGATCGTCTGGATCTTGCCGAACTGGAATTCAGACACGGCATCTCGTTCTTTCATGACCTCAAGTACCCTCCCGACTACACGCATCTCGAATATCTCAACCCCGATGCCCCCAAGGGAGGGGTGCTGGTCCTGCCCACAGCGAACAGTTTCGATTCGTTTGCCCCGTTGGGACGGTGGGGCACCAACGATCCCGGCGGCTCCACCTATCGCGACGAGAACTTGATCACCAGGGCAGGTGATGAGGTCGTCGCCTTTTACACGCGTCTTGCCGATGGTATTGCCCTCGCCGATGACCGCTTGACACTGGTATTCAGAATTCATCCCGAGGCCAGATGGCGAGATGGTGAGCCGGTCATCTCCAAGGACGTGGTGTATACGTTTCAGGGGCGTATGCGCGATCTGTCGTGGGGCCCTTTTCTCGACTTCATCGATTCTGTTGAAGCAATCGATCATCGTCACGTGGCCTTGCACCTTAACGCGCCGTTGCAGGATCGCCACCTCACGATGATAGAGTTCGTCAGGATTCTTCCGGAACACTATTGGCGCGGCGGGGATCCAACGGCGGTTACCATGGTGCCCCCGCTCTCCAGTGGGCCCTATACGGTTTCTGCTTTCAAACCGGGCCGGTACGTGGAATATCAGCGGGACCCGGAATACTGGGGCAGGGACATCCCGGTCAACAAGGGGCGCTACAACTTCGACACGATTCGCATAGAAGTCTATCGAGACGCCATCACGACCAGGGAGGCGTTCCGAAAGGGCCTGATCGATATCTGGACGGAGTCGGATGCGCGGTACTGGCATGGTGCCTTTGACACGCCTGCGCTCAGGATGGGCTGGGTGAAGAAGATCCGGCGCAATGCCGGCAATCTGGTCGGAGTTGGACAGCTCATAGTGCTCAACAGCCGGCGCGGCAAGTTCAGTGACCGCCGCGTACGACAGGCGCTGTCGCTGGCCGTCGATTTCGAATGGCAGAACAGGGCGCTGTACTACGGCGACCGCCAGCGGGCACATAGCTACTGGAATGACCCGCTATTGACCGCAACGGGATTGCCGAGCGGTGATGAGCTCAGCTTGCTGGTCCCGTACCGTGACCAGCTACGTGCGGAAATGTTCGAGCGGCCGTTTCGTTTCCCTGAAGGCGCATCAAATCGGGCCAACCTGGAGCAAGCGCGGCAGCTCCTGGCCCAAGCCGGTTGGCGCATCGTGGATGGCGTGCTCGCGAATGCGGCGGGAGAGGTATTCGAGATAATGTTCCTGTCGCAGAACATTGCTGACGCCCGCGTCCTGTTGCCTTACTTCCAGCGCCTCAAGACACTGGGTATTCGAGGCGCCATCGATCGGGTCTCGGGATCGAGCGAATGGGCGAAGCGTCTTCGCGAGTTTGACTTCGATGCCAAATTGTCGGCGGATGGTTACCGAATCATGCCCACTTACATGTTGAAGACCAGATTCCATTCCGACGGAGCGAGAAACTGGGAGGGCATTCGCAATCCCGTGCTGGATGATCTGATAGACCGAGCCCGCACCGCGGTCACCATGTCGGAGGCGATTGCCGCGTACCGGGCGATTGATCGGGTCCTGCTTTGGGGGTATTACTCGATTCCGCTGTCTACCCGCGAACGGCCGCGCACCGTGTATTGGGACAAGTTTGGCAGGCCGGAATTCGAGCCGAAGTATGCACCCGCATTTCCCGATGGCTGGTGGTATGAATCGAAACGCGCGTCGCGCATCCGGCTCGGCGATACTCCCGCAGCCGCCGGGACGGGCGTGCAATCCGGGGCTCAGCCAATGGCTGGTGGTCGCTAACGGCGTTTGTTAAGAAACTGCCGGATAATTTCCGTGCAGTTGAGGTGCTCGTGCATGAGGACAATCAGCCTGTTGAATACGGAAACACTCAAGGACCTGCTCGCGCGCTACGATGTGGGCCGTCTGCTCGATCACCGGCCAGCTTCCCACGGCATTGAGAACAGCAACTATTTCATAACGACCTTGAAGGGCGGTGCGCGAAGCCAATGGGTGCTGACGATCCTGGAGCAGCCCTCTCATTCCGGGTCCGGCTACGTCCCGCTGCTCGATCTCTGCCATGACGCTGGGCTCCCCGTCGCGCCCGTGGTCCGAAACATCTCGGGAGACGCCATCGAGTCGCTTGAGGGCAAAGCGGCCATGCTGGCGCCGATGCTGCCCGGAAAGCACGTCGACAATCCTTCCGTGCGACAACTGGAAGCGCTGGGCGGCTTCATCGCCGACTTCCACCGCGCGACCAGCGCTCCCGGTTTCGAGGTGGCGGCCTATCCCCGCGATGCGCGCTGGCTGCGCGACCGAGAGGCAGGGGTTCGGGGCCGCATGGCAAACGCTGATGAACGTCTCGCCACCGACGCCGTCAAGCGGGTTGTCGACCTGCTGAACCGAAAGGATATCGCCGGACTACCGGCGGGCGTGGTGCACGGTGACCTCTTTCGCGATAACGTGCTCTTCGAAGGGCCGACACTGACCGGCGTAGTAGACTTCCACCACGCCGCGCGAGGCTGCCTTGTCTATGACCTGGCGGTGGCCGCCAATGACTGGTGCAGCGCTCCCGACGGCGCCCTCGACCATGGACGCGCCGCCGCTCTGGTTGGCGCCTATCACCGCGTTCGCCCGCTTAGCCGCCTCGAAATCGACTGCTTTTCAGGCTTCCTGCTCTACGCTGCGGTGGCGTTCTGGCTGTCCCGCTTGGCCGTCGCACTCAGGACGGATGGCAACTCCGCCGCGCGATTCAAGGACCCGGACGAATTCAAGGCCATCGTCCTCGACCGCAGAAATAAATCTGAAGTTGCCGTGCTCGCGTACGATTCGATCTGATCGTCGGGCTTGAATCATCCGCAATGCCGCGCCGGGCAGGCCGTCTGCCCTTCTGACGGGCCACATCGCCATCCGATTACGACGGTGGCAAATCACAACTTTCCCAGCGCCCATTGGCGGAAAGCCAGAAAGTCACGAAGATCCTCGTGAATCGCACGGTAGGAGAGGTGATGGTCGATGTTCGAGGTCGTGAATGCTTGGACGGCCGCGAACTCCGTTTCGGCGACCTCACCCAGGCGTTCCGCTCGCTCCAAGTAGAGATCCAGCGCGTCGAGCCGCCTTGAGAACGTCTCCTGATCGACCATCTCTTCTTCCTTGCTTCAGCCGGGCAATTCTTTCTCTCCTGTGCTCGGCAAGCCTCGGCTCGATGTCCTGATAGTCGCGCATGGTCCGAATCGCGAATCGAACGCGCTCGGCTTCGTTGCGCGAGTACAACAGCAGCCCATCGTCCGTCCATATCAACCAGGCGTTTCCATGATTCGATAGTCGGGCCGTTTCGTCGCTCTGCGCGCCGCCGCTCAGATCGCCTGGATCGATTCCACCACTTCGCGAGTCCGATTCACCTTGCCGTGCCAATGGCGGTCGAACTCACGGATCATCCGTTTGAGCGCGTCGGACGCCATAACCCGGTTCACGTCCGCCAGATCCGCGAACTCGTAGAACGCGATATGCACATTGTCGGTCACGTCGCTCCAGCCTCGCCAGGCGCCCGTCGCGCCGAATGCCTTGACGGCGGCGGGCAGATGTTCGTCCTGGTACCAGGCGTCGAAAGCGTCTCTCACGGTCGGGTCCACCTCGGCGCGCACGATCAGCAATGCAGTCATTCTCTCGTCTCCGTCGTATCGCATCCCTCAACAGCACGGCATCTTGCGCCGCGCCGGCAGAAGGACTATCGGGCGGGTCGCGTCGAACCGACAGCATCGACCCCTTCTTTCACGCTTTCTCCACTCTCCTGTAGAACGGCGCGCGCGCCTTGACCGGATCCGGCAGGGTCCAGTCGCCCTGTTCGATCTCATGGCCACCGGGGAAAGGCGGCGTGGACTTCAGGTCGATGGAGAGGTCGAGCATCTTGCGGTCGTTCTCGCGCGAGCCGAAACATGGCGCTTGGTTGGCACCTGCTCGTTGTGGCTCGCCGAGACAAGGTCGTCGCGCGCATAGCTGCCAGTCGGTTTCCGAGAGATGCACCTGTTGCCCGTTGATGCGAACCTCGCCGATTTCGGAATGCGTGGCGGTCGGCCAACGCCTGAACACGCCACGCTGGAGCCACTTGCGCTGTTCTGAGAGCCGCTGAAACAAAGGGTTTCCGGGCGGCCGATTTTTTCTTCACCCCAGGAAACGCCCCGATTCGGGCGTTTTGCGGCGTTTTCCGCTCGGAAGCGGAGATTTCCACCCCAACGCCGGGCGCCGCCGGGCGCGGCGGCCGCAGATTCGGGAGCGGAGGGCGCCGGAAGGAAAAAAAGATATATGAATCAAATGGATAAATGGAATTTAGCGTCGCCATAGGGTACCATTCGCCTATCCACAACAAGGGGCACCCGCCCCCGGAGGGGAACGTATGGCGACGCAGAGCAAGCTACCCTTTTCCTGGCGCGATGTCGATCAGCTGCCCGACCTGCGGCGCCTCGAGCTGGCGCTCGAGCACCTGCCCGACGGGCCGGTCGTCGCGGCGCTGAGGGCGCGGCGCGGGCGCGGGCGCGACGACTATCCGGTGGAGGCGATGTGGCGCGCGCTGGTCGCCGGCGTCGTGTTCCAGCACGCCTCGGTCGAGTCTCTGCTGCGCGAGCTGCGGCGCAACCCGGCGCTGCTGGACCTGTGCGGCTTCGATCCGCTGCCGCGGCAGGGTCCGCCGAGGCGGTCGGTGGAGCGGTCGAAGAGCGGCGCGGCGGCGGCGGTTCAGCTGCCGAGTCCGGTCCGGGACGGGGCGCCGGAGAGCTGGGCGTTCTCGCGGTTCCTGGCGGGCGTGGCGAAGCTGGAGGATGAGACCGGGGCGGTGAGCGGCATGGCGGACGCTCTGCGGCGGCGCCTGATGGACGAGTTGCCGGGCTTCGGGCGGCACCTGGGCTACGACGGCAAGGCGGTCGGCAGCCATTCGACCGGGCGCGAGGACGCGAAGAGCGGGAAGACCTCCGATCCGGACGCGGACTGGGGAAAGCACGAGACGCGCGGCGCGGATCGCCGCACGGGCAAGGCGTGGACGAGGGTGAAGACGTGGTTCGGCTACGGCCTGCACCTGATCGCCGACGTCGAGCACGAGATCCCGGTGTGGTTCGAGGTGACGAAGGCGTCGCGCTCGGAGCACAGGGCGCTGTCGGCGGCGGTGGACGAGTTGTTCGCGGACGAGCCGGAGCTTTCGGCGCGTTGCGCGGACTTCTGCGCCGACCGGGGCCTCGACGCGGAGCCGCTGAAGAAGAAGCTGTGGGACGTTCACGGGGCGCGGCCGCTGATCGACGTGCGGGAGATGTGGCGGGAGGAGAAGGAGACGCCGGGCTGGGACCCGTCGAAGCCGATCCTGCGCGCGCTGGCGAAGGACGGCGGCGGCAACGTGTCGCACAGCGAGAAGGGCGAGGTGTTCTGCCGCTGCCCGGCCACCGGGACGGAGCGGCCGATGGCGTTCCAGGGCTTCGAGGCGGACCGGGGGACGCTGAAGTACCGCTGCCCGGCGGCCGCCTACGATCTTGACTGCAAGGGGCGGCGGGAGTGCTGCCGCGCCGCCGGCGCGAAGGCCGGCGACTACGGGCGCGTCGTGCGCATCGCGTTGAAGGACCAAGACCGCCGCATGTTCACGCCGACGCCCTGGGGCGGCCCCTCCTGGCGGCGCGGCTACAACCGGCGCGGCGCGCTGGAGCGGATCAACTCGCGCCTCGACAATAGCTTCGGCTTCGAGAACCACTTCATCCGCGGCAAGGCGAAGATGAAGGCGCGGATGGGGCTGGCGCTGTGCGTCATGATGGCGCTGGCCCTGGGCGCGGTCGTGGCGGGGCGCCCCGAGCGGATGCGCTCGCTGGTCGATCCGGGGCTGCCGCTCGCGGCGTAGACCGCCGCGCCCGCCGTCCGCGGCGATCGGCCGGCCCGGTCGAGGGGCGACCTCGCGCGCCGCGCCCGCCAATGCGAATCATTCCCATTTGGACGCCGGAAAACCGCCTCGGAGAAGACCCGCGGACGTCCGCCGGCAACGCCGCGGCGGCGCCGGCGGTCCGAATCGGCGGAGCGCGCCGCGGAATCCGGCGCGGCCGGACCGAAAAAACCCTACAGCGCAAGTGCCTCACGCTGGGGTCGACGTCGCTCTGATTGTCGGGTTCGATTATAATCACCGCCGCAATGCCGCGCCCCGAAGGCCCGCCCAGGCCAGCGCTCCGACCGCAACATACATCCCCGCCACCAACCCCGACAGCGCCTGGTAGCCGGTGACCATGCTCAGGTATTCCAGCGTGCCACCAAGTACGCCGCCAAGCAGGTTCCAACCGAAGTAAAGTTCCGCGTCCTCCCGATCACGGAATAGGATGCAGAACACGAGGTTCGCCAAGAAGACCGGCGTGAACATCAACAGGCACGCGAGGAGCAGGCGCATCACCGTGCCGAAGGCCAGCAGACCGCCCGGCGACAGGAACAGGGGCAGGGTCGCGGAGGCCACCAGGAGAGCGGCACACACCGGCAGCCAGCGCGGCCCCTCGAACCGGTCGGCGACTTGCGCTGCGGCCAGCACCGAGGCGAGGATGCCGAAGAAAACCAGCGACGTGTTGAGCCATGTCGTGCCGAACAGCAAGCTGAACTGAATGATGCTCTTGGTCTCCAGCAGCAGAAACGCGCAGCCCATCAGCAGGAACGCGGCCGCCAAGGGTGGCCGAACCGCCGGGCCGCTGCGCCAATAGGCCGCGAGCGCCAGGGCCGCGAGCCCAATCACCACCACCATGCTCGTCAGGTAGAGTGAGCCGAGCGAGCGTTTTTTCAGGTAGACGAATGGCCAGTCGTCGGTCGCGAGTTCCATGCCGCCTTCGTCGGGCCCGATATTCGGGGACGGGGGGGAGGGCTTGGGTAGGGGGGAGGGCTTGGGCGGGGGCTGGGCCATCAACAACCCCATGCCCTCAATCTCAACGTAGTGTATCTCCGCGCCGGGGGGTAACGCCGCCTGCAGCATTTGCATCAGTTTGTCGACCAGCCAGTCGTGGCGGAAATAGTTGTAGAGCACAATCTGCCCTTGCTTATTCAGGCACTCGGCGGCTCGCTGAAACGCCTCCACCGTGAGCAGATAGTTCTCTAGCCGCAGTTGCGACCTCGAGCTCGCCTTGACCAGCGAGTCGATCAGGGCAAATACGATCAGGTCGTAGCTTTCGCCGGTGTCGAACAGGAACCGCCTGCCGTCGCCGATGACCGTCGTCACGCGCGGGTCGGCGTAGGGCTTGTCCGGGTGGTGGTCGGCACCCAGCGCGTGAATGGCGGGATCGATTTCCACCGCCGTCACGCGTTCCGCGCCGGACGCTAGCGCCATGGCCACATCGTTGCCGGTTCCAGCCCCGAGCACCAGCACGGCGCGCGGCGGCGCCAACGATGTCCGTCGCCGTTCCCGGTAAGGCAGGCCATACCAGTCGGCCGACTCCCTCATGTTCTCGGTGGAGCGAATCTCTTGGTGGTTGATGCCATTGACGCGCACCACCCGGTACGGTTCGTCACGCCCTTGGCTATCTTCCAGGAACTGCACCTTTTGGTAGGGCGACCAATGGGTTTCAAACCGTACGCTCCCATCCGTTGGCAGCAGGCCGACTGCGACAGGCCGATCCATTATCCAGGAAACCACGGCGAATACGGCCACCGGCAACAGTGCGGCGAGACGCTTCCCCACGGACGGCGCGGACGCCCAGAACGCGGCTGCGGCCATTGCGAACCAGGCGGATGGCGGTAGTTGAGAATAGCTGACCGCGATGAACGCCGCGATACCGCAAAGCGCACCGCCGATGTCGAGCGAATAGGCCGTCAGCGGGCGGAAGCGCCGGAACACCTTCGCCATGCGCTGGCCGATGCCAAAAAAGAGCAATACCACCCCCGCGAACCAGAATCCGAATTTCCACAGCCTCCCCGCGCGTTCATTGCCGGTGCTGGTAAAAAAGAGCTCGCCGGAGACGACGCCTTCGTAGAGCGAGAATCCGGGCATGGCCGGCCGCAGCCAGATGACCAGGAGGAGGAACAACACCAGCGCTGGCGGAACACTGTAGTAAAGCCAGAGAGATGCGCGCTGATCGATCTTGCGGTGCAACAGGAACCCGAAGCCGTGGCCGATGAACCCGGCGATCAGCACCAGATTGGGAAAGTACCCCAGGTTCCAGATGGTTCCCGCGAGGAAACGGATCAGCGCCAGTTGCAGAAAGAGCGTCAGGAACCCCAGCGCGAACAGGGCGGCACCCCGCTTCGAGGCGGCGGGAGCGGTCATCAACATCGGTCCCGAACCGGCAGTTCCGCCCAGATACGATAGCCGGAGAAAAATACGGTCAGATCCTCCCCCGTATGTGGACCAGGGCTGCCGTGGCGCGATTTGTTCCTGATCGACCGTCTTTTCTTCCTTGTTAGGCGGGCAATCCTTCCTCTCCTGTGTTCGGCAAGCGTCGGCTCGATGTCCTCGTAGTCGCGCATGGTCCGGATCGCGAATCGAACGCGCTCGGCCTCATTGCGCGCGTGCAACAGCGGCCCATCCCCTAGCACCTGGTGACGCAATGGCGCGGGCGCATCGATTGGCAGCACAAGATCGAGCAAGTCGCTTGGAACGTCGCCACCGAGCCGTCCGGTCGATTGGCGACAGAATCGATTGGCCCCTCTTTTCCACTCGCTCACTCGTTGATCGCGGTCCGGTAAAACGGCGCGCGTTTCTTGACCGGATCCAGCAGGGTCCAGTCGCCCTGTTCGATCTCATGGCCACCGGGGAAAGGCGGCGTGGACTTCAGGTCGATCGACTCCAGCACGCGACCGTCCTGGTAGTAGGACGTCGCCGTGCAGTGGATCATCCGCCGAAGAAACGTGGAACTCGCTTCGTCGCGCAGCAATGAGGTCCGTTGTGTGTCGTTCAGTCGCAGAAAGTCTTTGTCGTGGCGCCCCCTCGCCAACGCGTTGAGTGCGTCGACCCCTGATTTGATCGATTCCGCCCGTTCTGATGTCAACACCAGGATGCGCGCGAATATCGCCTTGTCGTCCGCTCCCGGAATCCCGTACTCATCGCTCGCCGGGATCAGGATGCCGGCAACCTGGCGCAACACTTCGCGTTCTTGGGTGGAGAATGGATTTTCGCTGGCGATCAGGTCGCGCATGCCCCATCCCTCCTAGTCGAACAGGTTCGCGAGACGCTGCTTCATCGAGTCCGCAACATACAGTGCCAGGGCCTGAATCGTGCGCGTCGGATTCACCCCGGCGCTGGTGACAAAGATGCTGCCATCGACGATGAACAGGTTCTTCACGTCGTGACTGCGTCCCCATTCGTTGACCACGGACTTCTCCGGATTGGTTCCCATGCGCGCCGTGCCCATCAGGTGCCAGCCGCCGTGGGGGATCGGGGCAGTCGATTCCACATCGATGGCGCCCGCCGCTTCCAGTACCTCCGTCGCCCGCGCAATGGAGAAGTCGAGCATCTTGCGGCTGTTCTCGCTCAACGTATAGTCGATCCTGGGTGATGGAATGCCGTTGGAATCCCCGAGGTCGGGGTCGAGCGTCACGGTGTTGTGTTCTTCCGGCAGATCCTCGCAGATCCCCACCATCCCCGTGATGCGATTCACGACGTTTCGATAGGATCGGTGGTGATCCTCGCCCCAGGCGACCTTGCCGGACAACATGTGGTCGAGGGCGGTATTGACCGGGGCTCTGCCTCTGCCGATTTCATAGGTGAAGCCGCGAACGAAACCGCGCGACGCGTCGGTCTCGTAGAACTCCTGGCTCCAGATGCAGTTGCCGGGCCCCTTGGCGCCATCCAGATCCGTTTCGAATGTCCCGTATATGGCGGAGTAGGGGTGGAACATCAGGTTCTTGCCGACGAGTCCGCTGCTGTTCGCCAGGCCGTCCGGAAACAGGTTTGACTTCGAGTTGAGCAGCAGTCGGGGCGTGCCGACGCCGTTGCACGCGACGATGACGACTTCCGCCTTGATCTCCTGCTCGACGCTGTCCGCATCGTAGTAGATCGCGCCGCCGGCCATTCCGTCCTCGCGCACCGTGATCTCGCGCACCCGGCATCGGGTTCTGAGTTCGACCCCGGCGCGGATCGCGTGGGGCCAGTAGGTGATGTCGGTGCTCGCCTTCGCGCCTTGCGCGCAACCTGCGGTGCAGGCGCCGAGATTGATGCACTTGTCCCGGCCGTCATAGGGTTCGCTGGCAATCGCGCTGTCGGACGGCCACCAGTGCCAGCCCATCGCGTTGAATCCTTCGGCGAGCTTGGTGCCGGCCCTGCCCAGAGGCAATGGCGGCATGATCGCGGGTTTCGGTGGATAAGCGGGGTCGCCGGCCAGGCCGGATACGCCCATCATGCGGTCATTCTCATCGTAGTAGGGGGCCAGCGTCTCGTAGTTGATCGGCCAGTCATCCGCCACGCCGTCGAGCGTCCTGGCGCGAAAGTCCGAGGGGTGGAAGCGCGGAAAGTGACCGGCGTAGAGGATCGTGGCGCCGCCGACGGCGTTGAAGTTGGCGACGGCGATGGGTGAGTCGGCATCGTTGATCGGGTAGTCGGTCACACGACCGCGCCGGTTGGGGCTGATACTGAACTCTCCCCCGGCGCGCGACTCCCAGTCCATGTG
The DNA here is from genome assembly GCA_965217825.1 of Candidatus Azotimanducaceae bacterium. Lineage (GTDB taxonomy): Bacteria > Pseudomonadota > Gammaproteobacteria > Pseudomonadales > Azotimanducaceae > VXNE01. The sequence continues at coordinate 4,182,379 of OZ244571.1, read as the reverse complement.
CGCGCTGGGATACTCGGAGGGGTTCATCCAGTCGCCCTGTTCGAGACAGACGATACGCATGCGCGTATCCGCGAGGCTCCAGGCGATTGCCGCGCCGGACGCACCCGCGCCAATGATCAATACGTCGACCAGGTCTTCGGCCATTTGCGCCCCTTGACGAGGATTCAGGTTCGGAGGATATGCAAGGTTGCCAACCTATGCCATCGACCTGAGCACCTTTAGCGGCTTGATGCATGATGCGTGATGTGTGATGCGCTATCATTTTGCCTCTTTGCTATTACGTAGATTTCCTCGATGCGAACCACCATGAATGTCGATGACGACGTCTTGAACGCTGTAAAGGAAATGGCCCGGAGACAGGCGCGACCTGTGGGCGAGTTGGTGTCGACGCTGCTGCGCGATGCCCTTTGCGGCAACGACGTTGAAATTCGGGAGACGCCGGCGAGATATGGATTTCGACCGTTCGCAAAATCCACCGGAATCGTTACCAACGACATCATCAATCGGCTGCGTGAAGAGGCGGGCGACTAGTGCGTGCCCTGCTGGACGTTAACGTCCTGATTGCGCTACTGGACCAGAACCATATTGCCCATGATCCGGCGTGGCAATGGATGGAATCCAACATGGAGTCCGGGTGGGCGACCTGCCCGATCACACAAAATGGCTGCGTACGTATCATGTCTCAGCCTGCCTACCCCAACCAGCACACTACTACGGAAATTGCCGCGCGACTCCGGCAGGCAACGGATCAGGAATTTCACCAGTTCTGGCCGGACGGGGTGAGCATTCTCGCGACGGCCACGGTGAACTGGGACCTCTTGATCGGCCCGCGGCAACTAACCGACATTTATCTGCTGGCACTGGCGGTACAGCGCAAGGGCAGGTTCGTGACCTTCGACTCTAGGGTATCGACGGAGATGGTGCATGGCGCCGACAATCGGCACCTCACGATTATTTGACTGGTCAGGGTCTGCGGTGAGGAAAGAAACAGGCGGGCTTCGGCGAGGGCCCTGTAAGGCCGGACTGCCGAGCCTGACGCCGCATCAAATCCAACCCTGGGCCGCCGCTGCTTCTTCGCGCACGATTTCCGGCGCGCCGAGCAGTTGCCGATCGAAGCCGATGCGCTTGAACCAGTAGTGCAGGCCGAGCAGGTCGGTAAAGCCCATGCCACCGTGCACTTCGGTGGCTGTGCGCGCGACGAAGCGTCCGACCTCCGCCAGATGCGCCTTCGCATGACACGCCATCAGGCGCGATTCTTCGGGCACGACGCGCACCGAGTGAGCTGCGTACCAGACCAGCGACCGGCACGGCTCGAGCGCTGCGGCCATCTCCGCGCAGAGGTGCTTGACCGCCTGGAACGAGCCGATGACGCGATTGAACTGACGCCGTTCCTTGGCATAGGCGACGGCTTGATCGAGCATGGTTTGCGCGGCGCCGAGAGTATCCGCCGCGAGCATGATACGGCCGGCATCTATGGTGGCGAGCAACGGTTCCCGGTCGATGGCGGATCCGGGCAGTATTTCGGCGGGAGCGGAATCGAGAGAGACCTCTGCCACCGACCGCGTGCGATCTATGGTGTTGAGCGCGCGCCGGTCGGTATCGGCTGCGCGCACCAAGTGCAGAGCCCCGCCATTGTCGGCAACGATCAGCGCGTCGGCGTCCATGCCGTCAAGCACGAACATCGCGCGTCCGGTCAGGCGTCCATCGTCGACCGCAATGCCGCCGCTTTCGCGGCGTCCTATCTGCTCGGTCAGGCCGACGCCGACCACCGCTTCGCCGGACGCGATACGCGGCAGCCAGACCTCTCGTTGCGCGTCGCTGCCCGCGTGCGTCAGCGCGACCGGAGCCATGACGCAGGACGCCACGAATGGCGCGGGCGCGGCCGCGCTGCCGAGGCACTCGGCCACGAGCGCGGCTTCCAGCATGCTTAAGCCCACGCCGCCGTAGTCTTCCGGGACGACAATACCTTGCACACCCAACTGTGCGAGTCCGTCCCAGACATCCGCCGGTTTCGTGTCACCGGCGTCGGCGGCCTCGCGAACGCGGGGCAGCGCGCAGGCGGACTTGAGATACCTGGAGACGCTCTCCTGGAGCATCCGCTGTTCTTCGCTGAGGCCGAATTCCATCTATTGCTGCCCCTGGCTCACTATTTCTGCCCCTCCCCCCACCTTCGGTTCCTTGGGCAGGCCGAGCGCGCGTTCTCCGATGAGGTTTTTCTGAATCTGGGCCGTGCCGCCCCCGATGATGAGGCCAAGGTCCAGCATGTAGCGCTGCTGCCAGAGGCCGCCGTCCCGCATGTGCGGGCTGCCGTGGTAGAGAACGCCCAGCTCGCCCATGAGATCGACCGCCATCGCAGCCATCTGGTGATTCATTTCGCAACCGTTGAGCTTGACGATCCAGCGCGGCAGCCCCGGTTCCTCGCCCTTGATCGCATGGCTCAGGATGCGCATTCCGTTGAAACGCATCGCCAGCATCTGTCCCTGGAGTTGCAGCAGGCGGTCACGATAGGCGGGATGCTCCATCAACGGCCGCCCGTCGATGGTCTCTTTTCGCATCATGTCGACGATCTGGAGAAAACGCGACTCCGCCTGGTTGGGATCGCCGAGTCCCCCGCGTTCGTGCTTCAACGTGGCGTTTGCCACATACCAGCCTTCGCCCCGGCGTCCGACGATCTGGCTTGCCGGGACACGCACGTCGGTGAAAAACACCTCGTTGAACGTGGCCTCGCCCGTCATCGTCACGAGCGGACGCACCTCGATGCCGGGCGTGTCCATTGAAAACAACAGGTAGCTGATGCCCTGATGCTTGGGCGCGTCGGGTTCGGTCCGAACCAGGCAGAAGATCATGTCGGCGTGTTGCGCGCCGGAGGTCCAGATCTTCTGGCCGTTGATCACGAACTCGTCGCCGTCGAGTTCGGCCCTTGTGGATAGTGACGCGAGGTCGGAGCCGGAGTTCGGTTCCGAATAGCCCTGGCACCAGCTCATCTCGCCTCGGATCGTCGGCCGGATGTAAGCGAGTTTCTGTTCCTCGGTGCCGAGTTCGAGCAGTGTGGGGACCAGGCGGTCGTCGCCGTCGTGGCCGGGCCGAATGCGCGCTTTCGCGAACTCTTCGGCGATGATGTGGGACTTCAGAATGTCCGGCTCGGCGCCGTAGCCGCCGTACTCCTTCGGGATCGTGCGCGCGGCGTAGCCGTGTTCGATCAGGCGCTGCTGCCAGGCGCGCGCCTTCGCGTCGGACTTGCCGCGGGCGAATTGCGCCGGTGCGCGCTTGCCGTGTTTAGCCAGAAACGAGCGCACTTCCTCGCGGAATCTCTCGTACTCCGCGCCGTAGGCGAGATCCATTGCGTCTCCTCCGCATCCGTTTGCAAAGTCCGCCACCGATTGACTTTTCGCGCCGGGGTTCGCTCCGCGCCGCTATCGGTGCGGGATCGTACTACATGCCGCCGGTGGGTGGAGCCCGATCCCAGGTCCGGCTCGGGCTATAGGCGGAAAGGGCTGGACGGGCCGAAGAACAGGACGAACAGGATCGCCGCGAGGCCCAGGGTCATACCGACCAGGGCCAGGACCGTTGAGGGGGACAGACGCCCGGGTTTCTGTTTGTCCTCGCCATCGTCTGGAACATGCGAACGTGGCTCGGGCGGAGGCGAGCGCAGGTCGCTTTCGGACGGCTGGCTGTCGACGAATCTCCACGCCAGGTACAGCACCCCCAGGCCGACGAACAGGCCGAGGGAGGTAAGAAAGATCATTCCGAGGGACACGGGCGCTCCATCTAGAAATGGTCGGGACAGTGCGGCGCGTGCCGCGTTGCGAACAGGACATCAGCGCGCTGAACGGCATCCGAATCGCCGTCCAGCAGGCCCCATGCGGACAGTTCGCGCGCTGATCGGCGCCCGGCATAGAGCGAGGCCAATGTCTTGACGGAAAGCTGGATATCGGTGACTGCCCTGCACGGCGTCACGTCGGCCGCGCCGCCTGAGACGGTGAGCCGATAACTTCCGGTGTTCCAGGGAGCGAGGGGGTCGTCTCGAACCGTGATGGAAATCTCGCCGTCTGCGGTCCAGCCGCGTCCCCTGAGCGCCGCAGCGACATCCACGAGGCGCAGCCAAAAACCCTCTCCGTCGCGGGCCTGGAGCAGGCGCGGTTCGAGGAACAACTCGACCGCTGGATCGTCGGACGGGGCGTTGTTCCAGCGCACGCGTCCGACCAGATCATGACGCTTGAAGAACGTCCACAGGGAGCGATACGCGTCCGGCGTCAGCCACGCCAAGTCGCGGATGATGACCTCTTGGGAGCGCGTCGGATGATCGTACCTGCCTTCTCGCAGCGTGTAGATCGCGTACCCGTCGGGTCCCGACTCGCCGTGAGACAGGGCAATGTGGACCGGCCCGTCCGCTTCGCGCGGTTCGAGGGCGTTGTGCAGCCACAGCGCTCGCGCGCGATGCAGGTAGCCCATGCGTTCGGCAACGAAGCGTATGTAGACCCGCTTGATCAGGTCGTAGCCGGAGGCCGCATCCAGGCGCTCGATGCGCCCGGTGCCATCGTCGCCGTCGTGGAAGTCGATGTCCACGGTGTCGAGCGCGTAGCTGCGCAGCACGGAGGCCATCGCATAACCGAAGCGCTGATAGATGGCGGCCTGCGACGCCCAGAGCGCGGCGACCGGCCGACCGCCATCCCGCATGTCGGCAAATGCCTGGGTCATGATGCGGCGAACCAAACCCCGCCGCCGGTATTCGGGCAGCGTGCCGACGGCGGATACGCCCCCGATGGGCAACGCTGCGCCGTTCGCGCGCATGGTGAATGGGATGGTGGAGAAACTTGAAACGAGTCGGCGACCGTCGAACGCGCACAGCGTCCACTCGGGTCGCGTCGAAGTGGCAACGAGGTTGTCCGGGCCGTCGCCGAACTCGCCGCCGTAGACATAGCCGGCAAGCATGCCGAACTGTCCCATCTCCTCTGCGGCGGCGGGTCGGAACTCGATGTTCAAGGCGTCGTTGCCGGGAACTGGCCGAAGTCCACAAAGTCCCTCGAACGTGCTGCAATCCGGGCAACTATCTTCGCAGGTTGCCTATCTGGCGTCGAGATTCTGCCGCGCCGGGGTTTGCTGTGACCTCGGCTACCCCGGATATTTGCCAAGCCGATTGTTGCGTGACCGAATATCATTTACTTTCAGTTAGATACTTCGATTCTCCATCAGCGACAAGTTCAAGGACATCCGAGATGCCGGATACAGTCAGATACGGACTCATCAGCACGGCGGGAATCGGCTTCAGGGCGCACCTGCCGGCGGCGAACGCATCGCCCAACTCCGAATTGGTCGCGGTCAGCAGCCGCAACCTCGCTACCGCGCAGGCGGCTGCGAGGGAGCACGGCATTCCATTGGCGTTCGGCAGCTACCAGGAGATGATCGACAGCGACGAGATCGACGCCGTGATCAACACGCTGCCGAACGGCATGCACCACGAATGGACCGTCAAGGCCGCCGAAGCGGGAAAGCACATCCTGTGCGAAAAGCCCTTGTGCGCGACCATGGCCGAAGCCCGCGAGATGAAGGCTGCGGCCGAAGCCAACGGCCTGGTGCTGGTCGAGGCGTTCACGCCGCGCTGGAACAAGCAGATGCATACCGTTCGCAAACTCGTCGGGCAAGGCGAGATCGGCAAGGTGATCCGCCTTGAAGCCACCACGTCTTACACGCAGACCGACCCGGACAGCGTCCGCCTCAAGAAGTCCCTCGCGGGGGGCAGCCTGATGGACGCCGGGTGCTACGGCGTTTACGCGGTGCGCTACGCGATGGGCACCGAGCCGGTGCGGGCCATGGCTATCCAATGCGAGCACAACGGCATCGACATGACCATGAACGGCTTCCTGCAATTCCCCACCGGTGCCGTCGGCCACGTCTGGAGCACTTTCGAAGGGCCCCGGCGGGTGACGCTCGAGGTGTTCGGGACGGGCGGCACGATCACCATCGACGGCGTCTTCCATGATCGGTCGGGCCTCGCGGACCGTCCGCTCTCGCGCCGGGGGCGCTCGCGATGATCAAGCGCCGCGCCCGCGCCGCCGGACTGCCGGCGGCGATATCGCCGCGCAGTTTCAGGGAGACCGGGATAACGGAGTACCTGCGCAACGGCGGCGACTTCGATACGGCCGCCAGAATCGCGGGCCAAGAATCGACCCGTACGACTCTCTACAACCGCGTCCACGACCAGCTCACGCTCAACGAGATAAAGCGCGCGCGCATCTGAAACCTGGGCCCGGCGCTCATGCCGGGTGAGATCGAGTCGAAACCCCGTCGAAAAAATCGCCGCAGTTTCGCCCGGGTAATACCGTTCTATTCGATGCCGGCCCGGTCCACCAACCTCTTCAGCCGCTCAACCAAAACTTCGCGTTCGGTCAGAGTACGGAGAATTCCCGGACGCGGCGAACTCTCTGGCAGCAAGTCCATTAGGTCCTTCGCGTAAGGAATCAATTGCGCGTCATCGTACTCGCCCAGCGCCTCCAGCGCCCACTCATGATGACCGGAGGAGATCAGGTAAGGAATGGCTTCCGGCGACCGGGACATTGCCAGTCCTCGCGCCGCAAAGAACCAGCCGTTTGGATGTTCTAGCGGACGCGAAAGCGCCTCCAGTCGCGCCGCGTTCGCTTCGGGCGTTGTGAATTTGCCCGCGTTCAATGTTGTCATGGTCTCGTCATCGGACGTGGTACCCGCTTCGTACCAGTCCAATACGACACGCTGCACGTCTTCGTCTCCGGGCCAATGGAGACTCAGAACGGCTGGAATGTACCTCCACTCTGGATTTTCGGACATCATCGTGAACATGAAGGTTTCCACGAAGGCTTCCAGGTCCGTATCGTCGTCGAAATCAGCAGCTGCGTCGTCCGCGGCTTCCACAGCTCGATCCTGAGCCCCGACTGGATCGTAACCGCTTTCCGCAAACTCTCGCTCCCAATACCTGATCAGGAAGTCCTTGAGCCCAGGTACCTCAGCCAGCGCCCGTGTCGGATAGTCGCTGTTTGAAAGCGCCTCGGTTACTGCTGGCAATCCGTGAGTTTTGAGGATAGAGAAGTGGGAAAAAGTGCCTATCGCATTCAGGGTCAATGCCACTATCACCGAATCGTCACTCGCGATGCCTTCGGCGACCAGTTGGTTCACCTGCTCGTTGGAAAAGTTATGGGAATAGATGAGTTCGGTTCTGAACCGCTCGTACGTATCCCGGTCCGCCCCAGCAGCCGACAACGCCAGAACAGACGCAAGGCCGAGTGCTGTTCGTCGTAATGCGTTCATCATAAAACCTCATTCGCCCAGTGCTGGCAGTTTTTCACGATCAGGTGGAACTCGTTCCAATTCAGGGTCTTGCGCTTTGAATTGACCGCCTCGTATCGACCCTTGGAGACTTGGGGCAAGGTGCAGGAAACCTCGCTTCTGTGCTGTGCCGCGCCCGGAACATAGATCTCTCCTCCACCTAACCAATAAATCAAAGCATTTCTTGCTATCACCACCTTATTGTAGTTGGGAGGGTCCGGAAAGTAGCCTGACGACCATTCGGTGCTTTTCGAATTGGGAAGACCAAAAGTCGTTACGTAGCCTTCCACCTGATCGTGCCTGAATACTCCTACCGGAGAAAAATTGAAGGAGGCAACAGGCGCACTGGCGCAAGCACCAACATGGTACGTGATGGGACTAATGAGGATGCTGTAGCTCGGAGCGCACCACCAAGTTACATCAACCGAATAAGTGTCCTCCCACTCCCAAATTTCAATAAATGCAGGTTCACATCGGGTCCCCATAGAAGCGGCCTACGGGCGCTTCCGGGTTCGTGTGCGGGGGTGTTTCCGGACGATCCGGCTTGCGCAGATCTGATTTCCACGCGCACTTCGGCGTGGAGGAACCAGGGTACCCGACAAGTATGGCACCATCGGGACAGTACCAATATGAGGCCGAAACCGAGGGGCCAAACCATGCCGTTACGATCACGGCCAAGACGAACAGTCGGGACTTCATTCTGCATTTCTCCACAACCAAGACTACTACATGTAGCGTCCTGCGTGCGCTCCAGCACCCTTTCCCTTTGCCGTTCGAGGTTCTGCCGCTGAAACCGGGCGTAGCTCATGGCGACCGAACTCCCGACCCTGTGGCTCAGGCCGATCGCCGACGCCTCCCAGTTCTCCACGCGCTCCTGCGCCCAGGTACGAACCGTCGACCGAAATCCGTGCGGCGACGCCGCGACCCAGCCCGCCGCATCATCCGGCGGATCGTCGAGTCGGGGATGACGCCATCGGAAGAGCGGAGGTTCGGGAAGACCGCGCCGTACGACCGCGCCAGTTCTAGCGCTCGTTGCAGCACATGCATCGCAGCGGGCGCTGTCCATGCGGGGCGGTTTCCTCGAACTTGGCCCGCCGTCTTGCTGATGGCCAAGAAAACCCTGGTGGGGACGCAACACTATCTACTCTATCCTGTTGGCAGGCGTATCCTGATGCCGTGGCGGAAGCCCGTACGGCGGAGGTCGCCAAGCCGTTTTGCCATGTTTGATGGCGCGGGACAGGGGAGCTCGTGGGCCGCAAGGGACAACCGAGATGCCAGACACAGTCAGATACGGACTCATCAGCACGGCGCGAATTGGCTTCACCGCCCATGTGCCCGCCGCGAACGCATCGCCCAACTCCGAGCTCGTCGCGGTCAGCAGCCGCAACCTTCGAACCGCGCAGGCGGCCGCGAGGGAGCACGGCATTCCATTGGCGTTCGGCAGCTACCAGGAGATGATCGACAGCGACGAGATCGACGCCGTGATCAACACGCTGCCGAACGGCATGCACCACGAATGGACCGTCAAGGCCGCCGAAGCGGGAAAGCACATCCTGTGCGAAAAGCCCTTGTGCGCGACCATGGCCGAAGCCCGCGAGATGAAGGCCGCGGCCGAAGCCAACGGCCTGGTGCTGGTCGAGGCGTTCACACCGCGCTGGAACAAGCAGATGCATACCGTTCGCAAACTCGTCGGGCAAGGCGAGATCGGCAAGGTGATCCGCCTTGAAGCCACCACGTCTTACACGCAGACCGACCCGGACAGCGTCCGCCTCAAGAAGTCCCTCGCGGGGGGCAGCCTGATGGACGCCGGGTGCTACGGCGTTTACGCGGTGCGCTACGCGATGGGCACCGAGCCGGTGCGGGCCATGGCCATACAATGCGAGCGCGACGGCATCGACATGACGATGAACGGCTTTCTGGAGTTCGGAAACGGTGCCGTCGGCCACGTCTGGAGCAGTTTCGAAGGGCCCCGGCGGGTGATGCTCGAGGTGTTCGGGACGGGCGGCACGATCACCATCGACGATGCCTTCAGCGAGACTATTCCCGTGACGGTTGTTCGGGGCCAGAAAGCGCCTCGGGTGATGGAGATGACGAGCCCGAATCGCTACCAGGTGCAGCTCGACGAGTTCTCGGAGTGCGTTCTCACGGGTAAGCAGCCGGAATTTCCGCCGGACGACGCGCTGCGCAACATGGCGTCGATCCTCGCGCTATACGAATCTGCAGGCCAGGGCAGCGCGGTAGCGGTGGAGCAGATTTAGACGCGCGGATATCTCGCCGAGATTGGTTGAACGGAGCAGAATGAGCATGGGAATTTCCGAAACCCGTATTGAGAACGTCCACGCGCTGGCGAAAGGGTACGTCGATCGCGGCGCGTTCCCGGGGTACGCGTGCATCGTGTCCTGCGGCCAAGATGTCTGGTTCCGGGCATACGGCATGCGCGATGTCGAACGTGCCCTGCCGGTTCAACGCGACACGATGTTCCGCCTCCATTCGATGACCAAGCCCATCACCACCGTCGCGCTGATGATGCTGTACGAAGAAGGCCGCTTTCAGCTCGACGATCCCGTCGCGCGATATATCCCTTCATGGGCGAACCTCTCGGTGTTCGAAGATGGCGATGAGGATTCCTACTCGACCACCGCCCCGGTAAGACCGATGATCGTGAAGGACCTGTTGATGCACACGTCGGGTTTGACATACGGGTTCATGCACAGCCACCCCGTGGACGCGCTTTACCGCAAGCGCGGGCTCGCGGGCGGCGACCTGCAGGCCATGGTGGACGCGCTCGCCGACATTCCGTTGCGGTTCTCCCCCGGGACCAGGTGGAGTTACAGCCACGCCACGGACATATGCGGGCACCTGGTCCAGGTTCTTTCGGACACCGACCTCGACGTCTTCGTGCGCGAGCGCATCACCGAACCGCTCGACATGGCGGACTCCGGTTTCTCGGTCCCGCCCGCCGCGCTCGAGCGATTCGCCGCCAGCTACCAGTACCTCGAGGACGGACGTTTTGCCAGGCAGGACGATTCGGAAACCCGTCCCTATCGGGGTCGGCCGAAGTTTCTTTCCGGCGGCGGCGGGATGGTGGCCACCATCGACGATTATCACCGATTCTCGAACATGCTCCTGGGCAGGGGCGAACTCGACGGAGTCCGTTTGCTCGGCCGCAAGACGGTCGAATACATGACCACCAACCAGCTTCCCGGCAACCGCGATCTCGCCGCCATGGGGCAGCGGGTGTTCAGCGAGGCACCGTTCGAGGGAATCGGCTTCGGACTCGGTTTTTCCGTAGTCCTCGACCCGGCCGCCGCCAACGTGCTCGATTCGCCGGGCGATTTCGGTTGGGGCGGGGCGGCGAGCACGTACTTTTGGGTGGATCCACAGGAGCGGCTCGTCGTCGTGTTCATGACGCAACTGCGGCCCTCGTCGTCTTACCCCATTCGACGCGAGTTGAAGACCGCGGTCTACCAGGCGCTCGTGTGAGAGATCGCGGGCCGGGGCACAACCAGCGGCTCGGACGGGTCCGATCACGCCCTTAGCCTGAACTTCGAGGCGTCACACGATCTAACCCGTTGTTTTTTCGGGTAAATCAAAAAAATCGGGCGATCGTTACTGGGTACGTCCTATGGGCGCACGCCCAGGAGCTTGAAGGCTTCGCGCTGTAGCGCGGTGGGCCGGGTGAGGACTTCGAACGGCACGGCGCCGGACACTCGGGGGACGACCCGGTTTCTGGCGATCGTCGCCAGGTCGCCGAGCAGGGTGCGGAAGCTGTGCACCGGCAGACCGTCGGCGGTGCGTTTGCCGCGGGCTTTTTCCCTGGCGGCGTCGGAGACCTTCGCCGGCGCCACGATGGATGTGCGCGCCGCCTCGGCGGCGGCCGGGTCGTGATCGTCGAACAGCAGCGGCTTGAGCCGCTGGCGCATATGCCATTCCACGTAATAGGCCAGCATGCACAGGAACACATGCGCGCGGACCCGGTCGGCGGTTCGGTGGAACACGGGCCGCACCTTCAGGTCCACGGTCTTCAGGCTGCGGAAGGCGCGCTCGACCGCGCTCAGGCGCTTGTAGGCGCGCACGGCGCCCTCGGCGTCGAGTCGCGTCTCCGCCAAGCTGGTGCGCACGACGTACAAGCCGTCCAGCGCCGCCTCCGCGGCGATGGTCTCGGGCTTCCGCCGATAGCCGAACGAGTCCTCTTCGATATCCAGATCGAAGTGCTTGGCCATCTTGTATTTGCCGACGACCTTGCCCACCCGCACGCCGATCTTGTCCGCGCCCTTCAGGCGCCGCTTCTCCCGCCTCGCGGCCGCCGCGACGGGATCGAGCAACGCCTCGGTGGCCCGGAGCAGCTCTTCCCGCTTGCGCGCCCGCTCCTCCGCCAGCAGCGGATTGCGGCACACCATGAGGCGCTCGCCCGGATAGGCGTCGCTTCGGATCTCCACCAGGTCGGTCTCGTCGAACAGCGACAGCTGCACCGCGCCGGACTCCACCAGGGAGCGGACCGCCGGACCCCGCAGCGCGCTGATCCAGTCCAGGCCGGACGGCCTCACCTCCTCGCGGATGCGCGCCTCGGTCAACATCCCGCGGTCGCCCACCAGCACCACCCTGGAGAACCCGAACCGATGCCGCAGCTTGTCGATCTGCGCGCCCACGGTGGCCGGGTCCGCCGTGTTGCCGTCGAACACCTCGACCGCCACCGGACGGCCCTCGGCGTCGCACAACAGCCCGAACTCGATCTGCAGCTTGCCGCGCTTGCCGTCGCGGGAGTACCCGCGCTTGGCCAGCGGACAGCGGCGCCCTTCCAGCCACACCGACGTCAGGTCGTAAAGCACCAGGGCGCCGTCCTCGAGATGCCGCTTGGCCAGGCGCCGCTCGATGGCGTCCCGGCGCTTGAGCAGCCAGTCCATGGCGGCGTAGAGATCGTCCTCGCCGCAGTCTTCCAGCCCCAGCGTCTCGGCGAGCGAGTCGCGCGCGGTCGCCTCGGCCAAGCCCCGGGCGGCGGCCAGTTTCGAGCCGGGGTCGACGATCCGGGCGACGATCATCGCCAGCACGCGCCGGCGCTCGGGCGAGTCCGCGCCGGCGATCGTCCGGTCCAGCCGCAGCTCGCGCAGCGTCCCGAGCGCGGCGGCGACATGGCCGTGGGGCCGAGAGCGAACGATGTCGAAGGCGTCGTCGAGGCGGGACACCGCGGCGCCGCCCTTGAGCAGCACGCGCAGGCCCTCGACCAGCGTCGGGGGCCATTTGGAGAGGTTGGCGAGGGTGCGTTTCCTGACCTTGCCGGCGTCGCGGAAGGACTCGCGCAGGAGCACGGCGGGGGGCGAGTTGCGGTTGGGGACGCTTTCGATGTACATGGCTACTTGATTCGAAAGGATACATCGCCATGTAAACACATATGCCGCACAAAATCAACTTATTACATGGCTACACATTCCTGCTCGACCGGCGCAAGGAATCCCGTTGAATTAGAGACTTAAGGCCAAAATACGCTTGGGTTGGTCTGGAAGTTCAGCTTAGCCAGAACACACCGTCGCGGTTACAATTGCGTGCGCGCCGCCCTCGGCAAGGCACTTTTGGGGCGCACGAAGGAACAACCGGTCGAAGAGGAGAATATGAAACGTATTTTGACATCCCTACCCGTGATTCTCGCGCTTGCGACGATCGGCGCCTTGGGTTTGATGTTCATCCTCGTCGATCCGCCTCGGGATGACCCCGCGCCCGACCACGCCGCTATTGGCCTCGAATCGGCAACCGGCAACTCCGCCTTCCCGTCCGCACGTTCATGAGCTGACCCGCAGGGTCGTAGAAGTACCCCACAGGCGGCGCCTTCGGCTTCGCCTGTGGCCCTCGGATGCTAAGCAGCTTTGCCGATATTCGAGGACCAATCCTCGTCGTTGGCCTTGGACAGCGTCAACTGCTCATGCCACTCGACATCGAGTGAACGCAACCTCTTGAACAGCTCGATATACGAGTTCTTCGGGTCAATCCTTGCCATATACATGTGCCTGATCAATCGGTTGTAAGGTTCCCCGACCAATTTTTCCCCACGTTCGATATTGCGGATTTGGCGAGCGTCTCGGCCCACCAGTTCTCCCATCAGATTCTGCGACAGGTCCAGTTCCCTGCGCAGAAACCTGAACTCGGCCCCGGTCAAGCGCTTCGGCTTGTCGCACAAGGCTCGCGCCAAGCAGCAGTGCAATCCCTTGATGTCTCGGATTGACACGCCCTCGCCGTATGGTGACGGAACTTTTTCATAGCTGTTTGCCAGCCAGACATTTGGCAGTCCACACTCGACGTAGTGGTACAACTGCCCGCCGACTGCTGCATCTTCGCTCATAGTCGATTCTCCACTTTCAGGACATACACTCGATTGTTGTCGCCCGTGTCGATAGCGACAGTGACATAAACGTCCAACCCGCCGCAAAGCCTAGTCACCACGCAAACCCAGTTTCCATGGTCGTCCTTCTTGATCCCGCCAACGATTCGCCCTTCCGTTAAGCAAAGGAGGATCTGATTGTTGGAAACAACCTCGAACCAATTTCGTCTCGCTCGTATCTGATTGTGTTGACGAGCTTTCGAGAATCCTTTGCGGCGGCGTCTCTAAGCATTTTCAGAGCCCGTTCCTCGGACAACGGAAATTCTTCGACGTTGTCAGCCACGCGCATCGTCTCAAGCAACAATGCGGAAATTTTTACCGCCTTTCGGAGGGAATAGCAAGAATCGTAGGCGAGTTCCGAAACCATTTTCATTTTCCCTGTTCTGGCTCAGATAGATTTGGCGCTGACGCCGTCGTGTCCGCCAAGATGGTGGTCGGTGACCGCGCGTGGGGTAGGATGTATCGTTTGGCTTCGGGTCTCGGTCGATCTTGTTGAGGATGCTGCGGGCGGCGCGGATACGCCGCGGAAGGGCCAGGCGTGGTGATGCCGCGGCGTCGGGCAGCGAAGCGGCGTTGGTCGACCGGTCGATGTTCGCCTCGCTCAAACTGCGCGACTACCGACTGTTGTGGTCCGGCATGGTCGGGTCCGCATTCGCCATGAACATGCAGCTCGTGGCGCAGGGCTGGCTCGTATACGAGATGACCTCTTCCCCGATGAAGTTGGCTTGGGTGTCATTGGCCTCGACGCTACCGCAAATCTTCCTGTCGCTGGTCGGCGGGGTGATCGCGGACCGTTCTCGCAAGCGCGAAATCATCCTGATCGGTCAGGCCCTAAACGGGATCGGCACGCTTGTGATGGCCGTGATCGTTATCACCGGCAATGTGGAGTTCTGGCACTTCATCTGGGTCGGACTGATCCACGGATCGATGAACGCGCTGTCGATACCGGCGCGGAACGCGTTCATTCCCGATATCGTCGGCGAGCCGTTGATGTTCAACGCCATGGCCTTCAACACGGCCGCGTGGAATCTCTCGCGTATCCTCGGCCCGGCGTTGGCGGGTGGGATGATCGCGTTGATCGCGGGAGGCGATACGAGTTCTCACTTCGCGGTCGGGATCGTCTATTTCGTGTTGTCGGGACTGTATTTCGTGGCGGCTGCGACGGTCATGATGATGCATCACAAGGGCCAGGTGCGGCGCAGGCGCAACACGGGCGTGCTGCAGGAGGTCACCGCAGGTATCCGTTACGTTCAGCGGTCCCCGGTGATCGGCGGGCTGATCCTCTTGACCATCGCATCGTTCGTGCTCGGCGCGCCTGTCCAGACGTTGATGCCGGCGTTCAACTCGGACGTGTTGAACGGCGGCCCGGACGATCTGGGTTTGCTGATGGCAGCCATGGGCGTCGGCGCGATCGCGGGTTCCCTGACACTTTCCAAGCTCGGCGGGCTTCGGCGCAAGGGTTTCTGGCTGTTCTTCAACTCTTTGCTCTGGGGAGGCGCCCTGATCGGTATCGCCGTTTCCAGCACCGATTTCTGGGCGATGGTCACGGTCGGCGCCGTGGGTTTCATTTCGTCGGTCGGCATGTCGATGAATCGCACCATCGTCGTGCTTCAATCCTCGCCGCGCATGCGCGGTCGCATCATGTCCATAGACACGATGACCCACGGCTTGATGCCGTTGGGTGTCCTGCCGATCAGCTATGTTGCGGAGACCTTCAGCATCCAGGCCGGACTGGGCTTGTGCGGGGTCCTGTTCTGCGGGACGACGTTGGTGTTGTGGTACGCGCTGGGCGCTGTTCGCCGCATTGACCGGGGGTTCGGCACCGGAGCCGGTTCGTGAGCCAGTCGCCCGACGCCCCGTCGGGAGACCATCGGTGGCGTGGTTACATCTTCCGCGCGATCACGTGGATGGTGGCGATCGCCTGCTTCTACTATGTGTATACCCGAATAGCGGCTGCGGCAGCCAGGGATGGTCTGACGGCCGTCGAATACCTGGCGGACTTCTTCGCCGGCGCGGACTGGACACTGTGGCTGGCCGTGATGGTCCCTTATTCGGTGTTTT
Source organism: Candidatus Azotimanducaceae bacterium (assembly GCA_965217825.1). Classification (GTDB taxonomy): domain Bacteria; phylum Pseudomonadota; class Gammaproteobacteria; order Pseudomonadales; family Azotimanducaceae; genus VXNE01. The sequence continues at coordinate 4,166,652 of OZ244571.1, read as the reverse complement.
TCTTTCTCGTCGACGCCCACGCCACATGGCGCGTGGTGCGCTGGTTCAACGCCCCGGACCTGAAGTTCACCAGTATTCTGCCGATTCGCGCCAGCGCCTACGTCCTGTCCCTGGTCAGCGAGCAGGTGGGCAAGGGAGCGATGTCGCTCTACCTGTTGAAGCGCCACCGGGTCGCCGGCTGGGAAGCGTTGTCGAGCATGATCTTCCTCGGCCTGCTGGAGATATACCAGTTGCTGCTGTTCTCCGCCGGCGGGGTCGCGCTCGATTTCGGCGTGGTCGTCGAGGCCTCCAGCCTATTGCCCCTCGACGTGATACTGCCGGCGGTGTTTGGATTCGCCCTTGTCTACCTGCCCCTGCACATCGCCTACTTTCGCGGCGCGCTGCTCAAGGGATCGCAATTGCGCGACAAGTCCCTGCTGGTTGCATTTCGCCGGGCGCGGCCGGTTCATTACCTGCTGACCGTTCTTTTCAAGGCGCCCAACCTGCTCGGCGCGGTGGTCGTCTACACGGTCGCGTTGCACCTCTTCCAGGTCGACGTGTCGCTGGGTCAGATGCTGGCGTTCCTGCCGGTAATATTTCTCGCGGCGGCGTTACCGCTGCCGTTCCACGCGGGCGCACTCGTACTCTGGACAGTGCTGTTCCCGGACTACCCCGAAGTCGGCGCATTCAGCCTTGTCATGCACACGTTCTTCGTGTTGTTCAATGCCTTGATCGGCGTCCTGTTCTTGCCCAGGGCCAACAAGGAGCTATTCGTGGAAGAGGAAGCCGGTAGCACGACTTGAGGCTGCGCGGCGTCCAGCCAGGGTGACTCAGGAGTCATTGACACGCGGCCGCCGCCTTTCGGCGATGAGTGCCCGCAGCCGATCGATCATCGAGACGACTGTCGTCGCGACGAAAATCCACCCGATACCGTGGAGTAGGGCATCCGACGGCCACGACCAGCCGAGGAGATTTCGCACGATGGGTGTCCCCGCGAGCACGAAATAGGCGATGCCGTTGTAGCGCCCGATGCGACTCGCGCGCAGCTTCTGTCCGGCGAGAACGCGGCTATCGGCAACGTACTGCGCGAATGCCCCCGCGATCAGGAAGGGCAACAGAGCGGGGTACAGGCCCGTCGATGCGAGCGCGCCGAGAACCGCAATGCAGAAGAGGGCGTCGGCCGAATGATCCACGAGACCACCCACCCGCGATGCTTCGCCGCGCCGACGCGCCAAGGGTCCGTCGGCAATGTCTGTCGCGACCGCGAAGAAAAATGCTGCCGTGGCGATGCGCCAATCCGAAACCGCCACGGCATAGACGCACGGTAGCGCCGACAGGAGCCGCGTGGCGCTGAGACCGTTCGCGGGCGTGTAGATCGTTTCCCTTGCCGCCATCTCAACTGGCCGTTTTGCCTGTTTATACCTTTCCTGCCGGCAAGAAGTGGAGGTGGGTGTCCTTGACGGTCCCCGGCAAGCGTCCCCAAGTCCCTTGATGGGTGTCCCCAAGTGTGAAATGTGATGGATGTCCCCAAGTGTGCAGGGCTCTCACCATGGGTGTCCCAAAGTCGTTCCACTAGCGCAGCTTTTACCGTATCGCCGATCCATTCCTTCGGCTGTGGTTTCGCGTGGTGGCGCCGAACCGGGCGGCGCTCGCCGAAGCACCTCGCGAAACGCGCCTGTTCTATTGGCGCAAACACCGTGCGGCGCTCGAAGGAGAGGCTTGGGGAGAGTTGTGCCGCATGGCGACGGCGACACTCCATCGGGCGGACACGCCACTTCGGGAGTACGGGCCGTTCGAACCAGCGCAACGCTATTGGAGGGGCAGCGAACCGGAGCTGGATGTTGTGGCTCGATCGGTGGACGGGCACCGGCTGCTTGTCGGCGAAGCGAAGTGGTCGTCGGTGCCGGCTCAAGAATCAATTGACGCCGACCACGTTCCGGGGACATCGGGAATGGCAGTGGTTCCCGTCTTGTTTACGCCGGAAGGCTCTGGAGGCAGCAACGTAATCGACGCGCGCATGGTGCTGGAAGCGCTTCGATAAGCGGACCCATTGTTCGCGGAGATAACGCTTGCCCGCCAGGGCGTGGCGATTCCAAAAGCGTATCGATGGCTGTCCCTGAACGGTGGGTGTCCCCAAACCTGATGGCTGTCTCCGAACGGTGGGTGTCCCTGAACGATGATGGCTGTCCCTGAACGGTGGGTGTCCCCAGACCTGATGGCTGTCCCCAAGAGGATGGCTGTCCCCAAGAGGATGGGTGTCCCTAAACCTTGCTATCGTTGTCCGCATGTTCGAACGGATCCTCATTACCGGTGCCAACGGTCATCTTGGGCGCCGGCTGATCGTCCGGCTGCGCGGGAATTGCGACGTCGTCGCAGCGGTTCGGTCCGATCGAGCGGCGGCGATGCTCGCGGACAGCGGCGCGGAAGTTCGCCTGGTCGACTATCGCGACCGGGATGCCTTGGCGGTGGCTGCCGGCGGCTGCGAGGCGGCGGTGCACCTTGCCGGCATCATCAAGGAAACGGCCGGGAACCGTTACGCGGATGCCCACGAAGGAACGGCGCGCGCGCTCTGCGGTCTCGACGCCATTTGCCGCATCGTCTATGTGAGCGTTGTCGGGGCGGCCCGAAATTCTCCCAATGCGTGCCTCGCCTCCAAGGCGGCGGCGGAAGCCTTGTTGCTGTCGGGACGCGCGACCACACACGTGTTGCGCGTGCCGATGGTGTTGGGGGAGGGCGACTACGCTTCCCTGGCGCTGGGCGGACGCGCGTCCACCCCTTTGAGCTTCACTTTCAGAGCCGGCAGCTTCGAACAGCCGGTATACGCGGGCGATGTCGTTGACGCCATTGTCGCGTTGCTCGAAACCTCCGGTGCGCCTGAACTCATCGAGTTGGCCGGCCCGGAGCGCGTGACGCGACGCGAACTCACGCGGCGCGCGGGCGGCGTGCTGGGTCGTCGCACGTTGCTGATATCGCTGCCTATCGCTATCGGCCGCATGTTGGCGGCGATGTTCGAGGGCCTGTCCGCCAATCCGCCGGTGACGAGAGCCATGCTGGACGTGCTGGACCATGACGACAACGTCGATGTGGCCTCGGCCTGTAGAAGTCTCGGTCTGGAACTGACTACGTTGGACGAAACGTTGCGGCGGTGTTTGCTTCCCCAGTGGCGCGACTCGCGGTAGTGCCCTGGATTTTCCGCTTTGCGCGGTGCCCGGCGTGCCTGAGGGGTCACGGAGACAATCCGGCCAGCGTAGACTTCAAGTCGTGAAGCCCGGTGGTCCCTGCGCCGAGCGCCTCGGATCGAGTGCGTCCCGCACCGCTTCGCCGATGAAGATCAGCAGGCACAGCATCAATCCGAGGGAGAAGAAACCGGTGAGGCCGAGCCACGGTGCGTGCAGGTTGGCCTTGCCCTGCTGCAACAGTTCGCCGAGGGAGGGCGAGCCCGCCGGCAGGCCGAAGCCGAGAAAGTCCAAGGCGGTGAGCGTCGTCACGGCGCCGCAAAGGATGAACGGCAAGAACGTGAGCGCGGCGACCATGGCGTTGGGCAATACATGGCGCCGGATGGTCGTCACGTTGGATACGCCGAGACTGCGGGCAGCGCGCACATAGTCGAAGTTGCGCGTGCGCAGGAACTCCGCGCGCACGACGGAAACCAGCGCCATCCAACTGAACATGATGATGAGGAGTTCGCCGCCGAGTTCCTGTTCCGTCGGCGCTCTTATGACCGGCATGTGCAGTTCGCCGTTCATCCACAGCAGGATGGGCTTGTCATTGGCGATGAACTCCGCAAGGAGCGAAGTGCCGAATAGCGCGGAGAACATCCACAAGGCGTACCAGCCGCGGCGGTTCGCCTTGAAGTTTGCCCAGCGGCGCCGCGAAATCGGACTCACTCGCGCGTCTCGAAGTCTATGCGGGGATCCACGAGGACATAGGTCAGGTCGCCCACCAGGTGCATGATGAGACCGATAAGCGTGAACACGTAGAGGGTCCCGAACAGGATCGGATAGTCCCGCTTGACGACGGCCTCGTAGCTCAGGAGACCCAGGCCGTCGAGCGAAAAGATCACCTCGATCAGGAGCGAGCCGGTGAACAGGATGCCGACGAACCGGCGGGAAAGCCCGCGATGACGATCAGCATCGCGTTGCGGAACACATGGCCGTAGAGCACGCAGTGTTCTGTCAGGCCCTTGGCCCGCGCGGTGAGCACGAACTGCTTGTTGATTTCCTCGAGAAAGGAATTCTTGGTCAGCATGGTCAGCGTGGCGAAACCACCGATGGTCAGGGCGCTGATGGGCAATACCAGGTGCCAGAGGTAATCGGTGATCTTTTCCGGCCACGGCAGGTCGCGCCAGTTGTCGGAGACGAGTCCCCGCAGCGGGAACAGGTCGAAGTAGTTGCCCCCGGCGAAGAGCACGATCAGCAGGATCGCGAACAGAAACCCCGGGATCGCGTAGCCGACGAAAATGACCGTGCTGGTCCAGACGTCAAAGCGCGTGCCATCGCGCACCGCCTTGGCGACTCCGAGCGGAATCGATATCCCGTAGATCGCGACCAGCGACCACAGCCCGAGCGAAATCGAAACAGGCAATCGTTCCATGACGAGTTCGAGCACGGGGCGATCCTGGAAGTAGCTTTCCCCGAAGTCGAACTGCAAGTAGTTCCACACCATGGTGAGGAATCGTTCGTGCGCCGGTTTGTCGAAGCCGAACTGGCGCTCGAGGTCGGCGATCAATGCCGGATCCAGGCCGTAGGTGGAAGGCGACTGCCCGGTATCGACCGCCACCTCACCCGACCCCGAGTCGCCGCCTCCGCCGCTGATGGATGTGGTCGATGACATCGGTCCCGCCGTTACGGCGGCGACGATCTGGTCGATGGGCCCGCCGGGGGCGAACTGCACGATGACGAAGTTGATCAGGATAATGCCGAAGAGCGTCGGCACGACGAGCAATAGTCGGCGCAGGATGTAGCGGCCCATGCTATCGAGAGCCGGTGGCGGACCCGTCCGGGTCAGCCACCTATCGGCCAGTGTTCAACCGCCACGCCCGTCATGGGAAAGTCGTCAATGTTCGCTGTCGCTATGGCAGCTCCGACTCCGGTGGCAGACGCGGCGATCAGACAATCGGCTTGGTGGAGTGTCACGCCGCGCTCGGCGAACTCACGCCGCCACGTTCCCGCCCGGCGACCTTCCGCGACGCCAAGGGGAGCCAGCCGCAGTCCCTGAAACAGCCGTTGCGCGATCGACTCCTCTCCCGAGCGCAAACCACGCCAGATTTCTTCGACGGAAATGGCGCAGACCCATGGCTCCACGCCCAGGCGGCGCAAACCCGCTACCCGCGCAGCGGCCGGTCGCCCGCGAAGCGCGTCGATGAGTACTGCGGAGTCCAACAACAGCCGTGCCATGGTCAGCCGGTGCGCCGGCTATCGCCGCGGCGTTGTTGTCGAACCCACTCCGCAGGGTCGCTATCCCAGTCATGGCCGGTGTCCGGCAGCTGCGCCAAGGCGGCTTCGATGTCATCCCAGCGCCTTTCGTCCTCAAGTCCGCGCTGGATCAGTTCCGAGATGAAGGCGCTCCGACGGCGGGCACCGGCGCGCCGGTCGAGTTCGGCAATCAGCGCATCCGGCAAAGCTATGTGTATTCTCATGGGCCTACTTTAGCACATGCTGGTTGCGTTGTTGGCCGCAAGGACGATCTGCCCGGGGTCATCGGTGCGAGCGAAGGACATCTCGCGTCGTCCGAGGGCGTCGTCGAAGTCGGTGCCCTCCACGCACAGGATGACGGCGGCCGAGATCGACTTTGACGCCCGATCTGGCGAAACCCTATGCCGGCGTTATCGTGACCCGGCTTCAGCGCGGGTCCGATGATACGTTCCGTCGGTGTGCCTCTCGAATCGGTTGCCTGACACAATCAGGTTGGTCAGACATTGCGTGGATGGGAATCCTGCAGGCACCGAGGAGCCGGCGCCCAGGAGAATAGCGGCCTTCATGCGTGTCGGCCCGAGCGTGCTCGTTCTAAGGCCGCCGGGGACAGCCCGCCGATAAGGGATTTGGTGGGAACACGGGGTGAAAACTCCTAAAGGTCGTCCAGGTCCACCGCCTCGCCCGTCCGGGACGATTTGTAGATGCCCATGATGATCTTCATCGTCCCGATGTTGTCGCGGCCGCTGCTCAGGGGTTCCGCGCCGGTCCTGCAGCACTCCTCCCAGTGAAGGATCTCGTTGATAAAGTAATTGGGGCTGGGCAGATCGATGTCGCTCGTGGGAAGCACCTTGAACGGCGGCTCGGCGAAATACATCTTTCTCCGATCTTCAGGGTTGCTCGGATCGAGTTCGGGAAGGTCCTCGTTCAGCGCAACCATGATGGAGCCGAAATGCCGAGTCGGCGTGACGCCGTCCATTTCGACTAACCGCTGCTCCTTCGTCGGTGTACTTGCGTAGAAAACGCCGCGATCACCGAATATCGTGTAGGTCCGTCCGTGGGGCACGATCGCGTTGCCCTTGGCCCAGACTTCGCCGACGGCGCCGCTCTCGAACTCGAGGGTCGCGGACACCAGGTCTTCGGCGCCGTTGACCATGTGTTCCTGCAGTGACTTGCAGACCCCGCTAACCCGTTTGACGTTGCCGGCGTAGTAGCGCAGCAGATCGATGTGATGGACCTGTTCGGACATCATCATGCCGCCGCCGGACCGCCTTGCATCCTGCATCCAGCGCTCTCCCTGCCGCCGCCGGCGACGACGTCCCCTCATCCCTCCTCCGAACAGCTCGGTGCGGACGGCCTCGATCGTGCCCAGTTTTCCTTCGTCCAACAGGCGTTTTGCAGCCTGGGCTTCGGGCGCATAGCGCAGGTGTTGAGCAACCATCAGCGTCACGCCTGCCTTGTCGGCGGCTGCAATCATGTCCCGGCACTCCTGCACGGAAATCGCCATGGGTTTCTCGCAGATGACGTGTTTGCCGGCTTCGGCGGCGGCGATGGCCAGCGGCGCGTGGGCGTTGTGCGTGGTGCAGATGTCGACGGCGTCGATATCGGCCTCGCGCAACATCTTGTCCATGTCCAGGTAGACGGCGCCGGCGTCGATGCCGGCTTTCCCGGCAAGCTCCTGGGCGAGAGGTTCAACGAGGTCGCAAACGGCGTTGAGTTGCACCCGATCGGGACGTTCCAGGTAGGCGGGCAGGTGTGCGCGGGTAATGCCTCCGGCCCCTACCATGCCGACTTTGAGTGGATTGGACATTGTTCTTTCCCCCGACGGGTTCCTTCCTGTTGAGGGATGGAAGAATAACCGATTGTGGCGGCGATGAGACCCAAGGGGATGCCTCCTCCACAGGCGTATCTGTTCCAGCACAGGTGCTAATATCCCTTGGCGGTTCGTCCTTGATCCCGCTACGTTACTTTGCCAGGAGAGCACTTATGAGAGCACTTCTTCTCAATGGCCAGAGCCACCATGGCTGGCTTGCAAGCAGTCCGCTCGTGACGAAGATCCTCGAACAGACAGGCCTGTTCAGCGTCGATGTCATGACCAGGGGTCCAAAGGGCAGCGACATGACGGATTTCCGACCCGAGTTCGACGGGTATGACCTGGTGGTTCTCGACGATGGCGGCGACCCGTGGTCCGAGCCGACCAACGAAGCTTTTCTCGAATACATCGAGTCCGGTGGCGGCCTGGCCCTCTTTCACCACTCATGCCAACTGTTTCCCCAGTGGCCGGAATTCAACGAGATCATGGGCGTCGGCGGCTGGGGGAGACGCACGGAGAAGGCGGGCCCGCGGCTCTACTGGCGCGACGGCACGGTGGTTCGGGACCATGGTCCCGGCAACGCCGGCGATCACATCGACTGGCTGGAGAATCAGGTCGTCACCCGCGACACCGGGCACCCAATCACCAGGGGGCTGCCGGAGAAGTGGCTTCACACCAGCGATGAACTCTACTTCAACCTTCGCGGCCCGGCGAAAGACCTCGATGTGCTGGCGACGGCCTACGTTGACCCCGGTGTCGAAAGCCATTCGGGCTACGGCAGCGGCGAAAACGAGCCGGTGCTGATGGCTATCCAATACAAAAAGGGTCGGTGTTTCCATACCACGCTCGGGCACGTGGACGGCGGCGTGCCGGCCGATCATCGACCGATTGCGATGGAGTGCGTCGGCTTTATCGCGACGTTCCAGCGAGGCTGCGAATGGGCTGCGAGCGGCGACGTGACGCAGGCCGTGCCCGCGGACTTCCCGACGGAGAACGCGGTGTCTGTCCGTGAGGGATGTGAGGCGCCTTCGAGTTAGTCCGCGTAAGCTGGCCGCTCTTGCTGAACAGAGGTACTTCAAACCTGCAGAAGGATTAGGTCAAAGCGCTGTGTCCGGACGGAGCGCGACCTGACGCGGGGGAACGGGAAAGCCCGGGCAATCTACACCGCAGGGTTTGATACGACAGACAATTCTCCGAAAGTGCCCCACAGCCGGCGCCTTCGGCTTCGCCTGTGGCCCGGCCCCGCTCGTCGACCAGGGAACAAGCGCCCCGGGTCGCTGGGGCTCCCCGGAGGCGTTTGTTCACTGGAAGTTCTGGGTGGCAAGGGACGGTCGCTATCTCACTTGGCCGCGGCCGGCTTCGATGTGCCGGACGGATTCGTGGTCACCACATCGGCCTATCGGGACGTCACGGGCTCGGACGCGGTGGGCGCCGCCGCAAAGGACTGCTGGGCGTCCCCGTGGACTGCTCGGGCGATGCGCTATCGGCACGAAAGGAGCATGGAACAAGATACCGCCGCGATGGCGGTCGTGGTCCAGACCATGGTGGCGTCGGAAGTGTCCGGCATCGTCTTTACCGCCAATCCGTCCACCGGCGAACGCGCGGAGATGATCGTCAACTGCAGCCTCGGTTTGGGTGAGGCGGTGGTGGGAGGCCAGGTGACTCCTGACACCTATATCGTCGACCGGGACAGCCTTGCGGCGAAGGAGACCGTAGTCGGCAGCAAGGAACGGATGATCGTGGCGGACGGGGAACAGGGCACACGGACGCAGGATGTGACACAGGAACAGCGCCAGTCCACTTGCCTGTCGAATGCCGCGCTGTGCGATCTGGCCGCGTTGGCGATCGCGGTCGAGGATGCTTTCGATGGCGAGTCCCGGGACATCGAGTGGGCGCTTCGAGAGGGGAAGCTGTGGCTGCTGCAGTCCCGGCCGATCACGAACCTGCCGCCGGATCCGCCCAGGGACGTGACCTGGCCGGAGATTCCGGGAGCCCAGTTATTGAAGCGGCAAGTGGCGGAGAACATGCCCGACCCGCTGTCGCCGTTATTCGAAGATCTGTACCTGCGGGCCATCTTCGACACCCAGACATGGCCGGAAGGTTGGGAATGGAAAGGCAGGCTCACCAGGAACTGGATGAAGAACTTCGTTGTGACAACGGTCAACGGCTACGCCTATCAGCCTATCTACAGGGAGCGATACGGGGACTGGGAAGAACATCTGGAGAAAGCCCGAGAAGAGCAGCAAAAGCTGCCGTGGCATGCGAATCTGAAACGAGCGATCAAGATGCCGAGCTTCATGATCGAGGAACTGAAGGGCGGACCGCTGCACGCAATGTATTTGTTGATGACGGTGTTTCGCACTTTCAGAAAGTTCCCGGCCATCGTGACCTGGGAAAAGCGCTGGCTGCCCGACTACCTGGCCGCGGTCGACCTCTGGCGACGGCGCGACCCGGCACGGGCCACGAATGCGGAACTGCTGCGCGGCATGAAGTCCCTGACGACGGCGGAGGCGGAGTATTGGCACGCCTTGCGGAGCGTCATCGGGACGGCCAAGATCACCGATGGCGGATTCCAGAGATTCATCAACAGGCCATGGTTACGGTGCGGCCTTTGCCGCGCGTGAGTCAAGGCGCACCGGCTGCCCGTGCGGCGTGGTCCGATAGGCTTCGCCCCAAGCCGCTGCCAGCCCGGTCAGCTCCGAGCGGGTGGCGACGCCCTTCTCCGTGAGCAGTGTCTCAAGGGCGTTCAGCCAGCAGCCGAAATAGTCTTCGCTGCGCCGTTCCGCGAGTCGGGCGATCTCTTCGGCCAGGGTCTGCGACCATTCCGGCCAGGAGAACACACCGGCCGCGTGCAACCCGACGGCCAGGGCGAAAGCCTCCGCCTGCCACGGCTCTTCGAAAGTGCCACCGTCGTCGGCGAGCGCATCGGCAAACGGACCGGCCATGGGGACCGGCGTGTCCGCGCTCACGTCGCGGCCTCGAGGTAGGGTTCCCAGAGGTCCAGGGTGACGCTATCGGGTGACGGCGCGTCGGCGCCCCACAGGGTCGTTGCTGCGAAACGTACCGCGTAGAGATGCCGCGGATCCTCTCCCTCCATTTCCGCATGCGAGTCGGGAAAGACGTGCGCGCCGCGGTAACCGACGATAGCGCCGGTCTTGCCGCGTACGTAGCCGGGCAGGCGGGTATGCGTTGGGGGGTGGAGGTTGCGGGCGCGCACGGAGTCTCCGATGGCGAAGGCCGCTTCCGTCGAAGGCTCCCGCTCGGTTGGGCGGCCGCTCTTGGCCGCGTGCAGCAGGGCAGCGGCTGGCAGCGGTTCGTGATCCCTCGGGGCGGGCGGCGCCGCTTCGCCACGCTCGATGGCCGCCAGTGCCGGCGCGTCGACCAGCCCGGCTGCCGCGCCCGCTTTCAGCAACCGGGCGAACCAGCGCTCGAAGTAGCCTTGCAGATACTCCGACGGGGGCAGGATCTCGAGTTCGAAACGCCCACGGTCGAGGTTCGCTCGCAGGTGTCTTCCGGCGGCGAGGGTCAGCGCGAAGACCCGTCGCTCCCAGTCGTCGTGAAACGGGTTCGCGTCGGAGGGGTCGACGGGTCCATAGCCGTGCATGCCCCCCATGTCGTGGATGCCGTTCATGCGCCGCGCGGCTCTTCGGAGAGGTTCGGCAGCTCGGCCGTGCCGACCATGGAGTCCCGTGTCACGAGGTCGGCCAGGGCGTCTTCGTCGAGAGCGTCTGTCCCGGCGGGCCGCCGGGGCAGCACGAGGTAGCGCACCTCGGCAGTGCTGTCCCACACCCGGACTTCGACTTCCTCGGGCAGGTCCACACCGAACTCCTTGAGGACGGTGCGCGGCTCCATTACGACACGGCTCCGGTACGCGTGCGACTTGTACCAGGCGGGCGGCAGTCCGAGCACGGACCAGGGGTAACAAGAGCACAGCGTACAGACGACGACATTGTGCGCGGTCGGGGTGTTCTCGAGGGCGACCATGTGTTCGCCCTGCATGCCGAGAAAACCGAATTCCGCGATCGCTTGCGTGGCATCGGCCAGCAACCGCGCCTTGTAGTCCGGATCGGTCCACGCCCGCGCCACCACCTTCGCACCGTTGCGTGGTCCGACCTGATGTTCGTAGAGATCGAGGATCGCGTCGACGGCGTCCGGATCGACCACTCCGCGATCCGTCAGCAGAGTCTCCAGTGCCTTCACCCGCAGCGCCATGGGCGAGGGGGGATGCTGGTGGTGGTCGCTCATGGGCAGTCCTCCGGACGCGTCCGCGACGCTTGCTTGAGCGGCGTGGCGACGGTCCACGATGGCTTCGATCCACGCAGAATACGATAAGCCACGGCCCGGAACGAACTGCATACCCGGCAAATTTATGGGTGAATCAAGCTGAGCCACCCGCGTCGCTGCGTTGAACCTGCCCAGGCGTGTTCCTATCCTAGAACGTGATCCTTGGTGTTCTTACAAGAATCGAATGTGTCCAAGTACACATCGCCGCTTAGTGCCCAAGACGACTCGCTGGAAGTGGTCGGCGGCAAGGGCCGATCCCTGTCGCGCATGGCGAAGGCGGGGTTCGCCGTGCCTGGCGGTTTCATAGCGACGGCGAACGCCTACAGGACGTTCGTCGACGGCAACGACCTGCGCTCGAGAATCCTCGATCTCGCAAGACCCGAGGTGAAGGAAGCCAGGTCATCCTTCGCATCCGCCGCGACGCGCATCCAGGCGCTCTTTTCAGATGCGGAAGTTCCCGACGAGATTGCCGCCGAAATTGCCAAAGCCTACGAATCGCTCGATGGCGAGAATCCGGCGCTGGCCGTCCGCTCTTCTGCCAACGCGGAAGACTTGCCCGACCTGTCTTTCGCCGGCCAGCAGGAGACTTATCTGAACGTGACGGGTGCGCGAGCCGTGGTTGCGGCGGTCAAGAACTGTTGGGCGTCGCTATGGACCGAACGTGCCATCGCGTACCGGCATCAGAACGGCATCGACCAGGAGTCGGTGGCGATGGCGGTGGTGGCACAGGCTATGGTCCCCTCCGAAGTGTCGGGCATTCTCTTCACCGCGAATCCGGCCACCGGCGAACGATCGGCGCCACGGCCATCAAGATCGAGGCGCTCTACGACGGCCTCCCGCAAGACGTTGAATGGGCCATCGCCAAAGGCAAACTCTGGCTGTTGCAGTCGAGACCCATCACGAACCTGCCGCCGCAACCCATCGACGCGGTTTGGGAGCCCAACCCGCCCGCGAAGATCCTTTACCGGCGGCAGATCGTCGAGAACATGCCCGATCCTGTCTGTCCCCTGTTCGAGGAGCTGTACCTGACGGAGGGATTGGAACACGGGCGCGGTGGCAGAAGCCTCATGGTGGTGGGCGGTCCGATGTTCGTGACGCTGCACGGTTTCGCCTATCAACGTGCGGACTGGCTCCTCGCGGCCGTCGAGCAGTGGCGCAAGGTCGATCCTCACGCGGTCGAAGCCGAAACGCTGCTCGAGGGTATCCGCGGGCTCGCCATCGCAGAAGGCGACTACTGGACCGACGATACCGGCCACACCTTCGGGGTCGCGAAGTCGACGGACAGTCAGCTACAGACGTTCCTGCAGGAAAACCTGCCGGACCACCATTTCACCAGCGGCCAGTTCCTGAGCGGGTACAAGGCCAGAACCATGCTCGCGAACGCGGCCATGTACGCGATCTCGAAGCGGATTCAGGCGGACGAATCGCTTTGGGAACTGGTGGTCAGCACCCCGGCCGCGCGTCTGATGGACGCGCTGGAGCAGCATCCGGACAGCGCTCCTGTCCGCAAGGCCCTAGTGTTCCGTCAAGCCTAAATCTACGGGTATCTGCGGGTCTTTTCGGCCCCTGGCTTCGTTACTCCTCCTTGTGTGGTGCCTGCCACACCGCGTCGTCGCGCCTCGCCAGGAACCAAAAATCCCTCGCAGCTACACTCGCATTTTTAGACTTGACGAAACACTAGTCGAATACCTCGACACCTACGGACACGAAGGGTACACGCTGGATTTCGTCGAGCCGCCGCAGCGAGAGGATCCCACTCCGTTTTTCGCGACCCTGAAGACGATGGTTGCGGACAGGGACTACAACCCGGAAAGACACGAGATCGAGGCGACGCGGAAGCGGGAACAGGCGCTCGAGGACATCGAGCAATTGCTGGATGGCCTGCCGTATTGGCAGTTCCGATTTCGACACTGGTTCACCCACCGGTTTTACTGGATCAGGGAGGAATCGATGTTCTACCTGGGCAGCGCGTGGCCCGTGTTGCGTAGCCTCGCGGCCGAGCTCGGTCGGCGACTGGTGGAAGTGGGCACGTTTCGCCTTGCGGACGACGTCTACTATTGCCTGACCGCCGAACTGAGAGAATCCATTGCCGCCCTGAAGGCAACCGGGCGCTTCCCGAATATGCAATGCGAGCGGCAGAGCGCCGCGAGCTGCGGGAAGCGCGCAAGCGTCTGCATCCTCCCGGGACCATACCGGCCGAGGCGAGCGAGATTCCGTCCATCGCGTTCAAGGAAACGCAGACACTCAACGATCCGAACAGCGACACAATGCTCGGTGTGCCGGTGAGCCCGGGGACGGTTACGGGCCCGCGAGCCTGATCAAATCGCCGGCGGAATTCGACCAGATGCAACCGGGCTCCATCCTTGTCTGCCCCATGACCAACCCTGCCTGGACCCCGCTTTTCGCCCACGCGGTCGGACTCGTCACGGATATCGGCGGCATCCTGGGACACGGTTCGATCATGGCGCGCGAATTACGGGATTCCGGCGGTGGTCGGTACCGGCAATATCACGCAACGGATAAGGAGCGGCCGGATCATCAGTGTGGATGGCGATGCGGGCACGGTGGTCCTGCTTGCCGACGAGGAAGAGGAGGTCGCCTGATCCTGTACGCAACTGACAGTCCTTTTGATCCTTTTAGTCCTATCCCTTTAATCTTGACGCGCCTATAGAGCCTTTCGTAAACTGATCGCATTGATCGATTAGAGTCCTCGCGAATGTCGCTCTTGATGGATAAGCTGCTCGGCATGCCGTTTGGCACTGCTACGGTCGAGGAGCTATTGCGTAGTGGTTTGCTCGACGCCAATGCGATATACCGGCGCCGGGAGATCGTCGAGGCCCTTCGACAGAGATTCATCGATCTCGGAGGCGACAGGGACACCAGCCCGCAGCAGGTCATCGTACCGTTGAAGAGGGTGCTGGACGGTCCCCTCTTCACACGCATCCGCCCTGGCTTTTACCGATACCTGGGGCCCGATGCGGACGACTCCTTGATGGTTCGCGATGCAGAACCCGTATCTGCGGAGCGGCCTTCGGGTCGCACCGGGCGCGCACCTTGGCGCAGCGAACTCGATAAAGCTTCAACCGCCCACGCCATTGTGGCGGTATTGCGGTTGCACGGCCGGGAACGGGTTGCGGATCGTATCCACTACCTGCAGGAGCTTGCCCGGGAGGACCCGGAGGAAGAACCCATGGCCCTCGACTCGCTTTGGCACATGGCGAGCTTTCTCCTCGAGCAAGGGCAGTTGCCGGACCCGGAAGTCGGTGTATCCCCGAATGCAACGGCGCAGGTGGAGTGGACCATTCCCGGCACCTCGGATGATCGGGCGGGCGACGGCCTGCTGGCGATGGAGTTTCTTCCCCGCGCGATCATTGGGTTTGCCGCTCTGTCCGAGCCCTATCGCCAGGGCGTGGATCGACTCACGGTGCACGGAAAGTTGCCTGCGGCGGAAGCAATGGAGGCCGTGCGCGCATTCACCGATCGGATACAGCGAACATGAACGAGCCGCTGCCGGACCGGGACCACGTCGCTCGATACTGCAAGCCTTCGGCGGTCGACGAGCGCGGCCACCCGATGGCGAGCGCTTTCTGGATTCGCGCCGCGGAGAACAACCTATCTGTCAATTGGCTCGAATATTTCGGAGTGCGCGGTGGGAGGGGAGCCATCTCCGAAAGGGAAGCTGCCGTGAGCCGCGTTCGGGAGACGTTGAGAAGCAAGGGTTTCCGGCTTCGGCCCAATGGTCGTTTCGCGCTGCTCAATGTCGGTGAGGTGAAGACGGCCATCAGGCGAGCTTTCGGACGATCGCTGCACGTCAGCCACCTTCCGCTCGCGGATGACGCGTCTAACGCCGGTATCCTCGGTTACACGGAAGAAGACCGCATGATCGCGGCCGAGATCAGAGCCATGGTGGGTGCCGAGGATGTGAAGGCTGCCGTCTGACCGTTCGTTCTGGTCGGACCAACCGCGAGACATGGCGTCTGCCGGTCGCTCCTACCGGCTCCTACCGGCTGCCCATCGCCCGGCGCGCCAGGGGTCGGGTCCAAACGGACTGGAGGATGGGGTCGACCCACCGGTAGAGCCGCCCGGAACAATAGACGCTCCTGCCTCGTTCAGTTGCGCGGAGGCCTTCCCGCACCACCACGTCAGCGTCGTACCACAAGAGAGCGGGCGATGCGGCTTTCGCATCGAGCATGTCGGCAACGGCGTGGAAGTCGGTATGTGTATAGCCGGGACAAAGGGCGGAGACTCTCACGCCGTGGGGCTTGAGTGTCAGGTCCATGGCCTCCGACAGCGCGATGACGTACGCCTTGCTCGGGCCGTAGTTCATGTCGCCCGCGCGGGCAATGCGTCCAGCTACGGAGGAGACGTTGAGAATGCGGCCAAAACCGCGCTCGCACATGCCGGGTGCGAACAGGTGGCAGAGATGCGCCACGGACATCATCATGAGTTGAAGAAACGCGGCCTGCTGCTGCCAGTCCCGGTCATCGAGCAGGTCGGGCCCTGCGGAACCGGCGTTGTTGATCAGGTAGTCGACCTCAAGCCCCAACTCTGCGGTGCGGGCAGCTATCGCGTCCGGCGCATAGGCCGACGACAGGTCCGCCTCGATCACCTCGATGCGAACGCCGTCGTGGCTGCCGCGCAGGTCTTCTGCCAACGCTTCCAGTCGGCTCCGGCGCCGGGCGACCAGCGCGAGGTCGTAGCCGCGCGCCGCGAGTTGTCGCGCGAATTCCTCGCCCAGTCCCGCTGAGGCGCCGGTGACGAGCGCCGTTCTCCGCTTGTCGTTGTCCATGGTCAAGTCCTCAAGTGTTGTCTGGGCAGAGTACTGCTTGCGTGGAAGTGATCGTGACCCCCCTTGCCTGCCATCCACCAAGGATCGCACCGTGCCCGCTTTCTTCGATGCCGCGCACGGCATCTTCGACAACCGTCAATGCGAGCGCGGAATGTCGCGCAAGCAGTCCTTCGACGGCGCAGGCAACGCAGACGTCGAGCGCCACGCCGTAAAGGACGACGTCCGTAATGCCCAAGGCCTCGACGACCGGGCTGACATGGGGGTTGGTGAAGACGTCGAACCAGTGCTTGTGAAACAGGATGTCGCCAGCGTGGCCCTCCAACAGGGCCGGCAAGGCGCTCGCTGCATCTTCCGGCTCGATCAACAGCGGATTGCTCAAGGCCGTCTGCGGTATCCGCGCTTGTCCGGGCGTGCCGCGCAGGCAGTGTGGCGGAAACGTGTCCTGGAAGTCCGGCGTGTCGGAGAGTTCGGCGTCGTCCGGATCATGGTTGTCCGAACTCGCGACGATGCGAATGCCGCTGGCGTGGGCGAAGTCGGTCAGACGGCCCAGGTTGTCGGCGATGGTCTCGGCGCCGGGCACATACAGCTTGCCATCCGGCAACATGAAGTCCGCCTGCGTGTCCACGTCCCAGAACACCTGTGTCATTCCACGACCTCCAGACGTTCATTGGGCCTGTACGCACGGCCAACCTTGGCGGACGGGCGCCCCTCGTTGAGCACGATGTCGGCGGTAAAATCGAAGCTGCCGTCATTGGCGACCAGGGAAGAGCCAACGCCATAGGCGGCAACGGGGAGGCCTTCGGACTCGAAGGCGCGAATCTTGGCGACGCCAAATCCGCCGGAGACGATGATGCGCACGTCCTCGAAC
Organism: Candidatus Azotimanducaceae bacterium; assembly: GCA_965217825.1. Classification (GTDB taxonomy): domain Bacteria; phylum Pseudomonadota; class Gammaproteobacteria; order Pseudomonadales; family Azotimanducaceae; genus VXNE01. The sequence continues at coordinate 4,149,508 of OZ244571.1, read as the reverse complement.
CCGGCATCGTCGAGCGCTTCGCGAACATTCCTGACGAGTTGGGGATTCACACCGCGCGGATCGAACTGTCCCATCGTGGGCACGACGCTCTTGTCCACCAGCGTGCCGGATGTATCGAGACGCACCCCGTACAGGCGACTGCCGAGGGCGCGGGCGACGTCCACCGCCGTGCCCACGCTGTCGTTGTCGAAATCGACCAGCACCACGAGAGGCACCGAAGAGGGAATGTGGTCGGCGAACTTGCGGGCGGCCAGCACGGTGTCGCCGCCGTAGGCCGCGATGGCTGCATGGGGTACCGTGCCGAGACCGAGACCGCCCCACCAGGCGGCTTGCGCGTCCGTGGATACCGCCGTCGCGCCAGCCACATGCGCGGCGTAGCCATCGCCCTGCTGCAGCGACCAGTGGTCGTGCCGGGCGGGGAAGAACAGCACCTCCTTCGGGCGCGCCGCGTCCACAACCCGGCGCGTGTTCGTGACGATGCGGCTGCGGCGAGCCAGAACGCCGAGATAGAGCGTTTCGAGGTGCGCGAACGCATCGTAGGGGCCTTCGATGGTCATCACGGTCTCGTGGGGCGCGATGGGGTCGCCGTCGTACAACGCGCGCACTGTCAACGCGGGCCAGTCGTCGCTGCATCGCCTGAGGATGGCGATAGCTTCATCCACACCGCCGATCCAGCCCGCAGTCTTGCAGAAAACTTGCATCAATACCCGGGGTCGATGCTCGTCTTGCCGTAGAACATCCCTGGTGCGCACGAAATACTTGTCGGAATAGTGCCCGGCGCGGATCAGGTCCTCCGGGAAGTCGAAGGACTGTGGATCCAGGCGCGGCCGGCGCGTTGCGGTCATTTGGCTATCCCGGCGCTCGGTCGGCCGGGCATTGGCAGCCGCTACGGGTGGCTGGAAGCCAGTCGCGCGGCAATTCGCAGAAGATATCGAAGCCATGTCGCCGCCCTTTCTGCCTTCCTGGGAATGGTGTCAGGAGGTCTGGAAAACTGCAAACATCAGCACCTGCGCTTCTTGCATGGTTTGAAACAGGACGATCTGCGTATTTCTGCAACGGTATGCGCGGTCTACGCGAAACCATTGTGCGCGTGGCTGCGGTTCGCCTTGTCGTGGCTGGCGCGGGTCTTCAGCCGGTTTCCGCAGCGGCGATCCGCAGCCTGCCGCCGTCAGCCGAACGGGGCCGCCGGATGACGATGTCGACGTCGCGGCCGAGCGTCGTCAGGAGGCGCAGCAGGCGCTCCAGCGAGTATTGCCGGAAATCTCCCCGCAGCAGCCGCGAGACGTCGGGCTGGGAAAGCCCGAGCTGCCGCGCGGCCTCTGTCTGGGTGAGGCTGCGCCGGCGGATGATCGAATCGATGCGGGCGACGAGCCCGGCCTTCAGAAGATGCGCGTCGGCGTCCGGCAGGCCGAGATCGGCGAAGACGTTGCCGCTGCCGTGTTCGACGGCGGTCTCCGCCGTGTCTTTGACTTCATTGTCCACGTTGTCGATGCGCCGGACTATAGGGGTTTCGCCATATCGACGCAAGACGGTTCGTCGGCCTGCAACTTCGCGCCTCGTCACTACAGAGGCTCCGCCGCCCCCTTGGCGGGGCACCGAAGCGTAGTGACTGGGGGCGCTTGTTCCATGGACGGAGAGCTGTGCCGGGCCACGGGCTAAGCCGAAGGCGCTGGGAAGTCGCGCGTCGATCCAACAACGTGGCAGATTTCGACCGTGAATCAATCTGGACAGTGACTGTGCGCGCCTGCTGGATCAATCCGAGAAAAGCCAGCGGGGATTAACAGGGGTGTAGCCTGTTGGCTACTTTTCGCGCATGCTCGAAGTGCGCAGGATGGAGGTCTACGACCGATGGTTGGATGGCTTACGAGATGTCCGCGCCCGCGTGCGAAACCTGTAGGTGGACACCATGACCAAGACCGCCACTTCACCCTACGACGTTGCCGAGCACCTTCGCACGCGCGAGGAAATGGCGGCGTATCTGGAGGCTTCGATCGACGAGGCCGATGGCGATGCCGCATTCGTCGCAAAGGCGTTGGGCGACATCGCCCGCGCCAGGGGCATGGCCCAGGTGGCATCGGACGCCGGCCTGTCCCGCGAAAGCCTCTACAAGGCGCTGTCGGGGGAACGCAATCCGACGTTCGATACCGTGCTCAGGGTAATCGACGCCCTGGGGTTGAAGTTGCGGGCCGAAGCGGCGTCGGACGTGATCGGAGGGGACGTGGCGGCGCATCGCTGACATGCATGCGTTTCGTCGCACGGCGAAGCAAGGTCAACGGCAAGCTGCTCATTCTGGACAATGATAGAAATCGTCGGATAGCCTGAACAGGTTGCCCCGGGCGCCAAAGCGGCGTTGGGGCGTCAGAGCGTCGCAGGCGTGACGGGGCGACGATCACCCGCCGCGTTGCTAGAATCGTCCCCGACGCCATAGACGGACATCCGTCCCATGCCCGCCAGACAATCGCAGCGCTCCAAGCCGGAAAGTCACTCGCCCATAGGCATCGACGAATCCGAACTGTGGTCAATGGCCGACGCGCTTCGCGGCTCGATGGACGCCGCCATCGTCGCCAATCTCGAGTCGCTCGGTGTCGCGAAAGAGCTTCCGTGAGCATCGACACCACGTTCCTGCGCCGCTGCATCGCGTCCCTCGAACGTGCGGTGCAGGAGATCGAACGACTGGATGACCGCGAGGATGTTCTCTATGAGATTTATCGGGCGGCGTGCGTCAAGGAGTTCGAACTCGTGCTCGAGCAGAGCGGCAAGCTGCTCCGCAAGCGGCTCGCCGCCTATTTCGCCAGCAATCGGCAAGCCGACCGCCTTACCTTCAAGGACCTCTTCCGGCACGCTGCCCGTCACGACCTCATCGACACCGACGCCGTCGAGAGATGGCTACGCTACCGCGACAACCGCAACGACACGGCGCACGACTACGGCGAGGACTTCGCGGAGACCACCCTCAAGCTGCTGCCAGCCTTCGTCGGTGACGCGAAGGCGCTCGCCAACATCATTGAGCAGTCCGACGATGGCTGACGGGTTGGAACTGCCTTCAAAGCATCGGCGCACTCTCGAAGCCCTGCTCCGCGACTACCTGCCAGACGTCGAGGTCTGGGCCTACGGGAGCCGGGTCAACGGGCGATGCCATGACGGCAGCGATCTCGATCTCGTGCTGAGAGGACCAGGGCTGGAGAAGATCGCGACCGAGCAACTCGCCGAGTTCGCGGTAGCCGTATGCGAGTCCACGATTCCTTTTCTCGTCGAGGCGCGGGATTGGGCGCGGTTGCCGGAACCGTTTCAACGGGAGATTGTGGGGGACCATGTGGTGTTGAGTGACCCTCAAGCCCGCATATCTCATCAAGGGCCGCGATGATCGCGCAGGATTTTGCCCGCGTGCCCGTGCTTGGAGCCTTCAGCCGGGGAGCGCGAAGGGGAACCCCTCGCACGATAAAAGACGAAAGCATAGCCACGCCCTATGGTGTAGCGACCATGTGCGCGCACGCGGGCAAGGTTGTTCGAGTTCGTGAAGGCGAATCGGGCCGATCCCAAGGTGGCGACGATGTGCCGGGTGCCACCAGGGCTTTCGGACTAGTACCTGTGGGAGGTCCCGGGCGTTGCGGACGCGCGTAGTCGAACCGGCTAGAGGCTTCGAATCGTCTCGCTAACGTTTGTTTCGTGGCTCCAGCGACCAGCGACGGAATGCCAGCGTGGATCCGCCGTGCGCAGAGCAACGTCGTATAATCTGACGATGGCCCAAACCGAAGACATGCGAGCGCTCGTCACCGGCGAGGACCGGGAGCGGATGCGCCAGCTCGGTGCGTGGAAGGCAAAGCTCCCGCCCCTGTCGCCGCCGCCGCGAACCCTCGGACAGGTCTTCGCGATCAACGAGCGGTTGCGGCGAATGGCTGGCGACCCACGGCGCGACGACGCCCTCGCGGTCGAGGAGCACGTCCGATTCCGAGCTGAACTCCAACGGCTCGACACCGCGGCGCGCGCCGGCCATGCCCCTGCCGATCCATGATCGATAAAGCCACGGTCGACTGGTTCGACGCGTGGGATCTCCGAGGACGTTTCGAGCGCATCGTCGCGCGTATGCCAAACGACGACGCGCACCACGGCCGTCCGCCTCGCAACCCCTCCACTTGCAGGACTCGAGAACCATGAAACAGATCAACCACCTCATAAACGGTATCAACGTAGCGGCGACATCGGGCCGAACCAGTCCGGTGTTCAATCCGGCCACCGGTGAAAAGACGGCGGCCCTCGGGTTGGCTTCGGTTGAGGATGTCGATGCCGCCGTGGCCGCGGCCAGGACGGCGTTCGACTCGTGGCGTCGGGTAAGCGTCTCAGCCCGGACCAAGCTCATGTTCCGCTTCCGGAACCTGGTGGAGGCCAACGTTGACGAACTCGCGCGAACCCTCACGGCTGAGCATGGCAAGGTCCTGAGCGACGCGGCGGGCGAAGTGGGGCGCGGTCTGGAAAACATCGAATTCGCCTGCGGGATCGCCGAACTGTTGAAGGGTTCGTACAACGAGGGCGCGTCGAGCGGCGTCAACGTCTACACGATACGTCAACCTCTCGGCGTGGTGGCCGGCATCACGCCGTTCAACTTTCCGGCCATGGTGCCCCTCTGGACCATCCCCAATGCCATCGCCGCCGGCAACACCTATGTGCTGAAGCCATCGGAGCGTGATCCGTCGGCGCCGCTCCTGCTGGCCGAACTCTTTCACGAGGCGGGCTTCCCGGAGGGTGTGCTCAACGTCCTGCAGGGAGACAAGGTGGCCGTCGACCGCCTGCTTGAACATCCGGACGTGCAAGCGGTTTCGTTCGTGGGCTCGACGCCGGTCGCGAAGCATGTATACGAAACCGGTACCAGGAACGGGAAACGCGTTCAGGCCCTTGCTGGCGCCAAGAACCACATGGTCGTATTGCCAGACGCCGACCTGGACGTCGCCGCCGATGCCGCGGTGTCGGCCGCATTCGGCTCGGCGGGGGAGCGGTGCATGGCTGTCTCGGTGCTTGTGACGGTGGGCGGCATCGCCGACCCGTTGCTGGACGCCATCCGTGACCGAATGACCAGCCTCATCGTGGGGGACGGCACGGATCCCGACTCGGAGATGGGTCCCCTCGTCACCGCGGAGCATCGCGGGCGAGTCGCCGACTACATCGCACAGGGCGCCTCGGCGGGCGCGTCGGTGCTGGTCGATGGGCGAGACCGGGCGTTCAACAGCAACGGCTACTTCCTTGCTCCGACCCTGATCGACCACGTCACCACGGACATGTCCGTGTACACCGACGAGATCTTCGGTCCGGTGCTCAGCGTCGTTCGCACCGACTCGTACGATGATGCTGTCCAGCTCATACAAGACAATCGTTGGGGCAATGGCGCTGCGATCTTCACTCGCGACGGCGGCGCTGCGCGGGCATTCCAGGACGACGTCGAGGCCGGCATGGTTGGCATCAACGTGCCAATCCCCGTGCCGGTCGGATATCACAGCTTTGGCGGATGGAACGATTCGCTATTCGGGGACACCAGCATGTACGGACCCGAGGGCGTGCGCTTCTTCACTCGGCCGAAGGTCGTCACTTCCCGCTGGCCCGCCCCGGCCGACAGTTCGGTCGACCTTCGCTTTCCGCGAGGTGGTTAGCGGTATCGGGATCTCGGGGCCGTAGATGGTCCGGCGTGTGTGACGGGCGTTCTACGCCGCTACTTCCCAGTACGCGGTGGGGGGTCGAATCGCCAGTTGCCGGCGGACCTCTTCGATGGGCAGTTCGAGCATCGCTTCCCAGTCCTCGCCCGGCAGCCACGATGCATGCAGTCCACAACGGAATCCTTGCCAGATCGCCCGTAGGGCGCGGGTGCCGAGGGCCTTGTACAGTTTCCACCCTCCCGTCAGCACGATAAGACCGATGCCGCGGTTGCGTGTCTGCGCGAAGGTGAAGCCGAGCAGACAGGCCTCGCCGAGTTCGTCGCGACCGTATTGCGTCAGGGTGTGCCATATGTCGTGCTGGTCGCGCAGCCGCTGGGCATAGCGCCGCATTTCCGGGCTCATCTCGTCGTATATGGAACTCCCCTGCGGCATGCTCGCATCGACCAGACCGTCCGCGGAGAGCGCCTCCGCGTAGATGAAGTTGTAATAGGTGTGTCCAAGCGTTCCGGAGGGAAGCGCCTTGAGGCATTCCCGATCGCGCATGGTGTCGAGGAGGTCGATTTCCTTCTCAAGCACTTGGCGGCCCACTTCCCGAGCAGCGAAGCGCTTGATGCCTTTCCGAAGCGAAGGTCCCGAAGCAGCGCGGATAACCTCGAACACCTTCGATGTGTCTTCGGGATCAGCAATCAGTTGCCTTAGCTGCCGGAGGGCGAGGATTGGGTGAATTCGACGTCTGGAAACGGTTGTGGACATGGTTGTCATACGTGGTGAAAGCTCTGGCAAGGAGCATACCGGGACAGGCGATACGGGAACAGAGGTCCTTGTGGTGATTCCCGATTGGCGTGGGAATAGTCCTCGGGTTCTCAATAGGGATTCGACGGCGTGATGTTCCAGGCCTCGAGCGCATGCACCCGGGCATCACCCCCGCTCGAAAACAGGCGCACGCCAACGCTGTCCCGACGCGACGGAAAGATGCGCCGCGCGATTGCCTGACGGCTATGGGCGAAGACTTCAACCACGGATCGGTCGACGAAGATCCTTAATTTCAGCCTCTCGCCGTCTTCCAGTTCAAATGGAGCCGCCTCGACGGTTCCGGGCAGGTCCTGAGGCCCGGATCGGCGCGTATCGACCTTCAGCAGGTTTTCTTTCGCGTCATGGAAGATCGATGTTTCTTCCTGGCCTTCCGGCGACGCGCACACCTTGACGCCATACGTCGATGCCCCGGTGCCCTCGATCTCGATTTGCAACTCGAGGCTGTCGCCGGCGACGCCATCCACAACCAGGTCCGTGCCGGATTGGGTTGTCAAGGGGCCCATCCTGCAAGCGCCGTAACGCAGCGCTTCGATTTCTTCGGGGACATCCATGCGGAGTCGACCGTCATCGCCGAGGGACAACACTTGCGGCAAGCTCATGGTGCCGGACCAGCCGAACTTCGGACGCACGTCGAACCGAATCCCATCGAGAATCCAGGCCCACATGATTCGGCGGCCCTTGTGGTCCACCAGGCTTTCCGGCGCAAAGAACGTGTTGTCGACCCAACTCATCTTGGCATGGGACTCGGGGAAGAACTTCTCATCTCTCCAGTCGCCGACGTAGTAACGGCAGCCAAGGCGATGGCTGATGCAAAGAAGCACGTGCCTGTCGCCCAGCTTGAAGAGGTCCGGACAGGACACGTCCTCGTCGAGCGAAACACCGGGGACCCCGTGGGCAAACAGGTCCCCCACGTACTTCCACTCGCCTTCGAGGGTGGGTGACTTCGCGATGCCCGGCCGCTTGCCGCCGAAGATGGCGTAGTAGGTGTCGCCTTCGAGCCAACCGAATGGATCCCATGAACGGTACTTCTCGTGGTGCGCGTCGCCCTCCCGCGTTTTCGGTGTGATCGGGTTCGAGTCGAGCTTCTTCCACTCGTTCAGGTCATCGTCAAGGGCCACGGCCATGGCGTTGCCCTGGCCAACCTGGTGGTAGCAGATCGTTGGAACGCCATCCTCGTTGATGAAGCAGTTCCCGCTATACATGCCTTCGAGAAGGCCCGTGGGATGGTGGCGCCAGTGAAACAGGTCCGTGCTCGACACGTGGCCCCAGTGGTCCGACCGCTTGCCCAGTTGGGTGTCCTGGAAGATGTAGAACAGGTGATACCGGCCCTTCCAGTAAATGCGCCATTGGGGTCGAACGGTATTGCGATACCTTCCGGTACCACGAAGTGGTAGGCCGGACGCGCCGGGTCGCTTAAGCCGGGTCGCTTAAGATGAGCTCCCTGGTGCTGCGCGCGTTCTCCGAGCGTATATCGCCGTGTCGGGACCCCGGCCGTGGACACGCAACGCCACTCGCCATCCGTCTCCCTTTTCATTGTGAATTGAAAGAACCCGCCCCCGACCGACGAACGCGTCGTTATCGGGTCGATGATGGCCGTATCCCCCTCCACAACCACCTTGGCATCATCCAGGACAAGACGCTTGTCCCCGCTGCTGGCCTGTTGGTCCTGTTCCCGGTAGGACGCCCTCAGATCGGCCTTGGTCCTGCCGGAATCGCTTTGCCACGCTTCGGAGTAAAAGGCCAACTGCCGTTCGACGTCTCCGGCCGCCGTGGCTGCGCTGAAATCCTGCACGGCCGCCAGCACGGATTCCTCGATGCTCTCGCCCGGAGATTTCTTCGCGATACGTTTGGAATTGTCACCAGCGGTCACAGGCGTTTCCTTTCAGGAAGTCAGAGAGATGGTGTGAATCGTACTATGAAGTGATGAACGATCCGCCTTTGATGGCCCACCGGGCATCATCGACTTTCACCAGGAATACGCCTTCCACCCGGCGTTCGTTGACGGTGGCGCGGAAGGTGACGTTAACGCCCGTCGCACCGACCTGAATGGCCTCGACATCGCTCACCAGCGGTTTGCTCGCGGGTAGCTTTTGCTGCAGTGCTTCGCCATCGGCAATCGACTCGACATCGCCGGGATGGATAACCAGGAGCGGATAGTGGCAGTGTCGGGCGGCCCCGGGGTTGTCGACACCCATAAGGTTCAGCGCAGATGCAACGACGTTCTCGGCTTTCCTGGCGTTGTCGTCAAGGTCCACCACACCTTCATCGGGGCGATCCTCCGGCTTTCCCCAGAAGAGATCGGTGTCGGTGCCGAAGCGGGATTGCAATCCCCAGCGACCCTCGGCAAGCGTGGCGATGTACGTCACCCTATTGGTCATGATCGGTCTGTTGTCACGGTCATATCGGGTCCAGCCGCCCTTGATATGCACCTTGCGCGGCGCAACGTGGAGCACTTTGGGTTCCATGCCGACGGTATGGTCCCATCCGGTTGAAATCATCGGATCGAAGGACATCTTGCGGGCATGCGTCTGCCTGTGCTGGACGACATTCGGATTGCCGCGGGCAGAAATCCGGACGTGAGGGTAGTTCAGCGCATCGGTGACCTGTTTCGAGTCGCGGCAGTTGGTGCCTTCGAAGAACCGCCAGTACACCGCCAGCGCGGATGTTTCCGGATCGGACACGCGGGCTCCTACGTGAATCCCACAAGCCCGAGCAGTTCGCGAATCTCCCGGTCGCCCCCGGCGGCCAGGTCCCGGGTCAAACCGTCCTTGGGAGGTGGTCCGCCATGGGGCGACTCCCTCAGCCAGCAGGGCGTATAGGACAGTATGATCATGCGCCGCTTGCCTTGAAGCGTCGGCAGGGCACGGTGCCACAGGTTGGCGTGGATGATCACCATGCTCCCCGCCGGTATTCGAAGCTTTTGCTCGTTCGGCAACGATTCATAGCGCAATCGCGGCGGCTCTCGATCGAGCCAGCGGTGAGATCCGGGTACGACTGACAACGCGTCTGTCTCATCGCTCAATTCGTCAAGGTAAATCAGGCAGTCGATGGCATGCGGCTGCGAGAACCACGGGGGTAGCGGTTCGGAGACGACACGAAGGTGTTGGTGCCAGGGAATGTCCTGAGGCTCCTCCCCGGCAAACGTGATGTGGGCGTGCATGCCACGTACCCGCACCAACGGCCCCATCATGGCGCGCGCGACCGACAATGCCGGTGGCCAGGCGATCAGTTCATGGAACGTCGCATCCTTGTCAAGCAGGTGGCGCAGAATGGCTCCCCAGGTACGCTCGGGAAGGTTGTCTTCGGAATACGGTCGAATTTCAGGCCACTCGGCTTCGGCCATCCGGTCAATGGCTGATCGCAACGATTCCAGCCATTCGCCCTCGATCACCCGCTCGCGAACCAGATACCCATCGCGGTCGAGCGAATCCAACTCTTCGGGCGTGGCATCTACGTCCACCTCGCGAACGATGGGGGCGTCGCCCAGGTGCTCTCTCATGACGTTGTACGTGATTCGCTGCATCGCCGTCGCTTACTGGTTGTGTCGATCCGAGATATTACCAAGGTGCAGTCCATTCGAACGGACTTGGTGAATCCGTCGGAAACACAACTTGATTTTGTTGCGAAACGCGTATTGCGCTTGTCCGATAATGAAATCGCCGCGAATCCACTGCGCTGAATGGTCCTGCGGGACTCCAGCATCCCGGTCATTCCGCCGTGGTAGGGATCAGTTTGAAGTTCGCCAGGGGTGCGTTGACACATGCGTGCGGTGACTCGACAATGGCGGGCCTGATGTCCACGCCCCGCTAGGCGAAGCCGGAATCATATGGACTACAAGTTCAGCATCGATGTGATTCGTTGTGAGGAAAGCCGCGTGTTTGTGGGTACAAGCGACGACATTCCAGGCTTGACCCTGGAGGCCGACACGCTCGGGAACCTATTTGATGCGGCCATGGAGGTTGTGCCTCAACTGATTGAACGGAATCTTGGGGTTCCGCGAGATGCGGTGGTGCGCGTGACGGTACGTGTCCGTTCCTTGGAGCGACCCGCGACCACAAAATCCGCCGGACGCGCCCGAAAGTCAGCGGCGATTTCACGACCTCGCTTTGTGTTCGAGGAGGAAATGGATCAAGCCTACGCGTATTAGACATAGAGCGTCGGCATGGCAACCTTCGAAAGGAGGTCAAAAGCCTCCTCAGGGGAGCGGGCTGGCCCAAGGATCGCCAAGGCCGGAGCAGCCACGAACAATGGAAGCATTCTGATCGCCCCAACGGGACGATCACCGTTCCAAGTACGATAAAGAGCCGACACACCGCCAATAACATCATGAAACAAGCTGGGCTGGACAAACGATTCTAGCCATCCCGCCAATGAAGCGGCATGACCGCTATCGATTTGATGGACGATTTGAGGGCGCGGATTTGAACGGCCACAACGCCTACCTGTAAGCCGTACAAGGTATGATCGGGAGCGATGGGGCTTACAGCCAATCAAGCTATTCGGTCCCGCCGGTTGCAACACGCGGCTTGATACCTGCTACAGCCGTTCCGAGCGCAGAGGGGTCAAGAAGATTCGCGTCGAAGGCGATCCCGACATGGGCAAGGCCAGCACGTCGAGCGCCAGAACCTAACCATGCGAATGTCCGAAATTTCAAACTGACCCACTACCTGCGAACGATGCGACTTGAAAACAAGGTGGCGGTGATTACCGGCGGCGCCAGCGGGATGGGTCTTGCGACTGTCATGCGCTTTCTCGAGGAAGGCGCAAGGGTGGTGATCGCCGACTACAACACCGAGACAGGGAACGCCGCGCTCGCTGCCGCTGACGGCGCCGGGTATCGCGGCCATGCTTCATTCATTCGAACGGACGTGGCCAGCGAGGCCGATGTCGAAGCCATGCTGCAGCGCGGGCTGGATGAATACGGCGGGCTGGATATCGTGTTCAACAATGCCGGTGTCGGCGGTGCGGTCGGTCCTCTGACCGAGACCACCGTGAGCGATTGGGACTATACGTTCGATGTGCTCGCCAAAGGCGTATTCCTGGGCATCAAACACGCGGCGAGAATCATGAAGAGAGCCGGCAAGGGTGGGTCCATCATCAACACCGCATCCGTCGCCGGACTGAGCGGCGATGGTGGCCCGCTGGTTTATTCGGCGGCGAAGGCGGCGGTGATCAGCCTTTCGAAATCGGCGGCCGTCGAACTGGCGCCCGATCTGATCAGGGTAAACGCAATCTGCCCGGGGTTTATCGCCACGCCGCTTTCGGCGGGAACCCGGCCCGGATCTGATGGCGATGATCTTGATCCGCTCAGGGCGGCCTTTGCCAAGTCCCAGCCCTGGCCGGCGTACGGCACGGGCAACCACGTGGCCGGCGCCGCGCTCTTCCTCGCGAGCGAGGACTCCGAATTCGTGACGGGAGAGACGATTCTGGTCGATGGCGGTCTCACCGCCGCGGGGCCGGAGCTGTCGCGGAAGTTCCCGCGCGTCTCAAGCAGGAATGCCAGGGTCTCCGGCATCACGAAAGGCTCCACGGGCGAGCCGAATGAGATCAGGAGGCTGGACTAGCAATGCGCACATGGAACCGGCGCTCCTGGTCGCTGAACTAGAGCAGGTGTTGTACCGCACGCAGTATTGTCTAAATGCGAGTGCCAACAACCGTATTCTGAGATTTGTGGTGCTCGATGGCTAGACCGGCCAAGCACGGTTTAGGGTTTTGAAGTCCTGCCAGTATGGTGGGATCGGACAGTCGCCGATGTTGAAGACCGGACCGCCACTCTTTCCTTTGGGCGAAATTGAGTTGACACGCCGCCCTTGCGCGTCCCGAGAGTGCCTCTGACTATAGTTCACGAAAATGTGCGTCTCTTCCGAAAAATTGGGGTCTTGGCCAACGAAGGAATTTGTTCTGCCAACATCGGAATAATGGTAAAGCCTGGGATGTACGGTCTCGCCATGGAACTTCTTGCTCTTGGAGTTGGGATATCCTGCGATTGTGAAGGTTCCGACTGGGTCGACAGTTGAGGAACAGATATGGGACTCCGGAAAGAACGAGACTCCTGCTAGGAGGCTGTCCGAGAACTCGAAAAATCACGATTTTTGAAATTTTATTTGTTGTAAATCGATGACTTAAAAATTGTGTTTTGCGAAAAAACGTATTCTCGGACAGCCAAGGCCGACCGGCTGCTCACATTGCGCACTCGCAACAGCGCGGCGTACAAGGGGTTCTATGCGCTTCAAATGAAGCAAGGCGGCCGCGATTTCAAGACGGGGCGGCCGATCGACGTCCACGCCTATATGGAGGATGCGATAGACATCCACCACATCTTTCCTCGGCATTGGTGCGAAACCCATGGGATCGACTCATCAATCTACAACTCCATCGTGAACAAGACGGCGCTGGATGTGCACACCAACCGTCGAATTGGCGGCAACGCGCCCAGTGTCTATCTCTCGCGCATCGAGTCGGGCGACGGCATTGAGTCACATGTCCTCGACGGTTTTCTCCGCACGCATGGCGTTGATCCGGCCGCCCTGCGCCGCGATGACTTTGCGCAGTTCTTCAACCACCGCTTCGAAAGCCTGCTGCGGCATGCGGAAGGGGCGATGGGCAAGCCCGTAAACCGGCAACCGGATCGCAGCGAGAGTCCGTTCGCGGAGGACGGCATGGCTCTTGACCGCGGTGTGCGTTCGCTGATCGACGGCGGCGAACCGTCCGTCGTCGAGTTCAAGTCGACGGCCCGGCTCAACCTGCATACGGGAGGGCGGGACGAAGCGATCACCTAGGAGGCTGTCCGAGAACGGGCACCCCCCGCATATCCTTTGTGATATCGTTTGATCCTTGCTGACGAGAGGGTGTTGGATGCCTCCCTTCAAGGACTACCCGGCGGATTACTCCCAGAGCCAACTTTTCCCCAGCAACGTTTTCGACCTGCTGCCGGACGACCACGATTGTTTCGTGTATCGGGACTTGTTCGAGCAGTTGGACACCTCGGAGGTGGACGCCCGATACAGCCGCCGGGGCCAGCGCGCGTACGCGCCGCGGCAGATCGTCTCGATTCTGATATACGCGTACAGCCACGGGGTTTTCAGTTCGCGGCAGATCGAGAAGCGGTGCAACGAGGATTTGGGGTTCATGCACATCGCGGGCAAGCACTGCCCGAACTTTCGGGTGCTGAGCGATTTCCGCAAGGACCGCGGGGACTTTTTCCGGTCCTGCTTCAAGCAGACGGTGCGCATGGCGCTGGAGCTCGACATGGCTTCGCTGGGCCATGTGAGTCTGGACGGCTCGAAGTTCAAGGCGAACAGTTCGAAGCACAAGGCGATGAGCTACGGTCGGATGCGGGAGCGGGAGCGCGCGCTGTGCGAGGAGATCGAGGCGCTGTCGGAACAGGCGCGGCGCTGCGACGAGGAGGAGGACCGCGCGTACCGGGACGCCACGGGCTACGAGTTGCGGGAGGACTTGCGCGACAAGGAACAGCGCCTGGAGCGGATACGCGAGGCGAAGCGGGCGCTGGAGGCGCGCGAGGCGGAGCTGCGGCCGGGGCGGGAGATCGAGGACAAGAAGCAGATCAGCTTCGCCGACAAGGACGCGCGGATCATGGGCAAGAAGGGGGCGTTCGATTACGCCTACAACGCGCAGATCGGGGTGGACGGGGACGCGCAGATCATTGTCGGCCAACACGTCAGCCAAGCGGCGAACGACCAAGGCGAGGTCGGCCGGGCGCTGGACGAGCTGGAGGCGTCGAGCGGCCGCTTGCCGGACAAGATGAGCCTGGACAACGGCTATTACTCGGGGGACAACCTGCGGGCGGTGTCGGACCGGGGGGTGGAGGCGTACATCGCGACGGACCGCGGCGAGAAGCCGGCCGCGACCGGCGTGGAGGACAGCGATCGCCCCTTGGTGAAGGCGGACTTTCGCTACGACGAGGCGCGGGACGGTTTTCATTGTCCCGGCGGCCAGTTCCTGGCGTTGCGGCGCGTGGACGCCCGGGGCCGGCGCGAGTATCGGGGCGAGGCCGAGGTTTGCGCGGCCTGCGCCTATCACGATCGCTGTTGCCGGTCGAAGTCCGGGGCGGCGCGGACGGTGACGAGCGATGGCCAAGAGCCGTTGCGCCGGGCGATGAACGAGCGGATGTCGCGGCCGGAGGGTCGGGCCGTTTACCGACGCCGCAAGGCGATAGTGGAACCGGTGTTCGGGCAGATCAAGAACACGGGTTTCCGGGGTTTCGGTGTGCGGGGCAAGTCGAAGGTGGACAGCGAGTTCTCGCTGGTCTGCTCCGCGCACAACGTCAAGAAAATGGTCCATGCGGCGCTCCGGGGAGCGGTGTGCCTGGAGTTCGGGCAAAGGGCGGCGATGGCGTAGAATCGGGCCCGCGGGATCTCTGGAAGTGACGAAACGGTCTGGCCGCGCCCCTTTTCAGTCGAAAAAAGCATAACGAGACGTCTGGGCTCGACTTGCCGCGTGGCGGGGCCGTGTTGCCGGAGCAACCGACATGAGCCGATACGCGTCAGCAGGAGCAAAATGCCGCCAAGTGCCCTGTTCTCGGACGCCCTCCTAGGCCGTTGTGAAGACCATCGCCGCGTTCATGAACACGAACGGCGGTACGCTGCTTGTCGGCATAGACGATGCCGGACACCCGGTCGGGATCGAGTCGGATTACCCCTTTGTGCACGGACGCCACCGCGACGGCTGGGAGCTGTGGTTGACCACGGCCGTGAAGAACGCACTGGGAGCGTTGGCTGCTACGGATTTCTCCGTGTGTTTCCGCGCCCTCGACGACCGCCTGGTGGCCTGTATCGATGTTCGTCCCGCCGCAGAGCCGGTATTCGCTGCGCGAAAGGCCGAGCAGCGGGAGATGTTCTTTGCGCGCCTCAACAACGCCACAGAGGAACTGTTGGGCCCGGCGCTACTCGCCTACCGGGAGAAACGCTGGCCGGGCTAAGGTTCCAAGTGTGGGCAACGCGGGACCCGATGTTCGAGCGATAGCGATTTGGACGAGGAGATTCTGGCTCTGGTGCCACCTGCGCGCGCGGATATCGCTGGCCGGGACATGTTCCAGCATTAAACCGGCTAGCGAGAGTGCGTGATAGTGAGGTGTCAGCGGTCGGAGTTTTCGAACCGGCGAAGGAGCCGCCTCATGGCTTTCCGATCTTGCTGTGTATCAGTCGCGACGCTGGCGAGGAACCCCAGAACCCACATGACAAGGCCGAAGATGAAGCAAATGCCCGACGACAGGTCCGTGAAGAGGTAGAGCGCGAACCCGGAGAGAATACCGACGACAAAACCAAAACCCATCACTGGCTCCTCGTTCGCGCTGGTCGGATAGCGCCGTGGTAGCGGAGCCTTATTCGTGGTTGCAAAGGGGCTGAGGCAGTTTTCTCGACATTAGGAAGACAGAGCGATGGCGGACCCGGGGGCGGATCAGGCATGGATCCATTCGGCGGTGGGTCGTCGGCCAGGTGGCTGGGCGAGGGCGGCGCGGGGATTTGCGTCACGAAGGGCACCTCAAGATATACTCGGGTTGATCCAAGAACGGCTGGTGGATGGTGACGGCCTATCGCATGAAAGGCATTTTCTGTATTGAGACGAGATGGGACACGGACGGCTGCGTTTCCGTGAAGGAGAATCTGTCGTCGGTGGCGGCATACCATGGGGCCAGGAGACCGGAGCTCCGGCCGGCGAGGACACCGCATGAATTCGAGAAATGCTTGAATGCTTGGTCACAAAGGACGGATTGGGAGTTTCCAATCCTGTATTTGGCGTTCCACGGTTTCGAAGACGGTGTGGAAGTGAGGAGCAGCGGTGAAGTTTCGCTTTGGGACAATGTCCGACTGGCGCAGATCGCCGACTTTTCGGAAGGAAAGCCGCCTCCGCCCGTCTACGGGTCACACAAGCGGAGCGACGGTTTCAATCTTTTTTGTCCCTCCTCTCAGGTATTCCCTCCGCTGCTCGCCATCCAATTGTGCAGGGGTCGCACTTATCCGCAGTGAACTTTGACCTATCCCGCCTGATAGCATAATTTGCTGTCGCACCGGTCCGGCAAGTCGGCTAATCGCCGCCAAACAGGGGGCACCGCCATGAGGACAAGTCTCACCGTCCGGGACATCGATCCCGCCGACAAGTCCTGGCTGAAGCACGAGGCCCGGCAGGTGCGGCGTCCATGGAAGAGTTCGTGCGCCGCCTGATCCACGAGAAGCGCGAGAAGACCGAGCGCCGCCCCAAGCCGTCCAAAGCCTTCGCGCGGCACTTTGGAGAGTGGTATGGAGTCGAACTGCCGACACCGCCGCGTTGCGGCTACAGGCCGCCGTCGTTCTCCAGAAAGGACCGCGAATGATCGCCCCCGCTCGCGTGGCTGATCGACACGAACGTCATCTCGGAGTAGATACGGGCCTTGGTAGACACCTATTCGGAATCTTCTGCCTAGGCGTGGTCATCGTGGGCGTGTACTGTGCTTTCTTCTGAATGATGCGGTCGTAGCCAGAACCTCCCGTCGCCGCCTTTATCGCATGCCGAAGAACGTCAACCAGACCCCGGAACAAATCGCCCGCGACCGGATCGATGATCGCCTCCGGGCTGCGGGCTGGCACGTGCAGGACAAAGACGCGCTCGACTTCAACGCGGGCCTCGGCATCGCGGTGCGCGAATACCAGACCGACATCGGACCTGCCGACTATGTTCTCTTCGTTGACAGACAGGCCATCGGCGTCGTGGAGGCCAAGCCGGACAACTGGGGCGCCAAGCTCACAACCGTCGAAGAGCAGTCGGAGGGCTACGCCAAGGCCAAGCTCAAGTGGGTCTCGAACGCCGAACCTCTGCCCTTTCTCTACGAGAGCACGGGGCAGATCACGCGGTTCACGAACGGGCGCGACCCGAATCCGCGTTCTCGGGAGACCTTCACCTTCCACCGCCCGGAGACATTCCAGTCTTGGGCGCTCGCCCCACGATCCTTTCGATCAGGCATCGCCTCACTCCCGCCGCTGAACCCGGTCGGCCTGCGCGAGTGCCAGCTCAGAGCGATCACCAATCTCGAAGCCTCGCTGAAGGCCGACAAGCCGCGCGCTCTCGTCCAAATGGCGACCGGATCCGGCAAGACCTTCGCGGCCATCACGCAGGTCTACCGCCTGCTGAAGCATGCGGGCACACCGCGTGTCCTATTTCTGGTCGACACCCGCAACCTGGGCGAGCAGGCCGAACAGGAGTTCATGGCCTTCATCCCAAACGACGACAACCGCAAGTTCACCGAGCTCTACAACGTTCAGCGCCTGAAGTCGCCTTCCATCGCCGGCGATGTGGAGGTCGTCATCTCCACGATCCAGCGCATGTACGCGACGCTCAAAGGGGAGGAACTCGCGGAGGGCGCGGAAGAGAAGCATCCCGAGGAGCGACAATGGCACCGCAAGGAACCCTTGCCGGTCGTCTACAACGCCGCGCTCCCGCCCGAATATTTCGACGTGGTCATCATCGATGAGTGCCACCGCTCGATCTACAACCTGTGGCGGCAGGTTATCGAGTATTTCGACGCCTTCCTGATCGGCCTCACCGCCACGCCGGACAACCGCACCTACGGGTTCTTTCAGAAGAATGTCGTCAGCGAATACACCCACGAAGAGGCTGTGGCGGACAAGGTCAACGTGGGCAACGAGATCTACCTGATCGACACGGAAATCACGCAAAGCGGCGAAACCATCAAGGCCGAGCAACTCGTGGAGAAGCGGGAGCGGCAGACCCGCGCGCGCCGCTGGGAAGTCCAGGACGAGCCAACGGTCTACACCGCTTCACAGCTCGACCGTTCGGTCGTGAACCCCGACCAGATACGCACCGTGATTCGCGCCTTCCACGACAACTGGCCGCAAATATTTCCCGGCCGAGAGGAGCTTCCCAAGACCCTGATCTTCGCCAAGACCGACAGCCACGCCGACGACATCATCCAGACCGTGCGGCAGGAGTTCGGCGAAGGCAACGAGTTCTGCCGCAAGATCACCAATGGGGCCAAGACTCCGAAGTCCACCCTCGCGGCCTTCCGCAACGAGTATTCCCCGCGCATCGCCGTCACCGTGGACATGATCGCCACCGGCACCGATGTGAAGCCGCTCGAGTGCCTGCTGTTCATGCGCGACGTCAAATCCCGAAACTACTTCGAGCAGATGAAGGGCCGCGGCACCCGCGTTCTCATGCCGGACGACCTCCGGAAGGTCACGCCGTCCGCTCCCGCCAAGACGCATTACGTCATCGTCGATGCCGTGGGAGTCACGAAGTCGATAAAGACCGACAGCCAGCCGCTCGACACAAAGCCCTCCGTCCCGTTCAAGGACCTTGCCATGTGGCTGATGATGGGCGACCGGTCCGAGGAGACGGTGAGTTCGCTGGCCGGGCGCCTCTCGCGCCTCGACAACAAGCTCGGCGCCGAGGACCAGACAAGGATCGAACAAGCCGCCGGCAAGTCCCTGTCCGCCATCGTCCGTGATCTGCTCGACGCCATCGACGCCGACAAGGTCGAAGCCGATGCCATTGCCGCCGGCCACCCCGAACCCGACGACTCCGACATGCGGGCAGCGCGCGAAGAGCGGATCAAGCGGGCAGCCAACGTCTTCACCGGTCCGGTCATCAACCTGATGGACACGATCCGCCGCGACAACGAGCAGACCATCGACCACGACAACCTGGACACGCTCCTGCGCGCAGAATGGGCTGGCGACGTGGCCGCGAACGCGAAGCAGATTGCGCAGGACTTCGAGGATTACCTGAGGGAGAACCGCGACGAGATCGAGGCTCTCACGATCTACTTCACCCAGCCCGCCCGCCGCGCCGCAGTCACCTTCGCGATGATCAAGGACGTGATGGCCAAGCTCAAGGAGGACCGTCCGCTTCTGGCCCCACTCACCGTCTGGCGCGCCTATGCGCATCTCGACGACTACAAGGGCGAGAACCCGGTCAACGAACTAACAGCGCTTGTTGCCCTCATCCGGCGAGTAAGCGGCCTCGACGAAACATTGACCCGCCACTCTGATCGGGTCGGGCAGAACTTCCAGACTTGGATCATGAATCGTCACGCCGGGGCGGGCGAGAAGTTCTCCGAGGAACAGATGGACTGGCTCCGCATGATTCGCGACCACCTTGCAACTTCGTTCACAATTGAGCGCGACGATCTGGATATGGCCCCCTTTGATGCACATGGCGGTCTGGGACGGATGTATGTCCTCTTCGGCGACGGGATGGATGACGTCATGTCCGAGGTGAATCAGGCGCTTGCGGCATGACGGACTGTCCTCCCGGATGGGCTAACGTGCCACTCCACGAGATATGCGCGATTAACCCACGCGTCGACAAGAACGCCATCGAAATTGAAACCGTTGTGTCCTTCGTGCCGATGCCGGCCGTCGAGGCAGAAACCGGCAAGATCGACGTCAGCGAGACCCGGAGTTTCGGGGCCGTTCGGAAGGGCTACACCCCTTTTCGGAAGGGCGACGTCCTATTCGCCAAGATCACGCCGTGCATGGAGAACGGCAAGATGGCCATCGTGCCTGATTTGGTGAGCGAATATGGCTTTGGATCGACCGAATTTCATGTGCTGAGGCCAGCCAACGGCGTCGATCCACGCTTCATTTATCACGCTGTATCCAACCGCGCATTTCGCTTTCACGCCGAGCACAACATGAGTGGAGCCGTCGGCCAAAAGCGCGTACCTGCCACCATTCTCGAGGAGCATGAAATCGGGTTGCCGCCAACGAACGAGCAACGCCGAATCGTAGACAGGATCGAGGCTCTCTTCGGCGAGATCGCCAGGGGAGTCGAGAGCCTTCGCAACGCGAAAAAGACGATCAACCTCTATCGTCAATCGCTTCTCAAGTCCGCCTTCGAGGGCCGACTCACCGCCCAGTGGCGAGCCGAGAACCCCGCCAAGCTGGAATGCCCCGACATCCTCCTTTCCCGCCTACGCGAAGAACGCGAAACGGGCTATGGGGTTGCCCTCGAAGACTGGGAGCGAGCCGTCGCCGAATGGACGAATGGTGGGGAGAACGGCAAGAAACCCCCAAAGCCGAAGCAGCCTGCCGGATTTGATCTCCTTTGGACATCGGAGTGCTTGCCTTGGCCGAGCGTCCACGTGCGGGCGTTGCTCGACGCACCGCTCGTCAACGGTCGGTCCGCCAAAGACAAAGAAGGGGGCTTTCCCGTACTTCGCCTCACCGCGCTCAAGAGTGCCAAGATCGACCTTCGAGAGTCCAAAGAAGGCGACTGGAGCGAGGAGGACGCACAGCCGTTCCTCGTAAAGCGCGGCGACATATTCATTTCGCGAGGCAACGGCAGCAAGAATTTGGTTGGTATTGGCGGCCGTGTACTAAATGAACCGACGCCAGTCGCGTTTCCCGACACAATGATCCGTGTGCGGCTGGACACGAGCGCCGTTCAGCCAGAGTACTTCCTCTTGGCGTGGAACTCCTGGACCGTACGCCAGCAAATCGAGAACGCGGCTCGAACCACGGCAGGCATCTACAAGATCAATCAAGGCCATATTCGCGGGTTTGTGCTTCCTCTTCCCTCTATCGCGGAGCAGGCGGAGATTGTCCGGATTCTCAATGAGCGCCTTGAAGCAGTCGACACCCTTCAAGCCGAGATGGACGCCAACCTGGCCCGCGCCGACGCGCTCCGCCAGTCCATCCTGAAAAAGGCGTTTTCGGGCGAACTGGTCTCCCAGGACCCCGACGATGAACCGGCGCAGGCGCTTCTCGCCCGCATCCGCGCCAGCCGGGTCGGGGATTCGACCACCAAGCCCCGAAGGCGTGCGGGACGACCGGCGACCGCCACGGCTCCAGCATGACAGTCGCCCTGCCCATCAACATCGACAGCCTCCTGCGGCGGCGCACCATCGAGAGCGAGCGCGTCGAGTACAAGGCCGGGTGGAACCCGGAGAGCGTCCTGCACACGCTCGGCGCGTTTGCCAACGATTTCCACAATCTCGGCGGCGGCTATGTCGTGCTGGGCGTGGAGGAACGGAACGGCCGTCCCGTATTGCCGCCGAAGGGGTTGGACCCGGATGCCATCGACGGCATACAGAAGGAAATGCTCAACCTGGGCAACTCCGCGATTCAGCCCCCGTACCATCCGTTGACGGCAGTTCACGAGATCGACGGCAAGACGATCCTCATCCTCTATGCCCCCGGCGGCGAGACGCGGCCCTACAGGACAAAAGTCAGCCTCTCGACCGGCAGCCGCGATTGGGCCTACTACATCCGCAAGCACAGCAGCACGGTACGGGCGCGCGGCGAGGACGAGCGCGAGTTGCTCGGATTGGCCGCGACCGTGCCGTTCGACGACCGCTACCACCGAAACGCCTCGCTAGACGACCTCTCCTTCCGCCTGATTCAACAGCACCTGCAGGATGTCGGCAGCGACCTCCTGCAGGAAGTAGCCGAGCTGTCAATGGAGGCACTCGGACGACGCATGAACATCGTCGGCGGTCCCTCGGAAGCCCTGTTCCCGAAGAACGTTGGCCTTCTGTTCTTCAACGACCGTCCGCACGAATTCTTCCCCGCGGCGCAGATCGATGTCGTCTGGTTTCCGGACGGCCCCGGCGGCGACTATTTCGAGGAGAAGGAGTTTCGCGGGCCGCTGGCGGCGATCCTGCGCGATGCGATTACCTACATCGAGCGCAATTACCTGAAGGAAGCGGTCATCAAGCACGCCGACAAGCCCGAAGCCGATCGGTTCTGGAACTTCCCGGTAGCAGCGATCGAAGAAGCCCTCGGCAACGCCATCTACCACCGCTCCTACGAGGAGCGCGAACCGGTGGAGGTGCGGATCATGCCGGACGAACTGCTGGTGCTGAGCTATCCCGGTGCCGACCGCTCCATCCGGATGGAGGATCTGCAACGGGGCCAGGCTGTGAGCCGCCGCTACCGCAACCGGCGAATCGGCGAGTTTCTCAAGGAACTGGACCTGGCTGAAGGCCGCTCGACGGGCGTGCCGAAGATCCTGCGAGCGATGCGCAACAACGGCTCACCGGCGCCGAGGTTCGAGACCGACGATGATCGCACCTGGTTTCTCGTTCGGCTGCCGGCGCACGAGGAGTTTTCGCGGTCGGAAGAGTGGGGGGGAGCAGAACAACATGCCGGACAGGACGCCGAACAAGATAAGTTATTGAGATATAAAGAAAGAGAGTCGCCCACCGAACAAGATACCGAACAAGTCACCGAACAAGTCGGGCTCTTGGTCCTGGCGCTGACAGGGGAAATGCGCCGCCTCGGGTTGCAGAGGCTTCTGCGCATCGCGCACCGCCCACATTTTCTGGAGACGTACCTCAATCCCGCCGTCAAAGCCGGCCTCATCGAAATGACCTTGCCGGACAAGCCCACGAGCAGGAACCAGCGTTACCGTCGCACGTCGGCCGGAGAGGCGCTGGCTCGCCAACTCACGGAATCCAGCAAATGAACTCCGCCTCCATCGTCTCGAAGGTCTGGAGCTTCTGCGCCACGCTGAAGGGCTTGGTCAGGCGAGTGTTACGCGAGACGGCAAGGAACGTAGATGATTGATCCTTTCTTCAATCTCTCGCACCGGTTTCCCCGTCTCGATCGCCGTCGAACTGGCCACGCTGCGAGTCGTTTGCCGGGTCGCCTTCGCGGCGTCGCGCAGGTGAGGATTGGTCGCGGAGAGCGTCTTGCGTTTCACGTCCTCATTTTAGCCGACCGGGTTTCGACCCCACAACAACGGCACGAAGGGACAAACCGCCGCTGCCGCAACCGGCGGATCGGCGAGTGCCTGAAGGTACTGGACTTGGCTGAAGGGCGCTCGACCGGGGTGCCGAAGATTCTGCGGGCGATGCGCAACAACGGCTCGCCACCGCCGAGCTTCGAGACCGACGAGGATCCCACCTGGTTTCGCGTCCGGCTACCGGCGCACCCGTCATTTCCACCCGGGGCGGGCGATGCCAGCGACGAACAAGATGCCGAACAAGATAACCACTTGGAAGATAATGAAAAATCTCTCCTCTCCCCTCATGACACCCCCCAAGTTACCCCACAAGTTACCGGTTGTGTCGAGCGCTCGATCAGCGCGGTCCAACGCGAAACGAGCCGCGCCGAATTGCAGGCCGCGCTGAAGCTGCGCGACCGGCGCAGCTTTATCGACACCTATCTAAAGCCCGTACTCGAGGCCGGCCTCATCGAAATGACCTTGCCGGACAAGCCCACGAGCAGGAACCAGCGGTACCGTCGCACGTCTGCCGGAGAGCCGCTGGCTCGTCAACTAACGGAATCCAGCAAATGAACTCCGCCTCCATCGTGTCGAAGGTCTGGAGCTTCTGTACCACGCTGCGCGACGACGGCGTCGGCTACGGCGACTACCTCGAGCAACTGACCTACCTGATCTTCCTCAAGATGGCGGACGAATACGCCAGACCGCCCTACGGCCGCGATGTCGGCATCCCCGAAGACTATGGCTGGACGAGTCTCACTACCCGCCGCGGCGCGGAGCTTGAAGCGCACTACGTTGCCCTGCTTCGCAGACTTGGCCAGCAGAGGGGCATGCTGGGCCAGATTTTCACCAAGGCGCAAAACAAGATCACCGATCCGGCCAAGCTCTTCCGGCTGATCGCCATGGTGGACGGCACGGATTGGGTGATGCTCGGAGCCGACGTCAAGGGCGACATCTACGAAGGACTGCTGGAGCGCAACGCCGAGGACACGAAATCCGGTGCGGGACAGTACTTCACGCCCCGAGCCCTGATCCGCGCAATGGTGGCGTGCGTACGCCCCGAACCGGACAAGACCATCGCCGATCCCGCTTGTGGAACGGGCGGATTCTTCCTCGCCGCCCACGACTTCCTGAGCGAACCGCAGAATTGGGCGCTCGACAGAGACCAGAAGGCATTCCTGAAGCACGCGACCTTCCACGGCAACGAAATCGTGGCCGGAACCCGTCGGCTCTGCCTGATGAACATGCTGCTGCACGGAATCGGGGAAATGACCGGCGAGACGGCGGTCTCGCCCGCCGACGCGCTGATCTCACCGCCCTCCGAGACGTTCGACTACGTGCTGGCCAATCCGCCGTTCGGCAAGAAGAGCTCCATGAGTTTCACCAACGCCGACGGCGAACAGGAGACCGACGATCTGACCTACAACCGGCAGGACTTCTGGGCGACGACGTCGAACAAGCAGTTGAACTTCGTCCAGCACATCCGGACGATGCTGAAGACGACCGGGCGCGCGGCCGTCGTCGTCCCCGACAACGTGCTGTTCGAGGGCGGCGCCGGCGAGACGATTCGCCGGAAGCTGCTTCAGACTACCGACCTGCACACGATCCTGCGGCTGCCCACCGGCATCTTCTACGCGCAGGGCGTCAAGGCGAACGTCATCTTCTTCGACAACCGACCGGCCAGCCCCGACCCACAGAGTTCGAAGGTGTGGTACTACGACTACCGCACCAACGTGCATCACACGCTCAAACAGAAGCCCCTGACCTATGCCCATCTTGAGGACTTCGTTGCGTGCCACAAGCCCGAGAACCGACACGTCAGGGAACAGACCTGGAGCGAGGAAACCCCGGACGGTCGATGGCGCGCCTATTCGCGCGAAGAGCTTCTTCTGCGCGACAAGGCCAGCCTCGACGTGTTCTGGCTGAAGGACGCTTCGATGACCGATCTGGAGAACCTGCCGGAGCCGGAAGTGCTTGCTGATGAGATAGTTGAGAACCTTCGGTCGGCGTTAACGAGTTTCGAGGCTGTTGTGGGAGATTAGCATCGGTGATCTGCGGATGCGGTAGCGTCCGGAATGTTCGCGGCGTCGCCCCTCCCCGAGGCAGTCAAACAGTCCAACGTACAGGCGGCTGGAGTTAAGCGTATTGCACGGCTGGACCCTGAGCAGCGCGACAGACCCAGGCAACAACCCGACAGCGTGGCGCCAGCGGACAGATGGTCGAAGGTGTCACACGGCGCAGGCACTCGCCCGTTACGTCCCAGGGGCCCATCGAAGATCCGCTCGCAATCCTCGGTCCTCAAGACGTCGCGCTGCAGCTCGAGGGTCTGGTCGCCCGTCGAAGCGCAGGCCGGGCTTAAGGGACGCAATACGCCTTTAGACGAATTTGGGCCGCCCCCAAATCCGCTCCTACCCACAGACAGAAGATAGAAAAATCCGTGAGCGGGCACCCCGGACGATCCCGCCCACCCACTCAAAGGCTATCAGCCCGTTGCTGATCCGATACCAGCCAGCGACGCACAACAATGTCGAGCAGTGCATCCTTTTGAAATCTGACGACCAAAGATGGTCATTTCCCAACTCCCACAAAGCAGAGTGGGTCTTCATGATATTACTCACACTTCCATGTGGTGCCGAGGCGGTCTAGAGCTTGATCATCCCAAATGACCAAGCCCGTCCCCACTCCGGTAGAACCTCGGGCCGCCTCTCTAGATTCCTTGAGCGGAGTTGACGTTAACAGTTGGGTTGCACATCAGGCCGCGAGCTGGCGGCCCTCCCACAGTCGCTGTATTTCGCTGTCGAACGAGTCGACGGCGCGGTTGAGCCGAGGGGCCGAGCGCGGCGGGGCGTCGAACACCACGGACATGGCGGGGCGAAGGACGCGGGCGTAGGTCCGGTGGTAGCACAAGGCCGTTCGCAGACCGTCGTCGGTGTCGCGGTAGCGGCGGGTGAAGGGGATCTTCTCGATCAGTCCCCGCAGGCGCAGCCGGCGCAGATCGTAGGTCATGCGGCCGCGGCCGTACTCCTCGAGGGACAGGCCGAGCAGCGGCGCCACGGTCCGGCGCAGGTCGCGGTTCTGGAAGCCGTCGGGCAGCACCCGGAAGGCGAGCAGGGCCTGGGCGCGGGGGTCGCCGAAGCGCAGCGCCGAGGCGCGCTGCCGATCCACGACGCGCGGCCGGTGGAGGTCGCCGAACCGTTGCGCTCCGATGAGGCGATCATGGCTGACGCATCGGTTCCATCAGCGCCGACGACGGCACCGGATTGCCGCGAACCTTCTTGAAGAAGTGCGCCGCCCCCGCGCCCGTCTGCAGCACCGGCACGTAGACGTTCACGTACATCCGGTCGACGCACTCCAGCTCCAGCGTCGTGTGCTCCGCCAGCACCTCGCCGGCGTTTCGTGCTACGTTCATGGCTCGGACTCCGGTCGATGGGCTCCCCACAGGCCACCTATACGGCCACCGACGCCTTGCGCGACTATGAAGGCGGCTTCACGCCGCGGAGCGGAGCAGCGGCCGGGGACCGTTTCAAACGCCGCCGGGACGCAACACATGCCTTGTCGGTCTGAGGCGAAGCCTCGCTAGCGGTAGGTTGGAGTGAGTGAGGGCTGGAATGCCGCAGCCACCTGATTTTGCTTGGGGGCCCGATGGTCACAGAAACGGTTACGGGTATCGGTCGAGCGACGGGCGAAAATCGTGCTCGGGAAGCAGCGGAAGCCGCGATTGGCTATCTACTGCTCGAAGACGTTGAACTCCAGAACGCGCGCAGAGTGTGCGTCTGTGTCGAGGGCGGGTCAAATCTCAATCTCGCGGAGGCATTCGAGGTCGGAAACATAGTGGAAGAGGTCATATCTAAAGTCTGTCAAGTCAAGAGTCACATGGTGGTTGATCCGGGTATGGGTGGCGACCTGAAGGTGACGTTGGTGGTCAAAGAACTTGTCGACACGGTCGAGGACTAGGCCTTCACCCGTTGGCTGCATTGGCGGCCGCGACGGGCGTCGGGTGGTTGAGTATTAACGGGCCATCCGGTGAATTGCACAGGTCGTCGGACGGGAACTGCCTTCCGTTTCTTGGGCGTACCGCGGAAAGCTCGGGTTTCTGTTGCCCCTCCCCTTTAGCCGCAGGAGGCCCAAGCACGACGCGAGCATAGTCACGAGACCAACTCTCCGAACGAGTTCCCAGTCTCGGTGTCATGGCTTAGTCCCCTCTTACCGCCATGCGAAAACCCAACTTCTTCGCGAGTTCTCTGGTGTATTGCGAGTTCGCCATCTGGTCCCGACAGATCCGCATCTTCTCTGCTCGAAGGTAGTGCTTCCCGGTCTGTTCCAGGACGCAGCCGAGATACATTAGTTCAAAGGCCATTGATGCCACCCAGTCTACATCCGTAGTGTAGCCGCTCACCGCCTCGACCCCCGTTCGCTCCAAGAACACGGAGAGTTCGGACTCGCGTACATTCATTGTTGAACACGAAGCGAAGTGAATCATGCAGTTGCTCCACTTTCGGAACCTGTCAACTACTTTGAGACACTGGCGATCGCGATTTACTGAGCAGTCCCTCCTGTTGTGGATGTAACCGGTGGATTGATCCAGACCGCTTCGGGAAGGGGATCTGGTTGTGGGATCCCGCGAACGAAGCGTTCGGGATGACGGGTCCAGGCGGCTTGAAGGGTCCGCCCGCGGTGTTCCAGCACGCTCCGGGTTCGATGATGATGGACGTCGTCCGGGGTGAGCATCGCGATCCCGCCATGGCGATGTTCGGTGTTGTACCAAGGGAAGAACGTTCGGCAGAAGGCGATCGCGGCGGCGATGTCGCGGAAGCGGCCAGGGAAGCCGGGGTGGTACTTCAGAGTCTTGAACTGCGCCTCGGAAAACGGGTTGTCGTCGGACACCTGGGGGCGGCTCAGTGAGCGGGTCACGCCGAGATCGGCAAGCAGTTGTGCGGTGCACTTGCTGGTCATCGGCGCGCCGCGATCGGAGTGCAGTGTGAGCACCCGGGGCTGGACGTCCTGTTTGTGGCAGGTCTCTTCGATGAGACGACCGGCCAGCGCCGAGTTCTCCCGGTCGGCCACCATCCAGCCGACCGCGTAGCGGCTGAAGATGTCGAGCACGACGTAGAGATAGAAGTACGACCACTTCGTCGGCCCCAACAGCTTGGTGATGTCCCAGGACCAGGTCTGGTTCGGCGCCGTGGCCACCAGCTCGGGCTTGGCGTACCGGGGATGCTCACGCTGATTGCGTCGCTCCCGGACCGGCACGTCCGCGGCCAGGATCCGATACATCGTCCGCTCCGAGCACAGGTAGTGGCCTTCGTCGAGCAGCGTCGCCACGACTTCCGCCGGCGCGCGGTCCACGAAGCGCGGGCCGGCGAGCACATCGAGGACCTGCTCGCGCTCGGCTTCACACAGCGCCCGGGCGGGCGTTGGACGGGGCTGCTGGTGCCCGGGAGTTGACCTCCGGCGACGGTAGAACGTCGCCCGCGACACGCCCAGCGCTTGGCACGCCGGCACGACGCCGACCCGCATCGCAAGCGGTTGGGCGGCCATCAGGAGCGCGTTCCGCGTTCGAGGTTCAATCCCAGCAGCCCGGCAACTTTTCCCTGCACGTCCAGGATCGTGTGCGCGGTGTGCAACTCGTGCTCCAGACGAGCCACTTGCGCCTCGAGCGCGCGCACCTTCGCATCCAGCGGATTGCGTTCGGCCGGTTTCGCGCCGCGCTTCTTCGCGGCCAACTCCCGCAGCGAGCCCTTGCGCCGGGCCTTGCGCCAAGCCGTCAGATGGGAGCTGTACAACCCCTCGCGGCGAAGCAGCCGACCCACCTCGCCGCGCTGTGTGCAGCGATCCGCCTCCTCAAGGATCCGCAGCCGATACTGCGCCGTGAACTGGCGCCGCTTCGGCTTCGCCACGACCTCCGGGTCCGGGGTCGGTCTTGCGCGTCCGGCCCTGGGGGCCTCGTCGCTACGCTCCTCGACCCCCGGGGCCGGAAGGGAAACCTCATTCAATGTCATCGAGTCTCTCTCTGCAGTCATCGGTCTTCATCTCCACCGCCCTACAGTAATTCCAAAGGTTGCTGCTGTCTCAGGCATGTTGGCAGAAAGGGGTTCCGGCAAAGTCGTACAGAATGGTGTTTTGTGTAGTGGTTCGACTGGGAGCGGGGCGTCGGGATTCTGTTGTCGATGCTCGGAGTGAAATGAGACGTAGGTCGGAACAGCGTGCGTCGCGCGGGCCTTCGGATTCGCGTGAGCCCCAACGAGCGCGGGGGGCTCGCTCGAGCCTGTTCGGGAACTGCGAGGGAGCGGTCGCGGAACCCCTCCGAGGGGACGCATGAAACAGGCGCGATTCGCATGGAGAGCCTGCGTCGCTAGCGTCAGCGCTTGCGGTGATGACATCGGTTCAGGCAGCCGGAGAGGGCGCAGCGGCGACTGCTGCGGAGCAGTTGGGGCTCTTGCGGTTGCTCGGTGCCGGCCTGCTGGGCGCTCTACTGGTGAAGGTGCTGGAGATTGGTTACCAGGAGCTACGTCGGCGTTCGGAACGGCGAAGGGTCGCCGAGGGGTTCGTTGACGAGCATCTCGATCCGGTCCTCAAGGCGGCGGATGAACTCGTAGGCAAGCTGCGCTCGCTGGCGATGGCCGACTTCAAGACGCTGCGTGGCCACCGTTCCTCCCACGAGCGGCACCACGATCTGCTTGACGTTTTGTACTTGGTGGCTAAGTTCTGGGCGAGTCTCGATCTCTTCCGTGGCGGCGGCCAGACGGTGTCGGTCGTCAGGGACAAACGCGGTAAACGGCTGGCGGAGTTCGCGGACTGCTTGGAGTCGCGTCGGGTGCGAATCGTTCGCCGATCATCACAGCGCGCGATAGGGGAGTTGGCGCTGGTCCCTGGGGACGGCGACGCGGGCGTGATTCGATTTGTAGACTTCGTGCGGCGTTTCGACGAGGACGAGGAGGCGCAACGCTGGCTGGCACCGTTGGTGCGGGTGCTCGAAAGGATGGACCATACGGCGGATCGGCAACGGTTGCTTCGGTACGGGATCGTAGTCCACCCCATGGTTGACAGCCTGGATTCCGGTCACGCAGTGTCGCGGGGCAGGCCGTCGTATCCGTACAAGCTTTCGAGCAGGTCCCGCAGAGACCTGCAGCGTCGCGTGTTCGGCGTGTATCTGAAGTTCGTGAAAGCGACTGGAAAGTACTTGGGGCCGCCCAAGAGGCGGCCCCAAGGTGGAGGAAGGCGGCACTGAGGGACTTTGACTAGACCATCAAGGGCAAGCGGAACGTCCGTCGGGCCGCCTTTAGCCGTTTGGGACGGAAATTCCCGTCCTCATGGCATCAAACTAGCAGAAGTCGTGGCAAGGGTCTAGAAAACGGCCAATAGAAGAACGGTCTAGAAGAAGGAGGAAAGGCCGTCCTGATCGGGAGAGGGTGGCTGCGATGTGTGGCTGTAAGGAAGGTGGCCCGAATAGCGTAGCGCGGCGTATTGCTTCATGGCGGTGGTGCGCTTCGGCAGTTGGGCCAGCCTCGTCGACATGCATTGGACCGGTCGGGATCGGCCTGCCGCCAAGTTGAGTGTATCTCGTTCCATGTAAGGCCATCGATGGAGCCGCGGCGTCGGGAGTAAACCGGCACGGTGCCCCGACCGAGGGATCGCCGCTGGACTCGCTCGTATACGGCGACAAGATCGGTCGTTTCTCGTTCCATACCCTGGGTCGCATCAGCCCCGAGCGCTGGTAGGCGATCATGGAGGACGATCTGAGATCGGAGACGGCGTGCCTACGGCACAAGAAATACAACTTCCACCGGGAGCATTGCCGACGAACAGCGTTAATCAAACATAATCGAATATTGGGTCGGTGTACGATCTCCGAAACCGCTTCTTGGTGATCGCGAGCGCCGCTTTCGATTCCGGGTACTGCCCCTTGTCATCGGTATCCGCGATCCAGGCCTCCACCATCGGGCCGGTACACCCATGTGCGCCGAAAACCCGTTCCCCCTTAGAATCGACCAATAACGACAACGCTGGAGAGCGCCATCAGCCACTATCCGGAACCCGAAGCCCTGCGGCCGCTCGACGAAACCCGCGCCGCCTCGCATTCCACCCACGCGACAGCCGACGCCAGCCACCGCGAGGCGCTCCTCGTCGCGGCCCGTATCGCCATGGCCCGGCAGCCGGCATCGCGGCTCGCACTCGACGATCCACCGTTCGTCGGACCTCTGTTCGATGACACCGACATGGTCCCTGCGGCTATCTGACATGCCGATTGCGGAATACTACGCCCGCGCCTTCGCGGTGGCGAAACGGTCGGGCTGCGCGCCGATGGAGGCGGTCGTGCGCGTCGCCGAACTGTACCTGGACGGAAAACCGAGAGGGACCGGCAGGAAGCGCTTCGGCCAGCCTGAGCGCGACGGGGCGTTCTTCTCATGGCGCATTCTTGGGGAACTCCCGGCCCGGGCGTGGCGGGAGGATCCCCTGCTGCTCGCCCTCGCCCGGTACTTGGCGCAGGATCGCGTTGCTTCGCCGGGTCTGCTCGCGCACGTCGCATGCGTCGCTCCGGAACAGACGAGGCGCGCCATCCGGCTTTCGGGGCTCGTGCTGAAGCCCGGCTCGCCTCGGCGCGTGGAGGTCGCCGGTCTGGCCAGGACCGCCCCGCTCGAGTTCGGCGAGTTCGGCCGTACCCTCGAGATCTTCTTCAAGGCGCACCGCCAACGGAAGGAGCTTGTGTCGACACTCCGCGAACCATTCGCCGACCTGTCGCCGGTCGCATTCCTCGCCTACGCGAGCCTGTACGCCTTCAAGCACTTGGTCGCCGACGGGGCGGAAGCGGACGGACACCGCATCCAAACAGCCTGGCATGCCGTGACCGCGTTGCTGGAATGGAAGCTGGCAACGTCCGCCGACGGCGCGTTGCGGCTGACGGATGACGAGATTGCGAAGTTGCTCGCGATCCATGTCTCGCCGTTTCTCTTTCCGACGGCGGACGGGCCGCCGCCCCGATTCGACCTGCTCCACGGCTTCGAGGAACTGATGGACGCGCAGGTCGAACTCGACGAATTCGTCGCCCGATCGGCGGAGGCCTTCTGCTACAACCACGCCATCGACTTCGTCCCGGAAGGCGAGGGGCTGGACATCGTCGAGTTGGACCCGGTCGCGAACAGTCTCGCGAAGGATCGTTGGTACCGCGAGAACGACAGGCTTGCCCGGCTGCACCGCTACTGGCTCCTGCGCGGCATGGACGCCTTCGTCGATGCCGGGCTGGGAGAGCAGGTCATTGGCCGGCCGGAAAACAGCGAACTGAACCGCGCCGCCTACGTCAAGGCGATGGCGGCGCACCTTCGGCTAGTCGAGGTATATGGCGTGGGCAAGACTGTGTCGACGGCAGCCGGAGGCACGGCGCCCCTGTTCAAGGCCCTGCTCTCCCTCCAGCTCATGACTGCCTTCTACGATGCTGATTTCGTTCAACCGTATCGGGGCCACCTCGACAGCGCGGGAGGCTGGAGAGACGCTCTCTGCCTGCTTGCGCTGGGCGGCTTGGCGACCGGTCAAAACCGGTTCCCGGTCACCTGGTCGCGCCGCGGCGAAAAGGTGCGCCGCATCATCGGGTGGACCGTCGATGCGGAACATCCCCGGGGCAGCCGCCGGGAAGCCGAGGCCATACTCGACCTCTGGACATGCGACTGTCGATCGCTGGCCCGCCGGCTTCGCTCCGCGGGACCAGGCCTGGTGCCCGAACTGTACGAACGACCGATACTGAAGCTGGGCGGGCATCTGTTCCAATTGCCCTGGCTGACGGCCTTCCAGAACAACCAGACCGCCGCGATCAACAACCTCCGCCGGCTCGGCGCTCGGCGCGCCGAAGCCCGGGACGAGACGCGACGGATCGAGGAGCGGCTGGCCGGCCTGCTTCGCGGACGCGGTTTCGCCGTGCGGCTGAACCACACGCCGCCGGCAACGGACGGCGACGACCCCGGTGAAGTGGATCTCGTCTGTGCCCGGGACGGTGCCGTTCTCGTCCTCGAAGTGAAGTCGACCTTCGTGCGTAAGTCGGCCAGGGAGACCTGGCTGCACGGCAGTCATGCGCTTGGCCGCGCCGGCTGCCAACTGCGCCGCAAGGTGCCGGCACTGGCCCAGGACACGGCCCTGGCGGACGCTCTCGGAATCGACCCGGTCGAGGGCCCCGCGAAGGTCTGCGCGTGGATCGTCGACACCTCGATCGAGCACGACCACGAACGGTTCGGCGGCTTCCTGAAGGTTTCCCTGGAGGAGCTGATCATCGCGCTGCGGGACGACGGGCACCTCCTGAACGAAGCCGATCGTATCTTGGTGCCGGATGCGGCAGGGGCAGGGAAGGGCGACCGGGACGACGAGGCGCAGCGGAGGACCCTGTATCCGACCGGCTTCTCGTTCGCAGCGTTCGTCGACGCCATCGAATCGGAAAGCGTGTGGGCGCCGTACCCGGTGGCGCCCCCGCGCGATTCACGGAGGAAGGCGTGACCACCACTGCTCCGTCGTCCCACCATTCAAGGATGCCGGCACGCTACCATGCGGCTATGTTGGGCGACGTATCGTTCCGATCTCTCCGTTCGCCTTTCCCGACGTTGGCATCTTCGCTCGGCAATCGATACGGACAGTCTCGTGATCAGCCATGAGCGCCCCTTCCCGAACGATCAGAGGCACGATCCGGGGCTGGATGACTTGATTGCATCGCAATCGCTGCGTAGATTAAGCCCTCGACAACCGGAAAGGCGCGACCATGGCGAGCATCACCATCCGAAATCTCGACGACGAGGTGAAGACCGGCTTGCGTGTGCGGGCCGCCGGTAACGGTCGCTCCATGGAAGAGGAAGCGCGCCTGATCCTGGGCGAAGCTGTCGGTCGTGCCCCCGAAACCCGGAACCTTGCGAGCATCATCCGCGGTCACTTCGGGCCGTCGCGGGGCGTGGACCTGGAGTTGCCGCCTCGGGAGGTCGCAGGCAATCCACCGTCGTTCGACTAGGAGGGCGTCCGAGAACAGGGCACTTGGCGGCATTTTGCTCCTGCTGACGCGTATCGGCTCATGTCGGTTGCTCCGGCAACACGGCCCCGCCACGCGGCAAGTCGAGCCCAGACGTCTCGTTATGCTTTTTTCGACTGAAAAGGGGCGCGGCCAGACCGTTTCGTCACTTCCAGAGATCCCGCGGGCCCGATTCTACGCCATCGCCGCCCTTTGCCCGAACTCCAGGCACACCGCTCCCCGGAGCGCCGCATGGACCATTTTCTTGACGTTGTGCGCGGAGCAGACCAGCGAGAACTCGCTGTCCACCTTCGACTTGCCCCGCACACCGAAACCCCGGAAACCCGTGTTCTTGATCTGCCCGAACACCGGTTCCACTATCGCCTTGCGGCGTCGGTAAACGGCCCGACCCTCCGGCCGCGACATCCGCTCGTTCATCGCCCGGCGCAACGGCTCTTGGCCATCGCTCGTCACCGTCCGCGCCGCCCCGGACTTCGACCGGCAACAGCGATCGTGATAGGCGCAGGCCGCGCAAACCTCGGCCTCGCCCCGATACTCGCGCCGGCCCCGGGCGTCCACGCGCCGCAACGCCAGGAACTGGCCGCCGGGACAATGAAAACCGTCCCGCGCCTCGTCGTAGCGAAAGTCCGCCTTCACCAAGGGGCGATCGCTGTCCTCCACGCCGGTCGCGGCCGGCTTCTCGCCGCGGTCCGTCGCGATGTACGCCTCCACCCCCCGGTCCGACACCGCCCGCAGGTTGTCCCCCGAGTAATAGCCGTTGTCCAGGCTCATCTTGTCCGGCAAGCGGCCGCTCGACGCCTCCAGCTCGTCCAGCGCCCGGCCGACCTCGCCTTGGTCGTTCGCCGCTTGGCTGACGTGTTGGCCGACAATGATCTGCGCGTCCCCGTCCACCCCGATCTGCGCGTTGTAGGCGTAATCGAACGCCCCCTTCTTGCCCATGATCCGCGCGTCCTTGTCGGCGAAGCTGATCTGCTTCTTGTCCTCGATCTCCCGCCCCGGCCGCAGCTCCGCCTCGCGCGCCTCCAGCGCCCGCTTCGCCTCGCGTATCCGCTCCAGGCGCTGTTCCTTGTCGCGCAAGTCCTCCCGCAACTCGTAGCCCGTGGCGTCCCGGTACGCGCGGTCCTCCTCCTCGTCGCAGCGCCGCGCCTGTTCCGACAGCGCCTCGATCTCCTCGCACAGCGCGCGCTCCCGCTCCCGCATCCGACCGTAGCTCATCGCCTTGTGCTTCGAACTGTTCGCCTTGAACTTCGAGCCGTCCAGACTCACATGGCCCAGCGAAGCCATGTCGAGCTCCAGCGCCATGCGCACCGTCTGCTTGAAGCAGGACCGGAAAAAGTCCCCGCGGTCCTTGCGGAAATCGCTCAGCACCCGAAAGTTCGGGCAGTGCTTGCCCGCGATGTGCATGAACCCCAAATCCTCGTTGCACCGCTTCTCGATCTGCCGCGAACTGAAAACCCCGTGGCTGTACGCGTATATCAGAATCGAGACGATCTGCCGCGGCGCGTACGCGCGCTGGCCCCGGCGGCTGTATCGGGCGTCCACCTCCGAGGTGTCCAACTGCTCGAACAAGTCCCGATACACGAAACAATCGTGGTCGTCCGGCAGCAGGTCGAAAACGTTGCTGGGGAAAAGTTGGCTCTGGGAGTAATCCGCCGGGTAGTCCTTGAAGGGAGGCATCCAACACCCTCTCGTCAGCAAGGATCAAACGATATCACAAAGGATATGCGGGGGGTGCCCGTTCTCGGACAGCCTCCTAGGCGGAGTCCATGGTCCTTCTGGATACGAACGTGGTCTCCGAACTGATGCGGAAATCGCCAGACCCTGTCGTCGAGGCGTGGACTGCCGGTCAAGCTGCCGATGAACTGTTCTTCTCGGCGGTCGGCGAAGCCGAGCTTCGCTACGGTGCAGCCATCCTGCCGTCGGGTCGGCGTCGCGATACGCTGTTCTCGGACATCGAGGCAATGCTGCGCGAAGCCTTCGGAGACAGGGTGCTGCCATTCGACAGAGATGCGGCGCGCCACTATGGGGATATTGCGGCAATGCGGCGTTCGACGGGGCAACCGGTTGCGCCCGCCGACTGCCAGATCGCGGCTATCGCGCGCTCCCGGGGCTTGGCGGTCGCAACGCGAAATACTCGCGACTTCATCGACATGGAGCTTGATCTGGTCGATCCGTGGGCCGGGGCGTGAGCGTCACCTCCGAAGCGTTCGCCCGCATTGCCGACGAACAGCGTCAATCAGACATCATCGAATATCGGGTCGGTACACCACCTCCGAAACTGCTTCTTGGTGACCGCGAGCGCCGCTTTCGATTCGGGGTACTGTCCCTTGTCATCCGTATCCGCGATCCAGGCCTCCACCAGTGCGCGCATGGCCTTCAGGATTTCCTGATGGTCGGGGTCGTCCGCCAGGTTGACCGTTTCGTGCGGGTTCGCCTTCAAATCGTACAGTTCTTCCGCTGGCCTCGGTCCATAGGCCAATGCCTGGGCCGGTGTCAGCTCACCGCGTTCATACAACTCCCGGGTTCTTATGATCGCCGGCCACGCGTCGCGGAAATTGGGCTGCGAGACCGGCCGGTCGGTCATGAAGTTCTTGATGTAGTGATAGCGGTCACCGATAGCGCTGCGGTCCTGTCCACCACCCATTCGCAGCGGTCCCTCGCCGAGAACACATGCTCGCGCTGCGGTCCCTCGAACAGGTTGGCTGAGTCCATGTAGTCGGGCACCGTGATCCCGGCGAGTTCCAGTGATGTGGCGCTCACATCCAGGGTGGCGACCGGCTCCCCGCGCCGCGTGCCTGGCGGGATCAGCCTCTGGAATTCCGGCATACCCGGCGCGGCCGCCATCAGCGGCACGTGCAGGCCCTCCTCGTAACACATCTGCTTGGCGCGCGGGAACAGGGCGCCGTGATCGCTCAAAAAGAAGATGATGGTGTTGCCCCAATGTCCGTCCGCCTTCAGACGCTCGATCATCTGCCCTACGAGGATGTCGCTGACCAGCATGGTGTTGAGCTGGATGGCGACCATCTCACGCATTTCCGGAATGTCCGGATATTGCGGTGGCACGGTGACATCGTCAGGGTTGACGAGTTCCGGATCCTCGACCCCCAGCCGCTTCAGGACTTCCGATGCCTGCTCGGCGGTGTAGCCGTCCTTGCCGCCGTTTGGTCTGTATCTGTGCGAAGAAGGGCATACGGTCGGGACACTCGCGCCAGTCGCCGCTGCCGCGCTGCAGACTCACGCCGCCGTTTACCTTGCCGTCCGGCTCCCGCTCATCGTTGCCGGTGGTATACAACATGCTTCGGTCACGGGCGAAGTTGTAGTCGTCCTTGCCGTTGTTGAACGTGAAGTAGCCGGCATCGCGGAAGACCTCCGGTACGGTCTTGTGATCCTCCGGCAGGTAGATCTCTTCGCCGGGAAAACGGCTCGAGCGCTGGACATGGGTCCCCAGACGAATCGCGTAGCTGCCGGTAATGACCGCCGAGCGGCTGGGGCTGCATACCGGCGCCGGCGAGTACGCTCGCTCGAACACCACGCCCTCGGCGGCAAGGGCGTCTATATTCGGAGTTTCCACCAGCGTCTCGCCATAGCATCCGTATCTCGGATCCTGGTCTTCGATGTATATCCAGAGAATGTTGGGTCGTTTATTCGCCATGGCTGCCTGACTGTCGATGCATTCCGGGAGCTGCTGCAAGCCACGCTTCGCGTAACGTCGCCAACAGGTCGTTCATCTCATGCCCGATCAGGTTGGCAAACACTGCTCCGAGGGTCAATTCAGAGTGGCCCGAGTTCCCCCATTTCAGGTGTGGCGCCTCATCTCGGTCGTTGCGGATCCGGCCACGTCCTTGTCGCAGTGACCGGCGACCCCGGTCCAGCAACGCCCACGTGTTTTCGCACAACGGGTCCCCCCACGGCCAAAGAGATCTATTTGCCCGAAATGGTGCGTCTGCAATACCTTCCGCAACCGCAACCAGCGCTAAGAACTGTCGTCCACTTCGGTCCGGCAGGGCCGCGACTTCGCCACGGTAGGAGACCACACGGCCCAACGCGATTCCGATACCGCCGCCCAGGGGGTACATTCCGTACGGGATCGTAAGGAGTCAACGTTCACGATTCATTGGAGCATCTCAGGACGGCCTTCCACTGTGCGGTGCCACGACGAACTTTCGCGCGCCGTCGAGATGTTGCGACTGGTTCACATCCCGGATCTGGAGCGACTCGCGTTAGACTAAAGAGCAGAGTAGAAGTAAGGACTGATATACATGGCGACGAGACTTCAGGATTTGCCGGTCAAGGACCGCATCCGGCTGGTTGAGGACCTATGGGATAGCATTGCAGCGGATCAAGACCGACTACCCTTGACAATACCGCAACGCGAGGAGTTGGATCGAAGGCTCGACGAGTTCGAGCTAGATGGAAACCTGGGAGAGCCGGCAAACGAGGTCCTGGGAAGCATCCGCCGCGCTCTGTGAGCTTTGAAATTCGCGTCCGTCTCAAGGCGCGCGAAGATCTCACTGATGCTGCGCTTTGGTATGAAGCGCAGAACGCCGGTTTAGGCAGCGACTTTGTTGATGAGGTCGAACGAACTTTTGACAAAATCGCCGATAACCCGAACAGCCTATCGAATACTGCATCGCGAAACTCGTCGCGCTATCCTGCAACGCTTTCCGTTCGGAGTCTTCTACCGCATATATGACCAAACTATCGTAGTGGTTGCAGTCATGCATAGCAGTCGTGACCCACAACGTTGGAAGCAGCGCACCTAGAAAAAAGTCAGGCCACACACCGACGCTCAGTGAGAAAGAGATCTACTTGCTCGCCCGCCGGCATGAGAAACTCGCTGGCGCACGCAGTGGATGAGACGTACCGGGAGAGGCCCATGACCAAGCCATTGGCAGTGATCACCGGAGCAAGCGCCGGCATAGGCGCGGCAATCGCCCGGGCACTCAGCGCGGCGGGCCATCCACTGCTCCTGACCGCGCGCCGCGTGGACCGTCTCCGGGAACTGGATCTCCCGGACACCGTCTGCCGGCAGAACGACGTCGCCGATGTCGAAGGCTTCCGCGCTGCGGTGGCCGAGGCGGAGGAGGTGCATGGGTCGGTGGACCTGCTCGTCAACAACGCCGGCTGGCTCAACCTCGCGGCATTCAAGGACCAGGAACCGGCGCACTGGCAGGGGCTGTTCGAGACCAACGTGGTGGGGTTGCTCAACACCACGTCCGTGGTCTTTTCTCCGATGCTTGAACGGCGCGCGGGGACCATCATCAACATCGGGTCAACCGCTGGGCACCGGTACGGTCCCAATCACGTTGTATACGTCGGAACGAAGTTCGCCGTCCGGGGCCTCACCGAGGGATTGCGCGCCGAAGCGGCCGGACGGGGGGTGCGGGTCGTCCTGATCTCTCCCGGCCTGGTGGATACCGAACTGCTCAACCGGTCGACCCAGGTGGACCTGATCGAGGCGTATCAGGCCAACAAGGACCGTCTGCGGGGTGGGCTGCGACCGGACGATGTCGCGGGCGCGGTCCTGTTCGCGTATCAGCAGCCACCTGAGATAACTGTCCGGGAGTTGATCATCGCGCCGACGGCCTCGGGAACGTGATGATCCTTGGGGACGAAGAGCCGATCAGATCAACGAAATGGTGCGTCTGCAATACCTTCCGCAACCGCTACCAGCGCTAAGAAATGAGGTCCACTTCAGTCCGGCAGGGCCGCGACTTCGCCGCGGTAGGAGACCACGCGGCCCAACGCGATTCCGATGCCGCCGCTCGCATCGTTCTTGCGGCCGCTGACCACGGCTTTCAACGTGTGCCGGGTATCTTCCATTCCAGTAGTTCCCCCTTTATGTTCTGTCGGGCTTGCCCGTTCGCGTGCCAGAGCATGAATTTGCTGTCCCGAAAGACCTTGGCAAAATCGTCGATCGTGGCGTGCATCCCCCTCTCTCGCATGACTTCCAGGAAGGCCATGTTGACGTAGAGGTCGTCCTCGTTGTGGAGCCACTTTGTCGGTGCTTCGGGCTGAATCGCCAGGGAGCCTTCGTAGATTTCGCCCTGCGCGGCAAACTCCATCGGCTCCCCCATCATGCATCCATACGATTTTCCGGTCCATCCGCCCCTGATTTTGTCCATCAGTTCAGCGTTCCTTATCGTGTGGGAATAGGGAGTGATCATGAAGTCCTGTGCGACTATGGGCACCGTCAGAACTAGCGTGCCGCTAAATCGCGATCGAGGTCTCCTCGAGTGCCACGCCCTGCAAACCGGCTTCGATAGTCTAGGCGGAAAACTGAAGCTTGACGCCGCAGGCTTGAGCTACTTTTGCGAGCGTGTCAAGGCGTGGATTTCGCCGGCCGGACAACGTACGCGAGAGTGCGACCCGGTCGATTTCGGCGCGGCGCGCGAGTTCGGATACGCCGCCCTGTGCCTCCGCGACATTGCGAAATGCTTTCATGAGCAATTTCGGGTCATCCATCTCCTCAATGGTGGCGTTCAGGTAGGCGGCGATATCCTCTGGCGTTTTCAGGAAGTCGCTGGCTTTATGCGTTTTGATCGGCATTCCGTTTCTCCTGTCTATAGGCTCTCCAGTTGACTATCGCCCGATCAATGTCACGCGCCTGCCGTTTCTTGGTTCCGGCAGCCAACAGGATCACCATCCCGTCCGTAGTACACGCGGTATCCGGGGCCGTGATGGACTCGAAGTTCGAATACGCCCGCGCCGACGCCTCTATGGTCCCCGAAGTTGCCCAACTCCATTCGGTCGATTCGAGTTTGAATCCTGGCGCGTATCTCCGAGCTTTGCTCCTCAAGCCAAGTTCCAAAGTCGTCGGATCCGTCGCTGCCGATATATCTGACGACCTCGATCATCGCCCGTACTGTAGCCAAATGGCTACAGTACGTCAAGGCATATCGGCGGGACACTCACGCCAGTCGCCGCTGCCCCGCTGCAGACTCACGCCGCCGTTTACCTTGCCGTCCGGCTCCCGCTCATCGTTGCCGGTGGCATACAACCTGCTTCGGTCACAGGCGAAGTTGTAGTCATCCTTGCCGTTGTTGAACCTTAAGTAGCCGGCATCGCGGAAGACCTCCGGTACGGTCTTGTAGCCATCCGGCAGGTAGATCTCCTCCCCGGGAAAGCGGTTCGAGCGCTGGACATGGGTACCCAGACGAATCGCGTAGCTACCGGTAATGACCGACGAGCGGCTGGGGCTACACCCAGGCATCATTCGCGAACAACTGACCTCGGCGGCGACCGTACCCCGTTCTCGAAACCTCGTCCCCTCGTGCGATTGCTCCGCTCTGTTGTTCGCGTATCGCCGAAACCCAGGTGCTTGTGACGCAGTCGCCGCCAGTTTTGGCCATTGACCTCTTGTGACTAGTTCTTAATACTAGTCACCTATGGAACACATCAACGCTTCCGACTTCAAGGCCCGCTGCCTCTCGATACTCGACCGCGTCCGCGCAACCGGGGAGCGTGTGGTTATCCTGAAGCGTGGCCAACCCGTGGCGGAACTTGGCCCCGCTACCCAGTCGCTCGCTCGCTATCCCCAGCTTGAGTTGGAGGGTACCGTCACCGTGGTAGGCGACATCGTCGGTCCGGTAGTCCCCGAGAACCACTGGGAGAGCAACCGTTGATGACCGCCTTGCTGGACACGCACGTGCTGATCTGGTGGCTGAACGACCGAATGCAGCTTTCGCCGCGGCAACGGGAAATCGTTGAAGCGGCCACTCCGGATGGCCCCGTATTCGTGTCTGACATCTCCCTCTGGGAGGTGGCGATGCTCGCAAGCCTTGGCCGTATTCGGCTGGCATTGCCGCTACGTGAGTGGCTGGACAAGGCCGTCGCTCCGCCGCTCGTGCGTAGACAGGGCATCTCCCCGGCGGTCGCCACCGAGGTTGCGGCCTTGCCGGACTCGTTTCATCGCGACCCGGCGGACCGAATTCTCGTAGCGACCGCCCGAGTTCTAGGCGCAACACTGCTCACGAACGACCGTCGAATCGTAGATGCCTCGCTCACCCCAACGCTGAGTTGAAGCGCAACCTGCGGTCATAGGTCATCGGTCATCAAGTCAAGGGACTTTGCACGTCGAGGAATTCGAATCTCCGAAAGTCCCGGTCATTGGTGTACAGCCTGCGCACGCCGTGGAAGCGGAGCAGTGCTGCGAGATGAGCATCTGGTACCAGGTTTCCGCGCACGACTGTCTCAGTGGCAACGGTGCTCCAGGTCGCCCAGAAGCCTTCTTCTTCCGCGAGGCAGCGGCAGTGGGGCAGATTGAGCAGTGTCTCCACGTTGGCCATCGCCTCTTCCGGCGTCAGCGGTTCGTCGAAAATCGATGGGTGGGT
This sequence comes from Candidatus Azotimanducaceae bacterium, assembly GCA_965217825.1. Classification (GTDB taxonomy): domain Bacteria; phylum Pseudomonadota; class Gammaproteobacteria; order Pseudomonadales; family Azotimanducaceae; genus VXNE01. The sequence continues at coordinate 4,107,041 of OZ244571.1, read as the reverse complement.
GGCAATTCTGAGGTAGCCCATGATGGTCGGCCAAGTCAGATAGAAAAGGTCGCGCCGGTCCATGCAGGATTGCAGAAAGCTTTGCGCCTGGGCATGGAATGGGCTGGACGTGTCGGACGAATAGAGCAGGATATTCACGTCCAGGGAGTAGCTCATGAATGACTCACTCCGGCGACGCTATCGGTCCAAGGCCCTGTAGACCGCTTCCTTGTCAGAGAGACTGACGCGCGCACCCATCGGTTTGGCAATCCAGGCCGGCGGCGAGTCGTTGGCAGGTGCCGTTTCCGCCTTCAAAGCGTGCGCGAGCAGGTCCGAGACGAGCCTGCCGAGAGATTTGCCCTCCTTGGCTTGGCGCTTTTTCAGTTCGCGGAGGACGGGGCCGTCAATGTCAAGCGTGGTTCTCATATCACCATTCCATGTCTCGCATCAGATGTTAGTCATGTTGATGATTTGATGCAACGCTGCTAGCTTCCACTTACCGGCGCTTTCGCACCTGATCTCCATGGACCTGCTGTTGAACATCTGGAACCTGTGGCTGCTTGTCGATGAACCGATCGGCACGGTCCTCGGCTTGGTGGTCGTCTGGTTTCTCATTCGCCAGAACCTGTGGGCTTGGCCGCTGGGCGTCGCATACGTCATCGTTTCAGTGACGGTATTGTGGGAGGCCCGGCTCTATGCCAACCTGCTGTTGCATGTCGCCGGCTTCCTGCCGTTGAACTTGTACGGCTGGTATTACTGGCTGTACGGCGCGGAGGACCGCGAAGAACTGCCCGTTACGCGCGCAAGTTGGTCCATCCTGGCGATCCTTGCCGTTCTTAGCGGGTTCGCGGCCGGGGTGCTCGGCTACTACTTCGCAACGCGGACGGACGCCGCCTATCCATTCTGGGACAACGGCGTGTTCGCGATGAGCCTCGCCGCCATGTGGCTCACGGCGCGCAAGAAGATCGAGAACTGGATGGTCTGGTTCGTCGTCAACATCATCTCGGTAGCCCTCTACTCCCTGCAAGGGTTGGGCGGCTACGCGACTCTGTATGCGATCTACATCGGCATGGCCGTCTGGGGACACTGGACCTGGCGGCGATCGATGTTGCGCACCGGCACGGGCTAGCAGCGTGCGCCGTAGAACGGCACGTAGTGCCGATCAAGGCGCAGGATCCGGGACGGGCGGGATGGGGGAAACAGAGGGCTTGGGCGGGGGTGAAACACGGCGCGCGCCTTCGGCTCCGACGGATTTCATGGCGAGTCGATCAGGCGTCTTCCAGGGTTGCGGAAAGACGCTCGACGGCATTGCCGAAGTCTTCCATGAAGTCATAGACGACCTGCCGCGTCGATACGCTTGAGTTCATCAGGCCGACGCCCTGTCCGACAAAGTAGGTGGCGAGTTGCTTCGCGCCGTTGTGACCGCCTTCGGCGAGTTGGGAGACGCGACGCAGAGCGGGTTCGCTGACCAGCGCTTGCAGCGGCATCGGTAGCGGGTCCGGGCTGTCGGGCTGATGCCATGCGTCGGTCCACGAAGAGCGAAGCTGGCGCGTGTATTTCCCGGTCCGGCTGCGCGAACGCACGGTCTGACGGGAGCTGGCGTGCAGCATTTTTTCCTTGACGACGGGCGCGGTCTCCGCCTCCGCCGTGGTAAGCCAGACCGAGCCGCACCAGGCGCCGGCCGCGCCCATGGCCATCACCGCGGCCATTTGCCGACCGGTGACGATCCCGCCCGCGGCCAGCACAGGAACATCGCCATAGGGCTTGAGGGCTTCCAGCACCTCGGGGATGAGGACCATCGTTGATACTTCACCGCAGTGACCGCCCGCTTCGGTGCCCGAAACGATAATGACATCGACACCCGCCTCGGCATGCTTGATCGCGTGTTCCCTGGCGCCGGCCAGCGCGCCGACGACGATACCCGCTCGTCGCGCCCGATCCAGCATGAAGTCCGGCGGCACGCCGAGGGCGTTGACCACCATCTTGACCGGGTGGGAAAACGCGGCGTCGAGGATGACCGAGGCGCCCTTCTCGCGCAGGTTGTCGCCGTAGCCATCGCCGATATCGCGGTCCCACAGCCCCTTGGTGTCTATGCCGTGCTGGGCGAGTATCGATTCGACGTGGGCCTTGTGTTCCGGCGGTATTCGCGCCTCCACTTCGGCGGCGGAGAGAGCGCTTTCCTTGCTATCCAGGCTGGTCGGTATCAGCAGGTCGACGCCATAGGGGTTTCCATTGATGTGTTCGTCGAGCCAGCGCAGTTCGATGTCGAGGGATTCCGCGGTATGGCCGGCGCAACCGAGCACACCGAATCCGCCGGCGTTGCTCACTGCGGCCACCACATCTCGACAGTGGCTGAATGCGAACAGCGGGAACTCGATGTTGAGCATGGAACAGACTTTGTTGTTCATGGCGCGTTCCGGGATTCCTGAAGATTCGAAGATTATCAAATGCGCGGGCGGGCGGGCGGGTTCCACGGAAAAGGTTACCCCCTCGCGCTCCCCGGCCGAGGGCTCTTCTTGCGAGGGGTTACCCCCTCGCGCTCCCCGGCTGAGGGCTCTCCCTCAAGTGGCGCATCGCTGCGGCCAGCAGTAGTGCGTCGTATGCGGCGGGCGAGTCGCTGTTTCCGTCAGGTACCGTGATGTCCGGATCGATTCCCGAAGCCTGTATCGAACGGCCGCTTGGGGTGTAGTAGCGCGCGGTGGTCAGCTTGATCGCGCGCATGCCCTCAAGCTCGAGCACCGATTGAACGGACCCCTTGCCGTAACTCGTGGTGCCGACCAGAATCGCCCGACCGTGATCCTGAAGCGCGCCGGCGACCACCTCTGCGGCGGAGGCAGAACCGCGGTTGATGAGGACCACAAGGGGGGCCCCGTCCAGGATGTCGCCGTCGTCGGCCATGAACCGCAGTTCGGCTTTCGCCTCCCGGCCTTCGGTGTAGACGATCAAACCCTCGTCGAGAAACGCGTCGGCGACGTCCACCGATGCCCCCAGGACGCCACCTGGATTGTTGCGAAGGTCGACGATCAGCCCAAGCAAGTCTCCTGCGCTTTCGTCGGCGAGCCGTTGCACGGCCACCCGCAGGTCTCGTGGAGTCTTGTTTTGGAATTGGGCGATCCGCACGTAGCCGTAACCGGGCTCGATCAACCGCGAACGCACGCTGTTCACGTGGATAGCTGCACGCACCAGGTTGAAGTCCATGGGTGCCGCCGCGCCATCGCGCCGCACCCGCAGGTGGACCTCGGTGCCGGGCTCGCCGCGCAGGTCCTTGACAGCCTCGCGGACGGTACGTCCCTTGAACGATCTGTGATCCACCTCGATGAGGGTGTCGCCGGCGCGTATTCCTGCCAGGGCTGCGGGTGTGTCGTCTATGGGCGAAATGACCGTGATGTAGCCATCCACCAGTCCGATATCGACACCTATGCCGCCGAAACTGCCGGTGGTCTCTTCGCGCAAGTCCCGAAGCGCCGAGGCATCCAGGAACGACGAATGCTTGTCGAGGCCGTCGACGATGCCTCGTATGGCGTTTTCCGTCAGGGTTTCCTCATTGATGGGCTCCACGTACGCAGCTCGCACGCGTCGCACAACGACGCCGAGCGACGATGCGTCCCGCCCAAGGCGCAGTTCCCCGACAAGCTCCTGGAACGCCACGACACCGAACGCGATGCCCGTGGTCATGCTTGCCATGATGCCTAGCAGTATTAAGGGTCGAAGCTGCATGGCACGGATTGTAGCCCGTCGGTCGAACTGGTAGCACCGCCCGACAGGCTGCTAGCGCGGTTGTTCGTCGCGCAACCAGGCGGCGGGATTGGTCGGACGACCGTTCGCGCGCACCTCGAAGTACAGGCCGCTGACCTCTCGACCGCCGCTACGTCCCGCCGAAGCGATGGGTTCGCCGCTTTCGACCCAATCGCCAGCTTGCTTCAGCAGGGAGTCGGCGTTGCCGTAGAGTGACATGTAGCGGTTGCCGTGGTCGATGATGGTGAGCAGCCCGAACCCGCGTAGCCAATCCGCGAACACGACCTGACCGCCGTGGATCGCATTGATCCTGGTACCGTCGGGTGCGGCGAGATAGATTCCCTCCCACCGGAGCCTGCCGTCGGCGCGCGACTCGCCGAAACGGTGCAGGACCCGGCCTGCGACGGGCCAATGCATCCGGCCCTTGCTTGCGGCGAAAGGAGCGGCTTGCGTTTCGCGCAACTGCTGAACGAGCTCCGCCAGCAGGCCCTCAAGACGTTTGCGGTCTCGGACGAGTTGATCGCGCAACACGGTTTTGTCTTGCATCTCCCGGCGCAGGGACGCGACCAGCGTTTCTCGCTCGCGGCGGCGTTCGCTTAAGCGAGCCGTTCGCAACTTCAATTCGTCTTCTCGCGCCGCCAACACCTGCTCTCGATCGCGCGTGGCCTGCCCGATCTCTTCGATCTCGCGCAGGGTGCGGGCGTACGCGTCGAGGGCGTCGAGCCGCGCCTGGACGAAGTAACGGTGGTAGCGGACGATCCTGTCGACCGCGTCCGGACTTTCCCGGTTCAGCAGCATCTTGAAGAAACCCGATCCGACGAGCCGATGCGCCGCGCGCACATGGCGGGCTATTCGACTGGCCTGGTCGATGCGACGCTCCTCTACTTCGCGGCGCTGGTCTTGAAGCTGCGCCAGTGAATACTGCGCTTCGGTGACTTCCGTGTTGAGGCCCCGGATGCGCCGATTGACATCGGCGACTTCGTCGTCCGCCCGGGAGATTTCCGCTTGTAGCCGCGACAGGCGTTTGTCGGCGTCCTCAAGCCAGGTATTGAGCGAGCCCAGTTCGCGATCGACCTCGTCGAGACGCTGTTCGGCGACGGCGGCCTCCGTTTGCGCCTGGGCCACCTGGGCGAGCACACAGAGGACGAAGGCGAACCCCCCAAACCGCGTGGCTAGGAACCTGTGGGTCAAGCGCGTCGCCGAGCCTGATCGCTGGCGAACAGTGGCCGTCCGGTCATTTCGCGCGGTTGCGGCAGGCCCATCAGTGCCAGCAATGTCGGGGCGACGTCGCACAACGTGCCACCGCTGTCGAGCCGGAGCGCCAGGGGACCCAGGTAGAGCAACGGCACCGGTCCCGACGTATGTGCGGTGTGCGCCTGGTCTCCCTCGCGCATTTGCTCGGCATTGCCGTGATCGGAAGTGACAAGGCACTGTCCGCCGCTTTTCTCGAGGGCGGACGCGATGCTGCCAAGGCACTCGTCCAAGGTCTCTACTGCGGCGACGGCGGCGTCGAACACGCCGGTATGCGCGACCATGTCGGCGTTGGCGAAGTTGCAGACGATGGCGTCGTACTTGTCTTCGTCGATGGCGTCGATCACGCGGCGAGCAACCTCCGGGGCGCGCATTTTCGGCTCGAGATCGTAGGTCGCGACCCTGGGCGATGGCACCAGCATGCGGTCTTCGCCGGCGAACGGCTGCTCCCGCCCGCCGGAAAAGAAGAACGTCACGTGGGCGTACTTTTCCGTCTCCGCGACCCGAAGCTGGCGCTTGCCGAGCTTCGCCAGATGCTCGCCGAAGGTGTTGGTCGGCGTTTGCGGCTCGAAAGCGCACGATGCGTCGATGTCGTCCGCATAGCGCGTCAACATGACGAAGTCGGCCAGCGCGGGCTTCCGGCTGCGCGAAAAACCGCGGAAGTCGGGATCCACGAAGGCGCGCGTAAGCTGGCGAGCCCTGTCGGCGCGAAAATTCATGAACACGACGACATCGCCATCCCTGATCGATACGGGCGCCTGGCCTGGAGGGCAGACAAGCGTGGGTTTGACAAATTCGTCGGTTTCGCCGCGGGCGTAGGCCGCTTCGAGGGCCGAGACCGCGTCGTCGAATTGGTGCGCTGCCGCACCCAGCGTCAGCATGTCGAAGGCGGCTTCGATGCGGTCCCAGCGACTGTCCCTGTCCATGGCGTAGTAGCGCCCGCACAGCGAAGCGACGCGGCCATCGAACCGAGCGAGACTGGCTGCCGCACTCTTCGGCGGCGTGTCTCGGCCGTCCAGGAACGCGTGCAGATGGACCGTGACACCGGCGTCCGCGGCGAGGTTGATCATGGCCGCGATCTGATCTTCATGGCTATGCACGCCGCCGGGCGAGACCAGGCCCATCACATGCAGGGCGCCCCCCTGGGACTTTTCTACGGCTGCGCGAAGTGCGGAATTGTTCCTGAAACTGCCGTCCTCGATGGCGAGGGCGAGCCGGGAGAGTTCCTGCCGAATGACGCGGCCGGCGCCGAGATGCATGTGTCCGACCTCGGAATTGCCCATCTGCCCGGAGGGCAGACCCACGTCGGTGCCCGATGCGGAGAGCAGGGTTCGGGGCGCGCTGCGCCACCAACGGTCCCAGTTGGGCGTATGCGCGGCATGAATCGCGTTGTGCCGCGTCGACGCGCTATAACCCCAGCCGTCGAGCACAACGAGTAGCGTTGTCGGCATCTGCGATCGATTGCACCGGACTGCGAAGGTGCGGGTATTCTATAATATTGCGCCTTCCCGCACCTGCCAGAACGCGCGCGGCATGGATACGAATCTATGGAACAACTGTTTGAATTTATTGGCAATCACTACATCCTGACCGGCATCTTCGTGGTCTTGATGGGGATATTCGCCAGGAACGAACTGCAGCGCGGCGGCCGTGCCGTGAGCGCGCAGCAACTCGTCGACCTGATTAACCGCGAGGGTGCAGTGGTGCTGGATGTGCGCGACAAGAAAGAGTTCGGCGAGGGCCACATCGTCGATGCGATGAACATTCCCCACACCGCGATTGCCAGCCGCATTGGCGAATTGGAAAGACACAAGGTCAAGCCGGTGGTGGTCGCTTGCAAGATGGGTCAGCACTCCGGCGCGGTGGGTACGCTCCTGCGCAAGGCGGGCTTCGAGAACGTGGTACGCCTGCGCGGCGGCATCACGGAGTGGCGCAGTCAGAACCTCCCGGTCGTCAAGGGTTCATGACGATGGCCGATCAGCAGGTTGCCGTGCGGGTACAGGTCGAGCGGATCTACCTGAAAGATCTGTCGTTCGAGTCGCCGCGCGCGCCGCAGGTGTTCGCGAGCGAGTGGAAGCCGAATGTCCACCTCGATATCAACACCGCGGCGAGTCGGGTGTCCCAGACCCGTTTCGAGGTTGTCCTCACGGCGACGCTGTCGGCGAAGTCACAAAACGATGGTGAAGATTTCACGGCGCTCATCATCGAGGTGCAACAGGCCGGGGTCTTTCTCATCGAGGGGGCGGAGGGACCGGCGCTTCAACGGATTCTTGCGGTGGTTTGCCCCGACATGCTGTTTCCATACGTGCGCGAAGCGGTGGACAACGTGGCGGGGAAAGGGACGTTCCCGCCGTTCATGCTCGCCCCTGTGGACTTCGCCTCACTGTACGAGCAAGCATTGCGGAACAGGGACTCGGAGCGTAGCGACAGCGTCAACTGATCGCGGCTCTCGACCGTATTTCAGTCGGTGGCTTGGGGAGGTGCACGGAACCGGCACTTCCGGCGAGTGGCGTGCATCGGGAAGTGACGCGATGGAGGACGCGATGGAGATAGAAGAACTCGTACCCCAACTCCGCACCACCGACCTCAAACGCGCGATTCACTTCTATACCGGGAAGCTTGGTTTCGTGCTCGCCTTTAGGCACCAAGACTTCTACGCTGGTGTCAGCAGTGGCGACCGGATGATTCACCTCAAGCTGGTGGACGATCCCGACCCGGGCATCGACTTCGTTCGGCGCGGGCATCACCTTCACGTCCATGTTGGCGTGCGCGACATCCATGCCGCTTTCCGGCAGGTTCAGGAAGCTGGCGTGAAGATCATTGAAGGCATCTCCGACCGTCCCTGGGGCATGACCGAGTTTGTGATTGAGGATCCGGACGGACACACGCTCTACTTTGGAAGTGCTCCCGCTGACGAGGAGTAGACGCGGATCCATGGATGCGGAGGACGTGACGGCGGGACGCCGCCCGAGGCACGTTTAAATCAAAGGGTTGATTGCGGCATGGCGCGGACGCGGGGTCCGCATCTCGTTGTTTAGTTGGAACCCGGGTCGTTCGCGGGCGCTTTCCTGATGAATCCTTCGAACATCTTGATGAATCCTTCGAACAGGCCTTCAAGGCGCGCCACGCGTTCGCGCAGATCACCCACGTCCGTGCGCACATCGTTCAGTTCGGTGCGCACGGTGTTCATTTCAGAGCGCACGGAATGCATTTCAGAACGCACGGCATGCATTTCGGTACGCACGGCATGCATTTCGGTACGCACGCCGCGCAGTCCCGTCAAGATCAGCCCGGCCAGCGCCACGCCGACGGCAAGTATCGATACAAGTTCCGGGCTCAGGTTTTCGCCGCTAGTCGTGGATCACGCCGCATTATTGCACACGTCTTGCTGCGTTCTTGTGCTCCATCTCCGTATTTCGAGTGCGAGAATCTACCCGTTTCGAACGGGAGCACTTCGGATGGGCCACGAGCAAGAATTCAGTCAAACCCCAACTGACGCCATGCTTCGTAGACCGCGATAGCCACGGCGTTCCCTAGATTCAGACTGCGCGAATGCGGTCGCATGGGAATGCGCAGCTTTCGCTCCGGGGGAAAGCCGGCGAGCAGGGGCGCGGGAAGTCCGCGGGTTTCCGGCCCGAACAACAGGGCATCGCCGGCGCGATAGCGCGGCGCGGTGTGGGGTGTCGTTGCCTTCGTGGTAAAGGCGAATACACGTTCGGGCTGGGCGCTTTCGAGGTATGCCTCGAGGTTTGGATACACGCGCACGTCGGCGAACTCGCGGTAGTCAAGCCCCGCGCGCTTCAGGCGGGTATCGTCGAGTTCGAATCCGAGCGGTTCGATCAGCGCGAGCGGGGCGCCGGTGTTGGCCGCCAGGCGAATGATACTGCCCGTATTGGGAGGTATCTCGGGTTCGTAGAGAACGATGCCGGGCATGGTGTTCATGTATGTTCCCGAATCCACCGCGCGCGCGGATAGGTGGATAATAGCGCCGAGCCGGGAGGCGTCGCCGACGCGTGGGGGACCATGTTGTTCATGTGTCGAGGATTGTATTGGCGCCAACCCGTGACGATAGCGGTGGGCCCAAAGGAGGGAAGATATCGATGGACAATGGCAATCACTATGGATTCCGGCTACCGGACGAGTTGCTGCTGATGCGCGACCAGATTCGGCGTTTCATGCGCGAGGAAGTCAAACCCATCGAGGACACCTTGCCCCACGACGCGCTCGGATGCGAACCCCAAGACCGCGCGCGGCTGCGCAGGATCGCCGAGGAGATGGGGCTCACGCGGTTGACGGTGCCGGAGGAGTACGGCGGCAATCAAGTTAGCGCCATGGCGCGCGCGATCATCGCCGAGGAGGCGGCGAGGTGCCGTCTCGGCGCATACAACCCGGCGTTGGGAGCGTTCGGCGGCGGACCGCCCAACATCGTCTGGTCGGGGACGCCAGAGCAGATCGAGAAGTACGGCGTTCCCTGCATCGACGGAGAAAAGCGCGCGTTCGTCGCCATTACCGAACCGACGGGCGGATCGGATCCGCGCAACAACATTCAGACCCGGGCGCGCAAGGAGGGCGACGTGTGGGTCTTGAACGGACGCAAGATGTGGATCACGGCGGCGGCGAGCGCTGACTTCGGCATCATATTCGCGCGCACGAGAGACGGCGCGCCGCCGCAGATCACTGCGTTCATCGTTGAACCCGACTTCAAGGGCATCGAGTTTCACGAGATCAAGGTGATTCGGGCGCTGTCCCCTTACGAGATCGTTCTGGACAACTGCGAAGTGCCGGCGGAGAACGTGCTCGGGGAGGTGGGCCGCGGCTTCGGCGTCGCCGAGAACTGGCTGGTGGACGCGCGCATTCCGTATGCCGCCGGCTGCGTCGGGATCGCCCAGGAAGCCTTGGACATGGCCTGCGGATGGGTCAAGAATCGGCCGGCGCGCGATGGCGTATTGGCGGACAAACAGGCGATTCAGTGGATGATCGCAGATTCTGAAGTGGAACTGCGCGCAGCCCGGATGCTGATTTACGATGCCGCATCGAAGGTGGACGCCGGCGCGCCCGGCAAGGTGGATGCTTCGGTTTGCAAACTCTACGGCACCGAGACTGCTTGGCGCGTGGTCGATCGCGCGATACAGATGTTCGGGGGGATGGGCGTTGCCAAGGAGATGCCGTTGGAGCGTTGGTACCGGGAGTTGCGGGTCAAGCGCATCGGCGAGGGTCCCTCCGAAGTGCATCGCATGGTGATTGCGCGGGACAAGCTGCGCAACACCGATGGCGGCAATTATTTCGGCTAAACGTGCTCGCTTTGTAGTATTTGCCTAGGGAAAACTACACGGTAGATCAATAATTTATCGTGCATTTGACGCCAAGCGGGTCAAATGCCTGATCTACGGTACCCACGGCTAAATTGTGGGAACAAAGGGCGTTACCCTCACTTGTGGAAGTGCAACCGTAAGTGAGGGAACACCGCATGAGACGTCAAACACACTGCCTCACCGCCGCCCAGGTGCGCCACGCGAAACCCGTCAGACATAGCGACGGCATCGGCCTGATGCTGTACGTCAAGCCGACCGGGGCGCGGTCGTGGGTGCAACGCCTGATGATTCACGGCAAACGCAGCGACTTTGGCCTCGGGTAGCGCCAACCTCGTGACCCTCACCGAGGCGCGGGAAACGGCCTTTGAGAACCGCCGCGTCGCGCGGTTGGGCGACGACCCGCGCCGCGTCAAGGTGCCCACGTTCGCCGAGGCCGCCGAGGCGTCGTACAAGCTCTGCTGCCAGGAGTGGAAGGGAGGCTCCTCCTCCCGCACCGCGCCGGCTGGCGGCAGCGCATGGCCGACTACGTGCTACCCAAGATCGGCAAGACGCCTGTGGACAAGATTGGCACCGCCGCCGTCATGGAGGTCCTGCGCCCACTGGCGCTGGAGGGCAAATCGAGGTGCGTCGTATGACGTGGGCCGACGTGGACTTTGACAATGTCGTGTGGAACAAGCCCGCCGAACACATGAAAACCGGCAAGCCGCATCGAGTCCCCCTGAGCGATCAGGCCGTCGCCGTGCTGCGCAAGGCGCGCAAGCTGACGCGGGGCAGACTCGTGTTTTCGGGTCAGCGCGCCAAGGTGTTGGGTCAAAACACCATCCACACGTTGCTTTTGCGCTCCAACGTGCCGGCGTCGGGCCACAGGGTTCCGCACCTGCTTCAAGGGGTGGGCGAGAGAAACGGACGTGCCGGAACTGCTGTCGGAGTTCGTCTTGGCCCACGTCGAGGGGTCGGCAACGGTCGCCGCCTACGCGCGCGACGACCTGCTGGAGAAGCGCCGCCCGGTCATGCAGGCTTGGGCGGACGCGATTAGTTAGGATTATTCTCCAGAGTTTTCAGCGTCTTTATCAACGGGCGGCGCTTCCGTTCCCCTGACCTTCATGTCATGTTTGACGTGAACGTTTCTCCGCCTCTCGACCTCCCGGATCCTTTGCGTGGCGTCAAGGTGAACGGAATAGCCCAGTCCAACCATCTCTGCTTCGTCGAAAATCACTCTCGCCGCCTTAGCCAAGTCGAACGCTCTTTGTGTATTGATCATGGCACTCATGCCGTGTCCGCCTGCATTCGCCTCGAAGTATCTCCATCTGTCGAAGGCGCGGCGGGCGCTCTTTAACACCAATTCAACTTCGTCGAAGTCCGCTCGAATTCGCCTCTTGCTGTCGGTAGGCAGGTCGCGGTACAGCTTCCACAGGTCGTGATTCTTTCGCGCTTCGTCCATGCAGGTAAGACGGATCGCCTTCATCGCCAGTTCACACGCGAACGCAGACATCATGCCAATGGTCATCGTGGAACCCAGTTTTCTCATCAATTCGTACTCAGTGGTCTTGGTATGCTCGCCAAGCCTTTTCTTGGACAAGTACACGGTTGCTGACCCATCGTCGTTGACGTCGACGTCGGAGAAGCGCGTGATGGATAGCTCTCTCGGCAGTCGTTCTATGCCTGCCATCACTGCCTTGGCTTGAAGGAACAGGAATCCTGCTGATCCTGCCGGAAATCCGCTTCGGGTCAGCCAGCCGTCTTTGGCCCCCTCGGAAGCCCGCTCCTTTACGCGTTCAAGGATTCCACTCTCGGATTGACGATCCATGTACGGAAACCACTTCTGCAGGAAGACTGCGTCATCGCGGTACTTGAAGCCCAGACCAAGTGCCATGTTGAACATGTTCCTTGAGTCCTCATCCGACATCCGTTGGTGTTCTTCCTTGGCGTCCTCTCCTTCGAGCGACCTCCCGCATACACGACAACGAATCGCGTCCGGCACACGCGTGACATCATCATCGAAACGCCCTTCCACTGGTCCCCAACATCGCATACACCGCGCCTTCAGCGCGACTTTGCCTTCGGCCCCCACTTCGTGGCCGCCTACGCTGTTTAGCTTCATCTCGTAGTCCAACGGATTCCACTCGACCTTGACCGGGCCGATTGTCTTGGGCGTGTTTGTTCGTTCGCTGGACGTCTTGCCCATCGGTCTCTCCAAAGATTCTTTTTAGTGACCGTCTCTCCGGCCGGTCGCACCCGTAAGCAGGTGTCGCGGCGCTAGTGTCATGTCACACATGTTATGTCGTATAGAATCTGATAGATTACTGGGTCTCGATGCAGGGCGAGGATCAGTGCATGAAGCGCTACGTGGTGACATTGGACGAAGCGGAACGGAAAGATCTGACGGCGATCACGAACAAAGGCTCACACCGCTCGCAGAAGGTGATCAACGCGTTGATCCTGCTCAACTGCGACGAAGGGCAATTCAACGAACGACAGGCGACCGGGGAGGCCATTGCGGACATTCTGCGGATCAGCATGCGCAAGGTGGATCGGGCAAAGAAGCGTTTTGTGGAGGCGGGGATCGAGGCGGCACTGGGTGGCCGTCAGGGTCGCCGCCCGACCTACCTGCGCAAGGCCGACGGCGAGTTCGAGGCACGCCTGGTGGCGTTGAGCTGTGGCGAGCCACCGGCTGGCCACGGGCAATGGTCGCTGCGGCTGCTGGCGGACCACGCCGTGGAACTCGGCTACATCGACAGCGTGTCGCACGAGACGGTGCGGCGGGTTCTAAAAAAAACGAGATCAAGCCTTGGCGTCGGGTCGGATGGGTGATCCCGCCGCAACGCAACGCGGACTTCGCGGCGGCCATGGAGCAGGTCCTCGACGTGTACCGGCGTCCGTACGACAAGGCCTTTCCCGTGGTTTGCATGGACGAGACGCCGCGCCAGTTGATCCGCGAGACGCGCGTGCCGGTCCCCGCCGAACCGGGCCGGCCAGCCCGCCACGATTACGAGTACCGGCGCTGCGGAACCTGCAACGTATTCATGGCCACGGAGCCCTTGGCCGGCAAGCGCATGACCCGGGTGACCGAGCGCAAGACCAAGATCGACTGGGCGCACTTCCTCGCTGACATTGCCGCACGGTACCCCGACGCCAAAAAAATCACCTTGGTGATGGACAATTTGAACACCCACCGCCCGGGCGCATTCTACGAAGCCTTCCCGCCGGCGCGGGCCAAGGCCCTGTGGGATCGCTTCGAGTTCCTCTTCACCCCGAAGCACGGCAGTTGGCTGAACGTCGCCGAGGTCGAGCTCAACGTCATGATCCGCCAATGCCTGAACCGACGCATCGATCGCATCGACATCCTGCGCAGCGAGGTCGCCGCTTGGCAAGCCGCACGCGACCGCCTCCGGGCCAAGGTGAATTGGCAGTTCACCACGGACGACGCACGCGTCAAATTGAAGCGTCTCTATCCGACATTTGATATATGACGAGACACTAGGTTGACGCGAGCGCCGCTTGAGGAGATTGTACTTCTGGGGCTAGCGCAACGCGTCGTCATCACGGCGGCTGGTGGGTCAGGATCTCCGCGCCGATTCCGCAAGCTTTCGCGTCAGCGTATTGCGGCCCCAGCCCAACAGTTCGGCGGCGTCGCGCTTGCGTCCCCCGGTGTATTCGAGGGCTGCCTGGATCAGGATATGCTCCAGTTCCGGTTGCGCCTTCGACAGAATACCCTTTGTTCCCGTGGCCAGTTCTCCCTGGGCCCAGGCGCGCAGCCCGGCTTGCCAGTCGCTGGCGACCGCCGCCGACCCGCTGCCGCTTGTAAGTTCGGGCGGCAGATCGTCGATGAGGATCTCCCGACCCGCGGCCATGACGGTAAGCCAGCGGCAGGTGTTTTCGAGTTGGCGCACGTTGCCGGGCCACTCCAGCGTCATGAGGTGCGCCTCGGTTTCCGGCCGGAGTTGCTTCGGTTCTCCGCCAAGTTCGTTCGCGGCGGCTTGCAGGAAGTGCCGCGCGAGGATCGGGATGTCTTGCGATCGTTCGATCAGTCGCGGCAGATGGATGCGGATGACGTTCAATCGATGGTAGAGGTCTTCGCGAAAGATACCGTCGCGTACGAGTTGCTCCAGATTCTGGTGCGTGGCCGCGATGATGCGCACGTCCACCTTGATGGTTGATCGACCGCCGACGCGATAGAACTCCCCGTCCGCCAGCACCCGCAGCAGGCGCGTCTGCGTATCCGGCGGCATGTCTCCTATTTCGTCGAGAAACAGCGTGCCGCGGTCCGCCTGTTCAAACCGGCCCAGGCGTTGCGAGTTCGCGCCGGTGAAAGCCCCTCTCTCGTGGCCGAAGAGGTCGGACTCGATAAGATCCTTGGGTATCGCCGCCATGTTCAAGGCGACCATCTGCCCGCTTGAGCGCGGGCTGTGGCGATGCAGCGCCCGCGCCACGAGTTCCTTGCCGGTGCCGGACTCCCCCTGGATCAGTACCGTGATATTCGACTGCGCCAGGCGACCTATGGCGCGAAATACTTCCTGCATGGCTGGCGCCTGGCCGATGATTTCCGCTGCGGGGCTTTCCTCGGCCGGGGGCTTTGTGACTTCAACCCCACGGTGGTGTGCCACGGCGCGACGTACGGTGGCGACCGCATCGTCGACGTCGAAGGGCTTGGGCAGGTATTCGAATGCTCCGCCCTGGTAGGAACTGACGGCCACCTCGAGGTCCGAGTGCGCGGTCATGATGATGATCGGCACCGTGGGATGCGATTCCTTCATCGAGGCGAGGAGCTCGAAACCGTCCGCTCCGGGCATGCGAATGTCGCTGACGATGGCGTCGGGCTGCGCGGTCTGGATTTGTTGCAGCACGGCGTCGCCCCGTGCGAAGGACCTGGTCTTGAAGCCGGCCTGCTCGAGCGCGCGCTCCAGCACCCACCGGATCGACCTGTCGTCGTCTACGACCCAGATATTGGCATCGGGTGCTTCAGTCACTGTTGGGCTGCTCCAGGGGAATGAAAAGTGCGAATGCCGTTTTTCCGGGCGCGCTGTCGCATTCCATCACGCCGTTGTGTTGGCCGACGATGTTCTGAGTGATGGAGAGACCAAGCCCGGTTCCATCCGGCCGGCCGCTGATCATGGGGTAGAAGATACGGTCGGCAATGTCTGCCGGGATCCCCGGGCCGTTGTCGACAATCTCAACCTTGACTACGACGCGATGCCGGTGGCGTCCGATGGTGAATTGGCGCACGGCGCGGGTCGACAGGCTGATGCGCGGATTCGGCGTGTCGATCAACGCCTCCTCGGCATTGCGCGCGATGTTCAGGATTGCCTGTATCAGCTTGCCGGGATCGCTCTCGATTTCAGGCAGGCCGAGGTCGTAGTCGCGCACGAAAGCAATACGGTCCGGGCACTCGGCTTCGATGAGTTGAACCACGCGCTCGAGGACGCGATGGATATTGACCTGTTCGAATCTCGGCCGTTCGTTGGAGCCCAGCATGCGGTCGACCAGGTTTCTGAGGCGATCGGCTTCTTCGATGATGACTTTGGTGTATTCCCGCTGGCTTCCGTTTGTCAGCTCTCTTTCGAGTAGCTGCGCTGCGCCGCGTATACCTCCGAGGGGATTCTTGATCTCGTGCGCAAGACCGCGCACCAGTTCGCGTGTCGTTTCCTGCAGCGCGAGGTGCTGGTCGCCTCGATTGATCCGCAGGAAGCGGTCGAGCGGTTCGATCTCGATCAGGAGCTCGCCGTTGCCGAGCAGTTCAACGGAATAGTCCGCTCGCAAGTCGCCGCGGCCGTTGCTCGTCAAGACGGCGCGGCGCTTGGTGTATGGCTGGCCGGTCTCAAGCGTGTTTCTGAGCGCCGATGCCCGCTCGGCCGGATCGACAAATAGCTGGCGCACCTCCTTGCCAACGATACGCTGGGAGGACTTGCCGAAGAGAGATTCCGCCGCCTGGTTGAGGTAGCCGACGCGCAGGGTGTTGTCCAGGACAACCACGGCGGTCGCGAGTTGATCGAGTATCTCGGGGGCCTGGGCCATCATTGCGCCGCGTCGTTGTTGCCCCCAAAAGCCAAACTGAAAATAACGTTGCAAAAATCGGTCCACTTGCTTTCGTGGTTGCAAGCACTGCAATTGCCTGGGATTTTCCCGGTGCCGCGCAACAAGTTGAGAAATGTGTGCACCAAAATAGTGCGTTACCCGGGTGGCGTCAAATTTCCCTCGTTACTATGGGAGTCCTGCGGTGGCGCGTAGCAGGTGAAAACCGACTGGGGCGCTTTGGATCAGAATGTTGTTCTCCTGGTCCATGATGGCGATGCGCAACGTGTGGGGGCCTCGTGCGACACCCGCGAGCGTGAAATCGATGTCGCCGCGGCGTTCAGCGGAGGAGCGGGCATGGCGCGTCCCTCTTGCGACAGAGCCATCCAGGATTAGCACCGCACTGTGGTCCGTGCGCAGGCCGGGTTCGACCCGACCCGTTACGCGCACGTTGCCGCCGTTGCGGCGAATCGTCTCGCCCTTGCCCGGGACGGTGATGAGAAGGGATTGGTAGTTCGCCGCCGCGTCCTCTCGGGTAGCGGCGGCGGCCGGTGGCTTCGGTTTGATCGGGGCGTAGGTGTTGACGGCGGGAAGTTCAACCGCATGCCGGTCAGTGCCGGGTCGGTCGACGAACACGGTGATGCCCTGCGCATCCGCATGCCGGTAGATCGTCGTTTCAGCGCTCGCCAATGTCCCGGGCGTCAGCGCCAAAATCGCGCCAAACATGCAACTCGACATCATCGGGGACCGTCGCCGACGTGGAATCTGCATGCGGAGAGGCACTGTCATTGGATAGGCAGTCTGCCTCGAAACGCCGTGGCGGCGCGACAGTTACCCTCGCCGCGCGGCGTAGGACTGCGCACATTCAATGTGCGAGATATTCACCCGCCCCGCTTGACGCAAACCGCGATGACGGCATCGTGCCGCCATCGCAGTTCACTCAGGGCGTTGGGCTAGACGGAGTAATACAGTTGGAACTCGACCGGGTGCGTGGTCATGCGCAGCACTTCCACTTCTTCCTGTTTCAGGGCGATGTAGCCGTCTATCTGGTCGTCGCTGAAGACGCCGCCGGCTGTCAGAAATCCGCGATCGGCATCAAGCGCTGTGATCGCTTCTTCCAACGAGGCGCACACGGTCGGGACGCCTTCGAGTTCCTCCGGGGCCAGATCGTAGAGATCCTTGTCAAACGGGTCACCCGGGTGAATCTTGTTCTGGATGCCATCGATGCCCGCCATCAGCATGGCCGCGAACGTCAGATACGGATTGCCGGCGCCGTCCGGGAAGCGGACCTCCGTGCGATATCCTCGGGGGTTGCCCCCTTGTACGTAGGGAATGCGGACGCCAGCGGAACGGTTGCGCGCTGAATAGGCGAGCAATGTGGGCGCTTCGAAGCCGGGCACCAAACGCTTGTAGGAGTTGGTGGTCGAGTTCGTGAATGCGTTGAACGCCCGCGCGTGCTTCATGATGCCGCCGATGTAGTAGAGGGCCGCCTCAGACAGGCCGGCATAGCCGTCGCCGAAAAAGACATTCTCGCCGCCCTTGGAGATGGACTGGTGCACATGCATGCCATTCGCGTTGTCGCCCACCAGCGGTTTCGGCATGAATGTCGCTGTTTTGCCGTAGGCTTGCGCAACGTTGTGCACGCAGTACTTGTAGATCTGCAGTTCGTCGGCTTTTTTCACCAGCGTGTTGAAGCGTGCGCCGATCTCGGCCTGGCCAGCGGTCCCCACCTCGTGATGGTGCACCTCGATCTCGATCCCCATGGCCTGCATGGCGCTGCACATCGCGTTGCGCAAGTCTGCGCCGGAGTCGACCGGCGGCACCGGAAAGTATCCGCCCTTGACCCCTGGCCGGTGGCCCAGGTTGCCCCCCTCGAATTCGGTGTCGGACTCCCAGGCCGCTTCCTCTGCGGATATCGCATAGGAGCAGCCGGACATATCGACCTTCCAGCGGACATCGTCGAAGACGAAGAATTCGGCTTCCGGACCGAAGTAGGCTTCGTCGCCGATGCCGGTGGAAATGAGGTACTGCTCGGCAAGCTTTGCGGTCGAACGCGGGTCCCGCCCATACGGCTGCATGGTGGTGGGTTCGATGATGTCGCAGCGCAGGTTGACTGTCGTTTCGTCGCGGAAAGGATCGACCACGGGGGTTGTGTCGTCGGGCATGAGCATCATGTCCGATTCGTTGATGCTCTTCCATCCAGAGATGGACGAACCATCGAACATGATGCCGTCCGCGAAAGCGTCCGCGTCCAGTCGTCCCGCCGGGAGGGTCGTGTGTTGCTCCTTGCCCCTGGGGTCGGTAAAACGCAGGTCCACCCACTTGGCATCGTTGTCGCTAATCAGTTTTAACGTATTTTCCGACATTTCGGATTCCGCTCCGTTGGTTGCAATTGATTGACTCGGCGAAGCCTTCGCTTCTTGCTTGGGTCGGCGCGCCGGTTTCCCGCGCCGTCACACCGCCGGCGAACCTGGCTTCAAGGAGCTCGACCTCTTTCTGCTGGTTCCCTACCTGTTAAGCAATATCAGTGCCATGCGGCGTTTTCGTTGCCTTGCAGCAGATCGCGCTCAAATCAGGCACACGCGCTTCGCCGATTGCCGCTTCGCGGCGCATCTGGTGTCCGTGATGGTGCCCGTCGTGGTGCGCGCCACGACATGATGCACCACCTTAGTGCGCCCGTCTCGCCGTTTTGTCCAGGTTCAAGTCTCGCACACTTCGATTGTGATGCGAATACACGCGTGATCGCGCGTAGTCGCGACCAGGCTATGGCCGTGAACGCGGCACCACGCGGGAATGTCTTGCAGCACGCCGGGGTCGGTCGCCAGGATGTCCAGCAATGTCCCCGGAGCGAGATTTTCGACGCGCTCCTGGGTGCGAATGACGGGCAGGGGACACAGCAGTCCGCGAGCGTCCAGTCGTTGACGGTGACCTTGCGCCGGGCAAGCCTCAGTTTGCCGCGTGGTCATACATGCCAGGATGCTGGCAAGTCCGTCGGCGGCAATGGTTCGACATTCAGCATTTCCACCACGCCGTTGGTGTGGTGGGCACTTACGTCGACGCGCGGCGCTGTACGGCCCTGGCTATAGCGCGCCAGTATGCGCGCGGCGAGCGTCACGTCGCCGGGTTGCGGTGCGCCATCGATAAGGGCCAGCGGTCCGGGGAACACGGTAGTCCGCAGATGGAGGAAGCGTTTGCGATAGCCTTCGAGAAACCGGTTCTCGCCTTCTTCGCGCCCCACAATGAGCTTGTAGTGGCTCGCGGGCCGGATGTGGCGTCCCACCTTCAGCATCATGATGTCGTCAAGTTCGTAGTCGCGCGCGCCTCGGGCGTCCCACAGGTCCTGCAACTTGGACGCGTATTGGGCGTCCGTCAGGAAGCAGCAGCCGCCGGCGGGTTGCGCGTAGTCCGAAAATCCGAACGATTCCGCCAACGCCATCTGGGGTTTCCGGTTGCGGCCATGGAAGCCGTACAGCGCGGCGCGGTCCACCCAGCCTTCCCGTTCCGGTCTCGTGGGCGTGAGGTTCTTCGCGCACAGCGGTCGCAGCAGGAGATCGTCGGTGCCGGATTCGCGCGCGATGAGCGGCATGGTTTCCTTGCGCTGCGACTTGGGGCGCTGGCCGATCACCTCGCCGGTAATGACGAAATCGAAACCCCGGTCGCTAAAGCCCCATGCGCGTGCCTTGTCGACCATGAAGATCTTGCAATCGAGGCACGGGTTCAGGTTCTGGCCGTAGCCGTACTTCGGGTTGATCACGATGTCCTTGTATTCCGCGGACACATCGATGATGTGCAGCTTGATACCGAGTTGCTCCGCCACCCACAGCGCGTTGTTCCGGCGCGGCTTGGCGCGGCGTTTCTCGCGGATGGCGTGGGTGTGGCCCTCCACGCAGAAGCCGGTGTAGAAATTCAGCCCCTCGACATGTACGCCTTGCTCCTGGATGACCTTTGCCGCCAACATGGAGTCAAGTCCGCCGGAGATGAGCGCAATGGCTTTCTTCATGCCGCATATTGTAGCCGGTCACCGTGGCGCATTCGCCGTTTGTCCGCGTTTGGAACATAGACGCGGGAACGCGATGTCGTCCGGAAGGTTCGTGGCGGGACCGCGCGGGGGTGGCGTGCGGTGAGGGCTTTGTGTCAACGCGTTGTCAGCGCGTCGGTCGCCATCGATGGTGAAACCGTGGCGCGTATCGATCAGGGGCTGCTCGTTTTTCTGGGCGTGTTCCGCGATGACACCGAAACGCAGGCAGAAAGGCTGGCGGCGAAGACCCTTGCGCTGCGCGTCTTCGCCGACGCTTCGAAACCGATGAACCGTTCGGTCGTGGACGTCGACGGCAGCGTGTTGGTGGTCTCGCAGTTCACGCTGGCCGCAGATACCTCCCGAGGTAATCGGCCGAGCTTTGGACACGCGGCGGAATCGGAAAGGGCGCGGGCACTGTACGAACACTATATCGCGGTGATGAAGGAGCGCTGGCGGCACGTCGAAACAGGCGTCTTCGGTGCAGACATGCAGGTCAGCCTGGTCAACGATGGGCCGGTGACGATTCTGCTTGCGGTCTAGCTGAATTACCAAGGAGATCATAATGATCGATTCCCGAAACCAGACACCGATTGGCGAACTGCCCAAGGCCCGCGGATTCGCCTGACGCAGAACCGGGGCACCGGCCTGATGCTTTATGGCACACGCGAGTGGCGCGATTACCGGCTTGCGGCGGATGTCACGCCGCACCTGGCGCGTCGCGTCGGCATCGCGGCGCGCGCCCAGGGAATGCGGCGCTACTACGCGCTCCTGTTGAACCGCGACGATCAGTCGTTGCAGCTCGTTCGCGAACTGGATGGCACGACGGTCATCGCGCAAACCGACTTCCCCTGGGAGTTCGGTGAAAAATACGAAATGGAACTGCGCGTCACGGGCGATGTGCTCGAAGGTCGTGTGGGGAACGTGACTCTCACGGCGCGAGATCCGGGCCTGCCGAGCGGCGGCATCGCCTGGTGCTCGACGAAGGCCGCTCGGAGACCACCACAGTCGAGGTCAACCCCGGCTAGCCTGAACTTCCAGACCAACCCAAGCGTATTTTGGCCTTAAGTCTCTAATTCAACGGGATTCCTTGCGCCGGTCGAGCAGGAATGTGTAGCCATGTAATAAGTTGATTTTGTGCGGCATATGTGTTTACATGGCGATGTATCCTTTCGAATCAAGTAGCCATGTACATCGAAAGCGTCCCCAACCGCAACTCGCCCCCCGCCGTGCTCCTGCGCGAGTCCTTCCGCGACGCCGGCAAGGTCAGGAAACGCACCCTCGCCAACCTCTCCAAATGGCCCCCGACGCTGGTCGAGGGCCTGCGCGTGCTGCTCAAGGGCGGCGCCGCGGTGTCCCGCCTCGACGACGCCTTCGACATCGTTCGCTCTCGGCCCCACGGCCATGTCGCCGCCGCGCTCGGGACGCTGCGCGAGCTGCGGCTGGACCGGACGATCGCCGGCGCGGACTCGCCCGAGCGCCGGCGCGTGCTGGCGATGATCGTCGCCCGGATCGTCGACCCCGGCTCGAAACTGGCCGCCGCCCGGGGCTTGGCCGAGGCGACCGCGCGCGACTCGCTCGCCGAGACGCTGGGGCTGGAAGACTGCGGCGAGGACGATCTCTACGCCGCCATGGACTGGCTGCTCAAGCGCCGGGACGCCATCGAGCGGCGCTTGGCCAAGCGGCATCTCGAGGACGGCGCCCTGGTGCTTTACGACCTGACGTCGGTGTGGCTGGAAGGGCGCCGCTGTCCGCTGGCCAAGCGCGGGTACTCCCGCGACGGCAAGCGCGGCAAGCTGCAGATCGAGTTCGGGCTGTTGTGCGACGCCGAGGGCCGTCCGGTGGCGGTCGAGGTGTTCGACGGCAACACGGCGGACCCGGCCACCGTGGGCGCGCAGATCGACAAGCTGCGGCATCGGTTCGGGTTCTCCAGGGTGGTGCTGGTGGGCGACCGCGGGATGTTGACCGAGGCGCGCATCCGCGAGGAGGTGAGGCCGTCCGGCCTGGACTGGATCAGCGCGCTGCGGGGTCCGGCGGTCCGCTCCCTGGTGGAGTCCGGCGCGGTGCAGCTGTCGCTGTTCGACGAGACCGACCTGGTGGAGATCCGAAGCGACGCCTATCCGGGCGAGCGCCTCATGGTGTGCCGCAATCCGCTGCTGGCGGAGGAGCGGGCGCGCAAGCGGGAAGAGCTGCTCCGGGCCACCGAGGCGTTGCTCGATCCCGTCGCGGCGGCCGCGAGGCGGGAGAAGCGGCGCCTGAAGGGCGCGGACAAGATCGGCGTGCGGGTGGGCAAGGTCGTCGGCAAATACAAGATGGCCAAGCACTTCGATCTGGATATCGAAGAGGACTCGTTCGGCTATCGGCGGAAGCCCGAGACCATCGCCGCGGAGGCGGCGCTGGACGGCTTGTACGTCGTGCGCACCAGCTTGGCGGAGACGCGACTCGACGCCGAGGGCGCCGTGCGCGCCTACAAGCGCCTGAGCGCGGTCGAGCGCGCCTTCCGCAGCCTGAAGACCGTGGACCTGAAGGTGCGGCCCGTGTTCCACCGAACCGCCGACCGGGTCCGCGCGCATGTGTTCCTGTGCATGCTGGCCTATTACGTGGAATGGCATATGCGCCAGCGGCTCAAGCCGCTGCTGTTCGACGATCACGACCCGGCCGCCGCCGAGGCGGCGCGCACATCCATCGTGGCGCCGGCGAAGGTCTCCGACGCCGCCAGGGAAAAAGCCCGCGGCAAACGCACCGCCGACGGTCTGCCGGTGCACAGCTTCCGCACCCTGCTCGGCGACCTGGCGACGATCGCCAGAAACCGGGTCGTCCCCCGAGTGTCCGGCGCCGTGCCGTTCGAAGTCCTCACCCGGCCCACCGCGCTACAGCGCGAAGCCTTCAAGCTCCTGGGCGTGCGCCCATAGGACGTACCCAGTAACGATCGCCCGATTTTTTTGATTTACCCGAAAAAACAACGGGTTAGATCGTGTGACGCCTCGAAGTTCAGCCTAGCAGGCTGCGCTAGGAGGGCGTCCGAGAACAGGGCACTTGGCGGCATTTTGCTCCTGCTGACGCGTATCGGCTCATGTCGGTTGCTCCGGCAACACGGCCCCGCCACGCGGCAAGTCGAGCCCAGACGTCTCGTTATGCTTTTTTCGACTGAAAAGGGGCGCGGCCAGACCGTTTCGTCACTTCCAGAGATCCCGCGGGCCCGATTCTACGCCATCGCCGCCCTTTGCCCGAACTCCAGGCACACCGCTCCCCGGAGCGCCGCATGGACCATTTTCTTGACGTTGTGCGCGGAGCAGACCAGCGAGAACTCGCTGTCCACCTTCGACTTGCCCCGCACACCGAAACCCCGGAAACCCGTGTTCTTGATCTGCCCGAACACCGGTTCCACTATCGCCTTGCGGCGTCGGTAAACGGCCCGACCCTCCGGCCGCGACATCCGCTCGTTCATCGCCCGGCGCAACGGCTCTTGGCCATCGCTCGTCACCGTCCGCGCCGCCCCGGACTTCGACCGGCAACAGCGATCGTGATAGGCGCAGGCCGCGCAAACCTCGGCCTCGCCCCGATACTCGCGCCGGCCCCGGGCGTCCACGCGCCGCAACGCCAGGAACTGGCCGCCGGGACAATGAAAACCGTCCCGCGCCTCGTCGTAGCGAAAGTCCGCCTTCACCAAGGGGCGATCGCTGTCCTCCACGCCGGTCGCGGCCGGCTTCTCGCCGCGGTCCGTCGCGATGTACGCCTCCACCCCCCGGTCCGACACCGCCCGCAGGTTGTCCCCCGAGTAATAGCCGTTGTCCAGGCTCATCTTGTCCGGCAAGCGGCCGCTCGACGCCTCCAGCTCGTCCAGCGCCCGGCCGACCTCGCCTTGGTCGTTCGCCGCTTGGCTGACGTGTTGGCCGACAATGATCTGCGCGTCCCCGTCCACCCCGATCTGCGCGTTGTAGGCGTAATCGAACGCCCCCTTCTTGCCCATGATCCGCGCGTCCTTGTCGGCGAAGCTGATCTGCTTCTTGTCCTCGATCTCCCGCCCCGGCCGCAGCTCCGCCTCGCGCGCCTCCAGCGCCCGCTTCGCCTCGCGTATCCGCTCCAGGCGCTGTTCCTTGTCGCGCAAGTCCTCCCGCAACTCGTAGCCCGTGGCGTCCCGGTACGCGCGGTCCTCCTCCTCGTCGCAGCGCCGCGCCTGTTCCGACAGCGCCTCGATCTCCTCGCACAGCGCGCGCTCCCGCTCCCGCATCCGACCGTAGCTCATCGCCTTGTGCTTCGAACTGTTCGCCTTGAACTTCGAGCCGTCCAGACTCACATGGCCCAGCGAAGCCATGTCGAGCTCCAGCGCCATGCGCACCGTCTGCTTGAAGCAGGACCGGAAAAAGTCCCCGCGGTCCTTGCGGAAATCGCTCAGCACCCGAAAGTTCGGGCAGTGCTTGCCCGCGATGTGCATGAACCCCAAATCCTCGTTGCACCGCTTCTCGATCTGCCGCGAACTGAAAACCCCGTGGCTGTACGCGTATATCAGAATCGAGACGATCTGCCGCGGCGCGTACGCGCGCTGGCCCCGGCGGCTGTATCGGGCGTCCACCTCCGAGGTGTCCAACTGCTCGAACAAGTCCCGATACACGAAACAATCGTGGTCGTCCGGCAGCAGGTCGAAAACGTTGCTGGGGAAAAGTTGGCTCTGGGAGTAATCCGCCGGGTAGTCCTTGAAGGGAGGCATCCAACACCCTCTCGTCAGCAAGGATCAAACGATATCACAAAGGATATGCGGGGGGTGCCCGTTCTCGGACAGCCTTGCATGGAACAACACTGCCACCACTGCTGGAGGACTTGCAACGTCGGAGTTCCCTGGGCGTCACGGGCGCACTGTAATCCAGTGGGCTGAAGGCTCCTAGTCGTCCTTTGATCGCCGCCCGGTGGGGCGCGACAGCAGGATGCCTATTTCGAACAGCAGCCAGACAGGGATGGCCAACAGGACTTGGGTGATCGGATCCGGCGGGGTCAGCAGCATGCCGACAACGAAGCAGCCGACGATGACATAGGGGCGCTTGCGCGCGATGCCGTCCGCCGTTGCCAGACCTGATCGCACCAGCAGGATCGTTGCGACCGGTATCTCGAACGCCACGCCAAAGGCGAAGAACATCTTCAGCACAAAGGTGAGGTAGCGGTTGATGTCTGTCATCAGTGTCACGCCTTCCGGCGCGGCGTGGGCGAAGAACGCGAAAACGACCGGGAACAGCACGAAGTACGCGAATGCCATCCCGGCGTAGAACAGCAGGACGCTCGACGCCAGGAGCGGAAGCGCGAACTTCTTCTCGCGCAGATAGAGGCCTGGCGCGACAAAGCCCCAGAGCTGGTGCAGCAGGTAGGGCATCGCGGCGACAAAGGAGGTGAACGCCGCGAGTTTGAGGGGCATCACGAAGGGCGATGCGACATCGATTGCGGCCAGGTTGCCGCCCGGCAGGATTGCCGTCAGCGGCGCAGATACGAAGTGGTAGATATCGTCGCGGAAGACGAAGCTTGGGACGAACAGGACGGCCACGGCAACGATGCTGCGCAACAGGCGCTGACGCAGTTCCAGCAGATGGTCGAGAAAGGGCATCTCGTGGTCGTCGACCTTGGCGTCGTGTTCTGTTTCCACATCCTTGGGTTTTTGCGCCGCCTCGTTTCCCTTCTCGTCCGTGGCAATTTCGTGGGACTGCTCATCGGCCATCGCGTGCTTTCCGGGGCGAATCTTCGGGCGGTGGAGTCGGCATCACGGGGCCGGAAGGTTCCACGGCCTGATCTCCTGTCGGCCCTTCCGCGTTGTGGATGTCTTGCGGCGGATCCTCTTTCGAGGCGCCGATGCTCGCGTCGTCGATCGCGCCGCCGACATCGCGTTCGATGTCCTTCATCTGCTCCATGATGGCTTCGTTGTGGAGTTGTCGGCGCACGTCGTCCATGCCGATCTCACGCTCGATTTCCGTCTTGACGCGCGTGAAACTGCGGCGCATGCGCCCGATCCAGAGGCCCAGCGTCCGCAACGTTTCGGGGAGACGCTTGGGACCGATCACCAGCAGCACGATGACGCTCAGCAGCAGCAGCTCGGACAAGCCGATGTCGAACATCCGCGCGGCTCGTTAGTGCTGTCGGCTTTCCCGCCGGGACTTGGGCGGAGTGTCGTCCTCGATGATCTTCGGTTCGTTTTCGGTTTGTTTGTCTTCTTCTTCGTGCTTCACCGCGGAACGAAAACCCTTGATGGCGTTACCGAGATCCGAACCGAGCGTCTTCAGGCGACGAGGGCCGAATATCAGCAACACGATGGCCAGGATGATCAGGAGTTCCCATGGTCCAAGTCCGAACATCAGGAGCCTCCATTTTGTTTCGGGCCGGTAACTATACTTGATCCCTCGGGGGCTTTGCTTGGCGTCTCGCGTCGCCCCGGTTCATTTGCGCGCCGCGAGCAGAGCGCCGAGGACTATCGCCGCAACACCGAGGGCTGGCACCGTGAACTCCCCGCGGGCGAAAGCGTTGGCGACCGGCGTCCACAGCAAGACCAGGCCGGCGAGCGCGAGCACCGCGCCGACAGCACGCCGCAAGCGGCTGTTGCGCCGTCGGCTCGCGAGCGCCTCGGCGACCTCGCCGATCACTTCTCGTTGTTGCGCCGCGAGCCGGTCCAGGTCCTTGATGCGCGCCTCGGCGCCGAGCAGCAGATCCGGCAGTCTTGGCAGTTGATCGAGCAGGTCCGGCAATCGGTCGGCGAGTCGCCGTAAAGCGCCGAGCGGCCCGTAGCGCGCTTCGATCCAGCGTTCCATGAAGGGTTTGGCCGTGGCCCAGAGGTCCAGGTCCGGGTAAAGCTGGCGTCCGAGGCCCTCGATGTTCAAAAGGGTCTTTTGCAGCAGCACGAGTTGCGGCTGGACCTCCATGTCGAAACGCCGCGCGGCGCGGAACAGGGCGACGAGAAAGTTGCCGAACGAGATTTCCTTCAAGGGTCGTTCGAATATGGGTTCGCACAGTTGGCGTATCACGGCTTCGAACTCGCCGACATCGGTGCCGGGCGGGACCCAACCCGATTCGACGTGCAGTTTCGCCACTTTTGCGTAGTCCTGGTGGAAGAAGGCGACGAGGTTCTTTGCCAGGTAGGTCTGGTCCTCCTCTGTCAGGCGACCGATGACGGCGCAATCGACTGCGATATAGCTTGGGTTCGCCGGGTCCGTGACATCGATGAATATGTTGCCGGGGTGCATGTCCGCGTGAAAGAAGTTGTGTTCGAAGACCTGCGTGAAGAAGGTCTCAACGCCGCGTGCCGCGAGCTTGCGCATATCGGTGCCGCGCGCTTTCAATTCGGCGACATCGGCGATGGGCACGCCCTCCACCCGTTCGACCACGAACACATCTTCATGGCAGTGCTGCCAGTGCACCCTCGGCGCGTACAACAACGGCGAATCGGCAAAGTTGCGTCGCAGGGTTGCCGTGTTGGCGGCTTCGAGCAGCAGGTTCAACTCGTCGAAGACGGTTCGCTCGTAGTCGGAGACCACGGCCTTGAGGCGCAGCCTGCGCGCATCGCGGGAAAAGCGCTCCAACAACGCAGCGACTCCGTACAGTAGCTTGAGGTCCTTCTCGATGACGGTTTCGATGCCGGGCCGCAGGACCTTGACCACCACCTCGATGCCGTCGCCAAGCGTTGCCGCGTGCACCTGCGCAAGGGACGCGGAAGCGATGGGCTGCTCATCGAACGTGCCAAAGATTTCTCCGATGGGCCTGCCCGCCCGCGCCTCGATGCGCGCTATCGCAGCCTGCGCGGGAAATGGTGGTACGCGGTCCTGAAGCTTCGCGAGTTCGTCGGCGTAATCCGTTGGCAGCAGGTCGCGGCGGGTGGACAGTATCTGGCCGAACTTGACAAAGATGGGCCCCAGGTCTTCGATCGCCAGCCGTAGTCTCTCGGCGGGCGAACGCGTCGGTTTGGGCAGCAGGGCGAACGGCGACAGCCGGACCAGTCGGCTTTCGGGGACGACGGATAGCGCGACTTCGTCGAGCCGGTATTTGGCGATGGTCCAAACGATCTTGACAAGTCGGCGGATGCGACTCACGCCGCCGTTCCGCCGTGCGTCGCGTCGTTCGGTTTGGTGCCGGTGTGCATGGCCGCTATGCCGCCCAACAGGTCGTCCGCCCGCACGTCGGCGAATCCGGCGTCACGCATCATCAGCGAGAGAGCGGCCTGGTTCGGATGCGTCTCTATGGAGTCGACCAGGTAGCGATACGGCGCCGCGTCGCCGCCGACGACGCGGCCGGCCAGCGGCCACAAGCCCTGGAACGCGCGGTAGGTGCCGCGCAACCAGGCGCTGCGCGGTGTTGAGAACTCAAGGACCAACAGCCGCCCGCCCGCGCGCAGGACGTGGTGCATCTCGCTTAAGGCCCGTTCCTTGTCCGTCAGGTTGCGCAAACCAAAGGCGATGACCACGCGGTCGAAGGTAGCCGACGGAAAGGGCAGGGACTCGGCGTCGGCTCGCGTGGGGACGACGTTGGTCAATCCGGCGTCAAGCATGCGATCACGGCCGATTGCCAGCATGCTGGCGTTGATGTCGCACAGGACGACGCGGCCCGTCGTTCCGGCGATGGGAGAAATCAGCCGCGCCATGTCACCTGTTCCGGCCGCCAGATCGAGTACGCGTTGACCCGCGCGCAGGGCAAGGCTGTCGACGGCGATACGCTTCAACGCCCGGTGCAGGCCGACGGACATGATGTCGTTCATGGCGTCGTAGCGTTGGGCGACCGTGTGGAACACGCCCGCGACGCGGGCGGTTTTCTCGCTTGGGGTCACGGGTTCGGCTCCGAAATCCACTGTCGCCGACCCGCGCTCGGGCGAGCTTTGAGGTTTCACGGCTTGCGCGACGGTGTCCAGTGGCCGATGGGAATTGCCGGCAACCGGGAAGCGTTCGCCTGCTTCAGTTGCGTCAGGTAGTCGCGCCAGTACTCATCGTGTCGATCGTACAGTTCCTTGAGGAAATGCCAAGAGTAGATGCCCGTATCGTGGCCGTCGTCGAAAACGATGCGTATCGCATAGTTGCCCACGGCTTCCAACTGCTTGATCCCGACGTGTCTTTTGCCGGTCTGCAGGACGCGTTCCTGTTCCGAATGGCCGCGAACCTCGGCCGACGGCGAAAACACGCGCAACAGTTCCGCGCTCAATACCGCCGTTGTGTCGCCGTAGTCGAGCTCCAGGGTGCGCGAGTCGCGGTGGTAGGTAAGGGCGATGGGATTCACGGGACTCAGAGGATATAGCGCGAGAGATCGCGATCCTCGGCGATATCGGCGAGCCGGGAATCGACGTACTCGGCATCTATCAGCACCTTGCGACCATCGCAACCCGAGGCTTCGAAGGAGATCTCGTCGAGAAGGCGCTCCAGCACGGTATGTAGCCTGCGGGCGCCGATATTTTCGGTGTGCTCGTTGATCTGCCAGGAGATCTCCGCGATCCGGACCACCGCGTCATCGGTGAAATGCAGCGACACGCCTTCGGTTGCGAGGAGGGCGCGGTACTGCTCGGTCAGGGAAGCGTGAGGCTCCTGGAGGATGCGCCTGAAGTCGTCCGGATCCAGGGCCGTCAGTTCCACGCGAATCGGTAGTCGCCCCTGCAACTCCGGTATCAGGTCGGACGGCTTGGACAGATGGAAGGCGCCGGATGCGATGAAAAGGATGTGATCGGTGCGCACCATGCCGTACTTGGTGGACACGGTAGAACCCTCGATCAACGGCAGCAGATCGCGTTGCACGCCTTCCCGCGATACATCGACGCCAACGGTCTCGGAGCGTCTGGCCACTTTGTCGAGTTCGTCGATGAAGACGATTCCGGTCTGCTCGACGGCCTCGATCGCCTGCGTCTTGATCTCCTCCTCATTGATCAGCTTGAAGGCTTCTTCCTCGCGCAAGCGCCGCAGCGCGTCCCTGACATTCAGGCGCACGCTCTTCTTGCGGCCGCCGGCGACATTCGAAAACATGTCCTGCAACTGGTTGGTCATCTCCTCCATGCCGGGCGGGGCCATGATCTCCACCCCGATCGGCATGGCGTCCAGTTCGATTTCCAGCTCGCGCTCGTCGAGCGCTCCTTCGCGCAGCCGTTTGCGGAAGATCTGGCGCGTATCGGAGTCGCTAAGGCCGCCCTGATCGGAGCTCCCGCGCGCCTGGGGCAGAAGCGCGTCCAGTACGCGATCCTCGGCGGCATCGTCGGCGCGATCCTGGACCCGTTCCAGTTGTCCTTCGCGACGCATCTTCACGGCGACGTCCGCAAGATCGCGGATGATGGACTCGACATCCCGGCCGACATAGCCGATCTCGGTGAACTTGGTCGCCTCGACCTTGATGAACGGCGCGTTCGCGAGCCTGGCCAGCCGGCGGGCGATCTCCGTCTTGCCCACGCCGGTGGGCCCGATCATGAGGATGTTCTTCGGCGTCACCTCGTCGCGCAGCTCGTCGGGCAGCTGCATGCGGCGCCATCGGTTCCTGAGCGCGATCGCTACCGCTCTCTTGGCGTCGTCCTGGCCGATGATGTGCTTGTCCAGTTCGCTAACGATTTGAGGCGGGGCCATGGTGCTCATACGGTGGTCAGTGTCTCGATGGTGGTCTGATGGTTGGTGTAGACGCAGATGTCTGCGGCGATGGCCAGGCTCTTGACGACGATAGTTTCCGCGTCCAGCGGGGAATTTTCCAGCAGTGCCTTGGCCGCGGCCTGCGCGTAGGCGCCGCCGGATCCTATCGCGATGATTCCGGCTTCGGGTTCGATGACATCGCCGTTGCCGCTGATCACCAGGGAGGCTGACTTGTCGGCGACCGCCAACAAGGCATCGAGCCGCCTCAGCGCGCGGTCCGAGCGCCAATCCTTCGCCAGTTCGACGGCGGCCCGCGTCAGGTTCCCCCGATACTTGTCCAGGGTGCCCTCGAAGCGCTCGAAGAGAGTGAACGCATCGGCGGTGCCGCCGGCGAATCCGGCGAGGACCGTGTCCTTGTAAAGGCGCCGCACCTTCTTCGCATTGCCCTTCATGATCGTGTCGCCCATGGACACCTGACCGTCGCCGCCGAGCGCTACCATGTCGCCGCGGCGAATCGACAATATCGTCGTACCTCTGAATTGCTGCAAAGCGCGGAGCTCCCGAGAGTGGTCAACAGTTGATAGTGGGGAGCGCGACGAGGGATTTCAACTGGCCGAGGGTGTTTTCGCCAAGCCGCGCGACTTCAGCCCGCAGGCGGGACTTGCAGCAGAATCGGCGACACGTCGTGCTGTCGCAAGCTGGCCATTGTCTGCTCGGCGTCCTGTTTGCTGCTGAACGGACCGACGACTACGCGATGCCAGACCTCGTCCTCGTCGTCCAGCGTGTTGATACTGATGTCGGCGCTCATGCCGGTCAGCACCAACCGCGCTCGCAATCGGTTCGCATCATCTTGCAGCCGGAATGAACCGGCCTGCACGAGGTACTCGGACGGTTTCACGTACCCGCCCGGGGTAAGGGTCTTGTACGGCTCGGTGTCCGTTGCAACCTCGGCGGCGGGCAGGCTTTTGAAGAACTCGTAGCGGGGCCCGCCTTTCCGCTCACCGCCGTTTTCCGTCGGAATGCCGTCCTCGCCCGCCGATGTCGAGTCCGAACCCGCCGGGGCTTCGAGGATGTAGACGGAAGTCATGGCGACGGCCACCCCGACGACCAGGCCGGCGGCGAAGGACGACATGCTGAACCGGCGAGACGGCGTTCTCTGGCTTGATGCGGGCATCCGGGTTCTACTGGCGGTGGGAAATTTGAGAATCAGAACGTATCGAGGGGGTCTACGTCAATGGACCAGCGCACGTTGGGGACGGCGAGTTCCGCGGCTTCGAGGGCGGACAGAGCCGCGTGAAGAGGCCCGCGTCGGCGCGCGCAGATCATGTATTGGTAGCGGAAGCGGTTCCGCAAGCGCGCCAGCGGCGCGGGCGCGGGTCCCATCATTTCGAACTCCTCGTGGCCGTCCCCCACTGTTTGGATGGGTGTCCCTGGCTCGCCCCGGATGGGTGTCCCTAACTCACTAGGGGTGGGTGTCCTAGGCTCACTCGGGATGGAACTCGGGATGGATGTCCCTAACCCACTCCGGGTGGGTGTCCCAAACTCACTCCGTCGGGTGGGTGTCCCTGGCTCAATACTCTGGCGGCTGTCTGACGCATGGCGCCTGTGGCTGTCCCAAGCACGACGGACTACGTCCGCCGCCAGCCGTAGCAGTTCGACCGCCGCTCTGGCATCGGCGCTTTCCGCCCGCAGCATGGCCATCGCCGCGTACGGCGGTAATCGGGCGGCACGACGCTCGGCGGCCTGAATCGCGGCGAATCCGGAGTAACCGCGCTCGATTAGCGCGTCGAGGTTCGGGTTGCCGGGATCATACGATTGAATCCAGACTTCACCGGGACGTTCGGCGCGTCCGGCGCGTCCGGCGACTTGAACGATATTCTGCGCGGTTCGTTCCGGCGCGCGGAAATCGGATGACAGGAAACCGTTGTCCGCATCGACCACGGCGACGAGCGTGACCGCCGGCAGGTGATGACCCTTGGCGAGAATCTGCGTGCCGACAAGAATGGCGGCTCCGCCCTGGCGGATCGCGTCGAGTTGTGCGGCGAATTTGGTCGGCGTGCGGGCGGTGTCACGATCAATGCGATAGAGCGGGATGTCCGGAAACTGTTCGCGCAACGCGGCGTCGACGCGCTGGGTGCCCGTGCCGAGGTGAACGAGGGCATGGGCGCCGCAGTCGGGACAGGCATCCGGATAGGCGTAGCGCCGGTCGCAGTGATGGCAGCGCAATGCGCGCGGAGACTCATGCAGCGTCAGCCGCGCATCGCAATCAACGCACCGCGCCTGCCAGCCGCAGGTCGAGCACAGGCATGTCGGCGCGAAACCGCGGCGGTTGATGAATACAAGGACCTGATTTC
Source organism: Candidatus Azotimanducaceae bacterium (assembly GCA_965217825.1). Lineage (GTDB taxonomy): Bacteria > Pseudomonadota > Gammaproteobacteria > Pseudomonadales > Azotimanducaceae > VXNE01. The sequence continues at coordinate 4,073,833 of OZ244571.1, read as the reverse complement.
CGACATCCAGGTGTCCGCGGATGGCCCTGAGGAGCGTATCGCTCAAGCCGTCCCGCAAGCGTCGGCCACGGATATCGATCACGCGGAACTGCGGCATCGAGGCGCCGCCGGCACGCGATTTCAGGACGCTTCGCCGGTATCGCCCCCGCGCGACGTTGGCGAGGGTTTCCAGCGATGGCGTTGCACTGCCGAGCACCGCCGGAATCTCTAGAAGCTGCGCGCGCTTTAGGGCCACATCGCGGGCTGAGTAGCGCAATCCCTCCTGCTGCTTGAACGAAGTGTCGTGTTCCTCGTCCACAATGATCAGGCGAAGGTTGGCGAATGGCGTAAATACCGCCGATCGCGTGCCGATGAGGATCCTGTGGTCCCCCGACCTGCACTGCATCCACGTGCCGAGCCGAGCGATGTCGCTTTCGGCAGAGTGCAGTGCCGCTGCCGCGCCGAAACGGCGGCGAAAGTGCGCCAGCGTTTGCGGAGTCAGACCGATTTCCGGCACCAGGACCAGAACTTGCCCGCCGTTGTCGACGACCTCGGCGATGGCCCGCATGTAGACCTCGGTCTTGCCGCTGCCGGTGACGCCGTCGAGCACGTGGGTAGCGCGCGTGCCGATGGACGCCTGGATAGCTTGTACCGCCGCTCGCTGCTCCGGATTGAGCGACATCGGCGAGCGCTCGGTGCGGTAGGCAGGCTTGGTTTCCGCGGACTTCACAAGTCCCTTGTCAGCGAGCGCCGCCAGCGTCCGCCGATCAATGCCGATGGCGCGGAGTTCCTGCTCAGGGACAGCCACAGCGAGACCTTGCAGAGTCTCGAACGCCTCCCGCTGGCGCGGAGCCCGTGCAAGCCGTCCGTCATCGCCCGCCGTCGCGATCCAGGAAAGCGGCCATCGAGATTCTGGTACCGCGCCCCGCCGCGCCGCGCTCGGTAGCAGGGTCGCATAGACTTCGCCCAAGGGGTGGTGGTAGTAACCGCTGAGCCACTGGGCGAGCGCGATCAGGTCGGGCGCGAGGAATCCATCGTCATCGAGGACGGCGATCACGGGTTTCAGGCGATGAACCGATGTCTCGCTCCATCCAGTGACGATCCCAACCACCTCGGAGCGGCCAAACGGCACGCGCACCCGGGCGCCAATCTTTGGCCCGGGGAGGTGTGCGGGAAGCGCATAGTCGAAAACGCGACGCAAAGGGCGCGGCACCGCGACCTGAACGACCGACCGCGTCACAGGACGACCCGGCCCGATCTCATGCGGCAACTGGCAAGGCATCCCGGTCCGATGCCGATCAGGTAGACGTACATTCGTTCGTCAGTCTACCCGGTTGCTCATGGAGCGGGCGCATACAGCTCGCGGCCCGATCAAATCCTATTCTGGACTGTTCCTTACCCGCCGCCGAGCATCCAACAGAGGAATTCCCGGATTTGTTCGCGGAACGAGGCCAATATTGCGGGCATTCGCTGTTCCAGCGGCCGCATGCGATCCGCTTCCGGGATCGATCCGTAGACGTTACGAAAGACATGCCGAAAGCGAAGATATTCGCCCAACGTTTTAGCAAGTTCGGGGTCGATTACTGCGGGGCGGACTTCGGGAATATCGAGCCTCATGTCCTCGAAGACGGATAGGGACCGAAGACGGATAGCGAAGACGGATAGGGACAGCCACACTAGACTGAAGTTCCAGCCATTTGACCCGTTCATTGCAGTTAAGCGATTGATTGCAATACGGAAACAGTGTTTTCGGACTGTCGAAGTGTTCCCATGTATTAAATGACATTTATGTTGCAGTTGGTGGATATATGTCTTACCATCGTTCCCATGTACATCGAAACCGTCCCCAACCGCAGCTCGCCTCCCGCCATCCTCCTGCGCGAAGGCTGGCGCGAGGGCGGCAAGGTCAGGAAACGCACCCTCGCCAACCTCTCCAAATGGCCCCCGACGCTGGTCGAGGGCCTGCGCGTGCTGCTCAAGGGCGGCGCCGCGGTGTCCCGCCTCGACGACGCCTTCGACATCGTTCGCTCTCGGCCCCACGGCCATGTCGCCGCCGCGCTCGGGACGCTGCGCGAGCTGCGCCTGGACCGGACGATCGCCGGCGCGGACTCGCCCGAGCGCCGGCGCGTGCTGGCGATGATCGTCGCCCGGATCGTCGACCCCGGCTCGAAACTGGCCGCCGCCCGGGGCTTGGCCGAGGCGACCGCGCGCGACTCGCTCGCCGAGACGCTGGGGCTGGAAGACTGCGGCGAGGACGATCTCTACGCCGCCATGGACTGGCTGCTCAAGCGCCGGGACGCCATCGAGCGGCGCCTGGCCAAGCGGCATCTCGAGGACGGCGCCCTGGTGCTTTACGACCTGACGTCGGTGTGGCTGGAAGGGCGCCGCTGTCCGCTGGCCAAGCGCGGGTACTCCCGCGACGGCGAGCGCGGCAAGCTGCAGATCGAGTTCGGGCTGTTGTGCGACGCCGAGGGCCGTCCGGTGGCGGTCGAGGTGTTCGACGGCAACACGGCGGACCCGGCCACCGTGGGCGCGCAGATCGACAAGCTGCGGCATCGGTTCGGGTTCTCCAGGGTGGTGCTGGTGGGCGACCGCGGGATGTTGACCGAGGCGCGCATCCGCGAGGACGTGAGGCCGGCGGGGCTGGACTGGATCAGCGCGCTGCGGGGTCCGGCGGTCCGCTCCCTGGTGGAATCCGGCGCGGTGCAGCTGTCGCTGTTCGACGAGACCGACCTGGTGGAGATCCGAAGCGACGCCTATCCGGGCGAGCGCCTCATGGTGTGCCGCAATCCGCTGCTGGCGGAGGAGCGGGCGCGCAAGCGGGAAGAGCTGCTCCGGGCCACCGAGGCGCTGCTCGATCCCGTCGCGGCGGCCGCGAGGCGGGAGAAGCGGCGCCTGAAGGGCGCGGACAAGATCGGCGTGCGGGTGGGCAAGGTCGTCGGCAAATACAAGATGGCCAAGCACTTCGAGTTGGATATCGAAGAGGACGCGTTCGGCTATCGGCGAAAGCCCGAGTCCATCGCCGCGGAGGCGGCGCTGGACGGCTTGTACGTCGTGCGCACCAGCTTGGCGGAGACGCGACTCGACGCCGAGGGCGCCGTGCGCGCCTACAAGCGCCTGAGCGCGGTCGAGCGCGCCTTCCGAAGCTTGAAGACCGTGGACCTGAAGGTGCGGCCCGTGTTCCACCGAACCGCCGACCGGGTCCGCGCGCATGTGTTCCTGTGCATGCTGGCCTATTACGTGGAATGGCATATGCGCCAGCGGCTCAAGCCGCTGCTGTTCGACGACCACGACCCGGCCGCCGCCGAGGCGGCGCGCACATCCATCGTGGCGCCGGCGAAGGTCTCCGACGCCGCCAGGGAAAAAGCCCGCGGCAAACGCACCGCCGACGGACATCCGGTGCACAGCTTCCGCACCCTGCTCGGCGACCTGGCGACGATCGCCAGGAACCGGGTCGTCCCCCGAGTGTCCGGCGCCGTGCCGTTCGAAGTCCTCACCCGGCCCACCGCGCTACAGCGCGAAGCCTTCAAGCGCCTCGGCGTGCGTCTGGAACGTTCCCAGTAGCGTCCCTCTCTATTTTTTGAATTATCCAGAAAATCAATGCGTTGGATCGAAAATCATCTGGAAGTTCAGACTAGAAACGGATAGGAGAAAATCGATAGGGCCAGCCATAAGAACCGATAGACCGATAGGGACACCCACGAACTACCCACGAACTAGCGAAGCAACTCGGAGAAGAACCGATAGGGACACCCACGAACTAGCGAAGCAACTCGGGAGCGCGCGGTCGACGAAGTAGGAATGGGTTGCCGCGGGCCGAACCAGACTATTCGACTGGGTTCCAAGGACTCGGCGGTCGATGCCCTTGCGCGGTAAAAGGGTAACGGGAGTGTGCAGGATGATCGGCCGCTCCCGCTCGCGGTTCGATCAAGTCACGATGAGCGCCAGAAGGCAGAGGACCGATTGAAACGCTACTTAGCAGGGCCGCCCGCCGCCGCCGCCAACGCTATTTCGGGCATCCCATCGGGCCGATCTATGGAAACGTCACCAAGGGCGCGCGTAGGGCGGCGAGTTGCAGGCGCAGAAGTTCGCCCGTCAGTCGGTGGAACACAAGGATCCGGCTGAGCGGATCAAGCTGCTATGGAAGACCGAAGGGGTGGCTTGTGCTTGCGGGTGCGCTGACGCTGTCGCGCTACGGACTTCAACCAGGTTTTCGCACGGCATAGCGGCAGTGGTGGATCGGTGCCTGTTGGCGCGTCGCTGCGAGAATTCGCGGCGGTCCACTCCACCTGTTGCAGGTAATCGCTGAGGGTAGTTGCTAGAAACGATTCACCCGCCGAAGCAACTCGTCCTTTCGCCTGATCGAATCGAAGTGGGCGTATCGGCTTGCCATGGCGTTTTGGCTCCCGTGCCGCTTCCTCCAGGCGACGTCGCAGCGACGTGTGTTGCTTGGCGTCGACACGGTCCACCAGACCCGCGCGGAAAGGGTTCAGGTCGTTATAGGCCATGCATGCATGCACTGCGCGCTCGTCGGACAGGGGCTTGGAGCGGTAGCGCCCTTCCCAAAAGTGTCCTGTGCAGCCGTCTTCGCTGTTGGCTTTACGGGCAATGTATTCGTTAAGACAGCGCATGTACCACGACAGGTCACCCAATCGTTGCCGCCGCTCGCGAATCCAATCTTCGTCATATTGCAATTCCTGCCCGGACTGCGCGCGTTTCGTGTTCGGTGATCCATACACTTGCAACCAGCGTCGGACGACCTCGGCGTCAGACCAGGTGCGCGCCCGTTGCGGGCAATAGTGGATGACAATGTGGTAGTGGTTCGACATTACTGCATAGGCATAGACGTCGACGGCGAAGACATCTGTCAGAGCAAGCAGCCTCAATTCAATCCAGCCGCGCCGGTGGTCTCGATTTTCGCTGGTCACGGGATCATCACCGCAAAGGCGGGCTTGACGCACGCAGCGATTGAACACGTGGTAGAAACCACCTTCCTCGCGGTTGATCAGCTCGTACCGTGGGCGCGTCATGGGTACGAATTTTCCGTTTTTTGGTGGTGCTCGGCCTAGAGACTGATGCCGCTTGATGGCGTACGAAGTTGTTGCTTCGGCGCGTAGCCGTTTGTCGGTCGGAGCATTGGCCTGCGGATCGACGTTGGGCTGTCCCGAGGAGCCCGTGCGCCACCGACGAGGGTCCGGCGGACCGGATCATGGGTGTCCCTATAGTCGTTCCGACGGAATCCGGCAAACCGATTTTATGGATGTCCGAATAGGCAGTCCTAGGCAGAAGTCGTCCACGAAACGGCGAATGCCGTGGTCCCGCGAAGCCTTCCGACTAGGGAACTGCGTTATGGCTGTCCCAAACTGCGCATCCGACTAGGAGGCTGTCCGAGAACGGGCACCCCCCGCATATCCTTTGTGATATCGTTTGATCCTTGCTGACGAGAGGGTGTTGGATGCCTCCCTTCAAGGACTACCCGGCGGATTACTCCCAGAGCCAACTTTTCCCCAGCAACGTTTTCGACCTGCTGCCGGACGACCACGATTGTTTCGTGTATCGGGACTTGTTCGAGCAGTTGGACACCTCGGAGGTGGACGCCCGATACAGCCGCCGGGGCCAGCGCGCGTACGCGCCGCGGCAGATCGTCTCGATTCTGATATACGCGTACAGCCACGGGGTTTTCAGTTCGCGGCAGATCGAGAAGCGGTGCAACGAGGATTTGGGGTTCATGCACATCGCGGGCAAGCACTGCCCGAACTTTCGGGTGCTGAGCGATTTCCGCAAGGACCGCGGGGACTTTTTCCGGTCCTGCTTCAAGCAGACGGTGCGCATGGCGCTGGAGCTCGACATGGCTTCGCTGGGCCATGTGAGTCTGGACGGCTCGAAGTTCAAGGCGAACAGTTCGAAGCACAAGGCGATGAGCTACGGTCGGATGCGGGAGCGGGAGCGCGCGCTGTGCGAGGAGATCGAGGCGCTGTCGGAACAGGCGCGGCGCTGCGACGAGGAGGAGGACCGCGCGTACCGGGACGCCACGGGCTACGAGTTGCGGGAGGACTTGCGCGACAAGGAACAGCGCCTGGAGCGGATACGCGAGGCGAAGCGGGCGCTGGAGGCGCGCGAGGCGGAGCTGCGGCCGGGGCGGGAGATCGAGGACAAGAAGCAGATCAGCTTCGCCGACAAGGACGCGCGGATCATGGGCAAGAAGGGGGCGTTCGATTACGCCTACAACGCGCAGATCGGGGTGGACGGGGACGCGCAGATCATTGTCGGCCAACACGTCAGCCAAGCGGCGAACGACCAAGGCGAGGTCGGCCGGGCGCTGGACGAGCTGGAGGCGTCGAGCGGCCGCTTGCCGGACAAGATGAGCCTGGACAACGGCTATTACTCGGGGGACAACCTGCGGGCGGTGTCGGACCGGGGGGTGGAGGCGTACATCGCGACGGACCGCGGCGAGAAGCCGGCCGCGACCGGCGTGGAGGACAGCGATCGCCCCTTGGTGAAGGCGGACTTTCGCTACGACGAGGCGCGGGACGGTTTTCATTGTCCCGGCGGCCAGTTCCTGGCGTTGCGGCGCGTGGACGCCCGGGGCCGGCGCGAGTATCGGGGCGAGGCCGAGGTTTGCGCGGCCTGCGCCTATCACGATCGCTGTTGCCGGTCGAAGTCCGGGGCGGCGCGGACGGTGACGAGCGATGGCCAAGAGCCGTTGCGCCGGGCGATGAACGAGCGGATGTCGCGGCCGGAGGGTCGGGCCGTTTACCGACGCCGCAAGGCGATAGTGGAACCGGTGTTCGGGCAGATCAAGAACACGGGTTTCCGGGGTTTCGGTGTGCGGGGCAAGTCGAAGGTGGACAGCGAGTTCTCGCTGGTCTGCTCCGCGCACAACGTCAAGAAAATGGTCCATGCGGCGCTCCGGGGAGCGGTGTGCCTGGAGTTCGGGCAAAGGGCGGCGATGGCGTAGAATCGGGCCCGCGGGATCTCTGGAAGTGACGAAACGGTCTGGCCGCGCCCCTTTTCAGTCGAAAAAAGCATAACGAGACGTCTGGGCTCGACTTGCCGCGTGGCGGGGCCGTGTTGCCGGAGCAACCGACATGAGCCGATACGCGTCAGCAGGAGCAAAATGCCGCCAAGTGCCCTGTTCTCGGACGCCCTCCTAGGGAACTGCGTTATGGCTGTCTGGAGTTGACCCGCTTTAGTGGACACATGGATCCTAATAGGAGGAGGTGTTCCTATGGCGAAGACTCGACGCCCGTACGCGGGGGATTTTCGAGAGAAGATGGTGGCGCTGGTTCGGTCCGGTCGTAGTCCGGCGGAGTTGTCGAGGGAGTTCGAGCCGACGGCGCAGACGATCGTCAACTGGGTGCGGCAGGCGGACCGCGACGCGGGCCGGCGCGGCGACGGGCTGACGAGCGAGGAGCGTTCGGAGCTGCGTCGGATCAAGCGCGAGAATCGGCGGCTGCGCGAAGAGCGCGACATATTGGCAAAGGCCGCGGCCTGGTTCGCGCGGGAGGCCGACTCGATACCGGAAAGGTGTTCGAGTTCGTGAAGGCGAATCGGGCCGATCACAAGGTGGCGACGATGTGCCGGGTGCTGGGGGTCTCCGCCAGCGGGTACTACGCGTGGCTGCGGCGGGGTCCGTCGCCGCGCGCGCGGCGGGACGCCGGGTTGTCGGCGCGGATCGAGGCGATACACCGCGATTCGCGGGGCACGTACGGCGCGCCGCGGATTCACGCGGAGCTGCGGGAGGAGGGCGAGCGGCTTGGCCGCAAGCGGGTGGCGCGGCTGATGCGGGAGAGCGGCCTGCGCGGCGTCGATCGGCGCAAATGGACGAAGACGACGGCGGCGGACGCGTCGGCGGAGCCGGCGCCGGACCTGGTGCGGCGCGACTTTTCGGCTTCGGCGGCGGACGAGCTGTGGGTGGCGGACGCGACCTACGTTCCGACGCTGGCGGGGTTTCTGTTCCTGGCGGTGGTCGTGGATGTGTATTCCAGGCGCGTCGTGGGCTGGTGCATGGGCGCCGAACTGGTGACGCGGCTGATGCTCGACGCGCTGGACATGGCGCTGGAGCAGCGCGGCGCGCGCGGCGTGATCCACCACTCCGACCGGGGCTCGCAATACACCTCGCTGGCGTTCGGCAACCGCTGCCGCGACGCCGGCGTGCGGCTGTCGATGGGCTCGACGGGCGACTGCTACGACAACGCGCTGTGCGAGAGTTTTTTCGCCACGCTGGAGTGCGAATTGATCGATCGCGCGACGTTCCGCACGCGGCGCGAGGCCGAACTGGCGATCTTCGATTTCATCGAGGGGTTTTACAACAACAAGCGCCGCCACTCGTCCATCGGCTACCTGAGCCCGGCGGAGTTCGAGCGCCGGGGCGGTTGGGACCACATGCGGGAGGCGGCGTGAACGTCGCCGCTGGCGGACCCGCGGGAGCTTTGGAGCGCGGCCCGGCGGCCGGGTCGCGTAGGCGCGCCGCCCGCCCGTTTGAAAACGGGCGGCGCGCACCATTGGCGTCGCTCCGTATCGGGGAACCGCCCCGATCAAGGGCGGCGGGACCGCAAGGTCCATTTGTTCAAGTGATAAACTGCCCACCGAAGCGGGTCAGGTCCAGTCCCAAACTGCGTCTCGTTATGGCTGTCCCAAACTGCGTCTCCAAGGTGCCGTGGGAGGTTGTTCGCCACTTCCAGTTTGGTGCATCCGCCATGGCTGTCCCTATGTCGGCCATGGCTGTGCCTAAGTCGCTCTAAGTTGTATGGCTGTCCCCAAGTTGGACGATGCAGTCGAACACCGCCGACCGCGCCTCGTCCCGCGCGCGGAAACTGCTGCGCTCGATCAACTCGCACTCGAGCGTCGCGAAGAAGCTCTCCTACAGCGCGTTCGGCCGCGACACCGTGAAGTCGCGCTCCACCAGGTCTGGCACCGGCGCCGCCGTACCGTCGCGAAGCGTCGTCTTCTGTCCCAAACGGCCGCACCCAAGTTGGCCTAAGTCGGCTTCATGGCTGTCCCAAACGGCCGTGGCTGTCCCTTTTATAGCTGTCCCAAATGGCCCCACTTTCATGGCTGTCCCAAACGGCCGCAAATGGCCCCACTTTCATGGCTGTCCCAAACGGCCGATCAAATCCTATTCTGGACTGTTCCTTACCCGCCGCCGAGTATCCAACAGAGGAATTCCCGGATTTGTTCGCGGAACGAGGCCAATGTTGCGGGCATTCGCTGTTCCAGCGGCCGCATGCGATCCGCTTCCAGGATCGATCCGTAGACGTTACGAAAGACATGCCGAAAGCGAAGATATTCGCCCAACGTTTTAGCAAGTTCGGGGTCGATTACTGCGGGGCGGACTTCGGGAATGTCGAGCCTCATGTCCTCGATGAGTTGCTGGTGCCACTGCCCCGCTTGCGGGACGCCGCCGTTGATCTCATGCGCGACGCGAACCAAAATGCGTTCAACGCCGTTATAGAAGTCGTGCAGGATCGATCCGCAAGCGCGCAGCGAATAGGTGTCGTCCTGCCGCGGCCTGTTCGCAAACTCCTGCTCAAGCGCATCCAGGCTTGCCAGTTCAGCGTCGATCTCGGCGGCCAGCCGCCGGACCAGCACTTCCTCGAACTTCACAGTTCAAGTCCTTCGTCGTTGACGATGCGCACTAGAGCGGGAGTCGCTGACTCCAGGGGCGTCACATCCAAGTCGAAATTCGTCATGGCCGCGGCGCGAGCCGACACCGAATAAAACATTCGGGGCGCAATGCCTTCCACGACAAGGTCGATGTCTGAACGGCGGGTGAATGGCCGTGCGGGATCGAATGCCGAGCCGATTCCGACCACCCGCCGGGCGCCGCTGGATCGCAGGAATCGCGCAATGCGCTTGGCGTTTGACAACGCGAGCTCCCGGTCGCCGGACTTGAGGTGCGTGGCGCGGAGGTGGTCGAGCAGTACACTGCGTTTCATGGGAACAATCTACCGTATTCCGGTTGCCGCCGCACTTGGGAAGGCGGCCCGATTTGCCGGGAGATCGATCTGAACGCGAGCTACAACGCGATTGGCCAGGGGCAAAGCGAGAATGATCGTACGTCGTTGGGGCGCGAACGGATGGGTGGGAACCGCGGCACCGGTGCCCGATGCGCTAAACTGGTCGAATGCGCGTTCGCCAGACCATCGAAACGAAGCTCGTCGAAGCCTTCGATCCCTTGCATTTGACGGTTGACGACGAGAGTTCGAACCACAACGTGCCGGCGGGATCGGAGTCTCACTTCAAGGTGGTGATCGTCGCGGAGTGCTTCGACGCCCGCCGTCTCATAGATCGGCACCGCATGGTGAATGCTGCGCTGGCAGAAGAACTCGCCGGCCCCGTGCATGCGCTGGCGCTTCACGCCTACGCGCCGGGAGACTGGAGAGATCGCTTCGGCGATACGCCGATGTCGCCGCCATGCCTCGGCGGCAGCGCCCGCGAGAGCTGACGCGGGTACCTGCCGCTAACGCAGCATCGGCAGCAGTTCCGGCCAGATGTTGTCCAGGATCACGGACTGCGCGCCGGCAGTGGGGTGGATGTCGTCGCGTTGGAACATGGTCTCATCGAATCGGGCGAACAGGGACGGTACCAGCGCCGTCCGCGTCTTGTCGGCGATCTCCCTGAAGAGGTTCTGGAACGCCGCCGTGTAGCGAGGTCCGAGATTCGGCGACACTTCCATCCCGACAACGATCACGCGCGCCCCTCGCGCCTTTGATGTTTCGATCATGGTGATCAGGTTTGCCCGGATGCGGGCGAGGGGAAGCCCTCGCAGCCCGTCGTTGCCGCCGAGTTCGATGACGACGATGTCCGGCCGGTGGTAGTCGAGGAGCCTGGGCAGCTGCGCAAGACCGTCGCTGGTGGTCCAACCACTCATACTGGCATTCTCGACGCGGGCGCGCGCGTCTCTCTCATCGAGGCGCTCCTGGAGCAGCGCCACCCAGCCTTGCTCGCGTTGAATCCCGTAGGCCGCGCTGATACTGTCGCCCAACACCAGTATCGTTTGGTTCACATCTCGCAAGGGAGAGCCCGCGCGCGAATCCGCCGCGGGACTCGCGCCCGCAACTGCGGAGACCATCAGCAATCGGATGAACAACCATAGTGCGGCCGCCCCGATTCTGCGCGTTGATAATGTCTGCAAGACCGTAGCCACGGCGGAAGGCCAACTCTCGATCTTGGACAGCGTCAGCCTGGAAATCAACGCCGGGGAGTCCGTCGCGGTGGTGGGGGCGTCCGGATCGGGCAAGACCACGCTGCTCGGCATCCTGGCGGGCCTCGATCTGCCGACCGCGGGCGACGTCTGGCTTGATGGCGACAGAATCACCGCGATGCCCGAAGAAGACCGTGCCCGGGTGCGCGGGCGCTGCGTCGGTTTCGTTTTCCAGACATTCCAGTTGATCGAGAGCCTGACAGCCCTGGAGAACGTCATGCTGCCAGCGGAACTGCGCGGCGAATCCGACGCGGGGGACGATGCGCGGATGTATCTCGATCGCGTGGGACTCGCCGACCGGCTTACGCACTACCCTCGGCAACTGTCCGGCGGCGAGCAGCAGCGCGTCGCGATTGCTCGAGCCTTCGCCTCGCGTCCCAAGGTGTTGTTCGCCGACGAACCGACCGGAAATCTCGATACTTCGACCGGTGGCCGCGTGATCGACCTCCTGTTCGCGCTCAATCGAGAGTCGCAGACCACGCTGGTGCTGGTCACTCATGATACGGCCCTTGCGGACCGCTGCGGTCGCGTCCTCAGTCTCGAAGCGGGACGAATCGAGGTATGAACCTCCGCTTTGCGATGAGGCTGGTCGCGCGGGACTGGCGTTCCGGCGAACTCAGGCTGTTGCTGGCGGCTGCGCTGGTCGCCGTGGGCGCGGTGACGGCGATCAGCTTGTTCGTTGATCGCCTGCAGCAGGCGCTATTGGCCGAGGCGACGACCTTCCTCGGCGCCGACAGCGTGATCAGCTCCTCTCGGCCCATTCCCGACGCGCTCCGCGAAGCCGCTGCCGAGCGCGGACTTGCGCAAGTGGATGTCGTCAGCTTCCCGTCCATGTTGTTCGCCAACGCCTCCCCCGATGCGCGCAATCAACTCGTCTCGGTGAAAGCCGTGGGTTCGGGATATCCGCTGCGCGGCGCCGTGCGGATCGCGGACGAACCGTTCGGTCCCGACCGGGTGACCGATACCGTGCCCGCGACCGGCGCGGTGTGGCTGGATTCGCGCTTGTTCCCCGCGCTCGGACTGCGATTGGGCGATACGGTTTCAGTGGGCTATGCGGAACTCCGTGTGGCGCGTGTCCTGACGGCGGAGCCGGATCGGGGTCGCAGCTTCGTTGATCTGGGCCCACGCCTGTTGATGCGGGTCGAAAACATTCCGGCGACGAAACTGATTCAGCCGGGCAGTCGTGTGTCCTATCGGCTGCTACTGGCGGGGGACGCCGAAACCTTGGCGGATCTCAAAGCTTCCATAAGCGACGATCTGACGCCGAACTACCGCTGGCGCACCATCAAGGAGTCGAGTCCGACGATCGGCCGCGCGCTGGACCGGGCGGAGAGTTTTCTCTTGCTCGGCGGCCTGCTCGCCGTGCTTCTCGGCGGCGCTGCGGTGGCCCTGGCGGCCCATCGCTACGCGCGGCGCCACTATAGCCACGTCGGGGTGTTGAAGACGCTGGGTGCCACGCCGGCCGATATCCTTTGGGGGTATGTCGGCGTGCTCCTGATCATCGGTGTAGCGGGCGTGTTGGCCGGTCTTTTGCTCGGCATTCTGGTGCATCTCGGCATCATCGCCGCACTGTCGGCCTACCTGCCCGTGCGATTGCCCTGGCCTGGACCTAACCCGTTCGTGGTCGGCAGCGTCACCGGTTTCGTGTGCCTCGCGGCGTTCGCATTGCCGCCGCTGCTCAACCTGCGCCGCATCTCTCCCATGCGCGTGATCCGCCGCGAACCGGACCGCGGGCTGTCGAATGCGATCACCTATGGCTTCGCCGCCGTGGGCAGCATCGGATTGCTTGTCTGGTATAGCGAAAGCGCCTGGCTCACCGTGTGGGCGCTCGCTGGGGGAACCGCAGTTTGCGGGGTGTTCGCCATCGTCGCGCTCGCATTGCTGCGGGGCGGACGAATGGTCGGCATGCAGGCGGGCAGTTCGTGGCGCCTGGCGCTTGCCGGATTGCAGCGCCGGCGCGGGGAAAACGTGGCGCAGATCACGATTTTCGGCCTGGCGATCATGATCTTGTTGATATTGTTCCTGGTGCGCACGGCGCTGCTCGCGGAATGGCGGTCCCAGATACCGCAGAACGCGCCGAATCATTTCCTCATCAATATCGCGGGCGACGAAGTGGGCGCGGTCCAAAACCTGTTGCGTGAGCATACGGACTACGACGGCCAGCTGTATCCGATGATTCGGGGCCGCGTCGTCACCGTCAACGACGAGCCAGCGCGCGGTTGGCGTGGGCGCCACGGCGAGAGGGGTGAGGATTTGGGACCGGGCCTCGGCTCCGAGCGAAACCTGACATGGTCCGATAACGTGCCCGGCGACAATGTGATGGAACAGGGCGATTGGTGGCCCGCCGATACGGTCGAAGCACTGATTTCTGTTGAGGTGGACTACGCGAGGGGCAATGGTTTGAGCGTAGGCGACATGCTGGAGTTCGACATCGGCGGGTTGCCGGTCTCCGCGCGGGTAGCGAATCTGCGCCGGGTCGAGTGGGATAGCTTGCAGCCGAATTTCTTTATCGTGTTCTCGCGTCCGGCACTGGCGGCATTTGCGACAACGCACATGACCAGTTTCCATCTCGAACCCGACCGCAAGCGGTTCCTCAATCGGCTGCTTGCGGCGCATCCGACCATTACGGTGATCGAGGTGGACGCGATCATCGCCCAGGTCGAACGCATCATCGATCGGGTCACGCGGGCCATCGAGTTGATTCTTGGCCTGGTGCTCGGGGCAGGCGCCCTGGTGCTCATCGCATCGATACAGGCGAGCCACGAAACTCGCATGAAGGAGCATGCGCTGGTGCGCGCTCTGGGCGGCACCCGCAACCTGATCGCCGGCGCTCTGGTGGGAGAATTCGCCGTCCTCGGCGCATTCGCAGGCATCGTCGCCGTCATCGGCGCGGAAATTACCGTGTTCGCCCTGCAGACCCGAGTGTTCGAACTCGACTACGAAATCCACCCGTGGCTCTGGATCGCGGGTCCCGCGGTGGGCATGGCGCTCATCGCCAGCGTCGGCTATCTCGGAACGCGCAAGCTCGTTCGGTCGCCTCCTCTGCTGGTCTTGCGGGAGTTGTGAGCCGAGCGTCGCGAGGTTCCGGCAGGAACTCGTGCAGCGGTATTCGGGTCCCGTCAAAGGGGCTCTCGCGCGGATTCCCGGGGTCGGCACAAGATGCTCCGCTTGCACCTATAATGCCGGTTTTCACCGCGATGACGAACGGTTGAACGGGCACCTCTTGTCGGTACGCGATTTGGCTTGCAGCGCGGGCGGCCGCCGATTGTTTCAAGGCATCGATTTCGACTTGGGTCGGGGCGAGTTGATGGAGGTCCGAGGGCCGAACGGCAGCGGCAAGACGACGCTGCTGCGGTGCATTGCGGGATTGTTCACCGAAGAATCCGGGCGCGTGGATGTCGCAGCCGACGAGCGGCTGTACCTCGGCCACAAGCCGGGCTTGAGTCCACTACTGACACCGTTGGAGAACTTGCGGTGGTATCTGGCGCTGCAGGGGCGTGAACATCGGCGCGAGGACTGCCTCTCGGCGCTGCGCGAAGTCGGTCTGAACGGTTTCCACCTGGTGCCTTGCCGAAGTCTGTCCGCCGGTCAGCAAAGGCGCGCGGCGCTGGCGCGGTTGACGGCAAGTTCCGCGCCGCTGTGGTTGCTGGACGAGCCCTTTGCCGCCCTCGACGAATCCGGTCGGGACATCGTGCGTTCTCTGGTTCGGACGCAATGCAGCGGTGGCGGTGCCGTGGTCTGCGCGACGCACCAGGACCTGGGCGTAGTCGGCGCGCGACGCCTGGAACTCGCGACGTGATCGTCCTGGCCCAGGCTGGGCGAGACTTGCGGATCGCCTTTCGCTCGCGCGGCGAAGCGGCGCATCCCGTGGCTTTTTTCGCGTTAGCGGTGACACTGTTCGGGTTGGGCCTCAGTTCGGATTTGAAGACGCTTGGCGCCGTGGCCGTGGTCGTCGTATGGGTCATCGCGCTGCTGGCGTGCATGCTGGCGGCCGAGGGCCTGTTTCGGCGCGATTTCGAGGACGGCACGCTGGAGCAGATGCTGCTGCATGGCCGGCCGATATTCCTCGCCGTGCTCGGCAAACTCGCTGCGCACTGGTGCGTGAGCGGGCTGCCGCTCGTCCTTTTCGCCCCCGTGGCGGGTTTCATGCTGCAGGCGCCGGCGCAGGCGCTGCCCGTGCTGGTGCTGAGCCTGGTGATCGGCACGCCAACGCTAACCGCTATCGGCGCGGTGGCGGCGGCATTGACGGCGGGGCTGGGTCGCGGCGGTTTGCTGGTGGCCCTGATCGCACTGCCGTTGTACGTGCCCGTGCTCGTATTCGGCGCCAGCGCGAGTGTGGTCGCCGCATCGGGCTTGAGCGCGCTGCCGCAGTTGCTGTGGTTGCTGACGATGCTGGCGGCGGCGGCGACTTTCGCGCCCTTTGCCGTCGGCTTCGCGTTGAGATTGAGTCAGGAGTACTAGTGCCACAAAAACCGTCGCCCCGGCGGGCGCCGTCTTTTGCCCCCGCCCAAGCCCACCTACCGCACGGTCGGACTTGCCGCTAATGCGTCAAATCCGACAGTCTGCCAGGGTGGATCGGCTAGTCGAATTTGCGCACAGACTCGGCTCGCCCCGGTGGTTCTTCGACATGACCAGACCGTGGCTTGTGGCCCTCGCCATCATCGGCGTTGCCCTCCTGGTGGCCGGTGCGGTATGGGGGCTCGTGTTCGCGCCCCAGGACTATCAGCAGGGCAACAGCTTCCGCATCATCTACGTGCACGTGCCAACGGCGCATCTCGCCGAAGCCCTGTACCTGGCGATGGGTGCTGCCGGAGTCGTGCTGCTGGTCTGGCGCATGAAACTCGCCGATATGTTCATAGCCGTGACGGCGCCGGTCGGCATGGCGATCACCGGCGTGGCGCTGCTGACGGGGGCGATCTGGGGCAAACCGACCTGGGGTGCATGGTGGGTGTGGGATGCGCGCACCACCTCGGTGTTGGTGCTGTTCTTTCTCTATCTCGGCCTGATGGCGCTGCGCCAGGCCATTCCCGGGCGGGAACAGGCGGGCAAGGCCGTGGCGGTCCTCGCCATCGTCGGCACCGTCAACGTGCCCATCATCAAATATTCGGTGGACTGGTGGCTGACACTGCACCAGCCCGCGAGCTTTTCGTTGATCGAACAGCCGACGATGCCTGCGGAGATGTGGTTGCCGTTGCTGGTCAACGTCGTCGGCTTCTATTGCTTCGTCGCCGCGGTTGTTCTCGGGGGCCTGCGCAATGAGATTCTCGAGCGCGAGTCGGATACGGCGTGGGTGCGGGACTGGGTCGCGCGGGCGCGGTCGGGAAGCGGGTCGTGAACGAGTTCTTCACGTTCCTTGCGATGGGTGGCCACGGCCTCTATGTGTGGCTCGCCTACGGCATCGCCTGGACGGCGCTGATCGCCATCGGCGCGCGTCCCATCCTCTCTCGCCGGCGTTTCCTTGCCGTGCATCGCGCCGATGATGAGCGAAGGCGGGCTGCCGAGTGAATACACGGCGCCGCAACCGCCTGGTTGCGACAGTATTCCTGCTGGGCGGCACCGCCGTCACCGCCGCTCTGGTGCTTACCGCTCTGGAAGAAGGCGTCAATCTGTTCTATCCGCCGGAACGGGTGGTGAACGGTGAAGCGCCGACGGGCGTCTCGATTCGTGCGGGTGGTATGGTTGTGTGCGACAGCGTGACGCACGACGCCAGTGGACTCAGCGTGTCCTTTGTGCTCACCGATTACCGGGGTTCCGACTTCGTGGTGCGCCATGTCGGCATCCTGCCGGACTTGTTTCGCGAGGGGCAGGGTATCCTGGTTACGGGCCAGCTCGATACCGAGCGCGAGTTCCAGGCGTCCGGGGTCTTGGCCAAACACGACGAAAACTACATGCCGCCTGAAATGGCCGGGATTGCCGTCGAGGGGGAAGCCTGTGGTCCCCCGGACTCCGGCGTGCGCGCGGTCGCGCCGTGATCGTCGAAATCGGACACTTTGCCGTGGTCGCCGCCCTCTTGGTGGCCCTTGCTCTCGGCGTCGTCGGCCACCTCAGCGCCGTCAACGGCGTCTGGCGCAGCCTGGCGGCGACGCTTGCCTCGTGCCAGTTTCTTTTGATCGCTTTCGGTTTCGCGGTGCTTGTCCGGGCTTTTCTCCTGAGCGACTTTTCCGTCGCGTACGTGGCGGAAAACTCGAACAGCTTGCTGCCCTGGTACTACCGGATCAGCGCGACCTGGGGCGCGCACGAGGGCTCGTTTCTCCTGTGGACATTGATCATGGGGGTATGGACCTGGGCGGTGAGCCTGGGCTGCAGGCGGTTGCCGGACGAGATCTTCGGTCGCGTATTGGGGACCATGGGTTTGCTCAACTTCGGTTTCCTGCTGTTCCTGCTGGCGACAAGCAGCCCCTTCGAGCGCCTGTTGCCCGGCGTGCCGGTCGAGGGTGCGGACCTGAATCCCTTGCTCCAGGACTTCGGGCTGATCGTGCATCCGCCATTGCTTTACACGGGCTATGTCGGCTTTTCCGTGGCGTTCTCCTTCGCCATAGCGGCGCTCGTCAGCGGCAGGCTGGATGCGGCCTGGGCGCGTTGGTCCCGACCCTGGACGAACGTGGCGTGGGCGTTTCTGACCGTCGGGATCGCTCTGGGTAGCTGGTGGGCGTACTACGAGCTCGGTTGGGGCGGCTGGTGGTTCTGGGACCCGGTGGAGAACGCGTCGTTCATGCCGTGGCTGGCGGGCACAGCCCTGCTGCACTCCCTTGCCGCGACGGAAAAACGTGGCGCGTTCAAGAGCTGGACTGCGCTGCTTGCGATTGCGGCCTTTTCGCTGTCGCTGCTCGGTGCGTTCATCGTCCGCTCCGGGGTATTGACCTCGGTGCATGCGTTCGCCGTGGACCCGGAGCGCGGACTCTTCGTTCTTGCCCTGTTGGCGCTGGCTGTGGGCGGCGCGCTGACGGTCTATGGGCTGCGGGCGCCGACAATCATGAGCAGAGCCCGCTATGGCGGCTTTTCCCGCGAGCTGCTGCTGCTGGTCAACAATGCGATTCTTGTTGTCGCATTGGCCTTTGTCCTGCACGGGACCTTGTACCCGCTTGCCCACGAAGCCATTACCGGTGGAGAGAAGACATCGGTGGGCGCCCCCTATTTCAACAAGGGATTCGTTCCGCTCATGTGCGTTCTGGCGTGCTTCCTCGCGGTGGCGCCGGTCTCGCGGTGGAAACGCACGCCGCCGGCGCTGTTGAAAAACGCGGGCTTGATGTGCGCGGCCGCGGTCTGCATGGGATTGGCACTGCCGCTCGCGCTTGGCGGTACCTTCAAGGTGGGTGCCGCCGCCGCCGTCGCCCTCGGTCTTTGGATCATGCTGGTCCACGGTGCCGACCTATGGCGCCGTCGCGACAGCACGTCGCGCGGATACCTGGGGATGATGGTTGCGCACATCGGTTTCGCCGTGGCCTTGATAGGCATTGGCGCGACCAGCGAATTCTCCCGTGAAGTCGACGCCAGGATGGCTGTCGGCGATAGCGTGAATCTGAACGGCGTGACCTATCGCTTCGCGGCGTTGCGGCGGATTGACGGACCGAACTACATCGCGGAGCAGGCCGAGTTCGTTACGGACAGCGGCGTGCGCCTGTATCCGGAAAAGCGTCGCTACAGCGCACGCGAGCAGGTGATGACCGAAGCCGGAATTGCCGCCGGGTTTGTGCGGGACCTCTACATCGCGCTTGGCTCCGAGCTTCCGGACGGTTCCTGGGGCGTTCGCATCCAGGACAAGGTGCTGGTTCGATGGGTATGGCTGGGCGCCCTGATGATGGCTTTTGGCGGTGTGCTCGCTGTGACCGATCCGCGCTATCGTCGACTGCGTGTCCGGGAGGATGTCCGGGACGCAGGCAGTCTCGCGACGAGGAGCCATCAGCCGGGGAGCGCGAGGGGGTATCCCCTCGCAAAAGAAAGCAGCGCGAGGGGCTATCCCCTCGCAAGAAAAAGCAGCGCGAGGGGGTACCCCTCGCAAGCAACGTGAACCGGGCGCGATTGTTCATGCCGGTCGCCGTGTTCGCGGTTCTGGCGTCATTTCTGTATCTGGGTTTCAGCCTGCGCGATCCGCACGAGTTGCCATCCGCGCTGATAGATAAGCCGTTTCCGGACTTCGATCTGCCGATCCTGGGAGAGCCCGGCGCGCGGGCGACCCGGGCGGACCTGATCGGCGAACGCCGCCTGGTAAACGTCTGGGCAACGTGGTGTCCCACATGCCTGGCCGAGCACGGCGAACTCGCGCGCATTGCCGATGAGGCCGGTATCTCCATCATGGGCATCAACTACAAGGACGATCCCATCGAAGCGGGCCGATGGTTGACGCGATACGGAAATCCGTACGACTTCAACATCGTGGACGCTACCGGAGATTTCGGCGTCGAGTTGGGCGTCTACGGAGCGCCGGAGACATTTCTCCTGGATGCCGCGGGAATCATTCGCTACAAACGCGTGGGCGACGTCAACGAAAACATCTGGCGCGAAGAACTACAACCCGCCATCGCCGCGCTGCAATCGCTGCGATGATGCTGCGGATCTGTGCAATGCTGATCGGGGCGGCTGTCGTGCTCGGCGCTTCGGCCATCGACGGATTCGATTTCTCGGACCCGGAACTGGCCGAGCGCTATCGTGTGTTGCTGGCGGAGTTGCGCTGTCCCAAGTGCTTGAATGAATCGCTGGCGAGTTCGGGCGCGCCGATCGCCCGGGACTTGCGGCGCACGGTTCGGCGCCTGCTGGAAGAGGGCGCGACCGACGACGATGTGCGCGGTCACCTGCGCGCGCGTTACGGTGACTTCGTGCTCTATGATCCCGAATTCCGGGCGACGAACTGGCCGCTTTGGGTGGTTCCCCCGGTTCTGCTGCTGATTGCCATCGTCGTGATCGGGCGTGTGGGCCTGTTTCGGCGGCGCGCTCCCCTGACGAATCGGGAGCGCGAGCAGGTCGCGCGGTTGCTTGAAGACGAGCGATGATCGAGGTCTTCGCCGGTACGGCGGTCTTCGCGTCGGTGGTGGTGCTTTACGTCGTTTTCGGTGCGCGGCGGCACGGCGCGCGCGCGCTGGATCGCGCTGGTGCCAACGCTGCCCTCTTTGCCGACCGGCGCCGGGAATTGATCACGGAGGGCCGCGTCCAGTCGCTCGACACTTCGACCCTGGCTGAGCTGGAAGAAGAACTGGCTCTCGACTTGATCGAGGCGGATGGTCCCGGACCGAACTCCGCGAACAGGTCGCGAGACAGCGATGAAGCGCAGCCGGGTGCCGCGCGAGGCGGCGCCGGGAAGGGGGGTGTCTCCGGGCCGCAAGATATCCAGGGCGCGCGTCCGTCGATGCGCCTCGTCGCGTTGGCCGCGCTGGCACTAGCCGCTGTCGCTGTGGGCTTGTACGCAATCTGGGGCGAACCTCATGCGACCGTTTTGGCGCGGGCGGGGGACGTGTTGGCCGGTGGCGAACTTGACGCCGATACCCTGGCGCGCGCGGAGAAAGCGTTGGCGGCGCGCGTGGCGCGCAATCCGGAGGATGCGAATACCTGGTTTCTTCTGGGCCACTCCCGCATGCGACTCTCCGACTACGGCGGCGCGGAGGATGCCTTTGCGAGGCTTCGTGATCTGGCAGGTCCGAACGAAGAGATCGATGCGGCGTGGGCGCAAGCAAGCTACCTTGCGGCCGGCGGCATGACCGCCACGACCCGCCAGGTGGTGGAGGATGTGCTTGCCGCGCGTCCGGACCATCCTGCGATGCTCGAAATGCTGGCCATGGACGCGCTGCGCCGCGGGGCGTTCGCGGACGCCTCGGGCTACCTGGCGCGTGCCATTGGACAGCCGTTGCCGGAATCGCGTCGCGCGCTTCTGGAGCAATTGCTGACCGTTGCCCGGTTGCAACTTGACCCCGCGCGGCCCTTGATCGAGGTCTTCGTCAAGGTGGAAGGCGAGACGCGCCGGCCTTGGCTGATCGTCTTTGCGCGTCCAGTCGCGGGCGGCATGCCCCTGGCCGTCGTGCGCCGAAGGGCCGAGGCATCTCAGACCGTACTGCTTGACGACACTGTGGGGATGGGCGCGGCACCGCGGTTATCGGTGGGAGGTCTGGTTGAAGTGGTGGCGCGGCTATCGGAAACCGGCAGTGCCATGGCTGCGGGGGATGACCTCGAAATATCCACACAACCCGTGGATCCCCGAGCGCAGCCTCGCGTCGAATTGGCCTTCGGGGCGGATGAAATCCCCACGATAGCGACGACGACCGTGGACGTTTCTCTCGATGCGGCCTTCGACGTCGCTTCGGTCGCGACCGTGTTCGTGATAGCGCGGGACCCTGAACGGCCGGGACCGCCCCTGGCCGTGAAACGTCTCACTGCGGGTGATCTGCCTGCGCGGATCGAACTGACGGACGCCGACGCCATGCTGCCGGGTCGCGGGTTGAAGGGAGCGGAGACTCTCGAATTGGTGGCCCGGGTCGCTCTCGGCGGATCGGCCACCGCCGTCGTCGGAGACATGGAAAGCGCGACCTGGGTCGGACGCCCGAGCGCCGAACCGGTACGACTTCACATCGATCGTCGACTGCCTTAGCTCGCACGAACACGACCGGGGCCTGCCTCCTCACGTTCTCCGCATCGCCTCGTCCGGTTCGTTTGGGACAGCCACGGTTTTGGGACAGCCATGTTTGAATTTGGGACAGCCACGGTTTTGGGACAGCCATGTTTGAACATTGGGACTCAACATTGGGACAGCCATGGTTTTGGGACAGCCATACGGTTTTGGGACAGCCATCGAGACTGTTTGGGACGGAGGAGTTCGAAGGCAAAGCGCCGAGCCAGGGCCCGCATCGCACTGCGCAGGTCGCCTTGCGCCTGTCTGTGCTAACGATTTCCTAAAGGTGCCATTAGGGCCCGATTTCGGTACACTACCGCTGGCCTAGCGAATACGATCACTCGCTGCATGCGTCTTGACGAAATCAAGCTGACCGGCTTCAAATCATTCGTCGATCCGACGTCGGTAAACTTCCCCGGAAATCGGTGTGCCGTTGTTGGCCCGAACGGCTGCGGAAAGTCGAACATTGTCGATGCCGTTCGCTGGGTGATGGGCGAAAGCTCCGCGCTCAGGTTGCGGGGGGAGTCCATCGCCGACGTCATCTTCAATGGCACGAACAATGGCTCGAATTCACGCAAACCGACTGCAATGGCGTCCATCGAGCTTATCTTCGACAACGCTGACGGTCGCCTCGGTGGAGAATATGCGAGTTTCGGACGCATTGCCGTACGCCGGGAAGTCACGCGGGATGCCCACTCCACCTACTATCTGAACGGAAACCGGTGTCGTCGTCGCGACATCGTCGACGTCTTCCTGGGTACGGGTTTCGGACCGCGCGGCTATTCCATCATCGAGCAGGGCATGATCGGCGAGTTGATCAAAGCCAAACCGGAGGATTTGCGCGCCTACCTGGAGGAATCCGCCGGTATCTCGAAGTACAGGGAACGCCGCCGCGAGACCGAGAACCGGATGCGGCGCGCGATGGAGAACCTTGATCGTCTGCGCGATATCCGGGACGAACTGGAAGGCCGGTTGCATCACTTGCGGCGACAGGCCCGCGAGGCGGCGCGGTACCGGGAGCTGAAGGGAGAGCAACGCCTGGGCACGGCGGAGTTGCTGGTGCTGCGGATCAGGGGCGTGAACGTGGACCTGGCCGCACGTGGCCGAGCCTTGGAGCGGCTGGAAGTCGAATACGAGCGGGCGCGAAGCGTCTTGCGTCGCGATGATGCGAACATCGAACGGGCGCGAGCCGAGCAACAGGAACACTCGGATGCATTCAACCAGGTTCAGGGATTGTCCTACGAAATCGGCGCAAAAATCGGACAGGCTGAGGAGGCCATCAAGTTCAATCGCCGGCGCCAAAGGCAGCTTGAGAGCGACCTCGCAAGCGCGCAACGTCGACTCGACGAAACGGCGCGCCAGCTTGCGGAGGACGAGCGGGAAGTGACGCTGCTGGAAACGGATATCGCCGCCAAAGTGCCGGAATTGGAAACGGCTCGAAAGGAAGACGGTCGAGTATCCGACGCACTGACCGTTGCCGAAGACGAGATGCGCGCGAGCGATACCGCGCAGTCCGATTTCGTTTCCCGCGCGTCGGCCAATGACCGCGAATTGCGGGTGGAAGAAAACCGTGTCGAGCACATCCAGCAGACGATCGATCGGTTGCGCCAGCGCTTGGCGCAGTTCGAAGATCAGTCCGGCGAAAACACTGTCCCCGCCGATGATCTGGCGGGGGAGTTGGACGAGGCTGAACGGTGCCATGACGTGGCGGGCGCGGAGCTTGAAATGTGCACTGCCGAACTGGCGTCGGCGCGCCAGGCTGTCGTCGCAGACGAGAACGGGCTGGAAGCGGCGCGAGCCGAAACGCAATGTTTGCGGGACGAATACGCCGCTTTGGATGCATTGCAGCAGGCGGCGCTGGGCGGCGAGAACCACGAGGCGCAGGACTGGATCGAGGCGCTCGGGCTGGACCGGGGGCTGCGGCTTGGTGCCGAGCTGATCGTGGTTCCGGGATGGGAACGCGCCGTGGAAACGGTTCTCGGCGCTGATCTGCGCGCGATCAGGGTCGACGATGTCGGCCACTTTGCAGACGATTTGCGCGACCTCGAAGTGGGTCGCGTTGTGCTGTACGAAGGTCGAGAGATCGACCGAAATGAGCACGGCGTGGAACTTCCCCGTTTGACGGCGCTGGTGCGCACCGACAAGGGACCGGTTGGTGCCATGTTGGCCGGTGTGTTCGCGGCCCAGACATTGGAGGTCGCGTTGGCCCATCGGCGCGATCTGCGTTGCGGCCAGAGCATCATCACGCGGGATGCTGTCTGGCTCGGTCCCGATTGGATTCGTATCAACCGGACAGAGGATCCAACGCTCGGGGTCGTCGAGCGCGCTGCGGGCCTGGAAAGCCTCAGCGCCAGATTGGCGCAGGCCGATGGCAATGTGGTCGAACTGGACGACCTCTTGGCCAAGGGCCGACAGCGCGTTGCGGAGCTCGATGACCATCGCGACCGCTTGCAGCACCAATATCGGGACTACGGCGACCTGCTTTCCCGTCTTCGAACCGAGCAAGGCGTGCGTCGCGTGCGAATGGAGGAAGCGACGGCGCGCCAGAGGCGCGCTGAAGCCGAGCGCGATGAGACCGAGGCGCAGATGTCTTCGGAGATGGATCGCTTGCGCGATGCGCAAGCACGCGTCGGATCGCTCAAGCGGGATGCGCAAACGCTTGACGCGGAGCGTGCCGAATTGCATAGCGCCCGTACGGGCTGGGTACAGCGATGGGAAACAGCGCGGCAGGACGCGACGGCGCGCCGCGAGCGCCTGCATGCGTTGCGAATAGAATACGAGCGTTTGACGACCAGGCTGTCCTCCGCCGATATGGTTCGCTCGCGATTGCACGGTCAGCGGGCGGAACTCGAAGGCCTTGTGCGCGACTACAAGGACGAAATCGCCGCGAACCTGAAACCGCTGCCAATGCTCGAAGCTTCGCTGCAAGAGAAACTCCGGGAAAAAGTTGGCGTGGAGAAGCAACTGACAGAAATTCGTCGCCGCGTGGAGCGGGCGGATAGCGAGATACGCTCCCGCGAAGAAGAACGTCGGCAAAGTGATGCGGCGGTGGACGAGGCGAGAAGCGGCCTCCATGACGCCGAGTTGGAGCGCGAGCGTGTCGCGGCCAGGTGCGCTGATCTATCCGAACAGCTTGAAAATACCGGTCTGACGATGGATAAGGCCTCGGCAGCATTGCCAGAGGATGCCGATGAACAGGTTTGGCGCGAACGGCTAGAAAAGATCGAGCGGCAGATCACCCGGCTGGGCGCGGTCAATCTCGCTGCGCTCGAAGAGTTGGAAACACAGTCGGAACGCAAGCGCTATCTCGACGCGCAGAATGACGACCTGGAAAAGGCCCTCAGCACATTGCGGTCGGCGATCAAAAGGATTGATCGAGAGACGAAGACGCGATTCAAGACGACCTTCGACGCGGTAAACGAGCACTTGAAGACGCTATTCCCGAAGGTCTTTGGCGGAGGACACGCTTATCTCGAACTGATCGGCGATGATCTGCTTGACGCGGGCGTGAGCCTGATGGCCCGTCCCCCCGGAAAGCGCAATTCGACCATACAGATGTTGTCGGGGGGCGAGAAGGCGTTGACCGCGATTGCGCTGATCTTTGCCATCTTCCAACTCAATCCGAGTCCGGTTTGCTTGCTGGACGAGGTGGACGCACCGCTTGACGATACGAACGTCGTTCGGTTCGCCGAGCTGTTGGAGGAAATGTCGAGCGAAGTGCAGTTCGTGGTGATCACGCACAACAAGCTGACCATGGAAATGGCGGACCAGCTTCTGGGCGTGACTATGAATGAACCGGGCGTGTCGCGGCTGGTTTCGGTGGATTTGGATGAGGCGGCGGCAATGGCTGCCGTATAGCGCCTAATGTGGAAAACACGCGGAAAACGGGGTTGATGCTGTGTCCGAGGACTACATTCTAATTGGCGGCGGTCTGCTGATCGCCCTCGTCATCATGCATGGCCTCTGGCTGGCTTTGCGCGCGCGTCGGGATCCTCTGCCGCTCGATATATCGGCGGACGTTCCGAATGACGACTTTGACGGTGACGAATTTGGTGCTGATTTTCCGAACGGTGGCGCGCGTGTCGTCGGAAGTGCGGAACAAACCGTGCCGACGCAACGCCCATTGGCCTTTGAAATTTCTGCGCCGGTATTGATGGAGGTTGTCCACGAGGATGCGTCAACCGCCGGCAGCGTTGCCGACGGCAAGACCGGGTCGGAGGCCAAGAATGGTTCAGCAAACATGGGCGGCAATTGGCACACGTCACGGAACGAACCGATTATCGCGCAGGCGAGCGACTCCATCGTCCCTGCCCGCATTTCGCGCAAAAACATTTCGCGCAAGGAGCAGCGACCCGCGCGCCGCCAGCGCGAAGCGCCACGCCAGGATACGCTGGATGTCGTCGTGGAGGCCGAGGGAAACGAGATTCTGGCAATCAACGTGCTTGCCCGTGACGATAGACGATTCGGCGGTTCCGACCTTTGGGCGGCATTCCAACGCAATGGACTGACATTTGGCGACATGAACATTTTTCATCGGCTCAATCCCATTACGAGAACGCCGCAATTCTCTGTGGCGAACGCCATCGAGCCGGGAACCTTTGATCTTTCCAACATGGAGTCGATACAAACGCCGGGCGCCTGCTTGTTCTTGCGACTACCGGGCCCCTCCGAACCTGCTGCCGTGTTCGATGACATGCTTCGAGTGGCCCGAGATATCGGTCAAGACCTTGGCGGTGAACTGAAGGACGAAAACTTTTCGGTGTTGACTGGACAAACCGAGGAACACTACCGTCAGCGCATTGCCGAATTCTCGCGGAAACGCATGTCCAAACGATATTGATGGCTTTCGAGCGACACAGCGCCCGGCGGCGTCGGGAATGTCGTAACGGTCAATGTTCCTCTGGCGGCTCGCGTCCGACGGACTAAAGGCCTGAAATGACGGAAACGGAAGGCGAAACTCCGCCCACACCCTTCGCAGGAAAGGAGCCCTCAGCCGGGGAGCGCGAGGGGAAACCCCTCGCAGGAAAAGAGCCCTCAGCCGGGGAGCGCGAGGGGAAACCCCTCGCAGGAAAAGAGCCCTCAGCCGGGGAGCGCGAGGGGGCACCCCTCGCAAGAAAAGAGCAGCGCGAGGGGGCACCCCTCGAGAGACAGCAGATCGCGGAGCTGCGCGAACGCATTCGTTGTCACCTCCATCGCTATCACGTGCTCGACGACCCGGAGATAACCGATGCGGATTACGATGCGCTGTTCGACCGTCTCATCAGCCTGGAGAACGAACATCCCTACCTGGTGACTTCGGATTCTCCCACGCAGCGCGTGGGGGCCGAGCCATCCGCGCGTTTTGCCGCAGTGGTTCACCTGTTACCCATGCTGTCCCTGGACAAATGCGCGTCAGAAGAGGAATTCGTCGACTGGGAGACCCGTTGCCGGACTCGAGTGGGCTACGAGGGTGAACTGGAGTTCACTTGCGAGCCGAAAATCGATGGGGTGGCGGTGAGCCTGATTTACGAGAACGGCGTATTGGTCCGTGGTGCAACGCGCGGCGACGGCTCGAACGGCGAGGACATTACAGCCAACGTTCGGACTGTGCCCTCGATCCCGTTGCGATTGCTGGGCGACACCTATCCGGCAACGCTCGAGGTGCGAGGCGAAATCTACATGCCGCTAGCTGGATTTCGTGCCTTCAACGAAGCGGCGGCCAGGACCGGCGAGCGCCTATTGGTCAATCCGCGCAATGCCGCCGCCGGTAGCCTGCGGCAACTCGATCCGAGGCTGACCGCATCTCGCCCGCTGTCCATGTATTGCTACAGCGCGGGTTTGCGTGGCGACTGGGAGCCGGACACGCAGTGGCAAGTGCTTGAAGAGTTCAAGCGCTGGGGGCTTCGGGTGAACCAACGCGCCGCCTGTGTTCGCGGCGTGGAAGCCTGCCTGGACTATGTGCGCCGGCTGCTTGGGGACCGGGAGAGCCTCGGTTACGACGTGGATGGCGTGGTCATCAAGGTGAACGACTTCGCCATGCAGAACGCCCTCGGGAATGTGACGCGACGGCCGCGATGGGCCATCGCCTATAAGTATCCTGCGGAAACGGCGACCACCGTGTTGAGGGATGTCGAATTCCAAGTAGGGCGCACTGGTGCCATCACCCCGGTGGCGAAGCTCGAGCCCGTCTTCGTCGGGGGTGCCACGGTGTCGAACGCAACCCTGCACAACATGGACGAAGTCGAGCGCCTCGACTTGCGGCTTGGCGATACGGTCATGGTACATCGCGCTGGCGATGTCATCCCGCAAGTGACGAAAGTCGTAGGGTCGAAACGACCCAAAGCCGCGCGGAGAGTCGCGATGCCGCAGCGGTGTCCGGCCTGCGACACGCCGATTGAGCGACCCGGGGGCGAAGGGGTTGCTCGTTGCCCGGCGGGACTTACATGCCCGGCCCAGCGCAAGGAAAGTCTGAAGCACTTCGCGTCGCGCCTGGCGATGGACATCGAAGGTTTGGGAGACAAGCTGGTCGAACAGCTTGTCGAGCGAGGCATGGTCAAGGATCCGGCGGACCTCTACGGGCTGGACGCCGATGCGGTCAAGTCGCTCGACCGCATGGGGCCGAAATCTGCCAGTAACCTGATTGACGCCTTGAGCGCGAGCAAGCACACAACCTTCGCGCGATTCATCTATTCCCTCGGCATTCGCGAAGTCGGCGAGACCACCGCCGCCACTCTTGCGAACCATTTCCGCGGGCTCGATGCCTTGAGCCGCGCTTCAGAGGAGGCTTTGAACGAAGTCCCCGATGTGGGACCCATCGTCGCCTCCCGGATACGGAATTTTTTTGACGATGAACACAATCAGGGCGTTGTGGGCCGACTGATTGAGCAGGGCATCAATTGGCCCACTCCCGCGAAACCCGCCAAGGCGCCGCTCGCGGGGGAGACTTGGGTACTGACAGGAACACTGGCGGCCATGACGCGCAACGAAGCCAAGGCGCGTCTGGTGAGGCTCGGGGCGAAAGTTGCCGGTTCGGTATCGGCGTCGACCACCCGGGTGGTGGCTGGACCGGGTGCGGGCAGCAAGGCGGAAAAAGCGGAAGAGCTTGCGATCTCCCAGATGGATGAAAATGAATTTGTCGCCCTTCTGGTGAAGCATGAAGCGATCGATAACAGCTAGAGCCACAAAATCCGTCGCCCTGGGGGGCGCCGTGTTTTGCCCCCGCCCAAGCCCATCTACCATCCTGTCGATCTTGCCGCTAGTGCGCCAAGTCCGACAGGCTGTTAGCCTCGCGGCTTCCATCGCCGCCGTGGTTCTTGTCACGGGCGGTTGCGCGTCGGTGCCATCGAACGTCGCGGACATTTGCGATGTCTTCGATGAGAAACGTGGTTGGTTCCGCCATGCGAAGAAGGCGGAGGAAAACTGGAACATATCGATTCCGATCATGATGGCATTCGCGTACAAGGAGTCGAGCTTCAAACATGATGCCCGGCCGCCGCGAACCAAGCTCTTGGGCATTATTCCGTGGCGCCGTCCATCGAGCGCGTACGGTTTCGCGCAGGCGACCGATGAGACCTGGGAGGACTACAAGCGCGCAAGCGGACGCAAGCGCGCGAACCGAACCAGATTCTCTGACGCGATAGATTTTGTCGGCTGGTACCTCGACCGCGCCCACCGCGCGTTGGGAATCCCGCGGGATGACGCGCGAACGCTCTATCTCTCCTACCACGAAGGACTGACCGGATATCGCCAAGGCAACTGGAGAGAGAACACTTGGTTGCAGGGCGCCGCAGACAGAGTGGCCACCAGGGCGCAACGCTACACGGGGCAACTCGCGACCTGCCGCCGCTTTCTCGATAGGGGATGGCTGGGGATATTCGGCTGAAGCCGCGTCGAATGGGCCAGACTGCGGCGGCCTGAGCAGTCCTGCCACTGCGTCGCGATCAACCAGACGCAGAAAACCAAGCGTATTCCCCGGATAACCGGATCCCGGTTGGGGCCAACAGCCAACGCGCTGTTGGCCCAAGAACAGTTCTCAATTCTTGGCGCCACGTTGGCCCGTCCGAGGAGATCAGGTCGACAAGGTGAGTGTCCCTGAATCGTCAGGGTGGGTGTCCCAAAATGATGTCCGGTGTCCCAAAATGATGTCCCGAAGTGATGGGTGTCCCTATGTGAGTCGCCGTCAGGCTGGGTGTCCTACGGCAATAGAGTCCGTAACGACATCTGGCGACGGGGAGGTCGTGTATCGCGTTTCGATGGCGGGGTGGCTAGGATACGATCAAGCGCTCCAACCTATGGATCGTCTCTGACCATCGCAATCCCGCTCGGCGCGGCGAGAAGCCGGGGAAGGAAAGCAGGACTACACAACGGATTCCGTGCCGTGGAGGAAGACTACAAAGACCTGATCCAGACCGCGTATCGGTCGTGGCTGGACGGACGCGGCTTCAGGCCGCGCCGCGGTCAGCGCGAGATGATCGCATACGTCGCCCGCGCGTTGAGCGGTGATCGACCGCGTCTTTGCGTGGTCGAAGCGGGCACGGGTACGGGCAAGACGGCCGCATACTGTTTGGCGGTAATACCCATCGCGCAGGCGCTCGGCTTGCGGGTGCTTATCAGTACGGCGACGGTGGCGTTGCAGGAGCAGGTGGTTTTCGCGGATCTGCCAGACTTGCAGGCGCACACCGATCTCGACTTCGACTTTGCGCTCGCCAAGGGTCGTCGGCGCTACGTCTGCCTCAAGCGGCTCGATGAGCGCCGGTACGGGGATGGCGCGCAGGAGTCGCTCCTTGAACTGCCGGAACCGCAAGATGTGCCCACTTATCAACGGATGTTCGCCACGTTCGAAGAAGGCGCCTGGAATGGCGAACTCGACACGTGGGAGGAGGGTGTGCGGCCTCAAGCCTGGTCCGCCGTGACGACGGATCATCGCGGTTGCACACGCAATCGATGTGGTTTCTTCAGCCGATGTCCATTTTACCAGGCGCGCCGCAACGCGGAAGATGCACTCGTAGTGGTCGCGAACCACGATCTCGTGCTGGCGGATTTAAGCTTGGGCGGGGGCGTCGTCTTGCCCCCGCCGGAGGAGACCATTTTTGTTGTTGACGAGGCGCATCACCTGTCGGACAAGGCGCGCGAACATCTGACGGCGCGCGCCCGGCTGCGCGGAACGAGAGAGTGGCTGGAACAGGCGGAGGCGACCGTCGGCACTTGCGCCCAGCACTTTTCGCGTCCGCGGGAGCTGGTGGAGTTGGCGGCAAGATTGGCGGAGGGGGTCGCTGTCGCGACGGGGTTGATTCGCGACATCGAGAACCTGGCAAGTCAGCTCGACTTCGACCGAGGGTGGGACGAGCGCGCGAACTATCGATTTCCCCTGGGTCGTGTGCCCGAGGAGATCGGTGATGTATGCGATCCCCTGGGGGGCACGCTCAAAGGTCTGGCGGAACGCTTTGCAACGTTCCGCGGCTACCTTGAGCAGGTGTTGACAGGTGAGCGCAACTGGCCCAATGGGTATCTCGCCGAAGACTGGCTCGGTCCTGCGGGACAGATGGTGGCGCGTGCGGAGGAGACCGCATCGCTGTTTCGCGACTACGCATCAAGCGTTGACAGCGGGATTGATGGCCGGCTCATGGCGCGCTGGGTGACGCGTTTCAAGTTTGAGAAGGACACTGATCTGGAATTTGTGTCTGCTCCGCTGCAACCCGGCGATACGCTTCGCGAAGCACTGTGGGAACGCTGCTACGGTGCCCTCTGCACGTCCGGTACGATGCGCGCGCTCGGCAGGTTCGACCGCTTCCTCGAGAAATCCGGGTTGCCCGAAGAGTCCAGGCAGCACTTCATTCCCAGTCCCTTCGACTATCCGCGTCTCGCCAGTTTCAACGTGCCGGAAATGCGATCCGATCCGCGCGATCCCCAGGCGCATACGGATGAGATCGCCGGAATGCTTCCGAAACTATTGGAACTTGAGGCGAGCGCCCTGGCGCTGTTCTCGTCCTGGCGGCAGTTTCGTCAAGTGGTGGCGGCGTTGCCGAAACGGATCCGGGAGCATTGCCGCTTGCAGGACGAAGGGTCCAAGCAGGCGCTCCTGCAGACGCATCGATCCGCAGTGGACGCCGGCGAGCCGAGCTATATCCTGGGACTGGCGAGTTTTGCCGAAGGCGTAGACCTGCCGCACGAATACTGCCGCCACGTCATCATCGCCAAGCTGCCGTTCTCCGCACCGTCATCATCGCCAAGCTGGACCAGGCCTTCGCCGAATGGCTGGAGAGTCAGGGGCGTGTACCGTTCTTCGAGGTCGCCCTGCCGGAGGCGGCGCTTCGCCTGGTACAGGCGTGTGGCCGGCTGATCCGCCACGAAGAGGACCACGGCAGGATTACGCTGCTCGACCGCCGCATTGTTACGTTGCGCTACGGCCAGTCAATCCTGGAATCCCTCCCGCCGTACCGATTGGAGATTGGTTCTCGCCTGACTTAGCAATTCGAAGCTAGTGCCTCTCGCGTTCCCTGATGATCACCCTGCGATTCCACTCACGTCCCCACAGTCCGAGGACGACGTTTGTCAACGCGGCGGCGGTGAAGACGCCCGTGTAGCCGAAGTATTGGCTCGCCACCAGCGCCAGTGGCACGTAGAACACGAATAGCCGCAGCAGCGACAGGATTAGCGCCGGCGCCGGCTTTGACAGCGCCTGGAATGCGCCGTTGGCGACGTTGAACATGCCGGCGAAACCGAGGGTGATGGGCAGGATGTAGAGATAGGTTGTGGCCGTGGCGACCACTTCCGGCTCATCGTTGATCAGCGATACGAACAGCCGGCCGCCGACCCACATGATGGCGGCGGCGATCACGCCCCATAGCAGGCAATAGCGATAGCAGAGGGCGAGCGCCCGGTCGACTCGGTCGTACAGTCGGGCGCCCCAGTTCTGCCCGACCAGGGGCGTCGTGCTTGACGAAATGCCGATCACCACCATGAACACCACCGCGTCTATGCGGGCGGCAACGCCGAAGCCGGCAACGACCGCGGTGCCGAAAGAGGCGAGCAGGCGCGTAATGACCGCGGACGACAACGGTTCGATGAGGTTGGTCGCCATGGCCGGAAGGCCGACGTGGAGAATGGTTCGCACGGAGGCGAAGAAGGAAGTGAAGGAACCGCGAATCATGCGTCGCTTCAGCGTGAACCAATAGGCGGTCATCAGGAAGGACAGCGAACGCGCCAGGACGAACGACCATGCGGCGCCTTCGACACCGAGGGCGGGAAACCCGAACCAGCCGAAGATGAGAAAAGGTCCGATCAAGACCTGGACCCCTGATCCGACCGCCATGACATAACCCGGAAACGCCGGATCGCCGATGGAACGCATGAGGCCAGACCCCACCATTGCCAAGCCGAAGAGGGGAAATCCGAAGGCCCAGATCGTGACATAGGCGACGACGAGAGCGAGGATTTCGCCGCGCGCGCCAAGCAAGTGAAACAGCGGCTCGGCGAAGAAGAGCAGCAGGACGGCGCAGAGTACGTTGAATATCAGGTCCAGAAAGAGGCCGTGACTGGCAAGGACGGCCGCGCGTTCATTCTCCCCGCCGCCCACGGCCCGCGCGAGCACCGCGCTGGTCCCGATACCGATCCCTCGCGAGGCGGCGCTCAGGGCCATGACGACGGGAAACGTGAAGGTGACGGCTGCGATGGCGCTGGTGCCCAGAATGCCGAGATAGACCGCCTCGACGAATTGCGCCAGCGTCATGGCGAGGAAACCCATGATCATGAACCCGGACAGGCGCATCACGTGACCCGGCAGGTCGCCGTCGGTAAAACTGCCGCGCGGACGGCTGACGCTCATTCGGGGTTGCATGATCGAAGGTCCAGGCCGCTACACTATAGGGATCGAGGCGCTTTGGCCGGATTTTCTCGTTGCGGTGCTGGAACAGGGTCGCGGTGAGGGGCCCAGTCCTCGGCGCTAGCGGCGACGGGAATCCTGAGGAGGTAAGCAATGAAGGTGTTAGTCATCGGTGCAAACGGCAATACGGCGACGCGCGTTGTGCGCCGCCTGGCGCAGAGCCCGCACAATCCGGTGGCGATGATCCGCGATCCGGTGCAGCGCGCGAAGTTCGATGCGCTTGGCGTGCCGACGGTACTCGGCGACCTGGAGTATCCCATCGACCATTCGGTCGCGGGCGCGGACGCCGTCATCTTCGCGGCGGGTTCGGGCGGCCGCACCGGAAAGGACAAGACGGTGTTGGTGGATCAGGTTGGTGCGATTCGATCCATGGTCGCCGCGCAGACCCAAGGGGTGCGTCGCTACATCATGCTGAGTTCGCTCAACGCCGACATCCACAGCACTTCGCGAATCGCGCACTACCACAAGGCCAAAGCCCATGCAGACAACCATTTGCGCGAAACCGGCCTAGACTACACCATCGTCTGTCCGGGCGGATTGACCGATGAAGCGGCGACGGAAAGGGTCGTCGCCAGCGCCGACCTGCAAGGCGGCGGTTTGACCTCGCGGGAGAATCTCGCGATGGCATTGGTCATGTGCCTGGATCTCGACAACACTATTGGCAAGTCTTTTGGCCTGCTCGATGGCGATACGCCCATAGAGACAGCGTTGCTTGCACTTTGACCGGCATGGCCGACGAGCGGGGCCGGGCCACAGGCAAGGCCGAAGGTGCTGGCTGTGGGGCGCTTCTAGCGCATGAACTGCTGGTCGCGAATCGTGGCGATTTCGTCCCGCAGTGCGGCGGCTTCTTCGAATTCCAGGTTCTTCGCGCGGTCGAGCATTTCGCGTTCAAGCTTGGCGAGTAGCTTGCCGAGTTCTGCGGGATTCTCGGGCGCGATCCGGCGGCGGCCGCCTGATCGGCGGCCGCCCGATCGGCGGCTGGTCGTAGCGCGGCCGGGGATGGCGCGCGCGCTCTCCATGATGTCGGGGATGTCCTTGACGATTCCTTTCGGCGTGATGCCGTGCTCGGCATTGAACCGTACCTGCTTCGCTCGCCGCCGATCGGTTTCGTCGATGGCTGCCCGCATGGATCGTGTGATCTTGTCTGCGTAGAGAATGGCGCGTCCGTTCAGGTTGCGCGCGGCACGTCCTATGGTCTGAATCAGCGAGCGCTCGGCACGCAGGAAGCCTTCCTTGTCGGCATCGAGGATGGCGACCAGCGATACCTCGGGCATGTCCAGCCCCTCGCGCAGAAGGTTGATGCCGACCAGGACATCGAACACGCCGAGCCGAAGATCGCGGATAATCTCGGTCCGCTCGACGGTGTCGATGTCGGAGTGCAGGTAACGCACGCGCGCGCCGTGCTCGTCAAGGTATTCGGTGAGGTCTTCAGCCATGCGCTTGGTCAACGTCGTGACCAGGACGCGCTCGCCCTTGGCCACCGTCGTCCGGATTTCCTCGAACAGGTCGTCCACTTGCGTCGAAGCGGGACGAACGATGACCTCGGGATCGACCAGGCCGGTGGGTCGCACCAGCTGCTCGACCACCTGCCCGGTGTTCTCCGCTTCATAGTTACCAGGCGTCGCGGAAACGAAGATCATCTGCGGAGACAGTATTTCCCATTCATCAAATCGCAGCGGCCGGTTGTCCAGTGCCGACGGCAGCCGAAAGCCGTATTCGACCAATGTCTCCTTGCGAGACCTGTCGCCCTTGTACATACCGCCCAGTTGCGGGATGGTGACGTGGGATTCGTCGATGACCAGGAGCGTGTTTTTCGGCAGGTAGTCGAACAGTGTGGGCGGCGGTTCTCCTGCCTGGCGACCGGAAAGATAGCGCGAGTAGTTCTCAATGCCACTGCAGTACCCGACCTCCTTGATCATTTCCAGATCGAAGCGGGTACGTTGCTCCAGGCGTTGCGCCTCCACCAGTTTGTCGTTCGCCTTGAGGTATTCGACGCGGTCGCGGAGTTCATCGCGGATATCGTCGATGACGGCGAGTATGCGCTCCCTTGGCGTGACGTAGTGGGTCTTGGGGAACACCGTGTAACGGGGGACGCGGCTTGCGACTTCGCCGGTCAGGGGGTCGAAGACTGAAAGGTTTTCGATTTCGTCATCGTATAGCTCGATGCGCACGGCCTGCTTCTCGGACTCTGCCGGAAAGACGTCGATCACGTCGCCGCGGACGCGGTAGGCGCCGCGCTGAAAAGCGGTGTCGTTACGGGTGTACTGCAGGTCCGCAAGGCGCCGCACGATGTGGCGTTGGTCGACGCGGTCGCCGCGGTCAAGGTGAAGCACCATCCGAAGGTACGACTGCGGATCGCCCAAGCCGTAGATGGCGGAGACCGATGCGACGATGATCGCGTCGTGCCGTTCCATCAGCGCCTTGGTGGCGGACAGCCGCATCTGTTCGATGTGGGCGTTGATAGACGCGTCCTTTTCGATGTAGGTGTCGGACGCTGGAACGTACGCCTCGGGTTGATAGTAGTCGTAGTAGGAGACGAAGTACTCCACCGCGTTGTCCGGGAAAAACTCGCGAAACTCGCCGTATAGCTGAGCCGCAAGTGTCTTGTTCGGGGCGAGCACCAAGGCCGGACGCTGGACGGCCTCTACGACCTTGGCGATGGCGAAAGTCTTGCCGGAGCCGGTAACGCCCAGGAGAGTCTGGTGCGCGAGGCCGTCTTCGAGTCCTTCGATCAGCTGGGCGATGGCCGTGGGTTGATCTCCTGCCGGTTCGTAGTTGGCGACTACGCGTAGCTCCGAAACAGTTTGCATGCGTCAGTCCATGCACTCCAACACCAGGCCCATGGCTCGGTCCGCATCGATGCGATACGCCACCCTGGCGTTGGCCGGGTCGCGCCGGCGGGTGCTCCGCTGATCGATGACGGTCATGCCGCGCGTCAGCGTGCCGTCGAGTTCGATGTCCACGGCTCGGGGTTCAGTTTCGATCAGTTCGGGGTGCGTTACGGCGAGGACCGCGCATGGATCGTGCAAGGCAGCCTCGCGGACGCCATTCAAATCCGCCATGCGGTCGTGCAGGTAGTCGAACACTTGAGCGGCGAACTCCGCGCGGCCTGTTCCGACGCCACGCAGTCGCGAAACGATGGCATCGGAAGTGCGCAACTGATGCGTCAGATTGAGTCCGCACATGGTGAGATCAGCTCCCGCTTCGAATACCCGCGCTGCCGCTTCCGGATCGGCGAATATGTTGAATTCGGCTACCCGGGTGGCGTTGCCGACCGTGGCGCTGCCACCCATGAGCGAAATGCCGGCGATGCGGTGCACCCACGACCGGTCGCGCTCGATGGCGAGCGCGAGGTTGGTCAACGGTCCGAGCGCGACGATCCAGACGTCCTGGCTCGAAACATCGAGCAGGAACTCGACGGCGTCATTGCCCGCCACCGTGCGTCGGTGTTCGATTGGCGTGACGCCACCGAGTCCCGAGGCGCCGTGAACGATTTGGGCGCGCCTGGGTTCGCCCACCAGCGGACGCGCCGCGCCCGCATGCACCGGTGTGTCGACATCGAGCAGCGCTGTCACCATGAGCGCGTTCGCCGTCGTTGCCGGGAGGGGCGCATTGCCGGAGACCGTGGATATGCCCAGCACCTGGGCATGCCGATGCGCGAGCATGAGGGCGATGGCGTCGTCGTGGCCCGGGTCGCAGTCGATGATTACGCGGGTCATGGCCCGCCACTATAGTGCCCGTCGCCCTCGCATTCCATGAACCCGCCAGCACGCGCCGACCACTGACCGCACGGAAGTAAAGCGGGGCGACGCAGAAGAGACAGCCATCGCCCCGAATAGGGACACCCATCGCGGATAACGGATAGGGGCACCCACGACGCAGATGGGACACCCACCACCGCGGATAGGGACATCCATTGGGACGCGGATAGGGACACCCACTGCGGGAAGTTGGCACCAATCGGATA
Organism: Candidatus Azotimanducaceae bacterium; assembly: GCA_965217825.1. GTDB lineage: Bacteria > Pseudomonadota > Gammaproteobacteria > Pseudomonadales > Azotimanducaceae > VXNE01. Next base: position 4,036,227 of record OZ244571.1, on the reverse strand, counting down.
GGGACACCCACCTGAGAAGTTGGGTGGTTATCCCTTGGCTTGCGTTCTCCCGTTCGAAGCCGAGGGAATGCAGGTGCTTATGCGTGGCGTGTTGACTACACTTGCGCGGTCGAAGAAGGGGCGAGCGAAATGACAGAACCGTTTGTCGGCAAGGAACTCAGCGCGCGAAAGTTCACGGTGACCGACCGATTGCTCGCCGACTACTACGGCGGCCTTTTGCTGACGCGCCGCGCTGACGGCAAGGTGCCCACCATGATCGCAAGTGATGCGGAAAGTGGCTACTTCAACGAGATCGCGTTCGCCAACCACGTCGGTCATCTGTGGATGCGCCAGGGATGGGAATGCTTCGCCCCAATGTCAGCGGACGGAACCTACTTGGTAGGCGGTCGCATCCGCGATATCTATCCCCATCGCGATCGCTCGGTGGTGTACTACGAAGTAGACATCAAGGACGCCACTGGCAAGTTGGTGCATCGCACCCATCACCATCAGAGCTTCTTGCGCGAGAAGCCCGCGGGCGGCGAGGTCGATTTTCGGGATCCCTCGAAGAAACCCGGCGCGCGCAAGTTTGGCGTGCCAGAAGGCAAGGGATTCGGTGGTCTGACACGAACGATCACGATTCAGATGTGCGGCGAGTTCTTTCACGGCAATGCGAACTACCACACCGACAAGGAGTCTTCGAAAGCACTGGGGTTCAGGGATGTTGTCGTCGGTGGGCGCATGACAATGGCGTACGCTGCGAACATTCTCGAAGATCATTTTGGCGATGCCTGGTGGCAAAGCGGTCGTCTGGATCTCAAGTTCACAAATCCCGCTTGGCCAGGCGACATGATTACGGCGCGTGGCGTCGCGACCGGCGGCGTTGATGGTGACGCTGATCGAAGCGCGGCTTTCGTCTGGCTGTCGAAGGCCGACGACACTGTGGTGATGGTGGCCGAGGCCAGTGTCGCCGCCTGATGAAGTCGCTGGCAACGCCAGCGTCAAGGTCGACACGTTCATCTATGCGCGGGCGCGTGAGGCGGATCGCGCGCATCCGATCGACCTTTGTCTCGAGTCGTATGTCAGCCGGGACGACGCCGCACACCTCGGCAGGGCCGTGATCATGGCACACGGCGGCGCCTGGACCGCCAATGACCGCCACTCTCCGCATGTCGTTTGCTCCGGTCTCGCGGAGGCGGGTTTCGCGGTGTTCTCCCTCGACTTTCGGGATGGACGAAACGGCAAGCATCCATGCGCGGTACAGGACATCACTGCGGGAATTCGCTACGTGCGAGCGCGCGCGGAGGACTTTGGCATCGACGCGGACCACATCGCCCTGATCGGCAGTTCTTCGGGCGGCCATCTGGCGTTGTTGAGTGCGATTCAGCCGGACATGCCCGATCATCGCGGCACGCCGACTACTGTCGAGGGCGGGGACAATCTTTCGGCGGGCGTCTGCTGCGTCGTCGCGTTGTGGCCTGTCTCGGATCCGTTCAGGCGCCTGCGACACGCCATTGAAGCCGGGCGCGACGAATTGGTCGCCGCGCACTTCCGCTACTACCGGGACGAGGCGCACATGCGCGATGCGAGCGTGCAGCGTCGACTCCGGGCGGGAGAAGCGCAAAGCTTGCCGCCCTTGCTCGTCGTGCAGCCGGGCGAAGACGCCAACGTGCCCAGGGACATGACACTTGACTTGGTGCGGGAGTATCAGAACGCTGGCGGGACCGTGCATTACCTCTTCTATCCCGGCTTACCGCACGCGTTCGCCTACGGGGCGTCGGCTGCGACGACGCGTCTTTCGGAGGAGATTCGCTGGTTTCTCGCGCGATACACGCTGTGCGCGGGCGAGGAGCGTTGAATTTTTCGCGCATTCCCTATTCCACGAGGGACACCGAATTGGAACTTGAAACAGGGTTGATCGGCGGCGTTGAAAGGCGCGAGCTCATCCAAGTCGCGGATAGCGACACCCATCGAACCGGCCTCGTTGAGGACATCCATAGACGAGGAAGACGCAATCTTGCGCGGGGAAAATGGAGGGGGGTTTAAAGTGGCGTGTCGGCGATTCCGGTATTCCAAAACCGCCGAGGGCAAGCCTCAGTTGGGGAAGGACACTCTTGGGGGAGGACTACTGGGAGGTATGCCACGCACGCCTAAAACTAACGATGTCCAGCATTTTGTACAGTACAAAATTCTTTGTCAAGTATTTTTGTACAGACGTTGTATAGTTTTTTTAGTCTACAGGGTGCAGGAGTCGATGCTGCACGACAAAGGCCTCAAGCGCCTCTTCCAACCGGATGCGCGCATGTTCGGCGGCGGTCGCGCCCGGATGTTTGTCATCGCCGTCTCCGCATCGGGAGGCATGGACGGAAAACGCGTCCAGTTCGGTGATGAGTTCCACGAGGCCACGGGCGCAACCGCACCCCACCTGCGACTCCGACATGGCGATTTGCAGCAACTCATCCTCGGTGAAGCGGCGCAATTCCGTGCGGTCGTCACCGCCCGGCGCCATCGCTCGGGACAGGCAGGCGTATTCGACATCGGACCAGGGCGCCGGCCATCGAAGCAGGGCAACGCCGAGCTCGGTAGCAGTTTCGAAGTCGCTCTCCCTCGCATATCTGTAAGCGCACACCAGCCGCGTGTACGGGACAATGCTCCTAAATAGTTGTATTTGTTGAGAGTCCAGGCTAGGAAGTTGTACAAGAAGAACATCAAGCGCCGGCAGCAAGTCCGTGCAAGACTCGAAGGTTTCGAGGCTTGCCCATCGTCCGAGCACGTTCAGGCGACTTTGTTTCTGATCGCGCTCCGCCAGGATCAAACTCGCGCCCACCAGTCCAACGCGTGTGGATCCCACGCGCCCGGGCTTGATGGCGAGGCGCGCGTCAAGCTCTTCGTCGGAGAACTTGATGAGTTGACTGATCGCCTGACCTCGGTCGAGGAGCACTTTGATCTTCTTTAGACGCTCGATCTGACCTGAATCGTAGAACCGCGTTTTCCCGTTTCTCTGCGCCGGCTGAAGGTTGTAGCGGCGCTCCCACGCGCGTAGCCGCTCGGCGCTGATTTCCGTGAGTTTTGAGACCGCACCAATCCTGTACAGGTCAGATGTCATTCCGTGTCCGGCGCACGTTGGGATAGGAATTGTACAAAATTGGGCGAATATGTACAGCTTCTCCCATGGTCTGACTCTGGCTGTCCAGGACGCGGCCCTGGCTGTACAGGACACGGCCTGTGCAATCCGACGGCCCAACGAATCGCGCCATCTCTTTCGCGTGAAGGCCCCGATCGGGACCACAGGTTGGGACGCAAGAAGGCTGCCGGCCGTGCGGGCTTCTGCGACAATCCTTGCGGGCTACGCTTACGGGAAGATAGGCCGCATGCGAAACAACATCGGCGAATGGATGACGAAGCGCGCGCTGCTCACCCCGGCGCGGGAAGCGTACGTGGACAGCGATCTGGGGCTCAGGTTGACGTTCGCCGAGATGAATGCGCGTTGCAACCGCGTGGCAAACGCGTTCCTCGCCGTCGGCATAGCCCCGGGAGAGCGCGTCGCCCTGCTGCTCATGAATTGCGCCGAATTCCTGGAGACGTTCTTTGCCTTGGCGAAAATCGGCGCGGTCACGGTGCCGCTCAATTGGCGCCTGGTGCCGGACGAACTCGAGTTCATCCTCTCGGACAGTGGTTCCACGCGTTTGATCTTTGGCCGGGAATTTCTCGATAGCGCTGCCGAGCTGCAGAGCCGGGGTGGCAAGACCGACATTGCGCATTGGTTGCAGGTGGTCGACGACGACGAGCATGTCGCGCCCTTCGCCGAAAACTTCTGCGACTTCCGAGATGCCGCGCCCGATGACGAGCCGACCATCGGCGGCGCGGACGACGACATGCTGTACATCATGTATACGTCCGGCACGACAGGCCTGCCCAAGGGCGTCGTACACAGCCACCACACCTCCATTTGGGGCTGCTTGACCATCGCGGCCACCACGTACTACCGCGAAGCCGACCGCTTCCTGTCGCCATTGCCGATGTTCCATGTCGGCGCGCTGACCCCGCTTTCCCTCAGCGTGTACCGGGGCGTCACAAGTATCGTCATGCGGAGCTTCGATCCCGTCCGCGCATGGGAGCTGATCGAGAGCGAGCGCGTGACGATCGGCCTCGCCGTGCCCGCCATGCTGAATTTCATGCTGCGGGTGCCGAACCGCGATCGTTTCGATCACTCGCGGTTGCGCTGGTGCATGTCCGGCGCCGCGCCGGTGCCGGAGTCGCTGATCCAGGCCTACGCCGACATCGGCATCGAAGTCCATCAGGTGTACGGGTTGACAGAAAGTTGCGGACCGGCTTGTCTGATCGATGCCGAAAACGCGCTGAAGAAGATCGGATCCACCGGCAAGGCGTTCTTCCACACGGACGTGAAGATCGTGGATGCCGAGGGTGCGGAGTGTCCACCCGATACCCCGGGAGAGGTCCTTGTCCGAGGCGACCACGTGATGCGCGAATACTGGAACCAACCGCAAGCGACGGCCGAGACGATCGTCGATGGCTGGCTGCACACGGGGGATGTCGCGCGCATGGATGCGGAAGGTTTCGTCTATATAGAAGACCGTATCAAGGACATGATCATCTCGGGCGGTGAGAACGTGTATCCGGCCGAGATTGAAAAGGTCCTGGAAGCGCACCCGGGCGTTCTGGAAGCCGGAGTCATCGGCCAGCCGAGCGAGACCTGGGGCGAATCGCCTTGCGCCGTCGTCGTAAAGCGCGACGATGCGCTCACGAAGAGCGACCTGATGGAGTTCTGCCACGGGCATCTGGCGCGCTTCAAGCAGCCGAAAGAGGTCGTCTTCATCGACGACATGCCCCGTAATCCGAGCGGCAAGATTCTGAAGCGGATACTGCGGGAACGATTTCCCGGTCCGGCAGCCGTCTAGCTGTGGCTGGCGCTACCCCTCCCAACGGTCCCAGCGCATCGTCTCTTCTACCGGCAATCGCGTGACCGGGCCGAAGTTTCCGTACGGATAGCCGACGGGAATGAGGCAGAATGCCGCCATGTCGTCTGGTAGTCGCAGCACTTCGCGCACGGCCGCGCGGTTCGACAAGCCCATCGTCGTGGGCGCCGCGCCCAATCCCAGCGCGCGGGCAGCCAGGAGCAGGTTCTGTACAGCCGGCCATATCGAGCCCGCGGCCCTGGTCCTGAGATCCGGGCTGTCGACGACCGACTCTTCGAATCGGTAACAGGCGATAACGAGCGCCGGGATGTCCTGCATGTGCTCGCCTTGCCAGCGCACTGCCGCCACCAGGCGGTCCCTCTTGTCGGTGGGATGTGCGGCCGGCGGCGTCGGGTTCCCTCCACCATAGCCGGTCGCCCGCGCCCGATTCAGGTCGGCCAGTTTCCTCCGCTGTTCCGCGTCCCTCGCGATGATCCACCGCGCGCCCTGCCGGTTGGAACCCGTTGGTGCCCGATTGGCGGCATCGATCATCTTGATCAGGATGCTTTCCGGCACCGGATCCGGCTTCAGCCGGCGCATCGCGCGGCAGTTGTACATCGTTTCGAAGATTCCCATTTCCCTTGCCATGGCTTGCTCCCATGCATTGCGGCCACGTTGTGGCGGGTTGAAGCGCGCTTAAGTCAGTCCTCGATGGCGGCGTAGACCATGTTCTTGATCTCTCCCCGGAAGTTGAAGACGCCGTAAGGCATGAGCTGGGTCATGAACACCACGGACAACTGTTCGACCGGATCGACCCACATTATGGTGGATGCGGCGCCGCCCCAGTAGAAGTCGCTCGCGCTGGGCCCGCCGGTTCGAACCTCGTCGAGCGACATGGCGAAACCAAGGCCGAAGCCGACACCCTGGTAGGGGGTTTCGGAAAACCTCCCGACCGCCATCTCGGTCATGTCGCGGCCATTCGCCAGGTGATTCCGCGTCATCAGCCGTAGCGTGCGTGGACCCAGGATGCGTGCGCCGTCCAGTTCTCCACCCCGGCACAACATCTCGCAGAAACGCAGGTAGTCGTGCGTGGTGCTTGTCAGTCCGCCTCCGCCGGAGAAAAAGGTTGGATGGGCGCGGTGGGAACTTGTCTGCGGATCGTCTAGCAACTTGAGCGTTCCGTTCGGTTGCCACTCATAGCTCGCGGCCAGCTTGTCGATCTTTGATTCCGGGACGCTGAAGCCGGTGTCGGTCATTCCCAGGGGCTCAAAGATGTGTTGCTCGAAATAGCGATCGAGGGGCATGCCGGACAACGCTTCCACCAGGTAGCCGCAGACGTCCGTGGCGCAGGAATAATGCCACCGCTCGCCGGGGTCGTAGTACAGGGGCGCGGCGGCGAGCTTGTCGACATAGGTCTGCAATGTTTCTCCGGGACCGCGACGGATCCCCAACCGCCGGTAGGCCTTGTCCACCGGATGGTCGGTTCCGCCGTAGGAGAGCCCGGCCGTATGGCCCAGGATGTGGCGAAAGGTGATGGCGCGCTTGGCGGGACGCGTGACGATGTTCTCGTCGTCGCCCGAAACGTAGACCTCCCGCTCGCGCCAGGCGGGGATCACGCGATGAACCGGGTCGTTCAGTTGAAACATGCCCCGTTCGTGGAGCTGCATCAGCGCTACCGAAGTGATCGGCTTGGTCATCGAGTGGATGCGAAAGATGGCGTTGTCGGCCATGGCCCGTCCGCGTTCGATGTCCATGAGACCGAGCGACGCGAAACACGCGAGTTGGCCGCGCCGCGCAACCGCGACCTGGCAGCCGGCGATGTTTTGCGGTTCGACGTACTGACGTTCGAGGTGATCGACAAGGCGTTGCACGCGCTCCGCGCTGAGTCCTGCCTGCGCCGCCGTTTCTCTATTCACTGGTGCCATCGTTCTCCCGCCCCGAGATATGGAAGTGCCCCACGGGCGGCGCCTTCGGCTTCAGCTCTTTCGTGCGAGGGGTTCCCCTCGCGCTCCCCGGCTGAAGGCTCCGGCCCGGCCCCGCTCATCGACCATGGAAGTAACGATGGTACATGGCTGTCCTTCGGGGGGAAACGATGCTCTTCGCATTGTGTGGCAGGTGGTGTGGCAGGTGATCTCTCGCGAAATCGCGTGAAGTCAGGGAGTATCGAATAAAATCTGGTTGCCCCTCCATGAGGAATGCAATGCGAAGCAAAGCCCTCGAAAGCGTTGACAAGCTAAAGGACGAGTTGAACGCGTTTCGTCCGCGCGCCCCCGACGTGGTCGGCAGAGTCGGGCAAAAGCTGAGGATAGAGTTGAACTATCACTCGAACGCCATCGAGGGAAATGCGATGACTCTCGGCGAAACCCGAAACCTGATCCTCCATGGTCTTACGGCACGCGGCAAGCCCATGCGGGATCACCTTGGCATCCAGGGCCATGACGACGCCGTCAAGGCAATCGAAGATGCGGTTTGTAGCGAGCACGCATTGACGGAAGTTTTTATTCGCAACCTTCATCGCATCCTGCTGAAGGAGCCTTACGACGCCGACGCGACGACGCAGGACGGAAAGGCCATCCGTTCTCGGCGCATGGACTCACGCGCTTATTCAGACATAATGCGCGGCGCCTTCAACCTCGACGCTCCATGGAAATCCGCAACGTCGCCATCATTGCCCATGTTGACCATGGCAAGACCACACTGGTGGACTGTCTGCTGCGGCAGACGGCGACCGACGAGCGCGTCGAGATCGCCGATCGCGCGCTCGACAGCAACGAACTGGAGCGCGAGCGCGGCATCACGATCCTCTCGAAGACGACATCCGTTGAATATGCTGGCTGCCGCATCAACATCGTCGACACGCCGGGACATACGGATTTCGGCGGCGAGGTGGAGCGGATTCTGTCGATGGTCGACTCGGTGCTGCTCGTCGTCGATGCGGTCGAGGGTCCGATGCCGCAGACGCGGTTCGTCACCAGCAAAGCGTTCGCCGCCGGCCTCGACCCGATACTGGTGGTCAACAAGATTGATCGGGACGCCGCGGCGCCGCACCGGGTGGTGGACGAGGTCTTCGACCTGTTCGACGGCCTTGGTGCCAGCGACGCCCAGCTCGACTTTCCGGTCGCGTTCACCTCCGCCACGTTGGGCGTTGCGGGCCTTGACCCCGCGAGTATGGCGGACGACATGACGCCGCTTCTCGACCTCGTGGTGCAACGGGCGCGCCCGCCCAAGACCGATGTCGCGGGGCCGTTTCAGATGCAGGTCAGCACGTTGGACTATTCGAGCTACGTCGGCGTGATCGGCATCGGCCGGGTATCGCGCGGTTCCGTAGCGCCTCGCATGCCGGTGGCGGTGGTAAGCGCCGCAGGTGTCGTGCGCCGCGCGCGGGTCTTGTCGGTACACGCGAACCGGGGTCTCGAGCGGGTCGAACTGCCGTCGGCGGGGGCGGGCGATATCGTGTGCATTTCCGGCATCGACGACATCGGAGTGTCCGATACGATTTGCGACGTCAACTCGGTGGACGCCTTGCCTGCGTTGGCGGTCGATGAACCCACCTTGGCCATGACGTTCCGCGCCAACACGGGTCCGTTCGCCGGACGCGAAGGCAAGTACCTGACCAGCCGCCAGATCAGGGAGCGACTGCTGCGGGAAGCCTCTCACAACGTTGCGCTGCGGGTGGAGGAGACGGACGATCCGGATCAGTTCAAGGTATCCGGCCGCGGCGAACTGCACCTCTCGGTATTGCTCGAGACCATGCGTCGAGAGGGTTACGAGTGCGCCGTTTCCCGGCCGACCGTGATCATGCGCATGGTTGCCGGCGAACCCCTGGAACCCTTCGAAATTGTGGCGTTCGACATCGAAGTGGATCATCAGGGCCGACTGATGGAAGCCTTGGGCGAGCGCAAGGGCGAACTGATCGACCTGCAGCACGACGGCGCCGAACGTGTGCAGCTTGCCTGCAAGCTGGCCACGCGGGCGCTCATGGGTTTTCGCTCGGAGTTTACGTCGTTCACATCCGGTTCCGGCATCATGACCTTTTCCTCCGCCGGTTACGGCCCCGTGGTCGCGGGGCTGAACATAGGACGCAAATCCGGCGTAATGATTTCGAAGGCGACCGGCAAGGCCGTAGGCTATGCGCTGTTCAGTTTGCAGGCGCGCGGGCGCCTGATGGTCAGGCCCGGCACACCGGTGTACGAAGGCATGGTGGTGGGTGTCCACAAGCGATCCAACGACCTTACGGTAAACCCGTTGAGAGAGAAGAAACTCACCAACATCCGGGCTGCGGGCAGCGACGACAACATCCTGCTCGCCGCGCCCATGGAGCTATCGCTCGAACAGGCGCTGGAGTTCATCAACGATGACGAACTCGTCGAGATCACGCCGGCGTCAATCCGCATTCGCAAGCAGCACCTTACCGAAAACGCCCGCCGGCGCGCAGATATCGGAGGCGCCGCCGGTCGCGCGCGATAGCGATAGCGGAGCTACCGAAGCGGACGCTGTCGCCCGTCAGGCGTCCCGGAGCGTCCAACGCACGTCGCAGACATCCACGCGGTCGTCGGATACGTAGCAGTTGCGCGCTTTCGCGGCCGCGAGGATTCTGTCCCGGTCGCGAACGGCGAGATCGATGCCCCCCAAGCCCGGCCCGCGCCCATCCGTCGCCTCCACGAAGCGTATGGTGACGTTGTTCAGGGCCATGCTCAAAACGGCGCCGTCGCGGGTCACCGGCAGATCGGTGACGTGGCCCCAGAGTTCGGCGATTTCGATCGGGTCGTGCCCCTGGAGTTCCACGGCGAGGTAGTCCGCTGTCACATCCTGGGCAACCTTGTCCTCCCATCCGGTGCCGCCGGCAGGCTGCCAGTTGCCGTTGAAGTCGTTGTGCCGATCCCAGTCGATTTCAAGGAACGACGCGATCATGTCGCGCGGATGCAACTGGCAGAGGTTCCAGGTCTCGCGCTCCGACTCGATGGCGATGCGCACGCCGCGATCAAGCGCGCGCTGGCGCACGGCCTGTTGGGTCGCCTTGTCGACGCCCTGGGTGATCACCATGTAACCCCCGTCGCCGTTGCGCCGGTCCAGGTGGCGTCCGCCGGCGGTGCCCTCTTGCACGGGTGCCACCACCTCGAGGAAATTGCGTCCGATCGGCATCAGGGTGTTTTCGAGACCCCACTTGCCGACACCGGGATCGACGAAGCAGGACTTGATGCCGAAGATGTGGGTGAGATTGTCGATGGTCGGCGCGAGCGCCCGCGCGACCAGGCACATCTGGCGCAGTTGAATGATCATCGTTCCTCGCTTGGCGGCGGTTCCTGGTTCATGGCGCGAGCGCGGGCGTTGGAGTTCCCGGCTCGATTCAAATATCCCGGTGGCCGCCCCCTTTCCCAGACATGGGCGCGGGCGACTTCCTCGTTCAGGTCGGCGCCCCATCCCGGGCGGTCGGGTATCAACACATCGCCCTGATCGAACTCCAGCTTCTCGGTGATCAGATCGTCTTTCCAGGGCACGTCGTCGATGTCGATCTCGCAGATGCGGACGTTCGGAATCACCGCGCAGAGATGCACCGAGTGCAGCGTGGAAAGATGGCTGTAGTAGTTGTGCGGCGCGCAGTTGATTTCGAACGTCTCGGCCATGTCGGCGACCCTTTTCGCCGGGCCGAAACCGTTCCAGGGGACGTCCACCATGCACACGTCCATGGCGCGGGCTTCAAAGTAGCGCCGATAGTCGCGCGCGGTGATCAGGTTTTCCCCCGAGCAGACCGGCACGCTGGTGGCATCGCGGATTTCCCGCAGCCCATCGGGTTCGTACATGTCGATCTCGACCCACATCATGCGCAGGTCTTCGAGCGCCTTGCAGATGCGCGTTGCCGCTTCCACGCGGAAGTTGAAGTTGAGATCGAGAGCGATATCGATGTTCGGTCCGACGGCGTCCCGAAATGTTCCGATCAAGGTGCGGATGTGGTCGATCGTGGCGTTGTTTATGGTGCCGTCGGTGGTGCCCCCACCGCCGCCGAAACCGCCCCGATAGACCCCCGAGGGGTCGCCGGGATAGACGATGTTTGTCTTTAGCGCGGTGAATCCGCGCGCGGCCACCTCTCTTCCCAGCGACCTTATGTCGTCCCAGGTCCGGAGCGGCGGCACGCCGATCATGTCGAAGTTGCGCGCGCGCGACGTTCCGCAGTGCGACCAGTAGACGCGCTGGCGCCGCCGGATAGGCCCTCCGAGCAGCTCGTATACGGGCACGCCGAGCGCCTTTGCCTTGATATCCCACAGGGCGAGCTCAATCCCGGCGATGGCTTTGGCAGCGATCCCGCCGGCACTTTGTCGCGACATCCGGTAGAGATCCCAGTAGCGCGCCTCCACGGGACGCGGATCCTGGCCCAGGAGGATTGTTTCGAATTCCCTGGCGGTCGATACGACGCTGTAGGGCATGCGCCCATCGGAGCATTCGCCGTAGCCGGTGATGCCGGCGTCGGTGCGGACGGCGACGAACTGCCACGGCCGCCAGCCCGCGTCGACAACGAATGTATCGATTCCTGTGATTTTCATGAATCGCCTTCCTCTACCTGTGGCCCGCGTGTGACCGCGATGATCGAGGATGATCTATCCGCGCGCAGACACAGGCAAGCGCGGCTGTAAGTCACTGCTAGCGACGGGAGAGGACCAGGCCGCCAACGATCATGGCCAGAGCGACGACGGCGCTCGGGTGAATGTCTTCGCCGAGCACGTTGGCGATCAGGACCAGCGACAGGAAGGGCGCCAGGAAGATGAGCTGGCTGATCCGCCCGGCGTGTTCGGTGAGCGCGAGGGCGCGCTGCCAGAGCACGAACGTAATGCCGGTCTCGACCAGCCCGACCCAGGCACCGTATCCCACGACCCGGAGGTTAAGCGGAGGCAAGCCTGTGGTCATCCAGCAGATCACGGCAATCGCGACTGTGGCGACGGCAAACCCGTTGAGCATGAGCGGCACCGGGTGAATGCCGAGGCGCACGGTCAGGAGCCAGTACGCGGCCCAGATGAGGGAACTCGACAGCGCGAGCGCGGTGCCGAGCGGGTCGAAACGGCCGAAGTCGTCGAATTCACCTTGTGTCAAAAGCACGACTACGCCCGCGTAGCCGACGCAAACCCCCGCCCAGCCGCGCGCTGAGAGGCGTTGACGAAGCACCGGTATCGCAAGCAGGGCCAGGGCGATGGCCCAGGTATAGTTCAGCGGCTGCGCGATCTGTGCCGGCAGCCGGTCGTAGGCTTCGAACAGGACGAGGTAGTAGGCGAGGGGATTCAAGAGTCCCAGCGCCGCCGCGATCAAGTGCTGGCGCGGCGTCAGGGTCGCGGCGACGAACAGCCGCGCGACGGCGAAGAAGACGAGCGCGATCAGACACCCGAGGAGCAGCAATTGCACGGGCGCGAGTTCTCGCAGGCCGAGCTTGAAACCCGTCGCCACCGTCGACCAGAGCGCAACGCTCAGGAGCGCGAAGAGGAGGGCACGGCGCTCGGGCTGCCTTGCCTCGTGACGAATGGAAGTCAACGTAGCAACTGCCTGATCTCGCGACCGAAATCGTCGTTGTTGGGTGTATAGTCCAATAGGGCGTTGAACGAAGAGGGTTTCGTCAATGGTATCGTCATCGCGTTCTCGTATCCTCGCGCACCGGTAGGCTTCTGGGGGCGTCTCGAAAACGTCCGAGCCAAGGAGGCCTTTCATCAATCTGGTCTTGAACAGCCTCACGGCGCCGGGCGCATGGCGCGGCTTAACCTCGTTGTTGGCGCTCGCGTGCGTCATGCTGTCCATGCTCGGGAGCGAACAGGCCTACGCCGAGGAGTCGGCCGAATCGGCCCTGCAGCAGTTGCCTGCCAAGATCAGGGATCAACTGGAAACAGACCGCCTACGGCGTGAAATCGCGCTCGAACAACTGCGTCGGGAACTGGAACAACTGAAAGGCTCGGAGGACGTTGAAGTCCAGCGGAAGATCGAGCGGTTAGGAGAGTTGCGCAAGCTGCTGGAAGTGAACCGTGATGTTCGCGAACTGCTCAAGGAGTCGCCTGAACTGTCCAGGGAATACGACCGCGTCTTGAAGACATCCGTGCCGCCTCAGGGTGGGTGCGCCTGCCTTGAGAATGCTCGTGTGCATTGGCTTGGCCAGGGCGATCAGGCGGGACAGGTCATCGTTTACCTCGATGGTCTCTACCATGATGTGGGGCTGGTGAGGGGATCGGGAGCAGTCGCTGCAGGGTCCAGGAGGCTAGGGCTGATGGCGTCGTCCTGCAGTGCGGCGCGCAAAGATCTGCCCGCAGCCTGCACAACCCCGTCGGCGGGAGCTAGCGAGAACGCGATGAGCGACATCGCAGAAAACGCCCTCCGATCCGTGCGCATCCTTCGCACGCCGGAGGAGGAGGACGCGAATCTTGACGGCAATGAGTCCGTCGTGGAGTTGGAGGCGGACCGCATCCAACGCCTCGCCGCAGCGTGGGGCGTGACGCCAATCCTTGTGCGCGAGGACTTGGCAACGCAGCAGCCGGACATTTCATTGCGGGATTGGCTACGGGACAAGCTACGGGACAACGAGGATCCCAAGCTGTGTGTCATGGCGGACGGCTCGATCATCACGCCCGACCCCGATGCGCCGGAAGTTGAAGCAGCCAGGTCGAGCGCACCTTCAAGCGAATCGTTGCCTATCATGAATGGGTGGGAGATCGCCCGATCTTCGTTTGCGCTCCAGACCAGGGACCAGTCATGGGAATCTACGAGTTCCCGTACGCTCGCCGACAAGTAGCCCTCGCGAACCTCGAAATCGCCCGACTCTGCAGGGGCGGTCGACGCCGATAGGGCGAGCGTCAATGCAGCGAGGAAGCGCGCAAACGAGCGCGGAGACTGTAGTGGGAGCAGCATCCCGCAATCCTGTGGCGGAGGACGATCTACTTTGGCAGATGGGGCGACGTACTTTCGCCTCATGCTGCGTCGAAGGACGGCCACTACTGGCGGGGCAGAGTACTTGATGGTCCCGGCAGGCGGGTTTCCTGTCGTCAAAAAAATACTCCCGCCCCCCCGTTCGTGCGGGGGTCGGGAGTCAGAAGTCAGAATGCCCAACCGTTTATGGCGGAACCGCCAGCCTGTCTCGCGACACGGCCGGCGCTGACGAGGGTTGAACGGGCGGTAGCCGAGGCTACCGCCGACCGTTCATTCGGAGTCGTCTGAAGCCGTGAGTTGGTTCCAAATCCGCATCGCCACCACTGCCACCACGCCGGACAAGAGCGCGATCACTAATGCGTCGAGTATGCGGTCCAGATATGCACCGATCACATGGACATTGTTCAGGACATCGGCCCCTGACGCGGCAGCGGCCGCAATGGCAACCACCAGCACCGCAGTCGGATGCTCCGAATCATCCCCGAGCACGGCTGCGACAATTCCCAGGACAACCAGTGCGAGCGGCAGGATGTTCTCTGGTACCACACCGGGGAATATCCCCTCTATGATCGCCGCAAGAACAATCAGGCCAAGCAAGATTTTGTTAGGCATTTTGCCTCCCCTTATAGAGTTTTTTTCATCACCTTCCGTTGGCCTGCCCCTTACGAGGCATCGCGCAACGCACGATGAGAGGCCAGATATATCACCTTTGGCCGGGTTGTAACAGTGACTTGACGCAGAAAAAGTGTCCGTTCGTCGGCTGAGGAAGGGTTGTCGCAGCCCGCGAGGGCTTCCCGGCGTTCCTAGGCTTGCTTGTCTGACGCCGCCACCGCCGAGAACCAGCGGTGCGCCTCCGGCAGGCACAGAAGCACCAGCGCGCCGATTTGCAATGCTCTACAAAGGACTTCCCACGGCGTGAGGCTTGCCATCGATTCCAACGACGCCGCCGCGTTTGCGAGGCCCCAGAGCGCCACGATGAAGATCGCGCCGATGGCGAACCGAACCCAGCCGGCGCCCCTGAACGACACGTACGCCAGCACAGTCCATAGCATGATGAAGAAGACTTGGCCGCCGTTGCTGACCACCTGTTCGGGCCAGACGATCCAGACCATCAGCAGGACTACGGCCGATGCGAACATCGCCGCCGCCGCCACCGAAATCACCCGCGGACGCGCAGGCAACCGATCACCAACTTCACTCACTGCCGTCTTCGTTCTCAAGTGCCCCACAGCCGGCGCCTTCGGTTTCGGTTCTTTACTTGCGAGGGGTACCCCTCGCGCTCCCCGGCCTTTGCAAGGGGCAGCGCATCGCGCTCCCCGGCTGAAGGCTCTTGGCCCGGCCCCCCTCGTCGACCATGGAAGGTGTTGGTTTTGCGCGATCCTAACCCGACCTTCGGCCTCAAGCCAACGGGATGACGGCCGCTGCGCTTTGGACAGCATGGAATTCGTTCGCCGCCGGGCGAGTCGTGCCCCACAGCCGGCGCCTTCGGCTTCGGTTCTTTCTTGCGAGGGGCGCCCCCTCCGCGGCCCTTCGTGACATATGCGGGCCGGGAAATGTGATGTATAGTATCGCTGTTTTGGCCGCGCGCTCCGCCGGCGTTGCCGCGTCCCAACCAAACTCACGATGAAGGGCTGCGTAAACTGGTTTCCTTGGTGCGGGCGTATGCCCCGGAATGTGTAGAGGGTCCCCGAATGGGTTCCCGAATGGGTCCTGATCGATTACCAGGGGTTTCCCGTGGGCAAAGCGCAGCTTGCATGCATACATGACCGAGACTGTGGACATCTTGCCGTTCGTGCTCTACGGGTTGGTGGTTGCCGCCGTGGTTGGTGTCACATTGGCGGCGTCGTGGTTTATCGGCGACCGGTCCCGACACGCAGGCGCGCGGGATATCCCGTTCGAGTCCGGCGTCGTGCCCGCGGGCGATGCGGAAGACATGCGCTTTTCCATCGAGTTCTACCTGATCGCGATGTTTTTCGTCATCTTTGATCTCGAGACGATATTCCTCATCGGCTGGGCGGTCGCTTTCTTCGAAGTCGGCTGGCGCGGTTATATCGGTGCGACCGTATTCATCGTCATCCTGCTGGTTGCCCTCGTGTACGAGTTCAGGACCGGCGCACTTGAGTGGGGCGTCAAGAGTCGCGTCGCCCGCACTCCCGGGTATGCCCGTGAGACGGCTGGGCAAAGCGATGGCGCGGTGAACGCATAAGCGATGCGGTGGCGGGTGATCAAGACCGAACCCGGGGCTTCCATGGAGGAAGTCGATGCCGCCTACCGGGACGACGCGGCGAGAAGCGTTCTCACCGCCAAGCTCGAGGACCTGGTCGCGTGGGGGCGTGCGAATTCCATCTGGCCATTCAATTTCGGGCTGTCGTGCTGCTACGTGGAAATGGCGACCGCTCTGACATCGCGGCACGACATGGCGCGTTTCGGCGCGGAAGTCATCCGCGCGTCGCCGCGGCAGGCGGATCTCATCGTCGTGTCCGGCACCGTGTTCCGCAAGATGGCGCCGGTGCTGCAGCACCTGTACGAACAGTTGCTGGAACCCCGGTGGGTGATCTCCATGGGTTCGTGCGCGAATTCCGGCGGCATGTTCGATGTCTATAGCGTTGTGCAGGGTGTGGACAAGTTCCTGCCGGTGGATGTCTATGTCCCCGGTTGTCCGCCGCGTCCCGAGGCGTTCATGCAGGGACTGAACCTGTTGCAGGCCTCGATCAAGGCGATGCCGCGCCCGCTGTCGTGGGCAATCGGGGACGACGGCACGGTCAGAAGGCATGCACCGAGCCAGCGCGATGCGCGCACGCCGGAGCGCATGGCTGCCGTCAATCTGGCGCAGCCGGATACGGTCGGTGATGCCCCGTTGTCTGACGAACTCCTGGTACGGAAATAGGCGCACTCTCTATGGAAAGAAGCTGCCACCAACCGCTTGAGCACTCGCAGTATTGGAGTTCCCCAGGCGTGACGGGCGCTCGGAACGCGGCGGGCTAAGGGCTTCATGGCGGAAACTGCTGTCCAACCCGCGCAGGAACCCGCGATCGCAGCGGTATTGCGGGCGCGGTTCGGCGATTGCATTCCGCAGCCGACGGTAGACCAGATTCCGACGCTGTGGGTGGACAGGGCCCATGTGCCGGACATCATGCGCTGTCTCAAGTACGAGGAGGGCTATGAACTGCTGTTCGATCTCTCCGCCATCGATGAACGCACCCGGGAGTTTCGCGACGGCCAGCCGGATTCCGGCTTCACCGTGTTCTATCACCTGATTTCCCTGACCCACGATGCGGACTTGCGGATCAAGACGGCGCTGCCCGAGCGCAATCCAGGCGTGCCGACCGTCACGGGCGTGTACCCGGTAGCCGACTGGTACGAGCGCGAGGCGTACGACATGTTCGGCATCGACTTCGAGGGACATCCGAACCTGCGCCGCATTCTGACGCCGCCGCATTGGGAGGGTCACCCGTTGCGCAAGGAGCACCCCGCTCGCGCGACGGAAATGGATCCGTTCGAGATGACCCCGGAATTCCAGCGTTCGCAACAGGAGGGTTTGCGGTTCGTGCCCGAGGAGTGGGGCATGCGCCGCGCGGCGAAACACACGGACTTCATGTTTCTCAACCTGGGCCCCAATCACCCGAGCGTACACGGCGTATTCCGCATCGTGCTGCAAATGGATGGCGAGGTGATCGTACAGGCGGTCCCCGATATCGGCTATCACCACCGCGCGCAGGAAAAGATGGCCGAGCGCCAAAGTTGGCACACGTACATTCCCTACACGGATCGCGTCGACTATCTCGGCGGAGTGATGAACAATCTGCCGTACGTGATGAATGTGGAGAAGATGGCGGGCATCCAGGTGCCGCCGCGCGCGCAGATCATTCGCGTCATGCTGGCGGAGCTGTTCCGCATATCGAGCCACCTGGTCTTCTACGGCACGTACGCCCAGGACGTGGGCCAGATGTCCCCGGTTCTGTACATGTTCGCGGACCGGGAACGCCTGTTTTCCATTATCGAAGCGATCACCGGCGGACGCATGCATCCGAGCTGGTTCCGGATCGGCGGCGTCACCCAGGACTTGCCCGAAGGTTGGGACAGGATGGTCCTCGACTTCGTCGACTACATGCCGAAACGTCTCGATCACTACGAGAAAATGGCGCTGAAGAACAAGATCCTGCAACGCCGCTCCATCGGCATCGGCGCCTATACCACCGCCGAGGGGCTCGACTGGGGCATTACGGGGCCGGCGCTCAGAGCCACGGGGAGCGACTGGGATCTGCGCAAGAAACGGCCCTACAGCAGTTACGACCAATTCGAATTCGATGTGCCGACGGCGCAGAACGGCGATGTGTTCGACCGCGCCCTGGTGCGCGTCGAGGAGATTCGCCAGAGTCTGCGCATCATCAGGCAGTGCGTGGAGAACATGCCTTCCGGACCGTACAAGGCGGACCATCGACTGACCACGCCGCCGACCAAGGAGCGCACGATGGAAGACATCGAGACGCTCATCCACCACTTCCTGAACGTGAGTTGGGGCCCTGTCATCGCGCCGAGCGAGTCGACGACGCTGATAGAGGCGACCAAGGGCTGGAATTCGTACTACTCGATTGCGGACGGTGGCACGATGGCCTACCGGACGCGTATTCGCACGCCGTCCTTCCCCGCGTTGCAGATGATTCCGCTGATCAGCAACGGCTTCATGATCGCGGATCTCATCGCCATCATCGCAAGCATCGATTTCGTCATGGCGGACGTCGACCGATGACAACAAGTAGCGCAAATAGTGCCGTGCGCGATTCAGCGCTGATCGAGACGCTGTCGGAGGCCGAAGTCGCCCAAATCGAGGCGGAGTGCGCGCATCTGCCCGACCGGCAGTCCGCAGCCATCGACGCCTTGATGATCGTGCAGAAGCACAGGGGTTGGGTCTCGGATCAGAGCCTGTTCGCCATCGCGCGCCTGCTCGGCATGTCCGCCGAAGCCCTGGACGCGATCGCGACCTTCTACAACAGAATCTATCGGCGGCCCGTGGGCCGATACGTGGTGATGCTTTGCGACAGTGTGAGTTGCTACATCATGGGTGCCGATCGTCTCGCGGAGCAAGTGAAGACACACCTTGGCGTCGACTTCGGCGAGACGACGTCGGACCATCGGTTCACCCTGTTGCCCATCCCTTGTCTTGGCGCCTGCGACAAGGCACCGACGATGCTGGTCGGCGAAGATTTGATAGTGAATGTCCAGGCAGACCGTCTGGACGAGATATTCGCCCGGTTCGAATAGGCCTCTGGAGACGATGGAAAAGCCTCTCACCGAACGAATCGAGCAGAATGGCGGTCGCGTCGTGGACATCGACGCCTTTGAGTCCGCCGGCGGCTATGTCGGCGCGCGCCAGGCGTTGACGACGATGACGCCCGAAGCGGTCATCGAACTGGTCAAGGACGCGAACCTGCGCGGCCGCGGCGGCGCAGGCTTCCCCACGGGAGTCAAGTGGGGTTTCGTCCCGCGGGGGGACGCCGCGGGTCCGGGACCCAAGTACCTGGTCTGCAACGCCGACGAAATGGAGCCCGGAACGTTCAAGGACCGCTACCTGATGACCTTCGACCCCCATCTTCTGATCGAAGGCATGATTATCGCGGCCTATGCGATCGGCGCGGAGCGCGCCTATTTGTTCCTGCGCGGAGAGTATTTCGAACCCTTCCGGGCATTGGAACGCGCGATCGCCGACGCCCGGGGCAGGAGCTATCTGGGCGAGGGCATCTTCGGCAGCGAATTCAACCTGGACCTCCGGCTGCACAGTTCGGCCGGCCGCTATATCTGCGGCGAGGAGACCGCGCTCCTGAACGCCCTCGAGGGCAAGCGCGCGCAGCCTCGGCTGAAGCCGCCGTTTCCGCCCGCCAGCGGCGCCTGGGGCCGACCCACCGTGGTGAACAATGTCGAGACCCTGTGCAACGTGCCCGCCATATTGCGCCTGGGGGCGGATTGGTTCCGCGGCTTGGGGCTCACTGAGGACGCGGGGACCAAGATCTACGGCGTGTCCGGACGGGTGAACAATCCCGGGCTCTGGGAACTCCCGATGGGTACGACGATTCGCGAAATCATCGAGACGCATGCGGGCGGGATGCGGGACGGTTACACGCTGCGCGGATTGCTCCCCGGCGGCGCCTCCACGGATTTCCTGGTGGCGGAGCACTTCGACCTGCCCATGGACTACGGGTCCATTTCCGCGGCGGGCAGCCGCATGGGCACCGGCACGATGATCCTGATGGACGATTCCATCTGTCCGGTGGACCTGTCCAGGAACCTGCAACATTTCTTTGCGCAGGAGTCATGCGGGTTCTGCACGCCTTGTCGGGAAGGCTTGCCCTGGCTGGAGGAATTGCTCGCCGACATCGAGGCGGGTCGCGCGACGCTTGACGATATCGAGACCCTGGAAAAGAACGGCGCCTTCATCGGGGCGCCGGGGAATACATTCTGTCTGCACGCCGCGGGCGCCATCGAACCGTTGCAAAGCGCGCTGAAGTACTTCCGCGAAGACTTCGAGGCGCATGTCCACGAAGGATGCTGCCCGTACCGCGACCGGACAGGCGAGAGTTAGGAAGAGGAAATGGCAACCATTGTCGTCGATGGCGAGCGCTACGAGGCCAGGGCTGGACAGAACGTGCTGGAAGCCGTGCTCTCGCGGCACCTCGACCTGCCGTATTTCTGCTGGCACCCGGCCATGGGCTCCGTCGGCGCCTGCCGGCAATGCGCCATCGTGGAATACGCGGACGAGGCCGGTGAGAAAGCCGGGCGCGGACGCCTCGTCATGGCGTGCATTACGTCCGTGCGCGACGGCATGCGGATATCGATCGCCGCGCCGCACGCCGTCGAGTTCCGCGCGTCGGTCATCGAGTGGTTGATGGAAAACCATCCGCACGACTGTCCGGTCTGCGAGGAGGGAGGCGAGTGCCACCTGCAGGACATGACGGTCATGACGGGTCATTCACGTCGCCGCTATCGCGGCGCGAAGCGGACCTGGCGCAACCAGGACCTCGGGCCGTTCATCGGCCACGAGATGAATCGTTGCATCACCTGCTATCGCTGCGTGCGCTACTACCGCGACTACGCCGGCGGCTCGGATCTGGAAGCGTTCGGTTCCCGCGGGCGGATGTACTTCGGCCGCGTTGCGGACGGCAAGCTTGAAAGCGAGTTCTCCGGCAACCTGGTCGAGGTCTGCCCAACGGGCGTTTTCACCGACCGGCCTTTTGCCAGGCAATACACGCGCAAGTGGGACTTGCAGTCGGCCCCGTCCGTCTGCCCGGGGTGCGCGGTGGGCTGCAACATCTTTCCAAGCGAGCGCTACGGCGACCTGAAGCGCGTGCACAACCGCTACCACGGCGAAATCAATGGCTACTTTCTTTGTGATCGCGGCCGTTTCGGTTCGCATTTCATCAACGATCCGTCGCGAATCAAAAAAGCGGGCGCGCGTTCCGGGGACGACGTGTTCGAGGCACGCGGCGTCGATGCCGCGGTCGACCTTTTCGGCAAGATGCTGCGAGACAGGAAAGCCATAGGTATCGGCTCTCCCCGCGCCAGCGTGGAAGCGAATTTCGCGTTGCGAAGTCTCGTCGGCAGGGACAATTTCTGCAACGGTCTGGCGGCCGATGAATCGGAGTTGATCGCGCTCGCCCTGGACGTGCATGGCCGCGGGGGCGCGCGCATACCCTCGCTGAGCGATGTCGAGGCTGCGGACGCCGTGCTGGTACTCGGCGAGGACGTGCTGAATACCGCCCCGCGCGTCGCCCTGTCTATTCGGCAGGCAGCGCGGGGAAGCGCCCTCGAAATGGCGGACGCTGCAGCTATCCCGACCTGGCAGGACGCCGGGATTCGGGGACACGCGCAGGGGAGCTTGAGTCCCGTGTTCCTCGCTTCGACGTTACCCACGGGTATCGACGACATCGCGGCGGCGACGATTCATGCAACGCCCCAGGACATCGCCCGCGCCGGCTACGCCATCGCCCATCGCATCGACAGAGATTTCGCCGCGCCCCAGGGCGGTGTCGCGGACGAATTCGTTGATCGTGTCGCCGCGGCCCTTGGGGAAGCAAGGCGGCCGTTGATTGTCACCGGGTCCGGATCCGCGGAACGTGGGGTCATTGAGGCAGCGGCCAATATTGCCTGGGCGCTCCGCGCGCGCGGCGCAGACCCGGCGCTCCTGGTCGCGCCGCACGAAGCGAACAGTTTCGGCGCCGGTATGGCGGTCGGCGGCCTGACGCTCGATGCAGCTCTCCAGGCAGCGCGGTCGGGTGCCGCAGATACCCTGGTAGTGTTGGAGAACGACCTGTATCGCCGCGCGGAGCGCGGGCGCGTCGATGAGGCGCTTGCTGCCGGTGCACAAGTCGTCGTCATCGACTCCATGGAGAACGCCACCGCGCAAGCCGCGCACCTCGTGTTGCCGGCGGCGACCTACGCGGAGTGCAACGGGACCTTCGTCAACTACGAGGGTCGAGCCCAGCGCTTCTACCAGGTATTCGAGCCGGGCGACGAGATCGCGCCGTCATGGATCTGGATACGGCGCGCGGCGCAGGCGGCGGAGCGCAGCGGCTGCGACTGGTCGGGCATCGACGATCTTGTTCGGGCTTGCGCGCGGGGAGAGCCAGCTCTGGCGGCGATAACCGGGGCGGCCCCCGCCGCTGACTATCGCGCCGAAGCCAACACCAGGATTCCGCGCCAGCCGCATCGCTACAGCGGCCGCACCGCCATGCGGGCGGATGTGAACGTACACGAGCCGAAGCCGACGGTGGACGACGAGACGCCGTTCTCGTATTCGATGGAAGGTCAGAACACCGGTCGTCAGCCGGGTTCGACCGTGCCCTACGTCTGGACGCCGGGGTGGAACTCCAACCAGTCGGTGTTCAAGTTTCAACAGGAAGTCAACGGCGGTTTGACCGGGGGCGACCCGGGCGTCCGTCTTATCGCAACCGAGGTGGACCCCGCCGGCGCGGATGCACGGTGTTTCCGAAATCCGCCGGCGGCGTTTCAGGCGGCGGACGGCTTCAAGCTGTTCCCGCTCCATGCGATCTTCGGCAGCGATGAGCTGTCCGCGCGTTCGTGGCCGGTCGCCGCCAGCAGTCCGTCGCCCTACGTCGTCCTGCATCCGGAGGATGCCCGCGAACTTGGCGTCGCCCCGGGCGAGGGGGTCAAGTGCGCCGCGCTGCCCGTTTCCGCCGAAGTGCGCGTGGACGCGGCCATGACGCGAGGCGCTGCGGCTTGCGTGGTCGGCTTGCCCGACGCGCCCGGCCCGCTTCCGTCCGCCGGGGTGGAGTTCTCGCGCGATGCGGACTTCGCGCGCGCGACGGAGATTATCGCCAGGGGATGATCGTGGACTGGAACTACATCCTCATCGTTCCGGTGGCCGTCGGCGCGCTGGTTTTCGCGCTGTTCCTGGTGTGGTGGGAACGGCGACTGCTTGGCTGGTGGCAGGATCGTCTCGGGCCGAATCGCGTCGGACCCTTCGGCGTGCTGCAGGCATTGGCGGACGCCATAAAACTCTTCACGAAGGAAGACTGGCTGCCCCCGTTCGGCGACCGGGCCTTCTTCATCTTGGCGCCGATGATCGTTGCGGGCTCCATGCTGATGGCTTACGTCATCGTGCCCTTCGGCCCGGACCTCTATATCACCGATTCAAACATCGCCGTTCTGTTCTTTCTCGCGATGAGTTCGCTCGCCGTCTACGGCGTGTTGCTCGCCGGGCTGTCGAGCAACAACAAGTACGCCATGCTCGGCGGCCTGCGCGCCGCCGCGCAGATGGTGACCTACGAAGTGTTCATGGGGCTGTCGCTCATGGGGGTGGTAATCCACGCCGGATCGTTCAGCCTGGTCGACATCGTCGAGGCGCAGCGCGGGATGTGGTACATCTTCCCGCAGTGCGTCGGCTTCCTCATCTTCTTCATCGCCGGACTCGCGGAGTCGCACCGATTGCCGTTCGACCTGCCGGAGGCCGAGCACGAACTCACCGCCGGTTTCCACACCGAGTACTCGGGCATGAAGTTCGCGCTGATCATGGCCGGGGAATATCTCGCCATGGTGCTGACCTCCGCGCTCGTGGTCACGCTATTCTTCGGCGGTTGGCTCGCGCCCGCTTTTCTGCCCGGTGCCGAATACGTTCCCCCGGTGGTGTGGTTCGCCGTGAAGACCGCCGTTTTCATCAATTTCTTCATCCTGCTGCGCGCCGCCATTCCGCGACCCCGCTATGACCGGCTCATGTCGCTCGGCTGGAAGACCCTCCTGCCCCTGTCCCTGTTGAACCTGTTGGTGACGGGCGCGGTAGCGCTATTGCTGGAACAGTGAGCCTGGAGGAAACAGTCCCGCGTCGAGGATAAGCCGATATGTGGAGTCAACTTCGAACCCTCTGGACCGTGCTGCAGCACACGTTCATGCGCAACGAGACGGTGGAATATCCGGACGAGATGCCATACGCCGCGCCGCGCTATCGGGGCCGCATCATCCTGACGCGGGACCCGGACGGCGAGGAGCGCTGCGTCGCGTGCAACCTCTGCGCCGTCGCCTGTCCGGTCGATTGCATCGCGCTGCAGAAAACCGAACGCGAAGAGGATGGCCGCTGGTATCCGGAGTTTTTCCGCATCAATTTTTCCCGCTGCATCATGTGCGGCATGTGCGAGGAAGCCTGTCCGACCTACGCCATCCAGCTCACCCCCGACTTCGAACTGTGCGAATACGACCGCGACAGCATGGTCTACGAAAAGGAGCACCTGCTCATCAATGGTCCGGGAAAGTATCCGGACTACAGTTTTTGGAGCGTGGCCGGCAAGACCATCGAGGGCAAGGACAAGGGCGAAGCGTTGAACGAGGCGCCGCCGACCGACTTTCGGAGCCTGCTGCCTTGACCGCCGAACGACCAAAGGGCTGGGCCTCGGGGGTGGGTATCTCGGGGGTGGGCATAGGAGTGGGTGTCTCCGGGGTGGGCATATAGTGGCAGTCGCGCTGTTCTACATCGCGGCGGCCATAGCGATCGCGTCTACCGCGCTGGTCGTCACGCGGCGCAACGCCGCGCATGCGTTGATCTACCTGGTGGTCTCGCTGCTGTCGATCGCGGTGATCTTCTTTCTGCTCGGCGCGCCTTTCGCCGCCGCGCTGGAGGTCGTCATCTATGCCGGCGCCATCGTGGTGCTGTTCCTGTTCGTCGTCATGATGCTCAATCTCGGGAGGCGTTCCGCGGAGAGAGAGCGCCTTTGGCTGCGGCCCGGCATGTGGATCGGCCCGGCGATCCTGGTCGGGGTGCTGTTCCTGGAGATGCTCTATGTCATCGTCGCCGGCGCGCCGGGCACCACCGTTGGCACGGTAGTCGGTCCCAAGGCGGTGGGCACGGCGCTCTTCGGTCCGTACCTGCTGGCGGTCGAACTGGCCGCAATGCTGTTGCTGGCAGCGCTGATCGGCGCCTACCACCTTGGACGGCGGTACCTGAGCGATCGGCGCCAGGAGCCCCCAAAGGAGACATGGTCGTGATGGTCGCTGTCGTTCCGATCGAACACGTCC
The DNA here is from genome assembly GCA_965217825.1 of Candidatus Azotimanducaceae bacterium. Classification (GTDB taxonomy): domain Bacteria; phylum Pseudomonadota; class Gammaproteobacteria; order Pseudomonadales; family Azotimanducaceae; genus VXNE01. The sequence continues at coordinate 4,010,923 of OZ244571.1, read as the reverse complement.
TGGTGCTCGCGGCAGCGTTGTTCGTCATGGGCCTGATAGGCGTGCTGGTGCGGCGCAACGTGATATTCCTGCTCGTGTCTCTGGAAATCATGATGAATGCGTGCGGGCTTGCATTCATTGCGGCGGGCGCAAAGTGGGGGCAACCGGACGGGCAGATCATGTTCATGCTGATCCTTGCGCTTGCCGCGGCGGAAGTCGCCGTTGCGCTCGGCCTGGTGTTGCAGTTGGAGCGCCGCTTCGACAGCCTCGACATCGATACCGCCGGCGAGTTGAGCGGCTAGACGATGGACCTGTTATGGCTCGTCCCGCTGTGCCCGCTCGCCGGCTGCCTCATTCTGTTGCTATCGGAAGCCTTTAGCCCGTCTGATTCCGGTGCCCCCGCGACGCCCGAGGAACTCCGACGTTCGGGACCGCTGCGGCGTTGGTGGGCGCAGTATTCCATCAAAGCCAGGCTGGACAAGCGCATCGTCGGCATCGTCGGCGCGGGATCCGTGGGCCTTTCGGCGGTGGTGGTGTTCGTCGTCGGCCTCGAGTTTCAGCGCTCGGGCGTCGAGAGCCATACCTATGAGGCGTGGACCTGGATGGAAGTCGGTGGCTTCGCGCCAGCCATCCGGTTGTACCTGGACGGTCTTTCCCTGGTCATGATGGGCGTCATCACCGGGGTCGGTTTCCTTATTCATCTCTACGCCACGGGCTACATGTGGGAAGAAGAGGGCTACAGCCGATTCTTCGCGTACATGAACCTGTTCGTCTTCGCCATGCTGATGCTGGTGCTCGGGGACAACCTGCTGGTCCTGTTCCTCGGTTGGGAAGGCGTGGGACTGTGCAGTTATCTGCTGATCGGCTTTTTCCATACCGATCCCGAAAACGGCTACGCCGCGCGAAAAGCCTTCGTCGTCACGCGCGTTGGCGATACCGCCATGCTGTTGGGACTGTTCCTGCTGTTCCGCGAATTCGGCACGATCGACATAGGCGACGCCATGGCGGGGGCGCAAGCAGCCTGGCCGGACGGATCGTCCACCGCGACGCTGATCGCCCTGCTTTTGCTCGGCGGTGCCGTCGGCAAGTCGGCCCAGGTGCCGCTGCAGACCTGGCTGCCGGACGCCATGGCCGGTCCGACGCCGGTGTCCGCGCTGATTCACGCGGCGACGATGGTCACCGCGGGCGTGTACCTCATAGCGCGCACCCACGACCTGTTCCTGCTGTCGCCCCAGGCGCAGTTTGTGGTCGCCTCCGTGGGTTTGGCCACGCTGTTCATTTCGGCCTTCGCGGCGCTCGTGCAGCGCGACATCAAACGCGTGCTCGCCTACTCGACCATGAGTCAGATCGGCTACATGTTCCTTGCCCTGGGCGTCGGCGCCTGGTCGGCGGCCGTGTTCCACCTGATGACCCACGCGTTCTTCAAGGCGCTCCTGTTCCTCGCGTCCGGATCGGTCATTCTGGCGCTGCACCACGAGCAGGACATGTTCAGGATGGGCGGTCTCTGGCGAAAGATGCCGTTGGCCTTCTGGAGCATGTTGATCGGTTCGCTGGCGCTCGCGGCGCTCCCGCTCACTTCGGGCTTCTACAGCAAGGACGCCATCCTGTTGACGAGCTTCGAGTACGGGTGGGGCGGCCCATCGTTCTGGGCCGTAGCGGCGGCGGCCTCCTTCGTTACGGCCCTCTATGCGACCCGGATGATGCTGATCACGTTCTTCGGCGAGACCAAGACCGAGCCCCACGACCATTCCGGGATCAACATGCGCGGGCCTCTCGTGATACTCGCGCTGCTCGCTGTGGGGGGCGGGTGGTTTGGCTTGTCGCCGCTGGGTTCGGTGCTGCCGGACGGCGGTTTGGGCGAACAGGATCACACTTCCGCCGTCGCCCTCGCCACCATGGCCGCGCCGATACTCGGTATCGTCGCCGGTTGGCTTTTCTTCGGCGGCAAGGTCGATCGCAATGCCATCGTGAACTCGCGGCTGGGCGATGCGCTCGGGCGGTTCTGGTTCGGGGGCTGGGGTTTCGATTGGCTATATGACCGTCTGTTCGTCGCGCCTTTCGTCTGGCTCGCGCGCGTGAACAAGCCCGACGCAGTCGATTTCGTCTACAGGGGCACCGTCGTCGTCATGCGGTGGCTGCACCAGGTCGCCGCGCTGACGCAGACCGGCCGGTTGCGCTGGTATGCGGTCAACATGGCGCTTGGTCTCGTCGTGGTGTTCCTCGTGGCGGGAGTGATCTAGAACACCAGTGAACATTCTCGCCCTGATCCTACTCATGCTTGGCGCTGGCGCCGTCGCGGGCCTTTCGGAAAAGCTCCACCCGGCCGCCCCGAAATGGATCAGCCTCGCCACCTTCATCGTGACGCTCGCGTGGGTGGGTATCGCGTTCATCGGCGGCGACGCGTACGCCAACCAGTACATTCCATGGATCCCGCGGTTCGGGATCAATATCGTGCTGTCCATCGACGGCCTGTCGTTGCTGCTGGTGGCGTTGACGCTGTTCCTCGGCATCGTCGCCGTCGTTTCTTCGTGGACCGAGATCGAGCGCAGGCCTGGATTCTTCCAGTTCAATATCCTGTGGGTGATGGCCGGCGTCGTTGGCGTTTTCACGGCCCTCGACCTGTTCCTGTTTTTCTTCTTCTGGGAAGTCATGCTCATTCCCATGTACTTCCTCATCGCCATCTGGGGCCACGAAGACAAGGCCTATGCGTCGATGAAGTTCTTCCTGTTCACCCAGATCAGCGGGCTATTGATGTTGTTCGCCATTCTGGCCCTGGTGTACTTCAACTACGCCGCCACGGGGGTGATCACCTTCAACTACTACGACCTGCTGAACGCGGATCTCGGCGGCGATACCGCGTTCTACGTGATGCTCGGGTTCTTTGTCGCCTTCGTCGTCAAGCTGCCGGGCGTGCCGTTTCACACCTGGCTGCCGGACGCGCACACCCAGGCGCCCACCGCCGGCAGCGTCATACTGGCCGGTATCCTGTTGAAGACCGGCGCGTACGGGTTGATTCGCTTCGTGGTGCCGTTGTTCCCGGAGGCCTCCGCCGACTTTGCCATCTGGGCCATGTGCCTTGGCGCATTGAGCATTCTTTACGGCGGTTTCATGGCCTACAGCCAATCGGACTTCAAGCGGCTGGTCGCATACAGTTCTGTCGCCCACATGGGTTTTGTCCTGCTTGGCGTTTTCGCCTTTTACGAAGTCTCCGGCGTCCTGGTCGTCAACGACCTGGCGGTGCAGGGAGCGGTTGTCACCATGATCGCGCACGGCTTTTCCACCGCGGCGCTGTTCATGATGGCTGGCGCGCTGCAGGAGCGCCTGCACACGCGAGAGATGTCGAACATGGGGGGATTGTGGGTGCGCGCGCCCCGCATGGGCGCCGTGACGCTGTTCTTCGTCGTGGCATCGGTGGGCATGCCGGGCCTGGGCAACTTCGTCGGGGAATTTCTGGTGCTCGTCGGGGCGTTCAAGGCCAACGTCCCGCTGACCGTCGCCGGCGCGCTTGGCGTCGTCGTGGCTGCCGTTTATGGACTCTTCCTCATGCAGCGCGCTTTTCAGGGGACGCCGAATCCGGGCGTGTCCTCGATGCGCGACTTCGGTTTGCGCGAAATGAGCGTGATGGCCTTGATGATGGCGGGATTGATCTGGATCGGTATTCATCCGCAGGAACTGCTCGACATGTCCGCGCCGGTTGTTAGTGCGCTCTGGCAGGTCGCGCCATGACGGGGCCCGGTCTGACGGCGCTCGCGCCCTATATCGTGTTGGCCGGCGGCGTGACCTTGATGCTGCTGGCGATATCGTTTGTCCGCCGCGGCCCGATATCCATCGCGTTGACCATGGTGGTTCTGCTGGGGACGCTCGCTTCGATCGGCTTTGCCGCCGGCGCGGGCGCGCAGCATCTGGATGATTTCCTGCTCGTAGACGGCTACGCGAACTTCTTCAGCGCGCTGTTTGTCATCGCGGCCCTCGCGACGGCGGTGTTGACCTACGGTTACATCGACAAACGTGCCACGCAGCAGGAGGAGTTCTACATCCTTTTGCTCACGGCGACCCTTGGCGCGATGACGATGGCCGCCGCAGTCCATTTCGGCGCGTTTCTTCTCGGTATGGAGATTCTGTCGATTTCGCTGTACGCCATGATCGCCTATCCCGACAGCGGTCGGCCCCCGCTGGAAGCGGCGATCAAGTACCTGGTGCTGTCGGGCGTCGCTTCGACGACCATCCTGTTTGGCATGGCGCTGGTGTACGGGGAGACCGGAACCATGGCGTTCGCGCAAGCCTTGGCCGGCGGCGACTACAGCGTGCTGCTGCGAGTCGGTCAGGGCATGATCCTTGCCGGACTCGCGTTCAAACTCTCGCTTGTACCGTTCCACATGTGGACGCCGGATGTCTACCAGGGCGCGCCCGCGCCCGTAACGGGCTTCGTGGCGACGGTTTCCAAGGGCGCCGTGGCGGCCCTCCTGCTGCGCTACGTCGCAACCACGGATGTGCTCGCGATCGAATCACTATTCCTGGGCCTGTCGCTCATTGCCATCGTCTCCATGGTGGCGGGCAACGTGCTCGCGCTGTTGCAGGACAACCTGAAGCGGCTTCTCGCCTATTCCTCCATCGCGCACATGGGCTATCTCCTGATCGCGGTACTGGCGGTCGCATCTGCGGCCGGACCCGGGATGGCGGCGGAGACCGGCATGGTCTACCTGGTCGGCTACTTTGCCATGACCCTGGCCGCCTTCGGCGTCATGACGGTCCTTTCCGCCGACGAAGATGCCGAAGACTTGCGCGACTACGAAGGGCTGTTCTGGCGCCGGCCACTGCTCGCCGCCGTTCTGACGGCCGCGGCGCTGTCCCTCGCGGGCATTCCGCTCACGGTCGGATTCATCGCCAAGTTCTACCTGTTCGCCGCAGGCGTGGAAGGCAGCCTTTGGCTCCTGGTCTGGGCGCTGGTCGTCGGCAGCGCCATCGGGGTCTACTACTATCTGCGCATCGTGTTCGCCATGACCAAGCCGCAGACGGCGAGCGACGAAGCGGCACTGTCCTGGTGGGGGCCGGCCGCCGTTGCGGTTCTCGGCGTCGCCATCGTCGTCATGGGCGTCTACCCAATGCCGCTGATCGACGCGGCCCGCGAGGCGATTCGCGCTTTCGCGGGATAGGCGCTGAATACTTGCGCGCCTGGCGGATGGCCGCCGTTTGGCCCGAGGCGCGCTCCCCATTACAATAGTGGACGCGGCGAACGCGCCTCATGATAAGGTGGTCATGCCATGCTGTTGGTTATCTCTCCAGCCAAGTCGCTGGACTTCGAGTCCAGGCCGACGACGCGCAAGTTCTCGCAACCGGAGTTCCTCGACGACTCCCGGTTGCTGATCGATCAACTCAAGGACTTGTCCCCGGGCGAAATCTCGGACCTGATGGGCATCAGCGCAAAGCTGGGCGAACTCAACTGCGACCGCTACAACGAATGGGCGCCGCCGTTCACCCGGAATAACGCCAAGCCGGCGGCGCTTGCCTTCCATGGCGACGTCTACATGGGCATGCAGGCCTGGAACTATTCGGAACGCGACTTCACCTGGGCACAGAAGCGAGTGCGGATCCTCTCGGGCTTGTACGGTGTGTTGAAGCCCCTGGACTTGATTCAGCCCTATCGCCTGGAGATGGGCGTGTCGCTGCCCAACCCGCGCGGCAGGAACCTCTACGAATTCTGGGGCGACCGGCTATCTGCGGCGCTCGCGGCGGAACTCGAAGACCACCGCTCGAAACTGCTGGTCAACCTCGCCTCGAACGAGTACTGGGATGTCCTCGATCCGGATCGCGTCGGCGCGCGGCGCGTAGTCCGGCCGGTCTTCAAGGACTTGAAGAACGGCCGCTACAAGTTCATCAGCTTCTACGCCAAGAAGGCGCGCGGGCTGATGGCGAGTTTCGTCGTGAAGAACCGCGTCGACAGGGTGGGGGGTCTCAAGGACTTCGACTGGGGCGGGTATCGCTACTGCGATGCGCAGTCTTCAAGGGACGAGTTCGTTTTCCTGCGCGACAGGCCAGCCTAGAAACCCTCCCTTCCCTTACTCGGTGGGCTGCACCAGGTCGCCGAGTTGCGCCTTGCGCAGCTTGACCGGGCTTCGCTGCGCGCGGATGTTCAACAGCTCCACCAGCAGGGCGAAACCCATCGAAAAGTACACATAGCCTTTCGGTACCGAGACGCCGAATCCCTCGGCCACCAGCATCAGGCCGATCACCAGCAAGAACGATAGCGCAAGCATCTTCAAGGTCGGATGATCGTCGATGAACCTGCTGACCGGACCGGCCGCGGCCATCATCACCAGCACGGCGGCGACGATCGCCGCGATCATCACAGCAAGCTCGTCCACCAGACCGACGGCGGTAATCACGGAATCGAGCGAGAAGACGATGTCGATCAGGCCGATTTGCACCAGCACCCCCGCGAAGCTCGCAACGGGTGCGCCAGCGGTCTCGCTCTCTCGATGCTCGAGGGCGTTGTGCATCTCCCGCGTTGATTTCGCGAGCAGGAAACCGCCGCCGCCGAACAGAATAATGTCGCGCCATGACACGCCCCTGCCGAGGATTTCGAACAAATCCGCAGATAAGCTCATTATCCACGCGAGGGACGCCAACAAACCGATGCGCATGAACATCGCGAGGCCAAGCCCCAGATAGCGGGCCGGCGCTCGCTGATCCGCGGGGAGCCGCCCTGTCAGGATCGAGATGAAAACGATATTGTCGATGCCGAGGACGATCTCGAGCAGCGTCAAACTCAGGAAAGCGATCCATACCTCTGGATTGGCGAGCAGGTCTAGCATGGGATTATCATCCGTACCGTCAGTAATCGCTTAAGAAGTAGACCATGACCGATGACCACGACCAAGCTCGAGCCCCAACAATCGAAGCGGCCGTATTCCGCCGCCTCGTGGAACATCTCGATGCGCACAAGGAGGTGCAGAACATCGATCTCATGAACCTCGCGGGGTTCTGCCGAAACTGTCTTTCCAAGTGGTACGTCGAAGCGGCGCGTGAAGAGGGCCGCGACATCGACTATGAGGCGGCGCGGGAAATCGTGTACGGCATGCCATACGCCGAGTGGAAGTCGAAATTTCAGGGAGTCGCGAGCCCGGAGCAGCGCGCGGAATTCGAGCGCAGCCAGGCGCAATCGTCCACTTCGTAACCTATGCGTTCGTCACAGACCCAGGCCGGTCAGGCTAGATTCGCCGGCAAACTTCGCAGGATCTGGCTCGACTGGCGCGGATTCGTATTGTTCGTCGCGGTGATGCTGGTGTTCCGCTCCGCCATCGCCGACTGGAACCAGGTGCCGTCCGGTTCGATGGAGCCAACGATCCTCACCGGGGATCGGATCGTCGTCGACAAACTGGCCTACAGTCTGCGCGTACCTTTCACGCTGGCACGTATTGCGCAGTGGTCCGCCCCGGAGCGCGGAGACGTCATCACGTTTCTCAATCCTGTTGACGGTCGCCAGTTCATCAAGCGCGTCGTCGGCGTGCCGGGCGACACGGTGGAACTGCGCCGCAACAAGCTCATCATCAATGGCATTGGTGCGACCTACGAGACCTTGACCGAGGAGGAATACGCCGACTTGCGCATACCTCCCTCCAACGCATATCAGGTCTTGCGCGAAACGATTCTGGGCCAGTCGCGGATGATCATGGTGCTTCGGTATCCGATTGATCCGACCTCCTCGTCGTTCCGCCGCTTCACGGTGCCGGACGACAACTACCTGGTACTTGGCGATAACCGCGATAACAGCGGGGACTTCCGGCGAATCGGTCCTGTTTCGTGGGATCGTATCCTCGGCCGCGCCCACGCCGTCGCGTTCTCTCTGGATTCCGCCAACTACTACGCGCCCCGAGTGGGCCGGTTCTTCGTCGACCTGCCCTGAAACCGTCGCCGACGAAATATCTTGGCGATCGAGACGGCGAGTGCGGCCAATACCACTATGCCCGCTACCACACCCAGGCTCATCAGGAAGAACCCCGTTAGTTCGCCGGTTTCGATTTCGAAATTGCGCGCGAGCCATATAATGGCCAGCGCTGCTGCGATGGTCGCCAGCAGAACCGTGCGGACGGGGGCGTCAGGCGGGCGCACCGAAACGCCTTCGACGGTTGCCAGGCCGGCTCATGCGCCAACCCGGAGACCGCAAATGCCCTTGCGGGTCATTGCACTTCGAGCAGTTCGACTTCAAAGATAAGCGCGGAGCCCGGAAGGATCAGGGAACCAACGCCTTGGTCTCCGTACGCCAGGTCGGCAGGAATGAAGAGTCGCCACTTGTCGCCGACCCGCATAAGCTGGAGCGCCTCCCCCCAACCGGGGATCACCTGGTTCAGCCGAAACCTCAAGGGCTCGCCGCGCGAGAAAGAACTGTCGAATGGTGTGCCGTCGACCAGCGTCCCGCTATAGTGGACGACCACGGTGCTGCGCCGTCTCGGCGTTGCGCCGTCGCCTTGTGCGAGAACCTCGTACTGCAGTCCCGAAGGCAACGTCACTACACCGTCGCGTTCGGCGTTTTGCGCGAGAAAGGCTTCGCCTTCGTCCCGGTTGTCGGTCGCGCCTTGCGCCTCGGCTTGGAATTGCAAGCCGAAGGCGATCACGACGAAGATATTCGCATACCATATTCGCATGTGGACGCGTCCAGCGGGTGGTTCGCCCGATTGTAGCCCAGCGCCACAAAAACCGTCGCCCCTTCGGGTGCGCCGTGTTTTGCCCCCGCCCAAGCCCACCTATCACCCTGTCGACCCTGCCGCTGGCGCGGCAAGTCCGACAGTGTGATAGCGCCAAAAAAACCGTCGGCCCTTCGGGTGCGCCGTTTTTTTGCCCCGCCCAGGCCCACCTCGGGTTTATTCATTGCAGTGCTTCGGGGTACAGTTCACCACTTGACGTGGTGCCGTGAACTCCCACGGATCCTTGGGGCCTAAATGGCCGGAAGACCGAAGTGGACAGGTGCGCATTGAGACAGGAAACAAACATGCTCGGCAAGCGGATTGGTGAGACATTTGTGCTAGCCAAGGGGTCTGTCGCTGCCGCAATTTTCGCGCTGACGATCGTCTCGGTCGCCGCGTCGGACGCGCTGCAGGCCGAAAGCCATGTCTACGAGCCGCTGACGCCGCTGGCGTCGCATCCAAAGACCTCGGTCTCCATCGTCAACGAACTGCGCAACAATCATTACTATCCGCGCAGAAAGATCGACGACAGCGTGTCGGCCCAGGTCTTCGACAAGTACCTCGACAGACTCGACTCGGACCGCGCGTACTTTCTCGCCACCGATGTCCAGGCGTTGGACGAAAAGTATCGGTTCGGCTTGGATGAGGCGCTGAAGCAAGGCGACCTGGAACCGGCGTTCGACATATTCAACTTGTTCCAGGAGCGCGTGATAGATCGCATGGAGCATGTCCTCGCTCTTGTTGACCAGGGCCTCGACACTCTCGATTTCACAGCAGACGAATCGCTCGAGATCGACCGAGAGAACGCGCCATGGCCCCGGGACCGCGACGAAATCAATGCTCTGTGGCGCAAGCGCATCAAGGCCTGGACGCTGGAGATGCTGTTGAATGACCGCGAAGTCGACGAGATCGAGGAAACTCTCGGCAAACGCTACCGGAACCGCCTGCGGCAGCTGACGCAAACCAAGCGCGAGACCCGAAGCGAGGAGGCGTTTCAGACCTACATCAACGCATTCACGAATACGTACGATCCGCATACGGAGTACTTTTCGCCCCGGAACTATGCCCAGTTCAACATCAACATGTCGCTCTCGCTTGAAGGGATCGGGGCGGTACTAAGCCCGGAAGACGAGTACACGACCATTGTTCGCCTGGTTCCCGCGGGTCCGGCGGACAAGAGCGGCGCGCTCAACCCCCTGGATCGCATCATCGGCGTGGGCCAGGGCGAGATGGGGGAGATGATCGATGTCGTCGGCATGCGTCTCGACGAGGTCGTGGACCTGATCCGGGGGCCGAAGGGCTCGATCGTGCGCCTGCAAGTGATTGCGCCAAACGCGGTGGAAGGCGACGCCAGGATCGTCCAGATCACCCGTAACAAGGTGATGCTGGAAGAGCAGGCAGCGCAGAAGAGACTCCTCGAGTACGACATCGGCGGGCGCGAGCGAAAGATTGGGGTCATCGACGTTCCCTCCTTCTATGCCGATCCCAGGGCGAGCGGCAGGGGTGATGGGAGGTACAAGACCACAACCCGGGATGTAAGCCGACTGATCGACGAACTCAAGCAGGAAGGCGTGGAAGGCATCGTTGTGGATTTGCGCAACAACGGCGGCGGGTCGCTGGAGGAGGCCAAGACCCTGACCGGGCTGTTCATCGAGTCCGGTCCGGTGGTGCAGGTGCGTAACCAGGGGCGGCGCGCGCAGCCGTTCCCGGATACGGATTCACGCGTCGACTGGAGTGGTCCGCTGGCGGTGCTGGTAAACCGGCTCTCGGCGTCGGCGTCGGAAATCTTTGCGGGCGCGATACAGGCTTATCAGCGCGGCATCATCACCGGGGGCCGGACCTTCGGCAAGGGCACTGTGCAAACGCTGCTCCCGTTGAATCGCGGCAAGCTCAAGATCACGCAGGCCAAGTACTACCTCATCTCCGGCCAAAGCACACAGCATCAAGGCGTGATCCCGGACATTGAACTGCCGGAGACGTTCGACATCGACCAGATAGGCGAGAGTGCACTGGACGATGCGATGCCGTGGGACCGGATTTCCCCGGCTCAATACTCGACCAGCCGTGCTGCGGTCGCGCCGCTCGTCAGCCAGCTGAAGCCAGTGCACATGGAGCGCGTTTCGGACGATCCGGACTTCCAGTACCTTCGCGCGCTGACTGAACGCGATGAAGAGATCCGCGCCAACACGCACATATCGTTAAATCGCGAAACGCGGGCGCAGGAGCGTGCGGCGGACCAGGACCTGCAACTCGCCATCGAGAACGCGCGTTTGACGGCCAAGGGCGAAGAGCCGTACGAAGACTACGAAGAATTGAAAAAGCGTCGGAAGGAAGAAGAATTGGAGGACGCGAGTGGAGAAGACCCGATGGATGATGCGATGTTGCGCGAAACGGGCCTCATCCTGCTCGACTACATCGGACTCAACCAACAGGTGGCGATGGTTGAAGGCGAAGCGGTGGCCGCGCCCTGAGCTTCTTATTAGTCTTCGGGCAGCGCACGCGACGCGATCTGTTCGTGAATCCACCGATCGAACGCTTCGAAAGGCATGGTCTTCTGCCGCCTGACACCGTAGCGCCGTAGCGTGACGGTTCCGTCGGCCTGCTCGCGCTCGCCGACGATGAGAAGGTTCGGGATCTTGCGCGTCGTGCCGTCGCGAACCTTCTTCGATACTGTGTCGCTCGCGGAAGCCATTTCCGCGCGGACGAATCGGGCGCGTAGTCGCTCGACCAACGAGCGGCCGTAGCGCTCGAACTGCTCCGAGACGGTGATCACGCGCACCTGCACCGGGGCGAGCCAGGTGGGAAATGCGCCGCCGAAGTGTTCGATCAGGAACGCCACCATCCGCTCGTGAGTGGAGAGGGGCGCACGATGGATGCAGTACGGCGTATGTGGCGCGCCATCTGCGCCAATGTACGAGAGTCCCAGGCGACCCGGTTGCGCGAAGTCGAGTTGCACCGTGCCCATGGACTCTTCGCGGCCGGTGACCATCGCGCACTGAATGTCGATCTTCGGACCGTAGAAAGCCGCTTCTCCCAGGCCGTCGACGTAGTCGATGTCCATCTCGTCCAGAACTTCCGCCAATACGCGTTCGGAGAATGCCCATGCCTCGGGGTTGTCTACGTACTTCTCCTTGCCCTTGACGTCGGCGGGGTCCCAGCGCGACAGGCGTACGCGGTAGTCGGTGAGACCCAACACGGCGTACGCGTCGGCGTACATCTGCATGACGCCCTTGAACTCGTCCTTGATCTGGTCTTCGGTGCAGTAGATATGGGCATCGTTCATGCACATCCCCCGCACCCGCAAAAGCCCGCTGACGGCGCCGGATTCCTCGAACCGGTACACGTGGCCGTACTCGGCCAGGCGCAACGGCAGGTCTCGGTAGCTGCGCGGCCGCGCAGCGAAGATGCTGTGGTGGTGAGGACAGTTCATCGGGCGCAGCGCATAGGCTTCGCGCACGGAAACGCCATCCTCGTCCGCTTCCTTGAGTTCCATCAACGGGAACATGTCCGCCGCGTAATAGGGCAGGTGGCCGGATTTGCGATAGAGGTCGGCCTTCGCGAGGTGGGGCGTCGCCACGCGCTGATAGTCCGCCCGGAATTCCATCTCCTTGGCCAGCTTCTCGAGTTCGTCGCGAATCACGGTGCCGTTCGGCAGCCACAGGGGCAGTCCGCGGCCGACCATGTCGTCGATGTGGAAGATGTCGAGCTCGCGGCCGAGCTTCTTGTGGTCGCGCTCGAGGCCGAGTCGGTAGGCAGCGATGTGGGCGTCGAGTTGCTCCTTGTCGGCGAACGCCCACGCGTAGATACGGGTCATCATGACGTTGTCCGAATCGCCGCGCCAGTAGGCTCCGGCAATGCTGCGCAGCTTGAATGCGTCTCGCGGGATGTCGCGGGTGGTTTCCACGTGGGGACCCTCGCACATGTCGAGAAACGTCCCGTTGCGGTAGAAGGACAGGCCGTCCAGGTCACCTCGCGAGAGAAGCTCCTCGGCGTATTCGCGCTTGTAAGGCTCGGCCATCTCGTCGATGCGCTCGAGGGCTGCGCTGGTGTCGAGATCCTCGCGGTAGAACCGCTGGCCGGCCTTAAGGATCTTCTTCATGCGCCGTTCGATCTCGGGGAAGTCCTCCTCGTTCAACGGCGCGGAGAGAATGAAGTCATAGTAGAAGCCGTCCGCAACGGGCGGGCCGAAACCGAGCGTCGAGTCGGGTCGCATGTCCCGTACGGCCTGGGCCATGACATGCGCCAGGCTGTGCCGAATCCGGTAGAGGCTGTCCTCGCCGTCGCCGCTGTGTTCCAACTGCATTTTGGTGCCCTCAACAAAAACCCCGGTGGCGGCCGCCTGCCGGGGTCTTGACGCCGGCGGCCTTAAGGTCGCCGTATCCGAATTCTGTTCACGCGAATACGTCGACCCACTCGGCACTCGAGGTAGTGCCGGCAGACCGCGTCGTTTCGTCAACCAATCCGGAAATGTCCATGTCGCAATGATAGTGCTGCGACCGAATAAAGCAATCCGACGGAGTACGCGTTAGTGCCACAACTGTGGGGACTTCTAGCGCCTCCAACGCCACCGAATACCCGTGAATGCGGCATAGCTCGCCTCGGTTCGGACGTCGGTGCCGTCGACCAGGCGAAACGTGAATGCGCGCCGCACTTCTCGACCGCCGCTGATGATCAGTTCGTGCGCGCGCGCGATCCGGAAGGCCAATCCGACGCGCAGACGCCAGCTTTCCATCGCGAACAGGCTCCGACGCACGAGGGCGTCGTCGTATACGCGCCAGCGACCGCCCGCGGGATGGATGTCCGCCTGCAATCGCCAGCGCGGATGCATGCGCCAAGTGAGCCGCGCGTCCGGAAAACCGAGCGTCATTTCCAGTTCGTCATTGACGCGCCAGTCGATGCCGAGCACCGGTTGCAGCCGTGTCGTCCCGAACCGGTCGTCGCGGCAAATGCCCCAGAACGCGTCGACCGAAGGGGTCCACGCGCGACGGTATCGCATGAAGCCCTGCCAGAAGATGAACTCGCCGTCGATGACTTTTGGATGTCGACCGGCATTGGAAGATCCGGCCAGCACCGGCGCGACGGAAAACTCCCAATGCGGACCGGCAAATCGGTAAGCCAACGCCAGGCGGTGCAGATGGCCGTTGGTCTGGAGCGCCCTGTCCGTCGACGTATCTATCTCATAGGCCCGGTATTCGTGGGAGAACCGTATCGTATGCGCGCCGCCGCCCTTTCGGCGATGCCAAAGGCGCGCGCGGTACGCCTTCTCCGCATCCCCGACAGCGTACAGCCCGGCGGAGTGAAGGCTGGCGGTCTCCAGATTCGATTGATCGACAACCAGCAGTTCGCCCGTCGACACCGGCGCGCAAACCGAGGCATAGGCATGGCAGGCCAGCGCCGAATGGAAAGCGGCGAGAAGCGCTACGCGCCCAACAGCGGCGCGCGCGCGTGCGATCGACTCGGGTACCGCAGAATGTTTCGCCATGCCGGGGGTCGTATAGTTGTAAAGTTCGTGGAAATCAACGCGCCCGGAGTAGATCATATGTTCGACCTGCTGGATTTTCTCGCGCAGCTATTCGTATTCATGGTGGGCTTCGGCATCCTGATTGTCGGTGTCCTGTATGTGGTGGATCGCACCCAGACCCGCCACGCGGTCAGGCGAAACTTTCCGGTCATCGGCCGCTTCCGCTATCTGTTCGAGCACCTGGGCGAGTTCTTTCGGCAGTATTTCTTCGCCATGGACCGCGAGGAGATGCCGTTCAACCGCGCGGAGCGCACCTGGGTGTATCGCGCCGCCAAGGGCGAAGACACGATGGCGGCGTTCGGTTCGACAAGGGAATTGAAGCCGGTTGGCACGGTCATCTTTGTCAACTGCCCCTATCCGACCCTCGAGCAGGACGCGGTTGATACCACGGACATCACGATCGGACCGTATTGCGAGCATCCATACACCCATTCGTCCGTGTTCAACATATCCGGGATGAGTTACGGGGCGATATCTCGACCTGCGGTGACGGCGCTGTCCAACGGCGCGCGCATGGCAGGCGTGTGGATGAACACGGGCGAAGGTGGATTATCGCCCATGCATCTCCAGGGAGGTGCCGACATCGTATTCCAGATCGGCACGGCGAAGTATGGCGTTCGCAATCCCGACGGCGGGTTTTCGGAGCAGCGGCTGCGCGAGATCGCATCGAACGATACCGTGCGCATGTTCGAGATCAAGTTGTCCCAGGGTGCGAAACCGGGGAAGGGCGGCATTCTTCCGGGGGAGAAGGTCACCGACGAGATCGCCTCCGTCCGCTTCATCGAACCCGGCCAGGACTCCATCAGTCCCAACCGCCATCCGGAAATCGAATCCGAGGGGGACCTGCTGGACATGATCGCCCACGTGCGCGGCATCGTCGGCAAGCCGACGGGGTTCAAGACCGTGATCGGCGCCTATGGTTGGATCGAGCGGTTGTGCGAGGAAATTCACCGCCGCGGCATCGAGAGCGCGCCGGACTTCATCACCGTCGACAGCGCCGACGGCGGTAGCGGGGCGGCCCCCATGAGCCTGATCGACTACATGGGCCTGCCGATCAAGGAAAGCCTGCCGCTGGTGGTCGATATCCTGGCGCGCTACGGTTTGCGGGAACGCATCAAGGTCGTGGCAAGCGGCAAGATGATCACGCCGGGCGAGGTGGCGTGGGCGCTGTGCGTCGGCGCCGATTTCGTGGTGTCCGCCCGCGGCTACATGTTCGCGCTCGGCTGCATTCAGGCCCTGCAGTGCAACAGGAACACGTGTCCCACGGGTGTCACCACGCACGATCCCAAGCTGCAGCGCGGCCTCGACCCTGTAGACAAGGCGGAACGGGTGAGGCGCTACGGGCTCGCGCTCACCAAAGAGGTTGGAGTCATCGCACACTCTTGCGGCGTGCCCGAACCGCGGCGCCTCAAGCGCTTTCACTGCCGCATCGTGCAGGACGACGGAAAATCGGTGCCCCTCGACGTGTTGTATCCGGACCCGGAGCCACAGGCGGCATTGCAGCGGGGTGCCGCTTGACGGGTGCGCGGTGACGGGGAACGCTCAGGGTTTGTACTTGATCGCTTCCCCCTCCACCGCGATGTACCTCCGTTCCTTCAGCCCCTGCACCAGCGCCTCCAGCTCCTCGTCGGGCAAGCCGTCGCCAAAGAGGGAACGCATAGAGGCTTTCAGGGTCTTGACCTTGCGCGGACGCGAGTGCCCGCGCAGATCGAAATTGTGGATGACCTTGTCTATCTTCTCGCCGACAGATTCCGTTTCGCTGGGCTTCAGCCACGGAATCTCGAACAAGTCCTTCCGGCGTGCCGCCTTTATGTTCCTGCCCTGCAAGTGTTTGATCAACGGGTCAAAGCCCGTGTCCCTGGAGACGATGTGGAACTCATCGTCCGAGTCGGGCTCGCCCAGCGCACCCATGTAGAACGCGATATGAAAGTCGGCGGCGTTCTTGCCGCTTCCGGCAATCTCTACGTATTGCGCGTCGCGGCCCAAGGTTTGCATCTCGAAAGCGAGTTCTCTCGGTATCTTCGACTGGTTGGCCCCGACGAACACGTAGACCTTGAACGCGCGTCCCCTCGAAATATCCCTCAACGCAGCCAGGTTCTTCGGCTGCACGTTCTCAAAGTCGATCAGTACATAGTTGGTTGCCACAATTCGGTCCTTGCGTGCTATGCACTGGGCGCAGGGCCCAAATGCTCGATATCGATATCGCCCCATCGTTCATCGAGGTACTCCGCGACCAGTCGCCTGTGGCAATGGTGCGGCTGGTCCTCGCTACACAAGAGGCACCCCTCATCCAAGACTTCCCGCGGGATAGAGCTCTCAATGTTGCGCTCGGACATTAAGTCGAGGAACCGAGTCTCATAGGTATTCCAGTCGATGTCGCCGTTCCTGTAGCCGCGCAGCAATTCCTTGGTCGGTGCCAGGTTCGGCAAGTGAACGTACTCCATCTGGCAGATTTCCTTGAGGAACCAAGCGAGGTCTTCCTTTTTGGCGAAACCGGAAAGTTGCGAACCGTTGCTGAGCCGCACGTCCACTACGCGCTTGGCGCTGGATTCGCGCAGCAGTTCGAAAAAGCGGCGGGCGGGCTTCTTCGTGAAGCCTATGGTCAGCACTTTCATTGCAACTCCCACTCCGGGCCTCGGAGAGTTTGTGCAGTGAAGGCGACCTGCGCGGCGCGACGCTCTACGGCAAGCGAGATCGACTCTTCGCGCGTTGCCAACAAGTCGCCTTCGGGACTCAGATTGTGTTGCCTGAGCAATCGACTGATCGCGTCCGCATGGATCTCGAGTCTTCCATCGGCCAGGATATGGTGCACGTTCACACCCCGCGCGTCGAGCGCTTGCGCGACGAGCAGCGTTCTGTGGCAGTCTAGCGGCTCCTTCTCCGCGCACATCATTGCGACGCGGTGTTGCCCGGCTGTGTCCATCACCTGTGCGAGGCCCTGCCGAAAACCCTGCGTTTCGGCAACCCGGTCGTAGCAGACGCGCCCGCCTTCGTAGCACGAGGAATCCTTCGGGCGTCCGCCGAGTTGGCGACCGAAGTACGCGTACTCAATCTCGCTCGACTTGAGCGCGACGGCGAGGGACTCGCGGTTGAATTGCGGGTTGAAGCGGCTGTAGGGCGCTGAACGGACGTCTGCCAAGACGTCTACGCGGTGTTGAGCCAAAAGATCCGAAAATGCCTCCAAGGAATGATTGGAATGTCCGATCGTGAAGATCGCAGCTTCACACTGGCTCATATCGCGCTCTCGCCTTCAATGATCGCCGCGATGAACTTGTAGCAGTCCCCCTTGTAAGATTCCCCAAGGCTTATCGTCAAATAGCACTTCCCATGCGCATAGGTGCCATTGAGCTTTGCAAGGTATGCTTTCTCGTATCCTGGGTCGGTCACCCACAATGCATACCGGTTTCCAGCGTGGTCGAACTGGCCTTGCACGCGACGCTTGGTATTCCCGAACGCTTCCCCTGGCGCGAACACAGACAGCTTGAGTTGTGGGACCCGAATGAGCCGAAGCGAACTGAACAGCTCGCTGGCCGATTCGAGCGGTATCTTGTCGTTTCGGCCATTGTAGGTGCTGCATCCGTCGATCCAGAGCGGCTCAACGGGATCTGTGAGTTTTGGCAATTCGAGCGGGGAAAACCTCCCCACTTTCTGCCAGTAGTACTCGTCATCCAGCAACCAGTTCTCGGTCTGATAGCTGTGGGGCTTTGGTTCCAGAACCGGCACCTCGACGATGTCGAGGACTCGAGGGTCGCTCCCATCCTCATATTGGCGCTCGTACTCGGACACCTCCTGGTTGTCCCGCTTGCTTACGGGTCGAACCCACTTCCCCCCTCCGGTCTCCGCGGTCCATTCGCGGCCCGCGATGCACCGACCTGCTAGCTTGCGGGAGTTTGCGAGGCAGACGATTTGCTTGACGGCTACCACACTACTTCGCCGTCCAAATCAATAACCGCAACTCACTGTCGTCGATCAAGCTGTACTCCGGCAACCTTCCCGACATTTTTTGGCACTCTCGACGAATGATAGGCACGCCGTCACCGCGCCTGTCCATCAGGCGTGTGCGCCCGAGACCAGACGGCGCGTCGCAACGAGCCAGCAGCGACACGATGAGTTCGTTTCGATTCGCCTGCCGCAGGTGCAGGCTGTCCGGTGTAAGGGTATTGACCAACGCGCCGGGGACATAAAGTTCGAGTCGGTCGCCGAACATGTGGAGGCGCACTCGTTCGCCGGCAATCGAATAGTCGCGATGGGCAACCGCGTTGACGATTGCCTCGAATACGGCTCGTTCGCTGAATTGCGGCCGATCCCGCCGGGCGGTCTCCTTGGTTGCCCGGACCAGCATGTTGCGCCGCACGAAGTGCAGTGCTTCCGCGACTTGCTGGTCCAGGGGTCCTCCGATATCACGTGCGTCGGCTTGGTAGTCGGCGTCCGTCCGCTCGCCGGCGTAACTGACGGCCTGAATGTACGCATGGGGGAGCCATTGTTGCGGTTCTCGGGTGCAGAGAAGCGTCCCGGCCAAGGTCAGCCGCAGGCGCCCGTCCGTTGCGGTCGCGATGATTCGAAGCTTGCGCAAAGTGTCGTTCTCGGCCTCGGGACCGTTGATTTCGGGAGCCAACGACTCATCGGTAACGTCTGCGCGCAAGAAACGCTGGGTAAGTGCGTAGTCCAGGTCTGCTCGTTCGGTACGGGAAATGATCGACTCGTCGAAACGAATGACCCGGCTTTGACTGCGCTCTTGGAACAGGCGCGCGAGCGCATCCGGGGGCATCTCACGCTTGGAACTGCCGATCCTCCGGAAGTATCCACCCGGGCTCTTGTGCACGAACAAGCTGCGCTGGACATCTATGCGCAGCACCGGTACGAGCTGGCCGTTGGCATCTTCCAACTCCAACTTCAGGATGTCGGCATCGAGCGCGGGTTTGACGGAGTCGTTGCATATCTCCCGGACCCAGCCCTCCACGGTGTCCAGTGCGTTAAGCGGGATGCCTCGAATCGAGCGTGTCTTGTCGTCCACGCCGAGGATCAGAGAGCCGCCTCGGCCGTTGGCGAAGGCCGCCAGTTGGTCCGCCAGGTCGCCGCGACGCGGTGTTGAAACGCGTCCCGCTGCCGCCTCAACGCGTTTGAACTCCAACGCCGAGTCCTCGCCGAGCCGAATCCGGCGTAGCAGGTCAGCGTCAGCCATCACGGATGTGTCCGCTCAATACACACCAGATGATCATATAGGAAATTGCGGCGGCGCTACGCTGACCCGCCGGCTGCCTTTCGTCGGGTTGGCCTCCGACGACCGCACAGTCGTCGAGTCACCACAAACCGGATCGGTGCCGACCTGCGGGAGGTCCCATAGCGGCAACGAATCAATGGATGGCTACGTTGAGTTACCGGTGTATAGTCTCCGCGGCCGTTCCGTCTTGAGTTGGTGTCGTGTCCCGCGGGTTTATGTCACTTCAGCGCGCCCCACGGGAGTTCGCCATGCACGCCGGAGCCTTCAGCCGGGGTGCGCGAGGGGAAACCCCTCGCATGCAAACTGCGTTGTGGCCCTTGTGAATATGCCGGATATTCCCTGCGGACCACGCCTTGCATTGACGCGCATGGCGAACTCTGAAGTACCAGAAACCCGCAGGACACGACACTAGCAGCTATGGCATCAACTTCATCCCCGACCACCTTTACGGAACAGGACTTGCGCGACGCCGTGCGCGACGGTGCCGTTTCGGAAACTGCTGCGGATGCGTTTCAGACCTACGTGGCGTCTCGTTCGCGGCACACCGACGAAGAAGAATTTCATCTCTTCAAGGGCTTCAACGACGTGTTCGTTGCCTTGGCTTCGGTGCTGCTGTTCAGTGGAATCATCTGGTTCAGCGCCGATCTGGGAGTCATCGCCGCCTGTCTCCTGGTGATGGCGGTTGCCGTGGCTCTGAGCGAGTGCTTCACGCTGCGCAAGCGCCTGGCGCTGTCGTCGATACTCTACGTTCTGGCGTTCAGCATCGCGGCAGCCGCGGGTTTGTTCCGCGCGTTTTGGCCGGACTACTGGCCGCCGGGTGCGAGGGGATTGGTCATGGTGGGCATCTCCGCCAAGTTCGGGACATTGTCGGCACTATTGTGTGGCGCCCTCGCGGCGGCGTTGTTCTGGTGGCGATACAGGGTGCCGATCGCCGTCTCGGTCGGCGTGTTCTTCCTCGGTGCGACGTTGTACTACACGTGGGTGTTGTTTTCGCCGTTCGATGACCCCGCGCTGGGTGCCAACATCGTCCTGTTCGTGCTTGGCATCGGGACTTTTTCCTTCGCCATGTATTGGGACGTGAGCGACCCGGATCGAGCGTCCCTGCAGTCGGACGTGGCTTTCTGGCTCCATCTGATCGCCGCCCCCTCGATCGCGCATCCAATTTTTTGGTGGGTTCAGTCAGGCCTCCTGCCCGCCGACTGGCTCGAAGCCACGGCCGTCGTCGGGTGTTACCTGTGTCTCGCGTACGTTGCGGTGCTCGTCAACAGAAGGGCGATCATGGTTGCCGCCACGGCGTACCTGGTAGGTGCCGTCGCTTGGTATTTCAACGAGTTATCCGCATTGTACAGTGTTGCCATCGCGTTGGTGCTCATCGGCTGCCTGTTCCTGGCGATGGCGGTGTGGTGGTCGACCATCCGCGCGGCAGTGATCCGATATTTGCCCAGCGTCGTTCGTGGCCTGGTCGTGCCCGGCTGATCCCGACATGCGGGTTTGGGTCGGGTGAAAGGTCTTCGTCGCAGCTGGCGTTTCCTCTGGTTCGGACTGCTGCTTCCCGGGTGCGCCACCGAGAGCAGCTCTGCCGGCGACCGCCGCCGCCGCGCCTGCGGCGCAAGTCGATGCGGTGGAGCCCGCCCCGCTATTCAACGATGCCCATTTCCACCTGTCGAACTACGTGCAACGGGGTATCACCGCCCGCCAGTACTTCGACATGGTGGGCGACAGGGTGGGCCGAGTGGCGATGTTCGGTATTCCGTTGCAGCAGAAATGGGACTACTTCGTCTCCGGTGATCGCGCGCCCCACTACTACCTGCATTCCGACGCGGCGCTCTATTACTATTCGTTCGTCGACGCCATGATCGCGTCGGAATACCTGTCGCTAAGCGATGCGCAGAAACGTCGCGTAGACCCGATGATCATCGGCTTCAACCCGACCGACATGTACGCCGCCGACCACATCCGGCGGGTTCTACTCACCTTCCCGGGCGTGTTCTCCGGCATCGGGGAGTTCAGCATCCACAAGGAGTTCGTGTCGTCGAAGGTCGCGGGCCATACGGCGAGTCTGCGAAATCCCGCGCTGGACAGGATCCTCGACACCGTCGCGGAAATCGGCCTCGTGGCAATCCTGCATTGCGACGTTGCCCGGGTGCGGCCAGGTGAACGACCGGCGCACTATGACGATCTGCTTGCGGTCCTCGCTGCCCATCCGGGTGCGTCCGTAATCTGGGCTCACACGGGACTGGGCCGTTTCGTGACGCCGACCGACCGGCACCTGGCGCTGCTCGACGAGATGCTCGCCGACTCACGCTACGACCACGTGATGCTCGACATATCGTGGGACGAAGTGGCGACGTACGTCGTGCGCGACGCCGATACTCTGGCCGCCTGGGCTGCGCTGATCGAGAAGCATCCGACGCGGTTCCTGTTCGGCACGGATTCGGTGGCGCCGTCGGACTGGGACGCCTATATCCGGACGCACATGGTCTACCAGCCGCTTTGGGAACAGCTCGGCGCCGACGCGCGAGCGAAGGTGGAGCGGCGTAACTACGAGCGCATATTCGACGCAGCCGTTCCCCGCGTGCGGGCCTGGGAACAGCGTCAGCCCTCGATCAGGTCATTGTGGGATCAGTAGCGTGGACGGCGATGGACAACCGACTATCCGGCCATCTGCCAAGGACTGGCATGGTTGACTACGCGGACTTCGTTCAAGGTCTTCCGAAGGCCGAGCTTCACATTCACCCCCTGAAGCGGATGTTGGACCTCGGTTTGCTTGTTACGGTGAACTCGGACGATCCGGCTTACTTCGGCGGATACATCAACGCCAATTTCGCACGGGTCGGAGCAGCGCTTGATCTAACGCGAGCCGAGTTGACGACACTTGCGAGGAACGCGTTTGTTGCCGCTTTTGGCAACTGAATTCTTACCTCGCATCTCTCACCAAGCCGCTTGTCTTCGTGCCCTTTTTGGCGAAGAACGAGAGGATGAGGACCGGGGGCAGCCATGGGGCGACGCGCTCGAACGGGTCACCCGGCAGGTGCGCGGCTTGCGAAATCATGGAGTCGCCGACTGGCGCCGAGCCCAGGGAATAGAACAGGACGGTCACTGCGAAACCTGACAGCATGGCTGCGAGCGCGGGACCTGCGGTGACGGTGCGCCCCATGATGCGGAACAGCACGATCGGTCCGAATGCGGCCCCGAGTGCGGACCAGGCGAAGAGAACGCGGTTGAAGATGGTGTCCGGCAGGCTGAGCGCGAGCACCACGGCCAGCGCGGCGACTGCGAACATCGCGGCGCGCGACGCCATCGCTTCGTGACCCGGGAAGCGGCGATTTATGCCCATGTCATGGGCAACCGCCCCGGCAGCGGAAAGCAGTAGCGAGTCGACGGTCGACATGACCGCCGACAAGGTGGCGGCGGTCGCGATCCCCGCCAGGACAATCGGCAGATAGTCGCTGGCGGCGCGATAGAACAACGTCTCTGGATTGCCCATTTCGGGAACGAGCGCGCGTCCCGACAGGCCCAGTGTCACCATTCCGGCGAACACGACGATGCCCCAGCCGAACACGATCGCATAGGCTTGCCGGCGTTCGGCCTCGCCCCGCACCGCCATTAGGCGGGCAAGCAAGTGGGGCTGACCCAATGCGCCCAGCGACATGCCCACCAAGCCGACCGCAAATCCCAGCAGAATCAGTCCCGCATGGCCCCCGTCGAGCTGCAGGTACGTGGCGGGCATTGCGGCGGCGAGTGTGTTCCACACCTCCGTCGGCCCGCCCGCGGCGGCGAGAGCGGCCAATGGCACGCCCACCGATACCACCATCATGATCGCCGCCTGCACGGTGTCGGTGACCGACACCGCCCAGAATCCGCCGACGAGCGAATAGAACACGACGATGATCGCCCCGATCACGATTGCGGCCGGCGTCGCGATGGCGAAGTTCTCGGTCAGCGCGTGGCCGGCGGCGTCGAGTTGCGCCGCGACGTAGAAGATGAAGCAGAACAGCACGAGCACTGCGGCCGCGAGCGTGGCGATCCGCCGCAGATCGCCGCCGCGGCTGTCCTGCAACAGGAAGTCCGTCAGCGTCACCTGTTGATGATCGCTGGACTCCTCGCGCAGCCGACGACCGAAGTACAGCCATACGACCGCATATGCCGCCCATACGCCGGGGACCATCCACAGGGCGCTGAGGCCGATGGCGTAGACGAATCCGGAGAAACCGAGGATCACCCAGGCCGAGGAGGCGCTCGCCGCATAGGAAAGCCCGGCCACCAGCGGCCCAAGGCCACGACCGCCGAGAAAGAAATCGGCCTCGCTACGGTTTCTCGACGCCGCCCACAGGCCGATGATGATCATCACGACCTTGTAGGCGATCAAGGTAATCAGGATGACTGTCGCTTCTTTCATGCTGGTCTCTCTGCGGGTGGGGCCGCAGGGAACTTCCTTCCCGCGTTACTTGTGCTTCGCCGTAAGCTGCAACAACACGCCGTGGGTGGACTTCGGATGCACAAACACCTGCGGTCCGCCTTCTCCGATCAATTGCGCGCCGCCTTCCTTCATTGCGGCCGATGTCGCCGCCAAATCGTCCACTGCGAACGAGATCGTATGGATGCCTTCCCCTCGGCTCTCCAGAGCCCGGGCCACGGCGCCGTTTGGATCGGTTGGCGCAACGACTTCGATGAATCCGCCATCGGGCAGGTTGAAGAATGCCTGCTTGACGCCGAGCGCGTCGGTCTGATCGGTGCGGTCGAGGGTGAGTCCCAGACGGTCACGATAGGTCTCTATCCCTTTCTCCAAATCAGCAACACGTATCACCAAGTGATCGAATCCGGTCAATGCCATGCGTTTATCCCCTTCAGTCTTACTTTCCCGGCGAACGGAGGCGCACCGAAACGCGCGGTCCCGCAACTGTGCCTGGGTTGCGCTCCCCACGTTGCAACAGGACTCCGGCCTGGATTCCAATCAGCGGGTGGTGCGATAGTTGCCGACGTTACCACATCGGCGGTGCGGGGCACGACACCAGGTCGGACCGTCACAACAACGGATGCCAAGCCTTGTCGCGCGCCGGTCAGAGCGCGCCGGCAACCTTCGGCGGTGGACGTTCCCGCCGCCGCTATGGGGTGTGCGAAAGCGCGTTACAATTCGGTTTCCCGGCCGTGACGGCGAGGGCTTACGACGTTGCGGGAAGGCGTTCGGTCGGGCTATCCCGCGCAGGAGCACGCGATATGCCGAAGTCACTTCTTGGTCCAGCATTGCCGACGCTCTTGGCGTTGTCGTTCGCCGCATTCGGTCATGCCGCCGAAAAGATGACGGCGGCGCCCGCTGTGAAGAAGGCGGCGCCCGCAGTGGTAAACATCTCCGTTGTCGGGCAACAGCGCAGTCGTCGTCCCCAGGTCTTCGAATTCTTCCCGTTCCCGGTTCCCGACAGATCTCCAGTCGAACCCACCCCCGGCACAGGGTCCGGTGTCATCATCGATGCGAGTGAGGGTTACGTGGTCACCAACCATCACGTGATTCGAAACGCCGAGAGAATCACGGTGCGGCTGCACGACCGTCGCAGCATGGAAGCGAAACTCATCGGCAGCGACCCGGGAACGGATGTCGCGCTACTGCAGATCGAGGCGGAGAACTTGTCGGAACTGCCGTTCGGAGATTCCGATGCGCTCGAGATCGGGGACTTCGTGGTGGCGATCGGTAGTCCGTTCCAGTTGGATCAGACCGTAACGCTGGGTATCGTCAGCGCGCTGGGCAGAACATTCAACCCCGGCAGCGGGCCCTATGAGGACTTTATCCAGACCGATGCCTCCATCAATCCGGGCAATTCCGGCGGCGCGCTGGTCGATCTGGACGGACGCCTGGTCGGCATCAACACGGCGCTGATTGCGCCGGTGGCAGGCAATGTCGGCATCGGCTTTGCCGTGCCGTCGAACATGGCGCAAACGGTGGTGGACCAACTGCTGGAGTTCGGCGAGATCAGACGCGGACTCTTGGGCGTGGGAATCGAAGAAGTATCGCCGGGCATAGCGCAAGCGCTTGATCTCGATGAACTTACCGGTGCCCTCGTATCGCGCGTCGAAGAGGACTCCCCGGCGGAAGCGGCGGGCATAGAGGCCGGAGATGTGATCGTCAGCGTCGATGACAAGCCCATAGAAGGCCCCGTGGATCTGCGTAACCGAATCGGTTTGACCCGGGTTGGCGAAACAGTGCAGATCGGTATCGTCCGCGATGGGCGTCGCATCGATAAGGAGGCCGTCATCGGGCAGTTACGGTCCAGTTCCGTAGCTGGCGGGATCTCGTCCGAAAAGCTCGAAGGCGTGGAATTCGGGGAGATCAGCCGCGACCACCCATGGTTCGGCCGAGGATTGGAGGGTGTCGAGGTACAGAGCGCCGAAGCGGGCAGTCTGGCTTGGGAATCTGGCCTGCGCGAGGGGGACGTGGTATTCGCCGTGAATCGACGGAAAGTGCGCAGCGTCGAGGAATTTGTCGATACGGTCAGGGAGCAGGAAGACGTGCTGGCACTGTACGTTCAGCGCGGGGGGAGGCGGATTCTTGTGGTGGTGCGCTAATCACAACGAGGATGTCCTGGGGCACACGCCGGCGTTTCCCCGCATTGACAGCGCGCCGTGTTGCGTTAGGGTGTGCGTATGGACCTTGATACGCGCCGTAGCGAACTCGAAGCGCGGCGGGAAGAACTGAAGGACCGTGTTGCCCGCGTTGCAATGCATACGCAGCATCGCGACGAACCGCTGCCGCCGGATTTCGCCGAGCAGGCGGTGGAGCTTGAGAATCAGGGCGTCCTGGTAGCGATAGACAGCGAGCTGAATGCCGAGCTGCGATCGATCGAAGTCGCGCTGCGGCGCATCGAATCGGGTGATTACCCGTACTGCGCAAGTTGCGGCGAGGAGATCGGCGAGCCTCGGTTGAACGCGCTGCCTTCGGTGGCGCTCTGCATCGACTGCGCGCAGAAGCGAGACCGCAGACTGTAGTGCCCCACGGCGCGCGGTGTCAGGCCGCCGCGTTTGCCGCAGGTGTGCCCGGGGCGAAGACCAGCTCGTCGCCTGAGACATTCACCGAGACCGCGTCGCGGCCGCCGAATTCGCCAGCCAGCAAGCGTTTGGAGAGGGGGTTTTCCAACTGCTGCTGGATGGCGCGTTTCAGCGGCCGCGCGCCGTACACCGGATCGAAGCCCGCCTCGCTGAGCTTGTCGAGCGCCGCGTCGGTCAGTTCGAGCGCGATATCCTGTTCGGCGAGCCGCTCCTTGAGCCGTCCGACCTGTATGTCGGTGATCGCGCGGATCTGGCTCTTGTTCAGCGGGTGGAACACCACCGTCTCATCGATGCGGTTCACGAACTCGGGACGAAACTGCTGCGCGACCACGTCCATGACGCTCGCCTTCATCGCTTCGTAGTTCTCCTCGCCCGCGAACTCCTGGATGATCGACGAACCGAGGTTCGAAGTCATGACGACCACGGTGTTTCGGAAGTCCACCGTGCGGCCGTGGCCATCTGTGAGACGGCCGTCCTCGAGCACCTGCAACAGGATGTTGAACACGTCGGGATGCGCTTTCTCGATTTCATCGAGCAGCAGCACGGAATAGGGCTTGCGGCGAACTTTCTCTGTCAGGTAGCCCCCTTCCTCGTAGCCGACGTAGCCGGGCGGGGCGCCGATAAGGCGCGCGACGGAGTGCTTCTCCATGAACTCGGACATGTCGAGACGCACCATCGCGTCTTCGGTGTCGAACAGGAATTCCGCCAGCGCCTTGCTGAGTTCGGTCTTGCCGACGCCGGTGGGGCCGAGGAACAGGAATGAACCGTTCGGCCGATTGGGGTCGGCGAGGCCCGCGCGGGAGCGCCGGATGGCGTCGGCGATGGCAGTCACGGCTTCGTCCTGGCCGACAACGCGTTGATGCAGGCCGGCTTCCATCGCAAGCAGCTTTTCACGCTCGCCCTGCAGCATCCTGGATACCGGAATGCCGGTCCAGGCGGAGACGACTTCGGCGATTTCATCCTCGGTCACCTTGTTCCGCAGTAGCTTGAAAACCGACCGGTCGGCCTCGGCGGCGTCGCCGAGCCGTTTCTCGAGTTCCGGTATCTTGCCGTAGCGCAACTCGGCCATGCGCTGGAGATCGCCGCCGCGCTGCGCGGTCTCGAACGCCACGCGCGCACGTTCCAGTTCTTCCTTGACTTGCTGCGTGCCGTTTACTACAGCCTTCTCGCCGTTCCACACTTCTTCCAGGTCGGCGTATTCGCGTTCCGTCGTCTCGATGTCCCGAGTGAGCCGGCCGAGCCGTTCCCTGGACGACGCGTCCGTCTCTTTCTTCAGCGCTTCCTGTTCGATCTTGAGTTGCACCAGCCGCCGTTCCAGCCGGTCCATCGGTTCGGGCTTGGAGTCGATCTCCATGCGTATTCGACTTGCCGACTCGTCCACAAGATCGATGGCCTTGTCGGGTAGCTGGCGGTCGGTGATATAGCGGTGGGACAGGGTCGCCGCCGCGATGATGGCCGGGTCGGTGATGTCGACGCCGTGGTGCACTTCGTAGCGTTCCTTCAGGCCGCGCAGAATAGCGACCGTGTCTTCGACGGACGGTTCATCGACGAGCACTTTCTGGAATCGCCGTTCGAGCGCTGCGTCCTTTTCGATTTTCTGGCGGTATTCGTCCAGCGTTGTAGCGCCAACGCAATGCAATTCGCCCCGGGCGAGCGCGGGTTTCAGCATGTTACCGGCATCCATCGCACCCTCTGCCGCGCCCGCGCCGACGAGAGTGTGCAGCTCGTCGATGAACAGGACGATGCGACCTTCCTGTTTGGACAAATCGTTGAGCACGGCTTTCATGCGTTCTTCGAACTCGCCGCGGTACTTGGCCCCGGCGATCAGCGCGCCCATGTCGAGCGACAGCAGGCGCCTGTTCTTCAGTCCTTCCGGCACTTCCCCGTTGACGATACGTTGCGCCAGACCTTCGGCGATGGCGGTCTTTCCGACGCCGGGTTCGCCGATGAGCACCGGGTTGTTCTTCGTGCGCCGCTGCAACACCTGGATGGTGCGGCGAATCTCGTCATCCCGGCCGATCACCGGGTCGAGCTTGCCTTGCTCGGCCCGCGCGGTGAGATCGATGGAGTACTTCTCCAGGGCTTGCCGGTTCTCTTCAGCGTTGGGGTCGGAAACGGGGTCGCCGCCCCGGACCTGGGCGATGGCCACTTCGATGGCTTGCGGTTGGGCGCCATGGGTGGCGAGCGCATCCGCGACGGTGCCGCCGGTTTCCAGGACAGCCAGAACGAACAGCTCGCTGGATATGTATTGGTCGCCGCGCTTCTGCGCGAGCTTGTCCGTTATGTTCAGTGTGCGCGCGAGTTCGTTGTCGATTTGCACGTCGCCGGCATCCCCGCCGCTGACCGTGGGCCGTCGCGCCAGCATGTCCCCGAGTTGTGCGCGCAGCGCATTGACATCGACGCCCGACTGGGCGAGAAGAGGTCGAACGCCGCCGCCTTGCTGATCGAGCAGGGCGATCAGCACGTGGAGCGGTTCGACGAACTGGTGGTCGCGGCCGAGTGCCAGGCTTTGCGCCGAACCCAGCGCCGTCTGCAACCGTGTCGTCAGTTTGTCCATTCGCATGTCGAACCCCGTGGAGCCGTTCGCGGATCAGTTATCTACAAGCGCTTAGGTTGGGGTGTTTGGCGGTTTTACAAGTGCCCGTCGCCGGGGCGTTCGGCCTCGGCTCTTGCGTGCAGGGGTCCCCCTCGCTAGGGCGATCATCGCCCCCTTGGCGGGGTGTAGCACGCCAACTTCCGCTGCTCCTTCAGGAAGCGCTGGTCGGCACCTGGCTGAACGGAATTCCCTTGTCGACGCGCACGTCCTGCGGCAAGCCGAGTACGCGCTCGGCGAGGATGTTGAGCATGATCTCGTCCGTGCCGCCCGCGATGCGCATGCCCGGCGCGCCGATGAACGTGCCCTGGAGTATGCCCGAGCGCCACGAGAATTCGGGGTCTGAAACGACGCCGGACATTTCCAGCAGGTCGATGGCGAACGATGCCATGTCCTGGGCTTTCGAGGCGCCGACATATTTGCCGATGGAATTTTCCGGCCCGGGAATTTCGCCCCTCGACAGGGCCGACATCGCCCGGTAGCCGCTGAACCGCAGGCCGGATTCCTGGACGTACCAATCGGCGAGTCGGGCGCGCACCGATCTGTCTTCGATGGCGGGCCGGCCGTCGATCTCCATGCGCTGGGCGAGTTCGAACACGTGTCTGAAGCCAAGTCCGCCGCCGCCCCCGATGGCGGCGCGCTCGTTCATCAGTGTCGTGATGGCAACCTGCCATCCCTGGCCCACGGCGCCGAGGCGTTGTGCATCGGGAATCCGCACGTCCGTGAAATAGACTTCGTTGAAATTGGACTCGCCGGATATCTGCTTGATCGGCTTGGTCTCGATGCCGGGCGACTTCATGTCGATGAAGAAGTAGGTCAGCCCCTTGTGCTTCGGCACTTCCGGATCCGTTCGGACGACCAGGATCGCGTAGTCGCTATATTGGGCTCCCGAGGTCCAGATTTTCTGGCCGTTGACCAACCACTCGTCGCCGTCCTTTTCCGCCTTCGTGCGCAACGCCGCCAGGTCCGAGCCGCCAGCGGGTTCGCTGAACAACTGGCACCAGATGTGTTCGCCGGAGGAAAGCGGCGGCAGATGTTTGCGTTTCTGTTCTTCCGTTGCCCAGCTCATCATCGTCGGCGCCGCCATTCCCTGGCCGATCGCGAATATGCTCGCAGGGATGCGAACGGACGACTCCTCCTGGTTCCAGATGACCTGTTCCATGGCCGACGCGCCGCGCCCGCCGTACTCCCTGGGCCAGCGGATACAGGCCCAGCCGGCTTCGTACTTGCGCATTTGCCAGAGCTTCGCGCGCTGTATCTCGTCAAGCCCTTCGAGTTCCGCCTTCGAGGGGACGTTGGCTTCCAGCCAAGCCCGCGCTTCGTGCCGGAACGCGGCTTCTTCGGGGGTGTCGTTAAAGTCCATGATGCGTCTTCCCTGAATCCCTCAAGCCGCCTGGCCTGCTTCGATGGCGGTGATGAGTCGATCCTGCCAAATACGTTCGCTGCCAATGTTCACGGATAGCAGCTTCGCGCGCCGGTAGTGGAACTGGCAGTCGAATTCCCACGTAAACCCCATGCCGCCGTGGGTCTGGATGTTTTCCTTGGAAGCGAAGTAGTAGGCCTGGATTGCGCTGACCCGCGCCGTTGCCGCCGCCAGGGGCAGCTCGCCGGCATCCGTCGACAGCGCCCAGGCACCGTAGTAGCAGTTCGAGCGCGCGAGCGTGTTCTTTACGTAGATGTTGGCGAGTTTGTGCTTGATGGCCTGAAACCCGGCGATCGGTCGCCCGAAGGCGTAGCGCCCCATGGCGTACTCCTTGGCCTGCTCGAGCGCCGCGTTTGCACCGCCAACCTGTTCCCATGCAAAAAGCACCGCGGCGCGGTCGAGAATTCTACGTGTGAGCTCCCAACCTTCTCCCGCACCGCCAACAAGTTCCGCTGCCGCGCTGTCGAAGTCGATCTTGGCATGGGACCGGGTCGGGTCCAGGGTCCCCACCTTCGCCCGTGTTACGCCCTCGCTGTCGAGAGGCACGAGGCAGAGGCTTGCGCCGTCGCCTCGGTCGCATTTGACGACCACAACCGCGAAATCCGCTATGTCGCCGTCGGCCACCGGCAGCTTCGCTCCCGTCACGGTGCCATTCGCGTACGATGTGGCGAGACGGCTCGCCGACGGTTGCCCCGGCCCTTCGGCGAGCGCGAACGCGCCGATAGCTGCGCCGGAAGCGAGCTTCGGCAACCAGGCTTCCCGCTGCGCGTCGTTTCCGGCCAGGATCAGCGCTTCCGTCGCCAGGTAGGCCGACGATGAGAAAGGCACGGGCGCCACGACACGCCCGAGCTCCTCCGCGATCACGCATAGCTCCAGGTAGGACAGTCCGAGACCGCCGTGCTTTTCCGGGATGGTGGCGGCTGTCCAACCCATTTCTGCAATGCCCTTGAATAGCTCGGCGTCGAAAGACGCGTCGCCTTCCAGGATCGCGCGCACGGCGCTCGGCGGACACTTGTCCTGGAGAAATCCCGCCGCCTGTTCGCGCAGCAGGTTTTGCTCATCTGAGAATTCGAAATTCACGCTGGTTTTCCGCGACCGTCCCGATATGTCCTTAGGACGCGGATTGTACGTTGAGTTCGCGCAAGTCTCATTGAGCACGCGTCAGCCTTTGGTGCGGCCGCGCTCTTCGCGGCGAGCAGCCCTTTCGGACACGCATCGAGACTTCCGGGCTAGAATCGCTGCATGGACTATGCGCAGTTCGGTTTTGTTCGCGCCGCCGCCGCCGCACCCCGCGTGCGCGTCGCCGATCCGGCGGCCAATGCGGTCGCGCTTCTCGACGCGTATCGGGAACTGTCTTCCCGCGGCGCATCGCTGGTCGTAACCCCCGAACTGGGCGTCACCGGCTATAGCTGCGAAGATCTGTTCGGCGCGGAGGATCTGCTGGCGGCATCGCGAGCAGCGCTCGCCGTGATAGCGCGCGAAACGGGCGACACGGCGTTCGTCGTCGGTGCGCCCTGGCGCCTGGATGATGGGCGCCTGCTGAATGCCGGGTTCGTGTGCGCGGGGGGACGCGTGGTGGGCGCGGTGCCGAAGTCGGCGTTGCCGAACCACGAGGAATACTACGAGAAACGCTGGTTCGCTTCCGGCGAAGATGTGGCCGTCGCGGTAGACGATGATCGGCTCGGCCGCTTCGCCATGAACCCCAGGCAACTGTTCGATATCGGCGGTGCCCGTTTCGCCATTGAGGTCTGCGAGGACCTCTGGTCGCCGCTGCCACCGAGCGTGGGCCACGCCCTTGCCGGGGCGGACTTCATCGTCAACCTCTCGGCCAGCAACGAGCTGGTGGCGAAAGCCGACTATCGGCGCGATCTGGTGCGCATGCAAAGCGCGCGGCTCATCTGCGGCTATCTGTATGCGTCGAGCGGCCCCTCGGAGTCGACCAAGGATGTCGTATATGGTGGCCACCTGTTGGCTGCGGAGAATGGCTGGATGCTGGGGGAATCGGAGCGCTTTCTCCTCGACGGCGGCAGTCTCGCGGTGGATTTCGACTGGCATAGACTGCGCCGCGAGCGCGCCCGCAACTCGACGTTCTCCGGCAGCCGCCGCGGCGACGCCTATCCTGTGGTGGCGTCCGGCGCCGGGCGACGCCTGGAAGAGACGCTGCGGCGCTCCCCCAAACACCCGTTCGTGCCAGACGATGAACACGAGTTCGAGGCGCGCGCGAGGGACGTGCTCGCGATTCAGGCGACCGGTCTCGCGCGCCGCCTGCGAGCCGCGGGCAGCAGGCACCCCGTCATCGGTCTCTCCGGCGGGCTCGACTCCACGCTGGCGTTCCTCGTCTGCCTCGACGCGCTGGCGCTAAACGACTTGGCCGTAGACTCGCTGCATGCGATCACCATGCCGGGACCCGGGACCACCGAGCATACCAACGCATCGGCAAAGCAACTGGCCAAGGCGGCAGGCGCAGCTATTCGGGAAATATCCATCGAGCGAGCGGTCCGCTCTCACCTGGACGATATCGGCCACAACGGCGCATATGATGTGACATTCGAGAACGTCCAGGCCCGCGAGCGCACGCAGATCCTCTTCGATGTGGCGAATCAGATCGCCGGCATCGTTGTAGGCACCGGCGATCTGTCCGAACTCGCCCTCGGCTGGTGCACGTTCAACGCGGATCACATGGCGCACTACAACGTCAATGCGGGCGTGCCGAAGACGATGGTCGCCTATCTCGTCCGCTGGTATGGACGCCACCGCGCCCGATCTGCGCTGGCAGCGGTGCTGGAACGCGTGCTCGATACCCCCATCACGCCGGAACTCGTGCCTTCCGAGAGCGGCGCGGTGGCGCAGAGAACAGAGTCGATCATCGGCCCCTACGAACTGCACGACTTCTTTCTCTACCACTACATACGCACTGGTGCGGCGCCCGACAAGATATA
This sequence comes from Candidatus Azotimanducaceae bacterium, assembly GCA_965217825.1. Classification (GTDB taxonomy): domain Bacteria; phylum Pseudomonadota; class Gammaproteobacteria; order Pseudomonadales; family Azotimanducaceae; genus VXNE01. The sequence goes on along the minus strand of OZ244571.1, from coordinate 3,977,528 downwards.
CGCGCTGGCCAAGCTGGCGTTCGCGGAGAACTATTCGGGCGATGAGGTCAAGCGCTGGCTGAAGGTGTTCTTCCAGCGCTTTTTTCAGGCCCAGTTCAAACGCACGACGCTGCCGGCGGGACCCAAGGTGGGTACCGTGGGCCTGTCTCCGCGCGGAGATTGGCGAATGCCGGACGAGGCCGATGCGAAAGCGGCGCTGGCTTCGCTGGAGGGATTGCGATGATACGAGTCGGGCTTCGCACCGGGTCTTTGCTCTTCTGCGCGTTCGCGGCGATATGCGCCGACGCGCAGCCGGAGGAACCGTATTGCGGTGACGAGGGCGTGTGGATCCAGACGCTCGGATCCGGCGGCGAGGAGCTCAACGATCGCCGCGCCGCGGCAAGCTACCTGGTTTGGCTGGACGCCCGCGCGTTGCTGCTGGTCGACCCGGGTCCCGGAAGTTCCCTGCGCTTCGACGAAGCGGGCGCCGCCTTCGCGGACCTGGACGCCATTGTCTTTACCAGTCTGCTGGCCCCCCGTACGACCGACTTTCCGAGCTTTGTCGCGGGCTCTCGCAATGCCGATAGAGTCCGACCGCTTACCGTCCTCGGCCCGGATGGCGATGACGCCTATCCGTCGACTCGGGAGTTTGTCGAACGCCTTATCGGGCCTGGCGGGGCGTACGCGCATCTCGCCGGATACCTGTCGTTCAGGAGTCCTGGCGGATACAAGATCAATGCCCGCAGCGTGCCCTCGATGGGGCAGCGCCGATGGGCGGGGTTTGGTACCAAAGACCTGCGTTTGTCGGCAGTTCCCGTGCATCACGGCGACGTGCCCAGCCTCGCGTGGCGCGCCGAAATCGCGGGGCGCTCGATGGTGTTTACCGGCAACTTCAACAATCGCAACGACATCGTCGCGGGTTTTGCCAAGGATGTGGACGCGTTGGTGATCCACCTGGCCATTCCGGAGTTCGCGCGGGGCGAGGTGCGGGAGCGGTTCGTGCGACCCTCCCAGATCGGCCGCATCGCTCAGCGCGCGAACGCGCGCACGGTGTTTCTTGGCTACCGAACGACCCGCACGCTGGGTCGCGAGAGCGCCAGCCGGGCGGCCCTCAGGGAACACTACGGCGGTCCCCTGGTGTTTGCCAACGAGCTAGAATGCTGGGGCTTGTAGCAAATCCACGGAGGAAAGCATGGGGAAGGGCGATATCCGTACACGGCGCGGAAAGATCAACCGCGGCACCTACGGCGTGAGTCGGGCGAAGAAGGACAAGAAGAACAAGGTCAGGACGGACGCGCGAGGGCGCAGCGCCTGACGCGGGTGGCGGAACTGTCAGGGTCGGCAATATGACACATGCCCGCGTCCAATGAACTGTGTTTCATGTCCGCGGTCACGCAGCGGCGGCTCCTGGACGCGGGAGAGGTCAGCGCCCTGGAACTGCTGGACGCCCACATCGACCGGATCGAACGCTACGACGGGACCCTCAACGCCGTCGTCACACGGCGCTTCGAGCAGGCGCGGGAGACGGCGTCGACGGGTGCGTTGCGCGGGCCGCTCGCCGGGTTGCCCATCGCGCACAAGGATCTGGTCCCCACCCGGGGTCTTCGCACCACGTACGGCTCCGTGCTTCACGCGGACAACATCCCGACTGCAGACGCTCTCATCGTGGCACGTATCAAGGCCGCGGGCGCGATCACGCTCGGCAAGACCAATACGCCTGAATTCGGGGCCGGATCGCAGACCTTCAATCGCGTGTTCGGCGCGACGCGCAATCCTTACGATGTCTCCCGCACTTGCGGCGGCAGCAGCGGCGGTGCCGCGGTCGCGCTAGCGGCGCGTTTCATACCCATCGCCGACGGCAGCGACACCGGCGGGTCGCTGCGCAATCCCGCCGCATTCTGCAATGTCGTCGGTTTCCGGCCATCGCCGGGACGTGTCCCGTTCGAATCTGCCCGCCCCGCCTGGAGCGACCTGTCGACGCCCGGTCCGATGGCGCGCAGCGTCGACGATACGGCGTTGCTGTTCTCCGTGATCGCCGGCCCACACAATCGCACCGCGGGCGTGTTGACGGAGCCGGGCGAGACCTTTCGGCAGATAACGCCGGTTGAACTGCGCGACCTCAAGGTGGCCGTGAGCGAGGATTTCGGCGGTTTGCCCGTACAACCCGAGATACGCGAGGTTGTCCGTGCGATCGCGGCAAAGATAGAGGCGGCCGGGGCCCGCGTTGTGGAAACGTGTCCCGACTTCGCCGACGCCACGCGCATATTCCACGTGCTCCGCGCTGCCCGCTTCCGCGCGCAGTTCGGGGGCTTCGCCGAGGAAGACAAAGCCCAGCTCAAGGACACGATCATCTGGAATACCGAAGCCGGTGAAGCCCTGAGCCACGCGGACGAAGATTGGGCAAACGCTGCCCGCTCCGGTCTTGTCGCGCGAGTGGCGGAGTTTTTCCAGCATGTGGATATCCTTCTCGGGCCGACGACGCAGGTGCTTCCTTTTGGTATCGAGACCGAGTGGGTGCGCGAGATCGAGGGGCGACCCTTGCGCACCTACATCGACTGGATGCAGAGTTGCAGTTGGATCACTGTCACTTGTTGTCCCGCCCTGTCGCTACCCGGCGGGTTCGCTTCGGGCTTGCCCGTCGGCGTGCAACTCGTCGCGCCCATGCGGCGGGACGGGTTCCTGTTGTCGGTCGCGAAGGCGGTGGAAGCGATCACCGGCTACGGCCGGATCACGCCAGACCTGTGAGGAGGAGACATGACTGAATCCATCCTGCTTCTGCATCCGGGAGAGATGGGCGCTTCCATCGGCGCCGCACTGCGCGCCAACAACCACGCTGTCGGGTGGGTCTCCCAATCCCGCAGCGATGCGACGCGGCACCGGGCGGCGGCGGCGGACCTGACGCCGGCCGAAACCCTCGAAGACGCGTTGGCGAACGCGGAAAGCGTGATATCCGTGTGTCCGCCGGACGCTGCCGTGGACGTTGCGCGGAGCGTGCGCGACGCCGGATTCGGTGGGGTATACGTCGATGCAAACGCGGTTTCGCCCGCGACCTGCAGGCGCCTCGCGGACATCGCGGGCGACGGTTTTGTCGACGGCGGGATCATCGGTCCGCCTGCGCGCCGGCCGGGGGCGACGCGTCTGTACCTGTCCGGCGACCTCGCTTCCCGGGTCGCCTCCTGGTTCGAGGGTTCCCTGGTTGATGCGCGCGTGGTCGAGTGCTCGGCGTCCGCGCTCAAGATGTGCTACGCGGCGTACACCAAGGGGTCTTCCGCCCTTATGCTCGCCATTCGAGCGCTGGCTGCGTCGCAGGGGGTTGCGGATGCGTTGCTGTCTGAATGGAACATCTCGCAGCCCGGTTTGGCGGCCAGGAGCGATGCCGCGGCGAGGGGTACGAGCCGCAAGGCGTGGCGGTTCGAAGGCGAGATGCGGGAAATCGCGGCGACCTTTGCCGATGCCGGATTGCCATCGGGCTTCCACGAAGCGGCTTCGGACATCTATAGCCGCATGAGCGAGTTGAAGACCGCGAAAGACGCCGATATCGAGCGCGTCATCGCGACGTTGCTGGCATCGCGAGAGTGACGGTCGACTGCCGATCTGAGGAACTTCAACCGGAAACTTGCGGTAGAGCATTTCCATGGAACAAACGTCTCCGGGGAGCGTCAGCGACAGGCGGCGGTTGTTTCATGGTCGACGAGCGGGGCTGTGGGGCACTTGCGGCGGAATGCCGCCGCCCCCGGTATAGGCGGAACAGGCGGAACGAATTTGCCTTTTGCGGCTCGTCGCGTCGCGATGCGCCGCATTTTTGGTATGCTCGGAGGTACGGCAGTGTTGCGGCGACAAGATGTGGCAACATGGCCCTATGTGCTATAGGAGGTCACATGAACTTGATTCGAATTTTCGCTGCCCTGCTGGCAGTCGTGGTGCTCGTAGGTTGTGAGCAGCCCGGGTCTACTGAAGAGAGCGCTGCGGGAGCCGACGCGGGCATGGCCGAAGAAGCTGCGGGCGCAGCCGCGGAAGAGCCTATGGAAGCAGTGGAGCTCGAACCGGCAACCGAAGGCGAAGCTGCTGCCGAAGGCGAAGGCGATGAAGCTGCTGCCGAAGGTGGCGAAGAAGCGGCGGAAGCGGCTGAGGAAGGCGAAGCGTCGGGCGAAACCGCCGATGACGCCATGGACGCTTCGGAGATGCCTGCTGACGCGGATGACACGATGCCCGCAATGGAGTTGGAAGAAGCCGAGGCGGCCGACGGCTAAGCCTGGCAACTTTCGACGGGGAGGTATCTTTGATCGGAGCACCTCTCTCAAGGGTGTGCCCATTGTCCAACTCGTTTGGCGTGACGCAGTCTAATCCAATACCGAAATGAGCCTGAACGGAGAGCTTGACTGAACTGTAGGCGGCATCGGAATCGGTATTGAACGAGACGCCATCTTGGCCTGTCGGCGTGTTGCGTACAAGAGCGGTCCATCGCTTTCTTTGAGCAACAAAATCTTGTTGTCGGTCCTGTGGAGTTGTGGGCGAGAGGCGCGCGAGTGTGGTCAGGCGGTGGGCAACGCGCTAGCGTTGTCCACGGGCTGTCCACACGGCCCGCAGGGCGTGCGCCGGTCCGCAGGACTCGTCCACAACTCCACAGGACTCCGAGTGTCTCAGGCGGCGGGGTTCTCTCGATCGATCGACCGGAAAAGATCGTTCCGGGCCTGGTTCAGCGCCGCGGCGGCCGCCAGGTCGCTGACCGCGTGGGCGGCGACATCGAGTTGCTCGAAGGTGATGCCCCGGGCCAGGTATTGCTCGGCGTCGGTGAGCGACTTCAGCTTCTCGTAGGGGGTCATCACGTCGGCATCGCGATAGCGCTTGTGCACCCGGCCCTTACCGTCGGTCTCCTCGGTGGGGAACAGGCAGGGCCGGTGGTAGTTCAGAAACGGCGACAGGGCGTCCCGGTTGAAGGCGTTGACCGGCTCGGCGAAGTGCGCCGGGATGTGGGCGTAGCCGAGCCACTTGCGGATCACCGCGGCGTTCTTGCCCTCCACCAGGGCGTTGTCGTTGGACTGCCGGGCGCGGGACTTGGTGAACTCCCCGACATGCAGCTTGTTCAACAGTTCGGCAACCCGGTGGTTGATGTACTCGGAGCCGTTGTCGGCATGGAAGCCCTTGACGTCAAAGGGAAACGCCTCGATCAGCGCTTCGAGCACCGGAATCAGGAAGGCTTCGGAGATGGCTGGCACGGTGCCCACCTGCTGGTACTGGGTGACCTCGTCCACCACGTTGATGTGGTAGACGCCCTTGACCCCGTCCAGGTCGCCCTGATGGACCGTGTCCACCCGCAAAAATCCCGGCTGTCCCCGCGGCTGCGGTCGGCGCCGTATCCCAATCGCCACCGGCGTCGGCCGGGTGCGATGCCAGATCCGGCGCACGTTGCGGTAGGTGCGGGACTGGCGCAGGTTGTACAGATGTCCGTTGGACAACCCCGCCAAGCGCTCGAATCGGAGATCGCCGAACACCGTCCAGGCCCGGCGCAGCACCGCGCGGGTGGCGGATCCGGACATCTGGCCCAGCTCCGCGTCCACCCGCGCCAAAAGCCGGATGTCCGAGGACGTGTAGCGCCGCTCGAACGGCCGCGCCGGCACTCGGCCGCGCCGATCCTCGATGCGCCCGGTCCGGCGATGCTGGCCGATCAGTCGCGTCAACTGGGCCCGCGACAACCCGGTCACCTTCGCCAGATACCGCTTCACCAGCCCCTTGTCCGCCTTGCCCAGGCGGTGATAGTCCAACCTCACCAGCGTGCGGCGAACCAAGGTGTGGACGCCCTTGCGGGCGCCCCCGGCAAAGTCCACCGCCTCGCTGCCCTCCACAAAGGCGCGAACCTGCTCCAGGGTCCGAACCCGTTGCGTCTGTAGCGTCACGATCATCCTCCGATGATCCCTGACGCCGCGCTACAGGCTCATGTGTCGTTGGATTTACGCCCCCCGTTCAGGCTCATGTCACGTTGGACAAGGCTGACGCTCGACATATGGGCGGAGCCCGCCCATACTGTGATTTGGGCGTAGAGGGAGCCCGCGTGGCTCCTTTTACGTCTTTGTTGCCCTTTTTCGGGACTTTCGCCGGGCATTTGCGCGGAGTTGGCGCATGGGTAAGGGCGGAATGGACTTGGACCATAATCGAATGTAGCAGTGCTTCGGAGCTATTCAGCCGTCGTTGAGTCAACTTGAGGATCGGAGGAAAAGACGAAAACCGCCACAGGAGGCTGAAATTGAAAATATATGTAGGAAACATGCCCTATAGCGTTACTTCCGAAGATCTCACGAAGGTGTTCGAAGCGCATGGGCGCGTGCAGGATGCGCAGGTGATCACCGACAGAGAGACGGGACGATCCAAGGGATTCGGCTTCATCGACATGCCGGACAACTCGGAGGCGGACGAGGCGATCAAGGCGTTGAACGCTACCCAACTCAATGGTCGGCAGATAACCGTGAACCAGGCGCGCCCCCGCAGGGAGCGGGAGCAGCGTTCGCGGCGCTACTAACCGCAGCCGCGCAGGCCGCGGGTACAAGCGCGACCTGGTCTTTCCGAAAAACGCCGTCGCATTTCGGCGACGGATTGTCGAATGAGTTCCTCCAGGGCGCCCATATCGATGTCTCGAAGCCTATTCAGGTACAGGCAGGACTTGCCTGTACGGTGCTTGCCGAGCCTGTCCAGCAGCGTTTGGTAGCTATCGAAGCCAGGCATGATGTATAGCGTGAGGTGCCGTTTCCCCGGCGACAATCCCACCAGCGGCCAGTCTCCTTCGCGCCGGCTGGCGTACTTGTATTGATAGCTACCGAATCCGACGATCTTGTCTCCCCACATCCTCGGCGACTCGCACGTTACGCGTTGCATGATTTCGACGACGCGCCGGGCGTCTTCACGCCGGGTGTCGTTGTCGACGCCATCCAGGAAGTCGTCGACGCTCGCGTTGGTTGGCCTGGTTTTCAGCGCGGCCATTGCTCTTCGGCCCGGTCCGGGTGAAACAGGTCGCGCAACGCACTGCCGGGGTCGCCGGCGCGCATGAACGCTTCGCCGACGAGGAACGCCTCGACGCCGGCGTCGCGCATGCGCCGGACGTCCTCCCGCGTGCGGATGCCGCTCTCCGTCACGACGGTAGTGCCCTTCGGCACCTCGGCGAGCAACGAAAGGGTGGTGTCGAGGGACGTGTCGAACGTGCGCAAGTCGCGATTGTTGATGCCGAGGAGGGTAGGCGCCGTGCGTAGAGCGCCGTCGAGTTCGCGCGCGTTGTGCACTTCGACCAGGGCGTCGAGACCGAGTTGCCCGGCGAGTCCGGCGAACGATGCGATACGTCCCGGATCCAGGGCGGCGGCGATCAACAGGATGCAATCGGCGCCGAGTTCCCGCGCTTCGAATACCTGGTATTCGTCGATGACAAAGTCCTTGCGCAGCACGGGGAGCGTCGTTGCCGCTCTCGCCTTCGCCATGTGTTCGTCGCGGCCCTGAAAGAAGGTCTCGTCGGTCAGGACGGAGAGACAGGCGGCGCCGGCAGCCTCGTAGCTTGCGGCGATGGCCGGCGGGTCGAAGTGATCGCGGATCACGCCCCTGCTCGGTGACGCTTTCTTCATCTCCGCGATCACGGCAGGCTTGCGGCGTTTCACGGCGGCGGCGAAGCCGCGCGCGGGCGCGGCGGTTTCCGCCGCGGCGCGCACATCGCGCAGGGGGCGCTTGCGGCGCCGCTGCGCGACTTCGTCCGCCTTGTGCGACAGGATTCGGTCAAGGACCGTCATTGCCCTTTCATCAGGCTTGCCGAAGGCTCGCCAACAGGCTCGACAAGCGTGCCAGTTCTTGCAGACGCTCTGCGGCCATTCCGGATCCGATCGCGTCCTGCGCCATCGCCACGCCATCGGCGAGGCTCAGCGCGACCCCGGATGCGTAGATCGACGCCCCGGCGTTGAGCGCGACGATGTCTGAGGCGGCTTCGTTCTCCTGGCTGAAGGCGGCCTTGATCAGCGCCAGACTCTCGGCGGGGGATCCGGCTCGCAACCGGTCGGTGGAATGCGTCGACATGCCGAAATCCCGGGGATGGACATCGTACTCGGTGATCTCGCCGGACTTGCACTCCACCACGCGGGACGGTCCCGCGACCGATATTTCGTCGAGGCCGTCGCTGTGCACGATCAGCACGTGCTCCGCGCCGAGCAGCCCGGCCACTTCGCTTAAGGTGCGCTGCCAGGCCGGAGCAAATACGCCGATCACCTGGCACTTCGCGTTGGCCGGGTTTGTCAGCGGACCGAGCAGGTTGAAGACCGTACGTACGCCGAGTTCGCGCCGGACGGGCCCGGCGTGCCTCATGGCGCTGTGGTGCGTCTGCGCGAACATGAAGCCGATGCCGACTTCGGTAATGCAGCGCGCGATTTGTTCCGGACGCAGGGAGAGGTTGACTCCCGCCGCTTCGAGCACATCGGCGCTCCCGCTGGCGCTGGTCATTCCCCGGTTGCCGTGCTTCGCCACATGCGCGCCGGCCGCCGCCGCCGCGAACGCCGCCGCAGTGGAGATGTTGAACAACTTGGCAGAACCGCTGCCGCCGGTGCCTGCGGTATCGACGAGGTGCGGGGCGACCACATCCACCTTGAGGCTGACAGCGCGCATGGCTTCGGCGGCGCCGGCGATCTCGGCCGCCGTCTCTCCTCGCATTCGGAGCGCCATCAACACGCCACCGATCTGCGCCGGCGTCGCCTCTCCCGCCATGATGATGTCGAACACTTCCCGCGCTCCCTCGCGGTCGAGATGTTCGCCGTTGGTCAAGCGTTCAAGGGCATCGCGTATGTCCATGTCTCAACTACCGTTCCAAGTACGAGTTCAGGCCGGTCAAGCTACCGGTCGAGAAAGTTGCGTAACAGGTCGTGTCCTACGCGGGTCATGAAGGACTCCGGATGGAACTGTACGCCTTCGACATCGAACTCGCGATGCTTGAGACCCATGATCTCGTCGTTGGAACCGTCTTCGAACCGTGTCCACGCGGTGACTTCCAGGCAGCCGGGCAACGTTTCGCGCTCGACCACCAGGGAGTGATAGCGCGTCGCCTCGAAGCCATCGGGCAGGTCTTCGAACACGCCGCGGCCAACGTGGTGTATGGGGCTCATCTTGCCGTGCATGACCCGGCGCGCCCTGACAATGTCACCGCCGTAGGCCTGGGCGATGCTCTGGTGCCCCAGGCAGATGCCGAGAATCGGAATCCGACCGCCGTATCGGCGGACCGCGTCGACGGAGATGCCGGCCTCGTCCGGGGTGCAGGGACCGGGGGAGATGACGATCTTGTCGGGGGCGTTCCGCTCGATCTCCTCCAGCGTGATCTCGTCGTTGCGGCGCACGTCCACCTTGGCGCCGAGTTCTCCGAGGTACTGGACCACGTTGTAGGTGAACGAGTCGTAGTTGTCGATCATGAGGATCATGCATTGAATCCTACAGCCGATGCCGGCGCGCCACCATCAGCGACACCTCCTGCGTCAGCACGACCATGCCGGTGTCGTCGGTCACCGTGTCCGCCAGCGTAACGATGCCGATGTCGGGGCGACTGGCGGAGTCGCGCTTGTCCATGCAGCGGGTCTCGTAGCTGAGCGTAGTCCCGGCGCGGGCGGGATTCGGCAATCGCAGTTTGTCCTTGCCGAGCATGGCGACCACGCGAATCGGGTCCGCGTGGTCAAAGAACAGCCGCGTGCAGATGGCGAACAGGTGTGCGGACGAGGCCACCAGCCCGCCGAACACCGATGCGCGGGCGGCTTCGGGGTCGGTGTGGAAAGGCTGCGGATCCCAGGCGCGCGCGAAGTCGATGATCGCGGCTTCCGAGAGGACGAAGGTGCCTACGAGGCAACGATAGTCGAGCGGGATGTCTTCAAAGTAGCGCATGGCGCTGGCCCCGCGGATACCAGGGCATGCCGGTGCGGCGGCGTCAGAGCACCTGCGGTGCGATGCCGAGTTCGTCGAACATCTCCATGTCCGATTCGAAGCGCGGGTTCGGCGTCGTCAGCAGGCGATCGCCGCAGAAGATCGAGCCGGCGCCGGCGAGGAAGCAAAGCGCCTGGGCTTCCTCGGACAGGTCTGTTCGCCCCGCCGACAGCCGGACGACCGAACGCGGCATGAGTATGCGCGCGACGGCGATGCAGCGTACCGTTTCCAGCGGCGACAGCGCTTCGCTGGAGTGCATCGATGTTCCCAACGGGGTTCCCTCGACCTGCACGAGGTTGTTGATTGGCACGGACTCCGGGTGTTGCGGCAGGTTGGCCAACTGCACAAGCAGACCGGCGCGATCCTCGCGCGTCTCCCCCATGCCGACAATGCCGCCGCAGCAGACCTTCATCCCGGCGCTTCGCACCTGGGCGAGCGTATCGAGACGATCCTGGTAGGTTCGCGTCGTGATGATTTCCCCGTAGTAGTCCGGGGAGGTGTCCAGGTTGTGGTTGTAGTAGTCGAGACCCGCCTCGGCGAGGGCGTGCGCCTGATCCGCCGTCACCATGCCCAGCGTCGCGCAGGTTTCCATCTCAAGGTCTTTCACGGCTCGCACCAGCTCGCATACCCTGCGGGTCTGCGAGCTGGTGGGGCTGCGCCACGCCGCGCCCATGCAGAATCGCGTCGCGCCCGCCGCGCGGGCCCGCTTCGCCGCCTTGACGACATCTTCCAGGGGCAGCAGGTTGTGCGTCTCGAGGCCGGTGTCGTAGTGAATGCTCTGTGGGCAATACTTGCAGTCTTCCGGGCAGCCGCCGGTCTTGATGCTGAGCAACGTGCTGATTTGCACCGCGTTCGGCGTATGGTAGTTCCGGTGGATCGACTGCGCGGTGAACAACAGGTCGTTGAGCGGCTGCTCGAACAGGGCCATTGCTTCGTCGATCATCCAGTCGTGTCGGATGCGCTGCTCGATCAAATCGATCCCCTCGTGGAACTTTGGCGCGTGAGCCTACTGAAACGCGCGCGGGAAGGCTACCGCCCATGCGCGTCGGGCATGATCCGGCGATGGCAATGCAGACGCCGCGACCGTCTTCGTGCTGTTCCCTGTCAATTCCGCATGGCCGATGTCGCACACGATGATCGGGCCGGCGTCGTAGGCATCTCGAAGCCGCTGTTTCGACTGTTCGCCGTGCCGGTCGTCCGGCAGGCACACGCCAATCATGTTCGCTAATATGAAGAGCAGCGACAGCGATCCTCTCAACGATGCAATGGAAGCCTTTGGCGAGCCCACTGACACCGGTGGCCCGGTCTCGCGAGCGCGGGCATACCTTTGGCGCGCTGGCGCGCTGCTTGCGGCACCGTGGCTGGTGGGCGGCTGCGCGGCGCTGCACTACTACGCCCAGGCGGCGGCCGGCCAGTTCGAACTCCTCCGGGCGAGCGGGCCGGTTGAGTCGATCATCGCCCATCCCGATACAGGGGAGGCGCTGCGGGACCGTCTCCTGCTGGCGGACCGCGTTGTCGAGTTCGCCCGGTCGGAACTCGGGCTCGATGCGGGGAACAGTTACCGGCGGTACGCGGCACTTGACGAGCCGTTCGTCGTCTGGAACGTGTTCGCGGCGCCGCCGTTGTCCTTCGACGGTCACCGCTGGTGTTATCCCTTCGTTGGCTGCGTGCCGTATCGGGGTTTTTTCGACCAGCGCGCCGCCCTCAGGGCGGAAGCCAGATTGGTGCGCCGCGGCTACGAGACCCATGTGGCGGGTGTCGCGGCGTACTCCAGCCTCGGCTGGTTCGACGATCCCCTGTTGAGCACGTTCATCGACTGGTCGGAACCTCGCTTGGCCGAACTCCTGCTGCACGAGATTTCCCACCGGCGGGTCTGGGTCAGGGACGATGCAGCCTTCAACGAGTCGTTCGCGGCGTTCGCCGGGGAAACCGGTGCGCGTCTTTGGTTCCGGCAAACCGGTCGCGAAGCGGAATTTGACCGCTACGTGGCTTCGCGCCAAGGCTGGCGGCGCTTTCGGGCGTTGCTGTTGGCGACCAGGGCGCAACTGGAATCGGGTTACCGGAAAGGTGGCGCCGAAGAGCGGCGATACCGGGAGAAGGCCCGGGTTCTCGAAACATTCCGGCGTTGTTATCGGCACCGCAAGCCATCGCTCGGCGGCGGGGCTTTCGACAGCTTGGTGGATGAGGTCAACAACGCCTATCTGGTCGCGCTCGGTGCTTACTCGGACTGGTACCCCGCCTTCGCTGCGTTGCACCGGCGGGCGAGTGGCTGGACAGCTTTCCTGGAAGCGGTCGATGCGCTCGCCGGTCTCGCCCGGGAAGAGAGAACCGCCGCACTTGAAGCAACGAACCCGAAGCGCCACGCCAGGGATGGCGAATTCGACCCAATGCGTTGCCTGGAATACGCGAGCCTGTAACGTTTCCCGTGGCCTGATCCGGGGGATGGGGGCGAGTAGAACATGCGATGGAATCTCCCTGGCTCGCACCGAGATTGCAAGACTCGATTACCGGATTGTGCGGCGCGAAGCGCAGCGTGGCGTCCAGACCGTCAGTTCGGTCTGCCACCCCATGGTGTCCATATGAGTATTGCCGGATGCGTGCAATCGTGCGACAGTGCCGCAATCGGAAGCCGGTGCCGAATGTTGAGGGGAGGTGCCTTGGAACAGTCGGGCGAATACTCGATTCAAGCGCCACGCGAGCGCGTGTGGGCGGCGCTGAACGATCCGGCGGTATTGCGCCGGTGCATCCAGGGCTGCCAGCGTTTCGAGGTGATCGGGGATGATCGGTACGCGACCGAAGTCAAGGCGAAAGTCGGACCCTTGAGCGCGACGTTCGAGGGCACCGTTTCCCTGGTCGATATCAAGGCCCCCGAGAGCTATGGCCTTGAACTCGCGGTCAATAGCGGCGCTGCGGGCTTCGGCAAGGGCACCGCATCCGTGACCCTGACGGAGACCTCACAGGGCACGCTGCTCAGGTACACGGCCGCCGGCACCGTCGGTGGCAAGCTTGCCCAGATCGGCCAGCGGCTCATCGACGCCGCGGCGAGAAAGACCGCGAACGGTTTTTTTGCGACGTTTACGGGCCTTGTTGGCGCGGACCCGTTCGGGAACCCGTCCAAGACGGACGCGGAGAAGGCAACCGCCGACAGCGGCCGCGCCATTGCCGGAAACGCTCGGCGGATGCGTCTGGCATGGGGGGCGGGATTGGCGCTATTGTTGGTTGCCGCGTTCATTCTTCTATAGTCGGAGGAGATTCAGGTGGAAGTTACGCTAACGGTCAACGGTACATCGCACAGCCTGGATGTGCCGGACAACACGTTGCTGGTTGAGGTGCTCCGCGAACGCCTTGGCCTCACGGGCACGCATGTCGGGTGCGATACGAGTCAGTGCGGCGCTTGCGTCGTTCACATGGACGGGCGTGCGGTGAAGTCGTGCACGGTTCTCGCGGGGCAGGCAGACGGTGCCGACGTTACGACGATCGAGGGCATCGGTACGGTGGACGAACTGCATCCGATGCAGGAGGCGTTTCGCGATTGTCACGCCCTGCAGTGCGGGTTCTGTACGCCGGGCATGATCATGGCCGCCATCGACCTGGTGCAGACGCACGAGGATCTCGACGAGCAGAGCGTGCGTGATGGGTTGGAAGGCAACCTTTGCCGGTGCACGGGATATCACAACATCGTGCGCGCGGTCCTAGCCGCGCGCGACAACATGTAGGCAGGGACGAGAAAGGAGACGAGCATGGCGGAAACACAGACAGGCATCGGCGCGGCCGTCAAACGCCGGGAAGACATTCGTTTCATTACCGGCGCCGGTCGCTATACCGACGATATCGATCAGCCGGGCCAGACGTACGCGGTGTTCCTGCGATCGCCGCACGCGCGGGCGACCATAGGCGGCATAGATACGGCCACCGCGTTGCAGATCCCGGGCGTCGTCGCCGTCCATACCGGCGCGGACCTTGCGGCGGACGGTATCGGCGACCTGCCTTGCGGCTGGCTGGTGAAGTCTAAAGACGGCTCCGACATGCTCCAGCCGCCCCATCCGCCACTTGCGGTGGAGCGCGTCAACTACGTCGGCGAACCCTACGGGGTGGTGATTGCCGATACGCTCCAGGCTGCGCGCGATGGTGCGGAGGCGGTGGCGACGGAATTCAGCGACCTGCCGGCGGTGGTGGATGTGGCGACCGCTGACACAGCGGACCAGGTGCATGCGTCGGTCCCGAACAACCAATGCTACGACTGGGAACTTGGCGACAAGGCGGCCACCGACGCCGCCTTCGCCAAGGCCGATCATGTCGCGTCCCTGGACATCGTCAACAATCGCCTGATCCCCAACGCGATGGAGCCTCGCGCCGCCGTCGGCGACTACGATGCGGCGTCCGGGGGCTACACGCTCTACACCACTTCCCAGAACCCGCACCTCGAGCGCCTGGTGCTGGCCGCCTTCGTCCAGGTCGCGCCGGAGTCGAAGTTGCGGGTCGTGTCGCCCGATGTCGGCGGCGGATTCGGCTCGAAAATATTCATCTATGCGGAGGAGACCGCGGTCATATGGGCGGCGGGCAAACTGCGGCGGCCGGTGAAGTGGCGGGCGGAACGTTCCGAGTCGTTCCTGGCGGACGCCCATGGCCGCGATCACGTCACGAAGGCGGAGTTGGCCCTGGCGGCCGACGGCACTTTCCTTGGACTGCGCGTGAAGACTATCGCCAACATGGGCGCCTACCTGTCGACGTTCGCGTCGACCGTGCCGACCTACCTGTACGGCACATTGATGGCGGGGCAATACAAGACGCCGGCGATCTACGTCGAAGTACGCGCGGTGTTCACCAATACCGCGCCGGTAGACGCCTATCGCGGCGCGGGACGCCCGGAGGCGACCTATGTGGTGGAACGGTTGGTGGAGACCGCGGCGCGCGAGCTTTCCATGGATCCGGCGGAGATTCGGCGCAGGAACTTCATCCAGCCGGACGACTTTCCGTACGCAACGCCGGTTGCCCTCACGTACGACACCGGCGACTACGAGGCGAGCCTGGACAAGGCGCTAGAGCATATCGACTACCAGGGTTTCGCCGCCCGCCGCGCCGCGTCGGAAGCGAATGGCAAAAAGCGCGGTATCGGCTTTTCCAGCTATATCGAAGCATGCGGCCTGGCGCCGTCCCAGGTGGCGTTGTCGCTGGGAGCGGGCATCGGCCTGTTCGAGAGCGCGGAAGTACGGGTCAACGTGACCGGTTCGGTGACGGTCATCACCGGTTCTCACAGTCACGGCCAGGGGCATGAGACGACCTTCGCGCAGGTGGTGTCCGACCACCTTGGCATTCCCATAGACGACGTGGAAGTCGTGCACGGGGACACGGCACGCTCGGACTACGGCATCGGCACGTACGGCTCGCGCTCCATCGCGGTGGGCGGATCCGCGTTGGTGAGGGCGACGGAGAAGATCATTGCCAAGGGCAAGAAGATCGTCGCGCACAACTTCGAGACCACCGAGGACAATATCGATTTCACCGACGGCGTGTTCGCGGAGCGCGAGTCGAACCGGTCGATGGCTTTCGCCGAGGTGGCCTTCGCGGCCTATGTGCCCGCGAACTTTCCCCTCGATGAACTGGAGCCCGGTCTTTCGGAGAAGGCGTTCTACGATCCGGGCAACTTTACCTATCCCGCCGGAACGCATATCTCGGAGGTGGAAATCGATGGCGAGACGGGCGTCTCGAAGATCGTGGCCTTCGTTGCGGTGGACGACTTTGGCAACGTGATCAACCCGATGATTGTCGAAGGACAGGTCCACGGCGGACTGTGCCAGGGGATCGGCCAGGCGTTGCTTGAACATGGCATCTATGACGACGCCGGGCAGCTTGTGACCGGTTCCTACATGGACTATTGCATGCCGCGGGCGGACGATATGCCGAGCTTCACGGTGGATACCACCGTGACGCCGTGTACGCACAATCCCCTGGGCGTCAAGGGTTGCGGGGAAGCGGGCGCGATCGGCGCCACGGCGGCGGTGATGAACGCCATCACCGATGCGCTGGGGGTGAAGAGCCTGCCGATGCCGGCGACGCCGGAAACTGTTTGGAACGCGTTGCGCAACGCTGCGTAGGGAGGAGACCCAATGTACCAATTCAACTATCGCAAGGCGTCGAGCGTGGAGCATGCGGCGGACCTCAGGGCCAATGCTGAGGATGGCGTGTATCTCGCCGGCGGCATGACCTTGATCCCGACATTGAAGCAACGCCTCGCGGCGCCATCGGATGTCATCGATGTCGGCGGGCTTGCCGATCTGCGCGGCATCGACGTGGGCGCGACGGTACGCATCGGTGCCCTCGCGACCCACGCCGAAGTTGCCGCTTCCGCCGAAGTGCGCGGCGCTATTGGCGCGCTCTCAGACCTGGCGGAGGGAATCGGCGATGCGCACGTGCGCAATCGGGGCACCATCGGCGGCTCGGTCGCCAACAGCGACCCGGCGGCGGACTATCCGGCCGCCGTGGTGGCCTTAAGCGCGACGGTGCATACCAACCGGCGCTCCATTGCCGGCGACGGTTTTTTCACGGACCTGTTCGAAACGGCGCTTGAAGACGGCGAGATCATCACTTCCGTCGAGTTTCCCATACCGGCCAGAGCGGCGTACGCGAAGTTCCCGAATCCGGCGTCGCGCTACGCCATCGTCGGTGTCATGGTGGCGCAGGTGGACGGCGCCGTGCGCGTCGGCGTCACGGGTGCCGGGCCGTGCGCCTTCCGCTCATTGGGCCTCGAAGCGGCGCTGGCGAACGGTCTTTCAGTGTCGGCCCTCGACGGCGTCTCCGTGCCCCACGGGAATTTCAACTCCGATCTGCACGCATCGGCGGAATATCGCGCCCATCTCGTCGTGGTGATGGCGAAACGAGCCGTGGCGCGATTGGCCTGACACGCGACGGCGCCTGGGCTTCGGCCTGAATTCAGGTGCTGTATCGCGGCGGCGTGCTGGCGACGGTAATGGGTACGGCGGCGGCGCGTCCCAGGTCATCCACCACGCGCACCGTGAACCGTCCGGGCTCGGGGGTCCATAGGGTGTCCTCGCCCGGTGTTGCGCGGGCGACGAAGCGGTCGTTGACGAACCAGAATAGCGTCCGCGCGTCGCCGTCGGCGATGGCGGAGAACAGGACGCTGGATTGTTCGCCGCGTCGGGGCGCATGGTAGACCAAGGTGCGCTGGGGCGACCGGATGCGCGGCGGGAAGCCCGATGCGGAAGTTATATCCAGACCGCACTCGGGGGACCACGGCGGCGGACGCCGGATGGCGATGCCGGCGCGGCGGAATACGGCGCGGAGGTTCGAGGGCCAGAATTCGAAGACGACCTGCCGGGTGTCCGCGCCGGGATGGCAACTGCGTAGGCCCGTCGCGGGATCGACGGGAAGCGCGCGGTAGACCGTGGACACCTTGATAGGTGATACGCCCGGGATGAACCAGGACAGTGCCGTTCGCGGACAGTGGGTTCCGGGCAGGTCGCCGGTGGTCGCACACACCTCGACCCGACGCAGGTTCAACCCCGGCGGTGGCTCTGTCGCGCTGTCGTGCTGCTCGACACGTGATGGCCGAAGGCTGTCTGCAATGGCGAAAAACAGGGGCGCTGCGGCTTCTCGGCCGACCAGCGCCGGGTTGGCCGCGCCGTCGAAATTGCCAACCCACACCGCGAGCACATGGCGACCGATGACACCGACGCTCCAGGCGTCGCGGAAGCCGAACGATGTTCCGGTCTTCCAGGCAATGGCGGGCCGCCGCGTCGGCGCCAGCGAGGGCGCATCGGGCCGGGGAACGTCTCGGAGCATGTCGAGCACCAGGTAGCTCGCTTCGGCGCTGAGCAGGCGCGCTCGCGGCGCGGTTCTCGCCATTGCGCCTTGGGGTCCCGGCACCGTCGCGAGATCACGCCAGAGGCCCCCGCCGGCAAGCATGGCGTAGAGCTGCGCCAGCTCCTCCATGGTGATTTCGCTGCCACCCAGCGCCAGGGCCAAGCCATACTCCTCTGCAGGTCGCAGCCCTTCCACGCCGGCATCGCGGAGCCAGTCGCGAAACCGCGCCACCCCGAACTTCGCCAGTAGCCCCACGGCTGGCACATTGCGGCTGTGGATGAGGGCATCGCGGGCGAACACGGGGCCGAGGAACCCCCGATCGAAGTTCTCCGGTGTGTACGCGGCGTACCGGCGCGGTGCGTCCTCCAGCAGCGTCATGGGATGGATCAGGCCGTGGTCCAGGGCCAGCCCGAAGAGCAATGGCTTGAGCGTTGAACCCGGAGACCGCGGGGCGCGCACGCCGTTCACCTGGCCGGCGACATCGACATCGAAGAAGTCCCGAGACCCCACCAGCGCATGCACTTCCATGCGCCGGTGATCGATCAGGAGAGCGGTGGCATTCTGGATGCCGTCCTGGCGGCGCCGGTCGACATAGTCGCGGATGCGGTTCTCTAGCAGATGCTGTAGATCGAGATCGAGCGAGGTGCGGATCTCGGCAGCGCCAGTGAGCGTCACGTGATCGCGGACGAAATGGGGGGCGTGGCGAGGCAGATGGGCGGGCGACCGGAACACCGGGTCGAGGAGCGCCCGGGCAACGGTTTCTTCATCGCCCTTCTGGCGGGCGGATGCGCGCCATGCCTGCGCCAGACGGTCGCGCGCGGCGAGCAGCCTGGCACGGCCGGCGGCGGTAGCCGGGAACCGGGCCGCCGGGCTTTGCGGAATGACCGTCAGGGCCATCGCTTCGCCCCGGTTGAGCGCGCTTGCCGGCTTGTCGAAATACACGCGCGCGGCTGTGCCGACGCCCTCGATGCTGCCGCCATAGGGTGCCAGGTTGAGGTAGGCCTCGAGGATGTCCGACTTGCTGTAGTGACGTTCCAGTTGTAGTGCGCGGACCATCTGCGCCAACTTGCCGAGAGGCGAGCGGGTATCGAGGCCAAATCGCAGTCGCGCGAGTTGCATGGTGATGGTGGAGCCGCCCACGACGCGGTTCCGGCGCACGTAGGTAGTCCACGCCGCGCGCAGCAGCGCGACGGGATTGACACCCGGATGGCGGTGGAAGTGGCGATCCTCGTACAGCAACGTCGCTTCGCGCACTACCGGGGCGATCTCTTGTAGCGGTGTGAACAGGCGATAGCGCCCGTCCTCCGCCGTCAGCAGCTTGAGCGGCCTTCCCTGCCGGTCCATGACCAGGGTGGAGAAGGAGATGCCTTCGTAGAGCTCCGGTTTCGGCACCAGCGCCCAAGCGAGCAGCGCGAATGCCAAGGCGACGCATAAGCAGACAGCGAAACGCTTGATCACGCGCCGTCCACGATGAGTCGACCGGGCGCCGAGTGGCCGCGCACGCTGCGGTGGTACATCGCCCGGGCGTGGGCGGCGGGGGCCACGAACTCGCCGGGGCTGGTTGCCTTCACGCGGTAGCGTATCTCGGTCAGGCTTTCGCCGAAGCTGTCGTAGATCACCAGCCGGTCATCGCGCACGTCGCGGTAGTCGGGGGTCCAGCGATCATGGCGGTCGCGCACGGACTCCGTGATGATCTCGAAGCCGCCGGGCAAGAGGTCGGTGACCGCGACGTTGGGGATCCAGCCGTCCTGGGAGCGAACGCGAAGGCGGACAGTGAGTTCGTCGCCCACGAGCACACGATCAACCGGATCGCCCTCGGCGTCGAGATAGACGCGATCGATCTCGATACCTTCCGCAAGGCGGGTCGTCGGGACATCGACATCGAAACCGGACTGGCTTGCGGAAAAATAGACGCCGCGTTCGCTTGCCTCGATGTCTACCCGGTCCACCGCCACCGGCAGCGACGCCCGCGCGAATGCACCTTGCGCAACCTCGACGTCAACGGATCCATCCGCGTTACCGGCAACGATGGCTGGTGGCGCGAGCGCGCCCTGCTGCGCCAGCATCCGGTGTATCTCGCCGAGCGCCAGGATCGCGTAGGCGGCGGACAGGGTGTTGAAACGGTCCTCGAACAGGGGTTCCACCAGCCGCTGCACCGCAGTTCCGTCGAGTCGCGCCATGCGTTCCGGGAAATGGCGCGCCAGCAGGTACACGTACTGCGCATCCCGACCGAGGCGCGTGTCAAAGTCGGTGTCGGGACGCGAAGACGCTCCCAGTCGGTAGCCGCCGATCAGCCGCTCGGCGAGGATGTCGTTGCGCAGGAGGGCGTGGCTGGCGGCCATGTAGGCACTCGCCATGTCGCTGCGCCAGGTATCGTCGAAGTCGCGCTGCAGCGCTTCCTGCAGCGCGTTGAGGTAGTTGGTGGTCACGGCCCCCGCGCGCGTCAGGACATATATCGCGTAGGCGCGTGTCCGGGCCGCCGCCAGGTCTGCCTCCGGAGACGACTGCCGAGTCGTGGCGCCTGCGAGGCGCCGCAGGTAGTCGCGGGCGCGGCTCAGCATGTCGTCGGGGACCGCCATGCCCAGCGCGCGCGCGTCGGCGAGAAAATGCGTGATGTACACCGAGGAGAACGGTGCGGCCTCGGCGGAGGTGGCCCAAAAGCGAAATCCGCCGTCGGCATCCTGGCGGCCGCGCAGTCGTGTCAGCGTCGCGCGAAATTCGGCCCTGTAAGCCCTGCGGTCGAGGCCGAACGCTGGAAACCGCATCAGGCCCAGTTGCGGAAACGTCTTGCTGACGATCTGTTCCACGCAGGCATGCGGGAACTCGCGGAGGTACTCCAACAGCCCGTCAGCCAGCACCAGCGGACTCGCCGAGGCGGCGATGCGACGATTGGCAAAGGACTCGTGCAGGCGACGCGGCAACTCGATCCGCACATCTCCGTCGCCGTCGAAACCCGACACTACTGTGGTCTCGAAGGGCACCGCTGGCCGCACGGAAAGGCTGGTCTGACGACGTGCGGTCTCTTCGCCGAGACGCGCGGTCACCGTCAGGGACGCGGCTCCCGGAGACGGCCCGGCGCGCAACCGAAGGGTCGCGCGGCCTTCGCCGCCCTCGGCGATGGCAAGCGTGCTCCGGTCGTCGCCCTCGGCCGCGAGCCGCACCATGTCCGTTACGGTCAGGTCGACCTCCGCCTCCTCGCCAGAATCCTCTACCTGGTTGGCGATGCCGACTGAAACGTCGAATGCGTCGTTCGGAGCGACGGCAAGCGGCAGATTGGGCGTGAGCACGAGGGGACCGCGAACCGTGACCGGCATTGCCCGCGCGCCCAACTTGTCGGCCCCGACACCTATGGCCATCACGCGCAATTCGCCGTTGAAGTAGTCGGGCAAGTCGAGGGAGACCTCGCGTGGCTCGGGACCCGCTTCGGTCACGCCGACCCAGAAGGCCGCCGGCGCTTCGTGCCTTCGCCGAAACGGGTTCAGATTGGCGCCCAGGAGCCGTGCCAGGTCGCCGCCGCCGGGTGCTCGAGCCCGGCGCACGACCTCGTAGTCGGGCAGGATCAGATCGACCATCTGGTGCGTTTCCACCTGGAGCGCCCTTTTGCGCAGGAACGTCTCCAGGGGATCGGGGGTCTCGTATTTCGCCACCTGGAGAATTCCTTCGTCCACAGCGAAGAGCACGAGGCGGGCGGGGATGGCGGTGGCGTACCGCAGCACTAGGCTATCGCCCGGGCGGACCTCGTCCGGCACGGCGAGATTGATGTTAAGGAGGCGCGCGGCGCGGTCGATGGCGAACGGCGCCACCGCGTAGCTCAAGGGGCTGACGAAGATCTCCTCCGAATCGAAGTCGCGCACGAAGGCGACATTGACATAGGCGTTGCCCTCCAGGTCGTCGGGGATGCGGATGCGTGCGAGAGCTGTGTTGGTGTCGGAGCGGAACCACTCGAACGCGTGGACCCGATCCCGCTCGATGGTGACGAGTCCGGTGCCGGCGTAAGGAGCGGTGATCTCGAGAAGTATCTCTTCGCCGGACCGGTACTCTCGGCGGTCGAGCTTGAGGTCGAGTTCCGCATCGCGCTCCAGGTTGCCGGCGAGATTGGCGGTGCCGGCCACCGCGAACTCAACGCGGCTTAGCTTGCCGCCGTCGGCGTCGACCAGTTCCAGCGCGTACCGGCCGGGCTGCGCGGTCGGCAGGAGATGATCGCCGCCCGTCGCCGGCAACTCGAATGGCGCACGCTCCAACTCGTTCTCCTTCTCGACCGACTGGTAGGCGTAAGTCCCGTTCGGTTGCTTGACCAGCGCGGACACGTAGCGGAGTTCGTAGAGCACGGCTTCGACACCGTCCATGGCCCTCGGCGCCAGGTCCCGGTCGATCACCAGGAAACGCACTGCGCGCTCCGCATCCAACGCGATGAAGTCCAGTTCGCCGTCGGCCTTGTAGCCCACCAGCGCGTCCGCTGGAGACATGAGCGTGCCGGCCAGCGCCTTCACGCCTCGACCGCCGCCCGACTCGAAGCCTTCAGCCGTCACCAGCAGTCGGTAGATGCCATTGTCGTACTGACCGACATCGAACGAGAGGAGCGCGCTGCCGTCTTCGTCGGTCAGCGTCTCCTGGAGATCCAGCGTAACGGGCCGCGGCGCGCTGTTCGGATCGCGGAATGGATCCGTGAAGACAAATCCGGGATGCTCGCGGAAATGAGGCGAGATGGGCTGCATCGCCAAGGTCCCGCGCACGCGCCGTGCTTTTGCGGGGGTGCCGAAAAGGTTCTCCAGTTTCACTTGAGCGAAATGGGCGCCAGGCTGCAGCCAGCCGCGTTCGGGGCGTGCGCGCATCGATTCCGCGGGACCCCGCTCAAAAATAGCCGCGCGGATTCGAAGACGATCGGGCTGGTACTCCTCAACGCTGAACGACCCGCCTCCCAGTCCGCGAAGCCGACCACGGTCCTCAACGAGGTATACGTTCGCGTGGTACTTGCCGGTGGGCGACTCCAGGCGGGTGGCGAAATCCCAGTCGAGCAGTCCGTCTGCGGGCAGCTTGACGCGGTGGCTCAACACCTTGACCCCGCGGGGGTCTGTTATCCGCAGTTCGATCGGCGCGTCGCGAACGGCGCCGAAGTCACCCTGGCGCACGATGCAGAACAGGTGCGCCTCCTCGCCTGGACGATACAGGCCGCGGTCGGTGTAGACCGCGGCCTTCAGACGATCGGCATGGTCGGCCGTCGCATGTTCTCCGCCGGTATCGAACCCCGACCAGGTGAGTTGACGATCGCGACGCCGGTAGGGCATGAAGGTCGTATCGTCGCCGTGGCGAACCACGAACACGGTGGGTTCCTGGTCCCGCTTGAGGTCCTTCGCCGAATCGAGCCGGGCGTGCCCTTGCGCATCGGTGCTTCCTGTCCGCACGGGCAGGCCGTTCTTGCCAAGCAGGTGCACGCGCGCCCCGGACACCGGCTCGCCGCTCGCAATGGAATGGACGAACACGTGCTGGCTACGATCAACGTTGGTCTTCACCAGCAATCCCAGATCCGTCACCAGCGCCATCCGTCGATCCGAGGTCCCCACCAGGCGCTCCAGGTCCGGGTCCCAGCCCTGCGCCTTGACGAAGAACAGGCCGCCCGCGGGGAGAAATCTCTTGATATCCAGTGTCGCGAACACCTGCTCCCGGGGATGTCCGGGATTCACGTCGATGATGCGCGTGGTCAACACGGACAGGTTGTCGGCGTCGAATAGATAGCCGCGGAAGTACGGGTCACGGATATCTCCGCCGGTCTGGCTTGCCAGGTGGTTGAGCGCGGTGGGCAGGAGTTGTTGTATCTCTACCTTGATCGCCTCCACGCCGCGGGCGGACAACGTGAGCAACTTGCTGCCGGTGAGCGGCAACAGGGCGCCGTCCTGGGCGATCTTCGCCTCACGAGGGTAGTCTGGCGCGCGCACGACCTCGTCATAGTCGGACCCCAGCACGAAGCCACCCTCGGAAGTGAGGCCGGCGCGGACGTGGAGGTAGACATACCGTCCCACCGGCGCATCGAAGGCGACGCTTTGCAGCACGGCGGCATCGCGTTGGGTGGGATTCACGGTCAACTCCAGCGGTTCGGAGGCGGCCAGCACCGTCGGCGTCGCCTGCCTCGGCGACTGCCAGGCGTAGGGTTGGTAGGTCACCGCGCCAATCTTGTGGTCCTTCGGCAGAACCCATGCCCGCACGCGGCTGGCGAAATCGTCCGTGTTCACCTGGTCGGTGAAGGTCACCAACGCCGTCTGCACGGGAACATCCTCTGCATCGTCCACTATCGAGGATTCGATGCCCTGGACGCGGAAATAGCTCGCCCGGTCCGGCACTCTCACGTGGACCGATAGCGGAGTGTCGAAATCGCCATCGCCACTTGCCGGTTTGAGGCCGCGCGCCAGCGCGACGGTGACGAAGTTCTCCCGCTCGGGTATCGAGACGATCTCCGAGTGAACGTGGGCCGATCGATCATGAATGCCGTACTCGATGCCCACGCCGATCGGTCGCGCCGCGCCTGCTCTCGAGGTCTGCCCATTGTCGCTCCCCTCGCGCATGGACATGTCGAGCCGTTGCTCGAAATCGACGCGCGACACGGGATGCGAGAAGTCGAAACTCGCGACCACCCTGCGTTCCGCCGACACCTCCGGGTGCTGGTAGAACTCCGCCTTCGTCACGGACACCTCGAATGCGGGCGTCGAAAACCCCGTCTCGGTTTCCGCGAGTTCAAGTCCCGGCGCGAACAAGTCCCGTGAAAGCCGCACGCGGTAAGCGCGGTCCGCCGGCCAATCGTCGGCGGGCAGGAACACCAGGCGGTTCTCCGTCTCGAAGCGCCATTCGCCCGCCATCGCGGGACGCAACTCGATTCCCTCCTCAAGGGTTTCCCCCACCAGGTCGATGCGCGCCGCCGACAGCGGCGGCGGGGCCGGCGCATCCGGATCGAGGGAATATTGGAAATCGAGACGTAGCGGATCTGGCACCAGTTTGTCGTCGACGATGGCGGTAACCCCTGGCGCCTCGACGCTGATCGTGACACGCAAGGGCTTGGGCAGACTCTGGTAGTAAAGGTAGGCGCCTGTCGCCACACCAGCGCCGACGAACAACGCCAGCAACGACCACCCGGCGCGACCAACGCCGATGCGTCGCAGCCAAGCGGGCGGGACCCAGGAAAACTCCCCGAGCACCGTCGCGCATAGCGCCATGAGCCGCATTCCAGCCCCCGCCAATCAAGTCAACGCCACAAGCTTAGGAGGCTCTTGGATGAACAACAACGGGAAAAACTTCGCACCCGATTTATGCGGCGTACAGGTACGCAGCATAAGCCATTGATTTTCAGTGAATTGGTTGCCGACCGCTGCAATGCAATCTCGATCCATAGTCCTATACTGTGGCCTATCGAGCTACAGGCGGGAGACGAGGCGAAATGAATAGAGGAACCACATTCCTATTGAGCTTGTCACTTGCCTGGTGTAGCCCGGCGGCGATGGCATTGTCCGTGTTCGACGTGATCGAGTTGACCAGGAACGGCTACGACGAGACGGAAATCGAGCGACTGATAGAAGTGACCAACGCACGGTTCGTCATCGACGTGGACGGGTTGCTGGCGCTCGGCGAGGCGAAAGTCGCAGATGAAATCATTGCGCTGATGCTGGATCGTGGCGGTATGCCTGCCGAGGAACCTTCCGAGGCGGATCAGCTCATCGCGTTGCGGGATGCCGGTTTCTCGGAAGAAACGATATTGCAGTTCGTTCGACACAAGAACGTCTGCGAGCCGTTGGCGGATGAGGACGCGCGCCGGCTCGGGCAGGCCGGATTCAGCAACGCGTTCATGCGGGATTTCCGCGATCAGGTCGAAGATTGCCGCGAGGAGCGCGAAGCGGTCGCGCTGATCGAACCTGTGCCGGAGGAGGCATACGAAGAGGCGCCCAGCCAGGTGACGCGGGTCTATCGGACTGACGAGACCGTCTACCCTGCGACGTACCCCGTGCGTTACCCGACGACCACCTACTACCCGTCTCGCTACTACGGAATCTATGACAGCTACTACTACCACGACCGGATCGCGCGGGTGTATCCCATCGTCGTGTATCGCGACTACAGAGGGCACAGCCGTCGACACGGCAAGGCGGGCCACCGGGCGCGCGACCATGACCGACGCAGGCATAGTCAAGACCGTCGGCGGGGCGACCGCGACTACAGCGGGCACAGCCGCCGGCACGGCAAGGCGGGCCACGGGGCGCGCGACCATGACCGGCGCAAGCACGATGGCGACCGGCGGCGAAGCGACCGAAGGGGAGACGGACAGAGGGGCGACCGGCGCAGAAGCGATTCGGACGGTGCGCCGAGTCGGCCGCAACCGCGGAACGATCCGAATCCTCGGCTTCTGGTCAGCGAAAAGCCGGCAAACCAGGGTTCCCCGGCAACCTCGCCGATCGACCTGCCGGAGGACGTGCGCCGGCGGATCGAAAGATGGCAGCAAGACCCGGGGTCCTCGCAACCGTTCGTTCGAACGGGCTTGCCGAAGGGCTCGCCGAAGGGCTTGCCGAAGCGCTCGGCCGGGACGGTGCGCCGACACGTTGGTGGCGAGCGCAGGAGGGCTGCGGAACGTTCGGACCGCTCGGTGCGACCGAGATCGCCGGGGCTGCCAAGCGACGTGCGACGGCGTGTCGAGCGCCGGGCAGCCGAGCGAACGGCGCCACCCTGGGCGACTCCTCCGGTGCGTCCAGGGGTGTCCGCTCCCGTTGCCCCGAAACCGTCGGAGCCTCGGTTCCGACCGCCGCCACGGACGCCACCGGTAACGCCACCGCCGGTTGTCAAGCAACCCCGGATACCGCCGAGCGCGCCCAAAGCCGCGCGGGAGTGGATCGACAAAGTCGAGACGGTCGACAAGTAGCGCAACCAACCTGTCCGCGGGCGGCGAGCTCGTCGCCAGCGAGCGGGCTGTAGTAGCATTGGCGACGTTCGCTTGAAAGCGGGCGTCGTATAATGGTCATTACCCCAGCTTCCCAAGCTGGAGACGTGGGTTCGACTCCCATCGCCCGCTCCAGCCTCTGGCGAATCCTGGCAAATCTCGCCGGTGCCCGCTGTATGCTCATAGGGTGTTTAGCCCGCATATCTCACCAAGGGCCGCGATGATCGCGCAGGATTTTGCCCGCGTGGGCGTGCTCGCGAGCGGAAGCATAGCCACGCCTTATGGTGGAGCGAGCACGTGCGCGGGCAAAAGTGCCCCACGGGTGGCGCCTTCGGCTCCGCCCGTGGCCCGACCCCACCGTGCGAGGGCGCGGCCAGCGCAGTCTGTACAGGACACAACTTTCGAAAAAGGGAAGTACCTGATTGAAAGCAAATGACATTCAGTGACTCAACAAGCGACTTGGTGAGATATGCGGGTTAGGTTGCGTTCTGTCGCCATCGGGCGTTTTTCGAGCATTTGGGTGTCCGCCGTGTGTCGTTGTCACCAAGCGCACTTCCTCGCAATCCATGGGTCCAACAGGAATCACTTGACTCGACCCGTGATGTCGAAATTGTCTGGGATAGCTTCATGAAACTGTTTTTTTGCTTCGCGCTTCTGTTCTTCGGTGTCGCATGTGGCGGTGCCCTGCCGCCACAGGTGTCCAGCGGTTCGGAAGTACCAAGCTTGGCGCCGATGCTCGATCGGGCCACCCAGGGCGTTGTCAACATATCGATCTATACCTCGGTGCGAATCAGGAGTCCGCTGCACGAGTTCTTTGGCATACCCGAAGAGCGGCGCCCCTTTCGGCGGGAGCAGAGCACGGGTTCGGGGGTGATTGTCGATGCACAGAACGGCTATATCGTCACCAACCACCACGTCATCGAGCGCGCCGACGAAATCGTCGTCGGCCTGTCGGACGGTCGCAGGATCCCGGCTACGCTCGTCGGTTCCGATCCGCTGGTCGACCTCGCGATATTGCAGGTCGAAGGCGACGGATTCGCCGCGCTGGAATTCGCCGACTCCAGCGCGGTTCGCGTCGGCGACTTCGTCGTTGCCATCGGCAACCCGTTTGGTCTCGAACAAACCGTGACTTCCGGGATCGTCAGCGCGCTGGGGCGTACGGGTCTCGGTATCGAAGGCTTTGAGGCTTTCATCCAGACGGACGCGTCCGTGAATCCGGGCAACTCCGGTGGCGCGCTGGTCGACTTGATGGGCAGACTGGTCGGCATCAATACCGCAATCATCTCGCCGGGGAGTTCTCGCGGCAGCGTCGGCATCGGTTTTGCGATTCCGAGCGACCTGGTCAAGGCGATCATGATGCAACTCGTGGAGCATGGCGAGGTGCGGCGCGCCCGAATTGGATTGGCGGTCAGCGCGCTCAATCCCGAAGAAGCCTCGGTGTTCGGCGTCAAAGGGGGCCAGGGCGTTGTTGTTCTGGAGGTTGAGCCCGGCAGTATTGCGGATATGGTGGGCATTGAAGCCGGCGATGTGCTGACGCGCATCGGCGAGCGCGATATCCGCGGCGCAGCAGACTACGACAGCGCCACGGCGATCATCATGGTCGGCGACAGCGTCGATGTGCACGCGGTGCGGGACGGACAGGCACGGACGTTTCGCATGGAAGTCGATGACAAGCGGGTGGTTCAGGTCGCCGGCGACCGCGTCGACCCGCGCCTCGCCGGTGCGACCCTGTCCGACTTTCGCCCAGCCGGAGACCCGCAGAGCAGCGCGGGCGTCCTCGTGGTAGATGTCGACCGCGACTCGGCCGCGTGGCGCCGGGAGCTTCGCTCCGGAGACATCATTGACGGGGCCAACGGCCGGCGGATCTATTTCCTGGCTGACCTGTGGCTGCGCATTCGGGACACGCGCGCCGTCGAGCTGCGCGTATACCGAGAGGGTAAATTCGGCTTCCTCCGGCTGTAAGTGCCCCACAGCCGGCGCCTTCGGCTTCGGCTTCGGCTGTTGCGTGCGAGGCGTGCCCCCTCCCGCTGCTATCTTCTTGCGAGGGGTATCCCCTCGCGCTCCCCGGCTGAAGGCTGTCTTCTTGCGAGGGGTATCCCCTCGCGCTCCCCGGCTGAAGGCTCCCGGCCCGTCTCGTCTCGTCTCGTCGACCATGCAAGTAGTTTGACTTCTGCCTGCCCACTCGTTTTGATTGGCCGCCCAAACGGGTCGATTGGACACACTTCCGTGGCCACCCGGGTTCTTGTAGGTCTCGGCTCAAACATGGGCGCGAGCGTCGATGTTGTGAAGCGGGCGCTCGCCGAGCTTGAGGCATTGTCCTACGCGGGTTTTCGCGCATCGTCCTTGTGGCGAACGAGCCCGGTGGATTGTCCGCCGGGGTCGGGCGACTTCGTCAACGCGGTCGCCCTGCTTGTGGTAGATTCGATGGCACCCGAAGCGTTGCTCAAAGACCTCAAGGCCATGGAACGTCGCCACGGGCGTGATGCGACGCCGATCCGCAACGCGCCGCGAGAACTCGACCTGGACCTGTTGTTGTTTGGCGATGAGGAGCGTCGATCCGAAGTGCTGACGCTGCCCCATCCGCGGGCAAACGAGCGTCGTTTCGTGATGGTGCCGGCGGCAGAGGTCGCGCCCGACTGGATCTGGCCGGGGACGGATCGAAGCATTTCCGAGATCGCGAAGTCCCTCGTGACCGGCGAGCGACTAGCCCGCATATGTCACCAAGAGCCGTGATGATCGCGCAGCGACGGTTAAGCGGATGAAAGGATCTGATGGCATGAACTTCAAGGCGGCTTGGACGGGTCGCGCCCGCCGCCGCTTCCCGCGCGGCGGCCATCCGCGCGTTGCGCGTCGGATGTGTTGCCTCGCGGTGATTCTGGCCTGCGGGCCTGTCGCCGCCTCCGACGGACGCGCGCATCAACAGCTTACGTTCATCGCTGCGATGCAGTTCAATCGCTGTGTGGCGAACCTGGATGTGCCGCGCCTGACCGCGCTGCAGGTGCGATACGTCGCCAGGGCGGAGTGGCGTTTCTCGCGCAAGGTGGCGCGATGGCCTTACTACGATGGCAGGGACGAGGGCCGGAACCGGTTGCTTTGGTTCATCCAGACGCGGTTGCACGAGCACTTTGACGCGGCCGTGGCCAAGCTCGCCGTCGCGGACAATCTGAGCCGCAAGTACTCCAATCTCGGCGTTATCGTCAACATGATTCAGGATATGACGTCCCCCTCCCACGTCGTGCCCGTGTTCACGACGCGTTGGTGGCGCTTCAGCTTCGCCGACCGCTTCAACAACTATGACGTCGATGAACGTGCGGTGGAAGAGGCGATCGGTGACTACTGCATGCCGGTCGAAGGTGGTGATGAGACCTTCGCAGCGGTGCTCCACCGCACGGCCGAGGACACGCAGGCGGCGGTACGCGCACCGATGTTGGGTATGCCAACGACCTGGGAAGCATTCTGGAGCTTCGGTGAACCTGGTGACTTCGGCGAATACGGCGACGCGGGCAATAACTTTGGCCGCCCGACGCGATTCGATTGCGGGCAGGGTGAGCGCTGCGTCCTGTTGACGGATGATCCGCTGTACGCGGCGTTCGCTCTCGAACGCCATCTCGTCGCCGTGCGCGCGACGATGTCGGCGATGTTGCTGGCGCAGCGGGAAGTCCGGTAGCGGCCGTTAGCGGATAGCCGCCGGACTTCCGCGGGAAGCGCGAATGGGCGCGTTGCATCTTGGACTCACGCCGTGGCTGATTTCGGACTCCGTCGACGCGGCCATGCTGGGTCGCCAGCTCCAAAAATCAGTAGGTCGCGAGGTTGTCTACCCGGAGGTACCGCTTGAGGTAGTGGGTGCCGATATAGAACGGCACCGTATCGATCAGCGCGACAGTCACCTTGAAGAGGTAGTTGCTGCCGATCAGTACCAGCATCGCCCTGAACGTATATTGCCCGGCAAGGAACGCCGCGCCGAAGGTGACGGAGATGACAGTGACCGAGTCGACGAACTGGCTGGTCAGGGTCGAAAAATTGTTTCGCACCCACAGGTGCTTTCCCCTGGTGAGGCGCTTCAGGAGGTGGAACACCTGCACGTCGCAGAATTGCGCGGCGAGGTAAGCCATCATGGAGGCGAATACCGCGCCGGACGTGCAGGCGAAGATCAGCCTGAACAATTCGACGCCGCCGGACAGCACGTCGCCGTTGGGCAGCGCGACTTGCTCCGCCAGCTCCAACACCTGCCAGGGCGGTTGCTTGTCCACATCCGCGGCGGGTATCGCGTTGCCCAGCCACAGGCACCCCAGGATGAAAAAGTTGAGGACGAAGCCGACGCCGACCAGGAAGTTCGCCCGTCTGCGGCCATAGAGTTCGCTGATGAGGTCCGTGCACAGGAATGTCAGGGGGTAGGGCAGTACACCCACCGCCAGCGTCATCGGACCGAGTTCGATGAAGCGGGTGATGCCGATGACGTTCAGGAGCGTCATCGCGCAGAGGAAAAACCCCGCGAGCACCAGGAACACCCGCTCGCGGCGTTCCGTCACGTCGATCTTGCCCGGCTCGCGGGATTCCGTCGCGTCGACGAGCGCGCTGCTATCCATGGGGGCTGACTCCACGGCGCATGGCGCTAACGTTCTCTCTGTCCGAGATTGGCGTGAATGACCGCGCCGTTTACCACCGGATGCGCTGCGGCGAACAGCAGCGTTTCGGCGATCTCGGCTGGTTCGATGAGACGATTGAAGGCCGATATCCCGGCCACGGCCGCCATCGCATCCGCCGGGACGTGTTCGCGCAGCATCTCTGTATCCGTGAAACCGGGACAGATGCACGCGGTATGTATGCCCGTTCCGGCGAGATCCTGGCAGAGCGCCCGCATCATACCGATCACCGCGTGCTTCGAGATGACATAGGAATAGCTGCCCGGGACCGCTTTTTCCGACAGGGTGGAACCGACGAGTAGAACGCTCGATCCGGCCCCCATTGTGGGGATGACGCACTGGTTCAGCGTGTTGGCGGCGACGATGTTGAGTTCGATGATTTCCCGCAAGGCATCGCTCGGCGTGTTGGTCGCAGTGTCTGACGCCAACCGCGATGCGTTGTGGACCAGCGCCGTCTGCTCGGCGTCTTGCAACATGGGACCCATGCGGTCCGCCACGGCGTCCAGAAAGTCGGGATTCGACAGATCGCAGGGGATGTGGACAGCACCGGGTACGGGACAAGGTCGCCGCGACAAGTTGACGACGGCATATCCGGCAGCGAGAAAGGCGGCGGCTGTGGCGGCGCCGATGCCGGTGGAAGCGCCGGTGATGACGAGGAGCTTCACGACGAGGTCCAGGTTGCGCAAGCCCATTGACCGGCCCCGGAAGCGACGCGCAATTCGATATCACGAACCGGCAATGCGGCGATCTCGCGGTCGTCGGTCAATTCTCCGATCAGCCAGTGGGCGAGTTCCTCCACCGTGACGTTGCGGACCGGCAGCACTTTGACGTCCCGGTGCAGGAATGGCAGTCGTTCGTCGTTGAACGCGGCGACCGTGTATTCCTCGGCCACCCTGATTTCGAGGTAGGGACACCGCCCCGGCAACAGCACGACCTCGTCCAGCGCATCGCACAGCGTCTTGAGCTTGGCTTTGACGATGTTGTAGTCGAAGCACAGGCCGTCGTTGCCGATGCGACCGCGCAGAGTCGCTTCGACCTGGAAGTTGTGGCCGTGGAGGTTCTCCCGCTCGGTTGCCGAGAACACGGTGAAGTGCGCCGCGGAGAAATGCAGGTACTCCTTCGCGATGTCGATGCTGATGTTTCCCGACATCGCGGCTGTCAGTCGAGCGCGGCGTCGGCGAATTCGCCGAGCGTCGAGAATGTCCAGGTGGGCTGCGCTTCCGTCTCCTGCGCCGCGCCCTGGGCTCCCCGATTGCGGTCGATCCATACCGTCGCGAGCTGCAGCCCGCTGGCGGGGGCAATGTCGTGGAACAGGCTCTGCGCGACGTGCAGAATCCTGTCCCGTCCGCAGCCGATAGCCGTCAGCGCGGCCTCGAAGATACGGTGGTCCGGCTTGTACGCGCCGGCGCGTTCGGCAGTCATGACGTGGGCGAACTCGACGTCCAATGCCTTCCTCGTGAGCGAAAAGAGCGCATCGTCGACATTCGAAATTACCGCGAGTTGAAATCGTCCCCCGAGGCGCGCCAGCGCATCGACGGTGTCGGGAAACGGCTTCCACTCGCCGAGGCTCGCGGGGAAACCATCGCGTTCAGCCGGGGTCGGCACAAAGCCCAGGCGCGTGCCCAAGCGATCCAGGATGCGGCGCAGGATGTCCTCGTACTTGCCGCCTTCCCGCTGCAGGACGGGTTCGGTCGCGGCAAATAATTCGAGAATGAAGTCGTCAGTTACGTGCGCGTCGTGCCTCGTGAGCACGGGCTGGAGGTAGTCGACAATACCGCCTTGCCAGTCGATCAGCGTACCGTAGCAGTCCATTGTCAGGATATCGAACGCGCCCGGGTCGAACTCGGCCCCTTGATCCACGATTTCTCCCGACCCGCTACTAGGGCCTGTTAACGCTATCTGTGCGGGCTCTGCCGAGAGCCGTTTTTTCGTCCAGCACGGCGGCGCGAGCGTGTTGTGGTCCCTCCACATGAGCGAGCGACAACGCGGCTGGCGGGAAAACGGACTCGGCCCTCCGGGTCGGGTCTGAAACAGCGCCACTCGGCGTTGCTCGTCGTTCATTTGGGTGAACCAAACCACACTCCTCGCGCCTTGATTGGCGCTGTTTCAGACCCGACAGAGCACGCTCATCTAGCGTTAACAGGCCCTAACCGGTTCGAATCTGAGAAACGAGCAAGCCGCAAAACGATTCGGTGTTCCGTTCGAACATCCAGCCCAGATGCTGCCCGCATCCCTCGCAGCAGGCGAGGCGCCAACTGAACCCGGGAAACCAGGTGTCCGCCGCCGTCGCCTCGCCAAACAGATCTACTCCGGGCGCTTCGGCGTAGCAACCGAACCTGTGCGTGACGCCATAGGGATTCGTCATGCTGTGCTCATGCGCGCCCATGATGTCGACACGGTCATCGACGTGGCCGATCACGTGCTCGCACGCAACGCAAAAGATGTAACCCTTCTTCGACCGGTCGACGGTATCGATGAGGTCCTTCAGGTTCGGATCGAGTGTTGTCGATCGGGTATCGTCCAGTACATCGCTCATGCCGAATGTCCTTGAGATTCTCGTTGTTGTGTTGCCCGCGGACTCTGCCTCCAATGAGTTCGCGCGACAGGAATTAAACCATAGCAGTTGCGGCCCAGTCGCCAAGCGACTACCGCGTCAATTGTTTCAGATCAATGGCCGGGTCGGCGAGTTGTCGGGCATCGACGCTGCGTCCGACGAGTTGCCGGCAGGTCATGAACTCTCTTGGCGCGTTCACCGCGTCCGCTGCTATCAGGACATCGTCCTTGAGGTAGAACATGACGAACTTGCGCGCGGCCGGATCACCGCGAACAACATGCGAATCGCCGTCGGTCGAGAAACCGACCATTTGCAGCTTCAGATCGTATTGATCCGACCAGAACCATGGCACGTTCGCATACACCTTTTCCTGCCCCGCCAAATTGGCTGCCGCGACGCGCGATTGCTCCATCGCGTTGGGTACGGATTCGAGACGCAGTCGACGTCCGAGGATCGGGTTTGGATGGTTGGTGCAGTCCCCGGCGGCGTAGATGTCGGGAGCGGACGTGGCGCAACGCTCATCGACCAGGATGCCATTTTCGCAGGTGAGCCCGGCCGACTGCGCAAGTTCGATGTTGGGCGCAACGCCAACGCCGACGACAACGAGGTCGGAAGGAACTTTCGTACCATCGGCGCAGACAACCTGCTCGACCCGCTCGGTACCGGCAAAGTGCTGCGCAGATGCGCCGGTGCGGATATCGACGCCAGCGTCCGTGTGCAGCGCATGGTAGAAGGCGGACATCTCGGCCGAAGCGACGCGTTTCAGAATGCGATCTTCCATTTCGAGGACGGTTACCGAGAGACCGGCTTGCACGGCTACTGAGGCGACCTCGAGGCCTATGTAGCC
This sequence comes from Candidatus Azotimanducaceae bacterium, assembly GCA_965217825.1. Taxonomy (GTDB): domain Bacteria; phylum Pseudomonadota; class Gammaproteobacteria; order Pseudomonadales; family Azotimanducaceae; genus VXNE01. Next base: position 3,942,852 of record OZ244571.1, on the reverse strand, counting down.
GCCGCCCACGATGGTGACGCGCCGCCCCGGAGCCATGTCCGCCTTGATGTTGTCGGCGTCGGCGATATTCCGCAGGTAGTGAACGCCGCGCAACGCACCGCCCGGAATATCGAGCTTTCGCACTCGGGAGCCCGTGGCAAGTAGCAGCTTGTCGTAGGCGAGCGACGAGGCGTCGTCGAGCACGAGGGTCTTTGCCTTCACGTCGATCCCTGTAGCGCGCCTGCCGCAACGTAGTTCGATACCTCTACTCTGGTAGAAAGCTTCCGGGCGCAGGTACACGCGGTCCAGACCGTGTTCGCCGGCGAGATACTGCTTGGACAGTGGCGGTCGCTGATAGGGGATGTGCGGTTCGTCGCAGACGACGACCAGTTCGCCGTCATAGCCGCTCTGACGGAGACTGGCTGCGCCTTGGCCAGCGGCGTGGCCGCCGCCCACGATCAGAATCACTCGCCGTTTGCCTCCATTTGGGTGCGGTTGTGGGAGGGCCTTCCCTTCGCGCTCCCCAGCTTAAGGCTCCGCTTCAAAAACTTGCCGGTATGCGACGACGGGTGCTTCGCTACCGTTTCGGGGGTGCCCTCGGCGACGATTCGACCGCCGCCGTCGCCACCCTCCGGTCCGAGGTCGATGATCCAGTCCGCTGTCTTGATCACATCGAGGTTGTGCTCGATGACGATGATCGTATTGCCCTGGTCGCGCAGCCGATGCAACACATTCAGCAACTGACGAATGTCCTCGAAATGCAGTCCCGTGGTGGGCTCGTCGAGAATGTAGAGCGTCTTGCCGGTATCGCGCTTGGAAAGTTCGCGCGACAGTTTGACGCGTTGGGCCTCGCCGCCGGAAAGGGTGGTGGCGCTCTGGCCGAGACGGATGTAGGACAGTCCGACATCCACCAGGGTTTGCAGCTTTCTCGCCAGCACGGGCACCGGGTCGAAGAACTCGCGCGCTTCCTCTACGGTCATGTCCAGAACTTCCTGGATGTTCCTGCCCTTGTACCGTACGTCGAGCGTTTCCCGGTTGTAGCGCTTGCCCCGACAGACATCGCAGGGGACGTAGATGTCGGGCAAGAAGTGCATTTCTACCTTGATGACGCCGCCCCCCCGACACGCCTCGCAGCGACCGCCCTTGACATTGAAGCTGAACCGTCCGGGCCGATAGCCGCGGGCGCGGGCTTCGTGGGTCTGCGCGAACAGCTCCCGCATGGGCGAGAAGACACCCGTGTACGTGGCCGGATTTGAACGCGGCGTGCGGCCGATGGGGCTCTGGTCGATGTCCACGACCTTGTCGAGGTGTTCGAGTCCTTTGATCGCGGCGTAGGGGCGGGGCGACCTGCCGCTCGCACCGTTCAGGCGCTGCGCCGCGATCGGGTAGAGCGTCTGGTTGATCAGCGTGGACTTCCCGGAACCCGAGACGCCGGTGACGCAGGTAAAGAGTCCGGTGGGGATATCCACCGTTATCTGCTTCAGGTTGTTGCCCGTGGCACCTACCAGGCGGACAGTGCGTTGCCTGTCCACCAGCGCGCGTCTGCGCGGCACCTCGATACGCTTCTTGCCGGACAGGTACTGGCCGGTAAGCGATGCTTTGGTCGACTGGATACGCTTCAGCGTGCCCGCAGCCACGATTTCGCCGCCGTGGATCCCCGCGCCCGGGCCGATATCGATGATGTGGTCCGCCGTGCGAATCGCTTCTTCATCGTGTTCCACCACCAATACAGTGTTGCCGAGGTCGCGCAGGTGGGTGAGGGTGCGCAACAGGCGCGTATTGTCGCGTTGATGCAAGCCGATGGAGGGTTCGTCCAGGATATACAGGACGCCGACTAGGCCGGCGCCGATCTGGCTTGCCAGGCGGATGCGCTGCGCCTCTCCTCCCGAGAGCGTCTCCGCGCTGCGGTCCAGCGTCAGGTAGTTCAGTCCCACGTCGACGAGAAATCGCAGCCGGGCGCGTATTTCCTTGACGATCTTGTCGGCGATGGTGCCGCGCTTGCCAGCCAGTTGCAGACCCGTGAAATACGCCAGAGCGTCTTCGACGGAGTTGGATGTGATCTCGGGGACCGTCGCGCCATCGATGTACACGTGGCGGGCTTCCTGGCGCAAGCGCGCGCCGCCACACGCGGGACACGGACGCACGCGCAGATACTTGCCGAGACTCTCGCGCACCATCGAGGACTCTGTTTCCCTGTAACGGCGCTCCATGTTGGGAATCACGCCCTCGAATCGATGCCGCCGTCGAATCCTGTCGCCGCGATCATTGAGATAGCCGAAATTGATGCGCTCGTCGCCCGAGCCGTACAGGATGGCGTCCCTCTGTCTCTTCCGTAGCCTCCTGAACGGCGTTTCGATATCGAAACCGTAGTGCGCGGAGAGGGACTTGAGCAGGTGAAAGTAGTAGACGTTGCGGCGGTCCCAACCGCGAATCGCGCCCGCCGCCAAACCCACGCCCGGGTCGGCGACCACCAGCTCCGGGTCGAAGAACTGCTCGACCCCGAGACCGTCGCAGCCGGGACACGCGCCGGCCGGGTTGTTGAACGAAAAGATGCGCGGTTCAAGCTCGCTGATGCTGTAGCCGCAGATGGCGCAGGCGAACCGGGATGAAAACACCAAGTCATCAATGCCGGCATCGTCCTCGTCGAAGCTGATCGTGGCGACGCCGTCGCCGAGATCGAGGGCGGTCTCGAAGGACTCGGCCAGGCGCTGCTGCATGTCCGGCCGCACGCGCAGGCGGTCGACGACGGCTTCGATGGTGTGTTTCCTGTTCTTGTCGAGCGCCGGCGGATGATCGAGATCGGTGACGATGCCGTCTACGCGGGCGCGAATGAATCCGTTGGCGACCAGCTCGCGGAGTATGTGCTGGTGTTCACCCTTGCGGTCGGTGACGACCGGCGCCAGGAGCATGACGCGGCGACCTTCCGGCAATTCGGCCACCTGGTCAACCATCTGGCTGACGGTCTGGGCGTCGAGCGTGCCCCCGTGCTCGGGGCAGCGCGGCTCGCCGACGCGGGCGAAGAGCAGGCGCAGATAGTCGTAGATTTCCGTGATCGTGCCCACGGTGGAGCGCGGGTTGTGGGACGTGGACTTCTGTTCGATGGAAATGGCCGGGGACAACCCTTCGATGTGATCGATGTCCGGCTTCTCCATCATCGAGAGAAACTGGCGGGCATAGGCCGACAGGGACTCCACGTAACGCCGCTGGCCCTCGGCATAGAGCGTGTCGAATGCCAGCGACGACTTGCCGGAACCGGACAGTCCCGTGATCACGACCAGCCGGTCGCGCGGAATGTCGAGGTCGATGTTCTTTAGATTGTGCGTGCGCGCGCCGCGCACGGCAATCGTCGACGGATTCATTCGCGCCTTGTGGTCCAGTCAAACCCGCGAAAATACGCGGTCGAAAACGCTGCCGCAACAGCGCCATTGTCCCACATGGCGACGCGGCAATCTTCCTAGTCCCAGGCTGTGCCTTGCGCTATATTGAACCACCTTTTTCCACAAACGAAGACGAGCCATGGCGCGGGGCATCAACAAGGTCATTCTCATAGGCAATCTGGGCCGCGATCCAGAGACGCGTTACACGCAAGGCGGCAGCGCGGTGACGACCTTGAGCCTCGCTACCACGGATCAGTGGCGCGACCGCGAATCCAATGAACAGCAGGAGCGGACGGAGTGGCACAGGGTCGTATGCTTCGCGCGGCTGGCCGAGATTGCCGGCCAGTACCTGCGCAGGGGTTCGAAGTGCTACATCGAGGGTCGGCTGCAGACCCGCTCCTGGGAGGACCGCGAAGGCCAGACGCGCTACACCACGGAAATCGTCGCGCGTGACATGCAGATGCTCGACAGTCGCGGCGGCGATGCGTCCGCAGACTATGCCCCGCCCCCCCGGGGGAGCGCCGCCCCGGAACGTGCGCAGCCGGCGCGGGGCGCGGCGCCTACGGCGCCTGCAGCCGAAGCGGCGGACGATCTCGACGACCTGGACGACGACATACCGTTCTAGCGGCAGATTCTGCTCGGGCGAGGCGCGGCTTTTGCGGCTTGGGCGCGGGTAGAACAAAGCGCCCGGAAGGGCGACGGATTTTATGGCGCTGGCAGCTTGTCGGACTTGGCGCATTAGCGGCAAGATCGACAAGATGATAGGTGGGCTTGGGCGGGGGTAAAACACGGCGCCCGGAAGGGCGACGGATTTTATGGCGCTGGCCATCAAACGAAAAGCCATAGCAGCACCGCGCCGAGAACCAGTCGGTAGACGACGTAGGGCGTCATCCCCGTGCGGTTCACGAGAGCGACAAACGCAGAGATGCAACCGTACGCCGCGGCCGCTGATACGACGAATCCCAGGCCCAGGTCCGCCCACGCCACCACTTGGGGCGCGTTGCGGGCGTCGACGGCGGACAGCAGGGCTGCTCCCGCGATGGTGGGAATCGCGAGCATGAAGGAAAACCGCGCCGCGCCTTCCCGCCCTAGCCCGACCAGCAGCGCGGCGGTGATGGTGATCCCCGAACGGGAGACGCCGGGTACCAGGGCCAGCGCCTGCGCGAGGCCGACCACGGCCGCTTGCGGATAGGACAAGGCGTGCTCGTCCCGCGTCGACGTTACCCGGCGGTCTGCCCACCACAGCGGAATGGCGAAAGCGATGGTTGCGACGGCGATCACGCCGACGGTGCGCAGTTCCACCTCGATGAAGGGTTTGAACAGCAGTCCGGCGAGAGCCGCGGGAACGGTCGCCAAGGCCACCTTGGACAACAGCAGAGCCGGTGGGCCGGCACGAAGTCGAAAGGCGTCGGCGGCGAAGCGCGTCAACTCGACGCGAAAGTAGACGATGACGGCGGTCAGCGATCCGAGATGCACGGCGACATCGAACAAGAGGCCCTGGTCCGGCCAGGCGGTCAGCTGCGCCGACAATATCAGGTGCGCGGAACTGGAGATCGGGAGAAATTCCGTAATACCCTGGATCAGTGCCAGGACAATGACTTGGGAGAGGTCCACGCGGTAGTAAGTCTACGTGTTAAGGTGCCGCCATGGCGAAATCTTCCCCGAGCGAACTGCCGCTGTTTCCGCTCGGCCAGGTGCTGGTTCCAGGCGGGTCCATGCCCCTGCGGATCTTCGAAGCGAGGTACCTGGACCTGGTACGTCGGTGCATGCGGGAAGATGCCGGATTCGGGGTCGTGCTCATCCGCAGAGGTGCCGACACCTATGGCGCCGGCATGGGGCAACCGGAAATCCACGAGATCGGCACCTCGGCGCGCATCGTCGATTTCGACCAGGCTGACGGGGGTCATCTCCTGATCAGGATTGGCGGCGGGAGCAAGTTCCGCATCACCGCCACAAGCGAACAGGCAGACCACCTGTTGCTCGGCGATGTCGAGTTTCTTCCGGAGGAAAGCGCTTGTCCCGTGGGCCGGGGATTCGAAGGATTGACCGCGCTCCTGCGCGAGATAATGCGACATCCGGAGGCGTCCGGATGGTCGGGGAGCAGGGCGGAAGATGTCGACATGGACGATGCGCGAGCGCTGGGTTGGCGGCTGGCCGACGTGCTTCCGTTCCCGCCGGAGGTCAAGCAAACCCTGTTGCAGATGCCTGGAGCGCTCGAACGCCTGGCCGAGATTCGCCGCCTGGTCGAGGGAGCGGTCAGGGACAAGCCTTGAGCAGGTGTGTGCGGGATTGCATAGCGCGACCGGATTTGATGGCATTCGACTACTCAACAAGCTGCTTGGTGCAATATGCAGGCTGATATGTTTTGACCTGTCAAGATGGCTCACGGAACTCTCACTTCATTCTCCTTGCAAAAGCTTGTTGTTGGCGCGGTGGATATGTGGGCGAGAGGCGCGCGAGTGTGGGCAGGCCCGGTGGGCAACGCGCGTCCAGCGCGTTGTCCGGGGGCTGTCCACACGGCCCGAAGGGCGCGCGCCGGTCCGAAGGACTCGTCCACATATCCACCGCGCGGTCGGACGCCTCGCGAGCGCCGGAGGCGTGTTGAGTCAGGACAAGGCCGGGCTGATTGCGACGGTGGATCATGCTGATATGCGTGGATTGGGTACCACCGGACTTCACTGCGTCGCGGAGCTGGCCTTTCTCTAGTGGCAGGGATCACCGACCGATACGCCCGCTCGGGGATCGTACCGACGGCACCGGTTATAGCCCGAACAAGGGTTCTCCACACCGGCCCGATCCTGCCCTGACTCAACACGCCCCGACCTCTTCGCTACCCGATGCCGGTCGCGTCGGCGTCGGCTTTCGGCGAGCCGGAGGCCGGCGGGATCCGGGCCATCTCCCGACGGACGATGTCCCAGACGAAGCCGCTCAACTCCCGGGCCACGGCCACGTTTGCCTGCTTGCTGTTCTTGCCCGACTCGATCAGGCGCCGGTACCGACCGCACAACCGGCGCTGGGCCTTCCAGGCGATCGCCTTGGCTTCGCCGGAGGCCGCGGCCGCCTTGCGCTCGAGATGCGCCGTGCGCCGCGCCGGAAACCGGTAGCTCCAGGCCGACTCCACCAGCGCGCGACGCGCATGGCCGTTGCCGGTCCGCGTGATCCCGCCCTGTCGGCGCCGCCCCCCGGAACTGTGCTCGCTCGGCACCAATCCCAGATAGCCCATCAACTGCCGCGGCGAGTCGAAGCGGCTCACATCGCCCAGCTCCGCCAGAAGCGTCGTCGCCGTCAGCGTGTCCACGCCGCGCAGCGCCGCCAGCGAGCGCGCCACCGGCGCCAGCGACCAATCCGGCAGCGCGTCGTGCAGCCGCTTCGTCAACGCCGCCACCCGGTCGCTCGCCGCCCGCGCCGCGTCCAGATATTCCCGAAACGCCCCTTCCTCCCAAGCGCGCTCGAAGCGCTGCCCGTCCAGCCACGCGTAGTGCGCCCGCGTCCAGCGCCCGCGCGACCAGCGACGCCCGTGGCGCAGCAGAAACGCGCCCAGCTGCTGGCGCGCCTTGAGCTCGGCCCGCTTGAAGTCCGCCCGCGCCCGCACCAGGTCCCGCATCGCCTCCCGGTCCTCGTCCGGCACCCACACCGGCGTCAACTCCCCGCTGCGCGACAGCCGCGCCAGCTTGACCGCGTCCCGCCGGTCCGTCTTGATCCGCTCGCCCGGCGCCTTCGGGATCCGCGACGGCGCCACCACCTCGCAATCGAATCCCATCCCCGTCAGTTGCCGGTACACCTCGTAGCCGCACGGCCCCGCCTCGTAACTGAACAGCATCACCTCGCCGCCATGCGTCCGCGCCAGCTTCTCCGCCAGCTTGCCGATCGCCAATGGCCGGTTCGCGATCTCGCCGACATAGACCGGCGGCTCGCGCCCCGCGGGCGCCACCGCCACTGCGATGCTGTTCTTGTGCACGTCCAGTCCCACATGCGCCGCATAGTTCGGGCGAATCCCCCGCCCTTCCATCGATACCGTTTCCTGCTCGGTTGGTCTAAAGTCTCGCATTGCCTGCCCTCCTCAATTCTGGCTCTGTCACGGTGGCCATAATGGCCGGTCCCCAAGATAATCCACGCACTTGAGGACGGGCAGGTCAAAACATTATGTCTAGGGCATTGACAGCACTGCGGCCCGGTTCGACGGTGCTTGCACCGGACGGTACCGCGTTCCCTGTCGACGAGGCGTTCGCATCCGCATTTCAGCCCGGAGACCGCGTGATCGCGGATCCGGGCGCCGGGCTGCTGCGCATCCCTCGTGAAGACGCGGCGGCGGCTCGCGCGGCGGTCGACCGCGCCGTTGACGCGTTCGAGCGGATGGGATCGGTCGATGACAATGCCATCGCGATGTTCTACCAGCGGGGAGCCCAAGCGCTTGCCGACGAGGCCGTGTGGCGAGAGATCACCGCCGTCAACGCGACAGATGTCGAACGCGCCCGCGCGCGAGGCAGATCGACGACGCGCCTGGCGGTATCCGCCGACATGCGCGAGAAGATGATCGAAGGCATGCGCGGTTGGGCGAGCACCCCCTCTCGCCGCGGCGCGTTGCTGGAAACCATCCGCCAAGACGGATTCCGGGTCGAGATGACAGGCGCGGCGCTTGGCGTGGTGGCGTTCGTATTCGAAGGTCGTCCGAACGTCCTCGCGGACGCCTGCGGCGTGCTGCGCGGGGGCAATACGGTTGTGTTCCGCATCGGCAGTGACGCGCTGGCCACGGCGCGGAGCATCATGCGGCTGGCGATAGACCCTGCTCTTGTCGCGTCCGGATTGCCGAAGGGAACGGTTTCGCTGGTGGACAGCGCCGCGCACGCGGCGGGTTGGGCGGTATTTCTCGATCAGCGGTTGTCGCTCGCGGTGGCGCGAGGTTCCGGTCAGACCGTCGAGTTGCTCGGCTCGCTGGCTCGCGGTGTCGGCACTCCGGTAAGTCTGCACGGTACTGGCGGGGCATGGATCGTCGTCTCGGAGACGGCGAAAGGCGATCACCTGAAGAAGGCGGTGGCGCGATCACTGGACCGGAAGGTCTGCAATACATTGAATACCTGTTGCCTCGTCGGGGCCAGGGCGCGGGACCGCGCGCGGCTCGTGCTGGAAGGCCTTCTCGAAGCGGGTGACGCCCGCAGCCGGCCGTTCAAACTGCATGTTGCCGCTGGCGATGAAGATCTGGTGCCGCAAGCGCTCTTTGAAAGCGAGGTCCGAATCGTGCGCGCTCAAGGCACCGTCGTCGAGAAGCAGGCCGAGGTGATCTCCCGGGAGTCGCTCGGCATTGAGTGGGAGTGGGAGGAGACGCCGGAAATTACCCTCGTCCGAGCGAACTCCCTCGATGAGGCGGTTGCCTTGTTCAACGCGCAGAGTCCTCGCCTTGTCGGTACCCTCGTATCGGAAGACCCGAACGAACACCGGAGGTTCTTCGAAACATTGAACGCGCCCTTTGTCGGCGACGGGCATACGCGATGGGTGGATGGACAGTTCGCCCTGAACAAGCCGGAGTTGGGCCTTTCCAATTGGGAGCATGGACGATTGTTCGCCCGTGGCGCGGTACTTACTGGAGACAGCGTCTATACGGTGCGGACGCGCTACATCGGAGAATGACGCCGCGACTCCTTCGGTGTCCGGGGTCGTGGCCTGCCACACAACGCAGCTTGAGGAGCGGTGCGAAGTTGTGGTTTCCGAACGACCCCTTTGCGCAACCGAAATCGCCGCGTATTATCCTCGGGATGGATGCGCGCGTCCCATGCGGAGGAACTCAACGTCGTTGAAGGTGCGGGCTTTTTTTGGCGGTACTTTCGATCCGGTGCATGTTGGTCACCTCCACGCCGCGCGCTCCGTCGGGAACGCCCTCGGCGTGCCGTCAGTCACCCTGGTTCTCGCCGCGCAGCCCCCGCATCGCGCGGCTGCGGCGAACACGGCGGACCGATGGGAAATGCTGCGTCTCGCCGTTTCGGGGGACGCAGCGCTGGCGGCTTCCGATATCGAGCTTCGGCGCGGCGGGCCATCGTATTCGATCGACACCATCGAGTCGCTTGGCGACGGCGACCCCATTGCCTGGATAGTGGGCAGCGATGGCTTGGACACCTTTGCGACCTGGCATCGATTCCGGGCGTTTGCCGAACGCTGCCACATCGTTGTCGTCGTGAGACCGGGGACCGCGGTGGTGCCGTTGCCCGGATTCAGCCGGGTTGACGATCCGGCGTGCCTGGCGCGGCGCGAACGCGGGTGCCTGTTCGTACTTTCACGCCCGATGCTCGACGTCTCGGCGACGCGCATAAGGCGAATTCTTTCCCGTGGCGGCGACGCGTCTGCTTTGCTACCGTCCCCCGTCTGGACCTACATCAAACAGCGAGGCCTGTACCATCGCTGAATCGCGACTAGAACGGAGCCCTCAGCCGGGGAGCGCGAGGGGGTACCCCTCGCAAGAAAGGAGCCTTCAGCCGGGGAGCGCGAGGGGGATGCCCCTCGCAAGAAGTTGATGCAGCCGAGCGAACTGCGCGATCTCGTCGTGGAGGCGATCATGGATCGCCGGGGACGGGATGTGGTGGTCCTCGATGTGGCGGCCTTGACTGATGTCACGGACTACATGATTTTGGTCACCGGCACTTCGAGACGTCATGTGCGGGCGCTGGTCGACGCTGTGCACGATGCGGCAAAAGGTCGTTCGGCGCAGATTCTGGGTATGGAAGGCGCCGACATTGGCGAATGGGTATTGCTCGACCTTGCGGATGTGGTGGTGCACGTGATGCAAACCGAGACGCGCGCGTTTTACGACTTGGAGCGGTTGTGGAGCGACCTGGCCTCGCCGTTGGCGGAAGCGTAACGCGGGCTGTCCCGCTACCGCGCTCTGGGTGTGTCGCTCAGGCGCCGGTGGCGTACCATCTCGCCTGAAACGATGGAAGAACGCCCCACTTTCCGCAACCTGGGCCTTCGGCCTAGGCCCTCGCGCTCCCCGGCTGAAGGCTCCTGGCCCTTCCCCGCTCGTCTTCCATGGAACAATCGCCAGCGGTCGCTGGCGCTCCCCAGAGGCGTTAGTTCCATGGAAGACCATGAAATTGAGCAACGGGCCTTCGTCACGCGCGCTACCGTTGTATTCCTGTTGGCCGCAGTCCTGATACTGGGCTTGCTGGCACGTTTCGTCGACCTCCAGATGTTCAAACACAGCATCTATAGCACTCGCTCCGACGAAAACCGCATCCAGGTTCAGCCTATCCCCCCGGACCGAGGATTGATTTACGATCGACGGGGCGTAGTGCTGGCGGACAACAGGCCGATTCGAACGCTGGCGGTGGTGGTCGAGCGCGTCGCCGACCTGGATACCGCCATTGGCGAACTCGGATCGTTCATCGAAATTTCCGATGGTGAGATAGCCGGGTTCAACCGCCGGATTGCACAGCCTCGGCGGCCGTACGAACCAGTCGTGCTGAAGGTGAATCTTACTGACGACGAAGTCGCTCGAATCAAGGTGGATGGGCACCGATGGAAAGGAGTGGAGGTTGTCGTCGAGAACCTGCGGTACTACCCGCTGGCGAGTCTCATGGTGCATGCGGTGGGCTCGGTACGCCGGATCAACGAAGACGACCTTCAGACGCTGGACGCGGTGCGCTACAGCGGCACGAAGTTCGTTGGCCGTTTCGGAGCGGAGCAATTCTACGAACGATCACTGCACGGGGAGGTTGGGTATCAACACGTTGAAACCGATGTTCGCGGTCGGGTTCGCCGAGTCCTGAACGAGAACGAGGTGCTGGCGGTGGGGGGACAGAACCTGACGCTCCACCTGGACAGCAGGTTGCAAACCACCGCGCACGCCGCTCTGGGCGACCGCCGCGGCGCGGTGGTCGCCCTGGACCCCCGTTCCGGAGGTATCCTGGCGCTGGTCAGCAATCCGGGCTACGACCCGAATCCGTTCATCACTGGCATACCGCAAGAAGAGTATCGCCTGCTTGCGGCATCGGTCGATACGCCGCTATTCAATCGCGCGACCCGGGGAACCTATGCGCCGGGATCCACGTTCAAGCCGGTCGTGGCTCTTGCGGGGCTGAGCGCGGGTGTTACGGATTGGGAGAGGACAATCATCGACACGGGCGAGTTCAGGCTGCCGGGCCAGTCACGCGCGTATCGCGACTGGAGTTGGACGACGAACAACGCGGGCGGGCAGGGTGTCGTGGATCTGCGCAAGGCGATCTTCCGATCATCCAATGTGTACTTCTATCAACTCGGCACGCGCGTCGGTGTCGACGCGCTCGGTGAATTCGCTTCCCAGTTCGGTTTCGGCACCGCGACCGCCCTGGATGTGGATGCAGCGGAAGGCGTTCTTCCGACGCGCATATGGAAAAAAGGGGCCCGAGGCGAGAACTGGTACCTGGGCGATACGGTAAACATGAGCATCGGCCAGGGCCACCTGCTGGTTACCCCGCTGCAACTCGCCACTTTTGCAATGGCGATCGCGAACCGGGGTCGATGGGTGCAACCCCGCCTGCTGTTGTCGAGCGACGTGGCGCTGCCGGGATTCGCCGCACCCTCGCCGACGTCGGAAGTTCGGGGCCCGACGGAGCAGGACTGGGAGATGCTGGTCGATGCAATGGAGGACGTCGTGCATCGTGGGAACCAGGGGTTTCGTGAAAACGGCACGGCGTGGTTCTACATTGGTCGCGACATCGGCTACCGCATGGCGGGCAAGTCGGGGTCGGCGCAAGTCGTAGAGATCCGCCAGGGGGAGGAGTACGACGAGGAAGCGCTGGATGAACGCCAACGCAAGCACGCTTGGTTTATCGCGTTCGCGCCGGCGGACGACCCCAAGATCGCCTTGAGCGTCCTGGTGGAGAATGGCGGCGGCGGCAGCTCGGTCGCGGCTCCGATCGCGAAAGAAGTGATCGACTCCTACTTGCTGCCGCGGTTCGCGAGGCTGTAGAGCGGTCGCGTGGCGAACGACTTCGTCCGGCAAATGCCCTTCTCGGGCCCGTCCAGGACGCGCCTGTCCGGGGCGCACCTCGATGCCCTGTTGTGTATTTCGATCCTCGCGGTCATCGCGTTGGGCCTGGTGGTGCACTACCGGGACTTCGGGACCTTTCAAGGCCAACTGGTGCGCATGGTCGCGGGACTGGTGGCCCTGGTCCTGGCCGCATGGGTCGCGCCACGCCAGTATCTTTCATGGGCCCCCGCGATCTATGGAGCCGCAGTTGGACTCTTGCTGCTCGTGATTTTCCTCGGCACTACCGTCAAGGGGTCCCAACGCTGGATCGATCTTCCCGGATTGCCGCAATTTCAGCCGTCGGAACTGACGAAAGTCGCTATACCGCTGATGCTGGCCTGGTACTTCCATGATCGGCGACTGCCTCCAAGATTCAGGGATATGCTGGTGGCGTTCGCGATCATCGCCGTTCCGGTCCTTCTCATCGTCCAACAACCGGACCTGGGAACGGGAATCCTGGTGGTCGCCAGCGGGTTGGCCGTCATCTTCCTGGCGGGTGTGTCCTGGCGTTGGATTTCCGCCGCCCTGGCATTGGGCATCGCGGCGATGCCGGTCTTGTGGATGTCATTGCACGACTACCAGCGGGAACGCGTTCTGACGCTCTTCAACCCCGAAAAAGATCCGCTTGGCGCGGGGTGGAGCATCATCCAATCGACGACGGCAATAGGATCTGGCGGCTTGTTCGGCAAAGGAGTCGGTCAAGGCACCCAGAGCACCCTCGATTTCCTGCCGGAAAGCAGCACGGACTTCATCATCGCCGTGATCGGGGAGGAGCTGGGCTTCATGAGAGTATTGATGCTGCTGCTTTTGTATCTGGTGATCCTGGCGCGCGGGCTGTATCTCGCGACGCTGGCGCCAAGCAGGTTCGGTCGCTTGCTTGCAGGTGGAATCATGCTGACGTTCTTTGGCCACGTCTTTGTTAATATTGCCATGGTCTGTGGGTTGATTCCGGTTGTCGGCGTGCCGTTGCCGCTGGTGAGCTATGGCGGAACCTCTGCGCTTTCGATATTGATCGGGTGCGGTATCGTCATGTCCATTCACACCCACAGAACTGGCGGGAGGTAACGTTGCTGAAACGCGGTTTGGCATTCGCGGTGGCCGTGGTGTGCGCGGCCGTGGCCTGGGCCGACTTCGACGAACGACCGGTGGTGCGAAGCTACATCGCGGAAGTTGCCGCGCAGCATGGCTTTGACCCGGCCGCGCTGCTGACCTTGTTCCGGGCAGCGAAGCGCAAGGATTCCGTCCTGGCGGCGATTTCACGCCCGGCCGAACGCAAGCGATGGCATGAGTACCGCAGGATTTTCGTGACGCCAACCCGGATTCGCGAGGGAGTCGAATTCTGGCGCGCGAACGACGACGCGCTGCGTCGCGTGGAGCGCGTCTACAATGTGCCACCGGAAATCACGGTTGCCATTGTCGGCGTAGAGACCCGATACGGCCGTAATCTCGGTTCTTTCCGAGTTCTCGATTCGCTGTCGACCCTGGCCTTCGACTATCCTGCGCGATCATCCTTTTTTCGTGGCCAACTGACCGAGTTCCTGCTGCTGGCCCGCGAAGAGAGCGTCGATCCGTTGGCCATGAAGGGTTCCTACGCGGGTGCCATGGGCTACGGGCAGTTCATACCGTCAAGCTATAGAAGCTTCGCAGTCGACTTCGACGGCGACGGCACGCGGGATATCTGGACGAACGTCACCGACGCCCTCGGCAGCATCGGCAACTATTTTGCCCAGCACGGTTGGCGCGGTGACGGCCCGGCGGTGTTGCGGGTTGAAGTGGAGGGACAGGTAGCCGACGAGAAGGTGAACCGGGGTCTGAAGCCGGACTACGATGCGGAACAGTTGAAGCAACTCGGCGTGATCGGCGACGGCGTCCCGCCGGGCGCCAAGGCGGCCCTGTTCCGCATGGAAGGCGACCAGGGCGCGGAGTACTGGCTCGGCTTGCACGATTTCTATGTCATCACCCGATACAACCGCAGCCGCCTGTACGCGCTGGCCGTGTGGCAGTTGGGACAGGCGATACGGTCGGGCAGAGAACGGACCGAGCACGTGGCGTTGGCGTCTCCGGACGGTGCCGGCTAGCGCCAGCCAGCGCATTTTCGTTTTTCCGTGATGCCGACGATTGGTGAGATGTGCGGCCGGAGCCAAATCAGCCATCGGTTTCGGTGTGCTCACCAATCCCGGAATGAAGGCGGGCAGGAAGCCTTTAGACTGCTGAATTGCCGCGCGCCCGTGACGCCCAGGGAACTCCGACAGTTGCGAGTCCGAAAGCGGTGGGGGCACTATTCTTCCATGGAAGTGCCCCACAGCCGGCGCCTTCGGCTTCGCCTGTGGCCCGGCCCCGCTCGTCGACCATGGAATAACCATTCCCGGTCGCTGGCGCTCCCCGGAAACGTTTGTTCCATGGAAGTTTGCCGAACGCGGGTTGTCATCGTGACGATCGCGTTCTGTACAGCTCTGTCGGGATGCCTCGGTACCGTTCCTCGCCCTCCGGCGCCCCAGGAGACCGATCGCGCGCCCGTATCTCCGCCGCCGCATCTCGAGCAACTCCCGGACCCGGTGGTGAGGTATGAGCCGAGAAGCGCTACCGGCAACGACACCTACACCGAAAGTGGTCGCACATTCCATATATTGCCGACGGCCGAAGGCTATGATCGCATCGGCAAAGCGTCCTGGTATGGCGTCAAGTTTCATGGGCGCCGCACATCGAGCGGAGAAACGTACGACATGTACAGGCTTACCGCGGCGCATCCCACGCTACCGATTCCCGTGTATGCGCGCGTGGAGAACCTGGAGAATAGTCGTTCCACAATCGTCCGGATCAATGACCGAGGACCCTTTCGAGGTGGGCGTTTCATCGACTTGTCCTACGCGGCTGCGGTCAAGCTCGATATGATGGATCGTGGCACGGCGCGCGTGCGCGTTACCGTCGTTGGGAGGCCAGAAGCGAACCCCGGCCCCGGCGAACGCGGCGGGATGGAAGGCGGAGAGGCGGTGGATCGATACTTCCTCGAAGCTGGCGCGTTTCGGGAGCGAGACCTCGCCTATTCCCTTTCGGATGACCTCCGGCGGAGTATCGATGTGGATATCGTCGGCGAGATCCATGTCGTGCAAACACCCGACGATCCACTTTACCGGGTTCGTATCGGACCATTTGCGGATCGCAGGAAGGCGGCGCGCTTGCAAGCGTTATTGACTTTCCACCACGGCGCTGTGCCGGAAATCATCAAGGAGTGAAGATGCTAGTGCCACAAAAACCGGTGCGGTTCTCGGCGAAAGCCGCGCTCGCGTTCGCCGTCGTAGTGCTTGGAGCACCTCTATGGGGACAGCCGCCAGCGGCGGCGGTTTTGCCGGATCCCCCGGCGATCGCGGCCGACGGCTACGTCCTGATGGATGCGGATACGCTGAAGATCCTCGCCGAAGACAACAGCCGGGAACCGTTGCCGCCGGCAAGCCTGGCGAAGATCATGACCGGCTACGTCGTGGCGGTCGAGTTGGAGGCGGGGCGCATCGATGCGGCCGACGACGTGCCGGTCAGCGTCAACGCCTGGCAGACGCCGGGGTCGCGGATGTTCGTCCGCGAGGGCACCACGGTGGTCCTCGAAGACCTTCTCCGGGGCGTGGTCATCCAATCCGGCAACGATGCCAGCGTTGCGCTGGCGGAGTTCGTCGCGGGGGGAGAGGATGCGTTCGCCGACATGATGAACCGGCACGCGGCGCTGCTCGGGATGTCGGGTTCGAGGTTCGCGAACGCGACGGGGCTGCCCCACGACGATCAATACACCACTGCGCGGGACATGGCGATCTTGACGCAACAATTGATTCGGCGCTTCCCGGACCACTACGCCCTGTATTCGGAACGATCATTCAAGTACAACGGCATCGAACAGCCGAACCGCAACCGCCTTCTCTGGCGAGACCGGACCGTTGACGGGGTCAAGACGGGTTACACAAAGGACGCGGGCTATTGCCTGGTGGCTTCCGCCGAACGCGACGGGATGCGCCTGATCTCGGCGGTCATGGGTGCGGCGAGCGACGCGGTGCGTGTTCGCGAGAGCCAGAAGCTCCTTTCCTACGGTTTCCGCTACTTCGAGACGCATAAGCTCTACGAGGCCGAGGCGCCGCTGAAGACGTCCGAAGTCCGGTATGGGAGCACGAACGAGGTGTCAATGGGCATTTCGGAAGCTATATATGTCACCATCCCGCGCGGCCGCTACCATGACATCGAGGCGACGCTGGACATTCCGGCGGCGCTGGAAGCGCCGATCGCCGAAGGAGACGAGGTCGGCGAACTGCGCGTGAGCCTGGACGGCGAGACTCTCGCGACAGCGCCGCTCATCGCACGGGCGGCGGTCGCGGAATTGGAGTTCTTCGCGCGCTTTTTCGAGGGGATCTACTTTTTCTTTCGCGATCTCGGGAAGTGAGAAAAGCGGGGCAGGCCGTTCTCTGGCCGCAAGTTCTCGGGTAGCAAAGACTCGTTTGAGAAGCAGGGGGGAGGAATCCTTGGGGCGGAATTGACGCGTCAGGGAAAAAGGAGTTTAGTGGTGGGGTTCGCGCCAAACATCTGGGGGAGATGAGGGTATGACACGTCAAATCTTGAGGCGCATCGCGCTATGCGGCGCAGTTCTGGTTGTAGCGGCGGCAGCGGTTTCCGCCTCGGCAGAGGCAACTGAAGAAGAGGCGGCCGAAACGGGGGTCGAGACGCAGGTTCCGACCGTCGAAGAAGTGATCGTCACCGCGCAACGCGTTGCGGAGAGCATTCAGGACGTGCCCATCGCGGTCACGGCGTTGACCGACGACATGCTCGCGGATCGTCAAATCATCAATCCTTCGGATCTGCAATTGAATGCGCCCAACGTGTCGTTCAGCGCGACAAACTTCGGCGGTTCGAACCTCAGTATTCGCGGGATCGGACGACTGGTGATTTCGCGCAGCGGCGAGACCGGGGTGTCGTCCCACGTCAACGAAATCGCGGTCGCGACCAACCTGAACTCGGTAGAGTTTTTCGACCTGGAACGCATCGAGATTCTGCGGGGTCCACAAGGCACGTTGTTCGGCCGCAACGCCACCGGCGGCGCCCTCAACGTGGTGACAAGAATGCCGGCGTTCGACAGTTTCGACGGTTTCGCCGACATCGAAGCCGGCAGTTTCAGCCACAGCCGTTTCAAGGGGGCGCTCAACCTGCCATTGGCCTCCAATATCGCCTTTCGCGTCTCCGGATTCAAACTCGAACGGGATGGCTACATCGAAAACCTGGCGTACGGCCAGACCAACAGCGCCGGCCAGACCATTCCCGGCATCGACGAAGACATCGATGGCCGCAACCTTTGGGCGACGCGGGCCACGCTGGCCTGGGACATATCGGACCGGGCGAGCGCGTGGGTGCAGTACAGCGCGTTCCGGGAGGACGACGATCGGGTCCGCATCACCAACCAGGTGTGCAAGCGCAACCCCTTGCCCACGACCGGATGCCTGCCCAACGAGTTCGGTTGGGACACCCCCCACCTGGGCGCAACCACGGGCGGCATCTTCGGCGGCGCGGCCGGCGCGCTACCGGCGGGTGTAGACGGTTCCGATCCGGCGCTATACGACTATCCGCGTCCGGCGATCGGCAGCTTCAGGAAAATACATACGGATTTCGAGCCGATATTCGAGCAGAAGGAAGACCTGTGGTCGTTCGGCTTCAACTACGACTTCGATAACCTGGGCGTCAGTCTTGGCGGCGCGGTCCGCGACTACGAAGGCCTGTCGCGGCAGGATTACCTCATGGACGTGGGACCACGCATGGTCCCCACGGCGCAGAATCCCGCCGGTATATGGCCGACTTCCGCACCGGCGGGCGGTGCGGGCGCCGAGTGGCTCTCGGATACCTGCAACGCGGCTGAAGGAACCTCCGGTCTTTTCGGCGGCTGTGTGCTGCCGACGCATCAGAATCGTTCCTTCGCCTACGATCAGGGGGATACGAATGGCCAGTACTACACGGTGGAGGCAAAGGCGCGCTCCGACTTCGACGGGCGCTTCAATTTCCTGCTCGGCACCAGCCGTCACGAGGGCGCCAACTACGGCGGCTACTACGTGCTCGCCAACACGCTGGATCTGGTCAGCCTCTACGGTTCTCCCGCCCTCGGCGCGCCGCCGCTCTATCCCGGGTTCTTCTACAACACGAACAACCCGGAAGACGGCGGAGCCCCGCAGGACGGTCAGGCGGCTTTTGGCGAGATCTACTACGACGCGACGGACCGCCTCAAGTTCACCGCCGGGCTGCGTTTCAACGAGGACAACAAGGCAGTCAGCGATTCGAGCGTGCTGTTCAACTCGGCGGACGTCAGCGCGGCGGTCGGCGGGTTGTTCGGACCGAGCCCGATCTGGCTGCGCAGCGGCCTGTTCGGCGAAATGGCTGCGATGGCGGCCAACCCGGCTGCGTCCTTGAGTGAATCTTCGAGCAGAATCCTGGAGTTCCACAACGCCGGTGGGGTATATGCGACCAATGCGCCGGCGGCCATCGGTTCGCTGGTGGCACTGGGCGCGGCCCAAGCCATTGGAGCGCAGATTGCGGCAGGGCTGCTGCCGATCCAGTTCGTGCCTCAAGTCATTGCGGGTCTGCCCCTGCCGCCGATCTTTCAGGCCACCGTCGGCGCGCTGCTGTCCCAGAATCCGGCGATCATCGCCCAGGACGCGGGCATCGCTGCCGGCGCGCAGGCGTTTGTCGCCATCGCAGATGCGGTGGGGCCTGTGCCCGCCTTTGGAGAAACGCGGTTCGTTACCGGCAGCCCGAGCGAGGCGCAGTGGCGCGAGGTCAGCGGTCGAGTCGGTCTCGACTACCAACTTGGCGACAGCACCTTGCTGTACGGGTTTTTCAGCCGAGGATACAAGCCAGGCGGCTTCAACCCGGCCATCCCGCCGGCGTTCCAGGCGACATCATCCTTCACCTTCGATGCGGAACAGGTCAACGCCTTCGAGGTCGGCGCAAAGACCGCGTTGCTGAACGGTGGCTTCATCTTGTACGGCGCGTTGTTTACCTATGACTATTCCGGCTTGCAGGTGACACGCATCAGGAACAACAGTTCGATCAACGAGAACGTCGACGCGGGCATCAGCGGACTTGAACTGGAAGGACAATGGCGTCCCGCCGCGATGCCGGGCCTGTTGGTGGATTTCGCCTACAGTACGCTGTTGGCGGAGGCCAAGGACACCATATCCATCGATCCGATCAACCGAACCGGCGGTAACGCCGACTATGTCCTGTTGAACAACATCGATCCGGGCTCCCTTACCGGAATCAATTTCGTGGCGCGGGAGTCACAGATTACGCCAGAGCTGTTGGCGGCGTTTGTCGCGTCGCTGCCGCCGGCTACCCAGGCAGTCATCAGCGGCCATACGGGCGCGAATATTCTCTACCCGACCAATTCCGCAGGCGCATCCATACCGGCGTACTTTTCGCGCAGTTTCCTGGACGCGGTCGGTGTCGAGACCCTGGATGGGATCCCGGTCAATCTGGACGGCAACGACTTGCCGAACGCGCCTCGGCATACGGCCAAGCTCGGTCTGGCCCATACTTGGGAGATGGGGTCCGCGTTGCTGACCCTGCGCTGGGACTACTACTGGCAGAGCAAGTCATACGCCCGCGAATTCAACGCGGTCGGCGATGAAATCGATAGCTGGAGCCAGCACAACGTGATGCTGGTGTATGAGAGCGGCGGCGGTTGGTCCGCGAGAGCCTGGGTGCGAAACGTTCTGGACGACGAAAACGTGACGGGCAAGTACCTGACGTCGGATACCTCCGGGTTCTACCGCAACTACTTCCTGACGGAACCGCAGATCTTCGGCGTATCCCTGAGGTACACGTTCGGCGAGTAGCGGGCAGTTCCAGCGGCGCACCCGACTCGGCCCGCGGGGCCGGAGTAAGGCTGTGCTTTCGGTAGCGACCACGCCGTGCACACGTTCGGCGTGATCGTCGCGGCCTTGGGCGGGCTTTAGTCTGATCGCATTCGCGCGAACTTCTGCAGCGCGGCGCAATCGAGCGGAACCAGGCCGCGATTGCGGGCAACGCTGACGATCACTTCGGCGACGTAGAGATCGCCTTTCGAATCGGCCCAAATCCCGTGGGGCGCGAAAAAGTTGCCCGCGCGCACCGGGTCTCCGCTCCCGAAGCGTGAAACCAGGCTACCGTCGAGGTCGACCAGACAGACGCTTGCGGGCGGCGCGTGGGGCGGCATTTCGGCGTCCGCGGCCCATCCGCCGAGTTCGGCAACGTACATCAAGCCGGCGTGGTGGTCGATAAACAGATCGTCGGGGCGGCTGATACCGACCCACTCTGTCAAATACTCGCCCGTGGGGGAGAACACCTGGATTCTGGAGTTCTCCCTGTCGGCGACGAGCACGCGATCATCCTCATCGATCGCGATGGCGTGCGGTAGGCGAAACTCTCCCGGACCGGACCCTGGTTCTCCCCAGGAAAAGAGGTGCTCGCCGTCGGCGGAGAACTTGTGCACGCGTGCGTTGCCATAGCCGTCGGCGACATACAGATCCCCGGCGCTGTCGAGCGCCAGGTTGGTCACGCGATTGAACGGATCGCCACCGTGCTGCACGGGAGTCTGACCCTGGACGTACCCGGTGTCGGAGGGTTGGTTTTTTTCGCCGAGGGTTTTTAGCAGAGTGCCGCCAGGAGAAAAGATGCGAACCGTATGATCGAAATTGTCCGCCGCATAGATGCGATCATCGGGACCAATGTAGATGCCGTGGGCATTGGTGAACAGTCCCTCGCCCCATGCGTCGAGGAAGTTCCCGTCGGCGTCGAATACGATCATGGGGTGTTCGCCGCGATTGAACGCGTAGACGCGGTCCTTGGAGTCGGTCGCCACGCCCGCGACTTCGACGAAGCTCCAGCCTTCCGGCAGCTTCTCCCACCCTTCGATGACCTCGAATGCGACGTTCTCCTTCATGGCTGATCTCGTCGGCCGAATCGCCTCTGGCCGAATGCTCCTCCTGCGGGCCTGAAGCCTGCTGATATGCTTCGTTCACAGTAACACGTTGACTGGAGACCGGACATGACCGCTGCCGGACACAGGCCCCATTTCGGCGTTACCGTTCCGCAGATCAAGCGCCCCTGGGTGGCTGCTGCAGACGCAGCGCGAAGTTTTGAAGCGATGGGCTACGACTCGCTGTGGGTCTGCGACCATCTCTACGGTCCGCAGTCGCCGCAGATACCGATTCTGGAGGCTTGGTCAATGATTTCCGCTCTCGCGGCCATCACGGAGCGCATCGAGATTGGCACGCTCGTCACGCCTGCGGGAATGCGCAATCCAGCGCAACTGGGGAAGGTGATCGCGACGGTGGACAATATCGCGGGCGGGCGCGTTATTGCAGGGCTCGGCGGCGGTTGGATGCCGCGGGAATTTACCGATTTTGGTGTGCCGTTCCTGTCTGTTCCAGAGCGTCTACGCCAGTTGCGAGAGACCATCGAACTATTGAAGCGCATGTGGGGCGACGAAGAAGCCGTGACCTACGCCGGCGAGTTCGTGCACGCGGAAAACGTGGTATGCCAGCCGAAACCGCCACGCCGTGTGCCGATCCTGGTCGGCGGCGGGGGCGAACAGGTCACGCTGCGAATCGTCGCGCGGGAAGCGGACATCTGGAACAACCTGGCCGGGTCTCAGGCGAATCTCGGCCGCAAGATGGAGGTATTGCGAAGGCACTGCGACGAGGCCGGTCGCGATCCTTCGGAGATCATCGCGAGCCAACAGTGCCTGGTTACCGTTGCGCCCGACGAAGCTTCCGCCAAACCGATGGCGGATGCCGCGGCGCGAATATTCGGCGGACACCTGGGCGATCCGAAAGGACCGTTGGCGATAACCGGTACACCGGAGCGCTGTTGCGAGCAGATCGACAAACACATCGAACTCGGCTGCACGATGTTCATCATCGAGTTTTTCGGCAGGGACACCAGGGAACCCGCCCAGCTCTTCGCAGAAGAGGTGATTCCGAACTTCCGTTGACCGAAGGGCGGCGGCCCTGACTGGCGGGTCGCGTCTCGAAACCCCGGATCAGGCCGCTACAGAAGCGCTTCCACCTTTGCGGACGGTCGCGCGATGACAGCGCGTTTGTCGCGCACCACCACGGGCCGCTGCATCAACCTCGGGTGTTCGCCCAGGAGGGCGACCACGGCATCTTCCGTGATGTAGTCTCCGGCATCCAGCCCGAGGTCCTTGAAGTTCTTGTCCTTGCGCACGAGTTCCGCCGGCGACTCTTCGACCATGCCGATGACCTCGCGCAATGTTTCCTCGCTCAGAGGCTGTTTGATGTAGTTGATGACATCGAACTCGACGTCTCGCTCGCGCAGGATCCCCAGCGCGCCGCGTGACTGGCTTCAGTTCGGGTTGTGATAGAGGACGATACGTTCCATGGTGCTCTCCTTCCATGTGGTTCCGAGTATAGCGCCGCTCAGAGCATTTGCGTGGCTAGCAGTTCGTCGATTTTGTGGCCCTAACGGAGCACCTTGCTTGCGCGCAGTTCGGCGATCTTCTCGTCGTCATAGCCGAGTACTTCCGCGAGCAGCGCATCCGTGTCCGCGCCGAGGCAGGGCGCGGGGGAGCGCACGCCGTTGGCGCGCCTTGAAAATCGCCAGGGAATACCCGTATGGGGACGAGCGCCGACGCGGACGTGTGGCAGTCGCTCGATGGTCCCCCGGGCGTTCAGTTGCGGGTCTTCGACGATGTCCTGGCTGGTGAAAGTGGGAAAGGCTGCAATGCCCGCCGATTGAAGTTGTGATGTGACCTGCCAGCGGTCCCGGTCCCGCGTCCAGGCCGCCACGAGATCCTCCAATGCGTCTTCGTTCTCCTTGCGGGAGGCCAGTGACGCAAAGCGGACATCCGAGGCGAGCCCCGTTTGGATCATGTCGGCGAACACGCGCCACTCGGCGTCCCGCTCGCAGGCAAGGGCGACCCACTCGTCGTCGCCGAGACAAGGAAAACAGCCGTGTGGAGCCATCCAGGGATCCCGGTTGCCGGAGCGTTCCGGCTGGGAGCCGTTGAAGGCGTATTGCATCCAGGCTTCCACGCCAAAAACGGCGCTCGATTCGAGCAGGGAGATGTCAAGATGGTCACCGTAGCCTGTTTGATCGCGTCGTGCGAGGGCGGACACGACGGCAAGTGCCGCTGTGATGCCAGCATTCGGGTCGGGCATGGAGACGCCCACCTCTTCGGGTCCGCCGCCGACGTAACCAGTCACCGCGGAAATACCGTCGAGCGGCGATGTGGACGGGCCGTAGCCGATGTAGTTGCGATGCGGTCCCGACTGGCCGTAGCCGCTGATGCTCGCCAGGATGATGCGCCGGTTGACTTGCCGCAGCACCTCGTAGCCGAGGCCGAGTCGCTCCATGACGCCGGTGCCGAAATTCTGCATGACGACATCGCTTACGCGCACGAATTCCTTGACTACATCGATCCCGCGCGGGTCGCGCAGGTCTACGGCAACGCTTTTCTTGCCCTGATTCCACTGGTTGAACATGCCCGAACAGTCGAGGTCCGGCGGCGCGTCGTTCGGGAACGGTCCGAGCCGCCGATACATGTCGGCCCGCCCAACTGATTCCAGGCGAATCACGTCGGCGCCCAGGTGGGCCAGGTTCATGGTGCCGAAGGTGCCCGCCCAGACCCAGGTCAGATCGACGACCCGAACGCCGTGAAGAGGTGGTCCCGGCTTCTCGCTTCGCTCGGGCGGCGGCGGGCGTGCTTCGAGAGCGCCGATGACGCCGTTGTGCTCGCCGAGTCGCGGTGCCGGCCGCCGAATGGGCGGACGCCCCGCGGTCGTCATCATCGGCGACGCGAGATGCTCGACGGGTCCTGTGTCCGCGTGATCGACGGTCGCGAAAAATGCACGCGCTCTCAGGTGCTGGTTAGCCGCAAGATCCGCGTATTGCTCTATCGGCGCGACGCAAATGCGATGGCTTTGCGCTGCGTGATAGAAATCGAGGGCGTTCCACTGGCCAACGAACTCCTGCACGAACTGATGCACCATGTCCTGGTTTTCTGCCCGGCCCTCCCGGTCGGCGAAGACTTCGAACTCGGTCCAGTCCGGCCGGCCCATGAATTCAACCAACCGTTCCCACTGGTCCTGTTCCACGCATACAAGAAAGACGGGAGCGTCGCTGGCCTGAAATATGCCCCAGGGGATCAGTGAACGCGGGTGATGGCGCTTCAGGACGAAGTTCCGGTAGGCATATGCCGGGATAGCGCCTTCGAGCGCCCCGGCGACATACGCCTGCTCCGACAGGTCGATGTGCTCGCCGATACCGGAACGCCGCGCGTCCCGCAGCGCTGCCAATGCCGCCATCGCGCCCGCGGTGGCGGTCATCATGGCGCACTGATGGCCGAACACTTTCAGCGGCGGCAGGTCGACTTCGGCATGCGTTGCGGGACACAGGCCCGCCCAGCCGCCGGCATTGGCGACGATCAACTCTGTCGCACGGTAGTCCCGGTAGGGACCCGTAACACCGAACGGCGTGATCGACAGCACCACCAGGTCGGGATGCCTCGCCTGGAGGGCATTCGGATCGAGGCCGAGCGTGTCGGCGCGCAGCCGCGGGTAGTTGTGCACCAGGATGTCCGACCATGCGGTCAGGTGCGCGAGGTCCTGACGTCCGGCGGTGCTCCGAAGATCGAGGCAGACTCCGCGTTTGTTCACGTTCAGTGCAAGGAATAGCCCGCTTTTCTCCGGATTTGCCTGATCGTCTGGAAACGGTCCCCGCCGTCGGGTTGCGTCGCCGTCGGGTTCTTCCACCTTGATCACGTCGGCGCCGTCATCGCCCAGGAGCTTTGCGGCGTACGCGGCCGAAACACCGCTGCCGAGCTCCAGCACGCGGGGCGCGTGCCTCGTCAATGGAAGGCTCCCGGTCGCGGCCATCAAACGGCTTCGATCTCCCAATACGGAGGATTGTTCAACGGACCCGGCGTCTGTCCAAGTTGGATCAAGAGGCCGTGCGCGCTTCGGGGCGAAATGAAAGCATCGACCGATTCGGGATCGTCGAAGTGCTTGTCAACGATTCGGATGCCGCGCCTCTCCATGTCGCGCGTCTTGTTTTCGAGATCGGGCGTCTGCAACGTCAGGTGATGGAACCCTTCGCCGCGCTTGTCGAGGAACTCGGCCAGGAACCCATCCGGGTTGATCGGTTCCAGCAGTTCGATGCAAAAGTCGTGCAGGTCGAACAGGCAGAGCCGAAAGTCCCCCGAGTGATGATCGCGCGTGTACCGGTGTTTCGCTCCCAGTACCCCCTCGAAGAAAACACGGGCCCCCTCGATGCTGTGTACGGCAATGCCGATATGGTCGAGGCGGCCGAGAGGTTCACCATTGGTCGTCACTTGCAATCCTTCGATGGTTGTTGGAAGCGGTATTTTATCGGTGCCGGGGGGCAAGAGCGTAGTCCTTGCCCCCTCGCTCTGGTTCCCTAAGTCGCAGCGCCGCTGGCGTCAGCGCCGCCTGGGCGAACGTTTGGGCGGAAAACGCGTCCAGGCCCATACGACCAACAGCGCAAAGACGGTATAAGCGGCGATGAACGCCCAGGCGGGCAAATCGAGATACAGAATCTGGTGCAGCCAATATTGGATGAAGTTGCCTTCGTACGTGGGTCCGCCAACCTGGCTTCGAAGCCACATCTCAAGCGTGGTCAGGGGGCAGATCATGCCGACCCAGGATTGCGCGACGACAACGCCGATTGCGGCCAGGTGTACGCCTCGAAACCAGATGTTGCTTATCCATGCCCAGCCGAGATGGCCGCCGCAGACCGTTAACAATAGCCCGCCCAGGACAAAGGCGACGAACAGCGCATGCGCCATCAACACTACGTCGGCAAGGTGTTGATTGACGGATTCCACTCGTCGCTATTCGCCGTCCGCCCGCCGGGCCCTGATTCCCGGCGGATAGATCTTGTCCGGGATGCGCTTGAAGTAGTTGTCCACGACTTTGAGACTGTCGCGTATCTTGAGGAAGTCGTGCCGGCGAATCACCAGTAACAGCGCGTTGATCGTGGCCGTCGAGACTTCCGGCAACAGCGGCTGAAAAACGAAGTAGTTGCGATCGCAAATGAGTTCCACCGAAACGATGGGGGGCAAGACGCGGCGCAAATACCTCGCGCTGAAGGCGCCGGGGAAACCGCCGCCCAGGGTCACTACGTTTCGGTGGACATCAGGCGCGACCATGATCGGGCTCCCAGGATGGTGGCAATCGCCTCATCAGGCCCCTCGCGCGGCGACCGTCGGAAGGTCTCCGCGTTACGCTGAACCGGTACATTGGTTTAGTGTAGCCGCTTGCGCGGCGTGTGGCCGACACTTCGCGCATCTTGCGGGCGGTGGGCGGAGTGCGCGTGAACAGCGGCGACGATAGCGAAGACCTACGACGAATACGGTGGCGCAGCCGACGCGGCATGCTGGAGCTGGATCTTTACCTGGTTGCCTTCGCCGAGCACCAATATTCAGGCTTGACGCGCGCCGATCGGGCGGCATACGGGAAACTTCTGGAGTGCGAGGACTGGGAGATTCTCGACTGGTTGCGGCGGGATTCCGCGCCGGCGCCGGATCTGGCCCGCATCGTGACGCTTGTCAGGGACGCGCGCGGAAGGCTTGGGGCTTCCCGTTGACGCGGTGAGTTCGACCTCAGCCGATATTCCGGTCAAAGAACTTGCCGATACCGGAAAGCGCCTCCTGCGACTCCGGCAACGAAGTGAATATCTGAAACACGTGAAATGCTTCATCAAAGATGACGATGTCTACGGGCACGCCGGCTTGCCTGGCGCGCTCTCCGAGACGGGTCGAGTCATCGAACAGGTCCTCCGCATCGGCAACCTGAAACCGCAATGGCGGCAGCCCCTTGAGTTCGCCGAACAACGGGGAAACACCCGGCGTGTCGAGAGGATGCTTCAAGCACGAGGGCATTGCACGCGACCGACAGATGCGCCATCAGAGAATTGTGCGTGTCGAGCGACCCCATGGCATAGCCGCCGCCATGGAAATACAGGATCCCCCGATCGGTTCGCGCGCCTTTGGCCAGGTATCTTCTCGCCGGTCGACCTGCCACTTCGAGGTCGACAATATCGACGTTGTCTGGAATCGATTGATTGGATAGCGCCGCCTCCGCGCCGTCTCGTCCCTGCTCGACTGTTGGACGTTGCTCCCGTCGTGGCGCTTTTCGCCGCATTTCGAGGAGGCTGCGCATCTGTTCACTCGCCATGGCTTTTCCCCATTTGGTCAAGCCGTTCGGGCGGTTGGCTACACGCCCCGAGAGTTGGCGGCCGGTTAGACCGATAGCTTCGCAGCCAAGGCTTGCAGCCGTTCAGTACCCCCACTGATGCGCACACCCTCAGCCAACTTTGCAGCCAGGGTTTCCTCGGTGCAACCGTCCAGGAAGGCGATGCCCGCGGCTCTGCAGGCATCGAACACGCGCTGACGGGCAGCTACCAGTTCGGGCCGCCCGAAGTCGTAGGGCACCTCCCGGAATCCGTGCGACATGGACATGTCGGCGGGACCCCACTCCGCGAACGCCACGCCCGGCACTTTCGCGGTCTCAAACGCATTTTCGAGCGCCCGCCGATTCTCGATCTTGAGGCCGAGCAGCAGTTCCCCGTTCGGATTCAGCGGCCACGGGTCGGCGCGTTCCAGGTATTGCTGCGGCGTGACTCCCCAAACGGCCCCCGCCGTGGCCTGACCGCCGGATCCGCGAGTGCCGCCCCGAAAGGTGTAGCGCATGGCCTCGACCACAGCCGCGACGGCCTCGGGTTGCTCAGCGTGGCAAAGCAGGAAGCCGTGCACGCCAACCGCGAGCAACTGGCGCATCTGCCAGGCGTTGGCGCGCACCAGATCCCGGTCTCGGCCTTCGAAGGGCAGTTCCACAAGCACGACGGGGGTTGGCGTACGCACCGACGCCATGCCCTGCATGAACCGGTTGAGGCCGGGGATGTCCAGCGGGCCGTGCTCCATGCCGATGTTGATGTAGTCCGCCCACGTGTCCGCCATCGCTACGCCAGCTTCGAAGGTAAGCTCAGCGCCGGTATGGCCGCCCGTGTAGAAGACCGGTTGATCGTTGGCCAGCCGGGCAATAGCGCCGTTGATGCGAGTGGCCACTACGTAGGCCCTGGACTGGTTGTTAGCCGTCAGATGTTTCTTCGGTCTCGTCTCGGGTTGTGTCGCCTATTCTCTCGGGCCTTTGCCACCTGTGCCGGTTCTCGTTGGCATCGTCGACGAGCCGCTGCATCGAATCCATCGTTCGCTCGTCGACCTTCAAGCCCGGCGCGTCCGGGTCGCCGCCTCCCGGGTGGAACTCCAGGAGTTCGGCCCCGTTCGGGCCGCCGGTGTACTTGTAAGGCATGCCGGCGGGAATGAAGAACCCCGATCCCGGCCCGAGATGGCGCCTGCCGACGATGAGTTCGCCATTGGTCACGTAATAGAGACAGTCGCCACTGCCAGGATGGCTGTGCCGGAACAGCGGAAAACCGGGTCCAACCCAGATATGGGTCAGGCTGCAACCTCTTCGCGGACGCCTGCCACGGTTTTCCATACCGCCTTCGGCGAAGAGCCCCGTTATCACCATGCCACCGGCATAGGACTTGAGCACCTCGGTCATCTTGTTGCGCACTTCTTCTTCGCCGTACTTCTCGACGAGATCGC
Organism: Candidatus Azotimanducaceae bacterium; assembly: GCA_965217825.1. GTDB lineage: Bacteria > Pseudomonadota > Gammaproteobacteria > Pseudomonadales > Azotimanducaceae > VXNE01. Next base: position 3,913,856 of record OZ244571.1, on the reverse strand, counting down.
TCATTTCCCAATTTGCTGTCGCCTGCGACCAGTCCGCGCGTTGCCATGTGTAGCGCTCGCTCATCGCTGGATTGGCAAAGATTTCAAACCGTCGACTCGGGGCGGCGCGGCCCTTCGGCTTGTCGACTTTATCCCTGATAATGGTCATCTACCCTCCTTCGTTCCTTGGGAGATAGCTTAACGCAAGTTTGGCCATGTGTTCGCTTGGACACCGTTTCTGGCGAGAGGAAGATTGCCCTCCCCAGGACGGTACGGCCGGTCGCCTCGGCGTGGCCACTATAATTTGCGCGATCCGGGTGTCGAGACGATGGTAGAACGGGCGGAATCGAGAGTTGAGGGATTCGGCGGTATCCCGCTTCGGGTGCGGGATCTCGGCCTGACGGACTATCGGACAGTGTTCGACGCGATGCGCGCGTTCACGAATGCGCGGGATGTCAACTCAACGGACGAAATCTGGCTGACGGAACACGAAGCAGTCTTTACGCAGGGACAGGCCGGCAAGCCGGAGCACGTGCTGGCGCCCGACGATATTCCGGTCGTGGCCACGGACCGGGGCGGGCAAGTCACCTATCACGGGCCGGGACAGATCGTCGCATACACGATGTTCGATGTCGGCCGCATGTGTATTGGTGTTCGGGCTTTGGTCGACGGTATCGAGAGCGCCGTGGTCGCCGTGCTGGGAGGCTGGCACATCGAGGCTGAAACGCGCGGCGATGCCCGAGGCGTCTACGTCGGTGGCCGCAAGATCGGGGCCCTCGGTTTGCGCGTCCGACGCGGATGCGCGTACCACGGCCTCGCGCTAAACGTGGCCATGGACCTGGAACCCTTCTCCCGCATCAATCCGTGCGGCCTGGTGGGAATGGATGTCACGCAAGTCTCCGATCTCGGCGGCCCGGTAGATCTGGATGTTGCGCGGGCGGCGCTGGTGCGCGAACTGGCGCTGCGATTCGGCTTCGACTCGCTCAAGGCGCAACCCGGCCGATGGATCCGGGCCTCGTTGCGGAGCTAATACCGCACTTCCATGGAACAAACTTCGCCGGGGAGCGTCAGCCATCGTCAGAGTTCGCGATCCGGTTCGCGCTCGAAACGGGGATCCATGCCAGCGAGGAATCCCCTCATCTCGCCTATATCGCGCAGCGGGATGAGTTCGATGCGGTCCCCGCAGGTTACAACCTGCAAGCGCTGGCCGGGCCGTATGCCAAGGGACTCGCGCACCAGTTTGGGTATGACGACCTGGAAATTCGGGGACACTTCCACTTGTTCCATTCGGCTCACAATCGATCAAGAAAACATTTTACGACTCTAACGCACCGTATGGAGTCGTTGCGAAATCCGAGTTGCGCGTGAACGCGGCGGTCGGTCGCGCTTCAGCCGGAGTCGGGTTGGCTGTCCAGAAGCGCGCTACCGTTCCCGAACCAAGGTCAGGCGCCTGCCATCTCGTCCAGGAACGGCTTGATCGCCGCGAGGAAACCCGGCGTGTTCTGGGAATGCACGTTGTGTCCGCAGTTCGGCATTGGGCGCGCGGGCGCAACCGGATCGCCGGACTCCCCTCTCCATTCCGCGTCGAGGCGAGGGTCGGCAGCCGCCCGCGGCGTCTCGCCGCCGCGGCTACCTCGGCACGCTCGCCGACCTGATCGAGTCGCTCAAGGGCCCAGGACGCCGGCGTTCAGATCGGCGTGAAGGCGACCGACGCTTGGGTGAAATAGATTTCCGTCCGCCCCGCGAATCCCGAGTCGACACCGAACAGCAGCCAGGCCCGGCCGTCGGCAGGTGCCGAGAGGAGTGTTGGTAGCGATCGACTCCGGAAGGACTTGTGCTCCCATTGGCGCGACTGCTCGCAGCTTCGGGAGTTGGCGACGTCGCCGAGCACCACGGCGTGTTCGCCCCCGACGGACTGGCTTCCGATGTCGATGTTCATCCGCAGGGAAGAGCCCACCAGGACCGGCAGTGGTTCGACGGCGCTCGCGCCGGCCTTGATCCAGACGCTCTCGCCAGGCGGGCCGCCGATGCCGAAGCACCCGGTCCGAGTGTCGGTGGCGATTTCGACGCTTGCGGCAACGGCATAGCGCGCACCCGGGACAAGGCCGCCGAACTGTCCCTTGAAAAACATGAAGAGATCGCCGCTGTGGTTGACGCCGGAGATGAAAAGGGCGGAGCGCGGCTCCAGGGGAGACGGGAGCGGGCGGAATTCCGAGGTCAACTCGTAGCCTTCGTTGTAGGCGGGTGGATAGTCGGCGAAGTCGGCGATGAACCCCTGGGCCCCGCGATGGAAATTGAAGGTGAACGTCAGGGCATCGGCCAGCCTGGTCGACAGGTTCGCCAGATGGCCGGTGGGACTGGCAAGCAGGTTCATCACGATGATCGGCTGCTGCGACTCGACGACAAGCTGCCACTTGCCCGCGCCGTCGCCGATGGCGCCTTCGAACCCGTCGCCGCCGGCTTCGAGCTCCTGGGCCGTGAGCGTCCGCGCCGCGCCCGCGGCAACGGCGACGGATACCGCGCCGGCAGAGCGCTCGCCCCGGTCGTCGATGCCCGTGATCATCACCTGCGCGGTCGCTTCGCCCGCGTTGACGAGCCGCAGACGGCTCGCCTGGTCGACGTTGGCGCCGGGATTGAACGTGGCGACGCGGTGGGTGTCGCCCTCTCGCGGCACGGTGTCGTGCATCGCCGTGACGAAACCATCGGCGGTCCTGACGTAGGCCAGCACTTCGATTTCGAGGTCGCTCGTCAGCGCCAGGCGCCAGTCGCCGTTGCCCGCGCCCGTGCTGCCGGTCAAGCCCTTCGGTCCGCCGCCGGTCTCCAGGTCGTTCGAGTTGAAGTGCTTCGTCTCGTTCGCCCCGAGGGACAGCACGAGCGCCTCGTACCCCCGACCGGTGTCGTCGAAGGCCCGGATCGACACCTCGCCGGCCGCGTCCGAGTAGTTGATCACCCGCACGAAGCCCTGACGCCCGAGCGAATCGGATGCGGCCGGGAACAACGGGACGACGTGGATTCCGTCCGTCTCGTTGTCCGCGATGGTCGAGAGGTTCGTCAGGTGGCCGCTCGGGCTCGACAGGAGGCTCATCGCCGTGATCGCCTGATCCGATCGGATGGCCAGCCGCCATTTGCCCGCGCCGTCCCCCAGCGATCCGTCCATGCCCGTTGCGCCGCCGGACTCGAGCTCCGCTGCGGAGTATGTCCTCGCAACTCCGGCGGGCACCTCCACGGTAACCGCGCCGGAACCCGGGGCACCGCCATCGTCCATAGCGGCGATGGTGACCGTCGCGGCCGTCTCGCCGACGTTGACGAGCCGCAAGAGGCTCTCCTGGTTCCGGTTGCTGCCCGGGTTGAAGGTCGCGACCTGGAATCCGCCGTCTGCCCAAGGCACGGTGTCGTGCATCGACGCGAGGAAGCCGTCGCTGGTGCGGACGTGGGACAGGATCTCGACATCGAGCTCGCTGGCGAGTTCCAGTCGCCAGTCCCCTCGTCCCATGCCCGTGCAGCCCGTCAATCCCTTGGCCGGGTTGCCGTTCTGCAGATCGTCGGAGTTGAAGTGCGCCGTCTCGTTCGCGTCGAGCGTCAGCGTCAGCGGACCGTAGGATCCCCCTTCGTCGTCGAACGCCGTGATCGACACCTCGCCCGCCTCGGCGGCGCGGTTGACGACCCGCGCGAAGCCCTGTCGGCCGAGCGCGGTCGAGGCCGACGGGAAGAACGGGATCACCCGGCCGGATGCCGATGCCGTCGCGGCGGCGGGGATGCAGGCGGAAATGCCGCGATCTCCCGGACTCTGCGGCTCGGCGGCGCCGCCACCGCACCCGGTCGCCAGTGAGAGCGCCAGCGCGAAGGCTGCGTCAAGCCGTGGGCTCCGCAGCGAACTCCGATTCCACGTCTTCCGAGGTGATGCCGACATTTGTCATTTCCGGTGTCAACGACTACATGCGATGGACAGCATGCCGCATAGGAAGTTCAACACGGAGTCCGGCAGTCGTTCGCCGGTCATCCGGTTCGATGGGGCGCGATTCGTCCCTGGCCGATAACCGGCGGCATTGTGCGCCGAGGTGTGGGTTTTTGGAGGCGAAGACGGGGACGGCAGCCGGGAATCCGGGCTGCGGAATGAAACTTCGGAGGCGCGTTCAACACCGTGCAGGACGCTGTCGACGAGGCCGGAGAGACGCGCGATGGGCAAGTCGCCGTTGTTCCGGAACGATCGGGCGCGGGTGGGGCTCTAACACACCGTGTGGAGTCGTTACGGAATCCAAGCTGTGTACACTTCAGCCGGAGTCGGGTTGGCGGTCGAAAAGGGCGATTGTCGTTCTTGAACCAAGGTCAAACGCCCGCCACTTCGTCCAGGAACGGCTTGACCGCCGCAAGGAAGCCAGGGGTGTTCTGCGAGTGCACGTTGTGTCCGCAGTTCGGCACGGTGACCAGGCGCGCGTCGGGCAGCGCGCCGACGAGGCGTTCGCCCGCCTCGGGCGTGAACACGTTCGAATTTTCTCCGCGCACTACCAGTACCGGGTGAGGCAGGGCGCTTACGTCGCCGAGGTCGATTGCGGTGCGGGAATCAGCCAGGCGGCGATGATCGTTCTTGCTGACGTACTTGCCGTCGGCGCGCTGGAACATGTTGTACTTGACGGTCCGCTCGACGTGCTCGCGCTGGCGGTAGGGATCGTAGGCGACGACGTTGTCGATGAACTGATCGAGGTTGTCGAACTCGCGGTTGTTGCGAATGAAATTGCGGATCGTCCTGCCGCCCCGGGCATTCATTTCAGGGCCGGAATCGACCAGGACCAGCGCGCTCGCAAAGGCGGGTTCCCTGAGCGCGGCGAGCAAGGCGACGCGACCGCCCATGGAGTGTCCGACAATGATCGGCCGCTTCAGTTTACGATCCCGGGCGAAAGCGATCGCGTCCTCCGCCATCGCCGTCGTCGAGTAGTCGAGTTCGCGGCTCCACTCCGAGTCGCCGTGACCACGCTGATCGAGCGCGAACACGTGCCAGGAAGGAGCGAGGGCAAGACTGACGAGATCCCACGAGTGGGAAGATTGATTCGTTCCGTGCAATAACAGGATCGGCGGCGCACCGGCCTGCCCCCATTCCGTGAAGTGGAACCGGAGCCGGCGAACTACGGTGTGCCGAGAGCAGTAGCCGATGTCCCTGCTGTACGCGAGGCCCAAATCCGCCGCGCTCTGGCAAAGGCTTCGGAACTCTTCGGTGCGTGTCATCTCGTGGGGCGAAAGGCCCGCCGCGAATTCGTTTTGGTACATCGATTGCGTGCTCCGCAGCGCCTGGTCGCAAGACGACAAAGTTTATCCCTTGGGCGTTGACGGTGCGTCGAGAGGAGCAAATCCTTCAGAAAAGTTTGCAGGCCATAGCGCTGTCACTAAAATTATGTAGAATACTAAACTTAGTCCACATCAATGTCAGGACTGAAAATGCCTTTGATTGCCAATCCGTTTCGCCCCGGTGCCGGACATCAACCACCTTACCTTGCGGGTCGAGGCGATGAAACGCGGGCGTTCCGGCGACTGCTCGAACAGGAGATCGTTCTCGACAACATGTTGCTCACCGGTCTCCGCGGTGTCGGCAAGACCGTTCTCCTGGAATCGTTCAAGCCGCTGGCGATATCCAACGGCTGGCTATGGGCGGGTACGGATCTGACCGAATCGACAACCCTGGGCGAGGATCGCCTTGCCATCCGCCTGTATACCGATCTGTCGCTGGTGACGTCATCGATCACTTTCCGGACGGAGCGAACGTCGGCGATCGGGTTCTCGGGAGACGAGGAGGTCATCGATCACCGGCTGACCTATGACGCGCTGACGGAACTGCACTCCCGGACACCCGGACTCACGCTCGACAAGATCAAGGAAGTCGTCGAGACATGCTGGCGGGCGGTTGGGTCCAGGGCGTCCGTTCGCGGCATCGTCTTCGCGTACGACGAAGCGCAGAACCTCGCGGATCGCGCGAGTGTGGACCAGTTTCCGCTTTCCCTGTTGCTCGACGCTTTCCAGTCTCTGCAGCGCAAGGAGATTCCCGTGTTGCTCGTGCTGTCTGGATTGCCGACCCTCTTCCCGAAACTGGTGGCGGCCCGCACATTCGCGGAACGCATGTTCAATGTGGTGTCCTTGGCGCGCCTGTCGCGAAAGGACAGCCGCGACGCCATTGTGCGGCCCGTCGAAGGGATCCAAGGCAGCGTCCGGTTGAGCGACGAGTCCGTGGAGACAATCATCAAGTTGTCCGGGGGCTATCCATACTTCATCCAGTTCATCTGCCGGGAAGTCTACGACGCGTTCAGCCAGCGTCTCGATCGGGGGGCGTCTGCCTCGGTGCCCGTGGAGGCAATCACGAGGAAACTCGACGCCGATTTTTTCTCCGGACGATGGTCGCGAACGACCGACAGGCAGCGCGAATTGATGTACGACATCGCCTGCCTGCTCGAACACAAACACGACGATGTCTTTACGGTCGCCGAAGTCGTCAAACAATCGCGCCGATCATTGCACAAGCCCTTCGGCAGCAGCCATGTGAACCAGATCCTCGCATCCTTGAGCGGGCAAGGTCTGATCCATAGAAACGGGCATGGCAGGTATTCCTTTTCGCTGCCGCTACTCGGCGACTTCATTCTTCGGGACATGCCCCCCGGACTTCTCTGAAGGGATTCCCCGAGGGGGCGGCGCGACGGCGTCCGGCCGCGCCCCCGCGCGTCTACCGATCCTCCTCGGGAGTCAGCAGCGCCACGAGCAGCTTGATCTGCGTGTCGTCGAGCCGCGCGCCAAACGCCGGCATCTGACCGTTCCTCCCCACCGCGATGGAGTGCCGGATGGCTTCTACGTCGCCGCCGTAGAGGTGTACGTCGTCGACGAGGTTAGGCGCGCCGAGCAGCGGGTTGCCGGCGCCGTCGGCACCGTGGCACGCGGCGCAAAACTGGAGATAGGCGGTTTGACCGCCGTGACCCTCCGCTTCTTCTCGCGACAGTGCCAAAGTGTAGTCGGCGAGTTGGTCAACGCCATTTTGGCCGAGCACTTGCAGCCAGCCGATCATGACCGCGTTGCGGCCGCTGCGGATCGACTGCTCGATCTGCCCGGCGGTACCGCCCCACTGCCATGCGTCGTCCGTGAGGTCCGGAAAATAGGGAGTCAGTCCTTTCGCATCGTAACCGTGACACACGGCGCAGTTACGGTCGTAAACGCGCTGGGCAGATGCCATCAACGCAGGATCCTTTGAAAGGACCTCTACGTCTGTTCGCGCGACCAACCGCCGCGCATCGCCGAATTCAGTCTCAAAGGCGGTGATGCTGGCATCGAGTTCGCCGCCCTGGGACCACTTCAACGCGCCGGCGTAGCTGCCGAGGCCCGGATACAGCATCAGGTAGACGACGGAGATGACGAGGGACACGAAGATGAGCCAGAACCACCACATGGGCGCGGGATGCTCGCCTTCGCGAAGATCCCCGTCCCAGATCGGCTGACGGCCTTTCTCGCTCGGCGCGTCCGGGGAAAAATAGACGCTGTAAATGAGCCAGCCGAGCCCGAGCAGACTGGTGATCGTGATCGCGCTGATCCAGCCGGTCCAGAATTCGTTCGGCAATTCAGGCATCCGGGCTGCCTTCTTCGGCGGCGTCTACCCTCGCGCTCCCCGGCTGAGGGCTGTTTGCATGCGAGGGGTGCCCCCTCGCGCTCCCCGGCTGAGGGCTGTTTGCATGCGAGGGGTACCCCCTCGCGCTCCCCGGCTGAGGGCTCTCATCCTCAAGGGGAATCCGTGCCGCGCGGTCGATGGTCTCGTCCGTCCCCCGGTAGAAGACCCAGGCCGCAAGGACGACCATGAACAGCATCACCAACATGTCGCCGATGAAGATGAACCAGATCATCGCGCCTCTCCCGTCGCAACACCCAGCCCTTGCAGGTAAGCGACCAGCGCGTCGACTTCCATCATTCCTTCCAGCGCCTTGGGCGCGCCCTCGATTTGGGCTTCGCTGTAGGGGTGTCCCAGCATCTTGAGTGCCCGCATCTTCCTCTGGATGGTATCGCCGACGTTTGCCGGCCTTTCGGCCATCCACGGATAGGCTGGCATGATGGAGTTCGGGACGACGCTGCGCGGGTCGAGCAGGTGCAGCCGATGCCAGAGATCGGTGTAACGGCCACCCACGCGGTGCAGGTCCGGCCCGGTGCGCTTCGATCCCCACAGGAACGGCCGGTCGTAAGCGGACTCACCGGCTCGCGAATACGGTCCATAGCGTTTGATCTCCGCCACCAGCGGGCGGACCTGCTGCGTGTGACAGGTGCCGCAGCCTTCGCGAATGTAGATGTCCCGGCCGGTCAACTGCGCCGCATCGTAGGGTGCCGTGGCGGCATCCGGAGTTACCAGGGACTCCTGCATGACGCTCGGAAGCACCTGCACCAACCCGCCGATGGCCGATACGAACAGGATGCCGAAAATGAGCAACCCGGCATTCTCCTCCAGTTTCCTGTGCAGACCGACCGCGTTCATGGTGACGACTCAGTGTCCGGGGCAGGGGGCGAAACCGCGACGGTGCGCCGTCCCTTGATCGTCATGAAAAGGTTGTAGGCGAGCAGCGCGGCGCCAGCGAGAAATACGGCGCCGGCGACAAGCCGCAACGCGTAGTAGGGCGCCATGCTGGCCATGATGTCCTTGAAGCTGAAGCTCAGTTCGCCGATCTCGTCGAGGCTGAGCCACAACAGGCCCTGGGAAACTCCGGCGCCCCACATCGCCAGGACGTAGAGCATGGTGCCGGCCAATGCCAGCCAGAAATGGATGTTGGCGAGTTTGACGCTATATAGCGCCGTCCCCATAAGGCGCGGGACCAGGAAGTAGAAAGTCCCGAAAGTGATCATCGCGTTCCAGCCGAGGGCGCCGGAGTGTACGTGGCCGATGGTCCAGTCGGTGAAGTGGCTGACCACGTTGACGCTCTTGATGGACATCATCGGACCTTCGAATGTCGCCAACCCGTAAAAGGCCAGGGACAGGACGATGAATTTCAGCGCCGGGTCCGTGCGGAGTTTCCGCCACGCCCCGGCCACCGTCATGATGCCGTTGACCATGGTCGCCCAGGACGGTGCCAGCAGCACCAGGCTCATCACCATGCCAGTGGATTGCACCCACTCGGGGATGGCACTGTAATGCAGGTGGTGCGGCCCGGCCCAGATATAGCTATAGGTGAACGCCCAGAAGGCGATGATCGACAGCCGATAACTCCAGATGGGCCGGCCGGCATGTTTTGGCAGGAAGTAGTACAGCATGCCGAGGAATCCGCCCGTCAGCAGGAAGCCGATCGCGTTGTGCCCGTACCACCACTGCACGATGGCGTCCTGGGCGCCGGCGAACAGCGAATAGGACTTCGATATCGATACGGGTATGGCGAGGCTGTTGACGATGTGCAGCATGCCGATGACGATGATCAGCGCGCCATAGAACCAGTTGGAAACGTAGATCGGCTTGATCCTGCGTTTCGCGATGGTGCCGAAAAAGACCACGGCGAAGCACACCCAGACCACGGCGATGGCGATATCGAACGGCCACTCCAGTTCGGCGTACTCCTTGCCGCCGGTCCATCCCGCCAGCAGCGAAGCGCCGCCGCCAAGGATGCCGATCTGCCACGCGAAACAGCAGAACCAGGCGAGTCCCGGAGCGAACAGCGGCACATGGCAGGTGCGCTGCACGCTGTAGAACGCGGTGCCCATCAGGGCCGAAACGCCGAATCCGAAGATGACCGCGTTGGTATGTAGCGAACGCAGGCGGCCGAAGGACAACCATTCCTGGCCGAAGTCGAGGCTCGGCCACACGAGTTCTGCTGCAATGTGTACGCCGACCGCCATGCCGAGCAATGACCACAGGATGGAAAATACGACCAGCGCAGTGACCACCCGGTCACGATACGGTTTATCGAGCGGATACGTTGGGGTGCCAACCGGCGCCAGGTGCTGCGCGTTTTCGGATGCGACGGCCACGCTCAGACCCCTATGGACGGGCCGATGCCGCTCGCCCACATGGCGACGGTCAGGCCGAGCACGGTGACGGCGCCAACCAGCAGGTAGGCGATGAGCGCAGACGCCATCAGCATGCCGCGTTCCGGACCGGTCTTCAGGACGATGGGGAGCCCCTTGTACAAGAGGTACATGCTCCAGATCAACGCGGGGATGAACACGAGCAGGTTGATGAACACATGCGGAAACAGGTGACAGATGCTGCCCGCGACCATCGGCGCGGCGACGATGCCGACAAGTGCCAGGTGGGTGCCGAACGCATCCCGTGCTCCATAGGTGGGGGCCATCCAGCGTCCGACGAACGCCGTGCTTACGAAACCAAAGAGCAGCGTGAAGAAATAGGCGATGCTGATCAGCGTCAGTGCATCGGTTGGCAGGTAGAGGGGTTGCGCCGCGCCAAGTCGCCAGCCGAAGATCGACGCGCCGACAAACGCGAACACCGGCGGTGCCAGGGCGAGCCAGATCACCTGCTTGAAGAATACCGCCAGGGAATCCGGTTCCGTCCGGGCAAGCGATTCAAACGCGCCGGTTGGCCTGCGGATGGAGTTGAGCAGCGGCGAGGAATATTGCATCGACGGCGTTGGGCCCAGGAACCTGTAAATCATACCCCGGGATTGATTCGATCACGTAACAACGCGGTGCTTAGGGCGAGAACGCCAGCGCGTGATCGAAGTCGAGATCGGCTGCGGCCAAAATGCGCGCCTTGATCCGGGCGTAAGCGTCGAGGTCCAGCGCCGCCAACGCGTCCAGGAACGGTTTGGCGGCAACGCGGAGGTCGGCCCCCGCCGGGTAGACGCGGTGCACCAGCCCGATGTCATGGGCGGTCGGACCGTCCATGGTTTCGCCGAGATAGGCGATCGGCGTCACGACGGACTGGTTGACCAGCCGGGGCAGTTTGTACGACCAGCCCTCCGCCGCCCACAGCGCCCGGTGGATGCGCGGGTCGCCATAGTTGACGTCCGCTGTCGCGAGGCGGAAGTCGCAGGACAGACTGTAGTCGTAGCCGGAGCCCAGGGCGTGTCCGTGCAGCAGCGCCACGGTCGGCTTCGGACAGGCGCGAAGGACCGCCGCAGATTCGAGCAAAAACGCGGGCCCTGCGCCCATTTCGAGATCGACGCGCCGTCCCTTGAGCGGATCATCTGCTGCCGGCGTATCGGCGGTCAGGTCGTCGCCGGCACAGAAAGCCCGGCCGCGGCCGGACAGGACCAGGATCCGAACCGACGCGTCGCCGCTCGATGCTTCGACCGCGCGCTTGATCCGGGCATGCTGGTCCAGGTCCAGGGCGTTGAGCTTGTCCGGGCGATTGAAGACCAGGTGACGGATCGGTCCGTCGTCCTCGATGATGAAAGCCGTTTCGTCGCTCATGGGCAGATCTGCTCGGACCTGAGTCCTTAACGCCCCTTGAATTGGGGCGCTCGGCGCTCACGCCAGGCCTTGATTCCTTCCACCCGGTCCTCAATGACGTGCGTCTGGCGGATACCCAGCGAATGCACCATCGCGGCGTCGAAAGGGAGGTCGAGCTGCGGCAACACCTGCAGTTTGTGTACTTCCCAAGCGCGCGTCGGCAGCTTGGCGATATCGCCCGCGAGTTCATCGGCGCGGACGTCGAAATCCGCGTCTTCGACGACTTCGTGCACCAGTTGAATGCGCCGGGCCTCTGTGGCTTCGATGGCCTCGCCCAACAGCAGGATACGCATGGCCTGGGACTGGCCGATCAGCTTGGGCAACAGGTAGCTGATACCCGTCGCCGGCGCGCGTCCCCCGCGAATCCTCGGATCGCCGATCGAGGCGGACGCCGCCGCGAGCCGTACATCGCAGACGCAGGCGAGGTCCAGGGCAAGCCCCAGGACTCCTCCCGGCAGGAGTGCGAGCGTCGGCTTCATGAAGCTTCGGAGCGCCCTGATCGCGTCCTGTTCGGGAAGGGGACCCGGTTCGTGCGATCCCCCGGGCCGCCGATGGGCGAGCCGGGCCGGCCACTCACCCATATTCATCCAGTCGTCGCCGCCGCTTTCGCAGTCGAGTACCAGCGCCCGAACGGCGTTGTCGGCCGCGGCGGCGGTGACGGCTTCGCGCAGTGACTCAAGCATCGAATAGTCGATGAGCTTGCCGCCGAAGCCGATGCGCGTGACGGCGTTCGTCTTGCGGATCTCAAGCATGTCTCGTCCATTTTCATTGTTGCGAAAGGATGATACGGGCCCCGCGGGATGCGAGCGAGCGTGGACATCGGGCCGGCGGCTCAGGGCTTTGCCGGACGAAGCGCAGTACGGTGTAATCTGGCGCATGAGATTGAGCGGGGGAGGTCGTGCCATGGGGCGGATGAAGATGTTTGTGGTGGCTGGCGCTCTGGCGGCGGTGCTTGCCGGATGCAGCCGGGAGCCCGAACTCACCCGCGCGGATGTAATACGCGCGGCGACAGCCACGGTGGCGACTGACCGAATTCTGGCCGCGGCCGCCGAGCCCGGCAACTGGCTCGCGCATGGTCGTACCTACGACGAGCAGCGGCACAGCCCCCTGGCCGACATCAACGACGAGAACGTGGACGGTCTGGGCCTCGCCTGGTACTGGAACACCGGAGATGCGCGGGGTCTCGAGGCGACCCCGATCGTCGTCGACGGCGTCATGTTCTCCAGCGGCACCTGGAGCAGGGTGTACGCCAACGACGGTCGCACCGGCGAACTCATCTGGCAATACGATCCGAAGGTGCCGAAGGAATGGGGAAAGTACGCCTGCTGCGATGTGGTCAATCGCGGCGTAGCGGTGTGGAGGGGACGCGTTTACGTCGGGACGCTCGACGGGCGGTTGGTGGCGCTGGATGCCGGCACCGGCGAGGTGATCTGGGAAGTCCTCACGATCGACCGCGAGCGGCCGTACACCATCACCGGCGCGCCGAGGGTCGTCAAGGACCTGGTGGTCATCGGCAACGGAGGCGCCGAATACGGTGTCCGTGGCTACATCACCGCGTACGACTGGGAGACCGGCGAGCAGAGGTGGCGTTTCTGGACAGTTCCCGGGGACCCGTCGCAACCGTTCGAAAGCAAGGCCATGGAGTTGGCGGCGCCCACGTGGCACGGCGAGTGGTGGATAGTCGGCGGCGGCGGCACGGTTTGGGACTCGATGGCGTTCGACCCCGAACTCAACCTGCTCTACATAGGTGTCGGCAACGGCACGCCCTGGAATCGGGACATCCGCAGTCCCGGCGGCGGCGACAACCTGTACCTCTCCTCCATCGTCGCGATCAACCCGGACGACGGCACCATGGCATGGCACTACCAGACCACGCCCGGCGAGACCTGGGACTACACCGCCACACAGCACATGATTCTGGCCGATATTGAGATCGACGGCGCCTTGCGCAAGGTCATCATGCAGGCGCCGAAAAACGGCTTTTTCTATGTGCTCGATCGCACCGACGGCACCTTCATATCGGCGCAGGCGTACGTTCCCGTAAACTGGGCGAGCCACATCGATCCCGCATCGGGCAGGCCGGTGGAAAGCCCAGGCGCCCGATACGCGGACGCCATCCAACTCATCTTCCCGTCCGTCCACGGCGGCCACAACTGGCACCCGATGGCGTATAGCCCGGACACCGGCTACGTCTACATCCCCGCGCTGGACATGGCCTTCCCCTACGGTCGAGACACCGACTTCGAGTACAGGCCGGGCGCGTTCAATACCGGCATCGATATCGTCCCGTTGCTGCCGCCGAAGACGGTCGATGGCCAGGTCCAGGTGCTGCAGAGCATGAAAGGCCATCTCGCCGCGTGGGATCCCGTTGCGCAGCAGGAGGTCTGGCGAGTGCAGCACCCGACCACCTGGAACGGCGGCTTGCTGTCCACGGCGGGCAACCTCGTCTTCCAGGGTCGCTCAGACGGCTACTTCGCCGCGTATGCCGCAGACTCCGGCTCACTGTTGTGGGAGACCCCGGTGCACATGGGGATCATCGCCGCGCCGGTCGCTTACACCATAGATGGCGAACAGTACATCGCGGTGGTCGCTGGCTGGGGTGGCTCCTTCAGCGTCTTTTCCGGCGTGCCCCGGCACAAGGGCAACGTGCTGACCGAAGGGCGCATCCTGGCGTTCAAGCTGGGCGGCACCGCCGAGTTGCCGCGGCCCGCCGTCACCCACGTGAACATCCCCGAACCTCCCGCCATCGATGCGACGCCCGAGGTAGTCGCGCGCGGCGAACTCCTCTATCACACATGGTGCTCTGGTTGCCACGGTTCCGGCGTGACGTCCGGCAGCTCGCTGCCGGACCTCAAGTACCTGTCCGCCGACGCCCACGCGAGTTGGGACCTGATCGTGCGCGAGGGTGCCTATGCCTCCGTCGGCATGCCCGGCTTCGACCACGTGTTGAGCGAAGCGGATTCCGAAGCGGTGCAGGCGTATGTAGTGAACCAGACCCGGGGCGCCATCGCGTTTTGCGAGTCCGAGTATCCCGATGTTTACCCGGAACTGTTCGGCACGGCGTGCACGAAGCGGATCGTTGCACAGGAGGAGCCTTCAGCCCACTGGATTACAGGGCGCCCGTGACGCCCAGGGAACTCCGACGTTGCAAGTCCTCCAGCGGTGGTGGCAGTGTTGTTCCATGCAAGCCGTCGAACGACGAGGTTGTCCCGAGCAAGTGACGCGGGATGCAATCTGCGGTGAGGTCCTGCGCATAGGGTGCGTCAGCGTCACTGGAAGCACGGATCAATCGAGGAGCTGAAGGGATTGGAGCAATTCTCCAAACCGCCCATGAGCGCGGGCGGCCCGGCCCGGCGTGCGGGAGCGCGGGTCTGGAGGCGGCGCCTGTTCGCCGCGTCGATCATGGCGGGTGTGTCGGCAAGCTGCGCAGCCGCGGACCCTGGCGATTTCTATGTCAAGACCGGACTCGGCCTCGACAGCGCGGCGGAGACCGTATTCTCGGATCGGGACTGTTCGAGCATGGCTCCGGCGGCGCTGTACGGCTGTGGCCGGGGCGGCGATGGTGCGCCAACCCGTTCGGCTGGAGACTTCGGGACGGCGGGCGCACTCGAGCTCGGGATCGGCCATGTTGCCGCACGGACGCTGCGTCTCGAGGTCCAGTTCGAATACCGCCCGCGTCTCGCTTTCCGGGGACGCGCGAATTTCCTCGATCCAACCCGCCGGCAGTCGGTTGCCGCGGATCTGTCGACCCTCTCCGCGATATTTGCTGCTTATGCGGACCTGCCTACGTTCGGGCCGGCGAGGCTCGGCCCTTTCGTGCCCTTCGTCGGGGCCGGCGCCGGCGTCGTCCGCACGCGGATCGGCGAAACACACATGACGTTCCCGAGAACGACGACGACCGTGCCGGGCGCCAGCCGGACGAACGTCGCCTGGATGATGACGGCAGGGATGTCGGTGGCGCTACGGGAGCGTACAACGCTCGAACTCGCCTGGCGCTACACCGACCTTGGCGAGGTTCGCACCGGGCGGGGCGCGGGCCGGGTGGTCTGGCGCGACGGAAGCCGCGAGCCGCTGCCTCTCGATCTGGCCGCAACGCGGGGGAGGCTCAAGGGCCACGGGCTCCGCCTGTCCCTGCGCTTCGCGTTCTGAGAGTGAAGCGGGATCGCGGGCGATCGGACGCGCACATGTGACGCGTCATCTCTCCGATTCTCCGATCCGCAGCACCACGGCCTTGTCTGGTGGGTCTGACTTGATGCGTTGCGGGAGCTACGGTCACGCAATCTGGCCAGCCAGGCTCTCGATCCTGTCCTTCCATCGCGAGCGACCGAACTGGTCGCCATGCACGACGAGCAATCTCTTGCCGTCGTGGTCTCGTGCTGTGATTGTTCCACAACGGTGATGCCCCCGAGCACCAGCCCGGAGTAGCCTCTAAGGAACTCGTCGTGGTTGCCGGTCACGTACGTCAGCCTGGTGCCGCGTTTGACCATGGTCAGGAACTGCCGCATGACGTCGGTGTGCGACTGTGGCCAGTGGAGTTTCGTCCGCAGGCGCCAGGTTGTCGCAGGTGTGTGCCTTCAGGAACGAGAGCAGACGTTCGACTTGGCAGCCCCTCGTGCCGAGATGGATATCCGAGAGAAAGATCGTTCTGAAGTGGGTCTTGTGCGCCGCTTCGAGTTCGATCTCGTCCATAAGCAATGGTTGCCTGCGCCCCAGCAACGTCCCGCGACTCAGGCTTGGGGACCGGCACAGCTTGCGTGACACTCAGAGGGAACGTTGGACAGCCGTATAATGGACAAGAGTAGCGATAGTGCTCTTGTCCATTGGAACTGTTCCATGAGAACGCGGCTTAGACGTATGCGTCGGACTTGCCCATGCGGGCACATGCCATGACGCCGGGTGAGTTCATCGCAAAGTGGCGGGATTCCGAGTTGAAGGAGCGTTCCGGATCGCAGGAACACTTCATCGATCTCTGTCGGCTGCTCGGCGAGCCGACGCCGGCGGAAGCAGACCCGACGGGCGAACGCTATTGCTTCGAGCGCGGGGCGCGCAAAGACACCGGCGGCGACGGTTGGGCCGACGTGTGGAAGCGGCATCACTTCGCCTGGGAGTACAAGGGCAAGCACGCGAACCTCGACAACGCGTTCGCGCAACTCCGGCAATACGCCTTGGCCCTGGAGAACCCGCCGCTCTTGATCGTCTCCGACATGGCGCGGTTCCGCATCCGCACCAACTGGACCAACAGCGTTAGCGAGACGCACGAGTTCGTGCTGGACGATCTCGCGGATGCGGCTGCCCGCGACAAGCTCAAGTGGGCGATGTCCGATCCGGAGCGGCTCCGTCCGGGTGAGAGTCGGCAGGCGCTGACCGAGCGCGCGGCAGCCACATTCGCATCGCTGGCGCAGTCTCTCCGGGACCGCGGGCATGCCGCGCAGGGAGTGGCGCATTTCATCAACCGCTTGGTGTTCTGCATGTTCGCCGAGGATGTCGGCCTTCTCCCGAACGACATGTTCACCCGCATGCTGGAACAGGCGCGGCAGCGGCCTGACGAACTTGCCGATCTGGCGCGGGACCTTTTCGGCGCGATGTCCACTGGCGGCAGGGTCGGATTCGAGGCGGTCGACTGGTTCAATGGTGGACTGTTCGATGACGACGCGGCGCTGCCGCTCACGCGGCCCGATATTGAGACGACGCTCAAGGCGGCGAGCCTCGACTGGTCGGAGGTCGACCCCTCGATCCTGGGCACCCTGTTCGAGCGCGGGCTCGACCCGGATAAGCGCGCACAGCTTGGCGCCCACTACACCGACCGGGACAAGATCATGCGCATCATCGAGCCGGTGATCGTCCGTCCATGGCTCTCGGAATGGGAGCAGGCGCGGTCCGATATCGCTGCCGGTCTCGAACGTGCGACCAAGGCGAAGTCGAGGGCGGCGAGTACACGACGGCGCGCGCTGGTAGATCAGTCGCTGCGGGTATTCCTGGAGCGGCTAAGGAAATTCACGGTGTTGGATCCGGCGTGCGGATCGGGCAATTTTCTCTATCTGGCACTGCATGCACTCAAGGACCTGGAACACCGCATCCAGTTGGATGCCGAAGCGTTGGGACTACAGCGCGCGTTTCCGGCGGTGGGCCCGGCCAACGTCAGAGGGATCGAAATCAACGCCTATGCGGCGGAGTTGGCCCGGGTGTCGGTATGGATCGGTGATATCCAGTGGATGCGGCGCAATGGGTTCCAGGAGTCGCGCGACCCGATCCTCAAGCCGCTGGACACCATCGAGTGCCGTGACGCGATCGTGACACCGGAGGGTAACGAGCCGGATTGGCCGCTGGCCGATGTCGTGATCGGCAACCCACCGTTTCTGGGTGGAAAGCTCCTCAACGAAGGTCTTGGCGAGGATTACGTATCTCGTATTTTTTCCCTGTACAAGGGCCGGGTGCCGGCGGAAGCCGATCTCGTCTGCTACTGGTTTGTGAAGGCGGGAGAGCATGTGGGCGAGGGCAACGCAAGGCGAGTGGGTCTGGTGGCCACCAACTCTATCCGGGGCGGGGCGAATCGCCGGGCGCTCGCGGCGGCCACCGCCGGCCGACCAATCTTCGATGCGTGGAGCGACGAGCCTTGGGTCATTGACGGTGCGGCTGTGCGTGTCTCGCTGGTGTGCTTTGAGCCGTCGAGTGACGAATCGGCCTCGGAGCGAAGGCTTGATGGTGAACGGGTAGACGCCATACACGCCGATCTGACGGCTGGCATCGATTTGACGCGCGCGCAGCGTCTCTACCGGAATAGGGGTGTCGCATTCATGGGTGATACCAAGGGAGGCCCTTTCGATGTCCCGGGAACGCGGGCGCGGGAGTGGCTGCGCGTGCCTGCTAACCCGAACGGCAGACCCAATGCGGATGTCCTCGGGCCATGGGTGAACGGCAGGGACGTGACAAGGCGCTCGGCAGACAAGTGGATCGTCGACTTCGGTTGGGACATGGTGCGGGAAGAAGCAGCACTGTACGAGGCGCCGTTTCAACACGCCAAGGAACACGTTTACCCGATGCGGCAAGGGAATCGTCGCAAGTCCTATCGCGACTACTGGTGGCGGCACGTCGAGCCGAGACAGGGTATGTGGCGGGCGCTGGATGGCTTGCCTCGATTCATCGCAACGCCCAATGTCGCCAAGCATCGGTTGTTCGTATGGCTGGACGCACGCATCTGTCCCGATCATCAATTGATTGTCATCGCCCGGGACGATGACGCCACGTTCGGCATTCTGCACAGCCGGTTTCACGAGGCGTGGTCGCTCCGCCTCGGCACATGGCTTGGCAAGGGCAACGATCCGCGATATACGCCCACCACAACCTTCGAGACCTTCCCCTTTCCAAATGGACTGTGGCCGGACTCTCCCGCCACCGCCTACGCTGCCGATCCGCGCGCGATGGCCATTTCCAAGGCCGCGCGCCGGTTGGTAGAACTGCGTGATCGCTGGTTGCATCCGCCCGAATGGGTGGAGTGGGTGGAAGAACCGGCACCGGGCTATCCCAAGCGCCCCGTTCCCCGCGACGAAGTGGCGGCAAAAAAGCTCAAGCAGCGCACCCTGACGCATCTCTACAACGCCCGCCCGCAGTGGCTCGCGGACGCGCACGCAAGGCTCGATGCCGCTGTTGCTGCTGCTTATGGCTGGAAGGAAGACATTTCTGACGACGACGCGCTGCGTGAACTGCTGTCACAAAACCTGGCTGGCTAGACTCTCGATCCTGTCCTTCCATCGCGAGTGACCGACTCGGTTCACAAAGGCAAGGTCCGCCGTGACCAGGCGTGTCTCCTTGTCCTGAGCAAGTGCGAGATATTGGCAATCATAGACGGGGTGATCAAGCACACAAGCCATTTCAAAAGCCACTTCGTGCAACCGCGGTGATGGAACCAGTGCCTCAAACCATTGTGGCAGGGCCTTGAGGAAGGCCCGCGCCTGCGCTTCGGGGATGGTTTTGCTTCGCACCCTCCGCCAAGCCGCGTTCGCGCACTCCACGAGGATCGTGTCCGGCGCGGAGAAAGTGGCTTCCGATTCGGCCAGGGCACGCGCCTCGGAGGAGAGGTTCTCCTCGAAGAACCATTTGCACGCGACGCTTGCATCGATCACCAGGTTCATCGGCTGTCACGATCCTGGCGCAGTAGGGTCACGCTGTCTTCCAGGGGGCCGGGCGTCATGCACCGGACGCGGTCGGCCTGGGCGATCAACTCCGTCCGCTGCGGGCGCGCAGCTTCGGTCAGAATCACTCTCAACTCGCCTTCGAGAGAACGTCCGCTCTGTTTCGCTCTCCGCTTCAACTCGGCGACTACCCTTTCGTCAAGGTTGCGTACGATGACCTGCGACACCTGCGGGCCCTCATCGGAGAGGTTGTCGTGAACAATTCGCGTGAAATGTACGTGTCCCCGCCGCAGAAGACTATGTTGCGTGACCTTCCAGCCCACGTGCATCCAGCTATGCGCTTGGATGTGAGTCTTGTCATTTCCCCACCAGCCTTGATGTGCTCGGGCGCTTGCCGGGAGAGGACCGCCGATGATCTCCTCCACTTCGGGGAATGTCAGCGTGCAGGAGTCGCTGGGTTGTCCCGAAAGATACCTTCCCAAGGTGTCGTACTTTCCCATGAGATTCTCCCAAGGGTGGGATTGCTAACGTAGCGCTATCATTGTTCCCCTTCTTCCAGGATCAAGTCAAGCAGCGATACGGACGCAGCGGAACGCGCTGCTCGCTCAAGGGGTTTCGCTGCCCGTTTTCGATCAGGTGCGTAGCTGCAATCGAAGCCAGAGGACGAGTTCGGTCTCGGTGATGCGCCCCGTCACCCAGGCCGTGCGCGTGTTGCCGTCGATAAACCCGTGATCCGTGGCGAGCCCATGGATGTAGGCCGCTGCCAACTCGGCAGCGTCGGGATTGCCATAGGCGGCAAGGTTCGCCGGACGCGCCAACGCGGACTCTATTGCTCCGCCGTCGCGTATCCCGTCCGCTCCATGCTCGGCGAGCTGACGGTCGTGGATAGCCAGCACGACGCGCGCATCTATCCAGTTCACCATATTGACGGCTTGAACGGGACCTACAACAAGTCGAGCGCATCCCGCAGCGCGTCTTCGTGACCGAGGCCGAGGATCCACGCTTCCTCGGTTTCAACAATGCGGCGTTCTTCTGCGGTAAGTCTCTCATCTCCCCCAAACAGCGGTGCCAGCCGGCAGCGCTTGTCGAGTCGCGCGAACGCATCCGCGTTCACTCGCACCTGGGCGGCATCGAGAATTTCGCCCTGTTTTCTGCGCTGGCGAATCTCCGGCTTGAGAAGGGAAGGGTAGATTTCTGCGATCACAACCGGCGCGTCGGGTGCCGACAGCCCGGGGTCAAAAGGCCAAATCACAGCTTGGCCCTTGATTCTCGGGTCCCCGACCAGTCGCTTCAGGGCCGGCAATCCCAACAACACCTGCGAGCCGACGGACCCGGCGTAGGCCAGTTGCCAGACTGTCTTCGCACCCTTGGCGCGGTGATCGGCGATGCGACGTTCCGGTGGATGGGCGTCCTGCCGCGTGCGAGCGGATCTGCGCGTCGGCACGTCGGGATACGGCCAGCTCGCCGGGCGACCCCAGCAAGGACCGACGCCGGGATAGATCCGGTTGATGGTCTGGGCCACTTCGTAGCGGTTGTTCCCGTTGTCCCTGGCATCCTCGACTCGATCGTCGAGCCAGTCCCAGAGCGCGAAAGCGGATGCTCGGCCCGTCAGATCCCGGGCGACGCCAGCCGGATAGCCGAAGGGAAAGTCGAACCCGACCAGGGTGCGACGTTCTGCATCCAGTTCTGCGGCGAGGAAGGCGGCCAGGTGGTCAATGGCTTCGTGGCGAGTTCTGGCGTACTCGGGGTTGCCCGCAACGCCATCCGTGGCCGCACACCACCAGATGGAGTCCTTCGCGGGACGCGCCGGGCTCGGTCTGGAGCGCGCCGACCAGTCGACGATGAGGTGGGTGTCAAAGATCATTCAAGAAGTCAGGAAGAAGAGGCGAAGAGCACTGGTCGTAGTGTATTCACGGGAGACATGACGTTTTCCCCAGTGTTCGTCAAGTCAGATACGAAGGTCCGGAGTCGGATACTCCGCTTGCGTTCAAGGCGTTTTTGATCAGCCGTATAGAGCGGCAACTTGCCGCACCGCGTTTTGGTAGTTGCCATAGGCTTCGCTGTAGAAACTGCTATTGGATGGATCAGGGTCACAGCACTGCTCCGTATCGCGCTGCAGATGATGTTTCGTCACATCGCGAATATCAGCACTGTCACCTTCAAGCATTGCAAGCGCTTGCAGTGCAGCTCCAAACGCGGCGCTCTCCTCGTTCTTTAGAAACGTGACCGGCGCATTGCAAACATCAGCAACGATCTGCCTCCAGGCACCGCTTTTCGCACCGCCACCGGTAAGTACGACCTCCTCTGCATCAATACCCAGTTCAATCAGTCTTTCCAGACCATGGCGCAGCGCAAACGTGGCGCCTTCGACGGCGGACCGCAAGAGATTTTCCGGGCGAGTATTGCGGGTATCCAGTCCCATGATGCAGGCTTTGGCTTGAGGCAAATTCGGCGTTCGCTCGCCATTGAAAAACGGCACGGTGATTACGCCTCCGGCTCCGCGCCCTGCCGCGGCGAGTTGCACCTCCAATCTCGCGATGTCGACGCCGAGGAGCTGGCGCACAAGCTCGGTTCCGACCGTGCAGTTCATCGTGCACAGCAGCGGCAGCCAGCCGCCGGTCGATGAGCAAAAAGCGGCAACATCACCCTCGTGGTCGATGATCGGCTTGTCGGAGTATGCGCACACGGTACCCGACGTACCAAGACTGATCGTGACGACACCGGGCGTCACGTTACCCGTGCCAATTGCGCCCATCATGTTGTCACCGCCACCGATCGCTACCGGTATCCCGGCGGTCAACCCGATCTCTTGCGCTGCGCGCGTCGACAGTGTTCCGATCGGCGCGTTGTCCAACCGCACTTCGGGCAGGCATTCGCGCAGGTCTCTGTCCGGATCGATCGCCTGCAGCATTCCCTGTCCTCGTGAATATTGAACAACCGCCCATCCATGTAAAGTTGCCAGTGATCATCGAATACGTAGTTGACGGCGTCGAGGTTCCAGGAGTCGAGCGTAAAATCCATGAACACGGGTGTTCGTGGCCAACGCTCGAGTTCATCGACATATGTCAGCGGCTAAGTGCTGACGACCTTGCCTTGCTGAACACGGGATAATAATCGCGGGCCGAGATCGGCTCTCGCCTGAACGCGCACGAGTACGCCGCATTCGTGTTAGCTGATACGATAACCTCATGACGACGCGTCGGGTCAAACTCGTTCATACCTCCGATGTCCATCTTGATGGCCGAATCCGATCCGAGTCGGCCGGCGGCTTCCGCAATTCTGCCGAGCGGGCGTTCGCTCGGGTCATCGATGTCGCGCTTGCCGAAGAAGCCGATCTCGTGCTGATCGTAGGGGACCTGTTCGATCACGGCCGCGTACTGGAAGACGACTTCGATTTCGTGCGCGAACAGCTCGGTCGTCTCGCGTGTCCGGTTGTCCTGCTGCCTGGCAACCACGACGTGCATGACGACAGGTCTGTCTGGCACCGCATTGAATTCGATGCCGACGGCAGCCACAACGGCGGTCATGTCCACCTCTTGTTGGAGACGGATGGCGATTGCCTGGAGTTCGAGGACATCGGCGTGCGCGTCTGGGGCAGGGCGATGCGCGAGCACGCGCCGGAGAACGTGCCGCTAAAGGGCGTGCCGCCGCGCCACCGCGAACTGTGGAATGTCGGTCTAGCCCACGGCCAGGTGGTGGAGCAGCGGGTGGGCATGGCGTCGTCACAGATTACCCATGACGAGATCCGGGAGTCCGGATTCGACTACCTCGCTCTGGGGCATGTGCATGTTTGGCGCGAGCACAGTCAAGGAGATACCAAGGCGTACTATCCCGGCTCTCCGGTAGCTGCCTATGCCAGCGATAGCGGCGGCCACGTTGCGATCGCGACATTGTGCCCGGAGCGCGGCGTGGACGTCGTGCGTCACCAGGTGGACCGACGCGCCGAGTCAAGCGAGCGAGCGTCGAGCGGTTGGCTAATGCCCTGAAGAGATGAAAGGCAACAGTACGATCCACGAACTGGCCGCGCTGGCTCGCGAAAAAACACTGTTCCTCGGCGACAACCCGGGCGGTTTCTGGGTTGCGTCGATGATGGCGGGTGCTTATGTGGGCATGGGCATCCTGTTGATTTTTTCGGTGGGGCAGACGGCGGACCCGTCGTGGCGTGGCCTGGTCATGGGCACGAGTTTCGGGATTGCGCTGACGCTCGTCATCTTTGCCGGTTCGGAATTGTTCACCGGCCACGCGATGCACATGACCATCGGCCGATTGACGGGCACGATCAGGACCCTGGACCTCCTGCGCGCCTGGGGAACGACCTGGGTAGGCAACTTGCTCGGATCGGGACTGCTGGGGGCCTTGTTCGTCGCGGGAGGGGGCGGCGCGGTGCTGCAGGAGGGGGGTCAGGACCTGATCCATGCCGTGGCCGAGAAGAAGATGACGGCGCCGGCCTGGGAGTTGTTCGTTCGCGCCATTCTATGCAACTGGCTGGTCTGTCTCGCCATCTGGGGCTCGGCGAGGACCGACAACGACGCCGCCAAGTGCATCATCATCTTCTGGTGTTTGTTCGCCTTTATCGCTGCGGGGTTCGAGCACTCCGTCGCCAACATGACCGTGTTCTCGGTCGCATTGTTTTCGGAGCATCCCGAGGGTGTCTCGTTCGCGGGCGCAGCCCATAACCTGGTGTGGGTGACGCTCGGTAACGCCGTCGCGGGCGCTGTATTGATGGGACTAGGCTATTGGCTCGTCGCCGGGCGGCCGCGAATCGAGGACGCGACGGACAAGGAGCGTTTACCCGAAGAAGCGCGGGGCTCGCAGTGACGACAGCGTCAGGGCGCGTCGCGGTACAACTTGCCCCGCTTGCGCACCGGATCGAGCAGCGCCAGATCACCTGACAACACCTCGTAGCCCTTCGGGAAGGGCGGGCGCGCTTCCATGCCGAGCGCGCGCAGGACGCGGTCGTCCTGGTAGTAGCAGGTCGCGGTCTGCAGCGCCAAGACGTTCAGAAAGCCCGGTTCGACCGCCCTGATGTCGTCCAATATGCTATTCCTCCTTGAAGCTACAAGCCGCGCGAATGCCGTGCCGAAACGTTGTTCCGCCTGCCCATCGAGGCGGCCGAGGTCTTCACGCAACGCGGGCAGCAGTTGGCTCTGTGACTCGCGGATATGATCGAGAACATCGACTTCGGCTGCGCTCGGGAAGCGACCGTCCTCGCTCGCGGGAATGATCATGTCCAGCAACACCCGCAATGTCTCGCGTCGCGCTGCCGTGAGGGCTCCGTCGGAGCCGATGATTTCTTGGCTCATCATGCCGTTCCCGAATCGGATGACACTAGTTTACCGTGGGACTTGCGGCAATCGCACGACGCGGATTAAGCGCGAACAAATGGGTCGCTCCCGCCTCAAAATCGCTGGTCAGCCCGACAAACATGAGTTAGCGTTGGGCCATGCGACTCTGGGCGGATCAAGCTGGCGAAACGCGTCGCGGAATACGCCTCGGCTAGCGACAACAAGATTGCCTTCGGGCAATTGGGGAGGGCAGTCGAATGATTCAAGACACGATCTTTCTTGTAACCATCGTTCTGATGGCGGTGGTCGTAGGAGTCTTTGTCTTTATTGCGATAAACGCGGGCAAAGAGAGCGTCGACTATGGTCCGGTGCAGGCCAAGGCGTTCGGTATCCGCACCGGTCTGTTCTGGGTGGTCGTGGTGGCGGGAGTGCTCATCACGGTGATCACTACGCTGGACCTGCCGTATGCGGCCACACGGGGAGATGCCGCCGAAGGCGCGGTCAAGATCCAGGTAGATGGCCGCCAGTGGCTTTGGACGCTGAGCCAGGATTCCGTGATGGCCGATGACACAGTGGTGTTCGAGGTTACCGCCGGCGACGTCAACCACGGCCTGGGCGTCTACGATCCGAACATGCGGCTATTGGGACAGACCCAGGCGATGCCGGGATACGTCAACTCGCTGCAGATCACATTGCGCGAACCTGGTACTCACAAGCTGCTTTGCCTGGAGTACTGCGGTACCGCGCATCACGCCATGATGAGCAATTTCGAGGTCGTCGCGCATCCCGATCATGCCGCTGCGACCAACGCGCACGACGGGAGGGACGGCGCATGAGCGAAGCAACCACAACACTTTCACCTCTACCGACGTCCGCCCGCGTGGGCGTACTGACCTACCTCGCTATCTCCGCCCTGGTGTTTGTTCTGATGATGGCACTTGGCCTGCTCATGCGGGTCGGCCAGGCGGACTGGCTCTGGATGCCGCCCGATATCTTCTATCAAGTCATGACGGCCCACGGGGCTGGAATGGTCGGTATTTCCGGCCTCGCGGGCAGTGCCGTGATGTGGTACTTCCTGCGGCGCTACGTCGACCTGACCGTCGGCATCCTCTGGACCAACCTGGCGTTGTTCCTGTTGGGCGTGGTGTTGATCCTGGGAGGCATCTTCATCGGCGGTTTCGGCGGCGGCTGGACCTTCCTGTTTCCGCTGCCGTCCCATGGAATGGGTGCCTGGGGCAACGCCGGCGCGGCGTGCTACCTGTTGGGCCTGATGTCCATCGGCGTCGGCTTCCTCCTGCTTTACCTCGATGCGGCGCGCGCGATCATCTCCAGGTACGGTTCGCTCGCGAAGGGCCTTGGCTGGCCGCATCTCTTCGGTCGCGGCGAGGGTGAGCCGCCCCCGCCCACTGTCGTTGCGTCCACCATGGTCCTGATCATCAATACCGCAGGTATCACGGCCGGTGCCGTTGTCCTGGTTCTCATACTGGTCAACCTTTTCGAGCCGACGTTCGCCGTTGACCCGTTATTGACCAAGAACCTGATCTACTTCTTCGGGCATGTATTCATCAACGCGACGATCTACCAGGCGGTCATCGCGGTGTACGAGATCCTGCCGACATACACGAAGCGGCCGTGGCCCTCGAGCCGGGTATTCCTGGCCGCGTGGACCGCATCGACCATCATGGTGATGGCGGTCTATCCGCACCACCTGTTGATGGATTTCGTGATGCCAACCTGGGCATTGATCCTCGGCCAGGTAATTTCCTACCTGAGCGGAATCCCGATCCTGATCGTGACCGCCTACACCGCGCTAACGAATGTGTACAGGTCTGGAATGCGGTGGGATATCGTTTCCGGACTGCTGTTCCTGTCCATCTTCGGTTGGGGCGTGGGCATTATTCCGGCGATCATCGACGGGACGATTGCGGTCAACAATGTCATGCACAACACCATGTGGGTACCCGGCCATGTGCATACGTACTTGATTCTGGGACTGGTGGCCATGTTGTTCGGCTTCATGTACCACGTCACCAATCAGGGTGGCGCGTACAAGGCGATCGACAAGGTGGCGTTCTGGGTGTACGCGGCATCGGGTCTGGCGTTCTCGTTCATGTTCCTCGTCAGCGGTTACGCGTCGGTTCCTCGGCGCTTCGCTGAACATCTGCCCGAGTGGGTCGGCTACAGCGAGAGTTCGTCTATCCTGGCGGTGCTCGTGGTGCTTGGCGCGGCCGTGTTTGCCTTGCGATTCCTGACCAGTCTGAAGAGCGCCAGGATGACATGAACCGGTGGCTGTCGGCGGCAGCCACCGTAGCCGTGCTGCTCGGAGGGTGTCTCACCCTCTGGTCGGCGACGGACGGCGGCGCCGCCTGGACGGCCGAGAGCGCGCGCCGGCTCGACATTCGTGAGCGGCCGCACGACCTGCCGGACGCGACGCTGCGCGACGTTGGGGACAGATCCATCGGGCTGGCGGCCCTGGAGCGCCCGATAGCCGTCGTCGACTTCATCTACACCAGGTGTCCAACGGTCTGCGTGGCATTGGGTTCGACCTTTCGCGACCTGCAAGGCGAACTGGTTTCGCGCGGCTGGCACGATCGCGTCGGGCTGCTCAGTCTGACATTCGATTACCAGCATGACGGCCCCGTCGAGCTTGCGGGCTACCTGAGTCGTTTCGGGGCGGCGCCTGATCTCTGGAATGCGGCCCGCTTCGAAAACGAAGACGACCTCATCGCCGTATTGCGCGACCTGGGCGTCGTGGTTATTCCGGAACCGAACGTGGGATTTGTGCATAACACCGCGATCTATCTCGTGGACCGGGGTCGAGTGGTCGGCATATACGACTTCGATGATCGACCCGGACTGTTGCAGGCCATCGAATGGCGGTTGACGGCCGGTTAGCCCGGTATTCGACTGCAGTCGCAACTCCGGAACGCGCTTGGGTAGCGGTCGCCTTGGCCGCGTGGGCCGCAGTCGCGCTGACGCCCTTCGGCACCTGGTTGGAGTCGCGCCTGCTGAGTCATGTGCTGGTGGAGATTCCTTTGCTGGTAGCAGTGGGGTTTGTCCTCGGGCAGCGCATTGAGCCGCATTGGCGCAAGGCGCTGGAACCGCTAAACGGGGGCGGCATCCCCGGCATCCTGTTGGTCACCTTCGCCCTGGCCTTCTGGATGATTCCGCGCTGGCTCGATGCATCGCTGCAAGCGCCGGCGGTTGCCGCGGCCAAGTACGCCTCACTGGTGACATTGGCCGGCATGCCGCTGGCGTGGAGCTGGCGCCGCCTGCATCCCATCGCCCGGGCCCTCGTGAAGATAGAGTTTCTGGCGATGTGTTTTCGCCTTGGCTGGCTGTATCTCATCTCTCCGGATCGTTTGTGCAATAGCTATCTGCTCGACGATCAGGTGCTGTTGGGCCAGGGCTTGCTGGTGCTTGGAGTCGCGTTGTCCATCACTTGGCTCTATCCGGTATTCTTCGGGGCATGGTCGGTCGCGTCCGCGCGCAAGCCGTAGGGAAGCAGCATGCACATATCGCCACGAATCAAGAGCATCGGTTTCTTCGGCGTCGTTCTCGCCGTTGTCGCCGCATCTTTCGCCCTGGCGGTCAGGTATTACGAAGCCGACGGCAGGGTGACCTTTTCGCTTACGAATCAGCACGGCGATACGGTTACGCAAAAGGATTTCGGCGGACGGTATCTGCTGGTCTTCTTCGGGTTTACGAATTGTCACGGTATCTGCCCCACGCACATGAGCAATCTGACCCGCGTGATGGCGGAACTTGACGACACCGGGCATTCGCGCGGCGTTACGCCGGTATTCATCTCGGTCGACCCGGAGCGCGACGTCCCCGCGACAGTCGCAGCGTACGTCGAGCGCTTTGATCATCGTTTCGTGGGCTTGACGGGCTCGCGCGCGGCCCTTGAAGGTGTCGCGGAATCCTTCAAGACGTTCCTTCAGGACGCCCCGCCGCGTGGCGCGAACGACTACCAGGTGTCGCATTCGTCGACGGTCTACGTTGTCGATCCCTTTGGCCGCATCGTCGACTACCTATCTTTCTCCGAGGGCGTAGAAGTCGTGGCGGAACGCGTCAGGGACCTCGTCTAGCCCGGTCTAGCCCGCATCAACGTACCCGGAAATCTGATGGGTAGCCACACAGATTTCATGGTGTAAATCTCGGCTATGTTTCAGCTAGTCGAACAAATTGGCGAGGTTCTTCTTCATCGAATCGGCGATGTAGAGCGCCACCGCCTGGATGGTGGTTGTCGGATTGACGCCGCCCGCTGTGACGAAGACGCTGCCATCGACGATGAACAGGTTGCGGACGTCGTGGCTCCGCCCCCACGCGTTGACTACGGACCGTTCCGGGTCCGTGCCCATGCGGGCCGTTCCGAGCAGGTGCCAGCCGGCCATGCGGAGCGGTCCTTGCTTCGTGATTTCCCACGCTCCCGCCGCGCGCATGACTTCGCTGCCTTTCTCGAGCCCGTGTTGCAGCATCCGCTCGCTGTTTTCGCTCAGTCGATAGGTAATTTTCGGTGACGGGATGCCGTTTGAGTCCTTGAGTTCGGGGTCGAGGGTGACGCGATTGCACTCCTCGGGCAGGTCTTCGCAGCAGATTCCCAATCTGATGGTCCGGTCGTAGTACTTCTCGAACGCCTGGCGGTGTCCCGCGCCCCAGGGAATCGATCCGTCGTTGATGCCCTGGCGCGCCGTGCCGACGGGTCCGCTGCCGCGTACGATCTGCATGTTGTAGCCGCGCACGAAGTCGCGCATCCGATCGGTTTCGTAGAACTGTTGGCTGAGGATGCAGCACCCCTGGGGGCCGAAGTGCGATTCGAGCGGCTCGTCGAACGCGCCGGTGACGTTGCCCCACGGGTGGAACATCAGGTTTTTGCCCACCAGGCCCGACCGATTCGCCAACCCTTGGGGAAAACGCGCGGAGACGGAATTGAGCAGCAGGCGCGGAGTGCCGACACCGTTGCATGCCATGATGACCACTTCCGCGCGCTGGAGACGTTCGACGCCGTTTTCGTCGTAGTAGATGACGCCGGTGGCCATGTCCCGCGCGTCCACGGTGACTTCGCGCACACGGCAGTTCGTCGCCAACTCGACGCCGGCGCGTTGCGCCATGGGCCAATAGGTGACGTCGGCGCTGCTTTTCGCGCCGGTGGCGCAGCCGGCGTTGCATGGGCCGAGGTTGGCGCACTGTTCGCGACCCTCGTATTGTCGGGTCGCGATGGCGCTATCAGATGGCCACCAGTGCCAACCGAGTTTGTTGAAACCGCTGGCAATCTTTTCGCCCATCCGACCCATCGGCACATGGGGCAGCGGCGGGTTGTGCGGCGGATAGGCCGGATCGCCGGCCAGGCCGGCGACGCCGACATTGCGGTCGTTTTCGGCGAAATAGGGGTCGAGCAAGGCGTAGTCGATTGGCCAGTCGTCGGCGACGCCGTCGAGGGACCTGACGCGGAAGTCGGACGGGTGGAAACGGGGAAAATGCGCCGAGTAGAGAATCGTGCTGCCGCCGACGGCGTTGAAATTGGCGACCGCGATGGGTGAGTCGTCGTCGTTGATCGGATAGTCCGCCGCGCGGTGGCGGAAGTTGGGACTGATCGAGTAATCCCTTCCCTGCAGCACTTCCCAGTCGCGCCGGGTGCTCGGGTATTCGGCGGGATTCATCCAGTCGCCCTGTTCCATGCACATGATGCGCATCCGGGTTTCGGCGAGGCTCCACGCGACGGCGGCGCCGGACGCACCCGCGCCTATGATCAGGACATCAACGATATCGTCGGCCAGGGTCAGTTCTCGGGTTGTAGGCGCTTGCCGCAAACGGCGCAGTTCGGGTTCTTCGGCAGCGTGAACTTGCGCCACTCCATGCGCTTGGCGTCGAGATAGAGTACATAGCCAACGAGCGTGTCGCCGACGCCGGCGATCAGCTTCACCGCTTCCATGGCCTGCACCGTGCCGACGATGCCGACCAGGGGCGCGATGACGCCGTTCTCGGCGCAGTTCAGGGCTTCGCCTTCCCCTTCGGGATACAGGCACTGGTAGCACGGCGAGTCCGCCTCTCTGGCATCGAACACCGCGACCTGTCCTTCCATCCGAATGGCGGCCCCGGAGACCAGCGGTGTCCGGGTGTCCACGCACAGACCATTGATGGCGACGCGGCTCGCCATGTTGTCGGTGGCGTCGAGTACGAGATCCGCATCGGCCACCGCCGCCGCGAGGACATCGCCCTCCAGCCTGCGGCACAGGGGAACCGTCCTGACGGTGGAGTTGATTCGGGAGATCGCCGACGCTGCGGAGGTTGCCTTGGGTTGACCCACGGTCGCTTCGCCATGTGCGATCTGGCGCTGCAGGTTCGAAAGGTCGACGGCATCGTCATCGGCGAGGGTGAGATGGCCGACGCCGGCGGCCGCGAGATACATCGCTGCCGGCGAGCCGAGTCCGCCGACGCCAGCGATCAACACACGAGCCGACAAGAGCCGCTCCTGTCCGGCGATATCGAACTCCGGCAGCATGATCTGGCGGCTATAGCGCAGGAGTTGGTCGTCGTTCACGCCCATCGCCCCAAGGTAACGCGCGGGAGTGAAGCCATATCGTTCAGCGTTTCCAAGCTTTCGAACTTCGCGTCTCGGAACAATGCGCGAACAGGTTCGGCCTGATCGTAGCCGTGTTCGACCAGCAGGGTTCCGCCCCGATCAAGGTGGTTCGGCGCCTGGTGCACGATACGCCGCAAATACCGCAGACCATCGGATCCGCCGACCAGCGCGCCGCGCGGTTCGAAGCGCAGATCGCCGCGGTAGAGATGGGGATCGCCTTCCGCTATGTAGGGAGGATTGGCCAGGATCGCATCGTAGGTGCCCCGGACTGCCGAAAACCAGTCGGACTCGAAAAAAGTGGCGCTGATTCCCAGATGTTCGGCGTTCCGCCGGGCGAGGGCGATGCAACCCGGGTCGCAGTCGATGCCCTCGACTTCCGCCGTCGGGCAACTGGTCGCCACGGCCAGCGCCACGGCGCCGGATCCGGTTCCAAGGTCCAGAACGCGCGCGCGCGGCGGTGCCCCCGGCAGGCCGCAGACCATGGGCGGTTGGGCAACTCCGGCACTGGATATGCGCGCCAGGGCGGCCTCGACCAGGCACTCGGTTTCCGGGCGCGGAATCAGCGCGCGCCGGTCCACGGCGAGCGTCAGGTTCCAGAATCCGCGCTCGCCGGTGATGTAGGCCACCGGTTCGCCGCGCTGGCGCCGCTCGATACAGTCCACGTGTCGACGCATCAGCCGGTCGGGGACGCGGCGTTCGGGGAATGCATACAGGGCGCTCGATTGCTGCTGCAGCGCATGTGCCGTCAACAGTTCGGCCTCGACTCTAGGCAGAGTGGCGCTAGCCGCCGCGAAACAGGTGCCTAGCGTGCTCATTCGCCTTCGCCCATGGCGGCCAGCAAATCCGCCTGGTGTTCTTCCGTCAATCGACTGATGAACGCATCGAGGTTGCCGTTCAATACCTCCTCGAGCCTGTAGAGCACCAGTCCGATGCGGTGGTCGGTAACGCGGCGCTCGGAGAAGTTGTAAGTCCGGATGCGCTCCGAACGGTCGCCGGTGCCAACCAGATTGCGGCGCGTTTGATCGCGCTCGTTGCGTTGTTCGGCGCGCGCCTGATCGAGCAGCTTGGCATTGAGCAACGACATCGCCCGAATCTTGTTCTGGTGCTGGGATCGCTCGTCCTGGCATTCGACCACGATGCCCGACGGCAGATGGGTCAGACGCACTGCGGAGTCGGTCTTGTTGACGTGCTGGCCGCCGGCGCCGGAGGCGCGGAACGTGTCGAGGCGCAAATCCTTGGCGTCGATGTCCACCGCGTCGATCTCTTTTTGTTCCGGAAGGACCGCCACGGTACATGCCGAGGTGTGAACGCGCCCTTGGGATTCTGTCTCCGGCACGCGCTGTACCCGATGCGCCCCGGACTCGAACTTCAGGCGTTCGAATACGTCCTTGCCGGCGATGCGCGCGACAACTTCCTTGTAGCCGCCATGTTCCGAGTGGCGCTCGGCGAGTTTCGTGAGGCGCCAGCCGCGCTCCTCGGCGTAGCGGCCGTACATGCGGAACAGGTCGCCCGCGAACAGCGCCGCTTCGTCGCCGCCGGTCCCCGCGCGAATTTCGAGGAACACATCGAGGGAGTCGTCCGGATCCTTGGGCAGCAGCAGCCGTTTCAGTTCGCGCTCGGCCTGCTCCGCCTCGGCTTGCAGCTCCTCGGCCTCTTCCTGCGCGAGTTCCCGCAGTTCCGGGTCGTCGTCGTCAAGCAGGTCTTCGGATTCCGCCAGCGCAGACGTCGCCTTGTTCAGGGTGCCGTAGGCGGCCAGCACGGGCTGGCGTTCCGCGAACTCCTTCATCAACGCCGTATAGCGGTTGCGGTCGGTAACAACTTCCGGGTTGGAAAGGAGTGACGACAGTTCATTCTGACGGTCGATCAGCCGATCCAGCTTGGCCGATAGGGTCGCGGACAGCATGTCAATCCAGCCCGTAGCGCGAGCGCAGGTAGTTGAGGATGTCGGTTCTGCCGTCAGCGCTGGCGTCCCGGATGGCCGCAATGGGCCCGTGGACGAGTTTGTTGGTCAAGTCGCGGGCCAGCCGCTCGATCACCTTCTCGGGATCGTGCTCCGTGCCCAGGCGCTGCAGGGCGCGGGCGAGTTCTTCGTCGCGGGCCTCCTCCGCGCGTTCGCGAAACTGTCGAAGCAAAGCCTGATTGTCCCGCACGCGTCGTTGCCTCGTATAGCGCTCGACGCCCTCCGCGACCATCGCCTCGGCTTGTTCAGCGGCCTCGCGTCGCGTCGCCACGTTGTCTTCGATGACCTCGGTGAGGTCATCGATCGAGTACAGGAACACGTCGTCGAGATCGCCAACGGCGGGTTCTATATCCCTCGGCACCGCGATGTCCACCAGGAACATCGGCTTATGGCGTCGCTCCCGGATCGCGCTTTCGATCATGTGCCGCGTGATGATGTGGCTGGCGCTGCCGGTGGAACTGATGACGATGTCGTACTCCGGCAGATGCTTCTCGAGTTCCTCCAGGTGGATCGCGCTACCGGTGCCGTTCGCGCGCGCCAAGTCTTCGGCGGCATCGAACGTGCGATTGGCGATACCGATGTTGCGCACCTGCGCCTGGCCCAGATGGCGCGCCACGAGATCGATCATCTCTCCGGCGCCGACAAGCAGGGCGTCGACCATCGACAGGTCGGCGAAGATGTGCTGCGCCATGGTCACGGCGGCGTAGGCGATGGAGATCGGATTCTTGCCGATGTCTGTTTCGGTGCGAGCGCGCTTGGCGGCGTTGAGCGAACTCTGAAGCAACAGGTCGAGTTCCGGCCCGACGGCGCCGGCTTGCCGCGCCGCGTCGAATGCGGACTTGACCTGACCCAGGATCTGCGGCTCCCCGAGCACCTGGGATTCCAGCCCGGCGGCGACCCGCATCACGTGCGCGGCCGCCTCGGCGTTCCATAGCGCATAGGCGGAGTCCGCCAGCTCGTCGACCGGTATGCTGCGATACCGCGCAAGCCAATCCTCGACGGGATCGTGATTCGGCGCGTCTAGTGCACAATAAATTTCGGTACGATTGCAGGTGGAGAGAATCGCGGCTTCGGACAGCGACGGGACTTCGCCAAGACGGGAGAGCGCACGCGGCAATTCCCGCAGTGCGAATGAGATGCGCTCCCGCATGTCGATGGGCGCGGTTCGGAAACTAACACCGTAAGCCAGGAGGGCCATTTGCGCCAACGCGACGAAAAGAAAACCGTAATGGTACCAGATGAGTGCGACTTTCCGGCCTCCCGAGAGCGGCGAAGGACTGGCGCTAACCCCCTACTGGTCAACGTATTTTTTTCCTTGATGCCGTTGTTGATCGGTGCTTGCGCGACGCTCCCGCCTACAGCTCGGGAGTTGGATTTCAGCGTTGTAGGACGCGTCGGCGCCGTGGCCGGCACAGCGGGCGCGAGTGCGGACTTTCTTTGGCGACAATACGAATCGGGCTTCGATGTGGAATTCTGGGGGCCTTTGGGACAGGGCCGAACGCACCTGGTCGCGGACGGCGACAGGCTGTTGGTGCGTACAGCGCGGGGCGAGCGCGTCACCGATGGCCAGGCGCGGGACTGGATACGCCGCGAACTTCGCCTGGATGTGCCGATCCGCGCGCTGTCGAGTTGGATCACCGGGCGCCCCGCCCCCGAGTGGCCGGCTAGCGGCGTCGACGCGGATGCGTTCGATCAACTGGGTTGGCAGATCAAGGTCGCCGCCTGGGACGATTGGGACGGCAGGCGCCAACCGAGGAAACTCACCGCGTCCCGCGGCGACTATCGCGTCACCATCGTCTGCCGACAGTGGACCTTCGGCGCTCCGTGACCCGTTCGCCCAGCTCTCGGAAGCTGCGTAGCCTGGCGCTCGAGCATCAGGGGCTCGCGGGAAAGCGCAAGCTCGGATCCGGGATGGCCGGAGTCGAGAAGGCCCTTTGCCAGATCGGCCACGTCCAGATCGACACCATCTCCGTGGTCGCCCGTGCCCACCACCACATCCTCTACAACCGGGTCGCCAAGTACGACGAATCGCTGCTGAATCGTCTCGTCAAGGCGCATCGCGCGTTCGAGTACTGGTGCCATGCGGCGTGCTACCTGCCGATGCGCGACTACCGCTTCGCTCTGCCCATGATGCGCGGTGTCGCGAACGGCGAGTGGGGGTGGTGGCACCACGATCAGAGCCAGCGCCTGCGTGCCTGGGTGCTGGATCGGATTCGCGCCGAGGGGCCGCTGTTCGCCAGGGATTTCGAAGATTCGCGCCAGCGCCGCACCGGCTGGTGGGACCGGAAACCTGCCAAGCGGGCGCTCGAGCAGTTGTTCATGGAGGGCGAACTGGTCAGCATCGAACGGCAAGGCTTCCAGAAGCGCTACGAGCTTGCCGAGCGATTTCTACCGTCCAACGTCGACATGCGGGAGCCTGATGTCGAGGAGCACGTCGACCATCTCATCGACATGACGATGCGCGCCCACGGCTTTGCTACTGCAAGAACCATCAACTACCTGCGCCGCGACCCCAAAGTGCGCGCCATGGTCCGGCAGCAAGTCGCGGAGCGGGTCCGCGCGGGTGGGCTCATCGTGCATCAAACCGCCGCTGGCGAACCCATCTATGCCCGGTCGGGTGCATTCGATGGGCCACCGAAGCGGTTCGCCCCGATGGTGCGGATCCTGTCGCCCTTCGACAACGTGGTCATCCAGCGCCGACGCGCGGCCCAGGTGTTCGACTTCGACTACACCATCGAGTGCTACGTGCCTGCGGCGAAACGACGCTACGGCTATTTCGCGCTGCCCTTGCTGTGGCGGGACCGCCTGGTGGGCCGCATGGACTGCAAGGCACATCGCTCCAAGGGGCTCTTCGAGATCAAGGCGCTGTTCCTCGAAGGCGACGTGACGGATGCGTTCCTGTCCGCATTCGGGGACGCGGTCGTCGACTACGCGGCGTTCACCGGCTGCGCCGAGGTTAAGGTTGGCGAGGTGTCGCCGCGTTCCTGGCTACAACCGGCAAGGGCCTTGTTCGCGTAGGAACCCAGTCCGTGGCGCCGATGGTGTGCTTCCCGCAATGTTTGGACTCAGCCGTCAAGCATGCGTTCCCCGCGTCCGGCGCGCACGAAGGCGAGGGCGAGTATCGCGGCCATGGGCAGGGCGAAACCGACGCGGTTCTGGAGTTCGCAGCGCAGTGAAACTCGGGGATTGAAACTTATTCGCTTATCCAAGCAATCGGAAAAGCAATTTGGCGTCAATAAATTTGGTATTAAAACAATTAGTTACGACAATTGTACTGCGGTATTGCTGAATTGAATGCAGCGTGATTGCTTTTTTGAATCTTGCACTTTACGCGGTTCCGACCCGCCACCGTGCCGCGCGCGTTCGGCCGACAACGTGGATGTCACCGTCGCTACGCAACTCCCGCAGCAATCCTTGGACCTGACTTCGCGACAATCCTGGCAATACGTCCTGAAGCTCGGCCAATGAACAACCACTGCGGCTGGCCGACTGAATATGCCGGAGCAACAGCATCTTGTTCGTACCCCGATCCAGTCCGCGACGGCGACTGTATGCCCCGGGACTGCCAGTGAACCGATAGAACCTCCGCGACAGCAAGTAGCGAACGCCGCGGCCGCGACCCACTGTCTCTACAACGCCGGTGTCTACCAGTGAGCGCAGAGACGGTTTCAAACGCTCCGGGACAGCCTGCTCGCGATGGATCAAGTCAAGAAGCAGAAGGTGTTCCGTAGTGAATGATGACGCGGCCTCTCGTCCCACGGCCTCAAGGAAACGCAGGAAGTTCTCGTCCCCTACTTCGCCGTTCAACGCTACGCTCACCTGATAGTCATCGCTGTCGGAGAAATCCGGCAGTGGTTTGCTCTCACGGATGGACTGTTCGAACATCCGGTTGGCGCCTTGACCCGCGCGTTCCACTAACCCGCATTTGGCGAACACTTCCGCCAGGCGGCGGTTACGGGGTGCCTGTCGCCACAACAGGTTTTCCACCGTGATGCCGGGCGGCAATCCGCCGGGGCTGACAATTTCGAGGCGTTTCGGGAATTGACGGATGAAAATCGATCCGCTCAGTCGGTAGTCCCGGTGCGTGATGGCGTTGAGGATCGCTTCGCGAGCCACGGCTTCGTTGATAGCCGGGATCTCGAAGCGAAGCAGACCATCGGTGTACTGAAACACCTCGTTGCGCAGGTTGATGGTCTCCCAGAGCTTATCGAAATACAGGAGAAAGCCCCGCTTGAACTCCACGCGCTGTTCGTAGGGGATAGTGGCGCTGCGGGAGCGGTATTCGAAGATAGTCTCCGCTTGAGCCATGTGTCTCGCTACCGCCCGCGGCTCGCCAAGAAGAATCAACGCCGCATAAGAGACGTGTTCGCGGTCGTCGATCAGTTCGGCGTCGAGTAGTAGTTGCCGCCGGGAGACCGTTGACAGCATTTCGTTGTCGGACTGTTGTTGCCACATGGCGCGGAATCGATCGATGGCGTCTGCATTAAGGTCGTCAAGCGTGGCGCCTTCGCATGTCTGAGCGGAATGATCCGGGTGAGCTTCGTCGAATATCGCGCGCAGGACTTCCGGCGGCATCGCCACAACACTCTCGTTGCGCCTCATCCAGTATGCGCCTTTGTATTGGATGGGCATTCCTATGGGACGCGGGGGAACGGTGACCACAACGACGCGGCCATCGGGGTGTTCGATCTCATCAGCCTCGATATTCAATCGAACGCGCTGGCTTTGGTCGCGTTTCAGATTGGCGATGTTGAGGAATGCGCTGCTACCGACTACTTGTCGGTTGTCGTTGACGCCCAGCAGAATGCGTCCACCGTGCTCGTTCGCCAACGCCACGCAGTACCGCGTCAACTCATCCGCATCGAACTGCGCGCGCGCCTCCTTGAATTCCAGGCGTTCGCTTTCCCTCTCGTGCAACCAGCTCTTGAGCTGTTTCAGCGCGATTGTCATGTTCGATTGCTGTAAGAGATTGCTTCGAGGAAGCAAATTATCGCATATTCAGAAATTAAAAATTTATTTATTATCAAATAGATATATGTCTCATTGCGGCACATTGCACGTTATTTGCTTCGCAATTGCTTTTTTCTTCTGTATCGGGATCGTCCCGACGGAGGTGACCAACAGAAGGTTACGATGCGGCTGCCCAGGAAAGAGCTTTCATGCGAGCCGCGGTTGCCAGCCTTGCGGACATTGAAGCGGATCGCGAAGTTTCGCGGAGCGAGGCCAAGGCACGACTCAGCCGTCGAGCATCCGTTCTCTGCGTCCGGCCCGCATGAAGGCGAGGGCGAGTATCGCGGCCATAAGCAGGTCGAAACCGGCCAACCGCGCTAGAATTGCTGCCAGCAATATGCAAGCATTACGCCATCACTACACCTAGAGCCCGCCATGGCAAACGTGACTGTCCGCAACATAGACGACGATGTGATCGCCTCGCTCAAGGCGCAGGCGAAAGCCAACCACCGTTCGCTGGAGGGCGAGATTCGGCACGTCCTCGCCCTCCAGGTGCTCCGCTGGACACGCCTCGAGGAGTTCCGCGAGCGGACGGCGCGGCTCAGTTCGCTCACGGCTGCCCTGCCTCAGACCGACAGCGTCGTCCTGCTCCGTGAAGACCGCGACCGTTGAAACTCGTCGTCGACGCCAGCATCGCGGTCAAGTGGTTCTTCACCGAAGTGAACTCGCACGAAGCGCGGCAGCTCCTCGCCCCGCGCATCGTCCTGCATGCGCCAGACTTCATCCTCACGGAGGCCGCTAACGTCATCTGGAAGAAAGCCCGCCGCAACGAGATTCCCGCGGCCCAGCCCTACATTGAAGAACTGGCCCACATGCCCGATGCCGTTGTCCTACGAGCTTCGGCCGAGCTTGTCCTGAAGGCCGCCGCCTTGGCCGTCGAGATCGATCATCCCGTGTACGATTGCGTTTACCTCGCCTGTGCCGAAGCCGAGGCGGCGCCCCTCGTCACCGCCGACGACAAGCTGAGTCAGCGCGCCGACGAGGCATATCCAGCTGTAGACGTTTGGAACATCGGTCGCCCCGAAGTCGCCCGAGGGATTGCCGCGGCCGCTACGGCGCTCGTCATCCAGGACGACACGGTACGGCAGGCCATCGCCGCATACGATGCATTCCGGGAGACCGCTGACTCCGTCATCCAAACCGTGCCACGAAGGCCGAGCGGCGTACGAATACTCTCGCCGGAAGACCAAGACGCCTATTTCGATACTCCAGCGTACCTCCACCTCTTCAAGTTCATTGCCAACCTCACCCTTGATGAGCGCATCGACCTCAAGGCCCTCGCCTGGTACGGTCGCCAGACCTCCGAGGGCGCCTCTTGGGACTATTTCCTAAACCATGCCTGTCGAATGGGAGCCGACGATCCCCACTACGAGGCGTCACTGGGTCTCCACTGGCAGGCAGGGTTGGACCGGCTCCGCCTGGACATCGGAAAACTCCGTTGATCGCTGCCCGCGCCGACGTGCCATCCGCCGGTTACTCGCTTCGCAATTGCTTTTTTCTTCTGTATCGGGATCGTCCCGACGAAGGTGACCAACAGAAGGTTACGATGCGGCTGCCGAGGAAAGAGCTTTCATGCGAGTCGCGGTTGCCAGCCTCGCGGATATTGAAGCTGGTCGCGAAGTTTCGCGGAGCGAGGCCAAGGCACGACTCAGCCGTCGAGCATCCGTTCCCTGCGCCCGGCCCGCATGAAGGCGAGGGCGAGTATCGCGGCCATAAGCAGTGCGAAACCGATGCGATTCTGCACGGTCCAGGCGAGGATCTCGCTGGGGTCCGAAACGCCGCCGCCGTTCGCGACCAGGCCGGATGCGTGCGGATTCCAGAACGGCGAGAATACACGCACTTGATTGTCGCCGAATCGCATAACGATGCCGTTGAAGCCCAGGACTGCGGCGGTGAACATGGCCCCGGCCGTTTCGCTGCGAAACAGCGTCGCCATCCCCATGGCCAGGACCATGTAGAAGAGCGCCGCTTGCAGCGCGCCATACAGCGCATCGAGCGGGAACGGCGTAAGGAAGATCCACGTCGCGATGGCTAGCGGCACTTCCGCCGCGATGAGGAGCAGCAGGGCGGCACCCAGCTTCGTCCACCAGATGCGTTCACAGCCGCCGGGAACCGTGTAGGCGATTTCCAGGCTGCGGCCGTCGATTTCGCCGGCAATGATGCGCAGCCCCAGGAATATGGCGAGGAACGTCAGCGGTAGTCCGATCAGGGCGCCCTGGGCAGATGCTGGCTCGAACTCGCCTCCGAAACCCATCCACGCGCTGATCGGAAGCCACGCGAGCGGCAGGATCGGCAACAGCCAATAGCGGTGGCCGGCGATCGTCATGCCCGCCAGGCGGAACGCTTCCAGTTGACCCAAAACCGCGTCTTTCATGCGGCGCCTCCGGCACTCCGCAAGAGCCATAGGTAGCCGTCCTCCAGCCTTGCTTCCAACGTCCTGGCATCCGGGTCCGGTGGCCGTTCCGCCAGCACTCTTCGGGTCACGCGACCATCGCCCAGAAGCGTTTCTTCCGCCAGGATGGCGCCCGGCGGCAGCTCGACAGCTTCCAACGCGGATGCTTGCGTCTCCCAAACCTTTCCGCGGGCGGCTTCGGCCAATGCCCCGGGGGCGCCGTCGAACAGCAACCGACCCCTGGCGAGGACCAGTACGCGTTCGCACGCGACTGCGACATCTTCCACCACGTGCGTCGAAAAGAGCACGATGCGGTCGCGTGCCAGGTTCGCGAGAAGGTTGCGGAAACGGATGCGCTCCCTTGGGTCGAGGCCGACGGTGGGCTCGTCGACAACGATGATCGGCGGCAGCCGTAGTAGTGTGCGCGCCACGGATACGCGTTGTCGCATGCCGCCCGAAAGCGAACCGATGCGGTCGCGGGCCCGGTCGTGGAGGCCGACCTCGCGCAGAAGGTACTCGACCCGGTCATGGCGCACCGCCGGGGGCAAGTCGTACAACGCCGCGAAATAGCGCAGATACTCTCTTGGCGATAGACCGGCGGGCAGCCCGGCGTCCTGGGGCAGATAGCCGACCCAGCGCGCGAGCACCTTTTGCACCTTGACGAGGGGTACGCCGCCGAGCGTAATGGTGCCTCGCGTGGGATCCAGGATGCCGGTCAACAGGCGCAATAGCGTAGTCTTGCCCGCGCCGTTCGGTCCGAGAACACCGACCATTCCGCGCTCGATCCTGAGGTTGGCGCCAACCAGGGCTTCGACCGGCTCCGACGGCAGGTCGAGTCCACCTATGCGGCGCGCCCAACGGCGCATGATCGTCCGCGGATAGCGCAGGAACGCGCCGCGCGCGCGTTCCCGCAACTGGCCTCGCGCCTGGGCGGCGGCGCTGCGGCGGGTGAGTTGCCAGGCGCCGAGCAGCAGTGCGCCTGCGACGGGCCAAAAGACATTCGCGGCGGCGACGTTGCCGCCGAACTGGGGCAGCAATGCGGCACACGCGAACATGCCGAGCACGGCCCACGGCACGCCCGCGGCGACGAAGTTCTCGACGCCGCCGGGCTCGACGGCGCCGACGGCATTCAAACGCCCGCGGCTGCGGCGAACCTGGCGCAGGAGTCCGACCATGCATGCCGCTGCGAGCATGCAGAAGAACAGACGCCAGCCGCCGCTCTCCGCGCGCACTGCCAGCGCGGCCGGCGCAACCGTCATCACCATGGCCGGCAACAGTCTCTCGCGAGCTTCCTTTTGGCTGAAGGCTCTCGCCAGGCTCAAGGCATTCGGGTCGAAAGCGCCCTGGGCCAATGCCCGGGCGGCGAAGACCCTCGGTGCCGCAAGCGCTCGACGCAACGGTCCCGGAAGCGCGTACACCTTCCGGAGGTTGCGCGTTTCAAGCGCGGGCGGACCTGCGTCGCTGGCCGGCTCATGCCTTTCGGGCTTGCGGAACAATACGACCGTGAACGCGAGGGTGCCGCCGCCGACGAGAAGCGACACCACCACTTGCCAGAATAGCGAGGTGACGAGCCCCGACTGGATGAGCCAGAACATGATTCCCACGGTCACCGCGAGCCAGCCCACGACCAGCCACGGGCCGACGCGCCCGAACAGCCGGTCGAGACGGTGCAGCAGAATGAAACCAACGGGGATCACGAGCAGGGTCAGGAGCGACGACGTGACGAGACCGCCGATGACGACCGTCGCGAACGGTGGCCAGATATCGTTTTCCCTGCCGGTTGATATCGCCAGCGGCCATAGGGCCGCGATCGTGGTAGCGGTTGTCATCAGTACCGGGCGCGTCCGCTCCCGCACGGAAGCGAAAGCAGCGGTGCCAGCGGTCCAACCGCCGATGAGAACTTTCTGTTGCATCCTGTCCACCAGCAGGATGGCGGGGTTGACCGTCAGGCCGAACAATGCGATGGCGCCCAGTGCCGCCATGGGGCTCAAGGACATGCCGGTGACGACCAGCGCCCAGCTTGCGCCGATGACCGTCAGCGGCACCGCCAGCAATACGAGTACGGGCAACGTCAGCGATTCGAAGGTCAGGGCGAGCACAAGGAACAGGAGCAGCACCACCGGCACCAGGACGCGCTGGAGCCAACTGATCTGTTCATCCTGTGACGATACTTCTACCGTGAATCCGCGTGGTCTCGGCACTGCCCGAACGGATTCGGCTATCTGCTCTTCGATCGCTTCCCGTCCGGATCCGCTTTGCGATACGCCATCTCCCAGGCGGAAAAAGACGCGCGTTTCGCGGCGGCCGTTCTTGTGCTCGATCATCGGCCGCGCCGGCATCTGCCTGATATCGGCCAGGGCCGCTAGGGGAACTACGCCGGCCGCCGTCTGCAGCCGCAAGTTGCGGAGTTCGCGGCCCGCTCGATCCGTGCGCGCGTCGACCCGTTCCATCACGACGGGCAGTTCCCTGCCGCTCGGCAGCGCGAAACCAGCCGCATTCAGGCGGCCTTCCCTGCCGGCCAGTCGGAGATTCGGCAGCACGTCGCCGATGGTGATGCCGTACGCTTCGAACGTCGCGCTACGCGGCTGTATCCAGATTTCGTCAAGTCCCGGGCGCTCTGCCCGCCAGGAATTCCGGACGTAGGGGATTGCATCGAGCCGGGCAGCGACATCTTTGGCCAGGCGCTCAAGCTGGCCGCTATCCGGTCCTGACAGAACCACTTCACCGGGCGGGCTACCGAAACCGCCGCCACCGCCTCCGGATCCACCTCCTTTGCCGCCGCCGCCGCGCGGGTCGTCGCCGGGATTCAGCAGTTCGAATCCTCCGGAGACTTTTTTCGCCGCCTCTCGCGCGACCATGCGTACCAGCGCCGCATCCAGTTCTGCCGGTCGCTCGGCCTCATCCACCAGCTCCACGGTGATCGATCCGCCGTCTTCTCGTACAACAGTCTCGATGGTATCGATCCCATCCAGAGCACCAATCGCCGACTCCAGCTTGGCGAGAGCAGCGCTAGCCTTCCTCAGGGAGCCTCCCTGGTCGAAGCGCGCGATGAGTTGGACGGTGTCCGCGCGCGTGGGTTCGGCGCTGGAGCCCAGGGTGATCGAAGGTATGGCCACCATGACCGTGAGCACGAGCGCGAAAACGGTCCCTGTGAGCCAGGCGGGCGGTCGCCGCAAGGCGCTTGCGACCATGCCGCCGAACAGGATGCGTACCGGATCGGGTGGCACCATCCCGCCTCGGGCCGCGCGGGTCTCGCGACGTCGCGCAAGGCGGCGCACGGCGGCGGGCGCAGCCAACCGATGCGCCAGCAGCGGCACGAGGGCCACCGCGACCAGGAGAGAGCTGGCCAGCGGCACCAGGAATGCGCGTATGGTGATCTCAAGCTGTTTCTGCAAGCTCGTCATGCCGGCCTCGAAATCGATGAGCACCAGCGGCAGGAAGACCACGGCGGTCGTCAGACTGGCCGCTGCTATGGCGCGCACCGTACGCCGGAGCCCTTGGCGCACGGCCGCATCCGGGGCCGCGCCACGGTCCAGGGAGCGTTGCACCGACTCGAACACGACAACGCTGTTGTCCACGAGCAACCCGACCGCGAGCGCCAGTCCGAACAGCGTCAACATGTTCAAGGTGTCCCCGAACAGATACAGAATGGCGAAGGCGGCCAGCAGGCTGA
This sequence comes from Candidatus Azotimanducaceae bacterium, assembly GCA_965217825.1. Classification (GTDB taxonomy): domain Bacteria; phylum Pseudomonadota; class Gammaproteobacteria; order Pseudomonadales; family Azotimanducaceae; genus VXNE01. The sequence continues at coordinate 3,869,439 of OZ244571.1, read as the reverse complement.
CCGGTACTGCGACGGCGACCACGGTCACGGCCTGCCATTGCCGCAGGAACAGGTAGAGAACGATCAAGGCGATGCCGAATCCGGTCAGTCCAAGACGGGCAAGGCGTCCGATCTGTTCCTCGACCTGTTCCGCGGCATCGGTCCCGATCACCAGTTCAAGTCCCATTTCGCCGACTTCTTCGCCCAGTTCCGCGGCCCGGGCACGAAGGTCGCGACCCAGGCGGACCAGGTTCGCCCCTTGCTCCTGGTATATCGCGATGCCGACAGACGGCTTGCCGTTGACGCGGAACAGTGACCGTTCGATGCCGGTGCCGAAGTCGAGCTCGCCCGCGTGGCGCAACTGCGCCGGTTTGCCGGGAATAATCCGTGCTTTGGCGAGGCTGTCGATGCCGGCTGGGCGGCCGTCCAGAACGACATCGGTAATGCCGCTGGTATTTTCGAGGTTGCCGACGTGGCGTAGGTGCCCGACGTTGCGGCGCACGGCGTCGCTGACATCATCGATGCTTACGCCCAGGGCCACCGCCCTCGCCGGATCGACGGTCAGTGTCACCTGTCGCGGCGCGCCGCCAGTGGTAATGGCCTCCGTGACGCCGGGCACGGCGGCGAAGCGCGGTGCGATCAACTCTTCCGTGACGTCGTGCAGCGCATTGCGGTCGACATCGCCGCCGAGCACGTTGATCATCATGACAAACGTGCCCCAGTTCGAAGTGTCGGAGCCGCTGACGTACAGCGATGTTCCTTTCGGTTGTTCGCGCTCGATCGCCGCCGCGATGCGGCGCAGTTCCAGTTCGCGAACCCTGATGTCAACGCCGCGTTCGAACAGCACCTGGAAGTTGCCGCTGGCGCCCCGGACCGAAGCGCTGGTCTCCAGCACCATGGGCAGCGCCGCCACGCGGGCTTGCAGCGGAAGCAGGATTTCCCGCTCCACGGTCTCCGGCTCGCTGCCCGGCCGCGAGAAATTTACCCACAGCAGATCGCCCTCGACGTTGGGGAAGAGTTCGATGGGGATGCGCTGCCAAGCCACCAGGCCGACCATTGCCAGGCTTAAGAACACCATGGCGACCGCGACGGGACGCCGCACGGGCAGGTCCAGCGGATTCAAGGGGCAGGCCTGCGCAAGCGCGAGGATATCCGGTCAAGCACCAGGTAGACGCAGGGCAGCACCAGGAGCGATCCGACGGTCGAAGCCGTGATGCCGCCGATGATGGTCAGCGCCATCGGCGCGCGTAGGGAGGCGCCTTCGCCGCCGGCCAGGACGAGGGGCACGAGCGCGAGAGCGGTGGTCAGGGTGGTCATGGCGATGGGTCGCAGGCGTGTGCCGGCGGCGGCTGCCAGGGCGTCAATGCGGTCGAGTCCCGCGGCCATCTGTTGGCGGGCGGTGGCAATGAGCAGTACGGCGTCGTTGACGGCAATGCCGGCCAGGACAATGAGCCCTAGCATCGCCATGACGCCGATCGGCTGACCTGTCCAGACCAGGGCGCCAGCCACGCCGATCAGCGCCAGCGGAATCGCGCTGAGGACGGTCACGGGGTGCACCAGCGACTCGAATGTACCCGCAAGCACCATGAATACCAGCACCAGTGCCAGCACGCCTGCTAGCCGCAGTTCAGTGAAGGTGCGCGCACGCTGCTCTTCTTCGCCTCGTAACGCGCTGCGTGTGCCGGGGGGCAACGGCAGGTCGTCGAGGGCCGCTCGGACGGCGGCGATGGCCGCAGGTTGCGACACACCTTCCGCGATTTGCGCCGTAACTTCCGCCGTGCGCCGTTGATCGCGCCGAAATATCTCCCGCGCGCCCTGTTCTTCCGCAAAGGTCGCAACCTGCCCGATCGCCGCCAGGCGACCGTCTTGGGCGCGAAACACGACATCGCCCAGATCCTCGCGCCGAGGCGTGGGTAGACGAATCGTCACCCGGCGCTCTTCGTCGCCGGTGGAGAGGATCGTCGCAACGCGTCCGTCGAGGCTGGCTTCCAGCACGCGTGACATGGTGTCGAGATTGACCCCCAGGGCATCGGCCATGGCGCGGTCGAGCGTCACGCGAAGTTCTGGCGGTCCGCCTTCGAAGGAGGATCGGACGTTCCATAGTTCTGGCAGCATATCGAGACGCTGCTTGATGCGATCAGCGCCCCGGCGCAGGTCTTCCAGCGCGTTCCCGGACACTTCCACGGTGATCGGCGGCCCGGTGGTTCCGAGCGCGTCGGTCAACGCCGACCGGCCAATTTCCCAACTGACTTCCGTCGCTGGCAGGCTGGCGAGTTCAGGTCCAAGCCAGGTCGCCACCTGGCGTCCAGTGGGGCCGTCGATATCCATCCGCGCGATGACGCGGGCGGTGTTTTCTTCCGTCAATTCGCTCCGGATCAAGCGGTCGTCTTCAGGCAGGCGCCCAACTTCCGACAGGGTCGCCGCCAGTGTATCTCCCCCGGCCTGTCGCAGCAGGTCCTCGATCCCGGCCACCGCTCGGGCAGTGGATTCAACGCGCTGCTCCGACGGCCCCACGAGCCGAATCGAAAACTGGCGCGGGTCTGCCGGCGGCATCAACTCGGTGCCGAGTCGAAGCAATGCCACTGTCGCCGCGACCGCGGCGGTCGCGGCGATCAGTATTACCGCGAACGGGCGTTGCAACAGTTTGGCGACGAACGATTCGAGCGCGCGACGCGCGCTCGACGACTGCGCCTCGCGGCGGGGACCGCGCAGAAACCAGCGGCTCAACGCAGGTATCAGGAACAGGGCCACGCCGAGCGACGCGATCAGGGAGATGGTGACGGTAAACGCGATGCCATCGATCAGGCGGGCGGCGAGACCCTGCACGAACAGCACGGGCAGGAAAACGACACAGGTTGTCAGCGTGCTCGCCGTGATCGCGCCGGCGACTTCGCCCGTGCCCCGGGCGGCCGCCGCGTCCGGAGCGTCGCCCGCGGTCAGGCGGCGATAGATGGATTCGACCACGACAATTGCATTGTCGACCAGCATTCCGGCGCCGAGGGCAAGGCCTCCGAGGGTGACGATGTTGAGGCTGTAGGACTCGAAGCCCATGAAAAACAACGCCGCGAACAGGGAAACGGGCACCGCCGCCGCCACGATCAGGACGGCGCCGGCGGAGCGCAGGAACACCGCGAGTACGGCGATGGCGAGCAAGACGCCGGCGCCGGCGGCGGTCTTGAGGTGATCCAGCGCATCGACCACCACGCTGGCATCGTCCGTAATCCCGCGCACGTCTACGTTGGGCAGGTCGTCGTCCAGACCGCCTAGAGCATCGCGGACGGTAGTGGATACGGCGACAGTATTGGCACCGGCTTCCTTGTAAATCGACAGCCCTACGCCTTCGGTGCCGTCGACCAGAACAAGGTGGTCGATCTCACGGTCGACGAGCTCGAGGCTGGCGACGTCCGACACGCGCACAGCCTTTTGCCGACCGGAATCGTCCGGCAGGTAACGCACGACAACGTTGCCCACATCTTCGATTCGACGAAAACGCGAGAGCGCGCGAAGCTGGAAAATGCGGTTCCCTTCTTCCAATGTCCCGGCGGGGATGTCGACGTTTTCCTGAGCCAGACGCCGTTCGAGCTGCGACAGCGAGACCCCGTAGGCGTCGAGGCGGTAGCGATCCACCGCGATGCGCACTTCGCGCTCCCTGCCGCCGACCACGCGCACTTCGGCGACGCCCGGCAGCCGTTCGAGGCCGGGTGCCACCTGTCGGCGGGCCAGACGCCTGAGCTCGGCCAGGTCCGGTTTGCCCGAAGGGGCGACCAGGCCCAGGGACAGGATTGGGGCCTGGCGCGGATCGAACCGCCGCACCAGCACTTCATCGACTTCCGGATCCGCTTCGATCTGGCCCACCGCCTTCTGCACGTCGATCAAACCGAGGTCTATGTCGGCTTCCCAATCGAATTCGACGGTGGCCACCAACCTGCCCGACCGCGCGACCTGCTCGACGTTGCGGATACCGCGAACGCTGAACAGAAGCTGTTCCACGCGCTCGCCGTAGAGGCGCTCCATCTCTACGGGGGGACGGTCACCCGATCGCACCGACACCACGACAGTGGGCGTCTCGACATCCGGCAGGAGGTCGACCGGAAGCTGTTGCCAGGAAAGCCAGCCGACGAGCGCGACGGCAAGGGCAACGACGCTGACGGCGACGGGACGCCGAACGGCGAGCGCGGCGAGCGACTCGAACAACTACGATCCCACTTTTGCTATGACACGTCTACGACGTGTCTACTATTCGAACCCGCGTGCCGTCGGTGAGGGTTTCGACGCCACGAACCACGATCCGGTCGCCGGGTGCGACCCCGGCGAGGACTTCGACCCGGTCGTCGTCGCCCAGGCCCAGGCTTATGTCGCGTCGCGCGACACGCTGTCCGGTGAGAACGAAGACGACGGTCTTGCCGCCTCGCCGGGCAACCGACTCGCGCGGCACGACGGGAACGTCCAGGCGTTGTTCGGCGATGATGGTTACCTCCACGAACATGCCCGGACGGAGCAGCCGTTGCGGGTTGGACACGGCTACCTCGGCACGGAAGGTATGCGTGTTCGAATCGACCGACGGCGCCAGCCGGATCACTTCGCCGCCGATGTCGACGCCCTGGTAGGCGTAGTGGCGGATGCGCGCCGCAAGTCCTTCGCGGACGCGGCCAAGCTCCGGTCCAACCAGATCGATGTCGGCGATCAATTCCTCGAGCGGCGCAATCCGCGCGATGGTGAATCCGGGTGTGACGAGTTGGCCGTCGGCGATCGGCAGTCCGTCGCTATTGCGCGCCAAGCGCAGGATGACGCCGCCGATGGGCGTGGTGATCTTCGACTTGGCGGCATTCAGTTTGCTGCGCTCGAACTCGTACAGCGCGTTTTCGTACTGCACTTCCGCCTGCCGCAGTTCCTCCTCCGCGATCAGCCGGGAAGCGAATAGGTCCTGCCGCCGATCGAGCTCCGACTCGGCTGCTTCCAGAGCGCGTCGCGTCGATTCGATACGCGCGTGCAAGCGCGCGTCTTCCCCGGTTACTTCGGCGATGACTTGTCCCGCCGCGACTGTCGCGCCTTCGGTGAGACGGTTCCCCGCGTCGTCGCGACCGATGTGCAAATAGCCGGGAATCTCGATGTCCAGGGTGACCATTTCCCGTGTGCGCAGCGTCCCCGTGGTAACGATCAGTTCCTCGACGTTGCCGGTTTCCACCGCGCTTACCTCGACCGGGATGCGGAACTCGGCTGGCGGGGCGCTCGCGGCCGGGCCGCAGCCCCAGAGGGCGAGCAGCAGGATCGGTGCGATCAACCGGATCAGCTTGACAGACACTGGCGCGACGGCGCCGCCTACGAACGATGCTTGCGAGAACGATTTCACTTGCTGTCCACCGGCAGCCAACGGATGGCGTCGGCCACAATAATGTACTGGTCGTCGTTTTGTCCGACCGACTTGTTGGCGACGACCAGGCTTACTTCGTCGGTGCCGAGCTCGAATTCGCCCAGATTATTCCAGCCGGGCGCCGCAGCCGCGCCGTCGAATTCGATCACACTTCGGGTGCTGCCGGCGACGAGTTGCATGTCGTAGGGACCTTGGTTCGGCTTCCAGAAATCGCCCAATTCCACATCCACGCCCCCCGAACCGATGCTCACGGCCAACCGGGATTGCCGTGAGCGGCTACGCGACTTCATGCTGGGCAGATGGTAGTCCAGGCGCCAGCGGCCGGCGTGCGGCAAGCGGGCGGTGAAGGTCACCGCTTCGGACGTGCCGGACGACGATGTCGACCGGGCGAGGGTGTGCCGGTACTTGCCCCAGGTTCCATCCAGTTCTTGCCGCGACCAACCGACGTAACTGCCGGGATCACCGAAAGCTGGAAGTCCTTCGTCCACATCCCTGATGTCCCTGTTGCGTATGCGCTCGGCAATTGCGCCATCGTCGGAAAAGCCCGGGTCGAGATCATCCACCACGATGCCCTCCGGCAGCGGTGGTCGCCAATCGCTCCGACGCCAACCCTCGAACGGTTCGCGGTCGGCCAGTTCCTCGCGGTCGATTTCGGGCAGGTCGAGGCGCACGGGCTGCCGGTTCAGGGATAGGTAGGGTTCTAGCGTGATCTCCCTCGGTGGTGTTTCGGCGATGAGGCCGATCTCCGCGGACGCCCACGCGCCGATTCGGATCGGCGCGCTGGTCCCGCCGCGCTGCTCCTTGCCCGCCGCCCGCCATTGGACGCGCAACAAGCCAGGCACGGGTTCATCGTTGCGCACATGCAGGCGTATCTGGTAGCGGGACTGGCCGAAGTCGGAGTCGGGCAGCCGAAAGACCTCGACGGGGGACGCAAGAAAGCCGGGAAGCGATGCGTCGTGCAGCCAATCTCCGACAATCGAGTCGATATCCGCTCCGACAGCCAGCGCGACGGCACCGAAATCTTCCGCACTAAAGTTCTCGCCCGCGTAACGCCGGCGCAACTCGGAGAGCAGGGCTGCCGTGCGTTCGCGGCCGAGAGAGTCCCAGATGGATAACGCTGTCGCCTGTCCCTTGAGGGTCAGTGTGTGCAGCGCCTGTGCCGGGTCCGTTCGCGTGTCGAGGCTCGCGAGGGCGCCGCCGAGGGCGCGGTTCCACACCGATGGCCGGTTCGTTACACGGTCCATGATGGATTCCGTCACCGTCCAGTCACCGGTGTCTATGAAGGCATTCGTCATGACCGTAGCCATCAGGGTTTCCATGTCCTCGGTGCGGCGGAACAGGTGCGCGGAGAAGAATGCATTCTGTCCGGTGAGTAGCCGCTCTGCCAGCGTCTCGCAGAGGAAGTCGAGGGCGATCGCGCCGACGCCCATGGCGCCGGTCTGATACGGCAGAAAATTGCGCGACACGCCGAAGAAAGGGTTGCCGCCGTTGACGTCGTTCTCGAAGAATCGCGCAAGCGCGCGAACCTTGGCGGCGCCAACGCCGCCTGCTTCGCTCGCCATCTTGGCCAACGATTCGGGGTCGCGAAACTGCCGTTCGAAACGGGAGGTGGGGAAGCCAAGTTCCCTTAGTAGCATCACGCCGGGCAGCGACAGGACGGTATCCATGCGCCAACCACCGCCGTAGGTTCTAAGCTGCGCGGGAACTTCGACCAGGCTCAAGGCTTCGTAGGGGTAGCCGAGGCCCGCGTCTTCAGCGGCGACAAAAAGCTCCTCAACACGCGCGGCGAGGGCGTCGGCGGCGTCGGCGAAGAACGCGATGTTGCGGAGATGGCCTGGGCTCACGAGCAGTTCGAGTTCGATGTCGGCCACATGCAGCGCGCGACGTTCGAATCGCGAAGCGACAAAGCCGATGTCCGGCACGGGCGCAGCGGGCCGGAAGCGAAACCGCCCGTCGCCGATTGGCTCCCGGCGACCGGGACCGGCGACGAGCCAGCCGGCCGGCACCTCGACTTCGAGATCGGCAAGGAAGAAATCTCGAGGCCGCCGCGACGGGTTTTCCGTATCGAAGTTGGTGCCGGGGCGGGGCAGCCAACTGGATGTCGGCATGAGGGCGACATAGCGTCGATCGAATAGCGCGGCATCGGATCCCAGGGCCAGCAGCGCGGAGCTACCGGCTTCCAGGCGCGCGGCATCGACCGCGCTGTCGAGATAGGCGAAGGACGGGTCGGGAACACCGTGCGCGCGCACCGACATGGCGACGGACGAACCCGCCGCGAGCGGTGCCGGCAACGCGACTGCCAGCAGCCCGTGCGCGTGGGTGAACGTTGTCGGTTCGCCATCGACACGCACCGCGTCGACCCCCATGCCCGGATTGAAACTGAACAGTAGTTCGTCGAGTGTGCGGTCCCTGGGTGCGGTGAGAAGCAATTCGATATCGAGCGCGAGGATCTCGCCGGGCACTATGCGTATCGAGCCGGTGACCGCCTCGACGCCGGGACGCGGGGCGTCCCGCCGCGATTCATGCGCCGCCGCCCAGCGGTCTCGCGCGGCCAAGCCGTCGGACGCGTTCGCAACCAGCAAACCGAGTATTGCGCCGCAGGCGGCGATGCAGGCAACGCCAGCGCCAATACGTACGGACTTGACCGCGCCGTCCGGCCTTGGATAGAGCACGGCTGCAACGAACAGCGCGCCAGCGGCGAACAGCAGGAGCGAGGCGCGATGGGCAAGCACGGTGGCATCGGGGTACGCCGGCAGGATGTCGGAAGGGTACTGGGTGCCGAAGGGGAGGATCGTCCCGAGCAGGTAGGCCGGCGCGTTGCCCGCCGCATACACCTGCAATCCGAACAGGGCGCACGCGGCTATCACGACGAGCAGCCGGTGGCGCAACGTGACGGCGAGCAACATGACCACCGAGCACCACAGGATCAACACCGGCAGGGCGTCGAGGAAGAGGAAACCGATCAATGAGACCGGCTGGACCATCTCGCCCATCCACCAGTCGAAGAGAAGCGCCGCGCCTCCTATTGTCTGGAACAGGACTGCAAGCGCCAGAACGGGCACCCAGGCGACGAGCACCAACCCTGCCAATCTGCCGGCCAGGAGTGACAGGTTCGAGGTCGGGCGCGCATCGACAACTTCCGCGATGCGGTCGCGTTGATCGCGCGCGCGGATGTCGAAGGCAAGGAATATCAGGCCGACCATGAGGACCCAGACGTAGTACATGCCGTAGAAGGACATGATGAATCGCGGCGCAATGAGACCGGCGGATCCAGACACGCCGGAAGCGGAACCGTGCAGGAAGCTGAAGAAAAGGAAATGGCCGGTGCCCATGGCTACGGCCAGACCGGCGAATAGCCAAGTCCGCACCAAGCGCCGCGCGGACCTGATTTCCGCGGTGGCGATGGCGAACAGTTTTCGCACTACGCGGCGTTCCCGCCGGACTCCGTCGCGGTTTCTTCGTCCTGCCGCGCCACCTCGGAACGGCCACGGGCAGCCATGAACGCCAGGTACGCCTCTTCCAGCGTCGGCGACTCGACCGGCGCAGCGCCCTCGGGAATCGCGTCCGAGGTGACCGCACGTAGCGCGACGCCATTGCCCGCCGGGGTGCGAGAGACGATTTCGTAAGCGGCTTCCATGCGGACCATCCCGGCCGCGTCCGTGGTGACTTCGAATACCCGTCCGGCGGCTTGGTCAAGCAATGCCTTCGGCGCACCGTGAAACACGATGCGGCCCGCGTCGAGCAGCGTTATTTCGCGACAGCCACCGCCCAGGTCGGCCACGATGTGGGTGGATAGCAGGATCGTCCGATCCTGGCCCAGGCGCGTAACGAGTTGGCGGAAGCGCATGCGCTCTTCCGGGTCGAGTCCGACTGTCGGTTCGTCGACTATCAGCACCTGGGGCTCGTGTACCAGGGCTTGGGCTACCCCGAGGCGTCGCACCATGCCCCCCGAGAGCTTCTTGACCTTGCGGTCAGCGACGGACTCGAGCCCCACGGTCGCCAGGACCTCCGCCACGCGCCGACGCCGTTCCCGGCGTTTCCACAGACCCGACATCCGGGCAAGGGTGTCGACCACTTCTTCGGTGCGGTGCAGTCGCCAGGCGCCGAATTCCTGCGGCAGGTAGCCAATGAGGGACCGCACCTGCAAGGGTTCCCGCGTTACGTCGTATCCGCACACCGACATGGTGCCGAGAGTCGGTCTCAGCAGCGTGCCGACAATGCGCAGCAGCGTGCTCTTGCCAGCGCCGTTGGGGCCGAGCAGACCGAACAGGCCGGTGCCCAGGGACAGATCCACGTCCGTTAGCGCGGTATGGCCACCCCTGTATGTATGGCCGATCCCGTGGGCTTCTATGGCCGGTGCGTCGAGTTTGTGAGCGGTCATTCTTGCTGCCAATGCGTCGAGCTTCTCGAGGGAGCGGGGATAATAGAACATTGATCCCGCGCTTCGCAGGCAGCGACGGCGGAATTGCCCCAAAACCGCAACAAATGGACCCTACCCAAGGGCACTGGCATACTTTTGCTCGGCGCTTTGCCACTGTTGCGCAAGGGGGACGAAGATGGGGCGGGCAGGCGAGATGTCCGGCTACGGGGCTCCAAACCGGAAGCTGCTATTGGCATCGGCGTTGGCCATAACGCTTGTCGTACTCGGGACGACTGCCCACGCAACGGTCGCCGCGGAAGCCCAGTTCGTTCTCAACACTTTCTCATTCCTCATATTCGGCGCGCTCGTCATGTGGATGTGCGCAGGATTCACCATGCTCGAGGCGGGCTCGGTGCGCACCAAGAACGCCTCGATGATTTGCCTGAAGAATATTGGCCTGTATTCGATCGCGGGCCTTGCGTACTACCTCATCGGGTACAACCTGATGTACGTGGACGTGGGACAGTGGATCGGATCCGTGCAGTTGTTCCATGGTCCTTCCGCCGATGAACTCGCCCTGCTCTCGGGAGAGGCAGGGGCGCAATCGGCGGTGGTCGAAGCCGGCAATTCCACGATGTCGAATTGGTTCTTCCAGATGGTCTTTGTCGCGACCACGGCATCCATCGTATCCGGCACGTTGGCGGAGCGCGTCAACCTGTGGAGCTTCCTGGTCTTTACCGCAGTCCTGACCGCCATCATCTATCCGGTGGTCGGCGCGTGGACATGGGGAGAAGGGTGGCTCTATCAGCTCGGCTTCAAGGACTTTGCCGGGTCTACCATCGTGCATTCCACCGGCGGGTGGGCGGCGCTCGCGGGCGCCATCATCGTCGGTCCGAGGCTCGGCAAGTTCCGGGACGACGGTAGCATCAAGCCGACGCCGCCATCGAACGTCCCGGCGGTAACGCTGGGCGTTTTCATACTTTGGCTTGGATGGTTCGGCTTCAACGGCGGCTCACAACTGGCGCTGGCCAGCACCATCGACGCGGTGGCGATGAGCAACGTGTTCGTCAACACCAACCTGGCCGCCGCCGCCGGTGTCGTCGCGGCGATCAGCCTGTCGCGACCCACTCTCGGCCGAGTCGACCTGCTTGCCGTGTTGAACGGCGCCATCGGCGGCCTCGTCTCCATTACCGCAGCCCCGGACATCGTCGATCACTACTGGGCGGTGGTCATTGGCGCGATTGGCGGCGTGGTGGTGGTCGGCGGTATCAAACTGTTGGAAATCTGCAAGGTAGACGACGTGGTGGGTGCGGTTCCGGCGCATCTTTTCGCGGGGATTTGGGGAACCATCGCGGTATGCATCGCGGGTGGCGGCAATCTCGGCGCGCAACTGGCCGGAATCGTCGCCGTGGGGGTGTTCGTGATGACGGTGTCGGCGATCATCTGGCTGGTGCTGAAAAAGACGATGGGCGCGCGAATTTCGAGCGAAGTCGAATCGCTCGGCCAGGATGCGGCGGAACTGGGAATCGAGGCCTATCCGGAGTTCGTGCTGATGCCGGATCCGGACGACGTGGACGCACTGCGCTAGCAGCCTGTCGATATTGCCGCGTCAGCGGCAAGATCGACGGGGTGACGGGCACGCGGGTGGGACGAAACAGTCGGGCTTGGGCGGGGGCAAAACACGGCGCCCGACAGGGCGACGGATTTTGTGGCGTTAGCTGACGCCGGGATGGCTCATAAGGGACACAAAGCGATGTAGAATCCCGCTATAATTCCATCGAATACTCCGAGACCGCTCCATATTCGCGGCGCAGTGGACTTGGCGAAGTTCTGGCAAGATGAATTCTTTGGAGAACGAAGACGATGAAAGTTAACCCGGAGCAGGCAAACGGCGTGCTCGTCCTGAAGCCGGCAGGCCGCATCGACGGCCAGAACGCTGGCGACTTTCAATCCTCAGTCATGGAGGCGATCGCGGATGCGGAAGGTGCCGTCGTAGCGGATCTCGGCAGTATTTCCTATATCAGCAGCGCTGGCCTTCGCGCGATCCTGCTAGTCGCGAAGACGATGCGCCAGCGGAATGCCGGGTTTGCCCTGTGCTCTCTGTCGGAGCAGATCGACGAGGTTTTTCGGATCAGCGGTTTCGACAAGATCATCGCGGTGCACGGTACTCGTGCCGACGCGATCTCGTCGGTGGCCGACTGACGCGCCGCGCCGCCGCATTCGCCTTCCACCGGGGGCGTCCCGCTCGAACGAATACAGTGTTCCCGAAGGGTCCCCAAAGGGTTTTAGACAGGATCCCAAATGGGTTCTCAAAGGGTTCGCGAAGAGTTCCCCCCTGGCGCAGGTTCTCGTTCAAGGTATCAACGGATTGATTCCGACACTGGGACGCGCAATGACACCGCGCATTGACACATCGGTGCGCCGCCATACAATACGCGCCGCTCCCGAATGGGAGTTTGCGCCACGACTGTTGGGGTGCGGATTCCAAAAGGAGTGGCTCGGGGCCGTTCGGCGAGCCGTCCGGCGAGCCATTCGGCGAGCCATTCGGCAAGCCATTCGGCGAGCCGAAACACGTTGGGAAGCGTGTTGGATTGGGGTGTGGCCAAGCGGTAAGGCACCGGGTTTTGATCCCGGCATTCGCAGGTTCGATTCCTGCCACCCCAGCCACATTGCGATGGCCATTGTGGACCGTGGACGTGGAACGCCTATCGGCGCTTAAGGAAGCGAGCGTATCGTAACGTGCCACAACGGGCGTGGTGGCTGCGCGGAAACATACTCGGAGGTTGCGAGTAGCATGGCGGAACAATGCGTTTTGGAAGCCGAAGCCAGGGTCGGCCGGGGCAAGTCGGCGGCCCGACGACTGCGCAGGGAGGCGGACAAGGTTCCCGGCGTCATCTACGGCGGAGGAAGGGGTTCGGTGCCGTTCGCGGTGGAACTCCGGCTGCTGGTCAAGGCGATGGAGCAACAGGCGTTTTTCTCCCAGATCATTCAGTTGCGGATCGATGGGGAGTCGGAGCAGGCGGTATTGCGCGACTTGCAGCGCCATCCGGCGAGCGAGAAGGTGCTCCACGTCGACTTCATGCGCGTCCGCGCCGATAGACCGATCCAGATCAGCGTGCCATTGCGGTTTCTCAACGAAGACAATTGCGTCGGTGTGCGGCAGAGTGGCGGCAATATTTCCCACAATCTGATTGAAGTCGAGATCACGTGTTTGCCGGCGGACCTGCCGGCGTCCCTGGATATCGATGTCGAGAATCTGGACCTGGGCCAGGCGTTGCACCTTTCCGATCTGGAGCTTCCCGAAGGCGTGTCGATAGTGGCGCTGGCGTCCGTCGAGGAGCACGACACGCCGGTAGTAAGCATTCAGGCGCCGCGCGGCGGACTGGAAGACGAAGAGGAGCCCGGGGAGGAAGAACTGCTTGAAGGCGAAGAGGAAACGCTGGGTGAGGCAGAAGACTCCGCCGAGGCTGGCGAGGGCGGCGCTTCGAGTGGTTCGGGGAGATCTGATCGCTAGCCGCAGAACCGAAGATGGCCGTTGCGAGACATGCCCGGTATCCGTCTGATCGCAGGGCTTGGCAACCCCGGCCGCCGGTATGAAGGTACGCCACACAATGTCGGCGCATGGTGGGTTCGGAACCTCGCGATGCGATTTGCCGTGCCCATGGCGGTGCGCGCCAAGTTCAGAGGAAGCGTCGGTCGCGGGGACGTCCTTGGCCGGGATGTCTGGTTTCTTCTACCGTCGACCTATGTGAACCTGTCCGGCGAATCCGTCGGCGCGCTGTCGCGGTTCTACGGTATAGAGCCCGACGAAATATTGATTGCCCACGACGAAGTCGATTTCCCGGCCGGTGTGACGAGGCTCAAGAACGGCGGCCGGCATCACACCCACAACGGCGTTGCCAGCGTGGTTGCGGGTCTTGGCAATCGTTCCGATTTCGTGCGACTGCGCATCGGTGTCGGCCACCCCGGACGGCGCCGCATGATCGGCTTTCTCACCGGCAAGAAGTTCGGGAAGCGCGATCGCGATCGCGTCGAGGCGAGCCTCGAGATGGACGACGCACTGCTGCAACTTGTCGTCAATGGGGAATGGGACAAGGCGATGAGCCGCCTTCACGCGCCCATACCCACAACGGAATAGTGCGTGGGCTTCCGATGCGGCATTGTCGGTTTGCCGAATGTCGGCAAGTCGACGCTATTCAATGCGATGACCTGCGCGGGGGCCGAGGCGGAGAACTTTCCGTTTTGCACCATCGAGCCGAATGTGGGCGTCGTGCCTGTCCCGGATCCGCGTCTTTGGCGAGTCGCCGAGTTGACGTCGCCGAGACGGGTGGTGCCGGCGATGGTGGAGTTCGTGGATATCGCGGGCTTGGTGAAGGGTGCCTCCAGGGGAGAAGGGCTGGGCAACCAGTTTCTCGCACACATTCGCGAAACCCAGGCCATCGCGCATGTAGTCCGCTGTTTCGAGGACGAGGAGGTCATCAACGTCGCAAGCTCGGTCTCCCCGGCCGACGACATCGAGGTTGTCGATACCGAACTGGCGTTAGCGGACCTTGACACCGTGGAGCGCGCCCATGATCGCGTCCGGCGCATAGCGGCTGTCGGCGACAAGCAAGCGCGCGCCCGGACCGAACTGCTGGAGAAGCTGCGGGCTTCGCTGGAGCGGGGCGGCCCGGTGCGTGCGCTCCACCTGACGCAGGGAGAACTGGCAGGAATCGCGGACCTGCATCTGCTCACCGCCAAACCGGTGATGTACATCGCCAACGTGGCCGAAGACGGGTTGCGGGACAATCCGCTGCTTGCTCCCGTGGAGGAGATCGCCGACGCACAAGGCGCCGCCTGCATTCCCATCTGCACGAAAATCGAAGCCGAGATCGCGGAACTGGAAGCCGATGAGAGAACGGATTTCCTGCGCGATCTCGGGTTGGAAGCGGCGGGTCTTGATCGCGTGGTCCAGACCGGCCACCGGCTACTGGGATTGCATGACTACTTCACTCACAATTCCGAGGAGGCGCGCGCCTGGACTGTTCCAATAGGAGCCACCGCGCCGCAAGCCGCAGGAGGCATCCATACGGACTTCGAACGGGGCTTCATTCGCGCGGAAGTGATCGCTTACGAGGACTTTGTTTCGCTTGGAGGCGAACAGGGCGCGAGGGAAGCGGGACGGTGGCGCCTGGAAGGCAGGGACTATGTCGTTCGGGATGGGGACGTGATCCACTTTCGATTCAACGTATAGGGGACCAAAGGGCGAGCCTCCCGAAACAGCGACCGGTCTCACAGGTCAAAGAGTGATGTCATGAGCACGTATCAAAGGGCCATCTTTCGGGAAGGCACCGCCCATCAAATCTTCCTTGAATTCACGGTTCGGGAGGCGGTTACGTCATTGCCGAGCGGTGCGCCGGTGGATTCGGCATTCGGCAGTCGATGGGGGCGAGCAGTTGGTCGCCTTCGGCGGCGGGTTGTTGCGCGGACTCGGCGCACCGAAGGCGCCGCCCGCTGCCGTCGACTTCACTCCCATCGAAGGCGCGGCGGGATTTTCCGCCCCGGCAACGCAGCGGGACCTTTTCATTTGGCTTCACGGGTCCAAGCGCGACGAACTCTTTGACCGCGCCCTGCTGTGGCGCGAGCGCTTGCGCCCCGTCGCAAACCTCGTCCACGAAGACCACGGTTTTCGTTTTCGCGACAGCCGGGATCTCACCGGTTTCGTGGACGGTTCAGCGAATCCGAAGGGGGATGCCCAGCACACGGCGGCCCTGGTCCAGGGTGGTGAGCATGCCGGCGGCAGCTTTGTGCTGGCCCAGCGTTGGGTCCACGACCTGTCACGCTTCGGTTCGCTGCCCGAGGCGGACCAGGAGCGCGTGATCGGCCGTACCAAGCCGGACAGCATTGAACTCGAAGGCGACGCAATGCCGCCGGACAGCCATGTCAGTCGCACGGATCTGAAACGCGATGGCAACGCCGTCAAGATCTACCGCAGGAGTTGTCCGGTGGGCACCGTACGCGATGCGGGACTCTACTTCCTCGCGTTCAGCGCCGACCCGCAGCGATTCCGGTGGCTGCTGGAATCGATGTTCGGCCTCACCGGCGACGGCTTGCACGACCACCTGCTGCACTTTTCGCGTCCTGTTACCGGCAGCTTTTTCTATGCGCCGCCCCGGGATGCGCTACTTCGCGCGTTTGGTCGGTGAGTGCCGCTAGCGCATCACCCGGAAGCACTTGCGCAACTCTTCGACGAATAGTTCAGGCTGCTCGAAAGCGGCGAAGTGGCCGCCCGTGTCCAGTTCGTTCCAGTAAACGATGTTGGGGTAGCGGTTCTCCGCCCAAATCCTCGGCGTCGGCGTGATCTCCTTCGGGAAGATGCTGCATCCGGTGGGCACGGTTATCTCCACGGCATGCTCATCGTAGTCACCAGCGAGGTGGCTCTGAGTGTTTTCCCAATAGATTCGCGCCGATGACGTCCCGCTGTCGGTCAGCCAGTAGAACATCACGTTGTCCAGTAACTCATCGCGGCTGATGGCGTTTTCGGGCACACCGTCGCAGTCCGTCCACTCGAAAAACTTCTCGAGGATCCACGCGGCCTGTCCCATGGGCGAATCGGCCAACGCGTAGCCGAGCGTCTGCGGGCGCGTGCTCTGCTGGCTGCCGTATCCGCCGCCCCTGCCCTGCCGACGTTGGATTCGGGCAAGTGCCCTCTTCTCCTCTTCGGTGGGGTTCTCAGGCGTCTCCCGCGGCCGACCGCCCGGCATGTTGACGTGGATTCCCGCACAGCGGTCGGGATGCCGTGCCGCGAGGGCGTTGGACACGGTCGTGCCCCAATCCCCGCCCTGCGCGAAATAACGGTCATACCCCAGGCGCGCCATGATTTCGTCCCATGCATCGGCGATCCTTGGGATGTTCCAACCTGTACCCTCGGGTTGGCCGGAGAACCCGAAGCCGGGCAGGGAAGGGCAGACGACGTGAAATGCGTCTTCCGCCGCCCCGCCGTGGTTGGTCGGCTCCGCGAGGGGCTCGATGATGCGGTTGAACTCGACGACGGAGCCCGGCCAACCGTGGGTAATGACCAGGGGAAAGGCGTCCGGATGGAGGCTTTCCCTGTGGATGAAGTGGATGTCCAGGCCATCGACGTCGGTCATGAATTGCGGAAAGCCGTTGAAATAGGCCTGCCGCGCGGGCCAGTCGTACTCGTTCAGCCAGTAGTCGCGAATGTCCTTCGCCCAGGCGAGGGGTACGCCCTGGTTCCAGTCGTGGGGCTCACCCTCGGCGGCCCGGATGGTCTCGGCATCTGGCCATCGGGTCCGCGCGAGGCGGGCCGCCAGGTCGTCCAGCACCGACTTGGGTATGTCGATCTTAAATGGTCGGATTTTCGTCATTGCCGCCTCCCTGGCCATGGCTTAGGTGTACTGTGCCTTCATGTCGTGATCCCGCACATCGAGATCCGGTATGCCGGCGAAGTCTCGAGCATTGCGGCTGATGAGGGTTGCGCCGCGCAACATCGCCGTCACACCGATACAGATATCCGCCGCCCGCCGCCGTGGTGATCCGAGCCTGCGAAAGACTTCGGCCGCCGCAGAAGCGAAATACTCCGAAAAAGGGATGATGCCGTCGGCGGCAAGAAATGCGCGTGCGGTTGCCAACTGCTCCGGGGTTCGCGGACCTCTCGAAAATTCGTACCACGCTACAGCGCTGAGTTCTATCGTTTGACCGGAATTCGCGATTTGCATGAGCCGTCGCCGCTCGGGTCCAGCCGTCGCCAGCGCGTAGACGAGAAAGTCCGTGTCCAAATGCACGATCATCAGAATCCTTCATCCTGCTCTTTCAGACGACGGATCTCATCCGCCGCGTCGTGGCCGTCAAAGAGTTCGAACAGGTGGTCGAGTATTCTCACGCGTTCCTCGCGCCGGGCCGTGGGGATGCCGACGATCGCATCGCGATGACGCAGCACCGCACGACGTATCGCCTCCGAAACCGAGCACTCGTAGCGATGGGCAAGTTCATGCGCTGCTGTCCGCGTCTCGTCGTCGAGCAAAAGCGTTGTTCTTTTGTTCATTTGTATGCATACGATATTGATCAATTTGATGCATATGATATGGCGCATTAGATGTCAGGTGGGCTACATCGGCAACCGCCTCTTTGCAGGATGGCGCGACGGCTGTGACTCGGACTGGTGGGCCTTTGCAATCATGCGACCCCCGAGGGGCCGGGCTGGGAGTGTGACCGGGCGATCGAAGACGTCACCTACCTGTCACGCGTCACGTTCGTGTTGAGCAATGCATCGGTCTGGTCGCCCGCGAAGCCCAACTCCGTCAGGATGGCCGCCGTATCCGAACCGAGCGGCGCAGTGGGCGATGCCGGTGTGAACCCTTCGGCGTCGAGATTCACCGGTGGCGACAACGCCGTCACGTCGCCGACGGTCGGATGCCGGAACGTATGGAACATGCCGTTCGCCGCCGTTTGCGGATCGTCGATCAGTTCCAGCGGAAACCTGACCGTCGAAACGGGAACCCCCGCTTCGTTCAGTTCCGCGACCCACTCCGCGCTTGCGCGCTGGCGCAGCTTTGCCTCGGCCCTGGGCTTGAGCGCGTCGTAGTGCCTGTCGAGGTCGAGTCCGGAACCCGTACCGAGGCCTGGATCGTCGAGGCCTATGACGCGCATGAATCTCTCTCGTAGCGCGGGACTGCCGCAGGCGACGGCGATGGTCGCGTCCGCTGTCTCGTAAGTCCGGAAATAGACCTGTGACATGGACCGGGCACGCACCGAAGGAATGATCTCGGCCTGCGCGGTGTAGGGAGCGCCGGCAGCGCGGAGTGCGTCCAGGCGATCCAGCACTTCCCGATGTACGGGGCCGTCTTCACCTTCGGCGCGGACAAGTTGGTTGTTCGCAAGCGTCATCGCGGCCTGCAGCAGCGACGTGTCGACGTGGCCGCCCCGTCCCGTTCGCTCGCGCCGAAGGAGCGCGGCGCTGACCCCGAAAGCGAGCGTCATGGCACACATGTAGTCCGCGCTTACCGGGTCTCCGGTGGCCGGCCGCCCGTCGACGACGCGTCCGTTGGCCGCCATCAAACCGCTGCGCGCCTGCACGACGATATCCATACCCGCGCGGTCTGCTTCAGGACCGCGGCTACCGAACGCCGACACGGAACCGATGATGAGGCGGGGGAATCGTGCGCATAGCGCGGCGGCCCCCAGGCCCAGGTCTTCCGCCAGTCCGGGACGAAAGTTCATGAGCACGACGTCCGCCCATGTCAGCAATGCGTCGATTACGGGTCTGGCCTCCGGGTGGCGTAGCGCCAGCGGCAGCGAGCGCTTGCCGCGGTTGCGCGATAGGAAGGTGCGCGTCTCGGGCGCAATGGGTTTTGCCGAGGCTGAGGTGCTTTGCTCCTCGTCTGGTCTGGTGGGCGCTAGCGGTCGCAAGCGCCTTGCGGGATCGCCATCCGGCGGTTCGACCTTGATGACCCGCGCGCCGCCTTCGGCCAGGAGTTGTGCCGCGAACGGCACGGCGACGAACTGGCCGAACTCGACGACGCGGATACCTTCGAAAGGCCGTTCGGAATGGGCGTGCTCTGACAACGGAACCCTTCTGGCGAGTGACGCGAACCGCGAACATAGCGCCTACGCGGGCATTGCCGCAATGCGCCGCGACGATTCTGGCGGAACACCCCGCAGTCATTGCATTCTGCGGCGTCGGCGCGGCGTCGGCGTTGCGCCGGTCCGGGGAGAGTGCTACGTTACGAGAGATTCAGGAAAGGGAGGAGAAAATGGCCGCGAACCCAAAATTTGAAGAAGAGGTCATGTCAAGTGACGTTGTCACCCGGTCGATTCCGGAGGAACTGGTCTCGCCGCAGAATTTCGGCGGACCCAGCGACGGTAGTGACGTTGGAAAGGGCGACCCGGAAGCCGATCAAAGGGCCATACGGTTGAAACTGGCTCGCTCAAGAGTCGGTACGGACCGCGCCGAAAAATTCGTCAATGACCCGAACCAGACCTGGTCAATCAACGGGGGAAGAGGCCCCGGTCACAGTCTGGTTCCGACGCTCACGGACGAGCAACTCGAAGAACACGTCGCGAGGGGGTTGGGCACGCAAGGCATCTTCACCGTGATCGAGCCGGCAGATCTAGACCTGTATCGCTCGTTCCTGTCCGCACCTTTGCAGATGCCCGAGCGTCCCCTGGTGGGAGCAACCCTGCTTGACATGAACTCCGGCAATCCGATCAATCGTTTTCAGGAAGGCCGGTTCTCGCTCAAGTGCCTGTGCCCGGATGGCCTCGAGTCCTGGCTGGTCGTCAGTACGCCGGTGCCGTTCAACCTGCAGTGCCGGGAAGGCGTGATCTGGGGATGGCCCAAGTATGTGGCGGACCAGATCAGCTTCAGTCGGGAAGCGAACTCGGCGCGAGCCGAGGTCCTGTACTTTGGAGAAGAGCGCTATTCCCTCGATTTCACCGCAGGGCCGGTGAAGGACGAAGCGTCGTTGAAGGCGCTCGGAAGAGTGGAAGGTGGCAATACCTGTTCGTGGTACTGGATACAGGGCGGCGCCGTCCTCTGCAGACAGGGAAGAGGCCCGGGTTTCCAAAACGGTCGCACGCAACCCCGGATACTCGATTGGCAGGGAGGACAGGTCAAGGTCCATATCAGGCCTTCGGACCCGTGGGCCGGGCTGATTCCCGAAGACTCCGTCACGGATGGCTACTATTCGAAGTTCATCGGGGGTGGCGGCGGCGATTCCGTCATGACCAAGCTTGCAACAGTAGGCGGCGGCTCCGTCACGGCGGTGGGATCGAATGCTTCGATAAGAGTTCCCGAATTCGACTGATCCGAAGCACACAAGCAAGAGAAGTAAGTCAAGGAAGAGAGAAGGAAAGAGGAAAGCCAAGATGGCAGCAATACTGAAACCAGAAGTCGATCTCGACGCAAGTCTGGAGATCAATCTCGAAGTACCCTACCAGGTCGTCGCACCCGACCCCAATCACGTTACGTCGATCGCATGCCCGCCGGAATATGCTGACCCGGTGAACTACGCGTCCGAGCTGGCGCTTTCGCGATCCGAATCCGAAAGGTACCGGACCGGCGACAAGGAACTGGACAAGAAGGTGGAAGTCGTAAGGCTCAACGCCGCCAGGGTCAGGATGGACGCCATACAGGCATTCGTCGAGGATCACAGTCAGACGTATTTCATCAACGGGGGCAAAGGTCCGGGCGCTGGAAGGAAATCGCCATCCAAAGAAGATCTGGATGCGCTGATAGCCCTCGGAGCGGGTACCCAGGGTGTCCATACCGTCATTGAGCCTGCGGATCTTGATCTGTATCGCTCGTTCATACCGGCCCCGCTGGAGATGCCGGAGCACCCGATTGTCGGCGCGAGCCTCCTGGACATGAACCAGTTCGGCAGAAAGGCCGCCCGTTTCCAGGAAGGCCGATTCACGATCAAGGTCCTGTGTCCCGATGGTCTTGAATCCTGGATGTGCATAAGCACCCCGGTGCCATTCCTTCACCACACGCGTGAGGGAGTCATCTGGGGATGGCCCAAGTACGTCGCTGACCAGATCAGCATTACGCACGGCGAGAACACGGTAAGAGCCGAGGTTCTGTACCAGGGCGAAGAGCGGTATTCCCTTGATTTCACGGCAGGTCCGGTTGCGGACGAAGCGCGTCTGAAATCTTTCGGCAAGGTCGAAGGCGGCAATACCGTGACGTGGCATTGGATCCAAGGCGGCGCCGTTTGTGTCAGGCAGGGGCGCGGACCAGGAATCGACACCGGCGCCAAGCCGGCGACGATTCTGGAATGGCAAGGTGGACAGGTTAAGGTCCACGTCAGGCAATCGGATCCGTGGGCAGGCCTCATCGGTGGACAGGTTAAGGTCGAAGATTCCGTTACCGACGGTTGGTATCAGAAGTGGATCGGCGGTGGCGGAGGCGACTCGTACTGGGTCAAGCTCGGAATCGTGGGTGGAGTGCCGGCGTAATACCGGGAAGAGGCCGCCACTAGTTATTGGCGGAGAGAGAGTGGGGATTCCAACTCGATGAGTTGCCCCACACTCCCTTAGGGGAAGGCCTTCCGGCTCCTGCCTTCGCAAACACAGACTTTCATGGAACAACGCCTCCCCGGAGGCGTTTGTTTTGTGGAAGTCTTTAGCCCGCCAAGCCCGGATCTTGCATCAAGGGCCGCGATGATCGCGCAAATCACGATACGACGAGGAATGCATGGAAAAGAACGAGGCTGGAATGCCCGTTCGCGAACTCGGCAGGACCGGACTGACGGTCTCGATTGTCGGCTTCGGCGGCGGCCACTGCGTCAGACCGGACATCGATGAGAAAACAACGGTGCGGCTAATTCAGGAGGCTGTCGACGCCGGCGTGACTTTTATGGACAACGCTTGGGAATACGCTGGCGGTGAATCCGAACGCCGTATGGGCGTCGCCCTCCAAGGCCGCAGGGACAAGGTCGTGTTGATGACCAAGGTCTGCGCCCGGGACCGGATAACCGCAGAGAAGCAGCTTGAAGACAGCCTCAGAAAGCTGCGCACCGATGTGATCGATGTCTGGCAGTTCCATGAAGTGAACTATGACAACGATGCGGAGTGGATTTTTCGGCCCGACGGCGCCATCGAGGCCGCCGTTGCAGCCCGCGAAGCCGGCAAGGTCCGGTTTATCGGCTTCACGGGCCACAAAAGCCCCCACATCCTGGCCGGGATGCTCGCGCAGGACTTCGATTGGGACACCTGCCAGATGCCCGTCAACGTCCTAGATGCGCACTACCGCAGCTTTCAAAAGGAGACACTGCCGGTGCTCCAGGAACGCGGCATCGGGGTGATTGGCATGAAGAGCCTGGGTGGCCGTGGTCAGATCGTCGGCGAAGTTGGACTGACGGCTGAGCAGTGTCGAGGCTATGCCCTGTCACTGCCGATCAGCACGCTCGTGTGCGGTATTCAGTCGGACGCCGACCTGCAACAGGATTTGGCAATGGCCCGCGACTTCGAACCCTTCTCTGCAGCGCACATGCAGGCGCTCGAAGCGCAGGTTTACGATGAGGCGACCGATGGGCGCCACGAGTGGTTCAAGAGTACGCAGAACTTCGACTCGCAAGTCCATCGGAATCAACACGGTTTTGGCTAGTCGAAGACCACGCGCACTGTCACGATGTCGACGTCGTGGTATTGACGGTGCCGGACCTCGGTCGCGAGGTGGCGCAGTAGCCTGAGCGATACATCGCGCTCGACGGACTCTTCCGTTGCCGTTTCACCGAGCACGGCGAGCCGGTCTTCGATGTTCTCCTTACCGCCGGCGGCGATGAATTCGAGCACGGCGGCACTGCCTTCACTGGACGCGATGACGAGCAGTCGCCGTTGCTGCTCGGCGGCTTCCTGATCGTCTCGCAGGAGCGTCAGCAAGGTTTCCTCGGCGACGGCATCGAGGCGGTCGATCATTGCCGCCCGCCACTGGTGCCGATTGGCCAGATTCCGCACGAAGTCGCGCAGTTGCGGTAGCGCCGAGACTGCAAGCTGCGTCTCAAGTCGTTGTCGGCGTGGCGCTGTCAACACGAGCAGGGCGGTAAGCAGGATCGCCACCAGACCACCGGCCGTCAGCGCGCTTTTCAGCATGCCGCCTGCGAACGTGGCGACGAAATCCGGGAAGATGAACCCGTACTGGCACCCGGCGCCGATCCAGAACGCCAGGCCGATGATCAGTCCCTGGCGATGATCCGCGCCTTCTGAAACCGCCATCTTCAAGCCGATGGTGAAGGTGGCCGCGATCATCACCGTCACGTAGCCGGCGAAAACGGGGCCTGGCACGGCGAGCACCAGGGCGACGACCTTCGGGCAAAAGGCAATCAGGATCACGGCGGCGCCGAACACGAGGCCGACAGGCCGTGCGGCGACGCCGGTCAGTTGGGTGCGCGCGACGGTCCCTGAATTGGCGCCGTTCGGCATAGTGCCAGCCAACCCGGCGGCGAGATTTGACAGGGCATCGCCGAAGATCGCACCTTGCACCGGGCGAAAGTCCATGGCGCGCCGATCACGCCAGGACACGGTCTGGATCGCGAGCGAACTGCTCATCGATCGAATCGTGCAGATCAGGAACAGCAGCACGAAAGCCGGCACCATCCCCGCGAAAGTTGCGACGTCCAGGTCATTGGCCACTGACGCGAAATGCCCCGGCCAATCGGTCGGCACGCCGAACCAGGCTGCCTGGACGACGCGGTCCACGTCGTAGAGACCGTAGAACGCAGCCACCACGGAACCGATGGCGATTCCGACGACCGGAGCCCATGTGCGCAGACCGGGCGTGCCTTTCAGCATGATCCCGCCGACGACCATGAACGTGACGCCCGCGCACGCCGGGGCGGCGGTAGTCGGGTATTCCGACGGCGCGTCGTCAAGCATGCCGAACATGACCGGGACGATGGTGACCGGAATCAGCATAAGTGCCGTTCCGGAGACGGTCGGCGTCAAGAGGCGCCGCAGCAGGGACATCCGGAAGGCGAATGCGAACTGGAACAGCGAGGCGGTGATTGCCAGGACGGCCAGCAGCCCGGGCCCGCCAGCGTTCAGGGCATCGACCGTGACCGCGATGGCCGCGCTGCTCGGTCCGATAGCAAGCACGTAGCCTGCGCCTAAACGACCGATGGGACGCGCATGCAGCGCGATGATGGCGCCGCAGATAACGAGCGATGCGAAGACCGCCCAGGTGACTGCGGTTTCGGATGCTCCGGCAGCTCTAAACGCCACCGTAGGCATCAGCATCATGCTGGAGAGGGAAAGCACGGCGTACTGCAGTCCGATGCCGACAACCAGTGGCAATGGGGCCTTTTCGTCTACTTCGTAGATTAGGCCTCCGTCCGGATCGGGTCCAGTTGCCATGTCATCTCCGGTCTCTTCTGCACACGAGCATACCCCGCACGGCGGGCTCGTCGGTGCCCGACAGGCCAACGCGCGTGGCGGTTAACCTGGCTGTTCGGATGGCGGCTTCGCGGCGAGAAAACACACGGCGCCGACCACAGCGCCGGCGGCCAATACGGTGAAGCCGCTCTCGTAGCTGCCAAGGGCGTCGGCCATGAGGCCAGCGACGATGGGTCCGATCGACATGCCTATCATGGCAATGGACATGGAAACCCCGAGTATGGTTCCGAATGCTCTCGGGCCGAAATAGTCGGCGCGAAGCGCGACCGCCATTGGCCCCCTGATGCCCATTCCAATGCCGTACAACAGGACGAAGGCGATCACCATGAAGACGTTCGTCGCATGGGCGACGACGAGTAGTCCGATGGCGTGTGCAAGCAGGCAACCGGCGCAGAGCAAGCGCTTGTTCAGGCGGTCGCCGATATAGCCGCCGAGCACCTGGCCGCCCATCTGGCAGGCGGTCATCCATGCGACGACGCCTCCGGCCAGGGTCAATGAATAGCCGAGACCCTCGGTCAAATGGGACACCAAGTGCACCATGGTGGCGGAAATGACCAGCAACGAACATGCATGGCCGACGGAAATCAGCCAGAAGGCGCGCGTGCGCATCGCCTGGCGTATGGAAAAGCCCTGGCTGGGTATCTCCCTGGAGGCGTGTCCCGCGGACGTGCGTTCGGCGATGCCGTCGACGAACTCGCCGGGTGCTGGCCGGTGGCGCATGAGCTGCGCCAGGGGCAGGCCGAGTACCAACACCAGCACGCCGCAGGCAAACGCGGTGGCGCGCCAACCGAACACCTGCAAACAGAACACGACAATGGGCACGCAAATGCCGCCGAGCGAAAAGCCTAGCTGTCCGGCGGCGATGGCTTTTGCGCGGTGCCGGTTGAACCAGTTGACGATGGACACCATGACGGTCGGGAATCCGGCCAGGTTCGAACCCAACGCGATCAGGGCGAACGCGAAATAGAAAGCGAGGATCGAATCGACCTGGCTGAAGAGCATGAAGCCGACCGCGAAAACCACCGTGCCGACGCGCATCATCGCGCGCGGACCGAAACGGTCGACCAGCCAGCCCTGCACGGGCGCGAGCAGTCCGGTCTGGATTTGCGTCGCGGTAAAGGCACCGGACAGGACAGCCTTGCGCCAGTGGAACTCTTCCTGCAATACGACCACGTACACGCCATAGGACTGCATCCATAGCATTCCGGCGAGCATATGGATTCCGCTGGCGGCGCCGACGATCCACCAGCCGTAGAACACCCGGCCCGCGGGACGAATCGTCGCATCGATTTGCCGCCACGCGGCGCTGATTCCCCGCGTGGGTGCGCTTCGCGTCCTCACCACGACACGTCCACGCCCACCGGGCAGTGATCGGAACCCATCGCCGCTGGCCAAATGAACGCGTCCGTTACGCGCTTTGCGGCGGACTTCGATGCGAACACGTAGTCGATGCGCCAGCCGACGTTGTTTTCGCGTGCTCCTCCCCACTGCCGCCACCAGGTGTAGTGGTCCGGTTCTCCGGGGTGCAGCGCGCGGAACGTGTCGACCCAGCCAGCCTCGGTCCAGCGGGTGAGTTCGGCGCGTTCTTCTGGCAGGAAACCGCTCGTCTTCGCGTTCGACTTCGGGCGCGCCAGGTCGATTGCGGCATGCGCGGTGTTGTAGTCCCCAGCCACCAGGACCGGGCCTCGGCGGCGCAGAGTCTGAAGGCGATCAAACAACGCAGCGTAGAAGTCGAGCTTGTAGGGCACTCGGCTGTTGTCGCGGTCGCGGCCGCTGCCCTTGGGAAAGTAGACCGACGCCACGGCCATGCGGCCGAAGTGGACCACGATCATTCGACCCTCGACATCGAAGCGTTCGTCGCCGAGACTGGTTTCGACGCGCGTCGGTGCCTGGCGTGAATAGATGCCAACGCCGCTGTAGCCGGGCCTTTCGCCGGCGGAAAAGTTGCTGTGCCAGCCCTCTGGCGCCAGCGCCTGTGGTTCCAGTTGATGCGCAAAGGCTCGGACTTCCTGGACGCAAACGACATCCGCCTCCGATGCGCCGAGAAAGTCGAGAAAACCCTTCCGGACGCAGGCGCGCAGTCCATTGACGTTCCAACTCACGATCCGCATGCGTTCGACCTCAGGTGTTCGGTAGCTATAGAATTCGTCCGCCATGCCAGTCTACAGACCCAGGATCGTCCCGGCATATGAAGCGAATGGCGCCGGCGTGCCTTCGCACCGGACGAGCGTACCGGATTGGCGGGTCTACCGGTGAGCGCCGCCGACCGCGAAAAGTGGGATGAGCGCTACCGGCTTGGGGCCTACGCGGATCGAGACCATCCGAGCGCCTGGCTCGAACGCTGGCTTCCCGACGTGACCCCGGGGCGCGCGTTGGATGTGCCGTGCGGTGCCGGGCGCAATGCGATCTTTCTTGCCTCGCGGGGATTCTCGGTGACGGGGATCGATATATCCGACATCGCGCTGGCCCGCGCCGAAGCCACCGCGCGAGCGCGCGGACTATCCGCAGAGTGGATAGGGCGCGATCTCGATACCGGTCACGGCGTGACCGGCCCGTTTGAGTTGGTCGTCATGATCCACTACGTCGATCTCGACCTGGTCTCGGATCTCGCCAACCTGTTGGCGCCCGGTGGACATCTGATCGTGGAACTTCACCTGGAGACGGACCGGCCGGTCGCCGGTCCAAAAGATCCGGCGTTTCGCGTCGCGCCGGGCTCTCTGCGAGATGCTGCCGCACATCTCGACATCCTCGGCTACTGCGAAGGAATCGTGGAAAACCCCGACGGCAGGACGGTCGCCCTCGCGCGCCTCGCGGCGCGTCAGCCGCGCCTGTAGGTGCCGACCAGGCGATTCATGCCTATCGTGTGGTCTTCGATCTTCTCCAGCAAGGTCCACATGTCGAGACCGCCTTCGAGGTCAAGTTCGCTGTCGAGGGCCAGCACCCAGAAGTAGTATTGATGCACTCCATGTCCTGGGGGCGGCATGGGCCCGCCGTAACCGAGCCTGCCGGAATCACTGGTGCCCTGGGTGAATTCTTCGGACGCTTCCGCCAGTTCGGCGACGTCTCCCGGAATGTTGTAAAGCACCCAGTGCACGTAGCCGTAGCGTCCCGAGGTTACCAGCGGGGCGTCCGGGTCATGGCAGATGATCGCGAAAGACTTCGTGCCGTCGGGTGCGTCGGACCACGCCAGCGCCGGGGAGACATCCTCGCCCTCGCCGGTGTGCCGCGCCGGTATGGCTCCTCCCGCTTCGAATGCGGGGCTGGTCAATTGCATGTCTGACAATGCGAATCCCACGAGTCAGGTCTCCTCTTCAGTTGAACGATCCTTGTCAGCGACTATATCCAAGAGGTTCGAAGGCGACAAACGCGCCATAGCCCTGTTTCCAGCGGTTCGCCGTTTTCGCAGACGGCGCGCATTGAACACATTACGTAGGTGGTTGATAATTTGACGGTAACGCGGTTCCAGATCTCCAAACGCGAACTCTATGCCGGCGGTGAATCGTTCGGCGCGTACGGCCCGTTCGAGAGGATCGAAGCCCGCATCGAGTACCGGGTCGATCCCGACCATCCGGCGAACGCGGATATCGTCGACCTGGCGTTGGCGCCACGAACTGCGGGAAGCGTGGCGTTCAGCGGCGATGTGACGTTGATCGCGCCGGCGACGCGGCGCGCCGAGGCGCTACTTTTGGATGTTCCCAACCGCGGCAGGCGGCTCGCGTTCTCTCTGTTGAATCGCGCCGCCCCGGCTGACCTGCTGCAAGACCCTTGCGCGCCGGGCGACGGTTTTCTGTTCCGTCGCGGGTTCTCGGTGGCGTCCGTCGGCTGGCAGTGGGACGTGCGCGAAGGTATGCGGTTCGCCGCCCCGCGCGCACTGGCGGGCTCGAAGCCTTGGGGTGATGTGGTATGCCGCGTGCAGCCGGACCGGTGCGTTGCGAGTCTGGCGTTCGGCGATGCGGCGGCAGCGACTTACGCGCCCGAGGACGGCAACGCGCGCCTGTTCCGGCAGCGTCAAGACAATGACGAGTATGTGCCCATCCCGAGACCGTCCTGGCGTTTCGAGTCGCGCAAGGGACCGCGCGTCCATCTTGATGGCGGTTTTGACGCGGGTTGGGTGTACACGCTGGTCTACGCGGCGAACGATGTCCCCGTGGTTGGCGCGGGACTGCTCGCGCTGCGAGATGCGGCCGCCGCGCTGCGCGCGGGCGACGGTCGCAGCCCCCTCGCGTACGGTTTCGACCGCGTTCACGCGTTCGGCGCATCGCAGACCGGTCGCCTGTTGCGCCACTTCCTCGCGCTTGGACTGAACACCGACGAGGACGGCGCGCGGGTCTTCGACGGCGTGCTGGCACACATCGCAGGGGGACAGCGTGGTGATTTCAATCATCGTTTCGCCCAGCCCGGCAACGTCGGCGTGCCGGGCCCCGGCCAGACCTTCCCGTTTGCCGCGGCACCGACGACGGATCCGCTGACGGGCGAAACGGCAGGTTTGTTCGACGCGGAGACAGCGTTACCGAAGGTGGTTTTTACCAATTCGTCGTGGGAATACTGGCGGGGCGATGCGGCGTTGATTCACACCCATCCCGGCGGCGGCGACCTGGAGCCGATGGCGAACGAGCGCTGGTACGCGTTTGCGGGGACGCACCACATCAACGGCGTGATGCCGCCCGCCGTATTCAACCCGCGCACGGGCGCTTCGGGGCGCTACATACTGAACGTGGTGGACTACTCGCCCCTGCTGCGTGCAGCGTTGGTCAATCTGCATACCTGGGCAGCGGACACTGTCGAACCTCCTCCGAACGCAGTACCTCGGTTCGCGGACGGTACCGCTGCCGACCGGGAGGAGATTCTGAATCTATTTGAATCGCAACTCGGCATACAGACCCTCGACGCGGAACAACTCGGCCATATGTGCGCGCTCGACTTAGGCCCCGATGCGGGTCGGAGCATATACCGCTTCTCCGCGCGCCGAGGCTCCGCCTATCCCAGCCCCGTGTCGAATGTCGACGACGACCTGAACGAAACGGCGGGTATTCGACTGCCGGACATCAGCGTGCCCGTAGGCTGTCACACGGGATGGAATCCGCGCCACCCGAAGCGGGGCGCGCCCGGACAGCCCGCGACGTTCCTGGGGTTCACGCGATTTCTGGATGTCCGCAGGCGCTATGCCGGTCGCAGCGAGTATGCTTTTGAAGTGCGCGCGGCGACGCGGGATCTCATTGCGGGACGCTACCTGCTGGTAGAGGATGAGAACCTGGTCTTGGCGAACTGTTTACGGCGCTACGACGCGGCGGTGGAACACGCGGAGAGCCGAACCGAATAGCAGAGTGCAGTGGCCGGATGCGAGGGGTGAGTTCGATGACCGATGTCGTATGTTGGAATTGCGGCTGTTCCCTGCGGGACATCCCGCGGCCGATCAGTCGTCACGCGAACTGTCCGGAGTGTTTCGAAGATCTGCACTGTTGCCGGCTGTGCTTTCACTTTGCCCCGAACCTGACGGGCCAGTGCGACGATGATCGCGCCGACCCTCCCATCCAGAAGGAGAACGCCAACTTCTGCGAGTTCTTTCGTCCCCTGTCCGGCGCGTACGACGATGCCAGGGGTTCGCGGCGCGATGCAGCGCGCCAGCGCTTGGACGGGCTATTCGGCGGCGCCGCGCGGGATACGCCGGACGATAGCGCGCCCGCCGGCACATCGAGTGAAGACCGGGCGCGGGCGGAGCTTGAAGCGTTGTTCAAGAACGACCGGGATGACGCCGATTCCTGACCCTTTGATGAACAAGGGGTTTGTCGCGGTGGGCGCGTGCCGGTTGCCGGTGCGATATGCGAGCTAACCCAATCACACGGTGGCTCGTCGCCCGCCGCATTCGCCGCCATCGTATCGACGACGCGCTTTGGCGCCGCATCGTTTCCGATTCGGATCTATTCGACCGACTGGACGGCGCGACCCTGGAACGGGTGCGCAACCTCGCGGCCCGGTTCATCGCGGAGAAGAAGTTTTTCGGTGCGCGCGGCTTTTTTGTTGACGACGCCGTGCGGGCTGCGATTGCCGCCCAGGCGTGTCGGCTGGTGGCGAACCTGGGCTTCGACTGCCTCGACGCCTGCCGCACGGTCATCGTCTATGAGGGCGGGTTTGTCGCCGAGCGCGAAGTGGAGGACGAGGATGGCATCGTGCATACGGGTCACGAAGAGCTCGTTGGCGAGGCTGCGCACGGTGGCGCCGTGGTGTTGGCATGGGACGACGCGCGCCCTCGGCGCAACGAGCCGGACTACTTTCCGACCAACGTCGTGATTCACGAGTTCGCGCACAAGCTGGATGAGCTGTCGGGACATCACAATGGCATGCCGCCCTTGCCCAACGGCATGTCGGATGGACGATGGGCCGAAACGTTTTCGGCGGCGTACGCGGACCTTTGCGATAGGGTGGAGCGCGACCTGGAACCGCCCATCGACGACTATGCGGCGTCGGACCCGGCGGAGTTCTTCGCGGTCACCGTGGAGACTTTCTTTACGGTCCCGGACATCCTCGCCGAGGCCTTTCCGCCGGTGTACGCGTTGCTGACGGAGCTATTTCGGGAGGACCCGCTCAAAGGCCGCCGCCTCACGCTTTGACCTTGGGCAAGGCTGCCGACTGTTTCTGGCTTAGTGCACTTCGAGTTCGTGTACGGAACCCCCTTCGATATAAGACAGCGCGTAGGCGAGACCGATACCCAATATAAGAGCGGCCATGAGCTTGCCGCGATCATGGGTGTGGAATTGGATTTCCGGCAGCAGATCGCTCAAGGAGATGCACAGGAACGCGCCCGCGGCGAAAGCGAGGGTATAACCGATCACAACCGATTCGTCCCATGCGACGATCATGCCTACTCCCCAGAAACTCACCGCGGCGACCAGGGGGCAGAGCAGGGCGAATGCGACATTGGCCAGATTGAGTGCGCGACGCTCGTAGCCCGCAGAGTTCATCATGCCGATGATGGAGTACGCGTCGAGCGGTTTGTGCAGCAGAATGGCAATGAAGACCGCCAGGCCCGGCAGTAGACTTTCGTCGATCCGCACACTCGCGCCCAAGGCGACGCCCTCCGTGACGGTGTGAAGACTCAGGCCGAACGCGATCCCCAACAGGCTGCCCGACCGAATGCTGGCACCCTGGTCGTGTCCGTGGTCATGTCCATGCGCTTCGTACAGGTCGCTCGCCTCACTGCTGAAGTCGTGCTGATGGAACTGGAAGACCCGTAACAGGAGAACCATCATGACCATGCCCATCACCATCCATCCGGCAACGACAACCATGCTGTCAGGTCCGGGAATGCGCTCAATGCTGTGCGGGAGCAAGTGAAACACGGCCATGCCGAGGATGAACCCCGCCACAAGGCTCATCACGATCTGGGTACGCGTGTGCGTCATCTTGCCCAGCTCCGAGAGTCTCCCGCCGAGCAGGGAAACCACGCAGATGCCAACCATGTAGCCGATCAGCATAAAGGGAGCGTTTGATCGCACGAGATGGACCTATGGTGCGTGTGAGGGCTAGTGCTCCGTCAAGTCTAAAAATGCGAGTGTAGCTGCGAGGGATTTTTGGTTCCTGGCGAGGCGCGACGACGCCGTGTGGTAGGCCCCACACAAGGAGGAGCAACGAAGTCCAGGGACCAAAAAGAACCGCAGATACCCGTAGATTTGGGCTTGACGGAGCACTAGGCGAAGACCAGCCTATGGAGCCAGGGCAGGCCGAAGGCCAGTGTGACGCTGACGATCAGCCCCGACAGCGCCTTCGCGGCGTCGGAGATGACCTTGCGCGTCGTGGCGCGCGTGGTCGTATCGGCGAGATAGAACGACAACGCGAACTCGCGCCCGGCCAGCACGCCGAGAAACACCCAGGTCGTGCTCATCGGCATGTTGCTCATTTCCTTGAACACCAACAGCACGACGCCGTAGATGAAGTCGATGATCGTTGCCGCGCGAATGTCCGTGGTATCGGTTTTGCTGGTGACGATCTTCTGGATCTCGCCGCCGAACCGGTAAAAGATGTAGCCCTGCATGGCCAGCAGTGAGCCCACGCCGAACGTCAGCCAGAGCGGGGAGAGTTCTCGGGGCAGGTAAACAAAGATATTGGCGAGGTCCTGTATCAGCCATTGGCTCCATAGAAACCCGGTCGAGGCCCATTGCAGGACTGACCAGTAGACG
Organism: Candidatus Azotimanducaceae bacterium; assembly: GCA_965217825.1. Classification (GTDB taxonomy): domain Bacteria; phylum Pseudomonadota; class Gammaproteobacteria; order Pseudomonadales; family Azotimanducaceae; genus VXNE01. The sequence goes on along the minus strand of OZ244571.1, from coordinate 3,836,666 downwards.
GGTATCTCCTCGCCTCGCGTCCGATGGAAGTACCTCGTGGCGTGCTTGAACACGAAGCTGAACAGCACGATGGCGGAGACGAACGCGACCAGGTAGCCGAGGGCCGACTTGGTGAGCATGGCATTGATGTTGCCCGCGGCAAAAACCGTCAGCACCAGGAACGTGGTGCTGACCGGAACCCCGAGACGCGTGAGGACCAGCAACGCCAGCGGCGGAATGGCGTGTATCCACGACACGCCGCCTTCCGGCACCGGGAACTTCTCCAGGCGTCCGTAGGCGGGGTCGCCGTCGTTGACGAGCCAACCGTAGAAGAGCACGACCAGGAGGATGCTTCCGGCGAACATCCAGAGCACCCACCACGGCCGGTGCGACTGCGACGACAGGAACGTCCCAAGGGTCTGGATCGAGTCGTTGGCGACCACGGAGTAGGCCGCCAGCAGGAACCCGACGACCATGTAGATCTCTAACAGGGGAATGGCGGTCTCCTTCCAGCGGCCGGTGGATGAGACCGCTTCCTTGTCAAGCGGGGATTATAACGGATCGGACATTACGGATAGATGACACGCTCGGCTATCGGACGTAATCTAGGCTCATCGAATCCAGGGGAGATCGGGTCATGCCAGCAATCGGTCGTCGCGATATATTGCGCCTCGGGGCCGTGTCAAGCGTCATCCCTCTTGCATCGGTTGCGTCGGCCCAGGAGGCCCCGGCAGGGGGCGAAGTGCGCCGCTACGTGCGCCTTGGCCGAACCGAACTTGAGATCTCCGACGTTTCGTTCGGCTCAAGCAGGTTGCGCCGCGGCGGTGAACACTTGATTCACCACGCCCTGGACAGGGGCATCAACTATTTCGACACGGCCGACGGCTATAGCGCCGGGGCGTCGGAGAATACGATCGGGCGGGCGCTCCAAGGTCGCCGCGACAAGGTCTACATCGCGTCGAAGTTCCAGGCCGGCAAGGACGAAACGCGCGTGTCGCTTATGCGTGCGCTGGATACTTCGTTGCGGCGTCTGCGCACGGACTATATCGATGTCTACTTCAATCACGCGGTGAACGATGTCGCGCGTATGGCGAACCCCGAGTGGCACGAGTTCACGGCGATGGCGAAGCGGCAGGGGAAGATCCGCTTCACGGGAATGTCTGGTCACGGCCCGAGACTGATCGAGTGCCTCGACTACGTCTTTGACCGGGACCTGGTCGATGTCGTCCTGGTGGCTTACAACTTTGGCCAGGATCCGTCGTTTCTGACCAACGTGACGAAATCTTTCAGGCTGGTGCGGCAGCCGGACCTGCCCCGGGCTCTGGCCAAGGCAAAGTCGAGGGACGTGGGCGTGGTGACCATGAAGACCCTCATGGGCGCTCGACTGAATGACATGCGGCCGTTTGAAGACGTGGGCGTGGTGACCATGAAGACCCTCATGGGCGCTCGACTGAATGACATGCGGCCGTTTGAGACCGGCGGCAGGTCGTTTTCCCAAGCCGCGTTTCGCTGGGTGCTGTCGGATGCGAATGTGGACGCGCTCATCGTCTCCATGACGGAGCAGGGCCAGATCGACGAATATCTCGGTGGGTCGGGTGGACTGCCCGTGTCAAGCGAGGATGTCGCGCTGCTCGAACGCTATGCGGTGGCCAACGGTATCACCTATTGCCGCCACGCCTGTTCCCTGTGCGAGGGGGCGTGTCCTTACGGCGTGCCGATTCCCGATGTGCTGCGTACGCGGATGTACGCGACTGACTATGGCGATGTGCGGTTCGCCCGGGAGGAGTACGCCAAGCTCGAAGAGAACGCGGGCGCATGCCTGTCCTGCACCGGGGAACCATGCGCGGGCGCATGTCCACACGGCATAGACCTGCCCGCATTTGCGCCGGCGACCCACCGCATGCTGGCATGAGGCGCTGCATCGCGGTCGGCGCCTAGGCGGCTGCGGCGTGACCCGCGAGAGCCTGCAAACACCATGGGCGTACGGCTTGCTGTTTGTCTGCCTCGGCTGGCTGGCACTTGTGTTCGCGCCGGTGCTGTTCGCAGCCGGCGGCTGGCCGCATGCGGACCTGCTGCGCGGGTTGCTGCATCCTGTCTGCCACCAGATTCCGGCCCGCAGCTTCCACTTGCTCGGCGAGCCGCTCGCCGCGTGCGCGCGATGCACTGGCCTGTACATGGGCTTTACGCTCGGCGTGGCCGCTTGGCCCCAATTGCCGAGACTCGCGACGAGGCTGGCGGCGCGGCCGCAGTGGATCGTGGCGTTCATGGCCCCGCTCCTGGTAGACGTGATGCTCGAAAACACGGCGCTGACGCGGTTCGCAACAGGTTTCGCAGCGGCGTTCCCATGCGGACTATTGCCGTTGCTGGCCATTGCCGAATTCACAGGGACTCAAAGACAGACAGGAGACGATCACCCATGATGGACAACCCCAAATTCAAGTCAGCGCTGATGGGCGGCGGCGTGTTCGGCCTTGTCGCGGCGCTGCCCTACATCGGCATGCTGAACACCATTTGCTGCGCACTGTATATCGGTGGCGGCGTGCTGGCGGTCCATTTCTACTCAAAGGAGCAGATGTCTATCCAGAAGGCATCGTACGGCGACGGTGCCGTCGTGGGTGTGCTGGCCGGCGTGATCGGTGGCATTGTCACGACGTTCGTCGGCGCAATAGTCTTGGCCCTGGGCCTGGCGCCCGACTTCTCCGATCCGGCGGAAGGCTTCGCACAGCTTGACCAGATGGGCATCGAAATCCCGAGTTTCCTGCGCGACATGGCCACGGGGGAAGTTAGCGCGGCGATCCTCGGCACGCAGCTTGTGATGAACGTCGTCTTGTTCGGCATCTTCGCCACCATCGGCGGACTCGTCGGCGTGGCCATCTTCCACAAGAAAGACGCCGAATAGGTGCCGAGGCCGTCCGAGCACTCGGTCGCCCAAAGGTGGAAGCTCGAGGGCGGAAGCTTTGGACGCAACGCGGTGACCACCGAGGTTTGGACGTGTTGTTCGCCGAATGGCGAATGCGCGCCAAGTCTGCGATGCTTCGAAGCGTTGCTGTGGCGACTCGCCAATTCATGCTCTGGGTAGTCGACAAGAAGGTGATCAAACACGTGATCGAAGCGGATTCGGCACTGATCGAGATGCCGGTCCGCATCCGCTTCGAATTCGGGTTGGCCGAGGAGCGTTTCGTATCGGGATCAATGAAGCGCACGTTCCTCTACAACCGACCGGCGCTGGTGCGGCGATTCCCGAGGCTCGACTCCGACGCATTCGACGCGGAGATGGAGGACGTGGTTGACCGCGCGCTGTGCGAGCACTTGAAGTTCGCGGGCTACGCCCATGGCGATATCGACCTCTTCGCGGACGACGCGCATGTGGCAACGGCTCCTCCGAGCCAGGCCGAAACTCCGAAGATCATCATGCCGGACCGCCCGGGCTAGGTGGGCTTGGGCGGGGGCAAAACACGGCGCCCGCTAGGGCGACGGTTTTTGTGGTGCGCCAGGCATGGCGCGCAGCGCCATGAATGGCGCCATTCCAGCACGCGTGGTGGCGGCTGGGCTACGCGGGTATGCCGGCGCGGTCGAGTTCCCGCAAGCGTCCGGTCGGCTCCGACAATCGTTGTCGTGCCCAGTCGCGCGTGTCCTGATCGTGGGTGAACAGGATCACCTGGTTGGATTCGCTGACGGCGAGCAACGTGTCGAGCACGGCCTGGCGCCGCAGCGCATCGCTGGTGGCGATCGGGTCATCAAGGATGAGGGGACAGGTTTCGTGCGGGGCCGACAGATGCTCGGCCAGCGCCATGCGCAGCAGCAGGTAGATTTGTTCCGCTGCGCCGTGGGACAGCCACTCTGTCCGTCGCCACGGACCTGTGCCGCTTCTGACCTCGACCGCGAGCGATTGCGGATCGATGCGGCAATCCGTGTAGCGACCGCCAGTGATTCGGGAGAGATGCTTGAGTACGCTGTCGCGAAGTCTGGGCGCTATGTCTCGGTGAACGCGTTCTTCGGCGCGACGCAGGAATTCGACGGTCGTGTTCAGGGTTGCGTCGAGCCGCTGCAACCTGTCGCGCGCGAGCGTGGCGGCTTGCTCGGCCTCTTCGGCTGAGGATACGTCCGGCATGCTCCTGGCGAATTGGTCCAGTTCGCCGCGGGCGCGGTTGTAGGCTCTCATGGCCTCGGCCGCTTCCCGTTGCGCTGCCGCGAGGCGTCGTTCCTGCGCCTTCCTTTCCTCGACGTTGCGCCGCCATTCCTGCAACCAGCGTTCGAGCGCTCTCGCGCGATCTTCCACTTCGCCCTCGGCAATACCGGCGCTATCTGCCGCGCGGTGCAGGGCATCCTCGGCATCCCCGCGCCTCGCGATGACTTCCCGGTAACGTTCGTCGTCTTCGCGACGATGTTCGATTTGGGATTCGATACGCGTTCGGCGCTCCGCAAGCATGGCGACTTGTTGCGAACGCCTTTGCCACCACGCGATGCCGCCGCCGGCGAACGCGAACACGACGGCGGCAAGAAGCTCCGGGCCGACGTATAGAAATGCGAGTGTCGCAGCGACGACGAACGCGACGAGGATCAGCATTCTCAGCCACAGGTTGCTCCCGGTGTCTGGTCGAGCCAACTGTCGGTCGGTCTCGGCGAGTTCCGCCTCGAGTTGCGCGAGAGACGGGATGGCTGGCCTGGGTATCCGTGGACGCGAGGACCAGGCGTTGACCGCAGTCTGGATTTGCGCCGCCAGGTCCGCATCTTCGGCCGGATGCCGTTCAGATCCGCCAATGTCCATTGCCGCCCGGATGCGCTCGCATTCATCGGCCGTCGCGCGCAGTCGTTCGACTTCGGCCTGTTTGCCCAGGTATGCCTTGCGGGCGTCCCTCGCCTGATCGGCGGCGCGCCGCGATTGCTCCAACGCCCGTTCGGCGACGGGCAGGGGTCTGGTAAAGGCGCGGGCGGAGCCGACGCGTTCCCTGCGCCACTTGTCCAGCAAGTCGATGGCCGCGGCGGCGGTGGCGTCCGCGCCGGCGGTATCGGCCGCCCGTTGCAAGACCTCCTGCAAGCTGTCTGCCGCTTCCAGTACGCGCACGATGTCGGCCTGGCGGACGCAGGCGGTGCCGAGGAAGGTCCTGCGATCGAGCCCCAACCAGACCGCTCCGTCCGGCGCGCCGTCGCGGATGATTTTCGACGCGTAGTCGCGTCCCGCCATGTCCGCATCGCGCGCAGTGCCGGTTCTCGTGGCGAGATCGTGCCGCAACTCGACGCGAACGCCGTCATCGCGCGCTATGACGGCGCTGACTTCCCACGTGCTGCCGCCGTTCCACGGTTTGTGTCGGCCTACGAAGTCGCGGTCCGCGATCGTTTGGCCGCCGCCGCGGCGCATGCCGCATAGTCCGGCGTAAAGCGCCGCGTGCCACGTCGATTTTCCGGCTTCGTTCGGCCCGTATACCACGTTCATGCCGGGCGCAAGTTCCAGGGTCTCATCGACGAGTGGCCCGAAGGCATGGGCCACTAACGATTCAAAGCGCACTTACAGCACCTCCAGGTCGTCGCGGCCATCGAGGGCCCTAAGCCCCGTGATCAGGACGCGCCGCTGCTTGTCCTCCGGCAAGCTCGCGTCCATTACGTCGTTCACGAATTGACCCCGGACCGTTTGTTCCTGGCGGATCGCGTCCAGATCGTATCCGGCGCGAAGCTCCCCCCGCCGGATACGCGCGGCTTCGAAGCGCGAAAGGAGGATGTCGCGCAGTTCGTCTTCGCGCAGTTCGACGCGAGAATCGATCTCGCCGCTGACGGTCAGTCGAACCAGGCCGGAGAGACCGTCGGTGGCATTGGCGAGGCGTTCCCTTATCTGTTCTCGCGTGGCGCAGCCGGTGATGTCGAGACCCACATCGTGAACCAGCCCGGCGGCGATACGCCGACGTTCGCGATGGACGCCGCCGCGATCATGGATCGTCGCGATGACAGCACCGCGTTCGCCGTCCTCGCCGAAGGCCAGGGGCTCGGGATTGCCTGGATACGTGTGCCGGGGCGCGTCCCTGGGCCGGTGATAGTGGCCGAGGAAGGCGTGATCGAGGCCGGCCTTTTCGATCTCGGATGCATCGAACGGCGCATGCGGTTGCTTGTCATCGCCCTGGGCGGCGAACCAGGATCGCTCGGAACCGTGGAACAGGGCGATATGCGCGCCCGATCCCGCAGCGTGAAATCCGTCGAGGAAGTTGCCGGTGTTTGCCGGGTCGCAATGTGCGCCGCCCCACAGGGTCAGGTTCGGGCCGAGTCCGACCGGTCGCAGTGCGGGTTCGGTGAAGACATGCACGTTCGGACTCCACTCCACCAATGCGTAGAGGCTTTGCGGTCCGTACCAGTCGTGGTTGCCCGGCGCGAGAAAGACGCGCGCAGGATGGAGTTGGGCGAAGGTTTCGCGCAGGAACTCCGCCGTGTCCGGGGCCACGCGATCATTTTCGTACAGGTCGCCGCCGCAGAAGAGGGCGTCCACGCGGACTTCCCTGACCAATTCCGCGATGCGGCCGAGCGCGTCGCGCAACCCTTGGCGCCGCCGGCGCGCCGCATCGCCGCTCGCGCCGGTCCATGCGAACTGCGCGTCGAGGTGCAAATCCGCAAAGTGCACGATCTTCATGGCCGTATCCTGTCTGTCGGTGGGGCGCGAATCAACCGGGATGGACGGAATACGCCGCCAGGACGGAACGATACTACGCCGTCAGACAGCGGGACTCCCTCTGCGAAGATCTCCACGCCACCGCCTGACCGAGCGCCCGCCCGGTGCGGCATCACTGCGGCCGCAGCACTGGAACCGACCCGAAATCGGTCCGGATGTCCGTTCCCGAGCGCGCCCGGGAACTCGCCCGGGAACTTGTCACGCAAGTCCACCAAGACCCAGCGGGCACCCTTGGCCACAACCGCCTTGGATCATCACTTTTGGATAGCGCTGGTTGAGCGAGTTGAACAGTTTGATTCCACTGTCGATCTGGTGATAATTGACAGTCCGCTTCACTCTGAGGTATCCCGAATGGCTTCAAACAAATGGTTGGGCTCGACAGTCGGGGCGGTGGCGGCGGTAACCATGTTATCACCGGTCACGGCAACGATGGCGCAGGAGGGCACTTCGGCCGAGATCGAAGAAATAGTCGTTACCGCCCACAGACGGGAGCAGAGTCTCCTGGAAATTCCGGAGTCTGTCTCCATGATTTCGGGTGAGGATATCCGTCGACAGAATATCACGGGCCTGGAGGACATCGGTTTCCAGGTGCCAAATCTCAACCTTTCCACGCGCCTCGACGGGTTTCCCAACGTATCCGTTCGAGGGTTGGGCGCTTTCGGCAATACCCAGGGCGTGGGCTTCTACCTTGACGATGTGCAGCTCTTCTCCGATGCGTCCTCGCGTTTCGGCGACCTGGAGCGCATCGAGATTCTCAAAGGGCCGCAAGGCACGCTATACGGCGGCAGCAACATCGGCGGCGCTGTCAAGTTCGTGAGCGCCCGCCCCGACTCCGAAACCGCGTTCGGCCGCGTCAAGGGCGTACTCGGCGCTCAGGGAATCGTTGACCTGGAAGCGAGCGCAAACCTCCCGCTGGGCGAGGACTGGGCCATGCGGGCTTTTGGCTTCACGGTCTCCAACGACGGCTACCTGGAGAATCCGAACCCGATGCGGGTCAACGGTTTGGCTGGCGACAACGACGAAGACATCGGCCAGTCGGAAGAATCCGGTGTGCGCATCTCGCTTGCGGGCTCGCTTGGCGACAATCTGTCGGCCTACGCTTCGGTGCGCGCAAACGACTACGAAGGACCAAACAACACCTGGATCCGCGAGTTGGACGAAAGCTCCCTGAGTCACCCCAATTCCGTTCCCGCAAATATCAACCCCCGGCACGAACGCGAGACGGTGTCGGGCATGCTGGAACTCACCTGGGCGCTCGAAGGTTTCGACATCACCTACGTTACATCCTATACGAGCACTGAAAGTTCCCGCTTCACGGACCTGGACCAGCGCGAAGAGTACCTGCTGTCCCTGTTCCGGCCGGAGGAGATGGACGTGCGGACTCAGGAGATCCGCTTCACTTCTACCGAAGAAGGGCCCTTGCAGTGGCTTGGCGGCGTCTATTATTCCCAATACGATGAGAAAATGGATTCCGATCTGATTTGGTACAACACGAGGTTTCTTCCGGACGGCAACATCACCGGTCCGCTGGGTTGCGCGGCAGGACTGGATACTTGTTCCGGAGTCTGGGCTGGCGACAACACGCTGACCCTGGCCCAGGAGCGCGATGAGATCGTCATGACGCCGTTCGAGAAACGCATGCGCGACAAGAGCCATCTTGCCGCCTTCGTCAACGTCACGTACGTTCTGGGCGACGACTGGGAGCTGGGCGTGGGACTCCGGGGTGATCGCTGGGAGAACGAGACCTTCAGGTTCAGCACGAACCACAGGGCCGACGACGGGGGCACGGAGCTCCTGCCTCGAGTATCGCTGACGCGCTGGTTGAGCGAGACTTCGATGCTTTATGGCACGATGTCTCATGGCTATGAGCCGGGCGGTTTCAACGTAAGCGAGGACGTCGCAGACTCGTTGGTGGGCTTTGATTCCGAGGAGGCGGTCAGCTACGAAGCCGGTTGGAAAGGCCGGCTGATGGATGGCCGCGCGACGATGTCGCTGGCGGCTTTCTATGTGGACTACAACCAGCGGCAGATCGAAACCCAGATCCCTACCGCGGGCGCCGCGCTTGTGGAATTGATCAACAACGTCGGGGACTCCAAACAGTCCGGCCTGGAGTTTGATGTGAGGGTGGCTGTGAACGACGAACTCTCGGTGGCGTTTTCCGCCGGCTGGATCAACGCGGAATGGGACGACGGCACCGCCGTCTTCACCGGACCGGATGTGCTCAAGGACATCGGCGGGGACACGCCACCGGTCACTCCAGACTTTAGTTGGAGCTTCGCCGCCGACTATGAGCGGCCAATGTCCGGAACGCTCAAATTCATCGCTGGCGTACAGGTCAGCCATAACGGCAAGTACACGGGCCTGCGCCTGTCAGATCCGGAGGGCGTCAGTGTGATCAATCCAAGCTTTACGCTGGTCGGCGGCCAAATCGGCGTGACTGGCGATAACTGGGAGCTTGCGCTGAACGTCGAGAACGCGTTGGACGAGGATTACTACACGGACGTGCAGACGTTCCCGGATTTCTTCTTCCTGGATGGAGACGCGGACTCAATCATTGTGATTGGCACGCTCGGCCAGCCGCAACTGGTAACCGCGAGCTTCAGCTACTTTTTCTAGCCGCGACGCCGCGACGATCACAGTTCAACGCCTGCGTGGAGTTGGCCAGGGCAGCCTGACTCAGGCTCTCATGGAACCACACTGCCACCACCGCTGGAGGACCTGCAGCGTCAGATCCTGGGCGTAACGGGCGCACTGTAGTCCAGTAGGCTGAATCCTGAACTGATCGTCCGCTCGGGGGCTACGCTAAAGCCGCCGCAGGCGGGCTAGCCGCCCGCCATTTCTACAGCCATGGAGGCAGAGCTGTTGGCTTCCAATATTTCGATCCAGTAGCCATCCGGATCCTTTAGGAAAGCCAGCCCCTTCATCGTCCCGTCGTTCGGCCGTTTCACAAATTCAACGCCCATTTTTTCGAATCGTTCGCAAGCCCTCTCGACATCGGGAACCGACAATCCAATGTGCCCGAAACCACGCGGATCGTCGTTGCCATTGTGATACCCCGCGAACGATTCATCGCTCTCGGTGCCCCAATTGTGCGTCAGTTCCAGCATGGCTTTCTGTCGAAAGGCATAGGCGCAGCGCTCTACGGGATCGTCGGGAATCGCCTCGTCTTCCGGCGTCACGTACCCCACGAAGTACAACGAGAACTGCATTTCCGGAAAACTGAGTTCCTTGATCAAGGTCATGCCCAATACGTTCGAATAAAAGTCCAGCGAACGCCCCGGATCCCGGATGCGCAGCATCGTCTGGTTGAAAACGAAGCCCTGTGTTTCAGGCATCGACATCGGGTGCCCCTCTTGGGCGCGTGACTCGGTAAGTCCCTGCTTTGACATGTGTTGACTGTCCTCCTTGAAGACTCTTATGGAACAAGACTGCCACCACCGCTGGAGGACTTGCAACGTCGGAGTTCGCCGGGCGTCACGGGCGCACTGTAATCCAGTGGGCTGAAGGCTCCTAGAACTTGGCCCGGGCGATCAGCGTCGCAAGCCGAGCCTGACCCAGCGTACCTATTACGGGATTGAAGGTCAGACCGTTCGGATCATCCCGGTTCAGGCCCGGAACCGAATCTCCCGGCCATACCGAACCGTCCGTGTAATAACCCTCGTCGAAAACATTCCTGACGTTCAGGGCAAGCAACCAACGCTCGGATTCCAGGCCCACGCGCAGATTGAACACCTGAAAGGCAGGATGCTTGACCGTGTTCTCCGTGTTGAACCAGAAAGGCCCCTTGGCGAGTACCGTTCCGTTCACCAGCAACTCCATGTTCCCGGTCAGCGGGCGGCGGTACTGCGCGGCCAGGTTCAGGGAACTCTTGGAAATCCAGGGCGGGAAGTGGGCACTGACTTCGCTGAAACGATTGATCACGTCAAACACCGAACTGTCTTCGTCGAAATCTGCTTCAACCAGACCGACGCCGCCGGTGATCGTCAGCGCATCGCTCAAACCCCAGGTGAAGTCCATTTCGGCACCGTACTGGTCTGAATCGCCGGCGTTCAGAATGTTCTCGATGATCCCTCCGACTGAAATCTGATTTTGCAGTTCAAACTGCCGCTCCGTGTAGGAAATGAAGAACGCCGCCACGTTCAGGTCCAGCGGCCGGTCGCCCAAAGACAGGGCCGTCTTCACCCCCACCTCCAAGTTGTCGGCCGTTTCCTTGCCGAACGGCACGAGGGACGGGACTCCCTCCTGGGTATAAAGGTTGTAGTTGCCTGGCTCAAATCCCCTGGAATAGCTGAAATACGCGTGCGCGCCGTTCTCGGCGAAGTAGGAGATCGAAGCCTTCGGCAGGAACTCCGTGCCTCCCTGTTCAAGGTAATTCTCGTAGTTGGGATAGAAGCCAAGGGCAGTCACCCAGTAGTCGCGGTTTCGATCCAGCGTGTCCGCGTTCCATTTGTCCAGGCGCGCACCAACGCCAATCTCCCAGTGCTCATTCACTCGGTAGCTGGCAGTAGCGAACAAGGCCTGGTTGGTGCGTTCGCGGGCGCGGTTTTCGAAGGGGAAATAGAGCCGGTTGAATATTTCCTGCTCGAACGCAGGTGTCTGTACGGGCGTCCCAAGCCTGGGGTCGGCCTCCGCACTCGGTAACGCGTTGCGTTCGGCAGCGCTCAAGGGCTCAAGAATCCCGAGCGATCCCGCCCGCCCGCAGTCGCCGAACAAGTTGCACAGCACCTCGGTGGTGCCGTAGAACGTCGCCCAGGAATCCCAATCGTTCTCCCACCTGGCGTAGTACGCTCCCGCCTGCCACTCCAGGGCGCCGTCTCCGGCCGACGTGAAGCGCAACTCGTGGGTCTGCACGTCAGTCAACTCGGGGCGAACCAAGTCGAAGCCGACCTCCGAACTCACGTCCAGATCGGTAGTCCTCAAGCCTTCTGCATCGGTGACCGCGCCAAGGTAGGTGAGATTGCCCGACTCCATGTCGTGGCTTATCTCCAGCAGCCCTCCCGTAGTTTTCCGGACGTTACGTCCGGCGAAGGTGAGCTCGCGATCGCGGTTGTAATTGAGATTATTGCCGTCCTCGACGCGCCAGTTGTTGTTGCCGGCATCGAGTTCGTTGTGCCGCATCGCCGCGTACAGCGTTGTGGTCTCGGCCAACTCCGCCAGCAACGAGACCCGGAAACCGACTTCGTCGCGCTCGTTGGGGCGCTCACGCCATATTTCCGTTACATCCTCGCGATACATGTTCGGCGCCGCCGCATTGTTTGCGGGTATCCCGTATGGCCACAGTGTGTCGGTGACGTTGGAGCGTCCGTTGCGCCGCTCGGGCGCGACCGCCTTGACAAAACCATCGTCCTCCTTGGAATAGCCGAAGATCCGCACCGCGACGCCGTCTCCGAGCGGCAGGTTCGCCACACCCTCGAAATTGCGCATGTTCTGGCCGCCGGCTTCCACCTCGGCTTCGCCGCTTGCTTCCCCCAGGACGGGCCGGCGCGTGACGAACTTGACGGCGCCGCCGATGTTGTTGCCGCCGTACAGCGTGCCCTGTGGACCCTTCAGCACCTCAACGCGTTCCATGTCACCGAACTCGGCGGATGCGTCAACGAATATCTGCGTGCCGTCCACGTAGAAACCGACACCATGCGTGTTGCCGAAAGAGCCGACGCCGCGAATCGTCACGTTGGGATTCCCGTCCGCGCGGGCCGAAAGGTTGAGGTTTGTGACCTTCAGACCGATGTCGTTAATGTGGCTGATGTGCCCCTGGTCCAACTCGAAAGCCGAAATAGCCGATACGGACTCCGGGATTTCGCGCATCGACTCGTCGCGCTTTCGAGCCGTGACTATGATCTCCTCAAGAACACTCTCGCGGGCGACGGGCACATCCTCGGCAGCGAGCGGCTGACCATGCACGCCGATTACGAAGCAAACTACCGATCCGAAACCACTCAGCGCCGACGGTAAAACGCGTCTGCTCATTGCCATCCCTCCGTCACGAAACCCTGGCCGGGGCCAGCCCACAAAAGCCGTCGCCCTGGCGGGCGCCCCGTTTTGCCCCCGCCAAGGCCACCTATCATCCTGTTGATCTTGCAGCCAACGCGGCAAGCCCGACAGGCTGCCAGCCAGGATTGTTCACATCATGACGGACAAGCGTATATCACATCAAACGCAACCCAGCGCACGATCCTCAGGCGACTGACGCGTGCTTGCGGCAACTCGCTGCACCTTAGTCGGCCAAGGCAAAGTCGGCCAAGGCAAAAATCAGCCGCCGGCAGTAGCTCTCCAAGCGTCCAATACCTGCTGGCAGCCCACGAGGGCAATCGTATTGCCATCGTCGTCCAGAAAGTTCAGCGGACCCAGGAAGGTCATGTAGAACGCGCTGTCCTCGGGAAACTCCGTGTGATCGTGCTGGGCGTTGCAGGCTTCGTAGCCATACCCTGGCGCCACGGCCGTGGCGCCGCCCTCGACGGTTCCGCCGCGCACATTCATGCGGCCCTTGGTCAGGAAGTACTCGCCTGGGCCCATATGGATGTGCTTGGCGAACGAGGTACCCGCCGGACAATCGAAGATCGCGGTCCACGCGCCTGATTCCGGCGATACGTGTAACAGCTTCCAGCGAATGTCGCCTTCGCACAGACCTTGGGGGAATGGAACCCAACCTACGTCATCCAACTGGACATATTCGCCGGTTGGGGAATTTGCAGCTTCAGTCATTGTCTTTCCTCCTTGCCTGCCGCTCGAACCCCTCGGCCCAAGCGGGGACGACCTCAAAGCGACGCTATCGTATCCAGAACCATCGCAACAGGTCAACGGCGGTCCGCCCGGTTGTGGCTTGATCCTGGATAACTCGCATTGAAGTCTTCGGGAGTAGGGTTGGTGGCCGTTGGAACGGCTTGAGGTTGAGCGAACGGGGACTTCGAGGCGAGGAACGCGGTCAGATCCAGACTCGGCTTGACGCTGGACCTGAAGAATGCGTCTGGACGCCGATTGGCGCGGCGCTCGCGGTGGGGCACTGATAGCTCAAACGTAGGGCACGCCCTGTGCTTCGACGTACAGGGAATAGATCGACTGCGAGCCCGTCATGAACAGCCGGTTGCGCTTGACGCCTCCGAAACAGACGTTGGAGACAGTCTCTCGCAGGTGAATCGCGCCGATCTTCGTTCCGTCGGGAGCGAACACATGGACGCCGTTCTCCGCATCGCCGGCCCAGCCGGCCGCAGACCAGACATTGCCGTCCGTATCGACGCGCAGACCGTCCGGGCTCGCTTCGCGTAGATCGCAGAAGACGCGGCCGTTTTCGACGCGCGTGCCGCCAACCACGTCATAGGCCTTGATGTGGCGTGGAAAACCGGGCTTGTGCGATGCCCCGGTGTCCACGACATACAGCACGGAATAGTCCGGCGAAAACGCGAGGCCGTTCGGTTTTTCCATCTCCTCGATGATCACGGTCGCCTCCAGCGTCTCGGGATCGATGCGGTAGACGCGGGTGGGGAGTTCGAAACGCGCCTTGTTGCCTTCGTAGTTCCAGATGATTCCGTAGCCTGGATCGGTGAACCATATGCCGCCGTCGGTGTGCACCACGACATCGTTGGGCGCATTCAGACGCCTGCCTTCGAACCGATCCATCAGCACCGTGATCGTGCCGTCGTGCTCGGTGCGCGTGACGCGGCGACTGCCGTGCTCGCAGGTGACGAGCCGGCCCAGGCGGTCGCGGGTATTGCCGTTCGCGTTGTTGGACGGCGCCCGGAACACTTCGACTTCGCCAGTGTGCTCGGACCAGCGCAGCATGCGGTTGTTGGGTATATCGCTGAATACGAGGTGGCGGCTGTCGCCGAACCAGACGGGACCTTCGGCCCAGCGGGCGCCGGTCCACAGCCTTTCCAACGCCGCGCCGCCTAGCACGTATTGGCGAAAACGCGGATCGATCACTTCGACGGCGGGGTCGGGATAGGGCACGGGTTCGCGCCAGTCGCGGTCGAGCAGGCGATCTTTCGTCATGCGTGAATCTCCCGGGTGGGTCTGGTCAAGTGCCATAAAAACCGTCGCCCTAACGGGCGCCGTGTTTTGCCCCCGCCCAAGCCCACCTATCGTCCTGTCGATCTTGCCGCTAGTGCGGCAAGTCCGACAAGCCGTTAGCGTAACGCAAAGCCGGGATTTGACGGATAATCGAATGTCGTCCGGGTTGAGGTATTACCAGTGAACGCGCGATTCTTCGTTGGCCAGATCGTTGCGCACAAGAACTTTGGCTATCGCGGCGTGGTGTTCGGCGTCGACGCCGAATTCGAACTGAGCGAGGAGTGGTACGAGCAGGTGGCGAGGAGTCGGCCGCCGAAAGACCAGCCCTGGTATCACGTACTGGTGGACGAGGCGCTCCACAGCACCTATGTCGCCGAGCGGCATCTTGAGGTTAGCTCCGACCTGAGCCAGATCAATCATCCGTGGCTCGGCGAATATTTCGACAGGTTCGACGGCCAGCGCTACCACACGATCATCCGCGCGCAGTAGGCCGCGACGCGTACCCGCGCGGGGGTCAGGCCAGACCGAAGACCGGGGCCGCGTTATCCCAGAAGATCTTGCGAATGCTCTGTTCCGGCAGCGGCTGGCGCTCCAGATGTTCCATGCCAAGCGGCCATGTGCCGTCGGCGTGGGGGTAGTCGGTATTGAAAGCCACGTATTCGTCGCCAACCAGGTCGCAGATGGAGCCCAGCGTCATTTCGTCGCCGCGGCAGGCGACCAGGAAATTCGACTTGAAGTACTCGGTGGGCCGCTTCTTGAGATCGGGATGTTCGGCGTTGCCGGAAAAGTCCCAGTGCTGCTCCATCCGTTGCAGCCAGTAGGGCAGCCAGCCGGCGTCCGCCTCGACATGCACGATGGACAGTGTCGGATGACGTTCGATGGTGCCGAACCAGATGAGGCTCATCATCGCCGCCATGGCCTCGAACGGATGCGCCAGGATATGGCC
Organism: Candidatus Azotimanducaceae bacterium; assembly: GCA_965217825.1. Taxonomy (GTDB): domain Bacteria; phylum Pseudomonadota; class Gammaproteobacteria; order Pseudomonadales; family Azotimanducaceae; genus VXNE01. The sequence goes on along the minus strand of OZ244571.1, from coordinate 3,821,085 downwards.
TGCGGTATGCGTTTCCATACGGTCGCCGAAAGAAGGCAGATAGGGCGAACCGGAGTCGTGGATACACACCGGTCGCTGCAATTCTTCGATCGTGCGCCACAGGTCGTCGTAGTCCCGATGGTGCAGGTTGCGACCGGCGACGGGATTGGGGCGCATGAAGAAGCAGGCCGCGCCGCGCTCGGCCATGCGTTTCGCTTCCTCGATCGCGAGGTCCGGCGCCTGCATGGGAAGCATGGCGGACATGCGCAGGCGTTCGGGTGCGCGGCTGCAGTACTCCAGGCTCCAGTCGTTGTAGGCGCGGCAGACGGCGGCGAGCAGTTCTGGATCGCGAAACGGCTTGCCGAGTATCTGTCCGCCCTGGGTGGGGTAGAGAACCTGGGCGTCGACCCCGTACTCGTCCATGTCCCCCAGGCGAACCTCCGGGCTGAACCCGGCAGCGCGCGCCGCTTCATGTCTTTCCATGGAGGCGCGCCTCGAGGCTGCGTGGAACTCCTCGGCGTGCATTGGATAGGTGCCGTCCTGCTTGGCAATGGGTTCGCCTTCCACCGTGAGGCCGGCCCGACCGTGGCCTATGTCGCCGAACTTCGGCGCGCGGTCGGCGAATGCCGGGTCGATGTATTCCCGCCAGATGGACGGCGGCTCCATCTGATGGGAGTCGGTGTCGATAACGCGATAGCCGTTGCGCATTTGATGCTCTCCCTGGAACGGTGGATACGATAATACCGCGACATCGCGGTCCGTGGTGAGATATGCGGGCGAGGGGTCAACCCTTGACGCAAACCACCTGTTTCAGCGTATGCACCACGTCGACGAGCGACGTCTGCGCTGCCATGACGGCGTCGATGTCCTTGTAGGCGCCGGGCGTCTCGTCGATGACACCTTCGTCCTTGCGGCATTCGACGCCGACGGTGGCCTCGCGGTGGTTCTGCAGCGTAAAACTGCGCCGGGCAGCGCCCCGCGACATGGCGCGTCCCGCCCCATGCGAGCATGAATTGAACGAGTCCGCATTGCCCTTTCCGGCCACTATATAAGACCTCACGCCCATCGAACCGGGGATGATTCCCAGGTCGCCCGTGCGTGCCCGAACGGCGCCCTTGCGCGTGACCCAGACGTTCTTCCCGAAGTGGTTTTCCCGTTCGACGTAGTTGTGATGGCAGTTCACCGCCTCGCCCGTCCGCTCGAAGGGCCTGACCGACTCCCGCAATGCGCGCAGCACGCGAGCCATCATCGCTTCCCTGTTGACGAGGGCGAACTTCTGCGCCCAGGACACCGCATCGACGTAATCGTCGAAGTGTTCGGTGCCTTCGACCAGGTACGCGAGGTCCTTGTCTGGAAGGTTGATGAAAAACCTGCGCATGTCGTCCTTCGCCAGTTCGATGAAATACCGGCCGATCGCGTTGCCGATACCTCGGGAACCCGAGTGCAACATCGCCCAGACGTGGTCTTCCTCGTCCAGGCAGATCTCGATGAAATGGTTGCCGGTTCCCAGTGTGCCGAGATGTTGGATGGCGCGATTGGCGGGCCGACGCAGTTTGGGGGCGCGGGAAACGATGGCGTCAAGCTCCTGCGCAAGTAGACGCCAATCCGAGACGATCGATGCGGGAGGATCTTCCCACGATCCCTTGTCGCGGCCCTTGCCCCTGCCCACGGTGCGTCCGTGCGGAACGCTGCGCTCGATCTCGGCCCGCAGCCCACTCAGATTGTCCGGCAGATCGCTCGCCTCGAGCGAAGTCCGTACCGCCATCATGCCGCAACCGATGTCCACGCCGACGGCGGCCGGAACAATGGCGCCGGAAGTAGGAATAACGGATCCGACGGTGGCGCCGATCCCGAAATGCACGTCCGGCATGACCGCGACGTGCTTGTGCACAAACGGCAGCCGCGCCACGTTGCGAAGCTGGTTCCAGGCACTCTCGTCGACGGGAACGCCCTGCGTCCACGCCTTGATCGGGGCCCCCCCGGGCGTCTGCTCGAAGACGTAGCCCTTGTCCGTGACCACCGCGTCGTTCATCCGACTGCCTGCCAAGCCTTTGGGCCTACATTAAACGTTTGTCGGGAACCTCGCCGCAAACAGCCGTGCTCCCAGATCCTGGATCTCGTTGCTGTCCTTGACTCCCGCCACCAAGTGGCCGGGAATGGCGTCAACGCCGTTGTGCGCGCCGCAGATGGCTCCGGCGATCGCCGCGGTCGTATCGACGTCGCCGCCAACTCGAATCGCGCGATCCACCGTTGCGCAATAGTCGTTCGGATGTTGGAGAAAGGCGTACAGCGAGGCGAGAACGGTGGGCTCGACCCGTACGGAGATGCCGAAGCCCCTTCGGTGTGGCGGTTGTCCGCTGGCCGAGACGATGGCGGCCAGCGCGGCCGTCTCGTCGAGTTCCAGCCAGTCGCGCAACGCAAGGATGTGCTCCGCGAATCCAGGGCTTTGTTGGGCAATGGACTGGCTCGTCAATCCAAGAAAGGCTGCCGTGTCGATAGACCTAGAGGTGCTTGCGTGGGCGACCGCTGTCGCAATCGCGATCGCCCCTGCGATGGCCATCCGGTGTCGATGCGTGACGATGCTGGAAGTTCTTGCGTCTTCGGCAAGCCGTTCGGTGCGGTCGAAATTCCATAGGCCGATCGGGCTGACCCGCATCGCCGCGCCATTCAGCGGGGGATCATCGGCACGTGCGGCTGCCTGCCAGGACGTAGCGGCGATCAGCCGCTTGACCGCGCGGTCGGCCACGGGTCCCTGGCCGACAATCTCGCCGGATTCCCAGAGTTTCACGAACTCGCGGGCGATTGCGGCGCCATCGACGCCGCCCGAGTCGACAATGCTTCTCGCGATAGCGATCGTCTGCTGCGTATCGTCGGTGTACTGTCCGGCGGAGTAGGCTCGATATGGGTGGAATCCGGCTGTCAGGTCGGTGACCTTTGCGATTTCCTGGCGGGACCTCCCTTCAAGCGGCGCACCCAGGGCATCGCCAACGGCGCAGCCGACAAGCGCGCCGACGAACTGGTCTTCTCGGGGTAGCAAACTCACGGCACATACCCGATGTGCTTGCAGTGTCGCGCGGGCGTCCTGCAAGCCTGTTTGATCGAGGTCACGCTCGATTCTCCATCACAATGATGCCCGTCTTGATCGCCCGACATCATAACGGGGGGTACTTCCAGGATGGGGAGGATTCGCCATTGCATTCATGCGCCAGTCTCCTTCTGGTAGTCGATCAGATCGACGTCCACGGCTCCTACTTACGGAGAACCTGTCATCCCGTGTGCGCATTTCTCATCGCATCGATTGTAACGTGCGATGCAAGGTCGCCGATCTGGCTTTGGCGAACGCGCAGACTGCGGATGTCCAGCAGGCAGGCCATCGACACCCCATCGAGTCTCGTTGTATCGTGTCAACGTGGCGCGAAGGAAGCATCCGAGAAAGGAAGTGGAGGCCGCGCTGATTGAGGCGGAAGCAGCGGGATGGACGGTTGTGCGCACATCGTCCGCTCATCGGTGGGGTGTCATGCGCTGCCCGGAAGCGAGTCTGTCGGGGTGCCAATGTTCGATCTGGTCAACGCCTCGCAATTCGGGCCATCACGCCCGGCATTTGCTGAGGATGCTGCGAAACTGCCCGCATCGAGGTGCGCCATTGGAGGACGAATAGATGGCCAACCATCACTTTACGCTGATCGTGGAAGGACCTGATATGCAGGCGGAACAGATCATCGACGTTCTTTTCGAGAGTGGCTGCGACGACGGAACGGTTGGACGGTCGCATGGCATCCAGTTCGTTGCCTTTGATCGCGAGGCAGACAGTTTGGCCCAGGCCGTACTTACCGCCGTGGGAGACATTGAGAGAGTTCCGGATCTCAAGGTCGTGCGGATCGCCGACGCTGGTTTGGTTTCCATGGCGGACATTGCTTCCCGGAGCGGGCGCACACGCGAGAGTGTGCGCCTGTTGGTCTCCGGGGCGAGGGGGGGCCCCGGCGGTTTCCCGTCTCCTGTCACGGACCCTCGCAGCCGATACAGGCTGTGGCGTTGGTCAGAAGTGGAACGCTGGCTCACGGCGTACGCGGATCAAGAGGCAGGCTCTAGCGATGATCGACTGTTGGCAGCCATTAACGCTGGTCTCGAGTTCCGTCACTATGCAAGCAGCCTGGACGCCCGCCTGCAAAGTCGTGTGCGATCAATGGCGGGGCTGACGTAGGGTTGTTTGGCGCTGACCGGGAAACGCGTTTCGCCTTTTGATCGCGGACGCGTCAGCAGCCCGATGATGCTTGGTTTCCTGGCATGCGTCGCGGCAGTTGGGACGGCTCGTGTGATGGCGGCAGAGCCGGAAAACACTTCGTTGCCCCCCGAGTGGTTCGCCCCGCCGAAGACCGCCAGCCAACTCGGCATCACGCGTTTCTCCCAGAGCCCGTATCTGGATGACCGGGACCTTCCTCCGGTGGAGGACCGCCTGCCGGACGACCCCGTCGTCATCCAGCCGTACAGGACGATCGGCCAGTACGGCGGCACGGCGCGCATCACGCTGTGGGACACCTGGCAGTTCTTCAACTGGGAACCCGCGCTGACGATTTCCGCTGACCTGCGGAATGTCTTGCCCAACCTGGCGGAGTCTTGGAGTCTGAGCGAGGACGGCCGTGTTACGACCATCCGTCTGCGCCCGGGGATAAAGTGGTCCGACGGCGCGCCGCTGACCGCCGACGACTTCATGTTCCGGATGAACCACGTCTGGCTGGACCACGAAATGTCGCCGGTGACATACCGGCTCATACGGGGTTCGAAGTTCGTCAAGATTGACGACCTCACATTCCAGTACGTATTCCCCGAGCCGAACCCGATGTTCGCCAACTTCTTTGCCCAGTACGGCAGCCACGCCGTCGACCCGATGCATTTCTTCAAGCAGTACCACCCGGCGTACCGGGAAAAGGACGAACTGGATGCGCTGGTGAAGGAAAAGGGTTTCGTCACCTGGATGGCCATGTACCGCGCCTTGCGCGGCTGGGGCAACAAGGAGGCCTGGAAGGTGCCGACCCTGCGTGCATACAAGGTGATTCAGCGCACTCCCACCAAGATGCGCCTTGAGCGCAACCCCTACTACTTCAAGATCGACCCTGCGGGCAACCAGTTGCCGTACATAGACGCGATCGATGCGATCATCCTGATGGAGAACTCACAGATGATCGCCTTCCAGGCCGCCACTGGCCAGCTCGACTTCGCCGCCTTCGCGCTCAAGACCCAGGACATACCCCTGCTCAAGCTTGGCGAAGCGAAGGGCGTCAACAAGGTGCATATCTGGCGCCGCGTGCATGTCAGCGACGTGGCCATACAGCCGAACTACAACTACCCGGACCCGAAATATCGGGCGTTGCTGTGGGGCGGGGGAGAGCGGCGTTTTGTCCGCGCCCTCTCGCATGCGATCGACCGCGAGCAGATGAACGATGTCATCTACTTTGGCCACGGCGTGCCGAGCCAGGTGACAGCCCACCCCTCGAGCCGCTGGTATGAGAAACGCTTCGCCGAGGCCCACATTCGCTACGATCCGGATTACGCGCGCGCCTTGCTGGACGAACTCGGCCTTCGCGACGTGGACGGCGACGGCCTGCGTGAATACGCCGACGAATCGAAGCTGACGATCACGCTCGAGTATCTGGACTTCGAGACTCCCAAGGGCATCACCATGGAACTCGTGACTGACTATTGGCGGGAGGTGGGCATCGACATGCGGCTCAAGTCGGTGGAGAGACGCCTGCAATCCGAGCGCGCCCAGGCCAACAGGATGCAGATGACGCTGTGGCACGCGGACAAGGTGACGGACATCCTGTTTCCCCTGGTGCCGGACTGGTTCTATCCCCACCGCTCGGGCTGGGACATCGCCATGTGGAACCACTGGGCGCGGTACTACCAGACCGATGGCGAACTCGGCGAGGAGCCGCCCGAACTCATTCGCGACCTCCAGAACTGGGGCGACGAACTGCGCACCGCGACCACGGAGGCGCATCGCACGAAGGCCGCCAGGACGCTGCTCGTGGCGGCGGCGGAGAACCTCTGGACCATCGGCACGGTGGGCCAGGCGCCGCATCCCGTGGTCGTCTCCACGCGCCTGAAGAACGTGACGCCGACCGGCATCTGGGGCTGGGACAACCGCTGGACGCTCGCCTACCATCCGGCGACGTGGTACTTCAACGAAACGCCGGGCAAGGAGTAGCTGGCCGTGTTGACGCGTCGCAATGCAGTCATCACCGGCCCCATGAAGTCGAGTTTCGCCTTTGTGTGGGTCTGCCTCGCGATGCTGGCGACGGTCTGTGTCGCCGAAGGGGACCCAGCGCCAGAGCCTTCAGCCGGGGAGCGCGAGGGGGCACCCCTCGCAAGAAAGGAGCCTTCAGCCGGGGAGCGCGAGGGGAAACCCCTCTTAAGAAACATGCCGCCCGAGTGGTTCGCCCCGCCCAGGACCGCGAGCGAACTCGGCATCACGCGATTCTCCCAGAGCCCGATGCTGGACGGCCGGAACCTTCCTCCGGTGGAGGAACGCCTGCCGGACGATCCGGTGGTCATCCAGCCGTACAGGACGATCGGCAAGTACGGCGGAACGGCGCGCATCACGCTGTGGGACTCGTGGCAGTTTTTCAACGGTGAACACGCGCTCACGATCTCGGCGGATATGCGCAACGTCCTGCCCAACCTGGCGGAGTCGTGGAGCCTGAGCGAGGACGGCCGGGTCACGACGATTCGCCTGCGCCCGGGGATCAAGTGGTCGGACGGCGCGCCGCTGACCGCCTCCGACTTCATGTTCCGGATGAACCACTGGTGGCTGAACCGGGAAATGAACCCGGTGACGCGCCGGCTCGTGAGGGGCTCGAAGTTCGTCAAGCTCGACGACCTCACGTTCCAGTACGTGTTCCCGGAACCGAACCCGATGTTCGCCAACTTCTTTGCCCACTACGGCACTCAATTTGCTGATCCGATGCACTTCTTCAGGCAGTACCACCCGGCGTACCGGGACAGGGACGAGTTGGATGCGCTGGCGAAGAAAAAGGGTTTCATCACCTGGATGGCCCTATACCAGACCTTGATGGGCTGGGGCAACGAGGAGGCATCGAAGGTGCCCACCCTGCGTGCATACAGGGTCGTTGAACGCACGCCCACCAAGATGCGCCTCGAGCGAAACCCCTACTATTTCAAGATCGACCCCGCCGGCAACCAGTTGCCGTACATAGACGCGGTCGACGCGATCATCCTGCTGGAGAACTCGCAGATGATCGCCTTCCAGGCCGCTACCGGCCAGCTCGATTTCGCCGCCTACGCGCTCAAGACCCAGGACATCCCCCTGCTCAAGCTCGGCGAAGTGAAAGGTGTCAACAAGGTGCACATCTGGCGGCGCGTGCACGTCAGCGACGTGGCGATACAGCCGAACTACAACTACCCCGACCCGAAATATCGGGCGTTGTTGTGGGGCAGCGGAGAGCGGCGTTTCGTCCGCGCCCTCTCGCACGCGATCGACCGCGATCAGCTTAACGAGGTCATCTACTTCGGCCAGGGCACGCCCAGCCAGGTGACGGCTCACCCCTCGAGCCGCTGGTACGAGCGACGGTTCGCCGAGGCCCACATCCAATACGACCCGGATTACGCGCGCGCCTTGCTGGACGAACTCGGCCTGCGCGACGTGGACGGCGACGGTCTGCGCGAATACCCGGACGAATCGAAGCTCACCATCACGCTCGAGTATCTCGATTTCGAGACCCCCAAAGGCATCACCATGGAACTCGTGTCCAACTATTGGCGGGAAATAGGTATCGACGTGCGGCTGAAATCGGTGGAGAGACGCCTGCAGGCCGAACGCGCCCAGGCCAACAGGATGCAGATGACGCTGTGGCACGCGGACAAGGTGACGGACATCCTGTTTCCCCTGGTGCCGGACTGGTTCTATCCCCACCGCTCGGGCTGGGACATCGCCATGTGGAACCACTGGGCGCGGTACTACCAGACCGACGGGGAGCTCGGCGAGGAGCCGCCCGAACTCATTCGCGACCTCCAGAACTGGGGCGACGAACTGCGCACCGCGACCACGGAGGCGCATCGCACGAAGGCCGCCAGGACGCTGCTCGTGGCGGCGGCGGAGAACCTCTGGACCATCGGCACGGTGGGCCAGGCGCCGCATCCCGTGGTCGTCTCCACGCGCCTGAAGAACGTGACGCCGACCGGCATCTGGGGCTGGGACAACCGCTGGACGCTCGCCTACCATCCGGCGACGTGGTACTTCAACGAAACGCCGGGCAAGGAGTAGCTGGCCGTGTTGACGCGTCGCAATGCAGTCATCACCGGCCCCATGAAGTCGAGTTTCGCCTTTGTGTGGGTCTGCCTCGCGATGCTGGCGACGGTCTGTGTCGCCGAAGGGGACCCAGCGCCAGAGCCTTCAGCCGGGGAGCGCGAGGGGGCACCCCTCGCAAGAAAGGAGCCTTCAGCCGGGGAGCGCGAGGGGAAACCCCTCTTAAGAAACATGCCGCCCGAGTGGTTCGCCCCGCCCAGGACCGCGAGCGAACTCGGCATCACGCGATTCTCCCAGAGCCCGATGCTGGACGGCCGGAACCTTCCTCCGGTGGAGGAACGCCTGCCGGACGATCCGGTGGTCATCCAGCCGTACAGGACGATCGGCAAGTACGGCGGAACGGCGCGCATCACGCTGTGGGACTCGTGGCAGTTTTTCAACGGTGAACACGCGCTCACGATCTCGGCGGATATGCGCAACGTCCTGCCCAACCTGGCGGAGTCGTGGAGCCTGAGCGAGGACGGCCGGGTCACGACGATTCGCCTGCGCCCGGGGATCAAGTGGTCGGACGGCGCGCCGCTGACCGCCTCCGACTTCATGTTCCGGATGAACCACTGGTGGCTGAACCGGGAAATGAACCCGGTGACGCGCCGGCTCGTGAGGGGCTCGAAGTTCGTCAAGCTCGACGACCTCACGTTCCAGTACGTGTTCCCGGAACCGAACCCGATGTTCGCCAACTTCTTTGCCCACTACGGCACTCAATTTGCTGATCCGATGCACTTCTTCAGGCAGTACCACCCGGCGTACCGGGACAGGGACGAGTTGGATGCGCTGGCGAAGAAAAAGGGTTTCATCACCTGGATGGCCCTATACCAGACCTTGATGGGCTGGGGCAACGAGGAGGCATCGAAGGTGCCCACCCTGCGTGCATACAGGGTCGTTGAACGCACGCCCACCAAGATGCGCCTCGAGCGAAACCCCTACTATTTCAAGATCGACCCCGCCGGCAACCAGTTGCCGTACATAGACGCGGTCGACGCGATCATCCTGCTGGAGAACTCGCAGATGATCGCCTTCCAGGCCGCTACCGGCCAGCTCGATTTCGCCGCCTACGCGCTCAAGACCCAGGACATCCCCCTGCTCAAGCTCGGCGAAGTGAAAGGTGTCAACAAGGTGCACATCTGGCGGCGCGTGCACGTCAGCGACGTGGCGATACAGCCGAACTACAACTACCCCGACCCGAAATATCGGGCGTTGTTGTGGGGCAGCGGAGAGCGGCGTTTCGTCCGCGCCCTCTCGCACGCGATCGACCGCGATCAGCTTAACGAGGTCATCTACTTCGGCCAGGGCACGCCCAGCCAGGTGACGGCTCACCCCTCGAGCCGCTGGTACGAGCGACGGTTCGCCGAGGCCCACATCCAATACGACCCGGATTACGCGCGCGCCTTGCTGGACGAACTCGGCCTGCGCGACGTGGACGGCGACGGTCTGCGCGAATACCCGGACGAATCGAAGCTCACCATCACGCTCGAGTATCTCGATTTCGAGACCCCCAAAGGCATCACCATGGAACTCGTGTCCAACTATTGGCGGGAAATAGGTATCGACGTGCGGCTGAAATCGGTGGAGAGACGCCTGCAGGCCGAACGCGCCCAGGCCAACAGGATGCAGATGACGCTGTGGCACGCGGACAAGGTGATCGACATCCTGTTTCCCCTGGTGCCGGACTGGTTCTATCCGCACCGCTCCGGCTGGGACATCGCCATGTGGAACCACTGGGCGCGGTACTACCAGACCGACGGGGAGCTCGGCGAGGAGCCGCCCGAACTCATTCGCAACCTCCAGAACTGGGGTGACAAACTGCGCACCGCGACCACGGAGGCGCATCGCACGAAGGCTGCCAAGACGCTGCTCGCGGCGGCGGCGGAGAACCTCTGGACCATAGGCACGGTGGGACAGGCACCGCATCCGGTGGTCGTCTCCACGCGCCTGAAGAACGTGACGCCGACCGGCATCTGGGGCTGGGACAACCGCTGGACGCTCGCCTACCATCCAGCGACGTGGTATTTCGACGAAACGCCCGAGAAGTGATAGCAGTGCCCCACAGCCGGTGCCTCCTGGCCCGTCCCCGCTCGTCGTCCATGCAAGTGCCCCACAGCCGCCACCTTCGGCTTCGAACGTTTCTTGCGAGTCCCCCACAGCCGCCGCCTTCGGCTTCGCCTGTGGCCCGGCCCCGCTCGTCGCCCATGGAACAACCGCCCCGGGTCGCTGGCGCTCCCCCGGAGACGTTTGTTCCATGGGAGGGGTGCCCCCTCGCGCTCCCCGGCTGAGGGCTCCGGTCCGTCCCCGCTCGTCGCGCATGCAACAACCGCCCCAGGTCGCTGGCGTTCCCCGGAGGCGTTTATTCCATGGTAGGTGAACGGTTGACCACCTTTCGGCGACTCGGCCCTCACCGTGGGCAAGTCTCGACGAGCGGTTGGCTCAGACCACGGCGAGCAGTGCCCCACAGCCGGCGCCTTCGGCTTCGCCCGTGGCCCGTCCCCGCTCGTCGCCCATGGTCCAACCGCCCCCGGTAACTGGCGCTCCCCGGAGACGTTTGTTCCATGCGAGTAGCGAGGGGGGCGTGACGGGCAGTGCCCCCACCTCCTGCCGCACTTCTGGTGCTTGCTTGTTCGTCTCGACGAATCGGGGGGAAACAGCGTTGTATCCGCCGAGGCCGACGAGGAGCGTGAAACCCAGTGCCATCACCCCGACAAGGAGGTTGAACTTGCCGGAGAGTTCCCGACATACGGAATCGATTTTGGCATCCATGGCGTCCAACCTGGCATAGATCGGTTGGAGTGCGTCGTCGAGATCACGTTTGGTGAGCATCTGCTCGGACAGTTCGTCGCCGAGAGCACGCGCCATGCCCTCGGCGTGCGTCGCGTCGAAACCTGCCCCTTTCAGGCGGTCTGCGAATCTCAGCGTGTCGATCACGGTCGCATTCATCGTCCCGTTTCTCCCGAGCAGTGTACCAGCGAGATCATGCCGTTTCGCCTTTCGGTACGTTGTACGACATCGGCCCGCGCCGGCGTGCGACAGTGCTGAAAGCCGCATGCGACGTGCACGGTTCATGTCTCGTATCACGACAGCGGAGGCACGATCTCGCCATCGGCAGGCCCCACAGCCGTCGCCTTCGGCTCCGCCTGTGGCCCGTCCCCGCTCGTCGCCCATGCAACAACCGCCCCCGGTCGCTGACGCTCCCCGGAGGCGCTTGTTCCGTGGAAGAGGCGTTTGTTGACGCTGTCGCCGCGCAGCCGCCATCATGGCCCGATGAAGAAGAGAGCCTTCAGCCGGGGAGCGCGAGGGGGCACCCCTCGCAAGAGAGGAGCCTTCAGCCGGGGAGCGCGGGGGTATCCCTCGCAAAGAAAAGCAACGCGAGGGGGCACTCTTAAGAAATTGACCTTCGTGTCGGCTTGTGCCGCGATGGGCGCAGTGGTCTGCGTCGCCGAAGAAGACATCGCGCCAGAGCCTTCAGCCGGGGAGCGCGAGGGGGCACCCCTCGCAAGAGAGGAGTCTTCAGCCCCGGGTGCGCGAGGGTGTCCCTCGCAAGAGAGAGTGCGCGAGGGGGAACCCCTCGCAAGCAATATGCCGCCGGAGTGGTTCGCTCCGCCGAAGACCGCGAGCGAACTCGGCATCACGCAGTTCTCCCAGAGCCCCTTGCTCAACGGTCGTGACCTTCCTCCTGTGAAAGAACGCCTGCCGGACGATCCCGTCGTCAGCCATCCCTATGAGCGCATCGGCAAGTACGGCGGCAAGGCGAGGATCACGATCTGGGACCAGTGGCGTTTCTTCGCCTGGGAGCACGCGCTCACGATTTCCGCGGACCTGCGAAACGTCCTGCCCAACCTGGCGGAGTCCTGGAGCGTAAGCGAAGACGGACGTGTCACTACGATCCGCCTGCGGCCGGGGATCAAGTGGTCCGACGGCGCGCCCCTCACCTCCGACGACTTCATGTTCCGGTTCAACCACGACTGGCTGGACCCGGAATTGCAGCCGTTGACGAACGTGGCCGTGCGCGGCGCGAAATTCGTCACCATCGACGACCTGACGTTCCAGTACGTGTTCCCGAAGCCGAACCCGACGTTCGCCAACTATTTCGCTTTCTTCGGCAGCCACTTCGTCGATCCCATGCATTTCCTGAAGGACTATCACCCGGCGTACCGGGACAGGGACGAACTCGACGCGCTGGTGAAGGAGAAGGGTCACGTCACCTGGATGGCCATGTTCAACCAGTTGCGGAGTTGGGGCAACGAGGATGCCCCGAAGGTGCCCACGCTGCGCGCCTTCAAGGTGGTGGAGCGCACGCCCACCAAGATGCGAGTGGAGCGAAACCCCTACTACTTCAAGATAGACCCCGCCGGCAACCAGTTGCCGTACGTCGACGCGGTGGACGTGATCATCCTGCTCGAGAACTCCCAGATGATCACGTTCCAGGCCGCCACCGGTCAGCTCGACTTCACGTCCTTCACACTCGAGACCCAGAACATACCGCTGCTCAAACTGGGCGAGGCGAAAGGCGTCAACAGGGTGCACATCTGGCGCCGCCTGCACGTCGTGGACGTGGCCATCCAGCCGAACTACAACTACGACGATCCCAAGTACCGGGAACTGGTGTGGGGCAAGGGAGAGCGGCGCTTCATCCGCGCACTTTCGCACGCCATCGACCGCGACCAGATGAACGAGGTCATCTACTTCGGCCGGGGCACGCCGAGCCAGGTGACCGCGCACTGGTCGAGCCGCTGGTACGAGAAGCGTTTCGCCGAGGCCCATATCCGCTACGACCCCGACTACTCCCGCGCACTGCTGGACGAACTCGGCCTTTTCGACGTCGATGGCGACGGCTTGCGGGAGTACCCGGACGGATCCAAGCTGATCATTACGCTCGAGTTCATCGACTTCGAGACGCCCAAGGGAATCAGCCTGGAGCTGGTTCGGGACTACTGGCACGAAGTTGGCATCGACCTGCGCCTCAAGAACATCGAGAGACGCCTGCAGGCGGAACGGGCCATGTCCAACAAGATGCAGATGACGGCGTGGCACGCGGACAAGGTAACGGACATCCTGTTCCCCCATTGGCCGGACTGGTTCTATCCGCACCGCGCCGGCGCGGACATGACGATGTGGAACCATTGGGGACGGTATCACCAGACCGATGGGGAACTCGGAGAAGAGCCGCCGGAGCTTGTCCGCAACCTTCAATACTGGGGAGGCCAGCTCCTCACCGCCACCGACGAAGCGCATCGCACCAAAGCCGCCAAGACGCTGCTTCGTGCCCATGCGGACAACCTCTGGGCCATCGGCACGGTGGGCAACGCGCCGCATCCCGTGGTGGTTTCGAGGCGGCTCAGGAACGTGGTGCCGAACGGCATCTGGGGTGCCGATAACCGCTGGACGACGCCGTACCATCCGGCGACCTGGTACATCGACGAGACGCCCGACGAGCGATAGCGCAGTCCGTGTCTCTCCCGCGGGTCCTCTTTGGACCGCCACGGTAGACGCCCTTGTTGACGCCGCTGCGGGGCAGTCGCCATCATGGCCCGATGAAGGTGAGCTTGGCTCTTGTGTCGGTTTGCGCCGGGATCGGCGCAACGATCTGCATGGCCGAAGAGGACATCGCGTCCGGCGAGCGAGAAGAGGCACCCTTCGCAAGAGAGGAGCCGTCAGCCCGGGAGCGCGAGGGTGTCCCTCGCAAAAGAGAGCAGCGCGAGCGGGCACCCCTCGCAAGTAAAGAGCCGTCAGCCGGGGAACCCTTCGCAAGAAATATGCCGCCGCAGTGGTTCGTCCCGCCCCGGACCGCGAGCGAACTTGGCATCACGCAGTTCTCCCAGAGCCCGATCCTGGACGGCCAGGACCTGCCTCCGCTGGAAGATCGGCTGCCGGACGACCCCGTCGTCAGCCATCCCTACGAGCGCATCGGCAAGTACGGCGGCAAGGCGCGGGTCACGCTCTTCGACCACCGGCGTTTCCTGCCCCATGAGCACGCGCTGACGATTTCCGCGGACCTGCGCAACGTCCTGCCGAACATCGCGGAGTCCTGGAGCGTGAGCGAAGACGGCCGCGTCACGACGATCCGCCTGCGGCCGGGCATCAAGTGGTCCGACGGCGTGCCTCTGACTTCCAGGGACTTCATGTTCTCGTTCAACCACGACTGGCTGGATCCGGAGATGCAGCCGCTGACGAACGTGGCCGTGCGCGGGGCCAAGTTCGTCGTCATCGACGACCTGACCTTTCAGATCGTGTTTCCGAGGCCGAACCCGACGTTTGTCAACTACTATGCCTTCTACGCCAGCCGCTGGGTCGATCCCATGCACTTCTTCAAGGACTACCACCCGGCGTACAGGGACAGGGACGAACTCAACGCGCTGGTGAAGGAGAAGGGCCACGTCACCTGGATGGCCCTGTTCAACCAGTTGCGCAGTTGGGGCAACGCGGACGCCGCGAAGGTGCCCACCCTGCGCTCCTTCAAGGTGGTGGAGCGCACGCCCACCAAGATCCGGATGGAGCGAAACCCCTACTACTTCAAGGTCGACCCCGAGGGCAACCAGTTGCCGTACGTCGACGCGGTGGACGTGATCATCGTGCTGGAGAACTCGCAGATGATCACGTTCCAGGCCGCCACCGGACAGCTCGACTTCACCTCGTTCACGCTCGAGACCCAGAACATACCGCTGCTCAAGCTCGGAGAGAGGAAGGGCGCCAACAAGGTGCACATCTGGCGCCGCCTGCACGTCGTCGACGTCGCCATACAGCCGAACTACAACTACGACGATCCCAAGTACCGGGAACTGGTGTGGGGCAAGGGCGAGCGGCGCTTCATCCGCGCGCTCTCCCACGCCATCGACCGGGACCAGATGAACGAGGTCATCTATTTCGGCCGGGGCACGCCGAGCCAGGTGACCGCGCACTGGTCGAGCCGCTGGTACGAGAAGCGTTTCGCCGAGGCGCATATTCGCTACGACCCGGACTACTCGCGTGAGCTGCTGGACGAACTGGGCCTGTTCGACGTCGACGGCGACGGTCTGCGCGAATACCCGGACGGATCGAAACTGATCATCACGCTCGAGTTCATCGACTTCGAGACGCCCAAGGGAATCAGCCTGGAGCTGGTGCGGGACTACTGGCGCGAAGTTGGCATCGACCTGCGCCTCAAGACCATCGAGAGGCGCCTGCAGGCGGAACGGGCCATGTCCAACAAGATGCAGATGACGGCGTGGCACGCGGACAAGGTGACGGACATCCTGTTTCCCCACTGGCCGGACTGGTTCTATCCGCACCGGGCGGGCTGGGACATGATCATGTGGAACCACTGGGGCCGGTACCACCAGAGCGACGGAGAGCTCGGGGAAGAGCCACCGGAGCTCATCCGCAACCTGCAGTACTGGGGCGGCGAGTTGCTCACGGCCACCGACGAGGCGCATCGCACGAAAGCCGCGAAGGCGCTCATCAAGGCCCATGCGGACAACCTCTGGGCCATCGGCACGGTAGGCAACGCGCCGCATCCGGTGGCGGTTTCAAGACGGCTTAAGAACGTGGTGCCGAACGGCATATGGGGCGCGGACAACCGCTGGACGACGCCCTACCACCCGGCGACCTGGTACATCGACGAAACTGACGAGCAGGACGGGCAAGAGTAGTGGAACCTTACGGCGTATCCCGGCGGATGGTCCTGATCTCCGTGTGGGCGTGCGCCGCGTTTGGTGCGACTCTCTGCGTTGCCGAAGAGGACTCGGCAGAGCCATCAGCCGGGGAGCGCGAGGGGGCACCCCTCGCAAGAAAAGAGCCCTCAGCCGGGGAGCGCGAGGGTGTCCCTCGCAGAGAAAAGCGGCGCGAGGGGGCATCCCCCGCAACAAATCTGCCGCCGGAGTGGTTCAACCCGCCGAAGACCGCGAGCGAACTGGGCATCACGCAGTTCTCCCAGAGCCCGGTCCTGGACGGCCAGGACCTGCCTCCGGTGGAAGACCGCCTGCCGGACGACCCCGTCGTCAGCCATCCCTACGAGCGCATCGGCAAGTACGGCGGCAAGGCCCGGATCACCCTCTGGGATATCTGGCACTTCTTCAACTGGGAGCACGCGCTCACGATTTCTGCGGACCTGCGCAATATCCTGCCCAACCTGGCGGAGTCCTGGAGCGTAAGCGAGGACGGCCGCGTCACGACGATCCGCCTGCGTCCAGGGATAAAGTGGTCCGACGGCCATCCCCTGACCTCCGACGATTTCATGTTCCGGTTCAACCACGACTGGCTGGACCCGGAAATGCAGCCGTTGACGAACGTGGCCGTGCGGGGTGCTACGTTCGTCACCATCGACGATCTGACCTTCCAGTACGTGTTCCCGAAGCCGAACCCGATGTTTCCCAACTACTTCGCCTTCTTCGGCAGCCACTTCGTCGAGCCCATGCACTTCTTCAAGGACTACCACCCGGCCTACCGCGACCGGGAGGAACTGGAAGCGCTGGTGAAGGAAAAGGGATTCGTCACCTGGTTGGCCATGTACCGCCAGTTGCGCGGATGGGGTGACGAGGACGCCCCGCTGGTTCCCACCCTGCGCGCTCACAAGGTGGTGCAGCGCACGCCCACCAAGATGCGCCTCGAGCGCAACCCCTACTACTTCAAGATAGATCCTGCGGGCAACCAGTTGCCGTACATCGACGCCGTCGACGCGATCATCCTGCTCGAGAACTCCCAGATGATTACCTTCCAGGCGACGACCGGACAGCTCGACTTCGCCGCATTGGCGCTTGAGACGCAGAACATCCCGCTGCTCAAGCTCGGCGAGGCGAAGGGCCTCAACAAGGTGCACATCTGGCGCCGCCTGCACGTTGCCGACGTGGCCATACAGCCAAACTACAACTACGACGACCCCAAGTACCGGGAACTGGTTTGGGGAAAAGGCGAGCGGCGCTTCATCCGCGCTCTCTCCCACGCGATCGACCGCGACCAGATGAACGAGGTCATCTATTTCGGCCGGGGCACGCCGAGCCAGGTGACCGCGCACCCGTCGAGCCGGTGGTACGAGAAGCGGTTCGCCGAGGCCCATATCCGCTACGACCCGGACTATTCCCGCGCGTTGCTGGACGAACTCGGCCTGTTCGACGTCGACGGCGACGGCCTGCGGGAATACCCGGACGGATCGTCGCTGATCATCACGCTCGAGTTCCTGGACTTCGAGACCCCCAAGGGGATCGCGCTGGAACTGGTGCGGGACTACTGGCGCGAAGTGGGGATCGACATACGCCTGAAGTCCATCGAGAGTCGCCTGCAGACCGAGCGGGCCATGGCCAACAAGATGCAGATGACGGCGTGGCACGCGGACAAGGTGACGGACATCCTGTTTCCCCACTGGCCGGACTGGTTCTATCCGCACCGGATTGGTTGGGACATGATCATGTGGAACCACTGGGGCCGGTACCACCAGAGCGATGGGGAACTCGGGGAAGAGCCGCCCGAACTCATCCGCAACCTGCAGTACTGGGGCGGTCAGTTGCTCACGGCCACCGACGAGGCGCACCGCACGAAATCCGCCAAGACGCTGCTTCGTGCCCATGCGGACAATCTCTGGGCCATAGGCACGGTGGGAAACGCGCCGCAACCCGTCGCGGTTTCGAGGCGGCTCAGGAACGTGGCGCCGAGCGGCATCTGGGGCGCGGACAACCGCTGGACGATGGCCTACCATCCGGCGACCTGGTACATAGACGAAACGGACGAGGAGCAGTAACAATGCCCATGGGATGCCGCGCAACATCGTCACTTTGACTCGCGGGGGCAGAACGCCCATGTTGACGCCGCCATCGTGCAGTCGCCATGATGGCCTGATGAACTCGAGGTTTGCCGGTGTGTGGGTCTGCTTTGCGATAGGCGCAACGGTCTGCCTCGCGGAAGACGACATGGAGCCAGAGCCCTCAGCCGGGGAGCGCGAGGGGGCACCCCTCGCAAGAAAAGAGCCCTCAGCCGGGGAGCGCGAGGGGGCACCCCTCGCAAGAAAAGAGCCCTCAGCCGGGGAGCGCGAGGGGGCACCCCTCGCAAGAGAAGAGCCTTCAGCCCGGGAGCGCGAGGGTGTTCCTCGCAAGGAAAAGCAGCGCGAGGGTGTCCCTCGCAGAAGAGAGCAGCGCGAGGGGGAACCC
Organism: Candidatus Azotimanducaceae bacterium; assembly: GCA_965217825.1. Classification (GTDB taxonomy): domain Bacteria; phylum Pseudomonadota; class Gammaproteobacteria; order Pseudomonadales; family Azotimanducaceae; genus VXNE01. Next base: position 3,802,680 of record OZ244571.1, on the reverse strand, counting down.
CTCGCAAGCAACATGCCGCCGGAGTGGTTCGCCCCGCCCAAGACCGCGAGCGAACTCGGCATCACGCAGTTCTCCCAGAGTCCGCTGCTCGACGGCCGCGAACTTCCCCCGGTGGCGGACCGCCTGCCCGACGACCCCGTCGTCAGCCATCCCTACGAGCGCATCGGCAAGTACGGCGGCAGGGCCCGCATCACGCTTTGGGACGGGTGGCAGTTCTTCGCCTGGGAGCACGCGCTGACGATTTCCGCGGACCTGCGCAACGTCCTGCCGAACTTGGCGGAGTCCTGGAGCGTGAGCGAAGACGGCCGCGTCACGACCATCCGTCTGCGGCCCGGAATAAAGTGGTCCGATGGCGCACCGCTGACCTCCGACGACTTCATGTTCAGGTTCAACCACGACTGGCTCGATCCGGAAATGCAGCCATTGACGAACGTGGCCGTGCGCGGTGCGAAGTTCGTAACGATCGACGACCTCACGTTCCAGTACGTCTTTCCGAGGCCGAACCCGATGTTCGCCAACTACTTCGCGTTCTTCGGCAGTCACTTCGTCGATCCCATGCATTTCCTGAAGGACTATCACCCGGCGTACCGGGACAGGGACGAACTCGACGCCCTGGTGAAGGAGAAGGGTCACGTCACCTGGATGGCCATGTTCAACCAGTTGCGCGGATGGGGCAACGAGGACGCCCCGAAAGTGCCTACGCTGCGCTCTTTCAGGGCGGTGGAGCGCACGGCCACCAAGCTGCGCCTGGAACGCAACCCCTACTACTTCAAGATAGATCCTGCGGGCAACCAGTTGCCGTACATCGACGCGGTGGACGTGATCGTCGTGCTGGAGAACTCGCAGATGATCACGTTCCAGGCCGCCACCGGCCAGCTCGACTTCACCGGCCACACGCTCGATACCCCGAACATACCCTTGCTCAAGCTTGGGGAGAGGAAGGGCGTCAACAAGGTGTACATCTGGCGCCGGCTGCACGTCGCCGACGTGGCCATACAGCCGAACTACAACTACGACGACCTCAAGTACCGGGAGTTGGTGTGGGGCAAGGGCGACCGGCGCTTCATCCGCGCGCTCTCCCACGCGATCGACCGCGATCAGATGAACGAGGTCATCTACTTCGGCCGTGGAACGCCGAGCCAGGTGTCGGTGCACCCGTCGAGCCGCTGGTACGAGAAACGGTTCTCCCAAACTCATATTCGCTACGATCCGGACTACTCCCGCGCGCTACTGGACGAACTCGGCTTGCTGGACGTCGACGGCGACGGCCTGCGCGAATACCCGGACGGGGCGCCGCTGATCATCACCCTCGAGTTCATAGATTTCGAGACGCCCAAGGGGATCAGCCTGGAACTGGTGCGCGACTATTGGCGCGAAGTTGGCATCGACCTGCGCCTCAAGACTATCGAGAGGCGCCTGCAGACCGAACGGGCCCAGGCCAACAAGATGCAGATGACGGCGTGGCACGCGGACAAGGTGACGGACATCCTGTTTCCCCATTGGCCGGACTGGTTCTATCCGCACCGGGCCGGCTGGGACATGACGATGTGGAACCACTGGGGGCGTTACCACCAGACCGACGGCGAAATCGGCGAAGAGCCGCCCGAGTTCATCCGCAACCTGCAGTACTGGGGCGGTGAACTGCTCAGCGCCACCGACGAGGCGCACCGCGCGAAGGCCGCCAAGACGCTCCTGCAGGCCGCCGCGGACAACCTCTGGGCCATCGGCACGGTGGGTAACGCGCCGCATCCGATAGCGGTCTCCAGTCGGCTCAAGAACGTGGTGCCGAACGGCATCTGGGGCGCGGACAACCGCTGGACGACGCCCTACCATCCGGCGACCTGGTACATCGACGAATCGGACGGGCGGGACGGGCAAGACGGGCACGGGCGGGAGGGGCAAGAGTAGTGCGGTCTTACATCGTATCCCGACTGATGGGCCTGATTCCCACGCTAGCCATTATCTCGGTCATCATATTCACGGTCATTCAGTTGCCGGAAGGCGACGTCGTTTCGTCGACGCTGGATCGTCTGGCGGCCCAGGGCATCGCCCCGACGGAGGAATACGTCCAGAACCTGCGGGCGCAGTACAACCTGGACAAGCCCATGGTGCTGCAATACGTCTACTGGGCGGGCAACTTCCTTAGGGGCAACATGGGGTATTCCTACGTGTTCGAGCGGCCCGTGAACGAACTGGTATGGGAACGGTTGGGCTATACGCTGTCGATTACCGTTTCGGCGCTGTTCTTCACCTGGATCGTGGCCCTGCCCATCGGCATCTATTCCGCGGTCCGCCAGTATTCCATCGGCGACTACGTGATGACGAGCATCGCGCTGGTGGGTCTGGCCACGCCGCCGTTCCTGATGGCGCTGATCTTCATGCACCTCGGTTTCGAGTGGTTCGGGGTGAGCACCGGCGGGCTGTTCTCGCCCGAGTACGAGGACGCCCCCTGGGGTTGGGGCCGCGTGGTAGACATGTTGGCGCACCTCTGGTTGCCCATGGTGATCGTCGGAATGGGCTCCGCGGCGTTTACCATGCGCATCCTGCGCGCGAACCTGCTCGACGAACTGAACAAGCCTTACGTGGTGACCGCCCGGGCGAAGGGCGTGAGGCCGTTGAAGCTGGTGCTGAAATATCCGGTGCGCATAGCCATCAACCCCTTCATCAGCAACATCGGGCTGATGCTGCCGGCCCTGGTTTCCGGCGAGGCGCTGGTATCCCTGGTGATGGGGCTGCCGACCATTGGCCCGTTGCTGCTCCAGGCGCTCCTCAACCAGGACATGTTCCTGGCCGGAAGCCTCCTGATGTGGCTGGCAGTCCTGACGGTGGTGGGCATCCTGCTCTCCGACCTGTTGCTGGCGTGGGTGGACCCGAGGATTCGTTTTGAGTGACCTTGCGCCCCATCCAGCGGTCTTGGTCGCGACGGGCCGAGCCGAAGAGATCACCGCCATATCGCCTCGGCAGTTGATATGGTTGCGGTTTCGGCGCCATCGCCTGGCCCTGGTCAGCGGAGCATTCCTGCTGGTGCTGTATACCCTCGCCGCCCTTTGCGAGTTCATCTCCCCGTATGGGACCGTGACCCGCAACGATGAGGCCATCAACGCCCCGCCCATGCGCGTCCACTTCTTCGACGCCGAGGGCCAGTTTCAGTTGCGCCCGTTCGTGTATGCCTACCACATGGAGGTCGACCCGGACACATGGATCCGGATATACACGGAAGACACCAGCGATAAGTTTCCCATCCGCTTCTTTGCCCGCGGCGAACCCTACAAGATGTGGAACCTGTTCGAGATGGACCGCCACCTGTTCACCGTGGACGAGGGCGGCTACATCCACCTCTTCGGCACCGACCCCCTGGGTCGGGACATGTTCTCTCGCGTGTTCTTCGGCGGCCGGGTTTCCCTTTCCATCGGCATCGTGGGGGTGGTGCTGACCATCGTCTTGGGCATCCTGCTCGGAGGTCTCGCTGGCTACCTGGGCGGTCTCGTGGATCGCGCCGTGAACAAGGTGATCGAAGTGTTGCAGTGCCTGCCTTCCCTCCCCCTGTGGATGGCGCTCTCCGCGACGCTGCCTGTGCACTGGTCGCCGCTTCTCATTTACTTCGGCATTACGATCATCCTCTCCCTGTTCGGCTGGACCTCCCTCGCTCGGCAGGTGCGCGGCCGATTCCTGGCGCTCAGGGAGGAGGACTTCGTGATGGCGGCGCGATTGATGGGCGCGAATACTTCGCGCGTGATCCGCAAGCACATGCTGCCGAGTTTCTCGAGCCACATCATCGCTAGTGCGACCCTTGCGGTGCCCGGGATGATCCTGGGCGAGACGGCGTTGTCCTTTCTTGGCATCGGCCTCAGGCCGCCGGTGGTGAGCTGGGGTGTGCTGATGTACCAGGCGCAGAACCCGCTGGTGATTGAGATAACGCCCTGGCAGATGCTGCCGGGACTGTTCGTGGTGTTGACGGTGATGGCGTTCAATCTGCTCGGCGACGGTTTGCGGGACGCCGCCGATCCTTACAGCACCGCCGGCACGCAATAGCGGAATCAAGGTGGCGTATGTCATCTCTTGGGGTTTCCGCATCTCGCAGATGACGAAGCCCGCGCGGGCAGAGTTGGCGAGTTTTGCGCAACAGGTTGCCGACCTTCGTTACCACGCGGTACGTGAGCGGCTGGGAAACCCTCAATTCGGGATCTGGAGCTTTGCTCACATCAGCGACCTGGGGACGCGGTCGGAACGAGATGACGGTCGGTGACGAAACAAAAAAGGCAATGAAGCGCCGAAGCGCCCCAAAGCCTCCACTTCGAATCGTGATCAGTGTCTCAAGATTTGTCAAGCGTAATTGGCGACTACGGTTAGAACTGTATCGGCATGTTCAGGGACGAGTGAACCCTGGTCTTCGAGTTCGCGCGAGCGAACTCGCGCCGTTGGTTCTCCCGACAGCGTTGGCGGTGATCGTCGTGTTCGTGTTCCGCGATCCCACCTATCGCTTCCCGTTGCTGGCGCTGCTGCTGCCCGTGTTCCTTCGCGGCGCCGCCATTGGACTAGACGTTCACAAACGCGTGTCGAGGGTGCGCTGGCTGTTCAGTACCTTCGGCTTTGCGGCATTCGTCGTCGGCTGGCTGTTGGTGTTCGCGGTCCTCGGCTTCGCGCTGATCGTAGCCATGTTCCCTGTTTCCCCCTCAGCGGAACTGCTGAAACAGTCCAGCTTCTGTGCCGCTGCCGGGCTTGTGCTCGCGGCCTGGTTCTGGTGGCCGTGGTACGCCCGTGACGTCCTGGCCCGGTGGCCGATGCATGGCGTTCGTATCTGGACATCCTCCGGCAATCGCTGGGACAGGCTCTACATCGCCTGGCGCATGCAGCGAATGGCCGAGTCGGGGAGGGTGCGATGGCGCGGCTTCGGCGCGACGGCGTCGGTGATCGCCCTGGTCATGGTGTCAACCGCCGCCGGGACCTATGAAGGCTTGCTCGCCCGCGGAGTGGAGGTGGGATGCATTCTCCTGCTGCCTCTGTTGCACCTGGTGATCGTTGGCGAAGCTGATGCGCTTTGCGGGCTCTGGAGCAAATGGCCGTTGAACAAGGATCCCCCCGAAAGGGAAGGAAACCTGCGAGCCGATGGGTAGCACGCTGCTCCGTTGTCGCAATGTGCGCCTGTGTGAGAGAGTTCAATTGCCGGGAGGAGGGCCATGAGCGACGAGACTGGCGACGCAAAAAACGCGGCCGCTGCAATGGAGGCGCGGTCCGCGCGGGCGACCCGCGCCTGGTCGGGCGTCATTTTCGGAAGCAGTGCCCCACAGCCGGCGCCTCCGGCTTCGGATTCTCTCTTGCGAGGGGTTTCCCCTCGCGCTCCCCGGCTGAGGGCTCCGGCCCGGCCCCGCTCGTCGACCATGGATCAACCGTCCCCGGTCGCTGGCGCTCCCCGGAGACGCTTGTTCCATGGAAGTCGCCGCAGTTTCCTTCGGCGCGCCAACCTGGCGGCCATGGGCGCGCTGGTGGGCGCGGCTGTGCCACTTCAACGCTGGACGCCGCTATCTCGAGCCGCGGCCGCGGAAGCTCTCGGTATATTCGGTATAGAAGGCAAGGACGGACTGACGGTGCTGAACGAGCGGCCGCTCAACGCGGAAACGCCCCCGCACCTGCTCGACGGCGAGGTCACGCCCACCGCCCGTCACTTCATCCGCAACAACGGCATCGTTCCCGCGGATCTCGATCCCGCCAGGTGGGAGTTGCGTATCGACGGCTTGGTACATCGGCCGATGACCTTGCGCATCGACGATTTGCGTAGCCGTTTCGAGGTGGTCACACATCGGCTGGTCATCGAGTGCGGGGGCAACGGTCGCGCGGGTTTCGAGCCGCCGGCCCGCGGCAACCAGTGGACCTACGGCGCGGTGGGATGCGCTGAATGGACCGGCGTGCGACTGGCCGACGTGCTGAAGGCGGCCGGCGTGAAATCTTCTGCGATCTACACGGCGCATGAAGGCGCTGACCGACACCTCTCCGGCGTGCCGGGCAAGTTGCCGATCTCGCGCGGCGTGCCGATCGCGAAGGCAATGGACCCTTACAACCTGATTGCCTTCGCCATGAATGACGGACCCCTGCACCGCATGAACGGGGCGCCTCTGCGGCTGGTGATTCCCGGGTGGCCGGGCTCCTGCTCGCAAAAATGGCTCACGCGCATCTGGCTCCGCGACGTGGTGCACGACGGTCCGAAAATGACCGGCTTGTCCTACCGCGTCCCGCGCTATCCGGTCGCTCCCGGCGCCTCCGTGCCGGAGGGGGACCTGGAAATCATTCATGCCATGCCGGTCAAGTCGCTCATTACGCGTCCCCGGACGGGCGAGCGTATCTCGGGTCGCGAACTGGAAGTCGCGGGACACGCCTGGGTCGGCGGCTCCGAAGTGGCGAAGGTGGACCTTTCCATGGACTTCGGCGCCACCTGGCAGCCGGCGCAACTGTCGCCGCCCCACAATCCGCATGCCTGGCAGCGATTTGTGGCCCGGATGGCATTTCCGCAACCTGGCTATTTCGAGATCTGGGCGCGTGCCACGGACATCGCGGGCGCAAGTCAACCCTTCCGGGCGGCTTGGAATCCCAAGGGTTATCTCAATAACGCCATGCATCACGTGTCGGTGCATGTGGGCTAGTGCAGGATCGCGCCGGGGATCGATGCGCCTGTCCCGTATCTCGATAACCTGTGCCCTGGTGGCATGCGGGCTGGTCGGACTTGCAGCGAGGACGGACAGTGTTGGCAGTCCCGAGGCGGAGGAACGAGCGCTATTTGGCGGGATGCCGAAGGATGAGGGACGGCTGGAGGTGTTCGGGTTCTGCGGCGCCTGTCACTCGATCAACCTGGTGGTGCAGCAGGGATTGACCCGCGCGGTGTGGGAGGAAGTGCTGGTCGAGATGGTGCGGGATCAGGAAATGGCGCCGCTGCGGGACGATGATCGTCGCAAGGTGCTCGACTACCTGGCGAAGTACTACGGTCCTGATCGGCGTGCAAAGCGTGCAGAGAAGATGTCGACAACGACGGATGGATCGCTTTACCCACCGCCGTAAGGGACGAGGTCCTGCCGCACCCCGTCAAGCGACTCCATCATGCTTTCAACAAACTTCCACTAGTCTCAAGTTGATCGGCGGGCGGTTGGGGTCGATACTTGGGCTGTGCGGTTCGGAAGGTAGATACAGACGACATGGCGGAGTGGTTCGAAGGGCTTGCGGCGCTGCAGCAAACGCTGTTCGTCATCGCGGCCATCTCGACCTCGGTGTTCGCCATCCAGGTCGTGTTCACGCTGTTCGGGATCGGCGAGATCGACGATATTGAAGTCGGCGAACTGGGTCACGAGGGAACGCCGTTCGGCGACATCTTTACCATTCGCAACGGCGTCTCGTTTGTCATGGGCCTTTCCTGGGGCGGCCTGATGGCCTACTCCTGGGGACTGACGCACGCATTCTTTGCGGTTCCGGTCGGCATCGTCGTCGGAGTGGCGTTCGTCGCCGTCAATATGGGCCTGCTGGCGTTGCTATCGATGCTGAAGCACGAAGGCAACCTGCGTATCGAGGACGCCATCGGCGAGGACGCGCGGGTCACGCTGACCGTGCCCGAAGGTCGGACCGGCGTCGGCAAGGTGAGTCTCTCGGTACGGGGCCGTTTGCAGGAGCTCCACGCGGTCACCGACGGCGGAGCGCTGCAACGCAATTCCGCCGTCACCGTGGTCGGCCTATCGGGCAGCCAGCTTGTTGTCGCCACGCCGTGAGCGGCACAGATCCGCAGTGATCCGACCGAATCGAACCAGCAGCCGAAGGGCGCAACCCAAGGGAATCAGGAGAAGGGACCGTGTTTAATCCAACTGTCATCGTTGTTGTCTTGTTGGTCGTGTTGCTCGTGGTTGCCACGATTGCGGCAATGCGCAGGATTCGAACCTGTCCTTCGGACAGGATCCTCGTCAAGTACGGGCAGGTGGGGGGTGAGCGCATGGCCAAGGCCATCCACGGAGGCACAACGTTCGTCGTGCCGGTGGTGCAAGGCTTCCGCTATCTTGACCTGACGCCGATGACGGTGGACATCGACCTGCGCGGTGCGTTGTCGAAACAGAACATCCGCGTCAACGTGCCATCCCGATTCACGTTCGGCATCGGCACCATCGAGGAACTGATGAACAACGCGGCGGAGCGGTTGTTGTCTTTTAACGCGCGCCAGATCGAAGACACGGCCAAAGACATCATATACGGCCAGTTGCGCGCCACCATCGCCATGATGGACATCGAGGAGATCAACGGCGACCGCGAGAAGTTCGAGTCCCGGGTGCTGGAGAACATCGAGTCCGAACTGATGAAGATCGGCCTGCACCTCATCAACGTCAACATCTCCGATATCACCGACGAGTCGGGATATATAGAGGCCCTGGGTCAGCGGGCGGCGGCGGAAGCGATCAACAAGGCCAAGGTCCAGGTCGCCCAACAGGAGCGCGATGGTGCCGTGGGCTCCGCCCGAGCGGAGCAGGAGCAGCGAATCAGCGTCGCCGACGCCAACGCCAAGGCGGTGTTCGGCGAGAACGAGGCCAAGGCTGTGGAGGCTTCCTCCGAGGCCGACCTGCGGGAAGCGCAAGCGGAAGCCAAGCGCCGGGGCGACGCGGCGGACGCCGTGAAGACGGCAGCGTCCGAACAGGAAGGCTATGTCGCCGAGCAACAGGCGGAAGTCGCCCGCGCGGAACGCGACCGCGCCGCGGAATACGCCAACATCGTCGTGCCGGCGCAAATCGAACGGGACCGCGTGCGCACCGAAGCCGAGGGCGAAAAGCAGAAGGAAGTCCTCGCGGGCGAAGCCGAGGGCGAGGCCCTGCGCGCCAAGCTCGTCGGGGAGGCCATGGGGCGCATGGAGATCCTGACCAAGATGGCCGATGGACTGCGCGAGATAGTCAGCGCCGCTGGCGGTGACCCCGACAAGGCCGCAAGCCTGATGATTGTGGACAAGCTCGAAGCAATTGCCGGGGTGCAGGCGACCGCCATAAGCAACATCGACTTCGAAAAGATCGTGGTGTATGACGGCGGCAACGGCAATGCCGTGGGCAGCTTCCTCAGCGGGCTAACCAAGGCGCTCCCGCCATTCCACGAGGTGGCCAGGATGGCGGGCATCGAACTGCCGGAGTTCCTGGGCGAGATGGCGAAGGACGGCGCGGCGGCCACGGCGCCCGCTATCGTGGAGAACAAGGCGGCGGCGACTTCGGCAAAAACGGAGTCCGATGTGTCGGCGGCGGGCTAGCCTATAGCTTGCTGGCGGGAAACACCCGGAACGCTACGTCGCCCATCCCCACAACTGGTCGCCCCCGAGCGGCCTCTTGAATATCATCATGAGCTGATTGGGCTTCTGGCCTATCCGTCGTACTGATGTCCGAGACTTAAGGAGGGCCTCTTGAAGATTGGTGTTTCCATGTTCGCGACCGACTACGCCATGCGCATCGATGCGCTGGCGCGGGAAGCGGAGGCAAGGGGCTTCGAGTCCCTGTTCGTACCGGAGCATACCCACATTCCGACCAGTCGGCGGTCGCCGTGGCCCGGCGGTGAGTCGTTGCCCAAGGCGTATTGGCACGCGCTCGATCCGTTCGTGTCGCTCACAGCCGCCGCCGCCGCTACCTCGAAACTCCGCATCGGTACCGGAATCTGCCTCCTGACCGAGCGGGATCCGTTGATTACCGCCAAGGAAATCGCGAGTCTTGACCTGCTATCGGACGGCCGCGTGGAGTTCGGCATCGGCGCCGGCTGGAACGCGGAGGAGATGGAAAACCACGGCACCGCGTTCGATACGCGGTTCCGACTCATGAGCGAACGCGCAAGGGCGATCAAGACGATTTGGCGCGAAGAGACGCCGGCGTTTCACGGGGAGTTCGTCGACTTCGATCCGGTGTGGTCGTATCCGAAACCCGTACAGAAGCCGAATCCTCCTCTGCTGATCGGTGGCGAGTCGATCCATACATTGCGCAGGGTGGTCGAATACGGCGATGGCTGGTTCCCGCGCGGACGCGGCGGATTCGATCCGGCAAGGAACGCGGCGCGGTTGAGAGCGGTGGCCGATGCTGCCGGGCGCGACATGGCGACGCTCTCGATCAGCGTCTCTGGCGCGCCGGCGGATGCGGAAATCCTGGATCGCTACCGCGAGGCCGGCATCGACCGTGCCATTCTGATACTGCCGTCGGCGGACGCGGATGCGGTGCTGCCGGTACTGGACCGCTACGCGCAACTCTTGTAGCCGTGTAAGACTCAGCGAGGGCACGAAATATGGTCTGGCAACCCGAAATAGACGAACTCGAACGGCGGCGCGCGCTCGCCGAGCAGATGGGAGGAGAAGCCGGCATCGCCGAGCAGCGTCGGCGCGGCAAGCTCACCGTCCGGGAGCGTATTGAGCTGTTGACCGACGCGGGGTCGTTCCGCGAAATCGGGCAGCTCGCGGGCGCCGCCACCTACGACGGCAACGAACTCGTCGATGTACGGCCGTCCAACAATGTCATCGGTGTAGCAAGCCTGAACGGCCGCAAGGCGGTGATTACCGCCGGCGACTTCACGGTCCGGGGCGGCGCATCGGACGCGGCAATCGGCAACAAGAGTGGCCATGCGCAGACGATGGCGCTGGACTGGCGCTTGCCGTACATCCGGCTGCTCGACGCGACCGGCGGCAGCGTCAGGACTTTCGAGCGGATCGGTCGCACGTATATCCCAACCAACCCCACGACGCCGGGCGTGCAGGATCTGCTCTGCCGTGTGCCCGTGGTCGCCGCCGTGCTGGGTTCCGTCGCAGGGTTGCCCGCTGTCGACTCCTGCCTGGCCCATTTCAACGTCATGGTCAGGGGCACGAGCCAGGTGTTTCCCGGCGGCCCGCCGGTGGTCAAGGCGGCGCTCGGAATCGACATCACCAAGGAGGATTTGGGCGACGAGCGCAGCCAGGTGTACGAAAGCGGCGTCATCGACAACCTTGCCGAGACCGAGGAACAGGCGTTCGACGTGATCAAGCGGTTCCTCGGCTACCTGCCGGACAACGTCTGGCGGATGCCGCCGAGGCTCGACACCGGCGACGATCCGAACCGCCGTGACGAGACCCTGATGGACGCCATCCCGCGCGAGAAGCGACGCATCTACGATGCCTACAGGATTCTCGACGCCGTGCTCGACAAGGACTCGTTCTTCGAGATTACCCCGTTCTACGGGCGCTCGCGCATCGTCGGGCTCGCGCGGGTCGACGGCTACCCCGTGGGCGTCATGATCAACAACCCGAAACGCTTGGGGGGTTCCATGGATGTAGCCGCGGGCACCAAGGTCATCCGCTTCCTGCAGCTTTGCGACACCTTCCACCTGCCGATGATCTATTTTGCCGACGAGCCCGGCTTCATGGTGGGGCCGGAGCAGCAGCGCCAGGGTATCGTCCGCGCCGGAGCGAAAATGGTGTGCGCGACGCTGCGGACCCGGATGCCGTGGGTATCCATCATCATCCGCCAACTTTACGGCGCCGCGGGCCAATGCCACGACCGCCCGAGCGGGATGTTCAAGCGCGTAGCCTGGCCGTCGGGACACTGGGGGTCCATGCATATCTCCGGCGGCGTGTCGGCGGCGTACCGGCGCATCATCGACGCATCGGACGATCCCGAAGCCAAGCGCGCCGAGATCGAAGCGCGCCTGGAAGCGTTGTCGTCGCCGTTCCGCACCGCCGAAGCGTTCAATATCGAGGACATCATCGACCCGAGGGAAACGCGTCCCATGGTATGCGAATTCGTGCAGATGGCGCAGCCCATGCTGGAGACGCAGTTGGGCCCCAGTCCGACCCCGTATATGCCGTAGCTATGAATTTTTAGAGGTTGTTCACGCGGGCCAAATCCGCGAAGCTGATTGTTGGTGAGAAGGGGAGAAAAACAATGCCCATAGATGTGTCCAAGCTGAAACCGGTCGGGGAATTCGGCTCGAAGGCCTAGTGCGAAGCCTGTGCGGCCGGCGGCGTGCAGCTACTGGAAGAGGCAAACCTTCCAGCCGATATCGAATGGGGATTCACCGAGGATTACACGCATCCTCCCGCGCGACTGCTGGAGGGCGGTCGCGAGAAAGCCGCCTACTACATCATGGTCAAGGACGGCAAGGTGAGCGGGGGCGACGGCGCGCCGGATGCGTGCAAGGCGCTTCCCGGATTCCATGTGGCTATCCAATGGGCGACGATCTGCAACCAGTCCGCTTCCAAGTACGGCCGCGAAGGCCAGCGACAGCGGTCTGCGGAACAACAGGTGATGTTCACAGAGATCGAAGAATACGTCGGCCGGCCCAATCCGCTGGGCCTGGGCGGCGGTCCCAAGGCGGTCTGACCCCGCGAAATCGCTGCCGCGCTTGGCGCGGGCGGTCGCCGTTGTGGGCCGTCGCCCTGGACAGGGTTGTCGCGGAAATTCGGGAGCAGGGCGGCGAGGCGGTGGCCGTCCCCGCCGATGTCACCGATCCGATGCAGGTGGAGAGGATGATCGCGCGCACTGGATGCGTTTGGCAGCGTCGATATCCTCGTGAACAATGTCGGCGGCATCTCTTTCGGCAAACCCGCGTGATGCGCGATCGCGCTGCCCTGGTCCGATAGAACAAGAACGCGCGCCGACCGTCGGTGCGGTCCAAATCGGCGCATCGAGTTCCCGGATGCGACGGGCACCGTCGTGTCTCGGCCGCCGAATCGAGAACAGTCGTCAAGATTGCGCGGCAGAGCGGTGTTCCCTATACTCGTACGGAATTTCCGTACAACCCGGTGGGCGTTGTGGATACCGTCAGCGTAAATCGTTTCAGAGACCATCTGAAATCGATGGTGGAACAAGTGATCAACAATCACGTGCCGCTCAAAGTGGCGCGTCGCTCGGGTGCCGATTTCGTAGTAGTCAGCGCCGAAGACTGGGAACGGGAGCAGGAGACCTTGTACGTCTTGCAGAACAAGGATCTCATGCGCCAGATCGCCAGTTCTATGATTACCCACTCCCAAGGGACAGGGTACCGTCCCACGGCTGAGCAAACGAATGAGGTCACTGGTTTTTGAGGGTGAAACCTGGGCTGCGTACGAAAAGCTGCGCGATAGAGACAAGCGGCTGCACCGCACGCTTTGCAGACTTCTGAAGGAGATGCTGCGTTCGGACGACCCATCTTCCGGTCTTGGGAAGCCGGAGCCGCTGAAGCACGATTTGTCGGGGCTTTGGTCAAGGCGCATTTCGCAAGGCGACCGTTTGATCTATCGGTTTGATGACGATGCCATCTACATTTTTGCCATTGGCGGTCACTACGACCAGATTGATGCTTGAAGCCGCATTGCTTGCCCATGCCAAGGCCGTGAGTGCGCGCCGAATACTGATAAGCTATTGATATATTGGAGGTTAAAGTCTTGCCGCAACAGACACTGACACTACGTGATCTGCACGCCGGATTGAGCCGCCAGCTCGAGACGCTGGAAGGCAAGCTCGCCGCCGGGGAAGCATTGGGCGGCTGGAAGGTGGGCCTGACGTCGGGACAGGCGCGTGACTCCATGGGCGCGGGCTTTCGTCCCTTCGGCCATATCCTCGAGAGTCGCATTTTCGCATCGGGTGCCCGTATCGGCCTCGAGGCCCTGGGACGCGCAGGCGTGGAGAACGAGTGTTGTTTCACGATTGGCCGGGAGCTCGCGGGCGAGGTGTCGCGCGACGCGGTTGTCGATGCCGTACAAAGCGTTGCGCCGGCATTCGAAATCAACCAACGTCGACTGTCGGCGGACGCCCCGGCGCGGGACCGGTTGGCGGACGATCTCTCGCAATGGGGCATCGTGGCAGCAACTCCTCGGGCCGTTGCCGGGATCGATTTCGAGTCCCTTGTCGTCACGCTCGCCCGCGACGGCGAGGCGGTGGAAACAGTGGCGGCGCGCGGTCACATCGACGATCATTTCGCGTCGATTGCGGCGCTGGCCGCGCAGTTGTCCCGGTTCGGCCGGACGCTGCAGCCGGGGCAGCGGGTTATCACGGGCTCCTTCGGGCGTTGCCCGGTAGCGGAGCCCTCCAGGTGGTTGGGCGATTTCGGTTCCGATCTGGGTGTTGTGGAAGTGGTATTCACATGAAGGTATTGATCATCCCCGGGTTGACGTTGCGGGAAGTCTCCTCGGCTGACCTGCGGCGCATACATGAAGCGGGCGCGGAGGAAGTCATTGTTTCCAAACCAAGCGATGCGATCCATCACATCGCGGACACGGACGTGGTGCTTGGCCACGTATCGAAAGAGATGTTGTCCGCAGCGAGAAAACTTCGCTGGGTGCATGCCATCTCCTCTGGCGTCGACAGCTTTCTCTACGACGAGTTCAAGGCAAGCGACGTATTGCTGACCAGCGAAAAGGGACTGGTGGGCGAACACTTGGCGGACCATGCATTTGGTCTACTACTGATGTTGACGCGTCAGCTCGCCACGGCACTCCGGTTCGGACCCGACGCGTGGAACCACCGATGGGAGATGCGGCGCCGAGAGATCGAGCTTACCGGGCTGATGATGGGGATTTTCGGCTTCGGCGGGACCGGCCGTGCCGTCGCGCGACGCGCTGCGGCGTTCGGCATGGACGTGCAGGCAGTGGACCGCGATCCCGTGGCGCCTTCGCCGGAGGTGGAGCGCGTGTTGGGCCCGGACGATTTCGATGGTCTGCTGGAAACGTCGGACGTCGTGGCCATCTGCTGTCCATTGACGCCGGAAACGCGGGGCAAATTCAACGCCGCCACCTTCGCCCGGATGCAGCCTTCGGCATATCTCGTCAACGTTACTCGGGGCGAGGTCATGGTGGAGGAGGACCTGGCGGAAGCGTTGGAGTCCGGCAGCATCGCGGGCGCGGCACTGGACGTGGCGCCCAGGGAACCGCTGCCGCCGGACAGTCGACTGTGGTCGCTGCCGAACGTGGTGATGACGCCGCATACCGCGGGCGCAAGTCAGTTCCGGGCGCCCCGCAATATCGACCGTTTCGTCGGCAACATCCGCCGCTTTCTCGACGGCGAACGCCTTGCCGGCGTCATCGACAAGGAACTCGGCTATTGACTGCGGGCGACTCGCGGGTTCGGTTTGATCCGTCTTTCGCGGGCCGGCCGGCAACCATGTTCTAGCGAACCGGCGTTTCGGATATCCCCTGTTTTTGTAACTCAATGAAAACATTGGAAAAGCTAAAACGCCGGAGGTGCGAATGCGCGAAAAACGCAACGCGCAAACAAGCTTATTCGATCCACAAGCCGTGGACCACCCCGTCGCCGACGAGCTGGAGCGGGCGTCCGCGTGGCTGGACGCGCACCCGGAGCTGCTCGGAGAGGTCGCCGCCGACCTCGGCGCGCGGTCGGGGTCGGGGCGCGGCCGCCGCGGCCTCAGCTGCGAGACGGTGCTGCGCTGCGCGGTGCTCAAGCATCTGCGCCGGGAGACGTACCGGGGCTTGGAGTTCATCCTGCGGGACTCGCTTTCGGCGCGGCGCTTCGCGCGGGTCGAGGCGTCGCGGCTGCCGGGCAAATCAGCGCTGCAGCTTGGTAGGTGACGATCCTTCTGGCGAGGTAGCCGCAATTGTGGTCGTCCCTGCGGGCCTCATGCGCATCGGTTGCGGCGCTATTGCTTGGAACAATCCTAGTGCTCCGTCAATCCCAAATCTACGGGTATCTGCGGGTCTTTTTGGTCCCTGGACTTCGTTGCTCCTCCTTGTGTGGGGCCTACCACACGGCGTCGTCGCGCCTCGCCAGGAACCAAAAATCCCTCGCAGCTACACTCGCATTTTTAGACTTGACGGAGCACTAGGGGCACCTACCTGCTGGATGTCGGCGGGTTTATGATCAGGGTCGGCGACTCTGGGAGGATCGAGGCCATAAGTCAAGAAGAAGTATCGGGTACCATAGGAGGATTCCTTTTCTGACCGGGAAGTGATCTTGCGATGGGGATGCAGGGTTTCAGGTTACAGCGGTGCCGTGTCGTCACCGATGTCGCTCTCCGCCCCTCCGACTCCGATTTCTTCCACAACTACCAAGCCCGTGGTGAGCCGGTAACCGCTTCCATTGACGATACGCCACCTTCGTCATGTAAGGCCCAACCATAGACCTAACCGAACAAAATCGGTGGTCCGGTTTTCCCAAGACCGGCACCAAGTCGCACTCCCGACGAGTGTGCTTCGACCAAGGAAAGGCGTTCGTCTACATGCCCGACGACGACGACTCGCGCGTGATCACCGAATATCCCAACGGGGTCATCGAGGAATACCTGGTGGGTGACGAATCGCTCGTGCGCAAATGGCCAGACGGCAGGGAAGAACATTTCCACGCGGGGGACCCCGCAGCCAAAGAAGCCCCGTACATTCCGCCGGAGCGTGGCTAATGTCCGCGCCCTGCTTCGCCATCGTCATCGGAGCCGACGGGGCCGGCAAGACTACTTGGTGCCTCGCCAACCGTGATGAGCTGCCCGTATGGTTCTACGATGCGGACTCCTTAGCGCGGGGCCTCGGCAACGACGATGACCCTGCCCTCGGACGCGAAGCTCGCGCCTTAGTAAACGCGCGCATTGACCGGCACCTTGAGAGGCTTGAGGACTTCGGGTTCGAGAGCACGTATTCCGGCGCATCCAAGCCACGGATCGCGCGCCGAGCGCGCGAACTCGGCTACGCGACCTACGCGGTTTTTGTCGGTACCCGTGATCCTTGCATCAACATTCGCCGCGTGGAGGCTCGTGTAATAGCGCACGCCGGGCACGGCGTCCCGGAATCCGAAGTCCGGCGACAGTGGATCACAGCGCAAGAGAATCTCATGAAGACTGCCTCGGTTTTTGACCGTATCCGGATTCTCGACAACTCGGGCGACCACACCTGGACCGTCGCCGATTACATTGATCGTGATCAGCACGTTAATGCGCCTGAGCCGCCCGCTTGGGCCGAACAACAATTGATGGACCTAGTCCTCACGCGCGCTGGCTTTCGCGGCCAGCCACCGCCATCATCCTAGTGTGGTGTCCCGGAAATAACTGAACAAAGTCGTTCGATCTTCGCGAGGATCGAGTCGGCTGTCGCGACCCAGGCGAAGGGCGTGGTTTGTTCATTGTGGTGTTGCACGAAGTCGTTGATCTTGTGGACCAGTTCTTTGACGTTGGAGAACGATCCGCGGCGGATGGCCTGCTGGGTGATGAGTCCGAACCAGCGCTCGCCCTGATTGATCCAGGACGCGTAGGTCGAGGTGTAATGTATGTGGTATCGCTCTCGCCGGGCCAGCCAAGCCTTGACCTTGGCGTGCTTGTGGGTGACGTAGTTGTCGACCGCGAGGTGGATGTCGAGGTGCGCGGGCACGCTGGCGTCGATGTGGCGCAGGAAGGCGAGGAACTCCTGGTGCCGGTGGCGGCGTCGAGGGCGGCGAACAAGGTCGTGGTGCCGTGGCGGACATAGTCGTGCGTCACCCCTTCGACGTAGCCGAGCCCCATCGGCAGCAGCGGCTGGGTGCGCTGAAGAGCCTGGATCTGGGTTTCTCGTCCACGCACAGCACCACGGCGTGGTCGGGCGGATTCAGGTACAGCCCGACGATGTCGCGCACCTTCTCGACGAAGAACGGATCGTTCGACAGCTTGAAGTGGCGTTGCCGATGCGGCTGCACGCCGAACAGATCGAACCAGCGCTGCACGGTGCTCTTGGAGATGCCGGTGTGCTCGGCCATGAACCGGACGCTCCACTGCGTAGCGTTGGGCGGCTCGATCCGCAGGGCGGTGTTGATCACCTCGGCGACGCGCTCATCTTCATGCGTGCGGGGCCGCCCCGGGCGAAGCTCGTCGTGCAGACCCTCGATCCCATGCTCGCGGTATCGGCGTCGCCACTTGCCGACGGTGACGTTGCTCAGGCCCATGCGCTTCGCGATGGAGCTGTTGGGCTCGGCGTCCGCGCACGCCAGCACGATCCGCGCCCGCTGCACGACCCCGTGCGGAAGCGAGCGGGAGCGGGCGACGCTCAGCAGTTGGTTCTTCGCTTCGACATCCAGCGATATGGGAGCAACGGGTCGACCGCGAGGCATGGGCGGATTCCATGAAACGAACACGCCCGTGATTGTAGAAGCTAGTTATGGGACATAACGCTAGATCGTCCCGTTAGGCGACCGGCTAGGGGACCGGGACAGGCCTATCCAAAAGTCCGGTGTGGTCATCACGGGGATCGGAACGGCCAGCAATCAGCGGAGCGGTTCTCTACCCGGCGAGGGGTGCTGACGACGCCGCGGCATGCCGCGGATCGTCCGATGATGTCCTGGGAGCGTTGTGGAGGGGTTCCAATCCGGTCATTCCCGCCGGATGGCTGTGCGGGCGTCGGGGCGCGGCGGCGCGGCCGGGCGTTGCGGGTGGGCCGTTTCAGGGCTATCCGGCGGTCAGGATGGCGTCGAGGGCGTCCTGCGGGCGGGCGGCGTAGTGGCGATCGCGCGACGCGCTGCGGCCTTCGGCATGGATGTGCAGGCAGTGGACCGCGATCCCGTGGCGCCTTCGCCGGAGGTCGAGCGCGTGTTGGGCCCGGACGATTTCGATGGTCTGCTGGAAACGTCGGACGTCGGGGCAAATTCAACGCCGCCGCCTTCGCCCGGATGCAGCCGTCGGCATATCTCGTCAACGTTACCCGGGGCGAGGTCATGGTGGAGGAGGACCTGGTGGAAGCATTGGAGGCCGGTGGCATTGCGGGCGCGGCACTCGATGTGGCGCCTAGGGAACCGCTGCCGCCGGACAGTCGACTGTGGTCGCTGCCGAACGTGGTGATGACGCCGCATACCGCGGGCGCAAGTCAGTTCCGGGCGCCCCGCAATATCGACCGTTTCGTCGGCAACATCCGCCGTTTCCTCGACGGCGAACGCCTTGCGGGCGTCATCGACAAGGAACTCGGCTATTGACCCGAGTCGGATAGCGCGGGTGGTCGGATTCTGTGCCTTCGAAGACCGGCCTGCGACGATGGTTGTTCGGGGGAAAGCGGTATATTCTTATGCCTTGACGGCCTAATACCGGATTTGCGATTGCGTGAAACCAAATCGCTGTCTTGGCAGGGCGTCCGCCAAACATGCGGGCGTTCGTCCAACGCGGATTCGGAAACATGTGGAGAGTGCTAATGTCCGTAATAACCATGCATTTTGGACGAACAACGAAAGTGATGACGGGGGTGATGAGAGGGATGGACAAAAACCTGATTTCTCTGTGTCGCTGGTTCCTGGTGGCGATATTGATCGGAACGCCCGCGCTCGCAGGAGCGCAGGAAACCGAAGAGGCAGAGGTGGTTCCGCAAACGGAACTTGAAGATGCCGACGTTCCGCAAACGGAAGTCGAAGAGGCTGCGGTGACCCCGCAGACGGAACTTGAAGACGCACCGGTCGTCCCGCTGCGGGAAATCGAAGAGATCGTGGTCACCGGGTCGCGGATCGCCCGCACGCCCGGAGAATTGGCGGGCAACCTCATGGTTCTCGGCGAGGAATTCATCCAGGCCACCGGCGAAGCGACCCTCGAACGCGTGCTGCGCCAGTTGCCGCAGAACCTGAACAGCACCAGCGAGTCATTCGGCAGCAACCTCAATAACGTCAGAAATTTCACTGGCGCATCCACCGTAAATCTGCGCGGATTGGGGAGCGAGTCGACCCTCATCCTGATTGACGGGAAACGCTCCGGCTACAACGGATTCCTGGGCGGCGTGACCGACGTCTCCAAGATTCCCCTGTCGATGGTGGAGCGCATCGAGGTGATCCTGGATGGCGCTTCCGCGATCTACGGCTCCGACGCGGTCGGTGGCGTCGTCAACATCATCACGCGCAAGGACTACGAAGGCGTTGAGCTCGACCTGAACTACAACTGGCCGAGTGGAGGCAGTTACGACGAAGCGCGGGGCTCGATCGCCGGTGCGCTGGACCTGGAAGGAACCCGCGTGCGTCTGAACTATAGCCGCTCCGGGCATTCCGGCCTGGACGGGGCGGACCGGGAAACCACACTGTTCGACCGGTCGATATTCGCCGGCCCGCAGTACGACGTCCGTTTCTGCTGCGGAGCGAACGGCGAGGCCTTCCCAATCGCGTATCGCCTGGGTGGCGACGTGCTCACCTTGGCCGAATACAACGCCCTTTCGCCCGAGGAGCAGGCACAGGCGAATGCCGAAACTCACGCGGTGCTGCCGCAGGGTTTCAACGAGAATTCCACTGTCGACGACATCAGCCAGTTCGGGGAGCCCAACTGGGGGCAGGAGACCCAGGCGGGCTACCATATCCTGCCCGAGGAAACGCGCGACAGCTTCTCGGCCAGTGTCGAGCGGGATTTCGGACTGCGGTTGAGTGCGACGGCAAACTTCCGTTACGAAACTCGGGATACGACATACGGCGGCGGCTACGTCAGGCTCTCGGGCCAGACCTTGAACGGCTTCAATCCGTTCAATCCCTTTGGTCGACCGGTCCACGTGCGTGGCCAACGCCCCGACATGGGCACCCTGTCCACCCAGACGCAGAGCGAGACGTTGAATTGGGGTATCGATTTCGAAGGCTCAATTGACGATAACTGGGACTGGGAGGCCGGTTTCGGGGTCAGTTCCGAGAATTCGGACTCCGATCGTCTGAATACCTTGGATAATAGTGCCCTGGCGCCCGGTCTGAACTCAAACGGGTTGCCTGGAAGTCAGTTCCTCTCCGGTGAAACGGCGGAGTCTTGCGCCGAGAAGGGCGGAGCGTTCTCCTTCGGGTTCTGTCGTGTCACCACCCCGCCTATTCCACCCATCAGCCCGTGGGGCGACCTGACTCCTTACATTACTCCCTCCCTGCTGGCGGCCAGCACGAACGGACAGACGCGCTTCGATGCACTGGTACGCGGCGGCCTCTGGGCCATGCCGGCGGGCGAAGTCAGGGTGCTGCTCGGCTACAGTCGGCACGCCACCTCACTCGACAGTGAAAGCGAGTTTGCGATAGGTATTGTCGATTCATCGCCCATCAGCGACGTCGCCTCTTTCAACACCGAGGCGCAGCGATCCAACCAGGCGCTCTACACCGAAGCGCTGGTACCGCTTGCCGACAGCCTGTCCCTGAGCTTGTCGGCCCGCTGGGACTCGTACGACAAGCCGGATGTGGTCTACAGGGAGACCGACCTGGGGACGGAGTCCACGCAGGATATTGCCGACGCCGGCGACGCGACGACCTGGGGCGCGGGGCTCATATTCACACCCGGGGAAGGCTTTCGCGTCCGCCTGAACGCGCAGACCGCCTTTGTCGCGCCGCAACTCAACCAGTTGCTCCGGACAACGAGCCAGCGCGCCGCGCAACCCTTCAGGGGCCTCTTCGTCCAGGAACCCGATGGCTCGCTTACCTTCGCGGATACACTCATTCTGGATGGCGGCAATCCGGACCTCACGCCCGAGACTGCGGACACCTTGAGCGCTGGCATCGAGTTCAATCCGGTCGACGTGCCGGGGCTTGGCACCAAGGTGACCTGGAACTGGACGGACTTCAAGGACCGCATCAGCCGCGTTAACAATTTCATAATCGACCGGAATAACCCGCCCAGCAACACCATGTACTCGGCCGCAGACGATCTGTGGTTCCAGGATCGCCGCTGGATCAACGTATCGTCGGTGAGCCGCGCCGGTGTCGACGTCGAAGTCTACTACTCGACTTCCAACGACATGGGCGACTGGACTGTGCAATTCAGGCATTCCAGGACCGGGAAGTACGACATCATCGTCGATCCCGCGACCGACGAACCGGTCAGCGTTGTCGCGAATATCTTCAAAAGCACGGCGGTCGGCGCGGTATCCCGTTCGGCAATGACCGCCCAGTTGATCTGGGGCAACCCTTGCGGACTGGAAGCGAGCCTAGACTTTTCGTCGAGATCCAAGACGAGTTCGTTTCTCGCCGGTGTGACGAGCACTTACGAACCGCCGGCGATCATTGACCTGAGGCTCGGCTACGATATCGGTGAAGGCACTTTGCTGCCGTCCCCGGACTGGGCAAAGGGTGCCCGCGTCTCCCTCACGGTTAACAACCTGGGCGACAGCTTCGGTGAGTCATCCGTCGTGGATTCCGTTGGTGAAGAAGTGAGTGTGTCCTCCCGCTCGCCGCAGTTTGGCCGCGTTTTCAACCTCACTGTGCACATGTCGCTGTGAAACCAGGGGCGGAACTCGCCAGGAAGCGTGATGGGAACTTGCGCTCGGAAGGATGGTCCTAACGATGAACGCTTTGCGCTGAGTTGGAGGGGATGAATGTGCGCCTGACAATCTGGCCATTGCTCGCATTGCTGGCGGGCTCGCCGGCATTCGCTGGCGACTTCGTGCTTGAGGGCGACCTGTCGGCCCACTACAGCAGCGGCAACTTCGTCGTCTGGACCCCGAAACCGTCGCCCGGCGGCAAACGGATGAGGGGCATGATGGCTGCGGCGACATCGAGCGCGGACAAGCCGGTCAGCATGGAGTCGACCCTCGACGTGGTCGTGAAGGCGCCGCTGTCGCCGGACGGCACGTTCCGGGTCGAGGCTGATGTCGAGACGCCGCGCATCGTCTACTTCTACGTGCTCGACGCCATCGGCCTCGAAGGGCAGCGCTACGCGCCCGTCAAGGGCAACGCGTTCATCCTGGAGCCGGGAAACCTGCGACTGCACATGAGCCGCCCCGGCCGGTTCCATATCGAAGGCGGCGGATACAACGATGCGGTCTACAACTCGTGGCGTCGTTCCGCGCCCTACATGGAAGCCCAGGCCGAATACAGGGCGCTCCTTCCCGCGATTGACGGAGAGACCGAGACCGAGCGGAGAGCGCGCAGCGACCGAAGGTCGGCCGTATTCAGCGGAATCCTGAACATGGAGCAGGAAGGCCGAGCGCAGACGGCCACCACGCATCCGGACCCGCTGGTGCGGCGCCTCACCATCCAATCGGCCTGGCTTGGCGGCCCCTGGATTCTGGAAGGCTTGCGCGGACTCGCCGAGATGACTCCGGAAGATCCGTGGGTGGTTGAGCGACTCGCGAGGTCCGAGGTGTCGGAAGCAAAGCGATCCGAGGAAAGGAAGCGCTTCGCGGTTGGTGCCGGGATTCGCGACTTCGAAGCGCAGACACTTGACGGTGAGTCGGTTCGGCTGGCCGACGTGCGGGCGAACAGCAAGTTCGTGCTGGTCGAGTTCTGGGCATCCTGGTGCGGCCCCTGCCGGGTCGAAATTCCTCACATGAAAGAAGCCTATGACCGGTACCGGGAGAAGGGGTTTGAAATCGTGTCCTTCACGATCGATAACGTCCGCGAGGCTTGGGAAGTGGCTTCGGAAGAGGAACAGTTGCCCTGGCCCAACCTCGGGATGGGCGAAGAGGCCGACGCGCCGGTTGCCTACAACGTGACCGGGGTACCCAAGAATTACCTGGTGGACTCCGCCACCGGAGATATCCTCGCCAAGGATTTGCGCGGCCACCATCTCGACGAGAAGCTCGCCGAACTGTTTGAATCCCCGAGCACGGCCGACCTGGGCGCTGCTTCCTCACAATCTCGGATGATCGAGCCGTAGCGTCTGGTCGGCGGCGACGTTGCGCATCGTCGTCGTTTCGCCGTCCGGCCATTCGACTTCCACCACGTCCACCTCTGCGGCGCCGTCGAGACCGAACATCTGTACGGCGGGATTCTGCGACGTGAAGTTGCTGCCGATCATGATCTCGCGCAGTTGCGTGCGCTTATCCGTGGTTACCCGAATGCGCGCGCCGGCGGCCTCCGTGTTGGGCGGCAACCCGTTGAGTTCCACCTTGAGGTAGCGACCGCCGGTATCGTTTCGCCATAGGGTGCCGGCATTGGTTTCGTTGCGGTGCGCCTGAAAGATGTCCATGTCCCCGTCGTTGTCGAAATCCGCGCAAACGATGCCGTACCCGCGCTCCGTATCGGCAAGACCCACCGCCTCGGACACTTCCACGAACGCGCCGTGGCCGTCGGACTCGAAGAACCGACTCTCGTCGATGTGGAAATTATTGGGTTCGAAAGCCAACCACCAGCCGTTGGTGTGGTAGATGTCCAGATCGCCGTCGTTGTCGAAGTCCGCAAAACACGCGCCCCATCCCCACCCACCGTCCCGGATGCCGGCCTCCTCGGTCACGTCTGACAACTCTCCTCCCCCATTGCGGTACAGCCGGTTGCCCAGTTCGAAATTCTGATGGCCGAGTGCGTCGGGCACGCTCCAGATGGAAGTGACGAACCAGTCGAGGTCGCCGTCGCCATCGTAGTCGCCGACAGCCGAACCCATGCCGTTGCGGTCTTGAATTACGCTGCGGTCGGTGGCGTTCGTGAACGTGCCGTCGCCATTGTTGACGAAGAACATCGACGTCGAAAAATCGGCTGCGATCAACAGGTCCGGATAGCGATCCTCGTTTATGCGCGCGAAGGTGGGGGTGAATGTGTAATCAAATCCGTCCCCGAACGAGGATGCTACCGGTTCGTCGACGAAGATCTCCGATGCAATGCCCGCTTCGAGACTGACATCCGTAAACTGGATATCCCCGTCGCGCGTGTTATTTCGCCACAGGTGCTCGGTGTGCATCCTGACACCGGGCCCGTCTTCCGTACCCCAATGGGTGAGAAACATGTCGAGGTCGCCGTCCAGATCGTAATCGCCGAATCCGGCGGACACCGTGTATCGGGCGCCGAGCGTGTCTATGCCGGAGCCGGCGGTGACATCCGTGAACGTTCCGTCACCTTCGTTCGTGAAAACCAATGATGGATCGAACTCCAGCCCACCGACGAACAGGTCGAGATCGCCGTCGCCGTCCATGTCGGCGAATGCCGGACCACTGTGACGATAGTTCTCGGAGACGGATTTCGTATAGGCGACACCGGCCTTTTTCGCGACATCCTCGAAGACGTTGTCGCCGAGATTCCGGTACAGGAGGTTGGGTCCGATGTCGCCGCGCACGATGAAGAGGTCCACCAGCCCGTCGCCATCGTAGTCGCCGGCCGCGACGCCGCCGGCGAACTCTTCCGGATCCTCCAGTTCGGGCGGGTTCAGGTAGCCGTGCTTGTACTGTATGCCCGATACTGCGGTTGTATCGACAAAGACCGTGGCCACCGGTGGCGGCTCCGGCGGAGGAGCGGGGGGCTGGACCGGGCGCGATGGTTCCGTGCCCCCGCCGCCGCCGCAGCCTGCGACCAGGAAGAGAAGCATCGCCGCCTGGATTGCGTTTTCATGTGGTCCCTGCCTGGGCTTCAATATCCACCCCGTTTGCACGCCGTTGCTTGAACATCGTTCGTCATCGCAACATCGATGCGCAGTCTACATTGCACGGCGGTCTGTGAGTCATCGTTCGGCTCGGTGCAAGACACGCCGGAGAGGCTTGGCGGAACCTGTACCTCGCGCCATGGTGCGTTGATAATGGCGCACTCGTTCACAGCAGGTCAGTTCGGAAGTTTCCGCGCTTGCCTGCGGCAACTGGAGGGTTGGCATCGATGAACTCGATGAGCAGTGGGGCGAACCTGAAAACACTCGTCCGTTGGGCAATGGCGCTCGTCGTTGTCTGCGGTCTCCCCTTCGGCGTTTCCGTATGGGGCGATCCGGTGCGGACCAACTATTCCACAGCGGAGCTGGTTGCGGAGCAGGCGTCGATACCAGCTGACGGAGGGACGGTCACCGTCGGACTACATCTTGCGCCGGATCCCACGTGGCACGCCTACTGGATCAATCCGGGCGATGCCGGTCTGCCGGCGACCATGCGCTGGAATCTCCCAGCGGGTTTCTCCTCCTCTGAACTCCAGTTTCCCGCGCCCCACGTCATTCCCTTCGGCGATCTTGTCACCTACGGCTTCGACGAGCCGATCATGATCTTGAGCGACATCGCGGTTCCTGCGGGACAGGCCGGCGATACTGTGGATTTGGAAGGCGAGGCGCGCTGGGTCGTTTGCGACGACGAGCTTTGCGTTCCGGAAAAGGCTTCGCTCTCGCTGACATTGGCCTTCGGCGATGGAGACCTCGATCCCCGCCACGCCGAGTCGTTTGCCGCCGCGCGCGCGAAGCTGCCCGAAGTTGTCGATTGGCCGGCGCAATTCGAGCGCGTCGGCGAGTCCGTGCGCGTGGCTGTGAAAACACCCGAATCAGTCGCGGAAATGGGCGATCCATACCTGTTTGTCGTGCCGAAGCGCATCGTCAAATACACGCGCCAGTCGGCGTCATTCGCGCCGGGAGGCATCGCTGTCTCCATGGATGCGGGTCGCAAGGCCGATGCGGCGACGGAATTCCCGGCCGTCTTGAGTTTCACGGACAGCGATGGAGAGGAGCGGGTCGTCTGGATCGATGTACAGCCGTCAACCGCTGCGGTGGCCCCGCTTGACGCAGGTGGTGCCATGGCGTCGCTGCCGACGTTGCCATTGGGCGACATGTCACTTCCTGTCGCGCTGCTCTTTGCCTTTCTCGGCGGGGTCATCCTGAACCTGATGCCCTGCGTCTTTCCCATTCTCAGCATGAAAGCGCTGAGCCTGGTGAGGATGGGGCACACGGGCCGGCAGGAGGCGCAGCAGAGCGGCCTGCTGTACACGGCGGGCATTCTCGTCGCCTTTGCCCTGGCGGGCGGCGTTCTGGTGGTCTTGAGAGAGGCCGGGCAAGCCGTTGGCTGGGGCATCCAGATGCAGTTCCCGTTGGTGAACCTGGGCCTCGGGTTGCTGATGCTGGCCATTGCCCTGAACCTCCTTGGCGTTTTCGAGTTCGGCGCGCGCGCGGCCGGGATCGGACAGGCGCTCACGGCCGGCAATGAACGCCGGGCAGCGTTTTTCACTGGCCTGCTGGCTGTCGTGGTGGCCACGCCTTGCACGGCGCCCTTCATGGCAGGCGCGCTGGGCTATGCGCTGGTGCAGCCCGTGCCGGTTGCCCTCGGCATCTTCCTGGCCTTGGGCCTCGGGCTCGCGTTCCCCTATTTGCTGATCAGTTTCGTTCCGTCGCTAGGGCGCATCATGCCCAGGCCCGGTCCGTGGATGGCGACATTTCGGAGCATCCTCGCGTTTCCCATGCTCGCGACCGCAGTCTGGCTTTTCTGGATCCTGGGCAAGCAGCTTGGCGCAAGTTCCATGGCGGTCGCGCTGCTCGCAGCGGTCTTCTTTGCCTTCTCGCTGTGGGCGTTCGGACGGGTGTTCGGGAGCGCGCATCCATGGCCCTGGCGGGGCGTGGCCGCGGCGGCACTCGTTGTGACGCTGTTGACGGGCGCCAAGGTTGAAGACTACAGGATAGACCCTGCGGCACTTGCGGATGGGCACGCCGGCACGCTGGGTCAACTGACGCTGGAACGATTCACGCCCAAGCGAGTTGCCGACTACGTGGAGTCCGGTCAGCCGATATTCGTCTACTTCACGGCCGACTGGTGCGTGAACTGCAAGGTCAACGAGGGAGTGGCGTTGGCCTCCGAAAAGGTTGGCACGGCTTTTCGCGAGCGCGGCATCAAGGTCCTCGAGGGCGATTGGACCAATCAGGATCCGGTGATCACGGAATGGCTCCAACGCCATGGCCGCGTCGGCGTTCCGCTTTACCTGTATTTCCCCGAAGGCTCGTCGGTAGCCGAGCCAGCGGTGCTGCCGCAGATACTGCTCCCCGATATCGTTATCGCCGCCATCGATGCGGCTGAGAGTGAGGTGATCGCCGCCGCCGAACCCGACTGGTCGGTGGTCCAGGCGTACATCGATGTCGATGAGGCGTGGCACGCGCTGGACGACGAGATCGGGAAATCGGACGCCTCCGCGGAGGAGAAGCGCGAGCGCCGCGAGTCGGAACGGGGAGAACATCCTGAGATCAGGAGGGCGGTCGCCGCGGCGAGCGCCATCCTGGATCTGGACGGGGCGCACGAAAGCACGCGCGACGCCGCAGCCTTCATGGTGGAACATACCATGGGGTTGCCTGATTCCGCCGAGCACGTGGCGCGGGGAGCGCGGATGATCGCGAAGCACTTCCCCGAGGACGACGGTTGGCCGAAGCTCCTTTGGATGCTCGATTTCAATACCCAACCGGGCGAGGACGAAGAGGTGGAGGCGATCTTCGAGCGGCTATCCTCGTCGGCAACGGATACCGTCACGAGAGCCACTGCCACGTACTACCGGGCAGCCCGCTATCTGCGACTGGTGAACGAGGTTTCCACTCCGTCGGAAGAACGCGAGCGATACCACGAACAGGCCCTCGCGATCGCGGAAGGACTGAGTGCCGGCGTAGAGGACGCGGAACTCGAAAAACGCCGCCGGTTCGATGACGACGGCACGCCGATTCCCTTCCAGACCCTGGCCGAAGCCGAGCAGGACCTGCTTTACAACCTCAACCATCTCACCGTCGGCAGGAAGCTCCCGAACGTTACGGCCATGCGGCTCGATGGCATGGAGGAAGATTTCTCGACATTCGGGAACCAGACGGTGCTGATCGATTTCTGGGCGACCTGGTGCGGCCCGTGCATCAAGTCGCTGCCGGACCTGCGGGAACTGAGTGCCCAGTTGCCGGCGGACAGGTTCGAGATACTCTCGATCAGCGTCGATGAGGAAGTCGACACGGTCGTGGAATTTCAATCGGACGAGCCGATGCCCTGGGCCAACTGGCACGTCGGGCCGCGCCACGAGATACTCCAGAGGTGGGCGGTACGTGGCTTTCCCACCTATGTGCTGGTTGACGCCTCCGGCAACATCGCTGCCCGCCAGCACAACCTCGACGACACGTTCATTTCGCTGATCCGGAGCACAGCGCAGGCAGGAACCTGAAGACGCCGTCTTGCGGTCGCGTCTCCAAGCGCACTTCGCCGGTCATCGTTGAGGCCCCCTACGCGATATGGGCGGTGGTCATTGTCAACCCCAGACATGGCTGCCCATGCCGGACAAGACGGAGTTGCCATGAAGCTGGACATTGACGAAGTCCAATGGCCAGAACTGTCCGCCTTCCGAAGGGCCTGCCTGGCCAATCGTTTCGATGAGATGGCGGAAATCGCGACGCGTTCACATGCATGGTACGCAAACGAGAATCCTGGGAATCGCCCCATGCCTCAGTTGGCATTGATGTTTCAGGCGCAGTACTACGCGAGCGAAAACAATCTGCAAGCGTTGCGGGAACTGGTATCAAAGGAACCCCGGCGTCGCTGGCGCGGGTCTTTATGCAGACGACTCGTCGTCGACTCCAGCCAGCGTGATCTTGAAGGCGGCGCCGGTCTTCGCCGGAACCAACCGGATCGTACCGCCCGCCGCGCGCAGCAGCGAGCGGCTGATCGCCAGCCCGAGGCCCGTACCGCCGTCGTCGCGCCGCGTGGTGAAGAACGGTTCGAAAATCCGGCTCTGATTCCCATCGGATATCCCGGGACCGTCGTCTTCGACCCAGACTTCGACGCTATCCCCATGCGCCTCGGCCCGCACGTCTATTTGCGATGCACGGTGCTCGCGCGCGTTGTTTACCAGGTTTTTCAGCGCGGCTTCCAGCGACTCCCGGCGAATGTGCGCGCGAACGCTGGCATCGGGTGGAGAGCGCACCGTGGCGTGATCCAGGCTTCGGGCCACATCCAGCACGTCGGTGATCTCGTCGCCGGTGCCGATGTCGGCCTGGGCCAGTTCCAGCAGACGCAACATCAGGCGATTCAGCCGGTCCACGTCGGAGCGGGCGTTGTCGAGGAAGCGTTGTCGTTGCGCGGGCGTCATTTCGTCGAGATGGTCGTGCAGCACCTCAACGGTCCCGCGCAGGGCTGTTAGCGGAGTCTTGAATTCGTGGCTCACGTGCTGGGCGAAATCGCGCAGGTACACAGTCCGCTGCTGCAGATTCCTTGCCATGGCCGCGACGCTGTCCGAGAGACGCGCTATCTCGACCACGCGGTACGGACGCTGCGCTTCGAACTCTGCGGTCTCGCCCACGGCGAGACGTTCGGCGCCGCGGGCGATGCGATGTATCGGCATGACAAGCGTGCGGGACGCGAACAGCGCGATGCCCACCACCACGGCCAGGATAAGCACCGCCGCCTGCAGCAGGAGATTACGTTTCGCATACAGCGTATCGAAGATGTTGACCGGCGCCCTCGAAAGCACCACGGCACCAACAATATGGTCGTTTAACAGGATCGGGCTGGCGACGAAGACCAGAGTCGCGCCACCGCGGCCGATCGGCGGCGGATCGTGTTCAGGTTCGCGGCGACGCAATCGGCTGCTGTCGACACCCGCGAGCGCTGCGACCACTTCGTCGCTATGGGAGATCGACAGCCCCAGATCCGTATCGGTCGTGGCTACCACAACGCCGCTTGCATCGATCACGCGCACGCTCGCCAGGGCAACGGTTTGTGCGTCCTTCAGCACCGGCGTCAAATCGGCGCCGGCGTGCAGCGCCAGGGGGTCCGCCGCGGAGCCAGGGGTGGCCGGCGGGAACGGCGGATGGACGGGAGATTCGACGAAGTCGAGCTGTGGCAGTCGAGGTCCTTGTGGCGATGCGTCGGAATGCGCCGCAGCCGCGCCGAGAACCTTGTTGTAGGCCGCGCGGTACGATGCGGAGATGAATGCGGCCTGGGTGATCAGCGCGGATTCAGTCTGGCGCAGGAGAGCGCTTTCATACAGGCGCAGCACCTGGAGGCTCGCGACAGGGAGGATCAGGACGAACAAGCTGACGACGAGGAGGACAGTTCGAAGCCGGAGCCGAATCATCAGTCGAAGCTGAGACGGTAGCCGACGCCGTGTACCGTGTGGATGGGATCGGCGCCGGCGGCGCGCAACTTCTCGCGCAGGCGTCGGATGTGGCTGTCGATCGTGCGGTCGCTGACCACGCGGCGCTTGAGGTATGCGCCCCGCATCAGCGTTTCCCGGTTTACCGTATTGCCGGCGTGCCGTCCGAGCGTGGCCAACATGCCGAACTCCGTGCGCGTCAGAGTCAGCGCCTTGCCATCGAGATACGCCAGCCTTGCTCCGGCGTCGATACGCAGCGGCCCCGACTCGATGGTTCCCGCGTCGTTCGCCTCCAGGGCATCGATGCGGCGGAACATGGCCTGAACGCGGGCGAGTAGTTCGCGTGGGCTGAAGGGTTTGGTCACATAGTCGTCGCCGCCGGCGTCCAGCCCGATAATGCGGTCCACCACCGCATCCTTTGAGGTCAGGAACAGGATGGGCACGTTGGAGGTGCGGCGAATAGCCCGGCAAACGTCGATGCCTTCGAGTTCCGGCATGAGGATGTCAAGCAGAATGAGGTCGGGGGCATCGGTCTCGGCGATATCGAGTGCCTCGCGCCCGTCTGCCGCTTCCAGCACTTCGAAACCCGCGCGGCGTATCGTGAAGGAAACGACATCTCGGATGTGCGCATCGTCGTCGACGACAAGGACTGTGCGGGGGCCGGGCATGGCTTCTGGCTAGTCGTCCACGCAAACGCCCCGTTCCACCTGGATGGTGGAATGGTCGATGCCGAATCTATCCAGAAGTACGGATTTGATGTGCCCTATCGCGGTTTGTTCGTCCGTCCCGTCGACAAGGTCGGCATGTAGTGTCAGCACCGGCCTGTCGCTGGTCAACGACCAGACGTGCACGCGATGAATGTCCCGCAATTCCCCCACGCTGGCCTCGAGCGCCGCGCGAATTTCCTCGACGCTGATGCCGGACGGCGCGCCCTGGAGCAGGATGTGGCCGGATTCGCGCAACACCCGCCATGCGCCTCGCGAGAGAATCGCGGCAATTCCGATGGCGAGTAGCGGGTCCGCATACACCCAGTCGAACAAAAGCACGAGCACGGCCGCGGCGATGGCGGCGACAGATCCGAGCAAATCGCCGAGAACGTGCAGGGCCGCGCTCCGGACGTTGAGGTTCTGCGACCCGTGCAGCATGCGGTAGACGACGATGTTGATGGCGAGACCCATGGTGCCGATGATCAACACGGGCACGGGAAGCATGGGTTCAGGCGCGCGCAGCCTGGATACCGCCTCGAACAGGATCCAGGCGACCAGGACGACGAGCGTCAGACCGTTGACAAACGCGGCGACCACCTGGGAGCGGTGATAGCCGTAGCTCATCTCCGCGTTTGCTTCGCGCCGGGTCAGGCGCGCGGCGAACCAGGATATGCCGAGCGCGGACGCGTCGAGCAGCATGTGCGCGGCGTCCGCGAGCAAAGTTAGCGAATTCGCGAGCAAGCCGCCCACAGCTTCGGCCAGCATGAACAGCGCAATGATGCACAACGCGCTTCGCAACAGGCGTTCGTCGCGATCGATCGATTGTGTCATCGCAACTGTTTGGCCATGCGCACCGCCGTCTCGATGCCATCGTAGTAACGCGGAATAGAAGGCCCGGATTTGTAGCCCTGTTCACGGTAGAACCTGCGGGCGCCGGAGTTTCGTTCCCGCACTTCCAACTCGATCTTCCTGATGCCCGCGACATCGGCCGTGTGTTCGAGCCAGGCCAATAGTTCGCGCGCCAAACCGCGGCGGCGCATTCGTGGCCGCACTGCCAGCAGAATCAGATGGGCTTCTTCGAGCGAGTACTGCATGATGCCGAAACCGACGATGACCTTGCCGAGTGTCGTGGGTACGCGTGCGCAAAGGACGACCGTGTCCGGGCTTGCGATCAGGTTCTCGATTGCCGACGAGCGCCAGCGCCAGCCCAGGCCGCGTTCGACGTAGTCGCGCGACATGGCGGCAAGCGTCGGCGCGTCCTGTCGGGTAGCCAACCCGAGTTCCCTGGAGACCAGTTCCATTGTCCGATTATTGCAGAAACGCGCCTTCGAGCGGTCGCGTTGGGGCATGGTAGAGTGCCCTGCGGATTGTGCAGAAGGATCCGGCATGGAATTCAAGAGGGTATCGCTCGATATGGACGGCGCTGTCGCGGTGATGACGTTGAATCACCCCGAAGTGCTGAACGCTGTCGACGACGACATGCTGGAAGGGCTTGGTGAACAGGCTGTACGACGACCATGACGCCCTGATGGAGGGGGCTATGGAAATCGCCCGAAGGCTCGCGGCGGGACCGAAGTCGCTTGCCATGATCCGTCACGCGTACTGGTCCACCTGGCACAGTTCCTACGAGCAGCAACTCGACCTTGAGGCGCGGTTGCAGACCGCGGCATCGCAGACCCACGATGCGGCGGAAGGCTCCCGGGCGTTTCGCGAAAAACGGGACGCGAAGTTCACGGGAACCTAGCGCCACAAAAACCGTCGCCCTGCCGGGCTCCTTCAGTCGTCGAGCGTGCCGGTGATTCCGGCGGTCACAAGCGCTTCGTACTCCCTGTCGTCAATGCCCAGTTCTTCGTTTAGTACTTGGCGGCTGTGCTGACCGACGCAAGGGGCGGGACCTATCGGAGCCGAAGGTCCGGAGGAAAATCGCCAGGGGCGTCCCGGCAGCCAGGTCCTGCCGGTCTCCGGGTGATCGACGGCGGAAATGAATCCCGATGCGAGAAAGTTCGGGTCGGGTCGGGAGTACAACTCGTATAGCGGGACGACCCTCGCGGCGGCGATGCCGAGGGTGCCGAGGGCGCGCTCCGCATCTGCGGCGTCCTGGTCCTTGCACCACTCGCCGATGAGCGCGTCCAACGCCGTTTCGTTTTCCTTTCGCAATGCCATGGTGGAGAAGCGCAAGTCCGTGAGGCGTGGATCCGCGATATGCCTGGTCAGCGCGCCCCAGGCGGCATCAGTTTCGGCGGCCAGCGCGAGCCACTCGCCGCCGCGGGTTCGATAGTTGTTGTGCGGAGCGATTCGTCCGTGGTGGTTGCCCTGTGGGCGGGGCAGGGCGCGCGTGGCATCGTATTCGAGAATTGCCTCGCCGCAGACTGCCGCGACCGACTCCATCATCGACAGGTCCACGCGCTGCGCCTCGCCTGTGCGATCTCGCTGACGCATCGCGGCCATGATCGTCGCGACAAGAAAATAGCCGGCGATGGGATCGGGATAGAGGCCGCCCGAATTCTTGCCCGAGTCGCCCTCGTAGCCGTGTAGCGACGAAAAGCCCGCCATCGGCTCCGTGGTCGTGCCGTTGCCCGGATATTTCCGATACGGACCGTCCTCACCGTAGGCGGAAACAGACGCCCAGATCAT
Organism: Candidatus Azotimanducaceae bacterium; assembly: GCA_965217825.1. Taxonomy (GTDB): domain Bacteria; phylum Pseudomonadota; class Gammaproteobacteria; order Pseudomonadales; family Azotimanducaceae; genus VXNE01. Next base: position 3,768,758 of record OZ244571.1, on the reverse strand, counting down.
GCCGGGACGAAGCTGGTGTAGTTTTTCCAACGTGATGCCCCATGACGGCATTACGGCGGGGCGGAAGTTGTCTACGAGGATGCCGAATCGTGGCAGCAGTCGCCAGAGAATCTCCCGGCCGCGCGGATCGCTGAGATCGAGGGTCACCTCGCGCTTGTGCAGGTTCACGGAGTTGTACAGTCCCTGGGTGTTCAGCGCATGCTGCACTCGATCAGGGTTTACGATCCCCGAGGGCACCCGGTTGCGCACCCGCCGGAACACGTCGGGTCGGCGCGGCGATGCGATCTGCACCACGTCCGCTCCCAGGAAGGCGAGCAGTTCGGTGGCGAATGCGCCGGACCAGGCTTGGCTGAAACTCAACACCCGGACGCCGCTGAGCGGTCCGGCGTCGGGGTGCGTTCCGCCCGCGTCTTGCGAACGATTGGCGTCGACATTGATCTTGGCGGATGTCCTCTCCGCCAGAGCGGCCTCGCTATTGATCTCGTCGCGGTGCGCGTCGAGACGGGGCGCGGGGCGGCGAAGTTGCCAGGGGCTCGGATAGAGCTTGGCGGGCGCGCCGGCGGCGCGGATAGGCTTATCTTCGATGCGCGTTTGCACGATGAAGTCGCGCGCGACAAGTTGCGCGTTGTTGACGATGTCGTCGATGTCCTGCATAACCCCGATGACGCACCGCAACTTCGCGAGCGCGTGGAATACCGGCCAGCGCTTGCGCGCGGGGAGCGTTCGGGTCATGGCGCGACGTACTTCCCGCAGGTCCTGGGAATGTCGTCCAATGTCCGGCACGAGTTCCTCGCGCCGGCCGATCTCCGCCAGGTCGATTGCTTCCATCGCCTGCGTCCAGTTGCGGAAGTCACCCAGCGCGAAAGCCATACGGCCGTCCGCGAGATCCCATAGTGGTCCGGGCTGGCCGCGTCGCCGACCACCGACCGGTCCCACGGTGGAACCTTGATCCTCGTACACGGCGCCGACGCCCCATGGATGCACCGTCAATGCGAACGCTTCGACTTCGCTCACATCGACGCGTTCGGCGCCACGGCGGACACCACGGCGACGCAGGGCAGCCGCTGCGGCAATGAAGCCGGTCACGCCGCCGACGATCCCGGCCTGGTCCAATGGCATCCGCAACGGAGCCTCGTCGCGATAGCCATTGATGAAGGACCAGCCGACGCGGGCGCTCGCGGTAAGGTTGTTCCCCGCTCGCCCTGTCAGGGGGCCGTCGAGACCGTGCGGCGTGATGGAAAGGTGTACGGCGTCGGGCCGAAGCTTTGCGAGGGAGTTCGGCAACGGCGCTTCGGCCAGCTTATCGCGGGTAGTGATGATGATATCCGCGGTGCTGATCCGGGCATCGAGCGCGTCCTCGCCGTCCACAATGATCGAGCGTTTGTTCCAGTTCGCATAGGCGTGCACGACGCTGCGCTCGGTGCCGGGACGGTTGTCCAGAAATGGGGGCTCGGAACGCAGCGGGTGGCCTTCCGGGGGCTCCGCCAATATCACGTCGGCTCCGAAATCGCCAAACAGGCGCGCGGCGAACGCGCCCGACAGCCGGTCGGACAGGTCCACAACGCGAAGTCCATTGAATGCTGTCGTCATGTGCGGGGGAGGTCAGGCCGGGAAGCAGTCGGCCTTACGAATTATGCCCTATCGAGATCAAGGAAGGGCTTGCCCGCTTCCTGGTCCAAACATCCGTTCGCCTACTCCATTTCTCACGCGAGGATCCGCTCCAACCCAAGGCGCAACGAGTCACTGTCTGTTTCGCCCCATCCCTGGACAGCGGTACACTTGATGCAACATTCGGTTCAAGGCAAGACACGCTTGGGCAGTACGACCGTTCTGGGCCACTTCCCGGGATACATCACGCTCTCCGACAAGCTCGGGGCCAGACGCTTCGATGTCGGTCCCACCGCATGGGCGACGATGGCACCCACCACCGCGTGGGCAGCGAACCGACATTTCCTGAATGAGATGATCAGGGCTGGCGACTGTTTCGTCCTCTCCGTGAACCCGCGACTCGTCCGTCCCGGCACCTGGCTGTTCCGTGAGCTGGTCCATCTCCGAGCGGGCGGTCATCGGATTCCGCGCGCTCCGGTCTGGACGCAGTAGGGGAGGTCGCCGATGCTCTTCGACCGCTCCTCGAAAGATTGGCACCCGCCAGATGACGTGGACGCCTTTCGGCATCACGTTGCGGAAGGCCTTGGCGATGGCTGGCACGTCGACCTTGTGGCCTACGATGACGACTTTCCGGAAGACCCTGCATTCATCTCCGCCGCGGTCGAAGCGAGGTCGGACCGCATACATGCCAACTTCTCGCGCCATGCTGGCGGTGACGTGGTGCTCGTCCGCTTCGGCGAGTCCGATCCGGTTCCGTTCGAAGACCTCGCCGTCGCAAAAGGGGCGCTCGACCGGAGGCAACTTGTTGAACGCGCGTCTTGCGACGATGCTGACGATCCCAGTCTCCTGACGCCCCTTGTTCCGTTCGACTGCGTCCTCAATCTCCTCCGGGAATGGCGCTCGGAACTCCATGGCGACCTGAACCCCGATAATGCCGATCGCGCGGCGGAACTACGACAGATCGCGGACGAAGTCGCCGCTGGACTGTTCGGCGACGTCGACCATTGAGTCCGACGTCGCCTGGCGACCCTGAGGCGTTGGCCCAGGCGACTGCTGAGCGGTTGCCTTGCCGAAGACCTCTTTGGCGTCTGGGCGGGACTGGCTCGTGCATCAAAGGCCCCATTTGCCGTCGGCGCTGCGTCCGATGGGAATGCGCGGAGGGCGTACGCGCGCGACCTCACTTCCCGCGCGACTTTGGGCGGTTTCCATGGGAAACTCTCGCGTCGGACGATTGGAACGGGTGTCATGCTGGAAGGAACCATCCATCCGGACTACGCGGAGGTCGCGTCGTCGCTGCGGCGGGCCATTCCCCGGACGGGGCACGGCGGCGCTGCCGTATGCGTGTATCACCGGGGACATTGTGTGGTAGACCTTTGGGGCGGCACGCGGGACGGCGAGGGAAGTCCTTGGTGTGAGGACACCGTCTGCCTGTCGTTTTCCACCACCAAGGGCGTGGCCTCGACGCTGCTGCATATCCTGGTCGACCAGGGACGCGCGGCTTACGACGACCCCGTTGCCCGACATTGGCCGGAGTTTGGTACCCAGGGCAAAGACTCCATTACCGTACGTCAACTGCTGTGCCATGAGGCCGGACTCTATCGAATCGCGGAAATGGTCGAACGCCCCGCCGAGATGCTCGATTGGGAGCACATGACACAAGCGGTCGCGAACGCCGCGCCCGTTCACGCGCCGGGCGCCACGCATGGCTATCACGGATTGACCTATGGCTGGCTGATCGGCGGTCTGGTCGAGTCGATTGCAGAGCGGCCGTTTCAGCGCGTGCTGCGAGAGGAATTGATCGAGCCGCTGAACCTTGAGGGCATGTTCATAGGCATGCCCGCGGAAGCGATGACGCGCCGGGCGAAGTTGCGGGACGTGCTGGTAGAGCCGCCGAGCTCGCCGACGGACGACTGGCGCGCGACATTGAAGGAACGCATCGAGGAGGCGCTGGCGGTAGTCGGTATCGAACTGCCTGAGTTCCGAGCTTCGATGATGCCATTTTCGGAAGCCTTCGATTGGAACGACGATGCGGTGGCCGCTGCGGTGATACCGGCCGCCAACGGCCACTTTACCGCGCGGTCGTTGGCGAAGATGTACGCCATGATCGCAAACGGCGGCGAATTCGATGGTGTGCGCCTGTTGTCGCGCGCCACCGTAGCCGAGATCGGTCAGGTGCAAAATCGGGGTCGCGACAAGGTGTTGTTCGTGCCGATGCAGTGGCGTTTGGGCTATCACCGTGCATTCGTTCTCGGTGCCCGCGTACCCGCCGCCTTCGGCCACTATGGCTACGGCAGTAGCGGTGCATTTTGCGATCCATCGCGCAAACTCGCGGTGGCGATGACTGTGAATAGCGGCGCCGCTTCAACCAGCGCCTATTCGCGCTTGCCCCGTATCGCGGGCGCTGCGCTACGCGCGGCGGATCGCTTGCACTGACATCGGTTTCCCCATGAGCTATCCAGCATTGCACCGGCAATTCGCGAAGATCGGCGATCTGCAGCATGCGCAGGCGATGCTGTCGTGGGACGAGGCGGTGATGATGCCCCGGGGCGGGGGCCCAAGCCGGGCGGAGTCCCTGGCAACGCTCGCGGGTGTCGTGCACACGATGATTTCCGACGCGCGCATCGGCGAATGGGCCGATGCGGCGGCACAAGAGGCGGAACTCGATGAATGGGAACGCGCCAACGCGCGCGAGATTCAGCGCATCTGGCACCGGGCGCGCGCCCTGCCGGAAGCGCTCGTCGTCGAGTTCAGCCGCGAGACGGCGCGTTGCGAACAGGCGTGGCGCATACGGCGACCGGAAAACGATTGGAACGCCATGGTGGAACCCTTGAGCCGGGTCGTCGAACTCAATAGACGGCGGGCGGAGTCTCTCGGGTCCGCCCTGGGGCTGGACCCCTACGATGCTCTGATGGATGGGTTCGAGCCGGGAATGTGTCGGTCGGTGATCGATCCGATCTTCGAGCAATTGAAGGGGGCCCTGCCATCGGTGATCGATGCGACGCTCGGGACGCAACGCGATCCGTTGCCGATGCCGGGACCGTTCACCGACGCGCAACAGGCGGCCCTGGCACGGAACCTGATGCAACTATTGGGATTCGATTTCGAACGTGGCCGGGTGGATACCAGCCACCACCCGTTTTGCGGCGGCGACCCGGACGATGTGCGAATCACGACGCGCTACAACGCGGACGACTTTCTCGAATCCATGTTTGCCGTGCTGCACGAGACGGGTCACGCCATGTACGAACAGGGATTGCCGATCGATTGGCGTCGTCAGCCCGTGGGGGAGTCGGGCGGCATGGCGTTGCATGAAAGTCAGTCGCTCCTGATGGAGATGCAGGTTTGCAGGAGCCGCGAGTTCCTGCAGTTCGCGGCGCCCATCGTGCGCGAGTCCCTGGGTTGCGACGACAACGACCCGGCATGGTCAGCGGAAAACCTTCACCGCGCGGCGACCCGTGTTGCGCGTGGTTTCATCCGGGTGGACGCCGACGAGGTCACGTATCCGCTACATGTCATTCTGCGCTACGAACTTGAACAGGATCTCATCGACGGCTCGATGCGCGTTACGGACATTCCTGAAGCCTGGGATGCGAAAATGACGGAGTGCCTGGGCCTCTCGACGGCCGGAAATGACCGTGACGGCTGCATGCAGGACGTGCATTGGTTCGCCGGCTTGATCGGATATTTTCCGACGTACACGCTGGGTGCGCTCACGGCGGCGCAGTTGTTCGCGGCGGCACGCGCAGCGGGCGTTGCCGACGCGATCGGCGAAGGGGAATTCGAGCCGCTGGTGGGATGGCTTGGAAGCAACGTTCACGCGCACGGAAGCGCGAGAACGACCATGCAGATCCTTGAGGATGCGACAGGCGCTCCGCTAGGTACGGACGCCTTCCTCGCCCATGTGGCGCGGCGCTACGGCACTGCTGGCCAGGTCGTGACATGATCGGAAACCGTGGCCGACCTCCAATCGGGCGTTGGATTGCCACTGGCGGCCGTCAAGGAGGTTCGCGCGGGCGCGCAATCCGTGGTCGCTTTCTGCGAGAAACTGTACACTCGGTCGTAGCAGGTACTTTCGACCTTTCCATGAAAGGGGAAACATCGCGAAGTTCAGCGTTCCCTGGGCGACGGTTGCCTTGCCGGAGTCCCAGTGGGAGCGGATTGCGCGGAGGTCGCATGCGCCGCGTGATGATGACAGTCGCACTTCTGGCTGTGGGCATGACATCGCCTCAGCCCGCTGCCGACGACAATGAACAGACAGCGGACGCCGCGCCGCTGGATGTCGAGATGATCCTCGCCAATCCGCTGGAAGAGGATGCATATCGAACCAGCAGACATTGTATTTCCACCAGAAGCTACGAGGGGGTGGAGATAGTTGACGACAGTACCTTGCTGTTTCGGGGGCGCAAGGCCATTTGGCTCAACCGCCTGTCGCGTCCCTGCCGCGGTTTGACGTGGGATTCGATCCCTACCATTGAATCGCATGGCAGCCGGGTCTGTGAGCATGACCGCTTTCGCGGCCGGCCTCGGTCGGGATTCCCCGATTCCATGACCTGCACACTGGGTAGATTCGAACTGATCGATGAGGGACAGGTTGAAAGCCTGCGCGCCGCACGGGGTGTCCGCTTGGGTTCCGAACGGTGAACGGGAGGGAAACGCGGCAACTCATCGTCGTTGCCACAGCCCTCATTTTGTGTGGGATCGGCGCCGCCGACGATGCGTCAGAGCGGGAGCCCGATGTCGACGCGGTCATTGCTGAAATCCTGGCTGGCCCGGACGACGGTGACTACGGCGAACCCCAACGTTGCATCGTGTCGGGGCGTATCGATCGCACCGAGGTCTTGAGCGACCGGTTCATCGTGTTTCATCTGCGCGGGGGCAAGAAATATGTTGTGCAGTTCAAGCGTCGTTGTCCGGGTTTGAGAAGGAACGGCCTCACGCGCATCGAGCGCCGTTCGACACACATCTGCGCGAACGACACGATTCAGGGACTCTTCGGCGGTCTCGACGGTGGAACCTGGGGACCGCGCTGCATGATCCCGCAGTTTGAACCCGTCACCGAGGAGCAGATCACCTTTCTCGAGGAAGCGCTGAAGGCGCGCTGATGTAGCGCTACGCAGCCTGGCCGAGTTGTCGCGCGCTGCCCGTCGCGACATCGGGACTCGCGGGGTTGACCACGACCTCTCGCGTCTTCGGGACAACCACCAGGTCCATGTCCTGCATGATATCGGCCCAGACGACTCTTTGAAACGCGTATTTGACCCGGATTGACGTGGGAGATCGCCACACCGACGGGGTACATTCCGCTGCGCGTGAGGATGCGCGTTGTCGGCGATTGTCATAGTCTGTCGTTTATCCCGTGACATGAGCAGGCAATGATCGCGACGCGAAACATTGGCACGACCAACATCGCCGTGACGGAACTCGGCTTCGGTGGCGCGCCGCTCGGCGTGGTGGGTGATCTCATCACCGACGAAGAGGCTGTCGCGATCATGCGCCGCGCCTGGGACGGCGGCATTCGGTACTTCGACACGGCGCCGCTCTACGGGCACGGCTTGAGCGAGAAGCGCGTGGGCCGCGCGTTGCGGGAGTTGCCCCGGGACGCGTTCGTCCTGTCGACCAAGATCGGGCGTCTACTTGTGGCGAAGGAAGAGGGTGAGCGAGTCGCCCGCGCGCGCGACCGCGAACCGTTCGCCATACGATACGACTATTCCTTCGATGCCGTGAAGCGCTCGATGGAAGCGAGTCTCGACAGGTTGGGACTCGACCGCATCGACATCCTGCTCTGCCACGACATCGATGCCTGGACCCACGGCGATGCTCAGCCGGGCATATTCGACGCGGCCCGAAAAGGCGCGTTGCCCGCGTTGCGCGAGCTACGGGAGCAGGGCGTCGTGCGCGCCATTGGTCTCGGCGTCAACGAGTGGCAGGTATGCAGCCGTGTATTGGACATGATGGATGTCGATTGCTTCCTGCTCGCCGGCCGTTTCACGCTGCTCGAACAGGACCCCCTGGATGCGTTCCTGCCGAAATGCCTTCAGAGGGATGTCTCCGTCATCATCGGCGGACCCTACAACTCGGGCATCCTCACTACGGATGATCGGCAGCGGGCAACCTATGACTACAAGCCGGCGCCGGAACACCTGTGGCTGAAAGCCCAGGCGATCCGGCGCATGTGCGAGTCCCATGGCGTGGATCCGCGCGCGGCGGCGTTGCAGTACCCGCTACGCCACGCCGCCGTGGCAGCCGTGATTCCGGGTGTCCGCGCCATTCAAGAGGTAGAGACCAACCTCGATCTCTTCGCGCGCGATATCCCCGACGCCCTATGGCGCGATCTTGCCAATGCGGGGCTGGCGCGGGAAATCGCTTAGCTCGATGGCTGTCGGGAAATCGCAGCCGCGATTGCGGATCGGCCCGCTTGGCTACCGGCTGCGGAAACGCGCATCCGGCGAGTTCAAGGGGCGGACCAGAGCACAAGCTTCGTCCGCGCGGCCATGTGCCTGAAGTCCTGGTCCGCGGACAACATGACCAACCGGTGGCGAATGCAAATCTCGGCGAGCAACGCATCGATGGTTCCCGCCTGAATGCCATGGTGGCGGCAATCGTTGCGTAATTCAGCGGCGTCGATGTAGTCCTGGCGGTCAGGGGTGATCATGGCGAGCGCCGCGAATCGATCGACGATCCGCGTCCTCGCTCTTGGCCCGCGAAAGCCCTGCAACAACTCCTGCAAGACCACCCCGGTCGTATGGATGGTCTCGCCGCCACCGAGCGCCTCCCTTAGACGCCCCACCTCCGGTCCTTCCGATGCCGAATCCCGCCGTAATGCCAGTGACCACACGCTGGTGTCCACAAACAACGTCACCCGCGGTGCCGTTCGCGCTTGTAGTCGAATTCCTCGTCCCAGTCGAGCTTGCCGAAAAGGTCCAATATCCGTTCCTGCTCCCGCCGTGCGACGAACTCCCGCAATGCGCGATTGACGGTCGCCCTTTTGGTCTTCTCTCCACCGATTTCCAGCGCCCTGTCGAGCAGCGCCGGGTCTATCGCCAAATTTGTCGCCATGTGTTATCTGCTACACAACTCGTTACACAGAAAGTAGTCTCAATGGCGTTGCTTGGTCAAGTCGGGGAGCGCCAGCGACCGGGGGACACTTGCAACGATCAACCAGTTGGAACAAGATAGCCATCTAAATGGCTATTGGGGAGAACAAGGTGAGCCAAGTCTCGATTGCGCAGGCGAGAAACTCTCTGACGCGGCTGATCCATGAGGTCGAGACGGGAAAGCCTGTTCACATCACGCGCCGAGGCAAGCCGGTGGCGGTGTTGATGTCGCAAGGGAATTACGAAGCGCTTGGGGCCGATGTTCCGAGGGAGAACGTCTGGCAGGCCATACAAATGTGGCGAGAAGAGCAAGATATTGACTGGCCCGACCTGACGCCGGATGAGGTGAGCCGTTGGCGTGATCACTCCTCTGGTCGGGCCGTCCAATGGCCGGACTGAGATACCTTCTTGACACCAACGTTCTGACGGAAGGAAGCCGTCTGCGACCGAACCCGGCAGTCATGTCGCGAATTGCGGAATGCTGGTCGGAGGCAGGCACCGGCGCGCCCATTCTCCACGAATTGCACTATGGCGTGATGAGCATGCCAATCGGTCGAAGGCGGGAGCGGCTCGCCGAATACTACCGACGCTTGTTTGTCTCGTCGTTGCCGATACTGCCCTACGATGCAGATGCCGCCCGATGGCACGCGGCTGAACGCGCGCGTTTGACGACCGATGGACGGACCCCGGCCTTCGTGGATGGACAGATTGCCGCAATCGCCGTAGCCAATGGGTTAACGCTGGTGACCCGTAACTTGGCTGACTACGCGGGCTTCGCTGATCTAGGCGTGGAAAACTGGTTTCAGTGAGGCGAGCAGACTGTCGGACTTGCCGCACTAGCGGCGCTAACCGCGTTCGATTCCCGACTTCCCAACTAGCCCGGCGAGCCGCGCGAGGGCTCCCTCCAGGTCGGGTTCGTCCGTCAACAGGTCGCGCATCGGATCACCGGCGCGTTTCAATCTCCGTAGCGCGTTTTCGATGTGATAGTTGGCGTTCTTTAGCCTGCCGTTCAGTTCCGACCACTTGATGGGCATTGAGACGGACGCGGCGGCTTCCGCACGGACGGAAAACGGCGCGACGATGAGCTGGCCGTGGCGGTTCTGCATGTAGTCGATGTAGACCTTGCGGCCGCGTTTGCGGACTGCCCGGACGACGGTGCATATGTCCGGGCGGCGTGCCACGATCACGCGCGCGAGCAGTTCGCTTAAGGACCGGGACTGATCGTGGGTGAGGCGGCGGGCCATGGGCAGGAGGATATGCAGGCCGCTGGCCCCGCTGGTCTTCAAATAGCCCGCCAGGTCGATCTCCTCCAGCAAGTCGCGAATTTCCTTGGCGACCTGAATGACGTCCTCGAACGGCGCCTCCTTCGGATCGAGGTCGAGCACGCACCAATCGGGCCGCTCCAGGCTGTCGATACGGCTGTGCCAGACGTGGATCGGTATGGCCCCCATGTTGGCCAGGTATTTCAAGGCCGACGCATCGTCCACCATGAAATAGTTGATGTCGCGGTCCTCGGTCTGTGTCCATAGCGATGTCCGTTTGACCCAATCCGGCACGAAGTCGGGCGCATCGCGTTGGTAGAAGGACTTGCCGTCGATGCCGTCCGGGAATCGCGTGAGAACCAGCGGTCGATTGTGCAGGTAAGGCAGCATCCAGTCGGCTATCCGTTCGTAGTAGCGCACCAGGTCATCCTTGGTGAGGCCCTTGTCGGGAAAGAACACCTTGTCCGGATTTGTGACGACCACTTCGTGTCGCAAAGCGGGTTGCATGACTGTCGGAGTCGGATCGTCGTAGCCGCTGATGCACTCGCGCGGCGGCTTGTCGTCCCGAAATCGATGGAACGACGGCTGCCGCAAGCGCCCGTCTGGGGTGTATTCCTTGTACGCAACCTCGCAGACCAGCGTTGGCCGCACCCAGCGTATTTCGGGATCTTCATAGAGCGCGTTGCCTTCCCCGAGGGCCAACAGCCGATACATGAGCGTTTCCCGAGCGGTCCCGCTCAATCCCGAACCCAGCCTTCCGCAGAACGTCAGACGGTCGTTGCGAAATTCCGCCAGGGCCAGGGCGCCGACGTCGCGCGCGTTGGATTTGTTCGGTGCCCACCCGGCGATAACGAAGTCGCCGGTTCGAACGCCCCGCACCTTGATCCAATCATGGGACCGCCCGCTGCGATACGGGCTGTCGGCGCGTTTGCCCACAACCCCCTCGATGCCGAGCTTGCGCATCGATTGATAGGCGTTGATCCCGAACCGGTCGACGTGTTCGGAGTAACGAATCGGACCGGCCGACGGCAGCATCGCCCGGAGCAACGCCTTGCGTTTGACCAGCGGCACGTCGCGGAGATCGCGTTCAAGAGCTTGCGGCAAGTCGAACGCGTAGTGAACAGCCGGAAGATCCATGGCAGTGCGGGCACTGGGGATGCTGGTCGCCGCGCGTCCCCGTCGCTGCAGGAGCGAAAAATTCGGCACGCCGCATTCGTCCAGCACAACCGCCTCGCCGTCGATGACGAACTGCGCGTAGGGCAGCCGCGCGGCGGCCCTGGCGATTTCGGGAAAGCTGTCGGTGAGGTCCTTCCCGTTGCGTGAGCGGAGCGCGACTTCGCCTTGGGACTTCTGGATCAGCAGTCGATAGCCGTCGTATTTAATCTCGAAAATCCAACCCTCCCGGTCAAAAGCTTCGCCGGGACGGGCAAGCATCGGCGCGACTTCGAACGCGCCGGATTTCGGCGGGCGCGGCTCGATGCTGTTCAGCCGACGCGCAAATCGCCTCGAGAGCCTGCGCGGGTCCGACATGTCCTTCAGCGTCAGGCCGGAGTACACGGAGTCGTCGTCGGGCAGCGCCGCCCGCGCCCATTGGTCCCGCTCCTTGATGAGCAGCCATTCCTTTCCGGCGCCTTGTCCGCTTGCCGCGCCCCGGTTGCCCTTCATGCGAACCAGGGTCCATCGGCCGCGCAGCTTGTGGCCGTACAGCTCGAACAGCAGCTTGCCCTCTTCGAAACCGGCCTCGAACGGCGACAACTCGACATAGGTGCCGCAGTCCCAGACGATGACGTGGCCGGCACCGTAGTTGCCATCGGGTATGCGGCCCTCGAAGTCGGCATAGTCGAGCGGGTGGTCCTCCACCAGCGCGGCGAACCGCTTGTCCTCCGGGTTGGGGGATGGCCCTTTCGGCACGGCCCAGGAACGCAGCACGCCGTCTATTTCCAGTCGAAAGTCCCAGTGCAGGCGGGTAGCCCGATGCTGCTGGACGACGAATGACCGGCGCGAGCCGACCGTGGGCGCGCGCGCGACTCGATCAGCGAAGGGTTCCGGCGTTGATCCGGCGGTGCGTTTGCGCCGGTAACTGGCGAGATTGTCCCGTGTTGAGGGCATATGAGAGCTGCGCTATAGTCTGCAAAACATCTCGGAGTGCGTCAGATGGCTGCGCGCGCCATTGGTTCTGCCACCATTTCCTTCGGTCTGGTCTCCATCCCGGTCAAGCTGTACTCGACCGTGGATTCCACCAGGACGATCCGTTTCAACTACCTGAGCGACGATGGCACCCAAGTGTCGCGAGTCAAGCAGCAGTATATCCGGGCGACCGATGGGGAGGTAGTTGCGCGCAATGAACTGATCCAGGGGTATGAGTTCGCCAAGGGTCAGTATGTGACTTTTGCCGCGGACGAGTTGAAGGCGCTCAACGTGGAGTCGACGAATGCGATCGAGATCGCCGAGTTCATCCCGCTGTCGGACGTCGAGCGTATCTACATCGATCATGTGTACTACCTGGGACCCGATACGGGAGCGGCGCGCTCGTATCACCTGCTGAAGCAGGCGTTGCAGAAGACCGGCCGCGCTGCGTTGGCCAACTACGCCAAGCGAGGCCGCAGTCACCTGGTGCTGGTGCGCCCCATGAACGATGGACTGGTGTTGGAGCAGCTCAAGTACGAGGACGAATTGCGCAACTTCGATGACGTGCCCCTGGACTCGGTCGAAGTTGCAGAGGGAGAGCTGGGCCTTGCTATCCAGATCATCGAGCAACGCACAAACGAGGCGTTCGAACCGGACAGGTTCGAAGATGACGTCCGCACGCACATGTTGGAGTTGATCCAGCGCAAGGTGGAGGGCAAGGAAGTGTCGGTTGCGCCCGAAGAGCGCCCCGAAGCGAAGATTATCGATTTGATGGAAGCGCTGAAGGCGTCCGTCAGTGCCAGCGGCGACGCCGGACAAACCAGTCACAAACCGGCGAAACGCGCGGCTCGCCGAGCGAGCTCACCAAGCGCCGCCACAGCGGGCGGAGCGGGAAGCGGGCGAAGCGAAACGAAGACAAAGCGTCGCGCCAAGGCATAGCACCCGAACGGTCACAGCGTAATGGCAGAAGTGGACAACAACAGGTCGGCGGCCGGATACACGACGGGAGAGGTGGCAGGCTTGATTGGCCTCACCGACGACCAGGTGCGGCAGTACGTCAAGCGCGGCATCGTCGAACCGAAGCGGGGCGGCCGGCGCGAATACCGGTTCTCATTCCAGGATGTCGTGCTGTTGCGCACGGCCAAGGGGCTCCTGGACGACAAGGTCCCCGTGCGCAAGGCGATCTCCGCGCTCACCAAACTCAAGGGCAGACTCCCGGACGCGACGCCGCTCGCTTCTCTGCGCATCTTCGCCGATGGCAAGGATGTGGTGGTGCGCGCAGAAAAGGAGCTATGGGACGCGGAATCCGGACAGGGCCATCTCGATTTCGGCGCGCCGGCACAGGCAGAGGCATCGGGCGAAGTCGCGCGCATTGCCGATCGCGAATCGGGCGATTTCGGTGATCTGGAAGAATTGGGCAGCCACGAGTGGTACAACCTGGGGCTGGACTACGAAGATGTGAACGTCCAGAGAGCGAAGGAATCGTACGCACGCGCCATCGCCCTCAATCCGGACAATGCGGACGCGCATGTCAACCTCGGTCGGCTATTCCAATTGGAGAGCGATCTGAAGCGGGCCAAACGCCACTATGGTCTGGCGCTCCACGCCGCGCCCGGCCACGAACTCGCGATCTATAACACGGGTACGGTGTTCGATGAACTGGATGAACTATCCACGGCGGCGGAGTACTACCACCGCGCGCCCGGCGTGCCCGATGCCCACTACAACCTGGCGCGGATATTCGAATTGCGTGGCGACGAGGTTTCCTCGCTGCGCCACTTGCGGACGTATCGACAACTGCTCGACGACAAGACCTGACGTCGGCATCGACGCCGGGAATCGATCGCAGGGAATCGATACAGACGCGCTTGTGCGGTTTAGATCTTGTTCGCGCTACGCCAGAAATAGCCTTTAACTCAGGCGTTCGATACCGAGGCAAGCATCGAAGCCCCGATCCATACTACAGATGCGGCTGACACCCGCACTTCGCATTATCGCGACGTGCAAGGCGTCGCGCGCGGAGATGCCATCCACAGAACCGATCATTTCGCGCGCGGCCCGGATCTCGTTCCCGTGCACGTCGGAAATGACCAATGTTTTCATACGGCTCCGATCAGGGGCGTCTTCCCGTCATCTGGATGCTGATCGACGCGTCGTTGCCGCCGCTTGGGGTGCAGGGAGTCACTTTGGTCCAGCCTCGGGCTCCCTGATCCCGTTGCAACGCCACCCCGAGCGGGTTGGCGTTGCAACCTGGACTCGGCCCGGCTTCCTAGTTGAAGTGGACCTTGACGCGGGCGTACCAGAAGCGGCTGGACCACGACCGGTAGTCTGGATCGAAGTCGTTGGCGAACGACTCGGGGAAGTACGGCGGATCCTGATCCAGCAGGTTGTCGACGCCCGCCGCGAGCGTAATGGCGTAGGCATTCCGCTCCCACAGGTAGGAGGCGACGATGTCGTTGTACAGCATCGCGTCGAGCGTGCGCACCTCGTCACCCGAATCGTAGCTGCCATCCGCGTCGTAGCTCGGCGGAGTGTTGGCGACACCCTTGGCTTCGGCGATGTACTGCCAGGACCAGCGTGCGGACCACGGGCCGCGGGTCCAGCCGACGTGAGCCGACGAGCGCAGGTCGGCGTTGTTGTTGCGCGAACTGCCGAACACGTAGCCGACTTCCAGGAAGCGCGTGCCGAGGGCATCCGTGCTGTCCCAGGTGTCGTATCGGGTCATGTCCCAACTAAAGTCGAAGATTCCCCAATCGGTATCGACACCACTCCACGAGAGGGCCATGTCAATACCTGATACGGCCAGCGTGCCCACGTTCGTCGCGAGGTCACGGAGGTCCGTTACGAAACCGCCGGCGCCTCGGTCCACATGCTCGCAGTATTGGGGAGTATCGCTATAGCACTGTTCGAGGATGTTCTGGTCGCCAATCGCGGAGATCGTGTTGCCGATCTCGATGTCGAACCAGTCCATCTCGGCCTGGAAGCCGTCCAGCCATCCGGGTTGGTAGACGATACCGAAGCTCAAGTTCTCGGACTCTTCGGGTTGCAGCTCCGGGTTGCCGCCAACCGTGATGCGGATCTGCGAGTTGGGCTGGGTGAACCCGTCCGGAACGCCGTGGCTCTGGCACTGCGCGTTGGTTTGCTGATTGCCGCTGCCCGTGAAGTTGGGCGAATTGACGTCGCAGGGATCCTGCAATTCCGGATAGCTGTCCGACTGGCCGAAGAAGAGCTCGGGGACCGACGGCGCCCGGAACCCGTCCGACACCGTCATCCGAAGCAGGAGATCATTGTGCGGACGCCACGTGACGTTGTACTTGCCGTTGGTGGTTCGGCCGAACGTCGAGTAGTCGGAGCTGCGGACGGCGATGTTGATGTCGAGAGACTCGGCAAAGGGCGCCCCGGACAGGAGCGGTATGGCGATCTCGGCGAAGAACTCCGAGACGTCGTAGCTGCCGTTGGTCGGCTGCGAGGCGTTGCCGGAAGTCGCGCCCGTGACGATCAGGGCGTCAGGAGACGTGAAGCCGGACTCCTCGCGCACCTCGTAGCCGAACGCCGCGCCCACGGGTCCAGCCGGCAGGTCCATCACCGTGCCCGTGATCTGGGCGTTCAGGTTCTTCATGTTGTTGCCGCCGTTGTCGTGGGCCGTGAAGCTGATGTAGTTCAGCATCGCTTCCGTCATGGACCCGGATCCGTCCCAACGACCGTCGCCGGGGTACGTCGCATCCGTGCCCTGGCCGCCGAAGACGTTGAGCGGTACGCAATCGCCGGTGCAGCCCGCGGCTGGGCCGAGGGCCTTGCGGATGGCGTCGGTATTGAGCAGTCCTTCAGTGGTGACCGAGGCCTTGTTCTGCGCCCATGACCAATAGACTTCCCAGTTCCAGCGGTCACCCAAGCCGCCCTCGACGCCGAAGCCGCCGCGGAAGGTCTCGATATCCTGCAGGAAGTTGCGGTTGCCGGCTTCCACCATGCGTCGTCCGAACCACCCATAGGCAACGGGTTCGCTTAGCGTGCTGCAATCGGCGCCAAGGTTGTTGGTGCCTGAGAAGCCGCAGAGGGTGATTCCAAACGGATTGTGAATGTTGGTCGCATCGATGCCTTCGTCCGCCTCGAAGCCCCAGAACAGGGGCGTCGGTGCGAGTAGCTGGTCCGAGAGCCGGTTCTGGTACAACGCGTCGAACAGGAACGAGATGCCATCCGTAAGCGCGTAGGACCCGTTCAGGAAGATGTTGCGCCGTTCGTTCGGCGTCTGAATGTAGTTGTCCGGGTTGTAGTTGAACCGGTCGTCGGGGCTCGTCCACTCGCGAAAGTGACTCGGATCCGTGCCCGCGTCCCCTTCGCGCAGCGTGAAGTTGGAAAATCCCCCGACGAGGCCGGCGTAGCCGAATCGGCCCTGCGGCGTGCCGGAGCTACCCCCGTCGTCCGGCCTCTTGGCCGTCTGTTCCCGATCCGCGTTCGAAAGGGCGTCGATGGTGGTAAGGCTCGCGCCGATCGTGAACCGGGCTCGATCCCCCACGGTGCCGCCGAGGACGCTCCAGGTCTCTTCGTCGCCGCCCCCGCTTGCCGCAAAACCGCCGGTTTGGTGAGAGAACTCGATGCCTTCGACGTTCTTGCGCAGGATAATGTTGACAACGCCCGCGATGGCGTCCGAGCCATACACCGCGGAGGCCCCGTCCTTCAGCACTTCGATGCGCTCGATGGTAGCCATGGGAATGGTGTTCAGGTCTATGGATGAGTTGGCGCCTTCGCCGGACGCTACCCACCGCTTGCCGTTGACGAGCACCAGCGTGCGTGCGGAGCCCAGCGCGCGCAGTTCGACCCGAATGGATCCATCGCCGCCGTTGTTATAGGTCCGGTTGACGCCCGAGCCCTGCATGGGCAAGCGTTGAATCAGGTCGCCGATAGACAGCAGACCCGAGTCCTCGATGTCCTGCCGGGTGACGACCGTGAGCGGCTGCGGTCCGTCCGTCGGCGAGTATGCGATTCGCGACCCGGTGACGACGACGGTCTCGATCATCAGTTCGGCCCCGCCGCCGGCCGCAGTCTCACTTGTGTCTTCGGCCGCAACGATCGGCGCGCCGACTAGCAGCAGGACGCCGCCAAGCAATGCGCTGAAGGACGATGCAAACGTCTGGTTGATGTTCATGCCATTACTCCTATTCCAATGAATGGCGGGGGAAAACAGCGCGTTGAGAAACCGTCGCCACAACTGCGACAGCTAGTCTGATTCCTCCCCCAAGGTAACCTCGCATCTTGCCATAAAAAGGCGCTATGAAACACTCTTGAAACAAGATAAAAAAGCTAACCTCGATTCCGGGTTAAGCGGGCATCGATGCGCATGGAGAAGCAGGAAAGCGGGCAGCTCGGGGATCTTCCCTCCATGCAGGATGTGCTCGATGCGGCGGCCCGGATTCGAAGCCACGCCACCCGCACGCCGGTGCTCACCTCCTCGACTCTGGACGCCATGTTCGGGGCGCGGCTGTTCTTCAAGTGCGAGAACTTCCAGAAAGTCGGAGCATTCAAGTTCCGAGGCGCCTGCAACGCCGTATTCTCCCTGTCGGGACGCGATGCGCAGCGGAGCGTGGCAACGCACTCGTCGGGCAATCACGCGGCGGCGCTGGCGCTTGCGGCGAAGTTGCGCGGGATTCGCTGCCGGGTGGTGATGCCGCGCAATGCCCCGGAAGTCAAGCAAGTTGCGGTCGATGGCTACGGCGCCGAGATCGACTTTTGCGCGCCGACGCTTGCCGCGCGGGAAGCGGCGCTCGAAGCCGTCGTCGACCGTACGAACGCCGTCGTCGTTCACCCCTATGATGACTCCCACGTCATTGCGGGACAGGGGACCGTCGCGCTGGAATTCCTCGACTCTGTGCCGGACCTCGATCTGGTTCTGACGCCCATCGGCGGCGGCGGGCTTGCGGCCGGCACTGCTCTGACGGTCAAGTCGCGTTTGCCCGGGACTCGCATGGTCGCCGTGGAACCGGAGGGGGCGGACGACGCCTACCGGTCGTTTCGCGCTGGGGAGCGCTTGCCATCGGTTGCGCCGCAAACCATCGCCGACGGCTTGCTGACATCGGTCGGTGTGCGCAACTTCGCGCTCATCCGGCGTTTCGTCGACGACATCGTGACGGTTAGCGACGCGGCGATCGTTCGCGCGATGCGTCTCCTATGGGAGCGGATGAAGATCGTGGTGGAGCCGTCGGCCGCGGTGCCTCTCGCGGCGCTCGTCGAGAAACGCATCGACGTGCGCGGGATGCGTGTCGGCATTGTCCTGTCCGGCGGCAACGTCGATCTGGACCGGTTGCCCTGGTAGTCGACCCCTTGCGCTCGATTCTCAACGCGAATATCGCGATCCTGGCTGTTGCGCAGGCCGCGTCCGTGACGGGAACCGTGGCCGTAATCACCCTGGGAGGGATCGTTGGAAGCGGCATGGCGCCGGTGCCCGCGCTCGCCACGCTGCCCTTGTCACTGCTCATCATCGGTACCGCTTCGGCGACGGTGTTCGCGGCCTGGACGATGTCGCGCATCGGTCGGGCGCGCGGATTCGCGTTTGGCGCCGGCGTGGGTTGTGTCGGTGCCCTATGCGCCCTTGGGGCGATGATAGAGGGTAGTTTTGCATTCTTCTGCGGGGCAGCCGTGCTTGTCGGCGTCGCGAATGCCTTCGCTCACCAGTACCGTTTCGCGGCGGCTGAGAGTGTCCCCTCGGCATCGGCGGGATGGGCCGTGTCCATCACGCTCGCCGGGTCCATGGTGGGGGCGGTCCTGGGACCGGAACTTGCCGCGCGCGGCGAGTATTGGATGGACGGCGCGCGGTTCGCCGGGACATTCGGGGCGGTGGCGGGATGCTATGTCTGCGTCAGCGTGTTGCTGCTGCGGCTGCGCGAAAAAAAGCCCCCGATGTCTTCCGCGGTCGCCCAGGACATCCGAGGGGTCGTCGCAATCGCGCGCAACCGGGTCTTCATCGTCGCTGTCCTCGGCGGAGCGGTGGGCTATGGGGTGATGACCTTCATCATGACCGCCGCGCCGCTTTCGATGCATGTAGTCGAAGGCCACTCGCTTGCCCACACGGCGGCGGTCATCCAGGCGCACGTGCTGGCGATGTATGCCCCTTCGCTGGCAACGGGCTACCTGATCGGCAGAGTCGGCGGTCGGCGAGTGATGCTTGTGGGCGCCGTCATACTTTGCATCACGGTAATCGTCGGTTTCGCGGGCCGGGAAGTCATGCACTACGGCGCCTCGATGGTTGCGCTCGGCGTGGGCTGGAACTTCCTCTACGTCGGCGGCACCACGCTCCTCGGCAGCGCCCACCGGCCTGGTGAGCGGTTCCGCGCTCAGGCGATCAACGATTCGGCGGTGTTCGGCATCTCGGCCGCCGGCTCGTTGGGCGCCGGGGCCGTCATGCAACTCCTCGGCTGGAACGCGGTGCTCGCCGTGTCAATCCCCGCAATCGCGCTCGCCATCGCGTCGCTCGCCTGGGTCCGGCCGGAAGCGGAGCGCCAGCAAGGCGGTCCATGAGGCCTCGAACGTTGATATTGGTCGCTCTCGGTTCATCCGCAGCCAAGACCCGGTCCTTCGAGAGGCAGCACCAGGCCGTCGCGCATTGGGGGCAGCGCCGCGGGGAAGGAAAATGCTTCGCCGGATGGCATCCAGGGGATCTCAAGCCATTTCGACGCGACAGATGTGAATGCCCACTGCACCGACGCGTAGAGCGAGGGACCGAGACGGAAGTTGTGCGGACAAAGCGCCACGTTGTACAACTCGGCCAGCGTGCTGACGCGGCGCGCGGCGGTCAGGCCGCCGATCTTCGTGATCTCGGGTTGCAGATAGGCGAGCGCTCCCGTGGCGAGGAGGCGATCAAAGTCTTCCAGGGTGTACTCGTTTTCACCGCCGGCCAGATCGCATTCGATGGCGGCGCCCACGCGGGCGATCGCGGCATGGTCCCGCATGGGCCGCACAGGCTCTTCGAACCACGTGACCCCCAACTCGCTCAGTCGCCTGCCTACCGCAATAGCTTCCAACGGATCAAACTGCCCATTGACATCGACCATGATCTTGACGGCGTCACCGAACTCGTCGCGCAGCACGGCGGTCAGCTCCGGGTCGATCTCGTGCAGTTTGACTGCGGTGAATCCTGCCTCCATGGCGCGCGCGGTTTCGGCGACAAGACGCTCGGGTTCCCGCAAGCGCGGGAAGCTCGCGTAGCCGGGAATGCCGTCGCTCACCGGCCCGCCGAGAAGTGCTGCGACGCTCACGCCCAAACGTTTGCCCTTGAGGTCCCAGAGCGCCAGATCCACGCCGGATAGTCCCATGAGAAAGATGCCCTGGTCGGCGTACCGATAGCCCCAGTCCCACAGTTCGAACCAGAGACGTTCGATGGCGTCGGGGTCGCGTCCGGAGAGTCTCGGCGCGAGCATGTCGTTGATAACCGCAATGATCGGCGATGCGGTCCTGCTCGGCTGCTCGAGGTCCGGAATTCCCCACCACGCTTCGCCCACGCCCTCGAAGCCATCGGAATCGCGCACGCGCGCGATTACGTTGACGAGTGATCGGTCGTGCAGCAACTCGGCGGTGACACTCTCAATTAGGGCCATGACAACTCCCAGGCTTGCGACGAGGTGATTTTGGCACAGGCGGATCGGTTCCGACCCTTGTCGGCTGGCGACTGTCCATCCTTGACCTTGTCTGCGATCTAGCTATTGTATTAGCTAGCAGCCTGTCGATCTTGCCGCATTAGCGGCAAGATCGACGGGATGATAGGTGGGCTTGGGCGGGGGCAAAACACGGCGCACCCGCCAGGGCGACGGATTTTGTGGCGCTAGCAGCCTGTCGGACTTGCCGCATTAGCGGCAAGATCGACGGGATGATAGGTGGGCTTGGGCGGGGGCAAAACACGGCGCACCCGAAGGGGCGACGGATTTTGTGGCACTAGATCGATCTCAAGCAGGAATGGAAGGTCATGTTGGTCGTCAATGTGCATGAAGCCAAGACGCAGCTTTCGCGACTGTTGGCGCAGGTCGAGGCCGGTGAGGATGTCGTGATCGCCCGCCGGGGCGAGCCCGTCGCGCGTCTCGTCGGCTGCAAACCCCGAAGCAAGCGGCAAGCGGATACCCTGAAGGGGAAGGTCGTCATTCCCGACAGTTTTTTCGACCCGCTACCGGAGGAGGAACTGACGGCATGGGAAGGTCGCTAGCTGGTGCGAGCACTGCTGGATACCCATGCGTTTCTCTGGTGGATCGCGGATAGCGGACGCCTATCTGGAATGGCGCGTAGCGTGATCGCGGAAGAGGCGAACGACATCCTCATCAGCGCAGCATCCGCTTGGGAAGTCGCCACCAAATTCCGGATCGGTAGGCTCCCGGGAGGCGAGGCTGTAGCGTTGGATATCGTCGGCCACATCGCGGGCCAAGGTTTCGAGGAACTGGCGATCGGCGTCGCCGATGCCGAGCGCGCCGGGCGCTTGCCCGGCCCTCACCGCGACCCGTTTGACCGAATGCTTATCGCGCAGGCCTTGGCGCGCGAACTGACGGTCGTGTCGGTCGATCCGGTGTTCGACCGCTACGGCGTCACTCGGCTTTGGTGAAGAACTGCTGCGGCGACCAACCGACTGAGTAGATCGGTTCACCACTACAATTTTTGGTCCACTATGCAACGCCCGATCAAGAAACCCGCAGGAACCCCTGTCGAGGATCTGGATACGCCGGCGCTCATCGTCGACCTGAACCGGCTGGATGCGAACTTCGCCCGAATAGCCGGCCCTGCGCGTGCCGAGGTTTGGGTTCACAAGACGCCAGCGATCGCCCGGCGCCAGGTGGCGCATTCGTCGGTCTTCGGCATCGCGGTGCGCAGCATCGCCGAGGCGGAGATCTTCGCTGCGGCGGGCTTCGACGATATTCGGATCCTGCGGCCGTTGGTGACCGACTCGTCAAAGCGCCGCACGAAAGCGTTGGCTAGATCGATTCGCGTTGTTGCCGGATCGGCGGTCGAGCGAAAGCAGGACGACGGCCTGGCGCTATGGGGCGCGGACGCCCTCGATGGCGCGGTCACCGTCTCGGCGCGCATCACCAGCGTTCCGGAACCGGGACGGGCCATTCACGATTGTGGACAGAAGGCTGTCGGACGCGATTTCGGCGATCCCAGCATCGTCGGACGCGACCGTCTGAAGGCGTCGGGCGGCAGCGCGGAACACGGCATCGTGCTCTGTCCCGCAGACGAACCGCCGTTCGTCATCGGTGACTGGCTGCAACTGTTACCGGCCGATATCGCCACCGCGTTCGCCCTGCACGACTTCGCTTTCAGCGTCCGCGACGGTCGACTGGAGGCGGTTTGGCCGGTCAGCGCGCGGGGGGTATTTTGATGATCGGGACACCCATCGAGCAGCTCGAAACACCCGTGCTGGTCATTGACATGGACGCTCTGGAGCACAACATCGGAGTCATCGCCAACCACTACCACGACAAGCACATTCGCTTGCGCCCCCACGGAAAGAACCACAAGGCACCCCGGATACTCGCTATGCAAATGGCGGCGGGAGGTACTGTGGGCGGCGTGTGCGCGGCGAAAGTGTCGGAGGCGGAGGTGTTCGCGGACGCTGGCGCCGGCAATGTGCTCATCGCCAACCAGGTGGTCGACGCGGACAAGATCCGACGCCTCGCGAGGCTGGCCACGCGGGTTGAAACGATGGTTGCCGTCGATGCCGAGACGCAGATCGAGAGGCTCGCTGCCGGTGCCCGCGCGGTCGGCGCAACCCTGGGCGTGGTGATCGAAATCGATACCGCCATGCGCCGTGCCGGTGTGCGCTCGATCGAGCACGCAGTGGCCCTGGCGCGCATCGTCGCCGCAACGCCGCATTTGCGATTCCGGGGTGTCATGAGCCACCAGGTCCCCATAGTTCGCGCGCCAAGCCGGGATCAGCGGTTCGCCGAGGGGGGTCGATCCATCGAGCGGGTGGTGGAGGCAAAGAAGGCGATCGAGGCGGTCGGGATTTCGGTCGATGTCGTCTCGACTGGAGAATCGTGGACTTACGATGTGGCAGCATCGTATCCGGAGGTCACCGAAATCGAAGGCGGAACCTATGTCGTCATGGAGGTTCCCTATGCCTATATGCGCGAGTTTCGCTTTGCCGCCCGGGTAATGGGCCGCGTGTACGCGCGCCCGCACACCCACACCGCCATCGGCGATGTGCCCATCGATGCCATCGGCGCGCCCAATGGCGTACCGACCCTGGAAGGATTCGACGGCGTTACGGTGACAGGGATCGACCACCACGGCGTTGTCCTGTCGAGTGAAGATGTCCTGCGTCTCGAGATCGGTGCGCACTTTTTCCTGCTCACGCACCAGCAGGACGTCACGATGAATCGCTGGGACCGCTATGTAGGTGTACGCAACGGCGTCGTCGAAACGGTATTCGAAGCCTCCGCACGGGGTTGCGTGCATTAGCGATTCGCTGATGTTGTGTTGCCCCTTTCAGGCGGCTTGTCCGGCTGGGGGGAATGGGCTTAGCCTTCCGCCACGCATTCGCACCAGGTAGAGACCATGTCCGACTACGAAACCATCCTCTGCGAGATCGACGGGAGCCTCGCCACCGTTACGCTCAACCGGCCCGACAGCCTCAATGGCATCACCGGGACTCTCAACCGCGAACTGCATGCCTGTTTGCGCGAGGTGGCGGTAGATGAGCGCGTTCGCGTGGTCATCTTCACCGGCGCGGGTCGCGGGTTCTGCCCCGGCGCCGATCTCAATGCGTCGGCCAGCGGCGAACCGCAGGAACCGAACAAGAAGGAATACTTCCACATCACGACGCTGCTGCACGAGATGCCGAAGGTGACCATCGCCGCGGTCAATGGCGCCTGCGCCGGTGCGGGTCTGGGCTGGGCCTGCGCTTGTGACCTGCGCTATGCGAGCGAGCGAGCGATGTTCAATTCGGCGTTTCTCGGCGTCGGAATCTCCGGCGACATGGGTGGGCCGTGGCTGTTGCCTCGGATCATCGGGGCAACGAAGGCGCGGGAACTGTTCTTCATGTCGCAGAAATTCAGTGCCGACGAGGCGGAACGCATTGGCCTGGTGCTCAAGACCTTTCCGGATGAGACGTTTCGCGAAGAGGTGCGGGAGATCGCCAGGCGCCTGTCGATGTCGGCACCGCTGGCGATCGGCGAGATGAAGCGGAACTTCATCAACGCCGAGAACATGCCGCTGCGCGAATACATTGAGCTCGAGACGGAGCGCCACATGCGAACGGGCGCCACCAACGACTCACGCGAGGCGATGCGTGCGTTCGTGGAGAAGCGCGAGCCGAAGTTCGAAGGTCGTTAATGCCATGAAATCCGTCGCCCTGACGGGCGCCGTGTTTCACCCCCGCCCACGCCCACCTACCATCCTTTCGATCTTGCCGCTAGCGCGCCAAGATCGACAGGTTGTTAGTCTGCGTTTCTATCGAACACTTGCCCAACGTCGACGCCGAATGCATCGAGAATCGTCGATGTCGCATGTTCGTGCCTTTGGAACAGACCGTGCTCAACATATGCAGCCCCTTGGAGATGCAGCACCGTTATCGACTCCGACCGGGCGTCGACGATCCAATATTCGGGGATGCCCGCTTCCGCGTAGTCGTCGCGCTTCTGAAGGAAATCGCGTTCCGGGTTGTCTGGACTGACAACCTCGACGACAAGGTCGGCCCCGGTCCAGAAGCGGTCTCCGCTGCGCGCGTCATGACTATCGCGAACTAACACTAGGTCGGGTTCGCGAAACTTGCCATCGCGGACGCGCAGTCGGAGAGGGGCAAACAGTGCTTCGCCGCCGATGGATTGGAGGTAGGTTTGGAACGCAGTATAGAGGAACGCCAGAATTCTTTGGTGTCCGCGAGATGGCATTGGCAGTATCTCCAAGTATCCATCGGTCAATTCCACCAGCCGACGAGTGTGGTCCGTCAGCCAGAGATAGTCCTCCGAGCCCCAGCAACCTTGGGGAAGCACATCCGCAATGAGACCATTCACTTGCGCTTGCGAGACAAGTTTGCCAACTGCCCCCGTCGTCATGCTCGTCGCTCTCTCGACATAAGGATGGAAAGTATAGACGCTAGGGCCAGCGAAGATTGAGCTCAAGCTCTTCGCTGGTGCGGTTGAACCAGTCCACGACTTCGCGGTGATAGGGGATGCCATCGGCCTTTCGCCGCAGCGTCTCCTCATGCTCTATCAGGCCGGCGTAGTAGACCCGCTCGTGTCCTGGGGCGGGCTTCATCGTGCTGAGTTTCGTAAGCAGCGCGTCCATATCGCGCTTGAACTGCGTCAGGTCGGTGAAGGCGTCAATCTTGAACGCCATGACGAACTGGGAGGTGCTCCGTCGGCCGGCCAGAAAACCCGGACCGTTGCCGGACAGGATCCCCGACATGATGTCGGCGATGGCGGCGAAGCCATAGCCCTTGTGGCTGCCGCTCTCCCGGGTGCCGCCGAACGGCAGCATGCGGTTGCCGGCGTCGTCCGGCGCATCGATTGGCTCCATGATGGGTGTGCCGTCCAGGTCGGCTATCCACCCGGGCTCCAGTTTCGAGCCGACCCGCTGGGCGAGAATGAGCTTGTTGGCGGCGATTTGCGTGGTGGCCACGTCGAACACGAACGCCGGCAACTCGCCGGCGGGAGCCGCCCAGGCGATGGGATGGGTGCCGAAGACCGGCTCGGAACCGAACGTCGGCAGCATATGGTCTCCGGCGGCGGAGACCATGCAGACGCCGATCATGTCGCGTTCGATGGCCATGAGCGGGTAGTAGGCGAGCATTCCGACATGTCCGCAGTTCTGCACGCCGACGGCGCCGATGCCGTGCGCCTCGGCTTTCTCCATGGCCATTTCCATCGCGCGCGGACCGACCTGCAGGCCGATGCCCCGGTCGGCGTCCAGCGTGGCGTTGACGGCGGTCTCGCGCAGCGCGCGAACGTTTGGGGTGGGGTTGAAACGTCCCGCTCGATACGACTCGATGTACCGTCGCAACATGTTGGAGATGCCGTGACTCTCGCAGCCGCGCAGGTCGCTGGTGATGAGCACGTCGGCGCACAGCGCGGCGTCGTTCCCGGACAGACCCATCTTTTCGAATATGGCTTGGGTGCCGGCCCGTGCGGCATCTTCGGACACGCGCACCGCATCGGCTTCCGGGACCAGGAAGTGCTCCATCATTCTCTTCGCTCTCCCCTTGAAGCGCCTCGCGCAACGCGCCTATAAGGCCGCCAAGGCCTCCCTTTGCCGGGTGAGGCGCGCATCGCGGTCCCGGGCGAAACGCTCGACGCCCGCCAGGATCGAATCCTGGTCGAGGTGCGCTTCGGCGATGACATCGGGCTCCAGGCCGCCGGTCAGCCAGCGGTCGTGCCAGTCGGAAACCATCGAGTACTCGGTGGTCAGCGGCCCGACATCGCGCAGGGGCCACATGCGCTGGGTGCCGGTGGTGACGATCATGAGATCGTGCCTGGCCTCCGGCGGCAGCACCGCGTTCCGATACGCCTTCGGTTGACGTTCGAACAACTCCTCGCTGATGGCGGCGACCACCTTGATATTGATGCCCTCGGCTTCCAGTTCGGGCAGCGCCCGCATCAGGTTGACGGTGGAACTGGACCCTTGCGCCACGACATGGCCGTGCCTCGGTTTGTCGGGTTCGAAATCTCGCAGCACATAGAAGCCCTTGGCGGCTGCTTTCAGATCGGTGTCGGCGAACGTCGAGCGGTCCGCCACCGGGAAGTCCGGCCGCGCCACCTCGAGAACGATCACACCCACCAGCGGTTCCCGGGCGGCGATTTCGGCGGCGGCGAAGTAGCCCGGTGCGACATCGTTGTAGTCCCAGAAATTGAGCACAATGACCTGGCCGCGCGGAAACAGTTTCCAGACCTGGGGCGAGAAGATGCCGAAGTGAGTGCGCGCGTCGGCGGCCGTTTCGGGCCCGGAGTGACCGGCGAGAACATTGAGTAC
The DNA here is from genome assembly GCA_965217825.1 of Candidatus Azotimanducaceae bacterium. GTDB lineage: Bacteria > Pseudomonadota > Gammaproteobacteria > Pseudomonadales > Azotimanducaceae > VXNE01. The sequence goes on along the minus strand of OZ244571.1, from coordinate 3,741,730 downwards.
GCCAACGCGGAACGGACTGTCCTGGTTCTGTTGGCTCCAGACCCGCGCCGGCAGGTACATGAAGGGCGTGAACGCGCCGTAGCTGCCGCTCATCGCCCACACGCCGCTGTGCACGTTCGGATCCAGCGACGCGCTCTGGCCGACGAGGCCCACCGCGGTGGACGCGTTGCCAGCCTCCTGGATCGCCGCCTTGAACCGCGTACCCGACTGGTTGGCGCGGGGGTCGTAGTGTCCGGTCAGCGATCCCTTCTCGACGTTGATGGAGTTCGAGAGATCGGCGGAGACGGTGAGGAATCGATTGTTGGTGACGTGGTTCATCCACTTTATCACTTCCGAGATCGCCCGCCTTGTGCCGGCGACCTCGCCGGGTTGCTTGAACAGTTCGACGCCGATTTCCTGCGCTTGGCCGTTCAGGTTCCCGGCGACCGTGCACGGTTCCACGGGGAGCGCATCGACGCGCAGGCGATCATCCTGGAACGGGTCCTTCGAGACGTCGAATCGCAGGTTGGCGTCGTCGACCACGCGGTCGCCGATCTCCACCATGCGATCAGTAAGCCAGACTCCGAGGTTGTTTTTCTCCAGTACGGACATGGCGATGTCGATGTTGGTCTTGAACTGGCGCAGCCGCTCGGCTTCGTCGGTGACCGCGCCGTCGCGGATGCCTTCGAAGACGACGCCGAAACGCTGCTCGAAGGTTTCGGCCAGGGCGACGAAGTAGGGCACGTTCATCTTCATCTCGTAGGGGTGGCTGTGATAGCCGACGACTTGCGCGCCGAAACCGGGAATCTCGCCATTCCGCGCGGCGGGCCACCAACCCTTGGTGGTTCTGCCCACCATGATCATCGGTCGCGGATCATCGGGGTCCCACGCGTCCATGGTCTTCAGGGCCGCCAGCACATGGTCGTAGTCGTTGCCGTTCTCGAGTGTGAGCACGTTCCAGCCGTACGCCGCCCACTGATCCGCAATGCGATAGCCGTCGATGGACTCGGATACCACGCCGCCGATCAACGAGTCGTCGATGCCGGCGTTGTTGAATGACAGCAGGATGCGCAGACGCTTGCCCACCTGCTGGGCGACGGCCTGCGTCTTGAATTCCTGGGAATGGCCGGAGGTCATGGCCATTTCACCCTCCAGCGCGACGACCTTTGGCGATGCGCCGGCCCCCATGAAGTCCCAGAATGCGGCCTTGCCGGCCGCGGTGGCTATGCCGATTCCGGACGGGCCGCCGTTGACATCGTTGATGAGGTCGGTGGTCTCCGAGTGGCCGGCAAGGGAGCGGATGCCGCGCAGCTTGGCCTGGGCGAACAGAGGGTCGTCGATGAGGCCGTTGTCGGCGAGCAGTGTCGTGAGGGCGCCGGCGCCTCTGCGAAAACCCAGGCAGTCGATAGGCAGAATGGCGATCTCGGGATCGACGCTGAAGCGTTCGTCGCCGGTGACCGCGTACCGGCGGCCCATGGCCTCGCCCATGATCATCCAAAGGGCGTAGAGGGTCGGGATGTTGTGACCGCCGGCGACCAGCAGCTTGTCGCCGAACGGGTGCTTGGGCCGCCGGTAGTCGTAGCGCAAACCGCCGTTTTCGGGACCGGCCAGGTGCAGGGCGACGTTGTAGGGCGTGTAGGCGAGCGGACCGCCGAAGTGGCCGGTCTGCGCGTAATTGCCGAGCAGTGTCAACGTCATGGCAGTCATGAAGCCGACGTCCTCCAGTCTCTCGCGGTCGTAGGCGGGGACCGCGACGCTGATTTCAGTGGATGCGCCGCGCCTGGAGGCGCTCCCGATCAGGACTTCTGTTCGGTTGGAGTCCATCTATGCCCTCATGATGAATTGCTTGGAATCAATGGCTTGTCGTGTGGAACTGCTGCTTGAGGCCGCGCCGCATTGCGTATCGCCCAGGGCGGCCTCAATGGATGAGGCTACCGCAGGCCGCGCCCGGCGTCATCTGTTTGTCAATGCGGATGTGCGCCGGATGCGCTTTGTGTCAGCGGCTGGTGTCTTGGAGTGCCCGCACCGCGGGTTGTGACGGCTTCAGGCGGCTTCGTAGAAGGCCTTGCCGACCGGGGAGAGGTTCTCGATGAGCGCCTCGGCGTATTCCCGGCAGCAACCGCAACCGGTGCCGACGCCGAGTTGGTCGGCAAGCGCCTCAAGGCTTGCGTGGCCATCTCTGACAGCGTCCTTGATCTGCGCGTCGTCGACGGCTTGGCATAGGCATACGTACATCGTGGGGGAATTCTAAATGAGAATGATTAGTAATAGCAAATCGTTTTCGTAGAGGCCTGCGGGGTCCCGGGGCGGGCGTCGGAGAGATCGCGTCTGATAATAATTTTCATTTATATTTCAAAAAGTTAACTTTGACATTGGCAACAAACGAAGCGATAGTGTGCTTGGTCTAGGCGACAGTAAGGCAAGCCATGAAGCCGCAGCATTCGAACATCATCGAACACCTGAATGGCGTACTGAAGAATGAGTTGACGGCGATCAACCAGTACTTCCTGCATGCGAAGATGCTTATCGACTGGGGGTTGGGAGAGCTCGGCGAGTTGGAGAAGAAGGCATCCATCGACGAGATGCATCATGCCGACAGGCTCATGGAGAGGATTCTCTTCCTTGAAGGACTGCCTAACCTTCAGGATCTGGGGAAGCTACTCGTCGGCACGGATGTCGAGGAGATTCTGAAGTGCGATCTCGAGTTGGAGATGCAGGCCATACCGATGCTGCGCGAAGCTATCGCCTTTTCGGAATCCGTATCCGACTACGTCAGCCGGGAGCTCTTTGAGGATATCCTCGAGTCGGAAGAGGAGCATGTGGACTGGCTGGAAACGCAACTCGAACTCCTCGGCAAGACCGGAATCCAGAACTACATCCAGTCGGCGATGTCGCAGACGTAAACAGTACTTGTCGCCGGTCGGGATCGCTTTAGAATCCCCGTCGTCGCGCGGTTGAGATGCGCTGGCGAAGGAACTCGCAAATCTCAAGAACCGCGCCGTTCCCTTGATATGGCCGAAACGGGTGGCGGGTTGACGGATTCCAACCAATTACCGGCGGGTCTTCGGGACCTTGCGGACCGGTTTGCGGAGAGGGAGGGACTGGAACTCTCGGCATTGACGCGCCGGGTCATGGCGCTGAGTGACTTCGCCCAGCGCGTGGCGTCGCAGCAGCGGGACTGGTTCCTGCAATCCCTGGATGCAAAACGCTTCGAGGCGCCGTTGGACGAAGCGTGGTTCGGGAACGAACTGGCCGGGGCGACCGCCGGCGCGCCAGCGGTAGCCGATCTCAAGCGGGCGCTGCGCGTGTTGCGCAACCGCTGCCAACTGTGGATCGTCTGGCGCCACCTCGCCGGGACGGCGCCGCTGGAAGAGACGATGCGGTCCCTTTCCCGCATGGCCGACGATTTCATCGCCGCGGCACTCGAGGCGGCGGAGCGGCGCGAGACGGAACGCGCGGGGGAGCCGCGCGCGGCTTCCGGCGAGGTGCAGCGTCTCACGGTGTTCGCGCTGGGCAAGCTGGGCGGACGGGAACTCAACCTGTCCTCCGACGTGGATCTCATCTTCGCCTACCCGGAAGACGGGCAAACGTCATCGGGTGTGCGCAACCAGCAGTTCTTCATCCGCGTAGGGCAGGGAATCATCGATCTGTTGCATCCAGTCACGGTCGACGGCTTCGTGTTTCGCGTGGACATGCGCCTGCGGCCGTACGGCGCCAGCGGCCCATTGGTCATGCACTTCGGCGCTATGCAGGAATACTTTGAGTCGCAGGGACGCAGTTGGGAGCGCTACGCGCTCATCAAGGCGCGCGTGTGTGCGGGTAATACGGAGCGCGGCGAGGAATTGCTGGACTCGCTGCGGCCCTTTGTGTATCGGCGCTATCTCGACTTTGGCTCGCTTGAGGCGATGCGGGAGATGAAGGCGCGCCTTGGCGCCGAGCGGCATCGGCCGGAAGATGTGAAACTCGGTCCTGGCGGCATTCGCTATGCGGAGTTCGCCGTGCAGGTGCAGCAACTCGTGCTGGGTGGCCGGCTGGCGAGCATGCAGAAGCCCGGTTTCCTCGACGCTCTCGCCGAGTTGGAGCGGGCCGAGAAGTTCGACGCTACCACGGTGGCCGACCTGCGCGGGGCCTACCGGTTTCTGCGCGATACCGAGCATTGCATTCAAGCGGAGGCCGATCGGCAAACACAACGGTTGCCGGTGAGCGACAGCAGTCGGTTGCGGTTGGCATTCGCCATGGGATTCGAGTCCTACACGGCGTTCCTCTCGGCGCTTGCCCACCATCGCGACGACGTGGAGCGCATATTCGATCGCGTCATCGGAGCGGGAGCACCCAGAGCGGAGGGCGGCTTGTGGACGGCCGGCGAAGATCCCGCCCAATTGGCCGAAGCCGGGTTTGACGCACCGGAAAGGGTGGCTGACCTGTTGCGCGACCTCGCCCAGGCGCGCGACCGTTCTTCGGTCAGTGAGGATGGCCGGCACCGGCTTGATGCGCTCATGCCGGAGGTCCTGCAAGTCGCCAGTCGGCAGCCCAGCCCCGCGCGCGCAGTCGAGCGGCTCGTGCCCATCTTCAAGACCCTGCTGCGGCGCTCGACCTACCTGGCGCTATTGCGGGAGAACCCCGAGGCGCTGGAAATATTTGTGCGGCTGGCGGGCCAGAGTCGCTGGGCGGCGGACCAGATCGCCGCGCATCCCGTGTTCATGGAGGTGTTGCTGGACAAGCACGCGTGGGACCTGTTGTCGGGCCGTGACGCGCTGGTGGAAGAACTCGGTACCGTCCTTTCGGCCGCGCCGGACGAAGAAGGCCTGGTGGACGCATTGCGCGAATTCAAGGAGCAACGTGTTTTCAGCGTGGCCGTGGCGGAGGCGAGGGGTCTGCTGCCGATCATGCATGTCAGCGACTACCTGAGTTGGCTGGCGGAGGCCGTGCTGGAGCACACCATAAGACTTGCCTGGGAGCGGTGTGCCGACGACTTCGAGGGACAACGGCCGTTTATCGCGGTGGGCTACGGCAAACTTGGCGGACAGGAGTTGGGACTCGCTTCGGACCTCGACCTGGTGTTCTTGCACGACCTGCCTAGGACGGCTTCCCAGTTCCTGCACCGCATGGTGAGAAGGCTGCTGCATCTGCTCACGGTGCGGACCTATACGGGTCCGCTCTACGAGATCGACATGCGCCTGCGTCCTTCGGGCAGCGCCGGTCTCATGGTGTCGAGCCTGTCAGCGTTTCGCGAATACCAGACCAGCCGGGCATGGGTATGGGAGCATCAAGCGCTGATCCGAGCCCGAGCCGTGGCCGGCGATCCGGCGCTCATGCAAGCCTTCGAGCGCACGCGGCGGGAACTTCTGTGCCAGCCCCGATCCGCCGAGTCGTTGCGCAAGGAAGTAAAAAACATGAGAAAGCGCATCACGGCGCAACATGGTGCGGGCTTCGACCTGAAACGCGGCGTGGGGGGCATCGTCGACCTGGAGTTCATCGTGCAATACCTGGTCCTGGCCTGGGCGCACAAGCATCCGAACCTCGCCACCTGGTCGGATAACGTCAGAATACTGGAGGAAACGGCCAACGCCGGCGTACTGCCGGAAGAGGACGCGGAGAGACTGGTGCTGGCATACCTTGCCTTGCGCGGTGAAGTGCATCATCAGACGTTGGACCTGCCGGAATCCGCCGAGGCCGATGCGCGGCTCACCGCCTACCGGCAAACCGTATGCGACATGTGGGAGCGGCTGTTCGACGAACCGCGCAGCTTGAACCCTTCCAGGCATTGACCAGCACACGCAGTTCATCAAGTCAGGGTCTGAAGCGGTCGCAGCAAATGATGTTTATGCATGCATTCCACTCGGTCCGATTACCTACTATTGTGATTGTGTCGCCGTCGCGGGACACACGGAGAATGCATGCCGGCATATGACTACATCGTGGTGGGCGCAGGTTCCGCCGGTTGTGTGCTCGCGAATCGGCTGAGCTGCGACACTCGCAATTCCGTGCTGCTGCTCGAAGCGGGCGGGCGCGATTGGAGTCCGCTCATCCACATCCCGGGGGGCTTCTGGCAGATGATGGATCGGCCGAGCGTGAACTGGTGTTTCGAAACCGTGCCGGAATCGAATACCTATGAGCGCAAGATCCCCATTCCGCGCGGAAAGGTGTTGGGTGGTTCCAGTTCGATCAACGGCATGTTGTATGTGCGGGGTCAGGCGCGCGACTACGACACCTGGGCCCAGCTTGGCAACAGGGGCTGGTCTTTCGAGGAGGTGCTGCCGTTCTTCAAGCGTTCTGAAAGTTTCGAACGCGGCGGCGACGAATTCCACGGCGAGACGGGCGAGCTGAACGTCGCGGATATGATCGAGAGCCATCCTATCCTGGACGCGTTCGTCGACGCGGGTGGCGAGATCGGCTATGCGAAAAATCCGGATTACAACGGCGTCTCGCAGGAAGGGTTTGGCATCTACCAGGTGACGCAACGCAACGGCAGGCGGGTTAGCACCGCCCGCGCTTTCCTCGATCCGGTTCGGGCGCGCTCGAACCTCACCATCGCCACTCGCGCGCTCGCGCAACGCGTCCTGACCGAGGGATCGGAATCCGCCACGGGCAATGGCGTTCACGCGACCGGCGTTCGCTATGCTGTCGGCGGTCGAACTGTCGAAGCGACGGCGAACAGGGAGGTGGTTCTGGCCGCGGGCGCGGTGCAGTCACCGCAATTGCTGGAACTCTCCGGGATCGGCCAATCCGAAATCTTGCGCAAATGCGGCATCGATGTCGTTCGTGGTCTGCCCGGAGTTGGCGAGAACTACCGCGACCACTACCTCAGTTCCGTCGCTTGGCGCGTGCGGGGCGTGAAGGGGACGCTGAACGAGGACACGCGCGGCGCGCGTTTGCTCGTGGAGGCGGCCAAGTATGCGTTCCGCCGCCGAGGCGTGCTGACGTACACGGCGGGAATCGCCCACGGTTTCGTGCGCACGCGGGCCGAGCTCGAAACGCCGGACGTGCAATTTCACTTCGCGCATGCGAGCCATGACCCAAGCCGCCCGCGCGGGACATTGGAAAAGGATCCGGGGATGACTTGCGCGGTTTGCCAACTTCGTCCGGAAAGCAGGGGCTCGATTCACATTCAGAGCGCCGACCCCGCTGCGGCTCCCGCCATCAGACCGAACTTCCTCTCCGAGGAGGTCGACCGCGCCGCCTTGATCGAAGGGATACGCATCGCCCGGCGCGTGGCCGGCGCGCCGTCCCTGGCGCGCTACGCGGAACGCGAACTGTACCCCGGAGACGGCGCGCAGTCGGATGACGAGATTCTCGAATACTGTCGGCATACCGGCTCGACCGTGTTTCACCCCGTCGGCACCTGCAAGATGGGAGGCGATGCCAACGCGGTGGTCGATGAACGATTGCGAGTACACGGCGTTGCCGGGTTGCGGGTGGTGGACGCGTCGGTCATGCCGACGCTCGTTTCCGGCAACACGAACGCGCCCACCATCATGATCGGGGAGAAGGGCGCAGCGATGATTCTCGAAGACAACGCCTGAGGTGCGCGGTATGCAACACATTGTTCATCCAGGGCCTTTGGCCAGATTGCCAGGACGTTGTCCATGACCGTCTATCGGGCGCCGACCCGCGACATGTGGTTTGTACTGGAGGAACTCGTCCCCTGGCGTGAGATCAACGCCCTGCCGGGTTTCGAGGACGCGACGCCGGATATCGTGCGCGCGGCCCTGAAGGAGGCCGCTGTATTGGCTGAGGAGGTGATCGCGCCGACCAATGTGCCTGGAGATCACGAAGGGGCGCGGCTCGACCCGCTTGGGAACCCGGTTGGGAACCCGGTTGGGAACCCGGACCACGGGTCCGGCGTGCGCGTGCCCGAGGGGTTCAAGGAAGCCTTTGAGCGGTTTCGCGCCGGGGGTTGGACGGGCCTTGGCGCCAATCCCGATTTCGGCGGCCAGGGGTTGCCGGAACTGCTCGCCGTTGCGGTGTCGGAACTCTGGCAGTCGGCGAATCTCGCGTGGTCGAACTGTTCCGAACTCTCGCACGGGGCGGCGCGCGCAATCGAAACGCATGCCAGCGACGCCCTGAAAACGGCCTACCTGCCGCACCTGATCGATGGCTCCTGGACGGGAACGATGAACCTCACGGAACCGCAGGCCGGGTCCGACCTGGCGTTGATTCGCTGTAGTGCGACGCCGGAGGGCGACCACCATCTCATCAGCGGCCAGAAGATCTTCATTACCTACGGCGACCACGACATGGCGGACAACATCGTCCATCTCGTGTTGGCGCGTTTGCGGAATGCACCGCCGGGTGTGCGAGGCATCAGCCTGTTTCTGGTGCCGAAGATCCTCGTCGGAACAGACGGCAACCTGGGGCCCGCCAACCGCGTGAAGGCGATCTCCATCGAGCACAAGCTCGGCATTCACGGCAGCCCTACCTGCGTCATGCAATACGACCGCGCCGTCGGCTACCTGGTTGGCGAAGAACATCGCGGTCTCGCCTGCATGTTCACGATGATGAACCGGGCTCGCATCGGCGTCGGGATGCAGGGCCTGGCCGTGGCGGAACGCGCCTATCAGCACGCGCTGCAGTATGCGCAGGAAAGGGTCCAGGGCAACCTGCCGGGCGAAGACGATCCCGTCACCATCATCCATCACCCGGATGTGCGCCGCATGTTGATGGAAATGAAGGCGCAGATCGAAGCCATGCGCGCCGTGGGCTACATCGGTGCTTCCTGTCTCGATCGCGCGGCGCGCGGTAGCGCCGCAGCAAGGTCCCTATACCAGGCGCGCGCGGATTTGATGACGCCGATCATCAAGGGCTGGATTACGGAGACCGGACAGCAGATCACTTCGCTCGCGTTGCAGGTGTTCGGCGGTACGGGCTTCGTCGAGGAGACCGGCGCGGCGCAGCACTACCGCGACGCGCGTATCACGACGATATACGAGGGGACGACCGGAATTCAGGCATCGGACCTGGTCGGCCGAAAGATACTGCGCGACGGCGGCGTGGCGATCCGCGCCTTGATTGCCCAGATGCGGGACATCGAGAAGGATGTCGAAGCGCGGCTGCCCGACCAGTCGGCGTCCTACCGCACGGGCGTCGACCGGCTGGAGTCGGGCGTCGATTGGCTGTTCGCAAATGCCGGCAATGACTTCGCGGCGGCGGGCGCCGCGGCGGTCAACATGTTGATGTTGTGCGGCATCGTCGCCGGGGCGCACGCCATGATGCAGAGCGCTCTGGCGGCTGCGGCGCGCCTCACGGCGGTGGATGACGACGAGTCCTTTTTCACTGCGAAGATCGTTACCGCGCGGTTCTACAACGCCCACATCTTGCCGCGCGCGGGCGCGCATCTCGCGGCGATCCAGGCGGGCGCGGATGACGTCATGGGTCTGACGGAAAGACAGTTCGAATCCGTTCCGTTGCGATAGGGTATTTCTTGGAGTCTTGGCTTTGCGGACAGAACGGGCTAGCGTCATTTCGACATCGGGGCTCTGCCGCACTTTCCAGGTGGGCGAGGCGCGGGTGAATGCGCTCGATCACGTCGACATCGAGGTCGAAAGCGGAGACTTCGTCGCGGTGATGGGGCCGTCGGGTTCGGGCAAGTCGACCCTGATGAACATACTCGGATGTCTGGACAGACCCGACCTGGGCGAGTACCGGTTGCTCGGCCAACCGGTGTCCAGCATGGACGACGAGCAGCTTTCCGGACTGCGCAATCGCTATATCGGTTTCGTCTTTCAGAGCTTCCACCTGTTGCCGCGCATGACCGCGCTTGACAACGTCCTGCTGCCGCTCAGGTTCGCGCAGGATGGCGATGCGGAAGACGAAGCGCGGCGCCGGGGTCCGGAACTGCTGGCCCGCCTGGGGCTGCACGATTGGATGCATCACCGCCCGAACCAGCTTTCCGGCGGTCAACGCCAGCGGGTAGCGATCGCCCGCGCGCTGGTGGCGGCTCCTTCGCTGTTGCTCGCGGACGAGCCAACGGGCAACCTCGATTCAAGAACTTCCCAGGACCTCATGGCACTGTTCGGCGAGTTCAGTCGGGAGGGCCAGACGATCTTGATGGTCACCCATGAAGAAGAGATCGCCGCGCATGCCCGGCGCGTCGTGCACATGCGAGATGGCAAGGTGGAATATGATCGTGCGCGAAACTGAGGGCCACCCGGTGGGGCCGGCGGGGAGGCCGCAAACTCTCCTTGCGCGATGCTTCGCTCCCCTGGTCCGGGCGTTGTTGCTCCTCTGTATCGCGCCCGCCGGCGCCGCGTCCCCGTACCTGACGGGCGTTGTTGAAGACGGCGAGGCGCAGACCGTGGAGATGCCCCGTCTGCCGGGTTCGTGGCAGAGAAGCGTCGAATGGATGGCTCCCGAAGGCAGCACCGTATCCGTGGGCGACCTGATCGTTCGGCTTGACCCCGGGCGCCTGATCGCGCTGGAAGAGCAGGCGGCCATCGACCTGGAGAGAAGGCGATATGAGAACGAACGGCGGCAGGCTGAACTGGACCTTGCGATCAAGGATGCGGAAACGGCGGTCCTCGTGGCGGAGTCTGCGGTGCGCCTCGCGCGGATCGATGCCGAAGTGCCGCCGACCGCGACTTCCCAGTTGATCCATTCCCGCGCTCAATTGACCCTTGCCACAGCCGAACAGGCGCTGGAGCGCGCACGTGCCGAGTTCGCCGACAAGAAATCGGAGAATGCCGGCGCGCAGGAATCGATGAAGTTGGCGATCGCGAGAGCCGAGTTGGAGTGGACGCGCATGCGCGATGCCCTGGAGCGGACGCAGGTGCATGCGACCAAGGCGGGCTTTCTGATCTATGCCGAGAGCGAGTTCACGGGGCGCAAGATCTTTCCCGGAGAAACGCTTCCGAGCGGCGTCCACATCGCGCACGTCGCCAGCCAGGAGGATCTCCGCTTCCGGTTGCGGGTCCACGAGGCCGACATATTCAAACTGCCCGTGGGCGCCAGGATCATCGTCGTCGCCGACGCCATGCCGACACAGTTCGTAGTCGCGACCGTGGACTGGACTTCCAACCAGGCGACGGAGCGCCAGGACTGGAGCCGGGGCGGCTACTTCGACGTCACCGCGGTGCCCGTCGAGGGCATGCCGGACGTCTTCATGCCGGGAATGTCCGTCATGGCGGAGCTTGACCAATGAAGCCTTTAGCCCACTGGATTACCGTGCGCCCGTGATGCCCAGGGAACTCCGACGTTGCGAGTCCTCCAGCGGTGGTGGCGCCTTTGTTCCATGGATGCGGCTGCTCATTGTGCTGCTCGCTCCGTTCGGCGCCGCCGCTGAACAGTGGTTGGAGGTGCACCTGGCGGATCGTCCGGTCACCGTTGCCACGAGCGGCATCGTCGTATCGACCGAGGTGCTGCGCTTTGGTCCGCCGCCAAGCCGCAACTGGCAGACCTCCATTGTCGAATTGGCGCAGGAGGGTCAAAGGGTTGAGGAGGGCGACTTGCTTGCCCGGTTCGACAGCAGCAACGTGGATGACGACGTGACCCGCCTTGCTGGCGAATTGGCCCAGAAGCGCAGCGAACTCCTGTCCCTGGACGAGAAACAGCGCCAGGAAATCGAGGACGAAGGAGTGGCCCTGGCGGCGGCGGAGAGCGAGGCGAGGAAGGCCGATCGGAAGGCCGAGCAACCCGAAGAACTGATTCCCGGGGTCGAATACCGGAAACTCGTTGAGGAGAAACGCATCGCGAACCTTCTCATGCTGCGGGCGCGAGAGCGGCAAGCATTGAGCGTTCGGGTAAGGGAGGCAAGGCGCAAGGAACTCGAAACCAGTGTACGCCAGCTCGCGATGAAGTTTGCGGCAGTCGAAAGGGAACACGCATCGTTCACGATAAGGGCGCCACGACCTGGATTGGTAGTTCTCGGCACGGACAACAAGGGCAACAAGCTGGACATCAACGCCGTCGTGCACCCGGGACTGGTGGCGGTGCGGTTGGCGGACGACAGCCGATTGGCCGTGCAGGCGGAGATTCAGGAGCATGCCGCCGCGAGGCTCGCCGTAGGCCAGCGTGTGCGCATCGCTATCGATTCGGCCGGGGAGGCGGACCTTGTCGGTCGCGTCCGCCAGGTGGCCAACACCGTTCGCCGCCGCTCGCGCCATTCTCAGGCCATGGTGCGCGACATCACCGTGGAGATCGATCCCGGGCAGCCAAATGTGCTCAGACTCGGCGTGTCGGTCCAGATAGAGGTAGAGCTGTCGATGCTGAAGCGAGCGCTGGCCATTCCGGCATCGGTGCTCGTTTACCGGTCGGGATCGCCCGGAGTCGTGCTGAAAGGGGGAGGGTGGCAGCCGGTCCTCCTCGGCGAGCGCAGCGGGGAAATGTTTATCGTGGACGGCGATCTGAAAGAAGGGGACATGGTGCGTCTGTGAGCAATCGATTGTACGGGTGGATCGCGTGGCTGTGCCGTCAGGCTCGCCAACAGGCTCCGACCTGGCGGCAGTTGCTGGTTGTCACGGTGGTCTCGGCGGGCTGCACGGATCCCTCATCCCGGCTGGCGACGGTATCTGCGACGGCCCGCGACCATACGTTTGTCGTGCGCGCGAGAGGAGAACTGGTGCCGTCCGAATCCATTGCCATCCGCATGCCGAGCGACATCGACATGGGTTTCAACATCACCTGGGTGGTGCCGGAATATTCGGAGGTCAAGAAGGGACAGGTGGTCGTGCGGTTCGACGACAGCGAAGTGCGCGTGCAGCGAGAGACGAGCGTGCTGGAAGTGGTGAACGACGATCTGCAGCTCGACAGCCATGCGCGCAGGAGCGCCATCGACCGCACGCTTATCGGCCATGAAACAGAGCGCGTCGACACAGAGACGGACATTGCCCGAACGTACGTGACTGTCGATCCCCGCCTGATGAGCCGCAACGAATACATCGATGCCTTGGGGGATCTCGCGTACCTGGGCGTCGAAGAGGCGTACTACGCGTGGCAGGCCATCACGCACGACCAGCGCTCGTCCACCGAGCAGCGCCGAATCGCGAGCGGTCGTGAGGCGAGCCAGGACAAACTCGATAAGCAGGACTCCGCGCTGGCGCAGATGGAGTTGACCAGTCCGGCCGACGGCACGTTCGTCTACGCGCGCACGCCCTGGGGTCGAAAGCTCTCCAAGGGACAGACGGTGTACCCGGGTCGGGCGGTGGGGCTGCTGCCGATACGCGGCAAGGTCAGGGCGAGAATATTCGTGCCGGAAGTCGATGCGGTGGGGATCGAACCGGGTCAACCTGTCGCGCTGCGTATCGACAGTGAAGTCGAGCACGATTTCACCGCGCGCGTTTCCAGCGTTTCGCCCGTCGCCATTCCCCGGCACCGCGACGATCCGCAAAAGTACTTCGTTGCGGAAGCGGAGCTCGATCAGGTGGACCCGGAGGTGATGCGCGTAGGCAGCAGCCTGACGGCGACCATTACGACCGGCACGATTCGAGATGCGTTTCTGCTGCCGCAGCAGGCCGTGTTCTTTGAACGGGACATGGCCTTTGTCTACGTGCTGGACCAGGGCGAGCCGGTGCCGAGACAGGTTGTCCTGGGACATCGCAGTCCAACGCTGGTGGAAATCACCGGCGGCTTGGCGGCCGGGGAGCGGGTAGCCGTCTCGCTGCCGCGAAACACGGGTTGATGCGCCTTCCATTTGGTGCCCCTCGCGAGAAAAGAACCGAAGGCCCCGTTGATGATTGAGCGATACGCGCGTAACGCAATCCGATGGGTCGAAGGCTTCCGCAGATCCATCGCTACGACAAGCAGACGGCTGCGCCCCGACGTCCGACAGGCGTTGGGACAACTGGCCCACCACCGGTTGCGCTCGGCGCTGACGCTGCTCGGGATGATTTTCGGCGTTGGTGCCGTGATCGCCATGATCGCGGTCAGCGAAGGGGGCCGCCGGGAGGCGCTCGCGATGATCGAGGGGATGGGGGTGCGTAACCTGATCGTCGAAGCGGACGATCCTTGGGGAGAGGCCAAGCGGGACACGCGAAAACACTCGACGGGACTCTCGGTTGGGGATGCGCTCGCCATGTCCGAGACGCTGCCCTTCCTGGAGAAGTGGGCGGGCGTCCGCAGGATCGGCGTATGGGATCTGTTCTCCCACCAGGGGCAAAGTCACGCCGAAGTGTGGGCCGTGAGCCCGCCCTACTTCGGTTTGACGCGGCTCGATGCGGGAGAAGGCGTTCTGTTCGACGGCGCAGACGATGAGCGTTTCGCGCAGGTGGCCGTGCTTGGCGGAAACGCCGCGAACCAACTGTTTCCCAGGGGCGGAGCCTTGGGCGGTGTCGTCAAGGTCAACCACCTCTGGCTGAAGGTTGTAGCCGTCCTGAAGGATCGACAGCTACCGGATGGCGAGTTTCAGGGTCGAGAGGTCGGCGGGGAGAACGACCGCGTATACCTCCCGCTTCAGACTGGCTTGAGGCGCTTGCGCATGGGATTCATGGAGGCCGAGCTCAGCGAATTGAAGATTCAGGTGGCGGATGACGTTTCGCCCGCAACGGCGGCGGAAGCGGTGCAGCATCTGCTGGACCGGCGCCATGGCGGTCAGAAGGACACGCGGCTAACGATTCCCGCGAGGCTTCTGGCGCAGCAGAAGCAGACGCAGTGGATATTTACGATCGTCATGTCGGCCGTCGCCGGCATTTCGCTCCTGGTTGGCGGCATCGGCATCATGAACATCATGCTGGCGAGCGTGATGGAACGTCGTTCAGAGATCGGTTTGCTCCGCGCGATCGGGGCGCGCGAGACGGACGTTGTGCGACAGTTCCTGGTTGAAACCGCCGTGATTGCGCTGTTGGGCGCGGCCGCGGGCGTCGTGCTGGGCGTGGTCATTGCTTATGTGATCGCTGCTTTCGCGGGCTGGGCGGTCGCCTGGTCATTGCCGACCATCGCGCTGGCGGTAGTCGTCTGCGTAGCGATAGCGGTGGGGTTCGGCGTGTATCCGGCGCTCTCGGCGGCGCGCATGGACCCGGTGGCCGCGCTGCAATCGGAGTGAGGACCGACCGGCCGCGGCTTCAGTCCAGCGCTTGGGTCACGCATGTCGGTATTCCGTGCTCCATGCGGCCGACAAGGTCAATCACGTCTTCCTTGCCGATGGCTGTGTCTGCACGTTCAAGCGGCGTTTCGCCTTCGAGAGCGGGGTTGGGATGCTTGAGCCAAGCAAGCGCGTGTTCCCTGTTGTGGTCGAAGTACGACAGCGCCATGTTGAACACCCTTGCCAACATGGCAGCCCTGTCAGCCTCTGCCACGGGCAAGACTCCCTGGCTCTTGCGCCGTCGAATCAGGGTCTGACGCGCGACACCGACGATCCTTGCGAGTTGCGTTTCCGTTATTTCGAGGGTGTCCTTCAGATCGTCCAGAAAGCTGGCTGGTACGCCATCTCGAATTTCGGCCAACGTAGGTAGTTCAAGTGACATTAATGCGCCTGGCTTGTTTGGTCCTCGTCGTGTCACCCGGAATATCCGGTGCGTTTGGGACAAGCGATTATGCCATTTGAACACATGCACCCGTCCTGGCACGGTCCCAGGTCCATGGTTCGAACACACAAGGATCCGCCGGGCGCGGCGATTCAACTTAGTGTTTCGGCTACGGATTCCGCCAGTGCGTTGAAGAGCGCGCCGCGCGGTGAGCTGGTGCGCCAGCAGAGGCCGATATCGCTCAGTCAGCGTCACGCCGAGACGCTCTTCAAGTTTCTTGAGCTGGGTTGACAGGGTCGGCTGGCTGACAGAACACGCGTCGGCGGCGCGTCCGAAGTGCCGGTGTTCGGCGACGGCGACCAAGTACTGGAGTCGCGCAGATTCACGGGCTCTGAGCCTCGCGCACTGCGGCTTCCAACGCGAAGACGTGCGAATCCTCGGCGCCCAGGTCGCGGAGCGCGGCCGCCAGCTCGAGCAAATAGTCGATGTTCTTGCCGCTCGGTCCCGCTGAACCCTGGATGTGACGCGCCATTTCCTTGAGCGGCGCGTCCCCCAGGAAGGCGAAGTTGTCCATCGGGGCGACATAGACGACGCCATCGACATTTTCCCCGTTGGCGAGCGTCAGGCTGACCGCGCCGCGTTCGTAGCCGTTCTTCTCCCGGTCGTCGAGATGGTCGAATACGTGCGACTCCACGCGGTACGCGACGCCGGCGCATGTCTCATCCAGCGCCCGCACCAACGTGACGACCCTGCCGGGCGCATCGGCGACGCCGCGATGATCGTGGGATCCCTGCCAGAACCTGCGCGCCCATCCGGATAGCGTCGCGGGTTGCCGCTCCAGCCAGGGGAAGTCGGCGCGCCATATGAGCGACCCGTAGCCGAATACCCACGTCGATGTGTCCATGCTAGACGATGCGCGACCCGCGCTTGCCCCAGTATTCGTCTCTCAGAAACCGCTTGTAGAGCTTGCCCGTAGGTAGTCTGGGCAGTTCGTCCCGGAAGTCGATCGCTCTCGGACACTTGTAGTGGGCGATGTTCTCCCTGGCGTAGGCGATGAGTTCCGCTTCCAGTTCCTTACCTGGCACGGCGCCCTCCGCCGTCTGGACAACGGCCCGCACTTCCTCTCCCATTTCTTCGTCCGGTGCCCCGATGACGGCCACGTCGAGCACCTTGGGATGGAGGATCAGAGCGTTCTCGATTTCCTGCGGATAGATGTTCACGCCGCCGGAAATGATCATGTAGGTGGCGCGGTCGGTGAGATAGAGAAAGCCGTCCTCATCGACATAGCCGACATCGTCCAGGGTGGTCCAGTTGGCATGTTCGGGATGTTGCGCTTCCCGGGTCTTCTCGGGGTCGTTCAGGTATTCGAAAGGCACCGTCGGCATTTCGAAGTAGACGACACCCGTTTCCCCCGTTGGCAACTCGCTGCCGTCGTCGCCGCAGATGTGGATGATGCCCAGGATGGGCTTGCCCACGGTGCCTCGGTGTTCGAACCACTCTTCCGGTCCCGTATGCGTGAATCCGTTGACCTCGGTCCCGGCGTAGTACTCGTAGATGATGCGTCCCCACCAGTCGAACATCTGCTCCTTTACCTTTGGCGGGCAGGGCGCGGCGGCGTGGATCGCGACCTTGTGCGAAGAGAGGTCGTAGCGGTGGCGTTCGGATTCCTCGAGCTTCAGCATGCGCGAGAACATCGTGGGTACCCACTGACTGTGCGTGACGCTGTACTCCTCGATGGCCTGCAGGGCGTGCACCGGATCGAATCGCGCCATGTAGACAACCGTGCCGCCCAAGGATTGCGCGCTGGCGCTGAATCCGAGCGGGGCCGCGTGGTAGAGGGGTGCCGGAGACAGATACACGGTGTTTTCGTCGAACCCCCAGAGGATGCTTTGCAACGCGCGGATGGGTCCCGCATCCTCCGATATGGCCGCTTCCGGCAGCGGTCTCAAGATACCCTTCGGTCGCCCGGTGGTGCCGGAGCTATACAGCATCACCCCTCCTGCCGGCTCCTCGGCCAGCGGTTCAGCCGGGTAGTCTGCGATGGTTTCCTCGAAGTCCTGGTAGCCGTCGATGGCGCCATCGAGCATCAGCCAGGTGTGGCAAGTCGGCGCGAACCTGTGGAGATTGCGCGCCACCTCTTCCCGCGCGCGCGTTGTGATGAGTACCTGAGACTCCGAGTTGTCGACGATATAGCCGGCTTCTTCATCGGTGAGGTAGCGGTTGACGGTAGTCAGATACAGTCCCGATCGCAGCGCCGCCCATATGACGTCGAACCAGGCGAGATGGTTTTCGGCGAAGATCGAAATGTGGTCGCCGCGCCGCAAACCCTTGTCGAACAGGAACTGCGCGAGTTGGTTCGACCGGTCGTTCAGTTCGCCGTACGTGCGCCGCTCGCCCGTCGAACTGTTAATAGCCGCGGCTTTTTCCGGAAAAACCTCGCCCCATTTGCCTGGATACATACCGTCGCCCGTAGATTCGTTGGCTTGCCCGTCAGATTGACAAATGCGCGGGGTTTCGGCAACACGATTGGCAAGTTCGCCTACCGCTCTTCTTCGACACGAGGATCTTGCGAAGCAGCGAGTTCCCGCATGGCTTCGTCGGTCGTGAGATAGAGGTTGCCGGACAGTTCGCCGGCGAGGCTCGTCGATTCGAGTTGGTCCCTCACCGGGCCTTTCACGTCGGCCAGGTGCAGCGCGATGCCGAGCGAACCGAGCGTGTGGTTGAGGCGGCGCAGCATCTCCAGGCCCGTCGTATCGATGAAGTTGATCGCGCTGCACACCAGCACGAGGTGGCGCGCTTCATCGTGGCGCTCCACGATGGCGAGGAACCGATCCTCCACCTGGTTCGCATTGACGAAATAGAGGTTTTCGTCCACCCGAACGGCGGCGACATGCGGAAAGGTTTCGGTGGCGTACCGATCGACGTTGCGGAAGTGGGCTGAATCGCCGAGCCTCCCGACCACGGCGATATGCGGTCGGCTGGAGCGATGCACGAACAGCACGATGGCGGCGCCGACGCCGAGCAGCAGACCGCCTTGAACGCCGAGCAGCAGCACTCCGCCCAATGCGAGGAAGTGCACCAGCACATCGGCGGGAAAGAAGCGCCAGTGTTCCCGCAGCATGGAGAAGTCGATGATCCCGACGATGGACGCGATGATGATCGCGGCGAGCGTCGCGTGCGGCAGGTTTTCGAATAGCGGCGTCAGCCACAACAGCGTCACTATGATCACCACCGCGCAGACGAGGGCGCTGACCGATGTTCGCGCGCCCGCGGCGGCGTTGACGCTTGATCGCGAGAAGCTGCCTGCGACGGGGTACGCGCCGGTGAACGCCGCGCCGATGTTGGCGGCGCCCAGCGCGACAAGCTCCTGCGACGCATCCACGCGGCTGCGCTGCCTCGACGCCAGCGTCGTGCCGATGGAAAAACTCTCGATGTACGTGACGAGGGCGATCATCGCGGCTGCGGGCGCGAGGTCCAGCCAGAGCGCAAGGTCGAACGGGGGCAAGGTAAGTTCGGGAAGTCCGGCGGGAACGAAGCCCACGGTCTCGACGTTCAGGCCGAAAACCGCTACCACGCCGGTCCCGGCGATAGCGACGAACATGGGCCCGGTCCGCCCGATGGGATGGTCGCGATCATGCATCGACAGACCCGCGTAGCGGCGGACAAGCCACAATACGGCGAGGGTTGCGACACCGACTCCGGTCGCGACGGGATCGAGACTTCCGATAGCGGACACAAGCCGGACGAGGCTATCGACCGGGTTGCCGCCGCCGTCTATGGCGACGCCGGTGAAAGCGGGCAGTTGACTGATGATGATCAGGATTGCCGCCGCGTTGACGAACCCTGTGATCACGGGATGACTCAGCAAGTTGACGATCCCGCCCATTTGAAAGAGCCGCAGCAGCCACAGCAGGATGCCTACTTGCAGGCACAGGATGGTGGTTATCCCAAGGTACGCGTCCGAGTGGGCGGGCGCGTGTTCGCCCACCGTCGCCGCCACCATGAGCGCGGCGATCGCGACGGGTCCTACCACGAGTTGGCGCGAAGAACCGAGAACGGCATAGATCACCATCGGCGCGAGACAGGCATAAAGACCCGCCTGCGCGGGCAATCCGGCCAGAAATGCGTAGGCGACCGCCTGCGGAACGGTGACGACGCCGAGCACCAGGCCAGCCACCAGGTCGTATCCGAAGTCGACGCGGCGATACTCACGCACCGAGCCGATGATCGGCACGAAGCGGGTCCAGTGCCTCATGTGCGCGAACCTGGGGTGCAACTCAATGTGCCATGAACCACGGGTGTTATCGCCGATGGATGAGGTTCGCTGCGCAAACCCCGGGTCCGTCTCGCTGAAGCTGTTTCATCCGTCGATGTCGTGTTCTCCAGCGTGTGCCAGCTTACGCGAATCATTTCTTGAATGCCCAGATCGGCGGCACCAGTCGGCCTCGCGAGGCATGGCGGATCAGTGATGGGGAGAATCCGGCCAATCTGGGTGTTTCAATCTTTTGCAGGAAGCGTATAGTTGCGCGCCTCATGAAACGTGATAGCAGACATATTGCTTGCGGCCAGCCGGTTTGTCCCAGTCTGGGTAGCTCCGGCCAGGTGTTCTCGCGCGCCGTATTTCGGCACCCGCAGACAGTCCGCACGGACTCACTTGAGTCCATCTATGGTCAGCCGATGCGTTAAGTCCTTCCGTCGATTCTGGAAGGCATCGAACCTTCCAGAAAGCTCAAACAAAAGCCCTGGCAGGTTCGAACCGGCCGGGGCTTTTTTGCCTTGGCGTTGTTCTTTGACAATGTGGTCGTTTGGGGCAGGCGGGTCGGATGAACGCCGTTCCGACTGCGCACGCGCGGCTGCCCCACATTTGCTGACGTAGCTCAATTGGCAGAGCGGCGGTCTTGTAAATCGCAGGTTGTGAGTTCGAGGCTCATCGTCAGCCCCATGCATGGAGGGGCATTTCAATGGCGAGATCGCTCGGCTGTAAACCGGGTGCCTTGACGAGCTGTGTAGGTTCGACTCCTACCCCCTCCACCAGTTCCGCTGCGGAGACTCGCAAGGTTGGCGTGCTAATCCGGTTTGAACCCGGTGATGCCCGTGAGGGCGTGGAGGTTCGATCCCTCCAGTCTCCGCCAAGTCCCGAAAATCAATGGTGAGCGTAGCTTAATGCAAAGCGCCAGGCCGTGAATCTGGTCGATGCCGGTGCGAACCCGGTCGCTCACCCCAATCTTGCTGGGCAGGCCGAATCACTCCGTCCTTGGCATAGTGGCTGTGCACCGGGCCCTTACCCCGGTGAGGGAAGTTCGATTCTTCCAGGGCGGACCAGTGTTTGCGGGCATAGCTCAATCGGCAGAGCGCAACGTTGCCAACGTTGAGGTTGCGGACTCGGCTTCCGCTGCCCGCACCACCATTCGGCGCTCGTCCAACGGGCGTCGTCCGCGCGTCAGTCGTCGCTCCATGCGCGTTGCATCTGGATGAACGCGAACGAGGCGGACCATGCGATGAATACGAGACCGGCGATCGCTTCGGCGGCTGTTATCGCCCTCAGGGCACCGATCGGCACGAGATCGCCTATGCCGAGTGTCGTATAGGCCGAGGCCGAGAAGTACATATAGTCGAGAAACGTATCGGCCCCGCCTACCGATCCGAAGGCGGTTGCGGAGAGCGCGGCATAGACGCCGGCGAACAATCCGATTTCGACAAAGTGAACCATGATCAGCCCCGCCACTGTCGCGGGCACGCCGTGACGATTGCGGTAAATCGGTTTGGAGCTGAGAAATCGCAACGTCCCGTAGTGAATGCCCACGCAAATCGCCGAAATCAATATGGCGATCAGGTAGGCGAAGCCCTCGATCATTTTTGGCCCCGCATGGCACCGACTTTCGTTCGGGGGATAATTGTAGGCGCTTCGAAGCCTGCTGGCGTTCCGGGGCAACGGTTGTTGGCTGCGCGCTATTGCCCGCTTATCGGTGAAGTTGGATTTGACAGCTTACTTGCCGACGGTAAGATACGCATCGCCAGCGCGGGGTGTTTAGCTCAGTTGGGAGAGCGACGGCCTTACAAGCCGTAGGTCGCAGGTTCAAGCCCTGCAACACCCACCACGCACGTACGGAGCGGTAGTTCAGTTGGTTTAGAATACTGGCCTGTCACGCCAGGGGTCGCGGGTTCGAGTCCCGTCCGCTCCGCCACATATAAATTGTAACGTATTGAAAATAAAAATAAAACATACCATCGTAAGAATTAGATATCACTTCCAGTATCACAATCGTTAAGCCACATTCGCCACGCATAGCGGGCGTCACGCGATGTGCGACGCGCGCGGCCACACGACAGGTCAGTTGTCTGATCGCTTAACGCTCCGGTCCTGCGAGCCCTTGCCGTAGGGCGGCCGCCATCGTTGAGTCCTCTGGCGTGGACTCGTCTCGCGCTTGCCATCGGGTGGCGGGCGCAAGCGTCTCGGGCAGGTCTGCCGGCCAATCCGACGGTTCGACGCCAGCCTCGGTCAGCGCTGCCAAAGACTCTCTTCGATCATGATGCCAAGGGTCGCGCCGCCAACCCGATGCGTTCCGGGCGGAGATGTGCACGAAGTAGGTACGCTCCACCTCGGCATCGACTGAGATGGGGCAACCGGCTCAGTGACGAGCCGGGGGCCGTATGCTCTCGGGCCTAGCTTGGCTAAGCCTGGAAGGTGAACCTCATTTCAAGGTCGTCTTTTCCGATCAGATCCCCCGTGTACGCGAAGCCCAGGCGTTCATAGAAGCGTCCGGCGTTCGCGTCTTCTTGCAGGTGGCTGGTGATCAGGGTCTTGGGGTTGTCGGTTTGCCGGATGCGCTCGATCAATAGCTGCACGGCGCGCGCCCCGTAGCCGCTACCCTGGTAGCGCTGATCGATCATCAGGCGCCATAGGAAATACTCGCCCTGAGCCGGCGCCTCTGACGTCATCATGAACCCCACCGGGGTTGCCCCGGCGTAAATCGCCCTCAGCCAAACGGGGTCGTCATCGGCTGAGTAGTGTGCTTCGGCGATGGAATACGCGTTTGAGGGGGGGTAGGCCTTGAGCTGATGGTCGGCGACCGACAACTCGAGAATCGCGTGCAGATTCTCGCTGGTGATTTCTCTCAGTGTGACTGGTCCCAATTTATTGGCCACAGGGTGACGCATACTCTCGCGGTGGTCTCGCGGTGGTCTCGAAAAGGGCTCTGGCGTTCGAAGATACAGCATCCTTGCTCAGGTATCCGTGCGGACGAGGGGCGCGCTCATTCCGAGAACCACCTGAACGTTCAGAAGGGTCTGGCGCGGATCAAGTCGATGGCGGTTGCCGGCGGTATGGCTCTCGCCCTCCAACTGCGTCAAGGATGGCGGTAGTCTGGTTATTGTTCTGCCAAGGATAGGAAGCGTCGTAGTCAGAGACGCGAAATGGGCCGATACAGACATGGTGATCCGGAACAGAGAGGGCAAATGCTGCGACGCGGTCATCAAGCAGCTGGAGAGAGCCGCTGGAACCGAAAGAACAGCCGTCTCTGATCCGGAAATTACCGGAGAAGGGCCACCTGTCGATCTGCGCGTTACGGTAAGCGAGCAGGAATACGCCCTCGAACACACGAGGATTCTGCCTTTCGATGACCGTATCGAGGTGGCGAACGCTTACCAGGACATCAGGACTTGTCTTGCGGAATGGTTCCCGGGGCCGTTGCCGGGGGACGCCTTCTACGAACTCTATCTGCCGCTGGGCGTTCCACGGCCGGAGCGCGGCGGGCAGGGAGAGCGCCGACAGAGGGGGCTTCGCGATTGGATTGGGTCCGCAGTGGAGGCTCTGCAGGACCGGGCGCCTGCGCGGCGCAGATGGTCGCCGCATGTGTATGAACTCGACTACGAGAACGGTCGACCGGACCGTTGGGACTGCGAATTCACGCTGGCACGCTCAAGCGACGGGGTCGTGCCGCCGAGAGAGGCCGGATCTCTCGGTCTTTTTGTCGGCTCCCCGGACGAACCGGAGGTCCCGTTCATCAAGGATCTGCGCCGGGCATTCGAAAAGAAGTGCCCGAAACTGGCGCGATGGAAAGACCTTGCTCCAGACATCGAAACTGTTTTGATCCTGGAGGCCATTGACCTACCGTTTCACTATGATCGGTACATGGCCGAACATCTGGCCGGGCTGCTGGAAGGCTGTGCCGTCGAGCCCGATCAGATCTTCCTGGTGTACCCGCGTACCGCCTTCTGGGAGGTGTGGGTAGTGAAGAGCCACGACGTTCGGTGGCCCGATGCGCGTCTTCCCATGCCGCAGAAGGGATACCAGGACCCGCCGAAACTCGTGCCGGAGCATGCATACCCAAGACAATTCGTCGAGCAGTTCAATCGCGGCGTGGGCCGGGAAACCCCCGCGAGATGGCGACCGCTTTTCCCTGCCGAGGCCGATCTTGAAGACACAAAAAAACGGCGTGGTCACCGCGACGGCCGGGCAAGGGCGCGCGGGAAGGTAGGGGAAGGCTAGGATATGGGGTCGACTGCCAGTTCCTATTTCGCGGCACCTGTATTTGTTCGTGTCGCGGACCGAGACCGTCGGCATGGCCGCCCAGGGCCTGATCTGACCGACCGGCAGGCGAGGGGAGGCCCTAAGGCACGCTTCGCGCCGGTGGCCTGATTTAGATGCCCCCGCCTGTGAAAGGGCTGGGGACGGTGTAGTCCGTGGGATCGGTCTTGGGGTCGAATCTGTCCCGTATGTGAAGCACGGTCCCGGGATGCGCAGTCACTGGTCGGAGCGCGTGTTTGAACCGCACGTCGGATGCGTCGATGATGTCCGCGACGGAGACGAGGTGGGGCAGAAGGCGCATGGAGCACGACGGACTCGATAAGCTGCGCGCGTACCTGGGCGGGCTGGCAGGGGGCTCGTGCATGCTGCCCTTCGAGAGAATGCGGGAGTTGACCGGATGCGGGCTGCCCGAGGCGGCGACGTCGTCGGCATGGTGGACCGACACCGACGGGTGGCCCGCGTGGCCGGCGTCGGGCGCGTGCTGGACCGCCGGCTGGCGGCTGGAGTCGGTGCACGCGGCGGCGCGTCTGGTGCGCCTGGAACGGATCGGGGACGACGCGGCGGGCGACCAAGGGGGACGTGGACAGGGCGTCGTCCTCGCCGGTGGCTCCGGAATCGGGGACGAGGGGCGCGGAAGACTCGGACACGCGCTCTCCACGCCTGTGAACGATACCGGACGGCGACCGGTCGGCGCGACGGCTCCGCCTGGCGCCCGGCGGCGTGAGCGGGGGCGCACGATGCGCGGGGCGGATGTCCCCTTGACCGGAGGCGCGTCCCGTGCGGTGATCGATCCGGGTCCGGGAGGAAGGGAAGATGAAGGAGCGGCGGATGCCGACGACCCTGCCGAGCCCCGTTGACGGCGGCGAGTTCCGGTTCGTCGCCGTGGACGCGTCGGGTGCGGTCTGGCGGTGGGTCGATGAGGACATGGTGTGGGTGCGCGAACCGCAAGGATTGTCGTCAGACGTGGACGATGCTGACCGTCCGTTAATTAACGCTGCACTGAGCGTCCGCATGAGGTCCGTGGGCGCAAGGGGCGCCCGCGATAGGGATGGAAGCCCGTAAGGGCCGAGACTCGGAACGAGGCTCGGTGCGAAGCACGACAGCCCGGGCCCGAAGGGCATCGCCCACATTCCCCGGAAGCGCACGTGGAAGGGGCGGCGGGACTTGGAAATGAAGGACATGAAACGGGAGAATTTCGACCACGGCTATCCGCAGGCAGTGTGGGAGGCCGCGACGGCGGAGGCGCGCCAGGCGATGATCGCCGTAGCCGCCCGCCGGCGCGTGATCGCCTACTCGGAACTCGTCGCCAAGATCCACAGCCTGGACCTTGAGCCGCGGAGCGATCGCCTGGCCCACATGCTCGGCGAGATCTCGACGGCCGAGCACGAGGCGGGACGCGGCATGCTGACGGTGGTGGTGGTCCACAAGCACGGCGACCAGATGCCCGGCCCGGGTTTCTTCCAACTTGCAAGCTCGCTGGGGCACGAGACGAAGGACCGGGAGGCGTTCTGGATCGGGGAACTGGAGAAGGTGTACGGAGCTTGGTCTGCCGGTAGCCAGCTGGACGCATGAGTCGCCGCGGCGCCGGTAGCGTTGGTGTCGGCGAGACGGGTGACCGGCGTTTGGACGGAGGTCGTGGCCGCCCATGTCGTCGGCGGACGTAGGCCGGGAATGATGTCGGGTCCAGCAGTTACGCAGTGGAGGGAGTGGAGACGTGATGGGAGAGGGATTGGCGATCTACTGCGCGGACATCGGTTCCATCAAGCAAGCCAACTTTGGATGGGCCGTTGTTCACGGTGATCAGCAGCGGGGCGGGAAGGAGATCGGCGGGCTGGTGGACGACGTGGTCGGCAGCCTGGCGGCGGGAACCAAAGTGGTGCTTGGATTCGAGTGTCCGCTGTGGATCCCGGTACCGGACGACCCTTCGGGGTTGACCGCCGGACGCGCGGTGGATGGCAACAAGGCGTGGTCGCCAGGCCAGGGCGGATTTGTCCTCCCCGGGTAACCCGAGCGGAAAGAACGGCTTACGTCGAATGCTGGACATCCGCGCCGAACCGGTGTAGAAATGCCTGTGTTTGATCGGTGGACGGGGCGGCGTGGAGCTGCGCGAGATGGCCGTCGAGCCTGCGGCGGCCGGGGAAGAGGAGGTTCGCTACCGGCGCCTGATGGCGGCGCACCACTTCCTGGGCGCGCTGCCCAAGATCGGCGAGACGCTGTGGTACGTCGCGCATTGGCGCGGCGAGTGGCTGGCGCTGCTCGGCTTCTCGGCGCCGGCGCTGAAGTGCGGCGCGCGGGACCGCTGGATCGGCTGGGACTTCCGCACCCAGTACGACCGGCTGCACCTGGTCGCGAACAACAGCCGGTTCCTGATCCTGCCGGGCTCGCGCGTGCCCAACCTGGGCTCGCGGGCGCTGGCGCTGTGCGCACGGCGCCTGGCGGCGGACTGGCCGGAACGCTTCGGCCATCCGCTGCTGCTGCTGGAGACGTTCGTCGACCCGGCGCGGCACCGCGGCACGGTGTACCGCGCCGCGAACTGGACCTGCGTCGGCCGCACGCGCGGCTTCCGGCGCGTGCGCGGCGGCTACGGCACCGCGCCGGGCGGCCCCAAGCTGGTGTTCGTCCGCCCCCTGGTTCCCGACGCGCGGGCGCGCTTGACGCGGCCCGCGCTCGATCCCGCCGACCGCCACGGAGGCCCCAAGGCCATGATCTCCGCCGACACCATGCGTTCCCTGCCCGACTGCTTCCTCGACATCGACGACCCGCGCCGCCGCCAGGGCCGCCGCCATCCGCTGCCGGTCGTGCTCGCCATCGCGGCCGGTGCCACGCTGTGCGGCGCGCGCGGCTACAAGGCCATGGCCGAGTGGGCCGCCGACCTGTCGCCGCGCGCCCGCGAGCGGTTCCGCTGCCGGCGCCGCGGCGGTCGCCACGAGGTGCCCAGCGAGTTCGTCATCCGCGACGTCCTGGTGCGCGTCGAGCCCGCCCAGCTCGACCGCGCCCTGCAGCGCTTCCACGCCGCCCGCGGCGACGACGGCGAGGCCGTCGCCATCGACGGCAAGACGATGCGCAACGCCATCTACCGGGACGAGCCCGAGGCCGACGCCCCCGAGCCGGCTCGCGCCGCCGAACCCGGGACCGACGCCGACGCCGCCGAGCCCGCCGCCGGCAAGATCGGCGAGGGCGAGTGCCAGGTGCACATCCTGGGCGCCGTCGGCCAGCGCGGCGGCATCACCCACACCCAAAAAAAGTCGGCCGCCTGCCCGTCGGCGCCGACGACGAGACCAAGCGCACCAACGAGATCGGCACCGTCCTCCCCCTGCTCGAGGGCCTCCGGCTCGACTTCGCCGGCCGCACCTTCACCGCCGACGCCCTGCTCACCCAGCGCAAGCTCGCCGACTTCCTCCGCCGCCGCGGCGCCCACTTCGTGTTCACCGCCAAGGACAACCAGCCGACCCTCCTCGACGACCTCCGGGTGTTCTTCGCCGACCGCGCCGAGCCCGACTTCCGCGAGCCCCCCGTCCTCGAGCACGGCCGCGTCGAAAGCCGCGCCATCTGGACCACCACCCGCCTCAACGGCTACCTGAACTTCCCCCACGTCGGCCAGGCCTTCCTCGTCGAGCGCACCGCCACCGCAAAGAAGTCCGGCAAGACCTCCGTCGAACACGCCCTCGGCATCACCAGCCACGCCCCGGACAGCGCCGACGCCAGACGCCTCCTCGAACTGAACCGCGGCCACTGGAAGGTCGAGTCCGTCCACAACATCCTCGACAACACCTTCGACGAGGACCGCCTGCGCATCCGCACCGGCCACGGCCCCGAGAACACCACCCGCCTGCGCCGCTTCGCCATCGGCGTCATCCGCGCCCACGGCAACCCCTGCGTCGCCGCCGCCACCCGTCGCCTGAACCGCAACCCGCGGCTCGTCTTCGACTACCTCCGGATGACGAAAAACTCCCTCGGACACCGCGCCAACGCGCCCCCGGGGCTTAGAACAAATTAGCCGTGGGTCGCCAGGGGCGGGCGCTAGACATAATGTTTTGACCTGCCCGTCCTCAAGTGCGTGGATTATCTTGGGGACCGGCCATTATGGCCACCGTGACAGAGCCAGAATTGAGGAGGGCAGGCAATGCGAGACTTTAGACCAACCGAGCAGGAAACGGTATCGATGGAAGGGCGGGGGATTCGCCCGAACTATGCGGCGCATGTGGGACTGGACGTGCACAAGAACAGCATCGCAGTGGCGGTGGCGCCCGCGGGGCGCGAGCCGCCGGTCTATGTCGGCGAGATCGCGAACCGGCCATTGGCGATCGGCAAGCTGGCGGAGAAGCTGGCGCGGACGCATGGCGGCGAGGTGATGCTGTTCAGTTACGAGGCGGGGCCGTGCGGCTACGAGGTGTACCGGCAACTGACGGGGATGGGATTCGATTGCGAGGTGGTGGCGCCGTCGCGGATCCCGAAGGCGCCGGGCGAGCGGATCAAGACGGACCGGCGGGACGCGGTCAAGCTGGCGCGGCTGTCGCGCAGCGGGGAGTTGACGCCGGTGTGGGTGCCGGACGAGGACCGGGAGGCGATGCGGGACCTGGTGCGGGCGCGGGCGGACTTCAAGCGGGCCGAGCTCAAGGCGCGCCAGCAGCTGGGCGCGTTTCTGCTGCGCCACGGGCGTCGCTGGTCGCGCGGGCGCTGGACGCGGGCGCACTACGCGTGGCTGGACGGGCAGCGCTTCGAGCGCGCTTGGGAGGAAGGGGCGTTTCGGGAATATCTGGACGCGGCGCGGGCGGCGAGCGACCGGGTGGCGGCGTTGACGAAGCGGCTGCACGACGCGCTGCCGGATTGGTCGCTGGCGCCGGTGGCGCGCTCGCTGGCGGCGCTGCGCGGCGTGGACACGCTGACGGCGACGACGCTTCTGGCGGAGCTGGGCGATGTGAGCCGCTTCGACTCGCCGCGGCAGTTGATGGGCTATCTGGGATTGGTGCCGAGCGAGCACAGTTCCGGGGGGCGGCGCCGACAGGGCGGGATCACGCGGACCGGCAACGGCCATGCGCGTCGCGCGCTGGTGGAGTCGGCCTGGAGCTACCGGTTTCCGGCGCGGCGCACGGCGCATCTCGAGCGCAAGGCGGCCGCGGCCTCCGGCGAAGCCAAGGCGATCGCCTGGAAGGCCCAGCGCCGGTTGTGCGGTCGGTACCGGCGCCTGATCGAGTCGGGCAAGAACAGCAAGCAGGCAAACGTGGCCGTGGCCCGGGAGTTGAGCGGCTTCGTCTGGGACATCGTCCGTCGGGAGATGGCCCGGATCCCGCCGGCCTCCGGCTCGCCGAAAGCCGACGCCGACGCGACCGGCATCGGGTAGCGAAGAGGTCGGGGCGTGTTGAGTCAGGGCAGGATCGGGCCGGTGTGGAGAACCCTTGTTCGGGCTATAACCGGTGCCGTCGGTACGATCCCCGAGCGGGCGTATCGGTCGGTGATCCCTGCCACTAGAGAAAGGCCAGCTCCGCGACGCAGTGAAGTCCGGTGGTACCCAATCCACGCATATCAGCATGATCCACCGTCGCAATCAGCCCGGCCTTGTCCTGACTCAACACGCCTCCGGCGCTCGCGAGGCGTCCGACCGCGCGGTGGATATGTGGACGAGTCCTTCGGACCGGCGCGCGCCCTTCGGGCCGTGTGGACAGCCCCCGGACAACGCGCTGGACGCGCGTTGCCCACCGGGCCTGCCCACACTCGCGCGCCTCTCGCCCACATATCCACCGCGCCAACAACAAGCTTTTGCAAGGAGAATGAAGTGAGAGTTCCGTGAGCCATCTTGACAGGTCAAAACATATCAGCCCGCATTTCTCATAAACCGGGGCGATGGTCGCATATCGGGAGGAGGTCGGCGATTTTCGGCGACCGATTGGCGGATTGGCGTAGCGGCGAGGATATCACGGCGTAGCGGCGGTCGATTGGGGCGGTCGGCCGGACAACGGGCCGGCGGCGGCCGGTCTTCGGCGTTGTCCGGCGGCAACGGCGGTTCGGGCGCGCGCAATCGACCGAGCGCGTCGTTCGCGCGGGCGCAAGCATTGTTCGGGCCGGTCGGCCGCGCATCAGGTCGGAACAAGCGCGCGCCACGCCGCCGCGAACGCGGCTTTGTCGGGACAGCCGCCGGCCATGGCGACGTGAATGCGGCGCGCGGACACGCGCACGCGCGCGCCGATCTTCAGCAGCCGCAGCCGCAGCGTGCCGGGATAGGCGCGCGCCAGCTTGTCGGCGGTTCGCGCCAGGGCGTCGCGCAGGCGGTTGAACAGGATCAGCGCGAAGGTGGAGAAGTACAGGCGCAGGGTGTTGGCGTCGAACAGGTTGCACGAGCAGCGCGCCGAGAACAGGTCGAGCTTATGCTCCTTGACGCGGTTCTCGGCGTCGCCGCGGGCGCAGTAGAACTCCTCGTAAAGCGCTCGCGCCGGATGCGTCTCGACCGGCAGCGACGTGACGACGAAGCGCGGATTGTCCTTCGCGCCGGCGGCGCCGGCGCCGGGCAGCGCCTCCGCCTTGGCGACCACCCGCCGCTCGCGCGTCCAAGATTCGAGCGTGGCGTACCGGAAGTCCGCGAAGCGCCGCGCGGCCTCGCCGGTCTCGCGCGCGCTCTGCCGGGCGTCCGCCAATTCGCCCTCGATCATCCGCTTCAGCCGCGGGTTCTTGGCCAGCCCGATCACGTAATCGACGCCCTCCCGGCCTTCGCACCACGCCAGGATCTCCTCCCGGCAGTAGCCCGAGTCCGTGCGCAGGATCAGGCGCGCGTCCGGCCAGCGCGCGCGCAGCCGGTCCGCCAGCGCGTCCAAGTCGCGCTCGACGCCGGCGGCCGCGTCGACGGCGGCGCTGCGCAGCCGCACGAGCAGCGGCTCGGCGCCGCAGAACACCAACAGCGGCAGGTAGCAGTACTCCCGGTAGTAGCCATGGTAGAAGCGCCCCTCCTGGCCGCCGTGCAGCGGCACGTCGGTGGCGTCCAAGTCCAGCACCAGCTCCTTCGGCGGCGTCCGGAAGCGCTCCGCGAACAACTCCGCCAGCAGCGCGTCGAAGCGCCCGAAGTCCGCCACCACCTTGCGATGCTTCCGGTCCAGGCGCGCCGCCGCCGCCAACTCCAGCCGGTTCAGCGTGCTCTTGCCCGCCAGCGGCTCGCAGTCGTCGCGGCGCTTCTCCAGGCGGCCCAGCACCGCGCCCAGCAGCGGATCCTTGCGCAGCGCGTCGTGATCGTTCAAATCCTCGTAGCCCAGCGTCAGGCCGAGGATGCGCTGACCCACCAGCGTCTCCACCTCGTGCACGACATAGGCGGCGTCGCGGTGGTCGGAGAAGCAGGCCGCCACCCGGCGGAACAGCCCGACCGACTGGTTGGCCAGGCCCATCAGCAGCGCGCCGCCGTCGGCGGTCAGCGCGCCGCCCGTGAAATCGGCTTCGAAACGCCGCGGGCGGACGCCGTCCGGGGTTGCGCAGCGCAGCCGCGGCGCGTTACAGTCTGTCGCGGTGGGAGAATCCATGCTGTTCCTCTTTTTTATTTGTCAATCAAAGGGTTATAGCACATTCTCCCATCTCTAAACAGCCTTGTTTGAGAAATCCGGGCTAGCGCGCTGGCGGCGGGACTGACCGAGACCGCTTGGGTCCTGCGGGAACTCGGTCGGCGCATGAAAGACAGGGGTGTGTCGCCGCCTGCGACGCATTTCGACTGGCAGGGATTCACCGGGGCGGACACGGGCATCTTCCTCTGGGAAGCGTTCGTGACGGGGGCGGCGAAGGCCTCTGGTACGGGCGCGGACAAGGGCGGACACGTGGCCGATGCGCTGACTGCCTGCAAGGAGTTCGCGAAGCGCCTGCCCAACCCGGCGGCAGGAAGCCCCTGCGAGCCGGTGCACGCGGTGCGGTCGTTGATCGGCGCGGCCGTTCTCTGGTCGGGTTGGTCGGAGGATCTGGACCTGCTTTGGGCGAGGTGTCTGGTCGTGAAGCCGACGGGACCGGCAAGCTGAGGGTTGGGGTCACCGCTAAGGTCCCACGAGATGGCCCAAATCCGATCGCTCCCACTAAGATGGAATCTCTCTGCTGGTGGAGTTCGGTAAGCAGCATGAACTCAAAGCCACCGCGTCGATTGAAGTCGGCTCGGCATCACTGGTGGCCGCGGTGTGTGTCGAAGCACTGGGTTGGTCGTGACGACAAGGTTGGCAGACTTACTCCAGACGGCTTAGTCCGTCGAGTATCCGCGAGTAGCCTCGGCTCCATCTCGAACGCCCACTTGATTCGCCTTGACAGAGACAGTGGTACGCATTGGGATCAGGACTTCGAAGGCGAGTTCTCACAAGCGGACGCGACATTCCCCGGTGTAATCCGATGGCTGGAACACATCAGAGCGACGTCTGCCCGGCGTCCCAAGGGAGAGCGATACCGCTACACGGAGATCGGAGCTACCCAGCAGAACCTCCGCGACTTGGCAGTGTGCCTGGTCTCTCTGGCGGTGAGGAGCCCATCGAACCGGGAGGCCGTGGCTTCCATGGTGAGAGATGTCAGAGAAGACCCGAAAATCCCCTCGTGGAAGATCGGCAATCTTGTCGGAGCCAACATACGCAATGATCAAAGGGTACTTTCCGAACGGGCAGGGGACGGGAAGTTCGCCATACTCCTGGCAAAGAGAAGCGAGTTCATTTTCGGAGACGGGTTTCACCACAACATCAGATCACCAGTCCAAGCCATGCCGTCACCTCGGATGGTGGTGCCTGTCACACCAAAGATAGCAGTGATCTATGTCATACCTAGCCGGAACCTGTCAACGACTTTGAGACACTGTCGGTTGCGATTTACTGAGCAGTCCCTCCTGTTGTGGATGTAACCGGTGGATTGATCCAGACCGCTTCGGGAAGGGGATCTGGTTTTGGGATGCCTCGAACGAAGCGTTCGGGATGACGGGTCCAGGCGGTTTGAAGGGTCCGCCCGCGCTGGTCCAGCACGCTCTCGGTTCGATGATGATGTACGTCGTCCGGGGTGAGCATCGCGATCCCGCCGTGGCGATGCTCGGTGTTGTACCAGGGGAAGAACGTTCGGCAGAAGGCGATCGCGGCGGTGATGTCGCGGAAGCGGCCAGGGAAGCCGGGGTGGTACTTCAGAGTCTTGAACTGCGCCTCGGAAAACGGGTTGTCGTCGGACACCTGGGGGCGGCTCAGTGAGCGGGTCACGCCGAGATCGGCAAGCAGTTGTGCGGTGCACTTGCTGGTCATCGGCGCGCCGCGATCGGAGTGCAGTGTGAGCACCCGGGGCTGGACGTCCTGTTTGTGGCAGGTCTCTTCGATGAGACGACCGGCCAGCGCCGAGTTCTCCCGGTCGGCCACCATCCAGCCGACCGCGTAGCGGCTGAAGATGTCGAGCACGACGTAGAGATAGAAGTACGACCACTTCGTCGGCCCCAACAGCTTGGTGATGTCCCAGGACCAGGTCTGGTTCGGCGCCGTGGCCACCAGCTCGGGCTTGGCGTACCGGGGATGCTCACGCTGATTGCGTCGCTCCCGGACCGGCACGTCCGCGGCCAGGATCCGATACATCGTCCGCTCCGAGCACAGGTAGTGGCCTTCGTCGAGCAGCGTCGCCACGACTTCCGCCGGCGCGCGGTCCACGAAGCGCGGGCCGGCGAGCACATCGAGGACCTGCTCGCGCTCGGCTTCACACAGCGCCCGGGCGGGCGTTGGACGGGGCTGCTGGTGCCCGGGAGTTGACCTCCGGCGACGGTAGAACGTCGCCCGCGACACGCCCAGCGCTTGGCACGCCGGCACGACGCCGACCCGCATCGCAAGCGGTTGGGCGGCCATCAGGAGCGCGTTCCGCGTTCGAGGTTCAATCCCAGCAGCCCGGCAACTTTTCCCTGCACGTCCAGGATCGTGTGCGCGGTGTGCAACTCGTGCTCCAGACGAGCCACTTGCGCCTCGAGCGCGCGCACCTTCGCATCCAGCGGATTGCGTTCGGCCGGTTTCGCGCCGCGCTTCTTCGCGGCCAACTCCCGCAGCGAGCCCTTGCGCCGGGCCTTGCGCCAAGCCGTCAGATGGGAGCTGTACAACCCCTCGCGGCGAAGCAGCCGACCCACCTCGCCGCGCTGTGTGCAGCGATCCGCCTCCTCAAGGATCCGCAGCCGATACTGCGCCGTGAACTGGCGCCGCTTCGGCTTCGCCACGACCTCCGGGTCCGGGGTCGGTCTTGCGCGTCCGGCCCTGGGGGCCTCGTCGCTACGCTCCTCGACCCCCAGGGCCGGAAGGGAAACCTCATTCAATGTCATCGAGTCTCTCTCTGCAGTCATCGGTCTTCATCTCCACCGCCCTACAGTAATTCCAAAGGTTGCTGCTGTCTCAGGCATGTTGGCAGAAAGGGAGCCGCTGGCGAGTCGACCCACGTCTCGTCTGCAAGACGCTTACCAGAGAAGAGGTCGAGTGGGTCAACTTTGGTGTTCAGGTCTACTCCAGGTCAGAGATCTTCTTCAGGTCTCGAATGCCGTCGATAGCCGACGCCTTCAGGGAACAGACGTTCCAGAGATTCAGTTCCAGAGGTAATCCGGTCGACGGTCTGATAGACAGTATCCTGGGCGTGCACGTCCGCTCCTATTGAAGCGAGGAACAAGGAATGGACGACGAAGGGCGCGCCGCTCGGATCACCACAGTGATGGACCGCATCAGGGGACGTTTCGAGGAGCTCGGCGACGACGAGGACGACTGGGAAGATGCCAGGGAGGCGAGGAACTTGGTCGTCTGGTCCCTGACGGCAGCGCTCATCGCGAAATTGCCGGACTATCGGGACGTCATTGCCGCGTTGCGAGAAGAGGCGGTCAGCGCCTTGGTGATGGGCCCGTACCAGGAGGGACGTCCGGGAG
Organism: Candidatus Azotimanducaceae bacterium; assembly: GCA_965217825.1. Lineage (GTDB taxonomy): Bacteria > Pseudomonadota > Gammaproteobacteria > Pseudomonadales > Azotimanducaceae > VXNE01. The sequence continues at coordinate 3,706,977 of OZ244571.1, read as the reverse complement.
GCGGTGCGACGGGAGATCGACTCGATGGTCGATCTCATCGAAATCATGGTCCTCGGGGGCGCCAGGGATGGCGATGGGGAGTCGTAGCAGGTGGGTTGCTCGGCACCGAAGATGTGGGAGGACCTAAGGAGGGGCAACGCCCTCAAGATATACGTTGCTGCCATGGAACGGAAAAGCTCGCGCCCGCGGGTTGCGACGGGTGAAGGGTATGCCGGGTACATTGACGCTGCAGCTGGACGGGCGGGGGCTTTCGCGACCGGGCTTTGGTGGTCGAGCAGCGGCTGACGCGGCGTGATGCGGCGCGGATGCTGGCGTCGTTCGACGGCGGCGGTGACAAGCCCTCGCGGCCAGAGGCGAGTCGCCAACCGCGGTCTCTTGCACGTAATCCGCGGACTCGCAGAGAATGGTCAGACGGTCGGGTACCGCCTATCGACTGATGTTCGCCTCCAGGACTAAGGCGTGGAGAAGTGTTGCTCGCCTACGTGCGCGAGAACATGGACAGTGCAAAAGAGAGCAATGATGGATCTTGAGAAGTGGCTACACTGGCTGCAGTTGTCCTATATCGCAAGTCTGTCTTTGACGTTCATACTCACAATGGTGATCTACCCGCTATCGAAGCGTGTAAGCGAAGACAAAGACAGGCAGATAGCGACCATACAGGCGCGAGCAGTAGAGAACGAGGCACGTGCAGAAGAGGCAAGGGCAGCGGCTGCACAGGCTCAACTTGAACTGGCTCGGTTCAAAGCGCCTCGCACTATCACACCGGACCAGAGCATCGGGATCGAGCAGGCAGTGCACGGATTCGCGGGGCAGCGCTATGCGTTTTCGTCGCACGGAGATGCGGAGGCCTTGGATTATATCCGGCAGATTGATCGCGTATTGAAGAAAGCTGGTTGGATCAGAGTCCCATCGCAGCTAGGCGATGTTGAAGTGATGGTGAGCGGTATGACGGTTGGGAAAACCTCGGGGTCGAGGGGGGTTTTGGTGCTCATTGGGGAGGACAATAGCGAATCCGCACCTGCCTTGGCGGCTTTGGCGACGGTGCTGAATGACGTGGGCATCGTGTGTGGAAAGGGAACCTCACCGACGCTGAAAGGTAAGACCCCGAGAGCCATAACGATAGATGTCGGGCAGAAGCGAACCGACGCCTAGGCCAGAACTCCCCGGATTCACGGGCGTTGACGGCGACCAAGAAAAAGTTCGAAGAAAAGTGCAGAAGACAAGACAGTGAGGTGAGAGGGTGAACCCGGTCGGTGACGACACTCACTTCGCATTGCAGGGGCCATGGCATCGAAGCGACCGGTCCGGCGTAAAGAACGGTCGAGATTGATGGCGCACTGATTGATCGACAAGGATTGGCGGACTGATGGCGGTCGGCTTTGGCAGTGCTCGGGGCCGATGGTCGATTTGCGGAACCGCATTGTGCGGCGAAGCGTCCGACGGCGCCCGCGATAGGGATGGAAGCCCGGACGGGCCGAGACTCGCATGCGAGGCTCGGTGCGGAGCACGACAGCCCGGGCCCGAAGGGCATCGCCCGCCCCGATTTGAGGCGCTGGCGGAGGGTGTTCACCTGGGGACTAGTCGCCGCGGGGGTCGTCGTCGGGAAGCGGCACGAACTCCGCGATGTCGGAAACCGGCTTGATCCGCAGAGACCGGGGCTCAAGCCGCTCCTGGAACCGCCGCGGCAGAAAGGCGAAACGGACTTCGCGTTGGTAGGAGTACCTGAAGACCTTGGTCAGGTGAATCGGCATGGATCGCGTCACGCGAACGCCGGTCGGCCAGGCGCCCAGAGGATCTACATACTCGACGCGGTCGAAGTACCGGTCCGCATTCCGCAGCTGGAACGTGGCCGCCCGAAGCACCCGTTCCACGAACGGTTTGCGCCGGATGATCAGGCAGCAGTCCGCCTCGAAATCCGCGAACAGCCTCTGGTCGAGAACGTCCGCCAGGCAGAACATCCAGTAGTCCGTAGCCATTCGGATGGTCATGGACGCGTACTGGTCGGCGGCGAGTTCCGGAAGCTCGTGTCCCGAGCGGAAGCCGACGCCCCTGTCCGCGATGCTCTCGGAGGGCGGGTGGGCTCCATCGTAGAACTGCACAGGACGGGTCGCCCGAACGTATCCGCCCTTGAAGGAGATCGCCAGTTCGTCGTCCCGGACGGCCTGGTTGTGGGCGGATTCGTTGTAGCTGGTGGCCGAGTTCAGGTACACGTGGCCTTCCCGGAACAAGGCTTCCATGTGCTCCCGCTTGCCGTACTTGACGAGCACGTCGTGGTCCGAGCCCCGCGCGGAGACGACGCGCGCCGCCTTGGGGCAGAGATCGCCGTCGAAGAACGGCCGGGCCTCGGGCACGCGAGGGTGCCGGTTCGAAGGCGTCGGCGGCTCGCCGCGCTGCAGCATCTCGGTGAGGACGTGCTGCTGCAGCCGGTACCAGTTCTTGTCGGTGGTCAGGCCCATGCGGCCGGCCGGCTTGAGAACCACGGTGTTGACCAAGATGTCCTGGTGCCTCTGGTGCAGTTCCTCCCGTGTCTCGTAGCGGCAGTAGGGATTGGCGTCGTACTCCCGCACCCACTGGTCGTGCTGCTCGTCGCCCAGACCGTCATCGTCGTCCGCCGTCTCTTCGACGTCGGGCGCTGTGAACGCTTTGACATCGAATACGTCGTCGTCTGACGGGACCGGGATGGGGTCGCACTTGTCGACGCGGACACCGTCGCCCCCGGCGGTCTCCTCCCAGTCGAGGAGAGCGTACTCGTACTTGGGGCGCGGCAAGTCGGCGGACTCCGCAAGCACCTTCGCCAGGTACGTGCGCTCGTCGTTCCCGTACGGCGGCCCCGGTACGTCGACGACACCGCGGATCTGGTAGTCGATGCCCTCGTGTTTGCCGGGGAGAATCCGAATTCCAACGTTGAGCCTGATTGCCCGAGGATGCGGTTTCGCGACCTGCTCGGCCCAGCGGGCACGGACGCCAAGCGGCGCATCGAGCAGGGCGCCAGTCGTCGGGCTGGGAGGGTCGGGTGACCCTTCGGCCCCATCGGCAGGCGCCGGCGCGGTGTGACCTTCCATGGCGTTCTGGCCGCCCATGCCGCCGCCGTCAACCCTCTACCGGAAGCCCGAGACTGCTCAGAGCCTCGGTGGCCGAGTTGCTGACGGCGACGCTGGCTTCCGCACACACTCTGGTCCAGTCGTCGCGAACCTGCGGGTCGGTGTGGGTGCCGGGCGGTCCCAGGGCGCGGATTCCCTCCTGCGCCCTGGCGACCATGCCGTAGTGCTCGTAGACGGTCGCGACGCTCTCCGGAGCGATGGTGGCCAGCTCGCCCGCGTGAGCCTCGAAGGCGACCGTGGTCAGCGCGCCGACCATGACATGGGCGTTGCTGGCGTCGAGTTCGCCGCGCGTCGCGCCCCGGTTCCACCGCAGCTCGCGCCCGATGGCGGCGAGAACGGCTTCGCGCCGACGGCCCTCGGCTAGCTTCTCCTGTTTGGCGCGTTGGCGTCCGGCCAGCCACAGCGTCACCAGACTGACGATGACGCCGGCGAGGACGGTGAGCGTGAAGGCACCGATTTCGGCGAGAAGGACGTTGGCCGCGGGAGCGACCGCATCGGCCGGGCTCATGCCGCCTCGATCCGCTCGACCTTGATGTCGTGGATACGGCGCCGCGCCGAACGCCTTGGTGAGGCGGATGGTCATTTCTACGGAGACGCCAGCGCGCTCGTTGACGAGTTCCGACAGGGACTGCCGGGAAATCCCGAGGTGGCTGGCGGCGGCGGTCACCGACAGTTCGAGCGGCTCGAGACACTGCCGCCTCACGATTCCGCCGGGATGGGGGGGATTGTGCATGGGCACGGTTTTCTCCTCAGTGGTAGTCCAGGTAGTCGACATCGACCGCGTCGCCGTCCTCGAACCGGAAGGTCACGCGCCAGTTCCCGGAGACGGTGACGGCGTAGTGGCCCTGGAGTTCTCGCTTGAGGGGGTGCAGCTGCAGCCCCGGAGGTCGATGTCGCGCGGTCCAATGCCGCAGTCGAGGCGGCGAGTGTGTGCAGCAGTTTGCGGAATTGAAGAAGGTCTCGCAATGGTGCTGGTAGAAGTCGTAGCAGCGGACGCGCGGAGGCCAACGCAGCGCCTTGGGAGCTATGGACCTGGCGAGGAGGGCCGGTGGAAGTGGTGACGGGGGGAGGATGTCTGCTTGACCGGAGAGGGGTTCCCGTGCGGTGATCGAACCGGTGGTTCGGGAGGACGGAAAAAACGGCGGGCGGATGCCGACGACGCTGGCGAGCCGCGCGGACCGCGGCGAGTACGGTCGTCGCGATGGAACGGATCCGTGATGCGCCGGATCGCGCCACAGGACCGTTGACAACAGAATCGTTGACAACAGGTTTGATGAATGGTGGTATATTCAACAGATTCGTTGAACGGGATTCCTCGATGAGATCGTCGACGGGACGGTGGGTGGTTGGCGACGACTTTTTCGATCGCGGGGAGGAACTGGATGTTCTCGAGGCGCGCGTGCTCGGCGGCAACCACGTGCTGTTGAGCGGGCAGCGCCGCATGGGCAAGACGAGCGTGCTCCGCGAGCTCGGACGGCGGCTGGCGTCGGACGGCTGGATAACCCTTTTCGTGGACGTCGAGAGCTCGGCCACCCCGGAGGACGCGATCGCGGACATGGCGGAGGCGACGTACCCGCATAGGCCCCTGGCCTCGCGCTTCGCGGAAGGCATGAAGCGGTGGTTCACCGACCGCGTCGAGGAAGTCGGCGCGAGCCGATTCCGGCTGAAGGTCCGGGCCGGTCTGGACGCCGGAAGCTGGCGCCGGTACGGCGAACGGCTGCTGCGCGATTGCGCGGCCCAGGAGAAGCCGGTGCTGCTGGTGATCGACGAGATGCCGATATTTCTCAAGCGCATGCTGCAGCGGGACGGAAACGCCGGGCGCGTTGACGGGTTCCTGAGCTGGCTGCGCGGCGCAGTCCAGGATCTCGGCGAGGATTCGCCCGTGGTGATCCTGTCGGGCAGCATCGGCCTGGAACCGCTTGTGCGGCGGCTCGGCATTTCGGACCGGGTCAACTATCTAGTTCTTGTCCGAAAACTCTCAACGCATTGATTATATTGGAGAAAATAGCGAAAAGAGTGGCTTTGAACCGGCGTTTCGGATATCCTCTGTTTTCGTAACCCAATGAAAACATTGGAAAAGCCAAAACGCCGGAGGTGCGAATGCGCGAAAAACGCAACGCGCAAACAAGCTTATTCGATCCGCAAGCCGTGGACCACCCCGTCGCCGTCGAGCTGGAGCGGGCGTCCGCGTGGCTGGACGCGCACCCGGAGCTGCTCGCCGAGATCGCCGCCGACCTCGGCGCGCGGTCGGGGTCGGGGCGCGGCCGCCGCGGCCTGAGCTGCGAGACGGTGCTGCGCTGCGCGGTGCTCAAGCATCTGCGCCAGGAGACGTACCGGGGCCTGGAGTTCGCGCTGCGGGACTCGCTTTCGGCGCGGCGCTTCGCGCGGGTGGAGGCGGGGCGGCTGCCGGGCAAATCGGCGCTGCAGTCGACCATCGGCTCGATCCGCGCCGAGACCTGGGAGCGCATCAACCGCTGCTTGCTGGGCGCGGCGCGCGACGAGAAGGTCGAGCCGGGGGATCAAGTCCGCGTCGACAGCACGGTGACCCATACGCACATTCTGGAGCCTTCGGACAGCCAGCTGCTGCGCGACGGCGTGCGCGTGCTGACGCGGCTGCTGGTCGCGGCGCGCAAGGAGCTGGGGGCGGACGCGGTGCGCTTCCACGATCACCGCCGTGCGGCGAAGCGACGCGCCCTGGAGATCGGGTCGCAACGCGGCGCGGCGAAGCGGGCGCGGACCTACCGCAAGCTGCTGCGGCTGCTGGCGCGGACGGTCGGCTATGTCGAGGCGGCGCTGCCGGCGGTGTCGGCGGCGGGGACGCCCTGGGCGCGGGCGTGGGCGGAGACCGCCGCCGAATACGGCGATCTGCTCGCCCGCGTGGTGGATCAGACGACGCGGCGGGTGTTCGAGGGCGAGACGGTGCCGGCGGCGGAGAAGATTGTGAGCCTGTTCGAGCCGCACACGGACATCATCCGCAAGGGCGGGCGCAAGACGCACTACGGGCACAAGGTCAACTTCACCACCGGGCGCAGCGGGCTGGTGCTGGACGCGGTGGTGGAGGACGGCAATCCGGCTGACAGCGCGCGCTGCCTGCCGATGGTGGAGCGGCATGTCGAGCACTACGGCGCGGCGCCGTCGCGGGCGGCGTTCGACGGCGGCTACGCGTCGCGCGGGAACCTGAAGGAGGCGAAGGACTTGGGGGTGGCGCATGTCGTGTTCAACAAGAAGCGCGGCATCAAGGTCGCGGACATGACCCCGTCGTCGTGGCTGTACGCGCGGCTGAAGCGCTTCCGCGCCGGCATCGAGGCGGGCATCTCGTACCTGAAGCGGTGCTTCGGCCTCGGCCTCTGCCGCTGGCGCGGCCTGCCGCGCTTCAAGGCCTACGTGCAGTCGGCGGTGTTCGCGCACAACCTGATGCGCCTCGTTCGGCTGCGGCCCAAACCTGTCTGACGCCCCCGATCGCCCGTTGTCGCGGACCGGTTCGGAAAACCGGCGGGCGCCCCTTGCCCGTCCGCTCCGAAACGGCAGATTGTCCGGCGAAACGGGCGCCGGGAAGCGCCCGCGGAGGGCGAGATGGGCCGGGACCCATCCGGGATCGTCCGGGATCGGCCATTTTTTGTCGCCCGGCGAGGCGTGTGAGACAATGATCGGCCCGCTCCAACCCAGCCTCGATTCCAAGGCTCGTCCTTATACGGACAAGAACTATCTAGACCCGTTCCGGCTCGGGCCCTGGGGACGGGAGACGAGCGTCGCCTGCATTGCGCGTTTGGCGGCGAGCCATGGATTGCGACTCGAAGGGGAGGTGGGAGTTGCGGTGTACGCGTCGCTGGGCGTCGGGATCCCGCACCACGTGCAGTCCTTCTTCGCGCGGCTCAGGGAGCACGCGATCATGCGGGGACGGGACGTGCTGACGGTGGAAGACGTCGGCGAAGTCTACCGCGACCGCCTCCTGGGGCCGTCCGGGCAGAGCGATCTGGTGCACTACGAGACACGGCTCAAGGTGGCTCTCGACGACGACCAGGGCTATGCGCTCGCCATGGAGATTCTGGCCGAAGCGGCCATCGAGGGCTGCTTCACCGGGCGTGCGCAGGAGTCGTTGGCGGCGCTCTACGGGGGGCTGGTCGAGGATGTCTCCGCGCGCATCGCGGACGCGCTGGCCGTGCTCGCGTACGACGGCTATCTGGAGGCCGGCGAGGATGGCTACGGTTTCTCGTCACATCTGCTGAAGGACTGGTGGGCCGCACGCTTCCGCGGCCATCACGTCGCCCTCGGGGAGCGCAACTCGGACGCGGGGCCGGCACGATGAGCGAGGCAGGCGCGGAGGTCGGTTCCCGCCCGGTACGCAAGTTCAATCCGGGACTGCTCCAGTCCGACGGCGAGCTGATCGAGCAGTTCGTGGTCCGGCAGCACGAGCTGGGGTTGGTCCGGGACGTCCTGCGGAGCAACGTCGACGCGCCGTCTTGCCAGCACGTTCTGGTGGTCGCGCCCCGCGGTCGCGGGAAGACGATGCTGCTCGCCCGCGTGGCGGCCGAGATTCGGGCCGATGCCGTGCTGGCTGCGCGTGTCGTGCCGGTGCGGTTCATGGAAGAGAGTGCGGAGGTATTCAGCCTCGCCGACTTCTGGATGGAGACGCTGTTCCATCTGGCCGGCGAGCTTGCGGGCCGTGAACCCGGTCTGGCGAAGGAGCTGTCGGACACGCACGCGGCGCTGTCCTCGCGTTGGCGCGACGAGGGCCTCGAAGGGATGGCCCGGGCCGCCGTCCTCGACGCGGCGGATCGGCTGGATCGACGGCTGGTGCTGATGGTCGAGAACGTGCAGTCGCTCGTCGCGACCGTGGACGAGGGGTTCGGCTGGGGCCTGCGCGCGGTGCTGCAGTCGGTTCCGCAGATCATGCTGGTCGCCTCCGCCACGAGCCGGTTCGAAGGCCTGGATGATCCCCGGGCGCCCTTCTTCGAGCTGTTCCGGCTGGTGCACCTCGAACCGTTGGACACGGAAGAGTGCCGCCGGCTGTGGACGGCGGTCAGCGGGCAGGCGGCACACGGCCACGAGATCCGGCCGCTGGAGATCCTGACCGGCGGGAGTCCCAGGCTGATCGTGGTGGTGGCGGCGTTCGCGCGCCACCGGTCGCTGCGCGAGCTGATGGAGGACCTGGTCGGCCTGGTCGACGAGCACACGGAGTACTTCCGTGGGCATCTGGAGGCTCTGCCGCGCAACGAGCGCCGCGTCTTCGTATCGCTGATCGACCTGTGGCAGGCCTCGACCGCGGGCGAGATCGCGGCCCGGGCGCGGCTGGACGTGCGGGTCGTGTCGACGATGCTCGGGCGCCTGGTCGCGAGGGGCGCCGTCACTGCCGTTCCCGGCGGCGCCGGCGGAAAACGGCTCTACGCCGCGTCCGAGCGCCTCTACAGCATCTACTACAAGCTGCGCCGCGAGCGCGACGAGTCCGCCGTGGTCGAGGCGCTGATCCACTTCATGGTGGCGTTCTACGACGTGGGCGAGCTGTACCAGGTCTCGGGCCAGCTGATGCAGGACGCGATCGGGTCGACTGCCATCCAGGCCGGCATCGACCGCGCCCTGGCCAAGCGGACGGTCGCTCCGGAAGATGTCCGTTCCCGGATGAAGTGGGAAGAGGTGGAGAGGACGTCGGACAAGGTCAGGAATCGGCGGCGCGTCGACGCGGAGATTCGTCTGCAGGACGACGTGCAGGCCGCGTATGCGGAGGAGGACTGGCAGCGCGTTCTGAATGTCGTCGACCGCTACGTCGCGGATGGTTGGGTTGAGACCGCGTCGAAGTGGGGGCGCGACCAGGAACTGGCGTACGTGTGGAATCTGAAAAGCGAGGCCCACTACGGCCTGAAGCAGTTCCGTGAAGTGATCGCCATCGGAGACGAAGCCGCCGAACGGCTGGCCGGCAGTAAGGAGACCACGGTGATGTACCGCTCGGCCGCCATCGCGCTCACGAAGGCGGCGGCGCACTGCGAGCTCGGCGACTTTGGGATCGCGAGGTCGGAGTGTCGCGATGTGGTCGACCGCTTCGGCAGGTACGGGTCGCCCTGGTTCGACGCGAGGATCGCGGCGGCGCTGCTCGTGCAGGCGAAGGCCGAGCGAGGGTTGGGTGAGGCAGAACGTGCGGCGGGTTTGTTGGACGAGGTGCTTGTGCGGTTCGGGGACAGCGAGGATGCGGATGTGCAGCGTTCGGTGGTCAGGTCGCTGCTCGTCAAGGCGGCGATGGCGAGAGAGGTCGACGATTGGCGAACGGAGCAGCGGACCTACGGGGAGGCCATCGATCGATTCGGCGGAAGCGAGGATGCCGCGATCCGGGGCAACGTGGTGTCGGCGTGGCTGAACCGGGGGTTCGCCTTTGGTGCAGCGGGGGATTTCGCGAACGAGCTGGCGTGCTATGAAGGGTTCGCCGAGTGGCTGGGGGAGCGCGCCGTACCGGGGCAAAGGTGGTCTGCGCTGGTGGCGTTGATGTACAGGAGTCGACGGCTGGCGGAGCTTGGCAGGGCGGAAGAGGCGCTGGGGACGGCGGCGGAAGCGGCGCGGCGGTTCGAGGAACACACCGAAGAGTGCGTGCGGGAGACGCGGCTGTGGATCAGCTGGCACCTGAGGGGCTCGGTGGCGCTGGCATTGATGGCCTTGGGGGCCGGCGCGCAGGCCATGGACGCGTTTCGCGAGGCCTGCGGCCTGTTCCTCCCCCACCATGAGATGGCCATCGGGGAGATGTTGCGCCTCGTGCCCGAGCTGGTCGCTGCCGGCGCTTGCGAGCAGGAGTTGCTCGGGGTGCTTCTCGGCGACGAGCGGAACGCGCAGGCCTTGCAGCCCCTGGTCGTGGCCCTGCGGATGCGAACCGGCGAGTCCGTGCGCGCGCCAGCGGAAGTGCTCGAGGTGGCGGGCGATCTGGTTGGACGCGTCGAGGAGCGGCTCGCGAAAGGCGTTCCCCCCGGCTTCTTTCACCGGAAAGAGGGCGTCCAGGTGCCAGCGGACCGTGCGCGCGAGGCGGAGTTGAGATGAGTGGGTCGTCGGACTACCAGGTGGCTCTGTCGTTCGCCGGCGAGCAGCGGCCCTACGTGGAGGAGGTGGCGAGGAGCCTCCAGGCCCGCGGTGTGTCCGTCTTCTACGACGGCTTCGAGACCGCGCAGCTTTGGGGCAAGAACGGTGCCGAGGCGTTCGACGACGCGTTCGCACGTCGGGCGGCCTACGTCGTGATGTTCATCTCGAGGGCGTACGTCACGAAGGCATGGCCGAGGCACGAGCGGAGGTCGGCGATCGGCCGAATGATCCACGAGGACGGGGAGTACGTGCTGCCCGTGCGTTTCGACGACACGCCCGTGCCCGGCCTGCCCGACGACGTGATCTACCTGCGAGCCGCGGACCATGCGCCGGCCGAACTGGCCGTGCGGATCGCCGAAAAGGTCGGGATGGAACCGTTCGAGGGCAAGGCGTCCGAAGTACCGCCACCGCGCATGACGTCTTGGGTCGGTGAGGCCGTGTTCGACTACGGCGGCTACAACGGCCGTTACGTCATCGGCACCGGCGAGGCGGAGTTCGAGACGGCGTGGACGAAGGCGAGCGACACGAGCATCCACCTTTACAATGATCCACCGTCGATCAACGGCGTGGCCGTGGCCCGGGGCGTGACGTCGATTGCGCAGGTGCGCAAGGCGTCGGCGTTGGATTACACGTCGAGAGTCAGGACCGTGAAGCTGGGAGGCGTCGCGGCGCTACGGAACAGGCACGGGTTCTATGCCTGCCTTCGCGTGCTGGAGATCCTGGACGACAGCAGAGCTGACGATTGCGACGAACTGCGGTTCAGGTACGCCGTGCAACGCGACGGGTCGGACGACTTCGGTGAGTTCGCCGAACTCGACGGGTGATGGATTGCGGCAGGCTGTCTGGTGGTGGGCGGACGACGGCGCTCGAAGAGGGACGTTTTCGGAGTCGACCGGCGGGCTCAGGACCTGACCACTGCAATGCGTTTGGACAGCTGACGGGACCGGCGGGAGGTCCGGGCGTGGCGCGAATGCTCGCTTGACCGGCGTGACTGACGAGACGTGCCGATCGGGTATGGGCAAGCGGACACGGGAAGAGGACGGCGGCGGCGAATGCCGGTGCCCGGACATTGGAGGCCGGAATCGTCGCATCGCTGCATGGTAAGGAACGGGATGCGCGAAGGGTTCAGGTTCCTTGTGGGTTGGAGAGACGCAAGGCCGTGATTGGTTGGATGTAATGGAAGTTCGGGTGGACGAGCAACATGGAGGTTGACTGGCGGTCGATCAGGCCGCTGAACGGCGACCGGGCGGAGGGGTTCGAGGAACTGTGCTCGCAGTTGGCCAGGTACGAAGCCCCGGCAGGGTCGCGGTTCGAGCGCAAGGGTAGTCCGGACGCAGGCGTGGAGTGCTACGCAACGCTCGAGGACGGGGCGGAGTGGGCCTGGCAGGCGAAGTACTTCGACAAGCTGGAGGACTCGCAGTGGTCGCAGATTGACGGTTCGGTGCGAACGGCGTTGGCGAAGCATCCGAAGATCACGCGCTACATGGTTTGTTGTCCGCTCGACATGCCGGACGCCCGGATCGGAGGACGGCTGTCCGCTCGCGAAAGGTGGGACCGGCATGTTGCGAGGTGGGCAGCCGCTGCCACCGAGGCCGGGATGACGGTCGATTTCGTGTACTGGGGCGGTCACGAGCTTCTGGAGCGGTTGTCGAGGGGCGAACACAGCGGTCGAGCGCGGTTCTGGTTCGGATCGCCCGAGATGGACCCGGACTGGTTCGGGCAACGGCTGGATGAAGCGGTGGCATCGGCCGGGCCTCGGTACACGCCCGAACTGCACATCGGGCTGTCGATCGCCGAGGAGTTCGAGGCGTTCGGGCGGACGGAGTGGTTCTTCCACAAGACCATTCGCACCGTGAGGGATGTGTGGTCGGACTGGGAGTCGGCATGTTCGGTTCGTTCGTTGCGTTCCAAGCAGGAAGATGAGCGCGAACTGCAAGCCGAATTCGAGAAGATCGAAGGAGACGCCGACATAGTCCGCGCCAAGAGAGCGGCTGCGGAGATCGTCGAACGGGCGGTGTCCGCTGCGAGTTCGATGGAAGTGCAACCAGCCGGCGCGTTGCCGTTCGGCGCGCTTGCGGAGACGGTGGCGAAGGCGGAGGAAGCGAGCGAGGCGGTCTCACAGGTCATTTCCGCCAGCGGGTACGGCGAGAGGGCCGTGTCCCACGCGTCGTATCAGTTCCGGAGATTCGCAGAGACGCTGCGCAAGGCCAGGACGGCCCTCGTGCGCGCCGGCAACGCGGCCGGGTCGCCGGTGATGATCGTGCGAGGCGATGCCGGGACCGGGAAGACCCATCTGCTGTGCGACGTGGCACGGCGGCGCCTTGATGCCGGGCGGCCGACCATCCTCTTTATGGGACAGCGCTTTACCGGCACGGAGGACCCGTGGGCGCAGGCATTGGCGCAGGTGGACATGGATTCGTGGTCGGGGGACGACTGCGTCGGCGCGTTGGAGTCTGCGGCGCAGGCGGCCGGTATGCGAGCGCTCGTGATGATCGACGCGTTGAACGAAGGCCGGGGCTCGAAGCTGTGGCCGGTGCATTTGCCGGCGTTCGTAGCCCGCGTGCGGCGTTCGCGGTGGATCGGGCTGGTGCTGGCGGTGCGATCCTCGTACGAGGTGATGATTCCCGAGCAGGTCCGGGCGAACGCGTTTTCGGTGCGGCACGTGGGCTTCGGACAGCAGAGCCACCGGGCGATCGGGAGATTCTTCAACTACTACGGACTGTCGCTTGCGGCGGCGCCTTGGTTGGGCCGGGGATTCGACAACCCGTTGTTCCTCAAGACGGTGTGCGCAGGCCTGCAGGGAAAGGGAATGACAGAGCTGCCGCGCGGCTCGCAGGGCATCAGCGCGATCTTCGAGCTGTACCTGTCGTCGGTGAACGACCGGCTCGCGCGGTCGCTCGGCTACTCGCCACGCAACGCGCTCGTGCAAGACGCGCTGCGCGATCTGGCGGGGGGTTTCGCGGACGCATCGCAGAGGTGGCTGGACGTGGCTGTGGCCGCCGGGCTGGTCGACGCCCACTTGCCCGGACGAACGTACCGGGAATCCTTGTACCGGGCGTTGGTGACGGAAGGCGTTCTGGTCGAAGAGCTTGGTGGCGGCGTTGCAGCGGGGGGTGAGGGCGGGGAGGTCGTGTTCGTCGCCTATGACCGGCTGGCCGACCATTTGCTCGTCGACAAGCTGCTGGAGGAACACTTTGACGAGGACCAGCCGGACGCTGCGTTTGTCGGAGAAGGCGGGTTGGGGTTCGTGCTGCGGGAGGAAGCGTACGAGGTGGCCGGCAGCTTGGAGGCGCTGTGCGTGCGCTTGCCGGAACTGACGGGGCGGGAAGTGGCGGACATGGTGCCCCGGCTCGCCGGTGCGGATGGATTCGAGGGGGCTTTCAGGGCCAGCCTGACGTGGCGTGACGAGACGACGGTGTCGGACCGGACAAGGGACCTCGTGCTCGAGAGGTTGGGACGGGGTGTTGACGACGTGCGGGGGATGGTGGCGGCGCTCCTGACTGTCGCCACGGTGCCCCGCCACCCGCTCAACGCGGACTTCGTTGATGCGCGGCTTCGGGAGGATGCCATGCCGGTACGCGACGCGTGGTGGAGCGCGTCGCTGGCCGGGGCGTCGTCGGAATCGGGGCCGGCGCGTCGGCTTCTTGATTGGGCGTTGGCTCTGAAACCGGAGGTGTCTGTCGACGACGAGACGGTGATGCTCGGGGCGACCTTCCTGGCCTGGCTGCTGACGACGCCGAGCGAGACTGTGAGGACCGCGGTTGTGAGGGCACTGGTGAATCTGCTGTGGGGACGCACTGCGGCCGCGATCCGGTTGATCCAGCGGTTCGCGGATGTAGACGACGTGTGTGTTGTGGAACGCCTTTACGCGGTGGCGTACGGGGTGGCGACGAGGAACCACGACCCGGTCGAGGCCGCGAAGCTTGCGGCGTGCGTCTACTCCCTTGTCTTCGCCGATGCGGCTCCGCCGCCGAACCTGATGCTCCGGGACTATGCGCGGGGCGTGGTCGAGCGGGCCTTGTATCTGGGATCGTCGGTTGCAGTGGACGAAGCCCTGCTGCGGCCCCCGTACGAGAGCCCGACGCCGACGTTCCCGAGCGAACAGGACATCGGCCATCTTCTGGCGGGCGAGGATCACCACCCGCATGCGATGCAGGAAAAGAAAGACGCTGATTGGGCGCGCCGGCAGATCGGGTACTCCGTCATGCAGGGTCGGATGCGCGACGTGATCCGGCAGCGACGGACCAAGGTGAATGGCTCTTGGTGTACCTCAGCGACAAAACCGTTGCAACGAAGGACTCCGAGACGAGCCCAGAGTCGTTCGATCGCGGGAAGATCGAGCGGTACGTACTGCGGCGCGTGTTTGAATTGGGTTGGACGACGGAACTGTTCGGGGAATTCGACAGCAGGTGGAACGTTGGTGGCTCGCTCGGCGATACGGAGAGCTTCGGGTCGAAGTACCAGCGGATCGCCCATGCCGAGGTGTTGGGTGTTGTGGCCGACCACTTCGAGTATCGCGAGCCCGGCGGGAAGGAACGTGCTCCGTGTTGTCGATTCGACGGGCCCTGGCAACTTGGCCTACGGACCTACGATCCGACCTGGCCAACGGAAGGCGCTCGCGGCGGGGACATGTCCGGCTCGGAAGGCCATCCCGCAGCGTGGTGGACCCGTGATCGGTATGAAGATTGGGAGGAGGATGACGAGAGGCTGACGGAATGGGTCGCCGGTACCGAGGATCTTCCAGATGTGGCGCGCCTGCTTTCGGTTGCGCACCCTGCGGACGGGACGAGTTGGCTGAACTGCGGCAGCGGTATTGTGTGGCGGCAGAGGCCCCGGATCGGCCGCAGTCTGTTCGAGAATCTCCGTGGGCAATTGAGCTACTGGCTGACGGCGTATCTGGTGCGGCAAGCCGACGTGGAAGAGGTATTGCACCGGGGTCGCGAGGTGTCGTTTCGTCGGCTGGTGAGCTTCGCTGATCCGTTTGCCCAACAGGTGTTCATGGGGGAACACGCCTGGTCGCCGGCTGCGAAGCACGCAGGAACGGAATGGCGGGAGCAACGGATGCAGTTGAGCGAGGACCGTACCGTCTGGACACGACTGGCGTTCGTGGAATACACGTTGGGGGGTCATGGGCATCCACGCTTCGAAGACCGTCTGGTGAAGTTTCCATGCGCGGAAATCGTCGAACGTGGACGTCTTCGGTGGAGCGCAAGCGGTGCGGACTTCGTCGACGAAGACGGGGATTGCGTGGCGTATGACCCCTGTGTGCAAGCGATGGGACCGAGTGCGTTGTTGGTGCGCGCGGATTGGATGGCGGAGTTCTTGGCCGTGGAGGAGCTGGCGCTGGTGTGGCTTGTTTCGGGGGTGAAGGACACGCGGATGACGGATCCGGCGCCTGGAACCCGGCAACTGGAGATATCGGGTGCTTACATGTGGACCGCGAGCGGACCGGAAGGTTTCGTGGACTACGAACTGAGCGAACCCGTGTCCGAGGAGACGGGACGGCCCTGGTTGAAGAAGTAGCGACAAGTGGAGCGGCTGAAGACGCCTGGGCCGGGGCTCGTCTGCTTGCCGAGGGGGTTGCTGGTTTGTCGTCTCGCAAGCACGGTGGCAGGTGCGGCCAGACCGCATCCCGTCGTCCGGGCTGGTAGCCATCCGGCGCCGTCGGGGTGGGAGTGGCGCTCTCCTACGCAACCCACCGGGGCCGCGATGCATTCTCCGATGGCCGCTAGTTCGCCGGGGAGGCAGGCGGATGCGCGGATGAAGGCGACCTCGTGGTCGAGGCTGTCCGGTGGTGCGGGAAGGGCGTCCACTACGTAGAGGCGACGTTGCGGGGCATCGAAGTAGCCGATCAGGACTTCGAGTAGCGTGGGCGGCCAGCAGGACGGTCAATTCGCGCGCGTTTATCTGGGCGTGCTTGGCAGTCAGTTCGTGGCGATGACTACGGTCCGGCAAGGTAGGCGCTCGACGCCTCGATGGTTGCACGGCGTCTCTCAAGCCGGTCGGTTCACGGAGGGGCTGCTGTCGCGGGTAACCCGGCTAGGCGTGGCAGCGGTGGAAGCTGGCGGCGGGTGCCTCGGCTCCGGAGCGGTGCGCCGGAGGACTGGGCTACCGGACGGCTGCGGGGCGGGTCAGGTAGGCGCTCCATGCCTCCATCATTGTGCGGCGCCTGTCTAGGAGATCCGTCCTCGCGTACGCGGCCTCGGCCTTGTTGCGAATGGTGTGCGCGAGGGCGGCTTCGGCGACCTCGCGGGGCCGGCCGGTGTCGCCGCACCAATCCCGAAAGCTCGAGCGAAACCCGTGCGGGACGGCTTCGATGCCCAGTTCGCGAACCAGCTTGGATAGCGTGGCGTCGCTCATCGGTCGCCCGGTTGCGGAAGGGAACACAAGTTCGCCTGCTTGGAACCCGCCGGCGTCGGCCAGGAGGTCTACGGCCCGTGGACTGAGCGGTACGCGGTGTTCTCGCTGCGCCTTCATCCGTTCGGCCGGCACGATCCAGAGGAGGGCGTCGAGGTCGATTTCGTCCCAGACCATGAGCCGCACCTCGCCCGAACGCGCGGCGGTATGGACCAGGAACTCGAAGGCAAGTTTGGTGGAAGGGCGCGCGTTGGAGGCGCGTACAGTCGCCACCGCCCGGGCTACCTGGTCGTAGGGCAGCGCGCGCTGGTGCTTCTGCACCTGGCCGCCTTTGGGCAGGGCTGACGTAAGGGCGTCGGCTGCCGGGTTGTCTGGACGATGGCCGGGCGCGATGGCCGCTTTCATGACGGCCGAGATGCGCTGGCGAGTGCGCCTGGCCGTCTCGCGTTTCGTGTTCCAGATGGGATGCAGCGCACGCAGGATATCTGCCGTGGTGATCTTGTCAACGGGTTTGTCGCCGAACGCTGGGTAGGCGTAGTCCCGGAGGGACGACTCCCATTGGGCTGCGGAGCGCGGGTTTCTCCATGTGGGCCTGTGGAAGTCAATGACCTCGGATGCGAGTCTTCGAAATGCTGGTGCCCTGGACTTGGCAGGTTTGCGCGGCTCCCGTTTCGATCGGGGCGGGCCGACTTTTGGGCCAGCTGCCGGGATACGACCGGCCCTGGCGATCCTGCGGTAGTCAAGCGCCTTTTCGCGGGCTTCCGCCAAGGAGACGTAGGGGAATGCTCCTAGGCCGAGTTCGCGTCGGCGTCCTTGAACGGTGCCGCGCCAGATCCAGTGTTTGCTGCCGGAAGCGCGCACGCGCAGGATCAGGCCGTGCTCGTCGTGGTACTTGTCCGGCCCGTTCCGGCCGCCGTGTTTGACGCTCTTGACGAATGCGAAATTCAGCCGGGATTTCATGTCCGCGAGTCTTTCTTGGTTCGGTGGAGGAACCCTGAACGAACGATATAGGGGACCAACTGGGGGACCCAATCGTTGTGTTCCAGACGAGTCCGCAGTACGTTACGGGCGTGCAAAGTGGTCCTCCAATCAGTCCCTGAGAGCCGGAAAAAGAGCGCAGTCGGTGGACGGTGTTCGCGCCGATAGTTTTCACGTTTACTTGGCAGATCGGTCCGCCATATGGTCCCCCAACAAAAACGAGAATACCCAACACGCAATGATGCGTCAAGGTGCGTCCTGAGAGATTATATTAAGCTAAAACAATCAGTTAACCATGGTGGTTAATACGTAGAGGTGCGCTGAGAAACTGCGAGAAATGGCGGACGGGAGACGTCCGCTCCGCCACATACAATGAGATGATCGAGCCGGCGCCGCCTTGACGCTGGTGTCTACACTGGATACACTCCTTGTCCGCCAATCGTCGGAGCGAGACGTGCGCGTCGAGACGGAAATCAAGAAGTGGGGTAACAGCCTGGCTTTACGGGTCACCGGCGTCATGGCGGAACTGCCGCAATTCGAACCCGGCACCCGCGTCACGGTCGACATCGACAGCGAGGGCTTTACTGTCAGGCGCGCGGCCGGCAGCCTCCGGTCCTTCCGCTTTCCCGAAAGCGAGAGCGCACTGCTCGCAGGCATGACGGCGGAGAACGCCCACGCCGACCTGCTCGCCGATCCCAGCGGCCGCGAGCTCGGCCTCTAAGGTGGCACGCGCCCACTACGTCCCCGACCGCAGGGACGTCGTCTGGCTCGACTTCGAGCCGACCAGGGGCGGAGAGATCGGCAAGTACCGCCCCGCACTCGTCCTCAGCAGCCGGGACTACAACCGCCGGACGGGCCTCTTGATCTGCTGTCCGATCAGCACCAGCATTCGGGGCGGTTCAACCGAGGTGCCGATCGGCAACCTCGACCAACCGTCCGTCGTCGCTGCGAACCTGGTCCAAACCCTGGCGTGGCAGGAGCGCAAGGCGAAAAAGATCGTCGCCGCCACGCCGGACGAGTTCCGGGCCACCTTGCTCAAGTTGCTGCCCCTGCTGGGGGCGCTCGACGTTATCGGCGAGTGAGCCGTCTAGCTTGGCCGCCGGCCCGCGCACGCCGCTTTTTTCTTCCCGCGGTGGCCTGCGCGAGGAGGGTGCATCCGCAGAACCCTGTGAGTCCCCCAATCGGTCCGCCAACGAAAACGAGAACGCAAAACACGAGGCCATATGTAATGGTGCCAAATGAAGCGTTTATCTTTTTCTAAAACAGTAAGTTACCATAAGGTATTGAAACGAAGCGGTATCCTGAGGAACCCCATGGAAACGGCGGACAATAGTCGTCCGCTCCGCCAAACAACCCTAACAACCTGTTGAAAAATATGGCTAGTTGACTGTCAACTATGTTTGGGTATCACTTAAGAATTTTATCCACCAACGAGAGGACATCCGGTGAAAGTAGTGTTGCAGGGCGGGGCTCGGGCGCGACAGAAAGCGCTCTACGAGGCGGCGGGAATCGAGGTCGGGGAAGGTGTTTGCCGGACCGAAGACGAGATGATCGAATTGATCGGCGACGCCGACGGTGCGCAGGTGGGCATCCGGCCGCCGACGACGCGGCGGGTCATGGAGTCCTGCCCGAACCTCAAGGCGGTCAGCCGTTTCGGCGTCGGAGTGGACTCCATCGACCTCGAAGCGGCTACGCAACTCGGGGTGATGGTGTGCAACGTGCCGGGTTCGAACACCACGGAAGTCGCCGATCATGCGATGTCGTTGCTATTGTTGCTGACCCGGCGCCTATACGATGCAATCACGAGCACTCGCGCCGGCGCTTGGGCGGACGATCCGCGCTCGCGGGGTACCTTTACCACGTCGATGCGCCGGTTGGCCGGTCATACCGTCGGCATCGTGGGCTTCGGCAACATCGGCCGCGCGTTCGCCAACCGTGTACGCGGATTCGGCGTCAACCGTATTCTCGCCTATGACCCGTACGTCAGCCAGCTTGCCGGCGACCTGTACGGCGTGACGCTCGTGGACTTCGAGACGCTGACCGCCGAGGCGGACTACATCACCATCCACAGCTCGGCGACGGACCAGTCCAAATACCTTTTCGATGCCGAAACCTTCAAGCGGATGAAGTCCACCGCTTTGCTGGTCAACACCGCGCGCGGTCCCATCGTCAGTGAGGAAGCGCTTGCCGATGCCCTGGAAGCCGGCGAAATCGAAGCCGCCGCAGTCGACGTCACGGAAATCGAACCGTTGCCTTCCGACAGCCGGCTCCTGCGTCTTCCGAACTGCTACGTGACGCCGCACGTCGCCGCCATGTCTCCGGTGTTCATCGCGGAAACGTCCGTCATGCAAGCGGAGAACATCATCCGTGTGCTGACCGGCCGGAAGCCACACGGTCTGGCGAACCCCGAAGTGATCAAGACCGTCGCCATCATGCGGCACACGGATCCGGGCCGCTGGGCCGACGTGCCGGACTTCTCCACCGCACTGCAGGTTTGAGCGCGCCGTAGTCAGTGGTGCTCCGCCTTGTGATCACGCCCAACATTCCACCCGCAGCCCGCCGAAGTGCTCGAAGTCTTCTGTGTTCGACGTAACGAGGACGAGGTCGTTGATGTACGCAATTGCGGCAATCTGCCCGTCGACGAACGGTGGCGTCCTGCCCAGCGCGCCAAGCCGTGCACGTTCGAGTGCATGCCAATCGGCGGCTTCGCGGTTGTAGGGAAGCACTGGGAAGCTCGCCAGAACGACATGGTCGAGATAGCTTTCTATCGCTCGACGACGGTGAGATTGGGGGAGCCGCGAACATCCGAAGCGCAACTCGTGCCACGCCGGCGCGGGAATTGCCGATTCCGCGTGATGCCGACGGAGTTGGCTTACCGTCTCGATACGGGGCCTTGCGCGTAGTGGTTCAGAGACCGTATTGGTGTCCAGCAGATAGCGCACGGATCAGAATCGTACGTCGCGCCCGGATGCCGCGTCCCGCGTGCCTTCAAACAGTTCGTCCGGATCCAGGGCGAGCTCATTGAGATCAAAGGCCTCTCTGAAATCCCGATAGGCATCCACGAAGCCGCGTCGGCCCGTGGAGAGCTGCGCGAATGTTCGGCGTCCAAGCAACACGGCAACGGGTTCGCCGCGCCGCGTCAACTCCACCGTTCTGCCATTTTCGGCTTCCCGAATCAGGCTCGGGAGATTGCGGCGGGCATCTGCAATTGAGTACTGCTGGGTCATCGTTCGGGCCGACATGTTCATTACTTTGTACATCAGACTTTATCACGAACGACGTCAGCGAATCCTGTCGGTAGCTCATGATTTGTTTGCTTTTGTATGTACGCGAAGGGGCGGGTCTTGATGGGCTGGCGGGCGAGGGCCTGTCGCAGGTGGGTTGCATCGCGGCAGCCCGAACGGGTCGGAATGCTCAACTCGCGACATGACTTAGGTAACGGAGGCGGGCACGCGCAAGCCACGGGCCAGCATCAGGCGGACGAGCGCGTCGTGGCCTGCGGACACCGCCATGGTGAAACCCTCCGTGACGCGCATGTCGTCGAACATTTCGGGCTTCGCGTCGAGCAGTGCGGCAATCGTGTCGACATTGCCCTCGTAGAAGTGCATCGCGAGCGGCATCCGCCCCCCATGTTCGTACAGCAGGGCACGCATTTCCTTGTTGGAGGTGCCGGTGGGTGTCGCGGACGACTCCACGTCGGCATTGGGGTCGGCGCCCGCATCGAGGAGCATCCTGGCGACTTCGAAAAAGCCAAGATGCGCTGCCGCCCACAGTGCGTATCCCCTGGGGCAGTTGGGACCTTCGTCCAGGTTGGGATCTGCCCCGGCGTCGAGCAGGCGCTTGACGATGCCGACGTGGTTGCGCCCGGCGGCGGCCGACAATGGCCGCTTGCCGCCCGGTTCCCGCTCGTTGGCGAGTCGTGCATCCGAAGCCAGCAATTCGCCGACGCGTTCCTCGTCGCCGAGCGCAGCGGCTACGGTGATCGAGTATCGTGCGCCCCGCTCGAGCAACTGGCGGGCGATGGCGTAGTCGTTGCGCTGCTGCCAGTAGGGATGGTGCCAGAGCGCCAGAACCACCGGCCGGAAACCGGTTCCGCCGAGGCGATCGTCGCTGCTGAATCCCGACGCGTCGACGTCCGCCCCCAACTCGACAAGGCGGTCGACGAGGTCTGCGTTGCCGGCTTCGACGGCGAAGTGCAAGGGTCTCCGGCCCAGATGGTCGCCGCGATTCACCAGATCGGGTTCTTTCGCCACGAGTGTCTCGACGGTATCGGCGGCGCCGGCGGAGACGGCGTCATGGATGGCATGGCGAGTACCGGAGGAGGAGACACGACGTCTCAACTCATCGCGCAGAAGATTCCGAACCTCGTCGTGGCCGCGGTCGAGGGCCATTTGCAGCAGGGTTTCCTGTGCGTACAGCGAGCGGTGGAATATGTCCGCGCCGGCGTCCAGCAGCATGCGCGTGGCGTCCAGATGTCCCTCGCGTACCGCGAAGTGCAACGGCGGCGTGTACCAGAACTCCGCCTTGACCAGGGTCGGATCGTCTTCGAGCATCGCGCGGAGCCGGGGGTGTCCCCGTCGCGGGCGGCGTAGAGCAACTGCCAGATGCTCTCGCCGAGCCAGCGTCCGGTCCAATCCAGTTCGTCCGGGACAAGCTCGAAGGGTCGTATGAGGCCTGGTCTGGACAGGAAGTCAGTGCTTCTGCGCGACATGGATATCAGCCATTGGGATCAGTTGGTCAGGCTTCTATAATGCATGCATGACCGGTAGCAAATCGACGACGCGGCAGCACTCCCACTCCCATGGAACAAACGCCTCCGGGGAGCGCCAACGACCGGAAGCGGTTGTTCCATGGGCGACGAGCGGGGCCGGGCCGGAGCCTTCAGCCGGGGAGCGCGAGGGGCAACCCCTCGCAAGAAAGGAGCCTTCAGCCGGGGAGCGCGAGGGGGAACCCCTCGCAGGAGAGAATCCGGAGCCGAAGGCGCCGGCTGTGGGGCACTCGCAATCGGGAGTTGATTTGACGATGCTTCGATGGATGGCATCAAAGACCCCGGAAGAACGCCTTCGGATCCTGCAGAACAACGTGAATGCTATCCTGAACGCTCGGAATGGCAGAAATCGTAGCTGACTTTTCAGTCCACCTGAAGGTACTTGCCCGCCACGAGGCCGAGTTCGTCGTCGGTGACGATGTTCGCGATGAAGTCCTCGCCCGCTTGCTGGAGCTCAAAGCCGAACGCGCTGCACGGGAGAGTCGCGGCTTCCCGACAGAGTTTCCCTCATGAAACGTACCGAGATCGTCATTGAGGGAAACCCCGGGAAAGTGCTCGCCCGGGTGGCACCGCTGTTGTTGGCAAGTCTCGGGCCGAACGGCTGCGTCCTCGGCGGCGGTACGGTTCTCGCCGCGCGTTGGCAACATCGCGTCAGCACGGACATCGACCTGTTTACGGATCACGACCGCTATCGGGTGCAAATCGCAAACCGGCGAGACGAAGTGGCCGACCAACTTGAAGCACTCGTGGCCCAAGCGGGCGAAGGCGCCGTGGAAGTTCAACGAGGCTGGTTGCGCGTCCATTTCCCGGAAGGCCCGGCCGCTCTCATGACGATTCCTCGGCCCACCGTCCGCGACGCCTACACTCAGTGGGCATACGCAACCGACATCCCAACGGAAAGCACTGCGGAGATTCTGGCAAGAAAGCTCCAAAGCCGAATACTCGACCTCGGCGTATTCACTGACCGCGACCTCTACGACCTGCTCGTGGCCCAGGAGCAAGATCCGGAAGCACTGCGTCGCGTCCTGGCATCCGTCACAAATGCCGAGAGAGCCACCATCGCCAGCGAACTCCGCGGCCTCCCGCGCCACTGGTCCAGCGGAGAGCCCGTGCGCGCCGCCGCCTATCCCAGTCTCCTGCGGGATCTCGCGCCGAGAGCACGGCGTCTCTTCGAGACCGCCCCCAACGTCACGCACGGGGCTTAAGGAAACGCAATGATCGACTTCGAGGCCGTGCGCCACGCATACCACTCCCCACCGCCGTCGAACGACCACGTGCCCACGATCGAAGAGCGGATCGCCGCGTACGAACACCAGCGTGTTCGACAGGCCCAGGAACTCGGGCTCGATCCACGGGTCGAGGGAGTGGGGGAACACGGCTCACTAATAGGAGGCCCCGGCAAACCGCCAACCCGATTCGAGGGAGGTCGCCGCGCCGAAGATATGGTGCGAACACCACCGATGCCCCTGTCCTGGTTCGCCCATGACAACGCCAAGCACCGCTCACCGTGTACCGACGGCCACAAGTATCTCGACACCTTGTCCGCCGACCACCTGGCAGGCTACCAACCGCGCCCCGACGGCCGCACGCTGCTTCGCCTGCTACGCGCGGAACGCCTCAGCGAGCAGCAAGCCCACCTGGTGGAACAGCTCATCGCGCGTCTGCGCATGGTCGAAATGGCCGGACTGCTAAGTCGCGCAGGGCTAACCATCTACGAGATCGCCCGTGCCATGCATCTGTCGGGCAGCTCAACACCAGCGAAGACGCACTGGATCAACCAGTTCGCATGTCGACCGATAGGTTATCCGACAGGGTCTGGTCCCAGATAACTGCGAAGACCGCCAAGTGCTTCTGGCCCCACGAACCCGCGTCGAAGGCAACGTGCTCCAAGCGGTCTTGGCTTGGCCGCTCCGAAAGGGGAGGTGGCGTAGCCGCCGCTACAATCCCCCCGGCCCGCAGTCGTTCTTCAGGTAGTCGATCAGCGCGTTGTAGAACGTGATCTTGTGATCGTAGAACAGCGTGCTGTAGAAGTGATCCGCGCCTTTCAGTTCCACGTACTTGTGGGATTTGCCGTGCTTGTCCAGTTCCTTCAGGTACTTGTTCGCGTGGTCCACCGGCACGCGCTGGTCGACATCGCCGTGGACGATCAGCATCGGCACGTTGACCTTTTCCACTTCGTCGATGGGCGACAGGCTCTTCAGCCATGTGCGGGTTTGGGCGATACCTTCTGCCCCGCGAACATAGTTGCGGAAATAGTTGACCTGCATCATCCGGTCCGCGACCGCAGCGCCGGCGACGGTACACTGATAGATCTGCGGTGAGCGGGATGCGGCGACCAGCGCCGCGTAGCCGCCGTAGGACCACCCGAACATGGCCATCCGGTCCTTGTCCGCCAGACCCTCTTTGACGAGATGCATGGCACCGTCGTCTTTGTCGTCCTGCATTCCGTAGCCGCCGTAGCCGCCTTCCTCGAAAGCGGCGTGTTTGAACTTCATGCCGTACCCTTCCGACCCGCGATACTGCGGCTGCAATACGAGATACCCGTTGTTGGCGAGCAATTGCGCCCATTCGTCGTAGAGGATGACCTCGTGGATGAAAGGACCGCCGTGGGGCATCACGACCAGCGGGTACGGCGGCTCGCCGTGCGGCACAGTAAGAAAGGCGGGGATGGTCATGCCGTCTCGCGCCTTGTACTGGATGCGCTGCAAGTCGGCGAGGTCTTCGCTGCGAAGGAGGGGCTTTTGGCTACCGACGGTCTGTAGTCGGCCGTCTTTCAGGAGGAAGTAGGTGCCCGGATCCCTCGGCCCAACGTTGTGCACGACCATCGTTGCCCCGTCCCGAGAGCGGCTGGGGATTCGCACATAGTGCGCGTCGGGAATGATGCCCTCCAGTTGGGCGTAGGTCGCCCCCTCCAGTTCGTCGAAGTACTCGACGTACAGCCTGTCGGTAAAGTAGACCACGCCGACGACCCGGTCGAACTCGGTCCACGGGTTGCTATGAAGGCGAACACCGATGACGTCCACATCGGAGCGACGGTAGATCGGTTCCATGGCCTCGGTATTCAGGTCGAGGGACCAGAGCCCATAGGTATCTTCACCGTTCAGCCCGATCACGTAGACACTGTCGGCCTTTGTTTCGTCGAAGCCTACGACCTGGACCAACCCGAACTCGTCTTCGTGTTGACGGTGGAACTCCTCCCAGCCCGAAGTGCCCGGTCGGCGCACGTACGAAACGTATTCCTGGGTGCCGCGGTCGAAGCCGCCGGTCCTGCGCGGGTTGCCTTCGCGGTCGAAAAAAATTCGCCCGATATAGGGTCTGGATCGGATCAGGAGTTTTGTCGTCCCCTTCTTGAGATCCATTTCGTGGTAGGAGCGCGACCGGAAGGCTTCCTTGATCTTTGCCCCCGGTCCGTCGTCGTCTGCCGGGAAGGCTTCGACGATGATCTTGTCGGGCTCGTTCGGCAGAACATGGGCCACGAACAGGTTTTCATTGCTCAGTTCCGTGGTTTTGCGTCCCGGCACATCGAGCATGGCAATTTTGAATTCGTACACGCCGCGGTTGAAGCCCTCGATCTTGTCGCGAACCTTTTGCCGTAACGCGAACACCAAGTCCGTATCGCTTACCCAGGAGTACTGAATGATCTCCATGGGATCCGCGTCGAGACGGAACGGTTCCTTCGCGAGGTCAGCGGTTTCGTAGATCTCGATGATCGGATTGGCGTTCCGGGTTGGGATATTCATCAACGCCATGTAGGTGCCGTCCGCAGACAACTCGACGTTGCGAATGACGTCTCGCAGCGCCCAGTATTCAAGCGGGTAGGGTTCGAACGGCGCCTCGGATGCGCCGACGGCCGCGCAGGCCAAGCACAGCGTGGCGACGCCCCTGGCGACCGCCGCTCGACAATGTTTCCCTTTCGTCATTCGATGCTCCGATCCAGACGTTGCCAGGAGGTCAGGTCCAGCCCTTCTGGCTCTCCGATTCCGCTTGCTCTACGAGCCGCCGAAACGGTGTAGGACGTTAAAGAAGTAGGCCCTGCCGAAGACGTCATAGCCAAAGCCGATGGGCGTATTGTTGGTGGATGTGATCTCGGTTCCGTCGACGACGGGCGGCGGTTCGTCGAACACGTTGCGAATCCCGCCGAGGACAACCCACGTGTCGCCGCGCCAAGAGAGGGAAACTTGGTGGGTCATGTATTCGTCGGCAAAGCCGACATCCCGGCAGAGGAGATCGTCCGGTGGCCCCAGGCAGGAGTCGGAGCCACCATCGAGTGCCGCGAAGTCGTCAACCCCGTCAGCGTCCTGATCTACTTTGGCCAGGTAACTCGCGGACCACACGAAGCGCCACTTGCCGTAGTCGGCGCGGATATCGAGTCGCGCCGTTCGTTCGGGGAAGCCCCACTCTTTTTGGAATTCGTCGAAGTCCTCCTCTCCCTCGTCGTTGATGAACAGCGTTGATCGTTCGATTTGACGGTGGAACACCAAGTCGACCACCATATCGATGGCTCGGTCAAAGACCGTCCAGGTATCCTCGAAAGCGATGTTTACATCGACACCGCGAGCGATTTCGCTGTCGCGATTGATGAAGCTTCGGTCGATGTAGTCGATCAGTGGCCGGGCGGGATCAGATTCGCGCTGGATGCGCGGGCAGAACGCGCTGTTGCCGGTGAGCGAGTTGTAGCAGTCGAAGACAATGAAGCCGGCCGAGGGCTCGATAATCGAGTCATTGATTTCGATCTCGTAGTAGGTCGAGCCGATGGACAGATCGAAAGCGTTGGTAAATGGTTGTTCCCAAGCGAAACCGGCGGACAGGGAATCCGACGTTTCCTCGTCGAGGTCCAGAAATCCGCCCGCCGCTACTTCGACGCTGTATTGGTTGAACCCGTTGTTACTGGCGATAGTCGGATCGACCCCGTTCGCGCGGCAGTTTTCAAGCACGATATCGTCGCGCCGGTCGTTCTCGGGAATATAGTCGCCGGTCAGATCGTTGAGGGCGTCCGACGGGATCAGGCAGGGGTCGAACACGTTGAGGAAGCCAGTCTGAGGTTGTAGAAAGAGTTCGCGGAGATTCGGCGCGCGATAGGAACTGCCGGAGGTGGCGCGGAACAGCAGCGAGTTGACCGGACGGTAGGCCATCTTGTAGGAGTGCGTCCAGGCGGCGCCGTAGAATTCGTCGTCGGTCCATCGCGCCGACACGTTCACGACCAACTCTTCCGCAGCCGGTTGTCCCGCTATGATCGGGATCTCCAATTCGCCGAAAATCTCCCGCGTGTACTTGTCGCCAACGGCACCTCCGTCGGCGAAGAAGCCGAAGAAAAGCCCGTCGCGAGCGACCGCGTCCGGTATCGAGTCGATATCGTCGATGCGGTATTCGAAACCGAATCCGCCGACGATCCAGTCGGCGGGAAGCTGGAATACGTTTCCCGTCATGTAGTAGGAAATCAGCGTCTGCTGGTAGACCGTGTCGAAATCGCGGTCGTCGAAGACGTAGTTGCGCTCGGCCGCAGTGGCAAAATCACCGACGACGCTTGCCGGATACAGCGACGGCGCGAACATGTTTACCGGTACGCAACCCTGCGCGACGTCGGCAGCGAGCGGTTCGCCGGTGTCGTTTTCGCACGGAGTATTCGTTGTCGAATAGACGCCCAGGGCGAGATCGAGTCGGTCGTCCCGAATGCCGGGCCGCCTCGACGCGCCCTCCGACTTGGTATGCACTACCGCGAAGTCGAACGTCCAGTTACTGAAACCACCAAAATTCAACCACGGCAAGTCGCCCTGCACGCCCGCCACCAGCCGAAGCTGATCTTGCTCGACTTCGATCTGGGTGCGGTCTCCGCGTACGGATACGATTGGTAGGGTCGACTGTGGCCCCAGTGGGCCAGAGAGCACGCCGAATGACGCCGGCACGCAAATAGATGCGGGAAGGCCGAAGCAACCGTTGAGGTTGACCCAATAGTCGGTGAATTGCCGGAGAAAGTTCGGATTGTTCATGAGGGCGTTCCAGGCGAGCCCGCAATCGACGCCGTTTTCGGCCTCGGGGTTGCACAGATTGAACGGGTTCCGCGCGGGTACTGTGGGAAACAACTGAAACGCACCGCTGTCGCTAAAGAACTCGCGCTCGACGTACAGGACTTCGAAGAACGGCGTGAGGTTCATGTCGCCCTCGAGCGTGTATTCACCGTAGGCCATGACGCTGAGTTGCTCTCGCTCAGGAAATAGGTGGGCGAACTGCTCCCTGCCGTTTAGGTCATAGTCGCGAAAATTGATGTCGGTGTTGCCGTCGCCGTCGCCATCGATCCCGATGCCGCCGTAAAGCGACGACTCAGAAAAGTTGGGCCAGCCGCCGTTGCTGGACCCCGGTGTGTAGTAGATGCTGCCAGCGCGCGGGACGCTGACGCGTCCAGCTAGCGAACCTACCAGACAACCGTCCGACGTCATCCCGTAGGTGACGGAGTAAAACAGTTCCTCGGAGCGTCTGCGCCCACTCTGGTCTATTTCCGCGTTGCGTCGGCAACCCTCGGTCCACGGGCGATCATCCAGCGTGACGGGTTCGGACTTCGACCATTCGGCCCCGATGCCGACAAAGCCGCGGTCAAAATTTCTGCCCCAGGTCGCGCTTGCGGTGGGACGAAAGCCGTTCTCGTGGTGCGGCAGCGTGGGGAATACGCCCAGCTCCAGGCCGTTGAAGTCTTTGCGCAGGATGATGTTGGCGACGCCCCCGATGGCGTCGGAACCGTAAACGGACGACGCGCCGTCGAGCAGCAGGTCGTATTGCGCCACGAGGGAACCGGGAATGAGTCCGGGGTCGGGAAAACTCGGCGCGCCCTCCACGCCGGAGGGTGCCATGCGGCGACCGTTGATCAAAAGCAACGTGCGGCTTGCGCCCAAACCGCGAAAACTCACTTCCGTGGCGCCTGGACCGTTGTCGAGCACGTAGCCCTGAAACGTCAGGTCGACTTGCAGGCCGCCGGAGGCGGTCGAATCCCGCAGGATGTCGCCGGCGTCGATCAACCCCACTTCCCGCGAAACCTCGGCCGTGATGATCTGCAACGGCGCAATGCTCGAGTAGGTGTCGCGTTTCAGTCGCGAGCCGGTGACGACGACAAGTTCATCGGCCGTCGGTTCGTCGTCGGCTTCATCTTCGTCGTCTGCGCCCTCTTCCTGCGCAAGAATCTGCGGCGAAAAGGCGATCAGGCAGCCCGATAGAACGATGCGGGTCAGGTTTTGAATCCACGGTTTTCGGGGATCTGCGGTTGCGTTCATTCTCTTCCCTCCCTTCGCGCTCCCATTGTGTGGGGCGACGTGGGTCGCTGACATGTTGGTCAAGCGACGTTAACGCACTATTAACGCATTTTTCGAATTGGTGCCGTCCCGTCTTGCCTTGCGAACTCGGTTGTACCAATCTCCATGACGCCACAGTGCGGCTGCGGCGAACATTACACCCCGCGGGACGTTTTCGCACGTAAATTCGAGCAAAAAACGCGACAAGAATGGGCTTGTTGCGACCTGTTTGGGGGCGCTATGTTTTGTGAAGCGTGGAATCGAATAACAGGACATCAGAAACGGTCGCCGAAGACCATCATTCGTTCGCCTCAAGCTCTGCCACGCGATCAATGGCCTTGGGATGATCCGGATCGACCGCGAGCGAGCGTCGGGCCAACTCAAGGGCGCGGCCGGGATCGTCTGTCGCGTAGGACAATCCCACCAACGCATCGACGTCGTCCGGATTCTCGGCAAGCACTTCTTCGTGGAGCTTCGCCGCGTAGTCTTGGTTCCCCGTTGTAGCGGCCGCGTCGGCAAGCATCCGCCGAACCTCCATGCGGTCCAGACAACGGGAGTCCATCGGTGTCTCGTGTCCGACATCGACCTCCAGGGTAAGCCTCGGCAGGGACTTGCGTTTGCCGTATTCCTCCAGTTGGTGTTGCAACGTGGCCATGTCGACGCCCAGACCGCGTTCCATTGCGACCTCTGCCGGCTCTCCACCATCGATCATCGTGAGCATTTGCGGTACGCGCAGGTGAAACGCCGGCAGCCCCGCCAGGTGGCCAAGTTCCAACATATGCACCAGTAGCCAGGCCTTCGCATAAATGCCTTCGGTTTGGTGGCGACTCGAGTGCAGTGGACGGCGAACCTCCAGAAGTTCCGCCAGCGTCGGCTTTAGCCGCGCCATACTGGGTCGCCTGATGGGCGGCACGTAGCCTACGACAACCCCTTCCTTTGAGGAGTACATGGTCTCCAGGAGCACTGCGTAGCCTTCGTCGTACCATGCTGGATAGTTCAACCGCTGACGGGCGCGCAGCAGGTAATGGGCGTATTCGTGAAATGCGGTCCTGGCGCGCGCCCAATACGGATTCCTGTCGTTGTATACGAAGGCGAGCGTAGACCGTTCCCTCAAAAACATCCCGAATCCGCCAATGTTGCGAGTCGCGAACACGCGATGGAGATCTCGCGTACGCCGGAAGGCGATGATTTCTAAAGGCGGCCCCCGCAGCGCTCGCTCTGGCGTCAGTGCTTCCACCGCGAGCTTGAAGCGCGTCATTCTGTCGGCCAGCAAGCGGGCGTCCTCTTGCCGCAGGTCGCTCACCAGTTCGAAGTCAGGCGTCGTGATCTGACACCACTTGTTGTGTTGAACATCAGCGCTTGCAACGGTCGCCGAGAAGACCAGGCCGAGCAACGGTACGAGTCTGCACATTCTTCCATCCCGTGCGGCATGGGCGTGTCGGACGCCGAGCCCTCGTCTCGGCGGACAGCAGTCTAATCCAATACCGAAATGAGCCTGAACGGAGAGCTTGACTGAACTGTAGGCGGCATCGGAATCGGTATTGAACGAGACGCCATCTTGGCCTGTCGGCGTGTTGCGTACAAGAGCGGTCCATCGCTTTCTTTGAGCAACAAAATCTTGTTGTCGGTCCTGTGGAGTTGTGGGCGAGAGGCGCGCGAGTGTGGTCAGGCGGTGGGCAACGCGCTAGCGTTGTCCACGGGCTGTCCACACGGCCCGCAGGGCGTGCGCCGGTCCGCAGGACTCGTCCACAACTCCACAGGACTCCGAGTGTCTCAGGCGGCGGGGTTCTCTCGATCGATCGACCGGAAAAGATCGTTCCGGGCCTGGTTCAGCGCCGCGGCGGCCGCCAGGTCGCTGACCGCGTGGGCGGCGACATCGAGTTGCTCGAAGGTGATGCCCCGGGCCAGGTATTGCTCGGCGTCGGTGAGCGACTTCAGCTTCTCGTAGGGGGTCATCACGTCGGCATCGCGATAGCGCTTGTGCACCCGGCCCTTACCGTCGGTCTCCTCGGTGGGGAACAGGCAGGGCCGGTGGTAGTTCAGAAACGGCGACAGGGCGTCCCGGTTGAAGGCGTTGACCGGCTCGGCGAAGTGCGCCGGGATGTGGGCGTAGCCGAGCCACTTGCGGATCACCGCGGCGTTCTTGCCCTCCACCAGGGCGTTCGACAGGGCGGTCGACTGCCCCCGATCGGTCATCCGGGCGACGGGCTGTTCGTGTAACGCATCCATTCCACCCCTGGTTCGGTCGCTGTTTCGAGTTGCTGACCGTCCGGCGCACGTGGGGAGAGGATCGAGTCTACTTCTACGACGGCGAAGGGCGGCTCGCGGGGCTCCCCGTGCGCTGGACGGACGCGGCGGACGACGACCCTTTCGTGGTCCTGGCGGCCGGTCGGGCGCATTTCAGGCCGGCGGATCTGCTGGCGCTTGCGGAGTTGGTCGAAGAGTTGGGGGAGGCGGCGACGGAGTAGGAGTGTCAAGTGAATTTTGCCGCAATTGTAAAGCATAATATGCCGTTCATGGCGCCCGACCGGGGGTTCGCGGGTGTGGTGAATGCATTGTTTTGCCTTGCACGCCGGTCTACGATGTTCCGAATGGCCCGAACACGACACTTGACATCGGGACGATTGTTGACATATTTAGAATTACATAATGATCGGAGATCCCACGATGGCCAAGGCCCGGCACGCCGACCCGAAGCGGCAGACCCTGCATCGGCAGGGCGTACTCCATCCCCGTCCCGAAGCGGTCACCGCCGCCGCCTTCCTCGACCACGCGTTCTTCGATCCGCGCGATCTGCTGCAGGTCAAGTACGAGATGCTGCGCAGCGTCGAGGCGGACGGCCTGTCCGTCACCGCCGCCGCCAGGTCCTTCGGCCTGTCGCGGCCGTCGTTCTACGAGGCGCGTTCGGCCTGGCGACGCGACGGCCTGGCGGGCCTGGTCCCGAAGAAGCGCGGTCCGCGCGGACGCCACAAGCTCACGCCCGAGGTGATGGCGTACGTCGCGCGCGAGCGGGCGGCCGCCGCGGCGGGATTCGCCGCGCTGGCGGCCGGGATCGAGCGGCGGTTCGATGTCCGGGTGCATCCGCGCAGCATCGAGCGGGCGCTTCGGGCACCGGAAAAAAAACCGTGAGCGAAGCCCGCATCGGGACTGCCGCGGCCGACTACGAGACCCTGCGGGGCGGTGTCCTCGATACGCGGCCGGCCGCCGATCTCGGCCTGGCCGTGTTGCTGCGCCACGGCATGCTCGTCTGGCTGCGCGCCGGTCGGCCGGCGCCGCGGATCGGGACGCCGGCCGTTGTCCGCATGGCCGCGGACCTGCGCGACGATCTCGTCTACGCGATGGTCTCGACCGCCATCGCGTCGGGCGGCGTGGCCCGACGGGACGTGGCCACGTGACCATGGACAGCCAGGGAAAGGTCCAGTCGCGGCACTTGGCGCGCGACGCGTATCTGTACGTGCGGCAGTCGTCTCTGCGCCAGGTGCTGGAGAACACCGAGAGCACCGAACGCCAGTACGCGCTCAGGCAGCGTGCCCTCGCCCTGGGCTGGCCGGCCGACCAGGTCGTCGTCGTCGACTCCGATCTCGGCCGGTCGGCCGCGTCGGCGACCGACCGCGCGGGCTTCCAGCGCCTCGTCACGGATGTCGGCCTTGGCCGGGCCGGGATCGTCATGGGACTCGAGGTGTCGCGTCTGGCGCGCAACAACGCCGACTGGCACCGGCTGCTCGAGATCTGCGCCCTGGCGGACACGCTGATCCTGGACGAGGACGGGATCTACGACCCGGCGCACTTCAACGACCGGCTGCTGCTGGGACTCAAGGGCACCATGTCCGAGGCCGAACTCCATCTGCTGCGGGCGCGGCTGATCGGCGGCATGATGAACAAGGCGCGGCGCGGCGAGCTCCGCTGCCGGCTGCCGATCGGGTTCGTCTACGACGCCCGGGGGCGGGTGGCGCTGGACCCCGACCGGCAGGTGCGGCAGGCCGTCCGGCTGTTGTTCGAGACGTTCCGGCGGGTGGGCTCGGCGACCGCGACGGTCAGGGAGTTCCGCCGCGAGCGCTTGCGCTTTCCGCAACGCGTCCGAAGCGGGCCCCGCTCGGGCGAGGTGGTCTGGGGCGAACTGGGGCATCACCGCGCGTTGTGGATCCTCCACCACCCGCGCTACGCCGGCGCCTTTTGCTACGGGCGCAGCCGACAGCGCAAGCGGGGCGACGGCGTCCGCTACCGGCGGTTGCCGCGCGAGGAGTGGATCGCGCTCATCCCCGACGCGCATGCCGGATACATCGCCTGGGACGAGTTCGAACGCAACGAGCGGTGCCTGCGGGACAACTCCGCCGCCCGCGGCGCGGACCGGCGCGCGGGACCGCCGCGCGAGGGGCCGGCGCTGTTGCAGGGACTGGCGGTCTGCGGGGTCTGCGGCAACCGCATGACGGTGCGGTACCGCCGGTCCGGCGCCGCGACCTACCCGAGCTACCTGTGCCAACGGGCCGCCATCGAGGACGCCGGATCGCCCTGTCAGAGCATCTCCGGCATGGACATCGACCGGGCGGTCGGGGATCTCGCGGTGGAGACGCTGACGCCCGCGGCCGTCGAGTTGACTCTGGCGGTGCAGGACGAACTGAAGGACCGCTTCGAGGCGGTCGACGCGTTGCGCCGCCAGGCCGTCGAGCGCGCCCAGTACGAGGCGGACCTGGCGCGGCGCCGTTATATGCAGGTCGATCCGGGCAACCGCTTGGTCGCGGACTCGCTCGAAGCGGAGTGGAACGAAAAGCTGCGCGACGTACATCAAGCCCGGGAACGCTGCGAACGGGAACGTGGGCAACCACGGGCCTTCGACGAGCAACGGCGCGCGAAGATCG
The DNA here is from genome assembly GCA_965217825.1 of Candidatus Azotimanducaceae bacterium. Taxonomy (GTDB): domain Bacteria; phylum Pseudomonadota; class Gammaproteobacteria; order Pseudomonadales; family Azotimanducaceae; genus VXNE01. The sequence continues at coordinate 3,672,587 of OZ244571.1, read as the reverse complement.
CGTCATTGACCGGCGACTTCCCCAGGCTGTGGCACGATGCCGCCACCCCCGACCGCGAGCGCAAGCGCATGCTGCGTCTGCTGATCGACGACGTGACCCTGCGCCAGGACAGGCAGATCGTGGTGCACGTGCGCTTCCGCGGCGGCGCGACGCGGACACTCCAACTGCCGCGGCCGTTGCCCGGCTGGGCGCGCCGACAAACCAGCGCCGCCGTGGTGGCCGCCATCGACGAACTCCTGGACGAACATACCGATGCGGCGACCGCCGACATCCTGAACGAGCGCGGAATGCGCTCCGGCATGGACAGACGCTTCAACCGCCTGATCGTGCGCAAGATACGAATGTCGCACGGCTTGAAGAGCCGCTATGATCGGCTGCGCGAGTCGGGCCATCTCACCGCCGGGGAGTTGGCCGACGAAATCGGGGTCTCCCTCGCCACGGTCAATCGATGGCGCTTGAATGGGAGCCTGGAGGCCTCGGTCGGCGACGACAAGCCCCGCTATCTCTATGCGCCCGACCAGGAACCGCCCATGAAATACCGACCTCGATCAAAACGTTACGCCAAGGTTGTACGTCAGAGACCCGAAGGAGTGCAGTGTGACGCATGAAGCTTGTCGTTGGACTGCCGGGCGCGGGACTTGGTGAACTCCCCGACATGCAGCTTGTTCAACAGTTCGGCAACCCGGTGGTTGATGTGCTCGGAGCCGTTGTCGGCATGGAAGCCCTTGACGTCAAAGGGAAACGCCTCGATCAGCGCTTCGAGCACCGGAATCAGGAAGGCTTCGGAGATGGCTGGCACGGTGCCCACCTGCTGGTACTGGGTGACCTCGTCCACCACGTTGATGTGGTAGACGCCCTTGACCCCGTCCAGGTCGCCCTGATGGACCGTGTCCACCCGCAAAAATCCCGGCTGTCCCCGCGGCTGCGGTCGGCGCCGTATCCCAATCGCCACCGGCGTCGGCCGGGTGCGATGCCAGATCCGGCGCACGTTGCGGTAGGTGCGGGACTGGCGCAGGTTGTACAGATGTCCGTTGGACAACCCCGCCAAGCGCTCGAATCGGAGATCGCCGAACACCGTCCAGGCCCGGCGCAGCACCGCGCGGGTGGCGGATCCGGACATCTGGCCCAGCTCCGCGTCCACCCGCGCCAAAAGCCGGATGTCCGAGGACGTGTAGCGCCGCTCGAACGGCCGCGCCGGCACTCGGCCGCGCCGATCCTCGATGCGCCCGGTCCGGCGATGCTGGCCGATCAGTCGCGTCAACTGGGCCCGCGACAACCCGGTCACCTTCGCCAGATACCGCTTCACCAGCCCCTTGTCCGCCTTGCCCAGGCGGTGATAGTCCAACCTCACCAGCGTGCGGCGAACCAAGGTGTGGACGCCCTTGCGGGCGCCCCCGGCAAAGTCCACCGCCTCGCTGCCCTCCACAAAGGCGCGAACCTGCTCCAGGGTCCGAACCCGTTGCGTCTGTAGCGTCACGATCATCCTCCGATGATCCCTGACGCCGCGCTACAGGCTCATGTGTCGTTGGATTTACGCCCCCCGTTCAGGCTCATGTCACGTTGGACAAGGCTACAGCTTGAAGATGTCGCGATCCGCGCCATACTAACAACGTTATGATGGGATTCATGACAAGCCGAGGCTTGGAAGAAACGCCGGAAACGTTGAACGAAGCGTTGCAAGCCGTTCTTGAGAGCATGGTGCCAACGGCGCATGAACCTGCCGCTGGTGGATTGACAAAAGCGGAACAACGCGTGTTGCTGGTAGGAGGTTTGCGCCTTGATCGGACAGCCGGTCCCGATCCGATGGCCGAGACAGTGGTCAAGTACGCGGCGATCGTCGTTCTCAGCCTCTCGACGAAAAGTGCGAGCGAGCGGCTGGGCGTGGCGTCGAGCCGTATTCGACAGATGGTCGCCAATCGGTCCCTCTACAGTTTCCTGTCGGACGGGACGCGCCACATCCCGGATTTTCAGTTCTCGAATGCGGGTCTCGTGCCAAACATCGCAAGGGTCAACAGGGCTCTCGACCCAGCGGGACATGGATCGAATCGTATCGCCGCCCAATTGGCTCAATGCCGGGTACGAACTGGACAGACTGCTGCTGATTGCCGCCGATCTGTAGCGTCCGCCGCGACGTTCCGGGTGAGCTAATCTATCGCGACCAAACGTTGCTTCGGTTCAACCGATACGCGACGAAATCGCAGCGGGCCATGATCGCAAGTGTTTTTGCGGGCATCGCGGTTGCCAGCGTTGCCGCCTTACTGTGGCCCGCATAAGACGCGACCAGGACACGCGAGTCTGCACACTATTGCCATCTCGTGCGGTATGCGCGTGTTGGGCGAATAGGTCGATCAATCCAGGCGTTGAGCGGCTTCGAGCAGGTCGCGAATGGTCGCCTGCAGCCGGCGCCGGCCGCCGGGCCGCCAGCCGAGGGCGCGCAGTCCTTTGCATCGCATGACGTTGTCCGGCGGCGGCAGCTCCTGCGGTAGCGTTGGGTGGGTTCCGGCAACTCCACCGTTAGCGGCATACATGCGCCGCGCGATCTCGCGCGTACTCACAACGAGGTCGGAACAGTTGAAGGCGCGTCCCGCGACATCGGCTTCATGCGCCGTGAGCAGCAGCCAGACGGCGGCCGCCACGTCGTCGCCGTGGACTTCGGTTGATGTGCGCGCCGTGGTGACCGGACGCCCGCCTATCACGTCCTGCGCCATGTCGAACCACTTGCTTCGACTTGGCGGATGCGTGATCCCATAGACGCCCGTGGGCCGTATGCATGTGGTCCGGGGGTACACGCCCGCAAGGCCTTCGAGGGCAACCTTGTGCGCGCCGTAGTGCGTGGTGGGGGAGGTCGGATGGTTGTCGCCCACGCGCGTTCTGGCGGGACGACCGAAGACGGCGCGGCTGGACATGACGACGGTACGGCCGACGCCGCAGTCGGTCGCGGCGCGCAGCAGGCGCAGGCTGCCCAACAGGTTTGTCCGCCAGAAACCTTCTGCATCGTCGCCTTCACCGCCTCGATAGCGCCCGGCCACATGATCGTATGCACAGTGCACAAGCGCGTCCGCGCCCCGCACCAGCGAAGCCAGCGCCGCCTCGTCGTCCAGATCGCCCTCGACCCAGGCGACGGGGAAATCGAGACCCGTGCGGTCGCTCGCGGGGCGGGTCAGCGCGACGATGTCGCAGCCTTCGCGACCGAGGCGCGCGGCGACGAAACGTCCAACGATGCCGCTGGCGCCGGTCAGCGCGACTCGCATGTGCATCCGCGAGGCTGTGACCCAGACGCTGCCGTCATGCGGCGCGAGCGCGAATGTCTTCCGGCAGCGGCCGCCCTTCGAGCACCCGGTACCACAGGTCGATCAGCGGCGCGAGCAGGTCGTGCTTGGGGTGATCGGCCTGCCACGGCTTTTCGTACTGGTAGTGGACCACTTTGACGCTTGGCCAATGCCAGAGATCCGGCAGATTGAAGAATATGTACTGCAACACGTTGTACGTATAGGGCAGTCCATGCCAGTCCGGATAGTAGGCTTCCAGGAAGGTCTGATCGGTTCGCCGCCAGTACGCGTCCGGAGTGTCAAGGCGCTGTAGCATTTCCTCGTAGGTGCGCCGGCTGGGTTCGGCGACGAACACGCCGGCGTTCATGCGGTGCATGTCTTCGAGCGTTTCGTAGAGATTGGGCGCGGCCGAGAACGCGGGGTAGCGGAACAGCTTGTCGATGTTGCGCACGACGATGGCGTCGGCGTCGATGAAGACGATGCGCTCATACTCTTCCAAACCCCAGAGACTGAGCTTCATGAAGTTGTCGATGGGGTCGTGGAACGCGGGCTTTTCGCCCTTGGTGAATGGGCTCTTCGCGTGCTGCGCCGCGCGGCTGTGGCGGGATTCAAAAGCCTTCGACAGCGCTGGCCTGTCGGTCTCTCGGACGATGCAGCCTTCGCCTTCCAGTTCGGTGAGCCCGGGCGTTCCGGGCTTCGCCATGACGACGAGAGGGCAAGCCGCCGAGACGCGCTTCAGCGAACGCGCCAGTGCCGTGGCGCCCAACGCGTAGTCCGCATTGGTCACCAGGGTCGCATAGGCGTACATGGTCAGTCGATCGCGTCGCCGTTGGCGCTGCTAAGGGTCTGGGCGCGTTCTCGGCTCCACGTAGCGGTGCTGACGATGCGGCTGCGATCGATTCGATGCGCGTACTTTCTCGCCACATCGACGAGTTCTTCCAATAGCCCCTCTTCCAGGGTGGTCGGTTGCAGGCCAAGGTCGAGCAGGTGGTCGTTCTTCACGACAAGATCGTTTTCCGCGGGTTCGTTGCGCGGGTTCGGCAGCCAGGCGATCTCGGCACCGGTCAAACGTTGGATCATGTGCGCCAGATCCCGCAGGCGATGGATCTCCGTCATCTGGTTGAATATCTGCGTCTGCGCCCCGTGAGACGGTGGATTGGTCAGCGCGAGTTCGATGCAGCGCACGCAGTCCTGAATATGTATGAACGCCCGCGTCTGGCCGCCGTTGCCGTGCACCGTCAGCGGGTGGCCGATGGCGGCCTGGATCAGAAAGCGATTGAGTACGGTGCCGTAGTCGCCGTCGTAGTCGAAACGGTTGATGAGTTGCACGTGTCGTCGGGTCTGGTCGGTGTGGGTGCCCCAGACGATGCCCTGGTGCAGATCGGTGATACGCAACTCGTCGTTCTTGGCGTAGAACTGGAAGATGAGCTGATCCAGGCACTTGGTCATGTGGTAGATGCTGCCGGGATTGGCCGGATACAGGATTTCGCGTGTTGCGGTGCCGCCGTCGTCGAGGTGGATGTCCACCGAGAGGTAGCCTTCGGGAATCGTCGCGCCGATATTTGCGTAGCCGTAGACGCCCATGGTGCCGATGTGCACGAGGTGCGCGTCGAGAGACAGCTCGACGAGTGCGTTAAGGACCTGGTGGGTGGCGTTGACGTTGTTGTTGACCGTGTAGTTCTTGTGCCGGTCGCTCTTCATCGAATAGGGGGCCGCACGCTGCTTGGCCAAGTGCAAAACGGCGTCGGGGCGCAAGTCGCCGAGCCAACTCTTCAGACCCGAGTAGTCGCTCGCGACATCGATGCGTTCGAAACCTATGTCGTGTCCGGTAAGTTCCCGCCAGACGCGCCGGCGCTCCTGAATGGAATCCATCGGCGTCAGCGACTGCACCCCAAGTTCCGTATCGATCCAGCGCCGGCTCAGGTTGTCGGCGATGAACACTTCGAAGCCGAGATTGGAAAGGTGCAGCGACGCTGGCCACCCAATGAACCCGTCTCCCCCTAATATCGCGATTCGCACGTCCCGACCCCGCCGATTGTCCGCGTATCGATGCGCCTATGTTACCGCTTCGCGTCAGCGCGTTCGATGCTGCTGCGGGAGAGAATATCGGGCCATGTCCGGCCGCGACGATCAAACAGCATCCAGATGTGGCCGAGGCCGAGACAAGCGAGGCTCAGGATCCCGCCGGCGATCCGCAGGTGGGCTTGCCGCAGGCTGATGGGCGCATCGCCGCCCGCTACCCGCAACCGCCACGCCAGCATGCCGAGCGTCTGGCCCCGCCGCGTCCAGAAGAAGACGAAGAACGCATAGGCTTCTGTCAGAAGGAGAAGCTGCACCCAGAAGCCGGAGACCGCGGCGCCCGTCGCCGTCACCAGCACCACGACGGTCAAGACCCATATCCCGAGGACGACGAGCGCATCGTAGAGCATGGCGAGCAGGCGCAGGTGTAGCGGAGCGCTATTGGCTGTCCGGCCGGACACTAGAAGGTGACGGTACCGTCCGTGTCGATGTGCGCCTGCCTGCCGCAGAACTCTTCCGCCACCATCGCGTCGAGCACGTCGGCGTCCCTGGTATTCGCCCAGGCCCTGCGGCTGTCGGGCAGAAGGCAGGCGGCGAGGCCGATGGTGGGACCGATGGTGGGACCGTCGCGGCCGAACATGACGGTATACGACTCGATCTCTACCCACGGAAAAATCCACTTGGCGCGCGGGATGCCGAGACGTCGCGCGACGTCGGTCGATGTCAGAATCAGCGCGGCCCCCTGGTCCACTTTCTCGTTCGAATTCATGAGCTTCGGGTAGGGAAAGGAGACGGGTCGATTGGCGGGACCGGGCGTTCGGATTTCAAGCGGGGTTTTGGGTTCGCGCATCCACGCGTGCGGGTTTTCCGCCGCCACGCGGCTGAAGCCCGCCCACAGCCGGGAAACGCGTTCGATGTGGGCATCGATGGCTTCGCCGCGCGCGTAACGAATGGCGTTTTCAAAGATCGGGTACATCTGAATCGGGTCCACGATGCCGCGCGCCGCCTCGGCGCGATGGCGCATCCTCAATTCGACGCCGATGGTGCGGTCGGGCTTGCCCGGCGCTTCTCGCCAGGCGAGATCGATGCCGACGCGGCGCGCCTTTGCCTGGGTGTTGCCGCATTCGGCGCCGGTCAGAATCACGGTCTGGTGCGCGCCGCGCTGGATCTCCAGCGCCGAAATGCTCAGTAGATGGTGCACGACGGTGCCGCCCCAGAACGATACGCCGGTCTCGGCGGCGGGATTCCCGATGGCTTCGGCGACCGCGCGGGCGGGGTTCTCGTATGGCCACATGCCGCGAATCACGCGCACCGCGCTGGCGTCGGTCAGGAGCGAAGGCGAACCGGCATCCTCGGCGGCGGCGCGCGTCGCCCTGATCATCAGGTCCAGCGGTTCCGCGGCCGTCACGGGGTGTTCGGCGCGCTGCTCGATCTGCGCGATGCCCACCAGAACCGGAGTTGACTCGCTCGCCGTCATGGATTCGCCACCCGTTCGTCGTGCGTCCGGCATGATACGCGAAGGCGGGATGGCGCCGACCCGTTTGACTTCGTGTCTGTGAGGACAGATATTTCTGATATGCGCAAAACTTCCGAAACCCGTTTGCCGGCGGCGGTGGAGAATTTCATCCTGCGCTGGGGCGACATGGGCACGCACTGGGGGATCAATCGTTCGATTGCCCAGATTCACGCATTGCTGTATCTGTCGGAGCGCGCGCTGACGGCGGAAGAGATTTCGAGTCAACTCGGTATCGCGCGATCCAACGTCAGCAACTCGCTGCGCGAACTGGTCGTCTGGAAGCTGGTGCGCCGCGTCTCCGTGCGCGCGGACCGGCGCGACTATTTCGAGGCGGAGACGGACCTGTGGGAGATCGTCACACGCATCGCCGAAGGTCGCAAGGCGCGCGAAATAGATCCGGTTCGGCTGGCGTTGAAGGAATGCATCGCACAAGCGGAAGCCGACCCCGCCGTGAGCGGTGTCGCCATGACGCGTCTCGCCGACATGATGGCGTTCATCGATACCATGAACAACTGGTACGGGCAGATGCTGACGCTGCCGAAGAGCAGCCTGGTGGCCCTGATCAGCATGGGATCGCGAGTCATCCGCGCGCTGCGGCCCGGAAGCAGCATGGACCGGCGTTAGCTAGTGCTCCGTCAAGCCTAAATCTACGGGTATCTGCGGGTCTTTTTGGCCCCTGGATTGTTTTCTTGCGAGGGGTATCCCCTCGCGCTCCCCGGCTGAGGGCTCCGTTGCTCCTTCTTGTGTGGGGCCTGCCACACCGCGTCGTCGCGCCTCGCCAGGAACCAAAAATCCCTCGCAGCTACACTCGCATTTTTAGACTTGACGGAACACTAGGAGGCTGTCCGAGAACGGGCACCCCCCGCATATCCTTTGTGATATCGTTTGATCCTTGCTGACGAGAGGGTGTTGGATGCCTCCCTTCAAGGACTACCCGGCGGATTACTCCCAGAGCCAACTTTTCCCCAGCAACGTTTTCGACCTGCTGCCGGACGACCACGATTGTTTCGTGTATCGGGACTTGTTCGAGCAGTTGGACACCTCGGAGGTGGACGCCCGATACAGCCGCCGGGGCCAGCGCGCGTACGCGCCGCGGCAGATCGTCTCGATTCTGATATACGCGTACAGCCACGGGGTTTTCAGTTCGCGGCAGATCGAGAAGCGGTGCAACGAGGATTTGGGGTTCATGCACATCGCGGGCAAGCACTGCCCGAACTTTCGGGTGCTGAGCGATTTCCGCAAGGACCGCGGGGACTTTTTCCGGTCCTGCTTCAAGCAGACGGTGCGCATGGCGCTGGAGCTCGACATGGCTTCGCTGGGCCATGTGAGTCTGGACGGCTCGAAGTTCAAGGCGAACAGTTCGAAGCACAAGGCGATGAGCTACGGTCGGATGCGGGAGCGGGAGCGCGCGCTGTGCGAGGAGATCGAGGCGCTGTCGGAACAGGCGCGGCGCTGCGACGAGGAGGAGGACCGCGCGTACCGGGACGCCACGGGCTACGAGTTGCGGGAGGACTTGCGCGACAAGGAACAGCGCCTGGAGCGGATACGCGAGGCGAAGCGGGCGCTGGAGGCGCGCGAGGCGGAGCTGCGGCCGGGGCGGGAGATCGAGGACAAGAAGCAGATCAGCTTCGCCGACAAGGACGCGCGGATCATGGGCAAGAAGGGGGCGTTCGATTACGCCTACAACGCGCAGATCGGGGTGGACGGGGACGCGCAGATCATTGTCGGCCAACACGTCAGCCAAGCGGCGAACGACCAAGGCGAGGTCGGCCGGGCGCTGGACGAGCTGGAGGCGTCGAGCGGCCGCTTGCCGGACAAGATGAGCCTGGACAACGGCTATTACTCGGGGGACAACCTGCGGGCGGTGTCGGACCGGGGGGTGGAGGCGTACATCGCGACGGACCGCGGCGAGAAGCCGGCCGCGACCGGCGTGGAGGACAGCGATCGCCCCTTGGTGAAGGCGGACTTTCGCTACGACGAGGCGCGGGACGGTTTTCATTGTCCCGGCGGCCAGTTCCTGGCGTTGCGGCGCGTGGACGCCCGGGGCCGGCGCGAGTATCGGGGCGAGGCCGAGGTTTGCGCGGCCTGCGCCTATCACGATCGCTGTTGCCGGTCGAAGTCCGGGGCGGCGCGGACGGTGACGAGCGATGGCCAAGAGCCGTTGCGCCGGGCGATGAACGAGCGGATGTCGCGGCCGGAGGGTCGGGCCGTTTACCGACGCCGCAAGGCGATAGTGGAACCGGTGTTCGGGCAGATCAAGAACACGGGTTTCCGGGGTTTCGGTGTGCGGGGCAAGTCGAAGGTGGACAGCGAGTTCTCGCTGGTCTGCTCCGCGCACAACGTCAAGAAAATGGTCCATGCGGCGCTCCGGGGAGCGGTGTGCCTGGAGTTCGGGCAAAGGGCGGCGATGGCGTAGAATCGGGCCCGCGGGATCTCTGGAAGTGACGAAACGGTCTGGCCGCGCCCCTTTTCAGTCGAAAAAAGCATAACGAGACGTCTGGGCTCGACTTGCCGCGTGGCGGGGCCGTGTTGCCGGAGCAACCGACATGAGCCGATACGCGTCAGCAGGAGCAAAATGCCGCCAAGTGCCCTGTTCTCGGACGCCCTCCTAGAGAGTCCCAGCGTATTCCAGCACGCGGATTCCCAACGCGGTCACCGCGTGTTGCAGCGACTCCGAGCCACAGCCTGTCATCATCACATGCAGCCCGTCAAGATTGAGCCTTGTCCAACGTGACATGAGCCTGAACGGGGGGCGTAAATCCAACGACACATGAGCCTGTAGCGCGGCGTCAGGGATCATCGGAGGATGATCGTGACGCTACAGACGCAACGGGTTCGGACCCTGGAGCAGGTTCGCGCCTTTGTGGAGGGCAGCGAGGCGGTGGACTTTGCCGGGGGCGCCCGCAAGGGCGTCCACACCTTGGTTCGCCGCACGCTGGTGAGGTTGGACTATCACCGCCTGGGCAAGGCGGACAAGGGGCTGGTGAAGCGGTATCTGGCGAAGGTGACCGGGTTGTCGCGGGCCCAGTTGACGCGACTGATCGGCCAGCATCGCCGGACCGGGCGCATCGAGGATCGGCGCGGCCGAGTGCCGGCGCGGCCGTTCGAGCGGCGCTACACGTCCTCGGACATCCGGCTTTTGGCGCGGGTGGACGCGGAGCTGGGCCAGATGTCCGGATCCGCCACCCGCGCGGTGCTGCGCCGGGCCTGGACGGTGTTCGGCGATCTCCGATTCGAGCGCTTGGCGGGGTTGTCCAACGGACATCTGTACAACCTGCGCCAGTCCCGCACCTACCGCAACGTGCGCCGGATCTGGCATCGCACCCGGCCGACGCCGGTGGCGATTGGGATACGGCGCCGACCGCAGCCGCGGGGACAGCCGGGATTTTTGCGGGTGGACACGGTCCATCAGGGCGACCTGGACGGGGTCAAGGGCGTCTACCACATCAACGTGGTGGACGAGGTCACCCAGTACCAGCAGGTGGGCACCGTGCCAGCCATCTCCGAAGCCTTCCTGATTCCGGTGCTCGAAGCGCTGATCGAGGCGTTTCCCTTTGACGTCAAGGGCTTCCATGCCGACAACGGCTCCGAGTACATCAACCACCGGGTTGCCGAACTGTTGAACAAGCTGCATGTCGGGGAGTTCACCAAGTCCCGCGCCCGGCAGTCCAACGACAACGCCCTGGTGGAGGGCAAGAACGCCGCGGTGATCCGCAAGTGGCTCGGCCACGCCCACATCCCGGCGCACTTCGCCGAGCCGGTCAACGCCTTCAACCGGGACGCCCTGTCGCCGTTTCTGAACTACCACCGGCCCTGCCTGTTCCCCACCGAGGAGACCGACGGTAAGGGCCGGGTGCACAAGCGCTATCGCGATGCCGACGTGATGACCCCCTACGAGAAGCTGAAGTCGCTCACCGACGCCGAGCAATACCTGGCCCGGGGCATCACCTTCGAGCAACTCGATGTCGCCGCCCACGCGGTCAGCGACCTGGCGGCCGCCGCGGCGCTGAACCAGGCCCGGAACGATCTTTTCCGGTCGATCGATCGAGAGAACCCCGCCGCCTGAGACACTCGGAGTCCTGTGGAGTTGTGGACGAGTCCTGCGGACCGGCGCACGCCCTGCGGGCCGTGTGGACAGCCCGTGGACAACGCTAGCGCGTTGCCCACCGCCTGACCACACTCGCGCGCCTCTCGCCCACAACTCCACAGGACCGACAACAAGATTTTGTTGCTCAAAGAAAGCGATGGACCGCTCTTGTACGCAACACGCCGACAGGCCAAGATGGCGTCTCGTTCAATACCGATTCCGATGCCGCCTACAGTTCAGTCAAGCTCTCCGTTCAGGCTCATTTCGGTATTGGATTAGACTGATTGGCAAGTCGCAGGTCATTCAGCGTTTGGACGACATCCCTGATCTGATCTGAGCTCAAACCAGTCCTTTCTTGCAGGGTCTGTGACGGGCTACCCGCAATCTTACTGTCTGCATCGGGGCTCGGCTCCTCACGAAGCGCTCCCAATACGACAACGTGAATGTCCCGCAATCTCTCAATCGTACGCAATACCTCAACCTGATCATCGTATTCGTCGTCTGGCTCGGTGATGGCCCGGTGAATGAACCGAAGATAGAGGTCGCGAACTTCGGCGTTGTGTTCGTCCGCCGCTCTCCTCGATGTCTGTTCCAGGAGCTCCTCGAAGTCCTCCGTCCTGACATACTCTTTCGCTACGTCGGACTCGAAGAAATTCGACTCTTCGTCAACCATGGGTTCTCCCACAAGCTAACTCATACGATATTTCAGACACAAACTAACCAAGCTATGGCCCGCCTGCGAGCGCTAGAGAGCTATAGCTTTGAGCAGTTCTTCGACTGTCATCTCGTGGTGTCGAGCCACGCTTTTCAATATGCCTGACAACGTCTTTGCCCGAATCGGACTGTGCAACGGGATCACCTCATGATGTGTGCCGTTCGTATGGGTCGTGATTCGGACGTGGGAGCCGCGTTGCCGAACCTTCTCGTAGCCCAGGCGCCGGAGGGCCCGTTGGAGTTCGTCGCCGCTGACATTGCGCGGCAGCCTCACGCCACCAAGATCTCATCCCGCACGAAGTGGAGGCGAATCAGCCCCGGCCGGTCCATGGTCTCGTCGAAGTAGCAGTCGACGGCTTCAAGGACATTGCGGCGGACCTCTTCAACGCAGTCGCCTTGCGTGTGGATGCCGTATCCAAGCGCGCTCGCCGAGTAGCCGCCGTCCACCTCGTCCTCGGTCACTTCGAAGATGATCTCAGTCTTGGACATCGTTCGCCCCTGAATGCTTCCTCGCGGACATCCTCCCGCGCGGTCGATGTGCCGCTCGCTCCTGCCAACTCAGGCGAACGAGCCAACTCTAAGCGCTAGTCTATATGTGCTAGGAGGGACGTGCGACCGAAAAGGTCCCCAGGAGGGGTGGGCGCCCCCTGGACCTCGCCTTCAGGCTCTTCTTGGCAATTCGATGATGTCGCCCGCTTCGCGTGTGACGTAGCGCGACCACGCAATGACGCGTCTCGCCGACATGATGGCGTTCATCGATACCATGAACAACTGGTACGGGCAGATGCTGACGCTGCCGAAGAGCAGCCTCGTGGCCCTGATCAGCATGGGATCGCGAGTCATCCGCGCGCTGCGGCCCGGAAGCAGCATGGACCGGCGTTAGCTCGATGCCTGGGTCGTGCCATCGATGCCCAGGGCCGTCCTTTTCACGCCACGGCTAGATCCGTCACTCTGCGGATGCGGTCCGGCCCGTACGCGGGCGAAGTCGACGTGAAGCCGTGCTTTCGTGCGGATGGTTCAAGGAGTTGTGGCCGAAATGTCGCGCCGCCCCAGATACTGCCGCCAGCGTTCGATCGAGGCTTCGATGTCCGCCAGTCGGCTGGACACTCCGAGGGCGAGTTCGGGATGGGTGAAGATGTATGCCTCGTTGTGCTGGATGGCATGGAGCGTCATGTCGCCCACGATGGCCGGGTCGAGCGCGCTTTCGACAAATTTGTCGTATGCCCAGAGGTCCATCGGTTGAGGCGCGGCGTCCGGCCGCGAGCGCGGCGCAACTGGCCGGTTGCGCTCCGAGGCAAATATGTTGGTGTTGACGAAGCCCGGACAGAGCACGGAAACGCCGATGTCGTGGGCGGCAAATTCGGCGCGCATCGTTTCGGACAGCCCGACGACGGCGAATTTGGTCGTGTTGTATACGCCGAATCCCGGTATGGCCACCTGTCCCGCCAGAGAAGACGTGTTGACGAAGTGGCCGCCCTCGCCGTGTGTCATGATGCGTCCGGCGAAGGTCTGCACGCCATTGATCACGCCGTGCAGGTTGACGCCGACAACCCAGTCCCAATCGGCATAGGACATTTTCTCCATGGGCCCCGTGATCCCGACGCCGGCGTTGTTGCAGACGACATGCACCCCGCCGAATGCGCGCTCGGTCTCGTCGTCGGCACGCGCCATCGCGTCGCGGTCGGTGACGTCAACGCGCAGCGCGATCACTTCGGCGTTGCTCGGCGCGAAGGACGCCGCCGCCTGCGCCAGGGCCTGTTCTTCGATGTCCGCGATCACGACCTTCATGCCGGCCGCGGGGAACGACCGCGCCATGGCCAGGCCGATGCCGCTCGCGCCGCCCGTGACAGAGGCGACCTCGCCCGCTACGTCCCGCACCTGGTCACCTCCTTGGCTAAAACTCGATGGTACTACCTCCAAATGTCAGCCCCTTGGGAGTACCGCCGGATTTACGGGTTGAAATTCCCGCGCAACCTCCTAAGAATATGCGCCGCTTCGCATCGGGCGGGAAGATCGAAAAGTGATTGAAGCACGGGGACTGACGCGTCGCTTCGGCGAAAACGTGGCGGTGGATTCGGTGAGTTTCACCATAGGACAGGGTGAAATCGTCGGTCTGCTCGGCCACAACGGCGCCGGCAAGACGACGATCATGAAGATCCTGACGGGCTTTCTCGAGCCGAGTTCGGGATCGGCGGAAATCGACGGGCAGGACGTCACCGAACACGCCGCCGAAGTTCGGCGCAAGGTGGGCTATTTGCCGGAAACGGTTCCCCTGTATTCGGACATGACCGTCGTCGACTATCTCGAATTCGCGGCCACGGTTCGGGGCGTGCCCTCCCCCGAGCGACCGTCGGTTGTGCGCCGGGCGGTGGCCGCGACGGGTTTGAGCGAATGCGCGCTGGCCGTCATCGACACCTTGTCGCGGGGTTTCAAGCAGCGGGTCGGTGTGGCGCAAGCGATTCTGCATGCGCCCCGGTTCCTGATTCTCGACGAGCCGACCAGCGGCCTCGACCCGGCGCAGACGCAGGAAATGCGCGACCTGATCCGTCGATTGGCAGAGTCCGCTACCGTCATACTGTCGACCCACATCATGCAGGAAGTGGACGCCGTGTGTGATCGCGTGATGATCTTGCGAGCCGGCGAACTCGCGTTGGACGAAAAACTCGCCGTCTTGCAGCGAAGTCAGCGCCTGTACGTGGGAACCGACGCTTCGGAACAGGCCCTGGCGGAAGCGCTCGGCGAGCGCGTTGATATCGATGCGGCGGACGGCGGCTGGTTCCTCACCTTCGACCGGCCCCTCGGCGACAAACTTTCCGCCGAGATCGCCGCGCGCCTGGTCGGGGCGGGACTTGCGTTCCACGCGCTGCAGCGGGAGCAACGCGATCTGGAGACGGTATTTCGCCGCGTCAGTGCCTTGGGAAGCGACAACGATGTTTGACACTGTCAGTACCTTGGGAAGCGACAACGATGTTTGACACTGTCGGTGCCATCGTCCGCAAGGAACTTGCGCTCTTTTTCGGTTCGCCCATCGGCTACCTGTTCCTGCTCGCCTACCTGGGCGTGACGCTGTTCGTGTTCTTTTGGGGCGAAGCCTTTTTCGCGCGCAACATCGCCGATGTGCGTCCGATGTTCGAGTGGTTGCCGATCCTGCTGGTGTTCCTGGCGGCCGCGCTGACGATGCGCATGTGGAGCGACGAGCGCCGCATCGGCACGCTCGAATTTGTCGTCACCGTGCCGGCGAGCGCATGGCAGTTCGCCGCGGGGAAATTCCTCGCCTGCTGGGTGTTGTTGGAATTGGCTTTGGCGCTGACCCTGCCGCTGGCCATCACGGTCGCGCTTATCGGAAACCTGGACTGGGGTCCGGTGTTCGCCGGCTATGTCGCGGCGCTGCTCCTTGGCGCGGCGTATCTCTCCATTGGCCTGTATGTCAGCGCAAAGACCGACAACCAGATTGTTGCGCTGATTCTCGCCACCTTCGCCTGCGGCGCGTTCTACCTGATAGGAAGCCCTTTCATCGCCGAGTTGTTCGACAACGAAGTCGGCGACATATTGCGCGCCCTCGGCGCGGGTTCGCATTTCGAGTCCATCACGCGAGGGGTCCTCGACCTGCGCGACCTCTACTACTACGTGTCGATCGTCGGCGTCTTTCTGGCCTTGAATGTCTACGCCATCGAAAGCTACGGCTGGGCGGACGACGGAGCGGAAGGACGGCACCGAAACGTCCAGCGCGTGACGGCGCTGATCGCGCTCAACTTCATTGTCGCCAACTTCTGGCTGGCGGGGCTGTCGGGAAATGTCGCGCTGCGGTGGGATCTCACGGAAGGCAGGCAATTCTCGATCTCCGAAGCCACCCGATCCTACCTGTCGCAGCTTCGCGAACCGCTGCTGGTCCGGGGTTATTTCAGCGCCAAAACGCACCCCTTGCTGGCGCCGCTGGTGCCCGAGATGCGTGACTTGCTGACGGAATACGAAGTTGCCGCGGATGGTCGCCTGCGGCTCGAACTGGTCGACCCCGCCGCGGCGCCCGAACTGGAGGACGAAGCGAACACCAAGTACGGTATCCGGCCGGTGCCGTTCCAGGTTGCCGACCGCTACCAGTCGAGTCTCGTGAGTTCGTACTTCGACGTGCTGGTCCAGTACGGCGACCAGTACGAAGTCCTGGATTTTCGCGACCTGATCGAAGTCAAGGTGACCGGCGAAGCCGATCTCGACGTTCGGTTGCGCAACCCCGAATATGACATCACGCGCGCCATCAAGAAAGTGCTGTACGGTTTTCGGGGCGGGGGCGATGTGTTCGACGCCATCGTCCGGCCCGTCGCGTTTACCGGATACATCTCCGCGGACGAACGGCTGCCCGCTGCGCTGGTAGATCTGAAAGGCGAACTCGACGTCGTGCTCGAAGAGTTGATCGCCGAATCGGGCGGGAAGCTCACATCCTCGATGCGCGATCCGGACGCCGGCGACGGCGCGCTCGCGACCGAGATTGCCGAGCGCTATGGTTTTACGCCGATGGCGGCGAGCTTGTTCGACCGCGACACCTTCTACTACTACCTGACGCTTTCCGACGGCGAAACGGTGGTGCTGATACCCGTGCCGGAATCGCTTGACGCGGCGGGCTTGAAGCGTGGCCTGAACGAAGGTTTGAAACGGTTTGCCGAGGGTTTGTTGAAGAAGGTCGCGTTGCACCTTCCGCCCGAGCCCAATCCCTACATGCAGCAACAGATGCCGGTTCCGCCGGGCGATCAGTTCGAAAGTCTGCGCAGTTTCCTGACCGTGGATTTCGATGTCACCACGGCCAGTCTCGATTCAGGCGAACTCGGGACCGGCGCGAGCGTTCTGCTGGTGGTGGACCCTGGCGCCCTCGGGGCAAAGGAAGTCTTCGCCATAGACCAGTTCCTCATGCGCGGGGGCACGGTGGTCATCGCGGCCGGCGCGTTCGACGTGCGCTTGAGTCCGCAATCGCTCATGGCGATGCCGAACAATACCGGTCTGGACGACTGGCTCGCGCATCATGGCGTTGTGATAGACAAGTCCTTCGTCATGGATGCCGCGAACTCGGCCTTCCCGGTGCCGGTGCGACGACAGGTGGGAGGTTTCAGCTTCCAGCAACTCGTCATGATGGACTATCCGTATTTCGTGGATGTGCGCGAAGAGGGCCTGAACCAGGAGTTCATGCCGACCTCGGAGCTGCCGCAAGTGACATTCGCCTGGGGGTCGCCGGTGAACATCGACGCCCAAGCGAACGCAGCTCGCGCCGTCACCACTCTGCTGCAAAGCTCGCCCGCGGCGTGGCGCTCCACATCGACGGATGTGATGCCGAACGTGGGCGAAAACGGTGAAATGCCGTTCGCCCCGAGCGGGGAGGTTGGCGTCGTGACGTTGGCGTCAATGATCGAAGGACGTTTCGACTCGTTCTTCGACGAGTCGCCGTTGCTCACCGAAGAGATGGAAGAGGACCCGGCCGACGACAACGAGGCGGGGGCTGGCGACGAGGACGACAAGGCGGACGAAGGCGACGCGGAGTCGGAAGATGACATCGGTACGGTGACGAGCGTGATCGAGCGCTCGCCGGAGTCGGCGCGGCTGATCGTGATCGGGTCGAGTTCATTCATCGCGGATCAGACCGTGGGCATGATCGGTTCAGCCGAGGGCACGCGTTACGCGAACTCGGTCCAGCTCGTTGCCAATCTCGTGGATTGGGCGGTGGAGGACCAGGCGCTCCTGACGATCCGTGGTCGGGGTCACTTCAACCGCACGCTGCCACCGATGGAGGAGAACGCACAGCGCGTATGGGAATACGCCAACTACGCTGTCGCGGTGTTCGCCGTGTTCGGCGCGTTTGTCCTCCATGTCGCATGGCGCGCGCGGCGTCGGCAGCGGCAGGCGGCGTGGCTGGAGGAAATGGCATGACTGGAGGAGGCGGCATGAACAGGCAAACGGTCCTGGGAGTCATCCTGCTTGCGCAACTGGTTGTTGTCGCCGTGGTGTGGGGCTTGCAGTCGCGCCCCGGGGATGCCGCGCCCGTATTCCTCAGTTTTGATGCGTCGAGCGTGGACACGTTGTCGGTCGCCGACAGCGAAAGCACGGTGACGGTCGCCCGCGCAGACGGCGAATGGCAACTACCGAACGGCTCGCCGAACGGCCTGCCCGCTGACGCCGGCAAGATCGATGGCGTCCTGCAGAAACTGTCCGACGCGGGGGCGGGTTGGCCCGTGGCCACCAGCGAGTCGGCCATGAATCGGTTCGAGGTCGTCGAAGAAGCGCACCAGCGCCACGTGCTGATAGGTGCCGGCGAGGAAAACTTGGCGGACATATACCTTGGCACGTCGCCCACCTACGGCAAGGTGCATGCGCGCCATGTGGCCGGCGGCCCGGTCTATGCGATCACGTTCTCCAATTACGAGGTGGGGACCAAGCAATCCGACTGGTTGCGCAAGTCGCTGCTGCAACCCGACGGAGAAGTGCAATCCGTCTCGCGCAAGTCGGCGGATGCCGAGTGGACGCTGACATCGACGGATGCGGGTTGGACAACCGACGGCGTCGAACTCGACCAGGACGAAACGAACACGTTTGTCGACCGCCTCCGGAGACTGAATGTACTCGACCTCGTCGATGCGGAACTACCGCCGGAACCGAGTATGCGGTTTGCCTTGGTGGACGACGCGGGGTCTCACGAATTGGCGCTATTCGCCTTGGAGGAGGACGAATATGCGGCGACATCGAACCGGTTCGACGGCACTTTCGGCATCTCGTCTTACATCGCGGAGCAGCTCAATGTCTCACTTGAGGACCTGGCCGTCGACGCGGCAGAGGCCGACGAGGGGAGCGCAGAATCGTCTCCCTTGGCCACAGAAGACGACTAGTCGTCGACACCGCCCGGATAGTTGCGTTGGCGTGGCTCGCGACCACCTGGCAAGTCGCGGCCGCGTGGAGAGTCGCCCCGGCGTGCGCGGCGCTGCGGAGGTCTACGCTGGGCGGTTAGCTTGGCGACGTGCTCGACGCCGACTGTCGCGACGGGCTTGCCCCCTTCGAATCTTGGGGCGTAGCGGTACTTCCGTATCATGGTGATCGCGACCTCGTTAAGCGCTTCTTCGGAAGAACGGGTAACGGTTGGATCCCGTACATAGCCCTGCTCGTCGATCATGAACGCCAGCGCCACTTCTCCCGATAGCTGGCTGTCTATCGCCTCCTTGGAAAATACCGGTCTTGCCCTGTAGATGGGCGTGGGCGGCAGCGACCACTGCCGGCGCGCGCCGAGGGCAAGGCAATGTTCGGTCGCGCGTTCGGGCTGTTCCGCGTTCTCGTGCAACTCGACCAGGCGTTGTCGGACGGCCATCTCCATCTCTCCCATTGGAGTATTGTCCGTTTTGAAAGCTGTCAGGGAACTGTCGAAGTATTCGGCGGCCTTTTCGTACTGCGCCCTGCCCAAGGCCCACATGGCCATGTGGAAGGACGTGAGTCCGAGGCGCAAGTCGTTCTCCTGCAGTTCCTTCGCGTAGATCGCATGGGCGCTCTGGACATATTGCTCGGAGAACTGAACGCCCCCGCGTTGCAGCAATTCCCGCGCGATGTCCATGCACTGCTGGGCCCGATACAGCTTGTTGTCGTGGTTGTCGGCCAGCCAGGATGCGCGGCTGAAATGTTCGAGCGCTTGTCTGGGCCTCCGGGGATCGAACTTCACTCGGCCAAGCTCGACCAGCATTGGCACCAGTTCGATGGCATCATCGCCGTATTCGCGCTCCAGGATTGCCAGTTTCGCCCGTAATACCTTCCCGGATTGCTTGTAATCGCCAGAGTTGTTCAGCAAAACTGCATAGTTGACGGCGAGGTTCGCCGTATTGACGCTTTTTCTTCCAAACAGCTTCGAACCCAGCGTGTAGGCTTGTGATGCTGAGTCGAGTGCCCTGGAGGTTTCCTTTGCGGCGACGTGTTGTTTGTACTGTTGATAGACGCGTTGAAATTCGGCTTTATCGTCGGCGCTGCCGGTCGACGCGTGGGACAGAACCAACAGCGCCAGTGCGGCTTTCGTGAGCGTTTTCAACGGACTTGACATGAGAACTCCCCCACGCAATTGCAGGCTCCGAGCATATCCAATGCGGCAGCCCGCGTCACAGCCTTTCCGGGATGGGCTGATATGCATGGCGGCTGCGGCGATATTGCTCCCCGCCACATTCGTTTTCGCAACACCGCCGGAGCCGATGGATGCGCTGACCCTTGAACTCGAATACAAGGTGTTCATTCGGGGTGTTCGCGTGGGCGCGGCGCGTATCCGCGCGGAAACGGGTGGCGGCCGGTATCGCGTGTGCGGGCGCATGCACACGACCGACATCTGGGCCCGGATAGTGCCGTGGGAAGCGCGTTTCGACGTCCGGGGCCGTATAGCAGCGGGTCGCGCCGTCCCGGAGGCGTTTCGCATGCATGAACGCGCACGGAAGAAGAAAGACCGGGTAGTCCATGTTGACCAGGGCGCGCTGCGCCAGGTACGAGACGGTGAGAAGCAAGAGGACCAGCCGGCGCCTGACGGCGTCGACATCATGTCTTTTTTTTGGGTAACGGCGCGTTGCGACGCAGAACTCATGCTGAACAACGGCCGGAAGCGCTACGCGATGGTATTGCGGGAACGCGCCGTCGACGACGCCGGCGGCGAACGGTGCGACTACGATGTCCTTGACGACGACGGCGACGCGTCGCCCGCGCGTTTTGAGATCGTCGATCGGCACGGTCGCCGGGTGCCGCAGACCGTCACGATGCCCGGGACATTGCGACGGCAGTTGAGGCTGGTCGATGCATCGATTGTCGACGAATCGGTAGATGAGCACGCGGATGCCTGTTCACTGCCGGATCTCGCCGACATGGAGCGAGAAATGTAGGCTTGGCCAAGCGCCTCGGGACTGCGCCCGTGCCATGGATTTTGCGCCCGAGCGGGCGACAGGTCGAGAGAGACTGTTCATAATCCGCACCTGATTTGGTGGGCGGCGCGAACAGCGGATGAGTTTGCTTCGAAACCGGACTAGCAGCCGGTGGTACCGCGCTACCGCCGTCCGCGCACACCATCGCTTCTTCGTGGATACGGGCTCTTGAGCGACGTTCCGGCCAGCGGGGCCGCGCCCGGGGGAAGCGGGTTGGTCGAGTGGTTCGCCAACAACACCGTCGCGGCGAACCTGATCATGCTGCTCATGCTTGTCGGCGGGTTCGTCGCGGGGACACACCTCACAGCACAGATTTTCCCCACCATCGATCCGCGGGTGATCAACGTTCGGGTGAGCTATCCCGGCGCAACTCCGACGGAGGTGGAGGAGGGCATCACCCGGCGGGTGGAGGAAGCGGTCTTCGGTATAGACGGCGTTGATCGCGTCACTTCCAAGGCCTCCGAAAACGTCGGTACGGTGACCGTCGAACTGAAGGACTTCGTCGATGCGGCGCGCGTGCGCGACGATGTCGAAGCTGCCGTGCAGCGGATCGCCGACTTTCCGCCGGACGACGCGGAACAGCCCAGCATCGTTCGTGCCGAGACCATGAGCGACGTGATGACCATGGTCGTGTCTTCGGAGCTGCCGGAAGCGGAATTGAGACGCGGCGCCGAACTGTTGGAAGAGGAACTGCGAGCACTGCCGTCCGTTTCGCTCGTTTCGTTGGTTGGCGCCCGGGACTACGAGATAGCCATCGAGGTGCGCGAAGAGGCGCTGCGCCGGCACAACCTGAGTATTGAGCAGGTGGCGAACGCCGTGCGCCGATCATCGCTCAACCTGTCGTCAGGTGAACTGCGCACGCAAGGCGGCGACCTGCTGTTGCGCACCAACGCCAAGCGGGAGCGGGGCGAGGAGTTCGAGGATATCGTCGTCCGTTCGGCACCGGATGGGGCTGTGCTCCGCCTGAGGGATGTCGCCACGGTTCGCGATGGCTTCGCCGATGTCGATCTCATTCACGAGTACAACGGCCGGCAGAGCGTCTTCGTGCAGGTGCGCAAATCCGAGGCCGAGGATGCGCTGGTGATCGCCGGCGACATCAAGGAACTTCTCGCCGACTATGGTCCGCCTCCCGGCATCGACATAGAGGTGTGGGAGGACCAGTCCGAGATTCTCAAGGATCGCATCAGCCTGTTGGTACGCAACGGCGTGCTCGGCTTTACGCTGGTGTTCCTGTTCCTGGTCGTCATGCTGGACCTGCGGCTGGCGCTGTGGGTGGCGATGGGCGTGCCGATCTCGTTCCTGGGAGCGTTCGTGTTCTTCGACTTCCTCGAGGTGAACATCAACATGGTGTCCCTGTTCGCCCTGATCATGGTGATCGGCATCGTCGTCGACGATGCGGTGGTGGTGGGTGAGAACATCTCCTCGCAATGGGAGGAAGGCAAAGTCGGACCCCAAGCGTCGGTGGCCGGCGCGCGCGGCGTGCAAAGCCCGGTGCTCGTCGGCGTGCTGACGACTATGGCCGCATTCGCGCCACTGGCGTTTGTCACCGGCACCTTCGGTCAGATCCTGGGCGTGGTCCCGCTGGTGGTGATTACCGTGCTCACCATGTCCCTCATCGAGGCGTTCTGGATCCTGCCGGCGCACCTGGCGCACCCGGGTGCCTGGAGCCGCTGGCCACTCGACGCGTTTCAGGCGGTCGTCGCCGACGCGGTTCGGCGCTTTCGCGACAACCGGCTGGTACCCGCGGTTCAACTGGCGGTCCGCCATCGCTACGTCACGCTACTAGGCGGATTAATGCTGCTTGCCGTGGCGGCGTCGCTGATGGTGAGCGGGACGGTGAGGTTCCTGTTCTTCCCGACTTTGGAATCGGACAACATGCGGGCGGACGTCGAGTTCCCGGTGGGCACGCCGTTCGCGGTGACGCAGTCGGCCGCCGAACGTATCGCCGCCGCGGTGCACGCCGTCAACGAGGATGTGGGTGGAACCTCGGTGCGCGCGTTGAGCGTGACAGTGGGCGGGAGCCCGGGCGAGTTTACCGGGCCCGCCGGTACCGGGGAGATGCGGATTGCGAGCCATGTCGCCGCTGTCCAGGTGCAACTGCATCGCGAACCGCTGCGCACGTTGGCGGCGACGGAACTGGAGCGCCTATGGCGCGCGAAGGTGGGCGACGTACCCGGGGCCGAACGGTTGACGTTTGCGGCGGAGTTTGTCGGTCCTGGCGGGGCGGACGTGGAGTACGAGCTGGCGCACCAGGACGACGCGACCCTTGGGGCGGCGGTGGCCGACCTCAAGGATGCCTATCGGGGGTATCCGTCCATCTTCGAAATACAGGACTCCGACAGCTTGGGCAAGCGGCAGTACGACATCGAACTGACGGCGGCCGGTGAGGCGGCGGGACTCACCCAGGCCGACATCGCGCGGCAACTGCGCGGGAACTTCTTTGGCGCCGAAGTGCAGCGTATCCAACGGGGACGTCAGGAACTGAAGGTCATGGTGCGCTATCCGCCGGATCAACGGCAAAGCGCTCAGGACTTCTTCAATGTGCGGGTGCGCTTGGCGGACGGTGCCGAAGCGCCGCTCTCCGCTGTGGCGCGCGTCAGCGAGTCGCGGGGCTATTCGTCCATCGACCGGGTCAACGGCCTGCGCGTCGTGACCGTCACCGGGGAAGTGGATACGGCGTTGGCGACGCCGACAGAGGTGAATGCCAGGATTCAGCGCGATGCGCTGCCCGAACTCCTGCGCCGCTATTCCGGACTGCAGATCAATCAGGCCGGTTTCAGTAGCGAACAGGCCCAGGATCTGGGCGCTCTCGGGCGCTTGATGCTCGTGGCGCTCATGGTGATCTTCGCGCTGCTGGCATCGCAGCTTCGAAGCTATGTGCAACCGTTCATCATCCTGGCGGCGGTGCCGTTCGGCGCGGCGGGCGCCCTGATCGGCCACTTCCTGTTGGGCTACGACCTGTCGTTCATCTCGATATTCGGCATGGTGGCGCTCTCCGGAGTGGTGGTGAACGACTCGCTGGTGCTGATCGACCGCTACAACCGGCTGCGTCGAGAAACCGGCGCGACGCCGATCGAGGCGATAGTCACCGCCGTGCGACTGCGTTTTCGCGCCGTCTTCCTGACCACCGCCACGACCGCACTGGGCTTGACGCCGATGCTGTTCGAGACGAGCACCCAGGCGCAGTTCCTGATCCCGATGGCGGTGAGTCTGGCGACGGGTATCGTGTTCGCAAGCGTCGTCATCCTGTTTCTTGTGCCGGCCTTGGTGATCATTCGCGAAGACTTCCGTGGGGCGCCCGCGGAAATGCCATATGGCTCCGGGGAGGGTTCGGCGGCGTCGTAATATCGTAATAAGACGCGGCTGTTCACGGCCGATGCAGCGCCTTGTAAAGGTTGTATGCGCCCCGAGACAGGCTGGAGAAGATACTGGCGGGAACCAGGATCCGGCGGCCAGCCGGTTGGCGAGCCGGTTGGCGAGCCAGTCGGCGAGCCGAAAGCAATTCGCCTGCATCCAGATCCTCGATGGCTGTCAATGTTCGCCGCAGGCTGATCTCGGCAAGCTGGTAGCTCCGTTCGTCGTTCAGGTCCAGCCCGCCGCATGTGATGATGGCCGTCACAAGACGGCCGAAGATGTTGTGGCGATACAGACACCAGCACTCCTCGAATGTGAAGTCTCTCACCCCCATGCCGCGCACGACATCGTGATACTCCTCCAGCGCTTCACGCTCCACCTGACGGCGAACGTCGCTTGATACGCTGGTCGCCAGAAAATAGGCCACGTCGTACAAACTGCTTTGGACTCCGCTGACCTGCCAGTCAATAACGGCGAAGTCTTCATTCTCGCCGAAGAACATGTTGTCGAGGCGAAAGTCCCCGTGGGTGAAGGTCATGGGACCGGCGGCGAGGATGCCCATGTGCTCGGCCACGCGCGAGACGTATGCTTCGGCGAACCGCCGCGTCTCCTCCGAGAAGACTCCGCCGAAACGATGAATCGTCGGCAAGAGGTTCGCCAGGTATACGATCTGCACCAGCGGCCTGTACTTCGGGCTAAGTTCGTTGCGAGAGCCTGACAGGGCCGCCTGATCGACCTTGTTCCAGTAGTGGCCGTGCAGCCTCGCGATCCCGCGGATGGCGCGTTTTGCCTGCTCCGCGCTGGCACCGACGATCTGGTCTGCCGTCGCCATCGCGCGCAGGTCTTCGAGCACAAGGACGA
This sequence comes from Candidatus Azotimanducaceae bacterium, assembly GCA_965217825.1. Classification (GTDB taxonomy): domain Bacteria; phylum Pseudomonadota; class Gammaproteobacteria; order Pseudomonadales; family Azotimanducaceae; genus VXNE01. The sequence continues at coordinate 3,647,858 of OZ244571.1, read as the reverse complement.
ACCGATCATTTCGTGGTTCGTAGTCGCCGTAGAGGAGCGTCGGCGTCCGCAGCGGGACATGCGGCGCGAGACGCCGGTAATAGTCGTACTCCCGCTTGTATAGCGAGAACCGCTTGCATAAACGCCGACTCTTCAGTTTCGAACTGGGTAGCTTGACGATGACGGTCGCAGGCGCTTTTGGCCGCGCGGAGCCAACGCCTGGCGTCCCTCTGCCGACGGATTCGCCGACGCCATCGTGATAGGTCAGGTGGCAGCGCAGGATGTCCGCGAGCAGGCCGAGCCCGGTACCGATCGGTTCGACAACGACATCCTTGATCGGAGGAACGACGAACGTGTCTCCCGCCGTCAGCGCCTGCAGCATCCAGTCGACCGTTACGGCAGCGGCGCTATCTGGTATTGCTGGACGAACCATCATGAACTCCTGGTGGCGGATCGCGGATTGCGCGGTCAAAAAAACGGGGCGCGGTGAGCGCGGTGTTTCAGGACTTACAAAAAATGGAAGTACCCGGTTGAAAGTAAGTGACATCAGGTGACTTGACAAGCGGCTTGCCGAGGTACGAGGGGCAATGCCTTGTTGGGGCGGGTTTCGAAGATTTGCCATAATCCGCGACTGTTGCTTGTCGGCGGGGACGCCAGATGCGTTTGCTCGAGGGAAGGTTTGGCCGCCGGCGGTCCAACCCCGCGATGGTTGATGACGCTGACCGGCGGCCCCGGTGGGCCGGTCGCATCGCCGGTCCGATCCAGATACTGGCCGTCGCGGCAGCGGTCATCGCCGCTTTGCTTTTTTCGCGGGCACCGTCGAAGGAGGACGTGCTGGGCGCGGAAGGGTCGGCAAGCTTCGGGCAGTCCGCGCCGCCGCCCGTAGTCCGCGTGATTCGACCGAAATTGGAAACGACAGCGCTCACGGTCGTCACGACCGGCTCGGTGAACGTGCGCAACCATGTCGCGTTGACGCCGCAGATCACCGGCCGCGTGGCGGCTGTCTCCGCTAACCTGAGAGCCGGGGGATCGTTTGCTGCTGGTGAGGAACTGCTTGTCATCGAGACCAGCGACTTTGAACTGGCGGTCGAACAGGCGCTGGCCGATGTCGCGTCCGCCGAGTCCACGCTTCTGCTGCGGCAAGCGGAAGGCGACGCCGCGCGTTTGAACTACGCCATCTTGCATCCGGGCGAAGCGGTGCCACCGCTCGTGGCGCGCGTTCCCCAGATCGAACAGGCCAAGGCGCAGCTTGCCTCGGCCCGGGCGCGCTCGAAGGTGGCCGCGCTCGAACTGTCCCGCACGCGCTTTTCCCTGCCGTTCGCAGGCCGCGTGACCGACGCGGCGGTGGAAGTCGGGCAGGTGCTGACCAAGGGACAGTCGTTCGGCAGGGTGTTCGCGTTGGATGCGTTGGAAGCGGTGGGTTTCATCGGCCAGGACGACTTGCGCCGCCTTGCGCCCGTAGTGGGACGCCGGGCGACGGTTCGCGCCGGCGGTGCGGTACTGTTGGCGGCGGTGGAACGTGTCTCGTCGGAACTTGACGAGCGGACGCGTTTCGCGCGCCTGTTCCTGGCCTTCGAGGAGGTTCCCGCCTTGCCTCCGGGTACCTTCGTCGACATGGAGATTGAAGGTCCGGCGCTTAAGAATACTTATACGCTGCCGGAAGCGGCGGAACAGGTGGGCGCCGAGGTCTGGATCGTCGATGGGGAGCGACTCGAGGTCGTGCGTCCGACGGTCCGCGGGCGGGGCGACACCGGCATTGTGGTGGATGCATTCGACTATGCAGACGGCGTGGTCATTGGTGCGGTGCCCGGCGCGCGGCGGGGTCTGCCCGTCGTGATGTCCGGCGCTTAACGCGTGAGTGCGGCGCCTGCCGCTGCTATGCGCCGGCACATCGACTCCGGCGTTCTGCGGCCCATTGACCGGTCGGAGCAGCGACGAACATTGGGCCTGAGCGCGCCGTTGCCGTTTGTCGGAGAGGATGTCTGGAACTGTTACGAGCTGTCGTGGTTGACGGAGCGGGGCGTTCCCGCCATCGGCGCGTTGCGGATCAAAGTGCCGTGCGCTTCGCCCGCGACTGTCGAAAGCAAGTCCCTCAAGCGCTACCTCAACGCTTTTTCCCAGACGACTTTCGCGGAGGAGGCCGCCGTCCTGGCGGTGATCGAGGCGGATCTGAACGCGCTATTCGGCGCGCGCGCGGACGTGTCCATGCTGGAGTTGGGCAGCGCGGAACTCGACGCCGCGGTACCGGGACACTCACTTGATCGCGAGCGGGTCGCCATCGATACGTATCAGCGCAACGCCGCCATACTCGATGGCGCTTGCGGGCCCCGCGTCGTGGAAGAGGCGGTGCACACGCACCTGTTCGCTTCCTTGTGTCCCGTCACGGGTTGGCCCGATTGGGCGTCGGTGCTGATCGCGTACCGGGGCCCGGAAATCGATCACCGCCGACTACTCCAATATCTCGTTTCCTACCGCCGCCACCGCGCTTTTCACGAGACCGCCGTCGAGCAGATATTCGTCGACATCCAGGCACGATGCGGTTGCGAGCGGTTGACCGTAACCGGCCGATTCCTGCGTCGGGGAGGCATCGACATCAATCCGTTTCGATCCACCCATCTGCAGGCGGCGCCGCCTATTCGGCTCTTGAGGCAATAGCGAGCCGCCTCGGGACTGCGCGACGATTAGTAGTACACTGACCGGCTGCCGCCGCCATCGATCACTTCGCCGTCAACGCGTAGATTGTCCCCTTGGTGCTGGACCAGATTTGTCACTAAAATCAGTGGCGATCCCGCTGACAGAGACGTAGCCATGCCGATGATTCGCCGCATTCAGGCGTTGAACTACGGTTGCTTGCGTCACGTCGATTTGGCGCTTGGCGAATTCCATGTGCTCGTGGGCCCGAATGCCAGTGGCAAGAGCACGCTCTTCGACGTCGTTGCCTTTCTCGGTGACATGGTGCGAGAAGGCGTTGAGGCGGCTGTGGGCAATCGCACCGATAACTTTCAGGACCTTGTTTGGGGGAGACCCTCCGGACACTCCGCTTTCGAACTGGCCGTGGAGTTCGAAATTCCCCAAGACCTGAAGCAGCGTTTGCCACCGGACAAGGATTTCGAGGTTTTTCGCTACGAAGTACGAATTGGCGAACGGAACAGTAGCGTCACCATCAACACGGAGCGGGCGCTTCTAATGCCTAAGCACGACAGCGAACCAAGACAGCGGTCGCGGAACCTGTCAACGACTTTGAGACACTGTCGGTTGCGATTTACTGAGCAGTCCCTCCTGTTGTGGATGTAACCGGTGGATTGATCCAGACCGCTTCGGGAAGGGGATCTGGTTTTGGGATGCCTCGAACGAAGCGTTCGGGATGACGGGTCCAGGCGGTTTGAAGGGTCCGCCCGCGCTGGTCCAGCACGCTCTCGGTTCGATGATGATGTACGTCGTCCGGGGTGAGCATCGCGATCCCGCCGTGGCGATGCTCGGTGTTGTACCAGGGGAAGAACGTTCGGCAGAAGGCGATCGCGGCGGTGATGTCGCGGAAGCGGCCAGGGAAGCCGGGGTGGTACTTCAGAGTCTTGAACTGCGCCTCGGAAAACGGGTTGTCGTCGGACACCTGGGGGCGGCTCAGTGAGCGGGTCACGCCGAGATCGGCAAGCAGTTGTGCGGTGCACTTGCTGGTCATCGGCGCGCCGCGATCGGAGTGCAGTGTGAGCACCCGGGGCTGGACGTCCTGTTTGTGGCAGGTCTCTTCGATGAGACGACCGGCCAGCGCCGAGTTCTCCCGGTCGGCCACCATCCAGCCGACCGCGTAGCGGCTGAAGATGTCGAGCACGACGTAGAGATAGAAGTACGACCACTTCGTCGGCCCCAACAGCTTGGTGATGTCCCAGGACCAGGTCTGGTTCGGCGCCGTGGCCACCAGCTCGGGCTTGGCGTACCGGGGATGCTCACGCTGATTGCGTCGCTCCCGGACCGGCACGTCCGCGGCCAGGATCCGATACATCGTCCGCTCCGAGCACAGGTAGTGGCCTTCGTCGAGCAGCGTCGCCACGACTTCCGCCGGCGCGCGGTCCACGAAGCGCGGGCCGGCGAGCACATCGAGGACCTGCTCGCGCTCGGCTTCACACAGCGCCCGGGCGGGCGTTGGACGGGGCTGCTGGTGCCCGGGAGTTGACCTCCGGCGACGGTAGAACGTCGCCCGCGACACGCCCAGCGCTTGGCACGCCGGCACGACGCCGACCCGCATCGCAAGCGGTTGGGCGGCCATCAGGAGCGCGTTCCGCGTTCGAGGTTCAATCCCAGCAGCCCGGCAACTTTTCCCTGCACGTCCAGGATCGTGTGCGCGGTGTGCAACTCGTGCTCCAGACGAGCCACTTGCGCCTCGAGCGCGCGCACCTTCGCATCCAGCGGATTGCGTTCGGCCGGTTTCGCGCCGCGCTTCTTCGCGGCCAACTCCCGCAGCGAGCCCTTGCGCCGGGCCTTGCGCCAAGCCGTCAGATGGGAGCTGTACAACCCCTCGCGGCGAAGCAGCCGACCCACCTCGCCGCGCTGTGTGCAGCGATCCGCCTCCTCAAGGATCCGCAGCCGATACTGCGCCGTGAACTGGCGCCGCTTCGGCTTCGCCACGACCTCCGGGTCCGGGGTCGGTCTTGCGCGTCCGGCCCTGGGGGCCTCGTCGCTACGCTCCTCGACCCCCAGGGCCGGAAGGGAAACCTCATTCAATGTCATCGAGTCTCTCTCTGCAGTCATCGGTCTTCATCTCCACCGCCCTACAGTAATTCCAAAGGTTGCTGCTGTCTCAGGCATGTTGGCAGAAAGGGCGTTGTTCCCTCTCCCGATGTCACCAGTGGACACGATACTGATAGGAGGTCGCCGTCGGGGGTCTCGGTCGATCCTCAGCAAGTCCAGCGAAGGAAAGGACAACTTCAGCATTGAGGTTTCGTCGCAATCGGGAAAGGGATGGGCTGTTAGCATCTCATTCGGACCGCATCGATCGGCACTCGGCAACCTGCCGGAGTCTCCAGAGAAATTCCCTGTGGCTACCTGTGTCAAGCGGATGCTGGAAACGCAGGTAACGCGATTGTTTCTCGACAGTGGAAAGATGCGCGAGTCCAGTCCGCCAGCTCTGCGTCGCAAGGGCTTCTCCTTTGATGGTGCCAACCTCCCTTGGGCGATTGCCAACCTTCAGGAGGCAGATCCGGAGAGTTACCACAATTGGCTGGCACACGTACGAACGACCTTGCCGGACATTGAGACGATCCAAATCGTTGACCGCCCGGATAACCGCCATGCCCACCTAGTAATGGCCTACAAGTCGGGTCTGCAAGTGCCGTCCTGGATGGCATCGGATGGGACACTCCGGTTTCTTGCGCTGACTCTTATCCCTTACTTGGCGGATGAAGGGTACCTTTACTTGCTTGAGGAACCCGAAAACGGCGTCCATCCTTCGGCGTTGGAAGCCGTGTACGACTCGCTGGCGTCCATTTATGACTCCCAGGTCTTGGTTGCCACCCACTCGCCTGCGTTTCTTCGATTGACCGACGCCAACGAGACGCTCTGCTTCGCCAAGGACGACGAGGGCGCTACTGACATCGTGCGCGGCGTCGATCACCCGCTGCTGCGGGATTGGCAGGGCGAAGCTATGGACACGAACCTTTTGTTTGCCACCGGTGTAATCGGGTAATGGGCGAAGAGAATGACCTGATCGCACTAGTTGCAGATCGAGACATGGAGCAGGCTCTCCATGGACTGTTGACCGAACCCAAGCGGCTTGGCACGCGTCCCGTCAAGCACCAAATTCGAATACATCCGGGGCGCGACCCAGGGTGTCGAGTGAGAGCCGTGGAGTTCTTGCGGCCTTTTTTAAGTTCCTGCCGATACGCCTTGGTGGTTTTTGACCTGGATGGCTGCGGAAGTGGCGCAGACCGCCTTGGGACACAAAGTCTTGTCCAGGATCGTTTGATGCGAAATGGCTGGGCGGACCGTTGTAAGGTCGTCGTCATAGACCCCGAGCTTGAATCATGGGTGTGGGCTCCTTCCCACAATGTCTCTGAAGCGCTTGGATGGGGTCCGGATTTTGGATCACTGAGGAGTTGGTTGCGCGACCGGGAACTGTGGCCCGCCGACAAGCCGAAACCGCCAGACCCGAAACGTGCAATGAGGACGGCTATTCGGAATGCGCAGCCTGATAGACGCCCCCGCCTTTCGGCGACTCTATTCGACCGAATAGCGCGCGCGTCGCATCCGAGAAACTGCAACGATCCTGCGTTAGTGGAGATGAGGGAGACGCTGCGATCCTGGTTTCCCGTTGGTAGCGGCGAAGCCTAATTGGAGGCCAACCCTGACCGCCCGCCGAAAGTCTCGAGGGTTCAGTAGTACACGGACCGGCTGCCGCCGCCATCGGCGGCGATCACTTCGCCATTGATCGCCCAGGACTTGTCGGAGCAGAGGAATACCGCGAGGTGGCCGATCTCGGCGGCATCCACTATCCGCCCGATCGAGTTGCTTCGCGGGCTGTCCTCCGCGTAGTCGCGCGCTTCCACCTGAGCGGGCGTGAGGCCGGCCCTTGTCGCGCGCGCCTTGAGCACCACGGCGGTGCGTTCCGTACGCGTGGCGCCCGGATGGATACAGTTGACGGTGATCCCGTCGCGACCCAACTGCATGGCGAGCGTACGCGTGAGGTGCACAAGCGAAGCGTTTCTGGCGCCGCCGCTCATGTTGCCGGCGACGCGCGCGTTCAGGCCACTGATGTTGACGATCCTGCCCCAACCCGAGGCTTGCAAGTGGGGGATCGCCGCGCGGGCGCAGCGCAAGGCGCCCATGTATTTGACGTTGAAATCGTCGAGGAAGTCTTCGTCGACGATGGTATCGATCCGGCCCGTCGCCGTGGGCGAGCCTCCGGGCCGGGAGCCGCTGTTGATGAGGATCTGCAGTCCTCCGAGCTCTCGGGCGGCTCCGCCCACCGCAGCTTCGACGCGGTCGCGGTCCGTCACGTCGCAGGGTATGGGGAACACGCGCCGCCCGGTCGCCGTCGAGATCTCTCGCGCCGTTCGCGCGAGTTCATCCGCGGTGCGCGCGCTGATAGCGAGATCGACGCCCTCGCGCGCGAGTTCGAGCGCGATCGCCTTGCCGATTCCGCGGCTGCCGCCGACTACCAGTCCGCGTTTCCCCGTCAATCCAAAATCCATTGCCCATTCCTTATATGACGCGTTCGCGCGGTTACGATCATTGAATACCCTGGAACCACCAACGATCAACTCCGCACGGCCAATAGGGGAAAGCGATGCTTCCTTGTCTCTATGCGCGGCCCCAAGTGCGTCCCGTCACCGACTGGTTGGCGTCCAGGAACGACAGGGACCGCAGGCATGGTTTGGTATAGTGGCGCCATTCGGCGGAGCCCCTCGCCGCGCTGGCAAGCCAAATGAGAGTTACAGATATCACCCACACGCCCCTCGCCATCGGCAAGGGCCTGCTGCGCGTCCAGACCGATGCTGGCGTCGAAGGTTTTGCGGAAGTGTCCGGCCGTAACAGCGCGGTGTTCAATGCCTACCTTGATGGCGCGATCAAGCCGGCGCTGATCGGTGAAGACCCGCGCTCGCTCGATCGGCACTGGGAGACCTTCGCCCTGGGGCGCGACGAGCGCTCTTACAAGCTGCCGGGCTGGGTTGTAGGCGCGGTCGACATCGCGCTCTGGGACCTGCTGGGCAAGGATGCGGGACTGCCCGTGCATACGTTGATGGGCGGTGCGAGACGGGACACGATCCCCCTGTACTGGAGCACCGGATCCGGCTGGAGGATGCGTCCCGAGGAAATGCTGCGCCTGGTCCAGAACGGTTGGGAGCAAGGCTTCCGCGCGTTCAAGATTCGCATGGACTGGCGCGGCTGGCGTCAGGATGTGGATCCGGACAAGGACTACCGCATGTTCAAGCTGGTGCGCGAATACCTGTCCGGGGGCGAATACCTCGGTTTCGATGCCAACAACGGCTACTCGGTGTCCACCGCCATCCAGCAGGGCCGGCGCTTCGAAGAACTCGGCATCGATCACTTCGAGGAGCCGATCCCGCACTACGATCTGCCAGGACTGAAGCAGGTGAGCGACGCCCTCGATGTCGCCGTGTCCGCGGGTGAACAGGATGCCTTCCGCTGGTGGTTCCACCACCTGGTGCTGCTCGGCAACCCGGACATATTGCAGCCCGACATCCTCAATGCGGGTGGTCCCAGCGAAGTCAAGCGCATCTACGAGATGGCGACCGTCCTGAACAAGCCCGTCATGCCACACAGCCCCCAGGCGGGGATCAATTCCATGGCATCGCTGCACGTCTACGCGACGGTGCAAAACGCCACCCGCCCGCACGAATTCTCCGTCGAGTTCTCCGGTCCCCTGGACGATGTGGCGGACCTGTACGGGGAGGTAGTGTTGCCGAAGAACGGGGTCGCGCACCTTGGCGATGCGCCGGGACTCGGCGTCGATATCAACGAGGCCGCAGTTCAGCGTCTGACGACGCGCTGATTGAATCCACAGCTAGCCCGGCCGGCTGGGATACAATCTCGCGCGTGGGAAGGATTACCTATCGGAATGCGCGAATCTGGGATGGCGTCGCCGCCGACTATCTCGGCATTGGTGCCGTTGCAGTAGAAAACGGGATCATCGTCGCCGTGGACGAGGACGCGGACGGCGACGAGGTTCGCGACATGTCCGGCCTGACGCTCGTTCCGGGCCTGATCGACGCGCACGTGCACATGACGCTGGATCCGGCTCTGCGCACGCCCGACGAACAGCTTGCCGCAACCGATGACGAGGTCCGGCGGGGAATGATTTGGCGGGCCGAAGAGATGGTGCGCGCGGGCATCACGACGGCGCGCGACCTTGGCGGGGGCAAGTGGCTCGAAATCGATTTGCGAAATCGCGTCAACGCTGGCGAATTGACCGGGCCAAGGCTGTTGTGCGCGGGGCAGCCGGTGACCTCGGTCGGGGGCCACTGCCACTTTTGGGGCGGCGAGGCGCGCGATGTGGACGCGGCGCGCGGGGTGATCGAACGCCAGACCAAGCATGGCGTTGACCTGATCAAGATCATGGCCACCGGTGGCATGATGACGAAGCACTCGTCGCCCAGGTCCGCGCAGTTCGACGCAGCCTCGACCAGCGCCATCGTGCGTTACGCCAATGAGCGCGGTCTGGACGTGGCCGCGCATTGCCACGGTACGCAGGGTATCGCGCATGCGGCGAGCGCGGGGGTTGCGACCATCGAACACTGTTCCTGGCTTGGGGACGACGGGCGCCGAAGTGGATACGATCCGGATGTCGCGGCGGAAATCGCGCGCCAGGGAGTCTGGGTTTCTCCTACAATCAGCGCGGGCTGGAAGCGCTTCACCGGCGGCGACGGCAAGTTCGAGAAGGCCGTGCAAGGGAATTTCGCTCGCATGCGCGCGGCCGGGGTGCGCCTGATCGCATCGACGGATGCCGGCATCCCGAATGTGCGGCACCAGGATCTGGCGAAAGCGTTGCCGGTATTTGCGCGCTTCGCCGGGCTGACGTCGGTGGAGACGCTGCGCTCGGCCACGTCGGATTGCGCGGATGCGCTGGGCTTGAACGGCGTCACCGGGCGCATCGCCGAGAACCACGCCGCCGACATGGTGTTCGTGGAAGGAGATCCGCTGACCGACATCGGTGCGCTTGAGGCGCCGGTGCTGGTGGTGGCGAGAGGAAAGGTACTGGAACGCGAGTCGTGATATGAGTTTTGGGGAAGAAACGCGGGCATGGCTGGAGGAGAACTGTCCGGCGAGCATGCGCACGCCCATGCCGGCGGATGAAATCCCCGGCTTCGGTCGACGGGCCCGGTACAAGAACCCGGATACCAAGCTGTGGCTGGATCGGATGGCGGACCGCGGCTGGACGCTGCCCATGTGGCCTGCCGAATACGGCGGCGGCGGCCTGTCGAAGGACCGGACGCAGGTGCTGGACGAGGAACTCCAGCGCATCAATGCGCGGCCGGCGCTGGGCGGCGGCATGGGGACGAGCATGATCGGCCCCGCGCTTTTGGAATTCGGGTCCCCGGAACAGTGCGGGGAGCACATTCCGAAAATCGTGCGCGGCGACATCTGGTGGTGCCAGGGATATAGCGAACCCGGTTCCGGGTCGGACCTCGCCGGGCTTCAGACCCGCGCGGTGGAGGACGGGGACGACTACGTTATCAATGGCTCGAAGATCTGGACCTCGAACGCCGACCATGCGGACTGGATGTTCTGCCTGGTGCGCACCGATCCGGATGCCTCCAAACACGACGGCATCACGTTCATTCTGTTCGACATGGAATCGCCGGGCGTCACGGTCATGCCGATACGTTTGATCAGCGGCGCATCGCCTTTTTGCGAGACGTTTTTTGACGATGTGCGCGTGCCGAAGCGCAATGTGGTCAGCGTGCCGGGAAAGGGCTGGACCGTCGCGAAGCGGTTACTCCAGTACGAAAGAACGTCGATCGGTGGCGGCATCGGCGGCGGTCGCGGCGGTGGGGGACGCGCGCGCTCGCTGCAGGCGCTCGCGAAGCGATATGCGGGCCATGATCGGGGTCGCATCGCCGACGACGGATTGCGCGCGCGGGTGATCGAACATGGCATGAACGACCGCGCATTCAGCCTCTCGATGCGCCGCAGCGGCGAGGAAACCATGAGCGGCCGCGCGCCGACTTTCACTTCGTCGTTCTTCAAGTACTACGGAACGGAACAGAACAAGACGCGCCACGACATCCTGGTGTCGATACTCGGCGTTCAGGCCCTCGGCTGGTCGGGAGACGGATTCGCTGACAGGGAACTCGCTACGACCCGCGAATGGCTGCGCTCCAAGGCCAATAGCATCGAGGGCGGCACCTCCGAGATCCAACTCAACATCGTCGCGAAGCGCATTCTCGGACTGCCGGATTGACGGACGCCGGAACGATGCACACAACGAAGACGATGATGGCGGCGGTGTCGGTGTGGCTGGCGGCTTCGGCTGCCGCGGACAATGCGATGTCCCTCGACGAACTGCTCGAACGATTCGGCTGGGACTTCGAGACGGCCGAGGTCACTACCGAACAGGTGGGCGAGGGTCTCTATGCGCTGTTCGGCCTGGGCGGCAACATCGCGGTATCCATCGGCACGGATGGCGTGCTCATCGTCGACGACCAATTCCCGGAAATGGTGCCGAAGATCCGTGCCGCCATCGAAGCGCTCGGGCGGGAGACCGGCGCCGGGAGCGCGATCGACTACGTGGTCAATACCCATTGGCATTTCGATCACGCCCAGGGCAACCTGGCCCTGGGGCCCGCCGGGACGCGCATTCTGGCGCACGCCAATGCGCGCCGCGACATGGCGCGGGGCGGAATGATCAACCTGGTGATCGCCAGGTATCGCCAGGAGCCCTATCCCGCGGCGGCGCTGCCGGCGATAACCTATGCCCGCCGCATGCGGTTGCATTTCAACGGCGAACGGATCGATCTCATTCACGCGGGGCCGGCCCACACCACCGGCGATACCGCCGTCATCTTTCGCGGACAAAACGCCGTGCACTTCGGTGACGTGTTCGTCACCACCGGCTATCCCTTCATCGATGTCGATAGCGGCGGCGACATCGACGGCATGATCGCGTTTTGCCGAACGGTTCTGGCGGAACTTCACGAAGACGCGGTGGTGATTCCGGGTCATGGCGCCATCACGGACCGGGCTGCCGTCGTGGCCTATGTCACCATGCTGGAGGCAGTTCGGTCGCGGGTCGCCGCCCTGATCGCCGAAGGCAGGACCAGGGAAGAGGTGATCGCTGAAAAGGTCACTGCGGACTTCGATGAGACTTACGGACTGGAGTCGGCATCGCTCGGCTTCATCGATCGCGTCTACACCAGCCTGACCAAGTGACCGCGCCCGGCGCCTATATGATTCCGGTACACCTGCGCACGCCCAGGTTTTTTCTCATCGTCGCCAGCATCGCGATACCGCTCGGCTTCGCGGCCTGGCAGGCGTTGCTGAACAACTTCGTCATCGAGCGCGCCGGGTTCACTGGCGTCGAGATCGGCATCCTGCAGAGCCTGCGGGAGGTTCCCGGGTTCCTCGCTTTCACCGCCGTATTCGTGTTGCTCGTGTTGAGGGAACAGACGTTCGCGGTGATCGCCGTCGCCTTGTTCGGCGTCGGTACGGCGCTGACCGGCTTCTTCCCTTTCGAGTACGGCCTGTACTGCACAGCGGTGCTGATGTCGATCGGCTTCCACTATTTCGAGACCGTAAGGCAATCACTGTCGCTGCAATGGCTGTCCAAAGAGGAGGCGCCCCGCATTCTCGGGAAGCTGATCGCCGTCGGGTCCATGGCATCCCTCGTCTGCTTCGCGGCGGTGTGGGCCGCCCTCTCGATCGGGATCGACTATGTGTGGATTTACCTGGTGGCGGGCGGCGGCGTGCTCGTTCTCGCAGCCGTGCTCGCTTCCTTCCCGCGGTTCACTTCGAAGACGCCGCAACGCAAGAGCATCGTCCTGCGGCGAAGGTACTGGCTTTACTATGGACTGACGTTTCTGTCCGGCGCGCGACGTCAGATCTTTATTGTTTTCGCCGGCTTCCTCATGGTGGAAAAGTTCGATTACAGCGCGCAAAACATCGCTGCCCTGTTCCTCATCAACCACGTTTTCAACTGGCTTTTTGCGGAACGCATCGGCGCGATCATCGGGCGCATCGGCGAGCGCCGCGCGCTGACGTTCGAGTACATCGGCCTGATCGGCGTCTTCACCGCGTACGCGTTCGTCGAGAACGCGTATCTTGCCGCCGGACTGTACGTGGCGGACCACATGTTTTTCGCGCTCGCCATCGCCATCAAGACCTATTTGCAAAAGATCGCCGACCCGGCGGACATCGCTTCCACGGCGGGGGTGTCCTTTACCATCAACCACATCGCCGCGGTGATCATCCCGGCGGTTCTGGGGATGGTGTGGATCGTTTCGCCGGCCGCCGTGTTCCTGGTCGGCGCGGCCTTCGCCGCATGCTCGCTGAGTCTTTCGCAGAATGTCCCCGCCCAACCGGCGCGGGGCAACGAGGTCGTATTCGGTCGGGTATGATGGGCGAACCCCCTCGATATCGAAGCAAGATCCGATGCAGGAACTACCCCTAAGCCGGTATACGGTTCTCGACCTCACCCATGCCCGCGCGGGACCCACCGCGGTGCGGTTGCTCGCCGATTGGGGCGCGAACGTCATCAAGATCGAGCCCCCGGGAGGGAATAGCAGGCTCATCGGGGCGCGTCACGGGCCGGACGAGCAGAACCTGCATCGCAACAAGCGCGGCATAGTGCTCGACCTCAAGAGCGAAGATGGCCACGCCGCGTTCATGCACCTGGCGGCCGCCGCCGATATCGTCGTAGAGAACTTCCGCGCCGAGGTGAAGCATCGACTGCGGGTCGACTACGAATCCGTAAAGGCCGTGAACAAGGCGATCATCTACGCCAGCATTTCCGGATTCGGACAGGAAGGTCCATACGGTTCGCGTCCCGGCGTCGATCAGATCGTGCAGGGGATGAGTGGCCTGATGTCGATTACGGGGACCCCCGCGAGTGGCCCCATGCGCGTTGGCATCGCCATCAGCGATACTGCGGCGGGCATGTTTCTCGGCCAGGGCATCCTGTTGGCCCTCTTGCACCGCGAGAGAACCGGCGAAGGGCAGTGGGTGCACACGTCGCTGCTCGAAGCGATGCTGAACAAGATAGATTTCCAGGGCGCGCGCTACACGATGCTCGGAGAGGTGCCGGGACAACAGGGCAACCACCACCCCGTGGCGACGCCGATGGGCACCTACGCGTGTCGCAACGGCCTGGTCAATATCGCGGCGTCCTCGATCCGAATGTGGAAGAGCTTCTGCCGCGCTGTCGATGCGGAGCACCTATTGCATGCCCAGGCGTATGCGACGTTTCAGGACCGCGCTCGGAACAAGGCCTCGCTCACGCGCGACATCGAGGCGGCGATCGCGGACCTGACCGTCGAAGAGCTGATCGAACGCCTGAACCCGGTCGGCGTCCCCTGTGGGCCGGTCAACAACATCGCCCAGGCGTACGAAAACCCCCAGGCGAAGTTCCTGAAGATGACGAAGCCGGCACCGCATCCCGAACTCGGCGACGTGCACCTGATCCGATCACCGATCAACCTGTCGCGTTTCCCCCAACCCGAGCGGTTCGAGCGCGCCGCGCCGGATACCGGGCGCGACACACGTGAAGTCCTCCAGGAGTTCGGTTTTTCCGAGTCCGAGATTTCCTCGCTGGTCGAGACACCTGCCCCGCTCAAGGCCTAGCCCGGGCTAGGACGCTGGACTGCTTTCCAGGCAGCGCACCAGCACCTCGACTTCGAGCTGCGTCTCGCCGCCCCCGTGTCGCACGCCCCGAGTGGGCGAGACGTCGCGGTAATCGCGGCCGACGCCGACGCGGATGTATTGCTCGTCGGCAAGGGCGTTATTGGTGGGATCGAATCCGAGCCATCCGATTTCGGGCAAGCGACATTCCACCCAGGCGTGGGTGCCGACGGATGTCTCGGCATTGAGGCTGGCGTCGGCAAGATAGCCGGAGACATAGCGAGACGGAATCCCCCAGAAGCGCGCGATGGCGATCATGACATGGGCGTAGTCCTGGCAAACTCCGCAGCCGGTTTCGAGAATGCGCTCCGTCGTGGATTCGGCGGTGGTGGTTCCAGGCTCGTAGCGGAACGCGCGATGCAGCGTGCTCGAGAGTCGCAGCAGATCAGTCAGCGGGTCCGCCGCGGGAGCGATCTGGTGGCGATCAATAAACGCGGTCAATGCGGGAGTCGGACGGGTCAGCGCGCTCGGCGACGCGAAGTCCCAGTACTCGAACGAATTCGACCAGGATCGCGCTTCGCGCCACGCGTCGCGCGGGAGCGCCAGGGGCAGGGGATCCGGCACGGCAGAGCAGACGTCGGAGTGCATCATGATGCGCAGCGCCTCGTGCTCCTGGTGGAGATTGAAAACGTGATGCGTGTTGCCGTAGTAGTCGGTTTGCGCGTTCAGCACGGCGGCGGGTTCCGTCTTGATTTCGAACCCGTGCAGCGATTGGCCGTGGTCATCCCTCGGCCGCAGGCAAAGCGTCATGACACAGCTTTGCGCGGGCGCCCCGTAGCGGTAGCAGGAGGTGTGCTCTATGTTGTAGCGAACGCCTTTCATCGCGGACTTCAAGGGAGGCGGTCCTCAATCGGGTATTCCATGTAAGCGCCCGTAATGAGATCGTGCAGGTCGCGGCAGTATTCGTTCGCCTTGCGCAGCACCGCTGCGTGGTTTTCGACATCCGGCCAGTCGTATCGAACAAGTGCGCACACACGGCCCGCGAGTCTCTCGGCGGCGGCGCTGTCCCGTGTGCCGGGCCCCGGCCCAATGGCGTCGAGTTCCTGCGCCACGGCGTCGAGCGACCGACATAGTGAACTCGGCAGGAGCGGGTCCGTGGCGACCAGGGTCAATACGCGGTCCGGTCGGATCTCGACGCTGTGCTCCTGTTTGTATGCGGCGAAGGCCCGGTATACGTGCAACAGGCTCGTCGAGTCGGAGTCGAGTGATTCCTCCTGCGCTTCGACGGCCGCAATATGGGCCAGGAACAGGGACGTGGCGAGCTGAGCGCGCTCGATGAAGCGCCCGAGACGTATGAATCGCCACCCCTCGTCGCGATACATGGTCGCTTCCGCCACGCCGCCGAAGGCGTGAATGTCCTGACACGTCTGCATGTAGAAGTCTTCCGGAGAAGTCCTCCAGATATCTTCGATGCGCTGTCCCTGCAGGCGAAGATAGGCGACGTTCAGACTCGTCCACATGTCGGCGCTGATGCAGTGGCGCATCTGGCGCGCATTCTCGCGGCCAAGGGAGAAGCAACTCCAGACCGAGTCGGGATTCGAGCGCTCGAATGTGAGATCGTCCGCAAGGGTATAGGAGTCGGCCAGCGTAAAATCCTCGTCGCCGCCGGGCTCCAGGTTGCCGACCGGGGGCTGCCGGTGGAGGCTGCCGTAGATCCGGTTCCAGCCGAAATGGATCTCTCGGACTGGCCGGTCTACCAGCGACTCCACCTGGTTGCGCAACAGCCTGCCCAGGTGTTCGGCGCGCTCCAGGTTCCTCCCCATCCAGTACAGTCCCTGCGCACTGCGCGACAACATGCTAGTCCTTGAGCACCCAACAGTCCTTGCCGCCTCCCCCCTGGCTGGAGTTCACGACCAGACTGTCGCGGCGTAGTGCCACGCGGCAGAACGCGCCGGGTACGATTCGGGTTTCGCGACCGCGCAGAACGAAAGGACGCAGATCCACGTGCCGGGGCTCCACCTTGCCGTCGACCAGGCACGGTGCCCGCGACAGGGGCAGCACGGGTTGGGAAACGAAGTCCGACGGGTTGGCGCGCAGTTCTTGGGCATACGCCTCGCGTTCCCGCCTGGTCGATTCGGGCCCGACCAGCATGCCGTGACCGCCCGACGCGCCAACGCGTTTCACTACCAGGTTTTCCAGGTTGTCCAGGGTGTACTCGAGATCGTCGGGCCATCGGCACAGGCGCGTCGGGACGTTGGCGAGGATCGGTTCTTCGCTCAGATAGTAGCGGATCATGTCCGGCACGTAGGCATACACGCCCTTGTCGTCGGCGACGCCGGTCCCCGGCGCGTTGGCGAGGGTCACATTGCCGAGTTGGTACGCGTGCAGCAAACCCGGAACGCCGAGCAGCGAGTCCTCGCGGAACGCCAACGGATCGAGAAAATCGTCATCCATGCGGCGGTAGATGACATCCACGCGCCGCAATCCCCGGGTGGTCCGCATATAGACGAATCCGTCGTTCACCATGAGGTCGCGGCCTTCCACCAGTTCCGCCCCAATCTCATCGGCGAGAAATATGTGCTCGTAGAAGGCCGCGTTGTACACGCCCGGCGTGAGCAGCACTATGCTGGGATTGGATCGTCCGTTGGGCGCCAGTTCGCGCAGGGTTTCGAACAAAAGGCGTCCGTAGTTCTCGACTTCGCGCACGCGGTAGCTTCGGTAGAGGCGCCGCAGGCTTGCCTTCACCGCTTTGCGATTGGCGATCATGTAGGAGACGCCGGAGGGTACGCGCAGATTGTCTTCCAGCACCTGGAAGCCATCGTTGGTGCGCACGATATCGGTGCCGCAGATGGCCACCCAGACGCCCTCGGGGACAGACACGCCCCGCATCTCGGCTCGGTACTGGGGGCAACCGCGCACGACGGTGGCGGGGATGACGCCGTCGGCGACAATGCGCGCATCGCCGTAGACGTCTTGCAGGAAATGGTTCAAGGCGAGGATGCGCTGGCTGAGGCCCGACTCGATCAGCTTCCAGTCGGCGCCCGAGAGTATGCGGGGAATGCAGTCGATGGGAATGATGCGTTCGATCTCGTCGTTGTCGCCATACAACGTGAAGGATATCCCTTCGTTTGAGAACGCCGCGGTGACATGTTCCTGGATGCTGGCGAGTTCCTCGGCAGAGAGCTCGCGGAGGACTTTGTACAGTTTGCGGCAATGTTTGCGCGGCGCGGCGAGGGCCTCGAACAGCTCGTCGTGTATTGCCGCGTCGAGTTCGTAATCGCAATGCATGGATTGGCTGGCGGGAGGATGTCCGTCGGGAGTCTATTATAGGATAGGGGCGGAAGTATGCCGGGCCGACCGAGCGATGACTTCGCGGGCCGCATTTGAAAATACTAGCCTGTGTCAGGAACGCGGTTGAAGCGATGGCAGAACACAAGATCCTTGTTGTTGACGACGAACCCGATCTCGAACCTCTCATGCGGCAGCGCATGCGCAGGTATGTTCGGGCGGGCCGCTACGAGTTCGTGTTCGCGCACAACGGTGTTGAGGCCCTCGAGCGATTGAACGAGCAGCCCGATATCGAGATGGTCCTGTCCGATATCAACATGCCGCAAATGGACGGGCTCGCCCTGCTGGACCAGGTTTCCAAGGTCGACCCCAACATCCGTTCCGTGATCGTGTCGGCATACGGCGACATGAAGAACATCCGAACGGCCATGAATCGCGGCGCGTTCGACTTCATTACCAAACCCATCGACTTCGACGACCTGAGAATCACGATCGATCGCACTCTCGTGCACATGGCGGTGTGGCGCGATGCCTTGGAGTCCCGCGATCAACTGGTTGCAATCAGAAACGAGCTCACCGTGGCGAGCCAGATGCAACAGTCGATACTGCCCAAGGTCTTCCCCAAGGGCGCGGGCTACGAGACATTTGCCAACATGGTGCCGGCGCGCGAGGTCGGTGGCGACTTCTTCGACTTCGCGCGCCTCGAGGGCGACCGTACGGGGATCGCCATCGCGGATGTCTCCGGCAAGGGCGTTCCCGCAGCATTGTTCATGATGTCGAGCCGCACGCTGCTAAAGGGTTCGGCCATTGGCGCTGAGGAACCGGGCATTGTCCTCAGTTCGGTCAACGCCCTGCTTGAGGAGGACAACGAGTCCTTGATGTTTGTCACTGTCTTCTATGCGGTCTTCGACCCGACGACCGGCGACTTCACCTATGCCAACGGGGGCCACAATCCGCCTCTGCTGGTTCACGTCGATGGAACGTCTGACTACTTGCCCACGACGGACGGCATCGCGCTCGGCGTTATGCCCGAGTACCAGTTCGAAGAGAGCTCTGTCACGCTGGCGCCGGGAGAGTTGGTGGTGTTGTATACGGACGGCGTCACCGAGGCGATTGACTCCAAAGACGAAGAGTTCGGTGCGGATCGACTGCAGGAGGTTTTTCGTGGTGGCCCTCCGGGTTCTGTCCGAGAAGCGAACGAGGCGGTGTTCGGCGCCGTCGAGGCGTTCGCTGGCGACGCACCGCAGTTCGACGACATTACGTGCGTGACGATCATGCGCAAGGAGGGCGGATCGTGAGTCCCGACGAACCCGCTGCCCAGGAGCAGGAAGCACGCGACGACGGCGGCGCGAAGGCGACGTTCCGTCTTCTCAACAATACGGACGAGATGGTCCGTCTGGACCGCGCGGTGGACGACTTCGGCTGGGCGGAGCAATGGTCTGAGCAGATGTCCTATCACATCAAGTTGGCGCTTGAGGAAGTCGTGATGAACGTCATCAGCTATGCCTACGACGATGGCGAGCCGCATGAATTCGAGGTGAGGCTAAAATCGGACAGCGATGGCATTGTTATTGATGTTATCGACGACGGCCAGCCTTTCGACCCCCTGCAGGAGACCGCGGAGCCGGATGTGGAGGCCACGCTCGAGGCGCGCAATATCGGGGGCTTGGGGGTCCATTTTGTGAAGACCTTGATGGATCATGTGGAGTACCGGCGCGAAAACGACTGCAATCGCTTGACGCTGACAAAGCGAAATACCGCATGAGAGTGCCCCGCGACCGACGCCTCCGGTCTCGGTGTTTTCTTGCGAGGGGTGCCCCCTCGCGCTGCTGTTTTCTTTCGAGGGGTACCCCCTCGCGCTCCCCGGCTGAAGGCTCTGCTGAAGGCTCCGCTGAAGGCTCCTGGCCGGGCCCAGCTCGTCGACCATGGAAGTAACTCCGGCCAGCGGGGTGTCGCCAAGGCACGCGGTGCGGCTTCCATGACGTGGTGGCGCGACGGAGTCCGCATGGTTTTCGGGGTCGCGCCGAGGCGGCGAATGCCTGACCTGGCGATGTCTGCGGCGCTGATGGCGGCTTCCCTGTCGACGAGCGCGCAGCAAGCGGCGAGGACGGAATCTGGCGCGGGAGGATCTCCGGCCCAAGTTGATATTGCGGCAACGGGCGTGACTGAAGGCCGTATCCTGTTTGGACAGTCTGCGGCGTTTAGTGGTCCTGCCGAGGAACTCGGCACGCACATGCGCCTCGGCATAACAGCCGCTTTCGCCGAGGCGAACCGAGACGGCGGGGTGCATGGTCGGCGACTGGAGCTCGTTTTCCTCGACGATGCGTACGAACCGGAAACGGCGGTCGTCAACACGCAGCGGCTTATCGAGGAGCACAGGGTCTTTGCCTTGATCGGGGCCGTCGGCACGCCGACGTCACGTTCAGCGGCGCCGGTGGCCTCTGCGGCGGGCATCCCCTACGTTGCACCGTTCACTGGTGCAGCCTTTCTGCGGGATTCGGAGTTTCCGAACGTCATCAACCTGCGCGCATCGTACGACCAGGAAACCGAAGAGATGGTGGAGCGGCTGATCGGCGATCTCGGCATTGATCGCATCTCCGTCATGTACCAGGACGATTCCTTTGGGCGAGCCGGCTATCGGGGAGTTCGCGCGGCCCTTGAGCGGCGCGGCATGGAGCCCGTGTCCACCGGCGTATATTCCCGGAACACAACTGCGGTGAAGACGGGCTTGATGGACATACGAAGAACCGATCCGGGCGCGGTGATCCTCGTGGGGGCGTACCAGCCCGTCGCCACGTTCATCAAGTGGGCGCGGCATACAGGCTTCGATCCCGTGTTTGTGACGATATCCTTCGTTGGCAGCAACGCCTTGGTGAACGAACTCGGCAAAGGCGGCGCGGGCGTGATCGTCACGCAGGTGGTGCCTTTCCCGACCGGCGAAGCGCCGCCGGTGGTGGGCAGTTATGCGCGAGCGCTGGCCGCCCACGACGCGTACGCGGCGCCTGGTTTCGTGTCTTTCGAGGGATACCTGGCGGGACGCCTGGCGATCGCCGCTCTTCGGCGGTGCGGCGAGGAAGTGACCAGGAGCGCATTTCTCGAGGTGTTGCGCGGTGACGAACCGATTGACTTGGACGGCTTCGAATTGCGCTATGGCGAGAACGACAACCAGGGATCGGATATCGTATTTCTCACCATGATCGACGCTGGCGGACGCTACCGCGAAGTCGATTCGCTCAAGGGTCTGGTCCGGTGATCCGCGAGAATCTGAGGCGCCTGCTGCTGGCCAGCCGCCGGATTTCGGTCCGACTCTATGCCGGTATCGGCTTTGCGGTTGCCTTCACCGCATTCGCCAGCCTGGTGGGCTGGTTTGCCTTCAACCGCGTCGGGAACATGCAGAGCCGGGTGAACGAATACAGCGTGCCGGAGATGGAGGCGGCGTTCGCCGTGGTGCAGCAAAGCGGCGCCCTGGTCGCGGCGGCGCCGCGACTGACTGCCGCCGACGCCCGGTCGTTCGGGGATGTCGCCGCGCGAGTGGACGCCGAACGGGACGCCTTCGACTTGTTGTTGGCGGAGTTGCGCGACAAGGGCGAAACCCATGAACGGATTCGTGAGCACGGTGCGGAACTCATTGCCAATACGGAGGCGATCAAGGCATCCGTACAGGCTGGTTTCGAGCTTGCGGAGCGCAGCGAAGCGGTGCGCTCGGAACTGGCCGCGCTGGAGAACCGATTGGCCGTCGTTCTGACGACGGCGATCGATGACCAATTGTTCTACGCGATGACGGGCTATCGTGATCTCAACGAGTCGCGGGTTCCCCACGAGCAGCATTTCTCCACGGCGGAGTTTGATCGCTATCGGCACCTGGCTTCATTGCGGCGCGAAGCCAGCATTGCCACGCAACTGTTGGCGAGCGCCTTCAACATGTCTGATTCTCCCCTGATCGAACCGTTGCGCGAGCGCTTTGAAGCCTCGATTGGAGGCATCGAACGGAGCTTGGCGGCACTTCGTGGTTCTTCCGCTGGAGAAGCCGTTGCGCCGCTGTTCGCCCGGCTCGCGGAACTGGGAGTGGGGGAGGAGGGCGGTTTCGACGTGCGGACTACGGCCTTGCAGCTTGTCGACCGGCAACGGGCCCTGGAGAAGCGTAATCACGACCTGGAAATCGACCTGGTTGCTGACGTCGAGAGTTATGTCGGCACGGCGCGAGCCAGCGTCGACGAGGCGACCAGCGCGTCCACGGAAGCGATCCTCACCGGGCGGCACCTGCTGTTGGGACTCAACGTCGTCAGCATCATTGGCGCCATATTGATCGCCTGGTTGTTTGTGGGCGGCGTCATATTGCGCCGCATCGACCGCCTGTCCAGCAGCATGCGGCGCATGGCGGACGGCGACCTGGAAGCGGAAGTCGACATCAGCGGGCACGACGAAGTCGCCGAAATGGCCGATGCGCTCGAAGTCTTTCGCCGCCACGCCCTGGAGGTTCAACGATTGAACCTGGTGGAGAAGCTGGCGGAAGAGCTGCGGGAGAAGAACGCGGCCATCGAAAAGGCGCTGGCCGATCTGCACGAGGCGCAGGATCAGATCATCGCCTCGCAGAAGTTGGCGGAGCTGGGCGAACTAACTGCCGGCGTGGCGCATGAAATCAAGAACCCGTTGAATTTCGTCAAGAACTTTGCCGAGGCGTCGAGCGAACTGATCGAGGAGTTGCGGGAAACTCTTGACGAGGTCCGCGAGTCGATGGACGGAGAACAGCGCGAGTTGATCGACGAGATTTGCCAGGACCTCACGGAGAACCTCGAGCGCATCCGCAGTCACGGTGATCGCGCCGACCGGATCGTGCGCGACATGTTGCGGATGGGGCGAAGTTCCGGCGGGCGACAGCCGACGGATATCAACAGCCTGCTCGAAGAGCACGTCCGCCTCGCTTTCCACAGCGCGCGAGCGACCGATTCGAAATTCCAACTCGATATCCAGGAGGCCTTCGACCCCGATGCTGGCGAAATCAATGTCGTTCCCCAGGACCTGGGCCGGGTCTTCCTGAACATGGTGGGCAACGCCTGCGACGCCACGAATGAGCGGCGCGGGGCTTCCGACGACGACTACAAACCGATCCTCGCCGTTTCGACGCGGCGCATGGAGGAAACGGTCGAGATTCGCGTGCGCGACAACGGGACAGGCATGCCGAAGGAGATCATCGACAAGATCTTCAATCCGTTCTTTACCACCAAGCCCACGGATCGGGGTAATGGTCTTGGTCTTGCGATCTCCAGCGATATCGTGCGGCAACATGGCGGCACAATCCGCGTCGAATCGGAGGTGGGAAGCTTCACGGAGATGATCATCGACATTCCTAACGCTCCGCCGGTCCTGGAAGGACCAGACGAAGAGTCCGAACCGAAACGCGGCGTAGCCGACTAGCACTACGGACAGCGGGCTGGCAAGTTTGCTGCGGCTGATCTCGATCGCGTTCCCGCCAAGGCCTCCGCAACGACGCCACTGGCTCGTATGCGGTCGAGATTGTCCCTTTTCGGACTGGCCTCTGCAGAAGGACGTGACATAGGGGGGGTGACGAAGTGGTCCATAACGCAGAGGAGGTCTTCCTCGAGGCTGGCCGGAGCATGGTCGAAGTCCAGTCGCAAAGTCTTCAATGCTGCTTCGACGCGCCCGTGGCGGTCGTCTACGGCCAGACTTTGCTTGAGCGCCGACTCCAAAACCCTGTCTTTAGGTGAGGACTCGTCGTTTGTCGCGACATGAGCGGCGCTCCAAAGCCGCCTGATGACAGAATCCCGTACAAACCCTCCGCACTGGTGTAGTGGAACACGGCATCATCGGCCGCGCGCCGTCGCAGCCATGCATGGTTTAGGGTATACGCACGGTCGTGCGTCATACTTTATGTGAAACCAGAATCGTCGGGCTGAGATAGATGTGAGTCGACCAGTCCGCGCAACCGAGCGAGCCGAGGAGGCGAGCCGAGGTCGTCCAGCTTTACGATCACGCCTCGCCGGAGTTGCACCGTTTGCTGGTGCGCAAGCTCGGCAACGTCGAGGAAGCACGCGAGGTGGCGCAGGACACGTTCGAGAAATTGCTCCGCCGGGCGGAGTCGGAAGACGTGAGGGACCTGCGCCGGCTCTGCTTCACCGTGGCGAACCGCCTTGCGCTCGACGTGCTGCGCCGACGCCGCGTCAAGGCCCGGCATCAGGTCGAACACGCTGGCGATAACGAAGAGGCGGCTGTCGACGGCAACCCGGAGCGCCGGCTGATGGGTCGCGAACAGTTGCTTGCGGTGCAGGAGGCGCTGACTTCGCTCCCGGCGAAGACACGCCACGTGTTCCTGCTGCATCGCTTCGAGCCGTATACGTATGCCGAGATCGCCAAGCAGGTGGGCTTGTCCCGCAAGGCGGTGGAATACCACATGACCCGGGCGCTTGCGGCGGTGTCCGCCGCGGTGGATCAATTCGACGGGAGGTAGGAGCCATGTCGGACGAGATAAACGCCGAAGCGGTCCGCTGGTTCGCGCGGCTGCGCGCGCCGGATGCGACGAGTTCGGACCGCTACGCCCACGCCCGGTGGCTGGTGGCTGACATCGAGCACGAGTTGGCCTACGCGCGCATCGAACAGCAATGGCACGACGTGGGCGGGTTGGAATCCTGGGCGCATGGGGAACTCGGCCAACTCAACCTCGCATCGCGTATTCGTATGCGACGCCACGTCAAGGTCTGGTTCGGCGGAGCGGCGACGGCGGCGACGCTCGCGCTCGCCGCGCTGTGGTGGGGCCTGTCGAACGCGACGCCGGAGAGCGCCGCGGTCATACGCATCGCCACGGACAAGGCCGAGCAGCGGCGGCTGGCGCTGGACGACGGCTCGCGTCTGCACCTCAACACGGCCTCCGAGGTGGAAGTGCACTATCGTGCGGATGTTCGGGAGATAGTCGTCAACAGCGGCGAGAGCGTGTTCGACGTGGATCACCACGCGAGCCGGCCCTTCGTAGTGAGGGCCGGAAAGCACAGCGTGATCGCCGTGGACACGCGTTTCGCGGTCAGGCGCAAGGATGACGGCCATTGGTCGATCACGGTAATCGAAGGCCGTGTCGCCGTCGTGCCGGGCCGCGCGGAGCACTTCCTCGAATCGCTGTCGTTGGGAACCGCCCACGGGAACGGCATCTTCCTGGGCGCCGACGAACAGCTGCACATCGACCGGTCCGGCCGGATAGTGGCGGAGGAGCAAACTGACTCGGAGGAAGTCACCGCGTGGCAGGCGGGCGTGCTGAAGTTCCGCGAGACCCCCCTCCGTGAGGTGGTTAGGGAGATCTCCCGCTACACGCGCGGCGAGGTGCGCGTCGCCGACGGCGTTCCCGACTATCCCGTCACCGGGATCATCCAGATCCGCAACAGCGAAACTATGCTCGGCTACCTGGCGGAAGTCGTTCCGGTGACGCCCGTGAAGAGCGGCACCGGGCTCACCGTGCTGCACGAATCCTAGCGGGCGTGCCCGATCGAAGGGACATGATGTCGCCGGTGGCCGGGCTCCGCCCGCCGTCGGGTCCCCTCACGGCAGCCCGCAAACTCCGCTATCAATCCTAGGGTCGAGAGCCCGTCGTGCGTCGTAGTAGATACACGAATCTCGTGTTCGCCGCAGCCGTGGGGATGGTTTCGCTGTCCGGCGCGGACGCATCGGCGACTGGATCAGGGGAGGAAAAAACGGACAACGACACTGCCGAAAACAACGCGGTCGCGGCACTGCCACCGGGACGAACCCAGTTCGACATCAAGCCGCAGGATCTCTCGGAGGCGCTGATCGAGTTCGGCGAGCAGGCGGGCTTGTCGGTAATGGTCCACCACGACGCCGTTGGAGGTTCGACGTCCGGCCTGCGGGGCGTGTTCACGATACCGGACGCGATCCACAGGTTGCTGGAGGGCACCGGCCTGGACTACCGCACGAAGGGGGAAGCGATCATCGTGTCGCGCCCGGTCGCGCGACTGGAGCGCACACCGTTGCTACGGCGCATCGGCACGGCGTTCGCCGGAGCGCTGCTGGCCACGGTCGGGACGGGTGCCGCAGGGGGCGACGCCGAGCCATCGACGGAGGAGTCGCCGGACCAGGAGGAGGTCGCCGGCTCCGAAGTCCCGGACGAACCCGAGGAGCTCGTCGTCATTGGTACGCGCTTGGCGAAAGGCGACCCGTCGGCGCGGGTACTGGTGATCGATATCGAGGACATCGAGGCACAGGGGCTCATGAGCGCCGAGGAGATCGTGCGCTCGATCCCGCACAGCTTCTCTTCGATCAACAGCTACAGCAACCTCGACACGCTCAACCTCGGCGATATCGACGTTGATGTGGGCCAGTTGATGGCAGTTGGTACTGCAACCGCCAACCTTCGGGGTCTGGGGTCGGCGAACACGCTGGTGCTGGTCAACGGCAAACGGATCGCCGCCGCCGCGGGACGCGAGGAGCTCTTCGCCAACATACGGCACATTCCCTCGAGTGCCATCGAACGCGTCGAGGTCCATCTCGATGGGGGATCGGCCATCTTCGGTTCCGAAGCCATCGG
Organism: Candidatus Azotimanducaceae bacterium; assembly: GCA_965217825.1. Taxonomy (GTDB): domain Bacteria; phylum Pseudomonadota; class Gammaproteobacteria; order Pseudomonadales; family Azotimanducaceae; genus VXNE01. The sequence continues at coordinate 3,621,760 of OZ244571.1, read as the reverse complement.
CGGGGTGATCAACATCGTGCTGCGCAAGGACTACGTCGGCATGCGGTTGGCGGGCCGCACGGAAATTAGTTCCACCGGCGCCGACCGTAGACGAATCAGCGCGCATGCCGGCTACGGGTGGGGAACGGGCAATGCGACGTTGTCAGCCAGCCTCGTGGAGAGCGATCCGGTCAGCAACTGGAAAGCCGGATGGACGACGTGGGACTACAGTTCGAGGTACGGTGGCAATCAGGAATACAACTTCCTCAGCGCCGCGGGCCACGCACGGTCGGGAAGGGTCAGCACGTCGCCCTGGGGCCCTTTCAATCTTATCCTGCCGCACGGCCACGACGGCCGGAACGCGCAACCCGAGGACTTCGTGGCGGTTGTGCCGAGCGACTATATCGACCTGGTGGCGGAGGACGCCGGTGGATTCAATGAAGACAGCTCCGTCACGTTGAGTATGCGTCAGGGCATCGGCCGGCGGCTTGAGGTCCACGCCGAACTGTTCGGAACGAAGAGCGAAACCAGGTCGCGACAGACCAAGTTCGGCTTCGGATCGATCAGGGTGCCCGAGACCAACGCCTTCAACAACTTCGGACAAACGGTCTACGTTCAGTATACCGCCGACACGGAGTTGGAACTGGCGCTGATCGAACCCGACGCCCTGGCGAGCATGGCGGAATTGTCGAGGTACCTGGTGGGCTTCAGATACGAGTTCGCGGACGACGTCGCCCTGACGGTGGACTATTCGAGGAGTCGAACAACGGGTCGGTCGGACCAGTTCATGTTCGCGCACTACACCCAGTATAGGGACTCTGAGGGGCAAGGGCGGAACGACCGCCTCGCGGAGTTGCGGGCAAGCGACGATCCCAACGTCGCCGTGAACTTCTTCGGCGACGGTACCGGACAGAACCCGACGATTGCCGAGTTCTTCACCAAGTGGACCGGGGAGAACGGTTCGTCCTATGTGGAGTCCCTCGAAGGTTACGCCACGATTGACTTGATCGAGGTACCCGCAGGGACCGTGGGGATCGTCGTCGGTGCCGAACGACGACGCGAGTGGGTCGAAATCGCCGACCTGGACGGTCCCTCCCGTTATCTTGGGCAAATCGGTGTCGCGGCGCCGACGCGCGAATTCTCGTCGGCGTTCGGCGAACTCCGCACTCCGATCATCGCCGGATCCGACATCCTTGGTCTGCGCGACCTGACGTTCTCGTTCCAGGTCCACCTCGACCGGTACGAATCCGAAGGGGCGAAGGGTCTCGACGACGACTTCGAGCCGATCATCGGCAAGACGACGTATCGCAATGTGAGCACCCGGTTGGGGCTTGCATGGCGCTTGCATGGCGCTTGTCCGACACCGTCAAAGTCCGGATGTCCCGTTCGGAGGCGTTCAGGCCGCCGGTGTTCACATCCTTGTTCTCGGTCATCAACTTCAGCGAGTTTTCCGATTTCGTCAACGACCCGCTGGTGGACCCCCCGTGGGTCCCGGCAATCATGACCCAGCGCGCGAATCCGGACCTTGAGCCGGAACGGTCCACCAATTCCACCGTCGGTGTCGAGTGGTTGCCAACGACGATTCCCGGGCTGCGTGTCGATGCCGCATGGTCCGAGGTCGACTACGTCGACCGCATCGTCGATAGCTACCAAGTCCAACGACTGCTGCCGGTAGAGGAGTTTGGGAATCTTCCGCAGTTCTTCCGTCGAGACGAGGACGGCACTTTGCTCGAACGGTTCTACACGCAAGTCAACATCGCGCGCCGAGTCAACAGCGCGGTCGAGGCGAACGTCGAATACTCCTTTTCCACGGATTGGGGAACGTTCCAACCCGGGCTGGCCTACCACCTCGTGATCAGCATGTTCGACCAGGCGGCTCCCGATTCGGAGGAGCAGGACTTCGTCGGCGAGTCGATCGGGATCGACCGCTACAAGGTGCAAGGCAGACTGCACTGGAACCGTGACCCGTACACCGCGAGTCTGTACCTGAACTACACGCCCGGATACATCAACAACGACTTCGAGAACTTCAGCTACCTAAGCTTGCCCAACGAAGATGTGGATTCGTACCTTACGGTCGACCTGACCGCCACGTACGAAATGGAAAACGGCGTGACGTTTCGTTTCGGGGGACGCAACATCTTCGACCGGGACTTTCCTTTCATGCTGGCTGCCGGCTTCAGACCATTTGACCCGAAGCGGGTCGACTTGCGCAAGCGCGTGCTGTTTCTGGAAGTCGCGTACGAGTTCGGTCGTTGATGACACTCAAGGGGCTTCTCCCGCTTGACGGCAGGCCCGGTTGAAGCCCAGGCTGGGTTTGCACGGCAACGCGATACAGGCCGCGACGCTTGTCGTCCTTGTGGCGGGCTGCGGCGGCGGCGGTGGGACGGAGCCCACTCGCCCCGTCCAACCGCCCGCTCCTCCGCCAGAGCCGCCGCCAGTGGCCACACGCTTTGTCGACGCGACCGCCGAATCGGGCATTCAGTACGAGCACGGCTACCTGAATCCACCGGATTTGGAGGATCCTGAAGAGTTCGGCGGCGGCGTGGCAGCCGGCGACTACGATGGCGACGGGCTGGTGGATCTCTTCATCGTGCGCGGCGACATCGGACCCAACCTGCTGTACCGGAATCTCGGCGACAACACATTTGAAGATGCCGCGATGGAGGCTGGCGTCGCCCATACAAAATCTGCCTCAGAGAACTACCGGCACAGCGGCCCGGCCTTCGCCGATATGGATGGCGACGGCGATCTCGACCTGTTCGTCGGGGGGCTGGAGTTCGATCCATCGTTCGTTTTCCGAAACGAAGGCGACGGGACGTTCACGGACGTCACACCCGGCTCCGGCATAGACACGCTCGGAGCCCGATACACGGTGTCCGCCGGATTCGGCGACTACGATCTCGATGGCGACCTCGACATGTTTCTCACACATTGGGGTACGGAAGACGGGCCGGGCGTCAGGTTGCATACCGAGCACCTGTGGCGAAACGACACCCGTGAGGGGAATATCGGTTTTACGGACGTAAGTCTCGAAGCGGGCATTTCGCCAGACATCTTCAACTCGGAGCCGGTAGCATCCGACTTCGACGAAGGGTTTGACTACACCTTCACCCCCACCTTCGCGCGAATGAACGAGGACCGCTACCCCGACCTGTTGATCTCGGCGGACTTCTCGACGTCGATGTTCTTCATTAACAATGGCGACGGCACGTTTCGCAACGCCACGGACCGCAGCGTCATTCGCGATCGCAACGGCATGGGATCGGCTGTCGGCGATTACGATGGCGACGGCGATCTCGACTGGTTCGTCACTTCCATTTGGAGCGTGCCGGACGCGGCTGGCCACCAAAATTTCGAGTTGGGCAATCGGCTGTATCGCAACGCGGGAGGAGAGTTGGAGGACGTGACGGAGCCGGCTGGCGTCTACGACGGCGGGTGGGGATGGGGGGCGTGTCTTGCGGACTTCGACAACGATGGCGATCTGGATATCTACCACACCAATGGCTGGTCGGAGCCTTTCGAACCGAGCAATTTCCACGTAGACGAGAGCCGTTTCTTTCAGGCCGACGGTAACGGCGCGTTCGTGGAAGTATCCAACGCGGTCGGTCTTGCGGACACCGAGCGTGGGTACGGCATCGTTTGCGCGGATTTCGACAACGATGGAGACACGGACATCTTTCAGGCGCACCGCAACGAAACCAATGCCGGGACGCTTTGGCGAAACGATACGGGGGGACGCTACCTGAAGTTGGAACTCAATGGGTTGCCGCCCAACACGGAGGCCGCCGGCGCGCGCATCCGAGCAACTGTCGGAGCGCGGACGCAAATGCGCGAGATCATGATCGGCAGTAACTTCACTTCGCAAAATCCCACCGTACAGATGTTCGGACTCGACGGCGCCGAACAGCTAGACGTCCTGGAAGTCGAATGGCCGGATGGCGAACTGACGACGATGCGCAGCGTCGCCGGGAATCAGACGTTACGACTCGATCATCCGAGAAGGTGAGCGAGCGTCAAGGCGGCTATGCTGGGGGACCCCAACAGGTTGGCGTCGAGTTGGTGGCGCCCGTAAAGGTGCCCCGGAGGCGGTGGTCGGACCGTCATGCGCGCTGGCTGCCAGGGGCCGGGGGCGAGTTTAGTCCCTACCGTCTTTCCCAGACGTCCTGAAGGGTTATTTGAGCATCAAGGCGCGCACGAACTTTCCTCGGGACGCATAGCGCGGTTCGCCAACGACGCGGCCGGCATTGCAAAGCTCTCCAGGTGGAATCACCGGGTCTGGATCGCGTGGTCTACGAGTCGACGGGACCGTGACACCGCATCCTTGAGCAGGCGGCTGAAATACTACCGGGGCCGACTACAAATGTGGCGCTAGAATATTCCCGCGTCGAGCCCAGCGGCCAGTGTCATGCCCAGTTCGCGACACCGCGCGAGGTGGGTCTCGGTCAAATCCCCCTTTGCGATCACAGGTTCCTGTACTTCGTTGAATGGGTAGCCTTTGGCGATGCGACGTATCGCCGTGAGAGCACCGGTTCCGTCATTTTCGGCGCTGATGAATATCGCATAGGGCAGCGGCTGGATCTTGCCCTCGACAGGATAGAACGTGCGGTCGAAGAAGTCCTTCATGCCGCCGGACATGTAGCCGAAGTTCTCCGGCGTGCCGATAAGCAGCCCTTGCGCCCAGAGCAGATCCTCCGGTTGGGCGTCGGCGGCGCGCAGGAGTCTTGTTTCGACGTTTTCGATCGCGCAGTCGGTCGCGCCGTCGAAGGCGGCTTGGGCCATGCGCCCGGTGCTGCCGCGTTGCGAGTGGTATACGATGAGCAGGCGCTTGGGGTTCACCCTATGGAAAGCCGAACGTTTGCCGAAGTCATCGCCGCCATTGATCGCCGCCACGCGGATGACCCTGCGGGTCGCGAGCTGAATTATGCCGAGCGGATGACCGCGTGGCTAGGTTTGCTCGCCGAGGCGCCGTCCGAAGACCTCAAGATAGCCGTCCGCGCGCAGCATTTCGAGCGGTGGCGTTATCCCCGCGAGGATTTTCCCCTGGGCCGCGAGGGATACCTGCGGTGGCGTCGTGATGCCGCGCGGCGACAAGCTCAGGCCGTCGGCGGTCTTCTCGCGTCTTGCGGGATAGGCCATCCGACAATCGAGCGCGTGGGCGCGTTGATGCGGAAGCGCGGACTCAAGCGGGATCCCGAAGCGCAAGCGCTGGAGGACTGCGCGTGTCTCGTCTTCCTGGAATCGGAGCTTGATCGGTTCGCCGAAGAACGCGATGAGGCGCAGGTCGCGCGTATCTTGAAGCGCACATGGGCGAAGATGTCGCCGCTGGGGCGGCGGCAAGCGCGGTCGTTGCCGCTGGCGCCCGAGCATCGGACGCTACTCGAACGTCTGGTCTGATCTCGTCACGTCACGGACGAGCGTTGCCACGGATCGCGGCGACGACCTCGACAATTCGGTCAAGCACGGGCAGTACCGTGTCCGCGTTCGCTGGCGGCACGCCGAAGACGAGGTGGTTGAATCCCTGTTCTATGCGCCCGGCGCACTGAGTGGCGTCCATGGGTGCGGCGAACAAGGCGAGGTCGAGGTCCGCCATGTCGCGGTCTCTCGCCTGCATTGCCCTGGCGAGACGCTCCATGTTGCCGGACCCCGGTCCCCCGATGGGCATCCAGCCGTCTGCGTATTCGGCGACGCGATCGAAAACCCACCTTGAGTTGGCGCCCATCCAGATTGGAGGTCCGCCGGACTGAACGGGTTTCGGCCAGGACCATATTGGATCGAAGTCGACGAACTCCCCGTGGTATTCCGCTTCGTCCTCGGTCCAGATGGCGCGCATCGCCTGCACTTTCTCCCGCGTGATCTTCCATCGATCCTTGTAGACGGCACCGTGGTTCTCCATTTCCTCCCGATTCCATCCAGCCCCGATGCCGATGATCACGCGTCCGCCCGATATCGTGTCGAGCGATGCGATCTCCTTTGCCAAAGTGATCGGATCGCGCTCGATTACGAGGCAGATACCGGTGCCGAGCGAAAGGTTCTCCGTCACCGCCGCGCAGGCGGCGAGCGCGACGAAGGGATCGTGGGCGCGCCAATACTGCCGGGGCAGGTCGCCGCCGCCGGGAAACGGCGTTAGCCGGCTCGCGGGAATGTGCGTGTGCTCGGGAAAAAACAGGCTGTCCAGACCCCGCGCTTCCACTTCCCGCGCCAGTTCCACCGGTTGAATCGCGTAGTCTGTCGGGAATATCGAAACCCCGAATTTCGCTTTCTCGATGCCGCCGAATGCCACGTTTCGCTCTCCCCTTGACATGCGTATTGCAGTTGTCCGCTAGTGTACGATGCGGATGTCTACCGATAAACGGGTGTGTCGGGCTTCGCGAGGATGATTCTGTGAGTTGGTGGGGACTGCTGCTGGGCGGCGCGTTCGGGTATCTTCTCGGCGGTCCCATCGGCGCGCTCCTAGGCGCCGCGATGGGTCGCGGCTTCGGCCGAACCGTTGGCGGGATTGGCGCCGAGGAATCCGGGGAATCCCGCCCGGAGCGCGTCCAACTCGCTTTTTTTGCCGCTGTATTCGGCGTCATGGGGCACGTCGCGAAGGCCGACGGACGGGTGACGCCGGAGGAGATCGATCTCGCCAACCAAGTGATGGATCAACTCGGTCTCGATGGGCGTCAACGCACCGCCGCCCGCGCCCTTTTCGACGAGGGCAAACGGTCGGAGTTCCCCCTTGACGATGTGCTCGACCAGCTCCGGTTCGAGTGCGGTCGCGCCACCAACCTCATCCGCATGTTCGTGGAAATCCAGATTCAGGCGGCTGCCGCCGACCGCCGAATCCACGCCGAGGAAGGCCGCATCCTGCTCCACATTGCGGCGCGGCTCGGGTTGTCGCGGGCGGACTACCTGGAACTCAAACGCCTGATCGCATCGGGCATCCATGCGGCTGCCGGCACCGATTCGGGAATGTCGCTGGAGGACGCGTACGCGACTCTCGGCGCATCGCCCGACGCCTCGGACGCCGAGATCAAGCGTCACTATCGCCGACAGATGTCGCGTCATCATCCGGACAAGCTCGCGTCGAAGGGATTGCCCGAGGAGATGATGCGGGCTGCCACCGAGCGCACGCAGCAGATCAAGGCGGCGTGGGATACCGTGCGCAAGGCGCGCGCGAGCGCCGCCGAGCGGTCAGCAGCCTGACCCGGCGCAAGCCCCAGATATGTCACCATTCGTAACAAATAGGTTGAATAATCCGGCGTGTTTGAAGAGTATTGCTGTGGAGCACTGATGTGAGAAGGCTTGGGGACGCCATGCGATACGTGAATGGGTTGATCGGTGTGGCGCTGTTCGTTCTTGCCTTGAGCTATTTGAGCGAAACTGACGCGGTGCCTTGGTCCCTCATTTACGGATACGGCGCGCTGGTTGCGCTCTTGTCGCTGAAATCCCGGATCACCTACCCGGTCGCATGGATCGGCGCCATAGGCGCGACTGTCGCCATGTTCTGTTACTTCGCGCTGTTCTTTCAGATGGTGCCCCACCTGCGCGGAGACTGGGTTTTCCAGGGCCATGAAAGCATTTACCTGGTGGCTGCGGCGTTCTGCATGATCCCGGTGCTGTCCAACTTCAGTTGCCGTCTGAAAGGGAACGGTGGATTGAAGACTGCGGAGAACGCCGTCAAGGTCAGGCGGATCTTCCAACTGCCCTTCCGTCCTTTCGGCCGCTCTTCCGGGGAACCACACGCCCATCCAGGTTGGAAACCTCGCGAAGCTCGACCCTCCCCGGGCTTTGCGCGCGCGCCGGCTCGGGGCCGTATGGGCGCATGAAGGCTTTACGAAGCGCCAGATTGCCCATTCGGTAGTCCACTCCACCGCAGCCGACCCGCGTGACTCCGCGTCGCTCCGTTCTGTACATGCCCGGCGCGAATACGCGCGCCATGGAGAAAGCGCGTGGCATCGACTGCGACGGCATCATTTTCGACCTTGAGGACGCGGTCGCGCCGGAAGCGAAGGCGCTAGCGCGCGCGCAGGTCGACGCGGCGGTCGGGGCAGGGGGATACGGTCATAGGGAACTGGTCGTGCGCGTGAATGGGCTGGGCACGCGTTGGTGTGAAGACGATGTTCGTTGCGTCGCCCGGTTGAACGTGGACGCGATGCTGTTTCCAAAGGTGGAATCGGAAGCGGACATCGACGAGATCGCCGCCACTCTCGAGGCGGCGAGCGGTGGCAGATTGGCCGTCTGGATCATGCTGGAAACGGCACTAGCGATTCAGCGCGTCGATGCGTTGGCGGCGCATCCCAGTGCTCCGTCAAGTCTAAAAATGCGAGTGTAGCTGCGAGGGATTTTTGGTTCCTGGCGAGGCGCGACGACGCGGTGTGGCAGGCACTACACAAGGAGGAGCAACGGAGCCTTCAGCCGGGGAGCGCGAGGGGATACCCCTCGCAAGAAAACTATCCAGGGGCCAAAAAGACCCGCAGATACCCGTAGATTTAGGTTTGACGGAGCACTAGGCCGCGACATGGGGTTCGACGGAAAGACGCTGATTCATCCCGCCCAGGTCGACATTGCGAACGCCGTATTCGGTCCTTCGTCCGAGGAGGTGGACCTGGCGCAACGCGTGGCTGGCGCGTGGTCCAGCGCAAGAAAGGCAGGCCTCGGCGTTGTCGAGGTCGATGGTCGCCTGGTCGAGCATATGCACGCGGCGCAGGCGGAACGCACGCTGGCGCTTGCGCGAGCATTGGCGGCGCGCGGCTAACCGGATATTTTCATCAGGGGACGCGGTGATCGCGCAGGCTACTTGGCGCCGCCCGTTTCCTTGTGTATCGCGGGTATCACGTCGTCGAGATAGGCATCCAGCGCTTCCTCATCCCAAGGCGGTTGCAACAACACATTGATGTCCTGGGCGCCCGCTTCAACGTAGCGCATTACTTGTTCCACGGCCGCGTCTGGCGTGCCGAGCAGCGCACCGTCATCGAGGCGTTGTCCGTTGTCGAGCGCCAGGAGCCTTCGGCGTTCGACTTTCGCGCCGGCGTCGTTCATCGCCAGCGCAAACGCCATGTTGGCCGCCCGCCGGATTTCTGAAGGATTGCGCCGGTTCACTTCGCACCAGTGATCGAGCACGCCGTTCAGGCGACGATATTCCTCGGCGTTGACATACGCGGCATTCCATCCGTCCGCGCGCCGCGCGGCGATTTCGAGCGTGCGACGTTCTCCGAGACCGCCGATCCAGATCGGCAATCGTCGCCCCGCCGGCTTCGGTAGACAGGAAGCGTCGTCGACCTGAAAGTGTCTGCCGGAAAAGGTCGTGCGATCCTCGGTGAACAGTCGATGGATCACCTCCGCGGCCTCGTCCAGCATGTCGAGGCGAGTTCCTATGTCAGGGAACGGAAAGCCGTACGCATAAGCTTCCCAAACGTGCCATCCGGCGCCGATGCCCAACTCGAAGCGTCCGCCTGAAATGTGGTCGAGGGTTATCGCAGCCTTCGCCAGGAGAGCGGGGTTGCGATAGCCGACATAGAACACCAGGCAACCTATGCGGGCATTCGTGGTTTCCGCCGCCAGGGCGCCCAAGGTGGCGAGCGCTTCGAAGTGAGGCTCACCGCCGCCATCGAACGGTGCTTCGTAGAGGTGATCCCGAACGGAAATCCAGTCGACGCCCCGCGCGTCAAGTTTGCGCCAGAGGGCCCGCAGTTCCGGCATCGGAATGCTCTGTTGGCCGAGATGCACGCCTAGCGATATAGCCATCAGGGAAGCCCTTAGCCCACTGGATTACGGTGCGCCCGTGACGCCCAGAGAACTCCGACGTTGCGAGTCCTCCAGCGATGGTGGCACCTCTGTTCCATTGAAGGTCGCCAAGACTCCAAGCGAAGATGCGCGCGCAGCATAGCAGGTTCCGCTGGACTGGACGGTCCCGGACGGCGGCCATCGCAGTTGTTCGCACGATGGCGTTCGTCCGGGAGTCGTTGTCCTGCCCGATGGCGGTCAGGCGTTCGCAAGGCGCGCTTGATGGCCTGCGCTGCAAGCGGGACGATATTCACCAGGTGACATGGAGGATCTGCCATGGCGGAAGCGGCCCGCGACACACGCTTCTCATCCTCCCCCGTGAGCGTTCCCCTGGGGGCTCGCATTGAGGGCCTGGATCTCTCGCGGGACGGCGGCGAGGAGGTCATTGGCGAATTGCGGGAACTGCTGCTCGATCATCACTTGCTGGTGATCCCGGGTCAGCGGCTTTCGGCCCTGGAGCTGGCCACTTTTGGCAGGTGCTGGGGCGCGCTTCTGACCCATCCGGCGACCAAACACCGCGACACTGACTACGTCCAGTGGATCGGAGGCAAAGGCGACCGGAAGTTTACGTTCTTCCCGGGAGTGCATCCCTTCGGCGGAGGCTGGCACTCCGACATGACATGGCACCCCACGCCGCCGATCATCACTGGCTTGCCCACGCGAGTCGGCCCGAGTTCACCTACCGCCATCATTGGGAACCTGGCGACCTCGTGCTGTGGGACAACCGCTCGGTGATGCACTACGCCATCCGCGACTACGACGAGCAGCGCATCATGCACCGTATTGTCATCAAGGGCGGCAAGCCGAGATAGCGCCGACCTGGCAGACGGGCGACCCGCGCCTCGAGGTAGTCAAGTGTTCACGTAGGTGAGGGGCAAGGCGGTGGTGTACTTGATGCGCTCCATCGCGAAGCTGGAACTCACGTCGTGAAGATCTGCCTCCCGGATAAGGCGCAGGTAGAAGCCGTCGTAGGCGGCGAAGTCCGGAACCACCACGCGCATCAGGTAGTCCACCTCGCCGCTCATGCGGTAAAGCTCGATGACCTCGGGGAATGCCGCCACCGCCTTTGCGAATGCGTCCAGCCAGCGTTTGTTGTGCTGATCCGTGCGGATGGCAACGAATGCGTCAACACCGACGTTGAGGTGATCGCGGTCGAGCAGGGCCACGCGTCGGGTAATCACGCCTTCCTTTTCCAGGTTCTGGATCCGGCGCCAGCACGGCGTCGTACTCAGTCCGACGGCTTCCGCGATCTCCGAGGTGGATAGCGTGGCGTCGTGCTGAAGCAGGTCGAGGATCCTCAGGTCTATGCGATCCATGGAATTCGGTGCTCCCTTGGTTCATGCCCCGCCCAGATGTTCCTGGGTGGGCGCATTGTGAAAATCAAATTCTATATTCAGGCGATTTACGCGTAAATTTTAGAATAATTTTCTTTCACATATAGGATATGGTTCTAATCGTCGAAAAACCTTCGGCGTATTGATGAATCCATTGACCGAACATCTGAGAGAAGTCGGGGAAACCTACACGGAGCACCTCGTCAAGGCGGCGGAATTTGGGATAACCATGCTGGCTGCGGGGTTGGCCTGCCTGGTGCATGCACTCTTTCCTTTCCTTTTCGTCACCACTGGCAGCAGGTGTATTCGTCGTCTGCACAGCCAGATAGAGAACCGTCGAGCGTCGACTCTCGACAGACGGGACAGACGGAGTGAGCCGGCTTCGCTGCGTCTGCCACAGGGTGCCGAACAGTTGGGCTCTCGATCCGGATAATTCCTCCGGGAGCGGGCTAAGCTGCTGCTTCTGCTTCGCGGCCCGCCTCGCGCGAACACGGGTGGGGTTGCACCAGCCCCGGTCGGCGTGTGCAACTCGGCCAGGTAGAGGTCCCGGCGTTCGAGTGCCGATTCGGCGGCCGCTTCCTTCACCGGGCCGAAACCCTTGATTTCGGTTGGCAGTCGCGCCAAAGCGACCGCCGCGTCCAGGTTTGCGGCATCAAGGCGCGCGACGATTGTCTCAATGTCGGCATCGAAGCGGGTCAGCAATGCCGTCCATGGGACAACCGGCCCCGGTCGCTGACGCTCCCATCGCCGTTTGTTCCATGCAATGATGTTTGATGATGGCTGAGATTGCAGGAATTCTGGCGCTTCGCACGGTGGGGTCGGGCCACAGGCGCAGCCTGTGGGGCACTTTCGCCCGCACAACATTGATCCTTGCGGCGACGTTAGTGGCGCTTGCCGCATGCAGTTCAACTCCCGTGTCCAGGACCGGAGCCTTGGATTCCCGCCTTGCTTGGCCGTGTGACCGGCTCATTGTGGAATGGACCGTGAATGCCGGGCACCTGCAACGGATGGTGGGCGAATCGCCCAGGGTGCGGCGAATCGACGGTGCCGGCCGGCTGCAGCTTCATGTCATGCATTGCGAGCCCCCGTCACCTGCCAGGCGAAATTCCGAGGCACTGGCGTTTGCCTACGTTCTCGTTGCTGTGTCAGGTGACAGCGCGGCGGTCCGGATTACCCGGATGCCCTCCGATGGCTGGTTTTCGTTGCTGCGAGTCGTTGCGAGCGAGAATTCACAGGCGCTATTTGAGGACTTTCACCTGGACGTCGTGGTGGCGGCGCAGGATTTCATGATTGACGAGGCAAACGGCGATACCTCTATTTCAGTGCGATTGACGTTCGACAACGGCCACATATCGATAAACGCGAACACCATCGGCCAGTCCACGACGTACGCCGCCTCGACTGCTTTTCTCGGCAGTGGGGACGGGTATCATTTCGCATATTTCGGCGAAGAGGCGTCATTGCGGTACCCGGCGTTCGCAGCGGTGAGAGTCGTCGGCGAAACGCCGCTGTCGCCCTTCGATTTGCCCGAAGCGCCGGCGGCGATTACGTTTGACCGGGGCCTCGTTTCTGATCGGGTATATTGGCGCGTACCCGCAACCCCCAAAATAGGTGCCCGAAATCCACCGTATTTCACTCCTAAATCACAGTAGGCGAAAAAGGGTGATCCGTCTGCGCAATAGCGTGGAGCATCTCGGTCGCGGCGCGGTAGCCGCCGAAAAGCAATACGTTCGAGTGTTGCGGTTCCTGGGCGCGCGTCTGGCAAACGAGCAGGACGCGCAGGATTTGGCTCAGGAGGCTTACTTGCGGCTGCTGCGCGCGTCGGATTCGCGGGTGATTCACGACCCGGTGGCGTATCTTTTGCGGATAGCCCGCAATCTCTTGCACGAATGGTATAAATCGCCGCCGCGGTCTCGTGAGCTTGTGGAGGAGATCGAACTCGTCGACGAGGGCATGTCGGTAGAGGACTTGACGGAAATTGCGCAGCAGATGGAGCGGCTGGAGAACGTGCTGCGGCATCTATCGCCAAAGTGCCGTGCGGCAATTCTCATGCATCGGCGTGACGGCATGACCTACGACGAGATCGCCAAGGCGCTTGGCGTCTCATCGTCAATGGTCAAGAAGTATCTCTCGCAAGGCTTGGCGCGATGCCGGGCGAGGTTGCGCTGATTTGATGAGTACCGTGAGATGAACGAGGGAAGATCGTCAAGACGCGGCGACATCATCGCCCAGGAAGCGGCCGACTGGCTCATCGCCCTCGTCGATGCCGATGAGCAAACGAGAAAGGCGTTTGCCGGCTGGTTGCGCCTGTCGCCCGAGCACGTCAAAGAGTTTCTCTCGGTCTCGGCGATATGGGGCATGCTGCCCGAGCTTTCTTCGCAACCTTCGATCAAAGAACTCGTTGGCGCGGCGGCGATGGAGCCTAACGTCGTGGCGTTGCCGGACAGGGCCCGGTCTGAAGCGAGAAGAAGGCCGAGAAGAGAGCCGAGACGAAAGCGGAGAAGAACGCCGAGCAGAACGCCAGGACGGACCAGTTCCCGCGCGGGCTGGATGGGACGCGCCGCCGGGCTTCTTGTAGCGGTGGCCGTTGGTGCGATCCTGTTGATCTCGCCTCCCGCCGAAGATCCAAATCTCTACGCAACCGTGACGGGCGAACAGTCCACCGTACCGCTGCCGGACGGGTCGCTGGTTACGCTCAATACCAGGTCAATGATGCGCGTTGCCTACTCGGACGAATATCGCGACGTCCATCTTGGCGATGGGGAAGCGCTGTTCGACGTTGCCAGGGACACCAGGCGACCGTTCCGCGTCATCACCGAACAAGCGGTCATCGAAGCCGTCGGCACGCAATTCAGTGTGCGCAAGGGCATTGATGAGGTCACGGTTACAGTCGTCGAGGGCCTAGTGGAGGTATCGCGCAAGGCTGGCGGAGCCAAAGCCGAAGTGCTTGTGGACGGCCAGCCGTACGCAGAGCGTTCATCGCAACCGGTGCGGCTCGAGGTTGGCCAGCAGGCGCAAGTGAAATCAGGCGTTGCCAAGCCCGTCGTTGTTGATGTTTCGGTCGAGAAGGCGATAGCCTGGCGGCAGCACCGGCTGGTGTTTGAGGCGTTGCCGCTGAAGCACGTCATCGAAGAATTCAATCGCTACAACGATCCGCCGACGGCAATTGAGGACAAGGAACTGGAATCATTGCCGATCAGCGGCGTGTTCCGTTCCATTGATCGTGATTCGTTCTTGCAGTTCCTTTCCCAAATGCAACTCGCGGAGTCTTCAACGCGCGCGGACGGCACCATCGTCCTGAGAGGGATGTCGGGCGACACGCCGAGTCAGTAGTCGCAAGGGTGCCCGATTTTGGGGGGTATTCCCCTCTTATGTCTTGAGGGAACCCCCTTTTCGACAATGGAGACTGTAGCCCATGAGCTTCAATCATTACGCCAAGCCCTTGCTTGCCATTTGCGCTTCGCTGTTTGCAATGCAAACTCCCGCGCAAGGCCCCACTCACAACATTACCAGGTTGCCGTGAACTCGACCGCGCTGCCCGTCGCGATCTCGCGACCATCGAGAGATCCACAAGGAGAACGATAACAGAACCCGCCCGAAACGGCGTTGGGAGTCAAATATATAATTCCCAATGTAAAGGGTCAGTTGGTTGGCTGGTCGCCTTTCACTTCGTAAACGGTCCCGACAACGATCTGGTTCTATCGCCGCCGTGAACAATCCAAAAGCTCACCGCCCGAGACCGTGAACAGGTGAGCCGGACGATGATATTGCAATCAAATCGGGCTCTGGGTGCTCACTTCTCCCAGTTCAATTCGAGGTACAGCACCCGGCCGCGCGCATCCCAGCGCACGGGGTCGTAGGGGTAATCTTCCCAAACTGTCGGGGAGTCCGTGTCGAAGATATTCCGCCCGCCGCCCGAGAGCCTAAGGCCGTTCTTGAATTGGTAAGTGAGCGAAAGATCAAAAATGGCAAAGGCTTCTACTTCCAGCGCGGGACGATCTTCAAACTGCTGCTCGCAGCGTCCGACTACGAATACGCAGGTTCCCGTTCGATCATTCGTATAGGTGGGGACGTGACGCGCGAATAGGTTGGCGGTGAACTGCCTCCAGTTCCAGGTTAGCTGGCCGGTAAGGTTGTACCTGTCGCTGCCGTAGGCCGTGCCGACACGATCAATGCGATCATGGCCTTCGGCGATCGTAAAATACTCATCGAGAACCCCCGTATACGTCAACGAGGAGTCAAAGTGCCCGAATCTCGTCTCAAAGTCATAACTCACGGTCGTCTCAACGATTTCACTATACTTCTCGGCCAAATTGAAAGGAACATACCTTATGCCGGTCGCATAACCGTCGGCGTCGCGGGTAACGATTTCCGGCAGCGCGAACCCGATTTCCGGAAATTCGCGCACGAGCGAACCCGTATCGTAGACCTTGTCCGTGTGGTCAACCCGCGACCAGTCCACACGCCAGCGTAGGCCGGGTATCGAAGCCGCAGTCCATTCGAAGCTCAACGCCCAACGGTCCGCGTACTCAGGCCTGACGTCGCTGCTGTATTGTTCCCACACGTAAGGAATGCGAAGGTATACGCGGCCGTCCGGGTGATAGGGATCGTATCCACCCCGAGTCAAGTTGCGCGGGCTGCCCGTCCCGAACGTATAGCCAAATAGCGGAGGCACGAAAGAACGCGACCAGCTTGCCCTCAGGATGAGCGAGTCGACCGGACTGTATTGCAGGCCGATGCGAGGGGTGTTGGAGACGTCTCGAATGCTGACCAGGTTCGCTTCACGCAGCGCGCCAGGCAGGTATCTGGTGGTTTCTACCCAGCCTCTACCGGGAACATAAACATGGAAGACAGGGAACTCGGCAGGTTCAAAAGTTGCGCCTTGGGCGGCGGTGCGTTCGTAGACGTCGCGCCGTACCTGGAGGCTCAAGACTAGAGATCGCAATCCGGGCCGGGCATTCCGTTTTCCCACGATCGGCACGGACAATTCGGTAAAGTAGGCGCGAACATTGGTCGTAGGCCGCTCTGTGCCAAAGGTGTCGCGTTCTTGGCGAGCGCGAAGGTCGCCGCCCCGCCTGGACTCATCTAGCGCTTTCCAAAAAACTGTCTTGCGATTTTCGGCGCCTACGACATAACGCACCGGACCGCCCCAGATATTGAACAACGGACCACGCAAGACCACGTCAAAGTATCGGATTTCGGATTTGCTGAAGTACGGGCCCGTATAGTTCGTCAACAATTCGTCAAACCATTCCGTCTGCGCGGTTCCGTTGCCGAACAGGTTTAGCGCAACCGCGGGATCTGAACTTTCAAGCCGCCGCCAAAATTCCTCGGCAGTCGGATCGGATCTATAGCGGAAAAAACTGATTCGGTTGCGCAAACTCCAACCGTTGGAATAGGAGCGCGTGGCGCCGACATTCAGTTCGTGCCCGGTCCCGAAGGTCCAGTCGAGCCCGACATTCAGGTTGCGTTGCTCGTACTCGGAATTAGCGCTGGCGCGCTTGAATTTACCGGATTCGATTTCATGCACCGGCCAATATGACACGGGTATGTCCACCCCGAACGGGTTATACGCGTTGCTGGCGGGCACTGGTACCACAACGAAAGTTGTCAGCAAGTCGCGAGATGAAGCGCTGTTGGAATAAAGAACCTTGGCGTGAATACGCAAATCCTCCAAAAGGTATTGCGACATGTTTACCGTGAAGGAATCGGTGGTGTTGTACACGCCATTCTGGGGATGGATATAGTCCGGGCGGTGGAAGTTACGTCGCACATCCGTATTTCTCTTTCCGACCATGAAATCGTCCACGGTTGCGCCGACACCGTCGTGGTCCGGAGGGAGCTGATAGTAGGTATAGTCGGTCCAATCGCACCATAGGCCCCACCTGTAGTTCGATACGGGTTGATTGGTAAACGGCTTGCAGGCCACGCCCGGCTGTGATGGCTCAAGGGGCCATGCCTCCCTATTAAGATCAAATTCGGGGCCGTACTGATCGGTCAAGTCCTTGCTGGTCCAGATCTTCCTGTTGTTGATCGCATCCGATTCCGAGCGCGAAAGGTTGACGAAAATCTGGCCTCGACCAAACTTCTCCCAGCCCAAGCCGCCCGACGCGGACAATCTCCCGCGGTCGGCGTCGTGGGCACTGTCTTCCTGCCGATAGCTGACACTTAAGCCTGTGAAGCGCGAACGGGTAATAAAGTTCACGACTCCGCCGATTGCGTCCGCGCCGTACACCGCGGAAGCACCGTCAATCTGGATTTCGACCCGCTCAATCGCCGACAGCGGAATATTCAGGAGATTGACGATGTTGCCGCCGGAGTAGCCCGCGATACTTGCGACCCGGCGCCCGTCCACGAGCACCAGCGTGTTGGCCGAGCCCAGAGCCCGCAAATTGACCGTGGCAACGCCCAGCCCCTCGTCGCCGAGCACCACATCCGTGTCGCCGGCGGTGCCGGCACCGCCCACGAGATTGGTCTGGGTACTTATGGAAGAGAAAGCCCAAGGCACCGTGCGGAAGAACTCCTCTAAGTTGGAGACACCGCGCGCGACGATGTCTTCGGCTGTGAAGACGACGACGTTGGCCGACGGATCGCCGGCTTGCAGCCGAGTGCCGGTGACGATCACTTCCTCTACTAACTGATCTACAATGGCATCGTCCGTTTCGTCGTTGCTTTTCTTGGTGTCCTCCTCCGGCGCATCCGAATCGGACTCGGACTCACTGGACGGTTGCTCCACCTGCGCCAGCAGAATCGGTTCGGGCGGCTTGCCGTCCTCGGTATGCGCACTCTCGTCCCTGGTCTGGGCGCGCCGAGCCCCGATCGCTACCGTCTCGTCGTTCACGTACTGGTACCGGAGTTCCGTACCCCGAAGAAGGTCAGACAACGCGGCTTCAGGCCGCGTTTTTCCTTGCGTCCCGGGTGAAATCTTCCCGTCCGCAAGCGTGGCCACGTAGGCAAGCTGCAGATCCGTCTGCATCGAGAAATCCTCCAGCGCCCCGGGCAAGGGTTGTTCCTCGATCATAATGCTCTTTGACGCGGCGTCGAGCGCAACAAGTGACGCGCACAGCGACGTACAAAAGGCGAGTCTTGGGCATCGCGTGAAAGTCATGAAATACCTCCTATCGGGTCGATGGCGGAGGCTCTCAAGTGATCCAATCGTCCGCTGGCGGGAGGGAACTCCCTATGCGGACGTGAAGCCAGAAGTGAACTGACTGACGGCCAATTATTCTTAGTCGTAGTTGAGAGCCTCCGTGTTGATAGAGGCAATTGCGACAAAAACCGGGTACCTTTTTTTCGACTACGTCGGTGGTTGGTTGCCACGTCCGACTGTCAACACGATGGTACCATCGGTTCGCGTGGACGATTCCGCCAGTTCCATTCGGGACAGGAACTGCAGGAAGGAGTCGCGATTATTGGAACGAAACACGCCGCTGATCGGCAGTGATTCCAGGGTCTGGTCTTCGATTACCACGGGTGGATCTTTGTAGCGGTTGAACTCTTCGATCACCTGTTTCAGCGGTAGGGCGTTGAACACCAGGCGATGCTGCCGCCAGGCAATCGTGTCCTCAACCAGAGCTTCCGCAATGACGGTTTCGGCAGAGTCCGACTTTATTTGCGCCCGCTGGCCAACCTTGAGCCGTACCGGTCGCGGCAAGTCGAATCCCGAGTTCTGCCCATCCAGTGCCCCGGTTCCGACAACATCTTCAGCGGCCGCGGTCGATACGTCGACGACGCCTTCCACCACCGTAACCGTGACCCCATCTGCGGTCGTGCGCACATTGAATTGCGTGCCGACAACCTGAATGACCGCCTTTCCGGTAAAGACGCCAAATGGCCGCCCCGCCTCTTTGGCAACATCAAACAGCGCTTCGCCATCGGCAAGATGAACGTCCCGATACGCCTCGGAAAACGCAACCCGGAGCGTTGACCGGGTATTCAGCACCACTAGCGAACCGTCCAGTAGCGGCACGGATGATTGCTCGCCGGTGGCGGTTGTATAGAGATTCGGATCTTCGCGGGGAGTCGAGACCAGGAACACCACGCCGGCCGCCGCCACCAGAACAGCGGCGGCGCGTCCCAGCCATCGCCGCCGGAAGCCAGCCGATGGCGCCGAACTCGTCGATGCGTTCAACGCCGCGCCTGGCATTGTCAGGACTTCGGGCTGCGTGTCGGCCCAGCGCGCCAGTCTATTGAAATGCCTTCGTCGGCCAGTTCGATGCTTTCCAGCGGCTCTCCAAGCGGCGGCCTCGACGAATACCATTCGTGCAGAAGATTGTCGGCAATGCGATAAAGATAGGCTGCTGGATCGCGAATCAACTTTGAATCGGACGCCCGTATCAGCCGCAGATAAGCCTCCTGCGCTAATTCCTGCGCGTCCTGCCCGTTGGCAAGACGTGCAGCCAAGAACCGCCACACTCGATCATACTGCGATTTCGAGATGGGTATCTCCCGTTGGAGATCGGGTACATTCCCTTGCAGACGAACCACCACCTATTGATGCCTACGCTTTGGTTTGACTGAAAAGCGGCGAATTTCGGGGCACCTTTGGTTCCTAATCCACCGCAATCCGCCAATAGAATCGAGTGGAAACGAGGTTCCGGTCAAACCTGACTACTGCTGGCGCACCGAGCGAAACAGGCAGCGGCGTTTCCCCCTCGATCTGAACGCTGGCCGCTGCCACGTATCGCTCTGATGCCTCTTTGCCAAAGTACGCGGAAACATATCCGTCCTCGGTGGCGAGAATCGCTGAAGAGGCGACGTGTGCCGATGGACCGCCGATGGAGATCGCCTTCATGGATATAGCGCCATTGTCGAACGCCAACTGAACCGCAATTGACATACCGCCGATTGCCTATTTTACGGTGAAGTTCTGCCGCACGACCCTCGTGCCATAACCGAATCGGCAAACAGCGCCTGCGAATTCGCGCTTGCCACGAACTGCAGTAATGACAACCAGCCGTCGGCGGGAACACCAGTAACCCCGATCGGCGCAGTCTCTTCAATCACTGGAACAAGAACGTATGCAAACGAAAGCGCCTGCGAATCTCGTACAGCAGAGCGCAATGGTTGGCAGTGCATGACCTGAAGTTGCAGTCGGCCGGTACCGCCGACTTGCCGGATTTGCAGCACTTCGCCCACCATCTGTTGCAGGTCTTTTGCAGCCACATCCCACTCCAGAACGACCCGGTCACACGGCCATTTGAGGCGCGTATCCAGAGATTTGGCTTTTGATACGGGAGCGAACTGCACCCATGACAGGCGTAACATGTGCAAGGCACTTTCTGCCCGAAGGTGTTGGGATGTGTGAACCGTAAGCGTTCGGTCGTCCCGCGACGGCGGGCAGGGTGTCACCGGTTGAGGATTCGTTTCCAGTCTTTTCTGAGCGGTCGGAGCCAGATGTCCTTTCGAGGCTTGTCGAACTGCCTTTGCCGATCATAGCGCCCGCGTCCCCGGGTGGTTCCGACATGGACCCAGCCGGAAGCCCTGTAGACGGCACCGGTGTATCGCGGTGTTTCGACGAACGTCTCGATCAGCACCGGCTTTGTGTTGTAACGCTCGGTCCAGTCCTCGGGCAGGCGGCGGCGGACGATGGCGAGGAGGTGCGAGCCGAGGTTGGGGATTTCGATCCAGGGCAGGATGAGGAACCTCGGATTGTCGACCACCAGCGGGAGGTTCTTCTCGCGCAGTTGCGGCGTCCATCCGATGAAGTTGTCGCGCGGGGCGAGCTTCCAGGCGGCGGTGCTGAAGCCGAGCATGGCGAGCGGGGAACCGTCGCGGTCGTGGACGGCGTAGCGCATCTGGGCGCCGACCAGGGTCTTGTAGCCGAGATAGTGATGGCGGGC
Source organism: Candidatus Azotimanducaceae bacterium (assembly GCA_965217825.1). Classification (GTDB taxonomy): domain Bacteria; phylum Pseudomonadota; class Gammaproteobacteria; order Pseudomonadales; family Azotimanducaceae; genus VXNE01. The sequence continues at coordinate 3,600,837 of OZ244571.1, read as the reverse complement.
GACGAACTCGTTCCACAGCTTGCCCGCGCGGGTGCCGCCCGCGACGGTGCGCAGGTCGAGCGGGCGCACCTCGTCAAGCGTTGTCGGCGCCGGGAACAGCGGCGGTTCGGTGTCCGGCCCGAAGACGATGGGCCCGGGCCGGTTCTGCCGCCACTTCGGCGGCGGCAGGGTGATCAGGCCATCCTTGTGCATGGCCAGCATGGTCACCCGCGCCATCATGTCCTTGAGCCCGCCGTCGGGCTTGAGCCAACCGACGCGCCGGCAGAACTCCCGCCACAGGGCATGGCGGTTCGGCGCCGGCGGGCCGGCGATCAACGCGCGCAACAGCGCCATCTCCCCCGGCGTGAAGTCGCGCCCGTGATAGCGGCACTCGACCGCGCCGGTCATCCGGGCGCCATCAACTCGTTCCGGCGCTCCGCGCCCATCGACCAGGGCGGCCAGGGCGAGAGGTCGTCCGGCGCGCGGCCGCCGTTGTCCGCGCACGCCGCAAGCCACGCGGTCAGCCAGCGAAGGACATCCACGCCGTTCAATGCCAGGGTGCCGACCGTGGAGTACATCATTGCCGTGAACCGGGCTCCGGCCTCGCTGTCGGAGCCGAAGGAGAGACGTCTGCCAATGGCCGCCCCCCTGAGCATGCGCTCGGAAAAATTGTTGGGAACGTCCGGCCGGTCGAGGAACACGCTCAACCCCTCGCGATGGTTCAACAGGGAACGTGGCGGCTTGCCCTCGCGGGCGTCGTCCGGGAGGCCCTCGAGTTCCCGTCGCGCCGCCGCGAACGCGCGGTTCTGGCCATCGGGGCCGAGACCGGCGTCGTAGTGCTCGAGCCGCGCCCCGTTCAACCGGTAAAGCAGCGCGTTGCGGCCCGGATTATGTTGCCGAGAGCCGGCATCGCCGCACTGGACATGAAGATCCTTGTTTTGTCCGCAACATAACGTGCTTCAATCACAGTGCGCCAAGGAAGGCCATCAGCCCCTTGTTCTCCTTCCACGGGCGATCGGGTCCGGGCTCCGCGGCATCGCAGAGCGCCATCGCCCTTGCCTTCGTCTCGAGATCGATCTCGGCGTAGATGTTGGTGGTATCCAGGCTGGCATGACCGAGCCAGGCGCGGATCGTGTTCAGGTCGACACCGGCCTGAAGCAAGTGGCTGGCGCTCGTGTGCCTCACGACATGGGGCGTTACTTTCCTCCCGGCCAGGGCCTGAACGCCACCGGCACAACGCTCAACAAGCCGATAGACCCCGAACCGCGTGTAGGGTCTTCGCTGCCGGCTGAGGAAGACGGCATCGCCGGCTTTCCGTCCCTGTATCAGCTCCTCAAGCGCACTTTCGGTGCGCGGCCACAGCGGGCATTGACGGCGCTTGCCGCCCTTGCCGTGAACGGTGACGAGCGCGTGCCCGCCGTCGCCTCGCCCGATTTGCACATCCCCCGCCACCAGTTCCGTCGCTTCGGAGACGCGCGCACCGGTGTTGTAGAGGAACAGGAGCAGAGCGTGTTCGATCCGGCCCCTCGGCGTCCGGCGGTCGGGAACTTCCAGCAGCGCCGTCATCTCGTCCTTGCTGAGCCAGCCGATCGGCTTCGGCGTTGCCTTCTTCAAGGCGATCGCACGGATGTTGGCGCTCCACTCAAGATGGGCGGGATCGCGGCTGGCGACGAAGCGCGCGAAGGCTCGGATCCCCGTCAGGCGTTGATTGCGGGTCTGCGCGGAGCAGCCGCGGTCGTCTTCGAGATGGGCGAGGAACTGCAGTACGCGGCGAGTCGTGAGATCCCGCACCGTCAGGCGGTCGACCGGCTTGCGGGTCCTGGAGGCGGCGAACGGCAGCAGCAGCGTAAAGGTGTCCCGGTAGCTCTTCTGCGTGTTGCGGGCGAGGTTGCGCTCGGTGACGATGTGTTCGGTCAGGAAGCGCCGGAGCCACGGGCCGAGTGTGCGGGGCTCACTCATGATCGCCTCCGTTGACATAACTGTCGAAGCGGACCGAGGCCTCATGCAGCAGTTCGGGCGTCATCGACAGATAGACCTGGGTGCCATCGAGATGGGCGTGGCCGAGCCAGGTGGAGAGCGCCGGCAGCAGCCGCTGCACATCGGAGCCTTGTCGATACCAGGAGGCCAGCCGGTTCACAGCCGCCGTGTGGCGCAGAGAATGAAAGCACGGCGGTTGCCGTCCATCGTCCTTGTCATGGTGGATCGCGGCCGTCTGGAGCAATCTCGCGAACGCGAACCGAACGGTGCCTTTGACCAAAGGCGTGCCATCTCGGTTTGCGAGGAAGGTCGAGGCGGTGCCCTTCGGCAACGGGCACTCCGCGCGCTTGGCGGCGTAGACCCGCAGGGCATCGGCAAGTTGAGGACCGACAGGAACGAGGCGGGTCTTGTAGAACTTGGTATCGCGTATGGTCAGCATCGTATCGGGCAGGTCGACATCGTCGAGCGTCAGGCGTTGTGCCTCGCCGAACCGCAGCCCCGCGCCGTAGAGAAGCAGGAGCAATGCGCGCAAGGTGTCGCCGTCGAGCTGGACCGGGCGCTGCCGGCTGATGTCGATGGCGCCGAACAGGCGCTGCAACTCGTCATGCGAGTAGACGTGGGGCGGTGCCGACCGCGGCTGTCTTGGTTCGTCATCCGGTGCCGGGAGTGGCGAACGGGCCGCGTAGCCGCGGCTGATCGCGTAGCGGTAGAACCCGGTCAAGGCGCTGTACTTGTTCGCCCGGTACCGGGTGAGTCGGCCGTTGCCGGCAAGGAAGCTGAGAACATCCGCATCGGCGACGGAGCCGCAGTCGATGTTCGCGCCGACGTGCTTGCTGAAGTAGTGCAGCATTCGTGCGCTGGTGTCGAACTTCGCGCCGTGGGCCTGTCGCCATGCGATATACCGGTCGATCGCATCCCGGAGAATCATGCCAGGCCCTCCAGGTCGATGTCGGCAACCTCGCGGAGGGCGCCGAGTTGTATTTTGGCGTAGGTCGAGGTGGCCGAGACACTGCGATGTCCGAGATAGTCACCAACCTCCTTCATCGACAGGCCCTGGTCGAGCAGATGTTGCGCCGCCGCGTGGCGCAGCGCATGCGGACCGCGACGCTTGCCGGCCATGCCAAGGCGGTCGAGCCGACTTCTGACGACGTGCGAGATCGCACTCCTGCTCAGCGGACGGATCGGGGCGTTCAATGTGAGGAACAGCGCCCGCTCGGGACGCGGGGGACGAAGCTCGCGGAGATAGCGCAGGATCGCCTGTCCGACGCCGCGGGAGAGCGGGTAGTGATGCGTGCGTCCCGGCTTCGGGCGGCGCACCCGCAGTGTCTCCTCCTCCCAGTCCAGATCGTCGAGCCGCAGGCCGGCGACCTCGCCGGACCGCAAGGCATAGGCGATCAACACCGTCAAGATGGCGCGGTCGCGCAGGTCGGCCGACCGGTCGCCCTCGGTGGTGGCGAGCAGGCGCAGAACTTCGCGCCGGTTCAGCCCCTTCGGGACCGTTTCGCCGGGATGGAACCGCGACGGCATGATCCCGTCGGCCAGTCCCGGTTTGCACCAGTGCTGACGTTCGGCGAATCGGAAGAAGGTGCGAAGACGCTGCGCGTAATCGTGGATAGTGACCCGGCTGCAGTCGCGAGCGTGCCAGCGCGCGACCGCCTGGTCGACTTCGGCGATCCCGACCGAAGCCAGTGCGACACCGTGTTCATCAAGCCGATCAAAGAAGCGATCCACCGTGCCGCGGCAACCGCGAATCGTGTCTTCGGACCACCCGCGCTCTTTACGCATCCACGCTGCGAAGACGGCGACCTCGTCGGCGTGGGCGTGTTGCGCCTTGCGAGGTTCTTCGAGCTTATCCACGAAGCGCAGCCATCGCACCGCGTGGCCCAAAAATCTCTGACAAGCCTCTGGATCCGCGGGCAGGCTGCATCGACGCCCACCGGGAAGCGACCATTGCCCGGCGACGGCCGCGACTTGGGCTACGCTTACCTGATCGCCTTCGCGCAGATCGAGAAGGCGAATCAGGCTGGTCTGATGAACCGCAATCTTGCGCAATGTGGACGACCGGGTCCCCGCCTGTGCGCAATGGCTGAGGTAGCCCAGCCGTTCCTCAAGCAGCGGTGCGGCGTGATAGCTGGCTATGGTGCCACGGTCGATGAACAAGTCCTCGAACATGATCGTATCTCCTTGTGGTTGGAGACATGACCATGGCAGACAAATGCGAATCAGAAAATTATGTTGCGGACAAAACGAGGATCTTCATGTCCAGTGCGGCGATGCCGGCTCTCGGCAACATAATCCGGGCCGCAACATATGCCCAACAGAACGCGAGTGTCACAAGCCCCGCCGAGTCCTTGGCCAGTTTCTTGTAGGCGCTGTACCGGTCGCACACCAGAACCGTGCCCGGGGCGGCGTCGCCGAACAGCCTCGCCGCCGCCGCGGCGCTGCGCGAGGGATCGACATGGAAGTGGACCGCGTCCTCGCAGACCCCGATCCACAGCCACGCGCGGCTCGACCCGCCGGCCTCGCCGAGCGCCCGGATGCGCCAGGCCGTCTCGTCGCCCTGGCGCAACCGCGCCTCGCGCTGGTGCGCCGGGATGGCCGCCGAGAGCGGCTCGAACAGCGGCGCGAGGCGCCGCGCGCCGTCGGCCAGCGTCCCCGCCGAGATCGCCAGCCCCTGGCCGGTCAGCCAGTCGGCGACCCGGTTGAGGGGCCGAAGACACGCATAGCGCTCGTACAGGAACCGCGCCCACACGCTGGTCCCGTCCTGCCCGCGGCGGGCAAGTCCGTGACCCCGCGGTACTACACGCGGCTCACCGAGATCGAGCAGGCGTTCAAGGAACTCAAGCACGACCTCGCCCTGCGACCGATCTTCCATCAGCGCGAGGAGCGGATCGAAGCGCACATCTTCGTCGCCTTCATCGCCTACTGCCTGCACGTCACTCTGAAGAACCTCGCCCGACCGCGCGCGCCGGGACTGATGCCGCGCGCCGTGTTGGAGAAGTTCGCGACGATGCAGATGGTGGATGTCCATTTGCCGACCACCGACGGGCGGCGCCTGGTGTTGCCCCGCCACACCCAGCCCACGGCGGATCACCAACTGCTGTTGCACCAACTCGACCTGCGACTGCCGGAACAGCCAGCGCCCAGAATCTCGTAGCCCCGCCAGCCAAATCGACCCGGCGGCGCATATGGTTGTAGTGCCGACCTATTGCCTACGCCAGCCGGAAATCAATGGGTTGCGGGCGTTTCGGGGTCGAGTTGCGGAAGTCGGGCTAGCGACCAGGGGCAGTTGTTCCATGGTCGATGAGCGGGCTAGGCGACCTCTTTGCCAGCGGGTTCTCCGGAACACCGGTAGGGTCGGGCCAGTCCCGGCGGCGTGTGCAACTGGGCCAGGTAGAGGTTTCGGCGTACCCGTGCCGATTCGGCGGCGTCTTCCTTCACCGGGCCGAAACCCTTGATTGTGCCTGGCAGGCGGGCCAATGCGACCGCCGCGTCGAAGTTGGTTGCATCAAGGTGCGCCACCATCATCTCGATGTCGGACTCAAAGCGGGTCAGCAATGCGCGGTCGAGATGGCGTTCCGCGCTGAATCGGAACGGATCGAAGATTCCGCCGCGCCAGCGCCTCATCTTCGCCAGCAGGCGCAGGAAGGGCACGATCCAGCCGCCAACAGCGATCTTTCTCGGTCGCCCGTCAGCGCCTTTACGGGCGAAGAGCGGCGGGGCGAAATGGAAGGTTGGCTGGAATCCAGGTTCGAACTGCTCGGCAAGCTTGGCCCGGAAGCTGCGGTCGGTGGAAGTTGGGGTACTTCCATGGATCAATCGTCTCTGTGGAGCGTCAGCGACCAAGGACGATTGTTTCATGGTCGACGAGGGGGGCCGGGCCACGGACGAAGCCGAAGGCGCCGTCTGTGGGGCAACCGTGAAGAGACGTGCTACCTCGTATTCATCCTTGACGGCAAGCAGCTTGAAATAGCTCTCGGCCACGGCCTCGGCCAGCAGGCTGCTTCCCGGCTTTGCCCGAGCCTCGATATCGCGGACCCGGTCAACCAGCGCCTCGTACCTGGACGCCAGCGCCTGGTCCTGGTACTCCGTCAGGAAAGCGCATCGTGCGGCGATGCGATCCGCGAGGCTCGCTGACCGCGGCGGCTGCATGGCGTCGGAGCGTGGCCGATGCCGGTGGACCAGCAGGCCCGCTGCCGCCACCTCGACCTCGTGGGCCGCGTTTCGGCCGTGTTGGAACGCCGCCAGATTGTCCTCGACAGCGACGCCGTTCAGCGTGATGGCGCGCTTGAGTGCATCGAGCGACACGGGGATCCCGCCGGTCTGGAAGGCGTAGCCAAGCAGGAAGACGTTGGCGCAGGCGGTGGAGCCGAACATCGTCTCCGTCGCAGTATTCGCGTCCACCGTAACCAGGCGCTTGGCGCATTGCTGCAACCGTGCCCGAAGTTCCTCGAAGTCGAACCCTTGACGCTGCCGGAGCACGAACTCGGCGGTCGGGGCAAGGTGCGTGTTCAGAATGACGCTGGTTCGAATCTGCGATGTCAGGCCGAGTACGTCGATACTAGCCGCCGTGATCGGGTCGGCTCCGATCAACATGTCGACGCCCACCGTCGGGATTCGGGTTGGCGGATGCGGCGTCCCGGCGGGGGAGATGCGCACATGGCTGACGACCGCTCCACCCTTCTGCGCCAAGCCAGTCATGTCCAGCGTTGAGACGTACTTGCCATCGAGATGCGCGGCGGTGCCGAGAACTTGGGAAGCGGTGACGATGCCCGTGCCCCCGACGCCAGCGAGGAGGATGTTGGCCGAGGACCGGCTGCTGGCGGGCAACGGTACCAGCGGCTTGGTGTCGTCTGCCTTGCCTCGAGCCTTGAGTTTGGCGCCAGCCAGCGTGACGATGGCGGGACAGAAGCCGTCGACACAGGAAAGATCCTTGTTGCAGGCGGTTTGGTTGATCGTGCGTTTGACACCGAACTCGGTGTCGAGTGGTTCCACGGCGACGCAGTTCGATTGCGTCGAGCAGTCGCCGCAGCCTTCGCAGACGGCGTCGTTGATCACCACGCGCACGTCCGGATCCACCGCCAGACCGCGTTTGCGTCGGCGGCGCAGTTCGGCGGCGCAGGTCTGGTCGTAGACCAGTATCGTGCAACCGGGTATTGCCTTGAGCTCGCGTTGCACGTCGTCCAGTGCATCGCGCGGGGCGACGCGGAATCCCGCCCTGCGATGTCGCCGTGGATGGTCGCTGACGACCCGAACCGCAGCGACGCCTTCGGCGCGAACCTGCGCGACGATATCTTCCACCGTCAGCGAGCCATCCACCGGTTGGCCACCTGTCATGGCTACGGCGTCGTTGGCGAGCACCTTGTACGTGATATTCACGCCGGCGGCGACAGCGGCGCGGATCGCCAGGATGCCCGAGTGGAAAAAGGTGCCGTCGCCGATGTTGGCGAAGATGTGGGGTTCATCGGTGAAAGGGGCCTGGCCAATCCAGTTCACGCCCTCCGCGCCCATGTGTGTGGGTGTGCCCGTGTTGCGATCCATCCACTGGGCCATGTAGTGACAGCCGATTCCGGCGACGGCGCGACTGCCTTCGGGCACGCGAGTCGAGGTATTGTGCGGGCAGCCGGCGCAGTACATGGGTTTGCGCGTTACCTTCGGGAGTTGCCCGGCGTTGGGAAGCGTGCTGGCTGCGGTCGCGATTTCGCTGAGGTAGCTGGAATCCGTTGCCTTGGGCAATAGCGTTCGGATGGCCGTGGCGATGGCGGGCACGTCAAGTTCTCCGGTGGCGGATAGCAGGTTGCGCAACGTGTCCCGGTGATCGTTCCCGGCCGGGGGATGGGCGCCGCAGCCCTTGCCCAACAGTTCGATGGAGCGGCCGAACAGGATCGTCCTGAGTTGATCTTCGATGAACGGCCGTTTTTCCTCGATCACCAGCAGCCGTTTCGCTCCGCCGCAGATTTCGTCGACCAGATCCGTATCCAGCGGCCAGGTCATGCCGAGCTTTACGAGGCGAACGCCGGCTTGAACGAGTTGTGTCTCCGATCGCAGACCCAGCCTCGCCAGGGCTTCGCGCACGTCGGCGTAGACCTTCCCCGCGGTAACCAGCACCAGGCGTGGCGATCGCAAGGTGGTAACGGTCCGGTCGATGGAATTCGCCGAGGCGAACCGCCGCGCCAGACGCAATTTCGACTCCAGTCGGGCTTCCTGGTCCATGGGCGAATCCTGAAGCCGGATGTGCGGAAATTCTTCCCCGTGCGGGGGATTGACGAAGCGGTGCCGGTCGAGATCGACGTGGACGGTCAGGGCGCTGTCCATGACATCGGCCAGGGCGATGAGACCGGTCCAGCAGCCGGCGTAGCGCGACATGGCCCAACCCATGAGTCCGAAGTCGAGCACATCCTGCACGTCTGACGGCGCCAGTATCGGAATGCCGAGATCGCGCAGCGCGAATTCACTGGCGCTCGGCAGGGTGGAGGACTTGCACGCGTGGTCGTCTCCGACGACCAGCAACACGCCGCCCCTCGGACTGGTGCCCGCCGCGTTGGCGTGGCGCACGGCGTCGGAGGAGCGGTCGAGCCCGGGTGCCTTGCCGTACCACAAGCCGTACACGCCTTCGCGGCGCGCGCCGGGAAACAGTCCGACCTGCTGGCTGCCCCACACCGCGGTGGCGGCGAGGTCTTCGTTGACCCCGGGCTGGAAGACGATGCGGTGGGCCTCGAGTTCATGCGACAGGCGCCACAGTTGCTGGTCCAGGCCCCCAAGGGGAGAGCCGCGGTATCCGGAGATGAAGCCGGCGGTATCGAGGTTCGCGCGGTCGTCCAGTCGGCGCTGGTCCAGCGGAAGACGGGCGATCGCCTGAATGCCCGTCAGGTACGCAATGCCCGATTCTGTTCGATAGCGCGCCTGGGTAAGCGGATCTCCTGCGCGTGGCGCGCGCGGCGGTTCGTTCGTGGCGAGGCGCGTGGCTGTCATATCAGCACCTGGATTCTCGCCAAAGATCATATGCCCAATTTCCGAGTATGGCGTTGCATTTCTTGTGCGGAATGCGGCAACATCTCAAGAATATTCCTAATTCGTTCAAGTAAGTAGGATGAAATATCTTGATCGAATCGACAGGCGGATTCTCGTTGAACTACAGGATTGCGCGGATATGTCGATGCAGGAACTCGGTGATCGGGTAGGCCTCTCGCACACGCCTTGCTGGCGGCGGGTCAAACGGCTCGAGGAAGGGGGCTTTATCAGGCGCCGGGTCGCGCTGCTGGATCCCGCCCGCCTCGACCTGGCAGTCAACGTATTCGTCAACGTGAACTTGAAGCGCCACCAGGAGAACGCGCTAAGCCGCTTCGAGGAGGCCGTGCGGGATGTTCCCGAGATTGTGGAGTGCTACACGGTTTCCGGGGAGACAGACTTCCTGTTGCGCGTCATTGTTGCGGATGTGAGTGCCTACGAGCGTCTCCTGAAGAGGACGCTGGTACACCTGCCGGAGGTCGGCAACCTGACATCGACGTTCGCGCTTCGGCAGGTCAAGTACACGACGGCACTGCCGATCGATACCTCGAACGAATAACGACTGTGAAGGCGCGTCACCGCTACTCCATTGCAGGGGAACCGAGCGCTGGTCGTCGGGGTCTGACTTTGTGGTCCCGCAAAAAGCGTGCGCACCGTGGCAGCTGACATTCGGCGAACCATGACCTTGCGAGGCACGGGTTTCGCAACCCGCCATCGATCCATGGTCATCTCGGCCATCGTGATCCTTGCGCTCGTCGCCTGTAAACCGGATCGGCCGGTTGTTGCGGAACCGGGTAATGCATTGGCGGAGACGGGCGATTGGCCAACCATCAGGGAGCGCGGCACGATTCGCTTGGCGCGGCGGGCATGGAGCGACTTCGAGACCCTGCCATCGCAGGGACTTTCCACCGAACAATACCACCGTCTCGCCGAACGATTCGCCGGTCGTCACGGCCTCGCCGCCGAGTGGATCGTCGTTTCGAACATGGACGACTTGCTGGGCAGCGTGGAGGAAGGACGCGCCGACATCGCGGTGTCCAACATCACGGTCACGGAACCCCGCAAGCAACGCATCGCCTTTTCGCTGCCGCTGACGCGCTCGCGCGAATGGGTCATCGGCACTACCGAGCAGGGTAGTTTCGGCATCGCCGAGCACACCGCATACGTGGACACATTGGGGCGGCACTATCCCGAATCGCCGCGTGTGCCAGTGCTAGCGGAGACTGACCCTATCGGGTTCCAGGCATTGATCGAAGCTGACGTTATCGACGCCACCATCATGGACGAAGCCGCCGCGCGCGTGGTCGTGGCGACCAGCGAGCATGTGCAGAAGCTGCGCGAACTGCCCGAAATCAAGGATCATGCGTGGGCGCTGCGTCGCGACAATCCGGTATTGCAGAGAGTTCTCGACGGCTACTTGCTGGAACGCCACACGATCGACGAGCGCGCGGAAGAATTCCGCGACTGGGATGCCATTGTCGCCTCTGGCCGCATCCGGATGCTCACTGTCAACGCGCCGGTTACCTACTACCTCTGGCGCGGCGAGCTGCTCGGCTTCGAGTATGAGCTTGTGCGTTCCTTCGCCGAGGCGCATGACCTGGAGTTGGAAGTCATCGTGGCGGCCGAGATCAGCGGCCTGCTCGATGGGCTCGTCGCGGGTCGCGGCGACCTGATCGCCGCCGGCCTGGTCCCCACGGACGAACGCGCCGACATGGGGTTGCGGTTCACCCGGCCGTATTTGCATATTCGCGAACTGTTCGTCACTGCCGGCGAACCGATCACCGATCTCGCCGGTCTCGCCGGACGGCGGATAGCCGTCAATCCGCTGACGAGCTATGCCGCGACGCTGAGAAACCTTCGCGCACAGGCAGTCTTCGACCTGGAATTCGTCGACCGGTCGACCAGCGCAATTCTCGCCGACATCGCCGCTGGAGGCCTGGACGCCACATTGGTCGACAGCCACCGCGGGGAACTGGAGACGACGTTCGATGATCGCCTGTCATTGGGCCTTGCGCTGGAGCCAGAGAAGGGGCTCGCCTGGGCGGTGCACCGCGACAACGAGAAACTCAAACGCCGCCTTGATGCCTTCATCGGTGAACGCTACCGGGGCTACGAATTCAACGTGCTGCGCAACAAGTACTTCGTCAATGAGCGACGCATGGCGCACCAGCGCGAGCATCGGATCACTGAAGATTCGCTGTCGCCCTATGACGACATCGTCCGGCCCGTGGCGAATGCGGCGGGGTTCGACTGGCGGCTGATCGTCGCCCAGATGTACCAGGAAAGCGGTTTCGATCCGAACCGCATCAGTTTTGCTGGTGCCGAAGGCCTGCTTCAGGTTCTGCCGCGGACCGCGCGCGACCTCGGTGTCGACCCCGCCAGACTCAAGGATCCCGAAACGGGCGTCGCGGCGGGCATTGCATATCTCAAATGGACCCGGCAACGCTTCCCGGACCTGCCGGTGGGCGAGCAGATACTGTTCGCGCTAGGTGCCTACAACGCTGGTCATGGACATATCCGCGACGGGCGCCGGTTGGCGCGTCAACTGGGTCTCGATGGCTCCCTATGGTTCGATAACGTGGAGCAGGCGATGTTGAAACTGGCTGAACCGGAATACGCGAACGCGTCTGTCTACGGCTACGTGCGCGGTTCGGAGGTAGTGCGCTACGTGCGGGAAATCCAGGATCGATACCGCCTCTACGTGCGCCACTTCAGGTTGCTGGAAGAGCGCGAAGCGTCCGCATCCGAACCGCAACCGACCGCCCCGATATCCGCGTCTTGAACCGCGCTTGACTCCAAGGGTCGCGATGACGCTCAGGGCTGGACCCCGAGATGATGCGCGACCAGGAAGTCGAATGCCGAGTGGAGGCAACGCTCGGTGGTCAGATCAGCCTTGGCGTAAAGCGCCGCGTTGTGTGAAATCGGCCTCGGCGCGCGGGCCTTGAGGTGCGCCTCGGCAACGCGTTCCATCATCACGAAACCTGCCACGGACTGCTTGACGGTCCGACCGACCGTCAGCAACCCATGGTTGCGCAGCACGACACCCCTGTTGCGGCCAAGGTCGCGGGCAATGCGCTCGCCACATGCGATGCTCTGCACTTGCACTTCTTCGTCGTCGAACAGGGCGTGGTCTTCGTAGAAGACGCACGCTTCCTGGGTGATCGGCTCGAGCAGCGTGGCCGAGGCCGAGAAAGGCGTGCCGTAGGGCGTGTGGATATGCGCGACGCTCACCACCTCCGGGCGCGCGGCAAGGATGGGGTAATGGATGTAGTAGGCTGGCCAGTTCGTACTTCCACCGCCTCCCACGATGCCTCCGTCAGGCCCCACCAGCACCAGGCCTTCCGCGCTCGCTTCGCCGAACGCCACGTCGGCGTCAAGCAGCCAAAAGCAGTCTGGCCGCTCCGTGTCTCGGGCGCTGATATGGCCATCGCCCAAGTCGCCCCAGCCGAGCGCCGCGAAAACACGGTAGCCGAGCGCCACCTGGCGCTTGCGCTCCTCCCGCACGGCGGTGATGGTCGGTGTTGGCGACTGCATGCGCGCATTCTACGGCGATTCAACGCATCGCACCTTCTATATCGGCGGCGCGCAGTGGGAGCGGTGGGTCCCACGAAATACTGGCCGTTTCCCTTGATGGCGCCCATCGTAACTTTCGCGGAGGGCAGGAACTTGCCGGCGTATCATTCGCGCATCGAAAAGACCGAAAGACAGTCGTTCTCTACGGGTTCTGTTGAATGACGCGTCTGCGGGGTCGGACGGGGGCTGAATGGAACAACGTGCCATTGAAGACACAAGGACTGCCGGTTCGCGCGGCACCAACACTGCGATGGAACCGGGCGCGACGAAGGTGCCCACGCCGGAAGCGGGAACGGACAGCGTGTACATTGTTTGGCCCGGCGGAAACCGCAGCCGTCACCTGTATTACTGGCTGCGGGAAAACTGCCACTGTCCGAAGTGTACGCACCCGGCCGCCTGGGAGCGCACGGTGGACTTTCTCGCGATTCCGCTGGACATAGCGCCCGCATCGCTCAGCGCCGACGCGCGGGGGCTGCGCATCGAGTGGCCGGATCACGACGCTCCTTGCGACGGGAGCTTCTTCAGTTGGGCCTGGCTCGACGCCCACCGGATGGAGCGGGGTGCGCGCTTGCGGCGCAAACAGCAGCCCCGCTCCTGGTCGGCGACCGATTTCAGCAAGCGGGCGGTGTCGGTCGATTTCGCCGATGTCATGACGAGTGACGCCGGTTTGCTGGAACTTCTGGAACACGTTGACGACAAGGGCGTTGCCCTGGTGAAAGGCATGCCCTCGCACGACGACGACGTCCTGGCGCTCGCCGAGCGCATCGCCCTGGTCGAAGGGTCGCACTTCGGCCGCCACTTCACCGTAGAGTCGAAGCCGGATGCGGAGAACCTCGCCTATACGCCCCGGCAACTCTATCCCCACAACGATCTTCCGAGCCGCCGGTACCCGCCGGGCATCCAGTTCCTGCACTGTCTGCGCAATGACGCCACGGGCGGCGAAAGCGTGCTGGTCGATGGGATCGCCTGCGCCGAGGCATTGCGGCAGTTGGACCGCGGCGCGTTCGAGTTGCTGAGTACGCGCGAGATCAGTTTCACATCCACCGCCGACGATTGGCATATCGTCAACCGCGCAACTGTGATCGATGTCGATGAGGATGGCGCTATCGTCGGCACGCGCCTGCATCCGGCGCTGATCGGCCCGGTGGACATCGAGCCGGAGTCGCAGATGGCATTCTATCGGGCGCATCGACGGTTTCTCAGCATCGCGTCGAGCGAAGAGATGCAGTTCAGGTTTCGCCTCAACGCGGGTGAGTGCCAAGTATTCGACAATCACCGAATCATGCATGCGCGCCTTGGCTTCGACCCGAAAAGCGGTCGACGTTTGCTCCAGGGTTGCTACATCTGTCGGGACGATTTCCACAGCAGGCTGGAACTGTTGCGCCGCAGGGGCAGGGACTTTCGCGACACCTGATCAATGACGCGCCCGGAGCTCGTGGCGTGCTGCGACGAGGGCCGGCAAGCCGAGTCCAAACGACGAAAGACCGGTTCAGCCGCGATTGGAACCGCTGGCGCCCGCGGCCGGATTCGCCGAGGAGTCTCGGTTCAAGGAAATGATGACTCCTGCGGTCATCGCCAGCAGGATGACGCAGACGGGCAGGGCGGCTGCGATGGATGCAGCCTGCAGGGCCTGCAAGCCGTCAGCGAGCAACAACGCCGCCGCCACCATGCCGATCGCGGCGCCCCAGACGACTCGGAAACGGCGCGGCGGGTTGTCGTCGCCCATGCTCAGCATGGTCGCGATCACCAGGGTGCCGGAGTCCGAGGAGGTGATGAACCAGGTCGCCAGCAGAAATGTCGCCAGCGCCGACATGGACCAGGCCAGCCAGGAAATGTCGGTCATCTGCTCGATGGTGCCGTATAGCGCCGCTTCCAGTTGCCACTCACGCACGAGATCCAGGATGCCCGCGGTACCGACGCCGTCGGCGGCGTTCAACTCCATGTAGAGCGCGTTGCCGCCGAACAGGCAGATCCAGACGATGCCCACCGCGGTGGGCACGAACATCGTGCCTACGGTGAACTCCCGGATCGTGCGCCCGCGCGAGATGCGGGCGATGAACATGCCAACGAAGGGCGCCCAGGCGATCCACCAGCCCCAGTAGAAGATGGTCCAGCCGCCCTGCCAGGTCGAGTCGCCGGCCTCGCTCGCGACCCAGAGTCCCATCGGCACCAGGTTCCAAAGGTAGTCGCCGACCGTCGTCGCGAAGAAACCGAGCAGCCACTCGAACGGCCCGAAACCCAGGAAGAACGCCAGCAGGACGATACTGAGATAGATATTCCACTCGGAGATGATGCGGATGCCCCGCGCCACGCCCGACACCGCCGACAGGGTGGCCGCCGTCGAGATCACCGCGATGAGGGTGATCTGCGTTGTCAGGTCCGGGGAGACCCCGAACAGCGTGTTTAGCCCGGCGGCCATTTGCTTGACGCCGAGCCCGAGCGACGTCGCGACGCCGAACACCGTCCCGAACACGGCGAGCAGGTCTACACTGTGACCCACGGGCCCGTAGATGCGCTCGCCGATGATGGGGTAAAGGGCCGATCGCAGCGTAAGGGGAAGCTTCTTGCGGAAGCCGAAGTAGGCGAGGCACAGGCCGACCACCACGTAGACCGACCAGGCGTGCAGTCCCCAGTGGAAGTAGGTGACGCGCATGGCGTCCACGGCGCGCGCTTCATTCATCTCCACCGCCCCGGCATTGTCGGCATGGGGGTTGTTGGGATATCCGAAGGACGCGGAGTTGTCGAAGTAGAGCATCGGCTCGGAGATCGAAAAGAACAGCAAGCCGATGCCCAGCCCGGCGGAGAACAGCATCGCGAGCCAGGAAAACGTGCTGAACTCGGGCCGCGCATCGTCGTCGCCCAGGCGCACCTTGCCGTGGCGGCTGCACATCACGTAGATGCAGGCGACCAGGATGGTGCAAACGGAGAGGATGTAAGACCAGCCCAGCGTGGATTCGATCCATGCCCTGACTCCGGCATAGATCGCACCTGCCCCCTCCACGTTGACCACCGTGAAGGCGACGAACGCCAGCACCATCGCCAGGGAGGACAGTGCCATGCCCGGATGCAGGCCGGCCCACATCCCCGAACTGGCGACGGAGATTGACTTGGGCGGTGTTTCCGGCACGCTCACAGCCAGCGGAACCCGAGGCTGCTCATCTCCCGTACCGCCATCGGTTCGACACGTCTGGTGGGATCGGACCGTGCGCGAAGATTTCCATGCAAGTGCCCCAC
This sequence comes from Candidatus Azotimanducaceae bacterium, assembly GCA_965217825.1. GTDB lineage: Bacteria > Pseudomonadota > Gammaproteobacteria > Pseudomonadales > Azotimanducaceae > VXNE01. The sequence goes on along the minus strand of OZ244571.1, from coordinate 3,585,066 downwards.
AGCCGGCGCCTTCGGCTTCGCCTGTGGCCCGGCCCCGCTCGTCGACCATGGAACAACCATTCCCGGTCGCTGGCGCTCCCCGGAAACGTTTGTTCCATGGAAGTTTGAACGGAAGCTGCCGGTGCTCGACTCGCAATCATCTTGCCGCATTCCCAGAGTATCGGGCGTGGCGGAGTCATCGGTCGCCCGGCGCGTAAAGCGAATCTGGCAGCGTCTTCAGCATCCGCTTGAGCGCGAAGTGGCGATAGCTGCCCAGCGCGAGTTCGCGGACCTCGTCCCAGTCGATGCGGTCCTCCACGTCGAGATCGATCCAGCCTCGATGTCCGATGTAGCCGGGGATGGAGAAGCGGCGGTCATCGCACAAGGTCGCCTGGAGCTCCGGTCCTACCCAGAACTCGAGACGCATGCGTTTTCTCTGGCGATTGGCGGTGAGGAAAGTCTTCTTGCCGGCCTTGAATGCCGGTATGCCGAACTGCGTGCCCTCGGAGGTTTCCGGCAGCGAAGCGCAGAGGGCGCGTATACCCGCGAGCTTTTGCTGGGCGTGCGGGGCCGACAGCGGGTCGAAGTCCTCGGGGTCCACGGTTTCGGTGGGCGGTTCGATCTCGATGGGGTCCCCGAGTCGGCTCGCGAAGCCGCGCGGCGCAACGTGTACGTAAGCTTCCCGGACGCGCGCGGCGATGGCGAACCAGTCGTTGCCCTGGTCGAGATGCACGCCGAGCCAGCCTCGCGGGCCGACATAGGGAGGCACGAAATAGAACGTCGGCTCACCGTCCACGTGCAATTACTGGGCGCCCGGCGGCGCGTGGATCCAAAGGGCGATGCAGCCGTCGCCGTGATGGTTGATCGCCAACAGCGCGAATAACTTGCCATGGACCTTGTAGTCGGGCATGCCGTGGCCCGCGCGCTCCTCGACTTCGGGCAGAGACAGACAGATTTCCCGTACCGCCGCCTTGATGTCCTTCGCCATATTCAACTCTTCCTGCAACGCGACAACATACCATGCGCGCTTTGCCCTGGAGTGAGCGAACAGTAGCCTGCCCTCGGCGACTCGGTGTCACCGCCGGTGCGCCGCGACGGGCGGTTGGCTCAGCCCTCGGCGAGGGGCTGCGATGGTGGCGTGCCTGGCAGTTCTATCGCCTCCTGCTGCATCTGGGGCGCTTGCATGATCGGCTGGGCGAAGCGCGGGGAAACGGCGTTGTATCCGCCGAGCCCGACGAGCAGCGTGAAACCCAGGGCCACTACGCCGACGAGGATGTTGAACTTGCCGGAGAGTTCCCGATATAGGGAATCGATCTTGGTGTCCATGGCGTCGAACCTGGCATCGATAGCGTCGAACCTGGCATCCATAGCGACAAATTTGGCGTCGATAGCGTCGAACCTGGCGTCGATAGCGACAAACTTGGCGTCTATAGCGTCGAACATGGCATCGATAGCGACAAACTTGGCGTCGATAGCGTCGAACCTGGCATCGATAGCGTCGAACCTGGCATCGATAGCGTCGAACTTTTTATCGATAGCTTCGAACTTGCCGTCGATGCCGACGAACTTACCGTCGATGCCGACGAACCTGGCGTCGATGCCGACGAACCTGGCGTCGATGGCATCGAACTGGGCGTCGATGGCATCGAACCTGGCGTAGATCGGTCGGAGGGCCTCGTCAAGATCGCTCTTGGTGAGCATCCGCTCCGCCAACTCGTCTCCAAGAGCACGCGCCATGCCCTCGGCATGCGGCGCTTCGAACCCTGCCGCTTTCAGGCGGTCCGCGAATCTCAGCGTGTCGATCACGGTCGCATTCATTGTCCCTTCGCCTTGCGTAGTCTACCAGCGCCCCACGGCCCGCGCCTTCAGCTGTTTCTTGCGAGGGGTATCCCCTCACGCTGCTATTTCTTGCGAGGGGTATCCCCTCACGCTCCCCGGCTGAAGGCTCCTGGCTGAAGGCTCCCGGCCCGGCCCCGCTCGTCGACCATGCAAATCTGATCATGCCGTTTCGGCTTGCGGCATGTTGTACGACATCGACCCGAACTGACGTTGGAAAGCGCTGAAAACCGCATGCGACCATCGCGGGGGCGGCCGCATTTTTTGCGTTACAGTTGCTGCATTTCAAAGGAGTCGACATGCCCATCACCCGGGCGGATCTCGTGGCCGCGTTGCCCGACCTGACCTCTACGATCCGCACCTCGGGTCTGCACCAACCTGTGGAAGTGGTTCGCGATGCGTGGGGCATCCCGCATATTCGCGCGGCGACGAAGCACGACGCCTTCTTCGCGCAGGGCTTCGTCACGGCCCAGGACAGGCTCTGGCACATGGACTACGACCGTCGTCGGGCGCTCGGCCGCTGGTCGGAGTTCGCGGGAGATTCCGGCATCGAGGGGGATCGGCTAATGCGCACGTTTGACCTCGAACGTGCCGCGAAGGCGGATTTGGAGGTCACAAGCGACGCCGCGAAGGCGATGCTGGATGCCTACGCCGCTGGCGTCAACGCATTCATCGCAACTACGGAGTCGCTTCCCATCGAACACCAGCTCCTTGGCGCGATCCCCGAGGCGTGGCGCCCGTGGCACTGCCTTGCCGTCTACAAGGTCCGCAACATGCTGATGGGGGCCTACGAGATCAAGTTGTGGCGGGCGCGACTTGCCCGCGCGTTGGGTGTCGAGCGGGCCGCGTCCCTGTTCCGCGGATATCCAGACGACGGCCTCGTGTCCGTGCCGCCGGGTGAGACCTATGGGGATGTCGAATTGGACAGCCTCGACTTTCTCGCGGCGGCAGCAGAGGATCTCGACTGGCTGGGCGAGACTGCGGGCGGCAGCAATGCCTGGGTCGTCTCCGGTGCGCGCACGATGTCCGGCCTCCCACTCGTAGCCGGCGACTCGCATCGACCCTTGGACACGCCCAACGTTTACTACCAAGTACACATCAACTGTACCGCGTTCCGCTGCAACGGATACGCGCTTCCGGGCGTGCCGGGAATGCCGCACTTCAGCCATACCGAGCACGTTGCCTGGGGCATGACGCACGGCTTTGGCGACTACCAGGATCTCTACATCGAACGCTTTCGGACGGAAGACGACCGGCTGGAATACGCTTGGCGGGACGCTTGGTTGCCCGCCGAGGTGTCGAGCGAGGAACTTGCCATTCGCGACGGCCGGTCCCAGACACTGACTGTTGTCCGAACCCGCCACGGTCCGATCATCGCTGGCGATCCCCGGGCTGGATACGGCATCGCGTTCAGTCATCCCGGCACCAACAGCGGAACCCCGTGGGCCAACACGCTCCATGATCTCCTGATCGCCAAGTCGGCGGACGAGGCGGAAGAGGCGCTCAGGGAGTGGACCGAACCGGTCAACAACTTCGTCTACGCAGATATCCACGGCGCGTTCGGGTATCGGTACCGGGGACGGATCCCTCTTCGATCCATGGCAAACGCGTGGGTCCCGGTGCCGGGCTGGACCGGCGAGCACGAGTGGCGAGGCCGGATTCCGTTCGAGGAAATGCCAAACGCCCGCAACCCGGAAGCCGGCTTCGTCGTGACCTGCAACAACGCCCCGACGACCGCAGACTATCCGCACTACATCAACACGTACTTTGCTCCCGACTGGCGCGCCCGCCGGATCACCGCGCGGCTCGGGGTGATACCGCCAGGCGCGGCGAAGCCGGAGGACTTGGCGTCCATCCACGCGGATCGGGAGTCGGTCCCCGCCCGAATATTCGCAAGACGCCTGGCGGCGATGAATCCAGCGATCCCCGACGCCCAAAAGGCACGCGATATCCTCGTGGATTGGGACTGCCGGATGGACCGGTCGTCCGCGGGCGCGGCAATCTACGCTGTCGCGCGCATCTACCTGTTCCGTGAGGTCGTCGAGGCAGCGCTCGGTCCGCTGGCGAACGCGGCATTCGGTTCGGCGAGCGGCATCGGTCGAGGGGCCGCGGTACACGCCGGAACGCTCTACGCAAGTGCGATAGCGGCCATGGCGGAGGACGACGATGCGTGCCTCCAGGCTGGCCAGACTTGGGCGGGATGCATCGAAGCCGCCCTGGCGCGGGCCATTCGCGAACTTCGCTCCCGGTTGGGCGACGACATGCGCGCCTGGACCTGGGGCGCGATTCACCACACGCGTCCCCGGCATCCGTTGTCTCGAACATTCCCGGAGTGCGCGGAGTTCCTCGATCCACCGCAGGTCGAAACGCATGGCGATGGCGACACACCGCTGGCGGGCGCCTACTCGATGGTGGACCGGTGCGTCGCGACGGTGATGTCGGTCAATCGCTACATCCACGATCCGTCCGACTGGCGCAATTCGCGATGGATCGTGCCCCTTGGTGCGTCGGGTCATCCGGGCAGCCCCCACTACGCGGATCAGGCCAAACTGTGGGCCGATATCGAGACCATTCCGCAGCTTTGGGATTGGAACGACATAGTGGACGCCGCCGAAATGCGGCAAACGCTAGCGCCACAAAAACCGTCGCCCTAGCGGGCGCCGCTTTTTGCCCCCGCCCAAGCCCACCTATCACCCTGTCGATCTTGCCGCTGGCGCGGCAAGTCCGACAGTCTGCTAGCGCCACAAAATCCGTCGCCCTAGCCGCCTGAACAATGCGGGGTATTGGTCTGTGCGGCGGGGCCACGCGCCGGGTGCCGGACTGCTTGCCCCGGTACAATGTCGCGAAAGGCGAATCGACGGGGAAAGCACAGCACATGACCGTGACGTTCGATGCCATCAAGGCGGCGAGGGCGCGACTCGGAACCGCCATCGCGCGGACGCCGTTGACGCGATCGGAAACCCTGTCGACGGCCCTGGGAGCGGACCTGCATCTCAAGTTCGAGAACCTGCAGTTTACGGCGTCGTTCAAGGAACGCGGCGCGTTGAACAAACTGCTGCTGCTCGACGAGGGCGAGCGTCGTCAAGGCGTTATCGCCATGTCCGCGGGCAACCATGCCCAGGCACTCGCGTATCACGGTGCCAGGTTGGGGATCCAGGTCAGCATCGTCATGCCGCGCCACACGCCTAACGCCAAGGTGCAGCAGACCCGCGTATTCGGTGCCGAGGTGTTCCTGCACGGCGACCGTTTTGCCGAGACGTTGGAATATACGCATCAATTGGCCCGGGACCTTGGACGCATCCTGGTGCATCCGTTCGAGGACGAAGCGGTTATCGCCGGCCAGGGTACGCTCGGCATCGAGTTGCTAGAGCAGGCGCCGGACGTCGATACGCTCATCGTGCCGGTGGGCGGCGGCGGTCTGATCGCCGGCACTGCGATCGCGGCGCGGGCGCTCCGAGGTGGCGTCACAGTGGTCGGCGTGCAGGCGGAACGTTTCAGCGCCGCCGTGGCCGCCTTCCATGGCCGCGATCCGAGCCCGGCGCGCCCGGGCACCGTCGCTGAGGGTATCGCCGTCGATACGCCGGGAGACACGACCATGCGCATCATCCGCCAGACCGTGGACCGTATGGTGGCGGTCGCGGAGCGCGATATCGAGCGCGCGATCTTCCAATTGCTTGAGATCGAGAAAACCGTCACCGAAGGGGCGGGTGCTGCGGCCCTTGCCGCCGTGATTGCGGACCCGACGCTCGCTGCGGGCAAGACAGTGGTGGTGCTTACCGGCGGCAATATCGACATGATGATGCTGTCGTCCGTCGTGCAACGCGGCCTCGTCCGCGGCCGCCGGCTGGTGCGCATCGCGGTAGAAATACCCGATCAGCCGGGTGCGCTTGGCGAACTCACGCGGCGCTTGGGCGTACTCGACAGCAATATCGTGGACATCGTGCACCAGCGCGCGTTCGGCACGTCTACGGTGCGTGCCACCGTGGTCGAACTGGTGCTGCAGATGCGCGGCGAAGAACAGGTTGAAGCCGTTGTCGGATCGCTTCAGGGGGCGGGTTACGACGTGCGCCTGGAGCAATGACGGCATCCTCACCGGGCGCTCCGCAGCGACATCGCGAACGCCCCAGCGAACATTAGTGCGATACTGGGAACCGCTGGTGAATAACGAATTGTTGATTGGGAACAGGAGTGAGGGAGGAATCATGAGAACCAAAATTCTGGGACGGACAGGCCTCGAGGTTTCTATCGTGGGGCTCGGCAGCATGTACTCCGGCAAGCCAGCGAACTCCGGCATCAGTACGCCGGACATGGACTTTGAGCTTGGTGTGCAGACCATTCTGGCCGCCATAGAGGGAGGCTGCACACTCATTGATACGGCCTACGTCTACTCGCGGGGTGGATCGGAGAAGATCGTCGGCGAAGCGCTCAAGCGGCGCCCGGACCTGGCAGCCAAGTGTACTATCGTCACCAAGGTCGGTTATCTCGGAGAAGGGCGGGACCATTCGTACGACGGCATTCTGCAGGCCTTCGAGGGCAGCCAGGAACGCCTCGGTATCGAAAAGTTCGAGGTCGTCTACATCCACGATGCGGGCGGTTACCCGGTGGAAGAAGTCATGAGCGACGATGGCGCCCTTGGCGCGCTTCGCAAGCTTCAGAACGAAGGACTGGTCCGTTGGATCGGCATCGCCTGTAATGACCCCGAGATCAATACACCCTTCATCGTGACCGGGGAATTCGACGCCGCTGTGGTTCCCGACGCCTGGAGCCTTCTCAACCAGACCGCCGCGGAGGTCATCCTGCCTGCGGCTGAGAAATACAACATCGGAATTTCCTGCGCCACGCCGCTGGAGATCGGACTTCTCGCCACGGGGCCCTCGCAGGTATCCGCCGAGGGCCGGCGAAATTTCAGTGCCGAATGTCTTGCCCAGGTCGGCAAGATCGAAGACCTCTGCAACCAGTACGGAATCTCCCTCCTGGCAGCTTCCCTGCAATGGTGTACGCGCCATCCGCAGGTCGCGTGCGCCATTCCCGGCGGTCGAACGCCGGAGGAAGCCGCGGCGAACGCGAAAGCGGGATCGGTGGATATCCCCGAAGCATTCTGGGACGACCTGGCACCGCTGGTCCGACACTGGGAGAAGGGCGTAGATCGCTAGCCGTCGTCGGAAAGACGACGCCTATGGTGTTACTACGCCACATCGTATTCTCTGATCAAAGCGTCCGCAGGTATCTTCAGGCCGCTCTGGAGTTTTCGAATCATGTTGATCGTCAATGGTCGCCGACCGGACATGACTTCCGACACCGGTCCAGAACTCCCTATAAATGGCATCAGGTCCTTGTCCCTCATGTCGTTTTGTTCCATTACGAAGCGAATGACTTCCAGAGGGTGGGCATCTGGTATTGCAAAGCGCTTGTCTTCATAAGCTTCAACGATCATAGCCAGAACATCGAGCTCGTCTTCGTCTGTATCAACGCAAAGCAGAAATGTCCCCTTTTCTCCAAAGCAGAAATGCCCCTTTTTGCGGTTCGGGCCTTCCTCTTTTTCGAGAAGAAAAAACTTGTTGCCGAGCTGTGGGGTTGTGGGCGAGAGGCGCGCGAGTGTGGGCAGCCGGTGGGCAACGCGCGGCGGAACGCCCGGTCGATGGCGACTCGGCCGAGCGCGTTGTCCACGGGCTGTCCACACGCCCCGAAGGGCGCGCGCCGGTCCGCAGGACTCGTCCACAAATCCACAGCGGCGGCCGCCAGCGCTCGCGGCTTCATTGGAAATTCCGGGCCCTTGGCTTCCAGATCATCTGGTGCAGCAACGGCGTGAACGTCCTCTCGCCAACTGGCACGTCCCGGGTCCTGGGTAAATCACGAAAGTGCGTTCAGGACGCGGATTCCGGAGCAGCGGGCAAGGAAAATTGCGAAAGCACAAGTGGCGTTCGGGCGATCTCGGCCATGAGCGTCATCAGGGATGCGCGCGGCTCATTGTTCCACGGGCCGGTAGCCTTCTCCGATCTCCTGCGCGTAGGCAGAGAGGTATTTCTCGGCGGTCTCGACTCTGTGCTTTGTCTCGGTCGGGTTCGAGCCCCCCACCTTAACGCCCTGCTGGGTCAGGATCGCGAAACGTGGCCCGTGCCGGTCGAGCGTTTCCTGCGGGATCTGGTCGATGTAATTCTCCGTCGTCCGCATGAAATGCCGCAGCATGTAGTTCGTCAGGCTGACGCGGACCCCCGGCGCGGTGCGGTTGTACGCGCCGTGCCAGAGGTTGCTGTGGTGCACCAGCAGGGAGCCGGCCTTGCCTTCTAGCGGGATCGCCTGCTGATTGCCGCGATCGCCTTCCTTTTCCGGCACGATCTTCTCTTCGCCGAGCGGTTGGCGGCACCACTTGTGGCTACCCGGCACTACCGCCGTCGAGCCGTTTTCTCGGGTGTAATCAGTCAACCAGTAGGTCGTCTGGCAGCCGATGGCATGCGGCGGCAGCGGTGACGGCAGCGAGTTGTCCGCATGCAACGCCAGCGTGGTGCTATTGGCCCCTTTCATCCAGCAGCCCATGCTCGACATCACCGCGTTGTAGCCGATCAGGTGCGTGACCAGCGCGAGCCTCACCGGGTTCATCAGCACCTCTTCGAACACCTCGTGTTCGAGCAGCAGCGAATGGAACACGTCGCCTAGCGGGCCGTGTGGATGATAGGTATGTCCCACGTAACGCATCCCCACTTCCGTCCCCTCAAGGTTGACGTGCGTCGAGCCGTTCTCCAGGTCGGGCCGCTCGCCGTTGCGCCGCTCGGCGATATCCAGACACTTCTCCAGCAATCGCTCCGCGAGGCCGTTGGGGTTGGCGATCTCGGGCGGGACTATCGTGTAGCCGTAGGCATCGAGCTCGGCCACATGTTTCTGCAATCCAAGCTCACAGATTTCGTTCCATGAGCGATCGAGTGTGGTCTGGGACCTGGTTACGGGTTCTTCCGTTTTGATTGCGGGTTCTGCCATGATTTAAGTTCCTCCCCGGCCTATGTTCTGCATTCTACGCTTTCCCGCCAGCGATGGGCGGTGCCCTTACCACTCGCCGGTATTCGCCATGCTGGCCCAAGGTTCGGCCGGCGGCAGCGGCCCGTCTTTCTGCAGGATTTCGATGGAAATGTTGTCGGGCGAGCGCACGAATGCCATGTGCCCGTCCCGGGGCGGGCGATTGATCGTGACCCCGGCGTCCATCAGCGATTGGCAGAGCGCGTAGATATCGTCCACCCGATACGCGAGATGACCGAAGTTGCGGCCACCGCTCAAGTTTTCGGGGTCCCAGTTGTGGGTGAGTTCGATCTGCGCGTCTTCATCCCCCGGCGCCGCCATGAAGACGAGCGTGTAGCGGCCGGCTTCGATGTCGTGGCGGCGGACTTCGCTTAAGCCCAGTTTCGTGTAGAAGTCGATGGAGGTGTCGAGGTCGTTCACCCGAACCATGGTATGGAGGTATTTCATCGCGAGTGTCCGTGCTTGGCTTGAGAGGGCCAGAGTACCGGTGCCGGTTTGGCGCGGCAAGGCGCCGGGGGCGGGCTATGCGCCCTTCGCGGCGTTCCCGACTATCCTCTCCAGCGCCGACCGCTGGCCGTCCATGTCACGCAGCAGCGCCAACTGGTTGCGAGCGCGGTCGAGGTTGTGATCGGCGTAGGCGGTACGGAAGTAGCCGTCGCCTTCGAGGTAGTCCGTCAGAAATCGCACGGCAAGCATGAACGTGACCTGCAGGATGCCGTCGACCAGGGTGTCCTCTTCCGCGGGTGTCAGGGACGCGGTCGCGCAGAATCCGCAGGCGACGGCCTCGACCCGGGCGAGGTCGAGACCGATGCGCGACGCATCGGTTTCGTTCTCGTCGGTGTGCGCCGCCGCCGAGCGGGCGAGGTCGCCGAAGTCGAATCCGGCGGCGCCCGGCATGACGGTGTCCAAGTCGACCACGCAGAGCGCGCGCGGGCTGTTGGCATCGAACAGCACGTTGCTGATCTTGCAGTCGTTGTGCGCGATGCGGTTGCGCGGAAACTCAACGGCCGCGAGACCGGAATGGCGTTCGATCGCGGCGCAGGCGTCTTGCGCAAGCCGCGCGCGGTTGCGGAAATCGGCATCCAGGGCGCGTTCAAACGCACCGAGACGGGCGGGCAGGTCGTGGAATCCCGCCACGGTATCCTCGAAGTCGCTAGGCCGCAGGCTGCGGGTTTCGTCCAGGAACGCGCCGAACGCGCGACCCGCCGCGCGGGCTATTTCGGGCGTCGCCGCGGTGTCCACATGGCGGCTCCCGGATACGAAGCGGTACAGACGCCAGAACCCGCCGTCGGCATCCCGATGCAGCAGTTCGCCGTCCGCCGCCCGCAGGATCTCGGGCAGCCGGTCGGGCCGCGCCGCATACAGACGCTCCAGGTTGCGGGCGATGCGTTCGGGATGGACGAAGACGGCTTGGTTGATTCGCTGCAACAGGTAGTCGCCGCCGTCGCGGGCGGTCAGGCGGTAGCTGTCGTTGATGTTGCCTGCGCCGTACCGAGCGATCCGCGCGGGCGCGCCGATACCGAAGGCGCCGGCGGCTTGCCCGGCTGCACTGCGCGATTGGACTCCGCGCGGCTTGGTTTCGATCTTGCCGACACCCGCTCGGCTGTCGGGGGCCTCGGACAACCGGCTATTGCTCTGAGCAGCCATGCGGGCCGCTCGGCGTCGGATGCTTGTCGATGTCGTTCTGGATGATGATGTCCTCGACCCGGACGGGAAATACCCCGCGCGATCGATCACGGAAGTAATGTGCAAGCGTTTTCGAGATGACCGGGAACGCGAGTTCGTTCCAGGGAATGTCGGGTTCGCGGAAGAGGCGCGTTTCCAGGGTTTCATCGCCGATGCCGTAGCGACCGCCGATCAGGTGGGCACGGTAAAACATGTAGACCTGCGAGATGTGCGGCAGGTTGAATACGGTATACAAGCCGTGGCCATCGACACGGGCGCGGGCTTCCTCCCAGGTCTCGCGCGCGGCGCCGTCAAAGACTGTCTCGCCGGTCTCGAGGTATCCCCCGGGCAAGGTCCAGAGCCCCCGGCGCGGTTCAATCGCGCGGCGACACAGCAGGACGCGGTCTTCGAAGACGGGCACGCAACACGTCACGATCTTTGGATTCTGGTAGTGGATCGTGCCGCAGCCGGGGCACACGAATCGTTCGCGATCATCGCCCGGCGGGATTTGCTTCGATACGGGCGCCCCGCACCTGCTGCAGTAGTTCACGCGGGCGATTATAGCCCGGCGCGCGGCCGCCCCTTCTTGTCCTCTGGCCATGCGGCAGAATTCGAAGGTCTTCGATGGATTTGCGCACGCGGCTTCGACACAATGTGGCTGCAAGGGACAGGCACCGTCGCGGGAGGGCGGAAGCGCGTGATCTATGCCTTGGGCGACCGGCGCGTGGTGACGCGCGGCGACTATTTCGTGGCCGAGTCCGCCTCGGTGGTCGGTGCGGTGGTGCTGCACCACAACGTCAGCGTGTGGTTCGGCGCCGTGGTGCGCGGCGACTACGACACGGTGACAATCGGCGCGAACACCAACATTCAGGATTGCGCCGTGGTCCACATGGACGACGCATATCCGGTGACCATAGGCGATGGCGTGACGGTCGGCCACCACGCCGTGGTGCACGGCTGCGCGATTGGCCACAACTCGCTCATCGGTATCCATGCCGTCGTGATGAACGGCGCGAGGATCGGCTCCAATTGCCTGATCGGCTCCAACGCATTGGTGACCGAAGGCAAGGAAATTCCGGACGGCAGTCTCGTACTGGGTTCTCCGGGTCGGGTCGTGCGTGAACTTTCCGTAGAAGAGATTGAAGAAATAACCTATTTTTCAAATCTTTATGTAGATAACTTCAAGTTGTACAAGACACATATGCAAATCCAAGAGGAAGCGGATCGAGAATGATCGAAATCGGCACGCCGTTATCTAGGACGTCGACGCGGGTGATGCTGCTCGGCGCGGGGGAACTGGGCAAGGAGGTCGTGATTGCCTTGCAGCGCTTCGGCGTTGAAGTCATCGCCGTCGACCGCTACGCCAATGCGCCCGCCATGCAGGTCGCGCATCGCGGCCGGGCCATCGACATGTTGGATGGCGAAGCGCTGCGCGCGGTGATCGAGGCGGAAAGACCGCGCCTGGTCGTGCCGGAAATCGAAGCCATCGCGACGCCGACACTGGTGGAACTGGAACGCGAGGGCTACAACATCGTGCCGACCGCGCGGGCGGCGCGCCTGACCATGAATCGCGAAGGCATCCGCCGGCTCGCAGCGGAGGAACTCGGCGTTGCGACCTCCGCTTATCGTTTCGCGGAGACGGAGCAGGAATATTTCGCCGCGATCGACGACATCGGCGTGCCGTGCATCGTGAAGCCGGTGATGAGTTCGTCCGGCAAGGGACAGTCCACCGTGGCGGCGCGGGACGATGCGCAGCAGGCGTGGCGGCTGGCTCATAGCGCCGCGCGGGGTGCCGCCGATCGGGTCATTGTCGAGGGTCTCGTCGATTTCGACTATGAGATCACCCTGCTCACCGTGCGCTACGGCGATGGCAAGTTGGTGTTCTGCGAACCCATCGGGCATCGCCAGGAGGGCGGCGACTATCGGGAATCCTGGCAACCCCAACCCATGAGTGAAGTCGCCCGCGCCGAGGCGCAGCGTATAGCGGCACTGGTCACCGGCGCACTGGGCGGCCGCGGAATCTTCGGCGTCGAGTTTTTCATCAAGGGCGACGCGGTCCTGTTTTCGGAGGTGAGTCCGAGGCCGCACGATACCGGCATGGTGACGATGATCAGCCAGGACAAGTCCCAATTCGCGCTCCACGCCCGAGCGATACTGGGTTTGCCGGTACCGGAAATCGTGCAGCGCGGACCGGCGGCTTCCGCGGTGATCATCGCGCATGGCGACTCCGACCAGGTGACGTACTCCGGGCTCGATGTCGCCCTCGCCGTGCCGGGCACGGAGATTCGCCTGTTCGGAAAACCGGAAGTGCGGGGCGAGCGACGCATGGGCGTTGCCCTGGCGGTTGGCGAATCCATCGACGATGCGCGTAACAAGGCGAGAATCGCCGCCGCCGCCGTGCACTGCAACCTCGGGCTCGGCTAGCAGTGCCCCACAGCCGGTGCCTGGCGCCGCAAAGACCGGGGTCGCGTTGACAAGCGCCGAAACAGGTCTATAGTTCGCCGCCATGACCCAACGCACTCCAGTTCTGTTCGAGATCGCGTTACCCTTGGCACTTCTCCTGCCGGCTTAGCCGGCATATACCTCAAAATCCGGGCCTTCGGCCCGCCGTCATCCCCAAACAAGTCGGGACGAATTCGGGAGAAATTCGCCATGCATCCAAGTGAAGAGTTCGTGGTCGGTGCCGCCGGCGCGCGCGTCAGCGCCATGCCGTTCGAAAAGTATCGTGCTTTCAAGCCGATCGATTTGCCGGATCGCACCTGGCCCGCAGCGACGCTGACGCGCGCGCCGCGCTGGTGCAGCGTCGATCTCCGGGACGGCAACCAGGCGCTCATCGATCCGATGAGCGTGGAAGAAAAAATCCGCATGTGGGACTTGCTGCTGGCCGTCGGATTCGCGGAGATCGAGGTTGGTTTTCCGGCGGCGTCGCAGCCAGATTTCGACTTCATTCGCCGCATTGTCGACGAGGGCCGGATCCCGGATCACGTTTCGGTTCAGGTGCTGTGCCAGGCCCGCCCGGAACTGATCGAGCGCACGGTCGAAGCCCTCGACGGCGCGCCCAACGTCATCTTTCACCTGTATAACTCGACCTCCACCCTCCAGCGGCGGGTGGTGTTCCGCAAGGGGCGGGAAGGCATCGTCAAACTGGCCGTGGACGGGACCAGGATTGTCCGCGATGGGCTCTCGGCGTTGTCCGGTGCCAACGTCACGTTCGAATATTCGCCCGAGAGCTTTACCGGCACGGAACTCGACTTCGCGGCAGACATCTGCGCGGCCGTCGCCGAGGCGTGGGGAGCGACGCCGGAAGAAAAGATCATCGTCAACCTGCCGTCCACCGTGGAGATGGCGACGCCGAACGTGTACGCGGATCAGATCGAGTGGTTCTGCCGCAACTTTCTGGCGCGGGACAGCGTCGTCGTCAGCCTGCATACGCACAATGATCGCGGAACGGGGGTCGCCGCGACGGAACTCGCGCTCATGGCCGGTGCCGAGCGGGTGGAAGGCACCTTGTTCGGCAATGGAGAGCGCACCGGCAATTGCGACATCGTCACCGTGGCTATGAACCTGTTCTCCCAGGGAGTCGATCCGGAGCTCGATTTCCGCGACATGCCGCGCATTCGAGAGACGGTCGAGACCATCAATAAATTGCCCGTGCACGAACGCCATCCCTATGCGGGAGACCTGGTCTTTACGGCGTTCTCCGGCTCGCACCAGGACGCGATCCGAAAGGGCATGGCGGAGGTGGGCGACGACATTTGGGAGGTCCCGTACCTGCCCATCAATCCGGCCGACGTCGGCTCGTCGTACAAGGAAACCGTTCGCGTCAACAGCCAATCCGGCAAGGGTGGTGTCGGCTTTATTCTCGAGGAGCACTACGGCGTGCCGCTGCCGCGCGACATGCTGGTCGAGTTTTCTGGCCATGTGCAACGCATGACCGAGAACCTCGGGCGCGAGGTTCTCGCGAACGAAATCTTCCAGGCGTTGATCGACGAGTACCTGTGCGAGGACGGGCCCTACAGGCTGATCGACTACGACCTCACGCAGGGGGAAGACGGCGGGCAGTGCTGCGAGGCGACGCTGGAGGTGTCGGAAAACTCGGTGTGCATCGCCGGCCAGGGTAGCGGTCCCATCGAAGCGTTTGTCAACGGCATGGTCGATACCTTGAACGAGCCGCTTAACATCATCGACTATCGCGAGATCGCCTTGTCCACGGGCAAGGACGCGGCGGCTATGTGTCTGCTCGCCATCGACAACTTTGAGGCGCGCTGCTACGGCATCGGCATGAGCCGAAACACGATCACCGCGTCCTTGTCGGCCATCGTCTCTGCCGTCAATCGGCGCTGGAAAATCAGGCGGTAGTGCCACAAAAACCGTCGCCCCTTCGGGTGCGCCGTGTTTTGCTCCCGCCCAAGCCCCCTGTTTCGCCCCATCCGCGCGCCCGTCACCCCGTCGATCTTGCCGCTAGTGCGGCAAGATCGACGGTCTGTCAGCGTCCCGGGGCGTCGCCGCGCGGCGTACCTTCGCGCCGCGCACGCCGTTGTCGGTGATTTGCAGCGTCTCGATCAGGTAGTCCTCGATGCGCATGCACACGTTCGACTCCGGGATAAACTCCAGGTGCTCCAGCACGAGCCCGTTCAGTGTGCGCGGGCCGTCCGTCGGTAGCGACCAGGACAGGACGCGATTGATGTCGCGCAGCGGCGCGGCGCCCTCGATGACGTAGGAACCGTCGTCCTGGGGGTGAATCTCCGCCATGTCCGACGCGACGTCGGTAGTGAACTCGCCGACGATCTCCTCCAGGATGTCTTCCAGGGTAACGATGCCCTGGAGGTCGCCGTACTCATCGACGACGAGCGCTATCCGGCCCTTCGCCTTTTGAAAATTGAACAATTGCTGGTGCAGCGGCGTCCCCGATGGCACGAAGTAGGGCTCTTCCGACGCCGCCAGCAAGTCGCTCGCATCGAAATCCTCCTTCATGAGGAAGCGACCGGCGCGGCGCAGGTGCAGCATCCCGATGACGTTGTTTTCTCCGCCCCGGTATACGGGCAGGCGCGTGTGCTGCGAGTTGACGATTTGCTCAACGATCTCGCCCTGCTCGGCGTCGATATCGATGCCGACGATTTCCGACCGCGGAACCATGATGTCGTCCACGGTTGCCCGCTCCAGGTCGAGTATGCCGATCAACATGTTCCGACGGCCTCCGGACAGCCGCGTGCCCTCGTTGACGACGGTGCGCAGTTCCTCCACGCCCAGGGGTTCGGAGGATTTCGCGCCGCTGGTAATGAACGGCTTCACGACGAAATTCGCGATGGCGTTGACAAACACTACTGCGGGATGGAGCAGCTTCAGCAGCGGCTCAAGGATGAACGATGACGGGAAGGCGATCGTTTCGGGCCGTTCCGCCGCGACGGTCTTCGGTGCCACCTCGGCAAAGATGAGAAAGAAGATCGTAAGCAGAATCGGCGCGATCTTGACACCGAGATCGCCGAAGTGGCGGATGGCGATCACCGTCGCGATGGTGGCGGCGATGTTGTTGACCAGGTTGTTTCCGATCAGGATAACGCCGAGCAGGCGATCGGCGCGGCTCAACAGACGCGATGACTTTCTCGCTCCGCGATGGCCCTGTTTGACCAGGTGCCGGAGTCGATAGCGGTTCAGCGCCATCATCGCCGTTTCCGAACTGGAGAAGTAGGCCGATGCGACGGTCAGCAGGAGAATGGCAAGGAGCATATAGCTCGTGGGTGTTTCCATCAGCCGCTGCCCAGCACGAACTCCAAAACGAATCTGCTGCCGAAGTACCCGATCACCAGCAACCCGAACGCCGAAAGCGTCCAGCGCGCCGCCATCGTGCCGCGCCAGCCGAACACCCGGTGGCCGACGAGCAGACCCACGTAGATGAACCAGGATGCGGTCGCGAGCACCGTGTGGGACACCACATCGCGAGCCAGCACATTGTCGAGGAACACAAAGCCGATGACGATGGAAACGGTGAGCAGCGCGAAGCCGGCCCACAAGAGCTGAAACAGGGCGACTTCCAGCGTTTCCAGCGATGGCAGGATGCGGATCACGCCGATCGGCTCCTTGTGGCGGATGTGGCGTTCTTGCACCCAGAGAAGGATGGCCTGGAACGCGGCGACCGTAAGCAGCGTGTACGCGAAGATGGAAACCAGCAAGTGCGCCAGCAAGCCGCCGTCGAGGACCTGGCGTATCTTGGTTCCGCCGAACGCCAGAGATCCGGCGACGGCGATGATCGACAACGGAAAGACGAACAGATACAGGTTTTGCAACCTGCCTTGAGGCTGCGCGAAGGAAGCGGCAAGGATGGTCAGCGTGGCGGCGAACGCTATCAGCGAAGCGATGGTAAACAGGGACAGGTCGATGCCAGTCCTCCCGTAGAGCACCAGCCCGAGGCAGAGTCCGTGCATCGTCACGGCAGATACCGAGAGGGCCAGCAAGCCCTTCGACGGCGACGGGTCGCGCGCGGAGAGCGCGCGGGACTGCGAGAAGCATCCGGCGACGTAAAGCAGTATTGCAAGGGTGCCGGGATAGACCGGATTCATCGGCCGCTTGGCGGGCGCGCCGCCACCCGCGATTGCGAGAGCATGATGGTCGGAGTTTGGCACATTGTCCGCGCGTTGCGCCAGCGCGCCGTTCACGATGCATTTTGCCGGAAGGCTGGTGATCTGGGCGGCGAGCGCGGTGGCGTCGCAACGGGACTATAATTCGTGTTCGCCGATGGCGCCGTCTGGCGCGGGAGAGAGGCCAATGTTCGACAGCTTGAGTCAGCGCTTGACGGCGGTGCTGCGCGGTCTTGCGGGCAAGGCGTATCTTTCGGAAGAGAACATTCAGGCGACGTTGCGCGAGGTGCGCCTGGCGCTGCTGGATGCGGACGTGGCGCTTGAGGTCGTCCGATCATTCACCGAGCAGGTGCGGCGCAAGGCGATCGGTCAATCCGTGGCGGTCTCGCTCAATCCGGGCGAGGCCTTCGTCAAGGTGGTCCACGAGGAACTCGTGACGCTGATGGGCGAGCGGAATGACGCGTTGAATCTCGCCGCGTCGCCGCCGGCGGTGGTCTTGATGGCGGGCCTGCAGGGCGCGGGCAAGACCACGACCGCGGCTAAGCTCGCGCGCTTGCTGATCGAACGCGAGAGAAAGAAGGTGGCGCTGGTGAGCGCGGATGTCTATCGACCCGCCGCGATCGAGCAATTGCGAACGCTCGCGGAGGAAGTCCGCGCGCGATTCATTCCAAGCGCCGTCGGGCAGCAGCCGCTCGCCATCGCCAAGGGAGCGCTCGCTGACGCGAAGACGCGTTTCGACGATGTGCTGATCGTCGATACCGCGGGTCGCCTTTCCATCGATGATCGGATGATGGCGGAGATCACGGCGTTGCATCGGGAGCTACGGCCCATAGAGACATTGTTTGTCGTCGACGCCATGACCGGACAGGACGCCGCGAACGCGGCCAGGGCCTTCGACAAAGTGATGCCGCTGACGGGCGTGGTCGTTGCCAAGGCGGACGGCGACGCCCGGGGCGGAGCGGCGCTATCCGTGCGCGCGATTACCGGCAAGCCGATCAAGTTCATCGGCGTCGGCGAAAAGACGGACGGGTTGGAGCCGTTTCATCCCGACCGCATGGCGTCGCGCATACTGGGCATGGGGGATGTGCTCGGCCTGATCGAGGAAGTAGAGCGCAAGGTCGACAAGCAGAAGGCCCAGCGGCTTGCCAGGAAGGCTGCGGGAGGCCGCAAGTTCGATCTTGAAGACTTTCGCGACCAACTGCAGCAGATGACCAGGATGGGGGGAGTCAGCGGCATGCTGGACAAACTGCCGGGCGTAAACCAGATGCCCCGAGCCGGTGTCGACGATGCCGACTTTCGTCGCATGGAAGCCGTGATCAACTCCATGACGCCTCGCGAACGGCGATTTCCCGACACCATTGACGGATCCCGCAAGCGGCGGATATCGACCGGTAGCGGTACGCGGATACAGGACGTCAATCGACTCCTCAAACAGCACAAACAGATGCAAAGGGTCATGCGCAAGGCGACCCGCAGAGGGGGCATGGACAAGATGCTGCGGAGTCTCCAGGCGCAAAGCCAGGTCGCGCAGCGGCCCCGTTTTCGACGCTGATACGCGGTCTTGCCGTAGGTACGGCGGTGGGAATTCGCCGGGCACATAGGCTGTAAGGGTCGAAGGCGCGGTACGCGTCGTGCCAAGGTCGGCCGCTTGCTGTAATATGCGCGCCTTTCATATGGACCTGATCGGCATGGTCACGATTCGATTGGCGAGACACGGCGCGAAGAAAAGACCTTTCTACCACTTGACCGTGGCTGACAAGTCGGCGAAGCGCGATGGACGGTTCATCGAGCGGGTGGGCTTCTTCAATCCGCTGGCGCAAGGCGATGAGCAGCGGATGCGAATCGATCTGGATCGTATCGACTACTGGTTGTCAGTGGGCGCCCGGCCTTCCGAACGCGCCAGGCAACTCATCGGGGTCGCGCGGCGGGAAGCCGCGGCATCGGTCTAGTCCGCCCTGAAGCGGCCGCGGGTAGCGCACGATGCCAATCCTGGCGGCGGAGCAGTTGCGCGACGACGGCATGGTCGTTGTCGGAAGAGTTGCCGGTCCCCACGGGATCGGCGGACTGTTACGGGTCGTCTCCTTCACCGATCCCGCAGAGAATCTCTTGAGCTATGTCCCGTGGTGCTTTCTACGCGACGGCGCGTGGCGCGAGGTGGAGGTTCGCCCCGATGGCGTGCGAAGACACGACCGTGGCTTCCTGTGCCGCGTCGATGGCATTGCCAATCGCGAAGCGGCGGCCGCTCTGCGCGGTGTTCTTGTAGGCGTGCCCGAATCCACGCTGCCGGAGCCGGGAACCGACGAGTACTACTGGCGCGATCTGATCGGACTTGACGTGGTTACGGTTGCCGGCGACCGCTTTGGCCGCGTCGAGAACCTCATGGCCACCGGTGCCAACGACGCGCTGGTAGTCAGCGACGGGTCGAGCGAAAGATTGATCCCCTTCATCGGGTCGGTGATAAAGGACGTTGATCTGCACCGATCGGTGATTGTCGTGGACTGGGAAGATCCGGTTTGACCGGCCATGTGGACCGCCGTCGTCAGCATATTCCCGGACATGTTCCGTGCGTTGACCCGCGACGGAGTGGTGGCCCGCGCGATCGCTAACGGCGGGCTGTCGCTTCGCATAGTCAATCCCCGCGATTTCGCCGCTGACCGTCGACGTTCGGTGGATGACCATTCCTATGGCGGAGGCCCGGGCATGGTAATGACGGTCGCGCCGCTGTGCGACGCTGTCCAAGCGGCGCGAACATCGGCTCCCGGTCCGGTAACGACCGTGTACATGTCTCCACAAGGACGCCGCTTCGACCAGGCGATGGCCGCAGAACTTGCCGGGCTGGACAACTTGCTGTTCGTGGCGGGCCGGTACGAAGGCGTGGACGAACGCTTCATCGAACGCGAGGTGGACGTCGAACTTTCCCTGGGCGACTTCGTGATGACCGGGGGCGAACTCGCCGTCATGGTCGTTCTCGATGCCGTGGCGCGCTTGTTGCCGGGGACGCTCGGCAATCCGGCGTCGACGGAGTGCGAGTCCTTTGCCGACAACCTGTTAGACTACCCCCATTATTCGCGCCCGCCCGAATATCGCGGCGCGCCGGTTCCTTCGGTACTGCTAAGCGGCGACCATGCCGCGATCGCGAGGTGGCGTCGTGGACAGGCGTTGGCGCGGACTTGGCGGCGTCGCCCGGACCTGTTGGCGAACCGGGTGCTATGCGCCGAAGATCGGGATTTGTTGAGACAACACTTGGCGGAAACAGCGGAGTAGATTTCCATGCGGCGCAACAAGGTCATCGAAGAATTCGAGAACGCGCAGCTCAGAGACGACTTGCCCGAGTTTCGTCCCGGAGACACGGTCGCGGTGCGCGTGCGCGTGCGCGAGGGTGCTCGCGAAAGGCTGCAGATATTCGAGGGCGTTGTGATCGCCAAGCGTAACCGGGGTCTCAATTCGTCCTTTACGGTACGCAAGGTTTCTCATGGGGTTGGCGTCGAGCGATCATTTCAGACGCACAGCCCGATTATCGCGAGCATCGCCGTCACGCGCCGAGGCGATGTGCGCCAGGCAAAGCTCTATTACCTGCGGAAACTGTCGGGCCGCGCGGCGCGGATCAAGGAAAAGGTCTAGCCCGGATAGGCGGGGAGCCCGACCTGATGTACTCGCGTCGATCCATTCTCGAAGGAGTGCCCCACAGCCGCCGCCTGCGGCGGCGCTTTTTTCGTACGAGGGGTATCCCCTCGCGCTGCTCTCTTCTGCGAGGGACACCCTCGCGCACCCGGGCTGAAGGCTCCTGGCCCGTCCCAGCTCGTCGACCATGGAACAACCGCCCCGGATCGCTGGCGCTCCCCGGAGCCGTTTGTTCCATGGAAGTTTATGCAGGCTGACGCGTCGGCAAGCGGTGCGACCCTGGGCGAACCGGGCGAGAACACCTCGCTGGGCGGTGAAATCGACGCCTATATTGATCGGATCTGGCTGCGCCGCGGCTTGAGCGCGAATACCTTGGCGGCCTATCGCCGCGACTTGAACGCTTTCGGCGTGTGGCTGGCGGCCCAGGCGGGTCGCGATCTCGTCCGAGCCCGCGACTACGACATCGAAGGATACCTCGCGGCGCGCCACGCCAGCGGCCTGTCCGCCCGTTCTACTGCAAGGCTTTTGTCTTGCCTTCGCGGCTACTATCGTGATGCCGTCGATGCCGGACGCCTTGATCGCGATCCGACCCTCGATATCGCTCGGCCGTTGCTCGGGAGGCCGCTGCCGAAGTCTCTCTCCGAGGACGAAGTGGAGGCGCTGTTGACGGCGCCGAGCTGTGAAGATCCCCTCGGGCGCCCGACGGAGTTCCGCGATCGCGCGATGCTCGAACTGCTCTATGCCACGGGTTTGCGTGTGTCCGAGTTGGTCGGGCTTTCGGTCTCGTCACTGAACACGCGCCAAGGGGTTGTGCGCGTCGTCGGGAAAGGGGGCCGGGAACGTCTCACCCCGGTGGGCGAGGTTGCGCTGGGCTGGTTGACGCGCTACCTGGCGGAGGCGAGGCCGGCCCTCTTGCACGGCAGGCCGAGCGACGTGCTGTTTCCGAGCCGACGTGGGAGCGCCATGACGCGGCAGACGTTCTGGCATGCGGTAAAGCGCTATACGCTACGCGCCGGTATCCTCCAGGACATATCGCCGCACACGCTGCGGCACGCGTTTGCGACACACCTGATCAACCACGGCGCTGACCTGCGGTCCGTGCAGATGATGCTCGGCCACGCCGACCTGTCGACGACGCAGATCTACACGCATGTCGCGCAGGATCGCCTGAAGCGGTTACACTCGACGCATCATCCGAGAGGATGAACCGCACGATAGGCCACGGTCGCACTCTAAACGTCAGGTTCCGATAGCGGCAGAGCAGGATGGGCATGATTCGAAATACGGCGCCCGTTAGGGCGACGGTTTTTGTGGCACTGGCGCTCGCAACGATGGCCGTGGCTACGGCGGCGGAAGACGCGGCGGTGGGAGAGGTTCCTCCGGAGAGCGCAGATTTCGCCGATCTGTTGCAGCGTCGACTGCCGGACATCAATATCACCGCGATCGAGTCGTCTCCCATTCCCGGATTGCGCACGGTGGAGATCGAGGAGGGCGTGACGCTATATGTGACCGAGGACGGCTCGCATGCGATTGCGGGCGTTCTTTACGCCTTGACCGAAGACGGGCCGGTCGAACCCTCGTCAGCCCGCAGAGCGGCGAGACGTCTAGCCCTGCTGGCAGATGTCTCCATGGAGCAGATGATCGTCTTCGCGCCTGGGGGAGAGACCAAGGCCGTGCTCAACGTGTTCACCGATACCGACTGTGGATATTGCCGCAAGCTGCATGCGGAGGTACCCGAACTGAATGCGTACGGCATCGAAGTGCGCTATCTCGCGTTTCCCCGAATGGGAATAGGCTCCGAAACCTACGACAAGATGGTCTCGGCGTGGTGTTCGGACAATCCGCACGACGCTATCACCAAGCTGAAGCGCGGCAGGAGAATACCCTCGAAGACGTGCGATAACCCCGTCGCCGAGCACTACCAAATCGGCCAACTCGTGGGTGTCCAGGGTACCCCGACCATTATCACGGCTGATGGTGAACTGGTCGGCGGCTACGTTCCGGCGGCTGAACTAGTGCAAGGGTTGGGCGTGCAATAAGCGTCGAGACACCACTGAGAATAGGGCTGGCGGGTCTCGGCACGGTGGGCCGAGGAGTCGTGCGTCTGCTCCGGCGCGATGCCGCGTCGTTGGCTGCGGCCGCAGGACGGAAGCTTCAGCTAACGCGGGTGGCGAGCCGCACGCCTCGACCCGAGGTCGATCTGGACGGTGCCGCATTTTCTACGGACCTGGCCGATTTGACCGCTGCGAACGACGTCGACGTGGTGGTTGAGGTAATAGGCGGCGAAGATGCCGCGAAGACGCTTTTCAGCGCGGCCGTCGCGGCGCACAAACACGTCGTTACCGCGAACAAGGCGTTGATAGCCGTGCATGGAAACGAACTCATGCGCGACGCCCGGCAGGCCGGCGTTTTTGTTGGTATAGAAGCGGCGGTTGCGGGAGGTATTCCCATTATCAACGCGTTGACCCGCGGGCTCGCTGCCAATCGGATCGAGTGGCTGGCCGGTATCATCAACGGCACGTCGAACTACGTGCTGACGGCGATGTCGGAGGACGGCCAGGATTTCGCGACTGCGCTTGGCGAGGCGCAACGGCTCGGCTATGCCGAAGCGGACCCGACGTTCGATGTGGAAGGCATCGATGCCGCCCACAAGCTGGCTATCCTCGCAGGTTTGGCCTTCGGCGCGCCGTTCGACTTCGCAAGCGTCTACGTGGAGGGCATAGCAGATGTCGACGCCGAGGATGTCGCGTATGCGCGGGAACTCGGCTTCCGGATCAAGCCTCTGGGGATCGCTCGACGTACCGCCGTGGGTGTGGAGTCTCGAGTACATCCGTGTCTGACGCCGGAATCGGCCTTGATCGGCAAGGTAGACGGCGTAATGAACGCGGTGCAGGTGAAGGGTCACGCCGTCGGCTCAACGCTTTACGTTGGACCGGGGGCGGGTGCCGAACCGACCGCGTCCGCGGTCGTGGCAGACCTGATTGAAGTTGCGCGCGGTGGCGCGGGCTGGAGCGCAGCGCTTCCTGTCGAAGGCGCCCTGCAGTCCTCGCCGATCGGCGATCTGACGTGCGCGCACTACCTCAACGTTCCGGCCGAGGACCAGCCGGGCGTGTTCGCAAATGTGGCCCAGACACTGAGCCGGCACGGCATATCGATCGAAGGTGTCATTCAGCATGCCCAGGCGATACGAGTCACGCGGGGAGCGGAGTGGGTGCCGATTGTCATCCTCACCGACATCGTCGCCGAACGTGATGTCGAACGGGCTGTCGCCGATATCGAGAAGTTGGCGGGCGTGACGGGAAGGGTCAGGCGAATCCGCGTAGTGGATCTGGAGAACTCCAACGACGAATAGCCCGAACCTTGCAAGGCGCGGGCGGGTCATGCCGTGCGTCACGGGAGCGAACTGATCGAACTCGAATCACGAGAGGTGCCGGAGCCGACATCGGATTTTCTGCGAAGGTACCCCAGGTTCTTTGCTCGGGTGCTTGCCGGGCGCGGTATCGAATCTAGCGAAAACCTCGACCTCTCGCTGTCGCGCCTGCTGCAACCTGACGCCTTGTCCGGCGTAGATGCTGCCGCGGCGCGGATTGCGCGCGCGGTGGAAGGCAACGAGGCGATCCTGGTTCTGGGAGATTTCGATGCGGACGGTGCCACCGGCACCGCACTTGCCGTGTCGCTCCTCGAATCCCTTGGCGCGGCGCGCGTGGACTACCTGGTTCCGAACCGGTTCGCATTCGGATACGGCTTGACGCCGGAAATCGTTCGCGTTGCCCTCGGGCGTGAGCCGGCCGTGATCGTCACAGTGGACAACGGCATGTCGAGCGTCGCCGGAGTGACGCTGGCGCAGGAATCCGGCGTCGACGTAGTCGTCACCGACCATCACCTGCCGGGCGAGGAATTGCCGCCGGCGTGCGCCCTCGTCAATCCGAACGCGACAGGGTGCGAGTTCGCCAGCAAGGCGCTTGCCGGAGTCGGCGTCATCTACTACGTGCTGAGCCGGGTCCGCGCGCTCCTGGCGGAAGACGGTTTTTTCGCGCGGCGAGGCCTGTCTCCCCCGAATCTCGCGCATTGGCTTGATCTGGTGGCCCTGGGCACGGTGGCCGATGTCGTGCCCCTGGACCTCAACAACCGAATTCTGGTGCACCAGGGCCTGCGGCGCATGCGGTCCGGACACACGCGTCCCGGAATCCGGGCCCTGGCGCAGGTCGCCGGTCGCGACCTGCGCGCAGTGACCGCCCAGGATCTCGGTTTCGCCATCGCCCCGAGACTGAACGCGGCGGGCCGGTTGTCCGACATGACCGTGGGTATCCGGTGTCTGCTCAGCACCGAGATGGGCGAGGCGCGAAGGCTTGCCCGCGAGTTGAATGAACTCAATACCGAGCGACGCGAAATCGAACGCGAAATGACTTTGGACGCGGCGCTGCTGGTGGACGAATCCGGCGCGGAGCAGGGCAGCGTCATCTGCCTCTACGATGCTTCGTGGCATCAAGGCATCGTCGGTATCGTCGCCGGTCGCATGCGTGAACGCCATCACCGCCCCGTCGTCGCCTTCGCTGACGCGGGCGCGGCCGCGCCCGGCGAATTGAGGGGATCCGCCCGCTCGATTCCGGGGCTTCACATCCGTGACGCCCTCGACGATGTCGCCGCGCGTTTTCCGGGACTCATGGTGAAGTTCGGAGGCCACGCCATGGCGGCGGGCTTGTCCATCAAACGGGCGCAATTGGATCGCTTCACAAAGGCCTTTTCCGATGCCGTAGAAGCCCGCGTCAGCGAGCGGGACCTCGCCGGCATTCGCATGACCGACGGAGAACTCGAACCGGCGGACCTGGTCCTGGAAAATGCTCGCTTGGTGGCAAGACACGGGCCTTGGGGCCAGGGCTTCGAGGAGCCGACGTTCCACGGCGAGTTCGACATCGTGGCCGAGCGCGTCGTTGGTCAGCGGCATCTCAAGCTCACGCTGCGGCACGAAGGCAGGGTAGTGGATGCCATAGCCTTCAACCGGGAGCCGATCCGCGGCGGCCGCGTCCGCGCTCTCTATCGCCTCGGCGTCAACGACTACTCGGGTATGGAGACGCTTCAGTTGGTGATTGAAGACCTGGAACGCGTAGTTTCCGGACACGCATCGTAGTTCCGCGCAACTTCACGTAGCTTTGAGGGTAAAGCGGTCAGGGGCGCTTCGCGCAACTGAAAGCCGTGCTCGTGAGGATGGGAGCGACCGGGGTGAACTTTCCCGCCCGTCACGGGTCGAAGAAAGCGCGGAAAATCAATTGTTTCCGACGAACGTCTCGCAGTATGTGCCGACGGAAAACGGTCCTCCGGAACTCGCGATAACTGTAGTTATCGCGAGTTCTTACGTCAATGCGGAAGGCCACCACCACCCGCGGTTCGATCCTGCGCTGATGCGCGGAGCCGCCGCCCAGCCAACAGCAACGCGTTGATGCAACTCGGTATTCCCCGGGACCCCGTCGACTGCACAAAGTGCGCTGCTCGTGCTTTCCACGCCCCGGCGCGCGCACCGAACACTCGCGATAACTTCCAGCGAATCGTGCAGTTTTGATCGTCCGCGAACCGCAAGGGCGGGCGGAGCCGACGTGATCGAACACTCATTTGACGGATTCACCACCCTCACACTCTTCGTTGCAGCCGGGCGAGCTGAGCGGCGCCGCTCCGGCTCGCCAGCAACCGCTCGCCGTAGCGGTTCACCATCGCGGTCGTCCGCCACCGTCCGGCCTGCAGGATGGCGGGCAGTTCGATCCCCGACGCGATCATGTCCTGTGCGGCGCCGACGCGAGCGCTGTGCCCTGACAGCCCTGCCACGACTTGCTCCGGAAGTCCGGCCCGCCGGGCCATTGTCTTGAATATCCTGGGAATCTGACTTGCATCCAGCTTGACTCCCGGTGGACGACCCGGACGCAGCGAGCGGAACAGCCGACCGTCGCCGATCCCAACTCGTTCTAGCCACTCCTTGACCATCGCGACCGTATCCGGCGCGAGGTACACCACCTCCCCCAGCCCTTCCTGATCGGTCTTCGCGCGGCGCACCAGCAGCGTTGCGTCGCCCCGCATCTCCTCAATGAGATCATCCACTTGCAGTGCCGACAGCTCCGAGCGGCGCAGCATCCCGTCGTACGCCACCGAGACTAGAGCCCGGTTGCGGGCGTCGATCGGCTCCCTTCCAGTCGCCGCCAGGAGCCGTTGCCGCAGCGGCCAGGTCAGGCCGCGCACCTGCCCCTGCCGGCGTCCCCTGGCGCGGTGCATGCGCTTCAGCGCGAGCTGCACGGCCGCGCTCCGCACGGTTTTGGCGCGACCAATGGCTCGGTGCGCTGCGGCGATGCTCGCGACGTAGCGGCGCACCGTCGCCGGCGCCCGCACCGCACCCATATCGTCGACGAACGCCGCCACTGTGGCGGGACTGGCCGGCAGCGCCACCAGCCCCCGCTCGCCGCACCACGCGGCGTAGATGACGAGGTCCGCCCTAAGGGCGCGCTCGGTGTTGTCGCTGATCGCCCCCTTCGCGGCCTCTAAACAACCGTCGATGCACTCGTGGGCTGGATGACCGCCAGTGACCCCTGCTGGGGGGCGGTGCGGGGTTCCGGTGAGCATGGGCCGGCCTCCGTGCCAGTGGAACACGAGCCGACCTTGTACTCGCGATTTCTACAGTTATCGCGAGCAATCCGGCGCTGATACCAGCCGCTCGCAGCCGGGAGTACGGCGCGCGAGAGCCGGTCGGTGACCCGGTTTGAGGACATGATGGACCTGTGAACGGCGCGGCGATCCCTGATGCCTCAACTTTCAAACTGCGCTCCCGTTCCGCCTTGGAGGGACTGATATCGTGAACGAAACGGAATACCAGAAGGGACGACTCGAAGCTCTTTCGCTGATCGTCGGAGCTGTCGTAGCAGCACGCAGGGACGCGAAACCCGAGACCCTCGGACGCACGCTGATTCGTCTGGCGAACCGGTACTTGCTGGATGCACCGTTTGATACGCAAACCGCGGATTTCCGCAGAGGTTTCGAAAACGAAATCGAGCGAACAGTCGCAATTCTTGACGCCCCTATCGTTGAGTTGTCCCGTTCGGGTCGGAGGTCAGACACATAGTCCCCTTTGCCTATCAGCGGCCCCAGAGCCGGGTGCATGCATCGGGAGGGGAGGTGGTCGTCGACCAGCATGTTGTGGGGCGTTGCCATGGCGAGAAAGTGTCGCTGGAACGGCGCTCGGCGTCGATGGCGTCGGTCGGCAAAGCGTAGCGGCCGTCGCCACCGCGTGGCCGCCGACATCGCCGCCGCCGGGCGCGCGAGATTTCTGCGCCGCGGTGGGCGATGCCGTCCGCGTTCACCGTCCTGGAGATGTGTGTCCGAAATCCAGGCGATGTGGATGTCATCTGTGTCGGGATTCCATGGATTCCGTCCGGGCTCGAAGATGTGTGTCCGCGGCTGGAGAGGGTACAATTTGTGTTTTTGGATACTCCCATGGCCGAAATCACCTCAATCCGCGACCGGATCAAGGGTCTTGACGCGCGTCGCGAAGCGCTGTGGGGGTATCTTTGACTACGATTCGCGGCAGCAGCGCCTGGCGCAGGTCGAGCGCGCGCTTTCAGCGCCCGATGTCTGGCAGGATCAAGGTCGAGCCCAGGCGTTGTCGCGGGAGCGCGCCGCTCTGAACAAGGTTGTCGGTGGGCTGGCGGCGGTTGCCGCCGAGTTGTCCGACGCGTCCGAATTGGGGGAACTTGCCGCGGCGGAACGCGATGCGGAAGCGCTAGACGATATCGACAGCGATCTGGACGGGGTTGAAGAGACGCTGGCCGAACTCGAGTTCCGCCGCATGTTCAACCACCAAATGGATCCCGCGAACGCTTTTCTCGAGATCCAATCCGGCTCCGGGGGCACCGAAGCCCAGGATTGGGCGGAGATGCTACTGCGCATGTATTTGCGCTGGGGCGAGCGGAACCACTTCAATACCAATATCGTCGACCTGTCGGTTGGCGATGTCGCCGGAATCAAGGGCGCCACGGTCCAGTTCACGGGAGACTACGCGTACGGCTGGCTGCGCACCGAGACCGGCGTGCACCGACTTGTACGCAAATCGCCGTTCGACGCCGGCAATCGGCGCCACACGTCGTTCGCCTCCGTTTTCGTATCGCCTGAGGTCGAGGATGACATCGACATTGAGATCTCGCCGGGCGATGTGCGCGTCGACACGTACCGCGCCAGCGGCGCCGGTGGACAGCATGTGAACCGCACCGACTCGGCGGTGCGGCTGACCCACCTGCCGACCGGCGTCGTCGTCCAGTGCCAGGGCGAACGCTCGCAACACCAGAACAGGGACAGGGCATACAAGCAGTTACGCGCGAAGCTCTACGAGCGCGAGCTACGCAGACGCCAGGCCGAGCAGCAGGCGGTGGAAGACAGCAAGGTCGATATCGGCTGGGGCAACCAGATTCGGTCCTACGTCCTCGATCAATCTCGCGTCAAGGACTTGAGAACGCGTGTCGAACGCGGCGATCCGAACAATGTCCTCGACGGGGACATCGACGGGTTCATCGAGGCCAGTCTCAAGGCCGGGTTCGATCGCTAGTGCCTGACGAAGGCGACATCGCGGCCGTCCGTCGCAGAAAACTGGCCGCCCTGCGCGAACGCGGTCTGGCATACCCGAACGGATTCGAGCGCACTGCGCGTGCGGAAGAACTGCACGCGGCGTATGCCGGGACAGACAAGGCGACACTCGAAGCGCAGGCCGTATCCGCAACGGTCGCCGGACGCATCATGTTGCGCCGCGTGATGGGCAGGGCGAGTTTCATCACGCTGCAGGACGGAAGCGGACGCATACAGTGCTACCTGCGCAGCGATGACATCGGTGCTTCCGCCTACGCAGATTTCCGGGAGTTGTACGACATTGGCGATATCGTCGGGGTGGCCGGAACCCTTATGCGGACCAACAAGGGGGAACTCACCGTCGCCGCAGCGACGATTCGCATGTTGACCAAGGCGTTGCGGCCATTGCCCGAAAAGTACCGCGGCCTGGCGGATACGGAAGTCAAGTACAGGCAACGCTATCTCGATCTCATCATGAGCGAGGAGTCGCGGTCGCGCTTCGCGATGCGCTCGCGACTGTTGGCGGAACTGCGGCGGTTTTTCGATGCGCGCGGCTATCTGGAAGTGGAGACGCCGATGATGCATCCGATTCCCGGCGGTGCCGCGGCGCGGCCCTTCGTGACGCGGCACAATGCCCTCGACATGGATCTCTACCTGCGCATTGCGCCGGAGCTGTATCTGAAGCGATTGACCGTGGGCGGTTTTGAACGCGTATACGAAATCAACCGGAGCTTCCGAAACGAAGGCTTGTCAAGGCGGCACAATCCGGAATTCACCATGCTGGAGTTTTACCAGGCCTACAGCACGTTCGAGGACCTGATGCGCCTTACCGAGGAGTTGATGCGTGAAGTTGCGACAAGGGTGACGGGTTCGTGCGTCGTCTCCTACCAAGGCGTCGAAATCGACTTCGAGGTCGCGGCTGAACGCCACACCATGGCCGACTCGCTCCTTGCGCACACGGGCGTGACGCCTGACGATCTCGCCGATCGGGCGCGCCTCGTCGGCGCCGCCCGCAACATGCATGTCGAAGTCGAAGGCGATTGGGGTTACGGCAGGATATTGACGGAGTTGTTCGAACGTCATGTCGAACACAAGCTCGTGCAGCCGACGTTCATCACCCACTATCCGACGGAGGTCTCCCCGCTCGCGCGGCGAAGCGATGCCGACGTCGGCATCGCCGAACGGTTCGAGTACTTTGTCGGGGGCCGCGAAATCGCCAACGGATTTTCGGAGATCAACGATCCAGACGATCAGGCCGCGCGGTTTCGAGCCCAGGCGGAGCGCAAATCCAGGGGCGACGACGAGGCCATGCACTACGACGCCGACTACGTCACGGCGCTGGAATACGGCATGCCGCCGACTGCGGGCGAGGGGGTGGGGATCGATCGATTGATGATGCTGCTATCCGATGCGTCCTCTATTCGCGACGTACTGCTGTTTCCGCAAATGCGCAAGGTGGAGACATGAGCGAAACGGCGGATCGCGTCGTCCTGGAGCCATCCTGGAAAACGGCGCTGTTGCCGGAGTTTGAGAAGCCCTACATGCGCCAACTCCGGGACTTCCTTCTCGCGGAGAAGCGGGCGCGCAAGGTCGTCTATCCGAAGGGCAGCGAAATCTTCGCCGCGCTGAACCTGACGCCGCTGCCCAAGGTGCGCGTGGTCGTCATTGGCCAAGACCCCTATCACGGGCCCAACCAGGCACACGGGCTGTGTTTCTCGATTCGTCCCGGCGTACCCCGTCCGCCATCGCTGGAGAACATATTTCAAGAGGTGTCCGACGACGTCGCCGGCGGCGAAATACCGCCGCGTCACGGATGCCTGATACCTTGGGCGCAGCAGGGAGTGCTGTTGTTGAACTCCGTGTTGACCGTGGAACGCGGACGCGCCGGCTCGCACCAGGGACGCGGTTGGGAGACGTTCACCGACCGCGTCGTCGAATTGATCAAGGACCAGAGCGAGTCGGTGGTGTTCATGCTCTGGGGAAGCTATGCGCACCGAAAGGGCGCGCTGGTGGATACACGCCGACACCTGGTTCTCACCGCGCCGCACCCGTCGCCGCTGTCGGCGAACCGGGGTTTTTTCGGGTGCCGCCACTTTTCCAGCGCGAATCGCTATCTGAAAGCTCGGGGGTTCGATCCCATTGACTGGTTCGCCGTGGACTAAGGTACGCCGCCATGCGGCGGATCTCCGAACCCGCTTGTCCGATCTCGTTCGCGCCGCGAACAAGGTGGCGCAGCGCATGAGGAAGGATCGCGACGCCGGCGGCCGAAACCCTTCGGGGAACCCTTCCGGGAACCCTTCCGCGCCTCGGGATATCCATTTCCCAGCGGATACCTTGCAACCCCAGTTCTCTGGTCGCCGCGAAATCCAATGGTCGCTTGGCGCAGACTGGTTCTTCGCGGTCGGGGCGCTGCACGCGTTGCTTGCGATCGCCCTCGGCGCGCTGTTGTCGCCTTGGTGGATCGCCGTATGCGGAGCGAGTTTCGCCCTCAAGACCGTCCGCGTCCGACCCGGTGAAGCGTACTTGCTCATAGCCTTCGATGACCGCATCGAGGTGCGCCGCCGCGGTGCCGTGCTGCGGTTGGCGGGCGCGTGCTGGATGACCCAGAGATGGCTTGTCATCCCGACTTCCCGGCGCGTACTGCCGGTGCGGCGCGGGCGATTATCGGCTCAGGACTTCGCTCGGCTGCGGCGCGCCGCCAGCGGCTGAAGGGCGTCCCACGGATCGGCGGTTGGGCTAAGCACGCTGGGCCGTGCGCGTTTCAGCGCGTGAGGATAGTCCAGCGTGTAGTGCAGACCTCGACTCTCTCGACGCGACATGGCGCAGCGCACCATGAGTTCGGCCACCAGGATCACGTTGCGCAACTCGATGAGATCGTTCGAAATGTGATGGTTTGCGTAGTAGTCGTGCACTTCTTTCTTCAACAGTTCGATCCGCCGGTACGCGCGTTCAAGACGTTTGTTCGTCCGCACGATGCCCACGTAGTCCCACATGAAACGGCGCAGTTCATCCCAATTGTGGGACAGGACCACATCTTCGTCGGAGTCCGTCACGCGACTCGCATCCCACGCGGGTGCCGGAGGCAGTATCCGGCCCTCCTCTGTGAGGCCTGCGAGGATGTGTTCGGCGGCGGAGTGCGCGAATACCATGCATTCGAGTAGCGAGTTGCTCGCGAGTCGGTTTGCGCCGTGCAGCCCGGTGCAGGCGGTTTCGCCGATGGCGTACAGTCCTGGCACGTCCGTGGCGCCATGACGGTCGACCATGACGCCGCCGCACGTGTAATGCGCGGCGGGAACGACGGGCACCGGCTCCCTGGTCATGTCGATGCCGAACTCTTGGCACTGGGCGCGAATGGTCGGAAAGTGCGATTCGATGAAGTCCGCCGAGCGATGACTGATGTCAAGGTACACGCAGTCGGCGCCCAGTCGTTTCATCTCGTGGTCTATGGCACGCGCAACGACATCGCGGGACGCCAGTTCCCCGCGCGGGTCGAAGCGGCTCATGAAATGTTCCCCGTTCGGTAGCAGCAGGCGACCGCCTTCGCCGCGCACGGCTTCGGAGATGAGAAACGACTTCGCGTGGGGGTGATACAGACAGGTCGGATGAAACTGGTTGAACTCCATGTTGCCGACGCGGCATCCAGCCCGCCAGGCCATCGCCATGCCATCGCCGGTGGCGCCGTCGGGATTGCTCGTATACAGATAGACCTTGCTGGCGCCGCCCGTCGCGAGCACGATGTTCGCTGCCTGTATGAGCTCTACATCATCCGTCTCGCGGTTGTAGACGTAAGCGCCGATAACGCGGTTGGGTGACATTCCGAGCTTGCCCGTGGTGACGACATCTATCGCGACCCGGCCGATCAGGAACTCGATGCCGGGATGTTGCAAAGCCTGCTCGGTCAGGGCGCTCTCGATCGCGCGACCGGTGTGATCGGCGACGTGCAGCACGCGGCGATGGGTGTGTCCTCCCTCCCGGGTCAAGTGGAATGTTGCTTGGCTGGCGGTATCGAACGACAAGCCGTATTCGATCAGGCGTTCGATGGCTCCAGGACCGTTTTCTACGGCGTAGCGAACGATTTCTTCATCGCACAGTCCCGCGCCGGCGCGCATGGTGTCTCGGATATGGTCCTCGGGTGAGTCGCCGGGGCCGGTCACTGCGGCGATGCCGCCTTGGGCGCGGTTTGTGGCGCCGCCGTCTATGCGATCTTTCGATAACACGACGACGCGTGCCCGGTCGGCCACCTGGAGCGCGGCCGCCAAGCCTGCCGCTCCGCTACCGATGATGAGCACATCGGCGTGATATCGGTCGTTCATCGATTTCGCCAAGTCCTTGCGGGCGGCCGAAGAGACGACGGCGTGAGTCAGGCGGACCATCGGCCGTCGGCTCGCGGTTCTCTGCTCGTCGCGAAAGCGCGGCCGGGCCATTGCGAGAACGCGCGAACAAACGTCGTCGCTTGCGGCGTGGCTAGTATATACCGCGCGCAAGATGCAGAATGTCGCGCGGAAATTTCGAACCTTTCGGGGACCTTGATGCCGATATCGGCGCGCTGGTCTCCGGCGTTGAGCAGGATGAAAGTCGTTGGCCGCTGTTGAACCTGATCAGGAACTGGTCCGCCGGGTGCAGAAGGGCGACCGGCGTGCGTTCGACCTGCTGTTTCTTCGGTATCGCCACAAGATAAAGGGTCTGGTGGGACGTTTCGTGCGCGACCCGGCAGAACTCGACGATGTTGTGCAGGAGGCGTTCATCAAGGCCTACCGCGCGTTGCCGAACTTTCGAGGGGAGAGCGCCTTCTATACCTGGCTCTACCGAATCGCCATCAACGCATCGAAGAACTACGTCGCGGCGTCAAGCCGCCGGACTCCCACTCTCGACATTGATGTTGGCACGGCGGAGCAACTCGAACAGACCGACGGCACCTATGCGTTGCGCGATGGGGACAGTCCCGAACAAGCGCTTCGCCGAGACGAACTCGCCGCCGCGATCAGGCAGGCGATTACGGATCTGCCGGACGATTTGAGGACGACGGTAACTCTTAGGGAGTTTGATGGTCTAAGCTATCGACAAATCGCCGAAATCACGGATTGTCCTGTCGGCACCGTTCGTTCACGCATCTTCCGGGCGCGTGAAGCGATAGACGAACGTATCCGCTTTCTCGTCGGACCGAGGCGGCGGCAGGATGGCGCAGCATCCAGAGACTGACACGGAGCGAGCACGAATACGGTTGTAGGAGATGGTTGCAAGTGACTGATAAAGCCAAGGAAGCTTTATCGGCCATCATGGATGGTGAGGCGGGGGAGCTGGAGACGCGGCGCCTCCTCGATGAGATCGCGCGAGACGATGCGTTGCGCGACACGTGGGATCGATTTCACTTGGCGCGCAGCGCGATCACCGGCGACCCGCTGGATGCGACTGACGGCGCGGCGGCGATCAAGCGTCTGTGGAACGCGGTAGACGCAGGCGAGGGCGAGACTGAAACAATCGAGGCGCTTCCTCGCCGCCGTCCCTTCGGTCTCCGGACGGGGGCGGCTGTCCTCGGGGTCGCGGCGGCGGCGGTGTTGGCGGTTTGGCTGTATCCGGTTCAGGATTCCGGCGGTGAACGGCAGTCGGCAGACCCGGTTGCCCAGGTGGCCCTGCCAGCGACTCTTTCGGAGCACGCGGAGCGGGAGGCGCTGTCGGCAGACGACCGCGCACATGCCCAAGCCTACCTGTTGCAACATCTGGAGCGGCATTCGATGGCTAACCGCGCTCACCCGATTCCGATCGCCAAACTGGCGACCTATCGGCCGCAACCCCAACCTGACCGCAATGAGTAGTCGTCCTATCCTGGTCTGGCTGCTGGCGGCGGGTGCGGTCGCCTCCTACGCGCAATCCGAATTCGCCCAGGGAAGGACGCCCGAACAGTGGCTGGACGCGATGCACGCGGCGTTCGATGAACTCGGCTACGACGGCGTGTTCATGTATCGCGGCGGTTCGGAAATTGCGATGCTGAGAATCGTGCATCTCAATGTCGACGGCGTGAAGCGGATACGTTTGGTCCACCTGAACGGTGCGCCTCGGGAAGTCATTCGACACGGCGACCATGTCGTGCGGATGGTGCCGCTGAACGAGACCCTGCGCGTTGGGCGCAGCACCCCGGTGGGACCGTGGGGACGCTCCTTCGCCCCTCGCTTCCAGGCAGCGGAAAAACACTACCGGATGCACATCGATGGCGAGGACAGGATTGCCGGACGACGCGCGGTGCATATCAAGGTGTGTCCCTGGGACGAGGACCGCTTCGGGCACCGGCTGTGGCTCGATCACGCTACTGGACTGTTGCTCCGCTCGGAGTTGCACGACGCCCAAGGAGACAATCTTGAGGTGTTTCAGTTCGCGTCGCTCGTGATCGGGGAAGGCATCCCCGAATCGGCGCTGGAACCGGAGCCGGGAGAAGCTTGGGTCCACGAACCCTTGACTGCGCAGAGCAGTGAAGCCCGCGCGCCTGCGGTGCCGATCAGGTGGCATGCCGGCTGGGTACCCGATGGTTTCGTTATGGCGGACGCCGAAGTATGTGATTTGCGGGGATCCGGCGAAGCGGTTACCACCATGATGTGGAGCGACGGCCTGGCGGCATTCCATGTATTCGTGGAATCGACCCCCGATGGCAACGCTTCCGACCTGGTGTCGCGCGATGGCGCGACGGTAGTCGTGACGCACGTCGTAAGGCCGCCCCAGATGGACCAGCACTTGGTGACCGTCGTTGGCGAGGTGCCGACGCGGACTGCCCGTCGCATTGCGAGGTCCGTCTACTATCAAGATTGATCCGATCGGCCCGGACCTCCCTGATCCCGGTCGGCTGATCCTGCGCAGCGGCACGGTGGTTTCGGCGGAAGAGAGGACGTGCCGGGTCGCGCTGCGGCGCGACTATTGCGCCATTTGCCCGGCTAACGAGAGCGCTGACGGCCGCGCTGACGAAAAGTGGCGCTGCGGTGTTGGATTCGCTTTTCCGCGCGAGATCGAACTGGGCGCGACGGGTGTCGCGCGCGGCGACTGCGTGCTGGTCGGCGTTGCGCGCGCCGGCGTATCGCGCGCCGCCGCGGTGGTCTTCGGCCTGCCTCTGGGCGTCATGCTGGCTGCTGCTGCCGCCACGCA
This sequence comes from Candidatus Azotimanducaceae bacterium, assembly GCA_965217825.1. Classification (GTDB taxonomy): domain Bacteria; phylum Pseudomonadota; class Gammaproteobacteria; order Pseudomonadales; family Azotimanducaceae; genus VXNE01. Next base: position 3,548,662 of record OZ244571.1, on the reverse strand, counting down.
AGTGCTCTGGAATGCGGGATTCGCGGGCGCCCTGGCTGGACTGATTGGCGGCGGCGCCTTGGCGCTGCTGGCGGCGCGGCGCGCTGGACTTGATGACTGGGTGGATCCGGTCCTGGTGGAGATTCGATCCCGGCGGGATGCCCACGGCAGGCGATGACCGTGCCGCCGGAAGGGAGAAAGGGTAGAATCCGACTGCCTTGTGCATGACGGCTTAATGCGTTGCCGGTCATCGACCACATCCGAAATTTCTCAATCATCGCGCACATCGACCATGGCAAGTCGACGCTCTCCGACAGGTTGATACAGCTTTGCGGCGGCCTGCCGGATCGGGAAATGGCCGAGCAGGTCCTCGATTCCATGGAACTCGAACGCGAGCGAGGAATCACGATCAAGGCCCAGAGCGTGACCCTGCGCTATGCGGCGCGCGATGGGCGATGCTACCAACTCAACTTTATCGATACGCCCGGCCACGTGGATTTCAGCTACGAGGTGTCGCGCTCCCTCGCCGCCTGCGAAGGCGCCTTGCTGGTGGTGGACGCCGCCCAGGGGGTCGAGGCGCAATCCGTCGCCAACTGTTACACGGCCATCGATCAAGGGATCGAAGTGCTTCCCGTATTGAACAAGGTCGACTTGCCGCAGGCGGATCCTGATCGCGTCCGTGCGGAGATCGAAGACATCATCGGACTGGACGCGACGGATGCGATGCTGGTGAGCGCGAAGACCGGAAGCGGTGTGGAAGGGTTGCTGGAGCGACTGGTGACCGACATTCCCGCGCCTGAGGGGGATCCGGGCGGGCCGCTGCAGGCGCTGATCGTCGACTCCTGGTTCGACAACTATCTCGGCGTTGTCTCACTGGTGCGCGTCGTGCAGGGCACCGTGAAGAAGGGTGATCGGATCCTGGCGAAGTCCGTTGGGCGTACGCACGTGGTCGACGATGTCGGGCGCTTCACGCCAAAGCGCGAGACCTGCGACGCGCTGTCGGCGGGCGAGGTCGGTTACATAGTGGCCGGCATCAAGCAGATACGCGGCGCACCGGTGGGAGACACCCTGGTGACCGCGAGTGCGGTGGATGTCGCCGCGTTGCCGGGTTTCGCGCGGGCCAAACCTCAGGTCTATGCGGGCATGTTCCCCGTCGCCTCCGACGATTTCGAGAACTTCCGCGATGCGCTGGCAAAGTTGACGCTGAACGACGCGGCGCTCTTCTTTGAACCGGAGACCTCGGATGCCCTCGGCTTCGGCTTCCGCTGCGGTTTCCTCGGGATGCTGCACATGGAAATCGTGCAGGAGCGACTGGAACGGGAATACGACATCGATCTCGTCACATCGGCACCGACAGTGATTCACGAGGTCGCCACCAAGGACGGCCGGACCTTCGAGGTCGACAACCCTTCGCGTCTGCCGGAACCGACGCAGATTGTCGAGTTGCGCGAACCCATCGCCGAAGCGCACATACTCGTGCCGCAGACCTACCTTGGCAACGTCATCAATCTCTGCGTGGCGCGCCGGGGCGTGCAGCGAAACACGCAATTCTCCGGCGGCCAGGTGGCCCTCACGTACGAATTGCCGCTCTCGGAAGTCGTGATGGACTTCTTTGACCGCCTGAAGTCGGTAAGCCGCGGGTTTGCTTCGCTCGACTACAGTTTTTTGCGTTTCGAAGCGGCGCCGCTGGTGAAACTCGATGTGCTCATCAACGGTGACCGGATCGATGCGCTGGCGGTGATCGTGCACCGGGAACAAGCCGGGGCGCGAGGTCGGGACCTCATCCGCAAGATGAAGGAGTTGATTCCGCGCCAGATGTTCGATGTCGCGATCCAGGCGGCAATCGGCAACCACGTTGTCGGCCGGGTAAACGTCAAGGCCCTGCGCAAGAATGTCACGGCGAAGTGCTACGGCGGCGACGTGACACGGAAGAAGAAGCTGCTGGAAAAACAGCGCGCCGGCAAAAAGCGCATGAAACAGCTAGGGAGTGTGCACATACCGCAAGAAGCGTTTTTCGCAGTGCTCAAGGTGGATCGCTGATCCGTGGGCAATAGCATGGAGCGGCTCGAGGCTGCTATCGGTCACACTTTCGTCGACCGAGGTCTGCTTGTCCGGGCGCTCACGCACAGGAGCGGCGGCACGGACAACTACGAACGCCTGGAGTTTCTCGGCGATGCGGTGCTCGGCTACGTGGTAGCGCGGCGTCTGTTCGATAGCCATCCGTCTGCCAGCGAGCATGAACTGACCTTGATGCGGGCCAATCTGGTCAGGAAGGAGACGCTCTCGGAGGTCGCCCGCGACATCGACATCGGACGCAACCTGCGCCTCGGGCCAGGGGAGCGCGGCAGCGGCCTCCATGATCGGCCTTCGCTGCTGGCCGACGCGCTGGAAGCCTTGCTCGGCGCGGTGGCGGTGGATGGGGGGGTCGAAGCGGCGACGATGGTCGTTGACCGACTGTTCCACGACCGGCTTCGAGACTTCGACAGCGGTGTCCTCAAGGATGCTAAAAGCCTGCTGCAGGAACTGACGCAGGGCCGTGGGGTGGCGCTGCCGCGCTATGACGTGATGCGGGTCGAGGGCGCCGACCATGCGCCAAGATTCGTTGTGCGTTGCAGCGTCGATGCGCTTGACCTCGAAAGCACTGCGGCGGGGAGTTCGCGCAAGGAAGCGGAGATGCGTGCTGCCCTGGACCTGCTTGAGCGCCTCAAGCAAGCAGTATGAGTACCACGCGTTGCGGGTTCGCGGCATTGGCCGGTCGGCCGAATGTCGGCAAGTCCACTCTCCTCAACCACCTGCTGGGTCGAAAGCTCAGCATCACGGCGCGCAAGCCGCAGACGACGCGGCACAGCCTGTTGGGAATCGACACGCGGGGCGAGACCCAGATCATCTTTCTTGATACCCCGGGAATTCACCGGCGGGACCGGCGGGCCATGAACCGCTACATGGCGGGTCAGGCCACCAGCGCGATTCGCGGGTCGGATGTCGTCGTGTTGATGACGGAAGCACGGCGGTGGACGTCGGGGGACGAGTTGGCGCTGCGGCGGGTCGCGGACGCGAAGTGCGCGTGCATTTGCGCGATCAACAAGATCGATCGCCTGCGGGATCGGAGGGCTCTGCTGCCGATGATCGACGACGTGCGCGGACGCCACGATTTCGAGGCAATCGTTCCGATCTCGGCGCTCAAGCGCGAGGGACTGGACGCGCTCTGGGCGGAAGTCTCCAGCCTGCTGCCGGAGGGACAGCATTTGTTCGCCCAGGGGGATGTGACAGACCGGCCGACAGAGTTCTTCCTCGCCGAGATCGTTCGTGAAAAGATCGTGCGGCGTCTGGGAGCGGAGATTCCGCACCGCGCCACGGTTGCCATCGAGCGATTCACGGCCAAGCCGCACGTGGCCGAAGTGGACGCCGTCATCTACGTGGAGCGCGGGAGCCAGAAAGGGATCGTGATCGGCCGTGGCGGGTCCCGACTCAAATCCATCGGCCAGGACGCCCGCGCCGACATCGAGACATTGATCGGCCAGCACGTCATGCTGCGGCTGTGGGTGAAGGTTCGGAGGGGCTGGACCGATGACGCGCGCGTGCTGCCGACGCTTGGTTATCGATGACCGAAACCGTTCTGCGTCACCCCGCCTACCTGCTCCACGCACGCGCGTATAGAGAGACCAGCGCGATTGTCGAGCTGTTGACGCTGGAGCACGGTCGTGTGGCGGGCGTAGCGCGCGGCGTCCGCGGCGGACGTCGCCCGCAACCGATCGAGGCGTTCTGCCTCTTGGAGATCGGCTGGCGGGGAAGCGGATCGCTGGTCACGGTGACCGGCCGGGAGTTGGTCCGCCGCTGGCATCTCGCCGGGCGAGCACTCTTCGCCGGCATGTATGTCAATGAACTCCTGATCCGTTCGCTGCGTCCGGCGGAGGCAGCGCCGAACCTTTTCCGGGCATATCAAATGACGTTGGGGCGGCTCGCGTCCGAAGATGATCTCGAGCCACCGCTGCGAGTATTCGAAAAGTGTTTGCTATTCGAACTCGGCTATGGGCCGACGTTTGATGTCGAGAGCGTCTCCGGCGAGGCGGTGGTGGACGACCGCGCCTACGTATTCGCGGAAGGCGAGGGCTTCCGGGTTGTCGGCACGGCGACCGAAAGCACCTTTCCGGGCCGGGTGCTGAAGGATATCGCTCGCGACCGTTACGAAGCTACGGATGTCCGCCGCGCGGCAAAGATCATCCTGCGGCGCGCGCTCAAGCCCCATCTCGGTCCGCGTCCCCTGGCCGCGCGGGAACTGTTTCGAGCGCGATAGCTCCCCCATGGCGAGAAGAGTCCGCTCCTTTTTGATATGTTGAAACAGTTCGGCCGCGCGCGACGGCCTTGACGAGAGAAATCCTCCTCGATGGTCCAGATCAGGCTCGACCTCCCGCAGCATGATACTGGCCGCGTCGATGTAAACGACTGGAAGCAAAGTCTCGACGAGTGTGATCGGCGGAAGATTCGCGCTGCGATAGAACTGGTCGGAGATGAGGGTTGCCGGCAGTTCGGATTCGATCTGGCGCAACTTCTCGTCGACCTTGAACTCGATGCGGATGCCGTGGCCACGGGCCTCGTATACGAGACGGCCCGCACGCATTCGCTTTCCGCGAAAACGATCGAGGAAACGCTCGGCGACGGCATCACGAATCTGGTCGACGCCATGTTGCGCATGGCGTCCACGAGCGAATATCAGCTGTCCAATCTGCCAATGCTCGGCAACGAGGCGCGCAACCAGGTAGACAACGTACGGAATTTGCTCGTGGCGTTGATCGACGATCCGCGCGTCGCGATCATCAAGCTTGCGGAACGTGTGATCGCCTTGCGCATGGCGAAGTCGATGGATGCGGAGACGGTTCGGCGGCTGGCAAGGGAGGCGTTGCGGATATTCGCCCCGCTCGCGGGCCGGCTTGGTGTCTGGCAACTGAAATGGGCGCTGGAAGATCTGGCGTTTCGACATTTGCATCCCGGCGCATACAAACGAATCGCTACGGCTCTCGACGCCCGTCGCCACGAACGCGAGCGGCGGGTGCGGGCCATCGTGACGCAGCTTAGAGGCCGTCTCGCCGATGCCGGCATTGGCGCGGAGGTGATCGGCCGCGCGAAGCATATCTACAGCATCTGGCGCAAGATGCGTCGCAAGGGCATCGACCTTTCCCAGGTGTATGACGTCGAAGCGGTGCGCGTGATCGTCGACGATGTCCAGCGCTGTTATGGAGCGCTGGGCGTGGTCCATACCGCGTGGCCGCATATCGGGAGCGAGTTCGACGACTACGTTGCAAATCCCAAGGACAACGGCTACCGGTCGATCCATACCGCGGTCATGGGGCCGGAGGGCAGAGTGCTGGAGGTCCAGATTCGTTCCAGGGAAATGCACAGGCAGGCAGAAATCGGCCTCTGCGCGCACTGGGCATACAAGGATGAACGGCGCGAGGCATTGCATTCGGACAAGATGAACTGGCTGCGTCGGGTGTTGGAGTGGCATGACGATGTGGCGGAAATCGCGGACTTGTCGGAACTGGAAACGGAGCCGGTATCGATTGATCGAATCTATGTCGCCACGCCGCAAGGTCATGTCCTGGACTTGACCCAAGGCGCGACGCTGATCGATTTCGCCTATCGCGTGCACACGGAAATCGGCCACCGATGTGTGGGCGCGAAGGTGGATGGGGTTTCAGTGCCGTTGAATACATCGCTCACGACCGGTCAGACCGTGGAAATCATCACCGGCGAGACGGAACAGCCGCGCCGCGAGTGGCTGAACCCGGCGCTCGGCTTCGTCAAGACGTCGCGTGCGCGGATGAAGATTCAATCCTGGTTCCGCGAGCAGGTCGTCGAATCCAACGTCGCCGCTGGCCGCGCATTGTTGCTCGACACGTTGCGGCGCCTAGATTTGTCGGCAAAACCGAGCGAACTGGCGCGCGAAGCAGGTTATGCGTCGGAGAACGAACTGTGGCGGGCGGTGGGCGTCGGGGAGTGCCAGATCATCGATCTCGTGCGCCTGATCGGCGGGGACCGGGTAGAGGATAGGCAACTTTCGCTGTTGCCGGCCGCGCCGAAGCCGGAGACGGGATCGGTCCAGGAGATTCACATCGCGGGCGAGGATCGCCAGGGACTGTTGCGCGACATCACGTCGGTCCTGGCGGCGATGGACATCGACGTCGTCAGTACCGTGGCGCGCGCCCATGCGCAGGATGAGACCGCAGCGATGTCGCTCTGCATCCGCGTCCGGGACATATTGCAACTTGCCCGCGTGGTAGACCAACTGCGGCGCATCCCCAGCGTGCGCGACGTGCGACGGTCATGAGGCTCATTCTGCTGGGGCCGCCCGGGGCGGGGAAGGGCACCCAGGCGCGTTTTATCTGTGAAACCTGCCGCATACCGCAAATTTCCACTGGCGACATGTTGCGCGCGGCAATCGCGGCGGGGACGTCATTGGGGCGGATGGCTCAATCCGTCATGGCTGCAGGGGAACTCGTCTCGGACGACATCGTCATTGCACTGGTCAAGGAACGACTCGCGCAACCGGACTGCGAGGCGGGTTTTCTGTTCGATGGATTTCCCCGCACGATCCCCCAAGCCGAAGCCCTGCTAGAGGCGGGCGTCGAAATCGACCGCGTCATCGAGATGCGGGTGGACGACGACGAGGTGGTGCGGCGCATCACGGGTCGGCGCGTACACGAGCCGAGCGGTCGCATATACCACGTCGTGTTCAATCCGCCTCGGGTCTCCGGCAGGGACGACGAAACCGGGGAGCCATTGACACAGAGGGCTGACGACGAGGAGGAGACGATCCGTGAGCGCCTGGCGGTGTACCGGCGCCAAACGGAACCGCTAGTCCATTTCTACACGGAGCTTTCGCATACGGCTCCCCTTGTATATCGAGCCGTCAACGGCGTCGGCGACGTCGCCAGCGTCAAGCGGGACATTCTGGATGCCTTGGGGGATATATCGGGGCGGCGACACGGGCGACCTGTCCTGGCTCCTATGGGCTAGAACAAACGGCCCCGGTCGCCTAACAGCACGATAGACACGCTCTCTCCGGCGGCGATATCGCCTCGGTCCTCCGGCACCCGTATCAGGCAGTTGGCCCCGTCGAAGGTCGCAAGTCGATTGGAGCTTTGATCGCCGGTTGAGTGGACGACGAGTCCTCCGCCCGCATTCTTCGCTCGCGCGCGCTGGTACTCGCGTCGTCCCGGCGAGTGGGCAATGCCATCGGCGAGCACGGCGTCGAACTCCAATGGCGGCGTATGGCGTCCGCCGGAGCGGACCGCGATGGCGGGCACGACGAACAGCAGGAACGTCACGATGGTCGAAATGGGATTGCCGGGCAGGCCGAAGAAGTCGGCGTCGCCGATCTTTCCTACCGCCAGTGGTTTGCCGGGTTTCAAGGCGATCCTGTAGAACTCCAGGCGGCCGATCTCCTCGACGATGTCGCGGACATAGTCCGCGTCTCCGACGGATACGCCACCGCTGGTGAGGACCATGTCGGCGGTATCGGCGGCCTGCTCGAGGGCGTCGCGGATTGCGCGGGGCGCGTCCGGCACGCATCCGAGATCGGTGACGTTTACCGGCTGATCGGACATGAGCCGCGCCAGGGCGAACCGGTTGGAGTCATAGATCTGCCCGGGCCCAAGGGAATTGCCTGTATCCATGAGTTCATCGCCGGTGGAGAAGATCGCGACGTTGACCCGCCGTTTGACCTCGACCCGGTCGATCCCGCACGCCGTCAGCCAGCTCAGGCGGTAGGCGTCGAGCCGATCTCCTCCGCGCGCAATGTCAGTGCCGCGAACGACATCGTGTCCGCGCGGCCGGACGTTGTCGCCTTGGCGAGGGGTCTCCATGAGCGCCACACCGTCCGGACTCGGTCGCGTGTCTTCTTGGATGACCACGGTGTCCGCGCCTTGCGGGATCGGTGCGCCGGTGAAAATGCGCACCGCATCCGTGCCTGAAACGCGGGCGCTGGAAGGATGTCCCGCGAGGCTTTCGCCGATCACCTCGACAACGTGCGGGGGCTGTCCATCGAAGCCGGCGGCGGCGACCGCGTAGCCGTCCATCGCGGATGCGTCGAACGGCGGTAGATTGACGGGCGCCGCGATGTCGGCGGCCGTGATACGGTCCAGGGCATCTGCAACGGGGACCACTTCGCTGCCTTCGACGGGTTGCACGGAGGCGAGCAGTTTCCCGAGAGCGTCGTCAACGTTTAGCATGGGTCGATGGATAGAAAAGAGCCGAAACCGAGGCTACCGGCTGCGAGCAATCCGGGGGCCGGGCGCCGTGGCCGCGGCGTTCTTCTCGCGGTTGAAACAACTGGGTCGGCGTGCTCAGTGGCGCTCGTCAGCGAAAACGAAGTGTTGGAGCTTACACGGATCGCGCCCCGGCGGCACAACGCGTTGGTCCTCAAGATGGTGGAAGCCGTAATGGCTGCCGGGGGTCTGAACGCGCGAGAGCTTGAAGCCGTCGCGTTTTCCGCCGGACCGGGTTCGTTCACCGGGGTGCGAATAGGCGCGGCGATTGCACAGGGAATCGCGCTCGGGGGCGACATTCCCGTGATACGCGTGCCGACCTCGGAGGTGGCGGCGGAACAGGTTCGCCGACGCAATGCTGCGGCGGGTGGCGTCGTCGTGGCGCGCGGCGCAAGGGCCGGCTGGGTCTACGCGGCGTGTTATCGCTTTGCGCCGAAGCGGCTGGAATGCGAAAACTTCGACACATTGGTTCCGGATAATGCGCTGCCGGCCGTTCCCGCAGGTTGGTTGCTTGTCCGTCGCGAACAGCCTTTGCGCGCCGCTGTGTTGGGGTCGTTGGCAATGGGCAAGCCGAAGCTCGACATTGAGCGGGCGGTGCCGTTCTATGTCGATGGCGATTCTCCGTGGCGGAAAATGGATCGGGCGCAAGCGGATGCCGGCATGGCCGCGACCCCGGCCGACGGCTAGCGCCGGTTCGCGGATGCTGCGCTGGTGATCCGCACCATGTCGCGGGACCATCGAGCGGTCATATATTTCGATACCTCCGCCGAGCCGTTGGCACGCGAGATCGCGCAACGGCTGCCCGACGGATTCGCGCTGGCATCCGGTGTCGCGCCGGATCGCGGTTGGTATCTGTTCGTTGGCCAGGATGGGCTGATGCTGCGCGAGAGCGGGAACCGAAGCTTTCTGTTGTCTGGCTCGCCGTCTGGCTCGCCGCCTGTTGGTCGGCCGCGCCCGCGGAAGTCGGCGTTGGCTCGCGCCTGTGACGCGGGAACGGGTTTGCGCGTGCTCGACGCCACGGCAGGTTGGGGCACGGACGGGCTGGCCCTCGCCCGTCTCGGTTGCCACGTGCGGATGCTGGAATCCAATCCGCAAGTCTTTGCGATGCTCGATGATCGCCTGCGTCGCAGCGGCGTCCGCGCTGCGACGGAATGGGCGGATGCGCGGTCAAGGATGCGCAGCCCGGACAAGGACCGCTACGACGTCGTCTATCTTGACCCCATGTTCCCGCCCCGCAACAAGACTGCCCTGCCCGCAAGGCCGTTGCAGGTGCTGCGGGAGATTGTCGGGGACAAGCGGCCAGACGCATCGGAGTTGCTTGCGCTCGCGCGGCGCTGCGCGCTAAGCCGCGTGGTGATGAAGCAGCGCGCCCATGGGCCCGCAGTCGGCCAGCCGGACTGGCGCGTGGGTGGCCGGACGGTACGCTTCGATGTGTACCGGCCGGTTACGTGAGATACGGACAGCGTGCCGATACTTCGCAATTCCGCATGTCAGCGCAGGTTCCGCCAGTGGTGACAGGCGACCGATGCGCCACGTCCCACCGTGGTCAACGCCGGTTTGCTTCGGCGGCAGTCGTTCCGCGCGTGTCGACAGCGGGTGTGGAAGCGGCAGCCCTGGGGCGGATCGATGGGAGATGGCACGTCGCCGACGAGCACGATACGGTCGCGGGGCGCGGTCGGATCCGGTACCGGGATCGCGGATATCAGCGCCTGCGTGTAGGGATGACGCGGCGATTCGTAGATGTCCGTCGCGGCGGCGGTTTCGACGACCTCGCCTAGGTACATCACTGCGATGCGGTCTGACACATGCTTGACTACGGCGAGATCGTGGGCGATGAAGATCAGCGCGAGGCGCATTTCCCGCTGCAGTTCGAGCAGCAGGTTGACGATCTGGGACTGGATGGACACGTCGAGGGCAGATACCGCCTCATCGCAAACGATGAGGCGAGGTTTCAGCGCGATGGCGCGGGCGATGCCGATGCGTTGCCGCTGGCCGCCGGAGAACTCGTGGGGGAAGCGGTTCTCGGCGGCGGCTTCGAGGCCGACGCGTTCCAGAAGCTCGGCGATCCGGCGGCGGCGTTCTGCGGGCGTGCCCAGGTGGTGGATGACGAACGGTTCTTCGAGAATCTTGCCGACGGTGTGGCGGGAGTTCAGGGACTCGAAGGGGTCCTGCAGAATGATCTGGATGTCCCGGCGCAGACGGCGCAGCTCGATTCGGCTCATTGTGGCAATGTCCCGGCCGTCGAAAAGCACGGTGCCGGCGGTTGGATCGTATAGGCGCAGCAGGGTCTTGCCGACGGTGCTCTTGCCGCACCCGGACTCGCCCACGAGCCCCAGGGTCTCGCCGACATCGAGATCGAAGGAGACATCGTCCACCGCGTGCACTTGTCCCACCGTGCGCAGGAAGACGCCGCCGCGCACCGGGAAGTGTTTGGTCAGCCCCCGCACCTGGAGCAGCGGTGCGTCCGCCCTCATGGTGGTGCCTTGGCGACGCCAGCATCGATTTCGCGCCAGCGGTGACAGGCGACCTTGCGGCCGGTCTCCGGCGCGTCGAGCGCCGGCGCCTGCCCGTGGCACCGATGCGCGGCGAACGGACAGCGGTTGACGAAGCGGCAGCCGCTCGGCAGGTCGTTGATGCCCGGCACCGTGCCGGGAATCGTCGTCAGCAGCGTCTTTGGCACATCCTCGAGACGCGGAATGGAAGCCAGCAATCCGCGGGTGTAGGGATGCAGCGGACGCGCGAAGAGTGGCGCGATCGGCGCCTGTTCGGCGATCCGCCCGGCGTACATGACCACGACCCGCGAGCAGAGTTCGGCGATGACGCCGAGGTCGTGGGTGATGAAGATGATCGCCATGCCGGTGTCGCGCTGCAGCGCGCGCAGCAGTTCCAGTATCTGCGCCTGGATGGTGACGTCGAGCGCCGTGGTCGGCTCGTCGGCTATGAGCACGTCCGGCCGGCTTGCCAGTGCCATGGCGATCATCACGCGCTGGCGCATGCCGCCGGAAAGCTGGTGCGGATACTCGTCGAGACGGCGCTCCGGCGCGGGAATGCCCACTTGTTCGAGCAGTTCCAGCGTGCGCCGCGCGACCGCCTCCCCAGGGAGGTCGGGTCTATGCAGGGCGTACGACTCGGCGAGCTGGCGGCCGATGCGTTGCACCGGGTTCAGGGCCGTCATGGGTTCCTGAAAGATCATGGCGATGCGGTTGCCCCGAATGGCGCGCATGCGCTCCGGCGGCAACGAGGGCAGACTCTCGCCGTTGAACAGGATGTCGCCGCCCTGGATGCGGCCCGCTGGTTTGGGCAGCAGGCCCATGATCGACAGCGCGGAGACGCTCTTGCCGCACCCCGACTCGCCCACCAGGCCGAGAGTTTCGCCGGATTGGAGATCAAAGCTGACGCCTTCGACAACGTTGACGACGCCTTCCTCGGTGTCGAAACCGACGGAAAGCTTATCGACTTCGAGCAGAGCGGCCATGCGTCAGCGGGTCGCCTGCGCGCGGTGCTCGGTGTTGACGATGGTCATCGGTTCGAACTTGCGGCCATCGTCCTTCGCGCTCAGGGTGTGTTCCTTTTCTTCGGCGTCGAGCCAGAACAATCCACCGGCGGAGAAGATGCCTGCGGAATAGGCCTGCGAATTGAATAGCGTGCCGGAGGTTCGGGTGCCGAGCCATCGGGGAAGCTTCACCCAGCGCCACGCCCCGGCGCGGGTGTAGGGCACCTGGAACGTGGGAATCACCACGCCGGCGTCGTGCACCATCTGCTCCAGTCGATGTGCGAGCGCTACCCGCTCACCGAGATCCGAGGAAGCGCGGAAGGTCATGATCATTTCATCCATGACAGGGTCGGCGTAGTTGGCGAGGTTGTTCGTCTGCGGCCTGTTGGCGTTCGCCGAATGGAAGTGTTCCCAGTAGCGCGGCGACAACCCGGAACTGTTCCACGCCATCCAGGCGATCTCGTGCTTCTTCTCCTGCATCTGCTTGAAAGAGCTGGAGGCGTCGAGCAGTTGCAGTTCAAGCGCGACGCCGACTTTCTTTGCCTCCTGCTGCAGGATGACCAGGCGCTCCGTGTGCAGCGGGTTGCCGTAAGTGACCCGCAATGACAGCCTTGTTTCTCCTCGCCTGCGGATGCCATCGCCGCCCCTTTGGTCGAATCCTGCGGCGTCGAAGTACGCGTTCGCCTGGTCGATGTCGAACTCCCGGGCCTTGATGTCGCGGTTGTCGTAGTCGCCGAAGCCTAGCTGGAAGGTTGGCAGGCGCTCGTAATCGCCGCGCAGGACGGTCTCGATGACGCGGTTGAAGTTCATGGCGTGTGCAAGACCGAAGCGAACCTGCGGGTCGGCCAGGATCGGACTGGTCGAGTTCAGAAACATGCCTGCTGACGGCACCGGCAGATCGTTGTAGAACCAGTATTTCACGATGTACCCGGCGTCGAACAGATCGCCGGTCGCCTTTTCGTGCCAGTACTGCGGCAGCACCAGGTCCATGGTGTCCAGTTCGCCCTTGAGGAAGTGTTGAAAGGCGATGTTGGGATCGCGGATAACCCGCACGCGGACCTTGTCCGGATTGAAACGGTGTCTGTGGTACTTGCCTTCATCGCCCCACCAGTCGGCCTTGCGCGATAGCTCGATGTACTTGCCCTTTCTGACATCGCTGATTTGGTAGGGACCGGTATTCGGTTCGATCTTCCAGTTGGTGTCCTTGATCCAGTCCTTGGTCAGCACGTGGAAGTGCTGCGGCTGCGGCCCGACGCCGTAGTCCGCGTGCATCTCGTTGATGGGCTTCGGGTCGGCGCCCTGGACGCCTATGGTGTGATCGTCGTAGCGCTTGAGGTCGCGGATGCGGTCCGTGTAGTAGTTGTTGTACCAGGGGGCTACGATCTCCTTGGAACGCATGAACTGCACGGCGAAGACGAAGTCGTCGGCGGTCACCGGCTCGCCGTCGGACCAGCGCGCCCGGGGATTGAGCCGATAGTAGATGCTTCGTCCGTCCGCGCCGAACGCCCAGTGTGTGGCCAGGGCCGGAATCGGTCGGCGCGTATTGGGGTGGTAGCTGACGGGCCCGATTTGGTTGTAGCGGAGGAAACCGGCGAAGGCGCCGTTGGAATCCGGCCCGACGCGGCGCAGGGTGAGGGGAAAGCTGAGCATCCAGGTGCGAAAGGTGCCGCCCCGTTTGGCCTCGGGAGACGCGAATATCGGGTCGTCTTCGTTGGTTTCCCAGACGAGGTCCGGTGGCAGCGTCGCGGGCAGGCCATCGCCTTCGCGCACCTCGATGGGCGGCAACTCGGCGGCTTGGGGCGACTCGACAGTGACCGAAGCGTCGGTTTGGACGGATGTCGTTTCCGTGTCGCACGATGCCATCAACAGGACGCAGCCGGCGAAAGCGATGCCCTTGACGTTGTCGCCAGCTCTCCGCCGGGAAGATGTACGCGTGAGGGCGCCCAACGGGATTCGGCGGGCGGGATCTCTCCGTGCCCGGTGTGCGCGTCGTGCCATATGCGGTGCTCCTATTCGTAGTACGTGAATTTCTTGGGATCGAACGCTTCGCGGATTCCCTCGCCGATGTAGTTCACCAGTACCAGCACCAGCGCCATGGCGACGGTCACCGAAGTGACGATCCAGGGGGACTCCAGGTGGTTGGTGCCCTGTGCGAGGAGTTCGCCCCAGCTCGGGGTCGGCGGCGGCAGGCCAAAGCCCAGATAGTCGAGGGCGGTCAGGGCCGTTATGCCGCCGGCGATGGAAAACGGAATGAACGTGACGACGACCGAGATCGTGTTCGGCAGGATGTGGCTTGCGATCATGCGCGGACTCGACGCGCCCAGCGCGCGCGCGGCGAGGACGTACTCCCGGGATTTCTCCTTGTACGTGGACGTGCGCATGAACCATGTCATCTGCGTCCAGCCGAAGATCACCATTACCGCTGCCAGGGTCCAGAAACTCGGCACCACGATGCTGGCGACGATCATGATGACGTAGAGGAAGGGTACGTTGTTCAAGATTTCGATCAGGCGCTGGAACAGGAGATCGAAAGCGCCGCCCCAGAACCCCATGGCGCAGCCCAATGCGATGCCGATGCCGTAGTTGCATGCCAGCAGGATGAACGCGAAGCCGAAGGCGATGCGGAAACCGTAGACCAGGCGCGCGAGCACGTCGCGTCCGGTGGAGTCGGTGCCGAGGTAGTGGCTGCTTGCGATCGCGGGCGGGTAGGGCGGATACCTCCCCGGACTCAGGTCGTTCTCCAGCGCCCCGTAGGGTACCGGCGGCAGTAATACCCAGTCGCCCTCGTCCCGCTCGGCGAACAGGCGCTTGAGTTCGCGGTAGTCGGTCTGGTAGTCGTAGTCGAGGCCGAACATCCGTCCGGGGATGACGTCACCGTAGGTTGGAAAGAACAGCGTGCCCTGGTAGGAGACGATCAGGGCGCGGCTGTTGACCAACAACTCCGCGCCGAGCGACAGAACCAGCGCGGCGACCAGGAGCACGGACGAATAGTAGGCCCGCTTGATGGATTTGAAGCGCTGCAACTGTTTTACCGTCAGCGGGTTGAGCATCGGCTTTCCCGGGCTTCGCTCCATGTGTTCGCCGCGGCTCATTGCGCCGACTCTCCACTACCGAACTTGACCCTCGGATCGACCAGCGCGACGCAGATGTCCGAGAGGATGTTGCCGATCAGGAACAACAGTGACGAGATGACCACGATGCCCATCACGACCGGGTAGTCGCGCTCCACCAGGGACTCGAATCCGAGCAGGCCAAAGCCATCGATGTTGTAGACCTTCTCGATCAGAAAGGATCCCGTCAGGATCAGCGTGATGTTGCCGCCGAATGAGGTGGCGATGGGGATCAGGCTGTTGCGCAGCGCATGGTTGAACACCGCGCGCCTGAATTCCATGCCCTTGGCGATGGCGGTGCGCACGTATTCTGCGGCCAGGTTGTCCATCAGAGAGTTCTTCATCAACATCGTGGTCACTGCGAAGACGCCGGCCGTGTAGGCCAGGAGCGGCAGCGCTGCGTGCCACAGCACGTCGATGACCTTGCCGGCGGCGGACAAATCGTCGAACCCGTCGCTCACGAACCCCCCCAGGGGGAACCATTCGAGCTTTGCGGCGAAAGCGGTCAACAGGGCGATGCCGACCACGTAGTTTGGAATGGCGTATCCGAGGAACACCAGGGCAGAACTCAGATTGTCGAACGTGGTCTTGTGGCGGATGGCCTTGACGATGCCGAGCGGAATGCATACGCCGTAGGTGAGGATCAGCGTCGCCACGCCATAGAAGATCGAAATCGGAAAGCGGTCCTTGATGGTCTCCCAGACCGGATCGCCGTAGCGCGTGGACGTGCCGAGATCCAGGACCAGCACCTTGCCGAGCCACTCCACGTAGGCGACGACGACTGGCTTGTCGAAGCCGTAGTAGGCTTCCAGTTCCGCGATCTGATCGTCGGAGAGCGCGCTACCCCCGAGGCCGTCGTAGCTGGAGGCGCTGGCATAGTCGCCGCCGGCCATGGCGGCTTCGTTCAGCATTCGCTCGATGGGCCCGCCGGGTACCAGGCGGGTGAGGATGAAGACCAGGATGGTGACGCCGATAAACGTCGGGCCGATCAGCAGGAAGCGGCGGATGAAGTAGCTGGTCATGGTGATCGCGCCGCGGACGAAATGGGCGAAGGGATCATGTCATGCTGTGTTGGGCAGTGGAAGATCAATGCTACATACACAGGTTGCGACTCGAGCGAATGCGGTGCAAAGGCGGCTGGCATGGTCCGCCATGTCCCTTTGACATTGACCTCGGCGCGGCGAATCCTGCAAGCTCCGCGCATGAGCTTTCGGCGAGAAGTGCAGGGAATCCGGACAAGCGTGTCCCGGACCGTTATTGCATCGCTTTCTCTTGCGCTGGTGGTGATGTCGTCGTCGGCGGCCGCCGATGAGGGGGTCGCGGCGGGCTTTTCGCTGTCGGTGGTGACGGACCAAGTGCCGAACGCGCGTCAGATGGCGGAGACCGACTCCGGCCTCCTGCTGGTGGGGTCGCGGTCGGCTGGCAATTTGTACGCGGTGACGCTGGCGCCGGGTCGGGAAGCGGACGTGGTGACCTTCGCCAGCGGTCTGACGGTGCCGAGCGGGATCGCGCTGATCGGCGACGATCTGTACGTGGGGGCGCTCAACCGGGTGCTGCGGTATCGCGATATCGAGCGCACGTTCCGAGGCCGGCCGCAGCCCGAGGTGGTGACCGACACGCTGCCGCAGGAGCATCACGGCTGGAAGTACCTGTCGCTGGGTCCCGACGGGTATCTGTACGTTCCCGTCGGCGCGCCGTGCAACATCTGCCAGCGGGAGGAAGAGGTTTTCGCCACCATTCTGCGCATGCATCCGGACACCGGCGAGCGCTCGATCTATGCGCACGGGGTGCGCAACAGCGTTGGCATGGACTGGCATCCGGAAACGGGTCGGCTGTGGTTCACGGACAACGGCCGCGACTGGATGGGGGACGACCTGCCTCCGGAAGAGGTGAACGTGGTGGATGAGGCGGGGGCGCACTACGGCTTCCCCTACATCCACGGCACGGAAATTCGGGACCCACAGTTCGGTGCGAACCACGACCCGGCGGACTACGTGGCGCCGGTGTACGAGATCCAGGCGCACTCTGCGGCGCTGGGGATGGCGTTTTATGACGGAAACAGGTTTCCGGCGGCGTACGCGGGGGCGCTGTTCATCGCGGAGCACGGGTCGTGGAACCGATCGTCGAAGGTGGGCTACCGGGTGAGCGTAGTGCCTGCTGGGGAAACGGCGGCGGAACCGTTCGTGGACGTTTGGCTCGACGGCCAGGTACGCACGGGGCGTCCGGCGGACGTGCTGGTGGCGCGGGATGGAACGCTGCTGATCTCGGACGACTACGGGGGCAGGATCTACCGCGTGACGGCGCTGGCGGTGGAGGTGTTGCCGACAGCGTTGACGCTCGAGCCGGGGGCCAGCGCGACGTACGCGGTGGCGTTGTCGACGCGGCCCGAGGCGGAGGTGACGGTGACGGTGGAGGGGGCGACCGCGGATGTGCGCGTATCCGGCTCGCCGCTGACGTTCACGCCGACGAACTGGGACGCGGCGCAAACGGTGACGGTAAGCGCGACGGCCCAGGCGGCGGCGGGCGCGATGGTGACGCTGACGCACTTCGTGTCTGGCGGCGACTATGCAGGACTGGCGGCTCCGGAGGTCACGGTGACGGTCAGCGGGATGACGGAATCCGGGGTGCTGTTGTCGGCATCCACGCTGGTCGTGGAAGAAGGCGGGAGCGCGATGTACACGGTACGACTGGCGACCCGGCCGTCGGGCGATGTGACCGTGACCGTCGACGGTGCCACCGATGAGATGACTATCGGTGGTCCACCGTTGGTCTTCGCGCCGTCGAACTGGATGGACGCGCAAACGGTGACGGTGACCGCGTTGGAGGACAGCGATGCGCTGGCGGATGCTCCGGTGATCCTGACCCACAGTGCCAGCGGTGCCGACTACGACGACCTCGCGGCGAACTCGGTGACGGTAACGATCCGCGAGGACGACCTGCCTCGTCCGCGACTGGAGGCCGGCGGGGATGCGGCGATCATCGACCTCTCCGTGCTATTCGGCGCCATGGGGGACGATGGACTGACGTACTCGGGCTGGTCGAGCGCGCCGTCCCTGGCGATGGTGACGGTTGAGGGCGACGAGCTAACGATCACGCCGAACGAGCATGGTGACGAAGGTCTCGTTGCGGTCACGGCGACAGCGACCGATAGTGACGGCGGGTCGATGACGCTGACGTTTGAAGTCATCGTTGATGCGGTTGTACGCAGCCGGTTGAGTAGCTGGCGCTGGGCTTTGCCGAACGCTGCTGATGACGCGGAACAGCCCGCCGGTCCTTGATCGGATGGGTGCGACGTGAACTGATCCCTGGTTTGCGCCACAAAAACCGTCGCCCTGGCGGGTGCGCCGTGTTTTGCCCCCGCCCAAGCCCTCCCGTTCGTTACCTTTCTTCACGCTTCGTGCGGGCTCATGTTTAGCAATATGCTATTGAATGATTTAGTAATATTGACGCTTCCGGTTCCGCGCGGATTCCGGTAAGCTCATCCGCAATGTGGTAATCAAATAGGGGAAATATATTGCGCGGTCGTCTCAATCCAGCCTTCGTCGGTGCCGTCAGGCCCGGGCCGAAGACTAACAGATACGGGGACGGCAACGGCCTGTACCTCGTGGTCACGCCCACGGGCGGTGCCGGCGGCAAGTCCTGGGCGCAGCGCATCGCCTTTGGCGGCGTGAAGCGCGAACTCGGCCTCGGGAGCGTCCGGGACGTCTCGCTCGGGGAGGCTCGGCGCCTCGCGCTGGAGAACCGCAGGATCGCGCGCTCAGGCGGCGATCCGTCCGGACGGCGCGAAAGCAGGGCGCCGACGTTCGCCCGGGCGTTCGACGAGGTGATCGCCCTGCGCCGGGACAGCTGGAAGGATTCCGCCGCCATGGAGGCGCGCTGGCGAACCTCCATGGAGCGCCATGCGCTGGACCGCATCGGGAACCGGCGGGTGGACGCGGTGACCACCGCGGACCTGCTCGCCGTTCTGCAGCCGATCTGGGCCTCGATGGACGAGGCGCGCCGCGTCAGGCAGCGCATCGATCTCGTGATGCGATGGACCGTTGCGCGGGGGTTCCGGTCGGACAACCCCGCGGGCGAGATTCTGGACGCCGCGCTCCCCAAGGTCGATCGAAGGGCGACGCCCCGCCTGGCGCTGCGGCACGGCGAAGTCGCCTCGGCGCTGGCGAAGGTGCGCGCGTCGAGCGCAGGTCCCGGCATCAGGCTCGCGTTCGAGGCGATGGTGCTATGCGCCGTCCGCTCAGGGGAGGCGAGAAACGCGACATGGGACGAGGTGAATCTCGACTCTGCAATTTGGACGATCCCGGCCTCGCGTATGAAGGCGGGAAGGCCGCACCGGGTGCCGCTGTCGGATCCGGCTTTGGCGGTGTTCCGCGAGGCCGAGGCGATCCGCGTCGATGAGCTCGTTTTTTCATCGCGCAAGCCCGGCGCGGCGATCGACAAGCGCACCTTCGCGAGGCTGATGCCGCGTCTCGGCATCGCGGCGCATCCGCGCGGGTTCCGGTCGTCGTTCCGGGACTGGGCCGCGGAAAACACCGACGCGCCGCCGGCGGTTATGGAGGCCGCTCTGGCGCACAAGGTCGGCGACCGGACAGAAGCGGCGTATGCGCGCTCCGATCTTTTCGAGCGCCGCGGGACGCTCATGCGGCAATGGGCCGACTATCTGTTTCCCGGCGGCCATGAGCTCGAGTCGACGCGACAGGAGGCGCGACGATGAGCAAGCTGACAGCCGCGTTCGTGCGCACCGCGAAGCCGGCGGAGCGCCTGCGCCGCTACGGTGACGGCAACGGGCTGTACCTGCTGGTCAAGCCGGGCCCGCGGGGCGGCGGCAAGTCGTGGGTGCAGCGGCTCGTCATCCACGGCGCGCGCCGCGACCTCGGCCTCGGCGGCGCCGACCTGGTGACGCTCGCGGAGGCGCGCCAGGCGGCGTGGGACAACCGCCGCGTCGCCCGCGCGGGCGGCGATCCCCGAGTCGGCGGCGGGCGCGCCTCGCCGACGTTCGCCGAGTCGGCGGAGAAGGTCATCGAAATGCACAGGCCGACATGGAAGGAAGGCGCCGGCTCCGAGTCCCAGTGGCGCGCCACGCTCGCCGCCTATGTCTATCCGCAAATCGGCCGCAAGCCGGTGCGCGCCGTCGCCGCGGCCGACGTCATGGCCGTTCTCGTGCCGATCTGGGCGTCGAAGCACGAGACCGCGAAGCGGGTCAGGCACCGGATCTCCGCGGTCATGAAGTGGGCCATCGCGCAGGGATACCGGCCGGACAACCCCGCCGGAGAGGCCCTCGCCGCCGCGCTGCCGAAGGTCGACGCCACCCCGGCGCACCACCGCGCTCTGCCATACCGGAAGGTCGGCGCGGCCATGGCGAGGGTCCGCGATGGCAATGGGAATCTCTCCGCGAAGCTCGCGTTCGAGTTGATGGTGCTCTGTGTGGTCCGCTCGGGCGAAGCCCGCGGCGCGCGGTGGGACGAGATCGACTTCGACTCCGCCACATGGACGATTCCGGCGCGGCGCATGAAGGCGGGCCGCGATCACCGGATCCCGCTGTCGGACCGCGCAATCGGGGTGCTCGGCGAGGCGGCGGCGATCCGCGACGGCGAGCGTGTGTTTCCATCGCCGCGGCGCGGGCGGCCGCTGTCCGCCGCGACCCTCTGGCGGCTACTCGACAACCTCGGCATCGACGCGACGCCGCACGGATTCCGGTCGTCGTTCCGCGACTGGGCATCCGAACAAACGGACACGCCCCACGCGGTGATGGAGGCCGCCCTGGCGCACGCGGTGCGTAACGCCGTCGAGGCCGCCTACGCGCGCTCCGATCTGTTCGAGCGACGGCGCAAGCTCATGCGGCGGTGGGCCGGCTATCTATCAACTGGTTGACGGCATCACGCGAAGCAGTGACTAGGGTTAGTCGAGGCATGTGAATCCCGACTCTGTTAGAAACGCCGCGCCATCCGGTCCCTTCGCGAAGACTACGCGCACGCTCTCGACTTGGTCGGCACCGCAGGTCTCCTCAGCTTGCGTCCCCAACCAATCCAGTACCGTCGCCAGGTTGGACGCCTCTTCGCGCGCGGGTGGCGCCGACCCGATAGTCGCGATGCAACCCGTGAGCACTTGGCACGCAAGGAATCCTTGAATCGTGGCGAGGAAGCCGCGCCCCATGACGTCAAGGCGGGCGTTGACTTCGGCCCCGGCCCTCGACGAGGCGCACCGCACGGGTCGACGATGCGAGATTCGCATCACGGACTCAAGTGCTTTGAAGAACCGAGATTCCAGACCAGCCGACTGACCCTGGCCCGCTCTTCGTCGTCACCGGTCTCACCCTGGTCGCATTCCTCGCGCAAACGTTTCCAGAACGACACGACACGGAACGCGGTCACCGGCTCTCCCTTCCAATCGAACTCCGATTCGAACGACTGTCCCGATTCGTCTGCGATCACCAAGGCGGCTCGCACCGGAATCCGTGTTGCCAAATGCCGACGCACCCGCTCCGCGTTCCCTGCCGCCTGTTCCAGCGCCTTCTGAAACAGCTTCCCGCGGAGCCAGGCCGACTTGGTCTCCACCACCCACAAGCCCACGGGCGTCATCGCCACATGGTCCACATCGCCCGCGCCGCCGAGCGCTTCGATCACGTTATGGGCGTACGCGCAGTCGGGACGTGCGAGCGCATGTTCGATGCGATCACCGACGCGACGCTCTGCCGCCAATCCCACGCCCCAGGTCGCTTCCGTCCTTTGCATGTATCGCAACACCGCCGCGAAAACGGCGACGACCAGCAACGCCAGACACGCAAGGACCGTCCACGATGGGAACTGCCGTACAACGTGCTCCACTGGGGGCATTCCTCTCACGAGGAAACCAATCGAGAAACCTGTCGTCGCCATGGTTACCGATATGGCAGCCACCATGCGCTGTATCAGCACGCCGCGCAACCAACCCCCGGACGTGTTCTTTCTCCCTCGCCTGTCCATCCAAGAGTTCCCAGTTACCGCACCACGACCGGGAGCATCATACGCATGCCGGAGTCCGTTGACCCCCGCCGCCGCACCCACATCGACGACGACACCTTCGGCCACAGCGTCAGCTCGGTACTTCCCGCCTGCCAGACCGCAGCACCGGCGGCGAAGCCGCGCACCTGATGACACGCTGACGGCCGTGGCGGTGCGGCAGCTCCCATCCGCGCGCGTGCCAGATACCGACTTGTCAATCCGAGTAAGACACCCGACCACTCTGATCGATACCAATGCCGTAGCCGCCACTCAGCTCTCTCACCAGGCGCTCCTTGTCTTCGGCGGAGATGCCGCCGCGGAATTGGTACATCGCATCTATCGAATTCAACAGCGCCGTGCGGGTCGTCGGTTTGAGCTTCCGGATCCTCTCTGCAACATAGTCCGCATTCGGAACCGGTGAAGGCGTCGCTGGCCTCCCGCCACGGTTCTCTGGATGTTCGTCCTCCTCCTCTCGACGGGCCAGCTGAATCATTAGCTGCGCCAGCCGAAGCTTGTCCCGGTAGCCAAGACTCTTCGCTACCTCCGAGATTTCATCGTAGTCCATTGCAATGTGGCGTCGGGGTAACTCGCGCGATCCCAAACGGACACCATACCGCCGGCATCCAAGGAGCGCGAATGGGAGCACTCGCTGTCGGACACGGGCTGGCGATTGCGGTGCGTAATGGTTTATGTGGAGTTCAGAGCGTCCACCCACGTGAATCAATGAGTTAGACTCCGTTTGCTCCACATGAAATTCCGGATCCTGGTTCAATTCGGACACTCGCGAGTCGCGCGATCAACTGGATCGTCGCTACGTTTCCAGCGCAAGTGCTTGATTCCCGTCGCTGAGCAAGGACATCAGCGTTCCGCACTGCGTCAACGAGGTCGACAACGCGCCCGATTTTATGTGGAGCTTCTGGACCAAGATCGCAGTTGCGTCAACGGCTTGCGGGCGCGACTCCACATAAAAGCTCACGCACCACAATAAACTCCAACTACCCCGATCCTCGAGTGACCGAGTTCCTCCGCGATCCTGCGCCTTGCCTCGGTGTCGATCCTCCGCATCGCACCCGTCAGCGCGCGCCGCCGCGGCCCGCCCGCCGCGGGCGCCTTCCAGCCCGTGAGTTCCTCGTAGCGCGTGATTGTGTACGCATGTCGCAATCCGTGCATGCGGTACAGGCCCGCCTCCCGCGTCTGACTCTCGTACACCTTGAGTTGCTGTCTGTAGTTGCGGTCCGGCGGGATCAGCGCGCCGCTTCCCACCAGCTCGCGCGCCTCGTCGAGCAGCTTGCGCTGCGCCGCGTTGCGCACCGGCACCTCGCGCGGGCGGCCGCCCTTCGTGGTCGATCCCTTCAGCCGGATGCGGTCGCCCCGGTCGTCGCGCGCGGGCGTGAACTTGATCGCTTCCTCGCGGCGCAGGCCGAACTCCGCCTCGAGGCGCAGCGCCATGGCGACGTGCGCGTCCTTCACCAGCGCCAGCTTGTCCGGCTCGAGGGCGACGCTTCTGTCCTCGTTGGTCACGTATTCGCGGTTGCCGATGCCCAGCGCCCCGTTGGACGGCACGACGGCCGGCCGCCCGATGTGCTTCGCCCACCAGCGCAGGTGCGCGATCCTGTTCTTCATCGTGCCGATGGACCGGCCCTGGCGCTTCCACTCCCCGACCAGCGCCACGACGTGCTTGCCCCTGAGCCCGGTGGCCCGAAGCCCCTTGAAACCGAGATCGTGCAGGGCGTCCGCGATCTGGGCCAGCGCGTAGGAGCGCGCCGTGCGCGTGCCGTGGGAGCCGTCGTCGTGCGCCGCCTGCAGGCGCTTCAGGTCGTAGTTCAGGTCGCGCACCGCAACCTCCTTCTCGCTTGCCGACCTCGCCATCCCCGGCGAACGGCCGGGTCGCGTCCTCCCCTGGCCGGAACGCTATAGCCGGTCCCCGCGGCCCGGTCAAAGACCGCGCGTTGAGCAATTCGGTAAGCCGGAGACCGCGCGAAACGCCTTGCGCCGGAGCGACGCCAGATGCGCCTCTGGAAGTTTTTTCGGTGGGTGCCGGAGGGAATCTGCCGCGCCCGGCGCCGCGTCAGCGGCCCGGGCCGGCGTCCGGTTTAGTTTTGCTGGGCGATCCGCCGTCCTTCGACGAGGACGATGCGGACCCGCATTGCTGCGTGTAGCCCCAAAGATGCAGTTGCCGTGCCGTCGCTTGCGGCGACCGCGGCGTGTCTTGCGACATGGGCCGGCGGCCTCTTGTTCGGCGCCGATGGCATCGCAGGTCTCCGTTTCCGGTACGCCAGGGGATGCCTCCCCCGGCCCCGCGACCGCCTCGGTCGCCGCGACAGGTCCGGCTTCGATCAAGGACTTCTCTTGTCCCGTCGTGCCCCGCGAGTCGTCAGAAGGTCTCGCGAAGCTGCCGCACTGCCGTGCTCTTAGATTCGCCCCCGTCGCTCCCCACGGAGCGCGTGGCGAATCCGTGCCCGATGCCGGTGCATCCCCCCGGCGACTCCAGAATGCGCTAGCATCCCGGAAGCGGCACCTCGGCGTCGGCAACCATCATCCATGGCTGCCCCGCCAACGCCGGATTTCCGCCGGCTGTCTGGGCTCCCAGTCTGTCGGAGCTCCCTCCGACCACGCCGCCATACAGCGGCAACGAAGCGCCTTTAGTGTACCGCTGGCACCAAAGCGGCACCATCGCCGCGTGCTTAGCAGCCCATTAAGCGCCTGCGCTCCAGGCCGGTTTAGCCCCCCGTCACTACCGGATTGCCACGCCGCGCGCGTTGTGCCGCGCACCGTCGCCGAAACGCTGTGGGATAGTCAAGTAGTGACGTGGCGCCGGAAGGAAGCCGCCTGCCACGCGAACACCAACCTACCGATTCGGCCCGCGCCTCGATATGGTCCGCAAGTAGGGCAGGTCGGGATATCGTGGGTGGAGCGCCTGTAGAACACGCTCACCGTCCTCAACGAGCAGCTGGACCAGAGCCCCGTCCCAGCCGGCGCTCCACCATTTGGTGACGGGGCCCGCAATCCGCAACGGCTCGACGATCTCGTTCGCGTCCCCATACCGACTCTAGAGCCGGTTTCCCGCCCGTCGACCGCTGCCATTGACACACCACGCTAGGCCGCCATCTGCCGGTCGCTGTCGAACGCCGACGCGTCGACCACCGCCGCCGCCGCCAGCCGCCGTCGCGGTCAGCTCGCCGATCCCCGGGATCGCCAATCAGCCGCTCGGCACGCCGGGCATCCTGCGGGTTCCTCGTCGATACTTGCGGAAATGGCTGTTCAGAAAACGAACGCCCGATCAAACGGTATCTGCGCAGATGCAATGGGCTCGAGAGTGTTCAGGTCAATCGAGTGGACCTGCCCGTCCCCTGATAAAACGGTGCGTTCCCTCATCCCACGACAGAACACCCTCGACACCGTTCCCGTCAGCCTGTGGGAGTCTTCCTTTAACACTTGGCCACTCTGCAAATCTACAGTCTGCAGTAGTGGACCAGGTGTCGTTCGAAATGAATTCGGCCCAGCCGAGTCGGGCGTCCATGTTGACTGCTGTCGTAGGAGCTTGTTTCCTCCTGCGAACAACACAACGCTTGACAAGTAGGTTCGCACTCCGGCTCGGTTTCCATCCAATAGCTCCGCAGACCGTTGTAACTCGTGCCACGCACCCACTTCGTTGTCCGCGATGTCCACAACCGCCCTTACATAACGTCCATCGCGCCGACACCCTAAAGTGCCGCGACATCCCACCGACGGACTTTCGACCCCCCCACTTCGCGGGTATCGATTCTCGACACGACAGTCCTCAACAGTGTCGGGTATCGCCAATCGATCCAAGGTGCTCTCCCCTTTTTGCCGAACTGTCCGGCTCGTTCCTGTAGCGACGAACAGGTCATCGCCCCTCCGGCAGGCGAGGATGGGTTCCCCCGGTCCTGCGTCCCAATCAGCAGCCGACCAAGCATCGACCTCGTTAAGCCCCTCGTCAAGTACCGTGACCCTCGACCTTTTCCATGTCCCTCCGACCAACTGGTCGGTTACCCCGATCAACTGATCGGTCCCTTCAATCCACTGTTGTGAGTCCCAAGGAAATTCATAGTCGTGCGAAACGGCGATCCGGCTCGCGGTATTCTCGCGTTCCGCCAGATTTGTCACCACAACCAGCGCCGACCGCTCGAACTGACCACTGCTGTCGGGATTCGCAAGTTCTGCCGAGAGCGAATCGCTCAAGAAAGCAAAACGTGCTGAGGTGGAGCCGGGGAGTATGGCATCGATTCCCCAGATTCCCATCCAACGCAGGTTACCGACGTCCCGGATAGCTAGCGTCTCTCCATCCAAAAGCATGTACTTTGCGTCGTGCGAGATCACGGCGACGTCCTCGCATGGGTTCGCCAGCGGCGCAATAAACGCAGCTGCCGCGATGGTCACGAACGGACGCATAGCCTAGCGGCAGGTTGCACTCTGGCCCAGAACACCTGATACATAGCCCCCAATTCCGCCACGATCTACGGCCTTCCACATTGCCGGGACATCACCTTCCGCGGGTATCCAAACCCAGTATTCATTTCCGGTGCCCCAACCCGCGTTGTAGCGATGTATCGCCTCCTCGCGCCAATACCGCGTCGGATACGGAGTCGCGCCGTCTTTGGCCGCTTCCCTGTCGAGATGACGCTTCGCGTCCGGCTTCGCTGACATGAGAATCGCCTTCCCACGATCTATGTTGGACTGCCAATTCCAAACGTGTTCAGCGGTTCGTTGATAGCAGATCTGCATAATGCCTACATCGCCGCCGCGCCCGAAAACGGGCGGCCCTGGGCTCGGCTGAAACTGCTTCAGCCCCGGGCTCTCCTTGCAAGCGATCCTGCGCAAATCCGCACTGTCGAACGGCGACTCGACCGACCCGATCTTAGCCACAATGGCGGAAATGGATGGCTGGGTTCCATTCACGGTGACGGTCTTGCTCACTTCAGAACTCGTGTGGCCAAGCGCGCTGCACGTGGCCGTAATGGTCAGTGCGCCCCCGTAAGGCCCGCCGAGGGAGGGCGAAAATGTCTTCCCGCGACCGCTCACGGTCGACGAAGGGAACTGTGGCCCCCCCGAACATACTCGGCTCGGAGCCGTGTAGTTGACTCGCGCCGTCCATGACACCGTCGCGTGACTCGGAGTCACGTTGCTGGCCGTCGCCGTCACCGTCGGCATCGCCGGCGCGGTAGAAATGGCTGGCGAGTCGGGCTCCACGCTTATGTCGAGAGTGCACCGCGGGGGCGTACAGGCAAGGATTCCCCCCGGCACGCTGAAGCTCTCCGAATCGCTGCCGTGCGCGAACGCCGAAGGGCAAGTGCAATTGACATAGTGCGTCATGGTGTAACGGCCCGTAGCCGTGTACTTGTGACTGCCCGAGACCACGCCCGAGTAGGTGGTCACGTGCGCCCAGGAGCCGTCCCCGAAGCTCGTTGAATGGCGCCACCGATGCTGATCCCCAAGAATCGTCGTATCCACGGCCAGCGCGTCGAAGCAGTAGCCGTCCACGTCCGCCGTGTAGTTTGTGTAACAGTACTCCCCCGCCGGCGTCACATCCAGGTCAACATCGAAAACGAAACTGACGCACACTTCGCAGTTGACCGCCCGGAACTCGGGCGGGATGAACAGGCTGCTGCTGGGCTTGTCGTGCCCGAACGGCGCCGGGTTCGGCTCGCTCCCGTCCAAAGGCACCATGCGCGCATGCAGGCTTCCGAGCAGCAGGGCGTCGGCCGCCAGCGCATCCGGACGCACCTCGAAAGTCCTCCTCGTCGGCGAATACGCCACAATGCCGAACTCCGTGGCGCGAGGCCGGGAATACACGATCGACTCCATCGTGCCGAACACCGGAGAGACGGGGGCCACTACGAGCACGCCGCCCGTGCGCCTATCCTCCTGTCGCGCGGCGTCGGGGTCGTCCGGCCTGTAGTCGCGCTCGAGAATCGTCTCGCCGTCCACCGTTACCCGAGTCGCGCGGTCCAGCGAGTCGTATTCGACCGCAGCTTCTCGGCTCCCCAACGTCGACCGCTGCACCCGGCCTGCGGCGTCGTACTCGAACGTCAGGTCAGGCCTGGCCGCGTCCTCACCGTCGCCCGCACGCACACGGACCACCTCGTTGTAGTCGCCGATCTCGTACGTATGCTCCGTGGGCTCCTCGCCCTCCATGCCACGTTCCATCCGCGTCAGGTTTCCGGCGGCGTCGTAGGACATGCTCGCCTCGATCTGGTCGTCCGACCCGTAGCTGTACTCCGCGGCCGTTCTGAATCCCCGCGCGTCGTATTCGAAGGTGGCCGTTCTCCCCTCTCCGTAGTCGATTGACGACACCCGTCCGCCGGAGTCGTACACATACATCGCGAGCGAACTCACGCCGCGCGCGAGTTCGGTCAACGCGCCGTCCGCGTTCGACCGCATTGTCGTATCGACTCCGTTGATCGTTGCACCAGAGAGCAATCCAGCATCCGTATACCGGTAATCTCGCTCCCCGCCAGAGTCGCTCGCGTGCACGACCCGGCGGTCCGAGTATCGGTACCGCGCCGTCCAGGCGCCGCTCGCCACAGTCACCTCGCCCCGGTTGTTCGTGGTGAATTCCGTTTCCCCCGACGTTTGCCACAATGTGGCCAGGTCGCCGTTTTCGTCATATGCGGGCGACCGTCGCATTGTCACGCGTCACGGTCACCGGTCGATGGCCCGCGTCGAACCCCACCTCCGTCGTCGCGCCCGTGCGGTCGGTGATCGAATCGGTGATGCCCGAGTCGTCGCGCCGGTATACCGTGTCCCGACCGAGCGCGTCCGTTGCCGTTGTCGCGTTCCCCGCATAGGCGAAATCCGTCCTCTCCCGCAGCACTCGGATTCGGCTCACCTTGGTGTCCGTCCACGTCGCCGCCAAAACGACCTTGTTCCGCGGGTCCGTTATGGACGAGAGCAGGTCGTCCGAAGCGTACCCCAAGCTCCACGATTCTCCCGCCAGGTCCGTGACGCCGGTCAGCCTGCCGTCCGAATCGTACGAATAGCCGACGGTTCGCCCGATGTCGTCGGTGATGCCGGATATCCGGCCGTCGTCGCGGCGCGAGAAGCGCACCCAGCCTGCGTCCGATGTCACCTCCGTCAGCGTGCCCCGGCGCCACTCCAGACGCACCCAGCCTCGACCGTGTCGCACGTGGACGAGTCGCCACACATCTCCGTCCTGTTTGAAGCGCCGCAGCATGCCGTCGGCCGACTCCAACACGACGATACCCGCCTCGCCCCCGGTCGTGCGGGTCGAACCGGATACGATTGGCGCCGTTGCCGGCGACTCCGGCATCACTTTGTCCCCGGAGACATCCAGCCTGTGGACACCGTTGGACGCGTCCGTGAACAGGAGCTGCGATCCCTCCTGCTGGACCTCCTCGACCACCGTCAGCTTCCAGCCGGGGCCGAAGTCGCCGCCCTCTTCCAGCGTCGAGTCGTAGACGCGCCCCATGATGATCGGCATCCCGCCAATGCGTACCAGATCCCGGACCAGGAATGTCATCGAACCGGTCGATGTGTTGACGAAGTTCTCCTGGACACCCGAGAACACCGGCTGCGGGTTCGGGAAAAGTGTCGTGGTCCTGCGCCGCGCCGACAGATCGTTCAGGAATCCGGTCGCGTTGTCTTCAACGGCCTCACGCATCTCCGCCGGCGCGTCATCCAGCGAGGCCAATGCATGGGTAGCCCCGCACAGCGCGATCAATACGATAGCCGTCCCGGCGATGATTCTACCCGTCACCGACCGGTGCTTGCTCCTCCGGCGTGCCCTCCAGTTCTTGCCTAGCCCCGCCCGAACATGACAGCGGCCCGGAAGACCTTCGCCAATCCCGTCATTGCAGTCGGTTATCATTAATTGACCTTCACCAAGGCCACCTCAACAAACGTGCTACCACATACACGCCCGCACCGCAAACGAAAACCCCTGATTCCCCCTGATTCGCCGGGCACCGACGAACCTCGATCACGTTCAATGAGAGTCTGGTGGATGGTCAATCAGTCATGAAATGTAGCTATCGAATCTTGAGCCGATTCTGCGCGTCGATTCAACTGTAACCCCGCGTCGCTATCCGCCCGTGTGGGTGAGTGGGTGAGCGGGTGAGTTTGCTCATTAAGGAGCGCGCAGGCTCTTTGTGGAAACCAACGTGGTAATCGTACCGGAGGAACCATTGGAAAACGGAATTGAAACAATATCCTAATTGACACTTGTATTCGGACAAGCCCACCTGTTTCACCCCACCCGCGTGCCCGTCACCCTGTCGATCTTGCCGCTGGTGCGGCAAGTTCGCCAGTCTGCTAGCGCCACAAAAACCGTCGCCCCTTCGGGTGCGCCGTGTTTTGGCCCCGCCCAAGCCCACCTGTTTCACCCCACCCGCGTGCCCGTCACCCTGTCGATCTTGCCGCTGGTGCGGCAAGTTCGCCAGTCTGCTAGCCCGTTCCCGCCTATTGCCGCGGGCGCGAAACGGCGTGACGGAATTCATCGTTGATGACGCCTTGGGCGCCGCGAACGACATCGCCGAGAATGGGCGCGGCGGTCAAATCGCCGGCTTCCGATTCGACCGCGGCACCGCGCTCGATCAACGTCTCGATGAAACGGCGGAACAACGCGGCGTCGAAGAAGTCCGGCGCGTTGATGCCGTAGATTTTGGACATGCGGCGGGCGACGATGCCGCATTCGCCTTCGAGATCGCCGCGCGTCATGGTGCCGTGGCGCGTCAGCAGTGCGACGACGATGTAGTAGCGTTCGATGGTCTGCATGACGATGTTGGCTAACAGCCGGAGCCGGAAATGCTCGGGCGCGTGCCTTGGCGGCGGCGCGTACACGTCGTCTCCGTGCCTGGATATGAGGTTGAGGTGCGCCAGGTGGTTGAGCCAGCGAGGCACGAGATCATCGATCGCGGCTTCGAGATACAGCTCCGCGCGCATGTGCGGGAACACGGTGTGGAAATACCGCGCCAGGTCGGCGCCGCGGACGCGCCGGCGCCGGTTGACCAGCAGGCAAGCGATCAGCGCCGGGACCGCGAATACCGGCAGCGCGTTGTTCCGATACCAGGTCATGCGCACGGCGGTGAAAGCGTCGTGGCTCAGGATGTCGCCGAAATCGTGTATGTCCCGGTCCAGCATGCCGAGCGACTCGACGTGGGCAAGGATGTCTCGCGCCGGGATGGGCGTGACGTGGTGCGCGTGGCGATCGGCGTCGAGGGTGAGCAGATCGCGCAGGCAATCGATCTGCTCGAGCGCCAGCCTTTCGTCGATGGCATGGCGCGGCATGGACAGGGTGACAAGCGCGACCAGGTTGATCGCGTTGATCGACGCGACGGCATTTATGCGGGCAAGCACCTCGACACCAAGCGCGCGGGCGAGTTGGTCGTCATCCTTTTGCTTGTTCGCGCCCGCCGCGTTTGCGAACGCGGCCAGTTGTATCGGCGCGGCGAAATCGAGCGCGACCTTGCCGAACGACTGGCGGACGAGGCGCAGGTTCCGGACGACGTTGCGAATGGTTTCCTTGGGCTTTGCCTGGCCGCGCAGTTCATCCAGGTAGGCGCCGGCTTCGACCAGTTTCTCGTAGCCGATGTGCACGGGCACGATGGCGATGGGCCGCAGCACGCCGCGCCTGTGGCTGCGAACGGTCATGCGGAGCATGCCGGTGCGTGGCTGGAGCAGGCGCCCGGTTCGAGATCGTCCGCCTTCGATGAAGTACTCGACCGAGTGTCCCCGCCACAGCACCTGGTGAAGGTACTCCGAGAAGACCGCCGTGTAGAGTGGGTCGTCAGCGAATCGGCGGCGCATGAAGAACGCGCCGCCGCGGCGAAGGAGCGGGCCGATAAGCGGCATGTTCAGGTTCTCGCCGGCTGCGATATGCGGCGGCATGAGGCCGGCGTGGAATAGCGCGTACGACAGCACGAGGTAGTCGATATGCGATCGATGGCTCGGCGCGTATACCAGCGTGTGCGTCTCGGCGATGTCGGAGAATCGGTCGATGCCGCGCACTTCGATGCCGGCGTAGATGCGATGCCAGAACCAGGTGAGGAAACCGTTGAAGAGCCTCAGCCCGGGATACGACAGCTCGGAAGCGATGTTGTTTGCGTAGCGCCGGGCCAGCCGCGCGGCGGCGTCCTTCTCTTCGCTGGCTTCAACGACGGACCGAACGGCTTCGCTCCGGAGTATCCGCGCTACCAGGCTTCCCCGGTGGGAGAGGTCGGGGCCCAAGGTCGCGGTGCGTTGATTGCGGAGCTTGACGCGCACCAGCCGCGCCGTGCGGCGCGCCAGGCGGTTGGGGTCCATGCCCGGGTCGATGATGTCGTGCCACGGTATGGGCGTCGCGAACTGCACCAGGATGTCGGTGCGGTTGAAGAACAGGCTCATGAACCGGCGGAACCGCGATGTGACCGACCAATCGTCGGAAAACAGGGAGCGCAGGAGCGACCGGTCCTTGTTCCCGGCGCGCCCCCAGAACACCGAAACGGGGATCAATGTGGCCTCGGCCTCCGGGCAATTGAGCAACCAGTGCTCGATTCGCCGCATGCGCTTGGAGTGCTCGCGGGTTGGCCGGCGCCGGAAACCGCCCCGGTTGAGGAAGAAAAACCGGTGGGCCTCGCCCATGCCGTCTGCCAGCAAGGCGTCCATGGGTCGCGCCGCGCCCAAGCGCTGCGCCACCAGGTCCAGGGCGATCAGATCGGTCAGGGAGGGAGACTTAAGCACATAGACGGTGTTGACGGCCTCGGTCGCTGCCATGCCGGGCGTTGTCGGACGTATCAGCCAGCGCACCACGGTATGAGCGACGGCGTAGTTCATGCGTTTGCAGAATGACACTGGTGCCGCAATCCTTCGGTCGCCCATCTCGCGGCGCATGTGGCTCAATCCTCGAATTGCCCCTCGAACAGGCTGTCGGGGGAGGGTGTCGGCGAGCGCGAGTAGATCTGGACTTCCCAGATGTAGTCGTACATGCGGGCGGTCACGCGGTTTGCGTCGTCCTTCGATCGCACAACGGTTGGGCGAATGAATACCAGCAGGTGCCGCTTGTCGCGCGTCTGCGATGTGCTGCGAAACAACCTCCCGACCAGGGGAATGTTGCCGAGGAGGGGAACCTTCTTTGCCGTGTCCCGGTAGTCATTCTGGATCAATCCGCCGAGGACGATGGTTTCGCCGCTCTCGGCGAGTATGGTCGTCTCGATCTTGCGCGTCTGGGTGATGAGGTCGGCGGCGTTCAACGCCAGTCCCGAGTCGAGCAGGTTCGACACCTCCTGCATGATTTCCAGCCGCACGGCGGTACCTTCGTGCACGTGCGGCGTGACCTGTAGCGTGATGCCGACGGGTTTGCGGTTGACGGTGGTGAAAGGGTTGGTCGTGCCTTCGCCGAGCGTGCTGAAGGATCCGGTGCGGAACGGGACTTCCTGGCCGGCGTGGATGCTGGCCTGCTGGTTGTCCAGGGTGAGCACGCTGGGCGCGGAAAGCAGGTCCGCGGCGGTGTTGGTGGACAATGCGTTCAGGACGATGGCGAAGGTGACGCCATCGCGGTCGAGTTTGACGGCGCCCACGGTGGGCGATTCCGCCTCTGACAGGACATCCACGGGGCTGATCGTCTCCGTGTCGCTGCCGCCGAGGAGTGCGCCGATGATGCCGTTCAGCGTGGCGTTGAAGGCGGGCACGGATCGCCCGCGCTCGTCGGCGGCGGCGGTTTCGACGCCGACGCTGAACAGGTCCGTAACCGAGATTTCCGCGATCGCGGCTTCGATGAGCACCTGCGCGCGGCGCGTGTCCAGTTGTTTGACGATGTTGAATATTTCGTCCATCGTCCGGGGGTTGGTGCGGGCGATGATCGCATTCAGCGCGATATCGGCCTGAATGGTGGTTCGTATCGGGGATTCCGCTTCGTCGGCGACGCTTCCCCCGACCAGTTGATTCAGGGTTTCGGCAAGCTCGGCGGCGTCGGCGTAGGACAGGTAGATCACCTGGGTGTTGCTCATCGCGGTCGCCGGCATATCCAGCTTGTCGATGAGATCGTTCACCACCGCCAGCGGTTGCGGCTTGCCTCGCAAGAGGAGGCTGTTGTTGCGTTCGTTGGCGATGATGCGGATGGACTGGGGGCCGACTGCGCCCTTTGCCATCTGTTCGGGCGCGACCTGTTCCAGGATCTTGACGACGGAGCCGGCCCAGGCATGCTCGAGGGCGCGGACGATCACCTCGTCGTCGTTCAGCACGTCGAGTTCCCGGATGACTTGCCGCAGCCGTTCCACGTTGTTCGCGTGATCGCTGATGATGATGACGTTGCGGTCGGCCACGGCGCCGACATGGCCATGTTGCGGACTCATTGGCCGCAATATCTTGACGAGTTCGGTCGCCTGGACGTTCTGCACCGGGATCAACTGCGTAACGATCTCCTGGTCGGGCACCCCGGGAGCTTCGCCGACAACGCCGCCGGACTGCTTGACGGCGGTGAGGTTCTGGACGATGTGGACGACATCGCCGTCGCCGATGGGCACGGCGCCGATGCCGTGCACGCGCAGTACCGACAGAAGCAGCTCGTAGACCTCATCCTTGTCTCGGGCCGCCTGCGACACGACACTGACAGTGCCCTTGATGCGTGGATCGATAACGAAGGTCTTGCCGGTGATCTGTGCGACCTGCGTGATGAACTGCAACATGTCCACGCTGGGGGAATTGATGGTCCACATCTCGGGTTCTTCGATGGCGTCTTCGACCGCGACAACCGTGGCCGCCGCAACGATCAGCGCGGTTGCGAGCGCCGCGGCGAAAGTGCCGGTTCGCCCCGGCCTCTGGCCGGATCGCCTGCTGCGGACGTACCGTGGTGCGGTCGGTCGTAGAGCCATGACGTAGCTAAGCGGGTTCCCGGTCTGTCGAGGCGAGCGCGAGGAGCGTCGCGAGCGATGTCGTCAGGAAAAACCGGCGCTCTCCGCGCCGAATCTCGAGCCGCGCGGAACCCTTCGAGATCAGGTTCCCGAACGCCTCGGGACTCTGCCGCATATCACTGATGGGCCGACCGTCGATCGATACGATGGTGTCGCCGGGTTGCAGACCCGTGCGGCCGAGTTGGCGCGAGGCGGCGCGTTGGCCGATGCGGTATCCCGTGTCGCCGTCGACGGAAACGGGTTCGAGGCCGACGGCGCGAAGCGTCCCGTCGGGATCCTGTTCGAGCCGGTTGCGGAACACCTCGATTGACTCCTCCAGGGCGGCGGGGACTAGGTCGCTGACGCCGGCGCCAACATCCGACACCGCCAGCGGTCGGTCATGTGGGGTTAACCTCTCGCCGGAAGCGGCGCGCGGCCTGCGGTTCGTTATCAGCAGGGGTTCGTCGTCGAAACGAAGGGCTTCGATTATACCGGCGCGACTGATCAACACGACATCCCTGCGAATTTCCGCAACCTTCGCATTGCCGAAGATTGGATCGCCGATCATATAGGCTTCGCCCGAGTCCCCCCGCGAGCCGATGATGGCAACGGAGGTTTCAGGCTGGTTCGCGAGGAATATCCCGAACAGCCTGAGATCGAGTTCGGTGTCCGGCGTGGCGTCGACGTTGAAGCCGCTGGCCGCCGATGGCGGTGCGCCGAAGAGGTTCAGCGCCGCCATTTGTTCGACGTCCATGGCCTCCGGCTTCGCCGAGCGTTCGGGACGGGCCGATTCGACGAGTTGCGCGGGTTCCGGGCCGAGGGCGAAAAACCAGATCGCCCTGGCCAGGGTGGCGGCAAGGGCGCCGATGACAAGCACGTGCGCGGTCGCCAGTAGCATGGTCGAAGGATTGAACATTTTCAGCCTTCAGTATCCCGAATTCCGTGTGCCCGCGACGCCGCGATGTCCTTGGCGTGGTCGGGCGCATCGTTCCATGAAAGCCGAGGTTAAATCAGACGCTCGCTCACATCTATGACGATTGCGTGATCCGGTTCGTTGCCCGGCCATGGAAATCCCGCCATTTTCGTCAGCATTTTCGTAACGCCTATGTCCAGCCAGCCGTCCGCGCCGAGGCGAACCTGCAACAGCGGGGCGGGCACCCCTTCCCCGAATACCGTGAGCGCCGGTTCGGTATTGTCTGTTTCGAGCACGCCGGTGAGAGGCGGCAGAACCACCTGATAGTGTTCGCCGGCGAGACGATAGCGCACTTCGCCCCCGCTCCAGGACAGTTCGCCGGACATGTTCCGGGGATGCAGGTCGTAGGTGAGGTCCGCGCGGATGCGTTCGATGCCGACATCGCCTTGGGCCTCTATCCAATAGGGGGCCAGGATGCGGCGCATGGTCGCGCCGCGCACCGTGCCGGCCGCGTCGCACTGCAGCCCCGCGAGACCGAGGCGCGCGCTGCCGGACAGCGCGTGGCCGGCGCCGGCCAACTGCCAGTCGAAGACCGCTTCGCCTTCGGCGAGACCGCCCGCGTCGAACCGCCAGGTGAGCGCGCCGAGCGATTGGCCTGCATATTCGGCCGCGGCCGCACCGTCCCATATGCTCCCCTGGACCTGCGTGATGCGCGCCGGCCCTTTGTCGCCGAGCGCCGCCCCGAGGAGTGTCGCGGGGGCCGTATAGACGACGAAGCCGAGGAGCGCCAGAATTCCGACAACCACATAGCGAGCGTTCAATCGATCAGCCGACAAGCAGGTTTTGGAGTACGCGCTGGTACATGCGTGCCAAGGGCTCCAGGTCGGCGACGGCGACGTGCTCGTCGATCTTGTGGATGGTGGCGTTGACAGGGCCGAGTTCCACCACTTCCGCGCCGGCGGGCGCGATGAAGCGCCCATCGGAAGTGCCGCCGCCGGTCGATGTTTCGGCGGTCAGGCCAGCGACGTCGCGAACCGCTTCCAGCACGGATTGTGTCAAACGTCCGGGTCGCGTCAGGAACGGCTGTCCGGGCGTCGCCCACTCCAACTCGAATTCGGCACCGGACCGGTCGAGCGCTGCCTGCGCTTCGGCGCGCAATCCGTCGGCCGTTTGTTCGGTGTTGAAACGGAAGTTGAACTGCGCGGTCAGTTCGCCGGGAATCACGTTCGCCGCGCCGGTGCCGGCATTGATATTGGAGATCTGAAAACTGGTGGGCGGAAAAGACGCATTGCCGTGATCCCAGTCGCGCCGCGCCAGATCATGCAGCGCGCCGAGGACGCTGTGTATGGGGTTCGACGCGTCTTCGGGGTAGGCGACATGGCCCTGAATCCCCTTGACGGTGAGACTGGCGCTCAGCGAACCGCGCCGGCCGACGCGCACCACATCTCCGACCCGCTCGCGCGAAGACGGTTCGCCGACCAGGCAATAGTCGATCGCCGTGCCCCGCGTTTGCAGCCACTCCACGACCTTGGCCGTGCCGTTGATGGCAGGGCCCTCCTCATCGCTGGTGACGAGAAAGGCGATCGAGCCACCGTGGTCTGGGTGGTCGCCGATGAACCGCCGCGCCGCCACCAACATCGCCGCCAGGCTCGACTTCATGTCCGCCGCGCCGCGCCCGTACAGTCGCCCGTCGCGAATTTCGGGGGCGAAGGGCGGCGATGACCAGGCCTGTAGCGGTCCGCTGGGCACGACATCGGTGTGTCCGGCGAAGACGAACAGCGGGCCGCCCGATCCGCGGCGCGCCCAGAAGTTCTTCACATCGCCGAACGGCAAGCGCTCCACGGCGAAGCCGAGGGGCTTGAGGTGGTCGATCACCAGATCCTGGCACCCTGCGTCCTCGGGCGTCACCGAGGCAAGCCCGACGAGTTCCCGGGTCAGCGCCAGCGTTGCGCCGTCAGTTGTGCGCATGCAAGCGTGCATTCAGCTCGATCGCGCGCCGGTTGGTACGGCACTGGACCGTGCCGGTCTGGCTGTGACGGATGAACAGCATGTCGTTCTGTCCGGCGAGATCGCGCGCCTTGACTGTGCGGACCGCGGCGCCGAATTCGTCGAGGACCTGAACGACAGTGCCGGCGGTGATGTAGAGGCCGGCCTCGATGGTGCAACGGTCGCCGAGCGGGATTCCGCAGCCCGCGTTGGCGCCGACCAGGCATTGTTCGCCGATGGAAATCACGATTTCGCCACCCCCCGACAGGGTCCCCATGGTGCTTGCGCTGCCTCCCAGGTCGCTGTGCGGGCCGAGGAGGACACCCTGCGAAATTCGCCCTTCGACCATGTTTGGACCGAGGGCGCCGGCGTTGAAATTGATTTGGCCCTCGTGCATGACCGTCGTGCCTTCGCCGAGATATGCGCCGAGCCGAATGCGGCTCGCATCCGCGATGCGCACCCCCGAAGGAATGACGTAGTCCGTCATGCGCGGAAACTTGTCCACGGCGTAGATGGTCAAGTGTTCGCCGGCGGCGCGGGCGGCCGCCAATCGCGCGGGCACTTCCGCCGGGTCGACGGGTCCGCGGCTAGTCCACGCCACCGTGGGCAAATGTTCGAAAATACCGTTGAGGTTCAAAGTATTGGGCAGTGCCAGGCGGTGCGATAGCAGGTGCAGCTTGAGGTAGGCCTGCGGCGCGGAAGCGATATCTTCATCGGCCTCGAGGGCCACCGCCGTCAATGGCTGGTCGAGCTCCGCGAGCATCCGGTGGGCAGTCGCCGCGGTGGACTGTGCGTCGGCGTCGAGGGCGTCGGCGACAAGGATCGCGTGATCGGGGCCGGCGTCATGGCGATTGCCGACGCGCCACGCGGCTTCGGCAACGACGCCCTCCGGTTGTTTGAGCGGTAGGGGATACCAGGTGTCGAGTATGTCTCCCGCGGCGCTCCTGGTGCTTGGGCCCAGTCCGAAACTGAACAAGTCGCTCATGTAATGCTCGCCCTCGCCTAAGGCGTGAGTCGCTAGTGTAGCTTGATCGCGCTTGCTAGCGCGCGAGCGTCAGGGCGAAGTCCCGAATCCGTCGCACAGCCTCCGCGCAGGTCGCCAGCTCGTCGACGAGGGCGATTCGAACGCGGTTGGCGCCGGCGTTGACTCCGTCGTGCCGGCGGCCGAGATAGCTGCCCGGCATGACGGTGATGTTCTCGGTTGCGTAGAGTTCTCGCGCAAAAGTTTCGTCGCCCACCGGCGTTCGGGGCCACAGGTAGAACGATGCTTCGGGCATGTCCACGGCCATTGCGTCGGCGAGGATGGGCTGGGTGACTTCGAACTTCTCGCGGTAGCGGGCGCGGTTTGCGCGGACATGGGTCTCGTCCTCCCACGCGAGCGCGCTGGCGGCTTGCACATGCGTCGGCATGGCGCAGCCGTGATAGGTGCGATACAGGTAGTAGCGGTCGATGATGTCTGTGTCGCCAGCGGCGAACCCGGAACGCAGTCCGGGAAGGTTGGACCGTTTGGACAGGCTGTTGAACACCACGCAGCGACGGAAATCCGTGTTGCCCATGGCGGTGGCCGCCTGCAGCAGTCCAACGGGCGGCGCGGCTTCGTCCCGGTAGATCTCGGAATAGCATTCGTCGGACGCGATGACGAAGTCGAAACGATGGGCGCGCTCGATCAGTTCTTGCAGTTCGCTTTCGGGGATGACGGCACCGGTCGGATTGCCCGGGGAGCAGATGTAGACGAGTTCCGTCGTCCGCCACACTCCGTCGTCGATGTGATCGAAGTCGGGGATGCCGCTCGGAGCGCACGGCGCGTAGTAAGGCGCCGCACCTCGCAGCAAGGCGGCGCCTTCGTATATCTGGTAGAGAGGATTGGGGAGCACGACCCGCGCGGAACCCGACCCGGAAAGAACCGCCTGGCCGAAGGAGAACAGCGCCTCTCGAGTGCCATTGACGGGCAGGATTTGCCGGTCGGCGTCGACGCGGGCGCCGTAACGGCGCTGGATCCATGCCGCGACCGCCGCGCGCAACGCATCGCCTCCCCGGGTCGGAGGATAGGCGGTCAGGCCCGAGGCGAGCGCGTTCGCATCGCGCAAGACCTCGATGACGAAGCCGGGAGGCGCGTGCTTCGGCTCCCCGATCTCCAATGGAACATGTGGCGCGCGCGCCGCCGGCTCGACACCTGCCTTCAACGCGTTCAATCGCTCGAAGGGATATGCCAACAGGGTGTCGAGATACGGATTCATGGCCGAGTGACAAGTGGGTGGGCGGCGCCGTGCGCGCTGTCCAGGCGGTCGCGGATCGCCGCGCAGATGCGTTCGGCGTTCGCCGCGTCCGGGACCTTGGCGATCTCGAACATGTCCTCGACCCGCTCGCCCAGGGTTGTGATATGCGCGCGCTGCAACGAGATGCCGAGTTCGACGAATAACAGCCCGAGGCGGGCAAGCAGGCCGGGTCGATCGGATGTCACGACTTTCAGAACACTGTGCGCCGAATCCGGTTCCGTGCTCATGATTGCCTCGGTAGGCGTGACGAACTGTTTCAACCGCCTCGGCACATGTCGCGTCGGCGCCGCCGCAACTGGATTCGGATCCGCCAGGGCGCTGGCCAGCACCTCGCGGATGAGCCCTCGGCGCTCGTCGTCCTGGCGAAGCGGCTGGTCGTGCTCGTCCAGCACGATGTAGGAGTTGAGGCACAGGCCGCCCGCGCTGGTGTTGATGCTGGCATCCTGGATCTGCAGGTTCAGGTGATCCAATGCGACGGTGCTGGCGGCGAACAGCTTGGGGCGATCCGCCGTATAGACGAATACCTCCGTCGCGCCTTCTTCGCTGCCCGGGTCATCCAGGTCGAGCAGCAGGACCAGGGGACCCGACTGCACGTTGTGGTGGTGCATCGCGGTCGTGATGTCGGCGATCTGCATGGCTGTGTGGCGCAGGAAGAACTCGTTGGTTGGATCGTCCCAGAGGGCCAGGACCTCGTCGCGGCCAATGCCGCGCTCCGCCAATGTCTCGAGGGACCTCGCCGTGCGCGACGCGATGCGGTCTTCCGGTTGCGGGGTCGCGCCGGGCGCTAGCGCGAGACGCGTTTCGGCGTAGAGGTGATTCATGAGGGTCGCGCGCCAACTATTCCACAGGCTCGGATTGGTCGCCGTGATATCGGCGACCGTGAGCGCATACAGGTAGTCCAGTCGCATCTGCGTGCGGACGCGCCGGGCGAACGCGCCGACGACTTCCGTGTCGTAGATGTCCTCGCGCTGGGCTGTCGTGGACATCAGCAGATGGTCGTGCACGAGCCACCCCACTAGGTCGGTATCGTCGGCGTCGAGGCCATGGTGCCGGCAGAACGCGATCGCGACGTGAGCGCCGAGTTCCGAGTGGTCGCCGCCTCGGCCCTTGCTGATGTCGTGGAATAGACCCGCGAGGTATAGCAGTTCGATCCGGGGCACGTTGCGCGCGCATTGGGAGGCCAGCGGGAAGCGTTCACTGCTGGAACCACTGCGCAGCCGACGCAGGTTTTCGGTGACCATGATGGTGTGCGCATCGACGGTATAGATGTGGAACAGGTCGTGCTGCATCTGGCCCACGATGCGACCGAACTCCGGGATATAGCGGCCGAGCACGCCATAGCGGCGCATTCGGGAAAATTGCGTGTGCGGCGAACGTAGGAGTTCGAGAAAAAGACCCGTTGCCTTGGGGTCGCGGTGAAAGTTGTCGTCGATGAGTTCAAGACTGTCGCGGATGCGACGGATGGTTTCCGCGCGTACGCCGGCGATGTCCGGGCGATGGGCCATGACCAGGAAAATTTCTATCAGCGCGGCGGGGTCGTCCCGAAAGACCTGCGGCGAGGTGGTTTCGATGTAGTGGTTGCGGAGTTGGAACCGCGCGTTGATCCCCTCGACAACCGGTCGTTCCCTGGCGCGCAGGATGGCTTCGTCGAAATGCTGGAGCAGGATGTCGTTGACCTCCCGCAGCGCCAATACATGTCGGTAGTAGTCGTGCATGAACTGTTCCACGGCGAGCTGCGCGCCGGAGTCTCGGTAGCCGAAACGTTGCGCCAGCGCGCGCTGGTGGTCGAACAGCAGGCGATCCTCCTTGCGTCCCGCGACGAGATGCAATCCGAAGCGCACCTTGAACAGGAATCGGCGGCCGTTTATCAGCCAGGTTCGCTCTTGCGGCGTGAGGTAGCCGCGTCGCGTGAGTTCGCTTAAGCTGGACGTGCCGAGGTGCCGCTCGGTGATCCAGCCGATGGTCTGGATGTCCCGCAACCCCCCCGGCGCGCCCTTGATATTGGGTTCGAGGTTGTACTCGACATCATCGAACTGCGCGTGACGTCGCGCCTGCTCGTTGCGCTTGGCGGCGAAGAACGCGCGGCTTGGCCAGACCCGCTTTCTGCCGAGCGCACGGTCGAGCTTGGCGCAGAGGAGTTCGGAGCCCGTCAGACGCCGGCGTTCGTACAGCGAAGTGATGACCGTGATGTCGCGGGCGGCTTCCCGCACGCAATCTCGCACCGTGCGTACGCTGTGTCCGATATCGAGCTTCAGGTCCCACAGAAACCGCACGAAAGCCGCGATGTCGTCACTACCTGTCTTTGCGCGGTTGACGAGAATGAGGAGGTCGATGTCGGATTGCGGATGCAGCTCGCCGCGACCATAGCCGCCCAATGCCAGAAGCGCGATGTCGCTGCGGTATTCGAACCAGTGTTGCCAGATTTCCGCGAGAAAGCCGTCGATGAACCGCGCGCGTTCG
Source organism: Candidatus Azotimanducaceae bacterium (assembly GCA_965217825.1). GTDB lineage: Bacteria > Pseudomonadota > Gammaproteobacteria > Pseudomonadales > Azotimanducaceae > VXNE01. The sequence continues at coordinate 3,506,356 of OZ244571.1, read as the reverse complement.
GCGACGAGCAGATCCACGTCCTCGCCGTCCCAGAAACGGTCGGCGAGGTTGGCGTCGGCGAGGCTGATGCGGTACCGCAGTTCCGCCGTGTCGGGCAGACGGCTCAATGCAACGTGGATTCTTCGGCGCGGCGCGTCAGGACTTCGGCTCCGGTCGAGGTGACGAGGATGGTGTGCTCCCACTGCGCCGACAGCTTGTGATCCTTCGTCACCACGGTCCAGTAGTCGGGCAGAAGTCTCACGTCGCGCCTGCCGGCATTGATCATGGGCTCGATGGTAAAGGTCATGCCCTCGACGAGGACCTCGCCGGCACCGGGCTTGCCATAGTGCAGGACCTGTGGCGCATCGTGGAATGTCCTGCCGATGCCGTGACCGCAGAATTCGCGGACTACGGAGAAGCGGTGGGCCTGCGCATGTCTTTGAATGGCTGCGCCGATGTCGCCGAGGTGCGCACCGGACCGCACGGTCTCGATGCCCTTGTACAGGCACTCTTGCGTCACGCGCACCAGGCGTTCGGCCAGCACGCCCGGTTTGCCGACGAAATACATCTTGCTCGTATCTCCGTGCCAGCCATCCTTGATTACCGTCACGTCGATGTTGACCACATCGCCGTTCTTGAGTCTTTTCTTCTGCGTCGGAATGCCGTGGCAGACGACGTGGTTCACCGATGTGCAGATGGACTTGGGAAACGGGGGTTGGCCGGGCGCGTTCGTATAGTTGAGCGGCGCCGGGACGCAGTCGATGTCATTGACGATGTAGTTGTGGCAGCGGCGGTCCAGCTCCTCCGTGGTGACGCCGGGTTTCACGTATTCGCCGATCATTTCCAGAACACTCGCCGCGAGACGGCCCGCGACGCGCATCTTCTCGATTTGTTCTGCTGTTTTCGGCGTTGTCGGCATGCGATTGTCGTCTGCCCGAATGAAGGCTAGCCATCCGCTTTATGGTATAAGGCGTTGTTTGCACATTCTAGGCGCGGAGAGTCCTCTGGCCTAGGTAAATCACGTGTGGCAAGAAGATCTGCCGCGGGTGGACGCCACGTGCGCATGGCATGCGGTGATCGGATCCGGCAGTGAGCCCCACGGAAGAACCAACCCGGAGATGCATTGATGACCTCTATAGGCATGCGCGACATGCTGGCGGCCGGCGCCCATTTCGGCCACCAGACCCGCTTTTGGAATCCGAAGATGGCGCCGTATATCTTCGGCGCGCGCAACAAGATCCACATTATCAATCTCGAATACACGCTGCCGGCGTTCAACGAAGCGCTCGACCACGTTCGATCTCTCATTGGCGCACACAAGAAGATTCTATTCGTCGGCACCAAGCGCGCTGCCGCCAAGGTCATCAGGGAACAGGCTGAACGCGTCGGCATGCCTTATGTCGATCAGCGCTGGCTCGGTGGCATGTTGACCAACTACAAGACGATCCGGCAATCGATCGTGCGCCTCAAGGAGCTTGAGACACAGGCGGGCGACGGGATGTTCGAGATGCTGACGAAGAAGGAGGCGCTGCGAAAGAGCCGCACCATGGAGAAGCTGCAGCGAAGTTTGGGCGGTATCAAGGAAATGGGAGGATTGCCGGACGCGCTGTTCGTCATCGACGTGCAGCATGAACGCATCGCGGTGTCCGAAGCCAACAAGTTGGGCATCGAGGTCATCGGGGTGGTGGACACGAACAGCGATCCGGATGGCATCGACTATGTCATCCCGGGCAACGATGATGCGATTCGCGCGATTCGCCTGTATGTCATGGGCGTGGCGGATGCCATCGAAGAAGGCAGGAACGAGGCCGCATCATTGGTTTCGGCCGATGAATTCATCGAAGTGGAAGAGGAAGATTCGACTTCGAGCGCCGCGCTGGCCCAGGCGATCGATGCGGCGGAGGTCTCGTTGCGCCCCGCCGCAGCGGCAGCGGCAGCGGAAGAGGCGGATGCGGCGGATGCGGCGGATGCGGTGGATGCGGCGGAAGAGGCGGAAGAGAATCAGGGCGCGGCGGAATCAACCGGGCAGCCGGACCTCGCGGCGCCCGACCCGACAGCCGAAGAGGAGAATTGATTGTGGCGACGATCAGCGCGCGGTTGGTCAAGGAACTGCGGGACCGAACGGGTCTTGGCATGATGGACTGCAAGAAGGCGCTCGAAGAGGTCGACGGCGATATTGATGGGGCCATCGAGACGTTGCGCAAGAAGAGCGCGTTGAAAGCGGCGGCGAAGGCGAATCGCACGGCGGCCGAGGGTCTGCTCGGAGTCAGGATCGGCGCCGATGCCAAGCGGGGCACCATGGTGGAGATCAACGTCGAAACCGATTTTGCGGCACGCAATGCGAAGTTCGGTGCCTTTCTCGATACCGTAACAAGCGCGGCTTTCGCCACTGCCTGCGACAGCGTTGAGGTGCTCATGACCGGCGACCTGGAGGCCGAGCGTGTCGCGCTGGTGCAGGAAATAGGGGAAAACATCACCGTCGGGCGCGTGGCCACGTTCGAAGCCGCTGCAGGCGCGATCTACGGGTATGTGCATACGGACAAGCGCAAGGGCGCCCTGGTCGAGGTGGAAGGTGGGGACGCCGCTCTCGGCAGGGATCTGGCGATGCACGTGACGGCGTCGGCGCCGTTGGTCGTGTCGCCCGATCAACTCGATGTGACGTTCGTTGAAAAGGAGCGAGAGATCCTCGTGGCGCAGGCGGCATCCACCGCGAAGACGCCGGAAATCGCCGAAATGATGGTGGCCGGCCGTTTGCGCAAGGCGCTTGCGGAGCTTAGTCTCGTCGAGCAGCCGTTCGTCAAGGACTCCAAGACGAAGGTGGGCAAGCTGCTGGCCGACGCAGATGCGCGCTGCGTGCGCCTCGTTCGGTTCGATGTGGGACAGGCGAAGGCGGCCAGCTAGCAACAGACATCGGTAGAACAGCGGTGGAGCCTCGCCGGTTTGTGTCGGGCGTGTCACATGCGCCCGGCATGTAGGCGAGGGCGAGAGCGGGAGGTGATCGCATGGAGCTAATCGACGATATCGTCAGCGATGCCGACACCAGGATGGCCAAGTCGCTGGAAGCGCTGCACGCGGCATTCGCGCGCATTCGCACGGGGCGCGCGCACCCGTCGTTGCTCGACGGCGTCGAGGTGGACTACTACGGCGTGGCAACGCCCATAGGCCAGGTCGCGACCGTGACCGTGGAGGAGGGACGCACCCTGGTGATCGCGCCTTGGGAAAAGAAAATGGTGCCGGACATCGAGAAGGCGATCCTGAGAAGCAACATCGGCGTGACACCCACCTCCACGGGGGACGTCATTCGGCTGGTGCTGCCGCCGCTGACCGAGGAGAACCGCCGGGACCTGACGCGTCAGGCGCGCAACGAGACGGAACACGGGCGGGTGGCGATACGCAATGTCCGCCGCGATGCAAACCATGATATCCGCGACTTCCTGAAGGAGAAGGAGATCACGGAAGACGACGCGCATCGAGCGATCCAGGACATCCAGAAGGTGACGGACGAGCGCGTGGCACAGGCGGACAGCGCCCTGGAACGCAAAGAAAACGATTTGATGGAAATTTGAGCACGATTTGCACGATCAGCGTGCGCGCGGGCGATAGTCTATGCGCCGAAGTTTGTCGGGTGCGTGGGAGATGATGCGCGTCGAATTGCAGCGGGATTCCAACATATGGGAGGCGGCAGCGGCTACTGCCGCCGTGCCTCGGCACGTGGCGATCATCATGGACGGCAACCGCCGCTGGGCGAGGAGACGCAATGTGCCGGGCGCGAATGGCCATCGCGCCGGCGCGGACAATGTCAGGATCGTCGCCGAGGCGTGCGCCGACGCAGGCGTCGAGTACCTGACGCTATTCGCGTTCAGCACGGAGAACTGGTGTCGATCCGAACTCGAGGTCTCCGTGCTGATGGATCTCATGCGGAGTTTCCTTGAGAACGACGTGGATGAGCTTCACAGCAAGGACGTCAAGCTCAATATCGTTGGAGACAGGACGCGTTTCGCTCGTGATCTGCGGACCTTGATGGACCGCGCGGAGCGGATCACCCAGCCCAATGGGCGCCTGTTCCTCACCATCGCGGCGAACTACGGGGGTCGCTGGGACATCACCCAGGCGGCTCGCCGGCTAGCCATGGACGCGCGCGCCGGTCGCGTCGATCCCGCCTGCATCGACGATGGCCTGTTCGCGTCGTATCTGAATCTCGCCGCGTTGCCCGAGCCGGATCTCTGCGTCCGCACCGGCGGCGACCAACGCATCAGCAACTTTCTGTTGTGGGACCTCGCCTACACCGAACTCTACTTCGCCACGGAGTGCTGGCCGGATTTCAACGCCGATGCGCTGCGGCGTGCGTTGGCGGAGTTCAGCTCGCGCCAGCGCCGCTTCGGCGGTCGCGACTGATTGCTCAAACTTCGTCTTGCTACTGCGTGTGTCCTGGCCCCGGCCGTCCTGGCGGGGGTCGTTTTCCTGCCGGATGACCTGTTTGCGCTGTTCGTCTTCCTGTTGGGAGCGTTCGGCCTCTACGAGTGGGCGGGTCTGGCGGGGTTTGCGCGCCCGCGGGCCAGGATCATCTATGTGACTTTCGCCGGGGCGTGCATGGGCGCGTTGTGGTTTCGGCCCGAATGGTGGATGCCGATGCTGGTCGCCACATCCGTCTTCTGGCTTTTCGCGTGTGTTTTCGTATTGCAGTGGGCGGCCGGGCGCTTCGATCGGCGCGCGGCGCCGGGCGCGCTAGCACGCCTGAGCGCGGCCTTGGGCGGCATCCTCGCGTTCACGGGCGCGTGGCTGGGTCTCGTCTCGATGCATGCTTTCGATGCCGGATATTGGCTCATTGTCTGGGCGTTCGCGGTGGCGTGGTCGGTGGACACGGGGGCGTACTTCGCGGGCCGTGCCTTGGGCAGAAACAAGCTGGCGCCGCGCGTGAGCCCGGGCAAGACATGGGAAGGCGTAGCCGGGGGAATATGCGCCGGCCTCGCGGTCGGCTTCGGGTTGGCCTGGGTGCTCGACCTGGGATCGCTGGCCCAATGGGCGGTCGTCGCGGTCGCGCTGTCGGTCGTCGCCGTGTTCGGCGATCTGTTCGAGAGCGCGCTAAAACGGGCCTCGGGGACCAAGGATTCCGGAACGCTCCTGCCCGGCCACGGTGGCGTGCTGGATCGTATCGACTCGACCATCGCGGTGGTGCCGGTATTCGCGCTCTGGCTGCTGTTATGATGTGAAGCGCGCGGCGCGCGCCAACGGGCGGTACGACAGATCATGGAAGCATTGCAGTACGTCCTGTACCTCCTGGTGACGCTGGGCGTTCTCGTCACGGTGCACGAGTTCGGACACTATCTCGCCGCGCGCGCCTCCGGCGTCAGGATCTTGCGCTTCTCCGTGGGTTTCGGCCGCCCGCTGCTATCGTGGACGGACAAGCGGGGCACCGCCTTTACCCTCGCGGCCATCCCCCTGGGCGGATTCCTGCAAATGTACGGCGAGGGCGAAGACACCGGACGTTGGGAGCCGCGCGAAGGGTCGGAATACGCGAACATTCCCTTCGACAAACTGTCGCCCTGGTGGCGAATCACCATTGCCGCGGCAGGCCCCGCCGCGAATTTCGTGCTTGCTTTCTGCGTCTATTGGGCGATTGCCGTTGCTGGCGTCACGGCGTACATACCCATCGTCGGCGCGGTCGAGGAAGACACGCCAGCGTACGCGGCCGGTTTGCGCGGCGGCGAGGAGCTTCTCGCCATCGACGGTCGGCCGACGCTGACCTGGCCTGAAGTCAACATGGCCCTGGCCGGACGCCTGGGAGATACGGGAGACATCGAGGTCGCGGCGCGGCGGCCGGAACACCCGTCGGCGCGCGCCTATCGTATTCCGGTGGAACAGTGGCATCGCGGCGAAGAAGCGCCGGACCTCCTTGCGGCACTCGGCATCGTGGCCTTGCCTGCGGTGATCGGGCGCGTTCTGGACGACAGTGCTGCGGAGCGGGCCGGTTTGCGCGCATGGGACCGGGTGTTGACGGCGGACGGCAATGTTGTCGAGACCTGGTATGACTGGGTCGAGGCGGTACGCGCGGCGCCGGGGCGGGCCATGTCGCTCCGCGTGGATCGAGGCGGACGCGAACTCGAAGTCTGGCTGACGCCGAGCGCCCGGTCGGTGGGCGAAACGAAGATCGGCTTCGCCGGCGTCGAGGCGCCGGTGCGAACGATTCGGTACTCGATGATCGAAGCCGTTGCCTCGGGCGCGAACGAAACGGCGGCGAAGACGGTGCTCACCCTGAACCTCCTGGGCAAGATGTTCACCGGGATGGTTTCGCCGAAGATTCTTTCGGGCCCGGTCAGGATCGCCCAGGTTGCGAAGGACTCGGCGCAAACAGGCTGGCGGAACTTCCTGACCATACTGGCGCTGCTGTCGATCAGCCTCGGCGTGATCAATTTGCTGCCGATACCCATACTGGACGGCGGACACATCCTGTTCGCTTGCGCGCAGATCGTCGCCCGCAGGCCGGTGCCGGCGCATGTCCAGGCCATCGGCATGCGCGTCGGCCTGTTCCTCGTCAGTTTCACGATGCTGTTCGTCATCTATAATGACGTGGCGCGTCTGCTTTGACGGCCCTGCGGGGCGGGCGAGGAATATGGTGAACCGAACGGTCGTATTTGCGGGCCTGCTCGCAGCCTTGATTGCCCTTGGCGCGTCGGCGTGGACGCCGTTTCGCGTCGGCGACATCCGTCTGCTGGGCTTGCAGCGGGTTTCCGCGGGCACAGTCTTCAACTTGCTGCCGTTGTCCGTCGGCGACGTGATAGACGGCGTCAGCGTGCGCGAGCTCGTGCGGGGGCTCTTCGCCTCCGGCTACTTCGACGATGTCAGCATGTCCCGGGACGGCGACATTCTCATTGTCAGTGTCAAGGAGCGGCCCTCGATCGAATCTATCGAGATCGACGGCAACAAGGCCATCAAGACCGAAAGCCTGATGGATGCGTTGTCGACGCAGGGGCTTCGGGAAGGAGAAATATTCAAGCAGGCGACGCTCGAGCGCGTCGGGCTCGAACTCGAGCGCAGCTATGTCGCGCAGGGACGCTACAACTCGGAGATCGAAACGAAGGCGGACCCGCTGCCTCGCAATCGCGTCGCGATCGAAATCAACATCGAGGAGGGCAGTAACTCGGGCATTCGCCACATCAATGTCGTCGGCAATACGGTCTTTTCCCAGGCGGAACTGCTTGCCGACCTCGAACTCAAGCACCCCACCCTCTTTTCCTTCATTCGCGGCGACCACAAGTATTCGCAGGAGAAGCTCTCGGGCGATATCGAGCGCGTCGAGTCCTACTACCAGGATCGCGGACACGTCGACATGTCGGTGCGTTCGGCCCAGGTCAGCATCACGCCGGACAGGAAGCAGGTCTATGTGACCGTCAACATCGACGAGGGCGAGTTGTACACCGTCAACGAAGTCGACCTGGCGGGGGAACTCCGAGACGTCAGTCCCGAAGTGATCCGGAGTCTGTTTCTGGTGCAGGAGGGACAGACGTTCTCGCGGGCGCGCATGACAGCTACCGAGGAGCGGATCACCGCGGTGCTCGGCAATTCCGGGTACACGTTTGCTTCGGCAACGGGCATTCCCGAAACGCGCGAAGACGGCACCGTGGATGTCACGTTCTACGTCGAGGCCGGCAAACGCGCGTACGTCCGGCGCCTTTCCTTCGTCGGCAACAAGATGACCCACGACGAGGTGCTGCGTCGGGAGATGCGCCAGCTCGAAGGGGGTTGGGCGTCTACCGCGCAGATCGAATTGTCGAAGCTTCGGCTGGAGCGTCTCGGCTACTTCGAGGAAGTCAATGTCGAAACGCCGGAAGTGCCGGGCGCCGATGACCAGATCGATGTGGAGTTCTCGGTCAAGGAGCAACCGACCGGCGTCATCTCCGGCCAACTCGGCTACCAGGAAGTCACCGGCCTGCACGTCGGCGCAAGCTATCAGCAACAGAACGTGGCGGGCACGGGCAACAGCATCGGAATCAGCATCGGCTGGAACGACTTTTTCAAGCACGTGACCGGCAGCTTCTTCGATCCCTACTTCACCGCGGCCGGGGTCAGCCGGGGCTACAACTTCTACTTCAGGCGTTCGGACTACGGGGGCTTGAATCTCGCGCGGTTCAAGACCGACGCGATCGGCGCGGGCGCCACGTTCGGGTTCCCGATCAGCGAAACGCGACGTGTCCAGTTCGGTCTCACCGTGGAGCAGACCGAGATTACGGAAGGGACGTTCGCCGCGCTCGAAATAGCGGATTTCCTCGCGCGCGAGGAGGGGGATTTCTTCAACGTGAAGGCGGAAGGCTCCTGGATCAGTTCGACCTTGAACCGGGGTTTGTTTCCCACTGCCGGGCGAAGCCAGTCGTTGGCGCTGGAGGTGGCGATCCCGGGCAGCGAACTGTCCTTCTACAAGTTGCGCTACGCCGGCGACCAGTACTTTCGGCTACCTCGAGGCTGGTCGCTCAGGATGAGAAGCGAAATCGGCTACGGCGGCGTGTACGGGGATACCGAAACCTACCCGTTCTTCGAGAATTTCTTCGCCGGCGGCTTCGGGTCCGTGCGCGGCTTCGAACGGAGTTCCCTCGGCCCCAGGGCGACGGAGCCGCCTGATTCGTTCTACTACGATCCAGACGGCAGCCCGATCGGAGGCAACCTCCTGTTCGAAGCGAGCATGGAACTGATCTTCCCGCTGCCGTTCGTGAAGAATCGGGGCCAGGTCCGGCCGGTGTTCTTCGTCGATGTGGGCAACGTGTTCAACACGGACTGTCCGACCGCGGAGCGGCTTGCGCGCGCCGGCGACCTCGATCCATCGGAGGTCAACGTGTACTGCGAGGACTTCTCGGCTGACGCCCTGCGGTACAGCGCGGGTTTCTCAGTGACGTGGTTGACCGGCATGGGACCGATGACCTTCGTTCTCTCGGCGCCGTTCAACGCCGGGCCGTTCGACGAGGAGGAAACCTTTTCGTTTGAGCTGGGCCGAACGCTGTAGCCTGCGACTTTCGCGGCGCCGGAAGCGATGAGGGGCGACGCATCCCAGGCGGCGGAGCGAATCGGGACGTGATAATCGGACGGCATCCACTTACAATCGCCAAGGATTGTCGACGAAGTCGCCGGCGGAACCGAAGTTTATCGATGAGGAGAATGGGTGTGGTCAAAAGGCTGGCGGCGACTTTGCTCGCGGTATTTTCTTTCGCGGCCGTCGGCGTTGCGGCGGAGTTCAAGTTCGCTGTGGTTGAAGTGCAGCGCGCTATCGGCGACAGCGAAGAAGCAAAGTCTCTCCTGGCCCAGATGGATCAGGACCTGAAGCAGGACCAGGACGCTCTGCAACAGCTCGCCACAGATATGCAAGCCTTGCGGGAACGGCTGCAGAAAGACGCCGAGATTCTGGGCGATGCCGAAAGGCGCAGTCTGCAGAAGGACATCGAGGACAAGCAGATCGACTCCGAATTCGGTGTCAACAAACTCCGCAAGGAAGTGCAGGACCGCCAGCAGGAAATCTTTCGCCAGATGTTCCCGAAGTATGAAGCGGTCCTGACAGACCTGATTGAGATCGAGGGATACGACGTCGTGTTTCCCCGAGGGGGGCTGTTGTACGTGAACACGAAACACGATATCACGCGCAAGGTCACCGAAAAGATCAACGAGAAGCAGTAACAGCGGTCCGTGGCCGCCGCGCTCAAGGAATTTTCGCTAGCGGAAGTCGCCGAACGCATCGGCGCGTTTGTCGTCGGCGACGGCGGCGCGAGAGTGAACCGTCTCGGTTCCCTTGAGAACGCCAGATGCGGCGAGCTTACGCACTTTTCGAACCCTGCCTACAAGCGATTCCTCGCCGGCACCGCGGCCACGGCGGTCATCCTTTGCGAGAAGGACGCGGCGGATTGCCCGACCAATGCCCTGGTGACCGACAATCCATATCACGCGTTCGCCATGGCCTCGGGGCTGTTCGACGCGAGACCTGCCGCCCCTCCCGGAATCCATCCGTCCGCCACTGTCGCGCCGACGGCGCGGATCGGCGAAAGCGTTGCGATCGCATCGGCGGCGGTGGTCATGGCGGACGTCGCGTTGGGCGATCGGGTAGAGATCGGCGCCGGCGCCTTCGTGGGAGCCGGCACCATCATTGGCGAGGATTCCGTCGTCTTGCCGAACGCCACGCTCTGTCACGGGGTGGAGATCGGTCGTCGCTGCGTGATCCACTCAGGCGCCGTCATCGGTGCCGACGGTTTCGGTTTCGCGGCCGACGCGACCGGACGGTTGCAGATGATCGCGCAGTTGGGCGGCGTCAGGATTGGCGATGACGTCCGCATCGGCGCATGCACGTCGGTCGATCGTGGCGCCATCGAAGACACGGTCATCGAATACGGGGTAAAGATCGACAATCAGGTGCAGGTCGGGCACAACTGCCACATCGGCGCGCATACGGTCATTTGCGGCTGCGTCGGATTGTCCGGGAGCACCCGTATCGGCCGCCACTGTATCCTGGCGGGCGGTGTCGGGGTGGCCGGCGACGGCCCGGTTGAAATCTGCGACGGCGTCACCGTGAGCGCCATGACGCACGTGACGGGTTCGATAGAGCAACCTGGTATCTATTCCGGCGGCGTGCCGCATAATACGAACCGTCGGTGGAAGCGGAACGCACTGCGTTTCGCGCAGCTCGACGGCATCGCCAAGCGCTTGGCCAAGCTGGAAAGGAAGAGCGGAATTCGATGATGGATACGCGCGAGATAATGGAATATCTCCCGCACCGGTTTCCGTTTCTGCTGGTGGATCGGGTGACCTGCATTGCGCCGGGCCGGGAAATCAAGGGCTTCAAGAACGTCTCTGTCAACGAACCATTTTTTGCGGGACATTTCCCGGGGCGCCCCATCATGCCCGGGGTTTTGGTGGTGGAGGCGTTGGCGCAGATCGCGGGCATACTGGCGTTCAGGACGCACGGACAGAAACCCGCGGAGGGCTTTCTCTACTACCTGGTCGGCGCCGACAAGACGCGGTTCAAGCGACCGGTGCTTCCCGGCGACCGGCTCGACATGGAAGCGACGATCATCAACCAGCATCGGTTCATGATGAAGTTCGATTGCAAGGCATTCGTCGAAGGCAACCTCGCGTGTTCTTCCGAGGTGATGTGCGCGCGACAGAGAGCGGAAGATTGATCGACCCCCGGGCCATCATCGATCCGAGTGCTGCAATCGGTGACGATGTGGAGGTTGGGCCCTGGTCCATCATCGGACCGGACGTGACGATTGGCGACGGCTGTCGCATAGGACCGCACGCGATCATCAAGGGTCCCACGACCCTCGGCAGGCGCAACCGTGTATTTCAGTTCGCCACCGTGGGCGAAGACACGCCGGCGCTGGCGTACCGGGGCGAGCCGACGACATTGATCATGGGCGACGACAACGTGGTTCGGGAAGGGGTCACGATCCATCGCGGCCTGTTGCAGGACCGGGGCGCTACCGTTATCGGCAACAACAATCTCTTCATGGCCTACGTGCATATCGGCCATGACTGCGAAGTGGGCGACCATGTCATCATGGCCAACAACGCCTCTCTCGCGGGACACGTATCCGTTGGCGATCACGCCAACATCGGCGGCTATTCCGGCGTCCTGCAGTTTCGCTCGCTCGGCGCGTTCACGCACATCGCGGCGTTCTCCTACGTCATCAAGGATGTTCCCGCATACGTGACTGCCGTGGGCAATCCGGCTTGCGCCGTTGGATTGAACGTCGAGGGGATGCGTCGGCGCGCCGTCCCGAAAACGGTGTCGGTCGCGCTCGACCGCGCCTACAAGACCGTCTATCGCGCCGGACTGACGGCGAAAGAAGCCTGCGCCGCCCTTGAAGAGGAGGCGAATCGTCATCCCGAGGTGAGGATGTTCGTGGACACGATTCGGACGTCCGAACACGGCGTCATTCGACCGCGCCGCGGCTCGCAGGCAACTTGAACGACAGCGGCCGCTCCTACCCGATGGCGCCTTAAGACGTGGTCTTGAGAGTTGGCATCGTCGCGGGCGAGACATCGGGGGATATCCTCGGCGCCCGGTTGATGCGGGCCATCAAAAGCCGCGTCGACGGTGTTGAATTCACGGGTATCGGTGGCGAGCAGATGTTGGCGCAAGGGCTGCAATCCCGCGCGGCGCTCTCAAGGCTCGCCGTCAACGGATTCGTCGATCCATTGAAACGGTTGCCGGACCTTCTCCGCCTGCTGTCGGACCTTGTGCGCCACTTTTCACAGAGCGGCGTGGATGTGGTCGTCGGCGTGGATTTCAATGTCTTCAACCTGCTGCAGGAGCGGTTGGCGAAACGGCGGGGCATACCGACGGCGCACTACGTCAGTCCATCGGTCTACGCATGGCGCCGAGGCCGCGTGAAGCGCATCGGCCGCGCCGCCGATGTCGTGATGGCATTGTTTCCGTTCGAACCCGCGCTGTATCGCGATCACGGCGTGCGCGCCGTCTTCGTGGGGCATCCCATGGCTGATGAAATCGGCCCGGAAGCAGGTTCCCGGGCGGCCAGGACGGCGGCGCGCGGGCGTCTGGAACTCGACGAGGACGATGTCGTGATCGCGCTGATGCCCGGCAGCCGGATGTCGGAGATCGAAGCCTTGGGCGAAATATTCCTGGCGACGGCGGCGCGTTTGCATTCCGAACTCGGCGAGTGCGCCTTCGTTGTTCCCTGTCCCGACCCGCGTATTCACGACATGATGAGCGGTATGCTGAGCGAGAAGCTTCGCGAACGAGCCGCCGAATTCAAGGTTCGTTTGACCGCGGGAAACTCGCTGGAGGCGTTGACGGCGGCGGATGGGGTCCTGGTGAAATCCGGTACCGGGACGCTGGAAGCCATGCTGCTGCGCCGTCCCATGGTGGTGACGTATCGGCTCGGCCCCTTGACGTATCGGATCGTGAACGCACTCAAGCATTCGGAGTTCGTCGCGTTGCCGAACATCCTGAGCGGACGCCGGCTCGTGCCCGAACTCCTGCAGGACGAGGCCGAGCCCGAGCGGTTGGCGCGCGCGTTGCTCGCGGAGATGCGCCGAGCGCGCGAGGAACCTGATTATTTCGACGAGTTTGACCGCCAACACGCGATACTGCGGCGCGGCGCATCGGAACGGGCGGCGGAAACGGTGCTTGCGCTGGTGAATAGTCCGTGACCGCAGACCTGTTTGGACCGTGGGCGGACGACCGCGCGCGCGTAGCGGGGATCGACGAGGCCGGGCGCGGTCCGCTGGCGGGACCGGTGATGGCTGCCGCCGTGATCCTGGACCCCTCGCGGCCGATCCCGGGTCTCGCGGACTCGAAACAGTTGACTGCGAGGCGGCGGGATGCGTTGGCGGAGCGCATTCGAGGCGAGGCGCTGGATTGGGGCCTCGGCCGCGCGGAGGTGGAGGAAATTGATCGGCTGAACATTCTGCAGGCCGCCTTGTTGGCCATGCGTCGCGCGGTCACGCAGCTTTCGACGCCGCTCGACGTCGCCTTGGTCGACGGCAATGCGCGGCCGCGGCTACCTTGCGCGGTGGTGACCATCATCGGCGGGGATGCCACCGTGCCGGCCATTAGCGCGGCGTCTATCCTTGCAAAGGTCGCGCGGGACACAGACATGATCAAGCTGGCGGTGGCCCATCCGGAATACGGTTTCGAGCGGCACAAGGGCTACGCTACGGCAGAGCACCTGCGGGCCCTTGCGCGGTATGGCCCCTCGGTCATTCATCGCAGGAGTTTCGCTCCCGTATCGGAGGCGTACGCGGCGATGCATCCTCAACCTCAGGGGGAGTTGTTGTGACGGGTTTCGTACACCTTCTGGTGCACACGGAGTATTCAATCAGCGACAGCCTGGTGCGGATCGGAGATCTGGCGCGCCGGACTGCGCAGATGTCGATGCCGGCGGTCGCCGTGACCGACCGATGCAGCCTGTTCGGTCTGGTGAAGTTCTATGATGCGTGCCTCGCCGCAGGGGTAAAGCCTATCGTCGGCGCGGACTTTCACTATCGGTACGGCGGCGACGTGAACCGTTGCGTGCTGCTCGCCTTGTCCAACGAGGGCTACGCCAACCTGTTGCGGCTGGTGTCGAGAGCCTATGTCGACACGGCCGCGCGCGGTCGCCGCGAACACGGCCTGCTCGAGCGTCAATGGATACTATCCGCTCCCCAGGGTTTGATCGCGCTCTCCGGCGGCTGTGAGGGCGATGTCGGACGCGCCTTGCTCGCCAACGACGCGCCGAAGGCGGAGCGCCTGGCGGACGAATGGGCGCGGGCGTTCGGCGACCGCTACTACATAGAAGTGCGGCGCACGGAGCGCGCCGGGGAAGACGACTATCTGCGGGCGGCGGTGGATCTGTGCAGCGCGCGGTCGCTGCCGGTGGTCGCCACCAACGACGTGTGTTTTCTCCATGCCGACGACTTCGAAGCGCACGAAACGCGGGTTTGCATTCAGCAGGGCCGCACCCTGGACGACCCCCGCCGGGAACGCCGCTATAGCGAGGCGCAATATCTGCGTTCCGCCGAGGACATGGCGGCGCTATTCGACGATCTGCCGGAAGCGCTCGAAAACACCGTCGAAATCGCGAAGCGGTGCAACCTGGACCTCAAACTCGGCGCGTATCACCCGCCGAACTACCCGACGGAGAACGGCCAGTCGCTGGAGGCGTTTCTTCGTCGCAGCGCGACCGAGGGCCTTGAAGCCAAGCTGCGGGCGCGCGCCGACGGGGGAGTCTCCGTCGAGGCTGAAACATACGCCGAACGGCTGGACCACGAACTTGGCATCATCGAGGAAACGGGTTTCGCCAGCTATTTCCTGGTTGTCGCGGAATTCGTCAATTGGGCCAAGCGCAACGGCGTTCCGGTGGGCCCGGGACGCGGCTCCGGTTCCGGCTCCCTCGTCGCCTACGCGCTGAACGTCACCAATGTCGATCCGATCGAATACGATCTCATCTTCGAGCGCTTCCTGAATCCCGAGCGTCTGTCGATGCCGGACATCGACATCGACTTTTGCATGGAAGGCCGGGACTCGGTCATCCGCCATGTCGCGGAGCGCTACGGCGCGGATGCGGTCGGCCAGATCGCCACGTTCGGCACGATGGCGGCGAGAGCGGTGGTGCGCGATGTCGCCCGCGCCCAGGGCAAGCCGTACGGGTTGGCCGACAAGCTGTCGAAGATGATTCCGGCGGAAGTAGGCATGACCCTGGCCACAGCGGTGGCGCGCGAAGAGGACCTGCAGCGCTTTGTCGACGAAGACGCGGATGCCGCGGAGATCGTGGAGATGGCCTACAAGCTGGAAGGCATCGTGCGCAATGTCGGCAAACACGCCGGCGGCGTCGTCATCGCGCCGGGTCCGCTGACGGAATTCGTGCCGCTCTACGCGGACGAGCGCAGCGGCGGCGCGATTTCCCAGTTCGACAAGGATGATGTCGAGCGGGCCGGTCTGGTGAAGTTTGACTTCCTTGGACTACGGACCCTGACCATCATCGATTGGGCCGTGAAGGCGGTCAACGCCAGCCGCGAACCCGGCGCCGCCCCCGTGGACATCGACACCATACCGCTGGACGACGAAGCGACTTTTGCGCTGCTTCGCACGGGCGAAACGACCGCTATCTTTCAACTCGAATCCCAGGGCATGAAGGAACTGCTGCGGCGCCTGGCGCCGGACAAGATCGACGAAGTCATTGCCTTGGTCGCGTTGTACCGGCCGGGTCCGCTGCAGTCCGGCACGGCGGATGACTTCATCGATCGCAAACACCGCCGCAAGCGGGTCGAATACGACGACCCGAAACTCGAAGGCGGTCTGAAGGCGACCTACGGCGTCCTGCTGTACCAGGAGCAGGTGATGTACGCCGCCCGCGTGCTGGCGGGGTTCAGCCTGGGCGAGGCGGACGTCCTGCGCGCGGCGATGGGCAAGAAAAAGCCCGAAGAGATGGTCAAGGTGCGCGAAAAGTTCATGGGGGGCGCCGTGTCGCAGGGCGTTCCCGAGCGCCGCGCGGCCCACATCTTCGATCAGATGGAAAAGTTTTCGGGCTACGCGTTCCCGAAGGGACACGCCACGACCTACGGCATCATCACTTACCAGACGGCATGGCTCAAATGCCACTACCCCGCGGAGTTCATGGCGGCGGTGTTGTCGGCGGACATGCAGGACGTGAACAAGATGGTGACCCTGGTGAACGAGGTGCGGCGCATGCGCCTGGCGCTTCGGCTGGCAGACATCAATACGAGCCAATACCGGTTTTCCGTGGTTGGCCCAGACGTCCTGTACGGTCTGGGCGCGGTGCGCGGCGTCGGCGCGGGTCCGGTCGCGGCGCTGATCGAGAAACGAGAAGCGGACGGTCCGTTCAAACATCTGTTCGATCTCTGTTCCCGCATCCAGGGCACAGATGCGGGCCGGAACGCGAAGAATGTCATCGAACCGTTGATTTGCGCCGGCGCCCTGGATTGCTTCGCCGTGGAGCGCGAGGACATCGATCACCTGCGGGCGCGCTTGATGGCGGAGTTGCCGACGGCGCTGGCCCGCGCGGAGCAAGGCGCCCGCGATGCCGCGATGGGGATTCACGACATGTTCGGGGACGTCGTCCGGGAGGGGCCGGTCGCTTCCGCGGACATCGTCCCCTGGAGCAAGAGCGAGCGCCTGGCGGCGGAGAAAGGCAGTCTGGGCCTGTACTTGACAGGGCACCCCATCGACGCCTACCTCGAGGAACTGGCGACGTTCCGTTCGACGCCCATCGAGTCCCTGGCCCAGGGACAGGGTACGCAAACTGTCGCTGGCCTCGTGGTTTCGAGCCGTTCGCGCAGGAGCAGGCGAGGCGGTTCGATGTCGTTCGTGGTACTCGATGATCGCACCGGCAGGATCGAGGCGAGCGTGTTCGGCAATGTGCTGGACGCCGCGCGCGGCAAGCTTGTCAACGATGCCGTGCTCGTGGTCCAGGCCGAGGTCGAACATGACGAATTCACCGGCTCGCTGAAGCTTCGCGCCAGGTCAGTGGAAACCCTCGAGGAAGCCCGGACGCGCCTGGTGGAATGTCTGAAGATTTCCGTCGACGGCAACGGTACGAACCAGGACTTCGCGTTGCGGCTGCGCGATTTGTTGCGATCGCATCGGCGCGGCGAGGCGGCGGACGGTTGCCCGGTTGCCGTCGAGTACTGCTGTGAGGAAGCGCGGGTCCGGGTCGACCTGGGCGAACAGTGGCGGGTTGTGCCGAGCAATGCGCTGATCGAGGAACTGGGCGCGGCGTTCGGCGCGGAACGGGTCGGATTCGCGTACCCGGAACACAGGTAGTCCGGGGATATGGGGAGTCGCGCTAGGCATGGAAACGGTGGTAATGCCGGCCCGCCACCTCGCGGATGTCCGGCGCGGACAAGTGAGTCATGGGCAGGTCGCCTGCGGATGTGACCCAGGCCGTCGCGTTGATTCCCGACACCGGGGACATCGCGGTTGGATACAGCGGAGGGCTCGACTCCACTGTCCTTCTGCATGCGGCCACGATGCGCTTCCCCGCATCAAGCCTGCGCGCGCTCCATGTCAACCACGGACTGCAGCCGGAAGCTGCCGCTTGGCAGCGCCACTGCGAACGCGTGGCGGGCACCCTGGGCATCGCCATCGAGGTGCTCCGCGTGACGGTGGAGGCGGGCAACGTGGAGGCGCGGGCGCGGCGCGCGCGATATGCCGCATGGCGCGAGACGCTGCGGTCGTCCGAACAACTGTTGCTGGCCCACCATGCCAACGACCAGGCCGAGACGGTGCTTTGGCGACTGTTGACGGGACGGGCGCCGGTCGGCATGCCGAAGGAGCGACCGCTGGGCGCCGGACGCCTCGTGCGGCCATTCCTGCATCTGCGCCGCTCGCAACTGGTCGATTATGCGAAAGCGTACGATTTGGCGTGGGTGGAAGATCCGACCAATGCGGACAGAGGGCGTGATCGTAACTTCATCCGCCACGAGATCATGTCCCGCATGGAAACGCGCTTTCCGGACGCCGTCGATGCCTTCTCGGCCTTCGCGCCGGACGCGTTGGCCGCGCCCCGAACGAGTCTTCCGATCTCCCACCTCACCCCAGAGAGAGTGCGCGCGTGGCTCCGCGCCGGGGTGTCGGATCGGCGCATTGAGGAGATTCTTCGCCAGGCCCACGCCGCCGCCGACGCGAATCCCGTCGTCCGGTTGCCGGGCGGCGACACCGTGCGGCGCTACGGCGATTGCCTGTACCGCGTTTCCAGTCTCCCGGTGCGCGATATTCGCGAAAGCGAAAACAGTCGCATCGAGGCGGGCCGCGCCGAGCAGTTGCCGCACGGCACCATCGGTTGGCAGTGCGGGACAGCCGGACTGCGCGGCGGAATGGGGCTGACGGTTCGCTATCGCGCTGGCGCCGAACGTATCAAGCCTGTCGGACGGGGCGTGACGAAGCGCGTGAAGACGCTGTTTCAGGAACACCGGATTCCGCCTTGGCAGCGGGATGTTTGGCCGCTGCTGTTCGCCGGTGGCGCGCTCGTCGCAATCCCCGGTATCGCGGTGGCCGAGGGATTCGCGGAGCGAGGGGGATGGTGTCCGCAGTGGACGCCTGCTGATGCGTGAACTGTCTCACGCCATGGAGTTGAAAATGAACGATTACCGCTCGATCTTGATCTCTGTGATCAAAGGCTGCCTGGTCCTCGGTATTTCGTCGCACACCGCCGCTGCAACCGATGCGATGGCTTGGGACGGCGAGACGTATGTGCTCTCGGTGCGCGACATGGAAATCTTGCATGACGTCAACACGGACGATAGGTGGTCGCCGGCTCCCGACCTCGTCGTCCGCATCGCGCGGACGGATCCCGAGGTAAGTCGCGAGATTGGGCGACTCGAAAAGACGAATGACCGGCGGGAATCGCGACAACGAAAAGTGGAGCGCGCACGGGATGAACTCGTTGACCAGAGGGAAAAGAGTGCGGCAAGGCGTGTGGAACCGTTGACAGAGACGCAGATGGAACGGTTGAAAGCGCTGCTTGCGGAGGTGGGGTACATGTGCTCGAAGTCACAGCGCGTTTGCCGCGACTGTCCGGGGGGAGCGGAGTTCGACACCTGCTACGCATGCGCGAAATGCCCGGAACTCGAGCTGCTTCAATGGCGCAAGAGTGAAAGCGAACGGGTCCAGGTTCCGCCCTTGACCGAAAGGCAACTGCGGCGGTTGGAAGATTACGAGGAAGAAGCGGGCACCCTCGCTGAAGAGATAGCAGCGACGGGAAGGGAGGTGGCGAGCCTTCGGCGGTTGATCTTCGGCTCCTCCAGGAAGATCGAAACATCCAGTCGCCTCGTCGATTTCGGGGATAGAGATGTCATCAGGGTATATCCCAACGACAAGATCAACGTTTCGGTCTGGGATGACGATGTCTTCAATGACGATCTCTACGGCCGGGCCACCGCGATACTCGACCGCGCGACCCTGGAGGCGGGAACGCTCGACGTATCGATGCGGAACATCAGGTTCGTCCGGTTGAAATTTCGGCGGGACGAGAGTACGTCCGCCGTCGGCGCGGGACCCACGCGTTGATCGAACGTGCACGGAGAGGACATGCTCACGGAGGACTTGACAGACAGCGGCGCACATACCGAAACTCATCGGCGTTGGCCAAGAGACGAGAACGGACATGATGGCTGAGCAACGCGGCGGGCTCCGTGTCGTCGCGTCCGACAACTGCACGCTGGTGGACTTTGGCTCGCTACAAGGGACGTGGACCGAAGCGCAATACCTCAAGTTGACCAGCGACTCCAGTCACTCGATCGAGTTCACGGACGGCCTCCTCGAGATACTGCCCATGCGCACGGATCGACATCAAACCATCCTGAAGTTTCTCTTCCGTGCGCTACTGTTTGTGGAAGACACTGGCGGTACCGTGCTGTTCGCGCCTTTGCGCCTGCGGATCCGACAGGGCAAGTTTCGGGAGCCGGATTTGCTGCTCGTCCGGGATGCGAACGACGCGCGCCGCGGCAACGACTATTGGAGCGGTGCCGACTTGATCATGGAAGTGGTCAGTCCAGATAATCCAGACCGAGACATACGGGAGAAGCGCTCGGACTACGCTGAGGCGGGCATCACCGAGTACTGGATCGTCAACCCGATGGACGAAACAGTGACGTTGCTGTTTTTGGTCGGCCATGCCTACGATGAACGTTGACGGCAAGGCGGTCGCAGCGCCGACACGCGTACTGCCGGTTCAACGTTTTCCAATGATGGTCGCCGGGTCCACCGGCGTGCCGTTGCGGCGAATCTCGAAGTGCAGCCGGCGCGTCGCGGGGCTGCCCGATCCGATGTCGCACACCTTCCCGCCGCTGGCGATCTTGCTTCCCTCGGCAACTGCGGGCTGAACGTTGATGTTGTAGGCCGACAGGTACTGGTCGGAATGCTCGACGATGATCAGGTGGCGGTACCCGCCCAGCCCGGGACCGGCGTACACGACCTGGCCAGGCGCTGCCGCGACCACTTGCTGCCCGTTTGGCAGTACGTAGTCCAGGCCGTTGTTGCCTCGGCCAAAGCCGCGGGCCGGTTGCGTGTTGACCGGCCAGCGCCAACCTGCGCGCGCGGGTTGATTGCGCGCGGTCTTCTGCGCGGCGGGCGGTTTGGGTTGCGGCTGGGGGACAGGCTTCGCGGCGGGTCTTGCAGCCGGTTTCGCAGGACTCGGCGCCGGCGCCTCGCGCTTGGTGACCGCTGGTCTGCTCTTGGCGGCTGTCGGCGTGCTCGGGCGAGTCTTGGGCGCTTCCGTAACAGCCGTCGGCTCGCTCTTCATGCCGTATAGCACCAGTTTCTGTCCGGGATAGATCGTGTAGGGCGGCTTGATGCCGTTGCGGCGCGCTACGTCCCGATAGTTGAGTTTGTATCTCCACGCAATCGCGTAGAGGGAGTCGTTGGCTCTTACGATGTATTCGCCGGATGACTTGATGATCGGTTTCGAAATCGATTCCGACCGATCCAGAACCGGCGCGCGCGACGGCGTGGCGCAGCCGGCGGCCAGGGCCGCGCCAACAATCAGCGCCGTAGCAACAATCAGCGCCGGGCTAGCCCGCATATCTCACCAAGTCGTTTGTTGGATTGTCGAATGTGATGCGTTTCAATCGGTTACTTCCCCATCTCCAACATCGTGCCGGGGGCAGACAGCGCTGCCGCGCCCTCGCTGGTCTTTTGCCCGCGTGCGCGCACGTGCTCGCTACACCATATGGCACGGCTATGCTTCCGCTCGCGAGCACGCGCACGCGGGCAAAATCCTGCGCGATCATCGCGGCCCTTGGTGAGACATGCGGGCTGATATGTTTTGACCTGTC
This sequence comes from Candidatus Azotimanducaceae bacterium, assembly GCA_965217825.1. Taxonomy (GTDB): domain Bacteria; phylum Pseudomonadota; class Gammaproteobacteria; order Pseudomonadales; family Azotimanducaceae; genus VXNE01. The sequence goes on along the minus strand of OZ244571.1, from coordinate 3,485,110 downwards.
AAGATGGCTCACGGAACTCTCACTTCATTCTCCTTGCAAAAGCTTGTTGTTGGCGCGGTGGATATGTGGGCGAGAGGCGCGCGAGTGTGGGCAGGCCCGGTGGGCAACGCGCGTCCAGCGCGTTGTCCGGGGGCTGTCCACACGGCCCGAAGGGCGCGCGCCGGTCCGAAGGACTCGTCCACATATCCACCGCGCGGTCGGACGCCTCGCGAGCGCCGGAGGCGTGTTGAGTCAGGACAAGGCCGGGCTGATTGCGACGGTGGATCATGCTGATATGCGTGGATTGGGTACCACCGGACTTCACTGCGTCGCGGAGCTGGCCTTTCTCTAGTGGCAGGGATCACCGACCGATACGCCCGCTCGGGGATCGTACCGACGGCACCGGTTATAGCCCGAACAAGGGTTCTCCACACCGGCCCGATCCTGCCCTGACTCAACACGCCCCGACCTCTTCGCTACCCGATGCCGGTCGCGTCGGCGTCGGCTTTCGGCGAGCCGGAGGCCGGCGGGATCCGGGCCATCTCCCGACGGACGATGTCCCAGACGAAGCCGCTCAACTCCCGGGCCACGGCCACGTTTGCCTGCTTGCTGTTCTTGCCCGACTCGATCAGGCGCCGGTACCGACCGCACAACCGGCGCTGGGCCTTCCAGGCGATCGCCTTGGCTTCGCCGGAGGCCGCGGCCGCCTTGCGCTCGAGATGCGCCGTGCGCCGCGCCGGAAACCGGTAGCTCCAGGCCGACTCCACCAGCGCGCGACGCGCATGGCCGTTGCCGGTCCGCGTGATCCCGCCCTGTCGGCGCCGCCCCCCGGAACTGTGCTCGCTCGGCACCAATCCCAGATAGCCCATCAACTGCCGCGGCGAGTCGAAGCGGCTCACATCGCCCAGCTCCGCCAGAAGCGTCGTCGCCGTCAGCGTGTCCACGCCGCGCAGCGCCGCCAGCGAGCGCGCCACCGGCGCCAGCGACCAATCCGGCAGCGCGTCGTGCAGCCGCTTCGTCAACGCCGCCACCCGGTCGCTCGCCGCCCGCGCCGCGTCCAGATATTCCCGAAACGCCCCTTCCTCCCAAGCGCGCTCGAAGCGCTGCCCGTCCAGCCACGCGTAGTGCGCCCGCGTCCAGCGCCCGCGCGACCAGCGACGCCCGTGGCGCAGCAGAAACGCGCCCAGCTGCTGGCGCGCCTTGAGCTCGGCCCGCTTGAAGTCCGCCCGCGCCCGCACCAGGTCCCGCATCGCCTCCCGGTCCTCGTCCGGCACCCACACCGGCGTCAACTCCCCGCTGCGCGACAGCCGCGCCAGCTTGACCGCGTCCCGCCGGTCCGTCTTGATCCGCTCGCCCGGCGCCTTCGGGATCCGCGACGGCGCCACCACCTCGCAATCGAATCCCATCCCCGTCAGTTGCCGGTACACCTCGTAGCCGCACGGCCCCGCCTCGTAACTGAACAGCATCACCTCGCCGCCATGCGTCCGCGCCAGCTTCTCCGCCAGCTTGCCGATCGCCAATGGCCGGTTCGCGATCTCGCCGACATAGACCGGCGGCTCGCGCCCCGCGGGCGCCACCGCCACTGCGATGCTGTTCTTGTGCACGTCCAGTCCCACATGCGCCGCATAGTTCGGGCGAATCCCCCGCCCTTCCATCGATACCGTTTCCTGCTCGGTTGGTCTAAAGTCTCGCATTGCCTGCCCTCCTCAATTCTGGCTCTGTCACGGTGGCCATAATGGCCGGTCCCCAAGATAATCCACGCACTTGAGGACGGGCAGGTCAAAACATTATGTCTAGTGATTCGTCGTCCGGCCACTTTTCGCGAGTAATGTAATGGCGGCGATGCCGAGACATGCGGCGGCGGCGACCCAGGCGATCATCGGATCATCCCCGGTACCCGCGCGATACGCCGCGGGCAGCACCATCGCGTCGTCCACCCGCCAGGGCCACAGGCGGACCAGGGAGCCGGCCATCAAACCCGTCAGTAGCGCGAACACCGCCGCGTGATAGCGTTCCAGCAAACGGACAAGGAGCTTGACGAAGAGCAGCAGTCCGACCGCCATACCCGCCACGGTGACGGCGATAATGTCCAGTCGAACGGCGTTCAGCGCTGCGAGCAAGGGTTCCCACAGGCCGAGCAGGACCAGCACCAGGCTGCCCGATATGCCCGGCAGGATCCACGCCGAAGCGGCGAGCGCGCCGCCGAGCAGGAAGTGCGGGTAGGCCGGGTCCGAACTTGTCGGCGCCAGAAACGACACGAGGACCGCCGTGACCGCTCCGGCGACGCCGAAGGTCACCAGGGATCGCAGCGTGGTGCGGCGCGCGACGGTGCGGAGCGACGCCGCGATCAGCCCGAATATGAAACCCCATAGAACTGGTCCGTGCGTATCGAGGAAGTAACCCAGGACGCGCGCGAATATTATCAAACCAACGATCATGCCAAGCGCGAGCGCGGCCACGAACGACAGATCGTGGGTCCGGTGGAATGCGCCGAAGCCATCGCGCAGGAGGATCCTCGCCGAATTCGCGGAAAAGGAGGCGAGGGCGTTCAGCAGTCGTTCGTAGATGCCCGTGATGAAGGCGATGGTGCCGCCGGAAACACCGGGAATCACCTCGGCGATGCCCATGGCGACGCCCCGCGCCGCGATTCCGAGCCATTCGGCGAGCCATTCGCGCCAGCCGTTCAGGGGCGCGGTCACTTGGCCGCATCGCCGGCAGACGCGATTTCCGCGAAGTCATGCGTGCGCGCCGCATCGCGGAACTCCCCGACTTCGCGCAGAACCGTCGTCGCGTACACACCTCGATCCAGCGCAAACTCGACGGCTAGCGCGCCGTCTTCTAACCGCCACGACAGGTTTTTCGGGATCGCTGCCAGCGCGCGTCGCTCCTGGCGCAGTCCGACGAACTCCAGCGCCTGGACGATCTCGCCGTGGGGCCGCATCAACCGTTCTTCCAGCATGCCTGCGGCGCTAGTGCTCTGGAGTCTGCCGCGGCCCCAGAGCGGTCCCGTCGGCCGCCCGTCCAGTTCCGCCTCTCCATCCAGCAAACACCGCCAGGTGCCGTCCGCGACGCGCTGCCCGAGCACCTCGTTGAACAGGAAGCTGCGCAGACTCGACAGGTACACGGAACGGAGAAACGGCGAGATTCGCGGCTTGCTCGCGCGCACCCAATCCAGGGCGGCGGCCACATTTTGGCCGGTGGCGCCGAAGCGCTGCTCGCCGAAATAGTTCGGCGCGCCGAGGACACGCAACCGCGCCAGGGCTGGTTCGGGGTCGCCGACCAGGGCGCGAATGCGAATGCGAAAGTGGTTCTCCTCCAGTTCACCGCGGCGCAATTTTCGCCGATGACGGTCGCGCCGCAGAATGCGCACGTCGTCGCCGAGGTCGATATCCTCGCGTTGCGGGCGGCGCACGCTGAACCATTGGCGCGCGACGGCGTACTTGTCCTTCATGCCGGCGTAGGAGACATCGCGCACCGGGACGCTGCAATTCTCGGCCAGCATCCGCTGCACCCCGTGCGTGGTAACACCGCGCTTCTCCACCAGCACGTACAGGTGTTCGCCTTCCCCTTCAGGATCGAATGCCAGCGATTCGGTCACCTCGAAGTCGCCGGTCGTCGAGCGCAGAACTCCAGTGACATTCGACGCGCCGACATGGGCGCGGGGCCAACGCATCACGGCGTCCGAAGTCCGCCTTCGCCCTCCGGCTCGGTTTGCCCGTCATCGTCGACGACGAGAAAGAAAGTTTCGCCTTCGGCGATCATGCCCAGGGCCGTTCGCGCGCGCGCCTCCACGGCATCCAGGCCGTCCTTCAACGCGGCGATCTCGGCTGCGAGCAGGCGGTTGTTCTCATCGAGACGGTCATTGAGACGCTGTTCGGTCTCGATTCTGTCCGTCAGCTCCACGACGGCGAGATGACCGGCGTCGCCCAGCCAATAGCGGTACTGCAGGGCCGAAATGGCGACGAGACCCAAGCACACGAAAAATTTCACGTCGTCTTACTACCCTTCTATCGTTCGCCTTGTCGCGCTATCCGTTGGGCCGAAAGCTCCCCTACGACTCCGTGCGCGCGACGGCCAGTTCGGCCATTCCCCGGTAGACCGCCTCGTCCTCGAGCAGCGCTTCGATGCGGAGCAACCGATTGTACTTGGCGATTCGGTCCGAGCGGGAGAGACCGCCGGTCTTGATCTGCCCGGCGCCGGTGCCGACGGCAAGGTCCGCGATGGTCGTATCCTCCGTTTCTCCGGAACGATGTGATATGACCACCGCGTAGTCCGTGTCTTGCGCCATGCGTACTGCGGCAAGCGTCTCGGTCAACGTGCCAACCTGGTTCAGCTTGACCAGTATCCCGTTGGCCGCACCATTCATGATGCCCCGCTGCAACAACGTGGTGTCGGTGACGAAGAGATCGTCGCCGACGAGCTGTATGCGCTCGCCGAGCGCATCCGTGAGCTTCGACCAGCCCTCCCAATCGTCTTCGTCCATCCCGTCTTCGATGGAGGAGATCGGATAGCGTTCGGCGAGGCCGGCGAGATAGGCGCAGAACTCATCGCTCCCATGGGTCGCTCCCTCGCCCGCCAGGGTGTACCTGCCATTGTCGAAGAACGTCGACGCCGCGCAGTCGAGCGCGAGCATGACATCCTTGCCGGGTTCGTATCCGGCCGCCTCGACCGCGCGCGCGATCATGTCCAGGGCGGCGGCGTTCGACGGCAGATCCGGGGCGAATCCACCTTCGTCTCCGACGGTCGTGGACAGTCCCTGATCGTCCAGCACCGTCTTCAGGGCGTGGAAGACCTCGACGCCGCATCGCAGGGCCTCGCCGAACGAGCGCATGGATACCGGTTGCACCATGAACTCCTGGATGTCCACGTTGTTGCTCGCGTGCTCGCCCCCGTTCAGGATGTTCATCATCGGCACGGGCAGGCGTATCTCGCCGCCGCCGAAGATGTCGTGGATGTGCTCGAACAGCGGCACTTCCCTGTGCGCCGCCGCGGCCTTCGCGGCGGCGAGGGACACGGCCAGGATCGCGTTGGCGCCTAGCCGGGACTTGTCGGAGGTGCCGTCCAGGTTGATCATGGCGTGATCGAGCACTTCCTGGTCCAGCGCGTCGATGCCTCGGATTGCCGGGGCGATTTCGTTGACGATGCCAGCGACGGCTTTCAGCACGCCCCTGCCCAAAAAGCGTTTCGGATCGCCGTCCCGAAGCTCGAGCGCTTCGCGAGATCCGGTGGATGCGCCGGAAGGCGCGAAGGCGTCGCCGCGCGCGCCGCCGCGCAGTAAGACTTCCGCCCGCACCGTGGGGTTGCCGCGGGAGTCGAGGACTTCCTGCGCCGCCACGTCGCGGATGATGCTCATGGCATCCTGCTTTCCATGTAGCCGCGTGATTTGACGGCGTCGTCGATGGCGAGAAGATCTTCGACCAGATCCGACATCAGGTCCATCGGCCAGGAATTGGGCCCGTCGGAGAGCGCTTCGTCGGGCCTGGGATGCGTTTCCATGAAGACGCCCGCAACCCCAGCCGCAACCGCCGCCCGCGCCAATACCGGCACCATCTCCCGCTGACCGCCCGAGACATCGCCCAGTCCGCCCGGCATCTGTACCGAGTGCGTGGCATCGAACACGACGGGACAGCCGGTGGCGCGCATGATGGGGATCGAACGCATGTCCGACACGAGATTGTTGTAGCCGAAGGTGACGCCGCGTTCGCATACCAGGATGTCGGGGTTGCCGGTGGCGCGCGCCTTGTTCACTACATGGGTCATGTCGGCAGGCGCGAGGAACTGGCCCTTCTTGATGTTGACGGGGCGATTGTGCCTGCAGACGTTTTGAATGAAGTTGGTCTGCCGGCACAGGAACGCCGGCGTTTGCAGCACCGAAACGACGTCCGCCACTTCATCCAGCGGGGTGTCCTCGTGCACGTCCGTCAGCACCGGCACCTCCACTTCGTCCCGCACCCGCTGCAGGATGCGCAGGCCGTTTTCGAGACCGGGTCCGCGGTAGCTTGTGTGGGAGGAGCGGTTGGCCTTGTCGAAGGAGGTCTTGTATATGAAGGGGATCCCGAGCGCGCCGGTGATCTCCTTCAGCCGCGCCGAAGTCTCCATCGCCAGCCCTTCGCTTTCGATGACGCAAGGTCCGGCGATGAGGAATATGGGCTCGGCGTTGCCGACTTCGAAGGAGCAGAGTTTCAGGCTATCCACCCTGCAGGGGTTGTTCGGCCTGGATGCCCTGACCGTTGACGCTGCGTTGGCTGCGTGCCTTGTCCGCAGCCTCGGCCTCGGCTTGTCGATGCGCGCGGCGATTCGCTGCTTCGACGAACCCGGTGAACAGTGGATGGCCATCGCGGGGTGACGACGTGAACTCCGGGTGGAACTGGCAGGCCACGAACCAGTCGTTGGCGGGCAGTTCGATCATTTCCACCAGGGAGTCGCGCGCACTCCGCGCTGAGACCCTCAAGCCCAGGCTTTCGAGTCGGGCAACGTACGACTCGTTCACCTCGTAGCGATGCCGGTGACGTTCGTTGACGCAGGCGGTGCCGTACATTTGCCGGGCCAGGGAGCCGGGCGTCAGCGTGCATGCCTGTTCGCCCAGGCGCATGGTGCCGCCCATGTCCTCGGAGCCGTCGCGTCTTTCGCTTCTTTCCATGCCGCCCGAGCCATCCATCCACTCTTCCACCAGGCCGATGACGGGATGGCGGGCATCCGGGGCGATCTCCGTTGAACCGGCGCCCTCCAATGCGGCCACGTTGCGGGCGAATTCGATGACGGCCGCGTGCAGCCCGTAACAGATGCCCAGGTAGGGCACATCGTTTCTTCGCGCGTAGCGCGCCGCTTCGATCTTGCCTTCGAAGCCGCGCTCGCCGAACCCGCCCGGGACGAGAATGGCGTCGACGTCGTGCAGGACCCCGGTGCTGTCGCGCTCGATCGTCTCGGCGTCCAGGAACTGGATTTCGACCCGCGTGCGCGTCTGGATGCCGGCGTGCGTCAGTGCTTCTACCAGGGACTTGTAGGCGTCCGGGGTATCCAGGTACTTGCCGACTATGGCGACACGCGCGGCGCTTGCCGGGTGGTGCAGCGCCTCGACGACGCGCTGCCACTCGCTGAGATCCGCTTCGCCACAGTCGAGCTTCAGTTTCTCGGCCACGATGTCGTCCAGATGCTCGGCGTGCAGTCTTAGCGGTCCCTCGTAGATGGCGTCCAGATCCTCAAAGGGGATCACCGCCCGCTCTTCGACGTTGGTGAACAGCGCGATCTTGCTGCGGGTGGGCTGCGTGATCGGCTGTTCAGACCGGCATACCAGGATGTCCGGCTGCAGGCCGATGGTCCGCATCTCCTTGACGGAATGTTGCGTCGGCTTGGTCTTCGTCTCGCCGGCCGCGCTCAGATAGGGCACCAGCGTGAGGTGAATGAATAGGGTCCGGGACGCGCCGACATCCAGTCGCAGTTGCCGGACGGCCTCGAGAAAGGGCAGCGACTCGATGTCGCCCACGGTGCCGCCGATTTCCACCAGGACGATGTCCACGCCGTCGCTGACGGCGAGGATGCGGCGCTTGATCTCGTCGGTGATGTGGGGAATGACCTGCACCGTGCCGCCGAGGTAGTCGCCGTGACGCTCCTTGCGGATGACCTCGGCGTACACGCTGCCGGTGGTGAAGTTGTTGTGCTGAGACATGCGCCGGCGGATGAACCGTTCGTAGTGCCCGAGGTCGAGGTCCGTTTCGGCGCCGTCGGCGGTGACATAGACTTCGCCGTGCTGGAACGGGCTCATGGTGCCCGGATCCACATTGATGTAGGGATCCATCTTGAGGATGTTGACCTTGAGCTTGCGGGCTTCGAGGATGGCCGCGAGAGAGGCGGTCAGAATACCCTTCCCCAAAGAAGAAGTGACGCCGCCGGTAACGAAAATATAGTGCGTCAACGAGCCACCCGATGCCACCTGGATGCCGTCCCGAATGAACGGCACGCTGCCGATACGGCGTGCGGCAAGATGGGAGGGCACCATAGCAAAAAGCCGGCCCAAGCTCAACGATCCGTAGTCCTCGTGAGGCGGAAGGGACTGCAATTTCCCGGTCGTCGACATGACTGGCGACCACAGTATTTGTTGTCATCATTCAAATTCATATTAGTTAATGCAATGACAACAGCGACTGGTTGCACAAAGCCCGTTATGTGGTTGCACAAAGCCCGTTATTGCGTGCACCATAATAGGTCGCGTCGCAACGTGAAGAGGGGGTATTCGGATGCGGAGGAATTTCCTGGTTGAGATCAAGATGTGGCGCGACCTGAAGAGTGCGGGATCCGGTCGCATCACGCCGGTATTCGCGGGCGCGAGTCCGGTGTTCCTGGCACCCCTCTTGGCATTCCTGATTACAGGCCCCGTTGCCTCCGCACAGGAAGAAACTGCCTCGGCACCGGAGGTGTCCGGTCAGATCGAAGAAATAGTGGTCGTCGGCTCGCGGCGCAGGGACCGTTCCGCCGCCGACTCGCCCGTACCGGTCGATGTCATCGGCGGCGACGAGTTCCGCGCGCACGGCGACAGCGACATGGACACTCTGCTTGCGGCAACGGTCCCGTCGTACAACGTCGCCCAGGAACCTATCAGCGATGCGGCGACCTTTATCCGTCCGGCGACGCTGCGTTCCTTGCCGCCGGACGCCACCTTGGTGCTGGTCAACGGCAAGCGTCGCCACCGCGCGGCCGTTATTGCCCTGCTCGGCGCCGGCATTTCCGGCGGGTCGCAAGGCCCCGACCTGTCCGCGATTCCCGCCATTGCGCTCGACCGTCTTGAAGTGCTCCGCGATGGCGCGTCAGCCCAGTATGGATCCGACGCGATCGCCGGCATCCTCAACTTCGTCCTCAAGGAAGACGATAGCGGCGCCACGGTCGACGCCAAATGGGGGCAATATTTCGAAGGCGACGGCGATAGGCTGACCGTAGCCACCAACATGGGCTTGCCGCTCAGCGACGTCGGTTTCGCCAACTTGAGCTTCGAGTGGAAAGAAACCGATCCCACGAGCCGGAGCCGCCAGCGCGGCGATGCGCAGGGGCTGATCGACGCCGGCAATACCCATGTGCGGCAGCCGGCGGCGCAGATCTGGGGCGCACCGGAGAAATCCGGCGACTTCAAGCTGTTCGGCAACTTCGGCATCGAGCTCGGCAACGGCAGCGAGGCGTACGCTTTCGGCAACTGGGCCGAGCGGCAGGTGGAAGGCGGTTTCTACTATCGGAACCCGCACACGCGCAACGGCGTCTTCAACGGTGGGGAGGTAAACGGCGTCCCGACGGTCAAGGTCGCCGATCTGACCCTTGACGGCACCGGCAACTGTCCGGTCGTTAACATCATCAACAATGTGGCCGACAGTTCGGCATTGGCCGCGATACGCGACGATCCGAATTGCTACTCGCTCATCGAGAAGTTCCCCGGCGGTTTCACGCCGCAATTCGGCGGCTACATCCACGATTTTGCGTTGGCCGGGGGTGTGCGCGGCAATATCGGCGATGCCTGGTACTACGACCTGAGCGTAACCGCGGGCCGCAGCAACGCCGAGTTCTATATCTACAACACCATCAATCCGCAACTGTTGGCGCAGCGAAACGACATTCCCGTCTATTACGACGCCGGGGCCTACACGGAGACGGACCGGGTGGTCAACCTTGACTTGTCGAGGCCGTTCGAGGTGGGTCTGTGGGGTGCTCTGAATGTGGCCGCCGGCCTGGAGTACCGGGACGAGACATTCCGCATCCATAACGGTGATCCCAACTCGTTCTACATCGATCCGAACATCGAGTTCGGCCTCGCGGCACAAGGCTTCGGCGTCGGCTCGAACGGCTTTGCCGGATTTCAGCCCGGCGACGCGGGAGAGCACACCGTGCGCGCCACGGCCGCGTACGTCGACATCGAGTCCGACGTGTCCGAGCGTCTCCTGCTAGGCGGCGCCTTGCGCTTTGAGAACTACTCGGTATTCGGCACGACGCTGGACGGGAAGATCGTGGCTCGTCTGCAGATGTCGGATAGCGTGGCGTTGCGCGGTGCCGCGAGCACCGGTTTCCGGGTGCCGACCGCCGGACAGGCCAATCTCCGCAACGTCACGACGGAGTTCCAGAACGGCAAGCTAGCGGACATCGCGACGCTGCCGCCGTCGAACCCGATTGCCCAGCAGAAGGGCGCGAAGGAGTTGACTCCCGAGGAGTCGGTCAACCTGACGCTCGGCCTGGTGTTCCATGTCGGCGACCTCGACGTGACGCTGGACTATTACAACATCGAGATTACGGACCGCATTGCGTTCACGAGCCGGTTCACCCTGACCCCGGCGGACATCGACGCACTGCTCGCCGTGGGCGTGTCCGACGCCACGAGTTTCTCGTCGGTACGTTTCTTTTCCAACCAGCAGACCGTGCAGGCAACGGGCATCGATATCGTGGCGAATCTGCCTTTCGACCTCGGAGGGGGCGTCTCCACCCTGACGTTGGCGGGGAATTGGTCGAGTATCGAACTCGACAAGTTCGATCCTGAGTTCACCAGTGAAAATCGCCGTCTGCAGATCGAACAAGGCCGGCCGGACTCTCGCGTCACGGTGACCTGGAATCATCTGCAAGGCTCCTGGCGGCTTATGGTCCGGGCGCGCCACTACGGCGGTTACTACGATGCGCCGACGAACGACGGCTCGGTGTCGTTTTATCCGGAGCCCGAGATGCTGTTCGATGCCGAGGTCGCGTACGATGTCACCAGCAAGCTGTCGCTATTGCTTGGCCTGCAGAACGCGTTTGACGAATACCCGGATGAGAACCCTCACGGAGAGGTGGCCGGACTGATCTATCCCGAGCAGTCTCCTTTCTCCTTCAACGGCGGCTATACCTACTTCCGCGTGATGTGGAGCCCGATGTAACGTCACAAAACAGGCTACGAGGGGGCTTGGCCTTTCTGTCCGGGTCCCGCGCGGCTTGGCAGGAATCAGCGCTCGAGCAGTTCGCGCTTGTTCGAGATGTCGCGCCACTCGGCCTCGTCGGGTGGCGGGTCCTTCGCTTCCGTGATGTTCGGCCAGACTTCCGCGAGATCGGCGTTGAGTTCAAGGAACTCTTCCTGGTCTTCGGGCAGTTCGTCCTCCGAATAGATGGCGTCCACCGGGCATTCGGGTTCGCACAGGGCGCAATCGATGCACTCGTCGGGATGGATGACAAGCATGTTCGGCCCTTCGTAAAAGCAGTCGACTGGACACACCTCGACGCAGTCCGTCAGTTTGCACTTGATGCAGGCTTCGCCGATAACGAAAGTCATGTGTGTCCTCGTCTGATTGGGGCCGCGTATTTTACAGCAGGTTCTTGAGATCAAACACGAGGTCGAGCGCCGCTTTCGGCGTCAACTCGTCGGCATCGACCTCCCGTAGACGTTCGCGCAGCGCGTTTTCTTCCCGCGCTTCTTCAGCGCCTTCCGCGATCATGTCGGGCGGCGGCGCGAACAGGTCCCCCTGGCGCGTGTCGCAGGTCGGATGTTGGGACTCCAACCGGGCCAGCCGCGTGCGTGCCAGCGCCAGCACCGCTTCCGGCACACCGGCGAGTTTCGCCACCTGCACGCCGTAGCTCTGGTTCGCCGGACCTTCCTTGACGATGTGCAGGAACACCACGTCGGCGCCGTGTTCGACCGCATCGAGGTGGACGTTGGCGATGCCGTGGAACTCTTCCGGCAACGCGGTCAGTTCAAAATAGTGCGTCGCGAAAAGGGTGAACGCGCGCAATCGAATCGCCAGGTGGCGCGCCGCCGCCCATGCCAGGGCGAGGCCGTCGTAGGTGCTCGTGCCGCGTCCGATCTCATCGAGCAGCACGAGGCTTTCGGGGGTCGCGTTGTGCAGGATGTCGGCGGTTTCGCTCATCTCGACCATAAAGGTGGAGCGTCCGCTGGTCAGGTCGTCGGACGCGCCGATGCGGGTAAAAATGCGGTCGATGGGCCCGATGACGGCGGACGTCGCCGGGACGAAACAGCCGGTGTGGGCGAGCAGGGCGATCAACGCGGTCTGGCGCATATAGGTCGACTTTCCGCCCATGTTGGGCCCGGTAATCACCAGCATGCGCCGTGATTCGTCGAGGTCGAGGTCGTTCGGCACGAACGGCGCACCGGACTCCGCCTCGACGACCAGGTGGCGTCCCGCGCGAATGTGCATGCCGGGGACATCGGTCAACTCGGGCGCAACCAGCCCCAACGCCTCGGCGCGGTCGGCGAACGCGGCCAGCACATCGAGCGCGGCCAGCGCTTCGCCCGCGGCCCGCAATGTCGCGCCGGACCCGTCCAGGCGGGACAACAGCTTGTCGTAGAGCGCTCTTTCCCGGCGCAATGCCCGCGCCTGGCTCGTCAGCGCCTCGTCCTCGAACCGCTTCAGCGTCGGCGTGATGTAACGTTCGGCGTTCTTCAACGTCTGACGGCGGATGTACTCGGCGGGCACGTCCGAGGCGGCTGCGCGGTTCGTCTCGATGTAGTAGCCGTGGACCCGGTTATAGCCGACCTTGAGCGACGCGATCCCGGTGCGTTCTCGCTCCTGCGCTTCCAGGTCGCTAAGGAAGCCGCTGGCGTTCTCCGTGAGGTCGCGCAGGCTGTCGAGTTTCTCATCGAATCCGTGCGCGATGACGCCGCCTTCGCGCAGCGTCGCCGGCGGTTGATCGACGACGGCGCGACATAGCAGGTCGTGTTCTTCCTGCAAGGGCGGCAGGGCGGCGAAACGCCGAACGAGGGCCGGCGCATCGAGTGTGTCGACCAGCGCGCGGATATCCGGCCACACGCCAAGGCTGGCGCGCAGCCTCGCGAGATCGCGCGGCGAAGCGCTGCGGAGCGCGATGCGCGTGACGATGCGCTCCATGTCGCCGATTTCGCTTAAGGAGGGGCGAAGCCGCTCCGCGCCACGCGCATCGATCAGGGCGATGACCGCGCGTTGGCGTTCCCGCACGGCTTCGGCGTTCTTCAGCGGTGCCGCGAGCCAGCGCTTCAGGAGCCGCGCGCCCATCGGCGTGTGCGTCTCGTTCAAGACGCCGTAAACGGTGCCTCGGAACGTAGGCTGGCCATCGAGGCGGGAATCGATTTCGAGGTTGCGCCGGGTGCGCTGGTCGAGGATCACATGGTCGCCGGCCTCAAAGCGGCGGACCGAGTCGATGTACTCGAGAGATTGCCGCCGCGCGTTCTGCGCGTATCGCAGCACCGCGCCGGCGGCGCCGACACCCGCGGTCATCCGGTCGATGCCGAAACCCGTCAGGTCGCGCACGCCGAAGTGCTCGGTCAGGAATCGTTCGGCGAGATCGACATCGAAGTCGAGGGCGGGACGACGCGTGATCTCCCGGCCCGCGTCGATGTCGACATCTTCCGCCGCCACCAGTTCGGTGGCGCCGATGCGGTCCAGCTCCGCGACCAGCTCGCCGGTCGAATCGCACTCGCGGATACGGAACTCTCCGGAAGAAACGTTGAGCCAGCTCAGCCCCCAGCCGTCGCCGCCGGGATGCACGCCCGCCAGCACGCTCTCCCGGTCCGGATCCAGCAGCCCATCTTCGGCCAGCGTCCCCGGGGTGATGATGCGCGTCACGCGGCGCTCGACAGGACCCTTCGAGGTGGTCGGATCGCCGATCTGTTCGCAGATCGCGACCGATCGTCCCATGCGCGCGAGCCGCGCCAGGTAGCCGTCCACGCTGTGGAAGGGCACGCCCGCCATGGGGATGGGACTTCCCGCGGAGCGCCCCCGGGCGGTGAGGGTGATGTCGAGCAGGCGCGCCGCCTCGCGGGCGTCGTCGAAGAACAGCTCGTAGAAGTCGCCCATGCGGTAGAACAGCAGGATGTCGTGGAACTCGGACTTGATGCGCAGGTACTGCTGCATCATCGGGGTATGGGCCGAGGTGTTCATTTCGCCCGGAACGCCCTGCGACCGTACGCCGATTCGGCATGTGGAATTCGACTCAACTGCAACGGGTTCCCGCGATCAAGAAAAACAGGCGGCCAGCGGAGAGCCTATTGTAAGCCAGGGCCGAAAATGTCGTGGGACATGACGCTTTCCGCGAGTTTTTTGCTAAGCGCCGGTTGCACTTCTTACTGGTCGGATATACAGTATCCGCACATTCTGATCCAGCGGAGATTCTCAAATATGCCGGGAACCGAAAAAGACCGCGCCTTGAAGGCGGCGCTGACGCAGATTGAGCGGCAATTCGGCAAGGGGTCGATGATGCGGCTCGGCGACCACGAACAGGAGTTGATTCCATCGGTGTCCACCGGCTCCCTTGGACTCGATGCCGCGCTTGGCGTCGGCGGCCTGCCTCGGGGACGTGTCGTCGAGATCTACGGGCCGGAATCCTCGGGCAAGACCACGCTGACGCTGCAGATCATCGCCGAGGCGCAGCGCGCAGGTGGAACGTGCGCGTTTATCGACGCGGAGCATGCCCTCGATCCGATCTATGCGGAATCCGTCGGCGTCGATACCGATGACCTGCTGGTTTCGCAGCCGGACACCGGCGAGCAGGCGCTCGAAATCTGCGACATGATCGTCCGCTCCGGCGCCGTCGACGTCGTGGTCATAGACTCCGTCGCCGCGCTCACGCCGAAGGCGGAAATCGAAGGCGACATGGGCGACTCCCACGTCGGTCTGCAGGCGCGCCTGATGAGCCAGGCGCTGCGGAAGATGACGGCGAACATCAAGCAGTCGAACACGCTGGTGATCTTCATCAACCAGATCCGCATGAAGATCGGCGTGATGTTCGGCTCGCCGGAAACCACGACCGGCGGCAACGCGCTCAAGTTCTACTCTTCGGTGCGACTGGACATCCGTCGCATCGGCGCCATCAAGGACGGCGACGAGGTGATCGGCAACGAGACCCGCGTGAAAGTGCTCAAGAACAAGGTGGCGCCGCCGTTCAAGCAGGTGGAATTCCAGATCCTTTACGGCAAGGGGATCAATCGGACCGGCGAGATCATCGATCTCGGCGTGACCCAGGGGATCATCGACAAGTCCGGCGCGTGGTACAGCTACAACGGCGACCGCATCGGTCAGGGGCGAAAGAACGCGGCGAATTTCCTGAACCAGAACGAAGCGCTTCGAAGCGAAATCGACACGCGCTTGCGCGCGGCGCTGCTGCCGCCGCCCAGAGAGAGCGAAAGGCAGAGCGAAAAAAACGGTCGGCAGAGCAACCCGGCGTCTGTGCGGTCGCGATAGCCGCGGCAAGGCCCTTTCGACACGGCGATGAGCGCGCGCCAACCTCCACTGACCGAAGCGGCGCTGACCGAGCGTGCCCTGCGCCTTCTCGCCACGCGCGAACATTCCCGATTTGAACTGCGCCGCAAGTTGCTGCGCGGCCGCGCATCGGATGCGGCGACAGCGCAGTTGGACGCCGTCCTCGACGACCTCGCGCGCCGTGACCTGTTGTCCGACGCGCGTTTCGCCGAATCGTTTGTCCGTCGCGGCGTTGATCGCGGTCACGGCCCGCTCAAGATTCGCGCGGGTCTGCGCAGCCGCGGTATCGCGGAAGACATCATCGACGACACCCTCACGTTTCCCGATGAGTTCTGGCTTCGTCGCGCCCAGGCGGCGCAAACCAAACGCTTCGGCAACGGCAGTGCCGGTGGCAACGAAAGCAACGCCGCCGGCCCGCCGGCCAACCGCTCCGAGTGGGCCCGGCGTGCCCGCTTCCTCGCGGCGCGCGGGTTCGCATCGGACATCATCTATCGAACGCTGGGCCCGCAGACCGTATAATCCGCCGCCTTTTCAAGATCGGGGATCGCGACGGTGAAAACTGCCGAGATTCGAGCCGCTTACCTCGACTTCTTCGCGGCTCGCGGCCACAAGGTCGTCAAATCCAGCAGCCTCGTTCCTGGCAACGATCCGACGTTGTTGTTCACCAACGCCGGCATGGTCCAGTTCAAGGACGCGCTGGCGGGCCGCGAACGCCCGGGCTTTGATCGGGCGGTTTCCTGCCAGCTATGCGTGCGCGCCGGCGGCAAGCACAACGATCTCGAAAATGTCGGCTATACCGCCCGCCACCAGACGTTGTTCGAAATGCTCGGCAACTTCAGCTTCGGCAGCTATTCGAAGGAGGACGCGATCGTTTGGGCGTGGGAATTCGTCACCGGCGTCCTCGCGTTCGACCGGGACCGGCTATGGGTGACGGTGCATCCGACCGACGACGAGGCCCGCGAACTCTGGATCGGCAAAATTGGCATGCCCCGGGAGCGGGTGATCGAACATCCGGACAATTTCTGGGCCATGGGCGACACCGGTCCCTGCGGGCCGGACTCGGAGATCTTCTACGATCAGGGCCCCTCGGTCGCCGGAGGACCACCGGGGTCGCCGGAAGAGGAGGGCGACCGCTTCCTCGAAATCTGGAACCTGGTGTTCCCGCAATACGACCGGTCGGCGGACGGCGAACTCGCGCCCCTGGCGAGTCCCGGCGTCGATACGGGCATGGGTCTCGAACGCGCGGCGGCGATTTCCCAGGGCGTTCATTCGAACTACGAGACCGACGTTTTCCGCGGGATCGTCATCGCGGCCGGGCGCATGGCCGGGTTCGACGACGAGACCGAGATGCTGACCAACGCATCCTTGCGCGTCATCGCCGACCACATTCGTTCCACCGCCTTTCTGATCGCGGAAGGCGTGATGCCGGGCAACGAGGATCGGGACTACGTGCTGCGGCGCATCATCCGCCGCGCGCTGCGCCACGGACACAAACTGGACCTGCATGAACCGTTCTTCCATCGACTCGTGGCGCCCCTGGCTGCGGAGATGGGCGAGGCGTATCCGTGGATCGCCGAGCGCAAGGACAGCATCGCGGCGATCCTTCTCGCCGAGGAAGAGCGCTTCGCGAGAACCCTTGATCGGGGCATGGCCCTGCTCGACAAGCACATCGCGGCTTTCGTGCCCGCTGACGCGGGCCAGGAACGGGGCGTCCGCGAGACGATTCCCGGTCAGGTGGTTTTCGAACTCTACGACACCTTCGGTTTTCCGGCGGACCTGACCGCCGATGTCGCGCGCGAGCGAGGCCTCGACGTGGACATGGAGGGTTTCGAATCCGCCATGCAGGCGCAGCGGCTGCGCTCGCAGCGGGCCGGCCGATTCGATGCCAGCGCCGAACAGCGCGTGCAGATCGATTCCGAAGTGCGATTCGAAGGGTACGAAGCACTGGAAGTTGAGGCGAACGTGGTATCGCTGTTCAAACTGCCGGAACACGCTGGTAGCGGAGCGGCCCCGGTGCAGACGGAGCGCCTGGAAACCTCGGAGTCGGGCTATGTCGTGCTTGACCGCACGCCTTTCTATGCGGAGTCCGGCGGCCAGGTCGGCGATACGGGAGTGATCGCGGCGAATGGCACCCGGTTCGCCGTGGCGGACACCAGCCGGGGCGGTGGACAACATCTGCATCGCGGCACAGTGGAGGAGGGCGCGCTCATGGTCGGCCAGCGTGTGACCGCGACGGTCGACGGCGAGCGTCGATGGAATATCGTGCGCAACCACTCTGCCACCCATCTGCTGCATGCGGCGCTGCGCCGCAATCTGGGCGTCCACGTCCAGCAGAGAGGTTCGCGCGTCGGGCCGGAAGGCTTTCGCTTCGACTTCTCGCACCCGGCGCCGCTCAGCGACAGCGAGTTGCGCACCATCGAACTCGAAGTGAACGCGCGCATCGGCGAGAACTCGACCGCTGTTGTGGAGCAGATGCCCTACGCCGAGGCGATCGACAAGGGCGCCATCGCACTGTTCGGCGAGAAGTACGGCGACGTGGTGCGCGTGCTTGCCATGGGCGGCGACTACTCGGTCGAGCTCTGCGGCGGCACGCACGTACGGCGCACCGGCGATATCGGATTCATGTGCATCGCATCGGAATCCAGCGTTGCGGCGGGAACCCGGCGCATCGAGGCGCTCACCGGCCAACGCGCCGTCGCGCACGCACGGGGTGCGGAACAGTTGATTGCCCGCATCGGTCAAGTCGTCGGCGGTGGCCGCGAGAACCTGCTGGAAAAGGTTGAATCCCTGTCGCAGCAAGCCAGGTCGCTGCAGAAGGAACTGGAGACGCTGAAGGCCCGGTTCGCGCAGTCGCGCGGATTCGATCTCGCCAGCGAAGCGGTGGATGTCGGCGGAATCCAGGTGCTGGGCGCCCAGGTGGAAGGCGACTCCAAAGCCGTGCTGACGACGCTGGACCGGCTCAAGGACAAACTCGGCACCGCCGTCATCGTGCTCGGACAGGTGAACGGCGGCCGCGTCAACCTGACCGTGGGCGTGACGAAGAACCTGACCGAACGATTCCCCGCCGGCGACGTCATCCGCTTCGTCGGCCTGCAGGTTGGTGCCAAGGGCGGTGGCGGCCGGCCGGATATGGCCCGAGGCGGCGGCGGCGACAAGCCGGAAGCGCTGCCGGCGGCGCTCGCCTCGGTCAGAAAATGGGTGGAAGAGCGCGTCGCTTGACGCTGACCCACCCCAACATCGACTAAGAAAATGGAACATCGATCAACAGCCCTCGGCGGGGGCGCGCGAGGGAGCGAATCCTCGCGGGCAGCGCCGCGATACGTACACAAGTACGGCGGAACATCCGTCGTCAGTGTCGAACGCATTCACGCGGTCGCGGACCGCGTCGCGCGTAGTCTCGATGCTGGCGAGGAAATCGTCGTCGTCGTTTCCGCGATGGGCGGGGAGACGGACCGGCTGGAGCGGCTCGCGCGGCAGGTGGGCGAAGCGGTCGCCCCCAGGGAACGCGACGTGCTGCTGTCGTCGGGAGAGCAGGTGACGATCGCGCTGCTGGCCATGGCGCTGATCGAGCGGGGTTTCGCCGCGAAGTCCTATCTCGGCTGGCAGGTCCGGATTCTGACCGATGGCGCGCATACCAGGGCGCGGATAGAACACGTCGACACGACCGCCCTGAACGATGATCTGCAAAACGGCGTGACCCCGATCATCGCGGGCTTCCAGGGCATCGACGCCCACGGCAACATGACGACGTTCGGTCGCGGCGGCTCCGACACCACGGCCGTGGCCGTGGCCGCCGCCATCGAAGCCGACGAATGCCGCATCTACACGGATGTGGACGGCGTATACACCGCCGACCCCCGCATCGTCGAAGGCGCGGCGATGCTTGATGTGGTGACCTTCGAAGAGATGCTGGAAATGGCGAGCCTCGGATCCAAGGTGCTGCATCCGCGCTCGGTGGAGTTCGCCGGCAAATACGGTGTGCCCCTGCGAGTGCTCTCCAGCTTCGGCGAAGGAGACGGTACGCTTATCACGACGGAGGAAAAGGACATGGAACAACCCGTCGTATCGGGTATCGCGTACTCGCGCGACGAGGCGAAGCTGACGCTCCTCGGCGTCCCGGACGTGCCCGGCATCGCCTCGAAAATCCTCGGCCCGATCGCGGGCGCGCTGATCGAGGTCGACATGATCGTGCAGAACGTCGGCGCCGACGGCTCGACCGACTTCACGTTCACGGTCAAACGCGAAGACTACGCCCGTGCCCGCGAATTGCTGGAAGCGGTCCGTACCGATCTCGACGCACGCGGCATCGAAGGCGACAACCGCATCGCCAAGGTCTCGGTCGTCGGTGTCGGCATGCGCTCCCACGCAGGGGTCGCGACCCGCATGTTCGACGCGCTGGCCGCAGACAACATCAACATCCGCATGATCTCGACCTCGGAGATCAAGATCTCCGTCGTTGTCGACGAACGCTACCTGGAACTCGCGGTTCGCGCGATCCACTCCGCGTTCGACCTGTCCGACCCGCCCGTCAAGGACTGACGACCCGGTGCTACAATCCCCGCCCCCGGAGAGGTTGCCGAAAGCTCCCCTGCCAAGGGAGTATCGGTCAAAGGCTCATCGAGGGTTCGACTCGAGCCGCCGCTAGGTGGCGAATAATCCCTCCCTCCCCGCCGCTATATTAATATATGTTTATATTTTTATTGCATTTTTAAGCATAATATTGAATTAGTTATCAACTTTTATTATCACTGCTGCGGCAAGTACGTGATGCCCACTCCGTCTTGATGTCTGATGAGGCGGTCGAACGGGCCTCGTCATTTGGTCGGTTGTGAAGGAGTCGCCGCCAAGGCAGCGAACGCTGAGACGCTAGTTCGGCAAGGAACTTCGGATGTCCTGATTCGCCTGACGCTGCGGGGGCCACATGTCTCGGCGTCGTGTTCCAGAGCCTCACGGCTCCAGTCCGGCGTGGATGGGTTCAGCGGAACAGTATCGAGACATGACACTGGGGTATCGCGCCAATGGCCGGTAGGACCGGCAACCAACGTGGACGACTGCCGAAAAACTCAGTAGGCGCGCGGTGCCAATGGGCTTGCAGGGCGACCCAGGAACTGGCGTGGCGTGACTATGCGGTGGGGGGCGGCGGAGATCAAGAATCGGAGGAGGTCGGCCCAAGGCACGCAATGTCCCAGTAACTTGCCGCGGAGTTGGCGCATGGCGGCGGTTGACGGCAAACGGGGGGATGCCGCGAGGGTCAGCTATGGATGCACGTCAAGGGGCAACGGGTCAATTGTTGCCCAAATGGCGAAGGCAGGTTGTAAGCGGTGGGGCTGGTCCGTACCCTGCGCCCTCAACAGGGAACTCTGGCCGGCGAATGTTCTCGATTCTCCATCTGTCGGACCTGCACAGGTCTGAGACGGAACCGATATCGAACGACACCCTCATTGCGTCGCTTCTGGCCGATGGCGACCGGTATGGGATTGAGACGCCGACGATAAGGTCACCGGACGCGATGGTCGTCAGCGGGGACATCATCTCGGGGGCGAAGCTCGGACAACAAGGGTTTGGTGAAGAGATCGCGCAGCAGTATGAAGTCGCAATGGAGTTCCTTACAGAGCTGGCGGAAAGGCTGTTTGCCGGCGACCGGACGCGTGTGGTCATGGTCCCCGGAAACCACGACTGTTGCTGGAATACGGCGTTTAGCGGCATGACTCCCGTTCGGCCAGGCGAGGAACCGGGCGATGTACTGGACGAATTGGAGTTACCGAACTCACCGTTCAGGTGGGATTGGAAGGAACGTAAGCTGTACAGGGTGTCGGACCCGGATCGCTATTCGCAAAGGTTGGATAGGTACTGGGATTTCGTGGATCGCTTCTACGAGGGCTGCGATCTCAAGTTTCCCATTCAACGAGGGACAGGCTACAACCTGTTCGAGTTGGACGAGGGGCGGATCTTGGTGGCGGCATTTGCGTCGCTTCACGGCAACGACTGCTTCTCAAGTCGCGCGTCCTTCGAGCCGACGTCGATAGCGGGGGCTGCTTTGCGTGCACGGGATGCGGGGGGACACTACAACTTGCGGACCGCAGTTTGGCACCACGGAGTGTACAGTCAACCGTCTTACCGATCAGACTACCTAGTTCTTGTCCGAAAACTCTCAACGCATTGATTATATTGGAGAAAATAGCGAAAAGAGTGGCTTTGAACCGGCGTTTCGGATATCCTCTGTTTTCGTAACCCAATGAAAACATTGGAAAAGCCAAAACGCCGGAGGTGCGAATGCGCGAAAAACGCAACGCGCAAACAAGCTTATTCGATCCGCAAGCCGTGGACCACCCCGTCGCCGTCGAGCTGGAGCGGGCGTCCGCGTGGCTGGACGCGCACCCGGAGCTGCTCGCCGAGATCGCCGCCGACCTCGGCGCGCGGTCGGGGTCGGGGCGCGGCCGCCGCGGCCTGAGCTGCGAGACGGTGCTGCGCTGCGCGGTGCTCAAGCATCTGCGCCAGGAGACGTACCGGGGCCTGGAGTTCGCGCTGCGGGACTCGCTTTCGGCGCGGCGCTTCGCGCGGGTGGAGGCGGGGCGGCTGCCGGGCAAATCGGCGCTGCAGTCGACCATCGGCTCGATCCGCGCCGAGACCTGGGAGCGCATCAACCGCTGCTTGCTGGGCGCGGCGCGCGACGAGAAGGTCGAGCCGGGGGATCAAGTCCGCGTCGACAGCACGGTGACCCATACGCACATTCTGGAGCCTTCGGACAGCCAGCTGCTGCGCGACGGCGTGCGCGTGCTGACGCGGCTGCTGGTCGCGGCGCGCAAGGAGCTGGGGCGGACGCGGTGCGCTTCCACGATCACCGCCGTGCGGCGAAGCGACGCGCCCTGGAGATCGGGTCGCAACGCGGCGCGGCGAAGCGGGCGCGGACCTACCGCAAGCTGCTGCGGCTGCTGGCGCGGACGGTC
The DNA here is from genome assembly GCA_965217825.1 of Candidatus Azotimanducaceae bacterium. Lineage (GTDB taxonomy): Bacteria > Pseudomonadota > Gammaproteobacteria > Pseudomonadales > Azotimanducaceae > VXNE01. The sequence goes on along the minus strand of OZ244571.1, from coordinate 3,462,999 downwards.
GGCTATGTCGAGGCGGCGCTGCCGGCGGTGTCGGCGGCGGGGACGCCCTGGGCGCGGGCGTGGGCGGAGACCGCCGCCGAATACGGCGATCTGCTCGCCCGCGTGGTGGATCAGACGACGCGGCGGGTGTTCGAGGGCGAGACGGTGCCGGCGGCGGAGAAGATTGTGAGCCTGTTCGAGCCGCACACGGACATCATCCGCAAGGGCGGGCGCAAGACGCACTACGGGCACAAGGTCAACTTCACCACCGGGCGCAGCGGGCTGGTGCTGGACGCGGTGGTGGAGGACGGCAATCCGGCTGACAGCGCGCGCTGCCTGCCGATGGTGGAGCGGCATGTCGAGCACTACGGCGCGGCGCCGTCGCGGGCGGCGTTCGACGGCGGCTACGCGTCGCGCGGGAACCTGAAGGAGGCGAAGGACTTGGGGGTGGCGCATGTCGTGTTCAACAAGAAGCGCGGCATCAAGGTCGCGGACATGACCCCGTCGTCGTGGCTGTACGCGCGGCTGAAGCGCTTCCGCGCCGGCATCGAGGCGGGCATCTCGTACCTGAAGCGGTGCTTCGGCCTCGGCCTCTGCCGCTGGCGCGGCCTGCCGCGCTTCAAGGCCTACGTGCAGTCGGCGGTGTTCGCGCACAACCTGATGCGCCTCGTTCGGCTGCGGCCCAAACCTGTCTGACGCCCCCGATCGCCCGTTGTCGCGGACCGGTTCGGAAAACCGGCGGGCGCCCCTTGCCCGTCCGCTCCGAAACGGCAGATTGTCCGGCGAAACGGGCGCCGGGAAGCGCCCGCGGAGGGCGAGATGGGCCGGGACCCATCCGGGATCGTCCGGGATCGGCCATTTTTTGTCGCCCGGCGAGGCGTGTGAGACAATGATCGGCCCGCTCCAACCCAGCCTCGATTCCAAGGCTCGTCCTTATACGGACAAGAACTACCTAGCGATCAACTCGGTGTACGAGCTGATCGGGCATGGATTCCAACTTGGTCTTCACGGTCATCAGCACTTTGCCGAGATCGGTTCGCACTACGTGCACGTACCGGGAGAAAGGGAGATGGCGGTGGTGTCCGCAGGGTCGTTGTGTGCCGGATCGAGGGACCTTCCGCGCGGCGTTGACCGGCAGTACAACGTTGTCGTCGTATCGGACGACTATAGCGAAGCGCTCGTCCATGTTCGCGAGATGACCCGGGGAAATCACTTCGCGGTGAGTTCTGGCGTGTCGCGATTCGGCGAAGGTGTCGTGCGAATGCGGCTGACGCCGATTGATGGGAGCGGGGAGGTGCCGTTGAGTCCGGACAAATCGCGAACGGCTGGGTTGATCCTGAGTGCCGAGGGTGAGTTGCGTTCCGGCCGGGCTGAAAAGGCGCTGGAAATCCTCGAGGGTGGCGGTTGCGAAGAAGACCCATACGGCCGGAGTTTGTTGATTCAAGCCGCGGAGGAGTCGGAGCAATGGGAGAAGGTAACGAAGGTATTAGGAGAACCGAGGACGGCAGACGAGCGGGTCAAGCTCGTCGACGCGCTGGCACGCACCGGGAGAATCGAAGAAGCAATGGCGCGTCTGGTCGAACCGGGCGGACCCGCTCTCGCAGAGCATATCCAGCGTGAAATGAAGGAAAGGCTGAAGCGCCTTGCGGCAATCGGCAGAGAGTAGGATGCATCGAAGGAAGATACCGCTACAAGTGAAAAGCGAGCGGGTGATTGAGCTATTCGCTCGAGACATATACCAATCATCGCTGTCGCTTCTCCGCGAGAATGTCCAGAACGCGTTCGACGCGATCCTGATGAGAAAGCGGACGGATGCCGAGTTCTGTCCGGTGATCAAAGTACAGATCGACGGCGACAGGGTTACGGTAAGTGATAACGGAAACGGGATGACACCGGAGGAATTGGAGCAAAACTACTGGTACGCGGGGAACAGCGGGAAGAACAATGAGGATGCCCGAGAGGCCGGCGTGGTGGGGACGTTCGGCATTGGCGCGATGGCCAACTTCGGGATAGCAGAGCGGCTCGTTGTTGAGACGGAGAGCGCGAAGACGGGCGAGCGGTCGCGGAGTAGCGTTGCGAAGGCGGACCTCTCGATCAACCAGGAGTGCATCGACTTGACGCCACTGGAGACGAGAGGCGAACCAGGTACGAAGGTAACGGCGTATCTCGGGGCGGAAAGTCGGTTGGACGTGGAGGCGGGTCGAAGTTACATATCGGATTTCGTGTCACTCCTAGATGTTCCGGTCTACGTCAATGGGACGAAAGAGAGTGGTCGAGACACGAACGCGCTTGTGGCGCCGCCGGCGGCGTCGTGGCGTCATGAGGGGAAGGAGTCGGCGAACCGGCTCGCTGCGCGTGTGGAAATCGTGGTGGCGCAGAACGGGGTGGTTTGGATCGATCTGAAGGACATCATCTGGTCGGGGCGCGAGATGGTCGGCTCGATGACCCTGAAGAGCGACGCGAGCGGGTTGCGGACATATCGAAACGGTTTCGGACTGGCAACGGTTGGCGTGGCGACGGCCTACGAGTTCGGAGGCGTCGTAAATCTAATGGATCTGTTCCCGACGGCCGGCCGTGAAGCGCTGACGTCGGCGAGCATGCAACTCATTCAGTCAATGCTGGTCGATGTGGATGAAATCGTGTCGCAACTGCTGTCCGAGAGGCCCGAAAGCGACGCTAGCACGGCATTCATGCGCTGGGTGGTCGGCCGTTCGAGGTACGAAATGTGCGATCGTCTACGCATCGCGATGCAAGGCGAAGAACGTGAGGAGCTTGGCTCGGTTCGCGCAGATCCGGAGAGGGAGTATCGTACCTACGCCGGCACGGACCGAGGGTTGATCGGGCAGTTGGCCAGCGAGGAGTCGCCACTACTTGTATTCGCCAGGTATGACCCCCGCAGGCGTTGTGAACGGGAATACATCGAGAGGTTCTGCAAGGACCATGTCTCAGAGGTCGTAGACCAGCCGCAGGTGACGGAGGTTTTGCCTAGCAATGAGCCGTCGGAAAAAGCGATCCTGTTCCGGGTCGAATACGTCCTTAAGAACGACTACCTGTTGCCCTCTAAAGTCCAGTTCGGCCACGTGAGCCATCGAATCCCGGTGTTTGTGGAGAAGTCCAACGGGGAGGTCGACATAACGGTCGAACGAGATCTGAGTGCGGTTGACGTGATGGTTGGTCTGTTCGAGAACGAGTACTCGGCGTTCGGGCCGATGGTCGTGGATTTTGTGCGTAACGTGGTTTTTCAGCGGGTCGCTAAGTACGTGCCGAGTAGCCAGACTCACGGAACGACAGCCTTCTTACAGATGATCCGAACGAGGCGCGAGCCGTTCGAGTACGAAAGAGAGGACATCGAGGAATTTCCTGAGCTGGCATTCTGGGAAGATGTCCGAAATGACCGAATGGGCGTGGCGGAAGCTATAGAACGGACGATGGGCGTGTCGCGTCGCGACGTTCAGGTGTTGGACTCGGCGTCGGCTGCGAGGATGGGGGAAGTACTTCCAGACGTCGCTGCCAATCAGGCCGTGCTCGGCGGCAACGAGAGTAGCGAGGAGGCAACGCTCGAGCCTCTGCCCGCGATCAGCAGATCCGACGTTTCGTGCAACGCGAAGCTGTTGACGATCCCGGATTCGGAACCGGGGCTGGCCGGATACAGGTGCTTTTTGGCGTTGGGTCGAAAGGCAAGAGAGGACCGAGCCGAGTTCTTTCTTCAGCCGCACACGACGTCGATCGTATGGGGTGGGCAGAGAGTGTTATTCATCTTCGGGCACAGAACCGCGGAGTACGGGCTGTACTACGACCTGGAGGCGCGCAGGGTGATTTCGGATGAGCCGGGCGGCGGACGGTTCCCTACATGCACGATCTTCGTGGCGAACCAGGTGTACATTCCGATCCCTCCTGCCATTCAGTCGTGCTTCTTGCCCGAGGAAGGCGAACGGAAGCGGTTCCTGGTACGCGACGACTTGCTTTCCGTGGGGTCGGGAGTTGCCGAGGAACGACAAGGCGACTAGGACCTCTAGCGGACGGTTCGGCGCCGAAAGCGGGATCGGCCGCCAGTCCGCGTATAGCTGATCGTAAATGGAGGGGCGGCTGAGACAACATCAACATCCGCATGATCTCAACCTCCGAGATCAAGATCTCCGTCGTGGTCGACGAGCGCTACCTGGAGCTTGCCGTCCGCGCGATCCACTCCGTGTTCGACCTGTCCGACCCGCCCGCCAAGGACTGACGGCCCGGTGCTACAATTTCCGCCCCGGAGAGGTGGCCGAGCGGCTGAAGGCGCTCCCCTGCTAAGGGAGTATGGGTTGAAAGCTCATCGAGGGTTCGAATCCCTCCCTCTCCGCCACACAAGGACTGATATGGCGAGCGAAGACGGACCGGTCACTTTAGCCGAACTAAGGAAATCACTTTGGTGGGGCCTACGAGCCGAAGACCGCAAAATCTCTTTGTTCGGAATGAAGTTCTCAGGTGGCGGGGCGCATCAATCCAAGACAATGATGTTTCGTGAGCTGGGAGCCTTGATTAGTACCGGAGCATCACTGCCTGCAGAATTTCGGACGGCTGCGATAGATGAAAACGCAATGGGCAAGTCGACTAGCAACACAAGACGGCTGACATTCAGTCACCTGGCTTCCTTGTACGGCCTCCTGGACCAGCCGCCTTTGACAAAAGCGCTCCTGAATATCTGGCCAATCGACGTACAGGGACGCCGCTTGCAGGCCTTGCTCGTAGCCTTGGCTCGTGACCCCCTTCTGAGAGAAACAGCGCCCGCGATCATGTCTGGTTCAGTGGGCCAAAGTCTTCGGTACCCGTGGCTTCAAGATGCGTTACTCGCCACATTTCCCGAACGGTTCAGTGAGAAGACGCTTCGGTCGCTGGCTCAGAACTGTGCTTCATCATGGACCCAATGCGGTCATCTGAACGGAGCGGTGAAGAAACTGCGACAACGAGTGATGCCCACTCCAGCGACAGTCGCTTTCGCGGCACTTATCGCGACAGCCTGCGGCTTCGGGGGCCCGGCAATCCTAAGCTCCGGCTGGATGAGGGTCTTGGACCTCGGGCCAGAACAGGCGCTCGACGCGTTGCGGCGGGCCGAATCCATTGGCTTGGCCCGTGTCCGCTCAGCGGGAGATGTGACTGAAATATCCGTTCGCCAGCCTATGGCGGGCGCTTTGGGGGTGCCGGAACTTGAACACGTTTGAAGACATCTTCGCCGCATACACCAAGCAGGTCCAGCTGCCCTGGGCAGCAGACACGCCTCCCGCGGGCCGCGTCTGGATTGTCTGGTACGACAAATCGCTGCAAAGACGTTTCACCGGCCGGCTTGCGGAGTTCGAGGACGCGACGCGGAAGGCCGGGCATGGCTGGAGACGGCTTTCTCTCTCGAAGTGGTTCGGAACCTGGATCGAGCGACATGAATTCTTCGAGCCATTGGTCGAGCAGCCAGCGGAACTTAGAGGGCTTCTTCCCGAAATAGAGGGCAGCCTAATAGACGAAGTGACGCAAACCTTGAGCGCTTGCACCACCAATGATGTTCTTGTCATTGACGGGTGCGGGGCGCTGTTCGGAATCGCGCGAGTCTCAACTTTGATCAGCCGCATTACGGACTTCATTCCCGGGCGACTGCTAGTCGGCTTCCCCGGTAAGCACTCCGCTGGCGTCTACCGTCTGCTCGATGGACGAGACGGATGGAACTATCACGCCATTCCTATTCCCGCCGACAGCGCATTTTGAGGGCCGAGAACATGCTAAACCGCGAGACTTTCCACACCGATCCGGCGGAGTACAGACTGGCCAATCAGGGCGTTGTCAAGACCTCCTTTCCACCAGCTCCGGAAGTCTTGGAAACGCTTCGTGGAGAGCTCACCACTTTCGTGTGTGATGGCGCGTACGCCAATGGGCTCGAACGCATCCTGGAGGCCTTCCTAGGGTCTGTCGGCCGCGGCAGCAGCGCTCCTGCAGCGTGGATTTCCGGCTTCTACGGCTCGGGCAAGTCCCACCTCGCAAGCATGCTCGCGGCGTTATGGACAGATCTGAAGTTTCCGGATGGGGCGACTGCCGAAGGACTAGTCCATCATTTGCCTCCTGAGGTGGCAGCGCCGCTTAAGGAACTGCGCATTGCGGCTCAGCGATCGGGTGGCGTCGTTGCAGCCGGTGACTCGCTTGGCACAGGGCCCTCGGATCCGGCAGAAGCTACGCTCGGCATCGTCCTGCGGGCCGTTGGCTTGCCGAGTGATATCCGCGCGGCCCAGGTGGCGTTCTGGCTGGCCGATCTCGGCATCCTGGACAGCGTTCGCGTGTCGCTCGGAAGCACCTTTGATACCGACGTTCGCAACTTTATTCTCTCTCCTCGTTTTGGTGCTGCGGTCCTGGCGACTAAACCTGATCTGTCTGGCTCCTCCAAAGAATTGAGCAGCCTGCTCCGCTCGCAATTTCCTGAGCCACCCGTGGTAACGGTAGACCTCCTCGAAATAATGGTTCGGCGAGCGCTGATGCTGGGACGAACCGAACTGCCATTGACCCTCATCGTGCTCGATGAAGTACAACAATTCATTCGCCAGGATCCCAGCTTGACGTTGAAGATTCAGACAATTGCAGAACGGCTAGCTGGTCGTTTTGACGGCCGCGTTCTCTTGGTGGCAACCGGTCAGCAAGCACTGAGCGATGTTCAGGATCTTCAGAAGCTCCTCGATCGTTTTCCCGTCCAGATCGCGCTCGGGGAAGCCGATGTCGATGCGGTCATCCGCGAGACGGTCCTTCGCAAGAAGACGAGCTCAGAGAAGCCGATCCGTAGCATGCTCAATACGAATGCGGGCGAGATCAGCAGGCACCTGCGCGGCAGTCGTCTGGCGCACACGGTGCAGGACGACAATGAAGCGGTCCTCGACTGGCCTCTGCTTCCGTCTCGTCGCCGCGTATGGGAGCGTATCCTCCGCGAGCTCGATCGTACTGGGCTTGGCGGCACGCTGAGAGGGCAGTTGCGAACTACTCTCGACGCGGCGCGCAGCTATGGCGACAAGCCGCTTGGTCACGCTGTTCCAGTCGACTTCCTCTATGGAAGGTTCTCAACAGAAGCGTATAACGCCGGACTTCTGCCGGGCGAATCTCGAAACCGCATTGAAACGCTGCGCGGTGGACCCGAAACCGATCAACTGAAGGCGCGCATCCTGATGTTGGTTTACATGCTTGGCCGTATCGCTCCAGAGGCAGACCAACACGGCGTCCGCGCGAATGCGGAGACCATTTCTGACCTTTTGGTCGTCGACCTCGCGGGAGATGATGAGCTGCGACGCAAGGTACCTCAATTGTTGCAGGAACTTCAGGCCGATAGAGCGGTGATCGAGGTTGGCGGCGAATGGCGCTTGCAGACCAAAGAGAGTGCCGAATGGGAAGCCGCGTATGGCAGTGAGGAGAGGAACATCCTGGCCGATCAGTCAGAGATGATGCGGACACGACGCGACCTCCTCGACGAGGCGATCGAGACCTCCCTGGCAGGCGCGGCGAGCGTGACTCAGGGATATAGTCGTCAGCAAAGGCGGATTCACCGCCTGCGACTTGGTGAAAAAACACCGTCTGATGGTATCCCGTTGTGGCTCAGGAGTGGGTGGAACGAAGATCTGACCGCTGTAGAAAAGGAGATCGCTGCAGCACCAACATCTGACCCTTCAGTCCATCAATTCATCCCGCGCCATCCCACGCGCGATATTGAGCTAACCGCAGCGCTCACGATATGGCGCGCTGCCGAGCACGTTCTGCAGATGCGTGGGGTGCCCCAGACGGATGCAGGGCGTGAGGCCCAGTCCGCAATGCAATCCCGCGCGAACAAGGCGCTGGCGGCGGCCAAGGAGATTGTTCGCGAGGCCGTAGCACAATGCCGCGTGTATCAAGCGGGCGGAAAGCTCATCTCAGGGACCCCTGGCGAGGCGGTGAAGGCAGGAGCCACCAACGCTCTCGCCCGTCTCTACCCGCAGTTCGTGGACGGCGACCATGCGGGCTGGGACAAGGTTCGTGACCGGGCGATGCGCAAGGACCCGGACGCCATGAAGGCGGTAGACCACGCGGGGGCGCCCGAAGGCCATCCCGTCTGCAAGGCGGTGCTAGCCAAACTAGGACCTGGCCGAAAGGGCTCGGACCTGCGGTCGAAATTCACTGGCTCTCCTTATGGCTGGTCCCAGGACGCCGTCGATGGTGCGCTCATCGTCCTCGCCAATGCCGGTCTGGTGCGCGTGACCGGGGACGACGGGAAGCCGGCGTCGCTTCCCGATTTGCCGCGGCAGAAGTTCGGCACATGCACTTTCCGCGGTGAGACAACGATCATCACGATTGCGCAGCGCTTGCCGGTGCGCAGACTGCTCACCGACGCAGGCATCGCCTTTGAGATCAACCAGGAACATCTGGTGCTGGCGGCGCTCCTCGAGCGCCTCGATGCAGCTGCGAGACAGTCCGGTGGCGAGCCGCCCGCGCCGGAGCCGGAGATGGTGCCGAACATCGCCTCCTACGAATCCCTATTGGGCAACGATCTGCTTGCGGCGCTGGCCGCGGATGCGACGACTTTGCGCGACAAGCTCAAGGCGTGGAAGGCGGCTGCGCAGACGATCCGCGACCGGCTGCCGAATTGGCGACTGGCGGGACGTCTTGTCGCCTTGGGCGCCGTAAATCAGCAGGACGATCTTGACGATTTGCGCAGCGGGCGGCGGCTACTTGCTGACCCGGATCCAACGCCGCCGCTGATTTCGTCCGCCGCAGAAACTCTGCGCGCAAAGCTCAATGCCGCCCACAAGGATTGGGAGGCGGCATGGCAGAAGGGCGAACAGCGGCTCACCCACGATCCGACCTGGAGCAAGCTGTCGCCAGAACAGAAGCACACAATCCGCCAGGAATGTGGGCTCCTAATGGTGACCAAGCCGACGGTGGACACGCCGCAAACAATCGCCGAGGCGCTCTCGCAACGTGGCCTGTCGGAATGGGAAAACATGTCCAAGGCCTTGCCGGCACGGATCGAGGATGCGCTCGAGTCCGCCGCTACGCTGCTGGAACCGAAGGCGCGAGTCGTCTCACTCCCTGGAGTGATGATCAAGTCGGAAGAAGAACTCGATGAGTGGCTTAGCAAGATTCGGGAGCCTGTTTTGAAAGCCCTGACCGAGGGTCCCGTGATCCCGAAGGTGTGACGAATGATCAGCCAATACCTCCCCACCAGCCTGCGCCGCGCGTTTGAGAAAGCGATCAAGGACGCCCGCGTCATCGCCGAGGAAGGCGCGCGGGATGCCATCCGCCGCCTTGGCGTGGCGGACAGCAAGGCGCCGTCGTTTCTGAACGAGAACGAGAAGGACCTTCGCCGCCATTTGCGCGCCCATGCCCGGGCTCTGGGCGATCCGTTCGACAGGTCCGACGAGACACACGAGACGAAGCGGCTGGTAGAGGCTGTGGCCTATGCGCATTGGCACCGCATGCTCTTCGCGCGGTTCCTGGCGGAGCGCGGGCTGTTGCGGAATCCGGAATATGACGTGCCGGTTTCGCTCGAGGATTGCCGCGAGTTGGCCGAAGCCGAAGGGCTGACGGACCCCTGGATCATCGCCGAACGTTACGCCGCGTCGATGCTGCCCGCCGTGTTCCGGATCGACGATCCCGTGCTCTTGATCGAGCTTGACCCGGTACACACGCAGAAGCTGCATCAGCTAGTCACGGGCCTCGACACCGAGGTGTTCCAGGCGGAGGACAGCCTGGGCTGGACCTATCAGTTCTGGCGGGCGGCGGAGAAGGACGCGGTCAACAAGTCCGGCGTGAAGATCGGGGCACACGAATTGCCCGCCGTCACCCAACTGTTCACCGAGCCCTACATGGTGCGTTTCCTGCTTCACAACACGCTCGGGGCCTGGTGGGCGGGCAAGGTGCTGGCGACCGAACCGCCGCTGGCGCAAACCGCAACGCACGAGAACGACTTGCGGGCGGCCTGCTCGCTGCCCGACTACAGCTTCGACATGCTGCGTTTCGTGCGTGAGGGGAAGGATGGACCCTGGCGCCCTGCGGCGGGCACCTTCCCCGGCTGGCCGAAAAAGGCCAAGGCAATCACCATGCTCGACCCCTGCTGCGGGTCCGGGCACTTCCTGACCGAGGCACTGGCGATCCTGGCCGCACTGCGCCAGGCCGAGGAACACCTGTCTGGGGCCGATGCCGTTGCCGCTGTGCTGCGCGACAATCTTCATGGTCTGGAGATCGATGGGCGGTGCGTGCAGATCGCGGCCTTCGCCGTGGCGCTCAGCGCATGGCGCATTGGTGGATGGCAGGCACTGCCGCGGCCGCGTATTGCATGGGTCGGTGCCGCGGCGCCTCTCCCAAAGAAAGAGTTTGTCGCTATGGCAAATGGCGATACCGAACTCGAATACTCACTCAGTGTACTGCACGATCTGTTCGATCGGGCCCCCATTTTGGGAAGCCTAATAGAATCTTCTGGAAGAAATCTATTCGAGATAGAACGAATACAGAAGCTCGAGATGCTTTTAGAGCCGGTGATCGCCCGATCAAGAAGGCATGAACCCGAACATATCGAAGGTGTAGTTGCCGCTAGAGGATTGGCAGATGCAACTGGTTTGTTATTTAATAAGTTTGAACTTATAGCTACAAATGTTCCTTACCTGGGAATTCAAAAACATCACTCAATTCTACTAACCTACATTGATGAACATTTTTCGGTTGGCAAATACGACTTAGCAACTGCCTTTCTTGAGCGCATCAAAAGTTGGCTAACTCCAGGCGGGGTTGCGGCAACCGTTTCGCTTGGAGAATGGCTCTATCTTGGTCCATACACGGAATATCGTAAGGATTTTCTGCGCCGTCATAGACCGCGCTTTGTGGCGCGTCTTGGCTGGAATGCATTCTCTTATCCCGTACGAGCGAATCCAGCGCTATTAATAGAGACGAACCGTAAGAGCGAGGATCTATCATTCTCCTTTTTAGACAGCACAGACAGAAGGAACTTTAGTACTAATCGAGCGTCTCTTTTTGATGCCACTGTGAGCCGGAGTGACACTGCGACCGTTATGACGAACCCGGATAGTCGCTTTGTAGTGGGCGGGTCTAATATTGGAATTTTTCTTGAGCGGTACGCTGAATCACGCAGCGGCCTTCACGCCGGAGATATGTTCCAGTTTTTTGCTCAGTTTTGGGAGATCGAATACTTTGGCACCGCTTGGGAACCAGTTCAAACTGCGGTAAACACCACAAGACCATTTTCTGGCCGCGATAAAGCTCTCAAATGGGAGCACGAGTCCGGGTCGCTATTTAGGCTTGCTGAAAGCGTTAAACACTTGAATCATGCAGCTCAAAATTGGCGAGCAGGAAAGCCATTTTGGGGGAAGAGCGGGATTATTGTTGGCTTGATGGGCAACGCCGCATGCTCAATTTATACAGGCGAGAGATTTGACTCCAATAGCAGCGCTATCGTACCCAAGGACAAAAGCGATCTTCCGGCAATTTGGGAATTTTGCGAAAGTGGAGAATTTAGCAGACTAGTGCGCCAGATCGATAATTCGCTCAAATTGGCACCAAGAACGTTACTCAAGATCCCCTTTGATATCGATTTTTGGAGATCAGTTGCCTCTGAGAAGTATCCAAACGGATTGCCGGAACCTTATTCTGAGGACGCGACGCAGTGGACTTTCCACGGGCATCCGGCGAAAGCGAATGTTGGGGCGGCGCTCCACGTTGCTCTTGGACGGCTCTGCGGCTACGGCTGGCCAGCTGAGAGCAACGTCGAGATGCGCCTTTCGATTGAGGCGCGTGCCTGGATTGCAAAAGCCGCAGAGCTCTCGGCCGGGGACAATGACGGCCTTCTCGGCGTCCCGGCTGTCGCCGGAGAAAAGCCACTAGCCGACCGGCTCCGCGCCTACCTCGCCGGAGCATTCGGGGCCGACTGGTCCGACGGCTTGGAGCGCCGTCTGGTCGCCGAGGCTGACGAGACGCTCGACAAGAAGGCCGCTCGCGACGGCTCACTCGAAGCCTGGGTGCGCGACCGCGCCTTCCGGCAGCACTGCGCCCTGTTCGGCCAGCGGCCGTTCCTGTGGCACATCTCGGACGGATTGAAGGACGGCTTCTCGGTCGTCGTCCACTACCACCGCTTCGACCAAGCCAACCTGCGCAAGCTCACCTACACCATGCTCGGCGACTGGCTCGCCCGGGCCAAGGCGGATAACAACGCGCTGCGCTACGAGAAGGGCCGCGAGTTGCAGCAGAAGCTGGAGAATATCTTGGAAGGCGAGAAACCCTACGATATCTTCGTGCGCTGGAAGTCGCTCGCCCAGCAGCCGGTCGGTTGGGACCCCGATCTGGACGACGGCGTGCGCCAGAACATCCGCCCCTTCATCATGGCGGGGGTACTGACCCGTGATCTGTCGAAGATCCTGAAGGGCAAGGATCGCGGTAAGGACGTCGCGTCGGCCCCCTGGTACGACGCGTTCAACGGCGAGCGCCGCAATGACCACCACACCACACTGGCCGAGAAGCGCGCCGCGCGCGAGGCCGCTGCGGAACGGGTGGAGGCGGTGAAGTGAGGACGCCGCTCGACGCCCTTGTCGCTGCCGTCCGAGACGCTGCGAGCTACAACGCTGCCGCCGAGGCACCGCCGGAAGCGGTGTTGTGGTGCGATGCGAAACAGGAGTTCCTGCCGCTCCTTCCGGCACTGCGCGAGCGACTGCCGGAACTGCTGACCTACGGCGACTTCGACGCGGCGACGCGGACCGGCCCGGCCGTCTGGCTACGCGCCGCATTGGCTAGGGCCGTTTCAGGGATCGACATTCCCGAGGGCGTCACGCCGATCCTCTATCTGCCTGGTGTCGGGCGAGAGACGCTGAAAAGTGCGGACGACTGCCCGGCTCTCATGCGGCTGCTGGTCTGGTACACGGTGGCAGGCGCCCTGTTCGGGCACGTGAACGGGAAGGATTGGACGCTGCGGGGCTTTCTCGCGTCGGATCGCGGCCCCCTGGAACTTGGCATCGCCGAAGACAATGCGACCCGCGCCGCCCTCGCGCACGCCGCCTCGCGTCTCTGCAGCCGCCCTGTGGAAGACCTGCGCGACAAGCGTTGGGACGCGGACCAGCTGAATGCGCTGCTGGCTCCCGACCTCGCCGCTGACGTGCTCGACTGGATCGACGGTGCATTCACCGAGGCGGGTGATCCAGGCCGGTTCGCAGCCTTTGCGAACATTGCGGAAAAGCAACTGAAGTTCGATCCGCGCAAGCTGTCTCCGCAAGATGCGGTGCGGCGGCTGGCCAAACGCGAAGGCAGGTGGGGGGAGGTTTGGGGACGCTTCGCAGCCTCGACTGGTTTCGAGACAGTCGTCGCCTATCTCTGCCTCGAACAACCCGAGACCCTCTTGGAGCAATTGGAAAACAGGGACTCGTATCCACGGCTGAACGCGCAGGACGAGAAGAAGCTGCGTGAGGCACTGCTCTCGCTCGCTGACCTGTCGCCGGAAGCTTCGAAGAAGCGGATCGCTGAGCTGAACGAAGAGCACGCCTCGCGGCGAGAAACTATCTGGGCGCGGCGCGGCGAAGCGCCTCTGGCGCAGGCACTCGCCTTCATCACGAAGGTCGCGGTGGCTACACCGCTTCCGAGCCATGACGGCAATGCGCTGGCGGAAGCGTATGTCGCGGCCGGTGCCGATACTGACTCGGCCGCAATGTGCGCCCTGGCGGCAGCGCCGCGCGAACTCGACCGTGAAGCCGTAACTGCGGCGCTCCGAGCGGTCTATCTGCCCTGGATGGAAGCGGGCGCAGTGTCACTCCAAGAACTCATTCGGATTGGCAAGGTGAAGCTCGCCGCGCCGCCCGATGCCGAACCGGAAGCCAACACGATCCTGTTTGTGGATGGCTTGCGCATGGACCTTGCGCGCGCGCTAGTCCGCCGGCTTGAAACTGAAGGCGTGAAAGTGTCCCTCGACTGGATGTGGTCTGGGTTTCCAACCGTGACCGCGACATGCAAGCCAATGGTCTCACCGGTGGCGCACATGTTGGTCGGCCCGCCGACGACCTCCGACGTTCTACCGCTTTCGCCGGACGGCAAGCTGGCGACGAAGCCCGTGCTCTTCAAGCTCATGGAAGCTAAAGGGTGGGAAACGGACAGCGCCCTCCTACCCGATGCGAAGCTCTGGACAGAGACCGGGCGCTTCGACGAAGAGGGACATGCGCTGGGGGCACGCCTCGCCGAACGCCTCTCGGCTGGCATCCGGGATGCGGTCGATCGCATCCTTCAGTTGGTACGGTCCGGACGAAGCCTCCGCATCGTCACGGACCATGGATGGCTGCTGATGCCGGGCGGGTTACCCCATGCTGCGCTCGACGTCGGGTTGGTGGAGCCGAACGGCAAACGAACGCGTTGTGCCTTGGTGAAGGCGAAAGCGCAAACCTCCTATCTTCAGATCTCTTGGACGTGGAACCCCGAGGTTTCGGTGGCGACGGCGATGGGAGCGCGGTCTTTTTTTGCGGGCTACGAGTACGCGCATGGCGGTGTCAGTCCGCAGGAATGCATCCTGCCCGTTCTTGAGGTGGCAAGTGGCGGTGCAAAGCGCACCGTCACGATCTTGCCGGCCAAGTGGGAGGGGCTACGCCTTCGCGTCGAGGTCGCGAACGGAACCGATCTCAGTGTCGATCTGCGCCTCGGTTCGGAGATCAACGGACCAAGCTTGATCAAGGGTGGTCGGGTTCTGGACGAATGGGGACGCACCTCGTTCCTGGTGAGTGACGAACATGATCGCGAAACTGCATGCCTCGTCGTATTGGACGATGAAGGCCGTGCGCTGGCCCGCCGTACCCTGACGGTTGGGGAGGACTGACGTGATCGAGCTCGACGAACTGGACCATAAAGCGGCAGAAGCCTTCCCCGGGCATATCGTGCGCAAGGACCTGGTGCGCCGCTTCCGTGGTCAATTTCCCGTTCCGACCTATGTGGTCGAGTTCATGCTTGGGCGCTACTGCGCCAGCACCGTGCCTGAAGAGATCGAGGAAGGCCTTCAAATGGTGCAGTCGCAGCTTTCCGATAGGACGGTGCGGGCGGGCGAAGAAGAACTGTTCAAGTCCAAGGCGCGGGATCGCGGCTCCGTGCGCATCATCGACATCATCACGGCCCGGCTCGACGCCAAGACTGACAGCTATCTGGCAACTCTACCGAGCCTCCGCCTGAACGATGTGCGCATCTCGGACAAGGTCGTCCTCGGTCACGAGCGAATGCTAACGGGCGGCTTCTATGCCGAGGTCGAGCTCGGCTACGACGCCAGTATCGCTCAAGAAAAGGGCGGCAGGCCGTTTGAGATCCTGAACCTCCGTGAGATTCAGCTATCGTCACGCGACATTCTGGATAAGGTCGCCGGCGGCCGATCGACCCTGACCACGCGCGAGTGGAGGGACTTACTCCTGCGCAGCGTCGGCCTGGAGCCAGCCGCCCTCGGCGTCCGCGCCCAAGACGCAACTCTGCTGCGCATGGTGCCGTTCGTGGAGCGGAACTACAACCTCGTCGAGCTCGGCCCACGCGGCACGGGCAAGAGCCATCTCTTCCAGCAAGTCTCGCCCTACGCCCACCTTGTTTCCGGCGGCAAGGCTACGGTCGCACGCATGTTCGTCAACATGGCCAACGGACAGCGTGGCCTTGTCTGCCAGTACGATGTCGTCTGTTTCGATGAGGTCTCGGGGATTTCCTTCGATCAGAAGGACGGCGTCAACATCATGAAGGGATACATGGAGTCGGGGGAGTTTTCGCGCGGCCGGGAGAGCATTCGCGCCGAAGGCGGCATCGTTATGCTCGGCAATTTCGACGTGGACGTGGAGCATCAGCAGAGGGTGGGGCACCTATTCGGTCCAATGCCGCCGGAGATGCGGAATGACACCGCTTTCATGGACCGTATCCACTGTTATCTACCGGGATGGGATGTCCCGAAGATAAACAAGGAGTTATTCACTGACCGCTTTGGACTGGTCAGCGACGTACTCGCGGAATGCTTCTCTCGCCTTCGTTCGCAAAGCCGAGTGAATGTGCTTCAGGGGCGGGTACATTGCGGCGGAGCCCTCTCCGGGCGAGATCAGAACGCTGTCAACAAGACTGTATCCGGTCTGTTGAAGCTTCTCTATCCGGATTCCACTGTCGCCGTCCCGGACGACGACCTGGAATGGGCGGTACGTCTCGCCCTGGAAGTCCGTCGTCGTGTCAAGGAGCAGCAGAAGCGCATCGGATCGGCCGAGTTCCGCAACACGCAGTTCAGCTACGTGATGGGTTTGGACGGTGTCGAGAAATTCGTGTCTACCCCAGAACTGCAGAGCGAGAACAGCATCGGCTCCGATCCGTTGCCAGCCGGACAGGTCTGGGCGATCAGCCCCGGTGGCCACGACGAGAGCACGGGCCTTTTCCGGATCGAGGTGACCGAGAGCCGCGGTGGCGGCGTCCGAATTCTGAACCGGTCTCCGCCAGGTCCTTTCCGTGAAGGCGCGGGTATCGCTGAGCAATACTTGTACGCAAGGTCGCGGGAACTCGTCGGCGAGCGCAATCCCCGCGAGCATGAGTTTGTGCTGCAGCTTCGTTCGTTCGACGCTGCCAAAAGCGGCGAGCAGCTTGGCGTCGGCGTTCTCGTCGGTCTTTGCTCCGCACTACTTGGCAAGCCCTTGAAAGGTGGCCTTGTTGTCGCCGGCGGAATCACCCTGGGCGGCACCATCGAACCAATTCATAGTCCGATCGATGTCGTAGAGCTGGCCATGGAAAAGGGGGCCAACACCGTGCTTGTGCCCGTATCCAGTCGACGAGCGCTGATCGATCTATCAGATGACGTCGCGACGAAGGTCCAGGTTCTTTTCTACGCCGATGCGCTGGATGCACTTCGCAAGTCACTACACGACTAGTGTTCCGTCACAAATAAGATTAGGGATATTGGTGATCGGGCTTTAGAATGTGACGGGAAGGCGCTGTTGGGGGACGGCGGAGGTTTCCCATGCGGAAGATATACGTGGTTCGGCTGACGGAGGAGGAGCGGGAGTGGTGCCGCGAGGCGGTTCGGAAGCTGTCGGGCGGCAGCCAGAAGGCGCGGCGGGCGCGGATCCTGCTGCAGGCCGACGAGGACGGGCCGCGTTGGACGGACCGGCAAATCTCGGAAGCCTACTCGTGCCGTCGGCAGACGGCGGAGAACGTCAGGCGGCGCTTCGTGCTGGAAGGCTTCGCGGCGGCGCTGGAGCGCAAGCGCCGGGCGACGCCGCCGGTGGAGAAGCGGCTCGACGGCGAGCAGGAGTCGCAGTTGATCGCGCTGCGCCTGGGCGCGCCGCCGCCGGGCTACGCGAACTGGTCGCTGCGGCTGTTGGCGCGGCGCGCGGTGGAGTTGGAGATCGTCGAGTCGTTGAGTCACGAGACCGTTCGGCGGACGCTAAAAAAAACGGCGTCAGCGGACGCAAGGTCGCGTACTGGGTGATTCCGCCGGAGGCCGACGCCGAGTTCGCGGCGAACATGGAGCGGGTGCTGGACGCCTACGCGAGGCCCTACGACGCCGCTTGGCCGGTGCTGTGCATGGACGAGCAGCCAGTGCAGCTGGTGCGGGAGACTCGGCGTCCGATCGCGGCCACCGCGAAGCGCCCGCGGCGCGTCGATTACGAGTACGAGCGCGCCGGCACGGCGTCGATCTTCCTGTTCTGCGAGCCCTTGGCTGGATTTCGGCGGGCGACTGCGCGCCCGCGCCGCACGAAGTCCGATTGGGCGCGCGAGGTGGCGGAGTTGCTGGAGGGCCGCCACGCCGGCTGCGAGCGTGTCACGCTGGTGTCCGACAACCTCAACACGCATACCCGAGGCGCCTTCTACGAAGTGTTCGAGCCGGCCCGGGCGCGCGCCCTGGTGCGCCGCATCGAGTTCTGCCACACGCCGAAGCACGGCAGCTGGCTGAACGTCGCGGAGAGCGAACTCAGCTGCATGACGCGGCAATGCCTGAAAGATCGCCGCATCGGCGACATCGATACGCTGCGCGAAGAAATCGCGGCGTGGTCCACCGATGTCAACAACGCCCAGCGCGGCGTCGACTGGCACATGGGGATCGGCGACGCGCGCCGCAAGCTGAAGTCCGTCTATCCTCAAATTAAATTATGACGGAACACTAGTGGTATCTTCAGGCGAGGCTGAATTGGGTGAAGGCCCGGTCAGTCACCATCAACTCGCCTTCGATGGCACGCCGTACGGCACACAGCACGCTTGGCAAACCAAGGCCGCCGGTTACAACTTTCGCCACTGGGATTGCGGCCGACTACACCACCGACCGCCTCCGGCTCGGCTCGCCCTCGGTGTGTCCGGCAGGTAGCTGAAGGCTACGTGATCGTTCCTCTGCCCGATTCGATTTGATGACACGCATTGCACCGAACACTTCCTGGATGCGCGACGTGAGAGCACTGTTCGTTGCGCGCGCGCTGCGAGATTGTTCTGCGATGGTCCAGCCTGCCATCAGGTACTGCGCCAGGATGAGGACAAGCAATCGTGGGCGCTACGGGTTCCGGCAAATCCACCTTGAAGTCGCTTTTACTCAGACTCTATGAAACCGACGATGGCGCCATCAGCATCAACGACGTTCCGCTCTCCAGGTGGGATCGAGGTCTCCGTAGATCAGGAAACGAACGACGATGCCGGCGAGGCCAAGGGCGGCGATGGCGACAACACTGAAAAGCTAGACGGGCATCGGTCGCTTCCCCAGGACAGCATCAGGCGAGGCGTGCCGACGCCAGACGTTCACGGATGGCTTGTCGGATCATCGGGAAGATCCTCTTCCAGACGCAATCTTCATTCGCCATAATTGACCCATGGTCCGGACCTCGTTGATTGCCATCGTCGCACCATTGCCATCGACTCGAATGGCTGGCACGGAACGCACGGCGCGCCTTGCGGGCGGGTTGGGTCGACCGTAGAGTATCGAGGCCGTGCGGAAACTAGGCGCGGGCGCCCGCGAGGGTCGCCCCGACGGTAGGTAGACCAAGGAATCCTATGCGAACGAACCAACCGAACATCCTGCTCGTCATGAACGACGACATGGGCTATTCCGATATCGGCTGCTACGGCGGCGAGGTGCAGACCCCGAACCTCGACCGCCTCGCCGCAGACGGTATCCGCCTCACCCAGTTCTACAACACCGCCCGCTGCTGTCCCACCCGGGCGTCGATCCTCACCGGGCTGCATCCGCACCAGGTCGGCATCGGCTGGATGACCGCACAGCTCGATGAGGACGGATACCGCGGCTCCCTCAGCGACACCTGTGTCACCATCGGCGAGGCATTGAAGCTGGCGGGCTACGCCACCTACATGAGCGGGAAGTGGCACGTCAGTCACGATCAGGGGCCCGACGGTCCCAAATACAGTTGGCCGCGCCAACGCGGCTTCGACCGCTACTTCGGCATCCTCGGAGGTGCGGCCAACTACTGGCAACCGAGTACATTGACCCGGGACAACGACGCGGTGGACCTGGCGAGCCTGCCCGAGGATTTCTTCCTCACCGACGCGATCAGCGACGAGGCGGCCAACTACATCCGGGAACATGCCGCCACGAATGGCGATGACCCGTTCTTTCTCTACACCGCCTATAGCGCGCCGCACTGGCCGTTGCACGCCCACGAAGACGATATCCTCCGGTACCGGGGTCGATTCGCGGCGGGCTGGGACCGTCTGCGCGAAGAACGTCTGCAACGGATGCGCGCCATGGGCATTGTCGATGCGTCGTGGCCGATGACGGAACGGGATCCGACGCAGCCGCCATGGGAGGAGACGCCGCACAAGGGGTGGCAACAGCGGCGCATGGAAGTGTACGCCGCGCAGATCGACCGGATGGACCAGGGCATCGGCCGCATCGTCGCCGCGCTCGAGGAAACCAACCGAATCGACAACACCCTGATTCTGTTTCTGGCCGACAACGGCGCCTGCGCCGAGGAATTCGCGGCGGAAGTTCGGCCACTCCCACCCACCTACCCCGCGGGCAAAACGCAAACGCGCGACGGCAGAACCGTCATGCGGGGCAACGATCCGACCGTGATGCCCGGACCCGAGCACACCTACCAGAGCTACGGCGTCCCGTGGGCCAATCTGTCGAACACGCCGTTCCGGGAATACAAGCATTGGGTTCACGAGGGCGGCATCGCCACGCCGCTGATCGCGCACTGGCCGTCCGTCATCGACGACGGCGGCGCCCTGCGGCACCAGCCGGGCCAACTCACCGACATCATGGCGACCTGCCTCGACGTGGCCGGCGCCGACTACCCGACGCGATTCAACGGCAACGACATCGTGCCCCTGGAGGGGACGAGTCTCGCGCCGATCTTCCACGATCAGCCCAATCACAAGGACGCGCTGATCTGGGAACACGAGGGCAACAAGGCGGTACGCCGCGGACGGTGGAAACTGGTGTGCAAGTATCCCGGCGAATGGGAACTCTACGACATTGTCGCGAATCGCACGGAAACGCAGGATCTGGCGGAGCGGCATCCGGCGATCGTGGGAGAACTCGGTGCCATCCACGATGCGTGGGCCGAGCGTTGCGGCGTCAAGTCGTGGGATCACATTTCGGAGAAATTGAGATTGGCGAGAGAGAAGGCTGGCAACGTAAGCGCAAGAGAGTAAACCGGGGCACCACTCCCGCCGCATCGATCACTGACGCCAGCGTGGTGACCCCATCAGGTCCTGGCTTCGACTACCATGGATGATCGCTCTTGCAGCCCTCGTCAACAGGTGGGGAATCAGCTCCATCGAGCCGTCCTGGACGAGTTGGCGGACGCCCATCCGCAACTCGAACTGTCCGAGGCGGACCGCGACGAACTCAACCGCGCGTGGCACCGCATGGGTGTCTGGGACGACGTGCCCGACGCCCTCAGGAAACTCCGCGAACACTACATCGTGTCGATACTCACCGTCCTGAGCCTTGCGGCTGGGTATCGCATGAGATGGGTCGCGCGTCTGCCGGACGAACGGTCATGACCAGTTGGAAGAGTTGCACTGCCGTGGAACGCCATCCCGAAAAAGTCAGCGGTTGCTGGGTGTTTTCGGGTACTCGAGTCCCCGTGGTTTCACTCTTCGAGAACCTGAAGGACGGCGCGTCGATCCATGAGTTCCTGGAGTGGTTTCCAGGCGTCGAGGGATGGCAGATAGAGTCCGTTCTCGACCACGAGACCAAGGCATTGCGGGAGACGGGCTATTCGTGAGAATACTGTTCGATCAGGGTACGCTGGCACCTCTCCGCCAACACCTGATCGGCCACTCCGTCGATACCGCCTTTGAGCGAGGTCGGGAAGTCGGCATCTGAGTTAGGTCCCCGTGGCCACCGACATCTCCGAACGCGGGCTCGGTCCTACTGCCTTTTCGGCGGGGTACTTGGACCGCAACGTCATAGTCCGATTCCACATCATGTTATAGCTCGACGTCACAGCTTGTCACAGTTCTGCTCCCGATCTCAGAATGCCATCCGCCAACCCGTAGTGTCGCGTGGGGTCTATCGGCGCGGTGACCGCTTCGGCGACCAGCGCTCGACCGCGTGCTGCTGTGGAACTACTATCAGATACCGCTGGATGCGCTTGAGGACAAGCGTATCGTCTACTGGAACAAATTCGGGCGACTGGAACTGCCCGACGAAATGTATGTGGCGCCGTTCCCGGACGGATGGTGGTTCGACGAAGAGAAAGCGGCCCGCATCGGGGACCCGCGCAGCTCCTCGGGCGCGCCCTCATCGGTGCAGGCTTACTGATGCTGGAGGAGTAGGTGAGCGTTTACCTGACCACCGCGCGGAACTTCTCCGTTGACACCGAGAACCGCATCCACAGCGACGAGGTCGCGGCGCGATTCGGTTTCGAGGGCGCGCTGGTGCCCGGCGCCGCCGTGTTCGGGCACATGACCCATCCGCTGGTCGATACGCTGGGGCCGGACTGGCTCGCGGGGTCGCACGTGAGCGTGCGTTTTCTCAAGCCCGCCTACGATGGCGACGCTCTGACCGTGACACATGACACCGCTGGCGGCACGCACACCGTCCGTTGCCACGCGCGCGGCATCCTGCTTGCCGAGTTGCACACGCGTCATCTCGACACGGACGACGGGCTCGCGACCATCGAACCCGGTGCACCGGTCAGCCAGCGACCCGAGATCGAGTGGGACAACGTGACCGTGGGCGAGCCGTTCCCGGCGTGGGCGTGGTCACCGGACGCCGTCGAAAACGCCGAGTCCGCCGCGCAGGTGGAGGACGGCCTGGCCTGCTACCGGACGGGAGTCCTGCATCCTCACGCCATCCTGGGCACGGCCAACCGCGCCTTCATCCGGCGCTACGTGCTGCCGGCGTGGATTCACGTCGGCTCCGTGGTGCGCTTCCGGCGCCTGTTGCGCGTGGGCGATGTAATAGAAGTCCGCACCGTGCCGACGCGCAAGTGGCGGCGCAAGGGGCACGAGTTCGTGGACCTCGGCATCGCCTACGTCGTGGACGGCGAGGTGGCCACGGAGATCGAACACACGTCGATCTTCCGCATCGCCAGGCACGACGCCACTGAGCGTAGGCGCACCGGCGCATGATCAAGTGGGTTGGGATATTTGCCGCTGGCGTTGCAATCGGTGCTTGCGCCGTGCTGCTGATAACGTGGGACGGAGTGGAAGGCGAACGCGTTTCGCCGTCTGGGACCACAGAAATATCACCTCCTTCAATCGCTCGGAAGGCATCCCCAGATTCGCGCGCTGTCTTGCTGGCGGAAATCCAGGAGTTGCCGAGCCGGTTCGACCGAATCGCCGCGATGTACGACCTGTTGCGATCTGCGGACGTGCACATAGTGGAAGACCTGCTCGAGGAGGCGAAGGCACTGCCGAACGAAGGCAGGACGCTGAGGTCGGTCATCTATTCGCGGTACGTTCAACTCGCGCCTCGCGCGGCCGCGACCCGGCTTCTTGCCGAAGGGGGCGATCGTCCAGTCGAACTGATGCGTGCCCTGGCTGTGTGGGCAGTCGACGATCTCGACGCGGCTTTGGGGTTCGTCGAAACGCTTGACCCATCGCTCGGAAGCCAGGCGGCCATGTACATCATCAGTCAGAGCGAAGGCTTGAGCGATAGCCGCAAGGAGAAAATCGCGCAGCGGTTCTCGGTAGAACCCTACCTGAACCAGATGCGGGCAAGCGCCGACGCCAGGACGGACCCCGCGAGCGCCTGGCAGAATACGCTGTCGATGGAGGAAGGCGAAACGCGAACGCAGGCATTGTGGGGAATCGCCTACACCTGGTTTGACGAGCACCCCTCGGCCGCGCTCTCCGCGTTGGACTCCCTCGACATGGCGAAGCGGGACTCCTGGCAGCCAGCGCTGCTCAAGCGTTGGGTTGGCACAGACCGCGAAGCCGCCTGGGACTGGGCTCTCGCGCGGCCGCAGTCGGCGAATCGCGCGATGCTGCTCGGCGAGGTCGCCGGGGCCGTTGCCGAGGATTCCCCTTTAGAGATGCTGGAGATTGCCGAGACGCTTGATCCCGGGGCAAGGCTCAGCGTTGCGCGAAGGGTACTCGTCGTCTGGGCACGAACCGACCCGAGGGCGGCGCTTGCCGCCCTTGAGGCAATGGCCGATCCGCAACTCACGCAGGCAGCCCAGCATTCGGTGATCAGTTCGTGGACGCAATCCGACCCCCGATCGGCATTCGAGTGGGTTCGGGCCCAACCCCCATCCTCCGGTCAATCGTCTTTGCTTGCCACGACATTGGGCGCGTACGCGAACTCGGACCCCGAGGGAGCCCTGGCGCTCGCAAGCAGCCTCGACGGGGGACACCGATCCAGGGTAATCGAAACCGTGATACGGCAATGGGCGAGCGAGGAGCCGCTGGCCGCGGCGGCCTGGCTCGACTCCTCGCCCGACAAGACACCCGCCGCCGTTGCCGCCGTCGTTGGCGGATACACCAAGCTGGATCCTGAAGCCGCATTCGACTGGCTGATGGACCAGTCGACCGGAGCCCAGCGCCAGTCGGCCTCGATGATCGTCCGGGCGATCGCCGCCAAGTCCCCGGAAGCGGCGCGGCGCTTGATCGAACGCATTGACGACCGCGAAGCCAGGCAGATTGCCGGATCCCAGTTGATGTCCACATGGGTCGAGACGAACCCTCGAGCCGCGGTTCGCGCTATTGCTCGCATGGACGACGACTTGAGCCAGCATCTATATCGCAGTGCGTTCCACAGCTGGTCGGGTTTCGACCGTGAGGGCGCCACCGCATTCCTCAATCAGGTTCCCGCCTCCGGTCGCGATTGGGCGATCAATGGCGTGTTGTCGCAAGCCCTGTTTGGGGGAGACCCCGCGTTTGCGGAGCGGATTTACAACCGTCTGGTCGGTGAGGAGGCGCGGCAACAAGCGGCAACGACGATGTACTTCTTTCTGAGCCGGACCGACCCGAAGCGAGCGGAGCGTTACCGCGAAATGTCCGGGCTCCAATTCGACGAAGACGGCCAGATCCGGGCGCGCTGAACCAACGCGCACGCATAGGCGCTGGCTCCAGCTTGGCCGAGCACCGTGGCGGCTACGCGGCGAGGCGCTTGTGATCGCTACATCGCGCCGCGCGGCCCTTCATGCGGACGGACGGCCTACGCTTCAGGCGTTGCGACAGCGGGTCGATCTCGATGCCGACGGACTCCAGCGCCGTCAGACCGAGAATCGGCTCTATGTCGTCGTTGCCGAAACCGACGGTGGCGCCGACCATTTCGCCCATGAACTCGACTTGGGCCACGGCGATGTCGACTGTCTCCTCGCGGCCGTCCGCAAGTTCGTAAGTTCGACGGCCTCCCGGCTCTATGCCGATTTCCCGCAGAGCGTGACCGGGCACGACACAGTCGGTTGATCCCGTATCGACCAGGAACAGCCCGTCCCAGGAACGCTCGGGTTCTGCGGGATTGCGGATAGTGACTGTGACTTGCACGACGCCCATGGAGACTTCCTTTGATGGTGGCTGACCGAGCGAGTTGTACTCCATGGATTCCGTTCCGGCAAGGAGATCGGGCAAACGCTTTCGGAATCTCGGGTGAATGTCTCCAACGAGGTTCGTGGCTCGACTCCTCGACCGACAAGACAGCCGTCGCTGTTGAGAAAACTCGGGTTGTGATGATCCGATTTCAACCCAACGTGGTGGTCTGTTGTGGGAACATACGCACCGAAACCGAGCAAAAGCCTTTGCCACCAAAAGTAGACATGGATTCCTGCTGCAGCAATACCGTCGATATAGCCAACCTGCAGGGCCGCCAGCGCCGCGTACTGGCGTGGGTGTTCGGGATCAACGTGGCGATCTTCGCGGTAATGGTCGCGGGCTCCGTGATGAGCGGCTCCTCCGCGCTCCTCTCGGGAACCCTGGACAACCTGGGCGACGCACTCACCTACGCGCTGAGCATGGCCGTGGTCGGCGCGTCGGTCCAGGCCAAGGCCCGGGTTGCCATGGTCAAGGGGTTGCTGATCCTCGGCGCCGCCCTGGCGGTCGCCGCGCAGATCGCCTGGCGTCTGACGGAGTTGGACGCTCCGGTGGCAAGCACCATGTCCGCCGCGGCCGTGATCAACCTGGTAGGCAACGTTGTTTGCCTCAAGCTGCTGACTCCGTACCGCACCGGCGACGTGAACATGTCGTCGTCCTGGGAGTGTTCGCGCAACGACGTCATCGAGGGCTTCGCGGTGATCGCCGCCGCGGTCGCCGTTTGGGTCTTCGCCTCTCCTTGGCCCGATCTGGTCGTGGCCGTGATCCTGCTGGCGATATTCCTGCACTCGGCTAGCAGGGTGTTGAAGAGCGCTTACCGAGAACTCGCGCCCGCCATGACGTAAGCCGCACGCCCCCGAGTTCGAGCGGCAGGCGCCGGCGTTCGCAACGCGCTGACCTCCACATGCCCTCCTAACGCGGCGTCGACAATGCTCGCTTGAGCGCCGCCACCTCGAGTTCCAGCGCGGCGACCCGCTGTTCCAGATCGGCGCGCCTTCCGACCCGGGGCTCGGCCCGCGCCGACGCCTCGTCCTCTGGCACGGACTCGATGGCGTCAGACAGCAGGTGCGCGTACTGGTGGTCGCGGCGTCCGGGTACCCGCGCGAGTCTGGCGACCAGCGGGCCTCCTTCGCGCGCCGTATCCATCAGGCGCAGTAGCGTGTCGACCACCGCCCCGTTGTCCGCGAATCCATGCAGGCGCGCGCTACGCGCCCGCAGTTCGCCGGGGGTCTGCGGGCCACGGAGGAGCAGCAGGCAGAGCACCGCATATTCGTCCTCGGCCAAGCTCAGGTCGCTGAACATCGTGTTGCATAGTCGCTGCCGATACTTCACGACGCCGGTTCTCAAGTTCTCGTCCCTGGTGACGAGCGACTTCTCCTGGAGGTCGCGCCCCACCCGTTCCACGGTACCACGGTCCAGCGCCAATACCGGCTCCCGGCTCGACTTCTGGTTGCAGGCCGCCATGAGTGCGTTCAGCGTCAACGGGCATTGATCCGGCGTCAGCACGGCCTTCTCCATCAGGCAGCCGATGACGCGTGCCTCGTGTAGGCTGAGGTGGATGCGGGACATGGCACGGGCCAAACAGGTTAGGCCGGGGACGGTAGAGGCCCACCGGGCAATAGTCAAACCCGCAGCCCGTCGCGGCAAGGTGCGCATGCCCGGCAGACATCGGAGTGATGTGACATGGCCCCAGACAAGATCCGACGACAAGCTCCCACTTGTTTCCGCCGCTCCCTTTCCACGATAATACGCGCCCTTTTTACATATGCACCCGTGGCCAAATTGGACAAGGCACCGGTCTACGAAACCGGGGATTACAGGTTCGAATCCTGTCGGGTGCGCCATATCCTTGACGGGGACGAGGATTCCGCGATGAAGCAAGCCGAGCCAGCAGCACGCATGGCAAAGGTGAAGCCATCCCGTGCAACACGCGTGGCGTTGTCATGAACGCTGACTTGCTACTGCAGGCGTTCGGGCTGGCCGCGGTGGGCATGGCGACGGTGTTCTGCCTGCTCGCCGCGCTGCTCGCCGCGGTCGTCGCGATGTCGCGGCTGATCGATCTTCGGCGGCAAGCTGCGGAACCTGCGGAAGCTCTGGAAGACCACGACGCGCAGGCGGAAATGGCTGCCGCCGTGGTCGCCGCGATACGACACCACCGCGCCCGCGCGGCCGCCGGGGCCGGGACGGGACCATAGGCCCGGCCATGAGCAAGCTCGGGATCACCGAACTCGTCCTGCGCGACGCCCACCAAAGCCTGCTGGCGACCCGCATGCGCGTCGAGGACATGCTGCCGGTGGCGGACAGGCTGGATCGCATCGGCTATTGGTCGATCGAATCCTGGGGCGGGGCGACTTTCGACGCGTGCATCCGCTATCTCGGCGAGGACCCCTGGGAGCGCATCCGCAAGCTCAAGGCGGCGATGCCCAACACGCCGCAGCAGATGCTGTTCCGGGGACAGAACATTCTCGGCTATCGGCACTATGCCGACGATGTGGTGCGCAAGTTCGTCGAGCGGGCGGCGGCGAACGGCATCGATGTGTTCCGCGTGTTCGACGCGATGAACGACACGCGCAACCTCGAAACCGCGATCGCCGCCGTGATGGAGCAGGGCAAGCACGCCCAGGGCACCATGGCCTACACGGTGAGTCCCGTGCATACGATCAATTTGTGGCTCGACCTGGCGCGCCGGATCGAAGACATGGGCGCACATACGGTGTGCATCAAGGACATGGCGGGGCTGTTGAAGCCCTACGTCGCGTTCGAACTGGTATCGCGGATGAAGGAGATGCTTGAGATTCCGGTGCACCTGCACTCTCACGCCACCACCGGTATGTCCACGGCCACTTGCCTGAAGGCGGTGGAGGCGGGCGTCGACAACGTCGATACGGCGATTTCCTCGATGAGCATGACCTATGGGCACTCGGCGAGCGAGTCGCTGGTGTCGATCCTGGAAGGCACGGGCCGGGATACGGGCCTGGATATCACGCTGATGGAAGACATCGCCGCGTACTTTCGCCAGGTACGCAGGAAGTACGCCGCGTTCGAGGGCAGCCTGCGCGGCGTCGACTCGCGCATTCTCGTGGCGCAGGTCCCAGGAGGCATGTTGACCAACCTCGAGAGCCAGCTTCGCGAGCAGAACGCCGCCGACAAGCTGGACGACGTACTCGAGGAGATTCCCAAAGTGCGCGAGGACCTGGGTTTCGTTCCACTGGTCACGCCGACTTCGCAGATCGTCGGCACCCAGGCGGCGATCAACGTGTTGCGGGGCGAACGCTATGCAACCCTGACTAGGGAGACGACGAACTTGCTGAAGGGCGAGTACGGAGCGACGCCCGCGCCGCTGTCGCCGGCGCTGCTCGAGCAACTGCCGGAATCGGAAACGCGCATCACCTGCAGGCCCGCGGATCTGTTGCCGCCCGAAGTCAAGACGCTGTCGGCGGAGCTCGATAGGCTGGCCAGGAACAGGTCGATTATCCTGGCGGTTGATCGCATCGATGATGTCCTGACCTATGCGCTATTTCCGCAGGTTGCGCTGAAATTCTTCGAAAACCGGGGCAATCCGGAGGAATTCGAAGCTGTTCCCCGCGAAGATGCCGGGCCTGCGCCCGCAACGCCGGAGGAAGCGGCGACCTACGAGGTCCGCGTCAACGGCAAGGCGTTCACCGTGGAGGTCTCCGCAAGCGGCGGCGTGACGACAGCACCGATACCGCGTCCCCGGGTCAACGGGGCTGCGGTGCCGGCGGCGATGGCGGGCAACATCTTCAAGATCGTCGTGCCGCTCGGCGCGCACGTCGAGCAGGGCGAGGCCGTGCTGGTCCTCGAAGCGATGAAGATGGAGACCGAGGTGGTCGCGCCTCGGGCCGGCACCGTCACGGCCCTGCATGTCGCGGAGGGCGACGCGGTGGCCGTCGGCGAACTGCTGTTCGATCTTGATTGAGCGGCAGCACCGCGCCGCGTCCGTAGGTCGCGCGGCGACGCGTCGAACGGCGCGTCGGTCGGCATAAAGAGCGCCCGTGTCGCAGTTCATGGATATCATTCAGGCGTCGGGCCTGTATCAGATTTCGCTCGGCCAATGCGTCATGATCGGCGTCGGCCTGCTCCTGCTGTACCTCGCCATCGAGCGCAAGTTCGAACCTCTCTTGCTCGTGCCGATCGGCTTCGGCGGCATCCTGGCCAACATCCCGGGCGTGGAGATCGCGACCGGCGACGGCATACTGCACCTGATCTACCTGGTGGGCGTGGATACGGCCGTTTTCCCGCTGCTGGTGTTCATGGGGATCGGCGCGCTCACGGATTTTGGACCGCTACTGGCCAACCCAAGGACGTTGCTCCTGGGCGCGGCTGCGCAGTTCGGCATCTTCGCGACGTTGCTCGGCGCGGTGGGTCTGACCCAGCTCGGCGTCATGGACTTTACCCTCCGGGAGGCGGCGGCCATCTCCATCATCGGCGGCGCGGACGGCCCGACGGCGATCTATGTCGCGGAACAGCTTGCGCCGCACCTGATGGGCGCCATCGCGGTCGCGGCCTATTCGTACATGGCGTTGGTGCCGCTTATCCAGCCGCCGATCATGCGCCTGCTGACGACGGCGCAGGAGCGGCGAATCGAAATGACGCAACTGCGGGAGGTTTCGAGGCGCGAGCGCATTCTCTTTCCGCTGGTGCTGTTGATTGTCGTCGCGCTGGTGCTGCCGACGGCGGCGCCGCTGCTCGGCATGTTCTGCTTCGGCAACCTCATGCGCGAATGCGGCGTGGTGGACCGGCTCACCGACACGGCGCGCAACGCGCTGATCAATACGGTGACGATCTTTCTCGGCCTTGCCATCGGCTCCAAGCTCGGTGCCGACCAATTCCTCACCAAGGAAACGTTGGGCGTGCTGCTGCTCGGCGTCGCCGCATTCGCCATCGGCACCGCGAGCGGCGTACTCATGGCGAAGGGCATGAACCTGGTGTTCAAGCGGCCCATCAATCCGCTCATCGGCGCCGCCGGCGTCTCGGCCGTGCCGATGGCGGCCCGCGTCGTCAGCCGCGTCGGCCAGGAAGCGGATCCCGGCAACCTGCTGCTCATGCACGCCATGGGACCGAACGTCGCGGGCGTGATCGGCTCGACCGTAGCCGCTGGAGTGCTGATACTCTTGGCGGGATAGCGCTACCGCTTCGGGGATTGCCCGACATCGCATCCACATGGACGAACCCCAGAGTTTTCTGTTACCGCCGCGTGGCCGATGACGAGGTGCGCTTCTTCGTGGTCAAGGACGCCATCGCCCACGCGAAGATCTACTTGCTGGAGGGAGACGGCAAGACGCGGGTCATCGTCGGTTCCGCCAATCTGTCGGAACGGGCGTTCTCTGGCCGCCAAGCTGAAACGCTGGTCGTATTCGATGACGACGAGACCGCCTGGAACCACTATCTGGCGCAGTATGAAGCGGTGAGGGACGCAGCAACGAGCCGAATGGACCTGCCTCGCGCATCCGATGCGACGGAAAATGTGCGCGTCGAGGAGACGCCCGCGCTGCTCGAGGCGCAATCCAACCCGGATGGCGCAACGCTCTATGTGCCCGGGGAGCGGCCTGAAGAGGCCGGCTACTCCGTGCCGGAAATCACCGCAAGGATCGAGACGATCAAACCGGCGTACAGTCGAGGCTTGGCCGACCTGAAACCGAACCGGCGCGGCGACCTGCTGATCAAACCCCGCACCGTGAGGCAGATCGTGCAGATCGTTCGAGCGGGAACAACATTGTGGTTTCGGTCTCCGCCTTCGAATTCACCCGAACGAGAGCGGATATTCCCGACTGGCTGCTGGACGACACGGCGAGCGCATCCGGTCAGATCACCCTGGATCGAAAACTGACGGAGGATTTTCTCGGCAGGCGGATTAGAGCGCCGCGCCGATGGCCGTGGCGGCGGGCATGAAGCCGCTGCTTGGAATGAAATCTTCTGGGTCGGATGTAGAATCGTTAGACCGAGCAACGAATGTGGATACGGCACAAGCGTGTTCGACGTATCAAATAAAGACACGGTGAGGTGCTGCGTTCTTGCGCTTGCGCTTGCGGCGCTGGCGGGATGTTGTGCTATGCCGTGGTCGTTCGCTATGGAGGGCGGCGAAGGCGATCCGGGATTCGCGGTGATGGAGAGATGTTATCCGCTGGAGTTGAAGGCAGCTCGTGCATCCCCGAGCAAACTGATCGAGTGGACATCGACCATAAGTAGGAGGCAAGCGAAGGCGTTCTACCGTCTCGTCGAGAAGGTGGAGGCCGGCGAGACGCTTACCGAGCAGGACTACACCGCCGCCGGTTGCAGGCAGTATTCGGTACTCGCCGAGTAGGGCTGTCTGCTATCCCGCCAAGAGTATCAGCACTCCAGCCCCCACGGGTTCAGCCGGAAGGCTCGCCGAACCCTCGCCGCCGCTGCGAATCGAGGCGCATCGGTTGGACGTGCCTGTAGGTCAACGACCGCCATAGCCACTCCAGCGGGCCGAACCGGTAGCGATGAAGCCACCAAACGCTAAACGAGATCGAGACGATCCACTCGCCAGCCACGATGAAATACAGTTGATGGCGGGCCAACTCGTTCCACAGCCCAAGGCCAAAGTCGTGGAAGATGACCAGTCCGAACGCGCTCTGCAGGATGTAGTTGGTTAGCGCCATGCGCCCCACCGCCGCCAAGCCGCGCCGCAGCCTTGAGAACCACCCCCGCTGGCAGGCGATCAGGGCCAACGAGGCGAATCCCAACGCCATCGAGACGCGGCCGATATCGTTCGTGAACATCGATGCGCCCGAGACCCACCGCATCGCATAGCCGCTACTGATTTTCATCGATAGTTCGAAGCTGTTGACCGCGAACCCGATGATGAAACCCGCGGTTGCCAAAAACGCGTAGAAACGCACGCTCCTCCGTCCTTGGAGCATGCCGGTCTTGAACAGCGCCATGCCCAGCAACATGCACGCCGCAGCATCCCAAAACATCAGCAATGGCAGCGCTCTGACGTAAATTTCGCTCACTTCCTGGGCATTGGCCGCGAATGCCTCCGGGTACGACCCCTCAAACTTCAGGGCCTCGCGGGCCAGAATGTGCTCGGACGGATCGAAAGAGGCTTCGAATTCGGCCCAGCTCTCCGCCAAAACCCGCTCATCAGCGGCAACTTCGACACCGGAAGCGATGCGTTCCTGTATCGCTTCTGCTTGCTTCGGCATCGTCGAAAGCAAGGTAAAAACAAGGAGATAGAAGGCCGCCAAATAGATGAAGGCCAGGCTTGCGGCGATGAACAGGTTGCGTGGCCGCCAGTTCCGGCACGCATACAACACCATCCCGGCCAGCGCGTAGCAAACCAGGATGTCGTAGGTCCACAGCAGCACCAGCGTATCCAACAGGCCGATTGCCAGCAGCAGGAATTGGCGCCGGTAGTAGATCCCAGGACTCATTTCTTTTCCGCCCGCAGCGAGCAGGCAGATGCCAGCGCCGAACAGCATGGAGAACAACGCCCGCATGGCACCTTCGAACAGCAGGTCCACGGCGACAAAGACACCGAAGTCGACGCCTGTCTCGGAGCCGTCGACGGACGGATCGAGATAGGCCCCAAACGGCAGCCCGAATGCCAGGATGTTCAGTAGCAGGATGCCGAGCAGGGCGAAGCCGCGGATGACATCGAGACTTTCAATGCGCTCGCTCGGCGCGACGGGAGCGGGGTTGGACATGGCCGGCGCAATATAGCGGCTGCGCGGGCGAATGCCGAGCGTAGTCCGCCGACCCTCGCTTCCCGTTGGACAGTGCTATGGGTTGCCCATCTCCTCATGTATGGCTAATATGGCTTCGTATGAAAACGACCTTGGACATAAAGGACGAGCTCCTTGCTCGCGCGAAACAAATGGCCAAGGAAAACGGCAAACCACTCCGCGCAATTGTCGAGGACGGCTTGCGGGCAACGCTCGCGACCGAGGAGCAGACAGTGAGTTACGAGCTGTCGGATTGCAGCTTTGGCGATCCAAACGGGGACGATCCGCTCGAGCTCCTCTCTTGGCAGGATCTCAGGGAGGAGATCTACGGCGAGCCTCGCTAGGTGATCGCTCTCGATACGAACATCCTCGTGTACGCGCACCGGCGCGAGTCTCGCTTCCACGGCCGGGCAAGGAGTCTCGTGAGCGATCTCGCTCAGGGAAACACCGCTTGGTCGATTCCATGGCCGTGCCTGTACGAGTTCTTTAGCGTAGTTACGAATCCGAGAATCTGGCGGGACGCCGCGACTCCGCCGTCCGCTGCCACAGATCAGATTCGTGCATGGGTTGACGCCCCAACCTTGCGCCTGCTATCGGAGCCGAACGGTTTCATCGGGAGCCTGCAACCCATCATCGATCAGCCTCGAATTCGAGGCCCGGTGGTTCATGACGCACGAATTGCAGCCCTTTGCCTCGTTCACGGTGTTGACGAGTTGCTGTCGAAGGATCGCGACTTCCAGCTCTTTCCTACCCTGAGAGTCCGGGACCCATTCGCTTAAGAAGCTTGTCGGTTCGGGGTTGTCAGTATTGTGCAATCCCGTGAAACGCGCGCGTAATTAGTTGAAACGCGCGAGTAACGAGTTGACCAAATTTGAGTTTTCGCCCCTATAAGGCGTAAAATGGCTTGGTTTCCCGGGAGAGTTTATGCGCGCGGCCGTCCAATGGGCCTTGCTGGTGACAGTGTATGCGGCCGTGCCGTCATCGATTTGGGGCGATACGTCTCACCGCGGTTCCGAGCTTGTTTCCACGGCTCCTGACCCCACATTCTTCGACATCGGCCGCGCGCCGCCCATCGTCCCGGTTCGGGTCGGAGACGACGTACATGTCGTCGTCGACGGCAAACTCGATGAGGCCGTATGGGACACGCTGCCTGGCTACGGCGACTTCAGGGTCGTATCGCCCGATACGATGGCGTCGGCGCAGCTCGGCACGGAACTGAAGTTCTTCTACACCGCGAAGGGCTTTTACCTGTCGGCAAACATGGAGCAGGTGCCGGAGACCTTGGTGGAGCGATTGAGCGGTCGCGACAAGTGGGATAGCCGCGATTCCTTTTCCTTCTATCTGGACACGTCCGGAGAAGGACGCTACGGCTTCTGGTTTCGGATCAGTCTTGGCGGCAGTGTGGGGGACGGCACGATCTTGCCGGAGCGGCAATTCAGCATGAACTGGGACGGCGCATGGCATGGGGCGACATCCCGCACCGAAACGGGGTGGGTCGCCGAATTCCATATCCCCTGGTCTCTCGTCAGCATGCCGAGGTCAACCGGCGACCGCACCATGGGTTTTTTGGCCAGGCGCAGCGTCGCGTACTTGAACGAGCAGTGGTCCTGGCCCGCGCTTCCGTTCACCAGGCCGAGGTTCCTGTCCGAGTTCCAGAAACTGGTGTTGAACGGCGTTGATCTGCGGCAACAGTACAGCGTGTATCCCTATGTCTCTTCGGTACTGGACAATCTCGACGGGACGGTCGCCGCCGACGCTGGCATCGATCTGTTCTGGCGCCCATCCACCAACTTCCAGGTAACGGCGACTGTTAATCCGGACTTTGGCGACGTTGAAACGGACGACGTCATCGTGAATCTGACCGCTTTCGAGACCTTCTATCCCGAGAAACGCCTGTTCTTCCAAGAAGGCCAGGAAATCTTCCGCACCGGGACGCGGCATTCGTTCGGCCGAGGGCCTTCGCCGCCGCAAACATTACTGTTGCATACGCGCCGGATTGGGGGTCGGCCGCCGCGGCCGGATGTGCCCGCCGGCGTGACGGTGTCGCCGGAAGAGCTCGCCGGGCCGACCGAACTCCTCGCTGCCGTCAAGGCGACCGGCCAGCGCGGAGGTCTGCGCTTCGGTTTGCTGCTCGCCGGGGAAGACGAAACCCTGTTCCAGGGACTCTCGTCGGAAGGGGAGCGCGTGCAATTGCGGCAGAGCGGGAGGAACTACGGCGTCGCCCGCGCGCTATGGGAAGGCGGCGGCGCTGCCTCGCACGCGTTGGGATGGATGTCGACGGTCGCACGGCGTCCGGATGGCGAGGCCATCGTGCATGCGGTGGACGGACACGCGCTGACTGCCAGCGGACGCTGGGAAGTCGACGG
The DNA here is from genome assembly GCA_965217825.1 of Candidatus Azotimanducaceae bacterium. Classification (GTDB taxonomy): domain Bacteria; phylum Pseudomonadota; class Gammaproteobacteria; order Pseudomonadales; family Azotimanducaceae; genus VXNE01. The sequence goes on along the minus strand of OZ244571.1, from coordinate 3,428,012 downwards.
CGAGGTGATCACGTCCTCTGTTCCCGGCGCCGAAGATGGCTACGGCGGCGTGCTCGACATCAAGTTCGCGCCCGCTCGGGGGTTGACCCACACGTTGGCGATGGACCACTACGACGGCAATCTCGATATCGACGATCTCGGGTATCTCAGGCGCAACGACCTGACCCGCTATCAATATCAAGCGCGCCTCTACCGTTCGGATCTCGCCTGGGCGAGCGAATCCCGTACCAATGTCGTTTGGAGTCGGGGATACAACGGTGTTGGCGAGCGCGTGCTCGGCAGCGCGGGGCTGTCGCAGAACATTCGTCTGGCAAACCTTTCCAGCATGCGGGTGCATGCCGTGTGGTTCCCGGCGCGATTCGAGGATCGCAACAGCTTTGGCAATGGCAGCTACCGCGTCGAGGAAGCCTGGGGCCTGCGGCTCCGCTACGAATCCGACCGGACGCGGCCCGTCAGCTATAGCCTCGAAACGCAACGGGGCCAAGAGGATCTGGGTGGCGCTCGCCGCACCTACGGTGGCGGGATAACGTGGCGGCCGGGGGACAGGATGGCCATGCAGTTCGGCGTCGACTACGTCGAGCGTGACGGCTGGGTCCTGCACCGCGAGGAGAAGCGGTTCGCGCTGTTCGGGGCGGACGAATGGTCGCCGAAGTTCAGCCTGGACTACTTCATTACGGGCAAGCAGCAATTCCGAATGGCGCTGCAGTGGGCCGCCCTTCGAGCGGGCGACGCCCGTTTCTACGATTTGGCGCCATCGCGCGTCCTCGTTCCCGGGAACGCAGATATCGATCCGAGCAGCGAGGACTTCTCCGTCTCGGAACTGAGTTTTCAGATCCGCTATCGCTGGGAGATCGCCCCCATGTCGGACCTGTTCTTCGTATATACGAAGCATGCGGATCTGCCAAACGGCGCGGGGGAGGACTTGGGCTCGATGTTGACAGAGGCCTTCGACAACCCCGTCGCCGAACAGCTTGTACTGAAGCTAAGGTATCGCTGGGGCTCGTGATTCTCGAACCCGGCCATTGGGTTGGAAGGGGTTCCTATCGTCCGATAGGAGAGACGCTCGGATGCGGTATCGACGTTGACTTCCAGCTACGGGAAGAAGAGGCCGGAAAGTTGATCGAAGGGCGCGTGGAGTCCCAGGACGGCACCGCGCTCGATCTGACAGTATGGGTGGTTGCCGACGAGGTCGGAACCTACACCGTGTCCGTGCGCGGAGGTGGAGTGGATGTCGACGGGACCGCCAAGCTCGAAGCCGAACCGCATCTCGGCCTGCTGTGGTCGGAGGACGGCGGGACGCACATCACGTTTGCGCTGTTCGCCGCGCGGGATGCGATCGGACTGCGGGGCTTCAGCCGCGCCGGACCGGCCGTCCTGACCTGGGAGGTCGCGATACATCCTCGGCGAAACGTCGTTTCCGGCGATAACGTTGTTGCTTTCGAAACGCGGCGGTCGAACCCGCGATCCTAGAAAACTAGTCGTTCACCAGAATCGCCTTGCCGATCACCTCGCGAGCGGTGATCAGATGCAGCGCGTCCCGCGCTCGCTCCAGGGGCAGGCGATGCGAGATGTGCGGATGGATGCGTCCGGACGCCAACCAATTCATCAATGCTCTCTCGTTGCGCGCGGCCCAGTCGGCATCGTGGCGGGGGAGCGCTCCGATGGTGAAGCCGATGAGTTCGGCATCCTTGATCAGCAGGTGGTTGGTCTTGGCGACCGCGGCGCGACCGCTGGTAAAGCCGACGATCAGGATGCGCCCGAACGGCGCGATGCAGCGCATCGATTCGTCGAACACGTCGCCGCCGACGGGATCGTAGATGACGTCCGCGCCGCGATCGCCGGTGAGCGCCTTCACCTGCTCGCGAAAGCCGCCGCTGTAGTTGATCGTGTGGTCCGCCCCCATGCATTCCACGACGGCGAGCTTTTCTTCGGTTCCCGCCGTTCCGATCACCCTCGCGCCCAGCAGCTTGCCGACGTCGACGGCGGCGAGTCCGACCCCGCCGGCGGCACCATGCACCAGCAGCGTCTCGCCGACCGCGAGGCGCGCCCGCTGCAGGGCGTAGAGCGCGGTCGCATAGTTGCTTCGAAACGCCGCTGCCTGTTCCAGGTCGGTGCCTTGTGGAATGGCCGTCGCGCGGTTCGCCGGCACAACGACCTGCTCGACACAGCCGCCGCTGGTCAAAACGGCATCACCGACGCGAAGTCCTTCGACGCCGGGACCGACCTCGACGACGCGTCCCGCGGCTTCGCCGCCGACTATGAAGGGGAGCGTCGGTTTGACCTGGTACTTTCCCGCGACCATGAGCACATCGGTGTAGCTGACGCCCCGGGCTTTCAGCGCGACCCTGACTTCGCCCGCGCGCGGCGCATGCGGTTCTTCAATGTCGCGAACGACCAGATCGTCCGGCGAGCCGAGTTTCTCGCAGAATATGGCTTTCATTTCGTCGCGTTCGTCACTCATCGCGGGCCTGCAGTCGCCCGGGCGACAGAATACACGGATCGGTCCTGCGGAGATCCGGATGCGTTTTGACGAGCACCGGCGACTTGGTAGTATTGGAGTATGTCGAGGGCGCTACTGAACCGTCATCGCATGCTGCAACGCTTCGCGTGGCTGGCGGCGCTCGTACTGTGCTTCGGCCAAGCGGCTGCGGATACGCACCTGCATCTGGATGAGATCGAAGAGGAGATCTGCACACTCTGCGGGTTCTCCGATCCCGGTGACGTCCTGGATGCCGGGTGCGCTGACAGCCAGCCGCGCGCCTGGCGCCGGACCGACAGCGTGCCGGTGTACTCGGCCACTCTCTCTCCCCGTCCATTCGAGGTCAGCCGCTCCCGCGCGCCTCCCGTCTCCTGACCGAAACTTAAGCAAGTTCGCGCGATTTCCGGCGGGTATCGCGCGCCTGTTCGGTTATTTGGAGATGGGCTATGAATCGCACGCAATTACTTCTACTGGCGACGGCGCCTTGCCTGGGCACGGTCGCGTTTGCTGGAGAGGCGCCTGACGGGGACGAGCCGTTGGTCCTGGAGGAGATTATCGTCGTCGGACATCCACTGTCGGGAGAAGGGTTGGCCCAGGCCACTGACGTGGTGACGGGAGAGGAACTAGACCGCAAGGCGGCTGACAGCATAGGCGCGACGGTCGGCAACGAACCGGGAATCCACAACAGCTCCTTTGGGGCCGCTGTTGGCCGGCCGGTGATTCACGGGCTCGACGGGGCGCGTGTTCGGATCATGGAGGATCGCATCGATACGCTGGATGTCTCGGTTACCAGTGGGGACCACGCCGTGACGGTCGATCCGTTCATCGCGGAGCAGGTGGAAATACTCAAGGGGTCCGGCACGTTGCTCTATGGCTCGGGCGCGATCGGCGGCGTCGTCGACGTGCATACCGGACGGATACCGCACAACGCGTTCAAGGGAGTCAGCGGCAGACTCGACCTCAAGTCGGCGGATAACGGCGATGGAAGGAATGGCTCGTTCCGCGTCGACGGTGGAGTCGGGATGCTGGGCTGGCATCTGGACGGGTTCTCCCGCAGGGCTGGCGACTATGAGATCCCGGGTTTCGCGGCATCCGCGAAGGAACTCGCGCGGGAAGAGGAAGATCATGAAGAAGAGGAAGAAGATCACGACGAAGGCGAGGAAGCAGACCACGAAGAAGAGGAGGAATTCTTCGGCATATTGCCCGGCAGCGGCTTCGAAGTGAGGGGCCGGTCTGCCGGCTTCGCCCTGGTCAACAACGACGAATTCATAGTTGGCGTCTCGGTGAGCCAACTTGCCGCCGAGTACGGGATACCGGGGCACGGCCACGACGAACACGGCCACCACGAGGAAGGCGAAGAAGAGGAAGGAGATCACGAGGACGAGGAAGAAGGCCACGAGGAGGAGGGCGCGCCCATCGCCGATCTGGAACAGACGCGGGTGGACTTCGAGGCGGCGATCGCCACCCCGCTCCCGGGTTTCTCCAGCCTGAACCTGCGGTTCGGCGCCAACAGCTACGCCCACAACGAAGTGGAGCCGTCGGGAGGGATCGGTTCGGCGTTCGAGAACGAAGCGTGGGAGGCCCGAGCCGAGATGTCGCACGAAGTAGTGGCCGGATGGGAAGGCGTAGCGGGCGCGCAGATGGGCGACCGGCGCTTCTCCGTGGTCGGAGAAGAAGCCTTCACGCCGCCCGTGGACACCAGGACCTTCGGCGTGTTCTGGGTGGCCGAGCGGTCTTTCCCCGGCTTTCAACTGGAGACGGGGATTCGTTTCGACAGCGTGGAACACGATCCCGCCGAAGGCGAGAGCAGGAGTTTCGGTGGCGCCAGCGCCTCTCTTGGCATGGTGATTCCTATCGACGACGACTGGACGGGGACGGTGCTTGCGGACTATTCGACCCGCGCCCCGGTGGGTGAAGAGCTGTATTCCAACGGCCCGCATTTCGCCACCCGAAGTTTCGAGATCGGCGATGCCAACCTGGGCGAGGAAAGAGCCCTCAACCTGTCCGCGACCTTGAAGCGGCGGGGAGACGACTGGTCAGTCCTCGGAACGGTCTACCGCACGAGGTTCGCCGACTTCATCTTCCGGGCCTCGACGGGCGACTACATGGAAGGCCTGGTCGTGCGGCAATTCAACCAGGCGGACGCAACGTTTACGGGAATGGACCTCGAGGCGTCCGCTGCGATCGCCTGCTGGGACGGTGGACAACTTGAGCTCAGTGGACTGTTCGACACGGTTTCGGCAACAGTCGACGTGTCGGGGAACGACAATCTTCCGCGCATACCGCCGGCGCGCGTGGGCCTCGGCATGGCGCTCACAAATGGGCCGTTTTCTGTCCATGTCGACTTCATGCGCGTCTCCAACCAGGAGAATGCGGCCGAGCTGGAGTTCGAAACGGACGGCTACAACGACCTGCGGGCGTATGTCGGCTGGGATGTGGAAGTGGGCATCATGTCCGTCAGCGTGTACCTGCAGGGCAGGAACCTTACCGACGACGAGCAACGAAACCACACATCCGTGGTGAAAGACCTCGTCCCGGAACCGGGCCGCACAATCGAGGTGGGCGTGCGGATTCGATACTAGGCTGGCGGTGGTGACGGGGCCAGCCTGTCAGTATGATCGCGTTCGCCCGGCGGCGGAGCAGTCCGGCGGGCGGGTCGATTCGGATGGCCCCGTAGTTCAATGGACAGAACGACCGCCTCCTAAGCGGTAGATGCAGGTTCGATTCCTGCCGGGGCTGCCACGAAACCCGCCGATACCTTCCGCACCGTTCCACGAAACGCGCCGCAAGCTTCTGATTCTGCAACCTTTACGATTCCTATCCGTTCCAATACAATCTAACGCGAGAGTCGCCCAACACGGCGGGAAACGGCGGCAAACGGCGGCAAATCGGCGGCAAGCCGATGGCCGCACGCGGAGGAATCGAACAGATGAAACTCACGGCGACGAACATCCATCGAATGAAACCGGGCACCTACGGCGACGGGCGCGGGCTTTACTTGCGCGTGGGAGCGGAGGCGCGTACCTGGATATGCCGCGCGACGGTTCAAGGCCGTAGGCGCGAGGTCAGTCTAGGGCACTGGCCGAAGGTCACCATAGCGCAGGCCCGGGCGGCAGCCGCCGCGATGCGCGCCGAGATCATGGAAGGCGGCGACCCGGTGACCGACTCTCGGCGCGAGGGCGCGCCCACCTTCGCGGAAGCGGCAGAGGCAACGCACGCCATGAACCTACCTCGCTGGCGTTCCCCGAAGCACCAAGCCGAGTGGCTGCGCGGACTGGAACGCCATGCCTTCGGCAAACTTGGGCGGCTGCCGGTGGACCGCATCACCCAAGGTGACGTGCTCGGCGTGCTCACGCCGATATGGGGAACCATGCCCGAGACCGCGCGCCGCGTTCGGCAGCGCATCCGCGCCGTGATGCGGTGGGCGATGGCGCACGGCTACATCGACCGGAATCCGGCGGGCGAGGCGATAGAGGGCGCGTTGCCGCCCATGCCGAAGGTCTCCGCGCACTTTCGGGCGCTGCCGTATCCCGAGGTTGCCGCCGCTCTCGCGCTTGTCGAGGCGAGCGGGGCGGGAATCACGGCGAAGGGCTGCCTTCGGTTTTTGGTGCTCACGGCGGCGAGGTCCGGCGAGGCGAGGCTTGCCACGTGGCAGGAGATCGACGTTGAGGCGCGGGAGTGGCGCGTACCCGCCGAGCGCATGAAGATGAAGCGCGAGCATCGCGTTCCGCTATCGGATCCGGCACTCGCAGTGCTGGACGACATGCGCCCGCTGCGGGATGCCAGCGATCTTGTATTTCCATCGACGGCCAAGCCCGAGCGACCGCTTTCCGACATGACCCTTACGAAGTTGTTGCGCGACCGGAAACTTGCGGACCGCGCGCACGTGCATGGTTTCCGCTCGTCGTTCCGCGATTGGGCGTCGGAACAAACCGCCACGCCACACGCGGTGATGGAGCTGTCCTTGTCCCATGCCGTGGGGGACGCGGTGGAGCGCGCCTACGCGCGTTCCGATCTATTGGGAAAGCGCCGCGCCCTCATGGATGCTTGGGGTGAGTATGTCACGCGGCCGGCGGCGGCAGTGCGACGATTGGAGGCGCGCCGTGCATAGGCCTTTGATGACGACTCGCGAGGCTTTGAAGAAGGCTGCGGAGTTCGAGCGCGCGCGAGACGCCGCCGCATACTTGGAGCCTTCGTTATTCATTGTCGAGTGGGGCGCACAGTATGCCCTGATTGTGGGGGGCGTGGTGGACGGCAAGCGCACGCGCGGGAGGCGCAGCCGACGGCGGCGCGACGGAGACAGATTCATTCGAAGCTGTCTCGCCAAGATGCTCGCACAATGGTCGGACGTTCCCGTAACGGCGAGGTCCGGGCCGTCGCATTCGGCGCAGTTGGCCGAGTGGTTGGGGGTGAGCGCGAGCGTGGTCGCCAAGGCGTGGAAAACTCGCCCGACCGCAGACCAGTTGCGGGCCGCGCACATGCCGCCAGATTGGGCCGACGAACTGCCGGCGGGCGCGCTCAGAAAATCGCGGACGCGAAGCACACCCGACCGTTAGGGCTTACGCGGTCCAGTTTTAAGGCTTACGCGCCCATGCGCTGCGAGGTCTCTGCTACAAGTTCCCGCGAACGATTCTAACTGTCGGGAACTGCATGGAACGACTACTACACCGCCGCGAGGTCGAGGCCGCTACCGGGCTATCTCGGTCGAGCATCTATCTGAAAATGCGCCAAGGGGCGTTTCCCGAGCCTTTGAAGGTCGGACCCAACGCGGTCCGTTGGCGCGAGGATGAGATTAGGGTTTGGCTTGACGCGAAGCCGCGCGCGACCGGCCAAGGCTGAAAAAAGAAAACCCCCGGTTGCCATGCCGGGGGTTTCCGAGGTTTTGCCGATGAAATACGACTCACAACGGCATGAGCGATTCTAACACCAACGACAGCCTACGCGCGCCGCCGCAATCACTCGAAGCCGAGCAAAGCGTACTAGGCGCGGTAATGATCGAGGGCGCGCGGGGCGCTCCTCACAACGCCGCGTGGGAAGTCGTCGGCAGCCTTTCGGAACGGGCGTTCTTCCGCGTCGAGCATCGCATCATTTTCGAGGCCATGCGCGAGCTGGCGGAAGCGAATACGCCTATCGACATTCTGACCTTGGCGGATCGCCTCGAAGCGGGACCGCATCCGGGGCGCGTCGGTATCGCCTACCTCGCGGAACTGGCCGAGGAAACGCCGAGCGCGGTCAACGTCGAAGCCTATCGCGCCATCGTCGCCGAGCGGTACGGACGCCGGCAGCGGATCGCGGACGGGGCGGCGCTACAGGAAGCCGCGTGCTCGGGCGACCCGGAAGGCTTGGCCGAAGTGCAAGCGCGCATCGCGGAAGGCGACTACGGCGACGCGGCCGGGGACTGCCTGACATCGGCAACCGACTTGCTGGCGATGGAATTTGACGAAGAATGGATTGTCGCTGACCTCATCCAGCGGGGCGAGGTGACGATCATCGGCGCGCCGCCGAAGGCGGGAAAGTCCACCCTGGCGCGCCAGTTGGCCGCAGCCATCGCGCACGACAAACCCGCCTATTGGCTCGGGCGGCGCATCGAGATATCGGGGCGCGTTCTGTACGCGGCGCTCGACGAGCCGCCGCGCGCGGTCAAGCGCCATGCTGAAACGCTCGCCAAGGTTTACGACACTGCGAACTTGCGATTTCTCTTGCGCGACGATTTCGCCGGATGGGATCAGTTGGAAGCGGCGGCGCGCCGAGTGCGCCCGACGGCCGTCTTTGTCGATACGCTTTTCAAGGCTCTCGGGGCCGTCGAGGACGAAAGCGCATACGCGCCAATGGTGCAGCACATGGACCGCCTCACGCGCCTCGCGGGACGCATCGACGCGGCCGTGATCGCGGTTCACCACAACCGCAAGAGCGGCGGCGGCGAAACCGGCGGCGGCGCGTTGCTCGGCAGTACCGCTATCGCGGGCGGGCCGGACACTCTCATAACGATTCAACGCGAGGGCAACGGCGAGGACGACGTAGGCAGGGGATACCGCTGGATCGCGAGCGAGGGGCGCTCGGGGCGCAACCTGGAACGGTCCCTACTGAAACTCGGCGACGATGGCATGGTGGCGCTTGGCGGCAAACGCTCGGACGAGCAAATACGCAGAGCGCGCGCCGAGGTGCTTGAAGCCGTTGAAGGTTCGCCCGGAATCTCGCATCAAGAGGTGTTGACGGCGGTGAACTGCCGCCACGCCGACGCGGTGAAGGCGCTGAAAGCACTTGCGGAAGATGGGGCGATCCGCACCGAAGGGCGCGGCGTGAGGAACGCGCCGAAGCTCTACTACCCCGCCGCTTGAATACTATGCCATTCCCCTATAGGTATGAGAATGGGAATGGAATAGTGTTCAAGTGACGCTGTGTGGCGGTGTGGGTCGCTAACGCTCCCACATCACACCGGCTGGTCACACCGCTACGGCTTCGCCGTCACTTGCCCGCCGTGAGGAACTCTTGTTCCGGCAAGCCGGCGTGGCGGGCGCGGGCTTCGTGAAGCTGAACGCGCTCCGCGCCTGTCAACGGCTCATAAACGTTAGAATTTCTAACGTTTTTTGGTGGTCGGCCCTGCGGTCGCGAAGGCCGCTTTTACCCCGCCGAGCCCCGGGGGAGGGGCCATAAAATGTTCGCTGCAGCGAACATTTTATCTCGCCCGCGCCGAGCCGAGCGCCGCGCGCTTGCCGGTTGTTCTCTCCGATAGTTCCGAACGTTCAGAATTGACAGAACCGCGCGACAAGGGGAATATCGGCCCTTGTGCATCGTTCTGCGGGCGCTGTACACATCCTCACCCTGTATGCATTGACATCGTGGCGCGGCGCGCGAATAGTTGGCGTGTTGGACCAACCCGGAGCATAGTTTGCGCCCGTGGGTCCCTGAAGGGTGATGCCCCTAATACTGGAAACCGATGCCCGCAGGCACGAAAAAACAAACACCGAATGCGGCCCGGCTGGTCGCGTATCTCGGCGGGCTGACGCTCGCAGGCGGCGATCACGACGGCGCTTTGTTCGACGTGTTGCCCTGGGAGCGTCGCTTTATCCGAGGGGCGTTTTCCGTCGGCGGCGATTCTTCTCTCTCGCTGGCGAGGGGCAACGGAAAGTCGGCAATCGTGGCGGGCATCGCTTGCGCGGTTGTCGATCCCGAGGGACCGTTGCACGGACGGCGGCGCGAAGTGGTTTGCGTGGCGAGTTCCTTCAGCCAAGGCAAGCTCATTTTCGAGGACGCGCTTGCCTTTCTCGGCGAGCGGCACAACCTGGCCGACCGCAAGACATGGCGGATACAGGACACCGCCAACAACGCATTGCTTGAGCATCGGAGATCCGGCGCGCGGATTCGCTGCATTGGGAGCGATCCGAGCCGCGCGCATGGCTTGCGGCCCGCGCTGGTACTGGCGGACGAGCCGGCGCAATGGTCGCCGGCGAAGGCGGACCGGATGCTTGCCGCGCTGCGAACTGGTCTGGGCAAGGTTCCCGGAAGCAAGCTGATAGCGTTGGGGACGCGGCCTGCGGGAGAGGGGCATTGGTTCGCGCGGATGCTGCGGAACGCGCCGTACTCGCAAGTTCACGCGGCGCGCCCGGAGGAATCGCCGTTTTCTATGGTCTCCATTCGCCGCGCTAATCCGAGTTACGACCATTTGCCGACGCTGCGAGAGCGGCTGCGGACGGAATCCGACGAAGCGCGGGAGAGTCCCGAATTGCTCGCATCGTGGCGGGCGCTGCGGCTGAACCTTGGAACGTCGGACATCGACGAGCGGGTGATACTTGAACGCGGATCATGGCGCGACGATGACGACTTGGCGCGCGACAGCGCGCCGCCAGTGGTCGGCATAGACCTTGGATCGGGAGCGGCGATGTGCGCGGCGGCGGCGGTTTGGGAATCGGGACGCATGGAATTGTTTGCGGCCTTTCCCGGCAAGCCGGACTTGGCGGAACGCGGGCGGCGCGACGGGGCCGATTATTACGAGCACCTCAAAGAGCGCGGCGAGTTGATCCAGTTGGGGCGGGCGACGGTTCCCGTAGAGGAGTTTTTGCAGGCGGTCCTAGACCGCTTCGGCGTTCCGGCTTGCATCGTTGCCGACCGATGGCGCGAGGGCGAGTTGCGGGACGCGATGTATGCCAGCAGCGTCATTGTCCCCCTCGTGTTGCGCGGGCAGGGTTTCTTTCACGGCGGCGAGGACCTGCGCAGCTTTCGGCGGGCGATGCTGGACGGGCACGTAAGCGCCCCCGAATCGCGCTTGTTCAGGGCTGCGGTACTCGAAAGCCGAGCGGTGTGCGATCCCGCGGGCAATGAGAAACTGGCGAAGTCAACCGAGGGCGGGCGGCGAAGGCGCGCCCGCGATGATGCGGTGGCCGCTGCGATTGTGGCGGTTGCCGAGTGGTGGAGGCGCAGACAAGCGCCGCCAGAAGGGTTGTTTGTGGCGGGCGCTGCGGACGACGACGACTACAACGTTATGGAGGTCTACAGGTGACCAAATCACAAACACTCGCGCTGCGGCGAAGCTCGATCCGGCAGCGGTTGAACGAAATAGCCGGACTGGAAGGCGATGCGCTCACGGATGAGATCCGCGCCGAGTGCGACCGCCTCACGGCGGAATATCGGGACGTCGAAACGCGATGGCGGGCTGCGACCGTCTCGGAAGGCGAGGAACTGGAAAAGCGAGCCGCCGAGGCCGGGGGAGAGACCGCCGAAGAGCGCGAGACCCGCGAACTGCGAGGACGGATCAAGCTGGGCGCGTACTTTCAAGCCGCAGCCGAGGAGCGAGGGGTTGAGGGAGCCGAGGCGGAATACAACGCCGCCCGCCGCCTTCGGAACGGTTACTTTCCTCTTGATCTGCTCGTCGAGGAACGGGCGACAACGAACGTCGATGCCGAGGCCAACCAAGGCACTTGGCTTGATCGCCTCTTCGCGGAAAGCGCGGCGACACGCTTGGGCGTGTCGTTTCAGAGCGTGATGCCGGGGACGGCCGCATATCCGGTTACCAGCGCCGGGGCGACGGGAGCGCAGCGCGGTCGAGGCGAGGCGGCGGCGGATGCCGCGTGGTCCGTGAGCGTGAAAGAGCTCAAACCGACTCGCAACGGTGTGAAGGCAACGTTCTCCGTCGAGGACTCGATGCGGCTGCCGGGGCTTGAGGAAGCGTTGAGGCGCGATCTGGGCATGGCGCTGGTCGATGCCGTGGACCGCGCGATATTCCTTGGCGACGGCGACGCGAACGAGGACACGAGCGACATCGTTGGACTTTTGACCGCGCCGGGAGTGGTCGCGCACACGCTGACCCAAGGAGAGAAAACCGTGGCGCAAATCGTGCTCGGTGAGTTCGCCGGGATGCTCGACGGCAAACACGCGGGCGCTTTCGGCGATCTAAACATCGTCCTCGCGGTCGGTGCCAACACGCTATGGGAGTCGCAAATCATCCCGGCCGGGCAAGGGTTGCATCCGACCACTATAGGCATGTTCCTGCGGCGAGCGGGGCTGACCTTCGCCGCGCGCGGCGACCTGGACGACGGCACCGCCGATGGTGACCTGGGCGGTTTCGTCGGGCGGGCCCGGGGAATCGAGGGCGCAGCGGTCGCCGCCGTTTGGGAGAGTGGCCAGTTGATCCGGGACCCGTACAGCGAAGCCGACAAGGGCCAAGTTTCCTTGGTGATGAATTATCTTTGGAGTTTCGGACTGCCCCGCGCGAGCAATTTTGCTCGCGTGACTTTCACGGCCTAACGACTACGACTATGGGCGAACACGTGGAGCGGCGCGCGGTCATCATCGACGGCGGCGCGCCCCAGATCGAAGGGCGGCGGGTTTTTGGCGTCGTCATGCCATACGACGAACGCACAAGCATCGGCAGCTACTTTGAAACGTTCGAGCCGCGCGCCTTCGGGAGCATCGCGGACGAGGTGACCCTCAATCTGCATCACGACCGCCATCGTGTGATCGCTCGCAACGGTGCGGGGCTGACGTTCGAGGACGGGCGGAAGGCGCTGCGGGCGAGCATCGAGGTCCCCGAGACGCGCGACGGCGACGACGCTCTAACCCTCTTGCGCCATCGCGTGCTCCGTGGTTTCAGCGTCGAGTTTGTCGCGCGCCAGCAAACTTGGCGGCGGTCGCTGCGCACCATCCGGCAAGCCGTGCTAGTGGGCGTGGGTCTCGTCGCCAACCCCGCCTATCACGGCGCGACCGCCGAGGCGCGGGAGCAAGCCGAGACCTACATGCGCGAACACTTGTCGACGCGGCGGCGGCGGCTTTGGCTGTGAGCCAGGGTGTTGTCCTCGTCGTGAGCACATTGACGACCACCAAGACGTATTTCGCACGATCCTCCGGGGTGTGGCCATGAGGCTTTGGCCTTCTTGGCCGCGCCCGGAGTTGCGGGAACACAAAGGCGGAAAGGACTACACCGAACAGGCGACGCAACAGATAGTTGCCGAGGCGTCCGGCGCGTTTCCCGATGCTCGGGCGCTGGCGGTTTTGGAGATCGTCGCGGGCACATTCGAGCGCGCGCTTGCGCTCGGCATGGTGAAGGGTCCGGGCATGTTCGCCGAGGCGCTGCAACCCCACCTTGGGAACATCGCGCGAGAGCTGGCGCGGCGCGGCGAATGGGCGGCGCTCATTGAAGTTCCCGGCGCGGGCGGCGGCGTGAGGCTCGTTCCGGCCGCAAGTTGGGACGTGCGCGGAAATTGGAATGAGGGCGACTGGTTTTACCGCCTAGATTTGTTCGGACCTTCCGGCAACATCACGCGGCTGGCACCGAGCGCGGCGGTTGTCCATGTGCGCATCAACACCCTCGCCGACAGGCCGTGGCACGGGCGATCGGCACTCGCATCGTTTCCGGCGACCGCAAGCCTTGCGGCGAGAATCGAGGGCTTGCTTGCGACCGAGACGCGGGTGCCCATCGGTCGGTCCCTCACCGTCAACGCGCGATTGAGCCCGGAACAAAGCACGGAGGCGGCGGTGTCGATGGCGAAGCGGCGCCTGTCCGTGCTCGGGGCGGCAGGGGCGACCGAGAGCGGCGCGAGGTTGCACCAATACGGGCCGGATCCTTCCGAAAACATATTGAAACTGCGCGACACCTTGCGCGCCGAAATTCTTGCGGCCTACGGCTTGGCTGAAACCATTTTCGCACCGAACGGCGACGGGACCGCGCAGCGCGAGGCTTGGCGGCGCGCGGGCACTTCGTTCCGGTCCTACGCGGCGGCGATCATTCGAGAGGCCCGGGCCAAACTCGCGCCCGCACTGGACATAGACCTTTCAGCCGTGGCCACGGCTGACGTACAAGGCCGTTCTCGGGCTTTCAAGGCGTTGACGGACGCAGGCATGGAAGCGGCCAACGCAGCGCACAACGCAGGTTTGGAAGCTTAAGCCGCATGACGGAGCGGGAGCGGATCGTCGCCGACATCGCCGGCGTTTCTCGAGTCGGGAAAGGAGATACAGCAAATCCCGACCGGAAAGGGCGGGGACGAGTTTTCGAGGAACCGACTGCGGCGGGCGCAGTTCATGCGCGTGAGCACCACGCCGGCGAGCCGTCGCATGGGTGAGGGGTCGCACCCGGACGGCGGGCGGCTGACGCGCAACAAGCATCGGCGAAAGTAGGTCCCCATCGACTCGCAAGGGCGCGCTGGCCGCGCGTGAGGCCGGGGCGATGGGTTGGGCAAGGGAGACCCGAAAAGGCCGTTTCAGGAGGTACTAAAGTACCGCCTCAAACGGGCTATCGAGGCGTACCGAAGGCCAAAGCAAGGGGTAGAGCGCGAAACCCGCCTAGCGATCCCTACGGGCGATCTACCAAGGACTGCCGCCGCAGGCGTACAGCAGCGCCAGCAGGACCACGGCGAGGCCCAGCAGCCCTAGCACGATCTCAACGTCCCGATTCACGCGCGCCGCCGGTCATTTTGCTATCTTCCAACCCCGTTCCCATTGAGAGAGAGTACCGCAAATGCTAGTCGAACTATCCGAAGACGCGCGCGGTCAGATTGCGCTAAACCAACGCATCGTTTACGGAATCGACGAGGCTATTCCGGGCCTGGCCGACGCGGTTTGCACCGAAGTCGATGCGCGCGTGGACGAAGATGCGCGCGAAGTGTTGTCGGCGGTAACGGACAAGCTGGCGGAGAACGGCATCCGCGATTATGGTCTCCGGGGCGTGTTCCGCTTCCCGCCGACGAAGCGCGAGGCGATGGAGGATCTAATCCGCCTTTGGCTCTCGGACGTGCTAAAGCGGGCCGCAAGCGGGGGCAAGACTGGCGGTAAGTCGAATTAGTCGATAATATTTGTATTTATTATCAATAATGTATATTGAGATTCGATTCCTGCCGGGGCTGCCAGTCGCGGGCGTGGCATGGTCAACGGTGACGAATGGAACGTAATCCGAGCCCGTTGGTGAGCGTCGTCGTTCCGACGTTGAACGACGCCGGACCCTTGGCGGAACTACTCGGGCAGATCGCTGCTGCGGACGGTTTCGAAATCTTGGTCGTCGACGGCGGCAGCCAGGACGATCCCCAAGGGGTGTGCGAGGGTCACGGCGTCGTCTTTGCGCGCTGCCAACCGCATCGCGCACGGCAGATGCGGCGCGGGGCGGTGCTTGCCCGGGGCAAGTTGATCTGGTTCCTGCACGCCGACGCGAGCGTAGAGCCCGGCCTGCTGGATGCGCTGCGGAACGCTGCGGGATCCGTGCTCTGGGGCAGCTTCGACGTCCGCTTGTCCAACGCTTCACCGGTGTTCGAAGTGATCGCCTGGCTGATGAACCAGCGCTCGCTCTTGACCGGAATCTGTACCGGCGATCAGGGCATATTTGTTTCGCGTCGGCTGCTGGATGCCGTGGGAGGCATGCCGGACCAGCCCCTGATGGAAGACATCGAGCTCTCGAAGCGGTTGCGCAGGCTGGCGAAGCCGAAACGCATTCGCGAGAGGCTGGGAGCGTCGTCGCGTCGCTGGGAGCGCGAGGGCGTGGTTCGGACCACGCTGCTCATGTGGAGCATCCGGCTGCGCTATTTTTTCGGTGCGCGGCCGGAAGAACTGCACGCCCGCTACTATTCAGACCGTGAATAACGTCGGCAGCCGCGTCGCCGTGTTCGCGCGCGCGCCGGAACTCGGCAGGGTCAAGACTCGCCTCGCGCGCGTCCTGGGGGAGGAGGCGGCATTGGAAGCGTATGTCGAACTCGTCGAGGGCACGCTGCGAACATTGGAAGCGGGCGCGTTCGACTGCGAACTGTGGTTCGAGGGCGCGCAAAACGACACCCTGAGGCGATGGCAGTCCGACTATGGCCTGCCCGCTTTCGAACAACCGAAAACGGATCTCGGCGGGCGCATGCTCGCGGCCATAGCGGCGGGCGCGAAGGTGGTGGTGGGATCGGACATACCAGTGCTCGATGCGGCCTACGTGGAAGAGGCGCTCGCCAGGCTTGCCCGAGCGGACGTGGTTCTCGGGCCGGTGGAAGACGGCGGCTATTGCCTCGTCGGCATGAATGAACCCCATCCCGAATTGTTTCGATCAATCGAATGGAGCACGGCCACCGTGATCGAACAGACCCTGAGCCGGACTACTGCGGCCCGTCTCAATGTCGCGCTGCTAGATACCCTGTGGGACGTGGACGACCACGCCGACTATATCCGCTGGCGGAAAACCTTGTTGTGACCGCGCGATCCCCGCGGGCTTCAGGTCAATAGCGAAATGCGTGCCGGATGCGCAACGCTCGCAAGCGACCGTTCCAGCGCCTCCGACAGGACGTGCGCCGGTGGCGACCATGCGTAGGCGTGACGCAGGTAGCGCGAGAGAAGTCGAGGGCGCAGATCGATCACTGAAGACGCGGCCGCGTTCAGGGGGGCAAGCGTGGCGTCCTTGGACACGAGGTAGCCGCTTGCGTCCACATCGACGAGAAACGGTTCGATGCTCCGGCAGGCGTTTTCCCCGCTGTCAGTCGCGTCGGCGCTGATGGGCACCGCTAGCAGGGTCACTGCGAGAATGTGGATGCGACGCGCCGGCAACTCCGCCTGGAGCGGTATCGTCCCCCCGCAAAACTTCTGCCAATCGTCTTCGGTGACTGCCATGAGCGGCGGCACATACTGGAAGACGCGTAGGACCGTATCGACCATCAACGTAGGATATATGTACGCATGTCCAGTATCAAGTGCGTGACTCGAGATGTGACAAGGGCTTGTTTCGGGGGATTCAATCGAGATTGCGTTGACCGAGAAGCTCACCATCTAGACCGAATATTCGGACAGTCGCCAAGGACTCGTCCGTCGAGGCGCTCGCCCTGATGTGTGGTGCATAGACGACCACGGTGCTCTGCCGGTCGACCTCGATTCGATCATAGGGCACCGAGTCAGGCTTTCTTCCGTCCCCGACTTCGACGATGCAGATCTGATCGACGCACTCGGGCACATCGACCGATACGGCTCGTCGCCGCCTGCCCATATCCATCCAGGTTGGTCGCCCCTCCCGATATTTCGAGCTCGGCGACACAACGCGTAAATCGACGTCGGAGCTGATCGCAAGCGGACGACCTTCCGGATCGGTCAATATGACATGCGCATCCCGCAGCAATGCTCTCTTGTCCGCTTCGACTCGCCACGGGTGCTCGAACTCGGACGCGCTTCGCTCGCTGAGCAATGTCTGGTCGACAGTCAAGGGATCAATCCCTGTCGCCGACTTCAGGATGGATGCCATCCAACCTGCGTCCTCGCTCTCCAGGAGGTGCGAATATCCACAGTGAATCAGCACCTTTGCGTTCGCATCCAGCTTCAATGTCCTTTCGCGCAGGTTCGTCGCCTGCCAATATTCCCGATTCCTGCGGATACTTCCTGCCTCGCCGCCCTCCGATCCTTGGTGTCCCTCGATTTCGTAGGGAACAATGGTGTAGCCGGTTGCAACCGCCTCGCGGATCATCTCCGCGAAGACCGTGTCATTCACGTAGTAACCGGTCGCCCCGACCGCGTAGCCGCGTTCGTTGACCGGATCCCCATTCCAGACCGCCTCGATGGCAAGGTACCGATATCCCAATTCCGCCAACGGCGCGAGGAGCGAAATCGTCAGTAGTCGATCGGTTGACACATGATGACGTTCGTTGACGATCACGATTTGACGCTGCTTTGCGCGGTCAATGATGTATGGCAAGGCCGCCGCCGACTGCGCGTTC
The DNA here is from genome assembly GCA_965217825.1 of Candidatus Azotimanducaceae bacterium. Taxonomy (GTDB): domain Bacteria; phylum Pseudomonadota; class Gammaproteobacteria; order Pseudomonadales; family Azotimanducaceae; genus VXNE01. Next base: position 3,410,384 of record OZ244571.1, on the reverse strand, counting down.
GGCGGAAGTGTCGGAGGCGAAGCCGCGGGCGCGTTTCTGGGAGTTCCTCTCCGGTCCGCGTATCTCAGTGCCAAACGGTGATTTCCGACGAAGGATTCTACTTGCGCCCGATAGATTCCATACCAACCTCCATACCAATCGGAGTACGTCGACTCGACGCACTGTTGCTCTATGGAACGAAGCTGTTCAAGCGACTTCCAGATGTTGTGTTCATAGTCGGTCGACGTCAGCAGGCGCAACGCATCGGGTCCGCAAATGTCGTCGTCACCGGTCGCCGTGGTCGCGGACGCGAAGACAAGGGCAAGAATACCAAGCACGTCGAACTTCACCCGCCCGCAAGGAGCCAGGAAATGCCTCGAAGCCTTGAACGCCAAGTGGGTTGCTTGTCGGCGGTTCATGGGCGCGTCAGGACCGTCAGGCATAGCCTCCGGCCGCAACCCGGTCCTGGTAGGCGTGCACGTACTCGGCCTTGCCTTCCCGCACCAACAGGCCCGGCGTCGCGCCGCCGAAGCCCGGAAGCCGCGCGCTGCGAAACCACGCATAGGCCGCGAGAGGAGACCCCGTCTCCACCTCGACACGGTTCATGATCTCCAGCATCTGCCGCAGCCGAACCTGCGACTTGCGAGCCCGAATCCTCGACCTGCGCGTGAACGCATCCTTCCCAAGCCCCAATGTCCTGGCGATCTCGGTCCTGGTAGTGCGCAGTTCGTCAGCGACCAGCTTCGGCGAAAACACCATATCCTCCACGAGTTCTTGAAGCTTCATCGTCAAACCTCACAGTTCACGACAGACTACATCCGTCGCCCCAACGGGCGCCGTGTTTTGCCCCCGCCCAAGCCCACCTATCGCGCCGTCGATCTTGCCGCTAGCGCGGCAGGTCCGACAGCCCGCTAGCGCGGCAGGTCCGACAGCGTGCCAACACTAATTGGCTGCGGTGTTTCCGCCACCGACCGAATGCGGGAGACCATCGCGCGCAGGCCATTGCCCCGGGTGGGGCTCAGGTGCCGCATGAGGTCGAGTTCGCCGAACAGCGCTTCGATGTCGAAGTTGAGAATGTCCTGTGGCTTGTTGCCATCGTAGGCGGCGAGGACGATGGCGATCAGGCCGCGCACGATGTGCGCGTCGCTGTCGATCTTCAGATGCAGGCATCCCTGGTCGGCGTCGAAGCGCGGCACCAGCCACACCAGGCTCTGACAGCCGCGAACCAGGCGGTCATCGGTTTTCAGTTCCTCATCGAGTGGCGGCACGGACCTGCCGAGATCGAGGATGAAGCGGTACCGGTCCTCCCAGTCATCCAGGAATTGGAAGGTGCTGCGTACTTCGTCGAGATCGGTCATCGACGTCGCCGGGGAGTCAGAAGATCCCAAGCGCGAGCTGTGCCTCTTCGGTCATCATGTCGCGCGACCAGGGGGGATCGAAGACCAATTGCACATCGACGTCGGACACGAACGGGACGCGGGCAACGCGACGCTTGACGTCGTCCACGAGCACCTGACCCATGCCACAGCCGGGCGCGGTCAACGTCAGGTCGATTTGCACGACGCGCGAGGCGAAGATATCGCAGCGGTATACCAGCCCCAGCTCGACGATGTTCACCGGTATCTCCGGATCGTACACGGTGGCGAGCGCTTGCTGGACTTGCTCCATGCTCGGCTTGCCGTCGGTCGGCGGTTCGAAAACGAACATGATCGGTTCAAGGCCCAGCGCATCGCCGTCCTCGCCCTCGACGCGCGCCATGTTGCCGTCGAACACCACCGTGTAAGCGCCGCCCAGCGTTTGCGTCAATGTGACGAAGGCGCCCTCGGGTATTGTGGTGGGCGTGCCGGTGGGCACGAGGCGCGCCTCGACCGGACGAGAGACGGGAACGATTCGACTTTGCATCAGCCGGCCGACGCGATAGAGAAACTTTCGCCGCAGCCGCACTTGGCGTCGGCGTTCGGATTGTTGAACTTGAGCATCGAATTCAGTCCCTCGGTCTCATAGTCGATCTCGGTGCCGCGCACCAGGGGCCAGTCCTGATTCTCGACGAATACGCTCACACCCTCGGCGAAACGAAATGATCGACCGTTGGCCATATCGCCTCGCGCATAGTCGAGTTCGTACATGTATCCGTTGCACCCGCTCTCCTTGACGCCGAGCACCAGCACGGTTGCGCCCTGGCCGCGAAGTTGCTGCTTCACATGCGCCAAGGCCTTGGCGGTGATCGTGATGCTCTCCGGATCGTAGCCTTGCGTTGCGGTGTCCGTCATAGGAAGGACCTCGTCTTGTGGACGCCGGCGATCAGCCGCTCGACGTCGGTCGTTGAATTATACAGGGCAAACGACGCCCTGACGGTGCCGGGGACTCCCAAGCGCCGCATCAGGGGCATGGCGCAGTGGTGCCCTGTGCGCACGGCGATCCCCTGTTGGTCGAGCAGGGTCCCGACATCGTGCGGGTGTGCGCCTTCCATCAGGAACGACAGCACGGGGCCCTTGTCGGGGGCCGTGCCGAGGATGCGAATGCCTTCGACCTGGCTCAGGGCAGAGGTGGCGGTCCGCAGCAAGTGGCTTTCGTGGCTGGCCAGTGCGTTGACGTCCACCCCTTCGAGGTAGCTGATGGCGGCGCCGAGACCGATCGCGCCCGCGATGTTGGGCGTGCCGGCTTCGAACTTGAATGGCAGGCGGGCATAAGTGGTTGATTCTATGCGTACTTCTTCGATCATTTCGCCGCCGGCCTGCCACGGCGGCATGGCTTCAAGCAGTTCTTCGCGACCATACAGCACTCCGATTCCGGTCGGCGCGTACATCTTGTGGCCCGAGAAGGCATAGAAGTCGCAACCGAGTTCTCGCACGTCGACGCGAAAGTGCGCCATCGCCTGGGCGCCGTCGACCACTGTCACGGCGCCTGCGGCTCTGGCTTTGGAGACAAGGTCGCGGACGGGATTCACCGTGCCGAGGGCGTTCGACACGTGTCCGAATGCGACGATCTTCGTGTTGCCGTCGAGCTTGGCCTCGAAATCGTCGATGTCGATGCATCCATCGGCGGTGACCTCCGCTGCGGCCAGGGTCGCGCCGGTCTTCGCGCAGACGAGTTGCCAGGGCACGATGTTGGAGTGGTGTTCGAGTTCCGTGATCAGCACGCGGTCGCCGGGCCTGAGCACGGAACCGCCATAGGATTGGGCGACGAGGTTGATGGATTCGGTCGTGCCCCGCGTCCACACGATCTCGGCCGTCGTCTTGGCATTGATCCACCGGGCGACGTCCGCGCGCGCCGACTCGAACGCTTGCGTGGCGGCATCGCTCAACGCGTGCGCGGCGCGGTGCACGTTGGCGTTGGTCGTCTCGTAGTACCGGCGTACGGCGTCGAGGACCACGACCGGCTTTTGCGTGGTGGCCGCGTTGTCCAGGTAGACGTTGGTCCCGCGTTCGATGAGCGGGAAATCGCGTGCTGCGGCATGGGCATCGAATGTCATCGTTCTTTCACGCCAACCGTTCCCGCGCTTGCGGGCTGAGCAATGCGCGCGCTTCATCGCGCTGGAGGTCGGCCAGGGCTTCCTCGAGGAAGCCGGCGATCAGGAGATCGCGCGCGCCGGGCTCGTCGATACCCCGAGAGCGGAGGTAGAAGAGGGCATCGCCGTCAATTTGGCCCATCGTGGCGCCGTGGGCGCACTGCACATCGTTGGCGTAGATTTCGAGCTCCGGCTTGGCATAGGCCTGGGCAAGGGGTGATAGAAGCATGTGCTTCGTGGAAAGCGCCGCGTCGGTGCGTTGCGCGTGCGGAGCGATGTGGATGCGGCCGTTGAATACGGCCTTGGCGCGATCGTCCACCACGCCCCGCACGGTCTGGCGGCTGATTCCTCCGCCAATCCTGTGATGCACGTTGATCTGCGTGTCGAGGTGCTGGCGATTCGATAGACGCCAGGCGCCGTGAATCTCTATGTCCGCGCCATCGCCCGCCGCTTCGACGTGGATATCGTTGCGCCGCATCGCGGCCCCTTGGGCGTACTGCGCGAAGCGGTATCGCGCGTGCGCGTCCACTCGGGTCGATACCAGGTGGTATTCGAGCGAGTCCGCGGCGCCTTGCAGGCGCGTGTGGCGCAAGCTGCCACCGGTGCGGATGAGACACTCGACGACGCGATGGGTCGGCGCGGCGGGGCGTTCGACCAGCGTCGCTGCTGCGCCCTCGCCGACGATGAGCAGAACGCGTTCGAAGCCGCCGCCCAAAGACCCCAGTTCGATCTCGGCCTCGCGGGCTTGTTCGGGTACTTCGATGACGACTCCCCGGCGCAGCAGGACATCGTTGACTGCGGCGAGCGGATAGCGGCGCCGGTCTATGGTGGCGTTGAGGTTGGCCTCGACGATGCCGCGTTCCCGGTGGCCCGCCGTGTCGAAGTCCGCGACTTCGACGCCTTGGGATGCGACGATCCCCTCGGCGGGCCCATGATCGTCCGGACCCAATGCGTGGCGTTCGTACCAGGGGTTGGGATTCGAATACTCCCACGTATATGACCTCGGCTCGGGCAGGGGTAGGTCCGCCAGCGCGGCGAGACTTGGTCCGCGGTCCAGCCAGGGGGCGTAGCATGGTTGGTCCCGTCGGCCGACCTGCTGCCGCGCGCCGTTGAGGACGCGCGCGTGGAACAGTTCTGCGGCGGTCACGTTTCCGCTTCCGCCAAACGAGAATAGCCGTCGGCCTCGAGCTCCTGGGCGAGGGACTTGTCACCGGTCTGGACGATCCTGCCGTCCAAGAGGACATGCACGAAGTCCGGGGTGATATGGTCGAGCAGGCGCTGATAGTGCGTGATCAGCAGCACGCCGTTCGTCTCGGACGCGAATGTGCTGACGCCGCGCGCAACCGTGCGCAGCGCGTCGATATCGAGGCCGGAGTCGGTTTCGTCGAGCACCGCGAGTTTCGGCTCGAGCAGCAGCATCTGCAGTATCTCGTTGCGCTTCTTCTCGCCTCCGGAAAAGCCCGCGTTGACGCCGCGTCTCAGAAACTCCGGCGCGAGGTGCAGTCGCGCCGCAGCCTCCCGCGCCAGCGTCACGAACGCCGGTGCAGACAACTCCTCGCGTTCAAGCGCCGAATTGCGGCTGTCCACGGCCGCCTTCAGGAACTCCATGTTGCTGACTCCGGGTATCTCCACCGGATATTGAAAGGCGAGGAACAGGCCGAGATGGGCGCGCGCCTCCGGCGGCAGCCCGATCAGGCTGGTGCCTTCGAGGCGCATGTCGCCGGCGGTCACTTCGACATCGGGCCGACCGGCCAGGGCATTGGCCAATGTGCTCTTGCCCGAACCGTTGGGACCCATGATGGCGTGTACCTCGCCCGCTCGGACCGTGAGATCGATGCCCTTGAGGATCGGGTTGCCCGCGGCTCGTGCGTGCAGGTCTACGATTTCAAGCATCGGCCGGTTCCTGTGTTGTCGGAGTCTCGGGGCGTGTTAGCCGACCGCGCCTTCGAGACTCACTTCGAGGAGCTTGCCCGCTTCCACGGCGAACTCCATGGGCAGTTGCCGGAAGACTTCCTTGCAAAAGCCGTTGACGATCATCGATATCGCCTTCTCCGGGTCAATGCCGCGCTGTTGGCACAGGAAGAGCTGATCATCGTTGACCTTGGATGTGGTCGCCTCGTGTTCGATGATGGCGTTGGGAATACGGCTTTCGATGAAGGGGAAGGTGTGCGCCCCGCAGCGGTCTCCGATCAGCAGCGAATCGCACTGCGTATAGTTGCGCGCGCCCGCGGCCGCCGGGTTCATTCTGACGCGTCCGCGATAGGAGTTCTGGCTTTGGCCGGCGCTGATGCCCTTGGAGATGATGGTGCTCTTCGTGTCGCGCCCGATGTGGAGCATTTTCGTGCCCGTATCCGCCTGTTGATGATTGTTGGTGAGGGCGACCGAGTAGAACTCTCCGGTCGAGCCGTCGCCGCGCAGCACGACGCTCGGATACTTCCACGTGATGGCCGATCCCGTCTCGACCTGCGTCCAACTGATCTTCGAGCGCGCGCCGAGACAGGCGCCGCGCTTGGTGACGAAGTTGTATATGCCGCCACGGCCCTCGGCATCGCCGGGATACCAGTTCTGCACCGTGGAGTACTTGATCTCGGCATCGTCCAGGGCGACGAGCTCCACTACTGCGGCATGCAGTTGGTTCTCGTCCCGCATCGGCGCCGTGCAGCCCTCCAGGTAGCTGACGTACGCGCCCTCGTCAGCGATGATCAGCGTGCGTTCGAACTGCCCCGTATTTTGCGCGTTGATGCGGAAGTACGTGGACAGTTCCATCGGGCAGCGCGTGTGTTTCGGCACGTAGACGAATGAACCGTCGCTGAAGACAGCGGAGTTCAGCGCAGCGTAGAAGTTGTCGGCCCGGGGCACGACGCTGCCGAGATATTTCCGCACGAGTTCGGGATATTCGCGGATGGCGTCCGAGATGGAGCAGAACACCACGCCGGCTTCGCGCAGGGTCTCCCTGAATGTCGTAGCGACGGAGATGCTGTCGAATACGGCGTCCACGGCCACCTTGGGCCGTTCGACGCCCGCCAGGGCTTCCTGCTCGTGCAAGGGTATGCCGAGCTTTTCGTAGGTGCGGAGAATCTCCGGGTCCACCTCTTCGAGCGACTTGGGCTTGTCCCCCTTGGGCGCGGAGAAGTACGAGATCGCCTGGAAATCGATGGGGCGGAATTGCACGTGCGCCCAGCGTGGCGGACGCATGGTGCACCAACGGCGATAGGCTTCGAGCCGCCAGTCGGTCATCCACTGCGGCTCATCCTTTTTCGCCGAAATCTGGCGAATAATGTCTTCGTCGAGGCCTGGCGGTAGCGTTTCGGATTCGATGTCGGTGACGAAGCCAGCGCTGTACTCGCTCGACAGGCGCTCTTGAAGGGTTTCGCTGCCCTCTGCCATGAAGCCATTATAGCCAAATTCCTGACTAAAACACTCGGGAATTATCGCGCATTGCAACCTGACCGCGGGCGCCGAGGGATGCAATTCGCCTTCGCGGAGAACTAAGATGCTGACTATGCCGAAACTCGAGCAAATGCCGGAAGATCACATCTACAAGGCGTACGGGCTTTACCTGTTGCAGTCGCAGCACCGGTTTGTGAAGCGACTGAAGCGCGCCCACGCACCATCGCTTCACGGCGACAGGACCTGGCAGTCGAGTTTCATTCTGATGGACTACCTGCAGCACCATCCGCCGCAAATGCGCGCCCGGGTGATGGAAATCGGATGTGGTTGGGGCGCTGCGGGCGTGTACTGCGCCAAGACGTTTGATGCCCGGGTCACGAGTGTCGACGCCGACCAGCACGTCTTTCCCTATCTGAAACTCCTGGAGGTTCTCAACGATGTCGAGGTGGAAAGTCTGCACAAACGGTTCGAGAACCTGACCACCAGGCGTCTTGCCCAGGAGAACCTGGTCGTCGGCGCGGACGTCTGCTATTGGGACAGAATGGTGAAGCCCATGCTCAACCTGGTTGCGCGCGCTATCCGGGGGGGTGCTGCCCGCGTCGTCATCGTCGATCCGGGCCGTCCGCCGTTCTACGAGCTTGTGGACCACTGCGCGAAGAGGAAGGGATTGAGGACCGAACTGACCGAGTGGTACGCGGTGGAGCCAAGGCGCTTCCACGGCGAGGTACTGGAGGTTCGCGGTCCGTTGAAGGAGTAGGGGCTTTGTTGCGAGGGCTACCCCCTCGCGCTGCTGTTTTCTTGCGAGGGGAAATCCCCTCGTGCTCCCCGGCTGAGGGCTTTGTTGCGAGGGGAAATCCCCTCGCGTCACTCGAACACAGATGCACCTGCGCGAAGGGTGGCAGTCCGCAACCACTTGTCGTTGGTCGCCAACGTGCCGCCCACACGTAGGACGAGTTCCAGGTAGGCGGCATCGTAAACGGACAGACCGAAATGGATGCTCAAGGTGAAAGTTGCCGTGGCCGCGTGCGCATGGCTGGGCGTATCCGTCATGATCGGCAGCAAGGCAACTTGCTCGAAATAGTGCACCGCGCTCGCTTGCGACACTTGGCCCGTTCGCACCAGCGTAGCGGCCACATGCGCGGCCTCGTAGTGCCAGATCGTGGGCACATGGAACACGCTTCCGTTAGCCGCTTGCCGAATCACCTTGAGCGCGTACCGGTTGTTTTCCGGACTTTCGGCATCTGGCCAAAGCAGGCGGGTGTTAATGCTGTTGTCGAGCACGATGGTTTCCGCCGCCATTAGTCGCGCCCCTCCTCTTGCATACGGCGCAGTTCCTCCTGGCTCCCGCCTGCTCCCACTGCCAACTGCATTCGCTGCAAGGCGGAAAGCGCCTGGACGGCGCCGACGATGCTCTCCTCGTCGGCGGGTGCCTTGCGGATTTCCACGTGTGGCACGCCGTGGTTGGTGACGATGATCGTCTCGCCAGCAGCGGCTCGCCTGAAGATCTCCGCCTGCCTGGTCTTGCATTCGTACGCTGTGACCCGCACCGTACTCTTCATGTTTTCTATTCGACCCGAATATAGGACTAGTCTGTAGGATAGACCAGTTGAGCCGCGTCGCCAACCCGCTCCTCGCGCTGCCGTTTCTTGCGAGGGGTACCCCCTCGCGCTCCCCGGGCTGAAGGCTCTCAGGATTCGCTGGCGAGGAACGTGCGGAGTTGGTCCGACAGGCCGGTACAGGCGCTCTGTCGCACCTGCGCAATGATCGGTATCGGCACGACGACAGCGGGCACGAAACTCGTTCCACTGGCTTCGGCGCTCACCCTTCCCGCGTGAACGCCGGTCTTGACGTCCCAGATTGACGCTTCGTAGTTCGAATCGCTGTCCCAGGACAGGAAACCGATGCATGCGGGTATGGTGCCGCTCACTATGTTGCAGGTGAGCCTGCCGGATTCCGCGGACCGAACGGTGTTGCCCTCGATCCAGACCAGGTAGCGCACGCCGATTTCATCGATGCGTTCGGCGACCAGGGGTCTGGAGATCACGTTGGACAGATCGCTTACGTCCAGCGGCGCTGTGCGCGGCTCGAACCAGGGGAATACCGCGTCCACGAATTCGCCTTCCGACATGACGTTGACCCCGTTGCTCTTGCGCGTAATCTTCTCACTGACGCAATCGATGAAGTCCGTTTCCGTTTCGCTGCTGGTCTTGTGCCTGCGTCCGAGGACCACCACGAGGTCGTCTTCGCTGATTCCCGTGCGCGCTTCGCGAACCTCCTGCACGGTGGCGGTCACGCAGCCCGCGAGCGCGACGGCACAGAAGCCCATCGCGCCGATGCCGACCAGACGGAGAGCTTGAGCGAGCGATGTCGGGAACAACGAAACTTGCATGGAACAAACGTCTCTTGGGAGCGTTAGCGACCAGGGACGGTTGTTCCATGGTCGACGAGCGGGGCTGGGCCAGGAGCCTTCAGCCGGGGAGCGCGAGGGGGTACCCCTCGCAAGAAGACAGCAGCGCGAGGGGGTACCCCTCGCAAGAAACGGGCGAAGCCGAAGGCGCCGGCTGTGGGGCACTTTCATCCTTGTGACGCCTCGATCAATTCTGCCACCTCGGGCACGCGCGGAAAGTAGAACGACAGGTGTGCGGCGGCGTCGCGAAGCGCCCTCACGGAGGCCTCGGTCAACCCCGATCCCTTCGAGTCCTCCATGAATCCGAAGTTGCGTTCGTTGCTTTTGCCATAGGCGGGTAGCGGCCAACTCGCCAGCAGTTCGCCGTCGGGCTCATAGACATCGATCCGATACTTGATCCAGACCTCGAAAAATTCACCCCGGGTTTGCGCGGGAATCGAGAACTGCAGCTCTTCGAAAACCGGCACGATAACCGCGGCGACCCCATCGTCCGCTTCCATGGACGGGAGCGGCACCGTCTCCTCGAACAGCGCATCGAATACGCGCTCGAACACGGGCACCTGGACGGAGCCGAGTTCGATGCGGAAGTCGCCGTAGGCTTCCAGGCTTTCCTCGTGGACGTAGCCCTTGAGCGATTCGTCGAAGAACACGCCTACGCGCATCGGAATGGGCTCCACCAGCGGCGAGGGCACAACGGTATTGACGACGACATTGGCGCCGGTGCAACCGAAGACGGCGAAGGCCGCGGCGAAGGGCCAAAGCCCGACGCGCAACACTGCCATGCCACTGTGCATCGGGGCATTGGCGGCGCGAGTCTTCATGGCATCAGCCAATTCATGCGGTCAAAGACTACTGTAAACCCGACAAGCCGACAAAGGTACCGTTGTTGCGAAACGCCAGTTCCCGCATGAGCGCGGCGAACCGGAAGGCTGAGAACGGCTGGCTGCTCACCTGGAAGATCACGGGAAACCCCACGCCGTGAATGCGGACTCGACGGCTGCCGTCCTCGCCGGCGGCGTTCATGATGTCCACCCGGTCGACGACCTGCTCGATAGAGTCGCGCGTCGAGAAATCATCTCCGAACACGTAGATGCTGATCTTCTTGTCCGACGACCAGAACGTCCGGATGGCCTGTTCGATACCCTCGACCGGGCTGGAGTTGCTGTAGGGTGACCAGGTCGCAAGACGGCTCTTGATCGCCCTGCGGCGCTCCGGGGAGTCGGGCATCCAACTGCCGCGAAAACTGGGAAACATGTAGTCTCCCATGTCGTTCATGACCTGGATGCCCTTGACATCGGGATAGATATCGAGGGTTTCGCCGACCTTGCGGATCACATGCGGCCAGGCGTAGCTCTGCATGCTGCCCGAGGTATCAATCACGAAGATGATGTACTCGGAGTCGACGGTAATGCCGCCGATTATGTTGTTTTGCCGCGTGAAACCGGAACCAAGCAGCCGCGTCATCTCTTCGGTCAGACTCTGTTTCGCGGCGGCTAGGCGACTTTTTTCCACCGATTGCTTGTCCGCTTGCTCGTTGGTCGTCGTGAATTGACCGAGAATCTCCGACAGTTCGCGTCGTACCCGCGCCAGCAGTTCGAGCACTTGCTCCAGTTGGTTGCGCTCGTCGGCAATCTGGCGCTTGAGCACCCTGGTCTCTCCCTGTATCTCGTTGACGGCTTCCCGCTTGGCGATGACCTGGCCGTCGAGGTCGATGCTCGAACTTTCCAGCACCATGGGCTCCATTGTCTTGGTGATGATCAGCAGCAGGACGATGGCGCCGAAACCGCAACATATGACGTCGAGGAACGACAGACTGAATTGTTCGATCTCGCGTCGGCGCAGGGGTTTCATGGCCAGTCCTCTGATGGCGCCATGAACACGCCCCCGGTTTGTTGCGCGAGGCTCCAATACGCGCCGGATGCCAGGGGGTCTCCTTCCATGGGAAACATGATGACATTGACCGGTATGTCGCGGGGCAAGTTTCTGGTCGCGGCGACGTAGTGCCGCATTCTTTCCCGCCCCGTAACAGTTGGTGAGCGTGGCGGTGTCCTGCCCTGGGTGGGCAGGCTGTCGATGATCAGGAAGATGTTGTCGGGCAGGGGCTCCATGCCGACGATGGCGCTGAACAGGTTCTCAAGGCTCGTGCCGTCCGCGGGAGCCGTCTGCCGCAGCGCATCGACGGCGTCGGCCATGACGCCCGGATTGATCGAAGAGTGCCACGCGTCCGAGGGCAATATCGTCCCGGCCGTCGTATTGAAACTGAAGATCTGATAGTCGCTTTCCAGGGGGATTTGCGCGGCCAGCCATTCCACGGTGCGGACCGCGCGTTGCCATTTCGGCGATTGCAGTTGGCGAGAAACCGGCATGTTGCGCCGGCGGATGACGTTGACGAGGGTGTTGTCGAGCATGCTGGCAGAGGCGTCCACGGCGATCAATATGCGCTTGCCGCCGACGTACAGGCCTGTCAGGTATTGCCGGTCGCCTTGGCCCCTGATTTCGATGTTCGCCTGCCCGGCTTCGCGATCCTCAATCGCCTTGAGCCGCTCGACGTCGTCTTCCCGCGTTTCTATGTCCGCCATCAGCGCTTCGAGGCTCTCGCGTTGCGCGATCGTCAAGGCCTCGAGGTCTGCGAGCTCTTGGCGCCTGCGTTCCGCATCTTCCACGGTGGAGACGCGAAGGCGCTTGGCTTCGGCGATGCGGAGCCTGATATCTTCAAGCTGCTTCTGCAGTTCCGTCAGGTTGGGCGTCCCGGACGTGATCTCGTAGTCGAGCAGCCGCAATTCCGAGAGGAGGTCCCGGTTGAGTTCCTTGATCTCGTCGTCGATGGAGTGGTTGATGATCAGGAACACCAGCACGGTGGCGCCGAATCCGCACGACATCACATCCAGGAACGCGAGCGAAAAGACGTTCGTGGTGCGTCGTTTGGAATGCTGTGCCATCGCTCAGTCCCCGGTGAAATGGATGATCGTGAACTCCTGTCTTCGGCACCTGATCGAGTCGCCGAGCGAGATGCGGGCCTCGGCCGCAAGGGCGCGCTCGTTGAGGAGCACCTCGGCGTCGGTCCCTGGAACGACATGATGGCCGCTGCCGCGGCGCACGATGCGAAACGCGTTGCCGACGGCGCCCGCGCGGGGGTGGCGGCTGGCTTCGAACTCGTCGCCGAGCGACACGGCCACGGCATCGCAGAGGATGTGGGTCGGCGGTATCTCTTCCGGCGGCGTGGCCTCCATGTTCGCCGGCAGGGACGAAATGAACGCGACTTCTTCGTCACCGCGGAGGGCATCGGCACACTCCCATATGCCGTCGCGTACCGCATCCGCGTCCAGAAGAATCAACCGGTGGCCCAACCCCCGCAAGCGTCCCGCCAGACCTGGGAGACGCGCCGCCAGGTGCGTCAGCGCCACTACGGCGGCGCTGCCGATATGCCGTGCCAACAGGTCGTAGCGTTGCGCCGATTTGTCCGCCAGCGCGGAAGCCGGCACGCGGACCCGGCGTTCGCTACCTCGATGTTCCACGCCTACGGACAACTCCCCCGCGCCTTCGCTCAGAATCTGCGCATACACCTGGTCGAATACCTGCTGTTCGGTTTCGCCGATGCGCAGCGGGTCGAGCCGCGTCTCGTCGACAAAGCGGTCGGCGACCGTATCCACCCACCCTTCCAGCAACTGCATGAGACCCACTTCGGGTATCTCCTGCACGCCGTCTCGACGGGCGTTTTCGGCGATGGCCAAGTCCATGATCGCGGCGCGATGGAGCAACACGTCGATGAGCTTGCATCGTTCGGGCAACCGCGCGGAACTCGCCGCCGCGACCGCCGAGTCGATGACGGCGCGAACATTGAGTTTCGCTTCCCGGGCGATACCGAGCAGCAGCGCGAGCTGCTCTGGCGTACTTGCGCTGGGGACTGCGACGAAGAGTTCATCGTCGTCGCCGATGCCGGCCGCGGCCTTTATGTGGAGCAGGTGGCGGTAGACCAGGTCGGCCTGGTTCCCAATACCCGGCACGGCGGGGACGACCGGCTCCGCGTTCATGCGGCCAAAATACTGGCTCTGGAACTGCCTCGGTCGCAGCCGGGCGGCGGCGAGGGCCGCATCGCCGAAGACCGGCTGGCGTTCCAGCAAGGCGACGCCGGGCTCCCGGTAGTGCACGCCGCCATCGCGCGACAGGGCGACTTCGGCATCGCTCAGTTCGAGCACCCACATCGTCAGCGCACCTGCATGTGACGGACCAACTGCTGGTCGCAGTAGGTTTGCGTATCGAATACCAGGCGCTCCTGCACGAGTTGCACCTGGTGCACCAGGAACATCACGAGGATGCTGATCACGAGGGCGACGAAAGTGGAGTTGAACGCGATGCCAAGGTTTTCCGTGACGCCGGCGATATTGCCCGCCACGGCCTCGTGCGCCTGCCCAAGCGCGTTGCCGATGCCGCGGACCGTGCCGATGAAGCCGATGGAAGGGATCGCCCAGGCGATATACCTGACGATCGACAGTTCGCTATCCAGCCGGTCCGACTCCGCCGCGCACACCTGGCGGATCGCCTCGGAGACGTCCTGGACGTTGCGGGTCGATGAAAAACGTTGCAGCGCCGCCAATAGCGCGCGCGGTAGCAGGTGCTCGCGCACGCGGTCGGGCAGGGCCTGCAAGGGCCGCGCGTATTCGCGCGTGTCCTCCGGCAGAATGCTGATTCCCTCGCTCACCCTGATGATCTGCTGCTGGAACAAGCTGCGTTCCTTGAGCGAGTGGCGCGCTTTCAAGCCGACGATCGCTATCGCCCACAGTCCCAGGATGAAGCAGAACTCCTGCTCGTAGTCGCGCAATACCACATACAGGGAACGCTCATCTGAGATGGGTTCGCCCATCGCCTCGCTCTGTGCGCGGGCCTCCAGAATGGCGTCCGCATTGGGCCGGATCGTCGTGACATAGACCAGGTGTACGAGGATCACGGCGGCGACGAGAGCGATGACCTGGTAGAAGAATTCAAAGTTTTTCATGCGTGACCTAGATATCCACCGGGAACTTTACGGCGATATTCTCCGAAATGTCCTCGCTTGGAATGAAAATATCGGGAGACTCGGCCGCCGTCGCCTCGGAGGTGTCGCTTGGGGCGTCTGCGGCGGTTTCGGATTCTGGCGGCGCGCCCGAATCAAGCTCCTGGTCGTCCTCGACGGGAAGTTCCTCCATGTCGGGCGCCGAATCCTCTGCCGCCCATGCGCCAACGCCGAGCGCGCAACACAGAACGATGACGCGGATGGTCACGGCGCTACTCCGCAAAACGGGCCAGCCGGAAGCCAACATCGTTCCGGCCTTTGTTGCCGTAATCGCGAAACGAGAGACGCAACTCCGAAATGGTGCCGTGCATCCAACTCGAACCCCTGATGACATGATAGTCGCCCTCCTGCGGTCCGAGCGGGTTCAAAGTCTGGCCCGGCACCGGAATCTCATAATAGTCGTGCACCCACTCGGCGACATTGCCGCCGAGATCGTAGAACTGCTTCGCGTTCGGCTTGAATGTCCCGACCGGGGCGGCACCGATGTAATTGTCGTTGTAGCCGAAGATGATGCGACCGACGACATGGGTGGCGGAATAATCGGCGTAGTTGCCATGGCGGTCGGAAGGAGGAAGACGGTCGCCCCAGGGAAAACGCAAGAGCGGCGACGCATCATCGACATGGCGTGCGGCCCAGGTCCACTCCGCCTCGGTGGCCAGGCGGTATCCGAGCGAACCGGCATCGATGCCGCTGACGTTGCCGAATTCCTCCTTGTAGAAAGGCTCCAATCCTTCCTGCCTGGACAACCAGTTGCAGAACAGGGCTGCTTCCTCCCAGGACACGTTGGAAACCGGATGATCGTCACGGTCCAGGTCGGCGTCCTGGAACTCTCCCGACGAGTGTCCCGACGCGAACTGACGGAACTCGGCGTTCGTGACCTCCTTCGTCGCGAGGTAATACAGGCGTGTCAGGTCGACATCGCGAAGCACTTCGTTGGCGCGCCTGCCGGGTTCGCGACGGGAGGCGCCGAGTCGTATCGACGAAGGCTGTAGAAGACGCAGTTCCTGGCCGAGTGCGGTCGTGATCACGGGCTTGAGCCGGGCGAGGCGCGCTTGGGCCAAGGTCAGAAGCCGGACTTTCAGTTCCTGCGAGAAGCCGGGTTGCGGGATCACGGTATTGCGGTAGCCGGCGTAGCCCTCCTTGCGCAACTCGATCTCGTGCGGCACTGCGGCTAGCGTGATGGTCCGATTCGCTTCGCCGGCGGGTTTGCCGTCGATCCAAAGCTTCGCGTCCGGCGGTTCCGCGGCGACGAAGAGTTCGCCGGTAAGGGCCTGCAAGTCGACGGACAGCGAGCGCTCTGCTCCGGACTCCACGCGAACGCTGCGCTCGACCGGCGCGTGGCCAACCTTGAATACGCGGATGCCGAGAGTGGCGCCAGGCGCGACCGCGATTTCGATGGGGGTGAGTCCTTTGTATCGGCCATCGACAGTGACGCTGGCACCGCGCGGCGACGAGCGAACCGCGAGCAGCCCATCGGCGCGTTCAAGCTTTATCGCGGGCAAGGTCAGCGGCTGTCGGGCCGTCACCTGCAGGATATCTCGCCAGCCCTTGTAACCGGGCAGTTTGACGAGGATGCGGCGCTCGCCGGACAGGATGGGAACCGGCCCGGGTGTCACGCCCACCTCGACGCCGTCTACGCTTACCGCAGCGTTGGGAGGATCCGACGGAATGGTGACATCGGCCCAGTCCGGGAGTAGTTCGGCATCGAACGATTGCGGCATCTCCCGTCCTTCGACCGCGATGCCGAGATACGCCGACTGGTAGTTTTCCTTGGTCATCACGACCGCACGAGGGCCTGCGGCCACCTTTGCCTCGATGGGAGTCTCGCCGATGTCCTCGCCGTCGACGAGGACGCGGGCGCCCGGCGGCGTGGACGCGAAAGCGATCCGGCCGGGCAGCGGCGTCATTTCGTAGATGAACTCCTGGTTGCGGCGTGAACCGACATCGACATCCAACTCCAACGGATAGTAGCCCTGCGCCTCGGCCCGAAGCTGGTAGCGGCCTTCTCGCAACAGGCTGACCTCGCCGAGCCGCAGATGAAAACCGCCGTCGACCAGCACTTGCGCCGTGGTCGGCATCATGTCGAATCGAACCGATTTCGCGGTGAACATGAACCACAGGAACCAGGCCGCGCCGACGGCAGCCACGGTGCCGATCATTTGCCAGCGGGTGAGGCGGACGGTCCTCCACCCCCTGTCCGGCGGGGTGGGCCGAAACGCTGCGGGTTTGATCGTCGCCCTGACTTCGTCCACGCGACCGTCTCTTTCGGCTTTCAGATGCGCTCTTCGCAGCGCACGGTCACGGGAGGTAGCCCCGCTTCGAGGAGTATTTCCATCCTGACGTCGCGACAACCGTCGCGGCTGCCGACAATAACGTAGCGACCGGGTCGCAACTGCAGCGCGCGGCGCTCAAAGCTCCCCAGAACGCCGACCTTCTGGATGACGACAGCGGTCGCATTGTCGGAGAACAGGACCAGTTCCACGGGTACGGCGGCGCGCGACAGGAGTTCGTCCAACGCCTGGGTCCTGGCCTCGAAGGCGGTGCCGCCTGCGGTTTGCGCGCGCGCCCTGGCGACCAGGGCGCTCGCCTCGTAGAACAGGGCGTCTTCGGAAAGCGCCGCCGGATCGTCGAGGATCGCGTTGATGGCGCGGAGCATTTCGACCCGCTCCCGCATGCGCGTGCTGCCCTCGCGCGCGAAATGCAGCGAGCGGTCGATCTCAAGGGCAGCATCGAATGTCGCCAACGCGGCCTCCCAGTCACCGGCGTTTTCCTTGGCTTCGGCTTGCGCGCGCAGTTCGTCGATCCGGGACAACGTGCGGCGTTGACCGGTTTGCTGGAGACCCGCCAACGCCCCCGCATCTTCCGGTCGCGCCGCGAGGACGCGGTTGAAGTCGGCTTCGGCGTGGTCGAATTCACCCCGCTCCAGCGCGGCGAAGGCGGCGGAAAGCGCCTCTCGGTAAGCGTTGTCCGCGCGGGCGGCGCGAACCTCCGAGAGTGTCGCATCGATGCCGGCGGTAAGCGGGTCGCGCGCGCGCGCCTGTTGCAACAGTTCCTCGGCCTGGTCCAGATTTCCCCGCAGGCGCGCTCGCTCGGCCGCTCGGACAAGCTCCAACACCTGGGGCTGAAGCGCCGCGCGGTCAGCGCCGGCCCGCGCCTCGGCATCGTTCGGTTGTATCGTGAGGGCCTCGGCAAACGCCGCCGTCGCAACCTCCGTCGCGAGCGCGTCGAGCGCTGCGGCTCCGCGGGCCATGGCGTCCTCGAATTTCGCGAGTCCCTCGTCGCGCAAACTTCGAAGGCCCGCCGCCGCCGCCTCATATCCGGCTTGCGCTTCGTCGTACCTGGCTCCGAGAAACAGCCGGTCGGCTTCGATCGCCTGGTCCAACACGGCGCCGAAGGCATCGCCGCCCCAACGCTCGACGGTCATTTCCCCCTCGAGCAGGCGTTGCAGCTCCACGACTTCGCCAAGGGTCTCCTTGGCTCGTGCTTCTGCCTTCGCGAGTTCAGTTCGATGGAAAGGCGGGACGACATTGCTCGGCACGGCATCGTCGCGGGTAGCTTCGGCGGGAAGTTCGCCGCTTTGCGGCGGTGCGTCGACGGCCACGGCTTCCAGGTCATCGACATGATCGGGCAAGACGAAAACGGTCCAGGTCGCGATGGCAAACAGCGCGAGGAGGGCGCCACCAAGTGCGAGGGTCGCCAGAGACGGTATGCGGACACGCGCGCGTTGGACGGCGTCCTGCCGCGAAAGCGGTGCCGACGCCGGCGTGATGACTACGCGGTCGCGGTTGTCGGACTCGGTCATTGGCGACGGATCGCGTGTCCTGCGGTCGGTGTTTGCGCGTTCGGAAGCGTCTCTTCCTGCCCGGGGTCGCCGTCGGGAGCGCCCTGGCTGACGACTCCTTCCGGGGCTTCCGGGAGCGCCAGTCCCAGATCCCGGTAGTATTCCATCTTCAGGATGCGGCGAAGCTCCTGGTACTGCGCCTCGACGCTTCCTTGCAACTGCAGGACCTGGTTTTCCAACTCCATCGTATATGGCGATATAGCCGCTTCGGCCGACGCGCCGAGTTCCTGCAGCACATCCGCGCTGACCTGCGCCTGGGCTCGCTTGTCGAGCGCGGTCCTCAGAATCGTCGCGCCGCCGATGATGCCGACGATACCGCCATAGTAGGTCACGGCATTTTCGGCCGTGGCCTGGGTGGTGACGCCGGCGATGACCGCCGCCGAACCGGCGATCGCGCGTGATCGCGCCTGCTGTTTCGCGCGCTTGTACGCGATGGCCTCGCCGTAGGTGGCCCGACGCCAGTTCTGGTAGGGCGTAAACATGTTCGTGCCGAACGTTTCGTAGTATTCGTCGAGCGTATCGATGAACAGGTACTCGCGTTCGCGCACGCGCCGTACGCGCACGAGGTTCTGGTCTCCCTCGGCGGGGAGGCGTCGCAAGTCGAATCCGCCCGACCTGCTCGGCGTGATGTAGCTCGCGAACGCGTCGGGCACGAAGTCGCGAGCGAACCGCATTTCGGCTGCGGCGCGGATCTTCCTGATATGTTCCGGCGTCAGGGTCGTCAGATGCGTGACCATGTCATTGGCGATCTCCCTGTAGACGGTTTGAAACGGATCGATGTCGCGCGGAAACGCGGTCTCGTAGGCGTACTTGCTGGCGAGGGTTCGATATTCCTTGTCAAGCCAGACCGCGCCCAGCACGTCCGCCGCGCGAGCATGCAGGACCAGGGATTCGCCATCGGAATGCTTGATCGTCGCCTCGACTGTGATGTCGACCGCATGGGTCGCCCGAGGCACCACACGCACCGCGCCCCAGTTGCCGGTGGATTGCAACAGGTTCTTCAGGTAGTAGGCCAGGTAGTTGCCTTCCGCGCGCCGTACATCCGGGGAAATGTTGGCCTTGATCTGTTCGTCGAATTCCTCGGGAACGTTGGCGTCGAATACCGCAACTCCCACGTCGAGTAGCAACTCTTCGGGAACGGCTTCGGCAATCTGTTCGGGCGGCGTCACATCCACCACGCGCACGGTGTGACTCACGCATCCCGCCAGGGGAAGCGCCACGCCCAGCATCCACCAGAGTCGTCCCAGCCAGCGCGGCTGCAACAACGCTCTCGGGGATACGAAAGTACGGCTCGCCGAGATGGCGGCGTTGGCTATGCGGGAAACCTGAATGCTTTGGTTAGGCACGATACGGTCCGATACGCGCTACCTTCGCCCCCTGCAGCGCCGATACTCTTCCCAGAGCGCCTCGCGCAGGTCCGTGTCGGTCTCGGCGATGGCGGCTTCGCGAATTTGCCGACAGACGACATCATCGTCCTGGGCGTCCGCGACATCGGGCGGAACGGGTAGATTGGGCGGCGGTCTTGGCGGTGGCGAAGGGTGTCCCGGTTTGCCTTCGGCAGGGCCGCTAGACCCTTCGGCGTCTTCGGCCTTGTCTTCCGATCCGCCACTGGGCTCCTTGGGCAGCGGCCGCTGGCCCGCGGTTTCGTTTCTGCGCGCCAGAATCGCCTGCCGTTCGCTCAGGATCTGGCCGTCGAAGACCTCCAGCGCCTTCTCGAGTTCGCTGTCTCCACCCGAATCCTCGGATTCGGGCCGTTCCGAACCGTCTCCCGGGCGATTCCCGGACGATCCCGGGGTCTCGTTGCTCGACTCCCAGCCATCGTCGCCAGACTGTCCTTGATCGCCCTCCGATTGATCGCCCTTAGATTGATCGCCCTTCGGTTGATCGCCCTCCGATTGATCGCCCTCCGATTGATCGCCCTTCGGTCGCTGATCGCCGCCGGGAGACGTTCCGCCGTCGCCTGGCGGGCCGCTGCCAGGCGAAGGTATCACCGACGGAGTACCTGGAGAGGGCAAGGATGGACGGCCCGTCGGAGACGGGAGGCCCGGAGTAGACGGCGTCGAAGGGATAGACGGCAGGCCCGGTAAAGAAGAGGGGAGACCCGGCATCCCGGGCATCCCGGGCATCCCGGGCATCCCGGGCATACCCGGAGTCCCCGGTAGTGGCGGTGGACCCTTGCAGGCAGAGATCGCTGCCAGGCAGGACAACAGGCCAAGACACAGCAAGCCCCTTGTGTACTTCATCGCGGTACAACTCCTCCGATGCGGTCGCTTTGACATCGCTCTTTCCGCCGCCCCTGGTCCTTCGGCGCGCCCGCCGAGGGCGCACCTCGCGATACGAGGATCATACTCCCTATGGCATGTTCGCGGTCGATAGGTTGGGCATCGTTCATATATGGTTCATATACGCGTCGGCGGCACTTTCCCGTTGCGGGAGTTGGCAAGGCAGGACCCGAATGCTTGATCCTTATGCGAAATGGCGAGATGCGAAATAGCGAGGAGTTCCTTCCCTTTCCCCTCCGACGCTTCCCCGGCAAGGGGCTCCCGTCACGTTGCCGGGGCGGTTTTTGCATCCGGCTTGTACGGGAAGCGGTACTCGATCCGCACGTCTTCGGTCAACACCGGAAGCGCCTCGACAAAGGCTGGCCGGTAGCGCGCGCGCCGTGTCGCCTTGCGGACCTGAAACTCCATCATGCCCTCGGGTTCCGAGCGCAGCGTCGACAGATCGGAAACGAGGCCCCGGTCGGTGACGGTAAGCGCCAGTTCGACGATGCCGTCTTCCGTCGTCGAGCTGATGGCCCGTGTCGGCGGAGGCGGCAGGGGAAGGTAGAGGGGCGTAGGGGCCTTGAACACGGCGTCCAATCCTTCGGGGTCGGACTCGAGGAGTTCCCAAATGCGGGTGTAGAGAGGAAAAGCGCGACTGTACTTCTCGAACAACAGATACCAATCGGCGAGTTCGAGCATGGCATCGGCGACTTCTGCGTCCGACGCGTCGGGCTTCGCCATCTCGATGTTGATGACTTCGATCAGCGCGCGCTCACCGGGGCTGAAGTTGTTGAGCTGGACCTGCTGGTAGCGGCTGGGCGCGCGGAGGTACGACGAGGTGTTTGTGTTCCTCAATTCGCTCGCGCCGGTCGGAAATCGTTCTTCGCGGAATGTGCGGGCGAGTCCCTTGAGGGCCCTGATGGTCTGTGGGTCGTCGGCGGGCAGGTGACGCTTGCCCAATACGACAGCCTGGCCCAACAGCCTGCGGGAGACAAAGATGTTGTGTGCTTCGCCATGCCAGTCGGCGAGCAGCAAGAGGCCCGGAATACGCCTTGGATCGTCGTAGCCGTAGGCGCGAAGCATGAGGTCGTAGGCGTACTCGTGGCGGTTGTTGGCCTCTTGGCGGTTGCCGAGCGCTGCGTGCGCAGTGGCTTCGCGATAGACGACTTCGATCTGATCGGGGGTGAACAGACCCTTGTTGACCCTTGTGATCAGTCGCGACCGGTCATACGCGTCCAGAGCGCCGACGACATCGGCCATGCCCAAGCGCGCATCGCCGAGCAGCATCAACGGCTGCGCCAATTCGATGTCATGTCGGTTGGAACGGTCTTCGATTTCCTCGACCATTCGCTCGGCGGCGGCGGCTGCTGCGGCGAACTCGGTTGCATCGAGCTGCACGTCGATGCGCGATAGTGGGTTTTCTTCCGCCTGTAGCGCTTCCCGAATCGTTTCATCGGCCCAAGCGCTGCCCGTCGCGGCCAACCACGCCAACATGAAGCTTGCGCGATACTTCATTGTGATCTCCAAGGCGAATTCGCCCGGGCGGGTCGTTCGCCTGACAACACTATATTGTGAGTGTCATACCGCCTCGCGCCGCAGTCAAGGGTTTGACCCCGACATTGTCACCGGTTCGGCTGTTCCCACCCGGCCCATCCCGTACGCTGGTCTCGCAAGAGACGCGACTCGGTGTGATTTTTGCCCGGCATCTCGGCTACCATCGTGAACATGCCCGGGCGACCCCCCGAACACAAGGCGGACTTCGAAATCGACGCTGTCGGACTCGTGTGTCCGGAGCCGTTGATGATCGTGCGCAACAAGGTGCGGGAGATGCGGCCCGGAGAAACGGTCCATATCGTCGCCACGGATCCATCGACGACGCGCGACTTTCGCAACTTCTGCCGATTCATGGGTCATGCCCTCCACGAGTTGGGGGCGTCGGGGCCGCGGCTGGAATTTGTCATCGAGAAACGGGCGTGAGTTTCTACTTCGCGTACGGCAGCAATATGAACCCTCGCCGGGTCGCCGAGCGCGGTATCGGTTACGACCACGTCACCGCGGCGCGGGCGCCGGGCTTTATGGTGCGATTCGAGAAGCGCTCTCGCCTGCAGGCCGGCGCAGGACACGCCAACCTGGCGTACCGGAACGGTGGCGTCGCGGAGGGTGTGCTATATCGGCTGATCGACGACGATGAGATAGCGAAGATGGATCCGTTCGAGGGCGTGCCCGTCCACTACAGCCGCGAGTCGATCCGTGTCGAATCCGAAGGCGGCGCGAGCTGGGCGTGGACCTATTTCGCCAACCGGGCCGTGATTGCGCCGAATCTCAAACCGCCGCATTGGTATGTGGCGCACATGGCGGCCGGCGAACAGTATCTCTCGACGGAATACGCCGCCTGGCTGCGCTCGGTCGAGTGCATTTGAACAGTCGTCCGCGTCGGTCGCAGCCGCACTGGCCCGCGTTCGACGGGGAGTGACCGACGTTGGCTGAACGCTGCGACGCGGTAGTCATCGGCGCGGGCGTGATCGGCTTGGCGGTGGCGCGGGAACTCGCCATGGCCGGGCGGGAAGTGCTGATACTCGAGCGCAATGCGCTGATCGGCGCCGAGACGAGCAGCCGCAACTCGGAGGTGATTCACGCCGGAATCTACTATCCGACCGGGTCGGTCAAGGCCGAAACCTGCGTCCGAGGGAAGGCGCTGCTGTACGACTACTGCGATCGCCGCCATGTGCCCTACAACCGCGTCGGCAAGCTCATCGTGGCCACTTCCGAGGCGCAGTTGGACGTGCTGCGCGGTTACCAGCGCCAGGCGCTACGCAATGGCGTCGGACACTTGCGCTGGCTCGACCGCGACGAGGCGCTGCGTCTCGAACCGGAGGTCCGGTGCCTGGCGGGGGTGCTCTCGGAAACGACGGGCGTCATCGATAGCCATGCCTTCATGCTGAGCCTGCACGGGGATGTCGAAGCACACGGCGGGATCGTATCGTTGCACACCGAAGTCACGGATCTGGATCGGGAAGACGGTCGGCTGCTCGTGCGCTGCGGCGACTTTGATCTCGCGGCACAGATCGTCGTCAATGCGGCGGGGCTCGAAGCGCCGCAGGTCGCCAACGCCCTCGGCGGCCAGCGCCGCGGCTACTATGCGAAAGGACACTACTACGTCCTGTCGGGCCGAAGCCCGTTCACCCACCTGGTATATCCCGTGGCCGAGCCGGGTGGACTCGGCGTGCACGTCACCCTCGACATGGCCGGGCAGGCCCGCTTCGGCCCCGATGTCGTCTGGATCGACGAGGCCGACTATGCATTCGATTCGACGAATCGCGATCGTTTCGTCGAGGCCATTCAGAAATACTATCCCGGCCTGGACCCCGATCGTCTGCATCCCGACTACACGGGAATCCGTCCCAAGCTCGCGCCGGCGGGCGGCCCGGCGACGGACTTCCTGATCGAAGGCCCGGCGGAACATGGAATTTCCGGCCTTGTCAATCTGCTCGGGATCGAATCGCCGGGTCTCACGTCCTCGTTCGCCATAGCGGAACGGGTCGCACGCCTGCTGGATTGCTAGGCCTGGCGATAGCGCTGTAGAAAACGTTCAAGGCGGCCGATGGCATCGCTAAGCTCATCTACCCTCGGGAGGAAGACGAGGCGGATGTGGTCCGGCTCCGGCCAGTTGAAGCCGGTGCCCTGGATAACCAGCATGTGTTCTTCGCGCAACAGGTCGAGAACGAAGCGCTCGTCGTCGGTAATGTTGAAGCGTTTCGCATCGATCCTCGGGAAGAGGTAGAGCGCTCCTTTCGGCTTGACGCACGTGACACCCGGGATTCCTTCTATCAGCGCGTGCGCAAGGGTGCGCTGTTCTTCCAGCCGCCCGCCGGGGCGGACCAGGGCTTCGATGCTCTGTGTGCCGCCGAGGGCGGTCTGGATCGCGTGTTGCGTCGGCACGTTGGCGCACAGGCGCACGGACGCCAGGATGTCGAGGCCCTCGATATAGTCGGCGGCGCGGCGCTTGGCGCCGCTCAGGACCATCCAGCCGGTGCGAAAGCCGGGCGCCCGATACGCTTTCGACAGTCCATTGAAAGTGATGGTGAGCACATCGGCGGAAATGGACGCCGCCGGGATGTATTGCGCGTCGTCATAGATGACCTTGGCGTATATCTCGTCCGCGAAGACGACCAGATCCCGAATTTCGGCCCATCGCACCAGTTCGCGCAGGCAGTCGCGATCGTAGACCGCGCCCGTGGGATTGTTCGGATTGATGATGACGATGGCCTTGGTGCGGCGCGTGGTCTTCGCGCGAACGTCGGCCATATCGGGCATCCAGTCGGCGCCCTCGTCGCACATGTAGTGCACCGGAACGCCGCCGGCGAGACGCGTGACCGCGGTCCACAGCGGGTAGTCCGGCGCCGGGATGAGCACCTCGTCACCATCGTTGAGCAAACCCTGCACCGACATGGCGATGAGTTCGCTCACGCCGTTGCCGATATAGATGTCGTCGATTTCCACCTCGGGAATGGCCAGTTGCTGGCAGTACTGCATGACGGCCTTGCGGGCGGAAAAGATGCCCTTCGAGTCGGCGTAGCCCTGACTGTTTGGGAGGTTGTGAATAACGTCGCGAACGATTTCGTCCGGCGCTTCGAAACCGAACGGAGCGGGATTGCCGAGATTGAGTTTCAGAACCCGGTGGCCTTCTTCTTCGAGGCGCTGCGCTTCATGCAGGACCGGGCCGCGGATGTCATAGCAAACATCGTCGAGCTTGTTCGACTTCATCAAGTTGCGTCGCAACTGCGGCAACGTGTCGACGGCGCCGATGTCTGCCTTCTTGTCGGTGCTTTGCACGTGCAGTGTCCCCGCGTAAAATCCTGCCGAGGCGATGGGGCCGCGAAGTTTAACAGGGGCCGGTGACGTATGCATGAGGTTGAAAAGGACGGGAAAGTCCGGAAATCAGAGGCGGTGTGGCGCCAGCAACTGAGCCCGGCGGAATTCGAGATCGCCCGGCGCGGCGGCACCGAGCCCGCCTTCACCGGCATCTATTGGGATACCAAGACCACGGGCACCTACAACTGCAAGTGCTGTGACGCGCCGCTGTTCCACTCGGAAACAAAGTATGACTCGGGTTGCGGCTGGCCGAGTTTCTATCAGCCGGTCACGCCGGACGCGGTGACGATGCGGGAGGACAATTCGCTGTTCATGCGCCGCATCGAAGTGCTTTGCGCCGCCTGCGACGCCCACCTGGGGCACGTCTTCGACGACGGGCCGGCGCCGACGGGCCTCCGGTTTTGCATGAACTCCGCATCGCTCGACCTCGAAGAGTCCTGAACGCGTACCTTCCGAGCTTCAAAAGCCCGTCGCCAGTCCTTCCTTGCGGTGGTCCGACGCGGCGCAATAGCCGTCGTCGAGCCGATAGATGAGTTGCGCGCCACCGAATAGGGGAGCGTCGCGATCAACCCGCACCACGTTGTGCCCGCGCTCGGCGAGCTCGGCGGCCACACGATCGGAGAATCCGTCTTCCAGCGCCAGGGTGTAGTCGGGCAAGACCTGCCATCGCGGCGCGTCGGAAGCTGCCTGGGGATTCTCGCCGAGATCGAAGATGCGGTGCACCATCTGCACATGGCCCTGGTGCTGCATGTGTCCGCCCATGACGCCGAAGGCCATGCGCGGCGCACCGTTCTCCGTGACGAATCCGGGAATGATCGTGTGATAGGGGCGCTTGCCGCCGCCCACGCGGTTCGGATGCCCCCGTTCCAGGGTGAAGCCGCTGGCCCGATTCTGCATGGCGATGCCCGTGCCCGGCACGACGATGCCGGAACCGAAGCCGCGATAGTTCGACTGAATGAAGCTCACCATCCGCCCGTCGGCATCGGCCGCGGCGAGGTAGACGGTATCGTGACCTGCCGGCAGGCGGGCGGGAGGCAGCTTCGAGGCGGCTGGCCCTATCGTCCGCGCGACGCGCTCGATGGACGCGGGTTCCAGCAGCTCCTCCGGGGTTGTCGTCATGCTTTCGCGATCCGCGAAGTGGTCGAACGCCGCGCGAATCGCGATCTTCATCGCCTCCACCTGCAGATGCACCGACTCGATGCCATTCGGCGGCAGCGCGCTTAAGTCCCAACGCGCGAGGATCGCTAGCGCGATTTGCGCTGCCAGGCCCTGACCGTTCGGCGGTATCTCGTGCAGCGTGACGTTTCGATACGCCTGCGCGCCCGGCGTCACCCATTCCGTCCGGTGCTCGGCGAGGTCCTGCATGGACATGGCGCCGCCCATCGCCGAAGCGTTGGCGACCATCGCTTGCGCGAGCGGCCCCCGGTAGAACGCTTCGCCCCCGGACGCGGCGATCTGCTCCAGCGACCGCGCGATTTCTGGCCGCTTTACCAGTTCGCCGGGCAGTGGCCCCACACCTCGGGGGGCGAAATGGGCCATGAAAGCGTCGAATCCGCGATAGGTTTCCGCGGCGGCCTGCCACGCGCGCGCGGTGATGTGGCCGACCTGAAAACCCTCCCGCGCGTAGTGGATGGCGGACGCGAACAGGGCGTCGAAGGGCAGGGCGCCGAAGCGTCTGGACAGCGTCGACCAGGCGTCGACGGCCCCTGGGACGGTGACAGCGTCCCAACCGAGGACGGGCATTTGCGTCAAGCCGGCGAAACGATCGGCATCCCAGGTGCGTGGCGATCTCCCGGAGCCGTTGACGCCGTGCAGCGCCTCGCCGTCCCACACAATCGCGAACGCATCGCTGCCGAGACCGTTCATGGTGGGCTCCACGACCGTCAACGTGATCGCCGCTGCCAGCGCCGCGTCGACGGCATTGCCGCCGCGCCGCATCGCGTCGATGCCGGCCTCGGCCGCCAGCGGTTGTGACGTCGCGACGACATTGCGCGCGAACACCGGCGCTCGCCTCGAGGCGTAGGGAAAGGACCAGTTCAGCATCTTGCGGGACGAACTCGGGAACAGACCCGCTACCTTAAGGCGGCGAACCGCAGCACCGCAAGGCGGCGCTTCCGGCTTCGGATTGTGGAGCTAGTCGCCCTCCAGCTCAAACTTGAAGAGGTTGCGGACGCCCGACACTTCCATTCGCTCGCCGTTGGCCACCTTCGGCCTGTACTTGAACTTCAAGGCCAAGTCGATCTTCGGTGGAACACAGGCACCCCTTTTTCCGTTTTCGTGCGTCTATTGGAACGGACGAGGGCCGAAAAAGGGGTTAACTTTGCTGGAGACATGCGACACGGTGCCCGGCGTTGGCTGAATCCTCGGACGACTACCTGATGGGTCGCTTCGCCGCGGGCGACTACGCGGCGTTCGAGACCTTGTACGGGCGACACAAGGACGCGGTGTATCGTTATTTCCTGCGCGCCACGGATCCGGCGAACGCCGCCGACGGCCATCAGGAGACCTGGTCGCGCGTGGTCGCGAAACGCGGACAATACCGGGGCGAAGGCAACTTTCGCGCCTACCTGTTCGCTATTGCGCACAACGTGCTGATCGATCAGTTTCGCCGTCGGCCGCGGGAGGTGGTCTCCGATGTGCAGGCGATCGCCGACGGTTCGCCGGAACGGGACGCCGCCAACCTGGAAGCGACGGAGCGCCTGAACTCGCTCATTGCCGCGTTGCCTAACGTTCAACGGGAAGCATTGGTCATGCACAGGGAAGCCGGCCTGACGATCAGGCAGATCGCGCGGGTGACTGGCGTCACGGAGGAAGGCGTGAAGAGCCGCCTGCGCTACGCCATGGCGAAACTGAGGCGGGGGATGCGGGACTATGTCTGAAGACTGGTTCGACAAGACCTATCGGTCCGACGAGACCTCGCCGGCTGACGTCGACGCCAGAGTCCTGAGGAAAGCCCGTCGGGCGACTCGTCGCTGGGCGGTTGCGCTCATGGCGGGCGCCGCCTTCACCATTGCCATCGCGTTGGTCCTTGCGATCATGCTGACGAACATCGAACTCGATGTCCCGCCAACGGAGCGACGGCCCGCGCGCGATACGCAACCCTCCGCGAGGGTCGACTTGCCGGCGGATGAAGCGGCGAGCGGGGAGACCGGCCCCCAACGGGACTGTGGGCGCTCGCTGCTGCTGGTCGGTCCGTTTGGCGGGCCGGGACGACAGGACCGCGCGGAGATCTGCGTCGCCGCCGACCTGGTTCGCGCGGAATTCTTCTGGGATGGCGAACCGTCCTGTCCTTCGCCCCTGGAGGTCGAGGCATCCGCAGACACGCCGGTCCTTCTCGAGGAGGGAGATTTGGTCATCGGTTCGGCAAGGTACCGATGCGTCGACGGGGAATGGACCTGGGAATGAAACCGTTGAAGATGGTGCCGCCCATCGCCGAACGCCATAGCGAATCCCCAAGAGGCGCGCGAAGGGAGTAAAATACCGCTTTGCGCCGCCGCGAGGAATGATTTGGCCGAGTCTCGCACCACCGCGTTGCCCGTGCGGGAAATCGCGCTCGTTGTACTGCTGGCGCTGTCCGTCTACATCTTTCTCGCCATTGTGTCCTATTCGCCGGATGACCCCGCATGGAGCTTCTCCGGCACCGATCTCGCGGTATCCAATCTTGTCGGCAGGAGCGGCGCGTTCGCCGCCGACATCATCCTTCTCCTGTTCGGACGCATCTCCTACCTGTTGCCGCTGGCGCTCGCGATCGCGGGCGTAATGGTGTTGCGTCCCGCGCGCGAACCCTGGACGTTGCCGCTGTTCAGTATCCGCTTTTGCGGTTGGCTGGCGGTGGTTGTGTCGGCCTGTGTCCTTGCGCGGCTGCACGTTGCGCCGACGACGGTGCTGCCGGCGGGGCCTGGCGGCGTCGTCGGCGAAGGACTGGCTTCGACGGGATTGCCGGTGTTGGGTTGGGTCGGCCTCACATTGATCGCGGTAGCCGTGATGCTGATCGGGGCGCAGGCGGCCCTCGGGTTTTCGTGGATCGCCGTCGCAGAAGCCACCGGCAAGGGCGTGCACAAGGTGGCTCGCATGGTGGTGGCGGCGGTCGATGCCGCCGCAGGGATGGCGCGGTCGTTGTGGAAAAGGGTGGCGGCGGTCGAGCCGGAGACGCGGCGCGTTGCGGTGTCGCCGAAGAACCGCTCGCCTCGCGTTACCGCCAGCCGACGAAGGAAGGCGGCCGCGGCGAAGACCGACGCGATGCAGCCGCCGACGGTCGATGTCGGCGGCGCGCCGGCACAATCCGAGACGCCCGTGGCGCGGATGCCCGATCTGGATCTCCTGGATAGGGAGGAGGCTCCCGGGCGCGGCGGTTTCTCCGATCAGAACATAGAGGACATGTCGCGCCTGCTCGAGGTCAAGCTCGCCGACTTCGGCATTGAGGCGACGGTCGAGTCGGTCCTGCCGGGTCCCGTGGTGACGCGATTCGAGGTGCAGCCCGCCGCCGGCGTGAAAGTGAGCCGCATCACGTCGCTGGCCAAGGACCTCGCGCGTTCGCTCGCCGTCATCAGCGTGAGGATCGTCGAGGTCATTCCAGGCAAGACGGTGGTCGGCATCGAGATTCCGAACCAGCATCGCGAAACAGTACGCCTGCGCGAAGTGCTGGCGTCCGACGTCTATCAGCGCGCGGATTCGCCGCTGACGTTGGCGCTCGGCAAGGATATTTCCGGCGATAGCGTCATCGCCGATATTGCGAAGATGCCGCATCTGCTGATTGCCGGCACCACCGGTTCGGGCAAGTCCGTGGGTGTTAACACCATGTTGTTGTCCATGCTGTACAAGGCGACCCCGGAGGAACTGCGCCTGATCCTGGTCGACCCGAAAATGCTGGAACTCTCGGTCTACGAGGGCATTCCGCACCTCCTGACTCCGGTCGTGACGGACATGAAGGACGCGGCGACGGCGTTGAACTGGTGCGTGGGAGAAATGGAGCGCCGCTATCGCCTGATGTCGGCGCTCGGCGTGCGCAGCCTGGAAGGCTACAACCGGTGGATCGAAGAAGCGGAGCGAACCGGTAGACCCATCCCCGATCCACTGTGGCCGGAGCACTCGGATACCGATGCGCCGCCGTTGCCGATAGAACCCGTGATCGTGGTCGTCATCGACGAGTTCGCGGACCTGATGATGATCGTCGGAAAGAAGGTCGATCAGCTCATCGCCCGCGTGGCGCAGAAGGCGAGAGCGGCGGGGATTCACCTGGTTCTCGCCACGCAAAGGCCTTCGGTGGATGTCATCACGGGACTGATCAAGGCGAATATCCCGGCGCGCATGAGCTACCAGGTAGCGAGCCGCGTCGACTCGCGCACGATCCTCGACCAGGGCGGCGCGGAGCAGTTGCTGGGCTACGGCGACATGCTTTTTCTGCCGCCGGGCACCAGCATTCCGGTGCGAGTGCATGGCGCGTTCGTCTCGGACGAGGAAGTGCACTCCGTCGTCGCGGACTGGAAAGAGCGCGGCGCGCCGGACTACCGTACCGAGGTGCTCAAAACCGCGGCAGGTGGTGCGCTCTCCGTCGTCGGCGACAGCGATGTCGAACAGTCGGACGAACTGTACGACGAGGCGGTCGCGCATGTGCTGGAGACGCGCCGGGCTTCGATCTCGGCTGTGCAGCGCAAGCTCCGCATCGGTTACAACCGCGCCGCGCGCCTGATCGAGACGATGGAGGCCGCGGGGATGGTCAGCGGGATGGATAGCAACGGCAGCCGCCAGGTCCTCGTCCCGGACCATGGCGAGAAGCGCTGACGCGTGATCGGCATGGAATTGCCCGCCATCGTCGCGGCCGCCGTGGTCGCTGCCGCGCCGACCGCCGATTCCGCCGCTTTGCGCGAATTGCTCGCGCCCATGCGCGAGTATGCCGCGCAGTTCGAGCAAGTGGTGGTCGATGGGCGCGGACGGTTGCTGCAAACGGCGACGGGGACGATGCGGCTGCAGCGACCGGGACGTTTCCGCTGGGAGGTGGTCGCGCCGTACAGCCAGGTCGTTGTCACCGACGGCACGACGGTCTACGTGTTCGACGCCGACCTGGCGCAGGTCACCGTCCAGCCCCTTGACGAGACGCTCCGGGGGACGCCTGCGCGCCTGCTGATCGGTTCGATGGACGCCCTGGAATCGACATTCACCGTTGTCAAGGAGGAAGACGTGTCGTTTACGCTGCATCCCCGGGACGAGGAAGCGCTGTACCGCCGGATTCACCTCAGGTTCGCGCCGCAACCGACATACGCGACCGGCGGGCAACAGGAGCGTGCGGAGGCGATGCCCGTCGCGCTGCTGGTCGGCATCGTGATCGTCGATCATCTCGATCAGGAGACGCGCGTGGCGTTCAGGAACCCGACTTTGCGCCCCGCGCCGGCGCCCGGCGTATTCGATTTCCACATTCCCGATGATGTCGATGTGATCGGCGATGTCCCCGCCCGAAGTTCCGCTCGCTGACGCGCCGCTGGCGGCGCGCATGCGACCGTCGCGTCTCGATGAGTTCGTCGGCCAGGCGCACTTGCTGGGGCCCGGTCGTCCGCTTGCGCGTCTGGCGGCGTCGCGTCGGGTCGCGTCGATGATCATGTGGGGTCCCCCTGGAACCGGCAAGACGACGTTGGCCAAGATCCTGGCGGACGCCGCTGGCACGCGCTGGACCAGCCTGTCGGCGGTGCTCGCGGGCGTGCGGGATGTGCGGGCGGCCATCGCCGACGCGAGGGCGCACCCCGACACGCCCACTGTTCTGTTCATCGACGAAGTGCACCGGTTCAACAAGGCGCAGCAGGACGCGTTCCTGCCGCATGTGGAGCAGGGGACCATCGTCTTCATCGGTGCGACGACGGAAAATCCGTCGTTCGAAGTGAATTCCGCACTGCTTTCGCGCACGCGGGTGTACGTGTTGAAGCCGCTGACGGCCGAGGACCTGGCGACTCTGGCGCGCCGCGCGCTCGCGCGCGAATTCGAAGGCATCGATATCGAGCCGGAAGCGTTTCGCAATCTCGTCGCGAACGGCGACGGCGACGCGCGCCGCGTACTCAACACCCTTGAGATTGCGGCGCAGGTTGGCGACGGCACCATCACCGCGGAGCACGTGGAGTTCGCCGCCGGCCAGAGCTATCGCGGTTTCGACAAGCGCGGGGATGCGTTCTACGACCAGATTTCCGCCCTGCACAAGGCGGTGCGCGGGAGTTCGCCCGATGCCGCGCTGTATTGGCTCGCGCGCATGCTCGACGGGGGTTGCGATCCCCTCTACATTGCGCGACGCGTAGCGCGCATGGCGACCGAGGACATCGGCACGGCCGATCCGCGCGCGCTGCAGTTGGCGCTCACGGCGTGGGATGCCTATCACCGCCTGGGATCGCCCGAAGGCGAGCTGGCGCTGGCGCAGGCGGTCGTCTATCTCGCCAGCTTGCCTAAGAGCAATGCGGTGAACGAGGCTTTCGGCGCGGCGCGGGAATTCGTCGCGACGCATCCGAGCTACCCCGTCCCCGCGCGGTTTCGCAATGCGCCGACGCGCCTCATGGCGGAACTCGGCCACGGCAAGGGATACCGCTATGCGCACGACGAACCGGGCGCGTACGCCGCCGGCGAGCGTTACTTGCCGGACGAGATGGAGGACGTGCGCTTCTATCGGCCCCGCAAACGCGGCATCGAGGGCAATATCGCCGACAGATTGGCTACACTACGCGAGCTGGACCATTCGCGGCCGGCCCGCGGGCGCCAAGACGCGGTTGGAGAGAAAGGAAGGACGCCGGACGCGAGCCGGTCGAGCGAAGAGTAATGCTGGATCGCAATTACCTGCGGCGCCACGCGGTTGAGGTGCGCGATGCCCTGAAGGTCCGGGGGTTCGATTTCCCGCTGGATCGCTTCGAGGCGCTGGAGACGGACCGCAAGGCGCTGCAAGAGCAAACCGAAGAGCTGCAGGCAGAGCGCAACGCCCGCTCGAGGGCCATCGGCGCGGCCAAGGCGAGGGGCGAGGACATAGCGCCCCGCATTGCCGAAGTGGGAGATCTCGGACGTCGCCTCGACCAGGCGCGTGCGCGTTTCGACGCGCTGCGCCGGGAATTCGACAGCTTCCTCGAAGGCATACCGAACCTGCCCGACGCGTCCGTGCCCGCGGGAGACAGCGAGGACGACAACGTCGAGATTCGATCCTGGGGCGATCTGCCGGCATTCGACTTCGAACCGCTGGATCACGTCGACCTCGCGGGCAGCGCGTTGGACTTTGCCGCCGCCGCGCGGATCTCGGGCGCGCGATTCTCGATCATGTCCGGCGACCTGGCGCGCCTGCACCGGGCGCTGGCGGCGTTCATGCTGGAGATGCATACCCGGGAGCACGGCTACGAGGAACTCTACGTTCCGTACATCGTCAACGCCGACGCGCTGAAAGGCACGGGGCAGCTACCAAAGTTCGAAGTGGAGCAGTTCGGCGTTCGTGGAGACGAGAACTACTATCTCATCCCCACCGCCGAGGTTCCGGTCACGAACGTGATTCGCGACACGATACTGGGGGCCGACGCGCTACCGCTGCGCTACGTTGCGCACACGCCGTGCTTTCGCCGCGAGGCGGGCACCTACGGCAAGGACACCCGGGGCATCATTCGCCTGCACCAGTTCGACAAGGTGGAACTCGTGCAGGTCGTGGAACCGGAGTGTTCCTGGGATACGCTGGAGGAACTCACGTCGCACGCCGAAGCGGTCCTGCAGCGACTCCAACTGCCGTATCGAGCGGTGGTGCTTTGCGGCGGCGACCTGGGCTTTGCCGCGGCCAAGACGATCGATCTCGAAGTCTGGTTGCCTGGCCAGAACCGCTATCGGGAAATCTCCTCGTGCAGCAACTACCGCGACTTCCAGGCGCGGCGCATGATGGCGCGCTACCGCACGGCGGACGGGACGGCGTTCGTGCATACGCTGAACGGCTCCGGCCTGGCGGTGGGGCGGACCCTGATCGCGTTGCTTGAGAATCACCAGGAGGGCGACGGCGCCGTGCGCGTGCCACAGGCGCTGCAACCGTACATGGCCGGGAC
Source organism: Candidatus Azotimanducaceae bacterium (assembly GCA_965217825.1). GTDB lineage: Bacteria > Pseudomonadota > Gammaproteobacteria > Pseudomonadales > Azotimanducaceae > VXNE01. Next base: position 3,376,038 of record OZ244571.1, on the reverse strand, counting down.
TACGAGGCTACGGTTCGACAGACCGTGAAACGGTTGCCGTTGTTCCTGGACCTCTCGGACCAGCCCTGCCTGGTCATCGGCGGTGGCGCGGTGGCGGCGCGAAAAATCCAGTCGCTGATCGACGTCGGCGCGCGGGTAAGCGTCGTCGCGCCGCTTCTCGGCGCGAGCGCGGCCGAACTTGCGGAGCGACACGGATTCGAGGTGGCGCTGCGCGAATTTCAGGAGACCGATGTCCGGGGTCGGTTGCTCGTGATCGCGGCGACCGGCAACGCCGACGTCAACCGCAGGGCGTTCGCGGCGTGCCGTGAACGTCGCGTGCTGATCAATACGGTGGACAATCCGGCCTTGTGTACCGCGATCTTTCCCAGCATCGTGGACCGCGGCCCGGTGACAGTCGCGGTCTCGACCGGCGGCGCATCGCCAACGCTGGCGCGGCGCATCCGGGAACAGATCGAAACCCTGCTGCCGGCCGCTACCGGACGACTGGCTGAATTCCTCGGTGGACGACGCGCGCGCGTGCGGGCGGCGGTACCGGATATCGATGCGCGGCGCCGTTTGTGGGAGAACGCTCTGGACGGTAATGTTCCCGCGCTGATTACCGACGGCAACGAACAGGCGGCGGACGCGGAACTTGAGCGGCTCGCATCGGGAGGGGCCGCGGAAGGCTTCGTGTCGCTGGTGGGCGCGGGTCCGGGCGACCCGGACCTCCTCACCTTGAAAGCGCTGCGCGCGTTGCAGCGGGCGGACGTCGTCTACTATGACAATCTCGTCTCGGCCGGGGTGCTGGAACTGTGCCGTCGCGACGCGGAACGCGTCTACGTCGGCAAGCGTCGCGCCTTCGCCGGCGCGCGGCAGGCGGACATCAACGCACTCCTGCTCGGCGATGCGCGTCGAGGCCGGCGGGTGGCGCGCCTCAAGGGCGGGGATCCGTTCATCTTCGGCCGCGGCGGCGAAGAGATCGAGACACTGCGCCGACACAGCGTCGACTTCGAGGTCATTCCCGGCATTACCGCCGCGCTCGGATGCGCGGCGTACGCCGGCATACCGCTGACCCATCGCGACTGGGCGCAGTCCGTCCGGTTCGTCACCGGCCATCTGCGGGACGATGTCGTCAATCTCGACTGGCCGGAACTGGCGAAGCCGGATCAGACGCTGGTCGTCTACATGGGACTTGTAGGGTTGCGGCAACTCTCGGCGCGGCTTGTCGAGCACGGCATGGATCCGCAAACGCCGTCGGCGACGATTTCCCGGGGGACGCTCGAAGACCAGGCCGTCGTGGCGGCGCCCATATCAAGCCTCGCGCAGGCGGTGGAGGAAGCCGACCTGCCGGGGCCGACAACGACGATCATCGGTCGCGTGGTCGACCTGCGCGCGCAGCTCGGCCGGCCTCGATAGTTTCTTCTATATTGGAAAGTCCGCTGTTTTAGCGGACTTTTCCATATGATTCGGTGAACTGCCTATACGTCGCAGTTCGTTGGTCGCGGCAGGCCGCCGATCTTGGCGATGAGCTTGGCCGGATTGCCGGGAAACAACTGCATCAGCGCGATGCTCGAACCGAATTCGTCGCCGAGCCGGAGACGCGCGAGTTTCACAAGCGGACGCATGGCGGGCGCCACGCCTGTCTCGGCATGGAATTCGCGCACCATATCGATCACGCGCCAGTGGTCGCGGGTCAAGGCGACATCCATGCGGCCCGCGAGTTCCCGGGCGAGGTCTTCCGACCATTCGGACAGGTCCTTCAGGTAGCCGTCGGAATCGAGCGCGGGGCTGGTCACGGCCATGTGACGCTCGCATCGTGCGCGACCACGAGATCCACGAAACCGTCGTAGCCGACGGCCTTCACGGGCGGTTCGATACGAATGCCCCGGGCGGCCGCGTCGTCTTCGACGGCTGCTACTACAGCTTTCGCCGCGCGCGCCGCCGCCGCCGCGTAGACGCCGTCTGCGAACAGCAGCACGGCATCGTCGGGGCCGACGTAGCGCAGGCAGGCGTCGAGGGCGCTTGCCCGGCTGACCAGGTGCACCAGCGACATGTCAGTCTGTCACCACGACATCCGCCGTATGAAGCAGCCCGGCGACGTCGTCGTCATCGACAATGCGCGCGTCGATAGCCATGTCGTCCGGCTCGATGCCGCGCGCGGCGAGACTTCCGGCGTGGGCGAAGAGTTCCTTGACATCGTAGGCGGGAAGCGCGCCCAGGGCTTTCGCCGTGTCCTTTCGATCGACCAGGGACGCGTCCTGCCCAGCGGCGAGCTGACGGACGCCATCGTCCAGGAACAGTACGCGCGCGGGTTGTTCGAAGACGCCGGAGACGAGCATCATGTCGATCATCTCGTTCGCCAGCGCTCCGGGCGGTTTTCGCACCAGGTAGAGCACGTTACGCACCGAAAGTCACCGTTCGGTCGCCTTCGACCATGCCTTCGACCATTTGCCCCAGGCCGACAATTTCGAAGCCATCGCGGAGGTTGGAGCCGGCGAGTTCATACTGCGCCGCTTCGTTGTCATCGACGATGCCGCGCCGCAGCGACGCCGCGACGCAGATGGTCAAGTCGATGTCGTGGCTGCGGGCGAAGTCGATCCATTGCGCGGCCATGTCGCCTTCGTCCCTGGGCGGGGTGGCGAAGGCGTTCGCGATGTATACGCCGTCGTTATAGAAGAATGCGCGGTGTATCCGGTGCCCGGCACTGACGGCGGCCTGCGCGAATCGCAGGGCCGAGCGCGGCGCGTCCGAGGCGTAGGGGGCACCCTGGATCAGGAGCGTGATGCGCATCGCGGCGGACTCGCTGTTGAAGACAGTTGGCCGCGTATCATAGTGCAACCACGCCATTTTGGTTGACGTCCGCAATGCGGAAGCCGGCCTTCTGATTCGCTATTTTTCGTCGACTGGCTCGCCGGCTGGCTCGCCGACTGGCTCGCCGACTGCTCTGGATTGTTCGGCGCGCCGGGTCTGGGCATCCCGCGCCGCCAGGATGGCCGCCAACCGCCAGTCCCGCCATCGACTCCGCGTGATCTCGGTGCGTATCGTCACGGTAAATTCCATCATTACGCTCGAGCCGTCGTTGTCCGTGGCCCGCAGCGTGATCGTCGCGGTGCCCTCGGTGTCTCCGACGGACGTGATCGTTGCCCTGTCCCCCATCACCGTTACTATCGCCACGTCGGGATCGCTTGACGTGGCGACGTAGGCGAGAGAGGCGCTGTCCAGGTCGGAAAAGTGGCGCGCGAGATTCAATGTCACGGTGTCGCCGTCCGCGCCGACCTCCTGGTCCGCGATCTGCTCGGCAACCATCGGCTCGGCGTCGAACAGGCGAAGCGGGTCGCCGACGGCCCCGATCAGCCCCCTGTAGCACCACTCGCCCCCGCACCGGCGAGCGGGAAGAGGCGGTGGCTCCAGGCTGACCCACACGGGTTCTTCGTCGACTCGCGTGATGACGGCGGTCTGACGGCTGTTCGAGGTTCCCTTCGCTATCAGCAGCGTCGAACTGTCCGCGACGCCGCCTGTAACGGACAGCTCCACGGTCATGTCGAAAGGCGCGCCCGTCGCGGTCTCGGCAGCGACGCGGGCGAGGCGAGCCGCCTGCGATACCGGAACATCCCGCGCCACCAGGTCCACCTCGAGCGGAAATGGCGCGCCGGGGTTGTCGTGGAACCACACCCATCGCATTCGGGTCAGTCCGTTGAACATACCGTCCGGGAGCGCGGTTAGCTGGTTGTCCTGGAACCGCAACGTTCGGAGCAGGGGCAGGCCATCGAAAACCCCCATGGGAAGCATCGCAATCCGGTTCTTGGCGAAGTCCAGGACCTGGACGCTCGACAGCCCTTCGAACGCACGGTCCGGTATCGCTGTCAGAAGATTGTCGTTGAGGTAGAGCCTCGCCAGGCTCGACAGGCCGTTGAAGGCGCGGTCGGGGATCGCGGCGACCGCGTTTGCGTGGAGGTCCAGTTCCACGAGGTTGGACAAGCCTTCGAAGGCACCGTCGGGTAGCACCGTCAGTTCATTTTCGTAGAGATGCAGTTCCCGCAGGCTGGCTAGGTCGCGGAACGCGCCGCCCGGCAATGCGGTCAGACGGTTTTCATAAAGGTGCAGTTCATCGAGACCAGATAGCCCGTCGAACACCCCGTCGGGAAGCGCGGTCAACTGGTTGGCGTGGAAATCCAGTTCCTCCAGGTTTGTGAGGCCGGCGAATACGCCCGCGGGCAACGAGGTCAGCCGGTTACGCTGAAGACGCAGGGTGTTCAGATCGGTCAAGCCGGCGAATATGCCGCCGGGCAAACCAGTCAACCGGTTGTCCTCAAGGAGCAAGCTTTGCAGACGGACGGTGTCTTCGAACGCGCCGTCCGGCAGGGCGGCGAACTGGTTCCCGTAGATTCTCAATTGCCGCAGGCTGGATAGTCCACGGAACGGGTTGTCGGGCAGCTCTGTCAGTTGATTGTTCTGGAGGCTCAGTATCTGCAGGTTGGCGAGACCGTCGAATATCCCCTCGGGCAGCGCTGTCAGGCGGTTGCCGAAGAAATACAGGGCCCGGAGCCTGGACAGGCCATCGAACAGGTCGTCGGGCAGGGCTGTCAACTGATTGCCGGAGAAGAAGAGCCACTGCAGGTTGGCCAGCCCGTCGAAACTGTCGCTACGCAGCCGCGTGAGTCGATTGCCGCCGAAAAACAGTTGTTCGAGCGCAGGTAAGCCATCGAACAGTCCCTCGTTCAGTTGGGTGAGCCTGTTGTTGCCCATGAGCAGCTGTCTGAGGCTCGTCAGGCCATCGAATGTGCCCGCCGATAGCGAAGCCAACTCGTTGTTGTTGATCCACAACTGCCGCAGGCTCGCGAGTCCGTCGAACAGACCGTCCGGCAACGATGTCAACCGGTTTCCCGGGAAGTTCAACTCCCTCAGGTTCGACAAACCGGCGAAATCCCCCGCCTTCAGCGCGCCGATACGGCGATCCGAGAGATCCAGGATCCCTATCGAGGCCAGGTCCTCGTCAGAAATGTCTCCGCAATCCGAGTCGGGGAAGTGTGCGAGAATCCTGTCGCGGACCTCGGGCGTGCGCTCGCAGATGCCCGTAGCGGCTTGTGCCTCTGCTGCCAGGGCTACGCAACAGAGGAGCGTGCCGCCGATCCCCAGGAGGGCGAGTTTCTGAATGTTCATCCCCTTGTGTCCGCCTTCCCGGTCAGGACACAAGTGAACGTAGGATGTTCGGTAATGAGTCTCGGAAACTATCCCAACCCATTAGATACCTTATAGAATATTCCTGCGAAGGCGCAGCCTTAAGATCGCGTACAGGATCCACGCGGGCAGGCTGAGGACCATGGCGTATGCCACAAGACCGATGGGGCCGAGCAGACCCGCGACCAGGGACAGCACCACCGTCGTGAGCGCGAGAATGCCGCACACCGCTCCCGCCGTGCCCTGATAACCCAGTCCATGGATCGCGGACCAGGCGAACGCCAGCGGTAGGCCGCAGGGCGCAACGACCACGAGCGACAGCCACGCCTGGGGTTCCAATGGCAAACCGAAGCCCCGCACCACGGCGGTGGCCGCGATGCCTATGGGCAGCCACAACAGTGCGACCAGCCAGAACCGGCGTCGAGGTATCTTGTTTTGCCGACGCTTCGGCGCCGCGTTCACGATTTCATTCATGGCCGACCCAATCATCCAGATGTTGGAGTTTTAGAACGTCCTGATCGAAGATAGTTTTGCGTCCCGGATGCGGGGAGGATACTACCCCGATCCGCCTGTGGGGCGTCCATCAGGATCTGGATTCCCGCTCATCCGGGGCGCAAACCCATCGCGTCGAGCCAAGGCGGCAGACGACGGCGCGAGACTGCGGCAATGGCGATGGGACAAGGTTGCACATCGCCGCTTCTCAGCTCCTGATGGGATGCCAGAGTCAAATATAACCGGTTGCCCGGATTGTCAGAAGGCGATCCGTCGGATGCCGTCGACCAGGTCGAAGTGTGTGTCGTTGCTCAGCACCGCGAGGGCATGCTGGCGCGCGAGGGCGGCGACCCAGGCGTCGTTCGCCGGTATGGGTTTGCCGATGCGCTTGAGTTGTAGCCGGATGTTTGCGTAGGCGTCAGCGGTGGCGGAGGTAACGGTGGCCACTTCCGCGAGGGGGAGGTAGCGGCGAAGCCACTCCTCGTAGCGCATCCGGTGGCGCGACTGGCGGATGCCGAAGTAGTACTCGCCGAGAACGACGCTCGGCACGACGAGACGGTCGGCATAACGAAGCGGGGTCTCCACGGCCGCCAGACCTTCGGCCCACGCTGACAGCGCGTTGGTGTCGAGAATCACCGGATGTCGTCGGGGGCGAGCCTTTCGAACTCGTCCTCGATGGTATTGAGTACGAGGCGGTGTTCGTCACCGAGGTCCGAAAGGCCGCCGAATCCCGCCATCCATGGCGGTTCCGCACTGGTACCGGTCAGATCTGGCCCAACCCGGGCCGCGACGGTGCGCCTGCGTAGCTGCTGCTCGATAGCGTCCGTGATGAACTGCCTCATGGTGATGCCGTGGACAGCGGCGAAAGCCTTGGCCCGCCGGAAGGTGATGTCAGGTAGTTCGATGGTGGTCTTCATGGAGCCATATTCCCATATTTATGGGATTTGGACAATCCAGTGTATCGGCCACTGGGGCCGGCACTTTCGGTCGCTGCGAAAAAGCCCCGAGTGTAAAATCGTGCGAGCGTTCGGAGACGGGCCGTCCATGAAACCGATTTCTGCAGACTCGCACGCCGTGGAGGGGCGCGACGTGTTGCGGGGAAGAGCAGCACGATGAGTCGTTCAACGCGCGGACGATCGACGCTGGCCTTGCGTATGCACACTGATCGCCAAGCATAATCCCGTCCCCATGTTCACGACCCTGATCGATGGCGCGACACTCGTGTCCCGGGGAGGGGAGCCCGGATGGATCGCCGTGGACTGCCGAGCCGCACTCGGCGATCCCGAATACGGACGCGACGCCTATCGCGAAGGCCATCTTCCCGGCGCGCGCTACGCGGACCTCGACCGGGACCTGGCTGGGACGCCGGGGAAGCGCGGTCGCCACCCGCTACCCGACCGCGACGTGCTGGCAGGACGATTCGCGGCGTGGGGCATCCGCCACGGCGATCAACTGATCGCCTGCGACGATGCCGGCGGCCTGTTCGCGTGCCGTTTCTGGTGGCTGGCGCGCTGGCTCGGCATGGAGTCGTGCGCCGTCCTGGACGGCGGTCTCGCCGCTTACCTGGAAGCGGGAGGAAATCTGACCCGCGAGGTTCCCGAGGTTGATCCTTCGCCATTTCGCCCGGGCGCGCCCCTGACGCGCGTGGTCGAGGCCGACGACATTATCGCCGGTGGAGGATCGCTCGCGCTGATTGACGCCCGCGCCGAAGCGCGCTATCTCGGCGAAGAAGAACCCATCGATCGGATCGCGGGCCACATTCCCGGTGCGCTCTCATATCCATGCGCCGACAACCTCTACTCCACGGGCCGCTTCCGCCGCGACGGGGCGCGCTTCGCGGCGCTCGCGGGACGCAATGTCGTGAGCTACTGCGGCTCCGGCGTCACCGCCGCGCACAACATCCTCGCCATGGTCGCCTTGTGCTTGCCGGAGCCGGCGCTGTATCCGGGTTCGTGGAGCGAATGGATCGAAGATCCGGGACGGCCTCGGGCACCTTGACTCGCGCTGGTGATCGGACAGGTCCGTCGGCGTGTGGGCCCGCAGGTGCGCGAACTCCGCCTCGCGCTTGTGGGATCCCTTCAGGAAGTGCAGGCAGCCGTTGTGTTTGTCAGTCTCGTCCAGGGCGATCCAGGTCACGGCGCCGTCGATGGCGTCGGAGTGCGGATGCACCTCCTGGTCGTTGACGGTCTTCAATCATGGAGAACATAGAGGTGAATCTTCCCCAGGCAGCCGCACTCAGGGCCGACTGGCATTCGCCAAACCGTGACGCACTCAAGGCCGATGCGACGTCCGATGGGCGGACCGAACTGTTCCCCTGTTGAGAGCGTCTCCTCTCGCGGGGAACCCCAGGCGGGTTCCGCTGTCAGCAATAGGTACAGACCGTTGCTAAAGGGTGAACGTCGTGAGAGATCCGTCGAACAACTTGCAGGGGCAAATCGAAGCGGGCCTTTTGAAGGCCCGTTTTTTTTGCAGAAGAGACTCCGAAGACGCGGCCAACACGACTTGTCGGTGCCGGCGCTGCTGGTGCACCGCATGGTTTGTTGGTCCTTCATCGCGTGGTTTCGCCGCGCGCACTGAAAAAAGCCGCTCGGGTGTCGTGCGACGCCGTAGGGCCGCTCTACTCGTCTTGGGCGTCTCGATTGCTGGCGGGACTGTTCCGGGGTCTGCACAGACAGACCCGCAACCGAGCAACGACGCAACGCTGAGCGGGCTCACGCTGATGGTCACCGATACCGGCGCCGCCATCCAGCTCGACCCGCAGTTCGCGAGCGACGAATTCGACTACTCGGCCCAGGTGCCGACGGGCGTAAAAAGCGTCACGCTGGACGCGGCGCCAAGCCACTCCGGCGCCGCGCTGAAGTACATGGACGCCAAGGAGGCAACGCTCCCGGACAAGGACCCGGACACGGATGGCTTCCAGGTCGGGCTCGTGTTCGGCGGGAACGTCGTCAAGGTGCAGGTCGAGGCGGAAAGCGGCATGAAGCGAATCTACACGGCAACCGTCACGCGCCGGGGCCCGCCAATCGAGTTGAGCCTGGACGCCATCGCTGGCGACGACGTGGTGGACATCCGCGAAAGAGCGGATGGATTTGCGATCGCCGGCGATGTGGAAGCCGAGGAGATGGGCAGCATGGACGAAATCTCCATCGAAGTTGTCATCGGTGCCGAGATGCTGACCGCCACCTCGGACCGCACCGGATTATGGTTGGTCAATGTGCCGCCCGGCGCACCATACGTCGCCGAGCCCGGCGTAACCGTAACCGTGAATGCAAGCCGGATGCCCTTTGGAGACGCTGCAGAGATAACGCGCGCGCTTGCGGTAGATTTGACCCCGCCGGCGCTGGTCTCGGCGGCGGCGGCGGAAGCCGCGCTGACGCTCACGTTCGACGAGCCGCTGGGCGAGAACGATGTGCCGCCACGCGCCTTTTCGGTCGTGGTGAACGATGTCGCCCTGTCGCACCCCATGCCGGTGGCGGTTGGCAACAGCGCCGTGGTTCTCGGTCTTTCGTCTGCGATAGCTCCTGGCGATACCGTGGCGGTGAGCTATACGGTGCCATCCGCTGCGGACGGCAAGCCCATTCGGGATGTGGCGGGCAACCCGGCCGCATCCCTCACCGATCACCCGGTGGCAAACGGTTCAAAGCCCGGCGAGCGATGCGCCGGGGCCGAGGGCTCGATGCGCGTAGCGGACGGCGCCGACTCGAAGGAGGGGCGCGTCGAGGTCTGCGCCGACGACGACGCGACCGACGCCACGCCGGCGCGCTGGGGCACGGTCTGCGACGATTACTGGACGAACGGCGACGCGGACGTGGTCTGCAAGGCGCTCGACTTCGAGCGCTCGGAGCCCCACGCCGGTCGGTTCCGCAGGTCGTACTTCGGTGCCGGCACGGGTCCCATATGGCTTGATGACCTGATTTGCGGCGGCGGCGAGTCGAGCCTGCTCGATTGCCTGGCCGCGAACGGACGGCGGGCGAGGGATACCATCGGCGATCACAACTGCAAGGTCACGGAGATCGTGGGGGTTCGCTGCATGGCCGCGGGGGACCCCTTGAAGCCCCACGTGGTGGGCCAGCTCGAACTTACCCATCCCGGGGAGGACGGGCGTTACGAGCCCGGCGACAACCTCCGTGTGACGATAACGTTCAACGAGCCGGTGGTCGTGGATTCCTCGGGCGGTGCGCCGACCCTCGATCTGCACCTGCGCAGCGACGCCAGCGAACCGCTCAGCCGCTCCGCGCCCTTTGTGGACGGTTCGGGCACGAAACGGCTCGGGTTCGGGTATCGGGTTTCGGAAGAGGACGGGGCCTTCGACGAGCTGCACCTGGCGGCCGACAGCCTGGCGACGAACGGCGGCACGATTCGCAATGCCGATGCCCTCGACGCGATCCTGGCGCACGGCTCGGCCGCCGAGCCTCTGGAACGATTCCTTCAATCCCCGACATTGAGCGTATCGGACGCAACGGTCCAGGAGGGTGCGCAACTCCAGTTCGAGGTCTCTTTGAGCTACGCGGCCTCCGCCGAGGTCTCGGTGTCCTACGAGACAGGGGACGGGACCGCGACCGCGGGTGCCGACTATGAAACCACGTCGGGCACCTTGACGTTTACGCCGGGGGCGACGGCCGGGATCATCTCGGTGGTCACGCTCGACGACGCGCACGACGACGATGGGGAAACCCTGACCCTCACGCTTTCCGATGGCCGCGGCGCGCGAATCGCCGACGGCGCGGCCATCGGAACCATCGCGAACTCCGACCCGATGCCGCAGGCCTGGCTGGCGCGGTTCGGGCGAACCGCCGCGAGTCACGCGGTCGAGGCCATCGACGCGAGATTGCGCGACAGCGAAGGCGAGAACATCCCGGTCGGCATGACCATTCCCGGAACGGACTGGCTCGAGGATTGGTCCGCGTGGGGCCGGAACGCCTCCACCCGCTTCGACGGCACTGACGGGCGCCTGTCGCTCAACGGCGAAGTCACCACCGCCACGCTCGGACTCGATCGCCGGCGTGGCCGATGGCTGACCGGCGCGGCGGTTGCCTACAGCCGGGGCGAGGGCGCCTATAACCACGAAACGGCAGCCGGCGGCGTCGTAACGAGCACGCTGGCGAGCCTGCATCCCTACGCGAGCTACAGATTCGGCGAGCGATTCAGCCTGTGGGGCGTGCTTGGCTACGGCATCGGGGAACTGACCCTGCGGAGCGATGGAGGCGAGACATCGACCGAGACCGGACTTGACTCCACGATGGCGGCTTTCGGCGGGCGAGGGGTGCTGCGCCCGGCCTCGGGCGGGCTCGAGTTGGCGGTGGTCTCCGATGCGCTATGGAGCAATACGGTTTCCGAGGCTACGACGGGACTCATGGGCGCTGCGGGCGAAGCGCTACGGCTGCGGCTGGCGCTGGAAGGATCGGGATCATTCGCCCTGCCCGGAGGCGGGGAACTTAAACCCAGGCTCGAAGCAGGACTCCGGTACGACGCCGGTGACGCCGAAACCGGTACCGGAGTGGAGGTCGGCGGCGGCCTCGCTTACACCGCCGGGCGGTTGTCGGTGCAGGCCGATGCCCGGGCGCTGCTGGCGCATCGGGACGAAGACTACGGGGAATGGGGAGTCAGCGGTTCGGTGAGGTGGCAGGCCGACGAGCGCGGACACGGCTGGTCGATGAAGGTCGGGTCGTCATGGGGCGTGACGGCGAGCGGCGTGGATGCGATGTGGAACGATTCGAGCGGGGACACGTTCGCGCGCGGTGTGGTAGCAAATGCAGCGCAACGATACGAGGCGGAAATTGGGTACGGACTGGCCGGGCCGAAAGGCGGCGTCTTGTGGTATCCATTTGTCGGAACCTCGGCCGCGAGGGGCGGTCCTCAGGCCGTGCGGATGGGCGTCAGGCTCACTTCGGGCGTGAATCTGAGTTCCATGCTTGAAGTAGGACGCCGCGCGCACCCGGGCGGCGGGTCCGAAGACGCGATCCAGCTTCGCGGGTCGATGCGCTGGTAGGACGGAGTCGGCCCACACCCGGTGGCCGAGCGTAGCCCCTCCCAATGATCACGACGAGGCGCGACGACGCGGTGTGGCAGGACCACACAAGGAGGAGCAACGGAGCCTTCAGCGGGGGAGCGCGAGGGGGCACCCCTCGCATGAAAACCATCAGGGGCCAAAAAGACCCGCAGATACCCGTAGATTTGGGTTTGACGGAGCACTAGGAGGCTGTCCGAGAACAGGGCACTTGGCGGCATTTTGCTCCTGCTGACGCGTATCGGCTCATGTCGGTTGCTCCGGCAACACGGCCCCGCCACGCGGCAAGTCGAGCCGAGACGCCTCGTTATGCTTTTTTAGACTGAAAAGGGGCGCGGCCAGACCGTTTCGTCACTTCCAGAGATCCCGCGGGCCCGATTCTACGCCATCGCCGCCCTTTGCCCGAACTCCAGGCACACCGCTCCCCGGAGCGCCGCATGGACCATTTTCTTGACGTTGTGCGCGGAGCAGACCAGCGAGAACTCGCTGTCCACCTTCGACTTGCCCCGCACACCGAAACCCCGGAAACCCGTGTTCTTGATCTGCCCGAACACCGGTTCCACTATCGCCTTGCGGCGTCGGTAAACGGCCCGACCCTCCGGCCGCGACATCCGCTCGTTCATCGCCCGGCGCAACGGCTCTTGGCCATCGCTCGTCACCGTCCGCGCCGCCCCGGACTTCGACCGGCAACAGCGATCGTGATAGGCGCAGGCCGCGCAAACCTCGGCCTCGCCCCGATACTCGCGCCGGCCCCGGGCGTCCACGCGCCGCAACGCCAGGAACTGGCCGCCGGGACAATGAAAACCGTCCCGCGCCTCGTCGTAGCGAAAGTCCGCCTTCACCAAGGGGCGATCGCTGTCCTCCACGCCGGTCGCGGCCGGCTTCTCGCCGCGGTCCGTCGCGATGTACGCCTCCACCCCCCGGTCCGACACCGCCCGCAGGTTGTCCCCCGAGTAATAGCCGTTGTCCAGGCTCATCTTGTCCGGCAAGCGGCCGCTCGACGCCTCCAGCTCGTCCAGCGCCCGGCCGACCTCGCCTTGGTCGTTCGCCGCTTGGCTGACGTGTTGGCCGACAATGATCTGCGCGTCCCCGTCCACCCCGATCTGCGCGTTGTAGGCGTAATCGAACGCCCCCTTCTTGCCCATGATCCGCGCGTCCTTGTCGGCGAAGCTGATCTGCTTCTTGTCCTCGATCTCCCGCCCCGGCCGCAGCTCCGCCTCGCGCGCCTCCAGCGCCCGCTTCGCCTCGCGTATCCGCTCCAGGCGCTGTTCCTTGTCGCGCAAGTCCTCCCGCAACTCGTAGCCCGTGGCGTCCCGGTACGCGCGGTCCTCCTCCTCGTCGCAGCGCCGCGCCTGTTCCGACAGCGCCTCGATCTCCTCGCACAGCGCGCGCTCCCGCTCCCGCATCCGACCGTAGCTCATCGCCTTGTGCTTCGAACTGTTCGCCTTGAACTTCGAGCCGTCCAGACTCACATGGCCCAGCGAAGCCATGTCGAGCTCCAGCGCCATGCGCACCGTCTGCTTGAAGCAGGACCGGAAAAAGTCCCCGCGGTCCTTGCGGAAATCGCTCAGCACCCGAAAGTTCGGGCAGTGCTTGCCCGCGATGTGCATGAACCCCAAATCCTCGAAAACCCCGTGGCTGTACGCGTATATCAGAATCGAGACGATCTGCCGCGGCGCGTACGCGCGCTGGCCCCGGCGGCTGTATCGGGCGTCCACCTCCGAGGTGTCCAACTGCTCGAACAAGTCCCGATACACGAAACAATCGTGGTCGTCCGGCAGCAGGTCGAAAACGTTGCTGGGGAAAAGTTGGCTCTGGGAGTAATCCGCCGGGTAGTCCTTGAAGGGAGGCATCCAACACCCTCTCGTCAGCAAGGATCAAACGATATCACAAAGGATATGCGGGGGGTGCCCGTTCTCGGACAGCCTCCTAGGTTTCCGTCTCGGCTTGCGCAAGGTCCGCAGGGTTGGCAAGGCGTGTTTCCATCGCGGCCAGGCGCTCTCGAATCTCGGCCTGGCCCTCCTGCAGACGCTCGATCTTCCCATCCAGCCAGGCGGCCTGGCCCAGCACGGCAACGCCAACGGCGATGATCGCGATCAGTTCCGTGATTGGCTTGTTGCGCGGAGTTGCGCGTCGGGCACCCATGACCGGCATCCTACTCCTCTCTTGAGAGTGGGGACAATGCCGGATTTTCTCGTTATCGCGTAGGAAAATCGCCGGGCATCTCGTCAAGTTTTCTGGCGATTTCGGATGCAGTTGATCGCCATCAGCTTGATCCGGCGACAAAGCGCTTTGTCGAGGCGCTTAGCTGGCAGTAGCCTGCAACGCGGGTGGTTGGGAGAGGCCATCGCCGGGGTCGATAGAGGCGAGGGCGTCAGTGTCGAATTGGTCAATGGGGAAGTCAAAGAGCTATCCAGCTTTGCGGGGCGATGCACTGGTGGGAAGATGCCCGTGTGCCGGGTGCTAACCCCGACCGTCACGGATCACGTTGAGTAGGCCATTCGACTGCGGCAGTTGGACGCAGCCCGTCCGGTTCTCCGAGGTGGCCGAGATGGTCGACGGTGATCGAGCGGAACGCGTCCTTCTTTTAACACATAAAATTTTATGCGTTATTAATGTTTAAACCATGTTATTTTAACTCTGTGGCTAAGAAAATATCTCCCAGCGCGTCCGCCGTTCTCCGCAACCTGGGGCATGGGATCCAACTGGCCCGCCGTCGCCGGCGTATTCGACAGCGAGATCTGGCTGCGCGCATGGGCGTGTCCGTGTCGACGCTGCGGGCCCTGGAGGCGGGCGAGCCCGGCGTCTCGATGGGGAGCTTCGCCATGGCATTGCTCACGTTGGGGATCCTGTCGCGGCTTGACGACCTCGGTGATGTGGGCCAGGACGACATCGGGTTGCTCATGGACATTGACGCCCTACCGCAGCGGGTGAGATTGCAGACGCGCCGCACGCCGGCGGAGGGTGGCAGCGCATCAACGGCGTCGTCCGCACCCAAGGGGGCCCTCCTGTGAATGGCGAGTACGTCGTCGCCATCGGCGAACGCCTTCAACGCGTGGGCACAGTGCGGTTCGGCGGGCTGCGGCAGAGGCAGATTTCGGTCTTCCGGTACGCCGACGAGTGGATCGAAAATCCTTCGGCATTCGCGTTGGCCCCGTCATTGCCGCTCACCGACCAACGATTCCATTTCGCAAGCCTTCCCGACGACGCCGGTACCAGCATTCCGGGTATCTTCTCGGACTGCGCTCCCGACGCTTGGGGGAGGTCGCTCATCGCCCGCGCGTCGGGAACTCCGAGGCACGAGATGGGCTACGTGTTGGCGGTGGATGACCGGACGCGGCAAGGGGCGTTGCGGTTCCTGGATGACGCAGGCAAACCGCTGGCCGATGACGCGCCGCCAACCCCCCGCGTCCTTGATCTGTCCCGCCTGCAATCGCTTTGCCAAAACATCGAGTCGGGTATCGGCGATCTCGCGGCGTTCGCGCGAGAACTTCGCGGGGCCACGGCGAGCCTCGGCGGTGCGCGCCCGAAATCCGTCGTGGTGGAACAGAGCGGGACGCTCCATGTCGCAAAATTCACCATGCTCGGAGACACCTTGCCCGTGGAGCGAGTGGAAGTGGCCACGCTCTCGCTTGCGCGCGAGGTCGGAATCCGGGCGGCGAAGGCGACGCTGGCGAGACCTGCGGGGACTTTGCCCGTGGCGCTCGTCGAGCGCTTCGACCGAGAGCCGGGCGAGCCCGGGCGCCGGCACTACATGTCCGCGCAGACCTTGCTCGAGGCGCGCAGAGGCGAGTCGCGTTTCTACACCGACATCGCCGACGGGCTTCGCGCGGTTTGCCGCAGGGACATGGACGCGCTGACGGAGATGGCGGAGCTGCACCGCCGCATACTGTTCACCATCCTGGTCTCGAACAATGACGATCACCTGAAGAACCACGGTCTCCTGTACGCGGGCGAGGGGAGCTGGGTGCTCGCGCCGGCGTTCGACATCAATCCGCAGCCGTTTCGTCACCGCGCGCTCAGGACCGGCATCAGCGAACTCAGCGGGTTCGACGCGTCGGTCGAAGCGTGGGTGGAGGCGGCGCCGTTCTTCGAGAGAACCGAGGATGAAGCCCGTCGCCAGGCCGCCGACATGGCCGAGTCGGTCTCCTCGCGCTGGCGCGATACCTTGTTGGCGAACGGTCTGACCGAGGACCAATGCGACGAATACGCCCCGGCCTTCGAGCATGAAGAGACTCGCGTTGCGTTGCGTATGGGGTCGCCATCGGTGGCGGTGAGGGGCCGTCCGCCCGACAAAGAGACGGCCTCGAGTTAGGAGTCGCGGCGGTAATTCGTCTGCTTCACCATAAGCGGACAAACGGTCGGCTGACGATGGCTACTGGCTGGCCATCAGTTCCTCCAGAAGTGCCTCCTGATCAACCACCTCCGCGCCGAGTGCCTCGATCACGACCTGAACGATGTCCCCCTGAAAGACGGGGGGTGATTCGTAGAGATCATCGACGGGGGTCTGACTGTCAGCGGCGCCTCGTGGACTGGGAGCCATCGTTCCTGTCACCGCACCGCCCGCACCTTCAGATGCAGCCCCTCGCGTTCTTGCAGGCAACCGATGATCTCGAAGAGATTGCGGGCTTGGGGATTGCCGTTCGGACCAAGCATCCGCATCAGGCTCTTCGGCGCCCGAGCTGACAGACGGCGTTGACCGTGCGGAACAGCGCGCGTATCTTACTTTTGACTTACTTCGGTTCGTAGAGGATCCATCATGCCCCACCCGGAGCTGCTGACGACCACGGTGTCGACGAAGGGCCAAGTGATTTTGCCAAAGGTGATCCGGCGGACGCTGCATTGGGAGGCGGGGACGCGGCTGGTCGTTGAGCATACGCCGGCGGGCGTGCTGCTCAAACCGTTGCCGGCGTTCGCCGAGACCCGGTCGGACGATGTCTACGGATGCCTCGCGCACGACGGCGACCCGAAGACCTTGGCGGAGATGGAGGCGGGGATCCTGGCGGAAGCTCGGCGGCGCCATGAGAGCGGTTGACACGAATGTCGTCGTCCGATACCTGACGGGAGACGAACCGGAGCAGGCGGCCAGGGCGAGGGCCGTGATCGAAGGAGGCGAGGTATTCGTCGGCACGACGGTTGTGCTCGAGAGCGAATGGGTGCTGCGTAGCGTCTATGGCTTCTCCGGGGGCGACGTCGCCGTGGCCCTGCGCGCGTTCGCGGGGCTGCCGGGCGTCTCGGCGGAAGACCCCGGCCTGCTCGCGGGGGCACTCGATCTTGCTGAGGACGGCATGGACTTCGCGGACGCGCTGCATCTGGGCGCTGCGGGAGGATGTGAGGCGATGCTGACGTTCGACCGCGGATTCATCGGCAGGGCGAAGGACGTGGCGGTGCGGGTGACGGAGCCCTGAAGCTCACGCGGTCCGCTGCGGAGAAGGTGCGGCCATGGCAACGGGACGAGTGCTGAACTTCAAGCAAGCACGCCGAAACCTGAAATCCGTGATGGAGACGCCCTACTTGACTCGTTCCTCTCACAATGGGACGCGGTTGCGAGAGGCCATAGCCGAGATCGATAGAGGTGACGTCGTTAGGGTCGAAATCGTCGATGGGGAAGTCAAGGAACGGCCCCGAGATGGGTAACCGATAGCGGAAACAACTCTTCTATCGACGCGGTGAGATGACCAACAGTATTGGCCAATGCCACTGTTGACGGTCCTCTCGCCCCAGGCGCGGTTGTCGACGCGGCAGATTAAATTGCCTTGTCTCCAATCCGAGCCTGCTGAACGCCCCCGCGCAGTGCCGGCCAAAACGGTGGCTGGCTGACGACGCCTACTGGCTCGCCATCAGCTCCTCCAGCAGCACTTCCTGATCCACCACCTCCGTGCCGAACGCTTCGATCACGACGTTGACGATCTTCCCATGGAAGACGAAGGGGGACTCGTAGAGATCATCGACGGGGGTTTGACTGTCCCGGCCGACATCGAGGGGTTCGTTGACGAAGTTGTGGTAGCCGAACGGAGCCAGCACTCCTTCCCCGGCGGGTTCGCCGTCGACGTAGAAACGCACGCGCCCCTCGTCGTCACCGGTTCGCACTACATCCGCCCGAAGCGTCACGGCGCCCGGCGGGATGGCGGTGGGGGAGGATATGCGGCACCGCGCTCCGAAGTTGTTGGTGGTGTAGTGCAGCCGATTGCCGCGGATGAAGACGCTCCAGCCGCCGAATCGGCCGCCGTCGGCGATGATGGCGCCGTCCTGGTCGGTGGATTGGCGTTCGACCCGGGCGGTGATCCGGTGTGACACGCCCCGCACCCGGGGCCCTCCCTTGAAGTGGTGCGGCAGCACGGCGTCCTGGTACAGGATCCACCGGTCCCTGGGCTCCGGCCACCAGCCGACGCTTGACCGCCAGCTCACATCGTCCAGCGGAAGTACGCCGTAACGCTCGGCCTCCCGCCACCAGAGGTCCTTGAGCGCCGCGAGCTTCTCAGGGTGCCGGTCGGCCAGATCGTCGATTTCCGCCAGGTCTTCGACCAGGTTGTAGAGTTCCCACACATCCGAATCGAAATCCACGTCCCCCTGGTGGAAAGTGACCGCTTTCCAGCCTTCGTGCCAGATGCCTCTATGGCCGACCATCTCGAAATACTGGACGGTCTTGCGCGTGTCCGCGTCGTTGTCATTGAAGGTATGGGCCATGGACACCCCGTGCAGGGGAACCTGCCCCGCGCCGTTGACCTGCGCCGGCAGCGGCACTCCGAGCAGGTCCACCAGCGTGGGCGTGATGTCCACCACGTGGTAGAACTGCCGGCGGGTCTCTCCCTTCGCCCGGATCCCGTCGGGCCAGCGAATGAGTAGCGGAGCGCGAACGCCGCCCCCGTAGGTGTGGCCCTTGTAGCGCTTGAACGGGGTGTTGCCGGCCATGGCCCAGCCGAACGGGTAGTGGTTGTAGGTGAGCGGCCCGCCCATGTCGTCGAACCT
The DNA here is from genome assembly GCA_965217825.1 of Candidatus Azotimanducaceae bacterium. GTDB lineage: Bacteria > Pseudomonadota > Gammaproteobacteria > Pseudomonadales > Azotimanducaceae > VXNE01. Next base: position 3,357,413 of record OZ244571.1, on the reverse strand, counting down.
CGCCAGGTTCTCCTCGACGCTGGGGCGGAGTCCGATCCTGCTACGTTGATGGTCGTAGGTTCCGTGAGGGCCGCCCAGGGGGCTGGCGCCGTTGTCGGAAATGGCGATCACGATCGTGTCGTCGCGCTTGCCGAGGGCGTCGAGCTGTGCAAGCAGCCGAGCGATCTGCTCGTCGGCGTGGTCCAGGAAGCCGGCGTAGACTTCCATCAGCCGCGCGGCCAGCCGCTTCTCGTCGGCGTCGAGTTCTTCCCAGACCTGCACGCCCGGATTCCGGGGGGCCAGCCGCTGATCTTCGGGTAGCAGTCCGGAGGCCTTCTGGCGCTTCAGGATCCGCTCGCGGGCCTTGTCCCAACCGTCATCGAATTTGCCCTTGTACTTGTTCGCGTAGGCGGCCGGTACGTGGTGGGGCGAGTGGCCGGCGGCGAATGCGACGTAGAGGAAGAAGGGCCGGTCCGGGTCGGCGGACACCAACTGCCGCAGCCATTTGCAGGACTGATCCACGATGTCTTCCGACAGGTGGTAGCCCTCCCGCCGCAGCGGTTCGACACGCTCGTTCCCCGTGATCAGTTCCGGGTTCCACTGGTTCGTCTCGCCCGCGAGGAAGCCGTGGAAGCGGTCGAAACCCCGCTGCAGGGGCCAGTGGTCGTAAGGGCCAGCCGGGCTATTCTCGTGGACGGATCCCAAGTGCCATTTGCCCGCAGCAAGGGTCTGGTATCCGTGGGGACGCAGCATTTCGGCCAGATTGGCCGCCTCGCGGGAAATGAATCCCCGGGTGTTCGGAAAGCCGTTGACCATCTCCGCCACCCGCCCCATGCCGACGCTGTGATGGTTGCGGCCGGTGAGCAGGCACGTCCGCGTCGGCGAGCAGAGCGGGGTGACATGGAAGTTCGCGTAGCGCAGTCCGTCGGTCGCCAGGCCGTCGAGAGCCGGCGTCTCGATATCGGACCCGTAACAACCGAATTCCGCGTAGCCCACGTCATCTAGCACGATCATCACGATGTTCGGTCGCTGGCGCAGGGGTGAGGGTTCGGAGGCCCAGGCGATCGTGGATTCGGCGGCGGTGCGGTTGATGGTGCCGGTGAAGTTTTGGTCGTGTTCCATGGGTGTGTTGCGTGGTCCTGATTGAGGGATGTCAGGATTGAAGACTATTCGAGTGGCACGGTTGGCACACCCGTGAGAGCCTGTGCTTTAGTTCGAGTTTGGATAAGTCGGGTCGCGCACGCGCCGCTCGTAGTCTCCAGAGCTTCGTGGGAGGGCAGCGAAAAGGGTGAGCTTTCGCTCCATTGGGCGAACCGCGATGCCGTGTTCGCCCAAATCTCTCAGGGTTTTGGCCGGCGGACTCTGCGCCGTTTCGTGTTGCCCATGTTTCTGAGCGTACCGCCGATGCCAGCGTCGCGCATGGCCCGCGCTGCCGCGTCCATGTCCTTCTGGGGTACCTGGAGTACCTTTTGGGCAGCGCCGCTTTTCCTGAGACGCCGCGCTGCCGCGTTCAAGCCTGCGCGTGTCCCGCTGCGCTCGACTTCTGTCGCGCGACGACCCCCTTGGGACAATGCGTCGAGCCGCTGGCCGCCGGGCAAGGGTACTTCGGTCCGGCCGCGCGACCCGGCAGCCTGGTTCTTGGCCCGTTTGTGTGTATTGGTTTCCGCCATGAGGACGCCCTTTAGAAAGGTTGAACGTAAATTGTCTTTGAATAGAAGTTGAATTACAGTCAAAATAGCAGTAGCAAGAAATTCTTGCAAATAGTAAAACGCAATAACAGGTCAAGCAGGTAGGGTGATGGCAAACATGATCGGCGCGCGGATCAAGGCATTGAGGCAGCAGCGCGGCCTCTCGCAGGACGCGCTCGCCCACGTCTTGGGATTCAAGGATCGCCAGACCGTCTCCGCGATAGAGACTGGCATGCGGGGCCTGACGGCTGCAGAGCTCGTCGTCGCTGTGGAGAAGCTGGATGTCGAACTGGACTACTTCACCGACCCGTTTCGTCTTGACGGCGAGGGCCGGTTCTCCTGGCGGCAGAATGGCGTGGCGCCGGACCGGCTTCAGGCATACGAGCAGACAGCGGGACGGTGGATCGGAGCGTACCGGGCACTGGCGGCGGAGACCGGACGAGAGGCACCGTTGATGCGCAGGGCGCTGGGTTTGACCAAAACGTCGAGGTTCGAGGATGCGATGGAAGCAGGCGAGAGGTTCGCTGGAGAGCTGGACCTGGGGCCTGTGCCGGCGTTGAGGCTTGCGTCCGTGATGGAATCGGAACTTGGGACCTTGGTGTTGATGGTTGATGCGCAGGAGGGCATCTCGGGAGCTGCCTGCCGCCTACCCGAGCTCGACGCCGTCTTGATCGCGCGAGGCGAGGTGGCTGGGCGTCGGAACTTCGATCTCGCGCACGAGTTGTTCCACATCCTGACGTGGGAAGCGATGCCGCCCGAACACGTGGAGGACGCCAGCGAGTTCGGCGGCAACCGTGTCGAGCAGCTTGCGAACAACTTCGCGGCGGCCGTGCTGATGCCCTCGTCGGCGTTGCGGGAGTTCGATGATTGCGCGCGGCTTGACATGGATGGACTGGTGGCGCGGCTGAACGCTGTCGCGGACGAGTTGGGGGTAACGTCCTCTGCGCTGAGGTGGCGCTTGGCGGCCCTGCGGCGGTTGACCAAGGCGAGAGCGAATGCGATTCCGGAGGGCGCCCTGCGCAATAACGGTCAGGAGTCGGTGCCTTGCGAGCCTCCCGCGCTGTTCTCGAAGTCGTTTGTGGAGTTGTTGGCCGCGTCTCTGGAGGAGGGATACATCTCAGTTCGACGTGCGGCGTCGTTGTGCGGGCTCTTGATCGAGGATCTGGAGGAATTGTTCGCAGCCCACGGTGTCGAGCAAGCGATTGAACTGTGAACGGTACGCGCGACCGCGGTTCGCCGGTGCTCGTGGACACGAACACGATCATTGAGGCGCATAGGACACATTCGTGGCGAGCGCTTTCGAAGGGTTGGCAGGTCGAGACCGTGGAAGCCTGTGTGGAAGAGACGCAAACCGGGTTCCAGTCAAGGAGAGAGGAGGAGGCGATCAACGTTGCAGAACTGCGGCAGTCACTTGCGGCAGTGCGCGCCGTCAGCGCGTTTGAGCGGGCGGAGTTGGCGTTGCGCAAGGGCAACATTGCCCTGGACGAAGGGGAGGATGCACTGTGGTCACATGCGCTTGGGCGCAGTGGCCCGTGGGTGCTCTGCGGCCCGGACAGGGCGAGCCTGCGGTGTGGCGTCCGGCTGGGATATCGGGAACGGCTCGTATCGCTCGAGGAACTGCTCGATCATGTGGGATACCGCCCGACTGCGGAATTGAGACGACCGTACACGAAGAGGTGGCAGGATGAGGTGGTCCGACTGATGTACCTGGAGGAGTGGTTCGGACAGGGCGAGCCGAGGGGTTAGGGATCCTGAGGGCACACATCATTGAAGACCGCATCGCCATCACCATTACGCGCACCACGAGCGAACCGGTGGTCATGATGGCGAAGACGGAAGGAGTGGTTCTGACACGGGTGACGGATGGGGAGGCATCGATTGATCCTGCAGGGGATCGCCCAGGGATGGATGCCGTCCTTGGCGCAGGACGCACTATCGTCCCTCCAAAACCGGCAGCCGCTATACGTCCTCGCCGGTTTTGGTGATTGCGCAAGAGACGTCGCGCTGGCTCTTCACTTGACTGACTCTCGTCCATCGTCGCGGTCCGAGTGCCAAGGTCTCGACGAATTCGCCCCCTACGTTGGTTCGGAGTCCCTGCGCAACGGCTTGAACGCTGCCGAGAACCAGTCGCTCGCGGAGACGGATGACGTCGAAGAGGCTATGCAACTCGTTCTCCTCGGACTCGACCGTATCTCGAGACGGCAGCAGGACTCCGTATAGGTTCGAGTGCGGGGATGTCAGGGGTTAGAGACTAAAGGACTCGCCCGGTGTCCACACCCCGGAAGTACGCCCCGCGCGTGTTGTTTTTGGGTGACCTTCGGCGCGCATCGCCCTATCCGCGCCGATTCCTCGTTGCTAGTCTCGATGCTAACACCGGTGGGGTAACGGGATGCACCGACTTGATTGCCGGGGGCCGAGCACTGCGAGCGTCGTGTCAAACGGCGGGAAGACGATCCTCGGCCTGACGACCCTGATGCTGGCATGTACCGTCTTTGCCGATACCAGACCCAACGTCATTCTGCTCATGGCCGATGACATGGGTTGGGCGCAGACCGGCTACTCCTGTGCAGCAATCTGTTGATTGATGTCGATGACGGACCGGCTACTCCTGTGCAGCAATCTGTTGATTGATGTCGATGACGAAGATCATGCCAGGGCCACAAACTACGTTACGCATTACGTTGTAGATCGTGAGGCTGAAGACTTGACTGTCCCAGGAGGCGCCCGTGTCGATGGCGAGCTCGATACTGCGAGGTCAATCACCCGGTGGTCTTGGGAGTTCAGGCGTGTCGAGGGCGAGTGGTTGATCTCGAAGATGCAATATCCGGAACCGGTGCTCCTTCGAAAGGACGTGATCGACGACCTCTAGCCTGAACTTCGAGGCGTCACACGATCTAACCCGTTGTTTTTTCGGGTAAATCAAAAAAATCGGGCGATCGTTACTGGGTACGTCCTATGGGCGCACGCCCAGGAGCTTGAAGGCTTCGCGCTGTAGCGCGGTGGGCCGGGTGAGGACTTCGAACGGCACGGCGCCGGACACTCGGGGGACGACCCGGTTTCTGGCGATCGTCGCCAGGTCGCCGAGCAGGGTGCGGAAGCTGTGCACCGGCAGACCGTCGGCGGTGCGTTTGCCGCGGGCTTTTTCCCTGGCGGCGTCGGAGACCTTCGCCGGCGCCACGATGGATGTGCGCGCCGCCTCGGCGGCGGCCGGGTCGTGATCGTCGAACAGCAGCGGCTTGAGCCGCTGGCGCATATGCCATTCCACGTAATAGGCCAGCATGCACAGGAACACATGCGCGCGGACCCGGTCGGCGGTTCGGTGGAACACGGGCCGCACCTTCAGGTCCACGGTCTTCAGGCTGCGGAAGGCGCGCTCGACCGCGCTCAGGCGCTTGTAGGCGCGCACGGCGCCCTCGGCGTCGAGTCGCGTCTCCGCCAAGCTGGTGCGCACGACGTACAAGCCGTCCAGCGCCGCCTCCGCGGCGATGGTCTCGGGCTTCCGCCGATAGCCGAACGAGTCCTCTTCGATATCCAGATCGAAGTGCTTGGCCATCTTGTATTTGCCGACGACCTTGCCCACCCGCACGCCGATCTTGTCCGCGCCCTTCAGGCGCCGCTTCTCCCGCCTCGCGGCCGCCGCGACGGGATCGAGCAACGCCTCGGTGGCCCGGAGCAGCTCTTCCCGCTTGCGCGCCCGCTCCTCCGCCAGCAGCGGATTGCGGCACACCATGAGGCGCTCGCCCGGATAGGCGTCGCTTCGGATCTCCACCAGGTCGGTCTCGTCGAACAGCGACAGCTGCACCGCGCCGGACTCCACCAGGGAGCGGACCGCCGGACCCCGCAGCGCGCTGATCCAGTCCAGGCCGGACGGCCTCACCTCCTCGCGGATGCGCGCCTCGGTCAACATCCCGCGGTCGCCCACCAGCACCACCCTGGAGAACCCGAACCGATGCCGCAGCTTGTCGATCTGCGCGCCCACGGTGGCCGGGTCCGCCGTGTTGCCGTCGAACACCTCGACCGCCACCGGACGGCCCTCGGCGTCGCACAACAGCCCGAACTCGATCTGCAGCTTGCCGCGCTTGCCGTCGCGGGAGTACCCGCGCTTGGCCAGCGGACAGCGGCGCCCTTCCAGCCACACCGACGTCAGGTCGTAAAGCACCAGGGCGCCGTCCTCGAGATGCCGCTTGGCCAGGCGCCGCTCGATGGCGTCCCGGCGCTTGAGCAGCCAGTCCATGGCGGCGTAGAGATCGTCCTCGCCGCAGTCTTCCAGCCCCAGCGTCTCGGCGAGCGAGTCGCGCGCGGTCGCCTCGGCCAAGCCCCGGGCGGCGGCCAGTTTCGAGCCGGGGTCGACGATCCGGGCGACGATCATCGCCAGCACGCGCCGGCGCTCGGGCGAGTCCGCGCCGGCGATCGTCCGGTCCAGCCGCAGCTCGCGCAGCGTCCCGAGCGCGGCGGCGACATGGCCGTGGGGCCGAGAGCGAACGATGTCGAAGGCGTCGTCGAGGCGGGACACCGCGGCGCCGCCCTTGAGCAGCACGCGCAGGCCCTCGACCAGCGTCGGGGGCCATTTGGAGAGGTTGGCGAGGGTGCGTTTCCTGACCTTGCCGGCGTCGCGGAAGGACTCGCGCAGGAGCACGGCGGGGGGCGAGTTGCGGTTGGGGACGCTTTCGATGTACATGGCTACTTGATTCGAAAGGATACATCGCCATGTAAACACATATGCCGCACAAAATCAACTTATTACATGGCTACACATTCCTGCTCGACCGGCGCAAGGAATCCCGTTGAATTAGAGACTTAAGGCCAAAATACGCTTGGGTTGGTCTGGAAGTTCAGTCTAGCGGGAATTGGTATCGAGAATCACGGGATGTCGTCGGGAGCGAGCCTTTCGAACTCGTTCTCGATGGCATCGAGGACGAGGCGGTGCCCCTCACCCAGGTCGGAAAGGTCTCCGAATCCCGCCATCCATGGCGGTTCCCCCTGGGGGGCGTAGGTGGTGTCGTCAGTCCTGACCGCGACCGCGCGCCTGCGGAGCTGCTGCTCGATGGCGTCCCTGATGAAACGCCTCATGGTGATGCCGTGGACGGCCGCGAATGCCTTCGCACTGCGGAAAGTGATATCGGGTAGTTCGATTGTGGTCTTCACGCGGCCATATTCCCAATACTTGTGGCACTTGGACAAATCAGGAATCTGCTGCCCCGACCGCCTCCAGCAAGCGTTGCCTTTGCGCTTCAACCGGCGCCGCCCGTTGTCCGGCAGGCGCCAGCCGGATCAACGAATGCATCGTTTCAACGTCCCTGGCGTATTCCGCGAGCCGTCGCTTATGGCTCGCCCGGTTCTTGGTGCAGACCAGGGTAAAGGGCCGGCCGCGCCGCTCGGTCACATGGGACATGTCGAGCCGATGCCGGTCGATCTGCCGATGCAGGTGCTTGCGCAAATCCTGGCGCAGCGGGAACCGCCGGACACGGTCGACCGGATCCCCGCAGAAGGCATTCAGTGCCGCGCAGAGTTCGCAATCGCATGCGACCCGAGCCTCCAACACCCAGTCCCGGGGTGCCTCGGGCGGCTTCTCGCTGCGGTCCAGCAGCGAATCGGCGGCGTGGCGCCACAACAGCAGATAGGCCGCGCTGCCCGCTAATCCCTCCTCCAGAAATAACCCTTCCAGCGCCGCCGGGACGGCCCGTTGAGGCGCTATTTCCCTGGGATGCGTCGCGATCACCGCCGCCGCAGTCTCCGTGTCCTCCGCCAGCCCGCAACGCCAGGCCAGCACGAAAAGATCGCGGAGCTCGGCGGCGCCAACGGGTTTGCGCGACGGTGCGGGCGGCCAGGTCACTTCGGGCATCTCGTCGCGGGGACTCAGCGCCAGGGGCAGGGCGGCGAGTGCGGCGCGCACGCTTCGCCCGATCGTTTCTCGCCAATCGAAATCCCCCGATTCACCGAGGCGTAGAAGCAATGCGAGCGTGGTATCGGGGTGAAAGAGAAAGCGCGCCTCCACCAGATCGACCAGAAATTCGGCGGTGTCTTCCGAATCGGCAGAGCGCAGCACCGCCGGCAGGCTTTCGTTTTCGCTGCCGTCGTAGCGGAGCAGCACGACCTTGCGCAGGAACCGCATCGCCAGCATCGCGTCCCCGACCCGCTCGAGCAGGCGCAACATGGCGGCACGGCCCTCGCCATCCCGGCGTGGTGCTTCCACCGGCCAAACGGAGATCAGACGCGCGATCAGGTCGCGAGCCTCGTCCGCGTTCCGCTCGACTTGTCGCTCGACCCAGTCGACAGCGCGGTCGATATTTTCGCCGGCTAGGATGCCCAGAGTGCAGCGCCGCGGCCAGATCACCAGGGCCGCATGCCGGTAGGCCCTTTCCATGGTGGCGCCCTCGTTGCCGGAGGCTTCGTGCACCCGTTTCTCGTCGGGCTCGGCATGGTCGAGCGCTCCGGCGGGCAACAGTTCGCCCAAATTGATGGATAGCTCGCCGAAGGCCGGACGGTCGTCGTCCCCGCTCACCCAGCCGTCGAGCCAATATCGCCCGTCGAACACCTCCTCCATTTCCACGTCATCGTCGTCGCCCCGATCGAAATCGTCGTAATAGTCGTAGCTGACCGGGCCTTCTTCCTCGATATGGACAACTGCAGCGTGCATTTCGCAGTCGGCCAGTTCCGTCGCCGACCTCAAGACATCGGCTCTGGCGGCATCGGCGTTCTTCAGCACATCGAACGACAGCCCGGCCTGGCTGTAGTCGTGTTCAAGCAGCCACACCAGCTTGTCGGGCTCGTACTCGCCGTCGCGCCACGCGGTGAGATGGTCGGCGATGTCCCGGACCCGATCCGAGTAGTCGGGTGCTTGCCGCTGCGTCTCCGTGTCGTCGGGACGCAGGCAAAGATTGAACACCAGCGACAGCCGGCAACCGTCGCGAATCGGCCGGGTCTCATGCGCGCAATCGGCGTAGAAGGCCGCGAACGCGAGTTCGGAGGGCTCGCTGGCATTCATATCGACGCCGACCTCGCGGTCGAGGTGGCGCACGATGAGCTCGCCGCCGGTGCCGGCGGCGGGCAGCGTGATCGAGAGCGTCGCGATCATTCCTTCGGCCTTCTCCGTGTCGCGATGCGCGGAGAAGAAACCGCCGCGTTCGTAGATCAGTAGCTTGTAGGCCCTCGCGTCGAGTCGCCCGGCCGGACAGCCGAGACCCGCGGCCACCGTATCCAGAATGCCGCGCAAGGTGTCCGCCCAGACGCTGCCTCCGAGGCGAAACCGCGCGGCGTCGATTTGCCAGCAGTCGCGAACCGAGGTGTCCACCAGCGTATCGGCGCCCTTGCCGTAGGGCGCGCGTTCGGCCGCGTCCACCAGGAGGCGAACCTGGGAGTCGGGAACCGGAAAGGAGAGGACGCCGACTCCTTCCACTTCCAGGACGGGCATGGGAACGAACACCCTGCCATGCGTGCAGAACCCGCCCGGACGGGCCACGGACTGCAGCAGCTCCTCAAGCGCTTCTTCGTCGGCGTATTCGATATCGAAGTCGGTCATCTGGCCTCCAACTTTACGGTCTTTTGCGACTCCTTGGGAGGGCAAAACCACATTTGACCGAACGTTACCCCGTTTCGCTGCGCAACGTCTCGCCGCGTTGAGTCTAATCCAATACCGAAATGAGCCTGAACGGAGAGCTTGACTGAACTGTAGGCGGCATCGGAATCGGTATTGAACGAGACGCCATCTTGGCCTGTCGGCGTGTTGCGTACAAGAGCGGTCCATCGCTTTCTTTGAGCAACAAAATCTTGTTGTCGGTCCTGTGGAGTTGTGGGCGAGAGGCGCGCGAGTGTGGTCAGGCGGTGGGCAACGCGCTAGCGTTGTCCACGGGCTGTCCACACGGCCCGCAGGGCGTGCGCCGGTCCGCAGGACTCGTCCACAACTCCACAGGACTCCGAGTGTCTCAGGCGGCGGGGTTCTCTCGATCGATCGACCGGAAAAGATCGTTCCGGGCCTGGTTCAGCGCCGCGGCGGCCGCCAGGTCGCTGACCGCGTGGGCGGCGACATCGAGTTGCTCGAAGGTGATGCCCCGGGCCAGGTATTGCTCGGCGTCGGTGAGCGACTTCAGCTTCTCGTAGGGGGTCATCACGTCGGCATCGCGATAGCGCTTGTGCACCCGGCCCTTACCGTCGGTCTCCTCGGTGGGGAACAGGCAGGGCCGGTGGTAGTTCAGAAACGGCGACAGGGCGTCCCGGTTGAAGGCGTTGACCGGCTCGGCGAAGTGCGCCGGGATGTGGGCGTGGCCGAGCCACTTGCGGATCACCGCGGCGTTCTTGCCCTCCACCAGGGCGTTGTCGTTGGACTGCCGGGCGCGGGACTTGGTGAACTCCCCGACATGCAGCTTGTTCAACAGTTCGGCAACCCGGTGGTTGATGTACTCGGAGCCGTTGTCGGCATGGAAGCCCTTGACGTCAAAGGGAAACGCCTCGATCAGCGCTTCGAGCACCGGAATCAGGAAGGCTTCGGAGATGGCTGGCACGGTGCCCACCTGCTGGTACTGGGTGACCTCGTCCACCACGTTGATGTGGTAGACGCCCTTGACCCCGTCCAGGTCGCCCTGATGGACCGTGTCCACCCGCAAAAATCCCGGCTGTCCCCGCGGCTGCGGTCGGCGCCGTATCCCAATCGCCACCGGCGTCGGCCGGGTGCGATGCCAGATCCGGCGCACGTTGCGGTAGGTGCGGGACTGGCGCAGGTTGTACAGATGTCCGTTGGACAACCCCGCCAAGCGCTCGAATCGGAGATCGCCGAACACCGTCCAGGCCCGGCGCAGCACCGCGCGGGTGGCGGATCCGGACATCTGGCCCAGCTCCGCGTCCACCCGCGCCAAAAGCCGGATGTCCGAGGACGTGTAGCGCCGCTCGAACGGCCGCGCCGGCACTCGGCCGCGCCGATCCTCGATGCGCCCGGTCCGGCGATGCTGGCCGATCAGTCGCGTCAACTGGGCCCGCGACAACCCGGTCACCTTCGCCAGATACCGCTTCACCAGCCCCTTGTCCGCCTTGCCCAGGCGGTGATAGTCCAACCTCACCAGCGTGCGGCGAACCAAGGTGTGGACGCCCTTGCGGGCGCCCCCGGCAAAGTCCACCGCCTCGCTGCCCTCCACAAAGGCGCGAACCTGCTCCAGGGTCCGAACCCGTTGCGTCTGTAGCGTCACGATCATCCTCCGATGATCCCTGACGCCGCGCTACAGGCTCATGTGTCGTTGGATTTACGCCCCCCGTTCAGGCTCATGTCACGTTGGACAAGGCTCGTTGTAGTACCACGCGGCTGATCCCGCTACGCTAGGCCGGATGGAGCGCTGCATGCCACCCATCGATCCCGCCGGCGTCGATCATCGCTCGTCTCCGGAGCGCAAGATCGCGCTCTTCCGGTCCCTTTTCCGAGGTCGCGAGGACATCTATCCGCGACGGTTCGAGAGCCGCACGTCGGGCCGGTCGGGGTACGCCCCGGCGTGCGGCAACGAGTGGGTGCCGGGCGTTTGCGGCAAGCCTCGCATCAAGTGCGCCGAGTGCCCGAACAGCCGGTTCCTGGCCGTCACCGACGACGCGATTCGCGGACACTTGCTGGGCGCGGACGAACACGGCAAGCCGTTTGTGATGGGTGTCTATCCCATGCTGCTCGACGAGACCTGCCACTTTGTGGTGGTCGACTTCGACGGGCCGACATGGGGCGCCGATGCCGTGGCGTATTTCAACGCGTGCGTCGCGCGTGACGTTCCCGCAGCCCTGGAACGCTCACGCTCGGGGAATGGCGGTCATGTCTGGGTCTTCTTCGACGGAGCCGTGCCAGCGGGCCTGGCCCGGCGCCTGGGGGCCATGCTGCTCACCGCCGCCATGGATGAGCGGCCCGATCTCGGATTCCGCTCGTACGACCGGTTCTTCCCGAGCCAGGACACATTGCCGCGCGGGGGTTTCGGAAACCTGATCGCCCTGCCGCTGCAACACGGGCCCCGTCGCGCCGGAAACAGCGTCTTCGTGGACGACGAACTGAATGCCCACGCGGACCAGTGGGCGTTCCTCTCCGGGTTGGGAAGGGTGTCTCCAGCGAGTGCCGAGTCCGTTGTGGACCGGGCGGAGCGCCGAGGGCGGGTCCTGGGCGTGCGCGCCGTGGTCGAGGACGACGCCTTCGCCATGGCGCCCTGGTCGGCGCCGCCCTCTCGGCGCCAACCCCATTCGCCAGTCGTCGGGCCGCTTCCCGACACCGTGGAACTGGTCCTGGCCGATCGCGTGTATATCGCCAAAGCTGACCTGCCTCCCGCGCTGGTCACTCGGCTGATGCGCCTGGGCGCGTTTCAAAACCCGGAGTTCTATCGCGCGCAGGCACTGCGGCTGCCCACGTACGGCAAACCGAGAATCGTCGACTGCGTCGAGGACGGGCCGAACTACGTTGGCCTGCCGCGCGGCTGCCTTGAGGAAGCGAAGGAGATGCTTCGGGCGCTCGGAATCGGGATTTCGACAACGGACCAGCGGTGCGTGGGTCAGCCACTCGAAGTCAAGTTCCGAGGCGCGCTTCGCCCCGATCAGGAGGCGGCGGCGAGAGCCTTGATGGCGCACGACACGGGGGTTCTCGCGGCGGCCACGGCGTTCGGCAAGACGGTGGTTGCCGCCTGGCTGATCGCTCGACGAGGGGTCAACACGCTTGTCGTCGTGCATCGCGAACAATTGCTGCAGCAGTGGATCGACCGGCTGGCGGAGTTCCTGGATATCGGGAAGGATCGGATCGGTCGCCTGAGCGGGCGACGCAAGAAGCTCACCGGCGCGGTGGATGTCGCATTGATGCAGAGTCTCGTCAGGAAGGGCGTAGTGGACGACCGCGTGGCCGACTACGGTTTCGTGATCGTCGACGAGTGCCATCATGTCCCGGCCCGCAGTTTCGAACTGGTCGTGAGCCGCGCAAAGGCCAGATACATTACGGGTTTGACAGCGACGATTGTGCGCAAGGACGGCCACCATCCGATCATTTGCTTGCACTGTGGTCCGATCCGTCACCGTGCCGATGGGCGAGTTCCAACGGTTGATCAACCGTTTTCGCGGTGCGTCCTGGTGCGGCCCACGGGGTTTCGACCGAGCGGCGACCCCGAGACCGATCCCCGCGCGGAGTTCCACCGCCTTTGCGGCCAGTTGATCGCCGACGAAACGCGCAATGCGGCGATCTGCAGAGATGTAGCGGACTGCGCCGCCGCCGCTCGCTCGCCGCTGGTGCTGACCGAACGTGTCGAGCATCTTGAAACGCTTGCCGGTCGCTTTGCCGACGCGGGACTCGAAGTCGTCTCGCTCCGCGGCGGGATGAGCCCGAAGGCGTTGTCGTCCGCGCTCGCGCGGATCGGCGGAGCGCAGGGGTCGCAGGTGGTGCTGGCCACGGGTCGATTCGTCGGGGAGGGTTTCGACGAGCCGCGCCTCGACACGCTTTTTCTGACCATGCCCGTTTCCTGGCGAGGCACCGTCGCGCAGTATGTCGGGCGTCTGCATCGCCTGCATGAAGGCAAGCGCGAAGTGCGCGTGTACGATTACGCCGACATCGATGTGCCGATGCTGGCGCGCATGTTCGAAAAGCGCCGCCGCGCCTACGAAGCCCAGGGGTACACCGTGGAGCTGCCGGCCAGCGCCGTCCCTGGCTGGCCCGCCAGCGTGGAACTGCCGGCGCACGATCTCTGGAAGCAACGGTTCCAGGCAAGCGTTGGCCGTCTCGCCCGCGATGGCGTGGATGCGCGCGGGGCCGATCTCTTTCTGCGACTCGTCGACGAGATCACCACGGACGCTACGGACTCCGACCGTGTGCGGAGCGCCAGCGAGGCTTTCCTGCTGCGGCACCTGCAGGGTGCGCCTGCGACCCGTGATCGGTTCCGAACGAACGCAAGACTGCCGATCCCGTTCTGCGAACAGGGCGACATGGAAGTGGACTTCCTGGACGCCAAGGCGCGCATCGTGATCGAGTTGGACGGCCCGCAACATCTCGCGGACGAGGATGCGTACCGGCGTGATCGGCGCAAGGACGCACTATTGCAGGAGAACGGCTACCTCGTGCTGCGGTTCCTGGCCGAAGATCTGGGCACGCGCCTGGACGCCGTGTTGGATCAGGTCGAACGGGCGCTGGCAAACAGGATGAAATCGGTGCCGTAGCTGTCGCAGGGCGTTTGCGCCATGGACCGTGTGCCGACCGGTCGTTGACAATCGATCCATGCTTTAGGCCTTGGCCGGATTGGTTATTAGTCGGCGTTTTGTCCGCTCACATGGCTACGCCTCTCGGGAGTCGGTGAGCGATGCGCGCCAGGTTTCCGTCTCGACCGTTGCCAGCTTGATCCGGCGGTCCCGGCGGCGAGCGCTACAGGGAGGCCAGGCGCTCGAACGTGTCGGGATACTTCTGCGCCATGAGGATCAGGGCTGCGGCCGAATCGGGCGGCGACGACCTGCCCTGCTCCCAGCGTTCGACGGTCCGGACGGGGACGCGGATCATGTGCGCGAACACCGCCCTGGAGACGTCGAGTCGGTTCCGGATATCGCGGATGGCGTCCGGGGTGAGTTCGGGGAGTGGCCGGGGTTCGACGCGCACGGTGCGGAGCGTGAGCTTGCCGGCGCGGTGCTCGGCAATCTCCCGGAGACCGTCGAGAACCTCGGTTGCGATGTTGCGTTCAGTCATTGTCGATTGCCTCCACGGCCTTGCGCCACGCGTCGCGCTCGGAGGCCGTCAGATCGTCCTTGACGCCCTTGGCGTACACGGTGAGCAGATAGATGTGGTCACGTTTCGTCAGCCAGTAGTAGATCACGCGGCTGCCGCCGCGCTTTCCACGTCTTGGCATCGCCCAGCGGATCTTGCGGATGCCGCCGGTGCCGGGGATGACGTCGCCGGCGTCCGGATGGACGCTGAGGAACGCCTGCAGCGCGGCGTATCCGTCGTCGTCGAGATGTCGTGACAGCTCCTTCGTGAATGTCGATGTCTCGATGAACAGCACGACCCCTACTATACGCTAGCCGCGTACCTTGGCAAAAGCCGGAGCGGTGCGACGTCGGCATCCTCGGCCATCAGTTCCTTTGCCGATGGATGGTGGCCCTTACTGGCTCGCCATCAACTCCTCCAGCAGCACCTCGTAGTCCATCACCTCCTCGCCGAACGCCTCGATCACGACGTCAACGATCATCCCCCGGAAGACGAAGGGCGACTCGTAGAAATCGTCAACTGGGGTCTGGCTGTCCCGGCCGACATCGAGGGGTTCATTGACGAAGTTGTACTGGTGGAACGGCGACAGCACGCCTTCTCCCGCAGGCTCGTCGTCGACGTAGAAACGCACGCGTCCCTCATCCTCGCCGGTTCGCACGACATCCGCCCGAAGCGTCACGGCGCCCGGCGGGATGGCGGCGGGGGAGGTTGTGCGGCATCGCTCACCGAAGTTGTTGGTGGTGTAGTGCAGCCGGTTGCCGCGGATGAATACGCTCCAGCCGCCGAATCGGCCGCCATCGGCGATGATGGCCCCGTCCTGGTCGGTGGATTGGCGTTCAACCCGGGCGGTGATCCGGTGGGACACGCCCCGCACCCGGGGCCCTCCCTTGAAGTGGTGGGGCAGCACGGCGTCCTGGTACAGAACCCAACGGTCCTTGGGCTCCGGCCACCAGCCGACGTTTGACCGCTGGCTTATGTCGTCCATGCGGTCCAGCAGCGAATCGGCGGCGTGGCGCCACAACAGCAGATAGGCCGCGCTGCCCGCTAATCCCTCCTCCAGGAATAACCCTTCCAGCGCCGCCGGGACGGCCCGTTGAGGCGCTATTTCCCTTGGATGCGTTGCGATGACCGCCGCCGCAGTTTCCGCTTCCTCCGCCAGCCCGCAACGCCAGGCCAGCACGAAAAGATCGCGGAGCTCGGCGGCGCCAACGGGTTTGCGCGACGGTGCGGGCGGCCAGGTCACTTCGGGCATCTCGTCGCGGGGACTCAGCGCCAGGGGCAGGGCGGCGAGCGCGGCGACCGCGCTTCGCCCGAGCGTGTCCCGCCAGTCGAAATCCCCCGATTCGCCAAGGCGCAGGAGCAATGCGAGCGTCCTCGGCGGCGTTTGTCCCATGGAAGTTGTATATGCTTAACGGCCATTGGAGCAAATCGCCGACCCGTGGAACAAGAGACAACAGACGTCGCCGAAAAGATGGCTCGGCTCGTGTCGGCCGTGGAGCGCTCCCGCGCACGACCTCGTCCGCAACCGCGCCTCCCTCGCGGAGAGGAGCTCGAAGCGGTGATCGAACTCGCCGAGTCGTTCCCAATGCGACCGCGCGCGCCCTTGAGTTACCCCGTACTGAAGCGTCTGATCAAGTCGAACTCATCGGGATAGCGCCGTGACCAGCGGTCTGATCGAGAAGGTCGGTGCCATCCACAGCGCCTTGACGGAGGCGGATTTGCCGCATGCGTTCGGAGGCGCGCTGGCGTTGGCGTGGTGTGTCGGCGACCCCCGGGCAACCATCGACGTGGACATAAACGTGTTTATTGCCGAGGCGGACGCCGCATTGCTCCGCAGCGCGTTGCCATCGGGGGCGGCGCTATCCGACTCGGATATCGTCCGACTGGAGGACGATGGACAGGTTCGCGTGTGGTGGGGCGACACGCCCGTCGATATCTTTGTCAACTCCACCCCGCTTCACGAGTCGGCGGCGGCACGGACGCGTTGGGAGCGCCTCGGCCGCATTCGCATGCCGTTCCTGAGTTGTCTCGACACGGCGATCTTCAAAGCATTCTTCAACCGCACGAGGGAC
Organism: Candidatus Azotimanducaceae bacterium; assembly: GCA_965217825.1. Lineage (GTDB taxonomy): Bacteria > Pseudomonadota > Gammaproteobacteria > Pseudomonadales > Azotimanducaceae > VXNE01. The sequence continues at coordinate 3,340,998 of OZ244571.1, read as the reverse complement.
TGGTCGGACCTCGAAGAGATGCGAAAGGCAGGCCGACTGGATTTCGATGCGGTTCGCGAAATTCTGGTCGCCTCTTTGGGCGAAAGCGACGAACGTGTTCGAGCGCTGGACCGTCTCGCAGAGACGGGACGCGCGTTTCGGCCGTGACCGACCCGTGCTCGGTATGGGGAAACCGGAACCACTGAAGCATGACTACGCCGGCTGCTGGTCGCGGCGGATTACCCAGGAACACCGACTCGTGTACAAGGTCGAGGGTGGCCGTGGCTTGATCCTGCAGTGCCGATACCACTATTGACGATCCTCCCCACGGCTTGAGCGTCCGCGCGGCGGCTCAAACAGGATGTGCCTCAATGTCCTACGTACCGGCGCTGCTGACGGGGCGGGAATACGTGGCGCTTGTCGGCAACTCAGGAGTTGGCCCGTCTCATGCGTCTGCTCAGGTCGTATGGGCAGTTCGAGCGGTTACGGGAGGCGGCCTCAATCAGAAATTCGAGCGTTGTGTCGTTTGTCCTTTCCCAAGGTACGACCGATATCGTGGTGGTAGCTAATGAATACTTTGTGCATCGGCGTCTTGACCTCCGCGGATTCGACGGAGACCTCGGTCCACCAGGGCTACTGCTTCCTGAATGTGGGGTGTCCGCGCCAAGACGACGTTTTCCTGGGCGGAAAGACCGTTGTGAAGGTCGTCGGGAGAGTATTGCCGAAAACAATGGCGACCAGTCCAGTCATCTCGTGAACCGGACCAACGCTCGATGAGACCAACCGTCTCCGCAACGTCGCGCGCGCATCCGCCGAATCCGCCGAGGACGAAGACCGGCTGACCGGCTTCGAGCGAGATGCGGGTCTCCTCAGCGATTCCGGGCATTGTTCCTTTGTATCCCTCGACTCTGCCGCCTAGAACGATGCGCGCCCGAATGTCCCCTCGCATGACATTCCGCATTGCCGTCAGTCCCTTCGCCCATTCGTCCTCATGCGGTTCGCGCGCATGCAGCTCGAGTCTTTCTTCCCGCGCTAACCGTCCGCCGTCGAGCGCCAGGAAGACCAAGTGCGCGGCAGGTTCGTGCTCGGCGGAAAACGTTGCAAGCGCGTTTGACGTCATTCGGATGTGAACGGGCCAAGCCAGGTAATCGGTGACAGCCACGGTTCCGCCGTGAACAGCCGTTCTTCGTCGGCGCTGCAGGATGGCGTCGCTGATTAGCTGGCTGCCTCGAAAACTCGCAATACAGGAAGGAGTACGGTGCACATGTCGACGCCTGCTTGTATTGTCGCCAGCTCATCGATGCGCTACACGCTCGGAAAGAAACCGTCTCCGAATGACGTAGCGTTTCGCGCGGTTGGTCAGCACTCGACGAACTTGCCCACGATCCCGGGAGCGCCCTGCTCGAGGCTTTGAAATCTGGCCATTCGTGCATGCCCTGATCCCAAATGTCAGCGCAAAGGCGTAAATTACTGTCGTTTCACTCTCGGATGGCGCAAGCTTCGGCGTTGGAGAAATCCTCTACGCCAGCTCTGCCAGCAGCCAGAACGACCAGAATTATTAAAGCTATGCGCTCCATGCGGCTGTCCTCACGAATGCGCCGTACAAATGCCTATGAAAGCACTAGCTACCCCTAACTATGCAGGCCGCCGTTTCCATTCGGCGTCTCTAGACATGCCCGGCCACACGCCGCGTCGGCGGTGCCATCAAGACAAGGGCCATTTCTGCATTTCGATCGCGGCCCCAGTTCGCCGTTGGAGTGCTTCAAGGCACGCCTGTCTTGTGTCGTACATGTCGCGCCGTTCCCGGTCGAGCGCAGGCGTAGAGTTCGGCTGACCTTACTAGCACCGCGCCGATTTCCTCGGCATCTAGGTCCGGTCGCCACTCGGCCAGCAGGTTAGCGATCTCTTTGGCCTTAGCTTCTATCGTGACCGCTTCGTCATCCTCTCGCACGTGCTGGCACATGGCACAGATGGGCAGACCGTGGGCGCTCGAGCTCACCCCGAATTTCTCGGGGTTTAACCCGCCGGTCGAATGCATCCGACAATACGTGTCCTCCCCGTCCCACAGATGAGCGACCCTCGGTTTCCGCTTCCGCGTGAGGTATAGCACCGGCGTACCCCCTAGTTCATCCGAAAGCCCAGAACCGCTGGGCAGCATCCAACGGAGCGGACAATTGACGGATGCGCCGCGACGAACGGCAAAAGATGATACACCCGCTCGGGGACCGGATCGGACGTGGCGTGAGGCTATTCCGAACGCAATTTGAGCGGCAGTCGGAGTTCATGCAGGATGGGCTGGGAGTCTGCTGATGATCCGGGGAGTTCTGACGTGTCTGGCGTTGGTGATCTTCACCGACTTCGTGTGGCTGCCTTTGGTGGCCGGAGTTCTAGTCGCGGTCCAGATGGAAATCGCCGACCTCATTTTAGGGAGTAGGGGGGAATTCGTGAGGCTCTCGATCCCCTAGTGCTGGTAGCCTGAGAGGAGCGAAAGCTGGGAGAGCATTTCTATTTATGGGAGCAGGCCCAGCCCCTGATGTTGCAGCCATCGTATTCATCGCAGGCGGCACCACGTTCGATGCAGGCACTTCGACACAACGCTCCCATTCTGGCTAACCTTGAGCAGGCGCGGGAACTTCTGGGGGCGGAGATGAGGCCGGTACGCAGATCGGTTCGCGGGTGATTTCGCGCGGGACTGCGGCGCAGAGAAGGAGTTGGCAATGTCAGATCGCAGAGGTTGGGACCAATATCTTGAGAACGCCAAGCGTGCGCTCGAGGATGGCCAGCTCGATCGAGACGAGGGCTACAAGAACGATCTCGCGCAAATGGTCTCGGCGGCGCGGACAGCGTTGTTAGGTGGGGACGAGAACTGGCCTCAGTTGCTGAAGGATGCGATCAACGATGGAAGCAACATCCTGATTGATTGGCGTGACAAGGCGAAGCTCGCGCGCTGGATCAACGAATGGGACGACGAAGCGGGCGTGACGCTGAGGCACATCTGGTCGGACGACCAGGCGTCGCCCGGCGATCGCATTCGGAGGTTCAACGAAGCCTTGCCAAGCGAGCTGTTCGGCAGGGGTGCCAGAAGCACCCGGCTGGATTGCGGGTCATACCTCCTGATGGCGCTCGACCCGACCCGACATCCGCCTATCCGGCTTACCAGGTTCGAGAAGACGTACAAACTGATTGGGTATCCCGAGTCGGAGGCGGAGGACCTGGGCGGCGAATACGAGCACGCGCTTCTGTTTCTCGACGAACTGGTCGAACAGGCAAAGAGTAAGGAAATGGTCCGTCCGGCTACGCGACTGGATGCGCAGTCCGTCGTTTGGTCACTGAGCTTTCAGTCGTCGAGTAGTGACGCGGGCGATGTCGAGCCCAAGGCGGGGCCGGTCAAGCCGGGCGCGATGCATCGCAGAACGGGAGGAGGCCTGAACACGATCCTGTACGGGCCACCCGGGACCGGGAAGACCTACTCGACGGTGCGGCGTTGTGTCGAGATTTGTGATGGAGAGGCGCCAGACGAAACAGACGAGCTGCGCGCCCGGTACGGTGCCTTGATGGACGAACGCCGCATTGAGTTCGTGACATTCCACCAGTCCTATGGGTATGAGGAATTCGTCGAGGGGCTGCGCCCGGTCACTTCCGAAGCTGGCGGCATGCGCCTCGAAGTCACCGACGGAGTGTTGAAGCGTATTGCGGAGAGGGCTCGCAAGGTCCCTGAGATCGGCGCTCGACGCATCTTCAAGATGTCGCTGGGCGATCCAAAGTCATGGGGGGGAGCGACGAACGCGGTGTTCGCGGAGTGCATCGACCGCAGCTGTGTATTGCTGGATCGCGGGGGTGACATCGACTGGTCGGAGTCGCGCTATGACGACTGGCGAGAGATCTGGGAGCGCTGGCGAACGGACCAAGAAGCTGATGCCACCGCCTACAACACGGACATCCAGGCAATGTGGCGTTTCCGTACCGAGATGAAGCCCGGCGACATTGTCGTCGCATCGGACGGCTATCGGCACTTCCGGGCCGTGGGGGAAGTTACGGGCGACTACCAGTTCAAACAGCGTGAGGATGGTTTCCATCATTGGCGTCGAGTGCGATGGCGTTGGCATGTGCGCGAACGTGAGGGAGATCACGTATCCGTATTCAAAAATGGCCCCTTTCAGTGGCGACCGATCAACCGGATGAACCCGGCGAATCCGGCAGGGCTGGCGCCTTATCTAGGGGAACTGGGCAACATTGGCGTTTCGCAACCTCACGTGATCGTCATTGACGAGATCAACCGAGCCAACATCTCGAAGGTGATGGGCGAACTCATCACTCTGCTAGAGGAGGACAAGCGCGAAGGCGCGGAGAACGAGATCGCTGTGACGCTGCCGTATTCGGAGGAGCGATTCACCCTCCCGCCAAACCTCCATATCGTCGGCACAATGAATACTGCGGATCGGTCAATCGCGTTGCTCGACACCGCCCTGCGCCGCCGATTCCGCTTCGAGGAAGTGTGTTCACAACCGGATTTGCTTGCTGACGCAGCGAAACTCACCGGGGTCGATCTGCCGAATGTTCTCCAGGTGATGAACGAGCGCCTTGAATACCTGGTGGATCGCGACCACCTGATTGGTCACGCGTGGCTGATGGATGCACAGACCCGGGGCGACGTCGATGTCGCCATGCGCCAGAAGATCATCCCGTTGATTGCCGAGTACTTCTACGACGACTGGAGCAAGGTACGCGCTGTATTGGGTGGAACGGATCACTTTGTCGGGCGACAGCGACTGGGAGCTCCGCCAGGTCTGGACTCCGACGCCGGAGAGGACCGATATCGGTGGACGGTACGAGAAGTGTTCCCCGAGGATGCGTACAAGATGCTCGTGGACCCGGCAAGTCGTAGCGACGACGGGGAGTGATCGCGCCGGCCGCATTGCACACTATTCCCGAGTGGGGAAACCTCCCCATTGGGGAGGACGGGGTATCCCGCGCGAGCTCTCGACGGCTGCTCGCGCTGGCTGATCGCGAGACCCGGCGGCTTCGAACGCCTCAGCGCATCCTCGCACCTACTGCCGACCCGAGTCTGCGGGCCGGACAAGTCGTGGGGGTGCTCACTGTTCCTGGCGCTACGGTTGAGATACTGCCTAAGATCGCTAGCGAAGGAGACGGTTCGGTTCGGCATGCACTGACGAGAATGCTCTCTGTGGCCTGGGGCCTTCCAGTCGCTGACAGCGAGCCTGCGATGCTGGCGACGCAGCGGAATGATTTCCTTGAGGTATTGATACGACTGTTCGCAGACCGGTTGCTGGTCGCCGTGCGGCGCGGGTTGCCGCACCGATACCGCGAATGGGAAGAAGACCTGGCGTTCCTGCGCGGAAAGCTGGACGTCAAACGCCAGTTCGCGCGTCACGCGATTCGGTCCGACAGGCTGGCTTGCCGGTTCGAGGAGTTTTCTGTCGACACGCCCCTGAACCGTGTACTCAAAGCAGCGGTGACCCGTCTGGCATCGATTTCGAGGTCGGACGCGAATATGCGCAAGCTCGCCGAGCTCCTCGCCCGTTTCGAGTTCGTTAGCGACAGTCCGAACCCGATCCGCGAGCGCGTGCGGCTCGACCGCACGAACAGCGCGTTCCATCGACTCTATCTGCTTGCTCGGCGATTGCTTGCCGGCGATTGGCAGAGCACGACGACGGGCACGGGCGAGGGTTTCGCGCTGCTGTTCCCGATGAACGATCTGTTCGAGGAGTTCGTTGGTCGGAGCTTGAAGGTTGCCTTGGGGTCGCGATCCGTCCGTCTTCAGGACACAGGCAAGTACGCGCTTGAAGGACAGCAGGAACATCTGTTCGCGCTACGACCAGACATCGTCGTGGATGGCGACATCGTCATCGATACGAAGTGGAAGCAGCTTAAGCCTGAAGAACGCACTCTGGGTGTGGAGCAACCGGATGTCTATCAAATGCTCGCCTATGCCCGCGCATACGAAGCGCGGCGGCTGGTGCTGCTGTATCCCTGGCACGAGTCCTTGGCCAGAACCCCGATCCTGCGTCGTTGGCGGGTCGCGGGTACAGAGACGTTGTTCGAGATCGCGGCTGTTGACGTCGGTAGACCAGAACTGGTTGTGAAGACCTTAGGGGAGATAGTGGGCGCTGAGGCTGGGACGCGTTGATCGAGGGTGACGCGCCGCGAGCTTCTCGGGATACCGGTCGGCTAGGTCGTCGATTTCCGCCAAGTCTTCCACGCCCCCGCGTAGACCTTCATCAGCCGGGCGGCCAGCCGCTTCGCGTCGGCGATGAGTTCGTCCCAGACCTGCACGCCAGGATTCCGGGCCAACCGCTGATCTCGGAGGCCCAGGCGACTGTTGACTCGGCGCCGGTTCGGTTGATCTTGCCGGTGAAGTCTTGGTCGTGTTCCATGGGCATGTTGACGGGCTCCAGATTGAGTAGTGTCGGGATGAAAGACTATTCGAGTCGGTCCGTGGGCACACGCCTCAAGTCCCCATTTGGGCTGCTGCAATCTACTTTGGGGAAGGATATTCGGGTGCGGACGTCCTGCAGGACAGGAATGATCAGACTCTACGGGCTACCCGCCTCGCGTGGGACTGCAAGGTTCCGGGCTCTGTCAGCCGTCAAATGTGTCCATTAGACGTTGACGTGCCCGCTGGCTCAATCGCGCAATCCCCATACGGCGGGCCAGCGTGACTGGATCGTCGTTCAAGGAGAGGGATTCACGGATGGCCCGCAGTTCTTCGCGGCAGATGTATTCGATCTTTCGCATCTCGTCATCACGGCCGGTATGGCGAGCCGGCGCGCGGCGATCCTTGACGGTCCCCTTGCGCCAGAAGAACAAGCCCACGTTTTCGGTGGTTCTGCCTCGGCGTCGTTTTGCGATTTCGATCACCCTCTCCCGAATCTGACGCCCGGCACGCCGGAATCCATGGTATCGAGCGACGCGGTGCACAAGTACATCTTGGTGGATTGGGCCTTCCGAATCGATGACATGGTCGATCATCGCCGACAATCGCCGCGAATACTCGTCGGAATGGAAAAGGTCTGGATCGGGCCGATGGCGTGTCTCATCGAAACGGGTGGAGACGTACTCGGTCCCAGTGTTGTTGAACAGGTCGTCGGCAGCCTCCGGTCCTTGCGTCAAGGCCGTTTCGCCTGACGAATTGTTTGCGTTGGTGCGGCCGGCGAATCGAGCCTCCTTCGGAGCAAAGAGTTCTGACGCGAGAGTACGCGCTCCATCCGTGTCTGCGGTGGACACGGGCACGGCCCTGGTATCCTGAGACTCGGGGGCGATCACCGCTGTCGGTTCGTATGCCACACTGTTCCCATCGAGGGCTTGAGCAGCTTCTTCGCGCCTCTTCCTATCGGTTCGCAGCTGCTCCGTGAGCGCCAAGTGAAGGGTGTCAATGGCCTTGGCCCGGTGGGTCCACCAGTCCGTCGACCAAACGCGGAACAACGTCCAGCCGAGTCCTTCGAGTACGGCTTGGCGAATCTTGTCGCGCTCCCGTGCAAAGGCGGCACTATGGTACATGGCGCCGTCGCATTCCACGCCAGCCAAGTATGCGCCCGGCGCATCGGGGTGAACGATTCCGAGATCGATGCGGTAGGCGGATACGCCGACCTGCGGGTGCACCTCCCAGCCCCTGTCCCGCAGCGCCCGCGCGACGGCCGTTTCGAACGGGGATTCGAAGTCGCCGATGGAACCATGGACCGCCGCACCCAACGCCGCCGGTCCGCGTTCTGCATACTCCAGGAAGTGCTTCAGGTCAGTGACGGCACGCGCCTGCGTTCGCGACAGGTCGATATGGTCTGGGCTGAGCGTGGAAAACACGAGCATTTCCGAGCGGGAGCGGGTTATGGCGACGTTCAGGCGGCGCTCCCCTCCGTCGCGGTTCAGGGGACCGAAGTTCATCGTGACGTGATCGGCCTGATCCGGCCCGTAGGTGACGCTGAACATGATGACGTCACGCTCATCGCCCTGCACCGTCTCGAGATTCTTTACGAAGACCGGCTCGATTCCGCTGTCCGGGGCGAACGCCCACTCGATGTGCGGGTGAGCCGAACGGGCTTGATCGAGCAGGTCTTCGATCAGCGTTTGCTGTTCGGAGTTAAACGTCACCACACCAATCGACTGCTCGCGCACCGATGGGTCTTCGTGTGTGAGACGGCGCAGGATTTCCGCGACGATCGCCTTGGCTTCGCCCTGGTTGTGCCGAGCCTTGCCGCGGGAGTAAAAGCCATCGGGTCGAATCAGTCGAACGCCCTTATCCGGATATATGGGCGCGGGGAAGGTGATCAGCTGGTCATCGTAATAACGGCTGTTGGAAAAGGCGATGAGGCTTTCCTTGCGCGAGCGGTAATGCAGGTTGAGCGTGCGCTCGGGGATGCTCGCGCCCAGCATCTCATCCAAGATGCTTTCAAGGTCGCCTTCCATGTCTATATCGCCGTCCGGATCGTCGTCGGCCCGTGCGAAGAAGTTCGTGGGGGGCATCTGCTTGGGATCGCCGACGACGATGGCTTGGCGAGCCCGCGCCAGGCAGCCGATGGCATCCCAGACGGTGATCTGGGAGGCTTCGTCAAAAATGACCAAGTCAAACAACGCTTGGTCGGCCGCCAAGTACTGGGCGACGGAAAGCGGCGACATCATGAGGCACGGTGCCAGGGTCGTTACGACGTCCGGAATTTCCGCCATGAGTTGCCGGACCGGCTTGTGCCGTCTCTTTTTCTGAATCTCGTGCCGCAGAACACCCCAGGAGGATCGTCGCGTGACGCTGTCCGAGGCGGGAAGGCGGCCGGCGAGCTTGGCGCCAATATAGGTGGCCGTGAGCTTCTGGAACTGCTCGTCGATCTCGCGGAAGTTCTCGATGGTGGACACATGCTCGGGCGTGGAGAAATTGCGCAAGACGTCGTCCTCGCCGATCACCGCGCCCGACCACCAACTGCAATAGGCGGCTTCAAAGGTGGCTTCGATTTCATCGGTGGGAACTTGGCCATGTTCGATGGCGTTCACCAGCGGCGCCAGCTGCAGATCCATCGCCTGTGTCCGGCGGCGCCACCAGTCGCACCAGGCTCTCAATTCATGGTGGCGACGGGCAATCGTATCGGCGGTCTGCCGAATGGCCTCCAACGCCTTGTGATTTTCCGCGAAGTGCTTGCGCACCGATTGGCCGGCGAGCGCCTCGAAGGCATCGCAATCCTGCTGCAAGCGACGACTCGCGTTCAGGAAATCGTGCGTCGCCCGCCCGACGGCGGCCTCGGGCGCCAAGAGATCATTGCCGTCAAGCAGCAAGATCTTGACCCTTGTACGAATGTCCAGCAACGAAGGCGCATCAACGGCCAGCCTGCCGACGGCATCCCGCGCACGTTGCCCGAGCGCCCGCAGGGACAGCAGAGCGTCCGGTCGTGTGGTGTGGCGCTGCCAGTCCTTGAAGCCCGAGAGAAATTCATCCAGACGATCGATGGCTTCCCCGTGTTCCCGCAACTGCGACAACGTCGGCGCATCGCGTTCGGGATGGGGGGCACCCCGGGCGCCGGCTTCATTCATGTCCTTGATAACACGCCTTTTCCCCAGGACGCGCTTGATCAGCCAAGCTTCGCCAGCGTCGCGCCATCGGCGGGCTATTTCCTCGCCATCCAACCTGCGCCACGCCATCGGATCGTAGGGACAGCTCAACGCGGCCTGAGCCTCGGCATAGGATTTGAGGCGCACTGCGGCTTCATTCAGCGCTTCGATTCGCTCAGGCCCATCCGGCTCGAGCGCGTAGGCCGTTTGCGTTCGCCAGGACTCCTGCAGGGTTTCGGCGAGCTCGGCGAGCGCGTCAATTCGCGCCATTGTGCGGTCGGGAACACCAATACCGATAGCATCGAGCAACCTCTCGCACTCGCGTTCCACGGCGAGCACGACCGCGGAAAGCGCGCTGGCTTGCTGCAATAGCTGGCTTTGCCATTGCGGGGACCAGTCTCCGGTCGTAACCAATCTGAACGGGCTGTCGGAGATGTCCTCGACGGCGGCGGCCTGGATGCGAAGTTTCTCCACGGTCTCGCGCATTTGCGATAGGCGGGCTTCGTCGTGGTGATCGGCGGAGGGCCACGACAGCGTGACGCGGTGCGCCAGATTCTCATCCCGTACTCGGACCCCCATGGCCTCGAACGCGGTCATGCCGTTTCGACGGCGAAGGTGAAGTCGGTTCACAACGATGTTGAGCTGATCGCGCAGGCGCTTGAGCTGCTCGGCTTGCGTCTTCCACGCTTGTGCGACAGCGCTTCGGTGATACTCCCATGCGCCCCGTAATTGGTTGAGCACGTCCAGCTTGCGGGCCTTGTTGGAGTGAAGTTCCAGGGCAAATTGACCAAGCCCGACTTCGTTCAGCCGGCGATAGACTACATCGAGCGCTGCGGTCTTCTCGGAGACGAAGAGCACCGTCTTGCCCTTGCCGAGCATGTGGGCGATCAGATTGCTGATGGTCTGGCTCTTGCCCGTTCCGGGCGGGCCAATGATGACGAAGTCCTTTCCGGCGTCGGCGGTGGCGATCGTTGCCATTTGCGATGAATCCGCCGGCAAGGGAGCAAGGAGGTCGGACGGCTTGTAGCGCCGGTCAATGTCGGTGCCGTCGACGAAGGCGATTTCGCTTGGATAGGAATCTCGCGGCGTGTCGATGAGATGCTTGACGATGGCGTTCGATCTAAGGGCCTCAGTTCGGTCGACCAAGTCCTTCCACATTAGGTATTTCGCGAAGGAAAAATGACCCAGCACGACATCTTCGACGACCTCAAAACCCGGCGCGTCCTTCACGGCCCTGCGAATGCTGTTCCAGACGCCGTTCACGTCGACGCCGCTCTGATCCTCGGGCAATGCCCCGTCAAGGCTCCGAATATCAATCTGAAAATCCTTTCGCAGCATTTCCAATAGGGTCGTGTTGAATCGCGGCTCGTCGTCGTGCGCCAATATCCGTACGCCGCTGCGAACGGACTCGCGAATCAACGTGACCGGTAGCAGGATCAGGGGCGCTCGGAACCGGCGGCTGTCTTTCTCGTCCCGCTTCCAAAGCAGAAAGCCGAGGGCAAGATACAGCGTGTTTGCACCGCCCTCCTGTAGCGCCGTCTGCGCCTTCCGGTAGATGGACACCGCGCGTCGTGAAAGCTCAGTGGACGGCAAATCGACCAGGACCTGCTTCTTCTCGAGCGCTTCCCGTGCATACTCCTGCGCGATGACCTCGCCGGTGCGTTGCAGGTGCAATTCTTCATCCTGCGCTTGGCTTGTGGGCTGCGGAACCGAATGGATGGAAATCCGGGCGCCGTCTGCCAGCTTGTCTTCCAATCGTCCCGGTTCCGGGCAGATCAAGCTTAGACTCGTTTTCGTGGATCGGTGGTTCAGAAGCGGGTTGCGTGCGGACAGATCCAGCAATTTTCGCTGCCAACGCTCCAGACGGCCTTGAGGGGTTTCGGGCAGCTCGTCCTCGTCCAGGCCTTCATCGAAGTCAGGCAGGACGGGAGCTTCCTCAAGAGTCAGTTCCACCCGCGGACCGTCGGCGGATGCCGCGGTTTGCTCCGGTTGAACGGATTTCCTTCCCAGGGGCTGAATGCGGTGGGCTCGGGCGCGACGAATATCGATTGCAGAATTGAACGAGTCGTCGCTGTCCGGCGTGATGACTTCCGTTGCGGCCTGAATCGCCCTTGAGAAAGGAGGTGCGGGATGGTTCGTCACAAAGGTCGTTTCAAACAACAACAGCTCATTCAGTTGAATGCGTTTTCTGAGAATCTCCGCCTCATCGACGACGATGGTTGACAGTTCCTCGGGCTGTAGCCAGACACCGGCCAGGGCGTGTTCATGGGGCAGCGCCACGATGGGATTGAGGCCAGCTTGCTCCAGCGCCGAGGCGATCAACATCGTTGAGTCCAGGCAGGTCGCTACGCGATTCTCAAGAATCTGACCGGGCAAGCGGATCTTCTGACCGTCACGTTCGAAGCTGGCCGGTGGAAGGGCGTAGGTAATCCCGAGATTGCATATGGCCGTGTAGATGGCTGAGGTGATTTCCCAAACGCGTTGCCGGCTGCCTGACTTGTATCCGTCAATACCGTCCGGTTTTCCGGCCAAGCGCAGGATGAGGCTCGCATCGCGCAGCACACGATCCACCGCCGGGTCGTTTGGCATCGAGAAGGCGGCAAGCAGCTCGGGCATGTACCCTGCGCCGCCCCACTCGTTGTAGGCGAGGAGTTCAACGGGTTTGGTTTGGTCCGCGATGACCGTTCCGTTGTGTTCGACCATGATGGTCGCGGCCCCGGACATGGAATCGGCCAGCTCGAGCAGGAATGCTCCATCGAGTTCGATATCTCGGTCGGTTATCGGGCGAATCCCTCTAGGCGCGATCCGATCAAGCACCCACGACTTGGGTTTCAGGAAAGCTGGATTGGAGGACAGCGTGACCAATACGTCGTCCATTCGCTCTTCGGAGTCCGTGTTCTCGATGCGCAGTTCGCGCAGGAAGGCGAACGAACTCTGATGGCACGCGAAATTTAGTTTTTGTGCCGTTTCACTATGAATGGTCGCGGTTGCCGTTCCGGTCGGGTTCACTTAGCGCTCCTATTGTTCTGGGATCGAAAACTCTGTCTGGATCGCTATGTGCATTCCTGGAGTAACGGGGCAATCAGATGACGTTGGGGGTTGTGGATTGCAGACGAAGGTGCCGCAGGAATCCCCGCAAAATGGTAGTCGATCAGCGGAACCTATCAACGACCTGTACCGGCTCGCAACCTTTGGCACCGAGGGGTAGTGGCTCAGCTTGAAATCTTAGTGCCGCTTCGGGCTGAATCTGATGCCAGCAGGTCAACCACCTCGCGCACGCAATCGTCGAGCCGGTGCCTAATGCGTCGCCCGCTGAACCGCACCACGGACCAGCCCATCTCCCGCAACGCCCGGTCCCGTTCATCGTCTCGCTCATCTTCGCCATGAAAGGGTGCGCCGTCGCATTCGATGTCCACCTTCACCTCCCCGCTCCGTGCAGCCAGATCAAGGCGATAGGGGCGAACCTCCACCCCTGGTTCCACCTCAATGCCCCGCTCGCGCAGGGCAGCATGGAGATCCCGCTCCAGCGGACTGTCAAAGGCCGTCGTCGCCAGTTTGGCCACATGCTCCGCCAGCGCTCTCAGGTGGTTCGGGTGCTTGCGACAGGCCGCTTCGCTGCCGACGATCACAATCCGGCAGCGGGCGCGCGTCAGCGCCACATTCAGCAGGTTCGGGTCAGCCGCAAAGTCCGCCACTTGACGTCTTGACCCTTCATCGATTACCGGTGAGAGATAGATGACGTCGCGCTCGTCCCCCTGAAACCGGTGGGCCGTGGCGATTTCGATCCCCTCACGCGTGGCGTTGACCCCCTCTCGGCGCAGGGCTACCGAGATCGTTTTCGCCTGCTGAGCAAAGGGCGTCACCACCCCGACCGACAGGTTTCCCCGCCGATAGGCCGCGAGATCCTCGGCCACGCGGGCCGCCACGGTCGCTGCTTCCCGGCGGTTTTGCCAACTGCTGTTGCCGGCGCCGCGCTCGCAGCGCCCGGACACCGGAACCCACTCGATGGCCGACATGCCGACTGGCGGCCTCGCCGTTCCGCACATCGTCATTCTTCCCGCGTAGAACTGCCGGTTTGAGAACTCCACCACCGCAGGATGCGACCGGAAGTGCAGGTCGAGCATGATGGGGGGACGTGCGAGGCGCGACCGCGCCACGCCAAAGCAACTGTTCGTCCTGTAGCCAAATGCGGCAAGATCATCAGCCCCCAGGCCGCAACGCGCCGCGATCGCGCCTTCGCGCTGCTCGCCTAGCGTCGTGATGTGTGGAAGCTGATGCTCGTCACCGATCACCATGGCGCGCTTCCCCCGCACCAGCAAGGGCATTGCCGAGGCTGCGTCGCACTGGGATGCCTCGTCAATAACCACCAGGTCGAACAGGCCGTCAATCAGGGGCAGCGTGCCTCGCGCCGACAAATTCGTAATGGACCACACGGGCAGGGCGGTCAGCGCTTGGGGGACCAGCGCATGCACGTCGGAGACGCGCGCGTTGCCTTTCGCCGCCGCCTGGATGCGGCTCGCCAGACGCCCCGCCGCCTGCCACGCTTCCGGACGATCCGTCTGCATTTGACGGATCTTTGCCCGAAAGAGGGCCAACCCCGCCTTCGATCGCTGCTCGGAGAGCGCCCACAGGCGATCCTCGGAGTCGTGGATGTCGGGAAGCCCATCAAGGCGCTCGCGCAGGGTTTCGCGCCGCTTTCTGTCGGCTACGGACGCGGCATCGCGGGAAGCTTCCTTGAAAACAGCATCCAACTTCGTGCCAGCCTCATGAACGCCGGGGGCGGGGGCGAGCGGATCCACGCTGGCAAGGCAGGCCTCAGCCCGCTCCCGAAGATGCGGCGCGCAATCGCCGAACACCGCCAGTGCCTCCCTTGCGCAGGCCAATCGCTCCTCGACATCCGCTCTTGTCTCATCCAGCAGCCGTCGCGTGGTGGCCCTCTTGGCAACGTCAAGGGCCTCCGCCGCGACCTGATCGAACCGGTCGTGTGCCTCGGCGGCACCCAATTCGGGTTGGCCAGGATCCAACTGCGCCAGGCTGCTCAACCCTCGCTCCCGAAGATGCGGCACGCGCTCGCCGAACCTCTCCAACGCGCTACGGGCCGCGGACATTCGCCGCTGCCTCGTACGCCGCCGGACGAACAGCCCTGGCCGGCGGGCAAGCGTCCTGAGGGCCGCCCCCACATCGTCGCACGCAGCCTTGACTTCAGAGGGATCCAGGCCTTCCGGCACACCCTCTGGCGCCGGCCCATCGCGTCGCGCTCGCTCGTCAAGCTCGCGGAGCATTTGGAATTGGCGGGGAGCGTGGAGTCCGCGAAGTGCCGCGCTCACCTTTGCCGCTGCGTGGTCAACGCCGTCCTCCGTTAGACCGTCAGGAACGCCCTCGGGCAGTGGCGTGCTGGCCAGCCTGCCTTCGAGCGACTGCATCTCGCTGAGTGCCAACAGGCGCTCCTCGCGCGTCTCATGCACAGTCCGGACTTGGCGGTGAACTCGGTGCCACTGGTCGCTGGCATCCACGAGCCCTTGGGCGGGTTCCGCCCGCTCAGCCTCGCCGACCAAGCGGTCGATGTCGCTGGCCAGCGCCTGTCGTTGCGAAGCGGCCCCGGCACGGACCACCGGGCAGAGCGGGGCGGTGACGCGCAGTCGCTCCACCACGACATCAACGGCCTTGTTGTTCTTCGAGGCGATCAGCACGGTCTCCCCTCGGTAGACGGCGGCGGCCACCGCATTTAGAACCACCTGCGACTTGCCTGAACCAGGCGGTCCGGTCACCACGGTCAGAGGGTTTGTCATCGCCGAGTAGACGGCCCTGTCCTGCTGCACGGACGAGTGACCAACGGTTGGCGTCGGGTCCACCGACTCCGAGGCGCTTTTGGGGGGGTCGCCGCCGAAAAAGACGGACGCCGCTCCCGTCAGCTCTCCCAGGTGCCCGTCACCGTCGGCAAGCTCCCGCAGATCCCTTGCGAGGTTGAGTATCAGGGTGGTGCTGGACGCGGGAGGCAGGAGAATCGCAGCGTTGACGACCCCGCTGCGCCTGCACCCGTCGATGCGGACGGGCGGAGATGCGCCTATTCCCGCAAGCCCCTCTACTCCGTGCTCAGTTAGTTCCCGCAGAATTGCTGCGGCTCGCTCCCGCCGCCCCTCCGCCTCATCGACCGCCACGCTTTGGGCGATGGCCGTCTCAATCGCCAGGCGATCTTCTGCCGAAAACCCCAGAAGGCTCAGTGACGCCGGGTTCAGGTCCACGCCCCCGCCCGCCCGCTCGCAGCGCCACATGCCGCCGTCGCCACGGTACACCCGGGCGTCGCCGACAAGCAGCGGCGAGACGGACAGTTCGCGGGATTGCGGCTCCGGCCCCACGCAGACCGGCCAGCCGAGGGCTACCAACCCTTGCGGGTCATCGCGCAAGCGGTTCGCGCACCATTTCGCGGCGCCCGGGTTGTCGGGGATCGATACCGCCGCCCCCTCCTCGACGAAGCTCGCACGGGCCTCCAGGTAGTTGCCGTCAATCCGCAAGGCGAGCGCCGCCGCCTGTTCGGCCTCAATACAGCCCAAGTAGAACTTGGCGAGGGTCTCGACTCGCGCTGCTCCGCCCACGCGGGCGTTTGAGTCCGTTTCCGCCATGCTGACTCCGTGTTCCACCTCGCCCATGTTCCTCCATTGGAGCTCAGGTTGGAATCCTGCCTCGCAGGAGTTCGATGGCAGCGCGGCTGACCAGGGGCCAGTTTCAAAACTGAATCACTACACACAAGGCAGATGGGTTGCGTCTGCTCGTCGCCAATCTGGACCTCGTCGACGACACCAGATCGCCGCAGATCCCGGCCGGGGTCTGGGAGCAACTCTAGTGCCCCAGCAGGGTGCGTGACGTAGAATGCGCCGACGAGGATACAGTAACTGGAGGAGTCATTGGACGCCAAGCCTTGTCCAACGTGACATGAGCCTGAACGGGGGGCGTAAATCCAACGACACATGAGCCTGTAGCGCGGCGTCAGGGATCATCGGAGGATGATCGTGACGCTACAGACGCAACGGGTTCGGACCCTGGAGCAGGTTCGCGCCTTTGTGGAGGGCAGCGAGGCGGTGGACTTTGCCGGGGGCGCCCGCAAGGGCGTCCACACCTTGGTTCGCCGCACGCTGGTGAGGTTGGACTATCACCGCCTGGGCAAGGCGGACAAGGGGCTGGTGAAGCGGTATCTGGCGAAGGTGACCGGGTTGTCGCGGGCCCAGTTGACGCGACTGATCGGCCAGCATCGCCGGACCGGGCGCATCGAGGATCGGCGCGGCCGAGTGCCGGCGCGGCCGTTCGAGCGGCGCTACACGTCCTCGGACATCCGGCTTTTGGCGCGGGTGGACGCGGAGCTGGGCCAGATGTCCGGATCCGCCACCCGCGCGGTGCTGCGCCGGGCCTGGACGGTGTTCGGCGATCTCCGATTCGAGCGCTTGGCGGGGTTGTCCAACGGACATCTGTACAACCTGCGCCAGTCCCGCACCTACCGCAACGTGCGCCGGATCTGGCATCGCACCCGGCCGACGCCGGTGGCGATTGGGATACGGCGCCGACCGCAGCCGCGGGGACAGCCGGGATTTTTGCGGGTGGACACGGTCCATCAGGGCGACCTGGACGGGGTCAAGGGCGTCTACCACATCAACGTGGTGGACGAGGTCACCCAGTACCAGCAGGTGGGCACCGTGCCAGCCATCTCCGAAGCCTTCCTGATTCCGGTGCTCGAAGCGCTGATCGAGGCGTTTCCCTTTGACGTCAAGGGCTTCCATGCCGACAACGGCTCCGAGTACATCAACCACCGGGTTGCCGAACTGTTGAACAAGCTGCATGTCGGGGAGTTCACCAAGTCCCGCGCCCGGCAGTCCAACGACAACGCCCTGGTGGAGGGCAAGAACGCCGCGGTGATCCGCAAGTGGCTCGGCCACGCCCACATCCCGGCGCACTTCGCCGAGCCGGTCAACGCCTTCAACCGGGACGCCCTGTCGCCGTTTCTGAACTACCACCGGCCCTGCCTGTTCCCCACCGAGGAGACCGACGGTAAGGGCCGGGTGCACAAGCGCTATCGCGATGCCGACGTGATGACCCCCTACGAGAAGCTGAAGTCGCTCACCGACGCCGAGCAATACCTGGCCCGGGGCATCACCTTCGAGCAACTCGATGTCGCCGCCCACGCGGTCAGCGACCTGGCGGCCGCCGCGGCGCTGAACCAGGCCCGGAACGATCTTTTCCGGTCGATCGATCGAGAGAACCCCGCCGCCTGAGACACTCGGAGTCCTGTGGAGTTGTGGACGAGTCCTGCGGACCGGCGCACGCCCTGCGGGCCGTGTGGACAGCCCGTGGACAACGCTAGCGCGTTGCCCACCGCCTGACCACACTCGCGCGCCTCTCGCCCACAACTCCACAGGACCGACAACAAGATTTTGTTGCTCAAAGAAAGCGATGGACCGCTCTTGTACGCAACACGCCGACAGGCCAAGATGGCGTCTCGTTCAATACCGATTCCGATGCCGCCTACAGTTCAGTCAAGCTCTCCGTTCAGGCTCATTTCGGTATTGGATTAGACTCGCCAACAAGAGGAAGTATGTGGAACTCGTGGGTGGGTCGGTGCAATTCGTCATTCCGGTCTTCCAGCGGGACTACAACTGGGCCGAGGAGCAGTGCGAGCAGCTTTGGGCGGACATCGAACGCGTTGGACAAACGGAGAAGGGAGATCACTTCTTTGGTCCGGTGGTGTACATCTCAACCAAGGGGAACAGTGCCGCCTTCTCGCGATGGTTGCTAATCGACGGTCAGCAGCGGATGACTACGGTATCGCTATTGATGGCGGCAATACGCGACCACGTCAACCAGGAGACATGCCATCCAGACAATGGGGCTCCGAAGATAGAGCACGACTTCCTGATTAACACGTATGAGGGACCGGGCCAGCGCCGAAAATTGGTGCTACGGAATAGGGACGACGCAACGTTGCGGTCGCTCATCGAGAAGGCGGAAGTGCAAATGAATGGCAGACATTCGTCGAGCGTGGTGCGGAACTACCAGTTCTTCCGCGAGAAGCTAAAGGGGGACTTGGATCTCAACACGGTCATGGCAGGGGTCGGGCGACTCACGGTCGTTGATGTAAGGCTCGAACGGGGAACGGACGATCCTCAGCAGATCTTCGAGAGCCTGAACTCTACTGGCCTCGACCTGACTCAGGCAGACTTGGTTCGGAACTATATTCTAATGGGGTTGGAGGAAGCTGAGCAGACAGAGTTGTACGAGAGGCATTGGCGGAATATTGAGCGCCTCTACATTGGTAGTGCTGCTCAGCTCGACAACTTCCTACGGGACTTCATAGCACTTGATCAACGTGCGCAAAAGCAAGGACGTGTAGATCAGGTGTATGCGGCGTTTCGCTCGGCCTTCGAGGATCGTAAGGGCAATCCAGAAAAATTGCAGGAATTGTTGGCGCGGATGGAAACGTATGCGCACTATCACGCGGCGTTCATTATGGGAACAGGCGAGTTTTCCGAAGTCGCAGATCGACTAGGACGCATACGAGCATCGGCGACGACACCAGCGATCTTGATCATGCGGCTATTGGATGGGTATTCCAAAAGCCACATGGCTAGGGATGACCTGGCAGCAGCGCTTGACTTGGTCGAGAGCTACTTGGTGCGGCGGGACGTGTGCGGTTGGCAGACGCGGTCGTACTGGAAGCACTTCTCCAGATTGGCATACGCATTGGCAAGGGGCGATGTTTTGGGTTCGCTCCAAGTCAACCTGTACTGGCTCAAGGACACCAATTATGCATTTCCGACGGACCGGGAATTCCGGCGTGCGCTGGAGGAGGAGGAACTCTACGGTCGCCAGATCTGTCGAGCACTGCTAGAACGTCTTGAGAATGGCAAGTCCAAGGAACGTACAGACACGAGTGGTTACTCAATTGAGCACATCATGCCACAGAACGAAAACCTCCATTTCAAGTGGCGGGCCATGCTCGGGGGGAACTGGCAAGCGGTTCACGAGACTTGGTTACACCGGTTAGGCAACCTCACGCTGACCGCGTACAACGAAACGTACTCGGATCGACCGTTTCACGCAAAGAAGAGCGTGAGAAACGGGTTCAACGATAGCGCGCTACGTCTTAATCGATACGTGGCTGAGCAGGACAAGTGGTCCTCGCAGGAGATGAGTACACGCGGCAGAATGCTGGCGAAGCGCGCCCTCACGATCTGGTCTAGGTTGGAGGTGTCGGAGGCGTCACTACGCCGGGCAAAAGTGAACAGGCTGCGAGGGCAGCAAGGTAGCGTCAAGGCGACGAGAGCGAGCATGGACGAGGGAGCGCTAGCTGTTTTTGACGAATTTAGACGGTCGATAATGGCGTTAGATGAGGCCGTCATAGAAGTGGCTAAGCCCAAGTCGGTGAGCTATCACAACCGAAACGCAGAGTTCATCTGTGAGGTGTTACCCCGGACACAGAGGGTAATGATTCTGTTCGACATTGACGCTAGTGAATGCGAGCTCCCAGTTCATGACACAGGAGATTGGAAGTTCATTCCGCACGCACAGTACGATGCGAGTTGCTTTGTGGACATCCACTCCGTAGAGGACGTGGCGGCATGCGACTCGTTGGTGCACCAGGCCCTCGCCACCTCGATGGATTGAGGCGCAATGGGTCGGAGGCGGCTCGCTGGGTTCGAAGCTACATCCGGGCGAAACAGCGCGTACGCGTTCGCTAAGAGGACTTGGTGGGCTGGGGGCGCCGAGGCGAAACCTCACTCTAGGTGCATCGGCGTGTGGAGGAGCCACTTAGCGGCTTGACGCTGCGGGAGGCACAGCGCTCCGGCAGCCGCCTCCGTTGACAACATGGATGATCGGCCCTTCGGCGAGCCGCCACCCGCTCAACGTCGCCGTCCTCAGTGCGGAAGACCTACCCTCAATCGCCTCGCCCGCTCCCGGAACGCTTCTTCGCCGCCTTCGAGTATGTCGCACACGGCCTTGCGGATCTCCGCATTCTGAAGTCCCCCCGCCTTGTACGAAATCGGCGGCAACCCTCCCTGCGGGTGCGGACCCACCTCCGCGACGATGACCTGGTCCGCATCCGTGTTGACCACCAGATTCGCGTTATGGGTCACGATGATCACCTGACGCTTCGACTTCGCCTTGATGAATAGCTCCACGAGTTCGTCGAATACAGACTTCGGGTCTAGGTTCTCCTCCGGCTGATCGATCACCAGCGGCCGAGTGTCGGCGTGGTCCAAAGCGAGGTACAGAAGCAGCAGCACGATCCCGCGTGTCCCGGGCGACAGCTTCCGGATGTCCACCCCGTCGTATGCGATGCCGTACTGAATCCCGATGTGCCCGGTACTGAACAGCCACTGCGCGAACAGCTTCGACCATGCCCGGAATCTCTCTTGATCGTCGTGCGCCATCGGCGAATGCGCTAGAAGATCTTCCTGGTAGCGGTCACGGAAATCCGCCATCGCAGCCCTGACCTCCTCGGAGCTGCCGGTTTCCCACGCGTCCTTCAGTACGTCGTTCGCCACCTGGATAAGTGTCCCCCTGCCCCTGAATGCGCCCTGCTTGCGAAGGTCAATCAGTCCTTCTTCCGCCTCGTTCGCCCATGCCTCGACGTCCGCCACCCGAGCCACGGAGAACGACAACCTGTTCAGCGTCCCCGTCGCCCTCGCCAACCGCTGCATCAACGGCCGATACAGTTCCTCCAGGACGGACTGCTCGGCTTGGAGCGCGTCAAACGCCCTCCCGTACGCCTTTTCCCGGTCGCGGTAGAGTACTTGCCCCCTCGCCCTCGCCCCCTCGCAGTCTTCCAGCTTCGTCTCGAGCGTCCCCAACTCCGCCGTTTCTCTCGCGATCACCTTCGAAGCTGCTGCGTACTTCCTTTGTGTCTCCCTGTCCGCACTCACGAGCTTCTCAAGCCGGACCATCTCTGCCTCGAGCAGCGCCAGTGGCAGCTCTGACAAGTCCGCATCCTTCGCAATCAGCCGGGTGTCGGGATCTCCTTCGGGCGGCGATGTCCCCTTCAATTCGGCGACCTTCCCGTCTACCCACCTGACGTAACTGGCCAGATCGACGTCCACGTCCCCCGTGTAATCCAGCAAGAACGCTATCCATTGGTTGCCCGACATGCCGCTATTCGAGTGGCGGGATTGCGTTTGCCGCAACGTCTCCGGCGCCTTGTTCCGGCGGAAGTCGTTTACTTCGTCCTGCAACGCTACAAACGTCTGTCGCTGATTCGTGAACCGCCGCAGGTGCTGCGTGACGACGTTCGCGGCGCCGGCGATCTCGGTATGCCGTTGCGCACGCTGCTCGCTGCCCGGCGCTACCAGCTTGGCCCGGTCCGCCGTATACCGATCGACGGACTCCCGCTTCTGCCGGACCTGCATGCGGAGCCCGGCCACCAGCTGCTGCTTCTTCAGTTCCTCGCTAATGCGCTCGGAAATGTCGGAGACGGCCTCCGCCTCGCGTTGTCGGGCGAGGCGGTGACGGGTCGCCCGCAGGTCGAGCAACTCCGCGAAGTTCAGCGTATTTTCCCGCTCCTCTTGAGGGTGCGCCTCGAAGATGACGCGCTCGATCTCCTGCAACAGCTCGTCGGTCATGCCGCCGGCCGAGCATAGGTCCTCGACGAACTGCTGGGACAGGTAGCGCACGCGCGGATAACTGACGGCATCGTCTCCTCCGCGCTCGCGCAGCGACCGGATGGCCGGGTCTCCGGTGCCCCAGGTCACCTTGACCTTGCCCTCCCCGATCAGCGGCCGGGCCCTCACCAGGAACGACGGATTCGCCCACTCCTCTGCCGCCCAGGCCTCGCTCGGAATCGAGTCGCAGCCGGCTGCGATCAGGTCTGCGAGCGCTGTTTTGCCCGAGCCTCGGGCTCCGATGATCGCAACTAGACCCGCGTTGAGCGGCACGACCGGCGTCCGCATCCAAGGCGCATCGATGCCCTCGACCTTCGCGACCACCTGCGACGGCGTCGCCGAGGCCGGTGGCCGGGACCCCACCCAAGCGCGCCCACGAGGCTCGATGCACGCCTGCCGGAGCGAGTCGAAGTCGAGCCCGCCCTTGATCCACGAATACCGGTTGCCAAAAGGCGTCGCCACGTCTTCGAGCTTGTGGGCGTCGCTCCCGTGCAGGCAGGGCTTCAGCCCCCGATATCGGGCCCGAATCTGGTCGGCGGTCAAATCGCGCTCGCCGAGCCAGAACTCGCGCTGCGCGGGACCGCCCGCGAAGATCACGTCCGCGAACTTCTCGATCTCCTCGCGCAGCGTCTTGTGGGCGGCTCCCCGAACGCCCGACGTGCCGTCGTCGGCACCTCCCGCGACCCCGACGCGGATGTTCTCCCGCGCCCACACGCTCGCCTTGAACTCGTCCCGCAGGTCCTTGAAGCTTACCTTGAACTGCGTCGCTCCGTACTTCAGCGCCGCCTCGTCGTCGACGACTGTTGGATCGGCCTTCCGCCCGAGACCAATGAGACCCGCACGCAAGCACGCGAAGCGTTCACCGTACGCGTCGAAGTGCAACCGCGACAGGAAGTTCGCTAGCTCTTCCAGGTGGAATGCGTCCTCAGGACTCACGAACAAGTGGGCGTTCACGAATCTACCCTTGGCCGTGGCTACGTCCAGCCTTAGTTCGACGTTTGGAAAGACGAAGCCCACGGACGGCAAACGACCGGCCTCCTTGTAATCCCGGATCCGCTCGTACGTGTCCGTGAGGTAGTAGTCGGTCACGGCGATCGCCTCGATCACAGGCATCGCCGCCTCCAGCGCCGACACATAGTCGTCCCACGCCGTCGGTCCCTTGAACTGGTTGTTCATCAACGTCCCCGGCGCATGGATGTGCGGCTCCCAGCGATGCCATTCCGATCCGCGACCGATCATGGTCTCCCTTCTCGTGTTCCGCCGCTTCACTACATCGGACATCGGCCGCGACCTCGCTTTTCCTATCCGACATCCTGCCGCAATCCGGCGCAGGTCGGCCTCGATGGCGACCCCTCGTATAATTCGCAGTTCGATGTCAACCGGACCGTCATCGCCGCCACGTTGCGCCGACAGTCTGCCGCAGGCACCTGACAGCGACAGGCGCACGTCGAAGAAGCCCGGGTGCGCCAACTTGGCGAGCGTGCGCTCCCGCCTCCGCTCTCACCAGATGGATCCTTCGGACTGTTCCCAGGGTCATACGGCTCGCTCGGCGACCGCCGAGCCCAACCCGTCAACAGTAGCGCCGTATCGAGGAGTCCCGCCACGGGGACAACTCGTCCGAGTTTATCCGCGGTGGCGCCACGCCCCCTCCCGCCATGAAAAACCGCCCCGTCATGCAGCCCGCCTGCCGGACAGCGTACTTGCCGTCCAGACCCGAGGACAGCGGCGAACCCGTGGCAGGGACGTAGTGTAACTCCCAACGTCCGGCAGTTCCTTCTACTCGCGTCGCGGCCCTGGCCCCCGTGCGCCTCGCTTGCCGACGCCACCAATCCCTTCCACCGCTCAAGACTCAATCGCGGACCGACGATAGGCAAGCTCGAACACCGTATCGGTCATCCACCGCTTGAAGCCCTCGTTGTCCGTAAACTGCTTGAAGAGTTCCGCGTCGTCCTTCATCAGCGACATCATGACGCGCACCAAGGCCTTGTCGTGCTCTATCCGGGCGTTCTGGGCGTCTGAGTTCTGTCTTGCGTTGCGGAACTTCTCATCGTTTGCCACCTGCGAGGGGATCGTCTCCGTGATCATCTCCCGAACGCGGTCCTCGTCTTCCCACGCAATGTCCCCGAAGTGCTCGTTGAAGACGCGGATGATGTTCGACAGCCGCTCGATCTCGGGTTCGGGCCGCCCGCCGCCGCTCGCCGTCGGTACCGGTTCGATTTCGGCATCCTCGTCCGGCAGCAGGATGCGCTGCGCGGCCTGCTTCTCCACCCGATAGCTGTCCATGTCGATGGCTTCCAAGATGCCCCGCGACAGGTCGTCCTCCTCCGGCGACGGCAGCTTCGGAATCAGGAAGTTGAGGAAAATCGAGCGTTCCTCCCACGCGGCATTGGTGTACGGCAACACGCAGGAAAGAAAATCGTAGGTTCGAGCAAATGCCTTGGCCTTGCCCTTGAAAGCCACCTGGCCGTCTTCGTCGAGGTCTGTCTTGTAGATCGCGACGCATGCGTCGAGGATCGGATCGAGCCGGTCGCGATCTTCGCCGCCCACGAACCGTCGAACCAGCGCCTCGACCTGCTCCGGCGAGTAGACCTGCGCACTGTCGAGCTCCGCCTGCAGGTCGTGCAGCTTGTTCGGATCCGTCTCGTCCGCCAGGACCGTCGCGCGGTAGTAGTCAGAGAAGGCATCCCTGATCGTGTCGGCGTCGTTCAGGAAGTCGAGGACGAACACATCGTGCTTTTTCGGATGTGACCTGTTCAGCCGTGAGAGCGCCTGCACCGCCTTGATGCCGGACAGCGTCTTGTCCACGTACATCGTGTGCAGCAGCGGTTCGTCATACCCGGTCTGGAACTTGTCCGCGCACACCAGGAAGCGGTACGGCTCTTCGCGAATGCGCTCGACAATGGCCCTCGACGGGAAACCGTTGAGAGAGGCTTCGGTCACGGAGCCACCGGCGAAGTCGTGCTCGCCTGAGAACGCCACGATGGCCCGATGCGGGCTCTTGCGTTCGCGCAGGTAGGCCTTGATCGCATGGAAGTACTGGATCGCCCGTGCGATGCCGTTGGTGACGACCATGGCGCGGGCATGCCCCCCGATCTTATTGCGCGCCAGCACTTGGTCATGGAAATGGTCCACCATGATCTCCGCCTTGAGACGGATGGCGTGGTCGTGCTCCTCGACAAAACGGCGAAGCTTGCGTTGCGCCTTCTTCGTGTCGAACTCCGGATCGTCCTCGATCGTCTTGGCGAGCCGGTTGTAGCTCGCGACCGGCGTGTAGTGCCGCAGTACGTCGAGGATGAACCCCTCCTCGACGGCCTGCTTCATGGTGTAGCTGTGGAAGGCAAGGTGTCTCACGGCACCGTCTGGCTGCGGGTCCGGCTCGCCGAAGAGCTCCAGCGTCTTGTTCTTCGGCGTCGCGGTGAACGCAAAGTAGCTGGCGTTGGGCAGCATCTGCCGCGACTCCATGATTCGATTGATCTGGTCCTCGTAGCTCTCTTCGTCATCCCCCCTGCCAGCATCCGAGAGCGCGGTCGAAATCGCGGCGGATGCCTTGCCGCCCTGGCTCGAATGGGCCTCGTCGATGATGATCGCGAAGCGCCGGTCACGTTGGCCGGCCCCGATCTCGTCGAGGATGAACGGGAACTTCTGCACGGTGGAGACAATGATCTTCTTGCCGGTCTCGATGAAGCGGCGCAGATCGCCCGAACGGTCCGCGTGGCCGACCGTCGCGCGCACCTGCGCGGTTTGCCCGATGGTGTCGCTGATCTGGCGATCCAGGATTCGCCGGTCGGTGACGACGACGATGGAATCGAAAACCGGTGCGCCGTTCCTTTCAAGTTCGATCAACTGGTGCGCGAGCCACGCG
Organism: Candidatus Azotimanducaceae bacterium; assembly: GCA_965217825.1. Taxonomy (GTDB): domain Bacteria; phylum Pseudomonadota; class Gammaproteobacteria; order Pseudomonadales; family Azotimanducaceae; genus VXNE01. Next base: position 3,314,967 of record OZ244571.1, on the reverse strand, counting down.
ATGGAGTTGCTCTTGCCGCTGCCCGCCGAGTGCTGGATCAGGTACTTCCTGCCCGCGCCGTGCTCGGCCGCATCGACGAGGAGGCCCCGAACCGCGTCGAGCTGGTGGTAGCGGGGCCAGATCTGCCGACGCGTCTTCCGCCCCGTCCTGTCGTCGCGACTCTCCACCAGTTGGACGTAGTTCTCGAGAACGTTGGTCAGGCTCTCGCGCGTGAGCACCTCGCGCCACAGGTAGTCGGCCTTCAGTCCGTTCGGGTTCGGCGGATTGCCGGCGCCGTCGTTCCAGCCCCGGTTGAACGGCAAAAACCAGGACGCCTTGCCGGCGAGCCGGGTGCAGAAGCGCACCTCGGACTCGTCCACGGCGAAATGCGCGATGCACCGCCCGAGTTCGAAGAGCTTCTCGCGCGGGTTTCGGTCTCGCCTGTATTGCTCGACCGCGTCGTCCACGGTCTGCTTGGTCAGGTTGTTCTTGAGTTCGAACGTGACGACGGGCAGGCCGTTGATGAAGAGCGCGATGTCGAGCGCCCGCTGCGTCTCGTCGCGGCTGTAGCGAAGCTGCCGGGTGACGCTGAACCGGTTCCGTTCGAAGCGCTCGCGTGCCCGCTCGTTGCCCGGCGATGGCGCCCCGTAGAAGAGATCCACGTGATTTGCGCCATGGGCCACGCCCTTGCGCAACACGTCGACAATACCCCGCTTCGATATCTCCCCCTGTAGCCGCGCGAGGAATCTGCGCCTGGTCGGACCGTCCTCGCCCAGGGCCAGGGCGTCGGCGACCTCCGGCTGGGTCGCGCGCACGAAGGCGGAGAGCTGGACCAGATCAACACAATACTCGCGGTCGTAGTCGAGATAGCTGCCGCCGATCCAGCCAACGCCGCCGTAGCTGGCTGATGGTTCTCCGACAGCATCCGCCCGAGGCGGCTCGCACGGGTGGCCCGCGAGCGCGATGCAGATGATACGTTCGAGGCCCGCTTCGGATGTGTCGGTGCTCACGTCAACCCTTGGTCGAACAGCAGGTTCAAACTGCCAAGTCCTTACGCAACGCCTTCGGTTCGTGCTCGAGGACGCTTCGTACCTGAGCCTCATCCGCCCCCGGGAACCACTTGACGAACTCCTTGATCGCGGCACCGCTCGCAAGGTTCTCGTACAGGGCATAGAGCGGGATTCTAGTCCCGGCAAAAACCCAGGCACCACTGACTTTGCCGGGGGTTTGCTCGACCGCGGGGCATGCCGTCCAGTCTGTCAAGGGATCACCTCCTCCGTGCTGCGTTCCGTGTCATGTGAATTCAATTGGGCTCCGTCCGCATCCGCCCCGTGGTTGCTTGCTGGTGCCCCCGTATTCGGCAGTTCGGTCGCCGTGCTTCGCACGTCGCGCTTGCCAGTGACAACATCGGCGATCAGGCGAGTACGGTAATCGCGCAGGAGCGCAATCTGGGCTTGAGCGCCGTGAATTGCGGATTGGATCCTATTAACCTCGTTATCTAGATACTTCGTGATGCCCTCTTGCTCGTCAGGGTTAGGGAGTCCTAACAAAAACCCTCTGATCTGCTCTGGACTCAAATGGGGCACACTTATCCCGGTAAAGAGCGGGGCCAGATAGTCCATGAAATTCCTACTACTCAAGATTTGAAACGCAAACTCCCGCAGCAACTTCTTCTCCGCTGGCCTGATGCGAGCGACGCGTTGCAGCAGAAGCGATGGGGTGTCGGTCTCGGTTGCCACCGCAACACGGATTCCGCCGCCGACTATGGGTCGATCCATCCCCAATATGATGTCTCCCACCTCAATCCGGTATTCGGCGAAGGCATCCATTTCCACCACTGGCCAACGAACCATGTCAGCCCATCGTAGCCTTCCGGGGGCAACGTTGATGCCGCGAAGAAGCCGAACGTCCCCTTCGGTTAGGGAAAAGCTATCGCTCTTGAACGGGAATCCCACTGTAAGTTCGATCAGTCGACCAAGTCGAACAAGCTGCCAGTGCTCGGGCACACGACCTACCCACGGAACCCCGGAATCCTTGTAAGCCGAGTACGACCGCCCCGTCCGAACGTCAATCTGTCCGGTAAGGGCCTGATGAATCATCGCTTGTTTGTGCTCCTCCAGCAGGGCGACCAGCTTCCGCTTGGCTCGGATGTAGCGGTCGATGCGGCTTGTCGCGTGATCGAGGAATCGGGCGATGGCAGCTTGTTCGGGGAGGGGCGGGATGGCTACAGCGAGGTATTTCAGATCGTTCCCATAGACGTGGATAACGGTGAATCCGCGTCCCATTCGCGCCTTCTGCCGTGCGGCTGGCCGACAATCAGTTGCGTATCCTAAGAACCGGACGTCCGCCTTAACTCTGGGCCGGAAGACAATCACGTCTCCGCCGCAGCACGCCGGACCGACCATGATATTGGCTGCGGACTTGCCAATCTCGTCAATGGTCTCGCCAGAACCCGCGAAAAGAACGTCTCCGAACTGAATCGGCGTGTAGGTCGTGGCTGCAACATCGGGCGCGACACAGGCCTTGCTCGATGCGATGTGATAGTCGTGAGACGTATATAGATCGCCATACCTCACACAGGGGACGCCTTCTTCCGTTTCGTCCGCCTTGGTGCCGCCATTACCCTTGAAGAATCGTCCGATCCGCCCGAGCGGTGCCACTTCCCAATGTGCCGGCACATCCCCCAGCCACTCCACACCGGAGTTCCAGTAGGTGGGGTAGGGGTTCAATTCCGTTTGCGGCACAGTTTGGCGTCGGCTACTGCCTGGTCTTCCCGGAACTTCTTCGCCAATCTCGCCAGCGCGGGATCCGAGTACTCCTGCGAGGCGAACCACTGGACGAGCTGGTCGTGGTCGAGGCCGGTGATTTCGCGGCTGATCTGCTCCCGGGCCTCCCGCATGAACCGCACGCAGTCGAACCGCTTTGTCTTGTCGCTAGTCGCCATAGTCGATCTCCCGAGGCGTGCGGATGTCGATGCTCGGATAGCCCAAGCGTCGATTGACCTCATTGTATGACTGGATCCTGATCAGGTTCACCATGTGCCTGAAGTTCCAGCTAGCGAGGCAGTCCACTTCCGCCAGGCTCGCGATCGCGATGTGCAGCGCATCGACTTCGCTGGACGGGGCCAGTGCGCCGGACTCCAGATAGGCCGCTGCCAGTTCTTCGGCATCTGGTGAGATTGGCAACCTCTCGATACGTTCTTCGGGTATCTGATCGACGATGGCCCGCACCGCCTCCGGAGCGTTTCTCAGTTCCTCAACCGTGACCTCCGAAAGCAACAGCGTTGCGGCACCGGCCCTGAACTGCTCGAACAGGCGTCGTGACGGTGTGCGGAACTCGTCGTCTTCGCAACCGCCGAATACGGACGTGTCCGCGTAGATGCGCAGCGCGCCAACTGCATAGCGGCCTCTCGACTCCGCGACGAACGTTCCCAACAGACCTTCCGTTTCGCGTTCCAGCGCCACGATATCGCCCCGGATCTCCTCCAGCGGCCGCATCGGCTCGGGCTTGTAGAAGTAGCGATTGAAGCTGATCTCGTAGCCGGTCTTGACCTTGTCGGGCCTGTACCAGGCGTCAGGCGCATAGGGCAGCACCTCGCGCCGGAGGAAGGCCTCGACGCCGCCGTTTTCACGAAGCGGTACCTGCTCGGTGTCGCGCAGCTCCGAGTCCGGCTCGTACTCGACCACTGCGGGCTTGCCGCCGATCTCGGCCGCGAAAAGGCCGCGCAGCGGATCGGGCACCGTGCCATGCCTGTGCAGCTTCCTGATGACCGGCGGCGCGTCTTCGCTCCGCTCGCCCGTGCCTTTCAGTGCCCTGATCTCTGCCGCCCGGTAGACGCGGCCCGGGTCGATGCCGTCGATCCGCAACGGCCGCTCGACCGTCACCTTCCAGTAGCCGAAGGCTGCGTTGTCGAAGATACGGCTCTCTTCGGACTCCTCGAATCGCAGGAACGTCTCGCAGATGTGAGCGATGTCCTTCTCGCCGAGTTCGCAGTTCTTCTTGCCCAGGTTCTTGCGCAAGGGCCGGAAGCGGTTCGTGGCGTCGATCAACTGCACCTTGCCCCGCCGGTGCTCAGGCTTGCGGTTGGTGAGCACCCAGATGTAGGTCGCGATGCCGGTGTTGTAGAACATGTTCACAGGCAGGGCCACGATGGCTTCGAGCCAGTCGTTCTCGATGATCCAGCGCCGAATGTTGCTCTCGCCCTGGCCCGCGTCTCCCGTGAACAGCGAACTGCCGTTGTGTACCTCCGCAATGCGGCTGCCGAGCCGGGTCCCCGTTTTCATCTTCGATAGCTTGTTGGCGAGAAACAGCATCTGGCCGTCGCTTGATCGTGTCACAAGCGAGTATTCGGGATCGTCGTCGTGGTCGATCAGGAACCGCATGTCACGCATGCCGGTCTTGCCGCCCATGCGTTCGAGGTCCGTCTTCCAACTCTTGCCGTACGGCGGATTGGACAGCATGAAGTCGAACTCGTGGGATGGGAACGCATCGTTCGAGAGCGTCGAGTGCTCGGGACCGCCGACAATGTTGTCGGCTGCATCACCTTCGCCCTTCAGCAGCAGGTCCGCCTTGCAGATCGCGTACGTCTCCGCGTTGATTTCCTGACCGTAGAGATGCGTGGATACTGCTTTACCGCGCTCGGCGGCGATTTCCTGCACCGTCTCTTCCGCCACGGTCAGCATGCCGCCGGTACCGCATGCGCCGTCGTAGAGCAGGTACGTGCCAGAGTCGATGTCGTCGGCGATGGGCTGGAAGACCAGTTGAGCCATCAGCTTCACCGCGTCGCGCGGTGTCCAATGCTCGCCCGCTTCCTCATTGTTCTCTTCGTTGAACCTGCGCACCAGCTCCTCGAAGATCGTCCCCATGCCGTGGTTGTCGAGTCCCGGATGCCTGATTGAGCCATCCGTGTTCCTGACCGGCTCCGGGCTCAGGTTTACATCGGGTGACGTCAGCTTCTCGACCAGCGTCCCAAGCGCGTCTGCCCGGCTCAGGCGCGGTATCTGGTTGCGAAACTCGAAGCAGTCGAGGATGTCCTGCACGTTCGGCGAGAAGCCGTCGAGATAGTCGCGGAAGTCGGCCTCGAGACGTTCCGCGCTGGCACGGGAACGGAGGTCACTCAGCGTGAACTTCGACGTGTTGTAGAACGCCTGTCCGGCGGCTCCTCGCAAAGAGGTGTCCTGTTCGACGATGCCCGCGTCGTTCAGGACGGTCTTCATGTCGAGCACCGCCTGCTTGCCGTCTGCCAGCACGGCGTCCAGCCGCCGGAGCACGGCCATCGGCAGGATCACGTCACGATACTTGCCCCGCACATAGAGATCGCGAAGCACGTCGTCCGCGATGCTCCATATGTAGTTGGCAATCCAGTTCAGGTCGCCGTTCGCCATACCAGGTCCGAAGTGGCTCGACTTTCGTGCCAAGCGTCAGACACCAAGTCTAAAGGCGCTGCGCAGTGGGCGCGAGCCGAGGAAGCGCGGCTGGAACCCGGGAATATGGTGAGAGGCACAGCGACGGTGGTGCGACGCCAACATTATGCTGCTGACAGACTCTCGTCGCATGGAGGTGGGAACCAAGCACGCTCGACTCCGTTGCTCTGGCATAGAGGCGGAGGGCATTACGGTCGTACATTCCTGCCAGTCCGGAGCTGTGCCAAGGGCTCGACATTCCCTATACCGCAGGTGGCGAGTTGAGCACGATAGCGCGGGGCATGCTGCGGAAGCACGGTTCAGGAAATACCATAGATTGCCTCCTCGCGTTCTCTCTCCCTTGCCCGTTCTTCCCTTCTGGCTGGAATCTCTGCGCCAAGTTGTCCTACTCTAGCGATACGGCAATCGTCGTCGTCTTGGAGATTCTCGAATCGATGACGCAGCTTCGCCCACATTTCGCTCTCGGGTCCCTCCCAAAACCGTCCCCCGTCTAGCGTTGCATCCACAAGATCTTGGCACGAATACTCATGATCCAGCGCCAGAACGGCAATGCTCCGCCAGTCGGTGCTCGGTTCGCCCATCAGGGGAGAGAGATGATGTTCCTTGAGTTTCTCCGATTGCAGAAGATAGCGGTAAACTTCCGGGTCGTTCCCGACCAACGCGTTGACAACTTCTGAAGCACCCATAACCCGTTGGGGCGGATGGATTGCGTTCAAGACACCAATTCTCTGTGCTGCATCCAGCGACACAATGACGTTCTTTGCGGTTTCCAGAGCATGGAAGCCGAGGGGTCTCTGGTCGCAGTCGAGGAAACGGGTTAGCCATTCCACGGTCAATCCACTGTCTGATTTCAGGATCTCGCCGATCCAGTAACCATCCAACGAGGACAACCGAGTCTCTGCCGAAAGAAGGACGGCGCAACGCCACGCGTCGTCAAGCGGGATCTGGGTTCGTGAAAACCGATGCGCCTGCCAATGTCCAATCGCCGCCGGGATTGCCGTGGATGGTTCCGGCGACCGGAACATTCTGGAAATAGCACCCTGGGAAATCTCTCCAATGGCGCAGCAATGTTCTATGAGGCGCGGTGCTTGGTCGACCCTTTGCAGCGCTAACGAAACGATCTTCGGAGGCGCTAACTCGTGGCAAATGGCGAGCCGGATGCCGATAACAACATAGAGATTGTCTTCGAGGCAATCGGACACAATTGACCATGTGAATTGGTCATCATCGACTGCTTCCTGAAGAAACGTTTCCACCAGATCCGCTGGGATGCGTTTGCGGATGAAGATTTTCGCTACGGCCGTCGGATCGGGGCACGTTTTGGCGAGCGACCGACAGAATACCGGCGTCAGCCGCGGATAGGTAATGCCCGCGCGGCGCGCCTCTGTCTCAAGGCGCCCGAGAAAGCTAGCCAAACGGTCCGCAGGATAGCTTCTCCAACGCTCCGCCAGCTGAAGGGCGTTCTCCTCAAGTCGTTGGTGCTCTCGATCAAGATCCTCCGTATCGTACGAATCCTGTGGATAGAGGCACTCAAACTTTGCATCCATCGTTGTCTCTACCACCGTACCGACACGCTCGGAGAGTTGGGCAATGCGGTGCTGAACGCCGGGACATTGCCGGGAAGCCAACGCCAGATCGTTCAGTATGCGCGGGAGAAACTGGGCCGCGGCGTCTCTGCTTGCGTTGTCGGCGGTCAAAGGAGCATGGCACCAATTCGTTACTAGCTCGATCAGCGTGGTCCATGGAATGTCAGTCGCTTCGTTCACGACGGTCATTACGGTAGGCCAGGACATGGCCGACTGGTTGATGACGTCAGCATCCAGTATGGCTTTTGAGAACGTGATCCTTGTCCCGACACCGGGATCCTGCGTCGCGAAATCAAAGTCGGGATCCAAAGCGACACCCATCGCCGCTACCGAAACGGCACAGTTCCGGGATTGCCGCCACCAGGCTTCGGAGCACCTCAACAAGGTCTTGCGGCGTTCAATCGCTTCATGTTTCCCGCGGATGTTTCCTGACTTGATCCACTGTTCGAGTGGATGCAGCGCGGATTCCAAAGCCACCCCGGCGGCGCATTCGTCTTGCACTCGCGAAAGCAGCATCGGGATCGCCTCGTCCGGACGATGCAAAAGTGCGGGTTCGGCCAGCGCATTGATGATCTCCGGGTGCCGCACGAGGGCAAAACGGACGGCGGTAGGTCCCAACGATGCGTAGTCCGTCCAGAGGGACTCGGAATTACAGTCCTCAAGCCACCGTTCCAGGTCGGGAACTGCGGCACCCCGTGCACGGGCGCCGATGAGCGTCCGAAGACAGTCCGTCCGGTTTTGAACTGCGGAAAGAAAGCGCTCGACAGGAAGAGAACCGGGGCCGTCGAAGAAGACGCGCTGCACCAACACCCACCGCATGGGAGGAGGTTCGACCGAAATGGCCGCGCCGCGTCTTTCCCTTACTATTCCCGCCGCGCCCAGCGTCGCGAGTGCGCTGCTTATCTTCAGGAGCGACATGTTCAATTGTTCAGCGACATCTTCCTGCCGCGCCCCGGCGTCTCCGCCGAGCGCGAACGGCGCCAGTAACCTCATCGCATTGAAGCCTAAGACTCGGTCCAGATCGGGCGCGATGGTGTCGACCAGGCCCTCCCCGCTGGTTGCAGCGCGGATGTCGCCGATAAGGCAAAGATGTGCCAACGTCGTCGCCAGCCCTGGCCGGCCTGCCGCCTGACTTCGGATGGCGCGCAGCAGTTCGTTGGGGCCTCGTATTCCCACCGATTTGATGATTTCGATCATCGTATCGGCGTCGACCAGATCCAGCGTTAGCACGTCGGATTGCCCAACTTGCAGTTCGGACTTCATGCCGTTCGCATCGCCGGGCCAGCACGTCGCGATGATCCGAAAGTCGGCATGTACCTCCCTTCGTATCTGGGCAAGCGAACCGATGGACGTCGGGCGAACGTGCGCATCATCGACTATCACGGCCTTTGGATTCAGGCGGTGAATGTCGATTGAGATCTGCTCCCGATCTTCATCGACGAGGAATAGCGCCTTTCCCTCAAGTGCCAGTGCCCTCAGGAGGAAGGTCTTGCCCGATCCCGGCTCGCCAACGAGCAGGCAGTCTTCACGGTGTTCGAGGATCCACTTCTTCTCCCGCTCGCGACCGAGTACGTCGTTGCCCAGCACAGGGCGGCGACTGACGGGGAACACGCTCAAGGCATGTGGCCTTCCGGTTACGCCAAGCAAGCGCTTGCACCACTGGGGTTCGCGATAGAGACGGCCCGCAAGCCAATCCTGGTCGTAGGTTTGGACAAGCCACACTCCTCTTTCCCGGGCGGCATCGAAGAGCTTGCGCCGGATGGCGGGTGTGATGCGCTGCGATGTCGCAAACAGCACCCGTTTCGGTTTCCAGGCATTGCGCTTCGCGGATTCCAGGCTGGTTCTGAAGTTCCGCACGAGCGACTTGCCAGTCGTTGTGACCAGAGGGAAAGGCTCTTGCGAGTCCCGATCCGCCACCGCCCCATCGAAGCCATGGTCTCGGCCGCCGCGTACCGGTACAAGCGTGGGCCAGTCCGTTTGGAGCAGATCCACGGCGCATAGCTCGAAAACTTCTGGGTCCAGCCGACCATTCAGGCCGTCCAGGATCGCGCGATGGTGGGGGTCGAGGGCGATGCCGGAGGTCCTGGTGATCGCAGCCCCGGAAGGAAGCGATTCCGCAACAGCCAGCAAGCGGTCGCTCATCGCGGTGGAGATTCGCAGTTCGTCCCTTTCCCAACGTGCAACCGTGTTCGGACTGACCCCGAGGGATTCTGCGAGCTTTCTCTGGGTCAAGCCCAGCCGGGTGCGGAGCGTTCTGATTTCGTCGCCCTTCACATGGGGCCTCCGTGCAATCTATTGCTATACGCGGCGTATAGCAAAAATGCGAAAGACCAGCAAGTGGCCCGATTGGAAGGAGACTCCTTACCCTCATACAGCTTGATTCGCTGTAGGTTGGCGTGAGACAGAACGGATGCACGGGTCGCCTCGCACCGCCAATGACTTGGGGGGGCAAGCCGAATATCCGAGTGGCGGGGGTTCAGCCCTCCGCCCGTGACGATCTTGCTCGAGAAGCGGAGACCGGCGATGCAGCGATGTGACGGCGGTGGCGATCCACGCAATAGCCCCAAACACCTGATCGAGTCTCAGCAGCTTCTCAATCGCCCCGCCAAGCGCGAACGAGGGTGGGTAGGAGACCGATGGGTAGTGAGCAGAATCAACCAAGTTTTGCATTTGCCAGAATACGGTAGTTTGATCTTCAGAGGTTTACCGGTAAGGCACGGGTGAAACAAGTGAAGAGAGCAAAGCGAATCTGCTGCGTCGAGGGCCTGTACGAAGATGAGGGCGAACACCAACCGACTATCCGCCCGATGCTGGACATGCTCTCCCAATGGAAATACTGGCCCCATTGCTACAGGCGGTGCACGGTCGTCGAGGACATGAATTGCTTCCTCGAGGCGAGGTGGCCCAATTGCGGCTACAACTCAGTGCTGTTCTTCGCCATGCACGGCGACCGGGGCGAAATCACGCTCGGCGAGGAGTCGATTCGCATCGACAAGCTGGGGCGCGAAGACGCACTTCAGGGCCAGTGCGAGGGATGCCTTGTGCATTTCAGCGCCTGCCGCGTCATTCGGGACGAGGCGGCGCTCCACGACTTCCTCAGGGCGACCGGCGCCGCAGCGGTTTCGGGATACGCTGCAGACGTGGGATGGGCGGGGTCGGAACAGCCTGCGTTGCTGTCCGATCTCATGCTGTTGAACGAGCTATGGGAAGCAGAGATCAACTTCTCCGACGGCAGGAGCCTCAGGAAGCTAGAACGTATAGAACGCAACGTTCAGCGAAGGTTCGGCGACTGCCAGTTCGGGATACATTGGATGGGGCGTTGATGCGTCTCGACTAGGGGCCGGGAGGATCCTGCGGCCCGGACTTGTTCGGTTGGCCTTCGATCAAGGATGGCCAGCGCAGGCTCCTCGACGAGGCGCCGCACGATGGTCCCGCGTCATCGCAACTACGCGGAGCGAAAGAAAAAACTCGACGCCGTTGCGGTCGAGTTTGGACTACAGTAGCCGTCGGCCCGGTTTCACCGCTCGGAGGGCGGAAGCGCCAGCGATCATGACCCCTCAGGGCCAAGAGCGCCTAGCGGGCCTGGTTGCCGAAGACGATAGAACGCGGGCCGAAGGCGTGCCCAAACCGATATGCGAGACCCAGAACTGGGCATCCGACAGTGGAGCAGGCCTATTCAAAAGTCCGGATTTTTCGGATGGCGGTCGGATCGGTCGAGACGTCGGTCGGCTTCGGCTCGCCGGCGGGGGGGTTGAACCGTCTTGTTGGCGGGTTGTCGGGCTTGCCGGGGAGGACGCGGGGTGTCTCGTCGGACCGCGGACGCGGCGGTTCGCTCGATGCCGCGCACCGGGTCGGGCTTTCAGCGGGGACGCCGTCGCTCAGCCGGACGGCGGGTTCAGGACGGCGTCCAGGGCCTCCCGCGGCCGGGCGGCGTAGTGCGGGTTGGCGGGAGGCAGATGCTCGAAGCGGCCCTCGTGGCGCACGATGGAGATGGCCGCGTTGGTCAGGCAGGCCAGATTGCGCGGCAGATTGCCGACGCGCGCCCGGCAGCGGTCCTCGTCGTAGGTGAAGTCGCGCACGTAGTGCAACCGGTTCTCGATGTGCCAGTGGTGCCGGACGAGGGCCGCGAGTTCCTTGGGACCGGCCTGCCCGGCGCCGAGCGAGGTGAGCCCGTAGGCGGTTTCCCGGCTGCCCGCGCCCTGCTTGACGATGTGGCGCTCGCGCTCGATGCGGAACGCCTGCCGCCGGCCGTGCAGGCCGCCATAGCCGTCCCACTCCGGGCCGCCGATGTCGAGGACCGCGCAGCGGCGCCGCTCGATGCGGCCGTGGGCCTTCTCCCAGCCGCCGTCGGCGCGGCGCGCCCCGCTCCAGTCGATCGCCCGCAGGTCGTCGAGCATCGTCGACTGGTTGTCCTTCACGGCGGTGACCACGTAGTCGGCCCCGCAGTCCTCGACCAGGGCGCGCGCGGTCTCCTGCTGCGCGTGCAGGGCGTCGAGCGTGACCACCCGGCCCCCGAGGTCGAGGGCGCGCGTCAGCTCGCGCACCGCCGGGATCTCGTTGGTCTTGTCGCCCACCTGGACCTGCCCCAGCACCAGCCCGGTGCCGTGCTCGACCGCGGCGACCATCATGCGCCGCTCGCCCTCGGTCTGCTTCGAGGCGCCGCGCACGTCCTTCCCGTCCAGCGCCACCGGCGCCGCCCCGTCGCTGCGCTGGCGCGTCCACGCGCCCAGCGCCCGGTCCAGCGCGTCGGGCGGCAGCGACGACAGGATGTAGTGGAAGGTGGAGGTCGCCGGCGCGGTGTGGCGCCCCCGGCTCGGGCTGAAGAACGCGCCCGCCGCCCGCAACTGCTCTTGGTCCATCCGCGCCGCGAACTCCCCGAACGCGGTCACCCCCCGATAGCCCGCCAGACGGGCGGCGATCATGATCGTCGCGTAGCAGGCCAGCCCGTAGCGCCGCCCGCGCGCCTTGCGGAAGTCCGGCATGTCCGCCAGGAACGCGTGCAGGCTGCGCAGCTCGGCCGCGGGCGGCGGCAACGCCCCGGACCCGGCGCGCCAGTCCCCGGGCAGTTCCCCGCGACGCAGCGCCGACGGCGCGTCCTTCTCCATCTCGTACACGAACACCTCCTTCGGCCGGCCGTGCTCGCGCCAGCGCGCCGACCCGCCCGGTTCCCGGGAATAGCCTCGCGTGCGTCCCAGCGACACCCAGTTCGACGCCCGGTAGCACGTCCCGGCGAACCGCGACGGGTCCACGAACGTCTCCGCCAGCAGCACCGGATGCCCGTGCGCGTCCCGCATGTCCCGCGCCAGACGGCGCAGGCTCAGCCCCAGCGCCCGCGACGCCAGGTTCGGAACCCGGCCCTTCGCCAGCACCGCGAAGCGGGCGTTGTTCGCGATCAGGTGCAGCCGCGAGAACTGCTGCTCCCGCGTCCAGCCGATCCACGCGTCGCGGACCCCCACCTTGAAGGCCCCGGCCTGCCAGCCCAGCAGCGCCAGCCAAGCCTCCCCGCGCACCGCCACGTGCCGCAGCGACTTGCCGAACAGCCCGCGGAAGGGCAGGTAGTGATGCTCGCGCATCAGCGCGTCCCAGCGCCGGCGCTCCTCCGCTCCGCGCACCGGGCGGACCTTCACGTCCCGCAGCCAGCGACCAACGCCATCTCCGTCCGGCCCGTCCATGTCCCCGTTCTACCACAACGACTTTTGAATGGCCAGCGACAAATCGAGCCGAGACGCCAATCACACACCGTCAGGACGACTTTTGAATAGCCCTGGGGTTGTGCGCCCTGTCCGGAATGGCGGCGCACTCGTCGATCACAGCGGCGTCGAGGGCGTCTTGGCGCTTCTGCGCTCGCTCGCGGTCGCGATTCTCGCGGCACCGCTCGCAGAGGAAGTCCCCTTCCAGTCTCTTGCGGTAGGCGCACCTGCGGCAGCCGCCTTCGGCCACCAGCGCGGCCCTGCGACGCTTGCACGACAGAGCACGACGTTCCCTGCAGCACGAACAGGACTTCGAAAGTTCCCCATTCTTCTTGAAGCTAACCTTCCTCGTGCAACGAGGCTGGCTGCAATTCGGTAGACTGTCGGTGAGCAATGGGGGCCGGATGAATCCCGGCGGCAATGCTCCGCTCCACTGTGCGATGAGAAGTTGAAGGTCCATGGTGTTGCTCCTGTCCAGATTGTGGTGGGTGACGCGGATCGCGTCGGTTGCCTGGACACGGCGGCCATGCGCGCGCAGGCCGGTCACTTCGCGCCAGCGAGGTCGGAGCGTGCGCAGAACCGAAGGTTGACCGGCCGAGTACGCATGGCACGCTGGACCGGTATCCGACGACGGACGGCGGTGTTGTCGTTGGCCGGGCGGATTTGGCCGACGTTGGGGTCGTTGAGCGGAACGAGACGTGGCCAATCCCGTCGGGGTGGAAGTGCCGTGCTAACGGCATGGCGTAGCGGATGGTGGACCAGTGCCGAGAACCGCTCGGTGTCGCCGGTGCGGGACCACGCGCTGACCGTCTCGCTGCCGTTGAGGCGCAGGTTCGGCGGATGGCTGTGCAACAGGTCGCGCCGCTTCCCCGTCGGACTCGAACGCCTCGAAATGCTCCCACTGGGCCCTGAGTTCCACCGACACGCTTTCCGGTCGCAGAGGCAGCACTTCCATGGGCTAGCTATGGTGTCAAGGAAGACTCAGATCATGTATGTACAACCAGTGGTAAACTCGGGCGGCTCGGAGGAGAGAAATGGACCTAAAAGACGTAGACGTAGTTCTCATAAGGCAAGTAAGACCAGACCCTACCAACGATGCTCGGAGTGGTCTGCCTGAGGAGTCGACATGCTCAGACGATCTCAGCTCTCGCATGTTGCAGGCATTCAAGGAAATGGACGAAGAATTCTATTCGAACCTTCGAGATGTGCCGGACTATTTTGAAGGCCTCTACGAGGACGCCATGAAGCATGGCTTGAGAGTAGAGAACCTACGAAATCCCATCCAGCCACCTAGTAGGCGAGTTTTCGGCGCGATTGGTCTAGACGACATTCTTATGTTTACGACCATGTGGGCAATTTGGCTGCTCAACGACAAGGATAAGGAAGCTATCCGTAGCTGGTTGAGAAGTAATGCGAAGAGTATCTGGAGCAGACTGGTTTCTGGAGATGATCCTGACGCTTGGAGGGTGCGATACGCGGATGCTGATGGTCCGATAGATCAGGACTACTCCCATACTCTGGCCGTAGTTGCGTCCCTGCCCAACAATAGGTTAGTCAGGCTACTCATCAAGGATGAATGCTCGCTCGAAGAGTTCAGAATCACGTTGTCTCTGTTCCTAGGCTACGTCGAACATCGTTGGGAGCGGAACGAGGACTCTGACGCTAGTCGGAGTGTCACTTGTTTAGCACTCGGCGGGAATGGCCAGCTGGTGGAGGTTGAAAGTGTGGTGCGCACTAGGAGGAGACGCCGACGGATAGAACCTACCGTGTGAGGCCTAGTGTGGAAAATTCCGGAATCAATTGAAGCTTCCATTTCCTGATGGGGACTGGATTGTTACCTTCCACTGGCTTTGTTGATCTCAAGCGGCGATTCCGTGACCCGCAGGACTCGGAATTAGCTCAGGATGGATTCGAGGACCCTGGAGAGTCCTGGCGTCTCTGGACGAATGGGGCTTGGCTCGAACTTTGGGCTGGAGTGAGCTCTTGGAAAAACCTAGAGTCGTGATCTTGGCGGAAGCGGGTGGCGGCAAGTCAAGGGAGATGGGCGAACAGGCCAGGCGTCTCGTCAATGAGCGCCAATACGCCTTCTTCGTGCCTCTGGAATCTCTTCATGGCGAACCACTGACAAGCCTACTTGAGCCAGCACAAGTGAGGGCATTCGAAACTTGGAAGACCCATACGAATGAACCGGCTTGGTTTTTTCTCGATGAGGTGGATGAACTTAAGCTCACGAACCGCAAGCTCGACCGTGCGCTTCTTCGGCTTTCAAGGGAGATCGACGGGCACCTCGATCGTGCCCGGGTGATTATCTCCTGTCGCCCGAGCGACTGGCGTCCAAGCTTGGATCTGTCTCTAGAATTGAGTTGGAGCAGAGTGGGGCTGAGTTCCTGGATTATTCTGGACAGGCTGGCGTCGCTCATGGAGCGGCCGGTTGCCGACGGAAAGGCGAGACCGCCGTCAGATTGGGTGTGGACGCGACGACGCTGTAAGCCAACGCGGCGCTGCGTTCGATCGTTCGCCGGGACTACGGAACCGGTTACGAGGACTGGCTGGAGGAGCTGGCGAAGGCGTCGGGGATCGAGACGCCGACGCGCACGGAGTTGCGAAGCTGGACCGTAAGCGGCTCGAAGAAGGGATCGAAGGAGGACTGGACGCACCGGGGGACCCCGGGCTCGGATGACGAAGATGAAGGACGGCTGCACGCATCTGGGGCACAAGCTGGAGCAGGCGTCGGACATGAATTCCGGGGCGGTTGTGGCGGTGACGGTGCAAACCATGGACGGGGCGATAGCGCCTCGAATGCCGGTGTCCCTTCTGGCCCGCCGACCCGATTGGCGCTTTTGCCTGTCCGAGAATCAGCGCCTTGTAGAGCTGCACGATGCGGTGACACACGGCTTCCGGTCCAGCTTCCGCGACTACGCGGCCGAGCAGACGCACACGCCGCATGCGTTCATGGAGGCGGCGCTGGCGCACACGATCAAGAACAAGGCAGAGGCGGCCTACGCGAGCAGCCACCTGTTCGAGAAACGCCGCGCGCTGATGGACTCGTGGGCGGGGAATCTGGCCGGGTGACTGTCGGGTCGGGGTTCGCTGGGACGCAATGACGAGCGCACTCGCTGTATGAGGCGACGCGGTGGCCAGGGCTGTACCAGAAAGGGTTGGAGGATGAGGTCGACGAGGCGTGGCTGCGCCACTACGGGCCGTGATCCCCTATCGATCTTTGCCCCGTCGGCCGACGCTGCACGGGGCCGCGGGTGCGGTTGGCAGTGGCGACCATGGGCAGCGAGTAGCTTGCTCTCAATGCAGGGGGCGCGGCCAGCGGTCTCGGTTTTTGGGGTGGAAAAAAGATGCGTCGGAAGGGATCTCGAACTGGTCGAGTCTTTTTTGGGACGCTGCCTCCCGCCAGCGCAGCATGTGCCGTTTGACGTCGCTCTCGCAGTAGAACTGCGCGTGTTCGTCCAGCGGGTCAGATGCTGCCTTCGGCCACTTGGGATGGGCCATGTAGAGTACGGCGGGATGTCTGATGACGACGTGCCTTCCTTCGCGTCGGTACTGCTCGATGGTTTCGGCGCGGATGCCTTGGTGGATCGTGCAGGTGGCGTCCGGCGGCTGAGTCGGTGCCCGGTCGATTGTCGGTCTCCAGACGGATTCGAGCGCGAGGTCGATCTCTTGCTGTTCCTGAACGGTCCAGCTCAGGGAGTCGGACTTCACCGACAGGATTTGCGATTCGTCTCGGGGCGGGTTGTGACGGATGGATCGATGGTTGTTGCTTTGGGTCCAATCCCGCGGTCGTCCCGTGGCGATCATCGCCTTGAGGCTGGCACGGGCGAGGTCGAGCACGTCGTCGATCAAGGCGCGGCGGTGCCTGGTTTCGGTGGGCGCCTGCGAAGCGGCCGGGTTGCCGTGGACGATCAGTGAGCGGAGGACGTAGAACTCCTTAAGCGTATCCCTGACGCGTTGGCGCTCTTGCACGGAGTCGGCGAAATGCCAGGAACCGCGTCTCGCGATGATCTTGCGCTGGTTGTTCCACTCGCCTTGTTCCATGAATAGCGCCTCGAGCGCGATGCAGAGGTCTATGGCGAGGTCTTCCTCGTCCAACTTCTCGCTGGCGTTTCGCAGGCGTCGCAGCGCAACGTCCAGCCGTCGGCGTGATTGACTCGGTAGACCGCACAGATTGTCCACCAGTTCCGACAGCTCCCCGGTGGGGAGAGGTCGCCGTTTGGACGGCTGCGGGAACCCCTGGGGCGGCAAATCGACTGGGTGGGCGCGGCCTCCTCCCCCTATAGAGTGCAAGTCGACGGGCAATACGGCCTCGACAGCGACCGGTGTGGCGTGCCAGCTTTGGGTTAGCCGAAGCCCTGTTCCCCAGACCAGACCGATGACGAGAGCCAGGGTCTCCGGGCCGTCCTGAAACAGTCGGCTACCGAACCACTCGTTGTCATAGGCAGGGTTAATGGCTGGCCGAGCGAAACGCGTGCACTCGAGCGCGCAGATGCCGTTGAGCCCGTCGGGGAGGGCTCGAAAGACGTGGTCATGGAAGGAGGACTCCGCACGGCGCACTGCTTCGCGGTAAGGCAAAAGGGAACAAAAGGCGTCAAGGGGTTTTGGCGTGGACAGGGGCGGTCCCCTGAGGAGATGGATGCTACGTACTTGGGCCATGCCGTGGCAGGCGAAGTCTACCGCGTGCTTGGCAGCGGTTTCCGCACCGTAGAGGGCTGCAGCGACGACCAGCTTCCGGCTGGCGGTCGCGTCGTCCAGCCGAGGTCCGCACTGTGGTGCGAGGGATTTGTCGGTCAGAACGGTACCTGCAGGCGGTGGCGTCGGCCGATCGGCGTTCCAGTGAGCCGCGACCCACTGTTGTATTGCCTGAAGTGCAGGGGCATGGACCGGCCACTCGCCCCTACGGATCAGGTTGCTCGCCAGGTGGCGCCGACGGAAGGAGTCGGGCAGCGCGAGCATCGGCAGAGAGGTTGTTGTGTTGCGCATCTGCAAGCGTACGGCGATGTCTCGTTGGGCGCGGCCAAGTAGTTGGTGGATTTCGTTTAGGTCGGTACTTTCGCTCATCAGCATGGACAGTCAGGATTCGGTTGTAATGGGTACGGCCCATTGAGGTGCAGCATGGGTGGGGTTGGTGTGTTGGGACGGAAGCTTCCCGACCAACGCAGCCGTCCCGTCAACGTCGACTTTGTAATTGGGCGATTTCGGGGATCTTACCCGGGAGGCCCCCCGCGAAGCGAGACGACCGCACGGTCTGAGCCTGCCGGTGACCGCGCTTGTCCTAACAGTTGAGTCTTGACGATGCGCTAGGAAGGCGTTAACGCAGGGTGTTAAGCCCGGGTTTCAACCGCGGCGGACGGGAGGTCGGGGACCGGTGATCAGTATGGATTTCCCCGGGCCGGTAACCGTCGAAGAGTAGCGGTGCTAAGGGTGGAGCATACTCGCGCTGCGCCCCGTCAATTCCAGTCGTCCTCTCAAGAAGCCATGTCGGCTAACTTGGCGGGACTACGGACAGCGGTGTGTCGGTGCGGCGGACGGGCCGGTGCATAGTTTCCATGGAGACGCGCGATGCAAGTCCTGCCCTCTATCCGAAGCCCGCATCACGGTGCGGGCTTTCGCGTATCTGGGGGGCGGTTTGATCTACCTCGCCGACCTCGACGAGTTCGGACACATTGGTCCGTACGTCGCCCGAAGCGATCCCCGGCCACAACGACAGCCCGGTGTTCGGCTTCGCGGGTTTCCTGATGCCTGCGGAGGAGGTTCGCGCGTTCGGGACCTGGTTCTTCCAGCGTAAATGCGAACTCCTGGAACACGAACTGCGGCGGTCGGGAAATCACCCTGCGGTCTGGGAGAAGAAGGGTTCGAGTCTTTACAGGGCCGCCACCATGGCGCGCTATCCGGCGTTGCGCTCGGCGACCAACCGGCTGTTGAACAGGATCGCGCGGGCGCGTGGCCGCGTGTTCTACGCCGGAGTCCGGAAGATACGGGATTCGGCGCGGCACGACTCGAACGCGCTGTACTCGGCAATGCTGCGCGAAGCGGTGGGTCGGATCGACGCGTTCTGCCGCGAGGACTGCGAGGCGACGGCGGGTTGGTGCGCGCACCTTCGAGCGCCGTTGGGCGGAGGCGGCGAGGCGAGCCGGTCGGGTGCCCCACCGCCCCTGTGGCTACGCGGGCTCGATGCAGGTTGCCGAGTCGTCCATCAGCATTCGGCGCCTGTCGAACAGGGTTCGGCCGAAGAATAGGGGCGCGGGCCAAAGGCGACGCTCCGACAGTCGCTGCCCATGAAGGCAAGTCCTTCACGAAAGCTCGATGAGATCCCGGCGGAGAACCAAGCACGACGCACCGGAGGACCGGTCGCCGCTGGCAGGAAGCGAGGCGGAGGAGGACGGCGCGGGATGCCACCGTGCACCCGCGAATTGCGGTTCGGATAGGCCGTACGGCTCGATCACAGCGGTGGAGTGTGCGCATCGCTGACGAGGCGTGAAGGGTGAGTGCCCGACGCCGCCGGGTGCCCCGTCGGCCGTCGTCCGAGTCCGGCTGCCGCTACGGCGATGCTAGAGTAGACAGTGGGGCTACCGAGATCGCGGCGCACTGGAAACAGGGATACGTACTTGATGATTGGAGAGACCGACGTGGAAGCTATTGCGGTGTTCTATAAGGCCGAGGAGACGCGGGTAGGCACCGACGTTTATGCTCACGTTCAATGCTTCAAGGCCAAGCCTGGCGAGGGGACGGTTTCAGCGTTTCGCAGGAGCGCACCGTTTGTTCTCTCGCGCCGGTACGAGACCCGCGAGATCGTGCTTGGCAGCGTCTTGGAGACACTGAGGAATATCCGCCGGGAAATCGAACAGTTGAGCCGATCAACCAACCGGACTGGCGCAAGGTTGGACCGCCTGCCCAAGGGGGCGGGGAAATCGGCAGTCTTCGAGGAGTACGAGCGAGAGATCACGAACACCTTGGTTCTCGTTTCCTGCCTCCTGCGCAACGTGTTCGAGACATTCCCCGCAGTGGGTAAGGATCTCGTCGTGCCGATGTTCGAGTACGACGGGACGCCCGGTGAAAGCGTCAAGATGCATGTCTTGCTGGACCTGCTCGTCCACAACCGCTACATGTACTTGCACAACGAATACATCACCGACCTGTTCTCCAGCAAGCCGCCGAAGGGCACTTCTATCGCGAGGAAGTTCATGGGGTACCGGTTCAAAGTGAACGACTTCCTGATGGTGGTTCAGGACGCGATCCGCGGCGTGACGCTCAAGCATTTAGCTACCAAGCTCCGCGGTGGCATGGCAAAGTTGACAGTCGATACACCGCACCACGAGATGGTGTTCCTGATCCAGAATGTGGCGTCGTTCTCCGGGCTTCTAGAGGCGCTCTTGCCCGTCGGCAAGGACGCGCTGTGGGACATGCTTTACGGGAAATTGGTCATCCCCAAGGAAGTGATCGAAGCGGCCAATGGGCGAGAGGCGGTCGTATCGGCCTCCTTCCATGCACCTCGAGTACGTATGGGTAACCGCGTGGAAGGGGACAACAGGACCATCGTGGTTAGCGTCAAAGGGACGTTTAATTACACGGTGGAGGGAGAGGTGGTGTACACGGAACCCGCAGACCGTGAGAAGGGGATTGACTACGGAGAGTTCTTTGAACGCGTGATCAAGGATGGGGGTGATGAATGCCTGCTCGCAATGAGCGACCGGAAGGAGGGGTTGACTGCCGCACCGGGCCCCTAGGAGCCGGGTACGGCGCTCGACGGGCACCTTTGGGCGAGGTCTGGCTGTTGATCCTGTTTCAGAGGACCAGTTGCCGTGCGGGGCCTTGACTCGGCTATTGCTAGCAGGTCCAGCAGGCAATGGCGACTCGCAAGTGGCCTACTGGCCGGACTGCAGTTGGGGCACGACCCGAAAGGGGGGAGTCGGATGCCGACTGAAATGCTCCGCCAGATATCCGTGGTTTATAAGAGCTGATCCTCATCGGCATGGGATGTTTGTCGAACATGTGGTCGCAGGACGAATCACACGGTTCAAAGCCTTCAAGCCTTTCAATTGTGTGGTACGAACTGTGGTATGAGTACGATAACATATTGTTTTTATTATGTAGTTGGCGGAGGGGCAGGGATTCGAACCCTGGGAGGCGTTAACCTCGCTGGTTTTCAAGACCAGTGCTTTCGTCCACTCAGCCACCCCTCCGGAAGGGAGTCTCCTCGCCGTTGAAGTGAGGCGCTTCAGGCTGATACGACAACGGGTTGGGCGGATTGGATGCGGTTAGCCTTTGCGAGCTGCGCCATCATAACCGTGGCTTGGCATTGCGGCAATTTCGCAAACGACCCGTACAGCACGACTGGTCGTCCTCGATAACGTCCTTCGGTGCTGGGTCTCCGCCATGCCGGTGACCAGTCAACCGTGCCGCACACTGCCAATGTACGACTTGGGATCGCAAAGCGCCTACTTCGTGCGCGGTGGTCGGTCGCCCGAAGCGCTTGAAGAAAACCCGGCAATCGCAATCGGTATTGGCGGGGACGGTATCGTCCTTTCCGAGCTTCGCTACGAGGCATCCACCATTTGTTCGAACGAGGCTTGGTCGATCACTTGGTTGTTGACGAGCGTGGTCTCGACCAGACGTTCGGAAACGTGGAAGTGGCGAGCGGCGGCATGGACGTCGTCTTCGCCCGGTTTGTCGGTGTTGATGTACGCCCGAAGGTCGTCGAATGGGCAGAGGAACCCTTGGGCGAAAGCCCGTTGGAACTTCTGGCGCTCCGACTTGGCGGCGGACAACGGCCCCATGGCGTCGTCGCGAGACCAGATGATGTCGCCAAGGCTCCTGCAGAGTTCGAACCGCCGCGTGTGCGACCAGGTGGACCGCAAGGCGAGCTTGCTGCCAGTTTCTTGGCGCAGCCGCAGGGCGTAGGGAATATCGAAAGTTGATCGCCGTTTAGTCCCGAGGTAATCGACGTTTGTCCCGACAATCTCGCTGAGTCGCGTGTTGCGTATGGGTCCGGGCGGAACGTTGAGCCAATGGCGCAGTTGGTTGGCGGCCCTTACGGCGAGGCGCCAAGGTGGTTGCAGGGAGGACCGGCCTACTTTTATCGGATCTAAAGTGTCGAAAGCGAACGGCGCGCGAATCAATACGTGGAGTTGACCCGCTTTAGTGGACACATGGATCCTAATAGGAGGAGGTGTTCCTATGGCGAAGACTCGACGCCCGTACGCGGGGGATTTTCGAGAGAAGATGGTGGCGCTGGTTCGGTCCGGTCGTAGTCCGGCGGAGTTGTCGAGGGAGTTCGAGCCGACGGCGCAGACGATCGTCAACTGGGTGCGGCAGGCGGACCGCGACGCGGGCCGGCGCGGCGACGGGCTGACGAGCGAGGAGCGTTCGGAGCTGCGTCGGATCAAGCGCGAGAATCGGCGGCTGCGCGAAGAGCGCGACATATTGGCAAAGGCCGCGGCCTGGTTCGCGCGGGAGGCCGACTCGATACCGGAAAGGTGTTCGAGTTCGTGAAGGCGAATCGGGCCGATCACAAGGTGGCGACGATGTGCCGGGTGCTGGGGGTCTCCGCCAGCGGGTACTACGCGTGGCTGCGGCGGGGTCCGTCGCCGCGCGCGCGGCGGGACGCCGGGTTGTCGGCGCGGATCGAGGCGATACACCGCGATTCGCGGGGCACGTACGGCGCGCCGCGGATTCACGCGGAGCTGCGGGAGGAGGGCGAGCGGCTTGGCCGCAAGCGGGTGGCGCGGCTGATGCGGGAGAGCGGCCTGCGCGGCGTCGATCGGCGCAAATGGACGAAGACGACGGCGGCGGACGCGTCGGCGGAGCCGGCGCCGGACCTGGTGCGGCGCGACTTTTCGGCTTCGGCGGCGGACGAGCTGTGGGTGGCGGACGCGACCTACGTTCCGACGCTGGCGGGGTTTCTGTTCCTGGCGGTGGTCGTGGATGTGTATTCCAGGCGCGTCGTGGGCTGGTGCATGGGCGCCGAACTGGTGACGCGGCTGATGCTCGACGCGCTGGACATGGCGCTGGAGCAGCGCGGCGCGCGCGGCGTGATCCACCACTCCGACCGGGGCTCGCAATACACCTCGCTGGCGTTCGGCAACCGCTGCCGCGACGCCGGCGTGCGGCTGTCGATGGGCTCGACGGGCGACTGCTACGACAACGCGCTGTGCGAGAGTTTTTTCGCCACGCTGGAGTGCGAATTGATCGATCGCGCGACGTTCCGCACGCGGCGCGAGGCCGAACTGGCGATCTTCGATTTCATCGAGGGGTTTTACAACAACAAGCGCCGCCACTCGTCCATCGGCTACCTGAGCCCGGCGGAGTTCGAGCGCCGGGGCGGTTGGGACCACATGCGGGAGGCGGCGTGAACGTCGCCGCTGGCGGACCCGCGGGAGCTTTGGAGCGCGGCCCGGCGGCCGGGTCGCGTAGGCGCGCCGCCCGCCCGTTTGAAAACGGGCGGCGCGCACCATTGGCGTCGCTCCGTATCGGGGAACCGCCCCGATCAAGGGCGGCGGGACCGCAAGGTCCATTTGTTCAAGTGATAAACTGCCCACCGAAGCGGGTCAGGTCCAACGTTTGAGGACTCAGCCGCTTCGATGCAGTTGTTTATTGCTTCGGTTGCCCTCTCTCCCTGATGGGCGAGCGCCGCTTCCTGGAGCGGCTCGGAGCCGTATCGTTCCGTTAGGGTCTCCAGACCGTCAACCAAGCCGTCCGGCGCATCGTCTGGATCGAATCCCAGCATGGCCTCGAGCTTGCGCCAGGTCGCTACCGTAGGATCGGTGCGCTCGGCTTGCAGTTGGCGGTATTCGGCGTCGAGCCCGTCGGAGGCGTCCCCGACGTGTTCCAGGACATGTCCAACGAAACGGTCGATGGCGTCTTCGACGCTTGAGGACGTCACGTAGTTCAGCCGGGGCTGGGCAACGAATTTCAGGGAAGGTTGCAAATTATTGGCGTCGGCGTGAACAGCGAACCCAACTCGTGAACCTTCGCCCCAGATCGACACGTTGGGCCAATGGTATCCAGCCCCGACAGACGATAGGTGATGTGCAAGTCGCCACTCCGCGTTGAGGTCACCGTGGGGCGTTGGTTCCCAGCGTATGCGCCACCAGTTGTCGATGAGCCAGAAGGCCAGCGGGACGGGAGGGGCTTCCAGCCAGTCGTCGGGCTCGTGGCTGCCGTGACGGACCAGGCGGGTGAGGCATGCATCGCCGAGGCGCATCGAGATACGGCGTGGGTCGGCACCGCTTTCGGTACTGCCGTTTTGGATGAGTATTTCGAAGTCGGTCATCTATCAGAACCCGTAACGGAACCTACACGAGTCGCAGGCGGATTGTTCTGTATCCGTGCCCTGTTTTTCCGCCCAAGCAGAAAAGCGGTTGAACACGGCGCGGGCGATGGCCTCGGTCGGGAGAACCGGGTAGCCGTGGAACTCCGCAGTGGCGCGGTTCGTCTCGCGGGCTTCGAAGATCCAGCCGTCGTCGGCTACGGTCCAGATGATGCGCTGCGTATGTCCGATGAGGCCAGCGCGGATGCCACGTTGGACCAGCATCGGAACCTCGGCCATTTGGCCGGGCTCGAAGTCGGCGCCATCGCAAAGCGCGGCATCGCCCCTTTGTCCGTTGAATGGCGGAAGATCGAACAGGTGCGGGTGCAACTTGTGCTTCGGGCTGCCTTGGTAATGGACGTTATTCAACATGTCTTGAACGAGGTCGTCGGTGGGATCTGGCAAGAGGCGCCGCTTCTCATTGTCTGACCTGCGCCGGTGTGTTTGGCGACGGCGGGGCTTTGCCAAGACCGTAGCCTCCGTGACTTACGTTGATGACCGAATGGCCGCTAGTTTGCGAAACGGCAGATCGTTCAGCAAGTTCGGTCGGCGATGTCATACGACTTGTTGGGTTCGTGCTTACGCCGACCGCCATTCAATCCACCACCCATGCGGCGATGCATCAGCCAGCAATTCGGTCTCGTCCACACCGTTCTGGTAGCGCGTGATGGAGAGTTCCGGGTCGTTCCCCTCAAGCGCGATCTGCCATACAGGCCTTGTAGCGCTGGCGCCGGCGAGCGTAGCGGCGATGCGCTGGCGGCTTTCGCGGGGAAACTGGTAGAGCGCGATGGTGGAGTAGACGACCATGGCGTGATCGAGGGGGATGGTCTCGATCAACGCTGGCAGGACGCGGGAAGCATCGCCCGCGTGCATGCGGATGTCGCTGTGCTCGAACTCTGCCGCCGCGTCGATCAACTGCTGGTGGCGCTCGAGATGCTCAGGCCAGATCAAGGCACGCAGCCAGAGGAGTTGGTCGGGATTGGCGAGGTCCACCGGATCCAGATCGATGCCGTCTCGGCTGGCGATGGGGATGGATGATGGAATGGGAGGCACCAGACCGTCCGGGGCGTCGTTGGGATCGAATCCCAGCATGGCATCGAGCTTGCGCCATGCCGCGACCGAGGGTTCGGTGGGCTCGGATTGCAGTTGGCGATATTCGGTGCCGAGGCCGTCTGAGGCGTCGCCGACACTTTCGAGGACAGCTCGAACGAAACGGTCGATTGCGTCTTCGATGCTTGAGGACGGGACGTAATCCAATCTGGGCTTTGCGACGAACTTCAGGGAAGGCTTGAGGTTGTTGGCGTCGGCGTGAACGGCGACCCCAACTCGCGAACCTTCGCCCCAGATCGACACGTTCGGCCAGTGGTATCCGGCCCCGGCAGACGACAGGTGATGCGCAAGTCGCCACTCCGCGTTGAGGTCACCGTGGGGCGTTGGCTCCCAGCGTATGCGCCACCATTTGTCAATGAACCAGAAGGCCAGCGGGACGGGAGGCGCTTCCAGCCAGTCGTCGGGCGCGTTGGCGCCGCGACGGACCAGGCGAGTGAGGCATGCATCGCCGAGGCGAATACGCAGGCGGTCTGCCGCTGGCGGCGTCTCGGGCCTGCGGCCCCGCTTTCATCACCGCGTCAACGCAAATTCTCGCTTTGCGGATCGCGAACCTGTGCGAAGATCTCCATCATCTGGTTTGTCACAGCTTCGCGGTAGTCGGGGGCGTCGACGGTCCGCGCGGCCACATCCATCGGCAGGAACAGCCGAAGCGTGTCGCGAAACGCATCTGACGCGATGATCGCAGGGAGCTTTTCGCTCACTGCGGTCAAGGTGTCCTTGAACTCATCCAACCCCATCCGCCTGGCGGCGTACTCTCGCGCCGCTTCGATGACCGGGCGGCGCTCTCCCGCCGACGGCGGCATGAACTTGTGGATGTCCCATATATCGCGGAAGCGGGGGTTGCGACGCTCCATGATGGATATGGGCAAAGCCACCAGTTTGTCCGCCATCGTTTGAGCTACGGGCACGCATCGCACCGCGACGGCGGTGGAGGGCATTATCACGTCGCCATGCGGAAAAATGGCAGGCACGACGGAGGTGCGTTCCGGCCAGCTCTCGGAGTCCACCTCAATCTTGATGCGCTGTACGCCAATGTTGGACGTGCCCCCTGTGGGCGACGGGCGGGTCACAATTCGCGCCCACCATCGGTGCGTTGGTCTGTCGCCGGAGATTTTCCCGACTGCTCGCACCATGGACTCCAAGCCGTAATGCCGCCACAGGTGATCCCCGATGGTCTTTTCGAGATTGTCCATCGTTTCGGGGTCGAAGTGCGGCCCGCCGGTGAAGTCCAGATCCTCGCTCAAACGCTCCCCGCGCCGGCAAAGCCGCAGGCATGTCCCACCCTTGAACACGAGCTTGCGGAGGGTGCCGGCTTGACTCGTCGCGCGAAGAATCTCCATGTGAAGAATCTCCTTTTCCACCGTTTTGCGGCAGTGCGCCAGTTGCCCCTTGCGCTCTATGATTTCTTCGGCCAGCGCCATGAAGTCATCCGGCATGGTACGGACCCCACTCGGCGACAACTTCCTCATGCGCGATCTCGTCAACGCTCGCCACCAACGCGGGCTTCGCTCTGCGCAAGTCCTCGAGGGCCATGGTCGGGTGTGCCACCATGTACCCGCCCTGTTCGTCCACGACGGTGTTGGCGACTATCTCTCCGCGACGGCGGTTCGTGTGCCGGAACGCTATGTTGCCGTACCTGGTGGCGTACTCGCCCGGATTGCCGGTCGTGGCCAAGGTATACCAGTACGGCTGCTGGCTTAGCGATCCCGCGTTTGCCAACGCGGATTCGTAGCTCAGGTAGTTCAAATGCCCCGGACGCAACGCTTCGATCGCCCAACCCATGAAACGCTCGGTTGTTCCCGGTGCCGTGCGATTGAGATATACCCCACGGGCGATCCGCTCAAGCAGTCCGATTTCCAGCAACATCGTGAGGCCCGCCGACAATGCGCGGTCAGAGTCGGCGGGGAACAGCATGTGCAGCGTCTCTCGCCGGAGTACGGGAAACTGCCCCCCGTCGCCGAGCACAAGAACCCGCACCGCTTCGGGCAAATTCATGGTGCATATTCCACTAATCGCGGTATTATCCGCCACACTCACACTATACGCCCATGAACTCCGGATCACCCGCCCGGATCGTGTCGGTATCGTTACCGACGTGCCGACAGCCATTTGACCGTGCCGCGCGCGCGGCAGTAACTGAGCCTGGGTCCGTTGCCCACGGGGCTTCAGCCCGAAGGACCTGGCTACGCGGCATCCACCATTTGTTCGAAAGAGGCTTGGTCGATGACGTGGTTGTTCACGAGAGTTGCCTCGATCAAGCGTTCAGAAACGTGGAAGTGACGGGCGGCGGCATGGATATCGTCCTCGCCCGGCTCGTCGGTGTTGATGTACGCCCGAAGGTCGTCGAATGGGCAGAGGAACCCTTGGGCGAAAGCCCTTTGGAACTTCTGGCGCTCGGATTTTGCTGCGGACAGCGGTCCCATATCGTCATCGCGGGACCAGATGATGTCGCCGAGGCTTCTGCAGAGTTCGAACCGTCGCGTGTGCGACCAGGCGGACCGCAAGGCGAGCCTGCTGCCTGTTTCTTCGCGGAACCGCAAGGCGTAGGGAATACTGAAGGTTGATCGCCGTTTGGTTTGAAGGTGATCGACGTTTGTCCCAACAATCTCGCTGAGTCGCGGATTGCGTATCGGTCCGGGCGGTACGCCGAGCCGATCACGCATTTGGTTGGCAGCATCGACGCCGAGCAAGCAAGGCGGTTGGAAAGAGCCCCGGTCGATGTATGCGGGGTCGGCAATCGTTTCTGCGGGCAACGGCGAACGAACCAGCACGTTGGAAGACTTGGCCGCACGGATGCAGTTGTCCAGCACTTCGGCTGCCCGCTTGCCCTGATGGGCGAGTGCCGCCTCTTGGAGCGGCTCCGAGCCGAATTGTTCCGATAGAGCTTCCAAGCGGGCCACCAGACCGTCCGGGGCGTCGTCGGGATCGAATCCGAGCATGGCTTCGAGCTTGCGCCATTCCGTGACCGAAGGTTCGGTGCGCTCGGATTGCAATTGGCGGTATTCGGTACCGAGCCCGTCTGAGGCGTCGCCGACACTTTCGAGGACAGCTCGAACGAAACGGTCGATGGCGTCTTCGATGATTGAGGATGGGACGTAATCCAATCTGGGCTTTGCGACGAACTTCAGGGAAGACTTGAGGTTGTTGGCGTCGGCGTGAACGGCGACCCCAACTCGCGAACCCTCGCCCCAGATCGACACGTTGGGCCAATGGTATCTAGCCCCGACAGACGACAGGTGATGTGCAAGTCGCCACACCGCGTTGAGGTCACCGTGTGGCGTTGGCTCCCATCGTATGCGCCACCAGTTATCAACGAACCAGAAGGCCAGCGGGACGGGAGGGGCCTCCAGCCAGTCGTCGGGCGCGTTGCCGCCGCGACGGATCAGGCGGGTGAGGCATGCATCGCCGAGGCGGATACACAGGCGGTCCGGTTTGGGGCACTTGTCGTTCCTGGGCTCTCCGATGCCGATCTGGAAGTCGATCATATGGGGGAGCGTACCTGAGCCGAGAGGAGTCGCAAGCGGCCAAAGCAGACGATGCGAGGCATGTATTCGGTGCAACGCCCCGTCTCCGGCGTCACCGCCATTTAGTCGCCCACTCCGACGAAAAGAGGAACGAACAGGAGACCGGGATCCTCCACGAGATCGTCGTGAGAGACGATCTCGTCGGCGAGCGTTGAGTTGAGGGTCGCCGCCATCTCCGGAGAGGCGGTGACGAATCGCCGAAACAGGAATGAGTGCGGCTCGTCTTGGTCCAGCTTGGCAGGGATTCCGGCGCCATGCACACTTTCGGCGCGCTGTACGGAGCTGGCGATTTCGAGAACCCGCTGGACGTTCGACTCCCCGAAGGCTCCCGCGTCAAGCGAAGCGACGAACTTCTCCAACAGTCCCGTGAGGGCATGCGGAGCCTCGCCAGGGCGCAAAGCGTTGAGTTGATTGCAGTACTTTTGCGCCATCCGGAATTGCCCAGCTTCGACGGCAAGCTTGATCGTATTGCCGAGAATGACCGTATTGTCCGGCGCCTTGCTGTGCGCGGTATCGGCGGCGTCGAACGCGTCCCGCCATTCGTCAACCAGCGCCAAGGTGATGGAGTAGTTGTGGTGAGTTTCGGGGCTATCGGCATGTTGCAGGGCGATCCGAAAATGCTCGCGGACGCTCTCGGCATCCCACCGGAGACTGGCGACCGCGCCGAGCACTGTGTGGGCGCCGGCCGGATCCACATCCATCACTGCTTCGGCGTCTCTCTCGACTCTGCGCAATGCCATTTCGTTCGGCGCATCCATGGCCATCAGCTGATCCATCAGATCGTGAGCCTTGGTCTGGGGTGTTGGGATATAGCTCACATCAGTTCCCGTTGACCCGTCCGGTGCGCGAGCCGTTGGCGGGTCTTCATCGAATGCTTCCCCGACACGAGGACGATTCCATTAGTCCGGCTAGCCTTTAGCGTACGACGCCATCATAGCGGTAGCTTGGTATTGCGACGGTTTTACGTCCGGCGGCCGGCAGGGTACGGCCAGCGTCCGCTTTTCCTCCCCGAAGCTGCCGACATTCGCGAACTGCAACAGATCGAAGAAGGGGATCGGTACTCCCGAGCCCCTTCCTTTGGTGCCGCTGGCTCCCGCGAAGTCGGAAAAGAATGTGACCGATCCAATTGCAGAACGCGGCGAACAGCTTGCTGGATACGTTGGACCCCTCCAGGGTGAAGTCCGACCTAATGCGGATGAGCCGGCCGTCGGCGACCCACCACCATTGCACAATTCCCGACTCGGTCGCCGTGAAGTTGAAAAGCCGATACGTTGGCAGTAAATTCGGGACATGGCTACCGAACTCGTGCCCGTCCTCGCAAACACGGAAAAGGCGTTGCGCGCACGCATCCACCGTCTGTTCTGTGGCGACGTTCCCGACGCGTCGCAACCGGGTGTGCCGCCGCATTTCTGGGTTGGACCCACCGAGGAGCAAAAGAACACGTCGTTCCTGGACATTCACGAGCACATCGAACTGAGCGACGAGATAAGCGTACACTCAGAAGGGTCGCCGGAAGAACGGCAATGGCTCAACTCGCCACATGTTGATCTCGACGGGATATCCCCCGAGGCGATGCTGACCGGCGACATCCGTTCGCGCCGACGCCTCGGCGCGTTCGTCGCAGCCATTGAGACGGCGGTGCGGAAGGGCTCATTCAGTTGAATCATGCTCGCGCGGGCGGGCTTCCTCTCATCGGTCTCGTCCAGGTCTGCTGGTACCGGTCCGTCGAGGTGCGCTACCAGTACGAACCGCCGCTCATTCACCACGGGGACAGTACTCGGTTCAACGGCGGCGACCTCCAGGTGGTGTACTTCGCACCGGACCAGGTGCTCGCCCGGTTCGAAGCCCGCGACGTGCTTGGACACTGGTTCGGCGACGCGGTGCCGTCGCTACGGGAACGGCACGTCGTGGTCGAATACCGGATCGACCTCGGACCCGAAGCCACCATCGTCGATGCCCGTCCCAGACAGCTTGCGACCATGGACACCACCGTTCAGGAGATGACCGGCGACTGGTACAGCTACCCGTGGGGGGAGACGGATGCTCCAACGCAGGACTGGCCAGTGCGATCTACGCCCGCCCGGATGCTCCGATGGGGCTGACGGCCCCGTCCGCTCGCAATCCCCTGCGGGACAACCTCGTCCTCTTCGCCGACAGGCTGCCGCCGCGCTCAATCTACTTCTCGAGGCTTTTTCTCTGGCACGACACCCAGCTCTCAAGTCGGCCCGGGGCCGCGCGCGGCGACCGGTAGTCTCACGACACGGGGCGATCGTTGCTCCGGTCCGGCCGCCGCTGTCCCGTCCTCGGCACGGCATCGTCTTCGCGCCCCGGTCATTCGTCGCGCGCCAGGGAGTGCCTTCGAACGGCCGCTTCGTAGGCTTGCTGCGCCCGGCGCTCTCGCTCCATTGCGTCCGCCATCGCCATGTTGGCGATCTCGCCGGCCCGGGGACCCGATTCGAGGGATGCTTCGAAGCGGATCTCCACCCGCCGCTTGAAGATGGGGGGCGCAAAGCCCGTCTGCAACAACGTCGCGCGCTTGAGACTCGGCGTGCCGTCCCCGGCCCAGGTCAACCGAATGTCGGCGACGACGTACTCTCTGCCCCTTATGTGGATGTAGGTCACGGGACCGGGTGCGCGGCGCTTGAGGATTTTCGGGGTGACTTCGTCTGGTTTCCGCACGAGGAAATAGTGGGTCGTCGTGCAGTCCGGGCACGGCTCGCCTCTGGCATTTTGCCTAAGGGCCGTCGTAGAGGGCGCGTCGGCGGCCGTCACCTGCACGGCGAGTACCATGCCCGCGGTGTTCGGGTGGTCGGAAAGCCCACGGATGATCCCGTAGAGGGCGATGGCGCCATCGTCGATGGTGGCGGGCTGGACGCTGATCACCTCGGGGGTGCGATTACTGGCAATGGCGGGGATCGCAACGCATAGCGCGACGAGGAGTCCCCGGAGTGCGGCGCGCCGGGTAGCGCAAGGATTCTTTGTCATTGCGGCCTCCTCCGGCTTGGCCAGCGACGGGCGGTTGGACGCGAGACGCCGGGAACCGATGGGAAGGTTCGACACCGAGGCACCCGTCCTGAAGTGATGCATCTCACGCCGATACGACAACGGGATTGGGCGGATTGGATGCGTCCAGCCGTTAGCGAGCGGTCGCCATCATAGCGACGGCTTGACGGTGCGGCAATTTCGCACCCGAGCGGGCACAGCACGACCGGTTGTCTTCTTGCTTCGGTGTTGGTGTCTCCGCCACCCTGATCACGAGTTAACCGTGCCACTCGCGTGCTAGCAAATGCGGCTTGGGGATCGCAGTTCGGGTGGCGAGACGACTCGAGGGCTCGAAGAAAAGCCCGGCGACTGCAATCGGGACCGACGGGACGGTATGGTTTTTCGCGTGGCCTGGCTACGAGGCGTCCACCATTTGTTCGAACGAGGCTTGGTCGATGACGTGGTTGTTCAAGAGGGTTGCCTCGATCAAGCGTTCGGAAACGTGGAAGTGGCGAGCCGCGGCATGGATGTCGTCCTCGCCCGGTTCGTCGGTGTCGATGTACGCCTGAAGGTCGGCGAATGGGCAGAGGAACCCCTGGGCGAAAGCCCTTTGGAACTTCTGGCGTTCCGACCTTGCGGCAGAGAGCGGGCACATGGCGTCGTCGCGGGACCAGATGATGTCGCCGAGGCTTCTGCAGAGTTCGAACCGTCGCGTGTGCGGCCAGGTGGACCGCAAGGCGAGCCTGCTGCCAGTTTCCTGGCGCAGCCGCAGGGCGTAGGGAATGTCGAAGGTCGATCGCCGTTTGGTCTTGAGGTGATCGACGTTTGTCCCGACAACCTCGCTGAGTCGCGTGTTCCGTATGGGCCCGGGCGGTACGCCGAGCCAATGGCGCAGTTGGTTGGCGGCCCCTACGGCGAGCAGCCAGGGTGGTTGCGGGGAGGACCGGTCTATTTCCAACGTGTCGAAAGAGAACGGCGCGCGAACCAGAACGTTTGAGGACTCGGCGGCTTCGATGCAGGTCTGCAGCACTTCGGTTGCCTTCTCGCCCTGATGCGCGAGCGCCGCTTCTTGAAGTGGCTCGGAGCCGTATCGTTCCGTTAAGGCTTCCAAACCGTCAACCAAGCCGTCCGGCGCATCGTCTGGATCGAATCCCAGCATGGCCTCGAGCTTGCGCCAGGTCGCTACCGTAGGATCGGTGCGCTCGGCTTGCAGTTGGCGGTATTCGGCGTCGAGCCCGTCGGAGGCGTCCCCGACGTGTTCCAGGACATGTCCAACGAAACGGTCGATGGCGTCTTCGACGGTTGAGGACGGCACGTAGTTCAGCCGGGGCTGAGCAACGAATTTCAGGGAAGGTTGCAAGTTGTTGGGGTCGGCGTGAACAGCGAACCCAACTCGTGAACCTTCGCCCCAGATCGACACGTTGGGCCAATGGTATCCAGCCCCGACAGACGATAGGTGATGTGCAAGTCGCCACTCCGCGTTGAGGTCTGCGTAGGGGCCGGTTCCCAGCGTATGCGCCACCAGTTGTCGATGAACCAGAAGGCCAGCGGGACGGGAGGGGCTTCCAGCCAGTCGTCGGGCTCGTGGCTGCCGTGACGGACCAGGCGGGTGAGGCATGCATCGCCGAGGCGGATACGCAGGCGGTCCGGTTCGGAGCACTTGTCGTTCCCAGGCTCTTCGATGCCGATCTGGAAGTCGATCATATGGTAGAGCGTACCGGAGCCGAGAGGAGTCGCAAGCGGCCAAAGCAGACGATGCGAGGCATGTATTTGATGCAACGCCCCGTCGAAGTTGCGGATCGCTTTCCGGCGCATGAGAAGGTAGGCGATTGTTGGAACGCCGGGCCGACTTGGCGCGCGGTGTGCTGGCGGTTCGACTTCAGACTGAGACGCTACTAAATGGTGTTAGCCCGCTCAAGAATCTTGCGGCATGCCTCTACGCTGTTGCGGCCCGAATTCTGGTCGAATTCGTCATCTATCTCGTAGTCCGCGAGGTTTCTGACTTTCCGCAATGCGGCGAGTTGGTAGGCCAGCCCTCGTGCCGCGTTTGGGCTGCCTCTTTGCTGGAGGATGTCGGCAACGAAACGATGGGACTCGGCCGTCGACAGATCGGCGTGGGGGTTGATCGAAGTGGCGAGCGCCCGGCACCGGTGGTAGGCGGCGTAGTAGGCGCGACTGGTGGCGTTGCGCCAATCCACTTCGGCAGCGCCTTGGCTCATCGCCGCGGCGGATTCCAGAATCGACTCCGGCGTCACCGCCATTTAGTCGCCCACTCCGACGAAAAGAGGAACGAACAGGAGACCGGGATCCTCCACGAGATCGTCGTGAGAGACGATCTCGTCGGCGAGCGTTGAGTTGAGGGTCGCCGCCATCTCCGGAGAGGCGGTGACGAATCGCCGAAACAGGAATGAGTGCGGCTCGTCCTGGTCCACCTTGGCAGGGATTCCGGCGCCATGCACACTTTCGGCGCGCTGTGCGGAGCTGGCGATTTCGAGAACCCGCTGGACGTTCGACTCCCCGAAGGCTCCCGCGTCAAGCGAAGCGACGAACTTCTCCAACAGTCCCTTGAGGGCATGCGGAGCCTCGCCAGGGCGCAAAGCGTTGAGTTGATTGCAGTACTTTTGCGCCATCCGGAATTGCCCAGCTTCGACGGCATGCTCGATCGTATTGCCCAGAATGACTGTATTGTCCGGCGCCTTCCTGTGCGCGGTATCGGCGGCGTCGAACGCGTCCCGCCATTCGTCAACCAGCGCCAGGGCGATGGAGTAGTTGTGGTGAGTTTCGGGGCTATCGGCATGTTGCAGGGCGATCCGAAAATGCTCGCGGACGCGCTCGGCATCCCACCGGAGACTGGCGACCGCGCCGAGCACTGTGTGGGCGCCGGGCGATGGGATGGGCCACTGGTTCGACGACGACGATATCGAGGACCCGTTCGAGGACTACCCGGGCTCGCCGAACGGTCCCACTCCGGACGATTGAAATCGGGCGACGCGGAGCCTGGGCAACCGGGGCCGTCCTCGTCAGGGCGCTGCGCAGCGGAAACGCGCCTCGTCGTCTGTTTCGCCGCTGTCGGCGCAGTCCTCGGGGAAGCGGGCCGCCTCCAGCGTCGCCGACCCTTCAGCCGTGCCGGCCAGTCCCTTGGCGAGGGACTAATATGGGGATGGCAACATTGGTCTCGAAGTGTGAGATGTTGTCAAACTACTTGATCTGCCCCGATGCGTCCGCAACGCAGTCGTTGCGGGTAAGGTCCGCGCAATCGTCGATTGCGGTGCCGTTCCGGCAGAGCCTGCTCCATAGGACAATCTTGCCGGCCGAAGCATGGAAGGAAGGCCTGTCCTGAACATGGAAGTGCAGGTGGGGTTCAGTGGAATGTCCGGAATTTCCGCATTCGCCAATCTTCTGTCCGACGCGGACGGCGTCGCCCGCGGCCACGGAAACGCTGCCCTTACGCAGATGGGCGAGAAGACTGAACTCGTCCCGCCGATGCTGGATCAAGATGTGGTTTCCCCGGATGTCGCGGCACCACATGTCCACTATGCCGGAACCAGGGAACCGATAGTCCCTTTGCCCATCCCGGGCGCGCACGACGATGCCGTCGGCTGGCGCGAAGACCGGCCGACCGAACGCCGGAAAGTCGGCGAGGCTTCGGCGTTCCCAACGCGACTTCCCCTCCAGCGAATCTGCCTCTCTAACGAAATCGTACGCGTAACGCTGGTTCGGCATATCCCAGGAATGCGATGTCTGCCTCGTTACACCGCCGTTCGCAACCAGCCATTCGCCGCAAAGCGGTAGCCCGTAGCGTTGAGAAGTAACGGGGCCATCCGATCCGGTCAATTCATTCGTATCGCGAAGCCGGACATAAAGTTGACCAATATTCAACAGCAAGGCTTGAACGAGCAGGAACGGGTTGATCAATATCGACAGCGTTCGGGTTGCGAAGAACCTCAGACTATTCGCTTTGCTCATGGCCCTGACCCGCCCCCACCGACTGGTCGGTTTGAATGTTAGTCCACCGGCGAACTCTCCGCGATGCTGGGTGACCGGCGGCATCCACGATGAGATCCCCCCGGGGCGCGGCTGGGCGTCCCGCTGGCGCGTCCAGAGCGGCCTCGTTCGATGCCTGGGGCGCGTTTTCGGAAACCAGGTCACTGTAGGACTAGGATTCGGGCGCGGATCCTGTGGATAAGCGTGCCGGGCAACGATGAACAGACAGCGCCGGTGATATATAAAATTATATGTGCTTCGCCATATGATGCTTTATAGTATATTTTTGTCGTAACGGCGATGCGATATGGACCCCCGTACCGCGAATTCTACTTGGCATATCGAGTTGCAGAGGGCGCGCGCGGGCGCGGGCCTCTCACAGCGCGAGTTGGCGCTTCGCGTCGGAATGACGCAGGCGCACATCTCTCGTATAGAGAGCGGTTTGGTGGATCCGCGGCTGTCGACTGTCGTGGAGATCGCGAAGGCGGTGGGTTCGATGCCCATGCTGATACCCCGGCGGGCCTTGCCGGCCGTGTTGGGCGTACTTCGGAACTTCGAAGGGAGGGGCGCGAGAGGCCGGCGGCCCTCGGCGGTCGAACTGCTGGTGGCGGATGACGAGGAGGACGACCGGTGATCGCGCAGGAACTGTCCGTTCGTCTAAGAGGCGAGACGGTCGGCGCGCTGGTACGGTTTGACGACGACCGCATTCTGTTCGTGTTCGACCAGGCGTACGTCGAGCGTACGAATCGCCAAGTATTGAGCCTGTCGTTTGTCGACGAGTCGGGCGGGATCCTGGACGATGGCAGAACGACCACGAGGCGAGCGCCGCCCTACTTCTCGAACCTGCTGCCGGAGGGACATTTGCGGGCCTACCTGGCCGCGAGCGCGGGCGTCGACGAGTCGAGGGACTATCCGCTGCTGGAGATGACGGGGGGTGACCTGCCGGGCGCCGTCGAGATAGTGCCCGAAACATCGTCGGCGGCGGCGATGGATGTGGAGGCGGGCGCCGAGCGCGAGACAGCGGACGACGAGACGTTCAGGTTCTCGCTGGCGGGAGTGCAGCTCAAGTTCTCGGCCGTGATGGAGGCGGCCGGCGGGCTGACCGTTGCGGCGCGTGGGCTGGGCGGAGACTGGATCGTGAAACTGCCGTCTGCAAGCTACGAGGGGGTGCCCGAGAACGAGTACTCGATGATGAAGATGGCGTCGATGGCGGGCATCGAGACGGCCGATGTAGAGCTTGTTTCGATCGAGCGGATCGCGGGCCTTCCGGCGGACGTGGTGGACGACGCGATGGCGGGCAGGCGCGCCCTGGCGGTGCGGCGCTTCGATCGACCCGGCGGAGGGCGCCGGATTCACACCGAGGACTTCGCGCAGGTATTCGGCGCATATCCCGAGCGGAAGTACGAGCGGTACGGATACATCGCGGTGGGACGCGTGCTGGCTACGTACGCGGACGACGACTCCGTGGATCAGTTCGCAAGGCGCTTGATATACGGCGCGATGATCGGCAACGCGGACCTGCACCTGAAGAACTGGTCGCTGATCTACAGGGATGGCAGGACGCCGGAGTTGTCGCCGGCATACGATCTCGTGTCCACCGTGGCGCATCTGCCGGACAACGCGATGGCGTTGCGGCTCGCTCCGCGGGGTAAGCGGTGGGACGAACTGACCATGGATCGGTTCGCATCGCTGGCTTCGCGCATGGGCGTGAGCCGCGAGGCGGTATTGCGTCCGGTGGCGGAGACGATCGAGCGCTTCCACGGAGTATGGGAAACGGAGAAAAACCATCTGCCGGTGTCCCCCAGAGTCGTGGCGGCCATCGGCAGGCAACTGAAGGTCGTGCCAGCGGTTTCGGGGGCGGAGCGGGCTCGCCCGGGGCGGCCATAAACGCGCCATTTCGACGCGCGTCTCTTGGGCCGCCAGCTCACTCGGATGGCCGAAAGAACAGGACTATGCACAGCCGATGAACAGCCTTCCGACGAGCTCGATTCGGTGCGCCCGCTTGCCCTCTGTTGGCTTCTCAATGCGCGGCACGATCATTATTCGGCTGCCATTCGATCCACCACCCATGCGGTGATGCATCCGCGAGGGTCTCGGTCTCAACAGCGCCACTCCGGTAACGGGTGATGGAGAGTTCTGGATCGTTTCCCTCGAGTGCGATCTGCCATACGGGCCTTGCCGCGCTTGCATGGTTTAGCGTGTCGACGATGCGCTGGCGGCTTTCTCGGGGAAACTGGTAGAGGGCGATGGTGGAGTAGACGACCAGCGCGTGCTCGCGAGGGACGGATTCAATCAACGCTGGCAGGACGCGGGAAGCATCGCCCGCATGCATGCGGATGTCGTCGTGCTCGAACTCTGCCGCCGCGTCGATCAACTGCTGGTGGCGCTCGAGATGCTCAGGCCAGATCAGGGCACGCAGCCAGAGGAGTTGGTCGGGATTGGCGAGGTCTACCGGATCGAGATCAATACCGTCTCGGCTGGCGACGGAGATGACGGATGGAAGTGGGGGCAACGCGCCATCGCCTCGGAGTTCCGCTTCCAGGCTGACCCGCGCCCCGGCTGGTCCCCAGCGCAGGACTTCGCGCCCCTCCCGCAGGTAGCTATAGGCGTAGCGGTCGAAGTTGAGGTTCAGCCCGGCGCTTGCGCCCAGGTCGATCAGCGCGAGAGGCGAGGGCGTTTCCCGGCAGACGATGGAAAAGGCGGGGAGGAGGCAGGTGCAGCGCCGCACGACGTTGGTTTGGGTGCGCCGGGTGCGAATCAGTTCGACGATGCGCTCGCGGTGTTGTAGGCAGAAGTCGTGGAATTGGGGAAACGCGGATTCCAGCGGACGCGGTTCGCCCGAGATGATCGGGTAGTGCGCGATGAGGGGGTGGTCGATTCCACTCAATAGCAGGTATTGCACGGCGGCGAACAGCATGTTGGGTGCGGGCTGATGGGGCCGCGTGTGCGAGGCTATCTCAAGCAAATCGTCGTCGTTGGAAACGCCGTAGGCGAGTTCCTCGTACGTCGGCGAGTCGAGGCCGGGCGCTTCCACCCGCGCGAAACGACGGAAGGCAGCGCGGAGGGAGGCGAGTCGCTTGTCTGGCATGGGTCGTATTCTTCCATGGAACAGACGGCCGCGCTGACGGGGCTGAAAGAGTTGGGCGTCGATGTTGTCAGCCATCGGCCTCGTCGACGGAAAGCGGCGAGATGCACACCTTCGGCGTTGAGATTTGCGGCGATACGCGGGGACAGGCACTCGTCCAGAAACAGGCGCACCGGTGGGGCGTGGGTGGCGAGTCAGGCGGCGTTGCGCCAAGGTCGTCCCGAGGGCCGTCCCCGAAGCGGATGTGCCCTGGCGTACAACTCGGCGGCTTCGAATGCCTCGGGGGGAACGTGCGGGTAGTCGTTGATCAGGTCCTGGAGGGTGTCGCCGCCCTGGAAGCGCCCGAGCACGGCGTAGACCGGGATGCGCGTTCCGTCAATGACGGGCGTGCCGCCGAGGATATCGGGATGCGACGTTATGAATCGATCGCGTGCTTTGCGGTATCGCTCGGCTTGGCCCAGCGTACCGGCCGAGAGGAGAGCGAGGTCAAGCGTCGCGCCCGGCGTGAACTCGATGGTCCCGAGCTGCATGGGTTCGAGTTGGACTACACGCGTCCAGATCGAGCGTTTGTGGCGTATCGGAAGGTCCGTAAGGTTGGCCGCCTTGAGGGATTGGAAGTAGACGACCGCCCGGATCGGCAGATAGCGCGTGGCGCCGCCGCGCAGTCGGGCGGGGCCGGGCAGCGTCGAAATGATGCCGGACTGGACTGCTTTTTCGACCATGGTCCGGGAGACTCCGGACAGGGTGGCGGTCTCTCGTATGGTCAGGTCGGGCGTGATCGACATAAATTAGTTCCTGCTGGGATGCGAATATAGAGTAGCTTGCTATTGTTCGCAACGAACGAAAGGAGTGCCGCGCGCGGGCAAGAGGCCTACCGTGTCTTCGTTGTAGGCGGTTTGGAGGCTTGCGCGATCATCTAGGCGCGTGGCGACTGCGCGCTTCGTGCCAGGACTGTGTCCACAGTGGCGTTCAGTCCGACGCGGCGGAGCGTGTCGAGATGCTGCTCGCGGGAAACCGGCGGATTGCGCAGGCGAGCGCGGATCCGATGCAGCGCGCGGAGGAACGGCGTCGGCCACCGGTCGCACAGGTCAGCTAGGAAGACATCCGGATGCTGGACTTTGAGTCCGTGTGCCGCGAGGATCGGCTCCGGGAAGTGCCTCATGTTGGCGGTGAGGATCGTGTCCGCTCCCGCCACGGCGGCTGCGGCAACAACGTGGCGGTCGTCGGGATCGGGCAACTCAATCCCACCGATCAGGTCTTCGAAGCCGGTCACGAGGGCATCGCGGACATGTGCGTCCATGAGGCGGCGCGTCCGCTCCAAACGCTCCGCGGTCAAATCCGGTCGATTGCGGAGCAGCGCTCGGATCCACTCCTCGTGAACGGATGCGGACCACTTGGCGCGGAACAGGTCCGAGACGGCGAGTTCGAGCAGCAGATCGCGCAGCGGTGCCGGGTACAGGACGGAAGCGTCGAGGAAGGCAACGGTCGTCCGCAAGGGTCAATAGCCCATGCGAAGTTCCTGTGCGTCGGCGGCGAGATCGTCGAGCGCCTTGCGGCGGGCGTCGTCGGTGGTGTCCTTGTATCGGCGCAGATCCTCGAACAGGACGCGACGGTGCGTTCCCACCTTGCGGAATGGGACGATGCCCCGTTCGAGGAGCCTGACGAGAAACGGGCGCGAGACGTTCAGAAAGTCGGCGGCCTGCTGGGTCGTGAGTTCGGCATCCCTGCGCAGGATCGCGACGGCGCTGCCGGCGGCCATGTCCTCCAGGATCTCCAGCAGAAGCGCGCCAGCGCATGTCGGCAGGACGACCACCTCCTCGCTGTGCGCGCCGGCGACGCGGAAAGTCAGCGGGCGATTCGTGTGAAGGAACGACGCGAGGCGCTCGCTGGAGGCGCGGGCAACTTTAATGTCTGCGCTGGAGAGCGGAAGGGAAGAGGGCAGCGTCGGCATGGTGTTCTCGATTTTGTGCAGTTTGCTCGCGGAGACCATACCGGTCGTGTCTAGCAAACGCAATAAACGAAACGGATGCCGAGTCGTGGGACGCGCCCCGTCGCGGCCTGCGGTCCATGCCAGACTGCTATCAGCCCATTTGACTTGGGTTGTGTGCGTGAATTTGTGCAAAAGCGGCGGCGCTGGCGTACGGTTGATCATGCCCCAGCGAGTAACCTTCCCCGGTAGGTTTGTCCGGCAGAGAATCCACTGCGGCTTCCACACGCCGCCGGACGTTCGCGGGAAGTCGACGGATCTCCCTGGCGACCCTCCTAGTCGTCCTTATGGGCAAGCTCACGCTTGACGTCGTCCCAGTCGACCCACTCCGTGTCGGGATCGTCCAGAACACGCCTTGCGTAGGCTACGTCCGCCGCGTCCGCTTCGGCATTCCATGCCTCTTTGCGGGTCCGGTTGCGCTTCGTCAGGAATCCCAACATCCCCGGCGCCGCCTTGCCTTTCGATTCCCTTTCCATTTCCAGCCCTTGTGGCCGCCCCCCTTGCGGGACCTTCGACACGCGCCAATCGACCGCGCATCGCGTTTGCCCGCTCCCTCACTTTCCGAGCTTCCGTTAGCTTACTCCGCCCATATCCCTCTCGCGACACATCCAATCACACACACCCAATCACCAGCGAACGGCCTCATACATTCTTGGCGAGGCTGCGCCTCAGACCGACTCGGCGGTTTGTCCTTCGTTGCCGGTCAGCAGCGGTCGCCGAACGACCGTCGCCGCGAACGGCGCGGACCCGGCAGTGGGGCACCGCTAGTGAAAGTTCCGACTGGCAAAAGCGCCATCCTGGGTATCGCGCTGGGACAGTCCCGCGAGCTTGTGGGTCAGGTCGCGGACGTGGCCGGCCACCACGTGGATGACTTCGCCTTCCCGCTCCACCACGCCCTTGATTGCGAGCAGCCGTCCCTGCAATAGCGCTGCCCGAAATCGTTCTAGCACCGAACTCCAGACGACGATATTGCTGTTGCCGGTTTCGTCTTCGAGCGTCATGAAGATGACGCCCGACGCGGAGCCGGGGCGCTGCCGACAGGTCACTATGCCAGCCACCTGGATGAACTGGTCGTGATGGTAGCCGGAGAGTTCCGCCGCGCTGCGGCAGTGCCGGAATGCGCTGTCTTCGCGCAATAGCGACATCGGGTGCGGTCCGAGCGTGAGACCGAGGTAGCGATAATCCGCGATGGCGTCTTCACCCGGATCGGGACCGTTGAGTCGGACGCGCGTTCGGTAGGGCGCATGCGCTTCGGCGGCGGACCAGATCGCGGCTGGGTTGTCGAGCCCGGCGGCGTCCCAGTGGGCCTGGTAGCGGTGCCCGCTCAACTGGCCGAGGGCACCGGCGCGCGCGAGAAAGTCGAGGTCGCGCTTGTCCAGCGTGGCGCGGCGGCGGAGATCGTTCGCGTCCGTGAACGGCTGCGCTGCGGCGATGCGGTCCGCGGTTGCCTGGGAGAGTCCCTTGACCTGGCGCAAGCCCAGTCGGATGGCTGGCTGCGGCGCGAGCGGTGCCTCGAAGCGCAGGCGTCCGGAGGTTTTTCGGTCGGGATCGGCGGGTTCCAGGCGATAGTCCCAGCCGCTCGTCTGCACGTCGGCTTCGCGCACTTCGATGCCGTGGGCGGCGGCGTCCTGCACGAGTTGCGAGGGCGTGTAGAAGCCCATCGGCAGGCTGTTCAGGAGGCCGCAGTAGAACCCGCTCGGTTCGAACCGCTTGAGCCAGGCGGAAACGTAGACAAGGAGCGCGAAACTCGATGAATGGGACTCGGGGAAGCCGTATTCGCCGAAGCCCTTGATCTGCTCGAAGAT
This sequence comes from Candidatus Azotimanducaceae bacterium, assembly GCA_965217825.1. Taxonomy (GTDB): domain Bacteria; phylum Pseudomonadota; class Gammaproteobacteria; order Pseudomonadales; family Azotimanducaceae; genus VXNE01. The sequence goes on along the minus strand of OZ244571.1, from coordinate 3,272,501 downwards.
CCGTTCGGCGAACTCCCTGTCGTGGCCGCGTTCGAGCATGCCCCGGATGAGTTTCTGCTCGAAATGCTCGAGTCCTCCGCGCCGGCGCCAGGCCGCCATGGCGCGGCGTAGCTGGTCCGCCTCGCCAGCCGTGAATCCCGCCGCCACCATGGCGAGTTCGATGACCTGCTCCTGGAAGATCGGCACGCCGAGGGTGCGGTCGAGGACCTTGCGCACGGCGTCGTTCGAGTAGGTGACGGGCTCCAGGCCCTGGCGGCGGCGCAGGTAGGGATGCACCATGTTGCCCTGAATCGGGCCGGGCCGGACGATGGCCACCTCGACGACCAGATCGTAGAAGCACTCGGGACGCAGCCGCGGCAGCATGGACATCTGCGCGCGGGATTCCACCTGGAATACGCCGATGCTGTCGGCGCGCTGCAGCATCTCGTACACCTCGGGGCGTTCCGGCGGAATCTGATCCACCGTAAGGCTCCCCCCGCGAAAGTCGTTGGCGAGGTCGAGCGTCTTGCGGATCGCCGTCAGCATGCCGAGGCCGAGCACGTCCACCTTGAGAAGTCCCAGGGCTTCGAGGTCGTCCTTATCCCACTGGATGACGGTGCGGTCCGCCATGGCCGCGTTCTCGATCGGCACGAGCTCAGATAAGGGGCCTTGCGAGATGACGAAGCCGCCGACGTGCTGCGACAGGTGCCGCGGGAAGCCGAGTATCTCGTTCACGAGGTGGAGGAACTGGCGGGCGATCTTGCTCTTGGGGTCCAGGCCGGCGGCCGAGAGGCGCGCGTCGATCGCTTCGCGCTTGTCCCACCAGGCCATGGACTTCGCTAGCAGATCGACCAGGTCGAGGTCGAGCCCCAGGGCCTTGCCGACATCGCGGATCGCGCTTCTCGGCCGGTACGTGATGAGGGTGGCGGCCAGCGCCGCGCGGTCGCGGCCGTAGCGCTCATAGATGTACTGGATGACCTCCTCGCGCCGCTCGTGCTCGAAGTCGACATCGATGTCCGGCGGTTCGTTGCGCTCCTTCGAGATGAAGCGCTCGAACAGCATGTGCATGCGCGACGGGTCCACTTCGGTGATGTGCAGGCAGTAGCAGATCGCCGAGTTGGCGGCGGAGCCACGGCCCTGGCACAGGATGGCCAACGTTCGCGCGTAGCGCACGATATCGTGCACGGTGAGGAAGAAGTGCTCGTAGCCGAGCGACTTGACGAGCTTGAGTTCCTTTTCGAGGAGGGCAGTGACGTCGTCCGGCACGCCGTCCGGCCAGCGTTCGGCGGCGCCTTCGTCGACGAGCCGACGCAGGTGCTCGCAAGCCTCGACGCCCGGCGGGACCAGTTCCGCCGGGTATTCGTAGCGCAGTTCGTCGAGGGAGAACTCGCAGCGCCGGGCGATGCGGATGGACTCGTCCAGCATCTCCTCGGGGTAGAGCTCGAGGAGGCGGTCGATGGGGCGCAGGTAGCGTTCGCCGTTCGCCTGCGCGGCGGTGCCGAGTTCCGCCACCGTGGTCCTGTTGGTGATCGCGGTGAGCAGGTCCTGCAGGGGCTTGCGCTGCGCCGTGTGCATGTGCGCATCGTTGCTGGCGACGATGGGCAGGTCGAGGCGCGTCGCCAGGGTGAGGGCGTTCGCGGTCTTGTCGAGGTCCGTGGGTTCGAGGAACACCTCGAGGGCGATCCAGAGATGCGGCAGGCGCGCGCTGAGCAGGCGGCCTTCGGCCATCAGCTCACCGATGGGCTTCAACCCGGGGACCCAAAGCGCGAAACACGCATCGACCGCGCCGCCCAGGTCTTCGAGGCCCAGCGCGTATTCGCCCTTGGGGCTGCGCCGCCGCGCCTTGGTGATCAGCGCCCCGAGCTGGCCGTAGGCGAGGCGGCTCGGTGCCAGCAGCACAAGGTGGATGTCTTCCGCGAGGTGGAATTCGGCGCCGACGATGAGGTCGATGCCGTGGCCGTTTTCTTCGCACGCCTTGGCGGCCATGTGCGCCCGCACCGCGCCGGCCACGGAACACTCGTCGGTGATGGCGATGGCGGCGTAGCCGAGATCGTGCGCGCGCTTGACGAGTTCCTCCGGGTGCGAGGCGCCGCGCAGGAAGGTGAAGTTCGAGACCGCGTGCAGTTCGGCGAACGCCGGCTGTCGCTTCTCGGGCTCAGGCGAAGTAGCCATGGAGAAACCACGTTCTGTCTTCGCCCTGGCTGTCTTTGCGTCGGCGCGTCTCGCCGTGCCTGCGGTTCGCGTATATCCAGCACTGTGCGCCGCTCCTGTGCACGGCGATGAAGTAGTCCCTGGCGACGGCCTCGCCCCACCAGCCGGATTCGATGCGCTCGGGACCGCTTAAGGCTAGGAAGTGGTCGATGTCGATGGGGCGGGGCGGTTCGAACAGCCATATCGGCCTTGGATGGAACAACGTCTCCGGGGGCGGGACGTTGCGTTTCGCGTTGGGCGAACGCGGCGTCCAGGCGAACTCGGGACGGTGGTCGTCCGCCAGCGCGAGCCCCTGCAGGGCGTTGCGCCCGAGGCGTGCCGCGATCATGTCGACGAGTTCCATCGGCAAGGCCGTGGATGCCTGCTTCGCGCCGAAGAGATCGGCGGGGCCGACTTGCTCCGGCCGTACCGGTTCGGCGGTCGCGACGGCCAGGCGAACGCTCATCACCGCGTCCGGCACTTCAGCGCCTTCGAGCTGGAGCCTGCTCACGGCCAGGATGCCCTCGGCGTCGAACCGGGGGTCGGCGAATTTCGTCGTGAGTTCGCAACCGTTCGATCCGGATCCGCCGCCGCCCAGCGGTTCAAAGCGCCACGTCAGGCGGCGAACGCCGAGTTGTTTCGCGCGCAGCCAGGTGGCGAGTTCCGAGACCAGGCGGCGCATGGGGAAGAGCAGCGCCTCCTTGTCCGAGATCGATTCGAGCAGGTGCAGGGACGAAGAGAATCGCTCCCTCGGAACAATGGGGCGCACCGGGTACGGCGCGTCGCCGGCGAGGCGCGCCAGGTAATTCGAAAGCGCCGGTCCGAAACGCTTGCCGAGTTCGTCCCGGGGCAGGTCGAGAAGCTGGCCGAACTGGAATATGCCCATGTTGGCGAGCCGCTCGATATCCCGCCCCTCGATCTCGGCGCCCGCGCATTCGAGCGGCGCGGCGCGCAGCGCGTCGAAGCTGTCGTCGGTGTCGGCGACGTTGGGAATCCCGGCGCGGGCGAGCACCATCGCCGCCGCCGGCGTGCGCGCGGCGGCGATGCGCGCCGCATGTCCCAGCCGTCGCAGCAGCGTGAGGAGGCTGGCAGCGAGTGCTTCTGCGCCGCCGAAAAGTTTCAGGCTCGCGCCCGCATCGAGAACCAGGCAGTCCGCCGCCGGCATGCCGACGCGGGGGGTGTATCGGTATGCGGCCTCCGCCAGAAGGCGCAGACGCCTGCGTTCTTCGGCGACATCGCGGTTGAAGTGCTTGAGGTCGGCGACGATGCTGCGGGCGGTGGCGAGGGTCGAACCGGGCGCGATGCCGGCGGCGCGCGCCGGGATATTCATGAGCGACACCCCCTTGCCGTCCATGAGCACCGTAGCTCGGCCGCGCTCGTCCGGCTGCGAGGGGTATCGGCGTTCGAAGATCTCGAGGCCAAGATGCGGCAGGTGGACGCCGTACCAGAGCGCGGTGCGCTGCGTAGACGTCGACGCCGGGAACGACGTTGGTGCTTTCCGTTTGCGCCGTTTGCGCGGCAGTCTGGCGGCGGCCTGTCCCATGCTTTCCCCGGAGACACCTTGTCAGGAGGCCGTGCGATAGCCGCCCGTGCTCGCGCTTCGGTGGCGCCAGAACGCGAGTTGTTCTCCGATGGCCGCGCGCTCGCGGCGAATGGGCGCGTGGCCTAAATCGAGCGCGATGCGCGAAGTGGGCCAGCCGCCCCGGCGCTTCAGGATGGTGAATGCCAGGCGGTCGCATCTCCCCGCCGGTTCGCTCTCGACCAGGAGGCGAAGCTCTGCCATCGACGCCTTGTCGGCGGCCGCGGCGGGGCGGAACAGCGTTGTCCAGGCGCGGCCCGTCCCGGCCGCGAGCTGCAGTCGGCGGATCTCGGTGGTCTTGAGCGCCGACTCGTCGAGCCAGGCGAGGGCGGCGCTCGACGCGCCGCTTTTCAGCGCCTGCTCGAGCGCCCACAGCGCCTCGCGATGGCTTTTCGGGTAGACCAGGAGCACCTTGCCTATATCTATGCCCGCCCGCGCGAGCGCCGGCGCGTAGGGCACGAAAGGCGGATTGATCCAGGTGATCCAGCGCGCTTCGTCGCGGCTGAGACGCGTCAGGGCGGATGCCAGCAACCGCAGTTCCCCGATGCCGTGGACATCGCACAGGAGTTCCATCAGGCCCGCGGCGGGCCAGCCGCCGCCGTGTAGCAGTTCGTCGAGTTGCGTAAACCCCGTGGCGTGGTTGTTTGCGGAATTTCGGCGCCGATTCGGGTCCGTCGCGAGTTCGCGCGCCTTCCAGAGGTCCGGGTGATCCGGCAAGCGAGTTTGCGTATGCATTACTGTGTTTCCGTACAGGGGCCGGACAGGCTACCTGTATCGATGTACAGTATCAAGTCTTGTTCTCGGGAGTGCCCTTAAGAACCCGTGCCGACCACATCACCCTTCAATTTGATAATCAGACTATTGAAACAACCCCATAAAGTAATAATGTAGTGCTGCTTTTACCGGGAATGGGACTCGTGAGTCGCCGCCAACCCGACAACCCTGCGAAGCGCGAACAGGTGCGTCAGCGGCAAAAAAAACCTCTTCGACCTGGCGGGCAAGGTGGAGTTGCGTCCAGACTTCGACCACAAGGAAATGCGGCGGCTCCGTGGTGGTTCTGATTGAAATGTCATGCCCTCGGGCGCAGACGTAAAGTACTATCAGGAACGTGCAGTTCAACGGCAATCGAGGGTCAAGATCGTGAAACCGAGCAAACGCTACGTCAAGATTGTCGAATGGTCCGACGAGGATCAATGTTACGTCGGAAGCTCACCTGGGCTGATTTGGGGTGGATGCCACGGCGGCGACGAGCAATCGGTTTTCGCCGAGCTATGCCAGATCGTTGAGGAGGCCATAGAGATACTCATCGCGGAAGGCAAACCCCTGCCGCCGGCGACATCGGGAAAGGATTGGTCGAACCGTCTTCAGGATGTAGCTTGAACTGAAGGTACAGCAATCCGGAAATTTGTCGCCGCCTGATCCACCGTCGTCGGTCCATCTCCAGCGCCCAATCAAGGGCATTGGCCGATGCCTTCCCAGGGGGTATGATACACCTATCAATACACCTTCGAGCTTCAAGAGCAATGCGTACGAACATCGTCCTGGACGACGACCTGGTGGAGCAGGCGTTCACACTCACCGGCGTTAGAACGAAGCGCGAACTCGTGCATCTGGCGCTCAGCGAACTGGTGCGCCAGCGGCAAAAAAAGGATCTGCTCGACCTGGCCGGAAAGGTGAAGTTGCGTCCGGACTTCGACCACAAGGAGATGCGGCGGCTCCGTGACGGTTCTGATTGACACGTCGGTGTGGGTCGACGTGCTGCGAGACGCGAGCGGCGCGGCCGCGGACCGGGTGCGATCCATCGTTGACGACGACGAGGTGGTGCTTACGCGCTTCAACCAGTTGGAGTTGCTGCAGGGCGCCCTCGACGAACGGGAGTGGACCACCTTGGCCAGCTACCTCGAGGGTCAGGATTACCTCGAGGCCGGTACAGACACTTGGCGCGCCGCTGCCCGCATCTACTACGAGTTGCGGCGCCGGGGCCAAACGGTGCGTAGCGCGATCGACTGTTGCATCGCGCAACTCGCCATCGAGCACGAGGCGCTATTGCTCCACCAGGATTGCGATTTCGAAGCTATAGCGGAGATCCGGCCGCTCGCGGCGCAACGCATTTTCTTCCCGGCGGGGCAAGCCCAGCCTCCCCGAGCACCGTGACTATCGAACTGATCCGCGCCGGTGCGGTTGCTGCACGCCGTGGTTGGAATAACATCTTGCGGCTATGGACTTTGACTACGACACCTTGGATCGGCTTCGGCAGAGTCATCCGGCGTGGCGTTTGCTGCGGTCGGAGCACGCCGCGCTGGTGGCGAGCTTTTTGCATCGCGTGTTCGTGGCACCGAACCGTCGGGTGATCTCACAGGGCGATCTGGCGGAGTCCCTGGAGGATGAGTTGTTTGCTCTGCGCGAACGTGATGGCGATGGCGCGTTTCCGCGGCCGCCCCTGGACTATCTGAACGACTGGGCAAACTCGGATCGTGGCTGGCTGCGCAAGTTCTATCGGGACGATTCCGACGAACCCCAGTTCGACCTCACTCCCGCCGCTGAGAAGGCCATAGCGTGGCTCGCTTCTCTGACGGAACGCAGTTTTGTCGGCACCGAGTCGCGCCTGCGCACGTTGTTCGGCTTGCTTCGACAGATGAACGAAGGTGTAGAGGAAGACCCGAAAATACGTATTGCCGATCTTGAGCGCCCCATGGACTACGAGTCGGAGTCGATCTTCGACAGCATCACGGACGACGCGCTTTCCGGTTACCGCCTGCATCGCCTTGAGGTATTCAATTGGGGCACATTCGACAAGCGCGTGTGGTCGCTGAAACTCGGTGGTCGGAACAGTCTCGTGACCGGAGACATTGGCTCCGGCAAGACGACCTTGGTGGATGCCGTGACTACGCTCCTGGTCCCGCCGCACCGCATTGCTTATAACAAGGCTGCGGGGGCGCAGAACCGCGAACGCATGCTGCGATCGTATGTTCTTGGCCACTACAAGACGGAACGTGGCGACACCGGCGCGGCTCGCCCCGTGCCGCTGCGCGACCGCAACAGCTACACCGTGATCGTCGGCGTCTTTCGCAACGAGGATTACCAACAGACCGTGAGTCTCGCCGAGGTCTTCTGGATTACCGAGACGCGCAACCAACCGGAGCGTTTTTTTGCCGCCGCCGAGCGGGACCTCACCATCAGTCGAGACTTCGCCGGTTTCGGTACGGACATCGGCCAACTGCGGAAGAGGCTCCGTACCGCCGGCGTAGATATCTTCGCGAGTTTCCCCCCCTACGGTGCCTGGTTTCGGCGCCGTTTCGGTATCGAAGACGAACAAGCCATGGACCTGTTTCACCAGACCGTCTCCATGAAGTCCGTCGGCAACCTGACGGATTTCGTGCGCGATCACATGTTGGAACCGTTCGATGCCGAGACGCGCATCAAGGCGTTGATCGATCACTTCGACGATCTCAACCGCGCCCATGAGGCGGTGCTCATCGCCAAGCGCCAAGTGGAACTGCTGGCGCCCTTGGTCGCGGATTGCAACGCTCATGAGGAACTGTCGTCGGAAGTGGAACGACTGCGGCACTGCCGCGAAGCTCTGCGCGCGTACTTCGCGAGCCTGAAACTTGAACTGCTCGATACGCGTCTTGCCGAACTCGACAAGAGGTGGAAGCGTCAGAATGCGCGGGTTGAACGGCTGACGGCGCGCCGCGACGACGAACGACGTCAAGTGGAGGACATCCGTCAGGCCATCGCAGAAAACGGTGGAGACCGTATTGAACGTCTTGCCGAGGACATTCGACGCTTGGAATTGGAACGGGACCGGTGTGCCGACAAAGCCGAGCGCTATCGGAACTTGATTCGCAGCGTGGATGAATCGCCGGCGGCTACGGAAGCCGAGTTCGTCTCCCAACGCGAACGCCTCGCGCAGCTTGAGGTGAAGTTGACCGAACGCTCCGACCGTCTACGGGACCAGTTCGTAGAGGACACAGTGGAAGTGCGGCGGGGTAGGGACGAACTTGCGGAACTGGACCGAGAGATCGAGAGTCTCAAGGCGCGGCGCAGCAATATCCCGGCGCAGCAGGTGAGCTTGCGCGAAGTCCTGTGCACAGCGCTATCCATTGACGAATCGGAACTGCCTTTCGCTGGCGAGTTGTTGCAGGTGCGCGATGATGAGCGGGACTGGGAAGGCGCGGCCGAGCGGGTATTGCGCAACTTCGGGCTGGCGTTGCTGGTCGCGGACGAGCATTACGCTCCGGTGGCTGCCTACGTCGACAGGACGCACCTCAAGGGCAGATTGCTCTACTTTCGAGTGCGCCAACGCGAAGCGGATGACTATCCGAGCCTGCATCCCGATTCCTTGGTCCGCAAACTCTCGGTGAAGCCGGATTCCGGGTTCTACGCGTGGCTGGAAGGGGAGCTTGCCCGGCGCTTCGACCTGGCCTGTTGCGCCACCACACAGATGTTCCGCCGCGAACGCAACGCCGTCACCCGAGCCGGCCAGATCAAGATGTCTGGCGAGCGCCATGAAAAGGATGATCGCCATCGCATCGATGATCGCTCCCGGTATGTGCTGGGCTGGACCAACGAAGCCAAGATTTCCGCGCTCCAGGCCGACGCGCAACGCTTCCGAAAGCGCTTGGGCGCGCTGGCGGAGCGCATCGACCAGACGAACCGCGAGAGATCCGCTGTCGACGGACAAATACGCAATCTTGCGATGCTCTCGTCGGAGTATGCGGAATTCGACGAACAGGACTGGAAGTCGCGCGCCGCGAAGATCGAGCAATTGCGCGAAGAGCGGGATCGCCTCGTTGCGGCGTCCGACGTTCTCAAGCAGCTACAAGGACAACTGGACCGGGCCCGTAACGCGCTTGGAGCGACGGAGACGGAACTCGACAACGCCAAGGCCACTCGTTCAAAAACCGAGGGGCGACAGGACCACGCGAAGAGATTGCGCACGGAAACCGAAACCCTCATTGGGGACACGGCAGAGACGTTCGAGCAGCTCTCTGATTCTCTCGATGCCATGCGCGTCGAGGCGCTGGGCGAGCATCGCCTCACGGTGGAGTCCTGCGACAACCGTCAACAGGATGTCCGCCACTGGCTGCAGAGTCGCATCGACCAGGAAGGCATTCGCCTGACCCGATTGAGCGAGAAGATCGTCAGGGCCATGTCTGCCTACAAGGAGGAATTCAAGCTGGCTACCGCCGAGATGGATGCCGGCATTGACGCCGGGTTCGAATACCGCGCCATGCTGGAGAAGCTCAAGGCCGACGATTTGCCGCGCTTCGAAGCGCGTTTCAAGGAGCTTCTGAACGAGAACACCATCCGGGAAGTCGCCAACTTCCAGTCGCAACTGGCCCGGCAAGGCGAAGAGATTCGCGACCGTATTGAGCGTATCAACCATTCTCTGGCGGAGATCGACTACAACACGGGCCGTTACATCGTCTTGGAAGCGCAGCCCGCTCCGGATGCTGACGTTCGCGATTTCCGGTCCGAACTGCGCGCCTGCACCGAAGGCGCCTTGACGGGCTCCGACGACGCTGAGTATTCCGAGGCCAAGTTCGTGGAAGTCAAGCGCATCATTGACCGCCTGCGTGGACGCGATGGTCTTGCCGAACAGGATCGGCGCTGGACCGCCAAGGTGACCGACGTGCGGAACTGGTTCGTCTTTTCGGCCAGCGAACGCTGGCGCGAAGACAATACGGAGTTCGAGCACTATTCGGACTCTGGCGGCAAGTCCGGGGGCCAGAAGGAGAAGCTCGCCTACACCGTGCTGGCGGCCAGCCTCGCTTATCGGTTCGGGCTGGAGCGGGGTAGTGTGCGTTCCCGGTCCTTCCGGTTCGTGGCGATCGACGAAGCCTTCGGGCGCGGGTCCGACGAATCCACGCAGTACGCCCTACAGCTTTTCAGGGAACTCCATCTGCAACTGTTGATCGTTACGCCGTTGCAGAAGATTCACGTTATCGAACCGTTCGTGGCCGGCGTTGGATTCGTCCACAACGAGGATGGGCGCGCCTCGAAACTGCGCAACCTGACCATGGAGGAGTACCGCGAGGAACGCGAGAAGTCCTCTCGCCTGGCGAGGGGATCCTCTCTCGCGCACCCGGGGCGCAACAGCGCGGCATGAGTAAGTCGCCGAACTGGACCACGCCGGCGCAACTGCGGCAACAGGTCAAGCGGTTCTGGGACAACGGCAAAATTCTGGAGAGCCTCGTCACCGCCGAAATTGAGCGTGAGGTCTCCGGCGAATCCGGCAGCGGCCCCCTGTTTCCGTTGCGGCTACCCATCCGGGGTCCAACATCGGCGCAGCTTGGCCTGCGCTTCGACGATGCCCGGCGCTGGGCCGCATCGCTGCGCGCCATGCCGAAGGTCCGCATCGAAGAACGCGAGGTAAGACACCAGTTGTTCGGCGCCAACTCCCTGCCCCGCGCGGTATGGCTGGACGACATCGAAGATGCGGTCGCGTTGCTCGGCAAGGCAGACGACTTCGCGCGGTTCCTGGAGATCTATGACGCGATGTCTTTTCGGCAACCGAAGCTCCTGGGCTGGCTCTACAGACGGCCGCTGGTCGCTCTCGGCAAGGCTGGAAACTGGGACGGGCTACTCGATGTGGTGAATTGGCTGCTGGCGCATCCTCGACCGGATATCTATATCCGCCAGATGGATATCCCGGGCGTGCACAGCAAGTTCGTCGAAAAACACCGCGCCGTGTTCATCGAATTGCTGGATTACCTCCTGCCCGCAAGCGCCATCGACTTCCAAGCAACCGGAGTGCGCCGGTTCGAGCGCCGATACGGTTTTCGAACGAAGCCCGAACGCATCCGCTTTCGCGTTCTGGACCCTGCGCTGGCGCTGTTTCAAGGTCGCCCGGAGGCCGACATCGAGTTGGACGCCGACACTTTTGCCGCGCTCGCGACCGGCGTCTCACGGGTCTTCGCGTTGGAAAACGAGATCAACTTCCTGGCCTTTCCGGACGTAACCGGGGGCATGGCGATCTTCGGCGCTGGATATGGCTTCGAAAGTTTGGCGAAAGCGCGGTGGCTCAATGGCTGCAAGTTCTACTACTGGGGCGATATCGACACCCACGGCTTCGCCATCCTCGACCAGTTGCGCGCCCACTTCTCGCACGCCGAGTCGCTACTGATGGACCGCGAGACCTTATTGGCGAGCCGAACCCTCTGGGGTCGAGAAGACAAGCCGGTGGAGCGCGAACTGCCCCGCCTGAACGCGGCGGAACGAGCGCTTTACGACGATCTGCGCGGGAACCGCATCGGCGACCGGGTGCGCCTGGAACAGGAAAGGATTGGTTTCGAACGGGTCAAGGAGGTGCTTTCGAGGGTCGACGAGTAAGTGGCATCCGGCTTCGTCAATGTCAGAGCTTGCGGTATTCCAGGCAGGCTTCGGTCAGCGACGACGGCACTGGTTCCACGAGACGTTGCGTTTCATGGCACATTCGATACAACTCGTCAGCGAAGGGCTTTTGATCTCTCGGGGTCCGCCGCGGATATGTTGTCGTCTCATCGACCGATTGTCCGTCCAGGTAGGCGAACCACGTTTCAATGTTCCTCCTCGGAACTATGACGATCACCGGCTCTTTCGACGTTCTTCTCGGTACTCCTTGCTCGTCGCACTCTTGATCCAATTGGGATCGCCGAGCTTCAGTCGTCCGGTTGTCAGCATCGATGACGGCGAGAAGAAACGCCTTCTGGCGACGACGAATGGCCTTCAGTTCAGTGGGATACCTCGTGCGTACCCATTGTTCGCCGGATTGCCTTCCGTCTGGTAGTGCTACGGTATGAATGTCGCGGGAGTTGAAATTTCGGTGCGATAGGAATCGACGAACGAAACGGTTCGTATCTGCGTCTTCGCAGAGCAGGACGATTCTGGCGCTCATTCCCAGCGTCTGGCGATGACATCCGAGAATGAATGACCGTCAACAACGTCTATTGTCGGTTCCTTGCTCACGCGCACCGGGCCATCTCCGTCCCGGGAAAACCATCTTCCACTGGCCCCCGCCATGTAGTCGATCGTCACCGGGTGATGGGAGACCACGACGACCTGCTCCAAGGACTCTCCGCAGCGCTGCACAGCCTCGGCAAGCCAAGGTTGCACTTCCCCAAGGGCAAGATAGTTGTCCGGCTCGTCTATAAACAACGACACTCGCCTGTCGGCTGATAGATGGATCAGGCTGTACAACGCGATCAGCGCGCGTTGACCGTCGGAGAGCTGGTCAAAGCCATACCGGATCGACTTGTTCGCCGGACTTCGGAAAACGGCCTTGAGGGCGCGGGAGTTCTCACCGGACTCCGTCAGATTCATCGAGTCGAAATCCGGTAGCGCGTCCCTAAGTGCGCCGAACAGTTTGACGACCGAGCCCATGTTTTCTTGCACGGAGCGGCGGTACCAACCTGCGAAATTCCGCATCCAGGGATCGAGGAACTCGTCCTCCGTCCTCGTTTCCGGCTCCATCAACGGGGGACAGGAACTGACGATAATGTAGTTGGCGACATCTTGTTTGAATCGGGTGAGCTTCTGATTGTCCGGCCTTGCGTTCAGAAAGCCGATTCCAGACTGTGCCCAATCGAAGGGATACGCGGGACCCTTCGTGTAGTCATCGTGGTATAGCTGCGCTTCGCCCATCTTGAACTCGAAGATCGGGTTGCCGTCATGTTCCAGTGTTTCGTGGATGATCCGCATCTTTCGGTGGCTGACATCATGCTCCACCACGAGTGAATACCGGTAGGTACCGCCATCTACGCGGGTTTCGATTTCGAATCGTTGCTCTTCGCGATCCTGGGTCAGCGATAGATCGCGCGCAGGGAACACCTCATCCACTTTCGATCCCCGTGCGATGAGGTTCTGAATGCTTCTCAAGACGTGCAGGACCGAGGTCTTGCCGGTGCCGTTAGCGCCCAAGAAAACGTTAGCCTCGTCAAGATCGAGTTCGAAGTTCGACAGACATCGGAAGTTGTCCGCGTAGATTCGCTGTAGCATGGTTTTGGCCTTCGCCGGTTTGAGGCTTGGCAGACTACTGACTGGCCCCTTGTTTGCAGTGTCATTGAGAAGGGATTGGCCTGTCAAGATCGACGGCCCACGGCACGCGCCGAATCGGGAATGGTTATTTGATGGCGGAAGTATGATGTGGTCGGCGGCGAACGGGCCACAGACGGTTCGACGCTGAAACAACCCGAAATTCTGGGAGCGAGCAAAGATGGCGGAATTGCCGAAGGCGTTTCTTCCGGGGCGTCTTGCGGGACGTTGACGGACCCTTCGTCCATGCGCAGCGCGCCCGCCGTCAAGGATATCCTGCTCGCCGGTGCCGGACATAGCCACGTCCAGGTATTGCGCCGGTTCGGCATGCGGCCCGAGCCGGGCCTGCGCCTCACCATCATCGCGCGCGAAGTCGAAACGCCCTATTCGGGCATGCTGCCCGGGCATGTCGCCGGCGTCTATGAACGCAGCGAGATGCACATCGATGTCGCGCGTCTCGCGCGCTTCGCCGGCGCCAACTTCATCGCGGGGGAGGTGGTTGGGGTGGAACCCGATCAAAACCGCGTGCGGCTGCGCGGAAGACCGCCGATGCGCTACGACATCCTGTCGATCAACACCGGCGGCGTTCCCGGCGGCGGACTTGAACCTGCCGACTGGATCACGCCGGTCAAGCCGATCGGTCGCTTCCTGCCGCGCTGGGAGGCCGTGTCGGAGCGCCTTGCGCGCGAAACCGTGCGCTTGGTCATCATCGGCGGCGGGCCCGGCGGCGTGGAGCTTGCGCTCGCGGTGCGCGCCCGCTTTCCCGACACCGCGAGTTGCGTCCTGGTCACCGCCGAGGTGGACATCCTGCCGGGACATGCGGCTGCCGTCCGGCGCAGACTGCGTTCCCTGCTCCGCCAACGGGACGTCGAAGTCGTCACCGAGTTCTTTGCCCAGGGCGCTGACGCGGACTCGGTTCGCGCTCGCGACGGCCGCGCGATCGAACACGACCATGTCTTCTGGGTGACCGGCGTGGACGCATCCGACGCTTTCTCCGAGAGCGGACTGGCGACGGACGAACGCGGTTTCATCGCGGTCAACCATCACCTGCAGTCGATCTCCCACGAAAACGTCTTCGCGAGCGGCGATGCCGCCGCCATGCGGGGCCAGCCCCGGCCCAAGTCCGGCGTCTTCGCTGTGCGCCAGGGCCCGGCGCTGGCGGATAACCTGAGACGCCACGCGCTGGAAAGGCCGCTGCGGCGCTATCGGGCGCAGTCCGCCGCGCTCGCGCTGATCGGCACCGGGAAGGGCCATGCGGTGGCATCGCGGGGCGCCTTCCATGCTTCGGGACAGTGGGTCTGGCGCTGGAAGGAGTGGGTCGACCGCCGCTTCATGCGACGTTTTCAGCTTCTGCCGGAGATGGCCGAGCCCGAATCGCCGCTGGCGCCGGTGTTGCGGCCGGACGCGCCGGAAACCATGCGCTGCGGAGGCTGCGGCGCGAAACTCGGCGCCGACCTGCTCGCGCGCGTGCTGCGGCGCTTGCCGGAGAGCGGCGACTCCACGCTGCTGCAGGGCATTGGCGACGACGCCGCGGTCATCCAGTTCGGACACCCGACGCTGGTCGCTACCTGCGATGCCTTCCGCGCCATGATCGACGACCCCTACCGGTTCGGCCGCATCGCCGCGCATCACGCGCTGAACGACCTCTACGCGATGAACGCGGCGCCGCGCTATGCGCTGGCCATCGTCACCGTACCTTCCATGGCCGATGCGCTCATGGAGGAGGAACTGTTCCAGGTCATGTCGGGGGCCGTCGCGGTATTCAACGAGCACGGCGTCAGCCTGGCCGGCGGACACTCCGCGGAAGGCGCCGAGCTCTCGGTGGGTTTCGCGGCCTTCGCCGGCGCCGCCGATCGGTTGCTGGCGAAAGGCGGATTGTGCGCGGGCCAGCGTCTGATCCTGACCAAGCCCATCGGCACAGGGGTCGTCCTGGCGGGCGCGATGCGAGGCAGGACAGCGGGCCCGGACCTGATCGCGGTCATGGACGTGATGGATGTGTCGAGCGCCGCCGCCGCGCGGACCGTCGCCGAACACGGCGCGACCGCGTGCACCGATGTGACCGGGTTCGGCCTGGCGGGGCACCTGAGCGAAATGACGCGGGCTTCCGGCGTCGGCGTGGCGCTCTGGCTGGAGTCGATTCCGTTCCTTCCCGCAGCGGTGGAACTGATGCGGACCGGAATCGAGAGTTCCCTGCAGCCGAATAACGAGCAGGCGCTGGACGATTTCATCACCGAGGGATGCGGTCGGGACCGCGCCGACTTCCGCCTGCTGGCGGATCCGCAGACGGCGGGCGGGCTACTCGCCGGCGTGCCGGCATCGGCGGCGGACGCCTGCGTGCGCGCTCTACGTAGTAACGGCTACGCCCAGGCGGCCGTCATCGGCACCGTCGAGGAGGGTCCCTTGACCGTGCGAGCGCGCAGGGATGGTACCGCGTGACACCTGGTGAGCGACGATGGCGCGTCGTTCCGCCTGTTCGCTGGCGGTTTCATGGACGCCGACCAACTCGAAGCGGACATCGGAAGGTGGCTGTCCCCAATGGAGGTACCCATTGAAGCTAACCAGGAGTACATCCAGATTTCTGTCTGCGGCTCTGGCAATTGTCGCTGTGGCCGCCCTTGTTGGACTCCCACTCCTGGCGCGCGACGACCTTGACGCGATCCGTCAAGCCGCCGATCAAGGCGACGCCGATGTGCAGTTTGAGGTCGGGGAATCGTATGCGTCGGGAGTCGGGGTGCCCCAGGACCATGCGGAAGCTGCACGTTGGTACCGTCTGGCCGCCGAGCAAAACCACGCGGGTGCGCAGGCCATGCTCGGGGCAATGTATCAACTCTCCCTGGGCGTGCCCCAGGACGATGCCGAAGGTGTTCGTTGGTACCGCCTGGCTGCCGAGCAAGGCCACGCATTTGCGCAGCTCATGCTGGGGCTGTCGCATGAGTCCGGCCGCGGCGTGGCCCAGGACAAGGCCAAGGCTGCGCATTGGTTCCGCTCGGCCGCCGGGCAGGGCAACGCCGAAGCACAGTTTCGCATCGGGGAAGCCTACCTCAGTGGGGGCGGAGTGCCGCAGGACGATGCCCAGGCTTTGCGTTGGTACCGTCAGGCCGCGGAGCAGGAGCACGCCGGTGCGCAGTTTCGGCTTGGGAACCACTACTCTGCGGGTCGCGGCGTTCTCAAGGAAGATAAGGAGGCCGCACGTTGGTACCGTCAGGCTGCGGAGCAGCGCCATGACAGTGCGCAGTTGGAACTTGCGAGCTTCTACGCTGAGGGTCGCGGTGTTCCCAAGGACGATATCGAGGCCGTACGTTGGTACCGTCAGGCAGCCGAGCGGGGCAACGCTATCGCACAAATGTTCCTTGGCCTAATGTACGCGCTTGGGCAAGGCGTTCCGAAGGATGATGTACTGGCGTACATGTGGCTCGATATCGCTAGCGCCAATGGATTCGACAGCGCCGGTAAATCTCGGGACGACATCGGATCCGGCTTGACCCCCGACCAGATCCACCGGGCGAACGAACTGGCTCGGGCGTGCGTGACGTCTGACTACCAAAGCTGCGAACCGTCAGCCTGATAGGCGACACCTGCTCAACTATTGGTTTCGTGCCAAATCCCGCCTAGAAAAAACTCGCCACCGCCGGCCTGAGCCGGTCCATATCTACTAGCGAGATAGCGTGGGTCCGCGGGGGAGACGACCGCGTATCAAGGCCACGGACAGGCGTGCCGCCCAGGGTGGCGCCTCAACGGCGGGCGGACGCTGGTCGCGGCCGATATGGTCTGCGACGGTCCAGGTGTGGTCGTTGGAATTTTCGAGGATCCGGATGCGGTCGAAACCGAAGCGGTCTTGATCAGGTTGTTCTGCGCCGCAGTCCACCGGCGTTGGATCTCGGATTCGGGGACGTGGTGTCCGGTTCGAGCCCTCACCCGCGCTGCGACGCGGTCGATGTTGATGGAGGGGTCCCGGGTGCCGACAAATATGGCGTAGGTCGCGTAACCGAGTTCGTGCGCGTGGCGCGCGATGCGCGGCCTGGACGCGCCGGAATACGTGCTCTCGAAGCCGAACGATTCGTTGCGCTCGAGGTGCCGGTCGATGCGCTCATCAACCAGGGCGCGCGCTTCGAGTTGGAGGGCGGGATCGTTGTAGCTGCCAAGCCCTTGCGCGATGGAGTCAGCGTCGTAGAAGTTCGACGGCAGTTCCTCGGGGTGGGCGCGGCACCAAGTGCTCTTTCCAGCCCCGTTCGCCCCGATGACGATGACAAAGCGGGGCGCCGGCAATTCACCGGCCCGCGGGAGGGGTGTACGGACACTCCAAAGCGGCGGGGTCGCCCGCGCTAAAACGCTCGACTCGACCGTCGGGCCACTTGCGCGTGATCGTGTCGTCGGCGAGTAGGTGGTCTTCGATGACCCCGTTGGGCCACTCGGTGATCACGCGCGAATCGTCGTCGCGGGGCATGTAGACGAACGCTTTTCCTTGCTCGAAGCACATTCGCCGCGCGTCTATCCTGGAGCCGGTCCTGGGGAAATCGGGCCACGGATGTTGTTCGGCTGGCTGCATCGGGAAGCCTCCACGTATCCCGAGCATCATATCATCCTCGGCGCCAGCGACATGGCGCGGAGAGGGACCTCGGGGCTATTGTTCGCGAAACTTCCAAGGATCCTTCTTGCGCGTTTCGCGCCCGTAGGGTTAGGCGCGGGCGTTTAGCACCAGGGCCCCGGACCGACCCGGATTCGCGATCCCGCGCCGATGTGGCTGGGGGTCCCACGCCGCGAGTCGATTGATAGCGACGTCCGCACTCGTCACTGCCGGCTGGTGCTTGCCGACGCCTCCCCGCGGGCACCGTTTGCCCGCAACTCCCCCATTTCCCGGCAATCCGCCCGAGGACTCCGTTCGCGATCTTCGTCGGGTTGCACTGTGCGCGCCGACGGCCTCGCGATTGGACATGGAAGGCTTGCCAAGGCCGGACGTTGACGAAATAAATTTAGTTCTTGGAGCAATTATTTACAATATTCTAGTTAGTTAGATATATAAGATAATATCCGTTGCGGGCCGCGGACTATTGGTATCGGACGCGTCCGCCCAATGGCGGGATATGGAATGGTCGGAAGTCGGCGGATTGCGCAAGACCTAGAAGGCGATCAAGTGACCACGGCGGGGCCCGGTACATCCGCGTGGGTCGACGTCCTGATCGCTTGCGCGGCCAAGTGGACGTAAGAACCAGCGAAGCCGCCCCGAACAATCCGAACGGCCCCGCCCGTCCGCCTGGCCGGTATGACGCCATGCGCCGCAAGCATCGCCGGGGCTACCAGGGGCGCTTCACCCGTCTTGCAAGCCGGTCCAGATCGCTCCTCACCCTCGGCTGGACATTTCTCGCCTTTCTCTCCGTCCCAGGCTTCAACGGCTCCGCGCACGCGCAATCGGCCACCTTCGAGTCTGAAATCAAGGCCAACATGAATGCTGTCGCCGTCATCGAGAAGAGTCTCCCGGCGTTGGAGAGTCTCACGCTCGCCGCGGGGCAGAGCTCGGTTGCAACCACCGTCACGGCCGTACAAGACAGGGTCGACGATGATGCCGAGACGATCCTGATCACGGCCAGTCATGGGGGCGGCACGATCGGCGCCGAGCAGACGATCACGATCATCGATGACGACGCCACGCCCGCGGTGACAACCTGCTCCGGAGGGATGGCGGGAACCTATCCCTGCAGTAACGTCGACCTGATGTCGTTTCTGGCTCTAGCCGACATTGGCGGCGGCGACGCCAACGACATCTGGGGCTGGACGGATTCCTCGACCGGCAAGGAGTACGCGATCATGGGCCGGACCAACGGCACGTCGTTCGTGGACATCAGCGACCCGGTCAACCCGATCTATCTTGGCAACCTTCCTCCGCCCGCCGGCGAGGCGGACGAACGGGACATCAAGGTATACGTGGACCATGCCTTCATCGTGACGGAGGCAAACGACAGCGGCATGCAGGTATTTGACCTGACTCAGTTGAGAGCGGTGGCCTCACCGCCGGCCACGTTTTCCGAAACCGCCCGCTACTCCGGTTTCTCGAACGCTCACAACCTCGCGGTTAACGAAGACAGTGGCTTTGCTTACGCGGTGGGCACGAACACTTGCGGCGGCGGGCTGCACATGATCGACATTCAAACTCCGACGAACGCGACCTCGGCCGGTTGTTTCAGCGCCGACGGCTACACCCACGATGCACAGTGTGTGAACTACGACGGCCCTGACCTCGATCACCAGGGAAAAGAGATCTGCTTCAACTCCAACCTGGATACGCTGACGATCGTCGACGTGACGAACAAGGCAGGTCCGGCGATGCTCTCCCGCACGGGCTACACCGGCTCCAGGGACACTCACCAAGGCTGGCTGACGGAAGATCAGGCCTACTTCCTGCTGGGCGACGAGTCGGATGAAGCGAACAACCCCAATGTCACGAATACCCGTACCTACATGTGGGACGTGAGCGATCTCGACGAGCCGGCGCTCATCGGTTCTCACGACTCAACGACAACCGCGATCGACCACAACCAGTACGTCAAGGGCAGCTACACCTACCAGTCGAACTACCGGGCGGGTTTGCGCATCCTGGACATTACCGACATCGCCAATGGCAATCTAACTGAAGTGGCTTTCTTTGACGTCGACCCTGGTAGCGACTCATCGAACTACGACGACGGGGCGTGGAGCAACTACCCGTTCTTTGACAGTGGAATCGTGATTGTCAGCGTGATTGAGCAGGGCCTGTTCATCCTCAGGCCGAACCTTGTGGACGGCGTCAATCCGGCGCTTTCCTCAGCGTCGGTGAACGGGGCGGCGCTGACGCTGACCTATGGGGAGGCGCTGGACGAGAGTTCGACGCCGGCGACAGACGCCTTCACGGTCACCGTCGCGGGGAGTGGGCGCACGGTCACCCACGTTTCGGTGAGCGGGAGAGTAGTGACGCTGACGCTTGCATCGGCGGTAACGGACGGCCAGGAGGTGACGGTGACCTATACCGTGCCGGGGACGAACCCGCTCCGGGATGCGGCAGGCAACGCCGCGGAGGGACTGAGCAACGATCCGGTATGGAACGCTACGCCGGACGCGACACCGCCGACGATTTCCATCGTGCTCTCGCCGGGCCACGGGGTGCCCCTGAACATGGCGATCACCGCCACCGTCACCCTGGACAACCTCGACCCGGCCAGTTACTCCTCCCTGGTCTTCCGCGCCGATCTGACCGAATGGGAGCAGGCCTTCGCGAGGTCCACCCATTGCGAAGGCAAGGACACGGGCAAGGACATCACCGTGGAGGTGGACGCGAGCCGGGAGACCATCACGGTGGAGGTCTGGAAGAGCTGCTCCCAGGACATCTACGCCTACTTCACGCTGGACGCGGCGCTGTTCCGGCTCGACACCTCGGCGCCCGGCGGCAGGGTGGAACTGGCGTCCGCGGAGACGCGGTTCGCAATGTCCCGTTATCTGCAAGCGGGCCAGACCGCGCCGCCGCCGCCGGCGCCGGGGGTGGCCGCGTGGCTGGACCCGGACCCCACGAGTTTCGAGTGGAAGGTCGGAGAGTCGGTTGTGTTCCGCGGCCGGACCGACATCCTCCAGTACCTGAATCACCACCTCGGCGTGCGCGGCTTCGGGCCGGAAGACGGCGCCCGGTTCGCGGACGACACCGATGGTCTGGACGCTGAAGAGGCGTGTCGAAACGTGGATGACGGCATCGTGGATTGGCGCCGCGCCATCCATCAGCCGGTCCGTTTCTTCGCCTGCCGGGCCGGCGAAGCGATCATCGAGGTGTGGCACGAGACCGAGGCGGAGAGACTCTCCACCTATGAATTCCGCGTACGCCCGGCGGATGACGACGAGGTGGCGGCGCCGGTGATCACGACGACCTCACCGATTCTCGTGCCGGAAAACGAGACGGCGGTGGCGACCCTCAACGCGACAGACGACACGCCGAGTGACCAACTGACCTGGACCATTCCCTCCGGCACGAACGGCGGCGCGGACGCGGACCGCTTCGCGCTGAGCGACGCTGGCGCCCTGTCGTTCAAGGCGGCCAAGGACTACGAAATTCCGGACGACGCCGACGGCGACCGGACCTATGAAGTCACCGTGCAGGTCAGCGATGGCGACAATTCGGTTGCGGCGGACCTCCTGGTGACGTTGGAGAACGTCCTCGAACTGACCCCGCTCACGGGGCCGGCAATGGTCGATTACCCGGAGAACAAGGCTCTGCGGGTGGCCGCCTATATCGCCTCCTCCGAGGAGGATCGGGAGGGGCTTGACTGGATTCTGTCGGGCGCCGACGCCAACCGGTTCAGCATCGGCAACCCCGGCGGCGTGCTCAGATTCGACATCGACCCGATCGCCCCCGACGTCTTTCTGCAGTTGCCCGACTTCGAGGACCCGGCCGACTCCAATACCGACAATGTCTACTCGGTGACACTGGCGGCCTCGGACGGGACGGACACCGTCACGTTGGATGTGAGCGTCACGGTCGGCGACGAGAACGAGGCGGGGACGCTGAGCCTGGACTCGCCGCGGCCCAGGTTTGGGGAGCCCCTGACCGCCAGTGTCACCGATCCCGACGGCGACGTTTCAGCCATCACGTGGAAGTGGGAGCGCTCGGCGGGCCGCAACGCCTGGGTGGTCATCGACGGGGCCACGGCAGCCGGCTACAGCCCGACGGCCGCCGACACGAACGCGTTCCTGCGCGTGACGGCGACGTACGACGACGAGCACGGTTCCGGGCACAGGGTTCGGAAGGCGGCGTCCAACGTGGTGACGGGACCGCTGCTGACTGCGCTTCAGGTGGCCACCGACGCGGCCACAGCCAACCTCTCTCGCGCCATGAATCCGGCGTTCGGAGGGGAAACCCTGCACTACGCCATCGGCTGCAATGACAGCGACACGATGCAGGTGACCCTGCGCGCGCCCCCGAGCGTCCGCGTGGTCGTCGACGGGCGGATACCGAGCCGGAACTCGGCAGGCGAGATGACCGCAACGGTCGAGGTGACCCGAAAGAGCGATGTGCCGATCAGCGTGACCGATCGCAACGGCGCCCACACCGTCTACCGCGTCCACTGCCTCGACGCCAGGCTCTACCAGATCGAGGCGGGACGGTATGCCGGCGCCGAGGACGTGTTCGAGGGCCTGCTCCTGTTCGGTCACGAGGGACACATGGTGATGATGGACAGCAACGGCGTCCCGAGATTCCGCGAGACCCACGCCGATGCCCGGAGCCGCACCTGGTTCTTCCGGGTCGGTACGGATGAGATCTATCGCTACGCGTACGCCACCTCGATCGCCAACCGGGTCAACGTCCTGGATCAGCACCTGGAAGTGATCGATGAGCAGGTCAGCACGGTATTCCCGCTGCGGAACATGGACCCGCATGACTTCGTGATACTGCCCAACGGCAACTACCTGCTGATGTCGTATGAGCGGAAGGGGAGAAACCTCAGCCATCTGACGTTCACCGATGCAGAGGGGACCCCGTATCACATCCATTCCCTGTACGATTCGGCCATTCAGATCATCACTCCCGACGAAAGGGAGGCGCTGTTCACCTGGAACTCCTGGGGCAAGATGCCGCTCGGGGATTGCGTCCAGCACCGCTTCGCACGATCAACGTTTGCAGGGTATGCCCACCTCAATTCCCTCCAATTGGTGGGCGATCACACGATCGTGGGATCCTTCCGGGGGTGCTCGAAGGTGCTCGGCATTGACGCCGCCACCGGATCCGTGAAGTGGCGAGTGGGACGCACCAACCTGAGTGATGAGGGGTGGGCGTCACGCGATATCGGCCCGGCGCCGATCGTGGTGGTCAATGATCCCGAGGGGGAATTCTGCGGCCAGCACTCCGCGACGATCCTGCCGAATGGCCATCTCCTGCTCTTCGACAACGGAGCCGCGTGCCTGATCGATCCCTGGAAGGACCACCAGCCGGTGGGGACG
The DNA here is from genome assembly GCA_965217825.1 of Candidatus Azotimanducaceae bacterium. GTDB lineage: Bacteria > Pseudomonadota > Gammaproteobacteria > Pseudomonadales > Azotimanducaceae > VXNE01. The sequence continues at coordinate 3,249,787 of OZ244571.1, read as the reverse complement.
CACGGCGAGTACAGCCGTGCGGTGGAGTATGCGCTGGACCTCGACGTCGGCGAGGCGGTCTTCGTCCGTGATCATTCCCTGCATGGAAACAAGGAAGCGTTCGGCTATTCCGGCGGGCAGGTCGTGCCCATGGACAACGGCGACTGGCTGATCAGTTGGGGCCGAAACCTGCGAGGCCAGCCACCCCTGGAGGAGACGGTCACGCAGGTCGATCCAGCCACGGGTCAGGAGAAGTTCTTCATCAGGTTCACGGAAGAGAACACCGAAGAGCGGCCCTCCCTGACGGCGTCACCGGTTCCAGCCGACGCTCTCGCGGACACGCCCGGCCTCCTGACGGCGGAAATCGTCGAGAGTCCTGCCAGTTCCCTATTCCATCTCGGCCCAAGCGATGCACCGAAGGTGGTCGTAGCCTTCAGCCGGCCCTTGGTGGACTTTGCCGCAGATACGACGTCGGTCAGCGTCACCGGCGCGACGATCGCCGGCATCAGCCCTCATGTCGTGCCTGGAGACCCGGCCAATGCCTATCTCTTCACCCTGACTCCCGCGGGCGTTGGCCCGATCACCTTCGCGCTGGTTGCCGGCCAGTCCTGCGCCTCGGGCGGCATCTGCACCGCCGCCGGAACCGTGCTGTCGGCAGTCCCTGCTACGGCGCACACCATCGCTTGGGTCGACACCGTGGCGCCGGTGCTGGCAGCGGCGAACGGCGCCGCGGTGAACGGCGCGACCCTGACGCTGACGTTCGACGAGGCGCTGGCGACTGCGAATACCGCGGCATCGGCCTTCGCGGTGACCGGCGGGACGACCCGGACGATCTCGGGCGTATCGGTGAACGGTAGCGCCGTGCAACTGGCGATCGATCCCCCGATACTGTACGGCGAGTCCGGGATCGAGGTGGACTACACGACCCCTTCGCGGGAAGCGCTGGCGGATGCCGCGGGCAACAAGGTGGCGTCGTTCGAGGATCGGGCCGTTTCGAACGAGACGCCGGCCACGACACTGTCGACCGGGGTGAGTCTGTCGCTCGACACGGCTTCGGTCTCGGAGGGCGGCAGCGCGAAGTCGGTCGCGCTGACCGCCATGCTGAACCGCTCGGCGCGGCCGGCCGCGACGGCGGTGACGGTCGAGGTGGGCACGGCCGGCGACACGGCGACGGAGGGAACCGACTACGCGGCGGTCGATGACCTGACGCTAACGATCCCCGCGTACACGACGGGCATCGCCGCGCGCTTCACGCTGACGCCGATGAACGACCGGATCGACGAGTCGGACGAGAGCCTGACCGTGACCGGTTCGACCGCCGTCGCCGGCCTGATCGTGACCCCGTCGGGCGGCCTCTCCATCCAGCTTGCCGACAACGACCCGGCGCCGTCGCTGGGGCTGTCCACGGACAAGCCGTCCTTCGCGGAGGACGGCGGCACGACGACGGTGACCGTGAGCACCGGCTCGGGCTCGACGTTCGCGACCGCGCAGACGGTTCGCCTGTCGTTGGCGGGCACGGCGACGGAGACGGCGGACTACACGATCAGCGGCAAGACGCTGACGCTGCCGGCGGGCGCGGGAACGACCGCGTCCATGGTGACCGCGACGCTGACCGGGGTGGACGACGATCTCGACGACGACGGCGAGACCGTTGTGGTCTCGGGCACGCACAACGGCGTGGCGTTCGGGGACCGCCGGACCGTAACCGTGGAGGACGACGACGATCCGGAGGTGACGGTCAGCTTCGCGCAAGCCGGGTACCGGGCCGCCGAAGGCGGGCACGTCGATGTGGCCGTGACGTTGAGCGCCGTGCCGGAGCGGCAGGTCTCGATACCGGTCGAGGCCGAAGGCGCCGACGGCGCGGACAGCGCCGACTTCTCGATCTCGCCGTCGAGCCTGTCGTTCGGGGCGAACGAGACGACCAGGACAGTACGCGTGAGCGCGGCGAACGACAGCGTCGTGGACCCGGGGGAGAGCGTGGCGCTCAGTCTCGGCACCCCGTTGTCCGAGCGGATCTCCGAGGGCGGCATCGCGGAAACGACAGTCGCGATCCGCGACACGGACTTCACCTTCGCCCCCGCGTTCGCGGCCGGTGCCGGGACGACGGAGTCGGACGCGGACACCTACACCGTGAGCGAGGCGTCGAGCGCCCTGCGCCTGTCGCTGCGGCTGGAGACGCCGCGCGGGGCGCGGGTCGTGGATATTGCGAACCCGGTGGTGGTGTCGCTCGCGACGCGGGAAAACGCCGGAAGCCGGGAGACGGACGAGGACTACGCCACCCGGCGGCGCAGCGGCACGTTCGGCGATTACGGGGAGTTCGACCGGGATCTGTCGTTCGCCCCGGGCGATTTCTCGGACGACGCCGCCTGCGGCTGCGCGCGGGCGCGAAAGGCGGTGTCGGTGGACATCTTCGACGACCGGGTCCACGAGCGGGTGGAGGTGTTCGGGCTGCGGCTTGCGCGCGAGAGCGGCCGGCTGTCGCTCTCAAGCAAGGACGTCACGATCAGGATTATCGAGGACGACGCCGAGCCCGCTCTGACGCTCGGGGCGGATCCGGGAACCATCGCCGAGGCGGGCGGAACGTCCACCGTCACGGTGAGCACCGGCGCGGGTTCGACGTTTGCGGCCGCTCAGACCATCCGGTTGGATTTGTCGGGCACGGCGACGCGGGGCTCGGACTACACGATCGACTCCACGGCGCTGACGCTGCCCGCCGGCGCGGGCGAAGACCCCTCGACCGTGTCCACGACGGTGCGGGCTCTGGACGACCCGTTCGACGACAACGCCGAGACGGTGGCGCTGTCGGCGACGCGGGACGGCGTGGAGTTCGCCAGCCGCGCGGTCGCCATCGCCGACGACGACATCGGCTCGACGCGGGTGGACCTGGAGGTGAACCCGGCCCAGGTCCGCGAGGACGCCGGCGCGGCGACGGTCCGGGTGACGGCGACCCTGGACGGGGCGGCGCGCGAGGAGGATACCGATGTCGCGGTTACGGTGGGAGCGAGCGGCGACTCGGCGGTCGAGGGGACGGACTACGCGACGGTGCCGGACCTGACCCTGACGATCGACGCGGGCGAGACGACCGCGGAGACGACGTTCCGGCTGGCCCCGGCGAACGACAGCGCGGTCGAAGGCGCCAGGACCATCACCGTGGACGGCAGCGCGCCCGGCCTCGCCGTGCGATCGGCCGATCTGACCCTGAACGACGACGATGTGGAGTCGACGACAGTGACGCTGACGCTGGATCCCCTCGAGGTCGGCGAGAACGCGGGCAGCCGCGCGGTGCGGGTGACGGGGACGCTCGACGGCGGCTCGCGGCCGACGGCGACGGTGGTGGCGGTGACGGTCGGATCGGGGGGCGACTCGGCGACGGAGGGCGAGGACTACGCCGAGATTCCCGAGCTGGAGCTGACGATCCCGGCGAACCGGACGGACGGGACGGTGACGTTCGCGTTGCGGCCGACGAACGACCGGACCGCCGAAGGGACCGAGACGATATCCGTGCGCGGCGACGTCGCGGGGCTGACGGTCACCCCCGCGGAACTTGCCATCGCGGATGACGATACGGCTTCGACCCGGCTGGACCTGTCGCTGAACCCGTCGACGGTATCGGAAGCGGCGGCGCCGACGGAGGTGGCGGTGACCGCATCGCTCGATGCCGGGGCGCGGACGACGGATACGGCGGTGACGGTGACGGTGGGCGCATTCACCGATACGGCGACGCAGGATCTGGACTACGCGAACGTCTCGACGCTGCGAATCACGGTCCCGGCGAACGAGACCACCGGGCGGACGACGTTCGAGTTGGATCCCGAAGACGACGCGATCGCCGAAGGCGCGGAAACGATCTCGGTTACGGGCCGGGCGAGCGGCCTGACGGTGGCGCCGGCCGCCCTGACGCTTTCCGACAACGACCGGGCGTCGCGCGTCGTGACGCTGTCCGCGGATCCGGAGTCGGTCTCCGAGGACACGCCCGAGGACGTGACGGTGACCGCGTCGTTGAACGCCGGGGCGCGGGCCGAGGACACGGGAGTGCGGCTGACGGTGGGCGCGGCGGGCGACACGGCGGTGCCGGGGACGGATTACGAGCGCGTGCCGGAGCGCACGCTGACGATTTTGTCGGGCGAGACGGGCGGGACCGCGACGTTCCTACTCGAGCCGCTCGACAACGACTCGGCGGACGGCGCCAGGACGTTGTCGGTGACGGGGTCGACGACGGTGGCCGAACTGCGGATCGAACCCGCGTCGGGCGCCAAGGTCGCATTGGAGGACGACGACAATCCGGCGGTGTTGGTGACGCCGGATACATTGACCGTAGTGGAGGCCGAGTCCGACACCTACGCGGTGGCGCTACAGACGCGGCCCACGGCCGACGTCACGGTGACGATCACGGGCGCGGCGGGAGACCTGAGCCTCGACAGGACGAGCCTCGTGTTCACCCGGGCCGACTGGAGCGACCCGCAGGACGTGGAGGTGACGGCGGCGGACGACGACGACAGCGCGCAGGATCCCGAGGTGACGCTCACGCACCGGGCGTCGGGCGCCGCGGAGTACCGGGGCTTGCGCGCGGAGCTGGTGGTGTCGATCCGGGAGAACGACCCGGGCCTGGTGTTCAGCGCGACGACGCTCGCGGTGCCCGAAGGCGAAACGGCCACTTATGCGGTCGCGTTGGCAACCGTCCCGACAGCCGACGTGACGGTGCGGATAACCGGCGCATCGGGGGATCTGAGCCTGGATAAGACCGAGCTGGCGTACACGCCGGGCGACTGGGACGACGCGCAAACGATCACGGTCGAGGCGGCCGAGGACGACGACGCCTCGACGGACGCGGCGGTGACGCTGACGCACGAAGCGTCGGGCGGGGGATACGACGGCGTCGTCGGCACCGTGCGCGCGACCATCCGCGAGGACGACAGTGGCGGCGGCGGCGGCGGCGGTGGTGGTGGCGGCGGCGGCGGCGGCGGATCCAGCAACCGGCCGCCGGTGGCCACGGAGGAGATGACAGCGCGGATACTGGAGGTGGGCGATACGGTAGAGCTGGACGCCTCCGGGCACTTCCGGGACCCGGACGGACGGGGCATGACGTTCGAGGCGGAGTCGGCGGACAGCGCGGTGGCGACCGTCGAGGTGGACGAAAGCGCGGTGACCGTGCGGGCGGCGGACCACGGCCTGACCGAGGTGACGGTGACGGCGGTGGACGACCGGCGGGCGCGGGCGACGCAGAGCTTCGAGGTGACCGTCGGACGGCTGGTCTCGTTCGCGAGCGAGGAGGTGGCGGCGGCCGAGGGCGACACGGCGACCCTGACGGTCGCGATCAGCCGGCCGCGCGACGCGGCGACTTCGCTGGAGTATGTCGTCGGCCCGGACGACGACCCGGCGACCGCCGACGCGGACGCCGACGACCACGACGGCATGGCGGGCACGGTCATCATCGCGGCGCGGGCGACGGAGGCGACGATCGCCATCGCCGTGCGCGACGACGACGACATCGAGCCGCCGCGGGAGATCTTCGCGGTGACGCTCAAGCGATCCGCCGAGCAGGCGCGGGACTTCGGGCTGGGAGTCGCCGCCGTCCGCGTGAGAATCGACGAGGGGGTCTGCGACCGGACGCCGCAGGTGCGCGACGCCTTGCGCCGCTCGCTGCCGTGCGCGCGGGTGTCGGACAGGGACCTGAGAGGAGTTCGGACGCTGGATCTGTCGGACACCGGGCTGGCCGCGTTGCGGCCCGCCGACTTTTCCGGACTCGACAACCTGCGGGCGCTCGATATGTCCGGCAACTCCCTGGCTTCCCTGCCGGACGGCGTGTTCGCGGGTCTGGGCGAGTTGTCCGAAGTTCAGTTGCAGGACAATCCCGGTTCGCCGTTCGTCCTGCGGGTCGAGCTGGCGCGGACGGACGGGCCCGCGTCGGCGCCGAGTCCGGCGCGCCTCGCGACGCGGGTCCGGCAGGGCGCGCCGTTCCCGCTGCGCGCCGGCCTGAAAGCGGTCGGCGGCGCCCTGTCGTCGGACGCGTCGGTCGTCGCGACCGGCATGACGGAGAGCGCCCCGATCTCCGTAGTGCGGACATCGGCGGGCGCGACTCGAGTGGAGCTGGCCTCGACGCCGTCGGTGCCGGACACGCGCTGCGGGAGGTTCGGCCGCTACTCGTGCTATCGCGGATTCGCGACGGCGATCGGCGATCCGCTGGTCCTGTTCAAGGACCCGCCCGAAGTCCGCGGATCCGTGCCGACGACGGACCTCGCCGCCGAGAACGACTCGATCCGTATAAATCTGTCGAAGCTGTTCGTCGCGGCGGACGGCGGTCCGCTCAGCTACTCGGCGCGCTCCAGCGATCCGGGACTCGCCGAAGCGGAGGTGCGCGGGGGCGTGCTGATCGTGGTCTCGGGGGAAGACGGACGCGAAGGGACGGCGACAATCACCGTGACCGCCACCGACGCCGACGGGCTGTCGGCCGAGCTGACGTTCGAGGTGACGCTGGAGTCGATGCCGCGCGGCTTCATGCGCGGCTGGCGCCGGGCGCTCATCGAGCAGCTCATCGAATAGCGAGCCCGCAACGGCCCGGTGCGACATATAAACGCGGCTTCGGCCGCGCAGCGCGGAGCGGCGGCCGGGGTCCGTCTCAACCGCCGCCGGGACGCGAGGGAACCGGTCAGGGCGCGGACGCGTTGCCAAATCGTCAATTCCGGACGCTACGGCACGAACGCGCTGCCGAGCGTGTTGGTGAGCGACGACGGTGCAGAGTTTCGCCTGTTCGCCGGCGGCTTCATGGACGCCGCTCAACTCGAAGGGGGTATCGAAAGGTGGCTGGCGCAGTAACGCACGCTCGGCCTCGTCGCTTCGCCTAGAAAAAACTCGCGACCGCCGGTCTGAACCGGTCCATATCCACCAGGAACGAGTCGTGGCCCTGGATCGAAGGCAGCACACGGAAGTCTACGTCTGGCACCGTGGCCTTCAGGCCTTCGGCCAGTTCGCGCTGCTGCGCCAGCGGGAACAGGAAATCCGTCTCTACGCCGATGACGAGCGCGCGCTCGGCCTGCACCCGCGCGAGGCCGGCCGCGAGGCTGCCGCCATGGTCGCAGACATCGAACAGGTCCATCGCCCGCGAAAGGTACAGGTAGCAGTTGGCGTCGAAGGTGCCGATGAATCTCACCGCGTGGGCCTCGAGGTACGACTCGACCTCGAAGTCGATGCCGAAGGCTTCCCGCACGGGCTCGTCCGTGGCCCGCTCGCGCCCGAACCGCACGGTCCATTCGGCGGATGATCGGTAGGAGATCATGCCGAGTTTCCTCGCCAGCCGCATGCCGACTGCGGGTGGCGTGTCGGGGGCGTATTGGCCGCCGCGCCACGCCGGGTCGGAACGCACGATCTCCCGCTGCAGGGAGCGCACGGCGATGGAGAAGGGCAGGCTCCGGGCGGCGGAGGAGATCAGGACCAGTCCCGTGCCGGTTTGCGGATGCAGCATGGAGTACGCCAGGGCGGTCATGCCGCCCATGGAGGCGCCGACAACGGAATGCAATTGCGAGAGGCCCAAGGACTCGATGACGGCATGGCCGGCGTTCGCGATGTCTTCGAGACATAGCATGGGGAAGCCGAGCCGGTATGGGTTCCCCGTTGTCGGATCGATCGAGGCGGGGCCCGTCGAGCCGAAACAGCTTCCCAGCGAATTGACGCAGACCACGAAGTAGCGGTTCGTATCGATAGGCTTGTCCGGGCCGACCATGTCCTCCCACCACCCGGTAGTCGGATCGAGGGGCGAAGAGGCCGCGTGCGCGGAAGGCGACAGCCCGGTGAAGAGGAGCACCGCATTGTCCTTGGCCGCCGAGAGTTCGCCCCAGGTCTCGTAGGCGATCTCGGCCCGCGGCAAGACGCCCCGCATCATGTTGAAGGGCCGCTCGATCTTGAGGTACTTGCGCGCGTCGTTCACGAGCTCGGCATCGCTCACCAACTCGGCAGCGGTTCGAGCAGGTAGCAGAGGCAGTCCGCGCGGGCGGCCCGGAGATCCGGCGTATACATCGATGGTATGACGGGGCGCCGCAGCCGGATCTTGCCGTCCGTCGTCTCCAGGTAGCGGGCGGTCACGTCGGCGCCAGATTCGTCGACCGCCTTCAATCCCGGGCCGCGGTGGACGCTCGCGATGACCGTGCCGCCCTCGGCGCGTACGAAATTGAACGCCTCGAAATCCTGCCGCAGTGTCACGCCGCCATCCGCTCCGTCGATCAGAACGCGCGCCAGGTTTCGGTACAGCAAGAGCTGTCGCGGAGAGGCCCGCGGCGGCTCGCGCCAACGGAAGGCCTTGTTGAGGTAGGCGCTGGCGCGTTCGATGCTTGCCGGATCGCGGGACATGCCGACCTCTACGGTTACCGCGGTGCAGAACTCGGAAAAGCGTTGGGTCTGCACGCCCGGATGATCGATGACAATGACGCGCCGCGCGAAGTCGGCGGCCGCGCCCAGCGAGCGCTCGTCGGTGCGCGTGACGACGCTGTAGGGGGGATTGCGGCCGCTGTTGTTGTGAATATCGATGGCCGTCAGCGGCTCGGCGGCCATGGCGCGCTCGGTGACCTCTCGCGCGATCGCGGCTTCCGGCGAGTCGCCGCCCTCCCAGGCGCGATTGAAATCCACCTGGTGCGGCAGCTTGCGGACGTTATGCCGAGCCGCGTCGACATTGGCGACGAACAGCATCAGCCCAGGCGCGAGCTTGTTGCGGAGAAGCGTGCGCATGGCGTCCCATCCCGAGGTTTCGTCGCCGTGCTGCAGAACGGTGACGAACAGGGTTCCCCTTCGCCCTCGGCGCAGATCGAACAGCGTGGGTCCCGAGAGGACATCTCGCAATTGCGCGGCGGAGCATTCGAGAAGACCGTCGGGCAACGTGTTGTAGGTGGACAGGCGTCCGGAGCTCATAGGCTCCACTCGTGCACCGGTTCTCCCGACTCCTGCGCCTGGATGTAGGCATTGGTCAATGCGCTGAAGTCCGTGCCGTATTTCTCCACCCAGCGGCGCTGCCACGCCGCGCCGTTGGTGTTGGACTCGACCCGCCGCGTGACGATGCCGACAAAGCGGTCGATGTCGTCGGCCGGAATGTCGAATTTGCCCAACGCGCTGGCCGCCGCGGGCAACAGCTCTTCAAGCAGTAGTTCCCGTGCGCCGTAGACGCGGTCGCGCCAGCGCAGCCGGGCGTCGAGGCCCCAGCGCGCCGCGGCATAGAAGTTGACGCGCGCCGCGGCGAAGTCGAGTTCGGACTCGATCGGCGGTTCGGCGCCCACCAGTGCCCGCACCAGCCCCACGTACACCGCCGCGTTGCCGATGGAGTCCATGATCGTCGGCCCTGCGGGCACGACCCGATGCTCGATGCGCAGGTGGGGCTGGCCGTCGAAATCGAAGCCCAGGAGGGGCCGGTTCCAGCGCCATATCGTGCCGTTGTGCAGTCGAATGTGGCTGAGCTTGTACGCGGGTTCGGTGCTGGGGGCGGGCAGCAGGATCGGATGCTCGAACAGGTTCTCGTTGAAGACCTCGAACAGCGTGTCGTCGGCGTACCCGCTGCCGAAGCTGACGCGCGCCGGGGTCCGCGGTCCCACCGATACCGCCTGTTCGAACAGCGGGATGCGGGTTTCCGCCCACAGGGACTTGCCGAACAGGAACGGAGAATTGGCCGCCAGGGCCACCATCGGCGCCGACGCGGCCAGTGCGGCGTTATAGGTGCGCGCGGCGAGCCCAGGTTGGCATTGCAGGTGGATCTGAAACGATGTGGTGGCCGCCTCCAGCATCACGTCGTCGTGCGACAGCCGCAGTGTGTCGGAGCCTTCGATATCCACCTCCACCGGCGCACCATTGCGCAGCGCCAGCACGCGATCGTTCAGCGCCTGGTAGCGCACCATGTTGGACATGGAGCCGGAATTCAGCAGGTCGGGGCTGATCGTCGGCAGGATGCCGATGATCGCGAGTTGCAGACCCTGCGACCGCGCGTTTTGCTGGCACGCTTCCCAGGTGGCGGCGAGTTCGTCGTGCAGGCGCGCGAAGACCCGTCCCGTCATGGCACAGGGACTGCCGTTCAGTTCGATGTTGAACGCGGCGAGCTCGGGCACCACCAGGGGATTGTCGAGGTTGCGCAGAAACGCCGAGTTCTCGGCGGCCGGTTGCCCTGTCTCGTCCACCAGCCACGCTTCGAGTTCGAACCCGATGATGTCGCCGCGGTGGCTGAAGGCGTCCTGCGCGAACAGGTTGCCGACCAGTTCGGTCTCCTGATCGAGATGCCGCCGGAACCGGGTAAAGTCTTCCGCGTTGAAGTGCCGCCGCGCGATTTCGTCGCCCATGCTCTTCCGATGCCCCCTCCCGGGATTCGCCCGCAATCAAGAGCTTACCAGCATGCAGGCCAAGATGGTTCCGGGAACCTGAGGAGATCGCAGGCGAAGGCCCGGTCACCACATCCATGAGGTTCAATACAACCAAGGCTCGACGGCCGAAGTTGGGGCCACGCTTTGCGGCGGCCCCGTCCGCCCGCCCGGGACACCAGCCGGGCGCCGCCCTCGTGGGACCCTGTCATCCGGCGTTGGGGGACGTCCGTGGGCGCACGTTTCGGGCAATTTCGAACTCTCCGAAGTCGGTTCCGAGCGCGCGGTCCGTGAAGCGGAATGCCCGCACCACCTCGGGAGCGGCGGAGAGTCCGCGTTCGACGCGTTCGGGACGAAGCGTGAACCGCAGGAATCCGCCGACCGAACTTGGGCCGACCTGCACAGTGCCGTGGGACTCTTCTCCCGGTCGGCTCTCCCGGTACTCGTCGCCGTCCCGCACGACATCCAGCGTCAGGTTCTCGTCGAACTTCCTGCCGGTAACCGACCAGCCCGCGCAGGTACGATGGGCATCGGCGGACCTCAGGATTGCCTGTTCCAGGAGGTCCGGTCGGTAGTCCAGTCGTTCGCCCTCTATGACCGCCAGGCACAAAGGCGTCAGCGGCAGGCCGACGCCCTGGGCAAGTGGTCCGAGAGCCGCACCCGCCCTCGCGTTCAATTCCGTGGGGAGGTAGCCCTCGTCGGCGAGAATCCCGTCGATACCGAACGGTCCGCGATAGCCCACCGTGTCCCGGAGTGCTGCTCCTACACGGTAGGCAAGGTCGCGCATCGCCTTCCGGTCGTCGGGAAGCGGATCGAACGCCGTCGCGCAGCCGGCGTAGCGCAGGCGGTCACCGGCTATCGGTCGAAGCACGACCATCTCGACGGGCCGGAACACGGCGACCGAGTCGGGAAACACAATACCGTGGATGCTTGCCGAAATGCCTTCGAGGAAAGGCATGACCCGGATCCGGTCCGCCATCCGGCGCAACGACAGGAAGGATTCCCGGCCGTCGTCGCCGTGTCGCACCCAACGCAGGCCGAGGCCGCCGCCGTGCGTGCCGTCTCGGGCATCGGCCGCCCAGACCGTTCCAAAACCCCGGTCCAGCGCGCGGGCCGCGGACTTGAGCGCGTCGTGATCTGCGGCAACGATCCGCGACGGCGCCCGCCGCACGCCAACCGCATCCCAGAATGCGTCGATTCGCACCTTGTCTTCGAGCGCCGCCCAGTCCGGAGGCCGCCCGGCGTAAGCCTTTCGACCCGCCGCATCAAGTAGCTGCGCCAGGGGGCTCGCAAAGATGAACCGCGCCGTCCCTTCCGGATCCCACGCGTCGATCTCGCGTCTCAAATCGACGGGCAAGTCCTCGACCGCACGATGAAGATTGCGGGACTCTTCGAGCACGCCCGCGCTTTGGATGCCCAACACCCGCAGCTCCGCCACCTCCCTTGCGGGTAGGGTGCCAGTCCCCTCGCTGGCGGCGATCAGGAACGGGCGCTCGGCGCCAAGCTCTGTCAGTCGCCACGCAAGCCCGCCGAGACCCGCGGCGACAGGCCCGGCGATCAGGAACTTTCGATCCGCAAACACCGGACGCAGCAACCCGTGGTAGTAGGCGGTTGCCTCTTCCGCGAGGGGTGAAGCGTTGTCTTTCATGTTCGGCTTGCATGGAACAACACTGCCACCACCGCTGGAGGACTTGCAACGTCGGAGTTCCCTGGGCGTCACGGGCGCACTGTAATCCAGTGGGCTGAAGGCTCCTTGGGACACCGCCCCGAAGGAACCGTCGACGAACGCTTCCTCCGGAGAGGAGAGGTCCGTCGAATCAATGTTTGTTTAGGTTATCGGCAACTAACCGATAGGACGAACCCCGCCACGAGTGCCACACATCAGCATGGCGACGCACATCGTGGACTGGATTGGGTGGCCGGGGTTCATGGGCGGCGCACCCTACCAGCGGGTGGTGGGTCGGTCAAGGTGAACGGCAGTCGTACGTCGGTCCCCCGCGTGACCCGAGAGCACGTGTTCGAAGACCGCGTGCCGGCATGCCGAATGCGCTGACTGCCGGCACTTACGAGAAACGCGCCGGGGAGTACGGTGCCGGGTCGATGTGGGTGGGTCTTTCGCCGATGATCTCGGCGACCAGCCTCCCCGTGGCTGGCGCCATCGTCATGCCCAGCATGTGGTGTCCGGTCGCCAGCACCCCGTTCGCGAGGCCCGGCACCGCGCCGATGACGGGAAGGCTGTCCCAGGTCATGGGCCGCCAACCGCACCAGGTCTCGAGAACCTCTTCACCCGCCGGTTCGTGGAGGTAGTGCCGGGCCGAGTCGATCAGTTGCTGAATCCGCCGCGACGGGATCGTCGCGTCGAATCCCGAGAACTCCATCATCGAGCCCAGCCGAAAGCCATCGTCGAACGGCGTCGCGCCCACGCGGTGCTCCGCGAACAGCATGGCATGGCGCGGACAGGTCCGGGGCCGGGTGGTGGTGATCGAGTAGCCCTTGCCGGGTTCGATGGGCACTGGACATCCAAGATCCGCTGCTACTGCCGTGCTCCAGGCGCCACTCGCGAAGACGTAGTGGTCGGCGGTGACTTCGCCCGTGTCAGTGAGCAGCCGCGTGATCTCCCCGGCTGTCTTTTCGACGCCTTGCACCCGGTTACCTTCCTCGAACCGTACGCCGCGGGACGCGAGCCAACGGGTCCAGTTGCCGGTGAGCGCATCGGGACGCAGGAAGGCATCGCCGTCGTAGAGGAAACCACCCGCAAGACCCGGGCGCAGCGCCGGCTCGAACTCGGGCAATTCGCTGCCTTCGAGGCGCCTCGCCGCTACGCCGAAGGTGTCGCGAAGCATCGCATCCTGGGCGGCGAACCGTTCCATGCCGCGTCGGGTCCGAAGCACGTAGAGCAGCCCGAGGGGCTGCCACTGGGCCTCGAACTCGCCTGCCTGGAACAACGCTTCGTATTCGCGGATCGAAGCGTCGAGGATCGACTTCATCGCACCGCCCGCCGACAACGCGTGGCGATGGTTGCAGCGTCGCGCGAACTCCCAGAACCACCGCAGGAGTGACGGCCGCCACTGGGGCTTGACCCGGAACGGCGCCCGGGGATTGACGAGGGATCGCAATGCGGCAAGGAGATTCGCCGGTTCGTTCAGGGGCAGCACGTGGCTCGCACAGATGTGTCCGCAATTGCCGTGGGAACAGCCGCCGCCGATGCGATCCTGGTCGATGACGGTGACCGCATACCCGGCGCCCGACAGGTAATGGGCGCAGGCGATGCCGACGATGCCTCCGCCAACAATAGCGACACGCTCGGTCATTCAGCCGATACCGTTGCGGAACGGGTCCCGCGGATCACGGATCAGGGTCGTATCGCCACAGACAAACGCTTCGCCCGTGATGCTGGGGATGATCTCGCCCTCGGCGCTCAGCCGATAACGCGCCACGAAACGCGAGCCGATCAGGCTTTCCTGCACCCAGTCATCGCCGGGCCGCAGCGCGCCATCGGCGGCAAGGCAGGCAAGCTTCGCGCTGGTTCCCGTGCCGCAGGGCGAACGGTCATAGGCGGCACCCGGGCAAAGCACGAAATTCCGACTGTCGGCATCGGCAGAGCCGGCGGGTTCGAACAACTCGATATGGTCGATCTCTGCGCCGTCGCGCCCCGTGACGCCGTCGCGAACCAGTGCCGCCTTGATGCGCCTCGCGGTTTCGGTGAGTTGGGGTTCGGCTTCGAGCGAAATGGCCGCCAGGCCGGCGGTCGAGGCCGCGTCGACTAGAAAGAACCAGTTGCCGCCCCACGCGACATCCCCCCGCACGGTGCCGAAGCCCTCGACGTCAATGGCAACATCCGATCGAAAGCGGTAGCTGGGCACGTTCTCGATGGTAGCTTCGTTGGGCGAGCGCAGAACGATGGAGACGACACCGACCGAGGTTTCGAGGCGCAGTTCGCCAACCTCGGCCCTCCCGAGGTACGCCAACGTGACGGCCACGCCGATGGCCCCGTGGCCGCACATGTTGAGGTAGCCCACGTTGTTGAAGAAGATCACGCCCGTCGCGCAGCCTGGGTCGGTCGGTTCGCACAGGAGCGCCCCCACCAGGGCGTCGGATCCGCGGGGCTCGAGGATCACCGACCGCCGAAAGTCGTCGTGGTGTGCCTTGAGGCGTCGCAGCCGTTCCGCGATGGCGCCCTCGCCGAGGTCGGGTCCGCCGCTGACCACCACCCGCGTCGGTTCGCCAGCGGTGTGGGAGTCGATCACGCGCAGAGTGCTCACCCGCGTGCTCCGTGCCACGAATCCCACCAGCGTCGAAAGCGCGCCCAATGCGCATCGACATACGCCCGCTGGGAGGGACTCAACGCGTCATCGGGATTCAGGGTATGCGCGTATTCGGGGTTCCCTTCGAGGACCATCAGGCGCTTGAAGTAGAGCACCAGGTCCGGTCCTTCATCGAACCTTGCCAGCACCGAGAGCGCTTCGTCGAGATCCTTGGCCGAAAGCAGGGCATCTTCGTCGCCGCCCGCGGCTTTTTCGCAAAGCTCGACCAAGCGCAGGACCGCCGCCGGGAACACGTTGCCGATGCCGGTGATCACGCCGCTCGCGCCGCAGCGCACGATGCCGTGCACGACCCGGGTGTCGACACCCACGACCAACTCGAGGTCAGGTCGGCCCGACGTGATGTGCTCGGCGGCATAGTCGAGGGATGCCGCGCCACCGAACTCCTTGAACCCGACCAGGTTGTCGAACTCCCCGGCCAGGTCGAAGAACAACTCGGCCTTCGTCTCGAAGCCGTAGTAGGGGCTGTTGTAGATGACGGCGGGAAGTTCGCCGCCGGCGCGCAGCACACGGGCGAAGTGCGCGCGTTGGGCGGCGGTCGAAGTTGTCCGCGAAAGCACCCGCGGAATGATCATGAGGCCGGCGGCGCCAATTTCCCGGGCATGACCCGCCAGGGCAGCGGCGCGGGCGGTACTCTGGGCGCCGGTCCCGACGACCACCGGTACGTCCGCATCCACCAGCGCCTCGACGCCGTGCCGCCGCTGCCCGTCGGACAGGAGCGGCCATTCGCCGACGGATCCACAATAGACGACGCCCCGCATCCCGGCGCCGACGAGTTCCGCGCCCTTTTCCGCGAGCGCATCGAAATCCGGCTCGCCGCGGGCATCGCAGGGCGTCATGAGGGCCGGCAGACAACCGGCGAAGACAGATTTCGTGTCGGACATGGTGCTTAACGTCTCGATTCGCTCCTGACAAACTAGTGTTCCGTCAAGTCTAAGATGCGAGTGTAGCTGCGATGGATTTTTGGTTCCTGGCAAGGCGCGACGACGCGGTGTGGTAGGCCCCACACAAGGAGGAGCAACGAAGTCCAGGGGCCAAAAAGACCCGCAGATACCCGTAGATTTAGGCTTGACGGAACACTAGCACGGGTCACCGCAACGGTGTCCCGCCCATCACGGCGCACTATCGGACAGGCAATTCGGTTCGCTTGACCACCGTGCGCAGAGCGAAGCTCGAGTGGACGCGGTCCACGCCCGGCAATGCGGTCAGGTACTGGCTATGGATGCGTTCGTAGTCGCGAGCGTCGCGCACGATGACACGCACCAGGTAGTCGGCCTCGCCCGACATCAGGTAGCACTCCATGACCTCCGGCAGTTCGACGATCGCCCGCTCGAACGCTGCCAGGTCGTCGCGCTGCTGGCCTGCCAGCGTGATCTGCACGAAGACGTTGTCCGGGTAGCCGGCCAGCGACTGGTCCACCAGGCCGACATAGCCTCGGATCATCCCGGTGTCCTCCAGGCGCTTGAGGCGCCTCAAGCTCGCCGACTCCGACAGGCTGATGCGCTCGGCGATATCCGCATTGCTGATCCGTCCGTCGTGCTGGATGGCGTGCAGGATTGTTCTGTCCTTTCTGTCTATGTGAACTGATTCCACTATTTGAACTGTAGTTTGTCGAAGATAGTTCGAATATCCTCCACTACAGCGGGCAAGAACGCAAACCGATTGCGCGCAGGGTTGTCTACAGTCATGCAGTTAGCTGGCCCAAGCAGGCGAAACGCAATGCGCATTGGCGTCCCCAAGGAAACCAAGGTCCACGAATACCGCGTCGGACTCACGCCGACGTCGGTTGCGGAACTGACCCATGGTGGACACAGCGTCGTGGTCGAGGCCAATGCCGGTTCCGGTATTGGATTCGGCGAGGCGGACTACGTCGCTGCCGGCGCTTGCATCGGCTCCGCGCCGGAAGCCTTCGCCCAGACCCTCGTGGTCAAGGTCAAGGAACCGAACCTCGACGAGTGCGCGATGCTTGGAAAGGACCAGGTCCTGTTCACCTATCTCCACCTGGCCACCGACCCCGCGTTGAGCCACGCGCTGATGGCCAGCGGCGCCGCTGCCATTGCCTACGAGACCGTCACCGCGGCGGATGGCAGCCTGCCGCTGCTATCGCCGATGAGCGAGATCGCGGGCCGCATGTCGGTGCAAGTAGGGGCCAACGCGTTGCACCGAACCACCGGCGGCAGCGGCGTGCTGCTTGGTGGCGTCCCGGGCGTCGCACCTGCCCGGGTGGTAGTCATCGGCGGCGGGATGGCGGGCGCCAACGCGGCCACCATCGCCTTGGGCCTGGGTGCCGACGTCACGATCCTCGACAAGAGCGTTTCCCGATTGCGCTGGTTGGCGGACCGGTTCGACGGTCGAGCCCGAACGGTCGTCGCAAACGCATCGACGACTCGGGAACACGTGCTCGATGCGGACCTCGTGATCGGCGCGGTTCTCGTACCCGGAGCAAGGGCACCGAGACTGGTAAACGCCGATGACGTCCGCGACATGCGCGACGGCTCGGTACTGGTCGACATCTCCATCGACCAGGGCGGCTGCTTCGAAACGAGTCGCCCGACCACGCACGACGCGCCAACCTTTATCCACGATGGCGTCGTCCACTACTGCGTCACGAACATGCCCGGCGTCGTACCACGCACCGCGACGCTGGCACTGAACAACATCACCCTGCCGTTCGTCAGAACCATCGCCGAGAAGGGTTGGCGTCAGGCAATCGCGGACGATGCGCATCTCGCCAATGGCTTGAATGTCGCGGACGGCGCCGTCTGGCACGAAGCTGTGGCCGAATCCCTCGATGCCACCCTGCCGGCTACGCAGCCTGACGCCGCCCGCTCGGCGACTTCGTTGGCGCCCGAGGTTGGCCTACGCGCCGCACCCGCCCCTGGCCATTCGGGAACCCGAGATATTAGTCGCTTTCTATCAAGCAGTTAACACATGATCTTCATGTCGAATGACTACGTGATGCAGCGCGTGTTTTCATGGACATGGCTATGCGGCGCAGGCACCCGAATCAATATTCCCACTTCACGCTGAGAGCGAACGCGGGTCCGGGATCCTCCTCGAACGTGATGATCGACTCGCGCTGGATCTCGATGGTCTGATCGAGGATGTTCTTCAGCTTCGCCTTGACAGTAAGAGTCTCCGTCGGGAACCAGGAGTAGGTCAGGTCCGGTCCAGACTGTGGAACGGCTGCTCGTAGCGGTCGGGCGCGCCGAGGCGCCCGGCGACGAACAACCGCTCGCCGAACACGTTGTATATCAGCGATGCGGAGTGCTTGCCGCTGAAGGAGTCGAATCCGAGCAGCATGTTGAAGACGTATTCGGACGCGCCGGTCAGCGGCCGCGTGGGGTTCGTCGGCGCGTTCGCTTCCGGTCTTGCCGCTAGTGTTCCGTCAAGACCGACAGGCTTCTAAAAGAAGACGAAGGACCTGACCACGACGTTCTTGCGGCACGGAGCGTCGTCGGGCGCGGTCGGATCGAAGCACGCGGTGTGGAAAGACCAGCGCGAGACGGATCCGTCGGTCACAGAGTCGTAGCACTTGAGCATCGAGACCTCGTTCGACTTCTGCTGGGGCAACCAATACCACTCGTGGTCGGGCCGGTAGGTGAAGCGGGTGGTCTCGCCGACGCGGTCGTCGTAGATGCGGTAGTTGGTGATATACGCCTGGTCGGCGAAGGAGGGCCAGGCGCAGAGCACGAATGGATACTGTCCCACGGTTTCCATCGGCTTGGCGAGGTTGATCGACATGAACCGCCGCGACATCTTCGCGTCGGCTTCCTCCTGGGTGTAATGCTGCTCGCGCCCGAAGTTGCGCAGGTTCTTCGTCAGCAGTTCGCGGCAGCGCACGCGGCCGCTGTTGTCGTTCAGATCGTTGTGCACGAGGTTGGCGTAGCCCCGGCTCACTCCCGGGATCTTGTTGTCCTGGTCCTCCGTGCGGTCGCCCTGGTAGTCCTTGTTGAACACGTCGTGGTTGTACACGAGCGCATCCGTCGCACCGGGAAAGAACTCCAGCAGAAGCTTCTCTATCTCCGGATAGAACACGCGCTCCACCTCCGCCGCGTCGTAGAAGTTCTCGCACCTGGACTCGCAGTGCGCCAGCGCGACGCCAAGCTTGTCCATGCACTCCGGGCTCGAGGGCGATAGACCCGGGTAGTGCTCCTCCATGCGTCGCGCGTCGCGCATCACCTGCGGAAAATAGAGGCATGGCCGCCCGAGGTCCCGCTCGTACTTGCGGAACGCCCTTGCCTCGTCCACGCGCGCGGGGTCGCGCCAGAGTGCGTTGGACGAGACGATGGAATAGGACGGCTGTTCGTGGACGGTGTAGCGCAGCGGAAGCGCCAGGCCCCCTTCCGGGGCTTCGATGTTGTTCGCGCGAATGTATTCCAGGCATTCCTCGTAGGTACGGAATCCGACACCCCATTTGGTCTCGATGGGACCGGGGGGCGCGTTCTCGACCATGTCGACGACCGCCTGCGTGTCTCCCTCGGCGACCTGGGCCAGCGCGTCCTCCATCGCCACGGCGGTTCCCGCATCCCCGTCCTGATCGAACGACATGTAGGAAAGGCCTCCGTTCGTCGCGAAAGGGGGTGGCTGTCCTTGCGTGAGTTGAAACGCAGGCACGTAGGCAGACGACGCTGGCTCCGTGCCGTTCGTAGCGGTGTTTGCGATGACTTCGGGTCGTTCCACGGCATGCCCCCAAACGGAAAACACTAAATTATTACACAGCCGGACGGTCGACTGTTTTTGGGACGGGAATCTCGACCTCGGACGTATATGCTGTACTGCGGAAAGGAGAGATGGCGTTGGGTATGAATCGACGCAAGCTGGTGCAAACGGCAACTGCGACGGGGCTTCTGGTGGGAACCGCGATGGTGCCCGCGTCGGAGCGACAACGTCCGGGCATCAATCGACGTCGTGATCTGATCGAAGACCTCGCTTGGCCACCAAGGTGGCCGGGACATCGCTGGCCGCAGCTCAGAAAATACGCTGGTTGTGCGCCAGCATGTGGTCCCAACGATGCGTTTTCAGATAGTGGAGCGCACGCTGCAGCCCCGGACGGTCCTCGCCATGGCGCGGCCGGGTGAGGGCTTCCAGCGCGAGCGCATGCACGTAGGCCGCGTCGTCGTCGAGGCAGCCGATCATCAGATCATCCAGTTCTTCGACGGGGATATCGGAGTTCAGCAGCGCGCACATGGCGTTGAACCTGGCCTGGTTCTCACCGGTCCAACGTTCGCCATCGAGGCTCTGCCACGCTGGATGGTCCATGGTCAACAGTTTGCGGATGGCGGGCAGCGCAACGCGGGTATTGGTGCCGATATAGGCCATCGCATCCAGACCCGCGCGCGCGACCTGGTGGCGCTCATGATCCAGAAGCTCTACCAGGTCGGGGATGGCGCAGGCGGCCGGCGCGCCGATTTCCCCCAGGGCGAAGGCGGCGTTGATCTTGATCCAGGCATCGTCGTGCCTGAGCAAGTCCGTGAGCGGTTCCACGGCGACCTCGCCCATGGCGCCCAGGGCGTACGCCTCGTCCTGGGGCACGCACGCCCATTCGTTCCAACGGCGTACATCGGAATCGCCTTCCGGGGCGTACTCGCCCCCCTGGGCCACGTGGCTTGGCGCCTTGAATTCACGCTGCAAGCCAGCGTATTGCAGCAAGCTTTCCCGCAACGGCGCAATGGCGTGGGCACCCATCGCCGCCAGTTCGTAGATGGCTTCAAGCCGGGCGGCCTGATCGGTGCCGTTGAGTGCCGCAATCCACTTCTGCACATCGTTCGAAGCCGCGGTGTCGTGGGTTGCGATACGCGGTGCGCCGCGCATCCAGTCCCAGATGCAGGACCAGGCCTTGGCGTGATCGTACCTGCCGAGACGCGTCTTTGGCGGCCGCCACTCGACCTTTCCGCCGTCCCAACTCGGCCGGACCGGATTGCGCGTGCGCAGGAACACGAACTTGAACATGTACCGGCTCAGATCGGTTCGGTTGCTGAGCCCCGCATGCGCGATATCAAAAGCCACCAGCAGGAAGGTGCCCGCCTTGATGTCGCGGGGAACGAACGCGAACGGATAGTCGCTTTCCTGCAGGCAGGACTGCAGGTGCGTGCCCGGAATGACCCGGGTGGGGCCGCGCTCGACCGGGGTGTCCTGCGGAAAGTAGAAGATCAATGCGGTTCGGGGCACGTGATACCGCGCCCGGCCGAGTGGAATCTGACCATCCCGGTGCCAGCCGCTGCTTGCCGATGATCCCTTGCCCATGGGGGGACGATGCTCGCCCCCGATCAGCGACAGGTTTCGGTCCGCCTCGGCGAGCGGTTCGCTGGCGTGCATGAATCGATGCGGATGGAGCAGGTAGCCGTCGCCGAGAACGCTCTCGAGGGCGCCGCGGACGGCGGGGGCATCCAGTATCTGCTGCAACTCGGCAACCCGAGGCAACACGTTGTTGCCCATGTTGAATTCCCGCGTGTTATTCCACTGGATCTTGTTGTAGATCTGTTGATGGACCTCGGGTGCGACGCCGCTGTCGAGCACGACCACGCCATCGCAGATGAACCGCCGAACTTGCTCGTCGTTCAGTTTGATGCCCTGGGGCTTCATTCAACGTCTCCTCCAACCGGTTCCCAGCGCGGGACTGGAAAATTCGCCTTGAGGTCTGGAGCGCAATCGGGACCTCGCTGGCCGCAAATTACGTCACGCGCTTGCCGTTGGCCAGCGTGTGGTCCCAGCGATGGGTTTTCAGATAGTCGAGCGCATGCAGCAGCCCGGGGCGGTCCTCGCCGCTGCGCTGCCGGGTGAGGGCTTCCAGCGCCATGGCCTGCACGTAGCCGTTTTCGTTGTCGAGGCAGGCGACCAGCACATCGTCCAACTCGTCCATGGGCGCATCGGAACTCAGCAAGGCGTACAGCGCGTTGAACCGGACCCCGATCCCGCCGTCCTTGTCGCTCTTGCCCATCGGTTTCCGCCAGACCGGATTGCCCACGGTCAGCAGCTTGCGGATGGCGGGCAGGGCAACGCGGATATTGGTGCCGATACAGCCCATCGCGTCCAGGCTCGCTCGCGCCACCTGGTGGAGTTCATGGTCCAGCAGCTTCGCCAGCTCGGGCATGGCGCGGGCGGCGGGCGCGCCGACCTCGCCGAGGGCGAAGGCGGCGTTGATCTTGATCCATGCATCGTCGTGGCCGAGCAAGTCCATGAGCGGCCCCACGGCGACCTCGCCCATGGCGCCGAGCGCGTAGGCCTCGTCCTGCAGCGTGTAGGCGACATCATTCCAGCGCCGCTCATTGGGATCGCCAAGCGGGACGTACGCGCCGTGCTCGTCCATGCGGTACGGCATGGTGAACTCGCGCTGCAGGCCGGCGTTTTGCAGCAGGCTTTCCCGCAGCGGCCCGATGGCCGCGGCACCGATTCCAGCCAGTTGGTAGATCGCGTCAAGCCGGATCTCCTGATCGGTGTCGTGGAGCAGACCAATCCATTTCTGCACGTCGTTCGACGCTGCCGGTTTGCGATTCGCGAAACGCGGCGCACCTCGCATCCAGTCCCAGATATAGGACCATGCCCTGCTGTGATCGTACCTGCCGAGGTGCGCCTTCGGCGGCGCCCACCCGGCCTCGCCGCCGTCCCAGCTTGGCCCGAACGGGTTCCCGGCAGGGTTCCCGAACGGGTTCCCGACAGGGTTGCGAGTGCGCAGGAAAATGAACTTGAGCATGTAGCGACTTATATCCGCTCGGTTGCTGAGCGCCGCGTGGGCGATGTCAAAAGCGATCAGCAGGCATGTGCCCGCCTTGATGCGATCGGAGACGAAGGCGAACGGGTAATCGCTTTTTCGCAGGTAGGGCTGCAGATGCGTGCCTGGAATGACCCGGGTGGGGCCGCGCTCGACGGGGGTATCCTGCGGAAAGTAGAGGACCATGGCGAGCCGGGGCACGTAGTACCGCGGCCGGGACATCGGGATCTGTCCGTCCTGGTGCCAGGCGCTGTTTCCGTTAGATCCTTCGCCCACGGGCGGACCGTGCTCATACCCCGTCAGAGACCGGGTCCGCTCCGACTCGTCGAGCGGTTCGTTGGCGTGCATGAACCGATGCGGGTGCAGCATGTAGTCGTCGCCGAGAATGCTTTGCAGGGCGCCGTGGATGACCGGGGCGTCCAGCACCTGCTGCAACTCGGCAACACGAGGCAACACGTTGTTGCCCATGTTGAATTCCCGCGTATTGTTCCACTGGATCTTGTCGTAGATCTGTTGATGGACTTCCGGGGCGACGCCGCTATCGAGCACGACCACGCCATCGCAGATGAACCGCCGAATCTGCTCGTCGTTGAGTTTGATGCCGTTGGCCCGCATATCTCACCAAGTCGCTATTCAGCGTCTCCTCATCCGCTGGCACCAAGTCAGAATACGCGCTTGCCGTTTGCCAGCGTGTGGTCCCAGCGATGCGTTTTCAGATAGTCGAGCGCATGCAGCAGCCCCGGACGGTCCTCGCCATTGTGCTGCAGCGTGAGGGCTTCGAGCGCCATGGCTTGCACGTAGCCGTTGTCATCGTCGAGGCAGGCAACCAGTTCATCGTCCAACTCGTCCATGGGAGCGTCGGAACTCAACAATGTGTACAGCGCGTTGAATCGGACCCCGATCTCGCCGTACCTGTCGCTCTTGCCCATTGGCTTCCGCCAGACCGGATTGTTCACGGTCAGCAGCTTGCGGATGGCGGGCAGGGCAACACGGATATTGGTGCCGATACAGCCCATCGCGTCCAGGCTCGCTCGCGCCACCTGGTGGAGTTCATGGTCGAGCAGCTTCGCCAGCTCGGGCATGGCGCGGGCCGCGAGTACGCCGATCTCGCCGAGGGCGAAGGCGGCGTTGATCTTGATCCAGGCATCGTCGTGCCTGAGCAAGTCCATGAGTGGTTGCACCGCGACCTCGCCCATGGCGCCCAGCGCGTATGCCTCGTCCTGCAGCGTATAGGCGACGTCATTCCACCGGCGCTCGTTGGGATCGCCAATCGGAACGTAGGCGCCGTGCTCGTTCATGCGGTACGGCATGGTAAGTTCGCGCTGCAAGCCGGCGTTTTGCAACAAGCTTTCCCGTAGCGGCTCAATCGCGTCGGCACCCATCGCGGCCAGTTCGTAGATAGCTTCGAGGCGGACTTCCTGATCGGTGTCGTGGAGCAGACCGATCCATTTCTGCACGTCGTTCGATGCTGCCGGGTTGCGATTTGCGAAACGCGGCGCGCCGCGCATCCAGTCCCATATAGAGGACCATGCCTTGCTGTGATCGTACCTGCCGAGGCGCGCCTTCGGCGGCTCCCATTCGTCCTCGCCGCCGTCCCAACTTGGTTCGACGGGGTTCCCGAACGGGTTCCCGACAGGGTTGCGAGTACGCAGGAATATGAACTTGAGCATGTAGCGGCTCGAATCCGTTCGGTTGCTGAGCGCCGCGTGCGCGATGTCGAAAGCGATCAACAGGCACGTGCCCGCCTTGATGTGGTCGCCGACGAATGCGAATGGGAAGTCGCCTTTCCTGAGGTATGGCTGCAGATGCGTGCCCGGAATGACACGGGTGGGGCCGCGCTCGGCCGGGGTGTCCTGCGGAAAGTAGAGGACCATGGCGATCCGGGGCACGTGATACCGCGGCCGGGACATCGGAATTTGTCCATCCTGGTGCCAGGCGCTGTTGCCCGATGACCCCTCGCCCATGGGCGGACCGTGCTCGCTCCCGGTCAGCGACAGGTCTCGCTCCGCCTCGTCGAGCGGTTCGCTGGCGTGCATGTAACGATGCGGATGCAGCATGTAGTCGTCGCCCAGGATGCTCTGCACGGCCCCGTGCACGACCGGGTCGTCCAGTACTTGCTGCAATTCGGCAATCCGGGGCAATACGTTGTTGCCCATATTGAATTCCCGCGTATTGTTCCACTGGATCTTGTCGTAGATCTGTTGATGGACTTCCGGCGCGACGCCGCTATCGAGCACGACCACGCCATCGCAGATGAACCTTCGAACCTGCTCGTCGTTCAGCTTGATGCCCTTGGGCTTCATTCAGCGTCCCCTTGTGGCGCCGGCCCAACGACTAACGTGCGGTCGGAATCCCACTGGCCGCAACTCAGAACACACGCTTGCCGTTTGCCAGCATGTGGTCCCAACGATGCGTCTTCAGGTATTCGAGAGCACTACGGAGCCCCGGGCGATCCTCGCCGCTGCGCGGCTGTGTGAGGGCTTCCAGCGCCATCGCATGGACGTAGGCCGAATCATCGTCGAGGCAGGCAACCAGCAGATCGTCGATTTCATCGACCGGGATATCGGAGTTCAGCAGCGCGCACAACGCATTGAACCTGGCCTGAATCTGGCCGCCCCAGCGCTTGGGGTCCGTCTCCTTCCAGGCCGGATTGTCGACCGTCAGCAACTTGCGAATAGCGGGCAGGGCGGCGCGGATATTGGTGCCGATAGAGGCCATCGCATCGAGGCTTACTCGCGCCATCTGATGCAGTTCATGGTCCAGTAGCTCCGCCAGGTCCGGCACGGCGCAGGCCGCGGGCGGGCCGACCTCGCCCAGCGCGTAGGCGGCGTTGAGTTTCATCCAGCCATCATCGTGCCTGAGGATTTCCAGCAGCGGCTCCACTGCGACCTCGCCCATGGCCCCCAGCGCGTACGCCTCGTCCTGCGGCACGAAGGCATGATCACTGAAACGGCGCTCATTGGGATTGTCAATCGGCACGAATGCGCCCGCCTTGCTCTTATGGTACGGACGCGCGATTTCGCGCTGCTGGCCGGCGTTCCGCAGCAAGCTCTGCCGCAGCGGCCCGATGGCGTCGGCACCCATCGCCGCCAGTTCGTAGATGGCCTCAAGCCGGGCGGGTTGATCGGAGGAGTTAAGCAAACCGAGGTATCGCTGGATCTCGTTTGACCCTGCCCGGCCGTTCGAACGCGGCGCGCCGCGCATCCAGTCCCAAACGTACGACCAGGCCTTGCTGTGATCGTACCTGCCGAGGCGGGTTTTCGGCGGTTGCCATTCCACCTCGCCGCCGTCCCAGCTTGGCCCGTGCGGGTTGCTCCTGCGCAGGTATATGAATTTGAGCATGTAGCGGGTCGAATCCGTTCGGTTGCTGAGCGCCGCGTGGGCAATGTCGAAATGGATCAACAGGCACGTACCCGCCTTGATGTGATCGCCGACAAATGCGAACGGGTGATCGCTCTCTTGCACGTAAGGCTGCAGATGGGTGCCCGGAATGACCCGGGTGGGGCCCTTCTCGACCGGGGTGTTCTGGGGGAAGTAGAGGATCATGGCGATTCGGGGCAAGTGCCACCGCGTGCGGCCTTTCGGGATCTGTCCGTCCTGGTGCCAGGCGCTGTTTGCGGTCGATCCCTTGCCCATCGGCGGACCGTGCTCGTGGCCGACGAGCGACAGGGATCGCTCCGCCTCGTCGAGGGGCTCGGCGACGTGCATGTATCGATGCGGATGGAAGATGTAGTCGTCGCCGAGAACGCTTTGCACCGCGCCGTGTACGACCGGGTCATCCAGGACCTGCTGCAACTCGGCGACACGGGGCAACACGTTGTTGCCCATGTTGAATTCGTGCGTGCTGTTCCAGTGGAGCTTGTCGTAGATCCGCTGATGGACCTCGGGCTCGAGGCCGCTATCGAGCACGACCACGCCGTCGCAGATGAACCGCCGGACCTGCTCGTCGTTCAGTTTGATGCCCTTCGGCTTCATCCGGTATTTCCTCAACCCGTCCAGTCGAATGAATGATTGCGGAGCGATGCAATGGCGAACATTATGCCACGGTGTGGAACGACGGGGAGGTGGCGGGAGGGCGCGTTTTACGGGACCCATTCCTGGATCAGAGTGGAAGCCGAAGCAGCGTCGTTATCCTGGTGGTGTCAGGGCGCGCCGGGGGTTGCCTGCCCGTTCCAGCGCCCGGCAGTTCGCTAGCGTCCGCGGTAGCGGCGGCCGTCGCCGTGGTGTTCAGTAGTGTTGTGGATATCGAGGAGGATGCGGCGCACCTCCGGATAGTAGGCGCGGCCGCGGCGGTTGAGGCGCACGCCGCGGGAGCGGCGCGCGAAAAGCTCGGCGCCGAGATGGTCCTCGAGTGTCCGAATGCGGTGGGCGACGGCGGCCGGCGTAACGCCAAGCTCGGTGGCCGCGTGGGCGAAGCTCTGGTGCCGGGCGGCGGCCTCGAAGAAGGGGAGGGAGTCGAGAGGCGGGAGTGGTTTCACGGAGTCACAGGCATGGCGAGAGGCCGAGGAATAGTCCTTTGGAGAAAGTTATTTTACGTCATAGAACAAAAATATCTATTTCTACGGGGTCGAGCTTTACGTTCAGTGACTCGACAAGCGGCTTGGTGAGACATGCGGCCTAGGCGCCGCGTTGACGTTGGCTCGCGTCATACGCCGGATTCCCTGGGAGCGTTCGGGCGGTCCGGTGGTTCGATAAGAGCACACTGGTGGCTACGGAGACGTTGGCCGGGACCAGGACCGGCAACGACTCTTCGGCTAGCGAGGGAGAATAGAGAACATGGTCATGTCAGCGAAGGCTCGCGCGCTGCTGGGGCGTTAGCCTCCGCAGATTCAAACTAGCGTCGACCGACCAGAAAAACAGGCGTTTTCCGCTGCGCGTACCGCGCTACGGGTCAATAAATCGCAAGGTGCGCTTGATGTCCATGATGTCTTCGATAGCGTTCTTCAACTCTTGCGCGGTAGGCGTCGCGTGTACTTCGTCGATCACGGGGTTGCCCCCGTAGCCCCGGTCCACGCAGTCTTCGAGCAGCGCGATGGCGCGTTGCTCATAGGGTCTTTGGTCGCCGCCTATGTAGACGGCGTGGATGCGCACGCCGCGCTGCCCGGCGATGTCGCAGGCTTCGAGGAACCAATCGTCGAGCCGATCCGTGACGGGAGTTTGCAGATCGGCCGTTGGCGAAGACGTCAACCACGAAGGAATCGAAAAGGGTGCCACGTCGGCCACCGTCGGCCCGTCTCCGATGGAGACGAGTTCTTCCGGCCTGCCGTAGGCGCTGAACGGCGCATGCGGCCTGCAGTAGTGCCCGTTCTGCACCGGCCGACCCCTGGGATCGAAGCGGTTCGCCGGATCCACCAGCACGTCTATCGCGTCCGTAGCCTTGGTCGGCGAATTGTCATCGTAGCCTCGGAACAGTTGCCAGGGCGTGATGTCCTTCAGCGCGTTTTCCCAAACCATCCGATACGCGTCAATGAATAACTGATCCGACGGTATCATGGGATCCAGCGCCGACAGTTTCGGGTGAAACGCCTGAAAACCGTCGAGTACCGCCGACATGCCGGCGGGGGTGAAGACTCCGCTCGGATCGATATCGAAATTGTTCGCGAAGGTCGCGGGATCTTCGGCGGCAATGGCTGATCGAAAGACGGAATTCGCGGGGGCGTCGAAAGTCGAGTGGCACCGGCCGTAGGTGAAGCTCGGGTTACGAATCATCGGCTTGGCGGGATCGAAGAAGCCGAACGACCGCCCGCGCCGCGGGTAGCCGAAGACGTTCGCGCCGTCCGATACGATCACGATGGCCTTTTGCAGGAACTGCGAGCAGCCCTGGGTCGTTTCTCCGGGAAGGCACGGCGTGCGCGGCAGGTCGTCGCCCGACACGCTCTTCGTGTTCCACACGTCACGCCACAGCGGCGACAGCGTTCGCAACCCCCAGACGACGCCGAGGTGCAGGAAGGTCTGGCCGAAATAGGTTGCCGAGTGCAATTGCACCACGTCGTAGTTGTCCGACGCCCGCAGCGCGGTTACATCGTCGGTCAGCGGCACGATGAACGCTTCCGGACAGAGGAGACTGCCGCCCCGGTCTGCGGAGCGCAGGTGCCAGTGGTTCTCGGAGGTCGCGTCGTAGCGGAGCGGACTGTGACTGGGTTCGAGGGTCAACCACATGACCTCGTTGAGCCAATAGTCGGCAAACCCGCCAATGCGCGCGTCGGGCCAGGAGTACGCGGTGAAACGCGTATTCGGTTTGCGAGCATCGGGGGGCGCATCGGACAGGTGCAGCGGCAGGTCGTGGATGCTGGTCGATCCGGGCGCCCAGCCGGCCACCGTCTTCCTGGCGGGCCAGTTGTCGGGATTCGCGGGATCCCAGATGACGTCCCTCGCATCCGGGTCCCAGTACGCGCCCCACCTCGCCATCACGCAGCCGTTCCAGAAGTCCTCGCCCCGCGTGGTCCATATACCGAGATCGGGCGCCTGCGAGGAGATGTACGCTGTTTCCCCCCGGCGGCGCAGGTTCCAGTCCGTAGCGGTCAGAAAGTCGGGCAGATCGCGCGACGCCAGCGGCCCCATGTCGTCGCCCGTGCCATAGGAGTGGAACGTGTCGACCCAGTGTCCCTCGGTGTCCCGGGACGTTTGCGTACTGTATTCGGCGCCGGTGAGCATGCGCACGTAGCGTTCCTTGGCGTCTGTCTGCTGCGAGCCGGAAGTGTCCGCGACGTGGACGACGTTCGAGTACGGCACCAGGGAGACTGTAGCGATGCCGGGGTTCGTCTTCGACAAGTCGTCCACCGTTTGCGCGATCGTGCTGATGGCATCTTTCAACGCGTCCAGCCGCGTGACCGACCAACCCGTAGGCTTGTCGCCCATCGACTTCGATATGTCCAGGGCGAGGGCGAATTCGAACTGGCTCGCATCGAATTCCACGACGACCTGTTCCCCTGTCAGGGATTCCGGGTCGCCGGTGCGGCCCGCTGCCCAAAGGTTCTTGAACGCGTACTCGGCGTTTCCCTCGACCTTGATGGTCGTCCGGTTTGTCGAGAAGTCGTGGTCGATGACTATGTCGTCCTTGTCTATGGTCACGTCGCCCAAGAGGCCGCGCATGAAATCCGCGACGCGTTCCTTGATCTGGTCCTCGGCGGCGGCCAGGTTTCCCCGCATGAAGTGGGCGGATGCGGAAACGCCGGCGCGTAGCGCGGCGTCGATCTCTTCCTCCTGCGCTTCGCGCCAGCCGTAGTTGGATAACATGCCGCCGACGCTCGCCATCGCCAGCATCGCCAGGCTGCCGCCGATGAACATGGCGCCGCTCTTGCGGGACCGGGCGAACGCCACGAAAGGTCGCGCCAGGGGATCCACCCAGGATCGCGCTCTCGCCGTATTGTTCTTGGTCTGGATCCTCATTCGGGTACTCAGCACCAGGCGCCGTCGCTCAAGTCGTTCGGGGGGTCGAGACCGGCATCACGGGCCGCTGTGGCGGGAATTAGGGCACGAGATGCGCGGATATGTCAGCATAGGAGTCAATTAACTTGTTGTATATAAGCGATAATTAATCTTCACAACAAATCATATTATCTCATAACCCCGCACATTGTCGCGGTGTCATTCCATGGTCGGGTGGCCGCCTTGCTCAGCCATGCCGCGCATCGTCGGCGGATTGCGCCGTTCGAGTGACCTGCCCCATTCGAGGTGGTCCGGTTCGAACAGAGCGCTAGATGGAGGGGATCAATGTCATGGAAGAGACATTCGCCAGAGGAGATCGTCACCAGGCTGCGTCAGGTCGATGTGACGACTTGGTAGCCGAAGATCGATCAGGTGAAACGGCTCAAGGAGCTCGAGAAGGAGAATGCGCGGCTGCGCCGGGGGTCGCCGGAGTTGACGCTCGGCGCGGGGCTCTGGGCCAGCATCCGCTCGCCCACCACTCTCGACCGTCGCGTCCACAACGCCTACAAATCAGACGTTGGCCAGGTTGGTGGGGCCAGACGGTGCTGGATTCTGAGTAACGCCTTCTACGGCGGTACCTTGGACGAATGGCGTCTGCGCTTCTGCTCGGGAAATCATCCCGGGTGAGGAATTCGGCGCAGCACGCGGGCGTTCGATCCAGAAGTCGTTGGATTCGACATTATGGCGCAATGACAGGTCGCCCGAGACGCCTCGGGTTCGACGCCGTCGTCATGAAAGAGCTGGCCTTACCGTCCGCCGAGTTCGAGGAAGGTTGAATTGAGAGTATTATCACAGCAAGGACTTTAGGGGCCGACGCCGGGCGGTCCTCGCCTCGCGCAGAATCCATTCCCGGAACGCCTGCAGCTCGGGCCGCTGCCGGGCGGCGGCGGTGGTGATCAGGCAGCAGCGCTCGGGTGCTCCGGCCTGGCGTTTGAAGAGCGGGACGAGCTTATCGTTCTCCAGCTCGGGAGCGATCAGCGTCGGACGACCCACGGCGACGCCGAGTCCGTTCGCTGCGGCCTGCATGAGCATGCTGTAGAGGCGAAAGCCCGAGGCCCGCGAAAGGTCCGGTGCGGGCCGGCCCTGACGCGCAAACCAGTAGGACCAGTCGGCGTCCCAGCCGAGATCGTAGAGGAGCGGCCAACGGCCCAGGTCGTCCGGGCTGCGGGGTCGGCCGCGCTCGGCGAGCAGCGCCGGGCTGCACACCGGCAGCAGGTCTTCTTCGTAGAGCGTCTCCTCCACGAGCGTGTCTTCCCGTCGCGTCACCGGACGCGGCGCAGAGGTCTCGCCGGTGTAGGCGAGCCAGGCATCGAAGTCGCGTCTTGACGGATCGACGCCGCGGTGGTTGGTCTCAAGCTCGATGGCGATGTCGGGATGGTCAACCATGAAGGAGGCGAACCTCGGCAGCAGCCACTTCTCGGCGATCGCCTCGACCGAGATAATGCGCACCCGGCGGGGGATGACACGCTGGCGTTCAGCGACACCGTGAACCTCGGCCAGGATGCGCTGCACCTCCTTGAGGAAGGCGCGGCCGCGCCCGTTGAGTTGGACGCTGCTGCGGCTGCGATGGAAGAGTTCGGTGTCGAGATGCTTCTCCAGGGTGCGGATGCGGTGGGCAACGGCGGCGGCGGTGACGCCGAGTTCGCTGCCGGCCCGGACGAAACTCTGGTGTCGGGCGGCGGCTTCGAAGAAGCGAAGGCTTTCGAGCGGGGGCAGGAGGAGCACGGCGAATGTCCGGACGGAACCGTTTGGCAAAATGTAATTATGTCACGGGCGGTCCGCGCGCGACAGCAAAAGCCGGCGGGCGGCGGCCCGCGTCGCGGAAGGCGGGTCTCTAGGGACCGCGGAAGCGCCTACGTGGCGGTGGGGATGTCGAAGCAGGATGCGCTGACCTCGTCGTGGCAGGCGCTCCCTCTGCGCTTGAGGCGCGCGCGGCGATGGCGTGATCAAACAGCTTGGCCCGGCGATGGCCTTCGCCGAAACCCCGAGAGAAAGATAATATTTCTCTGCGCACAAATATAACTTTCTCAGGAATCTTTTCGGCGCGTTCCTGGACAAAAAATATAGTCTATTAGAGGGGTAAGAATCCGTTCTAAGTCCTATATCGGGGTGATAGTATCGCTTGTCAAAGTTCTGTTTTGCCGGGTGCTGGGCCACCTGCGAATACAGAGACATCGGCTACCCCGGCGGCGGAAGCCCATAACCCATTCGTACGCCGAGGGGGGGCAGCCTGTGCATATGTCTATGGACACAGGTAATCAACCCACACTTCCATGGTCGACGAGAGGGGCCGGGCCAGAGCCTTCAGCCGGGGAGCGCGAGGGGGTTCGCCCTCGCCAGAAAGAGGCGAAGCCGAAGGCGCCGGCTGTGGGGCACTTACAACGAATGAAGAGTGCAGAAAACGACGTTGCGTTGAATCAACCCCCAATGGTGACGTGATTTTGCGCTTGGTCTATGTGGTGTTTCCAAATGGAACAAGAATCCTTCGGCTACAAACCGATCACAGCTTTTGTTCGAGCCGTCGTTCGTGCTCTCCAAGAAACGGGTCAATCACGCGCTGATCTTCTTCGGATATCAAGGCGGGTTGATATTGAATTGGAGATATACGATGCCGACAATCCAGTGTTGGATCAGAGGGAGAGGGCGGAACTAATGCTGATTCGAAACATCCTGCAGTTGGTTTTGGAGCGCCGTCTAGGCCCGAATCCAGGGCCGTTGGATCGTCCCCGGTCAGAGTAGAGTTCTTTTCGTCCATGCGGCGACACTAGTGCTCCGTCTCCACTTGCGCCGCCAACGATGGGCGGGTCTGCATCGCGTGTTGTACGAGCACCGTGCAGCGTTCTAGCGATGCGCGGCGTTTCGCGGAAGTCCGCGATGCCACCGCTGCAGGACCACGGGGCGCGCATATCGACGCTGGACGAACAGCAAACAGCGCCTATTTCACCGGAAACCTCGTGGACATCTCCGCGATGTTCGCTTGAGGCTGTCAGCCGGGTCCGGGTAGGGACGCGCGCGAACCGGCGGCCGGAGACAGTATGGCGCCGCGCTTCCGAGACGGCGAAGTCTGCGACAGAAGGCGCCGGGTCGAAAAACCCCAAGGCCGACCGCGAGGCGCTCCCCAGCGGCTGGTTGCGCAGGCGTTTGCTGGTCCGGCTGTTCGCCGTGATCGTGCCCGCGTTCGTGGGTGCCGGCGTGTGCCTTGGTGCACTTCTCGGACAGTGGCTCCCGTCGCTGGATCTGATCGTCGTGGCACGGCTCTGGACGCGCGCGCACAAGTAGCCCAAGTCAAGTTGCATATGACATAAAATAGTTGTCTGTAATAAATAAATAATGTTGATCTTCAATCATTTGAAGATGCATAGAGTCTTGACGTGAGCTCGGATTTCATGTTCGATCTACGCAAGTGGGATTTGTGCCCCATCAGCTCCTGAGCACACCTCGCGCTTGATTGCCCAAGAGTGGACGGCAAGCAACTGGTCCGCCGCGCGGCCACCCGTCCGCGAACTCTGACACGCAAGCATGGCACCGCGACGTGGCGCGTAGTGATCGGTACGGCCGGACTCGACGTCGCGGAAATCCAGACCGAGGCAAGCACGGTGCTGGCCTCGGAAAGCGACAGCGGGTCGACGTGATCGGCTACGCGCTCGTCGTCGGCGCGGACCACCAGCAGTTCGAGCTGGACGAGACGACGGGGGGCTGACGTTCCAGGAGGTGCCGAACTTCGAGCGCCCGAAGGCCGCTCACCTATCGGGTGGTGGAGGCGACCAGTTGCGCGGGGGAGCGCGGGAAGACGGCGGAGCAGATGATCGCGGTGGCAGTGACGGACGATGGCGGCAAGGCGACAGGCGCGCGATCGGTGTCAACCCTGTCCGTGAAGCTGATCGTCGGCGCATTGCTCGCGCTCGGCGCGGTCCTGTTCGCGGCGGCCGGGGCGGTGCCGGCGTCGGGGGCGGAGGATGACGAGGCGGCGCCGGCGGCCAGCCTCGACGCCGTGCTCTGGTTGTTGCAGCGCCGGCGGCCGCTCGGTCCCGACGCGCCGCCCCCGCCGGAGGTCGCCGCCGCCTCCGCCACCAGCTTGACGGCGACCTGGACGGCCCCGGAAGACGCCGACGACATCGTCGACTACGACGTGCAGTACCGCGCCGACGGCGCGCCGACATACATCGACTGGGAACACGCCGGCACCGCCACGCGCAGCGCCATCTCCGGACTTGTCGAGGACACGACCTACCAGGTGCGCGTGCGCGCCGGCAACGACATGGGCGCCGGCGACTGGTCGGAACCCGGCAGCGGCACCACCCCGGAAGCGCGCCCGGCGTTCGCCGAGGGCGACAGCGCCCGGCGCGAGCTTGAGGAGAACGCCGCGCCGGGCACCGCCATCGGGGCGCCCCTGGCGGCGACGTACGCGACGCGGTACGCCCTGGGCGGGACGGACGCGGCGTCGTTCTCCATCGACGCGGCCAGCGGGCAGCTTCGCGCCCGGGCGGATGTCTCCTACGACCACGAGCGGCGCGCGGAGTACGCCGTCACCCTGACGGCGCACGGAGAGGGCGCGCGCGCCGCGCACATTGCGGTGTCGATCGCCGTGCTGGACGTGGACGAGCCGCCCGGCGCGCCGGCGGCGCCGACGATGACGGCGGCGTTCTCGACGCGCCTGACGATGACCTGGGCGGCGCCCGAGAACACGGGACCGGCGATCACGGATTACGACGTGCAATACCGCGCGCTCGGCGCGGACTTCGAGGACGCGGACCACGACGGCACCGGCACCACGAAACAGATTACCGGACTGCGGCGCAGCACGAACTACGAGGTGCGGGTACGGGCGTCGAACGCCGAGCGCACGGGCGCCTGGTCCGCGCCGGGCCGCGGACGCACCGCCGGCGGCGGCGGTGGCGGCGGCGGCGGCACGCCCCCTCCTCGGCCTCCTCCACCTCCGCCGCCGCCAGCTCCCAACAGGCCGCCGGTGTTCACCAGCGCGTCGAGCTTCGCGGTGCCCGAAAACACCGTGGAAGTGGCGACGCTGGCCGCGAACGATCCCGACAGCGCCGACCGCATCGTCGGCTACGCCATCGCCGGCGGCGCGGACGGGGCGGGGTTCGAGATCGTCGACGACAGCGTCCTGGCCTTCGTCGGGGGCGCGGACTACGAGCGGCCGACAGACGTCGAAAGCGCCGACCCGCCGAACGACGCCGGCGACAACGCCTACGTCGTTAGGGTATCTGTGACCGGCGGCGCCGGCGGCAGGGCGCGGGAGACGGAACAGACCGTCACGGTGGCGGTGATCGACACGCGGCTCGAGGTGCCGTCGCCGCCGACCGTTGCGGCGCTCTCGTCGACGCGCCTCCGGGTCGAGTGGACGCGCCCCGAGAACGCCGGGCCCGGCATCACGGACTACGACGCACGGTATCGCGCCGAGGGCGAAGACGAGTTCACGGACGCGGAATACGACGGCCGCGGGTTCGCCGCGACGCTCACGGACCTGCGCCCGGACACCGCCTACGAGGCGCAGGTGCGGGCGCACAACGCGGAGGGGCCCAGCCGCTGGTCGCTGTCGGGACGCGGAACGACTTCCGCGAACCAGGCCCCCGCGTTCCTCGAACCGACGCCGAGGCGCTCTCTGCGCGAGGACGAGGGACCGGGCGAGGAGTTCGGCGCGCCGGTGCGGGCGAACGACCCGAACGGCGATCCGTTGAGCTACCGCTTGGGCGGGCTGGATGCGGCGCTCTTCGCCATCGAGCCGGACACCGGGCAACTCACCACCGGGATGGGGGTCGGGTACGATCACGAAGCGCGGGACAGCCACGAACTGACCGTGACCGCCGACGACCGCCATGGCGGCCGGGCGACGGTCGACGTGACGATCGCCGTGACGGACGTCCCCGAACCGCCGAGGGTACCGCTGGCGCCGGCCGTGACGGCATCGACGCGCAGCAGCCTGGACGTCGCCTGGACGGTGCCCGAGAACGCCGGTCGGCCCGTCATCGACGACTACGACGTGCAATACCGGGTCGACGGCCTGGGCGCATTCCGCGATTGGGACCACACCGGCGCCGGCACGAGCGCCACGATCGCGAGCCTGGACGCGTCGACCGACTACGAAGTGCAGGTGCGGGCGAAGAACGACGAAGGGACCAGCCGCTGGTCGCCTTCGGTCGTCGGCAGGACGGAGCTCAACCGGGCGCCGACGTTCGCCGAAGGGCCGAGCGCGGTTCGCGCGCTCCGGGAGAACGCCGCGGCGGAGACGGATGTCGGCGCGCCGGTGCGCGCGACGGACGCCGACGGCGGGACCCTCCGCTACGGCCTGGAGGGCCCCGATGCGGCGAGCTTCGCGTTCGATGCCGACACCGGGCAACTCAAGACCCGCGCGAACGTCTCGTACGATTACGAGAAGAAGGACAGCTACGACGTGACCGTCACGGTGGCGGACGGCCAGGGCGGCAGCGCGACCATCGCGGTGACCGTTCGCATCACCGATGTGGCCGGCGAGGCGCCGGAAGCGCCATCCGCGCCCACGGTCGGGCAGACGACGACGCCCACCAGCCTGGAAGTGACCTGGCTCGCGCCCGCGAACGCGGGGCCGCCCATCGAGGACTACGACGTGCAGTACCGGGAAAAGGAAGTCGGCCCCTTCGTCGGCGCGGCCCACGACGGCACCGAACTGTCCACGACGCTCACGGACCTTGACCCGGCGACCGAGCACGAGGTGCGGGTGCGCGCGAGCAACGACGAAGGGACGGGCGCCTGGTCGGACCCGGGCAACGGAACGACCCTCGCCAACCGCGAGCCGACGTTCGACCAGGCACCGGCAACGACCCGCGAGCTGGCGGAGAACACGCCCGAAGACCGGGACATCGGGGCTGCGGTCGGCGCGACGGACAGCGACGGCGGCACGCTGGCCTACGGCCTTGAGGGCCCCGATGCGGCGAGCTTCGGGTTCGATGCCGACACCGGGCAGCTCAGGACCCGCGCGAACGTCTCGTACGACTACGAGAAGAAGGACAGCTACGACGTGACGGTGACGGTGGCGGACGGCCAGGGCGGCAGCGCGCGCATAGATGTCACGGTCGCCGTGACCGATCTGGAAGAGCCGCCCGGCACGCCGCCGGCGCCGGTGGTGTCGGCGACTTCGTCGACGAGCCTCATGGCGCGCTGGACGGCGCCCGAGAACACCGGGCCGGAGATCCTGGACTACGACCACCGCCACAAGGTCGAGGGGTCGCTGGACTGGGCTGGCGTCGCAACGGCGGCCGATACCGAAACCGCCATCGAAGGCCTGACTCCGGAGACGGAATACGAAGTGCAGGTGCGGGCCGGCAATGCGGAAGGCACCGGCGCCTGGTCGGCCTCCGGGCGCGGCGCCACAGGCCCGAGCGGCCCCGACCTGGAGGTGGGCGCGGCGACGGTAAGCGACAGCAGCCCGGAGACGGGGGCGTCGTTCACGCTGTCGGCGACGGTGAGCAACGCCGGCAGCGGGGAATCGGCGGCGACGACGCTGCGGTACTACCGCTCGGCGGACGCGACGATCTCGGCCTCGGACACCGGGGTGGGCACAGACGCAGTGGAAGCGCTGGCGGCGTCGAGGAGCAGCCCGGAGTCGATCGATCTGACGGCGCCGTCAACGGCGGACACGTACTACTACGGGGCGTGCGTGGATGCGGTGACGGGCGAGTCCAGCGCCACGAACAACTGCTCGTCGTCCGCACAGGTCGATGTAACGGAGCCGCCACCGCCCTCCAACCGGAGTCCCGAGCCGGTGGGGGAAATCGCATCGCGGACGCTGGAGGCGGGCGGGTCCGAGACGCTGGACGTGTCCTCCTACTTCAACGATGCGGACAGCGATGAGCTGGCCTACGCGGCGACATCGTCGGACACGTCGGTGGCCACGGCCGCGGCGTCCGGGAGCGCGGTGACGGTGACGGCGGTGACCTCGGGTGAGGCCGTGGTGACGGTGACGGCCTCCGACCCCGGCGGCCTGACGGCGGAGCAGGACATGGCGGTGACAGTCGCGGCGGAAAACCGGCCACCAATCGCCACCGAAACCATCCCTGACCAAACGATCCACGTGTGGGGCGAGCTGCAGACGCTCCCTTCTTCCAGGAACCGCTTCGTAGTCAGAGGTATTCAAAACTATTTCAGTGATCCCGACGGTGATCCTCTGCAATATGGAGCCTCATCCTCCGACAAGCGTTACGCCACAGTGCGCACATCGATCATTCCCGCCCTGGACCACTATCAAATGATAGTTAATCCGGTAGCAGTGGGGCAGGCGACCATAACGTTTACGGCTAGCGATCCGGAAGGCTTGAGTGCGAACTATGTGTTCGGCGTCAATGTCAGTCCACCGATACCGAATCGCCGCCCCGTGGTCCAGTGGCCGATCGGAACCCGGCAGGTCTATGTGGGTGTGCCGGATTTGCTGCGCTTCAGGGACCACTTCAGGGATGAAGACCTGTACGGGAGTTACTTCCAGTTGAACTACGCAGTCTCCTCCGCTGACAATGGTATAGCCCTTGTTCGGGTATGGGACAAACGGGATCACGAGACCGGGCATGGATTCGCCCGATTGGTAATTGAAGGGGTCAGCGCCGGGGAGACAACGGCAACGGTGGTAGCGACCGATCGGGCGGGCCTGTCGGTAGAAGAGACGTTTGATGTCATCGTCAGGACGCGCCCTCCGAGGGTGACGCGTCGCATAAGTGACGTGTTGGTGTCCGCCGGCGTAGAAACGTATGTCTGGGATCTGAATAGCTATTTTACCGATCCCGACGGGTATGATCTCGTGTATGGTGCCTCTTCATCTGACGCCGTCGTGGTTCGCGCCACAATAAGCATACACGGGCCATACGTTGTTCTTCGCGCCGGCGAGGTTGGCACGGCGGACATCACTGTGACGGCGACTGACGTAACCGGCCTGACGGCGAGCCAGACTTTCACCGTCACCGTCACGGTCTCGGCCGCTCCACCGGGTGGTAGGGGTTTTTCGGACAGTAGGCTGATGTGAAACAAATCGAACCGGGCAATCAAGTGGCGTGAGCTCGTCAGTTGCTTGGTTGATCTGTGGCGTTTTGGGATACCAAGTTGTAGCCGAGAGTCTTCGCGGTGGCAATGAGGTTGGCGAGAGTCCGGCTGCGGTAGCGAGCTTCGTAGGCGGCCTCTCCGATGTCGATGTAGTCGTTTCCCCAGCGCAGCATGCGGTAAACCGTGGCGCCACCTCCCTCATGCAAAATTTCAACGAGGGGCGGCCGGAGATCTCGGACTACGACTACCGTTACCGCATCGCGGATTCGGGGGGCGATTTCACCCACCGTGGAGGACACGTCCATCACGGCTGCCGAGACGACGATCGCCGGCCTGCAATCGGGTAGGGAGTACGAGGTGCAGGTCCGCGCCGGCAACGACGAGGGCACGGGCCTGTGGTCGGACTCCGTGACCGGGACGACCACCGACTGAAACGGCCCATGCGGGCGATGGGCGCCCGGCGCCGACCGCCGAACTCCGCTCTCCTGCGGTGCCTGCGTCCAGCCGGTTAAGGTGCCCCGGCTGGTCGGTACGGTCTCCGCCACCGACGCCGACGACGAAGACAGCGTCACCGGCTACGCGATCACCGCGGGCGCCGACCAAGACCGTTTCCGCGTGGCCGACGGCGGCGCCCTGCACTTCGTGATCGTCCCGGACTACGAGCGACCCGCGGATGCGGACCGGAACAACGCCTACGAGCTCGCGGTGACGGCGACGAGCGGCGCGGGCAGCCGGGAGCGGACGGCGACCCGGACCGTCGTCGTCACGGTCGGCGACGAGGACGAGCCACCGGCCACGCCGCCGGCGCCGCGTGTCGACCCCGATCCCAACTCGCGCTACTCGCTCGACGTGCGGGCGAGCCGCCGGCAGGAGGTGATAGCGGGACCCGCCATCGACGACTACGACATCCAGTACCGCGTCCAGGGCGAAGGCGATTTTCGCAACTGGTCGGTCGGACGGACCCTGGAGACGAAGATCACGGGCCTAAAGTGGGCCACGCTCTACGAGGTGCAGGTGCGGGCGGAGAACGACGAGGGAACCAGCGACTGGTCGCCGTCCACCGTTGCATCGACGCGCAATGGCGCCCCTCGAGTGGACCCGGGCGTCGCCCCCGAGAGCATCCGGAGCGCCGTCGGCGGCGCCGCGGAGGTCGTGTACGCGGACCGCGTGTTCCTGGACCCGGACGGCGACGACATCGAGTTCACCGTCTCGTCGAACAACTCGGCGGTGGCGGCGGTGTCGGTCCGGCTGGGTGTGGTGACGATCATTCCGGGGTCGGGCGGCACGGCGACAGTCACGATCACGGCGCGGGACGCGTACGGTGCCGAGTCCATGCACGCCTTCGACGTGACGGTGAGCGCGCCGACGCTGGGGCGGCCGGACGTGAGCATCGACGGGGCCGTCCTCAAGTTCGAGTTCACCGACTCCTTCGCGGCCGGCGAAACCCGCGCCTACGAACTCCGGGCTCGGCACAAATCGCCGCGCGGACCCTGGGCCATGGGCTGCCACACGGTCACCGGGTCCGAGGCCGGCAGTCAGGCCATTACGCTGCGAACCAATCTCGCCGGCTTCTTCGAGCCCGGCACGGTCTACGAGGCGGACTACGGTTACCGGGGCGAGACCTGCGACGGCGCCGTCGAGGCGCGCTCGGCGGCGGTGGACCGGACCACGGACGGCGCCGCCTCCTTCGACATCGAACTGATCTTCTCGGGCGACTTCACCTCCGGGCAGCAGGAGTCGATCAAAGCCGCCGCCCGGCGCTGGATGGAGATCGTCGAGGGCGGCCTGCCGAACTTCGACTACTCCAGCAACCCGGCCGGCTGCGGGTTCGGCCTGCCCAGGCTCGCTCGCGTCGTCGACGACCACGTGATCTACGTGACCGAGAAGTACATCGACGGGTCCCGCAACACGCTCGCCCAAGCGCGACATTGCCGGATACGCCCGGTGTCCTACTTGCCGATCGTGTCGATCGTCGAGTTCGACAGCGCGGACCTGCCGGGTCTGAGGGGCGGGCTGATGGAAGACGTCGCCCTGCACGAGATGGGGCACGCCCTGGGACTCTACGGCCAGTTGTGGAAGGACCTCGGCATGCTTGAAAACCCGTCGCTGGTTCTCGGCGTGGAGATCGAGCCGGCGCCGGACACGCATTTCACCGGTCCGCTGGCGATCGCCGAATTCAACAGCCGGGGCGGGTCGTCCTATTCCGGCGCCAAGGTGCCGGTGGAGAACGGAGCAGGGTGGGGCGGCTCGAGAGACACGCACTGGCGCCTGTCCGTGTTCGGCACCGAACTGATGGCGACCGGGATCTACACGCTCGGGGCCAACCCCCTGAGCTCGATTACCATCGAGGCCCTCGCCGACCTCGGCTACGACGTGGACAAGACGCAGGCCGATCCGTATTGGGTGTCCGGCGTGATCGGGCGCGACGCGCCCGGCGACTTCCTCCCGCTCGGTTGCGGGGTCGGGGAATCGAGAGGCGTGATCGAAGCGCCCGTCGTCATCGAGATGCAGATCGAGCGGCAACTGGAATAGCCCCGCGCGCTTGGCGGGTACGCGCAGTCCGGGCGGCGCCTGTCGAAGATCCATCCATCGTCGCGGCCGTTGTCCTCGCGCGCCTGAAATATCCGGGCTAGCGAATGCCGGCCTTGTCCGAAAGCTCCTTGATAAGCTCGCCCACGACGTACTTGGCGTCACCGAACAGCATCCACGTCTTGTCGTCGAAGTAGAGTGCGTTGTCGATCCCTGCGAAACCGGGGTTTTTCGACCGTTTGATGGCAAAGATCGTTCGCGCCTTGCCCGCCTCGATGATGGGCATCCCGTAGATGGGGCTCGACGCGTCTGTGTTGGCGGCTGGATTGACGACATCGTTCGCGCCAATCACCAGGGCGACGTCGCATTGGGGCATGTCCCTGTTGACGTCGTCCATCTCGGCGAGATCGGTGTACGGCACGTCGGCCTCCGCAAGCAGCACGTTCATGTGC
The DNA here is from genome assembly GCA_965217825.1 of Candidatus Azotimanducaceae bacterium. Taxonomy (GTDB): domain Bacteria; phylum Pseudomonadota; class Gammaproteobacteria; order Pseudomonadales; family Azotimanducaceae; genus VXNE01. The sequence goes on along the minus strand of OZ244571.1, from coordinate 3,208,023 downwards.
CCGGGCATCCGTCCCGCGACCGGATGAATGGCAAAGCGCACGGTGATGCCCTGTCTCTTCAGAAGGTCGTAGAGTTCGCGCACGCGGTGCTGCGCTTGCGCCACCGCCATGCCGTAGCCGGGGATTATCACGACACTGTTGGCTTGCTCCATGATCTGGGCAGCACTCTGCGGCGTGTCCGCCTTGTATTCACCTTGCTCGGTCCCTTCGGGCGCAGCCTGCTTGACCGAACCGAAGGCGCCGAACAGCACGTTCAGATACGACCGATTCATCGCCTTGCACATGATGATCGACAGGATCAAGCCACTCGATCCGTCCAGCGCGCCGGCGGTGATGAGCAGGTTGTTCTCGAGCACGAAGCCCATCGCCACGGCCGCAAGGCCGGCATACGAGTTGAGTATCGCGATGACCGTTGGCATATCGGCGCCGCCAATCGGCACGATCAGGAGAATGCCGAACAGGAGGGCGATGACGATGACGACAGGGAATAGCATCGCCGCAAACGGTGCCGCCGGGTTGAGCGCAAGCCATGTACCGATCCCGATCGCAACGAGCAACAGCGCGATGTTGACCACGTTCTGCAACGGATAGGTGACCGGGCGTTGCGGCACCCACTTGAGCTCCTGCAGCTTGCCGGCCGCGAACAGGCTTCCGGTGAGCGTGATGCATCCGAGAATGACCTCCGCGATGATCGCGACCATCCGAAAAGTCGTGAGCTCTTCGGGGCCTTCGGCGAGCCACAGGTAGTACTTTCCCGTGCCGACAAGCGCGGCCGCGAGGCCGCCGAACGCATGCGACAGGGCCGTCCGCTGCGGGGCTGCAGTGAGCGCGACACGTGACAGCGGGTAGCCGACGGCGACTCCGGCCACGACCGCGAGCACCATCCAACCGTGGTTGACAACGAACGGCTGCGCCCACGTCGCCACCACGCCGAGAAACATGGCCGCAGCGCCGGCCGCCACGCCTCTGCGCGCCGTCTCGGGATGGTTCATCCAATGCAGCGAGAAGACGAACAGGGCAGTCGCCGTGAGGTAGAAGAGTTCTACATACCCCGGGTTCATTGCGGTCCGCCCCGCTTGAACATCTTCAGCATGCGGTCGGTGATAAGGAACCCGCTGACGATATTGGTGACCGAGGCGAACAGCGCGATGCCCCCGAGCAGGCGAATCGCGGGCGGGTAGTCGGGCCCCGCGATGAGAATTGCACCCACGACCGCGATGGCCGAGATCGCATTCGTCAAGGACATCAGGGGCGTATGCAGCAGTCGAGACACGCGCCGAATCACGCCGAGCCCGATGAACGTTGACAACAGGAAGACGAACACCATCGGCCAGTAGTCGACCGCGCCTGCCGCCTGGCCGGTGGACGAGGTTGCCTCGGCGACAGTCACCGGATCGGATCGCGCGATCATGGCAATCGCCGTCACGCCAATGGCGACGGAAAGGACGGTGACGACCCACTGTGGCAGGTAACGACGCGGGTTCACGATGCGGCACCCCTCGCCAACGCATCCAACGCCTCGCGTGTGCGCTCGTGTACGATCTCGGCGTCTCTGGCGATCAGGCAGCCTGCCTGAATCTCGTCCTCGGTGTCGATCTCGAACGTGCCTTCGTTCGAGAACGTCTCGATGAAGCGCGCCAGGTTCCGCGAGAACAGCAGGCTCGCGTGCTCGGGCATGGTGGCCGGCAGGTTTAACGGTGCGATGATCCGTACGCCGTCTACCTCGACGGTTTCGCCCGGTACGGAGGCCTCGCAGTTGCCGCCACCGTCGGCGGCGAGATCGACGACGATCGAGCCCGGACGCATCGAGCGGACCATCTCCAGGGTGACGATCTTCGGCGCGAAGACGCCCCCGATCAGGGCGGTGGTGATGACAACGTCCGACCTGGATACCTCATCGATCAGCATGTCGCGCTGCCGCTGCTGATCCTCCGCACTGAGCTCCTTGGCGTAGCCGCCGCCGGCCGAGGCGTCTTCCGTAAGCTCGATGCCAACGTACTTGGCCCCTACGCTTTCGATCTGCTCCTTGACTTCCGGTCGCACGTCGGTCGCCGACACCATCGCGCCCAGGCGCTTGGCCGTCGCAAGCGCCTGGAGACCGGCCACGGCAGCCCCGATGACGAAGACCCTGGCCGGGAAGACCGTGCCGGCCGCGGAGCTCAGCATCGGCAGATACCTGGGCAGTTCCACGGCGGCGAGCAACACGCCCTTGTAACCGCTGACGCTGGCCATGGACGACAGCGTGTCCATCGCCTGGGCGCGCGTCGTGCGTGGAATCGCGTCGGTCGAGAAGGCGATGGCGCCGGATTTCGCGAGCACCTCCATTTCCCGCGGATTTCGCAAAGGCATCAACGATGCCACGATGATCGTGGACGGACAGATCCAGTCGATTTCGGCACGCCCGTCGAGGTTTGATGGGGGATTGACCTTGAGGAGGATGTCCGCCGATTGAACCAGCGCCCGGGGATCGGTTTCGATGACCGCATCCACGGCCCGGTAGGCCTCGTCATGGTACCCGGCGGTTGCGCCGGCGCCGGACTCGATGGCAACGCTGAACCCGGCCTGGATCAGCTTTTCGCACGACTCCGGAACCAGGGCAACACGGCGCTCCCAAGAGTGCGATTCCCGCACCACGGCGATCTTCACTCGCTTCCCTCCTGTCAGCGTCTTCGGTCGAGACGCCAAACCGCGCACCCTAACCGAACGTGGGGGATTCAACAAACCCCTTTTGGTGGGTGGTTGCCGTGCGGATATGCACCCCGAGCCCGGGACGCAGAATCCGTGCCCGCGCAAGGGCTCGATTTGCCTGTCTCGGGAATGTGCTGGAATGTGCTACGTCGGCGAGGGTCAAAGAGCATTGCGTGCGGCGATCGAGAGAGACATGTCGGCCGAGAAGACCCTTACGGGGAGAAGCAACCTTCCGAGATGTATTGGCCCGATACGGTCAGCGGTCCGCTGATGGCTGGCTCGGAAGAAGGCAATGGACTGCACAACATTGCCGCCGCGATGCAGGTCCAGTCACCGGAGTTCGTGGTGGTTTGACAAGTACCGATATCGGGACCACTATTCGGTACCGATATCGGCACTTGGAATCGCCATGCGATACGTCACCATGACCGAGCTCAAGCAGCAGGCCAGTCGGATTCTCGACGAGAAGAAACCGACTGCCATCCTGCGCAACAGCAAGGTGGAGGGATACTACGTCCCGGTAGAGTCCCTGGCTTTCGACACGATCGACGACGCCCGGGTGGCGGAACTGACCCGTTCGATTCTTGATCAGCGATCAGAGGTGCTGGCCTACCTTGCGAAGCGGTGAAGATCGCGCTACCAACCGAGCAGCAGATCGCCGACCTGCATGAGTACGTCCTGGCAAGGCACGGAGGACTACCGGGGTCTCGATTCGGCTTGTCGCTCGGTGCCATACTCGGTCGCATCAAGACGAACCTGGCATATCAGTTCGAAGATCCGACTATCCCGCAGGTCGTGGCCTTCACGGTGTATGCGTTTACGGTTGGTCATCCTTTCAATGACGCGAATAAACGTACGGCCCTGGCCGCTGGCGATCTGATCCTGTTGATGAACGACGAGAAAATCATCGCATCCGAGCATCAGATCGAGCTTGCGGACCTGGTCATTGAGCTTGCCGCAGGCAGCATCGTTCAAGACAGATTCATTGAAGCGTATGTTGAGATGCTGGCGCGAGGTGACTAGGCGAGTTCGCGTGCGCCGGTCAACGCCTGCCTTCACTTGTATCATGGAGGATCCGCCGACCGGGACTTGGGGACAAGCGTCAGCGATGTTTGTAAGAAATCTCGCATTCGACCGATGCTCGCCGATCAGTCGACGCTGAGCGGAGTCCCAATAACTTTATGTGTACAAAAATGCTAAAGGACTTTTAGAGCGATCCTGGAAAGCCTTGCGGCCTCTGATTCGCGCTCAGTGCCTCAGCGGCACACTGCCATCAACATTCTGATTTAACAACGTTTTTTTATGTTTGTCCAGAACGCGTACGAGCACGATTACTGGTTCTGTGGCGCGAAGAAATGAACCGCAGTGGCGCGATCTGCAACCTTCCGACGATAGTGGCACTTCGGTTCGGCGGAGCGCGCTACGTGTCCGGCGCGGCTTTCCGGGAACCGGTGCGGTGGCGCGTATCGCCGCCCTCGGCGTCAGCCAAGGACACGTAGCGCCGTCTCCGGCGCCTTGTCGAGGATCCTGAGCAACGCCCTGGCCGCACCCGTCGGCCCCCGCTTGCCCTGTTCCCAGTTGCGGATGGTCTCGTGAGGCACGTCGATGCGCCGCGCGAACTCGACCTGCGTCAGTCCGAGACGCCGACGTACCCGGCGGGCGAAGCGTCCCATGTCGCGCATCGCCTCGGCGTCGTCGTCGCGCGCCTGGCGGGCGATGTCCTCCTCGCCGGTCGCATCCAGCATCTTGTGATCGACCCGCCCCCGGGGAAGGCCCTGCGGGCTGTCCGGATCAATCGTCAACCGTGTTTCGCTCATATTCCCGAACCTCCCTGCGGTTGGCCTTCCGGGCAGAAATGATGCGGATCGTCGAGCCCCCGCATGGTGTAGATCACCACGAACACCCGACCCTCTACCGCGCCCAGCAGCCGGTAGCGGTCCTCACCGTAGTCCCAGCGCCGGTCCACGCCGACGATCCGATCCTCATCGAGGAATGCGTGCGCGACGTACGCGAAGTCGAAGCCTCGATCCGCGAAACAGGCATCGCTCTTGGCGTCGTCCCACTCGAACTCCATGCGCCTTTGTAGGCCAATGACCTACCCATGTCAATGTCGTGCATGGTCGTCGGCCCTTTGGGGGCGAGGCGGCAGGATCAGTTTCGTGCAGAGTGTGGAAGACCGAGGCAGGGGCCGGGAACGCCACCGGCGTCACCGAGTCAATCCATTTCGCGGATCCTCCGCTGGTGCTGCGGCCCTGGCGGGTGACACGGCACCGACGGCGACGGGGAGGTTGACGATGGCCGGAAGGGTACTCCCGGCCATCTCTGGCCCGGCGGAGAGGACGACGGAGCGGACGTCGCGTACGGGAACGGCGTTGCCGTCGAGCTGGCGCGCGCTGTGGAGGATTACCGTGTCGACGGTGGGAACCCTTGCGGAGCGGCTGTCGGCGTGCTGGTGGCGCGGAGAGCGGCCTCGTTCGGAATATGGGGCGCGTTTTCGGAAACGATGGGACTCTGGAGCGCGATTTGGGGGGCGCGTTCGGCTCCGAAGCGACTGTTTTCGGCAACCGGCGGAGTGGGCGCGGTGGCGGCAGGGTCGGCGATCAGGCGGCGCGGGAACTGTCGGAGACGACTCCAGAAAAAGCGACCAGCCTCTCGCTTCAGTCTGTGTTCATCTACGTTGCCTAGCATTCTGGTCACCAGGACGCGCGTACACGGCGGGTCCGGGTGACTCAAACTGCACACGGAGCACGACATGAGCAAACTAGGAGGAAGCGAGGGCGGGAATCCGAAGGGGGCAATTAAACTGACAGATCTCCCGGTCTTTTCCGTTGACCTGCGAGAGGCGGCACGACGCTCGGAATCGGAAGTGTCGGAGTGGGCTCCCGAGAGGCTCGACGAAGCCATACAGCGGTATCGGAAGTTCTTTCACCTGGCGAGCTTAGGTCCAGGGGTCGCTCCGACGCGAGACATCGACTTGATCTGGCATCTGCACATGCAGGCGCCGGTCGCCTATTTCGAAGACTGCTCCAGGTACTGCGGACACATATTGGACCACGATGGCGGTTTCGGTAAGACGCCCGAAGAAGCGGCCGTCCTAAGCGAGGTCTTCGCCAAGACTGCGGAGCGCTGGCAACAGGTGTTCGGGGAACCCTATGTTGCCGATATGGGAAATGGGACCAACTGCTGGCATGACTGCCAGAACCGGTGCTGGCACGCGTGCAAGAGCATATCGACGGAAATTGCTGCCGCCGCATCAGGATGACAGAGACTTTAGCCGTCATTCGGGCCGGATTGCAGCGGGACGGTTTGGCTGTCTTTTCAGTCGGGCGGGAGGCGGTTCCCGAGGTGTTGTCCGGGATCGGCGAAATCGTTGAGCAGACACAGGTGCGGCAGATGAAGGGCGCTACGACCTACCTGTGCGGGCACGACGCGGTACCGTTGCATACCGACCATCCGGAAGCCCGCATCGTGGCTTGGTGGTGCGAGTCACAGGCGGATCGGGATGGCGCCAGTGTGCTGGCGGACGGACATGTCGTGCTTTCGTTGATGGGCGAGCAGGCCGAAGCGCTTCAGCAAGTCGAACAGGATGTGCCACCGCAGCTGCCGCGACAGGTTCTTCGGACGGCGCCGGTGTGGAGCGGCAAGCGGCTTTACTATGCGCCGTGGTATCGCGTATTGCAGGCGACGGATACAGGCCGTCGGGCCTTGAGGACTTTCAGGGGCTTGCTTGCCATGGGAGCCGGTCACAAGCGTATCAGGCTTCAACCTGGGGACTTGCTGGTTGTTGAAAACGCTCGATGGCTGCACGGGCGGGACAAACTCGAAAAACAAAACGACCGGTTACTCCGCCGCTTCTGGCTGCAATAACCCCGTCTGGTTACGCCTCGTGGAGGACTGCGGCTTCGGGCCATCAGGCGCGCGACCGTCGGTGCGGGATCGCTCCGCAGGCGGCGCGCAGAGCGGCCTCCTTCGGATATGGGGCACGTTTTCGGAAACGAGGGCACTGTGTAGCGCGACTCGGGGGCGGATGTCGTCCGGATCGGCCTCCGAAGGGACCGTTTTCGGACGACGGGCGGAGTGGCGGTGGTGGCGGCTAGGTTCCGGATCGGGCGGTGGAGGGGCAAGAATCGGGCACGGCACGGCGGCAGACGGTCGGCTTGGTTGGGGACAAGCGGTCGGCGATGTATGTAAGAAAGTTCTCGCATCCGACCGATGCTTGTCGATCGGTCGGCGCTGAGCGGAATCGCGGTTAACAAGAATTCCCGGTCATCCTCTTCGCACCCTGTTCCGTCCTCGCGGACGCCGCCGGCACTGCTCTCGGGGTGTTCCTTTGGTCAGTGGAACGTCTGTCTCGCCGTTGCGGCGATCTCCCCTTGTCAGCCGGGGCGTGCTGGGGATCGATCTCGATCGCTGGGTTCCCCGCGGTCTCGCTCCGATCCGCGGCCCTTCGGACGGCCCCGGTCCCAGCAGGCAGGCACAGCGTTCGGCTCGATCCAGGCTTGGGCGGATCGGCGGGGGATTGGTTAGGGGTGTCGATCGGACGTGGTGGCGCCAAGCCCCTGCTGCACTGGCTGCCTTCGCTTGTATTATGGAATTCCGCCCGTCAGATTGCCGGCCGATGAGCGAGGAAGCGATGTAGCGTTAACCGTCGAGTGAGCCCTGGCATGGCCAGGAGCCTTCAGCCCACTGGATTACAGTGCGCCCGTGATGCCCAGGGAACTCCGACGTTGCAAGTCCTCCAGCCGTGGTGGCAGTGTATGTTCCATACAAGTCGTCAGCGAGACCCGCGCAGCGATGAAACGCTGGTGAGAGCCTGCAATCAGGGTGATCGGCGCGCCGCGGCGGCCGCATTCGAGGCCCTGTACCTGCGCCACAAGGACTACGTGCTGCGTGTCGCGCTGCGCTTTACGTCCGACATCGATACCGCGCTGGATGTGCTTCAGGACACCTTCGTTCAACTGCTGCGCCGGTTTCCGCCCGCCGGCGACGGGATAACGCTGACCGCCAAGCTGACGACGCTGCTGTACCCGATCGCGAAGAACTCGGCCATTTCGGCGGAACGCAAGGCTGGCAGGTTCCCGGCTGCCGATAACCTGACGCCCGATGATCTCGCCGCGCGACCGGCCCAGCAGGACGACGATATAGGCAGGCTCCTCGCGGTTCTTCCGGCTGGCCAGCGAGAGGCGCTAACGCTTCGCTTTGTGGATGGAATGTCGCTCAGGGAGATCGCGGAGGCGCTGGACATACCCGAGGGCACCGTGAAATCCCGGCTTCATGGGGGTATCGCAAACCTGCGCTCCTCCCCCTTGCTGGAAGATTTTTTCGATTGAATGAACCTTTTTCGCATGTCGCGCGTTATATGGACAAGGAACTCGTGACATGACCGGCGCAGACGAACAAGACGCACAGCTACCGAAAGACCTGATCGACGAACTGAAACGCATCGACCGGGCTCCCGCGGTGATCACGTCCCGGGTCGACCGCTCCCTGGCAACCATGGCGCGCGCCCATTTCGCGCCTCTCGGAGTCCCGCGCTGGCAAACACCGGGCGCCTGGAGCGCTGCGGCGGCGGCTTGTGTGCTTGCGGTTGCCCTATTCACGACAAATCGCCTTTCGGACCAGGCGGACACGTCGATCTACGCGGATATCGACGGTTCCGGTCAAATCGATATAGCCGATGTCCTGGCCCTGGCGCGGACGGGGCAGGGCGTCGACCAGACCGCTCTCGATGCCTTCGCCTTTCGCCTGGTCGCACTCGATGGGAACGGCACGCAATGAAGAGCCTGCTTCCGGTTTTTGCCCTGCTGGCCTTGCTCCCGGGCGTTGCCTGCGCGGACGAAGTGTCGACCCCGCGTTTCGCGCCCCTGGAAATCCACCTCGACAGCCCGGCAGCCGTGGCCGCCTGGCAGTTCGAACTCGAGGATCGCACCGGCGCCATGAAGGTGGTGGGTGTCGAGAACGGCGGTCACGCGGCGTTCCCGCGAGCGCCGTATTACGACCGCGAGGCGGTCGCCCGCGGCGGCGCTTCCAGAATCGTCGTCGCCGACTATTCCCTGGTTGACGGGAGCCAGTTGCCCATCGGCCGCGTGCGTCTCGCCACGCTGCACCTGATGCTGGAAGGGGAACCCGATTTCGAACTGCGCCTGATCGCGGCAACCTCGCCGGAGGGACGCGCGATCGAGGCGTCGATTTCCTTCGCAGAGTCCAACGAAAACCCGCAAGAGAGATCCCAATGAACAGACAGTTTCGGTTCACGCTCTCCATGACAACCTTGCTGACCGGTGCCGCGTTGCTCGCGTCGTGCTCCACCAAGCCGCCACCGGGACAAGTGCCCGTGGCACAACCGGAGCCGGTACCCGTTTCCGATTCGCGTTCCGAATCGGTGGTTGCAGTAGACGAGATTTGGGTCATCGCGAAGCCAGCGCCAGCGCCGGCTTTGGATCACTTCCAGGGAGGTATCGTCGAGCAGGGAGGTTTCGTCGAGGAGATTATGGTTACCGCCACGGCGCGCGAACGGCCTCAGCGGACAACTCGATCTTCACGACCTCCAGTCGACGAAACCCCGTTGGATCCCGGTTCCGGGGCGATGGTCGTGAGCGTCCCCTCCGAAGCGGACGCCAGCGGCACGAAACGGGTGCCGCTGCCCTTGCGGCACACGGCCGTGGACGCGGCCATTGCCGGCCACATCGGCACGGTCCAGGTCAAACAGCAGTTCGCCAACCCGTTCGACACCAAGATCGAGGCCGTCTATGTCTTTCCGTTGCCGGAACAAGCCGCCGTCACCGATTTTCTGATGGTCATCGGGGACCGTACGATTCGCGGCATTCTGCGCGAAAAGGAAGAAGCCGAGGCGATCTACCGCGAGGCGCGAGCCCAGGGCTACCGGGCGAGCTTGCTCGTGCAGCGGCGGCCGAACATATTCGAGCAGAAAGTCGCCAACATCGAGCCCGGCAAGGCCATCGACGTCGACATCACCTACTTCCACACGCTCGCCTTCAAGGACGGATGGTATTCGTTCGTGTTTCCCACCGTGGTCGGGCCGCGCTTCAATCCGCCGGGCCACTCGGATCCCATCCCGGCGATCCCTCGCGGGGTCAACTCGGCAACGCCGGGCGCAACCGGCGTGGAATACCTGGCGCCGACGGAACGCTCGGGCCACGACCTCGGCATTACGGTACGCATCGATGCCGGAGTGCAGATCGAAGAGCTGAAATCGACCCACGAGATTGTTGTGACGCGAGATGAGCCTGCGGCTGCGACCGTGCAACTGGCAAACCGAACCACTATTCCCAACCGGGATTTCGTGCTCGATTTCCGGGTCGCCGGGGACACCGTCAAATCGAATCTGATGACATACAAGGATCCGGAAACGGGCGAGGGGTTCTTCTCGCTGATGATGATTCCGCCGATCGACACCGCGGGCGTTTCCCGTCGGCCGATGGAGATGGTGTTCGTCATCGACTGCTCCGGTTCGATGTCCGGCCGTCCCCTGGAGCAGGCCAAGAAGGCGGTGGCCACGGCGCTGGCGCGGCTCGATCCGAACGATACTTTCCAGATCATCCGCTTTTCGGACGACGCTTCTCAATTCGGCGCGGTGCCGGTGCGCGCGACCAAACCGAACCTGGCGGCCGCGCGACGGTATCTTGCGAACCTGAACAGCCAGGGCGGCACCATGATGCTCGAGGGGATCAAGGCGGCCCTCGACTTTCCCCACAACCCGTCCCGTTTCCGCTTCGTCTCGTTTCTGACCGATGGCTATATCGGCAACGAGTCCGACATCCTGGCCGAGGTGCATCGGCGTCGCGGCGCCGCCCGCATATTCAGCTTCGGGGTCGGTTCTTCCGTCAATCGCTACCTTCTGGAACGCATGGCCAGGGAGGGGCGCGGGGTGGCCGCTTATCTGGGCGTCAACGATTCCGCGGAGGAGGTCATGGGGGTGTTCTTCGACCGGGTGAGCCACGCCGCGCTCACCGACGTCGAGATCGACTGGGGCGGCATGACCGTTTCGGACACCTATCCCGCCCAACTCCCCGACCTGTTCGTCGGCCGGCCCCTGGTCGTCTCCGGCCGGTTCGAAGGCGACCCCACTTCGGTGACCTTATCGGGGACGGTGGACGACTCGCGCCGTTCTTTCATGCTTGATGCGAACGACCAGGGGACTGCCGGTCCCTACATCGCCAAGGTCTGGGCGCGCTCGAATATCGCCGACCTGCACGACCGGCAGGCGACCGTCGGCGACCCGCATGGGGAGCTTCGCGACGCCATCAGGCGCATCGCGCTGCGACATCAACTCGTGTCGAACTACACGTCCTTCGTCGCCGTGGACTCGTCCGAGCTCACGGAGGGGCAATTCGGCGTGACCGTGCACCAGGCCGTGCCGGTGCCGGACGGGGTTCGCTATGAGACCACGGTGGAATGAGAGCTATGCGCCAGGCGATTGCGCTGCATCCTGGTATGAACTAAATGATGGCTTTTATAGACTAAATACGTGTCGAGCTAGTCTACGGGCGGTCAACGACGATCTCTTCGCCCCCGCCAGCCACGCGTATCCACACGCCGCTCGGTGGATGAACTCTCGGATGACCTCCTTCTGCGGGAAGGTAAGCATGGCGAGGACTGAACGGGCGTGAACGCAGGCGCATCCGGGTCCGTCGCATCAGGGCGTCCTCCTATCCCGTCCTGGGGATTGGAGATAGTCGGCGCTCACGGAACGTGGATGATCTCACCCGCCCACAACCGCTTCAGAAAGTCGATCAGGGGCAGCACGTGGACATCGTCCCAAAGTGCCGCCCGTTCGCCAAGGTACACGCCATAGCACCTGGTCCGCTCCTTCCCGAGGTCGTCCGCGACTCGGTGCAGTCCACGGTTGAAGCGCTTCTCCCATCGCGACGACGCCTTGATCTCGATTGCAACGAAACCTTCCACCGTCTCGCACAGCACGTCCACCTCCACACCGTCGTAGCTGCGCCAGAAGGACAGCCCGTAGTCCGTGCGGGAATACCCGAGCCAGGCACGCAGTTCGTTGAGCACGAAGGTTTTGGCCAGGGGGCCCATTTCCTCGGATGTCGGTGGATAGAAGAGCCGGCCGCTCAGCGCGCGGGCGACGCCGGAATCGAAGAAGTAGAACTTGCTCTGACGTACCTGCTTGGTGGCCGACTTCAACTTCCACGCCGGCAGCCAGAATCCGATCAAGGTGTCGGTCAGAATCTCGAAATGGTTCTGTACGGTTCGACGGGTGATTCCCGCGTCGCGTGCGATGCCCGCAGCATTGGTAACGTGGCTGTTCTGGCGTGCTGCAATTTCGAGAAAGCGCGCGAACGCTCCGATATTGCGTGTCAGCGCCTCGGCCTGGATCTCCTGAACAAGATATGTATCGGCATAAGTCCGGAGATAGTCCTGCGGAGTGTTGGTGGTGACCGCCATCGGCAGCATGCCGAAACGCAGCGCCCGCTCGGGATCGATCTCGAAGGAGAGCTCCGCCGGCACCAATGGAAACATGGATGTCGTGATGGCCCGGCCCGCCAGCAGATTGACACGACCGCGGCGCAGCTTGCGTGCGCTCGATCCCGAGAGTACGAAGCGCAGCCCATGGGCGTCAGCCGATCGAACCTCACGATGGAATACGTGAAGGCCGTGCAGCGATACGATCTCGGCTACGATGACATCAAGACAATCTCCCGCGACTGCCTGGCACACTCTTTCCTGCCAGCGGACGCGAGAGGTGAGCGCCTGGCCATGCTCGATTCCGTATTCGCCGGTTTCGAGCAATCACTGGCAAACGGTTACCGGGAGACCATTGACGCGCCCTGACGGGCGCGTCAATTGCGTCGAGGCGCGGCACCACGGCATGGTGCCGGCGCGGTGGGCCATCCCGCGTACCGAATATGCGCGACCAGGCACGCGTCGGCGCAGCGCCTTCATTTCCGAACTCATTCGACGTGGGCTTTACGATGAACGGCGCTGGGATGACATCGAGGTGGCGTTGGGCGGGATTCCGGATATCGGTCACGAGTGGGACGACGATCCGGCGGCGTGGGTGAGGCGGCAGCGACACGGCGATGATCGCCGATCTGGTTGAAAGGTGGCGCGGTTGCTGCTCGACTCCACCGTGCTGATCGACGCGCTTCGAGGTCGTCCGGCTGCGTCACGCTTGACTGGGTTGCGTAGGCGCGGCGTCGAACCCTGGGTTTGCGCGATATCGGTCGAGGAGATTTGGCGAGGTCTGCGGCCGGGCGAGGAGGCTGCTGCCCGTCGTCTGTTCAATGCATTGCGCTTGGCCCCGCTTGGTGTTGCACAAGGCATTCAAGCGGGCATTTGGCGTCGGACGTTCGCGGAGCAGGGCGTGACCCTGCACCAGGCGAATTGCCTGATCGCGGCGGCAGCGGAAGGGATTGGAGCGGCGCTCGCCACGGCAAACGTCGACGACTTTCCGATGCGGGCAGTGCCGGTGGAGCACTGGCCCGTGGACAGGTGAGGTCCTGCCTCCGTCAAGCGGTCCGGGATGTCCTTTCGATCTGAAACATGTGGGCGACCTGCAAGTCGGTCACGGGTGAGCCGCGTAGAGAGACGACCACATAGGCAGCCGTGGATGCGAAGAGGGCCGGAAAGACTTCGTGCACGACATCGCCCAACCCGGCCAGTAGCCAGCCCAACAGCACCGTGATTCCCACGCCGAACGCCGTTAGCGCCGCCGCCTCGTTACCGCGGCGCCAATGCAAACCCAGCAGGATGGTCGGCACAAAACAGACCGCGAACAGGCTGCCGGAGAAGATCGTGATCTCGACGATGCCGCCCGGTGGATTGAGGGCAACGACCGCCGCTACGGCGGCGAAGCCGGCGATGCCGAGCCGGGCGCCGGTCACGACCGTGCCGTCGCTGCTCCGATGCTTGCCGAAGAGGTCCCGCGATGCCACCGAGGCCGCGACTAGGAGCACGCTGTCGAGGGATGACATCGCCGCGGCAAGAATCGCGATCACGAGGAAGTCGCCGACGAGAGGGGGAATCACCGCCGGATCGTTGACCAACGTCGGCACCACGAGGTCTGTGTCCGTCACCCCATCGAGCAGGAAGTGTGCGTACAGACCCAGCGGGAAAAGGCAGAACTGGATCACGAGGATCCCGATGACGGCCACCCAGATCCCGACGCGAACGCTGCGCTCGTCCTTCAAGCCGTAGAAACGGGTGACCTGCCGGGGATCGACCAGGAGTTTCAGCGAGCCGGCGAGCGCGATGCCGATCAGGACCACGAACGGAATGGCGCCGTTCAGTTCGACGAGGTGGGCACGGGAGGGCTCGCTCGGCAATTCCGCGATGACGCCGACGCCGCCCGCGGCTGACGTGATGAAGTAGAACAACAGGATGGACCCGACGACCATCAGGCAACCCTGCAGCACGTCGGTCCGCACTACCGACACGAATCCGCCGAGCATCGTGTACATGACGATGAGGCCGAGCGTCACGATCACCGCAAGCTGGTAGGGAATGCCGAGGAACACCTGGAGGAGGTTGCCGGCGCCCTTGAACACGGCGATCAGGTACAGCAGGCACGAGAACACGATGACCGCCGCCGCCGCGATGCGCACGCGGTCGCTGCTGAATCGGACAGCGAGGAAATCCGGCACTGTCAGCGAACCCCACGCGGCGGCGAAACGGCGCATCCGCGGTGCCACGACGCGCCACGACAGCCAGCAGAAAACGACCAGCATCACGGCCATGGTCAGCCACGGCAGGCCATACTCGTAGCTCTTTCCCGCGAGTCCCACGTAGCTGTTCGTGCTGGCGAACGTGGCGTAGAACGAAATGCCGATGACCGCGCCGCCAAGGCGGCGATCGCCGATGAAGAAGCCGGCGGCGGTCTTGCCGGCCCGCAGGCCGAGCCGGGCGTGGGCCACCAGGAACGCGGTGTATACGACGGCAAGCGCGACCGCGAACCAGTGTTGGTCGAGCCAGGACCCGATCACCGGTTGAGGCGTCCCTTCGGGATGCGGCGCAGACGGTCAATGCGCCGATCCGGATCTGTCGTTGGCGCGTTGGGCATCGCCTTGTCCGTCATGGTCTGAGCGTCTCCGCAGGCCGCAAAAGATCGATGAGCATCGGACAAGGGGTTGAATTCCGCAAGACGCGAAGCGCTTGGACAGTCCTTGGGGATCGCACTCAAGGTTGGTCCGGTCGAACGTTGGTTTCTGCGAGATGCCCTGGGTGCGACGCTCTCGAGACGGCGCTACGTGCGCGGCTTGTCGCTCAATGTCGCGCAGGCTCCAGACACAGCGGCCGCAAACTCCTTGTAGCGCTCGGGTCGGGCAGTGACTACGCGTGCATCGACGCTCACGCCTTCCGGAACGTAGGTCGTGTTGCGCCATAGTGTAGTCGTCCACCAGATCCAGTACACCGAGATCGCGCATATGGTCCCGGTTCAGCGAGAGTTGCACCTCGGAGAGGTCCGAGACAACGAGCCGACGCGCCATGTGCACCAGCTCCTTGGTGTAGACGCCGCTACCAGCGCCGATCTCCAGCACATCCATGTCGGTCGCGATGTGTCGCCGCAGCACGTCCATGTGCACGAGGAAGTTGAGCTCGCCGCGGCGGCTGCGCGTCAGGCGCGTCCACTCATCGTCGGCCACACGGTCGTAGTGGGCGCGGGGGAATGCCGGGTCATAGGCCAATGGGAGTGCTCCGAGTGCCTGTGTTCGCCCTTGGTCTATTGTGTTCGGCCATGGACAATCCCCCAGCCGTCACGCTCGGTACCGCCGGGTTTCCATTTGCCATCGACACGGAACCGGTACACCGCGAGTCTAATCCAATACCGAAATGAGCCTGAACGGAGAGCTTGACTGAACTGTAGGCGGCATCGGAATCGGTATTGAACGAGACGCCATCTTGGCCTGTCGGCGTGTTGCGTACAAGAGCGGTCCATCGCTTTCTTTGAGCAACAAAATCTTGTTGTCGGTCCTGTGGAGTTGTGGGCGAGAGGCGCGCGAGTGTGGTCAGGCGGTGGGCAACGCGCTAGCCCGGATTTCTCAAACAAGGCTGTTTAGAGATGGGAGAATGTGCTATAACCCTTTGATTGACAAATAAAAAAGAGGAACAGCATGGATTCTCCCACCGCGACAGACTGTAACGCGCCGCGGCTGCGCTGCGCAACCCCGGACGGCGTCCGCCCGCGGCGTTTCGAAGCCGATTTCACGGGCGGCGCGCTGACCGCCGACGGCGGCGCGCTGCTGATGGGCCTGGCCAACCAGTCGGTCGGGCTGTTCCGCCGGGTGGCGGCCTGCTTCTCCGACCACCGCGACGCCGCCTATGTCGTGCACGAGGTGGAGACGCTGGTGGGTCAGCGCATCCTCGGCCTGACGCTGGGCTACGAGGATTTGAACGATCACGACGCGCTGCGCAAGGATCCGCTGCTGGGCGCGGTGCTGGGCCGCCTGGAGAAGCGCCGCGACGACTGCGAGCCGCTGGCGGGCAAGAGCACGCTGAACCGGCTGGAGTTGGCGGCGGCGGCGCGCCTGGACCGGAAGCATCGCAAGGTGGTGGCGGACTTCGGGCGCTTCGACGCGCTGCTGGCGGAGTTGTTCGCGGAGCGCTTCCGGACGCCGCCGAAGGAGCTGGTGCTGGACTTGGACGCCACCGACGTGCCGCTGCACGGCGGCCAGGAGGGGCGCTTCTACCATGGCTACTACCGGGAGTACTGCTACCTGCCGCTGTTGGTGTTCTGCGGCGCCGAGCCGCTGCTCGTGCGGCTGCGCAGCGCCGCCGTCGACGCGGCCGCCGGCGTCGAGCGCGACTTGGACGCGCTGGCGGACCGGCTGCGCGCGCGCTGGCCGGACGCGCGCCTGATCCTGCGCACGGACTCGGGCTACTGCCGGGAGGAGATCCTGGCGTGGTGCGAAGGCCGGGAGGGCGTCGATTACGTGATCGGGCTGGCCAAGAACCCGCGGCTGAAGCGGATGATCGAGGGCGAATTGGCGGACGCCCGGCAGAGCGCGCGCGAGACCGGCGAGGCCGCGCGGCGCTTCGCGGACTTCCGGTACGCCACGCTCGAATCTTGGACGCGCGAGCGGCGGGTGGTCGCCAAGGCGGAGGCGCTGCCCGGCGCCGGCGCCGCCGGCGCGAAGGACAATCCGCGCTTCGTCGTCACGTCGCTGCCGGTCGAGACGCATCCGGCGCGAGCGCTTTACGAGGAGTTCTACTGCGCCCGCGGCGACGCCGAGAACCGCGTCAAGGAGCATAAGCTCGACCTGTTCTCGGCGCGCTGCTCGTGCAACCTGTTCGACGCCAACACCCTGCGCCTGTACTTCTCCACCTTCGCGCTGATCCTGTTCAACCGCCTGCGCGACGCCCTGGCGCGAACCGCCGACAAGCTGGCGCGCGCCTATCCCGGCACGCTGCGGCTGCGGCTGCTGAAGATCGGCGCGCGCGTGCGCGTGTCCGCGCGCCGCATTCACGTCGCCATGGCCGGCGGCTGTCCCGACAAAGCCGCGTTCGCGGCGGCGTGGCGCGCGCTTGTTCCGACCTGATGCGCGGCCGACCGGCCCGAACAATGCTTGCGCCCGCGCGAACGACGCGCTCGGTCGATTGCGCGCGCCCGAACCGCCGTTGCCGCCGGACAACGCCGAAGACCGGCCGCCGCCGGCCCGTTGTCCGGCCGACCGCCCCAATCGACCGCCGCTACGCCGTGATATCCTCGCCGCTACGCCAATCCGCCAATCGGTCGCCGAAAATCGCCGACCTCCTCCCGATATGCGACCATCGCCCCGGTTTATGAGAAATGCGGGCTAGCGTTGTCCACGGGCTGTCCACACGGCCCGCAGGGCGTGCGCCGGTCCGCAGGACTCGTCCACAACTCCACAGGACTCCGAGTGTCTCAGGCGGCGGGGTTCTCTCGATCGATCGACCGGAAAAGATCGTTCCGGGCCTGGTTCAGCGCCGCGGCGGCCGCCAGGTCGCTGACCGCGTGGGCGGCGACATCGAGTTGCTCGAAGGTGATGCCCCGGGCCAGGTATTGCTCGGCGTCGGTGAGCGACTTCAGCTTCTCGTAGGGGGTCATCACGTCGGCATCGCGATAGCGCTTGTGCACCCGGCCCTTACCGTCGGTCTCCTCGGTGGGGAACAGGCAGGGCCGGTGGTAGTTCAGAAACGGCGACAGGGCGTCCCGGTTGAAGGCGTTGACCGGCTCGGCGAAGTGCGCCGGGATGTGGGCGTGGCCGAGCCACTTGCGGATCACCGCGGCGTTCTTGCCCTCCACCAGGGCGTTGTCGTTGGACTGCCGGGCGCGGGACTTGGTGAACTCCCCGACATGCAGCTTGTTCAACAGTTCGGCAACCCGGTGGTTGATGTACTCGGAGCCGTTGTCGGCATGGAAGCCCTTGACGTCAAAGGGAAACGCCTCGATCAGCGCTTCGAGCACCGGAATCAGGAAGGCTTCGGAGATGGCTGGCACGGTGCCCACCTGCTGGTACTGGGTGACCTCGTCCACCACGTTGATGTGGTAGACGCCCTTGACCCCGTCCAGGTCGCCCTGATGGACCGTGTCCACCCGCAAAAATCCCGGCTGTCCCCGCGGCTGCGGTCGGCGCCGTATCCCAATCGCCACCGGCGTCGGCCGGGTGCGATGCCAGATCCGGCGCACGTTGCGGTAGGTGCGGGACTGGCGCAGGTTGTACAGATGTCCGTTGGACAACCCCGCCAAGCGCTCGAATCGGAGATCGCCGAACACCGTCCAGGCCCGGCGCAGCACCGCGCGGGTGGCGGATCCGGACATCTGGCCCAGCTCCGCGTCCACCCGCGCCAAAAGCCGGATGTCCGAGGACGTGTAGCGCCGCTCGAACGGCCGCGCCGGCACTCGGCCGCGCCGATCCTCGATGCGCCCGGTCCGGCGATGCTGGCCGATCAGTCGCGTCAACTGGGCCCGCGACAACCCGGTCACCTTCGCCAGATACCGCTTCACCAGCCCCTTGTCCGCCTTGCCCAGGCGGTGATAGTCCAACCTCACCAGCGTGCGGCGAACCAAGGTGTGGACGCCCTTGCGGGCGCCCCCGGCAAAGTCCACCGCCTCGCTGCCCTCCACAAAGGCGCGAACCTGCTCCAGGGTCCGAACCCGTTGCGTCTGTAGCGTCACGATCATCCTCCGATGATCCCTGACGCCGCGCTACAGGCTCATGTGTCGTTGGATTTACGCCCCCCGTTCAGGCTCATGTCACGTTGGACAAGGCTCCGCGTTGACGGACTCCACCGGCAGGGCTATGGTCGGAATCGCGTGTTTGCCCTTCGCCGCAAATGTCGAACCATCGGACATGTCTTAAGTTCCCGAACGTCACAGGACGCCGATGAGCACGAATCCGAGTTTCCAGAACTACCAGACCTATCTGAAGATCGGAGAACTCCTGTCGTTGCAGCAGCCGCTCTCCCGCGCCCACGACGAGACGCTGTTCATCATCGTTCACCAAGTCTACGAACTGTGGTTCAAATGCATGCTGCACGAGTTGGAGCACGCTGGCAGTCTGCTGTCGGAGGATCAGCCCGATCGGGCTGCGTCGACGCTGAAACGTGCGCTGAAAATCGTCAAGGTACTTGTAAGCCAGCTCGATATCATGGAGACGATGACGCCACTCGAATTCGTAGCGTTCCGCGAACGTCTCGGCGCATCCAGCGGTTTCCAGTCCGCGCAGTTCCGTGAGATCGAGTTCATTCTCGGATACAAGCGACCATCGGTGGTCGAGTTATTCCCGGAAGACTCCGCCGAACGTAAGCGTTTGGAGGCGCGGATCGCCTCGCCGACCTTGTGGGACGAGTTTGTCGGGCTGCTTGCGCGGTCGGGATATTCGATTCCCGTCCGGACGCTGCGAAAGTGGATGAGCCAGCCCGTCGGGACGGACCCGGACGTGCAGGCCGCGTTGATCCGCGTTTATCGTGAGGATCCCAAGTTTACGGCCTTCTGCGAAAGCCTCGTGGATCTCGACGAGGGCATGCAGGAGTGGCGCTACCGCCATCTCAGGATGGTGCAACGCACCATTGGAACCAGGAAGGGAACCGGCGGATCGTCGGGCGCGGAGTACCTGTTGTCCACCGTTTTGGCCGGCCCTTTCTTTCCGGACCTCTGGGAAGTCAGGGACCGCTTCTGATCGCCCGGTCCGCGACTGATCCGTGACCGACTCCACAAATCTCGAACGGCACGATGCCCGCCGCCTGGCCCGACACTATTCGCGCTTCAGGGTGGGTGAACGGATCCTGCTGACCGGGCACTCCCATCAAGCGTGGCCCGATGTCGCCTTCGAGGCGCAGATGCAGGCGTGGCACGACGCCGCCGAACTGGTAGACGGCAAGTGGGACCTGGCGTTGGCGGTCGCCGAGGAGGTCCGTGAGGGCTACCGCGACCTCCTGGACGATCCCGATGGACACATCGCACTGGGCCAGAACACCCACGAACTCGTCACCCGCTTCCTGTCCGCGCTGCCCTTGCGGGACCGGCCCCGGGTCGTCACTACCGATGGGGAGTTCCACACCGTGCGGCGACAACTGGCGCGGCTACAGGAGGAAGGTCTGGAGGTCGTGCAAGTCGGGTCGACCGGGTCTGGGGAGAACGCGCCCGGCGCCATCGCCGAGGCCGTCGTCGACGCCGTGGACGACCGTACGGCCGCTGTCCTGATGTCGTCTGTCCTGTTCGGGAACAGTCTCATCGTGGATGGTCTGGGCGAGGTCGCGACGGCGTGCGACCGCGTCGGCGCAAGCCTGCTTGTGGACGCCTACCATTCCATCAACGTGGTTCCGTTCTCAGTACGGGGCATGGGGCTCGAACAGGCCTTCGTCGTCGGGGGTGGATACAAGTACTGCCAGTTCGGCGAAGGGGTCTGCTTCTTGCGTATTCCCCCCGACTGCCCCATGCGGCCGGTCCTGACCGGCTGGTTCAGCGAGTTCGGGGAACTTGCCGCCAATCCGGGCACCCGCCGCGTCGCGTACGGCGACGGTCCGCTTCGATTCGCTGGTTCGACCTACGATCCCGTGGGCCACTACCGGGCCCGCGCCGTGCTGCGGTTCTTTCGGTCCGAGCAGTTGGACCCGTCACTGCTGCGCGCGGTCAGCCAGGCCCAACTGACGAGGCTTGCAAAGGGCATCGAGGCCCTGGACATCGACCCCGCAATGCTGACCTGGAACCAGCGGTTGCCGCTGGAACGACGCGGCGGATTCCTGGCGCTCGACGCGCCGAACGCCGGCGATATAGCCGCGCGTTTGCGTCGCCGCGGGGTATTCGCGGACCACCGCGGCACCGTTCTTCGCATGGGCCCTGCGCCCTACGTCACCGGTACGCAGTTGGACGAAGCCGTTGGACTGCTACGCGAGGTGACCCGCTGACAAACACCCGGATGCTGGTGTTGCCCCGACTACGATGGGTCCGAGCTTCGGGCCTCCTGCCTGAAGCCGGCCGGCCAAGCCCTGGAACCCCGGGCTCGGGTGATCCCGGTGGACTACCCCGGCGCGGCGTCGAGCACCATCGTCGCCGGACATGCCCTCGAGCCGCATGATCCCGAACCGCATCACCACCGGAGATTGCGCAGGCACGCCTCGCGTTGCTGCGAGCATCGTCTATCGATCATGACGGCGACTCGGGCCTCGATCTCGACTACAGCAGCGTCCCCGGATCGTCAGGACCCAGCATGGCTTCGCGGAGCGCCGGGAGGGGCGCGCTGCCATGCGAGAGGAGCGTTTCGTGGAACTCCCTCCAGGCTTTCCGCCCGCTGCGGTCGGCCGTCCAGTCTTCGCGCATCTTGACGATGATGAGCTTGCCCAACGTGTACGCGAAATAACCCGGGTCATAGGTTCCGCGCAATGCCTGCTGCTCGGCGTTGCCGGGATCGAGCCAGGCCAGTTCCGAGAACATCCGGCGCGAGGTCTCCACGCTCATACCCTCGACGTGGAGACCGATGGACGACAGGAACCGTACATCGCGCATCAGCGCGTCGAGGATCTGGCCCGCGTGCACCAGTGGACGACCGTCGCCCAATCCGGCCTCCTGCATCAGCTCTTCCGCGTAGTGCGCCCAGCCTTCGCTCAGCATGCCGTTCCTGAGCACTTTGCCGATGCGGTTGTTCGAGCGTTTGCTGTACAGCGATTGCAGGAAGTGACCAGGCCAGACCTCGTGTACTGAAGTGTTCAGCAGGTCCGCCGTCCCCGGGATGTACTGGAGTTGCACGTCGGCTGGCCAGTCGGGGTCCGGCCCGGCGATGTAGTACACGGCCGGCAATCCCTCTTCGTAGGGGCCGGGGGTCTCGATGTACGCGGAATTGGTGCGTCGGTAGGCGGGCGCCTCGGCGACGTACGCCACCTCGTCGCTCGGGATGCCGACGATGTCCGCGCCGAGCAGGAACGCCTTGAGTCGGGGCAGTTGCGCGTTGGCCCGCGCGACGGCGCCCTCCGCGGGCTTGTCGCCACGCACGCGCGCGGCGCAGTCGGCGATGGCGAGTTCGGGATCGATGGACCGGCAGGTCTTCCGCAGCAATTCGAGATTGCGGTCCAGGTCGGCCTGAGCCACCGTCTTGAGCGTCTGCCAGTCGAGATCGATGCGATAGACGCGCCGGAGCAACTCGCGGTATCGCTCCTCCCCCAGCGCGAAATCGTCGAGGCTGTCCTCCAACTGGAGTTCCAGCCAGACCTTGACATCCCGCAATGCGGCGACGGCCGGTTCCAGCGCCGGGGAGAACGCCTGTTGCAGCGCGCCTTCCTCCACCTCAGCGAACACGGTGGGAGCGTCCTCTGCGAGGTGCGTCGCCAGACCGCCGAACCGAACCAGCGCCGTGCGCACGAACGGCCGCGGGAACGGTGGCTCGAGCGTCGCGCGCATCTGCTGCAGATAGGACGGCAGTCTTCCCAGGTAGGCGGTGAGGGCCTCGAGCCGCGCGGCCTTGGAAGCGTAGTCGCGTGACACGTAGACACTGGGACTGATCGCCCGCGCATACCAGGCAGGGTTATGCCGATGGGATTCGGCTACTTCCACCCAGAACAGCATGCCGTCGATTGCGGCGATCAACTGCCGTCGCTCCACGTCTTCGCTGGTGATCAGCGATTCCGTCGAAAACTCCCGCTGCGCCCGGTCGGCGAAGTCACGTAGCATCGCCACGCGCCGCGTGATCCCTGCCGCGCTGACGTCCGGCAACTGCCCGTCGTATTCGTGGCGCCCGGCCCACACGCCCGCGGTGGGTACTTCCTCGAAGTACCGCTCGATGAATTCTTCCGTGAAGCGCTCCCATGATGGAGGCGGGACGGCCGCCGGTTCCTGTTCCGACACATCGCAGCCGGCCAGGAGGCCGAGCGCCGCGATGAATGCGACAACCCATCCCGCCAAGGGGCGGTCAACTCTCATTGCATACGATTCCATCTGCGTAGCGTGACTCTCCGTCATGGCAATAGGGCGCCGGCATGCTGACCTCCGGCCTCGCCCGAACCCGTGCGTGCCTGTGCCTCTTCTTCGCAAAGGTTGGTGCGGATGCGGGGGCGTCGGAGCGGACCATCCGCCTAGTGTACGCATCGAGGCTTCCCGCGTGCACAACCGCGTGTGCCGATGCTTGGCGCCCGACCGCGTGGCTGGCACCGTCACCGCGCGCGACCGTCATGGAATGAAATGAAGCGCCCCGCCGCGGGCGTCGAGGCGAACGGGGCAGACTTCGCCCGTCAGCAATCGCTCATGGACCCGTGATACGTTTGCCGCTCTAACCGGATGTTTTGCTGCATACGGGCGGTCGATATGGTCGAATCTGCCGCGGCGGGCAAACAGTGGGGGTAGCGTGAACAGGTGGCGAGCACTTAGCACGGTCGAGGTGGCCGGATCGCAGGGGGAAAGACTTGATCTGTGGCGCAACCACCGCTTGTGGTACGTGGCGGAGTCGGGCTATCTCCTCGACGGCTTCGAGAACAGGCCCGGCGTCCATCCCTGGCAGGGCGAACATCTCGGCAAGTGGCTGCATGCCGCCACGCTCGCCTGGTTGGCGACACGCGACGGCAAGCTTCGCGCAGCACTCGAGCGCAACGTCGAGCGTCTGCTGGCCACGCAGTTGCCGGATGGCTACCTCGGCACCTATGCACCCGAATCCACCTTCGTGGCGCGGCCTGAGAATGTTCCCCTGGCGAAACCTCACGACGATATGGATGTCCGGATGATGGGTCAGAAACCCCGTGCCGGGTGGGACGTCTGGACGCACCGGTACAACCTCTACGGTCTGCTGACCTATGAGACGGTGTTCCCGAACGAGCGGGTGGTCGACGCCTGCCGGCGAATGGCCGACCTCCTGATCGAGGTCTACGGCGGGGACGCGGCGGACCTGACGAAGTACGGAACGCGAAAGGGAATCTCCGCGACGACGCTGCTCGAATCGATCGTCATGCTCTACGAGCGAACCGAAGATACGAAGTACCTGGATTTCGCCGAGCATATCGTCCGCAGAATGGAAGCCAGCCCGGGTCTCAGGCTGATGAGCACGATGCGACGCGGCGGCAGCGTGGTGGGTCCGGGCGAGGGCAAGGGCTACCAGCTCATGGCGAACCTGCTGGGCTATCTCCGGTTATACCGGTGCACCGGCAAACGCGAATACCTCGACACGGCGATCAACGGTTGGACCGAAATCAGAAAGAACCACATCCTCGTCACCGGTGGTCCGTGGACCCGGCACATGCCCTACAACGCCAACCAGGAGTGCTTTGCCCGCACCGACGACTTCGATCCCTGGGAAGTCTCGGTGGAGGGTTGCTGCGACGCGACCTGGATGCAGCTTTGCCTGCATCTCTTCGAACTCACAGGCGAGAGCGGGTACCTCGATGCCGCGGAGGTGACCCTGTACAACAGCCTGCATGGCCACCAGCATGCGGATGGCGTTCGATGGTGCTATTTCACGTCCCCCAACGAGGCGCGGCCGGACTACTCCGACAGGATCACCTGCTGCGCCTCCAGCATGCCACGGGGAATGGAAATGATCGCCGGTCACCTCGTTGGCGAGGTCGACGGCCGTCTCTCGATCGGTACGCTGGCCCCATGCACCGTGGCACTCGGCGAAGCATTCGGTGGCGGCGCGCTGGTAATCGAGAGCGACTTTCCCGCCGATCCAACCACGGAGATTCGCTTCCAGGGCGTGAGCCCCAGGACCTATACGTGCGAATTCAGACTCCCCGCGGGCACGGACCTCTCGGATGTGCGGGTCAACGGCGCAAGCACGGAGGTCACGGTTAATGATCGGGGTTTCCACGAGTTGCACCGCCGGTGGGACAGGGGCGATGTGCTCGCCATCGAGGCCGAGTTCGAACTGAACCTGCATGTCCAGGATGGTGAGCACGGCCAGCAGTGGGTCGCCTTCACCCGGGGCCCAATTGCGCTGGCACAGCAAGTCTCGGCAATTCCGGACGACGAGCCCTTCGATGGACGGCGACCCGATGAAGCGCTGGGGATGCTCGCAGAGTCCGTTGACGGATCGTATCGGATCGACGGCACGGGGATCACGCTGATGCCGTACCACCTGACCTGCTCCGACGATTCGGGACCGAAGACCTACTTCAGGTGCGGACACCGGAGCCCGGCCTGAGCGCCGTCTACTGCGTCTTGTGGAGGAGAAACGTCTTCGGGAGGGATGGCGACATGCGCCACGCCCCGGGTTTGAAGTCGCCAGCCAGCGTGGCATCAGTGTCGCCAGCGGTGTCCGCCGTCCAGGTTGAGCACCTCGCCCGTGAAGTAGGATCCGGCCCGGCTGCACAACATCACCGCCACCCCGGCCATGTCCTCCAGCCCGGTCCGTCGGCAATGGGACTGCATGGCGAGCTCGTGGACGGCCTTACAATAGGCTATGCCGAGACTGCCAGAAGACGAACTGAAAGCCGCGATCGCTTGTGCCGCGTCACCCGGCCATACCGCCCAGCCGTTTAGCCCGACCGAGTCCGCCGGCCCGCACCTGCGTCACTCATGGTCCCGCGACATCGGAGATTTTCAATCTCACAATGCCGACCTTTTGCCCTGTTTCGACATACCGATAGGCGTCAACGACTTCCTCAGGCGGACATTGCCGATCGAAGACCCCGCTGACTTCTCCGGCAGCGAGCGGCTCCTTTCGGCGGTCAGGACCGCCCCGCGGCCATGTCGAGGAGCACATCGGTTACCACATGGAATACCCGCGTCATCGCGGCGGGCGTGAGCAACCCGGCGTTGTCGCGTTCGGTGTGAATGACGCGCAGGACCTCGGGCGCGAGAGCCCCGCGCAGGTCGCGCGGGAGGTCGCCGTGGAGGAACAACCAGAGGCGGTGAGCGTCTTCCCTCGACAAGATCGCGAGCGAAACGGTCGGTATCCCGGCGTGCACAAAGCTCAAGTCGTCGCCGGGCGGCATACCCGGCATCCCGACGCACGACATCCCGCGGCGCGCGCACGCCTGCTGTACGCGGTGCGCGGGCGAACCGTCGGGTGACGGCGCCTGCGGACCGTATACCAGCGTGTCGCCATTGCCGATGACATCGACATTGATCATCGCGGCGACGGCTGCCGAATCGAGCGACTGCACGAACGCCCGCGAGCCGACCAGACCGGTCTCCTCCATATCGAAGAAGACGATGCGCACCCGGCGCCGCAGGGTGGCGTTCCGCAGGGCGTCTGCCACGTGCAGCAGCACCACCACGCCGGCCCCATCGTCAATCATTGCATCGCTCAAGGTGCCGCTAGGCAGGCGGTACGCGTCGATGTGGGCGCCGACGACAACCTCGGGCGTGCCGGTGCCGAGGGTGACGATCACATTCCGCCCCTGTGGCCGCGGATCGTCCCCCGCGCCGATGCCCGGAAACCTTTGTACAGTGTAGGGCAGGCTGCGCCGCTCCAGCGCCCGCAGCAGGGCGTCCACGCGCAGGTCATTGGAGGGCTGCACGAGCCGCCGCGCCTCGT
The DNA here is from genome assembly GCA_965217825.1 of Candidatus Azotimanducaceae bacterium. Classification (GTDB taxonomy): domain Bacteria; phylum Pseudomonadota; class Gammaproteobacteria; order Pseudomonadales; family Azotimanducaceae; genus VXNE01. Next base: position 3,181,441 of record OZ244571.1, on the reverse strand, counting down.
CGACGGCTGCCGCGGTCAGCGCCGGTAGTTCCGCAGCGGCCGACCCAGGCGGCACCTTTTCCTGTTCGCCCTGCGCCGTCGCCATGCAACTGAACAGGCTCGCTGCCAAGAGGGCCTTTCCCTGCGCCCGGCGACCGTTTCGAGTCATCCCGGGTGCTCCTTCCGGTCCATATCGCTGCGCGGACCACTGGTTTCCGCGTTGTGGCGATGATAGGTGAATTCGCCGACGCTCGTCGTGTCCGGGCACCCTCGCGGGTTGTACCAGCTAAAGTTTATTGGCGGAGAGGGAGGATCTCGAAGGTGCCCTCGTCGGCGGAAGAATCGAAGTCCAGTTGGTTGGCTTTGGTGCGCACACGCAGTCAGGATGAGAAATACCTCGATGGGGTGTCACCCATAGCGGACCTGAACATGACGATGAAAGCGCTTGGCGATCTGAATCCCACATCGTAGGCCGCTACTGTCACTGATTGACCGGCGGCCAGTATCTCCAGTGCCTTCAACAAGCGCGCCTGTTGCTGCCACTTCCCGAAGCTCATGCCTGTTTCCGCGCGGAAACGGCGCTCCAACGTTCGTTCGCTTGCGCCGGCGGCATGTGCCCACGCCTCGCACGGTTGTCTGTTCGAGGGGTCGGCGCGGAACTCCACAGCTACCCGGCGAGCGCGAGCGTCGGTGGGCATGGGCAGATGGAGGGGCGCGACGTCTGCGGATCTGATCTCGTCGACAATCACGGAAGCAAGACGCCCCTCCGGGCTGTCCGCACCAAAATCGCCGGGAAAATCCATTGCTCGGATGATCCCCGCTCGCAGGAGTGGGCTGACCTGCACCACGAAGCACTTTTCGCTGCCGATCGGCGGGATGTCCGGACCGAACTGCAGGGTTCTCAGCTGGACGGTGCCGGAGATCTTGATGCTGTGCGCGGTGTAAGCGGGGACCCAAACCGCTCGAGAGGGGGTACAACCCAGATGCCTTGGGCCGTTTCCACCGTGATGACACCCAAGGCCGCGTAGATCAGTTGACTGATGCGATGATGGTGCGGGCGGATGAAACTGCCGGGTTCCCAGTCCGTGGCGACACCCGAAACAAGCGAGTTCGTTGCGAGGTCGAGCAACGGCGTCGCTTGATGGACGTTTTGGCGGTTTGTCGACATATCTTGGCAATATACATGGAGATCGTCGGCCCCGTCGACGCTACTGTTCCCGGATCGGGATGGATCGACGAAGAGATCCGGCGCCGATTCGACAAACAGCTTAGTGTCCACCGGCGTAATTACAATAACGTATCGTTGACAGCCGGAAGGATCTTCAGATACGGTTGCCCGGAAAGCGTCTCGGGGAACAAAATCATGCCGAGGGTAAGTCCTTTCTGGATCACACTTACCGACGAGGAAGCACAAGTGCTGAAGCGGCGCGCGCAAAAATATACGTTGCCGTATTTTCAGGTTCAACGGGCCCAGATGATCCTCTTGGCCGCACAAGGACTGCGGAACGATGAGATTGCCGCGCGGCTCAACACGCGGCGGGAGGTCGTCAGCCAGTGGCGGAAACGGTTTTTCCACGAACGCCTGCCGGGACTTGAGGAGCGCCCCCGGCCCGGACGCCCCCGGGCTTTTCCCCCCGGAGGTGGTCGTTCAGGTCAAGGCGCTGGCATGTGAGTTGCCAGCCAATCTGGGACTTCCGTTGTCGCGCATGAGCATCGCGGATGTGGCGCGCGAAGTTCGCCGCGCCGGTATCGTCGCCAGCATCAGCGACAAGACCGTTTGGCGCTGGCTGCACGAGGACGCCATCCGTCCGTGGCAGCATCGCTGTTGGATCTTCCCGCGCGACCCGGACTTCAGGGCCAAGGCGGGGCGGATCCTGGATCTCTACGAAGGGCACTGGAACGGAATCCCCCTGCGCGACGACGAGTTCGTCATCTCAACAGACGAGAAGACGAGTATCCAGGCTCGCCAGCGTACCCACGGGTCTCTGCCGACCGCTCCCCGCCAAGCCATGCGCATCGAACATGAGTACACGCGTCGGGGGGCATGGGCCTACCTGGCCGCCTGGGATGTGCGTCGGGCCAAAATCCATGGGATCTGCGAACACAAGACCGGCATCGCACCATTCGGCCGCCTCCTGCAACAAGTGATGACGCAAGAACCCTATCGCTCCGCTCGTCGGGTGTTCTGGACCATGGACAACGGCTCCTCCCACCGCGGCCAAGCCTGTATCGATCGTATCGGGGAGCAATGGCCGACCATCGTTCCGGTCCACACGCCCGTGCATGCCAGTTGGCTGAATCAAGTGGAGATCTACTTCTCCATCCTTCAGCGCAAGGCCTTGACACCCAACGACTTCCCTTCCCTCGAAGCCCTCCAGGAGCGGTTGCTGGGCTTCGCCCGTTACTACGAAGCCATTGCCCAACCCTTCGAGTGGAAGTTCACCCGCAAGGACCTCGACTCGTTGCTGCATCGCATTGATCGCGCCCATACCAGGGAACAGCCCTTACTCGCAGCCGCGTAGAATACGTGTCCGAACTTATGACCCACGGGCACTTAGGAACAACGAGGTGGCCCCATGGCTGAGGTAACGGTTCGAGAACTCTATACATATCCCGTCAAGGGCTGCGGCGGCGGACCCGTCGAAGAACTGGTGCTGACGGAACGGGGAATAGAAGGCGACCGCGAGTACAGTTTCGTGGGCGAAGATGGCCTGCTTGTCGATCAGAAGAAGACTCCGATACTGGCATCGGTCGGCACCGAACTATCGGGTCGAGGGTTGTTGTTGCGGCATGCGACTCAGGGAATCTACAAGCACAGTCCCCGCCTGGAGGGAGATACGATTCCGGGCTCCTGGGTCCTTGATGCGTTCGAAGGGATCGACCAGGGAGATGAAATCGCCGAGTGGGTATCGGACATCATCGAAAAGAAGGTTCGCCTGATTCGCGCGGACCAGCCGTGGCGGATCAACTTCCCGATGCCAAGCATGAAGCGCGTTCACGGCAAACCGAAGCAGAAGTTCACCGCGGCCACCGATGTTTCGCTGACTAACTTGGCTTCACTGGACGCGTTGAACAAGGATCTGGAAATCCCCATCCGCATGGACCGCTTCCGCCCCAATGTCGTTGTAGACGGCATCGGCGCGTACGAAGAAGACAATATGGACCTCGTCGGCAACCACGATGTCGAATTGATGCAGGTTACGTCGGCCGAACGATGCGTGATCATCACGACGGATCAAGAGACCGGCGAACGACCGGCCAATAACATCTTCAAAGTCCTGGGCGAGACTCGCCGCAAGACCGAGGATCGATTCGGGAGCGGACTGTTGTTCGGCAACTACATGAGGGTATCCAGACCCGGCATATTGTACGTGGGCGACCGTCTGGAATTGCGAGACATGACCGAAGAAGAGCAAGCCGCAATGGAAGGCTAACGCCGAACGGGCCGGTTCATCCTGACGCCAGGCGGGGCGGGGCCGACTCGATATCGGTAGAGGGCAGTACGGCGAGGAGTCGCATTGTCAGGTGAGGTGGGTGGTTCGGGGACTACGGCACTTGGCGATGGCGTGGATTCCGAACGCGGGGCGTTTGCGTGGATCGGCGTAGCGTCTACGTGCGGGCATCCCAGACTTCTCGCCAGGCGTCGAACTCGCGGGGCGACACCCGGTAACGGGCATAGTTGCCTTCATGCAGTCCAAGGAGTTCCGTTTCGGCGATCTCGAGGAAGCGGTCGCGGTCGCCGGCCTCCACGTTCGCCCCGACCCAGGCGGCAACCCGGGCAGCGGCCGCTTCGAGATCCAGACGGTTGCGGACCACTTCGCCAACGATCTGGCGCAATGCCTCGCGGTGGCGAAGCCTGAACGGGTCCGGTTCACCGACGGACTGCCTGATGGCGCCGTAGCGGGCCGCGGAACGTTCGTAGGCCCAGATGAACAGATCTTTCATCAGGCTGATCTCGTTCTGCTCATATACCAGCAGTAGCGCATCGGTGTAGTAGTCGCGGGGCACGTCGTTGAACGAGAGCGGCGCAAGGTCGTGCTTGATGAGCGGTATGTTCGCCGCGAGGCGCGAGACTCTCTTGTTGACGTCGTCGAACGCCTGGACATACGGCAGCTGAACGAGGCAGAACAGAACCTGTTCGAGCGGATGATAGATCGCCTGCGCCGTGGCGAGGACGCGGTTGAAGCACTCCTCCACCTGCGCCGGCACTTCGGGAGGGCGGTAGGCGGAGGCGCCGATGCCGACGGGCATCGTTCTCAACCGGCCCGGGGCCGCGGGGTCCGGGAGCAGGTTTTCCGCCAGTATCGCGTGCAGGTTGAGGATCGTGCGGCGATTGAGGGCGACGTCGTCCGCGCTCTCGACGAGGAACTCGATGGCGTGCTTGTGGTTGAGGATCATCTGCGTATCGCGGATGTTCCGGCCGGCCGCCGGATATCCCAGTTCGATCAGGCGTTTGGTGTCGAGCAGGGAATAGGTATTGCCTTCCAGGCGGCTCGAGTTCCAGGAGAGGTCGATGAGCATCCGGTCGAGAATCCGACGGGCATGGGTTCCGGCAGGCTGCGTCGTGTCGTGGAACTCCCCCAGACTGCGAAGCCTTTTCCGTTCCTCGACCGAAAGGTAGGCGCTGACGTTCGGACGGTAATCGTCGATGAACTCGCGCCGATACCCGACGGGCAGGCGCTGACCGGGGGGCTGCGAGAGGTACCGTTGACGCAGCTCGTCGCGAAGCCGGGCGAGATCGTCTGGAATGGCGTCGACCGTTACGCTTATGGTCGTGGGTCCGGCGCGGACATGGAGCCCGACATCTACGGTTGGCGGTAACCGGTAGACGGTGCTCCGTCCCTGTGCTCCCCTGACGAGCCGCCGCATGGCGACTAGCCCGGATTTCTCAAACAAGGGTGTTTAGAGATGGGAGAATGTGCTATAACCCTTTGATTGACAAATAAAAAAGAGGAACAGCATGGATTCTCCCACCGCGACAGACTGTAACGCGCCGCAGCTGCGCTGCGCAACCCCGGACGGCGTCCGCCCGCGGCGTTTCGAAGCCGATTTCACGGGCGGCGCCCTGACCGCCGACGGCGGCGCGCTGCTCATGGGCTTGGCCAACCAGTCGGTCGGGCTGTTCCGCCGGGTGGCGGCCTGCTTCTCCGACCACCGCGACGCCGCCTACGTCGTGCACGAGGTGGAGACGCTGGTGGGTCAGCGCATCCTCGGCCTGACGCTGGGCTACGAGGATTTGAACGATCACGACGCGCTGCGCAAGGATCCGCTGCTGGGCGCGGTGCTGGGCCGCTTGGAGAAGCGCCGCGACGACTGCGAGCCGCTGGCGGGCAAGAGCACGCTGAACCGGCTGGAGTTGGCGGCGGCGGCGCGCCTGGATCGGAAGCATCGCAAGGTGGTGGCGGACTTCGGGCGCTTCGACGCGCTGCTGGCGGAGTTGTTCGCGGAGCGCTTCCGGGCGCCGCCGAAGGAGCTGGTGCTGGACTTGGACGCCACCGACGTGCCGCTGCACGGCGGCCAGGAGGGGCGCTTCTACCATGGCTACTACCGGGAGTACTGCTACCTGCCGCTGTTGGTGTTCTGCGGCGCCGAGCCGCTGCTGGTGCGGCTGCGCAGCGCCGCCGTCGACGCGGCCGCCGGCGTCGAGCGCGACTTGGACGCGCTGGCGGACCGGCTGCGCGCGCGCTGGCCGGACGCGCGCCTGATCCTGCGCACGGACTCGGGCTACTGCCGGGAGGAGATCCTGGCGTGGTGCGAAGGCCGGGAGGGCGTCGACTACGTGATCGGGCTGGCCAAGAACGGGCGGCTGAAGCGGATGATCGAGGGCGAATTGGCGGACGCCCGGCAGAGCGCGCGCGAGACCGGCGAGGCCGCGCGGCGCTTCGCGGACTTCCGGTACGCCACGCTCGACTCTTGGACGCGCGAGCGGCGGGTGGTCGCCAAGGCGGAGGCGCTGCCCGGCACCGGCGTTGCCGGCGCGAAGGACAATCCGCGCTTCGTCGTCACGTCGCTGCCGGCCGAGACGCATCCGGCGCGAGCGCTTTACGAGGAGTTCTACTGCGCGCGCGGCGACGCCGAGAACCGCGTCAAGGAGCACAAGCTCGACCTGTTCTCGGCGCGCTGCTCGTGCAACCTGTTCGACGCCAACACGCTGCGCCTGTACTTCTCCACCTTCGCGCTGATCCTGTTCAACCGCCTGCGCGACGCCCTGGCGCGAACCGCCGACAAGCTGGCGAGTGCCTATCCCGGCACGCTGCGGCTGCGGCTGCTGAAGATCGGCGCGCGCGTGCGCGTGTCCGCGCGCCGCATTCACGTCGCCATGGCCGGTGGCTGTCCCGACAAAGCCGCGTTCGCGGCGGCGTGGCGCGCGCTTGTTCCGACCTGATGCGCGGCCGACCGGCCCGATCAATGCTTGCGCCCGCGCGAACGACGCGCCCGGTCGATTGCGCGCGCCCGAACCGCCGCCGTCGGCGGACAACGCCGAAGACCGGCCGCCGGCGGCCCGTTGCCCAGCCGACCGCCCCAATCGACGGCCGCTACGCCGCGATATCCTCGCCGCGCCGCCAATCCGCCAATCGGTCGCCGAAACCCGGCCAGCCTCCTCCCGATATGCGACCATCGCCCCGGTTTATGAGAAATGCGGGCTAGCCGCGCGAGCCGGTACTGAAGGGTGCGCCTCGGCACCGCGCCATCGAGTTCACGGGCGATGTCCTTCACGCCGATGCCGTCGGGGTGACGTCCGACGACGGCTTCGATGTCACTGAAACTGTTCTCGAACATGGGTGCTCTACGGTTGCGCGGTCTGCGCGATTGTTGCACGATACGATTTATCGCGCAACTAATGTTGCGCGTTTACGTGCTGTGCGTCATAATTTGCGCAATAGATTGCGCGATTGCTCTGCTCGCGGTCGTCCTCGGCGGGCGGAAATTCGCTGCAAGGGTCAGTGCCGTCTGGGGCTGCGTTCAGTTAGGGCGTGAAGGCTGCGGGGGGGGGTGGCGGAAGAGGTAGGAGGGGCGGCTTTTCATACGCAGCGCCGAGCGCCAGGCGGTTGTGGGGGATTTCGCCTCGCTGCCGGACGACATCGACCTTGACAAGGGGCGCCCGCGCCCAAATCCTGCTTCCTTGGGCGGGGCACTTCGGTATGTACTTGAGAGCAGGTCTTGTGATCGTCTGCGCTATGTCGGCAGTGGCTGTCTGCGGCGGTGAAATTCCCGTTGCCGATGCAGAGTCGGTCGGCATGTCCACGGAGCGGCTGCAGCGGATCGACGCGGCGATGCAGCGGCACATCGATGCCGGCAAGATTCAAGGCGCGGTGACCGCCGTGGCGCGTCGGGGCAAGGTGGTTCACTTCAAGGCCCACGGGCTCATCGACGTCGAGGCCGAACGCCCGATGCCGCGAGACGCGATCTTCGTCATGGCGTCGTCGACGAAGCCGGTTCTCGGCGTCGCCGCGATGATCTTCGACGAGGGACTGATTCGCCCGAGCGATCCGGTGGAGAAGTACATTCCCGAATTCGCGGACATGCAGGTGGCGGTGCTGGCGGATCGCACGGACAAGGACATCAGTCCGCTTAAAGTCGATTGCCTCAACCCCCCGGCGCATCGGCTCGTCCCCGCACAAACGCCGATGACGATCGAGCACCTGTTGACGCACACGTCGGGGCTCGTGAGCGGCGGCCTGGGAACGCAGCTGAAAGGCGAGGCAAAGCGCACGACGCTTGCCAATTACATTCCCACGCTTGGGGCCTTCGCGCTGGATTTCCAGCCTGGATCGCACTGGTCCTACGGTGGTGGGCTCCAGGTGGTCGCCCGCATTCTCGAGATCGTCTCCGGCATGCCGTACGCGGAGTTCGTTCATGCAGACGCGGATTTTCGATCCGCTGGAAATGAACGATACGCACTTCAACCTACCGCCATCGAAGATGTCGCGACGGGTCGTCGTCCGGGGTGTCGACATGTCGAAGTGGGATGGTGAGACGACATCCCGTGGCCTGTGGAGCCCGGCGAGGGACTACCTCCACTTCCAGCAGATGCTGGCGAATTGCGGCGAACTCTTCGGTCGTCGTCTGCTCAGCCCCGGTTCCGTCGCGATGATGGTCAGCAACCACGTGGGCGATCTGTTCGCCGGCACCTCGAAGGGAACAAAGGGGATGGGTTTCGGCTATACCGTCGCGGTTGTTCTCGACCCGATTGCGGCAAATAGCCGGCGCAGTGCGGGGGCGTTCGGCTGGGGCGGCGCGGCGGGTATGTTGCAGCAACCGTACGGGCCTGCGCGCCGCGACTTCGAAAACATCATCCGGCAGGCGATCATCGACTGACGTCGGACCTCGCTGGCGGTCGGCGTGGTTGGGCCGGAGGCGGAGCCGACTGGCGCCGGCTTTGGAGCGCTATAGCGTTCCCACCCTGGCCGACACCACATCCCACCGGACGTTCGCGAAGAACGCGTCGATGTAACGGGCCGTCGCCGCACCGTAGTCCATGTGATACGAGTGCTCGTACATGTCGATCACCAGCAGCGGCTCGGTAGCGGCCGGGAAGTGCATGTGGTCTGCCATCCAGTAGTTCTCGAGGGTGCTGAACTGCCGGTTGTATCCCAGCACCACCCACCCGGAGCCGCCTCCCAGGCCTGCCGCGATCCGTCGGTACTCGGTCTCCCAGCGGTCGTAACTGCCGAACGCGCGCCCGATCAATCCGCGCAGATCGGCGGACGGGTTCCCGTCGCCGCCCAGGTTGTCGAAGTAGAGTTCGTGCAGCACGACGGAGCCGGAACGCATCAGGTGTTCGCGTTTCATGTCGTTGTATACGAACGCTGGGACGTCGGGGTCGGCCAGCGCCGCGGTGAGCCGGCGGTTCGTTTCGTTGAGGGCCCTGACCGAGCCCCCGTAGTTGTTCGACCAGTGCGACTCGATCAAGCCCTTCGACAGGCCCTTCAGGCTCGATGATCCGAACGGCAGCGGCTTGAGTTCGTGGGTGCTGTCGAACGCGGGGATGGCGATGTCGAGCGGGTATCTGGTGGCGGGGTCCTGGCCAAGCGCCGGCTGGGAGGTGGCGAAGAGTCCGGCCGCGAGACCGGCAACGGAACCCTTCAGCACATTGCGTCGAGTCTCGGCCGGAAGACCGGCATCGGGACGGTCGTTTTCGGACGCCATGCGGCTCTCCTATTCCTTTTGCAGGGTAACACCAACGGCTTTGCCACGGAGAACGCCTCCCGTCAACCACGCTCTCCGCGATTCCAGCCTCCGTTTGCCACCGCCCGCCATATCGGGACGATGGACCCCATGGCGTGCGCGGCGGCGAAGGAGGACGACCCAACACTGCACCTGAGCCAAGACGCGCCTCGCCTGTGAAACGGCTTGATTCGGTGGTTTTGGGTGACCTTCGGCGTCAATCACCCTAGCCGCGCTGATTCCTCGTTGCTAGTCTCGAAAGGTCGCTCGAAAAGTGCGGAAGGCAGTGAGTCCCGAAAGCTAGACAACAGGGCCAACTCGTCCTCACTGGGCAGCCGGTGGCCGACAAGATGGTCCCGGGCCAATAACTCAGTGCCCGCGTGCGCTCGCCGTGATACAGCTTCTCGTTGATCCACCCGTAGTTCAGCGCCAGTGCGAGTGCCTTTCGAACCCGCCTGTCGGCCAATCTGGGCACCTGGCTGTTGAGGACGATCGCTATCCCGATGCCTACCGATATGCCGTATTCCCGGCGGGTCTTCCTGATCCGTCCGCTATCAAGATCGGAGCCCTCGTAGCCGGTCACCCAATACCGAATATCGTTTTCGTCCAGGAGGTCGATCAACCCCTTGCGGCAAGCTTCCCTTGCGACGGTGCCATCTCGGTACACCTCATAGCGCACCGTATCGAAGTTGTACCGACCCCTGTTGAGAGGAAGGTCCTTACGCCAATAGCCCGGATTGCGTTCGTACTCGATATAGCGACCCGCCTTCACCTGCTTGATGCGATAAGGCCCGCTGGAGACGGGTGGTTCAAGGGTGTGGGCAGTCGGATCCCGGTCGCGCCAATAGTGCTGCGGCAGGATGGTGATGTACTGGATCAACGTGACGTGATCGTGCGTCAGGGGGGCGACGACGCGAAACGCCACATGGCGTTCGTCCAGCGCCTCGACCGACTCGATGAAGCGGAAGAAGTAGCCTGCCCCTAACTGGCTTTTCTGCGTGTCGAAGGTGAATACGACATCACCGGCGGTGATCGGCACGCCGTCATCCCACCTTGCCTCCGGATGGATTCTGAATACGATCGTCCTGTCGTCGTCGGTAACCGCGATGCCGTTCGCAAGCCGTCCGTAGAACGCCGTGATTTCGTCCCCACCGCGCACGATGAGCGTGTCGCCGCGATACAGGTACCCGGATGGGGCGCCGGTCTCACCCGGTGGCATGGGTGCAAGCGTGTTGAACGAAAAGGGGTGTGCGAGGACCAGCTTGCCGCCCTTGGGGGCGTCGGGATTCAGGTAGTCGAAATGGGTGAAGGCAGCGGGATATTTGAGGTCCTGGAAGAATGCGATCCCGTGCTTGAACTCCAACTCCTCCAGAACGCTCGCATCGGCGCTACAAGCGAAAACGGAAATCAGGAAAACGAAACCGAGTCGTGTTGCTCCGTTCAATGACGCGGCGCGTTCACGCATTTTGTCCTGCCTGCAGCGTCTGGGCGCTAGGAGAGCCGCCCGGCAGGGGCGTTCGAGGTGGCAAGCGCGCGGGGTTGGCGGCGTAACCGCGGGATCGTGTCGGTTGACTCGCTTGGTCAATCATTTTGCGGAAGTATTCGTCACAAGACATTGATTTATATATAGTATTGGCGGAAGAGGTAGGAGTCGAACCCACCAGACACGGTTCGCGCGTCTCAACGGCTTTGAAGGCCGCGCGCCCCACCGGGAGCGATGCTCTTCCGCGGTTCAGTCTAACACTCGGCCCGGATCGTCCACGACGCTGCGGGTGTCGCCCGCGCGACGGGTGAAACCCTTGCGATCGAAGTGTTCCAGCACTTCGATGACGACGTTGCGTCCCATGCCGGAGGCGTCGCGGAACTGGCGCACGGTGAAGTCTTTCTGCAAATCGAGAGCGATGTCGGCCATTGCGCGCAGACGCGCGTTGAGGAAGTAGCGGCTCGGGCTGACGCGCTGGCACAGGCCGATGGCGGCCAACGCGCGCATGTCGCGCTCCAGTGCAGGGAGTGGCGTCCGAAGCCGCTTGGCCAAGTCGCCGAGGCTCGGTGGTTGGGGGGAGTCGAGTAGCCGTTCGATGCGGTCGAAAAGGGACGCCAGGGCCTGCGGGATCTCAGCGCTGTGCTCAGCCAGCGCGTAGCTGCCGGACCGTGCTCGAACTTCGCCCGATTCGGTCATATTTTCGAGGGAGATTTGGGTGATGGTCGTGGATGCACGCAAGGCTGTGGCGAGAGCTTCGAGTGGCATGCCGTCGCTTTCGCGCTGCGTTTCGTGATGGCTGGCTAGCACGTCTGCAACGGCGCGCTGCGTTGCGCGCGCGAGTTCGGGATGAATGACGTGATCGCCGTGCGTGATCAGTCCCGATCGCTGCACGAGTTCGTTTATGGCATTCGCCGTCAGGTTGCAGTCGCGCTGGAACGTGTTCGCATGCACGGCATCGCGTCGCGCCAGTGCGGCGAGGGCGTCACCGGTCGATGCGCGGCGCAGCGCATCGATGCGCTCAAGCCGGTCATGCGTGCGGCGGCGTCCGTGCGGCGCCTCGACATCGATGACCGTGCCGCCGCCGAGGGTTCGGTCGAGGTCCTGGTCGCGCAGGATGAGGCGGTCGCCTACCTTGATGTGCGCAGGTTCCTGCAGCACGACGTCTGCCGCGGCGGTGGCGCCGGGTTTTATGGGGGAGGCGTCCAGCAGGCTGATCCTTCCCTGGTTATGGCTGGTTGCGACATAGACGTGGACGGGCGCCCAGTGACGCACCGCGCGGGGAAAGTCGTCCACTACCTCAAGCTCCAGGGTTGCGTGGCGAGTCGTGCCCGCGGTGGACTCGGCGACAATCCAATCACCCCTTGAAACGTTCTCGAGGCGCGCGCCCGTGATATTCAGTGCGACGCGGTCTCCCTCGACGGCGCGCTCCGCCGGTGTGTCCTGAACGAACAGCCCCCGCACGCGTAGTGGCTGTCCGGTCGCTGCTATCGCCAAGTGATCATCGACCTGCGTCGCGCCGGACACGACCGTGCCGGTGGCAACGAGGCCGACGCCCCGGAGAGAGAACGCGCGGTCCACGGCGAGGCGGAAGGCCCGGTCTTCTACGGCAGTCGCGTAGGCCTTGCCGGCCTGTTGCAGATGCGAGCGCAACGCGTCGATGCCGCGGCCGTCGCTGCATGAGACCTCGACAATCTCGGTATCGCGCAGAAACGAGTCCGCCGTCAGCGTCCGGATATCGTCTCGTACCGCAGCAATGTGGTCAGGCTCGCTGCGGTCGATCTTGTTCAATGCGACGATGCCCTGGCGCAGGCCGAGCAGCTTCAGAATCTGCAGGTGTTCCACCGTTTGCGGCATGACGCCGTCGTCGGCGGCGACGACGAGGAGGGCGTACTGGTTCCGGGCCACGCCCGCCACCATGTTGTGAATGAAGCGACGGTGACCGGGCACGTCGACGAAGCCGATGCGCGCCCCGCCGAAGTCAGCGTAGGCGAAGCCGAGGTCGATAGTCAGGCCGCGGCGCTGCTCCTCCGTCAGCCGGTCGGTGTCGACGCCTGTCAATGCCCGCACGACTGCCGTCTTGCCGTGATCGACATGGCCGGCGAGCGTAACGATCACGCCGCCAGGGTCTCGAGCGTCGCGATCAATTCGTCCAGCGGCTCGGCGCATCGCATATCGAGCCAAAGGCGTCCGGATTGGCGCCGCGAAATGACAGGAATGGCAAGGCTCCGAAGCTTGGCGGCCAATGCTTCGATGGAACGTCCGGGTCCGGCGATTGCGACGGCGCGGCTTGGCACGCGTTGGTTCGGCAAAGCACCGCTGCCGAGTTGGCACTCCGATGCCTCGACAGTGATGGATAGCGTTTCTTCGATGCGGCTCGCCAAGGTCTTCGACACTGCGGTTGCGCGCATGTCGAGTTGCTCCAGCGGCGTCGTCAGCGTTGCCAGCAACGGAATGCGTTCGGCCACTGTGGATTCGTCTTCGTACGCGCGCAGGGTTGCATCGAGTATCGCCAGCGTGACTTTGTCCGCGCGCAGCGCGCGCTTCATTGGGTTGCTGTCGAGCCGCGCTACGAGGTCTGCCCGTCCGACGACGATGCCCGCCTGGGCGCCCCCGAGCAGCTTGTCCCCGGAGAAGGTGACGAGATCCACTCCCGCCGCGATCATCTCGCGGGGTGTGGGTTCGTGCGGCAGTCCGAACCGTTCCAGGTCGAGGAGCGTTCCGCTGCCGAGGTCGACGCAGACCGGCAGGTCGCGCGCCTGGCCGAGGCCGACGAGTTCCTTTTCGCTGACGGATTTGGCGAATCCCTGGATGTGGTAGTTGCTGGGATGCACCTTCAACAGCAATGCGGTGGAACTGTCGATAGCATTGTCGTAGTCGCTGAGGTGTGTGCGGTTGGTCGTACCGACCTCGACCAGGTGGCTGCCCGAACGCGCCATGATGTCGGGGATGCGGAAGCTGCCGCCGATTTCGATCAGTTCTCCGCGCGATACCGGAATGGAACTGTTGAGCGCCAGGGTGTTGAGCAGGAGCAGCACGGCGGCGGCGTTGTTGTTGACCACTGTGGCTGCCTCCGCGCCGGTCAGAAGCTTCAGTCTATGCGTGACAATGCCCTCGCGCGAGCCTCGTCGGCCGGTTGCCAGGTCGTACTCCAACGTGACGGGCGCAGTTGCCGCCGCTACTGCCGCCGCCATCGCCTCGGCGCTCAGGACTGAGCGGCCCAGATTGGTGTGGATGACCGTGCCCGTGAGGTTGAACACGCGCCGGTAACCGTGTCCGACGTGGGAAATGATCCAGTTTCCAACCGCCGGCGGGTAGTCCGAAATCTTGCCCGCCCAAGCCGGTACCTGATCTTTTCGGGCGTGGTCCTGCAATTGGCGCACCGCGTCCTTGACCACCAATAGGCCCCACCGCGCGATGACGGGCGCGATGGACGCGTCCGACAGCACAGCATCGACGCTGGGTAGTGATCTGCGCGACATGGCGCGTGATTATGTGGATTCGGGACACACATGACCACCTGCGGATTTTGGACACACATAGTCGGGGTTGGGGATGTGTCGCAGCAACAGGTGCAGACCTGCGCGAGGCTACCTATCTCAACGAAGGAGGGCGGCGTTGCGAAAACGGCTTGTTTGGGGGCGGCCGCCGAAGTCGCGAGACAGGAAATGGCGTCAGGGTGTCCCCGGGACGCCTACCGCCGGGCTGCCCACACTCGGACATGCGGCCCATGCTCTTGTCGCAAGGAAGATCACTCGGCGGATCGCCGATCAGTTCGCGGGGTGCTCGCCGTAGTAGAAGCGCAACCGCCAGCCGGTCACGCTGCCAGTGTCGCCGTCGGCGAGGTCTGCCACATGGACCGTCCACGTGCCGTTGGGGTTCTCGCCATAGAACGCATTGCTCAGCAGATGCCAGTCCTGCAGTCCAGCGAAGCCTTCGAGCACTGAATTTAAGGGCGGATTGACCACGCTGGCCGTGCCCGCGGGCGAGCGCAGGGTGACGCCGAGGTCGAAGGCGTTGGTGTGTTCGACCGCGATCTCCAGGACCACCGCCTCGATGTTGGCGGTGTCGGGCAGTCCCGCGATGTCCAGAACCGCGCTTGCACCCGCGCCGTCTGCGTCGGGGATGGCTAGCGACAGTTCCGCCTCCGCGTCGGTAGCGAACCACTCCGATTCGACGAAGGACCCGAGGCTGTCGGCGGTGTAGTCGACCGCCATTGCGACGGCGGCGTCGATATCGACCGCGCCGAACCCGTACCAGTTGTGGAAGTCGTAGCCGGCGGCATTGGTCTGCCAGCCGTGCTGTGCGACGAACGGCGCACCGTTGAAAGCGGCGCGAACTTCCGCGATATCCGGGTCGATCATGCGCGCCGAGGTTGCGAGGATGTGCTTTACGTCGCGCCAGGTGAGTTCCGGGTTGACGCCCAACAGGATGGCGACCGCGCCGGCGACGGCGGGCGCCGCCGAGGACGTGCCGCCGAAAGCGCTGACGTAGTCACCATCGCGGTTCAGAGGATGCGCGCTCGTCAGGCGGTTCTGGGGAAACTGGTTGAAGCCCGCATGCGCGCCGGCCTGGTCGGTCGTGATCATCGCGGGGCCTTCGATACCGTCCTCGCCGGCCGGACCGACGACCCAAAGGTTTGCGCCGGCGCTGGAATAGGAGGACCTGAGATCGTCGGCGTTGAACCCTCCCACGACGATCATCCATGGCAGGTTCTGGTCCGGATCCGCGTTGCTGGCGACGCAGCCCACCTCTCGGTTGAACGGATGGGTCTGATCGCAGACATCGAAAGCGTTGCCCGCAGCTTTCACGTACAGCGCGCCGCGGCCCGAGCGAAGCTGCCCGGTGCCCATCGTCAGCAGCCGCACGAACTCTTCTGGCGAATTCTCCGATGGGGCCACGAAGCCGAAGCTCATGTTGAAGATGTCCACGCTGGCGGAATCCGGATCGCGGTCGCTCCCCCCGAGGCTGCGCAACATCGCGGTTTGCGCCCCGGCTTCCGGATCGTCGTCCTCCCCGCCCGTCGCTTCGAGCGGGTTGAACCCGACGAGCGTGACCTCGGAGGCCACGCCCCGCCCGCCGTGGCCGTTGTTCGCGACCGCCGCGGCAATGCCGGCCACGCTGGTGCCGTGGTCGCCGAGCGTGCTGAAGTTAAACGGGTCGGTGCGCGACGAACCGGGTCTTGCCTGGAAGCCAAAGTTGAACGACCCGCCCGCGCTGGTGTTGGCGGCCAGGTCCGGATGGCAGATCTCAAGCCCCGTGTCGATGACCGCCAGTTTCACGCCGGCGCCGTTCTGGCCGGTGCCGACCGCCGTCGCCATGCGGAGATCGGCACCTGGGGTGCCGGCGCGATCCGAGAACGCCGTCTGCCCGGTGTTGCGCAGGTGCCATTGCTCGGCAAACAGCGGGTCGCCGCCCCCGGCGGCCGGCGTTCGATGGGGCGCTTCGCACCGCACGGCGACCCGTCCCTCGGCATTGGTCGCGAACCCGTTCAGGAACACGTTCGAGTACTGGGCGCCGAACTCGGTCGAAGGCGGTGGCTCTCCCAGGTAGGCCCGGATGAAGTAGTGCCCGTTCGGCGCCAGCTCCGCGAGCGGCAGCCGGAACTCGCGCAGGCTGTTCAGGAAAAAGTCGAACGGATCGTCGGTTGGGACGATCTCGTACGCGCCGATCAGGTGTACGTCGCTGTTGAAGCCGATGTCCGTGGACCACTCCGCCACCAGCGGCACGGGCGCGGACGCGTCGCCGGGAACCAGCGCGATCACGAACAAGACGACGGCGTCTTCGGCTACGCCGTACAGCAACGGCAGCAATGCGGCAACGCTTTCCGCTTCGTCCGGCGGTATCTTGTCTACCGTCGCGGCCTCTCCGTCGAGCACCGTCAGCGTGACCGAGGACGGGTCGCCTATCCGCGCGTTGCCGGTGAACGCACCGATGGCGACCTCGATGGTTTCATCCCCTTCCTCCTCGAAGTCCCTGTAGACGTCGATCTCCGCCGTCGCGGAGGCGGCGTTCGCCGGTATGGTGAAACCGTCGATGGGGACCTCGTAATCGCGGCCTCGATCGGCGGTCCCGCCGAAGTGCAATCGCACGCCGATGGACCCGGAGGCGGGCGCATCGAGCTCGACGTTCACCCTCACCATCGTATTCTCCGCCTCCTCGATACTGAGGTCGCCGGAGACGGCCAGCGTTATCGTCGCTGGCGGCGGGGGAGGTGGCCTGTCGGAGCCTCCTCCTCCGCAGCCGCTCGCGGCCAGCAGACAAAGCGCCGCGAAAACCGCGATTGCGCCCCTGGGAAGGGGTGCCCGGAACTGGAACCCTTTCGCCGGCTCAAGAGGCCATATGACAGATGCGGCCTGCGACCTGGGGTGGCGCGCCGCGAAATGGCCGCGCGTCATCGCCATTCGATCTGGGGCCCGCGCAGCCGCACGGCTGCATCGGGCTGGCCGGGGAGTTCCCGCACGCGCGCGACGGCGTCGGCGGGGTGCAGATCCTCGGGCAGATCGACGATGGCGAAGCCCAGCGACTCGAAGACCGTGACGCCGGTTGCGCTGACCTCCGTCGCGATAGCGTCGAGTTCCAGGCCGGCGTCCAGTTCGATGCGGATACTTGGCAACAGGGACGCAAAGGCGCGCCGGACGGGATCGAAGACGATCCATGATCGGGGGCCGTTGAGGGGCGTGGCGGCCCTGAAGGTATCGCCTTCAAAGGTGACGACGTGAATCCGTCGTGAGGCGGCTTCGAACGACTGCGCGGCGAAGCCGCCGGGCGCCGACTCCAGGGCGCCTGCAGAGTCCGCGTACGAAGGCAGAACGACCAGATCGCGACCTTCGGCTTCCACGATGCGAAGCCCATCCGCCACCAAGTGCCGGTCCACCGGCTCTTGGGCCTCCGCGGGCAACGCCGCCGCGAGCGCCATGAGCACCGTCAGCCGGAAGGCATGGCGCGTAGTTGATTCAGGGGGCTCAAGGGAGGAATCCACGTCCGCAACTATAACGCATCACGGGCCCGCGATATGCAGCGTCTCATGTCGTTCCAAGTGGATTTGCAAGTGGATTTGGGACACACATGATCCCGGTAAGTGGATTTGGGACACACATCATCATCTTGCGGATTTAGGACACACATAGTCCGGTTGGGTATGTATCGCAGTAACAGGACTACCCCTCGGGAAGGCCACATATTGGCGTGAAGGAGTGTCGCGTTGCGAAAAAGGGCTTGTTTGGGGTGGCCGTTTAGGCCGCTAGAAAGGAGTCAAGGCGTCTCCGGGAGGGACGTGAAGACGCTCTCTTGCTAGGCGGGGATCAGGCGGGCAGGGGCGTTTCGCGCAGCTGGAAGCCGCGCTCGCCGGTCCACTGGCGCAGCGATTCGGCGGGCCCGTAGGCGCGCTGGCGCTTGCGTAGGGAGGCGGCGCGGGCGATCCATCGAGCGATGTGGTCGAGCGGCTCCGGTGCCGTCGGCTCGGCTTCGGCGGCGGCCATCTCGTGCAGCAGTGCGACGTAGCTCCCGAGCGTCACGCCGAGGCGCGGCGTGGAGACAGTCCCCGGCGCGGCTTCCGGTGCCAGGCCGGAGACCAGCGGCCGCAGGTAGGCGGCAAGCGCAGCGGCGCTGTTCTTGCGGAGGCGGGCACCAACGGAGGAATCGCGGCACTCCTCGATCCGCTGCGCCAGCTTGGCCCGCACCGGATTCAGGTCGACGTAGGCCATGGCCGCCAGTATCGCCTCTTCGCCGAGCAGCGCGCCGGAGTAGAAGCGCTGCTCGAAGAAGTGGCCGTCGCAGCCGTCCTCTTCGTTCGCGCGCCGCGCGATTGGCTGCTTCAGGTGCTTCATGAAGTCGGACAGCGAGCCGAGTGTGCGCCGCGCCCTCGCGAGGCGGTCTGGATCCCCGAGCAGCAACGCGCGCGCTGTGGCCTTGGGCGCCGATGCGGCGCCGTGCGCCTTGGGCGGAAACGCGTCGACCCAGCGCCGCGCCACCTCCTCGTCGCTCCAGGCGAGGCATGCATTGGGATCGTAGTGCACGACGATGTGGAAGTGGTTGCTCATGACGGCGTACGCGTAGACCTCGACGGCGAAGCAGCGGGCTAGCAGCAGCAGGCGGTCGCGCAGCCAGCGCTTGCGGTGCGAGTAGTCGCGCCCGGTGCGCTTGTCGCGGCCGCAAAGCCAGGCGCGGCGCACGCAGCGGGAGGCCAGGTGGTAGGCGTAGGGGCGTTCTGGGTCGACGAGCTTGTGTCGGGGCGTGGCCATGGCTGGCAGTGTCGCTGCGACCGGGGCGCTGCGTCGATAGCCCTGGTCGGCAAACTGCGGCCGCCGACGCCGCCGCGTTGCCCAAGACATCGCCCGAGTCGCGCGCGAGATATCTCTTCCCCTTGGGTCAGGTAGCGGTGTGTGTTCCGAGTTTGCACTTGGGTCAGGTAGCGGTGTGTGTTCCGAGTTTGCACTTGGGTCAGGTAGCGGTGTGTGTCCCGATTTTGCGAGATCGAAGACCCGGAGCTGCGCGGTCCCCCGGTTCGACAATTGCTCGCGATGATGGAGACCGACGACGAGGCGATTCGGCTAGGACGCGAGTACGATGTCGATCGCGACGAAGTACTCGAGCTGCGCAAAGGCCCCAGGCCGGGGGCGACGGGATACATGATGTACCCCGTGGAGGCGCTCCACGCGGTGAGCGTGGGATTGGAACGCGGTGGGGAGCCAGCCGACGACTCGTGTTCCGTCAAGTCTAAAGATGCGAGTGTAGCTGCGAGGGATTTTTGGTTCCTGGCGAGGCGCGACGACGCGGTGTGGCAGGCACCACACAAGGAGGAGCAACGGAGCCTTCAGCCGGGGAGCGCGAGGGGGCACCCCTCGCATGAAAACCATCAGGGGCCAAAAAGACCCGCAGATACCCGCAGATTTAGGCTTGACGGAGCACTAGAGTCACGAAATCCGTCGCACCCGAAGGGGTGCGCCGTGTTTCGCCCCCGCCCAAGCCCGCTGTTTCGCCCATCCCACCCATCCCGCACCCCTGCGCCTTGATCGGCACTGTGTGCCGTTCTAGGCGCAGGCTGCTAGCGGAAAATGTAACCGGAGCCTGACCGACAGGTAGGCGGAGCCTATTTGTCTACCTGAGCGTCGGGTCCGTCCAACGTGCCGAGCGCCCGCGCCCGTCGAATACGATGGCGCCGCGCCAGCTCCCGCATGTCCGTCGTCGCGTCGGTCTCGTCCACAATCTCCAGGCCGAGAAGCGTTTCGATAACGTCCTCCATCGTCACGATACCCGCCATGCCGCCGAAGTCGTCCATCACGACGGCCAAGTGTTCCTGGCGCGACCGCAGGGTGGTGAACAGGTCGGTGATGGCGTAGGTCTCTCCCACCGCGACGATCTCGCGGCGCAGGTTCGCGATGGGTTCGGCGCCGCGCTCCTCCACCAGCGCCGTGAGTACGTCATCCTTCAACACGTAACCCGTGATGTGGTCTATGGAGTCGTTGTACAGGGGAATCCGCGAAAAACGCTGCATCCGCTTGGCATTGCCATAGTATTCGGCGATGGTTTC
Organism: Candidatus Azotimanducaceae bacterium; assembly: GCA_965217825.1. GTDB lineage: Bacteria > Pseudomonadota > Gammaproteobacteria > Pseudomonadales > Azotimanducaceae > VXNE01. The sequence goes on along the minus strand of OZ244571.1, from coordinate 3,161,282 downwards.
GGTCTGGGACGCCAGGGCGACCACCGTGCGAGGCGTCATGACATCGCGCGCCTCGATCGTCTGGAAGCGTATGAGATGGCCGATCATCTCGCTTTCCTCAACCTCGAAGACGCCTTCCTCCGCTCCGAGTTCGGCCATCGCCAGCAGATCCGTGCGGGTCAATACGGGCTGCGTCGTTTCGCTCTTCAACCGACGGGTGATGTATTGGCTCAGCCACACGAAGGGTGCCAGCACGACCGTCAGGATGCGTATCGAGTGGACCGTGAATGCCACCAGGTGCCGCCAATACAGCGCGCCGATGGTCTTCGGTACGATTTCGGAAAACACCAAGATCGAGATGGTCATCGTCGCGGGAACCACGAGTCTCGTGACCCATGGATTTGCCTGCGCCCATATCGTGGCGGCTTCTTCACCGACGCCGATGGCGCCGACAGTATGCGCAATCGTGTTGAGCGTCAGAATCGCGGCCAGGGGCCGGTCGATGTTGGTTTTGAAGTCCTGGAGATACTTGCCGGTACGGGTGCCTTGCAGAGACTGCAGGCGCGCATGGCTGGGTGTGATGCTTAGCAGCGCCGCTTCCCACAACGAGCAGAAAAAAGAGAAGACTAGCGCGAGGAAAAAGAAGGTGGCTAGCAACCAATACATACAATAGATGTAAAGCGCCCTTAGGGCTCCAAGGGAGAGATTACACCGGAATCGGGTTCCGTAGTATCGGGGCAGATTTCTCGGAATCCGACCGCGGCCAAGGGGAACACGAATTGGCGGGCAGACTGGGCATCGCCATCCTTGCGCAGACCGCGTGTGTCCGAAACGAAACGACGTGTCCGAAACGAAACGACGTGTCCGAAACGAAACGACGAAGGACATCGCCCACGCCGTGCGCGCGCTATCTCCTCCGCTTCGAGAAAGATACTGGTTGTGTCCGAATTCCAGGGGCGTGCGGTAGCGGTGTGTGTCCCGATTTTGCGGTAAGGTGATTATTGGATTGGCGGGCAGGTGACTATGGACAATCAAAAGAAACTGGCATTCGTGGGCTTGGGCGTCATGGGTTACCCGATGGCTGGCCATCTGGCCGTTGCGGGGCATGACGTTCGGGTCTACAACCGCACAACTGCGCGTGCGGACGCCTGGGTTGCGGAGCACGGTGGAGATGCGGCTCCAACGCCCGGGGAGGCGGCGCGGGACGCGGACATCGTCTTCACGTGCGTCGGCAACGACGACGATGTCAGGAGCGTTACGCTCGGCGATGGTGGCGTGTTGTCGGGGGTAAAGTCCGGCGCGATAGTGGTGGATCACACGACGGCATCTGCCGATCTTGCCGCTGAACTCGCGCGCGAGGCGGCGGAGCGGGGCGCCGGGTTTCTCGATGCGCCCGTGAGCGGCGGCCAGGCGGGTGCCGAGAATGGTCAGCTCACGATCATGGTCGGTGGCGACCCTGACACTTTCGCCATCGCGGAGCCCGTCATGCAGCACTATGGGCGCGCGGTAACGCTGATAGGAGATGTGGGATCAGGCCAGCTAACGAAGATGGTCAATCAGTTGTGCCTCGCGGGAATCATCGAGGGCCTGTCGGAAGGCATGCACTTCGCGGAAAAGGCGGGTCTCGAGGTCGGCCTCGTGATCGACGTCATATCCCAGGGGGCGGCGCAGTGCTGGCAGATGGACAACCGTGCCGAGACCATGGCGAAGCGGGAGTTCGAATTCGGCTTTGCCGTCAAGTGGATGCGCAAGGATCTCGACATGACGCTGGCGGCGGCGCGCAAGTTCGGGGCGCGATTGCCGGTGGCGGCGCTGGTCGATCAGTTCTACGCGGAGGTGGAGGCGCTCGGCGGTGAACGCTGGGACACGTCGAGCCTGGTTGAACGCCTGCGGCGCGTCGACGACGCTTGAGGAGCCTGACTCTCCGCCGCGACTAGTTTAGCGCTGTTCGATGGGAACGAAGTCCCTGCGCGACGCGCCGGTATAGAGTTGCCTCGGGCGCCCGATCTTGTACGGCACGGCCACCATCTCGCACCAGTGCGCGATCCAGCCTGGGGTGCGCCCCGTGGCAAAGATGACGGTGAACATGTCTTCTGGAATGCCAATCGCGCGCAGAATGATGCCGGAATAGAAGTCGACGTTCGGATATAGCCGGCGGTCGACGAAATACTCGTCTTCCAGCGCGATCTTCTCCAGTTGCTGCGCCATCTGCAGCGTGGGGTCGTTCTCCACGCCGAGTTCGTCCAGCACCTCGCGGCAGGTCTGCTGCATGACCCGGGCGCGGGGATCGTAGTTCTTGTACACCCGATGTCCGAATCCCATGATCCGAAACGGGTCGTTCGGGTCCTTTGCCCGCTTGACGAACTTGCCGATGTTGTTCGGCGTCCCGATCTCGGCAAGCATGTTGAGCACTGCTTCGTTGGCGCCACCGTGGGCGGGTCCCCACAGGGCCGCGATGCCTGCGGCGATGCAGGCGTATGGATTGGCGCCCGTGGAGCCGGCGAGCCGCACCGTCGATGTCGAGGCGTTCTGCTCGTGATCGGCATGGAGCAGGAAGATGCGGTCGAATGCGCGCGCGAGGACCGGGTTGACCTCGTGGTTCTCATTCGCCGGCGCGAACATCATGTGCAGAAAGTTCTCCGCGTAGCCGAGGTCGTCGCGCGGATGAATGAATGGCAGCCCCAGCGTGTGCCTATAGCTCATCGCCGCCAGGATGGGCATTTTCGCGATAAGGCGATGCGCCGTATCCCGCCGATCGGATGCGTCCGCGATGTCCAGGGAGTTGTGGTAGTAACCCGACAGCGCCCCGACCACGCCACACATGATCGCCATGGGATGCGCATCGCGGCGAAATCCCCCGTAGAAATTAAGGAGTTGCTCGTCCACCTTGCCGTGGCGCTTGATGGTCTCGACGAAATCGTCCTTCTCGGCGGCCGCGGGCAGTTCACCGTTCAACAACAGGTAGCACAGTTCCAGGAAATCCGAACGTTCGGCAAGCTGTTCGATGGGGTATCCGCAGTGCAGGAGGATGCCTTCGTCGCCGTCGATATAGGTGATGTTCGAGTTGCAGGAAGCGGTGGAGACGAAACCGGGGTCGTAGGTGAAATATCCCTGACTGGTAAGTCCGCTCACATCGATCACGTCCGGGCCGACGCTCGCGGCGTGCACTGGCAACTCGATCGAATCCTTCGAGTCGACGCTCAGGCTCGCCATCCGTTCTGCCATATTGCCGCATCCTCCCGGGGATGGAACGTCTGCTCCAGTGAGCCGGTCATTCTCTCGACAGCCGTGTTCGATTGTCAAACCGGACTGCGGTGACTTGCGCCCAAAACGGCTCGAGATGCGCGCAATCTCGACTGCCCCGCCTTCGTGCGCTCGGCTGCCTTATCCGTCATGGTTCTCGAGGATATCGTGCGCTCAATGGATGGTGCGGGTTACTTTTTTACGCATTTTTTCAATGGCTTGACGTAACTGTTTCGTACGGGGGTTTAATGCCAGGACGCGCTCGAAAGCCAACAGCGCCGATTCCATGTCGCCGCTGCGCAGACAGATCTGACCAAAGCCGCTCAGGGCTCCGAAGTGGCGCGGTTCGCGCTCGAGGGTATAGACGATGTCACTCAGGCTATCGGCGTCGCGGTCTTCCAGGAAGCGCAGGGTGGCGCGCTTGTTCCACGCTTCCGCCCAACTCGGCCAGCGACGGACCATCCTGTCCAGCGTCTTGCCGGCGCTCACGAAGTCGCTGGCCTCAAGCGTGCGTATAGCTGCGTGCATCGCGCGCGCCGCAGCGTCATCCTCGTGCGAACACCATATTGTCCATATCTGCTGTTCCGTTTCGGCGCAGTCGCGCGCGCCCGTGCCAAGCTTGGCGAACAGGACGTCCAGTTCGGGCGTGTCGGCGGGTGGCGCAGCATTCATCGCTGCGAGCGCCAGGTTGATCCGCGTTCCGATGGGGTCGAACATCGCTTAAGCATATCGCGTCGGCGACACCCGGGCCGGGCGTCGACCGACCCGACGGAATCCGACCGCAACTGCAATGCGGCGGAGCGTGTGATGGTGCTATGAGCGACAATATGCACTGATCCAAGGGCCAAAGACGGGAGGAGCGCATGCCTAAACCACAGAGTAAGGAGTGGTACGCCGCAATCGTGGAGGAGACGATCGATCCCGAGCGGCCGATCATCGATGCGCATCATCACCTCTGGGAAAGGAGCGCTCCGGCGCACGCTCTCGCCCCGGTGTTTGACAACATGGATACTGCTAGACTTTCGCTTCAAAGAGGTTCGCAACGCGGGGATCATATGGCGGGCGGCTGCGCGGCGATTGCCGCGCCGGTACGTAGCGGAAACGGGGGGGTGTAGTGGCCGCTAATCGCCCCATCGATCTCTCGCCGACGAGTTTCCTTCCGGTCACGGCGGTCGCGTCGATCACGCACCGGATCGCGGGCGCGATACTCTTCGTCGGCGCGGGATACCTGATCTATCTCCTCGACATGGCCCTGGAGTCGGAAACGGGTTTTGCCCAGGCGCGGGCGCTGCTTCAAGCGCTGCCAGGCAAAGTCGCCCTGTGGGTCACGCTGGTGGCGTTGAGCTATCACCTGCTGGCCGGCATCAAGCATCTGCTGCTCGATTTTCACGTCGGCGATTCGCTGGCCGGCGGCCGCAGGGGTTCGTGGCTCGCGCTCGTCCTGTCCGCGCTTGCGGCGAGTGGCCTCGGAGTGTGGCTGTGGTAACGAAGGTCGCGAGCTTTGGCCGCAGGGGGCTGTTCGATTTTCTCGCGCAGCGCGTCACGGCGGTGATTCTGGGACTGTTCGCCCTTTGCGTCGCCGGCTGGTTCGCCGTCAACCCGGACGCGGGACATGTCGAACTGGTGCGCTATTTTGCCAGCCCCGCAATGATGGTCTTTGCCTTGCTCGCCGTCGCTTCGTTGATCGCGCACGCGTGGATCGGCATGTGGACCATCGGCACGGACTATCTGCGACCGCATTACTTCGGCCGCTTCTCGACAGTCATTCGAATTGCCTACCAAATGGGGATCGGACTGGTGCTGTTCACGTATGGGGCTTGGGCGATTTCGGTGATCTGGAGACTCGCTTGACGCGCTTGCGGGTACTGGAATTCGACGGCGTCATCATCGGCGGCGGCGGTGCCGGCATGCGCGCCGGTCTGCAGCTCGCGGAATCGGGCTTCAACACGGCTGTGCTTTCCAAGGTATTTCCGACCCGTTCGCACACCGTTTCCGCCCAGGGCGGCATCACCTGCGCCATAGGCAGCGACGATCCGGACGACGATTGGCGCTGGCACATGTATGACACGGTCAAGGGGTCGGACTACATCGGCGACCAGGACGCCATCGAGTTCATGTGTTCCACCGGGCCGCGGGCCGTCTACGAACTCGAGCATATGGGCTTGCCGTTTTCGCGCAACGAGGACGGCCGCATATACCAGCGACCGTTCGGCGGCCAGTCGAAAGACTTCGGCAGGGGGGGCCAGGCTTCGCGCACGTGCGCGGCAGCGGACCGCACGGGACATGCGCTGCTGCACACGCTGTATCAGGCGAACATGCGCGCGGGAACGGTGTTCCTGTCGGAGTGGTTCGCCGTCGATCTGGTCAAGAACCAGGACGATGTCGTCGCTGGGGCCATCGCCATTCGCATCGAAACCGGAGAGGTGGTGTTCATCAGATCGCGAGCCATCGTGCTCGCCACCGGCGGCGCGGGGCGTATCTATGCGACGACCACCAATGCGCACATCAATACCGGAGACGGAATCGGCATGGCGCTGCGCGCCGGCGTGCCGGTGCAGGACATCGAGATGTGGCAATTCCATCCCACCGGCATCCACGGCGCCGGGATCCTGATTACCGAGGGCAGCCGGGGCGAAGGCGGGTACCTGGTCAACCGGGACGGCGAACGTTTCATGGAGCGCTACGCGCCCAATGCCAAGGACCTGGCCAGCCGGGATGTGGTCTCCCGGTCCATGATCATTGAGGTGCGAGAAGGCCGGGGTTGCGGCGCGGAATCGGATCATGTCCTGCTCAAGCTCGATCACCTGGGAGAGCAGGTGCTGAACAGCCGTCTGCCGGGCATTCTCGATCTGTCGCGCACGTTCGCGCATGTCGATCCCGTAAGGGAGCCCATTCCGGTCGTGCCCACCTGCCACTACATGATGGGCGGCATCACCACCCGGGTGAACGGGGAGGCGCTCACGCGCGACGAAGACAGCGACGAGGATCGGCCGGTGGAGGGTTTGTACGCGGTGGGAGAGGTCGCCTGCGTATCGGTGCACGGCGCTAATCGGCTGGGCGGCAACTCGCTGCTCGATCTCGTCGTGTTTGGCCGCGCGGCGGGTGTGCATCTGGAAGAGGTCATGCGCCAGGGGACGAGCGCGCGCGATCCGAGCGATGCGGACATAGAGGCGGCGTGCGAACGGCTGCGCCGTTGGGACGCGTCAACTTCCGGCGAAGGCGTGGCGGAGCTGAGAAAGGCTCTGCAGGAGGTCATGCAGGCCAATTTCGGCGTGTTCCGGACGGAAACGACCATGCGCGCCGGCATGCGCTCGCTGGCCGACTTGCGGGAACGCATCGACGACGCCTACCTCGCCGACAAGAGCGCCGCGTTCAACACCGCGCGCCTGGAGGCGCTGGAACTCGACAATCTGCTCGAAACGGCGGAAGCGACCGCCATCGCCGCCGAGGCGCGCACGGAAAGCCGGGGCGCCCATGCGCGCGAGGACTACACGACGCGCGACGACGAAAACTGGCTATGCCACTCGCTTTACCTTCCGACCAGCAAGCGGGTCGGCAAACGCCGCGTCAATTTCGCTCCCAACCTCGTCGAACCGTTCGAGCCGACGGAGCGCAGTTACTAGGAGGAATCCGCATGGAGGTCAGTGTATATCGCTTCAACCCGGAGGCGGACGAGTCGCCCCGGATGCAAGACGTCATTGTCGATCTGCCGACGGACAGAGACATGATGGTCCTGGATCTCCTTGAGATGCTCAAGGCAAGTGATCCGAGTTTGAGCTATCGGCGCTCTTGTCGCGAGGGCGTGTGCGGTTCGGACGGGATCAATATGAACGGCAAGAACGGACTTGCCTGCATCACGCCCGTGTCGGAGGTGGGCAAGCGCGGTCGGCTGGTGCTGCGGCCGTTGCCGGGACTTCCCGTGATCCGGGATCTCGTGGTCGACATGACCCAGTTCTACAAACAGTATGAGCGGGTGAAGCCGTACTTGATCAACGACTCGCCGCCGCCGACGCGGGAACGGCTGCAGTCGCCGGAAGAGCGGGAAAAGCTCGATGGCCTCTACGAATGCATCCTGTGCGCGTGCTGCACCACATCATGCCCATCGTTCTGGTGGAATCCGGACAAGTTCGTTGGGCCGGCGGGACTGCTGCAGGCGTATCGCTTTCTCGCCGATAGCCGAGACACCGCGACGGCCGAGCGACTTGCGGAACTCGAAGACCCTTTCAGCGTTTTCCGCTGTCGCGGCATCATGAACTGCGTCAGCGTCTGTCCGCGCGACCTGAATCCGACCCGCGCCATCGGCAAGATCAAGTCGATGATGATTACGCACGGAACTTGACCGGGCGGTCATTCTCATGCAATAGAGATGCCGACACGTGCCGCACATGGCAGATGTCGGAGCGTCTCATGCGTCTTGGACTAGCGGGCTAGAGCACTATGGCGGATTCCTTCGTTGAGCGGATGCGCAAGAGCAGCCATCTTTCGGGCGGCAACGCGGCGTATCTCGAATCGTTGTACGAATCGTTCCTGAACGATCCGGGCGCGATCGCCGAACAGTGGAGCGACTATTTCGACGGGCTGCCCCGCCAGCGGCAAGTGCCCGACGTACCGCACAGCGCCATCATCGAACATTTCGGGCGGCTTGGGCGCAACCGCCTGCGGGCGCGGCCGGAAAGGGTCAGCACCGCGATTACGGACGAACACGCCACGAAGCAGGTGCGGGTGCTGGAGTTGATCGCCGCGTACCGGAACCGGGGTCACCGTCGGGCGCGTCTGGATCCGCTGGGCGTCTGGCGGCGCGCTGACGCGCCGGAACTCGACCTCGTCTATCACGGGCTCTCGCTCGCCGACCTGGACACCGTGTTTCAAACGGGCTCGGCGCATTTTTTCGACGTCGGCACGGCAAGCCTGCGCGATATCGTGGATGCGTTGGAACGCACGTACTGTTCAGCCATCGGTGTGGAGTACATGCATATCTCGGACGCCGCGGAGCAACTGTGGGTGTGTCGGCGGGTGGAAGCGGCGCGCTCGAACGCCGCGTTGGACGCAGCGGAAAAACTTGTCGTGCTGGAGCGGCTGACGGCCGCCGAGGGTCTTGAGAAGTATCTCCACGCCAAGTATCCCGGAACGAAGCGATTCAGCCTGGAAGGCAGCGACAGCCTGATTCCCATGTTGCACGAAACGTTGCAGCGGACGGGCGCCCACGGCGTGGTCGAGACCGTCATCGGCATGGCGCACCGGGGCAGGCTGAACGTCCTGGTCAACATCTTCGGCAAGCATCCCGGCGATCTGTTCGACGAGTTCGAGGGGCGCCTGGCGGAGACGGCCGCGATGGGAGACGTCAAATATCACCAGGGTTTCTCCTCGAACGTCGAAACGGCCGGAGGCGAGATGCACGTGGCGCTCGCATTCAACCCGTCGCACCTCGAGATCGTCGGGCCCGTGGTGGAAGGGTCCGTGCGCGCCAGGCAGGATCGCCGGCGCGACCCCGCCGGCGACCGGGTCGTGCCCATCGTCATTCATGGCGATGCCGCGTTCGCCGGGCAGGGCGTCGTGATGGAAACGTTTCAGATGTCGCAGACGCGCGGATACCGCACCGGCGGGACCCTGCACATCATCGTCAACAACCAGATCGGCTTCACCACGCATCGCATCGACGATGCCCGTTCCACAGAGTATTGCTCCGAAGTCGCGAAGCTGGTCCGGGCGCCGATCTTCCATGTCAACGCGGACGATCCCGAGGCCGTCATCTTTGTCACGCGGCTTGCTGTCGACTACCGCATGCAATTCAAGAAGGACGTCGTCATAGACCTCGTCTGCTATCGGCGTCGCGGCCACAACGAAGCCGAAGAGCCGATGAAGACGCAGCCGCTGATGTATCAGGCGATCCGGCAACACCCGACGACGCGGGCAATCTACGCCACGCGGTTGGCGGAAGAGGGCGCCGTCGGTTCGGGAGAAGCGGATGCGCTCGCCGAGGACTACCGGACTTCGCTCGACTCCGGCGATCATGTCGCCAGGAGCCTGGTGCACGAACCCGATGCCGAGTTGTTCGTGGACTGGCGACCCTACCTGGGCCACGAATGGACAACGCCGGCGGACACGCGCGTGGATCTGGCCCGCTTGCAGGAGTTGGCGCGCCGGGTCAACACGGTCCCGGACGGTTTCGCATTGCACACGCAAGTGCAGCGCCTGCTGGACGACCGCAAGCGCATGGGCGCCGGCGCCGCCCCCATCAACTGGGGATTCGCCGAGACCATGGCCTACGCAACGCTGTTGGACCAGGGGCATGCCGTTCGGTTGACGGGCCAGGATGTGGGCGTTGGTACGTTTTCGCACCGCCACGCGGTGCTGTACAACCAGAAGAGCGGCGATAGCCATGTACCGCTGCAACACTTGTTGGAGTCGGCCGACGCGCCGACAATCGAGGTCTACGATTCTCTTCTGTCGGAGGAAGCCGTCCTCGCATTCGAATACGGCTACGCCACAACCACGCCCGGCGCCCTGATCGTATGGGAGGCGCAGTTCGGCGACTTCGCCAATGGCGCGCAGGTGGTGATCGACCAGTTCATCACCAGCGGCGAGACGAAGTGGGCGCGGCTGTGCGGTCTGGTCATGCTGTTGCCGCACGGCTACGAGGGCCAGGGTCCCGAACATTCGTCGGCCCGGCTGGAGCGCTACCTGCAACTCTGCGCCGAACACAACATCCAGGTGTGTTTGCCCACGACGCCGGCGCAGATGTTCCACATGCTGCGGCGGCAGGTCATGCGACCGTTGCGCAAGCCGCTCGTGGCGCTGACCCCGAAGAGCCTGCTGCGGCACAAGCTGGCCGTATCCTCGCTGGAGGATCTGACCGACGGTAGTTTTCGCAACGTCATACCGGAGGTGGACGATCTCGATCCTCAAGGCGTCAAGCGGTTGGTGTTGTGCAGCGGCAAGGTGTTCTACGAGCTCCTGGAGGAGCGGCGCGAGCGCAACCTTGACGATGTCGCCATCGTGCGTATCGAGCAACTCTATCCGTTCCCGGAACAGGAACTCGGCGAAGTCATCGCGCCATACAAGAACCTGAAATACGTCACATGGTGCCAGGAAGAACCGGCGAACCAGGGCGCCTGGTACTCGAGCCAGCACCACATGCGCCGGGTCCTGGCGCGGCACGATGTGTCGCTGTACCTGTTCTACGCCGGACGGGTGGGGTTCGCATCGCCGGCCAGCGGTTATTTCAGCAAGCACATCGACCGGCAGAAACGGCTGGTGGAAGAGGCACTCATCGGATAGATGGCGATGGAGATCAAGGCACCGACGTTTCCGGAGTCCATCGAGGACGGCACCTTGGCCGAGTGGCACAAGCAGCCCGGCGAGGCGGTCAGACGCGATGAACCGCTGGCCGATATCGAGACGGACAAGGTGGTGATCGAGATCGTCGCGCCCGCGGACGGCGCGCTGACGGAGATCGTCAAGGCCGAAGGCGAGACGGTGTTGAGCGACGAAGTGATCGGGCGATTCGAACCGGGGGCGGGAATCGATGCACCTGGCGCACAGCCAGAGACCGCTCCCGCGGCGGTCGGAGTGGGTATTTCGCCCGCCGCCCGGAAGCTTGCCGAAGAGAAAGGTATCGACATCGCGAGATTGAATGGATCGGGACGCGGGGGAAGGATCACGAAGGCCGATGTCTCGCGCGCGGCCAGCATGCCGCCCGTCGAGTCGCCGGCCAGTGCGCCTGCCCCGATACTCGCGGCGGTGCCGGTCAACGAGGGCGCCTCGGCAGCCGAGGCACCGGCCGATATTTCGTCGGTGTCGGACCGGGTGGAACGCCGCGTGCCGATGACGCGCCTGCGCGCGTCCATCGCGCAACGGCTGGTCGAAGCGCAGCAGACCGCGGCCATGCTGACGACGTTCAACGAAGTGAACATGGAATCGGTCATGACCTTGAGGGCGCGCTATCGCGACGCGTTCGAGCGCGCCCACAACGGCACGCGCCTGGGCTTCATGGGCTTTTTCGTGCGAGCGAGCGTGGAGGCGTTGAAACGGTTCCCCCTGGTCAATGCCTGCATCGACGGGGACGAGGTCGTCTATCACGGTTTCTACGATATTGGCGTGGCGGTCAGCACGGAACGGGGCCTGGTGGTGCCGGTGCTGCGCGATGCCGATGCGGCGAGCCTCGCCCAGATCGAGGAGCAGATCGCGACTTTCGGTGCTCGGGCGCGCGATAACAAGCTCACCATCGAAGAGATGTCCGGCGGCACCTTTTCGATCTCCAACGGCGGGGTTTTCGGTTCGTTGCTGTCCACTCCCATACTGAATCCGCCGCAAACCGCCATCCTCGGTATGCACAAGATCGAACAACGGCCGGTGGTGGAAGACGGTGAGATCGTCGCGCGCCCGATGATGTATCTTGCCCTCACCTACGATCATCGGCTGATCGACGGCCAGGAGGCCGTGCGCTTTCTGGTGACGATCAAGGAATTGTTGGAAGACCCTGCTCGCATACTGTTGGAAATCTGATTCTAATGACGACGAACGAATACGACATCGTGGTGATCGGGGCGGGCCCCGCGGGCTATGCCGCTGCCATCCGCGCCGCGCAGCTCGGCATGCGCACGGCATGCATCGATAAGTCCCTGAACAGGGATGGGCGCCCGACGCTCGGGGGCACCTGCCTGAACTGGGGCTGTATTCCGTCCAAGGCGCTGCTCGACGCGTCGCACAAGTACATGGAAGCCTCTGGCCGCTTCGATGAACTGGGAATCGGTATCGAAGGACTGTCCATCGACGTGGCGAAGATGATGCGGCGCAAGGACGACGTGGTCGGCAAACTGACGTCCGGCATCGCGGCGCTGTTCAGCGGCAACGGGATCGTTTCGCTGCCGGGCCACGGCAGATTGCTTGCCCACAAGCGCGTCGAGTATCAGACCCACGAAGGCGAGGTTACGGAGTTGGCGGCGGATCACGTGATCCTGGCGCCCGGTTCCGTTCCGATGGAGATCGATCCGGTGCCGCTCGTCCCGGGTTCGATCGTCGACTCCGCGGGCGCGCTGGAATTCGACGCGGTGCCCCAGCGACTCGGAGTGATAGGCGCCGGTATCATCGGCCTCGAACTCGGCAGCGTCTGGTCCAGGCTCGGCGCCGACGTGGTCCTGCTGGAAGCGCTGGAGGATTTCCTGCCCATCGCCGACCAGCGGATCGCGCGTGACGCGTTGCGCGCCTTTGGCCGCCAAAAGCTCGACATCCGCCTTGGAACGCGTGTCACCGGAGCCACGGCGACGGGCGAGGGCGCCTCGGGAGAAGTGACCGTCGACTACCAGGACAAGGACGGCGATCACACGCTGAGTGTGGACAAGCTCATTGTCGCGGTGGGCCGCCGCCCGTACACGGAAGGATTGTTGGCGCCGGACAGCGGCGTCAACCTCGACGAACGCGGCTTCCTCTATGTCAACGACCTTTGCGCCACCGATGCCCCCGATGTCTATGCCGTGGGCGATGGCGTGCGCGGTCCGATGCTCGCCCACAAGGGCGCGGAGGAGGGCGTCATGGTCGCCGAGCGGATTGCCGGCCACAAGCCCATGGTCAACTACGAGTGCATTCCGAACGTCATCTACACGCATCCCGAGATCGCCTGGGTCGGAAAGACCGAACAGGATCTCAAGGCCGACGGCGAGGCGTACAACGTCGGCACCTTCTCCTACGCCGCCAATGGTCGCGCGCTCGCGGCCAACGATGCCGACGGGATCGTCAAGATTGTCGCCGAGGAGGACACCGATCGAATCCTCGGCGTACACGTCTTCGGCCCACAGGCGTCCGAACTCATCGCGCAGGCGGTGATCGCCATGGAATTCGACGCCAGCGCGGAAGACATCGGTTTGACCATGTTCGCGCATCCGACACTGGCCGAAGCCGTGCACGAGGCGGCGCTGGCGGTTGGAGGCCGGGCGATCCACATGGTGAACAGGAAGCGGCGGTAATACGCCGGCCGAGGCGCGCCAAATGACTCCTGACCCCCTAACGCAGCGAGACGACGCGAAACTAGCCGATCCGGTAGAGCAGGGAGACCTGTCGCTCTACTGGAGGCTGCTGCAATATCTCCAACCACATCGATTCTGGTTCATCGTCGCGGTAGTCGGATTTCTCGCTGCAGCTGGTGCGGAGGGTTCCTTTGCATACCTGCTTGGCGAGATCATTGATACCTTCAACGCCGATTCGCCCGACAGCAGCGCGATCTGGTTCTATCCGGGACTGATGGTGGCCATTGCCGCCATACGGGCGGTGGGATCGATCGCCGGAGAACTGCTGCTGTCCCGCATCTCGTTCCGTATCGTGCACGTCATCCGCTGCGAGCTGTTCGAGCGCCTGCTCGTGGTACCCAGCGCCTATTACGACCGCAGCGGCCGGGGCCAACTGCTCTCCAGGCTGACCTACTCCGCCGCCCAGTTGCGCGACACGGTGACGGAGGTCGCCCGGATCATTCTGCAGGACGGCGCCAAGGTGATATTCCTGATCGGATTCATGCTCTGGGTGAGCTGGCTCTTGACCATCATTTTCATCGTCGTCGCGCCGATCATCGCCCTGGCTGTACGCTCCGCTGCGCGCCGCTACCGGCGCATCAGCGAACGAATCGAGGTGTCGATGGCCGAAGTCACGCAGGTCGCGTCGGAGGTGATCGACGGCCAACGCGTCGTCAGGGCGTTCGGGGCCGAATCCCGAGAGCGCGACCGTTTCGTCGGCGCCAGTGATCGCATCTGGCGACGAAGCGCGAAATTCGCGGCGACCAAGGCCATGAGCACGCAGGGGATTCAACTGATGGTCGCGTGTTTGCTTGGCCTGGTCGTCGCCCTGGTGCTGATGCCGGAAATCGGCGGTTCGCTTTCGGCCGGCAATGTCGCCTCCTTCATCGCGCTGGCCGGCATGCTCGCCAATCCGACGAAGCGCCTGTCCGAAGTCACAGCCCGGCTGCAACGCGGGCTCGCCGCCGCTACGAACATATTTTCCCAGATCGACCAGGAGCCGGAACCCGACGCCGGCGAACTTGAGGTGGACCGGGTAGAAGGCCGCATCGAGTTCCGCGATGTCTCGTTCCGATACGGAGACAGAGGCGAAGACGTCCTGCGCGGCGTATCGTTCTCGATCGAGCCTGGAGAGACGCTCGCCCTGGTCGGCCGCTCCGGCAGCGGGAAGTCGACCCTGGCGAACCTGATACCCCGCTTCTACAACCCCACGCGCGGCGAGATTCGCCTGGACGGCCATCGGCTCGATACGTACACGCTGCGCAATCTCCGGGATCAGATCGCGGTGGTCTCCGAGCAGGTAATGCTGTTCAACGACAGCCTGCGCAACAACATCGCGTACGGTCAGCTTGCGGGCGCTGCAGATACGGACATCGAGCAGGCGGTCCAGCGGGCGCATGTCGACCAATTCGCGAGCGATCCAGCCGGGCTTGACGTGGTCGTTGGCGATGGCGGCACGCGCTTGTCCGGTGGCCAGCGCCAACGCGTGGCGGTCGCCAGGGCGTTGCTGAAGGATGCGCCGATCCTGATTCTTGACGAGGCGACTTCGGCCCTCGATGTCGAAAGCGAACGCCGCGTACAGGAAGCGCTCGACGAGGTAATGCGCGGCCGCACGACCGTCGTCATCGCGCACCGGCTCTGGACGGTTAAGAAGGCCGACAAGATCGCCGTGATCGAGGACGGTCGCATCGTCGAGATGGGCAGACACCAGGAGCTTCTTGGCGCCGGAGGGGCATACGCCAGGTTCCACCGGTTGCACTTCGCCAACGGTGACGAAGGGGACGGACCCGGCGCGGGGCAGGTGGCGCGGTTTCCGGCAGCAGTGCCGGAAAGGGCGGAAATATCATCGAATGCGCTTGCCGAGGCGTGGTACGGGAACCGGTTCTGGCCGAAACTCCTGTGGCCGATATCGATGCTCTACGCAACCATTGCGCGGCGCAGGCGCGAGCGTTTTCGCTCGGGACGCGGCGCGGTGTGGCGGGCGCCGGTGCCGGTCGTCGTTGTTGGCAATATCACCGTCGGCGGCACCGGCAAGACGCCGTTGGTGATCTGGCTCGCCGAATGGTTGCGCAGCCGGGACGTACGCGTAGGCGTGGTGTCGCGCGGACACGGCGGACGCGCGTCCTATCCGCTCGATGTCGCTCGGGATACGCCAGCCTACCAAGCCGGCGACGAGGCGGCCTTGATCGCGCAAAGCACTGGTTGTCCGGTGGTGGTCGATCCGGATCGGGTAGTTGCCGTGCAGCGCCTGCTGCAGCAATCGGACTGTGACGTCGTGCTGAGTGACGACGGCCTGCAGCACTACGCCCTGGCGCGGAACGTGGAGATCGCGGTCCTGGACGGGGACCGGGGCGTAGGCAACGGCCTCCACCTGCCCGCGGGTCCGCTGCGGGAACCGGTGTCGCGCTTATCCGAAGTCGACATCGTTGTTGTCAACGGCGCGCCGACGGGTCTGGTGCCCGGGGAACACACCATGGCTGTCCGGCCGACCACGTTCCAAAACCTGGCGACGGGCGAATCGGTCCCGGCAGCGCAATTCAGGCAACGTGTCGATGGTCCTCTGATCGCCATCTCGGGGATCGGCAACCCCCGCCGATTTTCGCGCACTCTCGCCGAAGTCGGGCTCGCTCCTGCTATCCGGACGTTTGCCGATCACCACAGGTTCGCTCCCGACGACCTCGAGGTTCCTGATGGGACCTGGATCGTGACCACCGAAAAGGATGCGCAGCGGATCCGGGGCCTGGCCGTCGTGCCGGAGAACTGCTGGTTCCTCAAGATCAGCATGGAGCCCTCGGAGGGCCTTCGTAACGCGCTCGTGGCAACGTTCCGCAAGAGCGGCATCGAGGTTTGAGCGCCTTTTCTGTCGTCGTTCCGGCGCGTTTCGCTTCGACGCGGCTACCGGGAAAGCCGCTTGCGCAAATCGCCGGCAAGCCGATGATCGCGCATGTCGCCGCGCGGGTCGCGAACTCGGGCGCGCGGGAAGTCATCGTCGCTACGGACGACGAGCGCGTGTTGCGGGCCGCAGCAGTGCCGGACGTGCGGGCCGTGATGACGAGAGCGGACCACGCCTCGGGATCGGACCGGGTCATGGAAGTCGCGGAAGCGTGCGGCTGGCCCGACGATCACATCGTCGTGAACGTCCAGGGCGACGAGCCCCTGATACCACCGGCCGTCATCGACCAGGTGGCTGGACTGTTGCGCAGGTCGAAGGGTGTTGGCGTGGCGACCTTGAGCGAACCACTCCTCGATACGGCGGACATCCTCGATCAGAACATCGTCAAGGTGGTCGTCACCCGAAGCGGACGCGCGTTGTACTTTTCACGCGCGCCGATTCCTTGCGCGCGGGGAGGATTCCCCGCGTCGGTCGCCGGTTCCGACAGAGGATGGCATCGCCATATCGGCATCTACGCCTATCGAGTTGCCGCGTTGCGTCGCTTCGTTGCCCTCCCGGTTGCCCGGCTCGAAATCACGGAGTCGCTGGAACAGCTCCGGTTCCTCGAAAACGACATGGGTATCGCGGTAGAGCAGGCATTGGCGCCGGTGCCCGGAGGCGTCGATACGGCGGCCGATCTTGAGCGGGTCAGGCAACTCATTTCGGATCCCTCGGGATAGGGGCGAACGCCTCGCGGGAACCGGTGATCGGTGTAACGACAGCGCGGACTTATCGAGGCTGCATCCGGATCCCGGCGTCGAGCCGAATCGTTTCACCGTTGAGGTAGGGATTCTCGACTATCTGCTTGACCAGCAGCGCGAACTCCGAGGCTTCGCCGAGCCGCTTCGGGAACTGCGTCATCTCGACCAGGGGTTGGCGCACGTTCGGCGGTGCGGCGAGCAGCATCGGCGTTCCGAATATGCCCGGGGCGATGGTGCAGACGCGGATCCCGGACCGTGCCAGATCGCGGGCGATCGGCAACGTCATGCCCACTACGCCGCCCTTCGACGCGCTGTAGGCCGCTTGTCCGACTTGGGGCTAGTATACAGAGCCGCGCTGAGCGGCCCTGAATGGAAGTATGTGATCAAAGCCAAATGATATTGGGTGACGCAGTGGGCAACTTTTCGGCTGGTGTTCGCCGCGCCGTTTCCCTTCGGGAAGCGAACAGCTTCCGCGTCCAATGCATTGCCGAGGAGTACCTCGAAGTGCACGACGAACGGGAGTTGCTGGACGCACTGGGCCAGGCCCAACGGGAATCGGTGCCGGTGACGTTGCTCGGCGGCGGCACAAATGTCGTGATGCTCGAACGCATCGATGGCCGCGTAATTCGAATCGCGAGTCGAGGGATGACGTTCGATTCCGACGGCGACGGGGTGCGAGTGACGGCCGCCAGCGGCGAAAATTGGCACGGCCTCGTTCGCGCCAGCCTCGGCCGGGGCCTGTCCGGCCTGGAAAACCTTGCGCTCATTCCGGGCACGGTCGGTGCGGCCCCGATCCAGAACATAGGCGCATACGGCGTGGAACTGTCCTCGCTGGTGATCGGCGCAACCGCTATCGACACGCGCACCATGCGGCAAACGATCCTCGACGCGCCAGCCTGCGCGTTTCGCTATCGCGACAGTGTCTTCAAGTCGGACGAACCCGGACGCTACGCGGTTACGGGCCTGGTGCTGCGGCTTGGCCATCGGGGACTCGAAACGGGATATCGAGACGTCGGCGCGGAACTGCGTCGAATGGGTTCCCGAATGGGTTCCCGGATGGGTTCCCGGATGGGTCGCGGCGTTTCGCCGCAGCTGATTGCCGAAGCGGTTATTCGCGTAAGGCGGCGCAAACTGCCCGACCCGCGAAAGACCGGCAACGCCGGCAGTACTTTCAAGAATCCCACGCTGTCTCCGCGCCGGCTTGACCGATTGCGAGGCCGTCTCGACATCGATGCGTTCGACGCGGGGGACCATTTCAAGGTTCCGGCCGCAAAGCTTGTGGAAGCAGCGGGTTGGAAGGGGCACCGGCGTGACGATGCGGGCGTCTGGCCCCGGCATGCCCTGGTGCTCGTCAACTATGGCCGCGCGACCGGGCGACAGATATTGGACCTGGCGCGGCGCATCACGGACGACGTCGCCCGGAAGTTCGAGGTCGAACTGGACCTCGAACCCCAGGTATTGGGACGCGATTGAGCGCGCGGCAGGCGTGCCTCTCGCAACCCCTGGTGAGAGTGTGGGCTAGGGGGCTAGGGACCCGACCACGCACTCAAGCGGGAGGTTGCCCGGTTGCGCGCCTGCGCATCTCGCGCGGATCATTCTTTGCTCTGCCAGTTGGCTTGGGCCGCTCGGGGGCTTCCTCTGGTGCCGCCGTTTCGGCTTGCCCGGAAGCCGGCCGTTCGCCCGCGCTCGATTCGGTTGCGGGCTGGCGTTGCTCGGGACTTTTAGCAGTGTGGTCCTCGCTGGAAGTCACATCGCGATCGGGGGATGTCGCGGGCTGTTCCGTGGGAGAGTCTTTGACCTCGCGCTCACCTGCTGAAGGCTCCTCACGCATGGCGGCGGCGACGGAGAACTCCTCCTGGGCGACCGCCCGAGGACTCTCCGTAACAGGTGCAGCGACGCGGGCGGCTCCGGTTTCGTGATCGCGGCGCGCAGGTCGTTCCCGATTATTTTCCCGATTGTCGTCGATGGCGCGGCGGTCGCGACGGGGTTTGCGCTTGGCCGCGTCGTCGCTGCCCTTGCTGTCCATGGCGGCGTTCGGTCGGCGCCGTTGTCCGTTGCGGCGTCCTCGACCCCGGTTATCTCCTCTTTCCCGCGACTCTTCACGCGCCTGATTCGCTCCGCGGTCCCGGTCTCCCCGTGACTTGCGGGGGGCGCGTTGCTGGCGTTCGCCGGGGCGGCCGCCGCTACGCGAATCCCTGGAACGCGAATCCCTGGAGCGCGAATCTCCGGAGCGCGCGCGGCGTTCGTTCGCGCCGGATCTTTCATCACGGCGCGGCCTACGGCTCGACGTGTTGTGCTTCGCGCGGTTGCGACGTTGCCGTTGTCCGTTCGCCTTGGCGCGCTCGGGTCTCTCTTGGTCCGCTGTCGATGGCGTGCCGCGCCCGAACAACGCGGCGAGAAGCCGTTTCAGAAGGGATGGAGCACTACGCTCGATCGGTAGGGGAGCGGATGCGGCCGGTTTGACCACCGCTTCCTGTGTCGGGCGGCTATTCCTGCGGCGCTCATTGTCGCGTTCCCGCTGTTCGGTTTCGCCAGCGGTATCGGCCAATTCGTAGCTCAATACTTCCGCCTCCGCTTCGGCGCTGTCATCGCGGATACGTTGGATTTCGTAGTGCGGTGTCGTGAGATTTGCGCTGGGCGCGATCACCAGGTGGGTTTCGGTACGCTTTTCGATCTCCGCCACATCGCGGCGCTTCTCGTTCAGCAGGTAGGCGGCGACGTTCAGTGGTACCACGGCCCTGACGATGCGACTGCGTTCCTTGAGGGCCTCCTCCTCCATGACGCGCAGGATGGTAAGCGCCAGCGATTGGACGTCCTGGATGCGTCCCTGGCCCCTGCAGCGGGGGCAAACCTCCGTCGTAGTCTCCTGCAGGGACGGACTCAGACGCTGGCGTGACATTTCAAACAGCCCGAAGTGCGAAATCCGACCAAGCTGGATGCGCGCCCGATCCGCTTCGAGGGCGTCTCGCAACTTCGATTCCACGGCGCGTTGATTTCTGCTGCTCGACATGTCGATGAAGTCGATGACAATCAGGCCGCCGACGTCGCGAAGGCGCAGTTGCCGCGCAATCTCTTCTGCCGCCTCGATGTTGGTGTTGAGTGCCGTTTCCTCGATGTCGGCACCCTTGGTCGCGCGAGCCGAGTTGGTGTCGATGGCAACCAGCGCTTCGGTGGGGTCGATGACTATGCTACCGCCGGACGGCAGCTTCACCAGGTGCTGGAAGGCAGTTTCGATCTGGCTTTCGATCTGATAGCGGCTGAACAGCGGAACATCGTCGGAATACAGCTTGACGCGATTCTTGTAATGCGGCATCACCTGCTGGATGAACGTCTGGGCTTCGGCGAAAGCGTCCTCGCTGTCGATCAACAGTTCACTGATATCGTCGCGCAGGCAGTCCCGTATCGCGCGCACCACCAGGTTGTTTTCCTGGTATATCAGCGCCGGGGCGGAACACCCCTCGCCGGCGCGCTGGATCGATTGCCAAAGCTGCAACAGGTAGTCGACATCCCTTTGCAATTCCTCCTGGCCGCGACCGACGCCGGCGGTGCGCACTATCACGCCCATGCCTTCGGGAATCTCAAGCTCGCTCAATGCTTCGCGCAACGCGTCGCGATCTTCGCCCTCTACGCGGCGGGAGACGCCGCCAGCCCTGGGATCGTTGGGCATGAGCACCATGTAGCGCCCGGGAAGGCTGAAAAAGGTCGTCAGCGCAGCGCCCTTGGTACCGCGTTCTTCCTTGTCGACCTGGACGAGGAATTCCTGACCCTCACGAAGGAGATCCGATATTTCGGTCTTGCGAGATGCCCCCTCATGACCTCCCTCACCCGCATCGAGGTGGCTTCGGGAGATCTCTTTCAGCGGCAGGAATCCATGGCGCTCGGCCCCGAAGTCAACGAATGCCGCTTCGAGGCTCGGCTCGACCCGAGTCACTTTTGCGCGATAGATGCTGCCTTTCTTTTGTTCGCGCCCGGGGCTCTCTATATCGAGATCATACAGGCGTTGTCCATCCACGACCGCGACGCGCACCTCTTCGGGTTGCGTCGCATTGATGAGCATGCGTTTCATAGTGCGTTTGTCCTTGGTTGTTCACCGAGGACGCGTTGGGAGTCGACTTCGAACACCCGGGTTCAATGACCGGCGTTGCGAGGCGGTAAGCGAAATGTGCTTGCGCACAATTGCCGCGAACCGCGTCTTCCCTCAAGCAGGATATTGGCTAGGGCCAAATCCCGCGCAGGGTCACTCCGCTACTGGTCCAGCGAGCTTGCAGGGATCCAAAATGCCCCATAGCCGGCGCCTTCGGCTTCGCTCGTCGACCATGGAAGGTCTTTATGCGGTTCCAAAAACACTCACTTCGGCGGCTTCTTGAGTTGTGCCGCTCGCTACCGCTTGCTGGCGGGTTGTCCACACACGCGGGGCGTGTATTGATCCGGGTGGCTCGTCAGGTACGCCGGCATCCTTGGCGGGCGTATCTGAAAACATGCCTGTTGTCGGTAATTCCTTAAACGCGTCCGTCTTTATTTACAGTACTTACAGTTCAACCAGTCAACATTTACAGTTGAACATCTACAGTCAAAAAAGCGCGGCAATCTGCGGCAATCTATTGCTCTATCGCCGCCGTTTCGCGGCATTGCAAACGCCACGCGCGTCGGTCTCATGGACACCCGCCGGGCCTTCCCAGCGCTGTGTGGCCGCCCTTCTTTACGGCGGCTCCGCACACTTGAATAATGTCCTGCCGAGGCGGCGCAACTATACCACTTCCAGGGAACAAACGTTTCCGGGGAGCGCGAGGGGGTACCCCTCGCAAGAAAATGAGCAGCGCGAGGGGGTACCCCTCGCAAGAAAACGAGCAGCGCGAGGGGGTACCCCTCGCAAGAAAACGAGCAGCGCGAGGGGGTACCCCTCGCAAGAAAACGAGCAGCGCGAGGGGGCACCCCCCTCAAGAAAAGGAACAGCGCGAGGGGCACTTATGGCTCTGGGCAGCAGGACGCCTGCAACACACCGAGTGATCACGGAGAACGCCGGTCAGCGTCTCGATAATTTCCTCCTGGGGCTACTGAAGGGTGTTCCCAGAGCGCGGATCTATTCCATGTTGCGCAAGGGAGAGGTACGCGTGAACGGCGGCCGTTGTCGTCCTTCGAGGCGGCTTGTCGCCGGCGATGTGGTCCGGATCCCCCCGGTTCGGACGCCCCGTCTGATCGACGACACGCGCCCGGCGGCGGGAGATGATGCGGCCAGCCATCAAATGTGGCTCGCTAACGCGGCGCTGTATGAGGACGAACACCTGCTGGTGTTGAACAAACCGGCTGGGGTCGCGGTTCATGGTGGTAGCGGCGTTTCGCTAGGAGTCATTGAAGCGCTCCGCGCCGTACGTCCCGGCGGCGCGTTCGAACTCATTCATCGTCTCGACAGGGACACCTCCGGGTGTCTTGCCATCGCAAAGGACAGGCCCACGCTGCTCCAACACCACGCCGCGTTTCGCGACGGTCGCGTAAAAAAACGCTATGACCTGGTCGTGCAGGGTCGTTGGCCACGCCGGTTGCGCTCGATTCGTGCTCCATTGTTGCGGTACGTGCTGCCCAACGGCGAGCGTCGCGTCCGTCCGGATGCCGCCGGCATGCGCGCCCGGACCGATTTCGAATTCGTCGATGCACGAGGCGGCGTCACCTGGCTACGGGCATTTCCGCGAACGGGGCGCACGCACCAGATTCGCGTACACGCGGCGACTGCCGGCCATCCGATCATCGGAGATCAGAAGTACGCCGACCGAGGTGCAGCCAGCGTCGGGGTCAAGCGCTTGATGCTGCACGCGTCGTCGCTGACGCTCGTGGTAGAGGACGATCGACGACGATTCGAGGCGCCGCTCGATGCGCGGTTCCTGGAGGTATGGGAGATGGCGGCAACGGACCCGGGACCGCATGGTAGCCCGGCGGACCGGACCGTTGATGCAGATCCCTGAGCGCAGACGCTACGCCTACGCCGTGGTTGGCGTGGTCAGAGCTGGATGCCTTCCGCGCGCAGCATCGCGCCGAGGCGGATCAACGGCAGCCCGATCAAGGCCGTCGGGTCTTCCGTCTCGATTTTGTCCAGTAACAGAATACCGCGACCCTCCGACTTGATGGCGCCGGCGCAGTCCAGCGGCTGCTCCAACTCCACGTAGCGGCGAACTTCGTCTAACGAGAGCTTGCGCAATCGCACGTGGGTCCTGTCCACATGCTGATGCATGGCGCCCCGGGCGTTGACCACAACGAGGGATGTGAAGAACGTCACCGTGGTCCCGGCCATTGACATCAGGTTGGCTATGGCGTCTTCCTGTGTCTCGGGTTTGCCGAGCATGCGCTCGCCGGCGGCAGCCACCTGGTCGGAGGCAATGACGATGGCGGGGCCGCTCCGTCGCGCGGCCGTCGCGGCCTTGGCCTTGGCCAGTCGGAGGACGAGATCCTGCGGGAATTCGCCCGGTCGGGGTGTTTCGTCTACCTCCGGCGCCATGGTCTCGAACGGAAAACCGAGCCTGCCGAGTAGTTCCTTGCGGTAGCGGGACGAGGATGCCAGAACAGTCTTCAAGGAAGCCTTTAGCCCGCCGGATTACAGTGCACCCGTGACGCCCAGGGAACTCCGACGTTGCGAGTCTTCCTGGGTTGGTGGCGGCTTTGTTCCATGGTAGCCGCATTGTAACTGCGCCCGTCTGGATTTTGACACCCAAGAGCCACATCCCTATGATGCGCGGCGCTGCCGTGATCCGGTGCCGGCAAGGCCCTCGCGGCAGCGAAATGGCGTTCCGTCGTTCCGAAGGCGAGGCGGTGGGCGCGTTGCGAGGCCGAGAGAGGGTTCAAGCGGCATGGCCGTACAGAAGAGCAAGGTGACGCGCAGGCGACGCGGCAATCGCCGTTCTCACGACGCGCTGTCGAAACCTGTCCTGTCGGTCGATTCGACCACCGGCGAGACCCACCGGCGCCATCATATGACCAAGGACGGTTTCTACCGCGGCCGCAGTATCCTCGAACCCGACGATTGACCCCGGCGGGCGAACCGCGCTGGACATATCCGAAAGGGCGCCGCACCACCGATTGATCGGAGATACCCAACATGGCGATAGCGTTCGTGTTTCCGGGACAGGGTGCCCAACGGGTTGGCATGGGAAGCGACTTCCTCGAGACGGATACAGCCGTCAGGGAACGCTTTGAGGAAGCTAACGATGCCCTGGGATTCGATCTGGCCCGCATCGTTCTCGATGGACCCGCTTCGCGTCTGGTCGAGACTGAAGTCACGCAGCCCGCGCTGCTCACAGTGGGTGTTGCCCTTTGGCAAGTCTGGCGCGCGCGCGGTGGCGCGATGCCTGCGCTGATGGCGGGGCATAGCCTTGGAGAGTACACAGCGTTTACAGCGGCAGGAAGCATAGCCTTCGCCGATGCGGTTCGCTTGGTTCACGCGCGCGGACGCTTCATGCAGGAAGCCGTGCCGGTCGGCGAAGGCGCGATGGCGGCCGTATTGGGCCTCGACGACGATGCTGTCGCGGCATGCTGCGAGCAGGTCGACGGCGTCGCGCAGCCGGCGAATCTAAACGCCCCGGGCCAGGTTGTGATTTCGGGCTCGGCAACGGCCGTCAAGGCGGCAGCGGCCGCTTGCTCCGAGGCTGGCGCGCGACGGGTGGTGATGCTTGACGTCAGCGCGCCATTCCATTGTCAACTGATGCGACCGGCGGCGGACAGGTTCCGAGCGGTGCTTGATGCGGTTGATTTTCGAGCCCCGGATGTGCCGGTCGTACACAACCTGGATGCGACCATGTCGGCGGACGCCGCGACGATCAGGCAGAAGCTGATGCGACAAATCTACTCCCCGGTTCGATGGACGGACTGCGTGACGACCATCCGCGGCCACGGCGTCGACCGGTTGCTCGAGTGCGGACCGGGGAATGTCCTGGCGGGACTTGCCCGCCGCATCGACAGGTCCCTGGATGTTGTCGGCATAGGCACCCTGGAAGGCATGCAGTCCGCGCTCGCATGACCGCGTGTTCGCGGTCGCGCGCGTTCGGGCTTCCCGGGGAGGGTTTGCGGGAATGTAACGCCTGGGGGCGGCGATTTGTGGCTGCGCCAGGGCGTCAGTCTTGATTGCACATGGATGGAGCCGTGCTTACACTACACGCCGCCTTCCGAGCTGTCGGCTGTGAACCGCGAATTCGGGAGCAGGCGGCGCGGCTTGGCGCGGAAATTTCAACAGACCATGGATAGACAACATGAGTAGCGTTGACGAAAGGGTGAAGAGGCTCATCTGCGACCAGCTTGGTTTGAAAGAAGAACAGGTCAAGGACGAAGCGTCCTTCGTCGAAGATCTCGGCGCGGACTCGCTGGATACGGTCGAGTTGGTGATGGCCCTTGAAGAAGAGTTCGAGACTGAAATTCCCGACGAGGAAGCGGAAAAGATCACCACCGTCAAGGAAGCTATCGACTACATTCTCGCGCATCAATAAAGCGCGAAATTGCTTCGCTCCTCTCCCGCACATGCAGGTCGGCTACCGTATCGATTGCAAGCGCCGCAGCATTTCAATTCATCAAGTGGTCAATTCGTCAGGGTTTGAACGCCGCGTAGCGGTGATCGGCTGCGACGGATGTTCGCGAACCCGTGCTGCTGATGGTGTGCCGTCTTGAACGAAAGACGTGTGGCCCTCGTCACCGGGGCGAGCCGTGGCATCGGACGCGCGATCGCGAACCGTCTCGCCCGCGACGGGTTGTTTGTGGTGGGAACCGCCACCGCCGACGAAGGAGTGCGGCGTATTGGCTCGATGCTCGGCGAGAATGGGGCTGGCGTCGTGCTACGCGTGCAATCCGCGGACTCCATTGCGACCGCGCTACGCAGCGTGGAACAGGATTTCGGATCGCCGTCGGTACTGGTCAACAATGCCGGCGTCACCCGCGATGGCTTGTTGATGCGGATGTCCGACGAGGCTTGGGACGAAGTCATCGATGTCAACCTCGGTGGCATCTACCGGCTGACCAAACCATTGCTGCGGTCGATGATGCGTGCACGTTGGGGCCGCGTTGTGAGTATCGGGTCCGTTGTGGGGCGCATGGGGAACGCGGGGCAGACCAACTACGCGGCCGCCAAGGCCGGGATCGAAGGCTTTACGCGGGCACTGGCGCGCGAAGTCGGCGCCCGGGGCATTACCGTGAACGCCGTCGCGCCCGGATTCATCGACACGGACATGACTGCTGAACTGTCGGAAGCGCAACGTGCCGAGACGGTGCAGCGGATTCCCCTGGGCAGGATGGGCGGGGTAGAGGAGGTCGCGGCGGCCGTTTCCTTCCTTGTGAGCGACGAAGCCGCGTACATCACCGGCGAAACGGTTAACGTCAACGGCGGATTGCACATGCACTGACCCGTGCATAGACTTGCATGGAACTACGGCCCCGGGGAGCGTCAGCGACCGGAGTCATTGTTCCATGGACGACGAGCGGGGCCGGACCGGAGCCTTCAGCCGGGGAGCGCGAGGGGGCACCCCTCGCAAGAAAACAGCAGCGCGAGGGGGTACCCCTCGCAAGAAGAGCAGCGCGAGGGGGTACCCCTCGCAAGAAGGAAACAGGGGCCGAAGGCACCGGATGTGGGGCACTGCCGACGGCCTGAACGTAAGGGATCAGATGGACAAGCGACGTGTAGTGGTCACCGGCCTCGGCATGCTCTCGCCGATCGGCAATACCGTGGAGACCTCCTGGGAAAACGCGCTGGCCGGGGTAAGTGGCGCAGCGAGCATCGACACTTTCGACACGTCGGCGCATAGCGTCAAGATCAGCGCGGCAGTGAAGAACCTGGACGTTGCCGAGTACCTGGACCGGAAGGAAGCGCGGCGCATGGATGAGTTCATCCAGTATGGCTTGATCGCCGGCATCCAGGCGGTTGAGGACGCAGGTCTGGGGGACCTGGACGATGTCTCCCGCAGCCGCGTGGGCATCGCGATCGGGTCGGGGATCGGCGGCATCATCACGATCACGAAAACAGAGGGGGACCTGAATCGGGGAGGACCGCGCCGGGTGTCGCCGTTCTTCGTTCCGGCGAGCGTCGTCAACATGCTGTCGGGGAATCTGTCGATGAAGTACGGCTTCAGCGGTCCGAACCTGGCCATCGTCACCGCGTGCACGACGGGCGCGCACAACATCGGCTACGGGGCGCGGACAATCCAGTACGGCGATGCGGACGTCATGGTGGTAGGCGGCTCGGAGAAGGCGACATCGCCCCTGACCGTGGCTGGTTTCGCGTCCATGCGCGCGCTTTCCACGCGCAACGACGACCCGCAAGGCGCGAGCCGGCCGTGGGACCGCGACCGCGACGGCTTCGTGCTGGGAGACGGGGCGGGCGTCATGGTGCTCGAATCGTACGAACACGCCAGCAAGCGGGGCGCCAACATCTACTGCGAATTGGCTGGCTTCGGCATGAGCGCGGACGCGCACCACATAACGAGTCCGCCGGATGACGGCGCGGGGGCCGTGACTTCGATGCAAAACGCCATCCGCGATGCCGGGCTGACGAGCGACGACATCGACTATATCAACGCCCACGGCACCTCTACGCCCCAGGGGGATGTGGCGGAAACTCTTGCTATCAAAACCGTATTCGGTGCCGATACGCGCGTCCCGGTCAATTCGAGCAAGTCGATGATCGGCCACCTCCTCGGCGCGGCGGGCGCCGTGGAGGGAATTTTCACCGCGCTCTCGCTGCAGCGCCAGACGATCCATCCCACGATCAACCTGGAGCACCCCGGCGAGGGATGCGATCTCGACTACGTCCCCGGCGAGGCCCGCGAAATGTCTATCAAAGTGGCGCTCAGCAACTCGTTCGGGTTCGGCGGCACCAACGGCAGCCTGGTCTTCACGCGCATCTAGCCCGCTGGTTCTCAAGGCGGATGCAAACGGGATTCTCTGCCTGCGAGTAGAATCGATGCCATGTTCCGGCGTTCGCAATACTGGCTCGTTGCCGCCATCACACTGACGATCGCTCTGGGGGCGGTTTGCGCCTGGAAATTCGTCAATGCGTGGGCGGACCATTCCGGTCCGCTGACCGAACCGGTCGTTGTCGAGATCGAGCCGGGAACCGGCTTTGGCCGGCTGTCGCGCGATCTTGAACATCTCGGCGTGGTGCATAACGCCGCGTTGTTCTCGGTTCTCGCGCGCCTCGAGAATGCCGCCGAATCGGTGCGCGCGGGCGAATACCGGTTTGCGCCGGCGGCCGCCCCGAACGCCGTGTTGCGGCAGCTTGTCGACGGCGATGTCATCGTGTACAAGTTGCAGATTCTGGAGGGCTGGTCGGTTTCCGACCTGCTCGACGCCGCTGGCAAGGCGGCGGCACTGGAACCCACGCTTGCGGGAACGGATGTCGGCGAGCTTCTAGCGCGCCTGGGTCTCGGCGCGGGTCACCCGGAAGGGCAGTTCTTTCCCGACACCTATCACTACGTCAAGGGCGCGACGGATGCCGAGATCTTGCGCACGGCGTACCGCAAGATGCGGTCCGTGATGGAGTCGGAATGGAATGAACGTGCCCGAAACCTGCCATATCGGGATCAGCAAGAGGTCCTGGTCATGGCGTCCCTGGTCGAAAAGGAAACGGGCCTGGCGGAGGATCGGGCGAGAGTCGCGGGCGTCTTCGTGCGCAGGCTACGGCGCGGCATGCGGCTGCAAACCGATCCTTCGGTGATCTACGGACTGGGTCCGGATTTCGACGGCAACCTGACCCGCGCGCACCTGTCCCGTGACGGTCGCTACAACACCTATACCCGGCCCGGTTTGCCGCCAACGCCTATCGCAATGCCGGGACGCGCGGCGATTCACGCGGCGCTGCATCCGGCGCGGGAAGAGTTCATGTACTTCGTCGCGCGCGGCGATGGATCCAGCAAATTCTCCACCACGCTGGCGGAGCACCTCGAGGCGGTTGGGCGGTTCCAGTTGGGCACTTCCAAGGGGGAGATTCGCTGATGCCTGGCGGACGGTTCATCACGTTGGAGGGCACCGAGGGTGCGGGGAAGTCGACCAATGTCGAAGTTGCCCGGCGATGCTTGCGCGCAATGGATATCGAGGTGGTGGTGACCCGGGAGCCCGGCGGCACGCCGCTGGCGGAAGAGATTCGAAGGCTGCTGCTGTCCACGATTGAAGAAACCGTCGATCCCCTGGCGGAGACGCTGCTCATGTTTGCCGCCAGGGCGCAGCACCTGGCGAAGGTCATAAAGCCGTGTCTTGCAGAGGGACGCTGGGTACTGTGCGAACGCTTTACCGATGCGACGCACGCATACCAGGGCGGCGGGCGCGGCGTTGACGCCGCCTTGATCGACGCGCTTGCGGCACTTGTCCATCCCGACCTCGAACCGGACCTCACGCTGTATCTCGACGTGCCGGTGGGGCAGGCGTTCGCGCGCATAAGCGCGCGGCCGCTTGATCGCTTCGAGCGTGAACGGCGCGCATTCTTCGAAAGGGTTCGCGCGCGCTACCTCGAACTTGCGCGGGAAAATCCGCGCGTTTGTGTTATCGACGCCGCTGCATCGCCCGCGGAAGTGGCAGCGGCCATCGAGACGCGTCTGCGCGCGTTCCGGGACGCGTCGTGAGCCTGCCCCCCTGGCTGCTGGAGCCGTCGCGCAAGTTTGAAGGCATGATGATGAGCGGTCGGACGCCGCATGCCGTGTTGGTCCACGGTCCCGGCGGATGGGGCGAGGAGATGCTCGCGGCGCGATGCGCACTGACCTTGTTGAAGCTGAACCCCGAGACGAACGCGCGCTCGCTCGCGCATCCCGACTTGCGCTGGGTCGATCCCGACGGACAGACTCTCAAGATCGACCAGGTGCGCAACATCGGCGAATTCATGTATCAGACCGCCCAGAGCGGTGCGGCAAAGGTCGCCGTGCTGAACCGCGCCGACCGCATGACGGTGAACGCGGCGAACGCGCTGCTGAAGACCCTGGAAGAACCGTCGTCGGGAGGTTTCCTGATTCTCGTCTCGGATGCCCCGGATCGTTTGTCGGCCACCGTGCGCAGCCGTTGTCAGCGTATTCCCGTATTCGCCGCCGGCGAGGCGCAGGTGATCGCGTGGCTCGTGTCGCAGGGCTTCGACTCGGACGGCGCCTCGGCACATGCGACGGAACTGGGCGGGGCGCCATACAGGGTGCTGGAAGCGCTGGAGCGCGGAGACGCACCCATTCGCGGCGTCCTGGATGCGGTTGCCTCGGGTCAACAGTCGAGCCTGGCGGCGGCGGAAACCTGGCGCAACGAAGATCTGGTCGACCTCACCGGCCGATGGGTGCGGATCGTTCACGGCATGGCGCGCGATGCCGAGGAGCCGCGGGCCCTGGTCGACTTCGCAGACGACCTCACGGCGCTACGCATGGCGGCGTTGACCAATAGCGGGCTCGGCCGTCAGGTCCAGCTCGAGCGCCTGCTGTTTGCCTGGGCATCGCTTCCATTCTTCCATGGAACAAACGTTTCCGGGGAGCGATAGCGACTCGAGGCGGTTGTCCCATGGACGGCGAGCGGGGCCGGGCCACAGCCGGAGCCGAAGGCGACGGCTACGGGGCACTGAGATTTCCCACCACAGATGGCGCCGCTGTCCTACAGACGGGGCACGTTGCGGTCAGTCATGATGACGGCCTCATGTCTAGCCCGACCCACACCGCGCAGGAATCCGCTCGGAACGATGGCATCCTGTCCCTTTGGATCAGGGATCGGCGCGTGCTCCGCGCCGCGTACATGCCGTTTTTAAGCCACGGCGGTCTGTTCGTTCCGACGGACAAGCATCTTCGCCTCGGCGACGAGGTTTTCCTCCTGCTTCGCCTGCTGGATGAGCCGGAACGGATTCCGGTTGCGGGCAAGGTCGTCTGGGTTACGCCGAAGGGCGCCCAGGGCCAGCGCACGGCGGGTGCCGGCGTACAGTTCAGCGGAGAGGACGGCTTCGCGCGGGAGAAGATCGAGACCTACCTGGCCGGCGCGCCGGGAACCGACTACCGGACGCATACCATGTGACGCCTCGGCTGGCGGCGAGGCCGCCACGGCGACGTTTTTTGGCGCTAAGCCGAGGCCTGTTCGAGGCGGCGAAAGGCACGCCGAGTCAAGTTCTCGACGCCATCCTCGGTCACCAACACGTTGTCCTCGATGCGAACGCCCCCACAGGGCAGAAACGACTCAACCCTGGGCCACACGACTTCACGCGCGTATGGGGCCTCGGCGGCAAGGCTAAGCAACTGCGGAATGAAGTAGATTCCCGGTTCGATGGTGAACACCTGTCGGGCCTCTACGTTCCGAGTCAGACGCAGTGCGGGGTAGCGCTTCGGCGGCGGTGAAACGCGGCCGTCATCGCTGGCGAGCCACCCGCCAACATCGTGGGTCTGCAGTCCCAGCAGGTGCCCCAGGCCATGCGGAAAGAAAATGTCCGTGATACCTGTCTCGAAAGCGGCGTCGGCCTCGCAGCGGACCAATCCGAACCGGGCCAGCAATTCTCCGATGCTGCGGTGCATGCGTTCATGCAGTGCGACATAGGACACGCCGGGTCGGATGTCGGCGATGAGCGCGCGTTGCTTCTCGTCGAGGGCATCGACCAGTTCCGCGAACGCGTCCCGCCCGGCGCTATAGGTGCGGGTGATATCGGACGCGTAGCCGAGATGTCTGCCGCCGGCATCTATGAGAAGGCTGCGGCGCTCCGATGGCGGTCGCGGATCCCGGTGCTGGTAGTGAAGCACGCCAGCGTGTTCGTTCTGCGCGATGATATTCGGATAGGGAAGCGCCGCATCCGTTTGCCGGCTGGCGCTGAGATAGGAAAGATGAATGTCCAACTCGCTGGCGACGTCGAAAAACGCCGCGCGCGCAGCCAGGTGGCCGCGCACTCCGAGATCGGTCGCATGGCGCATTGCGTCGAGTTCGAAGTCGGTCTTGTAGGCGCGGGCATGCTGAAGGCGCGCGATGAGCGCCTCCGGGTTGACTGCTACGCGTCCATCGTCGTCATGCATGCCGTGCCGGGGTCCGATGTACGCAACACTGCCGGCGCACGCGGCATGATCGATGGCGGCGGCGGCGAGCACGTCGGCATCGTCGCCGACCTCGACCTGGAATGCCGCCTCGGCCCAATCCGGAATCGCCGCCGGCAGATACCAGTAATCGGCCTGCAGGTGAAAGAAAAGGCGTGGCTTTTCGCCTGGCCGGTACACGAGTACGCAGTGCTCCGTGCCGTCGTCCGGCACCCATTGTGCGAAATTCGGATTGGGTCGGAAGGGCGGGGCGATGTCGTCCTGGAAGTAGAAATCGGCGCTTCCCGCCGGCACGACGACAGCGTCCATGTCGGCAGCCTCCATCGCATCCCGCCATATCGTGGATACGGTAGCGAGGTGGCGCGCGTAAGCGGCATGGTCGAAAGGTGGGGGAAACAACGACGGTTCGGCCATGGTGGTATCCAATCCAGTGAGGCATGTACGCGGCGGCCCGGCGATACGCTACCGGACCGCGCAGAAATCGCCATTTGGTCGAAGCATAGACCAAAGACACGTTCCGGCGCGCGCGAGTTCATGGTATACAATTACGGGCAATCAACTGGGTTATGGGAGACGCAATGGAGGCTTATGCCTACGCTAGGCCGACGACGTTGGATGAAGCGACTTCGCTTCTCGCGGCGCACGCGAAAGAGGGCCGGCGCGCACAGTTACTGGCTGGCGGCACGGATGTGCTCGTGCAGATGCGGTCAGTAGACCGCGCGCCGCGTACGCTGGTCGATGTCAAGCACATCGCGGACACGAACAGACTTGAAATCGGCTCGGAAACCATATTTATCGGGGCGGCGATTCCCTCGGCCATACTGAATGAAAACCAGGAACTGAAATCGCTGTTGCCGGGGGTGATCGAAGCTGCCGACCTGATTGGCTCGACCCAGATTCAGGGCCGGGCGTCGATCGGCGGCAACCTGTGCAACTCATCTCCCGCCGGGGACTCCATTCCGGCGATCATCGTCGCTTCGGGCGTCTGCGTCATCGCTGGTTCGGGGGGTACCCGGCGCGTGGCGTGCGAGGATTTCCTTACCGGCGTCGGGACGAACGTCCTCGAGGCGGATGAACTGTTGGTCGGCCTGGAGTTTCCAAGGCCAGTGGGACGCACGGCCGATGCGTACCTGCGTTTCATTCCGCGCACCGAAATGGATATTGCCGTCGCCGGCGCGGGCGTTGCCCTGACCCTGGACGACGACGGCACGTGCACAGCCGCGCGCGTTGCCATCGGCGCTGTCGCGCCGACGGCTTTGCTCGTGCCCGCGGCGGCCGACGCGCTGATCGGCACCAAGGTGGACGACGAAGCGCTTGCGGCCGCCGGCGCAGCCTGCACCGCTGCCTCCTCGCCCATATCGGACAAGCGCGGAACCATCGAATACCGAAACAAGGTGGTTGCCGTTCTGTGTCGACGGGCAGGGGCGAACGCCAGGGACCGGGCTTCCGCGCGCTGACGCGATCAGGTCCAGCAAAGAGAGACAAAGACTAGAACATCCGCACATGAATACAGGAATGAGTACACACTATGAGTAAGGTACATATCGTCACGAGCGTCAACGGCGAACCCCGAGAGGTGTTGTGCGAACCGCAGCAATCGTTGCTCGAGGTGTTGCGGGACGAACTGGGCATGACGGGAACGAAGGAAGGATGCGCGACGGGAGACTGCGGCGCATGCTCCGTGCTGGTGGACGGACGCCTGGTATGTTCCTGCCTGATGCTTGGGGTCGAGGCGCAAGGCGTGGACATCACCACGATCGAGGGCATAGCCGAAGGTTCCACGCTGCATCCCGTGCAGCGCAAGTTCCTGGAACACGCGGCGCTGCAGTGCGGTATCTGCACGCCGGGATTCATCGTGGCGACGAAAGCGCTGCTCGACAGGAATCCCGATCCCGACGAGACTACGATTCGTTACTGGCTGGCCGGCAATCTGTGCCGATGCACCGGCTACGACAAGATCATTCGCGCGGTGCAGGACGCCGCGGCCGAACTGGCCCACGAAGCCTGAGGGAGAATTAAGTGGCAGAAGCACGAGACTATAGAGCGATTGGCACCCGACCGGTCCGGCCGGACGGCGTGGACAAGGTCACCGGCCGCGCCAACTTCGGCGCGGACATGAACCTGCCGAACATGATTCACGGCAAGGTGTTGCGCAGCCCGCACGCCCACGCGCGAATCAAGAGCATCGATGCCAGCCGGGCGTTGCAGTTGCCCGGTGTCTATGCGGTGATATCGGGGTCCGACTTTCCCTCCGGAGCCGAGGGCGAGATCTCCGGCGAAGGGGGCGGGACGGTTTCGGACCTGGCGAAGAACATCATGGCCCGGGACAAGGCGCTCTACCATGGGCACGCCGTAGCGGCGGTCGCGGCAAAGACGGCTTTCCTGGCCGAGCGCGCGCTTGAACTGATCGACGTGGAGTACGCCGTGCTGCCGCCCGTTCTCGATGTCGATACCGCCATGGCCCACGGCGCGCCGCTGGTGGACGAGCATCAGCGCACGCGTGGCGGTAAAGGCGATGCGCCAAGCAACATAGCTGCCATCACGAAATTCGAACGCGGCGACCCGGAAGCGAGGTTTGCCGAAGCGGATGTAGTGGTTGAAGGCGCCTACCGCGTACCCACCGCTCACCAGGGCTACATCGAGCCCCACGCGTGCACGGCGTCCCTGGACGAGCAGGGCAGGGCGACGGTCTGGTGCTGCACCCAGGGCCACTTCGACGTGCGGTCGATGACAGCCGGCGTGCTCGGCAAGAGCGTGGGCGACATCAAGGTCATACCGTCGGAAATCGGTGGCGGTTTCGGCGGCAAGACAGTCATCTACCTGGAACCCCTGGCAGTAAAACTGTCGGAGTTGACCGGTCGTCCGGTGAAGATGGTCATGTCGCGCGAGGAGGTGTTCCGGGCCACGGGGCCGACCTCCGCATCGCATTGCAGAGTCAAGGTTGGCGCGAAGCGCGACGGCACGATCACCGCGGCCACGGCATGGCTCGCATACGAAGCGGGCGCATTTCCGGGCGCTCCGGTGGGCCCGGGATGCATGTCCGTGTTTGCCCCCTACGACCTTGATAACTTCCGCATCGAGGGATACGACGTGTTGGTCAACAAGCCCAAGGCTGCTGCCTATCGGGCGCCCGGTGCGCCGCAGTCGCTGCACGCCATGGAATCGACGATCGACGAACTCGCTCGCAGGCTCGGTATGGACCCGATCGATCTGCGGCTCGCGAACTGTGCCGACGAAGGCACGCACGCACCCTACGGGCCTACCTTCCCCGCCATAGGCATCAAAAAGTGCCTGGAAGCGGCGAAGGTCCATCCGAACTACACGACACCGAAAGCGGAAGGGACGGGTCGCGGCATCGCGGCGGGTTTCTGGTTCAACATCGGTATGCAATCGAGTGCGGAGGTCCGGCTGTCCGAGGACGGCACGGTGACGGTCGTGGAAGGTAGTCCGGACATCGGGGGCTCGCGTGCGTCCATGTGCCTCATGGCGGCGGAGACGCTCGGCGTGCCGTACAACATCGTGCGCGCCCATGTGGGCGATACGGAGTCCACCGGGTTCTGCAATGTCACCGGCGGCAGCCGCACGACGTTTGCCACCGGTTTGGCGGTCGTACAGGCCTGCGAAGACATCATCGCCCAGTGCAAGCAGCGGGCGGCCATGACCTGGGACATCGATGCGGACCAGGTGGACTGGACAGATGGGGAGGCGGTTCCGAAGCCCGGCGTCAACATCGATGTCGAGCCCCTGAGCCTCGCCGATATCGCGGGAAACGCGGGCCGCACGGGCGGCCCTATCCTCGGACGGGCGAGTTTGAACGCGCAGGGCGCCGGGGCATCATTTTCGGTGAACTTCGCGGACGTGACCGTCGACAGGGAAACGGGAAAGGTGGACGTCCTCAAATTCACCGCGATCCAGGACGCCGGAACGGCGATTCATCCGTCCTACGTGGAAGGCCAGATGCAGGGAGGCGCCGTGCAGGGCCTGGGCTGGGCGCTCAACGAGGAGTACGTTTACGACAACAACGGCGTGATGGAAAACGCGGGATTCCTTGATTATCGAATTCCGGTGGCATCGGACATGCCGATGATCGATACGCAGATCATCGAAGTGCCGAATCCTTCGCATCCCTATGGTGTCCGAGGCGTCGGCGAGACGCCCATCGTTGCGCCCCTGGCGGTGACATCCAACGCGGTCAGTGATGCGGTGGGATTCCGAATCAGCGATTTGCCGCTGTCGCCACCGAGTGTCCTGGCGGCCATCGATGCGCATGATGAGGCCTGAAGAGACCGACAAGGACGCACCAGAACAAGTTCGAGAAGCGCCGCGCGGGCACTTGCCCGCGCGTGCCGTGAATTCGGACTAGGCTAGAGCCATGGCCAGGGTGGTATTTCCCGACCATCTGCTGCAACACACGGGCGGCACCCGGGAGATCGAGGTGCATGCCTCGAACTATCGGGGTGTCGTGCGCGCCGTGGACAAGGAGTGGCCGGGAATCGAAGAGGTGTTGATGAAGTCGGCCGTCGCCATAGATGGCCAGATCTACCAGGACGCCTGGCTGGAGCCGATTCGGGAAGACAGCGAGATCTTCTTCATGCAGCGCATCGAAGGCGGCTGATCGGCCGCGACATGCCCAAGCTGGTCAACCTGGGGTCGTTGTGCATCGACAACGTCTACAGCGTGCCGAACATCACGGTGGCGGGAGAAACCGTCGCCAGTCTTGAATACGCCTTACACGCGGGAGGCAAGGGCCTCAACCAATCGCTTGCGGCGGCCAAGGCGGGCGCGCGGGTTGTCCACGTGGGCTGCGTTGGTTCCGACGGCCGCTGGCTGAAGCAGGAGTTGTCGAAATCCGGGGTGGATGTTGCGGCCGTGCGCGAGACAGATACTCCTTCGGGCCACGCGGTCATACAGGTCAACCCTTCGGGAGAAAACGCGATCGTCATCTCCGGAGGTGCCAACCGGATGCTCGACGACGCCGATATCGATACCGCTTTCAGCCTATGCGGTCCGAATGATTGGCTCCTTTTACAAAACGAAATCAATAGGATGGAAGATATTTTTGACAGATCTTCCAAGGATCGGCAGAAACTTGCCCTGAACCTGGCGCCCGTTGATGATCGAATTGGAAATTACGACCTGGGCGCTGTCGATCTCCTGATCGTGAACGAGGTGGAAGCGCAGGCGTTGTCGGGAGAAACGGCTGTCGATGACGCGTTCGAGGCGCTTTGCGCGCGTTATCCGGCATGCGATGTCGTCGTGACCCTCGGTCGGGAAGGGTTGCGCTACGGGAGGGGAGCCGAACGTATCGGTCTTGGAGCCTTTCCTGTGAGGTCGGTGGACGAGACCGGCGCCGGCGATGCGTTCGTCGGCTACCTGATGGCGGGGTTGCTTGACGGACAGCGCGTGCGCGATGCGTTGATCGCGGGTTCCGCGGCGGGCGCCCTGGCCGCGACCCGAGCGGGAGCCGCCAGTTCCATTCCAGACCGCGAGGCCGTGGCATCCATGGTTGCCACCTATCAACCGGGTCCCGGCTAGCAGTGCCAATGCACTAGTCGAAGCGCAAACCGGTAATTTCCGACAGTTCGGCAAGTGCCTGGTTTTCGTTCAGCACCTTGATCGTTCGCATTCCCATGGCGCGGGCGGGTTTTAGGTTGATGCCCAGATCGTCGAGAAACACCGTTCGCACCGGCTCGACGCCCAGCCGTTCGCAGGCGATGCGATAGATCGCGGGATTCGGTTTGCGGACTCCCTCCACGCTGGATTCCACAATGACTTCGAACAGCGACATTGCCTTATCCATGAGAGCGACGCGTTTCGTGTCCTTCACAACCGGTCGGCTTTCGCTGGCGGGTTTCATGTTGTTCGTGATGCTGCCGACGCGGAAGTGCCCCTTGCACGTCCGCAAGGCTCCGATCATGCGCGGTCGGGGCGCGCCGCTCAGGATTTCGAGCACCCGCTTGCCGTTCACCGGATGGCCGAGCGCCGCGGTCTCCGCCCGGAACAGGGCGTCGAACGCATCGACATCGACCTAATTCGACTCGAATTGCGCCCAGGCGTTGGTTTCCGGGTTCGTCGCGTTGACGCCGCGAATGAAGTCCCGAGGGAGACCGTTCGCCGCTTCAAGCTGATTGAACGCTTCAAATGGGCTAGCGGTCAGGACCCCGCCGATGTCCCATAGAATCGCTTCGATGTTTCGACGCATACGTCTCTCCCGCTTGCGGAAGGCCGAACTCGACCGCGCCCGGCGTCGGCACGTCGGGCGTGACCTTATGATAGGGCTCTTCGGCGCCGAGGGTGGTGTGGAGAAAGGGTTGCAAACAAGGACAGCAAGATGGATATACAGGACGGCGTAGCGATCATTACCGGCTCTTCTTCCGGCGTTGGCGCGGCCTGTGCGCGCCAGCTCGCGGAGAAGGGCTGCCATGTGGTCATCAACTTCGCCCATAACGAGGCCGGAGCGAGAGAGACGCAGGCGGCGTGCGACGCGTTCGGGGTCGAAACAGCCGTAGTGCAAGCCGATGTTGCCGACGACGATGGATGTCGAGCGTTGGCGCGGGCGGCGCTCGACAAGTGGGGACGCATAGACGCGCTGGTCAACAACGCGGGCACCACCAAGTTCAACGCCCACGGCGATCTCGATGGCCTGACCAAGGAAGATTTCCTGCGCATCTATGCCGTCAACACCGTCGGCGCGTACCAGGCGACGCGCGCGGTCGTTCCCGCGATGCGC
This sequence comes from Candidatus Azotimanducaceae bacterium, assembly GCA_965217825.1. Taxonomy (GTDB): domain Bacteria; phylum Pseudomonadota; class Gammaproteobacteria; order Pseudomonadales; family Azotimanducaceae; genus VXNE01. Next base: position 3,122,712 of record OZ244571.1, on the reverse strand, counting down.
ACGGGTGGCCGCGGCAGCATCGTAAACGTGTCTTCGATCGCGGGCGTGAACGGGGGCGGCAGTTCGGTCGCTTACGCGGCTTCCAAGGGCGCGCTGATTACCATGACCTTGTCGCTTGCCCGCGTGCTGGGCCCGGAAATTCGCGTGAACGCCGTGTGTCCCGGATTCATCCAGGGCCGATGGCTTGAACGCGGCATGGGCGCGGAACGCTATGCGGCCGCGAAGGCGTCCCTGGAGTCGAATGCGCCGCTACAACTCACGACGACGCCGGATACGGTGGCCGAGGGTGTTCTCTACTTCATTGAAGGCGCGGATGTCGTGACCGGCGAGACGTTGATCCTGGACGGCGGCGCGCACCTTTCGCAGACCCCGCTTGCACGGCGATAACGAATGACTTGCTTGTGCTCTCAACCGTCGCGCAGCCGTGCCGGCAGACCGGTTGCGCGGGTGGTCTTCCGACGCGTTGCGGCGGCGACGGTGCGCTCGTCGGCGCGCACGGTCACCTTGTTGCGGGCGCGCGTCACCGCCGTATAGAGCAGCTCCCGCGTATTCACGGGGGAGTCCGCGTCGCCGGGAATGAAGACCACCTCGTCATATTCGGAGCCTTGGGCGCGATGCACCGTGAGGGCGAAGAAACTTTCGTGCTCCGGGAGGCGGGAGGGCGAGACGAGGAACCGGGCGTCGTCGCCATCTTGCCCGGCGAGATCCGGGAACCACACTCGACGACGGTTCCGGCTGTCGAGAATCACGACGCCGGTGTCGCCGTTAGATAGCCCCGTCGCTCGATCATTGCGCGTCACGATGATGGGGCGGCCTGGATAGAACTCGTCATTGGCGGGAATGCGCCCCGTGTCTCGCAAGCGCCGTTCCACCAGGCGATTGAAACGGTTGACGCCGAACGGTCCGCGCCGATGGGCGCAGAGGACGCGACGGGCGGGGAACGCGTCCCCTGCGGGCGAATCCTCGATGTGCGCGGCCCACTCCGCAGCGGTTTCGCGCGCGAACCGGACGAACGCGGCCTCGTCGGCCAGGTGCTCCAGGTTGGTGTCGGGGCTGTCCTTGAGCACGGCGATGGCACTGGCCGCATCGCCGCGGCCGATGGCGTTGGCGAGACGCCCGATGCCGCTGGACGAACCGAAGCGATGGCTTTTCGTGAGCCGCACGATGCATGGCGCCAGCGGCGAGGTTCCGCCCTCGGATGTGGCGCAGAGATCGCTGAAAACCGAGCCCGGCTCTACCGAGGATAGCTGTCCCGCGTCGCCGAGCAGAATCAGTCGCGTACCGTCCCTGAGGCCGTCCAGGAGCCGGGCCATCAGGGGCATGTCGACCATCGAACACTCGTCCACGAGGAGCGCATCGACAAGAGTGTCGGTCCTGTTCAACAGCCGGTGAAGCGTGCCGGCGACGGGGGTGAAATCGCGCAGCGCGGGCACCTTGTCGGCCAGCGCTCTTGCGCGGAACTGGGTTCTCACGGATTCGTGCAGCCGCGCCGCCGCCTTGCCCGTCGGGGCGGCGAGCGCGATGCGACGCGGCTCGGCGATGCAGAGGTCCGCCAGGAGTGCGATGAGGCTCGCGGCGAGGGTGGTCTTGCCCGTGCCGGGCCCCCCGGTGACCACGCAAAGCCGGCGCGAGGCCGCGATCTTCGCCGCAGCGATGGCGGCTTCGGACTCTTCATCGAGCACTTCGCGCATCCAGCCCGCGACATCGACGGAAGGCGTGGTGGCGTCCCGCGCCAATTCCCGCATCCGTTGGGCAAGTCGCAATTCCGCCGCGAACATGCGGTAGAGGTATAGATTGTCGCCATCGAGGACCAAAGGACGTTTGGCTTCGAGCGCTTGGCCGCAAGCGACCATGGGACTCCCGGACAGCGCAACCTTCAGGTCCGCGAGCGCTGGCAGGCGCGCCCGGCGGATGTGGTCGGGCGGATCGCCGCCGACATGCCCCGACTCCGCCGAAGACCATTCCAGAATTTCGATGATCGGTCTGCCGGCGCATCTGGCCAGGGGCAGGCAGGCGTGTCCGCTTCGATGCATCGCGCTGGCGACGGCGCCCGCGAGGCTTGCGGCCGGGGCCGCGCCAAATTCGGCTAGCAGTCGTGCGAAATAGCGGTCGATGTCCGCCATGGCCCGGACTTCGCAGAGGTCGGCGAGGAGGATGTCCTGGTTCATCCCGCCGAGCCCGAAAAGCATGCGTCGATCGCTTCGATGCATTCGCGCGCGGGCGCGTCGCGGTAGACGCCGTTGCCGGGCAGGTCCGGCGACATGCCGCGCACGAAGAGATAGAAGACGCCGCCGATGTGCCGCGCGTAGTCGTAGTCCGGCAATCGCAGCCGCAGGAAGCGATGCAGGGCCGTGAGGTAGAACAGGTACTGCACGGGGTAGCCGGCGGCACGCATGGCGGCCCGCACCGCAGGTCTTGAGTACGCCCGAATGTTCTCGCCGAGCCAGTTGGACTTGTAGTCCATGACGTACCAGCGCTCCCCGTGTCGCGCCACGACATCGATGAACCCGTGCAGGAAGCCGTCGATACGGCTCCGGCTCTCCGGGAGCCCGTGGTCGTAGCCGTGGTCGGCGAAGCATCGACCGAGGCTCGCGCGATCAAGTCCTTCGAGGGGGAGGTGAAACTCCATTTCCGCGATGGGTCGGCGCACGTCGCCGAGGCGGAAGACGCTCCCGTCGGCCGGACTCTCGAGGGGGGCGCCGAACGAATTTTCGACGATCTTCCGGGCGACCGGCGCCCACTTGGCGTCGATGCGATATCTGGCGAGAGAGTCCCGACAGATTCCGTCGCGATCGGCGCCGGCAACGACGCTCCTTTCGAAGATGTCATGCAGGCAATTGCCGGCGCGGAAGCCTCTCGGAAAGGTGAACGCGTCGAGCGGGTCTTCCGTCTCCTGCTTGGGCGACGCTTCGCGGACGGCGGATTCAGGCGGGTCCTCATCCGCACCGACAGGGGGCTCCTGATCGTGATCCGGCTCGTCGACATCCTCGTGCTCCTCCGACGTGACGGCCGCGCCCATCTCGGACGCGAGAGCGGAGAAGCTGGTCCGTTGGCGGATGCGCGCAAGCTGGCGGCCGAGGTTCCGGGCGGCGAGGGGTTCGAGTCCGGGAAGCTCCAGATTCTCGTTCACACGCTGGGGAACCGAGGCCGCGCCATCCAGCACGGTTGTGCCGATAGCTTCGGACGCTCCGTTCGCGAACCGCTCGACCTCCGCGAGCCAGGCCGTGCCGTTCAGCGACCTGACATGCGCGGCGTTGGCGTCCAGTTGTTCTTCGAGCGTGCTTTCGGCCAACAGCTTCGGACGGTGAATGAGCCACGCGAGCGGTGAATTCTGGCTGTCATTCGCCCGCGCCCACGTCACCACGCAACGGTATTTTGCCCGGGTAAGTGCCACATACATGAGACGCAACTCATCCGCCTGGTCTTCGATCCATTCCCGGGCGCGGGCGTCGTTCGAGGGATTCAGATCGAGAATCTCGGCGAAGTCGCCATCCAACTCGTGGTACTCGGCTGTTTTCTGTGTTCTCCGTTGGCGCCTGTACCAGGCGAACGGGCAGAACACCACGGGAAACTCCAGCCCCTTGCTGCGGTGGATCGTGACGATTTTCACCAGGTGCTCATCGCTTTCCAGGCGAAGCTGCGTGCCTTCGTCCCCGGGTTCCGGGCGTGCCGAGGCGCGGGCGAACCATTCGACCAGCCCCTGCGGCGACAGCCGCGCGTCGGCCTCGGCCTCCTGCATCAACTCGGTCAGATGCAGGACGTTGGTCAGGCGGCGCGCGCCGTCGGGATATTCGAGCAGGTGGGCGGCGCAATTCGTGTCCTTGGCGAAGAGCAGCCTTCGAATGAGGGTCGCGATGCCCCGTTCGCTCCACGTCTTGCGCCAGTCTTGCGCCCACACGGTCCAGCGGGCCCAGGTGTCGTCGTCGTCCTGGAGCTCCGCGAGATCGGACATGGTGAGGCCGAACAGATCGGTCGCCAGCGCGCCGCGCAACAGGGATGCGAAGTTGTACTCGGCCGGGTCGGCCGCCAATGCGCGCAGGAGGTGCTTTAGCTGACTGGCTTCGAGCGTCTCGAATACGCTGTCTATTCCCATCTCGACGCTTTGAACGCCGCGTTCCCGCAGCTTGTCCGCGATGGTGCGGCCCTGTTCGCCGGTGCGAACGAGGACCGCGATATCGCCGCCGACGAGGACTTGCGGCCGTCCATTCGACGTAATGGTGGCCTTGCCGTCCCGGGCCAGCGTCAGCAACTGGGCGATTTCGTCGGCGGCATGATCGGCGGCTAACTCGTTCATATCGCCCTTGTTCCAACGCTTGCCGTCCGCCGCGCCGGGGAAGAGCCGCAACTGGAAGGGCTTGGCGTCCAGTCCCCGGCCCCGCGTTCGCAAGCCATCGGAGCGGCGCGTAGCGGCTTGCACCTCTTCGAACTGGATCTGTTCCGGGCGCAGGAAGGGATTGCCGCGTTTGAACACCGCGTTGACGGCCTCTACGAGTGCGGGACTTGATCGGTAGTTGCGCTCGAGCGAGAGCTTGCGCATTTCGAGCCTTTGGGCGGTCGCGCCCAGGTAGGCAAAGACGTCCGCACCCCGGAATCGATAGATGGACTGCTTGGGATCGCCAACGATCATGAGACCGCCCTTCGGGGGCGCCGCAGCGGCATGGGTGTCCCTGGACGGATAGATCTTCTCGAAGATGCCGGCCTGCAAGCGATCCGTATCCTGGAACTCGTCGATAAGGGCCACCGGGTAACGCGCGCGGATGCGTTCGGCCAGCGCCGCGCCCGGTGCTCCAGCGAGCGCATGATCGAGTTCCGTGAGGAGGGCGTTGAAGCTCAGGCGGCGATGCTTCCAGGTGTCGTGCCGCAGCGACTTTCTCGCGTCTTCGAGGAGGCGTTGTCGCCGGTCGGGCAGCCACAGCTCGAGCATCTTGTCGGCGCTGGCCCCCAACTCGTCGAAGCGATCATAGAGAGGGATGTCCGGCAGTCGCTGCGGCCGCCTCTTGCTCAGTTTGCGGGAGAGCGCCTGTCGACCAAAATAACCAGCATGTCGGAGCGGCAGCAGGTCGGAATCGTTAGCGTCGAACGCGTCCAGAACTTCCTCCAGGCGATCCGCGTTCTGATTCTGGTTCCACCTCAGCGTTTCCAAGGCCTCGAGGAACCGCTCCCGTTGCTCCAGGTCGTCCCAAGCCTTGCGCACGGCTTGGAATGCGTTCAGGCGCGCGGCGTTGGCTGAGGCGTATCCATCGGCGAAGTCCGTAACGCCACGAATCACGCTCGGCTTGGCGTGATGCGCGCCGACCCACTCGCCAAGCGCATCCAGGCGGAATCCATCGCTCTGCGCGACCTCCAAAAGCGGAATGGGTTCGGGGGCGATGTGCTGCCGCCAGAAATCCCGCACCGCCGCGGCCACATCGGCCTTGTCGTCGCCGCTGACCCCGAAACCGAACGGGATGCGGGCGTCGAACGCGAACTGCGTCAATACGCGTTGGCAGAAGCCGTGGATGGTCATGACATTCGCGCGGTCGAAGTCTCGGATGGCGGAGGCGAGCCTTGATTCGATCTCGTCCTGGTCGATTCGCTCGGCGCGCCAGCGTCGAACGAGGTCCCTGGCCAGCCCGTCGCCCTCGTCGTTGCCGCGAGCGACTTCGAGCGCATCGCGCATGGCGCTCCGAACGCGCGTCCGCAATTCACCGGTGGCCGCGACCGTGAACGTGACGATCAGCAGGTCGTCGATGCGCCACCCGGACTCCACGACCAGTCGCGCGACCAGCGTGGTCAGCGCGTAGGTCTTACCCGTGCCGGCGCTCGCCTCGACGAGCAGGTCGCTGTCGAGGAGCACGTTGATCGGCTGCGTTCGCAGCGGAGCCCTCATTGCATCGCCTCGTCCAGCGGCTCAAGCAGGTTCTGCGCCAGCGAACGGAACGCTTCGGTCAAGGGGGCTTCGGAGAAGACCAGGCGGTGATAGTCGTCGTTGCCTTCGCCATAGTCACGCCGCCAAACGGCTTCCGCTCTCGAAGGACTCGTCACCCACGTCCACGAGGTCTCCGGGAAGAACGGCAGGGGTTCGTTCTGGCCATCCGACCATGCCTCGAGCCAGCGACTCAGATGCGCGCGCGCGTCGGCTGGTTCGGGCCCCCGCACGATAGTCGGCGCGTTCGTCTTGCTGCCGTGCAGGAACGCGGTGACGGGGCGCTCGACGGCGCAGGTCGACGCCAGCAGACGCAACCAGACCTCCACCTTGTCCTTTGGCCGTATGCCGCCGATGCGCCACCACAGGAATTCGGTCTTGTCCCGGTGGAACTGCGCCACCTTGCCGACGATGCGAAAGCCATCGACCGCGATGGCCACCGCGACTTCCTCGCAATGGTCCTTGTACGGCGCCAACGCGGCGGCGAGAGCCGCGACTTCCTTCGCCGTCTCGCGATACTGGATGCGGCCCAGGTTCTCCGGAGGAAGCTGGCCGGTGGCCGCCAGCAGCCCGTGATCGCCGGTCGTCCCGTTCCGTTGCCGTTGGAACAGATCGACTTTCAGTTGCCACGCTTCCAGGCCGTTCAACTCGAACGGCTCGTCGTCGCCGATCTCGTCGTCGTACACATCGAGATGCAGGCCAAGACGGTTGCGCAGGAAGTACTTCGCGGGGCTGGCGGAGAAGCGTATGAGTTCTTCGAGCGGGATTTCGTCGCCTGGCGCCGCGAGGCGTTCTGTCGCCGGGGTCAGTTTGCCGACGAAACGCGCTGGCCGTTCGGGAATGCTTTCGACGGCGCGGGCGGCATTCGCCATCGCCTGCGAGTAGCTGAACAGGTTCGGCGCCGAGGGTGTGAAGTATCGGCGGCTGAATGGCTGCAGCGGGTGGCGCGTCTCCCGCCCGTCGGCCGCCGGGAAGCGCTGGCGCAGGTAGTCGGTCAGTTCGCTCACCACCACGGAAGGCGGGATCGGCTTGTCCTCCATCAGGTCCCTGCCGGTGTAGCTCACAAGAAAACACCGCCGCGCCGCGAGCAGCGCCTCGAGGAATGCGAATCGGTCTTCATCGCGCGCATCGCGGTCGCCGAGTCGTCGCGCGTCGTCGCCGAAAAGACCGTCCATGAAGTCGAATGCTGTTGTCGGCGGCATGCGCGGAAAACCGCCGTCGTTCATGCCGAGGAGGCAGACCACCTTGGCGGGGAACACCTGCCCCGTCGCCAGACCGGCGACCGTCACGCCATCGGCCAGCCGGGGGACAGCGCGCGCCTCGACGCCGGCGCGGCTCACGAGCGCGTCGCGCAGAACCTCGAACGGGACCGGGATGTCCGCGTCCGCGACATCGCACTCGCTGACGAAGTCGTCGATCAGCCGCGCCACGGCGTCGATCTCGCGGGCGGAGTCCGGGTCAACGTAGGGTTGGCGAGCGAAAAAGCGCCCGAGAACGTCCGCCCGCAAGAGTCGCGCCCAGTCGTCAGGCGTACGTTCATCGGCGATCCAGCCATTCAGCTCGCGGGCGAGGTCGCAGTAATGGGCGAAGGATCCCAGGCGTTCGTAGTCGCCTGCCCCGGACTGGTAGCCTCGCCAGTCGAGGGGGCATGGCACTATGCCGTCGATGAGCGCGTCGTCGTCCGGTATCGCGTATGCGAGCAGGAGCCGGCGCAGGCCGTGGTGCCAGTTATTGTGGGCGGGCGCGGCCACGTCTTCCTCGGTGCGATGCGCGGCGTCCATGCCCCAGCGGACGCCGGCGCGGCCCACCCAATCGCGAATGCGGGCGAGGTCGCCTTCGTCAAGGCCGAAACGATTCCGCACGGACGCCGCCCGCAGCGGCGCGAGCAATTCGCTCGCCGTGTAGCGCGATCCCGCGAGCGCCAGGAGGTCGAGGAACGCGTTGATGGCCGTGCCCACCGTGGCGCGCTGCCTCCCGATGTTGAACTGAATCGTGTCCGCCGCGCCGAATACGGCTTCCACGACGGGTGCGTAGGCGTCCAGGTCGGGGGTGAGCACGAGGACATCGGCGGGCTGGATGTCCGGGTGGTCGTCGAACAGGCCCAACAGGCGGTCGTGCAGCACTTCCACCTCGCGCGTCGCGGAGTGACAGACGTGTATCTGGAGGGTCTCGTCCTGCCCGATTCGGGGCGCGCTCGCCGAGTCTGCCGTTGCGGTGCGCGCCTCGGTTGCCGACCGGCCCGAGAGGATGTCGTGATGCACTTCCCCAAGGCATGTTCCCGAGACTGCGCCATAGGTTTCCCGGCCCGCCTCTGCCGATAGCTTTTCGGCGAGGAGCGTTTGCATGTCGCGCGCCAGACGGCCCCAGACGGCGACAAGTTCGTTTCGCTCGCCCCCGGCATCGACGGGCGGGACGCCGTGTGCGCGGAAATCGCGGGAAGGGCTCAGCAGGAACAGATCGATATCCATGACCGCTTCGATGCGCCGCAACAGATCGAGATACGAAGGGGAGAGCATGGCGATGCCGAACAGTCGTACCCTGGGGGGCCTTGAGGTGGCGCCGCCCGGGCCGCTCGCCTGCCTGATCGCGCGACCATATGCGGCCACCGCGTCGACCCAGTGTGTCGCCCCGCCGATGTCGCGCACGAGTTCGTCCCAAAGTCGGACGTGCCAATCCGACGGATCGCCCGCGTTCCACCGCCCGTTCCGAAACACCAGGCAACGGTCGTAGGCGAGAGCGAGCTTGTCGGCCAATTCGAATCGTTTTCTGGGATCGCCGTCCGCCAGGTATTGATTGATCGGATCGTCACCGGTCCAGCGGCCCAGCAGGTCGAATATTCGCCATCGCAGGGCGCCGGGTTCGAACGCCGACTCGACCGGGAGGTCCGGCACGGCTTCGCGCATGACCGACCAGGCGAACTCGGCCGGCAACTCGATCTTGATGTGCGCAGCTATGTCGAGGCGCGCGGCCAACTCCAGGCGAAGCCACTCGCCCAGCAACCGATGCGGCACGACGATGCGCTCGGCGTCCAGTGGCTCGGCGGGCTGTTCGCGCATGTCCTCCGCCAGCCATTCGGCGAGGGTTTCCATGCGGTTGGACGCGTGTACGCGAATCATCGTCCGGCGCGGGCTATCTGATGAGGATGCGGAGGATGGTCCCTGAGCATAGCGACATTGTATGTCGCGACTGGCACCGTGGCGCCGGCAATCGCTTTGCGTCCCGGATCCGAGCCGTCAGTCCATTCTCTGCAGGACGTTCGCAGGCGAGTACTGGTCGGTCAGGGGCCGTCGATCACGGTTCCAGTTTTGTGCGCGGTCGAATCTGCGGGGATACCTGGTGACCGGCACGCCGTAGGGCGCGAGACGCTGGCGCCAGGTTCTGGCGGCTTGCCTGAGCGTCCGGCTGTCCGGGAGCGGCATCGTCGAAGCCAGGATGATGCGGTTGGCGCTGTCCGGCATGGTGAAGTTGAAGAAGGGCCCAAAAGCGCGATAGTAGGTTTCCGACTCGTGATCGTAGAGTCGACTGGTCGAGAACGTGTTGGCGCCGAGCACGCCGTCAGGCGCCAGGAGTTGACGCGTCTGCTCCAGGTATTCGAGCGTCATCAGGTGTTCCGGAATGTAGTCGCCGTCGAAGGTGTCGAGCAGGATCAGTTCGTAGCGCTGCCCGTCGCGGACGGCGCGGCGCGTGAATACCCGCGCGTCCCGGACGAACACCCGCGTATTCCCTCCCGCGCGGAAGTCGAAAAATCGCTCGGCCACGGACACAACGGCGGGGTCGATCTCGACGATGTCGATGCGCGCGTCCGGCAGTAGCTCCGCCAGGGCCTTGGGCAACGTGCCGCCTCCAAGTCCAGTTACCAGGATGCGCGCCGGATCCGGCACCATCAGCAGTGCGGCCATCATCATGCGCGTGTAGCGCAGAGCCATCCTTTGTGGGGTGCGCTCGTCAATACAGGACTGTCTGCGCCGTTCGCTCTTCACGGCGAACTTCATGCACAGTTGGTTGCCCTCCCGCGTGACGAGAATCTTTCCGTACAGGGAGGGCTCCTCGTGGATGACTTCGGCGGCAGCGGTGACGCAAACCAGGCCAAGGGCGAGAAGCAGTGCCCCACAGCCGGCGCCTCCGGCTCCGCCTGTGGCCCGGCCCCGCTCGTCGTCCATGCAACAACCGCCCCAGGTCGCTGTCGCTCCCCGGAGGCGTTTGTTCCACACAAGGGCGGGCTTCATCGGGTCCGGCCGGCGGCGAAAGCCAGGCACGCGAGCAGGACGAGCGCGGCGGCGAGCATCGCCACAATGGTGTTCAGTTCGAACCAGAGCACGAAATAGAACGACGTCGCCAGTGTGCCGAGAGCGCTTCCGAAGGTGGAAATGAAATACAGCGTACCGGCCACGCGGCCCGATTCTTCGGTGGCCTTGACGAGAAGTCGCACGGCGTAGGGCGAGATCATGCCGAGAATGATTGTGGGCGGCATGAACAGCACCATTGACGCGAGTAGCGATCCATAGCGGGGGTCCTCTACGCGGTCGAAGATCCAGGCCATCGCGGGTTCGGCGATCAGTACCAGGGGGCAGACGAGCACGCCCGCGACGAGCAGAATCATGCCAAGCTTGTGCACGTTGGGGCGCTTGAGCGAAAGATAGCCGCCGAGCAGATAGCCCGCGGAGAGGGCCAGCATGAATACCGTGATGATGCTGCCCCAGACGTAGATGCTGCCGCCGAAGTATGGCGCCAGCACTCGGCCGCCCAACAGTTCGAGAGACATGATGACGAAGCCGCCCCCGAAGGCGAGAACGTTGACGGCAATCGTTTTCACTACGTGGACCGAGATGAACGAGGGATCAGATGTTCGTTCGCCGTTGCTGTAGGCGCGCTTATCGTTCCACCCTTCTTCGCGCTACTGTTTGACGACCTTCAGGTGGGATCCTACAGACACGTTGGTCAGTCATCTATCTCAAGCCTCATAGATAGGAGTCCTGGTTTGCTCCACGGATTGGAGGAAGTAAGGATTCCTGATAGCCGACTCCACCACCATGATGAAGGCGATCAAGAAGCTTCCCAGGGATTGATGGCCTCGACGTCGAGGCCATCGAAATGGTCGATGTTGCGAGTGACTACGGTCAAGTCGTGAGCCTTGGCTATACCGGCGATCAGAACATCGCCAAGGTCGACGGTACGACCGGCGCGCGGGCTTGCGCCCTGAGCTCAGCGGACCACTCCGCCCCCGCCCTGTCCAGCGGCAGGATGCGGTCTTCATAGCTCTCCAGGATGGACGATTGCATTTCGGACAAGCGGCTGCGGCGCTGTCCCTGAGGGAGCAACCGCAGGCCGTACCCCACTTCGTGGATGAGGATGACCGACAGCCACACGTCCGGCTGATTCGACAGAAAGGCGACGACCTGCCGGTCCGGGTCGTCCCGCGTCAACTCCGAGATTATGTTGGTATCCAGGAGATAGCCGGTCACGCGTTGTCTTCGTCAACGAAAGGTATGGGACGGTCAGAACTCCGGTCCGGCGGCTCGAGATTTGTGCCCCGCGGCACGTTCTCGACCAACCACTGTCCGAGGGGCTCGCGGGGCGATTGCCTCTCATCCCATACATGGGCGGGCACCACGACGAAGGACTTCCGGGTGCCAATGCGCTGCGGTCCTTCCTCTTCCGAAAGACGAAGAATCTCGGATAGCCGCGCCTTCGCTTCGGTCACGGTCCAGACTTGACGAGTCTCGGAGTCAAGCACTGTTCTATCCACCTTTGGGAGACGGTACTGGTCCATCATAGACCACCTTGTCGTCAGCGCCAAAGGCTTATCCCATCCGCCAAGGTTCGGGCCTGTAGCTTCGTGATGCCCTTGTTAGCGGCCGTCTTTCCGTCGAATTCCCCCGACTACCGGCCCTTCCAGACAGGCGGGCGCTTTTCCGAAAACGCTCTCGACCCTTCGACATAGTCTTCGCTGTGGAGCATTGCCCGCACGGATTCGTAGCGGTTTTCGTTCGCTTCCGACAGGGAAAGGATGTCGAGACTGCGGTATACGACATCCTTGCTCGCGCGGATGGCCACCGGCGCGCACCTCAGGATCTGGGCCACCCACTTATGGGTCTCCTCCATCAACTGGTCACGGGGCGCCACGGCGTTGACGAATCCCAGTTCGTAGCCTTCCCGGGCAGTGATGTGTCGCCCCGTCAATATCATTCCCAGTGCGCGTTTGGATCCGATCATGCGCGGCAGCCTTTGCAGCCCGCCGCCGATGGCGGCGGTGCCGACTGTCGGTTCCGGCAGGCCCAGAGTGGCCTCCTCCGAAGCGATGATGAGGTCGCAGGCGAGCGCCACTTCGAGGCCCCCGCCCAGGGCGAAACCGTTCACGGCGGCGATCAGCGGCTTCGTCAGGTCGTATCGCGAAGTCAGGCCGCCGAATCCGCCCGGGGTGCGGAAGGCCTTGCCGCCTTCGGCCACGTACCGCAGGTCGTTCCCTGCGCAGAAGGCGCGGCCGGCCCCGGTGACGACGGCCACCCACAGGTCGTCGTCGGCCGCGTAGTCGTCGAACACTTCGCCGAGTTCCGCGCTGGCCGGCGGATGCAGCGCGTTCAGGCGTTCCGGCCGGTTGAGGGTGACCGTCAACACGTGATCGGCCTTTTCGACGATGCAGAATTCCATTTGCTACTCTCTCGCTGGTTCCAATCCGCACGCTGGCTGCGTTTACAAGTGCTCCGTCAAGCCCAAATCTGCGGGTATCTGCGGGTCTTTTTGGCCCCTGATAGTTTTCTTGCGAGGGGCATCCCCTCGCGCTCCCCGGCTGAAGGCTCCGTTGCTCCTCCTTGTGTGGGGCCTGCCACACCGCGTCGTCGCGCCTCGCCAGGAACCAAAAATCCCTCGCAGCTACACTCGCATCTTTGGACTTGACGGAACACTAGTTTGTCTGCGGGGTTCGATCAACGTCAACCGTTTCGACGGGCCCACGGCCTGCTGGCCCGCTCCCAATGCAGAAATCGTCACGCAAAATGTTGAATGTCTGGTACGCGATGGTGATCGCCGCGCTGGCTGCGGGTTGCGGCGGCGCGGGCTACCAGGCAGTCGATGGACAGACAATGGGGACGACCTATCGCATCCTCGCGCGATGCCCCGAAAACCTCGATCCAGGCCGAGTCGACGCCGTTCTGGCGAGCGTCAACGCCTCGATGTCGACCTGGGACAAGGATTCGGAGGTATCTCGGTTCAATGCATCGCCCGTCGGCGAGTGGACCGCGTTGTCACCGCCGCTCGCCGAGGTAATGCGAACCGCGCTGACGCTGAGCGCGATGTCCGGCGGCGCATTCGACGTTTCCGTGGGCGCGCTGGTGAATGTCTGGGGATTTGGTCCGGCACCGGCTCGCGCATTCCCGGATGACATTGAAATCGAAGCGGCGCTCGCGCGTACCGGGTTCCGACACCTGGAGCTGGATGGCAACCGGTTGCGCAAGACCCTGGACGTGAGCATTGATCTGTCGGCCCTGGCCAAGGGCTACGGCGTCGACGCTGTGGCGACGGCTGTCGCTGAACAGGGCTGCACGGACTATCTGGTGGAAATCGGTGGGGAAATCCGCGTGCGAGGGAGGAACCTTGAGGGACGTCCCTGGCAACTCGGGATCGAGATGCCGGATGGAAGCGGTTCGGCGCATCGGGTCGTGGCGTCGAACGAAGGGTCGATCGCAACATCGGGGGACTACCGAAACTTCTTCGAGCGCGATGGCAAAAGGTACTCGCATACCATCGACCCGCGCCGGGGGACGCCGGTGACGCACACCCTGGCATCGGTGTCGGTGGTGCACGCGTCGGCGATGTGGGCGGACGGGTACGCGACTCTGATCGCCGTCCTGGGCCCGGAGGCGGGCCTGGAATTCGCGGAATCGAAGGAACTGGCTGCGTATCTGCTCGTGCGTGGAGAAGACGGACTCGAGCCGCGCGCGACGCCATCGATGGCGTTGCTCCTGGCGACGGGACAGTGATCGGCAACATGCGCGCGACGGCTCGTTCTACAATCGGTTGAAAGCTTCTGGCGAAGGACTTCCCTTGTTTCGTCCCCTCGCGGTCAATGTCGGGCTCCGCTATGCGGCAAGCCGCCGCCGTTTCGTTTCCTTCGTTGGCATTACGGCGCTATCGGGCCTCGCACTCTCGGTCGGCGTCCTTCTCTACGTGCAGGCGGTGGTACGCGGCTTTGAGCGCGAACTTGAAGAACGCGTTCTCGGCGTTGTGCCGCATGTGACGCTTGTGGGGCGGCAGACGATCACGGATCCCGAGTCGGTTACTGCGGAACTCCTGGGCGTGCCCGGGGTGAACCATGTTACGCGGGTGATTTCGGGCGGGGTTCTCCTGTCTACCGGGACGGGCGTCGCCGTGGTTCGATTGAAAGGTATCGTCCCCGACGACTACGAACCGGTCATCGGACGTTTCTTCGATGCCGGGAACATCGACGTGCTGCGGCCGGGAAGCTTCAATGTGGTGCTCGGGCGCGGCGTGATGGAGCAACTGGGACTGGCGCCGGACGACGTCTTCACCGCCGTGATGCCGGACATGGCGCTGACGCCCCTGGGGGTGTTTCCCGCGCGCAAGAGGCTGCGCGCGGCCGGGATCTTAAGAACCTGGTCGCAACTCGATGGGCAGGTCGCCTACATCCACATCCGGGACGCGCAGCGGTTGTTCCGCTCGCCTTCGCCAACGCGGGCGCTTGAATTGCGCATCGACCCCGTCCTCGAAGCGCCAGACGTTGCCGCAAGGGCGCTCGCCACGGTGGGGCCGGACAAGTTTGCCGCGAGCACCTGGCTGCGTTCGATGGGCCCCGTGCATCGGGCGATCCAGGTGACGAAGGGCATGCTGTTCCTGATCTTTTCCCTGCTTGTGGCCGTGGCCACGTTCAACGTGGTGTCAAGCCTGGTGATGATTGTCAACGAACGCAGGTCGGACGTGGCGATCCTGCGCACGCTGGGCGCGCATTCGACCCTGATCGTGGGTGTCTTCATTGTCCTTGGCCTGCTGGTTTCGTTGTTGGGTGTCGGACTCGGGCTGGTGCTCGGATTGGGACTGGGAGCGCTGACCGAGGACGGTTATCGATGGGCGCAGGAGACCTGGAACATCGACCTGATGGGCGAATACTTCGTACACAAGTTGCCTGTGGAATTCGCCGCCGCCGATGTCGCTCGGGTCGCGGCCACCGCGTGCGGTCTCGGGCTGGCGGCGACCCTGTATCCAGCCTGGCACGCTGGCCGGCTGAATCCGGCCGAGGTTCTGCGCCATGAATGACACGCCGCCGCTTCGCGCCAGGGACCTGGCCAAGGCTTATTCGCAGGGGAGTGCGCGGATCGAAGTTCTTGCCGGCGCGCACATCGACGTATCGGCTGGCGAGCGGTTGGCCATCGTGGGCCAATCCGGTTCCGGCAAGAGTACGCTGCTGCACGTCCTGGCCGGACTTTTGGATCCTGATGCCGGCAGCGTGCGCGTCATGGGCGAAGACCTCACCGCCGCGGGTCCGGCCCGCCGCGCGGCGTTGCGCAATGCTCACATGGGATTCGTGTACCAGTTCCACCACCTGTTGCCCGAGTTCACCGCGTTGGAAAACGTCGCCATGCCCCGGCTTGTCGCGGGTGCGGCCCTGCGCGAAGTGGCCGACGATACGCACGCGCTGCTCGAATCCGTTGGGTTGTCCGCGCGCGCTGGCCACCGACCGCACGAACTTTCCGGCGGGGAGCGCCAGCGGGTCGCGGTCGCCCGCGCGCTGGCGGGGAAACCGCGTGTCGTTCTCGCTGACGAGCCGACGGGCAATCTCGATCGGCGCAGCGCCGAGCGCGTACTGGAAGTGATCGACCGGCTCGTCGCGGCCACCGGTACAGCTTTCGTGATCGTCACCCATGACGAGGCCCTGGCCGCGCGCGTCGACCGGACGCTCGTGCTCCAGGATGGCGTCCTGAGCTGACGCGTCGGCATCCATGACAAACCTTCTCAATATGCTCTGGATGGCGCGCCGCTACCTGACCTCGCGGCGCAATCAATACGCGTCCTTCGTCAACTGGGTATCGCTCGCCGGTCTGGCTCTCGGGGTGATGGTTCTGACGGTGGTAGTCAGCGTGATGAACGGTTTCGACCGCGAGTTGAAGACCAGATTGCTTGGCGCTGTGCCTCACGCGTTGGTGCTTCCGCCGGCGGACTGGGATTTTGAAATGCGCTATGCGCCGACGCCTTCGGACGGCGTTGTTTCTGTCAGCCGGTTGTTCCAGGGATCCGCGATGATTTCGCGCAGTGGAGCCGTTACCGCCCTGGCGCTGCTCGGCGTGGACGCGGAAGATGCGGACGGTCTGGATCTGATCGCGGACAGCATCGTCCGCGGAACGCTCGAAGAACTATTCGAGGGTTACGGGGGAATCATGCTTGGGGAACCCCTTGCCCGGGCCCTGGGCATCCGAGTTGGCGATCCTGTCGCGCTCGTCGTGATGGTCCCGGCGGCGAACGGGGCGCGCCCACGGATCGAACGCTTCACCCTGCGCGCCACGTTTGAAGTGGGTGCGGAGCCGGACGCGACCATCGCCGTGGTTCGCTTCGACGACATTGAACGGCGGGGACTTGTTTCGAGCGGCGCCGCGGGTTGGCGGATGGTCTTCGCGGATCCCATGGATGTCCCAATTACCGAGTCAGACCTGCGCGCGGCGTTGCCGCCTGGCTGGAGGCTCACGACGTGGATGGACAGCTATGGCGAACTGTTTCGTGCGGTCGGATTGGAAAAGACGTTGATGTTCGTTTCCCTCGCCCTGGTCGTCGCGATCGCGGCATTCAATATCGTGTCGGGTCAGACAATGCTCGTCAACGATAAACGACGCGACATCGCGATGCTGACGACCATCGGCGCGCCTTCGCGATTTCTCGTGGAAGTATTCCTGGTGCAGGGATTCTCCGTGGCGGTCCTCGGGATTGGTGTTGGGTTGGTCGCTGGCGTCCTGATCGCCTGGAACGTCGATCCGGTTGTCTGGGCCATCGAATGGCTGACCGGAGAGAGCATCCTGTCGGGAACCGGTTTCGGCAAGATGCCGTCCGTGGTATTGGCTGGCGACCTGGTTGTCATCGCGGCGCTATCGCTCGGCCTCTGCTTCCTCGCGGTACTGCGGCCGGCATTGAAGGCCGTGGCCGAGAATCCCGCCCAGACACTGCACGAGGGTTGAAACCGGCGCCCGGTAGCGCGACGGATTGTGGCGCTACGACGTTGAGAAGACCTTCGCGCGTCGGCGTTCGCGGCGCTGCCGCCAACGGCGCAGGATGTGCAGCCGCCAGGTTAGCCGGGCGATCACCATCAGTGAAAGCCCGCTTACCCAGCCGCAGACCAGGCAACCGATGATCAGCGGCCACCATAACGCCGTAAAGCGGGCGCCCAGCGATTCCCAGGACAGGTCAAGTTCTTTGACGACGGGTTCCATGTCGAGCAGCCATGCGCCGAGTTTGTACGCGAACAGGAACATCGGCGTGAACGTCACCGGATTCGTCACCCAGACGAGCGCTATGGCGATAGGCAAATTGCAGCGCGTCGCCATGGCGAGCACGGCAACTACGAGCATCTGACCCGGTAGCGGAATGAATGCGCAGAACATGCCGATAAAGCAGGCGCCGCCGACCGAGCGGCGGTGCAGGTGCCAGAGTTCGGGATCCTGTAGGAGATGTCGCAACGGCCGTAGTATTCGTATCTCACGAATACTCTGGGCGGTTGGCAGGTACCGCTGCAAGAAAGACTGTGGCATATCACCATTATGCCCATGCCCCGTGTCAAAAACGCATGCGTGTCCTGTTGGCGGCCCTTTCCGGGGGCGTAGTTGTCGCGCATGCGGCGCCCCAGTCCGAGGTGGCCGCGCTGATCCTGGGCATCGGAGGCGGCGCGCTGCTCTGCGTGCCTGCTGCGCGCGCGGTGGCCCTGTTCGCACTCGGACTGGCGTGGGGCTCCTGGGCCATCAGTGATGCGATGTCGAACCGGATGTCGCGTTGCGCGGGTCCGCTCGAAGTGGAGTTGACGATACGGGGCTTGCCCGCCCCGAGCGGCGACGCCTACCGCTTCGAGGGCGAACTCGCTCGCGGCGCGGACTGCGGACTTGACGCGGGCGACCGGGTTCGGCTGTCCGGGGTGAGCGAACACATGCCGCGTCCGGGGCAGCGCTGGCGGATGGTCGTCAAGGCCAACCCGGCGCGCGCCTACGTCAATCCGCACGCCTTCGACTACGAGCGTTGGTTGATGCGCCGCGACATCGTTGCAACGGGATACGTCGTCGACGCAGAGCTTGCAGCGGATACGCGCGATACGGTTTCCAATTTCAGATTGCGCTTGCGCGAACGCATCGAGACCATGACGATTTCGCATGCCGGACTGATTCTCGCCCTGGCCACTGGCGATGCGGCCCTGGTTCCGACATCTGCCTGGCGGCTATTCCGCGACACCAGCACAGTGCACCTCTTGGTCATATCGGGGCTGCACATCGGCATGTTCGGCGCGTTGGGGTTGGCGTTCGGCAACCTGATCGGACGTATTCTCCCGCTCACACGGCGTTTCAGGGCGCGTGGCGTTTCGGGGCTGGTCGCCATCGCCGCAGTGTTGGCCTATGCAACCCTCGCGGGATGGTCGCTGCCCGTGACACGCGCGAGCATCATGGCGGGTGTGGGCATATTCGCGATGGCCATCGGTCGGCGCATCGGTGCGCTCGACGGACTCGCATTGGCGCTCGCGACGGTGCTTGCGGTGGATCCCATGGCACCCCTTGATACCGGTTTTTGGCTTTCGTTCGCGGCGGTTGGCGTACTCATCGCTTTTTTCGCGCCGCGGGCACCTAGACGAACCGAGCGCACTGTCCTGTCCCGCCTTCAGTCGCGCGCCGCCGCACTCATCCTGGCGCAGCTCGTCATCTGTGTCGGATTTGCTCCCTGGCTCGGCATCTTTAGCGGCGACATCCAACCCTTCGCGCTGTTCGCCAACCTCGTGTTGATCCCCCTGGTAGCCTCGGCTGCGGCACCGCTATCAGTGATGGGCGTATTGGCATTGCCGCTCGCACCGACACTTGCCGAGATGCCGCTGGCAGTCGCGGACTCTACGCTCGGCGTGGTCATGTGGATCGTCGAGCGTGTCGGCGAGGTGCCGACGGTGCCGGCAAGCAACAGCGTTGCAGCATTGGCTGCCGCGACGGCGTTGTCCCTGGCTTTTCTTCTGCCGTGGTCACACATTGCCCGCTGCGCCCTCGCTGCCGCGATGTTCTCAACTTTGACGTTGCTTGATCGCGTTCCAGAGGGTCGATTCGACCTGATTGCCCTGGATGTAGGGCAGGGCACATCCGCTCTGGTGAGAACGCGCAATCACGCGTTGATCTACGACGCGGGGCCACGCTATCCGTCGGGTTACGACGCCGGCGATGCCATCGTTGCGCCCGTGGCGCTACGCGAGCACGGCCGCGGGATAACGCAACTCGTATTGAGCCACGCGGACATCGATCACATGGGCGGCGCGACAGCGGTGTTGACCCGCCTGGACGTCCGCGGGATCAGCGCGGGCGAACCAGCCGAGGGAATTTCAGCGCGGCCGTGCCGACGGGGCGATGCGTGGCTTTGGGACGGCGTGCGTTTTCGTGTCATGTGGCCCCCGGGCCCGGCAGCGGGCAACGATGCCTCCTGCGTGATCGAAATCGACGACGGTGAACACCGGGCCATACTGACGGGAGACGTAGGGAGCGCCGCGGAGCGGCGCATTGACGTCCGTCCCGTGCGCGTGATGGTGGCGCCGCATCACGGCAGCCGCACGTCCTCGTCGGCAGCGTTCGTTGCGCGGGCGTGTCCCCGCGTGGCCATCTTTTCTGCGGGTTTCCGAAATCGTTTCGGTCATCCACATCCGGAGGTGGTCGAACGATATCGTTCCATCGGCGCGCACCTGGTGACAACGGGCGATCTCGGAGCCATCCGGTGGCGCAGCGACGCGCCGGCATCGTTGACAGCGGCGCGGGACGATTGGCGCTATTGGCGATCCGGGCGGCGGCCAGCCATGCACCGGCTGGATCGGGCAGCTGCTGTTGTGCCGTCGGCACGGGAGGATACGTTGGTAGTTTGCCGACCCGAGGGTCCTTTGCCGTGATGACCGAGAGCCGCCGCTGGACCTCCGCGAACGAAATCGGACCCGTCAAATACAGCGGAGATTCCGCCCTTAGTGTCGTTAATAGTTTCATCAGGTCGGATGGTGGGAGGTTTTGAATCTGAACTGGAGCGAGGGAGTGATTGACCACTATACGTATCGAATTACGTGGTCGGCGGAAGACGGCCGACGGCCGGGGAGGCGCTGGCCGGTATCCGTAGTCTGGTTCAGGAAGTTCTGGCTGACATGCGGGACACCGGCGAATCCCCGCCCAAACCACTTGCGGACCGTCCGTACAGCGGCAGGTTTGTGGTACGTATCCCGCCCGAGACGCACCGCAATCTCGCGATCCAGGCTGCCGAGGAAGGCGTGAGCCTCAATCGGCTGGTCAGTGCTCGCTTGAGCGGATGGTCGCCATGGAGAAGGTTGCCAAGTGAACGGCAAGGAGCCTTCAGCGCGCTGGATTACAGTGCGCCCGTGACGCCCAGGGAACTTCCGCGTTGCAAGTCCTCCTGCGGTGGTGGCAGTGTTGTTCCATGCAAGTGCCAACGGTTCTTCGGGGAAGCATCTTGCATGACCAATTGACGTCTATTTGCCTCGTCCCTTGCGCAGGACGTGGACACGATCAGCTTCCAGGTCGGTCCAGGTCTCTGTTTCGCCGTCGGGCCAAATGACGGTCACCGAATCGATGCGATCCATTGCGCCTAGTCCGAAGGTGAGTACAGGCTCCACGTGGGACAGGTAGCTGCGGCTCGGCATGACAGTGCGAAACTGCCGCGTCCCGGATACCGCGAGTATGGCGCGCGCGCCGATGGCATGCACGTTGGGCGGCGCAGACCGCAGCTTCAGGCGTAGCCAGTGGTTGCCTAGGCGCTGATCGTTTCGAAGCAACACCGCCCGGCCGCCGGCCTGGGTCAGCGCCAGGTCCAGGTCGCCGTCCGCGTCGATGTCGGCGTAGGCGGCGCCCCGCGCGACGTGCGGAGTCTCCACCGCGCCGCCGACGAGCTGGAAAGGGCGCGCGCACTGTGCACCGCAGTTCCAGAACAGTTGCGCTGGCTGCGCGTAGTTTTGGCTGGCCTGAACCTTGGCGATCTCAGGCTCGACGTGGCCATTCGCGGCGAAGAGATCCGCGCGGCCGTCGAGGTCGGCGTCAAGGAATAGCAGGCCGAAGGTCAGCGCTCGCCGGCTGTCGGCGCCGACGCCCGCGACGATGGCGTCATCGCTGAACAGATCGGCTCCCGCACGAGACACGTAGAACGAAGTCATTTCGTTGGCGAAGTTGCCGATGGCGATGGCAAGGCGGGAATCGTTGGCGAAATGCGCCGCATCGATGCCCATGGCCCCGGTTGCGAGGCCGGCAGTGTCGAAGGCGAGTCCCAATTCGACGCCAGCCTCGCGGAAACTGCCATCGCCGCGATTCAAGAAAAGGAAGTTGCGCACGGTGTCGTTGGCGACGGCGACATCCAGCCACCCGTCTCCGTTTACGTCCACCGGCAGCGCGGCGAGAGCCTTGCCCCCGGGCAAACCCGTGGCGGGATTGGGGACCTGAATATCGGACTCGGCGGATACATCCGTGAAGCGGTCCCCATCGTTGCGAAAGAGGTAATTATCGACGCCGGCGAAATCCGTGGGCGGGCCGTAGGCACGACCTACGCCGGTCAACCGGTAGTCGACTTCGCGATCAATTTCCGGCGACCAGCGAACGTAGTTGCAGACGAAGAGGTCGAGATCACCGTCGCGGTCGTAGTCGAAGAACGCGGCACCGGTGCTCCAGGCGTCGGCCTCGCCGGCGACGCCGGCGGCGTCCGTTACGTCGATGAAACTCCCGCCGACGTTGCGCATCATTCGGTTCCGACCGAGGGCGGTGACATAGGCATCCAGATGTCCGTCTCCGTCGTAGTCGCCGACTGCCGCGCCCATGCCGTACAGGGTCAGGTCGAAACCCGCGGTCGAGGAGACGTCTTCGAACTTCCCGCCGCCGAGGTTGCGGTACAGGCGTGAAATCGGTCTCGACGGCGGGGCGGGGCGCCACGGCCAGCGGTCCGAGTTGATCAGCAGCAGATCCTGGTCACCATCGCCATCATAGTCCAGGAAAGCGACCCCACCGCCCATGGTTTCCGGCAGCAGGCGTTCCCCGTACGCGCCGTTTTGGTGGACGAAGTGAATACCGGCACTCTCCGTGACGTCGGTGAACTTGATCGGTGGGGGTTTAACTGCCGCTTCTGGCACCGGTATGGGCCCGGAGATATCGGCTTCTTCGACGGTCTCTTGCGGCTGCCAGGGACGGGTTCCCAGAAACACCGCGACGCCGGCTGCCGCGAGTATGGCGATGGCGCCCAGCGATTGCAGCGACGCGCGCCGGATGCGCGCTTCCCCGGAGGACAGGCCGTTCACGGGTCGCCGCCGCCGCGCTGGAGGTCGTACACGACGAGCGCTTCCGCGGCGAAGTTGGCGGCCGGATCACGCCGGCGGGCGGCGGCTACGGCGCGATCCTGGGCGTTGTCGTCGGGTCGATAGATGGCGTGTCGCGCTCGATGGCGGCTTGCAGTCTCCTCGTCGCCGAGCCGCGCGTAGATCTGCGCGAGACCATAGTGGGCGACGACATTCTCCGGGTCTTCGGCGAGCGCGGCGTCGTGGCGGTCTGCGGCCGACCGGAGCAGTTGTTCTTCCTCGGCGCGCGTCGGCGCGAGCTTCGCGCGCTCGAACAGCGCCTGTGCCAGTGCGTTCTGCACCCGGTAGTCGCGCGAGAAGTCGAATCCGCGCCGCTGCGCCTCTTCGAATCGCGTATTCGCCAGGTCGGTGAAACTGCGTATGGCGGCATCGAATTCGCCGTTCTGCATGTCGACAAGTCCGCCGAACCACGCCACGGACCAAGGATAGGCACCGCTGGCCGCAGCGCGGCGCAGCGCGTCGGCAGCCTCAATCAGCCGGCCTTCACGGATCATGACGCGGGCGAGATTCAAGTCGCCTTCAGGCTGGCCGAGGGCGGCGACGCGACGAAACGCTTCCTCCGCCTGGCGCAGGGCGCCGCGCTCGGGCTTGGCGAGCAGACCGATGCCGTAGTCGTTCCAGCGTTCCCACTCGGGTACGTCGGGCGGGGGCGATGCGGCTGGCATGCCGGCCACGGGAAAGACGAGCACGTCCTCGGCGATCGTGATGATGGGGAGGTCGTTGTGCTCGAAGCGTTCCCCCTGGAAGGCGCGCATGTAGGTGGTATCAAACTTGCGGTAACGGAGCGCTACGGCGATCTCGACGGGGCCGACAGCGGTCTGTGGAATCCGCACGCGATAGTGCGCGGTGGTAGCCGCCCCCGGGGGAATCTGGTGATCGTAGAGCTTGGTGAATATGTCCTCGGCGTTTCGGCGGTCTATGCGGTTGCCGTGTCGATCCAGCACATAGGCGTTGATGAAGTGTGACCAGGGGTCCACCGCGCCGTCGCTGTCGCGCGCGCCGCTGCGGCCGATGACCTTGCCGCCGCTCTGGACGGTGACGTCCAGCCAGACCTCATTGGAGTCGGCCGTTCCTTCCGTAAACAGGTGGCCGAGACGCAGGGTCCGGATGACCACGTCGAACACGTAGGTCTCGCCCGGCGTCAGGGCGGGCACCTCGGGACGCAGTGGCGCAATCGCTTCCGCGTCGATATCTGTGCCGGAGCGGATGGCGAACAGGTCGACTCTGAGCGCGCCTTCCAGCATCGCGCGGTGGACATCGATCACCTCCTTCGGCCATCCGAGCAAGGCGGCCAACGCGGTATTGGCCGACGGGAACTGGTGCCCGCGGATCGCCGGTTCGCCGAGGGTTGCGTCGAAATCGGCAGCGAAGTCGGCCGAGGGCACGGGCTCCATGTGGCAACCGTTGCAGTTGGTCTCCGCGCGCGCGGGGTAGTAGAAGCTCTGCGCGCCATGGCCCGACACGCCGCTCAGGAGGAACGCGTCGTAGTGATTCTGGCCTCTAAGCCACTTGTAGGCATTGAGTTCCTCGGGCAAATGCACCTTGTGGCAGGTGCCGCAGAATTCCGCCGTTCGATGCACCGGTTTCAGGAAGGAGCGTTTGTGCAGGTCCGGGTTGCTCTTGATCGATAAACCGTTGATCCATGCCAGGATGGCGCTATTGGAGAAGGCGAACGGATAGTGCTGCGGCACGCCGATAATGTAGTCGGCGTTGCCGCGCGGACTGCCTAGGCTTTCGATGGCGTGGCAGGCGACGCAGGTGATGCCGGCGTGTGCCGTGGGATGTCCCTCGTCGTCGAATAGCGGATCGTCGAACGCGCCGGTGAACAGCGGCACGGGATCGTGACATCCGGCGCAAAATCGCGCGGCTATGACGTCGCCGTCGCGCGCGAGGACCATGCGGCGGGTATTGCGCACCGAAAACAGGTAGGCGGGATTGTTGAAGGATGCGAGACGATGCGCGCTGTGGCGCCACTGCGCGTGGATGTCGGCGTGACAACGGGCGCAGTAGTCGTCCCGCATGAGCTCTTCTGCGGGGATATGGCGGCCGGTCGCCGTTCTTGCCAGGGCTGGGAAAAAGTCGGCCTGGGCGCGCGCGGGCGGTGTAGCGGCGGGTTCGGCGAGCCATGCGCCGGCCAGGCCGACAACGATGCCCACTAGCGCGATGGCGCTGCCCGCGAGCCAACGGATGGGTGGCCCCGCCAAGCGGTGCAAGACGAATAGCCAGCACGCGGCGAACGGTGCCGCGACATGCAGCCAGTATGCGATGGAGCGGGCGGAAGCGCCGCGCAGCTCGATCAGTGGAATGCCGCGCGTCAGCGCGACGCCGGAGGCGATCAGCAGCAAAACGACGGCGAAGAGTGCCAGACCGAGTCGTATGGCCAACCTGTTCGGACGATGGATGGCGCGGCGCAGGTGCAGCAGGGCGTAAATGATCGCGGGCAATGCGATGGCGAACCCCAACGCGAGATGGCCGAGAAACATCGATTGGTACAGCGGCCCTTCCAGGCTCGCGCCCTCGAACCATTGCAGCAGGGAAACCGCGCCCAGGTAGATCGAGTTGACGGTCAGGAGTGCGAACAGCACGAGCACGCCGACCAGCAGCTTGCGCATCCGCGGCCCGACAACTTCCGGCATGCTTGCGTGGTTCATGCGATGCGATTCGGCGTGATCGTCGCCCCCTTGGCGGGCTAAAGGCCCGCCTGAAAGCGCACGTTGTAGCGGGCGTGCAAACGCGCGCGCCGTTCCAGCGTATCCGCGTCGGTGTCGTCCAGCACAGGTATGGGCGCGACGGTGTCGCCGTGTTCGGTGTAGAGGTCCATGTCCTTGGCCCAACCGTAGAACTCGATGGCGAAGAATCGGCGATCGCCCGCGGCCGGCGGCAGTCCCGCGCGGAATTCGAGATGGATCTCTTCGCCGCTGCCAATGATCGCAACGGCGCTATCGATGTCGGAGATGAGTCGGGTCGCGTCTCCGAACGACGTGTAAAAGCCGCGCTGGGTTTTCGCGTCCCAATACGGCGCGCGCGTCTCGTACGCGTAGTGGGGCAGGCGCTGGGGGCCGGTGGTGCGCTTGGCGAAGCCGGTTCGCCCGACGCGGGCGGCAAGGGGTCGCCGCGCGGGGGGCATGGCGATGGGCAATGGCTCTTCCACGACGACCCGCAGCCGGTCCCAGTAGATTTCCATGTTCGAGGACAGCCGCAGCGCGTCCGTCCCTGCGGGAAGATCCGGCAGCGTCAGCGCCATGGTCCTGGGCATGCCCGCCGGATACCCGAATTCCGCCGCAACCATGCGCCACCTGCCGTCTCGGCCACGCGCCTCGAGGCTCGCCGGGCGGTAGCGCAGCCCCGCTTGCCAGGCGGCGAACACGGTCTGGGAATAGGGATATTCGATCCAGCCATCCGCCACTAGCACGGCGCCGTCCGCCTGAATGGGCACACCGAATTCGAGTGTGAGTACCTGCTCCTGAGCCAACAGGCCGATGAACCGAGGGTCAACACCACCGGGCGAAGGCGCTTGCAGGTCGCGTTCGGCGATGAGGGACAGCACGTCTTCGCCGCCCGCGTTGGTCGCGCGCGTCGGCGCGTGGCTTTGGCGGTAGGCGATGGGCCTGCCGGTAACCGGCGGATCGGCCGTGCCCATACGCTCGTCGAGCACGATGGACCAATCCGGGGGAAGATCGAATACGCGCAGGCGCGCGGAGTCGAGGTAGGCGTTCTCTTCCATGGGCTCGGCCAGCTTCAGGCGATAGCGCCCCTGGCGCGGGGAAAGCGCGGCGGCGTCCAGCAGGAAACTCTCGAACGGTCGCGGCGGTGCGTAGCGGCCGGGCGCGTCGAAGAAGCCCAATCCGCCGACGCCGAGCACGTCGGCGACGAAGCCGTACGTTTCGCCATCCCAGGCGAACAGCACGGGACAGCTCGCCAGTTGGCGCTGGTTTTCGGCAATTTCGTGCAAGCGCCTGGCGGCGAGGTCGAGTTCCGTTTGCGAAACACCGTCGGACCATTGCAGCGCCACGAAGTCGGCGCCGGGACTGCCGCCCAGGCCCACGCTCATGGGGACGAGGCTCTGTCCCGGGCCGGAGTGCGAGTCGAGGGCGTCGAGCACGGTCCAGCGTCCTCGCGCCCGCACCTGTACGCGGGTGCCGACGCCGGAAGCGTTGGAGCGCATCTGATCCGCTTCGCTACGTCCGCTGAGGACAAGCGCGAGAAAGGGGAAGCGGCCCGGTCCGGGGGGCCACAGATCGATGCCTTCACCGCCGGCGACGATCAGCGCGGGTCCGTTCGCGGGGTCGAACGGCAGGGGAAGGGCGGTCGCGACGCCTTCGGCGCTCCGCCGCCAGGCGACGGTTCCGGTGCGCGGATCGACGATGGATATGCTCGACGGTTCAACGCGCAGCAAATCCAGCAGGCCGTCGCCATCGAAATCGACCACAGCGAGCTCGAGTGCCCCGGCGGGCGTCTCGGCGGGGATGAGCGACGTCCGCGACCAGGAAGCGGCGCTGCGGCGCCAGGCAAGCAACTCCCCATCCGGGGAGGCGCCGTAGATTTCCGGCTTTCCATCGGCGTCCGCGTCCGCGACAGTGACCGCTACAAGCGGTGCGCGGCGAAAATCGTCCAGGCCGGGGAACGGCTGGTAGCGCCACGTCCGGTCGTTCTGCCAGATATCGTGGGGCGGTGTGTCATTCAAGACCAGGATGTCAAGGTCGCGATCATTGTCGAGATCGGCCGCGAGCACCTGACGTCCCGCTCCGCCACTTATTCCCCTCTCGCCCGCGAGGGGGCGGAACGAACCGTCGCGGTTGTTGTTCAACAGTTCGCTGCCAGCAGGACCCGTGACGAAGATATCCAGGTCGCCGTCGTGGTCGGCATCGAACACCGCACCTGCGCGGCACGGCGCGTCGTGACCGGTATCCGCAGGTTCCCAGGCTCCATCGTCAAGTTGCCACCAAAGCCGGGTGCCGCCGGGCCCGCAGAGCAGCATGTCGACATCACCGTCATCGTCCATGTCACCCCACAAACTCGCGCCGGGGCTCGTCGCCGCGAGGGGATGGACGGTATCGGGGGTGAAACTACCGTCCTTCATTCCGAAGAAGAGGCTGTTGCCACCGGGCCCGGAGGCTCGGAGGTCCAGTGCTCCGTCCCCGTCGATGTCTGCGGCGGTGACGGACAACCACGCTCCGGCGCCGATCCGTTCGGTCGCGGCGAACAGCGCGCCGGCGGGGCGCTCCGGCACCGGCTCGGCGGCGTTCGCGGCAGCCAGGGCTAGCGCCTTGGGGCCCATTCGCCCATAGCTGAACGCCGCGGAGTGTGCGGTCGGATTGTCCTCGAACCGCTGGTAGTCGGCGAGCAGTGCTCGGGATTCCTCGATGCGGCCCGCCCGTCGGAGCGCTTGCGCGCCGGCCCAATAGGCGCTGCGCAAATAGGGGTCGAGCTCCACGGCGCGCAGGAACCATGACGCGGCCTCGGCGTGGCTCGCGGATTGCAGCAAGGATTGGCCGAGGAAATAGGCGGCAAACGCATCGTTCGGATCGGCGTCGGCGGCCCGCCGCAACAATGTCTCCGCGGGCTCGGTCTCGCCGAGGTAGAAGTGCAGGATTCCGCTTACATATATGGCGCGAGGGTGGTCCGAATCTCGCTCCATGACGCGGCCGAGGATCTCGAGGGCGCGCCGTTCGTCTCCCTCCCGCTGCCGGTTCAGGGTGGCTATCGCCCAGTTGACGCGCGCATCAAGCCAATCCGGCGCGCGGTCGACGAGTTCGGCGAACGCTTCCTCCGCCGCGGCGTATTCGTAGCGGCCCATAAGGGCGACGCCGTGGTCATTCAGGCCGATATCGTCGGGAGACGGTGTCCCGTTTGGCACGCAGCCTACGAGCGTCAGGGCCAGAGCGCAAAGCCACGCGGAGCGAAACGCGCGGTGGATATTGCCGCTGGATTTCCTCGGGCTCGTCACGCTTTGCGGTCGCGTTTCCATCGACGTGCGGTCGCGACGCACCGCCGGCCTATGGCAAGCGGACTGTCGCGGTTCCGAATACGCGTGTTTCCTCCGCCGCGTTGGCGATAGTGATGTCGATCTCGACGGTTCCAGCCTCCGTGTCGATGTCCGTCACCACTCCAGCGATGGTATGCGGCGTGTCGGCGAGCACGGGAGCGCGGAACACGGTGTCGATTGCGACAATTTCGGAGGTCGGCGCCCACCGGTGGATCATCGCGCCAAGGAATCCCTGGCTCATGACGCCGGGAACCAAGGCCCCTGGAAAGCCTTCCCTGCGGGCGGCGTCGTGATCGGTGAAACGCGGGCCGCCCCAACCGACATTACGGGCGAAGCGCTTGATGTTGTCGACGCTCGTATCGGGTGAGAACGCGGGCAACTCGGCGCCGAACTCGACATCATCGATCATGGAAACGACTTCGCTCACGAGGATCTCTCCCGGATCACAGTGCGCGTGTCGGCGTTCGCGACATGGGTACCATCCTGGTCGTAAAGCTCCATCCGCCGCACGAGAAATACCATGCGTCCCGACCGCCCGGTCTTGATATAGATGTCGTGCAGGTGAGACTTGCCCGTCAACCTCGCGCCGTCGCGTATCGGCGCCATCCACTCGACGCCTTTGCCCGCATCCATGGTGACACCGTTCAGATCGGGGAAATCCGACGGCAGCGGACGCCCGCCGATAAGGGTTGACACGTAGGTCGGGGGCGCCTGGAAATTCGGATCGGTCGGATCCATAAAGCGCGCGTCCTGCTCACCGCACGTGCGGGCGTATTCGGCGAAGCTTTGGCCGTCGATCTCGAACGTCACCTCGTCGAATTCACGGTTGAGAAAGGTTGCGCGCAACGCATCGATGTCGGCTTCCAATCGCGTACCTCCCACGAACGCTTCGAACAACCGCGAGATTGACAGATGCGCCCCATTTCGGCAACACGCGCGGGTGCCGGGGGCGCTGCGGCATCCCCTATCCCTTCGGCGTTGCGCTGGCTATAGTAGGCATCGCATGGGCTGTCCCGCGGCCCCTCTTTGGAATTTCGCGAGAGTTCTTGGATCGTGAGGCGAGCTTGAACCTGCACGAATATCAGGCAAAGCAACTGTTCGCCGATTACGGAATGCCCGTCTCGCCGGGCATCGCCGCGGACACCGCCGACGAAGCTGTGGCGGCTGCGGTGGAGATGGGCGGTTCGCGCTGGGTCTGCAAGGTGCAGGCGCACGCCGGCGGAAGGGGCAAGGCCGGTGGAGTGAAGATCGCCGAGTCTCTCGATGGCGTGCGCGACTTCGCCGAGCGCTGGCTCGGCAAGCGCCTGGTCACAATCCAGACGGACACGAACGGGCAGCCGGTGAACAAGATATACGTCGAAGCATGTGCCGACGTCGCCCGCGAGCTGTACCTCGGGGCGGTAGTCGACCGCGCCTCGCGGCGCGTGGTGGTCATGGCGTCGAGCGAGGGCGGCGTAGAGATCGAGCAAGTCGCCGCGCAGACACCGGAGAAGATTCTTCGGGCGGCGATCGATCCCTATGTGGGCGCCCAGCCGCACCAGGGACGCGAAATGGCCTTTTCGCTCGGTCTTGAAGGGACGCAGGTTCGGGAATTTGCCGATCTGTTTCTCAATTTGACGCGGATGTTCCACGCGTTGGATTGTTCCCTGGTCGAGATCAACCCCCTGGTGGTCACCGGCGAAGGCAAGATCCACTGTCTCGACGGGAAAATGAACATCGACAACAACGCGTTGTACCGCCAGCCGGCGTTGCGTGCGCTTCGAGACGCTTCCCAGGAGGATCCGCGGGAAGCGCAAGCCGATGCGTTCGGTCTCAACTACGTTGCTCTCGAAGGCAATATCGGCTGCATGGTCAACGGCGCGGGCCTGGCCATGGGCACGATGGACCTCGTGAAACTCTACGGGGGGAATCCGGCGAACTTCCTCGATGTCGGCGGCGGCGCGACGAAGGAGGCCGTGAGTGAGGCGTTTCGCATCATCCTGTCGGACCGGAATGTAAAGGCCGTGCTCATCAACATCTTCGGCGGTATCGTTTCCTGCGCGATCATCGCCGACGGCATCATCGGCGCGGTAACCGAGGTGGGTGTGCGTGTGCCCGTCGTGGTGCGCTTCGAGGGCAACAACGCGCAGGTTGGAGCGGAGCGGCTCGCGGACAGCGGGTTGGACCTCATCGCTGCCGAATCCCTTGCCGACGCAGCCGAGCTAGCCGTGAAGGCGGCGGGGGAGTCGGGAGAACGGGCGTGAGCATACTCGTCGATGCCGAGACACGACTGCTTTGCCAAGGTTTCACAGGTTCCCAGGGGACCTTGCACAGCCGGCAGGCGATAGACTACGGCACTCGCCTCGTCGGCGGTGTAACGCCGGGCAAGGGCGGCACCGAACACCTCGGTCTGCCGGTATTCGACACGGTGCGGGAAGCGGTGGCGGCGACCGGCGCCACCGCTTCGGTGATCTATGTCCCTGCCGCGTTCTGCAAGGACTCGATTCTGGAGGCGCTCGACGCCGGGATCGAACTGATCGTCTGCATAACGGAAGGTATTCCAACGCTCGATATGCTGGCCGTGAAGGCGCGGATCGACCTGACCGACAGTCGCCTCATCGGTCCGAATTGTCCCGGCGTCATCACCCCCGGCGCCTGCAAGATCGGCATCATGCCCGCAGACATTCACTTGCCCGGGCGCGTCGGGGTCGTCTCGCGCTCGGGCACGCTGACCTACGAGGCGGTCAAACAGACCACCGACATGGGTTTCGGCCAATCCACCTGTGTCGGCATTGGCGGCGATCCGATCCCGGCCAGCAGTTTCGTCGACATCCTGGAACTGTTCCAATCCGACGCTGCCACGGAAGCCATCGTCATGGTGGGTGAGATTGGCGGCACGGCGGAGGAGGAGGCGGCCGAATACATCGGGGCCAACGTGACAAAGCCCGTGGTGGCCTATATCGCGGGGGTTACCGCGCCGCCGGGCAAGCGGATGGGTCACGCCGGTGCGATTATCGCGGGCGGCAAGGGCACGGCCGAAGAGAAGCTGGCCGCGCTTGACGCAGCCGGCGTGCGGACCGTCCGGAGTCTCGCCGATATCGGCGCGGCGCTGGCGGAAATCACCGGGTGGGCGGGTCGGGATGTATAGGTGGGCGGGTCAGGATGCATAGCGGGTCGGAATGCATGGTGGCAGGACCGTTGCCGATCCGGGCCCGGATTGAAACTGGATTGAAAAAAAGCCGCGACGAACCCATATAAGCTCGGCATAAGCCGGTGCCTTGCGCTTCGCCTCCGAGTCGGCGGGCAGGCAAAGCCGAGGCGTCAGGGCCCCGACGGCCTTGCCGGCGTGCGCAAACCAACGCCGGCTGGCAACCAAGCGGCAGACCTATGACGATCGAGACACGCGGATTTCAGACCGAAGCCAGGCAGTTGCTCCACCTGATGATTCACTCCCTGTATTCCGACAGGGAGATATTCCTGCGCGAACTCATTTCGAACGCCTCGGACGCCATCGATAAACTGCGTTTCGAGTCCCTTATCAACGACGCGCTGATTGCCGACGATCCGGAGTTCAAAATCCGCATCGACTTCGACGCGGACGCCAAGACGCTCATCGTTGCCGACAACGGCATCGGCATGACCCGCGAGGAGGTGATCGAGCAGTTGGGCACCATCGCGAAGTCCGGGACGGCCGAGTTTTTCGAGCGCCTGACCGGAGATCAGCGCCAGGACGCGCAGCTCATCGGCCAATTCGGCGTCGGTTTCTATAGCGCGTTCATGGCTGCCAACGAAGTCGAAGTGCTTACGCGCAGGGCGGGAACCGCCGAGGGAACGCGCTGGAAGTCGAAAGGGGAGGACGATTTTACCGTCGAGGAAGCCGAGTCGGAGCGCGGCACGCGCGTCGTGCTCCATCTCAAGCCCGACGCGGAGGAATTCGCCGAAGCATTCCGGCTGAAGACGATCGTGCGCAAGTACTCGGACCACATAGGCGTTCCGGTGGTCATGCGGGGGCAAACCGCCGACGACAAGGACGGCGGGGGCGAAGACGCCGAGAGCTTGCCCGAGGAGGAGGTGATCAATTCCGCCACCGCCCTTTGGGCTCGCTCGCGCAGCGAGATCAAGGACGACGAATACCAGGAGTTCTACAAGCACATCTCCCACGACTTCGAAGATGCCCTGGCCTGGAGCCACAACAGGGTGGAGGGGAAACTCGAATACACGAGCCTCGTCTTCGTTCCCCGTCGCGCCCCGTTCGACTTGTGGAACCGCGAGTCCTCGCGCGGTCTGAAGCTCTATGTGCAACGCGTGTTCATCATGGACGACGCCGAACAGTTCCTGCCGCTGTACCTGCGCTTCGTCAGGGGCATCGTCGACTCCAACGATCTGCCGCTCAACGTATCTCGCGAGATCCTGCAGCAGGATCCGGCGGTTACCACGATCAGAAACGCGCTCTCCAAGCGCGTTCTCGACACGTTGTCGCAACTCGATGGCGACGACTACGACAACTTCTGGGACGAGTTCGGCCAGGTTCTGAAGGAGGGGATTGCGGAGGACTTCGTCAATCGCGAAACGATCATGAAGCTGCTGCGCTTTTCGTCCACCGAGAGGGATGGCGCGGAACGGCGCACCTCGCTGTCCGACTATGTCGGACGCATGCAGGAAGGTCAGAAAAAGATCTACTACCTCATCGCAGACAACCTTTCGGCCGCGAGACAAAGCCCGCACCTCGAAGTATTCAAACAGCGGGGCATCGAGGTATTGCTGCTGACCGACCGGATTGACGAGTGGTTCATGACGTTCGTCAGCGAATTCGATGGAAAGCAGTTGCAGGATGTCACGCGGGGAGAACTCGACCTGGACGGCGAGGCGAAGCCCGAGGACCAGGCGGACGACGATGCCTTGGCCCGGCGCATCAAGGACGTACTGGAGGATCGCGTCGAGAGCGTGCGCCGCTCGACGCGGCTGACCGACTCGCCGGCGTGCCTGGTGCTCGGCGAACACGACATGGGCACCCAAATGCGGCGGCTGATGGAAGCTACCGGGCAATCGGTGCCTGACTCCAAGCCGCACTTCGAATTCAATCCGGACCATCCCCTGGTGTCGAGACTGGACGGAGAGGCCGACGAGGAACGTTTCGGCGACCTGGTGAAGCTGTTGTTCGACCAGGCCAGTCTCGCCGAGGGCCAGTCCCTCACCGACCCCGGCGACTATGTGCGCCGAGTCAACTCCCTACTGCTCGAATTGCTCGCGTGAAGGATTGGACGGGAATGTGCGGCGCGCACGACCGCCTGCCGTGGTCGCCAGGGTCATGGTCGCAGCGTATTTGACATAAAAAACAAATTTGACAAAGAGTTAAACAACTATCCTCTAATTTTATGAAAGTCCGTGGTTGTCTCCCGGCCATAGTTCGACAGACTGAAACCGACGACGCGGGCGTTTGCTAACATAGTCCGCTCGACGGACAAGAACCTCGTTATGCAAGCGGCCATCGTCGGCGCAGGAAATTTCGGTACCGCGATTGCGAACATCATCGCCAAGAATGGCCATTGCACTCACCTATGGATGCGCGATGCCGAACAATTGGCCGATATGCACGCCTACAGAGAGAACAGGCGCTATCTGAAGGGTTTCCCCCTGGAACGCAATGTGATCCCGACCTGCGACATGACGATCGCGGTCGGTACGAGCGACATCGTATTCCTGACCGTTCCCAGCGCATCGTTCAGGGAGGTGACCCGGGAGGTCGCGCCATACGCGAAGCCCGGCGCGTTCGTTGTCAGCGGCACGAAGGGCGTCGAAGCCGAAGGGTTTCACCTGATGAGCCAGATACTTGACGAACTGTTGCCGCAGTGTGCGACGGGTGTCATCAGCGGGCCGAACCTGGCGGAAGAAATCGCGGACAAACATTATGCGGGGACCGTTGTGGCGAGCCGCAGCGAAGCCCTGCGCGAAGCCGTGCAGACAGTGCTTCGCAGCGCCGAGTTCCGGGTCTATTCCAGCGCGGACGTCTACGGCGTGGAGCTAGGCGGGGCGCTCAAGAACATCTATGCGATCATTTGCGGCATGGCTTCGGCGCTCGAGGTGGGGCAGAACACCGTGGGTATGCTGATCACGCGTAGCTTGGCCGAAATGAGTCGATTTGCGGTATCCCTCGGTGCCAATCCCTTCACCTTTCTCGGGTTGGCGGGCGTCGGCGACTTGTTCGTTACGTGCACTTCGCCACTCAGCCGAAATTTTCAACTCGGCTATCGCGTCGCCAAGGGCGACACGCTGGATGAGGCCATGGATCAACTCGGCAAGTTGGCCGAAGGTGTCAATACCCTTGCGGTGGTCCGCGACAAGAGCATTGAGGCAAATGTTTACATGCCATTGATGGAGGGGCTGCACGACGTGTTGTTCAACGGCGCGGACATCGCCGCCGTGATCGCCGGACTCATGACGGGCGAGGCGGTGGTTGATGTCGAATTCGCCGCGCCGAAGACCTGGAGCTACGAACGTTGAAGTGGCGCGGCTTCATGTTCGCCCTCGTCGCGGTATCGACCCACGCCGAGCAAGATACTGCCGGTGCGCGCGATCCCGACGGTATCGACCGCTATCCGCGCTCCTGGATTGTGGAATATGAAGAAGTCGCCGAATCCCTGCCGTATCGGTTCGTCACGGCGCCTGTCGACAAGATTCGCCAGGATCTGCGCATCGAAGGTGTGCGGGTCGCGGGTCCGGTCCAGCGCGTGACCTATCGCATTCCGGATGGTGAACAACTCGACGATATCGCGGCGCACTATCGGGAAATCCTGGGCGCGGGGGGATCCGGCATCGTGTTCTACTGCGAGGGGCCGGATTGCGGTCGCAGCACGATCTGGGCGCACGACGTATTCGGCATTCCCATCCTTGTCGCCCCGAATCGCAGCCAACGCTTTCTGGCGGCGTCGACAATGATCGACGGGGTGGCGAAGCTCGTTGCCGTGTACGCCGTGCAGCGCGGCAACCGGCGTCTATATGCGCACGTAGAGGTCGTCGCGCCGGATGACGAAGTCGTTTTCGACACCAATCGAACGCTCGCGGAGACCCTGGCGCGAACGGGCTACGCGGTTATCGATGGCGTCACTCCCGACAAGGTGGGCGCGCTGTCCGAGGAAGACATGGCGAAGATCGAGAGCGTCGCGGCCACCTTGGAACCGTTTGGTCGCGAGACCATTCACGTCGTTTGCCATCTGTATGGATCCGAACCGGTGGATGATTTGAAACAGTCGTCCGAGCGCTGTGCCGCGACGGCCGCGGAAGTCCTGGAGCGCGTCGGCGGCGTTGCCGCGCAGGCGCACGGATTGGGACCCCTCAGCCCTCGAGATGCGCTGGCAAAAGCTCGGGTGGAGTTGGTGTTGCCCTACCGTCTGCGCAGTGAATGAAAGTGTCGATGCCCTGATCGATGCGTGCGCGGACCGCCTGGCGCGGGAGCCCCTCGCGTTCGGTCACGGTGGCGCAAATCCTCGGAGCGAGGCGCAGTTGCTGGTGATGGGGTTTCTCGAGAATCATCCGCTGGACGATAGTGCGCGCGGCGCGCTGCGCGACCTCCTCGAACGCCGGATTATCCAGCGTCTGCCTTCGGCGTACCTCACCGGCGAAGCGTGGTTTGCAGATCGCTGGTTTGCCGTCCAGCCGGGGGTGATGATCCCGCGGTCGCCCATACAGGAACTCACTCGGTGCGGTTTCCGGCCCTGGCTGCGCCGGCCACCCGAGACGGTGCTCGACATCTGTTGCGGTACCGGCTGTCTTGGCATCCAGACGGCGCTTCGGTTTCCCGACGCTCGCGTCACGCTCGCCGATATCGACGAGGCGGCGGTGGCGAACGCGCGGATGAATATCGAGCGTTTCTCCCTTGCCGATCGCGTCGAAGCGCGGCTGTCCAATCTTTTCGATGGGCTTGATCACCAGGTGTTCGATCTGGTGCTCGCCAATCCACCCTACGTGCCGCGGCCCGAGTTCCTTGCGCTGCCACCGGAGTACGCCCATGAACCCCGGCGCGGACTGGAGGCGGGCGCGGACGGCCTCGACTGTTGGCGTCGACTCATGGCCGGAATCGGTCCCTGGCTGCGCGCCGATGGCTTGCTCGTCGGAGAAGCGGGGAATACGGCAGCGGCCCTCGGCGCTGCGTTTCGCGATCTGCCTTTCGTGTGGCCCGAGGTTGCGCGGGCGGAGCGGCTGTCGGACGGCGGTTTCGGCGTATTCGTGCTCGACGCTGCCGCGTTGACTTGTCAACCGGCGAGCGACTCCCGATACTTGGATGGAACAAACGCTCTTGGGGAGCGTTAGCGACCAGGGCACTTTTCGCTTGAGCGGCGTAGCATAAACCCATGCCCGGCAATACCTTTGGACAAGCGTTTACGCTGACAACCTTCGGCGAAAGCCACGGTGTTGCGATGGGTGCCGTGGTAGATGGCTGTCCCCCCGGTCTGGCGCTGTCGGAGGCCGACCTGCAGGTCGATCTCGACCGGCGTCGCCCCGGGCAATCGAAATACACGACGCAGCGACGCGAGCCGGACCAGGTGACGATACTGTCTGGCGTATTCGAAGGCGTTACCACCGGCACGCCGATCGGGCTCGTCATCGAGAACGTGGATCAGCGATCGCGCGACTACAGCGCCGTGAAGGACCAGGTGCGACCGGCGCACGCCGACTACACGTACCTCAAGAAGTACGGCGTGCGCGACTATAGGGGCGGCGGCCGCGCTTCCGCTCGGGAGACCGCCATGCGCGTCGCCGCGGGCGCCATCGCGCGCAAGTACCTCGCCGAGCAATACGGCGTGTCGGTGCGCGGATATTTGGCTGGCATTGGCGATATCGCGCCGCGCAAGCTCGATTGGGACGCCATCGACGCCAACCCGTTCTTCTGTCCGGACCCGGACATCGTCGACGATATCGCATCCCTGATCGACGAGCTGCGCGCTGCGGGCGACTCCATCGGAGCGCGGATCAACGTGGTCGCATCGAATCCGCCGGTCGGCCTCGGGGAACCCGTATTCGGCAAGCTCGACGCCGATATCGCCGGGGCGTTGATGGGCATCAACGCGGTCAAGGGCGTCGAGTTCGGCGCCGGTTTCGACGTCGTGCACCAACGCGGCAGCGAACACCGCGACGAAATACGCGTCAGCGGCTTCCTGAAGAACGATGCGGGCGGCGTGCTTGGCGGCATCTCCTCAGGCCAGGACATCGTGGTCAGCATCGCCTTGAAGCCGACATCGAGCCTCGCCATACCCGGCAAGAGCATCGATACCTCGGGCAACGAGGTGGAGGTGGTGACAACCGGGCGCCACGACCCGTGTGTCGGTCTTCGCGCGGCCCCGATCGCCGAAGCGATGGTGGCGATGGTCCTCATGGATCACTTGCTTCGGGACCGCGCCCAGAACGCATCGGTGAGTCGCGAGTAGCAATCCAGGCCGAGATAGCCCGGCCAGCACCGCATCTCCCACCCGCCGATGGTTTCAGGCTGGCAGACTGTCGGACTTGCCGCATTAGCGGCAAGATCGACAGGATGGTAGGTGGGCATGGGCGGGGGCAAAAGACAGCGCCCGCTAGGGCGACGGTTATTGTGGCGCTTGCATGAATATCGCCATCTGTGTCGATGCCCCGAACTCCGGGTGCGGGTCGCCGACACCGCGATGTTCTACGCCGTAGCCGAACTTCTGGCAAATCTTCGCACACCACGCCGCAAACTCCGCGCGGGTCCACTCGAAGCGATGATCCGGATGCCGCATCTGACCGGGCTTCATGTTCTCGAACGTCGCGTTATATTCAGCATTGGGTGTGGTAATGATGACCGCGCCCGGCTTTGCGAACTCGAACACGGACCGTTCAAAAGCACCGAGACGGTCCAGATCGATGTGCTCGATGACCTCGGCGGCTACAGCCACGTCGAAGCCGTTCAACCGGGCATCCCGGTAGGTTACGGATCCATTCATCAGTTCGACCCGCCTCCGCTGGTTCTCCGGCATCTGTTGCAAACGGAGCCGTCGTTCGGCGAACTCGAGCGCGGTGCTGGACACATCCACACCGACTATCTTCCCGAGCTTGCGTATACCTAGAAGCTTCCTGATCAGCTTCCCCTCGCCGCAGCCCAGATCGATCACCGTTCCGGCGCCAATCGACTTCACGGCGTCAACGATTGCATCGATTCGACGATCATTCAGTCGGAGCGGCGCCTCCAGGATCTGCTCCCTGTCGGGCTGGCCTTGCTCTTCCGATGCCGATATTTCCTCGCCCTGGGCAAGTCGCTCGAGGGCAGCGCGCGCAAGACTCCGCTGTCGCTTCAGATAACGCGATGCGATGAGTTCCTTCTCCGGGTGAGACTCGAGCCAGTCTTGGCCATGGCGCAAGAGCTTCTCTACTTCGTCGTCCCCGACCCAGTAGTGCTTTTTCCTGTCGAGCACCGGGATCAGCACGTACAGATGGCGCAGCAAGTCGCAAAGCCGCTTCGAGCCGGTGATCGTGACGGTCAGGTACGGGCTATTTCCCCAAACATCGAATTCCGCATCCAGCGGATATGATTCCGTGCTGACCTCATAGCCCAAGGGTTCGAACAAACGCCGCAGCACGGCTTCGCCGCCGCGGCTGGGTAGACAGTGGATGACGGCTTCCAGCGGCATTGCCGATTCAGCAAGCTCCTGACGGTCGCGGCTGCTGCCGGTGAAGGCGGACCGAAACACCCTGTTGAGGGCGACGCTGAAGAATGACGACGCCACATAAGGGCGGTCATTCACGTAGTCCTCCAACAATCGCTGCCTGCCGCCGCTCTTGATGCTCCGGACCAGCCCGATGGGATCGATTTCAAGCTGAAGCGCCGCCGTACAACGTTCCTTCGTCGCTTCCGGGTAGAACACATGCGCCTTGCCGAACGACAAGTCGAAGGTTTGCAGCTTGTCCGGATGTTTATGCAGCAAAAAGCCCAGGTCGGTGGCCGGATTGTGGGTTGTCGTTATCGTCAACAGCATCGTCACAACCTCGGATCGACCGGCTCGGATTCCAGCGCCAGAACACCCAACGCGCACTCGTGCACCTTTCGGGCCGGTTCTTTTCGGATGAAGCGTTGAAGGCCTTCAAGACCCAGGAAAAACTCGCGCAGCGCCAATTGCCTCTTGGCCCCCAAACCCCGCGACCGCAAGCGTTCGACATTCTCTTCCCGTGAGTACTCCGGCCCATAGATGATCCTGAGATACTCCGGTCCGCGACACTTGAGTGCCGGCTGAACGTACCCTTTCCGACCTTTGGCCACGAAGTCAAGCGGCTTGATCACCATTCCCTCGCCGCCGGCCGCCGTAAGCTCTTCCCACCAGCTTGTGACGTCGTCACATTCGCCGCGATCATCGAGATTGACCGTCTTGTATGGTGTGGCGACGAACACCTTGTCTGCCGAGGACGATAGCCTCGCCAGTGTGTCCATATGCCAGCGGTGATGCTTGTCGATGTGTGTCCCTCCCTCGCTGGCCAGGAGGTGGAAGGGCGCCAGCCTCAATTGCTCGATCGACTCCACCTCCCAGCAATAACCCCGGTACGCGGTCGCGTACCGGGCTACCATCTCAAGTCGCCGCCGTTGTTCATCCAGCATCCCATCCACCGGCAGACCGCGCGCTTGCGCTCGGATGAGCACGTCAATGCTGGCCGAAAGCGATGCGTTGGCCGCCGCGCCCACCGCCGCGTACTGCGTTCGAATGAGGTCCATTGCCTTCACCGACCACGGCATCAGTTCGCAGTCCAGCGTGAGCCATGTCGTCTGTAGTTCTTCCCACAGTCCGGCCCGAGAAATCGCCACGCAGAGGCGGTCCAGGAATTGGGCTTCAAGGGATATTGCGTTGAAAAAACGACGCCCTGTCCTGGTATAGCAAACGCCGATTTCACCGGTTTCGATACCGAACCGATCGCGAGCGGCCTCTGCATCCCGGCATATCTGGATCACGGCGCGAGAGCCCATGTGTTTTTCTTCGCAGACGACCGTGTCCGTTCCTTGACGTCGGTAGTAGTCAAGTGCCTCCTCGGGATGTTCCAACAGGTTCGCCTTGGCGGTGGTTTCACACGGTGACATCGTCGGCGGCAGATAGTTGATCCACTTTGGATGCACGGCGAATCGACTCATCACCTCCAGGGCGGCAAGCGTTCGGTCTTCCGTCAGAATCACGGTTCTGCCCCATTCGGTCTGGATGCGCCGCTTGCCCAATGCATCCTCGATGTCGAGCATGTCGTCGTGCTCGTGCCGCGCCGCGAGGGTCGAGGAATCTCTTGCTACGAGCGGTTTGACCGGTTCGTAGTGTTGCCGGGCGGCCGGCACGTGAACCAATTCCTTTTCCGGGTACCGCAGTGCCGTAAGCTTGCCGCCAAAAACACAGCCGGTATCGATGCATATCGTGTTGTTCAACCACTCGGCCTCCGATACCGGGGTGTGGCCGTAGACGACCATGGCATCTCCGCGATACTCCGAGGCCCAGTCGTAGCGCACGGGAAGTCCGTACTCGTCGGTTTCGCCGGTGGTCTCTCCGTAAAGCGCAAACGCGCGAACCGTGCCCGAGCCACGCCCTTGGTAGGCTTCCTTCATACCCGCATGGGCAACGACAAGTCGTCCTCGGTCCAGGACGTAATGGCTGATCAGCGCCGGGATGAAGGACTTCACCCGAGCAATGAACGCTTCGCTTTCGCCTTCGAATTGCTCCATCGTTTCGGCCAGCCCATGCGTCAATTTGACATTCCTGCCCGAAAGCTTTCTCTGTAGCTTGGTCTCGTGGTTGCCGGGCACGCAGATCCCGACTCCATCCTCGACCATGTCCATGACCAGCCGAAGCACTCCAGGGCTGTCAGGTCCCCGGTCCACCAAGTCGCCGATGAAGATCGCTTTTCGCCCATCAGGCGGGGTTACCGAGTAACCGATTCCGGTTTCGCGCATGGATTCCGAAACCGCATAGCCCAGCGTGGTGAGCAATGATCGCGTTTCCTCGAAGCAGCCGTGGATGTCGCCGATGATGTCGAACGGGCCCGTTTCGGCGCGCTTGTCCGTCCACATGGGCTGGCGCACGAACGTGACCGAAGCCACCTCTTCGGGTGATCTGAGCACATGAACCTGGCGGAATCCCTCGCGCCTCAGCGAGCGCATCGACCGGCGAAGCTGCCGAACCTGGTTGCGAACGACATGGATCCCGAAGTTGCGATTGGTCCGATGGGCGTTTCGGTCGTGGCACAAGCTCTGGGGAAGGTCGAGAACCACCGCCATTGGAATCACGTGGTACTCGCGGGCAAGGCGCAGCAGCCCCCGCCTGGCATCCTGTTGTACGTTCGTGGCGTCTACAACGACCAGCTTTCCGAGCGCCAGGCGCTGGCCGGCAATGTAATGCAGGACTTCAAACGCCGCGTTCGTGACCGTCTGATCGTTCTCGTCGTCGGAGACAAGCGCACGGCACGCGTCCGACGACAGAATTTCCGTCGCCTTGAAGTGCTTGTCCGCAAACGTCGACTTGCCACTTCCGGAGGCACCGACGAGTACCACCAGCGACAGTTCCGGGACTGTTATCTCCACAATTCCCTCATTCCACAAGAAACCCGGTGGCCCGTGGCCAACCGGGTTGTTCCCAGTCGGAGCGCTATTCGCCGCGTTGGATTGCTAGGCTACATGAACGACGCAGATTTGTATTTCCTGGGCGGGGCTAGACACCATCTCGGGCACCAGGCCGGCCGGATAGCCCGCACCCCGCAAGTATCGCTACCGTATGCCTCCCGCGCGCCAGAACTCGACAAAGAACCGCACCGCCCCGAGCGCCTCGACCCGGTGCGGAACCTCCGGGACGATGACCGCAGTTGCTGCCGCTTCGACAAGAAAAGCACGGTGAACCGGCGCGCCGACATGGTACCTCAGTGCCCCCGACACCACATGGATTCGCGCCCACACGCCGCGACTGGTGGCATGGTCCTTCGCCAGGCCTGAGGGCAGCGTCGTTTCGTCGAACTCCCGCGTCCGGCGGTAGGGTGCGAAATCGTCCGGCCACTCCATCGCCTCGCATCGCGGGCAATCGAGTTCGACGCCGAGCATCACCTCTCGGCTTTCGTCGCAGATGACCCATGATCGATTGACGAATGGCGGACGATGGCGCACGTGCTGGCCGTGGCCGCAGTCGAGATCAGCCACCCAGTCGCCTTGTTCGTCGCGATGAAAACCCGAGATCGCGCGCTTCACGACGAGACTGTTCCGATGGACTTGGCGTCGGCGGGTCGTTCCATGATCGACGAGCGGGGCGGGCCAGGATCCCTCAGCCGGGGAGAGCGACGGGGCACTTGTCATCACCAGTTCGAATGTCGATCATCGAATCGTCCTTTCCCGAAGCG
Organism: Candidatus Azotimanducaceae bacterium; assembly: GCA_965217825.1. Lineage (GTDB taxonomy): Bacteria > Pseudomonadota > Gammaproteobacteria > Pseudomonadales > Azotimanducaceae > VXNE01. Next base: position 3,079,935 of record OZ244571.1, on the reverse strand, counting down.
ACGCGGAGCAACCGCATGAACTCAGAAGAAAGCATGAAGGGGACTTCGAAAAGTGGTGGCGTGCCCGCTTCGCTCACGCCTGCAACTGCCACACTCAATCGGAAGCTCGGTATCGAACCCGTTCTCCGGATGTTGACACGATCAGAAATCAATTTGCTGCGGCAGAGCGTGAGGGAGATTGCCCAAGTGACGCGGGAAGCGTTTCGGAGCGAAGCCATTAGCCCGCTGGATTGGCGCGCGCCCGTGACGCTCAGGAACTCCGACGTTCGAGTCCTCCGGCGTTGGCGGCGGCTTTGTTTCATGCGATCCGACGCAACGAGGCATTGAAGTCTATTCTCGTGCCCTGTCGTACGTTCGTTTCGGATCGCGCGGTCCGCTACCGATTTCCACTACCAGGCCCCGCTCGACCAGCTTCGCCAGCCGACTTCGGGTGGCGCGCGGCGAGAGGCCTTGCGCCCTTGGTGGGCGGTGAGCAGGCCGTGGATATCGAGATCGGGCTGCGCGAGCTGTCTGAACTCTGCAAAAGACCCTGAAGCAGCTCGGAAGTCCAGCGCTTCCGAGTCGAGGTCCGGCATGGGGCGCTCGTCGAAGGACTCGTGACGAGCGAAACGGCCCATTTCGGCAATGAGGTCTGCATCCGCACGACGGTTGGTGGACCCGACCCGCACATAGGTCCCCGTTGCCGCATCCGGCCCCAAGTGATGCGGACGATTCGGACTCGGGAAAACCTGCACCGCCAAGACGTACGTATCGCGGTAGCTCAGCAACTCGACATCAGGCAGCAATCGAGGCGAGATGGCATCGCTGATCAGGTTGGCGGCTTGTTCCTCGAGCGACCATGGGTCGGTCACGCCGCGCACATATCGCGTGTCTATCAATAAGGTGGCTCCGCCGGTCCGTCGTACCCGCAAACGCCCGATCTGGGCGAGTTGAATATGGGCATTTTGCCGTAGTCGTCGTGTTCGGCGTGCGCGGCCACGTGATCGTCGCAGACATGACCCGCCCAGGCCTCGCCGCTTTGGTAGCAGCATTGGAGGCAGATCGCCCGCGCGGGCTCTCCGCATATCTCGCAGGGCACCCGCAGCGGGTCATTGCGCGCCATCAGGGCAACGTCGTGGTCTGTCGTCGGCTTGCCGCTACGCTGGTCCACTACGCGGAGCGAAAGCTCGGTGGTCGTGCCGAAGTCGTATTCGTGGGTGAAGGCCAAACCCGGCTCGAACACTTCATTCGCTTCCGCATCCAGGGACTCGCAATCATAGAAGCCGAACGACTCCTCGGGCGATTCCACGTACTGCACTCGCCGGATGTCGAATGCGCTCAGGTGGCCGCAGCACTCCAACCAGATGCGGCGCAGGTAATAGTCCAGGTCGAACAAGGTCGCGCTGCCGTTCATCTCAAGATGCAACCAGTAGCCCAAACCGTAGCCGTCCCGAACCTGAAGGTGGTGGAGACGTTCGTTCGGTCCCGCCCTGCCGTTGGCCTGTTCGGTCGCCTCGCGCCTCTCGGCACAGCTCCGAAGATGTCGCCCCAGCCCCGTGCACGTCATTTCCCGCCCGCAGTAGCCGCATCGTCCCCTGGTCTGCGCCGTTCGCGGCATGGCCCAATCCCCCGACTGAAGTTGTCCCTACAGTACCACCTCCGGCGAGCAATACCGCATCCAGGTTGCTTGAGTTGCGGACAACGATCTCTTTGAGTGGGTGCGGCGGCGCGCCTTCGACACCTGATCGAGACGCTGCACGGCAGGACCGGCCGCCGCGTCGCGGTGCTGAGAGGACGGCCCCGATGACTCCGAAACCGAATCCGCGCAGGACACCGATCAACGCACCGTTCTGGGAAGGCTGCCATGGTGCATCGACCCCACCACGCGGGCTTCGGCCCGGAAGCGCCCTATGTGTTCGCGGCCGTCGACCTGGCGGAAGGTCCGTTGATGTACAGCCGCCTCGCCGGGAGACCGCCGGAGGATCTGATTGGCCGCTCCGTCCGCTCGGTGTTCGTCGATCACGGTCCGGAGCAGAAGGTGCCGTTTTTCGAGCTCGACGACACCTGACCCGTGGACGTGGCTGCGCTTCAACGCGTCCCACCGACTACAACCGCGAAAGCCGCATCCTCGTCGTTGTCGAGCTCCCGCAAATCCGGCTGACTTTCCCGCAAGACACGTTCCACATCGTCGGTAGTGCAGTTTCCCAATTTGACCCATACGACTTTGGGCGGTGGACCACGAAGGAAGCTGAGTTGATGGAAATCCTCATCTTTCGAAACGATAGCGAACCCGTTGGATCTTGCGTACTCCCACACGGCATGATCGGACGCTTCTTGAAGACCGACATTTCGCACGTGTTCCGAATCGGGAAATGCGTCGCCCAAACGCCCGACGAGTTTGTGCGAGAGATTGTGGTCGAATAACAGTTTCAAAAGGCGCCGAATGACACGAGCCGCCGCTCGCGGTCGGCGGCAAACGCGAGGCAGGCGCGAAGGTCATCCCGCGTCAAGTCCGGAAAGTCGTCCAGAATTTCCTGCTCCGACATGCCCGAGGCGAGATAGTCCAGTACATCGTACACAGTGATTCTCATCCCGCGGATGCAGGGTTTCCCACCGCGTTTGCCCGGTTCGATTGAGATTCGATTCTTGTAGTTCATGCCCGACCACCGCCGAACGACCGGCCGCCGTTCCCTGTTTCGTTGGCAACAGGGCCAAGAGTAGGGCAGTGCATTCCCAGGAGCAACACGTCGCATGAAGCTGCTCCACGCGGGGCGCTCGGGATCATCTTGCCCTCTACCTGTTCGAGTTCAAGGTCGTCGAACTGGCCCCGAAGGGTGCCGCGATGGCGCAACTCAAGCGCCAGCGCTACGCGGACAAGTATCGCGATTTGGAAGAGCCGATCCACTTGGTGGGGGTGGAGTTCAGCAGGGAGGAGCGCAACCTGGCGGCGTTCGAAGTGGAGCGCGCCTGACGCGCGGGAGCGGGCAATCGAGTTCGACGCCGCGCATCTTCTCTTTCGGCGCGCTCAACGAAGCCCCGGCATCAGCGCATCCACCGGATTAAGCCGCCCATTCACGGGATCGATGCCAAGGCCGAAAATCTCCAACGTGACAGTGCCCAGCAATGGGTGCGCCCTTCATCCCAGAACACCACGGGAGAGAGTTCCTGTTGGCAGTCAGGAATCGCTCCAAGCTCAAGAGCGATGGTTGTCGCGCCCGTATCGACATGGCCGAATTGGTAGAACGCGAGAATGCCGATCATGAAATCGTTCTTTCCCGAAGCGACGGGAACATGCGATCACCCGATAGCGACGACCGCCCGACACCCAACTGCTATTGTGTCAAGCCTTGGCGCTTTGCGGCGGGAGCATATCCAGGCCCGGTGGCCGATAGCGAGGCCCGAGAAAGGTTGCAGGCTTTGCTGGAAGCGGGGATCAACCACTGCATCGACTTGACGGAACCGCGTGAAGTGGCGGGGTTGCATTTTGGCCTTTCCATGGAGTTGAAGACGCGAATGTCCGTCTCGCAACGGGACGGAAACAAAGGGCGGTGCCCAGTTGGCCTATTTCGATGACTTGACCGCACTTGACAACGGCATTGAGGGCAGGACGGTCGATATTCCGACGGCCAGCCCGACAGGCTTTTTTCAGGCTATATCGGCGTCCGGCTCGATGCCGAAGGCGGAGATTCTCGCCAAGCTTTTCTTGCCGACGGGGCAGGGTGTCTGGCCCGTTGTCATCGTCGTGCCGGGCAGCCTCGGCGTCGGGCCACCCCACGTCGCGGCAGCGCGGCTGCTTACGGATCGTGGACTCGCGGCCTGCGTGGTTGATCCCTTTGGGGAACGGGGCGTTGTGTCGACGGTGGCAAACCAAACACAATACTCATTCGCCGCCAGCGCCTGGGATGTCTTGGCGACGGTACGCGTCCTGTCCTCGCGCAACGAAATCGACGCCACGCGTATCGGGGCGCAAGGCCATAGTCGGGGCGGGTCGGCGGTGCTATCCGCAGCCTGCATGGCGCATCTCGTGGACGTTGGTTCTCCAACCTTGCGCGGCGTCTACGCCGCGTATCCGTGGTCGGGGCTACAGTTTCGGCAACCCAATGTCGGGACGACGGTTGTGCGATCCGTGATCGGCGACCGGGACGAGTGGTGTTTGCCGCAGCAGGTCCAGGCGCACATGCACGCGATACGGCTTTGCGGCGGCAGCTCGAGTTGCCGGATATTCAGGGACGCGCACCACGGCTTTGATCGGGACACCCCCCTGGAGTTGATCGAAGACGCGAAGGTCGCGCCGGCGGCCCCGACCGTTTACATCCGCAAAGATGGCGCCCTGATTCATCCGCTCGCCCCGGAGGCGGATCCCGACCTTAGCGAGCGCGATGTCATGATCTATGCGCTGAAGGCGGGCTACGGGCGTACGGGGGCACGCATCGGCAGCGAGGGCAACCAGGCCGAACTGTTCCGCGAGGATATGATCGGTTTCTGGGAAGCCGTGATGTTTGGGCGCAATGATTGACGTGAATGCGGTGGCGTTGGCCTCCTGTCGCCGCATCCGCATGCAGAACGCGTCCGATCCGGCGTAAAATCGCTGTTTGATCAATTGACTGCCGGGCGGTTCGCGCATGGGCGGCAAGACGCTCTACGACAAGATATGGGAAGCGCACTGGGTCGGCGAACGCGCGGACGGCATGAGCCTGATGTACGTGGACCGGCATCTCTTGCACGAGGTCACGTCGCCCCAGGCGTTCGAAGGCCTGCGCCTCGCGGGTCGCGCCCCCTGGCGCGTGGGCGCGAATCTGGCGACGCCGGACCACAACGTTCCCACCGTGTACCGCGAACGGGCGACGGGAGTCGAGGGCATCGCCGACGAGGTGGCGCGCATTCAGGTGCAGACGCTCGACGCCAATTGCCGCGATTTCGGCATCGAGGAGTTCGGCATCAACGATGTCCGCCAGGGCATCGTCCACGTCATGGGACCGGAGCAGGGCGCGACGCTGCCGGGCATGACCATCGTTTGCGGCGATTCGCATACTTCCACGCACGGCGCCTTCGCGGCGCTGGCACAGGGGATCGGCACATCCGAGGTCGAGCACGTCCTGGCGACGCAGTGCCTGGTCCAGCACAAGAGCGGCAACATGCGCATCGATGTCGAAGGCGAGTTGCAGACTGGAGTGCACGCGAAGGATCTGATCCTCGCGGTGATCCGCCGCATCGGCACGGCCGGCGCGACGGGGCATGTGATCGAATTTACCGGTCGGGCGATTACCGAATTATCCATGGAAGGCCGGATGACGGTGTGCAACATGGCTATCGAGGCGGGCGCCCGCGCGGGCCTGGTCGCCGTGGACGAGACGACCCTCGACTATGTGGCGGGGCGTCCATTGGCACCGTCGGGCGACGATTGGGCTGCAGCGGCGACCTATTGGAATACCTTGCGTTCGGATGCGGACGCGGCGTTCGACCGCGAAGTGCGTATCGATGCCCGCACATTGGCGCCGCAGGTGAGTTGGGGCACATCCCCGGAGCTTGTCGTCGACATCGATGAGGGCGTACCCGACCCGGCGGCCTTCGAGGATCCGATCAAGGCGGAGGTGGCGTCCCGCGCCTTGGGATATATGGATCTGGAGCCGGGCACTCCGATGACGCAGATCTCTCTCGACAAGGTCTTCATCGGATCCTGCACCAATGCGCGCATCGAAGATCTACGAATCGCGGCGGGCATCGCCGAAGGCCGCAAGGTCCGCGTGCCCCAGGCGCTGGTCGTCCCGGGGTCTGGTCTGGTCAAGCGCCAGGCCGAGGAGGAGGGTCTGGACAAGGTGTTCATCGACGCCGGTTTCGAGTGGCGCGAGCCGGGTTGTTCGATGTGCCTGGCGATGAACGCGGACCGCCTCTACCCGGGCGAACGCTGCGCTTCGACATCGAACCGCAATTTCGAGGGCCGGCAGGGCCACGGCGGCCGCACGCATCTGGTGAGCCCGGCAACCGCCGCTGCCAGCGCGGTGGCCGGTTACCTTGCCGACCCGAGGGAAATGGCGGCGTAGTCCGCGATTCGCTCGATGGACGCGCTAGGAAGCTGAAGCGACAGACAGGGCCGCGCCAAGGAATGGCCTGACGGAGGTTTGCATGGAGAGTTTCGACATTCACCGGGGATTGGTCGCGCCCATGGACCGGGCCAGCGTCGATACTGACCAGATCATCCCCAAACAGTATCTGAAGTCGATTCTGCGCACCGGCTTTGGCGACAACCTGTTCGACGCATGGCGCTATCTCGACGAAGGGGATATGGGCAAAAAGCAAGACGAGCGGCGGCCGAACCCGGACTTTGTCCTCAACGCGGTGCGCTTCCAGGGCGCTAGTATTCTTGTCGCGCGGGACAACTTCGGATGCGGTTCCAGCCGTGAACATGCTGTGTGGGCGCTGATGGAGTACGGTTTTCGCTGCGTCATCGCGCCGAGTTTCGCGGATATTTTCTTCACCAACAGCGCCAACAACGGCTTGCTATTGGTCGTGCTGGCCGCTGACGCGATCGATGCGCTGTTCGAGCGCGTCAAGGCGCCCGGGTTCTCGCTCGAAGTGGACTTGCCGAGACAGTGCGTGACCGCGGATGACGGCGCGTCCTGGCGGTTCGACATCGCAGCCGAACGCAAGCAGCGGCTGTTGCATGGTCTGGACGACATCGGGATGACACTGGAATGCGCGGCGGCGATCCGCGACTTCGAACAGCGACACAGGCAGCGCGCGCCGTGGGTGTTTCGAACATGAGCGCAAATATCCTGGTGCTGCCGGGCGACGGCATTGGCGCCGAGATCATGCCGCATGCGGTGCGGGTATTGAAGCACGCCGATGCGGGGATCGAACTCGACTTCGAGTACGCGGAGGTCGGCGGCGTAGCGATCGATCACTACGGCGAACCGCTGCCCCCGGACACGCTCGAGGCCGCGAAGCGGGCCGACGCGGTGCTGCTTGGCGCTGTCGGCGGCCCGAAGTGGGACGATCTGCCCATGGATCAACGCCCGGAGCGTGGCTTGCTCGGCCTGCGTTCTGGCCTGGACCTGTTCGCCAATCTGCGTCCGGCCATCCTGTTCGAACCGCTCGCGCAGGCGTCTTCCCTGAAGCCGGAACTCGTCGCGGGGCTGGACATTCTGATCGTGAGGGAACTGACCGGCGGCATCTATTTCGGCGAACCGCGCGGCGTCGAGGTAGGAAACGACGGTAGGCGAGGGTTCAATACTCTGGTCTACGACGAGCGCGAAATTAAACGTATCGCGCGCGTCGCGTTCGAACTCGCGCGCAAGCGTCGACGGCGGCTGACCTCGGTGGACAAGGCGAACATACTGGAAGTAACCCAGCTTTGGCGCGATGTCGTCTGCGAGGTCGCGGCGGAATATTCCGACGTGGAACTGTCTCACATGTATGTTGACAACGCCGGCATGCAGCTTGTGCGGGCGCCGAAGCAGTTCGACGTGGTCGTCACCGGGAACATGTTCGGCGACATCCTTTCGGACGTGGCGGCCATGCTTACCGGATCGCTGGGAATGCTGCCCTCGGCATCGCTCAACGCGGGGGATCAGGGCATGTACGAGCCGGTGCACGGTACCGCGCCGGACATCGCTGGTCAGAATATCGCCAACCCGCTCGCCACCATCATGTCCGCGGCCATGATGTTGCGCTACAGCTTGAATGCGGCAGCCGCCGCGGACCGTATCGAGGCGGCGGTGGCGGCTGTACTAGACGATGGTTTGCGCACGGCTGATATATTTCCCGGGACTGGCGGGGAGCATCTCCGCCGCGTGGGCACCGACGAAATGGCCGATGCGGTCATCGGCGCAATGGCCAAGGATTCCGCCGCCGCCGACGAGCGCAGCCAGGAGAAGATCGCGTGGAAAAAGTCAACGTAGCCGTCGCCGGCGCCACGGGAGCCGTGGGCGAGGCGATGCGGGAGGTCCTGGAGGAGCGTGGCTTTCCGGTGGATCGGCTGGTGTTGCTCGCAAGCCCGCGGTCCGCCGGCAAACGTCTGCAGTACCGCGGCAAGTCCCACCGGGTCGAGGTGCTCGACGATTTCGATTTCGAGGATATCCAGATCGGGCTGTTTTCGGCCGGTGGCCCGGTCAGCGCCGAGCACGCGCCGCGGGCCGCAGCGGCGGGCGCGGTCGTAATCGACAACACCTCCAGGTTTCGCTATGACGACGACGTACCGCTGATCGTGCCCGAGGTGAACGCGCATCGTATCGAGGGGTATTCCGCGCGCGGCATTATCGCCAATCCCAACTGCTCGACCATCCAGATGGTGGTGGCGCTCAAGCCGATTTATGACGCCGTCGGAATCTCGCGCATCAACGTGGCCACATACCAGGCCGTGTCCGGTGCCGGCTCGCGTGGCGTGTTGGAACTGGCCGGCCAGACGGCGAACCTGTTGAACGGCAAGCCCGCCGAGGTCGATGTGCATCCAGTGCAGATCGCGTTCAATGCCATCCCGCAGATCAACGATTTTCAGGACAACGGCTATACCACCGAAGAGATGAAGATGGTCTGGGAGACGCAGAAGATCTTCGACGACGAGGACATCCTCGTGAATCCAACCTGCGTGCGGATTCCGGTGTTCTATGGCCACTCGGAGGCGATTCATATCGAGACCCATGAGCCAATCTCGGCCGAATGGGCCAAGGAACTGCTGGCCGCCGCCGAAGGCGTCACGGTAATCGACGAACGCGCAGACGGCGGCTATCCGACAGCCTTTGGGGATGCGGCCGGCAAGGATTCGGTTTACGTGGGCAGGATTCGAGAGGACATTTCTCACCCGAACGGACTAGATCTATGGGTAGTGTCAGACAACGTGCGAAAGGGCGCCGCGCTCAACAGCATCCAGATCGCCGAACATCTGCTGCCGAGGCTGTTGCCGAGGCTGGCCGCATAGCCGGCGCGGGCGGTCTTCTGGCGGGCATGGTCATTCGGCCGGTTATCGGCCTGGCCCTTGTGATGCGGCCAAGGGCGATTCTGGGCGTGCTTGGCCTGTGCTTGGCCGCGGGTCAAATGGCCCTGGCGGCCCAAGCGCCGTCGGACGAAGAGATGTACGGGCCGACGACGCGGGACGATACACTCTGGTCTATCGGCAGGGAGGTGCGGCCGCCTGGATTGACGCTGGCGGAGACGATTGCGGCCTTGCAGCGCATGAATCCGCATGCCTTCGTCGACGGCGACCCCAACGTGTTGATGCGAGGCGTGATGCTCAAGATTCCGACAACGGTTGCGGCGATGGTAACTTCGACGGATGCCCAGGAGCCGGAGCCAGTTCCTCCGACTGAGGAATCGCCGGCCCCTGAACAGGAGGAGATCCTGCTTCAAGATGTTGTCCCAGTGCCCGCCGCTGGCGACGAAGAGCGCGAACTTCTGGCGATACGAAACGCGGAGCTGGAGGAACGCCTGGAAGCGGTCCAGACCGAGCTGGACGTCGCCACCGCCAAAGCGGAGGCACTGGACGGCCAGGTGTCGACGCTGCGCCGGCGCTTGGCCGAGAGCCGGACGCAGGCCGCCGCAGCGCAATCGCCGGCTGCGAAGGACGCTGAAGCGACCCGCAGGAATGCGATCATGGGAATCCTCCTGGCTGTGCTTCTCGTAGTTGTGGTCTTGTTTGCGTATACCAGGAACCGACGGGGAACTCGGGCGGTTACCGAAGAGCGGGCGCAGCAGCCACTTGGAGCGAGGCGGATCGGAACCGGGCGGCTCGTGCCGGAGGCCGTGCCCGACGAGTACGCTCCGGGAACCAAGCTCAATCTTGCGCGCGCCTTCATCGATATGGGCCGAACCGAGCAAGCTCGAGAGGTCCTCGAAGAAGTGTTGGCCGAAGGAAGCGAGGACGAAAGGCGCGAAGCGGATGAACTCTTGAGGCGGATGGAGTGACGAGAGCCGGGGCCCAGGCGTGATCGTCGCACTGGGACTCGAATACGATGGCGGCGCGTTCCACGGCTTCCAGGCCCAGCGCGGCGTTCCCACGGTTCAGGAAACACTGGAGACCGGGCTCTCCAAGGTTGCCGGAGAATCCATCCGCGTCACCGCCGCCGGACGGACCGATGCCGGCGTGCACGCGACGCAGCAGGTGGTGAGTTTCTCGACGCATGCCGAAAGACCTCTCGAAGCTTGGCGCCGGGGCGTCAATTCGCTCATTGACGACGCGGTCGCGGTCACTTGGTCGCGCCGCGCGGCGAATGGATTCAACGCCCGTTTCGATGCTCTCTCGCGCCGCTATGTCTACATCTTCCATGAGTCGGAGACGGCGCCCGCGCTGCTGCGCGGCAAAGTGGCCTGGTCTCGCGAACGCGTGGACGAGAGGGCCATGTCGAAGGCGGTGGAAAGCCTGATAGGCGAGCAAGACTTCACTTCGTTTCGGGCCGCGGGCTGCCAGTCCAATACCCCTTACCGTTGCGTCCGCGCCGCGTCCGTGTACCGTCGCGGCCCTCAGGTTGTCTTCGACATTGCTGCCAATGCATTTCTTCTGCGGATGGTGCGCAACATCGCTGGCAGCCTGCGGCAAGTTGGCCTGGGCGCGGAAGACACCGGGTATCTCGCGCGGTTGCTTGCCTGCAAGGACAGGACCAGGGCCGCGCCGACGGCGGCGGCAGATGGCTTGTACCTCGCGCAGGTCAGCTATTCGGATTTCGATATTCCGTATCGTCCTCCGCCCACGTTGGAAATCGTGTAGTTTGAAAACTCTCTTTGCTTGCCTGGTGGATGCGTCGTGCGCGTAAGGGCGAAAATCTGCGGGATTACTTCCGTCCGCGATGCGGCCGTGGCGGTGGCTGCGGGCTGCGATGCCATCGGCATGAATTTTTACCCCGGCAGCCCCCGGTACGTGCAGGTGCCGATCGCGCGCGACATCGCGGCGTCGCTGCCGCCCTTTGTCACCCCGGTCGGTATCTTCGTGGATGCTGAGCCCGCCTGGATCGAAGAAGTCCTGGACCAGGCGCCGCTTGGCCTTTTGCAGTTTCACGGTGACGAACCGCCAGCTGCGTGCGAACGATTCGGAGTGCCGTACATGAAGACAGTCAGCGTCCGGGAACCGTTCGACGTGGCAGCGCTGGAGCAGGACTATGGCTCCGCGGGGGGATTCCTGCTCGACACATTCGATCCGGCGGCGAAGGGTGGCATCGGTCGCCCTTTCGATTGGTCGCTATGGCCGGCAAAGTCGGCGAAACCGCTGGTGCTCGCGGGCGGGCTGACACCCGACAACGTGTTCGCCGCGATTCGCAAGTTGCGCCCATACGGCGTCGATGTCAGCAGCGGGGTCGAGGATGGAGTGCAGGGCATCAAGAGTCCGGCCAAGGTGCGCGCATTCATGGATGAGGTACGGCGTGGCGCGAGCGAATAAGGCGCGGTATCGCCAGCCGGCGGCGGGAGGGCGATTCGGCCCCTACGGCGGCCGTTTCGTCGCGGAAACGCTGATGCACGCGCTCGATCAACTGACGACGCTTTATGAGGCGGTCGAGGACGATGCCGAATTCCAGCGCGAACTCGCCCATGATCTCGCGAGCTACGTGGGTAGGCCGACGCCCCTCTACCACGCCGCGCGCCTCACGGCGGAACTGGGCGGTGCGAAGATCTACCTCAAGCGCGAGGACCTCAATCACACGGGCGCGCACAAGATCAACAACACCGTGGGTCAGGCGCTGCTCGCGAAACGGATGGGCAAGCCGCGCATCATCGCCGAAACCGGGGCGGGCCAGCACGGTGTCGCCACCGCTACAGTCGCCGCGCGCATGGATCTCGAATGCCGCGTATATATGGGTGCTGCGGACATCAGGCGGCAAAGCGCCAACGTCTACCGCATGAAAATGCTCGGCGCGGAGGTCGTGCCGGTCGAATCCGGTTCGAAGACGCTGAAGGATGCGATGAACGAAGCGATGCGCGATTGGGTCACCAATGTCGATACGACGCACTACATCATCGGAAGCGTCGCGGGACCGCATCCCTATCCGATGATGGTGCGGGATTTCCAGGCGGTGATCGGTCGGGAGGCGCGGGAGCAGTGCCTGCGCGCCGAAGGCCGCCTGCCGGACCTGCTTGTGGCCTGCGTCGGCGGCGGGTCGAACGCCATGGGGCTGTTCTATCCGTTCGTGGACGACGAAGGCGTTGATATGGTGGGCGTCGAAGCGGCGGGGCTGGGCCTTGCGACCGCGCGGCATGCGGCGCCGCTGAACGCCGGAACGCCGGGCGTCCTGCACGGCCAGCATACCTACCTGATGCAGGACGAAGACGGCCAGATCATGCAAACCCATTCGATTTCGGCCGGGCTCGACTATCCCGGAGTCGGGCCGGAACATTCCTACTGGAAGGACATCGGCCGCGCGCGCTATACCGCCGTCACCGATGACCAAGCGTTGGACGCGTTTCGGTTGCTGAACCGGACCGAGGGCATCCTGCCCGCTCTCGAGTCGAGCCACGCGGTGGCGTGGGTCGTGCGGGAAGCCCCGCAGAGGTCCGCCGACCATGTTGTCATCGTGAATCTCTCGGGCCGTGGCGACAAGGACATCAACACTGTCGCCCAACGCGACGGCATCGAGCTATGAGTCGACTCGGCGAAGTGCTGGCTACGTGTCGCGCTGCCCGCAGAAAGGCGTTGACGGCCTTTATCACCGCGGGGGACCCTGTGCCGGAAGCGACGGTGCCCGCGCTGCGCGCGCTGGTCAGGGGCGGTGCCGACATCGTGGAACTCGGGGTGCCATTCTCGGACCCCGAGGCCGAAGGACCGTCCATACAGAGATCATCCGAACGCGCGTTGGCGAATGGCGTGACGCTGTCGGCTGTCCTGGACATGACCGGGGACTTCCGCGGAGCGGATGACGCGACGCCGGTGGTTCTCATGGGGTACCTGAATACCGTCTTGCGCATGGGCTACGAGACATTCGCTTGCCGCGCGCGGGAAGCTGGCGTGGACGGGCTCATTCTTGTGAACCTGCCGCCGGAAGAGGCGGCCCCGGCGCAGGCGGCGTTGGCGCGCCAGGGCATCGACCTGATCTTCATGGTCGCGCCGACGACATCCAGGGAACGCGCCGCGCGCATCGCGGAGCGCGGCAGCGGTTTCATTTACTACGTGTCGTTGAAGGGAGTGACCGGGGCGTCCCACCTGGACACCGCCGATGTCGGACGCAACATTGCGGCGTTGCGGAAGGTGTGCCGTCTGCCCGTTCAGGTCGGCTTTGGCATAAAGGATGCGGAGTCGGCCCGTGCTGTGGCCCGGATAGCCGACGGCATAGTCGTCGGCAGCGTCCTGGTTGACGTCATGGGAGAGCGCAGGGCCGATCCGGACAGCATACCGGCGGCGCTGCAGGCGCGACTGGGCGTGTTGCGGGACGCCATCGACACGATATGAAGGCTAGCCTCGCGGGTTGGCTGGACCGCATCGGCGTAGAACACCCGAAAACCGTTGTACGGGGCATCGGTCACGTAGCAGAAGTCGCTGAGCGCGCCGACCTGAATCCGCCGGCGCCGGTCAACTTCGTGGTGGCGGGAACCAACGGAAAGGGATCGACGGCGGTTTTCCTGGAACAGTTGCTGCGGGCCTCGGGTCGCACCGTGGGAACCACGCTTTCGCCGCACCTCGTGCGCTTCAACGAGCGTATCCGCGTCAATGGCGAGGAGATCGAAGACGACGAGATCGTCGCCGCATTCGAAGTCGTGGAAAGCGCCCGCCGGGGCGTTGCGCTCACCTACTTCGAGTACGCGATACTCGCGGCGTTTCGGGTATTCCGCGCCCGCGACGTGGACACGTCGGTGCTTGAAGTGGGACTCGGGGGACGTCTTGACGCGGTCAACGTCGTCGATGCGGACGTCGCGATCATCACGAGCATTGGTCTCGACCATCAGGACTATCTCGGCTCCGATGTCGAAGCCATCGGCGCCGAGAAAGCCGGGGTGATGCGCCGGGGTCGACCGGTGATTTTCGGAGCCGGTCAGCCTCCGAATTCCGTCCGCGACCGTGCGGCGGAACTGGAAGCACCGCTTATCAGGAATGAAATCGACTATCGCCACTCCGCAGACGAGTATGGCTTCCGCGTGGAGCTATTCAATGGTCGCCGGATCCGGGTCGGAGAGCGCCCCAGGGTGGCGGCGGACAACGCCGCGGCAGCCTTGCAGGCCTTCGCGATGATCGAACCGGATTTCGCCCCGGCGGCACTCGCCAAGGCTTGCCGTCTCGCGACGATACCAGGCCGACTCGAACGTGTTGACGCCTGCGGTCGCCGTTGGATCCTGGATGTCGCGCACAACCCCCATGCGGCGCTGTTTCTGCGCGAGAACGTAGACGCGCGCATCGCCTGCGCGATTCTCGGTATGCTGGAAGACAAGGACCAGGCCGGGGTCGCCGCCGCGCTCGCGGACCGGGTGGATCGTTGGGTACTCACGGACAACGCGGCGCCCAGGGGTTTGAGCGCAGAAGAACTAGGTGAACGGCTGCGCGTTCGACACGCGCGCCAGCCCCGAATGCGAGACGCCATGGCGCGCGCCCTATCTACTACGAAGGCAAACGATGTTATCCTCGTATTCGGTTCGTTCGATACCGTTGCCCGCGCGCGCCAAGAACTGATCCGTGCAAGTTAGTCGAGACCTCCGATCCTTCAACGTCCGACAGGCAGGCTGCCCGAACTTGTGAGCTACGCCTACGGCCAATGCTGAACGAACAGACTCGATACCGGGTTACCGGGAGCGTTTTCCTCCTTGCCCTGGCGGCAATTTTCTTTCCCATGCTTTTCGACGGCGACGGGCTCGAACCCCTGGAACTGCCGCCGCTGCCTGAACAGGAGATCGACGTCAGCGCTGCTGAGGCCGTGCAGAACGAGGCGTCTCCAGACTTCGCTTCGACTATCGCCGGACGCGACGAACTGTTGGCGGAGACGGACGCCGAAGGCTATCGGCGCGAGACTGGCGTCAGGTTTGGCCAACCGGTCCTGGTGGAGGAGGACGAGTCGCTCGAGATGCCAGCGGATGCCTGGGCCGTCCAGGTTGGCAGCTTCGCGGCGTATGAGCGCGCCATTGCGTTGCGCGACCAATTGCGCTCGGACGGCTACGATGCGTTATTTTCCAACGTGAAGAAGGGGAACGAAAAATCCGACAAACTGACGCGCGTCGCCGTTGGTCCGATGATTGACCGGGAAGATGCCGTTCGCCTGAAGGCGGAGCTCACTGATCGCTATGGCCTCGACGCCATGGTGGTTCAGTTCGCCTATTGATGAGAGTTTTTTTCGAGAACGATGACGGCGCCTTCCGCGGGACGCGGCCTTGACCCTCCCTGCCGCCGATATCGTCATCCTGGCGCTCATCCTGCTGTCGGCGGTGATCGGGTTGTTCCGCGGACTGGTCAAGGAGCTGGTTTCCCTCGTCATCTGGGTCTGCGCAATTGTCGGGGCGACGGTGTTCGCGTCGCCGCTTGCATACTATTTGACGGCTGTCGACGCGAGCCAGCCAATCCGCGTCGCTATCGCCTTTGTCGTCGTTTTCTTTGGCGTGCTGATCGCGGGCGGCCTGCTGCAGTGGTCGCTGGCCAGATTGATTCAATCCACCGGCCTGGGCGGCACCGACCGGTTCCTGGGATTTGTCTTCGGGGCATTGCGCGGCGGCCTGGTTGTAATCGGCGCGCTCATCGTTGTGCGGCCCTTCGCGGAGACGAGCGACTGGTGGAAGGAGTCTTTGCTGGGGCCGGAGTTGCTTGTTTTCGAGGACGATATCCTCGAATTGTTTCGGACGACGGACGCGGAACCGACGGACGCGGAGTCGATGGACGCGGAATCGATGGATACCGAGACCGAAGACGAGACCTTTATCGAAACCTGACGGGATAGACCATGTGCGGCGTTGTCGGAATTGTTACCAGGGCCCAGGCCAACCAGGCGTTATACGACGCGTTGACCGCGCTGCAGCACCGCGGCCAGGATGCGGCGGGCATGGTCACCTGCGATGGCACGCGCGTGCAATTGCGCAAGGCCAACGGTCTCGTGCGCGACGTGTTCGAGCAACGGCACATGCAGCGCCTTGTTGGCAATCTGGGAGTAGGGCATGTGCGCTATCCGACCGCGGGAACGTCAAGTTCGGCGGAAGCGCAGCCGATGTACGTCAACTCGCCGTACGGCATCGCGCTGGCGCACAACGGCAATCTTACGAACGCCGCGGAATTGGAGGCCGACGTTTTCCACGCCGACCGACGGCACATCAACACCGATTCCGACTCGGAGATTCTGCTTAACGTATTCGCGCACGAACTGACCGGCGGGCAGACGCTGGACGCGGACGACGTATTCGCTGCCGTGGAAGGCGTGCATCGGCGCTGCCGGGGCGCCTACGCCGTGGTGGCAATGATCATCGGCGGCGGCATCGTAGGCTTTCGCGACTGCTATGGCATAAGGCCCCTGGTTTTCGGACGGCGCGAGACAGAGTTGGGCACGGAATACATCATCGCCTCGGAGAGCGTCGCCCTCGATATCCTTTCGTTCGAGCTAATTCGCGACGTGATGCCCGGCGAGGCCGTGTATATCGACATCGACGGCAACCTGCACACGAGGCGCTGCGGCACCGAGCGCGCATATTCCCCGTGTATCTTCGAGCATGTCTACTTGGCGCGCCCGGACTCCATCATGGATGAAGTATCGGTATACAAGGCGCGTCTGCGCATGGGCGAGACGCTGGCGGATCGCATTGTCGACCACTACTCGCAGCGCGATCACGATATCGACGTGGTGGTCCCCGTTCCGGATACGGCGCGCACGGCGGCGCTGCCGCTGGCGCACCGCCTGGACGTCAAGTTTCGTGAGGGGCTTGTCAAGAACCCCTACGTGGGCCGGACCTTCATCATGCCGGGACAGGGGCAGCGGCAGCGGTCCGTCCGACAGAAGCACAACGCCATTGAATTGGAATTCAAGGACAAGAACGTGTTGTTGGTGGACGATTCCATCGTACGCGGAACGACCACCCGGCAGATCATCCAGCTTGCCCGGGAAGCCGGTGCGCGAAGGGTGTACTTCGCCTGCGCCGCGCCGCCTGTGCGCTACCCGAATGTCTACGGTATCGACATGCCTGCGGCTCACGAGTTCGTCGCGTACAACCGTACAGAAGAGGAGGTCGGCCGAATCATTGGTGCGGACTGGTTGATCTACCAGACCATCGAGGACCTCGTCGCCTCGGCTCGGGAGGGCAATCCCAGGCTCCGCGCCTTTGACTGTTCGGTGTTCGATGGCCACTACGTGACCGGAGACATCGACGACGCCTACCTCGACCGCTTGTCGCTCGACCGGAACGATATGACCAAGCTGCGCCGGCAGACCGATCTGGATGGCGATCAGATCGCTCTGCACAACCATGATGATATCTAGTGCCACAAAAACCGTCGCCCTGGCGGGCGCCGCTTTTTGCCCCCGCCCAAGCCCCCTGTTTCGCCCCACCCGCGCGCCCGTCACCCTGTCGATCCTGCCGCTGGCGCGGCGAGTCCGACAGGCTGCTAGCGCCACAAAATCCGTCGCCCTGGCGGGCGCCGTGTTTTGCCCCCGCCCAAGCCCACCTATCACCCCGTCGATCTTGCCGCTGGCGCGGCGAGTCCGACAGGCTGCTAGCGCCACAAAATCCGTCGCCCTGGCGGGCGCCGTGTTTTGCCCCCGCCCAAGCCCACCTATCACCCCGTCGATCTTGCCGCTGGCGCGGCGAGTCCGACAGGCTGCTAGCGCCACAAAATCCGTCGCCCTGGCGGGCGCCGTGTTTTGCCCCCGCCCAAGCCCACCTATCACCCCGTCGATCTTGCCGCTGGCGCGGCGAGTCCGACAGGCTGCTAGCGCCACAAAATCCGTCGCCCTGGCGGGCGCCGTGTTTTGCCCCCGCCCAAGCCCACCTATCACCCCGTCGATCTTGCCGCTGGCGCGGCGAGTCCGACAGGCTGCTAGCGCCACAAAATCCGTCGCCCTGGCGGGCGCCGTGTTTTGCCCCCGCCCAAGCCCACCTATCACCCCGTCGATCTTGCCGCTGGCGCGGCAAGTCCGACAGGCTGCTAGCGCCACAAAATCCGTCGCCCTGGCGGGCGCCGTGTTTTGCCCCCGCCCAAGCCCACCTATCACCCCGTCGATCTTGCCGCTGGCGCGGCAAGTCCGACAGGCTGCTAGCGCCACAAGTCCCTGGGGTTCGGCGGCTTGAGGGTGCGACAAACGCCGTGTATCGGCATCTGTTCGACCACTTATGGCGACCTGATTTGCCGCGGATGCAAACGCTTCGCCCACGAAGTGACCGGATGGAACGGATACGCCGCGACACAGCGCACCGCTGTGTGGCGACGCCTGAAAGACTTGCGCGACACGGCTGTCGCCGAGTTCGTGCTGATCGAGAACGAAGCAGTCCTTTTTGAAGCCGCCGCGGCCCTGCGGATCGCTCCGGCACCTGGCTGGACGGGCTTGAGCGTTGCCTACGAGACCTTGCGCCGCACGCGGGGCGCGCCCGATCTCGCCTTGCTGGGGCTCGCCCGTTCAAGCTTCGCCGCCGACATTTCGGCCGATGAGCTGTTTGGTGCCATAGACCGCGAGTTCTATGCCCGCGCGACGGCCGCTTACGAGCGAAACTTTCGCACTCTCGCGCAATGACAGCCGCCGACATCGCTCCGGTTCGCGCGTTTCTGGCCTGCGATACCCCTGACGCCTGGGTGGCAGCGGCGCTGGATTCGCTCGACATCCTGCTGATCGACCACGCCAACTGCGAGAAGAAAGCGGCGGGCACCGCGCTCAGCATGTTGTTTCGCTACGTCGACCGGCCGCGCTTGCTGACGGCGCTGTCGAAGATCGCGCGCGAGGAATTGCGACATTTCGAGCAGGTGCTCAAGGCGATGCATTCGCGCGGCGTGACGTATCGACACTTGTCCTCTTCGCGCTACGCTGCAGAAATGTTTGCCCAGGTCGGCAAATGCGAGCCGGCACGCGTCATCGATACGCTGATCGTCGGTGCCATCATTGAAGCGCGCTCGTGCGAGCGCTTCTATCGGCTTTCTCTCCGCATTGATGGCGACCTGGGACGTTTCTATAGGAATCTGCTGGCCTCCGAGGCACGCCACTTCCGCATATATCTCGGTTTGGCCCGCCATTGCGCCGGATCGCCGATCGATGATCGCGCGGGGGAACTGCTGGATGTAGAGCGGGCGTTGATCCTGGCCCCCGACAAGGAACTGAGGTTCCACGGCGGCCCGCCCGCGTCGCCGGGCACCCGGCTATAGCGGAAAACACACCAGCTCGGGTGTCCCCTCAAAGCGGATGAACCAGCCGCAACGGTCCCAATCGCCCAGAACATAGCGCGTGCCGACCGTGTCTCCTAGGGGCACGTCGTTCACGCCGGGCCGATGCGTATGCCCGTGTATGAGCGTCGCGCAACCCATCCGCCGCATCAATGCGACGACTTCTTCGGGAGTCACATCCATGATGTTCTCTGCTTTGTTCGCGTTCGCCGCCGTGCTTTGCCGCCGCATTTGCTGCGCTATGCCGCGGCGCTCCTGAAGACTCCTGCCGAGTATGTCGCGTTGCCACGCTTCGGAGCGAAACAGGCGGCGGGCGAGTTGATATGCGGTATCCGCCGTGCAAAGCGCATCGCCGTGGCTGAGGAGTACCCGTTGTCCGTCTATTTCGGCGATATGCGGATCGTCGATGAGTTCGCCGCCGACCTCCCGGGCGAACCGCTGACCGAAAAGGAAGTCGCGGTTTCCGTGCATGATGCGCAATGGGCAAAGGCGCGCCGCCCGCGACAGCGCTTCGCGCAGGGCTTCGGCGGTTTCGGAGTCGTCGTCGTCTCCGATCCACACCTCCGCGAGATCGCCTAATATATAGAGCGCATCGGCCGACGGGGCCTCGCGCTCGACAAGGCGCTCAAATCCTTCGAGCACGTGCGGCTTGCCGGCGTCGATGTGCAGGTCGGACACGAATAGCGCGGTCATGTCGCTTCGGCGGACTGAAGCGCGTTTTCGAGCATCGACACTCGCGTCATGGGGCCGACCCCGCCGGGCACCGGCGTGATCCAGGCGGCGCGCTCACGCGCGGCGTCGAACTCCACATCGCCATACAACCTGTTGTTTTCGCGCGTGATACCGACATCGATGACGATCGCTCCCGGCTTGATCCAGTCACCGCGAATGAGGCCACGTTGGCCGGTCGCAGATATGACGACATCTGCCGACGCGACGTGCCTCGCCGTGTCCTTGCTGAATTTGTGTGCCGTCGTGACCGTGCAGCCGGCGAGGAGCAACTCGAGCGCCATCGGCCTGCCGACATGGTTGGATGCGCCGACGATGGTGGCGTCCAGACCGCGCAGCTGGCGCCCGGCGTGCCCGAGGAGCGTCATGATCCCCTTGGGCGTGCACGAACGGAGCGCGGGCCTGCGCAGCGCCAAACGCCCGATATTGTAGGGGTGAACCCCGTCGACATCCTTTGAAGGAGCGATGCTTTCGAGGATCCGGGAGGCTTCAAACTGCGGCGGCAGGGGCAACTGCACAAGGATGCCGTCGATGCTGTCGTCGGCGTTGAGTTCTTCGATCATCGCCGATAGCTCCCCGGGCTGTGTGTTGGCGGAGAGGTGGCGTATGTCATGTTTGAAGCCGACTTCGCGGCAATCCCGGCGCTTCAATCGGACGTAGATCTCCGAAGCGGCATCGTCTCCGACCAGCAGTACGGCAACGCCGGGCGGACGCAAATCCCTGGCGCGTCGCTCGGCGACCGCGGCGGCGATCCGTTCCCGGATGGATCCTGCGATTGCGTTGCCGTCGAGTATTTGCGCGGTCATGGTGTCAGTCTTTCCGTTGGCGGAATGTGCCATTCCCGTGGCGCCGAGGCGTTTCCGACATTGGCCGTCCTTCGGCGGACGACGCGCCGGTGTCGCCCAACGTACTCCGACGTTCCCGCATGTGTACAGTTGGCTGTCGCACCGTTTCCGCACGGCGGGCCGCGGTTCAAGTTTTACATGCTTCAAGTTTGACCGTCCATATGGCGGCCAGTATGATGCGCGCGCAGAAGGGCTTCGCTTGAGCGAACGGCGCCCGAGTGGCGCGTGCGGCGGGGTATGGCGCAGTCTGGCAGCGCGCCTGCTTTGGGAGCAGGAAGTCGGGAGTTCGAATCTCCCTACCCCGACCAAGAATGCCAACGTTTCCTCATATGGGTTTCCTTGTAGCGCATGGTCAAGCATTTTTTGACAAGTCATGGGAGGTGGCGACGCCAATTGCGCCCGTAGCTCAACTGGATAGAGCATCGGCCTTCTAAGCCGAGGGTTGCAGGTTCGAGCCCTGCCGGGCGTGCCAATTTCGTGGCCGGCTCGGCGGCATGGATGAGAGTCAATACATATGCGGCGCACGCAGCCGCACCGATGGTGGGCGTAGCTCAGCTGGTAGAGCTCCGGATTGTGGATCCGGCGGTCGTGGGTTCAAACCCCATCGTCCACCCCAAAATCATGACGCCTGTAGGCATCGGTTGCCCGATTGCGCCTGAACAGACAGACTACGTCCCATGGAGAACGCACCTGAAGTCCGATCTTTCGCGGCGCGCGCCCTTTAGGTCCTGAAAGCTGATGGCACTAGGCGAGATACAGGTTTCCGTCGAGAGCGCTCAAGGCCTGCGGCGCCGCATAAAGGTGACGTTGCCTGCCCGAGCGTTCGATGATGGGGTCGCAGTGAGGACGCGTGTTGTGGCGCGGGAAGCCCGCGTGAACGGTTTTCGGCCCGGCAAGATGCCGGTGAAGGAGGCGAGTCGGAGATTCGGGGCATCGATACGCCGCGAGGTTGCTGCGGACTTGATGCAAACAAGCTTCGTCGAAGCGGCGCAGCGCGAATCGTTTGATCTCGCCGGGCCTCCTACCTTTGACCCGCCGGACCTCGCGGCCGGCGCGGAATTCACATATGTGGCGACCTTCGAGGTCATGCCTGAAGTGGAGGTGGGCGACCTTTCCGGGATCCGCATCGTGCGGCCGGAAGCCGAGGTGACGCATGAGGACATCGACGAGATGATCCAGACCTTGCGGGAACGAAACAGGAAGTGGGAGCGCGTAGATCGTCCGGCGGACGAAGGCGACCTGATTGCCGCGGATTTCACCGTTCTCGGCGATCCGTTGCACGATCCACGCATTCCGGGAAAGGACGCTGCGTTCATCATTGGCGACGGCAGTGTGCTGGAGGATGTCGACCAGGCCGTGCGGGGCATGTCCCGGGACGACAAGAAGGAATTTTCGGCGACAGTTCCGCCAGACTCTCCGGATGAGTCCCTGCGCGGCAGCGAAATCGCCCTTACGGTGGCTGTCGCCTCGGTGGAGGAATCCGAACTGCCTGATCTGGACGATGCCTTCTTCGGTTCATTGGGGGTGAAGGAAGGCGGCGAGGAGGCTTTCCGCGAGGCTATTCAAAAGGACATGCAGGCCCGGCTCGACGCCGCGATTCGCCAACAGATGCATGCGCAGGTTCTGGAGGCGGTTGCCCGCATACATGACTTTGCCCTGCCGGAAGCATTGATTGAACGCGAGCGGGAACAGATGAGCGCGGATCTTCGCCGGCGTGTCGGACTGCCAGCGCAGGACGAAAATCTGGAGCGGTTGGGGGACCTCGTTGGCGCGGAAGCGGAGAAGCGCGTGAAGACCGGCCTGGTCATGAAGGCCATCGTGGCCCACGAGTCGTTGACGTTGGACGCGGACAGTCTCCGCGACCGTATTGAAGCCATCGCCGAGCGGTATGAAAACCCGAAAGAGGTGATCGACGCGTACTATGGCGACGAGAGGTTGTTGCAGTCGGTCGAACAAACTACGCTCACCGAGCAGGTGATCGACCACGTGGCCGGGTTGGCGACGGTGGAAACCGTACAGAGCACGTTCCAGGATGTGATGTCCGGAAAGCTGGCGTCGCCGGACGAGGCCGATCAACAAGCGTAGCGAGCGATCCGACCTCGGCGCGCTGCGGAGGATGAGAAAGTACCGCGGGAACGATCAGGGGCATCGAGTAGGCTGAAGAGAGGATTAGCAGTGAACGATCAACATCGGACGATAAGAAACCTTGGGTTGGTCCCCATGGTGGTCGAACAGAGTCCCCGCGGCGAGCGCGCGTACGATATCTATTCGCGGCTGCTGAGGGATCGCATCATCTTCATCGTCGGGCCGGTGGACGACAATGTCGCGAATCTGATCGTCGCCCAGTTGCTATACGTCGTGTCCGAGAATCCTGAGAAGGACATTTCCCTATATATCAATTCCCCCGGCGGCTCGGTCACCGCGGGACTGGCGATCTACGACGCCATGCAGTTCGTTTCATGCGACGTGAATACCTGGTGTATCGGGCAGGCTGCCAGCATGGGGGCGTTCCTGCTCGCCGCAGGCGCGCCGAAAAAGCGCTTCGCACTGCCCAATTCGCGCGTGATGCTCCACCAACCATCTGGAGGCTCCCGGGGCGTGGCCGCGGACATAGAGATACAGGCGAGGGAAATCGTTTCGATGCGACAGCGGCTGAACACGATTCTGGCGCAACATACCGGACAGCCCGTCGAACGCATCGCCGAAGATACCGACAGGGACTATTGGATGAGCCCCGAGGATGCGGTGGACTACGGGCTGATCGACGTGGTGCACTACCCGCCCCCGAAACTCAAGGCGGCCGCGATTCGCTAGCCCGGACACATCCGGCGGGGGCAAAACATGGCGTCGGCCAGGGCGATGGATTTTGTGGCGCTAGCGGTCTGTCGGACTTGCCGCGCCAGCGGCAAGATCGACGGGGTGATAGGTGGGCTTGGGCGGGGGCAAAACACGGCGTCGGCCAGGGCGATGGATTTTGTGGCGCTAGCAGTCTGTCGGACTTGCCGCGCCAGCGGCAACATCGACGGGGTGATAGGTGGGCTTGGGCGGGGGCAAAACACGGCGCCCGATAGGGCGATGGATTTTGTGGCACTAGCGCGGGGCAGTCTAATCCAATACCGAAATGAGCCTGAACGGAGAGCTTGACTGAACTGTAGGCGGCATCGGAATCGGTATTGAACGAGACGCCATCTTGGCCTGTCGGCGTGTTGCGTACAAGAGCGGTCCATCGCTTTCTTTGAGCAACAAAATCTTGTTGTCGGTCCTGTGGAGTTGTGGGCGAGAGGCGCGCGAGTGTGGTCAGGCGGTGGGCAACGCGCTAGCGTTGTCCACGGGCTGTCCACACGGCCCGCAGGGCGTGCGCCGGTCCGCAGGACTCGTCCACAACTCCACAGGACTCCGAGTGTCTCAGGCGGCGGGGTTCTCTCGATCGATCGACCGGAAAAGATCGTTCCGGGCCTGGTTCAGCGCCGCGGCGGCCGCCAGGTCGCTGACCGCGTGGGCGGCGACATCGAGTTGCTCGAAGGTGATGCCCCGGGCCAGGTATTGCTCGGCGTCGGTGAGCGACTTCAGCTTCTCGTAGGGGGTCATCACGTCGGCATCGCGATAGCGCTTGTGCACCCGGCCCTTACCGTCGGTCTCCTCGGTGGGGAACAGGCAGGGCCGGTGGTAGTTCAGAAACGGCGACAGGGCGTCCCGGTTGAAGGCGTTGACCGGCTCGGCGAAGTGCGCCGGGATGTGGGCGTAGCCGAGCCACTTGCGGATCACCGCGGCGTTCTTGCCCTCCACCAGGGCGTTGTCGTTGGACTGCCGGGCGCGGGACTTGGTGAACTCCCCGACATGCAGCTTGTTCAACAGTTCGGCAACCCGGTGGTTGATGTACTCGGAGCCGTTGTCGGCATGGAAGCCCTTGACGTCAAAGGGAAACGCCTCGATCAGCGCTTCGAGCACCGGAATCAGGAAGGCTTCGGAGATGGCTGGCACGGTGCCCACCTGCTGGTACTGGGTGACCTCGTCCACCACGTTGATGTGGTAGACGCCCTTGACCCCGTCCAGGTCGCCCTGATGGACCGTGTCCACCCGCAAAAATCCCGGCTGTCCCCGCGGCTGCGGTCGGCGCCGTATCCCAATCGCCACCGGCGTCGGCCGGGTGCGATGCCAGATCCGGCGCACGTTGCGGTAGGTGCGGGACTGGCGCAGGTTGTACAGATGTCCGTTGGACAACCCCGCCAAGCGCTCGAATCGGAGATCGCCGAACACCGTCCAGGCCCGGCGCAGCACCGCGCGGGTGGCGGATCCGGACATCTGGCCCAGCTCCGCGTCCACCCGCGCCAAAAGCCGGATGTCCGAGGACGTGTAGCGCCGCTCGAACGGCCGCGCCGGCACTCGGCCGCGCCGATCCTCGATGCGCCCGGTCCGGCGATGCTGGCCGATCAGTCGCGTCAACTGGGCCCGCGACAACCCGGTCACCTTCGCCAGATACCGCTTCACCAGCCCCTTGTCCGCCTTGCCCAGGCGGTGATAGTCCAACCTCACCAGCGTGCGGCGAACCAAGGTGTGGACGCCCTTGCGGGCGCCCCCGGCAAAGTCCACCGCCTCGCTGCCCTCCACAAAGGCGCGAACCTGCTCCAGGGTCCGAACCCGTTGCGTCTGTAGCGTCACGATCATCCTCCGATGATCCCTGACGCCGCGCTACAGGCTCATGTGTCGTTGGATTTACGCCCCCCGTTCAGGCTCATGTCACGTTGGACAAGGCTGGGGCTTGAAACTTGGCACGTTTGCAAGCATGGTTGAAGGCCGGGCGTCCTGGTGCTGACTAGCACGGGCGTAAAGCCACACAGAGGATAGCGAGCACAAGAGAGACGGAAAGGCTGTATGGCGGACCATCAACGCGGCAAGGGCAACGATTCGGGGAAACCCCTGTTCTGCTCTTTTTGCCACAAGAGTCAGCACGAAGTACGCAAACTTATTGCGGGCCCGGAAGTTTTCATCTGTACGGAGTGCATTGAGCTCTGCAACGACATCATCCGCGAGGAAGTTCAGGAAAATGATCCGGGGAAGGACGCCAACAAGCTTCCCGTTCCCCGGCAGATCAACGATATCCTCGACATGTATGTCATCGGTCAGGAGCACGCAAAAAAGGTCCTGTCGGTCGCCGTATACAACCACTACAAGCGCTTGAACTCGACGGCGAAAGGCAACTCGGGCGCCGGCAACGGTGACGACGTCGAGCTCTCCAAGTCGAATATCCTCCTGATCGGCCCGACGGGGTGCGGCAAGACGCTGCTCGCGGAAACCCTCGCACGGCTGCTGGACGTACCCTTCACAATTGCCGATGCAACGACGCTTACCGAGGCGGGTTACGTCGGCGAGGATGTGGAGAACATCATTCAGAAACTCCTGCAAAAGTGCGAATACGATGTCGAACGTGCACAGGTCGGAATTGTCTACATCGATGAGATCGACAAAATTTCGCGCAAATCGGACAATCCGTCCATAACGCGCGACGTTTCAGGAGAGGGGGTCCAGCAAGCGTTGTTGAAGCTTATCGAGGGCACGATCGCTTCGGTGCCGCCCCAGGGCGGGCGCAAACATCCCCAGCAGGAGTTCCTGCAGGTCGACACCGGCAACATTCTGTTCATCTGCGGGGGCGCCTTTTCAGGCCTCGACAAGGTCATCGTCGATCGCTCGGATCGCAGTGGCATAGGATTCGGGGCCGAGGTCAGGAGAGAGGTCTCGGGCAAGAACATCGGCGAGACGTTGCGTCAGGTCGAACCCGAAGATCTGATCAAGTACGGTCTCATTCCCGAATTCGTCGGACGCCTCCCGGTGGTGGCGACACTCGAAGAGCTCGACGCCGAAGCGCTGGTGCAGATACTGACCGAGCCGAAGAACGCGCTCACCAAGCAGTATGCGAAGCTGTTCGGCATGGAGGGCGCAGAAGTCGACTTCCGCGAAGGTGCGTTGCGAGCCGTGGCGCAGAAGGCCATGGAGCGCAAGACCGGCGCACGGGGACTTCGCTCCATCCTGGAGTCCGTGCTGCTCGACATTATGTATGATCTGCCGTCCTCGTCTGAATCAGTCGCCAAGGTCGTTATCGACGCGAGCGTCATCAACGGGGAAAGCAAACCCTTGCTGATGTACGAAAACGTCGGTCACGCCACGGCGTTGCCGAAGGACTGACTTGCACGCTCCTGCGCGCCGGGCAGCGACAGCCTTGGGCTCCACCATCCGGAACCGAAGCGCGCTCGGAATTGACGAGAGCGACAGTTGGCGCTTTCCCCAGACGAATCAGCCGGCCAGGGCTTCTTTGAAATGAGCCACGCACCGCTTCCCGTCCTTCCATTGCGCGATATCGTGGCTTTCCCGCACGGGGTGCTATCGCTGTTCGTCAGCACCAAGTCATCCATTATGGCGTTGGAGTCGGCCCTGGCGGGAGACAAGCAGATTCTTCTCGTCTCCAAACGCGATGCGGAATGCGAGAGTCCCGGACAGCGAGACCTGTTCGGGGTCGGCACATCGGCGACGGTGCTGCAACTACTGCAACTGCCCGACGGCACGGTCAAGACCCTGGTGGAGGGGGTGGGGCGCGCGCGGATTGCCGACGTGCGCGACAACGGGCGGCATTTGGTCGCGGATGTCGAAATCGCCGAAGAGCCTCGGGTCGAAACGGCGATGGCGGAAGCGGTAGCGCGCGCGGTGTCGTCGCAGTTCGATGCATATGTGGAGTCGGTCGCCGAGGCTTCGAAGAAAGTACCCCCGGAGACGGTTTCTTCAGTGTCCTCCATCGATGAACCTGGTCGCCTTATCGACACCATCACGACGCAACTCCCGTTCAAGCTCGAAGACCGGCAGGCAGTCCTTGAGGCCGTGGAATTGGACAACCGCATGCAGCGGATCATTGGTTTGATGGAAGCCGAGATGGCGCTCAATCGCCTGGAGAAGAATATACGTGGCCGCGTCAAGAAACAGATGGAGGATAGCCAGCGCGAGTACTACCTGAACGAAAAGATGAAGGCGATCCAGCAGGAACTCGGCGGCGAGGCGTTGCCGGACGAATTCGAGCAATTTCGACGAAAGATCGACGATGCCGGCATGCGCAAGGAAGCAAAGGACAAGGCGGAGCACGAATTGGCAAAACTTATGCGCACGCCGCCGATGTCGCCCGAGGCGACGGTCATTCGCGGGTATCTCGACTGGTTGCTGGCGCTTCCCTGGAAGCGGCGAAGCCGCACGCGCCGGGATCTCAAGGCTGCGGAGGAGATTCTCGAAGCAGACCACTACGGTTTACGTGAGGTGAAAGAGCGTATCGTCGAGTATCTCGCGGTCCAGCGGCGCGTAGGCAAGGTCAAGGGCGCCGTGCTTTGCCTGGTCGGACCGCCCGGCGTCGGCAAGACCTCGCTCGGAGAGTCGATCGCACGTGCCACGAATCGCAGATTCGTGCGCATGTCGCTCGGCGGCGTGCGGGACGAGGCGGAGATCCGAGGACATCGCCGCACCTACATCGGTTCGATGCCGGGCAAGATACTGCAGAAGGTGGCGAGGGTCGGCGTTCGCAACCCATTGTTTCTGCTCGACGAGGTCGACAAGATGGGCATGGATTTCCGGGGAGATCCAGCGTCGGCTCTGCTCGAAGTGCTCGACCCGGAGCAGAACAACACCTTTAACGACCACTATCTCGAAGTGGACTACGATCTATCCGACGTTTTCTTCGTATGCACATCGAATTCCATGGATATTCCCCCGGCGCTGCTTGATCGCATGGAGGTGATTCGACTGCCCGGGTATACAGAGGACGAAAAGGCCAACATCGCAACGCGCTTTCTCGTCCCGAAGCAGAAGGTGTTGAATGGATTGGCGGCCGTTGATTTCAAAATTTCCGAACGGGCTATTGTCGAGCTCATCCGCTACTACACTCGCGAAGCGGGCGTGCGCGCGTTGGAGCGCGAAATCGCCAAGATTTGCCGCAAGGTCGTCAAGGACCAGACCCTGGGCGACGTGGATGACACGGATATCGAGACGTCTATCCTCGAGGAACACATCGAGAACTACAATGGCGTCCGCAAGTTCGACTACGGTCGGGCGGACGATGAGAATCGGATCGGAGTCGTCACCGGTCTGGCATGGACGCAAGTGGGTGGTGAACTTCTGAATATCGAGGCGGTCGCCGTGCGCGGGAAAGGCCGACAGACGAAGACCGGTTCTCTGGGTGAAGTCATGCAGGAGTCGATTCAGGCGGCGCTGACGTTCGTGCGCAGCCGCGCGCTCGATTTCGGTATCGAGGGCGACTTCCACGAGAAACATGACATCCATATACACGTTCCCGAAGGGGCGACGCCAAAGGACGGGCCGAGCGCCGGAATAGGGATGTGTACCGCTCTCGTGTCGGTGCTCACGGGCATACCAGTTCGGGCGGACGTTGCGATGACCGGCGAAATTACGTTGCGCGGCCAGGTGCTGAGGATAGGCGGCCTGAAAGAAAAACTACTTGCCGCGCACCGAGGCGGCGTCCGCCACGTCGTCATCCCCGAGGACAATGCGCGCGACCTGAAGGAAGTGCCGGACAACGTCAAGGCGGCGTTGGACATCCTGCCGGTCAAATGGATGGACGACGTGATCGGAGCCGCCCTCGAACGCCGTCCGGCGCCCAAGACGGAAGATGGGCCGGAACCGGGATCCGCCCCCGGTGCCGGAGTGGATCCGGATGTTCCCGTCGTCCGTATCGATCGTCGGGGTGATTCTGCCGTTGACAGCGTTTTTTCGCCGTTGATATAAGTCCCGCGTTGCTTAAGCGATAGCTTGCAAACATTTCCCAACCCGGTTTTTACCGTACCAACTGAGAATGATTGAGCATGAACAAGTCAGAACTAATTGATACGATTTCCAACTCCGCCGATACCTCCAGGGCTGCCGCGGGCAGGGTGCTGGATGCACTGTGCAATGCGGTGGCCGAATCCCTCAAGAACTCCGAACCGGTGGCCATTGCGGGATTTGGGACGTTTTCGGTGCGCGATCGGGCGGCGCGAACCGGGCGTAACCCGCGGACGGGTGAAGCTATCGAAATCGCCGCATCCAGGGTGCCGGCGTTCAAGGCAGGCAAGGCGCTCAGAGACGCTGTCAACGGATAGAGGCCAAGTTTCGCTTCGCCAGGCCGCGCGTAGTCCTGCGCGGCGACGAATGCGGCTAGTCCGGGCCAGCGGGCGGAATCCACGTGCCTGGAATGGAGCACTGAAAACGTGATGCTGCAGACATGATGCTGCAAAAGATGCGCGATGGCGCGCAGACTTTGGGTGCCAAGATCATGGTCGCCATTATCGCCTTCGTGCTGACGGTTTTCGGTTTCGGAGCCTTCAACTTGTTCACTGTCGGCGAGCCCGTCGCAGCGACCGTTAACGGCGAGGAAATCACCGAAGCCTACCTCGAGAGCCAAACTGACCAGCGGTCGCGCGCCCTGCTTGCGGAACTGGGCGAAGACGTGGATCCGGCCCTGATAGACCGTGAGCAGGTTCGACAATCGACCTTGGCGTTGTTGATCAACCGTACCCTTTTTCTGCAACTGGCGGATGATCTGGGTCTGGCGGTGGCAAGGAGTGAATTGGATCGCGAGATTACGTCAATGCCCGAGTTTCAGGTGGACGGTGTTTTCGACGAAGGACGATTTCGTTCGATGCTGGCGAGCGCTGGATTTTCACCCGCGTCGTTCCTCGATGACCAGGAGCGCAACGTTCGCATCGATCAACTCAGGGGCGCTGTCACCGATACGGTCGTCGTGACCAATCAGGAAATCAGGGATGCTTCGCGGGCCTTGTGGCAACTCCGCGATATCGCATACCTTGAGTTATCGGTGGATGGCTTCACGGCAGGCATCGAGGTGTCGGATGAAGAGGTCGAGCGCTATTACGATGAGAACATCCACCTTTTCCTGACGGAAGAGAACGTCGACCTCACGTATGTCGAGCTATCGTTGGACGCTTTGTCAGCGGACCAGGAGGTTCGTGAGATAGACATCGTCGCGGCATTCGAAGAGGAAGAGCGCATCCGACTCGAATCGGGCGCGGGCGAGGAGCGGCGGGCCGCGCACATACTGCTGCAGACGACGGACACGCGTACACAGGAGGACGCCGTCGCAACGCTTCTCGAAATACGCTCCGAGATCGAGAGAGGCGCGTCCTTCGGGGACAAGGCGAAGGAAGTGTCGGAAGATGCCGGATCGGCGCCGAACGAAGGCGACCTGGGATTCGCTGGTCGAGGCGCGTTCGTGCCGGCGTTCGAACAGGCGCTATGGGGCCTTGAGATTGGCGAGCTCTCCGATCCCGTGACGACCCAGTTCGGCGTACATCTCATCATGTTGCTCGAAGTCAAGCAGGCCGAGCAACGCGCCCTTGAGGACGCGCGGGACCGACTTCTCGAGTCGATCAAACGCGACCGCGCAGAACCCATTTTCGAGGAGAATCTGCGGGTGATGGACGAAATCGCATTCGAACAGCCGGATACGTTGAGCGGTATCGTCGAGGCTCTGGGCCTGGAAATCCGCGCTGCCCAGGGAGTAACCCGCGAAGCCGGCGAAGGCGTTTTTGGTGATAGGGCACTACGCGAGGCGGTCTTCGAGCCCGATGTCCTGATTGAAGGCTATAACAGTCCCGCTATGAAGCTTGGTAGCGGCAGCGCAGTGGTGGCGCGGGTCACGGCACACCATCCTGCCATGGAAGTGCCGCTCGAAGAGGTCGCCGAGAACGTGCGTGAAACTCTTGCCGCACAACGCGGCGGGGAGGTTGCATCCATGGCTGCGGACGTCGCGCTGGCGCGTTTGCTTTCCGGCGAAGCCGCCTCGGACGTGGCCGCCGAGCATTCACTCACCTGGAAAACGCTCGAGTCGGCGAGTTTCACTGATCCGGGCATCCCGCAGTGGGTGCGCGAAACTGCGTTCAAGCTGTCTCCGCCGGTGGGCGAAGAACGATCTGCGGCGACGACCCGTCTTCCGAACGGCGGTTCGGCGGTGGTTGTTGTGTCTCGTGTGGATCCCGGCGACTACGGTGCCATGAGCGAGACGGAACGCGCGTCGTTGCGCGGTGATTTGGCGCAACTGGCGAGTCAGCGCGCCATGGGTTCAGTATTGGACTCTTTGAGAGAGGAAGCGGGTCTGGAAATCACCCCGCCCTGAGCCGACGTAGTGATCGCACGGATGTGCGGCAGATCGGGTACGGTCCTCGCCCGGATATTGCACCAAGACGCTTGTGAGTATTCGGATATCTTTTGCTTTCAATAGGTTGTTCCCATTTATCGGAAGTCCTGCCGGGGTAAGCGTTCGGTCGTCCCGTGACGGCGGGCAGGGTGTCACCGGTTGAGGACTCGTTTCCAGTCTTTTCTGAGCGGTCGGAGCCAGATGTCCTTTCGAGGCTTGTCGAACTGCCTTTGCCGATCATAGCGCCCGCGTCCCCGGGTGGTTCCGACATGGACCCAGCCGGAAGCCCTGTAGACGGCGCCGGTGTATCGCGGTGTTTCGACGAACGTCTCGATCAGCACGGGCTTTGTGTTGTAGCGCTCGGTCCAGTCCTCGGGCAGGCGGCGGCGGACGATGGCGAGGAGGTGCGAGCCGAGGTTGGGGATTTCGATCCAGGGCAGGATGAGGAACCTCGGATTGTCGACCACCAGCGGGAGGTTCTTCTCGCGCAGCCGCGGCGTCCATCCGATGAAGTTGTCGCGCGCGGCGAGCTTCCAGGCGGCGGTGGAGAAGCCGAGCATGGCGATGGGCCCGCCGTCGCGGTCGTGGACGGCGTAGCGCATCTGGGCGCCGACCAGGGTCTTGTAGCCGAGATAGTGATGGCGGGCGACGAACTCGTTCCACAGCTTGCCCGCGCGGGTGCCGCCCGCGACGGTGCGCAGGTCGAGCGGGCGCACCTCGTCAAGCGTTGTCGGCGCCGGGAACAGCGGCGGTTCGGTGTCCGGCCCGAAGACGATGGGCCCGGGCCGGTTCTGCCGCCACTTCGGCGGCGGCAGGGTGATCAGGCCATCCTTGTGCATGGCCAGCATGGTGACCCGGGCCATCATGTCCTTGAGCCCGCCGTCGGGCTTGAGCCAACCGACGCGCCGGCAGAACTCCCGCGACAGGGCATGGCGGGTCGGCGCCGGCGGGCCGGCGATCAACGCGCGCAACAGCGCCATCTCCCCCGGCGTGAAGTCGCGCCCGTGATAGCGGCACTCGACCGCGCCGGTCATCCGGGCGCCATCAACTCGTTCCGGCGCTCCGCGTCCATCGACCAGGGCGGCCAGGGCGAGAGGTCGTCCGGCGCGCGGCCGCCGTTGTCCGCGCACGCCGCAAGCCACGCGGTCAGCCAGCGAAGGACATCCGCGCCGTTCAATGCCAGGGTGCCGACCGTGGAGTACATCATTGCCGTGAACCGGGCTCCGGCCTCGCTGTCGGAGCCGAAGGAGAGACGTCTGCCAATGGCCGCCCCCCTGAGCATGCGCTCGGAAAAATTGTTGTCCATGGGAACGTCCGGCCGGTCGAGGAACACGCTCAACCCCTCGCGATGGTTCAACAGGGAGCGGAGCGGCTTGCCCTCGCGGGCGTCGTCCGGGAGGCCGTCGAGTTCCCGTCGCGCCGCCGCGAACAACCGCCCGCACTCGCGTTCCAGTTCGCGGTGCGCCGCCGCGAACGCGCGGTTCTGGCCATCGGGGCCGAGACCGGCGTCGTAGTGCTCGAGCCGCGCCCCGTTCAACCGGTAAAGCCGCGCGATGCGCCCGGTCCAGCGCCGCTCCCAGTCCGCCAGCGCCTCGTTGCCGGCCGCGCACTTGATGAAATCCCGGCGCACATGCGCGAAGAGATGTTGCATGCAACATCTTTGGGCATATGTTGCGGCCCGGATTATGTTGCCGAGAGCCGGCATCGCCGCACTGGACATGAAGATCCTCGTTTTGTCCGCAACATAATTTTCTGATTCGCATTTGTCTGCCATGGTCATGTCTCCAACCAAAAGGAGATACGATCATGTTCGAGGACTTGTTCATCGACCGCGGCACCATAGCCAGCTATCACGCCGCACCGCTGCTTGAGGAACGGCTGGGCTACCTCAGCCATTGCGCACAGGCGGGGACCCGGTCGTCCACATTGCGCAAGATTGCGGTTCATCAGACCAGCCTGATTCGTCTTCTCGATCTGCGCGAAGGCGATCAGGTAAGCGTAGCCCAAGTCGAGGCCGTCGCCGGGCGATGGTCGCTTCCCGGTGTGCGTCGATGCGGCCTGCCCGCGGATCCAGAGGCTTGTCAGAGATTTTTGGGCCACGCGGTGCGATGGCTGCGCTTCGTGGATAAGCTCGAAGAACCTCGCAAGGCGCAACACGCCCACGCCGACGAGGTCGCCGTCTTCGCAGCGTGGATGCGTAAAGAGCGCGGGTGGTCCGAAGACACGATTCGCGGTTGCCGCGGCACGGTGGATCGCTTCTTTGATCGGCTTGATGAACACGGTGTCGCACTGGCTTCGGTCGGGATCGCCGAAGTCGACCAGGCGGTCGCGCGCTGGCACGCTCGCGACTGCAGCCGGGTCACTATCCACGATTACGCGCAGCGTCTTCGCACCTTCTTCCGATTCGCCGAACGTCAGCACTGGTGCAAACCGGGACTGGCCGACGGGATCATGCCGTCGCGGTTCCATCCCGGCGAAACGGTCCCGAAGGGGCTGAACCGGCGCGAAGTTCTGCGCCTGCTCGCCACCACCGAGGGCGACCGGTCGGCCGACCTGCGCGACCGCGCCATCTTGACGGTGTTGATCGCCTATGCCTTGCGGTCCGGCGAGGTCGCCGGCCTGCGGCTCGACGATCTGGACTGGGAGGAGGAGACACTGCGGGTGCGCCGCCCGAAGCCGGGACGCACGCATCACTACCCGCTCTCCCGCGGCGTCGGACAGGCGATCCTGCGCTATCTCCGCGAGCTTCGTCCCCCGCGTCCCGAGCGGGCGCTGTTCCTCACATTGAACGCCCCGATCCGTCCGCTGAGCAGGAGTGCGATCTCGCACGTCGTCAGAAGTCGGCTCGACCGCCTTGGCATGGCCGGCAAGCGTCGCGGTCCGCATGCGCTGCGCCACGCGGCGGCGCAACATCTGCTCGACCAGGGCCTGTCGATGAAGGAGGTTGGTGACTATCTCGGACATCGCAGTGTCTCGGCCACCTCGACCTACGCCAAAATACAACTCGGCGCCCTCCGCGAGGTTGCCGACATCGACCTGGAGGGCCTGGCATGATTCTCCGGGATGCGATCGACCGGTATATCGCATGGCGACAGGCCCACGGCGCGAAGTTCGACACCAGCGCACGAATGCTGCACTACTTCAGCAAGCACGTCGGCGCGAACATCGACTGCGGCTCCGTCGCCGATGCGGATGTTCTCAGCTTCCTTGCCGGCAACGGCCGACTCACCCGGTACCGGGCGAACAAGTACAGCGCCTTGACCGGGTTCTACCGCTACGCGATCAGCCGCGGCTACGCGGCCCGTTCGCCGCTCCCGGCGCCGGATGACGAACCGAGACAGCCGCGGTCGGCACCGCCCCACGTCTACTCGCATGACGAGTTGCAGCGCCTGTTCGGCGCCATCGACATCAGCCGGCAGCGCCCGGTCCAGCTCGACGGCGACACCTTGCGCGCATTGCTCCTGCTTCTCTACGGCGCGGGGCTGCGGTTCGGCGAGGCACAACGCCTGACGCTCGACGATGTCGACCTGCCCGATACGATGCTGACCATACGCGATACCAAGTTCTACAAGACCCGCCTCGTTCCTGTCGGTCCTCAACTTGCCGATGCCCTGCGGGTCTACGCCGCCAAGCGCGCGCGGTGCCCGTTGCCGAAGGGCACCGCCTCGACCTTCCTCGCAAACCGAGATGGCACGCCTTTGGTCAAAGGCACCGTTCGGTTCGCGTTCGCAAGATTGCTCCAGACGGCCGCGATCCACCATGACAAGGACGATGGACGGCAACCGCCGTGCTTTCATTCTCTGCGCCACACGGCGGCTGTGAACCGGCTGGCCTCCTGGTATCGACAAGGCTCCGATGTGCAGCGGCTGCTGCCGGCGCTCTCCACCTGGCTCGGCCACGCCCATCTCGATGGCACCCAGGTCTATCTGTCGATGACGCCCGAACTGCTGCATGAGGCCTCGGTCCGCTTCGACAGTTATGTCAACGGAGGCGATCATGAGTGAGCCCCGCACACTCGGCCCGTGGCTCCGGCGCTTCCTGACCGAACACATCGTCACCGAGCGCAACCTCGCCCGCAACACGCAGAAGAGCTACCGCGATACCTTTACGCTACTGCTGCCGTTCGCCGCCTCCAGGACCCGCAAGCCGGTCGACCGCCTGACGGTGCGGGATCTCACGGCTCGCCGCGTACTGCAGTTCCTCGCCCATCTCGAAGATGACCGCGGCTGCTCCGCGCAGACCCGCAACCAACGCCTGACGGCGATCCGCGCCTTCGCCCGCTTCGTCGCCAGCCGCGATCCCGCCCATCTTGAGTGGAGCGCCAACATCCGTGCGATCGCATTGAAGAAGGCAGCGCCGCAGCCGATCGGCTGGCTCAGCAAGGACGAGATGACGGCGCTGCTGGAAGTTCCCGACCGCCGGACGCCGAGGGGCCGGATCGAACACGCTCTGCTCCTGTTCCTCTACAACACCGGGGCGCGCGTCTCCGAAGCGACGGAGCTGGTGGCGAGCGATCTTCGGATCGGGCGAGGCGACGGCGGTCACGCGCTCGTCACCGTTCACGGCAAGGGCGGAAAGCGCCGTCAATGTCCGCTGTGGCCGCGCACCGAAAGCGCGCTTGAGGAGCTGATACAGGGACGGAAAGCCGGCGATGCCGTCTTCCTCAGCCGGCAGCGAAGACCCTACACGCGGTTCGGGGTCTATCGGCTTGTTGAGCGTTGTGCCGGTGGCGTTCAGGCCCTGGCCGGGAGGAAAGTAACGCCCCATGTCGTGAGGCACACGAGCGCCAGCCACTTGCTTCAGGCCGGTGTCGACCTGAACACGATCCGCGCCTGGCTCGGTCATGCCAGCCTGGATACCACCAACATCTACGCCGAGATCGATCTCGAGACGAAGGCAAGGGCGATGGCGCTCTGCGATGCCGCGGAGCCCGGACCGGATAGACCGTGGAAGGAGAACAAGGGGCTGATGGCCTTCCTTGGCGCACTGTGATTGAAGCACGTTATGTTGCGGACAAAACGAGGATCTTCATGTCCAGTGCGGCGATGCCGGCTCTCGGCAACATAATCCGGGCCGCAACATATGCCCAAAGATGTTGCATGCAACATCTCTTCGCGCATGTGCGCCGGGATTTCATCAAGTGCGCGGCCGGCAACGAGGCGCTGGCGGACTGGGAGCGGCGCTGGACCGGGCGCATCGCGCGGCTTTACCGGTTGAACGGGGCGCGGCTCGAGCACTACGACGCCGGTCTCGGCCCCGATGGCCAGAACCGCGCGTTCGCGGCGGCGCACCGCGAACTGGAACGCGAGTGCGGGCGGTTGTTCGCGGCGGCGCGACGGGAACTCGACGGCCTCCCGGACGACGCCCGCGAGGGCAAGCCGCTCCGCTCCCTGTTGAACCATCGCGAGGGGTTGAGCGTGTTCCTCGACCGGCCGGACGTTCCCATGGACAACAATTTTTCCGAGCGCATGCTCAGGGGGGCGGCCATTGGCAGACGTCTCTCCTTCGGCTCCGACAGCGAGGCCGGAGCCCGGTTCACGGCAATGATGTACTCCACGGTCGGCACCCTGGCATTGAACGGCGCGGATGTCCTTCGCTGGCTGACCGCGTGGCTTGCGGCGTGCGCGGACAACGGCGGCCGCGCGCCGGACGACCTCTCGCCCTGGCCGCCCTGGTCGATGGACGCGGAGCGCCGGAACGAGTTGATGGCGCCCGGATGACCGGCGCGGTCGAGTGCCGCTATCACGGGCGCGACTTCACGCCGGGGGAGATGGCGCTGTTGCGCGCGTTGATCGCCGGCCCGCCGGCGCCGACCCGCCATGCCCTGTCGCGGGAGTTCTGCCGGCGCGTCGGTTGGCTCAAGCCCGACGGCGGGCTCAAGGACATGATGGCCCGGGTCACCATGCTGGCCATGCACAAGGATGGCCTGATCACCCTGCCGCCGCCGAAGTGGCGGCAGAACCGGCCCGGGCCCATCGTCTTCGGGCCGGACACCGAACCGCCGCTGTTCCCGGCGCCGACAACGCTTGACGAGGTGCGCCCGCTCGACCTGCGCACCGTCGCGGGCGGCACCCGCGCGGGCAAGCTGTGGAACGAGTTCGTCGCCCGCCATCACTATCTCGGCTACAAGACCCTGGTCGGCGCCCAGATGCGCTACGCCGTCCACGACCGCGACGGCGGGCCCATCGCCATGCTCGGCTTCTCCACCGCCGCCTGGAAGCTCGCCGCGCGCGACAACTTCATCGGATGGACGCCGCGGCTGCGCGAGAAGAACCTCCCGCTGGTGGTCGACAATCCGAGGTTCCTCATCCTGCCCTGGATCGAAATCCCCAACCTCGGCTCGCACCTCCTCGCCATCGTCCGCCGCCGCCTGCCCGAGGACTGGACCGAGCGCTACAACACAAAGCCCGTGCTGATCGAGACGTTCGTCGAAACACCGCGATACACCGGCGCCGTCTACAGGGCTTCCGGCTGGGTCCATGTCGGAACCACCCGGGGACGCGGGCGCTATGATCGGCAAAGGCAGTTCGACAAGCCTCGAAAGGACATCTGGCTCCGACCGCTCAGAAAAGACTGGAAACGAGTCCTCAACCGGTGACACCCTGCCCGCCGTCGCGGGACGACCGAACGCTTACATCTCTATGCGCCCGACCAGGAACCGCCCATGAAATACCGACCTCGATCAAAACGTTACGCCAAGGTTGTACGTCAGAGACCCAAAGGAGTGCTGTGTGACGCATGAAGCTTGTCGTTGGACCGGTGGGCGCGACCTCGTGAAGTCGGCGACGTGCAGCTTGTTGAGCAGCGCCGCAACCCGGTGGTTGACGTACTCCGAGCCATTGTCCGCGTGGAAGCCGATGCCCGCGAACGGCAGCGTGACGAGCATCTCCTCCAGCACCGGCAGCAGGAACGCCTCGGAAATCGGCCACCGCGCCGACGTGCTCGAACTGCGTGACCTCGTCCACTAGGTTGATGTCGTAGACGCCCTTCTCGCGATCGCGGTTCCCCCTGGTGCACCGTGTCCACGCGGACGAAGCCGGGCTTGCCGCCCGGGTCCGGCCGCCGCCTCTCGCCGATGCCCGCCGCGGTCGGCCTGGTGTGGTTCACCGTGGTCCGCCTGGCGCGTTAGGTCTTCGACCGCCAGGTTGTACAGGTGCGATACGGACAGCCGTGACAGGCGCTCGTAGCATGCGTCGCCGAACACCTCGTACTCCCGCCGCAGCACCTCGCACGCCGCCGGGCCGCAGAGCTGGCCGCCGATCTCGTCGGCCTCGGCCAGCAGCCGGATGTCCGTCGGCGTGTAGACCCGCGCGAAGGGCCGCCCGCCGTTGGTGCCGCGCCAGTCCTCGACACGCCCCGCCGTCCGGTACTGGGCGATGAGACAGGTCACCTGCGCGCGGGACAGGCCGGTTGTCTTGCCAAGGTACTCGCGACTGCACCCTTCCCGGGCCGGTCCAGCGCCTCGTAGCGCAGTCGTTCGGTCTGCAGCGCCACGATCATCCTCCGAATGATCGTCCAGACACCGCACTTCAGGCTCATCTAGCGTTGGAAACCGTGCCATCCCCCAGGCTCATTTAGCGTTTGGACAACTCTCCGTCTGGCAGGCCACGAGCACCCATTGTATCATGCCGCTGTTCGAACCTCTGTCAATGGGAATCACAGCACATGGCTAGTAGACCGTGGAACAGTTCTCAACTCATCCGTCTATTGGGCAAGTATATTGTGGCACTGGCGTGCATGACCGTTGTGGCGGGACCTCAATTGGGGGACCTCGATGCCGACGGTCGAGACGATATCCTACTTCGGGCTGCGGACAATGGAAGCTGGATCTATTATGCCGTAGACGAGTCCCGAGCGGTGCTCCAGCGAATAGTTGGCGCCACGAAGAACCTCGACTATCGGTTGGTTGGCATCGGTAACTTCAACGATCAGAACGGTGAAGAAGTTCTACTACGCCACACGGAAAACGGCAGTTGGATCTACTACGTCATCGCTGGAGACGGATATGCGACTTTACATCGCGTAACCGGCGTCACACGAAACCTTGAGTACGTTGTTGCAGGTGTTGGCGACCTCGATGGTGACGAGCACTCGGAGATTGTTCTCCGTCACGCCGAGAACGGCAACTGGATTTCTTACTCCTTCGATGGTGAGCGCGCACAGCTACGCCACCTGACTGGCGTGACGACGAACTTGGACTACCGTATTCGGGCCGTGGCGGACCTCGATGGCGATGGCGTGGATGATTTAGTGCTTCGACATACTACAAGTGGTGCATGGATTTACTATGTTACCGACGGCCGCAGGGCCGTCCTTCGACGCATCACTGGCGCCACAACAAATCTCGACTATCTCTTCGCGGGGATTGGCGATCTCGATGGCGATCGTCGCTACAATAACCTCCTCCTTCGCCACCGGGACAACGGACAATGGATATCGTACCGTATTGATGGTACGAGGGCCTCCCTCGAAAACCTAACTGGGGTCACGTCGAATCAGAGTTATCAACTCGTAGGTGTAGGCAACCTCGATGCCGACAGGGCCGACGAAGTTCTGCTCCGTCACGGGATGACCGGGACTTGGATTTACTACGATGTCCTTGGACCAAGAGGTACCTTGCATCGCATCACCGGTGCTACCACCAATCTGACATGGCAGATCGCCGGTATGTTAGCCGAGATAAACCGACCACCGGTTGCTGATCCCGGTCCTGACCTGGAAGCCGACGAACGGAACTTGGTTGTATTGGATGGCTCGGGGAGTTCCGACCCCGACGGACGAATCGTATCGTATCTTTGGGAGAGTGTCCGTGGGCCGGCTGTTGAGCTGTCCCGAGCGGATGGTCCGATCGCATCGTTCACATTGCCCAATCTTGTGGAGAATACCTATTTCATCTTCCGTTTGACGGTGATCGATGATGACGGCGCTGTTGCCGCTGCGCTGGTTGTCATCCGAGGCCTTGCGACCGCGGATGACACGACTTTTACCGGTCGCGGTGAGGCAGATCCAGATGGAGGTGACATCGAGGCCGGCGATCTGACGATCATGATTCCTGCTGACGCCATCCTAAAGCCGATCGAGATTGAGGTGATGGAAGCGGAGCTTCCCATGGGTCTACCGTCGGGACTCCGACAGGTCGACGAAGCCTTTGAGATTCAGGTCAGCGAAGCCGATCAAGATCAGATCAACGGGCCGTTTAAGATACGTGTCGCCTATGACGACGCCGAGATGAGCCAGGACCAGATTCTTCTGCCACTGCACTTCGAAGGAGGACAGTATAAGCCGGTCCGGATCCTCTCGATTGACTCGGACATGGATACTATCACCTTCGAGTCGCGGTCATTTTCGACATTTGTCCTTACGACGTTCGATGCAAGCCTTCCGCAGGGCTACCAAACTAACTTTGCTCCGAGGACTCATGGATGGCAGATCAGAAACCAAGGGAACATTTACTTCACTTCAAATGGCAACTGCTTGGGGATGTCGGGGTATGCGGTTTGGTATTATAATAATCGCACTGATGGGCTCTACGGCGGCTTCAGTGACGAGGTGGCCCAATTGGTAGCTACTCGCGCCCAATTGGCCCAGAGTCAGACTTGGGCTCATCGCCAATGGCAGGTGGAGCAGGCTCTTCCCGAAGCAGTTCTCATACGGACGATGAAGGGATACCTGCAGTTCCTGCAAGCTCCTCTTATCCTGCTGATGCGGGAGTCGGGAGGCCCGGGGGGGCATGCCTCGGTGGTGTATGGGTACGATGAAACCGGTTTCCTGTTCTACGATGTGAACGTTCCGAGACAATCGCAACGCCTGAGCTACGATGACGGCTTTGGTACGTATGACGGATACGATAGCTTTGGGTTCGTCGCCGTGGCGAGCTTGGGGCGCAACGAGGACTTCCTGGCTTTGACTGAGCAAGCGGCGAGCGGGTTCGTAACGTCTGATGAGATTTCGGTGACTTCGCCCAGACAGGGCGAAGTGGTTGCGAGCCGGGAGACGACCGTCTCGGGTACCTTGGATCAAGGATTGGTGGGAAGGGGGGGGGAACTAGTTTTGACCGTGAAAGGCGGCGAACCACGCATCGTCCCAGTTGGTACTAATGGTAGCTTCAGTGAGGCGCTGGAGGTTTCGAATGGGACGAATACGCTCGTATTCCTTGCCGGTGTCGATATTGATAATCAGAGCAACTGGTATACAAATGCTGCAACGTTGATCCGAACGTTCCAAGGGGACGTGCCAGTTGCCCATCTACTCGCGACACTAACTTGGGATCAGGATGGGACAGACGTTGATCTGTACATTACGGAACCGGCTGGCGAGAGCATGTGGTACGGGAGTAGGACGACCTCGAATGGTCTGACGCTTGATTTCGATGACAGAAATGGTTTTGGGCCCGAGCACGGTACGCTGAACGAGACGGGGACGATCCTGGACGGCTTGTATCGGGTTCGGGTTCACTATTATTCCGACTACGGTAGCGCGGTGCAGGCCTCAGGGAGAGTGAGTATCGTACTTCGAGAAGGTCTCGGCGACCAGCTGGTCGATACGATTCCGTTTTCGATTTCATCCGATGACGCGGGCATGGCGGGTCCAGATGGAAGTGGAGCCTCTTGGTCGGAGATTGCGAATGTAGACGTTGTTGGAGGACGGATCGTCCGGACAGGTGCGCCGCCAGGTGTGATCCTCAAGGTGTTCCGTTTAGGGGGCGAAAAGTAATCGGCAAAGCAGCCACGTAGCAGGTTGGCTGCGGACAGGACTACGAGTACTGGATGTGCTGCGGACGGGCGAACTCTTTGGTAGCTTTCGATTCCTCTTGGCGGTGGGATGTTTTATGGTGACAGGCGGTGTGGCTAACGCGATTGAGAACTTACATGCAATCTCGGAGTTTATGACCAAGGTGGACGACGGTGGTAATGTACTGATTGCCAGTCATGGAGTTTGCGAAGCGCTTTCGATGCTGGAGGCAGGAGCCGTCGGGTCTGCAAGGTCGGAACTCCTCCGGTTTCTTGGGGCGCTATGTGGTCCGGAGTCAGAGCGATCGGACCGAAGCGGTGTGAGCTGGCATTGGTCGAACGTGATCGTGCACCAAAAGGCGGTCCGTCTTAAAGACACCTACCTGAAGCGCGTTAAGGGTGGGGGGACACTCGTAATTGATGCTTCGGATGCGGGGTGGACGGAGCAGTTGAAGGATGTGATCGGACGATATGGGGCTGACGACGTCATGGATTGGCTAGGTGGGTTAGATACGCCGCTTAGGTTGATTTCCTTTAACGCCTTCTCGGGTGAGTGGCAGGTTGCTTTCAGAGCAGAGGGGGTGGAGAGAGGGAAGTTCTTCAATTGGGGAAATGCGGTGGTACAGGTGCCAATGATAGAGGCGGTGGGGTCATTTCCTTATGTTGAGTCAGAAGACGGGATTCGTTGTGTTGCCATGAGTTATCGAGATCCCAGATTCAGTGCGATTATTGCATTGTCCACGAATGAGCAACATCGTGATGTGGTAGAACTCTTTGGACATCCGGATGTCTACGGGGCACTAAGGGCACCGGTGAGGCAGCTGAAGGTGGTTATGCCAAGGTTTAGCGTTCGGAGGGGCGTGTCCCTAAAGCGTGCCCTGACCCGCCTTGGGGTTGCGTCGGTATTTCGGAGTGCTGCCTCCGGCCTTGATGAGATGGTCGATGGCGTTTCGTCACCGTACGTGGATGATGTGCTGCACCATGCTGTACTTGAGGTCGATGAGAGAGGGACGAGAACGAGGTCAGTAACGGCGGTGAACGTTTTTGGGGCCTCGCGTCCAACACCGTTCGTTGTCGATAGGCCGTTTATCTTCTTGGTCGTGGACCGAAAGATAGATCGTGCTCTCTTTGTGGC
Organism: Candidatus Azotimanducaceae bacterium; assembly: GCA_965217825.1. Classification (GTDB taxonomy): domain Bacteria; phylum Pseudomonadota; class Gammaproteobacteria; order Pseudomonadales; family Azotimanducaceae; genus VXNE01. Next base: position 3,036,098 of record OZ244571.1, on the reverse strand, counting down.
GGCCATTCGTGAGTTGAAGCAGCAGTGAGTGGTGGGAAGTTTGCGAGCTATGCGGCGAGTTGGGGTGCCGGTGAGAGCGTTTTCCAATGAGAACATGAGCCTGGGGGACGGCACGGTTTCCAGCGCTAGATGAGCCTGAAGTGCGGTGTCTGGACGATCATTCCGAGGATGATCGTGATGCTGCAGACCGAACGGCTCCACACGGTGGAGCAGATCAGGGCATTTCTCGAAGGCATCGTGGAAGTGGACTTCAAGCCGGAGGGCCGGGGACGCGGTGTACGGCTTCGCCCGCCGGTTCGCCTCTAGGTCGGACATCGCGTAGGCGACCTTGTCGAGTTCGGCGAAGGTCACGGCGGGCTTCAGGAACCGCTCGGCACCGGCAGTGGCTTCAGCTTCTCGTAGGGCGTCCTCACGTCCTGCCGCCGGTACCGGCGGCGTACCTTGCCGTTGCGGTCGCGCTCCTCGGTGGCGAACAGGCAGGGATGGTGGTAGTTCAGGTACGGCGTGAGCACGCCCTGCGCGAAGGCGTTGACCTGGGGCGCGAAGCGCTGCGGGATGTGGTCGTGGCCGAACCACTTGCGCACGACGTTGGCGTTCTTGCCCTCGACCAGCGCGTTGTCGTTGGAATGGCGGGCGCGGGACTTGGTGAACTCCGCGCGCAGCTTGTCGAGCAGCGCCGCCACGCGGTGGTTGATGTACTCGCTGCCGTTGTCGGCGTGGAAGCCGAGGATGGGGAACGGGAAGGACCGCAGCAGGCCCTCGAGCAGCGGCAGAAGGAAGCGCTCCGAGATGCCGACCGCGGCGCCGACGAACTCGTGCTGGGTGACCTCGTCGACCAGGTTGATGAGGTACAGACCCTTCACGCCATCGCGGTCGCCCTGGTGCACGGTGTCGACGCGCACGTGGCCCGGCCGCCCCTCGGGCTCCGGGGGCTTGGCGCAGGCCGATGGCTGTGGTCGCCGGCCGCGTCTTCGTCCACAGCGTGCGCTTGGCGCGATAGGCGGCGGAGTTGCGCAGGTTGTAGACGTGTCCGTTCGAGATCGTCGCCAGCCGCGCGAACCGGGCGTCCCCGAACACTTCGAACTGGCGCCGCAGGACCTCGCGCGTGGCCAGCCCCGACATCTGCCCGAAGGCCTCGTCGATCTCCGCCAACAGCCGGATGTCCGCTGCGGCGTACTTGTGCGCGAACGGCCGGCCGCGGTTGCCGCCGCGCCGGTCCCGGATCGTCCCGGTGTCCCGCCACTGCCGCACCAGGCGCTCCATCTGCTGGCGCGAGATGCCCGTCGCCACGACCAGGAACCGCAAAACCACCCCCTTGTCCCGCTTGCCGAGCTTGCGGTAGCCGAAGCGCTCCAGCGTCGCCCGCGCGAAGCCGTACGCCTCGCCCCGGTCCCTCGGTCGGAAGTCCACCGCCTCGCTGCCTTCCGCGAAGGCGCGAAGCTGCCCGATTGTGCGTAGCCGCCGCGTCTGAATGTCCACGATCATCCCCGAATGATGCGTCGGACACCCGTTTCACCCTCACTTCGCGTTGGAATCGACCCTTCGCTTCACCCTCACTTCGCGTTGGACAGTGCGCCGGATGTCGGCGCGGACGGCCCGCCTCCCTCCGAGAAGGGCGGACCGGATCCAAGCTCCCGAACCGGGGCCGGGATCGTCCGCAAGACCTGTGCTGGAACCGACATGCGCACAAAAATAACGCATGTCGAAGACCGTTACCAGCCCTTCGCCATCGGACCCGCGGAGATGAACCGCAACAACGTTCTCACCAGAAGATCACGCGAGAACCGAACGCTTACCTGCCGGGAACAAACTGCGCTGGCCACGCCCTCGCTGGCCTTCCGTGGAACAAACGCGTCCGGGAAGCGCCAGCGACCCCGCGCGGTTGTTCCATGGTCGAAGAGCGGGGCCGGGCCACAGGCGAAGCCGAAGGCGCCGCCTGTGGGGCACTTTTGCCCCCGTGCGCGCACATGCTTGCTCCACCATAAGGCGTGGCTATGCTTCCGCCTCCTCTCTTGCGAGGGGTGCCCCCTCGCGCTCCCCGGCTGACGGCTCCGAGCACGCGCACGGGGGCAAAATCCTGCGCGATCATCGCGACCCTTGGTGCAACATCCGGGCTCGCCGATGCCACGTTGCGCCGCAAGCGGTCGGGCAGGGTGATACCGTGGGCCGAGGGATCAGCAAAAATCGCCGCGAAAGCGAGCAGCCTCGGCACATAGACGGCCGTTTCCGTCGGCCAGCGCAAGTCGAAAAAGGACGCGCCCGCCGTCGCGCTGCCCAGGACCTTGGCTACCCTGGTTTCCCCGCAGTTGTACGCGGCGAGTGCCAGGGTCCAGTCGCTGAAGCGACGTTGCAAGTCGCTCAGGTACCGGAGTGCCGCATCCGTCGATGCAATCGGATCGCGGCGTTCATCTACCATCCAGGTGATCTTCAATCCATAGCGTTTGGCAGTGCCGGGAACCAACTGCCACAGGCCCCTCGCTCCGCTGCCTGACTCGGCGGCCGGGTTGACGCCGCTCTCAATGATCGGCAGGAGGCAGATTTCGGCCGGCATAGCGCGCGCGCGCGCTTCCGCGCAGATTGTGGGCAGATAACGTTCGATGCGAGGCGACAGCCTTGCGAGGTAGGAGGGGCTGCGCCTCACACGATCTATCTCGTGCAACACCACCGGCTGATCAAGTCTGTGATTCAGGGCGAAGCCCCGTCGCAACACCTCCAGAAATCCCGTAGATGCGTCAGGAGACGCGGCCGGTTCCTGCGGTACCGCGGCGGCGCCGCAAGCTGTAGAGACGAGCAACAACGCGAACAGCCGCATCGCCACCGGTCTTGGTGGACCCGATTCCCGCCCGGTATCCAGGCGTAGAAACATGCCGACGTTGACGACGATTCCCGCAACGGCGGGCGTGCTGTTCTTTACACGCATTGCGGGTAGTTCCGGGTTGCGGTTCGTATCCGCGCGGTACAAAATGACGGCGAATCCTCACGCTACTCTGCGGGAAAATACCGTTATTCGCAACCTGGCGGCGCCGGTCTCGCCTCAAGCGCTCCAATTCATGAGGGACTGGTTCGAAACCGAGCCGGGCAAGCGGCTTTTGGTGCGCGAAACGGCGTTGATACGCAGGCAAGTTCGACGTTTTCACGGTGAATGCCTGCTATGGATGGGTCCTGCGCCGCAGGCCACGGCGGCCACGGCGCGTTGCATGGTCAAGAACCGTTTCTACCTGTCTCGGGATCCGAGCGCCGTTCGTGAGAGCGAACTACCGTCCATGATCGCCGTTTCCCAGGCGCTGCCGATTCCCACGAACAGCCTGGATGGAGTGGTCGTTCACCACGCCCTGGAGTACGCGGAGGATCCGCGTGCCGCCATTCGGGAAATCACACGCGTGATCCGTCCTGGCGGCAGATTGCTGATCTGCTCGTTCAATCCGCTGTCTCTGTGGATGGCGCGCCGACCGCGCGGAATGACGCTGGTCACCGCGTACCGGCTGAGCGATTGGTTGGCGGTTCTCGGTTTTGATCGCGAAGAGGGCGTCCGGTACATGAACTATCGGGCGAGCCTGAAACTTGGGCTCGACGGTGAAGGTTGGCGGAAGGTTGGAGACTGGCTCGCTGAAAAGCGCGTGCCGGTAGGCGGTGTCTACCTGGTGCTTGCCGCAAAAAACGCGGCCGCGCGAACTGGCATCGGGCGTTTGGCCCCCGCGGACAACAATATCGCGCCGCTCGCAATGCCGAGACCAATGGCCCGTCAGTGAACGCCGCGCCAGTGGTCGAGATCTTCACCGACGGCGCATGCCGGGGAAATCCGGGACCCGGCGGCTGGGCTGCCCTGTTGCGGTGCGGCGACCGCGAGACGTTGCTGAAGGGCGCCACGGCAAGCAGCACAAACAACCGCATGGAACTACAGGCAGCCATCGAAGGACTAGCTGCCCTCGGCAGTTCCCGTCGCCGCGTGCGCCTGACTACGGATTCGCAATACGTGCGCATGGGCGTCACCCAGTGGATAGAACGTTGGAAGACCAACGGCTGGAGAACCGCGGGCAAGAGTCCGGTAAAGAACCGCACGCTTTGGGAACGCCTTGACGCGGTTGCAGCGATGCACGAAGTGGAGTGGTTGTGGGTAAAAGGTCATAGCGGCGTGGAAGAGAACGAGCGCGTGGATCGGGCCGCCAACGCTGCCATAGATGTGATGCTCGGCAGACCATGCGCCAGGTAGTTCTGGATACCGAGACGACTGGACTCGAGCCGGAGCAGGGACATCGCATCATCGAGATTGGCGCGGTGGAGATCGTGGACCGGCACTTGACCGACCGCCAGTTCCATTGCTACGTCCATCCAGAGCGCCCCATTGACGACGCCGCGTTTGAAGTACACGGCCTGACATTGGAGCGCTTGGAAAAAGAACCCAAATTCGCCGAAGTCGCCTTGGTTTTTCTCGACTTTGTTCGCGGCGCCGAACTCATCATCCACAACGCGCCGTTCGATGTGTCCTTTGTCGATTTCGAATTCAAGCTGCTGCGCGAAATGGATGGAATCCCGGCGTCCATCAGGGATATGTGTGGCGTGACGGATTCTCTGGAGCTGGCGCGTCGCAAGCATCCGGGTCAAAGGAATTCCCTTGATGCGTTGTGCCGACGCTACGGGGTGGACAATTCCCAGCGAGAACTCCACGGAGCGTTGCTCGACGCGGAGATTCTGGCGGACGTTTACCTGTTGATGACCGGAGGACAAACGTCGTTGTTCGACTCCGATTCGACACAGAGCGTTCTATCGCGCGTTGAAGGTTTCGAGCGGCTTCCGGCGGATCGGCCGCGGCTGCCCGTGGTGCGCGCCACGCCCGAGGAGTTGGCCTCTCACGAGGCGGTACTCGACCGGGTGGAAGCCGAGGCCGAAGGCGTCGTCGTCTGGCGCGTACCCGCACACGCGGGATAGGACCGCCCCGAGACCGGCTGCCCTTGTGCGCGGGATTCAGGCGTAAGCGACCACCCGATCGATGAGCCAGTAGGCGGCGACGCAGCCCACCGCGTACCCTGCCAGTACTCGCCCGCGCTGGATCGCGACACCTCCAGCTACTCGTATGGTTCCCCGGAGCAGCAGAATCACGGCCAGTGCGAAGATCACCTGACCGATCTCAACGCCAACGTTGAAGAAGATGAGGCCCGTGATGACTTCGAGCTGCGGCAGACCGATCTCGTTGAGCGCCGCGGCGAAACCGAGCCCGTGCAGCAGGCGGAAGGAACTCGAAACCGCTATCGGGTAATGCCAGGTGAGATTCCGGCGTGGCCCCTTGGCCACTTCTCTTGCGAGGAAAAGCAGCTCTCGCCACGCGTGTTCGAGCGGAAATATACGTGGGTGAACGTGATCTTGGGGGGAACAAGGTAGCGCTCGCTATGGGCTTCGTGAAAGGGGCAAAGCTTGTCGTCTGGAAATTCCAGCGCCTCCTTGATGAATCCGCGGTTGATGTAGTCGAGTTGCGCGATCAGGCGGCGTCGACCGCTGTAATCGTACTGATCGAGACCTATCGCTCGCGCCTGCCGAAAAAGCACTTCCTCCCGGACATACTCTTCGATCAGCGCATCGCGTTGCTCGCTAGTCATGGTTCGAATCGCCGTTGTCGCCGAATCTACGTTGAGGCGGGGATCGCGGTGCGTCAGGAACCGCACGAGCGCAGCTTGATCGACGCGTATTTCGTCGTCGGGCGCGGCGTCGTCATTTCCGGTCCACTCGAACGCCAGGAACAGCGCGGCCCCGACGAGCATGAAGTGCAGGAGTGGCTCGCGCAGGACGCCCCTCACGGCGATCCACCGTGATTGTTTCGGAAGTGGATCCGCGGCTCGCCGCGCCAAGTCGGACCACCCGCGATGGGGTACGCAACGTCACATCCGAGACCGGCGATTCTGATCGGCTGGGGCGAAGTGCAATCTAATCTGTACATAGGGCGATATGCTAGCCCGCGAAGTCTGTTGTCGTGCACCCGAAATGTGAGACCTGACGCAAGCATCGGGGCGGCGGTGATCGTTTATAGTTGCCTCTTTTTGCTGTCTGCGAGAGTCAAGGATGTGGCCGACTGAGCCTGACGCCTTCGAGTCCGTCGTCAAAGCGTCGGCGGATGCCGATACCGACGACGCCCTCTATTTCATCTTTATCGGGGAACGAATCGTTTGCGTTAGCGAGGCCGGAATCCCGAGGGCCGTGACCCGGGACGAATTTCGTTGGTTCGATGTGGAGGTGTCGCTCAAGCACTATCTCGGGCGTTGGGAGGGACGATCCTGCTACGCCCTGGTGATTGCGGGACCGGTGCCGGACGGTTTCGCGACCGTTGGACTGCGAGACTGGTTGGGTCGAGTCGATCCGGCGTTTTTCTACCTGGCGGGACGGGCCAAGCAGATCGTCGATTGGCATCGAAATCACCAGTTCTGCGGCCGCTGTGGCGCAGAAACGCGGGACCACGAAGTCGACCGGGCGAAGGAATGCCCGCGCTGCGGACTGCTCAGCTATCCAAGGTTGTCCCCCAGCATCATCGTCCTTGTGCGCAAGGGCGACGAAATGCTGTTGGCTCGCAATGCCCGCTGGACGCATGGCGTGTTCAGCAACATCGCCGGTTTCGTCGAACCCGGTGAGTCCATCGAGCAGGCCGTGCATCGCGAAGTGCGCGAGGAAGTTGGCCTCGAGGTGTCAGGATTGCGCTATCTGGGTAGCCAGCCGTGGCCGTTTCCCAACTCGTTGATGCTCGGCTTCCACGCCGACTACGCCGGTGGCGACATCGTTTGCCAGGAGGATGAAATCGCAGAGGCGCGGTGGTTCCACTATACGGAACCTCCGAACCTGCCGATGTCCACGGCGATATCCGCATGGCTCGTCGATGCCTTTATTCAGGAAAGGAAGAACGCCGCCGGATTGACGTGACTGGCTTTAGCCCGCATTTCTCATAAACCGGGGCGATGGTCGCATATCGGGAGGAGGTCGGCGATTTTCGGCGACCGATTGGCGGATTGGCGTAGCGGCGAGGATATCACGGCGTAGCGGCGGTCGATTGGGGCGGTCGGCCGGACAACGGGCCGGCGGCGGCCGGTCTTCGGCGTTGTCCGGCGGCAACGGCGGTTCGGGCGCGCGCAATCGACCGAGCGCGTCGTTCGCGCGGGCGCAAGCATTGTTCGGGCCGGTCGGCCGCGCATCAGGTCGGAACAAGCGCGCGCCACGCCGCCGCGAACGCGGCTTTGTCGGGACAGCCGCCGGCCATGGCGACGTGAATGCGGCGCGCGGACACGCGCACGCGCGCGCCGATCTTCAGCAGCCGCAGCCGCAACGTGCCGGGATAGGCGCGCGCCAGCTTGTCGGCGGTTCGCGCCAGGGCGTCGCGCAGGCGGTTGAACAGGATCAGCGCGAAGGTGGAGAAGTACAGGCGCAGGGTGTTGGCGTCGAACAGGTTGCACGAGCAGCGCGCCGAGAACAGGTCGAGCTTATGCTCCTTGACGCGGTTCTCGGCGTCGCCGCGGGCGCAGTAGAACTCCTCGTAAAGCGCTCGCGCCGGATGCGTCTCGACCGGCAGCGACGTGACGACGAAGCGCGGATTGTCCTTCGCGCCGGCGGCGCCGGCGCCGGGCAGCGCCTCCGCCTTGGCGACCACCCGCCGCTCGCGCGTCCAAGATTCGAGCGTGGCGTACCGGAAGTCCGCGAAGCGCCGCGCGGCCTCGCCGGTCTCGCGCGCGCTCTGCCGGGCGTCCGCCAATTCGCCCTCGATCATCCGCTTCAGCCGCGGGTTCTTGGCCAGCCCGATCACGTAATCGACGCCCTCCCGGCCTTCGCACCACGCCAGGATCTCCTCCCGGCAGTAGCCCGAGTCCGTGCGCAGGATCAGGCGCGCGTCCGGCCAGCGCGCGCGCAGCCGGTCCGCCAGCGCGTCCAAGTCGCGCTCGACGCCGGCGGCCGCGTCCACGGCGGCGCTGCGCAGCCGCACGAGCAGCGGCTCGGCGCCGCAGAACACCAACAGCGGCAGGTAGCAGTACTCCCGGTAGTAGCCATGGTAGAAGCGCCCCTCCTGGCCGCCGTGCAGCGGCACGTCGGTGGCGTCCAAGTCCAGCACCAGCTCCTTCGGCGGCGTCCGGAAGCGCTCCGCGAACAACTCCGCCAGCAGCGCGTCGAAGCGCCCGAAGTCCGCCACCACCTTGCGATGCTTCCGGTCCAGGCGCGCCGCCGCCGCCAACTCCAGCCGGTTCAGCGTGCTCTTGCCCGCCAGCGGCTCGCAGTCGTCGCGGCGCTTCTCCAGGCGGCCCAGCACCGCGCCCAGCAGCGGATCCTTGCGCAGCGCGTCGTGATCGTTCAAATCCTCGTAGCCCAGCGTCAGGCCGAGGATGCGCTGACCCACCAGCGTCTCCACCTCGTGCACGACATAGGCGGCGTCGCGGTGGTCGGAGAAGCAGGCCGCCACCCGGCGGAACAGCCCGACCGACTGGTTGGCCAGGCCCATCAGCAGCGCGCCGCCGTCGGCGGTCAGCGCGCCGCCCGTGAAATCGGCTTCGAAACGCCGCGGGCGGACGCCGTCCGGGGTTGCGCAGCGCAGCCGCGGCGCGTTACAGTCTGTCGCGGTGGGAGAATCCATGCTGTTCCTCTTTTTTATTTGTCAATCAAAGGGTTATAGCACATTCTCCCATCTCTAAACAGCCTTGTTTGAGAAATCCGGGTTAGTTGCTGCCGCCCTGGAAGACCATCAGCAACATGAAGAGCAGCGTGATGTGTCCGTCTGACCGGAAAGCGCCCCGCATGAAGGCCGCGATGAAATCACCGCCACCGCCCAGAAGCGACAGCAGCGTGTCCTCCGAATCGAAATAGAACGTCGCTTCAGGCGCCAGCCCCGCATCGAAGACGATTCCCGCCTCCGTCATGTGGCACGCCAACGGTTGTCTATCAGCGATGGCGAAGGCAACGTGAATGTCGTATCCGGCCGCGGCCGCGCTTTGGTAGCGAGCCTCGAGTTCCTGTGCAAGTCGGTTCTGGTCCATTCTGATGTCGACGGGGGCGATACCCCACGATGGCTCTCACGAGTTTGCCCCTGAGCCGCTTGTGGTAGATTAGCCCGCTTGCCCGTTCGTTTGCGAATCCCTCATGGAATACGTATTCGACTATCTGAGCTTCCTCGCAAAAGTGGTGACGATCATTGCGGCCCTCGTGGTGATCATCGTCGCCGCGGGAGCGCGCCGCAGCCACCGGCCGTCCGAAGGTCGCATACAGGTGATTCGGATCAACGACCGTTTGCGGGCGCTGCGCAGCACCGTACAGCACGCAATTACGCCCGCTGCGCGACGCAAGAAACTGACCCGCCAGGAGAACAGGGAACAGAAGCGCGAGCGGAAGACGGTGCCGGATCGCACCCGTGTTTTCGTCGTGAACTTCAACGGCGATTTCGCCGCGTCCCAACTGGATTGTCTGCGCAACGAGATTACTGCGATCCTGACCAGCGCCCAAGACGGAGATGAAGTCGTCGTCAGGATCGAGAGCGCGGGCGGACTGGTCCACGCGTACGGCCTGGCGGCATCGCAACTCGCCAGGGTCAAGGAAAAGGGCATCCGTCTCGTGGCCGCGATCGACAAGGTGGCGGCCAGTGGAGGGTACATGATGGCCTCGGTCGCGGACACGATCGTTACCGCGCCGTTCGCGATAGTGGGCTCTATCGGGGTCGTGGCCCAATTGCCGAACGTTCACCGGTTCCTGAAGAAACGCGATGTGGACGTCGAACTGCTGACCGCCGGCGAATACAAGCGAACGCTGACGGTATTCGGTCAAAATACGGACAGTGGGCGCGCCAAGTTTCAGGAGGAGATTGAGGACATTCACGCCTTGTTCAAGGCTTTTGTCGGCGATCATCGGCCGGATATCGATCTGGACGCCGTCGCGACAGGGGAGGCCTGGTACGGCCAGCGAGCCATTGAGCGCAAGCTGGTGGATCAGCTCTGCACGTCGGACGAGTACCTGGTTGCCGCCTGTGACGACAAGGATGTATTCGAGGTCCGTTGGATCGTGCCGGAAAAGCCGATCGACCGACTCATGCAGCAACTTTCGACAGCGATGAACAGCTTGATCGACCGGGTACTGGGGAGGCTTTGAGTGAGCGCGTTCAAGGCATTCCGGGTCGAGAAGGAACAAAAGGCATTTACCAGATCGATCATCTCCCGCGATGTGGACGAGCTACCTGCGGGCGACCTGCTGGTGGACGTGCGCTATTCGTCCCTTAACTACAAGGACGGCCTGTCAGCCACGGGTCGTCCCGGCGTTACGCGCAACTATCCGCATACTCCGGGCATAGATGCTGCCGGCGTCGTGCTGGAATCGTCGGTCGACACGTTCAGCCCGGGCGATGAGGTCATCGCGATAGGATTCGACCTTGGCATGAACACGCCGGGCGGTTTCGGTCAGCGTATTCGTATTCCCGCGGGATGGGCGACACCGCTGCCGGCCGGACTCACCCTCGAACAGAGCATGATTCTCGGCACGGCGGGGTTTACCGCAGCGTTGTGCGTGGACAAGCTCGAGAGTGCCGGCATGACGCAAGCCGGTGGCCCGGTGCTCGTCACCGGAGCGACGGGGGGCGTTGGTTCGGTGGCCGTAATGCTCTTGGGGCAACTTGGATACACGGTCCATGCGGTGACCGGCAAGCCTCTCCAGCATGGGTTCCTGCGCGACATAGGCGCGACGGAGATCGTCGAGCGAGCGACGGCGCTGGAAGGCGCGAACCGGCCGTTGCTGAGGGAAACCTGGGGCGGGGTCGTGGACACGGTGGGCGGGGATATCCTGTTCAATGCCGTGAAGTCGCTCAAATACGGCGCGAGCCTGGCGGCGTGCGGGCTTGTTGCATCGCCGTCGTTTTCCGCTACGGTGCTGCCCTTCATCCTGCGTCACGTGAACCTGCTAGGCATCGATTCCGTCGAACTTGCCATCGAACGCAAGACCGCCTTGTGGCGAAAACTTGGCGGGGACTGGAAGATCGATGGACTGGATGCCTTGAAGCGGCCGTTGCGACTGGAGGGGCTGTCTGCCGCGATCGACAGTATTCTCGCCGGGGAAATGGTCGGTCGAGGGGTATTGGACCTCTCGGACTAGCGGAGATCCCGCGCGGCGGGGAAGGGCGCTGCAACGCCCCGGATGCCTCAGTCGCGGCGTAGTTTGTCCGAGACGGCGATCGGACTCGGATACCTGAAGATCACCAAATAGGTTGATGCGATCAGCGTCACCACAGTGGCCCCCTGGATCACATGCGCGGCTGGGCCACCTATCAGGGTCCCGCTGAGGGCCACCGCAGTCACCAGCAGTGAGAATTCGCTCGCTTGTCCGAGACGGCAACCGATTTCCCACGATGTCTCGCGGGATTCTCCCTGCCAGGCCAACAGCCAACGGAACGCTACAGGTTTCGCCGCGAGCATGGCGCCGCCAAGGCACAGCGCTGGCCAGACAACTTTCGCCAACACCGAGGGTTCGATCGCGGCGCCGACGGAGAAAAAGAAAAGGATGAGAAAAAAGTCTCGTAGCGGGCGCAAGGTCTCCGCAATGAATTGCGCGATGGGTGAACTGGCGAGCGACACTCCGGCGATAATCGCGCCGACTTCGAGCGACATGCCGACCATGTGGGAAACTGTTGCAATGGCAAGACACCACCCAATGACGAGCAGGAAAATGAACTCGTTGAACGCGTCGAAGCGAGCCAGCAGGGGGGTGACAATGAACTTTACGCCGAAAAACGCGGTGCCGGCTATCAACGGGAAGGCCACCACGACAAGCAGCGGATGGCCCAGCAAGGGATTGCCGTGGCTACCGCCGAAACCTGCCAGGGCGAGTAGCGCAATGATTGCAATCAGGTCCTGTATTAGCAGAAGACTGATAACGATCTCGCCGACATGTCGGTGGTGTAGCACCGTCGTGGGCAGCATCTTGATCCCGATAATCGTGCTGGAGAAGACGCAGGCGATGCCCGCCACAAGTGCTTCCACCAAGCCAAAGCCGAAGCTCCAAAGCAGGACAAAGCCCAGCGCGAAGAAAACCGCTGAGCTGACGAGAGCCGTAACGATGGACGCGCCGAGCATGTTGCGTAGTTTGGCCGGCGGCAGATCCAGGCCCACCAGGAACAACAGGAAGATGATCCCGATATGGCCGATGTCGCTGACGAACTCGGCGTTGGGTATCCAGGCGAGACCGTGCGGGCCGAGCAGCACACCGATGCCCATATAGGCAACCAGTAGCGGCTGACGGGTAAACAACGCAATGGTTGCCAGCACCGCCGCGCCGGCAAAGATGAGAAAGAACGATTCGATGATGCCAACTTCCATGGAACAAACATCTCCTGGGAGCACTAGCGACCAGGGATGGCTGTTCCATGGTCGACGAGCGGGGCCGGGCCACAGACGAAGCCGGAGGCGTCGGCTGTGGGGCACTTGCATCGCGTAAGCATGCCATCACAGAGGCCAAGCGGCATCCATCTCTCTAAGGACGACTGGCGAGGAGACTCCTCGAAGGTTCAACTTGCCGCGCGAACTCTCCGGAAGGGGGGTTGCGTCTGCAGGACAGATGCCTGGTAGTGGTCCGTGATGGAGCCGATCGAGGCAATCGCGACCTCGGCGGCGCGATGGTCTGCAACGACGAAGGAATCGAAACCGGAGCGGTGCAGGTACTGGGCCAAGTCGGGCAGAATATCCCCGAACGCTCGCAGCTCACCCTTGAAGCCACAGCGAGAGCGCAACAATACGCCCAGCGACAGGCCGCGACCATCGGCGAATGCCGGGAACTTCACCGCCACGAGCGACGCGCCATGGAGATGGTCGCGGATCAGTTCCATGTCAACGTCGCCGTCCACCCAAAATCCGACCTTGGTCGAGGTCGCGACCGGGGCATGCGCTGTGTTCGCGCGCGTCGGTCGCAGGCGTGATACCCATTGGTCAAAGGGGAATATGATTTCATCGCCCGCCATGTCGCATGGGTCGGGCGAATCCATCAGCGTCCACGGATCCTCGACGATCTCGAGATTCTTAACGAGCACCCGCATAAACGCGCTCCTTGAACGGTTCCATGCCGATGCGGCGAAAACAGTAGAGGAAGGGTTCTTGTTCGATCCGCTGGTTCACGTAGACGTCGAGTATCTGTTCGACCACTTCCGGCACATCGTCCCGCGCGAAGGATGGACCGATGATCCGCCCCAGCGATGCATCGGCTCCCGAATGACCGCCCAGCGAGACCTGGTAGAACTCCGCGCCTCTCTTGTCGACGCCGAGTATGCCGATATGGCCGACGTGATGGTGTCCGCAGGCATTCATGCAGCCCGAGATGTTGAGATCGATAGAACCCAGGTCGTGCAGGTAGTCATAGTCGTCGTAGCGGCGCTGTATTGCTTCGGCGATGGGAATGGACTTTGCGTTGGCGAGCGAGCAGTAGTCACCGCCGGGACAGCAGACGATATCCGTCAGCAACCCGATATTCGGTGTCGCAAGGGCCATTTCTCCGGCGCGCTGCCATAGTTCGTAGAGCTTCTCCTGTGTTACGTCCGGAAGCACGAAGTTCTGTTCGTGACTGATCCGAATCTCCCCAAAGCCGTACTCGTCCGCCCAGTCCGCCACTGCGTCCATCTGTGCATCCGTGACGTCGCCGGGCGGAACACCCGTGTGTTTCGTCGACAATGTCACTATCGCGTAGCCGGAAACCTTGTGCCCGGACACATTATTGCGAACCCAATTGTTGAACGCGGGCGACGTTAGTCGTTGCTCGGCGAGCAGCGACGTTGGATCACCGCGGTCCGGATACGGGGACGAAGCGAAGCATGCCTTTACGCGGTCGAGCTCGGCGGTGGTCAGGGTGCCAGGACCATTCTTCAGGTGGGCCCACTCCTGATTGACACGCTGGGCGAAAACCTCCGGCGTCATCGCGCGGACGAGAATCTTTATCCGGGCCTTGTACTTGTTGTCGCGCCGGCCATGGCGGTTGTAGATCCTCAAGATCGCTTCCAGGTAGGTCAGCAGGTGCGGCTCGGGCAGTCCGCGGCGTATGACGCTGGCGACGGCGGGCGTGCGACCGAGGCCGCCGCCGACCAGGAAATCGAAGACCACATGGCCCGACGCATCCCGATCGAGGCGAATGCCGATATCGTGCACATAGATCGCGGCACGATCCGATTCGGCACCGTTCAAGGCGATCTTGAACTTCCGGGGCAGCCAATCGAACTCGGGATGCTGGGTCGACCACTGGCGAATGATCTCGCAGTATGGGCGCGCATCGACGTGTTCGTCGTCGGCAACCCCTGCGAACTGATCCGTGGTGACGTTGCGGATGCAACTGCCGCTGGTCTGGATGGCGTGCATCTGGACCTTAGCCAAGTCGCCAAGAATGTCGGGAACAGACTCTAGCTCGGGCCAGTTGAACTGCATGTTCTGGCGCGTGCTGAGGTGACCGTAACCCTTGTCGTAGCGGCGCGAGATCTCGGCCAGCGCGCGTAGTTGTCGTGAGGACAGCGTTCCGTACGGGATCGCAACGCGCAGCATGGGCGCCAGGCGTTGGACATACAGGCCATTGCGAAGCCGGAGCTGCAGGAACTGCTCGTCGGTCAGTTCTCCGGCGAGGTATCGGTTGGTCTGTTCCCGGTACTGCTCGACGCGTTCCTCGATGAAGCGCTGATCAAAATCTTGGTATTGATACATGCAGCGGACAGTATCAATTTCGGTTTGGAGTGAGAACTAACCAATTTTTCTATAGTTAGAGCATAGCTTGCATAGAGATTGGGCAGCGTCAGCGATCGAGCACGAAACTGATCCAGCGTCGCGCGGTGGCCGGGTCAGCATCCTTGCGTTGACAATAGGCATCGAACTGGTCTTCGCCGATTCTGCCGACGCCGAAGTACCTCGACTCCGGGTGCGAGAAATACCAGCCGGCGACGGCCGCCGCCGGCCACATCGCATAACTCTCGGTCAGCGTCGCGCCAGTGGTGGCGGTGGCGTCGAGCAGAGCGAAGAGGGCTTCCTTTTCCGCATGGTCGGGACAGGCGGGGTAGCCCGGCGCCGGTCGAATGCCGCGATAGCGTTCGGCGATCAACTGGTCGTTGGTCAACGCCTCGTCCGTGGCATAGCCCCAAAATTCCTTGCGCACGCGTTCGTGCAGATGCTCGGCGAAAGCCTCGACCAGGCGATCCGCCAGCGCTTTCGCCATGATGGCGCCGTAGTCGTCGTCCTCGAGGCGACGGATCGCATCCGTTTGGGACCCGACGGCAACGACGAAACCGCCGATGTAATCTTCGATGCCGACGGGCGCCACATAGTCCGCGAGGCTCAGGCTGGGTCTGCCGTTGTCAGTCTGCTGGCGCAGATGGTGCGATACCGCGAGCGCGGCATCTCTGGCGTCGTCGCGCCAGATTTGCACATCCTCGCCGTCCCTGTTCGCCGGCCATAGGCCAATGACGCCGTTCGCGGTGAGCCAGTCCTCTTCGACCATACGATTCAGCATGTCGCGCGCGTCTCGATACAGGCTCGTGGCGGCTTCTCCCACAGTCTTGTCGTGCAGGATGTTCGGGAATTTGCCGGCAAGCTCCCACGTCCTGAAGAAAGGCGTCCAGTCGATGTGGCCAGCAAGTTTGCCAAGCGGGTATTCGGGAAGGGGCGTGATGCCGAGGCGTGCCGGGCGCGGCGGGCGGTATGTGGACCAGTCGCGTCGCGGCCGGTTGGCAACAGCCTGCTTGTACGACAGCATTGGTCTGCGCCGAGCGCCGTTAGCGCGACGCCTGCGGATGGTCGCATACTCGCGCTCGATGTCCTCGACGAACGTTTCACGCGCGGTGTCGGACACCAGGTTTTGCGCCACGCCGACGCCGCGCGATGCGTCCGGCACATAGATTGTCGGGCCGGAGTAGGCCGGCGCTATCTTGACCGCTGTATGCGCCTTCGAGGTGGTCGCGCCGCCGATGAGCAGCGGTATCTTGAATTCGCGCCGTTCCATTTCCGCGGCCACGCGCGTCATCTCGTCCAGTGATGGCGTGATCAGTCCCGACAGTCCGACAAGGTCGGCGTCCATATCGACGGCTGCGTCGAGAATCGTCTCGGCGGGCGTCATGACGCCGAGGTCGAGCACTTCGAAGTTGTTGCACTGGAGTACGACGCCGACGATATTCTTGCCAATGTCGTGCACATCTCCCTTGACGGTGGCCATGACGATCTTGCCCTTGCTGGTAGCTTTCCCGCCGTCGGCCGGACGCGAGGCGTCAATGAAAGGCGTGAGGTGGGCCACGGCCTGTTTCATCACGCGGGCGCTCTTCACGACCTGGGGCAGGAACATCTTGCCGGAGCCGAACAGGTCGCCGACGATGTTCATACCGTCCATCAACGGCCCCTCGATGACGTCGATGGGACGGGCGGCTTCCCGCCGAGCCAGTTCCGTGTCCTCGACGATGTATTTCGAGATGCCCTTCACCAAGGCATGAGACAGCCGTTCCGCGACCGGTTCGTTGCGCCATTCCTCGGTCTCGATGTCGTCGCTGGCACGACCCGCGAAGCGTTCGGCAATGGCCACGAGCCGTTCGGTGGCGTCATCGCGCCTGTTCAAGATGGCATCCTCCACGGCGTCTCTCAGGTCCCTCGGAATTTCGTCATAGATCCCGAGTTGGCCGGCGTTGACGATGCCCATGGTCAGGCCGGCCTTGATGGCGTGGTAGATGAAAACGGCGTGCATCGCCTCGCGCACGGCGTCGTTGCCGCGAAAGGAAAACGAGATATTGCTGACGCCGCCGGAACAATTGACGCGCGGGAATTCCCGCTTGATCCATCCGCACGCTTCTATGAAGTCGACGGCATAGTTCGCGTGGGTTTCGATACCCGTCGCGATGGCGAAAATGTTGGGATCGAAGATGATGTCTTCGGGCGGGAACCCAACTCGATCCACCAGGATGTCGTATGCCCGTTTCAGCACCTCCTTGCGGCGGGCCAGGGTGTCTGCCTGGCCCGACTCGTCGAAGGCCATGACGACGACGGCCGCGCCGTATGCCCGGCATAGGTGCGCGCGCTCGACAAACAACGCTTCGCCGTCCTTCAGACTCACCGAATTCACCACGCACTTGCCCTGTACGCGGCGCAGGCCCGCCTCGATAACTTCCCATTTGCTGGAGTCGATCATGATAGGCACGCGGGCGATATCGGGTTCGCTCATGACCAGGTCGAGGAAGCGTCCCATGGCTTCGGGGCCTTCCAACATGCCCTCGTCCATGTTGATGTCGATGATCTGGGCTCCGTTGTCTACTTGCTGCCGCGCGACTTCCAACGCCTGGTTGTAATCGCCACGCTTGATCAGTCGACGGAACCGCGCCGAGCCCGTGACGTTAGTGCGTTCGCCAATGTTGACGAACAGCGAATCCGAGGTGACTTCGAGCGGTTCCAGGCCGCAAAGAGCGAGGTGTCCGGGTGGTGCTGGAGCGCGTCTGGGCGCTATTTCCTGGACGCGACGAGCGATCTCGCGAATGTGGGCTGGCGTGGTGCCGCAACACCCTCCCACCATGTTGACCATGCCGCGCAGGGCGAAGTCCTCGATGACATCCGCCATCGATGCGGGGGTCTCGTCGTATTCGCCGAATTCATTGGGTAGGCCGGCATTTGGATGCACGCTGACGAACGCCGGGGAAAGGCGGGAAAGTTCCTCGACGTGGGGGCGCAACGCAGCAGCGCCTAACGCGCAATTGAGTCCGGCGAGCAGCGGTTCGGCGTGGGAGATCGCGTGCCAAAAGGCGGAGCAGGTCTGGCCCGAGAGCGTGCGGCCGCTGGCGTCGGTGATGGTGCCAGACACCATCAGGGGTAACTGCCTGGCGCATTGTTCGTACGCGCGCCGGATGCCGAACAGGGCCGCCTTGGCGTTCAGGGTGTCGAAGACCGTCTCGATCATCAACAGGTCGACGCCGCCCTGTATCAGGGCGGTGGCGGCTTCGACGTACGCCTCTTCCAGATCACCGAAGCGGACGTTGCGGAATCCAGGATCTTCGACATCGGGAGAGATACTAGCCGTTCGGTTGGTGGGTCCGAGGACACCGGCGACGAATCGCGGCCGACCCGGTGTCGAGTGCGCGTCTGCGGCGCGGCGGGCGATCTGCGCGGCCGCCAGGTTCATGTCGTAGACCGCGTGCTCGAGGCCATAGTCCGCTTGCGCAATGCGGGTCGCGCTAAACGTGTTGGTTTCGATGACGTCCGCGCCAGCATCGAGGTAGGCGTTGTGGATGTACTCGACCACGTCGGGGCGGGTGAGCGACAACACATCGCCGTTCCCCTGAAGCCGCGCGGCATGGGTCTTGAATCGCTCGCCACGGAAATCCTCTTCGGATAAACCTTGCGCCTGCTGCATGGTGCCGGTGGCGCCGTCGAGGATCAGGATGCGCTCTTCGAGCGCTTGTGCCAGGGGATGCTTCATCGCTTTAGCGCGTAACGCGCGCAACGTGTCAGGTTAGCCCGGCAGCACAGGAGCGCAATTGAAGTTCCAACGGCGCAACATGACTTCATCTCATGTGAGGCCGCCCGTTTCCGGCGTTGGAAGTGCATGGGCGCTCCCATGATTGGACGGCGGCGTGTCGCGACCTGGAGTGATGATGCAGACGCGGCGGAGACGATCCGCTAACATATCCTGAGTAATTTGATCGGGATTTGCCCTGTGATAGAAATTTCCGACGCTGCCAAGGACTATCTGAAAGAACTCCTGGCGAAGCAGGAGGAGGGTTGCGGGATTCGCGTCTTCGTGGCGCAGCCCGGCACGCCCAACGCCGAAACCTGCATCGCGTACTGTCGTCCCGGCGAACAGCAGGACGACGATGTGGCGGTGGATATGGGCGGGTTCACGGGGTATTTCGAAAAGCGTAGCGAGTCGTATCTACTGGACGCTGTCGTGGACTTTCAGGAAGATCGCCTGGGCGGGCAGCTTACGATCCGCGCGCCCAACGCGCGCACGCCCAACGTCACACCGGACTCGCCGCTGGAAGACAGGATCAACTATGTGCTCTACAACGAGATCAATCCGGGTCTCGCGTCGCACGGAGGCATGGTGACGCTGGTCGAGGTGGTAGACGGCGACACTGCGGTGCTGCAGTTCGGCGGCGGTTGCCAGGGATGCGCCGCGGTGGACATCACCTTAAAGCAGGGCGTTGAGAACACGCTGATGGACCAGATACCGGAACTCGCCGCAATCAGGGACGCGACCGACCATAGTTTTGCGGAGAATGCCTACTACCGGTAACCGCCGGCGGCCGGCTGCAAGCGCGGGTTTGGGGTTCATGCAGCCCTGTTCGCGAGCGTGGGCATGAGCCGATCCGCCAATTCCCGCAGCAGCGATTCCGTACACTCCCACCCGATGCATGCGTCTGTGATCGAAACGCCGTAGCGCAAGTCGCGAGTGAGCGGCTGGCCACCTTCCGCCAGGTTGCTTTCGAGCATGATGCCGATGATGGATGCATTGCCGTCTTCGATTTGGTGTGCAACCGCTCGCGCCACAACGGGCTGTTTGCGGTGATCCTTGTTGGAGTTGGCATGGGAGCAGTCCACCATGATGTTGGCCGGAAGGCCCGCCTGGCGTAGGGCTTCTTCGCACGCGGCGATCGACTTGGGATCGTAGTTCGTGCCGGCGTTGCCGCCGCGCAGAACGATGTGAGCCAGATCGTTGCCTCGCGTGTGGATGACCGCAACCTGCCCTGAGGGATTGATGCCGAGAAAGCGGTGCGGTTTGGTCATGGACCCCAGGGCGTTGACCGCGACCATGAGACTACCGTCGGTGCCATTCTTTACGCCGACGATGGAGGACAGGCCCGACGCCATCTCCCGATGCGTCTGCGACTCCGTCGTGCGTGCTCCGATGGCGGACCAGGTGATCAGGTCGTGCAGGTACTGGGGCATGATCGGATCCAACGCTTCGGTCGAGAGCGGCAGGCCGATTCGGGTGATGTCGATCAGGAGTTTGCGCGCACGCCGTATTCCCTCCTCGATGCGAAACGTGTCGTCGAGATGGGGGTCGTTGATGAAGCCCTTCCAGCCGACCGTTGTTCGCGGCTTTTCGAAGTAGGCTCGCATCACAAGGTACAAGCTCTCCGAGGTCTCCCGAGCAAGCTTCTCGAGTTTGCGCGCATATTCGATCGCGGCGTCGGTGTCGTGGATCGAGCACGGTCCGACGACGACGAGGACGCGATGATCCCGGCGTTCGAGGATGTTCCGCACAGTGCGCCGAGCTTCCAGCACCGCGGTGGCGACTTCCGGCGTGGCGGGAAAGTTTTCCTTCACTGCGCGGGGGCTGGGCAGTATTTCGTGTGCCAGCACGTTGACGTTCTCCGTCTTGTGTTTCGTCATGTGTTCCATGGGCGCCTCCTTCACGAGAGTCTTGCCGAATGCGCAAAAGAAAACCCCGATGGTTGCTGCCTATCGGGGTCTTGTCTCAAGAGGCAGCTAGCGCTGCCCGCAAACGAGCCGCGCTACAATTTAAGGTAGGTAAACCTGTAGCGTCGCCAGCGAATGGGCGCCGAACAGCACGCTCGCGCGATTCGCGCGCGTGTCTGACACCGGGTGCACTCCAACATTTGCAATCTTCCCACCGTTGGCGGACGTTCGTTTGACTGGTCCGAGGCGTCGATTGTCGCGTCAGTCGAAATAAAGTCAAGCCTCACGCGTGGATCTGCCTGCTTCGACCTCCACCAATTTCGGCAGGGCCGTCAGGTATAGCGCCGTCTTGATGGGGCGCGGGTCGTCCAGTTCAGACAAGACCCTCGCATACAACGCAAGCTGCGCCGAGTGCCGATACACCTGCAGCTGCGTGAACTCGGCCTCGTCCTGGCCGTTCTTGGGCACCGCGGTCTTGTAGTCGACGATCCAACGACATCCGGCGTCGTCGACGAACGTTCGATCAATGACCACATTGCGGAGTTCGCCGTCGATGAACGCTGTGTACGGCGCTTCCGATTCCGCATCGCGTCGGGCGGCGTCGAGCAGCCAACGACCGTATTCGTCGTCCAGAACGCCGGCGACTTGCCTGCGAATCTCCGCCAGCACGCCGGCCGTCTTGATGCCATCGCGGCGCAATAGCCGATCCCAAGCTGCCTCTCGCGCAGCCAGATGGGCGGGCGAATCGGGTAGTGGTGTCGCAGCGAGTCGCTTCAGTTCGCCGTGCACGATATTGCCGATGGCCGTTTCGGGCTGATCTACGATCAGACTACTAGCGGTTGTGTCCGTAGGGGGAAGAGGATCCATCGCGACTTCCGGCAGCGCGACCGGCGGCGTCCATACATAGTTACCGGGCAGGCTGTTGACAACGTTGCCATGCCGCAGATTACTTGGCTCGACCTCTGGTGCGGGCTGGACGAACACGGCCTGTTCCCTGATCAACGGCCAGACCATCGACAGCATGGACTCGCGCGGCGGTGGCGAATCGACTCCCCGGTCGAGACTCCCAAACCATGTCAGTGACTTGATCGCGCGGGTCGCAGCGACGTAGATCAGGCGACCGAGTTCGTTCCGGTCCCGGGTACGTTCCTCGCGAACAAGCCAGCGGTACAACGAGCCATTTTCGCGCGACTTCGTTGTTGCCATCAGCAGGTCGTCGCCTTCGGGGCGCCAGAGCACGAGCGCCGGATCTGGACGGCGCATTGTCTTCTCCAGGCCGGGCACGATGACATGATCGAACTCCAACCCCTTCGCCTTGTGGATTGTCATGACTTCTATGGCATGTCCTTCGGCCAAAGAAGACGCATACAGCCGGCCGACGGCGGACCAGAGCGCGCTCGGTGCCGAATCCGGGGACGCAAGCTCTCCCAGAAGATCCAGGTAGCGTTCGGCATCGTCCAGGTGCGTATCGCTGTCATACGCGTCGACTCCGCCGAGACGCAGCCAAAGCCATTCCACCCGGCGGCGCGCGGAACCGCCTCTCGGTTGCCGCGCCAGGACCTGCGCGAGGCGGGCGATTCTTCGTCCGCCGTCTTGCGAGTAGCCAACCACACGCAGCATGTCGTCGATGCCTCGTGCTTGTGCCGCGCGCTCCAGATCGGGCAGACGCATACCGATCAGGGGCGAACGCAGCACGCAAAGCCATACAAATCGATCATTCGCGTTCGCCAGCGCCAGGGTTAGCGCGTGCAGGTCACGTACTACGCCGGTATCGGCCAGGAGTTCGATGTCCTTGCCCTGCCACGAAATGCCGGCGCGGCGCAGCGCCGGCAACAAACCCGCCAGTGCGGTTCGCGCCCGCACGAGCACGGCGATGGAGTCTTTGGGACATTCGCGCCTGATTTCGAGAATTCGCTGAACGACCTGCGTGCTCTGCCGCCGGCCGGCGGCGTCTTCGAGACACACGACGGCTCGCACTTCGCCGCCGGCTGTGGTCGCGGGTATGGACGGTTGGTAGCCCACCTGGTCGATGGAATCGGCGCCGAAAAGCGCTCCGAAAGTCGCGTTGCACCAATCCACCAGACCCGAGCGGGAACGAAAGTTGCTCGTCAGGTGCAGCCCCCGGAGAGGCACTTGCCCGATTCCTCGCGCAAACGTTTCCTGGTACAGGCGCACGTCGGCGTCTCGAAATCGATACACCGATTGCATGGGGTCGCCGACAGCGAAGAACGAGTTGCCATCGCCCTCGTGCCACGACTCCATCAGCGTCTGCAGGAGGCGGTATTGACCGAGGGAAGTGTCCTGAAATTCATCCACCAATATGTGCGCAATCCGGTAGTCCATGGCCAGGGCAAGGTCCGTGGGCGCACCTTCGCGTTCGAGAGCCCGGCGCGCATTGATGATCAGTTCCGGGAAGTCGACCGCGCCAAGGTCGCGGAATACTGCGTCGAGCTCTACTTTCAGGAGCGAAAGCGCGACGGCGAAAAACGTGATTGCCATTCGTTCCGCATCCGGCAACGCGTTGTCGGGCGCTTCCCTGATGGCTGCGAAATGCGGCGTAGCGCCGTGTGCGTCGAGCGCCTTGATCAGCTCCATGGCACGGGCCTTCTCGGCCCTTGCGTACGGCGGAAAGCCATCGCGCGCGGTGAGAAGCCGGCGCGCCGCGCCCCTATCGGTAGTCGCCAGTCTGGCCGCCGCACGCCATGCCTCGACGTTGTCGGCATCGAGCGGACCGGGCTGCGGCCGATCCGACTGGTCCGCGGCGAAACCGACGCTTTCCGCCAGGTCATCGAGCAACTGCGCGGGGACCGCATCCGCAATCCTCGCGATCATGGTGCGATTCAGTGCGCGGATGGCCCTTTCGACGCTTGCCGCCACGACCTCCGGACGCTGGGCGTGCTGCGCAACGGCAACGATGGGGTCCAGCCACTGATCGCGCCGCGCCAGCATCGTCGTCAGCAGGGCGCGTGCTTCGTTGTACTCGTTGTCGATCAACGCGAGA
This sequence comes from Candidatus Azotimanducaceae bacterium, assembly GCA_965217825.1. Classification (GTDB taxonomy): domain Bacteria; phylum Pseudomonadota; class Gammaproteobacteria; order Pseudomonadales; family Azotimanducaceae; genus VXNE01. Next base: position 3,012,755 of record OZ244571.1, on the reverse strand, counting down.
AAGTCAGCGAGCAGCGGTGCGGCCGGATCGCCGTGGAGTCTTTCGAATAGCCGATCCACGGCAATGGCGTAGACAGCCTCGGCGTCCTCGACGAAGTTGGCGTCGAAGCCGAACCGACTCCCCGCGGGCATCCGTCGCGCCAGACTGAGAGCGAAGGCGTCGATGGTCTGTATCTTGATTCGCTGGGGTTGTTCGAGCAGGTGCCAGCTCAAACGCGCATCGCGCTCGATGGCGGCGACCGCATCCTTCGTTCGACTTGCCAGCGCCCGCAACACCCGCTGGCGCATCTCGCCAGCGGCCTTGCGCGTGAACGTAATGGCGAGGATTTGCTCGGGACGCTCGACATGGCCAAGGAGCGCGAGATAGCGTCGAACCAGCAGCGATGTCTTGCCGGAACCGGCAGGGGCCTGAAGGATGACCGACTGCCGCGGGTCTACGGCAATCTCGCGTGCCTCGCTATCGTCCAGGAGGCGTTTCACTGGGATTCAAACACTCTGCAGAGCGAATGCAGATGGCAGTTTCGACAATCCGTCGCTCTCTGCGGGGCGACCGTCGCCAGGCCGCCCTGGTATTCGCGCGCCAGAGCGAGGAGCGCGTCGTGCCAATTCGCCTTCAGGGTTTCAAAGTCCTCGGCACCGAGTCGCTCCGGGCGGCCAAATCCGGACATGTCGTCGGCGATGCCGATAAGGCGGATCGAACCACGAACCAGTAGGGCCAAGGCGGCCGCGTTCGCGTTTGGCCCAGCTGTCGCGTAGAGGGGCAGTTGCGGTTCGCGCGGGCGGGGCAATCGCCAATCCGCGACAGAGGCCGGAGAAGTCTTGAAGTCCATTACCACCACTTGGCCGTCCTCCGTCCGGTCGCGCCGGTCCGGTCGAAGTCGAAACTCCAGCCCGCCCAAGTCGATGGAAGTCGGACCTTCCACGGTCTCCACTTCGAACGGGGGTCGTTCGCGCTCGATTTGCAGCCATTCCGAAAGCAGCGATGCCAGCCTGCGCGTTTCTCTTTCGCGGAACACTTCCGGCCAATTCGCGCCGCGCGCATCGACCGTGCTGGCGACGACGGCGCGTATGTCCTCGGCCGACAAGGCAAGTAACTCGTTCGAAGTGCCATGTGCGGCGAAAAGCCGTGCCGCGGCATCGTGCGCCAGCACGCCGCGGTCAAGCGCATCGGGCAGACTGTGGGGAGGCCGCGCCGCGGCCAGATCGAGACGGTGGATCGCATACGCCCGGAAGGGGCATATCGACTGGTCTCGCAATACGGAAACGCCGCCGCTCACGACGATGGGAGATTCAAGCCTGGAGCCGCGTTTGTCGATTCGCTGTTCCCGGAGGACTGGCCTGCGTCGCATGTAGGGATGTCGGTATCGCGCGAGGAGGGGATCGCGAAGGATTGCGCTAGCGTTGACGGGGCGTAGTCGCGGCAGCAGACGGCTTGGTCCCCGCTTGGTATCGCCGTCGGTTTCCGCATAGCTGAAAGTCACTTGCCCGGCGTTGGCGAGCCAGGACGCGGTGGTATTTCGGGCCCAGTGCAGTTCGTCCGTTTGGGTCACACGCGGCACGCCGGCATCCCTTTGCAGCCGTGTTGGAATGAACGGGTTCGGGTCCGACGGACCTGGCCAACTTGAGTCGTCGGCGCCCAACACCCACATTTTGTCGAAAGTGAGGCCGAGGGAGTCTTCCCGACTCAACACCTGGACCGGCGCGACCGGCGAGCGTTCGGCAAAGGTCTGGGTCGCGGCGATCATCTTCAGCATTCGGAACGCTTCCGCGCCCGTGCATCGGCCGACGACGGGATCCTGTTCGCCGAAACGGAGCAACAACGTATCGAATTGCACGCGCGCTTCATGGGACCGTCGCTCAAGATCGATCTCGTGCCAGCGGGTCTCAAGCAGCAGGCGGCGAAAGTGGCGTCCCCACGCGGACGGATGTTCCAATGTCGGCGCGGCGCGGCTCAACTTGGCGAGCGTGTCCGATGGGTTTATGTATCGCGGCAGGTCGAAGAATGTCGGCAAAGTGGCGGGGAGGGCGCCCGCTGCGCCCGCCGGTAGGCGGACAAAGCGCGAGCGGAGCAATGCGGCGACGACTTCGAAGTGCAGGGGATGCAGGGACCATTCGATCAGCCGCAACGCATCCCTGCATACGCCTTCGCCCGCGAGTCTGCCGCCGCCACCGAAGTTCACGAAACCGTCAATATCGTCGAATTCGTCGAACGCCGCCTGGAATTGCGTGCGGAATCGGACATACGCGCGGTTCAACGTCGGCGCAACGATCCCCACGGTGGTCTTCGGATTCGTCGCCAGGGTTTCCCGGGCCCACGCCGCCACGAGCGCAAGTTCTTCCGAAGACGTCTGTATCCGCACCATGCGCGTGACGGCGCACGCCCGCGCGGAGGGCAAGGGGTGTTCTTCGATCCTGGCGCCGGACGCGGCGAGGGCTTCGATCCAACCTCGCCGGGCTGGCGAGAGCCGATCAACGCCCACGAGGGCCATGTGGCGGGGCAGGGCGACTCCCTCTCGCGCCGACAGCGCCAGTATCGCAGGCAATTCCGGCGTAGTGATCCAGCCGTTTTCGCGGCATTCGCTATCGAGGCGGCGGGCCCAGTCAAAGAAGGCGCGGCCGTTTTCCGTCCGCTGCAACTCCGAGGCGTGGTCAAACAACTGCCACTCGTGGGCCAGTCCCCAGGCGGTCATGAAGAGTTCGACATGCCGCGCCAGGTCTTCGTCCGGCGCCGCACGTTCGGCCGCGATGCGAAACGCGTCACGGGAAAGAAGCACGCGCGAGGCGCCAGCCCAAGCAGCATCGGCGAGCTCCTCGTAGCGGCGGATGAGCAACGTATCGATGGGCAACACGTCGGCCGTTCGCCAACCGGTCCTGCCAGCTTCGACCATGGCGAGGCTGTAGGCCGACTTCATTTCTCGCGCCAAGCGGGCCCGGGGCGTCGCCGTGGGAGTTTCCGGCAACGTTTTCCGGAGCTTCGCGTCGAGCGTGACGAGGGTTGGAAGCACGGGCACCTATTCTATGCTGGCGAATTCGCCCGGTGCGCCCTTTCGCCGGTCGGATGGCCGCCACGGCGACCGGTGGGTTGGCCCAGCTGTGATATTCTCGCGCTTTTGCCGGAGTAGGATGTCAATGCGCCTGCTGCTTGATGATTTTCGCAGCCAATCGTGGGTGATGAAGCTGTTTCTCCTGTGGGGCTGGCTGGCGGTAGTCATCATGATATCGAGTTTCGTAACGAGCGTTACGCAGGCTAGCTGACACGTATTGACCGAGCATTTCGACGATGTGGCTCTCGTCGCTTACCAGTGAACAGCGCAAGGCGTTGCTTGGCTTGGCCCACAATGTCGTGGTTTCCGACGGCCTTCTGGACCCCAACGAAGAATCGATGCTGGATGAGTTCAAACGCGAGATGGCGTTGCATCCGGCCACCGAGGCCGATTACCTGGAACTCGAGGGCATTGGCGAGATCTTCTCCACTCGCCGCGCGCAAACGATCGCCATGTTGAACCTCTTGCGGCTTAGCTATGTGGACGGCGCATTGGAAATAGAGGAGGAGTGTTTGCTGAAGGAAATCAGCGAAACCTTCGGCTTCAACGGTGCGGACTTCCTCCTCCTGCACAACTGGGTCAAGCGTCTGGTGGCATTGGAGAAGGAAGCTGCGGGCTTGATGGCGCCGTAACTTCCATGGTCGACGAGGGGAGGGCGCCCCTACCGTTTCAACAGAACGCGCTTGGCCTCGTTCAATGTCGCCGCGAGGAAAGTGGATCCGCCCCTGTCGGGATGTAGTCTTTGGATGAGCCGGCGATGCGCGTCCACTATGTCCTGCTCGGACGCGCCCGGTTCCAGTCCCAGGATCTCCAGCGCCCGGGATTCGGTCATCTCGGCGTCGGGCCCTGCCGTTCCGGCGCCCTGATCTCGTCCCCGTTCCGCCCCGTCCTGCCGCCTACCGAAACGCCGTTCCATGTAGGTGTCCAGAAGCGGTGCTGACTGCGTATCGGTAAGACCCGCGCGCAACACTTGCAAATCGTCAAGATTCATCTCGGACAGCCGACGACCCCGAAACGGTCCGATGAGCACCTCACCGTCCATTTCCCCGGAGGCGTGATGCAGTGTCATCTTCAGATCGCCCGTCTGAACCTCGGAATGTTCCGGCGCGCCGCCTCCGCCGGGGCCCTGTCCATACGAGAACCCTTGGCCCGCCATGGGCGCGAACCGCTGCAACATCTGCCACATGGGCATGATCGCCAGGAAACGGCGGAGAAACGGGAACACGGCAGCACCCAAAGCGACCAGCCAATGAAGGCGGCCCGTCGCCGCCAGCAGAGCAAGGCCCACCACAAGAGCGATACTTGCCGCCGTCAGGATGGCGACGTGTCCCTTCGGCTGGGCCTTGACCCACAGAAGGCGCACGAGCAGGAAGAATCCAACCGCCGCCATGATGCCGGCCATCGCGACGATCATCGGTCGATTTGTGTCAGGAGTTTGTGGGCCATCGGATTGTTCAATGCCGCTTCGAGCCCGGAGCGACCGCGAGCGGCGTAAGCGGCGACCGCCCGCAACAATTCGCGCAACTCTTCCGCACTTCCTTGACGAAACGGGACGTGCGCTCCCCGGGTAATGCGCGCAAGTTCTGCGAACGTCTGTGCGGCGTAGGGATCGTGTCCCTCCTGGAACACGAACATCGGCACGCCGTGGACAGCAAGCTGTCCCGCGGCGGCCACCACTTCGGTCGGGTTTTCTTCGAAACAGTCGCCGACGAGCAGCAGCGCTCGAATCGGGTGCAACGCGCACTCGCGGCGCGCGTGCTCCACGACCCGCAAAATCTGCGTCCTACCCCCCAGGCAGCGAACGCCCAGCATCGTGTTCAGCAGCGCATCCGGCGTCGATTTCCAAGGGGATGCGTGGAACTCGTCAAAGCCCCGAAAGTAGACGAGCTGCACGAGGATGTTGCCGACATCCCGCACGGCACCGAACAATTCCGCATGCAGGGAGCACGCCAGATCCCAAGTGGGCGAGCGGCTCGCCGTCGCGTCCATGGCGAATATCAGGCGCTGCGTAGTGGCCTCTGCCGGGGGCTTGACGGCCGCCGCCTTGGCGAGGAACTGATTGATCGCGTGTTTCGATGATGGAAGTTTATTCATCTTTCGTCATCAACAGGGGACAGCGAGCAACAACGGCCCTATCATGCCAATGACAGGTTGCTCATGGAAACAAATTTGGAAGAAGCCGATACAGTGAAGTGGCTCGAGGAACTCAAGGTCGAGCATCGTGATCTGGACGAAGTCATACGCTACCTGATCGAGACCGGCCACCACGATCTCATGCGGATTCAACGATTAAAAAAGAGAAAACTGCGTCTCAAGGACATGATTAGTCGCCTTCAGAGCGGCCTTATCCCCGATCTCGACGCATAACCTCTTAAGCTGTGCGTCATACGCGCAGGCAGCCTTGAGCGCGCGCTTGACCTCGAGCGGGTCTGATATTTTAGCTGGGGACCGACCGTCTCCGGAGGCACGTCCCGACGAACTGACACGCATCTCCCGGGACACGGCAGGCATACGGAGACTATGCGGAGGGAGCATTCACTCACGGTAGCGATTTCGTCCAGGGCGCTATTCGACCTCGACGACAGCAATCGTGTCTTCGAGGAGCAGGGGCTCGAAGCTTATCGCAAGTACCAGATTGAGCGAGAAGACGAGGTGCTCGAGCCTGGTGACGCCTTTCCACTCGTTAAAAAATTGATAAATATCAATACTCTGCTTGGAGAAAGTAGAGTTGACGTCATACTATTGTCGCGCAATTCGGCGGACACGGGCCTCAGGATATTCAACTCGATTCGCGCACATGGCCTGGACATCCAGCGGGCGGCGTTCGGTGGCGGGGCGGACCCTTACCGCTATGTGCGGGCATTCAATTGCGACCTTTTCCTGTCGACCGTCGCAGAGGACGTCGCACAGGCCCTGGCGAGCGGTGTCGCGGCGGCGACGATCTTCGGAACGGCGTGGTCTGACAGTGAGCCAAGCGAGCTCCGGATCGCGTTCGACGGCGACGGAGTGGTTTTCTCCGATCAGGCGGAACGCGTGTTCCAACGCTCCGGGCTCGATGCATTCACGAAGAGCGAGGCTGCGGCCGCAGACGAACCCCTGGAGGGTGGGCCGTTCAAATCGTTTCTCTCCGGCCTCCAGTCGTTGCAGGGCGAGTTCCCCCTCGACAACTGCCCGATCCGCACGGCCCTTGTGACGGCGCGCGGCGCCCCGGCCCACGAGCGGGTCATCAAGACCTTGCGCGCCTGGGATGTTCGCCTGGACGAATGCCTGTTTCTCGGCGGTCGCGACAAGACGGAGTTCCTGAAGGCGTTCGCCGCAGACGTGTTCTTCGACGACCAGGTGCGCGTTTGTGAGGAGGCGCGCGGCCACATGACTGCGGGCCACGTGCCACACGGAACGATGAACGCCAGCGATTGATAACCTCCCCAGCGTGGCTGCCGACCAAGGCAGGGCTGCGGGCTGCTCACGAATTCCCGCGCGGTGTCGACTTCAAGCCGGATATGCTTGAAATGCGTATATATTGAAACTATAAGTCTATTGCGTTATAAGTGCCCCACAGCCAGCGCCTTCGGCTCTGAGTTCTCTCTTGCGAGGGGTGCCCCCTCCCGCTGCCTTTTGTGCGAGGGACACCCTCGCGCTCCCGGGCTGAAGGCTCGGGCCCGGCCCCGCTCGCCGTCCATGGAAGACGCACTGTGAAGCTTCAGCAATTACGATACGTCTGGGAAATTGCGAACCATGACCTGAACGTGTCTGCGACAGCGGAAAGTCTTTTCACCTCGCAGCCGGGCATCAGCAAACAGGTCCGGATGCTTGAGGACGAACTCGGTGTTCAGGTCTTTGCCCGGAGCGGCAAGCGGCTCACGCATGTGACGGCGGCGGGGGAAGTCATTGTCGAAATGGCGCGCGACATTCTCCACGAGGTGGAGACAATCAGGCGCGTCGCCGAGGAATACAGCAACGAGCGTCGCGGAAGCTTGTCCATCGCGACGACACATACCCAGGCACGGTATGCGCTACCGCCGGTGATAGAGGAGTTTCGGGCTGAATACCCGGACGTGGCGCTGCACATGAATCAAGGCGCGCCCGAGCAGATCGCGAGGCTGGCGGAAAATGGGGAGGTCGAGTTCGCCATCGCGACCGAGGGCATGGAACATTTCAATAACCTGATCATGATGCCTTGCTATCGCTGGACGCGTACCGTCGTGGTCCCCAATGGCCATCCGTTGGCGTCGAAACCGTCCATTTCGCTGCAAGATGTGGCGGAACAGCCCCTGGTGACCTATGTATTCGGATTCACCGGCCACTCTCGTCTCGACGAGGCGTTCCTTGCGGCCGGATTGAAGCCGAACATCGTCTTTACGGCTACCGACACGGATGTGATCAAGACATACGTTCGCCTGGGGCTCGGCATCGGCATTATCGCGACGATGGCGTACGACCCCGCGCGGGACAGTGATCTCACGGCAATCGACGCAAGTCATCTGTTCCGGTCCAGCGTGACCTACATCGGTTGCCGCAAGGGGACTTTCATGCGCAGATTCATGCTGGATTTCGTCAACCTTTTCGCCAGCCATTTGACGGATGACCTGGTGAAGGACGCTCTGGCGACGAGCAATCGGGCACGCCGGGAAGCGCTCTTCGCCGATATCGAATTGCCTACGCGTTGAGGGCCAACAACCCGGGTTGACCAATCCGGCTAGCGCCACAAAATCCGTCGCCCTGCGGGCGCCGTGTTTTGCCCCCGCCCAAGCCCCCTGTTTCGCCCCACCCCCGCGCCCGTCATCCCGTCGATCTTGCCGCCAAAGCGGCAAGTCCGACAGGCTGCTAGATCAAGTCCAGTATCTTCTTGACGAACGTGACGCGCACGGGCCGGTCAGGTCACGAACGTGATGGGCTTCACAGGTATGACGTTCTGCGAGTGCAAACCACATTCCTTGTCATCCGCGTTTTCCCACCACCAGCGCCCATCGCGTTCGCTTTGATTCGGTCCGATGGCTCGGGTGCAGGGTTCGCATCCGATGCTCGGCATCCCCTGATCGTGGAGAGGATTGTAGGGCACATCGTGTTCGTGGATGTATGACCAGACGTCCGCGGCCGTCCATTCCGCGAGGGGATTGAACTTGACCAGGGCGCGCGCAGGTGTGGAGAAGACCGTATCGACCTGCTCGGTCGGAAGTTCCGTGCGGGTGACGCCCTGGTCGCGCCGCTGGCCCGTGATCCACGCGTCGAGGCTGGCCAGTTTCTCGCGCAGGGGTTGGATCTTGCGCACGGCACAGCACTCTTGATGTCCGTCACTATAGAAGCTGAACAGCCCCTTTTTCCGTACGAGATCCCCCACAGCGGTGGAGTCCGGGAATCGAACTTCCATGTCGATGCCGTAGCGTTCGCGCACTGTTTCGATGAATCGATAGGTTTCCGGATGCAGACGGCCGGTATCCAGCGTGAAAACGGGAACGTCCCTCCCCAGGATGGAGCTCGCCATGTCGATCAGCACGACATCTTCCGCGCCGCTGAACGAGATGGCGATCCGCTCGGTACCGAAACGCGCGAAGGCATCCTCCAGCAGCTTTCTTAGCGCATCCTGCGACGCGTCGGACACGACGCGCGAAACTGTGCTGGTGTCTGGCATTCCGGGATCGTTACAACGAAACGGAATAAGAGACTAGCAGCCACCGCCCGGCAAAAGTAATACCGTCTGGTCATATGCTTAAAGTACGCCACCTTCGTTCGTGAGCGGTTCGAGTCGCGATGTAAATCCCACTGTCTCGTTCTAACATACGCGCGCCGCGTTGTTTGGGGACCGTTTTGAACATCTTGTGCCTTGATCTCGAGGGCGTACTGGTGCCGGAGATGTGGCAGGCTGTCGCAAGCGACCGCGCCATCGAAGACCTGCAACGAACAACCCGCGATGTTCCGATTTACGACGACCTCATGCAGTTGCGACTGCGTGCCCTGGCCCGCCACAAGGTGCCGTTCAGCGCCATGCTCGAGGTGATCCGGTCACTTGAACCCCTACCCGGCGCGGGGGAGTTTCTCGCCTGGGCGCGAGAACGGTTCCAATTGGCGATTGTGTCCGATAGTTTCTACGAGTTCGCCATGCCGCTGATGGCGAAGCTGGGTCATCCGCTCTTGCTGTGCCACAAGCTGGATGTCGAAAACGATCACATCGTTGGCTACCGCCTGCGCCAGGACAACCCCAAGCGGGCCGCGGTGGAAGCGTTTCAGGCGCTTGGCTACACGGTTTGCGCCGCGGGAGACTCCTACAACGACGTCGGCATGTTGCAGGCCGCGAACCACGGCTGCTTCTTCAACGCGCCGACGCAAGTCACCTCGGCCTATCCGGCCATCGATGCCGTCCGCGGCTTCGACGATCTGACGGCGACCCTGGAGCGCTACTGCTGATCTCGGGGAACCGCTATCCGGACTGCGCCTGCCGGAACTGCTGTTCCTCGGTAGACCCGGTCAACGCCGTTACCGACGACTTCCCGCCCTGGATCACGTTGGCCACCTCGTCGAAGTAGCCCGTGCCGACTTCCTGCTGGTGGCTGACGAACGTATAGCCGCGATCCACCGCCGAAAACTCCCTTTGCTGTAGTTCGACGTAGGCGGACATCTGCCGTTCGACATAGTCACGGGAAAGTTCGAACATGCTGTACCACATGCTGTGAATCCCGGCCAGAGTGATGAACTGGAACCGGTAACCCATGGCCGCGAGTTCCTTTTGGAACTTGGCGATGGTCGCGTCGTCAAGGTTCGCCTTCCAATTGAACGACGGCGAGCAGTTGTAGGCCAGCAACTGGTTCGGAAACTCTCTTTGGATCGCTTCGGCGAACCGCTTTGCCTCGTCCAGATCAGGCACGGCGGTCTCGCACCACAGAAGATCCGCATACGGCGCGTAGGCCAAGCCCCGGGCGACCGCCTGGTCCATACCGGCGCGGGTGCGATAAAAGCCTTCCGGCGTGCGTTCGCCGGTAAGGAACGGTTTCTCGCACTCGTCCACGTCACTCACCACCATGTCCGCAGCGTTCGCATCGGTACGCGCCATGAGGACGGTAGGAACGTCGCAGACGTCGGCCGCGAGACGACCGGCGATCAGTTTCTGCACCGCCTCCTTGGTCGGCACCAGGACCTTGCCGCCCATATGCCCGCACTTCTTCACGGAAGCGAGCTGGTCTTCGAAGTGCACGCCGGCGGCACCAGCCGAGATCATCGCCTTCATCAGCTCGAACGCATTCAATACTCCCCCGAAACCAGCCTCGGCGTCGGCTACGATGGGCGCGTAGAAGTCGATTCCCTCGTCGATGCCGTTGGCCCATTGAATCTCGTCGGCGCGGCGAAACGCGTTGTTGATGCGGTTCACCACCTGGGGTACGGAGTTCACCGCATACAGCGACTGGTCCGGATACATGGTTTCGGATGTGTTGTTGTCTGCCGCCACCTGCCAGCCGGAAAGATAGATCGCCTTGATGCCGGCCTTGACCTGCTGCACCGCCTGACCGCCTGTAACGGCGCCAAGCGCGTTGACGTAGTCCTCGGTCTGCAGGTATTCCCAAAGTTTATCGGCGCCGTGGGCGGCCAGCATGCTTCGATGTGGGATGGTTCCACGGAGTTGCACAACATCCTCAGGCCGATAGCCGCGCTTGACGTCGGCCCAGCGCGCGTTCGTGTTCCACTCGTATTCCAACTCGCGAATTTGTTCCGCCCGCGACTTGCGGGGGACATAGTGCAGTGCCATTCGGGTCTCCCTATCACAACTAACAACTGCCCTCGGCGTGGCATCGCGCCGAAGGCATTTCAACATTCGAGGTGTATCCGTCATTTTGCACCATGCCAGGGCTTCGTTGGTGAAATTTCTCGCCGGCGGATCAAGGAAAACCTGTGGCTGCCGTGTCGAGAGGCGCGATGGGGTCTGCATCGGTTTCGGCACTTGGGCAAACTATGCTTCGTGACGAACCTCGGGATTTGGACTTGATACGGACCTTTCAGGGACCCGATCGCGACGTTGTCGAAGGACCTTCCGGCTGCGCGGGAGGGCAGATTCAGGGCAAGCGAGAAGAGCAGCAGGACAGCTATGGGTGGGTGATGGAACCCGGCGTTCGAAACGCCGGCGAGCAACTGGTACTGCTCGTCGCCGATGGTATGGGTGGGCACGCCGGAGGTGCTACGGCGAGCCGTGTTGTCGTCGAATCCTTTGGCGCGGCTTTTGGTCAATCGCGAGGCGCGATCTCCGAGCGTTTGGAGGATGGCCTGCGCGACGCCAACTGGAACGTTGCGGGCATCGCGCGAAAAAACTCTTCTCTCGGCGGGATGGGGGCCACCCTCGTGGCGGCGCACATTAGCGGCGAACGATTCTTGCGCTGGATCAGCGTCGGCGACTCTCCCATGTGGCGTTTTTCAAAGGGAAGTCTTTTGCGCCTCAACAGGGACCACTCCATGACGCCGCTTCTCGCGCAACTGGTGCAGCTCGGCCATCTGACGGGGGAAGAAGCCGCTACGGATACCCGCCACCACCGACTGCGTTCGGTCGTCATGGGCGGGGACATTCCGCTGATAGACCTTCAAGATGATGCCATCGAGTTGGACGCGGGCGATGTCCTGATCCTCGCAAGCGATGGGCTGGAAACCCTCAGCGAGAACGAGGTCGCCACTATCGCCGAAGCACATGGGACTTCATCGAAGGCGCTGGTTGAAGCGCTGCTCACTGCGGTGAGGGACAAGTCGATGCCGTCCCAGGACAACGTGACGGTGATCGTCTACATCAAGCCGGCGCGTGAATGATGCAAGTGCCGTAAGGCCGAACATTGCGCCGGGGTGGAACACGAACTCCTATTTCAGGTCGCGCTCCATCGCGATATGCGGGATTCCCGCCTCCATGAAACGCTCGCCCACGATGCGGAACCCCGCTTGCAGATAGAGTTCCTGAGCGTCGATCTGCGCGTGCAGCCAGACCCGGCGGTCGCCTCGCGCGCCGGCAGACTTGAGGGCGAGGTCAAGCAGGCGGCGGCCGATGCCGCGACGGCGAAACTTGGGCATTACGGCGATGCGACCAATCTGACCATCGGCGAGCAGGCGCGCCGTGCCGACCGGGTTATCGGCTTTGTCCGTGGCGAGGAAATGCATGGCGTCAGCGTCGCGGCCATCGCATTCCAAGTCCGGCGGTACGCCCTGCTCATCAATGAAAACGGCGTTGCGGACCGCCATCAATTCCGCGCTTCGCGCATGCCAGTCCGCCTCGACGACGCGAAACTCCATCTCTTCCGCCGTCAGTAGTCCGGCTGTGTAAGCATTTCCGCGAGTCGCTGCGCCAGCCCCGTATAGCCTGCCGGAGTCAATCGCCGCAACGCATCAAGCGCGGATGCGGGCAGGTCGAGCGCTTCGATCAGCGCCTTGAACGAGGCTTCGTCCAACTCGCGTCCGCGCGTCAATTCCTTCAGTCGTTCATAGGGCTCTTGCAGCCCCTCCCGGCGCATCACGGTCTGCACGGCTTCCGCCAGCACCTCCCAACTGCTGTCGAGGTCCTGTTGCAACCGCTCGGTATCGAGTTCGAGTTTGCCGATACCCCGCAAGGCGGACGTGTAGGCCACGAGCGAATGGCCAAGACACGTCCCAACGGATCGTAGCGCCGTCGAGTCGGACAGATCGCGTTGCCAGCGCGACACCGCAAGCTTGCGGGCGAGGTGCGACATCAGCGCGTTGGCCACACCCAAGTTTCCTTCGGCGTTCTCGAAGTCGATGGGATTGACCTTGTGCGGCATCGTCGAACTGCCGGTTTCCCCCTCGACACGTCGGCTCCTGAAATAGCCGACCGCGATATAGCCCCAGACATCCTGCGCCAGGTCGAGGAGGACCTGGTTGAATCGGGTCAGCGCATCGAAGTACTCGGCCATGTAATCGTGCGACTCGATCTGGGTCGTGTATGCGTTGAAACCCAGGCCCATGCCTTCGACAAAACGGGCGGCGAGGGCGGGCCAGTCGATTTCCGGGAATGCCGCGAGGTGCGCGTTGTAGTTGCCGACCGCGCCGTTCATCTTGCCCAGAACTCCGATATCCTCGAAGCCGTTGAGCTGGCGCTCGAGCCGGGCGATGAACACGGCAAGTTCCTTGCCGACCGTCGTGGGCGATGCGGCTTGACCATGCGTGCGGGCAAGCATGGGGACATCCGCGGTCGCCGCCGCCAGTTCCCTCAAGCGCTCGATCAGCTCGCGCATGGCGGGAACCATGATCTCTTCCCGCGCACGTTTCAGCATTACGGCGTAGGCGAGGTTGTTGATGTCCTCCGATGTGCAGCCAAAATGCACGAACTCCACGTGCTCCGTCGCAATGGGCTCCATCCGTTCCTTGACGAAGTACTCGACCGCCTTGACGTCATGGTTGGTGGTACGTTCGATGTCCCGGATGCGCTCCGCATCGGCGACCGCGAAGTCCCGCCAGATCGCGCGAGCGGCGCGCCGGGCCGAGGGATCCGGGTCCGGCAGTTCGGGAATCTGCTCCTCGGCGGCGAGGTGCAGGAACCACTCCACTTCCACCATCACGCGGTTGCGCATGAGGCCGAACTCGCTGGTGAGCGGCGCGAGCGCCGCCACGCGCGCGCGATAGCGCCCGTCGAGCGGGGAGATGGCTGACATCGATCCCTGTTCCACTACGCCACCGCCCGCGTTGCGCCGGAGAACGCCGCAACGATCACGCCGCCGCCGAGACACCGGTCGCCGTCGTACAGGCAGACGTACTGCCCCGGGGCGACCGCGCGCTGGGGCGCTTCGAAGTCGACTCGGATGCCATGCCCATGCCGTGTCACGAGGCAGGCCTGGTCGACCTGCCCATAGCGCGTCTTGGCAGTGCAGGAGAGGGGCGGATCGACATCGGCGAGCCAATTCATCTCGTCGGCGGTCAGGCTCTGGCTCATCAGGTCTGCCTGGTTCTGGCTTGCCACAAGTTCATTGCGGTGGGCGTCCTTCGAGACGACATACCAGGGCGCTTCCGGCCGGTTCGCGCGGCCTCCGATACCGAGTCCCTGCCGCTGGCCAAGCGTATAGTACGCGACGCCGCTGTGGGCGCCGAGGGTTTCGCCTTTCGCGTCGATGATGCGCCCTTCGCGCGGAGGCAGGTAGCGCGCGAGGAATTCGGCGAAGCGGCGCTCGCCGATAAAGCAGATGCCCGTGCTGTCCTTCTTGTCGTGCACCGGAATGCCTGCCTCCCGAGCCAGTTCCCGCACCTCGGGCTTGTACATTTCGCCGAGCGGAAACAGGCACCGTCGAAGCTGCGCGGCGGGCACGGCCTGCAGGAAGTAGCTTTGGTCCTTGTTCCGATCAACGCCCTTAAGCATTTGGAACTCGCCGTTCGCATGCGACGAACGCACATAGTGGCCGGTGGCGATCATTTCAGCGCCGAGCAGTCGGGCATAGTCGAGAAACAGGTTGAACTTGATCTCGCGGTTGCAGAGCACATCCGGGTTCGGGGTGCGTCCCGCAGCGTACTCGGCCAGAAAATGCTCGAAGACATTGTCCCAGTATTCCGCCGCAAAGTTTGCCTCGTGCAGTTCGATTCCGAGCTGGGAGCACACCGCCCGGGCATCCTCGCGGTCGGTTTCAGCGGCGCAATATTCTGCATCGTCGTCCTCGTCCCAGTTCTTCATGAACATGCCCTCGACGCGGTGCCCACCCCGCATGAGGAGCAGGGCGGCGACGGCCGAATCGACGCCGCCCGATATGCCGACGATAACCTTGGGGCCGGTCACCGAACACTCGTCCCACACCGGTGAAGGAGCGGATATTGTACGCAAGAAGGCGAGAGACACGCGGACTCGCTGGTTGCATGGCCGGGTGCGCTGGTTTGTAATCCCGTGCATGACGCAGCTAACGCATATCGGCAATGACGGCGCGGCGCGCATGGTGGACGTGTCGGACAAGGCCATTACCGTGCGCACGGCCCGAGCGGAGGCCATTCTCGCGATGCGTCCCGCGACGTTGGCTGAGATCCGCTCCGGCAATGTGCCCAAGGGCGATGTCTTCGCCGCCGCGCGAATCGCCGGGATCCAGGCCGCCAAACGCACCAGCGAACTTATTCCGCTATGCCATCCGCTGCCGCTGTCCACGGTGACGGTGGACTTCGAGATAGTCGGCGAGGACAAGCTGCGCATCGACGCGCGTTGCAAGGTGAGCGGAAAGACAGGCGTGGAGATGGAGGCGTTGACCGCGGCGAGCATCGCATCGCTTACCGTCTACGACATGTGCAAGTCCATGGATCGGGGTATGCGCATCGAGAGTGTGCAACTGGTCGCCAAGGACGGCGGCGCGAGCGGCGCGTGGCGCCGATGATGGTTCGAGCCGTCTTCTTCGCTTCACTCAGGGAAGCGGTGGAGACCGAGTTCCTTGACGTCGAGATCGGGGACGGCGCGGGTTTGCGCGACCTGCGGCAAGGTCTCGCGGCGCGCCTGGGCGCAGATCAGATGGCAGCGCTCGACGCGGCAGAGGTTCGCGTGGCCATCAATCGTCGGTTGGTACACAACGGCGAAGAATCGGTGCTGGTCGCCGGCGACGAAGTCGCGTTCATGCCGCCGGTCACCGGAGGCTGAGCATGACCGTATGCATCCGCATCCAGCAGGAGGACTTCTCCCTGGCTCGCGAATGGGACGCGCTGCGACAGCGCATTGGCGGCACAGCGGGCGGCATCGTCGCGTTCGCGGGATTGGTTCGGGACCATGCGAGGGCGGGCGAGGAAGTGTCGGGACTCTTTCTCGAGCACTATCCCGGCATGACGGAATCGAGCATCGAGCGCATCATTGACGAGGCGCGCGGGCGCTGGCCGCTGCAGGATGTCGTGGTCATACATCGCGTCGGCGACCTCAAGCCGGGGGATCAGATCGTGCTCGTGCTGGCGGCGTCAACGCACCGCGGCTCGGCGTTTGCCGGGTGCGAGTTCATCATGGACATGCTGAAGACGAAGGCGATGTTCTGGAAAAAGGAGACCCGCGCGGGATCGGAAGGGATCTGGATCCGCTCCACGGGCGACGACTTCGAGCGGGTGAAACACTGGCAGGACGACGGCAGCACATAGCTGCCGCGTCTGGCGGGTTCACATCTTGGCGATCACGGCGTCGCCGAACTCCGAACATTTGAGCAGCTTGGCCCCGGTCATCAGCCGCTCGAAATCGTACGTGACGGTGCCCTGCGAAATGGCGGCTTCCATTCCCCGCATGATCGCGTCGGCGGCTTCGCGCCAGCCCATATGGCGCAGCATCATTTCCGCTGACAGGATAAGCGAGCCGGGATTGACCTTGTCCTGGCCCGTGTATTTGGGCGCCGTGCCGTGGGTGGCTTCGAACAACGCGACCGTATCGCCGATGTTGGCGCCCGGCGCGATGCCGATGCCGCCGACCTGGGCCGCCAGGGCGTCGGAGAGGTAGTCGCCGTTCAGATTCATCGTCGCGATGACGTCGTATTCGTCGGGGCGCGTAAGGATCTGTTGCAGCATGGCGTCGGCGATCATGTCCTTGATGACGATCTGCTTGCCGGTGTTCGGGTTTGTCAGTTCGTGCCACGGACCGCCGTCCAGGGGTGTCGCGCCGAATTCGGAGGCGGCGAGGGCGTAGCCCCAGTCCTTGAACGCGCCCTCGGTGAATTTCATGATGTTGCCCTTGTGCACGAAGGTCAGCGAGTCGCGATCTTCGGCGATCGCGTACTGCAGGGCCTTGCGTACCAGGCGCTGGGTGCCCTCTACGGAAATCGGTTTGATGCCGATGCCGCAATGTCTCGGGAAGCGGATATTCCGCACGCCCATTTCTTCCTGCAAAAAGCTGATGACCTTGCTTGCCTGCGCCGAGTCCGCCTCCCATTCGATGCCGGCGTATATGTCCTCCGTGTTCTCGCGAAAGATCGTCATGTCGGTCTTTTCCGGTGCCTTCACGGGGCTCGGCACGCCTCGAAGCCAGCGAACCGGCCGCTGGCAGACGTACAGGTCGAGCACTTGCCGCAAGGCGACGTTGAGCGACCGGATTCCGCCGCTCACCGGCGTCGTCATCGGACCCTTGATACCGACGTGAAACTCGCGCATGACCGCGAATGTCTCTTCCGGCAGCCACTGATCTTCGCCGTACAACCCGAGCGCCTTCTCGCCGGCGTACACCTCCATCCACGAGATCGAACGTTCGCCCTCGTAGCTCTTCTGAACCGCCGTGTCGACCACCTTGATCATGACGGGAGAAATGTCGATGCCGATGCCGTCGCCCTCGATGAACGGAATGATGGGATGGTCCGGAACGTTCAGGTTGCCGTCGCCGTCCACGGTGATCTTCTCGCCTTTGTCGGGCACGACGATGTGCTGGTATCCCATTTCGATTCTCCAATGCGGATCGGGCGCAAGAGCGAACCGGCAATTATAGGGGCCGCGATACGCGTTTACAGTGTCGTTTTCGTGGCACCATCGTCCGGGTGACCCCTATGCCCTTGCCAACGATGGTCCCTGTCGCGGCAATGCGGGCGCAATGGACGATGTGAGGGCGGACCTGCCCGACGTTGCGGCCCATCTGCCCTTGTCCTAGACTGCGGGCCGCCACGGAACGGGACGATGCGCCGAATCTTCACCGCCCAACGATCTCAGGAACGACGCCGCTGTTGCGGAAACGCTAGCAGACTGCCGGACTTGCCGCAGCAGCGGCAAGATCGACAGGATGATAGGTGGGCTTGGGCGGGACCAAAAGACGGCGCCCGCAGGGCGACGGTTTTTATGGCGCTGGTGTAATTCCGTGGGCATAGAAATCCCGTTCCGGCGCGAACTGCGGTTCGAATACGGCGAAGTCGCCGAGTTGTCGGCCAATATCCGGCGTGTCATCGCAAACAATCCCGGTCCGTTCACGCTGCATGGAACCGGGACCTACATCCTGGGTCGGGGCAACGTAGCGGTCATCGATCCGGGGCCCCCGGACCCCGGCCACATCGAAGCCATCAAGGCTGCGACGGTGGGAGAACGCATCACGCATGTGCTGGTAACGCATACGCATATGGATCACTCGCCCGGATGCCGGCTGCTGCGCGAGGCGACGGATGCGGACACTTACGGATATGGACCCCACGGCGCGGGCAAGATCGAACAGGGCGTGCCGGTGGAGGAGGGGGGCGACATGGACTTCGCGCCGGACGTGAAGGTGTCGGACGGCGACGTCATCGAAGGCGACGGCTGGTCGGTGGAATGCGTCTATACGCCGGGTCATACGTCCAACCACATCTGTTACCAACTGCGGGAAGAGCGGGCGTTGTTCACCGGCGATCACGTCATGGGCTGGTCTACCAGTATCGTGTCGCCGCCGGACGGTGACATGAAGAGCTACATGGCAAGCCTGCGTCGCCTGCTCGAACGCAATGACACAGTCTATTGGCCCACCCACGGGCCGGCGATCACGCGACCCAAACCGCATGTGGAAGCATTCATCGCCCATCGGCTCGAGCGGGAGGCCGAGATTCGGGCGTGTCTCGGGCGTGGCATCCAGAGGATCCAGGAGATGGTGCCGATCATGTACGCCGAGTTACCGGAATTCATGTACCCCGCTGCGGCGCGAAGTGTCTTTGCCGCGATGCTCTACATGGTCGAACGCGGCGAAGTGCGTTGCGACGGCAAGATAGCCCTGGACGCGTCATATAGCCTCGAGGGCTAGTTGGACCGCGCTGCTCCCAGTTCCTCGTTTGCCGCGACAGAAGAAAACAGCGGCAGCCGCACCATGACGGCGACCCCGGAGCCGTCCGCCAGGTTGGCTGCGCGCACCGTTCCGCCGTGGTATTCGGCGATCACACGCACGACGTACAGGCCCAAGCCGAAATGCAGTCGGCTTTGCGGGCCTCGGTGGCTGACGATGGACTCAAACAGCGACTCGCCGTCCATGGGAGGCAGAACCGGCCCTCGATTGGCCACCGTAATTTGCAGCGCGTCTCCATAGTCGTCCAACTGCACCTTGATGGGACTGCCCGGATGGTGGAAGTCGACGGCGTTGTCGATGATCTTGTCCAGCAGCTGTTCGACCCTGAAGTCGGCAATCCGCGCGAGTAGCGGACGGGAGACGCCGCGGAATACGATCTCCCGGTGTTTCTGGGTCGTCTTCAGGTTGCCGACGTAGCGCTCGAGGAACTGCTGCATGTCTATGACCTCAAGTTCCTCCGCCTGCAGGGATTCCTCCAGGTTGGCGGCGTCGGCCAGGTTCTGCACGATGGAGCCGATCAGCATGACCCCGCGTTTGGCGCTGGCCAGATACTTGCTCGCGGCCGACGGGCTCTCGTGTTCCAGGTGTTGCAGTGAAGTGCTCAGCGTATTGAGTGGATTGTTGATCTCGTGGCGGAGCGTGCGCGGCATGTTCTCCAGGAACGTGTTGTGCTGGTGCAAGCGCGTCAAGACGTTGGACACGCTGCGCGACAGGTCGCCGATCTCGTCGCCGGCACGGCGTTCGGCCTTCAGCGACAAGGTACGTAGTCGACCGTACTCATCGATCGCCGCCGCCGCCTCGCGACGCAGGTTGCGTATCCGCCATGCAAGTCGGGCGGAAAACGCAAACAACGCCAGGAAGACGAACAACAGGATCAAGGCGGAGACAAGCATCACCCGTTCGATCGCCTCGTATTGGAAAGCCAGAATCTGGTCCATGTTCTGTTCGACCAGCACGGTGCCGAGGATGTCGTCGTTCGAAACGATGGGATACGCCGCAGTGATGATCTCGACGCCGTTCTCCAACGTGCGCGACCGCGCGATCGGTCCGCCTTCCAGCGAGGCGTCGATGACCTCCTCGACGGTTCCAGCTTCCGGGACGGTCGATGAGAATCTGCGAATCCACTCGCCGATCTTATAGATCCAGTCGGATTCGTCCCGCCGCTTGCCGGCGATGGTGTGGCTGCCGGTTTCGGCGCGCACCCTTCGTTCCGGATCGATGACGAGGATGCGAGAGCCCGAATAGCCTAGACCCTCGATGATGTCCAACAATTCAGGCGAGCGGAGAATTACCAGGTTGAAGCTCTCCTTGCCGGCGGTCGGCAGCGTTTGCGTGATGGCGCGCATCTCGCGCGTCGGCGCATCCACGTCCGCAAAAGCGACGCCGAAATATCGTCGCGACCCGAGCAGCGACAGCGGCAACCGAAACTCGACATCGTATCCCTGCCCGGTCTCCATCAGATGGCCCGGGATCTTCGCCGGGGCGCCGGTTTCGGCATAGCGCCAGTCCTCCTGCATGCGATATGCCGTGGTGACCCCCGGGCGGGGCAGGGTGATGGTTGCCCGCCCTTCTTCGCCGTCGGTGCGGATGAAGCTCAACCGTACGTGGTCGGCGTTGTCGAGCCGTAGCGAGGAAGGTTCGCGGTACATCCTCGCGTCGTCAAGGATCTTCATGAACCCGTAGAGATAGCCGCCCCGTTCGCCGAGCACCAGACTGAAGCTGCCGTCGCGGGCTTCGCCGTCCTCCGCACCGAATCGTTGCATCCGGGTTTCCACTTCGCCCCAATCCTCGATCCTGCCGTCGAGACGCACGCGGCTCTCAATGGGGTGCGCGAAGAGAGGTTCGTAGTCCTCGAGGCTGACGGGAAGATCGTTGAACAGGTCCGCCCGGGCATTGAACAGGGTGGAGATTCCCCCGGCGGTAAGCAACTGCGCGTGGGACTGGCCCTGGATGAGGAGGCGCTCCATCTCCGCCAGTTGGAGATACGACAGGTAGGGCAGCGCCAATACGCCGAGCGCCAGCAGCAGCAGTTTGGTGCGCAGGCGCGGACCCCGGAACCTGGAACCGATCTTCATGTCACGGACCAGCGATAGCCGAAGCCGTACTCGCTCTTGATGCAGGCGAACTGCGGATCGACTTTCTGGAACTTCCTGCGAATGTTCCGCATGTGCGTGTTGATGGTGTTGTTCGTGACGAAACTCTGCATGGTAGCGTCCATCAGCGTTTCATAGCTCACGGCGTGTCCCGGACGGCGGACCAGCTTCGCCAGCATGCGGAACTCCGTGCCCGACAGGTTGATGCGCTGACCCTTCCACGAGACGAGCAAGGCGTCCTGATCCAAGTCGAGATCGCCGAATTGTCGGCTGCGGTCCGACGTGTTCGCCTGGTTCGTTGTTCGCACTTCGTCTATGCGCAGGAGCGAGGAGATGCGCTCCGCTAGGTAATCGAGGGAAATGGGTTTCGGCAGATAGTCCCACGCGCCGAGCCGCAACCCCGAAATCTTGTCGATCTCATCGATCCGTTCCGTAAGGAAGATGATGGGCAGTGACGGCGCGCGGGTGAGCAAATCGCGACAAAGCTGGAAGCCGGCATCGACTTCGTTGCCGAGCACGATGTCGAGAATCACGAGATCCGGCAGTTGCCGTTCGAATCCGGCCAGAGCCGTCCCGCGGCTGTCGTATTCGGTGACGTCGTAACCCTTTGCGGTGATCGCGTCCGCGTAGTTGGCACGCTGATCGGGATCATCCTCGACGATGGCAATGGTCTTTGTCATGACGAATCCGCAAGCTGCTCGGACACGATTCTACCAAGTCGTTTGCCCAGTGACGGAAATCCGAGCCCGCACTGCGCTCACCATGCCCCTGATCTACACTTGGACGGTGACACAGATCATTTCCATCGTTGGCCCCGAAAGCTGCGGCAAGACAACACTCGCGCGCACGTTAGCGAAGCGGTTCGGCGCGCCTTGGGTAGAGGAGTACGCCCGCGCCTACCTATCCGGCCGCTCGGCGTACGATGAGAACGATCTCGACGCTATCGCCAGGGGACAGTTGGCACTCGAGAAGCACGCGCTGAAGGACGCGCCGCCGGTGCTCGTGCTCGACACGGACATGTTGGTAATCCGGATCTGGTGGCAGGAAAAATACGGGCAGGTGCCGGACTGGGTGGAGGCGTCGCTATGCTCGCAACCGGATCGCGCATACCTGCTCGCGCGCCCGGATTTGGCCTGGGAACCGGATCCCCTCCGTGAATCGCAATTCGACCGCGAGCGCCTTTTCGACGTCTATCGGGACGCCCTTCTTGGGCGTGGGACGACGTTCGGCATTGTTCGCGGAACCGACCGGGCGCGGCTGCAGTCGGCCTTGGCAGCACTGGAAAGTCAGGGGTTCGTTCCATCCGGAACGTAAGTTCGCGTTCCGTGACTATCGGCCCAAACGCGGCCCGCCCGCCATCAAGCGTGCAATTTCGCGATCGGAAGCGACAGCCTGGCCCGCCACTTCGTCGCGCGTGTTGCCCATGCGCACCTGTCGCCGGGCCCAGGCGTGTTCCCGAAGCTGGTACAGGATGCGCGTCTCGACCAGGCGGGCGTCGCTCGGACGCTCGGCATAGTAGCCGGCGACCAGCGCGTCGAAGGCGTCTTCACCGTAGGCCATGCCGTAGGCAAGGCCAACCAGATCGAACAGCGGATCGTTGTCTCCGGCGAACTCCCAGTCGAGCGTGCGCCAGGATTGTCCAGAGCGAATCACATTCCACGGGTTCAGGTCGTTGTGGCAACCGGCCATCTCGGCAATCGACCAATCGAGGCGTCGCAGCGCCCTGGCTGCCACGGCGGACACCGACGCGACGCTCACATAGTCCCAGACGACTTGTACCGCGTCGTACCGGCGAATGCCGCGTGGAACGGTGTCGTGCAGTTCCCGGAGGTACATCGCTGCCTCGTGTGGTTCGGCGGGGGCTTGCGCCAACAGGGTGCCTTCGATCCAGCGGGTGATCAGGTCGCCTCGAACCGGGTCCGCGGCGATAATGCTCGGCGCGATCGGAAGTTCAAGGAAACGTATCTCGGCGTCGGGCGGCCTCCCCGGACCGCGAACGATCCGGACGACGAAAGCCTCGCCACCGTATTCGAACCGATAGTTGTCGTTCGCGTACCCGCCCTCAAGGTAGCTAACCCGCTCAATGCGGTCCCGGCACCAGGCCGGCATCAGCCTCAGGATTGTCTCAGCAACCCGTTCCACGTCCGTCTCCGGATTCGAAGCGATCACCCAGTTCCCCCACGGAAGGAACCCGCACTTGAAGGGTCCACATGTTGCGCACCCGCACTCTCAACTGTGCTACTGTCCAAAAATACAATGAAACAAGCGGAAAAGAAGGAATGTTGATCACCCGCGTAAAGGATGCGCCTCGCTCGATCACGCGGTTCAGTCCCGACAGCCGCGTGGCGGAAAACGGCGGGGAAAGCATCGCTCCGACGGCGGGCGACGGGGGAGAGCCGTTGCCCCTTGGCCCCGCGGAGGTCGAGCATGTCACCGAAATATTCAGGACGCCCCTCACGTGCAGCTACAACTGGGACTATCGCGTCGCCGAAGATCGTATACGCAAACTCTATGAACTCGGCAAGCGCCTCAATTGGAACGCGAGCCTCGACATTCACTGGGACCAGTCCCCCGATTGGCAGGACGCCGAGCCGTGGGGAGAACAGGAGATCGAAGCGTGGCTGGAAGAGAATCCCTGGAACGGCTATGCGCCGTGGGACGCCATGTCCACCGAGCGCCAGTGCGAGTACTTTTTTCACAACACGTCATGGTCCCTCTCGCAATTCCTCCACGGCGAGCAGGGCGCGCTGCTCGTCGCTTCGCAGCTCGCGTCCAGCGCGCCTAGCTTCAACGCGAAACTCTATGCGGCGTCGCAGACGTTCGACGAGGCCCGCCATGTCGAAGTGTTCAATCGATACCTGAAGACCAAGGTGGGATTCCGGTATCCGGTAACGCGCGGCCTGAAGGATCTGCTGGACAAGATCCTCACCGACGAACGCTGGGACCTGAAGTTCATCGGCATGCAGATCATCCTGGAAGGACTTGCGCTGGCCGCGTTTCACACCGCGAGAGCAGATACGAACGATCCCGTGCTGAAGGAACTGCTCTACCTCGTGATCCGGGATGAGGCGCGTCACGTCACATTCGGCGTCAACTATCTCGAAGATTTCATAAAGACACTGTCAGAGGACGAGCGCGAGGACCGCGCGCAGTTCGCGTACGAGGCGTGCGTCGTCAGCCGTGACCGGCTGATCGCCACCGATGTCTTCCGCTATTTCGGCTGGGATGTCGACGAAGCTAAACGGGTGCTGGTTGAGCGGGGCATAAACGCCGATTTCCAGACGCGGCTATACGAGCGCGTCATACCCAATCTCAAGCGTATAGGGTTGCTGACCGAGCGTATCCGCCCGAAGTTCGAAGAAATGGGGTTCTCGACTTTGAGCACTCGGCGACCGACGGCGATATCGATTGGCGCGAGCTGGAAAAGCCCCTCGAGCCGACTGTCGACGAATAAGCTGCCCGCAGTCCCTAACTAGTTGATGCCCACAACGTAGGACAGCGCCCGCCCGATCTCGTCGTGAACGACGAGATCGGCGATGCCGTCGAGGGGGGTTTCCTCCCTGTTGAGTATCACGAGTTGCGCGCCCAGCCGCTTGGCATATTCGGGAAATCCCGCCGCCGGATAGACGATGAGGGTCGAGCCGGTGGCCAACATCAGGTCGCAGGACTCCGTGTATTCGCGCGCGCACCGCATGGCGTCCTCCGGCATTGGCTGGCCGAAAGAGATTGTCGCGCTCTTGATGATGCCACCGCATTCCTCGCACGGACCCACGCGTTTCCGCTCCCTGAACTGCCTCTTCAGCGCGGCCATTTCGTAGCGCTTGCCACAGGCCAGGCAGCTCGCGTAGCTGGCGTTTCCGTGCAATTCCACAACCTGCTGCTCCGGAATACCGGCGTCCTGAAAAAGGTTGTCCACGTTCTGCGTGATAACGCCCAAAACTTTGCCTTCCTGGACGAGTTTCGCGACCGCCTGGTGCCCCTTGTTCGGTTTCGCCGACTCCATCTCCCGCGCGCCGGTGAAACGGCGGCGCCAGGACTCCTGACGTACCGCGTCGGACGCCATGAATTTATCGAACTCGATGGGTTTGACCGTGTTCCAGATCCCCGTGCCCGGGCTGCGGAAGTCCGGTATGCCCGATTCCGTACTGATCCCCGCCCCGGTGAATACCACTGCGCGTCGCGCTCTATCCAGCATCCGCCGCATTTCATCGAGCAGACCGATATTTTCCATGTCGTCTTTCGTTTCCGCCGATCGCCCGCATGATAAGCGAACTGCCGACGCGACGACGCGTTGCGCCGGAGCGGCCTGCGTCGGAAATTCGGGCGCTTCGACCGGTCCGGACGAGGTCTGATGCGACCAGATACGTTAGCGCGCGGGCCCGCGCTTGACCTGGTCCAGCAATTCCCGCAGCCGCGGTAGTGCCCGGCGATCTTTTGGGCGGTCGGCGGCATCCTTGGAGCGGATCACGTCTGCGAGCGATGCCACCGGAACGGACAGGCCGGCAATGTCCATCACCACGGCATCCCGTCTCAAGTCTTCGAATCCCTGCGTGCCGGCCGGCGCGAACACCAAGTCGATGTCGCCGACTCGAGTCGTGAGATTTAGAACAGCGTCCGGTCCGAGATTTCGCAAAAATTCTCCCGAACAGTCGAAAACGAGGCCGTCGGGGATACCCTCGGCGCGGATCCGCGCATCGAGAGAACGCAGGGCTTTCGCCAAGTGATCGAGGTTGGCGAAGTCAACGGCAGGGACGATGTCGATGTCGATGGTCACGCCCGCATCCCCATGCAGTATTGCCGCCATGCCGCCGATCAGGATGAAACGCACATCCTCGTTGGAGAACGCGGCGAAGATGCGTTCGGGGTCGAACTCGCTGTCAGACATCGCCCGGATCCCGAATGGCTTGGCGACCGCGCAGGACGAACCGGGCCGCGCGCGTCGCGTCGGCCAGGCGCTCTTCCGGCGTTCGCTGCAACGTGCGCTCGAACAGTGATCGCGTCTCGCGATCAGGTTCTTCCAAGCCGACGCGGATCTCCAATCCGGCCGCCCTGACAAGGCGTTCCACCATGTCCGTAGAGGGGATTCGAGCGCCGGATTCGATGCGGGCGATGGTAGATTGCGCAACGTTGGCCCGCTTTGCCAACGCCACTTGCGTAAGTCCCGCGCGTTTGCGGGCCTCCCGAACCAAGTTTCGCAGGAGCATGCCGCGCCTTATAGCCAATAAGTCATATTGGTATCACGTCTTTGGACTCGAAGGCAATATGTCTAGGTGTCTCGCAGTCTCGGGTCGAGGGCGTCACGCAGCCCGTCGCCGATATAGTTGACACTCAATACAGTCAGCGAGATCGCGAGCCCCGGCCACAACACCCGCGCCGGGGTGATGGTAATGAAGTTCGCGCCGTCGAACAGCAGACGGCCCCAGGTGGGGAAGTCGGGCGGAAAGCCAAGCCCAAGAAACGACAGCGCGGACTCCGTGATGATGGCGTTGGCGATTCCGAGGGTGGCGGACACCATGATGGGACTCAGCACGTTCGGCAGGATGTGTCGACTGACGATGCGCCGCTCGCGCGTGCCGATGCTGCGGGCGGCGGTAACGAACTCGCGCTCCTTGATGGCGAGCACTTCGCCTCGAACGATACGCGCGGTCTGCATCCAGCTCGTGATGCCGATGACGAATACGATGAGCAGGAAGATGCCGGTCTCCGGGCCGAAGGCGTTGCGCAGCGCGTCGCGGAACAACATGATGATGACCAGCAGTAGCGGCAGGAGCGGCAGTGCGAGAAACAGGTCGGTGAAACGCATCAGCGGCCCGTCCAGGCGCCTGAAATAACCCGCCAGCGTGCCCACCGCGGTGCCCAGCACCAGCGCCAGGAACATCGCGGTAATTCCCACGGCGAGAGAGATGCGCCCGCCGGCGAAAACCTGGGCGAGGGTGTCGCGTCCCAGGTTGTCGGTGCCTAGCGGGTGGCCCAGGGAAACGCCCTGGTTCCTGGCCTGGATGTCGAGGTACTGCGGGTCCACGTCGTGGACGAGGGGGCCGACGATCACCGCCAACACGATGGTCGAGAATACCGCGACGCCGATCAGCGCTCCCGTGTGCTGTCGGAATGTGAGCCAAACGTCGAGCCACAGCGAGCGGTGCGCGCGCGAGGTGTCGGGAATTTCGGTCGGCATCGTTTCGGCTCGCGGCTAGTCGTAGCGAATGCGGGGATCGAGGATCCCGTACAGGACGTCGGCGATGAGGTTGAACAGTACGATCAACACCGCGAACAGGAATGTCAGCGTCTGTACCAACGGAATGTCCGCTCCCTGGATCGCCACGATCAGGAGTTGTCCGAGTCCGTTCACGCGGAAGATCTGTTCCGTGATGATGGCGCCGCTGAAGATTGTCGGCACCCCAAGGGCGATCATTGTCACCACCGGAATCATGCTGTTGCGCAAAACGTGAATGAGCAGCACGGCGCGCTCTCTCAAGCCTTTCGAGCGGGCCGTGCGCACGTAGTCCAGGTTCAGGTTGTCCAGCATCGCCGAGCGCATGAAACGGCTGAGCTGGGCGGCGTTGTACAGCGCCAGCACCATCACCGGCATCAATAGCTGCTTGACCTGCACCCAGAAGCTCGAAAGGTCGGTGACCTCGTGGGTCGTGTCGTATATCGAGGGTAGCCATTGCAGTACGACGCTGAAGAGGATGATCGCCAGCAACCCCGTGAAGAACGTCGGCACCGAGAAACCGATCATCGAGATGAAGGTGCCGATTTGATCGAACCAGGAATACTGCCGGTAAG
This sequence comes from Candidatus Azotimanducaceae bacterium, assembly GCA_965217825.1. Lineage (GTDB taxonomy): Bacteria > Pseudomonadota > Gammaproteobacteria > Pseudomonadales > Azotimanducaceae > VXNE01. The sequence continues at coordinate 2,985,148 of OZ244571.1, read as the reverse complement.
CGGAGATCACGCCAATGGGCACCGCGATGAGGATGCCGACCACGTAGGACAGCCCCACTACCCACAGGGTCTGGGGCATCCGCTCCGCGATGATGTCCACAACGGGACTGCGCGTGGCCCAGGAGCGCACCCGCGGGCGTGCGCCTGAATCGCCGATCTCGATGTCGAAGGCCTGCTCGATGAGATTTAGCGGCTCGTTGACGAAGAACTGTTCCATCCACTTCGCGTAGCGCACGTGGAACGGCTGGTCCAGCCCCAGCGAGTCGCGGATCTGCGCCCGCACCTCGGGGGGTATGGTGAGCGGCAACTGGCCAGTGGGGTCGTTCGGCGCGAGGTCGAGGAGGGCAAAGATCGCGAAGCTGATGGCGATCAGCGTCGGCACCGCGAACATCAGGCGGCGGGTGATATAGCGGATCATCTCACCGGTGCCAGTCCGCGACGTTCCACAGTTCCGAGTCCCAGGGATTCATCCGCACGCCCTTGAGTGTATTCGATCGCGCGGAAACCGCGGCCCGCCAAATGAGCGGGATCATGAACTGGTTCCGGACGATGATGTCATTCATCTGCTTGGCGATCCGGGAACGGTCCTCCCCCGGCGGGGTGATCGAGAGCTGTTCAACCAGCGCGTCGTATTCGTCCAGGCAGCCGCGCGCGATGTTGGTGCCGAGCCATTGGTTGTTCGGTCCCGGGCTCTGGTCGCACACCCAGGCGGCCATGTACACCTCGGGATCCGTCCCCTGGAAGCTGTTGGTGTACATCTGCACGTCGGCGTAGAACTTCTGGAAGGTGTCGGGGCTGGCGGGGTCGGTACCGAAGAATACGGCCGAGTCGATGTTGCGCAGTTCGGTTTCGACGCCGATCCCCTCCCACATCTGCTTGATCAACGCCTGGGCGCCCTGGCGCACCGAGTTCGTGGAGGTCTGGTAGAGGATGGACAGGCGTATGCCGTCCTTCGCACGCACGTCGTCCTCTCCGCGTACCCAGCCGGCCTCGTCGAGAATGCGGTTTGCTTCCTGCGCGTTGGACGTTTTGCACGCCTCGTTGGCGACCGAGGCGTAGGCGGGCGGTGCGGGTACCACGTTGCAGGTGGTCCGGCCAGCGTCGCCATAGCCCGCATCCACCAGCACTTCGCGTTCGATGGCCAGCGACAATGCTCGTCGCACCACCGGGTCCGCGAGGAACGGATGCGGATTCGTGCCCTCGAGGTAGAGCGAGCGGCCTTCACCAAGGCTCGAGTCGTCGTTGGTCTGATTGACTACCAACCGTTCGACCTGGCTGCCGAATCCCATCAACACCTGGCCTCGGCCAGCCGCCGTCATCTGTTCCAGCACTTCCGGTTCTACCTGCAGGTTCCAGGCGTAGTCGTATTCGCCGGTTTCAAGCACCGCCCGCGCTGCCGACGCGGCGTCGCCGCCGCCCTTGAAGGTGGCCGTCCGAAACCACGGCTTGCCAGGTTCGCGATAGCGCTCGTTGGCGGAATAGCTGATGACGTCGTTGGCGCGGAACTCGTCGACCTTGAACGGCCCCGTGCCGATCGGACCGAAATTCTGTTCCGTGCATTGCTGCGCCTTCGCGCCCAGGCAGTTCTGGAACTGATCGCGCTGGATGATCGGCGTAATGGCACCGACGAACGGGCCGTAAGGCCAGGGTTTGGCAACATCGAACGTAATCCGCACGGTGTGATCGTCCAGCGCCTCGACGGCCGATACGTCGGCAAACGAGGCGAGGGCGTTGCAGCCAGCCTGTTCGTTCAGGCAGTAGGCGCCCGAGAATGCCACGTCATGTGCCGTGAACGGCGTGCCGTCGGACCATTTGATATCGGTTTTCAGGTTCCAGGTAACGCTACGCAGGTCTTCGGCTACGCCCCCGTTTTCAAGTGTAGGGATGCCAGCGGCCAGCATGGGTACCATCGCGCCGTTCTCATCGTAGTGGGCGAGCGGTTCGACCACCATGGAGGCGGCCTCGATGTCCTTGGTGCCGCCGGAGAGATAGGGATTCAGGATCGACACCGCCTGCCAATAGAGGATGTTGAGATGTCGATTTTCCACCTGCTGCTCGGAGACCGATTCGGGATCATCCGGGCCGCAGGCGGCCATAAACGCCATGGCTGCAAGAATGGGCGTAGTGTCGCGCAGGTTCATGGTCTTTCGGGTCTCTCCGGTTGGCTGTGATGCTAGTGCGGTTCAGGCCAGGTGGCAGGCTACCCGATGGTCCGGACGCAGTTCGCGCCACTCGGGTGCGAGGGTTGAACACGCAGGCTCCGCCATTGGACATCGCGTGTGGAAGGGGCAACCCGGCGGCGGGTCGGAAGGACTCGGCACATCGCCGCGCAAGATGATGCGCTCCCGCTTCGCCTCAAGTTGCGGGTCGTGCACCGGGGCAGCCGACAACAGCGCTCGCGTATACGGATGCATCGGCTCGCGATAGAGGAGATCGCTCGGTGCAAGTTCGACGATCTTGCCGAGATACATCACCGCGACGCGATCGGCGATGTGACGAATCATGCCGAGATCGTGCGAGATGAACAGATAGGTGAGGCCCAGGCGTTCTTGCAGTTCTTCCAACAGGTTGACCACCTGTGCCTGGATGGAGACATCGAGCGCCGCAATCGGCTCATCGCAAATGATGAACTCGGGCTCCAGCGCGAGCGCCCGGGCCACCCCGATGCGTTGCCGCTGGCCGCCGGAGAATTCGTGCGGGTAGCGGTTGGCGAAGCTGCGATCCAGCCCAACGGACTCCAGGAGCGTTTCCACGCGCTGCTGGAGCGCTTTGCCCTTGGCCAGACCGTGCTCGAGCAGGGGCTCCCCGACGATGCTGCCCACGGTCATGCGCGGATTGAGACTGGCCTGCGGGTCCTGAAATACCATCTGCATCCGCCGGCGCAGTCGGCGCAGCGGCTCGCCGTCCAACGCGGTGATGTCTTCACCGCGAAACCGCACACGTCCCGCCGTCGGTTCGTATAGTCGCAGAATGGCGCGCGCCACTGTCGATTTCCCGCAGCCGCTCTCGCCGACCAGGCCCAGGGTTTCCCCTTTGCGGATGTTGAAATCGATTCCATCTACCGCTTTCACCGTGCCGACCTGTCTCCGGAACACACCTGCCATGATGGGAAAGTGCATGGTCAGGTTTTCGACCTGGAGTAGCGGCTTGCCGTCAGTCGGCACGTGCGGCTCCTGTTTCGATGTCGTACCAGCATGCGACTTCGTGGCCCCCGCCGACCGATAGCAGCGGTGGGTTCTCGCGGCGGCAAGTGTCGAATGCGTGCGGGCAACGCGACGCGAACGGACAGCCTCGGGGAGGCTCCGCAAGATGCGGCGGTTGTCCCGGGATCGTAGCCAATCGTTGGGCCCGCGTCCCATCGAGCGTCGGCAGGGTGCCCAGCAAACCGCGCGTGTAGGGGTGTTGGGGCCTGCCATACAGTGAGTCAACGTCGGCGCGCTCAACAATCTGTCCCGCGTACATGACCATGACACGGTCCGCGAGCCCAGCCAGAACGCCAAGATCGTGTGTGATCCAGATGATCGCGATACCGAACTGACGCCGAAGTTCCTTGATCAGGTCGAGGATCTGCGCCTGTATGGTTACGTCGAGGGCCGTTGTAGGTTCGTCGGCGACCAGCACCTTTGGATTGCAGGCGATGGCGATGGCGATCATGACGCGCTGTCGCATACCGCCAGAGAACTGGTGCGGGAATGCCGACAGTCGATCCTCGGCGGATGCAATGCCGACGTGCTCAAGCAGTTCCACGGCGCGCCGACGCGCAGCGGTTCTACTCATGCCGAGGTGCGTTCGCAGAGGTTCCATCAACTGGTATCCGATCGTCAGGACCGGATTCAGCGAGGTCATCGGATCCTGAAAGATGAAACCGACTTCGGCGCCCCGCACGCGCCGCAACTCCTCGTTGTCGAGCGCCATCAGGTCCTTGCCATCCAAGCGGGCACGGCCAGAGACGATTTCCGCCGGCGGCATCGGCAGTAGCTTCAGCAGAGACAACATGGTGACGCTCTTGCCGCAACCGCTCTCTCCGACGACCCCCAGCAGTTCCCCTTCGTCGAGGTCGAAACCGACCCCGTTTACGGCATATATCGTGCCTTCGCGCGTATGGAAGCAGGTGCGAACATCCTCGACCTCCAGCACCTTGGCGCGTGCCGTCTCGCTCTCTGTTTGCACTGTTTGTTTCATGGACCTCCGGTCGGCGCCTGCGACGCCCTCCGATATTCGTTATGACCCCGCCGGCGGGCGCATTGTTGCATGCAGACCGATCAGCCCACGCCGAACTTCTCGCGCAGATGATCAAAAGCGCGAGGTTTTTCCCGGGCCGCCCGCATGATTTGCTGCGCACATTGTCTCGGGGTGGAGTCCGTGGTGTCGACTTCCACGTCGTAGACGCAGTGCGCGTGCACGCTATGGAAATGGGATATCGCCGTCCCTGGAAAGCGCCCGGGGCGGGTGGCTTCCCGCGCGTTGACAACCGCGAGGTCGCAACGAATACCAGCAAAGGTGACATCCAGTCCCGCCAGGACATCGAGATAGTCCAGCAGGAAGGACTTCTCGAACATCAGATCGTCGACGATCACATGGTTCCCGGCGCGGGCGAAAACGGCGATGGACCGGCGCATGCCACGCAAGACCCTTCTGCCCACATCGCCGAAGCGGATTTCGGTAATACGCTCTCCATCGCGTTCGATGGGCACCACATTCAATCCGCGGCCCCCCGGATCGCCGGAGGGAGCGTTCAACCCCCGAAATCGATCGGCCATGCCGTCGCGGAACTGATCGAGGGCAATGTGCTGGTAGGGTTCCCGGTAGATTTGCTGGAGCATCCGCGCGATGGTCGTCTTGCCCGCGCTGGACGACCCGTTCAACAGAATGATTTTTCCTGGCGTCATGGGAACCCTTTTCCCGACCGATTCCGAGCGCTCATTGTGCCGAACCTTTACAACGCGGGGGGCGCTCCACTTCGCCAGCATGGTAGTCCTGGACCCAAAAGGTCACAAATGCCGAAGGCGCGGCGCTAATGTGCGTTCCCGTCGCTGCCCATGTGCGCCGCGAGCCACGCGGGCGCATCGTTCCAGGACTCGTGGTAGTGCTGCGCGTAGTTGCTGAAGTCGTGCGACTGGGTACCTTCGTGCTCGATATTGATGGTGGCCGCGCATGCGCCCGCACGCATCGCATCCCGCATCGTGGCACCTCGCAAGCGCGCATCGACAAAGCCGGTGCGATACGCATCGCCGCAACCGGTGGGGTCCATGACCACCACCGCCGGCACGGCCGGGACAACGATGTCGCCGCAGTACGATCCGGTTGCGCCGGTGGTCACCACGACGTATTCCGGAGCGCGCAGTTCCTCTTCGCATTTGGCCGTGACGGTCGCAAATTCAAACTGATTGACGATCAAAGCGTCGGACAACGCGACAAGCTCTCTTGCCTCGCGGGCGCTGAAGTCCGTCAGCCCCTGTCCCGGGTCGCAAAGAAACGGTACACCGTACTCGCGCATGACACGTGCGGCGTCGATCATGTTGACCGCGATGTCGGGCGCCAGCACCGCGTAGTCGGGTAGGCGATCCCCGATAAATGCCGACAGGCGCCGGGCGAAGTCACTGACCCTCGCGGGGCCTGGGAAAAACCCCGTGAATTGATTGCCCTCGGCATCGGTGAACACGAACGCGTGGGATGAATACCCGGCGCAAGACAACCGTGTGATGCCGCTCTGATCGATACCGAGGATTTCGAGATGGCTTCGATAGTCCTCGCCGTAGTCGTCCCCGACAAATACAAAGGGCACGGCTTCCTGTCCGAGCCGGCTCAGACCGTAGGCGATGTTCATGGCGCAGCCGCCGAAACGGCGTTCGATACGGTCGAGTTGAATCGAAAGGTTAACGCCGGGGTGGCTGGGCAGTCGGGAGAAGCGACCGCCGTAGTCGGCCACGTAGTCGATGGCCAGCGTTCCCGTTACAAGGACGCGGGACATCGAGGTTGGCGCAAGGCTGATAGATAAAGAACGAAGCGGGCTTGGGCGGGGGCAAGACACGGCGCCCGATAGGGCGACGGATTTTGTGGCACTAGCGAGCGGCGCGCGCGTCAGTTCCCTGCAGCCAGTGAGACGTTGGTCACTCCGGCCTGCCGTGCCGAGTCCATCACGTGCACCATGGCTTCCGTCCGCGACTCGGGATGCGGTTGAATGATCACCGGCGCCTCGGGGTTTTCCGCGTGCAGGCGTTCGATATTGGCGCGTACCGAACGCCAGTCAACGTCGCGCTGAGCGACAAGTATGCGGTCCCGGCTGGTGATGCGGACGACGATACTGCGCTTGTCCGGGTCGATGGTCTTCGGCTTATCGTCGTCTGGTTGATTGACGTCCAGGCCGACTTCCTTCACGAAGGTGGCCGTCACAATAAAGAAGATGAGCATGATGAAGACGACGTCCAACATGGGCGTCAGGTTGATTTGCGCGCCGTCGTCGTCTTCGCGTCTCGCGTACCTGCGCATGTTTCCTTCCTCTGTCTACTCGGCCCGCCGTTCGGCTCACTTTGCCGTGAGAGGCCGCTTGCGCCCTATGTTAACCGACGCGGACGCGATGTCGAATGCCGAGATCGCACATTTCTGATTCACAGTCGTGTTCCATCGTTGGGCTTGTCGCGCCACCATCGAATCATCGGGGCCAGCCAGATCGCCGCGCAGGCGAAGGCAAGCACGACGGTCGCCGGGCGTTGCAGGAGTATCGATGGCGATCCGTCCGCCAGGTAGAGGGTGCGCCGCAGGTTTTCCTCCAGCATGCCACTCAGGATGAAGCCGAGCAGGAGAGGCGCCAGCGGAAAACCCGCCGAACGGAGCGCCAAAGCGGCGACGCCCAAGCCGAGCATCAGGTAGAGGTCGAAATCATTCGATGTCGTGAGATAGACGCCGACGAGGGAAAACGCTACCACGAAAGGAATGAGCACCGGCCGCGAGACCTGAATCAGTCGGGAAATGTAGGGTATCAGCGGCAGGTTCAGCGCCAGCAGCACCAGGTTGCCGACATACATGGAGACAATCACCCCCCAGAACACGGCAGGGTCGGTCTCCAGCAGGCGCGGACCGGGCTGGATACCGAGACTGAGCATGACGCCCAACAGCACTGCGGTGGTGCCGGAACCGGGAATGCCCAGCGTCAGGAGCGGCACGAAGGAACCCGTGCAAGCGGCGTTGTTGGCGGCCTCCGGCGCGGCGATGCCGCAGGCGGGATTGCGGTTGAAACGCTTTTCGAACTCGTAGGCGAAGAAGCTCGCCAGCGTCGCCCCTGCGCCTGGCAATACGCCGACCAGGAATCCGAGCACGGAGTTGCGTCCCACGGTCGGCGCGATGGCTCTCGCATCGCCCTTCGCCAGGCGGACGCTGGCTGCGGGACGATAGGCGTCGGCGCGTTCCGTCGTCGTCAGCATATGGAACGCCTCCGCGAGGGCGAATACGGCCATGGCGAGAAGAATGAAACTGATGCCATCCATCAGGTCGAGGCGCCCGAACGTAAAGCGCTGCACGCCCGCGGACTGATCCGTCCCTACGGTTCCGAGCATCAAACCGAGGAGGGCGGCGACACAGGACTTGGCCACGCGCCCGCGCTCGGCGAAAGCGGCGATACTCGATAACGCGAAGATCAGGACCAGGGTGTACTCTGGCGACTGGAACGCCGTCGCCCAGGAGGCGAGGACGCCTGCGAAGAGGAGCAGGGCGACGGCGCCCATGGTGCCGCCGGCGAACGAGGCGTAGGCAGCGATGGCGAGCGCCCGTCCCGCTTCGCCGCTGCGGGCCATCGGATAGCCATCGAACGAGGTGGCAACGGTGGAGGCGACGCCGGGCGCGTTGATCAGAATCGACGACGTGGAACCACCGAACACCGCGCCGTAGTACACCCCGGCCATCATGATGAGTCCCGCGGCCGGCTCCATCGTATAGCTCACGGGAATCATCAGGGCGATGGCCGTGATCGGTCCCAATCCGGGCAGCATGCCGATCAAGGTTCCCGCGCAGCATCCCGCCGCTACCCACAACAGGTTCGCCGGATCAAGAGCCGTCGTGAGACCTGCCGCGATGCCTTCCCACATCAGGACCACCAGGCGCCGGGATGCATGTATACGCCGAGAGCGACCTCGATCAGCATCCAGCCAACGAGGGCCGTGGCGACCGGAGCGGCAACGAGCACCAGCGGACGCCTTTCGCCGAGCAGCGCCAGGGACGCACACAGGAACAGCGCAAGCGATGGCCACAAACCCGCGTTGGGGATCAGGATGGCGAAGGCAACGATGCATGCGGACATCGTGACGAGCGGCTTGTACCGCCGAGAGCCATCTCCGGGCGCGACGCCCCGCAGCAACATGCCCGCGGCAAACAACGCGAGCAGGGAACCGCAGAACAGTGGCAAGGCGCGCGCGTTGACCAGTTCGTCAGCCGACCACGGGTCGAGTTCGATGCGCGCTGCCGCCCACAGATAGACGCCGGCCACTGCGAGCAACGCCAGCGGCACCAGGCGTCGGGTCACTGGGCGAAACCGAGCTTCGCCATCGTCGCCGCCAACACTTCCTCCTGCTGTTCAAGGTACCGCGTAAAGTCGTCGCCGAACAGGTTTAGCGGTTCCCAGCCATACTGTTCAAGGGTTTCGCCCCACGCGTCGGAAGCAGTCAGCGCGCGAAAACGTTGGATATGCCGTTCGCGAACGTCGGCGTCGACGTGTGGCGGGGCAAACATGCCGCGCCAATTGGCGAATCGCACCGGATAGCCGAGCTCTGTCAGGGTCGGGGCGTTTTCGATGGGCGCGACCCGCTCGGGCGCGGTGACCGCCAGAACACGCACTTGGCCTGCACGTATGAAGGGGATCGTTTCTCCGAGTCCCGTGGAGAGGACTTCTATCTCGTCACCCAGCAGAGCAAGCATGGCCTTGCCGCCGCCGTCATAGGGCAGGTAGCGAACGCGCCGCGCGTCCACACCGGCGGCATCAAGCGCCAACGCAGCGACGACGTGGTCGAGGCTGCCCCGGGCGGAACCCCCGCCCAGGGTCACGGCGCGAGGGTCCGCCTGCAGGCGCGCAACGGTACTGGACCAGTCCCGAATGGGGGCTGCGTCCTTGACGACGAATATGCCGTAGTCGGCCACCAATCCGGCGATGGGAGTGAGATCGCGAAAACCCAGGGGGTACATGCCCTGCAGGCGCCGCAGGATGAGCGGTGCCGAGTTCACGATCAGCGCCGTACGAAAGCGGGCCGAATTTTCCACAAATACGCTTAAGCCCCGACCACCGCTGGCGCCGGCAATGTTCTCGAACGAAACGGTTTCCGATGGCGCAACAGTAGCCAGCGTCCGTCCGGCCGCCCGAGCGGTACCATCGAGACCACCGCCGGCAGCGACAGGGATCACGATGTGTACGCGTTCCGCCGCTGCCGCCCCCACGAGCAGGCAGGCGGCGATTGCCAAACTTTGGCTTCGTCGCATCATGTGCGTCCCGACATTTCGCTGGTCACCTTGTTCAGGTAATTGAGGGGGAGGCCGGGTTGCCCCCACGGCATGGAAACGAGTTGGCCCGTGGAGGAAAGGGTGATGTACGCGGTCGCAAGGTCGGGCCCGCCGAAACAGATGTTCGTGGTCAAGGGATCGGGCATGGGCACGAAACCCGGTTCGTCGCCCCGGGGCGACAGAACCGTGATACCGCCCTCCCTCAGTGTCGCGACGCAGATGTTGCCGACGGCATCGACAGCGAGTGAATCGAACAGGAAGTAGCCGGGCCGGCCCGGAACGAGCCGGCCGCCGTCGGGCTTGTCGCCGCGTTCGCCCGACAGTTCACCCGGCCCGCTGAGCGCGTATGCCCATAGACGGGCGGTGGGTGTTTCGGCCACGTACAGCGTGTCTTCGTCCGGTGACAGGCCGATGCCGTTCGGGCCTTCCAGCGGAAAGATCATCTCTTCGATATGGCTGCCGTCCGTCTGCGCATAGAAAACGCCGGTACGGTCGCGTTCCCGCGGGCGCGTCTTCCCGAGGTCGGAGAACCAGAAGCCGCCTGACGCGTCGAAAACGATGTCGTTCGGCCCGCGGAGCGGGACACCATCGGCGTGCGTGTAGAGAACCTCAACCTCTCCGGTATCGAGATCGACGCGTTCGATGCGGCCACCGCTGTAGTCTGTCGCCTGACCCTGCGCACGCAGGCGTCCCGGGCGTTCTACCCAGTTGAAGCCGCCGTTGTTGCATACGTAGCACTTGCCGTCCGGACCAATGGCGGCACCGTTGGGACCGCCTCCGGTTTCCGCGACAACAGAAATCTCCCCGGACGGCGACACGCGTGAGACGGTTCCGCGGGCAATTTCGACCAAGATGACTGAGCCGTCCGGCATGGCGATGGGGCCCTCGGGAAAACGTAGCCCCGAGGCGACGACCGTGGGTGCGGAAAGCATGCGGTTTCCTTGTCGCTTGAACCAAGCGAATGTTAAGGTCGGCGTGATTCACGCGCCACAGAAACCAGCATGTTCCGAGCCCTTTGTTTCTCGATCCTGGCGATATTTCTGACTGCCGGCTGCAAGAGCTACGTCGACGAGTCCGCTGGCCGAACGGTCGGGGAGGTGATCGACGACGTGAGCATCAAGGTACGGGTGAAGGCCGGCCTGGTGGGCGACAAGGAGCTCAGCGGCTTTCGCATCAAGGTCGATGTGGACAAGGGGGTGGTAAGACTTCGCGGCAAGATCAAGCGACCCGAGTTGCGCCAGCGCGCACTGGAGCTGGTGCGCGGCGTTCGGGGCGTAGTCGACATCGTGGACAAGCTGGTCCTCGCACAAGCGCCTCAAAAGGAATCGAACGGCGATCCCTGATCTGGTGCGAGGCCCGAGGCTTCAACCGCTCCGATACATGCTGTCGATCAAGTCGCTGTACTTCTCATTGACCACCTTGCGTTTCAGTTTCTGGGTTGGGGTCAACTCGTCGTCCTCCGCATCGAGCAACTGGTCGATGAGGCGGAACTGCTTGATGGTCTCGACGCGGGCAAATTTCGCGTTGACCGCCTCGATCTCGGCGTTAATCAAGTCTTCCACTTCGCGCGTGTGGCAAAGACTGGTGTACGTCGTGAAGGGCACGTCGTTGTCCTGGGCGAACTGAGTGACGTTCTCATGGTCGATCATGACGAGGCAGGTGAGGTACGGCCGCCGGTCGCCCACGACCACCGCGTCGGTGATGTAGGGCGAGAACTTGAGCTGGTTCTCGATCTCGCTCGGGGTGATGTTCTTGCCTCCGGCGGTGATGATGATGTCCTTCATGCGGTCGAGGAGGTAGATGAAGCCGTCATCGTCGATCCGACCCACATCGCCCGTGTGCAACCAGCCCTGGACGAACGTATCCGCCGTCTGTTCGGGCTTGTTCCAATAACCCTGGATGACGCCGGGACTGCGGATCAGGATCTCGTTTTCTGCCGATAGCGCGATCTCGACGCCGGGCGTCGCCTTGCCGACGCTGCCGATGCGGAAGTCGCCGGGGAAATTGGCCGTCGCGATGCCGGTACACTCGGTTTGCCCGTAAGCCTCGTACATGGGCTTGCCGAGCGCCCAGTACCAATCGATGAGATCGGGCGCGATGGGGGCGGCGGCGGTGGAAAGCCAGCGGCAGGCGTCGATACCCAACATCCGGCGCACATTTTTCAGCACCAGTCGATCAAGGCAGAAGAAGGCCAGTCCCAATGGCAACGGCACGGGCCGGTTCGCCTTGAGATAGCGCGCGCGGCGCACGCCGACGGCCATTGCCATGTTGTAGGCGAGCCGACCCAGGGCGGTCGCTTCCTTCAGCATGATCCGCACCGCCGAGAACTGCTTCTCCCACACCCTCGGCACAGCGAAGTGAACCGTCGGCGACACCTCCTGCAAGTCGCGGATCATGGTTTCGGGGCTTTCCGGCAGGTTCACCACGGAGGCCACCGTAATACCCAGGAAGGTGTAGAACATGCGCCCCGCGACGTGCGCCAGCGGCAGGAAGCCGAGCTGCTCGTCGGTATCGAAGACGGTGTAGCTGCTCGTCAGCGTCGCCATCATGAACATCACGTTGGCCTGGGAGATCATCGCGCCCTTGGGCGGCCCCGTGGTGCCCGAGGTATAGGTCAGGATCATCAGATCGTCGGGCTCGGCGCGATCGATTTCCCGATCCCAGGCATCCGGGTGCGCCGCGTCGTAAGCTCGGCCGATTTCCTTGAGTGCCTCGAACGACATGCAGATCGGGTCGTCGAGACTGCGCAGACCCTCCATGTCGAAGATGATGATCTTTTCGAGCGTCGGGGTACGTTCCCGGACAGCCAGCACCTTGTCGAGCTGTTCCTCGTCTTCGGCGAAGTAGAAGCGGGTGCCGCTGTCGTTGATGAGATATTCCACCTGTGTCGACGAATCCGTGGGATATACGCCGCTGGTGACGCCGCCGACGCAAATGATGCCGAGGTCGGCGAATAGCCATTCCTTGACCGCCTCGGCGGCGATGGAACAGATGTCGCCGCGCGTGAGACCGAGCGCGAGCAACCCCATTCCCGCCAGGCGCGCCTGCTCGCCATAGTTCGCCCACGTATACTCGTTCCAGATACCCAGGTCCTTTTCGCGCAGAGCCACCTTGCGCGCGCCGAGTTCGGCCACGCGCTTGCGGAACAACGCCGGCATGGTGACGCAGTCTTCGATAGCGGTATGGTTCGCGTTCATCGCCATGTCTTGCGCTGCTTCCAACGTCGCCGTCCGCGCACGCCCCGATCCTTCATGCCGAGATAGAACTCCTGGATGTCGGTCGCGTGCTTCAGGCGTTCGCACGTATCTTCCATGACGATGCGGCCAATCTCCATGACGTAGCCATAGTCGGCGACATCCAAGGCCATGCGGGCGTTCTGCTCCACCAGCAGTATGGCCATCCGCCGCTCGCTGCGCAGCCGCCCGACTATGGTAGCGATCTCTCGCGCCAAGGTGGGCGCCAGCCCAAGCGAAGGTTCGTCGAGCAGCATCAGCTTCGGACGCAGCATCAGTGCGCGACCGATCACGAGCATCTGCTGCTCGCCTCCGGAGAGATATCCCGCCGGTTGCTTGCGACGATCCGCAAGCCCCGGGAAATACCCGTATACCATTTCCAGGTCGTCGGAAAAGTCGGCACGCTTGCGGGAGAACGCGCCCACCACCAGGTTCTCTTCCACCGTGAGGAATGGAAATACCTCCCGTCCCTCGGGCACATGACCGATCCCAAGCCGCGCGACGCGGTCGGGGTCGAAACCGGTGATGTCCTTGCCGTCGAAGTCGACCGTGCCCTTGCGCGGGTCCATGGCGCCGGAGACGGTCTTCAACACCGTGGTCTTGCCGGCACCGTTTGCTCCCAGGACGGCCACGATCCCGCCTTCGTCGACTTCGAGGGAGATGCCCCGAATCGCCATGATGGGGCCATAGTAGGTCTCGACGTTCCTGACCGTAAGCAGTGCCACATCAGTCTCCCAGGTACGCCCGCAGAACCTCGGGGTGACTCTGCACCTCCGCTGGCGTGCCCGTGGTGATGGCAGCCCCGTCCGCCATTGCCATCACCCGATTTGAAACCGCTGTCACCAGGTTCATGTCGTGCTCCACCATCGCGATGGTGACGCCGAGGTCCGCCGAAATATCCTCGATCCAGAACGACAGGTCCTCCGTCTCCTCGGGGTTGAGCCCGGACGACGGCTCGTCCAGCAGCAGCAACTGCGGCTCGGCACACAGCGCCCGAGCGATCTCCACGATTTTTCGCGTCCCGTAGGGAAGGGCGCCAACCATCTGATCTCGGCTGCCCTGCAAATCGAGCAAGTCGATCATCTGTTCCGCGTAGGATCGGAATGCGATCTCCTGGCGCCGCACGGACGGCAGGAAAAGGAACTCTGCCAGGAGGTTCGTACGGCGATGCACGTGACGGCCTATGAGCAGATTGTCGAGCACGGTTGCGCGATCAAACAATTCGGTATTCTGGAACGTACGCGTGATACCGAGTTCGGCGACGCGGTGTCCCGGTACCCGGCTCAATTCCTCGCCGTCGAATGCCATGGTGCCCGCGTCCGCGTCGTAGATGCGGTTGATCAGGTTGAATATGGTCGTCTTGCCGGCCCCGTTGGGGCCGATGATGCTGAACACCTCGCCCCGGCGAATCTCGAACGACACGTCCCGCACCGCCCTTACGCCGCCGAAACTGAGCGACAGGTTGCGCGCCTCGAACAGCGTCGCCTGGCCCGGATGCGTCTGGGACTCGGTCATTGAACCCGCTCCGTTCGGAGATAGGTCTTCTGGCGCTTGTGCGTCGCCTTCCTATACAGAGGGAACAGGCTCAGCCAGGACCGGATCTTCAGCCAGCGACCATATAGGCCGAGCGGTTCGAAGACGAGGAACAGCGCCAGGATCAAGCCGAAGACGCCAAGCTCCAGGCCCGGAATCTGGCCGACGGTCGAGGGCAGCACGTCCCGCGCCAGGGCGATCACCTGGGGCAGGTAGCCGACAAAAATCGCGCCGAAGACGACGCCGTGAAGGGACCCCAGCCCGCCCACGACTACGAGCAGGAGCAGTTGTATGGACGTCTGCACGGTGAATGCATCGGGCGCCAGGTAGCCAATCCTGTGGGCCAGCAAAACGCCGGCGAGCCCCGTGAAAGCCGCTGAGACCGCAAATGCCGTCGTCTTGGTGCGCGCCAGGTGCACGCCCATACTCTCGGCGGATATCTCGGAGTCCCGCACGGCGATGAAGGCGCGTCCCATGGGGCTGCGCAGCAGGTTTGCCGCGGCAAACAGGCCTGCCGCAAGGACGCCGAGACTGACGTAATAGAGCACGTAACTATCGGTCAGGCTGAGGCCGAAAAACTCCGGTTGGGGGACGGACATCCCGCGCAGCCCGCCGGTCACCGGCTCCCAATGCTCGATCCCGTACGCCACGATACGTTCGAACGCGAGGGTTGCGATCGCGAGGTAAACCCCGGTCATGCGTAGCGCCGGGATGCCTACGAGGGCGCCGATCAGGGCGGTGAACACCACGGCGAGAGGCGCGGACACCGCAAACGGTACGCCGTAGCCGAGCAGGACCGTGTGGGTGTATGCGCCGATGGCAAGGAAGGCTGCGTGTCCGAGGCTGACGAGCCCGGTATAGCCCACCAGCAGCATGAGACCGATACCGGCGATGGCCCAGATAAAGACCAGCACCAGTTCGCCGACGTAGAAGGCGTTCAGGAACGATGGCGCCGCGACCACGGCGACCGCGAGGAGCGCGTACCAGAACCGCTGGCCGTTGTGGCGGAAAAGATCGACGTCCTGGCCGTAGCGGGTGGTGAGCACGAATCGCATGTCGGGGCTACACCTTTTTCTGTTGTAGCGAAGCGAAGATCCCTTGCGGGCGCGCCAAGAGCATCGCCAGCAGGATCACGAAGGCGCTGACTTCGCCGAGCCCCGCTGGCAGATACAGGCCGGCGAACTGCTCCACGACGCCGATGAGCAAGCCGCCGACGATCGCCCCGGGCAAGCTGCCGAACCCACCCACGATGGCCGCAGCGAACGCCTTGATGCCAAGAAACCCCATCATGGGATCGATCAACATCACTGGGGCGACGAGTACGCCGGCGGCGGCGGAGATCGCTGCCGAGATGCCCCAGACCAGCGAAGTGACACGCTTGACGGGGACGCCGCTATAGTACGCCGCGAGTTGGTTTTGGGACGCCGCCTGCATGGCGATCCCGATGCGCGAGTAGCGGAAAAACGCCCACAGCGAGATGCATAGAAAGGCGGTGCCCGCGATGACGACCAGGTTTTCGTAGCCCAGAACCACGCCACCGACCTCCAGCACCTTGCCTGCAAACGGGACGTCGAGGGTGCGGGTACCGCTGCCCCAGATCGCGCCCGCGACAGCTCGCAGGATGAAGCCGAGACCAATGGTGAGCATCAGCACGGCGAATGGCGGCTCGCCGATCATCGGCCGAAGCACGGTGCGTTCGATAAACATGCCAAAGCCGACCATGACGACAAGGGTGAGGAAAAATCCCGCGAAGAACGGCAGTTCCGCCAAGTTGACGAAGCTGAACGCCACGAAAGCGCCAAGCATCATCATGTCGCCCTGGGCGAAGTTCAGCATCTCGGTGGCTTTGTAGATCATCACGAAGCCAAGAGCGATGAGTCCGTAGACACACCCTTGGGAAAGGCCGCTCAGCAATAGCTGAAATACTTCCATTGCCTTACGTTATCCGAGCGGTTTTCGCGGCCATCGTTTCAACGGCGCGTCGCGAAACGCCGTCAATTTTCACGCAGCCGGCCCGTTTCATCGCGAAACTCCGGGCCATTGACACGCGCCCGGCCATCGCCGAACTTGGCGTCGCGATTGCGCAGCGTCTCCCGCAGACCGATCTCGCGTACGGATTCTCGGAAGCCGAAAGCGGCAGCCGTGTTGTGGCCGCGAACGTCGTTCTCGACCGCCATGCGCTGCAGGGTACGGGCACCCATCAACTCGAGTCCCATGTTGATGATTCGCTTGTTGGCCGACAGCAGGTCCGGATCTATCTTGCACAGGCGGTCGGCGAGTTGCTCGACTTCGTACTCCAGGTGTTCCTTTGGAACAGACTTCAATACCAGACCGATCTGTTGCGCCTCCGACCCGGTGATGCTGTCGCCGGTGAGCATCAGGCGCTTGGCCCACTGTGGGCCGACGTTGTAGAGCCACATGTTGTTCGGCAGCGCCCCCAGGTCCCGGGCGGGCGGGAAGCCAAACAGCGCGTCGTCGGCGCAGATGATCATGTCGCACAACAGTGCCAGATCGGTACCGCCCGCGAGGCAGTAGCCATGCACTTGCGCTATGGACGGCTTGTGCATGTCGAAGAGCGCCATGCGGTAGCGTTGTGAACGCTCCATTTGCCAGGCGTCGTCATCGACGCTGCTTCTGCCCCGATAGTCGTTGTCCCCGGACTGCACCCTGGATACGGGGATATTGCCGTCAGCGCCCGTCAGGTCGTAGCCGGCCGAAAAAGCGCGACCCGCGCCACGCAGAATCACGCAGTGTACAGCCCTGTCGTTGTCCGCCTCCCACAAGGCTTCATTCAGTTCGGACTGCAGTTTGACCGACAGGGCGTTGAGTTTCTCCGGACGGTTGAGGGTGATCCGCGCGCGACCGTCCGCCACGTCGTACTCGATGCTGTCGAAACCAGTCATTTGTCCCCTCTGGCCGCGTGGAACGCGGGCCGTAGGTTACCGCTTGCCAAGGGAAGCCGAAAGCCTGTATCAGATATCTGATCGCACCTGAATGGGGCAGCTAACGATGCCAAGGCTTGTAGAGGTTTGTTGGCGTTCGCGCACCAAAATAGGGCATGAGATTCCGCGCCAAACGGCAACACTCATCCGCAAACCTGATTGCGAAGAGCTTTTTATTCACAATCCCCTTTTGCCCCGGAGGTCTGAAATAAGCCACATAATTGAATCTATCATCTTAAATAAATGTTCTATATATATGTTTTATAAGAGAACAATACGTATTTTCATGCTTCTGTCACACTTCATCCCCAATCCGTAGATAATCAGTCCCCAGACTTATCCACAGCGTCCAGCCAGTTGCGCGGCGAAAGGAACCGTTCGGTGAGAGCCGCCTCTGGCGAGTTCGGCGGCGGATTGTAATCGTAGATCCACCGCGCCCGCGGCGGCAATGAGGCCAGCACCGACTCGACGTTTCGACCTGATTGAAGGCCGTAGCGCGTACCGCGGTCCACGGCCAGGTTGAACTCCGCGTAGCGCCCGCGTCGAAATAGCAGGAAGTCTTCTTCGCGTTGGCCCCACGGGATCTTCGCGCGTCGCTCGAAGATAGGGGAATAGGCCGGCAGGAAGTGCTTCCCGACGCTACCGACGAAGGCCAGGCTGGCGTCGAATCCACCCTCGGTCCAGTCGTCGAAGAAGATGCCGCCGACGCCGCGCGCTTCCTTGCGATGGGGCAGGTAGAAATAGGCGTCGCATTTCGCCTTCAGCCGGGCGTAGACATCCCCGTGCGGACGGCACGCCTCGTAGGCTGTTCGATGCCAGTGCACGACATCCTCGGTGAACGGATAGAAGGGCGTCAGGTCAAAACCGCCGCCGAAGTACCACTGGGGATCGTTCGTGCCGACGAGAAAGAACCGCAGATTCATATGGGCGGTCGGCACATATGGGTTGCGCGGATGCACGATCAGCGAGATTGACGTCGCCTGAAAGGGTTGCCCCGCGAAGTGCGGGTTGCGTTCTGTCGCGGCGGCAGGGAGGCCATCGCCGATTGCATGGGTGAACAGGATGGCAGCCTTTTCAATGTTGGCACCGTCCTGCAGTACGCGGGATCGAGAAAGGCCGCCGCGGGGCAGGGCGGTGCTCTGTCCCGCGAACCCTCCCTCGCCGTCCAGGCGCTCCAACCTCGCCTCGATCTCGTCCTGCAAATCGCGGAAGAGCTGGCGCGCGGGCGCGATTCCTAGCCCGGACATTTCATCAAGGGCCGCGATGATCGCGCAGGATTTTGCCCGCGTGCGTGTGCTCGCGAGCGGAAGCATAGCCACGCCTTATGGTGCAGCGAGCATGTGCGCGCACGCGGGCAAAAGACCAGCGAGGGCGCGGCCAGCGCAGTTTGTTCCCGGCAGGATTTTCGAAATACGGGACTAATCTATTAGAACCAAAGGACATTTATCTACGACACAAGCGGCTTGGTGAAATATCCGGGCTAACCCCACGACGCCTTCGTTCCGGGGGCTTCCCGGTACGGCACGGGCGAAGCTTTTCCGCGCATGGCTACGCGTTCTTTCATGTGCACAACGCACCTCGCGACGGTGTTCGGGATCGCAGGCTTGCCGGCATTATGCAGTAGAATCCCGTGTTTGCTACCCCGAAGTCGCGGGCTAGATCACGCTGGCCGGATCACGAATGGATAGATGCGATCCTGCGCGAGACATCGTCGCAGATGCGCGCCGCGCGCTTGATAGAGCGGCGGCCGGGCTGCATGAAGAAGCACAGATCGAACTCTACGACCTCGCGTTCTCCAGTGCCGAACTCACAGCGGCTGAGATCATGCTGGAGTATGCCGCGCACGACGCGCCGCCGGACGAGCGGGCGTTCAAGGAGGCGCTGGCGCTGGCGTTCTGCGCGGAAGCTACAAGCAACCTGCAGCACAGGCTGCGGCTCCGGCCCAGCGCCTTCGGCCTCAGCGCCGCCGAACTCTCGAATGACTACGTGGAGTTCGCGGATCAATACCTGTCTCCAGCTCATCTGAGCGCCCTTGGGCAGGCGTGGCGTGACCGGAGCGGACGGCTGCCACATGACCACCTCGACGAGGAAAAGTCGATGATTCGCGAGACGTTCCGCCAGTTCGCGGCCGAACGCGTGGCGCCATTGGCCGAAGCGATCCACCGCGAGGATGCAATGGTTCCGGACACGATCATCGAGGGCTTAAGGGAACTCGGCTGTTTCGGATTGTGTGTGCCGGAGCGATACGGTGGATTGCAGCCGGATGGGAGCGAGGATCGGCTTGGCATGGTGGTCGTAACCGAAGAACTGTCCCGGGGTTCGCTCGGCGCCGCCGGCAGCCTGATCACGCGACCGGAAATCATGGCGCAAGCGCTGCTCGAGGGGGGCACCGAGGCGCAAAAACAACGCTGGCTCCCGGGTTTGGCCGCGGGCGATCCGCTGTGCGCTGTCTCGGTCACCGAACCGGGAACAGGATCGGATGTGGCGGCGGTATCGCTTCGGGCGGAAAAGACGGATGGCGGTTGGCGGCTCAACGGCGGCAAGACCTGGTGTACGTTCGCCGGCAAGGCGGGGGCCGTCCTCGTGCTCGCCCGGACCGACCCCGACGTCCGGCCTCCGCACCGCGGCCTGTCGCTCTTCGTAGTGGAGAAACCTGTCTACGACGGACACGACTTCGAGTACGCCGAACCACGCGGCGGCAAAGTGTCGGGACGGGCGATACCGACCATCGGCTACCGGGGGATGCATTCTTTCGAAATGTTCTACGACGACTTCTTCGTGCCCGATGACGCGCTGGTGGGCGAAGCCCAGGGACGCGGCAAGGGCTTCTACTACACGATGCGCGGCTTTTCGGGAGGCCGTCTACAGACCGCGGCGCGTGCCAGCGGCCTGATGCGCGCCGCCTTCGAGGCGGCGCTGGACTACGCGGAAAACCGCAAGGTATTCGGCCGCGCCGTGGCGGAATATCCGTTGACCTTGCAGAAATTTGCGCGCATGGGCATGTACATCGTCGCTTGTCGGCAGTTCTCGTACGCCGTCGCGCAGCGCATCGACGCGGGGAGCGGACCCGACACGGGCCGAAACGGCGCGCAACTGGCGGCCAGCCTGGTCAAGCTGTTCGCGTGCAAGGTGGCCGAAAGCGTGACGCGGGAAGCGATGCAGATCCACGGGGGCATGGGCTATGGCGAAGAATCCCCGGTGAGTCGCTACTTCCTCGACGCGCGCGTCCTGTCCATCTTCGAGGGTGCCGAGGAAACGCTGGCGCTGAAAGTCGTCGGTCGGGCATTGTTGCCGACAGACTAGAAGTGTCCAGGCCCCGGGTGCCGGAACCCTCAGATCCAATTGCGCATAATATATATTATGTTAAATATGATTCCAGATGCCGTGATCGATGGGCGTCCCACTACCTGATGCTCAGTCTTACATTGACAACGCCCTGCTCATCCTCTGCGTCGATCGCGGCCTGAACGATGCGCAGATCATCCTCGACGAGCAACCCGGTCCATCGCAACACATCGTTAAACGCCTGCCGCTGGATCACCACGTTGACGCTGCCGTCGCTTTCCGGTCGATACCGCGTGAGGCGGACGCTCGCTTCCCGCGCGGTGGCGTCGATCAATGTCAGCAGTGAGCGGTTGGGCGCGACCGGACCCGCGGTATCGTCGCCGCGTTGCCGGGCTTCGGCTTCGTGGGAGCGCATCCAGTCCAGTCGGTATTGCTGCTCTGCATGGCGCGCCAGCGCCGTTTCGCGGAAATCGTATGCGGGAGAAAACACGCCCGCGTACAGAATCGCCATCAGCCCAATAGCACCGGCGATTTGCAGCAGGAGGCGCTCGCGTTGTTCGAGGGCCCGGTATCGCTGTTCGACGCCCGTGTCGCGGAGCGCGGCTCTCAATCGTTCGCGGATCATCCTGACATCCTTATGCGCAAACGCGCCCGGACGATGCTGTCGCGTTCTTCCGCGCTACTGATGTCGACCGTGAGGCCGCGCCCTTCGAGTTCGAGCTTGAGTTCGTCGAGCAACGCGTAACCAGGCAACCAGAGCTCGGTCGTGAGCTCCCCCCGGGAATCGTTGAACGTGATCGCCCTGACGTTGACGTCTGCATTTCCCTGTGTCGTGCCGGCGGCAAGTTGTCCCAGCAACACGTGAAAAGCGGCCTGTCCGGCATCCGATTCGCGGAGCTTGGCGCGCATCTGTGCATATGCGTTGGGGACGCGGCGCTCGTTCGGGTAGATGCTCCGGTACAGCGCCGTGGATTCGGCTTCAAGGGCAGCCGCGCGATGGTTCGAAACGTAGCCTTCGGCGATCAGCACAGCCAGGGTCACGATCAACCAAAGTGCGGCCAAGCCCGCGACGCCGCGCCACCCGTTGCGTGATCCGAGCTTGCCCCTGGACGGCGCAAACGGCCCCTGCAGCAGGTTGATCTCGGGTCGGTTGGCATCCCACTGCGACGCGAGGAAATCTAGCGCAGTGCCGCTGAGAGCCGTCCGGCGGACGTTGAAACCACTGCCATCCACCCGCCAGTCTGAAGCGTCTGGACCAATGACATCGAGTTCAAGGGTTTCGTCCGCTCCGTCGAAGCTCGCGCGAATGGACTCCAGTATGTCCGGCAGTGTCGACGCCTCGACGGTTGCGATGTGCTCGGGCGTCCTTACCAACGCCTCGTCGCCTTCCAACAGCACGGACGCCGAAGATTGGTTGCAAGGCAGCAGGCAAGCGTCCGGCACCATGTGACCTGGCCGCAACCCGCAATCGCCCAGGCAAGTGAGCCAATCGGTAAGCAGATGTCTGTCGATCAGCGCGCAGCGCACCGGCTGTCCGCGCACAATTGGCCCGTGCGCCAAGTGCATGGATTCGACATCCTGGGTTAGGTCTTCCTCTACGGCGAACGGCAAGGCGCGTCGTATTTGCGCGGCGCGACGCCCGGGTACTGTGCGGGAGAGCCAGGCAACCTGTGCGCTCGGAACAACGACCACAAGGTTATCCGGGTCTGCCAGGTCATCCGGCTTGCCGGACGGCTCGCCGAACGGCTCGCCAAACGGCTCGCCGGACGCGCTTGCCATGTCGCCGAGTCCCCCCGCGTCCGTTTCGCCCTGCGCCAACGTCTGTCCGCGATCATCGCGCAGCAGCCACTGACACTGGAGCGTCTTGTCGACAGTCTGGTTGGCGCCACGATTCACCCGCTCCGGCCCCGAGAGGATCCGTATGAACAGCCGCATGAGGTGTTCCCCCTACTTCGCCGCGCTGGCGCTTTTCAGAAGCGGCACAAGGATAACCGTTCGGCAGTTCGCAGATAAAGGCGGACCATCTTCGCGGCCTTATCGCGGCGTATCCGTGACGCCTGATTCGCTGACACCAGTGGTGGTGTTGTCAGCATTCGCGGACGCAGCATCAAAGATCGACGGTACGCGGCGTCCGAAATTACGGCCTAGCAGCCGGATCTCGCCGCTTTGGGGATCGCGGTGAAGCATCGAGATCAACTCGGAGCGCGCGCCGCCCAGTTCGACCCGAACGCGCACCTCAAAGAATGCACTGACGACAGTCAGCACTTCCGCGCTGTCCGCCAACCCGGCGTATCGCGCCTGGGCTTCAGCGACATCCTGAAACTCCCTCGGGTTTTCCATCAGGGCCTCGGCTTCTTCGAGCGTGAAAGAATGACCCAGGCTCCGCAGGACCTCGGCACCGCTTGTGTTGACGTTGACCTTGAGTTCGTTGACCGGGAGCAGCGCGACGTGGGGCACAAGGCGGTCATGGATATCTTTTGTAAAGCCCGCCACTGCGAGCATCGTGCTGGCACTGGTCGCCGTTCGGTTCGCGGCACGATACGCGGGCTCCGCCAGCAGGTAATCTTCGTCTTCGGCGCCGAATCCGTACACGGTTTCGTCGTGGTCGATCCAGTCGAGCCAAGCGTCGGCCAGGTTGGGATCGAGTTCAAGGTCGACCATCAGACGCTTGAGCCGTTGCAGATTCTTGGGCCCCGTGACCGCATTCAGGTTGAACCGCCGTTCCAGGTCCGAGATGACGAGTTCGATCCGCCCGCCCTCGATCTCAAATGGTTCAGTTGGCAACGACCATGTTTCGACAAGCGTGTCCACGGAGTTGTCCGTTACCCAGTCCTCGTACAGCAGTTGGCGCGCATAGGCCTCCGCGCCAAAGGCGTATTCGCGCGCCTGCGCGCCGTCAAGGACCTGCCGCGCGTGCGCCACGGTAAGCGCGTGTCGGGAGATCATTTGGGACGCAATCGCGCTGGCGAGTGCCACGACCAGCAACACGCTGACCAATGCTACGCCGGGAGCGCGTCGAGCCTGTTCGACTGCGCGGCCAGTGGGTCCCAAGCTCGCGTACCGCTCCTCTTTCATCCTGTAAATATCACGGTATATCAATATAATGGAGTTGATAATTTAATTTATTTAAAGCGTATCATCGGGGTCTGCAGGGCTCTGCAAGGCCATGGTCGTGGGGACCGTCCACAGCCGTTCGATATCCCCGTACGGCGGCAGCGTCATCCGGACGATAACGGCGGCGAGCCTCTGCTCTTGCGCGTTGTCGCCGACATCCGGGGGCCAGAACCTGTGTTCGACACCAGCGTAGTCCACCGCGAGCACTTCCATGTCGGTGACGTCGTTCAGCAACAACTGTCGGATTGGCAGACTGTCCCGCGCGCGGTCGAGCACCGGCCAGTACAGCCGAAACAATGCGCCTTCCACGCTCGCATAAGCGACCCTTTGCAACTCGGAACGGTTGTGCCCCAGGGGATTCGCCCAGCCGCGCCGGGTGAATTGCAGCAGCCCGACTCGGTCGATTTCGAAACCGGGGTGCGAATCGCCCAGTTCGTCGCGGACACGTCGATGCGCCAGTTGCTGAATGTCACGCCGTATGATTTCGATGGCGCGCTGCGCTTCGACCAGTCGCTCGCCTCGCGCCTCGGTGAGTTCTCCCATGTCAATGATTTGGATCAATAACCGGTTCGACATGAGGCCGATAACGGCGAATACCGCCAAGGCGACCAGCATCTCTATCAGGGTAAATCCGAACCGGCGCACGTCAGTGGCGCCCGATGAATGCTGTCATCGAATCGACGGGCCCCACTTCACGCCCATCTTCCAGGTAGAACACCGAGTACTCGATTCGTGACAGCGTCGGATGCGATGTCGCAACGATGTCCTCCACGATCAGCCACTCCCGGGAACCGAGCTTGACGCGGCGGCGTTGGGTCCCGTCGGGCAACGGACCGCGATTCAGCATCTGGCGCAGCCGCGCCCGCTCAACTTCGTTTTCCAGGGCCCACCGGGCAAGCGCTCGCCGCTCGAGCGAATAGGTCTGTGCAGCCGTTTCGCCGCCGCGCACAAGCACGGTGGTCGCGACGATAGCCACGACCGCCAGTGCGACCATCAGTTCGATGAGTGTGAAGCCGCGGCGGACGCTCAAGTCTGGTCGTCCGATCGGGCTGCGGAAGACGCGCGCGTGCGGGACATTCCATCGGACACCACCGTCCAGGAGGCGAGTCCGCCTGTCCCGATGCCGATGAGGAATGGAGTCTGTTCCCCGCTCGCGAGGATCAGCACCTGGGGTAAATCCGCGTTGTCGTCCCGGTCCTCGTCAGACTTTGGCCGTTCGGAGCCCCCGACGAGTTGATCGGGCGAAGCGTCCAGGCGCGACAACCCCTCAACCTGCAGCGAGAAAGCCACATCCGGCGGCGCATTGCGCGTTCGAAACGTGTTTTTCGAGGCTGCGTGCCAAGTGCCCGTCAGCTCGTCGTAGATCTTGAATCCGTACCGCGTCCGATCAACGAACAATCCCCAGGATTCGTTGCGGCTCAACGCCTCTACACGCGCGAGTTCAATCAACGCGGCGAGCCGTTCTGCCTCCGTCTGCAGGTTGCGGTGCCTGTCGGCTCCGATGGATTGCAGAACAACCGCGCCCGCAAGTATGCCGATGATCGCCATTACGATGAATATCTCGATAAACGTGAATCCACCACGGCCGGCGATTGGCGGCCGCTTACGCCGCAACGGTGGCAAACGTCGAAAATGCCGGGGCGTCAGGTAGCGCGTTGCCCGGTAGTCAAAGGTCGCGATAGTAGATATCGGCCGCGGACCCTTCGCCGCCCTCCTTGCCGTCGGCACCCAGCGAGTACAGCTCGAATATTTCACCCGCATTGATGTAGACATAGAGGTTTTGCCAAGGGTCGGTCGGAACTTTTCGGGCATAACCCCCCGGATTGTAGTTCATGGGATCCGGAAGCCCGTTCGGCTTGCTCACCAAGGCTTCGAGCCCCTGGTCCGTCGACGGATAATGCGCGTTGTCAAGGCGATACAGGTCCAGCGTGGCACCGATGCCGCGAAGGTCATTCGCCACGGCGGTGCGGCGCGCCTGGTCGCTACGGCCGATGATGTTGGGTACGAACAGTGCCGCGATAATGCCGATGATCACCACCACCAGCATGATCTCCATAAGCGTAAAGCCATTGTCCGTTCGCCGTTTCATAGTGCTAGGCCACAAGTTCATGGATATTGAGAATCGGCAACAAGATAGCAAGGACGATCATGACGACGACGAGGCCCATGATAACCATCATCGTCGGCTCGAACACCCGCACCAGGGCGGTCGTCAGGCGCTCTATTTCGCTCTGCTGAAACCGCGCCACCTTGCGCAGCATCGTGTCCAGCTCACCGCTCGACTCGCCACTCGCGACCATATGCAGGAACATCGGCGGGAAGTCGCCACAGGATCCCAGCGCGATCCGCAGGCTGGAACCTTCGCTCACCTGGCGAACGGCTTCCCCGAGTCCGCGTTTCAGCCACTGGTTGGAAACGACTTCCCCGGCGATGCGCATGGCCTCGACCAGGGGGACGCCGCTCGATGTCAGGATGGAGAGCGTATTGGCGTAGCGGCTCGCATTGCCACCTCGAACAATCCTGCCGACCAGGGGGAATGCGAGCTTGTGGCGATCCCATTGCAGGCGGCTATCCGGTCGCGCCAACAGGCGGCGGACACCGTACCAGACCACGGCGATGCCTATCGCCAGCATCCACAGGTTGGTTCGCAAGAATACACTTAAGCCGATCATGAACTGCGTCAACAGGGGCAGTTCCTGCCCCGTATCTTCGAACACCTGGACGATGTCCGGCACGATATATATCAGTAGCGCGCCGACGATCAGCATGGCGAAGACCAGCAGAACCACGGGATAGAGCAGCGCCATCTCGACATTCCTGCGCGACTCGAAACTCGCCTCCGTATAGTCCGCCAGGTTTTCCAGCACCGCGTCGAGATGGCCCGACTGCTCTCCCGCAGCGACCGTAGACCGGTACATGTCGGAAAATGTAGACGGAAACTCGCCGAGCGCGGCGGCGAACGCATGGCCTTCCCGCACCCTTCCACGCACCGTCATGATCATGGCCCTGGAGCGGCGTTTCTCGATCTGCCCGGCGACCGCGTCGAGCGCTTCCTCGACAGGCAGGCCCGCGGAAATCATCGTTGCCAACTGGCGCGTGAACAGGGCTTGGTCGAGCGACGACATCCCGCGCGGAAACACCCAGCGAAATCCGCTGGCGCGTTCTTCCGACATGTCGACGGAGAGCGGCGTCAACCCGGCATCGCGCAGCATCTGGCGCACCTGGCGACGGCTATCGCCTTCCCGAACCCCCTTCTTCCTGCGCCCCCGCGAATCGAGGGCAACGTATTCGAAGGCAGCCATGGGCAGTAGTCGCTAGGTCCCGCCGTCGTCCAGAGTAGCCTTTATCACTTCTTCCACAGTCGTCGTTCCCTGCCGCACTTTTGCGCGGCCATCCCCGCGAATGCTGGGGAAGCGCTCGCGGGCGTAGCGGAACAGCGTCTGCTCGGACGCGCGGTCGTGGATCAGTTCGCGCATGGCGTCGTCGGCCACGATGAGTTCGTAGATACCGGTTCGCCCCCGGTAGCCGCTATGTCCGCAGGCATCGCAGCCTCGGGCGCGGTAGATGGTTGCGCAGTCATCGGCTTCCAGAAAGTGGCGTTCGAACGCGTTCGGCGCGACGGGCTCCTTGCATTCGTTGCACAACACCCGAACCAGTCTTTGCGCCAGCACGCCGGCAAGGCTTGAAGCCACGAGAAACGGCTCGACTCCCTGGTCCACCAGGCGGACCACCGCGCCGACCGCGGTATTGGTGTGCAGCGTCGACATCACCAGGTGGCCCGTGAGGCTCGCCTGGATGGCGATCTCCGCCGTTTCCAGGTCGCGAATTTCCCCGACCATGACGACATCGGGATCTTGACGAAGAATTGCTCGCAAGCCTCTGGCGAAGGTCATGTCCGCCTTTTCGTTGACCTGCGTCTGCCCTATTCCGGTCAGGTTGTACTCGACAGGATCCTCTATCGTGAGGATATTCATGGTCCGCGTGCTGAGTTCGGTCAACGACGCGTACAGGGTAGTTGTCTTGCCAGAGCCGGTCGGGCCGGTCACGAGAAAGATGCCGTGTGGCCGATGGACCACTTCGCGCAGCAACTCGAGCACCTCCCGGCGCATGCCGAGGTTTGGCAGGGTCAGCCGTCCCGTCTGTTTGTCCAGGATGCGCAAGACGACCCGCTCTCCGTTGGCTGAAGGCAGCGTCGAGACGCGGACATCCACTTCCCGGCCCCCGATGCGCAGTGGAATCCTGCCGTCCTGGGGAATGCGTTTCTCGGCGATATCAAGCTTCGCCATCACCTTGATCCGGGATACCAGGAGCGGTGCCAGCGCGCGTTTCGGCCGCACGATTTCGCGCATGACGCCGTCCACGCGGAAGCGCACGCTGAGATCCTTCTCGAACGTTTCGACATGAATGTCCGACGCATCTTCCCGGATAGCCTCGGCCAGCAGCGCGTTGATCAGGCGGATGATCGGAGCGTCGTCCTCCTGTTCCAGCAGGTCGCCAAGCTCCGGCACGGACTCGGCCAAGCGCACCAAATCCATATCGTCGCCGATATCTTCGACCATCTGTTTCGCTTCGGAAGCATCCCTGGCGTAGACATCGCCGAGGAGGCGTTCAAATTCGCCGTTGGAAACCGTGCGCAGAGCGAAGCCGCTTCCGGCAAAACGCCGGACCTCGGCCAAGGTTGTTAACGTAGGCATCTGCCTGCAGACGAGGGTCATGCGCCCGTTCGTCCCGTGACCATCGGTAATGGCAACCCCGAATCGCCTTGCGAAAGCGAACGGCAAGCGTCTAGCGAGTTCTAGCGGTTCCTGCATGTGTTGACTCGCAGTTCACGAAACGGTCACCGGATGATAGTGCCACAAAAACCGTCGCCCTGGCGGGCGCCGGGTTTTGCCCCCGCCCAGGCCCACCTGTTTCGTCCCACCCGCCCGCCCGGCACCCTGTCGATCTTGCCGCTAGTGGCAAGTCCGACAGTCTGATAGCGCCCTTGTATCACAACCGCTTAGTACTCTACGACGCCATGTTCAAAGGTGAACCCTCCCGTCGGCATCGACAGCCGATGGCGTTCGCCCTCGATGTCGGGGTTCCAACCGTCGTAGCCGGCGTCGCCCCGCCACATCGCCACCCGTACGCCGTCCCCGCTCTGGCCGATCCGGGTCACGTAGAAGCGTGCGGGGTTTGCGCGGAATCGCGCCAACAGCGCTGCCACGGGCGAATGTCGCGACAGGTGATACAGCGTGACCCAGGTGGGCGCGACCATGTCGATCTCGCCTGCGGCGTGCTTCGACAGCGCCTCTGCGGGACGTATCCATCGGTGCGCTTCTATCTCACCGCCGTCCACGTTGATTGCCTGGTCCCGGGCTCGAGCGGCAAAAAACCAGGTGGCAAAACGCGCGGGCACATCCGGCGGCGGCGTCCAATGGGAGAACCAGACGAAGTCGTTTGCATCCAGGTCGAGGCCCGCCTCCTCCCGCGCTTCGCGCGCAGCAGCATTGCGCGCGCCAGCGTGCCTGTACTCGTGGGAACTCGGGTCGCCCTCTTCCGGGTAGTCTTCCGGGTCGATACGTCCGCCCGGGAATACCCACATTCCGCCGAAAGCGATACGCGAGTTCTTGCGCAGCATCAGCACCTGCGGTCCGTCGTCGGTATCGCGGAGAAGGACGACAGTAGCGGCGGGCACGGCGGGCTTCACAGCGTCCTTCGCGCGAGGGCCCGCGGTTCCGTACATGTCGTTCTTGTGCCTTGCGTCGTCGCCCATCGCCTGTCCTTTGAGTAGCTGCTGATCGTATGTTCCGCAGTTGACATCAATACGACAACCGTTCTTTTCTATTGCGAATAATTCGCATTTACGTTAGCGTTTAACTTCCACTTGCGATCAATCTTCATGGACAGCCATACACACTCCGCTGACAACCGGCGTGAAACCCGCACTTTCCGTACTCCATGGCGGGCGCTGCTGGCGATGTTCCGGCGAGGGTCGAGGCTATCCATGCACGCGCTCTGGCTGGCCGCCGCTGTGGCCGGACCACAGAGTTTGGCCGAGGAGGCACCTCCTTTCTTCGAGGAGGTCACGATTGTGGGCAGTCGCGACGATGTCAGGAACATGCCCGGAGCAGCGCATGTCCTGGGGCCAGACGACATCGAGCGATTCGGCTATACGGACATCCAGCGGCTAGCGCGGCAGATCCCGGGTGTTTCCATCCAAATCGAAGACGGCTATGGCCTGAGGCCAAACATCAGCATTCGGGGCGTCGCAAGCGAACGCAGCGGCCGCATCACTCTACTTGAAGACAATGTGCTGATCGCTCCGGCACCCTACTCCGCGCCCTCCGCCTACTACTTTCCCACGACCGGCCGCATGCATTCGTTCGAAGTCCTCAAGGGCCCGGCGGCAATCAGCCAGGGACCGTATACGATCGGCGGCGCGTTGAACCTGGTTTCGACGCCCATTCCCTCCGAACCGGGTGGCGCGATTGTTGCCGAGGCTGGCCAGCACGGCACGTGGCGGTTGCACGCAAGCTACGGCGGATCGACTGATCGGGGCCTCGGATTTCTGATCGAAACTCACCAGTGGATGTCGGAGGGATACCAGGTCATCGATCGCGGCGGCGATAGCGGTCTCGCTATTGCCGACTACACCTTCAAAGCACGGTTCGCGCCGCCCGCCTCGCGGCACAGATTCGATGTGAAGCTGCAATTCGCCGATCAGGTCTCCGATCAGAGCTACCTGGGGCTGACCGATTCGGACTTCGCCCGCGCCCCGTTCCGGCGCTACGGCCTGTCGGCGCTCGATGAGATCGAAACCGACCACGACCAAATGATCCTCCGATACACCCTCGCCCTTGGCAAAGCCATGGAGTTTTCTGCGGTCGCGTACAACAACACCCATGCGCGGGACTGGTTCAAGACCGAAGGCATCGATTTCGATGGCAGCGAGGACGCGCAGACGTTTTCACGCACCAGTTGGTCGAACGTGATTCGGGCGGCAAACCTGGGCGCGGCCCTGTCCGGGGTCGACAGCGCCCAATTGCTGGCGATTCTGCACGGCGCTGCCGATACGCCTGCGGGGAGCATCCAGATACGCTCGAACGCTCGCGAGTACTTCTCACGCGGCGTGCAAGTGGGTTTGGTGTGGGATGCCGACTTCGGGGGCATTGAACACGCAATCGACATCGGTGTGCGGCTGCACGCGGACGAAGAGGACCGATTGCAGCGCAACAGCGCCTACAGCCAGCGCGATGGAAGGCTCGTGCTCGACGACTCAGGCTTGCTCGGCAACGCCGGCAACCGGATACAGCAAGCACGTGCCCTTTCGGTATTCATCC
This sequence comes from Candidatus Azotimanducaceae bacterium, assembly GCA_965217825.1. Lineage (GTDB taxonomy): Bacteria > Pseudomonadota > Gammaproteobacteria > Pseudomonadales > Azotimanducaceae > VXNE01. The sequence goes on along the minus strand of OZ244571.1, from coordinate 2,954,236 downwards.
ATGATCGAATCGCCATCGGCCGCTGGTCGGTCTCGGCCGGGTTGCGCTACGAGGACATCGAACAGAAGCGCACGCGGTTCGAAACCCGCTCGGGACGCACTGCGGACCCGGCCGCGCGGTCCGCAGGCAACATGCGCGATCGCCGCGAAAACTTCACCACCGTGCTGCTGCCCGGCATCGGCGCGAGCTTCGACGCAGGCGAAAACGCCGAGTTATTCGTTGGCGCGCACAAGGGCTTCACGGCACCGAGCAATGCGCCCGGCGTCAACGAAGAGACAGCATTCAACTACGAGGCTGGCGCGCGGGTATACGGCCGATGGTGGAACGGCGAGTTGACCGCATACTTAAGCGATTACGATAATCTCCTGGGGCAGTGCACCGCCTCCTCCGGTGCCGACTGCGAGGTCGGGGATGCGTTCAACGGCGACGCCGCTACCGTGCGCGGCATTGAGGCGTCGCTCAGCGCCGATCTTTCGACCGAGACGGGCTTGCAGTTGCCGCTCACGCTTACATTCACCCGCATGGATGCCACGTTCGACTCGGACGTAGCGGATACGGACTTCTTCGGCGACGTGCGGCGCGGCGACCCGGTGCCGTACCTGCCGAAGCAGCAGGTTCACGCCATGATCGGGTGGCTGCGCGGGCGGACTCAAGCGAACCTGGCCCTGCACTACGTCGACGAAGTGTGCGTGCGCGCGTCCTGCGGCGACTTTGAGACAACCGACTCGGCCTTGACCGTCGATGTCGCCGCGTCGTGGCGGCTGAACGAGCACGTCTCGTTTTTCGCCCGGATCGAAAACCTGACCCGCTCGACGGGCATTCTTGGCCGCCATCCCTACGGCGCCCGGCCGAACAAGGACCGCTCGGCGGCCACCGGCGTGCGGGCGAGGTTCTAACCCGCAGCGGACGCACCCCGGAAGCGAGGCCCGATGTCATCGAGCCCGATCTGGAGGATTGAGTAGGGCATTGGCAAGCTTATGCGAGCCTACGCTATTCTTCCCGCGACGACGGATGCTCTGTCGCCGTGTTTGCGGAGCGTATGGTTAGGACGAACAGTTCCACCGTCGTGGCCAGGGTGGTCGTCGGCGTCTCCTATCCGGCAGTCCTCATCTTCGGCTTCGGCCTGTTCGCCGCGCTGGCGGCGCAAGGCCTGCATGTGACGCTCGCCTCCTACGTCGCCGTGCTGGCCGGCGCCGCACTTGTCACACTGCACGAGTTGAAGTGGCCGTGTCGTACCGAGTGGCGACCTGGTTTGCGCGAGGTCGGCGCCGACACGCTGTTCATGCTTGTTGTGCAGGTCGTCCTGCCCTACCTCCTGTCGATCACCCTGGTGATCTTCCTCGCCGAGCAACTGCGCGTCGGCGGCTTCACCGTGGAAGGACTCTGGCCCCACGCGTTGCCTGTGGCCGCCCAGGCATGCCTGATGCTGATCGCCGCCGACTTCCTGCGCTACTGGCTGCACCGGGCGTTCCACAAGTTCGAGTTCATGTGGCGTTACCATGCCGTCCACCACTCGCCGCACCGCCTGTATTGGTTGAACGTCGGCCGCTTCCATCCCATCGAAAAGGCTGTCCAGTTCGCAGTCGACACCCTGCCCTTCGCGCTGCTTGGCGTGTCCATAGAGGTCCTCGCCGCCTACTTCGTCTTCTACGCGGTCAACGGGTTCTTCCAGCATTCGAACTGCGACGTGCGGTTGGGACCGCTGAACTACATCGTCAGCGGACCCGAACTTCACCGCTGGCACCACTCGGAGTTCGCCGAGGAATCCGACACCAACTTCGGCAACAACCTGATCATTTGGGATCTCCTGTTCGGCACCCGATTCCTGCCGGTCAATCGCGAGGTCGGGCGATTGGGGCTTGTCAACCGAGACTACCCGAGCGGATTCCTCGCCCAGATGAAGACGCCCTTCCTCCCGGGTCTCGACAAGCGCTGATGTCACCGCGCACCGGCCATCTGCTCGCCAGAACAGCCCTGGCCGCCATGCATGGTCACCGCTTCGCCCGGCTGCTTGCTGCGGCGAAGTCGCCTGTTGAATCGCAGCAAAAGGTGCTTGACGGCATTCTGGCGTCAGGTGCCGGCACCGCCTTCGGCGAACGCCATGGATTCGCCGCGATTCGCAATCTTGCCGACTATCGCCGCGCGGTCCCGGTGCAAACCTACGAGGATCTGCGCGAAGACATCGAAGCGCAGGAGGCCACCGGCGAGCCGCGGCTTACGCGGGAGCGACCCGTCTACTACAACCGCACCAGCGGCACCGTCACGGCGCCGAAGAATATCCCGGTGACGGCAACGGGCTTGAAGCGGATTCAGGGGTACCAGCAGCTCGGCGCCTACTCGTTCTCGCGACGGCCAGGGCTGTTTGGCGGCAAGATGTTCGCGGTGTCCGGCGCTGCGGTGGAAGGCCACATGCCCGGCGGTACGCCGTTCGGGTCCGCCTCCGGCCTGCTCTACCAGAAACAGCCCCGGCTCCTCCGCGCCCGCTACGTGTTGCCGGCAGAGTTGTCCGCCATCGAGGACTACGAGCAGCGCTACCTGGCGATGGCGGTATTCGGTATCGCCGAACCGCTTGTGACCTGTGCCGCGACGCCGAACTCTTCGACGCTGATCCGTCTGCTCGATATCGTCAACCAAGACCCGGACAACGTGCTGCGCCTGGTGGCGGACGGACGTCTGCCCGGCGGGGTTCGGACCAGGACCGCTCCGACACCCAGGCCGCATCCACGCCGCGCGGCCGAGCTTCGCGCCGTTCTGTATGCCGCCGGCGAGCTCACTTATGCCGATATCTGGCCGAACCTGGCGGGCATCGTGACCTGGACAGGAGGAAGTTGCGGGGTCGCGATCCGCGCCCTGGCGCCCGCGCTCCCGGCCGACTGCGCGATCATCGAGCTCGGTTACCTGGCGAGTGAAGTCCATGGCACCGTCAACGTCGATCCGCACCGTAACGTCTGCCTGCCGACCCTCGATCAGACGATCTTCGAGTTTGTGGAGCGGGAGCGTTGGGAGGCCGGCGACCGAGCCGAGGTGATCGGCCTTGCCGAACTCGACGACGGCCGGGACTACTATGTGATTGTGACCACCGCCGATGGCCTCTACCGGTACGACATGAACGACATCGTGCGCGTCACGGGACGGATTCACGACACGCCGGCGCTCGCGTTCGTGCAAAAGGGCAAGGGAGTGACCAGCATTACCGGCGAGAAGCTGCACGAGTCCCAGGTGTTGGACGCCGTCTGCTCCGCGCTCGAAGATCGGCGCATCGAGTCGAGCTTTTTCATCGCCTTGGCAGACCCGGAAGCCGCCTGCTACTCCCTCTACGTCGAAACGCGTCGGGACGGCGCCTCGGATCCGGCCCTCGCCGGGCTGGTCGATGCGCGCCTGGGGTCGGCCAACATCGAGTATCAAGGCAAGCGCGCCAGCGACCGCCTGAAACCGATGCGAGTCGTATGGCTAGAGCGCGGCACCGGCGAAGCGTACCGCGTGCGCCGGGTGGCGGAGGGGCAACGCGACGCCCAGTTCAAATACCTGCACCTCCAGTACGCGGGAGAGTGCGGCTTCGACTTCGAATCATTCAGACGTTCGGAGTGAACGCAGATGCGAATCAGCCGATTTTCAGTATTCACCTTTCCCGTGCCGTTCAAGGTGGTCTTCCGGCACGCGTCGGCGAGCCGCGACCGCGCTGAGAATCTGATCGTCGCTGCCCACGCCGAAGACGGTTGCGTGGGCTACGGCGAGGGATGTCCGAGGCACTACGTCACCGGCGAAACCGTGCCGGGGGGATTGGCGTTCATTCGCGCCCATGCGGATTCGCTCGTTGCCGACGTTGGCGACACGGCGAGCCTGCGCGCGTGGATCGACGACCACCGTAAGGTCATCGACCGCAACCCGGCCGCCTTCTGTGCGATCGAGATCGCGATGCTCGATCTTTTCGGACGAACCTCCGGCAAATGCGTCGAAGAACTCATTGGACTACCGAGGCCGAGCGGCGCCTTCCGGTACTCGGCCGTGCTCGGCAACGCGCCCTACCCCGCCTACCGCTGGCAGCTTCGGCGCTATCGCAAGCGCGGCTTTTCGGACTTCAAGGTGAAGCTGTCGGGAAATCCAGCTCGCGACCGGCGCAAGATGCTCGCCTTGAACCGTGTGGCTGCGCGCATCCGGTTGGACGCCAACAACCTGTGGGCTTCCGCGCCGGACTGCATTCGCCACCTGACCAGCTTGCCGGGACAGGCATTTGCCATCGAGGAACCGCTCGGTGTCGGTGACCTGGAAGGATTCCGCGCGGTGGGCGAGGCTTCGTCCATGCGCGTCGTACTCGACGAGAGCCTGCTCCGCGCCGAGCAACTTGAAGCGCTGCCGGACCCCGAGCGCTGGATCGTCAATCTGCGCGTGTCCAAGATGGGCGGCATCCTGCGATCCATCGATATCGCGAAACAGGCGGCCCGCCTTGGCATTGGCACCATCGTCGGCTGCCAGGTGGGCGAAACCAGCATTCTCACCCGGGCCGCGCTGCCGGTCATGCAGTCCGCCTGCTCGAACCTTGTCGCCGCCGAAGGTGCGTTCGGCACACAACTCCTGCAACGCGACTTGACGACGCCTTCCCTCATGTTCGGCGAAGCCGGACTATTGGACGCGCGGGACGTGCCCCGGGCAGCCGGTCTCGGGCTCGCCGTTTCCGACAAGGAGCTGCAACCTCTGGGGGATTCATGAATCGCTGGTTCGCGCTCGGCACGGCTGTTCTCGGCATCGCTTTCCTCGGCCGCGTCGCCGGTCAACTCATCCAGGTCATTTCTCCCGTAGCGTTTCTACCGTCGGCGGAAAGCTGGCAGGGCAGCAACCTGCCGTACCCGGTGTTGTTGACAGTCCAGCTCGCGATTCTTGGGCTAATCGGGTGGGTATCCTTGCAGATGGCCGCCGGACGACGCGTCATCGCCTCGCGATGGGGAAGCCCGGTCATCGTGGTTGGCACCATCTACTTTGGCGTGATGGTGGCTCGGCTGGTGTTGGGACTGACCTCGATGGCCGACGTCAAGTGGTTCGCGGTTTCGATACCCACGATCTTTCACCTGGTGCTCGCAAGCGCCGCGATACTGACCGGCGCGTACGCCCTCGCGCTCCCGTCGAAGGCGGACCGGGACCGCTGACTGGTTGTCGGTCAGTCCACCGCCCTGTGCGATACTTCCGTCCTGTTTCAGCGATGCGCACAGCGCCTGGAGGCCTTCCATGTCCATCTCACTCTACGATGCCACCGCCCTCACCTTTCTCCAGATCCTCGGCGGCGCCGAACGGGTTCTGGAGAAAGGCCGCGCCCACTGCGAAGCGAATGACATCGACCTGAACGACATTATCGAGATGCGACTGATCGAGGACATGCTACCGTTTCGATACCAGGTCATTGCCATGACCCACCATTCCCTCGGCGCCATCCGGGGCGTGGAAGCGGGAGCCTTCAGCCCGCCGATAATGTCCGACCTCGACTACGGCGGCCTGCAGGATCTGGTCTCCGAGACGCGCAGTGCGATCGAGCAGTACTCGCCCGACGCGATAAACGGCCTTGCGGGCAACCGGCTCGAGTTCGGGGGGGGCAGTTTCAGGCTGCCTTACGTGGGCGAGGATTTCCTGCTGTCGTTTTCGTTGCCGAACTTCTACTTTCACGCGACGACCGCCTACGACATGCTGCGCATGAAAGGTGTCCAAATCGGCAAGCGGGACTTCGCGGGCAGGGTCCGATTCTTGAAGAGCTGACCGCCTGTCGGACTTGCCGCACGAGCGGCAAGATCGAGGGGTGACGGGCGCGACGACTTCCGTTCAGGAAGACAAGCGCAGGAGTTCCGCGTTGCCTCCTATGGCTGCCGTATTCCGTGTCACCGTGCGTTCAACCGCGAACCGCGGCAGATAGTAGGGTCCGCCCGCCTTCGGTCCGGTTCCGGACAGCCCCTCGCCGCCGAACGGCTGGACGCCCGGAACGGCACCGATCATGTCCCGGTTGACGTAGGCATTGCCGGCTTTGACCGTTGCAATGACCTTCTCGGCGCGCCGGTGAATGCGCGAGTGGATGCCGAGGGTCAGACCGAAGCCGACAGCCTGGATTTCCGCCAACACATCGTCGAAGCCGTCGGCGGCAAAGCGAACCACATGCAGGATGGGCCCGAAGTGCTCGGCGTCGAGATGGGTGATGGAGGGGATTTCGATCAGCGCGGGGCCGATGTGCCAACCCTTGAGACCCTGCGGAACTTCGCATTGGTACACGACACGTTCGCGATTCGCCTCGAGGTGGGCCGTCAATCGCGCGAGCGCCGCTTCGTCGATGACAGGCCCGATGTCGGTCTCGGGATCCGCAGGATCACCGATGATGAGGGTCTCCATGGCCTGCGCGGTCATGGCGAGCAGACGCTCCGCGATCTCTTGCTGCACGTACAGTACGCGCAGGGACGAGCATCTTTGCCCGGCGGAGCGAAGAGCGGATGCGATGACATCGTCTACAACCTGTTCGAGCAACGCCGTCGAATCCACGATCATGGCGTTCTGACCCCCCGTTTCCGCGATGAGCGGAACAATGGGACCATCCTTCGCGGCGAGTGCGCGCTGAATGTCCTTCGCGGTCGCCATCGACCCCGTGAAGGCAACGCCGGCTATCGCATCGCTCGCGACCACTTCGGCGCCGACTTCGGCACCGCCAGGGGCCAGGCAAACCGCCGCCTCCGGGATCCCCGCTTCGCGCATCAATGCGGTCGCGGCGGCGGCGATGGTCGGCGTCTGCGGCGCGGGCTTGGCGATGACGGTGTTGCCCGCCGCCAATGCCGCCGCCACCTGGCCGGTGAAAATGGCGAGAGGAAAGTTCCATGGCGAAATGCAGGCAAATACGCCCCGACCATGGAGCCTCAAAGTGTTTGTCTCTCCCGTCGCCCCGTCCAGGACGTTCCCGGTGCCGAACAGGCGTTCGCATTCGCTGCCGTAGTAGCGGCAGAAGTCGGCGGCCTCGCGGACCTCCGACACCGCATCCCGCAGCGTCTTGCCGCCTTCCCGCGCGAGTATCGCAACGAAGCGGGTACGGTTTCCCTCGATCAGGTTCGCGAGCTTGTCCAGCCGTGCGCGGCGATCGGTTGCCGGAATCGCCTCCCATGCCTGGAAAGCGCTGGCCGCTCGCGCAGCCAAGGCCTCCACACGTTCGCAGTCCTCGACAATCGAGACAGGGTTGCATGCCCGAGCCGCGTCGACCAACGCCTTGACCTCGCCACGGTCGCCGATATCCAAACCCGATGAATTGCGACGCGCTTTTCCAAAGAGATCCCGTGGCAAGGGAATCTCCGGATGCGGCTCGGCGCCGTATCCCGCGACCGCGCCGACTGGATCCACGACGACCTCGGCCGGCGCTACCTTTTCGTCGAGGAATCGGTTGACGAACGAGGAATTGGCGCCGTTCTCCAGCAGCCGGCGCACGAGATAGGCGAGGAGGTCCTTGTGGGCGCCGACTGGCGCGTACACGCGCACCGGCGGCAAGTCGTCGAAGCGCCGCCGCGCCTCGTCATAGAGCAACGCGCCCATGCCATGCAGACGCTGGAACTCGTACGCCGCATCGGTGTTCGACGCGAGTTCCAACACCGCCGCCAAAGTGTGCGCGTTGTGCGTTGCGAACTGCGGAAACAGGCGCTGGCAGCGGAGCAGCCGCGCGGCGCAGGCGATATAGGCGAAATCCGTCGAAGGCTTGCGGGTGTACACAGGATAGCCTGGCAGGCCCTCGACCTGGGCGCGTTTTATCTCGAAGTCCCAGTACGCTCCCTTGACCAGCCGCACCATGATCGGCCTGCCGAGGCTCTCCAGCCAGTCGATGACCGCAGGCGCCCGTTTCGAGTACGCCTGCACGGCGATACCGAGCCCGTCCCAGGACGCGAGGTCACGCGCCCGCGCCAGACGCTCGAACAACAGCAGGGATAACTCCAGGCGCTCCGCTTCCTCGGCATCGACGGCGAAGTGCAGACCCCGGGCAGCGGCCTCACGGGCAAGGTCGAGCAGCGTGTGTCCAAGTTCGTCCAGCACCCGCTTTTCCTGCAGCGGTTCGAAGCGCGGATGCAGCGCCGATAGCTTGATGGAGACGCCGGACGCTCCCGTCGGCGTCGCATCCGGGTATGCGTCTCCTATCGCTCGAATCGCGTGCCGATAGGACTCCCCATAGCGTGCGGCGTCAGGGTACGTACGCGCTCCCTCCCCCAGCATGTCGAACGACGATAGTCCTCCGTGGGCACGTTCCCTGGCCAACGCCTCCTCGATGGTCCTTCCCTGCACGAACTCGGCACCGAGGATGCGCACGGCCTGAGACATGGCCGAACGCACCACGGACTCGCCAACCCGGCCCGCCAGCCGGTTGATCCAGCCTCGGACATCGTCGGTAATATCCGCTCCAAGACCGATGACGTTGCCCGTCAGCATCAATGCCCAGATAGACGCGTTGAGGAACAGCGAGTCCGACTGTCCGACATGATCCGCCCAGTTCGCCGTGGCGATCTTCTCCGCGATCAGCGCCTCGGCGGTGTCTTCGTCGGGAATTCTGAGCAGCGCCTCGCTGATGCACATCAGCGCGATGCCCTCTTCGTTGCGCAGACCGAACTCGCCCAGGAACACGTCGAGCACGGAGCGCTCATCCGCGCGAGACCGGCACCCCTCCACCAAGCCGATCGCGCGTTCCAGCACGCGCCGATTCTCGGCATAGGAAAACGGGATTTCGGCGAGCTGCGCCTGTACCGCCTCCCGCTCCCCTTGGCCCCCTGCGGCGGAGATGGCTGTCCATCGATCGGTGCTCATCGGTTCACCCTTCGGATGGCAACCCACTCCATGTGGAGAGGGATAGCGTGTGTAGGGACATTGTTCGCGCTCCGTCGCATCGGCAACGCAGTCTAACAATCGCCCCCAGCCGAAAGAACCTCGGTGATCGAAAGCCAACCGCCGCCGCGGCCGGTCTCATCGGCCCGTGGATGAAAGTCGCTGCGCCACGAAGTATGATCCCCTCTCCAAGGGGGACCCTTGGACTTCATCGGCCACCACATTCTTTCTGTCGATCAGTTCGAGCGGAACGATATCGAACGCCTGTTCGATATCGCGGACGAGATGGAACCCTACGCGCGTCGAACCCGAATTACGCGGGTTCTGGAAGGCGCGATCCTTTCCAGCATGTTCTTCGAGCCCAGCACGCGCACGCGAATCTCCTTCGGATGCGCCTTCAACCTGCTCGGTGGAGAGGTGCGCGAAACGACGGAAGTCAAGGCCTTGTCCCTCGCCAAGGGGGAGTCCCTGCACGATACGGCGCGGGTGTTGTCCGGCTACAGCGACATTATCGTCATGCGCCACCCCCGCGCGGGTTCGGTCAGCGAGTTTGCCGAAGCATCACGTGTGCCGGTCATCAACGGCGGCGATGGCCCCAACGAACATCCGAGTCAGGCCCTGTTGGACCTCTACACCATAGCCAAGGAAATGCGCGAACAGGGACGCGGCATCGATGCGTTGCGCATCGCCCTGGTCGGCGATCTGAAGTATGGCCGCGCCGTACATTCGCTATGCAAGGTCCTTGCCCTGTTTCGCGGGATCACGTTCCAGTTGGTATCGCCCCCCGGGTTGCAACTCTCCGACAATCTTGTGGAGGCGTTGCACGCGCGGGGGCACAGCGTCAACGTGATTCACGACATGGAGGCTGGAATTCGCCATGTCGATATCGTCTACGTGACGCGGACGCAGGAAGAGCGCTTTCCTTCCCTCGAAGCGGCGCGCCGATACCGGGGGCTGTTCCGCCTGAACCAGGCGGTCTATACGGAACACTGCGAACCCAATACCGTCATCATGCACCCGATGCCGCGGGATTCCCGCAAGCAGGCGCGGGAGCTCGACGAGGACCTGGACGCGAATCCGAACCTCGCGATCTTCCGCCAGACAGACAACGGCGTGCTGGTGCGCATGGCGCTATTCGCCATGGTGCTGGACGTGGCGGACCGCATCCATGTCGGAGCGCAGCCGGTGCATTGGTACACCGCCAAGCGGACGCCGATGTAGGGTCCGCTATAGGGCCGCTTCGAGTTCCGGCACGGCGGAAAATAGATCCGCCACCAGTCCGTAATCGGCGATCTGAAAGATCGGCGCGTCTTCGTCCTTGTTGATGGCGACGATGACCTTGGAATCCTTCATGCCCGCGAGATGCTGGATCGCACCGGAGATGCCGACAGCGACATAGAGCTCGGGCGCGACGATCTTGCCTGTCTGTCCCACCTGCATGTCGTTGGGCACGAAGCCGGCATCCACCGCCGCCCGCGATGCGCCGACAGCCGCTCCGAGCTTGTCGGCCACGCCTTCCAGAAGCTTGAAGTTGTCGCCACTTTGCATGCCGCGTCCGCCAGAGATCACAACCCGCGCCGCCGTCAATTCCGGACGCTCCGACTTGGCGAGCTCGTCGCGGATGAAATCTGAAATGCCGGGATCGTGGACGCTTGCCGACGCCTCCACCGAAGCTGAACCGCCCTCCCCCGGCACCGGGTCAAACCCCGTTCCGCGCACCGAGATCACTTTCTTGACGTCATTGGACTTGACGGTGGCGATGCCGTTGCCGGCGTAGATCGGCCGCTTGAAGGTGTCGGGGGAGTCGACGCCGATGATGTCAGAGATCATCGCCACGTCGAGCATCGCCGCAACGCGCGGCAGGAAATTCTTCCCCGTCGTGGTATGCGCGGCCAGGATGTGATCGTAGGAGTCGGCCAATTGGGCGATCAGCGGCGCCAGGTTTTCGGCCAATTGATGCGCGTAGGCGGGCGCGTCCGCGCACAGCACGCGTGATACGCCGACAACTGCCGCTGCGCTCTGCGCCACCTCGGCGCATTGGCTGCCCGCGACAAGCACATCGATATCGCCGCCGATCTCCCTCGCCGCCGCCAGTACGTTCAGGGTGACGGGCCTAAGCACGCTGTTGTCGTGCTCCGCGACGACCAGTACGCTCATTCGATCACCTTTGCTTCGTTTCTGAGTTTGTCTACCAGTTCTTCGACGCTCTCCACCTTGATGCCCGCGCTCCGACCTGGCGGCGCCTCGACGCCAAGCACTTCGAAGCGGGGCGCCGCATCTACGCCGAGTTCCTCGGGGGTGGTGATATCGAATGGCTTCCTCTTCGCTCTCATGATGTTCGGAAGCGATGCATAGCGGGGTTCGTTGAGCCGCAGGTCCGTCGTCACCACGGCGGGCAGGGACAGCAGTACGGTTTGCAGTCCCCCGTCGACCTCCCGAACCACCTCCGCCTTGCCGTCCGCCACGGAGAGTTTCGACGCGAACGTGCCCTGGGGAAGCCCCGTCAGCGCCGCGAACATTTGCCCTGTCTGGCCGTTATCGCCATCGATGCTTTGCTTGCCGAATATGACGATCCCGGGCTGCTCCCGGTCATACACGGCCTTCAGAATCTTCGCGACCGCCAGCGGCTGCGCCTCTGTCTCCGTCTGCACTAGAATCGCACGGTCGGCGCCCAGCGCAAGGCAGGTCCTCAACTGTTCCTGGGAAGACGTGCCACCAACGGAAACGGCGATGACTTCCGTAGCGACATCGGCCTCCTTCAGCCTCACGGCCTCTTCAATGGCAATCTCGCAGAACGGGTTGACGGCCATCTTGACGTTGGTGAGGTCGATGCCGCTGCCGTCCGGCTTGATACGCACCTTGACGTTCGCGTCGACCACGCGCTTTACGGGAACCAATACCTTCATGCAATCTTCTTCCGCTCGGACGCCCCAGAATGGCCATATGTTCGGGGAAATGTACTTCGCGTCGCCTGCCAAATGCAGTGTCGCGCCGCTCGGTCCCGACCCCGCATCGTCGACCGCAACCGCGTATTCTCGCCTTTTTTCGGACGCTGCGACAAGCGCTCGCGCCGGACCTGGACCAACCACGCATTCCCTTCCGGCCCGCACCGTGTGCGCTACAATCGGGATGCGTCTCTGGCGTTGACGACGCAGCAGACTGCCCACGGTTCTGCGGGAAACCAGGGAACGCTTCTTGTGTAACAACTGGGTATCGGGGCCGCGCGTGGCTGAAGTCGAACACGAATCCATGGATTTTGACGTCGTGATCGTCGGCGGTGGACCCGCGGGACTGTCGGCTGCCATCCGGTTGGCTCAACTCGCGCAGGAGGTGGATCGAGAAGTTTCGATCTGCCTGGTCGAAAAAGGATCCGAAATCGGCGCCCACATCCTGTCCGGCGCGATTTTCGAGCCGACGGCATTGAACGAACTGCTGCCCGACTGGTCCGGACTGAGCGCGCCTCTCAACAATCCGGTCACCGAAGACAGCATCTACTACCTGCCCAACGGTGATACCCACGTCAAGGTGCCCAAGGCATTGATTCCGAAGGCGCTGCACAACCAAGGCAAATATGCGCTCAGCCTCGCCAACCTATGCCGGTGGCTCGGCGACCAGGCAGAAGCGATGGGCGTGAACATCTTCCCAGGCTTCGCTGCTGCGCAGATACTCTACGAAGAAGGCCGGGTCGCCGGCGTATTGACCGGGGATATGGGCGTCGCGGCATCCGGGCAGCCCAAGGCGACCTTCGAACCCGGCTACGCTCTGCGCGCGAAATATACCCTCTTCGCCGAAGGTTGCCGAGGCCATCTCGGCAAGGAACTGATCGGAAGGTTCGGGCTCGCCAACGGCGCGCAACACTACGGGATTGGCTTGAAGGAGCTGTGGGACGCGGACCCGGTAAAGCATGTCCCGGGCAAGGTGATACACACCCTTGGTTGGCCTTTGGGCCATACGGCTCGCGGCACCGGGGGTGGTTCGTTCCTTTACCACATGGAAAACAGCCAGATCGCCGTTGGCTTGATCGTGGACTTGTCGTATAGCAATCCGCACTTGAGCCCCTATGACGAATTCCAGCGTTTCAAACACCACCCGCTAATCGCCGGTTTTCTCGATGGTGGAACCCGGGTCTCCTACGGCGCGCGCGCCGTGATCAAGGGCGGTATTCAGGCCTTGCCGAAGACAACCTTTCCCGGCGGAATACTGATAGGCGACGACGCCGGTTTCCTCAATCAACTCAAGGTGAAAGGCTCTCACACGGCCATGAAGTCCGGGATGATCGCGGCCGAAGCAGTGTCTGGTGCCCTGTCGCAGGAATCACCCCCGGCGGAGGTCGACGATTTCGACACGCGCTTCCGCGCGTCCTGGCTATTCGAGGAACTTCAGTCGTCCCGCAATGTGGGACCCGCCGTGCATCGGCTGGGCACCTTGCCAGGCGCAGCGTACGCGTGGTTCGACCAGACCATCGCCCGCGGCCGCATGCCCTTCACCCTGCACGAAAACACTCCCGATCATGCCACGCTGCGGCCCGCCGCGGTTGCCAAGCCCCTCGAGTATCCCAAACCCGACGGCGTGTTGTCGTTCGACAAGCTCTCTTCAGTGTTCCTCTCGAACACGAACCACGAAGAGGACCAACCGTGCCACTTGACACTCGCCGATCCCGACGTCCCGATCCGCGACAACCTGCCCACGTACGACGAGCCCGCGCAGCGATATTGCCCGGCCGGCGTCTACGAGGTGGTCGAACAGGACGGCAGGCCGCGCTTCCAGATCAACGCCCAGAACTGCGTGCACTGCAAGACCTGCGACATTAAGGACCCCGCCCAGAACATCAACTGGGTCGTTCCCGAAGGCGCCGGCGGACCGAACTACCCCAATATGTAACCTTTCGGCCTACCGGGTTCCGAATCCTGGATCGTTCGCGTCATACGTCACCCAGGACGAAACGCGTTCCCGAACTCCATACTTCGAGCACACTGTCCCGAACCTCCCCCAAATCCACCAGTCGATAGAACACGCTCCGGCCAATCAATGCGCGCAAGTCGGCGCGAACCTCCACGTACGGACGGGGCTCACCTCGATTATCGAGCACCGTGATCGGATGTGCAGCGTCGACCAGTACGTGATCGCCAACGTTGGTGGTCAGAATGAGACGGCGCTCCTGCCCTTCGCCGGCAGATTCCATGTCGATCGCGACAAAGGGCGCGTCGTCGACCTGGATCCTCAGCTTTTCTGCAGGAGTGACGAGGCAATAACCATCGGGGTCGCGACGCAGGATCGTCGCAAACAGTTCAACCAACCGCTGCCGTTTGATTTCCGCCCCGTCATGGAACCACCGACCATCGGCCTTGATGCGGATGTCGATGTCGCCAACGCGCTGCGGCTGCCACTGCTCGACCGGCGGCAGTTTCCTGTCGCGGGCCACCTTCAACAGGGTGTCGAACGCTTCGTTCATGCAGGCATGCGGGAATTGTGCGGGCTTGATTTCAACGGAGGTCGCCGACTCTCAAGCGGCTCTCGGCGGTGCGTCCGTGGAGCGGCCGACCTCAGTGCCACAAAAACCGTCGCCCTCGCGGGCGCCGTGTTTTGCCCCCGCCCAAGCCCACCTATCATCCTGTCGATCTTGCCGCTAGTGCGGCAAGATCGACAGTCTGCTAGCCGCCGATGAACTTCATCACCGTGACTTCTCCTGTGAACGCCGTCTGTTTGTCGCCCATCGCCTTGACCAGCACGCCCTGCAGCCGGACGAGGGCTTCGTGCTCCGGAGCGTCCAGCAAGGCATTGATGTCGTGATGATTCGTATTGGACAAGCATCCATAGAGAAGTCCGTTGGACGACAGCCGAAGGCGCGTGCAGGAACTGCAAAATGGTTCACTCTCGTTGGCGATGATGCCGAAGTTGCCGTATCCCGGCACGTTGAAGCGCACCGACGTGGAGTCGTAGGGGGCATCGGTCCGGGCGAACGTAAAACGGCTCCCGATGGTCTCGAGCAGTTCTTCCATGCCGATGAAGTCGCGCTGATAGGCCTGGTTGTATTTCAGGTGCCCCATATTCATGAGTTCTATGTAGCGCAACTCTATACCCCGGTCGAGGCAGAACTCGAGCATCGGCAGAATCTGATCCGCGTTGGCGGTGCGCAAGGGAACCATGTTGATCTTCACCTTGAGGCCCAACTCGATCATGACATCGATACCCGCCACCACGGTTTCGAGGTCGCCCGAACGCGCAATCAGGCGGAAGTGGGCGGGGTCAAGGGTGTCCAGGCTGATATTGATACGCTTGAGACCGGCCTTCCTGATGACCTCCTCCTTGCGCACCAGGAACTGGCCATTGGTGGTGACCGCGACATCGGACAACGGCAGGGCCATGACCGCCGGAAGAAACTCGTCGAACTTGGAAGACAACAGCGGCTCGCCGCCAGTGATCCGAAGCTTCTCGATGCCAGCGGCCCGAATCATCAGCCGCACGGCTTTTACGAGTGATTCGGCGGACAGTTCTCGGCTGGCGGGCTGGAGGCGTTTACCGTCGGCGACGCAGTAGGTGCAAGCGTAGTTGCACGCAGCCGTCAGGCTGACCCGCAAATTCCGAAACCTACGCCCCTGGCTGTCAACGATCATTCGTGAGTTCCAAGCGAAATTCGCCGGCGCCACGATCACCTCGGGCGACGGCCGCAATCGGTCATACTACCGCATGCGCAATTCGTCGGCACCATTCCGGCCGTTTCCACACACCCCGCCCGCTGGCCGCGGTCGTCATGCTCGTCCCACTGCAGCAACGTCAATCACCCTCATTCGATGCCCCTGGGGTGCTGGATCGTTGTTCGATTCGGCGGCCAAGCACGTGGGCGAAGTCGCGCGCCCAAAAGACCCGGTTTGATCCCTTGAGCAACACGATGTCTCCAAGTTGCAGCGCATCGACGATCGCCTCCGTGTCGATATCGTCAGGGGAAGGAAAAAATGCAAGCCGGCGATGATTCGGCAATCGATCATAGAGCGCATCCATGGCGTGGCCGACACAAACCACCTTGTCGATTCCGCGACAGGCTTCGGCCATCGCTGCGTGCAGGCGCTGCCCATCGTCGCCAAGTTCGAGCATCTCGCCCAGCACCGCGATCGTTCTTCCCGCTTCGGAGGCGAGCGAGTGCAAGGCGGCAGCCATGCTCGCGGGATTCGCGTTGTAGCTGTCGTCGATCAGCGTTACCTCGCCGATGCGGACACGGTTGCCTCGTCCGGCGGGCAGGGTTTCTGCCCCTATGCGCCCGATCGACGCCGGATCGCCGCCCAACGCAACAATGGCGGCGGCGGCGGCGGTCAACGCCAGCGCACGGTGCTCGCCCCCGCCTGGAATCTCCGCTTGGACACGGCCCGACGGTGTCTCCACCACGGCGACGCCTCCTGCCGAACTCGTCAAGCGCACGTCCGCGTTCTGACCGAGACCGAAAGTGAGCACGCGCTTGCCGCAGTCGAGTCTGCCGCGGTCCAACGCGTCAAGGCAGACCAGCGTACCCCCGGTCCGCAACCCATCGGCAATGGAGAGCTTTTCCCGCCTGAGCGCACCGATGTCGTCGAAATACTCGATGTGAGCGGGATGCACGTTGAGGACAACCGCGACATCCGGTGCCGCCAGGCGGGCCAGCGGCGCAATCTCGCCTGGGTGATTCGTGCCAATTTCGTACACGGCAAACCTGGTATCCGCCGGCGTACGCGCCAGCGACAACGGCACGCCCAAGTGGTTGTTCAGGCTGCCGGGCGTTGAAAAAGCATCCAGGGCATGCGCGATGAAGGTCTTGACCGTGGTCTTTCCGCTGCTCCCGGTCACTGCGACAACGCGGCCACCCAACCTCTCGCGCGCGGACTGGGCGAGCGCCCACAGTGCATCGATGGTATCCCTCACAAGGATGCATGGCCGCCCATCCCGCACATCCCTCTGCACGAGCGCACCCGCTGCGCCGGCATCCAAAGCTGCGCCCACATAATCGTGACCGTCGCGTTCAGACCGCTGACTGACGTGAAATCGCGGTCCCGGATCGCCTGGCAAAGCGACAAACAGTTCTCCGCCGGTCAGGGTGCGCGAATCGATGCTTACGCCGTCGATGTCCGGACCGTCCGTCAGCGGCGCGCCCACCGCCGCGCAAACCTCAGACCATCGCCAAAGACTCATCTCTACCCCATCATCCAAGGGTCCCCAGCTCCGTTTTGCCCGCGGTATCGTTCCGAGCACCGCGCGATCCAATAACGCGTGTGGGACAATCGCCGCTTCTTATACCATCCGGTGCCGACATGTTGTTTGGACAGATCCTGCGAAAGTCCTTCGCCGCCGTTTCGCGGGCTTTTGCATTCCTGCGGGTCGCGTTGGCGAATGTGCTCATAGGGCTGTTCTTGCTTGTTTTGGTCGCCGTGATCCTGTCCGCGCCCAAGGGCGTGCAGATACCGAACGGCGCCGCTCTCGTGGTCGCTCCCAAGGGAATGATCGTCGAGCAGCCTTCTAGCCCCGCATTCCCCTTCCCGCCGACGTTGTCCGATGTCGCGGGCCAGACAAAGGCGGCGGACATCATCGACGCGATCAAACAGGCGTCTTCGGACGAACGGGTCGCAATGCTGACGCTGGACCTCACCGATCTCAACTTCGCAAGCGCCGCGCACCTGGAGGCGATCGGCGAGGCAATCGAGGAATTCCGCGATGCGGACAAGACCGTAGTCGCCACCAGCGACTACTTCACACAGCCGCAATACTACCTCGCCAGCTTCGCCGACGAGGTGTACATGCATCCGCTTGGCGAACTCATGCTGACTGGTTTCGGCGCGTACCAGGACTACTACGGGGGCCTGTTGGAAAAACTCAAGGTCAACGTGCACGTCTACCGCATCGGCTCTTACAAGTCGGCCGTTGAACCCTATACCCGTTCGGACATGTCCGCCGATGCGAAAAAATCGAACCAGGCGCTCGTGGATGATCTATGGGGAAGCTATGTCGACCAAGTGGCGGAGAACCGGCGCCTGGACCCGCAAGCGCTGCAACATTACGCCAACGAGTACGACGTCCTGCTGCGGGAAGTGAATGGCGACGCGGCGCGCGCGGCGCTCGAAAACGGACTGGTGGATGAGTTGTTGACGCATGACGCGTTACAGGAGCGACTTGCCGAGAGGGTCGGAACGGGTGACAACGGTGCGTTCCTGCGCGCGGATGTCCCCGACTACCTGCGGTCGGTGCGCAGTTCCGAACGACCGGGGCATGGACCCAAGGTGGCGGTAGTCGTTGTAGATGGCATGATTCTGACAGGGGATCAACCACGCGGCGTAGTCGGCGCCGGTTCGACTTCACGGCTCATTCGCAAGGCGCGCGAGGACACGGATGTGAAAGCCCTGGTGCTGCGCGTCGACTCGCCCGGCGGCAGCGCATTCGCCTCCGAAGTCATTCGTCAGGAGTTGGAGTTGGTGCAGGCTACCGGCAAGCCCGTGGTGGTGTCGATGGGCGGCGTGGCCGCTTCCGGCGGCTATTGGATCTCCGCGACGGCTGATGAGATATGGGCGGCTCCGACGACCATTACCGGGTCCATCGGCGTGTTCGCCATCTTGCCAACATTTGAGGATAGCCTGTCATCCATAGGCATTGCGCGGGATGGCGTCGGTACGAGTTCCTTGACCGGCGCGCTCGACCCTTTCGGCGGCGTCAGCGAGCGCATGGGGAACGTGTTGCAAGCTGCCGTGGAAGACACCTATACGCGCTTCGTGAACCTCGTCGCGCGAGGCCGCGACATGGCGCCGGAGGAGGTGGAAACGATCGCGCAGGGCCACGTATGGAGTGGACGCAAGGCGTTCGACCTGGGACTCGTGGATGGACTCGGTCATCTCAACCATGCCATCGAGGCTGCGGCGGAGCGCGCTGGGATCGACGAGTACAAAGTGGTGACAATCGACGAACCGTTGTCCACGCGGGAGAAGATCCTCATGCGACTGTTCGATGAGCTGGGATTTTCGCTGCGACCCGCCGCCGCCTGGTTTGAGCCGATCATCGCCGGTTTCGAATCGCTCGCGTCGCTGAATGACCCTAGGCACGTCTACGCGATCTGCGAGTTCTGCGGGCGCAGCGCGTATCGGTAGGAAGCGACCCGAAGCGGTCGGGCTTGGGCGGGGGCAAAACACGGCGCCCGCAGGGCGACGGTTTTTGTGGCGTTAGAACAACCTGACTCGGGTGCGCCCCGATTCCCTCGGACCGCGGGAGTTCCGGCGTCTGCGCATGCGCTGGTGAAGTTCGCGTCGTTTCGCGGCGAGCCAATCCTCCCGCGTAACGTTCGGGTGCCTGTTTCTCGACGCCTCCTCCCGCTGGTAGCGACGAAAATCGTCAAACGCCTCGATCTCGTGTTTCAGTTCTCTCATGATCAGCTCGATCATGATCGCGTCGTCGATGTAGCCGAGAACCGGGACATCGTCCGGAATGACATCCTTCGGCTCGACAAAGTATGCGAGCGCCGTGACGACGTTGTTGCGTTCGCCCCCCCCGAGTCGCCACTCGTCATCCCGCAACATGTCGATCAGGCTCCCGACACGATCGATGCGCTGCGCGACGAACGCGGGCAAGTTGGCGGTTTTCACGTTATTGATCATTGCGTCGGCATGCGCCAAGACTTCCTCTTCGGACGCACGCTGGACACTCGTTCCGGCCCTCTTCATGATCGAGCGAAAATACTCAAGGTCCGTCTCTTCCAGATCGAACGCGACCCGCAACGACATTTCAATCCCCACCAGGTTGTTTGTGGGCTCGAACTATACCACCGCCCGCTTGCATATCCGCGCGATAGTCCGCCACCGTTTGTTAGACAGCACAAGTCCCAGGAGACAGGTGTCGAGCGTGAAGAAGATGCCGACGCCAAGCAAAACGATCGGAAAGTAGGCGGCGGATCCCAACAATCCATCGAGGAAGCGAAGAAAGTCCTCAAACACTTGCATCAGCGGCCTCTCTGTCGCGCAGGAACACCATGCTTGGCAAAGCGATCAACGACGCGTGCGTCCGCGTCAAAGCGCTCCCCGACCGCGCACTCCGACCGAAGGGGAATATCCTCTTGCGCGGGGGTTCCCCGGCGGGATCCCACTCACGATCGGGCTTCGCGCATGGTCACGAACTCTTCGGCCGCGGTTGGATGGATGCCAATTGTGCGATCGAAATCCGCCTTGGTGGCGCGAGCCTTGATCGCAACGCTCAAGCCCTGGATGATCTCGCCAGCCTCGGGACCAACCATGTGCGCCGCGACCACGCGGTCGCTGTCGCCGTCCACCAGCAGCTTCATCATGGTTCGCTCCTCGCGTCCCGTCAGCGTGTGCTTCAAGGGACGAAACGACGACTCGAATACCTTCAGGGCAGGATAGCGGCGACGGGCACTTTCTTCGGTTGGGCCGACAGCGCCGATATTCGGCTGACAAAAGACCGCAGTCGCGATACCGTCATAGTCCACCTCGCGATCTTCTCCGCCGAACAGGTTGTAGGCGATGCACATGCCTTCGGCGATGGCGACCGGCGTCAGTTGGACGCCGCCAATGACGTCGCCGATGGCGCGTATGTGAGGCGCGCTGGTCCGATAGCGGTCATCTACGCGTACTCCCCCCGACGCCCCAAGTTCGACGCCCGCCTGGGCTAAACCAAGGCTGGCAGTATTGGGCCCCCTGCCTGTGGCGCAAAGGACCACGTCGGCTTCAAGCGCGTCTCCCGCTTGTGTACGAACGATAAGACCCCCGGCTACCCTCTCGATACTGTCGATCTGCGTATCGAAACGCAGTGCAACACCCTTTCCGCGTAATTCTCCCGCAACGAAGTTGCGCACGCCCCCGTCGAAGCCACGCAAAAACAACGGTCCCCGATACAACAGTGTCGTCTCGGCACCTAGTCCTTTGAAGATTCCGGCGAACTCGACGGCGATGTAACCGCCACCGATGATGATCACACGTTCCGGAAACGCGTCCAGATAGAAGGTGTCATCCGATGTGATCGCGAGGTCAGCGCCCGGGAACGGCGGCACGCTGGGCCGGCTGCCGGTGGCAATGAGAATGTTCGCCGCCGTGACCGTTTCGCCCCCTACCCCCACGGCGTGGGCATTCACCAGGGTGGCTCGTTCACGGATGATCTCGGCCCCCGGTCCCTCCAACAGGTCCCGATATACGCCGTTCAGACGCTCTATTTCCCGCGTCTTGTTGTCGCGCAGGGTCGGCCAGTCGAAGGTCTCTCCGGATGTGGTCCAGCCGTACGCCGCGCCATCTTTGAAATCCTCCGCGTAATGTGACCCGTAGACGAACAGTTTTTTGGGTATGCAGCCGACATTGACGCATGTCCCGCCCAGATGGCGTTCCTCGGCGATGGCGACTTTGGCGCCCAGGGCGGCGGACATGCGCGCAGCGCGCGTGCCACCCGAACCGGCACCGATGACGAACAGGTCGTAGTCGAAGGTCAATTTGCGTCCCTGGTCGGCGGAATTTGCGGCCGCTTCTGCCAGCATCAAAGCCCCAACACCGGGGGTGGGTGAGTTTGCTGTAGTACGCGGACTGTCCGACCGCGCAAGGCTATCTTGTCGACGCGTGAAATCCAAACACACCGGACCACGCGCCCTACCCTGCGTTAACATCGGCCCATGGCTAGGACGCTCCTGTACGACTGTTTCAGCGGAATCTCCGGCGACATGCACATAGGCGCGATGGTCGACATCGGCGTCCCGGTGGACTACCTGCGCAGCCAACTCGCAAAACTCTCCCTCAAGTCCGAATTCGAACTCGAAGTCGACGCGGCAGCCAAGATGGGCATCAGAGGCTCCAGGGCGACCGTCGTCCTGCGCAAGGATCGGCCCAAACCTCATCGTCGTCTGGCACAGATCGTCGAAATCATCGAACTCGCCGGCTACAGCCGCGCCATTGAAGAGCGCGCCGTCGCGATGTTCCAAGCCTTGGGAGAAGCGGAAGCCGATGTCCACGGCATCGATGTCGAGGAGGTGCACTTTCACGAAGTCGGCGCGACGGATGCGATTGTCGATATCGTCTCCGCCGCGCTCGGTCTCGAGTATCTGGGTGTTGACGAGGTGCTGTCGCGTCCCGTCGAAGTCGGCGGCGGCACGACACTTTGCGAGCATGGTCGTATGCCGGTACCCGCCCCAGCCACCGCGTTGTTGCTCCAGGGTGTGCCCTGCCGCTACGGCGGTGTGGACGGCGAAGCGACTACACCGACCGGGGCGACGATTCTCAGGTGTGCGGTCGACGCGTTCGGCGAGCCGCGCGACTTCGTCGCCGAACGCATCGGCTATGGGATCGGGCAAAAGGACTTCGACCTTCCAAACGTGTTGCGGGTCGTCCTCGGTACGGCCAGGGCCGACAAGGCTTACGGCTATGATGTCGAAACCAACATCGAGATAGAGTGCAATATCGACGACATGCGACCTGAAGCATTTCAGCCGCTGATCGAGGGTCTGTTGGCTATCGGCGCCAGGGATGTCATGGTGACGCCGGCCCTGATGAAAAAGTCCCGGCCGGGACACAGGGTTTCCGTCCTGGCCCCGCCGGATCGGCTCGAAGCCGTGGTGCAGCGTTTGACGGCCGATTCGACAACCATTGGCGTGCGCTTTCACGATGTGCAGAAGTGGATGCTGCCGCGACGCACCGCGACCGTCGAGACGACATTCGGCAAGGTTCGCGTCAAGGTGGCCGAGTTGCCGGATGGTCGCAAGCGCTGGAAGTCCGAACACGACGACATTCTCGCCCTCGCCCGCGCGCGTGGCGATAGCTACCTGATGCTGAAGGACGCGGTCGACCGGGAGATCGCTGCATGGATGAACGACTAGAGAATCTCGCCGCCATCATCGATGCCTACCGGTCTGGCGATGTCTCACGCACTGATGCCGTCCAACGCATCGATGCCTCGTATTTCGAGCCCGCGGGAGACGTGACAGTCGACCATGACCGTCGCCACCGCACGGGGGCTGCCGAGGTTATCTACGGCGAACACAAGACGCCGGAACAGATCCTGACCGCCTTTCGGGCACTGCGCGCCCGCGGCGAAGACGTCCTCATCACGCGCGTGCAGGCGGACAAGTATGCCGCCCTCAAAGGAGAACTTGACGGCGCCGAATACCATGCAACCGCCCGCGTGATCACACACAAGACGTCCGGCGGCCCACCAGCGCCGACCACGGTCGCTGTCGTCACGGCGGGCACCTCCGACGCGCCGGTGGCCGAGGAAGCTGCCGTCACGTGCGAGTTCTACGACACGCCGGTAACGCGAATAAGCGATGTTGGTGTCGCCGGGCTGCATCGTCTATTGGCGAGGCTTACGGCGTTGCGCGAAGCGAAGGTGCTGATCGTCGTGGCTGGCATGGAGGGCGCGCTGCCGAGCGTCGTTGGCGGATTGGTGGACAAACCTGTCATCGCGGTTCCCACGAGTGTTGGCTATGGCGCATCCTTCGGCGGCGTCGCGGCGCTGCTCGGCATGTTGAACAGCTGCGCATCCGGCGTCTCCGTAGTCAATATCGACAACGGGTTTGGCGCAGGCTTCCTCGCAAGCCTCATCAATCGGCTATAAGATGCGGGCATGAGCACCTTGCAGGCCAAATATGCCGCCTTGAAATCGTTCGTCGGCAGCTTCGACTCCGCCGTGGTGGCGTATTCGGGCGGCGTCGATTCATCGCTGGTGGCCTACGTCACCGCCGAGGTGTTGGGGCCGAGGTCATTGGCCGTGACATCCGGCTCGAAAAGCCTGAAGCGCGACGATCTCGCCCTGTCGAAGGAACTTGCCGAACGGTGGCACATGCCGCACCGCGTCATCGTGACAGACGAACTTGACGATCCCAACTATCGCGCAAATCCCACCAATCGATGTTTCTATTGCAAGATGTCGCTCTACACGCACCTGGCGCAAATCGCCGACGCCGAAGGTTTTGACGCGATCTTCAACGGCACGAACCTCGACGACCTGGGCGACCACCGGCCGGGACTCATCGCGGCCAGGGAGCATGGCGTCCGATCGCCGCTGGCTGAGACCGGCTTCAGCAAGGCCGACATCCGCCAGCTAGCGGAGGCCCTCGGTCTTGAGAACGCGCAGAAGCCGCAGTCCGCATGCCTGTCGAGCCGCGTACCCTACGGCACGGCGATCGACACGAGTCTGCTGCGCCAGATCGAGCGCGCCGAAAGCGCCCTGCTTGCCCTCGGCTTTTCGCAGTTCCGCGTCCGCCACCACGGCGATGTCGCCCGCCTGGAACTGGTCGGGACAGAGTTCGAAAAGGCGCTGGCGCGACGGGACGCCATCGTCGAACGGGTGAAAGCTTGCGGGTATCGGTTCGTCGCCCTTGACCTGGCGGGTTTCCGATCCGGATCTCTCAACGAGGGAATAGTCAAGAACAGTTAAACGTCTGCTGCTGGGCGGGGGCAAAAGACGGCGCCCGATAGGGCGACGGGTTTTGTGGCGCTAACAGGCTGTCGGACTTGCCGCAGTAGCGGCACGGTCGACAGGATGATAGGTGGGCTTGGGCGGGGGCAAAAGACGGCGCCCGATAGGGCGACGGGTTTTGTGGCACTAGCGGGCGATCTCCCGCAGGAACGTCTTGTCGCGCAGCAATTCCCGCACGGTGTCGACCACCGCTTGGGTCCGATAGTCCACTTCCAGGTTCAGACGGTCCCCAACCGCCCTATTCTCGAATCCGGCGCGAACGAGCGTCTCGGGAATCAGCTTCACCGTTGCGCTCCCCGTATCTCGATTCAATTCGGCGATGGTCAGGCTAGCGCCGTCGAGGGCGATGAAACCCTTTTTCATCAGATAGTTCGGCCAAGGTCTTGGTACCGATACTGATACCGACGCAAGCCCTTCGGTGGTTTCAATGCGCGTCACGCGGGCGGTGCACGCGATATGGCCGGACAACACATGGCCACCCACTTCATCCCCGACCTTGAATGATCGTTCGACATTCACAAGGTCGCCGGCCGCCACCTCTCCAAGATTTGTGAGGGCGGTGGTTTCCTGGACCAGATGGAATGTCGCGACCGTCCCGCACACACGCGTCGCCGTGGCGCAGACACCGTTCAGTGCGACCGACGCGCCGGTTGTTAGGCCCTCGGCCAATCGCCCAAGATCGACGGAGAGCGTTGTAAGCGCGCCCTCGCGCCGCGCCGCGATGACTTCGCAACGCCCCTGAACGATCCCCGTATACACCTTCGATCACGCCGCGCGGTCAAAGGGGAAAAGGCCCGTTAGTCCGCCGCCGCGAGCACTTCCCTGCGCTTCTTCTCATTGTCGATGTGAGCGACCCAGCGCGAACACATCCTCTCGACGGCTCTATCGTTGGCCCTGCGCGCGTTCATTCGCGCTTCGACGAAGACCCTCCTCGCCTGGGTCAGTCGATCACGGTTGAACAGGCACATTCCGTGAATGACTTTGGTACTGTACGGTTTCCTCAAGCCACCCTTTTCGAGGGCGCTCTCAGCCGAATCGGTACACTTCTTGTACTCGTCCGTTTCCAGGTACAACGTGGCCAGACGAGCGAGAATCTTCCCGTCGTCCGACTTGGTGCCGGCCTTCTCGAAGACGGGAATCGCGGAGTCCACCTCCTGCGCCATTTGATACGCTTGGCCGAGCGACTGAAGGTTCTCCGAGGTATCTTCCACGATGCCCTCATCCATAGCCTCCTGCAGCCATTTCGCCGCGCGGTACGGCACGGTGCTCTGCATCAATAATCCCGCATAGTTGCGCATATCGGATTCGCGATCCAGATACCCCGCCACATGCGCCGCCTCATAGGCATACACCTGTTTACTTTCGTAACCTTCCTGCCCGTACACCTGACCGAGTTGGACCCAGTAATCGCGTTTCGGGAAATCGCGCACCAGAATCTCCAGGATGTCGAGTACCTTCGCCCAGTTATCCTGTTCGAAGTAGAGATATTTCAGTAATCCCCACCAGCTCTCCTTGACTTCCGTGCCCCGTCCCTGCGCGATGTTGATCGCCGTCTCCACCTGGATGATCGCGTTCGAGAAGTCGTCCATCCGGTAGTAGACCTGCGCCATGAAGATATGCGGCTGGGGGCCCGGTTTGTCGGCCTGATCCAGCCACAACTGCATGTAGCGCAACGCCTCGCTGAAGTTTTCTTCCGAATAATGCAGTTGGGCCAGACTGTAAATGATCTGCGTTTCCATTCCTTCGCTGATCTGATCGCCCTGCGCCAGCACCCGTTCGTAGGCGATGATGGCTTGATCGTACCGGTCCCGCGCGTAGTGGACGAACGCCATCATGTTGTATATGTGGCCAAGTTCATTACTGTTGTATCGCCGTCGTCGATCAAGCATGGTGTTCAAGGCATTGAGGGCGCCCGGATAGTCCTCCGCATCGATGAATTCCTGCACCTCGGCCAGTTTCTTGAAGGTCGCCTCGGTCATTGTCGGTACGCGCCGCGTTTGTTTCTTCTCTTCTGCGGCGAACGCCATACCGTCGCTTACACCGGCTGGGAGCGGAAACAGGGAAAGAAGAAAGACCGCGAATAGCGTCCTGGCTACTGGGTAGACACGCATGCTCGCCTCCTATCCGTCCTCAAGCTCGAACTTGATGAGGTTGCGTACTCCCGCGACCTCGACCGGTTCACCGTTGACCACCTTCGGCTTGTACTTGAACTTCAGCGCAGCCTGAATTGCGGAGCGATCAAAGATTCCGGGCGGCTTGGCATCTATCACGACGGGATTGCGCACGGCGCCCGAGGACATGACGACGAACTCGAGCAACACGTATCCCTCTATGCCGCGCGTCTGGGCCCGTCGAGGGTAGATCGGCGCCACCTTGACGATCGGCAAGTACTCGCCGTCGGCCGTGAATCCGCCCGTGCCGGAAAGATTGTGATCTACCTGGATCTGCACCGCGCCAATCTCCACGCCCTGGCTGACATTGGAATCGAAGTCTGGCTTCGGCATGTCGGGCGGTGGCTCATCGGGGGGTGGCGGCGGTTTCGGCTTGCGCTTTTTGGTGATCAGTTCCTGATCGTCCTCCAATCGAACGAAGTCGAGGATCCGGCCCTGCCCGGCGTCGGTAAACGGGCTCTTGTCGCTCTTGATCAGGGCCTGCATGAGAAGGAACAGCAGGAAGGTGACAACCAACCCGGCTGCGACACCGACGACGTAACGCGTGATCATGCGGACTCCTCCTTCAGTGCTTTCTGGCGATCGCCATTGTTTGCTACTTCTCCGTGGCTATCGCCACTTCAGTCAGACTTGCCGATCGCGCCGCATCCAACACGGCCTTCAGCACCTCGAACTTGGCGTTCCGGTCGGCCTGGATGACCAGGCCTCCTTTCGGATTCTCGATATGAAGGCGTTCGATGTGAGCGGCCACCGCCGTCTGGTCCACCTGTTTCTTGTCGATCCAGATTTCGCCCGCTTCGCTGATGGCCACCAGTACGCTCACCGTAGGCTTCTGTTCGTACGTCTGCGCGTCGGGACGGAAGACTTCGATACCGGCTTGTTTGATGAACGTCGCGGTAACGATGAAAAAAATCAACATGATGAACACGACATCCAGCATCGGCGTCAAGTTCAGATCCGAATCGTCGTCGGATCGGGAGTGGGTTCGAATCTGCCGCACCGGTTTGTCCTCTCGTCTAGCTATATTGCGCAGTCACTACGCCGTCGCCGCTGGCGACCTTCAATGATCCATTGTCAGGTGTTGTTCAAACGACTCGGTCTCGTACTCGATCCTTCGTCGCACCACGGTGCTTGCCATGAGGCCCGACAAGGATGCGATCATCCCGGACATCGTGGGAATCGTGGCCATGGATACCCCGGCCGCCATCGACCGCGCGTTGCCGCCCTGCGTCGCCATAGCGTCGAATACGGTGATCATGCCGGTGACCGTGCCGAGCAGACCCAGCAGCGGACACAGGGCCACGCAGGTCTGGATGATCGGCAGCGAGCCCGTGATCCGCGCCGAGGTCTGGGAAATGATCGCGGCCCGAATTTCGCGTGCGCTCCAGGAGCGCCGTTCCGGGCGCCCTTCCCAAGCATCCGAAGCGTCGAGGATTACCCGCTTGTGTTCCGTCTGGAAATACCAGAAACGTTCGACCAGCAGCGTCCACATCAGGAACGTGACGATAGCGATCAGATACAGGACGTTGCCGCCCTGCTCGATGTAGGCGACGACCGCCTGATACGCGTCACCGATCACGGCCTACCTCGCTTACCCCAAGGGGCGCCCGGCTGCCTCTGCGCGTTCCGCGATGAGGCCGGCGCTCTCTTCATCGAGTATATGGATAATCGATTTGCTGGCGGTGTTGACGATCGAATGCAGCAACACTGTGGGGATCGCTACGCACAAACCGAGCACGGTGGTCATCAGGGCGGTGGAGATACCGCCCGCCATCGTCTTCGGATCCCCGGTGCCGAATAGCGTTATGGCCTGGAACGTCAGGATCATCCCGATCACGGTACCCAATAGTCCCAACAAGGGGGCCACCACGGAAATCACCTGGATCAGCGTGATGTTGCGCGTCAATCTGGGAGTTTCGTTCAAGATCCCCTCTGCCAACTTCAGATCCAGGGTGTCTACATCGATGTTCTTGTTTTCTTCGTAGATATTGAGCAGCCGTCCAAGCGGGTTGTCGTTGCTCAATGTGTCTGATCGCTTCTGTTGGTTTACCTTGCCGCGCACGATGAAAAGCGTGACCAGGCGTTCCAGTGCCAGCAATACGCCAAGCAGGCCGCCCAGGATAATGACTGAACCGACATATCCGCCCTGTCCGTCACAGAACGGGAGCCAGCATTCGCCCTTCGCGATACCTCCGAATGGTGAACCGACCCGCTCTCCGACCGTGGCAGCCTGAATCAAGAGGCTCAGCATCGATCCTCGGGACGGGTCGATCGCGAATGCAACAACCTCGCCGGGATTCGCCGCGAAAAGATCCTCCGCCGTATTCGAAAACCGCGCGGAGGGCTGACGCCCGAGTTGCACGAGTTCACCCGAGTTGACGTCGTAGTTTACGTAGTTGCCATCCGATACGACATTGAAAGCTCCCACGCGTATGACTTCGTTATCGATACGTTCGCCGTTCAGCATGTTGACCGTGGCGTCGAACCGCGAGATCCTGCCCGATTCCGTCATTTCGCGTTGCATCTCGAACCAGAGACGCTCCATTTCTTCGATGGTCGCGAGTTGGGTCGAAGTCCCCATCTTGGCGGCGAATTCGCCCAGCCAATCGCCGCGGTTCGGATATTCGACACTGATAACCGATCCCTCGAACTGTCCGCGCACATCGCCGGAAACCTGTTGCAGCACGCCGAATAGCTCTCGCAACGATCCCAGGCGCTTGTCGAGTTGCTCTTGCCGCTCACCGATGAGGATCTCGTTTTCCTCGAACCGCGTTTCGAGGCGCTCGCTGCGCTGTTCCTCGCGACGGCGTTCGGCGCGCGCGTTGTCCAGCATTCGCTGCTGCTCGCTCTTGCGCCCAAGAAACTCCTGCTCCCTGCGAAGGTGTTCGCGGTTTTCCACAACCCGTCGCTCTTCCACATTCTTCAGCAGTTCGCCGAGCGTATCCGCCGGAACCAATTCAAGCCCCGGATCAACCGAGGAGTCCGTTGCCTCCTGCGCCGCGACGCCGGTTGCGCACATCACCGTCACCGCGAGGCACCACTGCGCGGCCATTGAAATGTTCGCTTTCATTATCTTGCCTCCGGCGCGTTGATGATGGGCAGTACCAGTAGCCCCGGAGCCAGTTGCTGGCGGGCCATGCGAATGCCGCTGCGTACCGGAGTGGTGTACTCATCGCCCAACGCTTCCCAGCGATTGGTCGATGCATTCCACATCCCCGTCAGTTCGCCGTCGCTGGTCTGATACACCAGGGAAACGCGGCCCATCTTCAACACGTCGACGATATAGTTGGTGCCCTCGACGTTGATCGTGTCTCCGTACGCTTCCATCGTGCGGCCGTACTCGTTTTCGATTTGATACGCCTGCAGAACCTGGGAGAACTTCTCCGAGACAGCGACATCGGCCCGATCCATGATGTCGCGAAGCCGGCTTATCCGCTCTAGCCGCTCATTGAGGAGGAACGGCAAATCCAGGTCCACGAACTGCTCCAGGCCATCGATCATGCGCAGCATCAGCGGCGTGATTTGACGTTCGATCACAGTGACCTTGTCGATGGAGTCGGAAAGTTGTGCCAGTTCCTGCTCCTGGTTGGCGATCTGCTTCTCGAGTTGTCGGTTGTAAACCCGAAGCCCGTCGATTTCGTCGAGCACAACCTTGTAGTCGATGTACAGCTTGCGGGTTTCTTCCGTCAGGGCCTCGATCTTCCCTTGCGAAGTGCGCGCCTGCGTATTGATACGCTCGGCAACGGCGAAAATGTCGTCAAGCGTTGCGCCGCCGACAGTCACGCCGACGGCACAGCCGAGTCCAATTGCCGAAACCGCCGCGCGTCTCAGAATTCGATGTCTCTTCATTCCATTTCCTACGCGATGTCCGGTTGATCCATACCAAATGCCCGACACCGCTCCCGTTGCGTCGGATTCGGCGCCTTACTCTCCCTCGACAATCCCTCAACCCCTCTCGACGCCGCAGTCGCGTGTTAACTACGCGCACCAATGGGCGTCTCGTCTGCATCGCCGCGCACGAGCGGCGGTCGAAGCATCACGAAACCCCGGTGGCATGTCAAGGACGACATCACTTCGAGAATACTGCGGGCCGGACCCGCGTCACCAGCCATACCTCGATCATGTTGTAACGCAGAAAACTGCCTTTCGGGGTCAACCGAGGTCCTCTTGCACGCAAATCTCCCAATGTTCTCCAGCATCCGGCCGGTTGGCAGGCGCAACGGCAAGGCCTTGAAAACCATTCCGCGCGATTCATCTTTTTGTCATATTTCATTGTCACATTGCTTCATACTTATCGTCCCCCGCCCAACAAAGAGACCGCCTGACCTGGCCGGGAGCGTGCAGCAGAGGAGCGCATGGTCGCCGATTCTATTCTGCTCGTCGAGGATGAGCCGGAAATACGGGAAATGCTCTCGTTCGCGCTCGTCCGAGCGGGGTTCGACGTAGTCGAAACCGATAGCGCCGAGACGGCGCTGGAGCGACTCCAGGGACCTCCGCCGAAGCTGCTCATCATCGATTGGAGACTGCCTGGAATGAGCGGCGTGGACCTGGTGCGCCGTCTGCGCCGGGATCCCGTAACTTCGGAACTGCCGTTGATAATGCTCACGGCTCGCGGCGAGGAATCGGACAAGCTGACGGGTTTCGACGCCGGCATCGATGACTACGTGATCAAACCCTTCTCACCCAGGGAGTTGATCGCCCGCGTGAAGTCCCTGTTGCGTCGGACCGGGAATTCGGCCGACGGCAAGATCACCGCGGGTCCGATTGAAGTGGATACCCGCGCGCACCGGGTGACGGCAGACGGGGCTCGCGTGCGGGTCGGGCCGCTCGAGTTTCGACTGTTGGAGCAACTGATGCGCTGGCCTGAGCGCGTCTTCGATCGCGCGCAGCTTCTCGACCGCGTTTGGGGCCGAAACATCTTCGTCGAAGAACGCACCGTCGACGTGCACATTCTGCGACTGAGAAAAGCACTGGCGCCGTTTGGCGCGGATCAGTGCATCGAGACAGTCCGAGGCATCGGGTATCGGTTTGCCACCGGAGACTCCGACCGGGGAGCGCGTGGCGACTAATGACCGTTTGCGCCTGCTGGCGGTCGGCGCGATCACGGCAGTTGCCGCATGGGCGACCGACAGCATCGCGTGGGGCCTGGTCCTTGGGCTCAGCATCGCAATCCTGTACGGCGTCCTGCAATACCGTCAATTCCTGCGTTGGTCCGAGCGCCCGCTGACCCGGCCGGGAACACCGGACCGCGGATGGCGCGTTGCGGCATATCGCGCGTACCGTACGATACGATCCGGCAGGGACCGAAGCCGCAAATTGCTGCGGTCGCTACGCGCCCTGCAGCGCACGGCCGAGGCGGTTCCGGACGGCTGGGCTATGGTTCGGCAATCCGGCGAGATAGAAGATTTCAACCAGGCCGCACGCCGGCTGTTGGGCCTGTCCTCCCACGACCGGGGACAAAACATCCTCACGCTCGTGCGCGATCCGGAGGCGGGCGGGCTGCTGCGGGGGAACACCGACGGCGAAATCGTCGAAATCGCCGCACCGGCCGACAACACGCGCCGCCTTGAACTGCGTCGTATCCTCATCGACGACGACCGCACGCTCATTGTTGTGCGCGACATCACCGAATTGAATCGCGCGTTGACGATGCGGCAGGATTTCGTCGCCAATGTATCTCACGAATTGCGGACGCCGCTGACAGTGATCGTCGGCTATCTCGAGCAGTCGACCGACGTCGACTACGACACTCTGCAAACAATCCTGCCAAAGCTGGTCAGCCCCGTGCGGCGGATGCAGGCGCTGGTCGACGATCTGTTGACGCTTACAAGGCTTGAGTCAGGGGCCATGCCGGACGAGTCTGCGATGGAATACGTCGACGTGTCCCACCTACTGCACATCATCGTGGCCGAGGCGCGCGGCTTGTCGGGCGGGCGGCACGAGTTGGCGCTGGAGACGGAGAAGCGCCTGCGAATCAGGGGCGTACCTGACGAACTCTATAGCGCATTCGCCAACCTGATCACAAATGCGGTCCGCTACAGCCCCGAAGGCGGCACCATCGACGTGCGCTGGTTCGACGGCGAGGACGGTCCACGCTTTGAAGTTCGGGATCAGGGCATGGGCATCGCGCCCGAGCACCTGGCGCGGCTCACGGAACGCTTCTATCGCATCGATCTCGCGCGATCTCGGGTCAGGGGCGGCACTGGACTCGGACTGGCGATTGCCAAGCATGTACTACGCCGCCACGGTTCCGTGCTGCGGGTCGAGAGCGAACTCGGCAAGGGCAGCCTCTTCTTCTGCGAGTTTCCAGCCGCAGCACGGGAAGCCGAATACGAAGACGGCGGCGTCGAACGATCGGTTCCATGAATCGAATGTTGCCGGCGCTCGGCGCGCCGACCGCGCCGACATTGTTAGCCGCGCTGACATTGCTCGCCGCGGCCGCGCCCGTCGCCGAAACCGCAGCGGGCTTGCCCGCCTATGAACGCGTTAGCGGGATTTCGGGCAATCTGTCGAGTACCGGATCCGATACGCTGGCCAATCTCATCACCCTATGGACCGAGGCATTCAAGAGGCATTACCCCAACGTCAACATTCAGGTCCAGGCCCCCGGTTCCTCCACCGCTCTGACGGAAGGCACTTCCAATCTCGGCCCGATGAGCCGATTGATGAAGGACAAGGAGATCGAAGCATTCGAGACCCGGCGCGGCTATAAGCCGACCGCCATCCGGGTTGCCGTCGATGCGCTGGCGGTGTACGTCCACAAGGACAACCCGATCAAGTCCATGTCGCTGCCGGACATCGACGCGGTTTTCTCCGTATCTCGCCGCTGCGGCGGCGAAAAGGATATCCGCACCTGGGGCGATGCCGGTCTGACGGGCGCCTGGGCGATGCGGCCGATGCAACTCTACGGACGCAACTCGGTATCCGGCACCTACGGCTACTTCAAGCAAAAGGCGCTTTGTTCCGGTGATTTCAAGAACACTGTCAACGAGCAGCCGGGCTCCGCGTCGGTGGTTCAGGCCATCACTTCATCACTGAACGGCATTGGATACTCGGGCATGGGCTACCGGACTTCCGGGGTGCGCGCGGTGCCTCTCGCGAGAAGTGGCAACGCAGCGGCATTTGAAGCAACCGCGCCGAATACCACAGATCGCTCCTATCCCCTCACGCGGTTCCTGTTCATCTACGTAAACAAGCGACCCGATTCGCCTCTGCGGCCGCTCGAAACGGAATTTCTCAAGTTCGTGCTATCCCGTGAAGGGCAGATGATTGTGCAGAAAGGTGGCCACATCCCGCTGTCCCCCCGACAGGCAATGGGCGAACTGCAAAATCTCCGCGAGGGGGACAGGTGATCCCGGTCTTGCCCTGGCGGCGGCGAATCGTCGACAAGCTGACGGCACGCGTGGTCGGTTTCGGGGGCGGCGCGATTATCGGCGCGATCACGCTTATCTTCTTTTACCTGCTTATGGTGGCGGCTCCGATCTTCCGCCCAGCGGATATCAGCGAACTCGACGGTCTGCGTCTGCCCGCGAGCAATATTCTTGCCGCGGGCACCAACGACAGCGTCGAGTCGCTCTACGCAATCGACGCAGATGGCACCATTTTCTTCGTAGATCCAGAAACCGGCGCCGTCCGGCGTTCCGAACGTTTGACGCAGTATCCCCTCGCCGGCATTCGGCTCGTATTTCCCAGCAACGATATCTATGCACTGGTTGGCGAGGATGGCACGGCTACGTTCGTTCGCGTCTGGTTCCGCAGGCGCTTCGATGGCGACATTGGCTATCTCGAAGATCGCGTAGACCGATTGTTCGGCGGCAAACCACTGCCTCTCGGCGCAATTCTGACCGGGCAAGAACCCAGCCAACCCAGGATATACCACGAACCTGGGAATTTCGTGGCCCGACCCGGCTCGCCGACCATGGAACAACCGCCCCTGGCCGCTGATGCTCCCCCTGGGCGTTTGTTCCATGGACGGCAATTCGACTTCTACCTTGAGGAGTCAGTGTTGCGCGTTGCGGTACTTGACGCTGCCGGCAGCATTCGGATCTGGCAATTCGAGCAGGTTGACGACACGTTGGCGTTTCCGCGCAGCGTCGACATACGGCCCCGGCGGAGTATTGACCGCCTCGATTTCGGCCCTCGAGGCAGTTGGCTCTATGCGACGAATTCCGAGGGCGCTGTGACCGTCTACGACATCGCCGTCCTCGACGCGGCCGCCGAAACCTATTCCGGGCACCTGGTTGGCGATGGCGTCGAACTTTCCGTCATGACGCTACTGTTGGGACGCTATTCGCTGATGGCGGCAGACAACAGCGGAAATCTGACCCAGTGGATCCTGCGAGGCGGCCCGGGCGGCACGACCCTGGTTCCAGCGCGCAACTTCGAGTTTGGCGACGCAATTTCGGCAGTCGTGGCGGAACCGCGCCGCAAGGGAATGATGGCGCTGGATGCCCAAGGCGGAATGCATCTTTTGCACTCGACGTCCGAGCGCCACCTGGCGTCGTTCGCGACGGGACTGACAACGCCGTCGGCGGCGGTGTTTTCGCCGCGTTCCGACCGGATATTCCTTGCGATGCCCGACGGCGACCTGCGCCGCTACGCCGTCACCAATCATCACCCCGAGATTTCCTGGTCAGCGCTGTGGCACAAGGTCTGGTACGAGGGCTATCCGGAACCCGTTCATAGCTGGCAGAGTTCTTCGGCGGACAACGATTTCGAGCCGAAATTCTCGTTCTCTCCACTGCTCTTCGGCACGTTGAAGGCGGCCTTCTACGCGATGATCTTCGCGACGCCCATCGCGGTAATGGGGGCCGTCTACACCGGGTACTTCATGGCGGCACCGATGCGGCGCTGGGTCAAACCGGGAATAGAGATCATGGCGGCAATGCCCACGGTGATTCTGGGCTTCCTGGCGGGACTGTGGTTCGCCCCGCTTGTGGAACAAAACCTGTCCGCCGTGCTTTCGCTCTTCGTCGCCGCGCCCATCTGCATGCTGGTGTTCGCGTGGTTCTGGCATTTGTTGCCCAGCCGCGTGACGCGGCCGTTCGACGGTTGGTTCGCGGCACTCAGCATACCGGTCCTGGTCTTGTCGACATGGGCGGTGTTCGCAATCGACGGCGAGCTTGAACGCCTGTTGTTCGGCGGCGATGCGCAGGCGTGGTTTCTCGCCACACTCGGACTCGACTATGACCAGCGCAATGCGCTGGTGGTCGGCATAGCCATGGGCCTGGCCGTGATCCCCGTCATCTTCGCCATTTCCGAAGACGCGATTCACGGCGTGCCGCGCCACCTGACCATCGGGTCCCTCGCGCTCGGCGCGACAAATTGGCAAACCCTGACGCGCGTCGTCATCCTGACCGCAAGCCCAGGTATCTTTTCGGCCCTGATGATCGGTCTCGGCCGAGCCGTCGGCGAAACCATGATCGTACTCATGGCCACAGGCAATACGCCCCTGATGGATCTCAATATCTTCCAGGGGATGCGTACCTTCGCCGCCAACATCGCCGTGGAACTTCCCGAATCGGAGGTGGGCAGCAGCCACTACCGCCTCCTGTTCCTTGCCGCGCTCGTGCTGTTCCTCATTACGTTCTTCTTCAACACCGGCGCCGAACTGGTTCGGCAACGGCTTAGAGCCCGATACGGCAACCTGTAATGCCGTTGGAAACTCGGACAAACAGTCCCGCGGGCGAGCGGAGGAGCCTTCGACCAAGAGGAACCGCGAGAGAGGACCCCTCTAGAGAAAGCTGGTGGACGTCCGGAACCCCATGGATCTGGCTCAACGCCATGGCTGTCGGCGTCGGCGTCGCCGCAGTCGCGGGTTTGCTGGGCCTCATCGCCGCCCGCGGCCTGGCCCATTTCTGGCCAGACGATGTCGCCGTGCTGCGATTGGACGACGGCACGACGATGATCGGGGAACTGGTCGATGTCGAATACACCGACCCCACCAGTTTCGAACAGACAGGCGAATCGGGCACCGAGCCGATCGAACGTTGGCTGGTAAAGACCGGCAACCGCCGCGTAAACGGCCCGGACTTTCACTGGGTACCTGCGGGGAGCGTCGTCGACAAGACTTTCCCGCGCGATGTTGCCGTGTTCGAGCGTGCCGAATGGGGCAATGCATACGGTCATATCTCCGCCGTCTACGAGAAGGACGCGCTGGTCGCTACCGGTACAGGGACCTGGGAGGAACTGCAATCACGTCTCGGGCGTGTCGCCGCATTGCGTGAAGAGATGGCTGTCACGCAGGCAACGACCATCGATACGGTCAACTACAAGCTCGAACGCTTGCGCCTCGAAAAGCGTCGGCGCGTCCTTCAGGGAACCCACGAAGCGCCCGACATCGCAGAGCAGGAGCGCCTACTGATGGCCACGTACCAGGAGGCGGAGACGCGGCTCCGGACCCTTTCGGTGGCCATGCGGCGGGATGTCGTCGAAATTGCCATCATGGATGGCCGCAGCTTCATGCAGCCATTGAGCGACGTGATACGCGTGTGGCGACCAAACGCCATGTCGGTATACGACAAGCTGCGCCACTACATCCGGAGCTTAGGCGTTTTCCTGACCGGCGAGCCACGCGAAGCGAACACCGAGGGCGGTATTTTCCCGGCCATTTTTGGCACGGTCATGATGGTTCTTCTCATGGCTGTGATAGTGTCGCCGCTTGGTGTGATCGCCGCCGTATACCTGCGCGAATATGCTCGGCAAGGTCTGCTCGTCAGGGTGATCAGGATCGCTGTCAACAATCTCGCCGGAGTTCCGAGCATCGTCTACGGCGTGTTCGGTCTCGGTTTTTTCGTGTATCTCGTCGGCGGGACGATCGATGACCTGTTCTTTCCAGAAGCACAGCCCGCACCCACATTCGGAACGCCAGGGCTTATCTGGGCATCCCTTACCCTCGCGCTACTGACCATGCCGGTGGTGATCGTCTCCACCGAGGAGGGCTTGACAAGGATACCGCGCGCGATCCGGGAAGGGAGCCTGGCGCTCGGCGCCACCAAGGCGGAGACGCTATTCCGCCTCGTGTTGCCCGTCGCGAGTCCGTCAATCCTGACCGGTATAATATTGGCGGTGGCGCGGGCCGCGGGCGAGGTTGCGCCGCTCATGCTGGTGGGCGTCGTAAAGCTCGCGCCGGCGTTGCCCGTAGACCTCAATCCGCCCTTTGTGCACCTTGAGCGGAAGTTCATGCACCTCGGTTTTCATATCTATGACGTGGGATTTCAAAGTCCCAACGTGGAAGCCGCGCAACCGATCGTCTACGCGACGGCGCTGCTGCTGATTTTCATCGTCATCGTTCTGAACCTGGCGGCAATCACCCTCAGGAACCGATTGGAAAAACGTTACCAGATCGCCGAGGCCTGAGGCCCATGCGAGAGCCACGCCCCGAAGACTTGAACGCGTTCCCGGACAACCCGGCGGAAATTGCCGGTGGGCACGCCCGCAGCCAGGATCCCGGGGCGGGCTCCGCACGGGAGAGAATGGCGGTCTCCGAGGAGATTTGCCTTGATGTGCGAGGGGTGTCCCTCTTCTACGGCGACAATCAGGCGCTGAGTGACATTTCGCTGGCGATTCCCAGGAACCGGGTGACGGCCTTCATAGGACCTTCGGGATGCGGCAAGTCGACGCTGCTGCGATGTTTCAACCGTATGAACGACTTGATCGACGATGTTCTGATAACCGGCGAGATATCGTTGAACGGAGAGAACATCCATGATCGATCTATCGACGTGGCTCAGCTCAGACGGCTGGTCGGCATGGTGTTCCAACGCCCGAATCCGTTCCCGAAGTCCATCTACGAGAACGTGGCGTACGGCCTGCGACTACAGCGCGGCATGGGACGCTCGGAGATCGATGACCGCGTCGAGTCGGGATTGAGGAGCGCCGCGCTTTGGGAAGAGGTTAGGGACCGTCTGAAGGACTCGGCCCTGGAACTGTCTGGCGGGCAACAGCAGCGATTGGTAATCGCCCGGGCAATCGCGGTCGAACCGGAGGTACTGTTGCTGGATGAACCCGCCTCCGCGCTCGATCCGATTTCCACACTGAAGATCGAGGAATTGATCGATCAGCTAAAGAACGACTACACGATCGTGATCGTCACGCACAACATGCAGCAGGCGGCCCGCGTATCGGACTACACTGCGTTCCTGTATCTCGGCGAACTGATTGAACACGACGACACCGATACGATTTTCACGAATCCCTCGCGGCAGCAGACGGAGGACTACATCACGGGCCGCTATGGTTAACCCGCATATCTCACCAAGGGCCGCGATGATCGCGCAGGATTTTTTTCGCGTGCGGGTGCTCGCGAGCGGAAGCATAGCCACTGCTTATGTTGGAGCGAGCATGTGCCCGCACGCGAAAAAAAGACCAGCGAGGGCGCGGTCAGCGCAATCTGTTCCCGCGAGGAACTCCGAAAAACGGAAATAGCCTATTGAAACCAAATGA
Organism: Candidatus Azotimanducaceae bacterium; assembly: GCA_965217825.1. GTDB lineage: Bacteria > Pseudomonadota > Gammaproteobacteria > Pseudomonadales > Azotimanducaceae > VXNE01. Next base: position 2,915,396 of record OZ244571.1, on the reverse strand, counting down.
CATTCAACAAACCAACAAGCGGCTTGGTGAGATATGGGGGTTAAGCGGGCCCGGATGAAGGAGCGCCGATGAACCGACACATTTCGGGGCAGTACGACAGCGAACTGGAGTCCGTTCGGCTCGGCTTCATGGATATGGGCGGGCGAGTCGAAAGACAGGTGCAAACGGCAACGCGGGCGTTCGTCACGCATGACGCCGAAGCAGCCGAAACGGTGCGAGCGGGCGAGGTGGAGATCAACCGGCTCGAACGCGTTCTCGACGACCGTTGCATACACATCATCGCGCGCCGGCAACCCACGGCAGGCGACCTGCGTCTGCTCATCACCATCATGAAAGGGTGCATCGACCTCGAACGCATGGGCGACGAGGCCGAAAAGATCGCCAGGATGGCGGCGAAGATCTCTCATCTGCCCTTGCCGGCGGATCAATACGCGAACGTGAAGCGCATGCAGCAATCGGTCATCAGGATGGTTGCCAACACCCTCGACGCTTTCGCGCGTCTGGATCTGGAAGCGGCGCGTTCGGTTATCCAGGCCGACGCGGAGGTCGACAGAATGTTCGCGGACATTAACGAATCGCTATCCCAGGGCCTGCACATGCGCGCCGAAAGTGTCATGCAATCCCTGAACACCATATGGACGGCGCGGGCGCTGGAACGCATCGGCGATCACGCGAAGAACATCTGCGAATACACCGTATACCTCATCGAGGGAACCGATGTGCGCCACATAAAGTCCCTGGCCGGCGGCGGCGTGTCCGCGCGCGAGTGACCGCCAGGGCAACCGCGATGTTCGCGTGGAGTATCATCTCCTCCCGTTTTTCTTAAGGCTTGAGTACTCTGACGACGATGAAGCCCGACAAACAGAAAGTGCTCGACGAGGTGTGGGACGACGATCGAGTGGCGAGCTTCCTACGCAAGGTCCCGCCTGACCTTCCAGGCGATCCGGAATTCCATGTCCTGCTGTTCGCATACAGGAGCATGCGCGCTGGCGACTTCGCCCGGTTCCTCGACTTCTATGTGGACGCCGGACGCGACGTGACTGCCAAAAACGGAGACGGCGTGAGCATGGCGCACTACCTGTCCCGCCACGCCAGGGCCGACCCCTATATCGACCTGCTGGAAGCGGCCGCAGCGCGCTCGGGTCGATGACGCGACGCAAGCTCATCGTGCTCGGGTCAGGACCCGCCGGGTATACAGCCGCGCTTTACGCGACGAGAGCGAACCTGGAGCCTGTGCTCATTGCGGGCGTCGAAGTGGGTGGACAGCTCACCACAACCACCGATGTCGACAACTGGCCGGGGGATGCTGACGGTCTACAGGGACCGGAACTGATGGAGCGCATGCAGCAACATGTCCAGAAGTTCGGGACCGTTGTCGTCGCCGACCACATCAACTCGGTCGATCTGGGAATTCGGCCCTTCAAACTCGTTGGCGATCAGGACGAGTATCGGTGCGATGCGCTGATCATTGCGACGGGCGCATCGGCGAAATACCTGGGATTGCCAAGCGAGCAAACATACCTGGGGCGCGGAGTCAGCGCCTGCGCGACTTGCGACGGGTTCTTCTATCGCGGGCAGGACGTGGCTGTCATCGGTGGCGGCAACACGGCGGCGGAAGAAGCACTGTACCTGTCGAACATCGCGAACAGCGTGGTCCTGGTGCACCGCCGCGGCGCCATGCGGGCCGACAAGATATTGCAACAGCGCCTGTTCGAAAGACCGAATGTCCAGTTCCTGTGGAGTTACACGCTCGCAGAGGTGCGCGGCGAAGACGCTGGCGTTACAGCAATCCAAGTGCGAAGCGTGGGCAACGGCGCTACCCGCGAGGTCACCGTGGCTGGCGTCTTCATCGCCATCGGACACACTCCCAATACCGCATTGTTCGACGGTCAGCTCGACATGACGGACGGCTACATCAAGGTCGCGAGCGGCGCTGATGGCAACGCCACGGCCACGAGCGTACCGGGCGTGTTCGCGGCTGGCGATGTCGCGGACCACGTCTATCGCCAAGCCATCACGTCCGCGGGATTCGGATGCATGGCGGCCCTGGACGCGGAGAAGTACATCGACACGCTATGACCTCCTCCGCCAATTCCGGCCTCGCCGATGTCGAACCTGCGTTTCCCGATCCCAAGTATGCGAGCCGAGAAGGCCTGGTAGCCATTGGCGGCGACCTGTCGCCTCAACTCCTGCTCAATGCCTACTGGCACGGCATCTTTCCCTGGTTCGACGACGACCGCGGGCCCGTGTTGTGGTGGTCTCCCAACCCGCGCGCCGTGCTCACGCCTGCCGACTTGAAGATATCGAGGAGTCTGGCCAAACGGCTTCGACGGGGCGACTACACGGTCACCATGGACACCGACTTTCCGGCGGTTGTGGAAAGCTGCGCGGCACCCCGCAAGAGCGGCGGCACCTGGATAACGCCGGCGATGCGCAGCGCATACGCCCAGCTCGCCGAAATGGGTTTCGCGCACTCCGTGGAAGCATGGTATGAAGGCGATCTCGTCGGCGGCCTGTACGGCGTCTCCCTCGGTCGCATGTTTTTCGGCGAGTCCATGTTCTCCAGACGCCCCGACGCATCCAAGGTCGCCCTCACCCACCTGTCGCGACAGCTAACGGCCTGGGATTTCGAACTGATCGATTGCCAGATCATCAACGACCACCTGAAGTCGCTAGGCGCCCGGCCGATGGGCCGCACGGAATTTCTCGATCGCCTGGCCGGAAATCGGCGTACTTCCACACGGCGTCACCGATGGCGTTTCGACATCCCCACAAACGATGGGTCCATTGCGTGACCGGCATTGCCAGCATCACGCGTGATGACTTGATCGGGCACATCGTGCAAAATTGGACGAATCCCAGGGCGGCGGTTGTCCGTCGTGGGATAATCCACCGTGGCCGTCCAGCTTAGGACGCCGAACGCAGGGCAGATGGCAAAAGAAGAGCAAATAGAAATGCAAGGCAAGGTAATCGACACCTTGCCAAACACGATGTTTCGCGTGGAACTGGAGAATGGTCACGTGGTGATCGCCCACATCTCCGGCAAGATGCGCAAGAATTACATCCGCATACTCACCGGCGACACGGTGAAGGTGGAACTCACCCCTTACGACCTCTCGAAAGGCCGTATCACGTTTCGCGAACGTTAACCCGGAAGGGACACATCGCTTGTCGCGCTCCTGGCGACGAAGCCCCACGTCGCGCGACAGGCCCCAGCACTTCCATATAGCCTACGAGCGGGGCCGGGAGGAGCCTTCAGCCGGGGAGCGCGAGGGGGTTACCCCTCGCAAGAAGCAGCCCTCAGGCCGGATGTTTTTCCGGCGCGGTCGCTTCCACGGCAAGTTCGCCATCCTGGACGGTGACCCGGACCATCCCGCCGCGTGCGAGCTGCCCGAAGAGGATGTCGTCTGCGAGACGGCGCTTGATCTTTTCCTGTATCAGGCGCTGCATGGGTCGGGCGCCCATCTTCTCGTCGTAGCCTTCCCGCGCGATCCAGTCACGGGCGGCTTCGTCCACCTCTAGCTGCACCTTCTTGCTGTCGAGTTGCGCCTGCAGTTCCACCAGGAACTTGTCGACAACCGTCTTTATGACTTCGATCGGCAGCGAATTGAACTGCATGATGGCGTCCAGGCGATTGCGGAACTCGGGCGCGAACATCTTCTTGATCACCTCCATGGCATCCGTCGAGTGATCCTGCTCCACGAATCCGATGGATGCGCGCGAGGTTTCGCGGGCACCAGCGTTCGTTGTCATGATGAGTACGGTGTTGCGAAAGTCCGCGTGGCGACCGTTGTTGTCGGTCAGCGTGCCGTGGTCCATTACCTGCAGCAACAGGTTGAACACTTCCGGATGCGCCTTTTCGATCTCATCCAGCAGAATCACGCTATGCGGATGCTTGGTGACCGCCTCGGTCAATAGCCCGCCCTGGTCGAACCCCACGTAGCCCGGCGGCGCGCCAATCAAGCGCGAGACGGTGTGCCGTTCCATGTATTCCGACATGTCGAAGCGCAACAGCTCCACGCCCATGATGATGGCAAGTTGGCGGCATACCTCCGTCTTGCCGACACCGGTAGGCCCCGAGAACAGGAAGCTGCCGATGGGTTTCTCCTCGACCTTTAGTCCCGCGCGGGACAGTTTGATGGCCGACCCGAGCATCTCGATCGCCTCGTCCTGCCCGAACACCACCATTTTCAGTTTGTCTTCGAGACCCCTGAGCGCCTCCTTGTCGGAGACCGTGACCTGAGTGGAAGGGATCCGCGCGATCTTCGCCACGACCTGCTCCACGTCGCTGGCGCCGATGGACTTCTTCCGCTTCGCAGGCGACAGGATGCGTTGCGCCGCGCCGGCTTCGTCGATGACGTCTATGGCCTTGTCCGGCATGAACCGGTCCGTGATGTAGCGCTCGGCGAGTTCCGCCGCGGCGCGCAGGGCGCGGTCCGTGTAGCGCAGTTCGTAGTGGTCCTCGAACCGGGTCTTCAGGCCCTTCAGGATCTTGTACGTATCGTCGACGTCCGGTTCGACGATGTCGATCTTCTGAAACCTTCGAGACAGCGCGCGGTCCTTGTCGAATATCCCTCGATACTCCTGGTAGGTCGTCGATCCCATGCAGCGAACATCGCCGGAGGCCAGCAGCGGCTTCAACATGTTCGATCCGTCCATGACGCCGCCCGATGTCGCTCCGGCGCCGATAATGGTGTGGACTTCATCGATGAAGAGTATGGCGCGCGGTTCCTTCTTGAGTTCGTTCAGGAGCATCTTGAAGCGCTTTTCGAAGTCGCCCCGGTACTTGGTGCCCGCCAGCAGGGCTCCCAGGTCGAGCGCGTACACGATGCTATCTTCGACCACCTCCGGCACGTCCGAATCGACGATACGCTTAGCCAGCCCTTCCGCGATGGCGGTCTTTCCCACCCCTGACTCGCCGACCAGAAGCGGATTGTTCTTGCGACGACGACAGAGGATCTGGATGACGCGCTCCAACTCATTTTCGCGGCCCACCAGGGGATCGATCGCGCCGGCGCGGGCGAGATCGTTCAGGTTGCTGGCAAAGGTCTGCAGCGCGCCCTGTGGCTTGCCCTCGCCGGATTCTTCAGCCCCTTGCTGTTCGGCGCTGTCGCCCTCGTCACCGGCTTTGGAGATGCCGTGCGCAATGTAGTTGACGACATCGATGCGCTCGATGCTCTGTTGCTTCAACAGGTAGACGGCGGTTGACTCCTGCTCGTTGAAAATGGCCACGAGCGCGTTGGCGCCGGTCATCTCCTTGCGGCCGCTGGACTGAACATGGAATATCGCGCGGCGAACGACGCGCGAGAAGCCCAGGGTCATCTCCGGTTCCCGCTTTCGGTCCCCGGCGGGAATGAGCGGCGTCGTTTTCTGGATATGCTCTTCAAGCGCGGATCGCAAACTTGCTATATCCGCGCCCACCTTGAGCAGGACGTCCTTGGCGGCGACGTTGTTCAGGAGCGCCAACAACAGGTGCTCCACGGTCAGAAATTCGTGGCGTTTCGCCTTCGCGTTCTGAAGCGCCTCGGCGATCGTCGCATTCATGTCCCTACTGAGCATGGCTAGTCGGTCATCTCTATGGTGGATAATAGGGGATACTTGGCCTCTTGAGCATACTGATTGACCTGTTCGGACTTCGTTTCCGCGACGTCGCGCGGGTAGATCCCCACCGCCGCGCTCCCGGTGGTATGCACCACTAGCATAACCTGCACTGCCTTGTCGTGGTTCATGCCGAAGAAAATTTCTAGGACATGCACGACAAATTCCATTGGAGTGTAGTCATCATTCAACAGGATGACCTTGAACATCGGCGGACGTTTCAGTTCGGGTTTGGCAGTTTCCGTCAGGACAACGGTGTCGGATTCCGGCGTTTTGGTGTCACCGCCGGTTTCGCCCGGATCGCGGCGCTCAAGCTTCTCAAGCCTCAACGCTCCCGTGTGATCGCCGACCGGATCGCTACGCTGCGCGATCGGATCACGGACCGTCGCTTCGTATTCCCACATCTCTCGATCACATTCTTCTTGGTTTCTGAAATAATACTTCAAGGTCGAGGGCATGTCCCCCGCAGCCAAATCGTCCCTTCGAGCCACATTTCACCAAACCATCGATTCAACATTTAAAATATATTTATATTTCAATGTATTATTTAAATATACTAGAAATTACAACTGATCGAGATTGCGTTGGCCCGTCCTCCTTTGGCGGTGCCATCATCGTCGCTCCTTGCTGAATACATGCGGTCCTTCCGGGTGCAAACGCGCACCGTCGGCGATATTCTCTGGCGCGCGCCCGGGTGGTGAAACAGGTAGACACAAGGGACTTGAAAGATTGAGCACGCGGGTTGGAAACGCCCGCTGTGAATAGGGTCAAATTCGGGGAAACCTCAGCGCGCTTGAGGCGGTGGCGATCCCGAGCTAAGCCGCGCCGCGGACCATCCGCGGCCGGAAAGTGTAGAGACTTGACGGCCCTCGTCTACGTCGTCTCGGCGATAGGACGAAGAGAAAGTCCAGACCACAAAGCCGCCGCGCAATCCGCGGTGGCGCGGCGAAAGCCGTAGCTGGTAAGAAAATCCCTCGGAGGCGACTCCATGCCGGTTCGATTCCGGCCCCGGGCACCACCACATCTCATTTTCAGACAATGACCTTTTGCAAAGTGCCCCATAGGCGTCGTCGGGCGGGCGGGCGTATGCGCGACAGCGACATGTGGCACCGGTGTCTCCCCGCCGAGCGATCAGCGCTCCCCGCGATGGCCGTACGACTTCCGCGCCGCCGCCTCGGAAACCAGGCCCGCTTCCAGATCTGCGCGTAGCGCCTCCGGATCGCGGGATTCTGGATTGCCGATGCCTCCTCCGCCCGGCGTTTCCAGCACCAGTGTCGCCCCCGCCGGCACGGTCTCCTTGCCCTTGCCCCTCAGTTCGTCGCCATCCTTGATATAGACGCGGCCCGCGCGGCCGACTCCTCCGCCCCGTCGTCCGCGGGCCGGGTGACGGATGCGCTCGAACATCTTCGAAACCTCGAACGGCGCCCCCCGGGCATGGGCGATTTCGATGACTTGTCCCAAACCGCCGCGCAGCGCCCCCGGACCCCCTGAGTCGACCAGATACTCCTTGCGCCATATCAGGATCGGGGCGGTGACTTCGTTGACCTCGGTGGGCGTGGTGCGGACGCCGGAAGGAAACGCGGTGGTCGACAAGCCGTCCTTGCGCGGCCGCGCTCCGGTGCCGCCGTTGAATATCGGGTTCGTCACGAAGTCGCCGCCGCCCCAGTTGGCGCCGATGCCCGCGTCCGCAGAGGAAAGCAGCACCGGGTTCCATATGCACGAAGCGCCTTCGGCCGGCACGGCGTCCGGCAAGATCTGCTCCAGGCAACCCAGGATGACGTCCGGCAGCATCTGCCCCAGCGCGTGGCGCGCGGACACCGCCGCCGGTCGACGCGCATGCAGGATACAGCCCGAAGGCGCGGTTACGCGCACAACGCGCAACGATCCCGCGTTGTTCGGCACGTCGTTGCCCACCACGCAGCGCACTCCGAACGAGGCGTACGCTTCCGTGTAGTTCAACGGCACATTGATGCCGTACCGGGATGGCCCGGAGGTGCCATCGAAGTCGACGCGGATCATCTCGTTGTCGACCGTCAGCGCGCAGGCTATGTGCACCGGGTCGTCGTAGCCGTCCACATCCATCTCGTGCCGGAACGTACCGTTCGGCAAGGCCGCAACTTCCGCGCGCATCGCCTCTTCCGACGCCGCCACGATTCGCTCGCCGACGGCGTCGATGGAGTCGAGTTCGAAATCCGCCATCATCTTGAGCAACTGGTCACCGCCGGTCGCATTGCTCGCCGTCAGCGAGTACAGGTCACCTTCCGCCACCACCGGATCCCGCACATTGGCGCGGGATCGCCACGGCCTCAAGCGTGCTGAGGTTCCCCCTCGTCGCCACCTTTGGAGATGTCCTGCGCGATGGTATTGTCGACATCGATGCGCTCGATGTTCTGTTGCTTCAACAGGTAGACGGCGGTCGACTTCTCGTCGAAAATGGCCACGAGTGCATTGGCGCCGGTCATCTCTTTGCGGCCGCGGGACTGAACATGGAATATCGCGCGGCGAACGACGCGCGAGAAGCCCAAGGTTGCCTGTGTTTGCTGGTTTCGGTCCCCAGCGGGAATGAGCGGCGTCGTGTTCTCGATGTGCTCTTCAAGCGCGGATCGCAAACTATCCAGCTCCGCGCCCACCTCGAGCAGGACGTCCTTGGCGGCGGCGTTGTTCAGGAGCGCCAACAACAGGTGCTCCACGGTCAGAAATTCGTGACGTTTCGCCTTCGCGTTCTGAATCGCCTCGGCGATGGTCGTATTCATGTCCCTGCTGAGCATGGCTAGACAGGATAACCTTGAACGTCAGCGGATGCTTCAGGTTTTGAAGTCTCGGCGCCAGACACCGAGATTTCATGGTATGTTCTATGCTGGTGATACCCCGAAGCGAACATGTAGACGTAATTCTGGAGCGACTGCGTTCGTTCCCGGTAGTCGCCATCCTCGGTCCGAGGCAGATTGGCAAGACGACGTTGGCACGCCAAGTGGCCCGGGCGGGTTCGGGTCCCGCGCATCGCTTGGATCTGGAGAATCCTGTTGATCTCAACCGTTTATTGGAGGATCCAGGCCTCGTCTTGGATGAATTGCGCGGTCTCATCGTCATTGACGAGATCCAGCGTCGCCCCGACCTGTTCCCCATCCTGCGGGTGCTCGCTGACCGTCGACCGCTGCCGGCCCGATTCCTCGTGCTCGGCAGCGCCTCGCCGGACTTGATCCGGCAGTCCTCGGAATCGCTCGCAGGGCGGATCGCCTATCATGACCTGGGTGGCTTGGGTCTGCACGAAGTCGGCTTCCACCGCCTGCACCGCCGCTGGTTGCGCGGCGGTTTTCCTCCCGCGTGGCTGGCACGGTCCAACGCGACGGCCACGGTTTGGATGGAGAGCTTCGTGCGAACTTTCCTCGAGCGAGACCTGCCTGAACTTGGCCTTCGCGTGCCGGGCCCGGCCATGCGACGATTTTGGACCATGCTTGCGCATTGGCACGGACAGATCTGGAACGCATCGGAATTTGCACGTTCGTTCGGGGTCGCGGATACCACAGTGCGCCGCTATCTGGATATCCTGACCGGGGCGCTGGTGGTTCGCCAACTCCAGCCTTGGCACGCTAATGTCACTAAGCGGCAGGTCAAGGCGCCAAAAATCTACCTGCGCGACACAGGGGTATTGCACGCGCTGCTCGGCATCGGCGACATGCGGTCACTCGATTCGCATCCGAAATCGGGCGCGTCCTGGGAGGGACTCATCCTGGAGTCGATCATCGACCGGCTAGGCCTGCCGGACGAGCATGCACACTTCTGGGCCGCCCACGCCGGCGGGGAACTCGATCTTGTCCTCGCCCATGGAATCAAGCGCGTCGGCGTCGAGATCAAGCGAACGACGGTGCCGAAGATCACTCGCTCCATGTATGCGGCCAAGGGTGACCTCGACCTTGCCGAACTAGTCGTGGTCCATGCCGGGCAGGACTCGTATCGGCTGGCGCGCGGCATTCGCGCGGTGGCGGCGAGTCGGATGGACACCGACCTGGGGTGGGGCCGATGGCCGCGCCTGTAGGCGGCGACCGGTTTCTTCCAATTCGTTGCGACACTGTCCACGCGTGGGCCGACGTGGATCTGGGGCCATACGGAGCCCCCGTGGAGCCTGGTGTTTGGAGCCGCCGAGGAACCTGCTCGACCGGCACATTTTCCAGACGCCGTTATTACACCTGTCCGTCGCGGGGTGTGACTTCGGGTCGGGGTGCAAATGCGCATCGTCGGCGATGTTCTCTCTCGCCCGGGTGGTGGAACAGGTAGACACAAGGGACTTGAAGATTGAGCATGCGGGTCGGAAACGCCCGCTGTGAACAGGGTCAAATTCGGGCAAACCTCAGCGCGCTTGAGGCCGTGGCGATCCCGAGCCAAGCCGCGCCGCGGACCATCCGCGGCCGGAAGGTGTAGAGACTTGACGGCCCTCGTCTACATCGTCTCGGCGATAGGACGAAGAGAAAGTCCAGACCACAAAGCCGCGGCGCAATCCGCGGTGGCGCGGCGAAAGCCGTAGCTGGTAAGAAAATCCCTCGGAGGCGACTCCGTGCCGGTTCGATTCCGGCCCCGGTCACCACAACACGAAGAGCCCGATGTTCAGGGTGTCACAACCCAAGTAGCTCTAGTGCCTTCCGAAGATGGTCGTCGAACCGGGAGGCGCGTCGAAGCTCACTAAGCCCGAAACGCCCGTCTAGGGCCTCGGTGGACGTTGGTTTGACATATTCCGGCCAAACCGTTCGAAGAAGCCTATTTGCTTCGGGTGCGGATACTTCCCGGCGCTCGCAACCGCGATGCAGGCGATATAGCAACCCTTCGAGGTTTGGTTGCAGATAGACCAGGAGCAGATTCTCACCGTCTAAGGCCATCGATGGATCACGACCATGCATTCGGTCTTCTTCGACCCGATCGGCATCTAGGAGAACTAATCCGGCTGAATATGTACCGTAGTCTCTGCGTTGCCGATATTGTTCCACCGAGTATTCGACAATCCTGAAACCATCTCCTCCACCGCAGACACGCACATCGAGATGGACGTGGAGATCAGCCTCGTCACACAGGCGGCTGAGCCACTTCGCGAGGGATCGTTCGCTTTCTCCCTCCGCACCGACAAAGATGCGTCTCCGCCTCGGGATTGCTCGCCGCCGAGCCACCTCTCAGCCGAAGGTCGGCAGCCCGCCCATGACGCCACTGCGGTACTGCTTTTGCAGGTTGCCACTACGCCGCACCCCGACGACATCGACTGCACCGTGGACGCGGGTAGCACCGTCTGCACCCTTCTCGACTATGAACACTTCCTCCTTTTCGAGGCTGTCCAAAACAGACAGATTATGGAGTGAACAGATCAACTGCGCGTTGTTTGGGTTGGTCTCCTTCCGCCGGAACCAATCCAAGACTTCCGCCGCAAGCTCCGTGTGAAAATCCGAGTCGAAAGCGTCCATTATCGCCAAATGGCCCGCATAGAGAACCGACTCGAGCTGCGGAAACATGTGTACCAAGTGACGCGTGCCCGCGGATTCGTTGAGCAACACAACCGGCATATCCAGGCCGCGATGCGCGAAGGTTAGGAGCCAAGTGCCATCTGGCAACCTGTGAGGCTCCATACGTACAATCCCGAGGTCGAAGCGACTCAGCTTGTCCGATACCTTTGCTACAAGATCCTGATCATCCCGATACCAGCGGGTTATCATCTCCGTGTCGGGCCGCCATGGATCCGCGCCGACAATGTTTGTCTGAAACCTTCCGAACTCCTCAGCAATAGTTGCAAAAGATTCCACACCCATTTTCGCCAGGGCCGAAATTGCTGATGCATTGGGAGGGATCGAAGCCAGGCGGTCGTCGCGCCGTCGGACCTTCATCTCCCTCGCAACATAGATCGCTTTGCCATGGCGTCTCTCAAAAATCCGCCGAGGGCGACCTTTCGGAAAAGAGTGTAGCGCCTCGTATCCAACCTTGATGGGCGAGATGGTGTCCTCTCGCTCAAGCTCGACGGTATACCGAACGAGTGAGGTGTCCTCCCCGGAAGCACAATCCGGCCATCGTGCGTCAAAGTGCATTTCAACCCGAGTGGGCGCGGTCTTGGTTTCCGGCGCCAAGAATGGAACGAAGCCGGAAATGGAGGAATGATCGTATGAACTCGCTGCAAAGCGAATGGTGTCTACCATGGCACGCAGCAGAGCCGTCTTTCCGGACCCGTTGGGACCTACTAGCGCAACCACACTCGGAAGGCGGACATCGGGACGCGAGGGGCTTTCCCGAAAGCATGGCCTCGCGGGAGTCGTGCCTGGGATGCGGAAATCGAGCTCCGCATAGTCCCGAATGGATTGGTAGTTGTTAACACAAAATCTATGAATCACAAGCCAATCATCGCAATTTTTTGTCTTACTTCAAATTTAATAGATAAAAATACGAAAATCAATCGCTCGTTTTGACGTTTTCCCCATGTAACACGCTTGCAAATGCTTGTTTCAAATAACAAGAATTGCAGAAGTCCTTACCCAAAAAGATGTGGGGTGCCACCGTGATCGCCGATCAGGGCTCCCCGCGATGGCCGTACGACTCCCGCGCCGCCGCCTCGGAAACCAGGCCCGCTTCCAGATCTGCGCGTAGCGCCTCCGGATCGCGGGATTCTGGATTGCCGATGCCTCCTCCGCCCGGCGTTTCCAGCACCAGTGTCGCCCCCGCCGGCACGGTCTCCTTGCCCTTGCCCCTCAGTTCGTCGCCATCCTTGATATAGACGCGGCCCGCGCGGCCGACTCCTCCGCCCCGTCGTCCGCGGGCCGGGTGACGGATGCGCTCGAACATCTTCGAAACCTCGAACGGCGCCCCCCGGGCATGGGCGATTTCGATGACTTGTCCCAAACCGCCGCGCAGCGCCCCCGGACCCCCTGAGTCGACCAGATACTCCTTGCGCCATATCAGGATCGGGGCGGTGACTTCGTTGACCTCGGTGGGCGTGGTGCGGACGCCGGAAGGAAACGCGGTGGTCGACAAGCCGTCCTTGCGCGGCCGCGCTCCGGTGCCGCCGTTGAATATCGGGTTCGTCACGAAGTCGCCGCCGCCCCAGTTGGCGCCGATGCCCGCGTCCGCAGAGGAAAGCAGCACCGGGTTCCATATGCACGAAGCGCCTTCGGCCGGCACGGCGTCCGGCAAGATCTGCTCCAGGCAACCCAGGATGACGTCCGGCAGCATCTGCCCCAGCGCGTGGCGCGCGGACACCGCCGCCGGTCGACGCGCATGCAGGATACAGCCCGAAGGCGCGGTTACGCGCACAACGCGCAACGATCCCGCGTTGTTCGGCACGTCGTTGCCCACCACGCAGCGCACTCCGAACGAGGCGTACGCTTCCGTGTAGTTCAACGGCACATTGATGCCGTACCGGGATGGCCCGGAGGTGCCATCGAAGTCGACGCGGATCGTCTCGTTGTCGACCGTCAGCGCGCAGGCTATGTGCACCGGGTCGTCGTAGCCGTCCACATCCATCTCGTGCCGGAACGTACCGTTCGGCAAGGCCGCAACTTCCGCGCGCATCGCCTCTTCCGACGCCGTCACGATTCGCTCGCCGACGGCGTCGATGGAGTCGAGTTCGAAATCCGCCATCATCTTGAGCAACTGGTCACCGCCGGTCGCATTGCTCGCCGTCAGCGAGTACAGGTCACCTTCCGCCACCACCGGATCCCGCACATTCGCGCGGACGATGTCCATCAGCGTCTGGTTCAATTCGCCGCCGCGAAACAGGTAACCGATGGGAATGTTGATCCCTTCCTCGAATACCTGGTTCGCGTCCGGGCCGAAACCGCGGCCGCCGACGTCGGCGATATGGCTGGTGCTGGCGAACAGTGCGACCGGACGGTCCGCCAGGAACACCGGCGTGACCACCGTGAAGTCGTTCAGGTGCCCCGTCGCGTGCCAGGGATCGTTGGTCAGGAGTACATCGCCGGGCACGAGCGTCGCCAGTGGATGCCGCGCCAGGAAGTGCCGCACCGACGCCGCCATTGCATTGACATGGCCCGGCGTCCCGGTGACGGCCTGCGCCAACATGGAACCGTCCGTGGCAAACACGCCGGCAGAAAGATCACCCGCCTCCCGAACCACGGTCGAAAATGCCGTTCGCATCACGGTTTGAGCCTGCTCTTCGACGATGGCAAGCAGCCGGTTCCAGACAAGTTGCGTTCGAATGGCGTCGAGACCGGTTTCTGCCTTCATGCCGTCGCCCTTGTCATGAGGATGTCGCCGCGGGAGGAAACGGTCGCGGTGAACGTCGAAGTCACCACGGTCGTTGTCTGCGCCTCGACAATCATGGCGGGACCATCCACTACCGTGCCCGGCGACAGCGTTTCGCGGGCGAAGCGCGGCGCGGTTACCACGGCGTTCAGCACCGGATCGTACATCGACCCCTCTCTGCGGAGCGAAGCGTCCTCGACATCCCCGTTGCCTGCCGCGAAAAGAAATGCCGGGGCAGCGGAACTCAAGGCCAATGTCCAACTCAGTACTTCGACATCGAGGTCCGGAATGGTGCGTCCGTAGAGTTGGCGGTAAGTCGCCTCAAAGGCATCTCGAAGGATCTCGGCACAATTTGTCGCAGCAGGCAGGACTACGGCTATCTCGTAGCCCTGACCGACATAGCGCATATAGGCGCGGCGCGTCTCGGCAAGCGGTTCCGAGGTGGCCGATCCGACCACATCCCGCGCGTCGGCGCGCATGTCCGCAGAGACTTCGTCGATCAGGGAAGCGTTGAATTGGGACAGGCGCATGTATCGGCTGCGCACCACTTCGTAGGACACGGGCGCCGCCAGCATGCCGATGGCCGATCCGACTCCGGCGCCCACCGGCACAACCACCGCGTCAAGGTCCAGCTTCAAGGCGATCTGTGCCGCGTGTTGCGGGGCGGCCCCTCCATATGCGACGAGAACGCGTTCGGCGAGCGGTTTGCCCCACTCCGCGGCATGCGAACGCGCGGCGGCTGCCATATTTTCGTCCACCACCTCGCCGATACCGAAGGCCGCCGTCACGGTGTCCATGTCCAGCGTCGATGCGACCGAGTGTTGCACTGCCGCGCGCGCGGCGGGGATATCCAACGTCATGGCGCCCCCCGCGAAACGCCGCTCTTCGAGCCGGCCCATGGTGGCGTCGGCGTCCGTGACGGTTGCATGTTTGCCGCCGCGTCCATAGCAGGCCGGGCCCGGTTCGGAACCCGCGCTTTCCGGCCCGACACGGATGCGCCCAAGCTTGTCCACCGACGCGATGGAGCCGCCGCCGGCACCGATTTCCACCATCTCGATCACGGGAATGCGAACCGGCAGGCCGCTACCCCTCTTGAACCGGTAACTGCGGTCCACCTCGAACGCGCGCGATAACTGCGGCGTCTGGTCGTCAATCAGGCATATCTTCGCAGTGGTACCCCCCATGTCGAACGACAATACGCGGTCCAGGCCGCGCTCGGCAGCGATCCGACTGGCGAGAATGGCACCGCCCGCCGGGCCGGATTCGACCAGGCGGATCGGAAAACGCGCCGCCGTGGCGACATCCGTGAGTCCGCCGCCCGACGTCATCATGAGGAACGGACAGGTGAATCCGCGCGCGGCAAGTTCCGCCGCAAAGCGGTTCAGATACCTGGACATGAGCGGTTTCACGTAAGCATTGGCGCAGGCGGTGGACAACCGCTCGAACTCGCGTATCTCGGGGCATACCTCGGAGGCGAGCGTCACGGACAAGTCGGGCAACCGCGCCCGGAGTATCTCCGCGACCCGCCGCTCGTGGACGGGATTCGCGTAGGCGTGCAGCAACCCGACCGCGACGCTCGCCACCCCGTGGTCCGCCAGCACCGGCACCAGCGCCTCCACGGAAGATTCATGGAGAGGTATCAGGGCCTCGCCTCGCGCGTTCATGCGCTCCATCACGACGAAACGCAACTTGCGCGGCGTCAACGGCTGCGGCCGGTCGATATCGATGTCGTACTGTTCGAAGCGATTCTCATAGGCCATCTCGACCGCGTCGCGATGGCCGTCGGTCGCGATCAGCGCCGTGACCGCCCCAGTGCGCTGGATCAGGGCATTCGTCGCCAGCGTGGTGCCGTGAAGAATGATTTCAGCATCTTCCGGCCGGCGCTCGCCGAGGGACATGACCTGTTCCAGCCCCTCGATCACCGCCTGTACCGGGTCCGCGTAGGTCGTGAGCACCTTGGCCGTATGGTGCCGGCCACCGCTCTGAAGGACGACATCCGTGAAGGTGCCTCCCACATCCACCGCGATCCGGCAACCCAACACTAGTTGTCGAAAACAATAACGTTGCGCGCTACCTCTCCAGTTTCGAGCGCCAACAAGGCGTCGGTGACGTCTCCCAGCTTGATGCGCCCCGACACCATGTCGTCGAGGTGGAGTCTTCCTTGCAGGTAGAAGTCCACGAACCGCGGCATGTCCACTCGGAAGCGGTTCGAACCCATTGAGGAACCCTGGATTTTCTTCTCACGCAGGAAATCGGGTCCATGCAGTTCCACCATGTCGCCGGGCGGGATCATGCCGATCACGGTCGCGGTGCCGCCTGGGCGGAGCATTCTGAAGGCCTGCTGCGCCGTCGTCTTGTTGCCGATCGCCTCGAAGGAATAGTGCACGCCGCCACCGGTCAGGTCGCGCACCTGCTGGACGACGTCGCCCGCGCTCGCATCCACTCCGTCCGTGGCCCCGAATTTCCGCGCCAATTCGAGTTTGGATGCCACCATATCCACCGCGATGATCCGCCCGGCGCCGGCGATCGCGGCGCCGTTGACGCAAGACAGACCGACGCCGCCGCAGCCGATGACCGCGACGGTTGCCCCGGGTTCAACACCGGCGGTGTGAATCACTGCCCCGACTCCGGTCGTGACACCGCAGCCGATCAGCGCCGCGCGATCCAGGGGCATGTCTTCGCGGACTTTCGCGATGGCGTGCTCGTGCACGAGCATGTTCTCCGCAAACGATCCAAGATTCGCGAACTGGATGATGCCATCACCATTTTGCGACAACCTCGGAGGTTCCCCGGGACCGCGCCGCACTTCCGGCGCCTGGCACAGGGACATGTGTCCGGTAAGACAGTACTCGCAATGCCCACAGAACACGGACAAGCAGGTGATCACGTGATCCCCCGGCTTGACATAGGTGACATTCGATCCAACCGCCTCGACAATGCCCGCCGACTCGTGGCCGAGGATCATGGGTCGATGGCCAGGATAAGTGCCATTGTAGAAGTGCATGTCGGAGTGGCATACGCCAGCGGCGGCCGTACGCACCAGAACCTCGTTCGGTCCAGGGTTGTCGACGCTGACCTCCTCGACTTCCATGGGTGTGTTGATTTCCCGAAATACCGCAGCTTTCATGGCGTCTCCTTTCAATGGTGGCCCGGCCCCGCTCGTCGACCACGGAGCGCCAGTGACCGGGGACGGTCTACCGAGCTTCGGCGCAACGCCTGGGCGTCGTCCGTGGAGTGTGCCTAGTCCCGCGATAGATTGCCAGACGCCAGCATCACCGCCGCGTCCAGCGCGGCGGTCGCGCCACTGGCATCGGCCGCGCCACTTCCCGCGATGTCGAACGCCGTGCCGTGATCGACCGACGTGCGCACAAAGGGAATGCCGAGAGTCGCCGTCACGCTCTGGTGGAAGTTGTGCACCTTGACCGCGATGTGACCCTGGTCGTGGTAGAGGGCGAGCACCACGTCGAACTCGCCCTCGATGGCTCGGTTGAAGACCGAGTCCGCCGGTAGCGGCCCCACCGCGTCGACGCCCGCCTCCACCGCATCCGCCACCGCAGGTTGAATTTCATCGATCTCTTCGCGTCCGATCAGACCGCCCTCCCCCGCATGAGGATTCAACGCGGCGACGGCGATTTTCGGGGCGCGCAAACCCCAGGTGGAGAGCGTCGCGTGCGCCAGCTTGAGCTTTGCGAGAACGTTGGTGCGGTCCACGTAGCGCGCCGCTTCCGCCAACGATTTGTGCGTCGATAGATGCACGACTTTCAAACCCGGCGTCATCAGCATCGTCGCCGTGTGCTCCACGTTCGCCACCCGCGCGAGGATTTCCTGGTGACCTATGTCATCGACATAGCCCGCCAAGTGGATCGCCTCCTTGTGGATCGGACACGTCATCATCGCTGCGATGCGACCGGCCAGGGCGTCCCGCGCGGCAGTCTCCACCGCCTGGACCGCCACCTCCCCACATACCGCAGATACCCGGCCCATCTCGAAACCATCGGGTTCTTCGATGCCAGAGTCGATCAACGGCCAAGCCTCGTCACCCCAGTCGATGTCGCAGAAATCGGTGTAGCGCGCGTACTTCAGTCTTGCACCGGCGAACTTCGCGCCCAGATCGAGGGACCAGCCAACTCCATAAAAAACCAGGCGGGCAATGCTGCGATCAAACGAGGCGAGCGATTTGGCAAGCACCTCCGGGCCGATCCCCGCCGGGTCACCGAGCGTGACGCCGACGACCGGAACGTCAGGCATCGCTGTCACCCCGGTTCCCGACCGGGTTCCCGACCGGATCCACCAGGAGTTCCGTACCGTCTATGCGCAATCCGAAACCTTCCAGACCGACGTAGTCGATCTCGCGCGCGGCGAGAATGCGAATGTTGGCGAGGCCGAGGTTTTTCAGTATCTGGGCACCGACGCCGATCTCGAGCCACTCTGCCTTGCGCTCGCTTTCCCGCGTCGCGGAGGCCGCATGGTCGAGGCTTCCGAGCGGCACCCCGACGAAGCCGCTGCGCAAGTAAATCATCACACCGCCGCCAAGGTCGTCAATACGCCGCAGCGACAAGTTCAAAAGGCTCGTCTCGTGGTTGGACTGGGGCCCGAATATGTCCTCCACCAACCGTTCCCGGTGGATGCGGACGGGCACGCTGACGCCTGGGTCCAAGCGTCCGAACACCAGCGCCAAGTGCTCGGCATCCTCGAATTTCGTCCGATACGCGTACGCCCGCGCCTGACCGATAGGTGTCTGTACCCGAAACTCGTGCGACAACTCGATCAGCACCTCGCGCCGCTGCCTGAACGCGATGAGATCCGCGATGGATGTGATTTTGAGGCCGTATTCGCGGGCAAAAGCCTTCAGTTCGGGCAGGCGCTTGACGGATCCGTCGTCGTTCACGATCTCCGCCAGCAATCCGACCGGCGGGCAACCCGCCGCCATCGCCAGATCGATGGCCGCTTCCGTGTGTCCCGAGCGCACCAATACGCCGCCGACGCGGCCGATCAAGGGAAAGATATGCCCTGGACGAACGAAGTCGTCCGCGCCGACATTGCTGTTCGCGAGAGCCAGGGCTGAATTCGCGCGCTCTTCGGCCGAGATCCCCGTGGACAAACCGTGCCGGTAGTCCACGCTGACCGTGAACGCAGTGGAAAGCGGCGCATCGTTGCGCGCCACCATGGGTTCGAGACGCAGACGCTTCGCGTCATCGACCGTCACCGGCGCGCAAAGAATCCCGCTCGTATGACGAATCATGAACGCGACCCGTTCGGGCGTCGCCTTGGACGCCGCCATGATGAGGTCGCCTTCGTTCTCGCGATCATCGTCGTCCACCACGACGACAAGTTCGCCCGCACCCACGGCGGCGATAGCGTCCTCGACGGTGTCGAATGCTGTTGCCCTGGCGGTCATGGCTCGTGTTGGATTTGCTTTGGCACCTTCAGGGTATCACTCTTGATGCGGTTGAGTCTGAAGGACGTATTGCTCTCGATGGACGTTACGCGCGTGACGCTTGATCCTCGATTCGTGATTGGAGCCGTGAGCCCATTGCTCTACGGGGGTTTCCTCGAGCACCTCGGTCGCTCGATCTACCAAGGCGTCTACGACCCGGATTCCGCCCATGCCGATGAAGACGGCTTCCGCGCCGATGTCGTTCTGGCCCTCCGCGAACTGGCCATGACCATCGTGCGTTACCCGGGCGGGAACTTCGCCTCCGGCTATCGCTGGCGCGACGGCATCGGAGACAAGGCGTCCCGGCCGACCGTGCGCGAGCTCGCGTGGCAGAGTATCGAAACGAATCAGTTCGGAACCGACGAATTCATCAGACTGTGCCGGAAACTGGATTGGACGCCGATGCTCGCGGCCAATCTCGGCACGGGCTCGCCGGAGGAAGCTCGCGATTGGGTCGAATACTGCAACGCTCCCACGGGTACGCTGTTCGCCGACATGCGGGCGGCGGGCGGATCTGAAGCGCCCCACGCCGTGCCCGTGTGGTGCCTCGGCAACGAGATGGACGGGCCCTGGCAGCTAGGCCACGCGCCGGCCAGCGAGTATGCGCTGCGCGCCCGTCAGGCCGCCAGAATGATGAAAGCCTGTGACCGAAGCATCGAGACCGTCGCATGCGGATCGTCGAATCCGAGCATGCAGACCTGGCTCGATTGGGACCGCACCGTGCTGGAGAGCATGGGCAGCACGGCTGATTACGTCAGCCTGCACCGCTATGTTGGCAATCCGGACGGCGACAGTCCGAGCTACCTCGCCATCGGCGCCAGCATCGACGAGCAGATCGAAGCGATGAACGCATGCTGCCAATATGTCCAGGCGAGACGCAACAGTCGCCATCGTGCATTCCTCTGTTTCGACGAGTGGAACGTCTGGTACCGGACCCGTGGCGGCAACCACACCGACGGCGGCGGCAAGTTCGCGCCGCCCCTCCTGGAAGAGCGCTACAACCTCGAAGACGCCCTCGTGGTCGCCGCGTTCCTGATGAGCTTCATCCGCCACGCGGACTGCGTCAAGATCGCCAACCTCGCACAACTCGTGAACGTCATCGGGCCCTTGCTGACCGACGGAGATGCGCTGCTCAAGCAGTCGATCTTCTACGCCTTCAAGCTGTTTTCCGACCGCAAGGGCGGCATCGCCCTGTCCGCCCACATCGACGGACCGCGCTACGAGAGCAGGTTTGGCGAGGTGCCGTACCTTGACGCCGCCGCAACTCTCAACGATAAATCATTGAATATATTCGCGATAAATCGGCATACGTCCGAGCCACTGCCACTCGCTGTCGAGTTCAGCGGAGGCTCGATCACGCGCGTTGAAACGAGCGAGATCGTGCACGCGCTCTCGCTCGATGAGCAGAACACTTTCGAGGCGCCAAACACCGTGATTGCAAAACCGTTTGAAGGCTGGTCTACCAGGGACCAGGTTGTCGTCGAGCTGCCGCCGCATTCCCTCGTCGCGACAACGTTTCAACTTGCCTGAACGTCGGGCTATCGAACGACAGTAGCGCGACCTCGAAATCCGTCGAGAGCCAGCGAAACGGCAGGCTCTTTTCATGCGAGGGGCGGCCCCCTCGCGCTCCCCGGCTGAAGGCTCTTTCATGCGAGGTGCCCCCTCGCGCTCCCCGGCTGAAGGCTCTTTCATGCGAGGTGTCCCCTCGCGCTCCCTGGCTGAAGGCTCCGAAAAAACGGCGGAACGCGTAATGTCAGATCGCGCCCTGTTCCTTCAAGGCCTCCACGTCCTGTTCGCTGTGGCCGAGAAACTCGCCGTAGACGGCCACGTTGTCCTGTCCGAGTCGGCGTGGCAGTTGGGGTGTCGGCGGTTTGACATTGCGTATTCTGAGCGGCGTCGTCGGTATAACGATATCGCCGAAAACCGGATGCTTGTCCCTGTGCAACGCGCCGCGGGCGTGCAGGTGCGGATCGTTCACGACATCGTCCAGGGATTGCACCGGCGCGCAGGGCACGCCGCCTGACTGGCAGAGTCGGAACACTTCATCCTTGGGCAGGCTCGAGGTCCACTGTTCGACGATGGCATCCGTTTCTTCCATGTGCTCGGCACGGGTTTTCTTGTCCGCGAACCTGGGATCGCCCACGAGTTCCGCACGGCCCATAAGCTCGACGAGTTTGCGCCAGTGCCCATCGCGTACGCAGATGATCGCGACGTAACCGTCGGAACACGGATAGAGGTTGTACGGCGCAACGCCGAGGGCCTGATGCCGATTGCCCGTGCGTGGAGGGTTAGTGGCGCCGAAGCGGTAGTAGGCACCCAACGCCGAGGCCAGTGTCGGCAACACGGCATCCTGCATTGCGACATCGATAGCCGCGCCTTTTCCCGTCTGCTCCCGTCGATAGAGCGCGGAGACGATGGTCGCGTAGAGGTGGATGCCGCCCAGCATGTCACATAGGGCGGGCCCCGACTTCAGCGGCGGCTCGCCGTCGTTGCCGGTGATGCTGACGATGCCGCTCATGGCCTGGACCGTGATGTCCATGGCCAGGTAGTCCCGATGCGGACCGCTGTTTCCGTATCCGGTCGAAGCGGCATAAATCAGGCGCGGGTTTTCTTTCAGCAGCGCATCCGCGCCGACGCCGAACTTGTCCATGGTGCCGGGACGGAAGTTCTCAAGTAGTACGTCCGCCTGCCTTGCGAGACCAACGACCAGTTCACGCCCCGCTTGCGACTTCAGGTTGATCGTGATGGTCTCCTTCAGCCCGTTCAGCATCGTGAACGGAAAGCTCTCGGAACCCGTTGCGCCCCGCAATCCCTCTCCCAGGGGCGATTCGACTTTGATAACGCGGGCGCCTGACATTGCCAACAGATAGCCGCAATAGGGACCATTGTAGATTTGACCGAAGTCGAGGACCGTCAGGCCCTCTAGCGGCTGTTCACCCACGTGTTGCTCCAAATCAGTAACGTGCAGCAGTATGCCATGAAGCGTCGCAAGCTCGCCGGAAGGTCGTCTGCACCGCGTATAATTCCCCTCTCACGCACCCGTAGCTCAACTGGATAGAGCACCAGGCTTCGAACCTGGGGGTTCGGGGTTCGAGTCCCTGCGGGTGCGCCAGTTGCGCGTCACTTATCGCAGTTTGTCAGATGGATCATTCGCTTCCATAGCCAGGAACGCGCCCAGCAAACGCTCGAGGTCGGTGGCGGCACGTTTCAAGGCAGCATTGATCTGTACGTCCGTTATCGGTCCCTCTCCCCTTCCCGCCGCCGCGTTGACAACGAGACATATCCCCGCATAGGGGATGTCCAATTCCCTGGCCAATGCCGTTTCCGGCATGGCAGTCATCCCGACGACCGCGCAACCATCACGCTCCATGCGGTTGATCTCGGCCGCAGTTTCAAGCCTGGGCCCCTGTACGCACCCGTATACGCCGCGTCGATGTAGCCCGCCCGCGAGACCGCATTCGTCGGCGGCCGAGATCAATCCCTGCCGCACACGGTCATCGAACGGCCGCGTGAAGTCGATGTGTCGAATCTCGCCGACCTCGACGTAGGTGTGCCGCCGCCCCCATGTGTAGTCGATGATCTGGTGCGGAATCAAAAGGTCGGCATCGCGTAGGTTCGGCGCGATGCCGCCCACGGCGTAGGTGGCGACAGCCGCGTCCACGCCGAGTTCCTTCATCAACCACATGTTCGCGCGATAGTTAATCAGGTGCGGCGCGATTCCCGGAGGCCTTCCGTGGCGCGGCAACAAGAGGACTTCCCCAGAGGCCGTCAAGGCGACTTCCGGGATTGCCGAGGCAGCGCCGTAGGGCGTATCCGCCGAGTCCGCGGCGGGTTGCCAGCGCAGACCGACGCCGGCCAGACGTGGACTTCCCGTGCCGCCGATGATCGCCAGCTTCACTTTGCCACCTCCCCGTCATCGGGAAGCGCGTAGATGCCGTCAAGATTCCGAAACCAGCCGCCACAGTCCATTCCGCACCCGATCAGATAGCGATCAGGCGCATCGAGCGCCGCATAGTCGGCTGTGAACGTCCTCCCCGGGACCTTCTTGTTGACAAGCACCGCCGTATAGACGCGTGCCGCGCCAGCTCCTGCCACCATCGCCGCAATGCTCTCGAGCGTGGTTCCCCGATCCAATACATCGTCTGCCAGCACGACCGTGCGGTCGGTGACATCGCGCGCCAGATCGACGCGCACTTCAAGGTCGCCGGCGCGAGGTGCCCTGAGCGTGCCGGACACCTCTGCTCCGCCCCGATAACGTATGGCATGGACATAGTCCAGTTCGAGCGGGAACGCGAAACGTCCCATCAGCGCCGCCGCGAATGGGAGACCGCCGTTCATCACGCATACCAGGATGGGTCGCGCATCCTGCAGGTCAAGCGCCATCCGTACTGCCAGCCGGTCGATGGCGAAGTCCACCTCCGACGCATCGTACAGGCGCTCTGCATGCCGGAGGATGTCTGGCGGGCTGACGATGGACATGCCAGTCGGCCGTTTCGGGGCGAGGCCGCCGCCGCTAGGTCACCGTAAACGTGATCTTGCCGAGCACACCGTAGTCGGCGACATACTCTCCGGGTTGCGCCGGTTGGATTCCGCCGACGGCGCCCGTGATCATCAACATGCCATCCTCCAGTGGACGACCAAGTTCCCGAGCCAGCGATGTCATCCACTTCAGCGCTGGAAGAGGACCACCGAGGGCCTCGTGGAGCGGTGCCTGCGTTACGGTCTCGCCGTCCCGTGTAAGGGTTACCGCAAGGTCGTCATAGTCGTCACGTATCTCTCCCTGTTCGCCGGTAATGAACCGGTCGGCAGCGATGTTGGAGGCGGCCATGTTGATTCCAGTGGCGTCCTCCGGGCTGGCCCACGCAGCGCGCGGAACCTCGATGACGGGACCCGCTGTCCGGGCAGTCCCGGCGGCATCGATCACAACCCCGATCTCGCACTCGAGCATGACCCCGGGACCGCTTGAAAAGGACACCCCCGATTGCAACCGACCCGACTCGTACAGTACGCCGATGAGCGGGTGATCGATGCCGAACTGCGCTTGACCGGCCGCCGCGGTGAGGCCCGCCTTGTACCCCGCGATGGCGCCTCCCGACACCGCCTGAACGAGTTCCGCCTGCATGGCGTAAGCGTCGTTCAACGTCAGGTTCTCGGGCATGGGCGGAAACGTGGTCCGATCCTTGATTGCCCGCGCAAGACTCCCCAATAGTTGGCTCACGGGTTTCTCCTCAACAGATATCTCGCCGGGCATGATAGCCGCCCGCGCATCCCGGGGGAGCAAAAAAGATCGGTCGGCCTGACGTCGGGGGGCTAGATGGCGTCCGTCGCCCGCAGTCGCGCCCACTCCATCTTGAACCACGGCGTATAACTTTCGGGGGCTTCGCGCAACGTGTCATCCAGATCGGCCGGGTCGATCCAGCGCCAGGCCGCTATCTCGGCCGTATTGACTACCGGAGTCGCATCGGTGCGACCGACATAGACCCAGCAGAGTTCGTGTTCCGTCCCGATGTCTTCAAACGCGGTGCGGTACTCGAACTTGTAGACGAACTCGACGTCGGCGTCGATACCCAGTTCCTGCTCGAGTCGGCGAGCCACGGCTTCGTCCATCTGCTCCCCCGCGCGCGGGTGCGAGCAACAGCTATTGGACCAGTATCCAGGCCACAGTCTCTTGCTTTGGTGGCGCTGCTGGAGCAGCAGTTCTCCAGCCGCGTTGAGTACAAACACCGAGAATGCGCGATGCAGCACTCCGCCGCCGTCGTGGCAAGCCCACTTGTCGAGGAACCCCAACGGCTCGTCGGAGTGGTTCACACGGATGAGCGGCTCGGAATCGGACGAGACGATCTGGTGCTTGCTGGAGCGCGTGGTCACAACGGCCATTCTAGCCGATGGCGGCACTCACGACTCCCCCGGCACTCGCGCCGCGTGGATAATGCCCCACCGGGAACCATCCACTACAGGATCCGGGATTGAACGAACCTCGCGAGTATCGCGCCCGAGTGCGTGACATCGAGATCGTCTGGTTCGAGTGGGGAGATCCCCGCAGCCAGCCGGTTGTTATGGCCCACGCGACCGGGTTCCATGCCCGTTGCTGGGACGCCGTCGCAACAGCCCTGGGGCCTGGCTACCGCACAATAGCCCTCGACCAGCGCGGCCACGGACGCAGCGGCAAGGCGGGGCCGTACGATTGGCGAGTCTTTGGCGCCGATCTTACAGCCTTCATCGATCAACTCGACCTCCGGCGAGTAATCGGCGTCGGCCATTCCATGGGCGGGCACGCCATGGTGCAGGCCGCATCCAACCGCGTCGAGCGCTTTGAACGACTGGTGCTGGTCGATCCGGTCATCCTTGCGCCCGATGCGTACCGAGACTGGCCTCGCGAGCGCCAGTACGCGTCCGCGGATGCGCATCCAGTCGCACGGCGCAAGGCGGATTTCAATACCTGGACGGAACTCCACGACCGGCTGTGCGACCGCATGCCGTTTGCGCTCTGGCGTGCGGATGTGCTTCGCGACTACTGCCGCCATGGAGTCCTGAAGAAACCAGGCGGCGGCTTTACGCTCGCTTGTCCGCCCATCATCGAGTCGGCCGTATACATGGGAAGCGGCGGCACGGACATCTATCCGGAGATCCGCGCGCTGCCGCATGACGTGCTCGTGGTCCGCGCCCCACCCAGGGATGCCGCACAGGTGCAGATGGACTTTTCGCGGTCTCCTACATGGCACCGGCTCGCGGCTGCCTTCACGCGCGGGCGCGACGTATACCGACGGGACCTCACCCACTTTATTCCGATGCAGGAACCGGATTTCGTGGCCCGCGCAATCGCCGCATCTGGCGTAGTATCGTAGCGTTCAAGGAACGTTCTGGCGAAGTGCCATGGGTATTGTCAGCTGGATCTTGTTTGGGTTGATCGTCGGCGCGTTGGCGAGAGTCTTCACGCCGACGAAAAACCCGGGCGGCGTGGGGGGCATCGTCGCTACGATCGTCATCGGCATTGTCGGCGCCGTCGTGGGCGGCTTCATCGGTACACAACTCGGCCTCGGCACCGTGACGGGCTTCAACCTGATCAGCCTGGTGCTGGCGACCGTCGGTGCCGTGCTGCTGCTGCTCCTGTTCCACGCCATCAACGGCTCGCGCAACCGTTGACCGGCGTCCACCAAGAACCCGCGTCAACGGCGCGATCATAAGCCTGCGCGGCAATCCGAGTGCGTCGACGCGATGGTATCCGTGCCGCGGCAAGGCGTATCGTTGCGCTGCTCCTGTTCGGACAATTCACAATGACCCAGGCGAACGAAGACGATCCCTATCTATGGCTTGAAGACATCGATGGCGACAGGGCCATGGCCTGGGTCGAAGCGCGCAATCGAGACACCCGGGAAGCGCTGGCGCGGGGCGAATCTTTCGCGGCGTCCGAGCGGCGGCTGCGCGCGATTCTCGATTCCAGCGATCGGATCCCCTACATCTCGAAGTCCGGGCCGCACTACTACAATTTCTGGCGGGACGCCGAACACCCTCGGGGCCTTTGGCGCCGAGTAACGCTGGACGAATACCGCAAACGCCACCCGGCGTGGGAAACGGTGCTCGACGTTGATTCGCTGGCGCGAGCCGAGAAAGAGAACTGGGTGTTCGCGTATGCGGAAATCCTTGAGCCGACCTACGACCGCTGCCTGATAGCGCTGTCCCGAGGCGGCGCGGACGCCAATGTCGTCCGCGAGTTCGACCTCACGACCAAGTCGTTCGTTGCGGACGGCTTCTACCTGCCCGAATCCAAGGGGTCGTTCTCCTGGGCGGGAAAGAACGAACTGTTCGTCGCGAGGGATTTCGGCCCCGATACGATGACGGAGTCCGGCTATCCCCGGATCGTCAAACTCTGGCGGCGAGGCGAGGCGCTGGCAGACGCGGAGACAATCTTCGAAGGCAGGCGGACTGATGTCGGTGTCGGCGCCTACGCCACGCTCGCGACGGGATACGAAGCCCAATTCGTCCACCGAGACATCGACTTCTACAACAAGGAACTGTTCATCCGCCGGGAAGGCGCGCTGCAGGCCATCGACATACCTTCCGACGCTACCGCGTCGGTCCACCGGGGCCGGCTTTTCATCACGCTCGACACCGATTGGACTGTCGGCGCGCAAACGTATGCCGCAGGTAGCCTGCTTGCGGCGGACCTCGAGCGTTTCCTGGCCGGCGAACGCAGACTCGACGCACTGTACGACCCGAGTCAAGGCAGTTCCCTCGCGCAATACAGCCCGACGAGAAACCACGTTCTCATCAATGTGCTGGACAATGTCCGCAATCGCGTCGATGCAGCAACGCCGACCGCCGAGGGCTGGGTGCGGACGGGTCTGACCGAAGCCAGCGGAATCCAGACGATCAGCGTGCGGGCAGTGGACCCCCATGTGGACGACCGCTACTTCATCGACACCGCGGACTACATCACCCCGTCCGCCCTTTCTCTCGGCACTGTCGGCGATCCGGACATCGCCTTGAAACGCATGCCGGCCATGTTCGACGCACAAGGCCTCTCGATCGCCCAGGAGTGGGCGATCTCCGCAGACGGAACGCGAGTTCCGTACTTCCTGGTGGAGAATTCGAAGGAGAAAGGCCCCCGTCCCACGCTGCTCTACGGCTACGGCGGTTTCGAAATCTCGCTGACGCCCCAGTACTCGCCGGGGGTGGGCGCCATGTGGCTGGAACAGGGCGGCGTCTACGTCGTCGCCAACATACGCGGCGGCGGCGAGTTCGGACCCGCTTGGCACCAGGCCGCATTGAAGGCGAACCGCCCCCGCGCTTACGAGGACTTCATTGCGGTTGCACAAGACCTGATCCGCCGTGCAATCACGACGCCCGAGCAACTGGGCGTGATGGGGGGCAGCAACGGAGGCCTGCTGGCCGGCAACATGCTGACCATGCGTCCCGACCTGTTCGGCGCAGTGGTGGCGCAAGTCCCGCTGCTCGACATGCGCCGCTACCACGAATTGCTCGCGGGGGCGAGTTGGATGGCCGAGTACGGCGACCCCGACGAAGCGGAGGAATGGGCCTTCATCAGGTCCTTCTCGCCGTACCACAATCTCGACCCGGAAACCCGATACCCGCCGCTATTGGTCATGACTTCCACGCGGGATGATCGCGTCCATCCCGGCCACGCGCGCAAGATGGCGGCCAAAATGGCCAGCCAGGGACACCCGATCCTCTACTACGAGAATATCGAAGGCGGTCACGCCGGCGCCGCGGACAATGCACAGGCGGCACATATGTGGGCCCTCGCCTACACGTTTCTGCGCCGCACGCTCAGTGGCGGTCCGACGAAATCGGACTACTGAAAGAAGCTAAGTGTAGGCTGGAGAAACCTGGGGAGGTTTCTACGCAGCCTACGGGGGGAGGGAACGAGATTGGTTAGTGATGTTACCGAAAGTAACGTTGCGCGCAATAGGCTACTTCTGCAACGCGATGTTGCATTAATGATAACGCCTGATCGATACTTCAAGCTCCGTGATCAACTGGTGTCAAACCCGCCATGGCCGACCTCCATTGGGACCATCTCCGCATGTTCCAGGCGCTTGCCCGGGCGGGAACGGTCCGTCGGGCCGCGCAGGCTCTGGACGTGCATGCATCGACAGTAACGCGCCGGTTGGATCAGTTCGAGCGGCAACTCGACGTAAAACTGTTCCACCGCAATCCCGGCGGTCTCAAGATCACGGATGCGGGCCGCGATACCCTGGCGCGGGTGGAAGTCATCGCGGAACAGGTTGCGGACCTTCGTTGTGCTGTCGCAGGCGGCGACCAGAGACTGGCCGGGCGCATCGTCGTATCGGTACCCGCCGTTGTCGCTGGAGTCGCGTTGCCCGCCATGGCAACGCTGGCCCACACGCACCCCGCGATGGAAATCGAGTTTGTCTCATCATCCGCGCGTCCCGATATCGGACGAGGCGAGGCGGATTGCGCGCTCATGATCACCGATGATCCGCCCCAACACCTCATCGGCCGGCGCGTTGGAGCGTTGGCTTTCGCCGTGTACGGGACCCGCGAAATCGTGGAGTCGCGCGACATCCGCGCCGCCGGATGGGTCGAGTTGACAGACCTGCGCATGGACTTCCGTGAAGACGCGTTCGCGCATGCGCCGATCCGGACACGCTGCACTGATGTGTCCATGCAGCACGCCGCTGTGCGCCATGGCATGGGACTGGGACCGCTGCCATGCGCGCTCGGCGATGCGGATCCCGGACTCGTCCGTATCGAACCGCCCCACCCCGCTATCGCGCGGGAGATCTGGCTGTTGGCGCATCCCGACCTGCGCTCCGCCGCGCGTATTCGGGAATTCATGCGGGTGGTCGGGGATGCGTTCGAAAAAGCAGAGGGCCTGCTGCTTGGCCACGCCGCCCGCCGGACCGACCGAGCCCAAGCTCACCCATGAAGGGAACGGCAGTCCGCGCTTTGCATCAAGCGGCGCGCGCTTAGTTCGATTCGCTGGCCAGCCCTGTCCATGCCTCCACAAGGAACCTGCCCGCAGCTTCCGCCACGACAGTCCCGTCATCGTGCCGTAGGGCCTTGCCCTCAAGCATCGCGACGCGCCCCCGGCGTCTCAGCAACCTGCCTTCGAGATCGATCCGCACCCCCACCGGCAGCGGCTGGCGATAGCGAATGTCGGCCCTCGCCGTAGTACAGCGTTCGCCGCGAAGGAAGACCCAGTTGGCCATTACATCGTCGAGCAGGCTGAAAAGAATTCCCCCGTGGACAACGCCTTCATAACCCACACATTCGTCGTCCGGCGTGAACTCCGCGCGACACACTTCCCCGTCCAGGCGAAAGCCGACGCGCAGGCCACGGGGATTGCCCGGCCCGCATACGAAACACCTGTTGGCGGAGGATTCCAGGGACATGGGGCGCGTATCATAGCCGAGTGCTTCCCATGACGGATATCAAGGCGCGGCTCGCTGCCCACCAACCGACGCGCTTCGAACCCGAACGCGGTACGCGCCAGGCCGCAGTGGCGATAGTGCTGCGCGAGCGCGCGGATGACACCGATGTCCTGTTGATCAAACGCGCCCAAAAGAAAGGCGACCCCTGGTCGGGCGATATGGCCTTTCCCGGTGGGCACCGCGAACCGCAGGACGTTGACCTCGCCGCAGCCGCCTTGCGCGAGACAGAAGAGGAGATCGGTCTGGTCGTCGATCGCGCGAACATGATCGGGGAGCTGTCGCAACAGCGCCCCTCACGACGAGCACGCACGTTCGACATGCTGGTAGCGCCTTTCGTCTTTTTGCTGGACGGCGACCCGTCGTTCGAACTCAGCGACGAAGTGGACGCGGTGGTGTGGTCATCCCTCGCGCCGATGCACGGCGGTCGCAGCCGCGCCAGCGAGGATCGACTGATCGCCGGGGTCCCGACGCCGTTCAACGGCTACCGCGTCCGGGGTGGCCACTTCGTCTGGGGACTGACCTACCGGATGATCGAGACGTTGTTCGAAGCGCTCGACCCCGCGTATAGCCGTCGCGACTAACCGGTTAGCGCAACCGGCGATCACGCATCGCTCAGGAGACCAAACCGTAATAGTTTGCGATGGCGAGACCTGACGCCACGCCGGTGAAGGGATCGTGTTCCACCACGCGACCCGGGAATCGCCTGTCGAGGATCCGGCGGACGGCGGGAATGCGCGAGGAACCGCCGGTGCGCAGGACGATATCGATTTTGCCCGGCGAAAGTCCGACACGGGACAAAGTGTCGTCGACCGCCCGTTCAAACTCGTCCAGCAGGTCCGCGATCAGCGCCTCGAACGCCGCTCGCGTCACCCGCATTTCCACATCGATCTCCGGAATGTCGAGCACGGCTTCTTCGGCGCGAGACAGTTCGGCCTTGAGCGTCCTGATCGCCTCGAATACGCGATAGCCGTGATTCTGCTGGATGAGATCCCGCAAACGCCGGAACTTGAAACGTGCCGGACCACCTTGCGCGATACAGTCGAGCACGGGCGTGGTGTACTGGTTCTGACTCAACATGTATGTCACGGCCCAGTTGAGGAGCAGCTTCTCGTAGCGCTGGAAGGGGAATGGCGTCTCGATTACCCGCGCCGCTCCCCTGCGTTTCCAACGCTCGCCCTTGCCGAGCAGCGGGAACAGCAGTTCGCTGAAGATGCGCTGATCGATCCTGTCGCCGCCGAGCGCGACGCCATGGGTGGTCACGGTCCGAAAACCCGCCCGGCCGTCGGTCCTTTCAAGCACGCACAAATCCAACGTTCCGCCGCCGAAATCGACGGTGAGGATGCGCGTTCCGATGACGCCCGGGTGCGCGTGCAGGTATCCAACGGCGGCCGCCACCGGTTCGGGAAAAAACCGGGTATGGTCAAAGCCCGCATGTCCGTACGCCTCCCCGAGGCGGGACAGCGCCAGCGTGTTGCGGCGCATGCTCCGACCTTCAAAGTTGACCGGATGCCCCATGCAGCCGCCTCGCGCATCATCCGCGCCGACGTCCTGCACCGCATCGCGGATGCGCAGCAAGATCGGCGTGACAAGCGCTACCAGGCGAAACGGGTGATCGAAGACCATCAACCGACGCGCGTCCTCTCGACCGAGCAAGCGCTTGGTCCCGCGGAACAGGCGCCCGCGCAAACCGCTATCCCGAACCGGTTGGCCGTATACCTTGCGCGTCAATACCTGCGGTCCCTGGCGCCCGCCGGAATCGCCGCTCAATGCGAGCGACGCCTCGCCGTTCACTTCCGGTATGAGCTCGACGGTGCGTCCCGTGTTGACCGCGATGTAGCGTTCGATGGCGCGGCGTCCCGTCTGTGTGCGCAAATCCCGGTCGATGTACATCGCCGACGGCAGGATCGGGGAGTCTTCCTCCAGATCGACCAGGCGCACCGAGCGTCCGTCGAATATCGCGGCGGCGGAGTTCGTTGTGCCGAAATCGATGCCGATGCCGATGCGATCCCTCATCGGAACTGCCTCACGCCGGAAAGGTTGGCTCTGGTGGGCGGTTCAGGGCGTCTTCGGTCAGCCACCGAGACCTTTTTCCAACGTCACCAGCGGCCGCACGTCGCAGGAAACGCCGGTGCCACCGAGCCCGCAATAGCCGTGCGGCACCTTGGCCAGATACTGTTGGTGATATGCCTCGGCGTAGTAGAAGACGGGCGCGGGTTCGATCTCCGTCGTGACCGTTCCGTACCCGGCGGCGTCCAGCGCCCGCTGATACGCATCCCGGCAGCGCTCTGCGAGTCGCCGTTGCCTGGCGTCGAACACGTAGATCCCCGATCGGTACTGGGTGCCCAGATCATTGCCCTGGCGCATCCCCTGCGTCGGATCGTGGCCCTCCCAGAAGACTTTCAGCAGGTCGGCGTAGGTCGCAACGCGCGGATCGAACACCACCAAAACGACTTCGTTATGGCCGGTGAGACCGGAGCAGACCTCCTCGTAGTAGGGATTCGGCGTAGCGCCCGCCGCATATCCCACAGCGGTGACATGGACTCCCCGCGTCTGCCAGAACATCCGTTCCGCTCCCCAGAAACATCCCATGCCAACCAACATCCGCTCCATCTCCCCTGGAAATGGAGGGCTCAAGGGATTGCTGTTGACGAAATGCCGCGTCGGTATCGACATCGAGCGATCACGTCCCGGGAGCGCTTCGGACGCCGTCGGAATGCCTAGTTTGTGCTGCAGACCCATGCTTTGGGGCTCCTGACCTGATCGATCGATCTTAGCCCGGATTCGAGGCGGGATCACCCGGTACGCTTACGGTGCCCGAATCCAGCAGCTCGGCGATCTCCGCGTCGGTGTAGTCGAGTTCCCGAAGCAACTCGACCGTGTGCTCCCCGAGATGCGGCGCACCTCGACGGACCTCGGCGGGCGTGCGTTCGAACCGCGCGGCATTGCGCGCCTGGCGCAGGCGCCCCGCGTGAGGATGGTCCGTTTCCATGACGATGCCGCTGGCGCGAACCTGCGGGTGTTCCACCACCTCGGCACGCTTGAGCACCGGAGCGCAGGGCACGCCGGCGACGTCGAGTATGGACAGCCACTCTTCGGCAGTCTTTTCGATCAGCGCCGACTGCATGAGTCCAAGCCGTTCATCGGCATGGCGATCACGCCCCGCCGGGGTCTTGAAGCGCTCGTCCGCCAGCCACTCCGGATGGTCGACTGCCCGACAGAACCCTTCCCACTGCGTATTGGTCATCACTGACACGCTGATGTAGTCGGTGCGGGTTTCGTAAATGAGATCGATAAAGGTGGCCGCCCTCTGGACACTGACCTCCTTGCCGACGAAGGTCAGACCGCCCATGTCGGACGCCCACATGAAAG
This sequence comes from Candidatus Azotimanducaceae bacterium, assembly GCA_965217825.1. Lineage (GTDB taxonomy): Bacteria > Pseudomonadota > Gammaproteobacteria > Pseudomonadales > Azotimanducaceae > VXNE01. The sequence goes on along the minus strand of OZ244571.1, from coordinate 2,881,850 downwards.
CAATGATGGCGTCCAGCATTGACACTCGCACGTGCTGGCCCTCTCCCGTGCGTTCGCGCGCAAGCAACGCGCTCGACACCGCCTGCGCGGCGGTGATCCCGGTCAGCTTGTCCGGAAGAATCGTCCGAATGAGACGCGGACGTGCAGCGTCGGACCCGGCCTGCAGGGTGGCAAGACCTGACAGCGCCTGAATGATCGGGTCATAGACCGGTTTGTGTGCGAGCGGTCCGGTCTCGCCCCAGCCGCTGATCGAGAGGTATACGATGTCCGGGTTTGCTGATCGCAGATCCGGCTCGTCAAGGCCAAGCCGCGCCATGACGCCGGGACGGAAATTCTGGACGAAGACATCCGCCGTCCTCGCCAGGCGCAGCATCGCCTCACGGCCGGCGGCGCTCTTCGCATCCACCGACATGGAACGCTTGTTGCGGTTGTTGTTGACGAACGCGGCAGTGAAGTGTCTGGAACCATAGCCCGCGCGACGCGCGTGATCGCTTGCCATCGGCGCCTCGACCTTGATCACGTCGGCACCCTGGTCGGCAAGGATCATGGTCGCGTACGGCCCCGCGACCATCGTCGTAAAGTCGATGACACGGATACCGTCGAGCGGCCCGGCCATGGCAATGCCCCCCCTGATCCCGCCGGACTAACCTGCCACCTGGCTGATCTCGGAATCTTCGGTCACTTCGCTGCCGATTGCGCCTGCAACTCGCAGACGGGCGATGTCCGCATCATCGAAACCGAGGTCCTCTCTCAGCACTTCGTACGTATGCTGGCCGAGCAGCGGCGCGGGCGATATCGCGACGCTGCTCTTCGACATCTTCGCGGGCCAGCCCAGCATCTTGATATCGCCGTAGTGCGGATGGTGTATCTCATGCACGAAACCGCGCTCGACGAGATGCGGATCCGTATACAACTCCTCAAGCCCGTAGACGGACCCGGCGCAAACGCCCGCCTCCGCCCACGCCTCCATCGCCTCGCGCTTTGAGCGCTGCCGGGTCCATTCGGCGATTTCCTCGATCATGGCATCGCAGTTCTCCGCTCGGGCGGCCGACCTGGCAAACCGCGGATCGGACAAGAGATCCTTGCCGATGACATCGCACGTCGCCTTTTGCATGCGGGGATTGGCGGCCATCAGGAACACGTAGTCATTGGCGCCGCCCGGAGCGCTCGGATAGAGGCGCATGAACGGGTTCTGGCCACCGCGCGAACGCGATGACGGCTGCGTGCCGAACAGCGTGCCCCCCGTTGCGGTGCGCAGGTAGTAGGTCACCGCCTCCTGCATGGACAGTTCGACAAGCTGCCCCTCGCCCGTGCGCAGCTTCTGCGCCCATGCCGCCACGATGGCCAGCGCCGCCTGCACGCCCGTGCCGGCATCGCCGATAGTCGGGCCGGGCCGCATCGGCGGGCCATCGGCGTGGCCGGTGATGGCGAAGGCGCCTCCCGTCGCTTGCGCCACCATGTCCATGCTCTTGTAGCCGCCGTAGGGACCGCTCGTGCCGAAACCCTTGATGCGCGCGTAGATGATGTCCGGTTTGATCGCGCGCATGACGTCGTAATCGATGTCGAGTTTTTCCACGACTCCGGGACCGTAGTTCTCCACGAACGCGTCGTAGTGCGGCACCATCGACAGCAATATTTCGCGTCCCTCGGGGATGCTGAGGTCCAGGGTGACGCTGCGCTTGTTGCTGTTCCAGTTGACGAAATACGGGGCGTCAAGCACGTCGCCGCGCGGGCGGCCCCGGCCGGGGTCGCCGATCTCCGGCTGCTCCACCTTCACCACGTCCGCCCCGAGCCATGCAAGACACTGCGTGCAGGATGTTCCCGCCTCCCACTGCGTCATGTCGAGAACGCGCAATCCATCTAAAGCGGCCATTCGGTTTCCTGCCATTTCGGTTGCTTGGGAGAATCATCCTCCGCGCAATCGCATCGGGCAAGTGGCACACGCCAGGGAAAACCGCAGCACAGCGCCCGCTGATCATCCTTGATGCCACCGAAACGCGCGCCGATAATTGCGTACCGCATGGCGGCAATTGTGGCGGACCGGAGGCAATGCAATGCGATACATCGTCCAATTCGTTGTCCCGGCCCTGATTGTCCTGGCCATCGTCTACGCATTTGCGCGCGGACGGCGGAATGCGCCAAGGCCGGGGGATAGCGGTGGCGTGCTATCGGATGGAGGCATCGTGCTGGTCGTTCTTATTGGTTCCGCGCTTGCAGTCGCGTTGGTGGTGGCGATGAATTCATGAGCAGTAAAATACCGCAGTTGCACGTGCACGTTGTTGCGCGAACCGTCGACGACGCGGCCTGGCCGGGACCGGTTTGGAACGCCGATCCGTCGAACCCCTCAGACGGGCAGCGCCTGCCGCCCGCGTATCACAACTAAAGGAGATGATCGGACTGTGAAACTTTGGCAATGCATGACCTGCGGGTACATCTACAACGAGGCCGAGGGCGAGCCCGAAGACGGCATCGCGCCGCGAACCGCATGGGAAGATGTTCCCGAGGACTGGATCTGTCCCGAGTGCGGGACGCCGAAGAGCGACTTTGAGATGGTAGAGGTCGGTTAGAACCTTTCGCACGGCTCAACCGGCCGTTTGGCACCATGACGGCGTCCAGGGCTTTTCAAGACATATCCGTCGCCGATGGAAAGCTGCGTCTGTATCCCCGCCTGTTTTCCGCCGACGAAAGCGAACGATATCTTCGCGCCCTGAAGGAAGAGGTCGACTGGAAGTCGGACCGCATCACGATGTTCGGGAGATCGCTTGCCTTGCCGCGAATGACCGCCTGGTTCGGCGATCCGGGTATGGGCTACGGGTATTCGGGCATATTCGTAGAGCCCGTTGGTTGGACACGCACATTGCTTGGGATCAGGGCGCGCATCGAGGAGGTCACGAGTTCAACGTTCAACAGCGTTTTGTTGAATTACTACAGGGACGGCCGCGACAGCGTTTCCTGGCACAGCGATGACGAACCGGAACTCGGCAGCGATCCCGTTATCGGTTCCGTCAGTTTCGGATCGGAGCGACCGTTCTACCTGCGGCACAAGGGCGCCCGCGTCCGAAAAAGCGGACAGGCGCGACTGCAGCTAACCCTGTCCCTGCCAGACGGTAGCTATCTCGAGATGGGCGCGGGCATCCAGCGCAACTGGACACACCAATTGCCGAAAAGGCCGAAGCTGACTGAAGAACGGATAAACCTGACCTTCAGAAGAATCCTCAGTCGCGGCTCTTCGTCCATGCCCGAAAATTACTGAACCTCACTGCCGGCAAAGTCTCCGGCGCGGAAAATCGAAATCTGCTCAGGATCGATGTGCCGCCGCATCGCCGCGAGGATATCCTCCGGCGACAGCGCCCTGATCGCCGCTTCGTGCGCCTCGGCGAACTCCATCGTCCTGCCGAGGATCAGATTGCCCACGAGTGACCCCGCCACGACACCGTCGCTCGATCGGCGACTCTGGGCGGCGTCGAGGTAACCGCGCTTGGCTGCTTCCACCTCTTCGGGGGTGAATCCGGACGCCAGCACCTTGTCCAGCTCTTCCCGGAACGCCGCCACTACTTTGTCACTGTTCTCCGGCGCGAAGATCGCGTAGGACATGAACCTCGACCGTTCATCGAGAGCCGACGCCCACAATTGCGATCCGACGCCATAGGACAGCCCTTCCTTCTGGCGGATCCGGGTCGCGAGCCTGGAGCTCAAGAATCCGCCACCGAGCATGTAATTTCCAAGCACGAGGGCCGGGTAATCCGAATGGTCGTCGCGCATGGGTATCACCCTCGCCGCGTACATCGTGGCATTGGCCTTGTCCGGCGTCTCTATGACGATAGAAGCGGTCTCGACCTCCTGGTACGGGCGAGGCATGCGGACATACGTCTCCTTCGCCGTGAAGTCACCGAAGATGTCGCGCAAGAGCGGAACGATCTCGTCCGGGTCGAAATCTCCGACGATCGAGATCGCTCCACTTTGGGTACCGTAGAAGGACGCCCAGAAATCGCGCGCCTGCTCCAGGGTCGCCGACTCCATCCGCGAGATTCGTTCGTCGAACGTCGGGGAATAGAGCGGATGTTCTTCCGGGTAGTCCGCCAGGTGCCGGTTGAGGGCCTGTTGCGCGAGCGCCCCCGGTTCCGACTTTCGCGCTTCGATCCCGGCCAACCGTTGTTCCTGGAGAAGTTCGAATTCCTTGGCGTCGAATGCGGGTTCGCGCAAGATTTCCGCCATCAGCTTCAGGGCCTCCGGCAGGTTCTCCCGCACGGTGGAAAAGCCCCCTGACGCCGACTCGATGCCGCCCCCCGCGCCGCCCTGGATCTTCAACCGATCCAGCTCGTCCTGAATTTCCTGGCGGGAACGCTGTTTTGTGCCACGCATGAGCATCCCACCTGCGAGTCCCGCAGTGGTGGCCTTGCCCATGAGCGCGTCTTCATTGCCATGGCGAAACTGGAAACTGACGTTCACCGCATCGCCCCGATTCTCTTTCGGCAGCAGCGCCACCTGGAGGCCATTGGGCAGAGCCAGTGTCTGCGTCCGCGCGTCGATATTCGCCGGTGTCGGATCGAACGCTTCGCCCTCGGCGATAGCCGCGCGACCCACGTAGCCGTCCACCATCGCGGCAACGTCGGGGGTGGCGGGAATCTCCGCCCTCGCCGGAGTCTCGGCAGTGGGATAGTAGTAGCCGACGGTTCGGTTCGACGGTTTCAGATATGCCTGGGCCACCTTGTGCACATCTTCGGGCGTAACCTGCTCCAGGCGATCACGGTGCAGGAACAGTAGCCGCCAGTCGCCCATCGACGCCCATTCGCTCAACTGCAAGGCGATCCCTTGCGGGTTGTTGAAAGCGAGTTCGATCGCCGACAGGTAGTCGGTCTTTGCGCGGTCCACTTCTTCCGCCGTCGGCGGCGCTTGCGTGATCTCGTCCAAAGTGGCGAACAACGCGTCGGCCGCTGCCTCAAGCGAATCTTCCTTGCGCACCTGCGCCGTCGCGCCGAACAGGCTCGGCTCCTTGAGTTGATACGCAAAGGCCGAGGCACCGGCAGCCAGACCCGGCTCCACGAGAGCCTTGTACAACCTGCCCGCCGGCTGGGTGCTGAGTACGTGCGTCATGATGTCCAACGCAGCGAATTCTTCGTGCGACCCTGGCGGCACGTGATACGCGGCGAGGATCAGTTGGACCTCCCCCACCCGCCGGAGCGTCACACTGCGCTCGCCATCCTGTGCCGGTTCTGCCGTATAGGTCGGAAACAACTGGTTCGCGCCGGTCCTGTCCGGACGCGGAATGCTTCCGAACCTGTCGGCGATCAGGTCCAGGGCGTGCGCGGGATCGAAACGGCCGGCGACGACCAGGATCGCGTTGTCCGGCTGGTAGTACTTGCGGTAGAACGCCTGCAACCGGTCGATGGGCACCTGCTCGATATCCGCCCTGGCACCAATGGTGGCGTTGCCGTAGTTGTGCCAATCGTACGCGGCGGACATGACGCGCTGCTGGAGCACCCGCCCGGGACTGTTCTCGCTCCGCTCCCACTCGTTGCGCACAACGGTCATCTCCGATTCGAGGTCCTCTGCGGCAATGAAGGAATTGATCATGCGGTCCGCCTCGAGGTCGAGCGCCCACTCGAGATTGTCATCCGTGGCCGGAAAGGTCTCGTAGTAGTTCGTCCGGTCAAACCAGGTAGTGCCGTTGGGAAAGGCTCCGCGCTCGGTCAGTTCAGCGGCGATATTCGGGTGTTTTGGCGTTCCCTTGAAGACCAGGTGCTCCAACAGGTGCGCCATCCCCGTCTCCCCATAGCCCTCATGACGGGAGCCCACCAGGTAGGTGATATTGACCGTGATTTGCTGCTTGCTCCGGTCTGGGAAAAGCAGGACCCTGAGTCCGTTGCCGAGCCGGTATTCGGTGATACCCTCCACCGTCGCAACCTCCGTCGCGCTTGTCGCTACCGCCGGTGCGTTGACTTCGGCCGTCACTGCGGCGCAGCCGCCGAGCAAGACGGAAAGCGCAACGATGATGGCAGCCGGCCTCAGTTGTACGGGTCGTTTCATGTTCGTATCTCTCTGGGGAAATGGGGCGCCGGATCCAGTCCGGCTCTATTTCTTTGACAAGATTCCTTGAAAAAGTTTGGTCGAAGAATTGGAGCGGGAAACGGGACTTGAACCCGCGACCCCAACCTTGGCAAGGTTGTGCTCTACCACTGAGCTATTCCCGCTCGGTACGGTATTCTCGCATGAGCGACGGTCCCCGGACAAAGCGCGCTGCCCAGGCTCGGACGACGTCGGCGAAGGGAGCCGGGCTTGATCAGCTATCGAAGTACTTGCCGTCGCCGTGGCGAACTTCGCCGGCCTTCTTCAGGGCCGACAAGGTGTTGCTGACGGATTGCTCGGCCGACTTGTTGCCCTTTACGTCCAATGCCAGGATGATGCCCGCGCGGCCAATGCCGTCGCTGCCGCCCTCACCGATGATCCGGACGATTTCCTGGCGCCGGGAAGACCGCCGACGCCTTCTTGTTTTCTTGGCGGGCGCGGCCTTGAGGGCGGCCGCAGGGGCCGGCGACACCGAGCCCTCATACGCGCGAATGGCATTTTCGAGCGCATTCAATTTGCGTTCAATCACATCCCGCTCCTCTACCAGCCGCTTCTTTTCTTCCGCTGCGTAGTCCTTAAAGTCCATAACATCACCCGGGTTTATTGGCGCGACGTATGATTCCAAAAAAGAAAAATGAAAACAAACAAAATATCGGCCAATCTCACCCAATAGGAATACGGGTTCCAGAACCACCATTCGGGCCGTATTCGCGAGCAACAACCAAATTGTCTGGCAATTTACAGTACAAAACTCTCAATACTTTACGGGGCTTCAGCGAAATCTACACCCATCCTCCGGCCTGGCTGTTAACGGATGGAGGGAGATAGCCGGGTATTGGACTATGGTGAAGGATGGCAAGGTGAGCGGCGGCGACGGCGCTGCCGAGGCTTGTCTTGACGATGACCGGCTCTCATATCACTGCCCGATGGGCGGCCATCCGCAACCAGTCGAGATCGCTCTACCGCCCGGAAGGCGGCCGGGGCGCGCGGCCGATGAGAGAGTGCTCCATGCGGCGCGCGATTCACGCCTGGCGCCACAAAATCCGTCGCCCTGTCGGGAGCCCGGCCACAGGCGAAGCGGAAGGGGCCGCCTGTGGGGCACTTTTGCCTGCGCGATCATCGCGGCCCTTGAAGAAACGTCCGGGCTAGCGATCCCGCCGCCGATTCTGCGATAATCTACGCCGTCGAAACACTGTCGGCCGCATTCATCGTCGACGCCGAAGGGCTTGTCAGGCACGTCCAACGCGGGTCCGGACAAAAAGACAAGGACAAGACATGGAACAGGCTGAGGCGACGATCTCGGCTTTGATCGAAACTTCCTTCGATGCCGGTTCCCGAATGGGTTTCGAGACAGAGGGACGCACGCACCAGGACAGGATGACCGTGAGGTTGAACGCAGAAAAATTGCCCCGCACACCGGGGCCGGGGATTAACGCGCCATGATCGTCGCGATCATGTTGTTCGTCATCGTTATCGGATCGTTGGTATTCAACTTCCTGAGTCCATGGTGGTTCACCGAAATCGCGTCGAACTGGGGCGGCATCGACTTCGCCGTATTCGTCACGTTCTGGATTTGCGGTGTCGCCTTCGTCCTGATCGGGCTGTTCATGGTCTACACCACTTGGAAATACCGTCACCGCGAAGGTCAGAAAGCCGCATACGAACCCGAAAACAAACGCCTGGAGTGGATTCTGACCATCGCCACGACCATCGGCGTCGTCGGCATGCTGGCGCCGGGTCTTGCGGTGTGGGACGACTACGTCAACGTGCCGCCGCAGGCGCGGGAAGTCGAGATCGTCGGACAGCAGTGGTCGTGGAGCTATCGGCTGCCCGGCATAGACGGCATTCTCGGCACCGTCGACGCGAAGCGGATCCGCGTGGACAATCCGTTCGGGATGGATCCGGAAGACCCCTATGGCCAGGATGACATCCTGATCGAGCGCGATGCGCTGCATCTGCCGATCGATCATCCCGTGAAGGTTCTGCTCCGCTCCAAAGATGTGCTACATGACTTCTATGTGCCGCAATTCCGCGCCAAGATGGACGCCGTGCCGGGGATGATCACCTACTTTTGGTTCACGCCGACCCGCGTCGGTACTTACGAGGTGCTGTGCGCGGAGCTTTGCGGTATGGGCCATCACACCATGCGCGGCACCGTCGTCGTCGACACCGAGGAAGATTACGACGCCTGGCTCAAGGGCCGGGCAACCTACGCCCAAGTCGCGGCGCGCCCCAAGGGAGATGCGGTCGCCGGCCAAATGGCCTATGTCCTCTGCGCCGCCTGTCACGGCCCCGCCGGCGAAGGCATGCTGGCGTTGAACGCCCCCAAACTGTCGGGTCAGGAGGCATGGTATCTGCGGCACCAGATCCTGGCCTACAAGCGGGGACACAGAGGCGTCCACGAGGACGATACCTACGGCAGGGAGATGGCACCCATGGTGGCGACGCTCTTCGACGACGCCGCAGTCGAAAACGTTATCGCGTATATTCGTTCCCTGCCGGACGATCCGGCTCCCGCGACGGTCGCCGGAGATGTAGAGCACGGCGCCGACCTGTACAGCGGATGCACCGTATGCCACGGCTCGGACGGTGGCGGTAGCCACGGGACCTTCGCGCCCCGAATCGCCGGCATGAGCGACTGGTACCTGGCCCGCCAGTTGCGCAATTTCCGCAAAGGCATTCGCGGGGGCCAACCCGGGGACAATCTGGGCAAACAGATGGGCCTCATGTCGAAGCAGTTGAGCGATGACGATGCGATCAACGATGTCGTCGCCTACATCAACACGATGAACACGATGAGGACACGCATGACACTCACAAGCATGCGCCACACGGTCGATGATCGAGGAGAAACTGATGGCGGTTGAGGCACAAATCCCCTATCAAGAAGCGATCGACGTTCACCATCCCCATAGCTGGATCACCAGGTACTGGTTCAGCCAGGACCACAAGGTCATCGCCATTCAGTATGGGATAACAGCCATTGGCGTGGGTCTGCTGGCGCTGGTCCTGTCCGGCCTGATGCGCCTGCAACTCGGTTTCCCCGATACCTTCGACTTCATCGATCCCGAGGCCTACTACCAGTTCATCACCATGCACGGGATGATCATGGTGATATACCTCTTGACGGCCCTGCTCCTCGGCGGATTCGGCAACTACCTGGTTCCGCTTATGTGTGGCGCCCGGGACATGGTGTTCCCGTTCGTCAACATGGTCAGCTATCACGTCTATTTCGTATCGGTTCTGATTTTGCTGGCAAGCTATTTTGTCCCGGGCGGCCCCACCGGCGCGGGATGGACGCTATATCCGCCGCAGGCGATCCTGCCGGGCACCCCGGGCGTCGACTGGGGCATTCTGACCATGCTTGTCTCCCTCGCCGTGTTTATCGTCGCCTTCACGATGGGCGGATTGAACTATGTGACGACAATATTGCAGGCGCGCACCCGCGGCATGTCGCTGATGCGCATGCCGTTGTCCATATGGGGCATATTCATGGCGACCGTGCTCGGCCTGCTGGCGTTCCCGGCGCTGTTCGTCAGCGCCGTCATGATGATTCTGGACAAGACCATCGGCACCAGTTTCTTCATGCCAGCCCTGTCCTCGTTAGGCGAGCAACTCGACTATAGCGGCGGCAGTCCCCTGCTGTTCCAGCACCTGTTCTGGTTCTTCGGCCATCCCGAGGTGTATATCGTCGCTCTGCCCGCGTTCGGCATCGTTTCGGACCTCATCAGCACCCATGCGCGCAAGAACATCTTCGGCTACCGCATGATGGTCTGGGCCATCGTCGCCATCGGCGTATTGAGCTTTATCGTCTGGGCGCACCACATGTACGTCAGCGGCATGCACCCCTATTTCGGGTTTTTCTTCGCCACCACGACCCTCATCATCGCGGTGCCGACAGCCATCAAGGTCTACAACTGGACGCTGACGCTGCTGCGCGCGAACATTCACATGACGGTGCCGATGCTCTTCTCCATCGCCTTCGTCATCACCTTCGTCGTAGGGGGATTGACCGGTCTTTTCCTCGGCAACGTTATCGTCGACGTCCCGCTATCGGATACCTACTTCGTCGTCGCGCACTTCCACATGGTGATGGGCGTATCGCCAATCCTCGTTATCTTCGGCGCGATCTACCACTGGTATCCGAAGATGACCGGCAAGATGCTGGACGACAGGCTCGGAATACTGCATTTCTGGATCACGTTCCTCGGCACCTACGCAATCTACTACCCGATGCACTATCTGGGTTTCGTCGGCGTACCGAGGCGCTACTTCGCGAACGGCGAAATGGCGATCATCGACGACAGCGTCCTGTTGCTGAACGCGGGCATCACGATCGCGGCACTCATCGTCGGCGTCGCGCAGATATTGTTCATCTGGAACCTGGTCTACAGCTACTTCAAGGGCCGGGACTCGGGACCGAACCCCTGGAAGGCTACGACGCTGGAGTGGCAGACGCCGGAGACCCCGCCGCGTCACGGCAACTGGGAGGCGAGACTGCCGACCGTCCATCGCTGGGCCTACGACTACAGCGTGCCCGGAGCGAAGGACGATTTCATTCCACAGTCGGAGCCCCGAAGCGCGGCTGAATAGATCGCCCGTCACGGGCGAAATCGATACAGGGCGCACTGAAACAGGAGCATAGGAACCGAATGGCCGAAGCAACCAGTACGCCCAGGCTGCAGCTCGTCGAAGACTGGGGCGCCGACGTCGCCGTCTTCAGAGGCGTGCCGTGGGGCAAGGCCATGATGTGGATCTTCCTCCTGTCGGATACGTTCATATTCACGTGCTTCCTGACGTCTTACATGACCGTGCGCATGACGAGCCCGGAAGCATGGCCCAATCCCAGCGAAGTGTTCGCGCTCGAGGCGTTCGGCACTCCGGTGCCGCTGCTCCTTATCGCGATCATGACGTTCATCCTCATCTCGTCGAGCGGCACCATGGCGATGGCGGTGAACATGGGCTATCGCCGCAAACGCAGGGCGGCGGCGTTGCTGATGATCGTTACCGCCATGTTCGGTGCGAGCTTCGTCGGCATGCAGGTTTTCGAGTGGTCGAAACTCATCCTCGACGAGGGCGTGCGACCCTGGACCAACCTCATGGGCGCGCCGCAGTTCGGCGCCTGCTTTTTCATGATCACCGGGTTCCACGGCCTGCACGTATCCGCCGGCGTTGCGTACCTCGGCATCGTCGCCACCAGGGTGTGGCGCGGCCGTTACGAGGAGAAGGGTTACGACATCGTCGAGATCACAGGGCTCTACTGGCACTTCGTCGATCTCGTGTGGGTCTTTATCTTCGCGTTTTTCTATCTCTGGTAAGGGGCAATGGCAGAATCCGGTCAACAACATCCTATCTCCATCTACTTCTGGATATGGGGACTGCTGTTCGTCTTTAGCGCGGCTTCCTACATGGTGGACTACGTGGGGTTCCAGGGCTATATGCGCTGGTCGCTCATCATCATTTTCATGATGATGAAGGCTGGGTTCATCGTCGCCATCTTCATGCACATGCGCTGGGAACGCGTGGCGCTCATCACGGCGATACTGCTGCCTCCCGGCGCGCTACTGGTGCTGGTGAGCCTGATGGCATATGAGTCGGACTACACGTGGATGACGCGCGTCGTCTATCTCGGGGCTGAATTGGCGCCGGAGGCATTGCCGCCGCCGTCTCACTAGCCCGGACTCGACTAGCGGCTTGGTGCAATATCCGGGCTTGCTCAGGCTTTCATCAAGGGCGGCAGTGATCGCGCCTTGCCGGTGCGGGTGCCGCCGCCGAACGAATTGAATCTACCCTACGCTGGCCGGCACTACGTTACCGCAACCCATACATTGCACCACCCTTTCGCGGCCACCGCGAATCCGGGAAATATCGCGCAGGGTCCCCAACCTTCCTCATCTGACGACTTGTAGTGCAGGCAGTTGTCGCAGAACTGCTTCTTGCCTTCCTCCGAAGCTCGCTTGGCAAAGCGGCCAACATCGACCTCGTTCGCATCATGGCGATAGCCCAGGGCGACCGCGGTCGGGTTGGTTTCGTCAAGCTTCGCCGTCGCACCCGCCTGTTCGCCAAACGCCGGTTCCCCGAGCACGGCGACCACAGGGATGGTCGCCAAGGTCCTGGACGTCGTCGAAATGAACTTGCGACGGCTGATTTTCTGTTCTTCGGTCATGGTTCTCCCGCCACGGTTGCCGGTGCGCGGAATCATACCGTAATCGCGGAAGTCTTCAGCCCATCCGCGCGCACTTTTGCGGCTTCCGGGACATGCCTCTCAACCCACGTTGGATTCCGCATCTGCCAACCGACCTCGCGAAGCGAAAGCAAGGATGGCGAGAACCACAAACATGCTGCACGCGGCGGCAACCAACGCGTTGCCCGGTCCCCACCGCTCTACCAACGCGCCGGCGAGCAGGGCTCCAAACGGACCGGCACCCATGAAGGAGAACGAGAAGAACGCCATCACGCGACCGCGCTGATCGTACGGCGCCTGCTCCTGCATGATCGTGCGCGCCATGCTCATGGCGATACCCCCACAGCCGCCCCACAGAAAGATACAGCCCACGAAAACCGGGAAATCGAAACCACCCATTCCCGCCACAAACAGCATCACGGCCCCCAGGGCGTGAGCGAGCAACAACGCGCGTGCCTGGCGGCGTATGTGCCCCAGGCGGGTGAGGAGAAAAACGGTCAATACGAGACCCAACGAGTTGGCCGCGTTGAGCATGGCCAGGTCTCCTGCGGAACCGCCATACACGTCCCGCACCGTCAACGGAATCGTCACAATGTAGGCGCCCATGAAAAACATGCCCATCGCGAAGTTTTGCACGACCACCATGCGCATCGGCGGGGAGCGCATCACGGTGACGAATCCAGCGGCAACCGATGCATATAGATCGCGCCATACCGCGGTGTCCGACCGCGAGTGCGCTGGCGCTGAAACCGGGACGCGGCTCATGGCGAGCGCCCCGAGTATCAGCACCACCGCCTGCACCGCGATCACGGGCACGGCACCGACTCGGTCCGTCTGGCTCGCGATGACAAAAGCGATCATCTGCGCCGCGAACTGAATCATCGTTGCGCGTACTACGGTGCGCTGAATTCTCCCTTGCGCAACCTGATTCAATAGCCCGTCGCGCGCGGGTGTCACGAAGGCTTGGGCAAGCCCCATCATCAGTGCGTAGCCAATCATGACGCCCAAGCTCAAACGCCCCGCCGCGAGCACCAACAGCAGGCCCAATACGGGCACGAGGGAGAGGGACTGCGCCAAGACCGCCACGCGACGCCCGCCATAGCGATCTGCCAGGCTGCCCCCTATGAGCATGAAGAGCAGCGCCGGCACTAGCATGGCCATCTGCGCAACGCCCACCATCTGCGGCGACTCCCGCAGCACAATGGCGACAAGCCAGGCGAACATCACGCTCTGAATGCCGTGCGAAGCGAACCAACTGGCCGTACCGGCAAGATATAGATTTAGGGGCCGCACACACCCTCCTGAAACAGACCGCGCACTGTAGACTGCGCGGCGGCGTGTTGAAACCGCTCCGCGCGGGTCTTAGAATCCGCGCCTTCCGCGCGTCCCCTTCGTCTAGAGGCCTAGGACACTGGGTTTTCATCCCAGTAACAGGGGTTCGACTCCCCTAGGGGACGCCAACTCGACATAGGCAGCAGTTCTGCCGCTCTTCGCTACGAATCCCCCGTCGTATCGACCGAGAGTTCGCCAATAGGTTGATGGTTGTTGACGGTGATACCCATCATCTGCCTGAGCCTTGGCGACAGGACCTCGTAGACATCGTTCGGCACATGCAGGTTGGCGGTGGACTGCTCGTGTAGCGCGCGCATGAAATACCGGTTGTAGTGGCAGCGCATCGCGTACCTCGTGCCGGGGGCCGTGCGCCGCCCGCCGCAGTGCAGGATCCGCGTGTCGGTGAGGATGCAGGTTCCCGGGGGCGCGCAGAGGGCGACCAGGCCAGGCTCGGCGTCCACCAGACGGACGAGATCGGCGCCGTCATGGAAGCTCGTGGCGCCGCTCGCGGTTCGGTGTGAGCCCGGTACGACATAGGTGGCGCCAGCCTCCAGGTTGAATTCTGTGTAGCACCAGACAATGAGGGATCCGAACGGGTATGGCGGGTACGGCAAAGGCACGGCGCCCTGGTCGATGTGCAGTTCCTGCAGGCCACCTCCCGTGTGGACTATCGACCCGTGGGCACAGCCCAGGCCAAATCCCTCGCCCATCACTTTCGTCAGTAGGCGATCCACGAGAGGACCCCGTTGTGCCGCCGACACCTTGAACTCCACCGCGTCGCGAAACACCGAGCCCTTGAGCACCAGGTTGTTGACATGCTGAGCCCTGTCTTTGGAACTCATGATTCCCGCCCCAAGGCGCCTTTCCGCGGCCGCCTGGTCCTCGAGCCGGGCTACCTGTGCCCGCCCCTGCTCCTGCGACATGGCGTCCTCGACGAGACAGTAGCCCCAGCGAACGAAGTCGGCCTCGAGTTGCGCCGCATCTACGCTCGGGTGCGGCAGGTAGCTGAAGTCGCTGCTGTTGCGTATTTGCCCAGCCTTCATGCGCTCCCTGGAGATACCGGAGAGCTGCGTCAGGAGCCTGGCGGCCGCCATGGAACTGGTGCGCGAGTGGCCGTCCGCATAGACGATCCCTCGACGCATCTCCGCCTCCCACGACGCGTCGGGCGACGGCGCGTCCCGATACGCACGTAGCTGCGCGAGTTCCGCTCCCAGCCGGGCATTCTCTTCGCGCAGTCGAGAGAGTGCTTCGTGCGGATCAGCTACGACAGGCAGGCTTCCCGAAGTGGACGAGGTCTTGTCCTGTTGCGGTGTCATCGGCCCGTCTGCATCGGTCACAAGATGGTCTCCAAGTTTTCCCGATCCCGGCGACTGTCAACCCGGCCGCATGAAAGCCACTGCAACGCACGCCTATTCGCTGCCAGTCGGCCGGTCCTCCAGCAATGACTTGCCTATCCAGTGGCGGGCGAAATAGTAGGCCATCCTGCCGTTGCGCGCGCCGCGGCCGAGGGCCCACTGCAGCGCCGCCTTGCGCACCTCGTCGTTCCAACCGAACCGCGCGCCGTGCTTGCGCGCCAGGCGACCAAGCCAATGCCGCACCACGTTCAGGTATTCTTCCTGCTTGAAGGGATGGAAGGATAGCCAAAGGCCGAACCGGTCCGACAACGAGATCTTCTCCTCCACCGCTTCGTCCTCATGCAGTTCCCCATCGTGGTGGCGCGCTCCGAGATTATCCGACATGAACTCGGATATCAGATGGCGGCGATTCGACGTGGCGTAGATCAGGACGTTTTCGCTTTGCCTGAAGACCGATCCCTCCAGCGCGCTCTTGAGTTCCTTGTAGGACGGATCGTCCCGTTCGAACGACAGGTCGTCGCAAACAATGATGAATCGATAGGGTTCGTGGCGCAGTTCCGCGACGATCCGGGCGATGTCACCCAAAGCGCGTTTGTCCACCTCGATGAGGCGCAATCCGTGTTCGCGGTATCGGTTCAGCAGCGCATGAATCAGGGACGACTTACCCGTGCCGCGCGCTCCCCACAGCAATGCGTTGTTGGCGGGATACCCCGCAATGAACTGGGCGGTATTGGTTTCGATGCGTTCCTTCTGGAGATCTATCTCGAGCAGATCGTCGAGTTCGATGTCGTCCAGGTCATCGAGCCGGACAAACCCACCCTTGTTGCGCCAGATCGCCGCTGGGCTCTGCGACCAGTCGACGGGCTCCGCTACAGGCAGCAACTCGGAGACTCTCCGGATGAGTCTATGGCCGCTCAACACCAGGTTTTCCAACGAATCCTTCATGTGAGACCGTTCACGAGTTCTGCCGGAGCGGCACGACGTTATCGCGCCGGCGAAGGTAGACGCAACGCTTGTGGCCCGGTCCATCGATGCCGATAGAGTTGTCGCCAAACGTGCGCAAATCGTAATCCACCGCTTCGCCGCCGTCCGGGGTCAGTCTCAGGGTGTGGCCGCGCAGTCGCCATTCGCCCTCCTCCTCGCGGCCGTCCGCTCGCCAGGTATAGCGGCCTTCGCCCAGGTCCCCACCGAATGACAGGACGCTGAGCGACTCGGCGTTCCGAAGCACCCATGTGCCTGGCAGGGAAAGGGCACTCAGCCAATCGCGACGGTTCGCCCGTGCGCCCCGGATCAGGAAAGCCACGAGCAGCGCCGCGGCTGCGGCGACAACCAGCAGTGTCACGGCTGTGGCCCTCGCGCGTTCACGCGGCAAAAATCTCCCTTTCGACATCCACCAGGGTCGCATCCATCCTTTCGCTCGCCCAGCGTTCGACATCGCCGAGGGACCGCTCCACCACGACGTGGCTCGACGCCACGGCGACTACGGACCAGCGCGCGCGGTGCAGCACGTCCTGGTAGTCGCTTTCGCACACCGCCAGGCTGGTCGAGCGCCCCAATCTGTCTCGCAATCCCTGCAGCCGGCTACGCTTCTCCTTCAACGAGCGACACCCGGCCAGGTGGAAGTCAAGTCCCAGGATTCCTATGTGCATCATCGCGCTCGGAACTCCGCAACCGTCAATGCGTAGAAGACCGTATCCAGTCCGTGCCACTCCCGACGCGCCTGGAATGACATGCCGAGCCGCATGAGGACGCGGACGGAACGTTGGTTCGGCGTATCGGCGGCCGCGATGACGCGCGTGATTCCAGCTTCCTCGAAGCCGTGACGCAAGACCTCCCTGGCGGCCTCGGTCACGAATCCCTCGCCCCAGTATTCCGGCAATATGCCGAAGAGCAACTCGATCTGTTCGCCGTCTTCGAAACGGCGAAAACCGCAAAAGCCGACAATCACCGGCTCCGTCGCCTTGAGATCCAGCGAGAAAAACCCGAAACCGTGCGCATCGAAATCAGCGATGCTCTGTCGAATGATTGCGCGAACGCTGTCCATCGGAAGGATCTTTCCATCCCACAGGTAGCGCCGAACTTCCGCGTTCGCCCAGAATGCGTGGAGCGCCTCCGCGTCCTCCATTTCGAGGGGTCGGATGTTGAGGCGGTCTGTCGCTAGCGTGGCCATCGTTCACATCCCTTGAGGATCCCGCCGCGGCCAAGCCGTTGCGGTCCGTAGAGCCGTCCGAGTGTGCCACACGAACGGGCACTTCGCCCACGCGATGCACTTCCATGGAACAAACGTTTCCGGGGAGCGCCAGCGACCGGGAATGGTTGTTCCATGGTCGACGAGCGGGGCCGGGCCGGAGCCTTCAGCGGGCGAGCGCGAGGGGGTACCCCTCGCTCGAAAGAGCCGAAGCCGAAGGTGCCGGCTGTGGGGCACTTCCATGGAACAACACTGCCACCACCACTGGAGGACTTGCCACGTCGGAGTCCCCTGGGCGTCACGGGCGCACGGTAATCCAGTGGGCTGAAGGCTCCTGGCGTCAACCGTATCCGGTCTTGCTGACGTCCATCGGAATGAGCGGATAGCTAATGCCGGCCCACTTCTGCACGACACGCACGACCTGGGCCGCATAGCCCATTTCGTTGTCGTACCAGACGTATAGCGCTGTCCAGTTCTTGTTGACGATGGTCTTGTTGCCATCGACAGTGCACGCATAGCGACGCCCCACGAAGTCGGACGAGACGATTTCCGATGCGTCCATGTACTCGATCTGACGCTGCAAGGTGGAATGCAGCGCGGTGCGACGGAGGTACTCGTTCACCTCGGACACGTTCGTTTCCCGCGACAGCGTCAGGTACAGGACTGCCAGCGAAACGTTGGGTGTGGGTACGCGAATGGCGTTGCCGCTCAGTTTGCCTTCGAGTTCCGGCAACAGTTTCGCGACCGCGTCCGAGGCGCCCGTCTCCGTGATCACGATGTTGAGCGGCGCGCCACGGCCACGGCGATCCTTGGGGTGAAAGTTGTCCGTCAAGTTCTGGTCGTTCGTGTACGCATGCACCGTCTCCATGTGCCCGTGCACGACGGTGAATTCGTCGTTCATCGCTTTCATCACCGGGACGATGGCATTGGTGGTGCAGGACGCGGCAGCGAGGATGCGGTCGTTTTCACTCACCAAGTGGGAGTTGACGCCGGAAACGATGTCCTTGATGCCCTTGCCCGGCGCGGAAAGAATGACGCGCCCGACACCCTTGGCCCTGAGATGCTGACTCAGGCCCGCCTCGTCGCGCCACACGCCCGTGTTGTCGATGACGATGGCATTGGTGATGCCGAACCGTTCGTAGTCTACCGTCGCCGGGTCGTTGGAATAGATCACGCGGACGACGTTGCCGTTTGCGATGATGCAGCTGTTTTCCTCATCGACCCGAATGGTGCCTTTGAAGCCGCCGTGAACCGAATCGCGGCGCAGCAAATGCGCCCGTTTCAACAGGTCATCATCCGCGCCCTTGCGCACGACGATGGCACGCAAACGCAGTTGGTCTCCTGCGCCGGTCTTCTCTATCAGGAGCCTGGCCAGAAGACGTCCGATCCGCCCGAAGCCGTACAACACGATGTCCTGCGGCCGTTCCAGGGGCGGTACGTGGCGCCCGATGATTTCGGCGCACTCCCGTTCGACGAAGGTCTGCGGCGTTGCCCCGTTGGACCCGGCTTCCTCCATGAAACGGACGGTCAGTTTCCCGACATCGATGTGGGAGGGACCCAGATCCAGCTTCGACAACGCCTCCAATACCGGATAGCTCTCGAACTCCGACAGTTCGTTGTGCTCAACCTGGCGCACGTATCGGTGTGCCGACATCAATTGCGTGACGCTCTGGTTGTACAGCGCCTTGCCGTAACAGTAAGTCACGACGTTGTTTCGGTAGAGACGCCCGACGATGGGAATCATCGCTTCGGCCAACGCTTCGCGTTCTTTCCAATCAGGGAAATAGTCGTCGAGACTTGGTAATGCCACCGTGTTCGGTCCATTAAGGTGAATGACGACGCGTATTATCAAGTTCGCCCTCATCCCGTTCAAGGTGCGCGGACCGCCAATCCTTTCGCGGGGCCAAAAAAAGCCCACCAAAAGTCATCGCCGCACGGTCCGCTACGCTCCGACAGGTCGGAGCACCAAGGAGGATGCGATACACTAGCCCGACTACGCCAGACCTACGCCATGGATCAAGTTCCAACGACACCTGCTGCAACCCTCGGGAAACAATACCGTCTTGCCCCAAGGCCAGTGCGCGGTATTGTTCCTTTCGTTATCAGCCTGTTGTTGTGCGCCGGGTGCGCCACAAAAATGGTTGCCACCTATGACGAACTGGCGGCCGCGATCAAAGCCGGTGAGGACGTGGACGTGCGAGCGTTGCGCGCAGCGTTCGTGGCCGCGCCAGACTTTGCCGAGCGAATGCAGAACATCTCCGGCCTCGAAATCCAGGCCATCCACCTTATCGAGGAAGAACCCCTGCGTTTGGGGCCGCTTGGCTCCGCGATAGTCGACCAGTATCCGGGCAGTCTCGCCGGGCACCACGCGCTGGCCACTTTCTACTCCTATCTCGACCGGGAAGACACGGCCGTCGAACACCGGGAGTGGGTGTCCAGAATACGCGACAGCGTGGATGAGGCCGCCTCGGGCATGATCGAATCGCCGCTGCCCGTCATATCCCCGGCCGAACCAAACGCTTATCTGATCGCAACCGGTCGCACGCCCGTCGGCTCCATGTATGTTCCCACCGACGACACCCCCTTCCTGCTGAGGGTCGACACAAAGCCCGCCGAGGGACGTATCGAGAACGTCTATTTCGATCTTGACGCCGTCTACGCCGGGTGGCTTCGCGCGGCGCAGGAGGAGGAAAACGACTTTCATCCGGCGCGCGTCATCGTAGACCTCGCGCATCGCAATGACCCGGCCGCACAAACGTATCTCGGCTCCCTCTACTTGCGCGACCACAGGCTGGACTATGCGGTGGGATGGCTCACGACAGCGAGCAGAAGCGGCAACTTGATCGCGCGCATCGGGCTGGCGCGGGCCTATTGGTCCAGGGCCAGGGAGGCTGCCCCGGGGTCGGAACGGGATGAGGCGCGGCTCGAAGCGGTCAGCAACTACGAGCATGGGATCGACATGGGTTCCGACGAAGCCATGTATGAGTTAGGAATGTTGTACGCCCGGGGCGCGTACGGAGAAGACCTTCGCGAACGGGGATTAGACCTGCTGGGTCAGGCCGCCGGCCTCAATAATTCCGAAGCCTGCCTCTTCCTCGCCGAGTGGTTCCAGATCCCGGAGCTACCCGACGGACCGGACTACGACAAGAGCGAGAAATACTACCTGCGCGCCGGATCCCTCGATAACCCCACCGCCAAGATCGACTACGCGCGCTTCCTTATGCGCGAGGAAGTTGACAAGGCCTTTACCGACCAGGCCTATCGATGGCTCACCAGGTTGGCCAAGAACAGCGGGACTTGCGAGGAGCCAGGGGTATTTTGCGCGGAAGCCAGGGTCCAGCTCGGCAACCTGTTCGCCAAGGGCATCCACGTCAGGCGGAACTACCACAAGGCGCGTTCCTGGTTCAAGTCGGCGGTAACCGTGTCACCGGAGTATGCCCATGTGGTCAATGAGGTGGCGTGGACGCTCACTGTATCCAATCTGGAACGGCTTCGCGACGAACACTATGCCTTGCAGATCATGGATCACGTCATGACCCGGAACGAGCGCGCGCGCGGCACGCCCGCATACATCGACACCTGGGCCGCCGCCTACGCCGCTAACGGCGAGTTCGAGCGCGCCATTGAATTGCAGCGGCGCGCTATCGAATTGCGGCGGGAAGCGCTGGATGAAGCGGACGTGCCGCAGGCCGATGACGAAACCATCGAGGTCCTGCGTCAACACCTGCAGGCATTTGAAGCGGGGCGCACGATCACGGACGTGACGCCCTAGCCTGCGAGGTCCTGTCGTGCGCTCGGTTTCAGACTATGCCGCCGTGTTTACGCTCGGCGCGCCGCTTATCGACCTGCGCTCGCCGGCGGAGTTCCGGCACGGCGCGTTCCCCGGTGCGGTGAATCTGCCGCTTCTGACCGATGCGGAGCGCGAGACGATCGGTCTCCGTTACAAACAAGGCGGACGCGATGCTGCGATCACCCTCGGCAATGAACTCGTTTCCGGAAATGTGAAAGCCGCGCTGCTGGCAGCCTGGCAGCAGATACTCGACGAGCATCCAGATGCGATGCTGTACTGCTGGCGCGGCGGGTTGAGATCCGAGACTGTGCAGCGGTGGCTCGCTGGCACGGGGCGGGACGCGCCACGCATCCACGGTGGTTATAGGGCGCTGCGGCGATTCTGTATCGATACGCTCGACCGTCAACGCGAGTGGCTTCTCGTCGGGGGGCGAACCGGCGTCGGCAAGACCGACATATTGAAGCAGATGCCGGACAGCATCGACCTGGAGTCGCTGGCGAATCACCGTGGCTCCGCTTTTGGCAAGCGCGCGACGCCCCAGCCGACCCCCATCAGTTTCGAAAATGCACTCGCAGTCCAGCTCCTGCGGCGCGGTTCCAGTTCAGTGCCCACCGTTGTAGAGGACGAAAGTCGAACGATTGGTCGGCTCGCCATTCCCGAGGGCGTTTACCGCGGCATGCAGGACTCCCCCATCGTGCTCATCGAATCGGACCAGCGGACACGGATAGAAAACATCCATCGGGAATACGTCGTCGAAGCAGACGATCGGGAACATCTCCCGGAAGCGCTCGAAACAGCCTTGGACAATATACGTCGTCGCCTGGGCGGCGACCGCCATCGCCAAGTACGCACCCAGATGCGCCGCGCGTTCGAAGGCGGGGATGCGGATGCGCATCGCGCCTGGATCGGCATGTTGCTCGACTGGTACTACGATCCGCTATACGACTACCAGATCGGAAAGAAACAGCATCGCATCGTCTTCCGGGGCAACGCCGATGATGTCAGGGAGTACCTGAGCCAGAAGATCGAAGCGAGGTAGTGGCCCCCAGGGACGGGCGGGGCACGGCTCCTTCGACGGGCGCCAGCTAGCCGGTAGCCAGTTGTTGCTTCAGCAACCGGATCTCATCGTCGACAGCGGAGGCATCCGGCAGGTCTCTTTCGGCGCGCCGATACCAATGTCCGGCATTGCGCAGATCGCCTTCCATGATGTGCACGATCCCGTGCGCCCAATTGCCCTGCCGCGAGGAGTCCTTCTGAACGATACGATGGGCCGCCTGCCAATCTCCCGACTCCAGAAGGCGGACCGCGTCAGATAGTGTAGTCATGCCGCGTAGCTTAGTTCGCAGCCAGCGCTGTGGCAACCATATCCAGGCAAAACACGGCGCCCGACAGGGCGACGGATTTTGTGGCACTAACCCCAATCGAGATCCGCAATCACCGGCGCATGATCGGACGCTGTCAACCCTTCCTGCTTCTTTCGAAAGTCGCGGTCTATCTCGACTTGGATGACGCGCGCCGATACCGGTAGCGTGGCCAGCAGGAAATCGATCCGTAGCCCATGTCCGAAGCGGAATGCGCCGCCTCGGTAGTCCCACCAGGAAAACGCGCGGGCATCGTGGTTCCGTTCGCGGAAGAGGTCGACCAGGCCACCCCGCAGAAGCGTGTCGAATCGCTTCCTCTCTTCGGCTGTGTGGAAGATTTTCCCGTCTGCGGCGTCCCCGTGCCAACTGTCGATCGGCTGCGGGACCACGTTGAAATCCCCGCAAAGGATGCCCTCCCCCGCGTCGCGCGCGGACCAGAAGGCCGCGAGGTCGTCCAGCCAGGCGAGTTTCCTGCCATAGTCCTCGTGTTCCAGGGACTTGCCGTTCGGGCAATAGACGGTGACAAAAGTCAGTCCCGCGATGCGGGCGCCTACGAGTCGCGCTCCCATGTCCTCCTGGCCCGGCAGGCCGCGAAAGCTGTCTTCGACCGGCAGGCGGGACAGCACAGCGACCCCGTTCCAACCCTTTTGCCCATGCAGGACCACCTCGTACCCCAGGGCCTCGAAGACCGACTGGGGGAAGTCGTCGGCTTCCGCCTTGATCTCCTGCAGACCGACGATGTCCGGTCGGCGTTGATCCAGCCAGATACGGATGAAGTCCAGACGGGCGCGCAGACCGTTCACGTTCCAGGTTGCGATACGCATGCCGGCATCCTAACCGACTTCATCCAGCAAAGCGCCTTCGGCCTCGCCGACGCGCACCGTTGCGATCCCCCGGCGTAGCTGACACACTTCGATCACCCTGCGAACCGGCCAAGGCAGGGCGCAGCGAAGTCGGGACACGGTCCGGGGCAACCGCATCCCCCGACGGGGCGGCAGACGGAATCCGGCGAGGCGAGGGCCTTAGCGTGATGGAGGGAAGGAAGTAATGGATCCCATGCCAGCCACTCTCGGCGAGCTCCGCGCGGCCAACTATTCGGTGCCGTCCGTCAAGACCGAAGTCCGCCGAAACCTCATCGCCAGGCTCGCCAACGGCGATGGGCTGTTTCCCGGTATCGTCGGCTATGACGAAACCGTCATCCCGGGGATTCAAAACGCCATCCTCGGCGGCCAGGACCTGATCCTTCTAGGCGAGCGCGGCCAGGCGAAGTCGCGCATTCTCCGGGGACTGACCGCCCTGCTCGACGAGCATACGCCCATCCTCGACGGCACCGAGATTCCCGAGAATCCCGAACGCCCCATCACGGAAGCCGGCAAAGCCATCGTCAGGGAACACGGCGACGACGCGCCGATTCGATGGCTGCACCGCGACGAGCGCTACGGTGAAAAGCTCGCGACACCGGATATCACCATTGCGGACCTGATCGGCGAGGTCGATCCGATCAAGGTGGCGGAAGGCCGATATCTTTCCGATGCGCTGACCATACATTTCGGCCTCGTACCGCGAATGAACCGGGGCATCTTCGCCATCAACGAGTTGCCGGACATGACCGAACGGATTCAAGTCGGCCTGCTCAACGTCATGGAGGAGCGCGACATCCAGATTCGCGGGCACAAGGTGCGGCTGCCCCTCGATGTCTTCCTTGTCGCCACGGCGAATCCGGAGGACTACACGAATCGCGGGCGCATCATCACGCCGCTGAAGGACCGCTACGGCGCGCAGATTCGTACGCACTATCCCGAGTCCGTGGAGCAGGAAATCGCCATCATGGACCAGGAAGCGTCGCAGTTCGACATGATGGGCCGCGAACTCCATGTGCCGGCGTACATGCGCGAAATCGTCGCCGAAGTGACGCACCTCGCCCGGCAATCGCCCGATATCAATCAGCGCTCCGGCGTCTCCGTCCGCATGTCGATTTCCAACTACGAATCGCTACTCGCCAACGCGTTCCGGAGGGCCTTGCGGCTCGGCGAATCCGAAGTCGTTCCGCGGATCTCCGACCTGTCCTTCATCGGCCCGTCGTTGCAGGGCAAGGTCGAGTTCGAAGCCATGGAGGAAGGTCAGGAAGACAAGATTCTCCAGCGCATTATCAACGCCGCCGTGAAGACCGTGTACGACCGTTGCGTCGACACGGACAAGCTGGAAACTGTCGCCATGGCGTTCAACGAAGGCCTTGCCATAGAGACGGGCGAAGCCGCCGCCGTCGAGGAATACATCGGGACTCTGGGCCGTGTGGATGGCTTGCGGGACGCCGTGGCGCGGCTGGCGGGGGAGACCGGGCCGGGCCAGGCAGCCGCAGCGATCGAATTCATCCTTGAAGGCCTGCACCTGCACGAGTTGCTGAACAAGCACGGCGTCCGCGGCCGCGCCGTCTTCACAGGGTAGCTGCTCCGTGAAACCTGACCTCCGCTGGGACTCCGCCGCGCGGCACAGTTCGGACTGAACCCCCTTGCGCCACTTCGCTACACGTTTTCGCTATTCCCGTTGGGACGGCTCCCAGGCGCTCGAAATCGCGGCGGACGACGTGCTGGCCGCCATCGCCGACGACCTCACGGAGTATGGCGACCTCCGCTGGGCATTGCGCAACCTGTTGTCGCGCGGCATGCAGACAGGCGACCACCGGGTGCAAGGTCTGCGCGATATCATGCGGACGCTGCGCGATCGCAGGCGCGAGCGGCTTGAACAGTTCGACTTGTCCAGCGTCATGCGAGACATCGAGCAGCAACTCGCGCGCATCGTCGAGATGGAGCAGGACACGATCGACGAGTGGATGGACCGGGACGAGGACGAGTACGCGGACCGCGTCCTGAAGGATATCGCCGAGCGCAACCAGGAAGCAATCGACGACCTCCCGGAGGACGTCGGCGGAAAGATGAAGACGCTCGAGGGCTACGAGTTCCTGAATCCCGACGCCCAGCGCAAGTTTCTGGAACTACTCAACCAGTTGCGCAAGGCGATGACGCAGACCTTCTTCAACGACATCGAGCGAATGGTCAACCAGATGTCCGGCGAGGACATCAATCGCATGAAGGACATGATCAAGGCGCTGAACGAGATGTTGACCCGGAAGATCGCGAACAACGATCCGGGCTTCGATGATTTCATGCGCAAGTTCGGAGACATGTTCGGCGACAATCCCCCGCAGTCGTTGGACGAATTGCTCGATCAGATGCGCCGGCAGATGGCGGCGGCGCAGTCCCTGCTCTCCTCGTTGTCGCCGCAACAGCGCGAGCAGTTGCAGTCGTTGCTATCGG
Organism: Candidatus Azotimanducaceae bacterium; assembly: GCA_965217825.1. Lineage (GTDB taxonomy): Bacteria > Pseudomonadota > Gammaproteobacteria > Pseudomonadales > Azotimanducaceae > VXNE01. The sequence goes on along the minus strand of OZ244571.1, from coordinate 2,856,260 downwards.
ATCGCTTTGGCGATCCGGAACTCGAGGCGGAACTCGTCAAACTCGCCAAGGAAATGGACTTCCTGAATCCGGAAGGCAAGCGCTATGTATTCGGCGGCGGCGATGAGCTCGATCTCGAAGCCGCGATGCGGCTCATGGGCGAGATGCGCGATCTCGATCAACTCATCGAACAGGTGCGGGAGGCGGAGCGAAGCGGCGATGTCGAACGTATCGATCAGGACGCCCTGCGGGCCCTGCTGGATGATGAAGCCGCCGATTCGCTGGACAATCTAAAGGAACTCCTCAAGGCGTTGCGCGACGCGGGATACATCCGCGAGGGCGACCGGTGGGAACTCACTCCCCGGGGCTCGCGCATGATTGGCCAGAAGGCGCTGGGCGAAATCTATGCGCGCCTGCGGCGACAACGTCTCGGGAGCCATGCGCTGCCCGAAGAAGGGCGTTTCGGCGACCGCCTGGAACAGACCAAACCCTACGAATACGGCGATCCGTTTCATCTGCACATGCCGCGTACAATCAGGAACGCCATCGACCGCGAAGGGCCGTCGACGCCGGTGCGTCTGAAGCCGGAAGACTTCGAGGTCTACCGGTCGGAACTCCGGACGTCGACGGCCACGGCGATGCTGGTGGATCAGTCCTGGTCAATGGCGCTCCGCGGCGCGTTCCAGGCGGCAAAAAAGGTCGCGCTCGCGTTGCACAATCTCATCACCTCCCAATACCCCCGCGACGACTTCTACATCATCGGCTTCGCGGCCTACGCACGCGAACTGAAGGCGCACGACCTTCCCCTGCTGCAATGGGACGAATACGTGCTCGGCACGAACATGCAACACGCACTGCTGCTGGCGGAAAGCCTGCTGTCGAAACACGACGCCGGCAGCAAACAGATCATCATGATCTCCGACGGGGAACCTACCGCCCATCTGCTTCCGAACGGTCGCCACTACTTCTCCTATCCACCGACGCGAGAAACCTATCGGGCAACCTACAGCGCGGTCCAGCGGTGCACGCGCAAGGGCATCGCGATCAACACCTTCATGCTGGATACGAGCTACTATCTGAAGGAATTCATGGACCAGATCGCGCGTATCAATGGCGGACGCGTGTTCTATACGACGCCGGAACGGCTCGGAGAATACGTGCTGGTCGACTACGTGGAAGGCAAGCGGAAGAAGCTGGGGCGCCGATAGCGAAGCCTCGTTGACCCTCTGGAGGAGCTTGGCGAATGGAACTCGAGCTTGGTACAGACAAGATGCGCGCTTGGTCGCGGGCCGGGATCGGCTGGATGGTCTACAACAATCCCGCGCGCCGCAACGCCGTTTCCCTTGCCATGTGGCAAGCCATCGGTGACATCATCGAACGGTTCGAACAGGATTCGACCGTTCGCGTCGTCGTCATGCGAGGTGCCGGCGGCAAGGCGTTCGTATCCGGCGCGGACATCAGCGAATTCGACCGAAAGCGCTCCAACGCAAAGCAGATGGCCACGTACGGGGCCGCGTCCGCGCGAGGCGGCAGAGCGTTGGCAACGCTATCGAAGCCGTTGATTGCCTGCATCGAGGGTTACTGTATCGGCGGCGGACTTGCCGCCGCATTGAATGCCGATGTGCGTTTCGCTACGCCGGATTCGCAGTTCGGCATTCCCGCGGCCAATCTCGGGCTCGGCTACGGCTACGAAGGTCTGGCCAAACTTTCGCGCGCAGTCGGCCCGGCATCCGCCCGGGACATCCTCCTGTCGGCGCGATTCCTTGGTGCGCAAGAAGCGCTCCGAATCGGGCTGATCAACTTCATTGAAGAGCGCGATGCGATCCGCGACGCCGTAGCCGAATACGCCGACAAGGTTGCCGCGAATGCGCCGTTGACCGTGAAGGCCGCCAAGGCGGCCATCAACGCCTGGGAGAGGGGCGGCTTGAAGGAAGATCTCAACAACGTGCAGCGACTGGTGGAGGCATGTTTCGACTCCGATGACTACAAGGAAGGCCGACGTGCTTTCGCCGAGAAGAGAAGGCCGCACTTCGGCGGCCGGTAATCGTCGCCCGTCACGACGCCAAACAGGGAACAGGCAAGCATGACCGATCGAATCGTAACCGCATGTGTAGTCATCATCGGTAACGAAATCCTGTCGGGGCGCACCCAGGACGTCAACCTGGTACACATCGCGCAGCAGCTCAACGAATGGGGCGTGCGGGTCGCCGAGGCTCGCGTCATCCCCGATGTCGAGGAAGTGGTTGTCGCCACCGTCAACGCCGCCCGCGCCAGGTTCGACTATGTCTTCACTACCGGCGGCATCGGCCCCACGCACGACGACATCACGGCGGACTGCATCGCCAAGGCATTCGGCGTACCGCTGGTCGTCAGTCCCGAAATCGCCGAGGGCCTTCGCCGACGACCCGCACCGGATGACGTCATGGCAAATCGCCTGCGCATGGCTCGCATCCCCGAAGGCGCGACGCTCATCGCCAACCCAACCGGCGGACCCCAAGGGTTCCGGATGGAAAATGTCTTCGTCATGGCCGGCATTCCGTCCGTCATGCAGGGCATGTTGTCCACACTCGGCGGCGAAATCGAAGGCGGCGACGTGGTGCGGTCGAGGTCGGTCACCGTGTACCTGGGAGAAAGCCAGATAGCCTCGGCGTTGACCGAAATCCAGGCGCGATATCCCGACATGGAACTTGGCAGCTACCCGTTCTACAGGAGTGAGCGCTACGGGACGACGCTGGTGATGCGCGGCACCAGCGCAACCGATCTCGCGAGCATGCTCGATGAAATTGAAAACGCGATCATCGCCGCCGGCGGCCAACCGCTGGCCGCCGAGTGATCCTCGCGCCCCGGCGGAACACGTCGGACCAACCATGGACAGTGACGCGCGCCTAACCCGCACACTGCGCCAAGCCGCCTTGTTGAGTAACTAAATGTCACGAAGTTTCAATCTCATACATTTATTTATTAGAAATCATGTGAATATCCTTGCGTTTTCGCGCAATATGCGAATCGGCACGCGCGGTATCGTCCGACTGGCGGCAGTGCTCGCCGCGTGCCACGCCAGTCCGGCCACGCTGGACGACGCACTCCGTGAATACCCGGATTCCGACGAAAGCAAGGCCATGGCCGTGTCGTTCTCTGACGAGCCAATCGCCTTCAACGCCGGCGGACAAGCTTCCGGCGTCGCCGCGGCAATGGCCGCGCTCGGCGGCTGCGAACGCGCGCGCCTGAGACGTGGATCGGTCCGGCCATGCGAGATATTTCGACTCAACGACGCGACCGCCTCCAGTTCCGTGGACATCAAGGCAGGCACCGAGGCGCCGCATCCGCTATTCATGTGGCGTTACGAAAATGGGTCGACGCGCCTCTACCTGGTGGGTTCCATCCATGTGCTGAAAGCGGCGCTGCATCCCCTGCCCAAACAGATCGAATCCGCGTTCGACCAGGCGGACCACGTCGTGGTGGAAGTCGATGTCATGAATGCTGACCCCGCTGCGGTAGCACAGAGCTTCGCGAAGTTCGCCCTTCTCGCCGACGGCGCTCGAATCGAAGAAAGCCTGAACCCGGCACAACGCGATCACTTGAGCGAAGAGTTGCGACAACTCGGTGTTGGCATTGAAGCTGTCGCACAGCTCAAACCCATCTTTCTTGCCTCGCAACTCAGCGTGGCCCGCCTGGCGGCGTTCGGCTATCTGCCGAACTACGGCATTGAAGCGCACTTCCTCTCTCGGCTTGGAGACAGAACCCTTCACGAACTCGAGACCGTCGAGCAGCAACTTGCTCTGCTGGCAAGCCCTTCGATGGCAGATCAGACCGAGATCCTGGTGAACACCCTGAACGACATGGCGGAGATGGAGCCGATCATCGCGCAAATGTTGCGCGCCTGGTTTCTCGGCGACGACGGAGAGTTGTTGCGTTTGTTCGAACAGTTTACGGCCGGGTCCGACGCGGATCGTGCGTTGCTCGAAGCGCTCATTTACGAGAGAAATGTGACGCTGGCGGCGGGGATCAAGGACATGCTCTCGAAGCCGGGCACCTGGTTTGTCCTCGTGGGCGCGGGACACCTACCGGGGCCCCGGGGTATCGTGGCGCTTCTGGACGCGCAGGGAATTCAGGGCCATCGGGTCATGTCAAAAACCGGCTCAAACGAATGAGGTCGGCGGGGAAGCCGACCCTCGTGCCCGGGGGCACCTCCCCCATCGGACTGGCTGCCGCGGGCATCGCCTGGCTCCTCTGCGGCTGCGCGGCAATGTCCGAATCCGAATGCCTTACCGCGGATTGGCATGCGGTGGGCGAGCGGGACGGACGCGACGGCAGAGTACTGGCGCACCTTGAGAAGTACTACGACGCGTGCGCGCAGTTTGGAGTCTATCCGGACGACAAGGCATACCAGGAGGGGCGGGAACAGGGGCTCACTGTCTATTGCACCGAGGACAGCGGCTACCAGGAGGGCCGTATCGGTCAGGGTTACCGGGGCGTCTGTCCAGTGACCCTGGAGCCCTATTTCCTGGAAGGGTACAACGTGGGAATTTCCGTGCGCCTAGCACTTCAGTCCGTTCAACGCGTTGACTACGGGATCCACTCTCGAAGAGAAGAAATCAAGAGCCTGAAAGGGGAAATCGACGAGTTGGAGTCTTCTGAGGATGCGGACACGACCAAAAAGGAAGACGAGTCGGCAGCCGACAGGCTGAAGGACATGTACCGGGAACTCGGCAGACTTGAGGCCGAACTCGAGGGGCTGCAGGACGAAAAGGTCTACGCCATCGTGGCGTACAGGCGCGCCGTCGACTTCGCGCGAAGCATGGGATTCTACGAGCAGTACGAATACTGAATGGAGATCCGAACAAGGTCAGCGGGCGACCTTTTGACTATGATGTCGTGCGCCGCAATTCCCCGTGCAAGGAACTGAACATGTTTTATGAACTTCGACAGTACAAGATCGTCCCCGGCAAGATGGACGCGTGGGTGCGCGTGATGGAAGAGGAGATCCTCCCGTTCCAGGTCGCCTGCGGCATGGTCATCACGGGCATGTTCCGGGGAGAGGACGACGAGACCGTCTTCATCTGGATGCGCCGTTTCGAGTCGGAAGCGGAACGCGAGCGCCTCTACACCAAGGTGTACGACAGCGACACGTGGAAGAATGAAATCGGGCCGCACGTGGCCGGCTTGATTGAGGCGGGAGGAGTGCACGTTCAACGCATCGTGCCGACACCCCACTCCGCGACCCAGTAGCACCGACAGGAGTTCACGTCGCGTCGGCAAGAGACCAGGCGATGACCACCAACAGAACGGCGGCAGCCCCGGAAAGGTATTGGCCGCTGTGTCCCAGTCTCCGGATGTCGAAGCCCGCTGCCAGGTAGCCCAGACCCGCGCCGCATGCAAAGCCGGCGACGTGCGCGAAGATGTCGGTGTTCCCTCCGCCCATGCCCGTGAAGACGAGCAAGGCAATACCGGCAAAGACCGGAGCCAGGCCTCGCCGCAAGCCGCGACCGCGAAAGTAGCCGCGCCGCCAGACGAACGCCGCGATCACTCCTACCGCGGCGAAGGTCGCCGTGGAAGCCCCCAGGGAACGGAACTCGTCCGGTCGTGCCCAGGCGTTGAGCAGGTTGCCGAAGACGCCGCCCAGGAGAATCAGAAGCCAGGCGAAACCGGAGCCGAGATAGCGACCGGCCATCAACCCGAACACCACGCCGAACAGCGAATTCGCGACCAGGTGCGGGAAGCTGGAGTGAAGGGTGAGCGCGGTGATGGCCCGCCACCACTCCCCTTGCGCCACCAGACCCGCCTGCAGGAGTCCGGCATTCTGCCAATCCGCGCCGAACATGCCCCACGAGGCCAACGCGGGCACCGACCAGATAACCAACAGGTAGCCGAACACCCCCGCCCACCCGCTGTCGAATGTGATGATCCGGGGAATCCGCACTCTCGGCGGAACATTCTCTGCCCGGTAGCGCTCGAGTTGGTCCACGGCGGCGGGCCGATGTCCCTGACGGATGAACAGACACCACTCGCCGGCCTCGAGTTCGACGTAGTTGTCGATACCCATCGCCGTCAATACCAGCGCCGCCTCGTTGATCGGCTGACGCGAGGCGTGTGAACGCAAGCAGATCCATTGGAAGGGATCGTCGTCATTCATGCAGCGCAATCACCCGGCCAGCATTTCGAGGGCTTGGGCATGCACCCTCGGATCGCCCGCGGCGACGATCCGTCCCCCATCTTCCGGCGCGCCGCCATCCCAGGTGGTGATGACGCCGCCGGCGCCCCGCACTACGGGAATCACGCCCTGAACATCGTAGGGCTTGAGCGACGCTTCCACGCATAGATCGATACAGCCCATTGCAAGCAGACAGTACAGATAGCAGTCGCCGCCATACCGGGACAGCCGCGCGCGCTTCTCCACCGCGTGAAATGCTTGCAACTCCGCCGCGTGAGCGAACATCTCCGGGTGCGTGCAGCACACCAACGCATCCTTGAGCCCGGCGCAGGCGCGAACCGACAACTTGCGTTCATCGTCATCGCTGAAACACCACGCGGCGCGCCCATCGCCGATGAAGAGTTCATCGACGACCGGCTGGTACACGCCGCCAAGTATCGCCTTCTCGCCGTCGTACAGCCCCGCGACCACGCCCCAGTGCAACATGCCCGCGATAAAGCTTCTCGTCCCATCGATCGGATCCAGCACCCAGGTCAAGCCAGCGGCACCCGGTTCGAAACCATACTCTTCGCCGAAAATTCCGTGTCCGGGATAATGCGCGCGGATCGCGGCCCGCATGGCCTTCTCCGCATCGCGGTCGGCGACCGTGACCGGGTCATAGCCGGACCGTCCAACCCGCTTGTCATCCACCGGTATGTACCGCCGGAAGTGCGGCAGAATCACCGCGCCAGCGCGCCGCAGCAACTCCTTGAGGAATGCCGCGAACTCTTCGGCGCTCCGATCATCCAGCGACGCGGCGGGCGCCTTCGGCAACCGATCCAAGTCAATCCGCCCGGCAAACCGCCGCACGGCTCGAGATACCCACACCGCGACGGCCGAGCCGCAACGGATTGCGGTCGTGGCCGTTGGTGCAATAGCCGATGGAGATGCCAGTCGCCGGGTCTGCCCAGGCGATCTGGCCGCCCGCCCCGCCGTGGCCGAAGGCCGAAGGCGAGTTCGCGTGTCCGAAGCCGCGGAAGTTGCGTTCCGCGTCCCCCGACACCACCACGCCAAGCGCCCGATTGACTGGCTTGCCATAAAGCGGATCGACGAGATCGCCGCTCCGCACTTCAAGCGCCATGGCGAGCGTCTCGGCGTTCCAGACCTCCGCTCCGCCGGCTGCGCCGCCGTGCAGCAACCCCTGGTAGAAAAGCGCCAGGTGGGCCGCCGTCGCGATACCGCCGCCGCCCGGGACACCGACCGCGCGGAACTCCGGACGGTTGAAGGTCAAGATCGCGTCCTCGGTCACTTCGGTGACGGGCGGCTCGGGCACTCCGAGCCGCGCATAGTCGTCGCTCGTCAACGCATCGCCCACGTGCATACACTCGGCAACGCGATGGTTCTGCTCCGCCGGTAGACCGACATACAGACTCGTCAAGCCCAGGGGCTCGATGATCCGCTCGCGAATGAACGCCCGGAAGTCCTTTCCGGTGCGGCGTTCGACGATCTCGGCTATCACCCACATGCTCGACGTCGGGTGATACTCGAAACGCGAGCCCGGTATCCAATTGAGCCGCCAGCGCGAGAACCGTGCGAGTCGGGCGTCCCGATCATCCCACTCCAGCGGTCGGAACGGCGCGCTGGGGAACCCGGCGCTGTGCAGAAACAACTGCTCCACCGTCACGACCTCCTTGCCGTTGGTGCCAAACTCGGGAACGATCGGGGCGACGCGTTCCTTCACATCGAGTTTGCCTTCTTCGATCAAGAGCCAGGCCGCCGCCGACATAACCGCCTTGGTCGAAGAAAAGACGCAATACATCGTGTTGTTGTCGGCTTCGCCGAAGGTCTCAAACAGCCCAACGCGCCCTTCCCTCGCCACGGCGATCTGCGCCGAAGGCAACAATCCCTCGTCGACTTCCTGGCGCACGCGCCGCGTGAGGTCCTCAAGCTTTTGCGGGTCGAGGCCGATGGTCTCCGGCTTCGCCAGGAATTTGCGATCCACGTTCGCCCTCCCAGGCACATTCGGGGGTCTCGTTAAGGTTTACGCGGAAGCCGCCGATATGCAAACGGAAGCCTTTAGCTGATACCCGTAGATTTGGGCTTGACGGAGCACTAGGGAACTCCGACGTTGCGAGTCCTCCAGCGTTGGTGGCGGCTTTGTTCCATGAGAGCGACGGTCCCACCTGTTCGTGCCGCCGCCGACGGGCTGAACGATCACCGCACGGGATCAGGAGGATTCCGGGTTAAGATTCCTTTTTTCGCCGTCGGGAAGTGCATGGACACCCGCAACGGATTTGTCGAAGCGATCGGAAACACGCCGCTTATCCGATTGGCAGACCTGTCGGAGGCGACGGGATGCGAGATTTTGGGCAAGGCCGAATTCATGAGTCCTGGAGGATCGGTCAAGGACCGCGCCGCCTGGTGGATCATTCGCGAACACGAAAAGAGCGGCGCGCTCAAGCCCGGCGGCACGGTAGTCGAAGGCACCGCGGGCAATACCGGCATAGGCATTGCGCACATCTGCAACGCGCGCGGCTACAAGTGCGTGATCTACATGCCGGACAATCAGTCCCCCGAAAAGTTCGATATCCTGCGCACGCTCGGGGCTGAAGTCCGGGTGGTCAAGACCGTGCCCTACGCCGATGAGGCAAATTACCAAAAACAGGCCGGGCGCTACGCCGCCACACTGGACAACGCGGTCTGGGCAAACCAGTTCGATAACACCGCGAACACCCTCGCGCACTACGAGTCGACCGGACCGGAGATATGGCGTCAGACGGACGGCAAAGTGAACGCGTTCGTCTGCTCTGTGGGAACCGGCGGCACCTTGGCCGGCGTCTCGCAATTCATGAAGGAACGCAATGCCGATGTGCAACTCGTGCTTTCCGACTGCATGGGAAGCGCCCTGTACAACTATGTCATGTCAGGCGAAACGGTGATGAGCCCGGGGCCTTCGATCACCGAGGGCATCGGCAGTTCCCGCGTCACCGACAATCTTGCCTGCGCCCAGGTCGACTGGGCGGTGCAGGTGTCCGACCGGGACATGGTCGACATGGTCTATTCCCAGTTGCGGCACAGCGGCTGGTTTTTCGGCTCCAGCACCGGCATCAATCTCTGCGGCGCGGTAGATGTGGCGCAGCAACTCGGACCCGGCCACGTCGTCGTGACCATGCTCTGCGACGATGGCAGCAAGTACCGATCACGGCTATTCAACGCCGAATGGTTGGCGGAGCGGGACCTTGCCATCCCGGCGGCGCCCTGACCCACTTGGACGACCCCATTTTTCGATGTCTTCCCGGAGCTCGCCCAGCAAAGGTTCGATCAAACGCAACCGCTGGTATCCAAACCCCCGTCCTTGTATAAGGATCACTTCAGGCATCGGAGTGCGACATGCTTGACCGCCTAGCCGCGACGTTTCTCGTTGTCTGCCTTGCGCAGCAGGTGGATGCGGCCAAAGTCTGGTTGCTCGAACTCGAAGGCGCGATCGGGCCGGCTTCGGCAGACCATTTCATACGCGCGCTGGACGACGCCGAAGAAGCGCAGGTCGAACTCCTCGTGGTGCGGATGGATACGCCCGGAGGTCTCGACAAGTCGATGCGCGACATGATCAAGGCCCTGCTCGCTTCGAATACTCCCGTCGCTACGTATGTCGCGCCCAACGGTGCGCGCGCGGCCAGCGCGGGAACCTACATCATGTATGCGAGCCACATCGCTGCGATGGCCCCGGCGACCAACATCGGTTCATCCACGCCGGTCAGCATCGGTGGCGGCGGCGGGCCGTTACCCATTCCACAGCCGCCAGAACCGAGAGACGAAAAGCCGGAAGCGGACGAGGATGAGGAAGGTGGAAACGTTGCCCCGCCCGCCACCGCGATGGAGCGCAAGGTCATCAACGATGCGGCCGCATACATTCGAAGCATCGCCGAGTTGCGCGGGCGCAATATCGAATGGGCCGAGAAAACCGTCCGCGAAGCGTCCAATTTACCAGCCAGCGAAGCCTTGGAACTCGGGGTCATCGACCTGGTGGCGAAAGATGTCGACGACCTGTTGGCGCAGATCGATGGTATGACCGTCGACGTCAACGGCCGGTCGGCGACACTTGAGACGGCGGACAGCGAAGTCCATCGCATCGAGACGGACTGGCGCTACGAGCTTCTCAGCACCATCACCGATCCGAACGTGGCGTACATCCTCCTGATGATCGGCCTCTACGGGCTCATATTCGAGTTCTACAACCCGGGCATCGGAGTGGGCGGCATCGTCGGCGTGATATGCCTGCTGGTGGGCGCCTACGCGCTACAGATGTTGCCCATCAACTATGCCGGACTGGCGCTCATCATCGTAGGAATCGGGCTGATGGTCGCCGAAGCGTTTACACCGAGCTTCGGCGTGCTCGGGGTCGGCGGCGTCGCCGCTTTCGTGATCGGTTCGATTATCCTGATGGATACCGACCTGCCCGGCTACCAGGTGTCGATACCGATCATCGCAGGTGTCGCCACAGCCAGCGGAGCCCTGGCCCTCATTACCATTGGCGCCGCAGTAGGCGCGAGACGCGCGTCCATCGTATCGGGGGCGGAGGCCATGATCGGCGCCGAAGGTGAAGTGCTCGACGATTTCGAGCGCGAAGGCAGGGTCCGCGCCGCGGGCGAAGTCTGGCAAGCCCGAAGTCCCGAGCCCCTGAAAAAGGGGGCGCGGGTGACCGTGGCCGCCGTGGAAGGCATCAGGCTCGAAGTCGAGCGGGCCGATAAGGACATCAACTAGCCACGCAAGGAGCAAAGGCATGATGGAGATATTTGGACTAGTCGTCATCGGTATTCTGGTGGCGCTCCTGGTGAGTGCGTTTCGCGTCCTGCGAGAGTACGAACGCGGCGTCGTCTTCATGCTCGGCCGGTTCTACCGCGTAAAGGGCCCGGGCCTGGTCATCGTCATTCCCGTGTTGCAGCAGATGGTGCGGGTCGATCTGCGGACCATCGTGATGGACATTCCGACCCAGGATCTCATCACGCGCGACAACGTGTCGGTGAAGGTCAACGCGGTGCTGTACTTCCGCGTCATCGATTCTCAGAACGCCATCATCAACGTCGAGGACTACATGGAGGCGACGGGACAACTCGCCCAGACAACCCTGCGCTCGGTATTGGGTCAACATGAACTGGACGAACTGTTGGCGGAACGGGAGGGGCTCAACGCGGACATTCAGGCCATCCTCGATCAACAAACGGACCAATGGGGTATCAAGGTCGCCAACGTCGAGATCAAGCACGTCGATATCGACGACAGCATGATCCGAGCGATCGCCAAGCAAGCAGAGGCCGAACGCGAACGCCGCGCCAAGGTCATCCATGCCGACGGCGAGTACGAAGCCGCGGAACGTCTGGTGGCGGCCGCCGAAAGACTCGCTGCCCAGCCGAATTCCATGCAGCTCAGGTACCTGCAGACACTCACAGAGATCGCCGGCGAGAGATCATCCACCATCGTTTTCCCCTTGCCGATCAACGTAATGGAGTCGATAAGGAACCTGCTTCAGGACAACAGCGAGCCGTCTTCCACGTAGCTGACCCCGGTGCTCATGTTTCTACTCGTGCATCAGACGCTTGACGAGGGGCGTCACCAGCATCACCGCAACGCCGATGGCGACGCCCGCATAGCCGATGGGCTCGAATGCCGCGACATAGGTGTGCAGCGATGCCAGCGCATCCACATCGGCGCCGGGCGCGCGTTCCACCGCCGCCGTGCCGGCGATTAGACCAGCAAGATAGCTTGCCGCAGCGCTCGACAGGAACCAGACTCCCATCATCAGCCCGAGCATCTTCGCCACCGACAGCCGCGTGACCATGGAAAGCCCGACCGGCGAAATACACAGTTCTCCAGTGGTGTGGAGCAGATACGCCAACACTAGCCAGGCGACGGCCACCTGTCCCGCAGAGTCGGCATGGCCGGCGCCGTAGACGAGGACCAGGAAACCCAACCCCGCCTGGACGACGCCGAGGCCGAACTTCATCGGGGTCGACGGCTCCATGCCGCGGCGCGCTAACTCCCGCCACGCGATCGAGAACAGCGGCGCCAGGAGAATCACGAATGCCGGGTTCAGGAAACCCATCTGCGAAGCCTGCATCTGCACGCCCAACAATCCCTTGTGAACATTGCGTTCCGTGAAGAAGGTCATGCTGGTTCCCGCCTGCTCGAACAGCGTCCAGAAGACGACGGAGACGAGCGTCAGGAGCAGCACGGAGAACATCCTGTCCCGCTCCACGCGGCTGCATCGCAGCACCGAATACAACACGACGCCAACCACAGCCGCCGCCGAAACGATGCCGAGCAGACTGCCGACGACGGCGCGGTGCTGCAAAAGCCACCAGGTCACTCCAATCGCGACAACGGCGCCGAGGTAGATCACGTTTTCCCGCGTGATTCCCGCGAGGCGTTCGCGCAAGATCGAAGGCGCCGGCGGTTCGCCCGCTCCGCGAAACCAGCGTTGGCCGCCGATGAACGTCCCCAGTCCAGCCAGCATCCCGATGCCAGCAAGGCCAAAGCCATAGCCCCAGCCGTAGCGCTGGCCGAGCCATCCGCACAGCAACATTGCGGACAGGGCGCCCAGATTGATCCCCATGTAGAAGATGGTGAATCCCTGATCGCGGCGCACGTCGTCGGCCGCATACAGTTGACCCACGATGTTCGATATCGCCGGTTTGAGGAAACCCACGCCGACGATGATGCACGCGAGCGCGAGGTACAGCACGCCGATCACGAAATCGTCCCTGACCACCCGACCGTCGAGCAGGGTCGCCGGCGCACCTTCGAACGCCATCAACCCGTGTCCGCAGCAGAGCAGAATCGCTCCCGCCACGACCGCCTTTCGGAATCCGAGATACCGATCGGCGATGACACCGCCAATGATGGGCATGAGGTACACCATCGAACCGTAGGTGGCGACGAGGCCGCTCGAAAAGCGGTCGTCGAACAGGAAGTGCTGCGCCAGGTAGAGCACCAGCAAGGCGCGCATTCCGTAGTAGCTGAACCGCTCCCACATCTCGGCGAAGAACAGTACGAAGAGCCCCCGGGGATGGCCCAGCAGGGTGACTTCCTCGCCTTGGGGGGTGGGGCGCGCCGCAGCCGTGCGTCGGGTGTCGCCGCCCTCGCCGGCGCTTGCGCGCGTCACTGTCGCAGGGCTTCCTCGTCGGTGGCCATGTCGAGCGCGGCCGCGAACAACGCGCGCGAATACTGGTTCCGGGGCCGATCGAAGACCTCGTCCGCGGGCCCCTGCTCCACGATCTCGCCGTCGCGCATGACGATGAGCCAGTTTGCGAGCGCCCGCACGACCTTGAGATCGTGGCTGACGAACAGGTAGCCCAGGTTGTGCGCCTTCTGCAGGTCGCGCAGCAGGTCCACGATTTGCGCCTGCACGGACATGTCGAGCGCTGAGGTCGGTTCATCGAGCACCACGAAACGCGGCTTCAACACCATCGCACGCGCGATGGATATGCGCTGCCGCTGGCCGCCCGAGAATTCGTGCGGATAGCGTTCCATCTGGTCGGGGTCCAGGCCGACCTCCACCATGACGTCGCGCACGAGCTTGCGACGGTCCTCCTTCGAGATCTCCGGATTGTGAACGCGCAGGCCTTCCTCGATGATCTGCTGCGCGGTCATGCGCGGCGACAGCGAGCCGTAGGGGTCCTGAAATACGATCTGCATGTTCCTGCGCAATCCCACCAGGTCGCGTCGCTTGATGGTACCGATATCCCGCCCATCGAAGCGGAGTTCGCCTTCCGCCGCGAGGAGCCGCAACATGGCAAGGCCCAGTGTCGTCTTGCCCGAGCCGGATTCGCCGACGACCCCGACCGTCTGGCCCGCGCGAACGGTGACGTCCACCTTCTTGACGGCGGTGAAGTACCGGCCACCGCCCAGCCAGCTCTTGCCCATGGCGTACTTGACCGTCAGGCTTTCCGCCGAGGCCACAACCGGCGCCGTCGTGTCGTCGTGCGCGGGATCGCCCTTGGGCTCCGCTGCCAATAGGTGTTGCGTATAGCTATGCGTCGGCGCATGGAACACGCGTTCCGCAGGACCGCTTTCCACGATTTCGCCTTCCGTCATTACGCACACACGGTCGGCCATGTTGCGAACGATGCCGAGGTCGTGCGTGATCAACAACATCGCCATCCCGAGTTCGCGCTGCAGTTCCTTCAGAAGCCTGAGTATCTGGGCCTGGATGGTCACGTCGAGCGCCGTGGTCGGTTCGTCGGCGATCAACAGCGACGGTTCGTTGGCCAGGGCCATCGCGATCATGACGCGCTGTCGCTGGCCGCCCGAAAGCTCGTGCGGATACGCGCCTAGGCGGCTTTCCGCTTCTTGCAGACCAACGCGTAGAAGGAGTTCCAGCGTACGCTCCCGGGCTTCGGCTCGGCTCAACCGCTTGTGCACCACCAGTGATTCGCCCACCTGCTTGGCAATGTTGTGCAACGGATTGAGGGAGGTCATCGGCTCCTGGAAGACCATGCTCACCATGCCGCCGCGCGCATTGAGCAATCGTGCCTTGTCCGCGCCGATCATCTCTTCGCCATTGACCAGGACGCTGCCCTTGGGGTGGCTGGCCAGCGGATAAGGCAGCAACTGCAGGACGGACAAGGCGGTAACGGACTTGCCCGAACCCGACTCGCCGACAAGCGCAACTGTTTCACCGGACGCGATGTCGAAGGAGACGCCGCGCACAGCTTGTACCTCGCCGAAATTCACATGGAGATCACGCACTTCGAGCAAACTCATGCGTCTATCCTCCACTCGCCAGTTGTTTGGCGACAAATCGCCCGATGCCCGCATTTCCGCCAACGACTCCGATGAAATCCAGCACCCCCGCATGCAGCGGCGCTATGGTGTCTGGAATCGCCAAGTTCAGCATTGTCGTCCCTCTGCGGAATACGGCGGCGGCCGCCATTGTACAGTGTCATCGCGCACGGGATTTGGCGTGCCGCCACGCGAGCTGTCCGTATACACTGGACGGACTCGGGGTGCGGATAGTACCGTGACGTTCTGGACCACCGGAGCCTGTCATGTCGCAACAGAATCTGAAGAAAGCCGGTCTCAAGGTCACCCTGCCACGGCTGAAAGTACTGCAAGTCCTCGAAAGCGCCGAGCCGCACCACATGAGCGCCGAGGATGTCTATAAACACCTGCTCGAAACCGACGATTCGGTCGGGCTCGCAACGGTCTATCGAGTACTTACCCAGTTCCAAGCCGCGGGTATCGTCGAACGACACAACTTCGACGACGGCCACGCGGTATACGAACTCGCAGACCAGGAGCACCACGACCATATGGTCGACATAGATACGGGGACCGTGACCGAGTTCGTGAACGACCGCATCGAAGCCTTGCAGCGGGAAATAGTCGAGGCGCACGGCTATCGACTGGTAGACCATGAACTGGTGCTCTACGTGCGCAAGCGCGAACAGGAGTGACGCCACACCGTTCTCGGTGGACGATACTCGAGCGTAGGGACCCCGCAACGCCATAAATCCGAACTACACGGGATCCTTGCCTGCATGTCCGCCCGTCACGATATACGTTTACACAAGGAAGGAGGAATCCGGCTCCGAACCGAACGGTTCTGGCTATGACTCCGGCCACAAGGGCGCCGACGCAGGGCGTGTCGGCGATCCCTCCCCCGTAAGTCGCGCGTCCGCCAGAAAGCTTGCGAACAGCCCGCGATGGATCGCCTGCAACTCGCGGCGGAGTCCCGCGTCTTGCGCGTTCGTCGTTACCAGCGCCATTGTCAGGTCGAATGCGCGGCCCGGCCCGGAAAGGTCACCGCTCGGTTCAAGCACGCGGGCTAGTCCCGGCTCCTGCAACAGCATCCAGGCAGGAAACCATTCGGCCAATATTTCCGGCTCCAGATCTTGTTCCTCCGCGCTCCGCCAAGCCCTCCGCAACGGCAAGTCGGGAAAGTCGGGCAACTCGATGAATTCCTTGAAGTGCTGCGGCGCAACGCGGCAGAGTTCGAACCAACGCCGGACTGCGCTCAGTCGATCATGAAGCCGCCATTCGGCCTCCGCAAGCAGTCCGAGCAGCACCGGTACGCGCGCATATCCTTGAACCGCGCGCACTGAACGCTTGACGTTGTCCCAGTCGAGGCCATTACGGTATGCCCAACTCGCATGGCGGTCAGGACGCTGCGGATCGAATCGCGCCGCATCGAGCGCGTTTCCGATATCCCGCCACAGCGGCCTCAGGAAGTCGCGGGCGCTCCCGGCGAGCAACGTCGAAGCCGCCGGCAACCACTCTTCTATCAACGTGTCACACCGTTCAAGTACCTCCGCGTGATCCTGCGGAACCGGCAGCTCGAGCGCCTCGATCAGAGCGGCGGCAGGTGCGCGGTAGCCGTGCTCTGGGGCGACCTTGGCGAGTCGCGCGAGTTCACGCCGGGCATTGTCGGGACTACGCGCCCGTAGCGCTTCAACCAGCGCATTGGTCGCCACGACCGCCGCGCTGTCCAGGAAAATGTCGAGCTGGGCTTCCTGGGATTCGCGGCCATAGTGGGTATGCAGCAGCTCGTCTAGCGTCTGCTCAGAAGACGCTACGAGACGCCTGCCAGCATGTTTGCCCCAACCTTCGTAGACGACCCGCCTCGCGGTCAGGCCAAGCATCTCGGAATACGCCCGCGCCGATTCTAGCAACGTTCGCGTCTCGGATAGGCCGTCGATCAGAACTGCATCGAGGTCACCAAGTTCGCCCCGACGCCACGCCAGGTAGTCGTCGTAGGAAAGCCCGTTCATGGCCAACAACAGCTCTGCGGGCGAGTAGACCCCAGTCTCCAGTACCAATTCCTCCAGGATCGGTCGGGCGTTCACGTTTGCGACAATCCCGCCAAGTAGTCGTCCACCGCCTGCCAGAACTCCGGATGGAGCGGAAACGCACCGTGGCGAACATCTATGGTGCGAAACTCGACCGGTGAGCCCTCCTCGACAGCCTGCATTGCCCGCACCATCGCCTGGCTTTCCTCGTAAGGGATAACCCCGTCCTTCGATGACGCGATGACGAGCGTCGGGGGCATGGCGTCTACGACGGCCTCGGCGCGAAAAGGATGTCGCATCATCCAGCGCACCGGGAAAACCCGAAAGTGTTTCTGCGCGATGCGAGCGATGCTGCGGTAGGGGCTTACGAGTATCGCGGCATCGGGTTTGACGCGCGCCGCAGCCAGCGCCGCGATGCCGGTGCCGAGGCTCGAGCCGAACAGCACCAGGGGTCGGCCGGGAAATCGCGCCTTCGTCCACTCCGAGACGGCCACGGCGTCTTCCACCAAATCGCGTTCCGAGGGTTTACCGGTGCTTTCGCCGTACCCGCGATAGTTGAAAAGCACGGTAGTCGCGCGCCGAGTGGCGAAATGGCCGATGTTTCCGGACACTTCCTCGGCGTTCCCGCCAAAATAGACGATGAGCGGCCCGGTCTGCTCCCCATTGACGACCCAACCACGCAGCACAGCATCGGAGCGATCGATTTCGGCGGGAACCGCCGCGGGATGCGTCGGCTGAGACGCCAATGCCCGAGGGTAAAAGAGGAGTCTCTCCTGCGCCGCCCACAGCAGCGCGCAGGCCGCGAGATAGGCGAGTGACAGGGCGGCGGCAAACGACATCACGAATATCACCCCGGGTCGTAGTCGCACAATTGTATGCCCAAGGGCCTTCCGGCTCGCGCCTGGGCCACGGATTATATGTCGCCCTTTTGCGCCCGTCGCCCTTGACGGGCTGTAGGCAATGACCAGGCCCTCCGTTGCAACCAGTGGCGGCGCGGCTTTTCAATCCATCGCCGCCACGAATACCATAGGACTTTTCTCCGGGAAGGAATCGACGATGTCGCAGTTCGATGAAAGCGTGCTGGATGCCTTGCGCGCGCTGGATACGCCAACGGTGTGCAACGCGTTGGAAGTGGTCGCGCCGAGACGGCGGGGCTATGGCTACACGGTGGAACCATTGGTCTGCACCCGTCCGGAACTGGGCTCCATGGTCGGCTATGCGCGCACCGCAGTCATCCGCGCCATGCATCCTGCCGACCTTTCCGGCAGCGAAGCGCAAGCCTTGCGGCAAGGCTATTACTCCTATATCGACGACGGACCCAAGCCGGCGATCATCGTCATCCAGGATCTGGATGGAGATTCCCGAGGATACGGGTCGTTCTGGGGAGAAGTGAACAGCAACATCCATCGCGGGCTCGGCTGCGTCGGACTCATCACCGACGGCAGCGTGCGCGACCTGCCCGATATCGCCGAAGGGTTTCAGATGTTGGCCGACCGCGTCGGACCGTCACATGCGTTCGTGCACACCGTAGGTTTCGGCACGCCCATCAGTGTTGCCGGGATGCGCGTCACGGATGGAGACCTGGTGCACGCTGACCAGCACGGCGCAGTGGTGATTCCGGCGGATGTGGCGAAGGACGTACCGGACGCCGCGGCGCTGATCGCACGCCGGGAAGCGGTCGTCATCAGTGCCGCAAAGGAAGAAGGATTCAATTTCGAGCGGCTGCGGGAGGCTTGGGGAGATCAGGCCGAGGTGCACTGATGTCGGCCCTGCTGCCCGCCTTTTCGCTGCGGGGCCTCGATGGTACAACGCACGCTTTCCCGCAGGCGGGAAAGTCCGTGCTGTGCTTCGTCAAGGAAGACTGTCCCACGTGCAACCTGGTTATGCCGCTGATCGAAGCTTTGCATAGTGAAGCCGACCTCGACATCCTGATCACCGGCCAGACCGTGGAAGGCAACGAGGTATTGGCCCGCCGACACGCGCTGACCGCGCCGGTGCTCGATGACTCCGCCCTCAAGGTCTCGTTCGCCTACGACATCGAGACCGTCCCGCTGGTCATCGCGGCCGACGGCGAAGGCGCCGAAGCGGATCGCCTGATCGGCTTCGACAAGGACGAATGGCGCACATTCTTCGAACGGCATGCGAAAGGCACATCGGTGGATTGGGACGCCTATCCCGATTGGCGGCCGGGGTGCGGTTCTCTGACCCAGGATCCGATCATCAGCGAACGCCTTCGCGCCGCTTCGGAGAACAGCCCGTTGCGCGCGCGGCGGATAGAGATCGCGCCAGACGACGACGTGCACGAGTTCATGTTCGACCAGGGCTTCTCGGACGGACTTCCCGTTGTGCCGCCGACGCCGGAACGTGTCCTGCGCATGCTGGAAGGGACCGCCCGCGATCCGCAATCCATTGTCGCCACAATTCCGCCTAACATGGCACCCGCGACTGTGGAGAAGATTGCCGTCAATACGGTCCTCGCCGGATGCAGGCCCGAGTATCTGCCGGTGGTCATAGCTGCGATCGAAGCTGCCTGCACGGACGCGTTCAACGCCCACGGCGTCATGGCGACCACCATGGGCGCGTCTCCGGTCCTGGTCGTCAACGGCCCCATCCGCCGACGGATAGGCATGAACATGGGACTCTCCGCGCTCGGCCAGGGCAACCGCGCCAACGCCACCATCGGCCGCGCCGTGCGTCTTGCGCTGCGCAACATCGGCGGTGCGCGTCCGGGCGGCACCGAACGCTCCACGCTGGGGAACCCGATGAAGTACTCCATGTGTTTCGCCGAATTCGAAGAGCGCAGCCCCTGGCCGCCATTGCACGTCGAACGTGGTTTCGACGCCGAGGACTCGGTGGTGACCCTATTCGCCATGACCGGCGGTCCGAGCCTGATCGTCGATCAGGCCTCACGCACCGCACACCAACTCGCCGGCTCTTTCGCCCTGTCGATGGAATCCGCGCACAACGTGCGATCACACAATATGGGCGACTGCATCCTGGTGGTATCCCCGGAACACATCGATACGTTGCGCACGGGCAACTACACGAAGACCGATGTGCGCAACCGGATACAGGAGGTCACGTCCAGGCCTCTGCGCCAACTGGTCGCCGACGCGGTCAGCGGCGCCGGTCTCGATCCAGCGCGCGCGGCCAGCATGCCGGATGACAAGCTCGACAGCCCAGCGCCAAAGTTCTCGTCCGCCGACAATATCCACATCGTCGTCGCCGGCTCCGAGGCGGGCAAGTTCTCCGCCTTCTTTCACGGCTGGGCGAGCGGGCCACGCGGCTCCATGCCCGTCTCACGGAAGATAGAGGCACCTTGAGCCTATTGGCTTCGCGCCGGTGAAGCGATACGACGTATCGTTATAATCCGCCCCATTGCCGTTCAAGGAGCCTCCCAATGACCACCATCATGGATCCCACCGACGAGCGCGTCCCGATTGCGCGTACGGTCACGGCGCGGCCGCCGGAAATCACAGGCAGCCTTGCCTTGCTCGACATTTCGAAGCCGCGCGGCAACGTGTTGCTCGACCGCCTGGAAGAACTGCTGCACGAACGCCTTCCCCGCGTTGCCGTCAACCGCTACGCCAAACCGACTTTCACGAAGCCCGCCCCGCAGGCGCTGCGGCAGCAGATCAAGGACAGCAACGACTTCGTGATCGAGGCGCTGGCCGACTGAGGCTCCTGTACCACGTGCAGTTTGCATGACACGGTATGGTTCGAGATTCAGGGCGTGCCATCGGTAGCGATTGCCTCCAGAGAATTCGAACAGGCCGCCGCCGCCCAGGCGAGCGCGCTCGGCATGGAAGCCAAGCGTTGTTTTGTCCGTCATCCCATTCAAGACCGCACGGATGACGAGATGCGGGCGCTGGCCGAGGAGGTGCTGGACGATGTCATCGCGGCGTTGACGGCGCACTAGCGCATATTCCGATATTCAGTTCCGTTTCCCAATAGGATTCCTGCCATATCCCGCTTCCTTTGCGCCCTTGTCGCCGCAGTCGTCCCACACTTCGCAGCAGCGTCCCCGCCGGCGACCGAGATTGTCGAGGGGGAGGTCCTGTCGCTTTCCGCCGGACCCGGGGACGGTTGCTCCGTGGTCGTCGACGCGGTGCACCAACTCGATTGCGGGGAGCAAGGAGATCGCCTAGGGTTTCGATGCGACACCGCTCCTCTCTTGCTCGGCTCGCTGCGGTTGGCGATGGGAAAGGGAAGCCCGGTCGCTATTTTCGCGATGGAGGACGCACAAGCCAAGGTGAGGGGAGGATTCGCGAAAATCATCCCGCAAGACTTCGAGACGGTCCGCTATTGCAGGGCCGCGCGGGTTGTGGCGGGAGACTCCCCACGGGAAGTGGAGTTGGACGCTTGGGAGGACTACGTGTCCCTTCCCCTCCCCGCGATAGCCGTGGACGCGCCCGGGCGTTCGCGGATCCTATACGCCATTCCGAGCGACAGGAATTACCGCGACGACTACGCGGCCGGCATCCGTCTCGCGGTGGCGAATAGCCAGCGATGGATTTTGGAGCAGCTAGGCGGCATGACCTTCGCGGTCGACGACCACCCTGAGCCGTGCTTCATGGAGAAGCCGTCGCGGCACTACGCCGAGCGCGATTCTTGGCAGCGGGTTTTGGACGGAGCGCGACGCTGCGCTCCGATCTCTGGATGGTCGCTCGACACCGCCTGGGTTGTCTACGCAGATGTGGAGGCGCTGTGCGGGGCGCCGGGCGGGGGACTAGGCAGAGGCGGCCCCGCGCTGACGATGATGGGGCGCGCGGACCTAGAGGGGTTGATTGGAAACAACGCGCCGACCTATCGAAACGAGTGCGGACACGGACCTTGGCCTGGGGGTGTGGGGCGCTGGATCGGCGGATTCACGCACGAATTCGGGCATGCGCTCGGCCTCCGACATCCGCCCGGATGCGATGAAGGGTTGCCCTCGTGCGATCGGGGCGCCGTCATGGACTTGGGATACGCCTCGTTTCCGGACGCGCATCTTCGGCTTGAGGAGAAGGCCTTCCTGCGGTCCAGGTCCCCGTTCATCGGCCCGGTGCGCGGGGTTGCGCAGGAGTCCAGGATCGCTCGCGCGCCGTGGTTCCTCAATCTTATTTCCAAGCGCTCGAACTAGCCCGCGCAAGGTTTCGGTCCGGCGCCCGGGCGCTACTCCCCGCGCAGTGCGGTCGTGATCGGCAACCGCGCCGCGCGCACGGCCGGAAACAGGCCACCGATCAGACCCAGTCCCACCGCCCACACGATCCCGTAGATCAGCAACTCGGGAGTGACGGTGAAGTCGAAGGCGACCTGCGAAAAGGCCCCCGACAGCGTCGAAACGGTCCATCCGTTAAAGCCGAAGTAGGCGACCGCCGCGCCAATGCCACCGCCGAGAACGGCGAGCAGGAGCGCCTCGAGCACCACGGAAATCACCACGGGCGTGCCACCGAAGCCGAGCGCCCTCAAGGTTGCGATTTCCACCGTGCGCGTCGAGACGGCCGTATACATCGTGTTGAGCGCCGCAAAGATGGCGCCCACCGCCATGATGGCGGCCACGGCATAGCCGAAGTTTTCGATGAGCGCCGTCAATTGCTGCGACTGGTTCCTGAAGTATTCGTCCTCGGGGGTAAGCGTGAGGTCGAGACGCGGATCCTCTTTCACGCGCTCCGATAGCAAGCCCGCCACGTCCGGCGATGCGAGCCGAACCCGCATCGAGCTGACGTTACCTTCTCTGCGAAATATGGATTGGGCGGTCGCCAGATCTGCCCAGACCTCGGATTCGTATACCGACCCGTCAGCCTCGAACATGCCGACGATGGTCCAGGTGGAGTCCCGGAGCTTGATCGTCGATCCCACTTCGATACCCTGGAACTCCGCGACTGCCCCCCGGCCAGCGATCATCTCCGTTTTGCCGGTTTCGAATGTTCTGCCTTCGATGATCGAAATCTCCCGGCGGATGTCGAATGCAGCCTGTTCTACGCCGCGTATCGCCAGGTTGGCCGGGGACTGGTTGGAGCGCTTCGGCACATCGGCGACGAGGTAGAGTTCACCGCTCGCGGCCGTGACCTCAGAGAAGGACTCGATCACGGCCATCTCTCGCGGACCCAACCCGCTGGAGAGTTCGCTCGTGGATCCCCCACGCATCACGATCGCCCGATCAGGCGAACCCGCGCGGTCCATGGTGGCCTCGAAACCCTTGGCCATCGCCAGTAGCGCGACCAGCACTCCGACCACGCCGCCGATCCCCACGACGATGACCGACGAACTGCCGAGGCGCGACGGCAGATTACGCAGGCTCAACAGCGTGATCTCGTAGATCTGACCGAACACGCCTATCGCTCCCGCAGCGCGTCCACAATGGCAAGACGCCGCGCACTGAGCGCAGGAACGCTGCCAACGACCACCCCCAGCCCCGCCGCCAGGGCAAGGCCCTGCGCGATGATCGGCCAGGTGATCTCGATCTCACCGATGAACCCTTCCACTGCTGCGCTGATCGGGCCTATCGCCGCGAGCGCGACGCCAATGCCCAGTGCGCCCCCAACCAGACACAACAACATCGCTTCGGCAAGCACCAGCAACGCTACCGCTCCATCGGTAAAGCCGAATGTCTTCAGCACGGCGAGTTCGGGAATGCGTTCGCGCAGCGCCTGCGCCATGGTGTTGGCGGTCAGCAACAGGATGGTGAAGAACACCGCGCCGAGGATTCCTGTCGTCATCAGGCCGATGTCGCCCATCTGCTTGGCGAATTCCCGCTGGGCCTCGTCTTCCGTCGCGGTGCGCGTCGCGTTGATGGAGTTCTCGAACATCGAGTCGATATCACTCGCGATCTCCGCAGCGCGCTCCGGGTCGTCGACGCGGACGATGAACCAGCCGACAGCCCCGTGGCCGAACTGGCGCGCCTCGTCGAAATAGTCGTACTGGAACAGGAGCACGCCCGGATCCGGGTCGTCCGGCTGGCCCCGATAGATGCCGACCAGGTCGAACTCCCACAGCCGGCTGCCGTCCCGCTGCGGGTAGATATCGCCTTCTATGGGAATCTTGTCGCCAAGGCTCCAGCCAAAACGTTCCGCCAGCCCCGCAGATACCACGGCGCCGGTGCGGGTCGTGCGAAACGCGTCAAGCTCGGCCGGCGCTATCGCCAACTCGGGATACAACGCGAAATAGCCCTCGGGATCGACAGGGAACTTGGGAAAGAAATTGCGCGGCTCCTGGTATATGCCGCCGAACCAGTCCGCATGCGTGGCGGCAGCAACGCCGGAGACGGTGGCGATCTGTTGCAGATGGCTGATCGGCAGAGGATCGATAATGGAGTACTTCGGCGATACGACCAGGCGGTCGATGCCGGCTTCGCCGAAACCGCCCGCCGAGAACGCGAACGCGACCGCCCGCAGCAACGTGAACAGCACGAACGCCACGAGCACCGACATCAGGGTCAGGATCGTGCGGGTCTTTCTCCGGAACAGGTTCGACCAAACGAGGCCAATGCTGTTCATGCCGCCTGCTCGACCAGTTGCCCCTTGTCGAGGTGCAGTATGTGACTCGCATGTTCCGCCGCCTTCGGATCGTGGGTGACCATGATGACGGTCTTCCCGTGCTCACGGTTGAGGATGCTGAGCAGGTCGAGAATCTCTTCCGCTGTCGCCCTGTCAAGATCGCCGGTGGGTTCATCGCACACGAGGAGCGCCGGGTCGGCCACGATCGCCCGCGCGATGGCCACGCGCTGTTGCTGGCCGCCGGACAGCTCTCCCGGCCGGTGTCGGGCGCGGTCGCTTAGGCCCACGATTTCGAGAGCCGTCTCCGCGTTCTTCCTGCGCTGCCCGCCCGACAGGTTTGTCAGCAGGAGCGGCAGTTCCACGTTCCGCCGCGCATTGAGCACGGGTAGCAGGTTATAGAACTGAAACACAAAACCGATATTTCGGGAACGCCACTTGGCCAGCGCCTTCGCAGAAAGTTTGCCCAGCGATTGTCCGCCAACAACAACCGAACCCGAGGTCGGATTGTCCAGGCCGCCAATGAGGTTCAACAGCGTTGTCTTGCCCGAGCCCGATGGGCCCATGAGCGCGAGAAAGTCGCCCTCCTCTATGTCGAGATCGATGCCGGTAAGCACATCGATCCTCTCGCGGCCCTTCCTGTAGCGCTTTGCGACTTCCTTCAGACTGACGATGGGCATGGGCGTGCCTCTCCAAACCTTCCTCTATTTGTGGCTACGCGGCTTCGTCCCGCCCCATCCCCGACCGGGCTCGCGCGAGGCGCTTTATATCAGACTTTTGCGCCGGTTACTGACCTTGCTGCTGCGCGAGGATCGCCCGCCCCACGCGCCGCGCCAGGCAGCGCGCATTCCGGGACATCTCCGTCGGCGTGCGCGCGGCAAGGAGGTCGTCGATGTCCCACGGCCGCAGATTCGGTAACACCCGACTGCGATCAGTCGTCCTGACCCCGGGCCCGGTCCGCGTGTCCGGCACCCATATGCGCGCGCCGCGGTCCGGATTCCATGTCCACGCCTCCCGCACGCCCATTCGAAAGTATGGCGCGAGGGCGTCCGTCGACCTCGCGGGACCGTCGACCTCGACCACGAGGTCCGGCATGGGATCGCCCTGGCGCGCATCCAGGTCGCCCTCGACGGTCGCCGCCTGAATCGCGCGTGCCGGATTGATAAAGAAACAGATATCCGGTTCGCGCGTATTCTCAACCCCGCGCAATCGGCTCGGCCCGCTCAGGAAGAATCCAGGCAACATGCCGGCGTCTTCGAGCACCGTTTGAACCAATATCAGGAACCTTGCAATGGAGAACGCGCGTCCAGCGCGCGCGAACCCCGGTTCGGCAACGTACGCGGCGGCGGGCGCCGTACCGCTCCGAAGCGAAACGCCTCGCCCCGGATCGCAGATTCCAACTTCGGCGCCGTCTGCTTCCGGCGCCTCGACAGTCTCGGCATCCACGATCAATAACTACTCACGTACATATTGGGAGTGGAGCCGATCGGGATATCTTGCCGGGCGGGTCAATTCACGATCTGCACGCGGTCGCCGTCGGCCAGGTCCAGGTCAGCAGAAGAGCCAGTGGGGAAGGAAACGACGCGTTCGCCGTCCCTCAATCCGGAAACAACGCGCACACGCGCGCCATGGGACTCGGCGATGACCACCGGGCGCCGCTCCACCCGATCCTCGCTGACGACCCAGACGTAGGCCTGGTCTCCGGTGTCCGTAACCGCATCGGCGGGCACCAGGACCCCTGTCTCGGCGACGGCTGGCGGCGCCAGTGTATTGTCCAGAAAGTGCACCTTGACCCCCATGTCAGGCAACACGCGATCATCGCGTTCGAGGATGCGGATCCGGACCCGCACCGTCGCCTTGTTGCGATCCGCCGTCGGGATGATCGCGATGACCGCCGCGGGCATCCGCATAGCCGGGTAGGCGTTCAACTCCATCGTCGCCGGTTGCCCCGGGAACACGCGATTGATGTAGGCCTCGTTGACATCGACTTCCACTTCGAGGGAGTCCATGTCGA
Source organism: Candidatus Azotimanducaceae bacterium (assembly GCA_965217825.1). Lineage (GTDB taxonomy): Bacteria > Pseudomonadota > Gammaproteobacteria > Pseudomonadales > Azotimanducaceae > VXNE01. The sequence goes on along the minus strand of OZ244571.1, from coordinate 2,829,878 downwards.
CGATGGTGCATATACCCGTGCGCGTGAAACCGCCCCCGGCGGACACCGGCGATATCATTTCACCGGGCTGCGCGGCCTTGGCGACAACAACCCCGGCGAAGGGCGCGCGGATCTGCATGTCCGCCAGCATCTGCCGTTGCACGTCCGCGTGGCGCTCGGCGACGTTCAACTCCTGTTCGACGCGGGCGAGCCGCGCCATCAGTCCCTCAAGGATGAGCGTGTCGCGATCCAGATGGGCCTGGCTCGCAAGTTTCCGCTGCGCCAGACCCGAGGTTCGCTCCAGATCCAGGCGCGCCTGCTTGATCTGCACCTTCATCTCGTCGAGGCTCGCACGGGAGGCACCAAGCTGGGACTCCGACAATTCGAGTTGCGCCCGCGCAATGCTGTCGTCGAGTTGTGCCAGGAGTTGCCCCTCCTCGACGAACATGCCCTCCTCCACCAGCACCTCCACGACCTTGCCGGTGGTCTTGGAACTGACTGTCGCCTGGCGTCGCGCCACGACGTAGCCGGTCGCGTCCAGCACACTGTCACCGGCCGGCACCGCTGCCAGGTCCTGCGCAACCGCGGTTCGAACCGCCACCGTCGACGCCTCGCTCGGCAGAACTGCCGTGAACGCGACGAAACCCGCGCCTCCGATCAGAGCGATCAGCAAGAGCCACTTGAACGGGCGAGCGGAAGACGGCGAATTGTCCGAATCGCGATCGATCTTCAGCTCGGAAAGGAGTGCTTTCTTGTCCATTGGGTCATTCTATCAAGGCTCCCGACACAGGGATGCAAGTGGCCCACAGCCTGTGCTCGGCGTCCGTTAGAATGTTCGATGCGCACTGGGGTAAGAATTGAGCGAACGAACCGCGAGCATCTGCAACGATATCACCGGCATCCCGGCGCGGGCGTGGAACCGTTGCGCGGAAGCGGGCGGCGAATACAACCCGTTTCTAGACCACCGGTTTCTGCACGCGCTGGAGGCGAGCGGCAGCGCATCGCCCAAGACCGGGTGGCAACCGTTTCACCTGGTGCTCCGCGAAGACGACAAGGTCCTCGGCGTTGCGCCGATGTATCTCAAGTCGCACTCCCGAGGCGAATACGTGTTCGACGGCGGCTGGGCGGAAGCCTGGTACCGCGCCGGCGGCGAGTACTATCCGAAGCTGCAGGCCAGCATCCCCTTCACCCCCGCGACCGGCCGTCGCCTGCTTCCCGCCAAGGGCGAACGCGCGGCCCTTGTCGAGGAACAGCTTCTCGCAGCGAGCGTGCAGGTCGCCGAGCGCATCGGCGTCAGTTCCCTGCACTACACCTTCATGCCGAAATCGCAGTGGGAGCGCGCCGCGAAGCTCGGCCTGCTACAGCGCGTGGATACGCAATATCACTGGACGAACGCGGGTTTCGATACGTTCGACGATTTCCTCTCGCAACTGGCATCGAAAAAGCGCAAGAACATCCGCCGCGAGCGTCGCGAAGCGATTCAGGACGACATCGAGGTGGAGTGGGTGACCGGCAGCGACCTGACCGAACGCCACTGGGACTCCTTCTACGCCTTCTACGTCGATACCGCCAACCGCAAATGGGGCTCGCAATACCTCAGCCGGCGGTTTTTCAGCCTGATAAACGAAACGATGCCCGAGCGAACGCTGCTGATCATGGCGCGCAGACGCGGCCGCTACATCGCCGGGGCGCTGAACTTCATCGGCTCCCATGCGCTATTCGGCCGCAACTGGGGCTGCATCGAGGATCACCCCTTTCTGCACTTCGAGATCTGCTACTACCAAGCCATCGACTTCGCCATCGCGCACGGTCTGCAACGCGTCGAAGCCGGGGCGCAGGGTTCGCACAAGGTCGCCCGAGGCTACCTGCCGCAGCCAACCTATTCGGTCCATTGGATCCGGGATGCCGGGTTTCGACAGGCCGTCGCCCGATACCTGCTGCAAGAAAGGCGCTACGTCGAACAGGACGCGGAGTGGACGGCCGCCCGCGCGCCCTTCCGCAAGGACATCGACCTCGCGCGCTACGCCGCGCGGTGGGGGGAAAGTCAGACGCCCGCCGGGTAAGAGGCTGCGCCGCAGCGTAGCGAACGGTTCGGCGATCAGGAATAGATGGTGATGCGCTCCGTCGACTGATCGAGCCCTTGAAAGTCTCGATCATAGCTGACAAGGGCGATGCAGGACGTATCCAGAGCCGTAGCGACTTGCACGGCGTCGGGCAGGCGCAGCCTGGTCTGGGCTCTGATACGCGCCGCTCGATGGGCGATCGCAATCGTCAGATCTGCAACCTGCCATGTGGGTGTTGTCGTCAACGCCTGGCGATAGTCATCGGCAAGCTGTTCGTTGCCTTGCCGCAACGGCCCGGTCAGCACCTCCGCCAAGGTGACCGTCGAAATCACCAATTGGTGGTCACCCGCCTCCGCCCGGTCGAACAGGCCCGTGAAGCGCGGGCCGAAAGCAGGATGATCTTCGAGATAGTAGATGATCGGGGCGCTGTCCACGAAGATACGGCCCCGGGGCGGTAGATCGCCAATCTCTGCGTTCACCATTCGCGACGTATTTCGTCAATGTACTCCGAGACATCGCCGTAACAGCCCCGCGCCGACCCTCGCAAGGACGTGAAATTCGGCGCGGTTGTACGCGCAACGTGGGACACGGGAACAATCGCGGCCCTTGGCACCCCCCGCTTGCTTATGATCGTCACCGTCCCATCACGTTCCGCTCGATCAATCAGCTCCGGCAACTTTTGTCGCGCTTCTTCAGCACCGACTTGATCCATATCCTCATCTTCGAACCGTACGGTCGTACAGTCTAGACCTAGTAGTGGACTCTGCCAACTCTCCTGACCTTGGGGAGACATCTGCGTTGCAAGAGGTCGAGTTGATGGGCGCCAATGAAAACCATCCTCATCAAAGCGACACACCGTCAGTCCGGTCTCACGCCGAGGCTGCGCCCGCAACCCGTACGGAAAAGTCCTCAATCACGGCACGCCATTTGCGAAGGCGGCCGTCGGTGCGCGGCACGCACCTTTCCCGCATGGCGTTGCAGTCTGGCGAGATTGTCCGGTCCCAGCCGGAGGAGCTGCTTGGTCAGCCCAGAAGCGGCTTCGATCTCCGCATCGGCATACCGAATTAGCGCATCTTCTCGCACGACCTCGACCGGCAATGCCGGGAACTGAACGGCCAGGATCGCCGCCAACGCGCCTTCGACCATTGCATTGACGTCCGCCTCGGGAAGGCCCAACTCGCGCATCGCCTGCGCCAACAGGGGCCGGAACAACCGCATGAGCGATGCGATCCGTTCCGGCGGCATGCATGTCAAGGCATCCACCACCGCGTCGTAGCGGCGGAAGGTCGCATTGTCGATGTAGTGCCGATCTCCGCGCGTCTCGGTTCTGAATTCCCCGGCAGGCGCCTCGATGAGGGCGAAACGGCCGCGCGACAATTCGCCGCGCGCGGCGTTCTCGACGACTCCGGCCGCGCGCCGCAAGATGTCGGCCGTGCCATCCGGCGAGCCATTCGGCGAGCCATCCGGGAAAAGCGCGGCGAGGCAAGCGTCCACCTGCGTGCGAATGAAATCGTCACTGTCGTCGAGCGGGGGTAATTCCGGCGCGGAGACAGGCACGCACGCGGATTCAGTCGGTGGCGGTTCGGGCGCCAGCGTCTCTTCGACGATTGCCGAGGGGGACGCGGGAGCCGTCTGCGGCGGCGTCGGCGTCGTCGGCGCAAAGATTGGCACGTCGCGTTCTCGAGGCACCAGCGCATTCCACAGCAGGAAGCCGAACCCGAGGACGGCCAGCGCCGCCGCACCAGCAATAAGATGTCGCGTCATCGGTCGCACCGCCGGAGGCGGCAGCCATGCATTCGTCGCATCTACAAAGTGTAGGGCCAAGTGGCGCCGCCATGGAAGCGACTACGGCCTGTATTGTCCGATCCGCGCGCGGCAACCTATAATCGTTGCGTCGCCCCGGCACGCGAGCTCCGTTTGCAACATACGCCGGTTTCAGCCGTTATTCACGAAGATGTCGCCGTCGGCGACGCGGTCGCCATCGCTGGCTGGGTTCGGTCCCGGCGCACGTCGAGGGGCGGTTTCTCATTCATCCATGTACACGACGGCTCGTGTTTCGACGCGGTCCAGGTCGTGGCGGACCAAAGCCTTGCCAACTACGATGAGATCGTCGCCCTCACCGCCGGATGCGCCGTCGAGGTCAGCGGCGTTGTCGTCGCTTCCCAGGGTCGAGGCCAAAGCCGGGAAATTCACGCCGATGACGTCCGTGTCGCCGGTTGGATCATCGAACCCGACTCCTACCCCATTGCCAAGAAGCGCCACACGTTCGAATATTTGCGTGCCGTCGCCCACCTGCGACCGCGCACCAACACCTTCGGCGCGATCGCACGGGTGCGCAACGCCCTGTCGCAGGCTATCCACCGGTATTTCGATACCCGAGGATTCTTCTGGGTCAATACGCCCATCATCACGTCCAGCGATTGCGAGGGAGCGGGCGACCTCTTCCGTGTCAGCACCCTGGACATCGCGAACCGGACCGCGGGCGGCTACGAAGACGACTTCTTCGGCCGTGAAACCTTTCTCACCGTATCCGGCCAACTCAACGTCGAGACCTATTGCCTGGCGATGAGCAAGGTCTACACCTTCGGTCCCACGTTTCGTGCAGAAAACTCACATACGACGCGACACCTGGCCGAGTTCTGGATGGTGGAACCGGAAATCGCGTTCGCCAACCTCGAAGACAATGCCGATCTCGCTTCCGATTTTCTCAAGACCGTGCTGGCCGATGTGCTCGGGCGGTGCGCCGACGACATGGCCTTTTTCGCTGATCGGATCGATGCCAGCGTCATCGACCGGCTGCAACGGGTGATCGATGCCCCGTTCGAACGTCTGCCGTACGGCGAAGCCGTCGCCATTCTCCGGGCGTCGGGCGAGTCTTTCGAATTTCCTGTCGAGTGGGGACTCGATCTCCAATCAGAACACGAGCGCTATCTCACCGAGCGCCACGTCAACGGCCCAGTTATCGTGGTAGATTATCCGAAGGAAATCAAAGCGTTCTATATGCGTCTTAACGATGATTGTAAGACCGTAGCCGCAATGGACGTGCTACTGCCCGGTGTCGGCGAGATCATCGGCGGGAGTCAGCGGGAAGAACGCATCGACGTGCTTGACGACCGCATGGACGATTCCCTGGCTGACGACCTCTGGTGGTATAGGGATTTGCGGCGCTACGGCACCGTTCCTCACGCGGGCTTCGGACTGGGGCTTGAGAGGCTACTGCTGTATGCCACTGGCATGGAGAACATTCGCGATGTCGTCCCGTTTCCCCGCGTACCGAATAACGCTACGTTCTAACCAGAGTTGCGCCAATCGCCCGTGCCCTTCTTACCGATCGACCAAGATGCCGTGCTGGTGTCGATGGAAGACGCGACCGATCCCCTGTCCGCCTACTCCCGGCACGGATTCGAACTCGACGGCGAAGCATGGCCGTCCGTCGCGCACTACTTCGAGGCGATGAAATTTACCGATGCTGACTTGCGCAAGGCGATCTGCGCGGCGGATAGCCCGAACAAGGCACGGCGGTTGGCGGCACGCAACAAGCGGCGCATCAGGGACGGCTGGAACAAGGTCCGGGAGACGTACATGACGCGGGGCGTATACCGCAAATGCCACACTTCGGAATTCGCCGCAGCCGCCCTCCTCGGCACCGGAGACCGCCCCATCATCGAGACCAGTCAGTACGACTACTACTGGGGCTGTGGTCGCGACACCCGAGGGCTGAACACCTACGGCAAGGTGTTGATGCAGGTCCGCGCCAAGCTGCGCGAGGAAGGAATGTAGCGCTTGCGCCGCAGCGCGCGCGGAGAAACGACTCGCTACAACGCAGAAAAGCGGACTTCATCGCGCGTGGGAACTACAATCGGGACATGATAAAAAGCGGCGTCAAGTTTCGCAATGCCGACGGCATCCGTGCGATCAAGGACGGCATCAAGGTCAATCCGGCGGCGCGTTCCGCGACACGCTTGGCGACGGGGCCGAAGCCACACTGGCTTCGCGTGCGCCTCGGCGGTGGGCCGGGTTTCCACAAGGTCCGCCGTACGGTCACCGAGCATCGGCTGAGCACTGTATGCCAGGAGTCCCATTGCCCGAACATCGGCGAATGCTGGAATCGAGGCACGGCGACGATCATGTTGATGGGATCGGTGTGCACGCGGGCCTGCCGCTTCTGCGCTGTCGACACCGGCAACCCCAACGGTCGTCTCGACGCGGATGAACCGCAGCACGCCGCGGAGTCCGTCCGGCTCATGGGCCTGAAGTACGTCGTCCTCACTTCGGTAGACCGCGATGACCTGGTCGATGGCGGCGCCGGACACTACGCCGCATGTGTTCGCGCCATCAAGCGCCTGAACCCCGGGATCGGCGTGGAAGCCCTGACGCCGGATTTCGGCGGCGACCATGCGGCGGTGGAAACGGTGGTAACAAGCGGTATCGACGTCTTCGCCCAGAACCTGGAGACGGTGGAACGGCTAACCCACCCCGTGCGCGATGTCCGCGCCGGCTACGCCCAGACCCTCGACGTATTGCGCCACGCCAAGGTTTGCCGGGCGTCCGTCCTGACCAAATCCAGCCTGATGTTGGGCCTCGGCGAAACGGGCGATGAAATCCGACAGGCGATGGACGACCTGCGGCACGCCGACGTCGATGTCCTGACCCTGGGCCAGTATCTACGCCCCACCGCGAACCATCTCCTCGTCGAACGGTGGGTGCATCCCGATCAGTTTGCCGCTTACCGAGAGCAGGGCCTCGCGCGCGGCTTCACCGAAGTCGCGGCGGGACCGCTCGTGCGCTCCAGCTATCGAGCCGAGCGCATGCTCGAAGGCAATAATCTTGGATTGATTCCCGCCCGGATGGTGTGACCCGGACATTCCGGGCGGTCAAACGTCAACCTGACCGGGGATTCAGGGAGAACTCGATGGTGAGCCCGGTGTTCTGCCACATCAACCAGGTCAGGAAGGGATAGAAGGAAATCGCCGAACTGATGTGCCACTCGGTCAGGTTCTCGAGCCAGTCGTCATCCTCAATCAGATTGGTGAGCGCGATCAGCACCAATCCCTCAATGAGTACGGCCAGGCATAGCCAGACCTTCGCCCGCACGAGCGGCGTGTCGCCGATCGCGGCTTGCGCCCGGTACGTGAGCAGCAACTGTCCCAGGTAGGTCAGGCCGAAAAACATCACCGTGCCGTAGCGGCGCAGCGTCCGGTAGAAGTCTCCCTCCGACCCGAGAAAGGTGGTGTAGAGCACGAGAAAGGCCGCACCGACCAGTCCGACCCACACGATGGTCCCACGCCACCGGGCCGAGGTCTCGCCGCAGCAGCGGAGCCAATGGCCGCACAACACCCAGTACACCATGAGGAAGACCGCGGCCGGCAGCATTGTCGCCTTGAATATGAAGAAGCCGGCGCCGTGTCGCCCGGCCGAGCTGACACTGGTGCAGCCGGCAAGGTGAGGAATGCAGCTTGGGATGTGATCCTGCTGCGCTGACGCGATATACGCGACGAACATGCCAATCCAGCTCAGCACCCAAACGATGACGGCTACGCGACGCAGATCCACGACGCGACGATACCCGGCGGAACTCAGCGAGTACACCACGCCGAAAGTCCTGAGCACATCTGGACGCGACGAGTGGGCGGCGCGGCTTCTCGCACACGAACGTTGCAGCGCAAGATGCCAATCGACAGAATCCCGGTTGCCGATCATTGAACCCCGGAGGAAAGTCATGTCCATCCAGCAGACGGCCGACGCGCTCCTACGCAACGCCACCGCCGACGGCGCGGTGCCAGGCGTCGTCGCCGGCGCCACCAACCGCGACGGAAACCTTTACCTCGGCGGGTTCGGTGAGCGCGTGTCGGGCGGCGGCGAAGAGATGACCCCGGACACCGTCGGCTGGCTGGCGTCCATGACCAAGGCGCTGACCGGCGCTGCCGCCATGCAACTCGTCGAGCGGGGCCGGCTCGACCTCGATACGCCCGCAGCCCAAGTGGTTCCCGCCCTCGCCGCGGCCCGGGTGCTCGAGGGCTTCGACGAAGACGGCAAGCCACGTACGCGCGCGCCCAGCCGCGCCATCACATTGCGCCACCTCCTCACACACACAGCCGGCTTCTCCTACGAGATCTGGAACGCATCGATCATTCGCTACCAGACGGTGACCGGCACTCCCGGGATCATCAGTTGCCAGGACGCGGCCCTCGGCACACCGCTCCTCTTCGATCCGGGGGACCGCTGGGAATACGGCATCAACATGGAATGGGTGGGCAAGATGGTCGAAGCGGTGAGCGGACAGCGGCTCGGAGAGTATTTTCGCGATCACCTGCTCCAGCCGCTCGGCATGATCGATACCGCATTCCGTATCACCGAAGCGATGCGGGCCAGGCTTGCGAAGATCCACCAGCGCGCGGAAGACGGTTCGCTGATACCCCAGATGGACCTAGAACTGCCCCAGGACCCGGAGGTCGAGTTGGGCGGAGCCGGACTATACGGCACCATCGGAGACTACCTGTGCTTTATCCGGATGATGCTCAACCGCGGTCGGGTCAACGGCGAGCAGATTCTCGCGCCCGAAACGGTGGAGGCGATGTCGCGCAACCAGATGGGTGCGTGTCGCGTCGGACCGCTCAAGACCGTTGTCCCGCCGTACTCGAATGACGCCGAGCTTTTCCCCGGCATGCCAAAGACCTGGGGCTTCAGCTTCATGATCAACACCGAAGATGCCCCCACCGGCCGCTCGGCGGGGAGTCTCGGCTGGGCCGGCCTCGCCAACTCCTACTTCTGGATCGATCCGACGAAGGGTATCGGCGGCGCCTACCTCACCCAAGTACTGCCGTTCGCAGACGAGAAATCCCTTTCCCTCTACCTGGCTTTTGAACGCTCGGTCTACGAGAGCCTCGGCTGACATGGACGGGCGGCAACCGGGCGAACCCGAGCACCTTTGGACGAACCGCCCTCCCGGCGCCCGGCAACCGGGTCAGACGACAAGTGACCCGGCTAGTCACTGAGTCTCGAATTCACTGACCAATCGCCGCGCTTGTCCCGCCATGTAGAGAGGCAGCGACAACAGGTGGTAGTCAACCACAGTTCCGGTGGACAGCTTTTTTGAATCCCGCAGTAGGCTCGGCACGTCCGAGTTGAACCGAAGGGCGAAATCGCGCCGCTTCTCTTGCAGGAACTGGTGCAGCGAACGGAGCGAACCCGTCGTTCCCGCCTTGATCTCAACAGGCACTATTCGCTGTCCCGCCGTCATCAGGTAGTCGATCTCCGCAGCCGCGTTCCTGACTTCCCGGACCCAGTAGTACAGTGAAGGCGTTTGATAGCGCGGGCCACTGAGCAGCAAGTGCTGGCCCACGAACTGTTCGGCAAGCGCGCCGTCGTTGATCAGGGTCAGATCCTCCTTGCCCAGATCGAGAACGTTGAGATGCAGCGCCGCGCACATGAGGCCGACATCCATGTACAGGCACTTGAAATGGCGCTCGTTGGCCTCGGCCGCCAGCGGTACCCCGTTGGCGGCCGTGTGCCGAATCTTCGTGGCCACGCCTGCCATGCAAAGATGCCTCAACGCGTCGGCGAGTTCGACAGCCCGATGGTCGCGGCTGACGTGCACGTACTTGAACTTGCGTCCGACCATGACGGGCAGCCTGTCGAACACCATCTGTATCCGGTCTTTCAATCTGCCGTGGCTATATTTGTTGAAGTCGTCCCGATAAGTGGCGATAACGCTTTGCTGAACGCGGCTGATTCGCTCGAAGTCGCCGACACCGTTTCCGTCTGCCCCCACGTAACTCGAAACCGCTTCAGGGAGACCGCCCACCACCCAGTATTGCCGAAGCATATCGAGGCATCTCAGATGTACAGCCTCGGGGAAAGCGCCGGCCTCCATATCCGACAGCGAGAAACTCTGGAGATGAGCGACGAGTTGCGAACGCCCCATGGCTTCCAGGAAGTCCTCGAATTCCATCGGACCCAAATGCAGGTACTCAACGCGTCCCACGGGCATGGAAAACCGCGCCTCGGCAAGCGCAAACTCCATCAACGAACCCGCCGCGACGACATGTAGCCGCGGCATCTCCTCATGGAAGTAGCGTAGCGCGACCAATGCCTCGGGAGCTGCCTGGATCTCATCCAGAAAGAGCAGCTCATTGGCGGGAGTTATGGTTTTCCCCGTCAGCAGGGCCAAGGTGGAGAGAATCCGAGCCGGGTCTCTCTCGGCAAAGGCTTCGCGAAACTCCGGATTGCGCTCGAAGTTGACTTCCACCAACGACATGTCCGCCAAACGGGCGAACTCGCGCACCAAGGTCGACTTCCCAACCTGTCGGGCACCTCGGATCACCAGCGGCTTATGGATGCGACGGCCAGCCCACTCGTGCAAGTATTTGATTTCGTGCCGTTTCAGAACTTCTTGCATCTGAACCAGGAACTTTCTACGATCTGTTATGCATGTATTTTAAACTTAGTTGATGCTTTTTTACAGTGCATTTTCGTACATTATCTAATCTTTAAACAATGTTTTTACCGAAGTCGCCTGACTTAAACTGCGGACGGATAGCATCCATTCCCAAGCCGAAACCGCGCTGTGGGGACTGATGGAGGAAATCCGATCCAGGCTGCCGGACGACGTCAGCGATCAATTCACGACCGGCTACGGTGTCGTATTCTCGGATTGTGAGTGGCGTGGCCAGCGGACCGCGACCGGCATACGCCAGTCCGCAGAGATGATCGCATCAGAGATTGTGCAACTGGTGGATCAGGGCGATCTGACGCTTGGCTCGGTGACGGTTCTCTCGCCACTCGAGTTCCTTCGATCAGTGCCTGCTTGCCTGCTATAGTTTCCCCAAAGGGGGTGGATGCATATGCAAGATTTTCTGCGTTGGCGCATCGGCGACGTCACGGTGACGCGGGTGGTGGAACTCACCTCGCCCACCATCGGAAACAACATACTCCCGCAGGCGCCTCCCGACCTCGTTGACACCCTCCCCTGGCTCGCGCCTTTTATCAATCCTGAGCGCAAGCTGGTTCTCTCCTTCCACAGCCTGGTCGTCCAGTGTCCGGACCTGACCGTCGTGGTCGATACCTGCATCGGCAACGACAAGCCGCGCAACTATCCGCGCTGGAACATGATGCAGTCGCACTTCCTGCGCGACTTCTCCGATGCGGGATTTGCGTTGGACGGCGTCGACACCGTGATCTGCACCCACATGCATGTGGACCATGTGGGATGGAACACGCGCCTCGTGGAGGACCGCTGGCAGCCGACCTTCGCGAACGCGCGCTACCTGTACGCCGAGGATGAATGGGAACATTGGCGGGACAGGGATCGGGCCGGCCGATACGCCGACATCATCGATGATTCCGTCCAGCCGATCTTCGACGCGGGCCTCGCCGATCTCGTTTCCACCGACCATCGCGTCAACGCGGAGGTCGATTTCCTGCCCACTCCGGGTCACACGCCGGGACACGTCAGCGTGCACATCAAGTCGCGCGGCGAGGAAGCGATCATCACCGGCGACCTGATGCATCACCCCTGCCAGGTGGCGCATCCCGAATGGTCGTGTACCGCCTGCGTGGATCCAACGGAGAGCGCCGCAACGCGCAAGGCGTTCGTCGAGCGTTACGCCGACCGGCCTGTCCTGATCATCGGCACCCACTTCTCGGGACCGACCGCGGGGAGGATTGTGCGCGACGGGGACGCATATCGGCTCGACTATTAGCCCGCAGACGCCGAATGCGGGATAATCGGGCGGATGTTCCATTTCGCCGCACATTGCGCTTGTCCGTCCCGACTATCTGGTTGAGACCCCCGCGCGGGTATTTCACCCGCATTTGACATCGCTGCGGACTACCCTATGGACATCTACATTCACGATACATTGACCGGTACGAAGCGGCGCTTCGAACCCCGCATACCCGACGCGGTGTCGATGTACGTCTGCGGTCCCACTGTCTACGATCTGCAGCATATCGGCAACGCCTTGCCCGCAGTGGCGTTCGATGTACTGGCGCGCGTGCTGAGGCTTTACTTCAAAGACGTCACCCACGTCCGCAACATCACCGACATCGACGACAAGATCAACGCCGCCGCACGAGCCAACCGAGAACCGATCCGACCCCTGGCCGACCGTTTCGCGCGCGAGTACCACTCCGACATCGCTGCCCTCGGCGTACTCGAACCCGATGTCGAGCCGCGCGCGACGGACCACATCGCCGAGATCATCGACATGATCAAGACGCTCATCGACCGCGGCCACGCCTACGAAGCCGAGAGACACGTGCTGTTCGACGTGCCGTCGGACCCGCACTACGGCGCCTTGTCGAAACAGTCCCTCGAGAACATTCTCGAAGGCGCGCGCGTGGAAGTAGCCCCATACAAGCGCGATCCCAAGGACTTCGTGCTTTGGAAACCGTCCAGCGAAGACTTGCCCGGGTGGGACAGTCCATGGGGACGCGGCCGTCCCGGCTGGCACATCGAGTGCTCGGCGATGATTCGCAAACACCTGGGGCCCAGCATCGACATCCACGGCGGCGGCAGCGACCTGACGTTTCCCCATCACGAAAACGAACTGGCGCAGGCCCGATGCGTCGAGGACGGGCAGGTCTACGTGCGCTACTGGATGCACAACGGCATGCTACGCCTGCGCGGCGAAAAGATGTCGAAGAGCCTTGGCAACATCGTCACGATCCGCTCTTTGCTGCGCGATCACCCCGGCGAGATGTTGCGCTATGCCCTGCTCTCCGGACACTACCGGGGCAGCCTCGAGTGGTCGGCGGACCTGATCCGCCAGGCCCGTGCAAGCCTGAACACCCTCTACCAGGCGCTATTGGACGCGCCGGGCGACGGCGCGTCCACATCCAACGACTTCCGGGACGCCAGCGCCGACGCCTTTCCCGAGTCCGTGCTCGGCGCGTTGCGAAACGATCTCAACACGCCGCGGGCGCTGGCAGCAATGCACGCCATCGCCGGGGATATCCACAAGACCGGGGATCCCGCGAGCAAGGCGGGGTTGCGTGGCCAACTCCTCGCCGGGGGATGGCTGCTCGGAATCCTGGGGACGCCCGCAAACGCTCATTTCCAACAGGCGGCGGGCGCAAATCCGGACTGGGTCGAAGCGATGATCGAAAAACGCGCCACCGCGCGTGGAAGGCGGGACTTCACCAGCGCCGACGCCATCCGGGACGAATTGGCCGCCAAGGGCATCGAACTTGAAGACACTGCATCCGGTACCCGCTGGAAAGTCATCCGATAGCGTCCGTCGATACGGCTTGAATTCCTGATTTCCCGATATACTGAACGTACCGAATCTGGTGTACGGGAAGCCGGTACGAATCCGGCACTGCCCCCGCAACGGTAATTCGAGGTCTTGCCACCCGGTCGCGCAGTCCGGGCAACGCAACGCCGCCGTTTCAAGCCACTGTCGTGAGATGGGAAGGCTACGGCGACGGGCGTCGATCGCCGCCTCATGAGTCCGGAGACCGGCCAGATTCTCAGGTTCACGCCGCGCGGGTTGCGACGGCTGATTTGGGGTGAAACCGTGAAAAACTCCGTCCTCTTGATTGCCGTCGCGCTGCTATGGCCCGCGCAGGCGGCTGAACTGGAAACCATCGTCGTGTACGCCAGCCGCCTGGGTGCGAGCACGCAGCAGCCAACGATCCTGACCGGATCGGAAATCGACGCGCACCACGCGCACCACGCGGGAGACGCCCTTCTTGCGTTGCCCGGCGTGGCCATCAGCCGGGCCGGTAATCGCGGCGGTCTGACACAAGCCCGCGTGCGAGGTGCCGAGGCCAACCATGTGCTGGTCATGCTGGACGGCATAGAGATGAACAACGTGGCGCTTGGGGGCGAATACAACTTCGGCCATCTGGACCTGACCGGCGCGAGGCGCATAGAGATCATGAACGGTCCGCAAAGCGCTATCTGGGGCAGCGATGCCCTCGCGGGATTGATCTATATCGACACGACCCCCGGAGAGGACGCGGTGACGATAGACGCCGCGGGAGGAAGCATGGCAACACGGGATGCGAGCATCACGGCCTCCCGTTCCAACACCGCGGGACACGCCGTCTTCACCGCCAGTCACTTCGCGACCGACGGTAACAACCTGGCGAGGACCGGCGACGAGCAGGACGGCTATCGCGCAACCACCGTGCACACGAACATCTCCAGGAATCTCGGATCGTGGACCGTCGGCGGCGTATTTCGAGGCGTAGACGCCGAAGTGGAATATGATCCGACCCCCTACCCCGCCTATATTCCCGCCGACGGCGACAACATCACGGAGTCGGATCACCGCTATGCCAAGCTTGAAGCCAGCCATCTCGGTATCGGGTTCTGGCAGCCGCGCCTGACCATCACCGAAGTGCGCGCGGGAGATGAAAACATCGAAACCACGAGCCGAATCTTGACGCTCGGCGAGAAGACAGCCATCGCATTCAGCAACAACTTCGCGCTTGGCGACGCGCACCGCTTGAACGCCACCGCCGAGCTCGAACGGCAACGTTTCACGCAACGCGGGGCGGCTACCCCGTTTGGCGATCCGAACCAGCGGCAGGGCACCAGGACCGCGAGCATCGCGGCGGAGTACCAGCACCGCACCCGACATGCACTCGCATCGGTGTCCGCGCGGTACGATGCCAACGACCAATTCGACAATTCCGCCGCCTACCACGTTGGTGTCGCCCGGTCATTGGGCCCCGGCCGCCTGTTCGCGAACATCGGCACCGGGATCAAGAATCCTACATTCGCCGAGCGCTACGGCTTCGCGCCCGACACATTCATCGGCAATCCCGACCTCAAGCCGGAACAATCTGTCGAGTACGAAGCCGGATATGCCACCCGACGCTTCTCCTTCGCCTACTTCGACAACCGGCTGACAGATGAAATAGACGGATTCGTTTTCGATCCGGAGCGCATGGGCTTCACGGCGGAAAACCGCGCGGACAGAAGCCGCCGACGCGGCGTTGAAATCGGTTACCTGGACACGTTCGGGCCCTTCCGCATCGCGGCCCACTACACCTATGTCGACGCAGCCGAAAAGGACCGCGCCGAGATCCGCCGGCCGCGCCACCAGGGCCGCGTGGACCTTTCCGGCACCATCGCCTCGTCGGCACGGTTCAACGTAGGCGTAGCCGTCGTCGGAGAACAGTACGACAACGACTTCTCCGCGTATCCCGCCATTCGGCGCAGGCTGGATTCCTACCTGCTCGCGCATGGCGGCCTCGACTTCCGTATATCGCCCCGCGCGCGCCTTTACCTGCAAGTGGAAAACGCGTTCGATGCGGACTACGAAGACGTGTTCGGCTTTCGGAACCCCGGTCGGCGCGCCGTGGCCGGATGTGCACTAAGATTGTGAGCACGCTGTGAATATCCCGTGAACACGCTGTGAATACCCAAGACACTCGCAGTTTCGTCGCTTCGGTCTGGGACGAGGAGATCGTTCCGGCGCTCGAAGACTACATACGTATCCCCAACAAGTCGCCGGCATTCGATCCAGACTGGGAGAGCCACGGCCACATGGTCGAGGCCGTGCAGCAATTGCGCCGGTGGGTCGAATCGTTTCCCATCGAAGGCGCCGAAGTCGACGTCCTGGCGTTGCCGGGACGCACGCCAACCCTGGTCATCGATATCAACGGCAACGCGCCGGGCAATATCCTGTGGTACGGACACTACGACAAGCAGCCCGAATTCACCGGCTGGGACGAAGGCCTTGCCCCGTGGACGCCGGTGATTCGCAACGGCCGGCTGTACGGACGCGGCGGCGCCGACGACGGCTATGCCGTCTTCGCCAGTCTCACCGCCATCGCCGCCGCCCAGCGCCAGGGGCTGCCGCACGCGCGCTGTTGCGTCCTGATCGAAGGGTGCGAGGAGAGCGGCAGCTACGACCTGCCTTTCTACATGGAAGCGTTGAGCGACAGGATCGGCACCCCCGATCTCGTCATCTGTCTCGACGCCGAGTGCGGCAGTTATGATCGTCTCTGGGTGACGACCTCGCTGCGCGGCATGTTGTCGGGCACTTTAACGGTCAGGGTGCTGGCGGAAGGCGTCCACTCTGGCGCGGCGGGCGGCATCGTGCCGTCGAGCTTCCGCCTGCTGCGGGATGTGATCGAACGCGTCGAGCACGCCGCGACCGGCGCCATTCCCGAACTCGAAGTCGAAATCCCCGAGCACGCTCGGCACCAGGCGGAGCAGGTTGCGAGGACTCTGGGACCTACCGTGGTCGAACGCTTTCCCTGGGCGACGCCTTCACGGCCGGACACGCCATTGGCCGAGCTCGTCGCCGCCAATACCTGGAGACCGAGCCTCGGTGTCGTTGGCCTCGGGGGCGCCCCCGGCATCAGCGACGCCGGCAACACGCTGCGCCCGCTCACCTCCGCCAAGCTGGTCTTTCGCCTGCCCCCCAGCCTCGATGCACAATCGGCGGCGCAGCGCATCAAGGCGCTTCTGGAACGCGATCCGCCGCACGGCGCCGCGGTGCGATTCGAACTGGATCCCGCCCACACGGGGTGGCACGCGCCGCCTACCGCGGCCTGGCTCCGGAAGTCGGCGGACCACGCCTCGCGCGCTTTCTTCGGCCAGCCCGCCATGACCATGGGTACCGGTGGCACCATCCCGTTCATGAAGATGCTGGGCGACAGATACCCCGACGTGCAGTTCGTCGTCACCGGCTTGCTGGGCCCTGGCTCCAACGCGCACGGTCCGAACGAGTTCCTCGACATCGCCACAGGCAAAAGCATCACCTCGTGCATGGCCAGGATATTGGTCGACCACGGCACCCGGTAAGGGGCCTCTCGCCCGACGAAGGGCACAAAAGCTCTGTGTGAGGCCACGCGAAGGGGCGCCCCTCGCGCGAGCACATGGGTTACCGCAGCAGGCGACTGTCCTTGCCGAACTGGGTCTTCAGCAGATCCATCTGATCGCCGAGAATCCTGCCCCCGTTCGTCAGCGCAAGGTACTCTGCGAAGTTCGGCACACGCGGCGGCGCGATCAACTCCATGCCGCACTCGTGCGGCCGACGGCTGCCCTTGAAGTGGTTGCACCGCTTGCACGCCGAGACGCAGTTGTCCCATCGGTCTTCACCGCCGCGCGCGCGGGGCACGACGTGATCGCGGGTCAACTCGAAATCGACGAATTCACCGCCGCAGTAGAGGCATATGTTGCGGTCTCGCCTGAAAAGCGCCCCGTTTGTCAGGGGTGGCACGCTTCGCAAGGGTTTGACGATACGGCCTCGGCAGGCGACGATGCTGTGGACATCGAGCAGGGACTGGGTGCCATCGATGCGGGAGTGGCCGCCGCGCAAACGCAGGACGGCGTCGCCCAAAGTCCAGACGACGAGTTCCCGGGCGTAGAGGCAAACAGCCTCCCGCCAGTTCATCCAGTCTACCGGCTGACCGGCCACATTGAGCCGGAGAATGCGCGGCACACGATCGAATTGTTCGAGCGTCGCCAACATGGCCTAGTCCCCGAAAAATCCGGCGCATTCTGACGAATCGTCGCCGTCAACGCAAACCGGAGGCATCGGCAAGGGGCTTGTCGTCATCCGACGAATGCAGATACACCGCTGCTTTTGTGAGGGCGCCTGGCAACTCGACTGGCGGCCCTGGTGCAATATCCGGGTCAAGTCGACGCGGCAAGCATCTCGCCAATCACAAGACAGCGTTTGACCTCGAAACGCAGGTTCAGCAACCGTTTGCGCAGGGACAGGTGAAGCAGCGTTTCCGAACGGTCGACCGCTCGCTCCAGCAGTTCGAGATAGTCTTTGTCGCAGATTGTCTTGAGCAGGCCATCGGTGATCGGCCCGAAATAGCGCGGATCAAGACGGTCGCTCACGGACTGCAGACGATCAAACACCTCCCCGACAATCTTGAGTTGCAGATCGTGCTGATGGTCCGGGAACAGTCCGCTAGCATGCGCCCGCGCATCGGCGACGGTCAGGCCCGGGTCGGGGTCGAGGAGCAATTCCATCAGGCGCCGATGAAGTTCAGGATCGGGACGGGCGGCCTCCACTGCCAACGCCCACCGTCGACCCTCGTCGGACAGGTCCCGTTCGCGTTCCGCCGCAAGCGAAGCGGCCGCGTAGGGATGATCGTATCCGCTAAGCACCTGGACGGCGGTCCACCGGCGGTCCTGATCGAAGACGAAGCCCGCCGGCAGCGCGTCGCCGCCGAGCAAACCGGCGAGCCGGTCGAGGCTCTGCTCGCTCGTTGCCGCCGTCATGTAGTTGTCGAACAGCAGGAGCTGCCGGTCGCTGCCGGGTTCGCTGTCGAGGAACGCCTGCCACAGGTAGCCCTCGATACGCGCAGCGGTCGCGGCCAGCAGCAAGGGGTCTTCGACGAGGCGCTGGAGATACGACCAGGAGCTTTGCAACGCGCCGAGCACCTGCCGAACCACATCGTCGACAGGCTCGGCATCCACATTGGCAAGGGCGATGTCTATGAACTCGACGGGCGACAGGCGCCGGTGAAGGACCATGTCGGAGACGCCTTGCCATAGCATTGATCGGGTAAGCGGATTGCCGAAGGCGCTGAGATGGTCGCCGAGCGTGGCCAGCGCCTTCCGATCGAAGTCGACCCGCGCGTAGTCCCAGTCGCCGTGGTTCGCATAGACGAAGTCCGGACAGCGCTCGCCCTGGGAGGCTGGGACTTCGGTTCGGTCGCCGGCGTAGGTCACGGGCACGAGCCGCACGGCGACTTCACCGGTGTCGAAATTGTAGAGGCCGAGTTGCGTGCGATGCGTACGCAGGGTCGGCCAAGCTGTCGGGGCGGTTTGCAGGACGGCCATGTCAGCGATCCTTCCATCTTTGCAGCCCAGCTCGATCGCCACGCCGTTGGTTCCCGGTTCGTGCAGCCAGTCGACCGCCCAAACTTCGAATTCGCGGCCCGCCGCGTTGGAGACCTCGGCGAGGAAGTCGTCGATCGTCGTGTTCCCGTAGGCATGCGCCTCCAGATAGGCGCTGACGCCGCGCCGGAACGCCTCCGGCCCCACCAGGTGGTTGAGCTGGGTCAGCGTGGCCGAACCCTTGTTGTAGGTGATGGCGTCGAAGTTCACGAAAGCGACATCGGTGTTCGGGGTAGGCAATTCGATGGCGTGCGTGGTATCGCGTTCGTCCGCGCGATAGGCGCCGACCGTGCTCTGATAAGCGCCGAGCCGTCCCTCCGTGAACTCGGTAGCTTCCACCAACGCCAGCGTCGCCATGAAGGTGGCAAACGACTCATTCAGCCACAGACCGTTCCACCACTTCATTGTGACCAGGTTTCCGAACCACATGTGCGCCATCTCATGCAGGATCACGCTGGCGAGCGACCGCCGCGCCTGTCGGGTGACCGTGCCGCGCCGAAGAAAGCGCTCGCTGAACGTGACGGCGCCGACGTTCTCCATGGCGCCCGCGTTGAAATGGGGGACGATGACCTGGTCGTACTTTCCGAATGGGTAGACGATATCGAAGTAGTTCTGAAAGAAATCGAGGCCGTGACGGGTTGGAACGAACCAGTGCTCCGGATAGACGTAGTCCGCGACGGATGCCCGCGCGAAGAGCCGCAAGGGGATTTCGCCGGCCATCGACTCCCAGTACCGGTAGTGGCCGGCGTGCAATGCGTAGACGTAGGTGCTGATCCGGGCCGATGGCGGAAACGTCCAGGTTCTACTGTCGCCGAGTTTCGCAATGTCCGACTCGGCGACGACCGAGACGACCTGCCAGTCCGCCGGCACTGTCACACGCGTCGCAATAGTGGCCTTCAGGTCGGGTTGATCGAATGACGGAAATAGCCGGTTCGCGTCGTACGGCTCGAAGTCGGTGTAGAGATAGTCACGGCCATCGACCGGATCCCGGAACCGATACAGGCCGCCACCGTCGGTGCTGTAGGGATGCGAGAACGCAATTTCGACCGTATTCGACCCGGTCCGCAGGGAATTTGCCGGCAGTGTCACGAAGTAGCCGTTATAGGGGGCATCGACCGGCGAACCATTGACCTGGAGGCTTGCGACCGTACCACCGACAAAGTCGATGGACAGGTTTGCCCGCGCATCGTTTAGTTCGAAGGTCGTGGTGGCGCGCCCGGTGTACTCGTCGGCTTCGCCGTCGAGTTCAAACTCCAGAATGTAGGCCACGTTCCCAACGCGCGCGGATCGCGCAGCCGCGTCCTCCATCCCAAGCATCGGTGCCGCCTCGCGCGGTGGCGGTTCCGGACCGGTCGCCATGTGGACCTCGGCACATCCCCAGATGAGCCCCGCAACGACAACGGATAACGGGTAACGGGCGAATCGATACATGACAACCAGCATACGCCAGCTACTATGAAGCCCGGAATCAGGTTGGCGAGGCGGGTCTTGCCAACACCCGTGGGACCGACGATCGCGACCAGTTCACCCGAGATTCTCATCGAAGCTGAACGCCGCCGCGTTCTCCGGCGGGTCGAGGTATAGCCCCACCACGTCCTGCACCTTCCGCGCACCCCAACGGCCTCTCGCAATAGAAAAACGGGAAAATCATTCGATAGCATCGTACAATTTGACACATGTGGATCGAACGTCAGGTCGAATCCCTGCTCTTACAGCGGGCAGCGACTCGGCCTGTAGTGGTGCTGACGGGGGCGCGTCAGACGGGCAAGACGAGTCTCGTCCGCCGCCTGTTCCCGAGCTACTCCTTTGTCACGCTCGATTTGCCCAGCGAAGCCGAACAGGCGGAATTCGATCCGGGGTCCTTCCTGGCACGGTATCCGCCGCCAGTCGTTATCGATGAAGTGCAGTACGCGCCGGGACTGTTCAGGCACCTGAAGGCCGTCGTGGACGAGCATCGCGACCTCGCTGGCGCGTTCATTCTTACGGGATCGCAGCCGTTCGGACTGATGCGCTCGGTGTCCGAGTCCCTCGCGGGGCGCGCCGAGATCACGGAGCTCGAACCCCTGTCCTATGCGGAGGCGAAGTCGGCACGTCCCAACCTGCGCGTAGAGGAGTTTCTCGTGCGAGGGGGGTTCCCGGAACTTCACGGCAATCCGGATATCGACTCGCGCGGGTTCCTGCAATCCTACGTGGCGACGTATCTCGAGCGGGACCTGCGCCAGCTTCTGCATGTATCCAGCCTGCGCGACTACGAACGGTTCTTGCGAGCCGCAGCGCTGCGCACGGCGCAGCTGCTGAACCGGGCCGACCTCGCGCGGGACGTGGGCATCAGCGGTTCGACCGCAGCGACGTGGCTGGCAGTGCTGGAGGCTTCTCACCAACTCGCGCTGCTCGAACCTTGGTACAGCAACCCCACGGTGTCGCTGGTCAAGAGGCCCAAGCTCTACCTTCGCGATGCTGGCCTCGCGGCCTTCCTCTGCGGCATTCACACGGTGGAAGACCTGCGCTCGTCGCCCCTCGCAGGCCCCTTGTGGGAGACCCTCGTCTGCGCGGAGATTCGGCGCGCGCAGTCGAATCAATACGGGCGCTGGCAGTTGAACTTCTGGCGCGACCGCAGCCGCGAAGCCGATTTCCTCATCCACCGCGGCGGCCGGTTCCGCCTCGCCGACGCAAAGTGGACCGAACAGCCGCGGGCGCGCGACGCCACGGCACTCCGCAAGGTGGCAGCGATGCTGCCGACCGATTCCGTCGTCAGCCTTTCCGTAATCTGCCGCGCCACCAACGCCTACCCGCTGGATGATCGCGTTGCCGCCACCCCGCTCGAAGACCTGAGGGGCGACTAGTGTCGTGTCACGCGAGTTCTGACGCTTCAGCGCGTCCCACGGGGTCTGTGGCAAGGCGCGTCCCGCAGGGAATGGTCGCCTCCATTTTCAAGGGGCGCAACGCGGCCACAGGCCCCGTGGGGCGCGCCCTTCGGGAGATCGCCATGCACGCCACTGCTGCGTTGTGGCCCTTGCGAATATGCCCGATATTCCCTGCGGACCACGCCTTGCATTGACGCGCATGGCGAACTCTGAAGCGCCAGAACTCGCGTGACACGACACTAGCACGACGCGCCTTCGCGTCCATAGGCGGCATCGCGCCTGAACGGCCAGAAGAAAAAATGCCGAACGAACCAGCGCGCGGCCGGGTTCGCGCAGGGACAGCGGGCACCACTCCCCAGCGGAGGGAACAACCAGGTCAGGCTACCGGCCTCCCTGCAAATCGGCAAATCTGCGGTAACAGCCAGCCGGATCCGCCATCAGTGCTTCATGGCTTCCAATGTCCTTGATCTCGCCTTCCTCGAGGAAGACGATGCGATCCGCCTGGCGGACGGTGGAGAGGCGGTGCGCGATGACGATGACAAGCCGTCCCTTGCTCGCGTCTCGCAGGGCCCCGTACCAGCGCATTTTCCGTTTGCGGGTCGAGCGCGGCGGTCGGTTCATCCAGTATCAGGATGGGCGTATTCCGAATCAGGAAAATGAACTCCAGGGCATAGCGCGCGACGATCTAGGCCACGAGATGCGGAAGCTGCGGCCGCATATACGGCTACGGCCATGTGCGCAACACCAGGCGGGCGAGTTCGCGCAGCGATAGCGTGCTCCGCTCCCCCGCAGAGGAGTCCGCGGGGGCTTTTGGCTGGACGACCTCGCTCACGAATCGGCACCCCGAAATGTGCGCAGGCTGGCGATGCGGCGCAAACAATTGAGCTGCGCTCCGGCCAGCCTTTGACAGATGACATGGGGAGCGGCAAAGTAGCCCGCCATGCCGACCACCCTTGTCAAAGTCGCCCTGATGCTGGCGCTCTCCATGGTAGCGATAGCGGGGTGCCGCTCAGGGCCCGCCGCAAGCGCACAAGCGCCGACGTTGCCCGACGACGAGACCGATTGGTTCTGTCAGGAGGATGGAGATTCCAGTGAGTGGGATTGCATCCAGGACGACGCGTTGGCGCGTGACCCCGAAAGCGGAAGCCGGGCGCCAAAGGACAGTTCCGACTAGCCGGTTTTCCTTCCAGCGGGCGAGCGAGCACACGCCGCCCATCGCCAGAAGCTGGCAACACTCCTGCCGGCGAGGCCGGGGGAGCGTCCCCTACAGCGCTTCGAGAATGGCTTCCGCCCTGCTCACATCGAACTGTCCCGGCCCCTCTACCGCCAACTTGGTCACCGTGCCGTCCTCGACGATCATCGCATAGCGTTGCGAACGCGTTCCGAGCCCGAATCCCCTGCCATCCATCTCAAGACCCAGGGCCTTGGTAAAGTCGCCATTGCCGTCGCCCACCATCGTGATGTCGCCCGCGTCGCCGTCTTGACCCCACGCGTCCATCACGAATGGATCGTTCATCGCGACGCAGACAATGCTGTCCACGCCCTTCCCCTTGATGGCATCCGCGTTCGCGACAAAGCCGGGCAGATGCTGCTCGGAACATGTCGGGGTAAACGCGCCGGGCACCGCGAACAACACGACCTTCTTGCCGCTGAACAGTTCGCCTGTGCTGACCGCCGACGGGGTTCCATCGCGAATCGTATGTAACGTTGCCTCGGGGAGTTTGCCGCCTTCTTGAATTGACATTTCCGTATTTCCTGTGAAGTCGTTGTTTCGTGATGCCGGTGCCCCACAGCCAGCGCCTACGGCTCGCCTGTGGCCCGGCCCATCTCACCGTCCATGAAACAACCGCCCCCGGTCGCTAACGCTCCCCGGAGGCGTTTGTGCCATGCAAGACCAGTGTAACGGCGAAGATGGAACCGGTTCAATTGGAGCCGCTGGCCACCGTGCTTGTGGGCACGGCCCGCCGCCATATAATCCTTCGCGCAATCTTCTCTTCAAGGCTCTTTCCATGGAACAACATCGCCACCACCGCTGGAGGACTTGCAACGTCGAAGTTCCCTGGGCATCACGGGCGCACTGCAATCCCAGTGGGCTGAAGGCTCCATGAAAGACCAACGAACCGTGCTTATCACGGGCGGCGCGCGCGGTATCGGCAAGGGTATCGCGAAAAGTTTCCTCGAGGCCGGGCACCGGGTCATGATCGCGGATCTTGAAACCGCCGCGGAACCCGGCGGGGAGTGGAACTACCGGCTCGCTTCAGCGACCGAGATGGACGCCGCGGTGAACGAACTCTCTGGGCTCGGCGACGTGCGATGCACGCCGGTGGACGTGACCCGGGCCGATTCCTGCGCGTCAGCCGTCGCCGCAACCATCGACGCGTTCGGTGGACTCGACGTGCTTGTCAACAATGCCGGCATCATTGGCAGCGGCCCCATCGACACGTTTAGCGAAGCCCAGTGGGACCGGATTTTCGCCGTCAACGTCAAGGGCATCTTCCTCATGACGCGCGCGGCCCTGGCCGCTCTGCGTGCTTCTGCCGACGCTGCCATCGTCAACACCTCGTCCGTCTCCGGCAAAAAAGGCTCGCCGTTCATCGCCGCGTACGCCGGCTCGAAGTTCGCGGCGATCGGCGTCACGCAATCCTTTGCCCTGGAACTTGCCCGAGACGGTATCCGCGTCAACGCGCTATGCCCGGGAATGGTGGGCACCGCAATGTGGTTCGATCACCTCATGGTGAATCGTGGCGGAGCTGAAGCCTTCGAGAAGAACATGAGCGAAAGCATTCCACTGGGCCGCCCGCAGACCGCGGAGGACATGGGCCAGGCCGCGGTCTTCCTGGCCACGGCGCCGAACGTAACCGGCATCGCCCTGAACGTCGCCGGCGGCGTCCAGATGCATTGATCCGACCCGCCGGTCAATGCCTGGTGCCCTACAGGACCGCTTCGATCAAATAGGGGCCATCCTCGGCAAGCGCTTGGCCAATGGCTGTATCGAACTCCTCGCAGGAAGCCGCGCGAGAGCCCGGCACGCCCTGGGCCGCCGCCAGGCGCACCCAGTCGATTTCCGGGTTGGACAGGTCGAACAGGCTCGCGGCGGTCGCGCCGATATCGTTGACCCCCATCCGCCGGTACTCCACTTCCAGGATGTTGTATTGCCGATTGGAGTAGATCACCGTCACGATGTTCAGGCCTTCGCGCGCCGCCGTCCACAGGTATTGGATCGTGTACATCGCGCCGCCGTCCCCGATAAGAGCGAAAACAGGCCGCTCGGGACAGGCCACCGCAGCGCCCACCGCGACTGGCCCGCCGTCGCCTATGGAACCGCCGGTCAGATTGAGCCAGCTATGCCGCACGCAGCGCTGCATCAGCGGAAAGGCAGCCCCGCCGCCCCCGGAATCCGACGCCACGATGCTGCCCTGGGGCACCCGCGCCGCCAATAGCGCAGCGATCGTGCCCCTGGAAAGCCGTCCCGAGGGCTTCTCGGGGCGCCCGCCGCGCGGACCCGCCATGGTCGGTGCGTCCAACGCGTCGGCGACATCGGCCAGCGCCTGGGCGACATCCTCATGGCGATGGGCGAGATGAATCACCTCGCAGTCCTCGGGAACGAGATTGCTCGGTAGATTCTCATAGGCAAAGAAGCTCACCGGCGGCTGTCCCCCAGCGAGGACGAGTCTTTTCACCGACTTGAGTAGTTCCATGACCTGCTCGGGAAAGTACGGCAATCGATCCACCAGGGGGAGGTTCGGACCCGCCTCTACCCTCGCCGGGAAGGTCGGCGTGCAGAGCCTTGAACCCCGCGCCGCGGCGATTCGTCCCGCCTGGCGCACGCCGTCCTCGGTGAGTCCGTTTCCATCGATGATGATCAACGTATCCTCGTCGAGTCGCCGGACGACGGACTCGACAACGTCCGCGCTTACTTGCGGCAGTCTGATGGAGGCCTCGAACGCGGGGTTTCGATCCAGGGCGCGACCTTCGCCCCACGCGCAATCCGCAGGCACGATCAAGGTCGCGATGCCGCCCTTCGGCTGCGGGTTGGGCGACCGCGCCGCGCGAACGGCATCGACAGCGTCGAGGCCCAGCCCCTGGGCGGTGCGAGCGGTTCTGATCCAGGCCGAAACCGGTTTTGCGACGGCTTCGATGTCCGCCGTCAGGGGCGCGTCGTAGGGGACATGATGGATCGCATGGTCGCCTACGACGTTGATCAATGGCGCGCCGCCGCGGCGACAGTTGTGCAGGTTGGCAATGCCGTTGCCGAGGCCCGCACCAAGGTGAAGCAGTGTCATGGCGGGCTTTCCGGCCATCCGCGCGTAGCCGTCGGCCGCGCCGGTGCACACGCCCTCGAACAGGCACAGCGCGCTGCGCATCACGCCGGTCGCGTCGATGGCCTGCACCAGGTGCATCTCCGATGTGCCCGGATTGGCGAAGCACACGGCTACGTCGTGTGCGGCCAATGTACGCAACAGGCTCTCCGCGCCGTTCATGACATCCCTTCCCTAACGCTCAGGCGCGCGGGAGGTTATCACGCCGCGTCCGTCAGCCGTGCGCCATGGAGACTGTCCCCGAGCGGGGAACTGCCGGGGGTCGATCTGCTACGATTCCGCGTCGACTCGCACGGAACACGCCATGTCGCATACGTTCGCATTTCTCCGTCTCACTGCCCGCCAGGGGGTTGGCGGCACCTGCATTCGGCGCTGACGAGGCATTTGGCGCCAGCCTCTGTCTAGGGCGCGTTCCACGGGCTTTTCGGTGTGGGATCGAACGAACTCATCGCCGTCATGGTTGGCGACGGCGATGCTGTGGACGCATCCATCGAAACCGCGCGACGTCTCGACGCGGAACATGTCGACGCGTTGATATTGAAGCCCACCGCCCATCCGGACGCGCTCGGCACCATCTTCTCCGGCTCGGCGCTGGTGGACTGGGACAACCACGCTGGCTTCGGTGACGCCAGAACCCACACGGAACAACCCGCCATGCTCGCCTACTACACCTCGGCCGGCGGGTATGCGAACCCTCCCCGACCATTCACCCAAAGCCTGGCTTACACCACAAACCGAGGACGCACCTGGACCAAGTACCCGAATAATCCGGTTCTTGATCACATCGCCGGCGATAACCGCGACCCGAGGGTGTTCTTCCACACCCCAAGCGGACAGTTCGACCTGGCGTTCGATCTCGACCCCGGTTCGGCCCGAAGCGTCACGCTATGGATTCGCGGCGTTCCAATGGCGTTTGAAGGAGATGTCCTTCAGTTCCGGGACCGGCGCATTCCGATGCGGTCGACGGCACCGTCGGTGCGCCTTCTGATCGACCTGACTTCCGTCGAGGTGTTCCTCGATGGCGGTACCGCCAGCGCGAGCTTCTGTTTTCTCCCGGACGCGTACATCGATGCCCTCTCGGTCCGTGCGAACGGAAGCGGCGCAGCGCTCCGAAACGTGCGTCTGCATGCGTTGAAAGGCATCTGGTAGCGTCCTCGAATCCTTACGAACTGCAGGACAGCATGGAACACCCAGGCCGGTGGCGCGCCCAGTCCGGGCGCTTGGCGGCGAACTCTTCCCGCCCCGGCTGCTCGGTGTAGGGATCGCGCAGGACGGCGAGCAGCTCGCCCACCATGGAATAGTCGCCGGCTTCGGCCTTGTCGATTGCCAACTGTGCCAGGTAGTTGCGCAGCACGAAGCGCGGGTTGACGCTGTTCATTTGCTCGATCCGGGCGTCATCCGGTCGGCCGTCGAGCTGCACGCGCCTGGCATAGGACGCGAGCCACGCCGCCCGGCGTTCCCGATAGGCCGCATCGAGTTGCGCCGGCTGGTAGTACGCTTCATCGAGAGGTTCGCCGTTTGGATTGCCTGGATCGAATTTGGCCAGATTGCGGAAGAACAGGGTCATGTCGGTCTCGACGGTGCCGAGTAGCGCGAACAGTTCGGCGGACAATTCCTCGTCGTGCTCTGGAATGTAGCGCTTCAGGCCCAGTTTCGCGGCAGTCATCGCCCGCGCACCCTCGGTGTAACGCTTGGCGAAGCCGTTCAGCACGGCGTTCAGCGGCTCTGCCTCGCCAATCAGGGGATAGATGGCGTTGCCGAGTTGCACTAGGTTCCATTGCGCCACGGCGGGTTGCTGGCCGAAACGGTAGCGTCGCGTGGCGGCGTCCGTGGTGTTCGGTGTCCAGTTAGTGTCGTAGTCCTCCAGCCACCCGTACGGGCCGTAGTCAATGGTGAGACCAAGCACCGACATGTTGTCGGTATTCATCACTCCGTGCACGAAGCCGACGCGCATCCAATGCACGATCATGTCCGCGGTTCGCGTCGTGACCTCGTCGAACCAGTCGAGATAGCGGGTCTTCGGATCGGCATCACGGAGGTGCGGGAAGTCAGTGGCGATGGTGAAGTCCAGAAGTTGCCGCAACAGTTCGATATTGCGCCTTGAAGCCAGGATCTCGAAGTGGCCGAAGCGCGTGAACGAAGGCGCGACCCGGCACACCACCGCGCCCGGCTCGGGGGCGGGATGGCCGTCATAGAGGATGTCGCGCACGACCTCTTCCCCGGTCAAGGTGAGCGATAGCGCGCGGGTGGTCGGCACGCCAAGGTGAAACATGGCCTCGCTGCACAGAAATTCCCGGAGCGACGAGCGCAGCACCGCGAGGCCATCGGCGTTTCTCGAATAAGGCGTCGGACCCGCACCTTTGAGTTGCAACGTCCAGCGCTCGCCGCGTTTGTTGACGATCTCTCCCAGGTTGATGGCGCGGCCGTCGCCGAGTTGGCCGGCCCAGCTACCGAACTGATGACCGCCGTAGCAGGTGGCGATCGGCAGCATGCCCGGCAGCAAGCGGTTTCCCGCGAATATTTCGGCGAGCGCCTCGCCGTCGCCGGGGTCGTTTGGCAGATCCAGCAAGGCTGCGGCTTCGGGTGACCAGCCGATCAGATTCGGCTTCGTCACCGGCGTCGGTTCGACGCGCGAATAGCAGGCGGCTACCTGTCGACGAAAGTTCGCGGGCTCCGCATCGGCCGGGAGTTCGGCCGCAAACCGGTTATCGAAGCGAAGTGCGGCCATGTGGGCTTCGATGGCGCCGGCGGTTGTCGATTGGGTGGCGAGCATCGGGTCATCTTACCGGAGTGTGTCGCGCGAGCGCCAAGTGGAAATGCCCAGCAGCAGGGCCGGCAACAAGCCGAGGGCAACGATGGCCAGCGCCGCCGTAGATGCTTCGGCCAGGCGTTCGTCCGAGGCGAGCCGGTAGACGCGCGTTGCCAGTGTTTCGAAGTTGAACGGGCGCAGGATCAGGGTTGCAGGCAGTTCCTTTATGACGTCGATGAAGACCAGCAGGGCTGCGCTGGCGATGGCACCACGCATGAGCGGAAAGTGAACTTCGCGAAGCACGTTTCCGGGGTGAGCGCCCAGGTTGCGCGCGGCATCGTCCAAGCGCTGATGCACCTTCTCGAGACCGCCTTGGCAGGCGTTGTAGGCGACCGTCAGGAACCTGGCCAGATACGCGAACACCAACGCGGCAGCCGTGCCGGTGATCAGGAGCCCAACGCCGAGGTCGAACTGCGCGTTGAGGAATCGCGCTACGGACTTGTCGATCGCCGTCAAAGGCACCAGCACGCCGACAGCGATCACCGCCCCGGGCAGGGCATAGCCAAGGGTCGCGAAACGCAGGGCAAACCGGTTTGCCGGCCGCGGGTTGAGCCGTGCGCTGTAGGCCAGCCAAAGCGCAAGCAACGTGGCCAGGACGGCGGTTGCGCCGGCGACACTGAAACTGGCGCTGGCGAAGTCACCGAAGCTGCGACCCCAGAGCGGATCGCCAACAAGGATCGCATAGCGGCCGAGGACGATCAGCGGTACCACAAGGCCGAGTAGCAACGGCAAGGCACAGCCAACGGTGGCGAGGAGCGCCCGGAAGCCCTTCAGCCGTGTCGGGACCGGCGGCGCGGTGCGGGAGACCGGATTGTTGTAGCCGCCTCGCCGCGCCGCCTGTTCGGCGACGACAAGCACGGCGACTGCGAGAAACAGCCAGCCCGCGAGCTGCAGCGCGGCACCGCGGTCGCCCAGCGCGAACCAGGTTCTGAAAATGCCGGTGGTGAAGGTAGAGACGCCGAAATAGTCGACCACGCCGTAGTCGGCCACAGTCTCCATCATCGTGAGCGCCACACCGCCGGCGACCACCGGGCGGGAGGCCGGCAAGGCGATGGTGAAGAACGACCGTATCGAGCCTGCTCCGAGCACGCGGGCGGCGTCGACAAGCGATGCCGCCTGCGTCTCGAAGTTTGTTCGGGCGAGCAGGTAGACATAGGGGTACAGCACGAGGCTGAGCATCAATGCCGCGCCGCCCAGGGATCGGATCGGGGGGAAGCTGTAGTCACCCCCCTGCAATCCGGTGACCGCACGCAGGGCGGTTTGCACCGGGCCGGCGAACTCAAGCAGGTCGGTATAGACGTAGGCGACGACGTACGCCGGCGTTGCGAGCGGTAGCACGAGCGCCCACGACAGAAACCGCTTGCCGGGGAAGTTCCGCGTCGCCACGGTCCACGCACAGGCAATGCCGATGATCGCGCTTAAGGTACCGACGACGACCGCGAGCACGACGGTGTTGACGATGTAGCCAGCGAGCACGGTCTCGCGCAGGTGCGGCCAGGTCGGACTCGGCTCGGCAAGGAGCGCCCACAGCACGACCACGATTGGCGCGCCGACCAGTGAAGCGATCAGCCACGAGCCGACGGTCCACGTTCGATTCATCCGCGGCGTGTCCGCCGTTTGCGAAAGAGTGGCGCGATTGTGGCGCGAATAGCCGAATCGCGCCAGTCAGCGTTGGTCGGGCGAAAGTCGCCGTCCATCAAGGTCGCCGCGTTGTGCCCATTGCCGACATCGAGCGCCGCGGCGGCTGTTGGCCGGCCGCCAGCGGATTTCCGGGCGTGCGTATACTGACCAGCCATGAGCTTGGAATTCCAGGGCGTAGGCCACCGCTACGGGCGCGATGAAGTCCTCAAGGGGGTCACGTTGACCGCCAAACAGGGCGAAATCACCTGCTTGCTCGGAGCTTCCGGCAGCGGCAAGAGCACGTTGCTACGCCTGGCCGCCGGTCTCGAAAGAATCCAGGCTGGCGAGATTCGACTCGACGGCGGGGTATTGAGCAAACCGGGCATCGACCCGCCGCCGGAACGTCGACCGGTCGGCCTGGTCTTCCAGGATCAGGTGCTGTTCCCGCACAAGACCGCGTTGGACAACGTCGCCTTCGGCCTGCGCGAACTGGATCCGCGCCAACGCCGAATTGTCGCGCAGGCGAATCTCGATGCCGTGGGCCTGGGCGGGTTCTCCAAGCGCTATCCGGACACGCTCTCAGGCGGGCAGCAGCAGCGCGTCGCCCTGGCTCGAGCGCTGGCCCCCGCGCCGCGCGTCATGCTGCTGGACGAGCCCTTCGCCAATGTCGATGCCACCTTGCGCCGGTCACTGCGCGAGGATGCCCGACGGGCGCTTCGGAAATCGGGCAGCATCGCCGTGATCGTTACCCACGATCCGGACGAGGCGCTTGAACTGGCTGACCGGATTGCGGTCATGGACAGTGGGGGCATCGTACAGATAGCCGCGCCCGACGTAATCTGGCGGCAACCGAAAAACCGCGCGGTGGCCGGTTTGTTCGGGCAGGCGCAGCACTTGCGCGGCAAGGTTGAAGCAGACGGGGTGGCGACGGCCTTCGGGCGGCTGCATCGGACGTGCGCCGGAACCGGGTTGGGCGACGTCGTGGATGTCCTGGTCCGACCAAACGCGGTTGCGTTGGAACGTGTTGCCGAGCAATCGAACGCCATGGGCAGGGTCGAAGACGTACGCTTTCTCGGGGACCGCTATTTGGTTCTGGTCGAGTCGGCGGGTCAAACGTTGCACGCCAGCATCGAGGACCTGGCGGGCATCCGTGTTGGAGACCCTGTGATCGCGATGTTCGATCAACTGGGTACCTTTGTCTACGCGACAAACGGCGAATAAGGATTCCATAGGGAGATTCGCGCGATCCCGCGCACCGGACGGCGCTGCGGGAGAGGCGTTGCCCCCTGACCCGGCTTCAGGCCTGCCCGGTCGCGGCCGTTCCGCATTCGATCATCAAATGCTAATGGTTCCTATTCGCAGTTCGTTGGGCTAGAATCGGGAATAGCTCCCAAATGCGAATGCCTCTCAGTATGCCCACGCTGCCACGTCTGCTTTGTTCGCTTCTTGCTGCCTGCGCTCTCGGCGCGATGGCCGACCAAGACGCTTCCTCGGCGAAGGAGGTCGTCAACGTCTATTCCGCGCGCCACTACGACACGGATCTCCAGTTGTACGAACGCTTCACCGAGAACACCGGCATCAAGGTGAATCTCATCGAGGGCAACAGCGACGGGCTCATCGAGCGGATCGTCAACGAAGGCGAATTCAGTCCGGCAGACTTGCTTATCACGGTAGATGCCGGTCGCCTTTGGCGCGCCGCCGACCGAGGCGTGTTCCAGAGCGTCGAGTCCGCAGTTCTGAATGCCCGTGTGCCGGCCCATCTGCGCGATCCCGACGGCTTGTGGTTCGGACTGTCGAAACGTGCCCGCGTCATCGTCTACAACAAGGCGGAGGGTCTGCCCGACGACATCGCCCGATACGAGGATCTCGCCGACGCGCGGCTTCGCGACAAGGTCTGCATGCGCTCTTCGGGCAGTATCTACAACCTGTCGCTGCTCGGTTCGTTGATCGCGCACTATGGCGAAGAGGCCGCGCAGCAATGGGCAAAGGGCGTGGTGGCCAACTTTCACCGCCCGCCGCAGGGCAACGACCGGGCGCAGTTGCGTGCCGTGGCCACGGGCGAGTGCGACGTGAGCATTGCCAACACCTACTACATCGGCCGCTTCATGGCATCCGAAGATCCCGCCGACAAGGCTGTGGTCGACGGCATCGGCGTGCTGTTTCCGAACCAGCAAGACCGCGGCGCCCACGTCAATATCAGCGGCGCCGGCATCGCGTGCCATGCGCCCAATCGCGCCAACGCGGTCAAGTTCCTCGAGTACCTGACGAGCGCCTACGCGCAGCGTGTCTTCGCCGAAGGCAATAACGAATATCCCGTCGTCGGCGAGGTCAGCGGGCCGATCGCTCAACTGGGCGTGTTCAAGGAGGACGCCGTGAACGCCTCGGTGCTCGGTGCGAATCAGGCCCTGGCGGTCAAGACTTTCGACAAGGCAAGCTGGCGATGAACCGGTGCCCCGCAGCTTGATGTCGGGCGACGCCATGCGCTGGCTCATCACGGCTGCATTACCGCTCGGGCTGTGGAGTTGTGGCGAAGCGGTGTCCCCCGCGCAGGAAACGCCCGTTGAAAAACCTCCAACGCAAGTGGCACCAGTCGAAATGCAAGCCGCGTTGAGCGACCAGGAGTACCTCGTTCAGCTCGGCCTGATGCGCGGCCATCTGCTGGTCGGCCATGCACTGTACCGGCTCAACGCGCTGGACGCCGCGCGCAGTCACTCCAAACACCCGACCGACGAACTCTATGCGGACATGGAACGTGAGTTCGCCGCCCGCGGCACGACCGGATTCAGTGCCGCGCTGGAAGCGCATGCGTTGGCCTCGCAAGGCGAGGACGCTACCGCGGTCGACGCGGCTTACGAAGCTCTCACCGCAGCGATCACGCGTGCCGAAGGCGCCGTTGCGGCATCGCCGGAGGTGATCGTTGGCGTCGTGGTGGAACTGTTGCGCGAGGCCGCTGCCGAATACGCAGTCGGCATTGTCGACGGCAGGCTCTCGAACGCCCACGAATACCAGGACGCCTACGGATTCACGAAGGTCGCATTGTCGTGGGCGCAGGGCGCCGGCTCGGATGACGTTTTCGATCAGATCGTGGAGCGCATCGAAGCCCGTTCGGACATGTGGCCGAGCCTCGTGCCGCCAGAGGAACTTCAGCAGCAGGCCGCACGACTACACCGGGCCGCCGCCGAGGTGTCGATCTTGGGATCACTCCGCAGTCGTCCGGCCGTTGACAATGCCGAGATTCAGGTTCAGAAAATACTATTCACCTATTGAAAACATAGAGTTTTTTCTTGTTCGCTAGTGCGGAAAAGTCGATAGCGCTTTAGTAGCCTTCCAGCTCCCCGTAGCGATTGCGGTGGTAGTTGATGTCGCCGAAGGTCTGTTCCGTCACGGCCGACCGCTTGATGAAGAAGCCGATATCGAACTCGTCGGTCATGCCGATGCCACCGTGCATCTGAATGCCCTCGCGGGAAACCGTGTGGAAAGTTTCGCCCACCTTGGCCTTGGCGAGGCTCGCGAGTTTCGCCACCTCCCCGCTTTCGCGCTTCTCGTCGAGCGCCGTCAACGCCTCGAGCACCACCGATTTCGATAGTTCGATCTCGCAGAACATGTTGGCTGCGCGATGTTTGAGCGCCTGGAACGAGCCAATCGGCACCCCGAACTGCTCACGCTCCTTGAGATACGCGATGGTCCGTTCGAAACATTCCTGGGTCGAGCCAAGCATTTCCGCCGCGATGCCGATGCAGGCAATGTCCAGCGTTGGATCAAGCACGTCCGCCCCCTTCCCCGCGGCACCTATCACCGAATCGGCCGCCGCTGCGACCTCGGTGAATGCGATATTCGCGGCGTTGCGGCTATCGACCATCGTCGTGCGCGTGATTTTCACGCCAGGTGCGTCGGCGGCGACCAAAAACAGCGTGATGCCGTCTCGCTCTCCGCGATCGCCGGAAGTGCGCGCGACGACGATGAGCTTGTCGGCAACGTTGCCGTCGAGGACGAATGTCTTCGATCCCGTCAATGTGTACCCTTCGCCTGACTGCACCGCAGCCGTGGCTATTCGGTAGGGATCGTGCCGATGGGACTCCTCCAACGCCAGCGCCAGCAGCAGCTCCCCGGATGCGACCTGCGGCAACAACGCCGACTTCTGCGCGTTGCTGCCGCCGACGTTCAGCGCGGTGCCGCACACCCAAATGCTGGCGAACAACGGACTCGCGGCTAGCGTGCGTCCGGTCTCCTCCGTGACCACTCCCAACCCCTTGTAGCCGAAGTCGAGGCCGCCAAACTGTTCGGGGAAAGGTATGCCCGCCCAACCGAGTTCGGCCATCGATGCCCATAACCCCCGATCAAAACCGTTGGGATCAGCTTCGTCGCGCAGTTTTCTGAGTTGACTGATCGGCGCTCTTTCGGTGCAGAATTCCTTCGCCGTGTCTTTGAGCATGTTCTGCTCTTCGTTGAGAATCATCGGCATTGTCTGGTCCTTGTGAAACGCGTGTACGAGGCCGGCCATCGATTGATCGAATGGGCGGAACCGGCCCGCCCCGGCCTCCGCACGGCATCCGCCGCAACCGCGTTATAACAGCAGAATCCGTCTCGCCGGGTCAACCACGACTCGTAGTTGGAAATATCGTAGGCAGTCCGGTACGGAACGCCAGGGGGACAGGAGTCTCACCTACTAGCAAGGGATGGCAGCCCTCCTGTGCCACCGACTCCGGAACGTTGATACGAGGGCGCATGCCGGAGGAACGTCGACGTCTGCCTGCTTGTCTGAACCCGCACGAATATCACGGCCCGGGTGGAATGTCCGGGCCAAGTCGTAAGATCATTCGTCCGCATGGATCGTTTCGTTGAATTGCTGCTTTGGACCACGCTGGCCGGCGCGTGCATACCCGTCGGCGCCGGACTCGCTCGCATCGGTCCCGTCTGCGGCGCGGTAGGCTGGTTCTGGCTCTCCGATCAGGACGCTATCCTGGGTTCGATCATGCTGTTCGCCTCCGGCGGCATCCTCTATCTCACGTTCCAGGACATTGCGCCGCAGGCGAGGCTGGAACTGCACTGGGCACCTCCTCTTGGAGCCGTGCTCGGGTTCGCGCTCGCCCTCGTGGGCGAGATGCTGTTCTAGTTCACGTCGTGTCCGACAAGGCATGAGCAACGGGAGGCGCGCCATCGCCCAGCACGCGCAACTGTGGTTGTTCGCCGCGACCATGTTCGTGGGTGCCGCACTGTTGTTCTGGGTCCAGCCGCTCTTCACGAAGATGGTCCTGCCCCTGCTTGGCGGTTCGCCGTCGGTCTGGAATACCGCCATGGTGTTTTTCCAGGCGGCGCTGCTTTGCGGATATGGCTACGCGCATCTGTTGACGCGTCACCTTGGACCACGCAGCCAGTGCCTCGCGCATCTATGCGTGCTCGGCGCGGCGGCCGTCGCCCTGCCGATCGGTATCGCCGAGGGTTGGCGACCGGACTCGGACGCGCCGCCCGCGCTGTGGCTTCTGGGCCTGCTCTTCGTTTCCATAGGCGCACCGTTCTTCGCCGTCGCCACCACGGCGCCGCTGATCCAACGCTGGTTCTCCCGCACGGGCCACCCGCACGCATCCGATCCCTATTTCCTGTACGCCGCGAGCAATCTCGGCAGCGTTGCCGTCCTGCTCGCGTTTCCGTTCGTGATCGAACCGCTGGTTGGGACGCGAGGGCAAGCGTTCGCGTGGATGCTCGGATTCGGAGCCCTGGCCGCTTGTATCGTCGCGTGCGGTGCCAGCGTATGGCGCAGTTCCACCAGCACCAGGCTGGCAATTCCATCGAGCGATGCAGCGCGACCGACCTGGCGCCGTCGGGCAAGCTGGTTGGCGTATAGCGCGGTCCCATCGGCCCTCCTGCTCGGCGTAACGGGCCACATCAGCACCGACATCGCCTCGGCGCCCCTGCTGTGGATCGCCCCGCTCACGCTGTATCTGCTGAGTTTCGTCAACGCTTTCGCGCGCCGACCGCTCATCCCATCCTGGCTGGCGGTTCGCTCCATGGCGTTCGCGCTTGTGATCCTGGCCGCGTTGTTCCCCTGGCGGGAGCCGGCGAGCATATTCCTGCCGCTGCATCTAGTGGTTTTCTTCTTCATCGCGACCGCCTGCCACGCCGCGCTGGCCGAACGCCGCCCCGCCGCCGAATTCCTGACCGAGTTCTATCTCTTCGTATCGTGTGGAGGGCTTCTCGGCGGACTGTTCGTGGCACTGCTCGCGCCGATGGTGTTCGACTCTGTGCTGGAATATCCGCTGAGCCTGGTGCTGGCCGCGGCGCTGCTGCCGAATCGGACGCGGGAAGCATCAGCGATGAGATCCGCAGGCGGCGGGAGTTCACGGGCCGCGGCAGGGCGGGGGATCCTGTGGCGCGAGCGCGATATCGTTCTCGCTATTCTCATCCTCGCGGTCCTGGTCGGAGGCAGATGGTTCGTCAGTTGGGCGGGGTTGCCTTTGCCTTTTATCGTCTTCGCCAGCGCGCTCGGGGTCTTTGCTGTGCTCGTTCTATCGCGCCAGAGTCGCCCGGTCGGGTTCGCGCTGTGTATCGCGGCGCTCTTGATCGCGGGACAACAACAATGGACCAGCGACGACACGACCTGGCGCGGGCGAAGTTTCTTCGGCGTGTACCGGATCGTCGAAGCCGTAGACCCGCCGACGCGCAGCCTGATGCACGGCACGACCAATCATGGGGGCCAGTGGACGACGGACGACGGTTCCATCGAGCCGACCAACTACTACACCCCGGCAAGTCCCGTCGCCAACGTCATCGCCGCGACCCAGGCCCGGACGGACAGCCAGCGTGTCGGATTGGTCGGACTCGGGACCGGCGCCCTCGCCTACTATCGACGTCCCGAAGACGCGTGGCGCTACTTCGAGATCGATCCGCTGATCGCACGGCTCGCCGCGAATAGCGGCTATTTCGACATCCTGCCGACGTATGACGCGTCGGCCACCATCGTACTGGGGGACGCCCGCCTCACCCTGGAGCAGGAGCCGGATTGGAGTTTCGATCTCCTGATCATCGACGCGTTTTCATCCGACGCCATCCCGATTCACCTGCTGACCCGGGAAGCGGTTGCGCTGTACATGCAGAAACTTGACGACGACGGCGTGCTGGTGCTCCACACATCGAACCGCCTGCTCGACCTCGAGCCGGTGGTGGCCGGCATCGTCGAGGACCTGAACCATGCCGCCATGGTGGGGAAACTCGGAAAGGTAGACCGCGAAACGGACCCCGTGAGCGCACCGTCACAATGGGTGGCCGTCATGCGCGACGGCGCAATGTTCGACCGACTAGCGCTCAACGAAACCTGGGCGCCACTGGATCCGGCGAGTCGGCGAGTGTGGCGCGACGACTTCTCGAATCTCGCGGGAGTGATCCGATGGCGGGTGAAGCCCGGAGATTGATGTTTCCGGCCCAGCACGGCTCCCGCCCCGTCTATTCGATGGAAGTGCCCCACAGCCGGCGCCTTCGGCTCCGCCTGTGGGTCGGGATCTGTTCCGTGCAAGGCAGACGGTTAATCGAACCAGAGCCGGTTGATCCACGCGGTCGTGTCCGGGTAGTCCGGCAAGCCATCGTCGAAAAGCGGGTCCATCAGCGACAAGGCGCCCAGAATCGTTGGAACGGCATCGCCGTACTCCTCGCGCCATCGTTCCTCGATCTCCGTGACGAGATGCGGGTAGGCATCGCGCGAGCGCGGGCCTTTCGGCGTGAGATAGACGCAGCGCGTCATGTCGCGCGCTCCGCCCGGCTCGACGACGACTCGCAGGTGGCGCTCGTGCAAGGTCTTGCCGTTGCCGGAGACGCCGCCCAAGGCCTGCGCGTGTTCGAGCGTCACCCCATCGTCGGCGACAAACCGCAGGAAGTTCGACACGGCCTGCAGACCACCCAAGCGCTCACGTTCGTAGTCGATGGCAAACGCGGCCAGGACTTGCGACAGCAACGCGGGTAAGGCCAAGCGCTTGGCGTCACTGGCAGAGTCGCGGGATAGGCGGCGAACACGGCACCTATCCCCGTTGCGTGTTC
This sequence comes from Candidatus Azotimanducaceae bacterium, assembly GCA_965217825.1. GTDB lineage: Bacteria > Pseudomonadota > Gammaproteobacteria > Pseudomonadales > Azotimanducaceae > VXNE01. Next base: position 2,791,377 of record OZ244571.1, on the reverse strand, counting down.
ACACATTCCAACACCTTACGATTGAATGCGATGAAAAGACGGACGGGATCCGGAAGCTCGGAGCAGCAACTGGTTCCGCACTCGCCGAGGCCGCGAACGCCCTTTGGGCTAACTGTGGCGTCGACGGTAGCGTCTGACGGCATCGGCGTATGCTTGGTCGTGCGGTCCGACGGCAATAGGGCAAGCGAGGCCGGCAGTCACTCCGAACACGAAACGGTAGCTGCCGCTAAGGCGCACGGAGTACACGCCCGGCATGTTCGTCAACTGTTCGTAGTTGCGCCCGGGGGACAGTTCGCCTTTGAGCAGTTCCTCCACTGCCAGACCGAGCTCCTCTCGCATCCTTGGCGGCAGTCGCCTCGCATTCCTCTTGAAACTACCTGTGGGTTCGTCGAATCCGCGCAGCGGCGGCGGTCGACTACTCTTCATGGAGCGACGCGAGCCACTCGGACGAGGACGTAAACGAGCGACCCTCGGGGGACCTGGCTTTATCCTTGACTCCCTCGAAGATCAGGACGGACCAACGTACTTCCTGCATAGTGGCGACGATCCACATGTACAGGTTGTCCAGGTGGCCGAGCGCGTCGAAGACCTCGTGCGAAGGCGAAGCTCCCACCTCGACGAAGGTGCCGCGCAAGTGGCGGAGTTCCTCCCGACGGTGTTTGAAGTAGGCTTCGGCGTATTCCAAGGCACGCGCGCCCTCTCCCTCGGGATCGGGGCTCTCCTCGGGGTCGAGCTTCTCTATCGCCTGCGCCAACGTGTTGCCCGCCCGATCAATCACAGGGAGGAGACTGTCGTACCGCTGGCGCAGTCCTATCGTGTGGGCATCGAGCAGTTCAGCCGAGACAGGGACATCGAGGTCGGGATCTGACACGAGCGCGGGAAGCGCACGGCTGACGTCCCGTATGGTCTTGGAGTGTGCCAACATAAGATGACTCGCCGGGACAATCCTGGAGAGGATCATGGAATATACAGCATTGGCGATGCTGGTCGCCACGGCAGCCATGAGTGGAGGCACTTGCGCTGTAGGGTTTTTTCGGTCCGGCCGCGCCGGATTCCGCGGCGCGCTCCGCCGATTCGGACCGCCGGCGCCGCCGCGGCGTTGCCGGCGGACGTCCGCGGGTCTTCTCCGAGGCGGTTTTCCGGCGTCCAAATGGGAATGATTCGCATTGGCGGGCGCGGCGCGCGAGGTCGCCCCTCGACCGGGCCGGCCGATCGCCGCGGACGGCGGGCGCGGCGGTCTACGCCGCGAGCGGCAGCCCCGGATCGACCAGCGAGCGCATCCGCTCGGGGCGCCCCGCCACGACCGCGCCCAGGGCCAGCGCCATCATGACGCACAGCGCCAGCCCCATCCGCGCCTTCATCTTCGCCTTGCCGCGGATGAAGTGGTTCTCGAAGCCGAAGCTATTGTCGAGGCGCGAGTTGATCCGCTCCAGCGCGCCGCGCCGGTTGTAGCCGCGCCGCCAGGAGGGGCCGCCCCAGGGCGTCGGCGTGAACATGCGGCGGTCTTGGTCCTTCAACGCGATGCGCACGACGCGCCCGTAGTCGCCGGCCTTCGCGCCGGCGGCGCGGCAGCACTCCCGCCGCCCCTTGCAGTCAAGATCGTAGGCGGCCGCCGGGCAGCGGTACTTCAGCGTCCCCCGGTCCGCCTCGAAGCCCTGGAACGCCATCGGCCGCTCCGTCCCGGTGGCCGGGCAGCGGCAGAACACCTCGCCCTTCTCGCTGTGCGACACGTTGCCGCCGCCGTCCTTCGCCAGCGCGCGCAGGATCGGCTTCGACGGGTCCCAGCCCGGCGTCTCCTTCTCCTCCCGCCACATCTCCCGCACGTCGATCAGCGGCCGCGCCCCGTGAACGTCCCACAGCTTCTTCTTCAGCGGCTCCGCGTCGAGGCCCCGGTCGGCGCAGAAGTCCGCGCAACGCGCCGAAAGCTCCGGCTCGTCCGCGAACAACTCGTCCACCGCCGCCGACAGCGCCCTGTGCTCCGAGCGCGACGCCTTCGTCACCTCGAACCACACCGGGATCTCGTGCTCGACGTCGGCGATCAGGTGCAGGCCGTAGCCGAACCACGTCTTCACCCTCGTCCACGCCTTGCCCGTGCGGCGATCCGCGCCGCGCGTCTCGTGCTTTCCCCAGTCCGCGTCCGGATCGGAGGTCTTCCCGCTCTTCGCGTCCTCGCGCCCGGTCGAATGGCTGCCGACCGCCTTGCCGTCGTAGCCCAGGTGCCGCCCGAAGCCCGGCAACTCGTCCATCAGGCGCCGCCGCAGAGCGTCCGCCATGCCGCTCACCGCCCCGGTCTCATCCTCCAGCTTCGCCACGCCCGCCAGGAACCGCGAGAACGCCCAGCTCTCCGGCGCCCCGTCCCGGACCGGACTCGGCAGCTGAACCGCCGCCGCCGCGCCGCTCTTCGACCGCTCCACCGACCGCCTCGGCGGACCCTGCCGCGGCAGCGGATCGAAGCCGCACAGGTCCAGCAGCGCCGGGTTGCGCCGCAGCTCGCGCAGCAGAGACTCGACCGAGGCGTGCTGGAACACGACGCCGGCGACCAGCGCGCGCCACATCGCCTCCACCGGATAGTCGTCGCGCCCGCGCCCGCGCCGCGCCCTCAGCGCCGCGACGACCGGCCCGTCGGGCAGGTGCTCGAGCGCCAGCTCGAGGCGCCGCAGGTCGGGCAGCTGATCGACATCGCGCTAGGAAAAGGGTAGCTTGCTCTGCGTCGCCATACGTTCCCCTCCGGGGGCGGGTGCCCCTTGTTGTGGATAGGCGAATGGTACCCTATGGCGACGCTAAATTCCATTTATCCATTTGATTCATATATCTTTTTTTCCTTCCGGTGCCCTCCGCTCCCGAATCTGCGGCCGCCGCGCCCGGCGGCGCCCGGCGTTGGGGTGGAAATCTCCGCTTCCGAGCGGAAAACGCCGCAAAACGCCCGAATCGGGGCGTTTCCTGGGGTGAAGAAAAAATCGGCCGCCCGGAAACCCTTTGTTTCAGCGGCTCTCAGAACAGCGCAAGTGGCTCTGAGTGGGCATATACAAAATCAGTAGGTCCGATGCCGTGCGCGCCGCCTCTTCAAGGGTCGCAACGTTCTGCACCGCATCGAGTGCCAGGAACTCGCTGAACGACGCGGCGAGATCCGCATCCTCAATATCGGTGAACAGTGTGATGCTTCTGTTTGACGCCTGCGGATTCTCCTTTGTCCCTGTAACGGAGCTTCTGGTCCGATTTTCGACCGAGGGGTCGAATCGCCATACCCCAGCCCATCGCATAACATGCGTTCGCCGGGTCCTTCGAATCCGCTGTCTTCCTCACGCAAAGGGCACGCCATGTATAACACCGTCAAGCAAAAGCTCGCCAACGGCGAACAGGTTATCGGCGGCACCATCGACACGCCGGATCCAGACATATACCGCGCCATGGCACGTTCCGGGTTCGACTTCCTGTGGATCGAGATGCAGCACAGTCCCCTGACCTACCAGGAGGTCGCACGCATGATCTGGGCGGGCCGGGATCTGCCGGCGATACCCTTCATTCGCGTGCCCGACGCAACCGAAGGCGACGTCCAGAAGGCGACCGACATCGGCGCACTCGGCATCATTGTGCCCATGGTGGTCGAGGTGGAGAAAGTCGAAGCCGCGGTCCGGTTTGCCAAGTATCCGCCGGTCGGCGCACGCAGCCTCGGGGGCGGCCAATACGGCGAGGTATGGGGTGGCGGCTACCGCCAGACCGCGAACGATAACATCATGATCGTCGGCATGATCGAATCGCCGGCCGGAGTCGAGAATGTCGATCGGATCGCCGCCGTCCCCGGAGTCGACGTGGTCTTTACCGCCGCGACCGATCTCTTCAGCTTCTCCGGATTCGCCCAGGGCACGCCTGAGTACGAAGCCATGGTCACCAGGATCCACGCCGCCACGCTGGGCGCCGGCCGCAAGCTCGGCGGTCCCGTGCAATGGCGGAATCGAGAAGGATTCAGCTTCTTCCAGGCGCCGCCGGCAACAGTGCTCGTCGGGCGCGGCGCCAGAGACCTGCTGAGCGAAACCGGAACCGTCGCCCCGGTCGAGGGATCAGAGCGCTAGCAGTAATCGCACTGGTTTCGAGGCGATGCGCGCCGGGGAAACCGGGCCGGAACTTTCCTTTGAGCACTGGCTGCACCATGTCTAAACCGACTGCGACTGTTCAGGTTGCCGTAAGCTTCGCGATTTACATTGCCGCGCTGTCCCGAAAGCTCCATAACTCGCATTGAGCAAGACCAGGTTCGACACGGTGAGCCCACCGCGCGTACAGCGGTTCCGATGCCGCGCAAAGACCTGCTGCCTGTTGGCGATAGCGATGGGAATGTCCACCGGCATGGCCAACGCCCAAGGCCTCGGGGGACAGATTGGTGCCACGTCGCTGGGCGACCGCGTCGTCATCCGGGTGATGCTGCAGACCGAAGCATTCGAGAAGGAAACCCACATGGTCATCGACTACGCGGCACCAGAAGCCTTTGCAATGCACCAGAGCGTCCTGCAATCGCTGGCGTTCGGGGAGACGGAGCGAACACTGAAGGTTCTCGCCGACGGATTCCGGCTGGAAGTTTCCCGGGAAGATATCACACCGGAGACAGGTTCGTTTCTCAACGAGTTCACGGCTCGCCATGCGAACGAACTCGAGAACGTCGACGTGGCGGCCGTGGTGGGCTGGCCGATGTTGCGGACATTCGCGCTCGGGTTGGATCTGGGCGAGCAAGAACTTACCCTCAAGCCTTCGGCAGAAATGGACGCGCGGCAAGCGGAACAATGGGCGACAGCCGTCATCCGCGGTGTCCTCGTCGTCGACGACCAGGTCCACATTCCCGTCTCATACGACGCCGACAAGGGCGCGACCATGACGTTCGGTACCGCTGGCTACCACACCTACGTCAACCGGGAGATCGCCGAACGGCTCGGCAAACCGTCAGGAGACCTCGACGGTATTTCCTTCGGCACGCCGCCGGGCATGCCGCTGTCCGGCATGGTCGCGCTCTTCCCACAGCCTTTCGACGAGCCCCCGGAAGCGCTCGACGAGGCCTGGCTGCTGCGGTCCGGACTCGGCCTGTGGTCGGCGTACCGCCTGGAGATCAACCCCGCTGCAGGCTACCTTGCCGTAACCCCTCAGGTAGACAGCAACCACTCGGAGGCGGACGCAGCCTTCTACGCGGCAGCCGCAGCCGAAGATGTGGATGCCTTGCGAGCCTATACCGAACGCTGGCCCGACGATCGCAATATAGAAGAGGCGGCCGGGCGCATGTTCCGCATCGGCCTCGACGCGGGCCTGCCGGACGAGGCGCAAATGGCGGCGGTCGCCATCGGCTTGTCGGTAACGCCCGAACGTCGCAAGACCCACTACGCTTCAAGCTTCGTGTTCCCCCTGTTCAACTCGGATCGCAAGGACGAGCGGTCAAGCCTCGTCATTGCTCTATGCGAGGAAGCTCTTGTCTACATCGGCCGTTCCGACCGGCCGTCCCTGCGTCAGAACATCCAAATTATGCTCGGTGACCGCTACCTGCACGCTGGCAACGCCCACGAGGCCTGGAAAACGTTCCTGTCGGCCGCGTTCTACGGGGACCCCGGCCTGGACGGCGTCGTCCGCCACGAGCTCGGCCGCGCCTACGAAGCCCTGGGCCGCCACCGGCGGGCCTATTCGAGCTACCAGCGCGCGGCCGCAGACCTGACCCCGGCACCTCCTTCCATCAAGGATAGCGCTCGCGCAGGTCTCGAAAGACTGCGCCCGTTACTCGATCCCGACGACCCGCTACTTGCGGAGGAATCCTCGAGTGGCTGACCACGACACCGAATCCCCCGGCATTGGACACGACCTCGAAGAGATCGTGGTCCAGGGGCGGCGGCGGCTGCGTTCCTGGGCCGCGAAGGAAGCGCTGCAGGCGGCGTTCTCGCACTTGTTCCTGGTGGCGCTGATCGTTCCTTGCCTGGCGCTCGCAGGCAACCTGGTCGGGTTTGTCGCGACACCCATCTGGCCATTCGGCAACGTCGCAACGGTTGTAGTTGGCGTCCTTGCGCCGCTCGCGATCGTGGTCGTCCACGCGCTGGTCATCTTCCTGCGCGAAAAGACCGACCGTCGCGTTTGCCTGGCCCTCTACGACCAGATTCTCGGGTTGAAGGGGCGCTTGCAAGCGGCGGACGAGTTCCTCGCGACCCGGGCCGAAGGCGCTTTCGAACGGGCCGCCATCGAGGACGCCGCGCCCTTCGCGCGACGGGCGCGAGATGCGGAACTACCAGCCGTCCGAACGCCGGCGCCCGCATTGGGTGCCGAACGCTGGCCGCTGGCGGTGGCCGGCGTCCTCACCCTCGCAGCGGCGATCTTGCTCGGCGAACTCACACCAGGTGTCGGCGCGAGCGAACTGGAGATTCCCGATAAGCTGGCAGCTCAGTTTTTGACAGACGACGAGATACTGGTCGACGAAGACATTGAGCCGCCCCGCCGCAAATCCGTATCCCGCCGCAGCCTGGACGGTCAACGCCTTTCCTCCCCCGGCGAATCGGGGCTGGAGGCCGAGCGCGAACGGGCGAGCCGGTCTGATACCGGCACCGGCGATGCTCGATCGTCATCGGCGAACAACAGCGCCGCAGCTTCTCTCGCCCGTCAAGCGGGACGGGCGGCTGCCGGTGCGTCGGGCGAAGGCACATCGCAACGGAACGAACCGCGCGAGCAGCCAGCGAAGCCTCGCCGTGACAACGACAGCCGGCCCGAGGAGACCAGGGAAGAAAAACCGGAGACTTCCCGGGGCGTCGGCGGCGGTAGCGGCAGGAGTTCCGGCAGCCGTACGTCAGCTTCGGATCAACCGGCGGCCGACGACAAGGCCCGCAACGATGAAGCGGAAGGCGATGCCACCGACGACGCGGAAGACGAAGAGGACGAAGAACAGAAGGGCGCGTCGACCCAGCGGCCCATGTTGAACAACCGCAAGGCATCGGTAGACCGTTCGCTGTCGCCCTCGGGCATCGGCGACCAGGAAAACCCCGACGCCAACGGCCGCGGCGGTCCCGGTGGTTTGAAGAAGACCCGGGGCGTGGCGGCCATGCTGCTCGGCGTGCCGATGCCGGATCACCTGCGAGGAAAGTCCAACCCGGGCCGCGTGAAGGTCCAGCGCGAACGCGCTGATCCCGAGCCCAAGACATCGCCCCCGGACAATGCCGCGGATCGAGGCGCCCGTCGCGAGTCGATCGGCTACCTGCCGCACCCAGCGCTCGCGCCCTGGATGCAGGACACGGTTCGCGGCTACTTCCTGGCGGAACGTCGCAGCGACGCCCCCGCTCAAATCGGCAATGCAGCAAACACGACGAACTGACGAGGACGACATGACGGCAGCAGACGAAGCGCGGCAGCGCGCAGAAGAGTTCAGGACGGTATTCGACAGAGTCAAGGCGGAGGTCGGCAAGATGATGGTCGGCCAGGATCACGTCGTCGACGGCGTCCTGACGGCCATGATGGCGGGCGGCCACGTGCTCCTGGAAGGCGTGCCGGGGCTTGGCAAGACCCTGCTCGTCCGATCCCTGAGCCAGGCGGTGAACGTTGAGTTCTCGCGCATCCAGTTCACCCCCGACATGATGCCGGCGGATATCCAGGGAACGATGGTGCTCACCGAAACCCCGGGAGGTGGCCACGAACTCACTTTTCAGCAGGGCCCGCTGATCGCTAACCTGATACTCGCCGACGAGATCAACCGTGCCACTCCCAAGACCCAGTCTGCGCTGCTCGAGGCCATGCAGGAGAAGCAGGTCACCGTGGGCCGGCGCACGATCCATCTGGAAGAGCCCTACTGCGTGATGGCGACCCAGAACCCGATCGAACAGGAGGGCACGTACCCGCTCCCGGAAGCGCAACTCGACCGGTTCCTGTTCAAGCTCATCGTCGGCTATCCCGCCGAGAGCGAATACCACGCCATCCTCGATCGAACCACCGGCGCCGACGAGGTGGATATCCACCCGGTGACCGACGGCGACGAGATCCGCAGCCTCCGCGCCACCGTCCGTGCGGTCGCCGAACCGCAGGCCGCAAGAACGTTCGCCATCCGTCTCGTGATGGCGACGCAACCCGGCACTGACCTGGCGCCGCCGAACGTCACCGAGTGCGCCTCTCTGGGTTCGAGCCCGCGCGGTGTCCAGGGACTGATTCTGGCCGGCAAGGTCCAAGCCCTGCTCGACAACCGTTTCGCGGTGAGCGCCGATGATATCCGCGCCGTGGCGATGCCGGTGCTGCGGCATCGCATCCTGCTCAACTTCCGCGCCCAGGCGAACAACGTCTCGTCCGACGCGCTGGTCGAAGACGTCCTGAAGTCGGTCAGTCCGCCCCACTCCGTCGCCGCTTGAGCGCATAGGTCGCACCACGCCGAGGATTCGCTTTGGCCCAGGCTCTCTCATTCGCCGAACTATTCGACCCGGAATTCCTCACCCGTTTGGCGCCGTTTAGCTTGCACGCCCGGCGCGTCGCCAGAGATGGACGGCCCGCGGAGCAGACATCGCGGGACCGCGGTTTCGGCCTGGAGTTCGCCGACTTCAAGTCCTATGTCCCCGGCGACGACCTGCGCGCCATCGACTGGAACGTCTACCGGCGCCTTGGACGCCTCTTCGTGCGCGTCTTCGAGGAGCGCCGGGACCTACCCGTCTACCTCCTGATCGACCGTTCAAGCAGCATGTACCTGGAGACCCCGCCAAGAATCGGCGCAGGACTCCGGGTCGCCCTGGCACTCTCATCCATCGCCCTGGGCCAACACGACAGCGTCGGCCTGTACTCCTTCTCCGGCGTCTTGAGCATCGATGCCAAGGCCGCGGCTGGCAAACACCGGCTCGTGACCTTCGCGGAGCGATTGGCGGCGCTCGACGAAAGGGACCGGACCGACCTCGCGGGAACCGTGCGTGAACTTGCCGGCCATCGCCTCCGCAGGGGTCTCCTGGTCGTCATCTCGGACTTCTTCGACCCCCGGGGCGCCGAAGAGATCACCCGGGCGCTCGCCCTGTGCCGGCATCGATTGCTGCTCGTGCAACTCGTGAAAAAGACGGACGCCGACCCCACCCTTCACGCCAGCCTGCACGGCGATGTTCGACTACTCGACTGCGAGTCCGCGGAAGCCGTCGATCTCACCATCACGCCGGCTGCCCTCGCCCGCTACCGACAGTCCTACCAGGAGTTCAACGATCGCTTGAACCGGTTCGCAAACGACCATGACGCGGGGCTCGTCCCCATCGATGCCGACGAGGATGTCCTCGATCAGCTCGGCGGTCTCTTCGAGACCGGGAGTCTCACCGTATGAGCTTCGCCAACCTGCCATTGGCTGGCGTATTGGCCGGGATCGCCGCACTCGCAGGCCTGCTCATTCTCCTGCAGCTACTGCGCATACGACACGTCGAGGTTGCCGTCCCAACCACGATCTTCTGGCGGGCGGCGGCCCGCGAGGCCCCGGTGCGCGTCCTTTGGGGCGTTTTTCGCCACCCCCTCGCGTACCTGCTGGTGCTCGCCATCTGCACGTTGCTGTGGCTCGCGTTCGCTGGTCCCGAAGCCGACGACGACCGGGCGGCGACCTACCGGGTGCTGTTCCTGGACGGCTCCGCGCACACCTCGGGTGGCAACGACTTCGAACAGGCCGTGGACGCACTCAAGGCCGACCTGGCGGGGATGCCCGAAGGTCGACGGGAAGTGATCTGGGGCGGCGCCCGCAACATCAAGCTGTTGAAGCCGGGCGAGGACCGGCTCCTGCTCGACCGCCGACTGGCGGCCCTGGCACCCGAGACGGCGCCTTCCGCCTTGAACGAACAGCTCCGGCTGCTCTCATTGCCCGGTGTCGCCCCGGACTCGCTGGAGTTCGTAGTCTATGGCCGTGCTCCGGCAGATTCGGCCGTACTCGATAGGCTGGCGCCCGGAACCCGCGTCAGCCGCGCGATCCACTATCCCGAAAGCGGCGACAACAGTGGCATAACGGCACTCGGCGTCAATGCGGCCGCATCGGGGCGCTGGGATCGCCTCGACCTGCTGATCCGTATCGCTGGCACGGCGGATGGTATCTCCGTAGACGCCCTGGAGGTGCAGGTGGGCGCCCGATCGCTCGGCGACGACCACCTGGAATGGCTCGCCGACGATCTCGTGGCAGTGCGCGACCTCCCCGCCGACGGCCGCTCGGTGGAGGTTCGACTCTCGGCCGGCGACCAATTGCCGCTCGACGACGTTGCTCGTCTCACCTTGCCGCTCCGCCAGGTAATTCGGGTCGCGTTGGCGGGCGATCCGGACCCCGCCATCCGGCATGCCATCGAAGCCGATCCCGGACTCGAAGTGGCTACCGAGGACGCGTCGGTGGTTATCCGCCAGCGCGGCGCAGAAGCGTTCGATCATCTTCCCGCCCTGGAGTTCGTGCCCGCCGCCGACCAGGCAACGGCGTTCGAGATCGCCTACAGCGGGGACGACAGCGCCGAACTCGCCCTCAGAGCCAGTGTCGCCGCTTTGGGCCTGGACCAGATCGACGCCGTAGGCCTTGCAGCCGAAGCACAACGTCCCGTCGGCGTCCAACTCCGGCACGACGAGTTGCCCGGCATCTCGGTGTGGGACGAACTCCTGGCCCAGTACAACTTCACCGGCTCGCGAAGTTTCCCGTTGTTCGTATCCCGAGCCGCCCGGTGGCTGGCCGCGGAACCTTCCTGGCATCCATACCTTGCCGCAGGCCGACCCCCACCGTCGGCGGCCCCGGTGTCGTCGCTGGAAGCCGCCCGGGATCCCGTATTGGATGCCCTTGGCGCGGAATACGTTCTCGGCGCCGCGGGGACGATCAGCCGGGGCGACGATCGGGCGGTCGCCCTGTTGAGCGACGCCGTGACATCGAGGGATCCGGGAGCATCGCTTGCTGTCTCCCAAGCGGGTGGCGACGTGGCCGGCACCGGAATTTTCACTTGGCTGATCCTCGCCGCCCTGCTGCTCCTCGGGGCCGAGTGGTTCCTCTACCAGCGCGGGCTGGTGCCGTAAGTCATGGAACTATCGTTCCTGCAGCCAGTCATGGCGCTGTTGTTTCTGGCCGTGCCGCTGATCTGGTTCCTGCCGTCCCGGCCGAGGCCCGTGCACGGGGCGATCCGAAGCCTTGTACTGGCGCTCGCCATCCTCGCCTTGATGCACCCGGTCCTGATCCGGAGCGCCGTGGAACAACACCACGCCATCGTGCTTGACCAATCCGCGAGTCTCCAGCGCGAAGATCGCCAATCCGCTGTCGACGTGGCCGGTGACCTCCTGGCGCGTCTCGATGCCAGCCAGAGCGCGACCGTGGTGCAGGTCGGCGGTAGCGAACGCGCGGCACTCGACGCAGATATTCTATGGGTACGCGCGACGGCAAGTTCGACCCTGGACGAACGCGCGTCCGCTATCGGGGTCGGCACGTCTCCCCTGGGGGATGCGTTGGAACTCGCCGCCCAGTCGATACCATCCGGACTAAGTGGTTCCGTCATGCTGATCTCCGACGGCCGAAGCACGGATCGACACTGGGGCCGAGCGCTGGGCCAGATCCTTGACCGGGGAATTCCGGTACACACGGTCCAGGTGCGCCCGCATGGAGATCCATTCCTCGCCAATCTCCACACGACCCGTGCCCGGCCCGGTGAATCGGTGCGCGTCAGCGTCGAAGTGATCGGTTCGGGCGCCGGTTTCGAGGTCGATCTCCGCAGCCAAGAAGGAACCCTCGGCAGCGCGGGGCCGTTCGATTGCGAGTTCAGGTGCCCGGTGGAGATCGAATTCGAAACTGAACAAACCGGCTTCCTCGATGTCATCGCCGAACTCCATACGCCGTCAGGGGCGGACACTGATCTCGCCAACAACCTCATCGGCGGCGTGGTCGCCGTTCAGGATCCGCTCCGCGTCCTTTACGCGGGGGATCGGCAGCGCGGGGCGCTGGACCAACTCGGCGAGTTACTGGGCATCGGGTTCGATCTCACCGCTGCGACACCCGATGACCTCGCCGCGGGCTTCGACTTCGCCGGATACGACATCGTAATGCTCGATGACGCACCGGCAGCCACGTTTGGCGAAGCAATCCAGCGTGAACTCGCCCTCGCCGTCCAGGATGACGGCGTTGGCCTGCTGGCGAGCGGTGGCGGCGCGGCCTTCGCCGACGGCGGTTACCACGGAACCCCCGTCGCCGACATTCTGCCTGTAGAGATCACCGGCGAAGAGGAGAAGATCGACCCGAGCGTGGGCCTTGCCATCATCATCGACACGTCGGGCTCGATGGCCGGAACGCGTATCGAACTGGCGAAGCAGATCGCCCGCATCGCCGTCCGCCGCCTCCAGCCCCACGACCGCATCGGCATCGTGGAGTTCTACGGCGCCAAGCACTGGGCGGTACCGATGCAGCCCGCGTCCAACAAGATCGAGATCGACCGCGCCATCGGTCGAATGAAGGCCATCGGCGGGACTGTGCTGTATCCCGCGATCCAGGAGGCCTACTACGGCTTGAAGAACGTCAACACGCGCTACAAGCACATTCTGCTGATTACCGACGCCGGCGTGGAAGACAGCAACTACGAGCGCATGGTGCGGCGCATCTCCAGGGACAGCATCAATGTGTCCACGATCCTGGCAGGCCACGGCGGTCACAACCTCATCATGTCCGACATCGCGAACTGGGGACAAGGACGCTTCTACTCCGTAGGCGACCAGTTCAGCCTGGTGGAACTGATCCTGAAGCAGCCTTCCACCCGCAAGCCGCCGCGCTACAAGCGGGGCACGTTCAACGTGACGGCGCTCGGCGGACACGGCTGGTGGGGCGGCGCCGACCCGCTCGTTCCCGAGTTGCTCGGATACGCCGAGGTTGAACCGCGCGAAGGTGCCGAGACGCTGCTGCAAGAGAGCGCTGGCAAGGACCCCATCCTCGCCAGTTGGCACTACGGCTTGGGAAGGGTAACCGCGCTTATGACCGAACCTGTAGGCGAAGGCACGAGCCGGTGGCGGGATTGGCCGGACTACGGTTCGTTCCTCGGCAGGTTGCTGGCGCGAACGGCCGCGGATAACCCGCCGTTTCGCCTCTCCCTCGAGCGCCGCCGCCACAGGTTGGAACTGACGGCGGTGCGGACAAATCACGATGTAGAGCTTCTTCCCAGGGCGGAAGTGGTGGATGCCCGGGGCGCACCCTTGACGTCTCCTTCAATCGAGTTCAAGGAGAACGCACCTGGACTGTTCGAAGCGGAGTTCGTCCTCCCGACCTGGGAAACGGCGCGAGTCAAGGTCACCACCAGCCTCACTCCTGCCAACCGGCGGGTTCAGCGGATCGCTCTTCCACCCGCTTCCGACATCTCGAACGAGACCCAGGTCGATCCGGCCGCGGCGTTGGACCTCGAACGCCTGGCCCAACGCACCGCCGGCCTCCACCTGGCCAGCGTCGACAGCACACCGCCTTCGGGCCCCATTGGCGAGTGGCTGGCCGGGAACCAGGGCGAACTGTCGTTCGTGGTGACCCGACTATGGCCGCTGCTGCTGCTATTGGCCCTCGCCGCGTATCTCGGCGAGTTGCTCTATCGCCGCTGGCCACGGGGAGTTTCGTGATGATCAGGGCAAGGAGAGCGCCGTTGTTGTGGTTGAGTCTCGTTTTCACGGTCGCGGCATCCGCGGCCGAACCCGTCGCACAGGACCGTCTCGACGCCACGGGGATCAGCGCCCTGTTCGACCGTGCGATCCTCGACGACGGTGGCATCGACAAGGCCATCGAACGCCTCGCTACGACAGCGGAGGACGCGTCCGGGTCCGCCCGGCAGCGGGCGGACGCCTGGCTGACCATCGCGCACCTGCGCTGGCGCTACGGCCAACGCGGCGAGGCGGTGACGACCACCGACAAGGCGCTCGCCCTACGCGAGAGCATCGACGGCACATTGCTGAAAGCACGCCTTCTGGACGCAACCGGCAACGCCGATGAGGCGGCCATGTGGTATGGAAGGGCCACGGAAGCGACCGTCGTCTCCGCCGAGAAGGAATTCATTGGCCTGCGTTTGACGATGGCCACGGCCAGCAACCGGAATATCGGTGCCCTGGTCGATCTCGCGAATGAGCGCGACCAGGCGTTCCGCAACCGGGCCGCCATCGTGCTGGCGCTGTTGGGACATCCCGCTGAGGCCATCGCTCTCTATCGGGCGTCGGTGGAGTTCGGGAATCCATTCCGGCAGCACGCACGCCTCGCCCATTGGTCCATCGAGTCCGACGACTTCGGTCGCGCGCAAGCGGAGGCCTGGCACGCCTACCGGACGGCTGGGACCCGCGCCGACAAGCTCTACGCGCTGGCGCTCCTGGTGGAGTCCTACCGCAAGGATGATACCCTGGCAGATCTCATCGATCACCTCGAGCTGGCGACAACGGACGGTGAAGGAGACGTGGACCTGCTCCAGACTCGCGTCGATGTGCTGATCGAAACGGAAAACTACGGCGAGGCCATCGAGTTCTACGAGACGGCCGATGCGCAAACGGTGGACCCCGCTGCCCGGCGACGCCTGATCAACCTCTACGACGCCGCGGGGCGGGCGGACGACATGGTCGCCGAGTACGGGAAGTTGATGGCTGCGGAACCCCATGTCGTGCATTGGTTCGCCGGACTCGCCTCCCACTACCTGAATCTCGCCCGACCCGAAGACGCGCTCGCGGTCTGGGAGAAGCTTGCCGCCGCCAACCGTGACCGGGTGGAGGTCCTGGTCGAGGCTGCAACAGCGATGGTGCAGATGGGCTTCGTGACCGAAGCGGTGGCGATGATCGAAGATCACATGGAAGGGCGTGGCGACAGTCTCCCTGCCCTGCTGTTCCTGTTCGAGCTCCGTTTGGCCCGCGGCCAAGAGGACGAGGCGCTTGCAACCCTACAACGGATGGAAGCGGGTCTGGAAGCAGGAACTACGGGAATCCGGGACCTGGCGGACGCCTACGAGCGCATCAACCGCCCCGAAGAGGCCATACGCATCCTCGAGCAGTTGCGCGACCACCGAGGCGAGCTGGGCTACGACGAACGCATGCGGCTGGCATGGCTGTACAGCGTCGCCGAACGCAAGCAGGACGCTCTCGACGCCTGGCGGGAGCTATGGGTGAGTGTCGACAGCGCGGCGCGGCGCAGTCTCGCCGAGAGCCAGTTCCTGCTCCTGGCGACCGAACTCAATACCCTGGGTGATCTGGTCGTCCACCTGGAAGAGAAGCTTATCCTCAAACAGGCCGACCGCAACGAAATCGGTCTCCTGGTGCGGATTTACACGGAGGTCGGTGACAACCTCTCGGCCACCGAGGTCATCGAAGAGTTCGCCCGCTACAGCGAAGCGGGCAAGGTCGAGCGCCTGCGCCGTCTCGGCAAGGTCCACATGATGCTGGCGGACTATTCGTCCTACGACAAGGTGTTGCGGCAACTGGTGGAAGTGGACCCGGAGAACGAGATCGAGCACATCCAGAACATCGTCCTCAACATGCTCGCGTTCGACTTGGCCGAAGGGTCCCAAGGGCGATTCGGCGAGATCCAGCGTTGGCTCGGGCGGCTTCGCGAACTCGACCCCGAGGGCGTCAGCGGGGAATTCGAGGCAGGCATCTTTTCCATGGGAGGGTTCAACGACGAGGCAATCGAGAGCTATCGGCGCGCATTGGTCGTCCATCCCGAAAACAGCGACAACCTGCTATTGATGGCCGACCTGATGAAGAACGCCGGCCGTCGCGACGAGGCCGTCGCCATCCTGCAATACGCTGCCGAGCACGCCGAGGACGACAACGCTTTCGTGGTCGCCATCGACGGCATCATCAACATGATCGGCGCGCGTTCATTCGGGGTCGACTTGACACCCCGGATGCGCCGGACGTTCAGTTGGACGCAACGGATCATCCTGGAGCGGATCGCCGGGCATAACGACAAGTTCTACCTCTACCAATTGCTGGCGGACATAGCGCAGGAGGTCGGTGACACGGAAGCCGAGTTCCGCGCCATCGAGAACTCGCTCTCCGAAGCTGGCGTGCGCCGTCCTGCGGCGCTGCGCGAGCTGGTCACGTTGGCAACCGCCAACGCGGGCTTCGGGGGATTCACGACAGGCGCCGGCGACCCGGAGCGGCAGCTCACCTACGGACGCCGATTGATCGGCCTGAAGCAGGAACTGCCGCCGGAAGTGTACATCGAACTCGGCAAGGCCCTGCTCGAGCAAGGCGCCGTACAGGGCGCCGTGCGCGCCTTCGATCTCATCAACGATATCACGGGCCTCATCAACGTCGACAAGACCAAGGCGGACCTGTTTCTCGAAGCCGGACATCCCGACGAGGCCCTTGCCTGGTACACCCACGCACTCAACGTGAACAAGGACGATCTGGCCCTCTTGACCCGCACCGCCATGCTGCGCGAAACCAACGGCCAGGACGGCGTGGCCAATGCCCTCTACTTGCGCGCGATCGGCAATGTGCTGCGAGCAGTGCCGGCCACCCGCAGGAAGGAACGCCCGGGCGCGAACCAGTCCCCCCAGGCGCTACTCGGCCTCGCGGGGACGGATACGAGCGTGACCCGCGACTATCGCACCTACTTCGAAGCCCTGGCCCAGGGCTTCCTGACCACCTGGCCCGAGGATCGCAAGACCGCAGACGCTCGCCTGGCGGCCACCCGGGCGATGTTCGATGGTGAATTCGACGCCGTGGCGGGAGAGTCCGTGGAAGCCGCCGAGGCCGACTCCACACAAACATTCGAGGTCAATACGCAAGTACTTGACCTGGCCGAGTTTCCGCGCCTCGAACGCACAACCTGGTTTGCGCGCCGCGTTGCCGAACGCGCATTCGCGCGGTCCCTCGCCGACCATGTGGAAATCAGGCTTCGCGAGCGTTTCGCGGCCGAACAGAGACGCTCGGATGCCGTCGACCCGGACGAATCGCCGCTCGACCGGCAACTACGCCTGGCCAAGAGGAGCGACGACTTCGAGGCAACGGTCCGGCTTGCCCGGCTCGCCGGGGACGAGGACGTCAGCGAGCTGTTCCGGGGACGAATCGCCGAAGGCAAGTACCGCGAAGGTCTCGCCTACGCCCGCGCTCTGCTCGACGCAGGCGCGTTCAAGCGATTGGTGGCGGCAATCGCCCCGACTCTCAAGGACAACGGGCGCGCAATCGTCGAACTGATCCATTCCGACCCGGATCTCGTCCTCGAGATCGAGGCGGATCTCGGACGCGATCTCATCTCGATCGCCGAACTCCAGGACCTGCTCGCGCAACCGGAGATCCAGACCCATCTCGACAGTCCGTTCAGCTTCGGGCTCAGCGGCACCTGGAAGTACATCCGGGCCAAGTCCGACGTCGGCACCCAGCTTCGCCATTTCGCGGCCGACGCGGCCCGCCAGCGGAGGGGCCAGCTATTTCGTTCGTACAGCACGCTGCATGACTTGCTGGCAAGCGAACTCTCGGCCTCGCAGCAGGAGGATCTGCTCGCCGCGGCCACCGAGTTCCTGGCAAAGCGGGACCTCGCGAGCGAATTCGAACGCAACGACGCAATCGGGATGCTGCTCGACTCCCGCGTCATCCCCGACAACTATCCCGTCGTGTTCGAACTCGGCGCGCTGATCCAGCGTCGCGCACAGCTCGCCTTCGACCTCGAGTCGATGATGAAGGACATCCTGGAGGGCAGCGAAGACCAGGCGTTCGCAGCCCTGCTGGCGTTGCGCCGCACGGGTTTCCGGAATTTCCGAGGCGGCATTTTGGCCGCAAACGAAGAATACGCAGCCAGTCGCGCGCGAGTCCTGGACGCCATGGCGGACGGAGAACAAGTCGATGCCGAGACGGTTCGAATCGTCTACGAGTTCGAGTTCCTTCGCTACTTCGGCGTCCTGGACCGCGACCAGGCGTCCCGCCAAGCCGAAATGCTGCCTACGCTGATCGCCCGCTATCCCGACGACGAACGCTACCGGCACGAACTCGTTGTCGCGTATTGGGATCTCGGCAACCGCGCCAGGGCCGAGGCGGCGCTTTTCGAATGCTACCGGGGGAACCCGGACGACGAATTCCTCCGGGGCGCGCTCTACTTCCTTCTCCTTTACGAAGGCAAGTTCGCCCAGGCGTTGCGGATCGTGACCGACGGTGGCCCCGACCTGCGCGACCAGGCCGTCCTCGACGCCCTGCTCCGCAAGGTGCAGCCCACGCGCGGCTTCGAATCGGCCGCAGGCAATCAAATCTTCAGAAATATCTATCAGGGCGCCATCCAGCCAAGGTTCAACCGCTGGTCGCCCGAAGTGGACCGAGGGATCGCGACCCTTCGCGACGCTGTCGAGGCTGGCTCGGACGAAGCCGCACGACGCGCGCTGCGCACCGTCTGGCGCGGCGCGCAAGCCCCTTCGGAGGAACAGCGGTACTCGCGACCAGGGTTATTGACGAACTTCCTGCTCTCCGCGCCCCTGCATCCAGACTCCTCGGACGATTCGCTCGGCCTTGATCCCTACGGCGCCCCGCCACACCGGCTCGGCGACCTGCTCGCCGGAAAGGCCGGAGCGCAGCCCATGACCTTGTTCGATGCGATCGCGCGCCAACCGTACAGTGCCGCCGAATTCGACCTCTATCTCCGGTCGCTGCCCGCCGAACGGCGGCGCAACGCGCACCGCCTGTACGAACTGCTCGCGGACGCCGTCGTCGCCGCCGGCAGGCTCGACCGGGAATCCCGTGAATTGGCCGGTCGCCTGGGCGATCTCGACGACCATGACTTCACGGTCTGGATGCTGTTGCGCCATCGGCAGGACTCGCCGGTCGGAGCAGCGCAACTCGCCGCGTTCGCCGGTCGAGCGAATGCGGTCGAAGACCCCAGCAGGCTGCAGATCCTCCACATGGCCCGGATCTACGCGAAAGCGGCCGCCCACGACCAGGCTTCCGAGCACTACCGGCTGCTCGCCGCCAGGCTGGTGAAGCACAACGAGTTCGCCGACCGCCGCGCGGTCTTCACTGCGCAGGCCGGCGATGCCCTGGTGAACCTCTCCCAACTCATCCGGGAATTCGCCCAGGCCCTGCCGCCGACCATCGCTCGAGACACGGCAGCAAACATTGTAGCCACGGCCCGCCGTGCCGACCGCCACGAGGCCTATGCGGCCTACTTCGACGCGTTCGTCCTGCGGACCATGTCGGTCCTGCACGGCCCAAGCGAGGCAATCGCCCACGCGGCGCGGTTGTCTTCCACGGCTGCCGAGGTGCCGCCACGTCTCCCCGAATGGCACGCGGCGAGGGTTGTCGAACTTGCCAGGCTCCATGCCATGTCGGGCGACACCGAACAGGCGGTCGAACAGCTACGGACGTTCGTCACCAGGGCCGGGGACGAATCGAACCGGGCGCGGGAACCCTTTGACCAGGCCCGATACGAAACGGCGAACGCGCTGAACAACCTCGCGCGTGTGTACGGGCTGCCCCACCTCGACCGATTCAACCAACCCGCCGTGCCGTTTCATGACCTCATCGCCCACCGCGACCGGTTGTTCCGGGCGGGCGACGGCAACCGGTGGTCTGGCGACACCGCCTGGATGACGAGCGCCGCCGACGCATTGGTTTCCTGGCTCGACGATCCGGATATCGACCGCGCCGCCGCCCTGGAAGTGGCGTTCGTCGTGGCCTGGGAGCTCCACAGCGCCGGCGAAACCGACGACGCCAGGGCCGTCGTGTCCAGGCTTGCCGCACGGATCACCGCCGACCCCGACCGGCTTGGCCTGCAGCATCTGGCCATGATGGCCTTGCGATTAGGCAACGTCCTGCCCGTCGACCTCGCCGCCGAAGTCCTGGCCCAGGGCACGCTTGCGGTAGACCAGGAGGTCGAGGTACTGGAAGGACTTCAGCGCGACCACGACGCGGCAACGGTACTCGATGTCGGCCGCGACGCGCCCGGTGCGGGACAAAAACTCCACCTGATGCGATTGCTCCGATCATTGGCCGATGCCGCCGGCGACAGCGCCTATGCGGCAGATCTCGCGCGCCGAATCGACGCCGCCGAGGAAGCGAGACAGAACCTGCGGATCAAGCCCCTCGGTTGAGACTATCGCTCACGTCGACGCCAGCGAGGGCAGGCGTTATCTGCCGCCGAGGGAGTATTTCATCTCGAAGAACAGCACCTGCTTGCGGACGTCGACGCGCTTGGAGTCGTAAGGCCTGCCGTACAAACTCAGCATGAACGGAAAGTCTCGATCGAAGATGTTCCGTCCGCCGACGCGGAACAGCAGGCCGTTGTCCATTCGGTAGGCGACGGTCAGGTCCGTCGTGGTCCACGAGGCCACGGGCTCGTTCGGAAGCGGATCGCGGCCAGCGCTCTCATGATCGTTGTTGATGTACGACGGCCTATGGCGGATCCAGAGGTCCGCCGTGACCCGGCCCCCGATCAGGTTCACATTGGCGTCGAGTTTGTACTTGTCGACGCCGACGGATTCGCCGTAGAAGGAAAACTCCTCGCCGCCCGGCACCGCCTGATCGAACATGTCGAGCACCCGGTGGTAGACAAGGCGCGGCCGGATCATGCCGAATGGCGTATGTAGCCTATGGGAAATCTCCAGGTCCAGCGTTTCGTCGGCCCGGCGCGAGATGTTGATGGACCGGCTGATGGCTTCGATCAGGTTCCCGGCCTCGTCGCGCACGAAGAACTCCGGCAGCGTGCCGTAGACCTCCGCCGGCAGCAATTGTCGCAACTGGTTGCTCGTGGAGATCCTGTCTTCGAGGTCGACGCGCGACCACGCCGTCTTCACCCGCAGTCCCCCGAACCCGCGCGGCCTCCATTCCAATCCGACCGTCCAGTTGGTGGAGGACTCGGGCCGCAGATCGGGATTCGGACCCAAGCTCTGAATCGCCGGGACCCATGGCGGGGTCCTGAGGGGATCGAAGACGAAGTTCGACTGGAAACTGCGATCCGTTCCGCCGAACAGACCCGTAATGGATGGCGTCCTGAACGCTTCGGACCGGGAAGCGCGCACGACCAGGCTGTCCGTCGGATGCCAGGCCATTCCGATCCTCGATACCGTGTTGGAATATTGCGCCTGGATGAGGATGGGCATACCGCTCTCGTCGTTCTCCACCGAGCCCTCCGTGCTGTAGCGGTCGTAGCGCGTCTGAACGGACAGGACGAGGCGCTCCACCAATGGGCGGCTATTGCCTTCGCCCACCAGCGGCATCGTGGCTTCGAGGAAATACGCCGTGAGCTCGCGCGTCGGGCGATCCGACCCCACCACGCGCGTATAGTCGTCCTCGCCCGGCCTTTCGACCCAATCCTTGCGCAGTTCGGTGCCGATAACGAAACCGACCTGGCCACCTGGAAGCTCCCAGAGTTCCCCCGACAGCTTCGGCTCGATGATTCGTCGGTGGGTTTCGTCGTGATCGTTCGCAATGCGACGGTAGAACTCCGCAATGGTCGAGTTCTGTCCGGTGCCGTCGCCAAACAGGTTGACCGCCACGGACGGGTCGGAACTCGCGACCAAATCCGTCAGGCGTCGATACCGCGCTTCGTCGTCCACGCGCGCGGATGGCGCCGCGAACATGTACTGATCGCCCTCCGACGACGACGCGGCCTTCGTGTAGTCGAATTCGACGCGCAGGTTTTCGTTGAACGCGTAGGTGGCGCTCAGGACGTAGCGTAGTTGCTCTTGCGAGTCTGTCTGTTCCACGTTGGGCAGAAGGCCCTGCTCCACCTCGGTATCGGCGTAGTAGCGAACCCAGACGGCGCGGCCGAAGTTGTTGAAGGCGTTGCTCGCGGGCACCTGGATCGAACTGACGCCAAACGTCGACAGGGCGGACGACCTCTCGGTTTCGGACCATAGCAGGTCCGCCCGAAGCTGGATCTGCTCGCGCGCGCCGAAGTTCTGAAGCAGGCTCGTGGTCAGGGAGCGGCTCTCTACTGCGCTGGTGATGTCCTCGGGAATGGTATCGATATAGTCGGAGCGCCGGGGCGCCACGAAGTCTCCGGGCTGGGCGTTTCGACCGTCGTTGCCCGGCGACAGGATGAACGAGGCGGGTGCAAATCGGGATCGAGCCACGGTGCCTGATCGCGCGTAGTTGGTGCCGATCAAATTGTAGCGTTGGTCGCCGCCGTAGCGGGCGCTGTAGTCGCGCGAGGTCCAGCCGGTCCTGGCGGACTTCACCGGATCGGACGCATTCAGCGTCAGGATGAGCGAGACGTTGCCGCTGCCCCAGCCGGTGCCGCCGTACAGGTCGATCGATCTCGCGTGGGCACCGGTACTGCTGTTCTCGACCTTGCCGCCGGCGGTGACGCCCTTGAAGTCCCGCTTGGTGATGACGTTGATCACCCCCGCCACGGCATCGGAACCGTAGACAGCGGAGCCGCCGTCGAGCGAGACTTCGACCCGATCGATGGCCCCGGCCGGGATATCGTTGAGGTTGGCGGCCAGTTGCTCCGCCGAGTTCTGGATGCCGGCCAGCCGCTTGCCGTTCACGAGCACCAACGTGTTCTGGGAGCCGAAACCGCGAAGATTGGCGGTGGCCGCACCGAGGCCAAGGGTTCCGAGACTCACATCGAGAACGTCCCTGGCAATGAGTTGCGTGTTGGAGCTGTTGATGGTGGAGAAATTCTGCGGAATCGAGCGGACGACATCCTCGAAGCTTGTCAGTCCCTGCCGGGCGATGTCCTCCGCCGTGATCACCTCGACGCGGGCGGTCTCATCGCCGCCTTGAAGCCGGGTTCCAGTGACGATGACTACTTCGACTTCCTGGAGTGGGGTTCCCTCGCCCGCTTCCGGCGCGGCAGCGCCGTCCTCCTCCTGCGTCTCCTGCGCCGCCGCGTTGCCCGCAGACAACGCCAAGGCCATCAAGACTATCCCAATGCGACCGGCCCACGCGCAACCATCACTCATCGCTGTCATCCCCCTTGAACAGTTCTCTCGATGGCATGCAACTCGTGTGGCGTTCCGCATTTCCCGCTCAAGACCCATGTCCACGCGCCTGCCCTATCGAGCCAGTCGAACGTTGGTCCGCAATCCTTACCGCAACCTGACGAGCCAGGGGCGTCGCGTCACCGGATCGACGTCCAGTCCCGTCCGTCGACAAGTCAGCTTGCGGTAAGATAAATCGATCAGGGTGGCAGCAGCGGAACTCCCCGATGAGAGTCTTACTCGTAGAAGACGACCCGAACCTCGCGGACGCCATCCGGCGTCTGCTGCAAAAGGAGGGACACGTCGTCGATGTCGCGGACTCGCTGCACATGGCAGAGGCGGCGATCACGGGCAACCCCTACGCCGTCGTTCTGCTCGACCGCATGCTTCCGGACGGCGAAGGCACCCGGTTGATCTTCCATGCGCGCGACCACGGTGTGCAGACCCGGTTCCTCATCCTGTCGGCGCTCGGCAATATCGACCAACGCGTCGAGGGTCTGAATCTCGGGGCGGACGACTACGTCGTGAAACCCTTCGAGCCGGATGAACTGTGTGCGAGGATTCGGGCCGTTGCTCGCCGGCCCGTCACCGACATCGCGCGAACCGTGGCCCTCGGCAACCTGCGCATGGACGGCGCCACGGGAGATCTCACCACCTCGTCGAACGGCAACGAGGATGTCGCGCCCGTGCTGCTGCCGCGCCGCGAGATGACACTGCTGCAGAAGCTCATGGACCGCGCCGGCAGGGTAGTGACCCGCGAGGCGCTGGAGACCGCCATGTACGGCTACGACGACGTGATCCAGTCCAACACGCTGGAGTCCCACGTCTCGCGGCTGCGAAAGCACCTGGCGGAGACCGAAGCCGATGTCGCCATCCATACGATCCGCGGCGTCGGCTACATGCTCAAGGAACTGGCGTGAATCTCGACAGGGCCAAGTGGTTGTCACGATCCCTGATCGGTCGGATGACCCTCCTGTCAGTGCTCTTCCTTGTGCTGGCCCTGGGTTGGTTCGCAGTCGTCCCCTACTGGAGCTACGTTTCCGAAGAACCGATAGCCATGACTCGCAACAGTGTGCTGGGCGAAGTGTTCAGGGCGACGAACAGCGATCAGGTGCCCCTCGCTTCGCTTGAGAATTCGGTGCTCCTGCAGGAAGTGGCAGCCGCCAACGACCGATTCCGACTCTACGTACGCCACGGAACCGAGGAAGTGCAGTTCGGAGCGCCACCCCGGTATCGGCCGCACGCTTCGTCGCTGCGCGATCTGCTCAAGGGTACGCAGATCGAACCAAGCCGGGCGTTCTCGGCCTTCACGATCGAGGAGGAAGGGACCACGACCACGGTCTCTCTATCCCGAACGGGAGACCGCGATGTCTACCGTGAAATCGGCGGCATCACGACTCCCATCGCGAGCGTTCAGAACATCTTCACTGCCGTGAACCCGATGAGGTTCTGGCTCACGAGCAGGAATCCGCTGATCGCGGGCGCCGGCGTACTACTCATCGCTTTCCTGGTCCTGCTGCTGGCTGCCCGCTCGTTGCGGACCCTGACTCGTGCCGTGCGCACGTTCGATCAGCCCGCCGTGGACCGCCGCCTCCTGCCCGTCGAGGGGCTCCCCACCGAGGTCGCTTCGCTGGTTCGGGCCATCAACGAAATGATCGAGCGCGTCGAACAGACCCACGAGGAACAGGAGTTGTTCCTGGCCACTGCCGCCCACGAACTGCGCACGCCGATGGCGGTGTTGAGAACACGGCTGGAAGAGCTGCCGGAGTCCGAAATCAAGGAAACGCTGCGCCACGACATCCGGCGAATGGCATCGCTGGTCGACCAACTGCTGCGGCTCATGCATATCCGCAACAACCGCGATCTGAAGGACCAGGTCGACCTCGTAACGACGGCCCGCGACGTGGTGGCCGAGCGCGCACCGCTGTCCGTCGATCGCGGCGTCGACATCGAACTCCAAAGCGATCCGAAGACATTGACGGTAAAGGGCCATGCAGGGCTGATCGGAGTGGCGATCGCCAATCTGCTGGACAACGCCATCTCGTTCAGCAAGCCGGGCGATACGCTCAGGGTTAGCGTG
The DNA here is from genome assembly GCA_965217825.1 of Candidatus Azotimanducaceae bacterium. Lineage (GTDB taxonomy): Bacteria > Pseudomonadota > Gammaproteobacteria > Pseudomonadales > Azotimanducaceae > VXNE01. The sequence goes on along the minus strand of OZ244571.1, from coordinate 2,766,489 downwards.
GGCACCACTGGAAGGGTCGCCGTACGCGACTGCGGTCCTGGCATCCCGGCCGCCGAACTGGAACGGATCTTCGAGCCGTTTGCCAAGAGCCCGCCCAACCGCCAGGGACACGGCCTGGGCCTCGCGATCGTGCGCGCCATCATGACTGTCCATGGCGGCGATGTCTCGGCCCGCAACATCGAAGGCGGTGGCGCGGACTTCGCCCTGCAGTTCAACGACCCGTCATTACCCCAACCTGCCTGACGCGCCGTGAACCCGTCAGACTATCGTCAGGGTCGCGTGGTAGGTTTGCGCGCCTAATTTTTCGATATGCCGAGAAATGTCGGCCTCCGGAGCAATACCGATGAGATTGATCAAACCCCTCGCGGCGTTCGCCTTTGCAACCCTGGTCGCGGCTTACGCAACAGCCATCGCCGCCGAAGAGCACGCACAGCCCAAGGTCACCAAAGTGGTGTCCCTGGAAGGCATAACCGAGTACCGGCTCGATAACGGGCTCAAGTTTCTGCTCTTCCCCGATCAGAGCAAGCAGCAGATCACCGTCAACATCACCTACCTCGTGGGCTCTCGTCACGAAGGCTATGGTGAGACCGGCATGGCGCACCTGCTCGAACACCTGGTCTTCAAGGGCACGCCGAACCACCCGGACATCCCCGCCGAACTCACCGAACGCGGCGCGTCGCCCAACGGCACGACCGGGTTCGACCGCACCAACTATTTCGAGACGCTCCCCGCAACAGACGACAACCTCGAATGGGCGCTGGATCTCGAAGCCGACCGCATGGTCAACTCGTTCATCGCCGCCGAGGATCTGGAGTCGGAAATGACCGTGGTCCGCAACGAGTGGGAGAGGGGTGAAAACAGCCCTTTGGGCGTCCTGCAGAAACGCGTGCTCGCGGCGGCGTTCAACTGGCACAACTATGGCAACCTGCCCATCGGCGCGCGGGCCGACATCGAGAACGTGCCCATTGACCGCCTGCAGGCGTTCTATCGGAAGTACTACCAGCCGGACAACGCGGTCCTCGTAGTGGCCGGCAAATTCGACCCGGGGCGTGCTATCGAGTTGGTCGAGGAGAAGTTCGGGGCGATTTCGCGTCCCGACCGCACCGGACACAACCAGCTTTTCCCGACCTACACGGCGGAACCCGCACAAGATGGCGAGCGCAGCGTCACGCTGCGGCGAGTCGGTGATGTTCAACTCGCGCTCGCCGCATACCATATCCCTGCGGGACCCCACGAGGACTACCCCGCCATCGAGGTGTTGGCGTATGTGCTCAGTACCCAACCGGCGGGAAGGCTATACAAGAACGTGGTCGAGCCTGGCCTCGCGGCGGCTTCATCGGCGGGCGCGTTCCAGCAACGCGAACCGGGGGTGCTGCTCGCCAACGTCCAGGTGCGCCGGGAGGATGACCTGGGCAAGGCAACCGAGGCGATGCTCGATACCCTGCACGCATTGGTCGATACGCCACCCATCGAACAAGAGGTGGAACGCGCCAAGTCGAACTTCGCGGCCAACTTCGAACTGGGCTTCAACAACCCCAGCTCGGTCGGAGTCCAACTCAGCAATTGGGCGGCCATGGGCGACTGGCGGTTGATGTTCCTGCATCGAGACCGGCTGGACGAAGTGACCCCGCGGGATGTCGTGGCCGTCGCGGAAAAATACTTGAAGAGGTCGAACCGCACGATCGGCTACTTCTACCCGACGGAGGAGGCGCCGCCCCGGGCCGAGATTCCCCCGACGCCAGACGTCGCGGCGCTCCTCGCGGACTACAAGGGTCGAGAGGCGGTATCCGCCGGGGAGGCCTTCGAAACGACACCTGAGAACATCGCGGCCCGAACCACCATCCTCACGTTATCGAACGGCATCGAAGTGGCGCTCCTCCCGAAGGAGAACCGAGGCGATGCGGTGACGGCCAGCTTCACGTTCCGGCACGGCACCGAGGAATCCCTGATGGGCAAGGACACCGCGGCTACGCTGGCCGGATCCATGCTCATGCGCGGCACCGCCAAGCGGTCGCGCCAGGAGATCACCGACGAGTTCATCCGCCTCAAGGTTGCCGGGGGCGTCAGTGGCAGCGCGCTGTCCGCCGGAGGTTCAGCGACCACCGTGCGCGAGAACCTGCCGGACGCAATTCGACTGGCGGCGGAAATGCTGCGCGAGCCCGCCTTCCCCGCGGCGGAGTTCGAACTGCTGCGCGAAGAGAACCTCGCGGGGCTTGAGTCTCAACGGTCCGACCCGCAGGCCCGCGCCACGAACGCCGCGGAGCGGCATGTCGACGCGGGCTACGACAAGGACCACGTCTTCTACACGCCGACGATCGACGAGCAGATCGAGCGCTACAAGACGGTCACCGTCGACCAGGCGAGGGATTTTTGGGCGTCGTTCTACGGCGCGGAAGGGGGAACGATTTCGATCGTGGGCGACTTTGATCCGGACGAGATCGTCCCGGTTCTCAAGGAGGCCTTCGGGGACTGGAAGGCGAAGGAGCCTTACCTGCGCGTGGACCGGCCCTACGTCGACATTCCCGTCGCGAACGTCGACATCGAGACCCCCGACAAGACCAACGCCGTGATGTTCGCCTTCCAGCTTATCCGGATGCGCGACGACCATCTGGACTACCCGGCGCTGGTAATCGGCAACTATATGCTCGGCGGCGGGTTCCTCAGTTCCCGGCTTGCCACCCGAATCCGCCAGCAGGATGGCCTTTCCTACGGCGTGGGTTCTCAGTTCAGCGCCGATGCACTGGATGAAATCGGCACCTTCAATGGCTACGCCATCTTCGCGCCCGAGAATGGCGACAAGGTGGTCGCGGCGTTCAAGGAGGAAATCGCCAAGGCCCTGGAAAACGGCTTCACCGCTGAGGAAGTGGACGCCGCGAAGCGGGGCTGGCTAGACGCCGCCGAGCGTCGCCGATCGAGCGACGCGACCGTTGCGGGGATTCTAAGTGGCAACCTGTTCCTGAACCGCGATATGGCGTTTGTCGCCGAGCAGGAAGCCGCGATCACGGCCCTCACGGCGGAGGACATCAACGCCGCGCTCAAGCGTCACCTTGATCTCGACAAGATATCCATCTTCCGGGGCGGGGATTTCGCCAACAAGCTGCCGAAGTAACGGATTCGGTCGTTCCGGATACGACAATGCGGCGAGCGTTCGTCGTTTCGCTTGCATCAGCAGGAACTGTTAGCGATTAACGCAGGGGCCGGAAGAACTTGCGGATATCTTCCGCAAGCAGCGCCGGTTCCTCGAACGCCGAGAAATGCGCACCGCGATCGAACTCGGTCCAGTGCACAAGGTTAGACTCCTGGGCAAGCTCGTCCCGCGTCTGCCTGAGCCACCGACAGACCGCATAGCCGCTGGGAACTTCAATCCGGCCGCCGATGCGATTGACGCTGTTGTGCGCGTTTTCGTGGTACAGGCATGTACTGCTGTAGATGGTCTCCGTGAACCAATAAAGCGAAATCGTGGTCAGCAGCTCGTCCTTCGTGAAACGCGATTCGATATCTCCGCCACAGTCGCTCCAGGCATGCCACTTCTCGACGATCCAGCCCGCCAGACCCGCGGGAGAGTCCGTCAACCCGTAGGCCAGCGTCTGCGGTCGCGTGCTCTGTATGTGCCCGTAGCCGCCTCCATCGGCAAGTCGGATCTGACGTTCCTGGGCGGTCTCGCCGGGTTTGGCGGCCAGTCGGGGGATACCACCCACCAGACGGTGAATGCCCACCACCCGCTGCGGGTACTTCCAGCCGATCAGGCCCGTCACGAGCCCGCCCCAGTCGCCTCCATGCGCCCCGTAGCGCGCATGGCCCATGTCCGTCATCAACCGGTCCCACAACTCCGCAATGCGCGCCGGACCGTAGCCGGTCACCGTGGGGCGCTCGGAAAACGCGTAGCCCGGCATGGAAGGAACGACGACATCGAAGGCATCGGCGGGATCGCCGCCATATGCGCCCGGGTCGGCCAGCAACTCGATAAGCTTGTCGAAGTCATAGAAGGTGCTGGGCCAGCCATGGGTGAATACGAGCGGCAAGGGATTGGGGCCTTGCCCCGGAGCATGAATGTAGTGCAGACGAAAACCGTCGACTTCGCGCAAGAAGTGGTCGTGTCGGTTGAGGGCGGCCTCCTGTGCCCGCCAGTCGAATCCATCGGCCCAGTACGCACATAGCTCCTTCAAATAGGCGTTGTTGGTGCCGTAAGTCCAGCCGCCGCCTGGCATCAGATCAGTCGGCCAACGTGTGCGCCGCAGGCGCTCGCGCAGATCGGTCAGCGCCGCTTCCGGAATCTCGATTTTGAACGGTGTTGCTGTCATGTCACTCCCTTGCTCGACTAATCCTTGTACTTCACGCCTTCGCCCCCGACCCCGGCTACAGACCCGCCATTCGGGCAAACGCTTCCAGCTCGCGCGGCACGTTGTGATTCAGAGACCCATACATGATCTCGGTGCCGCCCGCTCGCTCGATCTGGTCGAGACGGGCCGCGAGTTCGTCGGCCGTGCCTGTAAAGGACATCTCCTTGAGTCGGCTCCAATCCATGTACTGCTCGTCGTGGTCGTTGCTGAGATCGACACAATGGCCTTGATGGACCTCGAGATGGCGTATCTCGGCCGGCACCCGTTCCACGCTCGCGCGCCATGCCCCTCCGTTTGGCAGCCTGTCGACGGCCGCCGGGTCGCGCTCGTAGGTTCCGTGATACCGCACCGCCATCGCAGCCCCCGCGGCGCGTTTCACGCGCGCATCGTCCAATGCCTCGCCCGGCTCCAGAACCGTCCCGAACAGGAGCACCGCACAGGTCTCGAATCCGGGCTCGGGCGGCATCCCGGAGCAAATGATGCCCTGAGCGATCTCGCGGGCAATACCGCAACCCATCGGTCCGTTGGCACCCAGCAATACCGGAACGCGAATCGGGCGCTCCGGCATGTACCCTTCGGAAGGGATCAACTTGACCATCGCGCCATCGACCTCGACGGCATCGCCCGCAAGCAGGGCCTTGACCTGCTCCACGTATGCGCGCACGGTTTTCCACGGCAGCCGACGTTGGCCGAGCGCCATTCGCCCGGTGAAACCGGTCGCGAACCCGGCAGTGAGCCGCCCCGGAGCGATGTCCTCGATGGTCGCAATCGCAGCCGCTTGGACGACCGGGCTCCGCAAGCTCGGAATCAGCACCGCCGTCCCGAGTTGCACGCGCGAGGTGTGCTCGGCGACCTGCGCCATCCGCGCCCAGATGTCTTGCCAAAGCGCGGGCGAGTCGTAGAGCCAGACCCGGTGGTAACCCAGGTCCTCGGCGATCTTCGCGTGCCTGACCGTATTCGGGCCCGGAGCAAAGCCGCATGAAATCTTCATCATTCCGGTTCCGCCCGTTTTTGTCCGCCAACGAGAAAAAGTAACATGTCAAGGATGATCGCCGACATCACGGAGGAAACATGGCCCTGCCTCAAGCGCTGAAGGGTATCCGCGTGCTGGACTTTACCTGGGTTCGAGCAGGCCCCTGGGCGACGCGTTGGCTGGGAGCTTTGGGCGCCCAGGTGATCAAGGTGGAATGGCCCGAGAACGAGCGTGGAAGGGCATCGGGCGGGAACACCACGCCCCGGGACGCCGAGCGCAACCTCAACACGTCCGGCAACTTCAACGATACGAACGCCAACAAGCTGAGCATCACGCTGAATGTTAGGACGGCGAGGGGCCTGGACCTCATCAAGCGCCTCATATCCGTCTCGGATGCGGTCATCGAGAACTTCAGTTCCCGGGTGTTGACGAGTTGGGGCCTCGGCTACGAAGAGCTTCGCAAGCTGCGCCCGGACATCGTGTATGTGTCCATGTCCGGGTTCGGGCACACCGGGCGCCACCACCACTACAAGACGTTCGGCCCGGTGGCCCAGGCGATCTCGGGTTTGACCTTCCTCTCGGGGCTGCCGGACAGACCGCCCGCCGGCTGGGGGTGGTCCTACCTCGACGACACTGGTGGCCTGTACGGTGCGATGGGGGTGTTGACCGGCATCTTTCACCGCAACGTCACGGGCCAGGGCCAGCATGTCGACCTGTCCCAGATGATCACTGGCATCACGCTGAACGGTCCGGGGATCCTCGACCACACCGTGAATGGCCGGCCCTCGCGCCGTGAGGGTTATCCGCCCGGCAATACAACCCACTGGCCGGGCGCACCGCTCCTGAACAACTACCGCGGGCCGACCGCTGCGCCACACAACGCGTATCGAACGAGCCCCGGCGGCTACAACGACTGGTGCGTCATCGCCTGTTTCTCGAATGCAGAATGGCAGCGCCTGGTGAAACTCATGGGCGCGCCAGCCTGGGCCACCGCCGCCGAATACGCCGACCTCGACAGCCGCCTTCGCCACCAGGAAGCGATAGACCGTGAAATCGAGGCATGGACGTCGACCCAGAACAAGTACGACTTGACGAAAAAGTGCCAGGAGGCCGGCGTGCATGCCATGCCAGTGCAAAGCTCCGAAGACCGGGTGGAGCACGATCCCCAACTTCGCCATCGAGGTATGTACCAGGCGCTGGAGCATCCGGAGCTCGGCTTAAGAAAACTACAGAATGTGCCCTTCAAGCTTGCCGCGACCCCGGCCGCGAACCACCTGCCCGCCCCGCTCATCGGTCAGCACAACCAACAGGTACTCGAAGGCCTCCTGGGCCTCCCTCACGAGGAGCTCGTCAGCGGCTACGAGGACGGCACTTTCTGGCCCATCGACCGGGCGCGCTATCCCTACATGGAGGAGATGCTGAAATGACCGCGCCTGTGACGGCCAAGGGACCACTATCGGGTTTGCGGGTGCTGGAGCTCGCCGACGAGAAGGGCCAGTTCTGCGGCAAGCTGATGGCGGACCTCGGTGCGGACGTCGTCAAGATCGAACCGCCCGGCGGGGAGGCCACACGCTCAGTAGGCCCGTTCCTCGACGATATTCCACACCCGGACGGCAGTCTTTCGTTCTGGCACTACAACACCTCCAAGCGCGGCGTCACGCTCGACCTCGAATCGGACGAAGGCCGAGCGCTGTTCCGGCGCCTGGCTTCGACAGCGGACATCGTCCTGGAGACCTTCGCGCCCGGGTATCTCGCGTCCCTCGGCCTCGCCTACGACGCGCTGAGCGCCGCCGACCCGAAGCTGATCATGTGTTCCCTGACGCCTTTCGGCCAGTCCGGCCCCTGGCGCGATTACCGGTCAAGCGACCTGCTGCATATGGCTGCGGGCGGCCAGATGGCTTCCAGCGGTTACGACGACAGCGATGTTCCGGACGCACCGCCCATTGCGCCCGGAGGCGGCAACGCCTGGCACACCGGCGCCCACTACGCATACATCGCGATCATGGCCGCACTGGTCCATCGCACGGTTAGCGGCGAAGGCCAGTACATCGACGCCTCGGTGCACGACGCCTGCGCACTGTCCACCGAGAGCGCCGTTGCCTCCTACATCTATCGAGACGAGGTCGTGATTCGACAGACCGGGCGCCACCATGCCGCCAGGCCGACGCCGAGGACACAGTACCGCACCAAGGATGGAAAATACGTCAACGCGCTGACGGGCGGGCGTCTCGATCCTGCCTACGTGCAAATCCTGGCCGAATGGTTTGACGGCCATGGCCTCGCCGACGACCTGATGGACGAGCGCTATCGGAACCCCGAAGTGATCGAGGAGAACGCTCGCCACATCGTCGAGGAAGTGCTCGCCAACTTCATCGCGAACCGCACCGCGGAGGAGGTTTACCACGAAGCCCAGGAGCGCGGATTCCCCTGGGGCGCCGTGCGTGCACCGGATGAGTTGCTGAGCGATCCGCATCTTGAAGACCGGGAATTCTGGATCCAGGTGGAGCATCCAGAACTCGCTCGCACCTTCATCTACCCCGGCAGTGGTGCCATCTTCAACGGATCCCCGTGGCGTATCTCGCGACGCGCACCGCTGGTCGGCGAGCACAACGACGAGATCTTCGGCGGGGTGCTCGGGCTGTCCCGTGAAGAACTCGCGCGCCTGTCTGACGGCGGCGTGATCTAGCCCGTCACCCGAGATTGCGACGAAACATGCCGTGCACCCGTTCCCACTGCTTCTCGGCCGCCTGACGGTGGTAGCGTTCGCCCCCCGGAGGCGCAAAACCGTGCATGGCGCCTTCCATGAAATCGATTCGATAGTTGATCCCCGCGTCGGACATGGCGCGGTCCATGATCTTCATTTCGTCTACGGTCGCCGTGGGATCCTCGTCTGCCCAGCCGAAATAGACTTCGGCCTTGATCTGGTCGATCTGCCGGTGCGGTGAGTCATCCTCGTGGGTGACGACCCAGGCGCCGTGCACGGACGCGATGGCGGCAACCTTGTCCGGCATGGTTTGCGCCAGCGCCATGACCAGGGGACCGCTCATGCAGAAGCCGACGGCGCCGATCTTGCCGTTGGAATCGGCCTTGTCGTTGTTCGCGGCGAATTCGAGCATGGCTTGCGCATCCGGGATGATTCCATGACGCGTGACGCTCTGCATGAGGGAGCGCCTGTCGTCGCCATCGCCCAGCTCGTGGTACGGGCTCACGCGGTAATAGAGATAGGGCAGCAACACGTAGTAGCCGGCGGTCGCCAGCCTCGACGCCATATCCTTCAAGCCAGGCCGGATACTCGGAGCATCCATCAGGTACAGCACGATTGGGTAGGGTCCACCTTCATCCGGATGAAACTCGAAGGTCGTCATGCCGCCGTCCGGGGTCTGGATCTCGACTTGTCGCTCTATCATTTTCGTTCTCCTGTGGAGCATTCGCTTTCCCGCGCGCGGCTCCGCGTTTGTCACACCCACTCATTCCAATACGATGATGAGCCTGAAAAGTGAAGCCTGGCGAGCCGTCGGCGAAGAGTGCTCCGTTGCGTTGTTGGCGTTCGTGCCGAGGGTTACCCAAGATGGCGTCCCCGTCAACGACGGAGGTCAGTTCATGGTCGAGCAACGTGGCTGCCAAGGGCGGTCGGGACGATGGATGGGCGTCGGACGATTCATCGCCATCAACCAAACAGCATACTCACCCGGGTTATCTGCCATAATGCGCACGCGCGCTCGATTGTCGCGCCAAGGTTTTCCCCGCAGCAGGTAGCCGTCCGGCTATCCCCGCATTTCTACCCCGCGCTGAATCACCTGTGTTACCTCTTTAAGACCAAGGAGTCTGTTCCTGTATGCCTCTGCACAACCTCTCCACTAGACGCGTCCCGGCCGCACGCGAACGCCCGGCCGTCCGCAGCCGCCGCCACGACGTCGTGTGCGCCGAATGCGACACATTGACAACCGTGCCATTCCGGCCAACCGCCGGCCGGCCAGTTTACTGCCGCCCCTGTTTCGAGAACCGTCGTAACCGACTACCTACGCCAGTCAACTCCGTGGTTGATTCTGCTAGCTCTATCGAACCTCCTGCCGGCCACGTCGGCAATGCCGTCACCGTGTTCCAGGAAATGGCGTTGAATACCGCAACCAGGACGGTGATTGCAAAGATGGGCATCTCGAAGCCAACGCCCATCCAGGAGAAATCCATTCCCCATCTGCTGGCCGGACGGGACTTGATCGGCCAGGCCCGCACCGGGTCAGGAAAGACGTTGGCGTTTGCCGTCCCGCTTGCAGAATTGTGCGATCCGACGCTGCGACGGGTTCAGGCGCTAGTGCTGTTACCGACCCGGGAACTGGCCATTCAAGTGGCTTCCGTCACCCGGACCGTCGCTGCCTCGCAACGGGTGCGCGTCACGTCGCTGTACGGCGGGCGTTCTCCGCGGCCGGAGCATGCGGCGTTGAGAAACGGTGCCCAGGTCGTCATCGGGACGCCGGGCCGCACCCTCGACCACCTGCGCCAGGGCAATCTCGACCTGCGCTCGGTGAGCTTCCTTGTCCTGGACGAGGCGGATGAGATGCTCGACAAGGGTTTCGCCCACGACGTCGAGGCGATCCTCGGCCGGACGCCGTCCAAGCGGCAGACTGCGCTGTTCTCCGCGACCATGCCGCCGTGGGTAGCGAACACGGCGCAGAAGCACTTGCGCGATCCCGTTCGAGTCGAGATCGACAGCGACCTTCGCACCCTGCCAACGGTGCAGCACATCGTCTATTCCATCGAAAAGCACGACAAGATCCAAGCCCTGCGAGCACTGTTGGACGAGCGGGGAGAGGATCCGATTCTCGTCTTCGGCAGAACCAAGCATGGCGTCAGGAAGCTGGCGAAGCAGCTCGATGCGCTGGGCTATCCGGTCGGGGCGCTGCAGGGAAATCTCAAGCAGAACGCCCGGGAGCGGGTGATGAAGGACTTCCGTTCCGGCGCTGCGCCGATTCTGGTGGCGACCAACGTGGCCGCCCGGGGTCTGGATGTCGAAGGCATCGGCCAAGTCATCAACTACGACCTGCCGGATTCGCAGCAACTGTTCACGCACCGGGTCGGGCGCACAGGCCGCATGGGGCGGGCGGGCGAGGCGATCACGTTCATCATGCCGGAGGAAGAGCGCAAGTGGCGTGAAATCGAGCGCGGCCTGGGCCGCCGGTTTGCCCGCCGACCCTGGCGCGCGCCGAACAGGATCGTCGCCGACAAGAGTTGACCGTCGAGTCACGCGGAGGATTCTCGACCATGCCGTCACGGGCGCTTGTTCCATGGTGATATCCACGCGCGCACGAAACCTCTCCAACAAAACCCGCCGACGAATCCAACCGGCTGTTGCCGCGCACCCCGCTGACAACCATCGAATCGCCGCGCTATGATGCGTTGGCGTTGGTCGCGGAGAAGAACCGTGAGAAAGCTAAGCGCAATGGCCGCATTGGCCTTGGCGATGGCGGGCTGGCATGCGGCCGCGGACGAAGAAATCACGCCCGGGCATGTCTATCAGGCCGTCGAGCAGCTCTCCGCGAATATCAAACTCCTGCGCGAGGTGATGGGTCGGCCCGAGACAACCACGGAACCCTGGGTCGTCATAGATGCGCGGTCGCGCCACGTGTTTTATCAAGCGTTGACGCTATTGCGAAAGACCAATCGTCTCGCGAATGAACTGGGCGCTGCCGAACGGGCCGCGCCGCCGCCCTTGCTGAAGGAGGATATCATCCCGGCAGATGTGTTGGGCGTGGTCGATTTGGCGCGCACGCAGATCGACGCCGTGCGTCGCGAGTTGAGGATTACCTACGGCGCGGAAGTTGCCGATCTCGACCCCAGCAAAGAACCGAAGGATGTCCTGCGCGAGATTGTCCAGGCGAGTCGGCAGTTGAATTTTCTGCTTGATCGGCAGTTCAAGCCCGAGGACGTCTATGGGCACCTGGAACTGGCGGCCACCTATGTCGCCGGCGCGTTGACCGAAGACGAGTCAGTTCCCGTGTATGGCGAACTGCCGCCGTTGGAACCGGGCAAGGTCCCGGCCGACGTTTACCGAAGGGTACTGGAATGCCTGGAGCTTGCGACGGTGATCGGCGAGAGACGCGGCGTATCGACGTTGAATTTGAACCTGCGGCGTGAACTCCGGCGGCGGGATATCGCGCCGGCGGATGTCTACGACCTCGCGACCACGTTGCTGTCCGAACTGGCTTATTTGACCCTGGTTCTGGATGCCAAAGACGTCCCGGCACCGCCCGTCGAACGGCCCAAGCACGTGTTTCCGTCACACGTCTACCGCATGGCTGGCATGCTCCAGGACGAACTCGCGCGGCTCGAGGGCAAGCTGTAGCTGGCGGCCGCAGAGCCGGCCCACGAAGAGCCTCGTGCTGTTCAACACACCAGGCGCGGGTTGACCTGCCCGCCCTTCTCGCATTCAATGCATTGCTTGATTCCTTGGAAAATGGGGTAGGCATGAAACAGGGCGTAGTTCCCGACGACTTGACGCGGCCGTTCTGGGAAGCCGCCAACGAGGAGCGTCTGGTCATCCAGAATTGCCGGGACTGCGACCGGCTGCAGCATCCGCCCGCGACGAGCTGCGGGAAGTGTGGATCGGACGCCGCGCTCGAATGGAAACAGATGAGCGGCCGGGGCCGCATATACCACTACGGTGTCGTCCACGACTGTCCCATACGGCTGCTGCAGGACGATCAGCCCTTCAACTGCGCCGTGATCAACCTCGACGAAGACCCCGGCATCCAGATGTACTCCCATCTGCCCGGCACGCCAGTGGACGAAGTGCCGGTCGGAGCCGCCGTCGAACTGGTGTTTGAATCCACAGCCAACGGGCAGAAGGTTCCCGAGTGGCGCGTCGTAGGAGAGAGTCGATGAGCACCGAGAACGCACCGCAATCGATGTACCGGTCCCGGGAGGGACTGGGGGTATGGGAACACCGCGGGAAAGTAGCGGCCGTGGGGATCGGACATGGTCCGACATCCCGGCGCTGGGACGGCAAGCCGGAGACCTCGCTCGGCGCCATCAGCCTCACCGCGCTGCGTCGGGCAATCGAGGACGCGGGCGTAAGGCCCCAGGACATCGATGGACTCGTGATGGATGAGCGCACGACCACGGGTGCCTTCTGGCCCCGTGGGCAAGAACTGCCCTGGGACGTGATCAACGCCTACAACCAGACCGACGAACCCCTGGACGGCATCACCCAGTTGAGTGCCGAATGGATCCTGAAGAACATGCCCGAGCTCACGGGCAACGGGTTCACGATGTACGGTCCGGTCTGCATGTCGAACGCCATAGTGGTCGCCGCCCAGGCGATCGGCGACGGGCTCGCCCACACCTGTCTTGTTCTCAAGAGCTGGCATAACCTCCCGGGCCGCTACTACCAGACCGGTCCCAACGCGGACGATGCGATACCGGGAACGAGCGCCTTGCGCTCGGTGTGGGGCGCACCCGCGTGCTACGGCACGGCAATCCAGTTCGCGGAGTACTGTCGAAAGTACGGCAAACACCACGACATGATGGCGCCGTTCATTTCGAACTCGAGGCGCAACGGGCTAAAGTTCCCCGAGGGTTATTGGGCGCAGCACCGGCCGGAGGAGATCACGCCGGAGGACTACAAGGCCGCGCGCTGGATCGCCAAGCCCGCGAACCTGTTCGACAACGACATACCAATCATGTGTTCCGCGGCTTATCTGTTCACGACCGCCGAGCGTGCCCGGCACCTCAAGCAGAAACCGGTCTACATCCTGAATCACGCATCGAGCCGGGGCCAGGCGCGCAGCTTCGTACCCACACTGGACGAGGTGGAGAAAGAGTGCGCCAGTAGCGGCCGCAAGACCTTGGAAGGGGCGGGAATCACCGCCGACGATCTCTCCTTCGAGAACCTGTACGACGGGTTCCCGCAGTTCCACCAGTTCCACATGGAAGGAATCCGATACCGCGGAATCCAGCCCGGAGAGGCCCTCGACCTCTACCAGACAGACATCAGCATCGGCGGACCCAACCCGGTGTCGCCGAGTGGCGGCAACATCGGCAGCGGACGCAGCCGATTCTGGATGCATACGGACTGCATCCAGCAGATACAGGGTCGCGCCGGGGAACGCCAGGTGACGGGCGTCGAGCCGGTGATCGGCGTGTCCGGCGGACCGATGCCCACGGGCGGCAATTTCACGGTCTGGAGCGCGACGCCGGATTATTGATGCGCGCAAGCAACTGGTGTTTGAAACCGCAGCCAACGGGCAGGAAGTTCCCGGTTGGCGCGTCGTAGGAGAGAGTCGATGAGCACCGAGAACGCACCGCAATCGATGTACCGGTCCCGGGAGGGACTGGGGGTATGGGAACACCGCGGGAAAGTAGCGGCCGTGGGGATCGGACATGGTCCGACATCCCGGCGCTGGGACGGCAAGCCGGAGACCTCGCTCGGCGCCATCAGCCTCACCGCGCTGCGTCGGGCGATCGAGGACGCGGGCGTAAGGCCCCAGGACATCGATGGACTCGTGATGGATGAGCGCACGACCACGGGTGCCTTCTGGCCCCGTGGGCAAGAACTGCCCTGGGACGTGATCAACGCCTACAACCAGACCGACGAACCCCTGGACGGCATCACCCAGTTGAGCGCCGAATGGATTCTGAAGAACATGCCCGAGCTCACGGGCAACGGGTTCACGATGTACGGTCCCGGCTGCATGTCGAATGCCATAGTGGTCGCCGCCCAGGCGATCGGCGACGGGCTCGCCCACACCTGTCTTGTTCTCAAGAGCTGGCATAACCTCCCGGGCCGCTACTACCAGACCGGTCCCAACGCGGACGATGCGATACCGGGAACGAGCGCCTTGCGCTCGGTGTGGGGCGCACCCGCGTGCTACGGCACGGCAATCCAGTTCGCCGAGTACTGCCGAAAGTACGGCAAACACCACGACATGATGGCGCCGTTCATTTCGAACTCGAGGCGCAACGGGCTAAAGTTCCCCGAGGGTTATTGGGCGCAGCACCGGCCGGAGGAGATCACGCCGGAGGACTACAAGGCCGCGCGCTGGATCGCCAAGCCCGCGAACCTGTTCGACAACGACATACCAATCATGTGTTCCGCGGCTTATCTGTTCACGACCGCCGAGCGTGCCCGGCACCTCAAGCAGAAACCGGTCTACATCCTGAATCACGCATCGAGCCGGGGCCAGGCGCGCAGCTTCGTACCCACACTGGACGAGGTGGAGAAAGAGTGCGCCAGTAGCGGCCGCAAGACCTTGGAAGGGGCGGGAATCACCGCCGACGATCTCTCCTTCGAGAACCTGTACGACGGGTTCCCGCAGTTCCACCAGTTCCACATGGAAGGGATCCGCTACCGGGGCGTCCAGCCCGGAGAGGCACTCGATTTCTACCAGACGGACATCAGCATTAGCGGGCCCAACCCGGTGTCACCCAGCGGCGGCAACATCGGCAGCGGTCGCAGCCGATTCTGGATGCACACGGACTCCATCCAGCAGATACAGCGCCGGGCTGGGGAACGCCAGGTGACGGGCGTCGAGCCTGTGATCGGCGTGTCCGGCGGACCGATGCCGACAGGCGGCAACTTCACCGTTTGGAGCGCCACGCCGGATTATTGATGCGAGAAAATGCCACGACAATTCTGATCAGCTTCGATATCGACGGGACGCTGGAAGAAGGCGACCCGCCCGGAGTCCTGACCATGGACTTCGTTCGCGAGGCAAAAGGCGAGGGGTTCCTTGTCGGTAGCTGTTCGGACCGACCCCTCAGCGCCCAGCGGGCCATGTGGGAACGCCACGGCATCGAGGTGGACTTCACGGTGTCGAAACACATGCTTGGCGAGGTCAAGGCGGATTTCGATGCGGACGTGTACTACCACATCGGTGATCGAGAGGACCTGGACAAGCGGCCTGCGGAAAAGGCGGGCTTCGAGTTTCTCTGGCCGCACGAGGCAACGGACAAGCCCTGGTCCGAGGACACGTAACGCCTTAAGCGATATCGGTGGGCCGCGACCGCTGTTCGTCGGCGCGAAGCGTCGTCAGCCGATGCTGTCCATGAAACCGGCAAGCGCGATGTCGAGGGACGTGACGCCCCCGGCGTCGTGCGTGGACAAACGCACCTCGACCCGATTCCAGACGTTGAACCACTCCGGATGGTGATTCATCTGTTCGGCTTTGAGCGCGGCCCGACTCATGAAACCGAAGGCGGCATTGAAGTCGTCGAACCGGAACGTCTTCTCGATACCCGTGCCGGCATCGTCCAGCGCCCAGCCATCAAGTTCGGCGAGCGCGGATTGCAGCGTCCCGTCAGTCAGTTTTTCAGCAGCCATCGATGTTCCTCCGCCATGCCAATCCTGGTCGTCAGGTTGCGGGATCAAGCCCCGCACGCACTACGCAGCAAAAACCGCGGTCATGCCGTCGCCGCCGCCGCTCCGATACGCTTCGAGATCTGCTCCATGTACAGATCGTTGAACTGTTCCGGCACCGAGTCGCGTACCCGAGGATCATCCACCAACGCGTCTGTCCACGCGGCCACCTGCGGGAAATCCGCCATCAGCCCGCTCTCGATCATGGGCTCCACCATGCTAAAGCGCTGCAGGAACGGCGCATAGGCCGCGTCCACGAGACAGAGATCGGGACCGCTGAAGAACGGCCCTTCGTTACCGCGCTCGTCGTCGATGGCGTGTTCCAGCTTGCCCACATGCTGCCTGGCGACCTCCAGGGCCTTCTCGCGCTTCGACGGGTCCCCCACAGAAACTCCGCCCAGGCCCGAGGCGAAGATGGGAACAAAGTCGTTCCAGGCTCGATGCCTGGCGCGCAGAAACGCGTCTTCCGGATGCAGCCGCGGCGCGATCTTCTCGTCGAGATATTCGGCGATCGCGTTCGACTCGAACAGCGGTCGCCCGTCCACCTGCAGCATCGGAACCTTCCCATGCGGCGATAACTCAAGGAACCAATCCGGTTTGTCGCGCAGATTGATGTAAGTGACTTCAAAGTCGACGTTCTTGGCGCGCAAGACGATCACGGCGCGCTGTACCCAGGGTCAGGTATATGAGCTGGCGAGATGGTATTCAGGCATGCGAATGGGTCCCCTCTTGCGACGCTTCCACCATAGGGCTTCGTCGGGGTTGGGGTCAAGCCTGCGTTCCAATCGTGTTCCAATCGCATCACAGTTTGGAGGTGGCACCCGTTCCCGTCTGGTACACCGCAGATCTCGCCGCGCCCGTGCTCGGCAGCGACCATGGAGAGTCGCCAAACGCCGCCGCGCAACCCGCAGATGCCGAAGGCCGGATCCCCGAACCGCCGTTGCGCCGCAAGATCTTCTCGCATATAGTCAGACCAAGTCAGACCAGCATGATCGCGATGGAATCTACCCTCTCGCTCAGTGACGCCAAGGCGCGTTTCTCGGAGATCGTCGACAGAGCCATCAACGGCGAAGATTTCGTCATTACGCGAATGGGCAGACCCGCTGTCAGGATCAGCCGTTTCGAGCCGCACCCTCGATCAAGGAAACTCGGCGACCTCGCCGGTCAGATCCGAATGAGCGAGGACTTCGAGGAATGGCCTCCCGATCTGCGGGAGGCGCTGGGCATGGAGCCGACGAAGTGAGATATCTGCTCGACACGCACGCGCTGCTCTGGGCGCGCTCGGCACCGCACCTGCTCTCCGAGGATGCCCTCGCCTTGTTCCGGACGGACGAGACCGCCCTGTACCTCAGCGTGGCGTCGCTGTGGGAATGTGCGATCAAGCGCTCCATCGGCAAGCTCTACCTCCCGGATGACTTCTACCGGATCGTGACCGGGGACTATGAGATTCTGCCTATTGAAGTCCCCCACCTGGAAACTTACGCGCGACTGCCCATGCATCATCGGGATCCGTTTGATCGACTGTTGGTGGCGCAAGCCCAACTCGCGGAGATGACCTTGGTTACTCGCGACCGCAACATCGCCAAGTACGATGTTTCGATCATGCCCGCTTGATATGGACTCTTGAAGATGCCCCGGAAATATCTGTCGAGACCCACCTTGACTTGATTGCGCGGCGCGCGTCTGCACAATGGCGGTTAGAACCATAGCGGAGCGATTCATGGCGATCAAAGAAGGAAAAGCGGCACCGGAATTCACCTTGCAGGATACGGATGGCAACGAAGTAGCGTTGAGAGACCAACGGGGCAAGCATGTGGTCGTCTACTTCTATCCGAAGGACGACACGCCCGGCTGCACCAAGGAAGCATGCGGTTTCCGCGACCTTTGGAGCGAGATCGAGGACACCGGCGCCGCCGTGTTTGGCATCTCTCCCGACGAAGCGGCATCGCACCGAAAATTCGTCGACAAGTACGCATTGCCGTTCACGCTCCTTAGCGATCCGAACCGCGAAGTCATGGAGACCTACGGCGCCTACGGCGAAAAGATGATGTACGGCAGAAAGACCATGGGCGTCATCCGTTCCACTGTGTGGATCGATCCCGACGGCACAGTGGTCAGGCACTGGCGCCGCGTCGCGAGGACAGCCGACCACCCGCAAAAGGTGCTCGAAGCGCTGCAGGGCGGCTAGCGGCCCGACGTTTTCGGGCGCAGCGGATGTACCGCTAGAAGTGCGCCTGGCCGGTCAACAGGAACCGGAGTATGGTGCCGTGGCTGTCGCTCTCCGCGCTTTCGCCGGAAATCTCCAGGCGATGCGGCAACCCCAGTATGGCGCTCGCCAATTCGTAGCTCACCCCCAGGCGCGCTTGGCGATAGTCTTCGCGTGAAAGGTCCACCTCGCCGAACGGCATGATCGTGCCCGGCCGCCGCCACATGTCGAAGCCGTAGCTGACGCGGGTACCGAGACCCCAGCCCCGATTCTCGCGGCGAAGGGCGCCCGCGAACGGATGACCCCGGGACCTGAAGATGTCCATGGCATCCGCGGCGCCGCCCCATCTCGGCGACAGCAGCAGTCGGAAGCCCTTTCTCGAATCGGGACCAACGACCAGTGTCGCTTTCACGCCCTCCTCCGAGTAACTGTCGTCGGCGTGCATTGCCAGCGCCCGTCCTTTCACCTCCAGGCCGACCGCCGAGCCCTGATAGCGGAAGCCGCCCGCCAATTCCACGCCGCCGCCAGTCGCACCATCGCCGCCGTCGTAGCGGCCCGCCACATCGATGAACGGCGACACCGGAACACCCCAAAGGGCCATCGGAAGCGATGCTTCCGCGCCTATCCGCAATCGCTGCACGTTCACCGCCAACCCCTGGACCGCCCTCGGGCCTTCGTCCGTCTCGAGTTGGGCGAATCCGGCATCGCCCCGGACGGCGAGATCGAACCCGACGAGCCGTCCCAAGGAATATCGCATTCCGCCAAGCCCCATTCGCATCGATAGATTACTGGGTTCGCTCGCGACCTCCTGGCCCTCGCGCTCAGCGGTCGCTTCGCCGGTACCGAAACCCAGGATCGCCCACATCTTCCCGCGGTCGCGGAATTCCCACTGGACGTACGGATGGATCACGTTCAATTCCGTCTCCAGGCGGCCTTTTCCGCCTGCGGTACCTCCATATTCGTAGGATGCATCGGCCACGGCACGGGAGATCGACGCGCCCGAGATCCAGCCGTCGCCCCGGGCATCGACACCCAGATATGCCGACGTGAGCGAGCCGTCATAGAGGCCATCGTCGCCCGCGCCTTCGAACGCGTGCCAATCGCCCGCGCCCCAAACGGCCCAGGAATTCACCGGATTGCCGAAACCCCGGAGAGGCATCTCGAACCGGGTGCCCCGGAGCAACTGCGCGGGCGTGTATCGCATCGAACCTTGTAGATACGGATCGTCCATGTTCCATTGCCCATAGCCGAGCGGGCCTCCCCAATGATCGGAGCCGCCGGGCACGGACCACTGAGGCGAGGCCGCAACGGATACGGGCGCAATGCCGCGCCCGCCCCAAACGTCAGACGAATCCTCACCGGTCAGTTCCAACCGCGCGCCGATCGTACTGCCGGCACTTGCCAACAGGCCGCGACCCACCGCCGCCATGGCACCTTCCAGCACCGCCGTCTCCGCAGCGCTGGTTTCCACCGTAACCCCGAAGAACAGGAAGATCGCGGCATCCGTTGCGGCTACCGCAATCCTGGCTGTACCTTCCGCCACGGAAGTGATTGTCAACATGCTGCCCGAAAGCGTGGCGGTAGCGACTGTTGCGTCGTCGGATGACCACTCGAAGTCACCTACGTATTCGACGCCCAGACGCTCCAGCTCTCCCAGCAAGTCAAGGGTATGCGACTGCCCGACTATGAGGGTCAGCGAGAGTGGAAAGAGGAGCAGTTCAGCGCTGACCTTGTGCGACGCCGATCGGGGCACGGCTTCGAAGGTGAGATCGACCGCGTTTCCGTTGGCGTCCGTGATGCCTCCGGTCAGCGAGTTGGCGGCGATACTGATGCCGTCCGTATCGGTGTCGCCAGCCTCCACCGTGTACTCGAACTTCAACGTCGGGGTACCGCTCCCTTCGACAAAGAGCGCATCCCGCAACGCCGGGCCGATCGCCAGCTCCAGCACCGGCGGCGCTCCAGTCACGTACACGGGCACATTGAACCCGACATCAACCCTGATAATGTCATCTGTCGTGTACGTGTCGTTCGACCCCGCGTCGGATGTAATGGCGACCCTCAGAATCGCCGGTATGACCCGATCCACGCGACCGTCCACCGTCTGCCCGTCGTCGACCGCAAGGCCCGCGAACGTCCGATCCACAGGGTTCCCGGCCGCGTCCTCGATTCTGCCCCCGCGCAGGGCGTTCGCGCCGATGCTGATGCCGTCGTCGTCATAGTCGTTCTCCTGGACCACGTAGCGGAACGTCAGCGTGTCGGTTCCGCTGCCGCCCACGAACGTTGCCGCGCGCGAGTATTCGCCGATCGAGAGGACCAGCGACAGATCTAACGAGTCGTCGACGTGCACCACTTCGCCGAACTCGACCTCCACCATGATCTCATCGTCCAGGCCGTAGAATCCGCTCGCGTCCGGGTCCGATACGATCTCGACCTGCGTCAACACCGGCCTGACCCCATCCACCCTGTGGTCGTCGTCGGCCGCAAGGCCCGCGAAGGTGCGATCCACAGGGTTCCCGGCCGCGTCCTCGATTCTGCCCCCGCGCAGGGCGTTCGCGCCGATGCTGATGCCGTCGTTATCGTAGTCGTTCTCCTGGACCACGTAGCGGAACGTCAGCGTGTCGGTTCCGCTGCCGCCCACGAACGTTGCCGCGCGCGAGTATTCGCCGATCGAGAGGACCAGCGACAGATCTAACGAGTCATCGACGTGCACCACTTCGCCGAACTCGACCTCCACCATGATCTCATCGTCCAGGCCGTAGAATCCGCTCGCGTCCGGGTCCGATACGATCTCGACCTGCGTCAACACCGGCCTGACCCCATCCACCCTGTGGTCGTCGTCGGCCGCAAGGCCCGCGAAGGTGCGATCCACCGGGTTCCCAGCCGCGTCCTCGATGGCGCCCCCCTGCAGGGCGTTCGGGCCGATGCTGATGCCGTCTTCGTCGGAGTCGTTCTCCTGGATCACGTAGCGAAACGTCAGCGTGTCGGTCCCGCTGCCGCCGGCGAGCGTCGCCCGGCGCAGGCTTTCGCCGAGGGAAAGGGCCAGCGCCAGGGCCTCGCCGTCTTCCGTGACATGCACCTCCTCGCCGAAATACACCTCAACGATGATCCCTTCGTCCAGGCCGTACGTGGCTCCAGCGTCCGGCGTCGAGACGATGCTGACCCGCGTCAACACCGGCCTGACCCCATCCACCCTGTGGTCGTCGTCGGCCGCAAGGCCCGCGAAGGTGCGATCCACCGGGTTCCCAGCCGCGTCCTCGATGGCGCCCCCCTGCAGGGCGTTCGGGCCGATGCTGATGCCGTCTTCGTCGGAGTCGTTCTCCTGGATCACGTAGCGAAACGTCAGCGTGTCGGTCCCGCTGCCGCCGGCGAGCGTCGCCCGGCGCAGGCTTTCGCCGAGGGAAAGGGCCAGCGCCAGGGCCTCGCCGTCTTCCGTGACATGCACCTCCTCGCCGAAATACACCTCAACGATGATCGCTTCGTCCAAGCCATAGAATCCGTTAGCTTCCGGGGTCGAGACGATGCGGACCGCCGTCAGCGACGGGCTGACGCCGTCCACCTTGTCCCACTGTCGGCGGCCAATCCGCCGAAACTGCGCACGACAGCGTTCCCAGCCGCATCCTCGATAGTGCCCCCCTGCAAGGCGTTGGGGCCGATGCTGATGCCGTCGTCGTCATGGTCGTCCGACTGCACGGCGTAACGGAATGTCAGCGTGTCCGTACCGCTGCCGCCGACCAACGTCGCCGCGCGCAAATGTTCGCCAATGGAGAGCATGAGCGACAGATCTTCGGCACCCGTAACATGCACCTCCTCGCCGAACTGGACCTCCAAACCGATCTCTTCGTCCAGGCCGTAGAATCCGCTCTCGCCCGGACTTGAGACAATGCGCACCCGCGTCAGCGACGGGCTGACGCCGTCCACCTTGTGCCCGCTGTCGGCGGCCAATCCGCCGAAGCTGCGCACGACAGCGTTCCCGGCCGCATCCTCGATAGTGCCCCCCTGCAAGGCGTTGGGGCCGATGCTGACGCCGTCGTCGTCATGGTCGTCCGACTGCACGGCGTAACGGAATGTCAGCGTGTCCGTACCGCTGCCGCCGACCAACGCCGCCGCGCGCAAATGTTCGCCAATGGAGAGCATGCGACAGATCCTCGCCGAAATGCACCTCCTCGCCGAACTGGACCTCCAAACCGATCGCTTCGTCCAGGCCGTAGAATCCGCTCTCGCTTCCGGGGTCGAGACGATGCGGACCCGCCGTCAGCGACGGGCTGACGCCGTCCACCTTGTGCCCGCTGTCGGCGGCCAATCCGCCGAAACTGCGCACGACAGCGTTCCCGGCCGCATCCTCGATAGTGCCCCCCTGCAAGGCGTTGGGGCCGATGCTGATGCCGTCGTCGTCATGGTCGTCCGACTGCACGGCGTAACGGAATGTCAGCGTGTCCGTGCCGCTGCCGCCGACCAACGTCGCCGCGCGCAAATGTTCGCCAATGGAGAGCATGAGCGACAGATCTTCGGCACCCGTAACATGCACCTCCTCGCCGAACTGGACCTCCAAACCGATCTCTTCGTCCAGGCCGTAGAATCCGCTCTCGCCCGGACTTGAGACGATTCGGACTCGCGTCAGCGCTGGACTGATGCCGTCCACCTTGTGCCGGCTGTCGGCCGCCAGCGCCACGAAGGAGCGATTCACCGCGTTCCCCTCCGCGTCCTCGATAGTGCCCCCCTGCAACGCGTTGGGGCCGATGCTGATGCCGTCGTCGTCATGGTCGTCCGACCGCACCGCGTAACGGAATGTCAGCGTGTCGGTGCCGCTGCCGACGACGAGCGCCGTCGCGCGCAAATGTTCCCCGATGGAAAGGACCAGCTCCAGATCTCCCCCGGCGTCCGAAACGTGCACTTCCTCGCCGAAGTCGATCTCGATCCTGATCTCCTCGTTCAAGCCGTAGATCCCGTTGGCGTCCGGAGTCGAGACGATGCGGACCGCCGTCACCGACGGGCTGACGCCGTCCACCTTGTGCCGGCTATCGGCCGCCAGGCCCGAGAACGTGCGATCCACCGGGTTCCCCGCCGCGTCCTCGATGACGCCTCCCCGCAGGGCCGTGGGGCCGATGCTGATGCCGTCGCCGTCGTCGTCGTCCGACCGCACCACGTAGCCGAACGTCAGCGTCTCGGTCCCGCTGCCGCCGGCGAACGTCGCGGAGCGCGAGTGTTGGCCGATGGAGAGGACAAGCTCCAGGTCTGCGGCAACATCCGTGACATGCACTTCCTCGCCGAAGTCGATCTCGATCCTGATCTCCTCGTTCAAGCCGTAGATCCCGTTGGCGTCCGGAGTCGAGACGATGCGGACCGCCGTCACCGACGGGCTGACGCCGTCCACCTTGTGCCCACTGTCGGCCGCCAGGCCCGAGAACGTGCGATCCACCGGGTTCCCCGCCGCGTCCTCGATGACGCCTCCCCGCAGGGCCGTGGGGCCGATGCTGATGCCGTCGCCGTCGTCGTCGTCCGACCGCACCACGTAGCCGAACGTCAGCGTCTCGGTCCCGCTGCCGCCGGCGAACGTCGCGGAGCGCGAGTGTTGGCCGATGGAGAGGACAAGCTCCAGGTCTGCGGCAACATCCGTGACATGCACTTCCTCGCCGAAGTCGATCTCGATCCTGATCTCCTCGTTCAAGCCGTAGATCCCGTTGGCGTCCGGAGTCGAGACGATGCGGACCGCCGTCACCGACGGGCTGACGCCGTCCACCTTGTGCCGGCTGTCGGCCGCCAGGCCCGAGAACGTGCGATCCACCGGGTTCCCCGCCGCGTCCTCGATGACGCCTCCCCGCAGGGCCGTGGGGCCGATGCTGATGCCGTCGCCGTCGTCGTCGTCCGACCGCACCA
Organism: Candidatus Azotimanducaceae bacterium; assembly: GCA_965217825.1. Taxonomy (GTDB): domain Bacteria; phylum Pseudomonadota; class Gammaproteobacteria; order Pseudomonadales; family Azotimanducaceae; genus VXNE01. The sequence continues at coordinate 2,742,745 of OZ244571.1, read as the reverse complement.
CGTAGCCGAACGTCAGCGTCTCGGTCCCGCTGCCGCCGGCGAACGTCGCGGAGCGCGAGTGTTGGCCGATGGAGAGGACAAGCTCCAGGTCTGCGGCAACATCCGTGACATGCACTTCCTCGCCGAAGTCGATCTCGATCCTGATCTCCTCGTTCAAGCCGTAGATCCCGTTGGCGTCCGGAGTCGAGACGATGCGGACCGCCGTCACCGACGGGCTGACGCCGTCCACCTTGTGCCGGCTGTCGGCCGCCAGGCCCGAGAACGTGCGATCCACCGGGTTCCCCGCCGCGTCCTCGATGACGCCTCCCCGCAGGGCCGTGGGGCCGATGCTGATGCCGTCGCCGTCGTCGTCGTCCGACCGCACCACGTAGCCGAACGTCAGCGTCTCGGTCCCGCTGCCGCCGGCGAACGTCGCGGAGCGCGAGTGTTGGCCGATGGAGAGGACAAGCTCCAGGTCTGCGGCAACATCCGTGACATGCACTTCCTCGCCGAAGTCGATCTCGATCCTGATCTCCTCGTTCAAGCCGTAGACGCCGCCAGCGTCCGGAGTCGAGACGACAGTGACCCGAATCACGGCCGGGCTGACGCCATCCACCTTGTGGTCGCCGTCGGCCCGCAAGGCCCTGAACGTGCGCTCCACCACGTTGCCAGTGCCGTCCTCTATGCGGCCTTCCCGCAGAGCGCCGGGGCCGATGCTGATGCCGTCGTCGTCGAAGTCCCCTTCCCGCACGCGATAGCGAAACGTGAGCGTCTCGGTGCCGCTGCCGGAAACCAAAGCGGCGTCCGCTGTGCCGCCGCCGATCTCGAGCACCAGCACGGGATCCTCCGTCGCGTGGACCACCGTATCGAAGCGCACCTCGAGCTCGATGTCCTCGCCGAGCCCGTAGGTCGTACCGGCCTCGGGGGCCGACGTGATCGCGAGCGAGGCGTTGACGGTGCCCACGACGCTCCCGTCCACCGTCCACCGCGTGTCCGGCGGCACCGCGCGGAAGCGCCTGTCCGCGCGGTTGCCGGTATCGTCGGTGATCGTCCCCTCGCTCAACGCGTTCGCGGGCACGCTGATGCCGTCATCGTCCCGATCCGCCGCCACTACCGTGTAGTGGAACCGCAGCGTGTCCGTCCCGCTGCCGCCGGCGAATGACGCCGCCCGATTGTTCGCCCCGATGGAAAGCGTCAGCACCGGCGCGCCGGTGACGTGGACGACCCGATCAAAAACCACATGCGCGTCTATGCGGTCATTGGCGCGGAACCCGCGGCCGCCCGGCGGAGCAAGGATCCGCACCGAAGTCACCGTCGGCACACCGTTTGCGGCCACCTTGTGTCCAGACTGCCGCCGCATCGCCGGTATCCGACCGGGTAGATTCCCGGCAACGTCCGAGATGGCTCCCTCCGGGTCCAGCGCGTCCGGGCCCATGCTGATCCCGTCGTCGTCGCGATCACCCACCTGCACTTCGTAACGGAACCGCAGCGTAGTGGTGCCGCTGCCGTCGACGTAGACTGCTGAGCGCGACGCCGCACCGACAGCGATGACGAGTGCGAGCGGCGGGAACGGCCCTTTCACGTACACGTCCTCGTCGAAGGTCACAGTTACAATGATCCCGTCTCCCGCGGCGTAGGTCCCGTCCGGCCCCGGATCAGAGGTGATGGCGATCCCGTCTACCGAAGGTTCGACCGCGTCGACACGGTGCTCCACGGCCTTATCGATCACCGGTTCCAACGAACGCGTGACAGGATTGCCTACCGCGTCCGTGATTCGGCCCCCCTGCAGCGCCTCCGATCCAATGGAGATGCCGTCAGTGTCGATGTCTCCCGGCTGCACCGTGTACGCGAAGGCAAGCACCTTCGGCCGCGTCCTCTCGAGCGTTGCCCGGCGCGTCAGCGCACCGTGCCTCTCCGATTCGAAGGAGACCAGCAGAACTGGACGGCCGGAAACCTGGATGTCATCGTCGAAGACGACTTCCATCTCGATCCGGTCGCCCGCCGCATAGGTGTTGTCTTCACCCGCATCCGATACGATGCGCACGGTCGCGCCTCCCGGCGCAACGCCATCGACCTTGATATTGAGACGGAACGCGTCCGACCCGTCGATCCTCGACACGTCAGCCGGGTTCCCGGCAAGGTCCTGGACTGTCCCGTCCTCAAGACGCACTACCGTAACCTCGTCGCCCTGATCCCCGTCCTGCACCGTGTACCGGAAGATCAGCGTGTCTGTGCCGTCGCCACCGACGAGGACGCCTCGCCGCGCGGCGGCATCGCCGATCTGCAGCGCTAGCTTCAGGTCCGGACCGTGGCTGACGCTGACGCGCTCGTTGAACATGACCGCGATCTCGATCGACTCGCCCCTGGCATAGGTGTCGCCGTTGCGCGGGCTGGAACGTTCCTCGAGGGGCTCGTCGAGGAGAAGGGGATGTATACCGTCCACCACCTGACCCGACAACCGCGCGCGCGCCACGACCGTACGGTCCACCGGCCAGTCGTGGCCGTCTACGAGGTACCCACTTCCCACTAGCGCGTTCGCGGCATAGCCGACGCCGTCCTCGTCCAGGTCGCCCTCTTTGACTTCGTACGAGAATCTCAGCGTGTCCGAGCCGTTGCCGTCCTTGTAGCTCATTGCTTCCGTCGCATTCCCTATCCTGAGACGGAACTTGACGTGCTCGGACCCGTCGTCCTCTCCGGCGTACACGGTGCCGCTGAAGCGCACCTCCAGCGCGATCGGGTCGCCGACGCCGTACGGCCCGACCGAGGTGACGTCCACACTCGTGACGCGCACGGTCGGCAGGCTACCGTCCACGCGATGCGACCGCTGCTCCGACAAGGCGGAGTGCGTGCCGTCCCACGCGTTTCCGGCCGAGTCCTGGATGACATTGGTGGGTGTCACCGCATTCTCCGCGACCGAAATCCCGTCCTGGTCACGGTCGCTGTCCTGCACTTCGTAGCGGAAGACTAGGGCGCGACCGCCGCTGCGACCGGGGTCGTAGAGCGCCGAGCGCGCGACGGGCGCTTCGCCGGTGCCGACCTGTAACGTCAGCGTCGGCTCGTCACCACCGGAAACCCGCACGGCCTCGTCGAAGCCGAGTTGGACCAAGATGGATTCGCCTCGACGATAGATCCCGCCCCCGCGAGGGTTCGATACGATCCGTAGCGAGGGGTCTGTGGGCCGGACGCCGTCTACCGCATGTCCCGACTGATGGGTCACCCGCGGGAGAGTGAGCGTCGCATCGTTGCCCGCCGCATCCTGTATGGTGCCGGAGAGCGCGTCGGCCGCCACGGATACCCCGTTCGCGTCTTCGTCATCCTGGCTCACCGTGTAACGAAAGACCAAGGTCTGCTGCTGGCCCGTGCCCACGACCGACATGTCGCGGGATACCGTCCCGACCGTCAGAGCCAGTGCCTCGCCGCTAGCGGTTACCGACTCATCGAAGGTGACCGAGACCTCCACCACGTCCCCGATGCCGTAAACCCGATCCGGACCGGGATTGGAGGTCAATCGAACATTCACGACACTCGGCTTCTTCGCATCGACGCGGTGGCCGCGGTCCCGGGCGATTGCCGTGACGGTCCGGTCCACTGCGAGGGGAGGATTTCCGGACTCGATCCGGCCACCCCTGAGGGCGTCCGAGCCGTAGCTGACGCCGTCGGCGTCCACGTCCCCGTCGACCACGGAATAGTTGAAGCGCAGCGTAGTACCGCTGCTGGCCGCGGTATCGTAGGCCATGTTGCGCGCTCTGGGACCGACCGTGAGCGTGAAGGTAGGAGCGCCCGTCACCGTCACCGTCTCGTCAAACGTAACCTCGATACCGATTTCCTCTCCCGCATTGTAATAGCCGCTCGAGGGGCCACCCACGAATCCGACCTCAGTGTGTTCTCCCCCCAAGGCCGCCGTCGCGCCGAACAGCAGCGCCAGACTCGCCCCGAACGCCCCGAACGCCGCGCGCGCCTTCCGCGATGTCCGGCAAGGGAATGCGCGCCGCCGGAGACCCTCGGGGCCGACCGGCGACCTCTTCCCCCGAGCGCCGGCGGACGCAAACGCCAGGACACCCGCGATCGCGCGGGCAAATCCCGCGCGAACAGGTCCCGACTGCGTCGCGACGTCAGTGCAGTGTCCGCTGCAATTCATTGTCCAATCCCCTGTCTGCGCCAAAGGCGCTGAGCAAGGATCACTTGCTTATAAAGCCGGCGGTCGCCAAGCCAAGTTGACTCACCGCCGACCACTTCCCCCAAAGGACGGGCGAGACTAACACACAAATACTTCAATCCGCACAATGCCTTGCGTCCGTTGCGCGATACCCCGCACCGCCCGCGACGTTGCAGTCGCGGTGCCGGACTGCCAACATGACGGCTCGCTCACCGGGGACAGGCACGTGAAATTCGGCATCTTCTACGAACACCAGCTTCCGCGGGACTGGGAGGAAGACAGCGAACATCGGCTGTTCAAGGCCTCGCTGGACCAGATCGAACTGGCGGATCGACTGGGCTTCGACTATGCCTGGGAAGTCGAGCATCACTTCCTCGAGGAGTACTCGCACTCTTCCGCGCCGGAGGTTTTTCTCGCGGCCGCGAGCCAGCGAACCCGCAACATTCGACTCGGCCACGGCATCGTGCAGCTCACCACCAATCATCCCGCTCGCGTTGCCGAAAGAGTGGCGACGCTGGATCTGGTCTCGGACGGGCGTGTCGAACTCGGGCTCGGCGAAGGCGCCTCCGTCACCGAACTGCACCCCTTCAACCTGCGTTTTCGCGACAAGCGCCTCGTTTGGGAGGACGCCGTGCGCTGCACCCTGCCGATGTTCTGGAACCATGGCTGGCATTACGAAGGCGACTTCTTCCACTTCCCGCACCGCGCGGTGGTGCCCAAACCATTGCAAAAGCCGCACCCGCCGCTATGGGTCGCCTGCTCTCAACTCGATACGATCCGCTACGCCGCGCATCGAGGGATGGGATGCCTTTGTTTCAAGTTCGTCAGTCTCGATGCCGCGAAAGCCTGGGTGCACGCCTACTACAACACGTACGTGCACGACCAGAAGAAGCTGTGTGACTACAAGAGCAATCCCAACATCGCGGTCGTCTCCGGTTTCATGTGCGCGGAAACCGACGACGAAGCGTGGGAAAAGGCGGATGGCTGGACGTTCTTCCAGTTCGCCTTGCAGCTCTACAACAAGGAGGGGCCGTTCGAACCCGGCGCTGTCAACCTGTGGCAGCGCTACCAGGAGTGGAAGCGAACGCCCGCGGGACAGCGGCGCTCAGGCAGCGAACTGATCGGTTCGCCCGACACCATCGCGCAGCGGCTGCGCGAACTGGAGAAGGCCCACGTCGACCAGGTCATCCTGCTGAACCAAGCAGGCAAGAACTCACATGAAGATATCTGCGCAAGTCTCGAACTTTTCGCAGAAAAGGTAATGCCGCAGTTCCAGGCGCGCCATCCCGAACAGGAAGCCTGGAAGACGGCGGTGCAGAACGGCGAAATCCGCCTGGAGGAAATCGATACGGAGCCGTTCAACTTCGCAGCGCGCGGCAAGCCGAGCAAACCACCGAGCCGGGATGGCCGGGATATGATCGGCGGCGTGACGGGTCGCCCGGCATCCCGCGCGATCCGAAATTAGCCCGCAAATCTCGCTGATCGGTCTTCGCCTTCCAGGAAGTCCAGGTTGACGCCGCCCCCGACCGTCCCCGGGTGACCCAGGTCCCGCGCCCGCAAAATTGCATCGCGGCCGAAGCGGGTAACCAGGAGGTCGATGGTCGTCTCCAAGTCTCGCCGCGCGAGGTCTTCAAACAGGTCGAGTTGTTGCGGCCCCTGACGCCAGTCGAGATCGAACGCTGTCATCCCAACCAGTCGAAATGGACCTGGATGATCGAATTCGTCGAGCAGCCGTCTGCCGAGGGCGAAGAATTCCGAGGCTAGATCGACCGGCTTGCGCAGCGACCGCTGGCGCGCCAATAGCTCGAATCGGCTGGTCTTCAGCCGCACACGCACCCCGCCGGCGACATACCCCTTGGATCGAACGCGCCGGGCGATTCGGTCGGCCGCGCGGCGCAAGTGCAGTTCGATGTCCTCGCGCCTTGATACGTCCGCGCGCAACGTCCGATCCGAGCCGATGCTCTTCGCCACCCTTGTGCGTCGGACCGGGCGCGGATCGCACGCATGGGCCAGGTCGTGGATGCGAACGCCCGTGCTACCGAGCTGGCGGCGCAGCAGGTCAACGTCCGTCCTCGCGATATCGCCGATGACGTTGTAGCCGAGCGCCGCCAGGCGAGGTGCGGTCTTCTTTCCGACGCCCCACAGTTTCGTCACCGACAGTGACGACAACCACGCCTTGGCCCCGTCCGGCGGTACCACCGTAAGTCCATCGGGCTTGTCGTGAGCGCTCGCGACCTTGGCCACGTACTTGGTGGCGGACAAGCCGACGGATATCCGCAGCCCGGTCGCCTCGAAAACCGCTTGTTTGATCTGCCGGCCCATCTCGCGAGGCCCGCCGAATATCGCTTCCGCCCCCGACATGTCGAGGAAGGCTTCATCCAGGGACAGCGCTTCGACCCGCGGCGAGAAGTCGCCCAGAACACGCATGGTCTGTGCCGAAAGCTGCTCGTAACGCTCGAAGCGTGGTTCGACGATGACGGCCTCGGGACAGCGCCGCGTCGCTTCTGCTATCGGCATGGCGCTGCCCACGCCATATCGCCGCGCTTCGTAGCTCGCGGTCAGCACCACGCCCCGAGAGCTGTTCGGACCGACCAGGACCGGTCGCCCCTGCAGGCTCGGATCGTCCATCTGCTCCACGGCGGCATAGAACGCGTCCATGTCCGCGTGCGCCACGATCGCCGGCCACTTGCGCATGACATGGACAATACTGTATGTAACGACAGTATTGCAACACCCGCGGCAACGCGGGCGGATGCGCGGTGCTATCTCGCCGAGCGGCGCGCCAGTCAGATCAGCGATTCGGTCCCCGCGCCTGCGGGTACGGCTGCCAGCGCCGCAGCTTCGTCCTTGGCAACACCGAGGGATTCACCGCGCTGCGGGGCCAAAGACCTTGCAGCGCCGTTGCCAGTTCCCTGCCGAGCCGGCGGCGCGTCTCCGGCCCCATGCGGGCCGAGGCCGAAGCCATGTGCGGCGTACAGGCCACGTTGTCCATGTGCAGCAAGGGGTTGTTGGTCGACACCGGCTCCTGCTCGAACACGTCGAGCGCCGCGCCGGCGATGGCCTTCGACTCCAGGGCGCGGATCAACGCTTCTTCATCCACGGTCTTGCCGCGCCCGTTGTTAATGAACAGGGCCGAATCCTTCATGCGGGCGAAGTGCTCGTCGGACAGCATTTGATGGGTCTCGGCGTTGTGCGGCGCGTGCATCGACACGAAGTCCGACCGCTCAAGCAGTTCGAACAGGCTCGTTACCGGCTCCACATTGGCCTGGGTCATCTCCAGCTCTCCAACGAAGGGGTCGTAGGCGATGACGCGCAATCCGAATACATGGCAACGCCGGGCAACCGCCTTGGCCACGTTGCCGAACGAAATCAGGCCGATCGTACAGCCCCATAGCCTCGGAATGTCATCGTGGTGTGGCCGCCCTTCGCGCCAGCGGCCGTCCTTGGTCATCTGGTGCATGAGCAGCAACCGGCGGTGGGCCGCGAGGAACAGCATCATGGTGTGGTCGGCGACCTCGTCGATAAAGACATCGGGAACGTTGGTGACGACGATGTCGTGATCCGTGGCCGCATCCACATCGACGGGGTCCGCGCCGACGCTGCCGAGGCCGATGACGACGCACTTGTTCAGCTTCGAGATGATGTGACGATTGAGGTAGCGCCCGCGCGCAATCAGCGCGTCGGCATCGTCCTTGACGGCTTCGATGAATTCATCGTCGCTCTGGGCCTGCACCTCTACGATCTCGGCACCGATAGGATCCAGCGCCTCTCGTTCCAACGTGTATTTTTGCTCGGCCCCGTCGTACGTGGGGCCACCTTGCGCCTGGACCATTACCGTGTACTTGCGGTCAGTCATAGTTTCTCGCTCGTCTCCAAAGGGTGAACAGGTGGGCCGGAATCCATACAGGAACGCCAGTCGCGCCAAAGCCTACTGCGACACGGCCCGACAAAGCCAGCCCGGTTATCTCACACCGGTCGCGACGATCGAGGGCGACCAGGCAGCCGGCCCTATACCGGCAACGCCCGCGACTGCTTGATCTCGGCGAGGCTAAAGCTCGACTCCAGGTTCGACACGCCCGGATAGCGCAGAATGCTCCGCATGACCAGATCTGAAAAGTGGTCCATGTCGCGCGCGACGACCTTCATCAGGTAGTCGTACGAGCCGCTCATGGCGTGGCATTCGACGATATGGGGCTCGTCCTGCACGCGCTGGTGGAAGTCCGTTCGCTGCTCGAGCCCCTTCTCCAGGGTGAGATGCACGTAGGCCGTCACCGTCAGTCCCAGCGCGCGTTGATCCACCTTCGCCGCGTAGCCCTGGATCACGCCGTCGCGCTCGAGGTTCTTGACCCGCCGGAGGCAGGGCGACTCGGAAAGGCCCACCTGCTCGGCCAGCTCGACATTCGGCAGGCGACCCTGTCGTTGCAGGATGTCCAGGATACGGCGCTCGAGTCGATCCAATGGCATTGCAAGAAACCCTCGAAAAGTTACTTATAAACGCAAGAATACGTCGATTAAACATCAAAAACAGACTAAATAAGAGAATACCTGCTGTGCACGTGCTTTAGCCTCGTAGGCATCCGGTAGATGAGTGTCCAATCATGAAAAACTGCGGCGTTGCGAACCCCATGCAGCTCGACGGCTTCGAGTTTGTCGAGTTCTCCGCCCCGGAGCCTGGCGTCCTCGAGCCGGTCTTCGAATTGCTCGGGTTCGAAAGGGTCGCCCTGCATCGGTCGAAGTCCGTGGAGTTGTGGCGCCAGGGGGGCATCAACTTCGTCGTCAACTACGAGCCGAAGAGCGCTGCCTGGTACTTCGCGCAGGAACACGGGCCATGCGCCTGCGGCCTCGCCTTCCGCGTTCGCGACGCGCCCCGCGCCTACGCGCGCGCGCTCCGACTCGGCGCAGAGCTGATCGAAAATCCCTGCGGGCCAATGGAACTGCGCCTCCCCGGCATCCGGGGTATCGGCGGCGCGGCCTTGTACCTCATAGACCGCTGGGAGGATGGGAGCAGCATCTACGACATCGACTTCGCGTACGTGGGCTTTGCCGACCGGCATCCATCGGGGGTCGGCCTGCAGGTCATCGACCACCTGACGCACAACGTCTACCGCGGCCGCATGGACTATTGGGCGAGCTACTATGAACGGCTGTTCAACTTCCGAGAGATCCGGCGTTTCGATATCCGGGGCCAGGAGACCGGTCTGGTTTCCCGCGCCATGACCGCGCCGGACGGCAAGATACGCATCCCGCTGAACGAGGAAGCGGCCGCGCTCTCGAAGTCGGGGCGCAGCGGCCAGATAGAGGAGTTCCTGATCCGCCACCGCGGCGAAGGCATTCAGCATATCGCCTTCGGCTGCGACGACCTGATGGCGACCTGCGATCGACTCCGCGCCCGGGGCGTGCCGTTCATGGAACCGCCGCCTCCAGCCTACTATGAAGCGCTGGACCAGCGGTTACCGGGACACGGCGAGCCCGTCGCCGAGCTGGCGCAACGCGGCATCCTGCTCGACGGCTCCACGGACGGCGAGCCCAGGCTGCTGTTACAGATCTTCTCCGCCGACCTCATCGGTCCAACGTTCTTCGAGTTCATCCAGCGCAAACGCGACGACGGCTTCGGCGAAGGCAACTTCCAGGCGCTGTTCGAAGCGATCGAACGCGACCAGCTCTGTCGCCCGCGGCAGCGCCCGGGGGCACTCGCCGCAAGAGACAAATCCGCCCTCGAGGGGGTCGCATGAACCTCAAGCGCATACACCACGTCGCCTACCGCTGCAACGACGCCAAGGAGACCGTCGACTTCTACCGCGACGTGTTGGGAATGGAATTCCAGCTCGCCTTCGCCGAGGACGAGGTGCCCTCGACGCGAGAACCCGACCCCTACATGCACGTCTTTCTCGATGCCGGCATGGGCAACGTCCTCGCCTTTTTCGAATTGCCCAACGCGCCGCCGATGGGGAAAGACCCGAACACGCCTACCTGGGTGCAGCACATCGCCTTCGAGGTAAGCGACGCAGGCGCCCTCGCCGCCGCCAGGGAACGCGTCGAAGCCGCGGGTCTCGAAGTGATCGGTCCCATCGACCACGGCCTTTTCGACTCCATCTATTTCTTCGACCCGAACGGCCACCGCCTGGAAATCGCCGCCAACAAGGGCAGTGCCGAAGATCGGGTCCGGGCGCGCGCTGTCGCCGACGCCATGCTGGACGAGTGGACGCGCACCAAGCGCGCGCCGAAACATGCGCGCTGGCTGCATGCCCCCACCAACTTCAGTCCCGCAGGCGACGTTCGCGCAGGTTCCGAACATATGCCGGAGAATGAAGGCTAAGAGCGCGCCCGGACCGTCAGGCCATCGCCGCGGCAAGCACGCGATCACCCCGGGGGCGGGTGTCCCTCAATCGCCCAGGCCAGCACCCGCTTGCGCGACGACAAGATCTACCACCGCACGCAGGGCTTCCCGCTCGCCGGCGCCTTCCAGACGCCGCAGGCGGTACAGGTCGATCTGCTCGTCCGCACTTGAACCCCGACTCGCGGCCGTCGTTGAACGGCGAAGAACCGGAGAGCGCAGTTGAGCAGCGGCAGATAGCTCCGCAACGCCGTCATGATGCGGATTCGACTGTCCGGATCGCCGAATCCGGCATGCACATGCATGCCGTTGACCACCAGACGTCGCACCGTGTCCTGAAAAGTGACCGCAAAGTCCTCGTATCGTTGCTTCGCAGTCGGCAATTGCGATTGCCACGCGGCAAACGGATGCGTTAACGCCGCCATGACCTCGGCGCCGCAACTGCGCGCCGCTTCAATGACCAGCCGCCGCGTCGCCTTGAGCGCGTCGCGCAACGTTGCTATGGAGTCGCAGACCTCCGTGTTGGTCTCGATCTGGGAGCGGAGAAACTCGTGCACCACCCCATGCGGACCCGCATCGGCGGCGCCCGCTTCAAAGATGCGTGGGTCCGGATCCCGCAGCAAGTCCCCGGAGTCGGGATCGATGAGGAAGAATTCCTCCTCGATACCAAGTGTGATCGGCAGGTCGTCGCTGATGGATCGGCTCATGATCGGGCGTCGTTTGGAAACGGCCATTGCCGCAGGCAACGGCGCCAAAGCTGCGGTGAATCATATGACGGGAAGGGCGCACTCTCGCATCGGATCGTCAAACACCATCGAATCGATAGCAATCGATGGCGCGTATTGGTAAAAACCGCCTGATCTGTCAATCTAGCGCTCGGTTCAGGGAGGCCAAACAGACATGAAGATCGGTATTTACGGCGGCAATGTCAGACGCAATGCGGCGCTCACCAGTCTCGTCGGCGAGATCGTGCGATTCGAAGACGCGGGCTTCAACAGTTACTGGATGCCCCAGGTGGGAACCTTCGATGCGTTGACGATGATCGCGCTCGCCGGCCAGCGGACCAGTGCCATAGAACTTGGCACCGCCGTGGTGCCGACCTACCCCCGGCATCCGAACGCCCTCGCCCAGCAAGCCGCCACGGTCAACGCGCTCGCCGGCGGACGACTCGTTCTGGGCATTGGACCGTCGCACGCGCCCGGCATCGAAGCGCTCGGATTGCAGTACGAAAGCCCGGCTCGACACATCCGTGAATACGTCACGGTTCTCAAGTCCCTGACAGCCGAGGGCAGGGTCGACTTTGAAGGCAGCATGTATCGCATCAAGACCGGGTTCGCCTGCCCGGACGCCGCGCCGTTTCCCGTTGTAGTCTCCGCCCTCGCCCCCCTGATGCTGAAGGCGGCTGGCGAAGTCGCCGACGGCACGGTGACCTGGATGGTCGGCAGGAACACCATCGCCAATCACACGGCGCCCCGGATCAATGAAGCCGCGGCCGCCGCGGGCCGTCCAGCCCCGCGCATCGTCGTCGCGCTGCCCGTCTGCGTACACGACGACCGCGAGCAGGCCACGGCGCGGTCCGTACAGATCTTCAGCGGCTACGGCAACTTGCCGAACTACCGGCGGCAACTCGACGCGGAAGGACTGGAACAGGCGGGTGAGATCGCCGTAGTGGGTAATGAAGACCAGGTTACAGAGGCCCTCAGCGCATATTTCGACGCCGGTGCCACGGAGGTCATCGCCAGTGTGTATCCTGCCGGAGACGACAGCCGAGGTTCATTCGCGAGAACCCACGCATTGCTGACGCGCCTCGTGAAGTGACGGCGCCGATGCCGGAATTTGGTATCTCAAACGCAGCTTGCTAGTTCGGCGATCTGGAACGGCGCGCCGCAGAATTGATCATGGAGGCTGGAGCCGGAATCGAACCGGCGTGGACGGATTTGCAGTCCGCTGCATCACCACTCTGCCATCCAGCCGTGCTGCGTCGGGCGCGGCGATACTATCACGCGGCCCTCCGACGCGTCGTCGGGCTCAGATCGTAGCGCTCAGGTCGACGGGTCGTGTTTCAGGCCGTCAAGCAAGGTCGGCCAAGCCGCGCGTAGATAGGCAATCATCGACCAGAGTGTCATCAACGCCGCCGCGTACAGCAATATGTATCCGACGATGACCCATGGTCGCTCCAGCAGCGGCGGATTGGCGAGCAGGATGATGATCGACAGCATCTGCAGGGCCGTCTTGAGCTTGCCGATCCAGGAGGCGGCGACCAGCCCGCGGCGGTTCACTTCCGACATCCATTCCCGCAGCGCCGAAATCACTATCTCCCTGCCGATGATGATGACGCCTGGAATGGTGAGCCAGAGGTTGGCATGGTTGCCGATCAGCAATACCAGCGCCGTGACGACGATGAGTTTATCCGCCACCGGGTCGAGGAACGCGCCGAACGGCGTGGTCTGATTCAGTCGCCTCGCCAGATAGCCGTCCAGCCAGTCAGTAGCCGCGGCCGCGGCAAATAGCATCGCCGCCAGCCAATGCCCTGCGTCGGCGAGCACGTAGATCACCGCGAAGACTGGAATGAGGGCGATTCGCGCCCCGGTCACGATGTTCGGCAGATTCACTTCCATGGGCGAATATTCTACCGGGCCGCGCGACCAAACGCGCGAGTCTCCGTGCCATTAACGCCACAAAATCCGTCGCCCTCGCGGGCGCCGTGTTTTGCCCCCGCCCAAGCCCACTATCCCGCGTGCAGCGCCGCGTAGACATTCTGCGCCAGCCGCCGACTGATGCCGGGGACCTTGGCGATCTCTTCCTCGCTGGCCCCCTTTACGGATGCGACCGAGCCGAAGTGCGCGAGGAGTTCGCGCTTGCGCTTCGCTCCCACACCGGGAATGCCGTCCAACTCGGATCGGCGCTGCCGTTTCTGCCGCCGGCCGCGATGCCCACTGATGGCGAATCGATGCGCCTCGTCGCGGATGTGTTGCAGCAGATGCAGCGCGCCGCCACTCGGCGGCAGCGCCAGGTCCCCCTCCCCCGCCGCCAGGACGCGCTCAAGCCCTGGCCTGCGCGATCGGCCCTTGGCGATGGCCAGCAAACGCACATCCTCGATCTGCAGTTCCTTCATTACACCGACGGCCCGGTTAAGCTGGCCGACGCCGCCATCGATGATCAGCACATCGGGAAACGCCGCATCGCTCTGCTCCCGCGCGATGCTCCCCTTGGCGCTCCCCCGCCGAGAACTCCGTCCATAGCGCCGCCGCAGGGCCTGCTCCATGGCGGCGAAGTCGTCTCCCGGCGCGATACCTTCTATGTTGAAGCGGCGGTAGTCCGACTTCAGGGGACCGTTGGTATCGAACACGACGCACGACGCCACCGTCTCGTCTCCGCCGGTGTGACTGATATCGAAACATTCGAGCCGTTGCGGCAGGTCCTCCATGCCAAGCGCTTCCTGCAGATCGACGAAGCGGGCGAAGACGTTCCTCCGGTCCGCGAGATAGGCCCCCAGCGAAAGCGACGCATTCTCCTGCGCCATGTCGAGCCAGCGCGCGCGTTGCCCGCGCACCCGGATGGAGAGCTCGACCTTGCGACCCGCGCGCGTGGTCAGCGCATCCCGCAGGACATCGCGGTCATCAAGCGGCGCGGACGCGATCACGCTCTTCGGAATTTCGCGCTCCGCGCCGCCGAAGAAGTATTGCGACAGGAATGCCGACAACAATTCGCCCGGTGCGACGCCGAGTTCGTTCTTCGGGAACCAGGTGCGTTGACCCAGGACCCGACCGTCGCGAACGAATAGCCCCTGCACGCAAGCAAACCCACCTTCGACGGCGAGCGCGAATACGTCCGCATCGCCCGCGGCGCCGTGCACATACTGGCTCTCCTGCACCCGCCGCAGATGCGAGACCTGGTCGCGATACCTGGCGGCCCGTTCGAACTCGAGCTTGGCCGCGGCGTCATCCATCTTGCGCTTGAGTTCATGCAGCACCGACTGGCTGGATCCCTCCAGAAACAGCACCGCGAGGCGAACGTCCTCCGCATACTGCTCCGCGTCGATCAGACCCACGCACGGACCGCTGCAACGCTTGATCTGGTATTGCAGACACGGTCGAGACCGGTTGCGGAAGAACCCGTCGTCGCACGAGCGGAGCTGAAACAGCTTCTGCAGGATATTGAGGCTGTCGCGCACGGCGTAGGCGCTCGGAAACGGACCGAAGTAGCGGGCATCCCGCCGCTTCGCGCCCCTATGGAATGTCAGCCTCGGGAATTCGGCGTGGTCGGTCAGGCAGATGTAGGGATACGACTTGTCATCCCGCAGGACCACGTTGTACGGCGGTCGCTCTTGCTTGACCAGGCTCTGTTCGAGCAGCAACGCCTCGGTCTCGCTGTGGGTGACGGTGACCTGCACATCGTCGACCTTGGAAACCAGTGCCATGGTCTTCGCGGAAAGGCCCGAAGCGCGAAAGTAGCTTGTCACGCGCGCCCTGAGGTTGCGCGCCTTGCCGACATAGAGCGCCCGGCCGTCGGCGTCGAGCATGCGATAGACGCCGGGCTTCTTCGTGAGAGACGCCAGAAAGGTTTCCGGGTCGAACCGTGCGGTTCCCGCCATCGTTGAACTATACGGCGACGTTCCCCCCAAGGGCAACGCCGCGCGCGAGGCGCCGGGCCCTACCGCCGGATCCGCGATCCCGCGCCGACAGCCGGGCCGATCATGCCGCCGCCGTCATCCGGGCATATTCGCGAGCTTGACGTCGGGTTGCCCGGACGGGAGCTTCGTCGCGCGAACCGGACCGCTCGGCACCGTCGCATCCTCTTCCTCCTCCTCCGAAGGCGGTCTGCTCGGCGATAGCGGCCACGACGGGTGGATCATCCCATGCTTGACCGCGAGCAGCGCCAATTCCACATCGCTCGACACCTTCAGCTTCTCGAAAATCCGGTAGCGGTAGCTGTTGACGGTCTTGGGACTCAAATGCAGGTTATGCGAGATTTCGTGCACGCGATGACAATTGATCACCATCAGCGTGATCTGCATCTCCCTGCTGGACAGTTGCTCGAAGGGACAGGCCCCTTCATCGTCAAGGGTTCGCAACGCGAGTTTCTGCGCGACATCGGCGCTCACGAACCGCTGGCCCGCGAACGCCCGGCGAATCGCCGTCATCAGTTCTTCCAGGCTTGAACTCTTGGTCACGTAGCCACAGGCGCCCGCTTTCAGCGATTGGGAAGGATAGGGTTCGTCTCGACACCCGGTGACCATGACGATGCTGATGTCCTTTTCCAGGCGAATGATGCGTCGCGTGGCTTCGAGGCCGCCTATGCCCGGCATGACGATGTCCATCAATACGACGTGAGGCAGCAATTCCCGGCTGAGTTCTATCGCGCGTTCGCCGCTGTCGGCACGGCCAACGACGTCGACAATGTTGAAATCGGTAAGAGCGCGGCTCAGCCCCACGCGGAACAACTCGTGGTCGTCCACGATGAGTGTCCGAATCATCTCCCCTCCCTCTACTGGCAATAGGCATAGACCATATTGAAGCGCGACTGCCGAAGATAGGCGGTCATCGAACATCCCCACCTTTTTTCATCACAATTCCTCTATCCAATAGCGGTTTGATATCACCGCCATAGTGAACGGCTGACAGCGGCGAGTGGGGATGCCTCCGGTCAGTCGCCGGTAAAGGCCTGCAGCCCCGTCTGCGCCCGCCCCAGGATCAACGCGTGGATATCGTGCGTCCCCTCATAGGTGTTCACGGTCTCGAGGTTCATGACGTGGCGAATGACGTGAAACTCGTCCGAGATGCCGTTGGCGCCGTGCATGTCGCGCGCCATGCGGGCGATGTCGAGGGCCTTGCCGCAGTTGTTGCGCTTCATCAGGGAAATGTTCTCCACAGCCAGGCGATCCTCGTCGAATAGACGACCGAGGCGCAGGCACCCCTGTAGTCCCAACGCGATTTCCGTCTGCATATCGGCGAGCTTCTTCTGGATGAGCTGGTTCGCCGCAAGCGGCCGGCCGAACTGCTTGCGGTCCAGCGTGTAGCGCCGCGCGGCGTGCCAGCAGAACTCGGCCGAGCCCATCGCGCCCCACGCGATACCGTAGCGGGCGCGATTCAGACAGCCGAACGGACCGCCGAGCCCCTTCGCCCCCGGCAGCAGGTTCTCGCCCGGGACACGCACGTCGTCGAGCACGATTTGCCCCGTGACCGACGCGCGCAGACTCATCTTGCCCTTGATCGTCGGCGTGGAAAAACCTTCCATGCCGCGCTCCACGAGGAACCCTCGGATGGTTCCGTCGAGCTTGGCCCAGACGACGGCGACGTCCGCGATCGGCGAATTCGTAATCCACATCTTGGCGCCATTCAGGACATAGTCGTCGCCATCTCTGACCGCTCGCGTGACCATGCCCGCCGGATCGGAGCCATGATCCGGCTCCGTCAGACCGAAGCATCCCACCAATTCGCCGGTGGCGAGGCCCGGCAGGAACCGCTCCCGCTGCGGCTCCGTGCCGTAGGCGTAGATCGGGTACATGACGAGGGACGACTGCACGCTCATGGCGGAGCGATAGCCGCTGTCGACGCGCTCTATCTCACGGGCCACCAGGCCATAGGCCGTGTAGGACACTCCGGCACAGCCGTACTTCTCCGGCAGCGTGGCGCCAAGGAAACCTGCCGCGCCCATCTCGTTCATGATCTCGCGGTCGAAGCGCTCATGCCGATTGGCTTCCACCACCCTCGGCATCAGTCGATGTTCCGCGAAATCCCGCGCGGTATCGCGTATCAGCCGCTCTTCTTCGGACAGTTGGTCGTCGAGCAGGAACGGGTCGTCCCAAGCGAAAGGAGTACGCCCAGCCATCGTCATTCCTCCGTCTGCGTGGAATCCCTTGATCCGCCGGCCGCGACGCTACGGATGCGACGGGATGCGAACCATGTCGTACAGCCGCTCCGCGCTCGCGCGCGCCGCTTCGGGAAAATCGCTGGCGCCCCCCGCGTAGATGATGCTTCGAGAGGCGCTGACCACGAGTCCCCGGCCGTTCGACGCCACGCAGCTTCGGACCGCCGCCGGATCGCCGCCCTGCGCGCCAACCCCCGGCACCAACAAGGGCAAGTCGCCCGCCGCCTCGCGCACCGAGGCCAACTGGTCGGGATACGGCGCCCCCGCCACCAGCATCAGATCGCCCTCGTCGCGCTCCGCGGCGGCGCGGGCGATGCGCAGGTACAGCGGGTCGTCCGGCGGATATTCCTGCAGCCAGCCGCTGTCCGGATTGCTCGTGCGGCAGACCAGCGCCACGCCGCGCCCGGTGTACCGGCGGTACGGCGCGATGGCCTCCCACCCGAGGTAGGGATTCACGGTGACGGCATCGGCGTCGTAGCGTTCGAACGCTTCCTTCGCGTATTGCTCGGCGCTCGACCCGATGTCGCCGCGCTTGGCGTCGAGGAGCACCGGGATTCCGGGGTGCGCCGCGTGGATGTATGCAACGAGCGCTTCGAGGTCATGTTCCGCGCCGCACGCCGAAAAGAACGCGATCTGCGGCTTGTACGCGCAAACGATGTCGGCCGTGACGTCAACGATGGCGCGGCAGAAGTCGAGCATGGGCCGCTGGCTGTGGGGCAGGAGTGCGCGCACGCGTTCCAGGTCGGGGTCGAGCCCCACGCAAAGGAAACCGCCGGAGCGTTCCCAGGAAGCTTCCAGTTGCTCTCGAAAGGTGGGGCGCGCCGGGCATCCAGCACCGGGCTTGCGTCCCTTGACGGACGCCATCACGCTTTCGGTCGACGCCGCGATCATTGACCTCGCCATTGTCTCTCCGGGATATGCACGACGATCCCGTCCAGGGCCTCGGTCATGAACACCTGGCAGGACAGTCGGCTGTTGTCACGCCAGTCGTCGAGGTAGTGCAGAAGCACCTGCTCGTCGTCGATCATCGCGGGTAGCTTGCCGAACCAGGACGCTTCGACGTAGCAGTGGCACGTCGAACACAGGCACGCGCCGCCACACTGCGCCTCGATACCTGGCACCCCATTGTCGAGCGCGCAGTCCATGATGGATTCCCCGATATTTGCAGCGAGTGCCCGCCGGCGACCGTCCGAGTGGACGAAGACAATCCCGGGTCGTTTCACTCCGTCATTGTAACCGCTAACATGGCTTCGTTCTTTTTGGAGTCCGACTTGGTCATCGGTTTGACCGGGGGCATCGCTTCGGGGAAGTCGACCGCCGCCCGCTACCTCGCATCCCTGGGCGCGCACGTGATCGACGCAGACGCGCTTGGCCACCGCGTCTACGAGCCGGACACCGATGCGTATCGGACAGTGCTGGCGGCGTTCGGGACGGATGTCCTCGGGGCCGACGGTCAACTCGACCGTAGGGCGCTCGGCCGCAAGGTGTTCGGCGATCCCGCCGCGCTGAAGCGCCTCACCGACATCGTCTGGCCCGAGATCCGTCGTCTCGCCGACCGCGAAATCGCGATCGTGCGAGGGAGAGCCGCCGACGCCATTGTCGTGCTCGAGGCGGCGGTGCTGTTCGAAGCGGGCTGGCAGGACGCCGTCGGCGAGACCTGGGTGGTCGCGGTCGACCGGGATGTCGCCGTGATGAGGGCAATCGCGCGCGATGGCCTGGACGAATCCGCCGTCCAGGCGCGTATCGACGCGCAGCTATCGAACGCGGAACGCGCCGCCCGCGCCGACGTGGTCGTGGACAACTCGGGCACCGAAGCCGCCATGCGGGCGCGGCTCGACGACGAATGGGCGCGCGTGAAGTCGCCCGGAGAAATCGCATCTTCTTGGCGAGGGGTATCCCCTCGCGCTCCCCGGCTGAAGGCTCCGTGATACTCGACCTCCACACGCACTCGATCAAATCCGACGATGGTCGCGCGAAGGTGCGCAACTATTGCCAGTGGATCCGTTCGCGGGACATCGGCATCGACGGATTCGTGCTCACCGAACATCGCCAGTTCGACTTCGAATCCGACTACTCCGAGCTCGCGAAGCAATTCGGGCTGATCATTCTGAAGGGCAGCGAAGTCGAAACCGAGTACGGCCACGTGCTTGTTTTCGGCGTGACCGAATCCCTGACGCGGGAATTCGACTTTGCATCTATCGGACTATCCCTGGAAAACGTTGTCGAGGCTTGCGACCGCCACGAGGCGGTGGCAGTGCCCTGCCATCCGGGACGCAAACGCGTCGGCATGAGCGCGCACATCGACGCGCTCGGTCCCCCGAGGGGCGTGCGAATCGTAGAGGTCAAGAACGGCGGCAGTCGCAGTGACGAGGACGACATCGCTCAGCGCATGGCCGTTCGGTTCAACTACGTTGGCGTCGGCGGCAGCGATGCGCACATCGTAAGCCAGATCGGTCGCTGCGCGACGCGCTTTCCCAATCCCGTGACCTCGGAGCCTGAGTTGGTCGAAGCGTTGCGCGCCGAAGACTTCGAAGCCATATCCGTCGCCGGGTAACCGACGGCAACCGCGCACGTTCACGCGCCAGTAGCGTCGCGTAAATCAACCAGAAAACGCCCCTGGATCAGGCAACTTGCCAATGCATGAAGACCGCTTCGGCCAGCCCATGACGACGGATTCGGCGCGCGCGGCGGAACTCTACGACGAGGCGGTCGACCTCCTGTTCGCGTTGCAGCCGGGTAGCGGTGCCCTCCTCGACGAGGCACTGACGCTGGACCCCGATTTCGCCCTTGCGCATTGCGCGAAAGCGCGATCCCTGGCAACGGTCGGCGACGCCGGGGAAGCACGTCGGCACGCCGCGCTGGGCCGCGATCTGGCAGCGCGCCTTTCCGCGCGTGAGCGCCGTCATGCGGATATCGTCTATCTCGCACTGCGCGGGGAATCGAAACAGGCGCTTCTCGCCGTCCGCGAACACGCCGCCGCGTATCCGCGCGATGCGGTGCCCCTGTCGTTCGCCCTCGGGGTGTACGGTCTGCTCGGCTTCGGTGGCTTCAATGACTTTCACATCCAACAGGCGGAGCTGCTTGCGAGCGTGGCCCACGCCTGGGGAGACGACTGGTGGTTTCTCGCGGCGTTCGGCTGGGCCCTGGTTGAAGCCGGACGCGCCGAAGCCGGTATCCCCATGCTGGACCGGGCAATGGAACTGAATCCCGACAACGCCAATGCCGTGCACGGCCGAATCCACGGGTACTACGAACAGGGCGCGGCGGTCGAGGGGGAGGCGTTGATCGACGCCTGGCTACCGAACTATGACCGCACCGCCGTGTTGCACGGACACCTTTCCTGGCACCGAGCGCTCTTCGCCCTGCAGCGGGGCCATGCCGAGCGCGCCATCGGCATCTATCGCGATAGCGTTCGCCCGGCGGCTTCCGGCGCGTTGCCCATGTTCACCACCATCGACGCGGCTTCGTTCATCACGCAGGCAGCCATCGCAGGCCACCCGCTCGGCACCAGGGAAAGCCGGGAGGTCGCCGCGTTTGCGCGAAAGCACTTTCCGGGACCGGGCGTGCCCTTCGTCAACGCCCACCTGGCCATGGCCCATGCCTCGGTGGGGGACGGCGACGCCCTTTCGCGTCTTGAGCGGGGAATCGCAACACTGCTCGACGACGGGGCGCAACCCTCGGGCCCCGTCGTGGCGCTCGTATGCAAGGCCATCGTTGCCTACGGCCAAAACCGCTACGAAGCCGCTGCCCAACGGATGCTTGAAGCCATGCCGGACCTGGAACGACTCGGCGGCAGCCACGCGCAACGCGACGTGTTCATCGACCTGCTGATCTCGGCGACGATCCATGCCGGCGCGACGAAAGACGCAGAACGCGTGGCAAGGGAGCGATGGACGCGGCGGGCGGGGCATCTCGATGGAGGCTGGTTGGCACGGCTTGTCGCGGAGGCACTCCGTTCACGCGACTGACATCGCAACGAGCACGGGTGGTCGTTCGCCGCGGGTCCACCCTCCCGTGCATTTTCATATGAAGTCTATTTTACTCATGAGAAATATAGAGTCAGGATGACTTTACTCATGCCGGACCCAAACTATCCTGCCGTATGACGCAAGGGCGAGCGGTTTGAGAACCTTGTCGCCTGTCACCTCCTGAAGTACTGCCACCTCCTTGAAGATACCCATCCGAGACAACGAACCGCTCTTTGCCGTGGAGTGCAAGTCCGGCGACAAGTCACCGAATCGGGCGATTGAATACTTCCGCCAGAGAACGTCGATCAAGAACTTCTACCAGGTCCACCTGGGCGAACGAGATTACGTCTCGAGCGGGACGCGTATCCTTCCATTCCGCACGTTTTGTCGTGAGCTGAAGCTGCCCTGACCTTCACGAACGGCGGGGTCTATCGGCAGATGCGGCATCCTGCCAATACATAACAATTTAGATGAAAAAGTACGTGTATCTATTTGTTTTGACACGTACACATTTGAGAATGTGGTGGAGCCAGCCGGGATCGAACCGGCGACCTCCACAATGCCATTGTGGCGCTCTCCCAGCTGAGCTATGGCCCCAGGAGACGTCGCGAATTGCACGCGACGTCAGGCGCGCGATGATATGCGCCCCGTTGGCGGTGTCAATTTTTGCCTGTCTTCCTCACACTTGTCCGGCGAACCGCTTTGGCTTCGGTTGTTGGACGGGGAGCGAGATTATCGACTTCAATGCGATGCGCGGACTCCTCGCGGAGACTACGACCGGCTGCGAAGCTCCAACGCCAGTTCCCGAAGACCGATCCCTTCCGCCCGTCTGGAGATTGGGAAGCGGTCGTCGCCAGCGTGAACGACGAGAGCGCGAGCCGGCTTGAGATCCTCGCAGGCGGAGTGAAAGCCGCGGCTGACCTTGGGCGCAAGCGAGCGCTTGACCTCGATTGCCCACATCTCGCCACTCCCGAATTCGATGACGAGGTCGATCTCGGCCCCGCCGCTGGTCCGGTAGAAGGACGCCAGGGCTGGCCAACGCAGTGCCGCCAGAAGAGTCTCGACGGCAAAACCCTCCCAACTCTGGCCAACCACTGGGTGCCCGGCGAGCGCCTCCGAAGACGGAATGCCCAGCAGCGCATGCACCAGGCCGCTGTCACGAACGTAGATCTTCGGCGACTTCACAAGGCGCTTTCCAACGTTCGCCCGCAGCGGCGGGAGACGCCTGGCAAGCAGCAGATCCACCAGCAGATCGACGTATCGCGTGACCGACTGCGGACTCACCTCCAGCGCGTGCGCCAACGCCGACGCGTTGAGGAGCGCCCCCTGTCGGTGAGCAAGCATCGTCCAGAGTCGGTCGAGTACGGCCGCCGGGATACGCGGACCGAACCCGGCAACGTCACGCTCCAGGTACGTTCTGATGAAGTCCTCGCGCCAGGTCAAGCTAGCTTCGTCGTCGGGAGCGAGGTAGCTCATCGGGAATCCGCCACGCAACCAGAGGCGTTCGCGGGCGGCGCGCCCGTCCTCCACTTCGATGGGTGATAGCGGCGTCAGGTCGAGATAGGAGATCCGGCCAGCGAGCGATTCGCCGGATTGCCGCAGGAGATCAATCGAAGCCGATCCCAGAATGAGAAACCGACCCACGCCCTTCCCCTCGCGGCGCCCGCGGTCGATCACACCCCGCAGGGTCTGAAAAAGTTCCGGAGCGCGATGAATCTCGTCAAGAATCACGAGCCGATCGTCGACACCATCGAGGTACAACACCGGTTCCGCGAGACGATTACGGTCATCGCGGTTCTCAAGATCGAGGTAGACCGCGTCGCACTGATCGCCGACGTCAAGTGCCAGTGTCGTCTTACCTGATTGCCGCGGGCCGACAATAGCGACCACCGCCTGCATCTGGTGCTTGGATCGGTCGAACCGGGCACGACAGCCTGGCGCCTTTGCGAGCGTCGATTCCCCATCGCTCATGCTGCCAGTCTCACCGTCCTGGAACCCGGCATTTGGCGAAGACCGGGGCA
This sequence comes from Candidatus Azotimanducaceae bacterium, assembly GCA_965217825.1. Taxonomy (GTDB): domain Bacteria; phylum Pseudomonadota; class Gammaproteobacteria; order Pseudomonadales; family Azotimanducaceae; genus VXNE01. The sequence continues at coordinate 2,719,417 of OZ244571.1, read as the reverse complement.
TCCGCTTCTCGGATTCCCTCAGTTCTCCGCAGTCGGACGGACGGCTGCGCGAAGGGCCGCGAATTCCCTGTCCAGCCGCTTCGTCGCTTTTTTCGATATACCGCCAAGGGCGACTACGGCGGAGCGCAGGCGCGCGCGGATCAAGTCGGCTCCGAGGAACGCCATGGAGTCGAACAACGGCAGCGCCGCCGCGCGACCGGAGACCGCGACGAACAGCGGGAACAGGAAATCCCGCAGCTTGATGTCCATCGCCGCAGCCAGCGCCCTGCACTCCCGCATCAGCTCGCCGCTTTCCCACGCGCGCACCGTCGTCATCATCGCGAGCGTGTGATGCAGGACGCGCTTGCAGTCCTCCTCTGTCAGCTTCTTGTGCTGGAACAGATCCGCCGACAGGGCTCGGCGTTCGCCCAACAGGTAGTCGACCTGGGGCGCGATGTCGATGAAACGCTCGGTGCGGGATTGAATCAGCGGCACAAGGCGCTCAAGCCTGTCGCGGTTTAGCGCCCATTGTCCGACCCGGTCGGCGAACTCGGCCGGCGTCAGGTTCCGGATGTACTGACCGTTCAACCAATTGAGTTTTTCCAGATCAAAGATCGGTCCGCCTTTGGAGACGCGGTCCAGATCGAACTCCGCGATCATTTCCTCGACGCTGAACACCTCGCGCTCGTCCGGCATGGACCAGCCGATCAGACCAAGGTAGTTCAGTAGCGCTTCGGGCAGGTAGCCGACATCGCGAAAGTAGTGAAGGCTGGCGGGATTCCTGCGCTTTGACAGCTTGCTCCTGTCCGGGTTGCGCAGCAGGGGCAGGTGCGCGTGCTCCGGCATGTCCCAGCCGAAATATCGGTAGAGGAGCTGGTGCTTCGGCATCGAGCTGATCCAGTCGTCGCCGCGCAGGACGTGGGTGATGCCCATCAGGTGATCGTCGACAACCACGGCGAGGTGATAGGTGGGGAATCCGTCGCTCTTCAGCAGGACCTGCATGTCGACCTGGGACCAGGGAATCTCGATCTCCCCGCGCAGCCGGTCCTCGAAACGGCAAGCGCCGTCGGACGGTACGCGCATGCGCACCACGTGCGGCTCCCCCGCCTCCGCCCGGGCGGCGGCGGCGGGATCCAAACCCGTGCAGAGACCATCGTAGCGCGGCGTTTCGCCCCGTTCGCGCTGCGCACGTCGCATCGCATCCAGGCGAGCCGCCCCGCAAAAGCAGTAGAAAGCCTTGTCCTCGTCGACGAGTCGCCGAACGTGGCGGCGATAGATCTCCCCGCGCTCGCTTTGCCGGTAGGGACCACAGGGCCCGTCCCGGTCCGGCCCTTCGTCCCACTCGATACCCGCCCATCGCAGCGCGTCGACGATCATGGACTCCGCCCTGGCGTCGGATCGTTCCCTGTCGGTATCTTCGATGCGCAGGATGAACTGACCGCCGTGCTGGCGGGCGAACACCCAGTTGAAAAGCGCCACATAAGCGGTGCCGACATGGGGGTCGCCGGTGGGCGAAGGCGCAACGCGGGTGCGAACGGTCATCCAGAATACGGACAGCGGAATTGGGCAATATTATAGGGGAACGCGCCTGCGCCCGGTCCCACCGACGATGGTCCGCGTCGAGCGGCAATCCGTCGGTGAGAAAGGCTGGCCCAAGGCGGGCCTCAAGGCGAGTTCAGACGATGTTCGCAGCCGCGAGGTCGTCCATGACCTCCTGCCCGTCCGCCGTCACCAGTTCCCATGCGTCGTCGACTCGCAGGAGCGCGCGGGCTAGCTTGTTGTTGAGCGCGTGGCCCGACATGTAGCCTTCGAAAGCGCCGATTACCGGCCTGCCGAGCAGGTAGAGGTCGCCGATGGCATCGAGCAGCTTGTGCTTGACGAATTCGTCCTCGTAGCGCAGTCCGCCGGCGTTCATGATGCCGCGGCCGTTGATACCCACAGCGTTTTCGAGGCTCGAACCGAGGCATCGGTTGATGGCGCGGGCTTGCTCGAGTTCTTCAACTTCGCCAAATGACCGGGCGCGGCTGACATCATCATACGAGTTGTGCGCGAAATCGAGTTCCGCGTATTTCGGGTACCGCCGGTAGACCGGGTGATCCTTGACGAAGGTATAGGCCGCCTTGAACCCGGTATAGGGCGCGAGAGACGCCCGAGCTTCCCCTTGAGACACCATGATCTTGCGCGTGATCCGCAACAGTTTCTTGGCGGCGGGCAACTCCTGAATGCCTACGCTCCGGATCAAGTTGACGAACGGCGCGGCGCTTCCATCCATGATCGGCACTTCCTCGCCGGAAAGTTCGACCAGGAGATTGTCGATTCCGAGGCCCCATAGGCCCGACATCAGGTGTTCTACCGTCGCCACCTGCACACCATCCTGAATGATGCTGGTCGACAATGTCGTGTCCGATACGTTCTGTACCAAGGCGCGGACGGGACGGGAGTTCCTGATATCGGTGCGAATGAACCGGACCCCGGTATCGGCATCGGCAGGGCGAAGCGTCATGCGCACGTTTCTACCCGAGTGCACTCCAATACCGATGGCGTGTACAGGGGCGCAAATGGTTTTTTGACTTAGCATTATTTGTCCGGTCGGCATGCTCAGCCTAGGCCAAGTTGGGGCATGATAAACGCATCCAAAATGAAAATGAAGGAAAAATGGAGGAAAAAACGGAAAAATGTGGGGAATCCTCCGATGCCCATCGACCTCATGATTTCGGGGCCACGTCACGATGATCGCGGCCCCGTTTGCTCTATCTCAGCCACGAGGACTTCATTGCGACCAAACTGGCCGCGAGGAAGCTCACCTGAGTTCGTCCCGGAGCGTTGCGGCGGAGAATCCGGGCTCAGTACCGCTACCGATCCCGGGGCTCAACCGCCTCCAACGTGGCGACAAGATCCCGGAATTTCTCCCGGTTCGACTCGTTCAATCCCATCAACGCCCGGTGCGCCTCCAGTACGCGTCGACGCAGGTCGTCGACTGATGTCGCCGCCCGCGGCAACTCGGCGATTTGCGCCTCCTCCACGAGAGGTTTCTCGACGATGTGGAACACGTCGTCGAAACCCACCGTTCGCAGCACGCGCGTGATGTCGGAATTCGTCGACACCAGGGTCGGCGTGAATCCATACAGGTCCGACGCCTTGATGGACAGTTTGGCGAGAATGCCAAGCGAAGTGCTGTCGATGCCCTCGGTGGCCGTCAGGTCGACCAGCACCGACTTGAAGTCCTCGTCGCGAAACATTTCGGCGAGGAAGTCGTCCACCGCCGCGCACAGGTTCACGCGCACGTCACCGACGAACTTGATCAGGTACATGCCGTCGTGATCCGCGACCAGAATGCGGCCGGGTGTCCTGGCGCCCGAGGTCACACGTTCGGCAAATAGGGGAGCGGTCTGCCGCCTGTTCATCGTCTGCTAGCCTTCACAGCCGACCATGAGGCAGGTTACGTCGTCCGGACCGACGACCGCGGCATCGATGCCGATAGCGGACCAGAACCGATCCATGTCCGCATCGCATTCCACCGCACTGCGCCGCAAGCGGGACTCCTTGTTCGCGAACCCCGTCTCCGACATGACGTCGAGGACGCCATCGGACAACAGCACGAGGTTGTCTCCCTCCTCGAGCTCGGCCGACGCGGACACGTATTCGACCTGATCGAACAGGCCGACCGGCTTGCCGGCCAGTTCGAGCAAGCGCGATTCGCCGTCCCGGACATGGATGGCGTGGGGCAGGTGTCCGCCGTTGGCGTAGCACAGCTCGTTGGTCCTCAGGTTGACGACGCCGATAAACATGGCGACATGCTTGTCGATGCGATTGTCGAGCATCTCGCGATTCAGCGCGACGAGGATCTCGCCCGGCGCCCGCAGCATGCTGGGGCGGTACTCGCGCCTGAGGCGGCGGGAGAAATTTTTCAGAATCACGGTCACGAACGCCGACGATGCGCCGTGGCCGGATACGTCGGCGATGTAGAAGACGAAGTGGTCATCGGTGATGCGGAAGTAGTCGACGAAGTCACCGGATAAGAGCAGGGACGGCTGGATTCGGTGGCGCAACCGATATTGGTCTATGGCGACGGGATTGGGCGGCAGCATGCCCATCTGAATGTAGCGTCCTGCCCGCTGATCCTGTTCGAGATCGCTCATCTGCTGGAACAGGGAGGGATCGTTGGCGCGACGCACCCGCGAACGGTAGATGTTCCGGTCGATGATTTCGGTAATCGTGCCCGCCCGCGACGGCCACGGCAGCACATCGGTGAAGCCAAGGGCCATCGCCAGCGTCAGGTCCGCGACCGAAGGCGCGGACAAGGCCACCAGAACGGCCGGAACGCGTTCGATCCTGCGCGCCAGGGGCCGCGCCAGCGTCGCAAGCGAAGCGGCGTCGCGAAAACCCAGGACGAACATGTCGGCGGCATCGAGAACCGCCAACTGATCCGCGCGACCGCGGGTCGAGTCGTAACCGAGTTCGGTGAGGCGCTGGACTAACGATGCGGCTACCGCGTCATCGTCATCCATCACCACGATGGACATTCGATTTCCGCACGTGGTGGCGATAGGGCGCGCACCCTACTCCTTTCGAACGCCCACGACAAGACCGTTCGATCAATCGATTCAGCCTGGATTCAGGCCAGCACCGTCGAGGCAGCGAATCAATCGGGAGGCGGGCCAACTATCCCTAGCGCGGCCAGCCGTTCGAGGATGTCCGCGCCAAACTCGACGATCCGTTCGGGGTCGCGTTCGAGTTCGCCGGCGACCTGGTTCAGCGCATCCCGCGCCGAGGGGGCGCCTTCGAGAATCTGCAGCAAACGCACCGTCACCTCGTTGGACGACATGAACCTCACCCGCTCCTCCGCGTCTCGGTAACCAATCAGCCAAGTGGCTTCTTCCGGCGGCGCCGCCGGCTGAAAGTCGGGTCCTATCTTGTGCACGGGGAAGCGATAGCGTAGCGGCCTGGCCAGCGGCGAAAGCGCGAGCGGACGGTCAAGGATGGGGGCTGCGGAAAGCTCGCCGAACCGCTCGGCGTCCGACATGTCCAGCTCCAGGCCCACCCACTCGAAGTGACAAAGTTCCAGCAGGAAAGGCGCGTCCTCGGAAGTGTCGCGCTCGGTCTCGAGGTAGACGAGGAACTCCTGCGGAATCTGCAGGAAATACGGCGAACCCGAGACGTGGCGATGAATGAAGTCGCGCACGATCGCGTTCCAATGCGCGTCGCTCAGGATTCGGCGCGCCACGCGAAACGTCGTCGCGAGGAAATTCTCGATATTCTGGTAGACGAGGCCGACGTACACATCCATGCGCCGGGACGCGATGCCGGCGGGCGGCGGGTGGCGATCAGGATGCCGAATGTGCGCCGCGAAGTCGTACTGCAGCGCGCGGAACCTCGGCAGATTGCTGCCGCGCATGACGTCAGCTACTGGCCGTGGCCAAATCGGATCGGGAAAGCGGGTGGTCCTGAATGGATCGAATGCGCTCGATCTCGGAGAGCAGTGCGGGAACGGGCGGGAAGTTGAAGTCCCGCTCGAGTAGCGTCGGGATCACGCCGAAGTTCGCGTACGCCCGTTCGAGCAGCCCCCAAACCGGTTCGATCACGTCCGCGCCATGGGTGTCGATGCGCAGATCCTCACCCCTCACGGCATGACCGGCGATGTGAATGTATACCGCGCGTTCGCCGGGCAATCCGTCGAGAAATGCTTCCGGGTCGTAGCCGAAATTGATGCTGTTGACGTAGATGTTATTGACGTCGAGCAGGAGGTCGCAGTCCGCGCGATCGATCACCGCCCTGATGAACTCGAGCTCGCTCATTTCCCGGCCCGGCGCGGCGTAGTAGGAGATGTGCTCGACAGCTATGCGCCGCTCCAGGACATCCTGGGTCCGCCGGATGCGTCCGGCGACGTATTCCACGGCCTCCCCGGTGAACGGGATCGGCATGAGGTCGTAGAGATGGCCATGATCGCTGCAATAACTCAGGTGCTCCGTGTAGCAGCGCACACCGAATTCATCAAGGAACGCCCTGATGTTGCGGAGCAGGTCGATATCGAGGGGCGCGGGGGAACCGAGAGAAAGGGACAGCCCGTGACAGACAAATGGGAAACGCTCCGAGAACCGGCGGAACTGTCGGCCGAATCGGCCGCCTACGCCGATCCAGTTCTCCGGCGCGACCTCCATAAAGTCGACCGCAGAATCCACCTCCGTCTGGTGGTCGGCCAACCGGGCAAACATACCCCGCCGCAAGCCGAGCCCAACGCCCTGCACGGGATAATTCATGATTAGAGAAAGTGAAGTACCGAGCGCCTCAAACAGCGCTCGGTACTTCAAGCATCACCTGGGTGATTTACTCTTCGGCAGCGGGTTCTTCCGCAGCAGCTTCTTCCTCTTCTTCGCCGCCGTCGTCGCCGTCGTCGCCATCGTCGCCGCCGTCGTCGTCGCCGTCGCCGTCGTCACCGTCGTCGCCGCCTTCGTCGCCGCACTTGCCTTCACCGCACTCGCCTTCGCCTTCATGGTCGCCGGCGAGGAGGTCGTAACCGTCGCCAGCCGCTTCGAGGGCGAATGGATCCTCTTCCGTGTCAGCAAACGCCACGCCAGCCAAACAAGCTGTCATGACCGCACCGACTGCAACAGTAATCGGCTTAACCTTGTAGTTCATCGATCTCGTCCTTCCAAAATTTTGTTCCGATCACGCATCGTTAAGGTTACGCAACCACCACTCGAACGCGGATAAACCGAGCGTTCTGCGCGATTCTATCCCTATAGTATGGAAACGGGTCAAGAATATTTGCACAGTTTTTTCACAGTCTGGAGAACCGCGACAGAAATTATTATGACGGCTACCGTAGTCGGGCTCTGGATTCCAGCGGTTCCAGCGCCCTGGCGAGCCGTTCGGGCGACACCCTTACCTTCGTCCCGATGCGTTGACTGAATAGCGCGACGCGATACTCCTCGACGAGATATCGAAGCTGAACGACCTCCGGGTCGCCGGGCAAGGCATCCGAAACGGATGCCGCCCGCGCCTCCCAGCGCGCCGCCTCGGCCAGGTTCTCCCGATCCTTCGGAACGCGGCCGGGAAGATTGTCCGCCCTGTGCGCCAACGCGCGCAGGTACCGCGACAGGTCCGCGAACCCTTCCAGCGGAATACGATTCGGAAAATCGGGGGGCACGAGACGTTCGAGATGACCCGTCATGTCGTCCCGGCTAGGGGCGAGCGCGGGCGAATCGAGTGCGGCAATCTTGTTCGCCGCGGCAAAACGCCTGACCAGGATCTCGCGGCCGCCCTCGAGCACCGATGTGAAAACGGCGGTCAGACGCCCTCGCCGCGCATCGATCAACGCATCGAACGCCGGTCCTGTCTGCGGTAGCGACAGCTTCTCCGGCAGGGAGGCGTCGAAAAAACAGGCCCAGGCCGACGCGAGGAGCAGTTCGTCGGCCAACGTATCCTTCGCGCCAAGGGCCGCATAGTGCAGCGCCATGGTTCTCTCGGCGTCGACCCGCTTGCGCAGATGGCGACTTGCCCTGGGGTCCGCCAGCAGCGCCAGACGGCTGTAGCCGCGCCTATTCGTCACCGCCTGGGTCGCGCGATGCGCCAGCATGACGAGATCCACGCGGTCCCCGTCGTCCCGAAGCGCGGGATACATGACGGCAGGGATATCGCCGTCCTCGATCACCAGGGTTTCCGGAACGCCCGCGGACGGGAAGTAAAGCAAGCCTCGCGATTCGAAGCGCTTCCTGATGTCGGTGTCTGCGCGCCGCTCGACCCGGGGCAACAGCCGGTCCTTGAGCGCGCCGACATCGCGGTCCTGGTCGACCGTGCGGCCCGAGCCGTCCAGCACCTGCACGTTCATACGCAGGAACGGGCTTATGTTCTGGTCGCGGAAATCGGCCGCTTCCAGGCGGAGGCCGAATTCCGCCTCAACGCATTGGGCCAGCGCCGTGCGCAGCCCCCCTCGACGATAGTGATCCGGGCTCGACAGACGAGCGGCGATGCTGCGAGCCTTGTCGCCCAGGGGCAGCAACCGCCGCCGCGCCGATTTCGGCAGGGCCCTCAAGAGCGCCGCGCACTTCTGCTCAAAGAATCCGGGTACGAGCCAGTCGAGGTTGTCCCTGTCCAAATGCGGCAATGCCCCGAGGCCAACCTGAAGCGAAACGCCGTCGTCGGTTTGGCCGGGAGCGAAGCGGTACTTCAAGGCCAGTTCAAGCCCATCAACGACCAGCGATGGCGGGAAATCGGCGTCCGAGACCCCGAAGTCGGTTCGCGACAGCAAGTCCGCTTCGGTCATGTGCAGGCGAGCGACGGCAACCGGATCCGCCCGCCGCAGCCACGCGGTGAGTGTCCCGGCGTTCAGCACATCCTGCGGCAGACGTTCCAGGTAGAACGCCGCCTGCGCCCGGTCCGTCGCCAGCAAGTCCGCACGCCGGGACTTCGCCTGCAGTTCGGCAATCTTGCGCGCCGTCGCTCGGTTGCGGTCGAGGAACGGCGCCGACACCGCGCTTTCGGGTCTCAGCAGGGCATCGCGGACAAATATCTCCCGGGTCGCCCCCGGATCAATTTTGGCGTAGCCGACCTTGCGGCGCTCCACCACCGGCAGACCGTAGACGGTCACGCGCTCGAACGCGACCACCTCGCCGCGCGCATCGTCCCAATGCGGCTCGGACCAGGCGCGCTTCAAGACGCCGGACGCCGCCCGTTCGATCCACGACGGCTCCACGGACGCGACACAGCGGGCATAGGTCCGTTGGGTCTCGGCGATTTCCGCTGCGACGATCCACTGCGGCTGCCTGCGCGCCATCGCCGACCCCGGGAAGATGCGGAACTTCAGATTCCTCGCGCCCCGGTACGTTCCGGCGTCGACATCGCGCATGCCGATGAAGCTCAGCGACCCTGCGAGGAGCGCCCGGTGCACGCTCGCGTAGTCGGCGTCGCGAGCGTTGACGCGCATCCCGTGCCGCTTCGCGGCGAGCAGCAGTTGACGATGTAGTGCCCGCCACTCGCCCACCCGGGGCGGAGAAAGGAAACTCGTCTCCAGCATGCGGTGGAACGCGCTCCTGGTCATGTCCCGGCGCGCGGTCTCCAACGCGTTCCAGAGATTCACGAAGGTCACGAAGTCCGACTTCCCGTCGGCGTGCTCCCGATGTTTCTGATCCGCCGCCTGTTGTTTGTCCAGCGGGCGCACGCGCGGGTCCTGGATGGATAGCGCGGAAACGATGATGAGCATTTCCTTGACGCATCCCAGCCGATGCGCCGCCAACAGCATCCGCGCCAGGCGCGGGTCCACCGGCAGGCGCGCCATTGTGCGGCCGACTGGCGTCAGCCGTTCGCCATCAAGCGCTCCCAGTTCGCATAAAGTGAGCTCCGCATCCTTGACCACGCGCGGGTCCGGCGGATCGATGAACGGAAAGTCCTCCGGGTTCCCGAGGCGAAATGCCCGCATCTGCAGCACGACGGCGGCAAGGTTGGTGCGCTTCAATTCCGGGTCCGTGTACTGCGGCCGACCGTCGAAGTCGGCCGACGAGTAGAGGCGATAGCAGGTCCCCGGAGCGATGCGGCCGCAGCGGCCCTTGCGCTGCTCGGCGCTGGCCTGGGAGATGGGCTCGATGGGCAGCCGCTGTATCTTCGAACGATAACTGTAGCGGCTGATTCGCGCATTGCCCGAATCGACGACATAGCCGATGTTGGGCACGGTGATGCTGGTTTCCGCCACGTTCGTCGCCAACACCACCCGTTGCCGAGGCTTCGTTCTTGCGAGGGGTGCCCCCTCGCGCTCCTGTCTTCTTGCGAGGGGTGCCCCCTCGCGCTCCCCGGGCGCGAATATGCGGCGTTGTTCGCGAGCCGGCAGGCGCGCGTACAGGGGCAACACGTCGTAGCGATCCCCATACTCTCGCTTCAGCCACCGCGATGTATCCAGGATCTCCCGCTCCCCGGACAGGAACACGAGAACGTCCCGGGGTCCCGACCCGCGGGCACGCGCGATTTCCTCCAGGCAACCCTGCAGCGCGTGCTCGAAGCCCTCGTCCTGTTCGCGATAGAGGACATCCACCGGATAGCCGCGCCCGCTCACCGCCACCACCGGCGCGCCCTCGAAATGCGCCCGGAACGCCTCGACGTCGATCGTCGCCGATGTGACGATGAGTTTGAGATCCGGCCGCCGCCGCAACAGCGTTTTCACGTAGCCGATCAGGAAGTCCACGTTCAGGCTGCGCTCGTGGGCCTCGTCGATGATCAGCACTTCGTAGCGGTGCAGGTCACGGTCGGTTCGGATTTCGGCCAGGAGCAGCCCGTCGGTCATCACCTTGATGAGGGTGTCGTCGTTATACCGCTCGGCGAAGCGCACCGCGTATCCAACCACGCCGCCGAACGGCGTTTTGAGTTCGTTGGCGATGCGTTCGGCAACCGCGCGCGCGGGCAGCCGGCGCGGCTGCGTATGGCCGATCATCCCGCGCCTGCCCAAGCCGGCGCGCAGGCACGCCTTGGGCAACTGGGTGGTCTTGCCGGAGCCGGTCTCGCCCGCGACGATGACGACCTGGTGCGAACGCAGCAGGGCGACGATCTCGTCGATGTGCTTCGCGATGGGCAGTTCCCGAGGAAAGTCGATTCGGGGGACCGACGCGTCGCGCCGGGCGCACGCGGCCTTCGAGGACTCGAAGCGCGCGCGCTGGCGGTCCGAGAGCCGCCCCTGCCCGTTCAGGACCCGCCGCAGGGCGTACGCGTCCCTGATCAGGATTTCATCGAAATCGAATGGCGTCATCCGATCACGCGAGTACTACTTCGACAGGTAACCCATGCCCTCTTCGAGGCCGCGGATGGTGAGCGGATACATCCGACCATCCAGCAGATCGCGCGTCATGCCGACGGAAGTCGAATATTCCCAGGTCTCCTGCGGCGTCGGATTGATCCACACCATCCTTTCGTAGTTGTCGAGAAAACGCGACATCCAGACTACTCCCGGCTCTTCGTTCCAGTGTTCGACACTGCCGCCCGCATGGGTGATTTCATAGGGCGCCATCGTGGCATCGCCGACGAATACCACCTTGTAGTCCCGGTGGTACTTGTTGAAGATTTCCCACGTCGGAATGCGTTCGTTCATGCGGCGGAGATTGTCATTCCACACGGACTCATAGATGAAGTTGTGGAAGTAATAGCTTTCCATGTGCTTTAACTCCGTGCGGGTCGCGGAGAAGAGTTCCTCGCAGACCCTGACGTGCGCGTCCATCGACCCGCCGATATCGAGCAACAACAGCACCTTGACCGTGTTCTTGCGCTCCGGCCGAAGGCGGAGGTCCAGGAGGCCGCCGTTGTGGGCGGTGGACCGGATCGTGTTGTCCATGTCCAGTTCCTCTTCCCTGCCCGCACGCGCGAACTTGCGCAAGCGCCGCAGCGCCATCTTGATGTTCCTGGTGCCGATCTCGACGGAATCGTCGAGGTTCCGGTATTGGCGCTGGTCCCAGACCTTCCTGGCCCTTTTCTTCTTTCCCCTGCCCATGCCGCCGGGGCCGTTTCCCGGCCGGTCGTTTTCTTCCTCCCCGTCGCCCTCCTCGTCTTCCTTGGCGCGCTTCTCGCTCTCCTCCTTGGCCTTGCGGAACGCCTCGATCAGCTTTTCCAGGCCACCGAGAGAATTGATCTTCGCCAGTTCCTCCGGCGTCAGCGCCTTTTCGAATTCGCGGCGCAGCCACTCGTCCGGAATGAGCGTCGCCAACAGACCCCCCAGGTCGTCCAGGCCCTTGAAGTACGTGCCGAACGCCCGGTCGAACTTGTCGAAGTGCTTCTCGTCCTTGACCAGGCAGGCGCGGCTGAGGAGGTAGAAGTCGTCGATGTCCGCATACACCAGACGACGGCTCAGCGCATGGATCAGGTCGAGCAGTTCGCGAATCGTTACCGGAACCTTGTACTTCCGCAGCGCCAGGAAGAAGTTGATGAGCACCGTCAGCTCCCGTCGCGGTCAGCCGCGGCTGTTGCGCCGGTTCATGAACGCCAACCGCTCGAGCAGATGCACATCCTGTTCGTTCTTCACCAGGGCGCCATACAGCGGCGGGATCGCCTTGCTTGGATCGCGGTTGGTCAGAATCTCGTCCGGAATGTCATCCGCCATCAGCAGCTTCAACCAATCGATGAGCTCCGACGTGGACGGCTTCTTCTTCAACCCCGGCACCTTGCGCACGTCAAAGAAGATGTCCATGGCCTCCTTGACCAACTCCTGCTTGATCGCGGGGAAATGCACCTCGATGATCTCCTGCATCGTCTCGCGGTCGGGGAAATCGATGTAGTGGAAAAAGCAGCGCCGCAGGAAGGCGTCGGGCAGCTCCTTCTCGTTGTTCGACGTAATCATGACGATGGGCCGCCGCCTGGCCTTCACCGTCTGGTTCGTCTCGTAGACGAAGAACTCCATGCGGTCGAGTTCCTGCAGCAGATCATTCGGAAACTCGATGTCCGCCTTGTCGATCTCGTCGATCAGGAGTACCACGCGCTCGTCCGACTCGAACGCCTCCCACAGTTTGCCCTTCTTGATGTAGTTGCGGATGTCGCCGACCCGCTCGTCGCCGAGTTGGGAGTCGCGCAGGCGGGACACCGCGTCGTATTCGTAGAGCCCCTGCAGGGCCTTCGTCTGCGACTTGATGTGCCACTCGATCAATGGCAGCTCCATGGTATGCGCGACCTCCTCCGCGAGCAGCGTCTTTCCCGTGCCGGGTTCACCCTTGATCAACAACGGCCGTTCGAGTTCCACGGCCGCCGTCACGGCCATTGAGAGTTCGTCCGTTGCGATGTACGTATCGGTGCTCTCGAATATCATTCAGGGTCCTGCTCCAAAACGGTGGGCTTGCGGGCGGAGGCGCAACTCTCTCCACCAACAACAGGCGAAGCCGCGTACTCTACCGCATAGAGAGCCCCCAGGCACGTCGGGTGGCGGCTTCCTGCCAGTCAGCGCGGGTCGGCCGCGGACTTTTTCCTCAATGCGAAGGCGACGCCGACAACGACGAAATACAGCGCCAGGACGATGGCCGTAGCCAGCAGCAACCCGACGGCTACGGACCCGGGTTCTCCCTCCGGCTCGAACAGGCTGCGGAACAAGAGGACGATGAAGGCCGGCGCGAAATGCTCCGAATCCTCCGCGATGCGCCACGGCAAGAGCGCCCACACGGCGACCAGCAGGGGCAACAGATACCGGATGCGCGCCGCGCGTCGATAGGGTTGGAGCGCCATGTGGAAACCGGTGGCGGCGCCCGCAGCAGCGATGGCGGCGACCGCCCAGGCGATCCAGGACCCGCTCACGCCTCAACCCACCGAACGATGTAGTTCTCGAGATCGTCCGGATGCACCCCGGATTCCGAAACGACCTTGCCGCGCACGCTGATGCCCGCCGCGTGAACGGTATCCGCCGAACCGGACACCAGCGGGTGCCACCAGGCGAGTCCCCGGCCCTCGGCGATACGCCGATACGCGCAGGAGGTGGGCAGAAAGTTCAGTTTCCCAATATTGTCGGCGTTGATCTCCACGCAATCCGGCACCAGCGTGTGCCGGTCGGGGTAGTGCTTGCAGCGACAGCGTTCCTGATCGAGCAGGTGGCACACGACATTGGTGAAAAAGACATGGCCTTCTTCGTCGTCGAGCTTCAGCGTGCAACAGCGCGCGCAGCCGTCGCACAGCGACTCCCACTCCTGTTCGGACATCTCGGCGAGGGTCTTCGTCTCCCAGAACGGGCGCTGTTTCATGTGCGGAGCCTCACCTCTCTCTCACGAAGTCCGCGCGATGCTTGAACAGTAGCCGTTGGCCCACAGGTTGCGCAACACATTCAGCCCCTGGTTCCCCGCAGCAGTTCGAGGAAACGTTCGCCGAGCAGCGGCGCGCGCCAGCCGAGCAATGCCTCAGGCAAATCGCCCGTCGCGAAGAATCGCCGCACACAGGCTTCTATCAGGCGCCTGCGCCCCAATAGTTCCGGCGCCATACCCAGCCCGTCCGCGGCCGCGCGGACGAAATCCCGCATGCGTTTCACCGCCGCCCGCTCGCCCTTCGAGAGCGGTCCGGGCAGCGGGTCGAGAGGTGCGCGGCCATGCTCCTCCCAGCCTCGGGCGCACGCTGACAGTATTGCGTCGACGTAGCGACGCCTGGCACCGCGCGGCAACATCGCGAGCAGGCCATCGCGCGAGACCGGAGCGGCCTCGGCCACAGCCACCAGATTCTCGTCGGTCACGACGTACGCCCGTGGGAGATCCCGGCGCCTCGCCTCGCGTTCGCGCCAGGTCGCCAGCGTCCTCAACACCGCCAGGTTCGCGGGCCGCAGGCGTCCGGCTCTCTTCATGCCTCGGTAGTACTCGCGCGGATCGGGTTCGGGCCGCGCCAGCGTCATCGACATTTCGTCTTCGAACCAGGACAGCCGGCCGCGCGCCACCAGGCGTTCGCGCATGCACGACCAAAGCGGCACAAGGTGCGCGGCATCATCCTTCGCGTATGCGAGCTGCCGGTCGGACAGCGGTCGCCGCAACCAATCCGAGCGCGTCTCCTGCTTCGAAAGCGCCAGGCCCAGGTATGTCTCCACCACCGCGGCGTAGCCCCTCGAGATCTCCGCGCTGAGGAATGCATGCGCGATCTGCGTGTCCACGACGGCGATGGGGCGGAGGCCGAGGTGCCGGTCGATCATCTCCATGTCTTCCGAGCTCGCATGCATGACTTTCGTCCGCGCCGCGTCCGTCAAGAGCGCGCGAAGCGGCTCGAAACTCTGCCGCGTCTGCGCGTCGATCAGTCGAACGCCGTCCGCGCCGCCGATCTGGTATAGCGCGGGAATCGGATAGAAGGTCCGCGTGCGCATGAATTCGGTATCGATGCCGACGATGTTGCCGCAGGGACCGAGATCCCAGCGCGGGTCATCGTCCGTTTCGACGAGAGAACTGAGCCGCATGTCTAACCAGCCGATATGCGGGTTAGTCGATCGCGCGCCGGCCATGCAGCGCGTGGGCGATGGTGCCGCCGTCGATGTATTCCAGCTCGCCCCCGAGTGGCACGCCGTGGGCGATACGCGTCACCCGCACATCCATGCCCGACAAGGCCTCGACGATGTAGTGTGCCGTCGCTTCGCCCTCCACCGTCGGATTCGTCGCGAGAATGACCTCGCCGACGCCGCGCTCCCGCACCAGCGCGGCGAAGTCGACGAGCCCGAGTTCGGAGGGCCCGACGCCGTCGATGGGCGAAAGCCTGCCGTGCAAGACGAAGTAGCGCCCGCTGTAGCCGCCGGCCTGCTCGATGGCGATGACGTCAGCCGGCGATTCGACTACGCATAGCGTGCCCGCGTCCCGCTTCGGATTGGCGCAGGCGGCGCACAGCTCGGTCTCGCAAAGGGTGCGGCAGTCCCGGCAGCGCTTGACTTCGGCCACCGCAGCGCTCAGCGACCTGGCGAGCGTCTCGCCGCCCTCGCGGTTATGTTGCAACACGTAAAGGGTCATCCGCGTGGCCCATTTCGGGCCGACGCCCGGAAGCATCTGAAACGCGTCGATCAGGCGATCGATCAGGGGGCTGACACGAATCAAGATGGGAAATTGATGCCGAACGGCAGCCCGAGGCCCTTGGTGAAAGCCGACATCTTCTCCTTGTGCAAGCGTTCCACGTGACGCGCTGCGTCTGTCACGGCCGCCGCGACGAGATCCTCGAGCAGTCCCCGGTCCTCGCCGGTCAAGGTGCTGTCTATCTCCACCTTGCGCGCTTCGTAGCGACCGGTCAGCGTCACCTTCACCAGTCCGCCCCCGCTCTCCCCCACCACCTCCGCCTTGGCGAGATCGGCCTGCGCGCGTTCGAGGCGCGCCTGCATCTCCTGCGCCTGCTTCATCAAATCACCGAGATCCTTCATGGACTGCGATACTCCCGATCATCCAAGGGTTTTACGGAACCCACCCGGCCGTCGAAAACGCGCAGCAGCGACTGCACGGTTTCGTCCGACGCGATCGCCTGCTCCGCCGCGCGCTGACGCGCGGCGTCGAGCCGCCGCCGGCGTTCGCCGGGAGTCTCCTCCCCGGGCTTGCCGACCACGATGTCGACGCGCACTTCCCGGCCCATGTACGTCGATACCAGGTCCTGCACCGACGCCCGGCTATCGTCGCGCAACAGGATGTCGTGCTCTTCGGCCAATACCAGTTCCCACCGATTATCGGCGTGGGACGCGAGCTGGCAATTGTCGAGCACCATCCTCGTCACACCGGAGGGCTGCATCCGCCCTATCAGCGCATGCAGATCGGGCATTGGTTCCTCTCCCTCCAACGGTTCCGCGGGCGCAGGCGTCGGCTCCTGCGCCGACACGGCCGCAGGCGGTCCATCCGCCCCCTCCCTCGACGCTGGCGCCTGGCGCATTCCATCGAGCAACCGCCCGCCGGGAGCGCCGGCGACCGGGGGCGGTTGGTCCATGGTCGAAGTGCGGGGTCGGGCCGCCGGCAGTGCCAAAGGTGCCGACTGTCGGTCTTTTCCGCCCGACTGGGCCGTTTCCGGCGCGAACACAAGCATTCGGATCAGCGTCATCTCGAAACCGACGCGCGGGTCCGGCGCGAACTGCAGATCCCGACTACCGCGCAGCGCGATCTCGTAGAACAACTGCACATCCTCCGGCATCATCCGCCCGACGAAGGGACTCAACGAAGCTATCACCTCGCCGCCCACAGCCTGCGCCATGGCAATGTCGTGCAGCGCCCGCTGCATCCCGGCGAGCACATCCGCGAAGTCCGCGTTGCGCTCCGCGAGTTCGTCGGCGCAATGCAGCAGACGCTGCCTGTCCGCATCCGCGAGCGCGCCCAGCAAGGCGGACACCTCGTCGCGCCGCACCGTGCCGAGCAGGCTCGCGACATCTTCGGCACCCACCCTGCCGCCGCCGAACGAGATCGCCTGATCCACGACCGAGAGCGCGTCCCGCATGCTCCCTTGCGCGGCGTCGGCAATGATATCGAGCGCGTCCGCCTCGAATTCGACCTCTTCCGTTTCGAGAATGGCCGCAAGATGCGCGGCGATGCGCTCAGGCAGGATGTTCTTCAGGTTGAACTGCAAACACCGCGACAGCACGGTGATGGGCACCTTCTTCGGATCCGTCGTCGCCAACAGGAACTTCACATGCGGCGGCGGCTCTTCCAGCGTCTTCAACAAGGCATTGAAACTGGATGCGGAGAGCATGTGCACCTCGTCGATGAGATACACCTTGTAGCGCCCCCGGGCCGGCAGATACTGCACGTTGTCGAGCAGTTCGCGGGTGTCGTCTATCCGCGTTCGCGACGCCGCGTCCACCTCGATCAGGTCCACGAACCGTCCCGCGACGATCTCGGCACACGCGGAGCAGGTGCCGCAAGGCGTGGAACTGACGCCCGCCTCGCAGTTCAGGCAGTTCGCGAAGGCCCGGGCGATCGTCGTCTTGCCGACCCCGCGCGTGCCGGTGAACAGGTACGCATGGTGCAGACGGTCCGCGTCCAGCCCGTTGACAAGGGCGCGGACGGTGTGATCCTGGCCGACGACATCCCGGAGCGCCCGAGGACGGTACTTGCGTGCGAGAACCTGGTAACTCATTGGCATTCGCATTGTAGCCCCGCCGGGGACAAAATGGCTTCCGTCGTCGTGATGTCGGCGTTCCTTCGGCGTCGCGGACGCAAATCCAACAGGCTGGGGCCGCTATGGGCTTCGACGGCGAATTTTTGATCATCGGGCACCGAGGTGCCGCTGGGCTTGCCCCCGAAAACACCATGAAGGCTTTTCGCCGCGCCTTCGCCTGCGGGGTCGACGCCGTGGAACTGGATGTGCAGGCGGTGGATTCCCGGCTGGCGGTGATTCACGACCCGACGGTGGACCGGACGACCAACGGCCGCGGTCCCACGTCCGGCTACAGCATCGCGGAACTGAAACGTCTGGACGCCGGCGAGGGAGAGGCGATCCCGCTACTGGAAGAGGTGTTCGAGGCGCTACCGGCGGGCGTCGGTATCAATGTCGAACTCAAGGGACCCGGAACCGAAGCGCCAATGGCGATGATGCCTCACGACTCCGGGAATACGCTGATATCGAGTCTCGACCTCGGTCGCTTGCGAGCCATTCGCCGCGCCCTGCCGGATGCGATGTGCGCACCGGTATTCAGGATGCCCCACCACGACATGGCCGGGGCGGCGCGGGCCATCGACGCCTGGTCCATCAACATCCGAAATGACATCGCAACGCCCAGGCGCATCGAAAGGCTACTCGCGGCGGGATTTCGCGTGCTCGTTTTTACGGTGAACGACCGGCAACGCGCGCTCGAGCTCAGCAAGCGAGGCGTTTCCGGCGTTTTTACGGACTTCCCCGACCGGGTGCGGCTATCCCCGTAGGCGACGACTCGCTGCCAGCCTGTCAGTCGCCCTCGAGTTTTTCGATCTCGCGACCAAGCGCATACTTGTCGTCCGTGACGATGCGCTCGAGTGCCTCGACGCGTTCGCGCAGTTCGTTGACCTCGCGTTCCAGGCTTTCCGCTCTGGCACCGTTTCCCTTTGCGCGGCGGTAAATCCACAGCTTCGTCAAGTGGATCCCACCGCCGATGATCGTGATCAATATGACAAATGCAAAGACGTCCATCTGGCTACGTTCCTTCTGTTGTCCGTCCGCCGGGGTCGGGATTCGGCGACGCGGCCTGCGCCCTGGTTGTCCCCGCCCCGATCTCCGCCAAGCCGCGCTCGAGTTCGTATCGATCCGACGTCACGAACGCCTCCATGCGCCGCAACCTGAGTTCAACCTCGGCGAGATCGGCCTGCGCCGCGCGCAGGCTTTGCCTCGGCGAAAAATGCGCGCCGAATTCCGGCGCTGGCGAACGGTGGACCTTCTCCGCATCATAACTCCGGCGACCGTGTCGAGCGGCGCGTCTTATCTTCTCCGCGCGTCTTCTCGCCCTGGCGGCCCTGGTCCTGGCGCCGCGCCGCCTGGTGCGCCTCCTGCCGCCGTCTCTTGCATCCGACGGCGGATGACCCATGCATATGAAGGCGATCCAATAGGCGGGAAACACCACGCTCGGCAGGAACAGCAGACCGGTCAGCGCGGCGCAACGCGCGACCCACGATTCGATGCCGAAATATCGCGCGACGCCGGCGCAGACGCCCACGATCTTGCGATTCCTGCGATCAAGGTAGAGTTTGCGCGAGCGACGCGGCAGATCCGCGTAGTCGCTGTAGTGGATTCGTCTCGAGCGACCCGCATCGGCCGATGCATCGTGTTCGGCCTCGCGCTCTCGCTCACCGCCCACGCCCGATTCTCGCCGCACGCGCGCCACGGCCTCGTCGAGTAACCTGGCAGCGCGACTGGAAACCTCGTCCGTGGCGGCCGAGGCAAGTTCTTCCACCGCGCGCTCCAAGTCCCTGGCGGCGTCCTGAAACGTCCGCTTGTTCTTTCGGCCATCGCCGCCGGAGGTCTGATTCATCCTCAGCCTCCCATCACGACGTGGCGTCGCGCTTGCGCCAATCGGGCGTCTGCGCGTCCAGTATGGCCTCTAGCGTCTCGATGCGCTCGCGCATCCGCTCTGCGAGATCTTCCAACTTCTCCAGTTCCGCCCGCTCGTCGCTCGAAAGCGCCGCTTGCCCGCGCCGCTTGCTCCGATAGTGCATCACGAGCCAGATCGGCGCTACGACCACCATGAACAGGACTGCGGGGACAAGCAGAATCCCAAGCACGCCTTCACTCATCTGCGCTTCTCCTTATGGGGTCCGGTTTCAGTTGGCGTCCTGGGGCCGCTCGTCCTGCTGCACGCGCTCCTTCAAGCGACGCAATTCCGCATCGACCTTCTCATCGCCTTCCAACGCGTCGATCTCCGCCGCCAGGGTCTTCTGGCCCATGTCGTAGGATTCGACCTGGCCTTCGAGATCGTCAATTCTGCTCTCGTACTGTTCGAAGCGCAGCATCGCATCGTCAACGCTGTGATCCGACAGTTGACGCCGAATGCCGAGCCGGCTCCGCGCCGCCTTGCCGCGCATGACAATGGCGTTCTGGCGCGCCTTGGCGTCCTTCAACTTCGCCTGCAGCGTCTCCATGTCGGCGCTCAACTTTGCCAGGGTCTCCTCCAGCGCCGCGGACTCCTTGACCAACGCCTCGGTGGCGGCTTCGGTCCTGGCCCGCTCCGCCAGCGCGCCCCGGGCGAGATCGTCGCGACCCTTGCGAATCGCAAGTTCTGCCTTGCGCTCCCATTCGGAGGCGTCCTTTTCAAGGAACTCCTGGCGTCGCGAGAGCGTCTTCCTGTCCGCGATCGCCCGCGCCGAAGTGGTGCGCACTTCGACCAGCGTCTCCTCCATCTCCTGGATGATCAGTCGAACCATTTTCTCCGGATCTTCCGCCTTGTCGAGCAAGGCGTTGATGTTGGAGTTAATGATCTCCGTCGCGCGAGAGAATATGCCCATCAGTCTTGCTCCTTGCGGTGTGCGTGGCGATTCCTCGACACAATGCAAATCACATTCCGTGCCAACCCGCAAAATTGGCCCAACCCCTTGTTTCTTATCAACCCGCCCGCTTTCGTTGGGAAAGCTCAAAACAATTCTTGTGGCCGTTTTCGCCAACTATTGGTTAAATGCCGCCATGCCTAGCGAGCCAGATAGACTGATCGGAGAGTCCGCCGCCTTCCTCCAGGCGCTGGACGATGTCTCCGCCGTGGCGCCGCTCGACAAGCCCGTGCTCATCGTCGGCGAACGCGGAACCGGCAAGGAACTCGTCGCCGCACGCCTGCACTACCTGTCGAACCGGTGGGACGCGGAATTCCTGAAGATGAACTGCGCGGCGATATCCGATTCGTTGATCGAAAGCGAATTGTTCGGCCACGAAGCGGGCGCCTTCACGGGCGCGGCGCGCATGCACCAGGGCCGATTCGAGCGGGCGAACGAAGGCACCCTGTTCCTCGACGAAGTCGCGACCACGTCGGGACTGGTACAGGAAAAGATCCTGCGCATCATCGAATACGGCGAGTTCGAACGACTCGGCGGCAGCCGCACGCTGCGCGTCGATGTCCGCCTCGTCGCCGCCACCAACGCCGACCTCCCGCGACTCGCGGACGCCGGCAAGTTCCGCCGCGACCTGCTCGACCGGCTCGCCTTCGACGTCATCACGCTGCCGCCACTGCGCGAACGCACCGATGACATCCTCCTGCTCGCCGAGTACTTCGCCATCAACATGGCCACCGAACTCGGCCGCGAGTACTTCCCCGGCTTCGCCGACGCCGCGGTCCGCCAACTCGTCTCGTACGACTGGCCCGGCAACCTGCGAGAACTGAAAAACGTCGTCGAACGCGCCGTTTACCGCACCGACGACGACGCCAGGGTAAAGGAAATCGTGCTCGACCCGTTCGACTCGCCCTACCGTCCCCGCAACGAGCCAGCGGAGCCGAACACTTCGGCGCCACCAGTCCTGCCCCTCGACCTGAAGCAGGCCGTCCGCGATTTCGAGACCGAACGCGTCGAGGCGGCGATGGACCGGGCCCGACACAACCAGCGCAAGGCCGCCGAACTGCTGGGACTCACTTACCACCAGTTCAGGGGGTATCTGAAAAAGCACGGCTTGCAGCCGAGCCGCGAAGAGACCTGACCCGGGTTCTGCTGCAATCTTGGCCTCTCGGCACGGGACCGATGTGACCCCGTGATCCGCACCACACGATTGAGCGGATCTCTCACATCCGACCGGGCTTCCTCCGCTACCCGGCGGTCGCCGACGATCCCATACTGGGACATCCGCTGCCCGACACCCGGAGACCGATGTGAGTGCCCCACAGCCGGCGCCTGTCGGCCCCGCCTGTGGCCCGGCCCCGCTCGTCGTCCATGCAACAACCGCGCCCGGTCGCTCACGCTCCCGGAAACGGTTGTTCCATGGAAGGTGGCCGCGCAGACTGCTGCCGTCGCCGATACCCCGCCTGGACGACCAAGTGTCCATCTGGAGTGTCACCGCGCGGGACGCTCGAACGTTCTTCCGAATCGTCATCCCACTCTGGCTTGTGGCCCTCGCGTACATCGGCTATAAGGCGCGAGAGTCGTGGTCGGCGGACGATGCCGCAGCAGAGCCGATCTGGCGCAACACGGGCGACCATGCCCTCGCGATGCTGACGGAACTTGGCGGCGTCGGCATTGGCATCGTGGTCTTTTCGGTGCTGATGACCCGCGTACTGAACACCACGGGAGGAATACTCATGACGCTGTACGAAGCCATGGCGAACCGGTTCGTCATTCCCGTCATCAAGCAACACGAGGCCAGGGGCTACGCTAAGGGCATCGAGGAATCCGAGGCCAAGTGGCGCGCCTGGAATGATCGCCGCATAGCCGCCGCGCGAGAGGGGCGCGAGTTCGACGAGCAGCCACCGGGAAGCTGAAGCCGGCGTCGTCACAACAGAATATTGTTGCAAACGTATCTGAGCTTGCGGCGCAAGCCTTCAGTCGGCGAGCGCGAGCCGGTATGCGTCGCCAAGAAAGGGACCGAAAAGACCGGGGGATCCCCGCAGAATTAGTCTTGACGACGTTCTGGCGCCACGAAACCCGTCGGCCCTTCGGGCACGCCGTGTTTCACCCCCGTCCAAGCCCTCGGTTTCGCCCATGCCACCCGTCCCGGATCCCCCGCCTTGATCGGCACTTCGCGTGCCGCAAGCCGCTACCTACCCCCGCACCACTGCAACCCGTTCTGGACCACCGTGCGGAAGGCGGGGTTATTCCAGGTCTGGGGGTCGTGCCCAAGCTGCAGACAGAAGATCCGGGAGTCCCCCTCCATGCGCGTCCACGCAAGCGTGCGCATGGCGTTGGGCCGGTCCGTCGTCAAGAGCACGTCGCAATCGTCTTCGCAGTCGCGGACCGCGTATGTCTCGTCCTCGATCTCGAAATCGGCCAGACCGGCCGAGAGCGGATGATCGGTATTGACCTTCACCGGAACCGTCCCGAACCAGACACCGTTCACCGGTCCGCCGCAGTCCACGTCCCGAACCCACCGCGCTCCCCCGAGCCCCATGATGGATCCCCAGCGGTCGTCGTATCGCCAATGCAGCACCGCGTGGTGCAGGATGAAAATCGACTGGCCGTTCTCGATCAGGCGCTCGACGGAGGCCCTTTCCTCTTCGTTCGGCCCTTTCTGCGTCATCGTGTAGAAGACGGTGACATCGAAGCTGTCGCGCACCGCATCGTGGACGTCCCTCTTACCCGCAAAGTAGCGACGGTCGTCGAGGCCCGCGGGCGTGAGCCAATCGTTGATGTTGAACACGTATGCGTCGACGCCATCAAGGCTGGTGAAGAAATCTATGAACTGTACGACGTGGTGTCTGTGCCCTCCGGTGAGCACGGCAACTGAAAGTTCACTCATGTGCTTTTCCCTCCCTGTTCGCGTTCGAGTATAGGTCGGACGGCGCATCAATTCGACACGAGGCGTTGAACCACGGCTGGTCATTGGCGATGATTGAGGCGTTGCAGGAGATTGAGATGAACGCGCAAGCAGGACAAAACGCCGATTTCCATGTCGCCACGGACGGTGACGATGCCTGGACCGGCACATTGGAGAGCCCGAACGCAGACGGGACGGACGGTCCGTTCGCGACGCTCGCGAGAGCGCGCGATGCCGTGCGGGAACTGAAGCAGGGCGGCAACAACGACGACATCGTCGTCCAGATTCGAGGCGGCAGGTATTACCTGACGGAGACCGTGGTCTTTGGGCTGGAAGACTCCGCCGAAGCGGGCCAGACGATCACGTATGCCGCCTACCCCGGCGAGGAACCGATCTTCTCCTCGGGCGTGCGAATCGAGGGATGGCGGGAGCTGGTAAGGGATGTCCCCGAGGGCCTCTCCCACATGGCGCAGCCCCACGTCTGGGTAGCCGACGTGCCGTCGGACCTTGGAGCTTTCCGCACCCTCTACGATGGCGACCGGCGTCTCTCCCGCGCGCAGACCGACGGTTTCAACCCGACGACCGTGCGCCTGAGGCGCACCGTGCCGCCGCCAGGGGAATTCAAGCTCGGCTCGGGCGACATGTCCGACTATGAAGGGGCTCTCGATCCGCTTCGGTATCTCGGCTTTCCCGATGGCGCCTTGCGCAACTGGGACAACCTGGAAGACGTGGAGCTCGTCATCCGCTTCGGATACGCCATGGCGATCCTGCCGCTCGCGTTCGTCGACGAGGAATGGCACTTGGCCAAGACGGCGGCGCAGAGCGGCTACGTGCTGAAGGCGACGGGGGGCATCGACCGCGGCGAGACGACCGCAGCGATCGAGAACGTGCCCGAGGGCCTGACCTACCCCGGAGAGTGGGTCCTCAACTCGAAGGAAAAGAAACTCTACCTCTGGCCCGTGGGGGATGAGCCCGGAGACGAGATCTTCGCGCCGTCCCTGATGGAGCTGGTGCGCGTCGAGGGCGATGTCGATGTCGAAGGCCCGACGGACACGCCCGTCCGGGGCATCGCGTTCGACGGCCTCGCCTTCACCCAGGGCGACCGGTACGCCGTCTCGGACGACTACATGTCGATCCAGCACGACTGGGCGATGATCGACCAGGGCCACGGGCTGCTCCGCCTGCGGGGCGCGGAAGACTGCCGGATCGAAAACTGCAGGTTCTTCAACAGCGGCGGCGAAGCCATCCGGCTCGACCTCCACTGCCAGAGAATCGTCGTCACCCGCAACGAACTCAGCCACCTCGGCTGCTCCGGCATCCTCCTGCTCGGCTACGGTCCCGGCACGAAGGATGTCAACAGGAACAACGTGATCGCGAACAACCATCTCCACCACCTCGGAGAGATCTTCTGGCATTCCCACGGGATCATCCTGCACCAGAGTTCGGAGAACCACGTCGCCCATAACTCCATTCACAACATGCCCCGCAAGGCGATCTGCCTGTGCGGCGTGCGGCCGCAGTTCTTCATCCCGGAAGAGGCCTACAACGTCCTCAAGATGCGGGAATGCGCGCCATGCATCCGCTGGCACGAGATCGAAGACCCGGAGGCGGTACAAAAGGACGCGAGAGACTCGAAAGTACGCGGCGTCATCGACTGGCCGCTGGTCACGCAGTACCTGCACACGAGAGACAATGTCGTCGAGTACAACGACGTCTCCCGCGCGAACCAGGTCTTCGTCGACGGGGCGTCCATCAACATCTCGGGCGCGGGAGAGAACAACGTCATCCGGCGCAACTACGTCCACCACATCTTCAATCCGCGCATCGCCGGCGCGATCCGCATCGACGACTTCCAGCGAAAGACCACGATCGCGGAGAACGTCATCTACAAGACCAACTCCTGCGGAGTGATCCACAGGCACGAGACCTATGTGGTCAACAACGTGATTTGCGATGTCTATCCGGGCTGCTACCTGTGGATCGGCCAGCGGCCCATCGACGGTTCGAAGGTCACGGGAAATGTCTTCCTGCATACCGGGGAAATGAAGGAACCGAGGCGGGGATACCGCTACGACGGGCCGTTCTATTCCCTGGCCGGCCGCCTGATCCAGGACATGGACATCTGGGAGCATCTCGGTCGAATGGAGAACACGGAAATCGACGGCAACGTCTATTTCGTCCAGGGCGTCTCCGAAGAGTCGGCCGAGGTCCTCACGAAGCTCCGCGCGCTCGGCTATGCCGAGAACAGCATCTATTCGGATCCCCTTCTGGAGGATTGGGACAACGAAGACTTTCGCCTGAAGCCGGATTCGCCGGCATTGAAGATGGGCATCAAGTCACTCGACGTGCGCGAAATGGGGCTCACCGAGGACTTTCCCGAACGGTTCAGGCCGAAGGGCTAGAGAGCCGCAAAGCGATGCCAGAACAACGTTCCAGCGGGATCCAGTTCGCGGCCATGGGGCTCGCGACGCCCGGGATCGCGGTTCCCGCGGCCGAGGCCGCGGAGCGCAACGGCTTCGACATCTTTCTGCTGACGGACAGCCAGAACCTCCGGGGAGACGTCTATTCGCAACTCGCGCTGTGCGCCAAGGCGACCTCCTCCATCATGCTCGGCACGGGCGTGACCAATCCGATCACGCGCCATGCGGCGGTCACCGCCACGAGCATCATGAGCGTGCAGGCCGAAAGCGACGGCCGGGCCATCCTCGGCATTGGACGCGGCGACAGCGCCGTCCTGCACATCGGACGAAAGATCGCGTCTCTGAAGGAATATGGGGCCTACGTGAGTGACCTGCAGGGATACCTCTCGGGCGGCGTGGTCGACCAGAACGGCTTCCCCAGCCGTCTGCGCTGGCTCGATCTCGTAGAGGTCGAAAAGGTGCCCGTGGACATGGTGGGATCGGGTCCCAGGTCGCTCGCGCTGGCGGCGAGCCTCGCCGACCGCGTGACACTGGCCGTGGGCGCCGATCTCGATCGGTTGTCCTGGGGCATCGATACCGTCCGTCGGGCCGCCGAAGCCGCCGGACGCGATGCCGCCAGCATTCCCATCGGGGCATACATCAACGTTGCCGTCGGAAACGACCAGCGTCAGGTCCAGGAAGCCATCCGCGGTGGCGTCGCGACGTTCGCGCACTTCAGCGCCGGCGCAGGAACGGACTTCGCCAATCAACCCGAGATCATGCGGCGCGTCACCGCGCGTCTGCAGACGGAGTACGACACCGCGCATCACTCGCAGGGCGATGCGGCGCACGCGAAATTGATCGATCGGGACTTCATCGACTGGTTCGCCGTCGCTGGAACAGCGGAAGAAGTCGTCCAGCGCCTCACGCCCATAGTGGAACTCGGCCTCAGCCACATCTACTTCGCCGGCGGCCGTGCTTTCGGCACGCGCGGGGCGCTTGCGCAGGAAGTGCTGCCGGCCCTGCGCGCGCTGTAGTGCGGATGATCTGACCAGCACGGGACGCCAGCGTCGGCCTCGATCAAGGCGTCGAATCGTCCAGCGCATCTTGCAGTGACTCCTCTTCGCTCACATCACGATCACCAGCGACGTGGCTCAGGAACCCCTTGGCCGCGCCGGCAGCTTTTCGCACGATGGTGATCCGACCGTCGGCGACGAAGCTGCGGTACTCGTCTCCTGGCTCGATCCCGGCCTCCCTGCATTGATCGACGGGGAGCGTAATCTGGCGTTTGGCACCCACTCGCGGCACGAGCTTTCCTTCTAGACATACCAAGTCATCGGAACAATATCTTGCTCTTCCCCGGCCATCAATCGGTCCAGACTTGGCAAGGGGCTATGACGCCAATGGTGCAGCAGTTCCGTTACTGTGAAAGCCATCGCGAAATCATATCTATGCGCCGGTGCTGGACCTCGGCCTGCTTATTTGGTTATCTGCACTGGAAGGAGGGACAACATGACTGACAAATACAAGCTGGCGATCGTAGGTTGCGGCGGACACGCCAGGGGCACCCTGGCACCGCTCTGGAAAGATATTCCGGAAATCGAACCGGTCGCGGCCTGCGATGCCCACGCGGAATCGCTCGCAAATTTCGCGGAGATCATCGGCATCGAGAACACCTACGCCGATGCGGCAACGATGCTGGCCGAACAGCAGCCCGACATCCTGATCGTCGGGTCGTGGCCCGCCTCCCACATGGAAAACGTGCTGGACGGCGTGCGCGGCGGAGTTCGCGCCATCTTCTGCGAGAAGCCGATGGCTCTCAATGCCGGCGAGGCCGAGCGGATGTTCCAGGCGGCCAGGTCCGCGGGCGTGATCCTGGTGGAGGGGTTCATGCACCTCTATCACCCGCAGGCCCACGCGGTGAAAGAGCGCCTCGACGGCGGCGCCGTCGGTGAACTCCGTTGCGTGCGGGCCAGCTTTTCGTCCGGATCCTCGAATCCAACCAACTGGCGCCGGCGCGGCGAGCTCGGCGGCGGGGCCGCCATGGACCTGGGCTGCTATTGCCTCAGCAGCATCCGTTATCTGGTCGGTGCCGATCCCCTGTGGGTGTCGGCCAACGGGAATTTCGACGCTGATGCCGAGATCTGGCACACCCTGCTGGGAACGCTGCACTTCGAGAACGGGGTGATCGGGCAGTTCGACTGCAGCTTCGGATGGCCCCGCCGGGGGACCTGCGAAGTGGTCGGTACCGAAGGCACCATCTGGGTTCCGCGAACCGCCTGGTCATGGCCCAGGGACGAATCGTCCACTTTCACATGGGCGAACGCCGACTATCGGAGCCCGCAGGAGGAGACGGTCGAAGTGCCGGGACTGAATCCCTACCGTGCGGAACTCCTCGACTTGGTCAACGCCCTGTCGACGGGCGAATCGACGTTTCTGCCGGCCGACATTTCCGTGGGGACGATGCGTCTCATCGATGCGGTGCACGAATCCGCACGTACGGGCCAGCGGGTAAAGTTAGGGTAACGGCTAGCAAAGGGGTCCACGACGAATGGGCGACACGATCAACGGACGGTTGCAAAAGGCGTTCGGCGCGCATGTGCGCAGCGAAGCCCCCCTGGCGGACAGCGGCGCAGGGATCCGGATCAGTGGAATCGATCTCGGCAAGCCGCTGGAACCTGAACAGGTCAACGTCCTATTCGATGCGCTGGGTCAATTCCGAATCATGACCGTTGCGGGTCAGGACCTGGATGCGTTCTCTCCTACCCACTTCGAGCGTTTCGCTAACCACTGGGGCGCGCCACTGCCGCACCCGAGCAATTTCAAGCGCCTCGGCAACACCCGGTACTACGAACCCGAACTTCTACCGCTCGAGGAGCGCCCTTCCTCCCGGGTGAACGCCGCCTTTCCCGATGCGCTGCGCTGCCTGCCGGGCGCGGACTCTCCCGCCGTTTTCGTCGTGACCAACGTCCGGGACCTCAGCGACGAGGAGCGTCAGGCCGGGCCGACGCTTGTCCCGTCCACCACGTGGCACACGGATATCGAACACCACGCGATACCGCTGCACGTATCCATGTTTCTTGTCCACAAGGCACCCGTGTCGCGGGAGGCTCCAGGCCGCACATGGGTCCCCGAATGGGTTCCCGGTTCCCAGGGCCCGCAAACGGACCGCTATTTCGAAGATTCCGATCCCGAGTTGTTGCGCCTGCGCAGGGCGCTCCCGCTCAACGGCGAGACGGCATACGCCGATACGGCCGCGGCGTTCGCCGCCCTGCCCCGCGCCGAGCAGGCGCGTCTTTCGCGCATCCGGATACGACGGCATTCATATAACAGGAACGACGAAGCCGCCCCCGCGCCGCTGGTTCGCACCAACCCGCGCTCCGGCATCAAGTCGTTGCACAGCCCGCTATGGTGCCCTCGGCCTCCGACCCAGATACCCGTTGAGATCGACGGCATGTCGGCGCAAGCGTCGCGGGCATTTCTCGAGGAGGTCGAGGCCCACCTGCTTCAGCCCCAGTTCCGCTACGACCATGCCCACACGCCCGGCGACGTGACGCTGTGGGACCTCTTCATGACCATTCACGTCTCGCCGCCGATGAAAGAGAACATCCAATCGCTGGACGACGCCCGCCTGTTCTACCGCATCAGTTGCAAGGGGGAACCGGCGTTGACGCTGCCGAGGCACGATCCGCCCGAGTGGGTCGGGGATCACATCTTCCTGGAATACACCACGCCGGAGGAAGTGATCCAGGCTTGTTGACGTGAGGTTTTGTTCCGGGCTTCCAGGCGCAGATCAAGGTCGGCCGAGACAGCCAGACTCCGATTGACGATCGCTCTCCGCTGCCACAAGTTCTGCCCCACCACACCCTCAACGCATCCCAACACCCCAGGTGCCGGATGATTCGACATCGCGACCGTTCCGACCCGGCGGCAGCTTGGCGCAAGTTCCTCTGGACGCTCCCGGCCGTCGTGGCGATTTGCGTTGGCGTCCCGGCAACGGCGCAGGACGCCGGGACCGCGACTTACCGCGTCACCTTTACTGGGAACTGGACTACCGAAAGCACGCCCGGCGGCGTGGTCTCCAGCGCGCATTTCACCACCCTGATCGGCGCAGTCCACAACAGTAATGTCACATTCTGGCAAAGCGGCGGCATGGCCTCGGCGGGCATCGAGTCAATGGCGGAGACGGGGGGAACGGGCACCCTCCGGAGCGAGATCCAAGCCAGTGCGCATGTTCACTCGGTCATCCAACGAGGTGTCTCTTTCGGCGGAACGGGAACCGCTGCGTTCGATCTCGATGTCCCCGACGATCATCCCCTGATCACCTTGACGTCGATGATCGGCCCGAGTCCGGACTGGTTTGTCGGCATCAACGGACTATCGCTGCTCGACGGGCAGGGCAACTGGCGGGCGACGGTGCAGGTCGACCTGTATCCCTACGATGCCGGAACCGAGGACGGCACCGAGTTCACGCTGAGCAACTCCGACACCGATCCACAGGAAAACATCACCAGCATCAGGAACACGGGCAAGTTCTCGGACGAACCCATGGCGAGGCTCTCGTTCGTTCTCGATACCACGGGCCAACCGCCCGGCCGCGTGACCGGCGTTGCGGTCACACCCGGCATTGGTGCACTGATCGTGTCGTGGGATCCAGTGGACAATGCCGACGGCTACAAGGTGCAATGGAGGTCGGCTGGCCAGACCTTCGGTAGTGCCCGGGAGCGCGTCGTAGGCGACTCGATCACGCAGGATACGATTCCGAACCTGGCGCCCGGAACCCAATACTTCGTGCGCGTTATCGCCACCAGGACCGGCACCGATGACGGTACGCCCTCGAATGCCGAAAGCGGCACGCCACTCGCCGCCGTGAATCAGCCACCCGAGATCACCAGCCAGATCGCCATGCAATTCCTCGAAGTCGGCGGCAGCGTGCGGATCGGGCTGTCCAATCACTTCCGGGACCCCGAAGGCCGCGCGATGACGTTCCGCGCCGTGTCGGACAACACGGGCACCGCGACGGCGTCGGTCCGGGGCAGTGTCCTGACAGTTCGCGGCGTCACCAGAGGAGGCGCTTCCGTGACGGTGACGGCCCGCGACAGCGGTGGCTTGACTGCCACGCAGAGCTTCCACGCAATGGTGGGCCGGACGGCTTTCTTCGCGACCACCTCCGCATCCGCACCGGAGGGAGGAACGGCTCGCCTGACGGTTCGCCTCAGCCGCGCATCCAACACGTCCACGTCCCTCGAATACGTCTTCGGCAGGGACAGCAATCCGAACACCAGCGACGCGAACGCGGCGGACTATCAAGGCGCCGGTGGCACCGTCGCTATCTCGGCCCGCCAGACCGAGGCGGTCATTGAAATCACCATCCGCCAAGACATCGACATCGAACCGGCGAAGGAGGTGTTCACGGTCGGGCTCGCGGTGCCCGCCGAGCACCAGAACAACGTGGCGCTCGGGGCGGCAACCGCGACGGTCACCATCGACGAGGGCGTATGCGACCGCACGCCCCAAGTGCGCGACGCGCTGCGTGGCGCAGCCGCCTGCTCCGCGGTATCCACAGCCGACCTGGACGGACGGGAATCGCTGGTACTTGCCAACATGGGAATAGACGCGCTGCAATCAAAGGACTTCGACTATCTGCCGGGCATGCGCAACCTGGATATAAGTGGCAACCGCTTGCAAACGTTGCCTTCGGGCCTGGTTTCGGGACTCGAGAATCTCCTGACCCTGAGGTTGGACGGCAACTCGCTTACCGAACTACGCTCCGGTGCACTGGCGAATCTTTATGGCCTTCGGCAACTACGCCTGGACGGCAACAATCTCCAGGCGCTCCCGGACGGTTTGTTCCACCGCGTTCCGAGCCTGGCGGAACTGCAGTTGCACGACAATCCCGGGGCACCTTTCGTGCTGACGCTTGAGTTGGCGCGCACCGACGCCGCCGCTGCGGCCCCTGACCCGGCGACGGTTGTTGCAACTGTCGCCAAGGGCGCACCGTTCGCGATGCGCCAGAGCGTATCGGCGAGCAACGGCGAACTGTCCGCCAACTCCGTGGCCGTCCTGCCGGGCAATACCGCAGCCGCTCCGATCATGGTGACCAGGATCGGCGAGGGCGCGGCGCGAGTGACCCTGGACGCCGCGCCTCCGATTCCGACGAACCTTTGCGGCGACGACAGCCACCCTTGCTTCCGAGGCATCGCCACGGCAGTTGGCCCGACGCTGGTGCTCTTCAAGAACTCGCTGCGGGCGACGGACTTCCCGCCGGCGCTCGACCTGCTCGCCTCCGGCGATGAGGCAATCGTCGACTTGACTACCCTGTTCACCGGCGCCGAGGGAGAGATCCTGACCTACGCGGTGGAATCCAGTAACCCGGAGTTGGTTGTGGTGAGCGTGGAAGGCACCAATCTGGTTCTGCTGCCGAACGAGGTCGGCGAGGAAGGCGCGGCCACCGTGACCGTGACGGCCACCGACGCCGACGGCCTGACGGCGACCCTTTCCTTCGTGATCACCATCGAAGCAAACCCACAAAGTTTCCTGCGTGGCTGGCGCAAGGCACTGTTTGATCTGTAGGAGTTGCGGCGTGGGTGTTCGGGAACGCCCGGGCCAACAACCGCGCGAGCCGGGAAGTACCAAGCTGCCAAAAGCAAAGGGGGAGAGTTCCCCTGTTTTGTGCGGCTTCAGCCGCGGAGCAGATCCCAGAACTCGCTCAGGTCTTCGCGATTTTCCAGGTCTCGACACCAGCCCACGAGTTGCTTCGCGGTATCCGAACCCATAAGGGGATCGACCAATGAGTGGAACTTCCCTTCGAGCTTGCGCCACTGCAGTTCCAGGTCGCGCTCCGGAATGGCCACGTTCACGTCGAGCGACACCACTCGCCCGTCCGTTGCGGTGATGGTCACCCGCGTGTCGGCCGCCGGCTCATCGAACGCGACGACATGGGCCTTGTCCCGCGTCTCGATCAAGGCGGGATCACCGACGATCTCGTCATTGAAGCTCTCGATACGGGCCGTATCGACGCCGTGCAGCGCCATGGCAACGGCGAAGCGCAGGCTGAACTTTGCCTCGAGCCCCGTACTCGGCGCCGGGATGTTCACGGTGGTGAAGTGCCCGCTGTCCACCTTGATCTCGATGCTCTCGACGTCGTGAGTGCCCAGATCGTGCTCGGCCTGCAGCGCCCTGGCCGCTTCGATGGCCGAGTGCACCAGGTAACCGGCGGCGTGATACTTGTAGTTGGTCTCGGGCACGAACGAGTCGATCGCCTCGAAGTCGCGCTCGAACTTCTCGATGGATACGGAGTCGCTCTGCGTTGCGCCAAAACCCTGGGGAGCCTCCAGAATATCGGTCCGGCTGGCGAATCCTCGCTTTGCGAGGCGCGCCGCGGTAACGCCCGTCGCGGCCGCGCGTCCGGCGTGCAACGGCTTGGTCATCGTGCCGAAAACGGCTTTCAGGGCAGCCGCCTGCGTACCCGCGATACCGAACGCCTGGGCTGTCGTATTGGCATCGAGTTCGAGAAGCTGTGCCGAAGCCGCAGCGGCGCCGAAGCAGCCGACGGTGCCGGTCGCATGCCACCCGCGCCTGTAGGGCGATCGGCCGGTGTAGCTAACGGCCAAGCATTCCGCATCGATACCCGTCGCAAGCGCCCGAATCACGTCGCGCCCGCATGATCCCATGTGCTCGGCAAGCGCCATCACCGCCGGCGCAACGGGTGCCGTGGGGTGGCCGTTGCAACCGCTGTTGACGTCGTCGTAGTCGAGGGCGTGACCGGCGGTGCCGTTGACGAGCGCCGCCTGGCTCAGACTGGCCTTCTTGCCGGCGCGAAACATCGACGCCTGCGGGTGGCCGCCCTGCTCTTCCACCTCCTCGAGTAGGATGCGCGCCAGTGGCTCGCCCATCCCCGCCAGCGCGACCCCGATAAAATCCATCAAGCACTGCTTGGTGACGGTGATCGTTTCGGTCGAGAGTCCGTCGAAATGCGTGTTGACGACACGCTCCGCGATGCGCGCGGTGGGGCCGCTTGATATTGGTGGCATGTGCGCCGATTCCTGGGTAGCTAAGGATTTCTTAGGGTACGCGAATGGATATGCCGGTAGAAGCTGGGTCACCCGAATGTCTTGCGGTCACTTGCCACATTCCCCACCCGCTCGCTACGATACGCCCCGCAACGATGGTGACCCCACCGGTCCCCTCGCGACGACAAGTTGTGAACCCCGTCAGGCCTGGAAGGGAGCAGCGGCAGCAGCGGACTCGGGTGCCGGGGTGTGGCTGGTCGGGTCGCCTCCATTGCCCCACCGGAGAGGTGTCCGAGCGGCTTAAGGAGCACGCCTGGAAAGTGTGTATGGGTTAATAGCTCATCGAGGGTTCGAATCCCTCCCTCTCCGCCAGACATTATGATAACTATCTGATTTATAATGGAAAATACCGTAAAATTGAATTAGTTATCACTTAAGAAACCATAATCGGCGTGTGATTGGAGGCACTCCGCGTGGTGGCGCTTCTTACAACGCCACGATACAGCCTCTGGGCCTATCTGCTGCGGCGGAACTGCGGCGCACGGTGGCGGGCACCCTCTATCAACGTCGATGGCCCCATGGCATCCGATCTATAGGGCCAGGGCGAGAGGCTTCCAAAGGATGGTGGGCGGAGGCATGGCAGTGGAAGCGGGCGGCGGCTCTCGCCGGACTGCTGGAAGCGGACTGATGTTTACGGCGACCGAAGTGCGCCAAGCTCCTAGCGGCGGGCTGATTCTGACCATACGGCTGAAATCGACGTGATGACTTCCATGTTTAACGCCACCGTGCAGCGCGTCGAACAAAGCGCACTGGATGAGTCCGCAGCGGCCATCGTTTGTCGTGCGATGGGGAAACGACTTCAACTCTTCGGTAGGTGCGGCGAGCAAGGGACGGCCCCCCGGCGAGTGGTAGGCTGGGCACAAGAGCGAATTCGAGAGGAGGGTAAAACCCGATGGCGGCAAACAATAATTGCGTCGTGTCAGTGGACGTGAGAAACAAGTTTCCTTTCCATTGGGAAGTTCGGATAGTGAAAAAAGACGGATCGGACCACACTGTAATTCTCTCCAGCAACGAGATCAGGGATCTTGCGCAGCAAATTTCAAAGGTCTCCAGCAAAAACATTAGGGATCTTGCACAGCAAATCTCAAATGCGCTCGCCTAGACAACGGAACCAAGCAAAGGATGAACGGGACTACCCCAAGTGCGTGGGAGAGATACACCGTTGCGAATTCGATGCCGACTATAATTGGCAGCGCGAATTGATCATATTTCCCCCCAGGGTGACGAGCTTGCACTGCTACCACTTCGAGCGAATAGCCGACTGCGTCGGCGTGTGCCACTGTGCCCGTAGCGGTTTCGACCCCCACAACGCTGCAGCCTTTTGGAGCCGTCAAGCTCCGGGCAAGGCCGCACACTCACGCCCAACATCCGTGTTCGGCCATTTTTCTCCGGTTCATTGCAATTCCGGTTCATCGCAATTGAGGTCAGAGTACAACCATGCCACAAATTGAGTCGGAACCCCGACTTCACTTCGCCCTGGAACTATTTGCCAGTACGGTGACGGCCAAGATGGCACAGGTGACCACCGGTTCGCCGGAAGACCAGCTACGCGCCCCGTTTGAGACGTTCATGGATGCGGCTGCTCAGGTATTGGGCTCGAACGCCGTCTGCACCGGTGAAACACCCCTGCCCGACCGCCTTGGGCGCCCGGACTACGCCGTGCATCTCGACCAGCTGCTGGCCGGATACGTCGAACTCAAGGCACCCGGCGTTGGTGCCACCCGCAGCCGTTTCACGGGACACAACCGCGACCAGTTCAAGCGCTTTTCCGCCATCCCGAACATTCTCTACACCGACGGCAATGAATGGGCGCTCTACCGGGACGGCGGGCTTGTGGGGCGGGTCGTGCGTCTGGCAGGCGACGTTGCTACTGAGGGCAGCAAGGCTGCCACGCCCCGGGACGCCTTAGCCGTCGAAGGCCTGTTGCGGGATTTTCTCTCTTGGAAGCCATTCATCCCCACGGACCGAACGGGGAAGATGGATCTGAAGCGTTTTGCCGCCATGTTGGCCCCGCTGTCCGGCCTGTTGCGCGACGACGTGATCGATGCGCTCAAGCACCCGACTTCGCCCCTGGTGGAACTGGCGAGGGATTGGCGGCAGCTCCTTTTCCCCGACGCCGGGGACGATCAGTTTGCCGACGCCTACGCCCAGACTGTGACTTTTGCGTTGTTGCTGGCTCGCAGCGAAGACGCCGCCGATACGTTCACGCTTGAAAGTGCCGAAACCGCACTTGCGGCACAGCACAACTTGCTGGCGCGGACCCTGCGAGTTCTCACGGACCCCGCCGCACGCGCCGACATCGCTGCTTCCCTCGATATGCTGCTGCGCGTCATCAAGGCGCTGCCGCCTACCGCACTGTCAGCTGCTCCTGACGATGATCCTTGGCTCTATTTCTACGAGGACTTCCTGGCGGCCTACGATCCGAGACTGCGCAAAGACGCCGGCGTCTACTACACCCCGGTCGAGGTGGTCCGCGCCCAAGTGCGCCTGATCGACGACTTGCTCGTCGATCGTCTGGGGAAACCGCTAGGTTTCGCTGATCCCGGTGTAGTCACCCTCGACCCGGCGGTCGGCACCGGAACCTATCTACTCGGTGTCATCGAACACGCGCTGGGACGCGTGGAAGCTAAGCAAGGCGATGGCGCTGTCAAGGGGCAGGCCACGACGCTAGCTGGCAACCTGTACGGATTCGAGCTGATGGTCGGGGCTTATTCGGTGGCGGAACTGCGCGTCAGCCGCGCCTTGCGCGACCGCGGTGCACAACTACCCGCAGACGGCACGCACGTTTACCTGACCGATAGCCTCGAAAGCCCGCACGCCGAAACACCACAACTCGCTTTTTTCTTGCGCCCCATCGCGGATCAGCACGCTCGCGCGCTGCAGGTGAAGAGCGCCGTGCCGGTCATGGTTTGCTTGGGGAATCCGCCTTACGACCGGCACGAAGCGGCGAGGTTTGACAACAAGGCCTCGACGGGCGGCTGGGTGCGCTGGGGCGAGGACGGCGAGAGCGCTATCTTTCAAGATTTCCTCGACCCTGTCGTCGCTGCAGGGAATGGCGGCCAACTCAAGAACATCTACAACCTGTATGTCTACTTCTGGCGCTGGGCGCTATGGAAGGTCTTCGAGCAGGACACGGCCCGCGGGCCAGGCGTGATCAGTTTCATCAGCGCGTCGAGCTACCTTGACGGCGACGCCTTCGGCGGCATGCGCGAGCACCTGCGCCGGCTGTGCGACGACATCTGGATACTCGACCTCGGCGGAGAGGGACGCGGTACCCGCAAGAGCGACAACGTGTTTGCGATCCAGACACCGGTTGCCATCGCTGTGGCCGTGCGGGAGAAGGACGCAAAGCAGAATAGCCCTGCTGCGGTTCGTTACACCCGTATCGAAGGAACGCGCGAGGAAAAACTTGCCGCTCTCAACGCCATTAGCCGTCTTTCAACGGTCTCATGGCAGGAATGCCCGGCCGACTGGCAGGCTCCGTTCCGTCCGGCTGGTCAGGGTGCTTATTTTGATTGGCCGTTGTTGACTGACCTCATGCCGTGGCAGCAATCCGGCGTCAAGGCTGGGCGCACCTGGGTGATTTCACCCGAACAGGAGACCCTTCGCGCACGTTGGCATGCCCTGCTTGAAGCTGACACTCACGAGCGGAAGGGGCTGTTCAAGGATTCACCGACTGGACGTAAGGCGAAGGATTCCGTAACGCAGTTGCCGCCGTCCAACGTCCAATTGTCCCCTGTTACCAGCCTCGCAAAAGGAGATCCGGCGCCCGGCATCGCTCGTTTCTCCTTTCGGTCATTGGATCGCCAGTACATTTTTTGTGATGCGCGCATGTTGGATAGACCGGGGCCGTCTTTGTGGCAGGTACACGACGAACGGCAGGTGTATGTGACAAGCTTACTGACGACTTCACCCCTCGGGGGCGGTTCTGCGCTTATGGCTTGCGCGACAATCCCCGACTTGCACCATTTTCGGGGTTCCTATGGGGCAAAGGACACGATTCCCCTGTATCGCGCTGCCGACGCATCGCAGATGAACGTCCTGCCCGGACTGCTCGACATCCTTTGCTCAGCCTATGAGCGTGCGGTTAGCCCCGAGGATTTTCTTGCCTACGTCTACGGTGTGTTGGCACAGCCAGCCTTTACGAAGCGTTTCGCCGCGGAGTTGGAGACGCGGGATGTGCGCGTGCCTCTCACCAAGGACGCCGCACTGTTTGAGCAAGTTCGTGCTATCGGTGCTCGGCTGCTCTGGCTCCACACCTATGGAGAACGATTGGTAACGGAGGACAGACAGCGTGGCCACGTGCCTTTCGGTACAGCGCGGTGTGTCCAAGCGATTTCCGGCGATGCCGATGGTTACCCCGACAGGTTCATCTACGCCGCTGGGACCCACACCCTTCATGTCGGGGACGGCGCGTTCGCCCCCGTTGAACCTGACATTTACGAATTCGAGGTTTCGGGCCTCAAGGTCGTGCAATCTTGGCTCAAGTACCGCATGAGGAGCGGAGCCGGACGCAAGTCATCGCGCCTAGACAACATCCGCCCGGCCCGCTGGACCAGCGCGTTCACGACTGAGTTGCTGGAATTGCTCTGGGTATTGGAGGCAACGGTGGCGCTCTATCCTCAGCAGGAGCATCTGCTCGAGGCCGTTGTCGAGGGTGGTTGGTTCCAAGCCAACGATCTGCCGTCGGTCCCGGAGGACTTCCGGAAACAGCCGCCAGCGCGACCCTCTGGGGACCTGTTTAGCTTGCAGGGCTGAAGGGCCAGTCTGGTTCGAGGAGAAGCTGGTCCTAGGCGCCATGGCGAATTTGATGGCGCACCTGCGCTGAGCGCCAGAAGAGATCCGAAGCCGGACGTGTGAATGGGAACCCCTTCCGCAGCATCGTCAAGGAAGCCGCCGTCACGAACGAGGACAGAAGCTGAGCCCTCGATGGGGAGAAACTGGCGCTGACGCGTGATGACTACGTGTAAATATCGTCGTGCCAGCGCGACGAGTTCGGGTTGTGCCGCGGTGGTGAGGCAGTCCAAGCCGCAACGCGGACCGAACGGGACGAACTGTGCCGAAGGCGTGGAGGAAGGGCCACCAGGGCGTGACGGATGGGGTGCTGGAGGGCAGCCAGTGCCAAGCGAGACACGGGTCGACAGCACTGGTGCCCACGGCTATCGGCATCGAGCCCTGACGGTCCCGAGCGCTTACCCAGGGCATTGCAGGAGGGGGCACTGGTCCGCAAGTCTGACGGTGTCGTTTTGTTGGCCAGCGTCCATGAAAAACCAAGAAAAACCTTTTATAAACATTGAGTTATAAAAGTCATATTCGCTGCCATGGAACAAATTCGTAACCTTCTGATTTTCGTTGGGAGGGGATGCGTTTTCAAGCGGCTTGTTCGGCTGGCACGAGCGCCAGGCCGAAGTGTCGCGCTTGGCGTAGCAGGTGCTTGATCTGGCGGTCGCGGCGCTCCGTCCCCGTCGCCGCATTGCGCAGCGACCGCAAGTGGACCCGCTACCCCAAGGCGGATCCAGGCGTAGTCGCCGATGCGCCGGTACTGTCCGACTACTTCACCATCAAGCGCGGTCTGGCCACCGGCGACAACAGCTATTTCATCCTGTCCGCCGAGGAAGTCGAACGCCGCAGACGGCCATACGAGGCCTTCCGGCCGATCCTGCCGAGCCCGCGCTACGTGTCCGACGACGAGATCCCAGCGGACAGCGACGGCAACCCGCTATTGGAGCGTCGGCTCTACCTGCTCGACTGCCCCTTGACGGAAGGCGACATCAAGACCCGGTACCCCTCCCTTTGGGAATACCTCGAAGAGGGCAAGTCCAGACGCGTCGCCAAGCGCTATCTCTGCCGACACCGCAGACCCTGGTACGCTCAGGAGAACCGTCCTGCCGCGCCGCTCGTCTGCACCTACCTTGGCCGCAGCCAGTGTGGGGCGCCCCACCAGACTGGGTTGACATCACGAAGAACGAGCCCGAGGCTTGTCTCCGACAAGGGGCGACGTCCGGGCGTCGATCCCAAATCCGACTGCCAACAGTCGCTCCGACCACGGATGGACCAATGAAATCCAGTCAAAGCGAAGTCGTCCGAGACCAGATTGGCTACGATGTTCCGCTTCTTCAGGCGCACTTCTCAAGGGTCGCCAAGCGTCTTAACGCCGAGGGAGAAGCAGCGAAGTCGTTCGATCACGGAACCAATAGGGGCCAAATCCGGGAGGCCTTCATCCGTGAGCTTTTGTCTCACAATACCTCGCCGCTAATTGGGATCGGTACGGGAGAGATAATCCACGCAGGTTCGAATGCCAATCAAACGCGACGTCAACTCGACGTGGTGATCCACAACAATCGCTATCCGAAGATTTCACTCGCCACCGGCATCGACCTATTCTTCATTGAGACCGTTTCTTCGTTCATCGAAGTCAAGTCGCGCCTCAGAAAGGACCACATTCGACAGGCCGCGTTGGCGACCAAAGAGATCAAGTCCCATGCGCACCCCCACAGGCAGCGCTTCAACCCT
Organism: Candidatus Azotimanducaceae bacterium; assembly: GCA_965217825.1. Taxonomy (GTDB): domain Bacteria; phylum Pseudomonadota; class Gammaproteobacteria; order Pseudomonadales; family Azotimanducaceae; genus VXNE01. The sequence goes on along the minus strand of OZ244571.1, from coordinate 2,679,174 downwards.
ACGGGCATGGTCGTCAACCCAAGACCCTACTCATTCGTGTTCGCGTATGACGGACCGGCGCACGTAAACACAGTCCTTGGGTGGATGAAGGACGTGTCGTCCGAAGGCGAGTACAACTTGGATGGTCTGGCGCAGGCGGAGGCAGACAACCGCCCGTACTTCAACCACCAGTTCATTGATGGTGTTTTCGTCTTGGGCAAGGGTTTCGTGTGCCTAGACGCTCTGCCTTTCGAAAGCTGGCTCCAGGTCGCACGTCAGCACGACAGCTCACTCACAGTTGACCACGTATGGGTCTGTGGTAAGGAAAGCGAGCTCGTTTTTCTCTGGATACTGATCAACGTTCTCGGTGAGAAATACCATTGGAACGACATCGACTTAGGCGAGTACCTTGGGTCTCTCGGGATCACGCTGTCGAATTGAACTTGAATGATCGGGCCCTGTTCATGCGACTCAGATCCAACGTTCGCTGCTAATCCAGCTCTTTGGCAATGTCATCCCCCCGCGTTTCTGCGGCGGTTGCCTATTTCTGCACCTATACCGCACATGCACTCCGCCAGCCGTGCATTCCCGGCCCGCCGCTTCTCACCCACGGATCGTCGCGCGCGTACGCCGCCACCGCCGCCGAGCCCTGCAGTGCGCCACCGCGGCGCTTCGGAGAGGAGTTCCACCACAGTGCGGTGGCCGCCAGTCGGGAAGCGGCAGCAGCTATTCGATCGCGACCGACGAGCTGCGCGGACCTTCGGCGGCACCGACAGGATCTCGTCGACCCCCTTCGATCGGCCACGGCACCACGACCACGCGCCGACTCGCGTTGGCGGCCGCCTAGAACATCCTCCCCAGTTCGTTTCTGGAATTGTCGGCGGTCATCCGCTCTCCGGTTCCTTGCCACGTCCAACCGATTTGTCAGCTAGGCAATCCTTAGCGCAGGCCGACGGCCACTATCGCCATTAGCCCAGCAACTTCGCGAGGAGCGCAGTGATCGATGCGGAGTCGATACTTCCATTGGCTTCGTCCCGCGTTACGATGAGTGTCGCGTTCGAGCCGGACCCCTCCGCCACCGGCACAATGCCATTGGCTCGGTACCATTCCAGCTTCTGCTCCCAGCGCAGGCGGTAGCTAGGTACATGCATCATCCCGCAGTGCTCCCAATAGAACGTCGATCCCGACTCCATGTCCTCAATCGTAAAATCTGGATACTTGGTAACGCCGTTTATCGTAAGCGGCTGTTCGTAGCCGTACTCGACGCCCGCACTTGCAAGATGGTCCGCGATGATCACCTCGGATTTCGACCGCACCATTTCGCCCCGCGATGTACGGTGGATCAAGTAGTCCTCGAAGAAGACACCATTGACTTCAACCGGGGATGGAGGTGCGAACAGGTTGGTCAATCGCCTGGAGGTCTCGGAATAGTCGTCCGAGGAGTATTTGCGTAGCTCGGTTCGCGGTCCTTGATGCAGTATTACGATTCGATCCTCCTGGCGCGTAAGTGCCGTATAGAGCAGTTCGCGAGAGAGCAAGCGGCAAGGATTTGGCAACACGAGGATCACGGTCCCGAATTGACTGCCTTGGGACTTGTGCACGGTAAGCGCATACGCGAGTTCGAGAACGGCGTCGCTTTCTTCCCCGAAGTCACGGCCCGTGAAGTCGTATTTGAAGCCTGGTTGCGACGAAAACTCGACCTCCATCTTCCAGCGCAGATCCGGAAGTCCTTTCCTATGGAAAAAACCGACCGCCATCCCGATTTCACCATTGGCGATGTATGCCCCTTCCTTCGGCGGGTAAACCCTGCGATGGCCGTGCCACGGGAGTCTGGGGTCGGTGTTGACGAGGTTTATGACCTTGTCACCATAGACGATCTCCTCGGCTCCCATAGGCTTCGGGTACTTGCGCTGCCGTCCCCGCTTACGCGCGGCGTCAATCATCCGCTGTCTGAACCGCTTGTGGATCAGGCGGTTCAGATCGGGTACGCCATGGGCTGACGACCGTACCGGCGACAGGATCTGCCAGCCCTCCGCCGTCTCTGCGGCGCCAGCTTGGTCGCCTCTCCGAGGGTTGAAGAAACGCTTGTCGTTCCATGTAACACCTCCGAGCGTAGCGTCGAAGCCGGCAACATCATCGGGTCTCGACAGAGCCGCGGTTCCGTCCGGGAGTTTCAATTCGCTCACCAACACATCCAGGAGACGCGACCGCAAATCGTCCGCCGTCTCCCACTGCACGAAGCGGACGTGTGCGCTTTGGCCAGCATCCACCACGCTGTCGAACACGTCATCCTCGCCCGCCGCGATGGACGAGCCGCTGAACCACTCCGCGAGTCGCAAGTCTTCCCGATCGTCGCCCGCTTGGCGGCGACGTACTGTCAATTCAGCGTAGCCCGGACCGACCCGAGGGAACGTCTCCGCTACACCTTCCGGCGTGAGCTGTTTCACTATATCCACGAATGGACGACCGGCGCCGATGGGCGGAAGCTGTCGCGGATCACCGATGAGAACCAAACGTCTTACGCCTTTGAGTGCCTGAATAAGCGCTGCGAGCATCTCTTCCGTCAGCATAGATGCTTCATCGATTATGACCGTACGTGCACCAGCTTCGGACGGCTTGTCGGAGAGGCGGTAGCGACCTGTTCCGCCGTCGTACCGGTCCGGAGTCAGAAACTGGGCGATGGTGAACCCCTTGAGCTTGAGATTCTCAGTGGACTGCTCCATGCGGACGCGCGCCTTGCCGGTGGGTGCGAGCAGCAGGATTCCGTCTGCCTCGATTTCCGGGTGCGAACAGAAAACTGACAGCATGGTCGTCTTGCCCGTTCCCGCTGGACCGATCAGCACCGCGATCCGGGCCTCTGCCAACTCCCTCAGAGCCGCCGTTTTCTCTTTCCGTGCTGCTTCCTCATCGACATCTCCAAGCGACATCGCGGGGAGATGTGCGTCAAGGAGTCTTCGCCAATCGGCCAGGACCGTCATCCGTTTTCCCTTGACGCGCCTACCGATGGTTCCCCGGATGATCGCTCCCATCTCGGCGATTCTGCCCAACTGCAGGGCGGCGGCACCGTTCGCCATGGCGATCTTAACGACGGCATCCTCGAACTTGTCCTTCGCGACATTCATCAGGTCGGCGTCCACAGCACACCGAGGCTGCAGAGTAGTTGCGCGAATACTGAGGACTACTTGGTCTTGCGGGACAAGCGTGCTGCCCGCGCCGGCCGCATCTTCCAAAATCTTGATCGTGAACGCACGGACTCGCCGGACATCCGTTCCGGCATCCAGCGCAGTCGGTGCCGGTAGCGGGTGTTGCTCTCGGATTGCCGCGATTGGAAAGACCCCTCGGTCCACGGTCCAAACGCTGACGGGATTCGCCGAGAGACGCGTAAGCTCGTAGAGCAAGTAGGGATTGCGAAGAATGTCCTTGTCTCTAATGTGGATGCCGGCCTTCGCGCGTTCCTCCTGGACATAGAGAGCGGTCGCCTGCTCGGCGGTAATCTCGAAGCGACTCACTAGTTTGAGCAGCGCCCGGCGATCATCGGGTAGCCGTGCCCACTTGCTTGACAGCGTCTCGCCTATGCCGTCGGCTAGCGATCTTGGCAAGTACTTCCGGGGATCGGCAAACATCTCGCCTATTAACGGCCAAGGGTCAACGTTGTCGCCCGCTTTCTCAGCGAGAGCCAATGCGACGAAAGTCCCCAACTCCAAGCCGAACGCGCTTAGCGCGGAGCCCAGTCCGGGACAAGGACCTCGCGCGCTCCAGAGCTCGCCGAGCCGCGCGTCGATCCACTGCGAGCACTGATCCCACGGGCCTGGCAAAAGACCCTTGACTTTGCGCAGTGAATCGGCACATGCCAGCAAGGATGCAATGGCTCCGTCATGGCTGACCAACTGGGACGCGTGTGAAAACTCGAGAATTCGGTCTGCTGGCGAGAGAGCGGCGATCTCCGTGAGATCGAGTTCTGGGTCTTCAGCCGCTTTGTTGATCAGTTGGTGGTATGGCAGCAAGAACCCGTCGCGGAATCCGGGACGAATCGAGTGTTGGACCATCCGTTCCCACAATATCGAACGTAGCTTGCCTTCAAGGTTCTTGGTCGTGTAGTAGTACTCCTGCACCGCGCCGACGCTCAACACGCGTCCGACACCGACAAGGATCCGGCCCGCCGCCTCTTCCACGAATGGGACCTGCTTGGCATAAAAGAAGCAGAGCGAACGATTCGGCTGTAGGTGACTGGTGAAACACTCGGACAAAGCGGTCTGGTTACTCACATCCTGAGTCCACTGAGTCCTAAAGCCCAGATCCGGTTCCCGCTCCGCTTGAACATCTAGCGCATACTCTTCGCCAAGCGTCGCCATCGCGTCTCGAAGCATCCAAGCGAAGGGTACAGCCGGCGCCGAGTACGGTGGATGGCGTAGCGGAGTTTTTCTAAAGTGGCCGTGGCTCGTCTCAGGCCCGCGGTTATATGGATGATTGGCCTCTCGGACATACTCGAATGGCGCCATGAATCCAACACGCTCTGAAACACATGCGGGCCACTGCGCCTGTGGCAGTTCATTGATACTCCGCCCCGAGACCAAGTCCTCCGCGTCGTCATCCCGGGTTTCCGCTATACGCTTCAACTTCAGGCACGAACCGTTTAGTCGAGGCGCGGCGCAGACACGTCCCTCCCATCCGGTATCGTGCCAGGGGACGCGGATAGATAGGTGTCTCAATGGATAGTTCATGGGTCCTCCGTGCTCTCGAGGTGTTACTCTCAACGCTCACATTCGAGACCGGCGATCCAATCCGCCGCCTGCGCCGTTTGGTACCGGTGGCTTTCCAGTTGGAACGGCGGTTCGATCAACTGGCGGCACGGGTCGACGCCGCCGTACATCCCGCGCGCCGCTTCGGTCAGCAATTCCGCCCGTAGGGGGTGCTCGTCCAGAGCCAGCAGGAAGCGTTCCGCAGGCGCGTGGTCGTCGCGGCAAAACTGGTCGAGTCGCCTGATCGCTTCCGCCAGCACGCTTTCGTACATCGCGTTCGCGTCGTGCATTTCCGGCTTCGCCGTCTTGCGGATCCCGCAGTAGAACACGCGCCCGCGCAGGCTCCGGATCTTGTTCAGGAGCCGGAACGTCGTTTGCCGCAGCTCCGGGTAACGCGTCACGTTCGTGACCGTGTAGAGGCTCGAGCCCTTCTTCTCCCAAACCGCCGGGTGCTCTCCCGAGCGCTGGATCTCGAAGTCCAGGAGTTCGCCTTTGCGCTGGAAGAACCACGTTCCGAAGCCTCTAACGGCTTCCACGGGCATGATGAATCCGGCGAGTCCGAATACCGGACTGTCGTTGTGCCTGGGATGGCTTCGGGCGATGTACGGGCCTATGTGGCCGAACTCGTCGAGGTAGGCGATGTACGTCATCTCGGCTCCAAATACACGAAAGCCCGCACCTAGGTGCGGGCCTCGGAAGGAGGGCAGGAATCTTCCAGCGCCTCGATTCGGACTCTAGCCGCAATCCCCCTTCCGGTCAACTCGCTCGCGCCGCACCACGCGCCTTCCGTGGGCGATACCTACCGGCCCGCACCCTATCGCCTTCGGCGACCGAGCCCGCGGGTCGGCAAGCCGACGCGGTCGCGGTCTCGGCCCATGCGGGTGACGGTCGCTATCGCTTCCGCCCACCGGGCGGTGACGTCCGCTCGCCGGCATCTGCGACTCCCGCTCACGGACACTCCGCAAGAACCACCGCGCGAGGCTGCCCGTCCACGGCCCATTAGAGGGCTGTGCTACGGTTTCGACATGGCGCACGTGAGCGCCCGCAATTCCGGCGAAACGGCGATGTAATGTCTCTGGCTCACAGGAGCGCCAAGCGTAGAGACTGCGAAGCGATACTCGTTCTGGTTCGCGAAGGGAATCTTCTTGGTGAACCAAGCTACCGGGCCGGCATTCGGATCGAACCACTGTTCTTGCTTGTCCACGCGGCCGGACATGTCCTCGTAGTTGACCGGCCCGTGGTAAACGTGGACGAAGGTGTCGATTGGGCGCGATCCTTCCCATAGGTTAGTGGTGTAGCTGCTGCGCGCATAGCCGATCTCGTCGAAAGGACCGAGCGAGACGTCGGTGGTCTTGTCGAAACCCTGGGCGAAGTCGACGCCGAGCCACGCGGCGAAGGTGTCGGGGTCGAGAATCCGGGTTGCCGCAGAGTAGCCATACTCCCCGTCGAACTCGCTCTGCAGATCGCGAAGGTCGCTGTCAAAGCGGTAGTGCGAGGCGCAGTACACCCAAGGCTCGCCGGAGGAGACGAACGACAGGCGCGCGCTGACGGTCCCGCCCATGATCGAGGTCGCCCACCGCGAGCCGTCCCTCGTCAGGGTGCCGTCGTGTTGATCGCGGATGCCGGGCGCGAGGTCATCCTGATCGCGGTAGTAGCCGGAGGTGGCCAGTTGCAGATTCTTCGCCCGGCACGGGGCGTACACAGGTTCAGAGAAGACGACGACCTTGCCCACGGCCGGCGCGGGCTGCGGCCTGGGGTCGAGACGGTGCAGGACTATGGAGTGGCAGGCCCGGGAATCGAGGTCGTAGACCGTAACCATGTCGGTCGCCCGGGGCGCCGACGTCGCATCGGGGTTCGATCGTCGGGCCAGGCCGTCGGCGGTCGCGGTGACTCCATTGACCTTGCGGACCGCGTCGGCACTGTGACGCGCCACGATGATGCGCGCGTCGCCGTCGCCGGAGTCGCGCGGGCGACTCGTCTGCACGGGAAATTGCGTTCGCAGCGTTTCCTCAGTCATTCATGACACCAGCTTCTATCATCGCGCCTGCTGCGCCAGGTAGTCGGCCCACTCGACCATGAGTTCCCGGCGCTTTTCGAACAGGTCGCTTCGACGATAGGCCGCCTCGACGCGGTCGCTGTTGACGTGTGCCAGGGCGAGTTCGCACACTTCGCGCGGCACGCCGGTCCGCTCGGCGGCCCAGTCCCGGAAGTTCGACCGGAAGCCGCGCGACATCGCGCCGATGCCGAGTTCGCGCAGGAGCTTGGGCAGCGTGCTGTCACTGAGCAGCCGGCCCGTCGGCGAAAGAAACACGAGCCCGCTCCCTCCTGTCGCGGAGGTCCCGCACCGCGTCGAGGACGGCCACCGCCGACCGGGACAGCGGCACGCGGTGCTCGAGCTTCGCCTTCATGTGCACCGGCGGCACAGTCCAAGTGGCCGCGACGTCGTCTAGCTCGTCCCACCGCGCCCCGCGGACCTCGCCGTAGCGGCAGGCGTTCAGCACGAGGAACTCGAACGCCAGCACCGTCGCCGGGTGGGCGCCTGACGCGCACCCGTTCGAGCGCTTGCGCGACTTCGGAGTGCGGAAGCGCCCGCTGGTGAGCGGAGATCGTGTCGCCTGCCGGGTTGTCCTCGCGGTAGCCCTGCGCGACGGCCCACTTCATGACGGGCACCGATGCGCTGGCGGATGCGCCTGGCGGTTTCCCGCTTCGTCGACCAGATCGGAAGCAATGCGGCCATGACGTCGACGGTGGTGATCCCGTCGACGCGCTTGCGGCCGAGGTTGGGGATGGCGTAGTCGCGCTGGCTCGCGCGCCTCTGGGCGGCGGACTCGCCGCCGTCCTTCCAGTTCTCGGCGTGTATCCCCGATGGCGTTGGGACCGGCTCTATGCGTCCCTCCTCGTGATCGTAGTATCCCAGATCGTAGTGCAGGAGGCTGACCAGCCAGATCCGGTCTTCGACCTCTCTGTTGCCCACGAGTTGCCCCGCGAACACGTTGCTGAGGTTGATCTTGCGTTTGCCGACGCAGATGCGGCCGCAGCGGGTGACGCGCACGGTGCGATCATGGAACGGGTACTCGGGTTCGGGCGGCGGCTCGTAGGCACGGGATGAAGGTGTATACAGATCGGCCGGGTAAGCGCTCCGGGACCGCAAGAGACCTTCAACCATCCTCACGAACATACAACTGGGTCTTGATGACGGAAGGCAACCTTAGATCGTGATCGTTTTCGAAAGTCTCAACGCCACCGAATACATTACGGAAGGACGATGCAACCCGAAGTCCTCCCTGTCTTGCCCGCGCGAAGTCGGCTTCAGCAGCGCGCCAGTTCTTCTGGGTACACCGCGCCACTGAGCGAAAGAAGTGGCCGTCCATGAACCAGGTGTACCTCGAATCCACTCTTGAGCCTGCGACCACGTCATCGAAATCCCGGACCGCGTCCTCCACTAATCCGCCCGCTCGATATGCATTCCCTCGATCGATCAGGGCCGCTTTGAATTTAGGACTCAGACGTAGCGCCTCTTCAAGGTCCGCCATCGCGCTGCGGTCACTCCCTTGCCGCCTGCGCACGTTGGCGCGCCCGTGATACGCCTCCGCCAGACCTCCGTCCAGCTCCAACGCTCGTTCGAAATCTGCTGCGGCAAGGTCATTCGAGCCCTGAAACAGGCGCGCACCTCCACGCCAGCAATATGCGTCCTGCAATTTCACGCAGCGACCGCTGTCCTCTATGCACTTGGTCAGAAGATCGACAACCTCATCGGGTTGCAACTCCAGATCGTGTCTCGTCGTCGATCCTCCTTCTTCCAGAGTGCGCAACACGAACACGCTTCGGGCGCCATCTGTGTATTCCATCCCCTTCTGATGGCAGTAGTAGCGCACAGTCACGCGCTCGACTTTCTCTAGTTTAGCCGCCAAGTAACGGCCTAGATCGGGACGTTCTCGGCGGCTTGATGCCCCAAGGCCCTCCCGAAACTCGGCCGCATACCGCGTCCGACTGGGTTTCTGGTGCCGGATGTAGCCGTGAATGTCATTGAAAACGCTTCTCTCTGAAATCCCATGGAAGCGCTCCAAAAACGCCAGCATGCTCACCTTGAGGTCACACGGGACGACTACAGTCTCTTCACCACTCTCCGGCACGATGAACCCCCTCGGAGGTCGAACCATCACGCTCTTCTGGAACACGACTCTGTTGTTGGTGCTCTTGGGCCTGATTACCCTCTCCGAGTCGGGCCAGTGAAGCACTACCCTACCGTCTGTCCCCTCGCTCTCTGCGCTAGCGAAGAACAAAGCGATCAGATAGTCGCCCGTGAAGTCGATCAGGTTTGTCGCGCCACCAAAGTGCTGAATCTCCGCGAGTATCTCCTTGTCATCCTCAAACGTCGTGTAGTCTCGCGCTCGCTCGACGACCTCCTGCTCCACGCTACAGACGTCGAACATCTCGTTCTCGCTTTCGGTGCATTCCCGGTACAGCCCGCTCGACACAATGGCGTAGCACTGCGGTTCACCGCGGTACAGGCAAGTGCCAACTCGCGCAGACGACTTGCGCAGGATCTCACCCATCAGGTCATGGATTCGCGCTATCTCCGTAGCATCGAGCACTCCTATTACTCCCTGTCGTCGGTCGTCGAACGCAGGAATCGACGCCTCCCCCGCGAACACCGATGCCAACAAGACGCGTTCCCCCGCCGTGCGGCCTTCATATCTGCATCCCCGTAGAATGCGCTCGCGCCCGGTCTTGCGCCAGCTATACGCGATCTGCGCCTCCACAGGCCAAGTACAAGCTCGACGCCTCCATCATCTTCCGGCGTCTTTCGAGCAGGTCCGTCCTCGTGTAGGCTGCCTCCGCCTTGTTTCTGATGGTGTGGGCAAGCGCCGCTTCGGCAAGTTCCCGCAGTTGCCCGCTCTCCCCACACCAGTCACGGAAGCTGGACTAGAACCCGTGAGGAGCGGCATCGATCCCCACGTCGCGAAGGAGCTTCGACAAGGTGCTATCGCTCATGCGCCGCCCGGTCACCGACGGAAGACGAGTTCGTTTTCCCGCAGCTCTCCCGCCTCGACGAGAACCTCGCCAGCATGGGTGCTAAGCGGCACCCTGCGCCCGCGTCCCGCCTTCATGCGCGACGCCGGCACCGTCCAGAGTCCGAGGCCAAGGTCGACCTCGTCCCAGGCCATCTGACGAACCTCACCCGAACGAGCCGCCGTCAGCAGAAGGAACTCGAAGGCAAGTCTCGTGGACGCATGGGCGTTCGATGGCCTGCTCGCAACCACCCCGCCGAGTGCGAGATTCCAGTGCACGAGCTTTTTGAGATCATCTACGGCCAGTGCGTCCCGAACCATCGCCTCTCCCGGCCCACCCAGCTCCACTCGTCCGCCGGCACACCCAACCATGTCCAGTTTGGAAAGCGTGGTCTCCCCCCTCAAGGATCATCGTGGCCTTCGCATCGAACACCGGGGCCGCACGGCAACCCGCAGGCACGCAACCTGTTCGAGATCATCCGCTGCCTGCAGGAGCGCGAGGGTCTGCGTTTGGAGGTCCGGGCAGTGCGTTGACCGGATGCTCTGCAATGGACCTTCGATTAAATGGCGGGGCGGGATTTGCGAGTCCGTGCGGAATACGAGGTCAACCCAGCGACGTGAGGACATCTCCTTGGACATGGACTTGCGTGGACTACCACCGAACCAAGAGGAACGCCGATCATGGCCATGCTGAATCCTTGCCATCCGGGCGAGATACTGCGCGACAATCTCGAGGCGGCGAACCTGTCGGTGACCGAGGCGGCGTCTCGGCTCGGCTGCACAGGGCAGGCGCTCTCGCGGCTGCTGAACGGCAAGGCCGGGATTTCGCCGACGATGGCCCTGGCGCTGACCGGCAGCGCGCGCCTCCACCTCGATGAAGTGAGTATAACCTTGCAGGATCGCGACACCGCACGTCGCAGCCTCTTGGAGCCGGGCAACTGGCCCTCAACGGGCGGTTCGACGCGTTGCGGCCACGCGTTTCCGACCCGCAGGCATCCATCCTCGTCTGGGCAGGCCAGAATTATCTAGGGCAATTTGCTCATGTAGCATCGGTATATTGCTATGGCGGGTTGGACGAGAAGATGGATGCAGGCACCGAATTCACGCCACAAGGCAATATCGAAGGCATCTCCGCCAGAGCCTTGGCGCATGTGAGTCGATTGTTGAACAGGCCCATCGAGACTGCCTTGGACCTTGCCGAAGTCACCCGCAAGGGCGTGTCGCCCGAACTGATGACGGTGCTCGTTGACAGTGGCTTCACCCGGCGGGAAGTCGATTGGATTGTGCCGCCGCGAACGCTCAGTCATCGACGCCAAAACGGTCGACCGCTCACCGCCAATGAAACCGGCTGCTTCTTGCGTACCGTGAAAATTCGGGCGATGGCGGAAGCCGTCTTGGGAAATTCGGAAATGGCGCTCGCATGGCTGCGCAAGCCGCGCCGGTCCTTCGGCGGCATCAGCGCGATGGAACTTTTGCAGACGGAGGCGGGCGGCCAAGTTGTGGAGGAATTCCTTGGCCAATTGGATGAAGGCTATTTCGCTTGATTCTATGGCGAATCAGCAACCACGCCGACCTCAATGGCCTTGGCGGCGTCCACCGCAGCGGGCGATGGCACTTCGCCGGTGTGCCGGTGGTCTATCTTTCCGAGAGTCCCGCGCTGGCGCTATTGGAAGTGATGGTCAATTTCGACTTGGCGCCGGATGAACTCCCTGCCGATTGCCAGTTGCTGGAGGTCGATTGTTCTGCTGTTGGCGTGTTGTCCCTGAATGACGACCAACCCGGCGAACAATGGGAGGATAGTCGTCCACTCACGCAGAGCATCGGCAGCGAGTGGCTGGCTTCCGGCGCATCCGCCTTGTTGAAGGTGCCGAGCGCGGTCGTTCCCAAGAGTTGGAACTATCTGCTGAGCCCCCGGCACGCCACGCCGCTCACGCAACCATCAGATCATCGAGTCGCCACCCGTTCGACCCAAGGCTGGTCCAGCCACCGTCTTCCTGACCAAAGCAACGCATCTCTCGCGCTCCCGTGACGGCGCCAAATGGTGCCCCGTAGCGCTGTTTGGACGACTTGGACAACGCCCAAGCCTGACGATGGACGCCAGGGCCTTATGGTGGACCTTTGTAGGTCGGTCGAAGCCGCCATGTCAGATGCGCTCCAAGCAGTGCTGCCCCAGAATCGAAGAAAACCAAAGTGCCGGATGGCACTTGCTGCATCGACTTCCGCGACTATGCCCACATCGTCCACGGCACTGGTACCTTGGAACGAACGGCCACCCAGGACGCGGATCATCAGCGCACGTTCGGCAGCACGCAGAGAGGAATCAATATGAGCAAGTCACCTGATCCGGCGGCGGAAGAACATGACGACATGCGCCCGGAATACGACTTTTCCGGCGCCGTCCGCGGCATTACGGCACGTCGGTATGCGCAGGGGGCGAACGTTGTCGTGATTGAACCCGATCTTCTCGATGTGTTTCCCGACGCCGAAACGGTCAACGACGCCTTGCGCGCTCTGGCACCTATGCTACGCCGCTCGAACTCTTCCCCGGAGCGGTAATCGCACCGGCTTTTTGGCCTGTTCGATCATTCACGGGGGGTGCATGGCCGAGTTCCCCAGCACCATCGCCTCTCCCCGCGTCTCCCGCCGTTCCGGCCCCTTGGTCCCACAACCGTTCGGCTTCACGAAGCGCAAGATGCCGCCAAATTGTCCCGCTACTCTTTGCAGGTCTACGCAAGACAGACCGAACGGGATGTGCGCAAGTGGCGGGCCCGGCGCGGTTCTGTGTGGCCGCAACGAATGAGCCCGTGAAGAATCAAGGCTGAACGCGTACATTCTCTGTTCGACCCCTCGCACAGGCAGCACTCTCCTGTGTGAACTCCTGACATCCACTCGAGTGGCCGCGACTCCCCATTCGTATTTTCGTTCCCAGGACATGGCGACGAGAGCCCCCGAGTGGGGGTTGCTCGACCGAGGCACCTTTCAGTACACGGACTATCTCGGGCTCCCAACCGCCGGCCATGCGATGTCCGCACCGAGCCGGAAACTGGCGGATGAGACGACACGGCAGTGGCGAGAGAGATTCGTGAATGAAAGCGGCGCTTCGTAGCTACGGCGGTGTCATGGCGGGCGCAGGTCCTGGACTCCTGCGCGGGAAATCCTGGGTGGGTCGCCGCTCTTCCACAACCGCATCTCGATAGACGCCGGAGAAAGGTGCTTTACGAATCCATTCGAATTGATGGCGGGGATCCGCAGGGCACGCCGCTGAAAACGTCGCCGAGCGCATGGTGGTGCGCGAGCCTCCGGCCCGCAGTCCTCGCGTCCGGCTTTCGCCTGTTCAACCCGACCCGATCAGCCGGTGGATCAGGGCTTGGCGGAACGCCGACAGGTCGGCCCAGCCCAGGGCTGCATTGACCAAGCGGCCGTCCTCCGCCTCATAGGTCAGCCCGTCGTCGCGCACCGCGAGGCGGATGGTCTCCATCTCGACAAGAACGTCCGCGAACGCAAGGTAGACCGCGACCGTATCGAACAGGGTCGTGCTACGGCGCTCGGCGATCCCTGGATGGCCGAGAGCTCCGGCCCAAGCCCTGTAGTTGGCCATCACGGCACGCATCAGTGGTGTCTGAGCATCGCGTACCAAGGCGTATTCGTCGTCCTCCAATGTGACGATGCCGCATGTATCGAGGGGCGTCAGCGTGATCGGCCACGGCGCCGCGAGCACGGTGCGAAAAGCTGCGACATCGATGAAGACGTTGTATTCGGGCACCGGTTTCGGGCTTCCGCGATAGCCCGATCGGACGGCACCGTGCATGCCGACGAAGCGGGCCTTTGTCGCCATCTCGGGCGCCATCGCCAAGGCTTGCGCCGTTGTGCTCGCCGGGCCGATGCACAACACGGTGACCGTCTCGGGTGACGACATGATGGTGTCCACCATGAGCCGGGCACCGTCGGTTCGATACACGCCGCCGTAGGCGTCCGGCTCGTAGCCGTCGAGCCATGTCTCTTGGCCGCGGCGGTCGGGTGCGAGTTTGCCGTCCCCCGTTCCCTCGCCGACGGGGACGTCTTCGCGACCGGCGACGGCCAGCATCTTCGCCACGAGCAGAGTCCGATAGCGGGTGTCGCCATGGCTCGTGACCACGGCTTCGAGTTGGAGTTCCGGCGAATTGAGGAGCATCGCCAGCGCCCATGTGTCGTCAATGTCCGTGCCGATGTCGGTATCGAGGATGACGGGAATCAATCCTTAAGCTCCTGCATTGCTTCGAGCTCCGTACGCAAATCGATGATCCTCTGGTCGAGCCGCGCCAGCAGCCGGCGTTCGTCGTCGTGCACCAGGTGCCGGGCGTCGTCCAGGCTCTCTCTCCCCTTTCTCTCCCCTCGAAGGGCCGTCTCGGGCCGACACTAGCAAACAAGCTGACACGTTCACAGCACGGGAAGCCGGCTTGTCAACTCGCGGGCAAGTCGACTTGCCCGTTCGCGCGGAGAACGATTCCAATGCCGGCCGAGCCCTCTGATCCCGGAGAGAGCCGGATGCGAGAAAACCGCACGTCCGGTTCGCCGAGCAAGGCGGCAAGGGGACGACCCGCTACACCGACGAGTATCTACGCCGTGCCATCCTCAACCAGGCCGGTCGGGTTGCGCCTGGAAGCGGCCGGACGCGCCGCAGGACGCCGCCGCCCCAAACGGCCGCGGGCGCCGCCCAGCCCGGCCGCATCGGAAAGGTCAGCGTAGCCGGAGGTGAGACGCCAAATACGCTGGCTCGCCACCGACGCCGAGACCACGATCCAGGCGCTCCTCGGCGAGGCCCTCAACTACAGACGACCGGCCAACGACCGGGTGATCCTGATCAGCCAAGAGCGGCGCGGGATGGTCTTCCTGGGCGCCGCCTCGGCCTGGGCGGCAATCTGCGCGCGGAGCCACGAAGTGCCTCTCCGGAGGCACTGGGGAAGCGCCCAGTGGTATACTGGTTCGCAAGCGAGAAGCAAGGACAGCGGCCATGGCTGGCAAAGGTCAACACGTCGTGCCACGGGACGGAAAGTGGGCAGTCCGGAAAGGGGGCGCTGAGCGCGTGACGCGCCGCTATGATACGCAACGCGAAGCCATCGATGCAGCCCGGGAGATTGCGCGAAAGCAGCGAACCGAGGTGTACGTTCACGGCCGGGATGGGCGGATCCGCGAACGTAACTCGTTTGGGCATGACCCATTTCCGCCGGAAGGCTAGACGCTGCGTCGGGAGATGAGGGCGATTTCGAACGCAACGCATTCGTAAACTGCCCGTTCGACGAAGACTACGAACCTATTCTGCAGGCCGTTCTGTTCTGCTTGATTAGGTTCGGGTTGAAACCCCGCATCGCCAGGGAGAGGAGCGATGCCGGGGAACCGCGTGTGGAAAAGATTCTCGAACCGGTGGCCTCGTCCAAGTACTCAATCCACGATCTCAGTAGGTGTCAGGCGCGTGAGGCGTGCGAGTACTACCGTCTAAATATGCCGTTCGAGCTTGGGCTCGACTTCGGTTGCCGCCGGTTCGGCGCGGGGCGGCTGGCTAGGAAGGTCATTCTGGTGTTGGAGGAAGAGCGCTTCCGATACCGGCGGCGATATCCGATCTCGCCGGGAGCGATGTCGAAGCACACCATGGTGACCATGCGGTCGCGGTCCGGAAGGTGCGGAACTGGCTCGCAGGAATAGGCGGCTTCGAGCGGGTCGGCGGAGCCCGCGTGCTGGCGGACTACGAGGATTTTCAGCGCTGGTATCTCGACCGCCAACGGGCGGACGGATTCTCGGACGACGATATCACGGACTATTCGACCCCGGAGCTTCTTGCGGCCATGTTCGAATGGGACACTGAACGGCAGAGCGCGTAGCGCCGATCTTCGGGCCAACACCGCTTCCGGTCATGATGGCCACGAGAAAGCGAAGCGGAGCCGAACCGGGGCAATCCCGCCAATACCGGAACAACCGATGCACGAGGATCCAAGACACAAGCATCATGGACCAAGCACTCGGGGCGGCGTAAAGTAGTCGACGAGTTCCATAGACGGAAAGGGATAGGAAGGAACAACCTCTGGAGTTCGAGTGGGACCACGGGAAACAACGGACGAACATCGGCAAGCACGGCGTCGACTTCGGCGAAGCGTCAACAGTGTTCGGGGATTCGTTCGAGGTGACGATACTCGACCCGGACCACTCGGCCGGGGAGCATCGCTTCCTGAGCATAGGTCTCTCAGAGCACGGGCGGTTGCTGGTCGTGTCCTACGCGGAGAGTGCGGACAACCGGATTCGGATCATCAGCGCGAGGGAAGCTTCGCACCGGGAGCGCAGAAGTTATGAGTCAGAATGACGTTGACACAATGCGGGAAGAGTACGACTTTTCCGAGGGTGTCAGAGGCAAGCACCACGAAGCGTACCGCCGGGGTACAAATGTCGTCGTACTTGAGCCGGACGTGGCAAAGGTATTCAGGGACTCTGCCGCCGTGAACCGGGCGCTACGAGCCATCGCGCAGGTGGCGCGGGCTCACGCGCGTGAAACCCCGGACCAAGGGGCCTTCTGACGGGCCTCCAATTCGACGAACCGCACGACCGACACCACGCCCTTCCGCCGTCAAGGCGAGCCGAGCCTGCGCAGAAGCGTGACGTAGTGCGCCTCCAACTCCGCGCCGCGGCGGGTCGTCAGGCTCGTCCAGGCGAAGCTCTTGGGGATGCCGTGGTCCGGCTGTTGGTCGTAAGGCCAAACGGTCGCCGCGTGCTGCGCGCCGTGAGCGGTGACTGGCCCGAGATCCTCGTTGACGCGGACAATGAGACCGGTATTCGCGGCGTCGTGGTGTTCCGCGGTCGCGCGGTCTGACGCGCGACTCCCCCGTCACTACCGTGCTGGATGGTGCCTTGTGGAGCGAAACCGTAGCAGGATCGTCGCTTGCCAACGGGCGGAATTCCGGTAGTGGCGGGGGGCAAAATCAGCCTCCAGGCCAGTCGCAGCAAGGACTTTGCTAAGAAGACCGCAACAGGACGCTCAGATTCACTGGCCCGCGCAAGGACGTGCGCGCCGTCACGTGTTTCAATTGGGGCAACGCCGAATTGTTGCTGACGAATATGATGGCCAACGTAGTCTTGCTCGGGCTCCACCCAGCCACGGCGACATTGCAGAGTACTGTATATTCAACCAGTTCAGATCAGCCGCGGAGGGCGCATGGCAGAGTTCTCTAGCATCGAGTGGACCGACCACACGTTCAATCCTTGGTGGGGCTGCACCAAAGTCTCGCCAGCCTGCGACCACTGCTATGCGGAAACTTGGGCCCGACGAATGGGCTTCGACATATGGACGCGCGGTAAGCCCCGACGCTTTCTGAGCGACGCTTATTGGCAACAGCCCCGCCGATGGAACGACAACGCGGCCAGAAACGGTCGACGGGCCAGAGTTTTCTGCGCCTCCATGGCCGATGTTTTCGAGTGGCAGCGTGGCCTGCAGCCCTGGCGTCAACGTCTCTGGCGCCTCATTGACGAGACACCGAACCTGGACTGGTTGCTGCTTACGAAGCGACCGCACCTTGCGGCAAGGCTCGCCCCATGGGACGACGGTTGGCCTGACAATGTCTGGCTAGGCACGACGGTCGAGGACCAGCGTTGGGCCGATAAGCGACTGCCCAAGCTGTCCCGGATTCCCGCGACGATACGGTTCCTTTCATGCGAGCCCTTGCTCGGGCCCGTCGAATTGGGCCCCTGGCTCGCGCATGGAGACGTTCACTGGGTAATCGCCGGCGGTGAAAGCGGCCCACGCGCGCGTCCCAGCGATCCCATGTGGTTCCTCGATCTCCTCAAGCAGTGTCGCCGCCACGAGGTTCCTTTCCACTTCAAGCAGTGGGGAGAGTGGGCTCCAATTGCGGGCCACGTCGCGTTACCGCGATCAGTTATACAAGGAGAAGGATTTTCCGCACCGCTCGGCCGTTTCGGAAAGAAGGCGAGCGGTCGCAACCTCGCCGGAAGGATCTGGAACGGTATCCCGGTTGCGACGGCACCGGCGCCTTCCTTGGTCAACTGATCAACTGCGGTTGACCCAAGTCGCTGCCCACCAAGATGAGCGTGGCCAACGCCGCCCGCAGCGGCAGTTCATTTGAACCTTACGCGCACGCCCCGGCTCGCCGTGAAACCCGTGCCGCCTCTTGGCCGTTGCACATCTAGCCGACCCGCTACTTCCAGCCGCCGCAGCGTATCCCGTCGGAGTAGACCGGAGTGGTACGGCGTCTCGTCGCTCATCACAAAGTCATCGAGCCGTTCCACCGGCACCCAGTTGCGATCAAAGCGCTCCCTCAATTGATCCGCGAGAGGCTCCGTGTCGGTCCCGAACAGCGTCGTTTGGCCGGCCGCATAGCCGCGAAACGAAAACCCGCCGGAAGGATCGACTTTCCAGATCGACTTCTTCATGAGGTCGCAACCTTTCGCACTACCCGTCGCGAAATACAGCGTGTACACATGCCGATTGCCCTTCCACAACTCCAAGGGAATGACATACCGCGCGCCGTGCCGCTTGAGCTGGGCGGCGAAAAGCCCGTGCAAAAACTGATTGCGTTCGGACTCGTTTTGGATCTCCAAACAACGGCGCCATGCCGTCGTTCCAAACAGCCTATCAAGAGACGGTCCGTACTCGGGCCGGCTGTGGAACCGCCGGATCGGCTCGTACATGAAGGAAATCAGGCACTCGCTCTTGTCGTTCTCAAGCACGCGGCCGATCAGATGCATCGGGCTGCCCTTCGGCCCAAAGGGATCGATCATCACAAAGGCCGGGGCCAGTGCACCATTCTGTTCCGCGACGCGATCCAGAATCTCGCTCATTGACTCGTCGAAGTCGCCTCTCAACACACTGACTTCGGTGTCCGGGATCGCGGGTTCCGCCGCCAGCAATCCGCGCAAATGTCGAGCCCGCGCGTCATCAGACTCGATGAAGAGGCACACCACCTCGATGCCCTTAAGCCTATCCGCCTGTTTATGGCGTCTGACACAGTCGAGCGCGACCAGGGGCGAGCCCCGTTCTCCGCCAATGTACTCACCAGGCCCGGCAAACCCATCGACGAACAACAACCGCCCGTTCCACCGGCTGAGGATCGGAAACCAGCCGTCCAGATAGCTCCGCAAGACCAAGTGTTTGCCCTCGGTTTGCTCATCGTGGCGCCAGAGCGTCCGTGCCATGTCCCAGACCTCCCTGTGGTTGCGTGAATGTCGACCAGCAATCGCACCTTTCGCCTGAAAGTCGGTCGCATGGGCGGCAGAATCTAGCCTCACCAGCATCCCCCCCGCAACTACGTTCATCCAGCGGCAAACCGGGTCAATAGGTTGACAGCGCGTGCCCGCTGCAACGGTACGCTTCGGCCTCGAGCCGCTGGGAGCAACCGTTTAGGAGGGGACAGCCGCCCGCCGCAAACGGACACGCTCTTCAATACATCATATGTGGAGATGCACATATGACCTACCTCCGGGAGGACCCCGTCGAGAAACTCGAGATCCTGGCCGCGAGGCTGCCGCCCAGCATCGTCAAGGGCTCGTTCAGCGGGACAGGCTCTCGCCGTCCTGGCCGACGCACGAAGCGCGTAGTTATGTGAAGCGTCCCAGCCCTGAAACCGGCGGTACTGGCGGGCGGGACGCTCACACTCACCATTAGCAACGCCCATCGGTAGGCTCGACGCAACTACAATGAGCCGCACAGCGAGAGGATCGCGTCGAATCCGGAACGCGAAGGGAGTCAGTGGCACGGAACAACGACACGGAGATTCGGCGCAGAACTCATCGTTACCGCGTGAGGCAGTTGAGGGCGCACGCCGACGGAGAGCCAACGTCGCTGCATGTCGAGGCCCCTGACATCGATCTACGACGCCTGGTCGTCGAGCGGTACGTGGACTTTCGACAGGATACCCCGAGGCGGTTGGAGGAATCGTGAAGTTCTCTGCGAAGGGCGAAAGCCCGGACGTGAAACGCAGCATCCGCCTTGCGACGCCGTCCAATTTCCGCGAAAGCGGCTACGAGCCGCGGCCCGCCCGCGACACATGGCACCCACCGGGCGTTCACGGAGAACTCTGAGGGGTGTGCTAGATTCGAGGGCCGGCGGATTGCGGAGAGACGGCGTGCCAAACGGCGGTACAGCATGGTTGGACGAGACAGCAGCGCGGTTGCGGCGCGAGGTTGATGATGGAGCTGCCCCGCGCCCGGAAGAGTTGACTATCCGCGAGTTAATCGGACATTTCGGCTATGAGCGCCGCGGGACCCTGATCGTTCGGATTGTCCGCTCAGAACTGGATGCCCGTGGCCTCAGCATCTCGGCGAACTTCGAGGGCGGGTGGCTCCATGGCACGGTCTCGATCACGCTTGACGAGGCGGACGTCGATAGGGCCGATGCCAAACTAGTAACCGATCCGACACCCCGAGTGGAGAGTTTGACCGCGGCCCATCATGCCCCCGTCAGCGTCAAGCCGGATCATCCCCTGCCCAGAGCGACAACGCTCATGCGCATGTGGGACTACTCGCAGCTTCCGGTCTGGACCGGCCCCAGGGACGTCAAAGGTGTCGTGAGCTGGAAGTCGATCGGCCGCGCGCTCGCAGATGGGGCGTGCCCGACGACAGTGCGGGAGTGCATGGGGGAGGCCCACATCATCGAGGCTGATGCACCGCTGGCGCAAGCCGTCACCGCAGTCTACGAACACGACCACGTCTTGGTTCGCGCTCGTGACAAGACAATCATCGGGATCGTGACGGCTGCGGACCTAGCCCTTCAGTTCAAGGAGCGGGCACTGCCGTTCATGTTGATTGGGGAGATCGAAGCACACCTGCGGAACCTCGTTCGGGGCAAGTTCACGGTGGAAGTACTCAACGAAGCCAACGATGGCGACGATGAAGTTCGTGGCCCCGAAGGCCTGACCTGGGGAGGGTTCGTCAGGCTGCTGCAGAAGCCTGACAACTGGAAGAGCCTGGGGCTTGAAGTCGACAATCGTGTCTTCGTCGAGCGACTCGACGCGATTCGCGAAATCCGCAACGATGTCATGCACTTTTCGCCGGATCCCCTCGGGGCCACTGAACTGGACCAACTCGAGCATTTGGTCCGGTTCTTCCGCACGCTGAAGCCTAGTGTTCCGTCATAATTTAATTTGAGGATAGACGGACTTCAGCTTGCGGCGCGCGTCGCCGATCCCCATGTGCCAGTCGACGCCGCGCTGGGCGTTGTTGACATCGGTGGACCACGCCGCGATTTCTTCGCGCAGCGTATCGATGTCGCCGATGCGGCGATCTTTCAGGCATTGCCGCGTCATGCAGCTGAGTTCGCTCTCCGCGACGTTCAGCCAGCTGCCGTGCTTCGGCGTGTGGCAGAACTCGATGCGGCGCACCAGGGCGCGCGCCCGGGCCGGCTCGAACACTTCGTAGAAGGCGCCTCGGGTATGCGTGTTGAGGTTGTCGGACACCAGCGTGACACGCTCGCAGCCGGCGTGGCGGCCCTCCAGCAACTCCGCCACCTCGCGCGCCCAATCGGACTTCGTGCGGCGCGGGCGCGCAGTCGCCCGCCGAAATCCAGCCAAGGGCTCGCAGAACAGGAAGATCGACGCCGTGCCGGCGCGCTCGTACTCGTAATCGACGCGCCGCGGGCGCTTCGCGGTGGCCGCGATCGGACGCCGAGTCTCCCGCACCAGCTGCACTGGCTGCTCGTCCATGCACAGCACCGGCCAAGCGGCGTCGTAGGGCCTCGCGTAGGCGTCCAGCACCCGCTCCATGTTCGCCGCGAACTCGGCGTCGGCCTCCGGCGGAATCACCCAGTACGCGACCTTGCGTCCGCTGACGCCGTTTTTTTTAGCGTCCGCCGAACGGTCTCGTGACTCAACGACTCGACGATCTCCAACTCCACCGCGCGCCGCGCCAACAGCCGCAGCGACCAGTTCGCGTAGCCCGGCGGCGGCGCGCCCAGGCGCAGCGCGATCAACTGCGACTCCTGCTCGCCGTCGAGCCGCTTCTCCACCGGCGGCGTCGCCCGGCGCTTGCGCTCCAGCGCCGCCGCGAAGCCTTCCAGCACGAAGCGCCGCCTGACGTTCTCCGCCGTCTGCCGACGGCACGAGTAGGCTTCCGAGATTTGCCGGTCCGTCCAACGCGGCCCGTCCTCGTCGGCCTGCAGCAGGATCCGCGCCCGCCGCGCCTTCTGGCTGCCGCCCGACAGCTTCCGAACCGCCTCGCGGCACCACTCCCGCTCCTCCTCCGTCAGCCGAACCACGTATATCTTCCGCATGGGAAACCTCCGCCGTCCCCCAACAGCGCCTTCCCGTCACATTCTAAAGCCCGATCACCAATATCCCTAATCTTATTTGTGACGGAACACTAGCTCTTCGCCCACGAGACAGTGACGAGAGCAACTCGGTGGCTGCGGCGAGCCCAGCCGAGCTGCGTGTACTGACTGTCGCTGTTGGGCGCGGTTGCCTAGCGCGTCTACTGAAGCATCGACCATCGCGGGCTTTTCGCTTGCAGTTCTGAGTTGGTTGCCTGTTTCGACACCGTCCAGACTCATCGTCAACCGCGGATGTGTCTACGTCCGGAAAGACTGGCAAGTGCATGGCCGAGTGCATTCGGGTAACGCATCAGTTACCATGCATCGATGATCGAAATCGGGGAGTTTGTCGATGCCCGAGGAAGCAGCCCGTTCGGTCGATGGGTCAGCGGCCTTGATGGTCACGCTGGCGCGCGCGTGGCGACCGCGCTGTACCGCATGGAGATGGGCAACCTGGCCAATGCGAAGGGCGTCGGTGGCGGCGTGTTGGAGTACCGAATCGACTTCGGCCCAGGCTACCGGATCTACTTCGGACGGGATGGCGATGCCTCGATCATCCTCCTCGGTGGTGGAACCAAGGTGCGTCAGCAACGCGACATCGAAGCTGCGGTGGCGTTGTGGCGCGAGTACAGGCGGAGCAAACGGCAGGAGGGTTGAGTAACCATGCCATTGACGCGCGATTTCAGGATAACGATCCGGGAGCGGCTAGCGCGCGACCCGGGATTTCGTGAGGCGATGCTCGAAGAAGGTGTGCAGTGCCTTCTTGCCGGCGAGGTCGACGTTGGCAAATCGGTCCTGCGCGACTATGTCAACGCGACCATTGGGTTTCAGGAACTCGGGGGGCTGACCGCGAAGTCGCCCAAAAGCCTGATGCGCATGCTCAGTCCGAATGGCAATCCGCAGGCGCGCAATCTCTTCGAGATAATCAGCTGCCTTCAGGAACGCGAGGGTCTGCACCTTAAGGTGCAGGCGGTTCGATGACTGGCAGCGTCCTATGAACGGCGAGCAGACCAGGATGGACTTCGGCGGCAAGCAGACCGCCGGCGAGGTTCTGGACAGAATCCGTCGGGAGAGCCGCGACGAGTCCGAGAAGGGACGGTGGTTCGAGCAGCTGTTCATGCGGTTGGCGCTTCAAGAGCCGGAGTTCGAGATCGATGCCGTGTGGCGGTGGCCCGACTGGCCCGAGCGTGAGGAGTTGACCAGGCGGGACGGTCGCGACATCGGCATAGACCTGGTCGCCAGGCGGACCTCGGGCGAGTGGGTCGCCATCCAGTGCAAGTGCTATTCGGTTGGAGCCCACCGGCGTGGCCAAACTCGTCAAGGTAGGCGATGTACGTCATCGCGGCTCCAAATACACGAAAGCCCGCACTCGCGTGCGGGCCTCGGAAGGAGGGCAGGAAACTCTCCAGCGCCTCGAATCGAACGTTAGTCCGTCCCCAACTCCCAGTCAACTCTCCCCCCTTGAACTCAAGTGTCCGATATCCTTTCCCGATCTTCGTGAAGAAGATTAGTCTCAGGCGTTGAGCGTGCAGCGAAGGTGAAGGAATGTATGAACGAGCACAGTCGAGACGCGTTCGAGTCGAAAACCAGTGGTCGACCCCGCCTTATCTCGTAGCGATGATCGCAAAGCTGCACGGCACCGCCGACCACGTCCCGGCGTCCAACGACGGCCCTCACGGGCCCAGATACTGTGCCCAGGCGAAAATGCGCACCGCCGTTCCCATCGTGGATCGTCGGGACCTGTAATCGGTGTTCGTCAACCCGGAGGTGGCGCTCGAATCGCTGCCGGGCGCCGCGGAACTGGACTGGCTGGCTCTGGACCCAGCCTTCGTGCGTTGCCTGCAGACCAAGGCGCTGCTGCGTTGGGCGACCGTAGCGATCGCAGCGGGTGTGGCGAGCGCTCTACACTTCGTCCTCGACACCCCGGAGGTCGGGCTGGAACTGGTCCTCGCCGGCTGGGGCGTGGTCGTGCTCGCCGCGGCGCGCGCACTCGTCTGGCCGTTGCTGGACGTGCCGCGCCGCGGCTACGTAGTGCGCGACAAGGACCTCGTCTACAAGGCGGGGGTCCTGTGGCGGTCGGTCAAGGCCGTACCGTATAACCGCGTGCAGCATGCCGAGACGGCGAGTGGGCCGCTTGATCGTCGCTTCGGTCTCGCTCGGCTCACGGTATTCACCGCCGGGGGCAGTGGCGGCGATCTGTGTATCGATGGCCTAGGCAGCGATGTGGCGGAGCGCTTGCGCGCGTTTGTCGCGACGCGCTTGGGCGATCACGCGTTGGCGGACCCGGACCCGGTGGCCCTTGACTGACCTGAACTGGCAGCGGACCTCGCCGTTCGGCGTCCTGTTTTTCTTCACCAGCGCCATCAAGCGGCTTGCCGGCGTCGCCATGCAGATGGCAGTTTCGGCGGGCGTGGTCGTGGTGGCCTTGCGAAGCGACGGCTTGGGCTGGGCCGTGCTCGCCGTGGTGCTGGTGCTGGTCCTGCTCCTCGCAACGGCGATCCTGCGCTACTGGTTCTTTCGGTTCGCTTCCGATGGCGACGGTTTGCGCATCCGCCAAGGCGTGTTCCGAAAGACCCAACTCGAGATCCGGTTTGACCGCGTGCAGGGCATGGACGTCGAACAGTCACTCGTCGATCGCTTGCTCGGTCTCGCGACCGTGACATTCGAGACCGCCGGCTCGACGGCGCGAGAGGGACAGCTACCGGCCATTCCCCGGTCTTTCGCGGATACGCTGCGCGAACGCTTCGAACAGCGCAGGCACCAGGTTGCCACGCCGGCCCCCGATGGCGAGGCGCCGCCGCTACTCAAACTCGGCGCGTCTGACATGGTCCGCATCGGCTTCACGAGCCGCAACGTCCTCGTCGGCTTGGCGATCCTGCCGGTGCTGTTCCAGACCTTTGGCGAAGTGACCGAGGGGTTGGCGACGCGCGCCGTCACGGCGGCCGCCGAAGAACTCCTCGCTCTCGGCCTCTGGTTCGGCGTGCTCGTGGTGGCGGTGCTGGTGATCGCGGGCGTCACGTTGCTAGCGCTCTTGACGGTGGCGTCGGCGTTCCTGCGCTTCCACGACTTCGAACTCCGCCAGGACGGTTCGGCGTTCCGGTCCCGAGCGGGGCTGCTAACGCGCAAGGAGGTCGTAGTCGAGCGCGCCAAGATCCAGCAGGTGTCGGTCGCGCAAGGTCTGATCATGGTCCGGATGGGCTGTTGTCGCTTGAAGATGCTCGCGGCGACAAGCGGCGTCCCGTCCGGCAACAACGCGCCGGTCGGCGCGCAAACGCTGCACGCGCCGCTGGTCGGTGTCCCCAAGCTTGCGGATCTGCGTGCGCGCGTATTCGGCGAGGAAGGCATGCGGCTCAGCCTGCGTCCGGACAATGCCGGCTTCACGGCAATCTCGCCGTTATATATCCGCGCCCGGTTGCTGAGCGTCGGCATTCTCCCGGCGCTTGTGGCGACGGCAGCGCTGGTCCCGGCGTTCGGGCTCGTCGGGCTGCTAGCCCTGGCCTGGCCCCTGCCCGTCCTGCTGGCGGCTTGGCAGGCGTGGCGCAGGCGCGGCTACCTGTTTGACGACGATGGACTCGTGAGCCGTCGCGGCCTGCTCGGCTACTCGGTCGATGCGTTCCTGTTCCGCAAGGCGCAGGGCGCCACGGTGCGCCGCTCTCCGCTGCAGCGACGCAAGGGCCTTGCGAGCCTGACGGTGCACTTGGCCTCCGGCGATCTCACGGTACCGTACCTGGACTTCGCCACGGCCTGCCGACTGCGCGACTACATGCTGTTCAAGGTCGAATCAAGCCGACGCCGTTGGCACTGACCCACGCCCGGATCAAAGGGGAACCGGATTCCCCACCGGATTCCACCCACCGGATTCAATGATCTCGCCGGAGAGGTTGGGACAGCAGACGATGTCGAAGGCACCGCCGGAAGGCACCACGCCGTGGCCGGCATCTTTGTTGCGCAGATACCGGAGGCGATAGTCAGCCCAGATATTCAGTGCCGCGCCACCAATGAACAGGGCCAGGCCGACGATAAAGGCTGGGGCCGTCAGCCATTGATTCGGGTAGTCGGCGGCGTAACCCATGAACCAGCCCAACAAGCCGCCGTTGAGCGATCGAAGAGATGCACATCATCAACGGCGCCGAGGTGTCTCGCTTCGGCACCAAAACGCACCACACGATGCCCCGGTGACCATAGTGGGCGAGCCAGAGTCCGAGCACGATATTGCCAACCAGGTGAAGGTTGTCGCTCGCGAGATAGATGGCGGGGAATGTCACCAAGGCTGGCAGTTCAAAAAGGAACCACGCCCACCGGCTTCTCACCCGCCTACCGATCCCGTCGCCTCCCAACCGTCCGACCGGGTCCCAGCCGGCCAGTCCGGCAGCCAATGCAGGCAAGGCTGCCGCAGCCCATATGGCGCCGACAATCAGATGTACTCATGATTGACTCACTGCAAAAGACCCCGTCTTCGCGGCTGCCCCGCTTGGACCCGTCGACGCTGGCGGCAGGTTGTTACGAATTCCGACGAATTCCGGACACACGCAATTTCGGTCCTACAACAACCCATCAAAAATCGTACAGGCATCCCCGCCGGATTCCCTACAAGAACCGAAGGTCGTCTCGGACAAACGGGCGGTTTTCGGCGGATTTCACGAGTGGCAGCGTTGGTGGGGGTCGCCGCCAAACCAACTACGGGCGAGCCAAGGTTGACAAAGTAACGAGGCGCGACGCTGTCCACGACCATGCGGCTTTGACCATCGAATTGGCTGTAACGCGGTACGCCGCTGCCGAAAGGCCGCTTGGGTGCGCTGGGCAGAGATTCTGGGGTAGTCGTCCTCTGTGCCGAATTGTCGCTGGCTGCTTTGGTCCTGCGTAGACTCGGATGATCTGCACGGAGGAAAGCATCATGGCAGAAGCTGCATACGCGCCTGAGATCGGCCTTGGCAGCCTGTCAAACGAGATTAGTGATCTCGGCTTGCAGCGCTACATCGAGGATCTGGACGCCTACGGCTACACCGTCATCCCGCCCGAGATCGCAAGCCCTAATGGCCTCGCCGAACGGATGCTCGAAGCGTGTCTCGATATCGCCGAGCGGCGTAGCGGCGAACGGCCCGATCTCGAGCGGGGCGGACTGAAAAGCCGAATCGATTCGCCCGTCGGTGACACGATGAAGGCGTTGCTGCTTGAGGATCCCGTGTTCGAAGAGTCGCTGATGAACCCAGCGCTGCTTGCTTTGGCGACGTACCTATGTGGCTACGACGTGGTTCTGTCTTCGCTGATTTCTTCTATTAAAGGACCAAGTAAAACCCCGTTCCGGCTGCATACAGACACACGGTTACCATCACCGTTGCCAACGCAAGCCTTGCTATTCAAGTGCATGTATCTGCTGACCGATTTCAACCGAGACAACGGTAGCACCGTGTTCGTGCCGGGTAGTCACAAGTGGTGCCGCAACCCGGTCGCCGGCGAAACCTTGATTGGCGAAGGCGGCAACGACCAGGCTGTCCCTGTCGAAGCGGCGGCAGGCTCGCTGCTTGTCTTTCACGGCAATACCTGGCACGGCGCGTACAATCGCGTGGCGCCGGGGCTGCGAGTTGCCGTGCATCTTCTCATGGTGCGGTCCCTCCTTCGCGCGACGGAGGACTTCATCGGCAGGATCCCGCAGAAGGTGCTTGATCGAAACCGGCCAAGGTTCGCGATCCTGACCCAGCAAGGGGTCGTACCGGGCTACATAGACAAGGATGACGAACGGGCCAAGGTCGCGCGCGCACAGAAATTCGTCTCTGCGTATGAGAAGGGTTCGGGTATCAAATTGCCGGCCAAAAGATAGCCTGCGACCTTCACGATGGCGTCGTCGACCTCACCGGCGCCACCTGCCGGTGCCCATTCGGCCGTAACGGTGAACATCCTGATGGTGTCGATTCGCGCCGCGAACTACATCAGCTTCGCGGGGTACACAGGGGCAGCTAAGGTGATGGATGTGATGGGCTGAGATTCTGCGGCTTGGTGACCACGTAGATCGAAGCCCAGGTGCCCAAGACCCTGACGGAAGTCGCCGACCATCGCGCCCGGAGGCGTCGCAGCGATGGCTCAAGCAGATCGCGCCGCGGGGTCAGGAGAACGACCATCCCGTCGTCGACCACCCAATCCAGCATCCGTGCGAGTCCGGCGTTGTAGAGGTCCTGCTGAACAGGAACCTGCTTGCCCCAGGGCAGGTTGGTGATTACTCGATCAAACGATCCTTGGGTATGGGGCAGGTTGTCGAACTCACATTGCCGTATCGACGCTTTGTCGCCAAGCCGTTTCGTCGCGATCGCCACCGCGTCGGGCGATTTGTCAGAGCCCAAGAGTTTAGCGGCGGGAAACCGGGCCCCGCACTCCGCCAGCAAGGTACCCGTACCGCACAAGGGATCCAGAACGGCGTAATTGCTCTTCATTTGTGAGAGCTCGACCATGGCGGCTGCGATCGTCGGCCGCAGAGCAGCGCGCAACTTGGGCGGCGCCTGCGATCTGTATTTCAACGTTTCGTCGCTAAGCCGCAACATCAAGGAAATGTCATCGGACCAGAAAACCCAGAATTCGAGATCTGCCGGATCGTTCGCTCTCCACCGCGGGAAAATGCGGCCTACTGCTGACATGACGCCATTCGCAATCGTCTTTCTATGCACCGGATGATCTCGATTCTGTCGCACGAAACAGAAATAACTTGGCAACTTCTTGCGAGGTTGTGACCGGGTGGCAGAAAAGTCGTTTTTGTACGCGATTGAATCCAGAACATTTGACCGGTTCAGATGTGCACAGAGTTTTCTGACGTCCGCGATGGAGTTGATTCGGTTGGTATGCGCAAGTTGCAGGAAAATGTCCTCGACGAGATGCAGAGAATGCAAACCGCGCAACTTTTTGCGATCCAGTCGAAATGACACGAAGTCGTAGTCGCGGATCCGACAGATCGCAATGTTCGTCGCAGGAATCCGTGCCAGCGCGTTGCTGACCAATGGGCCCAGTCCGGCGAAACAGGTGGCGCCGAGGGCGATCATGTTTCCCATGGGCCCGAGCATAGCCCAGCGACGGTTCGACTCAACAGTCAACGGTCAACCACCCCAGGTGCTGATCGCTGGGGGATCGCGGTCCGACGGCGTAAGGGAAATGACAACTCGCAAACGACTCAAGCGGCTTGTTCGAGCCCGTGCCGGATCACCGGCGAGTCCTACACAGTTCGGTAAACGCCGCCCCATGCGACAATGCCCCTTGCAGCCCCAAGGACCCTCGCCATGACACGGGAAGAGTCACCGACGGATGACCATTCCATCCGCGTTGTGCGGACCGTGGTCCTCCTGCGCCACGGCCAGCACACGCCGGAGGCCCCGGATGACTTCGGCGGCGGACTGACTGCCCTCGGCCGCTGCCAGGCGCGATGCGCCGCGCGCCGTGTCGCCGAACAAGGCATCGGGCGCCTTGTCGCGAGCAACATGCGCCGCGCACGCCAGACGGCGGAGATTCTCGCCGCCGAGGTTCCTTCACTTGTCGTCGAGATAGACCCTGACTTGCGCGAGTGTGTACCCTCCGTGCCGCCGGGCCAACAGGTGTTCTACCCTGAGGGCGTACGCCAGGGAGATTGCACGGCGTGTCGCGAACGACTGGATCGCGCATTCGAGCGCTACGTCGAGACACCGGCGGCCGGCAACACCGTCCTGGTCGCCCACGGCAACGCGATTCGCTACCTCTTGTGCCGCGTACTCGACCTGCCCACCGACGCATGGGCCAAGTTCGACATCAACAACTGCGGACTGTGCCGAATCGACGTCAAGACAATGCTCGGAACGCAGGTCACCGGCTTGAACGACATCGGGCACCTGTCCCCTTCGATGGTTACCTTCGGCTGATGCAAGCCCGGGGCACAGGTCTGGGATGGCTTCGACTAGGCGTAGTTCGAGAGCACCGTTGCCACTTTCTCGATGGCGTCGTCGACCCCACCGGCATCTGGGTTCCGCAGCGCCCAACCAAGCCCTCGCAGTTCGCGCAGCACGTCGAACATCCGGGTTTGCTCAAGCAGCAACGCGGGATTCCTGATGCTCCCCTCGCAGTAGGCATTAACTACAGCGGTGCGAAAGCTCTCGCCCAAGTACCTGAGCGTTGCGAGGTCCTCGTGGATAAGCCCTATGCCGGAGCGTTCGAAATCCAGCAGCCCGGTGATGATTTGCCCGTCCCCTGTCGCGAGCCAGTCGGCGAGCCAGTTGGCGTGCCAAAAGTCCCCATGGATCAGGCAGCGCGGCGGATTGCCGGCAAGAAAACTCTTTAGGTCCGACTGCCATCGCTCCGCAGTGCGCCCCTGCTCCTCGGCAAAGCAAGGTCTCGTCACGCGTACCAAGGCCGCCAGACCGTCGCCATCCACCGCCCGTTCAGGCACCGCAAAATCGGTCACTATCGCGTGGAGTTGTCGTAAGACCGACGCGGCACTGCTTGCGAGAGCCTGAGAAGGCGAAGTGGGCGAGACCCCCGGGAGTTTCTGGTAGACCATGACACCATGGGGAAACTCCGGCAGGCCGTCCTCGACAAGCGTCGGCTGCGGCACGGAGATGTCGACGCGTCCTCGCATGGCGTCCATCACAATCTTCTCGGTCGAGAACGTGTTGTCGTCCGCCGGAAATTTGCCGATACGAACGATGAGTCCTGCGCCGGACTCGAAGACGTCGGTACGGAACCCTCCGGCCAGACACCGGAATGGTCCTGCTACGCCACGGGACTCGAGCCATGCCGATTGGCCCGCGTTTAGCCCAGACACCTCAGTGGATCCCCCGATACTCCCAGGTTCGGCATCCCCGCGAGCCATCTCCCCTCCCGGAGGTTGTAGGTTGCGGGCGGCGTCCCCCTCGCGTGAGTACCAGCGCCTTGACCTGAACGACCACCTCCGGGGGAAAGCCCGGGGGCGTCCGGGCCGGGGGCGCTCCTCAAGTCCCGGCAGGCGTTCGTGGAAAAACCGTTTCCGCCACTGGCTGACGACCTCCCGCCGCGTGTTGAGCCGCGCGGCAATCTCATCGTTCTGCAGTCCTTGTGCGGCCAAGAGGATCATCCGGGCCTGTTGCGTTCTGCACGCCCGACTGATCGTCGGGCCCGCGCGGTTACCGCGCGCCGCAGCGCAATGGCCGTCGAGGATACGCCCCCCTTCGCGCGCGACCGCGCTGCCGCGCAATTGCGGCGAGGCACGTGGGGCACCTTCCGGTGCCGCCACAAACGCCAGACGCTTCGTCCGGCGACGCCCCCTTAAGGCGGCGAGTGACTGCGGCGCACTGTAGCATGCCGTCATTACGCCGCATCAGTCGCGTCTTTAGCAGACCCCTTGCCGCCATTGCGCTCAAGCGGCATTTGGCGCGCTGTCACTACCTACTTTCCCGCCCCGCCGACTCCGTGAGCGGAGGCGACGAGACTTCGTGCGACGAACCCCGCAGGTAGTGACAGCGCGACGGGATAGGGACGCGTCGGGCTGAGCGTTTCAGTTTGCGCCTGTCACCTGTTCGTAGACACGCCTCAGACGCCGCTCCTGCGACACGACGACGCCGTGCAGCATAGTCTCGTTGCGCTCGTCCAGCAACGCTCCGGCCTTCGGCGCTCCAAATCCTTGAAGAAGGTATGCGATCACCCGGCACCGTCCATGTGCGCCGTCCAGATCGATCCCGTCCCACCTCGCCTTCACCTTCTCGACGCAATCCGAAACCTTCTCGTAGGGAAGTGCCGGCATGTGATGTCCCCGTGTCCCGTTTCGCGGCATTACACATTCCCCGCGTGCCTGGGACGATATGCTCTGCAGCGAAGTAGAGTCAGTCGCCGCTAACGGCGTTTGGAATCTACACCGTTTGCGCCGCCCCAAGCGCGTCGACAAAGGCCGGCAACTCATTGCAGCGGGCGACCACGGCGCGGATTTTTGGATAAGCCTCAAGCGGTGTCTCGAACCGCACCGCATTGAAATGTTGCGGCACCAGGCAAACATCGGCCAGCGTCACCACGTCGCCGCAGGCGTAGGCGGATTGCGGATCGAGTTGCGCTTCGATGGCTTCGAAGCCGACGCTGATCCAATGCCGGATCCATTCACCTACATGCGATTCGTCAACCGCGAGATTCTGCCGCAGCCTGTTCAACACCCTCAAGTTTGCGATCGGGTGGATGTCGCAGGCAACGACCTGCGCCAGGCTGCGCACGTGCGCACGAGCCAGGGGGTCGGGCGGGAGGAGCGGCGGTTCGGGGAATGTCTCTTCGAGGTACTCGCAGATAGCCAGCGACTGGCTTAGGAATCCCGACCCCGTATCCAGAGTCGGCACCAACTGCTGAGGATTGACGGCGCGGAACTCGGCGGAACGTTGCTGCCCTTCTAGCAGATTTACCGGAAGCCGCTCGTAGGCCACGCCCTTCCAGTTGAGTGCGATGCGCACCCGGTAGGACGCCGACGAGCGGAAATAGTCGTAGAGCTTCACTCGGAACCCGTTGGCAACACCGTACCCACCGCTTCCCCGAAACCGATGCGCACCGTCCCTTCTCGTTCGCAGTGCGCCCGCAGAATCACCGTGTCGCCGTCTTCGAGAAATGTGCGTTCCTCACCGTTGTCCAAGCGGATCGGCACGGCACCGCCGCGCGTGATTTCCATGAGCGCGCCCTGACTGCCCTCATGATTGCCGGACATGGTGCCGCTGCCGAAGAGATCGCCCGGCAGTAGATTGCAGCCGTTGACCGTGTGGTGCGCCACCATCTGCGCGACCGTCCAGTACGCGTCGCTGAAGTTGCTCCGGGAGAGACTTTCAGGCGCCGTGTTGTTTTCGCACATCGCTGCGCTTTGCAGCAATACTTCGAGCTGCATGTCGATGGCGCCTGCGGCCGAATTGCGCTCGCACGACAGATACGGCAGCGCCTGCGGCTCTCCAGCCGCCCGTTGCCAGGGCGCACGGAACGGCGCCAACGCCTCCATGGTCACGATCCAGGGCGAGATGGTCGTTGCGAAGCTTTTCGCGAGAAACGGACCCAGCGGCTGATACTCCCAGGCTTGAATGTCGCGGGCAGACCAGTCGTTGAGCAGACAAAGCCCGAACACGTGGCTCTCCGCGTCGTCGATGTCCACAGGGTCGCCCAGGGCATTGCCGCGACCGATGAAAATACCGATCTCCAGCTCGTAGTCGAGACGCCGGCAGGGAGCGACTACCGGTTTCTCCGCACCGGGCGGCTTGAGCTGACCGCGGGGGCGGAGAAACGTCTGTCCGCTGACACCGATCGACGAACTGCGGCCGTGATACCCGATCGGCACCCAACGATAGTTCGGCAGGAGCGGATCGTCGGGCCGGAACAGCCGGCCGATATTGGTGGCATGATGAATGGACGTGTAAAAGTCCGTGTAGTCACCGATCTGGGCCGGCACCCGGTACTCCACCGCCTCAAGCGGAATGAGGCAAGTCCGCACCGCGGCTTCATGTTCCGATCCCTCGGCCAGCAGCGCGCTCAGATCCGCCCGCAAGGCAGACCACACGGCGGACCCTTGGCCCATGAGTCGATTCAGGGTCTCTTCCTGACACGCTTCCAGACCTTGTGATGACGCAAGCCTCGCGGCGTGCAACGCCTGCAGATCGAGGGCGTAGTCACCGATGGCGACCGCCGGTCGGAACCGCTCGTCACATCCGGCACGGCGCAGCACCGCAAACGGTAGGTTCTGAATCGGAAAGTCGGCGTTCGATACGCTTGCCGAAGTTACCCAGCTACGAAGTGCCGGGTCGTGCGTCGCGTTCATCTGTCTTTGAGGGCTCTGGAATGCAGCCAGGCAGCCTGCCGGGGCTCCTTTTTCATGCGGGTCCATTCTTTCAGCATCTCATCGGCCACGGCTTTCGCGCGCGCCCGGAGCGAAAAAGTAGATCGAATCAAACAACCCGTAATCGACAGGGCCAAGCACGTCGACGCCATTTTTTTCGAGGGGCGTTTTGCACACCAGGAACTCGTGATGCTCCCCCAGTGCGAACGCGATGTGCCCAACCCGCTCCGGGGTGTTCGAATCGCGACCCATATGCTGCGAGTTCGACAATTCAAAAAACGCCAGCACGTTGCTGTGAGCCGCATTGGGATTGTCGTACATACAGGAATTCCCGAGCGCAATAGCACGGCTAGTTTTGATCACCGACGGGGGAATGTGTTGCCTATTTGACCCCATTCTTCCCACGTTGTTGCGGGATTTTTTCTATTTCTGTGTGAGAAAAGGAAGATTTCACCTGTTGAACGAGATGAGTCGAAACTATTGGGCGACTCGGAGCGCGCAATCCTGCGCGAGCTGCGTCTGGACGGCTGCATGGCCAACGCGAATCTAGCCGCCCGCATTGGCCTTTCTCAATCTCAAGCTTCACCAACGCGCTGGCGGAATCAGGGCGCATGGCCGGTAGTCCACTGCTCGGGTCTCGGATCGTGGGGGCGTCAAGCTGCAATAGCTGGACAGCCCGAACGTCAATGAACACCGGATACCCACCCAAGTGAGTAGGTTTCCATTACCGACGATCAATCGGCACCTGTCCATCGGATGCCGCACCCCATCCACCGGATTCGTTGTCACCGGCTTTGCGCCCGCCTAGTGTCCCTGTTTCGACCTTGTTCGATGTTCTGACACTCGGGGAGATGCGGTGAGGACGACAAAACCAGCCTTCGCGGGGCTAATTCTCATTGTCACGTTGGTATTACCCATTGGCAAATCGGCCGCGGCGACCGATGAGGTGCAACCCTCGGCCGAAATCGAGGAAGTCGTCGTGACGGCGCGCAAGCGGGAAGAGAGTCTTCAATCTGTGCCGGAGTCGGTCACCGTCCTCACCGAGGAGGTTGTCGAGAGCTCCCGGGTCGAATCCTTGCGCCATGTTGTCGACCTGACGCCGAACGTCATCATCCGGGAGACGTTTCGGTCGAACGAGACATTCATCACCATGCGCGGGATTTCAACCGCCCAAGGCGGTCTCCCAGCGGCAAGTTTCATCGTCGATGGCGTTCAGCTTGGCAGCAACGAGTTCATCAACCAGGATTTGTTCGACATCGAACGAGTCGAGATCCTGCGCGGTCCCCAAGGCGCGTTGTTCGGCCAAGGCGCCATTGCCGGTGCCATCAACGTCATCACCAAGTCCCCCACCAACGAACTATCGGGCCTCCTCAAAGCATCCTACGGCAACGAGTCGTCGACCCGACTCGCAGGCAGCGTATCGGGCGCCCTTGTCGAGGATCGCTGGTTCTTCCGCCTGTCCGGCTACAACCGGTCCGGCGACGGGCTCCTCCAGAACGTCCGAGGCGAGAACATCGATGAGTCCGACGGCTACTCCACTCGAGCTCGATTGGAATTCCGGGGCGAGAAGCTCGACTTGAGCTTGAGGGCGTCGTCGGCCACGGCATCCGGCGGTGCGGCCATGCAGGACCGTCCGGTCCTTGGACCGGACGGCAACCCGCAGGCACCCGACGATGTGGACGATCCGGGGCCCAGCAGCAACATCATCGGCAGCGAAGACACCCAGTTCAGCGATGCCTCGCTCCGCATCGACTACGCTTACGACTTTGGCACCCTGACGTCGATCACGAGCTTCGCGGATGCAAAGCAGGATGTCTACGGCGACGCCGACTTCCTCCCGGTGAACGTCGTATTCCAGGATCTTGCGTTCACCTCGGAGGTGTTCAACCAGGAACTGCGCCTGGTGTCAGACGAACACGGTCGGGGCCGCTGGCTCGCTGGCTTGTTCTTCCAGGACCGAGACGAAGTCGCCAATGTCTACGTCCAGTTTTCGGCCAACTCACCCGTCAACCCGGGCGTGGTCATTCTCAATCAGAGGAATGCCACGACCAGCAAGTCTTGGGCCTACTTCGGTCAGATCGACTACGACGTGACGGACGATGTCGAACTTACCATTGGCTTGCGCTATGACCAGGACGACCAGACCACCGGCGACCAGAACAACCTCGGGCCCACCTTCGCGGAAGCCTCCTTCGAGAAGCTCCAGCCCAAGCTGCAAATCTCGCAGGAGTGGACGGATTCGCTAATGGGATACGTCAGCCCTTCAGGCGCTCGGTGTCACGGCCACTGTCGACGACAAGCGCTCGCCCCTGGTGCCAGAATTGACGGCGAACCTCAGCTTCACCTATTCGACCGCAATTGGCGACAGCCTTGATCTCGTGGCGCACGTGGACTATCGGCACCGCGGAGATTACTTCTTCGATCCCTTCAACCAAATCTGGACGGGAACAGGTAACTTCCTGGGTGCCAACGTCCGCCTCGAGTCCGATGCCTGGAGCCTTGGATTTTGGGGACGGAATCTAACCGACACCCGCCACGCGACAAACATCTCCATCGGTTCGTCAAACCGGAATCGCGTGCAGAACCAACCCCGGTCCTTTGGACTTGAGGTGGCTTACCGCTTCTAGTTGACGACGTGCGCGCATCGGCAGCAACGACCGTGGCTATCCCGCGCCAAGGGAATAGCGATGCGAATCGGCGTTGACGTCGGTGGCACGAACACCGACGCCGTCTTGATGGACGGCCCCTGCGTCGTGGCCAAGTGCAAGACGCCCACCACTTCCGACATCAGCGGCGCCATCGTCGCGGCCATCCGATCCGTTCTCACGACATCAGCAACCGCGACGACGGCCATCCGTTGCGTCATGATCGGCACCACCCAATTCAGCCTCGGCCGAACGTCGACCAGCGACGGTGGGTTCGCCTCAAGCCGCGTCATCCAGCCCCTGCGCCGTCGGTACCGCTCCTGAAACCAGCCGACGTCCCTGAACCGGGTATCCGAATCGTCGCCCGTCTCGAATCCGCACGAGCACCTCCTTCGAAGACTGGATCGACGAGGTGTCCTTCGCGCCGCGGCCAATGAATGACGTCGCTCAGGAAAGACCACGCGCGCGTTAGTGAACTAAACTTGGGCGCACTAACGTTCGAGCAACACGACGGTTTGCTGGGCGGGCAACAACGAGATGGAGCCAAACGGTGTGAAGCGCATATTGCCCCTGATCCTGTGCTTCCTATGCATCGACGTCGCTGCGGGGGTCGATGGGCACGGTCAGGGCCAGGTCACGGAGCCACCAGCGGTCAGTGACGAACTCCCAGTCGCCGAAGTCGCTCGTCTGGACTGCGTGGACTGGAACACGATGTCATTCTTCAAGTCTGCGGCTCTCGAAGATGTCGTTGCCTGCCTCGAGGCTGGCGCGGATCCCAATGCGCGCAGTGTCTTCGGCGGGACGCCGCTGCACTATGCGGCCCGTTACAACGACGACGCGGCCGTAGCGAAGGCACTCATCGCTGCGGGCGCAGATCCCGACGCATCTACCGACGTGCATCAAACGGCGCTGCACTCCGCAGCTCACGCCGGACACCGCGCAGTGATTGAGGCGCTGATAGCGGCGGGGGCCGATCCCAGGGGGCGCCGTGCCAGCGGCGCAACCGTGCTGCACGCCGCCGTGACCGGCAAGAACGCAGCCGTGATCCCGGTGCTCGTCGAGGCGGGCGTGGATCCCGCCGGCCGAGACAACGATGGTCGGACGGCTCTGCACGCAGCGGCCTCGTCGGGCTGGGCGACCGTAGCCATGATCGAGGCGGTGATTACGGCGGGCACGGATCTGGAGGCGCGCGACAACTGGGGTCGAACGGCATTGCACCACGCGGTGATGAACCCCAACGACGGGATCGCCTCGGCGCTGCTCGCCGGCGGCGCCGATCCCGGGCCGCGCGACAACGACGGGCTGACGGCCCTGCACCTGGCTGCGAGGTCCAAGGATGCGCGGCTCATCCTCAAGCTCATGGAGGCTGGGGGGGACCGCCGGGCGCACGACAACAGCGGTCGTACGCCATTGCACACCGCCGCCGCGTACAACCAGGACGTGGCGGTCATCAAGGTCATGGTCGGTAGAGGTGCCGATCCCAATGCACGCAACACCTCCCGCGGTCTCTCCGGCGGCGCGCGTCGTTTCGGCGAAACACCGCTTCATGCTGCGGCCTCGTCCAACGGGAACGAGGCCGTTCTCGAGGCGCTCATCGCTGCGGGTGCCGACCCGGTTGCCCGAACGCATCATGGCGAAACGCCCCTGCATATGGTGAGTTACGCTAGGAACGCCGCTGTCCTCGTGGGAGCGGGTGCCGACGTTGGGCACCGTGACGACGGCGGGCAGACGCCCCTGCACCGTGCCGCTAGCCGTGTGAAGCAACAGGAAGTGATCCATGTGCTCATTGCGCACGGCGCCGATGTCGACGCCGCGAATCGGGCGGGCAACACGCCCCTGCACGTTGCAGCAGGGCTTTTGTCCCAGACTGCGGGAACGGTCGTTGTACTGTTGGACGCTGGCGCGGACCCGCTGCAACCGAACAACCTAGGGCGGACGCCCTGGGACATCGCGAAGGCCAACGAGAGTTTCGTCGAGTCGTCGGGCGTCTACCGGCGCTTCGATGAGGCCCGTCGCCGCAGGCTTGGCGATCCCTGAAGCCCGATCGACTCCCAACACTTCCGCCTCGTTCGCGTCCCGGCTTCACGCAATTCGCCGACGCGAGCAACGAAGGATTGGCCGAGCGGTCGGGTCGGGATATGACTCAACAGCCTCGAAAGAGGCTAGTGTTCCGTCAAGCCTAAAAATGCGAGTGTAGCTGCGAGGGATTTTTGGTTCCTGGCGAGGCGCGACGACGCGGTGTGGCAGGCACCACACAAGGAGGAGCAACGGAGCCCTCAGCCGGGGAGCGCGAGGGGATACCCCTCGCAAGAAAACTATCCAGGGGCCAAAAAGACCCGCAGATACCCGTAGATTTAGGTTTGACGGAGCACTAGAGCTGCACCTCTACGACAGTATTGGGCAACGCGGACGTCGGCGCTTCCCAAACCTCCATGTCGTCGTCGACGAGCCATACCCGGCGATATTCCTCGGGCCTGAAGTCATCCAACTGGATGCCGCCCTCTTCGTCGGTCGTGGCAAGCGGCCCGTCGCAAGCGCCACAAAGACAAAGGGCCGAGTAGCCGCGCAAGTAGATGCCGACCGCCGGCTCGCTGCCGCGCCAAACGCGCATCTTCAGCGGCTGGATGGGGAATTCACGCGCCACGATGTCGGTTGTCGGTTCCGTCAGGTGTGTCAGCAAACGCCACGGTATGGAACCGCCTTCCGCAAACACGTGGTGGCCCCCGAGGAGAGACAGCGCGTACTCGAAGTCCCCGTCGGCAACCTCGACGATCCCGTCGGCGTTGGTGACGCGGCGGCCAAGGTATTCGCTGCCGGTCATGACAGCGCAGCGGCCGGACGTCGACCAGAACATGGACACGCTGACCGCCACGTCGCGTAGCGGCATGCCCTGTGGGTCCACGATCCGGACTCGCCGGACGCCCGTCGGCCGGAACGCGAGCGTCATGCTCGCGTCCTCGTCCTTGACGACAGCTTGCCGGCCTCCCGGGAAGTCGATGACTGTCGGGATACCGTAGCCTGTGATGACCGGCCATCGGAACCGGTGCGACCGGATCGCGGCCAACGGCGGCGCTTGGAGATAGAGGAAGACGGCCTCTTGGGCGTCGAACTGCGGCCAGCGCGAGCGCAGCCAGTCCGGCTCCAACACGAGCTGCAGGCTGTTCGCCGAGGTCTCGAGTTCGATGCGCTCCGTCTCGGCCCACGCGACGAGAAGCAGTTCGGCCTTGGTCACCTCGACCGGGCGTCCGTTCGTGTCGACGAAGTTCAACGTCAAAGTCTTTGTCCACGCCGGGTGTGCGGAGAGCAGCAAACTCCAGACGCAGGAGAGCCAGAGAGGCCTCCACGAAACACCTGACACCATTTCCACCACGACACCCTACCAGGGACCAAACAACTCATCGAAGCATACCTGCATTGTCCTCCCTCGAGCCCGGTTGTCACACTGGCATGCGGCACCACGCAGCGGTCCTACATCGCCCCGCGGAACCTGTTGGCCGCCCGGGTGACAATGGCTGGCACGCGTTAGCCGCTCGGCCCGCCGATTGCAGCTATCTGTGCGGCGTAGACTCCTATGCGAGCACGACCACGCTACGTGTCCGGAGATCAACGCACAAGGTAGTCGGCCCAAGATGTCATCAGTTCCCGCCGCTTTTCGAAGAGGTCGCTGCGCGCGTAGGCGGCCTCGGCCTTGTTTTTGATCGTGTGGGCCAGCGCCGCCTCCATGACCGCGTGCGGCGTGTGCGTTTGCTCCGCAGCGTAGTCCCGGAAGCTCGACCGGAACCCGTGCGTGACCGCGTCAAACCGCAGTTCTCGCAGCAATTTCGCGTGCGTGTTCTCGCTCAGCGGACGGCCGGATCGTGCGCCGGGGAACACCAACCCCGACCCGTCCGAAAGCTCTGCGGCGTCGGCCAACACTTCGAGGGCGCGCCCCGACAGCGGTACGCGGTGCTCGCGGTTCGCCTTCATGCGCTCCGCCGGCACCGTCCAGGTCGCGCCCTCGACATCGATCTCGTCCCATTTCGCCTTGCGCACCTCCGCCGACCGCGCCGCCGTCAGCACCAGGAACTCCAGCGCCAGCTTTGACGACGCGCTCGCCCGGCGGCTGGCCTTCACCTTCGCGATGCAGTCCGCCACCTCCTCATAGGCGAGGGCCGGCATCGGACGCCGCTGCACCGTGTTGCGCGGCAGGGCGGCATCAACGACGACTCCCGCCGGGTCGTCGTCGCGGTACCCCTGCGCCACCGCCCAACGGCATATCGCCGAGATACACTGCTTTACCCGGCGCGCCGTCTCGCGTTTCTCGTTCCAGATCGGCAGCAGCACCGACATGACGTGTCCCGGCGTGAGCTCCGACACCGGCAATTCGCCGATGCTCGGATAGGCGTAGGTTTCGAGGCTCGCCCGACACTGCGGCCCCGACTTCGGGCTGCGCCAGGTGGGCTCGTGTATGGCGATCACCGCCTCCGCCGCTTCCGCGAACGAGGGCGCAAGTACAGGCTTGCCGTCGGCCTGCCGCGGATCGCCGCCTGCCTTCGCGATCTTCCAACGCTCGAAGGCCGCCGCGCGCGCCTCCGCCAAACCCATCGAGGGGTAGTGACCCACCGCGTTATCCGTCCGCATTCCCTTGATGTTGAGCCGCTGGATCCACGACTTCGCGCCTCTCGGGGACACTCGGAGGTACAATCCGTGCTCGTCCGTCAGCTTCGCTGGCCCCTTTGCCGTTTCAATCCTTCGCACCGTGAGTTTCGCCAAAGTCATACCCCAACTCATACCCCAATTGGTATCAGTTTCAAGGATATTCAGAAGTTTCTTGTTGGAAGTATCACTTGAGTAGGCTCGTTCCGACTGATCGGAGACCTGGACTAATCCCGCCGCAAGCCATGGCATCCCTTTTCGAGGTGCTGTCGTTGCCGGCCTTGGTGCTGGCGCTCGCTGCTTGTGGCGGCGGCGGTGGTGGCGGGGTAGAGCCCACCGGTCCAGACCTGGGCGCTCAAGTCACGATTCCGGACGCCAACCTCAGAGCCCATATCGAACGCAAGCTGGGGAAATCGTCCGGCGCGCCCATCTACACCAGTGAGATGGCTCGAATAGAGACACTGATTGCCCGCAGCAGTGACATTCGAAGCCTGGAAGGTCTGCAGTTCGCTACAAATCTGATTGGGCTGCACGTCGACTTCAACGACATCTCGGACCTGACGCCGCTGTCGCGCCTACCTAGTCTTTCAACCCTGGCTATCAGGCGAAACCGGATCTCGGACCTGACGCCGCTGTCGAACATGACAGGTCTTTCGACGCTGAATATCAGGCTAAACGGGATCTCGGACCTGACACCGCTGTCGAACCTGCCTGGTCTTTCGACCCTGGATATTAGCGAGAACAGGATCTCGGATCTGGCGCCACTTTCCGGCTTGACAGCGCTGAGTTCCCTGAAGCTCTATTCGAACAAGATATCGGACCTTTCGCCGCTGTCGGATCTGACAGCGTTGATGGAACTGGACCTTTCTTTCAATGAGATTCGGGACCTGTCGCCGTTGTCGGGCCTGACGTCACTAGTTGACTTGGCGGTCGGCGTGAACGAGATATCAGACCTTTCGCCATTGTCGGATCTGACGGCGTTGAAGGAACTGGTCCTTGCGTTCAATGGGATATCGGATGTATCGCCGTTATCGGGCCTGACCTCGCTGGAGGAACTGTTCCTTTCGATCAATGAGATATCGGATCTGTCGCCGCTGTCGGGCCTGACGTCGTTGATCACCTTGCATCTTGGCAGCAACGACGTGTCAGACGTCTCCCCGTTATCGGGCCTGACGTCCCTGACTGACTTGAGCCTCAGCATCAACGGGATATCGGACATTTGGCCGCTATCGGGGCTGACAGCGTTGAAGGTACTCGCCCTTTCGTTCAATGGGATATCGGACCTGTCGCCGTTGTCGGGTCTGACATCGCTGACCACCTTGCATCTTGGCTACAACAACGTGTCAGATGTCTCCCCGTTATCGGGCCTGACATCGCTGACCATCCTGTATCTCTTCGACAATCACGTGTCAGACGTCTCCCCAATCTCAGGCCTGACGGCACTAAGGACACTTTTCCTTTCATACAACGAGATATCGGAACTGGCGCCACTGGCGGGACTGACCGCGATGGCAGACCTACACTTTGGCAGCAACAGGATTTCGGACCTGACGGCGCTATCGGGCCTTACGTCGCTGACCGGGCTGTACCTGCTGGCGAATAACATATCGGACATTTCGCCGCTCTCGCGCCTGACGGCATTAAAGACACTTACCCTTCCATACAACGACATATCGGAGCTGTCGGCACTGGCGAGCCTGACCGCGATGACGGATCTACATCTTGGCAGCAACAGGATATCGGATCTGATGTCGCTGTCGGGCCTGACGTCATTGACCAACCTAGAGCTTCAGGCAAACGACATATCGGACGTCTCGACACTGTCAGGTCTGACTGCGCTGGCTGACTTGGATCTTGGCGCCAACAACGTATCGGACATTTCGCCGCTGACGGACCTCACCACGTTAGAGGACCTGATCTTGTCGGAGAACGGTGTGTCCGATCTGTCGCCACTCGCGGGACTGACGTCGCTGACCAATCTGGATCTTCACATGAACGGTATATCTGGGCTGTCGCCACTCGTGGAGAACGAGGGACTGGGGGAGGGGGACAGCATAGACGTTCGCCGGAATCCGTTGAGTGCCGAGTCTTTGAACGAGCATGTTCCAGTGCTTCAGCAAAGAGGGGTCAGCATTAGCTTCGACCAGCCCGTCACGACCGACTGACAGACCGTGCGTCCCCTGGCCGTGTAGGCTGGCGTGCGATGTCACGCGTGGTCGCGCAGGAACCCCACGCACCTGCTCCAAGCGTCCTCGGAGAGGTACGCGGGTGACTCCGGGCTCCGGGTGGTCCTCAACCGCGGCTGAATTGGCCACACGGTTACTGGGAACGTCGCCGGTCTGAGTTGGGACGCGGTGCTAGGCAGCTTGGATGGCGGCACAGACGCGGAGGCCGGTGGAGCGGGAGATCAGAGGCGTATCTTCTCGAAGGTCAACAAGCCGACGATGAACGTGTCGGCCTGGACCGAATTCCGCACGGCGCGCCAATCGAGGAAAGCGCGCTCGGCGTCGCTGACGATGTTCAGCACTTCGAGCCGCGTGAACCGCCGGCCCATGTCGTAGTCGGCTTCGTGGCGGTGCTGCTGCAGGTCGACGAAAGCCCCGGCGACGCGGACGATTTCGACCTGCAGCGGCAGGCCGTTGAGGCCAGGGCTTAGCCTGGGCGACAGGCTACGCTCGGCGAACTTGCGGGCGACGCGCTTTATGACCCCATGATCGAAGGCGCGGGCGAGGCAGTTGCGCAGTGGCTGCCGGTCGGTGCCCGAGACAAGTCGCCGCGCGGCAGCTTCCACCAGCAGATGAAACAGTGCGTAGTAGGCAGCCGACACGCTACGGCGCAGGCTGGCTTGCCTTGGGCGGCTCTGTTCCTTGGTCGCGAGGAGTCTGGCCTGGGCGAGGAGATCGCGAGCCAGGCTCACGCGGTGGCTTCTGTCTCGTCGGCGCCGCGAATCAGGACGTAGGCCCAGAGCCCGGTCGCGTGGTGGACGACTTCGCGCGCGACGGCCTTGAGGCGGCGCAGTGTTTCCGGGTCCGCATCGTCTCGCTCGACCAGGGCCCAGACCCAAACGGCGGGATCGTCCGTTGCATCGAGACCCTCTTCGACGAGCCACGAGCGTACGGGTGTGGGGAGGTCGTGCAGGTCCTCGAGTTGGGCGCGGATGCTGGCGGTGTCGGCGACCATGGGGGCAGATTACTCTCGCTGGTCGCTGCGTTCAAATCGGCGGACGGAAGTTGAATGGGGCGGCAGGGATCGCGAGGAACTCGTAGGAGCGCCCGGATTTGCGTCCATGGTGCGGCGCGATCAGCAGGTCGACATCGGACGCGGCGGTTTCGTAGTGTCGGAGTACGTAGTCCCAGGTGGCGTCGTGGGCGTCGCCGGCGAGCAGGATCTTGCCGATGGGACTGGTGTGCAGGACGACGTAGGAAGCGTCGTTGAAGTCCTGCGTGCGATTGCCCTCGTCGATTAGGTTCTGGTCGGGAGCGAGGA
The DNA here is from genome assembly GCA_965217825.1 of Candidatus Azotimanducaceae bacterium. Classification (GTDB taxonomy): domain Bacteria; phylum Pseudomonadota; class Gammaproteobacteria; order Pseudomonadales; family Azotimanducaceae; genus VXNE01. The sequence continues at coordinate 2,634,631 of OZ244571.1, read as the reverse complement.
TGTAGAATTCGTCGCCGCCACCGCGGTCGGAATCGTCTTCGTTTGCGTACTTGAAACGGCTTCCCGCCTGGACGGTGAGTGACTGCGTCCCTAGCTCGCTCTGTTGCCCACGAGTTGCCCCGCGAACACGTTGCTGAGGTTGATCTTGCGTTTGCCGACGCAGATGCGGCCGCAGCGGGTGACGCGCACGGTGCGATCATGGAACGGGTGCTCGGGTTCAGGCGGCGCCTCTAGGCACGGGATGAAGGTGTATACAGATCGGCCGGGTAAGCGCTCCGGGACCGCAAGAGACCTTCAACCATCCTCACGAACATACAACTGGGTCTTGATGACGGAAGGCAACCTTAGATCGTTATCGTCTTCGAAAGTCTCAACGCCACCGAATACATTACGGAAGGACGATGCGACCCGAAGTCCTCCCTGTCTTGCCCGCGCGAAGTCGGCTTCAGCAGCGCGCTAGTTATTCTGGATACACCGTGGAGTTGACCCGCTGTAGTGGACACATGGATCCTTTGAGGAGGAGGTGTTCCTATGGCGAAGACTCGACCCCCGACGGCGTCGCTCTGCGTCGCGCCAAAACCCTGGGGAGCCTCCAATATGTCCGACCGGCTGGCGAATCCTCGCTTTGCGAGGCGCGCCGCCGTAACGCCCGTCGCGGCCGCGCGACCGGCATGCAACGGCTTGGTCATCGTGCCGAAAACGGCCTTCAGGGCAGCCGCTTGCGTACCGGCGATACCGAAGGCCTGGGCTGTCGTATTGGCATCGAGTTCGAGAAGCTGTGCCGAAGCCGCAGCGGCACCAAAGCAGCCCACGGTGCCCGTTGCATGCCAGCCGCGCTTGTAGGGCGAACGGCCGGTGTAGCTTACGGCCAGGCATTCGGCGTCGATGCCGGACGCAAGCGCCCGGATCACGTCGCGCCCGGATGATCCCATGTGCTCGGCGAGCGCCATCACCGCCGGCGCAACGGGTGCCGTGGGGTGTCCGTTGCAACCGCTGTTGACGTCGTCGTAGTCGAGGGCGTGACCGGCCGTGCCGTTGACGAGCGGCGCCTGGCTGAGGCTGGCCTTCTTGCCGGTGCGAAACATCGACGCCTGCGGGCGGCCACCCTGCTCTTCCACCTCCTCGAGAAGGATCCGCGCCAGTGGCTCACCCATCCCCGCCAGCGCGACCCCGATGAAATCCATCAAGCACTGCTTGGTGACGGGGATCGTTTCCGTGGAGAGATCTTCGAAGCGTGTGCTGACTACGCGTCCCGCGATGCGCGCGGTGGGCCGCTTGATGGTGGTGGCATGCGCCGATTCCTGGGTGCTTGAGGATTCTTTAGCGTACGCGAATGTATGTGCCGGAAAAAACTGTCGTCATCCCGGGTCCGAACGTCACTTGCCACATTCACTGCCCGCTGGCTACGATACGTCCCGCGATGACGGCGACCCCGCCGGCCCCTTCACGGCACAGATTCCGACGCCGGGGTCCGGATGGTCGGGTTGCCTTCAATCGTCACGGAGAGGTGTCCGAGCGGCTTAAGGAGCACGCCTGGAAAGTGTGTATGGGTTAATAGCTCATCGAGGGTTCGAATCCCTCCCTCTCCGCCACTATAGTCAATTAATTCATTGTAATAATTGGATATTTTACAAGTCTCTTGTTGGAAGTATCACTTGAGTAGGTTCGTTCCGACTGATCGGAGACCTGGACTAATCCCGCCGCAAGCCATGGCATCCCTTTTCGAGGTGCTGTCGTTGCCGGCCTTGGTGCTGGCGCTCGCTGCTTGTGGCGGCGGCGGTGGTGGCGGGGTAGAGCCCACCGGTCCAGGCCTGGGCGCTCAAGTCACGATTCCGGACGCCAACCTTAGAGCCCATATCGAACGCAAGCTGGGGAAATCGTCCGGCGCGCCCATCTACACCAGTGAGATGGCTCGAATAGAGACACTGATTGCCCGCAGCAGTGACATTCGAAGCCTGGAAGGTCTGCAGTTCGCTACAAATCTGATTGGGCTGCACGTCGACTTCAACGACATCTCGGACCTGACGCCGCTGTCGCGCCTACCTAGTTCTTGTCCGTATAAGGACGAGCCTTGGAATCGAGGCTGGGTTGGAGCGGGCCGATCATTGTCTCACACGCCTCGCCGGGCGACAAAAAATGGCCGATCCCGGACGATCCCGGATGGGTCCCGGCCCATCTCGCCCTCCGCGGGCGCTTCCCGGCGCCCGTTTCGCCGGACAATCTGCCGTTTCGGAGCGGACGGGCAAGGGGCGCCCGCCGGTTTTCCGAACCGGTCCGCGACAACGGGCGATCGGGGGCGTCAGACAGGTTTGGGCCGCAGCCGAACGAGGCGCATCAGGTTGTGCGCGAACACCGCCGACTGCACGTAGGCCTTGAAGCGCGGCAGGCCGCGCCAGCGGCAGAGGCCGAGGCCGAAGCACCGCTTCAGGTACGAGATGCCCGCCTCGATGCCGGCGCGGAAGCGCTTCAGCCGCGCGTACAGCCACGACGACGGGGTCATGTCCGCGACCTTGATGCCGCGCTTCTTGTTGAACACGACATGCGCCACCCCCAAGTCCTTCGCCTCCTTCAGGTTCCCGCGCGACGCGTAGCCGCCGTCGAACGCCGCCCGCGACGGCGCCGCGCCGTAGTGCTCGACATGCCGCTCCACCATCGGCAGGCAGCGCGCGCTGTCAGCCGGATTGCCGTCCTCCACCACCGCGTCCAGCACCAGCCCGCTGCGCCCGGTGGTGAAGTTGACCTTGTGCCCGTAGTGCGTCTTGCGCCCGCCCTTGCGGATGATGTCCGTGTGCGGCTCGAACAGGCTCACAATCTTCTCCGCCGCCGGCACCGTCTCGCCCTCGAACACCCGCCGCGTCGTCTGATCCACCACGCGGGCGAGCAGATCGCCGTATTCGGCGGCGGTCTCCGCCCACGCCCGCGCCCAGGGCGTCCCCGCCGCCGACACCGCCGGCAGCGCCGCCTCGACATAGCCGACCGTCCGCGCCAGCAGCCGCAGCAGCTTGCGGTAGGTCCGCGCCCGCTTCGCCGCGCCGCGTTGCGACCCGATCTCCAGGGCGCGTCGCTTCGCCGCACGGCGGTGATCGTGGAAGCGCACCGCGTCCGCCCCCAGCTCCTTGCGCGCCGCGACCAGCAGCCGCGTCAGCACGCGCACGCCGTCGCGCAGCAGCTGGCTGTCCGAAGGCTCCAGAATGTGCGTATGGGTCACCGTGCTGTCGACGCGGACTTGATCCCCCGGCTCGACCTTCTCGTCGCGCGCCGCGCCCAGCAAGCAGCGGTTGATGCGCTCCCAGGTCTCGGCGCGGATCGAGCCGATGGTCGACTGCAGCGCCGATTTGCCCGGCAGCCGCCCCGCCTCCACCCGCGCGAAGCGCCGCGCCGAAAGCGAGTCCCGCAGCGCGAACTCCAGGCCCCGGTACGTCTCCTGGCGCAGATGCTTGAGCACCGCGCAGCGCAGCACCGTCTCGCAGCTCAGGCCGCGGCGGCCGCGCCCCGACCCCGACCGCGCGCCGAGGTCGGCGGCGATCTCGGCGAGCAGCTCCGGGTGCGCGTCCAGCCACGCGGACGCCCGCTCCAGCTCGACGGCGACGGGGTGGTCCACGGCTTGCGGATCGAATAAGCTTGTTTGCGCGTTGCGTTTTTCGCGCATTCGCACCTCCGGCGTTTTGGCTTTTCCAATGTTTTCATTGGGTTACGAAAACAGAGGATATCCGAAACGCCGGTTCAAAGCCACTCTTTTCGCTATTTTCTCCAATATAATCAATGCGTTGAGAGTTTTCGGACAAGAACTACCTAGTCTTTCAACCCTGGCTATCAGGCGAAACCGGATCTCGGACCTGACGCCGCTGTCGAACATGACAGGTCTTTCGACGCTGAATATCAGGCTAAACGGGATCTCGGACCTGACACCGCTGTCGAACCTGCCTGGTCTTTCGACCCTGGATATTAGCGAGAACAGGATCTCGGATCTGGCGCCACTTTCCGGCTTGACAGCGCTGAGTTCCCTGAAGCTCTATTCGAACAAGATATCGGACCTTTCGCCGCTGTCGGATCTGACAGCGTTGATGGAACTGGACCTTTCTTTCAATGAGATTCGGGACCTGTCGCCGTTGTCGGGCCTGACGTCACTAGTTGACTTGGCGGTCGGCGTGAACGAGATATCAGACCTTTCGCCATTGTCGGATCTGACGGCGTTGAAGGAACTGGTCCTTGCGTTCAATGGGATATCGGATGTATCGCCGTTATCGGGCCTGACCTCGCTGGAGGAACTGTTCCTTTCGATCAATGAGATATCGGATCTGTCGCCGCTGTCGGGCCTGACGTCGTTGATCACCTTGCATCTTGGCAGCAACGACGTGTCAGACGTCTCCCCGTTATCGGGCCTGACGTCCCTGACTGACTTGAGCCTCAGCATCAACGGGATATCGGACATTTGGCCGCTATCGGGGCTGACAGCGTTGAAGGTACTCGCCCTTTCGTTCAATGGGATATCGGACCTGTCGCCGTTGTCGGGTCTGACATCGCTGACCACCTTGCATCTTGGCTACAACAACGTGTCAGATGTCTCCCCGTTATCGGGCCTGACATCGCTGACCATCCTGTATCTCTTCGACAATCACGTGTCAGACGTCTCCCCAATCTCAGGCCTGACGGCACTAAGGACACTTTTCCTTTCATACAACGAGATATCGGAACTGGCGCCACTGGCGGGACTGACCGCGATGGCAGACCTACACCTTGGCAGCAACAGGATTTCGGACCTGACGGCGCTATCGGGCCTTACGTCGCTGACCGGGCTGTACCTGCTGGCGAATAACATATCGGACATTTCGCCGCTCTCGCGCCTGACGGCATTAAAGACACTTACCCCTTCCATACAACGACATATCGGAGCTGTCGGCACTGGCGAGCCTGACCGCGATGACGGATCTACATCTTGGCAGCAACAGGATATCGGATCTGACGTCGCTGTCGGGCCTGACGTCATTGACCAACCTAGTGTTCCGTCACAAATAAGATTAGGGATATTGGTGATCGGGCTTTAGAATGTGACGGGAAGGCGCTGTTGGGGGACGGCGGAGGTTTCCCATGCGGAAGATATACGTGGTTCGGCTGACGGAGGAGGAGCGGGAGTGGTGCCGCGAGGCGGTTCGGAAGCTGTCGGGCGGCAGCCAGAAGGCGCGGCGGGCGCGGATCCTGCTGCAGGCCGACGAGGACGGGCCGCGTTGGACGGACCGGCAAATCTCGGAAGCCTACTCGTGCCGTCGGCAGACGGCGGAGAACGTCAGGCGGCGCTTCGTGCTGGAAGGCTTCGCGGCGGCGCTGGAGCGCAAGCGCCGGGCGACGCCGCCGGTGGAGAAGCGGCTCGACGGCGAGCAGGAGTCGCAGTTGATCGCGCTGCGCCTGGGCGCGCCGCCGCCGGGCTACGCGAACTGGTCGCTGCGGCTGTTGGCGCGGCGCGCGGTGGAGTTGGAGATCGTCGAGTCGTTGAGTCACGAGACCGTTCGGCGGACGCTAAAAAAAACGGCGTCAGCGGACGCAAGGTCGCGTACTGGGTGATTCCGCCGGAGGCCGACGCCGAGTTCGCGGCGAACATGGAGCGGGTGCTGGACGCCTACGCGAGGCCCTACGACGCCGCTTGGCCGGTGCTGTGCATGGACGAGCAGCCAGTGCAGCTGGTGCGGGAGACTCGGCGTCCGATCGCGGCCACCGCGAAGCGCCCGCGGCGCGTCGATTACGAGTACGAGCGCGCCGGCACGGCGTCGATCTTCCTGTTCTGCGAGCCCTTGGCTGGATTTCGGCGGGCGACTGCGCGCCCGCGCCGCACGAAGTCCGATTGGGCGCGCGAGGTGGCGGAGTTGCTGGAGGGCCGCCACGCCGGCTGCGAGCGTGTCACGCTGGTGTCCGACAACCTCAACACGCATACCCGAGGCGCCTTCTACGAAGTGTTCGAGCCGGCCCGGGCGCGCGCCCTGGTGCGCCGCATCGAGTTCTGCCACACGCCGAAGCACGGCAGCTGGCTGAACGTCGCGGAGAGCGAACTCAGCTGCATGACGCGGCAATGCCTGAAAGATCGCCGCATCGGCGACATCGATACGCTGCGCGAAGAAATCGCGGCGTGGTCCACCGATGTCAACAACGCCCAGCGCGGCGTCGACTGGCACATGGGGATCGGCGACGCGCGCCGCAAGCTGAAGTCCGTCTATCCTCAAATTAAATTATGACGGAACACTAGAGCTTCAGGCAAACGACATATCGGACGTCTCGACACTGTCAGGTCTGACTGCGCTGGCTGACTTGGATCTTGGCGCCAACAACGTATCGGACATTTCGCCGCTGTCGGGCCTGGCCTCTCTGAGGTCTCTGCATTTAGAAACAAATGGCATATCGGACCTGGCACCGCTGTCCGGCTTGACGTCGCTGACCGAATTGGACCTTTCTGTGAACGACATATCGGACATTTCGCCGCTGACGGACCTCACCGCGTTAGAGGACCTGATCTTGTCGGAGAACGGTGTGTCCGATCTGTCGCCGCTCGCGGGACTGACGTCGCTGACCAACCTGGATCTTCACATGAACGGTATATCTGGGCTGTCGCCACTCGTGGAGAACGAGGGACTGGGGGAGGGGGACAGCATAGACGTTCGCCGGAATCCGTTGAGTGCCGAGTCTTTGAACGAGCATGTTCCAGTGCTTCAGCAAAGAGGGGTCAGCATTAGCTTCGACCAGCCCGTCACGACCGACTGACAGACCGTGCGTCCCCTGGCCGTGTAGGCTGGCGTGCGATGTCACGCGTGGTCGCGCAGGAACCCCACGCACCTGCTCCAAGCGTCCTCGCTTCTCTTCGCGCCGGAGTCCCAAGAAGTGCTGGACGCGAAACTGGTCGAAGAGCGCATCGAACCCATCGAGATGGTCCATGTCGGGGTGCGAGAGGATGAAGCGCCAGATGTCCGTGCGGGCGAGCTTGTTCGACAGGTAGTCAAGCGGATTGGTGGGGTGTTCGCACATCCGGAAGTTGCCTTTGGCTGGGCTGAGGATTTTTGCGACGGCTTCCGTGAGGGTGTGTTGGGCTCTTGGGATGTTCCCCGCGCAGATGTCGAAGACGGTAACTCGCCCGGAGTCGTGCTCGATGATGATGCAGTCACCCTGGTTGACGTTGAGGAAGTGGAGTTTGACCATTTCGGATGAGGTCCTTGAGTGTTGTTATTGCCGGGATGGAGGCATCGAGGTGTTGGAAGCGATGGCAAGCACCGTGCAAACAAGCCGGATTCCGTAGGTTCGGGCGGCGACGACGATGAGGAGGTACTGGAGGAAGAGGAACGCCAGGTACCACGAGGCGGCCGTCTCCGGGGTGTCCATGACCAATGTTGGGACTCCGAGGCACGGGAGGAAAACGACGGCGTAGCCGGTCAGGTCGCGAGGGTCTGTTGCTTCCTCCGAAAGTGTTGCAACGCGGGACGTTACAGGAGACGACTGCGCCATGCGCATCAGGCACAAGGGACTCCGCGCCCTGGCCGAGCAGGATCGCGGGCGTTAACTACCGGGCGACCTGGTGCCGAAGCTGAGGCGGGTTCTGACCCTGTTGGACGAGGCGCGGCATCCCGGCGATCTCGCTGCACAGCCCGGCTACCGCCTGCATCCGCTGAAGGGCGACATGGCGGATCCTGGAGCATCCGCGTGTCGGGCAACCGGCGCGTCGTGTTCCGATTCGAGGACAATGAGGCCGTGGACGTAGATTTGGTGGACTACCAATGAACGAAGAGGAATGCCGATCATGACTATGCTGAATCCTTGCCATCCGGGCGAGATACTGCGCGACAATCTGGAGGCGGCGAAGTTGTCGGTGACCGAGGCGGCGGCGCGGCTGGCGGCAAGACGCACTGGTTGATCGCCCTCGCGCATGCTCACGACTACGGTGCCCCCGATTTCGTTGCCCTTCTCGAATCCGCAGGGTTCAAAGTGAAACGAAACGGACGACAGTCCATCGTTCACCTCGACGCGCCACACCCGCCCTAACACCTAGGAGGCTGTCCGAGAACGGGCACCCCCCGCATATCCTTTGTGATATCGTTTGATCCTTGCTGACGAGAGGGTGTTGGATGCCTCCCTTCAAGGACTACCCGGCGGATTACTCCCAGAGCCAACTTTTCCCCAGCAACGTTTTCGACCTGCTGCCGGACGACCACGATTGTTTCGTGTATCGGGACTTGTTCGAGCAGTTGGACACCTCGGAGGTGGACGCCCGATACAGCCGCCGGGGCCAGCGCGCGTACGCGCCGCGGCAGATCGTCTCGATTCTGATATACGCGTACAGCCACGGGGTTTTCAGTTCGCGGCAGATCGAGAAGCGGTGCAACGAGGATTTGGGGTTCATGCACATCGCGGGCAAGCACTGCCCGAACTTTCGGGTGCTGAGCGATTTCCGCAAGGACCGCGGGGACTTTTTCCGGTCCTGCTTCAAGCAGACGGTGCGCATGGCGCTGGAGCTCGACATGGCTTCGCTGGGCCATGTGAGTCTGGACGGCTCGAAGTTCAAGGCGAACAGTTCGAAGCACAAGGCGATGAGCTACGGTCGGATGCGGGAGCGGGAGCGCGCGCTGTGCGAGGAGATCGAGGCGCTGTCGGAACAGGCGCGGCGCTGCGACGAGGAGGAGGACCGCGCGTACCGGGACGCCACGGGCTACGAGTTGCGGGAGGACTTGCGCGACAAGGAACAGCGCCTGGAGCGGATACGCGAGGCGAAGCGGGCGCTGGAGGCGCGCGAGGCGGAGCTGCGGCCGGGGCGGGAGATCGAGGACAAGAAGCAGATCAGCTTCGCCGACAAGGACGCGCGGATCATGGGCAAGAAGGGGGCGTTCGATTACGCCTACAACGCGCAGATCGGGGTGGACGGGGACGCGCAGATCATTGTCGGCCAACACGTCAGCCAAGCGGCGAACGACCAAGGCGAGGTCGGCCGGGCGCTGGACGAGCTGGAGGCGTCGAGCGGCCGCTTGCCGGACAAGATGAGCCTGGACAACGGCTATTACTCGGGGGACAACCTGCGGGCGGTGTCGGACCGGGGGGTGGAGGCGTACATCGCGACGGACCGCGGCGAGAAGCCGGCCGCGACCGGCGTGGAGGACAGCGATCGCCCCTTGGTGAAGGCGGACTTTCGCTACGACGAGGCGCGGGACGGTTTTCATTGTCCCGGCGGCCAGTTCCTGGCGTTGCGGCGCGTGGACGCCCGGGGCCGGCGCGAGTATCGGGGCGAGGCCGAGGTTTGCGCGGCCTGCGCCTATCACGATCGCTGTTGCCGGTCGAAGTCCGGGGCGGCGCGGACGGTGACGAGCGATGGCCAAGAGCCGTTGCGCCGGGCGATGAACGAGCGGATGTCGCGGCCGGAGGGTCGGGCCGTTTACCGACGCCGCAAGGCGATAGTGGAACCGGTGTTCGGGCAGATCAAGAACACGGGTTTCCGGGGTTTCGGTGTGCGGGGCAAGTCGAAGGTGGACAGCGAGTTCTCGCTGGTCTGCTCCGCGCACAACGTCAAGAAAATGGTCCATGCGGCGCTCCGGGGAGCGGTGTGCCTGGAGTTCGGGCAAAGGGCGGCGATGGCGTAGAATCGGGCCCGCGGGATCTCTGGAAGTGACGAAACGGTCTGGCCGCGCCCCTTTTCAGTCGAAAAAAGCATAACGAGACGTCTGGGCTCGACTTGCCGCGTGGCGGGGCCGTGTTGCCGGAGCAACCGACATGAGCCGATACGCGTCAGCAGGAGCAAAATGCCGCCAAGTGCCCTGTTCTCGGACGCCCTCCTAGTGCTCCGTCAAGCCCAAATCTACGGGTATCTGCGGGTCTTTTTGCCCCCGATGGTTCTCATGCGAGGGGTATCCCCTCGCGCTCCCCGGCTGAAGGCTCCGTTGCTCCTCCTTGTGTGGGGCCTGCCACACGGCGTCGTCGCGGCTCGCCAGGAACCAAAAATCCCTCGCAGCTACACTCGCATTTTTAGACTTGACGGAGCACTAGCCCAAGAGCACCAGTTTCCGGAACTCGTCGATCGTGTGACCGACGCGCGTCACTGTTGGGTAGAAGATGTTGACGAAGCAACGAGGCGCGACGCTGTCAGCGACCACGCGGCTTTTGATGGTCGAATTCGATGTAACGGGGTACGCGGCTGCCGGAAAGCCACCTGCATGAGCTGGGCAGAGAGACCGAGATAGTCGTCGTTTATGCCAATTGTGGCTGGCTTTGGTCCTGCGTAGACTCAGATGATCTGCACGGAGGAAAGCACCATGACAGAAGCTGCATACGCGCCTGAACTCGGCCTTGGTCGCCTTTGGAACGATCGTTTACGGACAAGAACTCGTTAGCATCGTGACCATCGTTCGGGAACCCGATCCGGGTGCGTCGCGATGATGGTTGGCAGACGTTGTTCCACCGGGGCACTGCAACATGAAGATATGGGTGGACGCCGATGCGTGCCCTGTGGTGATCAAGGAAATCCTGTTCAGGGCGGCCGAACGGACCGGGGTGAAGGTGACCCTGGTCGCCAATCAACCGATTCGTGTTCCCGCGTCCCCACACATCGAGTTCGTGCAGGTCAGCCCGGGGTTTGATATCGCGGACAACGAAATCGTGAAGAGAGCCGGGAGTGGCGACCTCGTCATCACCGCCGACATACCGCTGGCGGCCGAAGCAATGGAGAACGGCGTCCATGCGCTCAGCCCGCGCGGCGAACTTTATTCCACGGAGACTATCCGTCAGCGGCTCAACATGCGCGACTTCATGGATACGTTGCGGGCCAGCGGGATATACACCGACGGACCGTCGGCGTTGACCAAAAGCGACCGGCAGTCGTTTGCCAACGGTCTGGACAGGATGTTGACCAAATGCGCGAAGGGTTGAGTCGTCCCCCGAACTGAGCCGCGGCGGGAATCGGTGAGAGCCCGCCCCCGTCCACGGTCACGACCCGACCGGTCATGAAGTCCGAGTCGGCGCAAAGGAGAATAGGGGAGATGACTCATCAAACCGAGTGGCCGGCGGAGTATTGCGGTGTTCGGTTCGAGTGCGTTTGATGGGTCGGGGGCTGCCACTTGGCTGCCTCCGTTGGGGGGTGTTGAAGGGCCTGGAACGTGCGGATGCGCGGCGGAAGGAGGGCGGAGTCCGGGGCTCGGTGAGCGAGGTGCGAGGGTGCTTGGCCCGCGCTCGGTAAGTGGGGTCAGGAAATGGTGAGCGAAGGCAAGGGGTCGGTTCGCCCGGATCCCAGGTGGCCGGGTCGACCTTCCGGTACTCCACCGCCTCGCCGGCGTGGAGCCACCGGTCCGCTTGGCTCTCCGCGGCGGTGGTTTCGTGGGTGGCGAGGTTTCGGTATTCGCATGTCGGTTCCTGGTTGCGTATCGGGGTCAATGGAGAAGGTCGTCCAGGCCGAGCGCGCGCAGCGCTTCGATGTCGTCGCGCAGCATCGGGTCGATCGCGAACGCGTGCCCCTGGCCGGCGTGCCAGGCCACCTGGCGCCGCATCTCGGCGACGTACTCGGCGGCGGTCGCCGCGACCCGCACGGTCATCTCGCCTTCGATGAAGCGCACGATGCGCAGGGTTTCCGGATGGGTCCATGTGCCGAACCAGGGCGCGTCCCGCGAGGTGTCGATCTGCGCCCGTCCGCGCGCCGCCGGGCAGTGCATGAAATCGAAGACGTACGGCTTCGCGCCCGAAGCCGGCGACCACCGGACCGACGATCTCGTGGAGTTCGTTCGGCTCGGTGGCGGTGAGGTAATTGGCGATGAGCGTACGCACCAGGGGCTCGCGGGCAATCCAGCGGCGCCCGCGGGCGGGGTGGTGGGTCCGGCCGCGCTCGCGTCCGCCTCCGAGTCCGCCAGCAAATGTGCCCACGCGTTGGGGTCGTGCCGTGGATTGGGGTGGTCGACGCGGTGCATGGTGGCCGCGTGTTCCACGATGATGGCGATGGCGATGGCGTAGGAGGCGCAGTCGGGAATACGCCCGCTGTCCTCGGCCTTGGGTGAAGCGCGGCAGGGGGGAGATTAGTCTGACCTCGAGCGGCTTGGCGTTCGAACCGCGCAACGTCGTTGGCCCACCCGCTGCTCCGTCTCAAGCCTCAGCCGTAGGATGGCGAACGTGCGGATTATCCGTGGAGTCGCGGATCGTAACGAAAAGCCGTGATGGGACCGGTGACCATTGCATCGGAATCCGGGTGGTTCGGATTGACGATGAAGTTGCTCTCACCGAGGATCACCGAGCTCGGAACTTGCAGGACAGGGGATTGCCTACTGACCAGCCACCGGTCTCCGATCTCTCGCGTCGTCACCCGCGGTCCCGTCTCCCATCCCGACGGCAACTCGTGCGGTTCGATGTGCATCACGAGCGCTTCGGGAATGTACACAGGCATCTTCCGATACGTCTTCAGGACATCTAGATTACCGAGATGAACCAGCAGTTCCATGCCGGCCAGCGCGAGACTGTCGCCGAGATAGACTGCCGCGAGCCCGGGACTGTTCCAGCGACCGCCAAACAGCCGCGCGCCCTCGCCGGACAGCATCCCATCAACAGTCTGGGCGAACTCGGGCGCCGACAGGCGCCAGCCAACCAGCACTAGCTGAAGACACCGTGACGAAGCTGGCCGATCAACTGCTCCACCTCGCGTCCACCGGTTTCCGTGGAAGCACGGCGCAGAGGCGTTTCATCGCCCAATAGCCGGTGCGGCGTCGTCAACCAGCGCCGTGCGGCCTCGGGGTCGCCAGCCATCAGGCTGCGAGCCATCGCCACCAGTCGCGCAACACGCACCACGTGATCCGATTCCATCGGTGTAAGCCGCCCGCTCTTTCGCCGTCGGTGGAGCGTCGTCGCCGGCATACCGATTACACGGGCGATCTCCTTTTGCGGCACGCCGATGGCGTGCACCAGGTTCTCCAGTGCAACGAACGGCAAACCACGGCGCACCAGTGCCAAGACATCCGCGCCTTCCGACCCCAAGTTTGCGATCAGGGCCCCTGAACTCGAGCTCGGAGAGAAGAGGATGTCCTCGTTCGCCGGCCCTGCTTCGGTTTCCGGAGACATCGTTCGATCACCAGTCCCCGTGCGGCTCTCGGCCTCGCGGACGGACATGGGGCCGGAATGGGGCACTGGGAGTGGCCTAACCATATGGACATCTCGTTACGACCATAAGGGCACGATACGTCGAGTGCGTCACTCGCGCAAGCTCCGGCGACCGCTGGTATCAGCGCGCGCGGTCGCAGTCGACCCCGACGGGGTAGACGCCACAATGCGCCAGGAGACCTGTCGGGGGTTGGAGTTCACGTTGCTCGACTCGCGTTCCGCACAGCGCTTTGCGCGGGTGGACGCGGCGCGCTTGCCGAGGAAGTCGGCGCTGCGGGCGACGATGGGCGCGGTGCGCGCGACGACCTGGGAGCGCATCAACCGGCGCTTGCTGGGTGTGGCGCGCGACGCGGGGGTGGAAACCGGGGAGCGGGTACGCATCGACAGCACCGTGACTGGGACCCACATGGCGAAGCTGCGGGAATCGCGGACTTTGGGCGGAGAGAAAATCAGCGTCTGGAACGTGGATTCTATAGAGGCATCTGTTTTGAGTCGTCTATTGACCCCCCGGAGCGATAACGTCATTGACTTGGCTTCGCGCGAGCGCCCCGGTCGCAGGCAGTTGACCGAGCAGTTATTTACCCAGCACGCCCCGGCCGTGCGCCTGTTCCTTCGCGGGCGGTCGGTGCCGCAAGACCAGGTCGAGGACGTGGTGCAGGAGCTATTCGCAAGGTTGCTGAGCGTAAAGCGGTTGGAGGAAAGGATGACCGATGCTTCCGGCAGCGTTCGATCCTTTCTCCTGACCAGCGCCAACAACCTGATCGTGGACGGGCAGCGCAAGCGGCAGGTGCGCAACGCCTACGCCAAAGCGCAGCGCGAAGTCGAAGGCGAGAACATGGATGAGTGCACGCCGGAGCGGATCGTAGCGGCGCAGCTAGAGCTGAAAGCCATGCGGGCCGTCATTCTGGATTTGCCTCTGAACTGGCGGGTGGCGCTGGTTCTGCAGCGCTTCCGCAACATGAGTTACGAGGAGATTGCCTTGCACATGGGAGTCTCGGTACGGCAGGTCGAGCGCTATCTGAGACGGGCCGCGCGGCGTATCAACAAGGCGCGGCAGCAAAGCCAGGGGGCAGGAGAACTATCGTGCTGAACAACCTTCAGGAATTCATGAGTGGCGACCCGGCGCACGCGCTGGTGCGGCTTTGGTCTGATCAACTCGGGGAAGCCGAAGCGGCGGCGATCCATAACCGGATGCAGAGGGATCCCCAGTACGGAGATGAGTTGCAAGACATCCTTGCGACTTTCGCTTCGATCGAGGGCCTCGCCAGCGATGGCGCGATCGAAGAGATCGCCCGGGGATACCCGGGGCTGCTGCGAGAGCGCCGCAGGAAACGGCGCCTCGCGCTCGGCATGGCCGCCGGAATGCTCGTCGCCGTCGGCGTCATCCCGGCGGTTTTCTCCCTCGGTTCGGGCGACCGCACCCTGCCCATGTACTCCACCCGCATCGGAGAGCAGCAAATGATCGAGTTGGACGATGGGAGCGCGGTCACGCTCAATACCGGCGGGCAGTTGGTGGTGGATCACAGCGAGGCGGGCCGCCGGGTCCTGCTGGAGCGCGGCGAGGCATATTTCGAGGTGGCGGACGATCCCAAGCGTCCCTTCACGGTGGCCCTGGGCCTGCGCTCCGTCACCGCACTCGGAACGGCTTTCAATATCCGCAAGGACCCGCAACGCTACCAGGTGGCGGTGATCGAGGGCGCGGTGGCGCTCCATGAGCCCACCGAGGACGTGTCCGCGCCGCTCCCGCCGGTCTCGGTCCGCGGGCCGGGCCCGCGCCGCGTGGAGGCGGGCTGGGTGGTCGAGTTCGATGTGAGCCGCGATGAACTGACTGCGTTTCGGCCGGAATCCACGGACCGTTATCGGGATTGGCGCAGCGGACTGCTCAGCTTTTCCTACGAGCCGTTGTCTCGGGTGGTCCAGGAGCTGAACCGCTACTCGCGCAAGAAGATTCTGATCGAGGATGCCTCGGCCATGGAATTGAGCGTGGTCACCGCGATTAACTTAGCGGACATCGATGCCGCGCTCCACGGCTTGGAGCAAGCACTTCCCATCGAAATCACCCGGCACTACGACCGGATCGTGATTACCGAATTAGCGGGAAATGACAACCAAGAAGACCAACCGAAGAGGTGAAGAACATGAACACTATTGGGAGAACTCGCAGTCGGGGCGTCTTGCCGATCGCGGTGCTGGCCGTGCTGACGTTCGCCGCGGCCCACGCCCTGGGAGAGCAGGCGCAGTCCGACGAAGCGCTGACGCTCGACATCCCGACGCAGGACGCTGGCTCGGCCCTGCTCGCGCTGGCCAAGTCCTCCGGCATGCAGATCATGCTGGCCGGCGGGAACGCCGCAAGGATCGAGGTCGCAGGATTGAAGGGTGAATACCGGTTCGAAGACGCCTTGGCGACCCTGTTGACTGGCACGGGCCTGTCATACGAACTCGCCTCGGAGAATGTGGTAGTGGTCACGGAGGACGAGAAGGAGGTCGCGGAACCGGAAACGGCCGACGAAGCCTCTGTCGAGGATGCTGAGGAGCCGATCGAGCGTCCGGTGGAGACCATGACTGTTACCGGCTCGCGGCTGGAGGGAGGCGATCCGACGGCGCGCGTTTACCGCCTGTCGGCCGACGACATCGCTGCGCGGGGCGTCTCCAGCCTGGAGGAGTTGTTTCGGACGCTGCCCTGGTCCTTTGCGACCATGACCACGCAGACCAACTTGGAGCCCTCCACTACCGATCAAGAATTCGAAAAGAATTTTGGCTCCCTGGCTCTGGGCTTGTCCGCGGTCAACCTGCGCGCCTTCGGATCGGCCAACACCCTGGTGCTGGTCAACGGCCGGCGGGTGGCCGGCTATGCGGGCGATGAAGACAGCATCGTCAACATTCTCAACGTGCCGCTGTCGGCAATTGAGCGGGTGGATATTCAATTGGACGGCGCCTCGGCAGTATATGGCTCCGACGCCATCGGCGGCGTGGTGAATTTCATCACCAGGAAAGACTACCGGGGCCTCTCGGCCACCTTCCGCGAGGAGTTCAGCTCCACGGATGCGGACCGCCGAAACATCACCGTGCATGGAGGGTACGCCTGGGGAAGCGGCAACCTGACCGCTACTCTATCCCGCGACACATCCAGGCCCATCAACCACCTCAAACTCTGGACCACTAACGATTTTCGGCCGCTATTCGGACCCGAATTCGACGCGCGCCGAGACTGGCTGGGTCAGCCGGGCGTCGTTTGCGAATACAACGGCAGCTCTCAGTATCCTGGATGCGCTTACCCCGCCCTGAGTAGGCAACTGCCGGCCGGCCATAGCGGCGTGGGGGCCGCGCTCGATGATTTCACTTCCGATATCGTGCGGTCGGATCTCTTCGTTCCTCAGAATGGAGCGGACTCCACCAATACTTCACTAAGCCTATATGTAGAGCAAACCATCACCGACAAGTTGTGGCTGTATGCGGACCTGCTTGCTTCCGATCACGAATCCTATCAAGAGTACAAGACCTACTTTAACGGGTTTGTCGTTCCGGCAAGCAACGCCTACAACCCCTACGGCCGACACGTTGTGGTGTCCTATATTCCCTGGCGGGAGCTCCAATCCGGCCTGATTCCTTATGCGTACACGGAAAGCGAAGACAAGCAGCGCAACTACAACGCGGGCTTTTTCTGGGAGTTCGGCGGTGGCCACCAGCTGGAAGTCAGCGCCGGGCGCTCAGAGTCGATGAATTGGGCATGGCAGATTCATTCCAACTATTCGCGCAATCATTATGACCCCACGGCGGACAAGTTCTACGAGGCGCTGGCCAGTTCGGACCCGGACGTGGCGCTGAACCTGTTTGGCGACGGCACGGTCCAGGGTTCGGCCTTTGCCGAGTTGTTCGGCGTCACTCTAGGGCCGAGCCGCGGGCACAGCGATGTGACCCGCTTCGACTCGTTGCTGCGCGGGCAATTGTTCCGTTTGTGGGGCGGACCGATTGATTACGCGGTCGGCGCGGAGTTCCGCAAATCGGGCATTCGCAAGTACTCTCAACGCTACGCGGAAGGCGGACTGGAAAGCTTCGATGGGCGGGAAGGAAGCATCGGGGTGGAGCGCCCCACTCGGAAGGTAAGCGCTTACTTCGCCGAACTCGCTTTTCCCATCGTTGGACCCGACAATGCCCGGCCGGGGCTGCGGTCGCTGGTGTTGAGCGTCCAGGCGCGCCGCGACAGCTACGCGGCCACCGGCGCCGCTGGCGGCTTCGGTGCCTGGACTTCCGAGCCCGCCATTGGCAACCGCTACGTGCCCGGTGAAGGTTGGGAATCGTATGAGTATCCCAGGTGGTTCCAAACAGGCGCTCCGGACCTTGCAGAAGTGAAGGAAAGCGCCACCAGCCCGCGGTTCGGCCTGCAATACAAGCCGGTTGAGACGTTCACGGCGCGCGCGGCTTGGTCGAGGTCGTTCAAGCCGCCCTCGTTCAGCGAAGTATTCAGCGTAGCTAGTGACAGCGAGGGTGTTTCGTACTTTGCGGATCCGTATCACCCGGACGGCATGTTCCAACGTCTGCCATATCCTTATTTCTCCGGCACTTTTAGTTTGGACATCAAGCCCGAGTTTTCCGACAATTATTCGATAGGCTTTGACTGGTCGCCGGAGCGTATTCCCGGGCTGCGGTGGACCGTCGGTTGGTCGCGGGTTGATTTTACCGACAAGATTCAATACAGCTCAACTGTCCTTTGGATCGCACCTGAAATTGCCTACAAGCTTCCGGAAATCGTGCAGCGTGACGCGGACGGCTACATTACGCGGATCTATTTCGGCCGCGTAAATCTGGCCGAAAAGGTCAGTGAAATCGTGGACACGCGGCTTGAGTATGCCTTTGACACGCGTCTGGGCAACTTCACGCCCGGATTGCACTACACGCGGGTTCTCGACGAATTTTTCCGGATTACGCCGGACAGCGAGCTTGTGGACCGTTTAGGCAAGGCAAGCGGCAGCGACAAGTACCGGCTGACCGGGTCGCTTTCCTGGCAGAAAGACAGGTTTGCGGCGGATCTGTTCGTCTATTTCACCCCCAGCTACGAAAATGATCGCACCGGGCGTTGCGCGTTTGCCGAGGGCAGCTGCTCGCGTAGGAACGCCAGCAGGCCCACACTTCAAGTCGATCCCCTGACCACGGTGGATCTTACCGTGAGCTACCAATTCGACAACGGCCTGCGCCTGAAGGCTGGCGGGCGCAACATCTTCGAGGCGGACTCCCCCACTCTTTGGGGCAGCATCAACGCCTTTCGCTACGACCCCACGCGCTGGGATGCGCGGGCCCGGGTGCTGTTCCTGGATCTGAACTGGGAGATGTAGGCCGCCGGACAACGGGTCTCCTCAGGCGGGGCGTTTCCTTTATTGACGCGGAACGCCCCCGTCTCTTGGCGGGGCGTCTCAACAACCAGGAAGCGAGGAAAAGGGCTTGTCGGCTGAAGAGGCCCCGGCAGCGGGAACATGGCCGGATGGGCCCGCTCACTTGTGGAGATTGGGACATGCGTGAATTTGTTCTTGTTGCCGTAGCGGCGGTTATTGGTTTCGGCGTGGTCCAGGCCGATGAAATGCGCTTTCCGAAGCGGACGCCGGCGGACATTCCCGGCGCGCCCAAGCTCGGCGCGCCGTTTCTGGTGATGGCTGGCGAAAAGCCGGTACTGACAGAGAAGCACGGCTTGGCGGCGCCGGCGCTGTGGGACTGGAACGGCGACGGCAAGCGCGACCTGCTGGTGGGCGAGTTCGAGACCAATGGCAACGAATTGTTCCCCATGGGCGCGGACGGATCCACGGTCCGCGTATACCTGAACGTCGGCACCGACTCGGACCCGGAGTTCTCGGCGGAGTTCGAGTGGGCGCGGGACACCGAGGGCGCCATCATGGAGGTTCCGCAATGGTGCTGCATCGGCTTTACGCCGCAGTTCTTCGACTTGGACGACGACGGCCACAAGGACATGATCACCGGCCAGTATCACCCGGGCGAAGTCACGTGGTTTCGGGGAAGCCCGGCTGGGTTCATGCCCGGCAAAACGCTGCCGCAGGAAGGGAATCCGGCCTCCAACCGCCAACCTGATTGGCAGGACTACGATGGCGAAGACGGTGATATCGGCACCTTCGAATACTGGGGCTATACATCGGCCACCTTTGGCGATCTCGACGACGATGGCGACTACGACCTGATCGTAGGCGGCAGCGGAGGCTTGCGGCTAAGCGAGAACGTCGGCGGGCGGAAGACCCCGAGCTTTGCCATGCGTGAACGGCTGCTGGATATTGAAGGCCGGGCATTGCAGACACGCCCGTACACCGAAGGGCAGCTCCAAAGCGCCCGATCGGGTGGCTCGTTGCCGCCCGCCAGCGATTTCAAGACGAATCCCCTTGCGATCGACTGGAACACAGACGGCGTGCTGGACCTGCTGGTTACGGATAGTTACCGCAATCCCAATAGCCGCGCCGTTTCCTTCTTCCGCGGCGTCAAGACCCCCGAAGGACATCGATTTGAGCCGGGCATTGACCTGTTGCCGGTCGCAGACGGCACCAAGGCGCTGCCCGGCAGCGGCCCGCGGGTTTACGTGGATGACTGGAACCTTGACGGCGTGAACGACTTGATCATCGGGGCCAGCGTGGCCACCGTGAATGGCGGGGAATTCAGCGATGAGCTCTCCTGGGAGTGGGAGGCGGTGAACGGGGTGGAAGACGCGGGAAAGGATCCGGGGCGCTATCCGCCGCCTGAGCGGCCGACGAGAGAATCTCGGGACAGCTACGTTATTTCCGACGAATTGACGGAAGAGGAAATCGAGGAACGCGTTCAAGGCAATGTTCGGTATTGGGAGGCAACCGTGGGACGCCTGTACCGCGAGAACAAGGGCCATTGGCTGACCATACGCCACCAGGGCCGCATCTACGTCATGCTGGGCGAACGCCGCGAGGCGACGCCCGTCACTGCCGAGGCGCTGTCCCAGGCCCCGCAATCACCGGGGCGTCGCTCCCCGTCGGCAACGCCCACCCAGCCGCCGGTGACGCTTGCGTTTGTTGCGCCGGAGAAGGTCCGGGCGGGCGACGCAACCGACCTTGCCGTTAGCTTCACCATGCGCCCGGGTTGGTACATATATGCCCCCACGGGTCGAAACGCGCAGCAGGGCATGATCGAGACCAGCGTGACGTTCGAACTGCCCAACGGCGTCCTCGCGACCGGTGGGCGAAGACTGCCTCTGCACCATTTCAAGGGGTCCTACGACATCTATGAGGGCGCCGACCGGCTGTGGGCTCAGCCCGTGGAGGCCGCCGCACCGGGCCAGCACGAGGTCGTCGCCAAGGTTACCTACCAGACCTGCAAGGTCGACCTTTGCCTGCCGCCAAGAACAGAGACCCTGCGCACCACGCTGACCGTGGATGGCGGCGGTTAACCCCGGACCGCACCTGGGGACTACGCTTACCGCGCGTACCGCGCACTCGACGCGACCCGTTACGTCCCATGACAGTCCTGCTCGTTGAAGACGATCCGAACCTCGCGGTCGCCATCCGGCGCCGCGGCGAGTGGAGGGTCATGTCATCGAGGTCGCCTGCGCGTTTAGATCCGGGCCTATCGGCGCGGGGCCGGGGAAAGCATCGGTTTCCCCGTCTGCGCGGGGATAGACCCCACACTAGTGCTCCGTCAAGTCTGAAAATGCGAGTGTAGCTGCGAGGGATTCTTGGTTCCTGGCAAGGCGCGACGACGCCGTGTGGCAGGCCCCACACAAGGAGGAGCAACGGAGCCTAAACCCGTGGGTGAACGTCATCGAGCGGCTATGGAAGGCAATGCATGACACAGTGACCCGGAACCACCGGTGCCGTTCCATGTATGAACTGTGTCAATTTGTCGCTCGATTCCTGGAGGTCGTGCGGCCATTCCCCGGAAACGGCCCTCCCCCAGGACACGCCCGGTCACTTCAACATACTCCTGCAACGAATCCGCATCCTGGGACTGCTGGGACGAGTCGATACCGGTCTGCGGCTTGCCGAGGAGGCGATTGGCAAGGGTCTCGACCGGTCGTAGGTCAACCGTGTTCGACTCGCGGCCGCCAATCTCACGTTGAACTGGCCCGACTATCTCCGCTGGGCGTCGCTCAAGCCGCTCTCTCTTCCATGGACGGACGATTTCGCCCGGCGACTGCCGTGGAACTTCAACCGGATCACCACGGACACCACGCTGTTCGGGGAGGACGCCACGAATCTGCCAAACGAGTACTTCACGTCCTCGATGATCAAGGAAGTCATCGACACGCCGGGCTTGAGCGATTACCAGCGCGGTCGATTGGCGATCGCGGGATGGATGAAGGCAATGCTGGCCGACGACCTCGGATCGGCATTGAAGCTCTCCGCCAACATCCCTCGACAGTTCCCGTGGTTGGATCGCGAACTAGCGCGATTCGAGCAAGCACAGCAAGCAGTGTGCGGCCAAGCCCACATTGTCAACAACGGCATGTGAGAGACGGAGTGAGCATCATTGGGTCCATCCGAAATAGAGCAACACGACCGCAATCACAAGCAACGCTATACGAAGGAACCAACACCAGCCCTGGAAATGGTCTTCAATCAATTTGGCCGCCCATTCCCAGTGAATCCACCTGAAAAATCGAATCCTGAGTCGCAACAGCCTGGGGGCGAAAGGAACCAGGACCAGCAACAGAACTGCGAATAAAAACAGAATCCAGTTGTCCATTCGATCTCCAGAAAGCGGCGCCGAAACGTGAATGCAACTCCATGACTACCACATTTCGGCAAGCCTTGCGGGCAATGCGCAACCGGGCATAATCCCGCGTGTCTTGACGATGACCATCGGGAGAGCACGTTGATTGGATTTCCAGGAAGCCTTGTAAGGTCGCTCGGCATTGGCGGGCTGTGCGTCGCGGTGACAGCGGGCGCCCTCGCGGCGCAAGACAACGGTATCGATCCCGAACTGCGCGCCGACATCGAGCGCCTGATGGAGGTGACGAAGGCCGCCGACATGGGGCGCCAGATGGGCGACATGATGGCGCTGCAGATTGTTCAGATGACGGGTGTCGACACACCGGAAGCCGTCGCGCGGTGCCGCGTCATCGCGGCTGAGACGGTCAAGGAGTTGCTCGCCGACGACAAGCTGATGGACGAGATGATTCCCATCTATGCGAGGCATTTCACCCATGCTGATGTGCGCGGCATGATCGACTTCTACGACACGCCCCTCGGCAAGAAAACCATCGAGGCAATGCCGAGCCTGATGCAGGAGAGCATGCAGGCCAGTCAGCGCTGGGCACAAAAGGTGATGCCGGGTCTGCAGGAGAAGATCACGGCACGCCTCAAGGCGGAAGGCGTTATCGAGTAGCCAGCCGAGTGGCGTCCGAGTGTGACCGCCGCGTCACGCGGTGTCCCAGTCCTTCCATTTCTCCGGGTCGGCCCAGCGTTGGCCGACGTCGATGAAGCCCCGAGGCCCGCGTCTGCCGGATTCGAAGGGATCGCCGGTGGCCTCCATCCATCGGTGCAGGCGCGCTTCCATCTCCTCAACGGCGGGCCGCGCCTCCCGAGCGCCGAAGATGTTGCGTGTCTCCAGCGGATCCTCACGCCGATCGAATAGCCAGGGGCCGCGTTCGCGGTCGAACCACCGGGCGTACGTATACCGCTCCGTGCGAACCCCGCGCCACCGGCCAACCCATGCCAGGCGATTGGGCCAGCCATTGCCCATGTTCATCAGATACACGGAGTCGGCGCCCGGGGTGCGTTCGGTGTCATCCGGCGCGGGCTCGCCCCGCCAGACCCGGGAGATGTCTCTTCCCTGCAGACCGTCCGGCAGCGGGACGCCACAGGCACCCAGGAGGCTCGGCACGAGATCGATGGCGCCCATGAACGCCGGGCTGCGGGATCCGGGCCTTGTCGCTCCTGGCCAACGGATCACAAACGGGATGTGCGCGGACTCGTCGTAGGGTGTCGCCTTGGAAGCCCGCATGGAAGGATGCATCCAGAGATCCATTGGCTTGCCGTAACCGTGACTCGACAGATGGTCGCCGTGGTCGGAGGAGTAACAGACGATCGTGTCGGCGGCGAGGTCCAGGCGGCTCAGCGCATCCAGCAATCTACCCACCTGTGCGTCGAGGCCGGTGCAGCAGCCGTAGTAGTCGGCTATTTCACGCCTCGCGAAGTCCGCCATCTGACGCGGCACGTTGCCCGGCAGGTCGACATCCGCGGCATCGTAGAGCCTGTATTCGTCCGGATACTGCGGGTACGGCCAGTGAGGTGGGCGCCAGGAAACGAACAGCGCGAATGGATCGTCCTCCCGCTGGGTCTTGTGCGCTTCCAGGAAACGTATGGCGAGATCCGTCTCCGCAACGGGCGACCAACCGCGATGGCGCGTCGGGCCGCGCTCGTTCTCGAAGTAGCGTTGGTCGAAGTAGTTTCCGCCGGTCCCGTCCACCGCCGCCAGGTAGTCCAGTCCATAGCGATCTTCTGGAGGATACGGACCGACGCCGAGGTGCCAAACGCCGATGTGGCCGGTGTGGTAGCCCACCGACTGGAGGGTGCCGGGCATGGTCGGAATGTCGCGAAATGGCTCGTACTCGTTGTCGATCACGCCGTTGCGCCAGCCGTATCGACCGGTTAGCAGGATTGCCCGGAACGGCGAGCACAGCGGGTGGTTGGAGAACATGTTGTCGCAGACCATTCCCTCGGCCGCCATCCGGTCGAGGTTGGGGGTGCGCACCACGGGATTGCCGTTGGCGCCCAGCGCCGTGTAGCGCTGCTGATCCGAGAACACGAAAAGCAGGTTCATGGGTCCACTGCTCGAGATGAAAGGGAGGACTCTACGCATTGCACGCGACCAAGCATAGTTCACGCGACGTGGTCGCCCGGCGGTCCCGCAAGCGGGTGGGCCGTCGAAAGCGGCGAATAATCTCTCTGGGCCACAGTATTATCCGGGCGTGAGGATTCCAGAAGTATCCCGGTCGTGAGGGCAATGGAGCATCCGAAGAAGAAGGTCGACGACAGGAAATCCGGCGTCTCGGCGACGTTATCGGAATACGGGGCCGCGATGGGGACATTCGCAGTCCTCGCTTGGTCGGGTGACCTTCCCATGGAAGTCGTGACAGCCGGTGTCGTTTTCTTCTTCGCAGGCTCCTTTGCGAGCGTGCTGTTCCAACGGCTTGCCGGGATTCGCAGGTTGCCGCACAGATTCTCCAAGTGGTTCGGCTTCCTGCAACCGGTAATTTTGGGCTTTCTTCTCTGGGGCGCCGGTGAGTACGGCCACGAGTACATCGGCTACATCGGCATCGGCGGCGCTGCCCTGGCGGGCCTGACCATGTCCCTGATCGCAACCGCCTGGCGTCAGCGCCGAAGTGAACGCCGACTGTACCGGAAGACGCTCTTCTTCCCGGGGTAGCCGGGAACCCCGCGTGCATCCGTCGTTCCTGGCGGTGATGCGTCAGTCGATTTCATCATCGACACAGCGACTTCCGCCCACCACCGGAAGCGGCTCGGTCGCTTGCCATGCCCCGCAGGTGAAATCGGGTATCGCCTTGCTGTTGCCCCGGTCGGCCACCGATTCGGCGCTGAGCGGGCCGATGACGGACCACGCCGCGGCATCGTAGACGTTCTGATCCAGCGGTTCGCCGTTTCTGAGGCAATCGACGAGCCGCCAGCACATCAGGTGATCCATGCCGCCGTGACCTCCCTGTTGTTCCGCTCGCGCGCCCATCTGCACCCAGAGGGGATGATCGTACCTGGCCCGCCATTTGGTCATGTCGTGGTCCCACTCGTGGAATGTATCGCCGCCTCCATGCTCGAGCGCGATGCGATTCGGAAACCCCGCGAAGACGCCGTTCGTGCCTTGAATCAGGTTGTGGCGCGAATAGGGGCGCGGCGTGGTCGTGTCGTACTGCACCATGATCGTGCGCCCTTTCCGGGTCTTGATCAGGCTGGTATTGATGTCGCCGGCAATATAGGCAAGCCGATTGCGGGGATGTTCGGCAGGAAACTCCCGTCGCGCATAGGCGGCCCGGCCGATGGCCGGGGAACTCATCGAACTCATGTAATCGAACCGGTCTCCCCGGTTGATACCCATGTACTGGGCTATGGGGCCAAGTCCATGTGTCGGGTAGAGATTGCCGTCGCGTCGCGTCTGCCAGGGCGTGCGCCAGGATCCGGTCTTGCGGTCGTTCTGCTTCATCTGCCAGCGCAGTTCGTGGATATACGCCGCCTCGCCGTGCAAGAGTTCCCCGAAGACACCTTGGCGCACCATGTTGAGCACCATCAGTTCATCCCGCCCATAGCAGACGTTCTCCAGCATCATGCAGTGCATCTGCGCGCGCTCCGAGGTATCGACGAGCCGCCAGGCTTCTTCAACGGTCGTGACCGCGGGCACCTCCACGAAGGCGTGTTTACCGCTCTCCATCGCTTCGGCCGCCATGGTCGCGTGCCACCGCCAGGGCGTTGAGATCACCGTGATATCAATATCGCGCCGTTCGAGCAGCCCGCGGTAAGCGTAGTCGTCACCGGTGAAGAGCGCCGGCGCCGGATCGCCGTACTCGGAAACGATCGCGGCGGCACGATCGAGCACCGGCTTGTCCGTATCGCAGATTGCCGTGATCGTCGCGCCCTCGATATTGCAGAAATGGTGGACGAACCCGACCCCGCGTTCGCCTACGCCGATCAGGCCGACGCGAACGGTGTCGAGCGTTGGCGCCACGAGGTCCATGACGGAACGGCTGCCAGCGGGTCTCGGGCGGCCTCCGCTGCCAGGCACCGGTGTCGCAAGAGCATTCAGTCCCGCAGCCGCACCGATTGCGAATGTCGTCTTCAGGAATCTGCGGCGATCCGGATCACCCATCTGTCACTCCCGGCTTCCACCGTCTCAATTCGCTCGGAGCGCCCCAGGGCCGGACCCGCGCTTCGTTACGCTGTGCGCCGGGTCCGCCTCCGGCCCAGCCCGCCTGTCCTACGGTCGTACAGCAATCGGGGCAATCATACTGTGCGCCCATGCGACAAGCCGACAGGATTCGTGGTTGGATGTAGAATCGGATAGGCAGGAGAAAGGATATGAGCCAGATGAAGGTCACCGCAGTCGGCAACATGACTCGAGCGGGTGCGCTGGGCGCGCGGTGGTGGAACGATTCCTGCGATCCCGGGGAGCTGGCCGATGCGGTAGCGCACGGCGCGGTTGGCGCAACGTCGAATCCGGTGATCGTCGGAAACGTGGTCAAGAGCGATCCAGACCGGTGGCTGCCGGAAGTGGATGCGCTCATCGCTGCCAGCCCAACCGACACTGAGGTCGAAGTCGCCTGGAAGCTGATCGCCCAGATGGGGCAGATCGCGACGGAGATACTCAGGCCAGTACACGAGCGGACGTCAGGGGCAGCGGGATATCTGTGCTTGCAAGTGAACCCCACTTTTCACCCGAACGCCGCGCGCATGATCGAACATGGTCTCTCCCTCGCATCGGTGGCGGACAACGTCGCGATCAAGATTCCAGCCACCGCGGCCGGGCTGCAGGCGGTGGAGGAACTCACCCGGCAGGGCGTGGCGGTGAACGTGACGGTATCGTTTACCGTGCCCCAAGCCGTAGCCGCCGCAGAAGCGATCGAGCGCGGCCTGCGGGGAGCGCGGGACCCCGAGTCGATCCATCCGTATGTCACCATCATGCAGGGCCGGATGGATGATCACTTGAAGCGCATACGCGATGCCGACGGCATCGAGATCGACCCCGAGGCGCTCGACTGGGCGGGAATCGCCGTGTTCAAACGGGCGGCTGCGATCTTCGAAGAAGCTGGCTTCAGAGCTACGGTGCTGGGGGCGGCTTTTCGGAACATCATGCAGTGGTCGGCGAACATCGGACCGAACGTGCTGCTAACGATTCCCTACCCGAACTGGAACGAGTACGACGCCGCCGAAGTCGATGTGCGGCCGTCGCTGCACGATCCAGTCGAGGCTCGGTACCTCGATGCGCTACAGACCCGGTTCGAGGATTTCCGCCGCGCCTACGAGCCGGACGGGATGACGCCCGACGAGTTTGCCGGGTTTGGCCCATCGATTCACACGCTCAATCAGTTCATCGACGGTTACTACGAGCTGCTTGCGATCGTGCGCGGCCGGATGCTGGTGTAACGCGGCCTTCTGTCCGCGGTCCGCATGAAGGAACAGATACACAAAGACCACACCGCCATCGTAACCGGGGCAGCCGGCGTGCTAGGACTGGCGACAAGTCGCGCCCTGATCGACCGTGGTGCAAAGGTGATCATGGTGGACATCGACCAGGTCAGGCTCGACCAGCTTGCCGCCGAACTGGGTGAGAACGCGATCACGGCGAAGATCGATTTGCGCGATGCGGACGAGATCAGCGCCACAGCACGTCGGCTGCTGGACGAGGTTGGCGCGGTTGACATCCTGGTCAACAACGCCGGCATCCTCTCGAACAACAAGTCCGCGACCACCACGCCCGAGGAGTGGCGGAATGTGATGGCGGTGAATCTGGACGCTGCGTTGTACCTGTCGCAGGCGGTCTTGCCGGGCATGCGCGAACGCCAGTGGGGCCGGGTCATCAATACCTGCTCGCTGGCCGGCAAGACCGGCGGCCTGACTGCCGGCACGGCCTACAGCACGTCCAAGGGCGCACTGGCCGCATTGACCTTCTCGCTGGCGCGGGAGGTGGCCGGTGACGGGGTGACGGCGAACGGCATCGCCCCCGCGTACGTGAATACGCCGATGGTGACCGAGCAGCTAACCGAAGCTCAACGGCAAGCGCTGTTGGAGCAGATCCCCGTCGGGCGGTTCTGCGAAGCGGAGGAGTTCGCCCACGTGGTGGCATTCCTGACGCATCCGCTGGCGGGGTTCATCACCGGCGAAATCGTGGATTTGAACGGCGGACTGCTATTCGATTGACCCGTCCCGGGGACGACAGCCAGCCCGCTTATCTCACCAGGTCGCTTGTCGGCTAGAACTTGCCGATCAAGTCGATGAACCAGCCCTGACTGTCGTAGCGGGCATCGCGAATGTCGTCGCTGAAGTCCGTGAAGTTGTATCCGACGCCCACCTCGAAGTTCTCGCCCACGTCGCGGTATACGCCGAGAAGCGCTCCGTGGCGCCGGTTGCCGCCGCGCCGGTCGCGCAGCATCCGATACTCGGCGAGGGCGTCCCACTCACCCGCCACGTGGCGCCGCGCCCGCGCCACCGCCAACACGAGGCTGGAGTCGTACCAGTCGCCCTCGTTCCGGAACGCGCGCATGCGCCCTTCCTTGACGGCGAGCTTGCCGCCGAGTTCCCAGTCCGGATTCAGCCGGTACAGCGCCTCGACCGAAAGTACGTGCGCGCGTTGATCGGGCCGGATCGCGTCCTGGCCGACACTGACCAGGTCCTGAAAATACCCGTACTTGAACAGCGTGTTCCACCGGTCGTTCTCCGCCGGCCGATAGGCGTGTCCGATGTCGAACTCGACGAATCGGGCGTCGTGCAGGTCGAAGAGCCGGTCGTTGGTGTCCGAGATGTTGAGACGGCCCAGCCAGCGCTGGTTTTCGTTCACCACGTGGGTATAGCTGCTGCTGGCGATGTACTGGTCGACCTGGATGGCGGGCCCTTCGTCCGCGCGGTACTCGAGCCTGCCGCTGAACCGGTGCGACGGACGTTGGGTCGAGGCACCGAACGAGAACGCCTGACGTTTGAGCGACGTCGGCGTTGTCTCGTTGTCCGATAT
Organism: Candidatus Azotimanducaceae bacterium; assembly: GCA_965217825.1. GTDB lineage: Bacteria > Pseudomonadota > Gammaproteobacteria > Pseudomonadales > Azotimanducaceae > VXNE01. The sequence goes on along the minus strand of OZ244571.1, from coordinate 2,605,855 downwards.
GGAGACCAGGCCGGAAATGATCCAGTCGTGCGTCGTCTTGTAATCCAGGCCGAAGGTATGACTGACGCCGGCATAGCGATCATCGTCGCTGACCTGGGACTCGGTAAATATGCCGAAACGATTGCCCAAGTCCCGGCGTTGCCCGAGGGTCAACAGGTTGCGTTCGCCGAACGTTCGGTCGGGATCCATCGCGTAGCTCCCGTACAGTTCATGCCCCTCGGCAAGTTCGTAGTTGCCGGAGAACTGCGTCAGGGCGCCCGAACCGATACCGCTCTTGAGTTTGACCCCGAACCGACCCCCGGGGTCGTACTCGAAGCCGCCGGAAAGCGCGCTGCCCCGGTCGCCGTCACTCGCTTCCAGGATGACCGAAGTGGTTTCCGTAATCTGCGTGTCGATGCCGACCGCGATCATGTCGTTTCCCACGTACGTATCACTCTCGTCGAGCCCGGTCTGTACGGATCCATATACGGTCCTTGCGGCATCGAGGTCGTAACCTACGCGTACGCCCGCCAGCAGCGCGTTGCCCTCCAGGATTTCGCCGCCGTAAGGTGCCCCGCGGCTGATGTCCTCGCGGCGCAGTTCGCCACCAACAGTCAGTCGGCCAGTACGGACATCCGCCTGTACCCGCCCTACCTTGCTCGACGCAACCTGCCCTTCTTCCCGCTCCGCATAGCTGGCCTGCACGTCGATGTTTTCTGAGGCCTCGACGGACACGTCGGTGCCTTTCTCGATCGTCTCGAAGCGGTGGTCGAGGCGGCCGGCCGAGAACCCGGCATCGCGCTCTTTCCACCACGCGCGGACGTCGCCGGTCATCGTCTCGCTATGCTCGGCGAGGTTGACCCTTCCTTCCACCGCAAACGCGTCCCCGCTCGTCGTCCCGTCGGAGGAGCCGTCCGAGCGCGACTCGAAGCTGACGCCGCCGTCGACAGAGTCGAAACCGGCCGGTGCCTGCAGCGAGTCGGACTGTGCCGCCTCGATGCTGAGATACGTTCCCTTGCCCGCGCGGACGGTCACGTCGATGCCCCGGAGGTCGAAGTCATGGCCCGGCTGTTCGTCCACGATCTTGCTCCCACCCACCGCCACATGATCGCCGATCCAGGCCTTGCCACGCGCGCCGTAGATCACTTCCTCGGCCTCGAACGCGTCGGGAACGTACTCGTAGTCGACGAGCAGCAACACATCGTCCCCCTCAAGGGGCCGCGTGCGGATGATCGACGCCGGACGCATCGTCACCACCTGAGAGAGCGGCTTGCTCAGGATCATGCGGCCCCGCAGCGCGTCTATCTCGTAGTCCCGACCTTCGACGAATTCCTGGCGTTCCATGACCTGTCCGGTATCGCGGTGCCGCACCTCCACCCAGACCTTTTCCGAGCCCAGGACGATGTCCGTGTGCTTGAGGTAGTACAACGACCCGCCAGTCGCGCGGAAGTTGACATGCGCGGCGGCGGACTGCGCTTCCGAGGCGAACGCTGTCAGTGACCGCTTCGCATCGCCGAAGCGCGTTGCGTCTTGACTCTTGTAGGTTAGCTTCGCCCCGTATAACGAACGACTGTATTGCATGTACTCCGTATCGGTAAGCCCAGTGTTGTAATTGCCGAGCAACACCTGGTTCCTGTTCCAATCCACACGCAGGAAGAACGGACCCTGGCTATATACATCACTGAAGGTGGTGGAGTCATCGCCGTATACCGGATAGTATCTGTCCGGATCGAGCTGGCGGAACACCCTGCGCGGATCCTTGCGCTTCAAGTTATCGCCAAGATTATCCAGTTCATCCTCGGTCGTGTCGAGTTGTGCGGTTATAAGGTATTTACCTTTAACCTTCGCCTTGAGGTAAAAGGCGAGGCGACCGTCCACCCCGACGGACTCGTCGAAATCATCGCCAGGGGATAGTTCCTCGAAGCTGTCGGAGATCCTCGTCTGCCCGATGGTCACATTGGCGAGCCCAACGATGAACGCATAGTTCTCATCCACTTCCGCCGTCAGGGTCTCCGACCATGTCCGCCCGTCTTCGACGCCGGACACCACGATCTCATGCGAGCCTGACGGTACGTGGAGTTCCGCAACGAAGCGGCCGTTCCCGTCTACCGGCACTTCTTCGCCGTCGACGCGCAGGAACTCTCCGCCTCGGAACCCTTCACCGTGTATGCGGATCCGGCTTCCGCGCACGGCAATGGATTGCCTGGCCAAGTTTGACTGGCCCCAGATCGAGCCGGGTTCCCCCAACTGCTCCGGACGCCGCTCGTCCACCGTCCCCACCAGCCGCGGGCGGGTAACGTCCTCGTGCCCACGATCGTCGAGCGCCTTGAGCACATAGGCCAGTCCTTCACCGGGTTTCACGGTGAGCGTCCCGTCCATGAACTCGAACGCGCGGTCGTGATCCAGCCGCGTCTTCGACAGTATGGCAAGCGGGCGTACCAGATCGGTATCTGACGCACGATATATCTCCAGATGGTACTCGCTGATCCATGCCGCATAGTTATTATATGCTGCGAACTTGACAGGTCTCTGCATCTTGCCGAGTTCATCTATAGCAATCTTGTTCAGTGCGAGCACATCCAATTGCGGACGCTGGACGAGCACATCTTCGGTAAGCCAGATACGTCCCTCGCCGTTAACGTGAACAGTAGGCGCTATTTGCACCTCCGTCAATGTTATATAACGTGTTGTAACCGTTTCGAAGACGCGCCGATAGGTAAGCGATATTTCCACGCGGCGGTTGAGTGCTCGGCCAGCGGCGGTCCGGTTGTCCGCGACGGGCTCGGAATCACCGCTTGCCTCGATCAGCATATCCGCCGCGTCGAGGTCGAGCTGGCGCGCCAGGTAGCTGGCAACGCTCTCCGCTCGTGCTCTCGAAAGTGAATCGTTGTCGCGACCGTTACCTCCCGCCCCCTTGAACGGAGACGAGTCGGCGTGCCCAACGAACTTCGCCCCGAGGATTTCGTAGTCCTGCAGGCGGTCAAGCGCCCGGTCGATCGTCGCCGCCTGCACACCTGTCAGCCGAGCGCTACCGGGCAGAAAACGGGCGGGCTCGAGCTGCGTCGTTTCTTCCGCGTAACGCAACTCACTGGTAGTCTCCGTCGTCGACGGCGCCTGTTCCAGAACGGTCTCTTCTTCCGCATATTCGTCGTAGATCAACTCCGTCTCAACACGGCGGTTCAGCGCCATGCCATCGCGTGTGCCGTTGGACGCGACCGGCATGCGTTCCGCGTATCCGACCGTTTCGATCATGTCGTAGGGCAGACCCAGCTCGGCCGCCACGAATTGCGCGACCGCCCGCGCCCGAGCTTCCGAAAGCCCTTGGTTGTCGCCATAGATCGCCAGCGCATTCCGACTCAGGGGTTCGTCGTCCGTATGGCCCGAGAAGCGTACGCGCAGGTTGGCTTTGTCGCGGTATCCGGTTAAGAGGGCGCGTAGCCGTTCGAGGTAGTTGGGCGGGATGTCAGACTTCCCGGACGGGAAACGTATGGGTTCGATACGTTCGATGCGATGTATATGCGCCTCCCGGACAAACTTGTTGCTCACCTTTTCCGTGGTGATCCTTTCGCCCGGCTCGGGCAGCCTGACGCCGAAATTCACCCTGGACATGAGCGCCTGGGTGAGCCGGATGACCCGCGGGTTTTCGCTGTTCAACTGCGCTCCGCGGGGCAGCGTCTCGGGATCGAGCTTGATGATGAAGTTCTGCCCGCGCGCCGCGTCACCGGCGTCAATGTCCGCCAGGTGATATCTCCCGTGCGCATCCGTTTCCACGATCAGGCCGCTAACCGATACCAGCCGTACGCCAGGGATGCCCTGCTCGCCCGAATCCTGCCATCCGTCGCCGTTCCGGTCGTCGAAGACCTTGCCAATCACCGTGGTCCGCTCGAAGATCGGATCACCGATGATTTCGACCGTGGCACTCGACTCGTTGCCGACGCGTCTACCGGCCAGGAACGGCTTCACGGTATTGACGTACCGCCCTGGCGACGCACCTGTCGTTACGCGCATCATGTAGCTGACGGTGGCGGTGGCACCGGACGGGATGTCGAGGGGACCGAACGTGATCGGATCCGAGGTCGTTGATTCGAGGGGGCCTTTCACCCCGTCCGCGGCACCAGGCATGCCGTCGGCACCGCGTGTTCGCAGCGATGCCGTACCCGGCACCAGCGAGAACCCACCCGGGATGTCGTCCACGAGTTCGAGATCCCTCAGGGTGAACGCCGAAGGGTTGGCCACCTGTACGTTGTACCCCACCAGGTCGCCCACGCTTGCGGATCGCACCGTTGCCCGTTTCGACACCGACACCAAGCCGTCGAACATCACGGTGCCAACGGGGTCGAGCGGCATGTGGTTGTGTACCACCGTACCTCCCGCGGCAGCCATGATCCACTTGAGGTAATAGGTCGCCACCGATGTATCCGAGGGGGGCCGCGATTCGGGATGCACAACGCAGGGCGCTTCCGGATCGGGATCCTCCGTGCATATGCCGACGCTCAATGCTTCCCTGGCGGGGGGGATAAGCAAGGAAGGCGGTGCGTTGAAACTATCCGGCAACTCGACTATCTCGATAGCGTAGGTACGTGGCCCCGTCGGGCAGTCGGCACCGGCGCCATGAACGACATCGAATCGATATGTTCCGTCCCGACCGGTGCGCTGCATTTGCTGTCCTTCGAGGAGGCATTGGTCGGCAAGACGCGTTCCGGCCTCGTCCGCGAGCGCAAGTACCACGCGGGGAATGACATCTCGCGAGACGCTGTCGTAGACACGCCCTCCCGGCACAGCGCCGTAGTCGAGCCGCACCAGCCCCTGCATCGGGACGGTTGTGGATTCCTCTCGCCAGACGGCGTTCGACTCCGGGTGACGGAACCGAACCACTAACCCGCCTGGTTCCACGCTCAGGAAGGCATACGAACCATCGTCCGCCGTGACCATGTGCGCGACCGCGGCGCCGTCGGAGGTGGAGACCTCCACGCGCCACGCCGCCAAACCGGGCTCTTCCGCGTCCCGCGTCGCATCCACGTCGAGATCGGCGTACACGGTGCCGGTGAGCGCTGCCGCAAACTCGATCGGCGTCGGATCGTCCTCTCCCGGACCGCCGGGATCGCCGTCGCCGTCGGGGTCGGGATTGCTGCCGTGGTCGGAGAGATCCTCTTCCATCTTGCCGCTGCCGTCATCGTGCGACGCCACCGCCTGGTTCTCGAACGGACCGACCGCTCCGTTCAGCGCAACCTCCACGGTGAACTCGATGACCGCCACCCCGCCTGCCTCAAGGGAATCAGATCCCATCAGCAGCTCGACGTTTTCCACTCCATCGAATCCCGGGTTCAGGGTCAGTGAAGCCCCCGTGACCTTCGGGGCATCCACCACCGAGGCTACCGTGGGCTCCGGAAAGGCTGCGGAGAGATCGTCGGACACCTGCACCTGGCGCGCCGGCCCCGCACCCAAGTTGACGACATGGATCCGGAACGTCGAGCGCATCATGCCGCTCTTGACGATCCCTGTCCGGGTGGCTTCCTTCGCGAGGCCCACCAGTCCCGGCGGCTCGTCGTCATCGACAATGGTGCCGGTGGCCATAGCCTCGGAGATCGACGCGTTGACGGCCTTGCTCAGCGTCAAGGTGAACGTCTCGTCCGGCTCGTCGACCGTGTCGTCGAGAATGGGCACCGCGATCATGCCCTCCAGCGAACCGGCGGCAATCGTCAGCGTGCCGCTCGTTGTCGCGTAATCCGCGCCCGCCGTCGCCGTCCCGTCCCCCGTGGCGTAGTCCACCGTCACCGCCTGCATGCCGGCCGTGTCGAGCGTCACGGTGAAGGTCGCCGTGCCGGCATCCTCCCCGACCGAGACATCCTCCATGCTCAACGTCGGCTCGTCGTCATCGACAATGGTGCCGGTGGCCATAGCCTCGGAGATCGACGCGTTGACGGCTTTGCTCAGGGTCAAGGTGAACGTCTCGTCCGGCTCGTCGACCGTGTCGTCGAGAATGGGCACGTTGATCGTGCCCTCCAGCGAACCGGCGGCAATCGTCAACGTGCCGCTCGTTGTCGCGTAATCCGCGCCCGCCGTCGCCGTCCCGTCCCCCGGTGGCGTAGTCCACCGTCACCGCCTGAATGCCGGCCGTGTCGAGCGTCACGGTGAAGGTCGCCGTGCCGGCATCCTCCCCGACCGAGACATCCTCGATGCTCAACGTCGGCTCGTCGTCATCGACAATGGTGCCGGTGGCCATAGCCTCGGAGATCGACGCGTTGACGGCTTTGCTCAGCGTCAAAGGTGAACGTCTCGTCCGGCTCGTCGACCGTGTCGTCGAGAATGGGCACCGCGATCATGCCCTCCAGCGAACCGGCGGCAATCGTCAGCGTGCCCCTCGTTGCCCTGTAGTCCGAACCCGCCATCGCCGTTCCGTCCGTCGTGACGTAGTCCACCGTCACGGCCTGAATGCCGACGGTGTCGAGCGTCACGGTGAAGGTCGCCGTGCCGGCATCCTCCCCGACGGAGACGTCCTCGATACTCAACGTCGGCTCGTCGTCATCGACAATGGTGCCGGTGGCCACACCCTCCGAGATCGACGCGTTGACCGCCTTGCTCAGCGTCAAGGTGAACGTCTCGTCCGGCTCGTCGACCGTGTCGTCGAGAATGGGCACGTTGATCGTGCCCTCCAGCGAACCGGCGGCAATCGTCAACGTGCCCCTCGTTGCCGCGTAGTCCGCGCCCGCCGTCGCCGTTCCGTCCCCCGTGGCGTAGTCCACCGTCACCGCCTGAATGCCGGCCGTGTCGAGCGTCACGGTGAAGGTCGCCGTGCCGGCATCCTCCCCGACCGAGACATCCTCCATGCTCAACGTCGGCTCGTCGTCATCGACAATGGTGCCGGTGGCCATAGCCTCGGAGATCGACGCGTTGACGGCTTTGCTCAGGGTCAAAGGTGAACGTCTCGTCCGGCTCGTCGACCGTGTCGTCGAGAATGGGCACGTTGATCGTGCCCTCCAGCGAACCGGCGGCAATCGTCAACGTGCCCCTCGTTGCCGCGTAGTCCGCGCCCGCCGTCGCCGTTCCGTCCCCCGTGGCGTAGTCCACCGTCACCGCCTGAATGCCGGCCGTGTCGAGCGTCACGGTGAAGGTCGCCGTGCCGGCATCCTCCCCGACCGAGACATCCTCCATGCTCAACGTCGGCTCGTCGTCATCGACAATGGTGCCGGTGGCCATAGCCTCGGAGATCGACGCGTTGACGGCTTTGCTCAGGGTCAAGGTGAACGTCTCGTCCGGCTCGTCGACCGTGTCGTCGAGAATGGGCACGTTGATCGTGCCCTCCAGCGAACCGGCGGCAATCGTCAACGTGCCCCTCGTTGCCGCGTAGTCCGCGCCCGCCGTCGCCGTTCCGTCCGTCGTGGCGTAGTCCACCGTCACCGCCTGCATGCCGGCCGTATCGAGCGTCACCGTGAAGGTCGCCGTGCCCGCGGCCTCACCGACCGAGACGTCCTCCATGCTCAACGTCGGCTCGTCGTCATCGACAATGGTGCCGGCGGCCACGCCCTCCGAGATCGACGCGCCGACGGCCTTGCTCAGCGTCAAGGTGAACGTCTCGTCCGGCTCGTCGACCGTGTCGTCGAGAATGGACACGTTGATCGTGCCCTCCAGCGAACCGGCGGCAATCGTCAACGTGCCGCTCGTTGTCGCGTAATCCGCGCCCGCCGTCGCCGTCCCGTCCGTCGTGGCGTAGTCCACCGTCACCGCCTGAATGCCGGCCGTGTCGAGCGTCACGGTGAAGGTCGCCGTGCCGGCATCCTCCCCGACCGAGACATCCTCCATGCTCAACGTCGGCTCGTCGTCATCGACAATGGTGCCGGTGGCCATAGCCTCGGAGATCGACGCGTTGACGGCTTTGCTCAGCGTCAAGGTGAACGTCTCGTCCGGATCGTCGAGCGTGTCGTCGAGAATGGGCACCGCGATCATGCCCTCCAGCGAACCGGCGGCAATCGTCAGCGTGCCGCTCGTTGCCGCGTAATCCGCGCCCGCCGTCGCCGTTCCGTCCCCCGTGGCGTAGTCCACCGTCACGTCCTCGTCGACAGCCTTTGCCAGCGTCACAGCAAAGAGCGCTGACCCCGCGCCCTCCTCTGCGGTGACATCGTCGATGGTCAGCTCGGGGCGATCCGACCGGCCACCGCCGCCGCCGCCTCCGCCGCCGCCTCCTCCGCCGCCGCCTCCGCCGCCGCCGCCTCCGTTGCCGCCGCCGCCGCCTCCGTTGCCGCCGTCGTCGCCGTTGTCGCCGTTGCCGGGGCTTTCGCTGTCTGGCCCGTCAACTATCTGGCAGGGGCTGTAGCACCCATCCGGATGGTCGCAGTTGCAGCTCTCGCCGTGTCCGGGTTGGTTGCCTTCGCTGGTCAGGCAGAGGGTCGAATTACGGTATTCGGGAATCCCCCCCACCTTGCAAGCAAGCACCGGTGGATCATGGACGACGCCGTCGTCATCGGTAACCGACGCCGGACAGCGGGCATACGTCGTTGTAAACGCGTCGCCGGGCTGGCGGTATATCTCGCCCTCATGCTCACAAGAGTGTGGAATCGTCGCCTGTGCGTGGGCCGGGGATACGACGGCGATCCCGAACAGCAACGCCAACACCAGCTTTGCTACCGACGAACAACCCAAGCGGGCCATAGGCGCCACCTCGTCGATAGCCGAAACGTCGTGATGACGGCAGGGACGCAGCACCCGCCTTGAGGCGGCGCCCAGCGCGTCGCACGAAAAACGGAGAGAGAGAGAGAGAGTATGGGCCCGCCGGCGAGGAAGGGAACGTAGCGTCCCATGGACATCATGGGACGACCGTTATACCCGCCAGACATCAAGCCCGCTAGCAAAAGTTACATCTTCGTGGCCCTAGCCCGGATATTGCAGCAACCCGCTAGTAGAGGGTGGCCGAATGTCTCTCAGTTTCACTAGTTAATACCCTTGCTCGACAATCCCGCCGCGAACAAACTGCGCTGGTCTTTTCGACTCTGCCGGTTCCATCTGGCCACTCCGATGCGAACCACGTTCGTGATAACGTCCCTGTTGACCTATTTAGGATCAATAGGTTATGAAATATTTCTAATTTATTTTATCCGCTTAGAACGACCTCGGACTCCAAGCAATTACCAAGTCTCAGCAAACGGCGCTCGTCGAATTGGTAATCCCTGCGATTTACGCCTGGCAGCCAATCCATATGCCCGATCTGGCCTCGACCAAATCATTAGAGTCCAGATGAAATGCGATCAAACTAACCTTGAGGATCAATATTTTATGGAGCTAATGTAAATCGGAACCTCAACACTAGACGCGCGGTCCTCACGACGCGTTTTTTCAGACGTGGTTAAGGCAGAAAAGCGGCGTTGCCGCGACCTGTCAGTTCAAACGCGGCAACCGGCTTTATCCGGGCTAGCTTTTTTCCGACCCCGGACGCCCCGCTAAGCAGCCTCAATGGTCTCCGCCGGCGTCTTGTACGCCAGGTAAATGTTCTCATCCAGCCATTCCGGGGAGTCTTGCCTGGGCAGCATCAAGCTTGATTCGCCCTTGCAGCTCATCCGATAGATGAGACGCACGTCGTCCAGCGACTCGACGTTCTCCTTGATCGGCGGCTGGACGTGAAGGGCCATGAAGAGGTCCCAGAGCGTCACGTCGCCCGGCGTGTGCACCTGGTCGTAGCGGAACTCCGGCTGCAGCACGTGGGCCTCGAGCTTGTCGAGAAAGGCGCGACTCTTCCGGCGTCATCCCTTCGACATCGATAGGTCCTCCTCGGCGGGGCCGCGAGACCCAGAGCGGGCTGTGCAGCGACTTCAGGCCGGAACGCGGATTGGTGCGAACCAATGGGGCGAGGAGCCCATCGCTTCCAGGAACCTTGCGCCGTCGCACCCGGATGGTCGAAAGACGCGCCTGCTCCGCTTCCGGCAGCGCCGCGAACGCCGCCGCCGTATCGACGTAGGCGGTCTCGCCGTTCAGCGGCAGCCGCTTGCGCAGGCGCATCAACTCGGGGTCCGAATCTTCGAAGTAGGGAAAGGTCCGGGGATCTTCCAACTGGGGATCAGACACCCAGGTGCCGCCCGGGGCGCCGCGCGATACGGGCACCTTGTGGACGAGGAACATGGATATCCAGAGCGGCACCGGGTCGGATTCGATGTCCGTGTGCCACGAGCTTCCGCGGAACAACTGGCGCGCGGCCTGGCGCTCCCCCGCTTCGCGAACATCGCGAACGTTGGCGAGCACGAGCACGGCCGGCGACTCGTGCGGGAGGCATTGCAGTTGCCCCGGAAAGGCGGCATTCACCTGCCCTGCCAGGCGTTCTTCGAGCGGAAGGAATTCGACGTGGCGACGGTTCCAGGACTCGGCACCCGAGCGTTGGCGCGTGTTGCTCGGATGCGGCAGCGGCGCTCCCCAGTAGTTGGCGAACCGCTCGAAATGGGCGAGCGAGAACGACGTCAGGTCCTGACCCGCAATGGTGACGATGCGGTATTCGGCAAGCGCATCGAGAAGGACGGCCGCCTGCTCGGGACTCAACGGCGCGCCAAGATCGATCCCCGTGATTCGAAGCCCCGCGCCGCTTACCGCCAGCGGACCCTCGCTGCCCGTGTTCGGGCCAAATGCCTTTCGCAGTCTCTGGTCAATACTGTCGCCCATGACGTCATGAACCCCGGATCACCGCGCCGAACACGGGAAACATGATGGCGTTGACGGTTATCTCGGTCAATGTTGCGCGTCGTGCCCTGCGCGCCGTTTACCGCACCCTCAGATGCTGGTCAATGAAGAGCCGATCGAGGCAAGGCACTCGAGCACCTCGGCGTCATCCGGTACGGAATCGCCGTATACCATGTCCTTGAAATTGCCACGGAACTCCGACCCTATTTCGCTCCAGAGATTCTCTGCATCCGCCACGATCATGGCTTTGCTGAGCGGCGGGTCCAACCAGGCCGATGCGCCGGGCATCGACTGTCGATCCGATTCCCTGACTTCGGCCACCAACTCGGCAAATGCATCGCTGGCCACGAACTCCCGGTATTGCCTCACTCGCATGATCATGACGATGTCGTAGAAATGTCGGATCCGGCGTCGAAAGTGCGAGACCGGATTCGCTTCATAGCCGGAGCGCACCAGACCCATGACTTTTTCGCACAGCGTGCGCTCCACGCACAGCACGAGGATCCCGAACGGATCGAGTTCGTAGTGTCGTACCAGGTCTGTTCGATCGGCGTCGATCAGGAAATCGTGAATGAGTGTCGCGACCTGCATCGTCGACGAAGGCTCGGGATTCGCGAACGAATTGATTTCGATCAATAGGGTGTCAGCGACTTGGCCGAGCTCCGCAGCGTCCGACTGTATTGAAAATGCGTGTGCTGTCTTTCGAAAGCTACCGTGCTTGGATTCACTTGGATGCTCTGGCCGATACTGCAAATCCTGGGTAATTTCACCCTCGATTGATTTGATCAGCCTACCGCGCTGCGCGCCGCTGAGTTTCTCATCGCGCCTCAGGGCCAGATCGATATCTTCCGAAAAACGCTCAATGAGTCGATGCGCCTTGGAAAGCGCCGTTCCGCCCTTGAAAACGACCGTCTCCCTGTAGTCCGATTCTCGCAGCCGCTTCAGTACCCGCGTAACCCAGTAGTCTTTCTCCACATAGACCGCTGGAATCTGGCCATGGTCCGCCGTGGCCTGAATGAGCTCCAGGTACGTGTCCGGTGATTCGTGCAGCCTCACCGGATATTCCAAGCTTCGGCTTCCGGCCAATCGCGTGGATCGATACCCAGTTGGAAACGCGTGGTTGGGTTGAGCGAAGCCTTGAGTGCTGGCGATAACTCTTTCCCGTAGCGCGTCAGCAGCATTCCCAACAAGGCTCTTGTGCACGCGTTGTAATAGTCCAAAGCCAATCGCTGCAACTTTTTCCGTTCGGTCGGTGTGAGATCCATCAAACGCTTCGCCAGCACCTGCATGACGCGTCCGATGTTCGCATCCGGTACCTTTTTTGCGTCGCGCAGGACGTCCAGGAGTTCCAGCAGCGACACCGTCGAATCCGTAATCGGCACCCGCCTCGGCACCAACTTGATTCGTATCGTGCCCAGATCCTTCGTCTGGGCGGCACGGTTCACCGCGATCATGATCGTCTTCGGGATCTGCGTCGTGAGCCCCAGGCGGTTGTAGAGCGCCGGTCCGGTGATGTACCCGGACCGCCGCCCGTTGCGATACAGCGCGTCGCGCAAGCGCTCCTCGTCACTGACGGGAACGTCGCCGAGCACGCCGGTCTTGGGCTTAAAGAAACGTCCCTTAGCCAGCCGCTTCAATCCCCGGTTTTCTATCCCTCGACTAACGGCGCGCACGACCGCCCCGGGGGCTTCCCGGTATTGCGGAAAGACCTCGTAGCCGAATATCCGCCCGGGCGGCGTCCGGTCGATGATCTGGTTTACTGCGGCCGCGATGCTCATGGATGCTCACCCTACGCCCTAGTCCCAAGCTGTCAAGTTTTTTTATAGAAATACATGACATTTGGTGGAATCGAGCTGGCGCTTCGGGGACGGCGGATGTGCCAGCAGCCGTACTCGTTCAGGAGGCGGCTAGCGCCATGAAATCCGTCGTACCCGAAGGGGCGCGCCGTGTTTCACCCCCGCCCAGAGCCCACCTATCATCCCTCGCCTTGATCGGCACTACGTGCCGTTCTAGGCGCGGGCTGCTAGTGTTCCGTCAAGTCTAAAAATGCGAGTGTAGCTGCGAGGGATTTTTGGTTCCTGGCGAGGCGCGACGACGCGCTGTGGCAGGCACCACACAAGGAGGAGCAACGAAGTCAGGGGCCGAAAAGACCCGCAGATACCCGCAGATTTAGGCTTGACGGAACACTAGAACCCTCTTGGGCTCCGGGACAGAACCGGTCAGTTGCTCGATGCGTCGCGCCGCGTTGTCGAACCCCGCGCTGCGCCGCGATATGATGGCGGCGTTGCTGAACCGGGTCGGTTCCGGTGGGCGAATCGCAAGCTGCTGTAAGGAGAATATCTCATGGTACAACCCAAACGCATCGGGCACGTGGTCCTCAACGTCAAGGACCTGGCGGTGTCCGAGAGGTTCTACACCGAAATACTGGGGTTTCAGGTTGCCCTCAAGCGCCCTGCCGGCACGTTCCTGACCTGCGGCAAGATTCATCACGACCTGGCGTTGTTTCAAGCTCCGGAAGATGCCGAGCCGGTCTCGAGAGGGCTGGGCCTGAATCACTTCGCCGTGCAGATCGGGGATATGGACGAGCTGAAGGAGGTTCATCGCCGGCTCAAATCCCATGGCGCCGAGATTGATCACCTCACCGATCACGGGATGACCAAGAGCGTGTACTTTCGCGATCCCGACGGGAACCGCATCGAGTTCTTCTTCAATACGACGGAAACTGCGGAGGAAGGCCTGGCGATGATGCGGGCCCCGCGCCGCGCGACCTCCGAACTAGTCCTCGAGGACGCGTAGCACCGCCGTTCGAACAGCTCGAAGTTATCTCGAAATCATACGGGTAAGCCCATGGAATATATAAACTTTGGAAATGCTGGCGTCCGGGTCAGTCGATTGGCGGTCGGTTTGGGACTGCGGGGGCAGAACGACGCGGCCGAAGCCCAGCGGATGATCGAGCACGCGATCGCGCAGGGAATCAACCTCATCGACTGCGCCAATATCTACGGGCTGATGGATGACCGGGCAAACGTGAGAATGTCGGAGGCCATTCTGGGCAAGGCGATCAAGGGCAAGCGGGACGATGTCCTGATCACCTCCAAGGTCGAGCAGGTTATCGGTCCGGGCCCGAATGACCACGGGGCGTCCCGGTATCACATCATCCGGGAGGCGGAGAGGTCCCTGAAGAATATCGGCACGGACCACATCGATTTCTACCTCATCCACCGTTACGACCCCACGACGCCGCTCGAGGAGACGGTTCGGGCGCTGGACGACCTCGTTCGGTCCGGGAAAGTCCGCTACGTCGGGTGCTGCAACTTCGCCGCATGGCAGGTTTGCAAGGCGCTCTGGACGGCGGACCGGATCAACGCGACGCCGTTCATGTGCGTGCAGAACAGGTACACCCTGATCGCTCGGGGCATGGAGCGGGAGATGTTCCCGATTGTGCGGGAAGAGCGCCTGGGCGCCATGGTATTCGGTCCGCTGGCCACCGGACTCTTGAGCGGCCTCTATTCTCCCGAGATGGACCCGCCGCAGGGGTCGCATTGGGCATCGCGCCTCGAGGAGTATCGCCGGAACGTGGCGGGAGATAGAGGCAAGGCCGTTTCGACCGTCATCGAGCTCGCCGCCGAATTGGGCAAGACGCCCGCGCAGTTGGCCCTGGCATGGGTGCTGTCGCACCCGGAGATCACGCTCGCAATCACCGGCGGCGACACGGTCGCGCATCTCGACGACAACCTCGGCGCGGTCGGCTGGACCCTCGATGCATCCGTGCGCGAAAAACTCGATGCGGTTTCTGCGTCCCTCTTTTAATGAATAAAGGAAACGCTGTTTCTCCACCAGCCTGCCGGCCCGGCCCTCGCGGGCGGCCCGGAGAATGATTTCGAAAGATCGACCCAACCTGGTTGTCATCTACACGGATGATCTGGGATACGGCGACCTGGGCTGCTACGGATCAGACTCGATCCTGACGCCGCACCTGGACGAACTGGCGGATTCCGGTGTCCGATTCACCGATTGGTATTCGAATTCGCCCGTGTGTTCGCCTTCCAGGGCTGGCCTGCTGACCGGACGTTACCCGAACCGGGCCGGCGTACCCCGCATTCTGGGAGGACAGCGAGCGACCCCGGAGAGCGGAAAGCAAAGTACGCCGGGCCTTCCAACAACCGAGAAGACGATCGCCGCCTTGCTCAAGCCGCACGGATATCGGACGGCGATTGTCGGAAAATGGCACCTGGGCGTGGCGGAAGAGCATCGACCCAACGCGCACGGATTTGATGAATTCTTCGGGTTTCTTGCGGGGTGCGTCGACTACTACTCTCACATTTTCTACCACCAGCAGTCACGCGGGATCAATCCGGTGCACGATCTCTGGCACAACGAGCGAGAGGTCTGGCACAACGGCCGATACTTCACTGAGCTAATCACCGAGAAAGCCGTCGATTTCATCGAGCGGGGAAATGACGAACCGTTCTTCCTGTACGTGCCGTACAACGCGCCGCACTATCCGATGCATGCCCCGAAGTCTTACCAGGATCGGTACCCGAATCTGCCTCCGGATCGAAGAATCATGGCCGCCATGATCAGCTCCATTGACGATGGCGTCGGTTCCATTCTCAAGGCGCTCAAGGCGGCGGGCGAGTATGAGAACACCATGATCTTTTTCTCCAGTGACAACGGTCCTTCCCGGGAAACCAGGAACTGGCTTGACGGAAACGAGGATCTTTACTACGGAGGCTCGGCCGGGATCTTTCGGGGACACAAGGGAAGTGTCTACGAAGGCGGAATCCGGGAGCCCGCCATTCTGAGCTTTCCCGGAAGGATTCCCGAAAGCCAGGTTCGTGATGACTTGACGGCAATGTTCGACGTGCTGCCGACGTTTCTGGACTTTGCGGGAATTGATCCACCTGAAGATCCTCGATTGGACGGCAAGAGCCTCGTGAAGACTGTGACCGAAGGCGTCGAGAGTCCACACGAACAACTGTTCTGGGAGTATGGCGATGGGCAACTGGCGGTCCGGCACGACAACTGGAAGCTTGTGTTGAATGGCAGAGAAACCGGCCAGGCCGGACCTGGAGATCCTCCCGACCCCAATACGCCAGATTACGTACACCTGGCAGATCTCGAATCGGATCCAGGCGAGCGGGAGAACCTGGCTGAGCAGAAACCTGAGCTCAGAAATCAGCTCATGCGGGATCTTCGGTCGTGGGCAGATGAAGTGGGCGCGGGCAACTGATTCGTTCCCGCTCGTCAGCCGTCAGTTCTTGGACCTGACGTCACTGATCCACCAACTGTCGATAACGCGCGCCAATCCGCCAGTCAGGTATTCGTAAATCGCGGCAGAATCGTCCGAGCGTCCTAACTTGTCCCAATACAGGATCGCAGGGGACTGGGACACACGAATTTTGGTCGCACGGAGCGGCGGAGATTTCGCGTGGGGTTCGCGGCGGGATGCATACGGGGCGCGGGGCGATGGCGCACCCGGTCCGGGCACAACGGGGCGGCGTTGGGGGCGCGCCTTGGGCTGCCGGGGAGGAAGTCGCGGTCGGGAGCGGTCGGGAACGGGGCGTGCGCGCGGGACGGCGTGGCGACCGCGCGGCGGGTCAAGCGGGGGCCAAGCGGGGGCCGGTCGTTGTCTAGTCGCCTTCGGGCGCGCGGGCGGGCACCCGAAGGATTCAGGCGGGCAGGGGCACTTCGCGAAGCCGCAGGCGGCGGTCGGCCGCCCACTGCTCCAGCCGAGCTCGAGGGCCGTAGGCGCGCTGGTGTTTGGCCAGGGACGCCACCCCCGCGATCCACCGGGCCTCGTGGTCCGGCGCCGCGTCGGCCTCGACGACGGTTTCCAGCCGCGCGACGTAGGCCGCGAGCGTCACGCGGAGACGCGGCAACCCGCCGACGGCGGCCTCCTTCTGCCCGTCGCCGCGCGCCAAACCGGACGCCACCGGACGCAGGAAATCCGCCAGTGCCGCCGGGTTGTTCTCCAGCAGCCGCGCACTGATCGACGTGTGCTGGCATTGCGCGAGCCGCCGCGCCAGCTTCGCGCGCACGGGATTCAGGTCCACGTAGGCCATCGCCGCCAGCACGGCCTCCTCGCTCAGCAGCGCGCCGGAATAAAACCGCTGCTCGAAAAAGTGCCCCTTGCAGCCGTCCTCCTCGTTGGCCCGCCGCGCAATCGGCTGTTTCAGGTGCTTCATGAAGCACGACAGCGACCCCAGCGTCCGCCGCGCACGCGACAGCCGCTCCGCATCGCCCAGCAGCAGCTCCCGTGCCTCCGCCTTGCGATCCTCCGCCACCGCGCCCCGCTCGGTCGGCGGAAACGCCTCCACCCAGCGCGCCGCCACCTCCTCGGCGCTCCAACCCTCGCAAGCCTTTGGGTCGTAGTGCACAACCAGGTGGAAGTGGTTGCTCATCACCGCGTAGGCGTCAATCTCCACCGCGAAGCAGCGCGCCAGCGCCAGCATCCGCTCCACCAGCCAACGCTTGCGGTGCGAGTAGTCCTTGCCCGTGCGCTTGTCGCGCCCGCACAGCCAGGCGCGGCGCACGCAGCGCGACACCAGGTGGTAGCCGAGAGCCGCCGCGTTGTCGACCAGCTTGTATCGGGGCGTCGCCATGGCCGAAAAGTGTGCCCCGCCCCCCGGCCCCCGCGCGAGAGGACGTCTCCCCACTTCGCGCGCGACTTCCCGCAACCGAGACTAGACACATCCACCACCCGTCGCGCGCGAAATCTCCACCGCCGCGTGCGACACAAATTCCGTGTGTCCCAGTGTTCCAGACCCGATTCGCGACTTCCCGCAACCGAGACTAGACACATCCACCACCCGTCGCGCGCGAAATCTCCACCGCCGCGTGCGACACAAATTCCGTGTGTCCCAGTGTTCCAGACCCGATTGGACGGCAAGAGCCTCGTGAAGACTGTGACCGAAGGCGTCGAGAGTCCACACGAACAACTGTTCTGGGAGTATGGCGGTGGGCAACTGGCGGTCCGGCACGACAACTGGAAGCTTGTGTTGAATGGCAGAGAAACCGGCCAGGCCGGACCTGGAGATCCTCCCGACCCCAATACGCCAGATTACGTACACCTGGCAGATCTCGAATCGGATCCAGGCGAGCGGGAGAACCTGGCTGAGCAGAAACCTGAGCTCAGAAATCAGCTCATGCGGGATCTTCAGTCGTGGGCAGATGAAGTGGGCGCGGGCAACTGATTCGTTCCCGCTCGTCAGCCGTCAGTTCTCGGACCTGACGTCACTGATCCACCAACTGTCGATAACGCGCGCCAATCCGCCAGTCAGGTATTCGTAAATCGCGGCAGAATCGTCCGAGCGTCCTAACTTGTCCCAATACAGGAAACGTTCCTCGTCGGGCATATTCAGGGGAATATGGTAGAAGCCCCACAGCAGCACTCGGTCCAGGGCCCGGCAGACGACCGTCGCGGTCTCCATGTTCGGAGCGCTCTGGGCGAGTCCAACCAGGGTGTCAACCACCGGATCATCAATTCCCGCCAGATTGCCGCCCAGTTCCGCGACGGCCGCCGCAGAACTGAAGTAGGTGTGCAATTGACCCATGGGCGGGTTCGAAAACTCGCGACCTACCAGGAACATGTCGAATCTGCGCTGGCGCTTGTACTTGGCCGCGAGCACGTTTTCAAGCAGCCGGAAGCGCGCATCGATACCGAGGAATGCAAGCGACTCGATATAGGGAAGCAGCAGCCGCTTGGCCCACCCGAACTGGGTCGCGATCTCGAGCCTGAAAGGCTCTCCTCGCGCATCCTGCAGTCGGCCATCGACGACGGTCCAACCTGCCTCGGCCAGCAACCGTCGCGCCCGTTGAAGCGCTGCCCGATGAGAGCCTTGTCCGGTCGACCTGGGTAGCTGAAACGGTTCAGTGAATACGCGATCAGGAAGCTGGTCGCGATACGGCGCCAGCAATGCGTTCTCTTCTTCCGTGGGCAGTCCCCTCGCCGCGAAAGACGAGCCGGCAAAATAGCTCAGGGCCCGACTCTGAGAGTCATGGTGAAGCACGCGATTCTGCCACTCGAAGTCGAACGTCAACGTCAACGCTTCACGGACCCGCACGTCACCGAACATGTCGCGGTTGAGGTTGAAGACCAGCGCGCGCGCCTGGCCGATGTTCTTTCTGACGCTACGGATCTCCTTGCGGATCCGACCCGACTTCAGCGCCGGTATGTCGTAGGAGCTGACCCAGTACCGGATATCGGTCTCCCAAAAGATATCAAACAATCCCTTGCGGAAGGCTTCCCGCGCCACGGTCGAATCGCGGTATACGTCGTAGCGGATCGTATCGAAGTTGTGGCGCCCCCGGTTAACCGGGAGGTCGCGGGCCCAGTAGTCGTGCAGGCGCTGGTAGATGACGTGGTTTCGATCAAACCCGGCGATCCGATACGGACCGCCGCCAATTGGGGGCTCCAGCGTGGTTTCCCCCGGATCACGGTCAGCGTAGTAGTGCGCCGGGCGTACGGGAAACGTGGTCAATGCCATCAGGTTCGAATGGGTGAAGACATCTTTATGGCGGATTACAAGTTCCCGGTCATTGACGATCTCGAACGACTCGACCCACCGGCGATAGTAGGCCATTCCGGCTAGCGATGTTGCATCCATCGCGTCGTAGGAGAAACGCAAATCGG
This sequence comes from Candidatus Azotimanducaceae bacterium, assembly GCA_965217825.1. Classification (GTDB taxonomy): domain Bacteria; phylum Pseudomonadota; class Gammaproteobacteria; order Pseudomonadales; family Azotimanducaceae; genus VXNE01. The sequence continues at coordinate 2,586,585 of OZ244571.1, read as the reverse complement.
CGGTTGTTACCGGGACGCCGTCATGCCAGCGAGCCTTCTCATGCAACCTGATGAAGAGCGACTTCCCGTCGGCCGAAAGAGCGATACCGTCCACCAGCAAGCCATACATGGCCGACTGCTCGTCAGCCGATCTGACGAACAACCGATCGAATGTTCTCTCCAGGCCGGCGGCGTTGGCGACCCCGGTCCCCCAGGCGCCCGAGAAGTTCCGGATTGGCCAGGTCGTGGAGAGAGTCAGGCTCCCGCCTTTCGGGGCCGATGGGTTCGCGTAGTCGAAGTGGTTGAAGTCGGCGGCATACTTCAGGTCATGTAGCAGGGAGATGCCGTGCTGGTACGACGGTTGCTCGGCAAGGCACATGGATGCCACCAGGAGCACGGCGGGCACAACGCTTGCGAAGAAACTGCCCGGAACGCGATCGGACGTCGGTAAATGAGCAGCGGTCTTTCGCCGCCAGGTGCAGGGTGTCATGATTCGTGTATCTTCTCACTAATCGCCCCACGGTCGGCACGCACGCAAGCCAGGAGATCGAAATGCAGACACGTTTCAGTCCACCGGATCTGTCAAACGCAATGGAAAACTTCGTCGGTCCATACAAATTGGCCGTGGTGTACCGTCAATTCAGCGTCGATGAAGGGCTGACCATCCACGTGTTCGGTCCGGTGGGAGGGAAAGAACACGAGATCCTGCGGTTCGATTGCTTCAAGAACCATCCGCACTACCACCTCGGGTTCTCCTACCTGGACGTGCCGAGGGAGACGATCGATGATCCGAACCCGTTCAACTGGGCAGCCGGGGAACTGGCGCAGAGCTTTCCCGACTACCTGGCGCGGGCGCGGGCCGGGTGTGAACTGCCAGACAACTGGCAGGAACTGACCGCCAGCGCAATCGAAGACTTCAAGTCCAGATCTGCTGACCTGATCCCCGGCTGATCGCCATGCAAATCACTTCCGTAAAGGCGTTCCCCGCCTCCAAGGCCTTTTCGCCCGTCGTTACCCGCAACTTCGTATTCGTCAGGATCGAGACCGATGAAGGCATCACAGGCTGGGGCGAGGCCACTTCCGGCCCGCTCGCCGTCGCCACCATGGTGGACGAATTCGGTCGGGAACTCGTCGGCAAGGATCCCATGGAGATCGAAAAACACTGGCAGACGCTCTACCACCACTTTCACGTCCGGGGCGGCATCGTGCAGATGTCCGCCATCAGCGGTATCGAAATCGCCCTCTGGGACATCAAGGGCCAGGCCCTGGGAGTGCCGGTATACGAACTGCTCGGCGGCAAGGTACGGGATCGAATCTGGACATACGGCCGCTGGGACGGCCCAACGCCGGAGGCATCCGTAGAGAACGCCATGAACCACATCGACCAGGGTTTGACGGCGCTAAAGGGTGACCCGTTCGAGCACCGGGGCATATTCAGCGACAGGGCATCCGAGGACCTGGCGATCGAGAAGCTGAAAGCGGTGCGCGAGGCCGTGGGCGACGATGTCGAACTGCTGGTCGAAGTGCATGGCCGCCTCTCGCCCTCCGATGCCATCCGCGTCGGCAACAGGATGGAAGAGTTCAGGCCGTTCTATTTCGAGGAGCCCGTGCCTCCCCAGAACCTCGATGCGCTGAAGAGGGTATCGGACAACGTCAACATCCCGATCGCAACCGGCGAAAGATTGCTCACCAAGTTCGACTTCGCCAATCTCCTGCCGCTGCACGCCGTGGATCTCATCCAGCCGGACATCATGCAGGCGGGCGGGATCCTGGAGACCAAGAAGATCGCCGCCATGGCCGAGGCATACTACGTGGGCGTTCAGCCCCACAACTGCTACGGCCCGTTCGCCACGCTGGCGGCGTTGCACTTCGACGCCTGCACCCCCAACTTCCTGATCCAGGAGGGCGGTATTCGCGACTGGTTCCCGGATTCGGTGATCGGCGACTTCCCGGTGCAGAAGGACGGTTACTTCGGCGTGCCACCGGGACCCGGGCTCGGCGCGGCGATGGATGAGAAGTGGCTCGCGGCACATCCCTGGGACAACAACGCAAGACCATGGCGTCATAGACAGGGAAACAACAGGTCACGGCAGGACATCGAGTGGTCCTGAGAGTCGCCTACGCCATGCGGAGGCCACCGCACCTGCTACCTACCCTTCGCACTCAAGTCGCCCGGGGACGCTACTGACCCAGGCACGGCTATCCGGGCATCGTTTTGTTCTCTTCGGGAGCCCGACTTTCGAGGGCATGTACGGCGCGATCTTCTGGCGGGTCGTCCAGCTCGGCATGGCGGCCGCCCTCGCCGCCGCCGGGTTCCTGTTGAACGCCACCGGCTTCGATGTGGATCGATCCTGGCCATGTTGCTGATCGCCAGCTACGACATTAGCGAGGCCAAGGCGCGCGAGATTCGCGCCACCCTCGAAGCACGGCGCGGCGTTCGATGACCCACGAGCGAGCGGCGGCTATCGTCGCCAAGATGACGCTGGCGGAAAAGGCCGACTGGTGCTCCGGCGCCGGCGTCTGGCGCTTGCGCGCGATCGCGCGTCTCGGCCTGCCCTCGATCATGCTCAGCGACGGGCCGCACGGTTTGCGCAAGGCGGCGGAAAGAAACCACTCCGGCTTGTCCGTCAATCTGCCCGCGACCTGTTTCCCTACCGCGTCGGCGCTCGCAAGCTCCTGGGACATCGACCTGCTGCGCGAAGTCGGCGTAGCCCTCGGTGCCGAGTCGGCAGCGGCGGACGTCGCCGTCTTGCTCGGCCCGGGGATGAACATCAAGCGGCATCCGCTTTGCGGCCGAAACTTCGAGTACTTCTCGGAGGATCCGCTGCTGTCCGGTCACCTCGCGGCAGCGATGATCGACGGCATCCAATCCCAGGGCGTCGGCGCCTGCGTCAAGCACTTCGCCGCCAACGACCAGGAACACCTCCGCATGGTGGTCGACGTCATCGCGGACGAGCGCACGCTGCGGGAAATCCACCTGCGCGGCTTCGAGATTGCCGTCAGGCGATCCCAACCGCAGACAGTGATGTGCGCCTACAACCGCATCAACGGCGTCTATTGCAGCGAGAACGACTGGCTGCTGAACGGGGTGCTGCGCGGGGATTGGGGTTTCCGGGGCGCGGTGATGACGGACTGGGGCGCCGCCAACGACCGGGTTCGCGGCATCGAGGCGGGAGACGATCTGGAGATGCCGAGCAGCGGCGGCGTCAACGACCGCCGCGTCGTCGCGGCCGTTCGCCGGGGAGAACTGGCCGAGAGCGTTTTGGACCGAAGCGTCACGCGCGTCGTCGAGCTGGTATTGAAGAGCCTGGAGCGACTCGCGCCCGCATCCTCGCCCGCTACGGCCGACCACCACGCCCTCGCCCGCCGGGCCGCGGCCGAGGGAGCTGTCCTGCTGAAGAACGACGACAATGCCCTGCCCTTGCCCCGCGATGCGCACATCGCGGTGATCGGCGCCTTCGCGAAAGAGCCCCGCTACCAGGGCAGCGGCAGTTCCCGCGTGGCACCCACCCGGCTCGACAATGCATTCGACGCCATGCGGGACATCATCGGCGACAACGCGGCGCATCCCCTGCTCTACGCCCCAGGCTACGAACCGGAACTGAGCGTACGCAATCCCCAACTCATCGAGGAAGCCCGGGCCGTCGCCGCCGGGGCCGATGTTGCCGTGGTGTTCGCGGGATTACCCTCGGTGTTCGAATCCGAAGGCTTCGACCGTGCCCATATGCGACTGCCGGAACAGCATGATCGCTTGATCGAAGCAGTCTGCGCGGCAAATCCCAACACGGTCGTAGTGCTTGCCAACGGCGCCCCGGTGGAAATGCCCTGGGTAGATTCGCCGAAGGCGATTCTCGAGGCGTACCTCGGCGGCCAGGCCGGCGGCCCCGCGGTGGCCGACATCCTGTTCGGGCACCGCACACCCTGCGGCAAGCTCGCGGAGACGTTTCCCTTGCGCCAGGCCGACATCGCCTCGAACCAATGGTTTCCCGGCGCGAACCGGCAGGTCCAGTACCGCGAGGGACTCTACGTCGGCTATCGCTACTTCGACAGTTTCCAGCGCCCGGTGCTGTTTCCATTCGGACACGGGCTCAGCTACACGCGGTTCAACTACGAGGATCTCCATGTCACCGGGCATGAAGGCCAACCCTATCGGGTGGCGCTGACACTCACCAACGCCGGCGAGATCGACGGCGCCGAGATCGTCCAAGTCTACGTCCACCGCGTCGACGTCTCGCGCCCTTATCGTCCGGAGCAGGAACTGCACGCGTTCCACAAGGTCGCGCTCGAAGCCGGGGAAAGCCGGGCATTGACCATCGAACTGGACCGGGAAACCTTCGCCTTCTACAACGTCGAAGCCGGAGACTGGACGACAGCGCCGGGCGAGTACGAAATTCGCGTCGGCGCGTCGAGCCGGGACATCCGCTTGCGCCAGCACCTCGTGGTGGATTCCGCGAACGGCGGTCACAACGCACCCGAGTCGGCCGCCAACGACCAGCCGGTATTCGAGGACGGACGACTGAAGGTGGACGATGCGACCTTCGCCGCCATGCTCGGCAAACCGGTTCCGCCCCCCGAAGGGGTACGTCCGTTCCATCTCAACTCCACGCTGTCGGAGCTCGAGACGACGTGGCTCGGTCGTCTTGTCGCAAAGCGTTTCAAGGTACGGTTCGCGGAACTCATGGGCGGCAACGACGCTGCCACGCACAAGATGATCGATCGAATGGCCGACGACATGACGCTACGCTCGATGGTCCTCTTTTCCGGCGGCAGGATTCCCTTCAGCGTGGCGGAAGCGTTCGTGGCCGTGCTGAACGGGCACTATCTGAAGGCGCTCAGCCTATTGTCTGGTCGACGCTGACCACGTGGTAGCCGAGCATCGTTCCCTGTCACGACTCCTTCAACAGATAACGCGCCACGGCCTCGACCAGTTCTTCAGCAAGGTCCCGCCGCAGCAGTTCTTTCGGCGCGTGCATCGCGAAACCGTGGACGGTGGAACTTACCCAGCGTGCGAGGAACTCTGCCACAAACGATATCCGGGCCTTGGGCCGCAGCAAGTGCCTGTGAGCTTCCAGGTACGCGGTAGAGAGCTGCAGGAAGTCGTCCTGGATGGCGCCCTGCACGTCCGAGACTGCGGCGCGCGGCACCTCGGTCTCCAGCGCGACATAGAGTTCGGGGTTCTCGGCGGCGTATTGAATCTGCGTCGTCACGATGTGCCGGATCACCGCCCTCGGTGACCGGGAACGAGGTCCGGCGCGTAGCTTCGCGTACCAATTCGCCATCTCGCGTCGCCTGAGTTCCGCGAAGATGGCCTCCTTGCCCGGAAAGTACTCATACAGCGACCCGATGCTCACGCCGGCGCGCTCGGCGATCCGGTTGGTGCTGGCGGTCGCGTAGCCAGTTTCGACCAAAATCCGAGCAGCGGCCTCGAGTATGGCGTCCACCGTGGCCGCCGCACGTTGCTGCCGCGGCTGCTTGCGCATGGCGTACGAGGGTTTGTCGCGACCCAGGGTCGCCGAATCAGCCACCAACGAATCCGAGTAGAAACCAGAGTGATCACTCGGATAATAGCTGCCTGTCCCAGAGGGAGCAAAGCATGGCCACCAGGTTTGCGGAGAACCTGCCGCGGATTCCCGTCGCGTCCGATGGATTGCGAGCGCGAGCGAGCCGGGACCTCCGGCACCTGCCGGGACCGCGAGGCCATTGGCTCTGGGGCAACAGCAAAGACTTCCTGCAGAACCCCGGTCGTTTCATTCGCAGCATGCGGAAACGTTACGGCGACTGTTTCACGATCGGCGTGCTACGCAACCGGCGACAGGTAATCCTCGTCGGCCCCCGCGCCAACCGGCTCGTGCTGCTCGATCCGGAAGACAACTTTTCCGCGCGTTGGGGTTGGGAGGTGGTACATGCCTACTTTCCCGGGATGGTCCTGCTCCGGGACTTCGCCGACCACCGGCAACATCGGCGTGTCATGACGCCCCTGTTCAAGCCGGCCGCGCTCAGGCAGTACCTCGACCAGATGGACCCCATCATCCGTGAGTCCATTGCGACCTGGCGCGGCAACGTCGATCTCTACCGGACCCAGAAGCAGCTAACGCTCGACATGGCCTTGCGCGTATTCGGCGGTTTCAAACCGGGTCCGACCAGCGCAACGCTGAACCGGGATCTCTCCACGGTGCTGGACAACGTGCTGGCCTTGCCGGGTGTGCGGCGCTGGCGGGGCTTGCGCGCACGGGACCGCCTTCGGGCAGCCCTGCGCGCGGAGCTTGAGGTGCGTCGTGAGGGTGACGGCGGCGACTTGTTCTCGCGGCTTGCGATCCAACGCGACGACTCCGGCAGGAGGCTGTCGGACGCGGATGTGGTCGACCACATGCTGGGGCTACTGTTCGCCGCCCATGACACCACGGCCTCCGCCCTGACCACGATTTGCATGCAACTGGCACGCTTCGCCGACTGGCAGGAGCGTCTGCGGGAAGAGTGCCGGGCATTGTGGGAAGACACGGGTCGCGAGGGCCTGACCTATGAATCGCTCGACCGGCTTCCGCTCACGGAGGCGTTCTTCAAGGAAACGCTCCGCCAATACAATCCTTTGCAGATCGTACCCCGCCGTTCGGTCCGGGAATTCGTTTTCGAAAACCAAAGGATTCCCGCCAACGCGCCGATCCTCCTGTTCCCGCAAGCGACCCACTTCGACCCGGAATTCTTCCCGGAGCCCGAGCGCTTTGACCCGATGCGCTTTGCCGACTCCGCGCCGCAGGAACCGTTCGCCTTCATTCCGTTCGGCAAGGGCAGCCATATGTGCCTCGGGATGCATTTCGCCGCGATGGAGGTGAAGGCGGTCCTGTACCGCCTCCTGCTCAGCCGGGAAGTGCGCTTCGCGGATTGCGGAAACCGCGCGTTCAACTACGTGCCGATCGTACGCCCGCTCGAGCCTGTGCGGTTGCATTTTGGGCCCTCCACGAGGACCACTCCGTAGTTTTCTCTATCATGACGCGCAACCGCTTCAGGTTGGACACGCATGAAAACCGAATTCTGGGTGACGAACTTTGCCGCCCCGGGCCGAGCCGGACGCATCGCCAAACTCTACGAGGACGCCGGCTGGGATGGATTGCTCTTCACCGACAGCCAACATCACAACGGCGACGTCTACCAATCGCTGGCCCTCGCCTCGGTCGCGACCGAGCGCATCGGTCTCGGCACCGGCGTCACCAATCCACTGACGCGCAACGCCGCGGTTACCGCGGCGGCGATCCTGTCCGTGCAGGTCGAATCCGATGGCCGCGCCATCTTAGGGATAGGCCGCGGCGATTCTTCCCTCGGTCACCTGGGGCTCGGACCCGCGCCGGTCGCCGTGCTTGAGGACTACGTTGCCAAGGTGCAGGGCTATCTCCGTGGCGAAGCGGTCGTGCAGAACGATCACGCCGCGCATCTGAAATGGATCGAGGGCATTCCCAAACCGCCGGTCGATATTGCCGCCACGGGGCCGCGTGTCTCCGAGGTCGCGGGGCGCGTGGCCGACACCATCACCGTCGCCGTCGGTGCGGACGCCGAGCGCATGCAGCGCAACATCGACCGGGCGCGCACGGCGCGGCAAACGGCCGGTCTGGATCCAGCGACGCTCGCTACCGGCGCCTACCTGAACGTGGCGGCACACCCCGACGTCGCCGTCGCGCGCCGCGTCATCCGCGGCAGCATCGGCACCATGGCGCATTTCTCCAGCATGCCCGGCGCGCCGATCGACGAAGTTGCGACCGCCGAGCGCGACGTCGTGCAAGACGTGGGCGAGCACTACCAACTGGCGCTCCACGGCGACGTGCGCGCGGTGCATCTAAGGCAGGTCGATGACGGTTTCATCGACCGGTTTGGCTTGGTCGGCACCCCGCAACAGGTGATTGATCGGCTCGGCAAAATCCTGGACCGAGTATCCCTCAGTCGGGTTTGCATGATGCACGGATCGCGCGGCGCGGACCCGATCGAACTGGGCGAGGTTCGGGATTGCCTCGCGGGCGAGGTGCTGCCGAAGCTGCGGTAGCGCCGAAAGGTGACTCGATTACCATGGCCACGCCATCCCGGGCATAGGCCGGGGCGACTCTTCATGTTCACTTGAAGGCCCATCCGTATCTAACCATCGATGGTCAAACGCGAATCCCCTGTATACGCGTGCATGGCCCGAAGGGCATCGTCACGCGCCGCCAAAGGCTCGATTTCTACGGCGCGGGACCGGTGGAAATGCCCCCAGGACTCCAAGTGAGGAGCGTGCGCACCAGCCGCGGTGTGTGTGTCACCGGAAATGACCAAACACCTACGTTCGAGAACCTGCTTGGCGTTTCTGAGCGTCCGATACTCTACGCCAAGCGTCGGCACGCTAGAGGGCGTGAGGAGCAAGATGCCTTTTTCTTCAACCACACTCAGCAGTTCCCGGCTCAAGGGCTTCAACTTCGATCTCACTCTTTGCTGCCATTCCGCATCCAGTACCGCGGACAAGAGCGCTGGCCAGACGTCCATGCGCACAAAAGTCACCTTCCCTTCAACCAACTTCATCGTCAGCACATGCTCGCACTCGGCAATACGGCGATAGGTGTTGTAGATCAGGTGAGCCTCGGGATGACTCCACCACGACCCGCGGACGCGTTCCCCTGTCAGTGCCTCCACCAGGGAGGGAACTTGGTCGTTCGAAGTTGTCAACGTCGCAATCTTCGCTTCCGCCAACCACCCATCCGCATCGAAACGTGGCATCACTGCTTCACCTCCGTTGCGACCGAGCGTATCGATCTCGGCCCCAGCGTGAGCGCCGGTCAGATCTTGGGCGGCGCGCCGCGATGGGCCCGGTCCGGTGGGCTCATCAGGCCAACGTGGTTGCCGTCCGGGTCGACAACGATCGCATAGCGCGAACCCCAAAACGTGTAAAAGGGCGCCTGCGAAGTGCCGTGGCCCAAAGCGACGACACGCTCAAATACGCTGTCTACTTCTTCGGCGTCCTCGTACCGAAAACTGATTACGGATCGATTGCCTTCACCCTTGAACTGGCGCCAGCCAGCGTTGTAAGACTCGGCCAAGGCATGACTGTCGAGCGCCAGTTCAAACCCGTCGGGCATCTTCATGACGACGTGGTGCGCCCCGCTTTCCGTTCGCCAGACGGTCGATTCGGGAACATCCAGGCCGATCGCACGGTAGAACTCGATTGACCGCGTCATGTCGCTGACGACGAGGTTCATCTGGTCCAGGAAGGGAGCGCTCACGTGATCTTCTCCAGTTACATTGCTTGGTGGAGACAATAGCCTGCTTCAGTGTCGAATGTGCGGCTGGACCGCCCGATTTTCCTGAATATGCGGCTGGGCGCGATCTGGGACAGCGCAGACTTGTCAGTCGGACAACGCGTCAGTTGATCACGGCAACCGTGTCCAGAATGTGGTCCGACCGCTCGACCAGTTCACGCGCCAACCGACCGAGCAACACGCGGAAGCCAACGACTGATACCCCGAACTCAAGCATCGACAACACGAGATATACCGGAAACTCATGCCCGGCCTCGTGAAATGCCTGTTCAGCGGCCAGTGCACCCGCGGCGATCAAGATCAACGACGCCGCCACCACCAATTCAACCAATAGCGCCAGCAAGCCGGTGGACGGACGCCCGCGACTGTTCATCGACGTCAACGACACGGCGTACGGCAAGCGCATGGACAACGCACTACCCGTCACGCAGCAGGCCAGAAAGACGATCCCGCCCTGAAAAACCGTCGCGAGAACGTGTGTCGCCAGAATAGACCCCACCACCGCCACAACCGTCAACGCGGCGCCGGCAAGCACGACGAACTGCGGCAGTAGCGCCAGGTACTTGCCGAGAAGCAAGGTCTTGGGTGGCACACCGGCAAGCCGGTAGAGATAGAACCCGCGCCCATCGAAGGCAAACAGGTTGCAGGACAGTGCGAGCGGAACTCCAACCACGGTCATAGCAAAGATCGCCGTCAGCGGCAGCGTGCCCCCACCGATCAAACCGGGGAATACGGTCTTCGACATGAATAGCAATGACAATATCACCAGCGGCGCGAGGAGCGACATCTTGCCGTGGACCGAACGCAACCACTGCTGAAGCGTAACGCGCGCGATCGCCACAACAAGGGATTCCAGCGCCAGCGGTGACGGCACCCGCCGCCGCTGGCGCGCCGCCCTCGCATGTTGTGGACGCGCAGCCTGAGTGTGACCGTCCCGGTACCGGGCCAGGGTGGCCCTGTAGCTGCCACGCAAGCTTAATATCGTAATCGCGAGTAGGCTGATTGTCGCGACCACCGTCAACCAAGGGGCGCTGCCGGGGCCGTCCGCCGATCCGTGGGCCACCCACCCACGCGGTAGCCTCTGGCTGGACACGCCCGTATATTCACGAGTCATGCGCTCGACTTCTGCACGGGGATCACCATCGTGCGCGTTATCTGACGAGGCCGCCGCCGCCCCGGTCGCCTCCTGCTGCGAAACGGCCTCCTGACCCACCTGTATCCTGTACAGGTGGGGTATCTGGATCAGCAGGACCAGCGCCATGAACAGCAGGGCGCCGAGCGCCACGCGATTTCGCTTACTCACCATCGCCGACACGATCCAGCCCTGCACCTGGTACATGACAGCCGCCGCGCAAAGGACCAGTGCCAGCGACGCAGGGATAAGAACCACGTTGCGGAAGTCGAGCGCGACCGCGGATGCGATCGCCAGTCCCAAGAATGCGGGGACAAATATGACTGTCGACAGCGTCAATTGCGACAGCGCGAAGTTCAGCAGGAATACTTGATGCGGCGCAAAGGGCAGGTGTAACAGATTGTCCAGCGGCAGTCCGTCACCCCGCTGCAGGCCCACGAGCAACCCTGACACGCGCACCACCACGAAAAAGCCAATCAGTGCGCCCCACGTGATCAGGATTACGGCGGGCTTGGCTAGCGGAAAAAAGACGATTCCCAGACCTAACGCGAGCAGGAAGCACAGGCATCCCATAACGACCGCCAGACCTGTCGCAAGGACGCCGAAACCTCGGAGGAACGGCCCCTCTCGATACCAACGCCGTTGCCAAAGCCGCCAGCGCAGCCACCCAACCGTCCGCACATGCGCCACCCAGGTCGACATCTCGCGGACCACGGTCGATTCCGGCACCTCCGCCGCGTTGCGCCGTGCAGCCCGCTCCCGCTCCAAATCCTTGCTCAACGATTGGTCTCGGTCAGCCAACTCAGTTCGGCTCGCATCTCATCTGTCGATCCGACGAGTTCGAGGAAAACGTCCTCCAACGACTTGTCCCCCAACGACCCGAGGGGCCCTTCGAACACCAGACGGCCACTGTCGATAACCCCCACATGGGTACATAGCCGTTCCACGATGTCGAGCACGTGCGACGTAACGAAGACCGTCGAGCCCCGTGCGACGTAGCTGCCAAGGATGTCACGCATGATCCGCGACCCAACCGTATCAACGCCCTCGAACGGTTCGTCGAGGAACAGCAGGCTGGGATCGGGCAGGAGCGCCGCGGCGAGTGCGAGTTTCTTGCGCATCCCGTGGGAATATTCCAGGACAAGCTGCTTGTCCTGTGCGCCCACCTCAAGGACTGAAAGGAGTTCCTCGATTCTCAGCGCCACGGTGTCCTCCCGCAGGAGGTACATCCGTCCGACGAACGTCAGGTACTCTCGACCCGTGAGCAGGTCGAAAAGCGCCAGATCCTCTGGCACCACTCCGATCCGGCGTCGGACCGCCACGGCCGCGGCGACATCCGAGATGTCCGTCCCCAGCAGGGAAACCTTCCCCGCGGTGGGCGCAAGAATGCCCGTAAGCATCTTGATGGCGGTGGTCTTGCCCGCGCCGTTGCGGCCCAAAAACCCGTACATCGCACCGGCTTCCACGCGAAGGTCGATGGCATCGACGGCTCGCAGGCCACCGAAGTCACGTGTCAGTCCCCGAGTTTCAACAGCAAGGCCCGCTGTCGGCATTCAACCCTCCGGTGGTTTTCTCTTCGTCCAGAAGTATAGCGAAGCTCCCTGGTCCCCCCGCCTGTCCTTCGCTGCTTCGACGCCCATCTCACCCGCTATCCGATGCAGTCGAGCAGGACCTCTTCCACCGGTACCGGGAGAACACCCAGATCTTGCAGGGTCAACGCCTGCTCCCCCACGACATTGTCCTGTCTCAGCAGTTTCACCTGGTCGCGAGTCAGCGGCGGATTGGGGTGCAATGCCATCACGCCGGCCAGGATGTCCCAGACGAGGAAGGGGACCGGGATGACGGCCTTTCGCCGGCTTGTCTGTCCGAGCACCAGTTGTACCAGTTCCCTGTACGCGTAGACCTGTGGTCCTCCGAGTTCGTACACGCGGCAAGCCGTGGAGGGATCGGCCAGGACCCTCACGCAGGCTTCAGCGACGTTGCCCACGAAAATCGGTTGAAGTCTGGTGCGACCGTCCCCGAACAGCGGCAGAACCGGGCTATGCCGCGCCAGAACGGCAAGCCTGTTCAGCAACGCGTCACCTGGACCGAAGATCGCGCTCGGACGAAGGATCGTGACGCCGTCGAAAGCCTCCTTGACAAGCCTGTCTCCCATCCCCCGGGCGCTGACATACGGCGAATCCGACGCGGGGTCGGCCCCCAATCCCGATATGTGGATCAGCCGCTCGACCCCCGTCCGCTTCGCTCGGCGGGCGACATGCAAGGCGCCCTGCGCGTGAATCCTGTGAAATGTCGCGCCCCGTTTCTCGACGTAGTGGCCAACCGTGTTGATCACCGAAGCCGCGCCTTCCACCGCTCGTGCGACCGTCGACTCGTCCCATACATCGGCGCGCACGAGTTCGATCCGACCATCCCCGACGAGCTGCCGCAGGAAGGACGCACGGTCGGGATAGCGCACGCCCACGCGCACCTGGTACCTGGCGGCAGCCAGGTGCTTCACGATCTGGCGACCGAGGAATCCCGATCCCCCGAATACCGTTACGAGTTCGGACGCCATCGGCTCGTCACCAGATTCCCCTTCTCCCCGGGAGTTCCGTGGCTGGCGTCAAAGCTCCACGACCGGCGCAAATCCCCCGTAGATCATTCGCTTACCGTCGAACGGCACCGGGTTCTCCTCCGGATCGAAGCGGCTGTCAGCCTCAAACAGTTCGTGAATCCGGCCCATGGCCCCGTCGCGCGTCGCCTTGTCCGGCCACTCGATCCAGGAGAAGACAACTGTTTCGTCGTCTTTCGCATCGACCGCCTTACGGAAGTCGGTGAGCGTGCCGTTGCGCACGTCATCGCCCCAGCATTCGAGGATGCGGGTGGCGCCGAATTCCTTGAACAGGCGGTCGGTATTGGTGGCGTGTTCGATGAACTGCTGCCGGTTTTCGGTCGGAACCGGGATCACGAAACCGTCGATATAGGCCATGTTCAATCCTCCCATTGTTTTTCGGCCGCAGCTTCGAGCGCGGTTGCAGCCCCGATAGTCGCACCGCGAAGATTCTGGTTGCAAATGCCGGTCCGCGCGACGACGCTCGACCCCGTTTCAAAGATTCTCGCCGCCATGACGAAACCTTCGCTCTTCTCGCCGCCACTCCTCGGAGCACTGGTCTTCGGTTGCGCCGGTGTGTCTCCGGCACCGCCTGACGCCGAGATGTTCGAAATCCACGAAATCGCGACCGGCACCGCCCGTCACCAGACAGTTCTGACCGGGTCCTTCGGTACCGGCGCAGCGCTTGCGGTGGTGAACATGGATGAGAATGGGCGGCAGCGAGTGCAATTTCACGGGTTCGACGGAGACGACTGGTCGCGGGTACTCGAGGCACCCCTTGGCACCGGTGCCCTGTTCGCCGATGTCGTGCGCGGCACGGACCGCGACCGCCTCGTCGCGTACCGTCACGGACGCGTCGAATGGTTCGACCCGGAAAGCGCCACGGTGCACGTTCTCGCGGAACTGTCCACGACCTACCGCGCACCGGACGATGGCGGGGTGCCTCAGATCGATATCACCCGTGACCTGAACCGTGACGATCTCGACGACCTGGTCGTCCCCGATGTCGACGGGTTCCAGGTTGCCGTACAGTCGCCTGACGGATCTTTTGCTGCACCCGTCAAGCTCGGCCCCCCGGAGCCGTTCCTCGAGGCCAGGGCCTACGGTGACACGCGCACATACCAGGAGGCCGGCATCACGCCGGAGAACATCCCCTGGTATTTGGCACGAGTCCACGAACTGGACTACGACCGCGACGGCTTGAGCGACCTTGCCTTCTGGAACGGCGACCGGTTCGACGTTTACCCACAGACCGAAACGGGCACATTTCAAACCACGCCGGACGCCTTCGAGATTGATGTCGCGTTCGACTTCGACGGCGCGTACGCGCTCGCGTTCGACGTCGGCGACGCAAGTCCCGTGTCGCTGCTGCTCGGACTCGGCGAATACGCAGAGCACAGGGTTCTGAAGGGATTCCGCGATCTCGATGCGGACGGAGTGGCGGATCTCATCACCCTGACGCTGTCCGGCCCGAGTCCGCTGAGGTTCCGAGGCCGGTTCGAGATCCATTTCGGCCAGGTGGTGACCAACGGCACTGTCTTCGCGGCCACGCCCGACACTACCGTCGACGTGCCAGGCCGGTCCGCAGGCGGGGAGCCGTGGGGTTATGCATCCCACCGCTTCATCGACTTCGACAGCGACGGCGACATCGACATGGCGCTCGGCGCGGTCGACACGCGCGCGGGCGGCATGCTGCGCGCAATCGCCGGAAACGCCATCTCCATCGATCTGGCTTTCTACCCCCTGCGCGACCGCGCCTATCCAGACCGGCCGGACGCCACACGACGCGTGGCGAGCGCGTTCCGTCCGCTCTCCCGGCGCGGCCCCCTGTTCCCCACCGTCCTCACCGGGGATGTCGACGGAGACGGCCAAATGGACCTCCTGATCGGTGATCGCTGGGACGAACTGTCCGTGTTCCTTGCCACCTCCGGCCCGGATCCGTTCGCCGCGCCCCCGGTCAAGGTATTCGTCGATATACCTGCCGCCGGCGACCGGAATGCCCGACTTGCCGATCTCAACGGCGACGGCCGCCAGGATGTAGTCATCCACCATCCCTCGTCGACCGGCCCAAACCGAGTTGTGGTCCTGATGGCACGCTAGGCCGCATATCTCACCAAGTCGCTTGTTGGATTGTCGAATGTGATGCGTTTCAATCGGTTACTTCCCCATCTCCAACATCGTGCCGTCGTGCTGGGGGCAGACAGCGCTGCCGCGCCCTCGCACGGTGGGGCCGGGCCACGGGCGGAGCCGAAGGCACCGACTGTGGGGCACTTTTGCCCGCGTGCGCGCACGTGCTACACCAGCTACACCATATGGCACGGCTATGCTTCCGGCTCTTTTCTTGCGAGGGGTTCCCCCTCGCGCTCCCCGGCTGAAGGCTCCAAGCACGCGCACGCGGGCAAAATCCTGCGCGATCATCGCGGCCCTTGGTGAGATATGCGTGCTAGCGGGATTTCCGCGGAAACACGCGCGAACTGCGGCCGCAGCGCCGGCTCGATCACTTCGCCATCCCGGCTGACAAAGATGACGTCATCGTCCTCGATCGTGATGTGGAAAGCGCCGTGGTGCAGCAGCCGGTGATGGGCGCCGCACAGCAGCACGAGGTTCTCGAGGCGGGTCTCCCCGCCATCGATCCAATGCCGGACGTGATGTGCCTCGACATAGCGCTGATGCGCGCAGCCCGGGAAGCGGCAGCGGTTGTGGTCGCGCAGCTTCAATGCCCGCAACAGCCGGGCCGGCACGATGCGCCGCCGGCGCTCGTAGTTGAGCAGCTTGCCCCGCGCGTCCTGGATGAACTCGGTGAGGTCGGCATCGCAGGCGATGTTGCGGGCATCCTCCTCATCGATGCCCCAGTCGGGGTCGACGTGGTAGCGCGCGCCGCCCGCCGACTGCTGCGCTGCCAGCTCATTGCGGCCGATGGTTAGCATCACCTGGTAGCGCTGACCGGTGCGGCGCCGCTTCCAAGGGCCCGCGCCGCTCGCCAGGCAGTGCTCAGCCATGTCCACCAGCGCGTCGGCGAAGCGCTGTTCCCTGCTGGCGAGTTCGAATGTCAGCCAGTCCGGGAGATCGTCCGTTTCCGCGGAAACACTTCCGGGAACATCCATGTCGGTGACAGCGGCACCTGCAGTCTGCGTGGAGACCTCCTCGCCGTTGTTCCTGCCCGGGCCATTGGCCGGAGTTTCCGCGGAAAGATCTCCGGCGGCATCCACGTTGGTCACATCTGCACTGGCAATCTGCGTGTAGACCACTTTGCCGTCGACCCCGCCTGTGCGATCGACTGGTGTTTCCGCGGAAACATCGGCCGCCGCCCATTCGGACCGCGTCCGCACGTCTTGCCCGCATATCGCGCCAGCACCTTCTGCCGCCGATCGCGCTGTCGCGGCACCAGCACCGAAACCGCCCTCCGCGCGACCGATGCCTTCCACATCCTCGTCCGCCGCGGGTTCGGCAGTCCCCTGTCGACAGGTGGCCGCCAGCCGGGACTCATAGTACGCCTCCCGCTCGTCCTTCCCGCCATCGACGACCTGCTGCAGCGCCTTGATCACGAGCGCGCCGCGCTCCGCCGGCACCGCCGCGGTGATGACCAGCATGCCGTCCTCGTAGCGCCAGCTTAAGCCTCGCCGATGCTCGCTGCTGGCGCGCTTGCGATCGATTCCGCCAACCCGCTCATAGGTCCGGACCAGGCTCTCCAGCTGTGCCGCGCTGCTGCCCTCGGCGATCGCCAGCAGCATCGCGTCGGTCTCCGGCGTCGCCACCCGGGTGATGGCCCGCACCTTGGAATAGCTGATCACCCCGTCGCGGAACGCGGCGTCGATCTGCGGCAGTTTCGCAAGCGCCCGGCCGATGCGGATGCGCTCCCGGGCGGCGCAGGGTCCCAGGCCGCAGCGGTGGTCCAGCCAGTTGCCGAGATTGCAGTAGCCGCCTTCCCGCCAGCCTCGGGTGCGCTCCATGGCGGCAATGAGCTTGATGAAGCGCCAGTCGGCGAGATTGATGTGTCCCGCCATGCGGGCGACGGCGCGGCGAAGTTCGGCGGGGTCGTCGGGGATGAAATCGAGTGATTCGGGAACTGCGTCGATGACCGGGCCTTCGACGGCCGGTTCGGGAACGAATTGGACGACTGCTTCGGTGGTTGCGGACATGCCTGGAGCCTGGATGAAGAGGACTATTCAATGCTGTATATAATATCAGGATATGCATTCTTTATCATTGTTTTTATTAGATAATTTGATAGAAACCACCCGACGAAGCCTTGTCAGACTGAAGCGCCTCTATCCGACATTTGACTCCGGAAGAAAGACGCCACTGCGTGCCGTTCCGCGGCGCAGGCACGCTAGTTGTCGACGCCCGCTGGCTATGTGGACGCGCTGCACGTGAATGCCCACGGGCGACTCACCCTGGCGGAATTCAAGCTCTGGCGGAATCCGCAGGCTCGCCGAGAGGTGATCGGCCAGATCCTTGACTACACGCAGGAACTCGCGTCCTGGGGTTATGAAGATCTGCAACGAGAGGTTTCAAGGAGGCTTGGGAAACGGGGAAACGTGCTTTACGAATTGATACGGGAAGGCTCGCCTGAAACGGACGAAGCAGCGTTCGTGGACAACGTGGAGCGCTACCTCGGACGGGGTGAGTTCCTTCTGCTGATTATCGGCGATGGCATCCGCGAGGGCGTCGGAAAAATCGTCGACTTCGTCCAGCGGCATTCCGGGCTGCACTTCCAGCTTGCCCTGGTCGAAGCGGCCCTGTACCGGGACAGCGAGGACCGGATCCTCGTACAGCCCCGCGTTCTTGCACGTACCGAGATCGTCGAACGAATTGTGGTTGAGAGCGGCGCCCCAACGGATGCTCCGGAGGAAGCGGAACAGGAGGATGTCCTTTCCGATATGGAGCAGGAAAACCTCCGCTTCTGGTCAAGGGTGGTGGACGACTTTCGCTTTTCCGACGTCACCGTCGAAGAACCAACGGAGACCAAGGGATCGTCAGTCTTTATTCCCGTGAGCAACACAGCGTTAGCTGGCCGGGGTATGTTCTTCGGGGCATACCTGTATAGACGTGAATCCCTTGTCGGCTGCTACCTCGGATGCAGGAAGGGGCAGTTGCGGGAAGGCCGCATCCACGAGCGCCTACGGGACTCAGTAGAGGAACTGCGGCGTGAAGCGGGAGACGACCTCCGAGTCTGGAACAACTCTGTTGGCCGACTTCGCATCGGGTTCCAGCGTAAGACTTCTCTACCATTCCCTGCCGACGGAGACGATTCGCGAGAGTTCGACGAGGCGGTCGGATGGATGCGGGATCGCCTGGACAAGCTCGTCAGCACTCTGAACCCACGGCTCCAGCGCATGATGTCGGAAGGAGACTGACTAACCAACTCCGTTTCGCACACGACACGATTCCAGCCCCGCCACGCGTAGCCGGATCGCAAACATCGTTTCCGCACTATCTGAAAATGCGAAAATGCCCATCTTTCACGGACCAGTTTGCGTTAGCCGATCAATACAATGAATGAAGCGCATGGACGAGTTGCGTCCAAGAAAGTGCGAAAAATGCCCAAATCGAATTGGATCGAGCTGCTCGGGGGGACGCCGGAGGCTAGTCATGCGTCTTCGATCCGCCTCGACGATGCGCAGGTCTGCTTCGAACTCGGCGATGAGGTGCGGTTCAACGCCTACGGCGGCAGCCTGACCGGCATTGTCGAGAAGCTCAACCCGAAGCGCGCCAGGGTGCGGCGCGGCGCCGATGTCTGGGTCGTGCCCTACGCTGGGCTCGACCACCTATCCGGCGCCATCGCGAGAGACCGCCGGATACGCGTTACGCGGCTGAAGGAGGTCGCGGCCCAGGCGCGCGAGCTTATGGACCGGCACGGGCTCGGGGAGTGGACCCTGCGTTTCACCGCGGCCCAGAAGAAGCTGGGCGAATGCCGCCAACGGCAGAATCTCATCCTTCTCAGCCGGATACACGCCGCGAACGGCCAGCCTGGACAGGTCACCGACACCATCCTCCACGAGATCGCCCACGCCCTCGCTGGACCCGGGGCGGGGCACGGACCCGCCTGGAAGGCCATCGCCAGCCGGCTCGGCGCTACACCGAGGTCGTGCGCGCCTGAGAGCGACGAGGCACGCCTTGGCCGGGAAGCCGTCAAGGCGAAATTCCGCACCGGCGATACCGTCTCCTTTATCGGCGGGGAAGCCTTCCGAACAGGCGTCATCGTTCGCATGAACCCTAAGCGCGCCAAGGTGAAATGCGGCGACGTCATGTGGTCGGTGCCCTACGCCAAGCTTGGCGCGACCCACTCCCTCGACCGCGATTGGCTTGACGCCTGAACTTCTGGAATCGGATGCAGGAAGGGACCGTTACGAGGAGACTGACTGACGACGGCGCACTTGGACGAACTTCTCGCATCCGGCGGGTGTATTTCCGTGCCATGGTCGCAAATGGCAGGAAAACGGACTTCACGCCCGCCGCGCACCCAACGCAAGCAGATGCGTCTTCGCGATGCGTCCCACGTCCTCAGACGCCACCCCGGCTTGTGCAGCGAACCGCGGCCAATCCGCGACGGCCGAGACCACCTCGTCCACGATGCGGTCGGCGGCCGGCTTCTTCAGCCCTGAAGTCATCGCGAAACGGAGCAGGTCAGCCCGCTCGAATCCCGATCGCTTGCCCGCCACGCTCATCTGGTGTTCGGCCGTCCATTCGCCGGACGGGTTGTAGGCGTAGGCCATGTCATAGGCCGGCGCCAGGCGCCACAAGCCGCTCCGGTCCATCAGGAACGAGATGTTCTTGACGTGGTCGTCCTGATTCCGGGCAACAACGTTGAACACCGTCCGGCGATACTGCTTTTCTACTGCCGCCATGCCCAGCCGGAGGCCGACAATCGTCTCGATTGCCTGCTCGTACGCATAGGCACCCGGCAAGTTGTAGTCGAAGTGCCGCAGCGCGCCCAGCGATTGCATGTGCATCTTGCGGCCGTTCGCGTCTCGGTCGAACCGCCGCGTCATGAAGTGGCTGCACCCGTCCTCGTGGTGTAGCCGGCACGCCGACATCTCGACCCCCGCCGCCCGCGCCATCAGGGAATACGCGTACTCGATTCGGCCGAAGCCGAGCGAATCGACCAGGTCCCGGTCACGATAGTTAGTGACCCCGTCGAACTTGAGAATCCAGCGTTCGAACCCGGCTGCCGTGTCCACCTGGCCGGATCGGAACTCGCCAGTCTTCGGGTTCCAGGCGAGAACGGCTTTCGCGCGGGCACCACCGGCCGAGGTTCCGACGCTGAGGATGTCCTCAAGCGCCGCCTGGTCGTTGCCGCCACCCAGCCGTCCCGCCCGCCCGTCCCGCTCTCGCAGAACGCGATTCGCCAGGTCCACCAGCTGCGCGATCTCGATAGCGGATCGTTGGCCCCGCCCGCGAATCGCAGACTGAAACTCGAGCGCGCCGATGCCGCAGGTCCCTATGTAGCACAGCCGGTCCACCGGACTGAACGACTCGGCGCTGCGTCCCGTCTCGGCCAGCCAGACGTCGATCAGGGCGCTACCGAAGCTGTCCGGCAGCGCGTCCGCCAAGAGGCCCGGCAGGCCCTTGAACGCATCACGGCCAATCGCAGGGAACACGTACGGTGCCTCCCGCACCGGCATGACCACCGGAGAAAGCTCGATGCGAGCCGCAACGAAAGCTGGGTCGTATTGAAAGACGCCGACGGTGCGCGCATCGTCCCACGACACGGCACCGATCCGACGGCCCCAGAGGTTGACGCTCGCGTCAGTCACGCGATTCCTCGCCCCACGACCAGGGTGCTACTCGCGGGCTATCCTTCGCGGGTCGCGCCCGTCGGCGTTCCGCCTGGCGGGCGTCTACCCGTTCGATGGGGCGGATGTCTCCCGACGGCACTGCATTGGCGATGCCGTCTCCCAAGCCGAGGGCGACCGCGATTCGCAGAAAACTGTCGAGGGTGCATGGCTGGCCCGTCTCGAGCCGCCGGAGGGTGCGCAACGCGATCCCGGCGTTTAGAGCGAGCGCCTCCTGCGTCACGTTCCGGGCAAGGCGTAGCCGGGCCAGCCGGCCACCGATCTCGGATCTCAGCCCCTGCGCGGTTGACAGATTTGATCCAAAATCAGTCATATATCACCTGTAATTCCCTTTAGTCACAATAAAAGGCTATTTTTTGCCTGTCAATATCTAACAGTTGCAATAGAGGTGATCTCCTGCTCTTTATCGTAAAAAATCACATTTATAGGCGAACTATTGCCTTTTATACAGGTCAAAAGGAGACGGTGCGACAATTGGATGCATCTCATCAGTCCATGGGATTGGCGATCCATCTCGCGCAACCGGCCGCGCCGAAGCCGGATGAAGCCGCTTTCGCTACTTCTCGGGACGGCAAGGCGTTTGTCGCAGGCAGCAGCGAGGGATGGCGACGAGCGGCTGTCGCGAGCGGGACGGACCCCGATGCCGCGCGCGTTGCGGCAAAACGTACAGCCGCCCTTTACACGGGCGAGTCCGCAGAGCCCGACTGATGCACGAGTTCGATGTCAAGCACAGGTATCCAACTTGACCGAATACGCTCTCGCGAAAGCCGTCTCGGCCGCCCGCGACGGCGAAGTCGACACGCTCGCGGCCGTGCTCGCCCGTTCACCGGAAGTCGTCTCCGCCATCGACGCCGACGGGCGGACGCTGTTGGATCTCGCCTGCCGGGCGGCCACGGGGGACATTGCGATCCCCCTCGATCCCGGAACGCCCGGCCAGCATGGGGCGGTCGATCTGATATTGCAGGCGAGCGCGGACCCGTCCGCTGCCGACAGCAACGGTTGGACGCCACTGCATACCGCAGGCATGGCCGGTCACTCGGACCTGGCGAGACGGCTCCTCGAAGCAGGTGCTTCTCCCGAAACAAACGCCTACGGAAAGGCAGGCGGGTCGACCCTGTCGTACGCCCTGTTCTACGCCAAGGCCTACATGGGCGAGGTGCTCACGCCGCCCTATCCCGACAACCTCCGCACCGCCGCTGGGTTAGGGAACGATCTCGGCCGGTTCATCAAGGGCGACGAACTGACACCCGATGCGTACTTCGGCCTCGACTTCTACGCCCCGGAGTTCTTTCCGACCTGGAACCGCACCTTCGAGCGCCAGGAAGTGTTAGACGAGGCATTGACATGGGCAGCGCGAAACAACCAGTGCGAAGCCATGGCCGCGCTGGTGGCGCTCGGCGCCGACGTCAATGCAAATCCCTTTCGCGGCACGCCGCTGCTGTGGGCCTGCTACAGCGACAAGTTGGAGGCCGCCACCTGGCTACTCGACCACGGGGCGGATCCCGATCTGCGCCACGACTGGGGCGGAGAAGGCCACGGGGTCGATGCGGTGGCCATGCACCTGGCGGCACAGCACAACTGCGTCGGCTGCCTGGACCTGCTCCTAGACCGAGGGGCGGACCCCACCATAGTGGACGGAGCGCACGGCGGCACGCCAGCCGGCTGGGCGGAATACGGGGGCGCGACCGAGGCGCTCGCAATATTGAAACGGCGGCTGAAATCAGGCTGAAGGGAAGCGCCATTTTCGACCAAAAGCGGTTGTTCCATGAACGATGCGCGGAATCGAGCCAGGAGCTTTCGACAGGGGAACATGAGGGACACCCTCCTAGAAAAAGTGCGCAGCCGAAGGTGCCGCCGCGGGCACTTTCATGGGCAATCTTCGACTATGACTGGGACCTCGACCGCCTCGAATCCTTGACTGCCACGACTTACAAGAAACAACTGAACTTGCCCACTACCGCAGTTGGCGTTTACAAAGACAGGTTGCACTTCAATCGGGGCAGAGTTGTCGGTCTTCCACCAATACCACGTCAACAGCCAGCCGATCGGACTTTTCGTGGCCTGCTCCAAGCTGTCCTGGAGCTTCAAATGTCGCAGCACGAATCGGCTGTTAGACGGCGAAAGTTCCGCATGCTCCAAAGTCATGTCACTGGCTGACTCCAGGAGCTTGGCAAACGACTCCTGCGCAGCTCTCTCGGACTCCTCCAGTTCGTTTTCCTGTTGTTCTGTTTCATCCACCGGGTCGGACAATCCTGCCTCCAGAAACCTTCGCGCCAGATACCTTCGCATTCGCAAGGTTTGTTCAACTTCGGCTACGAAGTCCCATTGCTCCAGGATCGATAAGGAGTCGAACGTTCCATCGGCCAGTCGACGGTGGTGTTCAGGGACGGCTTCCCGCAGTGCCTCCAGGGACGGAGCCAGTTCCCGAGCGGTCCGGGCGTCCCCAATATCCTCTAAATCACACCCGGTCAACATGACACAAATCGAGCCTATCCCGAGGATTGCTGTGATCGCCTGGGCGGGCTTCATCGCCTGATGTTAGTGCGGTCGGATGGGCGCATCAAGGCGAAAACGCGAGGAACGAAGCTATGCGCTGAAGAGTCTGCCGCAGATCTACGCTACGGATTTTGACGATCAACGGGCGGCAGCCCCTGACTCGACCTGCATGGAACCGAATTTCCGCCCGAGGAAGGCTCAAGCTAAAGCGACGCCTACTCGGGTCTTCACTATTACGCCTCCGGAGTCCTTTACGACCTGGAGCCGCACCTTCGAGCGCTAGTGCTCCGTCAAACCTAAATCTACGGGTATCTGCGGGTCTTTTTGGCCCCTGGTGGTTTTCATGCGAGGGGTCCCCCTCGCGCTCCCGGCTGAAGGCTCCTTTCATGCGAGGGGTGCCCCCTCGCGCTCCCCGGCTGAAGGCTCCGTTGCTCCTCCTTGTGTGGTGCCTGCCACACCGCGTCGTCGCGCCTCGCCAGGAACCAAAAATCCCTCGCAGCTACACTCGCATTTTTAGGCTTGACGGAACACTAGGAGCCTTCAGCCCACTGGATTACAGTGCGCCCGTGACGCCCAGGGAACTCCGAGGTTGCAAGTCCTCCAGCAGTGGCGGCAGTGTTGTTCCATGCAAGGTGCTCGACGAGGCACTGACATTGGGGGGCGCGAAACAACCAGTGCGAGGCCATGGTCGCACTGGTGGCGCTTGGGACGACGTCAATGCAAATCCCTTTCGCGGAACGCCGCTCCTGTGGGCCTGCTACAGCGATATGGTTAAGGCGCAACGTGGCTGCTCGACCACGGCGCCTTGGCCCAGCCGGCTGGCGTGGCGCCGTGTGCTCGGTCGACGATCAGCGGCGCGATCGAGGCGCTCGACGTGTTGAAGCGGCGGCTCAAATGAGGTTCCCAGCCCGACGGACGGATTGAGCGTTTACTTACAGAAGGTATTACCATTAATATTGATGGCTGAACCTTCAATTGCAGGCTTGCCATGAATCCCGTACTTGAAGCCGCATTGGGCAATCGCACGGCCGCTTGGGCGCTTTTGTTTCTCGCGGCTTATGGCGAAGGCCATGCAAACAGGATTGCGAATACCTACGGCTTGGCCGTCAGCGTTGTGCGGGACCAACTCCTGCGCCTGGAGGCCAACGGTGTTCTGGTCAGCCGCATGATTGGCCGAGCACGCGTGTTCCAGTTCAATGAAAGAAACCCAACGGCAAAGAATTTACGTGTCTTTCTGCGGGAAGAGATCGACCTATTACCCCAAAGTGAAGTGAGACGCTATTTCCGTCAAAGACAACGGCCTCGTCGAACGACGAAGCCGCTGTCAATCGCTGCCGAATGATTACCCGCGACACGACCCTGGAAGAACTCGCGGCTTTGATCAGCCAAACCCTGGGCGCCTGCGGCATCACCGCAACGCTATCCGGCGGTAGTGCGGTTTCGATCTATGCGAACAACGAATACGAAAGCGCAGACCTGGACTTCGTGACCTCCAGCGCGCACGCCGCTCTTGAAGAGGCAATCAGACCCTTGGGCTTCCGACCTAGCGGAAACATTCGGCAATTCGAACACCCCGATACCGAGTGGTTCGTAGAGTTCCCGCCGGGGCCGCTAGCGTTCGGCAATATGCTGGTACAGCATGAGGACGTACCCGAGCTTTCTACGCAGTACGGGCCGTTGCGGATTGTTACTCCCACACTGAGCATCATTGATCGGCTGGCGGCTTACTATTACTTCACCGACAACCCGTCCTGGGATCAGGCGGTGATGGTCGCAAGGCACGAAAGGGTGAACTGGGCCGACGTATACGCTTGGGTCGAGAGTGAAGGCCATCTCCGCGCGGACATTGACCGCCTCCAGCGGCAGGCCCGCCGTGGCCTTCCGCGCGCCCCTGACCTCTAGGCGTCGCTATGCGCGATGCGCCGTCTGCGCGTCACCGATGTCCGGTTCCGGCAAAATTGCAAGTGCCCTTCCGCTTTTTGATGTGTACGGACCTGATTGCGCGCAGCCATAGTCGCAGCGCGCGAATGCGCGGCCCGCTCCTGAGCGCATGGTGCTGGTTGAATGGGTACTGGTACTCGCGCGACTCGAAGGCCGGCGGCAACATCAAGTCTGGCGGCCTCTCAACCAACGGGCCAAGAACGTCCCCAAGTCGCGGCAAGCGATCTTCCGGACGCACCGTCTGGACTTCAAGACCCGGTTCGTCCCGGATTGCGGAGATAAGTTCCCTGCTTCCCGCCACGAGGGTGGCCTCCGCATGGATTTCCGCCGCCAGGCACCAGCTTCGGTCGTCCGGCCACACCAGGTTGGCCGTCTTGAACTCCAGACGTGAATCAATCGAATCCGTTAGTTGTTCGACCGCGCCCCGATATAGGAGCCAACGACGATGCGGCGTGGCGATCGAGGCGCCACGGGATTCGTCTTCCGAGAAGAACCCGTCCCAGATTCCGAACCAGCAGGAATCCGGTGTCGAAGTGACGGCTCCCAGTAGTCTGGCCAAGGACAGGGCCGACTCAGGCTGTAACGACCGGTGTGGCGCCCTGATCCAGACGTCGCCGGGGCGGATCAGTGGAGTCAGGCCGTCATCTCCGCTTACCGGGTCGACGATCCAACCGTCGTCTCCCAGCCGACGGTACTGGGTCGGGCGTGACATGGAAATGCCAAGGACGCGTTGTGAAGCACTGCCGTAAATTACGGGAACTGTGGCGACCCCGACGCCCGACCATCGCACCGGCACAGACTGTTCCCACCCAGCCTGGAAGTCCTTCAGATTGTCTGCCGTGCAGATGCACCGCCGTGCCGGGTGGAGGATGGCCACACAGGCTTCGAAGTCCGACGGAACGACGCTGGAAACCCTGCCGAAGTCACTACGGCGTAGCGCTTCCGCCACCCATTCGGCGTCCTGGGCGCTCTTCGCCGGTTCAAACCCCGCCATGGCTTCCTTCGAACTGGGCGTTCGAACAACCGATCTCAACCTGGGTCGGCGGCTCATGCTCGAATCGGACCCGTTAACGCAGAGCAATGTCTGCGCTCTTCAGCCACACCAGAATCATCTCGCGCCGGGCCGCCAGACGCTGTTCAGCGACGTCAGGTTCCAAGGTTTCGATTGAATCCTGAAATTCGATGATCGACTGCCGTACCGCTGCGCCGGACTCCGCACGCCGCGCCTCGCGCCGTTGCCACACGAGTTCCTCAATCTCGTCCACGAAGTCCCGCTGCTCCATGAACGAAAGGGCGTCAAACGTGCCGTCGGCCAGGCGACGATAGTGTTCCGGTGCCAAGTCACGCAGCGGTTCCAGCGACGGGGCCAGTTCAGCGCCTGTTTTCGCGTCACCGATACTCCCCATACCGCAGGCGGTCACCGCAAGGCAAATCGCCCCGAATGCAAAGGCTCGCGCGCCGTTCATTCCGGATTCCTGGTCGTTCGCGGTGTCGTCATCGAGGAGCATCCTTCACGGATGGTGGTCGCGCGAACCCCGAAGCCCAATTCTCCATACGCAGGGAATCACTCTCGAGCTTCAACTCGCGCAACAGCCTTTCGCGCAACATAGCCAGGGATTCTTCTTCAAACTCAGGCAGCATGGCCTCGGTCGAATCAAGGAACTCAGCTGTCCACTGCACTTGCTCCGCCCGGAAATCCGCACGCTCCGCCTCGCTTTGTTTCGTCGAGAGTTCGTGAAGTTCCGCCACGAAGTCCCATTGCTCCACCAACGAAAGGGAATCGAAGGTGCCGTCTACCAGGCGACGGTGGTATTCGGGCGCCACTTCACGCAACGCATCCAGGGACGGAGCGAGTTCGGCCGCGGTCTTGGCATCACCGATATCCAGTTGCTCGGGATAGCAGGCGCCCAGCGCGACACAGACCGCCGCCATGCCGAAAGTTCGCGAGACAAGCCGGAAACGCTTCATGGCTCGATACTATTCCGGCGCTGCAGGCCCATCAAGACACCAACAGGTCCCGCACGCCCTTGACGATGCACACGGCGCCGAGCGCAAGGATCACCCAGCCCGTCACGCGCCGGAACTGCTGGTCCTCGAACTTCTCGAGCAGTCGCGTGCCGATCCTGGCTCCCAACACGGCGAGCAGCATTGCGACACCGATCAGCCAGGTCGATACGCCGGCTGCGGAGAACTCGTCGAGGACGGCGGTCGACACCCAAGCGTAATAACCGATTTTGACGATGTGGCCGGCGGTCTGCGTAAGCGCCTTGGTCGCGACGATGCTTCGCCGGTCGACATCAGTACGCAGATAGAAAGCGTCGAGCAACGGCCCCGACGCGCCGGCAAGCAACTGAGCAGTCGTCACCGTGGCACCACACGCCGCCGCGGTGAGCGGGCGGCGAACGTCGAGTCCCCTGAGCGTTGGGAGGAGGCGCGCCAGCCAGGGAAAGGAACCCACCAATATCAACACCAGGGCGGGATCGGGGACGAACGCCACCGAAACGAACAGCAGCACGGCGACCACGGCACCGGCCGCGTAGAGCGGCAGAATCCCCCACATCACGTGTTCGCGCAGGAATACGAACCGCGCACCGTTGGAGGCCGCCTGCACTGCGCCGTGGAGGATCATGGCGCTGGCCACCGGCAGCAAGGTGACCAGCACTGCCATCAACAACACGCCGCCGGCCATCCCCATGACCCCCGACAGCACCGACGTGGCCAGCACCGTGGCCAGGATCACCAGGGCGGTCACGGGCGGGTCAAAGGCTGCGGGAAACTCACCCGAGCACGATACCAGCGTTGTACGCCGCGATGGCCGACCACGAGGCCGGAAAGTAGGCTAATCCCCTACCCCGGCTTTTCGACCGACTCGAAGTACTCCCGCGTCACCTTGAACACCATGGGCGCAAGCAGCAGCAGGCCGACGAGATTGGGCACGGCCATCAGCCCATTCAACGTATCGGACAGGTTCCAGACCAAATCCACCTTCACATTCGCGAAGGCCAGCGCCGCCAGCACCCAAAGCCCACGATAGATCCAGAGGCTCTTCTCGCGGAACAGGTACTGCCAGCATCGCTCGCCGTAATAGGACCAGCCGAGAATCGTGGTGAACGCGAACACCGCGAGGGCGATCGTGACGATGTACTTGCCGCCGAAGATGGAACTCTGAAAGCTGGCGGACGTGAGGACGGCCCCGGTCAAGCCGCCACCGTCCGCGCCCGTCATGGTCCATGCGCCCGAGGTCAGAATGACCAGGGCCGTCATCGTGCAGACGACGATGGTGTCGATGAACGTTCCGAGCATCGCGATGATCCCCTGGCGCACCGGACTGTTGGTCTGCGCCGCCGCGTGCGCAATGGCGGCCGACCCCAGGCCCGACTCGTTGGAGAACACCCCTCGCGCGACGCCGAAGCGAACGGCGGCGGCAACCGCGGCGCCGGCAAATCCGCCCGTCGCCGCAGCAGGCGTAAAGGCGTGAGTGAAGATCAACCCCAACGCTGCTGGCACCTCGACGATGTTGATGAGAATGATGATGAGGGCGGCGCCAACGTAGAGCACCACCATGGCCGGCACCAGTTTGCCCGCGACTTCGCCGATGCGCCGAATGCCGCCGATGACGACGACGCCCACCAGCGCCGCGACAACCAGGCCCGTCACCCACGCGGGAACCGAGAAGCTGTCAGTCAGCGCGGCCGCCATCGAGTTGACCTGCACGGCGTTGCCGATGCCGAATGCCGCCACCGCGCCGAACACCGCGAATGCCAGGCCCAACCACTTGCCGAGTTCCGGGGCGAATTCGCCGACGCCGTTGCACAGGTAGTACATGGGTCCGCCGACATGCTTGCCGGCCTCGTCCACCTCGCGATAGGTGACCGCGCACACCGCTTCGGCGTACTTCGTGGCCATGCCGAAGAGCGCGATCAGCCACATGTAGAAGATCGCACCCGGTCCGCCGAGCGCGATCGCTGTCGCGACGCCCGCGATGTTTCCCGTGCCGACCGTCGCCGAGAGCGCCGTCATCAGCGCGTTGAATGGCTTGACCTCCCCCGCGCCCGATGGTTCGGATCTATCGAATAGCAGCCGGAAACCGTAGACGATCTTGCGCCACGGCATGAACACCAGGCCGAGGGTCAACAGCAGGCCGGTGACGCCCAGCATGCCGAGCATCGGCGGCCCCCAGACAAAGGCGTTGACCGAGTCGATGACGGAATTCAGTCGGTCCATGGATCTCTCCCTCGAGCTTTATGGATGCTGCCAAACAATAAGCGCGCGTCGGCTTGCTGCCGGCCGTCTGATGGGCCGTGGTCGCAAGACGCCCCACAAGTCGGACACTAACACCCTGCGCCCCTTCAATCCGCCGGATCAGTTCGCCCCGGCGTTGCTCGACGGTTCATCGGCCGAGACCTCGGCCAGGCTGACGTCCAGATGAACCGCGCCCTCGGCAAGGAACGCCCGAAAGCGGGCCTCGACAAGGCTTTCGCCACCCAGGTTTTCGTCGGAGATGCCGTCGGGAAGCTTCAGGAAGAGTTCCCACAACGTCATGCTCTCAAGGCCTCGCCCGAGCGCCCAGGCCTTGTTCTCCGTGGGGCGTAGCCATCGGCCTTCATGCAGCACGTCGAAGATTCGCGCGCGTTCGGCGCGGGTCATCGGCACGGCGCGGAGGATGTCGGCATCTGTTACCGCCCCTCCGTCAAGGTGCGCCTGATGCAGCAATTCCAGCGCTCTCGCGCACTTCACGGCCGCCGGCACGCCATCCGGTTCGTCCTCCCACGGGATCAGGGACAAGGTGCGTACGCAAATGGCGCCCACAAGGATCAGTACCCAAACAAGGTACAGCCCCATGACGAACAGCGGCAGCGCAGCAAAGGCTCCGTATACCAATTCGTTCTGAAACCACGGAACCACAAAGGCGAAGACCTCCTTCGCAAAGGTCAGGAGCACGGTGGTGACGACGCCGCCGGCAAGGGCGTGGGCGAACCGGACGCGGCAACTCGGCACCGCGTAGTAAAGCAACGTGAACGTCAACGCCGTGGCCAAGGGCGGGACCGTCTCGCGCACGCCTTCCATGACCTCGGAACCGCCCAGTTGCGCCAGGTGGTCGAGACCGAAGTCATAGCTCGCGGCCGTCACCGCGACGCCGATCATTGGCACGCCGAACGACACGATCCCCCAATAGGAGAGGAAGCGCGCCAGGCCGGTACGGGTGTTGGCCACGTGCCAGATGCGGTTGAAGGACTCTTCCATGCGCATCAACATGAGCATGGTGGTGACGAAGACGACACCGATTCCGACCAGCGTCAGCTCGTTCGCCTTGGCGGAAAACTCGCGCACCTTGTCGAGCACGACGTCGCTGGAACCGGGCAGGAAGGTCTCGAAGATGAAGCTCGTGATCGTGTCGCCCACCCCGGCGAACTCCGGCAGCAGCGACAGGATCCGGTAGACGACCGCGAAGAATGGCACGACCGCGATCATGGTCGTGAACGCCAACGCGGCCGCCGCAATGGTGCAGCCGTCGTCGCGGAACTGGCGCGCGAGTTGGCGCACGAACCAGCGTCCGTAACCCCATGCCTTCACGCCGAGAGCGAGCATCCCCGAACCATTTTAGGAATCAACCGGACTTTTAACACCGTTGGCGACTGCACGCCACGGACGCGCCTGGCGGGAGCGCTGCCACAACCGCTGAACCAAGGGTTCGCCATCGTGCAGACGTGGCGTCCGACCACTCATCCGTCGAAACGCATCACCGTCGCACGGTGCGCGTACCGTCGATTTCGACGCGTTCGGTCCTGCCGATCTTTCAATCGCGCCCGCGGCGTCCAGCGCGCGTGCGCTGGCTTCGCCGATGCCTCGGCTGGCGCCCGAGACGACCGCGATCTTTCCGTTCAGTTCGTGCATGTCGCGCCCGCTCGGGAACGAGGTCGCCCAACGCGTATTCGCCCCGGCTGACCCACTCCCTGAAGTTCTCGTAACCGCCGTAGCCCTGCCAGGCATTGAATCCAATCAAGGCGAGCAGTCCCGGCGAAGCCTATTCCAGCACCTCGGGCGAAGTGCCCAGCAGGAAATTCTCCTCGTCCGCAACGAGACGGAGGTCGATGTCGGGGACGACTTCAATGAGGTGCAATTCGACTACCGGCGGCGTGACCACTTGAGAACGACCCGCATCAACCATGGGTGGAAAACAGCCAGATTACCAAGCTACGCGCAGCGCTACGACTGCTTTTCCTATTTGGAACGCAAGATGTTCCCTCCGTGCACATGCGTAGTCGAGGCAGAGCCTCGGAGACAGGAGCCTTCAGCCCACTGGATTACAGTGCGCCCGTGACGCCCAGGGAACTCCGACGTTGCAAGTCCTCCAGCAGTGGTGGCAGTGTTGTTCCATGGAAGATGGTCAGGCACGATCCCGGAGGGAGTCGGGCCATTTGTCCGTAAGCCGGACCTTTTCCTTATAATGCCCATCAGCCCTCGATAGACAGAGAACCCACGATGGCCGAACCCGCCTCCACGCTCGATCAGAACACCGTCCGAACCTCTTTGGCATATGCCACCGACGAGGGCGACAAGTATTACTACGAGATCGCGGCCCCTGAAGCGGAGGGACGGAACCTCGGCAGCGGCACCGCCAGGCACGACGTGTCGATCTTCGACGCGCGCGAATGGCCCGAGCCGCTGGCGCTCGACGTGCACGGATTCGAGTTGCAAAGCGATCCGTTGCCGCCGATCGACTTCCTGGACAGCGATTGTGTCAAGCGAATCTACTACCCGGCCATGGAGAAAATTGCCAAGCGATGCACCGGAGCGGCGCGCATCCACATCTTCGATCACACGGTCCGGCACGGCGACGGGGACGTGCGCCAAGCGAAAGGGCTCAAGGGCCCGGCGAGAGGCGTTCACAACGACTACACGCACTGGTCGGCCAGGAAGCGCGTGCGGGACCTGTTGCCCGACGAGGCCGAGACGCTGCTCAGCCGCAGGTTCGCCGTCGTGCAGGCGTGGCGACCGATCGGTCATCGGATCGAGTCGGACCCCATCACCGTAGCCGATGCGCGCACGGTAGACGAAGCCGACTTCATTCCGGTGCCCAGGCCCGCGCCGGGGCGCGTGGGAGAAATCTGGCGAGCCATCTACAACCCGCATCACCGGTTCTTCTACTACCCATACATGACGCCCGACGAGGCGGTGTTCTTCAAGGTCTACGACTCGGCTACCGACGGACGGGCGCGATACACGTTGCACACGGCGTTCGAGTTGCCCGACGCCGGCTCGGCGGCAGCTCCGCGGCATAGCGTCGAGATGCGGCTGCTCGCGTTCTTTTAGTCGCGGGGTGTCGATTCCCGCCCTCGGCTTGTTGGTATAAGGAACAACCAAAGTGGTCCTGAGCGACCAAAGCCCCATCTCCTTTCAGGACGAACTGCCCCAAAGCGTCGACGTCGTCGTGATCGGCGGCGGCGTGGCCGGCATCTCCACCGCCTGGTTTCTCGCAAAGCGCGGCGTCGACGTGCTGGTACTGGAGAAGGGTCGCGTAGCGGGAGAGCAGTCCAGCCGCAATTGGGGTTGGATTCGCAAGCAGGCGCGGGATGCCGACGAACTGCCCATCGTCATCGAAAGCCAGGAAATCTGGGCGGGGCTGGCGGAGGAGATCGGCGAGGACGTGGGCTTCGCGCGCCGGGGCGTCGCCTACCTTGCCGACACGGAACGCCAGTTGGCGAAACACGAGGAATGGCTCGCGATCGCCGAGCAGCATCAACTGGACACCCGACTGCTCAGCAGCAGCGAGGTGGATACGCTGATCCAGATGCCTCCGGGACGTTACGTCGGCGCCCTGTATACGCCGAGCGACGCGCGCGCCGAACCCTTCCTGGCCGTTCCGGCGCTGGCGCGGGCGGTGCGGCGCGCCGGCGGACGGATCATCGAAAACTGCGCCGTGCGAGGCATCGATTTCCAAGCGGGCGCCGTCTCCGGCGTCGTCACCGAACTCGGTCCGGTACGCACGCAAGCGGCAGTCTGCGCGGGTGGCGCGTGGAGTTCGCTACTGCTGCGCCACCTCGGGCTGGACCTGCCGCAACTCACATTCCGGGCGACCGTGGCGCGAACCGCGCCCGCGCCGGACTTCTACGACGGCAACGCTTCGGCTCCGGGGCTGGGGTTTCGCCGACGCCAGGACGGGGGATACACCGTCGCGGCGGCCGGAACCAACGAGCACTTCGTGGGGCTCGACTCATTCCGCTATTTCTTTCGCTATCAACATGTCCTGAAAGCCAACGCCGGCGCGCTCGCACTGCGTTTCGACGGAGTATTCGGCCGCATGAAGCCCCAGACCTGGCGTGACGACGAGGAAAGTCCCTTCGAACGCAGCCGCGTGCTGAACCCGCCGCCTTCCGACCGCGCGCTGCGCCGGATCAGAGAAGGCATCCGGAACCGGCTGCCCGCTCTCGACGGAATCCCCTTGGAGGAATCCTGGGCCGGCATGATCGATATCACCCCAGACGTGGTACCGGTCATGGACGAGGTGAATGGTCGTCCCGGGCTTTTTGTCGCCACTGGGTTCAGCGGCCATGGCTTCGGCATTGGCCCCGGCGCCGGCAGGGTGATGGCGTCGCTGGTGCTCGGCGAGTCCCCGGGACACGACCTGACGCGGTTCCGGTTCTCCCGGTTCAGCGACAGTACGCCCAAACGCGTGGGGCCGGGTCTTTAGACAACCAGTTCCCGATCGTCCGGCGGTCGGGTCGCCATCTCAAGCAAGCGACCAACGCGGCGCATGATAGGGTGTTGTTCCTCAAGCTACGGCGGGATCGCGAGATGGCGGGGCCAAAAGTCGAGTTGCCCGACGCGAATCCGCCAGCTGCGCGTCAGAGCGTCGAAGGGCTGCTACGCCGCCTCCTCCATTCCGGCCGCTTGCAGGGGTTTCCGAGGCATCCAGAGCGACTTGACACCGTGCTCGCCGTCGCCGCCGGACGCCTGGCTCGGCGGTGGCCCTACGCCGAGCGGGAGATCAACGAGGAACTGGTCGAGTGGCTGGCTTCGGTACGCGCGGATATCGATCATGTGGCGCGGCGGCGGCGGATGGTGGATTGCGGTTTTCTCAAGCGAAGGACGGACGGTTCGGTGTACTTCCTGAACTACCGTCGTGTGGCGGACGTCCTTGGCGATCCCGCCATTGAAGTCGATGCGGGGGCGATCAGCGACGACATCCTGCGCGACCGTGAAGCGCGCAAGCGATCCCATGCTTGACCTGCCCCGCAGTCGGCCTCGACCACGCGCTCTGGGTAGCAGGCTTCGGACTTGCCGTGCTATTCGAGACCTTTAAGGACCGCAGCGATGGAGGCGCCCCGCAATCCCCGCTTCGTTCCCGCATAGGCTGAAGCGTCGAGTTCCACCATGGAGCGGGCCACATCGAGCGCGGACTCCCGAAGCTTCTCCGCCGGAACCACTTCGTCGAGAAAACCGGCATCCCTAGCCTCTTCCGGCGAAAACATCGTGGCGCCCAAGGTCGCGCGGGCAAGGTGGCGCCTGGATAGTCGCTCGTTGGTGATCATCACCGCGAACGGCGGCAAGCTCATGCCGATCGCCGTCTCGTTCAACCCGATGCGGAAGTCGCCCTGCGCCCCGACACGGTAGTCCCCAGCCAGCAGGCACAACGCTCCCATGGCTACCGCATGTCCCGTGGAAGCGGCCACCAGCGGCTGCGGCAGTCCGTAGAGCCGCATGAGTAAGCGCGCGCCCGCGCGCACCAGGTCGTACGCGGCCTTCCGGTCATCGCCCCGCATCACCCGGAGGTCGAAGCCGCCGGAGAACAGACCCAACCGCCCAGTCAGCAGGACAACCTTGGCTTCGTCCGCCGCGCGGTCGAGTTGGTTGTTCAACGTAGTGATCATGTCCGGGCCAAAGACGTTGGCCTTGCCGTCGTCCATGGTGACTATCGCCACGTGGTCAACAAGTTCGTATTTTGCGAGCTCAGTCATATTTACCTCGGGAAGCGGCGGCGAGTGTATACCACCGTCGCCCCAAGCTGCGCGAACCCCGCGATGCCTTCGGACAACCGCTGAGCTGCTACATTCCGTCAATGTACCAACATTCCAACTGGACCACCCAATTGGGGCGGTCACTGGCGGCGGCCTTGGGGCAGGTCCTCGATAGCTTCAGTGAGCCAGCCCTCCAGTCCCTCGAACGCCAGATCGTTCAGGAATTGCCGCCGCCACAGTAGCCGTCGATCAGCTTCGTTCAGTTGCGCCTCGTTGCACGCCGTTTCCCAGTTCCCTCCGATGACGGCGATCTGGTGCCTCATGATGGCCAGGGCGCGTTCATTTGGGAGAAGAAACTTGTTGGCTGCGGCAAGGCACAGCGAGAGCTGGCTACGCCGCTCGCGGCCGCGAATTTGCATGGCCTGCGAGGCTTCACGCCCGGTCCTCGATTGCGGGCAAATATCGTAAGCCGGCGTAAGCGCGAGACTGTCGCCGTCCCAAAAGGCGGCGTGGTTCCGGGCATGGTCGTCCGTATTGCCGACAAGAATGTTGAAGGTCATGCGCGCGAAGAGCTCCCTCAGGGTCTCCGCCGGTGCGGTGAAGCGCGCCCGGACGATGTCGGCCAGCGCTTCATAGGACGCGTGAGCCGCCATGCGCTCATCGAGACCGAGCAGGGTCAGGGCCGAAACCATGGCCAACCGCCTCCAACCGGCCTCCGTCGGCTCCCGGTCGAAGCGTCGGATCAGGAGGACATCTTTGTTCGCCGACCGGACAAGCTTGACCGGCGCAACGTTCAACCCGGAAACCCTTGCAAGACGCATGGCGAGGAACTCGGCCTTGATGACGCTGTAGGTGTCGGTCGACGAGGAGAACTTCGCGACATACTTGATGTCGTCATCCCGGATGAGCGCCTTCGGCCTCGCCCCCCCGATTGCCGTGCCGTGCTGCAATGCCTCGGCCAGGTCGGGCGCCAGCGGCAAGCCCCGGTCGACGCGGTCTGCGGAGTCCACCAACCGGTCGAGCGTTTCGTTGTCGGACTCGCGCGGAACGTAGTCCCTCGGGGATGCTTGGAAGTCGAGTGCCCCTATACGGTCGGAGCCGGACCGAAGCATGAACGTGAGTTCGTCGAGGTCGACCACGTCGCCCGCCCTGCCACGGCCGCCGGCGAAGCGATGGGCAATCACCCGGCGACCCCAGGCATCCGGCGAGGCATCGCGCAGGGCATTGGCGATCTCGAGCGGCGGTTCGGGCACGATGGCACCGGTGCGCAGTGGCAATTCGGGCGCATAGACTGGAATCGCGTTTCCCCGGGCCAGATACGAGCGGCCATAGGTGAAGACGAAGTGATCGCCTTCTGCGTGAACGCGGCCCGCGACTACCGGCGCGGTCTTGCCGGGCAGCCATATCCAGACGAACGCCTCTCGGGGCGGAGACGCGTCAGAAGTCATCGTCGACCTCGGGACGGGACTTGCGGATCGAACCCGGCATCAGGGCGAGCTTGTCGTCGGTCCGCTCTATCTGCGGGGCGAGTGTCGTCGCCTCCGGAACGAACAGATCAACACCTGTGAGGGTGGCTGCTTCCAGCACGAGGCCGATCGCCACTGCGGGACTGCCCTTCTCGATGAGCTGCAACGTGCTCCTCGCGATGCCGATGCGGGCCGCGAGATCGTGTTCGGACATGCGCCGGCGTTTCCGGGCGAGCCTGATCTGCTTGCCCATGAGGATCACCGCCTCTTCCGTAAGGCGTGAGTAGGTGCGCGGCGTGATTGGCATGAGGACAATACTTGACTTGTTTATCGGTCATAAGACTATATATGACCTCTATATCGGTCAATAGTGACAATCGCAGGGCTGTGGAATTGGCCCCTGACGTCGATCAGCCTGTCAAACCCCGCGGCGCCGAGGATTGGCAGGTGTCACCGCGTCCCGGATCGTCAGTCGAACGCCGAAAGAACCTCCTCGGCCACGAAGTGGTAGCGTTCCACATCGTCCGTCGGGATGCCGCCGATCATGATCTCGTCGGCGCCCGCGTCGATGATCTCGCCCACGCGATCACGGACGTAGTTCTTCGGGCCGACGGCGGCACCCTCACCCAGGCGTCGATTCGTCATGAAATGCGCCGCGGCGGCCTTGTCGTCCGTGACCATAGTCGGTATCAAGACGGTGTGTTTGATCTCGCCCGGATCCCGTCCAGCGGCTTCGCAATGACGGTTCAGGACACCGACCTTGTGCTGGAAGTATTCCTTCGTCATTGGCCCGCCGGCCCAGCCGTCCAGGTTCATGATGTCGCCGTACCGGGCCAGTGTGCGCAACGTGCGCCGCTCGCCGGTACCGCCCACCAGGATGGGAATCGGCTTGTCGTAGCCGCTCGGAGATAGCGGCGCGTCGTCCAGCGTGTAGTAGTTGCCCTGGTAGGTCACGGGCGTGTCATCGTGGAGCAGCCGGCGCAGCATTTCGACCGCCTCCTCGAACCGGTCCTGGCGTTCCTTCATGCTCGGAAAGGTCCAGCCGTAGGCGGCGTGCTCGCGGCGGAACCAGGCCGCGCCGATGCCGAGGACGAAGCGGCCATGCGATATGTGGTCAACGGTGCCCGCCATCTTGGCGGTCAGCCCCGGATTGCGGTAGGTGTTGCCAAGCACGAGGTGACCTATGCGCAGGGTGCTGGTGAATCCGGCGACGGCCGCTGCGAGGGTGAACGCCTCGTAGGCGGTAAGGTGTTCTTCCTCCTTGCGACCCGGCGGCGGCAGAAAATGGTCGGCGAACCAGATGCTTTCCCAAGGTCCCGCGTCGAGCGCCTCGGCAACATTGCGGATGTCATCCCAAGTGTTTCGGTAACAGGTCACTTGCGCACCGAACTTCATGGCGTGATCTCCCCTTCTCTGATTTCGTTGGAAAGCCGCAGTCAACCCGCATCGTCGGGCCTCAGTATAGAGGAGACGCAGTTGAGGGACTCGGCCTGATCGCTGGCCTATTCCCAAGTGTCCTAGTAGCCTTGCAACTGTCTACGAGGGCCTCCAGGAGGGCGACCCGGATGAGAGCCAAGCCGCTGACCGAACAGTACGAAGTAACCAAGGTTTCCGGAAGCCTGGGCGCGGAGGTGCGTGGAATCGCTCTGGCGCAAGTCG
The DNA here is from genome assembly GCA_965217825.1 of Candidatus Azotimanducaceae bacterium. Lineage (GTDB taxonomy): Bacteria > Pseudomonadota > Gammaproteobacteria > Pseudomonadales > Azotimanducaceae > VXNE01. The sequence goes on along the minus strand of OZ244571.1, from coordinate 2,548,292 downwards.
GCGACGCCGAGGTGGACACGATCTTCAAGCTGCTTCATGAGCATCTCGTCCTCTTCTTCCCCGAGCAGCACCTCACGACAGAGGAGCACATCAGGTTCGGCCGCTATTTCGGCCAGATCGAGGGGCATCCCAATGTCACGAACCGGACCGAGTATCCCGAGATTCTGGAACTTGTCGGAACGCGCGGAGGCGTCGCCGACGAGTGGCACAGCGACCTGACGTTCCAGTCCCAACCCTCGATCATGTCCATTCTCAAAGTGGTGAAGTGCCCCGAGGTGGGCGGCGACACGATGTGGGCGAACATGTACAAGGCGTACGACGAACTTTCGGCGCCGATGCGCGATCTGTGCGAAGGCCTGACGGCGCTGCATGACGCCCATCCCCATGATCGAGCCGACATGATGGCGGTGCATCCGGTGGTGCGCGTGCATCCGGCGACCCGCAGGAAGTCGCTTTTCGTCAACGAGCATTTCACTCGCCGCATCGTCGAGTTGAGTCACGAGGAGAGCGAATTGCTGCTGGGCTACCTCACGCGGTGGGTGTCGAGTCCGCAGTTCACGGTTCGCTATCGATGGACCGAGGGTACGGTTGCCATGTGGGACAACCGCTGCACGCAGCACTTCGTGCTGCACGACTTCGACGGCGAGCGGATTATACGGCGGGTGACCGTCGTGGGCGACGTGCCCGAGGCGGCGAGTCCCGCGCGCTGGGAACCCTACGGAACCGCGTACAGGAAGGGGGCCACAAGACGCCATGATCGACAGCTCAATGCCTATCTCAAGAGCGCTTCCGATGCTCGCGCGGATGCCGGATAGCATTCACGGTCGATAGAGAGCCCATCCCTACGGCGTGTTCTCCTCGATCAGCCGCGCCCTCTCGACAAGCGCGCGGGCGCGGCTAAGATGCGGCACATCTACCATCTGGCCTCTGAATGAAAACGCCATGCGGCCCTCCGCCTGGGCTTCGTCGAACGCGGCGATCAGGGCCCGCGCTTCGGCAACCTGCTCCGGTGCCGGGGTGAAGGCGGCGTTGATCACGTCGATCTGGTCCGGATGGATGGATATCTTGCCCGTAAAGCCGAGCCGCGCGCCCTCCTCGCATTCCTGTCGCAGGCCATCGATGTCCCGGTAGTCCACGTACACCGCATCGATGGGTTGCACGCCTCCGGCGGCCGCGCTCAGCAGGGTCATTACGCGGCAGTGCTGATATACGGACAGATACTGGCCAGCCGCGTCGCGGTTACCTGGCACGCCGAGTGTCGCAGACAGATCCTCGCCGCCCCAGGTCATCGCTTCGACGCGGGGACACCCGGGAAAGGTCGGGATATTGAGCGCGCCCAACGGCGTCTCCGCCGCGATCAGGATCAGGCCGACTCCTCTATCGGGATGACCGTGCAATCGCTCCAGCCGCGAGAGCTCGGCGTCGATGGCATTCAAACCCTCCAGCGTTTCCGGCTTCGGGACCACGTAGGCGTCCGGCGGCGAGACCATGGTCGCTTCGAGATCGGCATGGCCCCACGGTGTGTCCAGTGGGTTCATGCGCACCGTTTTTTCCTTGGTGCCGAAGTCGGACTCGGCAAGCCACGATGCCACGACACCGCGCACCTCGTCCTTGCGGTCCGGCGTGACCGCGTCCTCCAGATCGAGGATCAAGGTGTCGGCATGAGTGCCGAGCGCCCTGGCGAGCATCCGTTCGTTGCCGCCCGGCACGAAATGTATCGAACGCCGTAGTCCTGTCATGGGGAAGCGCGTTCCCCGATCAACTCCCGCATGCCACACCGAGCCGGTCCATCTTCCGACAACGCGCGCATCATCCGCTACTCCGCCAATTCGTGGCGCACAGTCGATGATTGAAGCGGAATAGTCAACAGGGTTCCCAACAGGGTTCCCAACAGGGTTCCCAACAGGGTTCCCAACAGGGTTCCCGGCAGGGTTCCCGGCAGGGTTCCCAACAGGGTTCCCAACAGGGTTCCCGGCAGTGGAACAGTCCCCGCCGCGATATAGGACGGTGCAATCTGCATCGCGTGATGAAATGTCATTACGTTGTATAGACAACTCTGCGAGCCACTTTGGGGATTTCTTCATGGCCAAGACCGATGAATTCCAGCGACTGATCGATCCGCTGAGGTCAGACCTTTCCGCGCAATCGTTGACCCTCGCGGAGATTCGCGATTTTCTCCAGTGCTGCAGCGCGCGAAGACTGGAGACGGCGGTTCAGTCTGCTGACCTCACCGGGCTGAACGCATGGGCGTCGAATTACCTTGCGGCGATGGTGGAGTACGCCTGTGCAGGGAAGCACGTGTCGATGCCAGATTGGCTGCGGGACGTCCAGCCGCTGACAACCCCCTGGTTCGCATCGCGGCTGGAATCTCTGAGATTGCATTTGCTGGCGTCATCACCGCCGCCCTTCCGCCGCCGCAACTTGTTTGTGGACAGCACCCTGGGCGCCAGAGTCTGATGGCGCTCGATCACGCCGACATCCAAGAATCGACACGATCCGCAGTAAGGGGATCCGTATGGCTTTACGGTCGCCGCAGCATCATCGCGCCGCGAAGGCAGGAGCAGACGACCTCGCCGCGCTGATTGGTCCCGACGTGCTCGAAGGTGACGATCCCCCGGTCCGGTTTCGATCGGCTTTCGCGACGGTCGACGACCGTGGAGGAGACCCGGATCGTGTCGCCGATGAACACCGGGTTCGGAAACGTAGTCTTGTCGAAACCCAGATTGCCGATGGTCGTGCCCAGGGTTGTATCGCCCACGGAAAGGCCCACCACCAGCCCCAGGGTGAAGATGCTGTTGACGAGAATCTGGCCGTGCAGGGTGTCCTTGGCGAATTCGGCGTCGAGGTGCAGCGGCTGCGTGTTCATGGTCAGCGCCGTGAAGATCAGGTTGTCGGTTTCCGTGACGGTGCGCCCCGGCTCATGCTTGAAAGTGCGCCCCACCTCAAGCTCTTCGAAGTACTTTCCGGCCATGAAATGGTCCTCCTTGGGGCCATGCTAACCTTGCCGCATGAACTTTGAAACGACCGGCGAACACCAACTTATCCGCGACACCATCGGCCGGGTCTGCGCAAAGTTCCCCGACGAATACTGGGCCAAATGCGACCGCGAACACCGCTTCCCGTGGGATTTCTACAACGCGCTGGCGGCGGACGGCTGGGTAGGCATCGCGATTCCCGAGAAGTACGGCGGCAGCGGCCGGGGGATCACAGAAGCGTCCATCGTGCTGGAGGAAGTGGCCGCGTCCGGGGCGGCGATGAACGGCGCAAGCAGCATTCACCTGTCGATATTCGGCATGCACCCCGTGGTCATGCACGGGTCGGAAGAGATGAAGCAGAAGTACCTGCCGAGGGTCGCGAACGGTGACTTGCACATCGCGTTCGGAGTGACCGAACCGGACGCCGGCACCGACACGACGTCCATCACCACGACGGCGCGCCGCGACGGCGACCATTACATCGTGCGGGGCCGCAAGGTATGGACCACGAAAGCGCTGGACGCCGAACGCGTGCTGCTACTGGTGCGCACGGAAGCTCGAGAGAAGGTAGCCAAGCGCACCCAGGGCATGACTTTGCTGCTCGCCGAGTTGCAGCGCCCGGAAGTCGCCATCTCACCGATCGACAAGGTCGGCCGCAACGCGGTGGCCACCTGCGAAGTTGTCTATGACGATCTGCCCGTGCGCGTCACCGACCGCGTCGGCGAGGAAGGCATGGGTTTTCGCTACCTGCTCGATGGCTTGAACGCCGAACGCATCCTGGTCGCCGCCGAGGCCCTGGGCATCGGCCGCGCCGCCATGCGCCGGGCCGTGGACTACGCCAACGACCGCGTCGTTTTCAACCGCCCTATCGGCATGAACCAGGGCGTGTCGTTCCCGCTCGGCGAAGCGCGGATGCGCCTCGACGCCGCCGAACTCATGATCCGCAAGGCGTCGTGGCTGATCGACAACGGCGAGCCGTGCGGCGCGGAAGCCAACATGGCCAAGTGGCTCGCCGCCGCCGCCTGCTTCCAGGCCGCCGACCAGGCCGTGCAGACTCACGGCGGATTCGGCTACGCCACGGAGTTCCACGTCGAGCGGTATTGGCGGGAGGCGCGCCTGCAGCGCATCGCGCCGATTTCACAGGAGATGGTGTTGAACTACGTGACTGAGCACGTGCTGGGGTTGCCCCGGTCGTACTGAAGTGCCCCACAGCCGACGCCTTCGGCTTCGCCTGTGGTCCCGCCGTAGCTCAAGCCCCTCCAGCCGCTGCGTTCGCCCGGGTTTCAAACCGTCGCCAGTCGGGTTGCTATACTCGCGATGCCCACTCGACTTGCGCAGATTGGAGCCCCGCATTCGCAGCTTCCCAATCATGGACACTTCGATGACGCTGCCCGCGGCCGCAAGACTTCCATACCCCGTCGCGCAGGCGGGGGGTCGTACGGTATTCGCGACGGCGGCTCGCGGCGTTCAGGTTCCGGCATTCGGATCGAACCACCTGATGCCGAGGTCGTGGACCTGCGCGTGTCCCTGGCGGGCTCCGCCTCGGCGATCGATGCGGTCTGCTCGTCGCTAAGCCGGACGGAACCAGACGAGGTCTCGGTGCCGGACCGAGGGCGTTGAGCCTAGTGTCTCGTCATATATCAAATGTCGGATAGAGACGCTTCAATTTGACGCGTGCGTCGTCCGTGGTGAACTGCCAATTCACCTTGGCCCGGAGGCGGTCGCGTGCGGCTTGCCAAGCGGCGACCTCGCTGCGCAGGATGTCGATGCAATCGATGCGTCGGTTCAGGCATTGGCGGATCATGACGTTGAGCTCGACCTCGGCGACGTTCAGCCAACTGCCGTGCTTCGGGGTGAAGAGGAACTCGAAGCGATCCCACAGGGCCTTGGCCCGCGCCGGCGGGAAGGCTTCGTAGAATGCGTCCGGGCGGTGGGTGTTCAGATTGTCCATCACCAAGGTGATTTTTTTGGCGTCGGGGTACCGTGCGGCAATGTCAGCGAGGAAGTGCGCCCAGTCGATCTTGGTCTTGCGCTCGGTCACCCGGGTCATGCGCTTGCCGGCCAAGGGCTCCGTGGCCATGAATACGTTGCAGGTTCCGCAGCGCCGGTACTCGTAATCGTGGCGGGCTGGCCGGCCCGGTTCGGCGGGGACCGGCACGCGCGTCTCGCGGATCAACTGGCGCGGCGTCTCGTCCATGCAAACCACGGGAAAGGCCTTGTCGTACGGACGCCGGTACACGTCGAGGACCTGCTCCATGGCCGCCGCGAAGTCCGCGTTGCGTTGCGGCGGGATCACCCATCCGACCCGACGCCAAGGCTTGATCTCGTTTTTTTTAGAACCCGCCGCACCGTCTCGTGCGACACGCTGTCGATGTAGCCGAGTTCCACGGCGTGGTCCGCCAGCAGCCGCAGCGACCATTGCCCGTGGCCAGCCGGTGGCTCGCCACAGCTCAACGCCACCAGGCGTGCCTCGAACTCGCCGTCGGCCTTGCGCAGGTAGGTCGGGCGGCGACCCTGACGGCCACCCAGTGCCGCCTCGATCCCCGCCTCCACAAAACGCTTCTTTGCCCGATCCACCTTGCGCATGCTGATCCGCAGAATGTCCGCAATGGCCTCCCCGGTCGCCTGTCGTTCGTTGAATTGCCCTTCGTCGCAGTTGAGCAGGATCAACGCGTTGATCACCTTCTGCGAGCGGTGTGAGCCTTTGTTCGTGATCGCCGTCAGATCTTTCCGTTCCGCTTCGTCCAATGTCACCACGTAGCGCTTCATGCACTGATCCTCGCCCTGCATCGAGACCCAGTAATCTATCAGATTCTATACGACATAATATGTGTGACATGACACTAGTGCTCCGTGAAGCCCAAATCTACGGGTATCTGCGGGTCTTTTTGGCCCCTGATGGTTTTCATGCGAGGGGTGCCCCCTCGCGCTCCCCGGCTGAAGGCTCCGTTGCTCCTCCTTGTGTGGTGCCTGCCACACCGCGTCGTCGCGCCTTGCCAGGAACCAAAAATCCCTCGCAGCTACACTCGCATTTTTAGGCTTGACGGAACACTAGTCGCAGGTTTCGAGATTAATCGACGCGTGGGGACAACGACTCGACCCGTTCGGCCAACGGCGGATGCGTACTCAGGTATCGAGGAATCTCCTCGCATTCCGGGCATTGGGCCGCAAGGCGAACGAGGAGGTCTCCCAGGCGCGAGGGCGCGATTCCGGCATCGATGAGATAGTCCCGAGCGACCTGGTCCGCCTCGCGTTCGAAGGCTCGGGAGTGGCGCAGGGAGTCCAGAACCGCCGGCATACTCGCCGCGACTCCCGTCACGGCGGAAATATCGCCGAGCAGGGCCGCCCACAGCACCGCGACTACTGCGCTGCGCGCGAGGTGCTTCATGACGTGGCGATGCTGGACGTGGCCCATCTCGTGGGCGAGTACCGCGATGATTTCTTCATCGTGTTCGGCCAGTCCGATCAGTTCGTCGGTGATGACGACGGTGTTGCCCACCAGCGCAAAAGCGTTGGCACCAAAGAGGTCGCTGTTTCGAAACACCAGGTGACCGCCCATCGGCGGCTTCATGTCTCTGACCATTTCGTCAAAAGCTGATCGGATCGCGGCCTGTCGGGTCTCTTCGATCGTGGACGGCGAAAACGCCACCTTGTCCAGCACGGTGAGCGATTCCTCACCAATTGTCTCATCCACGCTTGTCGGCAGCGCCCGAACAGCCCGTTCTGCCAAGGCGGGAGCACCCCAGAGCATGAACGAGGCCACGATCCCGGCGATGATGGAAATCGCGGCCACCGCGGCCCACGTGGATGTGTCCAGCCGATGCAGCAAGCGTGATCCGCGTTGCGCGTTCAAATGCCCCAGCCACGAGTCCACGGCACCGTTGTCGAGCAATTCACAAGCGTCACCTCCCGCCAGATAGAGATAACGGGGAATGTCCGCGAAGCGTTCGGAAATGTGCGCATCGTCCAACCGGAGGGCCAGGTCGATGTCGTCTCCGTCGATGCGAATATCGCCATTGCGGGCGAATCGGACCAGCACGTCCTGACGGTCCCAGGTGCGGCCGTCGTAATAGATTCCACGCACCGTGGTCATATGCCGAGATCCAGATCGAAGGAGGCCCCGGCCTCGGCGCCCGTGGCGCCGACGGATTGCCGGGGACCGGCGATAAATGCTTCAGTACCCTGGCGGGTAATGCTGAATTTTCCGAGCTTGTAGCGAATGACCCGAACTTTGGCAAAGGGAATGAAGGCTCCAAGCGTTATGGCGATCAGGAGCAGATTGCCCAGATACAATCCCAGCATCCCCCAGAACGACAGTTCGAGTTTGAACTGATACCCGCCGAAGTCGGTTTTGGACCAACGGAGGTTGTCGAGATTGACCTTGAGATAGAGCCCCGCCACGAACACCGGAACCCAACCGATAACACCCAGCGCGAATCCGAGCTCCGGAACCGTCCACGCCAGGATGAAATCCGCCGACAGTCCCAAGAGGAAGATCAGGAACGAAAGGAAATAGATCTTGTAATATTCGGCGCGCGTACCTAGAAATGAACACTCCGATGTGCCGAAGCGGCTGTTCTCTATCAGAAACAGGTCACGCCGCATCGCGATATAGGGGACCATGAGCCCCAGGCTCAGCGCGCCCGCGATGGGCCCCAGGCAGTAGTATTTGGCGGCGGTTGCGTAGTTACCCTGGAATCCCCAGCAAATATGACGGTAGTAGGAGTTGCTAAGGCGGAACGCTCGCGCCCGCATGGCGATCCAGGGAAACAGGAGAAACAGCAACAGGAATCCGATGAGGTAGTAGGTTAACGAGAAAACCTGTGCCACCCAAAGTGCGATCAGCACTGCCACCACGATGATCCGCCCGGTCAGAACCGTCGAAGGGCGCGCGGTGTAATTGAACGCGGAGTCGCCGAGCCAGGTGTTGCCGTAGAAGTACCGGCGGGTGCGTACGGTTGCCCAGGCGGAGAACACGCCCAGGGTAAGCAGCGTCAACGCTGTGTTCGTCACCCAGATCTGGAAGTATTCCCAGCCGGAACCCGCAAAACGGAGGCTCGTGACTCTGGAGGTGTCCGGCGACGTTTTCATTGGTTAAGGATTGACGGAGTCCGGGGCCGGTGATCGCTCCCCGGAAATGTTTGTTCCATGCAAGTGCCCCACAGCCGGCGCCTCGTGAGTCCTCGTGGACATCGCGCCAGGATGTTCCACCTGTCTGTGCCGCGAAAGCCCTGGCGCCGCCTGCATCGCGGGCAATCGAACGGCACTCGCCATGCGCGCCCGGGCTCTCGCCTGACCAACCCGGGCAACGGCTTCCTCGAGATCGAAGTTCGAGCCCAGCGCGGCTTCCACGACCCGATCGAGCGCGGGGTCGTCGAAAGCCTTCCACCACTCGACCTGTTCATCGTCGTCGGGTTGGGCGACGGGGGCGAACTCTTCGTCGAACTCCGCGACCTGTTCGGGAACCCGCGCATCCGGCACCAGGGAACAGGCCACGAGCAGTACCGATAGCAATAGCACCGACACTGGTCGGGGCTTCAGCAAGGCAGCACCCACTGCGGACATTTCGCGGGTTCGATCGCCGCCCGACGCTCGGACCAAACAAACCCACGCCTTGCGCATGACGACCTTCGTCCAGAAACCGCGTCGCCCGGAGTTTACACGCATCGCCAGGTGCGCCAAATCCGGGCCTATGGGGCGCCGCGCCTTCGGCTGCCTGTACCATATTGGCGGATGGCACCAACGGCCGGACAATGACGCAAACCGCCGCCCGAGCGCTCGTCGAGACCCTCGAGAACCAGGGTGTCGACCGCGTCTTCTGCGTGCCCGGAGAAAGCTACCTCGATGTGCTCGACGCGTTGCGGGACTCGTCCATCGAGACGGTAGTGGCCAGGCAGGAGGGCGCCGCGGCCATGATGGCGGAGGCCGACGCCAAGCTGACCGGCGGCCCCGGTATCGTTTTCGTCACCCGAGGACCGGGGGCGGCGAACGCGAGTTCAGGCGTTCATGTCGCACAGCAGGACTCCACGCCTCTCGTCCTGTTCGCTGGGCAAGTGGCGCGCAGCGCCATCGGACGAGACGCCTTCCAGGAGATGGACTTCCGAGCGTTTTTCGGTGGCATGGCCAAGTCCGTTGTCGAGGTGAAGGACGCCGAGCGGGTGCCAACCGCAGTGGCCAGCGCCTTCCGCATCGCCTTGTCTGACCGACCGGGTCCCACCGTGGTCTCGCTGCCGGAAGACATGCTCGGCGATCCCTGCGCTGCGCATTCCATCGGTTACGTGGAAGTGGAGGACGAACCGCCGGACGACGCGCTGATACGGGCCTTCGACGCGCGTTTGCAAGCCGCGGAGCGCCCGCTGGTGGTGGTCGGCGGTTCGGTCTGGCGCGCTCGGGATGTCGCGGCGCTCGAAGTGTTCGCCGAGATCGCCGGCCTGCCGGTGGCGTGCGTGTTTCGCCGCCAGCAGCTATTCGACCACGAACATCCCCACTACGCGGGCGACATCGGCATCGGGCTCAATCCCGCATTGCGTCGCGCCGTGGAGGAAACCGATCTGCTCGTGCTGATCGGGACGCGGTTCTCGGAGATTCCGAGCCAGTCGTACGCCCTGCCCTCGGCGGAAACGCCTGTGGTCCACGTTCACCCCGACAGCGGGGAACTGCAGCGCGTCCACAGGGCCGCAATCGCCATCCGGGCGCGACCCGCGCCTTTTCTTGAAGCGACGGCGGCGCGCGGCAAGCGTGCCGCCCATATCGACGCGCTGCATGCGAGCTATCTCGACTGGTCGAAGCTACCGCATCCATCGCCCGGACAACTCACGATGGGTCATGTCATGGCCACGCTGCGCGAAGTCGATGACCCGGACATGATCGTGACGAACGGCGCCGGCAACTACTCGGGGTGGATTCACCGCTTCCACCGTTTCCGGCGGTTCGGCACGCAGGTCGCGTCCACGTCCGGCTCCATGGGCTACGGACTACCCGCCGCCATCGCGGCCAAGCTACGTCAACCCCAACGCACGGTGGTCTGCTTCGCTGGCGATGGCTGCTTTCAGATGACCGGCCAGGAACTCGCCACCGCCGCGCAGTACGATGCGCGCGTCATCGTGCTGGTCGTCGACAACGGCATGTACGGCACGATCCGTATGCACCAGGAGCGCGCCTTTCCGGGGCGCGTTCACGCCACGTCGCTTGCCAATCCCGACTTCGCGGCGCTGGCGCGGGCCTGCGGCGCCCACGCCGAACGGGTCGAGCGCGACGAGGATTTCCCCGGCGCCTTCGCGCGAGCGAGGGAAGCCGGCGCTCCCGCGCTGCTGCACCTGGTGATCGACCCGGAAGCGATCACGCCTGCCGCGACGCTTTCCAGCCTGCGGAACGGCTGACCAGAGTTTGCTCGGCGCCTGCATCCGCTGCAGATCGCCCGAGTGGAGAGATTTCGTACAAGCAGAAGTGGTAATGTCTTATGGCAAGGCTGATGCTGGCTAGGCAAAGTTACATCCTCGCATCCGAGCAGTTCGCCATGAACCACAGCAACGGCAAGTTCGCCACTCCGACTTGGCTCGACGGCAGAACCATCGCCATGCTGACCACCACGATCACCGTCGCGTTGACCCTCGGGACGATGATGCAGACAGCGCATGCGCGTCTCGGCGGGGAGATAGGCCAACTCCGCCAGGAACTCCGCCAGGATATGAACGGCATGCGGCAGGAACTCCGCCAGGATATGAACGGCATGCGGCAGGAATTGCGCGCCGACATCGAGAAGGCGCGCGCGAACCTGAGCAAAGACATCAACAGGCTCGATGACCGAGTCAACAAGCTCGACGACCGCTTGCGCTCGGTAGAAGTGACAGTCACCGCCATCCAGACCGCGATGGTCGGATTCGACACCCGATTACGCGTTGTGGAAAAGCATGCGCGCCATGCGGACGAAACACCTCGTACCGACCGGAACGACGGCTGAAGTCGCTGCTCCAATCACTGGCGGCGCAATGCATCCCGACGTCCTCGATAGATCCGTTGCGCGGCAGTTTCGCCGCAGGCGGCTTCAAGTCACCAAATCCTCGGACAAATGATCCAACCGGTTCAGGTACCGGACCATCAAACGATCCTCGTTGAAATCGAGGCGGCTGATTCCGGTGTTGTGGTTGCTGAAGTAGCAGCCCGGCACGTGCCTGCCAAAAACGAGGTGCTGAATCAGCATGTTGAGAAAGGTGCCGTGGCTGACGATGGCTATGCGTTCCTTCGCGCGCGGCAGCATATCCTGGATATCGACAGCCACCCGCGCCGCCCTGGCGATGAGTTGCTCTCGCCTTTCGAACGTCCCGTCCCACCAACCGGCGTCGGTGACGCCGGCGGGGATGTCGAATCCCGCGAATTGCGTTGCCATCTCCGACCGGGTCAAGCCCCCGTGGCCTACCCGTCCGCGCCCATCCTGATGGTCGAGCCAGATCCCGCCTCCTTCATGGACCTCCACCCAGACTTCGGGCGTCAGGCCCAACGCCGCGCCGATGGGCTGGGCAGTCTGGAGCGCGCGCAACATTGCGCTGCAATAGAGCCTGCCGATCCCGTAGCCGCCTTCGCCGACAAGCCCGTTCCGGACATCTGTCTTGTCCGACTCGCGGCTTAGATGTGCGGCCACGCGTTTGGCCTGCGCTTGACCGGTCGGCGTCAGGCACGGATCCGCCGTTCGCGGACTCTCGCCGACAAGCGCATTGTTCACCGATTGGCCGTGCCGAATCAGATACAGTTGAGGCATTCTTCTCAGATTCCGGATGTGCGACCGCTACCGCGATGATCGGCGGTGCGCGGCCATGAGCGCAAGTGACTGAAACGGGAACCAAGGCGGATGCCAAAATGACGTGTCCTCACAATGACTGTTCCGACATGGCCACGCGCATCGGGCACTTCGCCCTGGGCGCGGCAATCCTGACCCTCTCGACACCGTGCGCGGCCACGCAAGTCGAAGCGGAGGAAGATGGAACCCGGGACACAATTGAGGAGATCGTGGTCGTCGGCGATCTCGGCAGCCTGCCGGGAGAAGCCGTAAAAGCCGTCTTCGGCTTCGACAAATCGCTGCTGGAGACCCCGAGGTCCGTTTCGACAGTCAGCGCGGAAATGATCGACCGCTTCAACATGCGCGACATCGACGAGTTGATCGTGCTCGCGCCCGGCAGCTTCACGCAGTCCTTCTTCGGCGTCGCCGGATCCCTGGATATCCGGGGCACACCCGGCGAGACGTACTTCCGAGGCGTCCGCCGGCTCGACAATCCCGGCAACTATCCGACCCCCATCGGCGCGTCCAACCGCGTTGACATCGTGCGCGGGCCCGCCTCCCCAATCTACGGACCGGCCAAGATCGGCGGCTATCTCAACTTCAACCCCAAATCCGCCAGAATCGAGGAAACGGGACAGTTCATCGCCGGCAAGACGGGTGCCGTCGGCGTCGATTTGGGGAGTTGGGACAAGCGCATCCTGAGCGCCGAGATCGGCGGCGCGGACCCGTTCGAGGAAGGCTATTTCGGCTACTACTTCTACGCGGAAGTCGAAGACTCTGACAGCTACTACAGCAACACCGGCACGCGGCAAACCTTGCTGCAAGCATCGTTCGACACCGACCTGTCCGAAAGCTGGCACCTGGAGTTCGGCGGCATGTACCACGACCACCTGGGCAATCAGGTCGGGGGCTGGAACCGTTTGACGCAAGAACTCGTCGATCATGGAATCTATGTCACCGGGCAGCCTCTGCCGTTGGATACCGACGGCGACGGCCGCATTTCGCACCAGGAGTTCGATGTCGATAACGATGGCTTTGCGGACCTGAACCCGTTCGCCGCCGGCCTGGCGCCGGGCGATATTGGCACTCTGGAGCACCCCGGCCCCTTCCCCGGAAGCTGCGCCATCGGAGCCACGAATGTGTTCGGTTGCCGACCCGACCTTTTGCGTCTGGTGAACCCGGGCACCGCGCAACTCCAGCCCAACCAGGTCCTGGTCGGCGCCGATGACCTCCTCGACAGCCGAGTCCTCACGCTGTACTTCGACGCGATCCTCTTCGCGGAAAACGGTTGGGAGTGGAAAAACCAGTTGTTCTACGAGTCCGCCGATACGCTGGCGGAGTCCGCCTACGGATTCTCCCAGTTCCACGACACCTGGGTGCTGGAGGAAAAGCTGGTGGTATCCAACGACTTTCGAAGCGGCGGCGGCGAGACTTCGATACAGATCTCTCCATCGGTGCGCTACACGGACTTCCGCCACGCCGACGACTACACCAACGAATATTTCGACCGCCGCGATCTCACCCGGCCCGGCGGACCGCTCGACACGCGGCTGCTCGCCACCCAGATCGACGATGACTACACCGAGTACTACGTCGGAAATTACCTGGACCTCGGATTGGCAGTGCTGGCCAACACGGACTGGAGCAATGGCCTCAGCCTGCTTGTCGGCGCGCGCTATGACGTCATCGACATGGAAAGCCGCCAGCCCGTCGGCAAACTCCTGCTCGCGAGCGCCAACAACTTCTGTCTGTCGCCCGGCGACGGCTGCGTGCAATCGCAATCGGCTGACAAAGTGGACGGTTTCTCCTGGACGCTAAGCCTCAGCTACGCGAGTCCCTTGGGTCTACGGCCCTATGCCACCGTCTCCGCCCAGTCCACCGTGATCGCCGGACAGGGGTCCGAAATCACCACCGCCAACATCGCTGGCGGCACCGCCTTCGATGTTTCGGAACTGCGGGAACTCGGACTGAAGGGAAGCCTGCTGAACGACTCCCTGTACTTTGCGCTGGCCGCGTACCAGCAAGAGCGAACCGACTTCTCGGCCCAGGCCACCGTCACCAATCAGGCCACCGAGACCAAGGGCGCGGAGCTCGAAGTCAGGTGGGTCGTCAACGAAAAACTGGTGCTGACCCTCGGATACTCGAACATCGAGGTGGTCAACCTCAATACGAAAGAGATGGGTTCGCGCTTCAGCTTCATCGGCGCGGACGACATCCCCGGCGTGGCGCCCGAAGCCTTCTACGGCGGCGCGCTGGCGGGTTCCGTCATTCGTCCCGGCGCGCGCGGAGCGCGCCGCGCGGGCATGCCGGAAAACATCTGGGCGCTAACCGGCACTTACGACTTCGGCACCGGGTTCGCCGTCAGCGCCAGCGCCGTCGACGCGGAGGCGGTGCACTCCGGCTTCTCCAACTCGATCACGCTCCCCGGTTACACGCTCGTCAACGTCGGCGCAGTGTTCGAGACGGAGCACTGGTCGTTCAGCGCGACCGCCAAGAACCTGACGGACGAGCGGTATTTCCGGTCGAACTTCCCCAACCTCTTCGGCGGCGTGGTCGTCCTGCCGGAGTTGCCGCGCCACTTCCAGGCGCGGATTCGCTACAGGTGGTGACCGGGTATTCGGTTTCGACCGTTAGCTCTCCCCATCGCCGGATATAGCGCCGTCAAGTTCCTCCGCGCGCAGGTACGCTTCGCGACCGCATAGCCGCGCCCAGTAGTCGACGAAGACCGGCCGTTTTTGGAGCATCCCGGTCATGTTCATGCCCCACCGGATGTGCGACCCGACATAGACATCGGCGGCGGAAAACCGATCGCCCGCGATGTAGTCGCCGTTCGCCAGAACGGTAACATAGTGGTGGTTCTTCCAGCGTCCCCGGACGCGCCAATAGACGAGCAAGCATAGGAACGACGCGTATGGCGACTGTGGAAACGATCGCGCACGACGGCTGGGCGGAGTTGGTGTTGAACCGACCCGAACAGCGCAACGCGATTGATGGCGACCTCGCCATGGCGCTCGCGGGGGAACTGCGCGCGCTGGATACGGACGATGCGGTGCGCGCTATCCTGCTTCGGGGCGCCGAGGGCGCGTTCTGCTCCGGGCTCGACACCAAGGCTTTCAATGCCGACCCGCCGCCCGAGTGGCTGCCGAAGTTCAACGTCATATGGCGCGCCGTGCACACGGCGCTCTACGACTGCGGCAAACCCATCGTCGGCGCCTTCGAGCGCTACGGCATAAACGGCGGCGCGGCGCTGGCGCTGGCGGCGGACCTGCTGATCGCGGGGCAAACCGCCTTCCTGCAGGTTGGCGAGGTGCGGCAGGGAATGAGCGCGCCGTTCAACATTGCCTGGCTGCGCTTGCGCCATCCGGAATCGGTGGCAGCGAAACTGGCGCTGACCGGACACCGATTCACGGGGCCTGAACTCGCCGCCATGGGAGTCGCATACACCTGCGTGCCGGACGAAGAAGTGCTGCCCAGGGCGCGGGAACTGGCCACCGAGCTGGCGTCGTATCCGGCGGGGGCGGCAGCGAGAATCAAGGCAACGATGAGAGCGTACAACGACGCCCCCGCGAACGCCTGGTTCGACCGCGCTATCGCCGCGAGTCCCGCCACGGGCCGCATGTCTCCACGCGCCGCGGGGAGAGGCGAATAGCCCGCCGCAAGCGGGATTGCGCTTGCCCGCGACGGAAACCCCGAGCGAGGTTGGGGGCGTTTCCTACCAGGAACGGCTTGCCCTAATGCCGAACCGGCGCGGTTCCCCAAGCTGCGTGAAGACGCGGTCCGTGTAGCCGTCGCGCGGGTCGTTGCCGAAGAAGAAACCGCGCACCAAGTAGTCCTCGTCGGCCAGATTGCGCGCCCACGCCGTCACGGACCAGTCGCGGCCCCGATAGCCGACGCTCGCGTTCAGCAGCGTGTACGGGGTCGACTTCTCGCTGTGGCTGTCCGAAAAGTAGAAGTCGTCGCGTCCATCCATCTCGACCTGCGCGAAATACCCTTCGCCAAACGCAAAGTCGGCGCCGACGCTGAATTGGTAGTCCGGCGCATGCGCCTGCCTGCGACCGTCGAGGTCCAAGCCCTCCCCGTTGATGTAGTCCTCGTACTCGGACCGCAACAGACCGACGCGCGCGTACAGCGAGACAGCGTCCGTCGGCGTGAACTCCACGTCGACTTCGGCACCGCTGTTCGTGCCTTCGGCCGCATTGCCGACAAAGTCGATGAACTCCGTGCTGCCGTCTTCCTGGAAGATCACGATGGAGCTGTCGATCTGCACGTCATCGCGCTGCATGCGGAAGACCGAGCCGCGAAAACTCAGGCGTCCGTCTGCCGCCCGCGCCTTGATTCCCGCCTCGAAGTTCCACAGGACTTCCGGTTCGTACTCCCTGAGGTCCGCCGGCAGCGTGCCGTCGATATTGAAGCCGCCCGCCTTGTAGCCGCGCGAAATCGAGCCATAGCCGACGATGCCCGGAGCGAGCGCGCGGTCATATGCCACGCGGCCGCCGACGAGACTGTCTTCGGGCGCCGAGCTGACGCCAGCGCTGTCGTCATAGGACGCCGAGTGGCGCTCCAGGCGAAGGCCGACCGTGAGGGTCGAGCAAGCGTCGAGTGCCGTCTCGGCCTGCCCGAACACGGCAAACCGGTTTATGCCGTAGTCGCTCGTGAAGTCCGAGTCGATAAAGGTCGACTGCCGTTTCAGCGCCACGTCCTGGCGCAACGTGTACGCGCCCGCGGTCCACGCCGTCGTGCCCCCGAACAGTTCTCCGGCCTCCTTCGAGACAAGGCGGATCTCCGCCGTCACGGTGTTCCGGTCGCGCAGATAGTCGTCGGTGCCCGAATAGCCCCAGGGGTGGAAACCGACATAGACCCAGTCGGCGTCATAGCCGTACGCCATATCCGAGGCTGCGGCACCCACATGCGCCTCGACCGTGAAGGTCGGGTTGTCGTGCCACTTGACGCCGGCGGAACCGTACAGCGTCTCCTGTCTATCGTGGCCCGGTTCGTCGGCCAAGGTGGTGCGAATGTTGTCCAGCGAGAACGCGTCATAGCCGTTGTTGGCGTCGATATAGCCGGCGGCGATATCGAAGGTTGCGGATTCGCCCGCGTCCCACGACAACTTGCCACGGAGCAGCCGTTCGTCCGTGCTGTTGGTGTCGTCAACATCGAGGTAGTCGTTTTCGATGAATCCGTTCGCCCGGTCCACGCGCGCCGCCAACCTGCCGCGTGCGTTCTCGGCAAGCGGCCCCGAAATCACCGCGCCGACACCGAATGCGCCGTAGTTGCCCGCGAATAATTCGACCTCGCCTTCGTTCTCATCGGTCGGCGTCCGCGTCACGACGTTGACCAGCCCGGCGAGCGCGTTGGCGCCGTAACGCGTGCCCTGGGGGCCGCGCAGCACTTCGACCTGGTCGACATCGAACAGCATCGCCACGGTACCGATGCCGGACAGATCGACACCGTCGACGATCAACCCCACGGACGCATTGAGCGGCTCGCTGAACTGCCCGCGCTCGCCGATGCCGCGAATCTGCAGAAAGCGCACTCGCGACGAGCCCTTCGCATAGTTCAGGTTGGGAATCATGTTCAGGATTTCTTCGAGGTGCGTCGCGCCGCGCCGCGCAATGGCCGCGGCGGGAACCACGCTGATGCTGGACGGCACCTGGTATAGCTCCTCGCGGCGAAACGTCGCGGTGACGACGATCTCCTCGATTTCAAGCGCATCTTCCGAGGCCGGTTGCTCTGACTCCTGGCCGAGCAGGGGCGGACCCGCAAGGGCTACCGTTAGCGCAAGGGTTAGCGTAGTGGCAAATCTAGACATCTCGTCCTCCTCTTGGGCGGGAGGGAGATGCTTCGATGGGCGCCCTATCCCTCCGCCGGTATTGTCCGGATCAGGTTCAAAGGGTCTGCGGATCGCATCCGCATCTCAGGCTCTGGGCCACCCCTTGGGTCTGCCGATACTGTATCAGGCGTCGGGGTCGAGTGCGAATGCCTTGATCGCCAATTGCCAACGCCACCGCATCATGTCCCGCTGTCTCTACGCGACCATGATCGCGATCCCCGCCGTATTCATGCTCGGCTACTGGTTCGTGGTCCAACTGGTGAGCGGACTGCCCGCGCTCGCACAAAGCGGAGGCGTGGCCTTCTGGGCGCACATCGGGGGTTTCGCCGCAGGGCTGGCTCTCGTTCTGCTCTTCCGGCGTCCCGAGTACCTCGCCGCTCATCGCGCACGGGGCGAGCGACGCGTGTCGAGACACCGGTGGATGTAGGTCAGAAGACGTATCGGGCCAGGCTCTCCGCCACGCAGCACGGCTTTTGCTGGCCCTCGACCTCCATCACGATCTCGCTCATCACCTCGATCATGCCGCCCTTGATCTCGACGGTCTTGAGCGTGCTCTGCGTCCGCACCCGCGCGCCCACGGGCACCGGCGCCGGAAATCGCACCCTGTTGAAGCCGTAGTTGATGGCGAGCTTCTGGCCCTCGATCCTCCGTCCTTGGGCGGCGCCCGCCGAGCGCGGCAAGTGACCCATGATCGACAACGTGAGGTGGCCGTGGGCGATCGGCCCGCCGAACGGCCCGGCCTTCGCGCGCTCGACATCGACGTGAATCCACTGATGATCCATCGTGACGTCTGCGAAATCGTTGATGCGTTGCTGGTCTATCTCGAACCAGTCGGAGTGCGGCGTCGATTCGCCGATGCGCGCGGTCAACGTTTCATATGCGGCTTGCAGGTTGTCGGCCATGGTTTTTCTCCTTGTCGCTGTTGCGCTTCGTTTAGCTTGTGTTCGACTTCAGGCCGGTCGATCGCCATCCGAAGTCTTCATGCTACCGCACCCGCCGCGCCCTTGACGTGCCGATACACTGCCTTCGGGCACCCTCAATGCCACGCCGCGACCAACTGCGTTTACACTTCGTCGGCATGAATTTCATCGACCAGCCCCTGACCGGCACGCCCTTCGGCACGGCCCTCGACCTGTGCCTCATCCTCGCGGCGCTCGCGTGGATTTTCTCCGTGATCAGTCGCGAATATTCCTGGGTTGACCGCCTGTGGCCCGTTTGCCCGCCGATCTATTGTCTGCTCGTCGCGGCCGCAGCGGACTTCGACTCTGCCCGGCTGAATCTCATGACGGTTCTGATCGTGCTGTGGGGCGCGCGTCTCACCTTCAACTACGCGCGCAAGGGCGGTTTTCGGAAAGGCGGCGAAGACTATCGGTGGGAGGTCGTGCGCGAGAAACTCGGCCCGGTCAGGTCTCAGATCCTCAATCTCACGTTCATCTCGTTTCGTTTGGGCAGATGCTCCTGATCTGGCTCTTCACATCGCCCGCGCACCAGGCATGGCTCTGGCGGGACACCCCGCTCACCTGGATCGACGGCGTCGCCGCGACCCTGTTTGTCGCCCTCTTCATCGGCGAAGCCATCGCCGACGAGCAGATGTGGGCGTTTCAACAGGACAAGAAGCGGAAGCTCGCGGCCAGCGAAGAAATAAAGCGTCCGTTCATCACAACCGGGCTCTTCCGCTACTGCCGCCACCCCAACTACCTCTATATCCCGAAGGCTCTTTGGTTGCACTCAGACCGCCTCGTTGCACTTCTGATCTTGATCATACGTCGTGAGTGGGGTGGCACGCCCGCAGAACGCGAAGCGACCCGGGGCTGGTTGCGCTCGAAGGCGAATTCCATCGAAGGCGGCACCTCCGAAATCCAGCGCAACATCATCGCCAAACGGGTACCGGGTTTGCCCGACTGAGCGCCTTCAGCCCGCGCGCGGGAAGGTGACCGCGCGCCACTATTGCCTAAGAATGCAACACTCAGAAATGCGACACGCCGCCGTCGATGCTGATGGTGTCCGCAGTGTGGTAGGCGCTTTCGTCGCTGGCGAAATACACGGCCATGGCGCGGAAGTCGGCGGGTTGGCCCCAACGCCGCTGCGGAATCCGCTTGAGAACCCTGGTCTTGAATACTTCGGTCTGGAACGCCCGTTCCGTCATTGCCGTCTCGATCCAGCCGGGGATGATGGCGTTCGCGCGTATGCCGTAGCGGGCCTGGCCGATGGCCAAGGATTGGATCAGCGCGATGACGCCCGCCTTGGTCGCCGAGTAGTGTTCGCCGCCGCGCGCGCCGAAACGCGCCGTGCCGCTGCTGGTGACGACCAGCGAACCGCCGCGGCCGTTCTGCTTCATATGCTTGACCGCTTCCCGGAAGGTGAACATCACGCCGTCCATGTTCACCCTGAACACGCGATGCCATTCCTCGGGCGTCATGGCGTCAAAATTCGCGCCGCCGCCGCCAACGCCGGCATTGGCAAAGCACGCGTCCACCTGTCCGAAAATCTCCACGGTTCGCGCGAACGCGTCCACCACCTGCTGTTCATCGCTGACATCGCAGCGCAGAGCGGCCACCTTGCCGCCGTAGGTTTCGAGCTTGGCTTGCGCCGCCGCGTTTTTCTTTTCGTTGGTGCCCCAGATGCAGACGCCGGCGCCGTGCTCGGCCAACCCTTCGGCATATCCCAGGCCGATGCCCCCGTTGCCGCCCGTCACCAGCCCCACCTTGCCGCTCAAGTCGAACATGCTGTCCTCCGTCCGCCCGCAACAGCCCTATGTTATGCGAGTGCCGCAGAATCGTGGCGGCGATCAGGGAATGCCAACCATCTCCGTTCGCGCGCGAAGCGCCTCCATGCGGTCGCTGTCCACCCACTCTTCCATGCCGTCCGGCCTGATGTGTTCCCGGTAGCCCGCCCAACCGTCATGATCGTGAAAGTACAACTCGGCCATGCCGGCGTAAGGCTCGTCCTCGGGATCGACGCTGTGGCTCACGACGTAGCGGAATCCGCCGGCCTGATCCATGGCCTGTTTGACGTTCGGCACATGCACGTCGAGCCAATGCGCAAACAGCGCGTCGTAATTAGTGTCCGGCTTCACCGCCACCAGGAAGGTCACTTTGAAGAATCCGGACCGCGTCATGGGATACGGTGCGTTCAGCGTCAGCGGCTCCGTGCTCAAGTGCTCGGCGCCGTCGATCACGACGTACTCGCGCGTCGTCCACGGCATGTACGGTTCCACCTTCTGCTGGAACGTGTCCCTGGGCCTGATCCCGTGGGGTTCCTCAGGCCCAGGCAATGGCCGGTCGAACCAGAGCTGGGCGACGCCGTCCCAGGAGTGCTTGCCGCGCGCGTCGACGTCGTAGAGCGTCGCAAAGTAGCGCCTCGCGTGGGGTTGCCCCCGCCGCACCAGCTCTTTCTGGCGTTGGATGACGTCCGGCATGTGGTTCGCGAACCAATGGGCGACCAGCTCTTCTCTCGATGTCTCCGGCCTGCGCCTGATGAGGTACATCACCTTGGCACCGGGAATTTGCTCGACCATGTTCGATCCTTGGGCTGGCTGGCGTAACCCGCGACTATATGCCGCCGCGGCGCGAGTCGCCAAGACACCCAACGCGAAGATATGATTGTCAGCGACTCGCGGTGTTCACTAAACGGTCAACTTGACACAGGAGACGCCCATGCCCGCACTGGACGGCATCAGGATTCTCGACATGACCCAGTACGAGTCCGGCACGTCGTGCACCCAGGCGCTGGCCTGGCTCGGCGCCGACGTGGTCAAGGTCGAGGCCCCCGGGCACGGCGATCCTGGCCGAGGCGTCGGCCACAACACGGCCTACCAGGACTACGCCCCCTACTATTGCGCCTGGAACGCGAACAAGCGCAGCCTGGCCATCGATCTTCGCACTGACGAGGGCCACGGCCTGTTCATGCGGCTCGTGCCGAGGTTCGATATCTTCGTCGAGAACTACGGTCCCGGCGTAACCGAGCGACTTCGTATCGACTACGAGACGCTCAGTGCCGCCAATCCCGGCCTGATCTACACCCGCATCAAGGGCTTTGGGACCACGGGGCCCTACTCACACTTCCGATCCATGGACATGGTCGCGCAGGCCGCCGCCGGGGCGTTCTCCATCACCGGCGAAGCCGACGGTCCGCCCATGATGCCGGGTTCGACCACGGCAGACTCCGGCACTGGCGTACAGACGGCAATGGCGATTCTGGCCGCCTACATCCAACGGTCGCGCACGGGCAAGGGCCAGCTCGTCGAACTGTCCATGCAGGAAGCGATGATCTACTACACCCGCACCCGCGCCTACATAGGTTCCCGCTGGGGGACCCAGGCCACGCCCCGCAGGGGAAATTCCGGCGGTCGGCCTCCCGTCGACATCTATCCCTGCAAACCGTTTGGCCCGAACGACTACATCTACCTGATGCCCGTCAACCAGGACCATTGGGACGGTTTATGCGCCGCGATCGACCGGGGCGACATGCTCATCGATCCCCGGTTCGAGACGATGGCCGCGCGGATACAGAACGGCGACGCGCTATACGAGGTAATCCGCGACTGGACGAGCCAGCGCACGAAATACGAAGCCATGGAGACCATCGCGGACGCTGGCGTGCCTTGCTCCGCTTGTCTCGACACCGCCGAACTTCACCACGACAAGCACTTGAAGGCGCGGGGCTTCATCCATGAAATGGAACTGCCGGTGCACGGCAAGGTACCGATGCTCGGCTTCGCGCCGCGCCTGTCCGACTCGGAAGTCGAAATGACACCGCCGCCCCGACTCGGCCAGCACACCGACGAATTGCTTGCCTCCGAGCTGGATTTGGATGCGCGGGCGCTGTCAGCGCTGCGCGAAGCCGGGGTGATCGGCGATCCAAGGCGATTCTCCTGACAGCTTGACGGCGGTAACGCTGCGGCCGGTGCGGCGCGCCGACGGCCCGCTGTACAGAAACTGGTTGCGCGATCCGGCGCTCGCCGGGTGGCATGGCCGGGAACTGGAACCCACAGCGGAGTTCCGCCGCGCGCTCAGGTCTCGCTACAACTTCATCATCGAGGCGGACAAGCGCGCCGTCGGCCATGTCGCCATTGAAGCGGACTGGGACCGCGATACGTCGGCGGAATTCGGCATCGTGATCGACCCGTCGCATCAGCGGCGCGGTTTCGGCAAACGCGCGGTATCACTGGCGCTGGCGTTCGCGTTCCGCGAGACCCCCACGCATCGCGTGTGGGCGGGGGTTCTCGGCAACAACGTGCCGGCGTTGCGATTCTTCGAAGCCGCCGGTTTCGTCGAGGAAGGACGGGCTCGCGAAGCTCGGCTGGACGGCGACGAATGGATCGACTACGTCTACTTCTCCATTCTGCGCCGCGAATGGGCGCAGCGACTATAGCTTGGATATGGCACCAAGCCGATTGCCGGTGGGGTACCTACATCGCGGGAGCGATGACGCCGCAACCCACGCGTCCGCCCGCGCCTCCGATCGGTTGGGTGGCGTGATCGTCGCCCATGGCGTGAATCACCAGCGCGGCCCCGTCTTCATCCATCAGCGCCGCCGCCCCGTCGGGCGCGTTTTCGGACGTGCCACCGACATAGACGCCGGTCGTGTATAGCTCCGCCTGCACGGTTCCCGCTTCGCTCGCGTATATGTTTGGAAGATCGCCGTTGTCCGGACCTTCCGGGTTGAGCAGACCATGCTTGGCGCCCGCGGGGTTGATGTGCCCCATCGACGCCTTGAAGTCCGGTTCGCAAGCGCCGACGCCATGGAGGTGAATCGCATGTTTGCCCGGCGAAAGGTTGGTTAGCTCCAAATGAATCAGAACCCCGCGAGGCCCCTGCCAGAGCCTGGCTTCACCGATGACTTCGCCCGCCGGATTAGTGAACTGGGCGGTCGCCGCAGGCTGCATTTCGTCCGCCATCGACGGTCCCGCCAGCAGCGCCCCTCCCACCAACATACAGACCAGCTTTCTGAGCACTATCCATCCTCCGTCGCCATCGCTTCCACCCGGGATTCTTTGCACCGGACCATAGGGCTACCTTATCCTCGGCGCAAGCACAAAAAGCCCGTATATCGAACCGAGGAACTTGAGACCCGAACGGTTTGAATCTATGTCCAGCATGGAACATTACGATGTGATCATCGTCGGCGCCGGGGTTTCCGGCATCGGCGCAGCGTGTCACATGCGCACGAAATGCCCGACCCGGACATTCATCATCCTGGAAGGCCGCTCCGCCATCGGCGGGACGTGGGATCTGTTCCGCTACCCGGGGATCCGCTCCGACAGCGACATGCACACCTTCGGCTACAACTTCAAGCCGTGGAAAAACACCAAGGCGATCGCGGACGGAGAGTCGATTCTCGCCTATGTGAACGAAGCGGCCACCGAATACGCCGTGACATCCCACATTCGATTTCGACATCGGGTCACGCGCGCAGCCTGGTCCACCGGGGAGGCGCGCTGGACAGTCGGGGCGCAGCGATCCGACGATGGGGAGAGCGTTCGCTTCACCTGCAACTTCCTGTTCATGTGCAGCGGCTACTACAGCTACGCGAGCGGCTATACGCCGGAATTGCCCGGCATCGAGCAATTTCAGGGCCCGGTCATCCATCCCCAGGCGTGGCCCGAGAATCTCGACTACGCCGGCAAGCGCGTGGCGGTCATCGGCAGCGGAGCGACCGCGATGACACTTGTGCCCGCCATGGCCGAGAAGGCGGCCCGGGTCACCATGATCCAACGCTCCCCCACCTATGTGATCTCGCTGCCGGCACGGGACGCGATCGCCAACACGTTGCGCCGACTGCTCCCAGAAAGGGTCGCTTACGCCATCACCCGCTGGAAGAACGTGTTGATTCAGTACTTCCTCTATCGCCGCACAAGGGTCAAACCCGAATCCGTCAAGTCATTGCTTCTTTCCGCCACACGCAAGCAACTGGGCGATGATTATGTGGACAAGCACTTCACGCCGACCTACAACCCCTGGGATCAACGCCTTTGCCTGATTCCGGACGGCGATCTCTTCAAGGCCATAAGGCGCGGCAAGGCCGAGGTGGTCACCGACACCATCGCCGGCATTGCCAGCAATGGCGTGCGACTCGCATCGGGACCGGAAGTCGAAGCAGACATCCTGGTTACCGCGACCGGGTTGAATCTTGCCGTGATGGGCGGAGTCGAGTTCAGCGTCGATGGCGAGCCTGTCAGCTTTGCACAGACGCTCAGTTACAAGGGCATGATGTACGCCGACGTGCCCAATTTCGCCAACGTCTTCGGCTATGTCAACGCTTCCTGGACGCTACGGGCGGATCTCACCTGCGAGTACGTTTGCCGCCTGCTGAATCGCATGGCGGAGTCGGGCATGCGTCAATGCACGCCGCGCCTCCGGGACGAAGACCGGGACATGGAGCGCCGCCCATGGATCGTCGGATTCATGCCGGGCTACATGGCCCGGTCGATGCATCTGTTCCCCAGGCAGGGGAATCGCGATCCCTGGCGGAACACGCAGAATTACCTGAAGGACAGAAAGATCGTGCGCCACCACCCGCTGGATGACGGCGTGTTAGCTTTCAGCAATCCCGACCCGGCCGAGACCGGCGTGGATACGCCACCACCAAAGACCGCGCGGAGGCGCAGCGCGGCTTGAGCATTACGCTTGACGACAGGCGCCGTCGCCCGGACGGTAGTGACCATCAGCGCACATAGAGGAACTCCATCATGAGCACGGATACGCTTCGCATTGGCTTCATCGGCGCCGGAGGCATTTGCCGCAGCAGGCATCTGCCCGGACTGGCGCCCATCGACGGCGTCGAGGTCGTCGTCGTGTGCAACCGCAGCAGGGAAAGCTCGGAACGCGTGGCGCGGGACTTCGGCATCGCGGAAGTCGAGGACGATTGGCAGCGGGTGATTGCTCGTTCAGACCTGGACGCCATATTCATCGGCACATGGCCCTACATGCATCGGGAACTGTCCATCGCGGCGCTCGAGGCGGGAAAACACTGTTTCTGCCAGGCGCGCATGTGCAGGAACCTGGCCGAGGCCCGGAAAATGTTGGCTGCAGCCCAGGCGCATCCGCACCTGGTCAACATGATCTGCCCGGTCCCGTGGCAATTCGAGCACCACATACGCGACATGGTGCAGTCCGATTTGGGCCAAGTCACATCGGTCGAACTATCCGTGGTCAGCGGTGCGAATCTTGACCGCTCTTCCGTGCATTGGCGTGAGCGCACCGACTACAGCGGCAACCAGATCATGTCCATGGGCATTTTCGCCGAGACACTCAATGGGCTGGTGGGACCGTACGAAAGCCTGACCGCCCACCTGTCCACGCCCATTTCCGAAAAGACCGACGAAACGGGACAGTCAGTCGCTATCGACGTTCCGCAGGTCGTGGCGATCAGCGGCACGCTCGCAAGCGGCGCCCTAATCCTTGAACACCACTCCGGCGTGTCGGTCGACAGATCGGGCAGAGCGTCGTCCATCACCGTGCGGGGAACCGAAGGAACGCTGCGCTACGACTTTCAGGACAACCTTGAATGGGCACCGGCAGGCGAGCCGCTGCAGAAGGTGGACGTGCCGGACGAAAAGCGGACCGTATGGTCCGTCGAGGCGGACTTCGTCGCCGCCGTGCGCGCCGCGCGCGCCGGCGCACCTCCGGCAGCGCGCCCCGTGCGACCGGACTTCGAGGAAGGTCTGCTCTACATGCGCAAGGTCGAAGCAGTGCATCTCTCGGCGACGACCGGTCGAGCCGCGGCACCGCATGCGCTGTAATAGACCTCGGCGCTTGTTACGTAGTCTTCAACGGGCCATTGCCGCAAGAACATCTCAACCCGCTCCCGGTTTGGATGGGGTGCTCCGACCAGGTACATCGGTACATTGGAGTCAACGAAGATCACGACCGCGCTCGATCTCGGCCAGCATCTCCTCGATATCCGCGGTTGGGTGATTGCAGTCCAGTGCTCGATTCAGCGCCTCGAGCCTCCGTTCGGCCAGATTCGCCGACTGCGTCCGCTCGGAAACCTGCCTCGCCCAATCGGTCCCGCGAAGGCCAGCCTCTTCTTCCAATTCTTCCGTACGATGCGCAACAAGCTCCTGAATCTCGGTCGTCATTTTGCGATTGGTGGCACTACACGCCGTCTTGAAGCGCGTGTGCAAGCTCTCTCCCAGGTTGAGGGTCAATCGCTTGATGGGCTCTGGCTCGGCACGGTATTTGCCGCGGGAACGCATTGTGTTGATTCTCCGTATTTCCACATCACATTTTGCTGTTTTGCCGCATATATGTAAATGTGTTTTTATTGCCTGCGCATCGCACCAAGTTGCGCAAGATGGAAACCGTGCATCTGTCCGCGGCCACCGGTCGGGCCGGGTGCACATAGGCTTTGAGGCTGCGAATCGACGCATTGTCAACGACTCTCGCACCTCCGCGCGACGCGCCTGCCCACCTGATTTGGGCGCCGGATAGCTCTACCACTACCGATCTGGTCGCGATTCGCGCAAAATAGTCCGGGATTGTGAAAGGGGAAAACGTGACTACACAACCTACCGACGAAGTATTGCTCGATATCCATCGGCGCATGGTGCGAATCCGCCATTTCGAGGAGGAAGCGGGTCGAATGGCGGAAAACGGTTTCATTCCCGGCGCTCTGCACCTCTATGTCGGCGAAGAAGCCGTCGCCACCGGCGTCATGGCGCACCTGACGGACGAAGACCAGATCACCAGCACGCATCGCGGCCACGGCCATCTCATCGCCAAGGGCGGCGCATTCGACAGGATGTTCGCGGAGCTGTTCGGGCGCGTTGACGGCTACTGCAAGGGCAAGGGCGGCAGCATGCATGTCTCCAACCTGGAGATCGGGATGCTCGGCGCCAACGGCATCGTCGGCGGCGGGGCGCCCATCGCCATGGGTGCCGGATTCGCCAACAAGTACAAGAAGAACGGCAACGTCGCGGTCACGTTCTTCGGCGATGGCGCGAGCAACGAGGGCGCGTTCCACGAAGCCGCCAACATGTCGGCGCTCTACAAGCTACCGGTCCTGTTCGTCTGCGAGAACAACGGCTTCGGCGAGTACACGCCGCAACGCGACCACCAGGCCATCGCCGACGTTGCCGACCGCGCTCAGGGTTACGGCATGCCGGGCGTGGTCGTCGACGGCATGGACGTCATGGCCGTGTACGAGGCGGCGGGCGCCGCTGTCGAGCGCGCGCGGCACGGCGGCGGTCCGACGTTGCTCGAGTGCAAGACCTATCGGTTCTATGACCATGTCGGCAGGCGCGGCATGGGCCGCACGTACCGCACGGACGAGGAACTCGCCGAGTGGATGAAACGGGATCCAATCGAAATGTTCGAGGCCCGGCTCGCGGAACAGGGCGTCCTGTCTGCGGAAGCGGCGAAGGATGTGCACGATGAAATCGCCCGCGACGTGGAAGCCGCTGTCGAGTTCGCCAAGGCGAGCCCGATGCCCGACCCCGACGCCCTCCTCGACGACGTATACGCTTAAGCGAGAAACACGATGGCTGAAACAGAAAATGGAAAACGCGAACTGAGCTACGTCCTCGCCGTCAAGGAGGCGGCGGCGACCATCCTGAATGAACACTCCGACGCGTTCATCGCCGGCGAGGACGTCGCCGGCGCCGGCAGCGTGTTCGGCATATACAGAGGGCTGCTCGACGAGTTTGGACCAGACCGGATCGTCAACACGCCCATCAGCGAGGAAGGCGTCATCGGATTGGGCGTCGGCGCCGCGGCCGCCGGTCTGCGCCCGATCATCGACATCATGTTCATGGACTTCCTCGGCGAATGCATGGACGAGGTCACGAACCAGATGGCGAAGATGCGCTACATGTTCGGCGGCCGCGCGACGCTGCCGATCACGATCACGACCATGTGTGGCGCCAGAAATTCGATGGCGGCCCAGCACTCGCAATGCCTTGAGTCGTGGATCTGCCACATCCCCGGACTCAAGGTCGTGATGCCGTCGACGCCGTACGATGCCAAGGGCCTGTTGATCGCCGCGTCGCGCGACGACAACCCTGTTTTCGTGGTCATGAACAAGGCATCGCTGGCCTTGACGGGCGAAGTTCCGGAGGAACCGTACGCCATCCCGATCGGCGAAGCCAACATCGTGCGGCCGGGCACGGACTTTACGATCATCAGCTACAGCCGGATGGTCCACGAGTCCGTAAGTGCCGCGGAAGCCCTCGCGGAACAGGGCATCGACACCGAAGTGATCGACCTGCGCTCGCTGCAGCCTCTCGATACCGACACGATGATCGCCTCGGTACAGAAGACCCACCGCGCCATGGTCGTTCACGAGGCGGTGCGCTTCGGCGGCATGGGCGGCGAGATCGCCGCGCAGATCCAGGAGTTGGCATTCGACTATCTCGACGCTCCTGTTGGCCGCGTTGGCGCCCCCTTCTCGCCGGTGCCCTTCAGCCCCTCCCTGGAACAAAATTACGTGCCTAACGCCGACAGGATCGTTGCCTCAGCAACCGAGTTGCTCGGGCTTTGAAGATTCAACGAGCATGAGCTGCCTTGTCGGCCTGGCGGCGAATCCCGATTCCGGCAAGGACATCCGCCGAGTCGCCGCCGGCGCGTCGGTGTTCGACAACCAGGAAAAGCGCGCCGTTGTCGCACGCTGTCTTGCCGGCGTCGCCGCGGCGGATCCGAACCCATCGGTCCTGTACCTCGATGACAACAGGGGCATCGCCCACAGCGCCATAGCAACGGCAGGGGTTGCCGGTACGCCGGTCGCCGGGCCGCGCTACGGCAATGCCGACGATACCGTCCGCGCAGCGGCAGCCATGCGAAAGGCATCTTGCGGTGCCGTGATTTCCCTCGGCGGCGATGGCACCAACCGGGCCCTGGCGAAAGGATGGCTGGATGCGCCGCTGGTTCCCATCTCGACAGGGACGAACAACGTGTTCCCGCGTATGCAGGAGGGCTCCATCGCCGGTGTCGCGGCCGCCCTAGTAGCGTCAGGTGCCGTCGCCCTGCGCGATGTTGCGCCCCAGGTTAAGGTCATCCATGTCGAGATCGAAGGCGAAGCCGATGACATTGCCCTGATCGACGCCGTGGCGACCGACGACCGATTCGTCGGCGCCCGCGCGCTCTTGTCAGCCGACCGGCTGATCGTCGCCGTGCTCACCCGCGCAATCCCGGCGGCGGTCGGTATAACGTCCATTGCGGGTCTGCTTCAACCGTTGTCAGACGATGTCGACGCGGCCATGGTGGTCGAGTTCACCGCGAGAGGAAGATCGGCGCGGTGGCACGTCCGCGCGCCGATCGCCCCCGGCCGATTCGACGACATCGCCATTGCCGACGCGCACCGAATCGACTTCGGCGAAACCGTGGATATCGTCGGACCCTGTGTGCTCGCCTTCGACGGCGAGCGCGAACGGGTAATGAAACCCGGACAACGCGCAAAGCTCACCGTGCGACGCGATGGTCCTCGCGTGATCGATATCGACGCCACGCTGGAAGCCGCGGCCAGCGACGGCACCATGCTTTTTACAACGTCTGAGGGAGTTCGCCATGCCGGTTGAAGTCCGACTGCTCAAAGTCGGTATGACCATGACCGAAGGTAGCGTCGAAGAGTGGTTCATCGCCGACGGCGACGAAGTGCAGAAGGGCGAAATGCTCTACCGCCTCGAAACCGAAAAGGTGAATATGGATGTCGACGCGGAGGCCACCGGCACCGTCAAACACCGCGTAACCGCGGGAACGGAGTTGGGACCCGGCGAGGTCATCGGCTTTGTCTTCGCACCGGACGAGACGATTCCGGATGTCTTGCCAACTCCGACTCCATTGCCCGGAGCGGTGCCGGTCGAAGAAAAGAAGGCGCCTCAGCCGGCAGCCGCAGCGCCAGCACCAGCACCGAGACGCGCGGCTGGCCAGCGCCCCGCAGCCTCCCCTGCCGCCCGTCGCCTGGCGGCGGAACTCGGCGTGGACCTGGCGGATGTCGAAGGCACGGGACCGCGGGGCCGCATCACCGAGGGCGACGTGACTGCCCAGGCCGCCAAGGCGAAGATCCAAGATCAGCCCAGGCGCCGACAGCCATCATCGCCGGCAGCCCGCAGACTCGCTGGCGAACTGGGTGTTGATATCGATGCAGTAGAAGGCTCCGGGCCAGGTGGCCGCATTACGCGGGAGGACGTGGAGCGTGCCGCCGAGGCCGCCGAGGCCGCACCCGCCGCGGAACCACTGCGCGGCATGCGGCGCACCATCGCGGAACGCATGTATGCGAGCCTTCGCGACACGGCGCAACTCACCATCGAGATGGAAGTCGACATGGAAGATGTCGTAAAGCTCAGGACCCAACTGGTTGCCGAATGGGAATCCAAGGGCGTCCGCCCAAGCTACACCGACATCATCATGCTGGCGGCTGCCAAGGCTTTGCTGAAACACCCGCGCATGCATTCGACGCTCGCCGACGACGCCATCCTGCGCCACGAGGCGGTGCACATGGGCATGGCCGTCGCCCTGGAAGAAGGGCTGGTCGTTCCCGTGATTCGCAATACCGACAGCAAGGACCTGAAGACCATCGCGGGCGAGTCTCGCGAGCTGGCCGAACGCGCCAGAAGCGGCAGGCTAGGCCTCGATGACATGAGCGGCGGAACGTTCACCGTCACCTCCCTCGGCATGTACGGAGTCGACACGTTCACGCCGATCCTGAACACGCCGCAATCCGGCATTCTCGGCGTCGGCCGCATCTACGACGGCGTCGCCTGGCACGGCGATACGCCGGTTCCGCGCAAGCGCCTGCGCTTGTCGCTCACCTGGGACCACCGCGTCCTCGACGGCGCGCCGGCAGCCGAGTTCCTGGCAGAGGTGCGCGGATACCTGGAGGCGCCCTACCGGCTGCTAGTCTGACCAGCCTGGACGCGCAATGCACCACGTCGTGCGACACTAGCGGCTTCGTTCCAGGGAGACCGCCATGAACATCGTTGCCGAAATCAGCATGTACCCGCTGCAAAGCAACTTCCATGGAACAACGCCTCCGGGGAGTTGGCGCCGCAGCCTTACCGAGCAGGCAGCCGCATGAAATGGCCAGCCAAAGGAGTCGCGAGGGATGTCCCACATCGACCGGCGCAATAGCAGACAGCCCGCGCGCAATCCATCGTTGGTGCGCGCCGGAGCGCCGCTGCGCGCGGTCCTGCCGCTAACGCTGGCGATGTTGGCCGGGGCGTGTGGCGGTGGATCGAGCCCGGCGCCACCTCCGACACCGCCAACGCCGCTGCCGCCGGCAGCAAGCATTGTCGTTCCGCCGGGACGCGCCGCACTCGGATTGATCTCCGAGGGCGAGGTACGGTTCCTGGCCATCGCAGCGGGCGGCGAGGAAACCGAACTCGCCGTCGCAGCAACGGGGGACGACGGTCGCTTTGCGGACCGCGAGGTTGAAACGGATCACACTGGGCCCCTGCGCATCAATGTCGGCCCGAACGATGAGGGAACGAGCCGCTACCTGTGCGACCTGTTGGACGGCTGCGAGGGCCAGGACGGTGCGCGCGCCGATTTCGGGGAAACGCTACCGCTGTCGGCATCGCTCTCCGCCGCGGTTTCGTCCACCTCGTCCGAACCGCCGGACACCGTCAACATCACGCCGTTCACCACGGCCGCGGTAGAGAGAGCGATCACGCTCGGCGGCCTGACCGCTGCCAACATCGACCAGGCGAACCGGGAAATGGCCGAGGCGCTGGAGAAGATTCTGTCGCAGATCCTGCAGCGCGACGACATCGATCTCGGCGACGATCCGGGCGCGATCAGCATCGTCGACCTCACCGATGCACCAGAGCGCATCGCCCTGGATCACACGAACGTTGAACTCCTGGTCGCAATACTGAACGCAGCCCTGCTCGGATTGGTCAGCGGGGAAACGGATGCCGACGTGGTCCAACTGCTGGCCGCAGCGTTCGCCGACTCAGGCGTTTTGCCCGCGAACGATACGGTGGCGGGCGAAGAGACTGTGGACATGGCCGACCTGCTTCAGGTCGCGACGTGGGAACTCGAGGCGTTGCTGGCAAATGCGGATCGCCTCGACGACGTCCGACAACTGCTTGCCCTCGACAACGCGGCGCAGGCCGATGAATTGCTGGACCGAATGCGCGACCTCATCGTCACCTATGAAGGCGTGACCGACACGGTCGAACTGGAACAGGTGGACAGCGATGGCGACGGTCTGGCAAACCTCGACGAAATCCGGGACGGACTCGACCCGCAGGATCCGGACAGCGATGGCGACAGCGTTGCCGACGGGCGGGATCCGTTCCCGCTCGACGGCGCCAGAACGGTAACGCCCGACATCTTTCCCCCCGCACGAGAGTTCGCGGCGCTGTGCGCCAATCCGCGCACTGGAAATTTTCCAGACAGGCCCGGTTCGTTTGTCGACCAAAACACCTGGCTGCGCTCCTGGAGCAACGACCTCTACCTCTGGTACGACGAAATCGTTGATGTGGACCCGGTGCTGCTTCCAACGCCGGAGTATTTCGAACGTATGAAGACCTTCGCCGTCACGCCGTCCGGCGCGGACCGGGACCAGTTCCACTTCACCTACCCCACCGACCAGTGGTTGCAGCTTTCCCAATCCGGTGTTTCGGCCGGCTACGGGGCAGCGTTCGCGATACTGGCCTCGAGACCGCCTCGCGATGTTCGGGTGGCGTATATCGAGCCCGACTCGCCGGCGTCCCGAGCGAACCTGCGTCGCGGTGCTCGCATCCTCACCGTAGACGGTGCCAACGTAACCTACGGCAGACCAGCCGTATTGAACGCGGGGCTCTTTCCCGCCGACACCGGCGAGACCCACGAATTCGAGATTCAGGATCTCGGTGCCGATACCCCACGCAAGGTCACGCTCACATCCGCCGTCATCACTTCCGATCCGGTGCAGAACGAACAGACCATCGAGACGAGTTCCGGCACGGTCGGCTACATGCTGTTCAACGATCACATCGCGACCGCCGAACGGGAACTCGTTGACGCGGTGGCCGAGTTCGAACAAGCCGGTATCGATGATCTGGTGCTCGATCTGCGTTACAACGGCGGCGGTTATCTCGCGATTGCCAGTCAGATGGCCTACATGATCGCCGGGCCGTCGACCAGCGGACAGACATTCGACGAACTACGCTTCAACGACAAACACACGATGAGAAATCCGGTCACCGACAGGCCCCTTTCGCCGACTCCCTTCTACGACACGACGCTCGGCTTTTCGGTGGCGACCGGCAATCCCCTGCCGAGCTTGAATCTGACGCGTGTCTTCGTGCTGACGGGTGGCGGAACGTGCTCTGCCAGCGAGGCGATCATCAATGGACTGCGCGGCATCGACCTGGAGGTGATCCAGCTCGGGAGGACGTCGTGCGGCAAACCCTACGGCTTCTATCCGGCCGACAATTGCGGCACAACGTATTTCTCCATTCAGTTTCAAGGCGTCAACGCCAAGGGATTCGGCGACTACCCGGACGGGTTCTCGCCCCAAGACACGGACGGCATCGAAGGTGTTTCCGTGCCGGGTTGCGTTGTCGGCGACGACTTCGAGCACGCGTTGGGTGACATTGACGAAGCCCGCCTCAAGGCAGCGCTCCGCTACCGCACCGACCCGACCTGTCCCACGCCCGCCGCCCTCCGCTCTTCCGCACCTGTCCCTGGTTTGCGCGCTTCGCCGACGGCAGACGCTGTCGTGCCCAAATCGATCTGGCTGCAGAATCGGTGGTGAGGCCGGCGAGTCCCGCAGCGACAATGTGCCTGTCCCTGGCCTGCGCCTGGGCCGCGGCGTCCCCCGCGACCGCGCCAGCCGCGATCATCGATTCGACCCCGGCAGGCCGCGCCGACATCCGGAAAGCCGTTGCCTCGGCGCTCGGAACGGACGTTCTCGTCGCTAAAGATGCGTTGACGACATCGAACCTGCTTGTCATCGAACCGCGCCGACAACAGTCGATCGAGGGCCGAGTCGGCGGCGGGCGAGTCATGACGCCGCCGGACATCTTCCGACTGGTACTGGTCGGCGACCGATGCGTCCTCGTTCACGCGCGCACCGGTGCGGCGTATCCGCTCGAAAATACGCGCTGCCACGCGTCCCCGATTCCGCCTCGCGACGGCGCGGGAAACGCCGCCGTCGAATCAAAATCAACAAATCGCTTGCGTTGACGTGCTGCAATCGGATAATGGGCACCATGTTGGGCTGAATAAAGGAGGTGATCTGTGATATCAACGGTTGAGGGGTGTATCAACTCCTAAATCGGGGCGGGGGCGCCCGATGCGCCGCGTGATCACTGATCGTGATTGGCGACGGACGTTCCCGCCAAATTAACACCGCCTTTCTCCGCGACGCTATACGAACCGCGTCGCGGTATTCTTATTCCCAAAACGTGGCCCCGCCGTCTTGTTGCGGATTCAGCCCTGCGCAGGCGGGGAAACCATGGCTCGCCCAAGCCCACAGCGGATGAAGCAGGGCGGATCGGAGTCTATCCCCGCACGGGCGGGGGAACCTCCATGGCGAATCCGTTCGCGAAGGCAGTCATGGGTCTATCCCCGCGCGGGCGGGGGAACCTGGATGGCACCGCCTTCGCTGTCTCTGTCGGTCTTGCCCCAAGCGTGCCGCTTCATTCGTAATTGACCGACCCGGTTCGGGGAATTGACCACATCGTCACCGGGCCCAAGTCATCTACCCGAGCCTCGGAGCAAAGCATCCCACGCGTTTTCGCGAACGGTCGGTTTGTCGACTTCTCCGTGCTTGCCCGCCCATTCGTCGAGGTTGTAGAGGCAGTGCTCCCAATCAGCCTGTTGTTTACAAAAGGCGCTTTTACCCGCTCCGGAAGGCCCTGTAACCGCGTTGAATATCCTGCTCAAGCGCCTTGCCCGCCGGACCCGTCCTCAAGGTTCCGGTCATGGTCGTTACCTGCTTGGCTTCGGCGAGCGAGCACGGTCTCGGTTCCGTCGGGAAAAATCTCGACGACGGTGCCGTCCGGACGACCGATGATCGCGCTGAGCCCCAGTTGCAAACGCCTGGCCGCGGGGTTGAATCCGCCGGTGCGCGCGATACTCTCTTCGTCGAAGTCCATTTGGCGATGTCCTGTATATGCACTGGCCAATCATAATCGACGCAGGCGGACCCTAACAACGTATCGTATTGCCGTAGCAAAGCGTCGCATCCGTGGCACTCATCGGATCACATACGATAACCAGTTGTTTTATCATCGGTTATCGAATACCGATCAAAACAAGGGAAGGATATGAAACTCGCGGTCGAGTTCCCGAGCGTCACCTATCGCGAAGGCCCTGAAGGCATCGTCAAACTGGCGCGGGGAATCGAAGAGATCGGGTTCGATCAGCTCGACACCTTCGATCACGTCATCATGGGTTTCGCCACCCCCTCGCGCGCCGCGCCGATGTATCCCCCGAAGATGCCCATCATGGAAGCCCTGATGACCTTGAGCTTCGTCGCGTCCGCCACTTCGCGCATCGGCCTGGGCACCGAGGTGCTGGTTCTGCCGCAACGCCAACCGGTGTTGGTGGCGAAGCAGGTGGCCACCCTCGATACGCTTTCCGGCGGGCGCATGCGCCTCGGCGTCGGCGTCGGCTGGCAGGAGTCCGAGTACGACGCGCTGGAAGAACCGTTTCGCAATCGCGGCAAGCGCATGGACGAGGCCATCCGCGTGCTGCGCGCCTATTGGCGCGATGAGCAGGTAGACATCGCCGGCGACTACTACACATCCACGGCCATGGCGATGGAGCCAAAACCGCCCCAGGGCGGAGACTTGCCGATCTGGATCGGCGGCGCGTCGGAGCGCGCTTTGCGCCGGGTCGGGGAACTCGGCGACGGATGGCTCGCCACCGCGATCTCCGACCCGGCGGTAGCGAAGAAGTGCAAGAACAAGATCGCGGCTTACGCGGAAGCGGCGGGCCGCGATCCGGACGCCCTCGGCTATCAGCAAATGCTCGCGGTTCCACCAACGGATACTGCCGGCAAGCGTTTCTATTCCGACACGGATCGGGTGGTCGAACGCGCCGTGTCCGCGATGGAAATGGGCTTCGGATGGGGAACGCTGAACGCGACGGCGATTTTCCAGTCCGGCGCGCGCAGCGTGGAGGCGATGCTCGATGTCCTTGCAACCCTCCACGAGGCGATCCGCGGGGCGATGGACTGAACGAGAACCCGCGGGCCGGGAATGACGTTGGGCGCAGACACACTCGTTGCCAAGGCCGAGGATCTCGGCCCGCTGGTCGCCGCGTACGCGCACCAAGCCGAAAACGAACGCCGGTTGCCGGCGCCAGTGGCGGAGGCGTTCGCGCGCGAGGGGCTGTACCGGATTGCAGCGCCGAAGAAATTTCATGGCGCCGAAGCCGACCCGATGACCCAGATCCGGGTCATCGAAGCCGTGTCGCGCGTGGACGGGAGCGCAGGCTGGAACCTCATGATCGGCATCGAAACCTTCGGCATCATCGGTCCGGGTTTCGCCCAGTGTCCGGCGCTCATCGCCGATCCCATGACCGTGATGGCCAGTTCGACAGCCGCCATCGGCCGCGCGGACCGCATCGAAGGCGGCTGGCGCGTGCACGGTCAGTGGCAGTTCGTCAGCGGCGTACACAATGCGCAGATCTTCGGCGCCACCGTGCAACTCTATGAGAACAACGAGCGCATCGATGACGCCACCCGCTACGCCATCGTTCCGGCCAGCGATATCGAGATCGTGGATACGTGGAATGTCTCTGGACTGCGGGGCTCCGGCTCCCACGACGTGCGCGTCGACCGCGTTACCGTGCCGGAAGCGCACATCATCGCGCCGATGGGAGGCGCTACGGGCGATTCCCCGCTCGGGGGCATTCCTCTGGGGACGCGTCTCGCCTACAACAAGGTCGCCGTGGCGCTCGGCATCGCGCGCGCCGGGATCGACGCCTTCGTCGAACTCGCGGCCGGCAAGCAACTCCGTCTGACCGCGCGCATGCTGCGGGAGCGCCCCTTCGCCCAGCGAGCCGTGGCGCTGGCGGAGGCGCGATTGCGCGGCGCCCGGGCCTCGGTGTTCGAGCGCACGGAGGCGATGTGGCGCAAGGTGGTCGCTGGAGAGGAGTTCACCTTGCGCGACCGCGCCCTATTCCAGATCGTCTGCTCGGACGCGGTCCTGGCGGCGGCGCAAGCGGTAGACACCGTGGCCGAAGCCGCTGGAACATCGGCCAACCAGATCGAACAACCGCTTGAACGCATCGCCCGCAACGTCCGCGTCGTGCGCCAGCATGTGACGGTGGCGCCGCACCACATCGAGGACGGCGGACGCGTGCTGCTGGGACTCGAACCCAGCGGTTTGATGCTGTCAGGACTCAGGGACTAGTGCACATCAGGGAACGACAGCGGTCTCTCCCAAATGCTCTGCCAGCCAAGCCTTGAGCGGCACGTCTTCGTCTGTCGGCGAGGTATATCCCATCCCGCCCGTGGGGCTCGCGCCGAGCAACTGGCGGCGAATCGGGTCCGCGTCCGCCAGGTAGTGGTCCACCGTCATGTCGTCGCGCGGGCGCAGCCATCGATAGCTGTAGCCCAAGAATAATATCTTGCGGGTGAACCGCGACTGGTTGCGGCCTGATGCGTGCCACAGGCGTCGTTCGAAAAACACCGCATCGCCGGCTCGCGCACACACGGGCGTCGCATCGGGATGTTCCGCGTTGTCCACAGGGAATTCGAGCGTGTTGCGCCGGTGACTGCCGGGAATGACGTGGGTGCTGCCCCGATCCGGGGTCTCGGTCCCGGTGAGGAGAAAGGCCACCTTGAGCGACACGCGAGGCCGCGGATTGGTCTCGAAGTCGATATTCAACCGGCCGCTGTCCTGGTGCCAGCGCAGGCGACCGGTTTGCGGCGGATGATCCTCCGGCGGCGGCGGCGTGATGATGAGATGGCTGTGGTAGAGCTGAATGTGCCAGCCAAGAATGTCGATGACCTTCGCGATCGTCCGAGGCCAATCGAGGAGCTCCAGGAAAGCATCGTCGTAACCAATGCAGTCCAGATGGTTGAGCCGTTCGTGGGGTTGCAACCCGTACTTGGGCCGATATTCGACATCGAGCCGATCGGCCGCATCGGTCAGCCGTGCGAGTGTCGCCGACGGCAGCACGTCTCGTGCGATGAAATACCCCTGCTCGTCAAGGCACTTGCGCTCCTCGCCCGTCAGCCGGTAGTTCAAACATTCGGCGTCCATGACTCAAGAGTGTACACGCCGTGGTACGCTGCCTGAAACATCGCGCGAGCCAAGCGCAATGAAATTCGGTCTCTTCGTCTACTGCACGGTGGGACGCCGCCACGAGCTCGAAGCGGGCATGGCTGGCAGGAACCCGGTGCTCTATCGACGCATGCTCGCGGAACTCGCGGACTACGCGCGGTTCGCGGAAACCCGGGGCTACTTCGGCTTCGGCCATCCCGAGCACCACCTGCAGATCGAAGGCTTCGAGATCGCAAACGACCCCGCATTGATGGCGATGTGGCTCGGCCAGCACACCGAAACCATGCGAATCGTCACCTGCGGCTTCGTGTCCACGGCGAACAATCCCCTCGCCACCGCAGAAAAGATCGCCACCATGGACCACATGCTCGGCGGTCGACTTGGTATCGGTCTGGTGCGCGGCTACCAGGCGCGCTGGGTGGAGAACTTCAAGGTTCGCCCGGACCTCAGGGCGGTCGGGCCATGGACGAAGGACACGCCGGATGATGACCTCAACCGGCGCTATTTCACCGAGTTCGTCGAGGTGGTGACGAAGGCGCTGGCCAACGAGACGTTCTCACACCGGGGGGAGTTCTGGACCTTTCCGCCGACGGGTTTCGTCAACCCGCATCAGCACCCCGTCTACACGCGGTTCGGCCGCGGCGTGAACGCCGATATGCGCGTCGACGAGATCGGCATCGCGCCAAGGCCCCTGCAGGCGGAAATACCGCTGTATGGCGGTTTCTCCGCGAGCCTGCGCACGGCGAAGTTCTGGGCGCGGTACAAGGGCCGCCCCATCGTTCTTTCCGGCAACACGGAGTTTCTGCAGCTACTCTGGCGCGAGTGGCGCGAGGAGGCCGAATCCTACGGTCACGACGTCCCGCCCGGCGAGGAAGCCTGCTGGGGCGGAATCATGATTTGCGCCGAAACCGACGCCAGGGCCCAGGCGCTGTTCGAAGATATGCAGTGGTTCTGGGATACTTGGGCGACGCCCTTCGGACAGGGTCTTCCCGAACTCCTGGTAGGTTCTCCCGACACCCTCAACAAGCGCATCGAGCGCATCTCGAAGGCGGTTCCGATTGACGAAGCCTTTTTGTTGATTCCGGCGGGCATTCACACACCGGAACAGATTCACGACTCGCTCGACCTGTTCGCGCGGAAGGTCATGCCGAACTGGGGATAGTTGACTAGCCTGAAGCAGCGCGGTCCGTGATTGCCTCGTAGGTCAACACCTTGAGTTTCTCCCGCAGCGGCCACGGCGAGCCCATGAGCTGAATCATCCCGATGACGATGATCTCTTCCATCGGATCGACCCAGAAGACCGTGCCCGCGGCGCCACGTCTTTCTCCGTGACCAAGCTAGGGCATTCGGCGATTTGTTAGACCGAAAGCAAGGATGACTGTCATGCTATCCTTCGACGTGGCGGAGGGTGCGCCAACTTCGCCTCCGACGACGGTGAAGCCTGTGCCGGGCAAGTGGGAACCGCAGGGCTCCCAGCCAGCCTCATGGTGGACATGAGCCACGCCAATAGCCAAAGGACTTCAGACGGCGAATCCAGGTATGCGAGACGGGCTGCCGGACGACTCCAACATGA
The DNA here is from genome assembly GCA_965217825.1 of Candidatus Azotimanducaceae bacterium. Lineage (GTDB taxonomy): Bacteria > Pseudomonadota > Gammaproteobacteria > Pseudomonadales > Azotimanducaceae > VXNE01. The sequence continues at coordinate 2,507,975 of OZ244571.1, read as the reverse complement.
CGACCGGCATCCGATGGGGGTGATGATCAAGAGCCACCTGACCGAAGGCTGTCAGGCACTCCGCGACCCCGGCGACCTTGAGTTCGCCATCAGCATCACGGACGCTTGTCTCGGCTGGGAAGACAGCATGTCATGCTTGGAAAAGCTCGCGCAGGCGGTCAGCGCCAGGACCCGCCGATAGTGTCGACACGCCCCCGACCGCCACCTCACCTATCCAGACAAACCTCCATATGCCCGGTTTCCCGCTGGCGTCGATGGTCCCATTGGCTGCTATTCCTGCTCGTGTTGGCACTCAGCCTGCTGCCGCGCGTGCATGACCTTGGCACTTGGCGGGACAACCAGCAACTATATTTCTTCGAGAACGAGCCGCTACTGCAGAACTTCGACGGCTACTACTACCTGCGCTTTGCACAAAATCTCCGAGACGGCAAATACCGACCCGTCGATGAATTGAGGAGGGCACCGGAACCCCCGCCGCGTCCATATCCACCGCCGCTGCTCTCGTACGTCACGGTGCTGTTCAGCACCATGACCACGCTCTCCCTGGATTGGGCCGCCGCGCTGTTGCCGGTACTCCTTTCATTGAGCCTGGCACCGCTGATGTTCATCCTGTGCCGACAATTCCAGATCCCGACTCTCCCGTCGGCCATCGCCGCGCTGGTATGCATGACCTCGCAAACCTACGTCGACAGGACCAGCCTAGGTTTCTACGACACCGACAGCCTGATCGTCCCCTTCTCGGTGGGCGCATCCATTCTGGCCCTGGGCTTCGGATTGCACGAGTCTCCCCGGCGCTACCTGTACCTGCTCGGCGCTGCGGCCAACGCCGCACTCTTTGCATGGTGGTGGGATCAGGCCCCGGAGGCTGTTGCCCTGATTTGTCTCATGCCACTCCTGTTCAGTGCCGCCCTCTACTATCGACCGCGGCGTCGGGAAGGACTCCTGGTCTGCACCGCCGTCATAGCGTCGCTCCTCGCCTTTCTGGTCGCTGTTCCCGAAGCCGTGCGAGATGCCTTTCGCACCATCCTTGAGGTGACGATTTTCGGTGTCCGGGGTGCCAGCGAGCACTTTCCCGCCGTTGGCGGCGACATCGAGGAACTCCGCGCCGTGAACTGGAGGCAACTGATCGATGGGTCCATTGGCTTCGTTGCCTCCTTGCCGCTCGGCCTGGTCGGCCTGCTTTGGCTGGCATGGACGCATCCCCGGAGGACCGCCGTGGCGTTGACCGTGCCGGTGATGCTGGCCCTCAGTGTTTTCCTGTTCGGCTACCGCGCAATGATTTTCTGGGGGCCACCGCTCGGACTCGCACTGGCTTTCCTGATCGATGCCATGGACAAACGCTTCGAACAGCATCGTCCCTGGCTCGGTGCGGCTGCCGCTGCCGTCATCGTCGTGATAGCCGTCCTACCCAATGTGGTGAAGGAAATGACAACGCCTTCAACCGCTCCGCGCACCAAATACCTCATTCAGGCGGTGCCGAGCATCAGGGAGCGCACGCCGGAAAACGCCATCATCTGGACATCCTGGACCGCGGGATATCCGCTGATGTACTTCACCGGTCGCCGGGTGATCGCCGACGGCGAGTTCATGAGTGGGGAACGTCGCGTGTATATCTATCTTCCACTGGCAAGCCGCGACCCTAACTTTTCGCGAAACTTCATCCGCTTCTACGCCGCACAGGGGACACGCGGTCTGCGCCGGATCGACGAGCTCGCCGGGCCGGGGCTCGGCCTTCGCTGGGCAAAGCGAGAGCTCGGTCGAACCCCTGAAGAGGCGGCTCGATCCCTTCTGGAACTCTCCGCGAAGGCCGAATCCGCCCGAGCGTGCGCATCCGTCACGACCTGCCGGGAGTTCCTCTTTCCTTCCCGGACAGATCCCATCTACCTGTTGCTGAATCACGAGATATTCGCTGGCCGGTGGTTCTGGTATGGCACTTGGGACACGGTGGAGAAGCAAGGCGAATCCTCGGCCATCAAACGCCTGTTCCATATCAGGCGCAAGGGCGACACAATTCATGTGAGCGAAGACTTGGAGTTCGACGTGAACAAGGGCAGAAGGCTACAACTTGTGGGGGATGGGAAGTCGTTTACACGAGAGCTGGGGCGGCTGGTGACGTATACCGGAAGCGCTCTGGCAACATGGGACTATGATCACGAGGAGGGCTTTCACCTTGAGTGGATGCGGCGCAATGGATTCGGCGCGATCATGACCCCAAACGTAGCCGACACGCTCTTCAACAAGCTTCTCATCCGGCATACGACCAAGCCGGCGTATTTTCGCCCCACGGCCCTCAGCAGTCCGTACTATTCAATTTGGGAAGTCGTCCCGAATCCTTGAACCCATGACCTACCCGGACATCCTGGGAGTCATCCCCGCCTACAATCCTGACGAGACCCTGTTGCGGCTCGTCGAGGAGCTACGCGGCCACTTTCCACTTGTGGTTGTGAACGACGGAAGTGACAGCGGGCTTCAGTTTGAACGGCTCATCGCAACCGAGGGTGTCACCCTGCTCACCCACGACACCAACCGGGGCAAGGGTGCGGCCTTGAAAACGGCCTTTCGACAAGCGCTCGATCAGTATCCCGACAGCATCGGCGTGTTGACCCTCGACGCCGATGGGCAGCACCTGCCCCTGGACGTGTTCCGCATAGCCCAGCGCCTGCGCGAACAGCCCGAATCACTTGCCCTCGGGGTGCGCAGTTTCACGGGCGGGATTCCCTTGAGGAGCCGCCTCGGCAACCTGCTCACCCAATGGGTCATGCGCGTCTTCACCGGCATCCGCATCTCTGATACGCAAACCGGCCTGCGGGGTATCCCGACGAGTGCATTGCCCGCTCTCCTCGAGATTCCGTTCAATCGATACGAGTTCGAGACGGAAATGCTATGTGCGATGAAGCAGTCCGACTTCGCCTTTGAGGAAGTCCCCATACAAACCGTCTATCTGAACGCCAACCAAGGCTCCCATTTTCACCCCATCCTAGACTCCCTGCGGATATATTGGGTCCTCCTGCGCCACATGCTGGCAGGCACCGCCTCGGTTGTCGTGGACTTTGCCGTGTATCTTGTGGCACTGACGCTCTCAGGCCATATTCTGACGAGCGTGTACGTCGGCAGGCTGTCTTCACTGCTGATCAACTTTCTGCTTGTCAAGCACTTTGCCTTCCGCTCCCGTTCCCGCGGAGCACGCCAGTTCCTCCTCTACCTAATGCAGGTATTCGGCATGGCCTTCGTCACCGCGCACGTGGTAGGCATGGCCGAGTCCCTGCTCGGCATAGCTCCGGCGTACTCCAAAATTCCCGTAGACATTCTCATGTACCCGATCAACTTCACGATTCAGAGAGTCCTTACCTTCCGTGCCGCCCCCTCGGACGAGTCGCCTGGCCACCGGCGGCGCGACGCAGACTGATCGGTGATCGCAGGTTCTCCCGACACGCTCAACAAGCGCATCTCGAAGGCGGTTCCCATCGACGAAGCCTTCCTGCTGATTCCGGCGGGTATTCACACGCCGGAACAGATTCACGACTCGCTCGACCTGTTCGCGCGGAAGGTCATGCCGAACTGGGGGTAAAGCGCACCCGCCAGTTACCGCTATCCGGAGGCCGCGCGCTCCGTGATTGCCTCGTAGGTCAACACCTTGAGCTTCTCCCGCAACGGCCACGGCGATCCCATGAGTTGGATCATCCCAACGACGATGATCTCCTCCACCGGATCGACCCAGAATACTGTGCCGGCAGCGCCGCCCCAGGAGTACTCGCCCACGGAGCCGACGGCCCCTTCTCCCAGTTCGGTAACCAGACCGAAGCCAAGACCGAAACCGAAGCCATGACCGACCTTGCGCTTCTCGCCCTTATCGACCGGCCGTTCGCCCTCCCCCGCGCCAGAAAGCGCGGCGGGCAGGTGGTTCACGACCATGAGATTCACAGTCTCGGGATGCAGGATGCGTACGCCGTCCAGTTCGCCTCCATTGCGGAGCATCTCGGCGAACCGCATGTAGTCGCGCGACGTCGAAATGAGTCCGCCGCCGCCCGAATACATGGTTTTGGCCCTTTTACCTTTCCCCTTGCCGTCGAACGCAACGAGCTTGCGCTCCTGTCCGTCCCAGATATGGTTGGGCAGCAGCCGGGGTATCTTGTCCTCGGGAACGTTGAAAAACGTGTCACGCATGTCGAGCGGGCGGAATAGCCGTTCGCGCAGGAAGACATCGAGCGACTGGCCACTGATACGCTCGACAACCGCGCCGACCACGTCCGAGGCAACGCTGTAGTGCCACCGTGCGCCGGGCTCGAATTTGAGCGGCAGCGTCGCCAGGCGCTCGATGAAGCCATCCAGGTCGGCGGCGCCGAGCGGATTGACCTCGTTATAGAGCCTGTCCACCGGATCGTTGGGATCGAAGCCGTAGGAAAACCCCGCCGTATGCGTCAGCAGGTGCTGCATGGTCATGATCTTCTTCATGGGCACACGCTTCCCGTCCTCGCCGAGCACCTCAAGTTCCTTGAGTTCGGGTAGGAACTTCGCGACGGGATCATCCAGTTGGAAGGGGCCTTCCTCGTACAGCATCATCGCTGCGACCGCCGTGATCGGCTTGGACATGGAATAGATGCGGAACAGCGCGTCCTCGGTAAGCGGCCGATCATCATCCACGCCACGCTGGCCCACGGCGGATACATGCACGATCCTGCCTTCGCGCCCGACCATCGTCAGCACGCCGGCGAGCTTGCCTTCATCGATGAATTCCTGCGTCGCGGCCGCGAGTCGCTCCAGCCCCTCGCCTGACATGCCGACGCTCTCGGGCTGCGAGACGGGTATCTCGCCAGCGCTGGCCGCCGATGCAAGGAACAGGGCAATGGCGGACATCACGGTACTTTTCATGGATTCTCCTTCACGAGCGGTGCCCTACAACGGCGTTCCCGCAGCATGTTGTCTTCGGTCCTTGTTGGCCCGGCAGCCGAGAGGCCGCAGCCAGATGCGCGCGCATTCTACGCAAACAGGTTCGCAAAACGCTCGCGCAATGCGTTCTTCTGCACCTTGCCCATGACGTTGCGCGGCAAGTCGTCCACGCAAAGCACGCGCTTTGGCTGCTTGAATCGCGCCAGCCTGTCCTTCAGGGCCGCCTCGACCATCGCCAGGTCTACCGGATCGCCGCGCGGCACGACGATGGCAACCACGCCCTCTCCAAAGTCCGGGTGCGGGACGCCGATCACGGCGCTCTCCGACACTTCCGGCATGTCGTCGATCAGCGTCTCCACTTCCTTCGGGTAGACGTTGTAGCCGCCCGAAATGATCAGGTCCTTGGCACGGCCAACGATGGAAACGCGCCCTTCGCCATCCATGACGCCCAGGTCGCCGGTTTGAAAGAAGCCGTCGCTCGTGAATTCTTCCGCCGTCTTGTCCGGCATCTGCCAATAGCCCCGAAAGACGTTCGGGCCGCGCACCTCGATGCCCCCGACTTCGCCCTCCCCCAAGGCGCTGCTATCGGCGGCGATGCGCGCTTCGACCCCGGGCAAGGCGAATCCCACGGTGCCTCCGATGCGCTCGCCGAAGAGGGGGTTCGACGTGCTCATCAACGTCTCCGACATGCCATAGCGCTCAAGGATCCGATGCCCCGTCCGCGCCTCGAAAGCCGCGAACGTCTGCGCCGCCAGGGGCGCGGAGCCGGAGATGAAGAGGCGCATCCCCCCGCAGGCATCCCGCGTGAACGCGTCACTCGCGAGTAGCCGCGTATAAAACGTCGGCACCCCCATCATTACCGTCGAACGCGGCAGGTGTTCGATCACGGCGTGGGCATCGAATCGCGGCAGAAAGATCATCGAACCGCCGCCAACGAACACGCAGTGCAGGGCGACGAACAGCCCGTGCACGTGGAAGATGGGCAGCGCGTGCAGCAACACGTCGTCGGACCTCCAGCCCCAGGCGTCGCAAAGCGTCCGCGCGTTGCTTGAGAGGTTTCCATGGGTCAGCATGGCCCCCTTGGGTCGGCCCGTCGTGCCGGACGTGTACACGATGGCGGCGATGTCGTCCGCAGTCCGCGATACGGTGGGTTCCCAAGGTTGGGCCGTGTCCATCCGGTCCGCGAAAGAACCGCCGCCACGCGCATCCAGTGTTGCCGTCGGCACGGTAGATTTCCCCTTGGCGGCTTCGTCGCACACGAAGAGCACGGGCTCCGCGTCCGACAGGAAGTACCCGATTTCGGTTGCGGTGTAGGCGGTGTTCAGGGGAACGTAAACGGCGCCGATCTTGAGGCAGCCGAGGTAGAGCGCGAGAGCTTCCGGCGTCTTCTCCGTCTGCGTGACGACCCGGTCCCCCGGCTTGACGTCCAAGTCCGCCAACGCCCCCGCAGCGCGCGAAACTCGCTCCTCGAGATCGCCGTAGAGCCAATCGTCCCGATCCGGCAAACGCACGCACGCGGCATTCCGGTCCGCGCGAAACCGCGTCTCGAATAGCGCATAGACGTTGTCGTTCATGGTTCTCCGCCGACGCGGCGCCCCTTGAGCCGCGAATCCCAGGTCCTCAGCGCGACCCAAGGCTCCAGCCCAAAGTGGTGCCGAAGCATCAAAGGCGGTACGGATGCGGACCGAAGTTGGCCTCGTAGTAGGGCGAAACCATCCGACCCGGCGGAATGACCGCGTCCACGGCACGGCAATCCTCCTCGGTCAGCGCGTAATCGGCGGCGTCCAGGTTGTCGTCTAGCTGTTCCATCGTGCGCGGCCCGATGATGGGGCTCGTGATCCCGGGCTGCGCCATCACCCACGCCAGCGCGAACTGCGAAAGCGCCACGCCCCGATCATTTGCGATCGACTGCAACCCCTCGACAACGTCAAAGATGCCCTGGTGGAAGCGCAGGCTCACCTGGGAACGCTCCTCGGCGAAGCGCGTTCCCGGAGGCGGCTCCTCGCCGCGCGTGTACTTGCCCGTCAGCATTCCCCCGGCCAACGGACCCCATGGAATGGTCGCCACACCGTACGTCTGCGCCATCGGGATTAGTCCGCGCTCCACGCGACGGTCGAGCAGGTTGTACGGCATCTGCTCGCAGATGAAACGATTCAGGGCGTACTTCTCCGATACCCACAACGACTCGACGAACTGCCACGAGGCGAAGGTGGATGTCCCGATGTAGCGCACCTTGCCGGCGCGAATCAGGTCGTCCAGCGCGCGCAACGTCTCGTCGATGGCCGTTTCCGGGCGCGGGCGATGGACCTGGTAGAGATCGATGTAGTCCGTCTGCAACCGGGACAGGCTTGCTTCGCACGCCTCGAGGATGTGCCTGCGGGATACGCCCTGCTTGTTCGGATCATTGTCGTCCATGGAGCCGTGAAACTTCGTCGCCAGGACGAGCCGATCACGTTGGCCATTGCGCGCCAACGCCTCGCCGACGACCTGCTCGCTCGATCCCCGACCATAAACGTTGGCGGTGTCGATGAAGTTGACGCCGCGTTCAATGGCCCGATCCACCATCGCGTACGCATCTTTCGGTTCAGTCCGGCGTCCGAAGGTCATCGCACCCAGACACAAGTTGCTTACCCTGACGCCCGTACGTCCCAGCAGTTGAATTTCTACAGGCACTATGTCCCTCCTCCGTTTTGTGTCGACCCGTCATTCTCACCTTATAGGCTCGGGCCGTCCATCAGGAGTCCGCTACAGACGACGGCGCGAAGACCGAGGCCGTACGACCCTATACTTCAGCCGCGACAACCAGCGCACCGGCAAGGAGCCACCATGAAGGAATTCACAGGCAAGCTCGCGGTCATCACCGGCGGCGGAACGGGCATGGGAAGAGCGATCGCCCGGCAACTTGTCGCCGAGGGTTGCAGCATCGCCACCTGTGACATCCTCGAGGACAATCTCGCGGAAACCAGGCGGCTGTGCGAACGCGAAGCCGCCCAGGGGTGCGAGGTCAGCGCCCACCGGTGCGACGTGGCCGTCGAGGACGAGGTCCATGCATTTCGCGACGCCGTCAAGTCGGCGCACGACACCGACCACATCGACCTGCTGTTCAACAACGCCGGTGTCGCCGGCGGCGGAAGCTTCGTCAACGGCGACCGCAACGAGTGGGAGCGCACCTTCAGCATCTGCTGGTTCGGCGTCTACCACTGCGCCCGCGCCTTCATGCCCATGCTGGTCGCAAGCCCCGAGGCCCACATGGTCAACACGAGCAGCGTCAACGGCTTCTGGGCGACGCTTGGCCCCCATAGCACCCACTCTGCCTACAGCGCCGCGAAGTTCGCGATCAAGGGCTTCACCGAGGCGCTGATCACCGACTTCGCCAACAACGCGCCCCACGTCAAGGTATCGGTAGTGATGCCTGGCCACATCGGCACATCCATCGCCATCAACGCGGGAAGGATCATGCGCGCCGGCGACTACACGAGCGAAGATTTCGCCCGCCTGCGCAAACAGTTCACGGCGCTCGGCTGGATCGACGCCACGGCCACCGACGATCAACTGCGCGCGATCATGGACGAGATCGGCCGTAGCTTCCGAGATGGCGCGCCGACTACGGCAGAGCAGGCGGCGTCGATCATCCTGGACGGCGTCCGCGAGGAGCGCTGGCGCATTCTCGTCGGCGACGATGCCCACCTTCTGGACAAGATGGTGCGGGAAACGCCGGAAGAAGCCTACACCGAGGGGTTTCTGGCTAAATTGCGCGAGCGCACGGCCTGGCATCTCGGTTGATCGAACGCACAGGCGCAGGAACTCCCGGAGCGGATCGCCCTTGCATGGAACAACACTGCCACCACTGCTGGAGGACTTGCAACGTCGGAGTTCCCTGGGCGTCACGGGCGCACTGTAATCCAGTGGGCTGAAGGCTCCTAGGTGGTCAATCCGCGGTAATCAGTCCTCCGATATCGCCGCCAACAAGCGCGGGGGCGAAATCGGGAGATCCCCTACGCGCACCCCCGTTGCACCTCGAATCGCATTCGCGGTAGCGGCTAACGGCGCAACGATGGGCGTCTCGCCGCATCCCCGAACACCGAACGGATGCGAGGGATTGGCGACCTCCACGATATGCGTATCGATCATCGGCAGGTCGGACGCGACCGGCACGCGATAGTCGAGGAACCCTGCGTTTTCCAACTTGCCTTCGGAATCCCAGATGTACTCCTCGTTCAATGCCCAGCCGATGCCCTGGGCCGCCCCGCCCTGCATCTGTCCTTCGACGTAGCTCGGATGCACGGCCTTGCCCGCATCCTGGATGGCCGTGAACCGCAGCACGTCTGTTTTGCCGGTATCGGGATCGACCCTGACGTCGGCGACGTTCACCGCGAACGCAGGTCCCGGCCCCTGCGCATTGAGGGATGCCGTCGCGTTGATCGGTCCTCCCGTTCGCGCCGCGGCACCCGCAATCTCGCGCAGCGAGAGCGGCTCTACGTCCACATTGGCCCCCGGTTTCGGCACCGCGCGACCGTCGATCCAGTCGACCTGATCGACGTCCAACTCCCACATGGATGCGGCGCGCGCCCGCAGATCCGCGATGATCTTGCGCGACGCCTCGATCACGGCCATTCCGGTAGCGAACGTCGTGCGGCTACCGCCGGTGGCATTGCTGAAGCCGACGCTTTCCGTATCGGCCACGACTACCTGGATATCCTCATAGGGAATGCCCAGGGTCTCGGCGCACTGCAGCGCCATCGAGGCACGCGAGCCACCGATGTCGGGATTGCCCTCCACCACGGTCACCGTGCCGTTCTCATTGACCAGCACCTCGGCCGACGATTGGTTGCCACCGTTGAACCAGAACCCCGCGGCAACGCCGCGACCCTCGTTCTCACCCAGCTTTACTGCGTAGTTCGGGTGCTGCCTGGCCGCCTCGAGACATTCCCGCAGGCCGACCTTGGAGAACTTCGGTCCGTAGGTGGACTGGCTGCCCTCGCTAACGGCGTTCTTCAGACGCAACTCGATGGGGTCCACGCCGAGCTGGCGCGCCAGCTCATCCAACGTCGATTCGCCGGCGAAGTTGGACTGCGGCGAACCCGGCGCACGGTAAGCGGCGACCTTGGGCTTGTTGACCACCACGGTATAGCCCTCGATGAGGAAGTTCGGACAGGTATATCCGGCGAAGATGCACATGCACCCAGGCCGCATTGGCCCACCGCCGCGATAGGCGCCCGCCTCATACCACAGCTCCGCCTGCATTGCCGTCAACGTGCCGTCCCGCTTTGCACCGATTTTGATACGCGAGCGCGTGGCCGACACCGGACCCGAGGCGCGGAACACCTCCTCGCGGGTCATGACCATCTTCACGGGGCGCGCGGATCGTTGTGACATCAACACGGCCAGCGGCTCCAGGTACAGCGTGAGCTTGCCGCCGAATCCCCCACCGATCTCGCTGGGTATGACCTTGATCCTGGACACATCCATTCCCAGCACCCCGGCCACGGAGCCGCGTACGCCGAAATGGCCCTGGGTGGAGCACCATACTGTCGCTCGCCCCTCTTCGTTGATGTTGGCAACGCAGGCGTGCGGCTCGATGTAGCCCTGATGCACCGTGGGCGTCGAATACTCGCCCTCGACGATGAGGTCGGCTGCTTCGAAACCGGCCTCGAGGTCACCGCCGGTGAGCATGTATTTCTGCGGTATGTTCGACGGCTCCGTCGGCGTCTCGGGCAACCCCTGGGTGAAAATGTCGTCGTGTATGAGCGGTGCATCCGGCGCGATCGCTTCTTCCATCGACATCAGCGCCTGTAGCGGCTCATATTCCACTTCGATAGCTTCCAGGGCGCCATCGGCGATGGTCGTTGATGTCGCGGCCACCGCAGCCACCGCATGGCCGTGATACAGCACGCGATCGCGCGCAATGACATTGACGGCGAGATCAGGATCCCGCACCTCGCCAAGCGCCGGCAAATCATCACCGGTGACAACAGCCAACACACCGTCCATCGCGAGTGCCTTGCTCGTATCGATACGCAGGATGCGCGCGTGGGCATGAGGGCTCCTTAAGATCCGGCCATGGATCATCCCCGGGAGACTGAAGTCCGCGCCATAGTTGGCGCGCCCGGTGACCTTGTCCACACCGTCCGGTCTGACGGGCCGCGTTCCCACATATCGAAAATCGATCGCTTCGCTCATAGCTGCTCACTTCCCAGTTGCGCAAGCGTTTAATGATGCCACATTGCGCCAGGGAACTGGCGCGCCCGACTCTGTCGGCAACACTGCGCCATCGGATAAGCTAGCAAACTGTCGGACTTGCCGCGCCAGCGGCAAGATCGACAGGGTGATAGGTGGGCTTGGGCGGGGGCAAAACACGGTGCCCGCCAGGGCGACGGTTTTTGTGGCTCTACCCGGCGCTCTTCATCAAGCCTCTTGAACGTCAGCGCCCTCAGTCCGGCAAATTAAGGGCACGGTCGACCACATGAACGCGCAAACAAGCCAGTCCGAACGCAGCGTCCTCGCATGGATGTGTGTCCTGATCGCTGTCAATCAGCTTGGCTTCGGCGCGGTGATTCCGGTACTTCCCCTGTACGCGCAATCATTCGGCGTGCCCCAGGTCGCCATCGGCGCGACCGTTGCCGTTTATGGGTTGGCCCGGGTCCTGCTCGCCGTGCCCACCGGCCAGGTTGCCGATCGGCTAGGCAGGCGCAATGCCCTGGCCATCGGCGGCGCGTTGTCCGCGTTCGGCAACTTGTGGTGCGCCATGGCCTCCGACTACGTGGAACTGGTGTTGGCTCGCTTCGTCGCGGGCGCCGGAGCCGGCGTCGTGCTGACCGCCGGCCTGATCGTACTCGCGGACATCACCCGCGCCTCGACGCGGGGCCGCACCCTGTCGATCTACCAGGGCGTGTTCCTGTTCGCTGTCGGCATCGGCCCCCTGCCCGGCGGCTACCTGGCCGAGCGATTCGGGCTGGAGGCGCCCTTTTTGGTCTACGGTGTGGCCAGTGCCATCGTCGCTGCCATCGCCTGGTTCGGAGTCGCCGAGACGCGCGCCATGGGCGCAGCCGAACGAGGGCCAAGCGTTCCGGTTCTGCCGTTTCGTCGCCAAATTCGGGCGCTCGCCGGCAATGCCGGCTTTCTGCTCGTATGCCTGATCAGCCTGACCGGCGCCGCGGCGCGAACCGGCGCCCTGTTCAGCATCGTTCCCATCCTCGCACGGGATCGCCTCGGACTGGATCCCAGCGACATCGGCTTCGGCCTGGCGCTCGGCAGCATCATCGGCCTTGCCATCACCTATCCGGCGGGCGCTCTCGTGGATCGCTACGGGCGCAAGTCGGTCATCGTCCCCACCACTCTGCTCACCAGCGTATCCATGCTCTGCTTCAGCCTGGCACCCGCCTACGCCTGGTTTCTCGTCGCATGCGCCATATGGGGGGGCGCGAGCGCCGCCAGCGCCGCCGCGCCCGCCGCCTACGCCGCCGACTCGGCGCCGCCCGGGTTGAACGCGTCGGCGATGAGTTCCTACCGGACAATCAGCGACATGGGCTACGTCGTGGGACCGATCCTGCTCGGCTGGCTAGGGGATGCACAGGGCCTCGACGCGCCCCTCTGGACTGCGGCCGCCGCACTCCTGCTCACAACCGCGCTGTTCGCTGTCATCGCCCCCGAAACGCACAGGAATCGATAGCCCTGGCCTACGATAAACTGGGCTCCGAAAGGCTTTTTCGAGGGAACGATGCATGCGCCAAGACGTTGCGGCGATTCTGATTCTGCTGTTATTTCACCTGGCTGCCAAGACCCTGAGCAAGGCGATAGGTGGCTCCCGCTTCGAAACCCCCGAAGGCTTCCGTCTCGCCACCCGGCCAGGTAACGATGACGTTGCTGACCCGAGTCTCCTGGCCGAGACCGAAGTGCACACGCGGGTCGCTCGACGCCAGGTAGCTCGCGCCCGGCTGTACATCGCGGCGCTGTCGAGTGGCTCCGACGGTTGCCGAAACGCTCGCCGCGTGGGCGTCGCGTCCAGTGGCTGTGCGCACCTCGAATCGCACCCAATTGCCTCGGGCGACGCGGTTCATTAGCAGATAGGGTGCGGCGTCGCGATTCATGACCAACAGGTCGACGCCGCCGTCGTCATCCACGTCGCCGACGGCGAGGCCCCGGCTGGTGTGCAGGAGCGGCGGGGTGACACCACCCTCGGGCGTGACTTGCTCAAATCGGAACGAGGTGGTCCCCACGGTGCCGCGATACAGCGTGTTGGGCTCCGCGAAGTCTTGCGTAACCGAGGGGTCCGACGACTCGATTCGACCGTTCGCCTCGTAGAGATCCAGGCGGCCGTCGTTGTCGAAATCGGCCAGGACCACGCCGAAGCGCGTATGGCGCAGGCTCGAAGCGCCGAGCCCCACCACGCGGGTTGCGTCGACGAAGTAGCTGCCCTCGTTGCGGAAGAAAGAATCGGTCTGCTGCTCCATGTTCACTACCAACAGATCGGTATCGTCATCGTTGTCGAAGTCCGCCGCGGCGACTCCCATTCCGGCTTTTTCAATGCCGTGCTCGTCCACGGCGCAACCCCACAGTAGCGATTCGTCCTCGAAGCGCAGATCCCCGCGGTTCAACCACAGCTGGTTGACCAGCATATCGTTGGCGACGAACACGTCCGTGAGTCCGTCGCGATTGAAGTCCGTGCCCACGACGCCCAGACCGTTGCCGAAGGAGACGTTGACGCCGGCATCGAAGGTGATGTCCGTGAAGGTCCCGTCGCCGTTGTTCCGGTACAGCCGATCCATGGCCGGGAGCGTGTATTGCCCGGGTCCGCAATAGGTGATCGCGCCGCGCACATAGCAGTCCCGCTCGGTTTCGGGCGTCCAGTTCATGTAGTTGACGACGAACAGATCCAGATCACCGTCCGCATCCAGATCCAGGAACGCGGCCGCGGTGCCCCAGCCGTCGTCGTCGACGCCGGCTGCACGTGACACGTCGTCGAATCGTCCGGCGCCGTCGTTCCGAAACAGCACGTTTGGCCCGTAGTTGGTGACGTACAGGTCCACATCGCCGTCGTTGTCGTAGTCGCCGGCGGTGGCGCCCATGCCATAGCCCCGATCATCAGCGCCGGCTGCCGCCGGCGCTTCATCGAAGTGCCCGTCGCCGCGGTTTAGATAAAGCCGGTTGGCCGCAGTAGCGTTTTCCGACCCGATTCGACCGCTCTGAACCAGGTATGCGTCCAGGTCGCCATCACCATCCAGGTCGGCCAGCGCCGCGCCCCCGGCGAGGATTTCCGGCAGCAGCGGTCGGCCCGCGTAGCCCGATTGGTGCTGGAAGTCGAGACCACGCTGGCGGGCCTCCTCGCTAAACCATGGGCCGTCTTGCCCCCCGGATGGCGAGCACGCTGACATCACTGACATCAAGAGGGCCACCCCAGTGACGGCTGCGAGGACTTGGGAGTTCGCTCGCATTAGAGCGCAGACTCCAGTTCCTTCAGTCGCCGCTCGGTTGCCTCAAGTTCATAGGCTGGAGCGCGGCCCTCTTCTGCCATCCGGAACGCTTGCCAGGCCTCGTCGATTCGGCCGGTTTCACCGAGGCTACGGGCTAGGTAAGCGTGTCCCACCGCGAATCCCGGGTCCAGTCGAATTGCGCGCCTCAAGTGCTCGATCGCTTGCGGCCAGCGCTCGAGTTCCCCTTCGACCATGCCCAGATACAACAGCGTCGCCGGGCGTTCCGGCGCGAGTCGTAGCGCCATCTCGAGGGCAGTCATTGCCTCGTCGTATCGACCCAGACCGATCAACAATCGCCCGCGCTGCTCGTAGCCGTAACCGAGCGAGGGATTCAAAGCGATGGCGCGTTCGATGTGGTGGAGCGCGTTATCGAGTTCGCGACGATGACGGTAACGGTCCGCGATGTTGAGGTGAAAGGGAAAGAAATCGGGATTGATCGACAGACCTCGTTGCACGAGGGCGAATGCCTCATCTTCGCGGCCCGCCCGCACGTACGCAAGGGTCAGAGTATTCAGAATTTCGCAGGTACGCGTCGCATGTTGGCCTGTTGCCCCGCACGTCTCGTCGGGCTGCTCGCCGCGCAACGTTTCCAGTATCTCCAGCGCCTCATCGACCTTGCCCGCGCCAAGCAGGTTCTGGGCAAACGAGAAACGGCCAATTCCCCGAACGAAAGCCGCCTTTTCGGCGGCGCGCGGATCCCTCCAAGAAAGCGGGTCTGCCGCTCGACCCAGTGCCACGGCCGTGCGTGCCTCTTCCATCCGGCCGAGGGCCCTCAATGCGAATCCCAGCGTGCGATAGATATACGGATGGCGGTAGTCCCGCGCCAAGGGTTCGAGCAGGGTCACGGCATCGGCGTGTTTCTCTTGCGCGATCAGCACACGGGCCCGTCCAAAGCTCGCCTCCTTGTCCGCCCCCAGGGCGTGGGCACGCTCAAAAGCCGTCATGGCTTCGCCGGGGCGATCCAGATCCAGCAGCCAGGTCCCCCGCCAGAGCCAGGCCGGCGCGTAGTCGGCATCGATCTCGATCGCGCGCTCGAGGTCATCGAGGGCTACCTGATACAGCCCATGTCTCCCTTTGAGCTGCGCGCTGAAGTACGGCCAGCGGAAGTCTTCCGGGTCGAGGGCCGCAGCCTGCGCGTAGCTGATCAGCGCTTCGTCCGGGAATAGATTGTTCTCGTACGCCATGGCCAGGCGACCCCGCATCAGGCCCGAGGTCGGCAACGAGCGGGCGTCCTGGATCATCCCGTTCAAGAACTGCGCAAGATCCTCGTCCGGGGAGTCGACGCCAGCGACCACGGGCGCGTCGACCACATCGCTCCTGCCATTACAGGCGTCAGAGCAATTCCCGACGGCACCCACACGACGAGACTTGCCAGGAACACCGAGGACCATGTCAACCCGCGTCCATCATGGTTCATGAAGAAAGCGCTCAATTGGAGTGAGGGCATTTTGCTCCGATCAGATGGTGGGCCGCCAGCGAATCTGTAGTCTGAGCTGCCGATGCTCGGTGACCCAGGCATTGTTGATGATGTGGCCATCCCATTGGATCGTCTCCTTCAGGATCTCGGCGTGGAATCCATCGAACTTGCCGATGCCATCCTGGATGAGGAAGTTGGAACTGCAAGCGTCCACCTGGATATCCCCGTCCGTTCTCTGCAGCCCTGGACGGGTACAGTGATCTCGCACAGCATGGATGGCAGCTTTCCACTACCAACGCCCCGTTCCAACGCGGATACTTGACGGTCGCGACATGCTGATCGGCCGACAAACGGGCGTTCGACTTCGGTTGCCTGGCCCGGACCGTGAAACCCCGGACCATGAAACAAGAGTGTATGCTACGGGCACTTCGAACCACCCTGTCGTGGGAGTTGGTTGTCGTAGCGGATTCCGGACGGTCTTAAGGGGATTCGCGCATGATCAACGTAGGGAGAAGCAATCCATGGGGCCGGAAGTCATCATCCCCAGCGCCACGACCGTCACCGTCGTATTGGCAATGGGCACGTTTCTTTGGCGCGTGTTCGACAAGCGGTTCGACCGGGTGGACGAGCAGTTCAGGCGGGTGGACGAGCAGTTCAAGCGGGTGGATGAGCGATTTGGTGAGGTTGACCGGCGATTCGGCAGGTTCGAGGCGGAGGTCGACGCCAAATTCGACAAGTTTGCGGCGACCGTCGATGCCCGGTTCGGTTCGTTGGATGCCAAAGTCGACGCCTTGGCCCAGGACCACCAGAGCCTCGCCCGCGAACTGTCCGAGTTCCGCGGCGAGATGCGGGGGCGCTTGGACGCCGTCTTTCCGCACCCGACGGCGCGTTGATGGACTCGACGCCACGCGACGAGACAACCGTATCTTCTCCTTCCGGCCGGGACACACACCCGTCCTAAGTGGAGGCAGCGATCTCGCACATCAGGTACTCCAGAGCGATTCCTGACGTCACCCACACGACGAGACTTGCCAGGAACACCCAGGACCATGTCAACCCGCGTCCATCATGGTTCATGAAGAAAGCGCTCAATTGGAGTGGGGGCATTTTGCTCCGATCAGATGGTGGGCCGCCAGCGTATCTTTGGTCCGAACTGCCGATGCTCGGTGACCCAGGCGTTGTTGAAGGCTGAATGCCAATTTCGATCACGCTCACACGCCCTTTCAACACTAGTCGTCAATGGCGATTTCGCGGCGTTGGCGGTTGCCAACAGCGAACTGTTGCCAACAGCGAACTTGACAACATCGCATCTTTAGTGTACGACAGGGTAGTTACGTGAGAGGACACCGTCGGCGCGGCATCGCCGGTCGGCGAGTGGTGTAACAACCGCGCCCTTGGCGACGCAACATCGCTGGTTTCGTTCTTACAACGAGACAAGAGGGAAACTTATGACTATCTATTCCATGAGCTGGCGACAGCTCGGCATTGCGGCATTGGCCGCGATCGGCATGACGTTCTGCTTGCCTGCGGCGGCCCAGTCCGACGCAGACGAGGGAGAAGAAGCCGACGACGATCCTCTGGTTGAGGAGATCATCGTCACCGCGACGTACCGCGACACGCAGTTGATGGACACGCCGTTGACCATCACCGCGCTGACGGACATCGAGATTGAGCAGCGGGGCGTCGAGGATATCACGGACCTGTTCCTGTCGGTCCCCGGATTGAACTACGGTCAGGCCGCGCCGACCTACCACTACGTCAACGCGCGCGGGATCGCCCAGTTCAGGTCCCCGACGGGGCCGGTGTCGATGTACGTGGACAACACGCCTGTACAGGGCCTGGGCTCCCGGTCGCCGCAGCTTCCGGTTTTCGACCTGGAGCGAATTGAGGTGCTCAAGGGACCGCAGGGCACGCTCTACGGTCAAGGCAGCATGGCGGCGGCGGTCCGTTACATCACCAAGAAGCCGAGTACGGAAGGGTTCGACTGGGCCCTTTCCACGAGGATCGAGAACCCGTCACATTCCGATGACACGGGGCACCGCATCGACGCCATGGTCAACATTCCCCTCGGGGATCGGATCGCGGCGCGCGTCACCCCCTACTCGCGGAACAAGCCCGGCATCCTCGACAAGTACGGACCCCGCATCATTCCAGATGTCAATTTCCGCGACGAGATCGGATTTCGGGCCCAACTCGCCTGGTACGCGAATGATCGGGTCACGGTCAATTTCATGCACCACTTCGTCGACTCCATGCACGGCGCTCCCGGGACCGCCCATCACTGCTACGTGGACGGCCGCCCCGCTGAAGGCAATCTCGCCCCCGGCGATTTTGTCGCCCAGATACCGCGCTTTCCCGTAACGGCAGGCCTGGCTGCGGGTGCCGACTGGATCGACCCGGAAACGAATTGCGAAAGGGGCCAGAACGGCGCGTTGGACGGAGAGACCGCGAGATTCAAGGCGGGCCCGGAGCATGTCTACGTGACGCACATGGCCTCGCCGCAATGGAACGACGGCGGGTGGTCGAAGACGTGGATCAACAACCTCAGCATCGAATGGGAGCTCGATTTCGCGGACCTGACGTGGTCCTCGGGGATCTACGAGCACCACATCGCCCACTCGGAGGAGCAGAGGGTCGGCGGCCGATTCGGCACCCTTACCCCCGACAGGCTTCCGGAGGACAAATTTCATGCGTGGCTTTCCCAGCCCGCGAATCACAAGCTGATACGGACCGGTGAAGGTGGTCGCTCCTCGAGGTTCGCAGAGTGCACGTCGGGCCCGTTGTCGCTCGATCAGAGGATCAAGTGCGATTGGTACGGTTACACGGATTGGCACTGGCGGTTGATTGAAGTATGCAAAGAAGCGATACCGGAATTCGATTGCGATTCCGGCGTCTTCTGGGGCCGCAGCAGCAGCAGGGCTGGCCTGAATCTCTACGACCGCGTCACCCACGAGGTGCGCCTGGTTTCCAACCAGCCGGAAAACCGGCTGCAGTGGGCCGTCGGCGCCTATCTCGAGACAAACGAGGACGGGGACGATCCGCGCTCCTGGAGTTATTGCGGCGCGGTGGGGCACCAGAACAGGTCCATCTTCGGTGGCGCCGCCTACCCGGATATCACCTGCCAAAATAGCCGGTCCGCGGGCATTACCTACAACCCCGCGTTGACGCTCGACCAGATACGGACAATGCACCGGCTCTTGCAAACAACCAGCGCTGGCCGGCCGGGCGCCGCCTCCTATCACCAGCGGGAAGAGTCCGCCATCTTCGGCGAGGTGAGCTATGCGATAAGCGATCAGTTGGAGATCCTGGCCGGCGCCCGCTTCGCCAGGAGCGAGTTCTCTACCTTTGCCGGCCCCAGCGGCGGGTGGTCGCCGTTCAGCGAGACGACGCAACGCGCCGAGACCCAGACCCAGGAGAAGGCGGCGCCGAAGGTAACCCTTACATGGCGGCCCAACGACACCACGATGGTCTACGCCATGTTGGCGAACGCGTTCCGCGCCGGAGGCGTGAACACGCGGCTCGTGTCGCGGCTGGTCGAGTACGAGGAACTCGCCGCGCGGGGAGTTCCCGGCGCCCAGGAGAACCTTAACGCCGCCCTGGACCTGCTGACGTTCGAAGGCGACGATGTGACGTCCCTGGAGCTGGGAGTCAAGGCGACGGTCCTGGACGGTCGGCTCGACTTCACCCTGGCCGCCTACCAGATGGACATCCAGAACGCGGTGGTGACCACGTCATTCGTGTTCCGCGAACTGGTGGATCCCGCTTCCCCGGTCGGGGGAGCCCCCCCCTATCCCACAAGCGTCAGCGACAACATCGGCGAGGCCAAGTCCCGCGGCTTCGAGTTAGAGGTTCGGGGACAGTTGACCGATGCGTTGAGCCTGCGGGCTGGCGGCGCGTGGATCCCCGATGCGGAAACCCTGGCGCAGG
This sequence comes from Candidatus Azotimanducaceae bacterium, assembly GCA_965217825.1. Lineage (GTDB taxonomy): Bacteria > Pseudomonadota > Gammaproteobacteria > Pseudomonadales > Azotimanducaceae > VXNE01. Next base: position 2,488,274 of record OZ244571.1, on the reverse strand, counting down.
AGGCGGGCGGGACCATAGCGGGAGCGGGCGTAGCGATCAACATCAAGCCCGGCAACCGCATTCGCCTGACACCGGTATTGGCCTATTTCGCCTCGCTGCAGTATGACTTCCAGCTCGCTGGCTACGATGCCAGCTTGCGCGGCGATTACTACTACCGGGGCAAGAAGGTGTTCAGGACCGAAAACAACGAGCGGCAGACGCCAACCTACGGGTTCCTGAACGCGAAGCTCATGTTTGCCCGCGACGACTACGAGGTCGGCATCTATGTCAACAACGTCATGGATGAGATCGCGCCCTATTCACTCGGTGACAGCGGCTACCACGGCTTCCACCCGCCGCGGTCGATCGGGTTTGAGTACAGGATGAACCGGTAAGCTCCTGGCGCTGCTTGGCAGCTAGCTGAGTTGATCCTTGGCGCAGCCCGCACCGAGAGGTGCGGGCTGTTTTTTTGCGCCCTTGCTCTACCATGACTCCGGCGTGACCGGTGTTACCCCACGCTCACGGATGCACGGCCATGCTTCGATCAGATGGTGGGCCGCCAGCGTATCTGTAGTCCGAGCTGCCGATGCTCGGTGACCCAGGCATTGTTGAAGGCTGAATGCCAATTTCGATCGCGCTCATACGCTCTGTCAAGTCCAGTCGTCAATGGCGATTTCGCGGCGTTCGCGGCGTTCGCGGTTTGACAAAAACCCATGGTTGGTGTACCAAGAGCGGTGTAGTTACGTGAGAGGACACCGTCGGCGCGGTATCGCTGGCCGGCGAGTGGTGTAACAACCACCCCCCGGGATGCAACGTCGCTGGTTCCGTTTGAAAAAACCGAACAAGGGGGAATGAATGACTACGTATTCCATGAGCTGGCGACAGCTCGGCATTGCGGCATTCGCCGCGATCGGCATGACGTTCTGCTTGCCTGCGTCGGCCCAGTCCGACGAGGAAGAAGACGACGACGATGGTTCGGTGGTCGAAGAGATCATCGTCACCGCCACCTACCGCGACACGCAGTTGATGGACACGCCGTTGACCATCACGGCGTTGACGGACATCGAGATCGAGCAACGGGGCGTGGAAGACATCACGGACCTGTTTCTGTCGGTCCCCGGATTGAACTACGGGCAGGCCGCGCCGACCTGGCACTACGTCAACGCGCGCGGCATCGCCCAGTTCAGGTCTCCGACCGGACCGGTGTCGATGTACATCGACAACACGCCGGTACAGGGCCTGGGTGCCCGGTCACCGCAGCTTCCGAACTTCGACCTGGAGCGCATCGAGGTGCTCAAGGGCCCGCAGGGCACGCTCTACGGTCAAGGCAGCATGGCGGCGGCGGTCCGCTACATCACCAAGAAGCCGAGTCCCGAGGGCTTCGACTGGGCCCTCTCCGCGAGGGTCGAGAACCCGTACCATTCCGATGACACGGGGCACCGCATTGACGCCATGATCAACATCCCGCTCGGGGAGCGGATAGCGGCGCGGATCACGCCCTACTCGCGGAACAAGCCCGGTATTCTCGACAAGTACGGGCCCCGCATCATTCCAGATGTCGATTTCCGCGATGAGTTCGGATTCCGGGCCCAACTCTCCTGGTATGCGAGTGACAGGGTCACGGTCAATTTCACGCGCCACTTTGTCGACTCCAAGCACGGCGCTCCCGGGACCGCCCATCACTGCTACGTGGACGGCCGCCCCGCTGAAGGCAATCTCGCCCCCGGCGATCATGTCGCCCAGATACCGCGCTTTCCCGTAACGGCAGGCCTGGCTGCGGGTGCCGACTGGATCGACCCCGATACGAATAATTGCGAAAGGGGCCAGAACGGCGCGTTGGACGGAGAGACCGCGAGATTCAAGGCGGGCCCCGAGCACTTCTACGTGACGCACATGGCCTCGCCGCAATGGAACGACGGTGGATGGTCGAGGACCTGGATCAACAACCTCAGCATCGAATGGGAGCTCGATTTCGCGGACCTGACGTGGTCCTCGGGGATCTACGAGCACCACATCGCCCACTCGGAGGAGCAGAGGGTCGGCGGCCGATTCGGCACCCTTACCCCCGACAGGCTTCCGGAGGACAAATTTCATGCATGGCTTTCCCAGCCCGCGAATCACAAGCTGATACGGACCGGTGAAGGTGGTCGCTCCTCGAGGTTCGCAGAGTGCACTTCGGGCCCGTTGACGCTCGATCAGAGGATCAAGTGCGATTGGTACGGTTACACGGATTGGCACTGGCGGTTGATTGAAGTATGCAAAGAAGCGATACCGGAATTCGATTGCGATTCCGGCGTCTTCTGGGGCCGCAGCAGCAGCAGGGCTGGCCTGAATCTCTACGACCGCATGACCCACGAGGTGCGCCTGGTTTCCAACCAGCCGGAAAACCGGCTGCAGTGGGCCGTCGGCGCCTATCTCGAGACAAACGCGGACGAGGACGATCCGCGCTCCTGGATGCACTGCGGCGCGGTGGGGCACCAGAACAGGTCCATCTTCGGTGGCGCCGCCTACCCGGATATCACCTGCCAGAATAGCCGGTCTGCGGGCATTACCTACAACCCCGCGTTGTCGCTCGACCAGATACGCACAATGCACCGGCTCTTGCAAACAACCAGCGCTGGTCGGCCGGGCGCCGCCTCGACTCACCAGCGGGAAGAGTCTGCCATCTTCGGCGAGGTGAGCTATGCGATAAGCGATCAGTTGGAGATCCTGGCCGGCGCCCGCTTCGCCAGGAGCGAGTTCTCTACCTTTGCCGGCCCCAGCGGCAGGTGGTCCACGTTCGACGAGATGACGCAACGCGCCGAGACCCAGACCCAGGAGAAGGCGGCGCCGAAGGTCACCCTTACATGGCGGCCCAACGACTCCACGATGGTCTACGTCATGTTGGCGAACGCGTTCCGCGCCGGAGGCGTGAACACGCGGCTCGTGTCGCGGCTGGTCGAGTACGAGGAACTCGCCGCGCGGGGAGTTCCCGGCGCCCAGGAGAACCTTAACGCCGCCCTGGACCTGCTGACGTTCGAAGGCGACGATGTGACGTCCCTGGAGGTGGGAGTCAAGGCGACGGTCCTGGACGGTCGGCTCGACTTCACCCTGGCCGCCTACCAGATGGACATCCAGAACGCGGTGGTGACCACGTCATTCGTGTTCCGCGAACTGGTGGATCCCGCTTCCCCGGTCGGGGGAGCCCCCCCCTATCCCACAAGCGTCAGCGACAACATCGGCGAGGCCAAGTCCCGCGGCTTCGAGTTAGAGGTTCGGGGACAGTTGACCGATGCGTTGAGCCTGCGGGCTGGCGGCGCGTGGATCCCCGATGCGGAAACCCTGGCGCAGGAGGCGGGCGGGACCATAGCGGGAGCGGGCGTGGCCATCAACATCGCCCCCGGCAACCGCATTCGCCTGACGCCGGTACTGGCTTACTTCGCCTCGGCGCAGTATGACTTCCACATCGCCGGCTACGACGGCAGTCTGCGCGGCGATTACTACTACCGGGGCAAGAAGGTGTTCAGGACCGAAAACAACGAGCGGCCGACGCCAACTTACGGGTTCCTGAACGCGAAGCTCATGTTTGCCCGCGACAACTACGAGCTCGGCATCTATGTCAACAATGTCATGGATGAGATCGCCCCCTACTCGCTGGGTGACAGCGGCTACCACGGCTTCCACCCGCCGCGGTCGATCGGGTTTGAGTACAGGATGAACCGGTAACGGCTTAAGCCAGCTTAGGCTGATCCTTGGCGCAGCCCGCACCGAAAGGTGCGGGCTGTTTTTTTTGCGCGCTTGCTCTATCGCAACTCCAGCGTGATTGCGTTCGGTCGCGCAGGCGCGTGGGCGGTCGGTCGAGGCCTGCGGCGCAGGTCTTTGCGTATGGGCCCGAAGCAAGGAATCTTCGCGGCCGAACTCGCTAGCGCAGGCGCGCTTCGAGTTCGGCGATGCGGGCCTCGGCGGCCCGAAGGGCCTTCGTCGCCTCGTCCCTCGCCGCCCTCTCCTCGGCGAGAGCCGTCGTCGCCTCCGCGTGGGTCTTCAGACGCTGCCCGGTCGCGGGGTCGCGAAAGCGCAGCACGCCCCCCTCCGCGCGCAAGTCGAGCCCCAGCACCTCGCTTCGAATCGTCCGGGCTCCGTTCTCCACGAGCGCTGGCAATGCGCGATAGGCGCGTTCCCGCAAGACGAGGCCCTGTAGCGGCGGATCGAAGTACTCGTCCCTCGGATCGAACAGCCAGTATTCGCGCACACCAAGCTCCGCGTAGAGCGCGCGTTTCCGACCCAGGTCCTCCCTCCAGGTGTTCTCGGACGCCACCTCCAGAACGAAGTCCGGCACCTTCGGCTCCTCCCAGAGCTTGTACACGTTGCGCTTGTGGTTCGCCGCCCCGAAGACGACGAAGACATCCGGCGCGACGGACCTGCGCGGGTTGCCCTCCTCGTAGTAGATCAAGAGGTCGCCCGACACGTAGATGTCCGGCCGGCCCCCGTAGCGAATCTTCAGCGTGCCGACAGCGTCCAGGATCGCCCACAACTGCCAGTCGTTCTCAGCCAACGGAAGGCCGTCCGAACTCGGATACAGCGGATCCTCGGCGGGAAGAAAGGGATCCGACGGCATCTGCTTCATCGGTCGCTAGAGATCATCCAATTCGACAGCCTTGCCAGTCCGGGACGACTCCCAGATGCCATAGATGATCTTCATCGTCTCCATGTTGTCCCGACCGCTGCTGATGGGTTCCCTGCCCGTCCTGATGCACTCCTCGAAGTGCAGGATCTCGTTGACGAAGGGTTTGACTGTGGGGAGATCGAGACCGCTCGTGTCGATGGGCTCGAAGGGTGGATGCACCCACCGCTCCAGATCGGCCGGAATACTTCGATCAATAGGCCGATCTTCCGTCGGCGCAAACATGATTCTTCCGAAATGGTGGTGTTCGGGAAGCGTCGACGGCGTCGAGTGAATCGTGCCTTCGGTGCCGTACAACATGTAGGATCTGGTAGAAGCCGTGACCGGGCGCCCGTCCGAAGCGTCCTCGGGGGTTTCGCCCGGGCCCGCGAACAAGTGGCCGAGCACTCCGTTCTCGAATTCAAGGATCGCAGCGACCAGGTCCTCGGCGCCATTGACCATCCGCGGTCCTATCGACCTGCACACCGCCGTCAACCGCTTGACGTTCCCAGCGTAGAAACGCAGCAGATCGATGTGATGCACCTGTACGGCCATCAGGGTGCCGCCACCCTGGTTGGCGTCGGCATAGCGGTCCTGACGCGCACGTCCGATACGGGGCGGCACCCGCGGTGAAAGCAGGTGGGTTCGAACCGCGAACATATCGCCCAGCCTGCCTTCGTCGATGAAGCGTTTCACCGCAAACGCCTCAGGCGAGTAACGCAGGTCCTGCGCGATCATCAGGGTCACGCCGGCCTTGTCGGCGGCTGCGACCATGTCCCGGCACTCCGGCAAGGACCTGGCCATCGGTTTCTCGACGATGACGTGTTTGCCGGCTTCGACGCAGGCAATGGTCAGTGGGGCGTGTGCAGGGTGGAAAGTGCAGTTGTCCACCGCATCTATGTCCGCCTCGCGCAACATCTGGTCCAGATCGGTGTAGACCGCTTCAACTCCAGCTTTCTCGGCAAGGGCCTGGGCGCGATCCTCAATGAGGTCGCAAACCGCCGTGAGTTGCACCCGATCGGGATGTTCCAGGTAGGCGGGCAAGTGCGAATTGGTGATACCTCCGGCCCCTAACATGCCGACTTTGAGTGGGTTGGCCATTGTTCCCCCTATCCCCTTCGGGCTCTTTCCTGATTGCGAGACGCAAGAATAACCGATGGTGGCGCGGATGGGATTTATGGGGATGTTTGCAAACCCCCGCACCAGAGTTCTTGTGTCTGACATCGCAGGCGCGGTGCCAACGATGACGCCCGCATGACTGATGTTACCCTACCCGCACGGAAGCGGTCAGGAGGCGCATATGTGGCGATTCGTCTTTCTTTTTGTGATCACGGTTCCCGCGTTTGGCCAGGACGCCGACATGACCTTCTCCGAGGCCTACGCGCAGTACCAGTCCCACGCGCAGGCCGGCAACCTCGACGAAGCGCTGCCTTACGCCAGGCTCGCCTACGAACTCGGTGAAAAGGCCTACGGCCCGGACCACAAGAATACGGCCAGCCTGACCTACAACTACGGAAGAACGCTGCTCGAAACCGGGCACTATGGCGAGGCGGGGGGAATCCTCGAGATCGCTTACAAGCGCTATGAAAAGACCTACGGCAAGAACTCTCTGGAACTGATCGACCCGCTGATGATGCAGGGCCATGCTTCGGCAGTACCCGACCAACGGTCGAAACTGAGGTTCTATGACAGGGCCATCAAGCTTGCCCAGGCAGAAGGTGATCTCGGGCTCCTGGCGGCTTTGAATTACGACGCCGGAGTACGGCTGACAGAGCAGGCGAAGTCGCTGGACGGCCACAAGTACCTGAATAGGGCATACGACATCTACACTGATCATCTCGGCTCGGACAACACGCAGACCATTGGTGTTGCCTTCTTCCTGGGGAAGGTCGAGATGGGCCGTCTCAACAACGCCGCCGCCAAGGAGCTGTTCTTGCAGGTGATCGACGGCCTCCCACCGGAACACCGCCTGGCGCTCACATCGCACGGGTTGCTCGTGCAACTGTACATGCAGGACGGAGACGCCGATGGGATCGCCAAGCATTGCAAGGCAGTGAGCCATCTGCCGAAATGGAAACAGATGTGTGGGCCACATGCCCAGACCGCTACGCCAGAAAAGCCACCAAAGAAAGTCACGCGGGTTGGCCAGCCGCGGACGGTTTTCGGCCCGCCGGAACTGGCGAAACGCCGACAGGACCAGCTCGGGACCGCGGCTGATATCAAGGTTTTCCATGCGTTCAAATTCACCGACCAGCAGCCGGAGAGTGGCATTACCTTTCGCCATCGCAGCGTTGAGGACACTGCGAGAACCTACAAGGCGGTGCACTACGATCATGGCAACGGCATCGCGGTAGCCGACGTCGATAACGACGGCCGGCTGGATGTTCTGTTCGTCACCCAGGCCGGCGGAAATGAGCTGTGGAGAAATACCGGCGGCGGCAAATTCGAAAACATCACCAGCAAAGCGGGCGTGGCCCTGCCTGACCGCATTTCGGTCGCCGCCTCGTTCGCGGACATCGACAACGACGGCGATGCAGACCTCTACATCACGACCGTTCGCAAGGGAAACCGCTTGTGCGAAAACATCGGTGGCGGGGCTTTCCGCGACATAACCGATGCATCCGGTACCGGGCACAAAGGCCATTCTTCCGGCGCCGTGTTCTTTGACTACGACAGGGACGGCCTGCTGGACCTGTTCCTCGCCAACGTGGGCCAGTACACTTCCGAAAAACTGCGTCAGGCATCCAATGACGGTGTCGACTACGAGTTCTACGACGGATATAGCGACGCATTTGCCGGCCACCTTAGACCTGAACGCTTTGAGCAAAGCATCCTGTATCACAACGAGGGCGGGAATCGATTCATCGATGTCTCTGAACAAGCTGGCGTGCAGGACATGGGCTGGGCTGGAGATGCCGCCGCCGGTGACATCAACGGGGACGGCTGGACGGACCTGTACGTACTCAATATGCAGGGGGCCGACCAGTACTACCAGAACCGGGAAGGCAAACGCTTCGTCAGGATGGGCCCGGAAGTTTTCCCCCAGACGTCCTGGGGCGCGATGGGGATCAAGATATTCGACTGGAACAACGATGGGCTCATGGACATCTATATCACCGACATGCACTCCGACATGGGCGAGAACATCGGCGTCGAGCGGGAAAAAGACAAGTCGGAGATAAGCGCTGCCGCCATCGTCATCCGTGGTGGATTCGGCACCGGGGGCGAGTCGGATGAAGACCTGAGTCATGCAACCAGCATTTACGGGAATTCCTTCTTCGAGCAGGAGAACCCTGGCATCTACAAGGAGATCTCTGACCGGATTGGGGCCGAGAACTACTGGCCCTGGGGATTGAGCACTGGCGACATCAATGCCGACGGCTTTCAGGACGTATTCATAGCCTCCAGCATGAATTTCCCCTTCCGCTACGGCGTGAACTCGGTCCTGCTGAACGAAAACGGCGAAAGGTTCCGCGACTCCGAGTTCATTCTCGGCGTAGAGCCGCGACGCGATCAACTGTCAGCGGTGCGCTGGTTCACGTTGGATTGCGACGACGAGAAGGATGCCGAGTTCTGGGCCTGCGATGATCGCAGCGGAACGGTGGAAATCTGGGGCGCGAGGGGCACCCGGGCCTCCGTCATATTCGACCTGGATAACGATGGTGACCTGGACATCATCACCAATGAGTTCAACACGGAGCCCCTGGTCCTGGTGAATAATCTGACATCGGTATCCGCGAAGACCCGGTATCTCAAGGTCAGCCTCAAGGGCACCACTTCAAACCGGTCGGGTATCGGCGCGCGTGTGGAGTTGAAAACCGATACCGGCAGTTACGCGCAGGTGATGGATGGCAAGTCCGGCTATCTGTCACAGAGCAGCATGCCGCTCTATTTCGGTTTGGGCGATGCCGGCAAGATCGAGGAAATCCGGGTCTTGTGGCCTTCCGGCAGCCAGCAGGTCATTTCCGAGCCCAAGAAAATGAACACCTTGCTGGAAATTGAAGAGCCGAAGAACCCCGGTGCCGGATCGATGCCCGGATAGGAATCAGTCGTCTTTGTCCGCCGCAAACGACCGGTATCCGACTTCCGAGTATTCCGGCGCGGTCGGCACGAAACTCTCGTCGAAAAGCGGATCGGGCGCATCCAGGGTGTTGCGCTCCGTGTCAACGCTGTTCTGCACGTCATCCATATCCCCGTTGACAAAATTTCCTGTGACGCCATCTGAATTGACGATGTCCATCTCGTAGCGGGCACCCTTGGCGATTCCGCCCGGAAGATTGTTCTTCCAGAAGATGTTGTTGCGGTACGTGCTCCCTTCGGCCCGATCGTCAACACCCGCCCAATTGTTGGCAAATGTGCTGTGGCTGACGGTTGCCCTTGCCGTTTCGAACACGGTCAGCGCACCCGAGCCGTGTTTCCCGTTGTAAGGCTCCGCTCCGCTAATCCAGTCCTTCCCGACGTTGGCGACATTGCCGACAAACAGGCAATTCCTGATCTCGGCGTTGCCCAACGGCAGGACGTCAATGGCAGCGCCGGTAATCTCCGCGCGATTGTCGCGCATGATGCAGTTCTCGATAAGTACTGGCGTCTTGCTGAGCACGCCCGGCCCGTGCTCGATGGAAATCCCGCCCGCGCAGGGGTTTGCGTAGTTGTCGTAAACCTCGATGTTCCGGATGGTTGGATAGGACTTGCCGAATATCTTGATAGCCCCGCCATCCCGGTAGAAGAAGAGCGTTCTCCGCAGTCTCTTGCTGGACTCGATGCTCGGCCCGCCGTAGGTCAGAAAATCGTTGGCTCCAGTTATTTTGAAGCCGTCGAACACCGTCTCGCGGCTGATGCCGTCGCCAAAATAGACCACGTGATTGACCACGGCCGGGAAACTGGCATCGGCCTCGTTCGCGATGTCAGGATTGGCGGCGGTCAGAATGACCTCCCCTTCGGCCTGAAGCAAAATGCCGTCGTGACGCTGGTTGAACCAGATCAACGCCTGCCTGGCGCTGTCAGGCCGGTAGGTTCCCGCATGTACCGTGATGGTCTTGTATTCGCTGTTCTCGGCCGCGGCTTCGAGGGTGGCCTGGATATCACCCCCCGAATAAACGTGATAACGGTTGGTCTCATCGTCAAAAACCACCCCGTGTGCATCGGATTCCGCCGCCGCGGCGGCCTGCGACAAGACCAGCAGGGCCAAAAAGGTGTGTCGCGACAATCTGGATGTCATGCGCATGGGCATTGTCTACAATCCGGTTCCACGTCAATCTCGGCTGCTCTGAATAATCTACACTCATTGGGGAACGCGGTAAGCCGACGAACGAGTGCCTTCCTGGCGAGGACTCCCAGTCCCACATCCCCATGAACCCGCACACGAGGCATCCGCGAAGGTGTAATATGGGCGGTTCAGTAGAGTGAACCGACACCGCGACGCGGTGTCTCGGATGGAGAGAAATGAATGAGTATTTGTTGCGCTAGCAGCCGGGGACGGCTGTATCTTGCGGCATTGGCCGCAATCGGCATGACGTTCGGCTTGCCTGCAGCGGCCCAGTCCGCCGAAGAAGAAGCGGACGAAGGCGATTCGCTGGTCGAGGAGATCGTGGTCACCGCCACGTACCGCGACACGCAACTGATGGACACGCCCTTGACCATCTCGGCATTGACGGATGTCGACATCGAGCAGCGGGGCGTCGAGGACATCAAGAATCTTTTCCTGGCAATCCCAGGATTGAACTACGGCAACGCCACGCAGACCTGGCACCGAATCACGGCGCGCGGAGTCGCGCAGTTCAGGTCCCCGACCGGACCGATCGCGATGTACGTGGACAACATCCCCGTACAGGGCACGGGTTCCCGGCAGCCGCTGCTTCCGAACTTCGACCTGGAGCGCATCGAGGTGCTCAAGGGGCCGCAGGGCTCGCTCTACGGCGAGGGCAGCATGGCGGGGGCGGTCCGCTACATCACCAGGAAACCCAACCCCGAGGGCTTCGACTGGGCCATCAAGGTAAGGTTCGAGGACCAGACGCAGTCCAGCGACCTCGGGCACCGCATCGACGCCATGGTCAATATCCCGCTCGGCGAGAAGCTGGCCGCGCGCATCACCCCCTACTCGCGCAACAAACCCGGTCTCCTCGACAAGTACGGGCCCGAGATCATCGAGGATGTCGACTACGTCGACGAGCAGGGATACAGGGCCCAACTCGCCTTCTATCCCACCGACGCGCTCACAATCGTTGGGACGGCCTACCATGTCTATAGCGATATCGGCGGCCCCGGGATTGCCCACCATTGCTACGTAGACCGACGCCCCGCGGGCAATATCCCCGACAATGATCGGGAACCTGAAGTACCGCCCTATCCCGTCGTAGGGGGTTGCGAAAGCGGCCCCAACGGCACGCTCGACGGGGAGACCGGGAGATTCAAGGACGGCCCGGATGCCGTCTACGTCACGCACATGGCCTCGAACCAGTTTAACGACGGCGGAGAGTCGTCGTCGACGATCTTCAACCTCACCGCCGAATGGTCGCTGGGTTGGGCAGACCTGATCGTATCCACGGGGAATTATCAGCACGACATCACCTATGGCGAGGAGACGAGGTCGGGCTTCGTCCGCCCGGGGTCGGCCTGGCCCGTCGCCGTCGACGCCGCGTGCGAGATAGCAGGTTGCCCACCCGGTTCATTCTGGGCCCGCAGCTCCGTCCGGGCGCATTCGGACGTCAATGAACGCCAGGCCCATGAAGTGCGCCTGGTCTCCACCACGGGCAACCGGTTGCAGTGGAGCGTCGGCGCCTTCAGTCAGGACATCGAGAACGGGGACGATCCAAAGAGCTGGATGCACTGCGGCGCACTGGGGCCGAAGCATGGCGTCATCTACGGCGGTCCCGAGTATCCCGACATCACCTGCCAGCGCAACGGCTTGAGTTTCAACCCCGCAGTGTCGCTCGAGCAGATGCGGGCAGTCCACCGCCTCCTGCAAGAGGGTTTCATGCGGACGGGCGGCGCGGGCTATACCGTGCGGGATGAGCAGGCCCTCTTCGGCGAGGTGAGCTACGCCTTAAGCGACCAGTGGGAGATCCTGGGCGGAGTGCGCTACGCAGAGAGTGAGTTCACCGCATTGGGCGGCCCGAGCGGCCGGTGGGTGCCGCTCTCCGAGGCGACGCCACGCGCCGAAACGCAGACGCAGGAAAAGGCGGCGCCGAAGGTCACCCTCACCTGGCGGCCCAACGACAACGTGATGATTTACGGCACGTGGGCGACCGCGTTCCGCGCCGGCGGCGTAAACACCGGGCTCACGAGCCGTGTTACCGAATACCAGGAACTCGCGGCGCGGGGTGTCCCTCAGGCCGCGGAACTCGCCGAACGGGCCAGCGAGCTGCTGACATTCGGCGGCGACGATATAGAGTCTTTGGAACTCGGAGTAAAGGCGACTGTCCTGGATGGACGGCTCGACCTCACGCTGAATGCCTATGACATGAAAATGAACAATGCCGTGGTCTCGACCAGCGGCGAATTTCCGGCGCTGGTGGATCCTACGACCGCAGTGCCGATAGCCGACGCCTATACCCGACCCGTCACTGACAACGTCGGCCAGGCCTCATCCCGCGGGGTGGAATTCGAGGTGCGGGGCCAACTGACGGACGCATTGAGCCTGCACGCGGGCGGTGCATGGGTACCCGACGCGGAAACGCAGACGCAGGAGGCGGGCAGATTTGTAGGCGGCGTGCAACTCATCTCCATCGAACCGGGCAACCGCATTCGCTTTACACCGACATTGAGCTATTTCGCCTCGTTGATGTATGACTTCGAGTTGATGGGCCAAGATGCCACGGTGCGTGGCGACGTCTACCACAGGGGCAAGGAGGTGTTCAGGACCGAAAACAACCTGCGGCCGACGCCAACCTATACGTTCCTGAACCTGAAGCTGATGCTGCGCCGCGACAACTACCAATACGGCGTCTACATCAAGAACGTGAACGACGCGATCGCTCCCTATGCGATCGGCGACAGCGGCTATCACGGCTTCAACCCGCCGCGGTCATTCGGGCTGGAGTTGAGCTACACCCCGTAGCACTTCAGCGCTTGCTGAGTTGATTCTTGACACAGCCCGCTCCTCCTGGTGCGGGCTGTTTTTTTGGCAGAGAACTTGGAGGTCGCCTTCAGGTGCGCGGGGGCGTTACGCGCCTGATGCGGAAGTCCTGGCCTAGGATGTATCGCGTCCCCCGGCACCGTCCCGCCCTTGTTTGGGCGCGGTAGTAACGGAGGGACTGACCAACCAACCGCGCCAAGCTGGGATGGGACGCGGCTTCATCTTGGCATCGCTGCGAATTTGCCGCGCCGCACACCAGATGCCATCATCATGTCATGATCAAGATAGTCGCAACGCCCCAGCGATCTGCTGACGCCATCCTGCTCGATGCCCGTCCCCCGCAGGGGTGCTGGAACGAGGTCGACTACCTGCGGCTCACCGACCGCTGCAACCGCCTGGTGGAGTTCGCGGACGGATGCATCGAGGAACTCCGTGAACCCACCGATTCACACCAGTCCATCCTCATGCTGTTATTCCGCCTCTTCGACCAGCGTGTCCGAACCGAAAACGGTATCGCGCTTGTTGCACCGTTGCGGCTCCGCATCCGCGAGGGTCGCTTCCGCGAGCCCGACCTGATGGTTCTGCTGGACGCCACCGATACGCGTCGTCAGGATCGCTATTGGCTTGGTGCCGACATCGTAGTCGAAGTGGTAAGCCCGGACGATCCGGAGCGAGACTATGGGCAGAAACGCGCGGACTACGCAGACCTCCGAATACCGGAATACTGGATCGTCGATCCCCGGGCTGCCAAGATAACGGTGCTCACCTTTGACCGTGACGGATACATCGACCACGGCGTTTTTGGTCCAGGGGATGTCGCCTCCTCGGCCGTGCTCAGCGGTTTCGAACTGCCTGCGTCCAACGTATTCAACGCCAGCGCGTTCAGTTGATCGCGAAGGGGAGCCAACGGTCGCCAAGAACACGTGCGCGGTTGGCCGATTTTCGTGTGACAACCAATGGTACCGTGAGATGTTTGCTGCATGTCCAACGCTGGGATGTATTGGTGAAGCTGCTACATATTGGGCAATCGTTGTTTTAGCAGGAGGATCCTACTATGAGGCCGCTCAAATAGATCATTGCAATTGTTGTAATTGGCACCACTAATGAATGTACTTCTCTACGCTGTTTGCGCCATCGCCATGCTCGCCGTGACGCATCCGGTTTTCGGATCGGCCGCGATATTCGAAGTTGACGACGCGCAAACCTATGCCAAGCCTATCGACTTCTCCGTCGATTCGGACCACGCATACATTGTCTATCAACGGCTGCCTCCCAACTTTCGACTAAAGGACCTTACTGAGGACCAAGATGTGGTGTTGGGAATCTACACCCGGGCCACCGGCATTGAAGCGTCGAGAGTCAACCTAGGTTCTCTATGGGAAGAATCTCCCTTCGGCCTCGTACCGTTAGTGAAGGTCGTCCCCTACCGGCGCGGTGTTGTCGTTCAAGCCGTCCGGCCCGGGAGTGGGACCTTTCTCGCCCATGTTGACAACGGTGGAGACGTTGTTGTCCGCCGCTATTTTGAAGGCATGTACGGCGCAGGGTTGAGCCAACATCGCGACTTTATTGTGGTTTCCGAGGCCGGAGGCGTTACGCTTCTGAACGATCAGCTCGAGACGGAGTACACGTGGACGACCCCCGACACGCTGCTGTTGTTCGCTCAGCCGGTCGGGAACGATATTCTGGTTCTCGACGGCGAGAGGGTCGAAGACCCCAGCGGGATGCACCGACTTTCGGGAAGGTTGAGGTGGCTGACTTTGGAAGGTCGCCTGAGCGAAAATGCCTCGGTCGCATTGCCTACGACACTTTTCTATTACCCCGCACCCCGGCTTCTAGTCTGGCCTAGCCAGCTTTCGCTGTTCGTCCACGACGGTTCCCAATGGCAGAATTGCACGCTCAGGCATGGAGAAGGCGAGTTCGCATGCGTAGTCGCCGGTTGGCAACGAGATATTCGCGCATTGCCCGAGGTTGTGGCGTGGTCCGCCTATCACAATGTCGTTGGTTCGGGTGATGACGGCTACATTGTGGCCGTGCCGAACGGCTGCGCCGTTTGGTCGCGTCGCTATGGTCTCTCGGACAAGGTTTCCCGATATCAGCCGTCTTTTCCTGTCGGGAGTTCCAGCTTGGGGATTGCCAAGGACCTGATCATCAAAAAACAGGAGGGCGCACTGTTTGCCTTGATATCCAGTGATCGGACATCCGGTGGCGATGATCGTGACCACCAAACGATATTTCGTTCTGTAGACTTTTTGGCGTCGGCGCTTGCTGAAGCGACCCGCGAGATAGATGGCTGTCCCGGCTGGAGCGACATCGGCTTTGAACATGCGGTGACCGCCGAAGAAGTCAGGGCTTGTGTCGACAAGGGCGCGGATCCCAATGCCTTCGGCAATTGCGGCGCGTGGACGCGTCCATTGAGCATGGCTGCGCGCTTGGCGGATTCTGATGCTGTTCGCGCACTTCTAGAGGCAGGCGCGGATCCCAATGCCCAAGACGATGACGGCGATACGGCTCTCCACGACGCGGCCAGGTATGGGAAGACACCGGGGAAGTTGGAAGCCTTGCTAGAAGGCGGCGCGAATCCGATGTTGCTCAACAATACGGGCAAGCTCCCATGGGACTACGCTCGCGAGAACGAAGCCCTTGGCGGATCGAGCGCACTGGACAAGCTGAGGCCGGATGCCGAGTGACGCCTTGAAACTCCCTCGGCGACAGCCATGCGTTCTTTAGACCAGTGGTTTGCTGGTCCTTCCGGGGCTCGGCGTGTGATCGGCGCGGCTGCGTTCGCGCTTTTGCTAGGCGCGGTTCTAATTGTTCGCGGCCTCATTAAGGGAGACAACGTCTTCGCCTCGCTATTCCTGGGGTTCATGTTCGGTGGCCCGTTGGTGATTGTCGGCGTCTGCGCCATGCGGCGGCCGTCCGAGATGCCGAGAGTCATCGGAGCGTTTGTTGGCGCCTTGTCAGCACCGCTGTTCCTTCCGCTGCTCGGTATGATTCATCCGAATACCGCCGGTGCGGACTTGGGCCGCGCGGGAGTTGGCGTCCTCCTTCTGTTGGCTGTACCCGTAAACATGCTGATCTGCGCTGCCTTGGGGCAGCAGTTGTGCCGACCTTGGTGGTCTGAGAACGACCTGACGGGCAAATCTCGTCTGACCCCGCCTTCGGCGCATCTGCTGGCTCGGGTCCTCGGCGTTGGCATCGCGGCGATAGGTTTGCTGATACTGTGGCAGGCCAATCGGGAGGCCTCGCCAGACCCCGAAATCGCTCGCTGGGAGTTCGTGCATCATGGAGTCCTGCCCGCCATCCCGATTATTGTTCTCGGCGTCTGCACGACGATGCTACCTTCTCGACTCCCGATCATGTGCGGTGCTCTGGTCGGTGCCTTTCCCGCGTTAGCATGTTCCAGTCTGCTGGTTGATCCCAATCCAGACGACCGCGGTCAGACCATTTCCGCGCTGGTAGCGTATTCCCTCCCCCTCACGCTGCCCTTCACGGTGGGACTGGGTGGGTTGTTGGGCAACTACCTGCATCAACGACTTCCTAGGAGGGCGTCCGAGAACAGGGCACTTGGCGGCATTTTGCTCCTGCTGACGCGTATCGGCTCATGTCGGTTGCTCCGGCAACACGGCCCCGCCACGCGGCAAGTCGAGCCCAGACGTCTCGTTATGCTTTTTTCGACTGAAAAGGGGCGCGGCCAGACCGTTTCGTCACTTCCAGAGATCCCGCGGGCCCGATTCTACGCCATCGCCGCCCTTTGCCCGAACTCCAGGCACACCGCTCCCCGGAGCGCCGCATGGACCATTTTCTTGACGTTGTGCGCGGAGCAGACCAGCGAGAACTCGCTGTCCACCTTCGACTTGCCCCGCACACCGAAACCCCGGAAACCCGTGTTCTTGATCTGCCCGAACACCGGTTCCACTATCGCCTTGCGGCGTCGGTAAACGGCCCGACCCTCCGGCCGCGACATCCGCTCGTTCATCGCCCGGCGCAACGGCTCTTGGCCATCGCTCGTCACCGTCCGCGCCGCCCCGGACTTCGACCGGCAACAGCGATCGTGATAGGCGCAGGCCGCGCAAACCTCGGCCTCGCCCCGATACTCGCGCCGGCCCCGGGCGTCCACGCGCCGCAACGCCAGGAACTGGCCGCCGGGACAATGAAAACCGTCCCGCGCCTCGTCGTAGCGAAAGTCCGCCTTCACCAAGGGGCGATCGCTGTCCTCCACGCCGGTCGCGGCCGGCTTCTCGCCGCGGTCCGTCGCGATGTACGCCTCCACCCCCCGGTCCGACACCGCCCGCAGGTTGTCCCCCGAGTAATAGCCGTTGTCCAGGCTCATCTTGTCCGGCAAGCGGCCGCTCGACGCCTCCAGCTCGTCCAGCGCCCGGCCGACCTCGCCTTGGTCGTTCGCCGCTTGGCTGACGTGTTGGCCGACAATGATCTGCGCGTCCCCGTCCACCCCGATCTGCGCGTTGTAGGCGTAATCGAACGCCCCCTTCTTGCCCATGATCCGCGCGTCCTTGTCGGCGAAGCTGATCTGCTTCTTGTCCTCGATCTCCCGCCCCGGCCGCAGCTCCGCCTCGCGCGCCTCCAGCGCCCGCTTCGCCTCGCGTATCCGCTCCAGGCGCTGTTCCTTGTCGCGCAAGTCCTCCCGCAACTCGTAGCCCGTGGCGTCCCGGTACGCGCGGTCCTCCTCCTCGTCGCAGCGCCGCGCCTGTTCCGACAGCGCCTCGATCTCCTCGCACAGCGCGCGCTCCCGCTCCCGCATCCGACCGTAGCTCATCGCCTTGTGCTTCGAACTGTTCGCCTTGAACTTCGAGCCGTCCAGACTCACATGGCCCAGCGAAGCCATGTCGAGCTCCAGCGCCATGCGCACCGTCTGCTTGAAGCAGGACCGGAAAAAGTCCCCGCGGTCCTTGCGGAAATCGCTCAGCACCCGAAAGTTCGGGCAGTGCTTGCCCGCGATGTGCATGAACCCCAAATCCTCGTTGCACCGCTTCTCGATCTGCCGCGAACTGAAAACCCCGTGGCTGTACGCGTATATCAGAATCGAGACGATCTGCCGCGGCGCGTACGCGCGCTGGCCCCGGCGGCTGTATCGGGCGTCCACCTCCGAGGTGTCCAACTGCTCGAACAAGTCCCGATACACGAAACAATCGTGGTCGTCCGGCAGCAGGTCGAAAACGTTGCTGGGGAAAAGTTGGCTCTGGGAGTAATCCGCCGGGTAGTCCTTGAAGGGAGGCATCCAACACCCTCTCGTCAGCAAGGATCAAACGATATCACAAAGGATATGCGGGGGGTGCCCGTTCTCGGACAGCCTCCTAGGGGGCTATCGCCGTCCAATCCGCCATAAACAATCCGGCGCGAGCACATCGACAGCCTGCACGAGTTCGGCTTCGTGGAGCGCGTCGAGACCGTGGTCCTGCTCGGTCCGCCCGGCGTCGGCAAGGCGCGACAGGACACCGATAGACGTTGACAGCTTGGCATCGTTTGGTGTACTTACCGCACGTAGTCACGTGAGAGGACACCGTCGGCCCGGAGTTGCCAGCCGACGATGTGGTGTGACAACATTCACCAATTCCACTTTGGAGGGATTTAATGAGTATTGATTTCAGGAGCCGGTCACGGCTCGGCATTGCGGCATTGGCCGCGATCGGCATGACGTTCGGCTTGCCTGCGGCGGCCCAGTCCGACGAGGAAGAAGAAGCCGAAGGCGGTTCTCTAGTCGAGGAGATCGTGGTGACCGCCACGTACCGCGACACGCAACTGATGGACACGCCGTTGACCATCTCGGCATTGACGGACGTCGATATCGAGCAGCGGGGCGTCGAGGACATCAAGAACCTGTTTCTGGCGATCCCCGGATTGAACTACGGCAACGCCACGCAGACATGGCACAGGGTCACAGCGCGCGGAGTCGCCCAGTTCAGGGCTCCGACCGGACCGATCGCGATGTATGTGGACAACACACCCGTACAGGGCACGGGCTCCCGGTCGCCGCTGCTTCCGAATTTCGACCTGGAGCGCATCGAGGTGCTCAAAGGTCCGCAGGGCTCGCTCTACGGCGAAGGCAGCATGGTGGGGGCGATCCGCTACATCACCAGGAAAGCCAGCCCAGAGGGCTTCGACTGGGCCGTCCAGGCCAGGTTCGAGGACTCGACGCAGTCCAATGACCTCGGGCACCGCATCGACGCCATGGTCAATATCCCGCTCGGGGATCGTCTGGCGGCGCGCATCACCCCCTACACGCGCTACAAATCGGGTGTCATCGACAAGGTCGGGCCCAAGATCATCGAGGATGTCGATTTCGTCGCGGACAAGGGATACAGGGCCCAAATCGCCTTCTATCCCACCGACACGTTGACGATCACCGGGACATCTTCCTATATCTATAGCGATATCGGCGGCCCCGGGATCGGCTTTCACTGCTACAAGGACTGGCGCCCCGCAGATGCCAATCTCGCGCCGGGCGATTTCGTTCCTTCGATACCGAACTATCCCGTCATAGGCGGTTGCGAGAGCGGCCCTAACGGCGGGCACGACGGAGAGACCGGGAGATTCAAGGACGGCCCGGACAGCGTCTACATCACGCACATGGCCTCGCCGGACTTTGACGACGGCGGAGAGTCGGACACGTGGATCCACAACCTCACCGCCGAATGGGACCTGGGTTGGGCGGCCCTGACGTTTGCCAGCTCGTTCTATGAGCACAACATCACCTATGCGGAGGAGCAGAGGGTCGGTGGCCGCTTCGGCACCATCAGGATTACCACCGAGGAAATAGCGGCACACCTTGCCAATTTCCCACACTTGACGATTACCGACGGTCCTGAGGGAGACCGCAATTCCTACAACGGTTGGAACGACAGGGTCGATAAGATATGCGCGGAGTTGGACCCGCCTTGCGGCCCCGGCGGATTCTGGGCCCGCAGCAGCGTCCGGCAACACTCGGATCTGAATGAACGCTCGGCCCACGAGGTTCGCCTGGTCTCCACCACGGACAGCCGGTTGCAGTGGAGCGTCGGTGTCTACTTCCAGGACATCTACAAGCCGCCCGATCCGCGCCTTGCGCAGTATTGCGGCGCGACGGGGCACAACGCCGAGGTTTCCTACGGTGGTCCGCAGTACGCGGACGTGAAGTGCCGGCACGGGGGCTTCACGTTCGACCCCAACGTCATGACCCCCGAGCAAATGCGGGAGGTCCACAGGCGCACACTGGGGACGAATCAGGGTTCCTCGACCTATCAGTTCCGGGATGAGCGTGCGGTCTTCGGCGAGGTGAGCTATCGCCTTAGCGATCAGTTCGAGATCCTGGGTGGAGTGCGCTACGCGGATAGTTCGTTCGAACTGTACGCCGGACCGGGCGGCGATTGGCACCCGTTCGAGAACACGAAGCAACAGGGCGAGACACAGGAGCAGCAAAAGGCGGCGCCGAAGGTCACCCTCACCTGGCGGCCCAACAACAACGTGATGATCTACGGCACGTGGGCGACCGCGTTCCGTTCCGGAGGCGTAAACACCCGGCTCTCGGGCCAGGTTACCGTGTATGAGGAACTGGCCGTCAAGGGCGTCGCCCGCGCCGCCGAGCTCGCCGAACGGGCCAAGGAACTGCTGACGTTCGAGGGTGACGATATAGAGACCCTTGAGCTCGGAATCAAGACGACGATCTGGGATGGACGGCTCGATGTCACGCTGAACGTGTATGACACGGCAATCGACAACGCGGTCGTCACTACCAATGTCTCCTTCCCGGCCCTGGTGGACCCCGACGACCCGGACAGATTCCAGCCGTATGACTTCACCGTCAATGACAACGTCGGAAAAGGCGCATCCCGCGGCCTCGAGTTCGAGGTGCGGGGCCAGTTGACCGACGCGTTGAGCACGCACTTCGGCGGTGCGTGGGTCCCCGATGCGGAAACCCTGGCGCAGGAGGGGGGCGCGCCGATAGGCGGGGGAGCGCGGAGCATCAACATCGATCCGGGCAACCGCATCGAGTTGACGCCCGTACTGAGCTATTTCGCCTCGTTGATGTATGACTTCGAACTCTTCGGCAACGATGCTACGTTGCGCGGCGACGTCTACCACAGGGGCGACGAGGTGTACCGGACGCAGAACAACGAGCGGCCGACGCCAACCTATACGTTCGTGAATGTGAAGCTCCTGCTGAGACGCGAAAATACCGAGTACGGCTTCTATGTCAAGAATCTCAATGATGCGATAGGCATCTATGCGGTCGGCGACAGCGGCTATCACGGCTTCAACCCGCCGCGGGCATTCGGGTTCGAGTTTACCTACACCCCGTAGCACGCAGCGTTTGCTGAGTTGATTCTTAGCGCAGCCCGCACCATTTGGTGCGGGCTGTTTTTTTTGCAGAGGACGTTGGCCTGAAGTCACGGACGAACGCGCCTTGCAGGCCCTGTTCGTGTGAAAGTTCTAGCGCCGCCAATCCCCTCCTCGCCTAAGCGCTCGACGCTTGGCCCCAGCACCCAGCGCAAACTCCTAGAGAATGACAACCTCTTCCACTGCCAGGGCGACCGTCCTCGAGATGTCCGTAATCGTCTCTTCGAGCGTCGCGATCCGGCGCCCTTCCTCAGCCAATGAGAAGGGCTCCCCGTACCAAAGGCTGGCCATGCCGTCGAATGCCGGCTCCCTGCCCGCGCGGTATATCCCCAATCGGCAATGGTCCTGCACGTAGCGGTCAACACCCGGCAAATCCGCCACCTGCGGGCCGACCCCGCGCCGCCATTCTCCCTGGAATTGCGCCGCTGTGAGGTCGGGGCTACGTTTGACGAGCGCGAGCACCTTGGGTTCGCCGCTTCCGGCCGATCCGTCTCCGATCGCATGTTCGGCGGTGATGATCGACACCATGCTACCGGCCGCGATGAAATTCGCTTCGTCGGTGCGGATGTCGACAAGCACCGGGCTGCCGACGTTGGCGCGCATGCTCTCAATGTCATCGAACCATACTTCGGCGATGCCATCCCAACCTGGGTCTCCTCGCAGCACCGCGGTCACATGGTTCTGGACGTATCGGCGAATGCCAGGCAATCGCGTAACGACCTCGGGATGACGGTTGCGCCAATAGTGGCGGAAAGCTTCCTGCGAGAGATCTTCCCGCCTTCGAAAGATACTGAGTTGTTTCAACATGCGCGTTGGCTCTCTTAAACAGACACTTCACCGGCGTCACCCGGGGGGCCGCCGTCAAGCACCCCGGCAAGACGCGCATCACCATCATGCTCGACACTGATGTCGTCGCCGCGTTCCGCGCCCGCGCCAAGGACACCGGTCGCGGCTACCAGACCGCCATCAACCGAGCGCTCCGAGAGTATCTCGCGAACGACGAGCTGGAGGCGACGTTGCGGCGCGTGGTGCGCGAAGAACTCCGCAACGCCGGCTGACCGTCCCGCGCTGTGATCCGGCACCCTACCTCAGCTATTGAAAAGGGCTCCGCATACCAGAGGCTGGCCATGCCGTCGAATACCGGCTCCCTTCCGGCCCGATATAGCCCCAATCGGCAAATCCGCCACCTGCGGGCCGATTCCGCGCCGCCACTCTCCCTGGAATTGCTCCGCCGTGAGATCGGGGTTTCGTTCGACGAGCGCGAGCACCTTGCGCGGCTCCGACCCGGTTGGGGTGTCGTCACCGGCAGGCGAGCGTGCGTGGAGCCGGTCTCGATAATAAGTGCCAGGGTCGCAATGGGTTACTCTTGCTACTCGCAAGAGAACACGTAGGGAGATAGGGGAACATGTCCGAACCACTGAAAATTGGCCTCATCGGATCAGGGGGCATCGCCAATCGACACCTGACCGCCTACCTCAACCATCGCGATCGCGTACAGCTCACGGCCGTATGCGATATCGTCGAAGACGCCGCCCGGGACTACGCTAGGCGGGCGGGCGTCGACGCCGTATATCTGGACGCCGACGAAATGCTGCGCGAGGCGGACATCGAAGCGGTGGATATCTGCACCTCGCACAACACGCACGCGCCGCTGGCCGTTGCTGCGGCGCGAGCCGGCAAACATGCGATCGTCGAGAAGGCGATGGCGCCCACGCTGCAGGGTTGCCGGGACATGATTGACGCGGCCGACGAGGCGGGCGTGATCCTCATGATCGCCCAGCACCTGCGTTATTCCCCCGAAGCCCGCGCCGCGAAGCGTCTCATCGAGGACGGCAAGCTAGGCGAGATTCAGGCCGTTCGAACCCACCTGATGGGGGGAGGAAACGCTCGCCCCCGGGAAGGCCACTGGATGGACGACCGCAGCCGAGGCGGTGGCATGCTAATGGTCACCACCGTGCATCACCTAGATCTGCTGCGTTACTACGCCGGCAACGTCAAACGGGTGACGGGGGTCTGCAAGTCGCTGGCGCCGCATTTGCAGAATGGCGCCGAAGACCTGGTCTCCGCGACCCTCGAATTCGAGAACGGCGCAATCGGCGACGTGTTCGGCATAGGAAGTTCGCTGGCCCCCGAAGGGAGGGGGTATATGCTGATTGGCAGCAACGGGACGTTGCATTCGACGATGCCAAAGCCGGGCCAAAGCGACGCGAGCCCGACGCGCCACTTCGGCGACCTCATGTTTTCGCTCAAGGGGGCGGAACTGAATCCACGCGACGCGCGCGATCGGCAGAGGATAATAAACCCGCCGTTCGAGCCCCTCGATACAAGCGATATCGATCTGCCGACGCCGGACTACTTCGTCAATGAGATCCTGCACTTCGCCCAGTGCTGCGGGACGGGCACGGAACCCATCAGCAGCGGTCGGGACAACATCGAGACCATCAAGATCATCCTGAGTATATTCGAGTCGTCCCGGAGGGGAGGTTTGCCCGTCGACCTCGACGATCTCTAGCGACTCGGCAATCGCTGCCGTCGCCCTATTCTCCCGATCGCGGGGTCGTACCTTACAATGGCGCGAACCATCGCCTGACCGGACAATCATGCAGCCGACGGGTTTCCGATGGCCCGCGCTTCGCCTGATATGCGCGATTGCGCTTGCGGCGCCGGCATGGTCCGGAGAACCGGGCCATGGCTTCTCGTATTTCGGGGATCTGAAGTATCCACCGGACATGGCCCACTTCGATTACGTCAATGCACAAGCCCCGAAAGGCGGGCGCGTTAACGTCGGCAGCATCAGCACATTCAACAATCTGAATCCGTATGTGGACAAGGGGAACCTCGCACACTACATCAGTCCCAGATACGGATCGGGCTCCTACATCTACGATCCCCTGATGCGCCGGGGGCAGGATGAGCTGGCATCGTACTATTGCTGGCTCGCCGAGAGCGTGGAGGTTGCCGACGACTACAGTTCGGTGACGTACAAACTGCGCGAAAACGCCCGCTGGCACGACGGTCGACCGGTGACCATGGAGGATGTTCTGTGGACCTTCGACATGATCAAGAGCAAAGGCTCGATCACGTGGAGGCAGGAGTACGGGGACATCGTTCGACTGGAGCAGATCGACGCCTGGTCGTTCAGGTTCCACTTCAGCGACACTGCCGAGCGGACACCCTACCTCATCATCCTGACCGCCGCGTTTGCGCCCCTGCCCAAACACTTCTGGGAAGGCAGAGCGTTCGATGAAACGACCCTCGAACTCCCGTTGGGTAACGGCGCGTACCGCATCGCGTCAGTGGATCCCGGCTACAAGGTCATATTCGAGCGCGCGCGCGACTACTGGGGCAGGGATCTCAACCTCGCCGTCGGTCATTTCAACTTCGATGAGATCGACCTCACATACTTCTTTGACAAGAGGGTCATGCTCCAGGCGTTGCGGGCCGGCCTTCTCGACTTCTACTTCGAAGAGAACGAAAACGACTGGGCCACCGCCTACGACTTCGACGGCTATCACAAGGGGCTGTTCAGGAAAGAGACGTACAGGATGGGGTACTCCTACGGCATGCACTTCGGCCTGGTCTTCAATACCCGCAGGGAACCGTTCAACGACATCCGCGTGAGGGAAGCGCTTACTCTCGCCTACAACTTCGAGTGGGCCAATCGTGTCTACTGGCACAGCGGTATGGACCGTAACAACAGTTATTTCGTCCGCTCGGGGTTGCAGGCTATGGGATTACCCTCTGCCGAAGAACTCGAACTGCTCCGACCGCTCCGGGGACAGATTCCCGAACGGGTCTTCACGGATCCCGTGGAACTGCCCGAGAACGGTGGTTTCGGCCGCAATCGAAAGACACTGCTCCAAGCCGATGCGCTTCTCGAAGAAACGGGTTGGGTCGTCAGGGATATGAGGCGCGTACACGCAGACACCGGCGAGCCATTTCCGCTCGAGTTACTGGTCACCTATCACGATCACGAACGGATGCTGGTGCCCTTCGTCGACAACTTGACACGTTTGGGGATAGATGCGGTGTTGCGCAGGGTGGAGAACAACATACTGACCAATCGCCTGCGCGAATACGACTTCGACGCGACGGTGCGCAAGCTCCGCGTGGGGGAGATGCCCGACCGCCACCGCCTGCGCAGTCAGTTCACTTCCCGGTATGCGGATTTGCCCAATATGAGGAACTATGCGGGCATCAAGAACCCCGCGATCGACTTTCTGGTGGAGAAGATCCTCGATTCGGACACGTTAGACGCGATGAACACCGCCGGGCGGGCTCTGGATCGCGTATTGCTCCACAACTTCTACGTGATTCCAGATGGCCACCCGGTCGGACGCCATGTCGTTTACTGGGACCGTATCCGTCACCCACCCCTCGGGATCGATCACATGCTCTGGACGGGGTTTCCGCACTTGTGGTGGCTGGCAGAGGTCAAGAGCGCCCGGGTTGACGCGGACATCGACGAGTTGGACGAGAGCTAGTATCGCGTCCCATAAGAGAAGGATAAGTTCCCTTGCCGAGATTCGCCGCCAACATCACCACCATGTTCCCCGACCTTCCCGTCGCCGAACGCATGAGAACCGCGCGCGACCTGGGGTTCGCCGCCGTGGAGTTCCTCTTCCCCTACCCCGATCCCGCAGCCGAAATTCGTCGTTGGCTTGACGACACGGGCGTCCGGATGATCCTGCTCAACACGCCTCTCGGCGATGCCGCGAGGGGCGAGCGCGGCCTGGCGGCGATCCCCGGCAGACAGGCCGAGTTCGGGGATCACTTCGAACAGGCGTTGGACTACGCGCTGGCGCTCGATGTCCCAATGATTCACGTCATGGCGGGCCTCGTCGCCGATCATGATCGCGGGGAGGCGCAGTCCGTATTCGTCGAGAACGTGCGCTTTGCCGCCGACCGCGCGGCGGAACGCGACATTCGCATCCTCCTCGAGCCGCTCAACAGCGAGGACACGCCCGGCTACCTGTTGACCCGCACCGACGAAGCCCGGCGCTGCATCCACGCCGTAGGCCGCGACAATGTGAGACTCCAATACGACTTCTATCACCGCCAGATCATGGAGGGAAACCTGGCGCGGCGCCTCGCCGACAATCTCGACATCATCGGACATATCCAGTTCTCCAGCGTCCCCGGGCGTCACGAGCCCCAACACGGCGAAGTGAACCTGCCCTACCTGTTCGGGCTCTGCGACCGGCTCGGATACGGCGGTTGGATCGGTTGCGAGTACCGCCCCAAGACGACCACCGTCGAAGGACTGAGCTGGGGCAAACCGTACGGATTGGGAGCGCGCTGACCTTCTCCGAGTTCTGACTAGGCGGGCCAGATCTGCATACCGCCATCCACCCGCAGCACCTGGCCGGTGACATACGACGAATCGCTGGTGACAAAGAACTCCACCGCCTTGGCAACTTCCTGCGGCCAGCCGTATCGCGTCAACGCGCCCGTCTCCACCTTGCGCTCGTCCCGCGTCGGCCGGCTGGCTTCAAATCGGGCGGTGATGATTTCGCCGGGAGCAATGATGTTCGCGTACACGCCGTGAGGACGAAGCTGCGCGGCCAGGCACCTCGTGTATTCGTGCACCGCCGCCTTGGCGACGCTGTAAGAGACCTCCCGAGGATGTCCCGACAGGCCCGCGATGCTGCCGATGGTGACGATCCAACCCTCGTTCCTCTGCATCATCTCCGGCACTACCGCCCGGCAGACAAGAATGCATGTGCGCAGGTTGCGGTCGAGGATCGTCTCGACATCGGTCAATGAGATATTCACGGCGTCGTTGACGGCGGGCTTGCCGGCGTTCTCCGCAGCGACGCCCTTCGAACCGATGTCGCCGCCGGCATTGTTGATGAGAATGTCGATCCTGCCAAAACGATCCCGGATCTCCGCCACGTTGCGCGCCACCGTATCGACATCGGTCAGGTCGCCATGCACCGCGAGCACATCCGTCCCGTGCGCCGTCGCGATTTCCGTCGCGACGGCGTCGAGCGACTCCGCCTCCCCGAGTTGTCGCGTCGATGTGGGCGTCGTTCCGTGGACCGCGACCTTCGCCCCGAGGCTTGCGAGATGCTCGGCGACAACGCGACCGATTCCGCGGGAAGAGCCGGTTACCCAAGCCACCTTGTTCTCCAGACGACTCATCGATATCTCCTGAACTTCCGAGGTTGCCTCCGCGCAAGATTAACCCGAGAAAGAGCCGGAGCTTGGCGCAATGGCGGCCATCTTGCAGAGGAAGTACGACGAGCGCTCCCTGGACGGCAAAGAGCAATGGGCGCCTCAGTTGGTCAATATATCGATCGCCTCCTCAGGAGGTCGTCCTCGAGCGCTTCTCCTTGGGAGCCTTGCCCGGTCTGCCCGCCCGGACCGTCCAGAACCACATTTTCGCCCCAGGTCTCGCCTGCCCGCAGGGACTTCGGTGTCGGCAGGCCATCCAGATACGCTTCAATCGCGTCGCGGTTGGCCGTGTCGTTTGCGTAGACCCCCCGCACCGCGGCGCGAACGCGGTTGATGACAGCCGTGTCCGTGATCCTGACGCGCTGTCCCCAGGCCACCACGCCATCCGAACGCAGGCCGGATGCGGGCACGTCCGTGATTCCGACATCCGTAGCAATGCCGAATGCAAAGTGCATCATCATCCGGTCGAACAATGTTGCGAAGTCCTCACGCACCGTGCTGTAGGAGTAGTATCCCGTAGCCCCATCCGGCGGGAACTCGTCGATCAGGTCGTCCGGCTCAAGCGCTCGCTGCGTGGCGGTCGAGCCAGTGCCATGGAAGGAAACCTTGGCGAGATCCTTCATCACCTGGGAAGTGAGCGGGTACGCATTCGAAACGCTTCTCGACAACCGGGCATCGACCACCTGATACGGCTTCTGGTCGAGGGAAAGACTCGCAATCTCGCCGGGAGGCATCCAATCGACTGCGTGTGCAAGTTCATGGAACAACAGGAACCCGAGAAAGGGGATCAGATCCTCGATCCGGCGGGATCGGTCCGCATCGCGATGCGCCAGGATCCAACGGTTGTCGCGCACCATGCGCCAGGGCATCCTGAATTGCAGCTCGCTGCCAAATCCGGATCGGTAGTCCTCCTCGTCGGTGATCGATGCCTGCTGTTCCGGAGAGAGCGCCAGATAAGCAGCATCCAAGTAGATCGCGCCGTAGGCTGCGCTGAAGTAGGAGGGGCGAATGTCGCTGGCGATCACCACCACTGTGACGGAACGGAATAGCGGCAGTATCTCGGGACGCATGCGTGCGAGCATCGTGCGGAAGTTGTCCCCCATCCAGCGGTGCGAGACGAGCACGCGCGTCATGACGTCGTCCAATGTGGGATTGTCGGTATCGGCGCCCAGGTACGGCAGGCGCGCGAAATCACAGGTTTCGGTATTGGGTCTGAAGTACGCACATGCCTGAAGGTCATCCGCATAGCGAGACGATTGATCGAACGCGAAGGTCTCGACGACGCTCGACGGGCGGGTGGACGAGGACGAGGAACCGTCCACCACGTGACCGGACTGGTTGCCCAATGTCCCGTGTGCCAGGTTCGCATCCACGCTGGAATCCTTCTTCTTGATGGTGCCGCTGTTCTTCGTCAAGGCGTTGGCGCCGATAGAGGCGCCATCCGCATCGGCGTCCGCCGCTACCACCTCGTACTGGAACACGAGCACGGTCCTGTCGGAACCGCGCAGATAGGGGGCTTGCCGCGTCGGGCCCGAATCGAAGGTCAGGCCGATTTGCGGAGTGCCGCCGGTCGTGGCCACCGTGACGACTTCGCTGAACATCACGGCGATCTGGATCTTGTCTCCGAGCTTGTAGATAACGTCCGGACCCGGGTCGGAAACGAACCCCACGCGCAAGACTGTCGGAACAGTGTCGACTGTCATGCCCTCTCCCGCCTGCGACCAGAGGCTTGTCCCCTCGTCGCTGCGTGCCCGCACCTGGATCTGGTAGCCCGTTGACGGCACGAGCCCCGTGATCGTCGCGACAGTGCCGGCGCCGCCATGCCCCCACGCGTCGAAGTTTCCGCTGTTTCCGACCCTGTATTGCACATCGTAGTCACGAACCAGGGGCCCGGCGTTGGCTGGGGCGGTCCAACGCACGGTGAGGCTGTCGGACGAAGTGGACCAGACTGTCGGCGCGGCCGGGGTCGCGGGACGCTCCTGCGTGTCGGATACCGCGACCGTGATCGTCCGACTCACAGTCCGCGCTCGACTCCCCGTGCCGCCCGTGGCTGTCACTACCAGGACATAGGCGTTGTTGCGCGGGGCGTTCCGCGGACTCGCGTTAAAGATGTCCGTCGGATTCTCGAAGTCCGGCGCGCTTGTGAACCGCAGATCGCCCGTAGCGTCTATCGAGAATCGACTCCGGTCGGCGCCACCCGTAATCGCATAGCCGGTGATGTTATCGCCGCTGTCTGGATCGGTGGCCATCACCTTGCCAACCGGTATCGTGTTCTCGGGCACCGTGAAGCTCGACGCACCGGTGAAGACGGGAACCGCATTCTGCGGAGGCGGTGGGGGTGGCGGGGGTGGTGGGGGTGGCGGGGGTGGTGGTGGGGGCGTACCGCCGCCTCCTCCGCCGCCGCCGCCGCCTCCTCCTCCTCCCGGAGTGCGTCCCTGGGCCGTGTCCGACCACACCCCTATCCCCTCGTCGTTCAACGCCCGCACCCGAACCTCGTACAGCCTCCCCCGCGCCAGCCCCGTGATCGTCGCGCTCGTCTCCGTCCCCTCGTGCCCCGCGTCCAGATAGTCCTCCGCACCCCGCGCTCGGTACTCCACGTCGTAGCCGCTTATCTCAGGCCCCGTGTTCGTCGGCTCCGACCACGTCACCCGAAGCCCCGTCGATCCCTGCGTCAACACCGTCGGCGCTTCCGGCTTGCCCGGCGGCTCCTCCACGTCCAGCACCGCGATCCGAACCGCGATCCGAACCGTCCCGCCGCGCTCGTCCGAAGCCTCAACCTCCACCGTGTAGCTCGACCGCGTCTCGTGGTCGTATTCCACCCTCCGCCGCGTCCGAAGCTGTCCGCTCGAAGCGTCGATCCGGAACGCGACCGCGTCCGCACCCGACAGGCTGTAGCGCAGCGCGCCCTCTCGCACCGTCGCCTCGACCGGATCGCCGATCGCCTCCCCCGCCGGCGTGTTCTCCTCCACCTCACGCTCCGCGCTCTCGCCCTCGACAAACTCCGGCGGCGCGACCAGGGTCGTGACGCCGGCGGTCTCCGACCAGTCCCCCTCGTCCACCTCGCTCACGGCGCGCACCCGCACCTC
Organism: Candidatus Azotimanducaceae bacterium; assembly: GCA_965217825.1. Taxonomy (GTDB): domain Bacteria; phylum Pseudomonadota; class Gammaproteobacteria; order Pseudomonadales; family Azotimanducaceae; genus VXNE01. Next base: position 2,457,988 of record OZ244571.1, on the reverse strand, counting down.
ATACTCGGTGTCCTCAGCAAGACCCGTAATGGTCGCCTGCGTGGCCGCGCCCTCGTGGCCCCAGTCGGCAAACGCGGCAGCGCCCGCCGCCCGGTATTGCACGTCGTAGTCCACGATCTCGAACACCGCGCTCTCCGGCGCCGTCCAGAACACCGTCAGACTTTCGTGCGATATGTCCGACAGCGTCGGCGCCGCCGGCCGGTCCGGCGTCTGGCGCCACCAGCGTGAGCGCACTAGCCACCACAGTGTCCCCGGATCGAGCTCTTCGGCACTTTCCGATGCGTCTGTCGCACCCTGCGCACCAACGCCGCCAGGATAGGCGCCAGTGCCCGCGAGCACGCCGAGCGCAAGCAACACTGTAACCAAGCGACTCAAGGATCAATCCGATTTTCCGGCCTCTACGCCTAAGATGCCGGTCGATCAACCCGTTCGCAATACCCGGGCCAGTATCTTGTCGCTCCAGCGGATTCTCGGGCTGTACATTCAGCGTCAATCCGAACGCACGTTGGCCATCAATTGGCGCAGTCCCAAGGAAAACCGTTCGCCGGGCCCCGCCGGTCGGACTTCTAACCGGTATCATTCGCGAACTCACCTACGACAGGACACGCCATGGCCGAGCAGCCAAGAGACATCCCGGACGAGAACCTGAAGCGCTGGCTGGCGCTCACGCCCGAAGACGCGATCGATCCGGAGCAGCCGATCATCGATCCGCACCATCACCTGTGGGATCGCCGGTCGCTGCCGGAGTCGCCGCCAGGTTCCCGCCGACATGTGGTTTATCTGGCGGATGAACTGATCGAGGACATCCGCGGCGCAGGCCACAACGTCATCGACACGGTCTTCGTCGAGTGCCGGTACAAGTACCGCAGAGGCGGTGGCCTGGACGCGCCGGCTGGCGAGACGGAGTTCGTACAGGATTTCGCCGCAAAGGTGGCTTCGCAGGGCGTTCGCTGCTGCGGCGCCATCGTCGGCTTCACGAATCTCACCCTGGGGGCGCAAGCGAAAGACGTGCTCCTGGCGCACCAGGCGGCAGGGAGCAATTTCCGGGGAATTCGTCATGCCCACGGCTGGCACGCATCTCCCGACATGCCGCAGTCGCACCATCCCACCGCCGGCACCGAAGGCCTTCTGGGTCTGCCGGCCTTTAGGGAAGGTTTCGCCGCCCTCGACGAACTCGGGCTCACCTTCGACTGCTGGGGTTACCAGAGCCAACTGGAAGAGGTGGCGGCCCTGGCTAACGCCTTTCCCGGCGTCACGATAGTCCTCAACCACATCGGCGGACCCATCGCCCTGGGGCCATATGCGGGCCAGCGCGAAGGGCGGGTGTTCGACGAGTGGAAGCGCGGAATCGAGATCGTGTCCCGCTGCCCGAAGATCGTGGTCAAGGTCGGCGGCTGCGGGATGGCAAACTACGGCTTCGGCTTCGAGAATTGGGACGCTCCGCCCGACTCGGCGACCCTTGCCGCCGCGTGGCAACCGTATTTCGCCCACCTGATCGACTGCTTCGGGTCGTCCCGGTGCATGTACGAGTCGAATTTCCCCGTCGACAAGGCCTCATTCTCCTACGGCAACATGTGGAATGCCTTCAAGCGCATAGCGACCGATCTCGGATTGTCCCGGGATGAGCGGGACGACCTCTTCTATCGGACGGCGGCCCGCAGCTATTCGATGGACGCCAAGCCGTCGGGCTGACCGACTTGGGGCGCTGACGCCAAGTCATTCAAAGCCAAGCCTAAAAGGCACAAACTTTGGAGTCGATCTCCTACGAACATTCGGGTCTCCCTCCAGTGGCGGCACGTAATTGCAAGGGCCACACTCTGAACTTGCAGCTTGTGGTGCCGGAGCCGAATCGTCACGCGGCCATTCGGGACTTTCGGTTACTTCGTGCCGAAGGACTATCGAGTGGAAATGGGAGACGAGCGAGCAACGGCCGAGTTGAGGCGACTCAACGCGGAAGCGATGAAGCTTGAGACCGAAGCCCGCAGGTTTCGACAAAGCACCATCATCGATCTGTGCAAGTTGGGACTGGCCGCTTTCGCAGCGGGTCTGGCGGCGCTAAAATTCGCTGAAAGTCAGGGCTGGTTTTAGCGGCAATAATGTTTGAACGATACGAAATTCTTCCAAGCGGGCGAAAGGGAGACCGGGACTGGTGGTTCGCCACTAAACTGGCTATCGTGGTCGTGGGCGCCCTGGTGGCAGCCTATGTGGTCAATGCAACGCTTCTCTAAGGGCGGACCCTCCCCCACCTGGCCGTTACGGAAATCGACGTCGAACGCGCTTGTCGAGCACTGATTCCCAATGCCGCTCCGGCCACATCGCATCTAATCCTCGTCGACGAACGCCTGCAGCCGTTCAGCCGCGTTGACGAAGTCCTCCATGAAGTCGTAGACCACCTGCCGCGCGGACTGCACCTGGTTCATCAGGCCCACGGCCTGACCCACGAAGTATGTCGTCAACTGCCTCGCGCCGGGATGGCCGGTCTCCGCGAGTTGCGCGATCTTTCGTAGCGGCGGGCCGCTCACCAGTTGCTGCAGCGGCATCGGTAGTGGTTCAGGCGCGTCTTGTTCATGCCAGGCGTCCGTCCAGGGCGAACGCAACTGCCGCGTGTACTTGCCGGTGCGACTGCGCGAGCGCACGGTCTGACGGGAACTGGCCGATAGGTATTTCTCCTTGACGGCCGGCGCGGTCTCCGCTTCTGCCGTGGTCAGCCACACCGAGCCTGTCCATACGCCGTGCGCGCCCATGGCCATCACCGCCGCCATCTGCCGACCTGTGGCGATCCCGCCGGCACCGAGGATGGGAATCTCGCCGTAGGGCCTGATCGCCTCCAGCACCTCCGGAATCAGGACCAGGGTGGAGACCTCGCCGCAATGGCCGCCAGCCTCCGTCCCCGCCACTACGAGGATATCGACCCCGGCCTCGGCGTGCTTGATGGCATGCTCACGCGCGCCGGTCAACGCCGCCACCGGCACGCCTTCCCGCCGGCCGCGCTCAAGCATGAATGGCGGCGGAACTCCCAGGGCATTGGCAACCAGCCTGATCGGGTGGCAGAAGGCCGCATCGAGTACGAGTTGTGCTCCCTTTGCCCGATAGTTGTCGCCAACACCCGCGCGAGGCCGCTCCACGTAGAGATCGTCGGTGGGAATGCCGTACTGCGCGAGCAGATTGCACACGTACGCCTTGTGCTCCGGCGGGATGCGCCGTTCGAGTTCCTCGACCGCCAGGGTCTCCTCCCTGCTGTCGAGACTGGTCGGCACGATCAGGTCGACGCCATAGGGCTTGCCCTTCACGTGCTCGTCGATCCAGGACAGTTCGATATCCAGGGTTTCCGGCGTGTGTCCCACGGCGCCCAGGACGCCGAATCCGCCAGCGTTCGAGACCGCCGCCACCACGTCCCTGCAGTGGCTGAACGCGAGGAGCGGGAACTCGCAGCCGAGCATGTCGCAAATCGGTGTTTTCACGGCTCCCCGCGTCAGGGTGACCTAGTGTTCCGCCAAGCCCAAATCTACGGGTATCTGCGGGTCTTTTTGGACTTGACGGAACACTAGTCGTCCCAAACTTTTTCCGGCACCGGAAGACCCGCGAGATCGCCGCTTCCGAGGGGCGCATCCGGCTCGATGCCCAATCCCTCGAGCACCATGGCAAGCTGACGCGTGTGCTGGGCCGTATGCCAGGTGCAGCGCTCCAGGGCCCCATGCATGGTAAATGGCCCCTGGTACGTGCTGACGCGGCGGGACGGGTCCACAACCAGCCCGGCAAGTTCTGTTTGCACCGCGCTTGATCGCTCCGCGAGGGCATCGCGTTCAAGTTCATTTCCTGCGCCCGTGGTCACGATGCTCTCGCGCCCCGCAGCCATTTCGACGAATCCGACCGCGATCTGGACGATATGGTTCGAGAGCGAAAGCAGCGTGCGATCCCGATTGGGCAGCTTGTCGCCCAGGTTCCCAGACGGAATCTGGGCGGTCAGGCGAGTGGCGGTCGAGAGGATGTGAGCCAGCCGACCCTTGAGGACATCGACCGGTAGCGCAGGCTCGGGATCGAAGGGAATCTGCAGAAACTCGCAGACAATTCCCAGATCAATCCCCAGAACGAAACGGCCGTTCCTGGCGACGATCGGGACGGCATCTGCCTCCAGCGCATCGAATGCCGCCCTCGCCTCCTCGTCGTTGGCGATGTCCCTGGAAACGAAGTCGACCGCACGGGCCGACAGGAACTCCTTGAGCTTTAGGCAGCCGGTTCAGCCGGGCTGCCAGTACACTTCAACGGCGGTCATTCGAACTGCGATCCGGTGCAGTAGTGTTGCCAAGGATTGTACATGGTCGTACGCGTGCGGCAGCCCGAGCGCGCTCCGATGACGTCAGCGGACCGCTATGGCAGGCAATGTGACAACGCCGCATCCTTTTGGGGAGCGTTAGGCCGTCGGCCGAGCTTCGGGCGCGGCTGTCCCCTTGTATCTTTTTTCCTTTGCCTCCTCGCGCAAAAAGACCATCTCGGCCCTCAATGCACTCCGACCTGCTTGTGCCTCGGGATCGGACGGGAGATAGGCAAACTCCGTTTCCGGGTCTCCAGCAACGCGAACTGCAATGAATTCGCGTAGTTGCGAGTACTCGTAGGGCCTCGCGCGATGCAGCAGGCAGCGATTGTCCCAAATTACCGTGTCGCCGGGCTGCCAACGGTGGCTGTAGACGCGAGACGGCTCGGAGACCACGAAATCACGCAACCCCGTCAGGAGATCTATGCTTTCTTGGCGGGACAGGCCCTGAACGCCGAAGGCATGACGACCGATGAACAGGTTCTTGACGCCGGTCTCTGGATGCACCTTGACGATCGGACGCAGGTACGCTTCCGCGTGGAAGATGCTGCCCTCGCCCTCGGGCGGCAAGTCTCCCAGATCGCGGGCCGCGGATTGTTTGGTCGAATGGTAGGCGCTGAGGTTCGCGATGCGCTCCTTCGTCTCCTGGTCAAGAGCGGCATAACCGGCCCGCATATCCGCGAACTCCGTTTCTCCGCCCTGATCGGGAACAGTGACTGCGGACAGGATCCCGCACTTGGCGCTGATGGGAATATAGGATGAGTCGGTATGCCAGTTCTGATTGCCAAAGACGCCGCGCATTCGCTGCGATTCGTACGGAACCGTCTCGCCGTAGCTGCCGTCCTCCCGCCGCTCCTTGTTTGCCATCGGGTGAGCACCGTAATGCAGCTTGCCGAAACGCTGCGCAAACGCCGTGTTTCCTTCCTGGGACAGGAACTGCCCCGGGAACACCAGGAAACCGTATTGATGAAAAGCGGACTTGATGACGGGAAACTCGGCATCCGTCAGGTTCTCCAGCGAGACATCGGTGACACTAGCGCCGAATCCCTTACCTTCTATCGGGGTGATCTGCATTTCGCCCTTCCCTTCGGCATATCGAACTTGGTTGCACAAAGATACTACAGAGTGCGGTCATTTGGTGCGGCGTCCGGCAACCGGTCGCCCGCCGGCCGTGGGCAACGGCTTTCGTACCTGCTTGCTTGACGCTCGCCCTCTTTCCATGAACGCTTGCGCTCTCCATAGCGGCTAGCGTCGACCGGGAACTCGCCGCACCGTTCTATCAGCCATTCGGGGGAGACATGTCCGATCTCGCATTCAAATCCGCGCTGGAACTCGCCGCCATGATCAGGAACAGGGAAATCAGCTCGGCGGAGTTGACGGCGCACTATATCGAGCGCATCGAGAAGCTCGACGGCCCCGATCTCAACGCCGTGCCCGTCCGCGTCTTCGAGCGTGCGCGCAAGGACGCCGACCGGGCTGACGCCGCGTTGGCGCGCGGAGAGGAACTCGGCCCCCTGCACGGCGTCCCGATGACGATCAAGGAGTCCTACGTCATGCAGGATACGCCCACCACCTGGGGCCTCGAGGCGTTTCGCGACAACCTGGGCCGGGCCGACGGCATCGCCGTCAGCCGCTTTCGCGCAGCCGGCGCGCACTTCATCGGCAAGACAAACGTCCCCGTGAACCTGGCGGACTTCCAGACCTACAACCCGTTGTACGGCACGACCAGCAATCCCTGGGACACGGACCGCATACCCGGCGGCTCCTCCGGCGGCAGCGCCGCGGCTCTCGCTGCGGGACTCACCGCCCTGGAGGCGGGATCCGACATCGGCGGCTCGATCCGCAACCCGGCCCACTTCTGCGGCGTATACGGTCACAAACCGACGTGGGGCATCGTGCCCATGGCCGGCCACGAGTTGCTGGAACACACGCCCGACGCCGATCTGAGCGTTTGTGGCCCACTGGCGCGTAGCGCCGAAGACCTGGCTGTCGCTCTGGATACGATGGCGGGCGCCCCCGGTCGCGAGCGGCGCGGCTGGCGTCTCGAGCTACCGCCGCCGGAGTTCAGTCGTCTCGGAGACCTTCGCGTGGCGGTGTGGCCCGACGACGACCTGTCGCCCGTTTCGAGCGAGATCGCCGACCGCGTGGTGTCGGCCGGAGAGGTCCTCGCACGTCTCGGCGCAAAGGTTTCCGACACGGCGCGACCGCCGTTCGACGTCAAGCGCGCTCACGACACGTACGTCAGCCTCCTGAATTCCGTGATGTCCTCGGCGCAGCCGGAAGCCGAATACGCGCGAAACGTGGCTCGGGCGACCGAACTCGATCCCGGCGACATGTCGTTCCGCGCGGTGAGCGCCCGCGGGATGGTGTTGAATCACCGCGAGTGGCTGCGCTACAACTTCAAGCGCGAGCACTTGCGTTTCGCCTGGGACGACTTCTTCAACGAGTGGGACATCCTGCTCTGCCCGCAGATGGCGACACCCGCATTCCCCCACGACCATCGGCCGTTCGGGCAACGAACGATCGATGTCGATGGGACGCAACAGGACTATTTCCAGCAGCTATTCTGGTCCGGGCTCATCACGAACGCCTACCTGCCGAGCACGGTGTTTCCGACAGGACTCTCGCGAGAGCGACTGCCCATCGGGATTCAGGCGGTCGGCGCGGCCTATCGCGATCACCGGACGATCGAGTTCGCGCGTTTGATGGCCGAGGAACTGGGCGGATTCCAGGTGCCAGCGCCGCTGGCTAAGTCGGCTGGGTAGCTCGCGAGATACGCGGATCGCGGGGGATAGCTTTTTTCTGGCAGGACTTTCGTCTCTGGTGTCCTGTCGCGCGACACGACACCTTGCAGGGAAGCCCCCTTCAAGTATCCGCGTCCTCGACGCTCACCATCCGCAGATGCGACTTGGATATAATTATCCAATAAAAACAATGACAAAGGGTACATATACTAGTAATATATACAGTAGTTACAGCCCTCTGCCTCAAGGCCTCAAAGCATGTCCGTCCCGACCGAAGAAGTCGTCCAACATCTCGACTTCATCCCCGAACCAGCCATCGATCTTCTCATCCGCGAAGCAGACGCCAACCACCTCGATTTCATCCCCGACGATCCCGCCGAACTTCGCCGCGCCGTCACCCGCATGGCCGCCCACATCAACCTCGCCGACTGGCGCTTCATCAAGCTCATTGCCGCCATGGAACGCACCCGAGGCTGGCAGGAAGGCGGCTACTGCAATCTCGGCAACTGGCTGGACCACCGCTGCGGCCTGGGACCCTGCGCTGCCCGGGAGCGCATCCGCATCGGCCGGGCGCTTGCGCGACTGCCGCGCATCGACGCCGCGTTCCGCGACGGGGTGATCAGTTATTCCAAGGTGCGGGCCATCACCCGGGTGGCAACGCCGGAGACCGACGCGATGCTGTTGGCGATCGCCGAAGGTAGCAGCGCGGCACACCTGGAGAGCCTGGTCCGGACCTACGAACGGGTCGGCAAAGGCGATGGCGAGCGGGCCTGCAGCGAACAGCGGCGAGGCTTAAGCTGGTACTACGAGGACGGCATGCTGGTCATTACCGCGGCGGTGCCCGCTGAGCGAGGCGCGCTCGTGATCAAGGCGCTGCAGGAGGTTGTCGACGCCAGGAAGGACGAACGGGAGGCGTGCCATCAATCCGCGCTGGCGGCCACCAGTCGCGGGGGAACCGCCGGACCCGCGGCGGATGAGGATGTGGAAGACATCGGCCGCGCGCAAGTCGCGAGCCAGGGATCTGACGGGGCACCGATGCATGCCGCTGGAAACAACTCTGCGGCGGCCGAGTCGGTCTTGGCCGGCGACGATTTCCGTGCGGCTGCCGCGACAGCGCGGTTGGCGGCGGAAGGCGCTGGTGCGATAGACGGGAAAGAGGTGCCGACGCGTTCCGAATGGTCGGCGGCGGATGTTTCGACCGATGTTTCCGCGGAAACTCCGGCCAATCGCGCGGGCGGGGACAACGGCAAGGAGGTCTCCACGCAGACTGCAAGTGACGCTGTGACCGACGTGGATGCCACCGGAGGTGTTTCCGCGGAAACGGGTGATCTCCCGGACTGGCTGGTGTTCGAACTCGCAAGCACCGAACAACGCTTCGCCGATGCGCTGGTGGACATGGCCGAGCACTGCCTGGCGGACGGTGGGGGATCCTTGAAGCGGCGACGCACCGGCCAGCGCTACCAGGTGATGCTGACCATCGACCGCAACGAGCTGGCCGGGCAGCAGTCGGCGGGCGGCGCGCGCTACCACGTCGAGCCCGACTGGGGCATCGATGAGGCGGATGCCCGCCACATTGCCTGCGATGCCGACCTCTCCGAGTTCATCCAGGACGCGCGGGGCAATTTGCTCAACTACGAGCGCCGGCGGCGGATCGTGCCGGCCCGGCTGTCGCAGGCGCTGAAACTGCGCGACCACAACCGCTGCCGCTTCCCGGGCTGCGCGCATCAGCGCTATGTAGAGGCGCATCATGTCCGGCACTGGATCGACGGCGGGGAGACCCGCCTCGAGAACCTCGTGCTGCTGTGCGGCGCCCATCACCGGCTGCTGCATCACGGCGCCTTCCACATCACGATCGCGGACGGTGACGTCGTCTTTGTCAACCGGGATGGCGAAGTGATCGAGCCGGCGCTGCGACCGCAGTTCGCGGAAATTCCCGAGGATGTTTCCGCAGAAGTTCCACTGCTGGGGCCCGCGATCATCGGACTATCGAGTGCGTGCGCTTGATGGCCGATGAACTGGGCGGATTCCAGGTGCCGGCGCCGCTGGCTGAGTCGGCTGGCTGAAAGTCGACAGGTGCCGCTCCAGCCTCACTATGTCCGCGGCCGGGTTTCCCAAAGGAGACGCAGCGGTACCGCATAGAGCCTCTCGCCAAAGCTCACGCACGTTTCACCGTCGTACAACACGGCACCTCCGGCAAAGCGATCACCTACAGCCTTCGACAGCTTGCGCAAGCCACGGAAGTCCGACTCCCTCACGGTCGCCCCCGCCTTGATTTCCACGCCCGCAATGGACGTCCCGCGCTCGATGACGATATCCACCTCCACTTTGTCCTTGTCCCGGTAGTGAAAGAACTCGCAGGGCGTCTCATGCCAGCTCGCTTGCCGCCGCAACTCCTGACAAGCGAATGTTTCCCCGAGTTGACCCAGCAACTCCCGGTCGTTCGCGAGCGATGTCGCATCCACGCCCAGCAGCGCACAGGCCAGACCCGTATCGCTCATGTGCAGCTTTGGCGTCTTCACCAAACGGCTGAGGCGATTGCTATGCCAGGGCGGAAGCCTCTCCAGCAGGAATATCCGTTCGAGCAGAGCGACATATTCGTCGATCGTCGGTCTGCTGACCTGGAATGGAGAAGCCAGCTCCGAGACATTCAGCAACCGCGCTGACTGACTTGCGGCGAGCGCAAGTAGGCGGGGCAGCAAGTCAAGGGCGCGTATCCGGGAAAGGTCGCGTATGTCGCGCTGCACCAATGCGTCGACGTAGTCCCGGTACCAAGTGGTACGCCGCCGACCGGCCGGTCGAGCGAGCGCCGCCGGATACCCGCCGGCAACGATACGCTCCGCGAGTTGCCCACCGAGCCGTTCGCTCCGCCCCATCCTGAACCCCGCGCCGAACAGGGCGTCGAGGAAGCCGTCGGAGCGACCTGCCATCAACGGATCTGTCGATGCCAGTTCGCACTGCGCAAGGGGATGCAGGCGGACGATTTGCATGCGGCCTGCCAGGGAGTCCGAAAGATTCGGAACCAGCAGGACATTGGTCGATCCCGCCAGTACGAAACGTCCTGGCAGCCGGCGGCGATCCACTTCCATCTTCAGCGCGCTAAAAAGTGCCGGGGCCCGCTGCACCTCGTCCAGGATCACCCGTTCGGGCAGGTCGGCAACGAAACCCATCGGGTCGGCCTCCGCACCACCGCGAACGACTTCGTCATCGAGGCTCAGATACTCGTACCCTCGGCTCTTTGACGTTGCCACGGTGAGTGGCTGCCCTCTCCATTGTAGGGGTTCGCCCCGCCAAGTCAGCGCATCCGGCGCGCAGACCATTTGTGCGAGCGTTGTCTTGCCGGACTGGCGAGGACCGTGAATGAGTACGACCGGCGAATCTTCGAGCGCCTCCGCGAGCGGGCGTTCGGCGTAGCGAGGATACAGTCTTGGCTCAGCCATCGGCTATTTGTAACTTCGGCGGCGTCCATTTGCAAGTTTACGCTCGTCCAATTGAAAATATATTACCGTCCAATTGAAAGTTTACGCCCTGCATCATCATGAAAAAAACACGCTTCGGAGCGATCCCCAGCACCTCTCGCAGAAGAGACGCCTTGGCACGCTGTCGTGCCACGTCCTTGACCTCAACGCAACGCGGCTCAAAGGCATGCAGGTGTCCGTGTTATGTTGTTTTGGATCGAGCCTGAAAGGAGGCGCGCTACCAATGGCCCCCAGTCTGGCGCCGGCGCATTCGAGTGCCCAGGGCACGGCGAATCGACACGCCCGATCCGAAACAACGCGCTCCGCAATCGACACTGTCGCGAAGTTTCTGTCCATTGCGCTGGCCGGAGTCCTATTCCTTTGGGCGCCGTCGGCGCTATCGGACTCAGATGCGACGGTGGATTCGCCGCGCGCCCAGCGGACCGATGGTGCCGATGCGATGGCGCCTGCTTGGGAACAAGCCCTGCGCTTCGTCCACGAAGCGTTTCCCGATGTGCCGCAGATGACCACGCGGCAACTTGCCGCCATGCAAGCGCATGACGCACCGGATGTCGTCCTCCTCGACGCCCGTACACCCGCCGAGTTCAATGTCAGTCATCTGCCGGGCGCGGTGCTCGCCAGCAATACGCGCATGGCACTCGACGCACTTGAGGTAAATGACCCGGAACGCACTGTTGTCGTGTACTGCTCCGTAGGCTATCGCTCCTCGCGACTGGCGAAGCAGCTACGTGCGCGCGGTTTCGAGAACGTCTTCAACCTCGAGGGCTCGCTATTCCAATGGGCCAACGAAGGCCGGCCACTCTATCGCGGCGACGAGCGCGTGTACCGGGCGCACCCATACGATGAGGAGTGGGGACAATTGCTCGACAAGGCATTTTGGGCTGGGGAAAATTTGGTTGTTGACCCAACGGGCTCTAATGGGGGCTGATGGATCATGTGCCGTATCATCCGGGCACCGATACCTGACTCCTTTCTTCCTCTAGCTTGGACTGCGCGCGGCGATGATGCGCCCCGCCACATCGAGCAGCGGATCAAGGGCATCAAGGCGACGGATCCAGGTATGTGGGATCCCCGCCAAGCCCTTCCAGGCGCCGTGGATTTGTCCTGCTATCGAGGCTGTGGAGTCGCTGTCCCCGCTGTGGTTGCTTGCGATGCGTACCGCGCCCGCGAAGTCGGACGCGACGAGCGCCGAGTACAGACCAATGGCGAGGGCTTCCTCGCCGACCCAGCCTTTGCCAAGTTGGGCCACGGCTTCGGCATGGTCTGCAAGACGTTGTCCCGCCAGTGCCCGGGCGTGTTCCATGGCGTCGACGGTCTCCCTGGCACCTGGCCATTTGCGCGCGATTTCGATGGACCGCTCGGCGCACCGGTCAGGCCCGAGTCCGCCCAGGAGGTTTCGGACGATTGACGCGAGCGCGCCAGCAGACAGGTACCCGGACGGGTGTCCGTGGGTCTGCGCGGCGCAGCGGGCCGCCAGTTCGAATGCCTCTTCGTCGCTCAATCCCAACCACAGGCCGACTGGCGCGACGCGCATCACGCCTCCGCACGTTTTCGAGTTGTTGATCGGATTCTCGGGCGTGCCCTTCGCACCAAGCGCACACCCGCTCGCGCATGTTGTCCCTCGCGCACGGTCCTCGCCCAGGACGGCGTATTCGGCAAGTCTGCCATCTACCTGCTGGCCCATTTGCATCGCATACCAGTCGAGCGTCGCCGCCCGGACCGCGCCGAGCACATCAACCGTTTTCGTTGATCCGTTCCGCGCGATGCCCTCGATCAATCCCTCTGCCGTAAACAGCGTCATCTGCGTGTCGTCGCTGACGATCGCTTTTCCGGCGGAGTCCAGGGCTGGCTGTCGGATCCCCTCCGGACCGAAACGCTCTCGAATCGCCCCCAGGCTTGAGAACTCCACCTCGAAGCCCAGAGCGTCGCCAACCGCACCGCCCAGCAGGCAACCAAGAACCCGGTCGGCGTAGTAGCGGTCATCCGACGCAACGGCCCGCTGGCGGAGGACGTAGCCCTCCTGGTTTCGGTTCTCGACCGTGCCTGCCCGAGCCGCCCGGACCCGGCGCATTGCTTCTTCAGGCGCCACGCCGCATTCGATCGCCAAGCGGGCACCGATAGTGCCGGTTCGCCCCCATCCGCCGCGGCAGTGCAGGACGATTCGCTCTCCCAACGCCAGCTTTCCACGGAGTACGTGGCCGGAGTACGTCCAAAGCCGTTCGAAGCGCTCGTCCGGAATGCTAACGTCGATGATAGGAAGGCAGTGCCACTCGAGTTCTGCCTCTTCTACGACATCGCCGAGGTCCGCTACCCCGAAGCAGTGAAACTCGTGCTCCTCCATGAGCGAAACGAGAGTCGATGCTCCCCAGTCCACGATCACGCTCATATCGAGCGACAAGTCGCGTTCCCATCGGCTGTAGCGGTTGCTAGTCACCTGCTTTCCGGGACACAGGGTCATCCCCAGTAGTCCGCCACCGCAGGGCATGGCGTCAATCTTCAGGGGGTGGGTAAGGCTCGTTTTTGTTTGCATCGCAAGTCTCCTCCGCGGATCACCATAGTCGACGACTTCGGCCAGTTCGCGGTACCGGCAGAATCCGTTCGCCATACGCATCTGGGCGGGTGTCCGGCACTCGGGTTGAAACAACTCGGGGCTGCCAACCAGGATGCAGAGGGCGCGCGCCCGCGATGTCGCCACGTTGAACCGGAACGGGTTGTAGAGAAACTCCATGCCTCGCGGCGCGTCGTCGGCACTCGAGGAGGTCATCGAATAGATCACCACGGGCGCCTCCTGGCCCTGAAACCGGTCAACCGTGCCAATGCGTTCCGCCAGTCGGGGGATTGCCTCGGACAGTGCGGAGACCTGGGCGTTGTAGGGGGCGACGACAAGGAGGTCCTCATCCTTCAAAGGAGAGATCATTCCGTCCTGGTCCCGCCAGTCGCAGTTGTCGACAAGTTCGTCGACCAGTCGCGCGATCACATCGGCCTCCTCCATGGATCTAGCCTGGTTGCCGGTGTGGGTCACGGGCACGTAGCGTAGGCCGGCACCGACAAACGGCGACGCCTTGTCGCGGCGCAGGACGATGCGTTGTCGTTCGAGACCCGGGAGCGCCTGTACCCTGCCCTGGTAGTAGACCTCGGAGGTGAAGCCAACGATGTCCGGGTGGAGCCGGTACGTCTCGGCAAGAAACAGGCCCCGGTCGTCTGGCATCGTCTCCGCTCCGTCCAGCAAGTGGGAAAGAGCGGATACTTCACTGCCTTCCGGGTGGCTGCTCTGAAGCGGCTGCTCAAGCTGCTGTGGGTCACCTAACAGGACGAGGCTCCGACCTGCTTGTGAAGCGGCGAGCACGTTGGCCAGCGACATCTGGCCGGCTTCGTCCACTACCAGCACATCGACGCTTTGCTGGAACTCGGATCGCGTCCAGCACCAGGCCGTAGCGCCTAGCAGATCAATCCTGCCGTCCGCCATTTCGTTTTGAATCCTGGCGTATGGGTAGATGCGCTCGATGCCCAGATCGCCCTCGTACTCCCCGCTGTCCCGATGGACGATGCGCATCGCCAGCCCGCGTTCCCGAGCCCGTTCGGCCGAGGATTCCAGGAGGTTCACGATCACCTTATGGCTAACGGCAGTCACACCGACCTTGAGTCCCTTCTCCACGAGGGCGCAGATCATCGCGCCGCCTGTATATGTCTTGCCGGTGCCCGGCGGCCCCTGGATGGCGAGCACCTCGCCGTCCAGCGAGAGGGCGATGCGAGAAACGGTATCGATCGTATCTTCGCCGTCGCGGGGAAGTGTGCCGACACTTGGCGGCCTGCGGAGGAGGAGGCGGACAGCCGCCCGATAGGGATTTCGCGGTTCGAAGCCCTTGGCAAGAATCGCTTTGCCGAAGTCCTTTAGCGCGTCCCGAAGGGTGGCGGCGGAAACGCGACGGTGCAGCACGACCCCCGCAGGGTGCTCATCGGCGGAGTCCATTCGTTTCTTGATGTCGATCGCGTGTCCGCCGTAGTCGACCGACACGACTTCGCCAAGCTGTTTGCCGTTCAGGTTGTGGACGGAATCTCCCCTGCGGACGTCGAGGTCCTGAGTAGCGAATCGATACCGCTGAACGGGCGCGCGCGTGGCCTCCACAATCCGATCGTAGTCGAGACCCGCCACGGCGCGGCGCTCGTCCAAGAGGTCGTCCTCATCAAGACCGCACAAGCGGAAATACTCCCACCAACTCGCCTTGTCCTCCCGGCGGTGGAACTCCATCATGTGCGCAAGCGCGAACCGCGCCCGCTCTTCTTCGGTCCGATCGTCCGGATCGTCGGGCACGCCCGCCAGCAGCCCGTCGCGGAGCGCCTGCAGCTCCTTGTCGAGGTCGGAGACCTCCTTGCTCGCCTCACCGCTTTCCGGAAGCGGTCGCGGTATGGCGTGCCCTGTGGAAACGACGTCGGCGCGGAGCCCCTCCAGCCAGTCGCGCAACCGCAGCGTGGACTCGCAGTCCTCCCGGTTGTAGTCCTCGACGATGCGGGAATGCGGATTCCCCGTGTCGAGACTGCCGTCGGCGACGGCGCTCTCGACCAGCCGCATGCTCTGGGACGCTTCGCGGAGGTCCTGATCGCGCTTGTACCCGAAGAAGGGCTCGAGGTCCTTGATGGAGTAGCGCTCGACACTGGCGATCAGGGACCGCTTGACCACCTGATGCAAATCGACTAAAGCATTGCCGCGCAGCAGTTCATCCAGCTCGACCTCCCTGGTCGCGTAGCGGCCCATCAGTCGTTTGAGGGCGGAGGGCTCATACGGCGCGAAGTGGTACACGTGGGTGCCCGGGTCGCGATTTCGAAGACAAATAACCAGATCGATGAACGTCTCGAAGTTGCCGCGTTCCTGTTCTGGTTTGGCGGCCCACAGCGGCGTGTACTGCGGTTGCCCGTCGGAATCTGCCATGACGTAGCCGAGCAGGTACTCATGCACGCCCCCCTCGGCGAAGCGGTCGCCCTCGAAGTCGAGAAATACATCGCCTTCCGCCGGTTCGGGGAGAAGCGCGAAGCCATGCTCGGCGTCGAACGGCTCCCTGAGTTCATGGAACGGCTTGCCCGTGTCCCGACCGCGCTTCTGCGCGCGGGCCTGATCCCGAACCCGCGCCAGTGCCGCCTGGGAGCCGCGGGACGGAGGCGGCACCGGATCGAGTGTTGCCAAATCCTCCAGACGATCGATCCCCTGCTCGCGGAGACTCTCGATCTGCCCGCGAGATATGCCGGCCACGTAGCAAAGGTGATCGTCGCCCCGTCTGCGTTTCTCGCAGTCGAGCCACCATGCGCAATAGTCGCAGTGGGACACCCGCTCCGGATACGTCGTTGCGGGATCGCTGAGGAAGGGATCCATCTGGCCCGCCAACAGCCGGAAGTACGCCCCGTAGTCGTCGACACGGTACTCGAGCGACTTGAAGTCGCGGCCGGGCGTGACCACGTGCATGAGGCTGGGGCGGGTGTCCTGAATCTTTTCGAGCAGGTGCGAATAGACGCAAAGCTGCAGGATCGTCGCCGCCCGGGTATCGCGGGCGAGCTTGGTATCGTAGACCTCGTAGGACCAGTCGCCGAATCGGCTGGGCATCGGCACCTTCCGCAGGAAATCCGCGTGCCCTGACCATCTGTCGTCCGAGAGCGCTGCCTGATAGATCACATCGACGCCAGCGCGCATCGCGGCGGTAGTCGCCTGAACGCCGCGTCCCCTGGCGTCGACGACGGCGAGGCCCTGGTCCCGCAACCAGCCGAGATAGGCTTCCTCGTGCTCCATGCCTTTTTGCCGCAGGTCTTCGAGCATCGGGCTATATCGGATGGGAGGTTTGGCCGATCCTCGGGCGGCACCCAGATCGAGAACGGAAAGGTGCCGACACCCAAGGAAGTTCCCCAGGTCGGTCGGGGCCAGGCTAAGGCCCTCGGATGTTTGATGCATGGAGTTGTCCTTCGTCTTTTGGAGGCCGCTTCTAAGATCCGACCTCGATAACCGTCAGCAAGTGCTTGGCACGAGATCTCGCGACATAGCGACTGGTAGTCTCCCTGGCTTCGTTGCCCATGGGGGTTTCGATGATGACGACCGCGTCGGCCTCGAGTCCCTTGAACCGGCCCCATGTCGCAATCAGCACCCCCTCGCCTCGCCGCCACTCGTCGAAGTCCCTGGTGAGCGGAATCGTTGCGACCCGGTCGGGCCAGAGTTCGTCCACGGATGCAGGGGCGAGCACGGCGACCTGGGATGGTTTCAACCCGCCGGCGTTGCTCAGGCACATTTCCCGTATCTGTCTGCCGGCGGTCCGCACGGCCTCGCGCAAGGTACCGACGGACACCATCGCAGGTTCCTCTCCCAGGGGCGCATCGTCGCGAACCTGGTTCTCGTGGCCGACGAGTGAGGCGCAGTGAGCCGCGATGCGGACGGTATTCCTGCAGTTTGTCGGCAGCAAATACGTTGGGCCGAGTTCATCGGGCAGGCTGGGATTGTCCACGAACAGGTTCTGGTTCGGGTCGTAGAAGACGTAGTAGCAGGCCTTTTTGTCGGCATCGCGAAAGACCGATTGCAGACTCTCCCACCAGAGAACCTGGAAATCCTGGCCCTCGTCGACGACGATCGCGTCGAACTTGTGCTCCGGCCCCAACTTTTCGCAGGCCTCTTCAAGGGCCGCCGGCACGACCTCGCTCCAGAACTCCGGATCATGGGTGTTGCCCTGGTTCCACGGTACACCCGCCGTCCTGCACAGGTCGTAGGCGAGTCCGTGGTAGTTGTCGATGACAAGATTCCCGCCGAACGCGTCGGCAACCGCGTCGCAGAGCCAGTCCTTCAGCGGGCGGTTGTAGCAGATCAGCAGCGTCCGATAACCCTCTCTCGCCATCGCCTGCGCCTTGGCGATGGCCAGAAGCGTCTTGCCGGATCCGGCCACGCCGGAGATCGCCGCCTTGGGCTGTTGCGCGAGAGTGTCGAGGATGCGCTGCTGGTCGTCCGTCAGGCGGCGCAGCCGCTCCTCCTGATCCTCGATCTTGCGCCAGAGCACCGGAACGAGTTGGTATTTCGGGTACAGGGCTTCGCGAACGGACATGACCTCGTCCGGATACAGCGCCCGATGGTCACTTCGGGCGAAGCTCGCGAAGATTCGACGCAGCCCATCCGGCAAGCTCCGAAGCATGGCCGCGTCCAGGATCAATTCGCGCTGGATGCTCGGAGGCAGCCATCCGGACACCCGGCAGTCCGGGAAGGCAACGGCGAAGCCGTAGGTGAAGGGCAAGCCGTTCGACATCGAGGGGTACCGCCGCGTCACGATGTCGACGATGTCGTGCATCGCCCTCTGGGCCTGCTCGAACGGATCCTTGTTGAGTTCACGTCGTTGAGCCCTGACTTTGCGAACCCACTTCTCGCCATCGAACAACAGCGAGCCTCCCTTGACTTCCACGAACAAAAGGCCCTTCTCGGGTTCGAGCAATATGAAGTCGCACTCTCCCTCGAGGAGCGTGCCGCGCGAACTCCTGGCCAGCCAGTTGAAGCCGTGAAATACCTCCACCCGCCCAGGCAACTGTTCGATGAGGGAGCGCGCGACCATGCGCTCCCCGGGGTTGTCGATCTCGTCGGGATCGATCTTCGGGAACAACTTTGCCATCGAGTTTCCTGGTGCTTTGGCGGATTCAGACCAAATTAAATTTTGCCAGCCGACGGTCGACAACGCCAATCCGGCGGAACGACATTCACGTTTGGATCGATCCCTCCCCTCACCCGACCAAGGCGATCCCGTTGAGCAAGGTGCCTGATCATCGCCACAGCCTCCTTCGGCGTCGGGCTTAAGCCTCACGATGTCGAGACCACTGGCATCCGTATCAGTGTAGCGAAGCCGACCTCGTCGCTTCCCATATCCACGATGAGCGCTTCCATGTCGTCTTCGTCCCAGTCGTCGCGATCAGACGGAACATTGGAGATCAAGCTTCGCGTCCTTTTCACTCGCTCCCGCGCGCCCGTCTCCACGACCACATGCAGACTGGAATTTCGGTCAAGCGGCAATACGCCGATCGGCGACACCGCGCGGCCATCGATGCCGCGAACTGCCGCGCCTGGACGAAGCCGAAGAATCGAAATGGCGGCCACTGCGTTATCCCCGCCACTCTGGATCAGGACGTGGGGCTCGCGCCACTCCGGGAAATTCCGCGCGCGCCTGCCTCTTTCCTGTTCGCTGAGACGCACCTGCCAGTCGGTTGGGGCCGGATACACCGTGTAGCAAGGTACCGAGCCATCCGGCACGCAATCGGTCGGCCACCGGAGCCAGAGGCAGCCACCGGTCGGAATGTAAAGGTAGCCTGGTCTGGAGGTCGTCTCGTTCCGTCCGTTCATCCGGAGGTTCTCGAACCGGCGGTCGCGCCACATCCCATCGTCGAAGGGGTACCGGCAACCGCAGTACACAACGCCTCGACCTTGCACGACATCAACTCCCCAGAGGTTCTCGGTCGTGCCGTCTCCGTTGTCGATGACGAACACCAAGGGCGGCGCGCGCAGGGGCAACTGCGCGCCGTTCGTGGCACGGACCCTCGGTAAGGCATTGGAATCGATTTCATTCATACGTTGTTCTTCCAGAGTCGGGAATCCACGAGCAACATCCGAGGGAGCGCCTGTCCTGACCGTCCCGACTTCATCCCGGGTTGGCCTCCCAACGCTGGATTCTCCACGTCTATGCGACTTATTACGTCGTATTCGTGTGACATGGTTGGCACCGCTATCAACGCTGCCGAGAAAACTCCATGCTCAATGCCCACGAACGCCGTCTTGCTCTCTTCTATCTCACCAACATGCTCCGGCGACTGCGTCGCACTACGTCAGAGGCGAAGAACTTGGCCGAATGGCTGGAGGAAAATGCATCGCTGATAGCAAGGGACGCGCGGTCAACCGAGCGAATGAGGACGACCGCATCGACCACTCCGCTCTCCGTCCGGAACTGGCGAACCTTGCGCAATCTCATCGAAAAGGAGTCCGTCGCGACCGCAGACGTATCGCCCGACCCGATGGGCTGCCGCCTGCGTCGACTCGGCGAAACGGTCGAACTCTCGTCCCTCGATATCGCTCTGCTTGAGGTTCTCTTGCGCTACAAAACGCAGCCGGTCATCGAGTCCTTGATCGACGCGCCCTTTCTGTACACGCACGCGTCACTTGGACCGATGAACGCACGAAGCGCGGCGCTGCCGGGCGTCCTTGGCAAATCGACGAACATCGTTCGAAGCCGCTTCGCCGAAGACGCCCCGCTGGTCCGTACCGGACTCGTGTCGATCGACGACGATCAGGATGTCGAGGCAATCGGCCGTCTGCGCCGATTCGGCTCGCCTGGTTCGGAAGAAGCCGATGTCCGGACATTGTTGCTTGGGCAGAGCCCGCTGAGCGAACTCGTGTGGTCGGACTTCGATCACCTCGGACAGAACAGGGAGAACGTGGCACGACTGATCCGAGGGGCGGCCGCACGCCGCGCGAGAGGGGTGAACGTCCTCGTATACGGTCCGCCCGGGACGGGCAAGACGGAGTTCTGCAGGGTGCTTGCCCAGCGGCTGGAGCTAGACCTCTTCGGCGTCGGCGAGGCGGACGAAAGAGGCAGCGAGCCTTCACGGAAGGAGCGTCTCGCCGAACTTTGCCTCGCCCAGCAACTCGTTGGCGAAGACTCGGGCGGTTTGCTTCTTTTCGACGAGATGGAAGACATTTTGTCGGGCTCGACCGCGTGGTCGCCATTCGGAGGGTTGCTCGGACGCAGCCTCCGGGGCAGCTCCTCCAAGGTGTTCATGAACCGGCTTCTTGAGGAAACGCCGACACCGATTCTCTGGACGACCAATGCCGCAGAGGATATCGAACCCCACATCCTTCGCCGCATGATGTACGCCCTGGAAATGCGGCAGCCCCCGGCGCCGGTTCGCGCCAGAATCTGGACGCGGCAATTGTCCAGCCATGGTATTGACGCGACACCGGCCCAAGCGGCGTCATTGGCCAGCGAGTTCGACGCCTCGCCGGGAGTAGCTGCCGGCGCCACCGCAGCGGCATCGCTTGCCGGCGGCGACTTTGACCTGGTGCGTAGCGGCGTTCGCAGCTTGTCCCGCGTCCTCGGCCGCGAGCGCCCCGAGCGCCAGGCCACGACTCGCTTCGACCCGCAGTTGCTGGAGGCCGACATCGACCTCGGGGCGCTGGCCGACCGTTTGGCGGATCGGCGCGAGCGCCGGTTCTCAATGTGCCTTCATGGTGCCCCAGGGACCGGCAAGAGTGCGTACGCGCGGTATCTGGCCGAACGTCTGGATCTGGAAGTCAAGCAAATGCGCGCTTCCGACCTACTGGGCATGTACGTGGGCCAGAGCGAGAAGAACATCGCCCGCGCGTTCGCCGAGGCGCGCGCCGAGGAGGCGTTTCTGGTGTTCGACGAGGCGGATTCGCTGCTTGCGGATCGACGGGGAGCGCATCAGAACTGGGAGGTAAGCCAGGTCAACGAGATGCTGACGTGGATGGAAAGCCATCCATTGCCGTTCGCGTGCACGACCAACTACCGGGAGAAGCTCGACGAAGCGGCATTGCGGCGATTCACGTTCAAGGCGACGCTCGGCCACCTCGAACGGCAGTCGGCATGTGCGGCTTTCCTCGCTTACTTCGGCCTCGAGGCACCGTCCGAACTAAACCGATTGGACAGTTTGACGCCAGGCGACTTCGAGGTCGTCCGACGCAAGGCTGAAGTGCTTGGCAAGCTGGCCGATGTTTCGGCGTTGTTCGACATGCTTCGCGCGGAGTGCGACGCGAAGCCGGGACAGATGGCCTGCATCGGCTTCCGGGCCACTTAGCGGGCCGGAGTTACAATGCCGCGATGCGCAAGGCCACCGATACCATCCTCCGCCATCTCGCGATGCTCGCGTTCATTCCCGTCCGCCCGAATGCCAAAAGTACGCGGGAGATTCGAGAAGAATTGCTGGAACAGGATTCCGAATACGACGTTTCGGTTCGTTCCATCCAGCGCAGCCTGGAGATGCTCTCGACGCGCTTCCCCATCGCTTCCGAAATGCGCGGGCGGGCGAACTACTGGTACTGGATCGACAAGCACGCATTGACGCAGATTCCCGCGATGGGCCAACCCACTGCATTCGTGTTGCGACTGGCATCGGAATACCTCAAGCCGTTGATGCCGGCTTCGGCGTTGCGTCGCCTGGAGCCTTATTTCCGCCACGCGGACGAGGTCATCTCCGGCACGGACCTGGGTCGGTGGGTGGAGCGGGCGCGAATCGTGGGTCGCGGGCCGCTCCTGCAGCCTCCGGAGGTCAAAGATGAGGTGCTGGAGACAGTCTCCGCAGCACTGATGAACAATCGTCAGGTAGAAGTAGCCTACCGAAGCAGGGCGGGCACTCGAGCCCAACGGATCGTGTTGAACCCCCTCGGCGTAGTCTCGCGCGACGGCGTCGTCTACCTGGTCGCGACTTCCTGGGAATACGAAGACATTCGACACTACGTCTTGCACCGGATGGCGAAACCGGTGCTGCTGGAGACTCCCGCCAAGTCTTCCCCGGAGTTCAACCTCTCCGCCCACATTCAGGAGGAACTTCGGTTCTCCTACCCGATAAACCCGGGCAACCTCCTCCTGCGCGCACTATTCGCCCAAGATGCGGCGTTCCATCTCATGGAGAGCCGTCTTGCGGCCGACCACCGGACCACCGAATGGGAGGACGGACGCGTCCTGCTCGAAGCCACCGTTCCGGACACCGCAGACCTCCGCTGGTGGCTACTCGGCTTCGGCAGCGCGGTCGAGGTGCTCGAGCCGGCGTCGTTGCGCGAAGAGTTTCAGAGGCAGATGCGAAAATTGAATGCGATGTACGAATGAGCAGTTCTGCCGACTGCGCCCGCAGTAAGTGAGGCTGATAGAGGCGCTCGGGCACAACGGCGCTATCTGTACCTACTCCCGCTACGAACGGCAAGTTATACCTGCGCTTATGGTGGCCGTTTCCGAACGGTCGAAGTTACTCCCCGCAATTGAAGATCGACTGTTCATAAGGCAACGACGAGGAATTCCGAGTCCGCAGTTCTTCTATCCACAGGAATACGTCACGCATCCCGCGGCAGACAGTTGTCCGAATTTACCTCCCATCGGAACCGTGACACGTCTTGGATCAAGTCTCCGGGCATTCACTCAATCCAGTCAATTCTCAAACCACGCGGGACACCGAAATTGTTCCTGATCGCCCATCGTTCGACTGCTGCTATCACGTCTTTTCCGGGGCGACCATTCCACTTCCCACGAACATCAACGATAGTATTGTCGTTCCCCAGCTCAATAGTCGCTACGCGACGACTCACGTCTAACGCGTTCAAAGACCTTTTTATTACAGTCCAGATCGACGACCTCCCTTCCACGCAACGGTCAAGGTAGGCATAAACACAATGATGCATGATTCTCCCCTCTTTCGCCAAATCCTTCCCGGTTTTGATTTGACGGAATTCGTACCTTACAGTGCCATCAGGATGTTTGTAGGCAAAGGATTTATCTGGAATTAGCGCGCCATCCCACGTTACCGCAGAGCCTCCATTTTCGGCGAGCCTCATATGCCACGCATCACGTGAAAGAGCAAGACTTCTCAACGTGCGCCCGCGCATGGTTTGTACATCATTCCTTTGGAGAAAATCCAAATAGTCGTTGAATTCGTTTAGGGAAACATAGTTGCGCGAGAAGAATAGAAGGACCTCTTTCCAAAAAGATAAACGATCCCAAGCGATCATATGGCGCTTTTGAAGGACAGCATCATTGGACCCGAAGTCGGTCAAATTTGATCTGGCTACCAGGGTCGCAAAGCCTCGATTATTGCCGGAAGTAACATACGCTTTAGACCACCAGAGATTCTGGTGCAGCGTGTTGCTGTGTGGAGCCTCAGTCATAAGGACGTGAACCTCTCTCTTGTTTAATATTTCACGAATGGCGGTCGACTTATATAACGATATTCCCTGCGCCAGAGCGACATACCAGTCTCTGTAAAGACTATCAATATCATCGCTCGCGAAGGCTCGATTGAAAAAAATGGGAACCGGGTACTTTTGAAGCAGGTGTCTTGCCAAATCGCGCTTGATTTTGTCTGGTCGTTTCGAGCGAGGAGCACGCCAACTGTCCAAGGGACGGATGAACTTGGTGCCGTAGAGGAGTTGCAAATCCCGATAGAACTCGTGCGCGACGTTTTGGCTCCGTACCGCTTTGCGCTCCTTTTTTGATGTTGAAAGGGCTTCCTTGAGCATCGCCTCGTTAGCGAGCCTCACCTTTTCTCTTGTCGCTCTTTTGGTCTTGTTAGCCATGAGAAGGTTGCGAAAAGTCAGCGCAGATCGGAATGCTAGCCCGATAATGCGACGAACTATGTCGCTTTATTGTTGATAATCCAACCGTGATCGAGGCGCGAACGCCCACTGCAAACAGCGGGCATCTTGAACTTGGTAGACGCTCATGACATTCGCAGAGATCCTTAACCTTGCCATGTGGCCGGAAATCGAAGCCTGCCTGCGGCGTCACTACTGCAAGGACGGAAAGGAAGCGGACGACTGCGACACGTTCGTCTCGGACCACTCGCAGGTGTACGCGACGCTTCTCGAGCTGCATCCGGAGGCTGATGACACCGTGGTCCACATCGACCTCAAGGACGAGGAGGATGGGTTCGAGGACTTAGACGTCTACGGCATCAAACCGGGCGCCAAGGACGCTTGGGCACTGGAGTTGACCCGATGGGAGCTATGGCTCGGGATGGAAGTAGCACCCTCTACGCTCCAGCGTTTCTCATCCTCGCAGATCGTCGCCCACTGTCTCTACGAGATGAGCTTTTGCGGCTACGAGCAAGAGGAGATCGCGCGCCTCACTACCAAGGTGAGAAGCAGGGCTGAAAAGGCCCACGGAGACGAGTTCGAGGGCATCAATGCCGAGGACATCTTCTGGGAAGAATATGGGGATGACGCTGAACGGCTGGCAGAGACAAATCGGAAAGTGGCGGCCCACGTCCGACGACTGAACTCTGACCGTTCTGCGGGTCAAACCTCGGACCCCGGCGACGAACATGGCTGAACCACCAGCGATCACACCGGCCCCGACTCCTCGCCCCGGGACGCCTCCGGCAACTCCCGCGCCTTCCACAGGTAGTACACGACCGGATACAAGCACAGCACAACGATCCCTGACGTAACGACACCTCCAACCAGCGGCGTCGCAATGCGCTTCATGACGTCCGCGCCGGCGCCGGCGCTCCACATGATCGGCAGCAACCCGATCACATCGGTCGCGATGGTCATGAGAATCGGCCGAACGCGTTTCACCGTCCCGTCCTTGATCGCCTCCATGAGCCCGGCGCGATCATTGAGTAGGCCGCGCTCCCGGTAGTCCTGGACCGAGACGTTGAGGTACAGGAGCAGGACGGTCGCGGTCTCCGCGTAGAGGCCCGCCAGGGCGATGATGCCCACCCAGACAGCGATGCTCAGGTTGTAGTCGAGCGCGTAGAGCAGCCAGATCGCGCCCGTCAGCGCGAACGGCGCGCCGAGCAGAACCAGGAGCGTTTCGGCCACGGACTTCCTGCTGATGTAGATGATCGCGGCGATCAGCAGCAACGTCGCCGGGATGACCAGCGCCAGCCGCCGCTCGGCCCGTTGCATGTATTCGTACTGCCCGCTCCAGGAGATGGTATAGCCCGCAGGTAGGACGATTCGCTCCGCGACGGCATCCCGGGCGGCGTCGACGTATCCGCCGACATCGACATCGTGGATATCGACATAGACCCAGGCATTCGGTTTGGCGCCTTCGCTCTTGATGCTCGGCGGACCCACGACGTATTCCATGCTGACGAGACGTCCCAGGGGAATATGCGCTCCGGATGGCGCGGTCACCAGGACATCGCGCAGCGCGGGGAGGTCGTCCCGCAGTTCGCGGCTGTAGCGCAGATTGACCGGATAGCGTTCAAGACCTTCCACGGTCGTCGTGATGTTCATGCCGCCGATGGCGGTCTGGATCACTTCCTGCACGTCGCGCACCGTCAGGCCGTAGCGGGCGATGGCATCCCGGTCCACCTTGAAGTCGAGATAGTTTCCGCCCATCACGCGCTCCGCATACGCGCCAACGGTCCCGGGCAGGTCCCGAACGACGGCTTCGATTTCCTTGCCGAGGCGCTCCAGTACTGAGAGGTCCGGGCCGGCGATCTTGATTCCCACAGGCGTCTTGATGCCCGTGGAGAGCATGTCGAGGCGGGTCTTGATCGGCATCGTCCAGGCGTTCGTCAACCCGGGGACCTGGATCGCCGCGTTCAGCTCTTCGGTGAGCTTGTCGGGGGTCATGCCGGGCCGCCATTCGCTCCGGGGCTTCAGCATGATCGTCGTCTCGATCATCGACAGGGGCGCGGGATCGGTGGCGGTCTCCGCGCGCCCGATCTTGCCGAAAACCTGTTCGACTTCCGGGAACGTCCTGATGATTCGGTCTGTCTGCTGCAATAGTTCGCCCGCCTTGGTGATGGAGATGCCGGGCAGCGTCGTCGGCATGTACAGGAGATCGCCCTCCCAGAGGGTCGGCATGAACTCCGAACCCAACCTCGCGAACGGCACGGCGGTGATCGCCAGGAGGAGGACGGCAAGTCCCAGGACGAGCGCCCTGAAACGCAAGGCAGAATTCAGGATCGGGCGATATGTCCACGTGAGAAATCGGCTGATCGGGTTCCTGTCCTCCGGCAGAATCCTGCCTCGCACCCAGTAGCCGACGAGGACCGGAACCAGCGTCACCGAGAGCAGCGCCGCCGCGGCCATGGCGTAGGTCTTGGTGAAGGCGAGCGGCTTGAACAGCCTCCCCTCCTGGGCCTCCAGGGTGAATACGGGCATGAACGAAATGGTGATCACGAGCAGGGCGAAGAACAGCGACGGGCCCACTTCCTTCGCAGCCTCTGCGATGACCTCCCAGTGGGGCCGCCGTCCGCGGTTTCGCGCGAGGTGCTGGTGCGCGTTCTCCACCATGACGATGCCAGCGTCGACCATCGTCCCGATCGCCACGGCGATGCCGCCGAGCGACATGATGTTGACGTTGAGTCCCTGAATCGCCATCACAACAAAGGCGATGAGGATGCCCACCGGCAGCGTGATGATGGCGACGAGACCGCTCCGGACGTGGAACAGGAAGACGAGGCAGATCAGCCCGACGATCAGCAGTTGCTGGGCGAGGCTCATGCCGAGACTTTCGACCGTGCGTTCGATCAGCGCCGTGCGATCATAGGCGACCTTGATTTCGACGCCCTCCGGGAGTCCGGCCTTGACCTGGGCGAGCTTGGCCTTGACGTCGCGGATCACCTGCAGGGTGCCCGCGCCGTGTCGAACGACGACGATGCCGCCCACTGTCTCGCCCTCGCCGTTCCACTCCGCCAGGCCGCGACGCATCTCCGGCCCGATGCCGACGCTCGCCACGTCCCGAAGCAGGATCGGCGTGCCGCGCGCGTCCACGCCCAGGGCAATCTTCCTGATGTCATCCAGGCTTTCGATATAGCCGAGCCCGCGGATCATGAACTCCTTTTCGGCCACCTCGAGCAGGCGCCCGCCCACATCGCTGTTGCTGTTCTGGACTGCAGAGCGAATCTTCGAGATGGAAATGCCGTAGGCGCGAAGCCGGTTCGGGTCCACCGTGATCTGGTACTGCCGCACGAAACCGCCGACGCTCGCGACTTCGGCGACGCCGGGAACGCTCGTCAGCGCGTACTTCAGGAACCAGTCCTGGATCGAACGCAGTTCGCCCAAGTCATGACGGTCGGACTTGAGGGCGTACATGAACGCCCAACCCACGCCCGTGGCATCCGGTCCGAGGGTCGGCGTGACCCCCGACGGCAACTTCCCGGAAACATAGTTGAGGTATTCGAGGACGCGGCTCCGCGCCCAGTAGAGATCGGTGCCGTCCTCGAAGATGACGTAGACGAACGAAAAGCCGAAAAACGAATATCCCCGAACGACCTTTGCGAACGGCGCCGCAAGCAATTGCGTCGTCAGGGGGTACGTCACCTGGTCTTCGACGATGCGCGGCGCCTGGCCCGGATACTCCGTGTAGACGATGACCTGGACATCGGAGAGGTCCGGGATGGCGTCGAGCGGTGCCCGCAACAGTGAATAGACCCCGGCCGCCACGACGAACAGCGTTGCGAGTGCGACGAGAAACCGGTTCTCGATCGACCAGTCGATGAGTCGTTCAAACATCGCTACACCTGCTCAGTGATGGTGTTTCATCGCCGCGTCCGGCGTGGGCGTCTTCTACTCATTCTGCTCGCCGCCCCGCAGCAGTTGCGAGATGGCCGCCTTGAGATTGCTCTCCGAATCGATGAGGAACTGGGAAGAAACCACGACCTGCTCGCCCGGGGCGAGGCCATCCGTCACTTCGTGCATTCCTTCCGCCGCCAATCCGAGCTTGACTTCGCGCGGCTGGAATACGCCGCCGCCCTCGGCGACGATCACGACGGCCCGCTCGCCGCTGTGAAGCACGGCCTCGGCGGGCACAATCACCGCATCGGTCGCGCCCTCGGCCCACACCGAGACGTCGACGTACATCATCGGTCTCAGAACGAGGTCCGGGTTGGCCACTTCGATGAAGGCGGTGAGCGACCGCGTCGTCTGATTCACGGCGGAACGGAAGAACAGAATTCGACCGCTCCAGCGCCGCCCCGGAAACGCGTCGACTTCGATCGTCGCACGGCTGCCTTCGCGGACGTGCCGCAGGTGTTCCTCGTAGAACTCCGCCTGGGCCCACAGTGTCGAGTGGTCGGCGATCTTGAGCACGGTCATGCCCGGGCTCAGCTTCATCCCCTCCAGCGCATCGCCCATCTTGTCCACCACGAAACCCGAGGCGGGAGAGAACAGCCGCACCGTTCGCGTGGCTGTCCCCGATGCTTCAAGGTCGTCGATCTGCGTCTCGGTGATGTCCCAGTAGCGCAACCGTTCGCGCGCCGCGTCGAGCAGCGACCGCGCGCGGTCGATCGCTTCCGCGTACGCTTTGCTCTGCTCAAGGCGCGCGAGGTAGTCGATCGCCGCGAGATATTCGCGCTGGGTGGTGACCAACTGCGGGCTGTAGATGTCGAACAGCGCATCGCCCTTCTCCACCGACTCGCCGACATTGTTGACCTGCGCCTTCTCGATCCAGCCATCGAACTTGGTGTTGACCGAGACGACCTTCTCTTCGTTGTGGGCCAGAACGCCGACCGTGCGGATCGAGATGGGCAATGCGCCTCGGGTCACCTCCGTCGTCCGGACCGCAAAGTTCTGCAGGAAGCTCTGACTGACGCGGACGCCGCCATCGACGCTGGCTTCGTCCTCGTAGACCGGCACGAGGTCCATGCCCATGGGCGACTTGCCCGGCTTTTCGGAGCGATAGTTCGGGTCCATGGGCGCGCGCCAGTAGAGCACCTTGCGCGCGTCCGCGCCCTGCCCCGTCTCCCTTGGAACAAGCTTCATGCCGCAGATCGGACAGTTTCCCGGCCCGTGTCGAATCACTTCCAGGTGCATGCCGCAGGTATAGAGCGTCTCGGATGCATGGGCGACTTCCGCATGTGTCTCGTGTGCCGGCTCGGGCAGCCACGCCCAGCCAAGCGGATTCCAGAGGGCAAGCGCCGAACCGCCCACACCGATTGCCAGGCCAGCCAACAGGAAGGCCGGTCGTCCAGGTCTGGTCATGGTGATTTCTCCAATGGGAATGCCGATCCGACGGCGCGTTCCATTTCGGCCAGCGTCTTCATGTAATCTATCTGCAGGCGCGCCAGGCCAAGTCGCACGTCGAGCAGGATTTCTTCGCTGTCCAGCAGTTCGAGGACGCCGGTGGTGCCCGTCGAGTACGCCTCCTCGGTGGAGCGCAGCGCTTGTTCGGCCTGGGCCAACAACGCCCTTCTGAACAGGGCGATCTGTTCTTCGATCATCTCCAGGGCGAAGCCGGCCGAACGAACGGCGACATCCACGTCGTTGACCGCGTTGCGATACGCCTCCCTCGCGGCGGAATGCCGCGCGGAAGCCGCCTGGACGCCCGCGTCATATTTCGATCGGTAGAGGGGGATATTGACGCCAAGGGTTACGCTAAAGACATCCTTTCCGTTCATGGGCGGAGGCTGCATTCGCCCCGCCAGGTCTTGACGGTCGCCGATCCTTCCCCAGGCCGCCCCGACGACGACATCAGGCCAATACTGCCGCCGGGCCAGTCGAACGCTGTCCTCGTCGCTGTCCATCCGCAACAGGGCGGCCTTCACTTCCGGGCTGCCGGTCCGCGCGATCCGTTGCAGTTGTTCCCTATCCACCTTTACTACCGGTCGATCAACCGGGCCGACCTCGGGAATCGGGACATGCACCGGCTGGTCGCGCAGCGCATTCAGCGCCGCCTCCACATCAATCCGCTTGCGCAGAAGTTCCTGCCGGCGAAAACGCACCCGCGTGATTTCCGCCTGCAGCTTGACCACAGCCTGCTGTAGACCGACGCCCTGGGAATATCGGGCTTGCGCGAGCGACTCGTAGTGCCGAAGCAACTGTTCTTCTTCTGCCGTGATCGCGATCGCCCGATCGAGGTATGCGAGATCGTAGTACGCAAGCTTCACCTGGCGGACCACTTCCGCCCGGCGCGCCCCGACCATCTCCTCACGCGCGGCCGCCTCCTTCGCGGCGACTTTGCCCTGGTCGGACAGCTTGCCGAACCATGGAATCCTTTGGCTGACCGAGATGCCGCTCGTCTGCGGGCCAACTCTCGTCTCCGGAGTGCGCAGGTGTTGCGTCACGGACAACATGGGATCCGGCAGCGCGCTGACCTCTCGAACGCGCTGTCGCGCCGCCAGGTGCTCCCATAGCGCTTCCCGAACCTGCGGGTTTCTATCAAGCGACTCGGCGATCAAGTTGGCAAGCGTCGGATCGCCGTTGGTCGAATATTCCGGCGCCGTCGCTTCAACCTGAACCGACAGCAGGAGCCATGCACCCACCTTCACTATCTTCATTGCCTTCCCTTGAGAAACGGTTTTGCCAACCTCGCGCACTGCCAGGCACCCAGGACAATCCCTGGAGCCAAGGTGAGCGAGGGCATGTCGCGGAGTACCGCGACGCAGGAAGGAAGCGGCTAACTCAGCAGCTTGTCGAAGCGGCGCACGGGCGTATCGGCCGTGCGCAAAAGACGCGGAAGCGGTGGGTGGTAGGAGAAACCGCGCAGCGGCGATGTGATATCCGCGAACGCGGTCGCGGTCTGGCCATCATCATCCAACGACACTTTCGGCAATTGCGGCAATTGCGGCACATGGTCGCCCACGGCGTCGGGCTTCGACACGGCCCCAAGAGCCATGCAGTCGCCGCAATCGGCGTGGTCACAGCCCGTGTTCGCGAGGTCGTTGCCGTCCTCGTGATGCGCATGGTGGGCGGCGACCGCGTCGCTGGCATCGATCGTCGGCACGGCGCAAGCGCAGGCAACTCCGGCCAGCGTTACGGCAGCGGCCAGCATCGACACCAAGACTGTTTGGCGATAGTGCATGGTAGCCGTATACGCCTACCAGGGGTTCAGGTCAAGCGAACGCCCTTCGCGAAATCACTGCGCCGCAAGCCCTTTCGACACGTCTTCCGCGTCACCACTATCCGGATGGGCCGGCGCGTAGCGTCCGTACAGGTACGCGCCGATGCGCTCTATACGCTCCCGCTCGTCCGCTTCCAGCGGCCCCTGCTCCAGCGCGAGCATCGCTTCGCGCATCTGCTCCGTGCTGGCCGGCCCGCACAGCACCATGTCTATCGCGGGATGGGAAAGCGAGTACCGGTAGCAATCGCGCGCCCGAACCGGCTTCTCGCCCGGCGGCATCTTGTCCGGGTCCAGCAGGTGTTTCCAGCGCGTCGCCGTATAGGCCACGACCAGCGGAGTTGGCCCGGCCTCCGGCACGAACGGAAACACGTCCCGTTCCGCGCCCCGATGCACCGCGTTGTAGCGCAGCATCAGCAGTTCGTAGGGGTTCTCGCCTGCCGCATAGCCCGCGAGGAGCTTCGGCAACATCGGGCGGTTGTGGCTGCTGATCGAGATGAAGCGCACCTTTCCGCGCTCCCGCAACCGCTCGAAGACATCCAGGTAGGCATCTTCGGGGACTTCGCCGCGGTTTCCCAGCAGCAGGAAATCGAAATACTCGACACCCGCGCTCGTGAGCGCCTCCTCGACCTCCCCCTCGATGGATTCGGGATTCTTGGAGTACGACTGTATGGTCAGAATCAGCTCGTCGCGATGCTGCCTCGACAGGTTGACCATGGCGTGCGCGAATTCCGGCCGGCGGACCGTGCCCCAGTAGAGGTAGTTGATGCCGTGTTCGAAGGCCTCTTCAATGGCGCTCGCCGGCGCGCCGAACGTCGAACCGATCCCGAGCCGGGCCGTCTGCATTCCGGTCCGACCGACCTCTCGTCTTTCCAGGAAATCGTTCATGCCCTGCTCCTCGTTCCGACCGAACGGATAGGATTGATCCCCATCGCCTTCGATTCAAGGAGAATTCGGCAACGCGAGTGACGGAAACCTCGATGCGAAGCGACACTGTTTCCAAACGCGCAATAGCCGGACCCGCTATTTCTAGTTCATGCAGGAAATGAAAATAACGTTCCGTCCGTCTCCGCTCGGATCGCTAAACTAACGGACGCCACGCTCTTTATTTTATTTTTTCAATTAAAATGGAATAATGGTCGGCGTTATTTCGCAATCACGAATAGTCAGGAGTCGGCCGTGCTCCGCAACAACCAGGGCAGATACGAAGTCACCGAGTTCGGCGATGAGAGCGTCCGGGCGTTTGTGCCGTCACCCCTGCCGCCGAACCCCCCCCTGGTCCTGGACGGCACGCTACAGCAGGACCTCGAAGCAGCCGTCCTCGCGCTCGGGCGCCTCGACGGTACGGCGGGCCACCTTCCGGACAAGGCGCTCTTTCTGTACGCCTACGTCCGCAAGGAAGCGGTGCTTTCCTCGCAAATCGAAGGAACGCAGTCGTCCATCTCCGATCTGCTGTTCTACGAGCTTGAGCAGGCGCCGGGCGTGCCTCTGGATGACGTCGTGGAGGTCTCCAACTATGTCGCCGCCCTCGAACACGGGCTGCGGCTGCTCGGCGAGGGCCTGCCCCTCTCGATTCGCCTCCTGCGCGAAATCCATCGCGTACTGCTCACGACGGGACGGGGCAGTTCGAAGATGCCCGGAGATTTCCGGAAATCGCAGAACTGGATCGGCGGCACGCGACCGGGAAACGCCATCTTCGTTCCGCCGCCCCACACGGCGGTCCCCGACTGCATGGCCGCGTTCGAACGCTTCCTCAACGCGGAGGACGATGGTCTTCCCGAACTGCTTCGAGCAGCACTTGCCCACGTGCAGTTCGAGACCATTCACCCGTTCCTGGACGGGAACGGCCGGGTTGGACGACTGCTCATCACTCTCCTTCTGTACGATGCCGGGATGCTGCGTCAGCCGCTGCTGTACCTCAGCCTGTTCTTAAAGCAGCATCGGGCGACCTACTACGAACTGCTGAACCGGGTGCGTCTCACAGGCGACTGGGAAGCGTGGGTGGCGTTCTTCCTCGAGGGCGTTCGGGCGACCGCCGAAGCGGCCGTTTCGACCGCGGATCGGCTATCCACCCTGTTTCGGGACGACCGAAACCGGCTTGCCGAGAGCGCGGGGCGGAGGCTCGGCTCGGCCCTGCGCATGCACGACGCGCTCAAGGCGCACCCCATCCTGTCGCTGCCAGTCGCCTGCCAGGATACCGGGTTGTCCTTCCAGGCTGCGGCCTCCGCCATGGAGACGCTCGTCCGTCACCGTATCGCCCGGGAACTCACCGGCAAGCGCCGCGGCCGACTCTTCGCCTACGATGCATACCTGTCCGTACTCACCGAGGGCACGGAGCCGCTCTGACGCCCAACGTCCCCAAGCTGCCGTCCACATGACGAGATCCCGAGCCGGACGGTCTGCATCCCGGTGCTGCCGACGTCCCGTTTGTGTTTCCTGGTCGCCTGCGAGCAAGAGCGTGACCGTCGAAACACCTGGAACATGGGCATCATCGGGTTCGATCGTTCGCCAACCGGGCGCAAATGGGGGCTGTTAGGGGTTGCGGGGCGCTATGCCGGACGCAAAGGACTGCCGACCGGGCTGAGCCACACCTACGAAATCGACACCTCACCCTACACCGGACGAATGTTCTCGATCTGGGTGGACGATGCCGGCAGGCTGCTTGGCCTCGGCGACGAGCAGGAGTCGTTCATTGTCGCGCCCGACGAAGCCTCCGCGCGCGCCTTGCTCGCCGCGGGAGACCACCTGCAAGCGTCGCACGACTTGCCGCCATAACGAGCACACGCGTTGATGCGTAGGTCACCGTGCAACATTCCTTCCAGCAATCTTGTCTGCTGTAGTACGTTGTCTTACATGGCGACCCTGACTATTCGACTGGATGACGAATTCGATTCCGACTTGCGCCGATACTTGGCGCGAACCGGTCGTAGCAAGAGTGAATTCGCTCGCGACGTACTCAAGCGGCAACTAGCCATCGCTCGTTTCAAAGATATCCGAAGACGCGTGGCACCTTTCGCCGAGGCTCAGGGCTGGCTCGCCGACGAGGATCTCTTCGAAAACGTTTCCTGAGTGCAAGTTGCGGGGAGGAACTTCGAATCGTGACGCCGAGGGGTTCTGGAACTTGCTCCACGACCAATAATGTCCACAATGAAAGTCCAACCACTGGGTAATTCGGTGTTTTATAAGTGACCACATTTGACATACCCGTTCGTTGTGCATGCGCGTCGGTGCGCGGGACCTTGCGCGAGGTTTCGCCCTCCCGCGTCACGCGGGCGGTCTGCTATTGCGACGATTGCCAAGCCTTCGCGCACCATGTTGGCCACGCAGACACCGTGCTGGACGAATACGGCGGCACGTCGATCTTCCAGGTCTCCCCCAGCCGCCTGACGATCACCCAAGGGGCGCATCATCTCGCGTGCGTTCGTCTGACGGACGGCAACCTGCTGCGCTGGTATGCCGATTGCTGCGGGACGCCCATCGGCAACACGCCGGGCTGGTACAAATTTCACTTCGTGGGTTTGATCCACGTTTGCCTGGATCTCGCCGCTCTGGAGGTGCCTGTGCAAAAGGCGCTCGGCCCCGTGAAGGCGCGCGCCTTCCGAAAATTCGCTACCGGCGACAAGAGCGTCGTGATCGCCCTGCCCGGTTCGATCCTGCCTTTCGTGATCGGCGGTATTCGTCGAATGCTCAGCGCGCTCTTCACCGGCGCCTACAGGTCGACCCCATTTTTCGATGATTTCGGGATGCCTGTCTCGGCACCTCGCCGCCTGACCCAGGAGGAGCGCTCCAATCTGCCGCCGTACGCGAACGCCTAACGCCTTGCCCGCGGTCCACCGCGACCGCTGCCGGGACCCCCCGTCCCACGCGTCCGCCGACTTCGCCAGCCCAATTCCAGCGCCCACGCCGACCGATAGGCCGGGCGTTCGTTACACCGCTCCACGTAACGTTGCAGCACTCGCGACTCGGGCAACACGCCCAACGCTCTCATGATGATGACGCTGCCGCCAACCAGGACATCCGCAGCGGTGAATTGGTCCCCGACCAGCCACGGGCCGGGCTCCAGGCCTTTCTCCAGCGCATTGATCATCAAATCGAAATCGCCCCACCCGTTGCCCCTGGGGTTTGTCTCGAATCCGCCGATTTTCTCGCTCACAGCGGGCTCGATGGATCCCGGCCCATAGGTCATCCAGAACAGGTATGTGCCGCGACGCGGATCGTCGAACTCGGGAGCGAGCGTTCCCATCGAGTACCGGTCCGCCAGATAGATGCCGATCGCGGCGGCGTCCGCCATCCTTACGTCGCCATCCTCAAGCGCCGGCACCTTGAGCATCGGGCTTGCGGCGATGAATCCCGGATCCTGTTTGGCAACAGGATCGCCCAGGTCGATGTACACGCGCTCATAGGCCAGGCCCGCCTCTTCCAGCATCCAGACCACGCGCGACGCCCGCGTACGTGGGCACCAGTAGAGCTTCAAGGGATTCCACCCGTCACCATTCCGATAGCAATAGTGTCGTTCTCCTAGTGTCCCGAACGCAAGTCTTACGGCCATTCTCCTAAAGGCCAAGCTGGGGGATTCCCCGCACCCCGTGAGATGGCAGGCCAGCGCCGCACCAGCCCACCGGCCAACGAAACTACGGCTGGTAGCGAACGCCGAGGGCAAATGTTCTGCCGTAGGTCTCGTATTGGGCGTTATATCGCCGCTCGCCGAAGTAGGCGTAATACGGTTCGTCGCTCAGGTTGTTGGCGTCAAAATAGAGCTGCCACTGACCGTTGACGAAGAACTTCACTCCCAGGTCGAGCTGCGTGCGGGCGTCCTGGAACACGTCGAAGGCCGGATCGTCAAGTTCTTCCAGCCCAATCAGTCGCTCGCTCTTGTGTGCCAACGCGACGCGGGCGCTCAGCCGCTCGCTCTCGTAACCCAGCGCGAAGTTGGCCACAAAGTCGGCCTGGCGCGGCATGGCGATCTTCTCGTCGCGAAACGGAATCGTCGCCGCGCCGCGGGTCAACGTCACGTTGGCGCTGACAAGCAGGTTCCTCAACCAACCCGGCAGGCTCGACAACTGCTGCACCCAGGCGAGTTCCGCACCCAGCAGCTTGGCGTCGTCGCCGTTGATGGGCTGGATGATCTCGGCGTCGTCCACCCGGTTGTTGCCGACAAACTGGGTGAAGTCGGTGATGCTCGCGGTGTCCGCCAGTACCACGAAATCTTCCAGGGCCTTGTAGTAGAGGCTTGCCGAAAGGAGCCCAACGTCCCCGCGGTAGTACTGGATGCTCAAATTGAAGTTATGCGCCTGCAACGGCTCGAGATCGGGATTGCCGACTTTGGCCTTCAGCGAGCTTCCGCCGAAATCCACCTTCCCGCCGGGGGCGAGGTCCCCGAATTTCGGCCGCGCCATCGTCTGGTAGAGAGCCGCCCGCAGCAGCAGGTCGTCGCTGATCGCATAGCGCAAATTGACGCTGGGGAGGAGTCGCGCGTAATCGGCCGCGAACGCGACAGGCGCCGGGGCCGGATCACCATCGGCAGCAACATCGTCGTAGATCACCCGCATTCCCTCGGCTTCGAATGCCGTTCGTTCGTAGCGCACTCCGTAGACGATTCGCAGCGCATCGATGTCGAGGCGGTTCTTGATGAAGACCGCGTCGACATCCTCGTTCATGCCGTAGTCGCCGCCGGTGGACGCCGCCAGCGTGTCGTCGTCGTTCAATTCGAAGCCGGCCAGGTTGCTCGCGATGAAACGGTCGACAGCATCTCCCGACACGCCGAGTCCGAACGCGCCCTGGCTGTAGTCGACGGTGTCCAACGCGAACATCGCAAGGGTCGGATCACCGGGGAATCCATCAAAGACGCCGATATCGATATCGTTGGACTTCTCGCGACGGCGGAACCTGGCACCCGCTTCCACGTAGCCCTGCATCCATTGCGTATCGAAGTCACGTCTCAAATCGATCCTGAAACTGTGCTCCACATCCTCGGTGAAGTTGTCCTGGATGATGATTTCCTTCAAATCGTAGGCTCCAGCGTCAAGCGTGGCGGGGGCCATGAACAGCGCCGGCCTCTCGCCGTGGCTCGTGTAGCCGAGCTCGACTTCTTTAATCTCGAATTCCGTATCGCGATGATCGGGCTCCGCCCCGCTCGCTTTCGAATAGCCGACCCGGTATTTCAGATCCCACTGATTGAACGTCTGCTCGCCGCCGGCGCTGACCGACAGGATCTTCTGCTCTTCGTAGCGGTCCTTCAGTTCCTTCTGCAAGGAGGCGCCGTCCCAAGTGGCGAAGCCTTCGCCCCCCTTGATCGCATGGCCTTTGTCGAACTTGAACTCGTTGCGTGTGCGGTACTCCTGCTCGGAAAACGAACTGAATAGCGTACGCAGGTACCAGCGTCCTTCGCCGTCCGGTCGATAGTCAAAATTGGTGGCCACGCCAAGCCTTTCGCGGTTCACCACATAGTCACGTTGCTCGATTTCTTCCGCGCCCTTGAACTCGACGCCGTCTTCACGCTCGAGGTCGTCGAACCATCCACCGTCCGTTTCGATGTTCTCCGACCCGAAGTCGCGGTCGAACCACGACACCGCCGCCGCAATGCCGAAGTTGTCCTCGCCGTCGCCGAGCGTGAAAAGATCGGAGTAGATGAGCGCGAGTTTCGGACTCATTTCGCCCTGCAGCGGGTTTGCGCTTGCGTGTGCGTTGGCGCTCAGTTTGCGGCCAGGCGAATCGAAGGCGGAGGCGCTCTGCAGCGCCTGGGCCACATTGCGATCGGGAAGCTGGCCAACGTCGGTCTCCGAAACGATGAACACGATTCCATCCTCAGCGCGTTGCTGGTTAAGCGCGGCCGCGGTGCTCGCCGTCTGCTTGCCGTAGACCACCATTTCCTCCAGGGGTCTCTCGAACGCCACGGCGTGCCGCGTCGTCTCACCGTCCCGCACGTCGATGAGGACGCTGTAGGGCGAAAATCCGATGTAGTCGACCGTCATTTCGTAGCTGCCGACCGGCGCGGAAGCGAAGACGAAGCTGCCATCCGCTGGAGTGACGGCTTCGAAATTCAGTTCAGCAATTCGGACCACCGCACCCTTGAGGTAGGCACCGCCGGCCGACGACGAAACCCGTCCCTCGATCCGACCATCCGCCCAGGCGCACGCGTATACCCAAACCGAGAGCGCGGACAACAACAGGACGAACCTGCCCGAACGAGATGTGCGGCTCATGTGGATCCCCGAAAGATGAATCGGGCCACCTTACGCGTAGGGCATGACAGAATTGTGACGGGGCGTCGTTTGAAACAAGGAAGAAAGATGGACGTTCGAAACAGGATCACGGTGGTGACGGGCGCGGGTTCCGGCATCGGGCGCGCGCTGGCGGAACGGTTGGCGAGAGAAGGCGCCAAGGCGGTCGTATGCGCCGACCTGAATGGCGACACCGCTGAAGAAACCGCGCGCAGCCTCGACGGCGTCGGCTCCGCCGCCAGCGTGGATGTGAGCGACGAAGCGGCGGTCAATGCGCTGGTCGAACAGACCGAGCGGTCGTGCGGCGGTATCGACATTCTCGTGTCCAACGCCGGATACAACCTCCCGGGCGGACTCGAACTTCCGACAGCGGAGTGGGAGCGAATGATGCGAGTGCATACCTGGTCGCATCTGGCCGCAGCGCGCGCGGCGTTGCCCGGCATGATCCGGCGCGGCGGCGGATATTTGCTGAACACTGCGTCTGCGGCCGGGTTGCTGACCCAAATGGAGTCCGCCGCCTATGCTGTTTCAAAGCACGCGGCAGTGGCGCTGGCCGAGTGGATCGCCATCAATCACTACGATGACGGCATCCGGGTGTCGGTACTCTGCCCCCAGGCGGTGCGCACGAACATCAACACCGGTCAACAGGACTTGGACGATGCGTCGAACCCGGCCACCCTCGACGGCGTGCTGGAACCCGATGAAGTCGCCGACGCGTGTCTCGAAGCGATCCGCGAGGAGCGGTTTCTCGTGTTGCCGCACCCGGAGGTCGCAACCTATTTCCAGCGCAAGGCGAGCGACTATGATCGCTGGCTTCGAGGAATGCGGCGGTTCAAGTCACGCCTCGAGGCGCGGTAGTTTCCGATCAACGGCCGAAACCATAGCTCAGCCGTAGGTAACCGAACCGACCGGCCAGTCCGTAGGGGGTATCGGTCGGATAGCGAATCCCCCAGAGTATGTTCGACAAGTGCGTCTTGGGGAGTTCGGTGGGCAGCGCGTCAAGCAGGTTGGTGATGCCGAAGGCCGCCTGGAATGCGCCGCGTTCGAGCCATGCTTCCACGTCTACTGTATTGGCAGCCTCCACGGTGACCATGCCGGTGTCCAACGGATGCTGCACCGTCTCGCCGAAGTAATTCACACGAAGCAGCGCGCCCCAGGTGTCGTGGCGCCAGTCCGCGCTGATGTTCGCTTGGGTGCGGGGTTGCCCGCGTTCCAGGAGGTCAGCGCCCCAACCGCCGAAGTAGTCGTCGAAACTTAGGTCCGCCGGCGCGCCGGCAGGCAGGTTCTGGTCTGCGATCTCGGTCTTGTTGGAATGGCCGTTCGCGGAAATCCACAGGTAGCCGCCGGCGGCGGGCACGCCCCAGGATGCTGTGACATCGACGCCCCGGGTGCGAGTGTTCACACCGTTGAAAAAGAATGCCGCGGTCGCCACCTGCTCGGCATCGCATGCCGGCACGCCGGCGCAGCCGATGCCCTGGGAACGTACGACGCGATCCTGTATGTCCGTACCATAGAAGTCCACAGAGAGGCGCAGATTGTTCTCCGCCCACTGCCCGACGATACCCGCGCTCCAGTTCTCGGCGGTCTCATGTTCCAGAGAATCAACGCCGAAGGCGCGTGCGACCGGATGGCCCTCGTTGGCGGCAAATGTCGTGGTGAGACCCGCGTCGCTCGCCACGAATATGATGGAGTTGAAGCGGCGCTGAGAAAGGCTCGGCGCCCGGAAACCCGTTGACAGGGCACCCCGCAGCGCAACACTGTCAGCCAACTGTAGGCGAGCGGTGAGTTTGCCGATGGTCTGGGCGCCCGCGTCGCTGTAGTCCTCGGCGCGCAGCGCCGCGCCCAATGAAATAGCGTCGGCAGGCCGGCTCTCCAGTTCAACGTACGCTGCCCGGCTCTGGCGACCATCCTCGCTCAACTGTGCGTTGCGCGGGCTGTAACCGGGGTAGCCCTGAAATCCGCAGGCGGCTACCGTGCCTTCGATCGGTGTGCCGTCGGGTCCGACGGCGAACGCGCTGAAGTCCGCTACGTGCGGCAGCCCACAGGACCACGAGGCCTCGTCGCCCGCCTTCTGGCGGTAACCCTCGTCACGGTGCTCAAGGCCGGCGGCGATGGCGGTCAACGGTTGGTTTTCGAATGTCCGGCGCACGTCCACGTTGGTCGTCCGCTGGTCGAATTCGATACCGCCGCTGTCGCCCGACAGCGGTCCCGCATTGGCGACCACCTCGGCGATGCTCGCGCCCGGATTGCGCTCCAGGTAGTAGGCACCGATCGATGCGTTGATCGTGTCCGAAACGCCGAAGTCAAAGCTGTTTCGACCGTACGCGACACTCAGGTCCAGGTCCCAGCCGCCGACGGGGCCGCGCCAACCGAGCGCGACCGAAAGGTCGTCGATCTGCGACTCCTCGTAGGGGAGAAAACCGTTGGGATACACGGGGTGGGTGTTGCGTTCGTGGAAGGTGATGAAGTTCGGCAGCACGAAGTCCCAGGTGTCGTCACCGGATTCGATGCCTTGCCAGTAGTTGTAGCGGAACCGGTAGGCGCCGCTGGAACGCCCCTCGCGACTCGAGGCGCCGCCGAACGCATAGATTTCCGCGGCGTCGCCAACGGGCAAGGCAGCGTTCAGGAACAACGACTGGCCCTCGTGAGAAGGTGAACTGAACGTGATCAGTTCGTCCTGATAGTCGGGATCGAGTCCTCCGTTGCCGCCGTTGCGGCGCAGCGCATCGGTGTCATACCACTCGCCGGTGACATTCAGGAAACCATCCGCCCCGAGAGAAATACCGCCGTTGAACGTTCCGCCGAAGCGCGCGCCGCCCGCCCCCGACGTACGGCCGCCGTGGACGACAAGTTCGCCGCCGGTGTCTTTCTTCAGGGCAAGGTTGATGACGCCCGCGATGGCGTCGGAACCGTACTGCGCGGCGGCGCCATCGCGCAGCACCTCGACGCGGGCCACGGCGGCCGAGGGGATGGCACGCAGATCGGTACCGCCGGTGCCATAGCCGATGACGCCGTCCAGCACACGAATCCACGCCATGCTGTGACGGCGCTTGCCGTTGACAAGCACCAGGGTTTGGTCGGGCGCCAGGCCGCGCAACGTGGCGGCATTGAGCAGCGCGCCGTCGCCGACGGAAAGGCGCGTGTAGTTGAAAGAAGGTGCCAGCTTGGTCAGCGCCGCGCCAAGATCGATCTCGCCGGTGCGTTCCAGGTCCACACGATGATGCACTTCGACAGGCACCGGCAACTCGTCGGCCTGGCTCTCCAGGCGGGCGCGGCTGCCGATGACAACCACCTCTTCGATGCTCCGCGCGCCCTCCTGCACAGTTCCCGTGTCCTGTCCATTCACGGGGACCGTGAACGCGGCCAGCACGCAAGCAAAGGAAAGGGAACCCTTCACCATGAGCATTCTCCCCTTGACGCAATATCTATATTATGCCTTTTCGCAGGATCGGCCGCGCGGCAGTTGAAGAAGTATGTATGGCGATCCGGCGGCCCGCCGCCACTGGCTTATCAGGGCGCGACCGCCTCCTCTCCCAGGTGCTCGACGAGCCAGGACCTGAGCGGGATGTCTTCTTCACTCGGCGATGTATAGCCGAATCCTCCCGTCGGGCTTGCACCCAAGAGCTGGCGCCGGATCGGGTCGACATGGGACAGGTAGCGGTCCACGGTCATGTCGTCCCGGGGACGCAGCCAGCGGTAGCTGTAGCCGAAGAAGACCACCTTGCGCGTGACGTTCGAACGGTTGCGTCCGCCGGCGTGCCACAAGCGACGGTCGAAAAAGAGGGCATCGCCCGCGGCGGCGCATACCGGGGTCGCCTCCGGGTGTGGTTCGCTTTCGTCGGCGGGAAACTCCGTCTCGCGGAGATGGCTGCCGGGGATAAAGTGGAAGTTTCCGCGATCCACCTCCGATGTGTCGGTCAGAAAGAAACCCACCTTGAGAGAAACCCTCGGGCGCGGGTTCCCCTCAAGATCGAGGTTCAGGCGACCGCTGTCCTGGTGCCAGCCAATACGCCTGGCCCTCGACCGATAGCCCTCGGGCAGAGGCGGCGAGACCATGACGTGGCTGTGATAAAGCTGAATGTGCCAGCCGAGAATGTCGATGACCCTGGCGATGGTCTTCGGCCAATCCAGGAGTTCGAGAAACGCATCGTCATAGCCGATACAGTCGAGATGGTTGATCGGCCGCGTATCAGCTCCGCCAAGTGGCCGATTCTCCGCGTCCAGCCGATCCGCCGCGTCCTCCAGGCGGGTCACGAAGTCCCGCGGCAGCACGTTCCTGACGACGAAGCAACCGCGCTCGTCGAACTGCCGGCGCTCCTCGGCGGTGAGTCGGTGGTTGAGACATGCAGGATCCATTGACCACAGTGTAAGGCCGCTCCGGTCGGTTTGCATCGCCTCCATCCGGCACCACACCAGGCCTAGGACTTCATCAAGTCCGCCTCCGTGTGCCGGGGATGATCCCGGGCAAGGCTATAGCCGTCGGGCTTCGCATCGATGTAAATCTCGCCGGCAAGCTCGAAACCAGACTGGTCGTCGAAGGTGCCCATCCAGAGGATCGGCATGCCGCCGGGCTTCATACGATAGAAAAGGTTGGTTCCACACCGCACGCAGAACCCCCGCTCAGCCCACGCGGACGAGTCGTACCGGCGGATGTTCTCCTCGCCCCGGAACTCGACGCCGCCCGCGTGGACCGCGAATGCGGGGCCGCCGGACCAACGCCGGCACATGCCGCAGTGGCACGCCATAAATTCCTTCTCCACGTCCTGCGCCGTGTAGGTTACGGCGCCGCAAAGACAGCGCCCGGTCATCTCAGTCATTGGGATCCCTCAGGTCGATCACACAGGTAATCAGTTTTCTCCATCCACGCATTGCCCTTCAGGGCTACGCGCCAGCGACCCTCTTCTTCATATCGGGCAACGGATGACAGCGGGACTGCGGGCGTACCGCCGCCACCCCGCGGCATCGAGCCCGTGGGAAGCAGCGGCAGGTCGTATTTCTCCCACCAGGGGGGTTCATCGACAACGTGGCCGGTCGCATCGCGCTGCCCAAGATTCCACTCCCGGTACATCTCATCGAACGGCGGCGACCGGTCCAGCACGAACTCGTTCGAGTCGGAAAGCCATAGCTGCGTCACTTCGCGATAGCCATCCGCCGGGTCATCGCCGGTGTCCGCGGCAATCGTCAGTACGCCGTCCATGTCGGTGTTGATTCGCGGCCCGCCATGTTTGCCCGCTGCTGTCCAGCGCAGATGCCCGCGTTGCCGCACCCGGTTGAAATCGAGGATCGCCGCCATGCGAATTCGCCGGCCCTCGTGGATACCCGCCGAGTGAACCGTGAGGGCGTGGCAGAACAGCACGTCCCCGGCTCTTCCCGTGAATTCGAGCGGCTGCACGCCCGCCTTGATGCTATCCATGGCGGCTTCGGAACGGTCGGTCAACACCCAGTTGAGTGCCTGCGCTGAAGTGGGGTACAGCGCCTGGGCCGAACCGGGGAACAGGGTAAAGCCGCCCGAGCGCGGGCCGATGTCCTCCAGAATCAGCACGGCAATCAACTCAATCGGGTTGTCATCGGTGTGCGGGCCGAGGCGGGACCCGGGTTCAGCCCGGTCCCTGGGGAATACGGCGTAAATGCCACGGTTTCGCCTCGGTCGTTTTATCGGCCCGCCCAGCAGCAGTTCGACCATGTGCAACATGCGCGGGTGCGCGGACGTCATGGCGACAAAGGCGGGGTCATGACCGATACCGTGCCAGCGCCACACGTCTTCGGCGCGGTCGCGCGTGAGCTTGTAAGGCAGGCGGCCGACCCGTTCTCCCAGGTTGGCACCGGGTCGCTCATCCTCCGGCCCGGGCCATGGACTGTTGCCCATCCAGTTGTTCGTGAGCCCCCAGCGATTGTCATGGGGCCAGTGTCTGCCCGGTGAGACCCAGGTGCCCGGATCATCCCTGCGCATGCCCGCCGTGGTAACCGGACGCTGCTGCCACCATAGTTCGAGCGCGGCGGCAAAGTCTCCGGCGGGAAC
This sequence comes from Candidatus Azotimanducaceae bacterium, assembly GCA_965217825.1. GTDB lineage: Bacteria > Pseudomonadota > Gammaproteobacteria > Pseudomonadales > Azotimanducaceae > VXNE01. The sequence goes on along the minus strand of OZ244571.1, from coordinate 2,413,704 downwards.
CAGGCCGCGTTTGATCACGAATCCCTGTTCGCGAAACTGCTCTGCCTCAGCCGACGTCAGACCGATGCGGTCCGCGCCGGGGGGATCCAGTTCTGGTGTTGTCGGTAACGGCGAAAGGCTGGCCGCTGTCCCGGTGCGGAACGCGTCCTCGGGATCGATTGGTGCCGGGGTAGCAATCAAGGCGTTCAACGGGTTTCCCTCACTCCAGGCGTTCTCACTTCAATCAAGCCTGGTCGACCTGCTCTTCTGCCTGCCGCAGCGATTGAACATGATAGTCGAACCACACGTCCCGGTATCTGTCGATTATCGGTTTCTTGTTGTGGCCAAGACCTTCGACTTCCATGTACGTATGGTCCACACCAGCCCCCAGCAAGGCCTGGTGGAAATCCCTCATAGTTACCAGATGGGCCATGTCCTGTGTCCCGCACCACATCTGAATACGCAGTTTACCCTTGATGTCGTCCGCGTTTTTCTCAAGCAGTTCGTAGGCATCGTTGTCGATGTAGTTCTGCCTGTCGGGGCCAAGGTAGTTGTTGGGGTAGGTGTCCGGCGCCGACGGGTCGAAGTGCGCAAGGGTGCGCGGCACGTTGCCCGCCAGGTTGAACAGCGAGCAGAACAGGCTCGGGTACTTCATCGCCAGGCGCGTTGCCCCACGCCCTCCCATACTATGACCCTCTATACACCGCCCCTTGCGCTCATCGATCGTGCGCCAGGTCGCGTCGATATGGGGAATCAGTTCGCGAATGATGAGCGTCTCACTTTGGAAGCGTCCATCGTGGGAGTCCTTGTAGAACGTGCGCATGCCGCCGTTGGCAAGCACCACGATCATGGCTGGCCAGCGCCCCTCGCGAATACCCGCATCAAGCACCCTCACGTCGTCGAAGCCGTGCAACTCGTTGTCGCCAGCACCATGCAGGTTGTAGATCACCGGGTAACGCTTGTCCGCCTGGGCATCGTAGCCCGGTGGCAGGTAGATGCAGTACCCCACATCGGCCTTGTGCGCCCTGGAGTAGAACGTGTGGTGCGTCACGCCATCGGGTAGCTGGCTCGCCTCGGGTTTGTTGACCCAGACTGCCGAGGGGCCGCGCGGTTGTTGTGGCGTGAGGACCACCCCTACTTCCCCGCCAGTGTCAGCCTGCCGACCCTGTCGGGATCGATCCACCAACTGTCCAGGATACGCACGGCGCTGCCGACCAGGTACTCGTACTTCGCGACCGCCTCGTGCTCCGGCCTCGCAAACTTGTCCCAGCGCACGAATCGCTCCTCGTCAGGGATGTTCAACGGTATGTGATAAAAGCCCCATAGCAACACGCGATCAAGCGCCCGGCAGGCGGTCATTGCCTGTTCGATTGTCTCCGCCATTTGCTCCGCCTTCTCGATCAGTGCATCAACGATGGGATCGCGTAGCCCGGCCATGTTTCCTCCCAGTTCCAGGTCCGCGGTGCCGGAGCCAAAGTAACTCTGCAGTTCCCCCAACGGCGGATTCAAGAAGTCGTGCCCCCGGACATACGCATCGAAATTGCGTACGCGCAAGTGGTTCACCCACGACACGTTGTCCAACAGCCGCAGGCGCGCATCTATGCCGAGTATCTTCAGGGACTCGATGTACGGCAGCAGAACCCGGCGCTGCGCCGGGTTTTGCGTCGTCAACTCCAGTTCGAACGGCTGCCCGGCGGCATTGACCAGACGTCCGCCCTGTATCGTCCAGCCAGCTTCGGCAAGCAGATCGCGCGCTCTTTCAAGGGCCGAACGATGCACTCCGACCCCGTTCGAGACCGGCAGTTGAAAAGCCTCGGTAAATACCCGCTCGGGCAGACGATCCCGGTAGGGGGCAAGCACGGCGAGTTCGGCTTGTGTCGGCAGGCCTCGCGCGGCAAAAGACGAGTTGGCGAAATAGCTCAGCGCCCGCGACTGTGACCCGTATTGAAACACCCGGTTCTGCCACTCGAAATCCAGCGCCAGCGTCAGCGCCTCGCGGACCCGCACATCGCGCAATCTTTCCCGATCGAGATTCAGCACGATCGCCGACGCGAGGCCGATGAACTTCTGCAGGGACCGCGTTTCCATGATGAGCGATCCCGCTTCGAGGGCCGGGATATCGTAGGACGAAACCCAATGACGAATGTCCGTCTCAAAATAGATATCGAACAGCCCCTTGCGAATGGCCTCTCTGGCCACCGTCGCGTCGCGATAGACGTCGTATCGGATGACATCGAAATTGTAACGTCCGCGGTTCACCGGGATATCCCGTCCCCAGTAATCTTCAACGCGTTCGTAGCGGACGAAGTCGTGATCGAAATCGGCCACGCGATAGGGGCCACTCCCGACCGGCGGCACCAGGGTGTGGGTACTGGAGTCCTTGCCTGCGTAATAGTGCGCCGGTCGGATGCGGAACCACGTCAGCGCCACAAGGTTCGAATTGGTGAACACGCCCCGATGGTGAACGACCATCTCCTTGTCGTTGACTATCTCCAGCGATTCGATCCATGACTGCAGGTAGACCTTTCCGAAGGGAAGCTTCAACAGTTCGTCATGGGAAAACTTCACATCCTTCGTCGTCACGGGCACGCCATCGTGCCAGCGCGCCCTCTCGTGTATCCGGATGAAGAGGGACTTCCTGTCGGCGGACAGCGCAACGCCATCGGCAAGCTGGCCATATAGACCGGACAATTCATCCGCCGAACGGATCATCAGCCGGTCGACCGTTCTGCCCAAGCCCTGCGCGCCCGGTACGCCCGTTCCCGGGACACCCGAGAAGTTGCGAATCGGCGTGGTTGTCGAGAGCTTCAGTTCGCCGCCTTTCGGCGCGTCGGGGTTGGCGTATTCGAAGTGCTCGAAGTCGGCCGGATACTTCAGTTCGTGCAGCAGCGAGATGCCGTGCTGATAGGCTGGCTGTTCCGCCATGGACACCAGCGCCTGCAGCAGAATCACGCCGGGCAGGCAATGCTTGTGAAGCCTGCCAAGCACGTAGTCAATCGCAATCTTTGCTTTCATGCTCCTTTCTGATGCGTTGCGGCGTGGCCTCTCAGCATCGCAACGCTGGCATCCACCTGTCGCCGGCCTCGCCGTTCTCGAACGAAACACCGGCTTAGTCTTTAAGGGTGGAACGGCGCTCCGATCATCGGCGGCACCGCTACCGTCGACGGCTATCTGCTTGCCTTCATGCGCCCGCCTGATGCCTTGCTGCGTGGCCTCTCAGCATGGCAACGCTGGCATCCACCTGATCCTCTTTAAGCCCGTGAAGAATAACCGGCACGTCGAAGGGTAGCGCGCAGAGCAACGAGACGTAATGCGCGTAATCGAGCTTGCCGGTTCCGGCCGCCAGATGGCCGGCATCGCCGTCCCGATCCAGATCCTTGCCGTGCGCGATGGCGATGTGATCGCCGAGCAACTCAAAGGCTTCGTCAAGTATCCGGGTCATGCGCGGCAAATCGCCCTCGCCGAAAAGATTCGATGCATCCATGACGACTCCAAGACTTGCCGAGCCCATCTCGTCAATCAGTCGCCGAGCCTTCTTTGCCGTGTTGACAACATTGTTCACCTCCGGTTCGAAGGCGATGATGACCCCGGCCGCTTCCGCATCCGGCAATACCTGTTCCAGCGTATTCCGCAACACCCGCCAGGCTTCTTCCGTCTCGTTGTCCGGGTGCTTGCGCCACATGCTGTCAGGATCCCGGGATCCGGTGCACGTCGCGATCACGGAAGTACCCATGGAGCCACAGGCTGATGTCAGTAGCTTCAATTTCTCGATTGCCTGCTCGCGCTCGGCCTCATCAGCGGCCGCCATGTTGGCCGGACCGCCCACCGCTGAAATCGTCATGCCGCGCTTTTGGGTCTCCTCGCGAACCCATGGCGCCTTCGCGAGTTTATCGGCCAGCGGCCCCTGCACATTTACCGACCCAGGGTTGAATTGAAGATGACGGATGTCATGCCCGAGAATCGCATCAAGCGATTCCTCCAAGGTGGGCCGCTGGAAGTGACCCGACATGATTCCTACTTGCATGATGTGTCCTTCAGTTGTTGAGTCGCCTTTCTCGGGCGACGTTCGGTTGAGATTCCCGTTGAGAACGGACCCCAGAACGGCACTTGCCTTCAGATCACCCCTTTCAGTTGAAAGGCATTACCACGGACCTGTTGCCACGGACCTGCTCCGGGATGGCATCGAAATAGGGGACTGGCTCCGCGATAGCGTGCGCCGCCCCAGCCGGATTCGAACCAGATCTTTCAGGAATGACCGTACCCTTCCTGGCGAGCCTTGCGGCCAACGAGATTCTCCCGGACCGTATGTCGGCAGTCCTTCGGAGTTCTGGATTCGGGGCACCGAAGTAGCCGGGGCGCCAGTCCTCCTCCCGGTGTTCGTACGCCAGGCTGCGATGCAGCAACGCAGAATGGAATAGCGCGAACTCCCCTCTCTTGAACGTCAGCGGGGTGATCCTGTCATGGACCACCTCCGGCATTTCATCAAACAGACGCGGCATGTCCCTGTCGAAACCGTCGATGGGCAAATGCGATCCCTTTATATATTCGAGTCTGCCGTGATCCATGCCCAGATCGGACAGGGCCACCACAAAGGAGAAGTGATTGCTGGTGTCATAAACATTGATCGGGTCATTGCCGTTTTCAATGATGCGATCGTGGTGCCATCGATTTTCTCCGACGCCTTCATATTTCGGAAAGAACTTGGTCTGCCAGAGCACCAGGTCCTTGCCGAAACACTCGGACACCACGGACTGCAGGTTGGCGTCGAGAAAGAGTTCCCTTACCACGCCGAACGCCATGTGTCTGTTTATCAATGTGGTGTGGCGCAGTTGATCTTCCTGTCCCGCCAGCGTTGCCAGTGAGTTCTGCGCCCGTTGTAGTGCTTGTAGTCCTATGGCCACTTCGGACACTGCATCGAGTGTCGACTTGTCCGCCAACTCGAACGGCCCCGCCAGGCCGTCCCGCTGCAATTGATCGGTGAAGCGCGTCGTCACCACAGGCGTCATCACAGGCGACCTCCGGTTGCGTGTTGATGTGACTGGCCGCTTCTGGAATTCCTCTTGCTTTTCCACTTCGACTCCCTTTCAGAAAAAATCACGCAGAGTGACATGAACTGCACCACCCATTTGCCCCTACTCTGACATCACCGTGATATCAAATACCTTTTCATCCGTGTTGTGATACCCGATCCTCGAGACCACTGTCCTGAGGCGGTGAATGCCTGCAGGCAGTCTGATGGGCCCGGTGTACACCCGCCAAGAGGACTCCTCGCCCTCTTCCAGCGTGAAACAGATGCTGCATCCCTGGGTCGGACTGAATAGCTGCAGCCGGTGATGCTCGGGCAGGCTGAACGCATCCGGTGCCCCGTCCTGTCCGTACGAGTCCGCTGTGAAAACCAGGCACCGAGCTTCCGTGCAAACCGGTTTCTCCCCATTCGGATAGTGGATGGCCTTCATCACTCTTTCATCAACCAGTCCAAGATCCCGGGTTTCCTTCTGCCAGGCGTCGAGTTCTTCCCGCATACGGTCGAGCACGTCCCGGTAGCCATCATCTTCCGCGAGGTTATGTACTTCCCAAGGATCGGTCCGGGTATCGTAAAGCTCTTCTACGGGCCGCTTCTCAGCGAACATGATTGACTGTGTTTTATCGAGCGTGCCTTCCATCCAGCAGCGGTACCACTCCTGCATGATGGGATGCGTGTTCCGGAAGCGATTCCAGAGAAGATATGGCTTCTCTGGAAACCAGTTCTTGATGTACTTGTATGTCTTGTCCCTGACCGCCCTGACCATGTCGTTGTCGGCATCGGAACGGTCGACCGATGCATGAATGTACTTCCTCTCGGGCCCGGTCTGTGCGCCAAGAAAGGCCCGCCCCTGCATATGCGGCGGTACGGTGATTCCGCAGGCACTGAGCATGGTGGGGCCCAGGTCAACGGTGCTGACCAGCCTGTCACTGGTCGTGCCCGGCTTGATCGCCCCCGGCCAGCGAATGATCATGGGCGAGAGTATCCCCTGATCATAGGGGTGGCGTTTCCCCCTGGGCATCGGGCCGTGATCGCTCCAGTGCACGACTATGGTGTTGTCGGCCAGGCCATCTTCCTCAAGCTGGCCGAGCAACTCTTCCATGACCTGGTCGCATAGAGCCATGTTGTCGTAGTTCTTGGCGATACTCCTTCGAACCCTGGGCGTATCCGGAAAGTACGGCGGCACCTCGACAGAATCTGGATCGGTGGTTTCCTTCAGACTCGGCACAATGAAATTGAATGGCCAGGTGCGCTTCTCCTCCCACATACCCGACTCGTGGGTATATTCGGGGTTGAAGACAGCGAAAAAAGGCGCCGATTGATCAGGCCGGTTTCTCCAGTGGGCGGTATTGGAACAATCATCCCAGGCCGCAAAAGGCGGTGCGAACTGGTAGTCCGTCTTGACGTTATTCGAACAGTAGTAGCCCTCTCTTCTGAAGTACTCACCAAGACATTTGGCGTAGTGTGGGACCGGTGCATCGTAGGCCTGCCCCCGGCTCGTTCTCATATGATGGGCGCCGATACTGGTGGGATACATCCCGGTGATCACCGCCGCCCGCGCCGGCGCGCAGATCGGCGCCGTCGAGAAAGCATTGGGATAAATGCACCCTTCTGATGCCAGCCGGTCAACGGTCGGCGTCTTGGCTATCTTGTCGCCATAGCAACCATAAAGCGGTAGGCAGTCTTCAAAACTGATCCATAGAACATTGAGTTTCCTGGTCACTGGCAACGACCTCGCATTTGGCTCCTGATAGACCGGCGTCTGATGCCGCCGTTACGACAGACCGGCAATCTTCCGGTGAACGCTGAGCGTGCGCGCGGCCAATTCGGCCATGGCGACTTCCTCGAATCCGAACACCTTCGGCTTGATGGTGTCGTTGAGCGGTGCCACCAGGCTCGAATTCAGTCCCTTTGCTCCACTCGCCGCGCCGACAATGGAGCCGCAGGTGGCACCATTGCAGTCGGTGTCCCAGCCGCCCTCGACGGAACTGCAGATCGACTGATGGAAATCCATCCGTCCATAAATCATGGCGCCAATGACCACCAGCGCGTTGTTTACGGTGTGCACCGGACTCAACTCGCCATAATGCTCGTCGACCCAGTTCATGTAGGTATGGAAGTCGTCACACTCCGCTGATTGGGCCAGCGCACCATTCGCCGCTTCCGCAAGACGACTCCCCTGTGGAATCTCGGAAAGGCCAATACCGATCAGTTCCAGGGGATCGTGCACCACAAAGGCCGCGGCCGTGATCGCCGCAAACATCATCTCGCCATAGATGCCGTTGGCCCTGTGGGTCCAGCAGGCGTCGCGAAACGCAAACTCCGCCGCCAGTTCCGGATTGCCGGCGCAGGCGTAACCCCAACCGTCCGCCCGGATCTGCGCGCCGATCCATTCACGATAGGGATTGCGATGGGTACTGGTGTACTCGGGCGTGACCCAATCGGTGATCGCCCTTCGGGGTGAGGCATTGTTGTAGTTCAGGATGGCCTGCGTTTCCGCCGTACAGATCGCGTTGTAAGGCAGGCAGTTGTTCCAGGCGGTGGCGACATCCCGCCAGGTGAAGTCGGCACCGTGCGTTTCCAATACGTGGAGCGCAATCAGGGTGTAGTGAATATCATCGTCGGGTTCCATGAACGCGATGTTTTCGCGCTGCGACTGTGGACAGGCAATCCTGATATCGTCACCCGCGTCTTCGCCGCTGAAGTAAAAATCCAGCGGCCAGTGTTCCCTGTTTTCCAGGTAGGTCCGAATGGTCTGCCGCCCGGACATGCCATGCGCGCCCCGCATGCCCATACCCTCGACCGGCTTGCCCAATGCACAACCGCATGCCCTGCCTGTCCAGGCACCATGCAGCCGGTCCAGGAGTTCCGGCTCGTCGACACTGCCCAACTGGCGAGGTCCGTTTGGACGGTCGCGACGAATGGCATCCAGATCATTCGGCTGCACATAACGATAATCGGACGCCTTCGGCAATGCCGTCAGTTCATCGAACAGCGGATCGATGGCTCGGATGTTCATCCTGTCCTGCTCCGGGTCCAGCGCAGACGCCCGTTCCCTGATACTGTCAGGGACCGGATGGCCCTCGTATTCCCGTTGATTCAATTCCGCCTTGAGCAACTCCAGCGGCGTCGTCCATCCCGTGAACATCATTGGTACTGCACTCCTCACTGGTCTTCCCTTGTGCCCGAATCGTCCCAAGTGCCTACTGACTTGCCACGAAGTCCGGCACCTTCATCAGCAGATCGGTTACATCGCGCCGTTCCCTCGCATTCAGCTCCCGATAGACCGACGCCTGATGCAGGCGTTCGCAGGCGGGCCTGGTATCCCGCTTGGGTACCACGTCCGGAGTCGCGTAATTCGTTGCCATCATGCCCCGTCTGTAGTCACTGCGATTGAAGCCGGCCCGGTGCCAGGTTCTCGCGTCATAAAGAATCATGCTGCCGCCGGGGGCTTCAAGAACGGTGGCCTCTGGTCCGCTGTAAGGCAGTTCGTCATTCCGCAGCGCAGCGTTCCACGCTTCGGGGGGCCCGGAATCGACGAGGTGCGAGCCCGGCTTGAACATGGTCGCGCCATTCAGGTGGGTGAAGTCCGACACAAACGTATTGCGGTTGCAGGCCTTGGGTGGCCCCTTGCGAGGAAACACGGGCTGGGGACTCGCCGATCGCGTATACGGTATATCGGAATGCCAGCGCCGACCCGCTTGCGCCAGCGTTTCAGGTTTCAGAACGTTGAAACCAGGCGGGTGGCCCAGGTGTATATCCCGACTCTGCAGGTACTCGCGAAGCACCCAGAGCGATACCGGCTCGGCGATCGCCTTACCGACGGCCGCATCCTGGCAGATTTTCGGAATGTTGTTATTTTGCTCGAGGTGCTCGTAGCGATTCGTGCAAGCGACGCGTTCCAGACGTTCGACGAGCTCCGGCGGGAGGATTGAGTTAAGGCACACCCAGCCCTCGCGCCGCAGGTGCTCAAGATATTCGGAAGGCAGTTTTTCCGGACCAGGACAGATCTGGAGGTCCACCGCCTCCGAGCCGACCGACAACGTGCAGGCGTCATCGCCGATATCCGCTACTACGTCCTTGCCGGTTGCCACGTGCTTCACGCCCTCGGCCCTTCGATCCCAGATGACGCCATCCGAGGCTTCGTCGAACAGTGCGAGATGACCGTTGTCGTCGAGACCGAGCATCCTGCCGTCGGCCGCAGTGAGCAATGCGTGGCGATTTTTCAGACGCTCGAGTGTGACGATTTGCGGCTGTGATTCTGGTTTATCTGTCATCGACCTGGCTTCCTGCACGCTGCGCTCTTGCGCTACCCGTTGTCCGCGCCTGCCCCGTCCAGACGGTCAAGAATTTCGTCGGACAGGGTCAGATCGAAACCGATCAGACTCTCACTTAGCTGCTGCGCCTTGCTGGCCCCTGATATTGGAATGACACCGCGCCCTGTAAGCCAGGCGAGGATTACCTGGTTGGGTGTGGCGCCTATCTCTTCGGCGATCTCAAACAGCGTTGCCTTGCGTGCATCCGAATCGGCATGCCGATATTGCCGCTGGATATCGCGATCCTCCCGAATGTATGCACCACCCAATAGAGGTGAGTAAGCGATCAATTGAAAGTCTCGCTCTTTGCAGTATTCGAGCAAATCATCGTTAGTGGATTTCTGAAAGCGAAAATCCGCATCCACCCGTGGCCGCAGATAGGTATAGCGCTGCTGCACGCAGCAGAATGCCGTGATGTTTTTGGCCGCGCTCACTGCGGCCGCTTCAGCCAGGCGCCAGGCGCGGAAGTTGCTGGCACCAACATGACGCACCTTACCTTCTCCGACGAGCTCGTCCATGGCGCCGAGCTGATCCTCGAGCGGCACGGAACGGTCATCACAGTGGAAGTAATACAAATCGATGTGATCGGTCCGCAGCCGTTTCAGGCTGCGCTCGCACTCGCGGCGAATGTGTTCCGGTTTCGATGACATGGGCGCGTCCTTTGCGCGACCGCCCATCTTGGTTGCAAGGACTATCTGATCCCGATTGCCGCGATCGGCCAACCAGTCACCCAGCATGGTTTCGCTTTCACCGCCTTCCCCGTTCCAGATGGCGTAGTTGTTGGCGGTATCCAGAAAGTTGCCGCCGCCGTCGACGAACTGATCCAGCATGGCGTAGGAGACCGTCTTGTCGTCGCGGGAACCGAAGCTCTGGCCGCCGAGGCAGAACATGCTGACGTGAAGGTCAGTGTTTTTTATGGTGGTTGTTTTCATTTGCGATGGATCAAAGCTGGTGGATCGAAGCTAATGCTCGTATGACTGACTCTGGGCAATCCGCTCGAGAATCCTGAGCCGCATTGCATCCGCAACGCCGCGGTACTCGCTCAGGCCCGCAAGATTCCGTTCCTCGTTGGGGTCACTCTTGCGGTCGAAGAGCATATAGGTCTCGCCTTCGCTGTTGAGCGCGATCTTCCATTCGTCGTTCATCAGCATGAACTCGCCCTCGATCTCCGACAGGGCGCCTGTGCTCGAACATTCGGTCAATCCGTCCCCTTGGCCGGGGCAGGTCGCTTTTCCGCTGAGCGGGCTGCGGCATCGACTCGGGATCGTACATGCTCGCATAGGGTTCGGGGGTGTCCCAGGGCTGGTGCGGACCGCCCCAACTGACCCAGCAGAACCAGGGCTCGTCCCGGTCATAGGAGGACAGGTACCGCTTGGCCTGCCGACCCACATAGACGTCGTAGTAGTCCGGGAGCGGCAGAACCGAGGGGCGAACGACGTGTGGCTTGTTGGAAGACCGCTCCCTGAAATCCTCACGGTACGCTTCGAGCAGACCCTTTTCCTCCCACATCGCCGTCATATGGCTCATGCCGACCATGGAGGCGCGAGGCCCGCCGACTCGTCCACGTCATCCAGACCCAGGGAATGCAGTAGATCCTCCTTTTCGCGAAGGTCAGAGGGGCCGTGGGGGTGCAGATGCGTTTTGCCGAACAGGCTTGTTCGATAGCCGAGATTCCTGATCTCGCGAATCCAGTGATCGGCACCCGCCGGGACGGAATAGGGGATGTGGCCCCAGACGCCGTTGTTGTGCGGGTACCTGCCGGTTGCCAGGGTCACCCGTGCCGGCACGCACAGGGGCGATGTCGTGACGGCGCTGCTGAAGCGCACGCCCTGCCCGGCGATACGATCCAGGTTCGGCGTTTTCACCCAGCCGCCGCTGGAACCCATCGCGTCCCAGCGCTGCTGGTCGGTCATCAGGAAGAGAATATTGTGCATAGGGACCAGTGCTCCGTCACACCCAAATCTACGGGTATCTGCGGGCCTTTTTGGCCCCTGGACTTCGTTGCTCCTCCTTGTGTGGGGCCTGCCGCACGGCGTCGTCGCGCCTCGCCAGGGACCAAAAATCCCTCGCAGCTACACTCGCATATTTGGGCGTGACGGAACACTAGTGCCGTGTCCCGCAAGCCTAAACACTCGGCTCAAGCGGGTCATAGTCGGGGTGGTAAGACGGCAAGACCCGGTCCAACTCCCTTTCCGTCCATTCCCAGCTTGTCGGCACGGGACGCCGTGGCGCACCGATCAGTTGATTCACCTCCTTGAGTTCATCGGGTGTGAGTTCCCACTCGGCTGCCTTCGCGTTGTCCTCGAGCTGAGTCAGTTTGCTGACACCGGCGATGACCGAACTGACCATGGGGCGGTGCAGCAGCCAGGCAATCGCGAGTTGTGCAGGCGTGTGACCGCGAACCCGTGCAAATTCCGCGAGCGCTTCGATGGCGTCGTAGGCGGATTCGGTGCCGTAATAGTCAAAATAACGCCCCGGACCCGCCCGCCGGGATCCTGCCCTGCTATCCTGCGGGGGTTCCTCTCCGCGCGTATATCTTCCAGCGAGGAATCCGCAAGCCAGCGGAAAAAAGGGCAATATGCCAACACCGGCCCATTGGCAATACTGGCTGACATCCGACTCAACTTCCCGCTCGAACATGTGATAGTGCTGTTGCACGCTGATGGCTCTGTCCCAGCCATGGAACTCGGCCAGATCGTTGCAGCGGCAGAGCTGCCAACAATAGATATTGGACAGGCCCACGTAGCGGACCTTGCCGCTGCGCACCATGTCGTTCAGCGTTTGCATCATTTCCTCCATGGGAAATGTTGCGTTGTACAGAACGTGCACCTGGTACAGGTCGACGTAGTCGGTTTTCAACCGTTTCAGGCTGGTATCGAGTTGTTTGATGAGATTGCTTCGGTTCGGCACGCCGTGGGCATGGTGTCCACCCTTCGTTGCGATCACGAATTCGTCTCGGCGGCCCGCGATGCCGCTGCCGATGAACTCTTCGGATTCTCCACCACCATACATATACGCCGTATCGATGAGCGTAATCCCCATATCACCCGCCGCGCCGATGATCTTGTTTACGGTCTGCTTGTCTACACGGCGGCCGAAGGTATCGGTACCAAGGCCGACGGCAGAAACTTCAAGACCGGATTTTCCTAACGTGCGGTGCTTCATCTGAACCCCTGAATCTACTGTACTGGTCGTGTATCACATCACACCGTCGCCCCACACGGTTATCGGCGCGGGCCGGGACGGCATAGGGCACGTGGCCCCTTGACGCCATTATTGTGCGTGTACCCGCCGGTTGCCAGTGGGACTAATCGATCCAGGGAAACCGATAGGCGAAGGCATCCTCCCTCGTCGCATGATCAAGCTGACCGCGACCGGTAATGGGGAGTCTGGATCCATCGAGCGCGGGGTCCACGTAACTGGCGAACCAGTCGTCCAGTTCCCGGCGCAGGGCCCGAATGCGGTCCGCGTGGCCGCGCTGGCCGAACAGATTGACGCGTTCCGTCGGGTCTTCCCCGACGTCATAGAGTTCATGGGACCCCGCCGGATAGCGCCAGACCAGCTTCCACTCCTGCGAGCGAATCATGCGTACCGGTCCGTACTCGTTTCTGAGATCCTGTTCTTCGAGCCAGTCCAGCAGCCGGCCAATATTCCGGTCCATCCCTTCGATCGCGGCGAAGTAGCCGGCAAGATTCTGTCTTCGCGTTTCGGCATCGACGGCGCCGGCGTTGAAGCCGACCGGCAACGGTTCGTCCGGACCCGGCACCGAATCGAAGGGACAGCGGTCGTAATATGCATCCCACAACGCCTGCGGATGATGCTCGCGCCCCCATGGCTTGTGCGGCGCCGTGTAGTGGACGGCGAGGCAGAACGGTCGTTCTTCGCCCGCCTGTGCGTTAAGGAACCGCAGCGCGTTGTCGGTAAACAGCTCCGTTGCATAGGTTTCGTGTTTGTCGAGATGACCGTTTGCCACGACGGGCACGTTGAAATAGTTGGTGCCGCCGTGTGGCATAGGGTTCCACGTGTCGAAACCGCATCGTGGTTCGAGGCCGTCGCCGAGATGCCACTTGCCCGACAGGCAGGTGTCGTAGCCGCGATCGCGAAGCAGTTCCGCATATGTCGGCATGCCGAGGAGAAACTGCACGCGGTCCGCCGGCACCTCGCGGTCGAGCCCGCCCTTGCTCGTGTCCGACTGCCACATCAGGGCGTCGTGCACCCCATGCTGGGATGGAATCCTGCCGGTCAGAATCGACGCCCTGGCCGGCGAGCAGACCGGCGATGTGCAGAAGAAATTGTCGAAGCGGATTCCTTCCCGCGCCAGCCGGTCCAGGTTGGGCGACCTGATTTCCGCATTGCCAGCACAACCCATGGCCCACGCGCCCTGGTCATCGGTCAGGACGAACAGGAGATTGGGTTGGTCTGGATTACGACTGGCCATCGGCATCGTTTCCCGAGGTGCGCCTCGAAATACCGGCGATCCGCCAGGTTCCGGAATCCCTGCCGACCACGACGATGGTCTGCTCGCCGCCGCCAGCCGCATGGTCGGCAGTCACCGCCACATTGACGCCTTTGGGGCCGGACTGTGCCGCAGTGATGTTCAGATTGATGAACTGGGTCGTTTGCCGGCTGACTCGCTGCGCCATTTCGATGCCATTTTCGATCCGGGCGGCCTCGCCAATACCGACGTCGATCATCGGAAACCGGCAGAGTCCGGCGCAGGCGTCGCCGTCGCCTTTGGCCAGCGCATCGTAGTAGCGCCTGACCACGCCCGTTGCCGCCTCGGCAGCCAGGTGGGTCTGCGCGTCGTCGTCGCGGCCGTCGTAGGTGCCCAGCGCGAACCGCCCCTGGATACCCCACGAATCGCCGGGCCTGGTGAGGATGTAGGTGACCCGGTTCCACAGGATGGGTTCGTCCTCAGCATTGAATCGAGTCCAGCCACCGACCAGAAGAACCCGGTCGGAAGACTCATGCAGGCGGACCGGTTCCCGACCCCGTGTTCGCACCCAGCCGGTCGCCACCCTCGAGGTCCAGTCGGCGGCATCGGCGTAATCCCGTGCCGTTTCGAAGTAAAGGACTTCGCCCGATGCGGCAACACGCACATGGGGATAGCTCATCACGGCACCCCAGGCGTCGCCGTCTTGCGCAGCGTCGGCCTCGAAAAAGCCGAAGTACGCATCTTCCGGCGTATCGAAATGTGTCGTGTTCATCTGCGCGATCCGCGGGCCACCCAATTGTCAGCCGTTCCTGGCGTACGCCATTTCCTCCGCCTTTTTCGAGAAGTCTTCCCAATCGGCGCCGGTCAGCCGTCGCGGTTCTCCGAGTTGTCGGGCCAGCACATACTGCCGGCACATGATCTCCAGGCGCTGGGCCTGGTTGACCGCACGCTGCAGGTTCGGCCCGCGGGCGATCATTCCGTGGTTCCCGAGCAGGCACGCCGTGCGATCGGCGAGCGCCTCGGATGCATCGTCGGCAAGCTTCTGTCTGCCAAACGTGGAGTAAGGCACGCAGGGGACGTCGTCGCCGCCGAACACGCCCACGAGATAGTGGAAACCGGGCAGCGGCATCACGTGGCTCGCCACTGCGACGCAGTAATCTGAATGGGTGTGCACCACCGCCTGGGCTTCCGCGTACCTTTGATAGATGGCCGCATGCATGCGCCATTCCGATGAAGGCAGGCGCTCGCCTTGATAGTTGCCGTCGAACGAGGTCGCAACGACGGTGTCGACGGCAATGGAATCCCCGGTTGCCCCGTTTGGGGAGATCAGCATCCTGTCGCCGAGTCTGACGCTCAGGTTGCCGGACGACATTTCGTTCAAACCAAGGGCTTCGACTCTCTTGTAGTGCGCGACCAGTTGTTCGCGCAAGCGCATCTCGTTATTCATGTCTGCCATACCGCTTCCCCGGGTGATTACGTTTGGTTTGCCAAGGATTGCGCCCCGCTCGTCACGCGACACCTGGCTGGTTCATCATCAGTTCGGTGATCTCCCGTTGCTGCCTGGCATCGAGTTCGCGATAGACGGGACTCTCGTGCAGTCGCTTGCAGACAGGTCGGGTATCCCGCTTGGGTATCACATCCGTTGTCTGGAACGACATCAGCATCGCGGCACGTTTGCGGTCGGTTTGGTTGAAGCCGGCGCGGTGCCAGGTCCTGGCGTCGTACAGGACGATGCTGCCAGCCGGCGCCTCGATCACATCGGCCTCCGGACCGCTGTAGGGCCGCACGGTCGGGTCTGGCCCATGGCGAGCGGGATTCCACTCGGGCGGCGGTAACGTATCGGCCAGATGCGAGCGCAGCTTGTATGCCGTTGCGCCGTTTTCCTTCGTAAAATCGGACACGCAGACATTGCGTTGCACCGCCTTGATCGGGCCTTTTCGGTCCGCAACAAGATTCCCGCCCACCGACGGAATGTACGGGATGTCGGAGTGCCAGCCCTGCACTCGCCTTTTGCCGTCATAGGGCGCGAGGGAGCGGCAGTTCGCCGGGTGCCCCAGGTGCAGGTCCCGCGTCTTCACGTATTGCCGGATGAGCCAGAGGGATATGGGTTCACAGATGGCCCCGCCGACGGCGCTGTGCTGGCAGACCATGGGCATGTCGCTTATCGTCGGCGCGCCCTCGTGGCGGTCCGAACCGGCAACACGCTGGAGTCCGTCGACGATGTCCGGCGACAGAATACAGGTGAGACAGACCCAGCCTTCGGGCTTCAGGTGCTCGAGATACTCGGAAGGCAGCTTCTCGGGGCCGCGGGCGATAGTGAAGGTCCCCTCATCTGAGCCGAGAGGCAGTGTGCAGCGGTCTTCATCGATATCGGCCGATACGTCTCTGCCGGTTGCCACATGCTTCACGCCATCTGACGCCCGATCCCAGATCACACGATCATCCGCCTCGTCGAACAGGGCAAGTTCCCCGCTATCATCAAGACCAAGCATGGCACCGTCAGGCGCGACCAGGAAAATAAACTGGTATTTGGGGCGCTCAAACGTGACTGGCCGCTCCTGAAATTCCTGTTGATTTTCCATTGGTGTGACTCCGGGATCCCTAGCTCGCATCAAGCGCATACCCATATTTTCCCAATTCAAGGTGCAGTTCATTTGCAAGCCAGTTATTACCCTCTCGCGAAGCATCCGATATCCGTTGCAAAGTCTCAGGAGCCAAGTTCACCGAAGCAGGAGAATCATCGGCAACTGTTGATTGGATGACACCATCTCTATCAGAGAAACCTATTGATTTTTTCTTTCTTTCCACGCTGGACAGACGCCATGCGAGACGACCTGCAAGCGACGAATTTATTGCTTGCATCTTGTTGACCTGCGACTCGAACAATCGGGTGTGCAAATGCTGACCCTCAGCCAAATCGATGGTCTCTTTCGCATCAACACCCAGGAAATCCGAGATATCCTGCAGGTATTGCTCAGGGTCAGACTTGAATTCTTCAAAAAGAAAAACACCGACATCGAAATGCACCAACGTTCGAGCGATGGATACACAGACGGCAATCGATCACCCGGTCGCCACGTTTATATCCACGGAGTGGATGACTCCGGTGAACTCGAACGGTGGTGTGTAGGCATCCGTCATGGGGGCTTGCCTGTCGCGACCGACCTCCGCGCCGCGCATGCTTGAGATTTGCGTCACGTCCGGTATGGCGATCGTATCGATTTCCCGGTCTTGGGCCACCAGGGTGAATCTCCCCGTGTCATCATCGCCCGGTTCGAACATGACACCCACGGTGAGACGGCCGGTGGGTAGCTTCGTCGCGGCCCGACCATAAGTCGGGTTTCCCAGCAACCTGTACGCGAAACACAAGGTTTCGTCCTGTATGAAAAGGGAGATGCCGTTCCGGAACGATCCCTGGGAGTAGATGACGCCTTCGGTCTGGGCACCCCGGAGTTCGACTTCGGCCATCACGGACCACTTGCGCCGGCCGAGGGCCGGTGACTGTGCCCTGGGTATGCGCGAGAGCGGCGGGACGAAACGCCAGGTCAGCGAATCATCCCGGGCGGGGCGGCGCTGCCCGGCGCGATCGTCCAATGGCAACACGCCGTGGCGTCCGGCCTCCACCCACCACAGGTCGATCATTCTTCGCAGGCGATCCGGTTGGGCTGCCGCAAGGTTCACGACCTCCGAGAAGTCTTCATCCAGGTGATACAGTTCCCAATCGTCGTCGCCGTAGTCATCACCCGGTTCGTGCCGGGTAACGGCCTTCCAGCCATCGCACCAAAGCCCGCGTTTGCCCATCATTTCAAAGTGCTGAATGGGTTTTCGCGTCGGGCAATCCGCATCGTCCAGGGTATAGGCCAGACTGGTCCCGGCGATGGGCATCTGGTCGTATCCGCGGTAGCGTGGTCGGGGACGCACTTTGACGATCTCCAGTATCGTCGGCGCTATATCGGTGACGTAGTGGAACTGACCCCGGATACCCCCGGGATCCGATATGCCGGGCGGATAGCGAATGATCATCGGCACCTGCACGCCGCCGCCGTGCGTGTCCTGCTTGTACCAGCGAAGCGGCGTGTTCCCCAGCTGCGACCAGCCCCACGGAATGTCGCAGTTGCTGTTGGGGCCGCCGATGTCATCCAGTTTTTCCTGTACCGCGTCGAAATCCTCGAGCGGCGTCGGCCGACCGAGTTTCTCTCCCAGGGTCCGCCCATCGTTTGTCGCGTTGCGCATGCCTCCCGGCTGGGCGTTCATGACGCCGTACGGTCCGCCGTTCTGGCTGGTGCCGTTGTCCGCGGTGAGGATGACCACGGTGTTGTCGAGCTGGCCGATCGCACGCAGATGCTCGATGAGGCGTCCGATCTGCCCATCGGTATGCTCGAGGAACCCCGCCCATGCCTCCTGTAGCCGACACACGAATTTCCTTTCGTTCTCGCCCAGCGTTTTCCAGGGCCGCACGCCCGGATTGCTTGGCGGCAGCCGCGTGCCCGGCGGAATGATCCCAAGTTCGGCCTGTCGGGCGAAGTAGCGCTCGCGCAGGATGTCCCACCCTTCGTCGAAACGGCCGCGGTACTTGTCGATGCAAGCCTTCGGCGCCTGGTGCGGGTAGTGCATGGCGCCGGTCGCGAAGTACGTGAAGAAAGGCGTCTCGGGCCGGATGGCCTTGAGGTCATTGACGAACTCGATGGCGTGGTCCACCAGGTCTGCCGTCAGGTGGTATCCCTGCTCCGGAGTTTTCGGAGGCGTCACCGGATGGTTGTCGCAGGTCAGGTCCGGATCGAACTGGGGGGTCGCGCCCGGCAGGAATCCGTAGAAGCGATCGAAACCGCGCTGCAGCGGCCAGTCGTCGTAAGGTCCCGCGGCAGAGCCGACAGGATTGGGATTGAGATGCCATTTCCCCAGCGCGAAAGTGGCGAAGCCTTCCTCCCTCAGCATCTCGGCCAGGGTTGCGGCGTGCCGCGTGATTCGTCCCCGCTGGTTGGGATACCCGCTGTCACCGAATCCGGTGATCGTCGAAATGCCGACGGCGTGGTGGTTGCGGCCCGTGAGCAGAGAAGCCCGCGTGGGGGAGCACAGCGGCGTCACGTGAAAGTTGTTGTAGCGCAGGCCGTTTTCCGCCAGCGCGTCCATGTTGGGCGTCTCGATGGTCGAACCGTAACATCCCAGGTTGCCGAACCCGGTATCGTCCAGCAGGATCAGGAGGATGTTGGGCGCGTTGCCCGGCGAGACGGTCTCAGGCCAGTCGGGTTCCGAGTCCTCGTAGGTGATCCCGATCCGGCCGCGAAAAGTTGCTGATCCCACGCGCAAGGCTCCGTTTACATCACGCCCCGCGGACCGTCATGTCCATTGGCGAACGGCACGTCTGACGCAATGGTAACCATAACGAACGCGTCCCCTGATGACGTCGTCTTTGGCGGGACGCGACATCATCAGGGGATCGCCTGAATTCCGCGCGTCGCCTCGGCAGAGGCGACGTCGCCAGGAAGACCTACAGCTTGTAGCGCACGGCGAACTGGAACCGGCGCCCGGCGTTGATCGCGCTGGAGAAGTGGTCCTGCTGGCCCGATCCGACCCGATTGTAGTAGTAGACGCTCTCGTCGGTCAGGTTGATCCCTTCCAGGGCGAACGAGAAGTTGTCGTTCGGCGCATAGCCGAAGGACGCATCAAATTGCTTGTACGGCTCGACGAAATAGGGATGTGGTGCCCAGGCGACGCCGATATTGTCCAGGAAATCGTCACGGAAGTTGTAGGAAACCCGGCCGCTCCAGGGACCCTTCTCGTAGAACACGGTGAAGTTGATCGTGTTCTCTGACAATCCCGGAATGCCGTACGAGGCCATCGTTTTCGCGCTTTCGAAGTCCGAGCCGGATTTGATGTGCGTGTAGTTGGCAATCACGCCGAGGCCATCGAACGGCGCCGGCAGCAGACCCTCCAACGTCCGCTGGAACGCCAGTTCCATGCCGACCAGGCCGGACTCTCCGGTGTTCAGCGGTCTGAACGCCTCCAGGACAAGGGGTTGGTTCGTTTGGGGATCGGTCACACCGGGGAACGGGACCAGTTCGATGTCATTCTGAACAAACCCCTCTATCTCCTTCGTGAAGAGGCCGAACGAGGCAATCGAGTAGTCCGCAAAGTACCATTCCAGCGCCAGGTCGAACTGCACCCCCACGGTCGGGTCGAGCTGGCCGTTGCCGCCCCGCATGGTGCGGTTGTTTGGCTGAACGGTTGTATTGGGAACCAGATCCCGGTAACCCGGCCGACTGAACACTTTTGCGACCGCAACCCGCACAACGACGTCGTCACGGGGATCGAATCGAAGATTCAGGGAAGGCAGCAGTTCGGTGTACTCGTGCGCTATGTCGAGATACTCGGGCGTCGACAGAATGAGCTCTGGCGCCGACGGATCGGAATCGTCGATCGTTTGGGGTTGAACGATTTGCCCCTCGGAACCGGTGCTGTTGTCCACGTAGCGCACCCCGACATTGCCGGAATAAGGCGTGTCGCCCAGGTTTCCGCTGAACGTGACCATGGCGTAGATGGCGTTGCCATCGTCTTCGTGATTGATATCTTCGTTGAAGCGGCCCGAGGTGTACTCGTCCAAAGACTTGCCGGTTCCGGTATTGAACCCACCGCCCGCCCGGATCTCGTCGGCCCGGGTAAAGAAGGTCTCCTGCAGCGCATCTAAGTTCGGGCTCAGGATAGGCGAAGGAAACTCCGCTCCCAACGCGTCCAGGAAGTCTGACTCCGCCGGAAACGGCAGACCGCCGCCGAACTCCGTGATCGGACGATTAATGAAAGCCCTGCTGTTCAGATATCTCGCCCGGTCACGGCGTTCCTGTCTGTAGGTCCTCACGCCGACCTGGGCCGTGTCGAGCCAGCCCGCGTCGAATTGATAAGTCGCATCGGCCCTGAACTGAACGTTCGAATCATCGACCAGGTGCTCCTGTACCGACTGTTTCACAACGCTCCAGTGGTTGACATCCGTCAAGGGGGAAGTCGAGGTCATCGACGGAACCCCGCCCGGACCGTTCTGGCGGTAAGTCATCTGGGTGCGGGTGTTGCGCATCAGGGCGTCCCCATTCTGGATCGGAACTTCCGTATCGGACACCGCCACATCGAAGTTGAGGGCAAGTTTATCCGTGGCCTGAATCTGCAGGTTGGCACCGAAATTTACCGCCACGTTGTCGACCGTCTCGGTGGCGTGCTGAATGAATGCGCCCGCGCCGGAGGTGGAGATCATGGTGAAGATGCCGGTCCCGTTGTCATCCACCACGGTTGCGTCCGTGAGCCGCGGATGCCCCTGCGATATTCGGAAGGACTGCAAGTATTCGATCTCGTCGGCCACATTGCTGGCATACAGCACATCGAATGTCATGTCGACGCGATCCGAAGGTCGAAATTGCAGGGAAGAGGAGATGTTCAGGCGATCGCGGTCCGTGGTATGCAATACCGCATTGAGTTGGTTCGGATAGTAGCCGGTCCCTATTTCCACGCCGTCGATGACGGCTGTCCTGGGATCTCTAACGTACCCGTGCTGGTGCAGGGCGTCCGACCGGAAGACCCGATTGTCCCACTGCGCAGAGACCATCAAACCCACCGTGTCGCTCAAGACATCGCTGAACAGCGCGAATACGCCGGGCGCCGTGTCGTTCGACAACTCGTTTACCGTCGTGTCCAGGGACAACGCAACGTGCCGCTTTCCGAGGTCGAAGGGTTTGCGCGGCTGGATGTCGACGAAGCCACCGA
The DNA here is from genome assembly GCA_965217825.1 of Candidatus Azotimanducaceae bacterium. Classification (GTDB taxonomy): domain Bacteria; phylum Pseudomonadota; class Gammaproteobacteria; order Pseudomonadales; family Azotimanducaceae; genus VXNE01. Next base: position 2,392,205 of record OZ244571.1, on the reverse strand, counting down.
GCCCGCCCTCGACGTGATCGGCCCGTGGTGACTTGTGGATTTCCACCGCCTGCACCAGCCCGGACTGGAAGCCGTGAAAGCCGACCGCGCGGGATTTCGGGTTCGAATTACCCCTGCCATCGTGGCTTCCGGGAGCAACGTTGGACGCCGAAACACGCCCGCCGATGGTCGTTGCCACGAACTGGGGCCCGAGGCCGCGGACGCTGACGAACGCGCCCTCGCCGCTCTTGCGGTCGATGGCGACGCCGCTGATCCGCTGCAGGGCTTCAGCCAGGTTCTGATCCGGAAACGCGCCGATGTCCTCCGCGGTGATCGCGTCGACAAAGTGGTCGGCATTCCTCTTGCGTTCCAGCGACTGCTGCATGCTGCCGCGAATGCCGGTCACGACGATCTCTTCGATGATGCCGGCTTCTTCTTCGGCCTCGTTGTCCGCTTCCTGCGCGGACGCAGCGCCGCCGAGCAGCGCAGCAGCGAATGCCGCCACGACAAGCCGCAGCGTGTTAGGTAGTTTCGTGTTCCTCAGCATGGAAATCTCTCCCTGAAACGAAATGGTGGGCACGTTTAAGCAGGTTTATGGACGAGGTCCTGTCGGCTGGCGCCGTTCCTCTCCAACGTCGCCCGTCTAAGGTCGCGTATTCTCCCAAATCTTGACCTACGGTCAAGGGTCGGGCGGGCGCCAGCCCGTTGGGACAATCGAAAATACCCCATTTTTAGCAATCGAAATGTCACGCCGCCGATTGGCGCCGGAACCGCGGCACCGACCGTCAACTCAGTACGCAAAGACCGCTTCAATCATCAGTCCCGCCGCCGATTCAACTGTGGCATTCCCGGCGGGGTTGGGCGCGTTGGCGTGCAGCACAGGCGCATCATGTCTTCTCGTTCGCGCTCGGTGAGCCCGCAATCGACTGGTGAACCGGGGAACGCCTTGCCCAACCGGCTCTTGTCCAGCATCGGCCGAACGTAGGCCGGCGCTACGGCGTTCAGAATAGCGAGGCGATCCCGGCCGCTGGTATTCAATTCGTGGCAGGCGCGGTGCCACATGCGCGAGTCATAGATGAGCCCCGCGCCGGCGGGCGCCATCCACTGTCGCACTTCGGCGTGCGGTCCATGACCCATGCGGGTGCCTGGGGTGTTGAATTCGAGCGGCGGGTTCTTTCTTCTCAGGTGCGATCCCGGCAGATACTGGGTGGCAGCGTTGTCGGGATGGAACGCATCCACGCAGACATTGAACTGTACGCCCATTGCCGGTTGTTCCGGCCAGGAGTCCTCGGGAAAGACCTTGGGATGATACGGGTAGTCGGTGTGCCAGCCGCGTTCGGGAAAGGTGCCCCTGAGTGAGTCGGCGGGCTTCACGGTCGTGATCACGGGTTGATGACAGAAATGGATCTCTTCGGTGCGCATGTACTGCTGCATGATCCAAAGCGCCACCGGATGACTCGCGGCGCGTCCAACTTCCACGCTCCAGATCAGCGAATCGACAATCCAGAAATAACCGTCATGCGTACTCTCGCTGGCGTGCCGCGCTGACCGGACTTCGCTGACCTGTGCTTTCAGACGCTTGATCGCATGGTCGTTCATGATGTGCGGAACAATCGTGAATCCGTTTTCCTGAAGATCCTTCAGGTGCCAGGACGGAGTCTGGCGGGGTCCATCAAGCAGCAGGAACGGAGCCCCTTCGACCGCGCCGCCGTCCTCGAGGGCGAGCGTGTACTCATGGGCATCCAACGACTCCAGGGTCAGGCGCAGGACTCCGTCCACATGAACGAGGTGACTGTCCTCGCGCCGCCATAGACAACTGTCATCGCCGACGGTAGCGGTGGCGAGTCTGCCCTCGGTCGCGTTGATCAACGCACCGGCGGCGTTTTGAATCAGGATATGGCTGCCCGCAGTCATGCAACGGTTCCCGTTTGTATCTGGGTATTCCTGAATTGAGGGGCGCGGGTGCGAAAACCTGATGGTACCACCGGCATGTCAGCGGGCTTCCTGACCGGGAAGCGCCGCCAAATTCCTTGTTCGGGACCGGGATTTACGTTAAATACTCCTCACCGATCCCGTGCTCCAAACGGGCTCCATTCTCGAGGGGGAGACGACGAACGCATGATCACACGCAGAACCATTCTCGCCAGCATCTCGCTGGCACCGGCTCTTCCCTTGCTGACTCGCGCCGCCTGGGCGGGCGAACAGGCGACCGCCGCAGACAAGCTGAATACCTCGCGACTCGTATATCTCACCCCAATCAAGAGCAATGGCGAGGAAAGCCGCTGCAAGGCCGAGATCTGGTTCGCCCACGACGCCGGCCATGTCTATGTCGTCACGCCGCCCGACGCATGGCGCGCCGAGGCCGTGGGGCAAGGGCTGGTCAGAGCGCGACTATGGGTCGGCGATTTCGGTGTCTGGACAAGGTCGAATGGTGCTTTTCGCGAGGCGCCGGAATACATGGCGACCGCATCGATCGAGACGGACGCCGACAACCACGCCCGCATCCTGGAGTCCATGGGCAGCAAGTACGCGGACTCGGGATGGAGCAACTGGGGACCGCGTTTCCAGCAGGGCCTGGTCGACGGCTCGCGCGTGATGATCCGCTACGCCCTCGACGCCTGACGCGAGGGAGATACCTTCCAACCGCCACGTGTCGCTCTGACCCTCAATATTCGCCACGCGGCGTCAAGCGGCGTACTTTCGGATCGAATCCGGATGCGACCCACTCGCACTGGGCGGTGTTCCAGTGAGAAAAGAACAGCCGTTTCCCGGGGTCAGGATGCAGGGCCAGGCGTTCCGGAAACAGGTTCCAGTCGGTCAGGACGGGCGAGGGTTGGCGCAGGTATTCGCCGACTCCCGGCCGCCAACTCGTTAGCCAGCCCCCGCGCGCATAGTATTGATGCCAGGTTCGGCGGCGCTTCCTGCCATCGCCGTCGAGCCGGGCATGGAACGTCGCGGTGTCATACAGCACACAGGTGCCCGCCGGTCCATGGACAGGCACCTCGTGGTAGTGGGCACCCAGTCCATCGAACGCGTCCCGCAGCGTAGCGTAGCGGTTGCTCTTCGGGACGACGCAAAAGGCCGGCGTTGTCGCATCCACGTCGGTCAGGTAATGAATGGCGCACAGCCAGTCGCAGGGACTGTACGGTCGCCGTTCATAGCGATCGGGAGCCGCCCGATCATGGTGGAAGTTCATGGCGCCCTTGCCCGCATCGGCGGGCGTCTCGCGGAAGTTGAACTCGCTGAAACGGACGCTTTTTTCGCCTCCCAGGATCATGGTACCTGCCTGACCTCAGCCGTCGCGAACAACACAGCGAAAGCCGATGTGCGATGTCGCCGTATCTATCATCTGCGGGATACGTGCCGCGGGACGATAGCGCAGGCAGTAGTTCGGCGCGCAGAGATACGAACCCCCTTTCAGAACCTTGCGCGGAATCCTTATCTCGGATTGCGACGGATCCAAGCTGTCGCGTTCCGCGCCGCCGCGGGGATTCATTCGGCCGGCGGCTCCCTGATCGGCTGACCCGCAACAAGGGCTATTGGTTGCTTCCTGCGAGGGCCCCCTCGCGCTCCACCAGTCCTGGGTCCACTCCCAGACGTTTCCCACCATGTCGAACAGGCCGTAGCCGTTGGGCGGATAGGTTCCCACCGGCGAAGTGCGGGTATAGCCGTCACGCTCGGTGTTGCGCCATGGGAAATCACCCTCCCAGGTATTCGCCATCGCCTTGCCGCCAAGGTAGAAGTCGTCACCCCAGGGGTACGTTGCCCCGTCCAAGCCACCTCTTGCCGCGTATTCCCACTCGGCTTCCGTGGGCAACGACTTGCCGCGCCAGTCAGCGTAGGCACTCGCATCTTCGTAGGCGACTTGCACCACGGGGTGGTCCAGGAACGCAGGCTCTCTCCAATTGGCACCCTTGACGAATCGCCACCAGTTGCCGGGATTGTCCAGATCCACGGGGCCGCGAGTCTGGGTGAACACAAGCGACCCCGCCGCCAGATCCGCTTCGTCGACACCGGGATAGTCCTCGGCGATCAGGTCCCTTTCCGCGACCGTCACGTAGCCTGTCGCTTCGACGAAACGCGCGAAGTCCCTGTTGCTCACCGGCGCGGGATCGATCCAGAAGCCATCCACCCAGACGGCAAGCACGGGGCGCTCCTCCACGAAAAAGTCCGCTGCCCCCATGTGAAATTCCCCTTCGGGAATTCGGACCATTTCGTCGGTGTCGGAAGTCAAGCCTAGTGCTCCGCGGAGCCGGTTACGTCCTGCTTGATCACCGCCAAGTTTTTCTCGCCTTCGAAGGGGCACCAACCATCGCCATGCTTTCGTCTGTCGTCAGAGGGGGAGCTTGGGAGATGTCGGCGGCCTGCTACCGCCCGTCTTTCAGGGGCGACGCGGCACCGCTCCGTGCCTTCAGCTCGGACAGTTCTATCTCGGCGGCGCGCGCCCTCGCCTCGGCAGCCAGACGGCGCTGCTCAGTCTCCTCCGGCGTCAACAGGTTTCGCTCCGCGACGGGATCGTATAGACGCAGGGTGGAACCATCCAACCATAGATCGAGTCCGAGTCTCCCGCTGGACAAACCCCGTTCGCCATTCGACAGCGTGCGCTCCCGCATCGATCGGTACCCCCCGCGGGACAGTTCGAAACCCTGCAGCGCCGGTGCCAAGTACTCCCCGCGCGGGTCATACATGAAGTACTCGGCCACGCCCCACTTCGCGTAGCGCGCCTTCTTGCGTTCGTCCTCCCTGCGCGTGGTCTTTGAGGTGACCTCCAGTACGAACGCTGGCGACGGCTCCTCCCAGAGCTTATAGATCTCTCGCTCGCGCTCTTCTTCGCTTACACCGCCGAAGGACACGAAGATATCCGGAGACAAATGTCTCCTCGGCTCTTTCGGATCGTCGTACGCCAACATGTTGACGCCGACATAGGCGTCCGCTCGGCGTTTGAAGAACGTCGTGAGGCAATACGCTAGGTCCGACAGGCGTTTGTAGTGGAGTGGAGTCTCCGCCACCGGTCTGCCGTCCGACGTCGGAAACTCAACGGCGCGGGAATCGGCGCGCAGCACTTCGCTCATGGGTCCGGTCTCGCTTCAGGCGCCAGCCTTGCCGACGGCCAGCCGAGCGTAACACGGCGGCGTTTGCGCGCTCAATCCGAAGTGGGTCGCCCGATTCACGGGCTCGGCCAGCCATATGTCGCTCCGGCGGATACCGAGCGGATTATCGCCGGTGGGCGAACGTCCCTCTGACAGTCAACGACCCCGAACGATGTAGGAATGGGCTGAAACCACCTGACGTTTCCACCGGTCGAAATCGGCCCAACCGCACCGGGCACCCGTTGGACGACCCGTCTGGCGGCTTCCGTTCGTTGTCAAGAATCCTTCCCGGATATACTGCGCCACTGAACAACCGGAGACTCGAATGGCCTACGAAACACTGATCGTTGAGAACAAGGACTTCGTGACGACCATCACGTTGAATCGTCCCGAGCGTCTGAACGCGTTGAACCTGCAGCTTGCCAACGAGCTCTTCGACGTGCTCGCGGAAAAAGACCAGGACGACGACACGCGGGTATTCATCATCACCGGCGCGGGTCGCGGATTCAGTTCGGGCGCGGATCTCCGGGGCGGAGGCAATAGCGAACCCAGGGCCAGTAACGCACCCGGTCTTGCCAAGCGCATGTTCCAGTCGTTTATCGACGTGGAGAAGCCCATCATCGCCGCGATCAACGGCTGGGCCGTTGGCGGCGGATGCACCATGACCCTGCTCTGCGACCTTCGCATCGCGTCCGAGGAGGCGCGCTTCCTGCTTCCCTTCACGAGACTCGGCATCTCCGCCGAACTCGGGTCGACCTATACGCTGCCGCGTCTGATCGGTCTCGGCAAGGCGTCCGAAATGGTCCTGCTCTCGAAAACGGTTGAGGCGAAAGAGGCCTTGGAGATAGGGCTGGTGAACCAGGTCGTGCCCGCCGATCAACTGGCCCAGGTCACATGGGAAACGGCGACCACGATCGCGAATTTCTCGCCCTTGTCCGTGCGCATGAACAAGCGGGGCCTGAAGCAGGGCCTGCACTCCGACATAGAGACCCAGGTGAGGTACGAGACGCTCGCGCTATCGGTGCTAGGCAAGGCCGAGGACACCCAGGAAGCCCGCTCCGCCTCCCGAGAAGGTCGCGACCCGGTCTTCAAGGGGCGCTAGGAGCCTACGCCGCGGAACGGCACGCAGTGCCGATCAAGGCGCAGGATCATAGGTGGGCCTGTCCCTGAACAAAAGTGATGCAAATCATTATTTTTGTTCAGTTTACAAGCCATCAGTTGGCCGCAGTTACCACCTTGGTGCCAACGTTGTGTTTGCGCGCTTGGAGTATTCGTCTCGAAGGCTGGCGGTTGGGCTAGGGAGGCTAGGGCTGGGGAAGGCTGTGGGCGCGCTGGCCCCGTTTCCAGAGTTGGCCGTTTCCCAGACGACTCCAAATAGATAGGGTCGGCGCGATGCCCTCGAACACCCCGCTATCCCGCGGCGTCAAGCAACCGGCTCATCCCCGCCGCGTCCAGCGCTCCGGGCGAAACTTCGATCCGTTCCGGGCCGGCGACAAAGAACGCCGGCGTGCCCGTCACGCCGAGCCGTCGCGCGAGGTTCCGGTTGGCGTCGATCATTGCCTGCACCTCTTGCGACTCCATATCGGCGCGCAGCCGCGCGGCGTCCAGTCCGAGCGCGTCCGCGAGCTCGTCTATCACCTCTTCGCCGAAACCCTGCTCGCGCTCCATCAAGGCGAGGTGTGCTTCCAGGTACCGGCCCTGCAGCCCGGCGGCCAGGGCGAGACGCGAGGCGCGCAGGCTCTCGTCCCCCAGAATCGGGTACTCGCGCAACTCCACGCGCACCCCGGGCCGGGCCAGGGCGGCACTGACCGCTTCCATCGAGCGCTTGCAGAAACCGCACCGGTAGTCGAAAAACTCCACTACGGTGAGCGGAGCCTCAAGGTCCCCCGCCGCCTGCAGGCCCGGCGCGCCCAGAAACTCCGCCCGCAGCCGGGACGCCTGCGCGGCAAGCTGCCGCTTCGGGTCCAGCGCCTCGCGCAAGACATCCGGGTTGGCGAGCAGGTAGTCCCGGATGATCGCATCCATCGAGGCGTCGGCCGGAAACGCCGCCACCGAACCGATCTCGCCGCTGCCCGGGTTCGATCGCGGCGCCCGCGCCACCCGGATTTCCAAACGCGCGGCCGTCGGCGCGCCGCCGTCGGTCACGTCCAGATGCACCGGCGCGTCCAGGCCCTTGAGGAAGACGACGATGTTCGCGGGACCTGTTTCGTTCAGCACGCGAAGGGTGGCGACATGCGCGCGGCTTCGCGCTCGCTCGACGAGCAGCGCATCAGTCGCCGGCTCGGCGATCTCCTCGATCGGCCACCGCGAACCGGCGTCGTCCGCGAAAGCCAACGTCGTCAGCCGTCCCGGCTTCACTGTCACCAGCGGCGGCGGTTCTTCGGAATCCAAAGTCAACTCGATCAGGCGCACCACGTCACCCGGGCCCGCGTCCTCGGACCGCTCGCAGCCCCCAATCCCAATCACGAAAACCACCGCGAGGGGCGGGACCAAAGACTTCAGGCGTCTCAGTTCCTTACGTTCGGCCATAACAGTCGTCCTCCCTTGCCTGACAGCCAGTCGGGTCAATATGCGACCCGACTCCTTCGACGCGATCACGTCACCGCGCGACACGGCCCCACTCTCGAAAACCGCTGCTCCGATTCATGGGAATGCAAATCTCTCGGCGCGGCTAGAACCGCAGGGCGAACGCGAGTCGGGCCTCCCAGCCCGCGCGTTCGGCGCGCACCTTGTCCAATCCAGCTTCCCGGTATCCTGGTATCCCGATCTCTGCCCGCACGCGGACATGTCCAGCGTACAAAGAGAACGTTCCGCTATCGCCCAGGCGCCGCTCGTACTGCGCGCCCGCGCGGATCGCGACGGATGAAATCTCGCCCGCTTCGCGGCCGTACGCCGCTGCCGCATATGCGCCGTTCAGTCCCGATTGCCATAGCGGAACACGCGCCCCCAGCGCGGCGAACGGCGTCCGGCGAAGCCGCGAGAACTTCGACCACGCACCGAGCGGCGCTGCGTCCACCCCAAAAACCGCGGCGATTCGCGCCTGGCCGAGCGGAAAGGCGGCGCCCGCATGGCCCCGCGCCGTGTCATCGTCCCATCCCCGCAGCGAGGCGAACCGCGAAACCCCGATCGGGTTCTCCGACGCGCCCGCCAGCAGCAGGCGATCCAGGCCTGGCGACCGGGCCACCAGGTTCAAAGAGCTTCCGGCCGTCAGCACCTCCGCATCGCGCACCTCGTCGCAGTCCAGGCTCGGCACGCCGTGACCGAACTCCTCGTCCACCCCAGGCTCGCCAATGTCGATCGCGCAGGTTAGGAGTATCGACACGACTTCCTCCGCCGTCTCGAACAGGTGGCGCAGGTAGTAGGCCGCCGCGCCCAGCCGCACAGACGCACCCGACGTGCCGCTGAACTTGCCGACCGGGTCGTTCGGGATCTTCAGGCACGCATGCTTTGCCTCACCGCACCGTACATGGCCCTCGAAGTCGCCGATATAGTTGCGATCCTCGTCCAGCCGGACCAAACCCGCAACCAACACCTTGCCGGTCGCGAACGCGGCCATGTTGTTCTCGTAGCCTCTCGGGTTAAACAGCCCCGGGTGGTCCTCGGCGCAGTCCACGGGGCGACCGTCCCCGTCCCGTATCCAATATTTCACGTTGCAATGCCAATGTGGATGATCCGGGTACCAAAGATACCGGTAGTCGGGCCAGCCGCTCTCATCGAACTCCACATTGCCCAGCGCCCCCACCCACACGATGTTGGACTCGGCCACCGTTCCCGGGTTTGGGTCCGTGACGAATAGGATACTGAGGGGAATAGCCACGACGTACGTCTCGGCGTACAGATCGGGCCAATGGCGGACAAATTCCGTCGGTGCGCCACTCAGATAGACGCCCGGAAACTCGATCCGGTCCTCCGGCACCCCCTCGTCGACGATGTAAGCGCGCATCCGATCGGCGTGCGACGTGTCCGGATAGTCGAACACCACGAGTTTGCCGCGATATTCGACCGCCGCCTCGATGCGCGCCCGAAGGTCATTCCGCCCGGGGAAGGTCTCCAGTCCGGCCCGCGACGGCGGCGGGGGCGGCTCGACGACGACAATGGGCGTGCGCTCCGGCGATCCGCCCCCGCTGGCGCACCCCGCCATCAACGCGACTATCGCCGCTGCCGCCAATCCGCGCGCCGCCGCAAGCGGACGAACCCCCGCCATCGCTAGTCTTCGCCTTCTCGTTCCACTGGCAGCCGGCACTGGCGCACGGTGCCGTTGTCGCTATGGCACTCCCACCGGCGGTGGTCGTCCGTGTCCTCTAGATCCACGGCACCGTACTCCCCGACGACGATGTCGTCCTCGGCGAACTCGACGCGGCACGTGTTCTCATCCGACCCGCACTCGAACGTCTTCGTGATGTAGCCGTAGTAGGGACCGTGCTGCGCTACTGAGCGCCGCTGGTGCAGGACCATCGCCACACGCCGTCCACGCCAAGGCACTTCGACAAACTTATTTCCGGGTTGGGCGTGACAGATGAGAAAAAGAAGCCAGTCAATACCCTTTAGCTTATCTGGTCTTGCTGGGAAAGCGAAGAAGAGTTGCGCAATCAAATTATCGGCATCATGCGCAAGGACAAAGTGAATTTCGGAAAGGACTTTGTCGACAAAAGGACGCATTTGGTCGTTACCTACGCGGGCAAAGCCGCCGAGCACCATCCCCACAAGAAAGGCCAGACTAGGAAAAGCTAGAACTGCTCTTCACCGTCGGAAGTTTCCTTTGGCACCGCCACGATACGATAGGTTATTCCCGGCTTGACCAACGCTTCTTCTAATTCGGAGATGATCTTGTGTTCCAACTTCGTCACCGGGACGAATTCCAATCCGATTCCTGACCACTGAATAATCATGGAGAGTATTTAGCTCACAAAGCCAGAATACAGGTATGAAATCCAAATGGGCTTTCTGCGTCATTTTGATTCGTCTTTGAAAAGTGCTTGACAACTGGCGAGAAGTATGATCCGACCCCCTTATATTCCGTAAGGTTCCCGAAGGGCTTCGGGCACTAGATCAATGCTCTCAAGGTTGAGCAGATGCTGACCCGCTTAGGCTCCCCAACCCATCGCCCCGCCAGCCTTGCGTAACATTCGATATAATTCCCCAAATTTGGGTGATTCAAGGAAGCATGTCCTTGACGGGACAAGGCGGAACCATACCGTAGGCGCTCCGGACAGGCACTTCCATGGTCGACGAGCGGGGCCGGGCCACACACGAAGCCGAAGGTGCCGGCTGTGGGGCACTCCCAACCAAACGGCAACGCGGGCCGCTAGCTCGCTACGAGGCGGCACCATGAACGATCTCCGACTGATTGGCGGCTACGCGGACAAGGGGCTCGTGGAAGCTCCTCCATCCATGAGCTTCCGCAGAATGCTAGGCTTGGCGCTCAAGACGTGGCCCTACATGCGGCCCCTGCTGAAGCACCTTGTCGTTGTAATCGCCTTTTTGCTTTCCGGCGGTCTGGCCGCCCGGTTGCCGGGTTGTTCGGCATGGACCTGTTTACCAACAAGGTCTTGCAGGAGAGAAACTGCAGCCCATTCAGGCAACAGTGCTGCGTTCGGGGGACAGTCTGTCGGTCGGCCAACAGCAGCGCCTGTCCATCGCCCGAGGGCTCGTCCGCGACGCGAACATTCTGATCCTCGACGAACCCACCGCGGCTCTCGACCCGCAAACCGAAAACGCGCTGGTCGCATCGCTGCGGTCGGTCGCCGAGTCGCGGCTCGTCATCGTCATCGCCCATCGGCTGTCCACCATCCGCCACGCCGACCGTATCGTCTTCCTGGAAGATGGCGAAATGCGGGATGTGGGCAGCCACGATGAACTCATGGCCAAGCCCGGGAGCGCCTATCGCGATTTCGTCGAATTGCAGCGCGGCTGAAGGGTAGTCACGCCGTACGGTTACTCCAGGAGCACGCCACCGAAGCCGATGCGCTCGCTCGCGTCCGGGGCATAGAGCACATGAACATTTTCCCGAGGACGGTCCAGCGTTCGCGCGACGATTTCCGCAACCTTTTTCATTTCCTGTCGCAGCGCGCCGCGTTCCGGCGTTTCGGCCCGCAATATGTTGACAAAGGTCGACCGCGCATCCGGCCCGACCGCCGCGCGGTTCTCCGCATAGGCGTTCTGGTCAATCGAACGCAGTCTGACCCAGGTACCTCCGGGATCGCTGCCGAACAAGCTTCCGAGCTCATCCGCGAGGAGTTGCAGCGTCTCCTTGCCGATCACCTCGGGATCGGCCGTGTTCGTCACAACTTCGACGTCAACGATAGGCATGCTGGTATCCGGCTGATCGAGAACCAGGCTGCCTCGATGCAAAGCGCCCGCAGTGTAGAGCGGAAGCTTTCGATGCGGGGACGGCTCCAGGTCGGGCAGCCGGCAGCCTGTGCTACGATCCCGCGAAACGTCCCTTCTTGATCGCCTGCACCGCACTCTAGACGGAAAGGGACGTTTGCTCTCAAGAACCCATGACCGAACGAACCACGAGGGACAAGGCGCGCGTCTTCGGCTTCTGGCTGGGGATAGCGGCGTTCGCGTTGCTGCTGGCGTTTCCCGTCGACCCGACCAACGTACCGGCGAGCCGCATGGCCGCGGTGGCGGCGCTGATGGCGGTCTGGTGGATCACCGAAGCGATTCCGCTTTTTGTCACCGCGCTGATGCCGCTGGTTCTGTTTCCCCTGTTGGGCATCATGGCCGGGCGCGAAACGGCCCCTATCTACCTCAACAGCATCATCGTGCTGTTTATCGGCGGCTTCATGATCGCGCTGACGATGGAGAAATGGAACCTGCACCGGCGTATCGCGCTCGCCATCATCCATTACGTCGGCGGCGGGCCAGCCCGCATCGTGCTGGGTTTCATGGTCGCGGCCGCGTTCCTGTCCATGTGGATCTCGAACACGGCAACCGCCGTGACGATGGTGCCGATCGCACTGGCGATCGTCGCGCAGATGGAAGAACGCGCCGGAGATCGCGCACGTCCGTTTTCGACCGGGCTGATGCTCGGCGTCGCCTATGGCTGCTCCACCGGCGGCATGACGACCCTGGTTGGCACGCCGCCCAACCTGTCGTTCACGCGCATCTTCCAGATCATGTTTCCCGACGCGCCGGAGATCGCCTTCGGCCAATGGATGATCGTCGCCTTTCCGGTCGGCGTATTGATGCTGCTGATAACCTGGCTGTTGATTACCCAGGTCCTCTACCGGGCGCCCGCCGACATCGCAGCCGACCGCACGCTCATCGACCGGGAGCGCGAACGCCTCGGGCCCATGTCCTTCGAGGAGCGGGCGGTCCTCACGGTCTTCATCGCCACTGCCCTGCTCTGGGTGTTTCGCGCCGACCTCAACCTCGGTGCCGTTATCCTCCCCGGCTGGTCGAGGCTGTTGCCCTGGCCGAAGCTGATCGATGACGGCACCGTCGCGATCACCATGGCATCGCTCATGTTCTTCATTCCGGCGCGCGACGCCGAAGGGCGCGCAACACGATTGCTTGACGCCCAGGTCATTCCTCGCCTGCCCTGGAGCGTCGTCCTGCTGATCGGCGGCGGCTTCGCGCTGGCTACCGGGTTTCAGCAGACCGGACTCGCCCAACTGGTCGGGGGCCAGTTCGGCGCGGCGGGCGAACTACCCACCTTCCTGCTGATCCTTGTGGTCTGCCTGTCGCTTACTTTCCTCACGGAATTGACAAGCAACACCGCGACCACCGAGATGATCTTGCCAATCCTGGCGGCTGTGGCCGTGGTCTCTGGCACGCACCCGCTGGTTCTGATGATCCCGGCAACGATGTCCGCCTCGTGCGCGTTCATGATGCCGGTCGCCACGCCGCCGAACGCCATCGTCTTCGGGAGCAACCGGATCAGCATCGCGCAGATGGCCCGAGCCGGGATCTTCCTCAACCTGATCGGAGCGCTCGTCATTGCGAGCGTGGTCTACACGCTGGGGCTGGTCGTGTTCGACATCGATCCCGGTGTATTGCCGGACTGGGCTACGTCCATCGCCACTGAATAGCCAACGCCCTGGGGCGCCAACGCGGTGGTTGTGCCGCATTCCGCACTCGAACTATGCTGCGCGGCGATCGAACACGACAAGGTGAGGAGGACACATGGCACCGGTACCCAAGGGAGGCACGGTCGCGGTTACGGGCAGCGCGGGATTCATTGGAAGTTGGGTCGTGCGACGCCTGCTCGACAAGGGTTACCGGGTGCGCGCGTGCGTTCGAAACGCCAACGACCCGGAACGCACAGATTTCCTCAAGGCGATGCCCGGATACGTTTCCGGCCGGCTCACCGTGCACTCCGCCGACCTGGACGACGCCGGGTCCTTCGATGACATTTTCGCCGGCTGCCACGGCGTATGCCACGTCTCCCACGTGAGCGACTACACCGACCTGGACTATGTCAGGAGGGTCTGTGACCACATGATCGAGAGCGTCAACAAGTCGCGCACGGTGACCCGCGTCGTCGTTACCTCAAGCGTTGCCGCAGTCATCGCCGAGACCGACATCAACGAGTGGACGCGCCGCCCGGTGTTCTACGAGGATCGCTACCCGGACGCATACGACTCAAGAAGCACGGAGGGCCTCCCGGGTGGCTATTCCAATGCCAAGATCGTTGCCCAGCGGGCCTTCTCGGACGCGGCCCAGGCGAGCGGCGAATGGGACGTCATCACGTGTTGTCCGGCGGACAATGTCGGCCCCATTCAATCCGCGCACCAGAAGGACATGGGGCCCTGGCAGCACAACATCGAGATGATGCTGCTCGGCCAGTACAACCAGACCGCAGCCTACCGGCCGTGGATGACGGTAGACGTAAGGGACAACGCCGAATGCCACATCCGCCTGCTCGAGAGCGTCCTCATCAGGAACGCAGAGCGCTATATCGCATGGTCCACGGAAATGCACCCGGTGGAGGAGATTTGCGCCAGCATCGACGATCTCCTGCCGGAATTGGGCCACGACACGCCGGAGGTCACTGACAAGTTACCGGACCACATCAAGCAGCGGGAGGCGAAGTACCGCGCCATCTGGGCTGCGAGCGATCTGCGCAACGACCGTATCCGGGCCGTGACCGGAATCGAGTTCCGCCCCTTCGAGGAGTCGCTACGCGACTGCGTGGAATCATTGCTGACGGTCGCCAAGGTGAAACCCAAGCTGAGGGAAGGGTTTTCGCTCCGGGTGTGACGTAAGCGCCCTCGTGCCACCCGGAATCGGGGGCGTCCAGTACTAAAGGAACCTCATAGTGGACGGGAGATGGTGACATTGATTGACCTGAGGAAGATCGACGAACTGAAGCAGGCGTGCGCGGATGTCGTGCGGGCCAACCAAGAGGACCCGGGGCACGTACAGTGGGGCAACGATCTGCGGGAGTTTTTGGCCGAGATTCGCGCTGCCGACCTACAGACGCGCACGAGCGAGGAATTCCAACGCAAGATTTGGGACCACAATCCCGTGACAACACCGGGCCAAGGAAATATTTCCGTGGACGCGGCCGTCGCGGATCCGGATTTCCGTAGCTGGCTTGCAGAGCGATCCTTGGAGCAGCTACCCGATGCCCCCGAAGTGCGGGCGGAGGCCCTAGACATATTGTTCGACGAGTTGGGGAATCGGCTGCACCCCTATACGATCCGCAAACCGCACCTGAAAATATACCGGGTGTTGGCAGGTTTCTTTCCGTCCGACTTCACGACAGTGTCAGACGAGAGATCCCTTCGTCAGCTTCATTCCGACATGTTGGGCGACAAGGGAAGCAGTGGACCGATTTGTCATTCCAATATCCTTCGGAGACTGGGCGAAGTGATCGGCCCGGTAGGCGATGACCTAAACGCTATTGTCGATCGTATTCGGCTTCCCTGGCTGTTGTTCGAGCGCTACGTTGCCCCATCGGGCAACGAGAAAACCGATTCCTCGAAAGGTGTACCAAAACCGGAAAGGCTCGTGCCGTTGTCAGCAGCCAGAAGAAGAAAAGGTCTGACAGGGCTCACGGGGGGTCGTCCGGCGTTGCTGAACATCCTTGAGTTCTGCCGCAATGGAGCCACACGCGAAGACCTGAAAGCCCACGTCAAAACTGTCTGTCCAAGCCTGAAGGACAATTCGATCAACACCCTAATCAACGTCATCCAAAGCGAGCTCAACTGCCTGAAGTCGGATGGGGATCAGTTCGTCCTTACAGACCGGGGAAGTGATTTTCTAGAATCGAACGATCCCGGGGAGTTGATGGATTGGCTCGTCACCAGAATCCTCGGTGTGGACCACGTGTTGGTGATCCTTCGGGATCAGGGGACCTGTTCAAGAGCGGAGATGGTGCGCCGGATTCAACAGGTGAATCCTGGCTGGACGACCACAGTGGTCCCATATTTTATCGTCGG
Organism: Candidatus Azotimanducaceae bacterium; assembly: GCA_965217825.1. Taxonomy (GTDB): domain Bacteria; phylum Pseudomonadota; class Gammaproteobacteria; order Pseudomonadales; family Azotimanducaceae; genus VXNE01. The sequence continues at coordinate 2,376,745 of OZ244571.1, read as the reverse complement.
AGAGCTTCTTGAGTTTGAGATTTTGGATTGTGACGAAAGCAATGTCCTTTCTCTGGGCAATGCAGGTAGAGAATGGGCGGAGCGCATCCACTGGGAACCAGAATCGCTGACAACGGAGAAGTTTCCCAACCATGCAGAGGTTGGTACTGCGACGTTCGAGGACGAAACACGGCAACCCGAGTTGCCGACGATTTCCAAGATATGCGACGACGTTTCAAAGCACGGCCACTTCCCGGAACCGTGGATACGCAAGTTGCACGCCGGCGTATGGGCCAATAAGCGCCGTCATTTCGCCGTCCTCACGGGGCTTTCCGGTGCGGGGAAGACCTTGCTCGCCAGGGCGTATGGTGACGCAATCGCAGGTAAGGCGGATAACCGCAGCGAACATTTATGTACTATCCCCGTTCAACCTGGCTGGTACGATCCCTCTGCGCTGTTGGGATACGTCAATCCACTGCAGGAAGACTCCTACATTCGTATGCCTTTTATGGAGTTCCTGCTGGACGCCGCCGCCTCCCCAGAGCTTCCGTTCACGGTCGTTCTGGACGAGATGAACCTGTCCCGTCCCGAGCAATATCTTGCGCCAATCCTCTCCGCCATGGAGACGGGGGATGCTGTTAATCTCCACCGCGAGGGCGAGATGTTCGATGGCGTTCCCGCCGACGTCCGATATCCGAGCAACCTGGTGTTCATCGGCACCGTCAATATGGACGAGACCACGCACGGCATCTCCGACAAGGTGCTGGACCGTGCGTTCACGATCGAGTTCTGGGACGCTGACTTGGCGAAATACCCGCGCTGGGGAGAGCGGAGCCTCGACTCTGAGCACGAGGCGAAGGCCCGTGCATTGCTTGAGGATCTGATGAAGAGTCTACGGCCCGCTCGTCTGCATTTCGGATGGCGTGTCGTCGACGACGTGCTCGACTACATGGAGCGTGTAGCGGTCGACGGCAGTGCGGCCGATCCCGCCGCCGTTTTGGACGATGTCGTGTACGCCAAAGTCCTTCCGAAGCTGCGCGGGGACGACTCGCGGCGATTTCGCGAAGCACTCGACAGCTGTGTGGGAGTCCTCGCGGAGCATGGCTTGAAGGATTGTCAAAACAAGGTGCGCGAATTGAAGGACGACCTTGAATCGACGGGTAGCGCGAGGTTCTGGCGGTAGCCGTGGCCGATGCGCCGGAAACTCTAGACGTTCGTTCTTGGACGAATCTCCCTGACAGTCTCACAACGTGGCGGATCAACCCAAACGAGGTCGGCTCAGGTTTCAGCGAGTACGGAAAATATCGGATTCGGAAGCCAACCGAAGGTGATCGCCTGTTGATCGACGATGAAGCCGTCGAAACTGACAACGGCGAGTGGGTCTGGAGTCCCGGCTTCTACGCCGGTCAAGTACGCGCCGAGCTGCTTGGACCCGATGACCGCGTTCGAACGACCTACCTGTTGGATGTGTCACCGCACCCAGACAAGCTGGGACGCGATATGTTTCAGGAGATGCTCGATCAGATCTGGGAGTTCGATCCCAGTCTGGTGGTGGGCACGGAACCGGCTACTTTACCCATAGGACACGACCCCAGGATCGAAGACCCTTGGCTCGAATATGCGCGGCTGCGAAGCGAGGGAGACAACTTCGTGCGCGCGTTGTCGGCCATAGCCAGCCATCCGCTGCGGGACCTGAGGGCCGAGAGGGCACTGTTGCCGTTGCAATACGTACGCCGCGCCGACCGGCAGACGGCTCTGACCGCACTCCGAAACTCGGGGCTTTTGACGGTTCTCGCTCCCGGAGACTCCAGTGCGACGCCGATCACCGCCCTGCCTCCGTTCGACGTGCCCGTCGCCCGGGAAACACTGGACAGCGCCGGCAATCGCTGCATTGCCGCCATCGCATACGCGGTGTCCCGCCGCGCCGTCCGGTTGCGGGAAAAGCTTCAGTTGGCGGTAGAGGGCGAAAGTAAATCGGACACCCGCACCTCTCTCGTCTCCCGTTGGCCGCGTCGCCGGGATCTCCTCGATCGGATCGTGCGGCAGTTGCGAAAGTTGCAACGCCTCTCGCCACTGGCCGATGTCACCCGTCGCGAGATCTCGGCCGCAGGTCTGAACGCCGTTTCCGCCGACCCAGCGTACTCCAGCGCACACCGCTCGGGTTGGCGAATATTGCGGGGTGGCGTCGAAGGCCCGCCCGATGCGGAACGCCTTTGGATCTCGCCAACGTGGGAGATCTATGAACGGTGGTGCTTCGTCCGACTCGGCAAGGCCATCCGGACGCTCAAGCGGGAATATGACTGGTCGATTTCACGGAACCACAAGTCGGGGGCAACAGCGGCGTTCACAGCTTCGAAAGGCGGGAAGGCATGCATCGAGTTGTTGTTACAACCCACGTTTCCAGCGCATGACCGTCATTCAAACGCTGGCTTCCGCTCGATTTCACGTCAGCGGGAACCCGATATAGTTCTGACATGGACCGACCCTGGACGCGCAGTGAAATGGGCCGTTCTCGACGCGAAGTACCGAACGGGACGACCCAACGTTTTGCACGCCATGAGTTCGGCACATATCTACAGGGATGCGCTGCGTTGGCACGAGAAGCGGCCGGAGCGCGCATTGCTTTTGGTCCCGCGAGCCGGCAGTGCGTCTTGGTTGGAACAGCCGGACTTCATACGCCGACATCGCGTGGGTGTGTGCGCGCTCAGCACCGACACCGATCCCGAGAGGGTTTTTCGGTCTTTGTTCAGCGAAGACACTTCAGGACAACTCTCGGTCACTCACGAGCGGTGATGATGACCTCGCCGCTGGCCACCGTCCGCCAGCACCGGAGGTCACCGACAACTCCCCGGACGACATCAAGGACAATGCCGCAAATGACGTGCGATTCCGGCCCGTGTGGGTCAAATCCACGGTGAACCGGAGGACAATCCCCGTCGAGACCAGCGAGTTCGTTTCTAACGCAGAAATTGCTAGCATTTGAACTAGAATGCTAGCACCCAAATTGAAGACAAGGCGTAACGATGGCTAGTTTGAGCATACGTCGCTTGGAGGACGAGACCCTTAGGCGACTGAAAACCCGAGCGAAGCGTGACTCCCTTTCGTTAGAGGAAACCGTGCGACGCATACTGCGAGCGGCGGTGGTGGATGACGTGCCCCTCGGCACAAGGATTCGTCGAATCGTCGGCGAGGATGGTATCGACCTTGAACTGCCGCAACGCGAGTTGGACAGTCCAATCGATTTCACGTCAGACGAGTACGGCATGGATCGACAATGATCCTGTTGGATACAAACATCATCTCGGCGAGCATGCGAATTGAACCCGACACGGACGTGACGCGCTGGATGGATCGGCAACCGGCTTCCAGTCTGTTTCTATCTGCAATCACCGTAGACGAAATCACTTTCGGGATCGAAATTCTACCTGCCGGACGGAGGAAGAACCGATTGGCGCGTGCGTTCGCCGCGATCATCGTTGTTTTTGCCCGCCGAGTCTTGTCGTTCGACACACGCTCGGCAATCGAAAGCGCGAGGCTCCGCGGGCACCGTCAACAAATCGGTTTGCCCATGGGTTTGGCCGACTCGCAGATCGCCGGCATCGCCAAGAGCAACGACTTTTCGCTGGCCACCATGAATCTCCGCGACTTCGACGCGATTGACCTCACAGTGATAGAACCGCGCTGACACTCGCCCAATCGGAAGTCACTTGGCGCGGGACTTCACGTTCGGCGTCGGCTGCTCGTCGAACTCAGCGCGTTCGCGACCCCAACTCACTTCAGGCCGGTCAGCAGATCGGCAGAAGTCCAGCCCTATCGAAGGGGATTTACATACGTGATTATATCTGGCAGCCGGAAGCGATCTGCGCAAGCGAGGCTCCTACCGCTTTCGCTGCTTGCCTCCTCTTCTCGTTCTCGCGGCAACATCCTTGTCCACCGCCCTGAACATAGCCCGGAGAATCTCTTCCGGGGACGCTTCGATCTTGGGTACTCCCATGAAGTGCTTGTCGTCCGTGATGTACTTTCGTTGCTTGGTGCCAGCCATTTCAAGTTTCCGCTGAGTTCGGTTGGGAGTGTATTTAGGCCGCTGGTTCTAGGAGGGATTACAGCTCGCTTGGATTAGAGCCTACTTAATCAATTTCTTCCACGGCAGGAGATGCCCTTCGATACCGAGAAACAGCAGCGCCATCTGGTCTACAGTATCCAGCTTTCTCGCGTTGAAGCGCCCCGCGAACTCGTCGATGTACCGCTGCAAGTGCTTGTCGCTCCATTTGTGGTAGACGCCTTTGTGGCCCCGCTTGATCAGAGCCCAGAACGACTCTATTCCGTTTGTATGCGCGTCTCCGTCCACGTACTGGCCGCGAGAATGCGCGACGGAGCAATGAAAGAACTCGGGCATCCCGTCATAGCTCGGCAGCTCGTCCGTATAGAGATTCGCGCCCGGCTTGACGTGCTTGCGCACGAAGCTCTGCAAGATTATCTTATTGGCGCTCGGCACGACAGCCGCTCGAACCTGCTTGTTGTGGCGGGCTTTGACTCCGGCGACCACCGCTTTGCCGACGGCGCCGCGACCGGCCCTGAGCTTCTTGTCCCAGTGCTTGTTCTTCTCCAGTCCGCCGACGTAGGTTTCGTCCGCTTCCACTGTGCCTTCCAAATCCCCTGTCTCGACCGCCGCGAGAAACCCTTGGCGCAGTTTGTGCGCCAGCATCCAAGCTGTCTTCTGCGTCACTCCCAGGTCGCGGTGCATCTTCATGCTCGACACTCCCTTGATCGACGTGCTCAGCAAGTACGCCGCGATGATCCACTTGCGAAAAGGAAGTTTGCTGGACTGCATGACAGTCCCCACCCTGACGCTGAACCACTTCTTGCAATCTCGACAGCGGTAGGGCTGAGGCCTGCCCGACTTGGTTTCGTACGTGTCCACGCCGCCGCAATGAGGGCAGAATCTATCGCATCCGTCCTTGCCCCAGCGCAGCCCCTCCAGCCAGCGCCGAGCGGATTCCTCGTCGGGGATTATTTCGTAGAATAGCTGTTCAAGAGAAATCCCTATCCGTTCGTTTCGGCCCGGTCCTTTGGCCGACCGGCGTTGCTTGCGCTTGCGCCGCATCTGTAATGCCTGTGAAGTTGCTTCACAGGTCCTTTAGTGAGCAGATGTGCCCAAACACGGCTAAACGCCTTGATTTGCTTAGAATATCTCGCTCTATCTATAGGCGTCCATAGATCACAGGATAGGGCGGGACTGCTGATTCTTGACAGCATTTGACATCCCGCTGGAGAAAGCACAGAGTCAGTCTCGCGAATACCAAGTCTGCGGTTCGCCCGATGTCGGGCCAGCCGCCGAATACAAAAGCCTTTTTCTAAGCGAAGGGTAGCTCCCCAAGCTTGGGTGAATAGGCGGCACCTGACTGCTTAACCGTAGGCTTGGTACGCACGGCCCGACGCCATTTGCGGGCGGCGTTGGTGCTGCACCTGACAAAAGGTTATGGAATGAAAAGAATCGTGATGATCATTGAGGCAGTTGAGAAACGCCTGCTGCGGTGGATGCGACTTGTCTCTGTGGTAGTCGTCGTTTTGGCGCTGGCAGGCGGGGCGCTGACGCTGGCGTCCAGCGCGATCAGCCTCTCGTCCTCGACCGACGTTTCTGTCGCTCCCGCCGAACGAGTCTCGTTCGCGCCTCCGGGAGTGCAAAACGAGCAACCGAAGGCTCGGGAGCCCGAGCCTGAGGGTGAGCTAGCCGCTCCGAAGCAGAGCGGCGACGATCCGGGAGAGGAGCCAGGGCCGTGGGACGACAAGATCGAAGCAGCCGTGGCAGTGCTAATGCCTCTGGTTGATGCAGCGGAGTTGGGTTATTCGACCAAAAACTACAAAGGCTATGTAACCGACGTCGTGGACAATATCGACAACTCCATCTATTCCAAGCTGAGCGAGACCGCGACCATAGAAGAGATGCTCTCCCAGATGGAGGAAGCGCTGAACGGTCTCGTAGCGTACGCCGAGGACTTGGTGGAATACTATGGCAGTGAGATAGAGCTGGACGATTCTGGAGACATAGCCAAAGCGGGCAAGCCCATACAGCCATCATTCAGGGCGCACTTGGGGGAGGTTATGAGGCAGCCGCTGGTAGGCTACGAAAACGATTTCAGCAAGTCGCTGGACGCATCCGTGGCCAGGGCGGGGCGGGAGGCCGAGAGAGGAGCCGCCGCGATAAGGGAAGGAGCGGAAAGCTTGGGCTCGCTGCCGTACTTAGGAGCCTTCGTGCTGGCCATGCTATTCCTGCTTCTGCTGTTCAAAATCGAGATCAGCCTTACCCAAGAACAGGCGGTCCAAGAGTAGCCCGCAGTACTAGAAACAAGTGAAGCCCGGCTGTATACCGCAGCCGGGCTTCTGCCCATCAAGGAATCATACCGATGAAAGGAATCATACCGATGAACAATAGTTATTTAATGCGCCGCGAAAAGCGCATTATATGGTCGAGCTGGATTGGACTTGAGCACTCCTGCTCCGAAGACGACGCCGACGAGGCTACGGGCGAAGACGACGTCGACAGCGAATATTACGAGTCCCTTCTCGACGTACCCGATTTCCTCGACGAGCTGGCGGGGTCTTGCTCGTAAAAATGCGGGAACAGGGTCGGCGCCGCGCCAGATATAATCACGTATGTAAATCCCTATCGAAGGGAGCCAAGTGCTTCGTTCACCCCTGCCGCGCCTTCAGCTCCCGCCGCCGCGCGTGGAGTATAGGTTCCGTATAGCCGTTGGGTTGTTCCAATCCCTTGAACACCAGGTCGCAGGCCGCCTGGAAGGCGAGGCTATCGTCGAATGCCGGCGCCATGTCGGAGTACTCCTCATCGTCAGCGTTCTGCGCGTCGACCACCGCCGCCATGCGTTCCATGGTCGCCCGCACCTGTGCTTGCGCGACGATGCCGTGGTGCATCCAGTTGGTGATGTGCTGGCTTGAGATGCGGCAGGTGGCCCGGTCTTCCATCAATCCCACATCGTTGATGTCGGGCACCTTGGAACAGCCGACGCCGTGATCGATCCAGCGCACCACGTAGCCGAGAATGCCCTGGGCATTGTTGTCCAGCTCCGCTTGCACTTCATCCGGCGAGAGGTTTTCGCCCATGAGGAGCGGGATCGTCAGGATGTCGTCAACCTTGGCGCGGGAACGCGACTTCAGTTCCCGCTGCCGGTCGGCGACATCCACTGCGTGATAGTGCAGCGCGTGCAGCGTTGCCGCCGTGGGCGAAGGCACCCATGCGCAGTCCGCGCCGGCGGTCGGATGATTGGACTTCGTTACCAGCATCTCTTTCATCTCATCGGGCTTCGGCCACATGCCCTTGCCGATCTGCGCCCTGCCCGGGAAGCCGGTGGCAAGTCCGGCATCGACGTTGGCGTCCTCGTACGCGCCGATCCAGGTTTCCTGTTTCATCGGCTCTTTGCGCACCATCGCGCCTGCTTGCATGCTGGTGTGGATCTCATCGCCCGTGCGGTCGAGAAAGCCGGTGTTGATGAACACCACGCGCTCCCGCGCGACGCGGATGCATTCGCGCAGGTTGAGGCTTGTACGGCGTTCCTCGTCCATGATGCCGACCTTGAGAGTGTTGCGGGCGAGGCCAAGGATATCCTCCACGCGATCAAAGAGTTCACAGGTGAATGCCGTTTCTTCCGGTCCGTGCATCTTTGGCTTGACGATGTAGACGCTGCCGGCGCGGCTGTTGACCAGTTCCCCGTCGCGGCGCAGGTCGTGCAGTGCGGCCAGGCTCGTCATGGCGGCGTCGAGCACGCCTTCGAATACCTCGTCGCCGCGGCTGTCGAGGATCGCGTCGTTGGTCATGAGATGACCGACGTTGCGCACCAGCATCAGGCTGCGCCCGTGTAGCGTCACCGAGCCGCCGTCCGGGGCCGTATATGTCCGGTCCGGCGCCAGTCGACGCACGATGGTTTCACCGCCCTTTTCGAAAGTTTCCGTCAAGTCGCCGCGCATCAGTCCGAGCCAGTTGCCGTAGACGAGGGTCTTGTCTTCCGCATCGACGGCGGCTACCGAATCCTCGCAGTCCTGGATCACGGTCAGTGCCGACTCGAGTCCGACATCCTTGACTCCCGCAGGGTGCGCGGCACCCACTTCGTGGCTGCGGTCGACCTGAATCTCGATATGCAGGTTGTGGTGGCGCAGCAGCACGATGGACGGCTCGTCTTCGCCGACGAAACCCGCGAACTGCGATGGATCGGATAGCCCTGTCCGCGCGCCGGATGACAGCGTCACGCCAAGCGCGAAACCTCCGTTCAGGGCATCGACGAAATAGCTCGACACATCCGCGTGGGAGCCCTGCGCCAACGGCACGATGTCATCCAGCACACGCGCGGTTCGTTCCACGACCAACTCGCCGCGGGCCGGGTTGTAGCTGTTTCCCTTTTCGCGTCCCGGCGTCTCGTCAATGATGTCGGTGCCGTAGAAGGCGTCGTAAAGACTGCCCCAACGGGCATTGGCCGCATTCAGCGCATAGCGCGCGTTCATCACCGGGACGACGAGCTGCGGTCCCGCCACCGAAGCGATCTCCGGGTCGACGTTGGCGGTCTCGATCTCGAAGTCGCCGCCCTCCGGAACGATGTAGCCGATCTCTGAGAGGAAAGCCTTGTAAGCGGCGGGATCGTGCATCTGGCCTTTGCGCGCCAGATGCCATGCGTCGATCTTTTCTTGCAGCGCATCGCGCGTTTGCAGCAGCGCGCGGTTCTTTGGCGTCAAGTCGTCGACGATGGATTCGAACCCGTTCCAGAACGCGTCCAGCTCGATGCCCGTGTCCGGCAGCATGCGCTCCGCCACAAGATCATCGAGCACCTTGGCTACTCGCAACCCGCCCCGCTGAACTCGTTCCGTCATGGTGCCTCGCTATAGATGTTTGCCTGAAAGAGACAGGCAAAATACCGTTTCCGTCGGCGTGCCCGCAAGCGCGCACGAACTGCGCTATCGCGAACCGGTCTCAAGAAAACCGCCATACCCGCCCCGGAAAAACAGCAGCGGGCCCCGCGATCCGTCGAGAATATCGATGTCCAATACCCGGCCGACGGCAATGGTGTGATCGCCGGCGTCATGTTCCGCCTCCAGGGCGCAGTCCACGTATGCCAGCACGCCGTCGAGTATCGGAGCTCCGGACATTCCCGTGCGCCAGCCGATATCGGCAACGCGGCCGCTTTGCGCGAACACTTCACTGACCTGGCGCTGATCGTCCGCCAATACGTTGATGCAGAAACGGCCGGCATCCCGGATTCGTGGCCAACTCGTGCTCGACTTCGCCGGACAGACCGCAATCAGCGGCGGTTCCAACGACAACGACACGAAGGACTGGGCCGAGAATCCTGTCATTCCCCCCTCGTCCACCCCGGCGACGATGACAACGCCGGTACAGAACTGGCCCATCGTCTCGCGAAACTCCCGACCGTGGAATTCCGTCATGCTTCCCTCCAGCGTAAGGCCCGCCATGTTACCCCACGCCCCCTGGGTGGGTGTCCCAAGCCCGACGCCGACCGTAAGCGAACGGCAATGGGTGTCCCAAAGCGACCAACCGTGCCTGTCCCAAACGCGCTTGTGAGTGTCCCAAAGTTGCCGCTGGGTGGCTGTCCCAATCTCGCCCTGTCCCAATCTCGCCCTGGGTGGCTGTCCCAATGTCGCCGCCGCCGTGGGTGTCCCAATGTCGCCGCCGGGTGGCTGTCCCAAAAGAGTCCCGGTCCCAAAAGAGTCCCGTCCCAAAAGAATCCCACGGCTTCAGCCTGGCGAGATTTCAAGTGGTAGGCGTCCGGGGCAAGGGAGTAGAATTTCTTCCAGATGGCCGAAATCAGCGCCCGTCCGCAAAACGACGCAAAGCAAACCTACGCTGCGCTGGATCTCGGTTCCAACAGCTTCCATCTCATCGTCGCCCGCGACCGGGGCGATCGCCTGCAGATCGTCGACAAGCACCGCGAAATGGTGCGCCTGGCCGAGGGTCTGGGCCCCGCCAACATGCTTTCCCCGAAGTCCACCGCCCGAGCGTTGGAATGCCTGGAACGGTTGAGCCAGCGCCTCCGTCAACTGCCGGCGGGCAACGTGCGCGTGGTCGGTACCAACACCCTGCGCAAGGCGCGCAACAGCCAACAGTTCATCGCTCGCGTGGACGAAGTTCTGGGCCACCAGGTCGAGGTCATCAGCGGTCGAGAGGAAGCGCGGTTGATCTACCTGGGCGTCTCCCACTCCCTGGAGGACTATCACGACACACGGCTCGTTATCGACATAGGCGGTGGCAGCACCGAACTGATCCTGGGACAAAGGTTCCAACCGCAACTGGCCGAGAGCCTGTACATCGGCTGCGCGGATCTGTCCGCCAGCTACTTCGAAGGCGGCCGCATCGATGCGGATGGCATGGCGGCCGCAGAGCGAGTCGCGAGGCTGGAATTCGAGATCGTCGAGCGCATCTTCCGCGCCCGCGGCTGGGACAACGCAGTCGGGGCCTCCGGCACCATCATCGCCGTGCGCGACATCATCGAATCGGAACTCGGCGGCAAGGACATTACGCGCGACGGCCTGGACCACGTCACGCAACGGTTGATCGAAAGCGGCCACACCGCCAACTTCGACTTCGCTGGCGTGGACAGCCAACGCGCGCCGGTATTTCCCGGCGGAGTGGCGATACTGCGCGCCCTATTCGACGCGCTCGACATCGACAGACTGACCGTATCCAATGGCGCCTTGCGCGAAGGCCTGCTGCACGACCTTGTGGGAAGGATTCACGATCAGGATATCCGCGAGAAGACGGTGCTCGACCTGGCCCGCCGATTCAATGTCGACCAGGATCACGCCTCCCGCGTCGCCGCAACCGCGCAGGATCTCTTCGATCGCGTCGGACCCTACTGGAGCGACATCGACCCCAACCTCATCCCCTTGTTGCGCTGGAGCGCCGTGTTGCACGAGATCGGCCTCGACATCGCCCATAGCCAGTACCACAAGCACGGTGGCTATCTGCTGGACAACATGGACATGCCCGGGTTCTCGCGTCCGGAACAGCATCGGCTGTCCCTGCTCGTGCGCGCGCACCGGCGCAAATTTCCCGCCGAGGATTTCGTCGATGCCCTCGACCTTGGGAAGCTATGCGTTCTGCTGCGCATCTCGGTGGTGTTGCACCGAGGCCGGTCGGAACTGGCGCTGCCGCCATTCGATGTCCGCGCCGAAGACGACATCATCCGGTTGTCGTTCCCCAGGAACTGGATTGGCCAGCATCCGCTGACCCAACTCGACCTCGAACAGGAAGCCGAATATCTGCAGTGGTCACCCGTCCGACTCGCGCTACCAAAGCGATAGTGTGTGGCAGACGCGAGCGGTCGGCCGTCGGAAACGACTTGGTCGCGTCAGCCGGGCGCTGCTTTCAGCAACCGGTCCTGAGCGATGTGAGGTTCTCCCCCGCACCTGCGCCGCTCGTAGCCGTCATCCGGGTTGAGCACCCACGCGGCGGTATCGTCGAGGTATAGCTTGAGATCGCCCATCAGCGCGTCGCGCAGCGCCTTGTCCTCGATCGGAACGCACGTCTCAACGCGATCGAAGAAGTTCCTTTGCATCCAGTCGGCACTCGATATGTACGTCAACGGCTCACCGCCGTGTTCGAAATAGAACACGCGCGTATGCTCCAGGAATCGACCGATCACGGAGATCACGCGAATGTTCTCCGAAACGCCCTTGACGCCGGGCCTGAGCGCACAGAGGCCGCGCACAATCAGGTCTACCTTGACCCCCGCCTGGGACGCCCGGTACAGGGCGCGGATCGTTTGCGGATCGATCAGCGCGTTCATCTTGGCGATCACCCGAGCCGGGCGACCCGCTTCGGCAGTTGCGATCTCGCTCTCGATATGCTGAAGCATGGTGCTATGCAGGGTGAACGGCGACTGCAGCATTTTCTTGAGCTTGCCCGCGCTGCCCATCGTCGTGAGCTGTTTGAATACCCGCTGCACATCCTCGGTGACATCCGGATCGCAAGTGAATAGCCCGTAGTCCGTATACAGGCGTGCGGTGCGCGTATGGTAGTTGCCCGTTCCGAGGTGGGCGTATCGGGCCAAACGCTTGCCTTCGCGGCGGATCACCATCGACATCTTGGCGTGCGTCTTGAATCCGACGACGCCGTAAACCACCTGCGCGCCCACCTCCTGCAGGCTGTTGGCGAGTTCTATATTGGCGGCCTCGTCGAAACGGGCACGCAGTTCGATGACGACCAGGACCTCCTTGCCGTTGGCCGCCGCATCGATCAGCGCACTGACAACCGCGGAGTCGGCGCCCGTGCGGTACAGCGTCTGACGAATCGAGAGCACCGCCGGGTCGGCCGCCGCCTGGCGCAGGAAGTCGATCACCGGCAGGAACGAGTCGAACGGGTGGTGCAGCAGGATGTCTCCCTCGCGAATAGCCGCGAACACATCGGAGGCGCGCTGGATCCGGCTCAATGTTCGCGGCGTGAATCCCGCATACTTCAAGTCTGGACGGGCGACTTCATCCGGAATGGTGTTGAGCCGCATGAGGTTGACGGGACCGTCGCAGCGGTAGACATCATCGTCGCCGAGGTCGAACTGCATTTGCAGGAAATGCGCGACATCGCTTGGACAGTCCTCTGCCAACTCCAGGCGCACCGCGTCCCCGAAGCGGCGTGAGAGCAGCTCGCCCTCGACGGCCCGCAGGAGGTCGTCCACTTCCTCCGCGTCCACGAACAAGTCGCTGTTGCGCGTCACGCGGAACTGATAGCAGCCCGACACCCGCATACCAGAAAACAGTTCGTCCACGTAGGCATGGATGATCGACGACAGAAATACGAGGTCGTATGGCGCCCCAGCGTGGCTCTCAGGCAGTTCCACGACCCTCGGCAGCGCCCGCGGCGCCTGCACGACAGCCATGCCGCTGCTGCGTCCGAAAGCGTCCTTGCCCTCCAGGGTCACGATGAAGGTCAGGTTCTTGTTCAGGAGGCGCGGAAACGGGTGCGCCGGGTCCAGGCCGATGGGCGTGAGGATGGGCTCCAGCTCATAGTTGAAATATCGCTTCAGCCAGCGATTTTGCTTCTTGTCCCAGCGCTCGCGCTGCAGGAAATGGATGCCCTCCTGCTCCAGGACCGGGAACAGGATGTCGTTCAGCACGCGGTACTGCTCAGCCACCAGGCCGTGCGCTTCCACCGAAATGGCGCGCAACTGTTCTGCCGGCGTCAGGTTGTCCGGGCCCCGCTGCGTGGAACCCAGCGCACTCTGTTGTTTCAGGCCCGCCACGCGAATCTCGAAGAACTCGTCGAGATTCGAACTCGTGATGCAGAGGAACCGGAGCCGTTCCAGCAGCGGCACATCGGGATTCTTCGCTTCCTCGAGCACGCGCCGGTTGAACTTGAGAAAGGAGATCTCCCGATTTATGTAGTAGTCCGGATTGGCGAGATCGACGTTTGCGGTCATCATGCGGGCAAGATACCAAAACTGCCTGACGATGCCACGACAACCGGCGCTCATGCTCCAGGCGCAACTGTCCCGGCGCGGCCCGGACGGCTATCATCGTCGGCATGAGAAAACGTTGTCTGGCCGCTGCACCCAAGCCCGCGCCATGTTGTTGACGCCGCGCTATTGGGGCAAGACGCGCCGCATTCTCGCCATCCACCGGGCGTTTCGGGACGAGCCCGGCGTCGGTCTGCACCCGCAACAGATCGCGCGCCTCACGGGGATCGCGATGATCGACGTGAAGGAGCGCCTCGATGCGACGCCGGAGCTTTTCGTCCGTTTGCCGAAACGCGACGGGCTGACACGTTATCGTCTCACCTCGACAACGGCGGCGAAAAGCCCGGAAGAAGTCGAAGCGCGCGTGCGGCGACATGCCACGCGGGAGGCGTACCTCGTCACCGCGGTCGGTGCCATGGTGCTCTGCGGTTTCATCATCATTGCCTTGTTGATGTCGCAGGCGCCATAGCAGGCACGCAACGTGCCGGAGTCGCTAACGCCAGAACTGCTGCAACTGCGCGACGAGACGGATGCGTTCGCGCGCGACACGCTTGCGCCTCTCGCGGCAGACTTCGCCGCTAATCGGAAACGGATCATCGACGCTTCGAAGGCGGCCGGGTTGTTCTCCATGACCCAGCCAAGGGCCTTCGGCGGCAGCCAGGCAAATACGCTGGCCATGACCGTGGTACGCGACACGCTGGCGAGTCACAACCTGTCCCACCTGCCTGTTTTCGGTCCCGGTCCCGGCGTCCTGGCAGGCGCGAGCGAACCCGTCGCCAGCCACTACCTGGCACCCCTGATCGCTGGCGAAAAACGCGGCGCCTTCGGTTTTACCGAGCCCGACAACGCGACGCGCCCCACCTGGGGTCGCATCGACGGCGATACGTTGACGATCAACGGTCAGAAGTCCTATGTGACGGGCGGCGCGCAGGCCGACTTCGTCACGGCGTTGGTGGAAGTCGAGGACGGGGGCCCCGCCATGGTCGTCATCGACACCGACGCCCCGGGCGTACGCGTCAAACAGGTCTTCGGTTCCCTCGACGGTACGCACCATGCCTGGTTCGAATTCGACAACGTCAAGGTTCTGACGGCGCACATCGTGGGCAGACCGGGCGAAGGTCTCCCCCGCGCGCTTCGACAGATCGGCGACACGCGCATCGCCTTCGCCGCCGAGTCCGTCGGCCTGATGCGCTGGGTCCTCGAATACCTGACGGCACACCTCGGCGCGCCGCATCGCAGCGGCAAGCCCCTCGGCAGCCGCGAAGGCGTGCGACTGCGCTACGCCGACCTGCGCATCAAGGCCTACGCCGCCCGCAGCATGGTGTACCGTACCGCACGGCTCGCCGACGCCGGCGAGAACACCGTGAACGAAGGCATCGCCTGCAAGGTCTTCGCGACGGAAACCGTGGGCGAAGTAGTCGACACAGCCATCCAGCTCGTCGGCGGCAAGGCGCTGACGGTCGGGCATCCCCTGGAAGCGTTGTATCGCCGCGTGCGCGCGTTGCGCCTCGCGGAAGGCGCGAGCGACCTACTGCGGCTGAACCTGGCCCGCGGACGGCTCGACCTGGACAAGGGCCGGATCTGAAGGCGCACCGGAAATGAAGCAACGATGGTGTCGCGAATGATCGCGATCCGTAACTGGCCTCAAAGCCCAATCATGCGAACGGTCTGGGCACTCGTCGCCGTTCTTGCCATCGCCGGTCTCGCGGCTTGTCAGACCCTACCGTGGCAACAGCAGCAGCCGATCAAGAGCCCGAACGACGAACGCGAGTACCGCTACATCGAATTGCCCAACAAGCTGCGCGCCCTGCTCATCCACGCACCCGACAGCGACAAGTCCGCCGCAGCCGTCAGCATCGCGCGAGGCAGCGACCATGACCCGGACGCCCATCCCGGACTTGCGCACTTCGTCGAGCACATGCTGTTCATCGCCACGGAGAAATACCCGGAGGTCGACGCGTACCACGAATTCATCGAAAAGCACGGCGGCTCGTGGAACGGATACACCGACAGCCACCACACCACCTACTACTTCGACATCAAGCCGGACCGGTTCCCGGAAGCGCTCGACCGGATTGCGCAGTTCTTCATCGCGCCGCTCTTCGATCCCGATTACGTCGAGCGCGAGAAGAACGCCGTGCACTCGGAGTACCAACTGCAGGTCAAGCAGGACGGCTGGCGCGGCTACGCAGTCCACCAGCGACTGATGAATCCCGCGCATCCAGGATCGAGATTCGACATCGGCAGCATCGATACATTGCGGGACGCAGGCATCGAGGACGTGCGGGCGTTCTTCGAAACCAACTACTCTGCAGATACGACCACCGTCGCTGTCCTCGGCCCGGAGGACCTCGACAGCCTGGAAACGCTGGTGCGCGAGCGGTTCGCGGCCATGACCAACAGGAACCTCGGACCGATCCCGGCCAACCCGCCCTTCTTCAAGCCAGGGGGCCGGCCCGCAAGCTACGCCTGGCAGACACTCGAGGACACCAAGAGCCTGGGGATCTCCTTTCCCGTGCCGCCGCTCGATCCCCACTACCACAGCAAGCCGACTTCGTATCTCGGCCACCTGATCGGCCACGAGGGACCCGGCAGCCTATACGACCTGTTGCATAGCCGAGGCTGGATCAAATCAATGAACGCCGGGGGCAACAGCCTGGACAGTCAAAACGCGTCGTTCGGTATCTCGATCGGGTTGACGGATAAGGGACAGCCGCATGCGGACGAGATCATCGGCCTCGTCTACGCCTGGATAGACAAGATCAGAAACGACGGCATCGCGGCCTGGCGCTATCGGGAAATCGCCAACATGAGCGACGTCGCCTTCCGGTTTCAGGAACAAGGCTCGCCCATCGGTACCGTGGTTTCGGCCGTCGAGGACCTGGTGCACTACCCGCCGGAGGACTTGCTTCGCGCCAGCTACCTGATGGAGTCTTTCGATGAGGCGGTCATTCGCGACTACCTCGACCGCCTCGTGCCGGAGAACTCGCTGGTCTCGTTCGCCGGTCCCGACATCGAAGGCGATCTGCTGGAGCCGATGTTCGACGTCACCTACCGCGTCGGTCCCGGGATCACGCCGGTCGAGGTCGAGGCAGCGTTCGCCCTTCCCGAGCCGAATCCGTACCTGCCGGAAGACCTGGCGTTAACGATCCCGCCGGGGCCGTTCACGCCGCCGGTTGCCCTCGATACGGATTCCGGCATCGAACTCTGGCATGCGCCCGATACCGAGTTCCGCACACCCCGAGCCAGCGTGGGGCTGCGCGTTTGGCCGGAGAGCGCTCTCCAGGGTCCAGGCGACAATGCCCTCGCCGCGCTCTACAGCCGGCTGGTCAAGCAGGCGCTCAATGCACGAGCCTACGCATCGCGCATGGCTGGGATCGGCTACAGAGTCCGGTCCACCTGGAGCGGGATCGACATCGCCGTTTGGGGTTACCACGATAACCTCGACATCCTGTTCGACGACATTCTCGACACCTTCGCGGACACCCCCATCGACCCGGGGTCGTTCGCCGTCGCGCGGACCGAGCAAATCAAGACTTACGCCAACATGCGTTTCAGACATCCATACGTGCAAGCTGCGAACGTCATTGGCCAGACTCTCCATTCCGATATCTGGGCCTGGGAGGAGCTGCTGGAGGCGGCCCGTAACACCACGCCGGCGGCGCTGGAGGCCTGGCGGCGCGAAAAGCGCCGCGGCGTCAGCGCCACTCTCCTCGTCCACGGCAATCTGGCGACACGTGACGCGCGAAACTTCGCCACCATAGCGGCGCGTCATCTCGCGGTTTCGAACGTAGTGCCCGAGCTATCTGTCGCGCAGGTGCTCGATGGTGCGCGCCACATCGAACGCGATGTCGATCACGACGACGCGGTCTACCTGCTTTACCTGCAGGGAGACGTCCCAACGCTGGCCGAGCGAGCCCGCCTGGGGCTCCTGGGCCGTATGCTGGGGCCTCGATACTTCACGGCGTTGCGCACCGAGCAGCAACGAGGCTACATCGTTCAGGCCTACCGCCACAGTATTGAGCGGCACCCGGGGATTGTTTTCGCGGTGCAATCACCAGGCACCGACGCGGCTGGCCTCGAGGCGGCGACGGCGGCTTTCATCGAAGCACAGCGCGAATGGCTTCGGGAAATTCCACAGGAGGAACTCGAAGAGCACAAGCGCGGCCACATCGCCGCGCTCACGCGGCGCGATCGAAACCTGATGGACCGGTTTTGGCGACTGCGAAGGGATCTAGATGATCGAGTGCTCACCTTCGATTCCATGGAACGCCTTGCCGACGCCGTGGCCGAACTCGATGCGACAGCATTGTCGGTCGCCTACGAGCGCTTGATCGATCCCGCGCGCGGCAACCGCCTGACCGCGTTCAGCCGAGGCGCCTTCGAGTCCGCACCTACCGCCAGCGAGTCCGTCACCGACGAAAGCGCGACCGAGGTGCCGGTGTCCTCCCGCAGCGTCGAATAGCCGTCGACCCTGGAGTGGCTTGGTCGAAGCGATCACGGTGGGCGAACCGGCCGAGCCTTTTGGTATTATTGCCGGTTCGGCCCCGTCTCTCGCCTGGAGACCGTAAACCCTCCGCCATGACGCGCATATTGAAGATCATCCTGCCGGTGGCATTCATCGTCGCGGCCGTCGTGGCATCGTTCGCCATGATCCAGTCGCGCCCGGAGGCGCCGAAAGAGGCGGTGCCGAAGCCGGCGTTGCTGGTATCGGTGGCGACGGCCAGGAGGGAGCCCGTACTGTTCGTTGTCAGGGCACAGGGTTCGGTGTCGCCGCGCACCCAGACGACGCTGATGTCCGAGGTGTCCGGCCAGATCTCCGAGGTGTCGCCCGCCTTCGTCAGCGGCGGTTTTTTCAAGCGCGGCGATGTATTGATCCGCATCGACCCACGCAACTACGAGACACTGGTGAAGCGCGCCCGCGCCGAAGTAGCGAAAGCCCGGACGGGGGTGGCCACCGAGAACGCCCTGGCGGGATACGCGTTCGAAGACTGGGAGCGGCTGCGCGACCTCAACTCGGCGGCGGGACCGGCATCGGACCTCACGTTGCGCAAGCCGCAGTTGCAGCAGGCACTGGCCGAACTGGAATCGAAGGAAGCGGAACTGGAAAAGGTGCTTGAAGACTTGCGGCGCACGGTTATCCGCGCTCCCTATGACGGCATGGTGCGCCAAAAGATCGCCGACGTCGGCCAATATGTGAACGTCGGCGCGCAAATCGTCCGCACGTTCGCGGTAGACCGGGCCGAAGTCCGATTGCCGGTGACGCAGAAGGACCTGCGATTTCTGGACCTGAAAAAGCTCGACGCCGGCGGCGAACTGCCGGTGGTGTTGAGCGCGGATATCGGCGATCAAGCGTTCGATTGGGATGCGCGGATAGTGCGCTCGGAAGGCGTGTTCGACGCCGCGAGTCGGGTACTTTACGTCGTCGCGCAAATCGACGATCCCTATGATCTCGCCGGCAGCGGACGGGCGCCGCTACGTATCGGTACGTTCGTGACCGCGGCGATCACCGGCTTGTCGGGAGGCGAACTGATCGCGGTACCTCGGCATGCCCTGTCCCGGGGGACCACGTTGTGGGTGGTGGACGCGGACTCCACCATTCAACCTCGCACCGTGGGCGTGTTGCGCACCGACGAAGACCTGGCATACCTCAACCGCGGCGTGTCCGATGGCGAGGTCTACGTGACCACGCCCATCGACCATCCGTTGCCCGGAATGCGGGTGCGACTCGATGGCTGAACCCCAGGCCGCGCCCGTGGCACCCGAATCGCGCGGCTTGATCGGATGGTTCGCCCGCAACCATGTGGCCGCGAACCTGCTGATGTTCTGCATCATCGGCGCGGGCATCTGGTCCCTGTTCGTCGTCAAGAAAGAGAGCTTTCCGGATTTCGGTTCCGACCAGATCACCGTATCCGTGCAGTATCGCGGAGCGGCGCCTCAGGAAGTCGCGGAAGGCGTGGTGGTGAAAATCGAGCAGGCGATCGAGTCAATCCAGGGAATTGGCGAGATCAGATCCACTGCCATGGAAGGGATGGGTCGAGTCGTCGCGGAAATCGAGCATGGCTACGACATCAATGCGGTCGCCAGCGACATCAAGGTGGCCACCGACGGTATTTCGACATTCCCCTCGGAAACCGAGAGACCGTCCATCTCCAAGCGCCGGTTCACGTTCGGCGTCCTGAGTGTCCAGGTCCACGGAAATCTGGACGAGGCCTCCATGAAGGAACTCGCCGGGGACTTGCGCAGCGAGATCGCGGCCCTGCCGGAGGTACCCCTGGCCGAGGTGACCGGTTCGCGCCCGTTCGAGATATCCATCGAAGTCTCCGAGCAAACGCTGCGCCAGTACGGGCTGACATTGAGCCAGGTCGCCCAGACCATACGGCTGTGGTCCATCGACCTGCCCGGCGGCTCGATCCAGTCCGAAGCCGGCCAGATACGGCTGCGAACCAAGGGCCAGGCATATACCGGCGCGCAGTTCGAACAGATCGTGCTGCTGACGCAGCCGGACGGAACGCGCGTCAGGCTCGGCGACATCGCGACCATTCGCGATGGGTTCGTCGAGCAGGAGAGCTATTCGTTCTTCAACGGCGAACGCAGTTTCGGCATCAGCGTCCTGGGCGACAAGACCAGCAATGAGATACAGATCAGCGAAGCGGTCCATCGCTTCATCGAGCAACGGCAATCGACGCTGCCGGAGGGCGTGGAACTGACCGCGTGGTCCGACCGGACTTTCTATCTGAAGGGCCGGCTCAACCTCATGCTGAAGAACATGGCGCTCGGGGCGTTGCTCGTGCTGGCCATTCTCGGCATTTTCCTGCATATGAAGATCGCGGCCTGGGTGGTGGTCGGTCTCCCCGTCGCGTTCCTTGGCGCGATGGCGATGCTGCCGCTTCCATATGTGGACGTGTCGATCAACATCATGAGCCTGTTCGCGTTCATTCTCGTCCTGGGGATAGTGGTCGACGACGCCATCATCATCGCCGAGAGCGCTTATACCTATACCGAGCAGCGGGGCTATAACCTCGACGCCATTGTCGCCGGAGCGCGACGCGTGGCGATACCCGCAACCTTCGGCGTGCTGACGACCATAGTCGCCTTCGTGCCCATGCTGCTGGTCCGCTCGCGCATGGAACCCCTGTTCGAATCGCTCGCCTGGGTCGTGGTCTTCTGCCTCCTGTTCTCGTTGATCGAGTCGAAACTCGTGCTGCCGTCGCACCTCGCGATCATGCGGTCCTCTCACGGGCCCAAGGCCGGTGTCGCCGACTGGGTCGACCGCAACCTGAAACGTTTTTCGGAGCGTGTCTATAAGCCGTTCCTTCGAAGAGCGATCACGTACCGCTACGCGACGCTCGGGTTCTTCGTCAGCCTGCTGATCCTGGTGTTCGGCGTGGTCACCAGCGGCACGTTGCGCTACGTGTTCTTTCCGGAGATCGACAACGATTTCGTCAGGGCCGAGGTCGAACTGCATGAGGGCGCCCCCGATGCCCTGATACTCGACATCGTGCACCGCATGGATGCGGCCCTGCGCGAAATCAACGAGGAGATCAAGGCCGAGACTGGAACCGACGTGGACGTTGCCGAGAATATGTTCGCCTACGTCAGCGAAGGGACAAAAGCGTCCATTCGGGTGGAACTGGCCAAAGGCGGCCAACGGCCCGTGACGCTGAAGGACATCGAACACAGATGGCGGGAAAAGGTCGGCGAAATCGCTGGAACCAAGGAACTGAAGTTCTATTCCTCCATGCGGATGGGCGGCCAGGCCAATATTGAACTGGCGCTGTTGGGCAACAACTATCAACGCGTCGAGGCGGCCGCCGAGCAACTCGCCGACCACCTGCGGACCTTTGAGGGCGTCTTCGAAGTCCGCAGTTCTTCCGCGGCCGGGCCCGAGGAAATCAAGCTCAGGGTCAAGCCGGAAGCCGAAGCCATGGGTGTCACCCTCGCGAGCCTCGCGCGTCAGGTGCGAGAGGCTTTCTACGGGGCGGAAGTGCAACGTATCCAGCGAGACAGTCACGAAATAAGAGTGATGGTGCGCTACCCGCGTTCGGAGCGTCAATCGGTCGGCAACCTTGAGAACATGTGGTTCCGCATGCCGGACGGCCGCGAACTCCCCTTCGATGCCGTCGCCGAATACGACACGTCGCGCGGCTACAACGCATTGCAGCGGCTGGACGGGCGAAACTCCGTCACCGTGAGGGCAAACGCCGATACGAACGTCGCGGAACCCACTCGGATCGTGGCCGAGATCAGGCGGGATTTCATTCCAGACCTGCTGATCCGGCACCCGGGGGTCACCCTCGAACTCACCGGCAGTTCGATGACCGAACGCATGGGACTGCATCAGCTCGGCTACGCCTTCCTGGCGGCGCTGTTCGGGATCTACGCGCTGCTGGCGATTCCGCTCCGCTCCTATATCCAGCCGCTGATCATCATGAGCGCCATCCCGTTCGGCATCGTGGGCGCCGTCGTTGGCCACATGATTCTCGGCCTCGCCCTCAACTCGGTATCCATCATCGGTTTCATCGCCTTGTCCGGCGTCGTCGTCAACGACAGCCTTATCATGGTCGACTTCGTCAACAGGGCCGCAGCGAGCGGCCTCTCGCCCATGGAGGCAGCGATTCAGTCCGGCGCGGCGCGCCTGCGCCCCATATTGCTCACTTCGCTTACGACATTCTTCGGCCTGGCCCCGATGATCGCCGAGACTTCCATGCAGGCGCAGATGGTCATTCCGATGGCGGTTTCGCTCGCGTTCGGCATTCTGTTCGCGACCGTCATCACACTGGTGCTGGTGCCATGCCTGTACAACATCGTTGCTGACATGAAGAGGACCCCCGTGGCGGGTTTGCAGCCCTCACGAGCCTGACCGCATCAAGGCGGATGCGGGGCGTGAACAACGGTCAGGCATGGGACTCCGCTCGCCCGAAAGAGTGCCTCTCATACACCGTATCGCCGTTCACGGCGACCTTGAGCCGGCCACTGCCGCGCCGGTAGTAGCGCGCTTCGACGTACCGGTGTTCCTCCCAGTACAGCTCGACGTTGGTCCACACATATAGCGGATCGCGATCGGACGGTTCACGCCGCTTGCGCAGGCAACCGTTGAGCCACAACTCAAGCCCGCCGTCCGCCGTTACGGTCACGCGGACAGTCTTGTGTCCGACCGGGAGATCGATTGTCCTTTCCGCCGACATACAGCCGCAAACGGAGACTCAGACTTCCAGGGCCTCCGCGGGTTCTTCCAGCTTCAACGGAAACTTGCCGCCGAACGGGCCTGATCTTTCAGACCATTGCCACTTGGACCTCGGCAGCTCGTAGTAGACCTCGACCTCGTTGTCGTCGGGGTCGAACAGGTAGACGCCCAGGGAGAGTCCGTGGTCGGCGATGTGCTTGATGCGGATCTCGTTTTCCTTGAGCCTTCCGTACAGTTCCTGCAGGTCCTCGAAAGTCTCCATCTGCCAGGCCATGTGCGCCTGACCGACCCGCGATTGATCCGGTCCGGGGGCGTCGGGCCCCAACTCAAAGACGGCCAGTTCGTGGGACTTGTCGGTGTTCGCGGACATGAAACAGGCCCGTTCCGACTTCACCATGATGGTGAGACCCATGATTCGCGTATAAAAGTCGACCGAACGCTCCAGGTCGCGGACCCGCATCACCACATGACCCAATTGCATCGGTGTCAATGACATTGCTTTCTCTCTCTGTCAGCCCAAATACTAGAATAACTCCATCTGCTGCCTATTCGGGCGAAAAAGGTCGGTCCGCAGCGTCGGCATGGCCGAATCCATGCCGTGCTTGCGCGTTGCGATGGCGTGACGCTTCGCCAACAACTCCGCAAACGCGCCCTCCCCGCGCATTCGCGTGCCCCATTCGGATCGGTACTCTCGTCCTCCGCGCATATCGCGCACGCGATTCATCACGTGCTCTGCCTTCAGGGGGTAGTGTTCCCCAAGCCACTCCTTGAACAGGTCTTTGACCTCGAACGGTAGCCTCAAGAGAATGTAGCGTACGGTCCTGGCACCCGCGTTGGCCGCGGCTTCGACAATCGCTTCGAGTTCGCGATCATTGATCATCGGGATCATCGGCGCCGCCATCACGCCAACGGGCACGCCCGCATTCGCCATTTCCTCGACAACGCGCAGCCGGGCGGCAGGAGACGTGGTCCGGGGCTCCAGTTTCGTCTTCAGCGCGTTGTCGAGCGTCGTGACGCTCACCATGACCGAAACCAGGTCCTGCTCCGCAAGTTGCCGCAACAGGTCCAGGTCCCGCAGCACCAGGGAACCCTTGGTCGTGATGCTTGCGGGGTGCCGGTAGGCGAGCAGTGTTTCGAGGATCTGTCGGGTGATGCGAAATCGTTTCTCCGCTGGCTGGTACGGGTCCGTATTGGTGCCCATGGCGATGGCGGAGCAAACGTAGCGCGGATGATCGAGGGCCTCCCTGAGGCGCGCGACAACGTCGGTCTTGTAGAAGATCTTCGTTTCGAAATCGAGTCCCGGCGACAGGTCCAGGTACGCGTGCGTGGGACGCGCGAAACAATAGACGCAACCATGCTCGCAGCCCTTGTACGCGTTGATTGACTGGTCGAAGGGGATGTCCGGCGACTTGTTGGTCGCGATCAGGTTCTTCGTGAGGTCGGGAAAAAACTCCGTTGCCGGCGCCGATGCCGCGAACTCCGGCGTTTCCGCCAAATCCCAGCCGTCGTCGATCACCTCGCTACGCTCAGCGTCGAAACGGCCCGCCGGGTTGGATACCGCACCGCGACCCTTGTGCGTCTGCTTCCGGTTCAATGTCACTGCTCAGAGATCCCTTCGACGTACACTATATGTACAGACATACAGGTGCAAGTCCAGCGACTTTTCCTGACCGAGTTGCCGGCCACGATCAACCCTGCAGGTACCAGTCCATGATGCGGGGGTTTTCGTCGCGCGGATACGTGTGCGAGAGGTCGGCGATCTCGCGATAGATGACGCTCGCGCCCGCGGCGGTGAGGGCGGTGTTCGCGGTGCGCGCAACATCCACCGGAAACATCCAGTCGAGAACGCCGTGAACGAGGTAGATCGGCAACCCGCGCAGGCGTTCGGGCGTTGAGCCCTCAAGCAGCAACGGATGGAAACTCGCCGAACTTGGCGCAAGGTGGGTGAAAGGCGAACTCTCCCTCAATCCCGAGACATAGGCGAAAGTCCCGCCATCACTCATGCCGGTCAGCAGCATCCTGTCGCGATCAACGTTCCAGCGCTCCGCCACGCGCTCGACGATCGCGTCTAGATTCGGACTGTCCCGGTCGGGGCCCATCAGCGACCAGGTACGCCCAAGCGCGGTCGGGCCGATCAGGATCGCGCCCCGGCTACGGGCTTCGCGCAGCCATGCCCAGAGAAAGTCCGCGCCGTTGCCGCGGCCGCCATGCAGCGCCATGATGAGCGGCCAGGTGCGCGCCGGGTCGTAGTACTCGGGCACATACAGCGAGAAACCGCCCCTTTCCGCCCTCTCACGGCCGACGTGCAGGACGCCGACATCCGCTCTCGAATGGTCGGCCCCGGCAAGTTTCTCGTTCAGCCCGGCATCATCGCGCAACGCCGGCTCGATATAGAACCGGCTGACGGGCGGCAGCATCGATGCGACCGGATACAGCGCCTCCTGGGCCCTGGTGGCGTAACGCATGGCCCGGTAAACGCCGAGGACACTGTCCTGCGCTGTCGCCGCCTCGCGCAAACGCTGTAACGCCTTGCACGCATGGTCGGCCGCATCCTCCACGCACTCCTTGAACGTCAGCAGCCGAGCCGGCCACGACACGGCGCGGAACCGCTTCATGCCATCGAAGAGTGGTTGTTCTGAACCCGCGGCAGATTCCGCCAGGCCTGCGATATGCGGCGGATGCATGTACCTTCCAACATGCGCCAACGCTTCCAACGCGGACAACAGCGGCGGCACGGCGGCGGTGATCGCGTCGAGCATCTGGTCGATGTCCTGATCGCGCTTCGCTTCGGGCGGAGTTTCGTCGGGCATGGCGGCCTCGGTGGTCGGGCATCGGCGGCGGCGCGCACAGCCAAGTACGATAACCGATCTGATACGCTCTCGTGATCGCCGTCGACGCAAACGGCGGCAACGGGCCGAGTTGGACCTAACCTACGCGCATGAACGGATCACTCCCCATGGCGATCACGATGGGCGACGCGTCCGGCGTCGGACCCGAAATCGTATTGAGACGCTTCGCGCAGGGTTTGCTCGGCGATACCGCGGTGATCTACGGGGACGCGGCGATCATTGACGCCGGCGCGGACCTGCTGGGGCTTGATATTCGCGCCCACGCGGTGACGCGACCCGCCAAGTCGCGCCCCGGACGGCTGAACGTTGTCGATCTCCGGCACCTCGACGCAGCCGATCTGACGCCGGGGCGACACAACACCAAAGCTGGCGCGGCGGCGCGAGACTATGTCGAAGCAGCGACCCGAGACGCCTTGGCCGGCCACGTCGCGGGCGTCGTCACGCTACCCATGAACAAGGAAGCGACCCGAGCCAGCGACCCGCATTTCATCGGCCACACGGAATTGATCGCGGGGCTTTGCGGCGCGCGGAAATTCTCGATGATGCTTGCCACCGAGGATGTCGCTGTGACCCATGTCAGCGCCCACGTGTCGCTGGCCGAAGCCATCGCGCGGGTGAGTGGTCCGCGCATCCGTTCCGTGATCGAATTGACGCATCGGACGCTGTCGCTTTTCCTGCCCCGCCCCCGCATCGCCGTCTGCGGCTTGAACCCGCACGCCGGCGAGAACGGCCTGTTCGGCACGGAGGACACCGAGGTCATTGCCCCGGCCATCGAGGCCGCGCGTCGCGCTGGCATCGACGCGACGGGGCCTCATCCCGCAGACACGGTGTTCTACCAGGCGATCCGCCGCGACCGCTACGACGCAATCGTGTGCATGTATCACGATCAGGGGCACGCGCCGATGAAGCTTGCCAGCTTCGAGTCCGCGGTGAACGTCACGATCGGGCTACCCATCGTGCGCACATCGGTCGATCACGGCACGGCGTTCGATATCGCCTGGCAAGGCACAGCGTTTACCGAATCGCTGGGGCACGCGCTCGACTACGCCTGGAAACTGGTCAGGGCGCGAAGCGTATCGTGACGGAATCCAGTCGGGGTCGGATCGCGAAAGCGCCTCGTCACTAGCGTCCCTTCCAAACAGGGTCGCGCTTTTCGGCGAACGCGCGAGCGCCTTCCCCTTGGTCCTCGCTGTCGTAGAGGTGGTCCACCGCCGGGAACTGGCGCTTGCCGACCCGGCTGAGCGCGTCCTGGGCGCGCAGGTTCTCCGACTCGCGCACCACCTCCTTGATCGCGGCGAAGACCAGGGGCGGCCCGTTTGCTAGCAGCCGGGCGAGTTTCCACGCCCGTTCAAGCAATTCGTCAGGTTCCACCACTTCGTTGACCACCCCCCAGCGGCACGCCTCCTCGGCATCCATCCGCCGGCCTGTGAACAGAAGCTCCATCGCTACGTGGAACGGCATGCGCTTGGGCAGCTTGATGGCGGCGGCGTCAGCCAGGGTGCCCGCCCGAATCTCGGGCAGCGCGAACGACGCTGTGCTAGAAGCCAGAATGAGATCGCAGGACAGGGCCAGTTCGAAGCCGCCGCCCACCGCCATGCCGTTGACCGCGGCGATGAGTGGCTTGTTCAGCGCCGGCAATTCCTGCATCCCGCCGAAGCCGCCGCAACCGTAGTCGCCGTCTACGGCATCGCCGCCGGCCGCTGCTTTCAGATCCCACCCGGCACAGAAGAAACGGTCTCCAGCGCCTGTGACTATGGCAACGCGCAGTGCCGGATCGTCGCGGAACGCCTTGAAGGTTTCGCCCATGCGCCGGCTGGTCGCCAGGTCGATGGCGTTCGCCTTGGGCCGGTCGAGCGTCACCTCCAAAATCCCGTCATCGCATCGTGTCCTGATCGGTTCGCTCACGCCTCGATCTCCTTTCCCATGACCGTTCGCTCTCTCGTTCGGATCAGCGCGTCAAGCGCTACCGCGCCCTGTCCCTTCCGGCCGACGCCGAG
This sequence comes from Candidatus Azotimanducaceae bacterium, assembly GCA_965217825.1. GTDB lineage: Bacteria > Pseudomonadota > Gammaproteobacteria > Pseudomonadales > Azotimanducaceae > VXNE01. Next base: position 2,349,264 of record OZ244571.1, on the reverse strand, counting down.
CGGATTGACGTCGACTTCCTCGAGCCCGTGACGGTGCTCAGCCGCGAAACGCGCGATGGCGAGAATCGCCGCTATGGCCGCGTCCTTGTCCGCCACTTCCCGGTTTCGGTGGCCGTCGAGCAGCGGCGCTACGCGAAGTTTCGCCAAGGCGTCGCGCACTTCTCTTTCGGACACCGGCAGCAGCAACGTAACGCTGTCTCGAAGCAACTCGACAAGCGTGCCACCGGAACCGATGGTCAGCAGCAAGCCGAGTTGCGGGTCTCGCGTGAGGCCCACGAGCAACTCGACGACCACGTCCGGGGAGAACCGTTCGACAAGCACGGCGTCACCCAGGGCGAGCAGTTCGCGCGTGGCCTGGCGAATCTCGCGCGGTTCGCTCAACGCCAGCCTGACCGCTGCGCGCTCGGTCTTGTGGGCAATGCCAAGCGCCTTGACCGCAACGGCGCCCCCGAGGGACTCCGCGACAGCTATCGCCGCGTCTTCATCCCGCGCGACCTCACCGGCCGGAACCTGGACGCCGCTCGCAGCGAGGAGTGCCTTGGAGGCCGCTTCGTCGAGGACAACGGGCTGGCTCGGCGGGCAGCGCGACTCCAGGAGTTGCGCGGGGGCAGGCGAGCGCCACGCCGCGCCAATCGCCGCCGCGCCGTCTATCGCCGCCAGGGCTTCGCGAACTCCGGCGAGCGGCGCGATGCCGCGGGCAATCATTTCCGTCGCGCGCGCTTCGGACAGGTTTTCCCCCAAAGCGGCTGCGATGATGCCTTTCGACCGCGTGGCGCCCATGGCCGCCGCGAACGCGTTGAGTGTCGTCTGCCAGTCGGTGTCGTCACAGCGGTCCGCACGGGGAAAGTCGAGCATCAGGAGTGTCGCATCGAACCGCCCGCGCGCGAATGCCGTAAAGGTCCCGATCAACGCCTCCTCGTCGCCCCAACTGAAGGTGTGGTAGTCGAAAGGATTGGATACGGTAACGAGTGGATGCACCGTTGCGTCCACAGCCGCAGCATGGCCCGGCGCCAGGTCGGGGAATGTCGCCTCGGCGCCCTCCGCCACGTCCGCGAGCACGCTCGCCTCACCGCCGGAACAGCACATCGCGCCTATTCGGGTTCCGCCCAGGGTGCCGTGCACGTGTAGCAGCTTGAGCGTCTCAAGCAGTTCGGGGATGCCATCCGCGCGGGCGAATCCGAGCCGTCGCAGAAATGCCTGGGCCCCGGCATCGGACCCGGCGATGGATGCCGTGTGGCTGAGCGTCGCTGTCCGGCCTTGCACCGAGCGGCCCGTCTTCAGGGCCACGACGGGCACCCCCCGTTCCCGCGCGCAACGGGATAGTGCTTCAAAGCCGGCGGCCGAATCGAACCCCTCGACATGCAAGCCCACGGCACTCACCCGTTCATCCTCAAGCAGCGCTGACGCGAGGCGCGACACCCCCAACTGCGCCTGGTTGCCGGCGGTCACGAGGTAAGCGACAGGCAGCGCGCGTTGCTGCATCGTCATGCTGATGGCGATGTTCGAGGATTGGGTGATGATCGCAACGCCGCGTTCCGACGGCTCGAGCCGTCGGCCGCCGTGCTGGTCCGGCCACAGCGGTGTAGCGTCGAGAAAGTTGATGAAACCGTAGCAGTTGGGACCGATGATGGGCATGTCCCCCGCCGCATCGACCAGGTCGCGCTGCAAAAGCTCGCCGTCCGCCGCCTCGAGAAAACCCGATGCATAGCAGACGGCACCGCCCGCCCCCAGTCTCGACAGGGCGGCAACGGCGTCGAGGGTGGCGTGCCGGTTGACGCCCACGAAGGCGGCGTCGGGCACGCCGGGAAGCATGTCGATGGAGCGGAAAGCCCGCCTTCCGGCAACGGTTTCGCGCGACGGATGCACTGGCCACAGGTCGCCGTCGAAACCCATCCGGTCGCACTGTTCGGCCACGCGCGCCGCCGCTTCGCCGCCGATCACCGCAATGCTGCGTGGGCGCAACAGCCGGGCTATGCCTGCGCCGGGGCCCGATTCCACAGTCACGCGCCGAACGTCCATACTAAACAGGACATTCAGGCGCCGAGCGGGCGCAGCAGCTCGCGCCCGATGATGTGGCGCTGAATCTCGGATGTGCCGTCCCAGATGCGCTCGACCCGGGCGTCGCGCCAGAACCGCGCCAGCGGCAGATCGCTCATCAGTCCCATTCCGCCGTGGATCTGCACCGCCTCGTCGGTCACGCGTGCCAGCATCTCCGAGGCATACAGTTTGGCGGAGGCGATCTCGCGGTTCGCCGAAAGACCCCCATCCAGGCGCGACGCGGCAGCCAAGGTCAACCAGTTCGCCGCGTCGATCTCGGTGACCATGTCCGCCAGCTTGAACGAGACCCCCTGGAACCTGCCGATGGGTTGGCCGAACTGGCTGCGTTGGGCCGCATAGGCGAGCGCCAGGTCGAAGGCGCGCCGCGCCCGACCGACGCACATCGCGGCGACGGTGAGCCGCGTCCCATACAGCCACTCGTTGGCGAGTTCGAAACCGCGATGCACCTCGCCGAGGATCTGCGCCGAAGGCAGTCGGCAATCGTCGAAGGTCAGCACGCTGTTGTGATATCCCCGGTGGGATACGGACTCATAGCCTTGGCGGACGTCGAAGCCGGCGGTGTCGCGATCAACCAGGAAGCAGGTGATGCGCTTTCGCGGGGGTGCCCCCTCCCCCTCCTCCTCACCTGTGGCAACGAAAACAATAAAGAAATCAGCAATATCGCCATGGGAAATGAAGTGCTTTGTGCCGTTGACGATCCAGTCGTCGCCGTCGCGGCGAGCGAAACACTGCATGCCGCGCACATCGGAACCGGCACCGGGTTCGGTCATGGCCAAGGCATCGAAGCGTTCGCCGCGCGCCGACGGCAGCAGGTAGCGCTCGCGCTGCTCGGCATCGCAACCCATCAGGATGCCCGACGGGCGACCCCAGAATACGGTGAGCGCCATGGACGCGCGGCCGAGTTCGCGCTCGAGCAGGGTGAAGGTGAGGTGATCGAGACCGCCGCCGCCCACGTCCTCGGGCAGGTTCGGCGCGTAGAAACCCAGTTCCATCACCTTGCGCTTGATGGCCTCGCCGAGTTCCGGCGGCACGCGCCCTTTCTTCTCGACAGTCTCCTCGTGGGGATAGAGTTCCCTCTCGACGAAGTCGCGGACGGTGTCCACCACCATTTGCTGTTCGTTGGTGAGTCCGAAATCCAAGTGTCCGTTCCTTAAATGAGGCGAAGCTAGTCGGTGGGCTGTCCACCAGCCAGGCGCACGCGGCGGGTTTCGTTGTCGGCGAGCGTCTTGCCAGCGCCAACGCCGTATCGGCGCAACGCTTGCATGATGGAAATCAGGCATTCGTCGCGCAATCTCTCAAGCTCCTTCACCGTGCGTCCCGCCGCCTGTCGCTCAGTCCCCGAAGCCACCTTCTCGACCAGCGCTTCGGTAAGCTCGGGCGCTTCGAGTCGGGTCCAGGGCAGTTTCAGCGCCGGACCGAACTGGCGCATGAAGTGGCGCATGCCCATATCGCCGCCCGCCATGTGAAACGTCAGGCACGTGCCCATGAAGGCCCAGCGCAAGCCCGGCCCGTAGGTGATCGCCGCGTCCAGTTCCTCCGTGGTTGCCACATCCTCGTTGACCAGGTGCAGCGCTTCCCGCCATAGCGCCTCCTGCAAGCGGTCGGATAGGAAACCTGCCACTTCGTTGCGCACTTTCAGGGGGTGCATACCGAGGTCTGCGTAGAACGCGACGGCCGTATCGATGCGCTCGACAGAGGTCCGCGCGCCGCCCACCACTTCGACCAGGGGCAGCAGGTAGACAGGGTTGAAGGGGTGGCCGACCATGACCCGTTCGGGATGGCGGCAGTCGGCCTGCAAATCGGATGGCAATAGTCCGGACGTGCTGGACGCAATGACGACGTCAGTATCCGCCCAGGCGTCCATCTGCGCGTGCAGCGGGCGCTTCACTTCCAGCCTTTCCGGGACGCTCTCCTGTACGAAGTCGGCCTCTCGGCAGACCATCTCGAGGGAGTCGGCGTAGCGCAGCCGTTCGACGCCGGCACCGGGATAGAGCCCGAGTTTCTCAAGCGCCGGCCAAGCGTTGTCCACCGCGGCCCGCAGCTTGATTTGCCAGTCCGAAGACACATCCCACGCGACCACGTCGAGTCCCCGCGCCAAGGCGCGCGCCGCCCAGCCGGCCCCGATCACGCCGGTGCCGACAACGGCGAAGGTGTCGACAGCTCTGGACAAAATCCCGGTCAGCCGCGCTTGACCAGGCCGAACTTGTCGCGCGCCTCGTCGGGCGAGAGCACCCGCGCGCCGAGCAACTCTACGATCTTGCGCGCCCGCTCCACTAGCTGCGCGTTGCTGGCGAAGACGCCTCGCGACAGGTAGAGGTTGTCCTCCAGTCCAACTCGGACGTGGCCGCCGAGCAGCACGGACTGCGCGGCGAAGGCCATCTGGTTACGGCTGATCGCGAAGGCGGTCCAGTTCGCACCGGGCGGCAGCATGTCGACACACGCCTTGAACACCCCCACGTCGGCGGGCGCACCCCACGGGATGCCATAGCAGAGCTGGAAAAGCGGCGGATCTTCTAGCAGATCTTCGCTCAGCATCTGCAGCGTGAAGCTCAGGTGGCCAGTATCGAATACCTCCAACTCGGGCTTGACACCCAGTTCGCGGATGCGTTTCGCCCCCCGGCGCAGCATATCCGGCGTGGAAACGTAGACCATGCTGCCTTCCCCGAAGTTGAGCGAACCGCAGTCCAGGGAGCAAATCTCCGGCAGCAGTTCCTCAACATGCGGCAAGCGGTCGAGCGCTCCCACCAGGTCCGTGTCCTGCCCAAACTCCGTCGGCGCCTCGTCGGGACCGATGACCAGGTCGCCGCCCATGCCGGAGGTGAGGTTGATCACCACATCGACCTCGGAGTCACGGATGCGGGAGACCACTTCTCGGTAGAGCGCCACGTCGCGGCTACCCTTGCCCGTTGCCGGATCGCGCACGTGGCAGTGCACAATGGCCGCGCCTGCCTTGGCCGCGTCGATCGCGGAAGCGGCGATTTGTTCAGGTGTGACGGGAATGTCCGGGTGCCTGCCGACGGTGTCGCCGGCACCGGTCACCGCACAGGTGATGACAACCTCGGGATTCATTGCAGAGGCCTCCTTCAATGGTTGCGTTGCCCGGACTTTAGCACCTTGTGGGGCGAAAAAAACGCGCTGCGCGCATACCAAGCATGGAAAAATGTCTTCGGGGACGCTCGCGATCGCAGGCGGCTGAGAACTCGTCCAGAACCAATGCACTATCGCGCTGCTTGACACGCTCGCCGCCGTTGCCATCATCACCCCGGAGCGATAGGGGCAACACCATAAACACCATGAAACAAGCAGGGTATGGCAGTTCAGATGCGCGGCGTCAACTCGACCGCCAAGTCCGCGCGACGATGCGAGAAACAACTGATCGAGAGCCTTCCCCGTGATCGTCTCCCACCGGCACCGGTTCATTTTCTTCGCGGTGCCCAGAACGGGTACGCACGCGTTTCGAGCAGCCCTAAGCGCGTTTCTTGGCGACGAAGACTGGCAGCAGCAGTCGCTTACCGAGCGGGTACGTCTGCCCGTGCCCGCCCTCGCGCGCGTCGGCCACGGCCACCTCACATTGCGGCAGGTGCGGACCAACCTGCCCGAAACGGTCTGGCGGGACTACTTCAAGTTCGCCTGTGTGAGAAATCCGTATGATCGCTTCGTGTCGATATGCGCCATGCTCAACAGGCGTAATCCGGACTACCGGGGGCGCGAGACCGCGTTCATGAAGCGGGCCATCCAGGTCGAACGGTTTCGGCAGCGGGCATTGGTTCGACCGCAGTGGGATATGCTGGTGGATGAAGCCGGCGAGCTCGGCATGGACTTCATCGGGCGTTATGAAAGTCTGCAACAGTCGTTCGAAGAAGCCTGCCGACGGATCGGCATTCCCGCACAACGACTTGCGCAGAGCAACGCCACCGATCACCGGGATTACACGACCTACTACGACGACGAGTTGCTCGGCCTTGTGAACGTCTTCTACCGGCGGGATTTCGACAGTCTGGGCTACGAAGTCGAAGTGTCGGCGGAAGCGATGTCATGCGCCTGAGCAAACCCTTCATCCGCCTGCCGTTTCGGTTCGACGCCGACAGGCTGGCCGAGGAGGTCCGCCAATTCGCGCCAGACCGATGGATGGCACATCCGAGCGGCTTGCCAGGCAACTCCGCCATCGCGCTCATTTCCAGCGGCGGCGGCGACAACGACTCCTTCGAGGGCGAGAAGAAACCGACGCCGCATCTCGGCGAATGCGAGTACATGCGCCAGGTGATGGCGAGTTTCGGGCAAGTGCTTTCGCGCTCGCGGCTGATGAAGCTCGACGCGCGCTCGGAACTCAACCTGCACGTCGACTTCAACTACCACTGGTTCAGCCGGGTGCGCATTCACATCCCGGTCATCACCCACCCGTCGGTGATCTTCCATTGCGGTCGCCAGCGGCTCAACATGTGTGCCGGCGAATGCTGGATATTCGACTCCTGGCGTCGCCACAGGGTCGTCAATGCCAGCGCCGAAGACCGCATACACCTCGTTATCGACACCTGCGGCTCGTCGCGATTCTGGAACATGGTGCAAACCGTCGAACACAGCGACCCGTCGGAGACGGCCGCGAACGCCGCGTTCATCGCCTTCGAACCCGGCAAGCCTGTCGCGCTCCGGACGGAGAAGTTCGCGAGTCTGCCGGTGATGGCGCCGGGAGAGTGCACCGCCCTCATCGAGGACCTGATCGCGGACTTTGCGGGGAACCCCGACAACGATCCGGGTCTCGTCGATACCTATGCCCACTTGATGCGCGGCTTCGCAAGCGATTGGCGCGAGCTTTGGCTCCTATATGGCCATCGCCCGGAAGGTGTCGGTCACTATCGCGCGCTGATCGAGAACACGCGCCGTCGGCTGCATCCCAACATGCGGGCGCTGACCGTCAGGAGCAATCGCATCGGCGTCAACGCGATCTTCGCGCAACGGGTGCTGAACGCCGCCCTCGCGCCGGATGCGCGCATCGAGTGATGACGCTAGTCGATCCGGTAACGCGCCCGGACATCCGGGCCGAGCGCCTCCTTCAAGGGGCCGAGCCAGGATTCGTAGTGGCGCCATTGCTCCAGTCCCGTCCGGAAGATGGGCTGCCGAACCTGTTCCGCACTGGGCGTGCGGATGCTGCGTTCGGTCTGGTGGTAGTCGATACATGCCTGCTCGAACGGCAATTCGCAAAAGTCCAGAATGCGGCGCACCTGTCCTTCCAGGTCCTCGACCACCTCCTCGTGTTCAACGCGCAGAACATAGCCCGGGAGGACATTGTCCCAGTGGTCCATGAGCTTGACGTACTGCCGGTAGTAGTTACCGATTTCGCGCAGGCCGTAGGAAAACTCCTGCCCCTCCCCGAATAGCTGCTTGTAGCCGCTGAAGCAACAGGCCATGGGATGGCGGCGCGCGTCGATGACCTTGGCATTGGGCAGGATGAGCTTGATGAGGCCGATGTGGAAGAAGTTGTTCGGCATCTTGTCGACGAAGAACGGGGCGGTTCCCCGGTAGACGCGCGTGTCGTCTATGAACTGTTCGCCGAACCTGCGGAAGTAGTCGGCCTCGATCTCGTTCAGGATTCGGGGATACCTCGGCCGTTCGCCCGGCTCGTCGCGTCCACGTAGCCGCTTGGCGAGATTCAGGACGTTGTGCAATTCCATCGTCCCGTCCACCGCCGAATGCGACGACAGGATCTGCTCGATCAGGGTTGATCCGGCTCGGGGCAGTCCCACCACGAAGATCGGGTCCGGCGCGCCGAATCCGAGATCTTGCCCACGGGCGAAGAGTTCTTCCCTGCAGACTTCGATCTGACTGTCGATTCTCACTTGCAGGTGCTTGGGGTCGTGATAGGTCGTCGGCTGCTTCAATGCGTTGCCGCGGCTGTAGTATCCAAATGACCGCTCGTATTCGCGTTTTCGCTCGTAGGCGTCGCCGAGGGCGAAACAGACCTGAACGCGGTCGTTCTCGCCGGTGGCGGGATCCGTCGCCAGGGACTCCATCCGCGCGAGTTCTTCGTCCGTGAACTCGTAGGACTTCGTGTTGGCCAGACTCCAGAACGCATCGCCGTGATCTGGCTTGATGCGGTACGCCTCCCGATAGAGCGCCACGGCCTTTTCGATTTCGCCATCCGCCTTGTGCACATGCGCCAGCGAGACCGGGAAGAAGTGGTTGTCGGGATGGCCCTTCATCAGGCGTTGGTAGCCCTCGATGGCATCCGCATTCCTGCCGACGCCCGCACAGGCGGCGGCATACAGCGCTCGAATGTGGTTGTTATCGTTCGGATGCTCGGCAAGGAGCCGCTCGGCTTGTTCAAACGCCTTGGCAAACTTCTGCATTCGCATGAGGATGTTGGCGTACTGGATCCGGGCATCGCGGTGCGATGGGTGGAATTCGACACAGCTTTCAAGCAGGAACTCGGCCTCGTCAAACGTCCTGTTGCGAGTCGCGACTTCCGCGAGCAGGCGCATTCCCTCGACGTGGGTCCTGTTGGACTGGAGGAAGTGTTTGCAGAGGCGCTCGGCGTCCGCCAGACGGTTCTCCGACAGGTAGCTGATGACGGAGAGAAGTTCGGGCGGCAACACTTCCAGAAAGGCGAGTTGATCCTTGACAGCCGTCAGGCGCTCCATGTTGCCACTGTCCTGGTAGAGCCTGGCGAGACACCTCCAACTGTTGATCAGCGACGGGTCCCCGGTAATCGCGCGCTCGAAGGCCGCGCCAGCCCGGCTAAAGTTCTGCAACGCGAGGTAGTTGTAGCCCACTTCCTGGTGCGCGCGACCGAAATTGGGTTTGCGCTCGAGTATTCCGGTCAGCGTGGCGAGCGCCGTCGTCCACTGATGCTGATGGCGCTGGGCGACCGCGAGGGCGTATTGGGCTTCGACATTGTCCGGTTCCTTCGCGAGAACCTCGCCCATCAACCGCGCGGCCCGAGCCGGCGCGCCGTCGCTCAACAGGTGTTGAGCTTGCCGTACTATCGAGTCGCTTTCGGACACGCTGACAGCGGCGGGAGGCGCGGAAGGCAGATCGTCCGCCGATTCCCTTCTCCCGGCCCGGCCTGCCTGTTCCGCCCCGCCGCCCGCTACGTTTCGCCTGCCGGGCAGTGGTCAGTTGAGTTCATAGAAGATCCTCAAGCCCATCGTGCGCGGGCGTTGCGTACTCACGAACGGCGTATAGTGCGCTGCCACTTGCGCGATCTGCCCATTTTCATTGGTCAGGTTGTCGACGAACACCTCGGCGCCCCATCCTTCCCACTGTTCCTGCTCGATGCCGAAGGCAACATTCACGGTCATCGCGGCAGGATTGACGAAGCGGGAGTTCGCCGGTAGCCGCGAGTCGATCTCGACTGTGCCGAAGGTGCCACCCTCATCCTGCCACTCCAGGCCCGAGTAGCTGCCGGACTGTTGGAATATCGTGTCGTCCATGAACTCCGCGTTGCCGACAATACCCGCGACATGCTCCGTTCTATAGTTCAGGCTGCCAAGCAGGTAAGCGTTGGCCCCCATTGCGTCGAGCCTGAAGTTGTAGCGCGCCCTGATGTTGCCGGCGAAGGCCGGTGCCAACGGCAGTTCACTGCCCACTGGAACTGCGATGCCCTGCAGTTGCGGGTTCAAGCGAGTCAGTTCGGTGCCGAGGATGCTGAAGGCGCCGGACACGGACAGTTGACTACTGACCGCCCACTGGAAGTTCACGTCCAGGCCCCTGCTCTCGGCATCACCGACATTCTCGATGAAATACAGGAAGGCGACGTTGGACGGGTCAAAGCGCGACACCTGCAGATTGTCGATCGCGGTTTGGTAATAGGTCGCGTGCAAATGCAGGAACCCGTCGAGCAACTCGCCCTTCACACCGACCTCGAAACTGGTCAGTGAATCGCTCAACGCCACCGTAGGCACGACGTAGTTCTGGTAGACGCCTGACTGGTTCGTCGAAAGTTGGCCCGCGTTGCGATTCGCGGTGGCGGGGCGATAGCCCTCGGCGAAGGACGCGAAGATCATCATGTCGTCGGTCGGGGTCCAGCTGATCGACGCCTTCATGATCGTGTCGGTCTCGTTGACGGAGCCGTCCGGCTGCAGGTGTCCGATCTCCAGGTGCCCGTTCTTGATCGCAGCCAGCGTCTTCGCGTTGGAGCCGCCGCCCCGGAACATGTCCCGAGCGCCGTTCGGGCTGCGCGCGTTCAGTATCAGGGCATCGCTGCCGCTCTCGTTGTACTGGCCGAGCGTCACCAAGCGCGCTGTCACGTCATTGCTGAACGCGTGGCTGTTGCAACGCCCGTCGGCAGTCCGCTCGGAGTTGCCGAATCCCTGCGGCGCCGTGCCGTAGCGGCAACCGAACGAGAAGTTGGCCGCGCCAGCCAACCGGGTGGTCAGGTCGTAGTACCGGGCACTGAGGGAGACCATCACGTCATCCGAGACATCCATCGCGACTTCTCCGAAGAACGCAACCTGTTCCTCGGTACGGGTGAAGTCGTTGAAGAATGTCGTGAACGGGCTGCGCGGCCCTTCCGTGTTGACGCCGTCTGTTGGGATAGTGGTGTTGCCAAGCTGAAAACCGTCGCCGGAATTGTTGTTGTAGTAGCTGCTGACGTGTTCCGCGAAGGCCGGATTGCTGGCGGCGTACTGAAAATCGCCTACGTGGGTAGTATCCACGTCGTTGATGTACAGCCCGCCGAGCAACCTGATCCGATTGCTCACATCCGTTCTGATCCGAAACTCGTGGGTGATGCGGTCGTTGGTGCTGACTTCGGCGTACTGCTTGGTCGGGTCGTAGCAGTTGTTTACGTCCGTGGCATCGTAGACGTTGCCGCTGCAGAGGTAGTAGGTAATGTAGCCGCCACCGTTGTTGTAGTGGGTGTAGTCGATGATGCTATCGATATCGCGGCTCAACACGCCTCCCGTATAGATCACGTCCAGTTGGCCGATACGCCCATTGAGCGTCCATGTGGTCAGACCGAAACTGTCGCGGTTGTACTCGGGGGAGAATCGCGCCGTCGCATTGTCCTGGTCGAGGTTGGGGTCGACAATGAACGATCCTTCCGCCTCCAGCGTTTGCGAGGTGTGCTGCACGAGCGCATCCCAGTTCTCGTCGATGGCCCAGGCGACGCCGAAGCGGCCGCCACGGTAGGACGCTTCGTTCCAGTCGTCCTGCACCAGGCCGTCGTTGCGCGCACTCGCGATCGAGTCGGCACCGGTGAGATCGGGACCGAACCCGGCGACATTGTTGCGGTCGACCACTTCGCCGCTGGGCGTGAATGTCGCGGGAACGTTGTCCACCCAGCCTCCCTGGGTGTCGCTGTAAACCACGGCCCGGACAGCCAGGACATCCGAGATCGGCAAATTCAGCCAGCCGTCGGCCGCGCTGCTATCGGCACCGTCCCGGGTCGTAGCGAACTTCCCGTTGAATCCGGTGGCGAATTTGCCGTACTGCGGCTTGCGCGTGATGAGGCGCACGGTGCCCGACTGCGAACTTGCGCCGAACAGCGTGCCCTGGGGGCCTGACAGTACCTCTATGCGTTCCAGGTCCGCCGCATAGACATCGAGGTTGCGCGCACCAAAGGATACCGGCTGCTCGTCCAGGTAGAGCGCGACCCCCGGCGCGGAACCCTGCGCGGGGGCGACGGTTGGGCCGGTTTGCTCCGTAGCGCTGCCGCGTATGTAGAGTTCCTTTTTGCCGGGGCCATTCCCCGCACTCACCACGTTCGGCAGGTATTCGACGTACTCGTCGAACGTCTCGATACCGAGTTCCCGCACGGCATACCCGGTCACCGCCTGCACGGAGATGGGTACATCCTGCAAGCTCTCCTCCCGCTTGGTCGCGGTGACAACGATAACCTCGGGGGCGGTTCGCTGGTCGACCTCTACGCCGTCGGCGCCCTCAGCGGGTTCGGCGGCCGCCACGCCGCCAGCGCTCGCCACTGCGGCCGAGATGGCAATGCCCAACGGCTTTCTCTTCCAGTTCGCGGGGCCACCCAACCTGTTGCGCCCAGGTTTCTTACCGCACACACGTCGCGTTCTCATCGCCTGACTCCCCATACCACGCCCAAAGGAACCGCACCGGTTCAAGACGTTGTTAGTAGCACTAGCCGCGCTTGAATGCAATGGCGCCATGCCCACACCGTCCGGTCGCAGAATCCGCTTTCGGCACCCGGCTGGGAGCGCACCGCAAGTCAAACCCGTTGTCCGCAAGCGGTAAAAAAGCGACACTCAAGGGCGATTTCCGCAAGACGGATGTACCAGGCACATGTGGGAGCCGGCCTCCTTCAAACATGACGACCAGCCGACGCGCATCGGTTTCCTGATGACGCCGGACTACACGATCGTCACCTTGACCAGCGCCATCGCAGTGTTGCGCATGGCCAACCGGCTAAGTGAACGCGAACTCTACCGCTGGGCGTGCCTGACGCTCAATGGAGCGCCGGTGGCGTCGAGCGACGGCCTGCGGATCGTCCCCGACGGCGATGTCGATTCGCTCGACCCCGTGGACATGTTGTTCGTCTGTGGCGGCTACCGCGTCGAAAGGCATTGCGACAAGACGCTGCTCGACGCCCTGCGCGGTTTCGCGAAGCGCCGCGTACCCTTGGGCGCCCTGTGCACCGGCGCGTATTTCCTCGCCGCAGCGGGCCTGCTCGACGGCCATCGTTGCGCGATCCATTGGGAAAACCTGTCCAGCCTGCGCGAACAATTCCCCCGCGTGCAGGTATCCTCGAGGCTGTTTGAGATCGACCGCGACCGTTACACCTGCTCGGGCGGCATCAGTTCCATCGACCTGATGCTGAACGTCGTCCACTCCGCCCACGGACAGCAGTTGGCGCAAGACATCTCGGAGCAGTTCATCCTCGAGCGGGTGCGCACCGAGAACGACATGCAGCGAACACCGCTGCACTACCAGATCGGCGCCGTGAACCAGCAGAGCCTTGTCGACGCCGTGGCCCTGATGGAGGCCAACATCGAGGAGCCGCTCACACTTTCAGAGGTGGCCGACTACACGGGCATCTCGGCGCGCCAGCTCGAGCGGCTGTTTCACGAGCACCTGCATTGCACCCCGTCCCGCTACTACCTGGATCTGAGGTTGAGCCGGGGGCGCCTCCTGTTGATGCAGACCGGCATGACCGTCATCGACATCGCCTCGCGCTGCGGCTTCTCAACCGCGGCGCGGTTCGGGAAGTCCTACGTGGCAAAGTACGGAAAACGACCCACCGACGAGCGTCGCCCCGCACCCTGAATCGACGCGATTCGACCCCATTCCGCATGTCGCTTTTCGACTATTCAATGTCGCCTGTTTCATTGGCGCGGTCCGCGCAAATTCGCTTCTTCGCCTTCCATGGAACGACCGGGTGACGCACGGGGCCGAACCCACGCAAAATCAGTCAGAAAAGTACGCTCGTCGAGGCGTCGTTTCTCGACCATTCGATGTCGCCTTTGGCAGACATCAGGCACGCAAGTTTCAGGCAATCTGCCGCCCGTTACCGCTCCCGAAAAAGGCGGTCTCCATCTCCGCTCAAGAGGAGCAACATGACCAGGGACACCAACGATAACGGGGCCGTTCGCTATTCCGACCTGCGCCAATGCGTCAGCGTCGACCAGTCGGACCGAAAAGTCCCGATCAACCTGCGCCAGTCGGGCCCGACTCCTGTTGGATTGCTCATCTCGACCCGGGTGCGCAAATCCCCCTACTGGCACTTGTCCATGGAAGCAGGTTGCTGGCGGGCGACCGTCTACAACCGCGTCTACCATCCCCGCGGCTATGTGCGCCCGGAAGACGGCGGCGCCATGGTGGAGTACGAAGCGCTTGTCAATCATGTGACGCTCTGGAACGTGGCGGTGGAGCGACAGATCCAGGTGAAGGGTCCGGACGCGGAGGCCTTCGTCAACCATGTCATCACGCGCGACGCGACCCGCATCGAGCCGATGCGCGCCAAGTACGTCATCCTCTGCAACGAAACAGGCGGCGTGCTGAACGACCCGGTGCTTCTGCGCGTAGCCGAGGACGAATTCTGGTTCTCGCTTGCCGACAGCGACATGGAGATGTGGCTTCAGGGCGTCAACGCCGGTCTGCGTTGCGATGTCTCCATCGCCGAGATCGACGTCGCGCCGGTCCAGATCCAGGGCCCCAAGTCCGAGGCGCTGATGGTGGACCTGTTCGGCAAGGGTGTTCGCGAAATCCCCTACTACGGGCTGATGGAAGGGAAAGTGAACGGTCGCGACGTCATCGTTTCGCAAACCGGGTTCACCGGCGAGAAGGGCTACGAGATCTACCTGAAGGACGCCACCCTCTACGCGGAAGACCTCTGGTACGGGGTGCTGGAGGCGGGTGAGCGGTATCAGCTCATGGTCACCGCCCCGGCGCATCACCGCCGTATCGCCGCAGGTATCCTTTCCTGGGGCCAGGACCTGGACAAGGAGACCCTGCCCTTCCAGTGCAACCTCGGCTACCAGGTGCCACGCAGAAAAGGGCCGGACTACGTCGGCAAACGGGCACTGGAAGCGGCACGACGCGCCATCGAGGCCGGTTCGCCCCCGTTCCGCAATGTGCTGGTCGGCATCGTCTTCGGCGGTCGACCGGTGACCGACTACGCCAACGACTTCTGGCTCATCGCCGGCAGCGACGGGGGCGACCCTGTGGGCTACGTCACCTCGCCGTGGTTCTCGCCGGAACTTGAGACCAACATCGCGTTGGCCTACGTCCCGTGGGAAATGCGCGGCGTTGGCACCAAACTACGCGTTCGGCTTCCCGCCGAGTACGCGGAACGGGCCGGCGAGCCCGTGGCCGGCGAGGTGGTGGACGTGCCGTTCCGGCCATCGGTAAACCCGAACATCCGGGAGGTCGTCCGGGGTCGGGGCCGGGACAGCGTCGATTGAAGCCGATGGACGCATTCCAACCAAGCGCCGCGACGCTCAATGAAATCGATGTGCTGGACGCCCAGCGCGAGCTGCTCCGACATGCCTCGATGGAGCTCTCGCCGCGCCAACTTGCATCGACGGGCCCGCTCACTGACCACCTGTCCCGAGGCACGCGGGTCTACATTCCCACCATTCCAGGCGCGGCGTGGAGCGAGTCCATCGCCGCCTGCCGACGCCTCAGCACCGAGGGCATGCTGCCGGTGCCGCACCTCCCGGCGCGATTGATGAGAAGCTCCGGTGAACTCGACGACCGCCTAGGCGAACTCGCCGAGGCCGGCGTCGGCGACCTGTTGCTGGTGGCCGGAGACCATAAACACGCGGCAGGTCCCTACCGCGACACGCTCGACGTGCTCGAGTCCGACAAGCTGATCGAGCACGGTTTTCGCCGTATCGGCGTCACCGCCTACCCGGAAGGACACCCGTTGGCGCCACGCGCGGAACTCGAAGCAGCCCTGGCGCGCAAGATCGCCTATGCCAACGCAACCGATACCGAGATGTGGATCGTCACCCAGTTTACGTTTGCACCGGCGCCTGCCGTCGCCTGGCTGGCAGCGATGCGAGATCGGGGCTGTCCGCTGCCGGTCTACATCGGACTGCCGGGGCCAGCCCGGTTGCGTACCTTGTTGGCCTTCGCCGCCCGTTGCGGCGTCCGCGCATCCACGCGGGTGCTGACACGCCAGCCGAGCGTTATACGGCTGCTAAAGAGCTGGACGCCGGATGAGGTCCTGCAGGGACTGGCCCGATACCGGGTGGAGTCGCCCGGCACGACGCTCGCCGGGATTCACCTCTTCACCTTCGGCGGTCTGCCGCGCACGTCTCGATGGCTGCGGACCAACGGCGCGACCACGACCGCCGGCGAGGTCGTTGGCTTCCGCGCAACCGCCCCCGAAGTCGCCCGCAGTGTCTCCGACGACGACTCGGGGGGCATGCGCCCCATCATTCCCCTCGCCGAAGCGCGTCTTGGCGTCGGCGGGCATCTCCTGACGCCGTATGGTCACTACAAGGCGAAGCTGTCGCTTGATCATGGCATCGAGAGCAGCCACGCGCCGAAGCGAGATGGCAAGCTGGTGCTGGTGACCGCCATCTCGCCGACCGCCGCTGGCGAGGGAAAGACCACGACCAGTATCGGTCTGAGCGACGCGCTGAACCGGCTCGGGGTGCGCGCCACGGTTTGCCTGCGCGAGCCGTCGCTCGGCCCGTGCTTCGGCATGAAGGGCGGCGCAACCGGCGGCGGTCGCGCCCAGGTCGTCCCCACGGCGGATATCAACCTGCATTTCAACGGCGACCTGCACGCCGTTTCCGCAGCGAACAACCTGCTCGCCGCCGTGCTCGACAGCCACATGTATTGGGGCAACACGCTCGATATAGATCCGACGACAATCTCCTGGCGTCGGGCCATCGACCTCAACGACCGCGCGCTGCGCGACATAGAGCTCAGCCTCGGGCGAGGCGCCCATCGATCCGGCGGTTTCGATATCACCGCCGCGTCCGAGGTCATGGCGGTGCTTTGCCTCGCTCGCGACCGTGCGGATCTGCAGCAGCGCCTGGGCCGCATCGTCGTCGCACGCAGTCGAGCCGGCCAACCGGTTACCGCGCATGATCTTGGGGTCGATGGCGCAATGGCCGCCCTGCTGACCGACGCGCTGCAACCCAACCTGGTGCAAAGCCTCGAAGGCAACCTGGCCTTCATCCACGGCGGTCCCTTTGCCAATATCGCCCACGGCTGCAATTCGGTGGTCGCCACGCGCGCAGCACTCGAACTGTCCGATGTAGTCGTCACCGAAGCAGGCTTCGGTGCCGACCTGGGGGCGGAAAAGTTTCTCGACATCAAGTGCCGGCAATCCGGCCTGCGTCCCGACGCGGCGGTGCTGGTATGCACGGTGCGCGCACTGAAGCTGCAGGGCGGTGCCGCCCAGCGCAGCCTGGCGACACCGGATGTCGCAGCCGTCCGCGCTGGCGCGCCGAACCTCCTGCGCCACGTCGCAAACCTGAAGAAGTTCGGGCTGAAGACCGTGATCGCGATCAACCGCTTCGCTACAGATACGGCCGGCGAGATCGCCGCCATTGAGGCGATTGCCAACGAATGCGGCATCGAAGCCGTCGTCGCCTCCCATTGGACGGACGGCGGCGCCGGCGCCACCGGGCTCGCCCGAGCCGTACTCACCAAGCTCGAAGAGGGCCCCTCGGAGGTCGAACTACTCTATCCGGACGAACTTCCTTTGCGACAAAAGATCGAGCGCATTGCCACGAGCCTCTACGGCGCGAAGGCCGTGTCCGTGGACCCGATCGCGGCGCGCCAGCTCGAGGAGTTCGAAGCACTGGGCTACGGCCATCTACCGGTATGCATCGCCAAGACGCAGTACAGTTTCTCGGCCGACCCGAAGGCCAGAGGCGCGCCGGAAGGGCACGTGCTCCCGGTGCGGGAAGCGCGCCTCGCCGCCGGCGCCGGATTTGTCGTCGTCGTCTGCGGGGACGTCATGACCATGCCCGGCCTGCCGCGTCGCGCCGCCGCACTTGACATCGGGGTCGACGCACGCGGGCGAGTCACGGGATTGTAGGTCCGCCGGGCATGGCGACGTGAACTCGGCGCTGGCGCTCGAGCGCTGGAAACCCGGGATTCCGCCCCGCGCCTTGAGCGAAGCGCTGTTCGAAGGCGCATTGGTGGTGTTTGACGGCCTGCTCCCGGTGACGCGGTTGGTCAGCCGTGCGAGGGCAATCCTGGAGCAAGTATTCGAGATGCAAGGACCCAGCGTTGCCGAGCGCCGTTTGCCCGCATCCAGCTTTCGCCGCCTGACGATGCGAGCGCGCGACCTGGTCGCGAGTGATGCGACAGTCGTCCGCTGCTGGTGGGACACGCTGACGGTAATCGGCTACCACCGAGACGTGACCTGGCTCGATCAGATCCGGTTGCGCGCGGTGCCGTCGCGGGGCGATATCGATCACCCGCGCCTGCAAACGCTGCCCCCGCACCGCGACACCTGGGGATCCGGCATCATGGCGCAAATCAACTGGTGGTTGCCGCTGTATCCCCTGGCCGAGAGCAGAACGATGCTGCTTTGGCCGGACGCGTTTCGCCATCCTGTCACGAATGACAGCGACGAATGGAACTTCGAAGCGTTCAAGAACGGCAACCGCGAGGACTATCCGCTCTTGCCGGTTGCCCACACGCGTCCCACCCAACCGGGGGTGCCTGTGCTCATCGAGCCCGGTCAACTTCTGGCCTTTTCGGCTGCGCACCTGCACGCTGGCGCGAGCGATGCGTCGGGCCGGACCCGGTTCGGCGTCGACAGCCGCTCGGTGTGGGAACCGGACCTCAGCTCGGGCCGGGGTGCGCCAAACGTGGACGGCGCAGCGCGGGCCGAGATGTGGCGGTGGTTCCGTACACCACGAGTCCAAGGGGAACCGTAAATGGCGCAACACGCCCGCGTGGTGGTCATCGGCGGCGGTGTCGTCGGCGTCGCCACCCTCTATCAACTGGCACGGAAGGGCTGGTCGGACGTGGCCCTACTGGAGCGCAAGGAGCTGACCTCGGGTTCGACGTGGCACGCCGCCGGCCTCCTGCCGCTGTTCAACATGAGCTACTCGGTGGGCCAGATCCACAAGTACTCGGTGAACCTCTACCGCACGCTTGCAGAGGAGACCGGCCTCGATGTGGGCCTGCGCACCGTCGGCAATATACGCCTGGCGATGACGCCAGATCGCATGGACGAGTACCGCCAGTACGCGGGCGTCGCGCGCACCATCGGCGTAAATGTGGAGTTTCTCACCCCCGACGAGGTGCACGATATCTGGCCGCTGGCGGTCACCGACGGACTCATCGGCGCCATGCGCCACCCCGACGACGGTTATATTCAGCCGGCCGATCTCACCCAGGCGCTGGCCCGCGGCGCCCGCCGCCGGGGCGCCTCGATCCATCGCCAGACCTGCGTCACCGGCATCGAGCAGACACCCGGCGGCGAGTGGCTGGTACGCACCGACAAGGGCGACTGGATTGCCGAGCACGTCGTCTCAGCGACGGGCAACTTCGCGCGCCGCACAGGGGCCATGGTCGGCCTCGACATCCCGGTGCTGCCGGTACAGCACCAATACATCGTGACCGAGACGCATCCGGACATCCTCGCCCGTCACGAACAGGGCTTGCCGGAGTTGGGCGTGCTACGCGAATCCGACGGCTCCTGGTACATGCGCGAAGAAGCCGGCGGCCTGTTACTCGGGCCCTACGAGAAAGGCGCTCCGGCATGCTACCTGGACGGCCCCGACCCCCAGAGCGAGTACGAACTCTTCAACGACGACATCGACCGCCTGATGCCGCACATCGAGTCGGCCATTCGCCGCGTGCCCGCATTCGAGGAGTTGGGCATCAAGCGCGTCTACAACGGCGCCATCGCCTACACGCCGGACGGCAGCCCCATCGTCGGCCCCGCATGGGACAAGCGCAACTTCTGGCTCAACGAGGGCCACAGCTTCGGCATCACCGCCGCAGCCGGCGCCGGCTGGCAACTCGCCGAGTGGATCGTCGAAGGCGAGCCCACCATCGACATGCTCGGCGTCGACCCGCGCCGATTCGGCGACTACGCCACTGGCGCCTATCTGAAAGCGAAGAACGAGGAAGCCTACGCCAACGTCTTCACGGTCCACTTTCCGGACGAGGAGCGGCCCGCCGGACGGCCGCTGCGTACGGCGCCGTGCCACGGGAGAATGCGCGACCTGGGCGCGGTATTCGGCCAGAAGTTCGGCTGGGAGCGGCCCAACTGGTTCGCCCCCGAAAGCGTCGCGCAGGAAGACCACTGGTCGTTTCGCCGTTCACGCTGGTTCGGGCCCGTGGGCGCCGAGTGCCGCAATGTCCGCGACAACGTCGGCGTGCTCGACATGACCGCGTTCGCCAAGGCTCGGGTCAGCGGCCCTGCTGCCGCAACGTTTCTCGACGGTTTCGTGGCCAATCGCCTGCCCAGGGTGGGCCGCATCGGCCTGTGCCACGCGCTCAACACGCGGGGCGGCGTGCACTCCGAGTTCACCATCCATCGCGAGGCGGCGGATCGTTTCTACCTGGTGTCGGCCGGCGCCTTCCAGCGGCTGGATCACGACTGGCTGCGGCGCCAGATGCCGTCCGACGGCTCGGTGCGCTTCGAGAACCTCACCACCGCGATGGGCGTCCTCGTCCTGGCCGGACCGAAATCCCGGGAACTCCTGTCGCGCGTCTGCAACGCCGACCTCTCCACTACCGCATTCCGCTGGCTGACCGGCAAGGACGCGACCATCGGCCTCGCGCCCGTGAAGCTCCTGCGCCTCAATTTCGTGGGCGAACTCGGCTGGGAGATCCACCACGGCATTGAATACCAGAACACCATTTTCGACGCGTTGATGGAAGCCGGAGGCGACCTTGGCCTCAGGCCTTTCGGCATCCGTGCCATGGACTCCCTGCGCGTCGAGAAGTCCTACCGGATGATCGGCACGGAGCTCTCCATCGAGTATGCCGCGCTCGAGTCCGGCCTCGACCGTTTCGTGAACCTCGACAAGGGCGACTTCACCGGCCGCACCGGACTTCTCGAATGGCACCAGCGCGGATTCGCCAACCGTTTCGCCACGCTGGCGGTGGATGGTCCCGAAGACGCCGACCCGATCGGCAACAACCCGCTCTATGTCGGCGACAGGATGGTCGGCAGGGCAACCAGCGGCAACTACGGCTTCCGGCTGGAGCAGTCTCTCGCATTGGCGATGGTGCGCCCGGAGCTTGGCGAGGTCGGCACGGCGATGGAGATCGAGATTCTTGGCGGACGGTACCCGGCAAGGGTGGTGCAGGAGAGCCCCTGGGACCCCGAAAACGAACGATTGCGGGGGTGAGCAGAGCCTATCCGCCGCCCGGGGTACATCGCGGCACAGCCGCCATCGTATACGGGGAATCGGCCGGTCGGATCACCGATCCGGTATGCGGCTCTCAGGCGGGCGTCGGCGTAGTCAGACGGCGACGCCAGCCTCCGCCTGCCCGATCATCTGAATGACACGTGCCGAGCCCTCCGCAGACTCCGCAGACTCAAGGCCGACCTCGCGGGGCGTTCTGCCCTCGAGAAGAGGGTGAGCTTGGTCGAGGAACCAGTCGGCGGCTTCGCGGTCACGCCAAAGGCGTAGCGCGGCATCGTATACGGGCTCGAGGCGTTGTTGCCGCTGGCGCGACATCCCGCTGGTCATGAAATGCATCATCCCCGAACGCTGCTTGGACGAGTCTCCTTGCCGTACCACCAGCGCACAGTCGGCGCGTTGTCGCCAACATCGAGACTGTCGACGAAGCCGTCCAATATGCCCCTCAGTCGCGGACCGGCCAGTCGCGGGTCGTGTGCTCGCCCCAGGGTTTGCGCGCAAAGATGCGCTCGACCATGGGCACGAAACGGTCGATGGCGAATGTGTCGTAATCCGGGTCGAACGACGTCTGGTCGTATTCGTCGCAGAAACGCAGGGTCATGTCGAAGGCGGGATGCCCGCGGTGGCACTCGCGCACGTTTGCATTCTGACCGATCTTGTCGAAGTAGTAATAGCCCTGGAACAGGCCATGCTGCAGGACCAGCCAGTAGGTGTGCTTCGCGACATAGGGTCGCAGTACCGCAGCGCCCAGTTCGGCATGGTTCTCCGGTGACAGCACGTCACCGATATCGTGGACGAGTGAGGCGACCACGATCTCCTCGCACTCGCCGGCGCGCAACGCCCGCGTGGCCGTCTGCAGCGAGTGCTGGTAGCGGTCGACGCGGTAGCCGAGCAAACCGTCGCTGAGGTTCTCAAGGTAGGCGAGCACGCGGTCGCCGGTCTTCGCGATATAGGGTTTCGCAAGCTCGTCGAGGAGGGCATAGTCCTCTGCGGTGCCTTGATCCATGCGCGTGAATTCGACGCGCCGCGAAGGCTTCGCAGCGCTCGAACCGACCATGCGGGATGGGTTGGCGGTTTCGCCCCTGTCGGGGGTGCGAGCGGAGTTTGGGGGTTTCATCGGGCCGAACCTCGTACCCACCTCAAGTGGCGGAATTATGGTCCAATTCAACTGCCCTTCAAGACTCGGCTGCCCACTTCGACCATGGAGCCCATGTTCTCGACCAATCCACGACAATCCACGACAATCTGCGTAGACCGAGGCCCGAATGTCCTGTAAGGTTTTTGTTCGAATTCGCCTCTGAATCGGAAGGGGACGAAGATGGCTATCGCGGGCGAGCCTGCGGCAGTACACGGCGAGCAAGCGGAACTCTACGCGTTCATTTGCGATGTGCTGCCGCGCCAAGGCTGCTGGAATGAAGACGCCTATCTTTGGTTGACGGACCAGACCCGCCGGCTTGTCGAGTTGGCGGACGGGCGCATTGAGGTATTGCCGACGCCGACAGACGGCCACCAGGGGATCCTGCACTACCTCAACGAAGTGTTCTCGGCGTTCGTGCATTCCCGTGGCGGCAAGGTTCGATTCGCGCCCTTGCGACTACGGGTGCGCGACGACAGATTCCATATCGAATGACCTGGCTTGCGCCTAAGCCATGGAAAGATATTCGCTCCTCAGCCTGTTCAAACACGCCCGGCGCCACCACGAGGACTGGCCGAGGGTATGGCGCGACCCAACGCCCAAAGACGCCTACGACACGGTGATCGTGGGCGGGGGCGGACACGGTCTCGCGACGGCCTACTATCTCGCGAAAGAGCACGGCGTCACCGATGTCGCGGTCGTCGAAAAAGGCTACCTGGGGGGCGGCAACACCGGCCGCAACACCACCATCGTGCGCTCCAACTACCTGCGCGACGAAGCGGCGCATCTCTATGACTTCTCACTGAACCTGTGGCAGGGCTTGAGCCAGGAACTCAACTTCAACGTCATGTTCAGCCCGCGCGGCGTCCTCAACCTCGGACACACGCTGCAGGAGATGCGCGACATCGAGCGACGGGTGAACGCCAACCGGCTGAACGGGATCGACGGCGAGATCCTCACGACCGCCCAGGTGCAGAAGCTCGTGCCTCTCATCAACTGTTCGCCAAAAGCGCGCTACCCCGTCTTGGGCGCGTCCTGGCAGCCGCGCGGCGGCGTCGCCCGCCACGACGCAGTCGCCTGGGGCTACGCGCGCGCGGCCGACTCGCATGGCGTCGACCTGCTGCAGCAGACCGAGGTCACCGGCATCCGTTGCCGCAACGGCGCTGTTGCCGGCGTCGAGACCAGCCGGGGCTTCATTGGCGCGCGCAGGGTGGCCTGCGTCGCAGCGGGAAATTCCGGCGTGCTGGCGGCGATGGCGGGCCTGCGCCTGCCGATCGAGTCGCGTCCCCTGCAAGCCTTTGTCTCCGAACCCCTGAAGCCCTGTCTCGACACCGTGGTGATGTCCAACGCCGTCCACTGCTACATCAGCCAGGCCGACAAGGGCGACCTCGTGATCGGCGCCGGCGCGGACAGCTACAACGGCTACGGCCAGCGCGGTTCGTTCCACGTGATCGAGCACACCCTGTCCGCGGTATGCGAGCTGTTCCCGGCATTCAGCCGCGTGCGCATGAACCGCCAGTGGGGGGGCATCGTCGACATCTGTCCGGACGCCTGTCCCATCATCGGCCAGACGCCCGTCGAGGGGCTCTATTTCAACTGCGGCTGGGGCACCGGCGGCTTCAAGGCGACGCCGGGATCCGGCTACGTGTTTGCCGACACACTTGCCAACGAGCGACCGCATCCGCTTTCCACGCCTTTCGCGATGGACCGATTCTCAAGCGGAGCGCTGATCGACGAGCACGGCGCCGCGGGGGTCGCCCACTGATGCTGCACATACGCTGTCCCTACTGCCGGGAGATGCGTAGCGAAGAGGAGTTCAGCTACGCCGGCGAGGCACACATCCGCCGCCCGCCGGACCCTGACGCGTTGTCCGACCGCGAGTGGGGAGACTACCTGCACTTCCGCAAGAATCCGCGTGGACCCCATCGCGAGATATGGGTGCATACGGCGGGCTGCCGGCGCTACTTCAACGTCCTGCGCGACACCGTCAGCTACGAAATCCTCGAGGTCTATCCGGCGGGCGTTCCCGCGCCGGATCCGTCCGGAGAAACCCAGACCTGATGGCGGAGCAGCCACGACGCTTAGCCGAAGGCGGTCGGATCGATCGCGGCCGGGTGCTCAACTTCTCGTTCGACGGTCGAGCCATGCAGGGCTACGCCGGCGACACCCTGGCATCGGCGCTGCTCGCGAACGGCGTCGACACCGTATCGCGCAGCTTCAAATACGCGCGGCCACGGGGCATCGTCGGACACGGACCGGAAGAACCCAACGCCATCCTGCATCTCGCAAGCGGGGCCGGCAGCATCCCGAACCTGAGGGCCACCGAGGTGGAACTGTTCGAAGGGCTCGAGGCGCGGTCGACCCGTTCCGGCCCGCAGCGCCTCGTCGGCACCTTCAGCAGATTCCTGCCGGCGGGCTTCTACTACAAGACCTTCATGCAGCCGCCCCGGCTGTGGATGACGTGGGAGCGACTACTGCGCCGTGCGGCCGGGTTTGGAGAAGCGCCGGACGGACGGGATCCCGACACCTACGACAAGCTGCACCATCACTGCGATGTGCTGGTGGTCGGCGCGGGTCCCGCCGGTCTCGCCGCCGCCCTGGAAGCCGCCCGCGCCGGCGCCCGCGTTCTCATCGCCGACGAGCGGCAGGAGTTCGGCGGCAGCCTTTTGGCCAGGTCTCTCACCGTCGCCGGCGGCAGCGGAGCGGACTGGGTGGAAGGCGCCATCGCGGAACTCTCGTCTTGTCCCGACGCGACGCTCCTGCCCCGCGCCACGGTGAGTGGCTACTACGACCACAACTTCCTCACCGTCCTCGAGCGACGCACCGACCATCTGGGAGACGCGGACGCCAGCGGTTCCCGCCAACGCCTGCATCGGGTGCGCGCGCGGCAGGCCGTGCTCGCGACCGGCGCCATCGAGCGTCCCCTCGTGTTCGCCAGCAACGACCTGCCCGGCGTCATGCTGGCATCGTCGGTCTCCGCTTACCTCAACCGGTACGCCGTCGCGCCCGGAGACAGGCTCGTGTTGTTCACCACCAACGACGAAGCCTACCGAACGGCCATGGACTGGCACCGGGCTGGACGCGAAGTGGTTGCAGTCGTCGATGCGCGGCCGCATCCCGAAGGCGCGCCGGTCGAGGCGGCGACGGAGGCGGGCATCGACGTGATCAGCGGGCACGGGGTGATCGAGGCCCTCGGACGCGGCCGGGTTCGCGGAGTCGTCATCGCGCCATTGGACGCCCGGGGCGACGCGCTGACCGGCCCTTCGCGGCGGCTCGAATGCGACCTGATCGCGCAATCCGGCGGCTGGAGCCCTACCCTGCATCTCAGTTCCCAGACCGGTGCCAGGCCTCGGTGGAGCGATACGGCGGCGGCATTTTTGCCCGGCGACCTGGGAGAGCGCGCCATGTGCGCCGGCGCGGTCACCGGCGCGCGGTCCTTGCGGGAATGTATCGAGGAAGGCGCATCCGCAGGTGCCATAGCCGCGTCTCGCGCCGGCTTCGGCGATGGTCGCACCACGCTCGCCACACCCGATATGGGCGAGTCGCCCGATGCGCCGTGCCGGGCGCTGTACCTCGTGCCCCACCGCAAGCCGGTGAGCCGAGCCCCCAAGCAGTTTGTCGATCTGCAGTTGGACGTGACCGCGGCAGACATCCAGTTGGCCGCCCGCGAGGGCTACACGTCCGTGGAGCACATGAAACGCTACACGGCATTGGGCTTCGGCACCGATCAGGGCAAGCTCGGCAACGTCAACGGCGTCGCCATCCTGGCCCGCGCGCTGGGACAGGAGATCGCCGCCACGGGCACGACGATGTTCCGGCCCGCCTACACGCCGATGACCTTCGGCGCGGCGGCCGGCAGAGACGTCGGCGATATGTTCGATCCTGAACGCCACACTCCCATGCACGCGTGGCACGAGGCGCACGGCGCCGTATGGGAGGACGTGGGCCGCTGGAAACGCCCCCGCTACTACCCGCGACCGGGGGAGACCATGCGCGAGGCGGTCAATCGCGAGTGCCGCGCCGCGCGCGACGGCGTCACGATCCTCGACGCGTCGACCCTCGGCAAGATCGACATCCAGGGCTCGGACGCGGCGGTATTCCTCGACCGCGTCTACACCACGGGTTTCAGGAGACTCGGCGTCGGCAGGTGTCGTTACGGCCTCATGCTGCAGGAGAACGGGTACATCTTCGACGACGGCGTGACCGCGCGCATGGCCGAAGACCGCTACCTGATGCACACCACCACGGGCAACGCGGAAGTCGTATTCGCGTGGCTCGAGTTCTGGAGACAGACCGAGTGGCCGTCGCTCGACGTTCACCTCACATCGGTGACGGACCATTGGGTCACCGCCGCGGTGGTCGGCCCGAAGTCCCGCGACGTGCTTCGAAAGGTATGCACGGATATCGACTTCGACAGCGATGCGTTCCGCTTCATGGATGTGCGCGAAGGCCACGTTGCGGGCGTCCCGGCGCGGGTATTCAGGATCAGCTTCAGCGGAGAGCTTTCCTTCGAGGTGAACGTTCCAGCCAACCATGGCCGCCAGGTCTGGGACGCCCTGATCGAGGCGGGAGCGGAGTTCGACATTACGCCCTACGGCACCGAGGCCATGCACGTGCTGCGCGCCGAAAAGGGGTTCATCATCGTCGGACAGGACACCGACGGCTCCGTGACGCCGGCAGACGCGGGCATGGAGTTGGCGGTGCGCCGCAACAAGGCGTTCGGCTTCCTCGGCGACCGCTCGCTGGCACTGGCCGCCCACCAGCGCGAGGACCGCTTCCAGTTGGTGGGGCTCGCCGCCGCCGACCCCGGGACGGTGTTGCCCGAGGGAGCGCAACTCGTCGAAGAGCCCGGAAGCGGTCCGCCGGCGGCCATGGAAGGACACGTCACGTCCAGCTACTACAGCGCGCGCCTGTCACGTTCCATCGCGCTCGCAATGGTGAAACGCGGCAGCAAGCGTGCGGGCCAGATCCTCTACGCTCCCCTGGCCGACGGGCGGATCGTCTCCGCCACTATCGTCAGTCCCGTCTTCTACGATCCCGAAGGAGCGCGCCAGAATGTCTGAAGCAGCCGGCGTCGAGTTGCGCGGCTTGGCGGCGCGCGGGTGCCTGAACCTCCGCGGCGACGCGGACGACCAGACCTTGCGCGATGCGGTCTCGACCGCGACAGGCGTGGACCTTCCGACCGAGCCGTGCAGTTGGCGCCAGGCCGGGGACACCTGCGTCTATTGGCTCGGGCCGGACGAGTGGCTCCTGGTCGTGCCCGACGGCGAGCAGCCGAAGGTTGAGCAGCAACTGCGCGAGGCGGCGGGCGGCGGCCTCTCCGTCGTGGACGTGAGCGGCGGCTTCATCCACGTCAATCTCGCGGGCGAGGACGCCGGCAAGGTGCTGCAGAAATCGAGTCCCTACGACTTCCATGCCCGGTACTTTTCGCCGGGACGCTGCGCGCAGACGGTCTTCGCGAAAGCCGGCGCGCTGGTGGCCGCCAACGCAGACGGCAGTTTCGACCTCGTGTTTCGGCGCAGCTACGCGGACTACCTCTCCGCCTGGATCGCCGATGCGGCGGAGGAGTACGGATATTCGGTGCGGGGGGCGTGAGAACCGCGCGCCGAGGGGAGTCGATGTGTGCAAGATGGGCAGGGCAGTTGGTCACATCGCAAAACTGGACTTGATCGCCGATGGATCGACCCCAAGAGCCCCCTGCAATTAGGCAACTTGTCTCATCGTGCCGCCGCCCGCCCACGCGCCGTGAGCCGGTACTTCTGGTTTCTTGCCGTCGGCGACTCGGGCACGGTCATTTCGACCAGCCCCGCGGAGAGCGCCGGGCGAATGTAATTCTTCCGGAACGTCGGTCGGTGCGACAGTCCGAGCGCCGCCATGAGTTCGTTCGCAGACTTCGGGCCGTCCCGCAGTTGGGCGAGCAACCGTGCCACTTGGTCGGTCACATGATCGGTCACATGATCGGTCACATGGTCGCTTGACCCGAAATCCCGAACGGCCTCAAGAATCGTCTCCAGCATGAAGGCGATGAACGGCGTGCTCTCGCCCTGGGCGGAACTGTCTCGGATGGCGTCGTAGTACTCGCTCTGGCGCGCGTGAATCAGGCTTTCCACCGGCACATCTGCAAACAGCGACCTCCAGCGCGTCAACACCAGGGTCTGCCAGAGTCGTCCGATCCGTCCGTTGCCGTCCTCGAAGGGATGAATGAACTCGAACTCGTAGTGGAAGACCGAACTGGCTATCAGCGGATGCTCTTCCGTGATGTCCAGCCATGACAGCAGATTCGACATGAGCGACGGCACTCGGTCGGCGGGCGGGCCGATGTGTTGGACTCCTTCCGGACCGGTCACCGCCACCCCGCCGCGCCGGTAACGACCGGGCGCGTCGAGCAATCCGGCCATCATGATCGCGTGGGCACCAAGCAGATCGGATTCGCTGGCGGGGTTCCACCGCAGGTACTGTTCATAGGCATTGAT
This sequence comes from Candidatus Azotimanducaceae bacterium, assembly GCA_965217825.1. Classification (GTDB taxonomy): domain Bacteria; phylum Pseudomonadota; class Gammaproteobacteria; order Pseudomonadales; family Azotimanducaceae; genus VXNE01. Next base: position 2,320,840 of record OZ244571.1, on the reverse strand, counting down.
GGCGTTACGGACTTCCTGGATCTCCCGAAGCGGCGCGACGACCGGCTTGCCCTCGAGGATGGTCGATACCTGTTCTTCGGTGAGCCGGTTGCCTTCGATCGCCAGCGATCCGCGAATGGTACGGATGCGATTGGCCCGTCGCAGGCGCAGATTCGCCCGGACCGCCGCTTCCTCCGTCCGCCCGACAGCCTCGCCGATCCTTTCGGAAAGATCGAGAATGGTCGAAGTGATGGTGTATGGCGGCGTTTCGGTCATGGCTGCGGACAAAATGCGGACATCGGCGGTCGGCGCCGGGACGCTCGCTTGCTCGCATCGCAGTAAGGCCGCGTTGTTCTCGTCGTCGTCGCGCAGTAGCGGTTCGTTGACTGGCGCAGGAATACTCGCTGCAAAGTAAGCATGAACTTGGCACTATTCGAAGGTCCACAACGATACCCGGTTGGTGCTGTTTTGCCGAATGGAGTCCGATGGGCGCTCGTGCCCTGCACACCGTCATCGGCCGGAACAGCCGACACCGCAAGGGGTTGGAGCCGTCGCGGCGATTGAGCGAGACGACCGGGCCGCGATCTCCGGGCGCGGTCCGCCTTGTCTTCCCGGCGCCAGAGCTAACAGAATGCACCGCGCCGTGCAGCCGCCGGGGTTCAAAGCGATAAAGGATCCGTCAGCGTGCTGTCGAGTTCGCCCGCGCCGCCGCCCGGGCCGCCGCGGAACGCGCCCGCCGGGACCTCGGCGGAGAACCGTCGCGTCCCGGACACCTGTTTCTGGCACACTCCCCCCACGGCCTTCTGCCGACACTGGAGCATTGGGCCCGGCTCGCCCTCGGCGTCGCCAACGTACCCGTCAACGAGCTTCCGCATGGCAGTATGCCCGCCCACTCCCAGCAGGCGACTGACAACCCGCTAGCCGGTCGAATCCGACCAGGCGAAAGCATCCCCTTCCTCCTCTTCCTCCTCTTCCTCCTCTTCCACGAAACAGTCCCGGCCCTCGTACTCCGCTTGCCGTACGCCGAGTTCCTCGAGCTGCTCGAAGTCCAGTTCGACCACCCGCCTGAGTCGCACCCTTAGTGTCCAGTTCAGCGCCGGTCGGTCGGGCTGCTGCTCGAACAACGACCAGAACGCCTCGAACTCCGCAGCGGCCCCGTCGCCCTCCATCGACGTGTTGAGGACCTCGAACCCGCTGTCCGGACTGTTCCAGCGCCCGCGGGCGACGCTGCTGCCTTGGAGGGGACTTGAATCGGCCCAGACCACCCGGTGGACCGTCCCCTCGAATGGTTGCTGTGCGCATCCCTCCAAGCGTTCCAACAGGTCGGGGTCGCGTTCCAGCATGTCCGCCTCGTGCTCCGTCAAACCTAAATCTACGGGTATCTGCGGGTCTTTTTGGCCCCTGGCTTCGTTGCTCCTCCTTGTGTGGTGCCTGCCACACCGCGTCGTCGCGCCTCGCCAGGAACCAAAAATCCCTCGCAGCTACACTCGCATTTTTAGGCTTGACGGAACACTAGCCGACACCGACTGTCGGGTGCGACGCGTTGCGCCCACGCCGGCGGTTCCTGCCGCTTCTCAACCGTCGCTACTCCAATCAGGCCGGATACCGATCAGGTATAGCTTGGGTTCGACATGGCTTGAATCGCTTCCAGGACCTCCTGGATTCGGCCTTCCTGGATGAGATCGGCAGGACGCAGGCCGCCGAAATACCTATGCCGCGAGTACAGCCATGCGCGCGCCGTTTTCGGATCCGAGTAGAACTCCGAGAGCTGTTCCACGATGTACTCCAGGTCAACGAGCAAGTTCTCCTTGTTCGGCCTCGGATAGGCTCGGCCGTGGTTCCATCTGGAAACTGTCGTTCCCAGCATGTTGGCGACGTCGACCGAGCGTATCGCCGCCCTTGTCCTCAACAGCTCCAGCTTTTGCGCCACCGCGTTCCTTTCCGCTGCTACATCTGTCATCCCTTGCCTCCAATCCGATTCGCCCTGCACAGGGCACAATTCAACCGCGCGCCATCCGGCGCCGGGGCATCCGCGAGTACGAAACGGCGGGGCCACGCTCCACGAATTCGCCCAGCCCGACCCGGAGGCGCTCGAGACCCTTCCTGTTGTCGCTCATTCGCTTCGCCAGGTGCCGTTCCCCATCGAACGACAGGGACTCGGCGAATACGGCCGCGTCCGTCGCCGGACGGAGCGTCTCCTCCAGAAAGCGCTGCGCCCGGAGATGCGCGGCGCGTCGGTGAGCCGTTGGACTTCACCCGACCGCTGGACCAGGCTGTGGCGCACGGGATTGTCCAGCATGTCTCTCACGCCCTTCGGGCAGCACGCTTTTTCCCTGCAGCCGAACCGAGACTTCGACCCGTATGCGCCGAAGAACGCCTCGGCCTCCTCCCGCTTCAAATGCATGTCCAAGCGAGGCACATGCCATCGAGGATGGTCGATACCTGTTCTTCGGTGAGCCGGTTGCCTTCGATCGCCAGCGATCCGCGAATGGTACGGATGCGATTGGCCCGTCGCAGGCGCAGATTCGCCCGGACCGCCGCTTCCTCCGTCCGCCCGACAGACTCGCCGATCCTTTCGGAAAGATCGAGAATGGTCGAAGTGATGGTGTATGGCGGCGTTTCGGTCATGAAGTGGACTTCACCGTAGCGCAAACCCTTCGTAGCCGTCCGCAGCTACCTCAGCGCATTTCTCCGCGTAGGGTGGGAAGCCCATGAGGGGCATGAACACCCGGGGCTTGCCCGGAATGTTCTTGCCCAGATACCAGGAGTTGCACGTCGGCATCAGGGTCTGCCCCGCGACCGAGTGGACGTCGTCCACCCAGTCGTCCCCCGCTTTCGATGTCGCCTCGATGGTCGCGCGCTTCTCGGGGCGCTCTTGGATGCTTGCCGCTTCGATTGGTCGAACATCTCGCCAGCGATCTTCGGCGCCCTGTTCCGGTCAGTGATGGACCCGGCGCAACGCCGCGCCCAAGGCGTGCACTACACGACCGAGAAGAACATCCTCAAGGTGATCGAGCCGCTATTCATGGACGGTCTGCGCACCGAGTTCGAGCGAGCGAGAGCGCGTCGCGGTCGCAACCGACTCCCCGCGCTCCGACAGTTCCAAGCGAAGCCTGGCGGGTCAGGACGCATAGACAAGCTCGCGCGACCTCTCGATGGCCGCGCGCAAATACGGATTGTGGACCGCGCCAGATTCAACGAGATCGACGGGACGGCCCAAGGTGTGGCGGAGAGCCTCGGCAAGGTCGAAGTACTGGTCGAAAGGAGGCAGGCCGCTGCCGGTATGGAATTCCACAAGGAAGTCGGCGTCGCTAGTTTGTGGATCGAAGTCTGTGCCTCGCGCCGCCGAGCCGAAGACTTCGAGCCGCGCCACGCCGTAACGTTGGCAGAGTTCAACCAGTTCATCTTTTTTGTTAGCGATGGCGGCATGCATGTCCATCCCTCCCAATCCGGCTGCAAACGTCGTTGACCGTCCTCGACATTATCGTAACAGCCCCTCCGCCACGATGTCTTTCCACTGGTCACGATCGATGTTACTTCCGCCTCGCGGCATTTGGCTCTTCGAAAGAGCCGCGCGGCGTTGCCTCGTTGGGAGTCAGTCCAGCACGAAACCTTCGTAGCCGTTCCGCGCCACTTCGGCGCACTTCTCCGCATAGGGCGGGAAGCCGATCAACGGCATGAATACCTGGGGCTTGCCCGGAATGTTCCTGCCCAGGTACCACGAGTTGCACGTCGGCATCAGGGTCTGCCCCGCGACCGCGTTGACGTGGTCCACCCAGGCATCCTCCGCTTCCGATGTCGCCTCGATGGCTGCGAGTTTCTCGCGGCGCAGGTCCTCAAGGCAGTCACCGATCCACTCCACGTGCTGCTCGATGGAGACCATCATGTTGGTCAGCACCGACGGGCTGCCGGGTCCGGTGATCAGGAACAGGTTCGGGAAACCCGCCGTAGTCAGGCCCAGGTAGGTGCGCGGTCCAGCGGACCACTTCTCGCGCAGGGTCTGGTCCCCACGGCCGCGGATGTCCACACCGAGCACGGTGCCCGTCATGGCGTCGAAGCCCGTGGCGAAGACGATGCAATCAAGCGCGATCTCGCGGGAGCCTTCCTGCTCGCCCGTTTCCGGATTCATCACCCTGACCAGGACGCCCTCGGGCGTGATGCGCTCGATGGGATGGTTTCTGGCGGCCAGGAGTTCGACGTTCGGCCGGTTGTAAGTCTCGAAGTAACTCGTGTCCAGACAGATCCGTTTGCAGCCGATGACGTTGTCCGGGCACAGGAGTTCCGCGACCTCCGGATCCTTGAGGATGTCGCGAATCCGTGCCCGCACGAAATCCGCGGCCGTCTCGTTGGCGTCACGGCCGAGCAGGAGATCGTTGTAGGCGCCAAGGAAGCCAAGACCACCCCGCTTCCACCGTTCGGTGAACCTGGCCTCCCGACCGGCGGGATTGTCCGCCAACGCGGGAGTGTTATTGCGGGGTATCTTTGACCCGAAAGCGGCTTGCATCAGCCGGTTGCGCGCCCGGAACTCCGGATATTCGGCCTTGATTTCACGCACGCCGTCTGGATCGAGGGATCCGTTGCGCGCCGGAATCGAATAGTTGGCCGTGCGCTGGAAGACGGTGAGGTGTTCCGCCTCAGCGGCGATGATCGGAATCGCCTGAATGGCCGAGGATCCCGTGCCGATCACTCCCACCCGCTTTCCACGAAAGTCTACGTGGTCGTGGGGCCAGCGGCCGGTGTGGTAGGTCTCGCCCAGAAAACGCGTCCGACCTTCGAATTCGGGCAGGTTTGCGGACGACAGGCAACCGGTCGCCATGATCAGGGCCATCGCCTCCACGCTCTCGCCGGTGTCGGTGTCGATGCGCCAGCGGCTCGCTGCCTCGTCAAATGCCGCCTTGGCGATACGTGTGTCGAATGTGATGTCCCTCCTGAGATCGAACCGGTCGGCGACGTGTTCGGCGTAGCGCAGGATCTCCGGCTGGCCGGCGTAGCGTTCCGTCCACTTCCACTCCTGCTGCAACGCGTTCGAGAAGCTGTAGGAATACTCCATGCTCTCGATATCGCATCGCGCGCCCGGGTACCGATTCCAGTACCACGTGCCACCGACGCCCGACCCCGCCTCGAACACCCGCGCGTTGAAGCCAGCCTGGCTCAATCGATGGAGCATGTAGAGGCCGGCGAATCCCGCGCCCACTACCACGGCATCGCACCGCGTTCGCGCCGTTTCCGACATCACCCTACCCTCGAAACCAACACGCCGATTGTATACGGCCGCGTCCGTGCGCTCGTGCGCGAACGGAACCCGCAGTCAAGCGTACCGTCTCCGCTATCTACGCCCAAAGGGTGCGGCACCTGGGAGGTGGCGGGTGGAGCACACGGTGAACACCATGCCCCGGCGGCGGATGCGGTGGGGTTCCGGCACCCGTGGCGTCACCACGAAGTTTGATCCCTCCGGGTAGAGGGAGCGGAATACTTCGACCGGAGCCGGATCCAGCTTATCCGGGTTTATCTTGCACTCCACGAGATCCACGCGCCCCCCGCCGTGACGGATGACGAAGTCCACCTCGCGCCGAGATTTGTCCCGCCAGTAGAGAACGTCCTGCTCCGGGCAACGCATCAGTAACGAATCCAGAACCAGATGCTCCCATAGCAGACCCCGGTCGTCGTCGCGGATGTCGTTCCAGCCCCGCTCGAAGGTGACAAACCCGGTATCGAAGGCGTAGCACTTCGGACGGCTGACGATCTCTTGTTTGCCGCCGCCATGAAACGGTCGCAACAGTCGCATGGCCTCGATATGGGATTTCACCGTTGGGCGGCTCATCTCGCTCAAGGACGCGAGTTGGCTGTAGTCGAGCTGGCCACCGCTGCGTAGCAGGAGCAGGCGGAAGAGCGTGAGAAACCCTTGCCGATTGCGGATGCCGAACCACACTCAATTTACATTTGGTGCACCAAACGTAAATTATGATTTCGGCAAAGCCAGTAGCAAAGTCGTCCCCAACGCGCCACAAAAGCCCTCGTATTTCAGGTGGAGCCTCCTATTGGTATAACCTTGCCCGTTCCATCAACGCACCGGGGAGGAGAATGAACGGTTTCGATTTGATCGCGCGCTGCCTGCAGGCGGAAGGCGTGTCCTGGATGGCGTGCTTTCCGGCCAACCCGCTCATCGAGGCGGTCGCCAAGGTCGGCATTCGGCCCATCGTGTTCCGGCAGGAGCGCGGCGGTATCAACGCTGCCGACGGTTTCAGCCGACAGTCATCCGGCAACCGTGTTGGCGTGTTCGCGTCGCAGGGCGGGCCCGGCGTTGAGAACTCGTACGGCGGGATTGCCCAGGCCTGGGGCGAGGGAGTACCCATCGTCTTTTTCCCGGGTAGTGCAGGCTTGAGCGGCTATGACATCAAGCCGAATTTCTCCGCCACCAGGAGCTACGAAGACGTCACCAAGATCGCGCTCTCGATCGACAGGATCGATCTGGCGACGCGGCAAGTCCGCCGCGCATTCCACGCGGCGAAGAACGGCCGGCCCGGGCCGGCGCTGGTCGAGTTGCACGGCGACGTGCTGGGTCAGCAAGTGCCCGAGAACGCCGTCGACTACCGGCCTTCGAAAACCATGAAATCCGCGCCCAACCGCCCAGATGTCAGGGACGCGGTGAAGGCGCTGCTCGGCGCCCGCAATCCCGTGATCTGGGCCGGACAGGGGGTGCTCTATGCCGAGGCCGCGGAAGAATTGCGTACGCTGGCGGAACTGACGCAGATCCCGGTCATCACCACCATGCAGGGCAAGAGCGCGTTCCCCGACGACCATGCGCTGGCGCTCGGTTCGGCGAACAGGACCGCGCCAAAAAACGTGTTCAAGTGGCTGGGGTCGTCTGACACGATACTCTGCATTGGCTCGGGCCTGACGCGGACGAACTTCGGCATCGACATTCCGCCGGGCAAGTTCATGATCCACTCGAACGTCTCCGTCGAGGACATCAACAAGGACTACGACGTCGATATCGGGCTCGTGGGCGACGCCAAACTCACACTCGAAGTCATGATCGACGAAGTGAAAGCAGCCGTGGGCGACAACGGGCGCGAAACGAATACGGCGCTTGCCGCCGAGATTGCCGCAACGAAGGCCGAGTGGCTGGCCGAGTGGGCGCCGCTCCTGACGTGCGACGAAACGCCGATCAATCCCTATCGGGTGGTCAACGAAATCAACAGGACCGTCGATCACGCCAACAGCGTGGTGACCCACGATGCCGGCAACCCGCGCGATCAGATCATGCCGTTCTACAAGGCGACGGTGCCCCACGGGTACATCGGCTGGGGCAAGACCACGCACCTGGGGTACGGCATTCCGCTTGCGATGGGCTCGAAGATGGCCAATCCGGACAAGTTCTGCATGAACTTCATGGGCGACCTGGCGTTCGGCCACACCGGAACGGAGATCGAGACGGCCGTGCGGGCGGAGATCCCGATCACGAGCGTGGTCATCAATAACCGGACGATGGGCGGATACGACAAGAACATGCCGGTCGCCATGGAGCGCTACGGCGCGGGCAACCAGGGCGGAGACTACGCCGGCGTCGCCCGCGCGCTGGGTGCTACGGCAATCAACGTCAACGAAGTCGCAGGGATCGCACCAGCGATCAAGGAAGCGCAGATAGCCAACAAGGAAGGGAAGGTCTGCCTCATCGAAGTCGCCACGCGCCAGGACACGCGGTTTTCGAAGTATGAGGACCTGCTGAACGGAGCGTGACGCCGACCGGTTCCGTCACTGCCCCATGACCGATCCGCCACACTGGTTGATGGACTGGCCGTGGATCCATGACGCCGCTTCGGTGCACAGGAATGCGATGAACTCGCCGACTTCCTCGTCCGTGCCCCAGCGGGACACCGGATCGCTCGGCCGCCTTTTCTCGGGACGTTGATCCGGACGCACGTCGTCCATGCGCGACGTTGCCACGGCCCCCGGGCAGACGCAGTTGACGTTGACTCCGCCTCTTCAACCCCAAGTAACCTCAGCATAATCGACGTGGCACGCCGCAGGACCGCGCCTCATCCCCGGCATGCCTCTTTCTGCGGTGGCAACTCGGGGACATAATGATTTCGATTGACGCGGGCCATTAGCTCGGCAAGCGCTATCAACAACCGGGAGAGAGAACAAACGCATGGCCCAGGTGGAATTCGGCATCGGCTTGCAACGGCTCGACGACATTGCCGCGAACGCCCGGGAGGCGGAACGGCTCGGCTACCAATTCGTGTCCACCGGAGAGCACGTTTTCTTCTACGGTCCGGTCAACAATGGGCTGATCGCTCTCGCCGCGGCTGCGGGGGCCACATCCTCAATCAAGCTCATGAGCGCGATCACCCTCGTGCCGCTGTACCCGCCGCCGCTGCTGGCCAAACTGGTCGCCACCCTCGACCTCGTGTCCAACGGGCGTTTCCACCTCGGCGTCGGCGTCGGCGGCGAGTTCGCCAGGGAATTCGACGCCTGCGGCGTTCCGGTGCGCGAGCGCGGCGCCCGTACGAATGAAGCCCTGGCGATCATGAAGCGCCTGTGGACGGAGGACGACGTCAGTGTCGAAGGACGCTTTACGCGGCTTTCCGGCGTGACGCTCGCGCCCAAACCTACGCAGCGACCCCATCCGCCGATCTGGATCTCGGGGCGTAGCGAAGCCGCCATGCGCCGCTGCGCCCGACACGGCAACGGTTGGCTGCCCTACATGTACACGCCAGAGCGCCTGGCGGACAGCCTTTACACCATCGCCGGATTCGCCGGCGCAGCGGGCCGCGAAGACGCCGTCATCCCCGGTCTCCACATTTTCTTCGCCGTACACGAAGACCGCGACACCGCCGTCGACATGGCCACCCAACGGTTGTCGCGACAGTACAACCAGGATTTCTCGAAGCTGGTCGGCAGGTACGCGCTAGCGGGCAATCCCGATGATTGCATCGCGCGGTTGCGCGAATACATCGACGCGGGCGCACGCACCATCATCCTGAACTCGGCCTGCCGCTCGGACTACGTGGTCGACAACGAGCGCCTGCTCGCGGAAGCGGTTCTACCTGCGTTGTCCTGACAGTTCGTCGGGCGGGGCGGAAACTCAGCCGGTGCGCAGGCTTGCAAGCTGGTCGTTCGACCAGATCTTGCGCCTGAACCGGGGGTTCTTCGACGACATGTCGATCTGGTAGAAATTGTCGCTCGGCTCGCCTGAAACGCCGGTAATTTCACACAGGTTGCGCGCGAGCCACTTTTCGATCTTCAGCACGACCATCTTCTTGCGTAGCCGACCTTGCTCGTCCCGATTGAGCACCGCGGGCAGCGTGTTGAGAGCGAGGATCTCGTCGACCGCGCTGTCCGCCATCTTCTGCCGACCCTCGTCGCTGGCGTAGAAGTGCGTGACCGCGAAAACCAGGCGGCCGGGATTGACTTTCTTCAGAAACTGGCACGTCTTGATCAAGGTAGAGCCAGTACGCACCATGTCGTCGAACAGCACGATGTCGTGGCCTTCGATGTCCTCGAAACTCGTCTCGCTTCCTTCGTACAGCGAGATCTCCACGTCGCGTTCGCCGGAACGCTCCTTCGCAAGTAGAATGCACTTCGCCTTCGGCAAGCCCAACGACGATGCCATTTCGAGCACGAACTCCCGCGCGCCCTGGTCCGGGGCGCACAGCGCGAGCCCTTCGCCGCTCGGCCCGTACCGCACGATGTCGGAGTTGAGCAGGTAGTCGACGTAGATCTCGTGGGGCAGCAGGTGGTGATAGCCCCCATCGAAGATCTTGGCGAATACCGATCGCACCGCATGGGAGTGGTTGTGCACCGTCACGACGCGGTCGACGCCGGACAACTTCAGCATCTGCGCGTAGAGCATCACGGAGAACGGTTGCCCGTCGAACTTCTTCAGGTCCTTCTGATCGCGTTCGAAAGCGGTAAAGCCAAGTTCGGGCCTTGGACCCCGATCCTGTGCGCTGTAGTACAGGTCCGGCTCCACCAGGATGACTTCCGCCGCACCGTTTTCCTTCGCCGCGCGCGCTATCAGCATGTTGCGCATGGCGAGGTTCTGGCGGCTCACCACGCGATTCGACGTGCTGACGATGACCACGGTCTTCCCGGTAAGCTTGTTGCCGATGTTCGTGAAGTCCGTCTCGTCGGAGATGAAGCGCGGACAGAACTCCGTGTTGGCGAACGTCTTCATGCTGATCAGGTCGGCGATGTCCTCGGTCTGGCCGAAGGCAAAGGCCACGTCGATGGCGAAGGGATCGTCGGAAGTATTGCCGACGACGATGACGTCCGATCGCATGCGTGTCGTTTCGCTCATCGTTTGCGCCACCGTCCGGAACTTCAATGCACAATTTGAATCACGCGCGCGCGAAGGTCAACCGAAAGCAGAGACAGTTTTCCGATCGGCAAGCCTTCGGTCGCGAGCGCGGCAAGATCCGGCGCGAATCCCGCCTTCGGACACTCCGCCTCCGAGTTGACTTGCGGCGGGGAGATGGCAAAGTGGCCGCGGAACCGCTCAGGAAAGACAAGCCATGAAAACCAACCTGTCCAGCCGTCGAACATTCGTGCAACTGCTCGCGATGCTCGCCGCCGGCAGCCAGGCACTGTGGCAAACGCGCGACATTCACGCGGCCATGGAAACAGCGAAGGACGCGGCCCCGGGCGCCGTGCCCTGGCCGAAAATGACCTACCGGACCCTGGGACGCACGGGCTACAACGCAAGCCGGCTCGTGTTCGGCTGCGGCGCCGCGCTGTCCCGGCAGCCCCAGGACGCCTTGCTCGAACGCGCCTTCGAGGCGGGCATCAACGTCTTCGATGTCGGCACGCGTCGCTACTACAACGCCGCCGAGCGCAACATGCGGGACTTCGTCGGGCGCCACCGTGACGATATCTTCCTGATTTCAAAGGGAATGACAGGCATAGACGCGGATCCGGACGAAGAGATATCCGTGACAGACGCGCGCAGGGCCGCGAAGACATGGACCGCGTTGATGGATGAAAGCCTGTCCGAACTCGGCACGGACCATGTGGATGCCTACTACCAGATGGGCGCGAACAACCCGCACATGGTCCGTTCAGAGGAGATGTACGCGGCCTTTCTCGCGGCCAGACAGGCGGGAAAGGTATCCCACTACGGCGTCAGCACGCACGAGAACGCCGCGAGCGTTCTCGAAGCCGCAGTACAAACCGGTTGGTTCAGCCTCGCGATGGTCGCCGTTACGCCGGCCGGCTGGTACGACTGGAACAGTCGCAACATCCTCGATGGCACCCCGGACATGAAGGCGATTCGTCCGCAGCTCGACAAGGCCCGCGCCGCGGGCATGGGATTGATCGGCATGAAGGTCGGGCGCCTGCTCGCGGGCCGGGGATGGCTCGGACGCGGCAATCCCAAGGCGTTCGACGGCCACTACAGCGACAAGCTGTTGCGCGCGCACCTTTCGGACTTCCAGCGTTCCTACGCCTATGTGCTCGAAAACGGCCTCGACGTTGTCAATGCCGACATCCAGAGCTATGCGGTGTTGAAGGAGAACTACGCGGCGGCAGCCACGGCGCCAGACTACGTCGCGTGAGCGGCGACGAGCTTTATTTCGCCCCCGCGACGCAGATCGCAGATTGGGTCCGCACGAAGCAGGTCTCGCCAATGGAGATCACCCGGGCGGTACTCGATCGCATTGATCGCCTTGATGCGGGCATCAACGCCTTCGCCAGGCTGACCCCGGATCTCGCCCTCGAAATGGCGGGAAACGCGGAAAAGGCGGTGACCCGCGGGGAGGCAACCGGCGTGCTGCATGGCGTTCCCGTGACCATCAAGGATCTGTTCGATCTCGAGGGATTCCCGACAGAACGGGGTTCTTTTTCCCAGGCGGGCCACATCGCCGACAGCGATTCTCCGGTCGCTCAGCGACTCAAGGCCGCAGGCGCCGTGATCATCGGCAAGACCACCACTTCGGAATTCGGCTGGACGGGGATGAGCCGCAGTCCCCGCACCGGCATCACCCACAACCCCTGGAAACGCGGCTTCAACGCAGGCGGGTCATCGGCCGGCGCGGCCGCCGCGGCGGCGATGGGGCTCGGTCCGCTGCACCAGGGCTCGGACGGCGCCGGGTCCATCCGCATGCCGTCCCACTTCTGCGGTGTCTTCGGCTTCAAACCCACCTGGGGACGCGTGCCCCACGTGCCGGTACGCAACAACGACCACGTTTCCCATGTCGGGCCGATCTCCCGCACCGTCGCCGACGCCGCGCTGTTCCTCGATGCGACCGCCGGCGCCCATCCGTTCGATCACACCAGCCTCACCGGTTCCGGTAGCGCGTTCTCCGACGGGTTGGAAAGGGATGTGGGCGAGTTGAGAGTCGCCTTCAGCGCCGACCTCGGCCACGCCCGCGTCGAGGGGGACGTGACCGACCTGGTCGAGAGGGCCGCGCGCGATTTCGAGTCCTTCGGATGCCGCGTCGAGGCCGTGGAGCCAACCTGGGGCAAGGATGGGCCCGAACTCGCCCGATTCTTCTGGGCGGTCCACGAGTCGCCGCTCGCGAAACACCTCGTCGAGTGGGAGGACAGGATGGACCCCGGCCTGGTCGCCTGTATTCGCGCTGGCAGCGGACACAGCGCGGAAACCTATCTCGCCATGCGCGAACGCAAGCTCGCCTACATCGAACGCATGCATCGGTTCATGGCCGATTGGGATCTGCTGTTGACGCCGTCGGTCTCCGTTTCCGCGTTTCCGGTCGAACGCCTGCAACCAGCGCACTGGCCCGACCATCCGTGGGACTGGCTGTCCTGGTCCGAGTTCTGCTACCCCTTCAACATGAGCGGTTTGCCGGCAGCCAGCGTGCCCTGCGGTTTTACGGACGGCGGCCTGCCCGTCGGGCTGCAGATCGTCGGCAAACGCGCGTCCGACAGCCTGGTGCTGCGCGCCGCCGCGGCCTTTGAGCGCGCGCGGCCCTGGGCGCAGCGTCGGCCGCCGGCCAAAGGTTAGCCTCGACGGGCGTGAACTTGCGGGACACGGCACTAGCGGGGGACGTACATCGACTCCGACTGGGCGGCATCGAGCCATCTGACGGCGCTTGGATAGACTCCGTTACCGACGAAGTTTCGCCACAGACGGCCCGAGCGAGAGCCGGTGGAACAGGACCGACTTCCGCAGCCCTGACGTGGGTGGACGCACCACCGCGAAGGGCGTATGTTCGAAGCGCGTGGAGCCACTGGAGCAGGTTGCGGTTCCTCTTCGAGGACGGCATGTAGGGGATCGTTGATGAGCATGTCCGCTTCGTCGCGAACCGTGGATTGAGGCATCGAGTGCGGCGGTTTGATCAAATCGGTCCTGTGGCCGGGATACTCGTTCTCGCTCTCTCGGGGTGTCAGACGACTGTCGGTTTGGTCGATGACCATATCCCCGAGGCCGACTTGCTGTCCGGCGAGGCGATCTTCGGCGAGGCGGTGGCGGGTACCGAGCGTCCCGACATCGACATTCTTGCTACCAACGATTCCATGCGCGCTTTCGTCGCGGATCTTCTGCAGATTCCCAACAAGGCCGGCCGCTTGCGAAGATTGCTCCAGAGGATGCGCGAGGACGGGTATTTCCAGGGCGGCTACGACGCGTATGCGAACCTGTCTGCGCGCGAAGCGTTTGCCGAGAAACGTGGCAACTGCCTGTCCTACACGAACCTGTCAGTCGCGCTAGCCCGGGAAGTGGGTCTCGAGGCGAGCTACCAGGCCGTCGACGTGCCACCCGACTATGACAGCGTCAATGGCATGGTCGTGTTGATCAAGCACGTCAACGCGAGGGTGGACGACATTCCCGGGCGCGGCCCGGTCACGCTGGAGTTCAGCAGGAAATACGCCAACGGCATTCACGACCGGCACGTGGTGGGCGACCGATTCGCCGCCGGACTGTACTACAGCAACCTTGCCTTTTCCGACGACATGGCAGGCGACGAACGGGGATCCTTCGTGTATCTGCGAAAGGCAATCGAACTGGCGCCAGACAACCCGGACTTCTGGACCAATCTGGGCGTGTTCTATGCCCAGCGCGGCTACTTCGACCACGCCGTTGCCGGCTACCATCGGGCATTGGGTTTCGACCGCGACAACCGCGCGGCGATTCGCGGACTGGTGAACGCCTACGGGGCGCTCGGACAGGACGCAAATGCGCGCTTCTACGAGCGACGCGTAGCGCACTCGCGCGCGCGGGACGCCTACACGTACTACACCTTGGCGCAACGTGCCCACAAGGCCGGCATGCCAACGGAGTCCTTGGAACTGGTGTCGCAAGCCATCCGCCTGCATCGCCGAGATCACCGGTTCTACGAACTGCAGGGTGAGATCCATGATCGGCTCGGCAACCAGGAAGCCAGCAGCGAGAGCTACAAGCGCGCCCGGGCCCTCGTACGCGACGACAGGAGTCGCGCTCAGCGGGGCGCCAGGGTGTACACGCTCGGCCGCGTCTCGGTCCCCTAGGAGCCTTCAGCCCACTGGATTACCGTGCGCCCGTGACGCCCAGGGAACTCCGACGTGGCAAGTCCTCCAGTGGTGGTGGCAGTGTTGTTCCATGGAAGTTCGCCGCAGAAGGGCGAACCCTTCCACCGACCAGATCGGCCGCTGGGCAGGCCGGCGCGACGACGCCCAGGGCTTGGGGGCAAAGACGGTGCCCGCCAGGGCGACGTTGTTTTGGCGTTAGCCCGCATTTCTCATAAACCGGGGCGATGGTCGCATATCGGGAGGAGGCTGGCCGGGTTTCGGCGACCGATTGGCGGATTGGCGGCGCGGCGAGGATATCGCGGCGTAGCGGCCGTCGATTGGGGCGGTCGGCTGGGCAACGGGCCGCCGGCGGCCGGTCTTCGGCGTTGTCCGCCGACGGCGGCGGTTCGGGCGCGCGCAATCGACCGGGCACGTCGTTCGCGCGGGCGCAAGCATTGATCGGGCCGGTCGGCCGCGCATCAGGTCGGAACAAGCGCGCGCCACGCCGCCGCGAACGCGGCTTTGTCGGGACAGCCACCGGCCATGGCGACGTGAATGCGGCGCGCGGACACGCGCACGCGCGCGCCGATCTTCAGCAGCCGCAGCCGCAGCGTGCCGGGATAGGCACTCGCCAGCTTGTCGGCGGTTCGCGCCAGGGCGTCGCGCAGGCGGTTGAACAGGATCAGCGCGAAGGTGGAGAAGTACAGGCGCAGCGTGTTGGCGTCGAACAGGTTGCACGAGCAGCGCGCCGAGAACAGGTCGAGCTTGTGCTCCTTGACGCGGTTCTCGGCGTCGCCGCGCGCGCAGTAGAACTCCTCGTAAAGCGCTCGCGCCGGATGCGTCTCGGCCGGCAGCGACGTGACGACGAAGCGCGGATTGTCCTTCGCGCCGGCAACGCCGGTGCCGGGCAGCGCCTCCGCCTTGGCGACCACCCGCCGCTCGCGCGTCCAAGATTCGAGCGTGGCGTACCGGAAGTCCGCGAAGCGCCGCGCGGCCTCGCCGGTCTCGCGCGCGCTCTGCCGGGCGTCCGCCAATTCGCCCTCGATCATCCGCTTCAGCCGCCCGTTCTTGGCCAGCCCGATCACGTAGTCGACGCCCTCCCGGCCTTCGCACCACGCCAGGATCTCCTCCCGGCAGTAGCCCGAGTCCGTGCGCAGGATCAGGCGCGCGTCCGGCCAGCGCGCGCGCAGCCGGTCCGCCAGCGCGTCCAAGTCGCGCTCGACGCCGGCGGCCGCGTCGACGGCGGCGCTGCGCAGCCGCACCAGCAGCGGCTCGGCGCCGCAGAACACCAACAGCGGCAGGTAGCAGTACTCCCGGTAGTAGCCATGGTAGAAGCGCCCCTCCTGGCCGCCGTGCAGCGGCACGTCGGTGGCGTCCAAGTCCAGCACCAGCTCCTTCGGCGGCGCCCGGAAGCGCTCCGCGAACAACTCCGCCAGCAGCGCGTCGAAGCGCCCGAAGTCCGCCACCACCTTGCGATGCTTCCGATCCAGGCGCGCCGCCGCCGCCAACTCCAGCCGGTTCAGCGTGCTCTTGCCCGCCAGCGGCTCGCAGTCGTCGCGGCGCTTCTCCAGGCGGCCCAGCACCGCGCCCAGCAGCGGATCCTTGCGCAGCGCGTCGTGATCGTTCAAATCCTCGTAGCCCAGCGTCAGGCCGAGGATGCGCTGACCCACCAGCGTCTCCACCTCGTGCACGACATAGGCGGCGTCGCGGTGGTCGGAGAAGCAGGCCGCCACCCGGCGGAACAGCCCGACCGACTGGTTGGCCAAGCCCATGAGCAGCGCGCCGCCGTCGGCGGTCAGCGCGCCGCCCGTGAAATCGGCTTCGAAACGCCGCGGGCGGACGCCGTCCGGGGTTGCGCAGCGCAGCTGCGGCGCGTTACAGTCTGTCGCGGTGGGAGAATCCATGCTGTTCCTCTTTTTTATTTGTCAATCAAAGGGTTATAGCACATTCTCCCATCTCTAAACACCCTTGTTTGAGAAATCCGGGTTAGGGCAACACCACCACCGCGTGACCCGGACATGTCCGAAGGCCGTCCTGGTTGACGACATTGATGTCGAGACACACGCGTTGCTCCCCCTCCTCGATCACCTTCTCCGTCACTTCACCGACGACGGTCAACACATCGTCTTTCTGATTGAGGGCCCGATACTGGCATCCGACTTCCCGCACGATGCCCTCGTCCCCGATCCAGTCGTGCAGCGCATTGACGACATAGGCGTAGCGCAGATTGCCCATGCCAAAGGCTCCCTGCGCGTTGCCGGCTCGGCGCCCCGCCTCGTCGTCCATGTGGAACGGCACGAACTCGTGGTTGACGGCAGCGTACCGGTTCCACTCCGGAAAGCTCGTCGTGCGTGACCATTCGGGCAGCTTGTCTCCCACCTGGATGTCCTTGAAACGGACGCTCATCGTCCCCTCCTCAAAAGCGAATACCGATGGACAGGCGCGTCCTGACCAGTTCGTCGTTCTGGTTGCGCCACTCGATCTCGGATTTCACGAAGAGCGTATGTCCCAGGCGCCCTTCCCGCTCCCACCAGTCGAGGAGGCGGCTGCGCTCGGAGATCACGTCGCCCGCCCGCATCGGGACCCCGTAGGTATCCGTCTGACCGCCGTTCATGCCGGTCACCGGGTTGCCGTCCAGACGCCGTCCCCGCATGCCCTCGGCGAAGAATGGGCTCCGTTTGAACGACCATGCGAAAGGATTGAAGTCGGGCGGCGCTACAATGCCGCCCCAGCGCGTCGCCGCCGCGTATTCCCCGTCCCAATAGATGCGCGGGGGCTTCTCCGGATAGAACGTCGCCATCGCCCAGCGGCGGATGTCCGTCTCCGTGATCGGCGGCGCGGTGCGCGTTTCCCCCCACTCGCCCCGAGCCGCCCGCATTTCATCGGTGACATAGGTCAGATCGCCGCCGCTCATGCCGCGTCTTCCTGGTGCGATGTGCGTGTCATGTATTGTCCTGGACCTCGCCCTGTGGCCGACCTTCGCTTCGCCCAACTGCCTCCAGGAAAACAGAATCCGCAACCTGACGGATGGATCGGGCGATCAACGCATAATGTCCACGCTCCCGAGTGAATCCGCTAGAGAGCCCCTGACGGGATCGCCTATCTGAACCCCGCATTGATCGAGTCGAGGGCTGCCTGGCCAGGGCAAAGTTCCGCCTCGTCCAGCGCGCTGAGAGGCATGCCCACGGTGTCCAGGATTTCGTGGCAATCGGTACCGTCGCGATCAACGTACAGCAAGCCCGTCACCACTTCACCGTCTTGCTGGGCTTCCAGCACGTAGCTCAGCGCGCGGGTGCGGTCGTGGGGATCATAGTCCTCTTCGAGTTTGCGCAGGTGCAGTCGGGAACCGTCCGGCAGGCGAACGACCTCGCGCTCGCCCGGGGCATAGTCCGCGGTGATCTCTTCGTGCGGCGCGACGAAGTCGGTCGCGACGACGCTCGCGGCGTGGCCGCGCGTGTATTCGTAGCTCTTGGTCGAGCCGTTGTGGTTGTTGAACGCCACGCAAGGAGAAACCACGTCGATGAAGGCGAAGCCCCGATGCAGCAAACCGGCCTTGATGAGAGGCACGAGTTGGCCCTTGTCGCCGGAGAAACTGCGCGCCACGAAGCCGGCGCCGATCTGCAGCGCCGTAGTCACCAGGTCGATCGGTTCGTACAGGTTCGGCACGCCCCGCTTGCTCGTCGATCCCTTGTCGTTGGTGGCCGAAAACTGGCCCTTGGTGAGGCCATAGGTGCCGTTGTTATCGACAATATAGAGCATGTTGACCCGACGGCGAACGATGTGCGCGAACTGTCCGAAGCCAATGGACGCGGAGTCGCCGTCGCCGGAAATACCGATGCAGTAGAGATCCCGGTTGGCCAGGTTGGCGCCCGTCGCGACCGATGGCATGCGGCCGTGTACGGCGTTGAAGCCGTGGGAGTTGCCCAGGAAGTAGTTTGGCGTCTTCGACGAACAGCCGATGCCGGAAAGCTTGGCGAACCTGTGCGGCGGGATCGACAGCTCCGCGCACGCCTGGGTGACGGCCGCGCTCACCGAGTCGTGTCCGCAGCCCGCGCACAGTGTGGATACCAGGCCCTCGTAGTCGCGCCGGTTCAGGCCGATCTCGTTCAACGGGAGCTTGGGGTGGTGAACTTCCGGTTTCGCTACGAATGTCATGGTCGTCTCGAGGTCCTTCCAGCTTTCGCGTCCGACACCTCGGTGAGGCGCGCCAGGTTGTTCTCGTCGTAGTGCTGGCGCACGCGTTCGCGAATCGTGTCGGCGGAGATGGACAGGCCACCGTAGGACAACACCGAAACGATCTTTGCAGGGTCCACGCCCGTTTCGTTGACGAGCAGCGTCTTCATCTGTCCATCGCGGTTCTGTTCGACCACAATGACGAAATCGTGCGAGTCGATGAACTCGACCACCGCGTCCGAGAACGGAAATCCGCGAATGCGCATGGTGTCAAGCCGCACGCCGTCCTGAGCCAGATAGTTCAACGCCTCCGCCATCGGCACCGCAGTAGTGCCATAGTAGGCGATGCCGACACGGTGTCGACGCCCGCTGATTTCGGGCGCGGGCATCAGCATCGCCGCCGTTCGCCACTTGACGAGCAGGCGATCCATATTTTCCGTGTACGCCTCCGCCGACTCCGTGTAGCGCGCGTACGCGTCCCGGGACGTTCCCCGGGTAAAGAACGCCCCCTTGGTCGGATGCGCGCCGGGAAGCGTCCGGTAGCCGATGCCGTCGCCATCGACGTCGACGTAGCGACCGAACTCCTCGACCTCGTCGAGATCCTCCCTGGTCAACACCTTGCCCCGGTCGTATCGGCGGTCGTCGTCCCAGGTCAGCGGATTGGACAGGTTCTCGTTCATGCCGAGTTCAAGATCGCTCAAGACGATAATTGGCGTCTGCAGCCGGTCGGCGAGGTCGAACGCGGAAGCCGCGAATTCGAAACTCTCCCCTGGCGTCGACGGGAACAGGAGCGGATGCCTGGTGTCGCCGTGGGAAGCATAAGCGGCTGAGAGCAGATCGCCCTGCTGCGTGCGCGTCGGCAAGCCGGTTGAAGGCCCCACCCGCTGAATGTCGAACAGCACCGCCGGGATCTCGGCGAAGTATGCGAGGCCCAGAAACTCGGACATCAGCGACAGGCCGGGCCCGCTGGTGGCGGTGAACGCGCGCGCGCCGTTCCAGGCGGCGCCAATGACGATGCCGATCGCCGCCATCTCGTCTTCCGCCTGAATGACAGCGAACTTGTGCTGGCCGGTGTCCTTGTCCACGCGTAGCCGCCCGGCGTGCTTCTCGAACGCTTCCGCCATCGACGTGGACGGGGTGATCGGGTACCAGGCGCAGATCGTCGCACCGGCGTATACCGCCCCCAGCGCCGCGGCTTCGTTGCCGTCGATCATGATTTTGTTGCCGATGGCGTCGCTGCGCCGCGCCTGAATCGGCAAGGGACACTCCAGGTATTCTCGCGCGTAGTCGCGACCCATCTCGAGGGCGCGAATGTTCGGGGCGATGAGTTCGTCCTTGCCGCGGTACTGCGTCGAGACCATCCCGGTGATCACGTCGAAGTCGATGTTCAACAGCGCCGACAAGGCACCCACGTAGACGATATTCTTGAACAGTTTGCGCTGCCTGGGATCGGTGTACGCGGACACGATCAACTTGGAGATCGGCACCCCTACGTGGTTCACGCCGCGCCGGAACAGGCGCCGGTCGAGGCCAGCGGAGTTGTCGTACAGCAGGTACCCCCCGGGCACGATGGCGGCGACATCCTCCTCATAGGTTTCGGCGTTCATGGCGACCATCAGGTCGACGCCTTCGCGGCGACCGTGATAGCCCGCTCCGGAAGCACGCACCTCGAACCACGTCGGCAGGCCCTCGATGTTCGAAGGGAAAATGTTGTGCGTGGAGATGGGCACGCCCATGCGAAACAGCGCCTTCGCGAACATGCCATTGGCGCTGGCGGAACCGGAGCCGTTGACGTTGGCGAAACGAATGACGAAGTCGTTGTAGGTCGTCATTCGATATAGGTGCCGAGCTGGGGAATGTGGAACACTGACTTCTGCATGTCCCACGCGGCGGTCGGGCAGCGTTCCGCGCACAATCCGCAGTGCAGGCAAACGTCCTCGTCCTTCACCATCACGCGACCCGTGACGAGTTCGCCGGAAACGTAGAGGTCCTGCTCGAAGTTCTCCGCAGGCGCCAGGAGGCGGCCCCGCAGATCCTCTTCCTCACCGTTGTCGGTGAACGTGATGCAGTCCATCGGACATATGTCGACGCAGGCATCGCATTCGATGCACAGGCTTTCGGTAAATACGGTCTGCACGTCGCAGTTCAGGCAGCGCTGCGCTTCTTTCAGGCCGAGCGCGCGATCAAAGCCCAGTTCAACCTCGACCTTGATGTTACGGAGCGCGCTCGTTTTGTTCGCGTGGGGGACGATGAAACGCTTCGCCGGATCGTGGGCGCTGTCGTAGCTCCATTCATGGACGCCCATTTTCTGACTGATGAGGTTGACGCCTTCGGGGGGCCGATCCCGCCGGATGTCCTGGCCCTGGCACAGCAGGTGGATCGAGATCGCGGCACGATGCGCGTGGGCCGCTGCCCAGATGATGTTCTCGGGGCCGAACGCCGAGTCGCCGCCGAAGAATATCTTCGGGTGGGTGGTCTGGAAGGTTACGTCGTCGAGCACCGGGCAGTCCCACTTGTCGAACTCGATGCCGATGTCCCGTTCGATCCACGGACAGTGGTTCTCCTGGCCGATGGCCATGAGGATGTGATCGCATTCCATGTAGACATCCGGTTCGCCGGTGGGCACATAGTTCAGGCGCCCGCTATCCTCGTCCCGCACCGGTTTGACGCACTCGAACACAACGCCCTTCAACTTGCCGTTGTCATGCACGAATTCCTTCGGCGGCCGATTGTTGACGATGGGAATGTTCTCGTCCAAGGCCTCTTCCTTTTCCCAGTCGGAGGCCTTCATCACCTCGAACGCCGAGCGCACGACCACGGTGACCGACTCGGCCCCGATGCGCTTGGAAGTTCGGCAGCAGTCCATGGCCGTGTTGCCGCCGCCCATTACGATCACCTTGCCGGAGATCGAATCGATGTGGCCAAAGGCCACGCTCGACAGCCAATCGATCCCGATGGATATGTGTGCGGCCGACTCGCGGCGCCCGGGCAGGTCAAGATCGCGACCGCGCGGCGCGCCGGTGCCGACGAAGTAGGCGTCATAGTCCATATCGAGCATTTCCTTCATGCTCGAAATCTCGTAGTTGAAGCGAACGTTGACGCCCATATCCAGAATCAGGTCGACCTCTTCCTCCAGCACTTCCGCAGGCAGGCGGAAGGCGGGAATCTGGCTGCGCATCATGCCGCCCCCGGCGGGGTCGCGGTCGAACATGTCGATCTCGTACCCCAGCGGCAACAGATCGCGCGCCACGACGAGCGAGGCGGGACCGGCGCCCAGCAGTGCGATGCGCTTGCCGTTTTTCTGCTTCGGCACCGGCGGCAGGTAGGGGCCAATGTCGCCCTTGTTGTCTGCGGCGACGCGTTTCAACCGGCAGATCGCCACCGGTTTCTCTTCGGTTCGCACCCGGCGGCACACCGGCTCGCACGGACGGTCGCAGGTGCGTCCCAAAATGCCCGGAAACACGTTCGACTCCCAGTTGACCATGAACGCCTCGGTATAGCGTTCCTGGGCGATCAAACGGATGTACTCAGGCACCGGGGTATGCGACGGGCATCCCCATTGGCAATCCACCACCTTGTGGAAGTAGTCCGGATTACCAATATCGGTGACTTTCATTTGGAGTTTGACCCAGCAGGCCGTAAGCGCCGAAATTCTCGGGAAATTCCCAGGCGAGAGCCCCGCTATTCTAACTTTTCGCAGGCACGGCTTCCATACAATCTGCAGCGGCGGCCCGCAGCGGAGATGCCCCCAACTCCCAGGCCGCGCATTTTTGGTTTGGGATACGCACCGTAGCAGATAGAATACGTGCCTCCGCCTAGTGTTCCGTCAAGCCTAAAAATGCGAGTGTAGCTGCGAGGGATTTTTGGTTCCTGGCGAGGCGCGACGACGCGGTGTGGCAGGCACCACACAAGGAGGAGCAACGAAGCCAGGGGCCAAAAAGACCCGCAGATACCCGTAGATTTAGGTTTGACGGAGCACTAGCCCTCTTTTCCCAATGGACCCGGCGCACATCGACGTTCCCCCGCCGCGTTCGGCACGCAACTGGCAACGCCTGTTCGGCAGCGGCCCGAGCCTTGTCGCCACGCGCCTCGTCGCCCGATCCGAACACTTCGTGCTCTACGTCGCGCGGGACACCGAGGACGCCGACCGGGTGCGTCGGGAGATCGATTTTTTTGCGGCGGGCGCGACCACACCGCTCGCCTTCCCCGACTGGGAAACGTTGCCATACGACAACTTTTCGCCGCACCAGGACATCATTTCCGAACGGCTCGCGACGCTCTATGCCCTGCCGCGAATAGAGCGGGGCGTGTTGGTGGCACCAGTGCAAACGCTGATGCAACGGTTGCCGCCGACGGCCTTTGTCGAAGCGCAGTCGCTCGTTGTCGAAACGGGCAGCCGCTTCTCCATAGACACCCAGCGCATACGATTGCAGCGCGCCGGATATCGCAACGTCGGCACGGTAGTCGAACGCGGTGAGTACGCCGTGCGCGGTTCATTGATGGACATCTTTCCCATGGGGTCCGAACTGCCGCTGCGGATCGACCTCGACGACGACGAGATCGACACCTTAAGGACATTCGATCCGGAGACGCAGCGCACGATCGAACGCATCGACGCGGTAAGAATCCTTCCCGCCAAGGAGATTCCCCTCGACGCCGCGGGCATCGGCCGCTTTCGCGAGGGCTGGCACCACACGTTCGATGTGGACGTGCGCCGATGCCAGGTGTATCGGGACGTGAGCGATGGCATCGCGCACCCGGGCGTGGAGTGCTATCTGCCGTTTTTCTTCGAACACACGGCGACATTGTTCGACTATCTGCCGGAGACAACGGTGGTCGTGCTGGATGATGGTTGCCTTGAAAGCGCCGAACGGTTTGTCGGCGGGCTGCACAGTCGCTACGAATCGCTGCGCCACGATATCGAGCGACCCCTGCTTGAACCCGGAGCGCTATACCTCTCCCGAGAGCAACTGCTCGCCGCGCTGGCCCCCTATCCCAAGCTGCGAATAGACCCGGACGGCCAACGACGCCGCCATGGCATCGGCTTCGGTGGCAGTCCGCTCCCGGACGTGATGGCGAGCCAACGCGGACGCGACGAGGCGCACAGCCTGCGAACGTTCATCGACGCGACGGAATGTCCGGTGCTGTTGACGGCCGAAACGCCGGGGCGCCGGCAGCACCTCGCGGAGTTTCTCGCTCGCGCCCGCATACACGCGGTGGAGGTCGATGATTTCAGGGCGTTCCTTCGGAGCCGAGCGCCGCTTGCGCTCACGGTCGCCGATATGGATCGGGGCACGCGATTGCCGGATTTCGCGCTGATCACCGAAACAGAGATCTTCGGCCACCGCGCCGACGGTCCGGTATCCCGCGCGTCGCGAACCCTGGACGCGGAACTTGTCATACGCAACCTGACGGAACTGTCCATCGGCGCGCCCGTCGTGCACGCCGATCACGGCGTCGGCCGGTATCGCGGTCTCAAGACCCTCGAGATAGACGGCTACGCGCAGGAATTTCTCGCCATCGACTACGCCGAAGACAGCCGCCTCTATGTGCCCGTCACCTCGCTGCACCTGATTTCCCGGTATGCCGGCGCGGACAGCGATCACGCGCCGCTGCACCGCCTCGGTTCCGATCAGTGGGACAAGGCGAAGCGGCGGGCGGCAAAAAAGGTTTACGATGTGGCCGCCGAGCTGCTCGATATCTACGCGCGCCGGGAAGCGCGGGCCGGCACTGTCTTCAGCGCCCCGGACGACGACTACTACCGCTTCTGCGAACAGTTTCCGTTCGAAACGACGACCGACCAGCAGGGCGCCATTGACGCGGTGCTGGCTGATCTTCAGTCGGAAAGGCCCACCGACCGTCTGATCTGCGGGGATGTTGGATTCGGCAAGACCGAAGTCGCCATGCGCGCTGCATTTGTCGCCGTCCAGTCCGGCAAACAGGTCGCCGTTCTGGTGCCGACGACCTTGCTCGCGCAACAGCACTACGAGACTTTTCGCGACCGTTTCGCTGATTGGCCAGCCGAGATCGAAGTCATATCCCGCCTGCGTACCGATAGCGACGCGCAAGACGTCCGGCAACGGCTCGCGAGCGGCGCGGTCGATATCGTGATCGGCACGCACCGGCTGCTCGTCGCAGGGATCGAGTTCGGCGACCTGGGCCTGGTAATCCTCGATGAGGAACATCGATTCGGCGTGCGCCAGAAAGAGCACTTGCGGGAACTGCGCGCCGAGGTCGATGTCCTCGCGCTCACCGCCACCCCGATACCGAGGACGCTCAACATGGCGATCAGCGGCATGCGCGAGATGTCGATCATCGCCACGCCGCCAGCCAGGCGGTTGTCCATCAAGACCTTCGTCATGCCTCGGCGCGACCATGTCCTGCGCGAAGCCATCGACCGCGAGCTCGCCCGGGGCGGCCAGGTGTTCTACTTGCACAACCGCGTCGAAACCATTGCGCGCGCCGCCGAGCGTGTCGGCGAACTCGCGCCCAACGCCCGCATCGGCGTCGGTCACGGCAAGATGCCGAAGCGCGCGCTGGAACAGGTCATGGCAGATTTCTACCATCGCCGCTGCAACCTCCTGGTTTGCACCACGATCATTGAAAACGGCATCGACATTCCCAACGCCAATACGATCATCGTCGATCGCGCCGATCGTCTCGGCCTGGCGCAGCTTCACCAGTTGCGCGGTCGCGTCGGGCGATCCCACCGCCAGGCGTACGCCTACTTGCTGACTCCCGATCCGAGGGCGATCACTGTGGACGCGCGCAAGCGCCTGGAAGCGATTGTCGCCGCCGGCGAACTCGGCGTGGGCTTCACGCTGGCGACGCACGACCTGGAGATCCGGGGCGCCGGGGAGCTCCTGGGCGAGGACCAGTCGGGACAGATCGAAAGCATCGGCTTCGCGCTCTACATGGAGATGCTCGAGCGGGCCGTGGCGGCGATTCGCGCGGGACACGCCGCGCCCAACCTCGACCAGCCTATCCCCAAGAATCGCGAGGTGAATCTCCACGTACCCACCTTGATCCCGGACGCGTATCTGCCGGATGTCCACATGCGCCTGATCCTGTACAAGCGCATCGCTGGCGCGGGCAGCGCCGATGCCCTGGACGACCTCAAGGCCGAGATGTTCGATCGCTTCGGACCGTTGCCCATGCCGGCCCAGAACCTCTTCCGCACCACGGAACTGAAACTTGCAAGCGAGCGCCTCGGGATAGACCGAATCGATGTCGGACCGATCGCCGGTCGCCTCGTGTTCAACGCGCGCACGCGGGTTGATCCCGGCCGCGTCGTTCGCCTGATCCAGAACGACCCCGGCACCTATCGGCTGCGGGACGCAACGAGACTCTCCTTCACCGCAGCGCTCAGCCACCCCGAGGCGCGCTTCGAATTTGTCGAGCGCCTGCTCGAAGAGATCGCCCCGGAAGAAATCTCGCGTATCGCGGCCACCGCATGAGTCGCATCTGCGTCCATTTCCTTGCGTTGGCGATCACGACCGTTCTCACAAGTGCGTACGGCGCGCAGGCTGACATCGAGGAATACCTGGAGCGCGACTGGTACTACGTCGAGACCCTGTTCTTCCGTTATCTCGAAGCTCCCGACGACGAGGACTTTTCGCGACAGGCGGCGCCCCAACACCAGTCGGGGCTCGCGGCGCTGGAACCGGCGCCCGCAGCATACATCCAACGCATCGCCGCCGGACCCCCGGAACCGCTCGACTTCCCCCGGCTGGAACAGTTCGACTGCATCGCGCCGATCCCGGCGCCATGGATGGAAACCGACAACGTTGTCGAGTTGCCTCCTGATTCCGACGCCGCGATGGACGAAGACGCCGAGAACGGGGATCAGCCGCCGAATGTGGCCATCCCGCCCATCCCCACCGGGCCGCCCACGCCATCGCCGGAACAACTCGCGCACTGGGCCCTTGAGGAATTCGAGCGCGGGCTACTGCGTGAGGGCTGGCAATGGCGCTACGACGACCTTTCCTTAAGAGCAGCCGCGACCCGTATGCGGCGTTCAGGCGACTACGCGGTGATGCACCATGGAAGGTGGTTGCAGGCCGTACCGCCCCGCGACAGCGCAACGCCGCTGTTGATCCAGGTCGGCGCACAATCGACCGACGCCACATTCGAGCTGGAAGGTTCCGTCAGCGTTACCCTGGGCCGGTTTCTCCACTTCGCGGCGCAACTATGGTTGCGGCAGATGCCCCCGGATACGCACGCCGCGCCCGACCTCGCGAGGGAAGCCGAATCGACCGGCAGGGCGGATAGCGTCCCGGTCGATGGCGACGGTTCGACGATGGACGCGCCCGGCTACGTGATGTTGTCGGAGTCCCGCCGCATGCGCCGGGGCGAGCTTCACTATCTCGACCATCCCTGGCTGGGAATCCTGGTGCGGATCGAGCCGGTGGAGGCTCCGGATGCGCTGCTGGCACGCGTAGAGTCCTTGCCTGAAGGCCTTCCCACCGCGCGAAGCGCCCGCCCGTAGCGCGCGGGAGTCTCCGGATGTCAACGCATTAGGCGCGTACTGGTGAGATTCTCGGTTACCCGTTGAGGAGGTTTCTCGCGGCTTCCCGGGCCTCCTGCACGGTTTCCACCAGATGTCCGCGCCGATCACCGAGACCAGCCTGTGCGACGATGCGACCGTGAAACTTCCCTTGAGGCGCACCATGCCGACGCGCGCCGCAAACGGATCCGCGGCAGCCATGTCCTCCTCTCCGGAAAAGAACGTCCGGTCCAGAAACGGCACGGACACCACGCTATCGAGTATGCCGGCGGCCGGCCCCAGGCCCGACGCAACGCCGAAGGCAAGCGCGACAGGCAGCGCCACCACCGCAGCCGTGACGCCGCCGAAGCATCCCCGCGAAGGGTGTGCAAGTCGAGGCTCAGAGGCTGCAATGGTACCCGCTATGCCGCGCTGAGAAACGCCCGGCGACGGATTTGGCCATCACCTCAACCTGGGTCGTGCACCTCTTCGAGCAGCAGCGTCTGCGTCGGATATGCCATCTCCGCCTTGTGGGATTCGATGATGTCCGCGATCTTTAACAGTATCTCTTCCTTGATCACGTGGAAGTCCTCCCAGACGGTCGTCTTCGTAAACGTGTACACGAAGAAGTCGAGGGAGGAGGCGCCGAAGCTGACGAGATTGACCATCAGCGTGCGGGAGGTATCGATTTCCGGGTGCGTCTTCAACATGTTTCGCACGTCGTCGATGATGTGCTTGAGGACGTTGATGTCACCGTATCGAACGCCGATGGTCTCGTAGATGCGCCGGTTCTTCATTCTCGACGGGTTCTCCACGGCAACGCTGTTGAACAGTCCGTTCGGCACGTACAGCGGGCGTTGATCGAACGTGCGTATCAGCGTCAAACGCCACCCTATGTCTTCCACGGTGCCTTCGAGTTCCCGATCGGGCGAACGAATCCAGTCTCCCACCGCGAAGGGGCGGTCGAGGTAGATCATCAGCGCGCCGAAAAAGTTGGCCAGCAGATCCCGTGCCGCGAACCCAACGGCGATGCCGCCGATGCCCCCGAACGCCAACACGCCGGCCACGCTGACGCCCATGGTCTGTAGCGCGATCAGGAAGGCCGTGATTACCACCGCGGCGCGCACCAGCTTGGCGCTGACCGCCGCCGTGGTCGCATCCATCCGCCGCCCCGCCCCGCCCGCGTAAGACGCGTCGGAGATGCTCCTTTCCATATACGATACGAACCGCAGCGCGAACCACGCCAACAGCCAGATCGCGGCCAACTGACGCGCTGTGCCGACATAGTTGAAGATCTCGGCCTCGGATTGCCCGCCGGTGATCTGCGCCGCCCAAGAAATGCCGACGAGGTAGATAGCCCACCCCCCGGGCTTGCGCGCGGCGAAGAGCACCGCGTCGTCGTACCTGTTGTGCGTCTTTTCGGCCTGGCGCTGAAGGCGGTCGAAAAAACGCTTTGCCGCGTAGCGCGCAACGAGGGTCAACAGGACAACGCCGAATACATATCCGGCCCACGTATGCACGGCGATCAGTTCAAGGAAGTCACTCATCCGTCACGTTCTCTCAAGCGGAGCGTCAACGTTGCGCAATATCGCCGGATCAAGTCAAGGTGGTGGAACGAAAATGAATACTGTATATAATCACAGCGACGCATCGGCGCGCGATATTTGAAGCCGCCGAAGGTCGTCGAAGATGCGGCGATTCGAACGCCGTCATGGACTGAACGCAACGTGAACGCAATAAAACGCGAACGCAACGTGATCGCAACGCGAACGCAACGTGAACGCAACGTGAACTCAATAAAAGGAAGCGCCACCATGGATAGTCTCACGCGCCGGCAGGCCGAAGTGCTCGACGTCATCAGGTCGCACATCGCCGATTCGGGATATCCGCCCACGCGCGCCGACATAGCGGCGGAATTGGGGTTCAAATCCGCAAACGCCGCGGAGGAGCACTTGAAAGCGCTTGCGCGCAAGGGCGCGATCAAGGTGATTCCCGGTACGTCCCGCGGCATTCGTCTGGCGGGCGGCAACGGACTGCCGATCATCGGCCGAGTCGCCGCCGGCAGTCCCCTGCTCGCGGTGGAGCACATCGAAGACACCTGCGACGTGCCGCCCACGCTCTTCAGTCCACGGGCGGACTTTCTCTTGCGGGTGCGCGGCGACAGCATGGTCGGCGCCGGCATTCTCGACGGCGACCTGCTCGCCGTACACAAGACCTCGGAAGCGCGCGACGGACAGATCGTGGTCGCCCGCATCGAGGACGAGGTCACCGTAAAACGACTGCGACGCACGCGTCGCGACCAGGTGTTGCTGTTGCCGGAAAACGACGACTACGATCCGATCGAGGTCGACCTCAAGCGACAGGAACTCGTCATCGAGGGCCTGAGCGTGGGCGTCATACGGCGGCATTGAAACCGCTCTTCGCGGGCTAACCGCACTTTAGACGCGGCCTGGACGCGCCGAAGTTCGATCCGCCGGAACGCCTTCGCCGCCTCGTCGCTATTGTCGCCGACGTCGGGGTTTTGACTGGGCGGCTTTCCGAGACCGGGTCCGGCGCGTTCTGCCCGTCTTGCCAGCCGGGCTAGCTTGTTCCCATTTCCCTTTGCTGTAGAAGGCACGCCACGAAGTGGGTTTGCCATCTTTCTCCGAGGCGACAAACTGCTGTCGCGTCTTGCGGGAGAACTTGATCACCGCGGGATTGCCGTCGGGGTCGTGCTCCGGTGCCTCCAGCAGAAACGCGAACTTCGGATCCAATTCGTTCGCGTGGGGCTTGATCTCCGTCACCAGCGGCGCGCGCGTCTCCCGGTTTCGCGGGAATCCGCTCGCCGCGAGGAATATCCCCGCCGCGCCGTCGCGCAGCACGTAGTGGTCGTCCACGGTGCGGCATCTGAGTTCCGGCATCGGTACCGGTTCAGCTCTCGGCGGCGCCGGTTGCCCGTTCCGCAGCAGCTTCCGGGTGTTGGTACACGATGCGTTCGTGCAGCCGAAGTACTTGCCGAAGCGGCCGGACTTGAGCTGCATCTCGCCACCGCATTTCTCGCATTCGACGACCGGCCCCTCGTAGCCCCGAATCCGGAACTCGCCGCGCTCCAGTTCGAATCCGGCGCAATCGGGGTTCCTGCCACAGATGTGCAGCTTGCGTTCCCTATCGATCAGAAAGGCGTCCATCGCCGTGTCGCAGACGCGACATCGCCGCTTTGCCCGAAGGATCTTCGATTCCCGCTCGTCGTCCTCGTCCGCGCCGCCAGCGGCCACCGCTTCGCTCTCCGACATGAGGTCGATCGTGTTTGTGCAGCGCTCCTTGGGGACTGCGCGATACCCGGAGCAGCCGAGAAATACGCCCGTGCTGGCGGTTCGAACCTGCATGGGTCGTCCGCACCTGTCGCAGGGGATGTCCGTGTTCGTGGGCTCGTTGGCGCGCATGCCGCCCTCGGCGCTGCCGGCCCGGGCGAGCTTCTCGCTGAATCCTCCGTAGAAGCTGTCGAGAACCGCGTGCCACACCCTTTCGCCGTCGG
Source organism: Candidatus Azotimanducaceae bacterium (assembly GCA_965217825.1). GTDB lineage: Bacteria > Pseudomonadota > Gammaproteobacteria > Pseudomonadales > Azotimanducaceae > VXNE01. The sequence continues at coordinate 2,290,244 of OZ244571.1, read as the reverse complement.
CGATCTGGTCCAGTTCGCGCTCCATCCCTGCCGTGAAGGAATAGTCCATCAGGTCGCTGAAGTTCTCGACCAGCCTGTCGGTTACGAGTTCGCCGATCTTCTCGACGTGGAAACGCCGGTCCGTGAGCGTGACGTAGCCGCGATCCTGTATCGTTGAAATGATCGATGCATAGGTCGAAGGCCGGCCGATGCCTCGGCTCTCCAGTTCGCGCACCAGGCTTGCCTCGCCGTACCGGGGCGGCGGCTTGGTGAAATGCTGCACCACTTTCGCGTCGACAAGCTTCAAGGATTCGCCTTCCGCATAGTCCGACAATGGCTTGTCCTCGTCTCGGCGGGAGGCCGGCGCCAAGACGCGCGTGAAGCCGTCGAACTTCACGATGCGGCCACGGGCGCTCAACTCGAAATCGCCTGCCCTCACCGTAACTGTCGTGGAGGTGTAAAGGGCGTGTGTCATCTGGCACGCGACAAATTGCCGCCAGATGAGGTCGTACAGGCGCCTCTCCTCCTGAGATAGGGAGCGCGGGCCCGCCGGGCCGGACTCGACCGCGGTGGGCCGAATCGCCTCATGGGCTTCCTGGGCCGTCGCCTTGCTCCGATACGCAGCAGGTCTATCCGGCAAGTACGGTTGGCCGAATTCCTGGCCGATGAAGGCGCGGGCGCGCGCGACGGCATCCGCCGACAGATTCATCGAGTCCGTACGCATGTAGGTGATGTGGCCGGCCTCGTAGAGTCTCTGCGCGACCGTCATGGTCCTGCGCACCGGGAAGCCGAGCCGCGTCGCCGCAGCCTGTTGCAGAGTGGAAGTAATGAACGGCGGGTTGGGCCTTGCGCGGGTCTGCCTATCCTCGCGCTTGTGCACCGCGAACGCCGCCCGTCGCAACCGTCCAAGGGCTTCGTTGGCAGACTCGGCGTCCGCGGGCCGAAAGCGCTTGCCGCGGTCTTTCGCGACGTTGAAGCGATGGCTGTCGCCACCGCCCTGAGCATATTCCCTACCGGCGTCCCGAGCGAGATCCGCGAATCCTTCCCAGTACTCTTCCGGCGTGAACGCGCGAATTTCGCGTTCGCGTTCGGCGATCAGGCGTACCGCGACCGACTGCACCCGGCCGGCCGACAAACTCCTGGCCACCTTGGCCCACAGTAGCGGCGACAGCTCGAAACCGACCACGCGATCAAGGAAACGCCGCGCCTGCTGCGCGTTGACGCGATTCTGGTCGACCTTCCCCGGCTGCCGGAAAGCCTCCTCTATCGCGGACTTGGTGATCTCGTTGAAAACTACCCGACGGAACCGTTCGGGGTCGCCGCCGATCAATTCCTGCAGATGCCAGGCGATGGCTTCGCCCTCGCGATCCAGGTCGGTCGCGAGATAGATGCGATCAGAGCGCTCCGCGAACTTGCGCAGTTCGGCAACCACCTTCTCCTTGCCGGGCAGCGTTTCGTATTCCGCCTTCCAACCGTTGTCCGGGTCTACGCCCATGCGCCGGACAAGCTGCGCGCGGGCGCGCCTGGCCTTGTATTCGGCCCTCTCTTTCGGTGGGAGTTTACGGGTCTTCGCCGCTTCGCGCGTGCGTTCAGCGACGTCCGCGCGCTTCCCGCCGACGGGAAGATCGCGGACATGCCCCACGCTCGACTTGACGACATAGTCCCTGCCGAGATAGCGATTGATGGTCCTGGCCTTGGCCGGAGACTCAACGATGACTAGCGATTGCGCCATCGAATTTCCTACTTCCCAAGTTCGTTACTCTTAAACCGAAGCTCCAGTCTGCCCGCAAGCTCGTGGAAAGCCATCCTGGAAGACTCCCCGACCGGAGATATCTCGAGGCTGGCGGGCGCTGTTCCTCGGCCTTATAGATATTGTTCAGAGTGACTGTCAACCAAATGGTTCCCGAAGTGCGGACGCGACTCGGCGCGACGCCACGCGACCGCAGTTCGATATCTTGCTCACTCGTCCAGGCTCCGGGACAACTCATAGCGGGCCTGTAGCGACACTATAGCGCGTAGGCGTTCGGCGATTTCGCCCACCAGTTCCGTCGCCTCCCGTCCCCGCGCATTCTCCAACCAATACCAACTCGCGGCGCGCTCCGTGACTTCCATCGCCAAGCAGTGATCTTCGAGTCCGTCGAGCACGCCGGCTACGGCGCGCCAATAGCCGGCGTCGACGTGCGGAAGCTGCACCTCCGGGTGTTCCGCCCACCCCGACAGCGGTGCCGCTCCACCCTCGTCGCGCAACAGGAACCAGCAGGGCGCCCTTCGCCAAGGCTTGGCTGCCGGCAAGCGGTAGGCGCTGCACGGCCGCGTGGCTTCGCGTGCGACGCCGTCGGCGCCGACCCTTTCCTCGGCCCGCGCTGCGCGTTTCGGCAATGCGGTCAGTTCGACGATCAGTCCCTCTCGCCGCGCCTGTTCCCGCAGCTTGACCAGTTGCCGATCGCGCTTCGTCGGCATCAACCACAGCACCGGGGCGAATGCCAGGATCAAGAGTCCGCCGACAATCAGCCACGTCATGCGTTGCTCGCCCCGCCCAAACCGGCACGACGACCGCTGCGTTTATTCGATGCAACACGAATCATTGTGTTGTATCGTCGCCGCAACCGCGTCGCAAGGCAATCGCATGGGTGGATACAAGCGCATTCTGCTTGCCGTCGATCTCGCCGAGGAGTCAAGCACCGTGGGCGAGCGGGCGATCCAATTGGCGCGTCGGTTTGACGCGGAACTGCACGTCGTTCACGTGGTTGAACCACTTAGTCTCGTGTACGGCGGCGACATTCCCATGGACTTGTCTTCGGTACAGGACGAGATCCAGGAGCAGGCGCAGTCGAGTCTCGATGAATTCTGCGCCGCCGCCGGTGTGCCGGACGCGCACCGGTACCTGATCTTTGGACGGCCGGAAACGGAAATACATCGCATCGCGACGAGCGCCGGCATCGACGCCATCGTTGTCGGAAGCCACGGGCGGCACGGTCTCGCGTTGCTGCTCGGTTCGACAGCGAACGGCGTTCTGCACGGCGCCTGCTGCGATGTGCTGGCCGTTCGCGTTGGACCGGGGGCGCACCAAAGCGCCGACTGACGACCTTGCCATACCAGTTACCCGTGTTCTCTGCGCGGCAGCTCTCGACTGCCATGCGTCGGCGCGTCCCGATCCCGCTGGCGATCCTGCTGGCGATCCTGCTCACGTTCGTCGCCGGGCTGGCCCACGCGGATACTTATCAGCTTCGAACCGAATACAAGCGCGCGATTTCCGCAATCCAGACGGGCCACAGCGGCGATTTCCGCAGCGCGTTGTCGGCGCTCGTCGACTATCCGCTGCATCCCTACCTCGTGTATTTCGACGCGCGACGACGGGTCAGTCGCATGTCCCCGAGCGACGCCGCCGCGCTCAAGGCATCCTTGAGCGACACGCATCTGGGTGAGCGCCTGTTTGAAGCCTGGTTGATCGCGCAGGCGCGGCGGGGGCGTTGGCAAACTTACCGCGACCACTACGAACCCATGGAGCGCGCCGACGGCAAGTGCTTCTACGCGCGATCGCTCTTGCGCACGGGGGACAGGGACGCGGCGCTGCGTCTGGTGCCGGAACTCTGGATTGTCGGCGTCTCGCAACCGAAGGAATGCGATCCGTTGTTCGCCGTGTGGATGGCCCAGGGCAAGTTGACCGACGACATGGTGTGGGAACGCCTGCGTCTCGCTCTCGACGGGAACGAACGCATCCTCGCGCGCTATTTGCTTGGACGCTTCTCCAGCGCGCGCGCGAGTGCCGCGCGGGCCCTGTACGACGGGCACGTGCGGCCAAGCAACGTGCGCCGCCCCTCGCGGTTTCCGAATACGCCCCACGGCGCGGAGGCACTGGGCCACGCACTGTCCCGCTATGCCCGGGAAAACGCCGCGGACGCGGCCAAACAGTGGCGGACGCTTCAGCGTCGCAGCATGCCGGATGCCACGCGCGCATTCATCGAAGAGCGACTGACGGCCGCTCTCGCGCTCGCCGGCGAACCCGTCGGCGATTCCATGGGCGCCCCGGGATCCGTATCGTTCAACCGGGACATGGCACTGGCGAGCGTCATCCACCAGCGCTGGCCGCAAGCGGTGCGCTGGATCGAGGCGCTGGACGAAGCCGAACGCGACACGCGTCAGTGGCGCTATTGGCTCGGCAGAGCGCTCTTAGGCCTGGACGCGGACTCCTCAAGGGGCGAAGCCATACTGCGCGGGGTGGCGAAACTCCGCTCCTACTACGGGTTCCTCGCCGCCCAGAAACTGGGAGTCGAACCGTCGCTGAACGCGCGGGCCGCCGCGCCGGCGAGTCGTCCCGACCATCCCGCGGTACAACGCATGCTGGAACTCTATGCCGTCGGCGACCTGGTGCACGCTCGCCGCGAGTGGAACTGGATGTTCGACAGGTTCAGCACTCCGGACCAGGGCGCGCTGATCGAACTGGCAGCCGACATCGGCTGGATCGATCAGGCCATATACGGCGCCAGCCGCCCCGAGCTTGGCGATCTCGTCGCGTTGCGTTTTCCGACGCCGTACCTGCATCTCTACCGACGCCTCGCATTCCAGACAGATTTGCCGCTGCCGTTGCTGCTCGCCGTGACGCGCAAGGAGAGCGCGTTCAACCCGCGCGCGGTTTCGCCCTCCGGCGCTGTCGGCCTGATGCAGCTCATGCCTCCCACCGCCCGGTACACGGCGTCGAAGGCGCGTCTCGAACAACCGTCCCAGCGAGATCTGTTCGACCCGGTCGCAAACATCGAACTTGGCGCCCACCATCTCGCCGATCTCATGGACCGCTACGACAGCCACCGGGTGCTCGTCGCCGGCGGGTACAACGCGGGACCGAGTCGGGTCGCCGCGTGGCGCAAGGAGCGCCGCGATATGCCAACCGACGCCTGGATCGAAGCGATTCCGGTTGGCGAAACTCGCGACTATGTCCAGGCCGTTCTCGCCTTCGATCTCGTGTACGCCCATCTGCTGGGCGAGCCGGTATCGAGCCTGCTGAAGCCCAGCGAAGAGCGCGTGCCGTGATCGACATCGGCGCAAACCTGACGCATCGTTCGTTCGAAGCCGACCGCGACGAAGTACTGGCCCGCGCGAGGTCCGCCGGCGTCGAGGGCATCATCGTCACCGGAACCAGTACGGCGGAGTCCCGCGCGGCCGTGCGGCTCGCGGCAACGCATGCGGATGTCTGGAGTACCGCCGGCGTACATCCGCACGAGGCGAAATCCGTCTCTAGCGGCTGGATCGACGATATCGCGGCGCTCGCGAGCAGCCCGGACGTCGTCGCCATCGGCGAGGCGGGACTTGACTTCAACCGCAACTTTTCGCCCCCCGCCGCCCAACGCGATGTGTTTGCCGCGCAGATTCAACTCGCGGGGCAGCTCGATATGCCGTTGTTTGTCCACGACCGCGATTCCGGGGGCGAGACAGCGAGACTGTTGGCCGATCACCGGGCGAAACCGGACCGTGTTGTGATCCACTGCTTCACCGGTTCCGCCGAAGATCTCGACACCTGGCTGGACGCGGATTACTACATCGGCATCACCGGCTGGGTCTGCGACCCGCGCCGGGGCGGCGAACTGCGGACGCTGGCGCCGCGCATTCCCTCCGACCGCCTGCTGATCGAGACCGACGCGCCCTATCTGATGCCCCGGACCATGTGCCCGAAGCCCCGCTCCCGGCGCAACGAACCGGCATTCCTGGTCGAAGTCGCGAACGCGCTCGCCGCGCTGCGCGGCACCACCGCTGCGGAAATAGCCGAAACCACCGCCGACAACGCGCGTCGCGCGTTCCGGCTACCGACCGCAGCCCTGTAAGGACTCAATTGAGCCGGTACCATAGACGGCCACCGACTTGAGCTCCACCGGTATGGCAGCCGATGTGACATGGCGTATCGCCTTCGCGCCAGATGCGCGCGGTTGGCGTTATCCGCTACCTTTCTCCGGGCAACTGGAGTGGCGCGCCGATGGCGTCTCGGAGGCGGAAATAGCCCTGCCAGCGTTGCCGTCCGGCCATATCGTCGTGCCGAGTTTCGCGAGCCCGGACAGTCCCGACCACCGCTGGGCGCTGGTCGACGGCGACACGTCGTCCGCCACCGCGGGCTTCGGCCGGCCGATCAGTCAATGCCTCCATGTCGACGGCGTGGCAGGACTCAAGGCCAGAATCGACTATTTCGAAACTTCACAAGCGGTGCCGAATGCCCGGCTTCGTCTGCTGGTCGACGCGCCCGAGCCGCCCGGCGACTACCTGGTCGCAGTCGGCGTGCGTCCGGTCCGCATGGCGATGGACGTTGCCACGCCTGTGGATACGCCAGTGCTGGACATACCGGCCAAGAGCCAGACGGCCGCGCCACAGGAAGAGATCCGCGCGCGCATCTGCTCGCCAACCTGCGTTTCCATGGCGATGGACCATCTGGGGGTTGATCACGCGTTTCACGAACTCGTCATCGCCGCCTATCATCGCGCGACAGACCTGTACGGCGTGTGGCCGCAGAATATCTGGGCGGCCAGCCGCTGGGGCGTCATCGGTGCGATCGAAACCACCGTGGATTGGGGAATGATCGAACGCGCCGTCGCCGGCGGACACCCCCTGGCGGCCAGCATCGCATTCGACGAGGGCGATCTCGAAGGCAGCGCCGTACCGGAGAGCGACGGGCATCTGGTCATCGTTCGCGGCATACAGAATAATCGGGTGGTGGTAAACGATCCCGCCGCGAACGATGCTACCGGTGTGCCGCGGCACTACGACGCGAAGGAATTCCTTCGGGCGTGGCTTGCCGCTCGCGGCGTCTGCTACCTGTTCGCGGTCCCGGCATGAGGTATCTGCTCCGGTTTGTGCTGCTATGCGTGGCCGCTGCCCTGACTTCATTTGGCCTCGCGTATTGGCAGCACACCGGCTTCAGCATGGAAGGGTTCTGGTTCGTGGACAATGACTACCGCCCGCATCCCCTGCATATCCTCGCGCTCGGTCTCGCGATGATTCCCACGACCATTTGGGAGATATTCCTCCTCGACGCGAAACGCGCCGCGACGACCAAGCGTGAAGGGCGTGATGAGAATGCATGAAACAGCCCCCGCCACGCGCGTATATCTACGCAAGGTCCGCAGCGCCGACAGGCGCGAAGTGATTGAACGCGTCGCCGAAGGACAGTCTCTGCTGAATCCGTGGATCTCGGCGCCGGCGACACAGCACGCCTTCAGGCACTATCTGAAGCGCACGCACCGCGACGACCACGAGGGGCTGCTTGTCTGCCGCCGGGACTCGGACGCGATCGTGGGCGTGATCAACCTCAACAACATCGTCCGCGGATCATTCCTCTCCGCATCGCTTGGCTACTACGCGATGGCGCGCCACGCCGGACAGGGCTACATGCAGGAAGGTGTGGAGCTGGTCAAGGACTTTGCGTTTCGCGAACTCGGGTTGCATCGCATCGAAGCGAACATCCAACCCACCAATCATCGCTCCATCAACCTGGTAAAGCGCTGCGGGTTCGTGCGCGAAGGCTATTCCCGGGCTTTCCTGCACATCGAGGGCGCCTGGCGCGACCACGAACGCTGGACGGCTATCGATCCTCGATTGACGCTGACCACAAGGCCGACATTTCGATGACGACCGTTCCCTATGGCGCCTGGCCATCGCCGATCACGGCGGATCTCGCGACCGCGCGGTTCGTCTCCTTTTCCGATCTGAAGTTCAGCGGCGACCGCCACTACTGGCTCGAGCAGCGTCCTCGCGAAGGAGGCCGGTCCGTGCTCGTCGTCGCGAACGGGCGCAGCCGACGGGATCTCACGCCGGCGCCGATGAATGTGCGCAGCCGTGTATACGAGTATGGCGGCGGCGCCTACGCGCTCTCCGATACCACCGCCTATTTCGTCAACTTCCATGACCAGTGCATCTACGCCGCGCCCATCGACGGAGGGCCGCCTGGACAGATCACAAAGGGCGATGCCGCCGAAAGATTCGGCGGCCTGCAGTGGGATCCGCACAGGCGGTGCCTGATCGCGATACGGGAACGCCACGGCGTCGGCATGGTCGGCAAAGGCCCCATGAACGATGCGGCGTCTGCACCGGAAACGACGAACGCGGACATGACCCTGAACGACCTTGTGCGCATCGACGTGGCGACCGGGGCGGTTGCGGTTCTGCACGCCGGCCACGACTTCTACGCCTGGCCTTGCCTTTCCGCCGGCGGCGACCGCCTCGCCTTCGTCGTCTGGGACCACCCCAACATGCCCTGGGACGGTACGCAGCTTGTCGTCGCCGACATCGACGCCGCCGGAAGCTTGCGCCGCGAGACCGTGGTGGCAGGAGGCGTGAACGAGTCGATCTACCAGCCCGCGTGGATCGGAGACGACAGCCTGGTCTATGTCTCCGACCAGAGCGGCTACTGGAATCTCCATAGCTACGACGCATCCGGCGTTCGCGCCGCAATCGCCGACGATGCCGAATATGGCCTGCCCATGTGGTCGCTCGGGTCCACCAACTACGTGGTTGCCGGACCCGGCCACGTGGTGGCCCAACGCATAGAGGACGGCGAAGCCGAGCTGGTCATCGCTGACATCGAGCGCGGGGTTACGACGCCGCTGCCGACCGAGTTCACGAGCTATCGGAGCCTCACGCGATCCGCGTCCGGCATCACCTTCATCGGCGGCAGCGCAGCCGATATCTCTCGCGTGACCCAACTCGACATCGCCACCGGCAACACCACGACGCTCGCCTCCTCTGGCGATATCGACTTCCCCGAGGGGACGCTCTCCGCGGCGCAGACGATCAGCTTCACCTCCACGGACGGCGCGCGCGCGTACGCGAATTTCTATCCACCGCGGCACCCCGTATGCGTCGGGCCGGAAGGCGAACTGCCCCCGCTGCTCGTAACGACCCACGGCGGGCCCACCAGCGCGGCGGGACGCGACCTGAGTCTCAGAGTCCAGTACTACACGTCCCGTGGTTGGGGCGTCCTCGATGTGAATTACGGCGGCAGCACCGGCTTCGGCCGCGCGTACAGGGAGCGGCTCAACGGCCAGTGGGGCGTCGTCGATGTGGAAGATTGCGTAGCCGGAGCGAGGCACCTCGCATTCGACGGGAGAATCGACATCAACCGCATCGCTATCCGCGGCGGCAGCGCCGGCGGATACACCACCCTGGCGGCAGTAACCTTCGCCGATGTCTTCCGCGCCGGCGCGAGCCACTACGGAATCGGCGATCTGGCGGCGCTGGCGCGGGACACGCACAAATTCGAGTCGCGCTACGTTCACCGGCTCGTGGACGAAGCCGATTTCGATGCGCGCTCGCCTATCCGCCACACGGCACGCGCGCGGTGTCCGATGATCTTCTTTCAGGGGTCCGACGACCGCATCGTGCCGCCGAACCAGTCCGAAGCAATGTTCGCGGAGCTGAAAGCGAAGGGAGTGCCCGTGGCGTACCTTCTGTTCGAGGGGGAGGGCCACGGTTTCCGCCGGGCGGAAAACGCCGTGCGCGCCATCGAGGCGGAATACCTGTTCTTCGCCAGGATTTTCGGCTTCGAACCCGCGGACGATCTGGGCGACATTCCGGTGGAGAACGCACCATGGATATAAACGTGGCGGTAATCGCAGGCGGGCTGTCGCCGGAAGCAAAGGTATCGCGGTCGTCGGCGGCGGAAGTGGTGAAAGCGCTGCGCCAACGGCACACGACAGTGACGCTGCTGGAACTCGACGAAGAACTCGCAGACGCGCTCGCAGACGCCGAACCTCAAGTCGTCTTCCCCATGCTCCACGGATCACCGGGGGAAGACGGCACCGTCCAGGGATTTCTGGAAACGCTCGGCTATTCCTATGTCGGAAGTGACGTGCGCGGCAGCGCCATCGGCATGGACAAGCATGCGTCGAAAGCGCTGTTCCGCGCTGCCGGACTGCCGGTGCTGGACGAAATTCTCATAAGGCCGGACGACGACATCCCAGCGGCGGTCGCCAGCGTCGAGGCGCGATTCGGCGACGGAGTCGTCGTCAAACCAAGCCGTCAGGGCTCGGCGCTCGGTACCACCCCGATGCCGAACGGCGGCGACCTCCCCGAAGCCATCGCCGTGGCCATGCGTTTCGGCGGACCGGTGATGATCGAGCCGTTCGCGGCGGGCAGAGAGATCACGGTCGGTGTGCTCGATGTCGAAGGCGAACAGCCGACAGCCTGGCCGGCGATCGAGATTCTCACGGCACCCGACGAGTGGTACGACTACGAAAACCGATACACGCCCGGCAAGAGCGAACACATCGTGCCCGCCCCGCTGCCGGAAACGACGCGCGTCGAACTGCAACGAATTGCCATCGCCGGCCACCGCGCGCTCGAGCTCCGGGACCTGTCCCGCGCAGACTTCATCGTTTCCGACGAGGGCGAGATCCGGTTGTTGGAGATCAACACAATACCCGGCATGACGCCGACGAGCCTGTACCCGGACGGCGCCCGCGCGGCGGGCTACGACTTCGAGAGCCTGGTCGACGCGCTTGTCCGCAGCGCCTTCCGGCGCGCGGAATAGCCTCGAATCGAGCGAAGCTACAGGTCGTAACCCCGCTCCTCGTGCTGCGTCAGGTCGAGACCTTCGGTTTCCTCGTCTTCGGTAACGCGGATGCCGGTTACCATATCGACTACTTTCAGGATGCCCCAGGTGAGCACCGCCGTATAGGCGAGCGTAGCGAGCGCGCCAATGGCCTGTACGCCGACCTGATTGCCGATATCGATGTCGTGCTGCCCGCTGAACACCCCGAGGAGCTTGCTGGCGAAGACGCCAGTGAGAACGATCCCGAGTATGCCGCCGACACCGTGCACGGGAAACACGTCGAGTGAGTCATCGATCTTCAACGTGCGCTTCAGGAAGTTCGTCGCCGCGAAACAGATCACACCGGCGGCGATGCCGATAATGAGCGCCCCCCCAGGTCCGACGTAGCCGGAAGCGGGCGTGATGGTGGCCAGGCCCGCCACCATTCCGGTGACCGCGCCGAGCACGCTCGGCTTGCCGAAGCGAATCCACTCCGCGACCATCCAGACGAACGCACCGGCGGCAGCGGATATGTGCGTCGCGGCGATCGCCATGGCGGCATCCCCGTTGGCGGCCAGCGCGCTGCCGCCGTTGAAGCCGAACCACCCGACCCACAACATGCCGGCGCCCATGACGGTCAAGGTCATGTTGTGCGGCGGCCTCATGCGATCCGGGAAGCCCCGGCGCGAACCCATCGTCATGGCGGCGACGATCGCAGCCGTGCCGCAGGTGATATGCACCACGGAGCCGCCCGCGAAATCCATGAAGCCCATTTCGCTGAGCCATCCGCCGCCCCAGACCCAATGGCAAACCGGCGCATAGACCAATAGCAGCCACAGCGTCGTAAACAGGAGCACCGCGGAGAAACGCATGCGCTCGGCGAAACCGCCGACGATCAGCGCCGGGGTGATGATGGCGAACGTCAACTGGAATATCGCGAAAGCCGATTCGGGAATGGTGCCCAACATGGCATCCTCGCCAACGCCGGCGAATAGCGCCTTGCCCAGGCCGCCGATAAAGAAGTTGCCTTCGCCGAACGCCAGACTGTAGCCGACCAGCAGCCACAACAGCGTTACCAGGCAGGCGATGGTGAAGCACTGCATCAGGACGCTTAACACGTTGCGGGAACGCACCAGCCCCGCATAGAACAGCGAAAGTCCCGGCAACGTCATGAACAATACCAGGGCCGTGGAGGTCATTACCCACGCGGTATCGCCAGTGTCGAGCCCCTCTGCCGCGATCGGTGCCGCGGCCACTACCGCGACCGCCGCGGCCAAACGTTTGATCAATAGCTGATGCATTCAAAAACCCCCATGCCTTACCCCGCTCGCGACCAGCATTTTCACGCCGCCCGTCTCCCATGATACAACGCGATGCGCAAGTTGCAGCCAATCGGCGAATCCGCCAGGCTTCACAGGGCGCGAGGCCACCGGACGGCCCCGACAGGAATCGGAACGATCACTTGCTCAATTCGAAGGACGTGGCGGACTGTGGCGAAAGAAACGGGCCGGGGGAACCCACACGGAGCACCGCGAGCGCCCTCCCCCCGCCAGCCGAACCCGCCACCGCCACCACGACGCCGACTCTTCGGCCGCTAGCCTCGACTTCCGTGCCCGGAGATGGCGAAACCCCGGACCAGTCCAGGGCGGCGAGCTTGCGCTTCACGTCACCCAAGTGCTGAGCTCGGGCAACGACTTCCTGCCCGAGATAGCAGCCCTTGGAAAAACTGACGGCGCCGATCTCGTCCAATCCGATCATCTGCGGCAGGAACTCGCCCGCGGTATCCGCCGCCAGCCACACTTCCCGCCGCTCGATCATGGCGAGGTCCCAGCGCGCCCGCGCGCGCCGCGCGGCATCCGTTGCCGCGTCTGCTCGCTCGTCATCGGACCGCAGAGCGTTCCTGGGGAACAAGAACAACTGGCGCGTTTCGTCGAGTCGTCGAGCCGGCGACGGAAAGCCGGAGGTGGCATTCCCGACATCGCCCAGGGCGCCGAAAACGAAAGCGGCGACCGATTCATCCGAAAGCCCGGTCTTCGAGAACATCAGGTAGGGCCTTAAGAAGTCCTGCACGGTCGAACACAAGGAGCGGTGCAGCGCGAGGGTGACCGCTTGCCCGTCCAACCAGGCAAATCCCGTGCAAACCGCGCGGCCCCGGATGTTGCACATCGCGGTGAACTTCGGATCCTCGCCGAGTTCCGCCGCGTCGGAGGTCAGGTATCCTTGCAGGAATCCGATCACGTCCGGGCCGTGGAATCGCAGCAACCCGATGTCGTCCAGCAAGACGAGCGCAGGCTGTTGGGATAGGCCGTCAGCTTCCATGCCCCGATTGTTGCCCGCCTCGTCGTCGGTGTCGAGAGCTACTGCGCTGTACTCTGTCGAGCGCCGTCTCGCAGCGTCCGGATCAACGCCGGACCGGCAAAAATCAGGCCCGTATAGACCTGTATCAGGTTCGCGCCCGCGCGCCGCATGGCGCAGCCCGTCTCGGGATCGAGTATGCCGCCCGTGCCGATGATGGGCACCTCCGCTCCGAGTGCCTCGCGCAAGACAGCGACGGACTCCAGCGCCAGCGGCGCCAGCGGCGCGCCGCTGAGTCCACCCTCCTGCTTCGCAAACGTCGGGTCAAGGCCCGCCGGGCGCGACAAGGTGGTGTTGCCCGCAACAACCGCATCGATACCGGTCTCCTTGACGACAGCGGCGACATCGCGCAAGCGGCTGGCATCAAGGTCCGGCGCGATCTTCACCGCGAGGGGGACGCGCCGGCCGGAAGCTTCACTCAAGGCGTCGCGCTCGAGCCGCAAAGCCGTCAGCAGGCGTTCCAGAGCGTCACTCGCCTGCAGGTCACGCAACCCCGGCGTGTTCGGAGAAGAAATGTTGACCGTCACATAGTCGGCCAGTTCATGCACGGCGGCGAGGACCGCCCGATAGTCGTCCAGCGCGTCGGCCAACGGCGTGTCGCGGTTCTTGCCGATGTTGACCCCGACCAGCGTCCTCAAGGGACGTTTCCGCAAGCGAACGAGCCGTTGACGGACGGCGTTCATCCCGTCGCTGTTGAAACCCATTCGGTTGATCAAAGCGCTATCCGGCACCGAACGAAACAGCCGGGGCTTCGGATTGCCCGGCTGCGGCCGCGGCGTTACCGTGCCGACCTCGACGAAACCGAATCCCAGGCCGGCGAAGCCGCGCACCGCCACCGCGTCCTTGTCGAGTCCCGCCGCAAGTCCAACCCGATTGGGAAAATCCAATCCCATGACGCGAACGGGATTCGGGCTTCCCCGCGCGCGCGCCACCTCGCCCCAGGCCCGCAGAACTGCCAACGCCAACCGATGCGCCGCCTCCGGAGGCAGCATGAAGAGCAGGCGGCGAATGACCGAGAACACGGCGCCGAGTCTACCGCACGGGCGAGCGGTTGAATTCGGCTTGCGGTCGGCGGCGCATTTCGAGGCGGAGCCGATCAACTGCCGGCGGAAGTTAGCTGCGCCGCAGTCCCTCGGCCGCCAGACGCCGGCCCTCCGCTCCTGGTCCGACCTGGCCCATATACATCCTGCGCATCATCCACAGCATTCCGGCGCAAACAGACAGACAGGCGCCGATCACAGTCGGTGCGATCCAGTGGTTTCTCCCCGATCCCAAAAGCAATGCAAGGCCGATGAGCAGAACCGGCATGCCAACGGCCAAATTCGACCGGAACAAGACCCCACACATACGGTACAGGTCCCCCTCATGATTCCATGCCTCGTCCACAGCAGCGACTCGAACCTCTGCGGCGCGCTCACCCCATACGTTTGGTTGGAGCCCCGCCTTCTGCATCGCTTCGGTCACACGGTAGCTGGAGAGAACCACTGGCAGGACGGGCAAGACCACCAAGTACAGAACCGCGCCCATCAACAGCAGGGGATGGTAGACGTGGAAAGGTTGGCCAGCGAGTACAGCCGCGGCACCGGCGACCAGCAACGCTATGGCGAAGGTGGCCATGGCTGCCATGATCGCAGGGACAGTACGCCGTCCCAGGCCGCGGGGCACCAGACAGGAGATCCACACGCCATAGAAAGCTCCCAGTAGCCCACCAAAGACGCCCCCTATTCCATCCAGGAGGCCCGCTTGCTGAGCCGTCCACCAGGGATCCATCCCTTATTGCTCCCTGTTGTGCTGGCTCGCAGACTGGACCGCGCGGGCCAGATCCCGAACCGCGCGGGCCCCGGACAGCGTCAGTTCACCGCGCTCCACGAGGTCGGCCAGCAGATCCGCGAGCGGATCGGGCTGAGTACCGCCGATAAGCTCGCGCAACCGATCGATGACTTTGTTAAGGCGTCCCCGTATCGTCGGATAGCTGACCCGGTAGCTCGCCGCCACCCCCTTGAGGGAACCGGACTGTAGTACCAGTTCGGCGATGAGATCCAGATCCTCGCGAGGCAGTTCAAGCAGCGGGTGGTCGCCGACGGATCGCGGGCTGGGCTTCATCTTCGATAATGATAAAAGCATCTTTTATATATTTAATAAATATTGAGGATTAAACAACTTATTTTTCATAAAATGAAAGTTGGCGGATCGCTGACACGACCGCGCCCCATAACCTATAGGCTGTAATCTTGTGTTCGAAAGATGCGGTTCGGGGCTCGCGATGCACATACACTTTGAGAGCGTTCTCAAGACGCGCGGTGGGGTCGGATTCCGCGCGGCTGCGCGAAAATGCGTGCCTCTCGCACTTGCCGCGTCGTTTGGGCTCACCGCCACCGACGGCGTTGCCGAGCAGGGAACCATCGAAGAGGTCGTCGTTACCGCGAAGACCGGAAGCCGGATCGGACGGCAGGGGGATTCGCCGTCGCCGCTGTCCAACTATGACGGCAGCGCCCTGCGCGAAGCAGGACTCAGGGACCTGCGCGATCTCGTCGGGGTGCTCGCCATCAATGCCGGGGCGGAGAACAACTCGGACAACCTCACGCAGAACTTCACCGTGGGCACGGCCAACATCAATCTGCGCGGCCTCGGCGTCGCGTCCACGCTGGTGTTGCTGAACGGCCGGCGCCAAGTTCTTTCCGCCGTGCAGACCGACGACGGTTCGAGTTTCGTGGACCTGGCGGCGCTCGTGCCGGCGATGGCCCTTGAGCGCGTGGAAATCCTGAAGGACGGGGCCACAGCCATTTACGGTTCCGATGCGGTGGCGGGCGTCGCCAACTTCATCACGCGCCAGGGCTTTGAAGGGATCGAGGTCCAGGCCGGGTACCGCAGCCGGACCGGCAACGGCTCCCAGGACGACATCACCCTCGATGGCGCCGTCGGCGGGAAGATCGCCGGCGACGGCGAATTCCTGTTGGCGGCGAGTTATCTCGACCGCACCAGTCTCGTGCTCATCGAAGTCGACTGGCTGCGCCCCGCCACCAGCGGATTCGGCAATCCCGGTAGTTTTAACGTGCCGTCGCTCGGGCGCACCGTCGCCGACGCGGGATGCGAGCGCTACGACGGTCTGGTGCAGGAGTTGGCGAACGGCGGCACGCTCTGCCGGTTCGACTACGGCCCGCAGGTTACGGCAGTGCCCAACGAACAACGCGCGCAAGCCTGGGGCCGGCTCGACTGGCAATGGAGCGATGCGGCGACGGTGTGGGCAGAGTTCGGCTACGCGCGAAACGACATCAGTCGCGATGTGTCACCCAGCTTCCCCGTGCTCAATACTCCGCGCGTGCCGGCCAACCATCCCGGCAACACCTTCGGCGAAGACGTCTGGTTCCAGGGTCGGCCGTACGGCTACGGACATCCGCCAGAAGTGAACTACTACCAGCACGACACGGCGCGCATCGCGCTCGGCGCGGGCGGTCGGTTGTCAAACGGGATGTCCTGGGATACCTCCCTGGTGCGGGCCGTCAACGACGCCCTCCTCAATCCCCGCGATGTCATCGCCGCCAATTTCCAGGCGGCGCTCCTCGGTTTCGGCGGCAACGGTTGCAACCCAGACAGCACCCTACCCGGTCGGGGCGGCTGCCTGTTCTTCAACCCGTTCAGTTCGAACTTCGCCGCGCGCCAGGACGACCCGCTGTTCAACCCGCCCGAATTGCGCGAATTCATCATCGGCGACTATTTCGGCGACGGCGAGTCCCAACTCACGACGTTCGAGGCAAACTTCACCGGGTTTATGCCAAGGTTCGACGGCGCGTATGCCGTCGGAGCGCAATACCGCGACCAGACGCTGGATTTCTCCTACGACTCCATCACGCGCCAGGACGGCTTCGCGTTTCTCATCGGCAACGCCAACTTCGCCGCCCACGACGAGGTGTTCGCCGCGTACGGCGAGGTCTGGCTACCGCTGTGGGAACGCGTCGAGGCCACCTTCGCACTGCGCTACGAGGACTATCGCGCCGGCACCGGGGACACGCTGGACCCGAAGGTCACGCTTCTGTTCCGCGCCACGGAAACCTTTTCGCTGCGCGGTTCCTTCAGCACGTCGTTCCGCGCCCCTTCTCCATTCCAGACCCAGGGCGTGCAGACCAACTTCACGAACATCGTCGACCACGACGGCTCCAGGACCTTCGCCGGGCGCCGGACCGTTGGCGATCCTGACCTGAAGCCGGAGACCTCCCGCGCAATCAACATCGGTGCCACGTGGCGCGATACGCGCTGGGCACTTAGTGCCGACCTGTGGCGGTATACGTTCGAGGACGTGCTCCGCAAGGACAATGCGCAGGCCATCGTCAACGCCGATCCGTTCGATCCCCGGGTCGAACGGACCTCCGCCGGCACGATCTCGATCGTCAATGTCGCCTTCATCAACGCCGATTCGATTGAAACGACCGGGTTTGACGTTTCCGCGCGCGCCAACCTGGACATGGCCGGCGGCGTGCTCTCGGCATGGGTCGAGGCGACCTGGCTGCTGACCTACGACGTGACCAACGCCGGCGTGGCCATCGATGCGCTGGGCAAACTCAACCGGGCCAACGTCGGCGCGCCCAATCAGCGATTCAGCGCGGCCACCAGCGTCGGCTGGTCCCGGAACGTCTTCCTGCTCACAGCCACGGCACGACACATCGGCCGATACGAGGACGACGCCAGCGGTGAAATAGACAGCTTCACGACGCTGGACGCGAACATCCGCTGGTCGCTCGGCGAACTGCTACGCGACGGGTCGAAGGCATCGATCGCGCTGGGCGTCGCCAACCTGTTCGACGAAGACCCTCCCCTTGTCGATATCGCCGGCAGCTACGATCCCCGCTCCGCCGATCCGCGCGGACGGCGGGTCTTCCTGTCCGTTGGACTGGAAATCTAGTGATCCCACACCCTTACGGTACAGCGGCCAGGAGGCTGACGGGAGGAGCCTACGAGACTATCCTGTTTTTCCCGAGTCATCCGGAGAGCCAACGTTGGCCTGCGGACTCCCGACTGCCGGTAGCGTCGAAGGAGGGTGGTATTGACCCCGACTTGCCGGTGATACACTACCGCCATGCAAGCCGTTGACCAACAGGTGCTCGATCAGGTCTGCGAGTGGCTCAAAGCCGACGAGTCGTGCTGGCTCGCCACCGTGGTGCAGACTTGGGGTTCTTCGCCCCGGCCGGTGGGCTCACTGTTGACGTGCAACCGCGTAGGCCAAGTCCAGGGATCGTTGTCCGGCGGGTGCGTGGAGGACGATCTGCTGGAGAAACTCACGTCCGGCGAACTCGCTCGCGAGCGGGCGCAATTCTTCCAATATGGCATCACCCCGGAAGAGACGGAGCGGCTGGGGCTACCCTGCGGCGGGCACCTGAACATCGTCGTCGAACCTTTGCCCGCGAATGACGCGTTCCGGGGCCACTTCGGGCATCTCCGGGAGCGCGTCGCCGGTCGCCGTTCCGTCCGGCGAATCGTCAATTTGCGGAACGGCGCCACCGCGATCGACGATGTGGATGCGCACGCGCCCCTCGACTACGACGACCAGGCGGAAATCCTCACGCACACTTACGGCCCGCAGCGCCAGCTCTTCATCATCGGTTCCGGTATGGTTTCGTCGTACGTGGCGGAAATGGCGCAGGTGCTCGACTATCAAGTCACCGTATGCGACCCGCGCGCCCACCTGCTCGACGAGTTCTCCGTTCCGGGCGTCACCAAGATCAACGACATGCCGGACGATGCCATCGAAAAGCATGCCAACGATCCGCTTACGGCGATCGTCGCGTTGACCCACGACCCACGCATCGATGACATGGGCATGATGGTGGCGCTGAAGACGGACGCGTTCTACATCGGGGCGATGGGATCCACCCGCACTTCGGCCAACCGGCGCGAACGCCTGAAGGCGCTGGAACTCACCGACGAGGAGATCGCGAGGCTGCACGCGCCGATCGGCCTGCCCATAGGCAGCAAGACGCCCCCGGAAATCGCGGTCGCGATCCTTGCTGAAATCACCGCCGTACGCTATCAGGCGGCGCCCGCGACCCAGACCCAACTCGAAGCAGTGATCCGCGCCGCTTGATCGCGGAAACCGCAACCCGCGCGGCGGCCGTTCTGCTGGCGGCCGGCGTGTCGCGCCGCTTCGGTACTGACAAACGCCTCCATCGCCTCGATGGAACGCCCATGGTGGTGCGTACCGCAGAGCGCTACGCGGAGACGTTCAGCAGGCTGTTTGTCGTTCTGAAGGAAGACGACGAGGCCGTGGCCAGGCTGGTCGAGCCGCTGGAGCCGACCATCGTCATAGCCTACGAGGCCGCGCAAGGCATGGGACGCAGTCTCGCCGCTGGCATCGCGGCAGCCGCCGACCATCCCTTTGTCTTCATCGCCCTCGCCGACATGCCGTTCACGCAGTCGGCGACACTACGGCAACTCCTGGAGCTGGCGGCCCCCGGGAGTATCGTGCGGCCCCTGTATCGGGGCACCGCTGGGCATCCGGTCGGTTTCGCCGAGGAATACTTCGAAGCGCTCAGGCAACTGGAAGGCGACCAGGGCGCGCGCGAAGTCATCCGCCGCCACTCGCGGTCTCTCGTCCAGCTCTGGACCGACGACGCGGGCGTCGTGCGGGACGTGGACCGGCCGTAGTTTCCTTCAAGTGCCACAAGAACCGCCGCCTTGGCGGGTGCGCCGTGTTTTGCTCCCGCCCAAGCCCCTCTAACCGTTGCCCAGGCGACTCGCCCAGTCGAGCTTGCTGCGGCAGGACTGAAAGAAACTGTGGTCCACGGGATAGGCCAGGTGGAGCGTGCGCGGATGTTTGACGATCACGACCTCATCTCCCGGTCGCAGCACATAGTCGACCTGTGAATCGCAATACACATGCGGCGCGGCGGCGGCAGTTCCCATCACAACCCTGATTTCGGCATCGCCCGGCACCACGAGGGGACGCGATGTGAGCGTATGCGGAAACATCGGCGTGACGACGTTCGCATCCAGGCTCGGGTGCATGATCGGCCCGCCCGCGGACAGGGCGTAGGCCGTCGATCCGGTCGGCGTGGACACGATCAATCCGTCCGAGCGCTGGTCGTAGACGAAGTCACCATTCACATACAGCTTGAAGTCCATCATTCGGGACGCGGCACCGGCGTTCACCACGACATCGTTCAACGCCGCGCAGGCGTCGGCGAATTCGCCGCTTCGAATGATGCGGGCCTCGAGCAGAGCGCGTTCGTCCACCGTGTATTCCCCCGCCAGCACGGCGCCGATCTTCTGTTCGATCTGATCCGGCGAAACGTCGGCGAGAAAGCCCAGGCCGCCGCGGTTGACGCCAACGACCAGCGCCGGACTGTCGGCGAGGTCGCGGGCAACGGCAAGAATACTGCCGTCGCCGCCGACCACTACGATCAGGTCGCACCTCGAACCCAGTTCTCCGCGGTCCAAGATCTCGTGATCGCCGTTGGGCAACATCAGCGCCGTCGCCCTCTCCAGCACCAGTTCGACACCGGTCCCGACAAGAAACCGCGCGACTGCGACAACGGAATCGACGACCATCGGATTGCCGACTCTCCCAACGAGGCCGACGGTATTGAATCTTCGGGATCTGGACATCTTCGCAAGCGACACTACACCAATGACATTGTTACAGATAAGTCGCCAGCTGGGCGAATTCGCCCACGTCCATGACGGCAGGGGCTCCGCGCGGGAGCCGTCGATGGGCATATCGTTCGAGCAAACTGTACCTTGAAATCCCGAATCGGTGCGTTCACGCTACCCTGCGAGAGACAAGCGACCGGACGGTAGGGAGTCGAGCACGCCCCGACATCCGGGCAACCCATTGCGGGCAGACTGACTATGGAACAACGCAGCGACGACGCCGGCAGCGCAAGCGGTTTGCCCCGCGCCGGTTACGCCAAGACGGCCGGCGAACTGACCCCGGTGCCAAACCTTTGGGAGACAGCGCGGGCCGAAGCCGAAATCAAGGTCAGGGAGGAGCCCATCCTCGGCAGCTATTTCCATGCGACGATCCTCAATCACTCCTCCTTCGGCGCCGCGCTCAGTTTTCGATTGGCGAGCAAGCTCGACAATCCCATGTTGCCGACGATGTTGATCCGCGAAGTCATCGAAGAAGCGCTCAGCGACGATCAGACGATTCTCGAAGCCGCGGAGGCGGACGTGCTCGCGAGCTTCACTCGGGACCCGGCCTGCGATGACCTGTCCACGCCATTTCTGTTCCACAAGGGCTTCCACGCACTCCAGGCCCACCGTATCGCGCACTGGCTGTGGAGTCGCGACCGAAAAACGTTGGCGCAGTTCTTTCAGAGCCAGATCAGCGTCGGGCTGGGCGTGGACATTCACCCCGCGGCGCGGATCGGCTGCGGACTCATGCTCGATCACGCTACCGGCATCGTGGTGGGCGAAACTGCCGTGATCGGGGACGATGTGTCGATACTGCATTCGGTCACGCTCGGAGGCACCGGAAAGGAAACCGGCGACCGGCACCCCAAGATCCGCCGCGGCGTCCTGCTCGCCGCCGGATGCAAGGTCATCGGCAACATCGAGGTCGGCGAAGGGGCAAAGGTGGGCGCCGGCAGCGTCGTGCTGCACGATGTCCCGCCGCATGTCACGGTAGCCGGCGTTCCCGCCATCATCGTCGGCAAACCGCGCGAGGAGTCGCCGGCGCTCGGCATGGATCAGCGGATAGAATAGCCATGGCCGAACCTACCTGCCCGAAGTGCAACGCAGTCGGCATAGAGCACTTCGCCTCGAAGCGAAGCGTCCAGCAAAGCCGCGCCGGTGACCCCTGGTATTTCGTGATCTATTGCGACGCATGCGGACACGTATACGAAGTTATCGCCAAGCATGTGTTTATCCAGGGGCAAACCCACCGGTTCAGCCTGGCGCCGTCGCCCTGACCGGACGTGAGGCGGTGGCTTTTCGCTGGCGCGTGCTCTATAAGATACCCCATGGACGGTGCGACCGTCAGATCAGGAGAAAATCGATGCAAAAGCCCCACAGTCGGCGTCTTCAGTTGTGCAAAGTCTTACCTGCGGCCGCTTTGACGATACTTGCCTCTGGCATCGCGGCGGACACGGTCATCGAGCCTCGGACTCTCGAAGTCAAGGAACTCCTTGAAGTCATCGAGGTGATCGACGTCACGGCGGAAAAAGAGATCGATGAATCGTCTGCGGACACACTCGACCCGGAGGTTGCCGCAATTCTCGAGGAAACGGTCCGCGAGGAAACCGAAACTCCGGCGGAAGAGGAATAGACCGGCCGCGTTATTCGGACGCCGAGTTCCGCGCCGGCGCAGCGCAGGTGCCAAACTCGACGAAAAGCGACGCCTCCGCCGCGTAGAAGGCCCAGCCTCCAATGGCGCTGCGGGTATATCGGTCGAGCGCCGGATTGATCAGCAACATCTCCGAAGGCGGGTTGTTGACGCAACTGTAGCCCTGGTTGCTTGCCGCACCGCGCACCGTCCGGCATTCGAACTCCGTCTCGTCACCCTCGGCGGACGTCATCGTGACATAGAGTTTAACCGTCCCCGGGGCACTCGCCGGAACGCCCGGCTCCGTGGCCTCGGTTTCCCCTGGCTCGCCGAGCAGGTGCCGCATGAACAGGGCGTTTTCGCGCAGATCGAACCTCTGCTCGACAAATACGGCCGGCATGTAGCTCTCGTCGACATCCCCCGGAAGCTGATGTATTCCCACGGTCTGCCGCGCCTTGCACGTTGTCGGCAGCCAGTCGACCGCCCCCGCGGGCAACGCGGACAGAAAGAGCAGGACCAGGACCATGCGCAGACTCATACCGGCGCTTAGTCTAACCCTTGCTTTGGCGACCGTGGCACGCGGCGATGTAGAACAACATCATTGGTACCGCGTGACAACGCCCGACTTCGAGATGCTGACCGACCTGGCGCCAGAAGACGCCCGCGCGCTTGCAGACAGGCTGACCCGTTTCAGACTCGCCACGCAAACGCTCCTTGGGCAGCCACAGGTGCCCGCGCCGCCGCCGCAAATCATCGCCTTCCGGCACGCGCGGGACTTTCGGCTGGTGTTCTCGCTACGCAACATCGGCGGATTCACGTTGTCCTCGCTGAAGCGGTACACGCTCGCCTTCGGACCCGACGGGCGTCGCGGATATGCCTCGCGCGCCCTGACGGCCTTTCACGAGTACACGCACTACCTGCTGCGCCGTCGTCAGCAGATGAACTATCCGGCGTGGTACGAGGAAGGCTATGCAAACTTCCTGTCCACCGTGCACATGACGGAGGACGGCGTTGTGCTCGGGCATGTGCCCGCGTTCAAGCGCCGGCAGATGTCCCGGTCAAGGCTGCCGCTGACGGAATTGATCGACGAACGCCTCGTGTTCGACTGGAAGCGTCGCGACCTCGAAGACATCTACCTCAGAGCCTGGCTGCTGGTGCATATGCTGCACCTCGGCCATTTGTCGGGCCTGCCGGCGAACCATCCGGCAAGCCTTCCGGCGAGCCTTCCGCCATTTCACGCCAGCGTGCCCGAAATGCTCGCGCTGATCGATGCCGGAGAGCCAGCGGAGGCCGCCATGGAGAAATCGCTAGGCGTCGGACTCTCCGAACTGGGACGCCTTCTCAATGCATATGGCAGACGCAAATCCCTGCCGACGCGGACTCTCGTCGTCGATGTCGAACACGAAACGCCAATGGACGTTCAACCCATGGCACGGGCAGAAGTGCACCGCGCTCTCGCCGGTGCCGCGTTGGTAACAGGCAATAACAGCTATGCGGCCCAACTGTTTCAGCAGGCGCTCAAGGAGAATCCC
This sequence comes from Candidatus Azotimanducaceae bacterium, assembly GCA_965217825.1. Classification (GTDB taxonomy): domain Bacteria; phylum Pseudomonadota; class Gammaproteobacteria; order Pseudomonadales; family Azotimanducaceae; genus VXNE01. Next base: position 2,266,618 of record OZ244571.1, on the reverse strand, counting down.
GAGGACATCGATGCGCTCGTGGGACTGTCCGCGACAACAGACGATCTGACAAGCTCCCTTGAGGCGGCGCGGCGCGCACTTGCGCTCAACGCCGATCATCCCGGCGCGAACATTCGCATGGCGGAACTCAATGTCAACAAATGCGGGCAATCAACCCGGGACCAGTGCTACGCCATATTGCTCGAGAGCGCCGAGCTCTACCGTCGAGCCGTGCGAAGCGACCCGGACGGCGTCGATGCGGCGTTCGGTCTGGGCGTTACCTACCTCCATGCGGGGCAACCCGGCAACGCCTTGGGCTACTTGCGCGTCGCGTACCACCGTGCGCCCTGGGCACCGCGCGTCAACCACTTTCTCGGCGAAGCGTATCGATTGATCGGAGACCCGGAGCGCGCTCGGATGCATCTCACCAAAGCGATGCACTGGCACCGCGAGGAACGCTGGCGCGAGCGCGCGGCGCTGGCGCTTTCCATGCTCGAGTCGCCCCCTGACTGACGGTCGTATGACCCGAGTGCGATAACATCGCCCGGAACATGTCGCGGAGTCCGCCATGTCCTCAAACCTGAAGCTGGCGCTTCTGGGATGCGGCGAAATCGCCCGTTTTCACCTCGCCGGCATGCGCGAGCAAGCGCCCCGAATCAATGTGACCGCCGCCAGAGATATCGATGCCGCCACCGCGCCCGCTGGCGGACATGCAAGGTGAATCCCTGGCCCGCGCACGCGGCAAAATCCTGCGCGATCATCGCGGCCCTTGATGCAATGTCCGGGCTACCGGCGAACTCACCATCTCAAGCCGCGGCGGAGGACTATGGCTCTGGAACGCCTCGAGGCGGCGAGGAGAACTGTTGCTCCAATCTGGCGGCTATCCGAAGTCGTTCGGCGGCGAGATGGAAGACTTCGCCGCGGCGGTACTAGACGGATCACCGCTCAAGGCAGGTCCCGAGGTCTCGCTGGGGGAGCTCCGCACCGCGCTCGCCATCTACCGCTCCGTCGAAACCGGCGCTTGGGAGCCCGTCTGGGACTGAGACTGGCGCACGGCCGCTACGCTGTTCGCCATGATCCATCCGGGCGGAGAAACTCCCTTTGGGATGATGGCCCCTGTTGCGGCGAAAGTAGCCTCGCGTCATGGACCGTGGCAGCATGGCCCGCATGAAAACGATACAAAGCCTGCGCTTGGACAGTTTCCTGTCCTTCCCTCCCGATTCGGACGCATTCGAGCTTCAACCTCTGAACGTCTTGATCGGCCCCAACGGGGCTGGAAAGTCCAATGTCATCGAAGCTGTAGAGTTGCTGGCCGCGACACCGCAAGACTTTGCGAACGCGATTCGCGACGGCGGCGGAGCGGGCGAGTGGATCTGGAAAGGAAGCAAGTCAACGACGCCCGCAACTTTGGAGGTGGTTCTTGAAGCCGAGACGCCGACCCAAAGGCCGTTACGATATCGTCTGGAGTTCGCAGATGTGCAAGGTCGCGTCGAAGTGCTGGATGAAGCGATTGAGGAGAACGAAGCGCTTCCCGGTCACGACGACGTGTTTTTCTACTACCGCTTTCAGCGCGGCAATCCGGCTATCAGCGTAAGAAACGGGGACGCGTTCGGCACGCGGCATCTTGAAAGGGATGCGTTGCTACCGGATCAGTCCGTTTTGGCGCAACGAAAGGACCCCGAGCAATACCCGGAGGTCACCTGGCTCGGCCGGCGATTTGCCGCCATGAGAACCTTCCGAGAGTGGTCGTTCGGTCGCTACGCCGCGCTGCGCCGGCCGCAGCCGGCAGATCTGCCTGAAGACAGGCTGCTCCCAGACAGCAGCAATCTCGCATTGTTGCTCAACCAGATCGAACATCACGACGTGGAGACGTTCAATTCCCTGTTGAGGCGTTTCCTGCCTCGGTTCGAAAGGATGTCGACCCGCATCTCAGGCGGCAACGTGCAGTTTTATCTGCACCAGCCGGGACTCTCCACCGCCATTCCAGCGACTCGCCTCTCCGACGGCACAATTCGCTTCATTGCCATCCTGGCCATATTGCTGTCCCCGAAGCCACCGCCCTTGGTCGGCATGGAGGAACCGGAGCTGGGATTGCATCCTGACGCACTGGGAATCATCGCCGAGTTACTCGTGGAAGCGTCCAATCGGATGCAACTGGTGGTGACGACGCACTCGGATGCCCTCGTCTCCGCCTTGAGCACACAGGTGGAGGCCGTGGTCGCCTGTGAACAGCTAGGTGCCGGCACGACGTTACGCCGACTCGACCCCTCGGTGCTTGCTCAGTGGCTCAAGGAATACCAGCTTGGCGACCTGTGGCGTATGGGGGAGTTGGGTGCGAATCCGTGATCAGCATCGCCATCTACGTCGAGGGTGGCGGGCAAGGCAATTCCGGCCGCGCAATGCTCCGGCAGGGATTCGATGCCTTTCTGGCCCGAGTCAAGCAGGAGGCTATTGAGCGTTCTTGGCGCTGGAGGCTTATATGCTGGGGTGGCCGCGACGCAACATTTCATCGTTTCCGTAGTGCGATCCGAGACAGGGAAGCCGATGTCGTCATGCTAGTTGTCGATGCCGAAGGCCCGTTGAACAACGCTCCGCTCGAACATTTGCAACGGCGGGACAGGTGGGACCTGGGCTTCGCTAACGAGGAAATGATCCATCTGATGGTGCAGACCATGGAGACTTGGATTGTGGCGGACCCGGACGCGTTGACCGACTACTATGGCCAGGGATTCCGCCAGAGCGCCCTGCCGAGCAACGTCGACATTGAGTCCGTTCCGAAGAGTGATGTCGAAAGCGCCCTTAAGAGTGCCACACGCACCACCCAGAAGGGTGAGTACCACAAAATTCGCCACGCCAGTGACTTGCTCAAGAGAATCGACCCTGATCGAGTTCAGGACCGATGCCCCGCCTGCGCCAGGCTGTTCGCGGCTTTCGACGCGCTCTTCGCCGCCAATATGCCAGACTAGGCGAACAACCCCCGGCGCGACGGCTTCTTCGATCCGAACGAGCAGTCGCCGTGGCGATTCAACACGGCCCGGGCCGGCGGCGGCATCACTATCGACGGCGGCTCGCATTGGATCCGCCCCTTGAGGATGTGGGTCCCGAGGTCTCGCTGGGGAACTCCGCACGGCGCTCGCCATCTACCGCTTCGTCGAAACCGGCGCTTGGGAGTCCGTCTGGGACTGAGACTGGCGCACGGCCGCTACGCTGTTCGCCATGATCCACCCGGGAGTGCCATCCGCCAGGGCGATGCGCAACCAACCGTCGCGGGTCTCCAGGATGGTGACTTCGGCGCCCGCCGGCAACGGATGCGCAAAAGCCAGCCGTGCGCCCGCGCTGTCGGCGGAACGCAGCGGCGCGCCGTCGATCACCACCACCCCCTCGGGCGGTGCGCTCTGGGACAACAGGGCCGACCCGGCCGCAATCGCCCACAACGCAATCGGCACAACGGACATCCGTCGCAACAGGCGCATGCGCCGCGTCGGCCACGGCGTCAGCAGCAGCACGGCGAGGGCGAACACGCCACCCGCCATCCAATAGCGCTGCGAAACGGAAAACAGATCGCGCCAGAACAGCAGCGAGTCGAGAGCACCCCCGCTCGCGGGACGCGACAACCAGGGCGGCGCGCGGTCGCGCAGCCACGCGAGGTTCCTCGCCGCGCGCTCGTGGTTCGGCTGTACCGCCAGCGCGCGCCGGAAAGCCAGCGTCGCGCGGCCGGAATCGCCGGCGCCAAGCGCGGCATTGCCCCAGTCGGCAACGAGTTCCGGTGCCGGTCGCGACGCCGCCGCTCCGCGCAGAGAACGCTCGGCGTCGGCGAAATGACGCGCCCGACGCACGGGATCCTGTTCTTCCAGCGCCTGCCGGTAAACCTGGCGGGCCCGCTCGATATCGTTCAGCATCGTCAATCCGGGTTCCGTAGCGGGGACGAGAGGTTGCGTCTCGGGCGATGACGGAGCACTTGCGTCGGCAGCCAAGGCCACAGCGGCGCCGAAGACAACGCACAGCGCTGCGGTCGCCGAGGGGGGCAGGGTGCCTGGCCCGGCTCGACCTTCCCATTCCCGCGCAAGCGCGCGAACCGCCGCGACGATTTCCCCGTCGAGCGGTTCGCCGGCCGCCGCAGGATCGAATGCCGAGGTTTCAAGCCATTCGAGTGCCCGAGCACCCAGCGCGTCTTCATTGCCGGTAAGGCGCGCCAGCACCCGCATCGCGTTGAGTGCTTGCGGCGCCATCTCGCGCGCGGCTCCGCCGGATTTGAGAACGCGCTCCACTTCGCGCCGGGCGCGAGCGATTTCACGCCGTCGACCGCGCCGCGCCGCCGTGCGCATCTGCCAGACACGCAGTCCGCCGAGCGCGAGCGGAAGCAGGTACAGCAGCACCATCGGCAACGGCGCGATGGTCGAGCCCCAGGGCAGGGCCAGCGTCCGGTTCACCGCGCTCAAGGACATGTCGGCACCGATGAAGGCAGCCGTCGACACTGCGCGCGGCGGCTCCAAGGCTGCGGTAGACGTCGGAGCGGGCGCGGCGACCGCTGTGACGTCGCCGGCGCCCACCACGTTGCCGCCGGTGACGGAAAGCGCGACTGGCCGGCTGGAGACCGTTATGTACTCGCCCCTGTTCGGGTCGAAGTAAGCGAAGGCAATGGGTGGAATCTCGCGTACCTCCGCGCTCAAGACGCGGGCCGTGACGGCAAAGGTCTTGGTGCGGGTCTGTCGATCGACGCTGCCGACCGCAGCGGTGGCGGGAACCGAAAACAGCGTCGGCGGCAAACCTCCCTCGCCGAGCAACGTCGGCAAACTCAGTCCTTCGAGTTCGCCGTCGCCCCGAATTCGCAACGTCAGTTCGATCGGATCTCCCACGCTGACCACGGTGCGGCTGGCTTGTACTTCGATGGAGAACCCGCCGCCGACAGCATTGACGAAGTTGTGCGGGCGGCCGCTCTCCGGCAGCGGGCGCACGACGAGTTGATGCCGTTCTCCCGACGCCTGGAACAACGCGCCGCGCGCGCGGCCGAAGGACGGGAAACCGAAAAAGCCTCGATCTCCAGCCGATTCCAGGCGGGCCACGACACGCACCGGGTCCAGGTCGAACGTCTGCGCGCGGGTCGCCGTGGCGCGGAATGGAAAGCTGATGCGCGTGTAGTCGATCCCGTCTTCCCGCAGCCGATCCTGTTGCATGGGCAGATCGATGACCCGGGCGCCGGCCCGAAACGACCGCGTCCGTCCGCCGACATCCGCACCTTCGACGCGCACCGCATCTATCTCGAACAAGGGCACGACCAACTCGTAGCTCTCGACATCCCGCGCCAACAACCACTCGACGACGCCGTCGAACGTCTCGCCGACCCACACCGGTCGCTGCGGCAAACGCACGCGGATAACCATGTCGGTGCTCTGCTCAAGATCGCCGACATCGAACGCGGCGGCGGGGCTCGCGGCGGACTTCGATCCCTGGGACAGGGTCAGGGCCGGCACCGTGTAGCGGCCGGCGGATGGCGCCGTCACCTGCCAACGGTAGACGAACGTCACCTTCCGCCACTCCGACCGGCGACCGCCCGCGATCTGGATCTGTTGCGAAACGCTGGGCGTCATGCCGAGGTAGGTCACGCGGCAGCCGTCGATCGCCAGGTCGGGAGCGGCAGGCGGCGCCTGCTCCTCGAAGCCCTGCGCCGACAATAGGAGCGTAAATGGCATGCCCGCATAGATTTCTCGGGACTCTACGCTTACTTCAAGCGTCTGTGCCCCGGCCGGCACGGCTAGCGCCGCTAGCCCAAGGGCCACCCAAGCGATACCGCAACGCTTCACCAGTCCTTCTCCACCGGTTCCGGCGGCGCCGGGTCGCGCTGTCGCCGCCGCTGCCGCTCAGCCTCCCGGTCCCGCACGGCCTGCAGCCGCTGCAGCGCCTGCCGACGCGACATCTGTTCCGCCGGCTCGGGTTGCGCCGCCGCTTCCTGTTGCTGTTGCTCGCCGCCAGAGTCCTCGTCCTCTGGAGATGGCGGGCGCAACAGCCGAATCGCATTCTCGATATGACCGATGGCAGCGAGCTGGTCAGCCAGCGCCGGCTCGAGGTGGGGCGACATGCCCTGGGCAGCCTCTGCCGCAGCGGAAACCGTCGCGGCAGCGCCGCGCATTCGCGCGGTCCCCGCACGCATCTCCTGGGTCGCTTCCGCGATGTTCTCTGCGGCTTCGGCATCCTCATCGCCACGCGCGGCATCCGTCTGCGCCGCCAGCGCTTCGCCGAGCGCCGCCCCCGTCTTGGCATGGGCCGCCTGGCGCTGGGCGACGAAACCGAGCGGCGGCGCGGTCTCCGGCTCGACCTGTACCGTCGCGGTCTGGTCGTGCGTATCGGTTTGCTCGGCCAGCAACTCCTGGAGATGCTCGACAATACTGAAGAACAGGCGCCGCAGCGCTTCGAGGCGTTCGAGGGCCAATCGCGCCGGAATGTCCGCCTCGCCGCCCGCCGCCAACGCCTGCGACGCACCAGCCAGGGCTTCCAGGGCTTCCCCGCGCAGCCTTTCGGCAAGTTCGTAGCGCTCCTCGGCGGCCCCGTCATCGCCTTCAGCCGACGCTTGCGCCAGCGTGTCCAACAGCATCGCCTCCATTCGTTGCAGACGCGCGCGATTGTCGTCCACCGCCGCCCTTGCCAGGCGCTCACGCAGGTCTGCCTGCGTTTCCTCCGCATCAGCTCCCAACAGCGCCACTGTACGCGCCTGATCGGCATAGGCGATCTCTATCAGTTCGCGCAACCCCGCGAAGCGTTCGATCGCCCGAGAGAGCGCGGCGACCGCGCGCGCCCCTGCCCGCGCGGCATCGGGCACCGCTGCCCCGCCGAACGCGGACAGGGCCGAACGCATGGCGTCGAGCGCCTCGCGCACGTGCGGAATAGCGTCGCCGATGGCTTGACGCGTGCGCTGCCCTTCCGGATCGTCGGTTGGCTCGCCGGTTGGCTCGCCAGCCGACGTCGCCGCAACGGCCGCTTCCAGACGGCGCAACATTTCGCCGGTGCGCGCCGCCGCGTCCTCTTGTCGGTTTGTGAGGTGCCCTACGGTAAGCCACGGTGGCGGGCCCTCCTCGCCATCGTCAACCGAAACCGCGGCCAGCGCGCCGGCGTGTGCGACCACAGACGCCTCGTCGCGGGCTACCGCCTTCAGTACGGAGACAGGATCCAACAACTGCTCCCGGGCGCGCTTGAGTTCCGCGAGCGCAGAGTCGGCCCGGCGATGCGCGCGCTCGCCCTCGAGACGGCGCAGTCGCCTCCGCGTATCGCTCATCGACTGTCTCGCGCGCTGCAGGTAGTGGTCCATATTGCCAAGTTGATACACCCGCGCGCGTTGGTCGGGCGCCAGCGCGTCCTCCCCCTGCCCTTCAAGGTGTCCCCGTTCCTCGGCGGCCAGATCGGCGATATCGGCCGTTTCCGCCAGCAACGCGCGTTCCGATGCCGCGAGCGACTCGAAGCGGTATCGGAAGTCGGCCCCATCTTCCGATTCCACGTCCGCCAACAGTTGTCGCAACTGGTCGCGCAGGCCGCGTTGATCGTCGATGATCCGGTCGAGCCGGGCTTCGAGATGGCCGTCCTGATTGATCTGATCCGCCAACTGCTGGATCCGGCGCAGGACGATTTCAAGGTTGACGCGCGCATCCTCGTCCCCTTCCGGGGCCAGGCGCGCCGCATCGCTGAACCATGCCGCGCTGGAACGCAGCGTCTCGATGGTCTCCTCGGGCGCTTCTTCGGCTGAGCCATTCGGCAACCCGTTCGGGGACCCGTCCGGGAACCCGTCCGGGGACCCGTCCGCCTGTCCGGCCAACGCGAGTCCCAGGTTGAAGGCCGACCGGTAACGCAGCACCGGATCCGCGCGCGCATCGTCCCTCGCCGCGAGGAAGTCTTCCGCCGCACCCGCGAAATCGGCGGCGTCCAGGTCTTCGAGGCCCACGTTGTAGCGCCCGCGCGCGCTGAGCGCATCCTCGGGGGTAGCGGCTTCCGCGGCCGGTTCGCCCACTTCGGGCGACAGTGTTTCGATATCGGGGTTCCCGAACGGGTTCCCGGACGGGTTCCCGAACGGGTCCCCAACCGGTTCCGACGCCGCCAGGACGGCCAACGCGCCTGCAACGACGCCGAACCGGCGCATTGCGTCGCACCATCGCTTGAGCGTCACGAGCCCACCGTTTCAGTCGGGCCGAGCGTTCGGCGTCCGCCCCCGGTTGATCCGACCCACACGGCGGCCACCAGGGACAGCAAGGCACCCAGCACGAACCACCGATAGTGTTCCGTCGGGTTTTTTCGGACCACGCGGGCGGAGACGTCCGCGACCATCGGTCGGATGTGGGCCTCGACGATGGAATCAAGATCCACCGCAGAGGTTCCCGCCGGGACGTACACGCCTTCGGCCGCCATGGCAATATCACGCAGCAGATTCCCGTCCAGCCTTGATCTCACGACATTGCCGTTGCTGTTCAGCAACACGTTTTGGGCGCCCGTCTCCGGATCGGTCAAAACGACCTCGCTGCCGGTTTCGCTGCCAAAGCCGATGGCGACGATGCGAATGCCGGCGGCCGCGGCTTCCTCCACGGCCTCCAGCGGATAGGAATCGTGATCCTCGCCGTCCGTGATCAGGAGCATGATGCGCGGCGTGCCGCGATCAGGCCCGTACACGGCGATCGCCTTGCGCACGGCATCGCCGATCCGCGTCCCGCCGCGCGACACCGACCGGACATTGACATCGCGCAACACCAACCGGAAAAAACCATAGTCCGACGTCAGCGGCGACTTGACGGCCGCGCGCCCGGCAAACACCACCAGGCCAACGCGCTGGCCATCCACGCGTTCCAGCAGTTCGTTGATCTCCGCCTTTGCTCGCGCGAGGCGATTGGGTGCCGCGTCCTCCGCCAGCATGCTCTTCGACACGTCCAGAACGATCATGATATCGGCCGTGATGTTGCGCGATAGCACCTCCGTTCCCGTCTGCGATTGCGGCCGCATGAGGGCCAGCACGCCAAGCGCCAGGGTCAGCGAAAACAACGCCAGTTTGGTGATACGGCGCGCGCGGGTCTGACGCCAGGCCAGACGCGCCTGCATCGACAAGGATATGAACTGCGCAAGGGTTTCGCCGGTGCGCAGCTCGAAGTACGCGGCGGCGATGACCACCGCCAGGACCGGCCACGCGAGGTGAACCCAGTCGGGTGCCGCGAAATCCATCAGGGCAACCTCGCAAACAGCGCGCCGCGGCCAAGCCAGCCAACCGCCAGCAGCGCCAGGGCGAATGCCAGCGGCAGCGCGAACAGTTCGTCGTACTGGCGGAACCGATCCTCGGTGATGCGTGTACGTTCAAGACGGTCAATCTCCGCATAGACGCGCGTGAGCCCTTCGGCGTCTTCGGCACGGAAAAAACGTCCGCCCGAGACTTCGGCGATGCGCCGCAGCACCGCCTCGTCCAGCTCCACGCGCATCGAGCGCAACACCGGCCGGCCAAACCTGTCCTCCACGCGCACGGGGGCGAGGCCCGTCGTGCCCGCGCCGATCGTATATACCTTGACGCCCATGGACCGCGCCAGTTCCGCGGCGGCAGTCGGCGATTCAACCCCCGCGTTGTTGACGCCGTCGGTCAATACCACGGCGATGCGCGACTGTGCCGTCGATTCACGCAGACGCTCGACAGCGAGCGCCAGGGCGTCGCCGATGGCGGTGCCATCCTCCCTGCGATCACTAACGGTATCCAGGTCCCGCGCCACGGCGGTGAGATTGTTGTGATCCAGAGTCAGAGGCACGGCGGTATCCGCGAAACCCGCGAAAGAGACCAGGCCGATGGCGTCGTCGGGCCGGCCCGGCAGATCTCCATCGCCCAGCACAAAGGCTTCAAACACGTCCTGGACCGCCTCGAGACGCGTGCGTTCCCTCGCGGGCGTGGACAGGTCCAGCGCCCGCATCGAGCTGGAGACATCGACGACCATCATGATCGCGATCCCCTCGCGATGTATGCGGCTGAAACGCTCGCCGATGCGCGGACCCGCGAGGGCGACAACCAGCGCGATCAGCGCCAGGCACAACACCGCATCCGGCATCCACGCCAGCCGCTTGCGCCAGCCGCCAGCCTCGTCGGGGAGAATACGCAGCGAAGAGAACACGAGGCGGCCGGGCGCGCGACGCGCGAGCAGGAACACCGGCGCCGCCAACAAGGCCAGCAGCAGTAACAGCGGCTCGCGAAATTCGATGGCGGTGATCGTGTCCATGCTCACGCGGCCTCGGCGAAGTCCGCCTCGGCCTCCGTCAAGAAACGCCGCGCGACCTGCAGCGCATTGCGCGATTCGTCCTCCTGGGGGCTGTAGCGCGCGAACTTGACCCGGTCGCAACGGCTAAGGAAAGTCGACAGGAGATCCCGATGCGCCGCGGAGAAAGCCACCGAACGACGCGCTTCAAGCAGGAACTCCTCGGTGGTGAGTTCCGGCGCGCGAACGGCGTGGCGATCCTCGATGTAACGGCGCACGATGTCGGAAAGCTCGACATACCATGCATCTACGGTCTCCACCGCGGGCAGTCCGCGCCCCTCGAGCGCCTCCAGGCGTCGCAGCGCGCGTTCGAAAGCCGTTGCCCTGGCATGCTCCACCGCGTGTCGGCGCCAGATCGTGGCCGCCCACGCGATGCCGGCGACGGTCGCAGCGCCAAGCGTCAACCACAGCCACCAGCGCGACCACCATCCCCCCGGGAGTTCGGGCAGCGGCCCGAGCGCGGGGCGCAGCGTGTCGACCACGGCCCCCTCGGGCAACACGGATTCGATCTCGAAGGCAAGCTCGTCGGTGATCAATTCGCGCGGCGCGGCGTCGCCGGCACGCTCGTCGACATATTCGATGCGCAATCCCGGTATGCGTTGCCGACCGCTCGCCGGGCCGCGCAGCGTATAGTCCTGTCGCGCCATCACCCCGCCATCGGCACCGGTCGTCAGGCGCGGCGTGAAATCGAGGATGGAAAACCGGCCCAGCGCTTCGCCGAAGTCGGGCATCTCGATACGCACGCCCGGTTTGGCCTCGACCGTCAGCGTCAACTTCAACGGATCGCCGAGTCTCGGCGCGGCCGGTGCCAGGGCGATGGTCGCCGTGACCGGGCCCTCGCGGGTGACGCGGGACAGTGCGGGCTCCGCCTCGGGCTCCGCCGGAGCGTCGACGGTTGCCGGCGGTTGGCACGCCGCGAGCAACAAGGGCGCCGTCAGGACGGCGGCGCGTAGCGTCAACGTCGAATCCTCTTTTCGCGCATGCGAAAGAAAGCCAGCAACGGCTCGACCACGGAACCCGTCGCGTCGATACTGACGACATCGATGCCCGACCCCCTTAAGCGTCGATGCAACGCTTCGGCGCGCGTGTCCGCGTCCTCTGCGAGCGCTGCCCGCAAGGCGGGAGAGCTGGTGTCGACCAGGCGCCGCTCGCCGGTCTCCGCATCTTCCAGCGTCACCAGCCCCGCGCCTTGAAACTCCGACTCGCGGCGATCAGTTACGCGCACCGCCACCACGTCGTGTTTGCGATTCGCGCCCCGCAGCGCATCGAGATAGCCGTCGTCCAGAAAATCCGATATCAGGAACAGCACCGCCCGTCGCGGCAGTACGCGCCGACAGAACTCCAACGCATGCGCGATGTTGGTCGAGCGGCGACGGGCGCCCCGCGACCGCTCGCGCAATTGCGCGAAACTATTCGCCAGCGCGCTGGGGAGCGCGGCCAACGCCCGGTCGCGGGGACCGACCGCCGATGTCTCCTGACCTCGCGCGAGGACTTCGCGCACGACCCGCAACGCGTGCTTTTGACCCTTGCGCGGAGGAATGAACTGGTCCACCTCGCCGTGGAACAGGAGCAGGCCCACCTTGTCGTCGTTGTAGATGGCCGAGAACGCGAGTAGCGCCGAAAGCTCCACGGCCGCCTCGCGTTTCGATCGTTCTGCGGAGCCGAAGTCGAGAGACGCGCTCATATCGACGATCAGCAGAACGGTGAGCTGGCGTTCCTCGACATAGCGCTTCACGTAGGGCGCGCCCATGCGCGCCGTGACGTTCCAGTCGATGGTCCTTACATCGTCGCCCGGAACGTATGGCCGCACTTCGTCGAATTCGACGCCGCGACCCTTGAACACCGAGACATAGGCGCCCGCCAGGACGTCCGCGACCTGGCGCCCGGTTCGCAACTGGATCCGCCTGACCTGATTGACGATCTCCGCCGGCAGCATGCAGAAACTCGGCCCTAGGGCACTTCGACATTGGCGAGAATCACATCGATCAGATCGTCGGAGCTGCGCCCCTCCGCTTCCGCCTCGTATGTCACCACGACCCGATGGCGCAACACGTCCGGTGCAACGCTCTTGACGTCGTGCGGGCTGGTATAGCTGCGACCCGCGAGGAGCGCGTTCGCCTTCGCCAGGCGGACCAGGTTGAGCGAGCCGCGCACCGAAGCGCCATACTCGATCAGGCCCGCCAACTCGGACATGCCAGCGGCCGCGGGATCCCGGGTCGCGGCGACCAGGTCTACCGCGTAGCGCTTGACCTTGTCGTCGACGAAGATCTGCCGCGTCACTTCCCGCGCGGCCAGGATATCCCCGCTCGCCATGACACGCGACGCCCTCGGCGCGTTTCCCGACCCCGCCATCCGGTCAATGATGCGCACCTCGTCGTCGCCGCTCGGATAGCGGATCACGAGCTTCATCATGAAACGGTCGAGTTGCGCCTCCGGCAACGGGTAGGTGCCTTCCTGTTCTATGGGGTTCTGCGTTGCCAGGACCAGGAAGGGAGCGTCCAGGGGAAACGTCCGCTCGCCCAGCGTCACCTGCCTCTCCTGCATGGCCTCGAGGAGCGCCGCCTGCACCTTGGCCGGCGCGCGATTAATTTCATCCGCCAGGATCAGGTTGCCGAACACCGGACCCTTCTTCACGGAGAATGTGCCGTCTTTCGGATTGAATATCTGTGTGCCGGTGACATCGCCGGGGAGCATGTCCGGCGTGAACTGAATGCGAGAAAAGTCGCAGTCGACCGCGTCGGCGAGGGTGCCCACGGCGAGGGTCTTGGCAAGACCGGGAACGCCTTCGAGCAGCGCATGGCCGTCCGCGAGCAGCGCCAGCAAGAGCCGCGTCACGAGTTGGTCCTGCCCCACCAGCACCTTGCCTACTTCGGCCCGCACGAGATCGAATCGCTCCCGAACCTCCGAAACATCGCCGATGATATCGGCCGCCGCCATCGTTCCTCCCGTTTCCCCCTAGGGGGCAAGCCATTCGAAACACAGCACATAGACCAAATGCGTAGGCAAAGGTTCCTCTACCCCGCCCGTTTGATCAGTACCCAACCCGCGGCCCAGCACACAGCGATAGATGCCAGGACCGCGAACCAGGGGGCAATATCGAATACCACGCTCGCCGGCGCAAGCAGATCCTGCAGGTACTTGAAGAGCAAACCGGCGGCAACCCCCACCGAGAGGCGCGCGCCCATGCCGACTTCGCGCAAGGGTCCCACCACCAGGCCGACCGCCAGCAGAGTCAGGCCGAGGGTCGCCAGGGGTTGCAGCGCCTTGCCCCAGAACGCGATGCGATAGGTGTCGGCACTCAATCGCTCCTGGTCCAACCGGCGGATCTGGATTCGGAGGTCGGCGATGGACAGCTTGCGTGGATCGACCAGGGCGCGCGCGGCCAGGAGGCGCGGATCGACATCGCTGTGCCACGGTGTTTCATCCTCGGCGTCGACCGTGGTGCCATCCGCCTCGATACGCGTCGAGCGCACATTCACGAGCCGCCAGAAACCCTCCCGTTCGTCGAATACGGCGGACTCCGCGCGGCTTGCGGCGCGCAGTTGTTCGCCGCGCAGATCGAACTGACTCACACCGATCAACTCGCCGTCGGCGCCAAGCGCATCGACGCGCGTATACACGCTGCCCTGCCGGTGCCAGTATCCCTCCAGCCGGATCGTCGCCGAGTCCTGAAGCGCGCGGGAACGCATTGCCTCGCCCGCGGCGTCCAGACGCGGCGCCGCATACTCTCCGAGGGCCGCGGCAGCCAGGGACGCGCCGACCACCGGTATCGCCAGCGCGCCGAAGATACGCCACAACGACGTGCCGGCGGCCCGCAACACCGTGATTTCGGAGTTTCCGGCCAGCGTGCCCAGCCCAATCAGCGCGCCGAGAAAGATCACGAAGGGCGCCAGTTCGTATATGCGCCGAGGCGAGGTATACAGGACGTAGCGCAGCGCTTCGCCCGCGCCATAGGCCTGCTGTTCCCTCCCGAGTTCCTCCACCATCGCGAACAATGTCGTCAGGGCATAGAAGCAAACCAGCACCACCAGCATGGAGGACATGGCGGCTCGACCGATGTGGCGGTCCATCACCCCGAGGGTCATAAGGGCCGCGCGCTCCGCCGAATGGTATAGAGGGCCAACAGGATCATCGCCCCATGCACCGGCCAGACCCCTGCCGCCGCGGGGAGCGTCCCATCCGCGACCGCGCCGCGCGCGGCGGCACAAGCGAGGAAATAGGCGGCGAAGAGCACCGTGCCCGGCACAATCCGCGCGAAACGTCCGGCGCGCTGCCGGACCCGCGCCAGGCCGAATGCGGCAAACGCTCCCACCACGGTCAGGAGCGGCAAGCTCAAGCGCCATTGCAGTTCGGCCACGTGCGCTACGTTCGCCGGGTCCAGCCGCCTCGAAGGCAACGCCCCCGCCTGTGCTGGCGATGCGTCCCCGGTACTCGGTTCGATGCGCCGGCTCAGGCGCTCGAACTCGACGATACCGAAGGCGGCATCACCCGCAGTCCCCTCGTAGCGTGTGCCGCGCTCGAGCAGCATGAACCTGCTGCCCGTCTCGGCATCCACGTATTGGCTGCCTGCTTCCGCCCACATTGTCGCGAAGTCCTGCCCGAAATGATCGCTCATGAACACACCGAGGAGGCGACCCCCTTCGGGGTCGACATCTTCCGCATATGTCACCCGGCGCCCGTCGTCGAAACTGTGGAACAGCCCTGGAGGAATGGAAGGAAGGAGTAGCGTCGAACTCTGTTCCGAAATGAGTTCCGACGCGGCGCGCGTCGCTGCCGGCGTGACGACGAGCGCCAGGCCGGCGACTCCCGCCGCAACGGCCAGCACCCCCGCGGCAAGCCACGTCAGAACACCCAGGGGACTGGCACCGCCGCTCGTCAGCGCGGCGAATTCGCCTTCCGCGTGCAGGCGCCCGCAGGTGATCAACACCGCGAGTATCAGCGCGAACGGCGCGGTGAGCTGGGCGAATTCCGGCAGGCGCAAACCCGCGAGCATCCACAGGGCGTCCGCCGAATACCGTCCCAGGGCGGCGTCCTGCAGATACCCGATAAAACGTCCGCCGAGCGCAATGACGAGCAACGCGAAGAACACCACCGCGAACACGGCGGCAAGTTCCTTGTTGACGTATCGAAACGCTACGACCATACATGCCCCACAGTCGGCGCCTTCGGCTTCGCCCGTGGCCCGACCCAACTCGTCGCCCATGGTACAAGCGCCCCGGGTCGCTAGCGCTTCCCGGAACGTTTGTTCCATGCAAGTGCCCCACAGTCGGCGCCTTCGGCTTCGGCTCTTTCGTGCGAGGGGTGCCCCCTCGCGCTTCTGTTTATATGCGAGGGGTACCCCCTCGCGCTCCCCGG
Source organism: Candidatus Azotimanducaceae bacterium (assembly GCA_965217825.1). GTDB lineage: Bacteria > Pseudomonadota > Gammaproteobacteria > Pseudomonadales > Azotimanducaceae > VXNE01. The sequence continues at coordinate 2,251,028 of OZ244571.1, read as the reverse complement.
CTGAAGGCTCCGGCCCGACCCAACTCGCCGTCCATGGTACAAGCGTCCCGGGTCGCTAGCGCTTCCCGGAACGTTTGTTCCACGGAACACATCGGCTAAACTGCTGACCCTCGGCCCGGGCTCGTCCCTTCGACCGAGAACCTCGTTCCAAAGCACAGATTATGAAGTACACAACGCGAACCGGGAATCCGGCCAATATGCGAACCGACTGCTTGGTGGTCACTCGGGCGCGCGCACGTGAGATTGCCAAGGCACTCGACGTGCACGACTTTGTCGATCACGCGCTGGCGCAGAAGCCGAAGGGCGTCGCCGCGATTCCAATCCCCACCAATATCAAGAACCTGGTGGTAGTCCCCGGCGATGACCCAGGGATCGATGATGCGGCCTTTCGAAAACTGGCCCGAAGTGCCGCGCAGGCGCTTCGAAACCTCGCTGCGCGCAACGCCGTATGGGGCCTGAACGATCTCGATGTCGACGGACGCGACGACTACTGGAAGACGCGCGTGGCGTTGACCGCCCTGTCGGACGCCCTCTACTGGTACGACGATTTCTACTCCAAGCCGGCGAAGGCGACGCGGCTTTCCCGCGTCGGCGTGCTCGCGGAATCTGGCAGGCGCACCAGCACGGCGCTGGCGGTCAAACACGGCCAGGCACTCGACGAGGGCATGGGCCTGGCGCGCAATCTCGCCAACACGCCGCCGAACGTTTGCAACCCGTCCTACCTCGCCGACGCGATCGGCAAACTCGCTAACGGGGACGCTGTCACTGTTGAGGTCCTGGACGAGGACCGTATCGAAGAACTCGGCATGGCCGCCTTCATGTCGGTGACGCAAGGCAGCAGGACGCCGGGCAAGCTGGTCATCGCGCAGTACCGGGGCGGCGCGCCGGAGGATGCGCCCATCGCCCTGATCGGCAAGGGGGTCACCTTCGACACGGGCGGAATCAGCATCAAACCGTCGGCGTCGATGGACGAGATGAAGTTCGACATGTGCGGCGCGGCGACCGTTACCGGTGCCACCCTCGCCGCGGTGGCCGCCGAGTTGCCGATCAACCTGGTAACCATTGTCGCCGCCGCCGAGAACATGCCCGGTGGCGAGGCTTCCCGTCCGGGCGATATCGTGACCACGATGTCCGGCCAGACGGTCGAGATCCTGAACACGGACGCCGAGGGTCGCCTGCTGCTGTGCGATGCGCTGACCTATGCCGAACGTTTCAAGCCGAAATCCGTGGTCGATGTCGCGACCCTGACCGGCGCGTGTGTGGTCGCCCTCGGCAGCCACGCGAGCGGTCTGTTCTCGAACGACGAAAACTTGAGCGACTCGCTGGTGGCGGCGGGGCAAACGAGCGGCGACCGCGCCTGGCCGATGCCCGTGTGGCGCGAATACCAGAGCCAGCTCAAAAGCAATTTCGCCGACATGGCGAATGTCGGAAACCGCAACGCCGGAGCCATCACGGCCGCCTGTTTCCTGTCGCGTTTCGCCGGCAAATTCAAATGGGCGCACCTTGACGTTGCCGGCACCGCCTGGCGCAGCGGCGCAGCGAAAGGCGCCACGGCGCGGCCCACGCCGCTCCTGTTCCAGTACCTCCTGGACCAAGTGGACCAAACCTCGGCGTGACCCGCATCGACTTCTATATCCTGCCCGACGTGGATATCGACGCGAAGTTCCGCTTCGCCTGTCGTCTCGCGCACCGGGCGATCGCCGACGGCGGACAAGCGCATGTGCGAACCGCGTCGGCCGAGGCGACCGCCATCCTCGACGCCCTGATGTGGAGCTATCCCGAAGGTCGATTCCTGCCGCATACCTCGGCGGACGATGAGGCGGCCATCGTCCGCATCGGCCACGAGGAACCGCCGGCCGGCCCGGACGAACTGCTGATCAACCTGGGCGACGATGTGCCGGCATTTTTCGACCGGTTCAGCCGCGTGTGCGAGGTGGTGCCGGGACCGGAAGTGGCCGCCGGACGGGCGCGCTACAGCCAGTATCGCCTGCGCGGCTTTCCGCTCCACCACCACGAACTGGACGACTGGGAAACGGCGCGTTGAAAGACACCTTCGAGCCTTCGTCGCTGGAACGCGCGCTCTACGACGAATGGGAATCCAACGGATACTTCGCCCCGGCGGGCGACGGGCGTCCCTTCTGCATCGCCATTCCGCCGCCGAACATCACCGGCCGACTCCACCTGGGGCATGCGTTCCAGCACACCCTCATGGACGCGCTCACTCGCTATCAGCGCATGAAGGGCCGTCAGGCGCTATGGCAGATGGGGACCGACCACGCCAGCATCGCGACCCATATGATCGTCGAGCGCCAGCTCGAAGCCGAGGGGACCAGCCGCACCACCATCGGGCGTGAGCCGTTCCTGAAACGCGTTTGGGAGTGGCGCAATCGCTCCGGGGGCGAGATCTCGCAGCAACTCCGCCGCATGGGCTCGTCGCTCGACTGGTCGCGGGACCGATTCACCATGGACGAGGGCTTCACCGCCGCCGTCAACGAAGTCTTCGTGCGGCTGTACGAAGACGGGCTGATCTACAGGAAGGAACGCCTGGTCAACTGGGACCCGGTCTTCAAGACGGCGGTGTCCGACCTTGAGGTGGATAACGTCGAGGAACGCGGCCACCTCTGGCACATCCGCTACCCTTTGCTGGACGGCGTCCGGACATCGGAGGGAGCGGACCATGTCGTCGTCGCGACGACCCGGCCCGAAACCATGCTCGGCGACACGGGGATTGCCGTGCATCCGGACGACCCGCGCTACAGTGACCTCATCGGCGCCCGCGCGCGGCTGCCGCTGGTCGGACGCGAGATCCCCATCGTCGGCGACACGCATGTCGACCCGGAGTTCGGCACCGGCTGCGTCAAGGTCACCCCAGGCCATGACTTCAACGACTTCGCCGTGGGCGAGCGCCACGGCCTGCCCTGCATCAACATCCTGAACGCCGACGCGAGCATCAACGGCAACGCGCCTGACGCATATCGCGGCATGGACCGCATGCGTGCGCGGGAGGCCGTCGTGGCCGACCTCACAAACCTTGACCTGCTCGCCTCCGTCGAACCTCACAGTCTAACCGTGCCCCGCGGCGACCGCTCCGGCGCCGTACTGGAACCGTGGCTGACCGATCAGTGGTGGGTGGACGTGAAGCCGTTGGCGGAACCCGCCATCGAAGCGGTGCGGGACGGACGCATCCGGTTCGTGCCCCAACAGTACGAGAACATGTACTTCGCCTGGATGCGCGAAGTGCAGGACTGGTGCATCAGCCGGCAGCTATGGTGGGGACACCGCATCCCGGCGTGGTACGACGACCGGGGCAATGTGTACGTGGGCCGCGACGAACGCGAGGCGCGGGAAAACGGCAGCGTACCCGACGGCGACGCGCTCCAGCGGGATACCGACGTGCTCGACACCTGGTTCAGTTCGGCGCTATGGACCTTTGCCACCCTGGGCTGGCCAGAGCGGACAAGCGAACTCGACCGCTTCCACCCCACCGATGTCCTGGTCACGGGGCACGACATCATTTTCTTCTGGGTCGCCCGAATGATCATGATGACGCTGCGCTTCACCGGCGACGTGCCGTTCAGGACCGTCTATACCCACGGGCTGGTGCGGGACGCGCACGGCGCCAAGATGTCGAAGACCAAGGGCAATGTCCTCGATCCGCTCGACATCGTCGATGGCATCTCGCTCGAAGACCTGGTGACAAAGCGCACGACCGACCTGACCCAGCCGCAGATGGCCGCCGAAATCGAGGCGGTGACCCGGGCCGACTACCCCGACGGCATCCGCGCCTACGGCACCGACGCGCTGCGGTTCACCTGCTGCGCCCTCGCCTCCCCTACCGGACGCGACGTCAACCTCGATCTGGGCCGCGTCGACGGCTATCGCAACTTCTGCAACAAGCTGTGGAACGCGACAAAGTTCGTCCTCATGCATATGGAGGACGCCGACCTCGAGGGACCGGCACCGCTCGGTCTCGCCGACCGCTGGATACGCTCCCGCGCCAGGCGGCTGATCGAAGATGTCGAACGCGCGATAGGCGACTACCGCTTCGACCTGTATGCGAATGCGGTACACGAGTTCGCCTGGCGCGAATACTGCGACTGGTACGTGGAGTTCACAAAGCCGGTGCTGTGGCGCGGCGAAGAAGACCCGGAAGCCGCCCGCGCCGCCCGCCAGACCCTGCTCGCCACCCTCGACGTGTTGTTGCGCGCGGCGCATCCGCTCATGCCCTACATTACGGAAACCCTGTGGCGCGAAGCGTGCGCCGCATCGGGCCGTGCCTTTGAGACGATCATGCTCGAAGCGTTTCCGCAAGCGGACGACCTTGAAGACGATGCCGAAGCTGTCGCCGGGATCGAGTGGCTGAAGGCCGTCGTTATCGCCATCCGCAACATTCGAGGCGAGATGGGCATCGCTTTCGGCGTTGGCGTCGACCTCCTGTTCCAGGCCGGCGACGCGACGGACCGCGAGCGGTTGGGCACGACCGAGACCCTGTTGCGCCGGATGGCCGGCGTCGAGACCATCACATGGCTCGACGCCGACGCCGAGGCGCCGCCCGCAGCCGTGCAACTCGTCGGCGAACTCAAGATTCTCGTGCCCCTCGCGGGGTTGATCGATATCGACAGGGAATGCGAACGCCTGGAGAAGGCGATTGCCCGGTTCGAACGCGACCTCGCCCGCTCCCGGGGCAAGCTTGGCAACGAGAACTTCGTCACGAGGGCGCCGGCCGCGGTCGTGGACAAGGAGCGTGACAAGGTGAAGGACCTTGCGGCAAAGCTCGCGACGATGAGAGAGCAGTTGGGTCGGCTGCGCGGAGCAGGCGCGTCTTGACCACCAGCGCCGCCGCTTGCGCCCGGCGTTCTGTCAGTCCGGGCACTGCCCGCTACGCGGCCGCCTTCTTCTAAGGAACCTCAAGGACGACCTTGCCGAAGGTCTCGTTGCCGGCGACCAACCTGTGCGCCTCGTCCGCCCGGTCGATCGGCAACACGGTGTCGATGATGGGCCGGATGGCGCCTGTTTCGATCTTCGGCCAGACCCGCTCCTTCAGCGCGTCCATGACGGTCGCCTTTTGCGCGATGGTGCGGGAGCGCAACGTGGACCCGACGATACTGAGGCGCTTCGCCATCACCGCTCCCAGCGGCAAATCGGCGCGCGCGCCGGCCAACAGTCCAATGAGGATCAAGCGGCCTTCGAGCTTCAGGCTCGCCAGGTTATCCAAAAGATAAGGGCCACCCACCGGATCGAGGATGACATCGACGCCCTCGCCCTTTGTCCACTCCCGCACCCTGTCGGCGAAGGACTCCGAGTGCCGGTCACAGCCGGCCGCCGCGCCCAGTTCGATGCAGCGCGCAACCTTGGATTCGGACCCCGCAGTCACGTAACACGGGTTCCCGAACTCTCGGCACAACTGTATCGCCGCGGTACCCACGCCGCTCCCGCCGGCATGCAGCAGCACGGTTTCCGCAAATCGGAGCCGGGCCTCCATGTAGAGGTTGAGATACGCGGTGGCGAACACCTCCGGCAGAGACGCCGCTTCGACGAAGGAAAGACCTTGCGGCGCTTTCAGGACCTGACCGGCCGGCACGACTACGGCTTCGGCGTAGCCCCCGCCGGCGAGGAGGGCGCACACGGCATCGCCCACATCGACCCTTGAGACGCCGTCGCCCACCGCATCGACGACGCCGGCACATTCCAGGCCGAGAATGTCGCTCGCGCCCGGCGGCGGCGGATAGCCGCCCGCCCGCTGGGCCAAATCGGCGCGATTGACGGCGCTGGCGCGGATGGTGATCCTGACTTGCCCGGGACCCGGCTCGCCAACAGTCGCATCCGTCCAGACGAGTCGATCGCCGACGACGCGAATGGCTTTCACCAGGACATCCGCATCTTCACACCGCGCGCGTCGAGATGTCGCTTCAGTCCGCTCACGCTGTAATCCCCGTAGTGGACCATCGACGCGACCAGCGCGGCATCGGCCTTGCCCTCGGTCAGCACATCGTAGAGGTGGTCGGGGACCCCGGCGCCGCCGGAGGCGATGACGGGAATGCGTACCGCCTCGCTGATCGCCCGCGTCAGGTGCAGTTCATAGCCGTTGCGGGTGCCGTCCGCGTCGATGGAGTTGACTACCAGTTCGCCGGCGCCCAGACGTTCGCCCTCTCGCGTCCAGGCCAGCGCGTCGATACCCGTGGGCGTGCGGCCCCCGCGCACGACGATCTCGTAGCCGGAGGGAAACTCGGACGCGACGCCGACCTTGCGTATATCCATGGAAAGCACGACGTTCTGGCTGCCGATCGCCTCGGCGCATTCGGCGATGAGCGCCGGCCGCTCGACCGCCGCCGTATTGACATTGATCTTTTCCGCCCCGGCGAGGCGCAGGTCCGTCGCATCCGCCACCGAGCGCACGCCGCCGCCAACGGATAGCGGGATGAAGACCTGCTCGGCCACCGCCTCGACGACGTCGAGGATGATGCGACGCTTCTCGCTCGATGCGGTGATGTCGTAGAAGACGAGTTCGTCGAGGCCGTCGCGGTAGTATTCGCGCGCCTTGGCGACGGGGTCGCCGATGTCTTTCGTGTCGACGAAGCGGATGCTTTTCGCGAGTTTCCCATCGCGGACATCGAGACACGCGATCAGGCGCTTGCTAAGCATCACGCCCGTCCCAGCGCGCGAAGTTCTCGATCAGGCGCAAACCGACGCGTCCGCTCTTCTCCGGGTGAAACTGGGTCGCGAAATAGTTGCCGACGCCCAAAGCGCAGCAGAAATGCCCCTCGTAGTCCGCGACCGCGCGCACCGTGCGCTTGTCCTGCGGCACCGGATAGTAGGCATGCACGAAGTAGAACTCGTTCCCCGGCTCGACATGCGCGAGCAGCGGATGCGCGCGCACGACACGCACCGCGTTCCAGCCCATGTGGGGCACCTTCAGCGCCGGGTCGGAGAGCGCGAAACGCCGCACCTCGCCGGCAATCAGGCCCAAGGTGTCCTGGTCGTTTTCCTCGGAGTGATCCAGCGATATCTGCAGCCCCAGGCAGATGCCGAGCACCGGCGTGCCGCCGCGCATGACGTCGATCAGCGCGTGATCGAGTCCGCGCGCCCGCAAGCTCCGCATGGCGCTGCCGGCGGCGCCCACGCCCGGGAAGATCACGCGGTCCGCCCGGCGCACGCGCGCCGGGTCGCTCGTGATGACGGCGGCGGTTCCCACTTCCGCGCACGCCCGCTGCACGCTACGCAGGTTGCCGGCGTCGTAGTCGACGATTACGGTCATGTTCTTCGCACGTCAAGTTGATCCGGTTTCAGCTTGCGGGAAGCAGTTCCAATCGCTCCCGGAGGATCCGCCGCGCGATGGTAGGCGGTGGCCGAAGCCACGGCAAGGTTGTCCATCGGGCACGGGCTTGGAACAATGCGGGACACGACACCAGCGAATCAAGAATTCCATGAACGAGCGCGGTGTGCTGATCGCCAATCTCGGATCGCCCGCCGGCTGCGATGCCGCCTCGGTGCGCCGCTATCTGAACGAGTTCCTGATGGACCCTTACGTCATGGATGTGCCGTGGCCGGTACGGCGCATGATCGTGTCCGCTTTCATTCTTCCGCGCCGACCGCGACGCAGCGCCGCGGCGTACCAGGCGATCTGGCACGATGACGAACCGGGGTCGCCTCTCATTCGCCATACGCTGGCGCTGGCGGACCGCGTCCGCAGTCTGACCGGCCTGCGGGTCGCCGTTGGCATGCGCTACGGGACACCCAGCCTGGCGGACGGCATCTCGACCTTGGGAGACGTGGATGAAGTCCTCCTCGTCCCCATGTATCCGCAGCACGCGGCATCCACCCGAACGACCACCATTGAGCGCGTGAAGGCCCTGACGCCTGTTCGGCTACGCGTGATGCCGCCCTTCTACGCCCGGGCGGCGTTCCTGGACGGTGTCGCCCGGCTGGTGCGCGCGACCATGGCCCCCGAAGACCACCTGGTCTTCAGCTATCACGGTTTGCCCGAGCGGCACCTGAAGAAAGCCGATCCCACCGGGTCGCACTGCCTGGTCGGCGCCGATTGCTGCGAGGCGCCCTCCCCCGCCCACGCCACCTGCTACCGGCACCAGTGCCTTGAAACCACGCGAGCGCTTGCGCAGCGTCTCGGCATCGTTGCGAGGGGTGCCCCCTCGCGCTCCCCGGCTGAAGACCCTTCTCTTGCGAGGGGTGCCCCCTCGCGCTCCCCGGCTGAGGGCTCCTTTCATGCGAGGGGTGCCCCCTCGCGCTCCCCGGCTGAAGGCTCTCTTCTTGCGAGGGGTGCCCCCTCGCGCTCCCCGGCTGAAGGCTCTCGCTATTCCACGAGTTTCCAGTCGCGCCTGGGCCGGATGCCCTGGCTGCGTCCCTACACCGACGAACTGCTGGCGGAACTGCCCCGACAAGGCATGCGTTCCGTTACCGTGGCGTGTCCCGCTTTCACCGCGGACAACCTCGAGACGCTGGAAGAGATCGGCATTCGGGGCCGGGAGACGTTCATGGCCGGGGGCGGCGTTGCGTTTCGACTCGCGCCGTGCCTCAACGACGACGAAGAATGGGCCAGGGGCGTTGCCGCCTGGTGCACCGATCCGCCCCCGGAACCGTAAGCTCCACCAACGCGATGATCGAGTGAAGCGATCCTGCCGGCATCGCTTTCCCTGCGCGTAGACCGGTCAGTCACCTATTTCCCGCAACAGGGAGGATCCCATCGCGCCCAGAAGTAGCGGCAGCGAAGCATCAATGAGTATCCAGACCGTGGCAGTCGTATCGATCCCGGGCGCGGCGTACACCGGACTCAGGAGAGTGAACCAATTCCACAAGAACATGATCCCCACAAACAGGAAGCCGTAGAAAAGCGTGTTCGCGGCGAGATACGCGCGTGTGACCTCGCCGCCGTCACCGTCCACGGCTTTCTTGCGGACGTAGGCGGTTCTCAAGCCCAGCAGGAGCGCCAGCGCCATCACCGGGTTCAGGACATCCCAGACCGGGCTATACGGCTGACCTGTCTCGGACGTGTAGTAGAGCGGCTCGACCACCGTGTGCACCGCGATCAGGACCGCCATCGCGATGAGAAATACGCCAGCGACTCGATTGAACATATTCATCATCTCCTACATCGATAATGCCAATACATCGGTAATGCCAACGGACCATACCACCCGGCCTTGCGCAAGGCGTTATCGTCAATGATCGTGGATCAAGCGCGCCCAACCGGGCGCGCCGAGGGCTCAACCGGCTTCGGCGCCCTGGGTCGGCTTGACAACGAACAACAGGTCGCCAGCGTTGACTTGCTGGCCGCTCGTGACGTTGACGTGCGTCACTTCGTACTCACCATCGCGGTAGAGGCCATTGTCCCCCGAGTTGTAGTCCTCGAGCCGCAGCGGGGTGAAGATCTTGAACGCCTCGAGCTGGCACAGAATGTCATTCAAGCCGATGCGTTGGCCGGGCTGGACGTATTCCGGTTCGGCCGGTGACGGCGTCGCGAAGAAGATGCCCGCCGACGGCGACAGCACGCGCAGTTCGACGCTGTTCTCTATGCGGATGGCGTCGCCGCCGATGTCGCCGGGACCAGGTCCGGCGTCGCCCTCAATCTCCTCGATCAGCGAGTCGGTATCCGCGCCTTCGAGAAACGCCGGCAAATAGCCGGTGTCGTAGTCGCCGCCGAGGAACGTCGGATCCCGCAACACGCGTTTGACCAGGGCGATGTTCGTCGCGATGCCTTCTATGCGCACCTGGTCCAGGTAGTTCGCGAGCTTGGCCGCAGTCTCGGCGCGGTCCCGTCCGTGCGCGATCACCTGGCCGATCATGCTGTCGTAGTAGGGCGAAATAAACTTGTTCGATCCCGCGATGCTGATGACATCTATGCCTTCGGCCGAAGGGAACTCGCACGCCTTGATCGTGCCCGGGCTCGGCTGAAAGGCATGATCCCCGGTGGCGATGCGCTCGGCGTTGATGCGGGCTTCGATGGCATAGCCGTCCTCGCGCACCTTGAGGTCGGCAATGCTTTCCCCGGCAGCGATGTTGAACTGTTGGCCGACGATGTCGACGCCGGACACCATCTCCGTAACCGGATGCTCCACCTGCAACCGCGTATTCATTTCCATGAAGTAGACCGCCTCGGCGTCGAGGTCATAGATGAACTCGACCGTGCCGGCGCCGACGTATCCCACCTCGTCCGCGAGCGCCGCCGCGTGTTCGAGCACGGCGCTCTCGAGTTCGCCGGGCAGCATGCTCGAACCGGACTCCTCGATCACCTTCTGATTGTCCCTCTGCACGCTGCAATCGCGCAGGCCGAGCACCTTCGTGTTGCCATGGTAGTCGCGCAGGATCTGCGCTTCGATGTGACGCAGCGAAGTGATGTACTTCTCCAGGTAGACATCGCCGTTGCCGAAGGCCGCGCGGGCCTCCACGGAAACGCGCTGAAACAACTCGTGGAACCGGTCCCGCGACTCGACCACCTGGATGCCCTTGCCGCCGCCCCCGTGCACGGCCTTGATCAGTATCGGGTAACCGATCTCGTCCGCCAGCGCGGCCGCTCGGTCGACCTCCGTCACGATTCCGTGGCTGCCCGGCACCACCGGCACGCCGAGGCGCATCGCGGTCGTGATGGCGTTCGATTTGTTTCCCATGATGTCCATCGTGACCGTGGACGGGCCGATGAAGTTGATCCCGCGCGAGCGGACGCGTTCGGCGAACTGGCTGCTCTCTGAAAGGAAGCCGATGCCGGGATGCAGGGCGTCGACGCCCTCGTGTTCGGCCACGGCAATGACGGAAAGCGCGTTGAGATAGCTCTCGTCGGGCGTGGCGCCGCCGATACATACCACCGAATCGCGCTCCGAGAGCATGTCGACGGGTAGCGATTCCATGTCCGGATCCGACTGCACCAGGACGACCTCAACACCACGGCGCTGGGCGATACGAATCAGCTTGACCGCGGTACAGCCGCGGGCGTGAATCAACACCTTCGACACCGGTCGGATCAGGTCGGCGGGCTTCACCGTCGGCCGGGAAGGTGCGGTCATGCGTCGCTCCTGCCTGAGCACGCCGGCCATGACGCGATTGACGACGTCGGTCACCGACTCGACGGGTACCGGAATATCCGGATCGATATTCCGCAGTTCATCGTCGAGTTCCGGCAAGAGCGGGTGTTTGACCAGACCCTGCATCGACCCCGGCGTGTCGCAGAGATAGTTGGAGAGGATTGCATCCATGGGCAGGTTGGACGGCACGACGATCTGTCCCGCGAAAGGCATGCTGGCGCCGGAGAAGTAATAGGTCTGCACCAGCGGATGCGTGACGAAACTCGCCTGCGCGCCACCCGTGCAATCGCCGAAGCCGAACATGATGACGGGCAGGTCGTAGTCGCGGACGAAACGCGTGATGCGGTCGTTGATGGCCGCCATGGAGAACAGCGCGCCGGCGCCCTCCTTCGTCTGCATGCCTCCGGACGAGATGAAGCAGATCACCGGAAGGTTCTGTTCCGCGCATGCGACCAGCAGTTTGCAGAACTTCTCCGCGCTCGCCATATCGAACGCGCCGGCCTGGAAGTTGGCGTTCGAGATGACGGCGCCGGCGCGCATACCGCCATTGCCGTCCTTGAACCTGCCGATCCCGGTGATGACGCCGCACGGCGTGGCGGCGTTTGCCAGCGCGGTCTCGATGGACTGGCGCAGGCCGGGAAATTCGCAAGGGTCGGAGCTCAGAAGGTCGGCGAACAGTTCTTCGAAATCGGAGAAGAACATGCCGATGAATGCATCCGGCGCCGTGGCGCGCCGGGACTTGAACCGCTGGAAGGTGTTCTGGATGCGTAGGTCGCGGTAGGCGATCTGGAGCCGATTCCAGAAGTCCTTTCGACCGATCTTTCGAGGCGCGATGCGCCCGTCGTAGCGGCGACCATCCGATTCCGAACGCAGATACGAAAGCAGCAGTCTCTCGAACAGGAAGGTGACAACCACGAACAGCGTGTCCGGCAAGTGGGCGAAAGCCCGCTTTTTCCACTCTTCCACGGCGTGGAAGAAGTCGCTGGACCGGGGATTGTCCGCAATGCGTCTGTACCAGTCGAAAAACTGTCCCTTGAGACGTGCGACAACCTGTCCGGAGCTTGCGTCGCCCGGCGCGTCGAACGCGATGCTCTTGGCGGCCGCGGCAAACGCGAGGTCGATCAGCCCCGACAGGGACGCCTTCGACAGGCTTCTTGTGCGGCCGGCTTCTTCGGCGATGGAGTCGAGACTTGCGATGGTGTGATCGTAGACGGCATCGAACAGCAGGAAGTTCTCGCACTCGGAGGCGAAGTCCTCCCGCAGATCATCTTCGAGCAGCACGTCAAGCACCGTGCGCTCACCGACCTCGGCCTCGCCTGCCCGGGCGACGATAAGAGATGGATACCGGCCCTCAAGGATCATCCGGTTGACCACCAGGGGCGAGGCGGATTTCCTGGCGCGCGCCAGCGCCTGCCGGGAGGGCTGCGCGAATTCGGTCTTGACGACCAGATCGTCCATCGGCCCCTCGGTCATGGCCAGGTTCAGTTCCGCCGTCAATTGCGAGCGAACGAAGGCGTCGGACTTGCCCTGGAGGTGTTCCGGCGAGAGCAGCTTGCCGCCTTCGTGGGTGAAGCGCTGGCGAAGCAGCGGCCCGAACGCGGGATCGCGCGCGATCTCCCGGAGCAAGGCGCGCGGCTCGCGAATCTCGTCCACGCCAACCAGCGCGCGGACCTCCGCGTGGTTCGTCAGGTAATGTTTCAAGGCGCCGAAGTTGCCCGTCGCATCGGACTTCCAGCGATTGAACAGGTGCATGCCGACGTCGCTCAGCAGGGTCGCGCGGGCTTCCCGGTAGTTCTTTGCCGGCTCGCCCAGGAACAGCCGCGCGAAGCGGCCGCGCTCATCGCCCAGCGCCTCTTTTCTCGCGACGTAGTTCTTCCACGCGCGCGACAAGACATCGTCGTAGCGGACCTGGTCCGGGTCCTGCATCCACTTCAGGAATACCCGCCGGCGCTCGCTGGCCGCGCGTGCCGCCAACTCGCCTTCCGGCAGAACCTGTTGCGCCAGGCGCCCATACTGCTGCTTGGAGGTCGCCTTGATGCGCCGACGGCAGCCGAGATACCGAAGATAGCGATTGGCGACGCCGAATACATTCGGATACTCGGTGGGGTTTCGCGACACCCTGTATGACCCGCTCTCCTGAATCCGTTGCAGCCGTTCGGAGGGGCTCAGGTAGCGCTCCAGGCTGCGCCGATAGTGATCGAGAATGTAGGGATTGTCCGCGACGAACGATTTGGTCCGCGCTTCGATGGACTGAATACCGGATACGATGGCCAGGCGGAGGTTTTCCAGCGTGCCCTCCTCGCCCGGACTGTAGTCGATGACGCCATCGATGTTGCCCTGGTCATACAACTCGAACGGCGACAGGCCCACACGCTTGGCGCACTGTTGCCAGGACAGGTTCAGTCGGCGCGCGATGCTGGCGAGGCCCTGCGGCTGAATCGTGCTGAAGACACCGTCGCGCACCGACAGCAGGAGGTTGCTCGCCGCCAGGGGAATGGCGCCGCCGGAGTAGCCGAGGCCGAAGATGATGCCGAGGTTGGGCACATGCACGCCGGCCATCTGGGTGATCAGCCTGGAGATACTGTGCGCCTGGTTGTCGCGATTCGCCTGGACCTGGGCGTCCGCGCCCGGCGTGTCCATGAAAGTGACGATCGGGATTGCCCGATAGGCCGACTCGGCCACCCAATCGGCGGCGGCGTTGTGGTGTTCGGGTCCCCAGACGCCGTTGTTGACTGAACGGTCCTGGGCGATGAACGCGACCGGGCGCCGCACGCCATCGAATCCCATGTTCAGGACGCAGGCGAAGAAAGGCCCGTTCCGCACTTCGTCACCAGACCTTTCCCCGAGACGCCGTATGACCTCGGGGGCCGGCGTGCGGCGCGTGTCCTCCGCCCCCGCCACCACGGCTTCGATATAGGAATCGATATCCATGTTCGCCAGCACATCCCGCCGGCGCGCTATTTCCGTCTCCGGCAACAGGCCGCGCATGTACGGGTCCTGACCGGTCCCGGGACTGGGAAACAGCGAGAGATCCTGGGCCAGACTCTCGGCGATAAAATAGAGCCGGTCATTGACCGACGCGGTTTTCATCAATCCCGAACCCATATGCATAACGGGGGCGGCTACTGTAATGTAAACGCTCTAGACTCCGCAAACTTTCAAATGGTTCCCAAATGACCGGCGAAGCGGCAAGTAAGTCCTTGCAAATCGCGGTGTTAACCGTTTCGGACACCCGCACCGAGGCGGATGACACCTCCGGCGACATCCTCTGCGAGCGCCTGGAGGAAGCCGGACACGCGCTGGTCCAGCGCGCGATCGAGATCGACGACGTGTACCGCATCCGCGCCCGGGTGTCCGCGTGGATAGCCGATCCAGGCGTCGATGCGATCCTCGCCACGGGCGGCACGGGCTTCTCGGAGCGCGACACTACGCCGGAAGCCCTGTTGCCCCTGTTCGACAAGACCATCGATGGATTCGGCGAGTTGTTCCGGCAAGTCTCGCTAACCCAGATCGGCAGTTCCACCATCCAGTCCCGCGCATTGGGAGGCTTGGCCAACGGCACGCTGATCTTCGCCCTGCCGGGTTCCACCAACGCGTGCCGCACCGGCTGGGACGAAATCCTGCGGGACCAGCTCGACGCCGATTTCAAACCCTGCAATTTCGCCGAGTTGATCCCGCGATTCCGACAGCGCCAGTCGGCATGAAACCGACGACACAGCACAAGAAACAGCAAAAGGAACTCCCATGAACGACGTCTTCATACTCGGCGCACAACGCACCCCTATCGGTAGCTTTCTCGGCGCGCTCTCGGACAAGGCAGCACCCGAACTCGGCGCGCGGGCCATCGAGGCAGCCACTGCGGACGCCGGCGTCGACCCCGCCGCAATCGACGAAGTGCTGATGGGTTGCGTGATCGGCGCGGGCGTGAAGCAAGCCCCCGCGCGCCAGGCGATGCGTCTCGCCGGCGTGCCCGACGCCGTCGGCGCGACCACCGTCAACAAGGTGTGCGCCTCCGGCATGAAGTGCGCCATGCTCGGCACCGACCTCATTCGCGCCGGCAGCGCCAACTGCGTGGTCGCCGGCGGCATGGAAAGCATGTCCAACGCGCCCTACCTGCTGGTCCAGGCGCGCCGGGGACACCGCATGGGACACCGCGAGGCCGCGGACTCCATGTTTGTGGACGGACTGGAAGACGCCGAAACCGGCGCGTCCATGGGCAGCTTCGCCCAGACCACCGCGGACGCGCACCAGCTCACGCGGGAAGCGATGGACGCGTTCGCCATCGACTCCGTCAGGAAGGCGCTGCGCGCGATGGACGACGGTGATCTCAAACGCGAGATCGCGCCCTTCGAGGACGTGCACGAGGATGAACAGCCGCGGCGCTCAAGAATCGACAGGATTCCGACGCTGCGCCCGGCCTTCGCCAGGGATGGCACCATTACGGCGGCGAACGCGAGCTCCATCTCCGACGGCGGGTCGGCACTGGTACTGGGCGACGCGTCTGTCGGCGGCGAAACGCCGCTTGCGCGCGTGGTTGGCCACGCCACCCATTCGATCCACCCGTCGGACTTCACCATCGCGCCCGTCGGCGCCATCGACAAACTGTTGTCCGAAGTCGGCTGGAGCACCGACGACGTAGACCTGTTCGAAATCAACGAGGCGTTCGCCATGGTGACCATGCTCGCCATCGCGGAACTCGGCCTCGACCCGGACAGGGTGAACCTCTACGGCGGCGCCTGCGCCCAGGGACATCCCATCGGATCGACCGGCAGCCGGCTGCTCGTCACGCTGGCGCACGCCCTCAAGGCGACCGGAGGCAGACGGGGCGTTGCGGCCTTGTGCATCGGCGGCGGCGAATCGACCGCGATGGCGATCGAGCGGGTGCAATAGGGCCCGCTTGCCTCTACAATCGGGGTATTCCGGAGCCGGGATCAGCGATGTCCAGACTCCCCGTCATCGTCGGTATCGGCGGCATCAATCCCGCCGGCCGGGTTTCGTTCCACCACGCATTTCGCCGCATCGTGATCGACGCGATCGGCGCCGCCGACGCCGACGATACGTACGCCTGCCTCGCCGCGCTGATGCGGCTGAACGACGATCCGGCCGCCCCATCGACGCGCGAAACTATTCGGGACAACACCCTGATCCGCCGCATCGCACTCTTCGATCCGACCGATGTCATCCGCCACCGGCAGGCGACGATCAGCGCCGCCGATACCCAGGGCATCAAGTTCGTCGTCGCTAAAAGGCACCTGCCGGAACGCATTCCATCGGGTTGGCGCGTGGAAGCCCTGGACAGCGGGCGCGTCACGGTATGCGCCGGCGACGAGGCTTCGGTGCTCTTTCCCGAGCGCACGACATCGCGCGTCACGTCCGCCGGACAGGTCCCCACCGGGTTCGACCCCGGTGGACTGTATCCATCGCGCAGTCACCCCAGGGGTCTGGAGCTTGCATTGTTCGGCGCCTCCGACGCCGTCCATTCCATGGGTATCGACTGGAGCGAACTGCGCGCCCGGGTTCGCCCCGATGCGTTCGCCGTCTACGCCGGCAGCGCCATGGGCCAGCTCGACAACAACAGCTACGCCGCCTTGATGCAGGCGCCCTTGAAAGGCAGACGCGTCAGCTCGAAGCATGTCGCGTTCGGCCTGCCGGAGATGGCGGCGGACTTCGTCAGCGCGTATACCATAGGCAACGTCGGAGCGATCGGCGGCGTCATAGGCGCCTGCGCCACGTTCCTCTACAACCTGAACCGCGCCGTGGACGAAATCCGCGCCGGACGGCTACAGGTGGCGCTGGTGGGCGGCGCCGAAGCGCCCATCGTCCCGGAGATCATCGAAGGCTACCGCGTCATGGGCGCGCTTGCGGAAGACGAGGCGCTGATGGCGCTCGACGGCAGCGATACGGTGGACAACCGCCGCGCCTGCCGTCCATTCGGCAACAACTGCGGTTTCACGGTGGCCGAGGGCGCGGTCTACGCGGTGGTTTGCGACGATGCGCTGGCGCTTGAACTCGGCGCCAATATCCACTGCGCGGCGCCCGCCATATACGTCAACGCCGACGGTTTCAAGAAGTCCATTTCCTCGCCGGGCGTGGGCAACTACATCACCGTGGCCAAGGCGATGTCCATGGCCCGCGCGATCCTCGGCGACGACAGCCTGCGCCGGCGAACCTTCGTTCACGCGCACGGCACCGGGACACCGCAAAACCGCGTCACAGAGTCGCGCATCCTGGACGAACTCGCGGGCGTCTTCGGTATCGAGCATTGGCCGGTGGCGGCGGTCAAGTCGGTGTTGGGACACTCGATGGCCCCGGCCTCCGGCGATCAGCTTGCATGCGCGCTCGGCACATGGGCCTACGACCGCGTGCCGGGCATCACCACCATCGACGCCCTCGCGGACGACGTGTCCCGTGATCATCTACGTTTCGAAACCGAGCACTTCGAACTCCCCGGCAAGGACATCGACGCCGTCTTCGTCAATTCCAAGGGCTTCGGCGGCAACAACGCGACCGGGCTGTTCCTCGCGCCCACCGTGACGCGGCGCATGTTGGAGAAAAAGCACGGCGAACGCGCCATGGCCGCGTATGCCGAGCGCAACGCTACGGTTCGAGAACAGGCGCTCGCCTACGACGCCGCGATGACACGCGGAGAAATCGAGGTCATGTACGGCTACGGCGAGGGAGTGATCGACGGCGATGATCTCGGTCTATCCGACACGGAACTGCGCGTTCCCGGCTACGCCCAACCCATTCCCCTGAACGCGGAGAATCCCTTCCCCGACATGACGGGCTAGCGCCCGCCCAAGCCCAGGCCAGGCTGCCATGGTCCCTTCCCGACCCGGGATCAGGACACGGGATGCAGCGCCTCCATTGCGCGCTCGAAACTGACCAGACGTCGGATCAGGGCGTTGTAACGGGAGTGGGCGTTGCCAGCCTCGCGCGCGCCGACGGCGGCGTACAAAGCCAGTTCAGGACTTTCGGGCAAGGCCGGTACATCCGGAATGTCCAGCCCGACGCTGCGCAATCGAGAAGCGCCCACGGCCACAAGCAATGCCTCAACGGTGAGTTCGCCGCGCCGCAAGTCGTCAATCCCCATCGCCACGAGATCTGCCCCGGGAAGGTCTGGCCGGATCGATCCGCAGGTCAGCTTCTGTCGGCTGGTTTTGGTCATGATTTCTCGGCTCCGCTTCCGCTGACCGCTCTCTCCACTCGATTCCGGAAGTGAGAGGGATCAATGGCGGGATAGCGCACGAGATCGCCTTCAATGGCTTCGAACAGGCGCATCAGCCGACCGGGCTCGATCAGTTTCAATCGAGACATCGCTTCGACATCGCGCAGATCCTGCGCATGACCTCGTTCGATTTTGGCAAGCGCCTGCGCATAGAAATCATAATGACGAAAATCTACAGGGCCATGTCGCGCGACGAATACGCTGCGGGCGCGCCAGTCGGGCAAGGCCGGAATGAAATCGTCGGGGCTCGCCAACTCCAGGTTCATGTTCAATGCATCCTTGGCACGAGCAATGGCCTCGAAAACGCCGGGCGGTTCGGGATCGAGCTTGAGGTCGATATCAATCGTCGTGTCCCTCCATCCGACAATCACCGCCGAGGCACCACCGACCAGGTAGATTCGACCTTCTCCCCGTGCCTCACGCCCCAGTAGCCGCATGAGTTCTCGAACCCTATCGGCGTTGCTGTGTTCTCGTGGCATCGATCTCGACGGACTGGCCCGCTTCGTCGGTCAGTATGGTCCGACCCCGGTTGCCCGGCAACCGACCCTTCCTTGACTGGCCGAGCACGACCTCTCGTCGGCGATCCGTAGATTTCCCAAGACTCCGTGCTTGCGTTGGCTTGCGGTCCCTCCCAAACTTAGCCATGCAAGATATCAACAGGTGGGGGACGGCATGGCAATCGTAGAGACACGTTACGGCAAGGTAGAGGGCGCGAGCATTGACGGTGTCCACCGATTCAGGGCCATTCCCTTTGCGGCCCCTCCCGTGGGAGAACGACGCTGGCGCGCGCCGGAACCGCCAGAGCCCTGGGCCGGGGTGCGCGCCGCGGGCGGCGACTGGGGCACCCAAGCGTGGCAGGCGGCCCGCCCGGGCGAAGGCCCGCTGAAGTTCGTGTTCAACGCCGCCAACGCCGAGAAGCGCGATGAAGACTGCCTGCAGCTCAACGTCTGGACCCCTGGCCTCGACGACGCAAAGCGTCCGGTGCTGATGTGGATTCACGGCGGCGGCTTCACCGGCGGCACGGGCGCCACACCGACGTACGACGGCGAGATACTGTCGCGGCGCGGAGATGTGGTGGTCGTCACGATGAACTATCGGATCGGCGCGCTCGGCTTTCTCAACCTGAACGAGGTGACGGGCGGGCGCATTCCGTCGACCGGGAACGAGGGATTGCTTGACCAGGTCGAGGCGCTCAAATGGATTCGCGACAACATCTCGGCGTTCGGCGGCGATCCCGGCAACGTGACCATCTTCGGCGAGTCGGCGGGCGCGGCGAGCGTCTGCGCGCTGCTGGCCTTCGCGCCCGCGCAGGGGCTCTTCCATCGTGCGATGCCCGTCAGCGGCGGCGGCAGCAGCGCAAACCCACTCGAACGTGCGGTAAGAGTCTCAGAAGCGTTCCTCGAGAAGGTCGGCCTGTCCGGGAACAACGTGGACAAGCTGCTGGCACTCGATCCGGAGGTCATCACGGACGCCGGATTGGGATTCTCGTTGCCGGACGGACTCGGCAATTTCCGGTCGGTCATCGACGGCACGAACCTCAAGGAGGTGCCGGTCGACGCGGTCAAGGGCGGCGCGGCGGACGGTATCTCGGTCTTCGCCGGCACGCAGCGGGACGAGTGGCGGCTCTTTGTCTGCCGTAGCCCGCTGGCGGAGAACCTGGACGAGGCCGGATTGGTCGCCGAGGTATCGAAGACCGTCGAGGACGCCCAGGGCCTCATCGACGGATTTCGCCGCATCCTGAAGAATCGCGGCCACTGGACCGATCCAGTTTCGGTGCTGGCGGCCATCGAGACGGGGCGCAGGATGCGCATACCCTCAATCCGCCTCTGCGAGAGGATCGCCGCGCGCGGCCAGCCGGCGTACCAATACGTGTTCACGGCGGAATCGCCGTGGGACGGCGGTATTCTGAGATCGTGTCACGCGATCATCATCGGTTTCATTTTCGGCACACACGCCTTCAGCGACGAGAGCATCGAGTTTTTCGGCGGGGGCGAGGCGAAAGATACGCTCGCGGGACACCTGCAGGACGCGGTGATCAAGTTCGCGAGAACCGGAAATCCGCTCACGGAGGCGCTCGCCGACTTGATTCCCTACGACGAGAAGACGCGCTCGACCGCCGTCTTCGGTCATCCGGCGAGGGTCGAGAATGCGCCGTTTGAAGAGGATCGCCTGCTCTGGGCCAAGCATGACGTGGGCTAGTTGATCGTCGACGAACGCCTGGGTAGCGCGGCGAGCCGCTTTCGAATGCGTTCTTCCATCTTGCCGTCCGCCAACTCCCTCGCGCGTTCCAGTTCGCGCCGGGCCATGTCGAGGGACCCGAGCGATAGCCACAGCTCCGCGCGGTCGACGTGGAGGGCGAACGCGGTCGGGTGCAGGATGATCTGATAGTCGGTCAATTCGAGCGCGCGGGAGTGGTCCCCCCGCGTGTTCGCCGCGAAACGCAGGTTGTTCAGCATTCTCAGCATGATGTCCGAGGGTTCCGTCGGCCGAAACACGGTGTCGTCGACGACGCCGCGCCGCCCGTCGTTGCGCAACTCCCGGCGCAACCATTTCAAGCAATCCTGCTTGCTGGTCATCCGCATGGCGATGGGATCCACCAGGCGATTGTTGAGCGCGACCAGGAAGCGTCTCGGAAAGTCGATGCCGGTGGCCCGCAGGTTCAAGTGCGCGGCGGTACCGAGGATGACCACGCCGAGACTGATGGGAATACCCTGGCGATGGCGCAGCACATGTTCCAGCGCGCTGTTGCACGGCAGATGGTAGCGCCCGGGGGCGACGCCCCTGAAACCCTGGCTGTGCAGCGACTCCACCAGGGTCACCGGTCCGGCGTCGGCCCCGGCGATCTCCCCCAGGCGGCGCATCTCCGCCCGGCACCAGCTCGCGTCGGTGTCCGGATCGACCACGCGGGAAACCAGCAACGCCCCGTCCACCACGCCGCTGCGCCGCTCCATGAATAACCGGAACTCGCCCGCCAGGGGCGGCTCTCGCCCGCCAATGTCGATCACGCTCGGCGCATCAGTAGCTGATCGACGTCTGCAGCTTGACCCAGCGGCCGTTCTGTACCTGCGACAGCGTCGACGAGTCGACGCCCTTGTGGTCGTCCGGGCCGAACGTCAGTCGGTTGCCGAAGATGTCCGTGTACTCCGTCAACGATTCCAGGGCCTCGATCAACCCTTCGCGGGTGAGGTCCCGGCCGGCGATCTCAAGTCCCCGCACGGTGAGGTCGGCGGCGCGCTTGCCGACCATCGGCGGCAACCCGGGCACTTCACCGAAGCGTTCCCTGTAGCGGTCGAACCAGTCGCGCATTTCCGGCGTCATTTCGTCATCTTCGTAGATGATCGCGACCGGAGCAAAGGCGTAGTAACCCTCCCCCGATCCGCTCTTCTGCTCGGCGATCACGCGCCCGAAGGCCGCTTCGTTGCCGACAAAGGCCACATCCTTCCAGCCGATCTTGCGCGCTGTCTCCAGGATCAGGATCGTGTCGCGGTGGACCGTCCCCATCATGACCAGGTCGCAGCGCGCGTTCTTCAGGCGCAGGACCGCCGCCGTGAATTCGCTTTCGGTGGGCTTGTGCGCCGACGTGGCGCCGACGGCGATGCCCATCTCCTCGGCCTGGTCCCGCATACCTTCCAGGATCTCCATCCCGTAGTCGGAGTCGTGATAGACGGCGCACGGCGTGGTCTTGCCCATCTGCTCCACGAAATACTTCACGCCGGCGCGCATTTCCTCGTAGTAGAGGCCCATCTGGCTGATCATCAGCTCGCGGAACGGTTCCACCATGTCGCGGGAGCCGGTGGACGGAAACAGGTTGGGAACACCCGCGCGGAACTGCTGATCCAATACGGCGTTGTTGGTCTGGGTGCCGACGGCCGCCACCATGGCGAAAATCTTGTCCCGGTTGATCAGTTTGTTCGCCGCCGAGATCGCCCTCGGCACCTGGTAGCCCGTGTCCTCGACGACCAGGCGAATCTGCCGGCCGTGGACACCGCCGACAGCGTTGACCGCATCGAAGCGCATGCGCAAGCCGTTGACGATGCCTACGCCCCATATGGCGATCGGCCCCGTCAGATCGCTATGCGTGCCGAGCACGATCTCCGTATCGGTAACGCCGTCCACCGGCGTTGGCGCCGGCGCTCCGTCCGGCGCGGTTTCAGTGCTCTCCGGCGCGCCGCAACCGGCAACCGCCGCGATTCCAAACAGGAAGAGAACCGTGATGGCCTGCCTCATCCCTCATCCCCTCTTCAAGCGTCGGATCAAGGAAGCTTACGGGATGTGCCGCAAACGCGCCACGGCTGGCCCGCCGGGGACCCGCCAGGAGCCCGGCTACTCGCGTTTCGCGATACGGAGTCGAAAGTATCCGAGGGCTTTCTTGGCGACTAGCGGGAAAACGCCGAGCAGAATGAAGGAGAGGATCAATGTCGGCGAGAGGATGCCGGCCAGCGATTCCAGTTGGCCAAGTTCCTTGCCCGCGTTCACGTAGACGACCGTCCCGGCAAGCATGCCTACCTGGCTCACCCAGTAGAACGTCCAGACTCGAATGGGCGTCAGGCCCATGGCCAGGTTGATGGCGAAGAAGGGGAAGGCGGGGACCAGGCGCAGGGCGAACAGGTAGAACGCGCCTTCGTTGTCAACGCCCCGGTTGACCGGCGCCAGCACCTTCTCGAAACGGTTCTGCACGGCGTCCCTGAACAGGTAGCGGGCGAGCAGAAAGGCGAGAGTCGCGCCCGCGGTGCTCGCGAACGACACCACCACGACGCCTGTAGCCAGTCCGAATATGGCTCCCGCGGCCAGCGTCAGGATCGCCGCGCCCGGCAGCGACAATCCGGTCACGGCGATGTAGATGGCCATGAACGCCAATGCCGCCAGCCATGGATTGGCCTGGTAGAACCCAACGGCCACCGCCCGTTGGGACTGGAGGAACTCGAGGCGCAGGTAATCCTGCAGGCCGAAATGGAAGAACAGCGCAATCAGAATGACAACGCCGGCCAGCAGCACTAGTCGGCCGCGCTTCACGGCTTGTTCAGGCGCCAGTCGTAGTCGTGCTCGAAACCGTCGTGGCCGTCGAGCGCCTCAGCCAATTCCGGCATCGCATAACGCTTCAAATGCGCGAAGACGCTTGCGTCGGTACCGCCGAAGTCCACCTTGAACCATTCGTAGACGCTCGAAATCAACAGCCCCTCTTCGCGTACGGTGACGCCGCGGGGATGGTTCACGTAGTCCCTGGCGCCCTGTTCCAGAAGACGTTCAAGGTTGTCCGACCGATACGCTTCCAAGGCCAGGTTGGGGCATCCGATGCTTGCGCAATTTACCGCGTAGTGGATTCGGGGATCCCGCCAGATCGGTCGCAGGATGCGATGTTCAATGTCGTCCAGGGTCAGCGGCTCCCCCTGCAGGGTAATCAGTTCCAGTTCCCAGGGACCGTAGCTGAAGAGGCTGCTGCTGATGTCCTTGATCGAATCCACGGGGTATCGTCCAACGATGACGAACACCGTGAGGGCGTTGTAGAGGTTGATCCAGTAGGCCATCTGCTCCGCCTTGGCGAAGGTGCGCGGATCGATCTCTATCAGGCTGGACAGGTAGGATTGAACCTGCTTGCGGTGTTCCGCGTTGGCCTTCAGCGATCCGTAGTCGAATCGGTTGATGCCGGAGGGATGCACCTTGAGGTGCGCATCAAGCAGTTCCTGCCAAGCCTGGTGGCTGATCGTCGTCGTGTTCGTTTCGTCACTGGTATCCCATAGGGGATTGAGTTCCGGATCGGGAGCGGCACGCGCCGGGATGCCCGTCGCTAGCAGCGCGGCCACCAGGCAGAAAGTTCGTACGGTCCTCAAGTCATCCTCGCTGTGTCAGCCGCGCGCGGAGCCTGGTCCGCCTTGACGGTGGACACCGCGTGGCCGCGCCGAGCAAACTGCCCATCACATTCGCCTTCGGATGCCGACATCAAGGTCTGTAGGCATCGAAACCG
Source organism: Candidatus Azotimanducaceae bacterium (assembly GCA_965217825.1). GTDB lineage: Bacteria > Pseudomonadota > Gammaproteobacteria > Pseudomonadales > Azotimanducaceae > VXNE01. Next base: position 2,226,808 of record OZ244571.1, on the reverse strand, counting down.
TAGGTGAAAGTCGCGGCCAAGGCGTCGAAATCGCTGGTGTTGCGCCCGTCGATGACGCTGAACCAGTCCAATGCTACACGCATCCGGTCACTGAAGTTGTACGCGCCGCCAAAAGAGACGACAAGGACGAAACCGGGAAGTTCTACGCGTGTGTCGCAATCCGTCGGCAGGGCGTCGCAATCAGGCGGCGGCGGTTGTGTCGCGCCGCCACCGCCGCCAGAGGTCGATACCCAGTGCCGCGAATATGACCCCGAATTCGAGCGGACGCACCCAGCCCGGTTGGGCGAAGGCGTCCATTTCCAGATCGCCCAGGTTGATGCCAGTGACATAGGCGAGCAACAGGGCCGATGCCGCCGTCCACGCCCAGTAGCTCGGATAGATGGCGGCGAAAGGCAGCACCCAGAGCGCGTACCAGGGGTTGATGACCGGCATCGAGACGAGCAAGACACCGTAGACCCAATCGCCTCGAGGAATCTCCCCGGGACATTCGCGGCAGTATCGGTGCCAATAAGCGATGCCGAGCGCGAACAGCCCCGCCCCGATCAGCAATTTCGCGTTAATCGCCGAAACCCACGTGGTCACCACCCCGAACAGCGCCGAGTTGAATTCCCACGCGGCGGCGAAGACCTTGAGCCCGGCCATGTCGGTGCCGCCCTGCGCCACGAAGGGCAGGTACAACAGGGCAAGGACTCCGCAGAACGTGATCCAGGGACGAACGCCGACGCGCGCCAGAACGAAGGGAACCAAAAGCAGAGCGAACACCTTGGCGCCCGCGGCCAGGGCGAGACACACCGCGGCCAGGTGCGCGAGGCCTCGACGCCGAAGCACTACGGCCCCGATCAGCAGGCAGACGCCGAGTCCATCCGGATGGGCGGTGAAAGCGATCTCCTTTACCGCCAGCGGACACCATGCGTACAGCAGCACAAAACCCGGCCGCGCCGCGCCCAACAACAGTCGGATGAGCAGCATATCGACAGCGATAAGTATGACCTGGAGCGCCACGAGGCTGCCGGGGGCGAGGAAATACGCCAGCAGGAAGATGTACTCGGTTGTGGGACCGTAAATCGTCGGAATGTCGGGATAGTTGACCTGGTCGAGGATCCGTTGGAACACCTCGGGAACGCTGCCGTCGGCGAACGACGCCGCCGGCGCCCATCCGTAGGGGGTGCCGGTCTCGGCGAAGCGGTATCCGTCCCACAGGTAGCGGAAGTAGTCATCCTCAAACAGCGGGATTCCAAGCAGGCCGCAGACACGGAACATTACGGCCCAGAGGATCAGGCGTCGCACCGGCAACGCATCCGGGCAACCGCGAAAACATGCGAAGACGAAGATCCACGGCAGCGAAACCCAGCCCATCAGGGCAAGGAAGGCGCCGAGCTCCGGTTCGCCGAGGTCGCCTCGGGAGTAGTACGCGAGGGATGCATACCCAAGGAGGGCGAATGCCCCGCCCAGATCAACGATGCGGTTGGATCCCAGCCGTGTCGCCCAAGCGTCTCCCGCGCGTCCCGGACGCCCAAGAGACTCCGACATCCGCGGTGTCAAGTGCCGATGTCGTCGAGCCGAAGGGCCAGGATCTTCGCATCCTCCCGGCCGTTCGGGCTCGGGTAGTACCACTTGCGCCGTCCGACTTCGTCGAAGCCCAGGGACGCGTATAGCCGGTACGCGGTCGTGTTCGATGGACGCACCTCCAGGAAGAGCACCAGCGCCCCGCGGCCGATGGCTCGGGAGATCATGTGCTCCGCCAGCGCGCGGCCGTGACCCTGGCGCTGCTCAGCCAAGCCGATGCAGATGTTGAGCAGGTGCGCTTCGCGCGCTGCCACGGCGAGCACCGCATGTCCGATGACCTCGCCCCGGTACCTGGCGATCCAGCATTCGTGACCCGCCGCGAGGCAATCGACGAAGACGCCGTCGGACCACGGATAGTCATACGCGCTCCGCTCGTTCCGAACGACGGCATCAAGGTCGCGCAGGCCCATGACCTCGAAGTGAACTACCCCAGCTTCTGGATCCGCCGCCATAGCAATTTTTTCTCCGTCAGGCCGCGCAGCGCGCGGTCCAGGTATATGTGTCCGTCGAGATCGTCCCCGATCAACTCTCGCACCCGCGCGCCAGCCGCAAGCACGCGCGTGTCATCGCGCACCTGCGTCTCCAGGTAGGCGCGAAAGGCACGTCGGGCGGCGTCCATTCCCGCATCCGCCGATCGCAGTTGCGGCCAGTCGAACCGGCGGCTCTCGCGCTCGACGCGCCCCGGACCGTGCATGGCGCGCGCGACATCGAGAAAGAAACGCCGCTCTCGCCACAGGGACTCGTCGATCAACGCCAGTACTCGGCCGAACCGAACGCATCGGATGGTGAACGCGACAGCAGGCTCGCCAACGGGCTCGCCAACGGGCTCGCCGGGAGGCTTGCTCGAAGCCGGAACCCGCTCGGCGGGCCCATCTGCTTTCGACTCGGCGGTCCCAGCCACATCCGCCGCGGGCGAACGCGACACCAGCAGTTCGCGTCGCACCCAGACATCGATACCGAGGGCATCGAGATACGCCAGAGACGCGGGCGAGAGCATTGAACAAGTGTACATCAGGGTCCCGCGCCCTTACATTAGGCTTCCCAACGGGTCCCCGAAGGGGCCAACCCCAAACGAGGACAGACGGAAACCGATGCAATACCTCACCGACGACGTGCGAATCTCGGGCATGGAAGAAGCGGCCGCTCCGGAGCGGCTGATCGAGGAGATGCCGATCTCACGTGCCGCCTCGCAGCTTGTGTTCAACCTGCGACGCCGATTGAGCGACATCATCGCAGGGCGGGATGACCGCGTGGCGGTGGTCGTCGGCCCCTGTTCAATCCATGACCCCCACGCCGCGATGGAATACGCCGAGCGCCTGACGGAACAGGCCGACAGGCTCGAGGAAGACCTCTGCGTCATCATGCGCGTCTACTTCGAGAAGCCGCGCACGACCGTAGGTTGGAAAGGTCTTATCAACGATCCCCACCTGGACGGCACCTTCGATATCAACCTCGGGCTGCGCACGGCGCGGCGGCTGCTACACGATATCGTCGATCTTGGATTGGGAACGGGCACGGAATACCTGGACCCCATCTCGCCGCAGTACTACGGCGACCTGGTCTGCTGGGGCGCGATCGGCGCGCGCACGACGGAAAGCCAGGTCCACCGTCAACTCGCCTCCGGCCTGTCTTGCCCAGTCGGCTTCAAGAACAGCACCAACGGCAACATTCAAGTCGCGGCGGACGCGGTGAAGTCCGCGAAACACGAGCATGTCTTTCTTTCGGTGACCAAGGCCGGACACTCGGCGATCTTCCAGACCACCGGCAACGACGATTGCCACATCATTCTCCGCGGCGGCGGCGGCGAGACGAACTACGACAATCCCTCCGTGCACTACGCCAGCAAGATCCTGGAACAGGCCGGGATGCGCGACGCCGTCATGATAGACATGAGCCACGCGAACGCGCAGCGGCAGCCGCAGCGGCAGCTCGACGTGTGCAACGACATCTGCGGTCAACTGGAGGCTGGCGAGGGGCACATCCTGGGCGTGATGATCGAAAGCAATCTCGTTGGCGGCTCGCAGTCCATCGACGCCGACGAACTTGTCTACGGACAGAGCGTTACCGATGCCTGCATCGGCTGGGACGATACCGTCGCGTGCCTGGACAAACTCGCCATTGCGGCGCGTCGACGCCGCGACCGGGCGGACTGAGGTTCATGCCGGGACGCGAATACGCTCCACCAGTTCCCGCACGCTCTCCGGCGGCCGACGGGTCGCCGCGCTCACGCCGATAGCGACAACCGTGTTCAACACGGCGCCCAGGACGCCGATTCCTTCCGGCGAGATTCCGAACAACCAGTTCTCGGCGACGTTCCCTCCAATGGAGTCCATGTAGCCCTTGAAATACACGATGTAGCCGACGGTGAACAGAAGACCCGTCAGCATTCCGGCGATCGCGCCCTCGCGATTGACGCGAAGGCTGAATATGCCGAGCAATATCACGGGAAACAGCGATGACGCCGCGATGCCGAATGCAAGCGCCACCACTTCGGCGACAAATCCCGGCGGGTCGTAGCCGAGGTAGCCCGCCACCATCACCGCGGCGGCGGCGCTGATGCGGCCCGCCAGGAGTTCCCGTTTTTCCGAAATGCGCGGCGTGATGACGCCTTTCAGGAGGTCGTGGGAAACCGCCGCCGAAATGACCAGCAGCAGTCCTGCGGCCGTCGACAGCGCAGCCGCGATGCCGCCCGCGGCCACCAGCGCGACGACCCAGTCGGGCAGCCCGGCAATCTCGGGATTGGCGAGGACGATGATGTCGCGGTCCACGGTCAACTCGTTGCCGCGCCAGCCGTATTCCGCCGCCCGCTCGGCGAATTCCGGGTTCGCGTCGTTGTAGTACTGAATTCGGCCATCCCCGTTCTTGTCCGAGAACCTGAGCAAACCCGTTTCTTCCCAAGTCCTGAACCACTCCGGCCGCTGGGCGTACGCGAGGTTCGCGTCCACCTCGCCGACCGGACCCGCCTGGATGGTGGTGGTGAGATTCAAACGGGCGAGCGCGCCCACCGCCGGCGCGGTGGTGTACAGGATGGCGATGAAGAGGAGCGCCCAGCCTGCGGATATCCGCGCGTCGCGCACCTTCGGCACGGTAAAGAAGCGCACCACGACATGCGGGAGCCCCGCGGTGCCGAGCATGAGCGCCATCGTGATGAAGAACATGTCGACGCGACCCTTGGTGCCGCTGGTGTACGCCGCGAAGCCCAGGTCCGTGACGATCTGGTCGAGCTTCACCAACAGGGGGACGTTCTCCCCCGCAACGTCGCTGCCAAAGGCGATCTGCGGGATCGGGATGCCGGTGACCTGCAGTGAGATGAACACCGCCGGCACCGTGTAGGCGAAGATCAGGACGCAGTACTGCGCCACCTGCGTATACGTGATCCCCTTCATCCCGCCCAGCACCGCGTAGAAGAACACCACGCCCATGCCGACGAACAGGCCGGTGGAAACATCGACGCCGAGAAAGCGCGAGAACACGATCCCGACGCCGCGCATCTGCCCCGCCACGTAGGTGAACGAGATGACGATCAGGCAGATCACCGCGACCACCCGCGCGGTCCGCGAGTAGTATCGCTCGCCGATGAATTCCGGCACGGTGAATTTGCCGAATCTGCGCAGGTAGGGGGCGATCAGAAGCGCCAGGAGGACGTAGCCGCCGGTCCAGCCCATGAGATACACCGAGGCACCGTAGCCGAGGAACGCGATCAGCCCCGCCATCGAAATGAACGAGGCGGCGGACATCCAGTCGGCCGCCGTCGCCATGCCGTTTGCCACCGGATGCACATGCTTGCCGGCGACGTAAAAATCGCCCGTGTCCCGGGCCTTGGACCAGATCGCTATCCCGACATAGAGCGCGAAGGTGGCGCCCACAACCAGATAGGTAAGCGTCGTAAGGGACATCTATCAGACGTCGTCCCGCGAGGCGTCGCGCCGGGAATCCTCAGGCTCGGCTGTTTCGTCTAGACCGTGTTTCCTCTCGAGGCGCGTCACCCGCCACGCATAGAAGAAGATCAGCGGCACGAAGACATACATGCTGCCTTGCTGGGCGAACCAGAAGCCGAGGCGGAAGCCGCCGAACGTGACTTCGTTCAGGACATCCACCAGCAACAGGCCGAAGCCGAAGGAGACGACGAACCACACGGCGAGGCAAGACGCCACCAGACGGAGGTTCTCCTGCCAATATGTCTTGTTCATGCCGTTGCTTTTCGAGGTCGGCGGGCGCTGCGGGCGATTCTAACGATTCTTTCGCCCAGCAGCAGGATCAGGATCGCGGTATAGAGAACGGCGTCCTCATAGCCAGCCTTGGACAACCACCAGAGATGAATGCAGGCGAGCACGCCAATGGCATAGACGAGCCGATGCAGCCGGCGCCAGTTCGCGCGCAGCCGACGTTGCCAGCCCCGCGTCGATGTCACGGCCAGGGGAACCAGGCACAGGAGTGCCGAGATTCCGACGGTGATGTAGGGCCGCTTCGCGAAGTCGTCGATGAACGCGCCGAAGTCGAACCCGGCGAGCAGCGCCCAGTAGCCGACGAAGTGCAACACCACGTAGGTAAACGCGAACAGGCCGAACATGCGGCGGAAACGCACCCAATGCGGACGTTTGAACAATCGCGACGCGGGAGAGACCGCCAGTGTCGCCATCAGCAGCCGGATCGCCCACTCGCCCAGATAGCGGACGACCTCCTCTCCCGGGTCCGCCCCGAAGACCGCGCCGGGCATGAAGAATTCGCGATACAGATCGTACGCGAGCAAGGCAAGGGGCGACGCCAGTAGCGCGAACAGCAGCGCCTTCGCCGCCGCCAGTCTCACGTTGGCCTTCGCGGATCTGCCGCCTTGCCGCCCGCGCGGCGACCGCTTGCTCGCGCGATCGCGAGCGCCCCCATTCATCCGGCGAACGCCGTCAGAACTTCCTGCGCAGGTTCATGCCGGTATAGAGCGACGCCACTTCCTCCGCGTAGCCGTTGAACACCTTCGTATCGATGCGGTTCGGCGACAGGAACGAACTTGGCAGGCGACGCTCGATCTTCTGGCTCCAGCGCGGGTGATCCACGTCCGGATTGACGTTGGCGTAGAAACCGTACTCGTCCGGCGCCATCTCGTTCCAGGTGGTCTTGGGCTGGCGCCGCAGCAGGCGGATCTTGACGATGGACTTGATGCTCTTGAAACCGTATTTCCATGGCACCACCAGCCGCAGCGGCGCGCCGTTCTGGTTCGGCAGCACCTTGCCGTACATGCCAACGGCGAAGATGGCAAGCGGATGGTAGGCCTCGTCGAGGCGCAGTCCCTCGACGTAGGGCCAGTCGATGCTCGAAAAGAAAGATCGCTGCCCGCGCATCTCCTCGGGACGGTGCAAGGTCGTGAACTCGACGTACCTGGCGTTGTCGTCGGGCTCGAAGCGGTCGAGCAGCCGTTTCACCGGAAAGCCGATCCAGGGTATGACCATGGACCACGCCTCGACGCAGCGAAGGCGATATACGCGTTCTTCCAGATCGACACTGTCGAGCAGGTCCTCGATCGTGATCGTGCCCGGCTTCGCCACCTGCCCCGTGACTTCAACGCTCCAGGGATCGACGGTCATAGCTTCCGCGAACTGCGCCGGATCGCCCTTGTCCGTGCCGAACTCGTAGAAATTGTTATAGGACGAAGCGTATTGGAACGGAGTGGTTCCCTCGCCCGGATCCTGACCCTTGAAACTCGGGCCGGTGGCAAAGCCCTTGGCATCCAGCCAGTCCTTGGACAGCGCAAACGCGTTCAAACCCGCCAGCGCCAGCGAGGAAGCACCCAACGCCATGATTTCCCGGCGCGAGCGATAGACGCGCTCCGGCGTGATCTCGGACGGCTTCGGATCGCCCGATGACTTAACGCGAACGTGCATGGGTTCCCTCCGATAGGGCAGTCAAGCTTCCTTCTCCCTCGCCCGCAGGCGCTGCCAGAGATAGCGGCCGGGGCCCGAAAGGGCATAGACGGTGAACGCCAGCAATAGCAGTTTGGGCGGGTCGGCCAGCACGACAGCGAAACCGAGCGTGACGCCAACCAGCGTGAAGAACCCGACGCGCCCCCTGAAGTTGATGACCTTTGGCGAGAAGTACTTGAAGTTCGACACCATCAACAGGCCCGTTCCAGCGGTGACCGCGCCCAGACTGATCGCAACCAGAATGCCCGGCGCATCGCCGCTCAAGGCTTCGCTCCACACCCAGACCGCGCCAGCGACCACCGCTGCCGCCGCCGGGCTCGGCAGCCCGGTGAACGTGTGGTGGTCGGTTTCCTGGATGTTGAAGCGGGCCAGCCGCAGCGCCGCGCACGCCATGTACACGAAGGTGACCACCCAGCCGACCTGGTCAAGACTCGACAGCGCCCAGGAGAACGCGACCAATGCCGGCGCCACGCCGAAGGCCACCATATCCGAGAGGCTGTCGAACTGGGCGCCGAAGTCACTCTCGGAACTGGTCATGCGGGCCACGCGGCCGTCGGCCGCATCGAGCAGCATGGCCACATACACCGCGAGGCCGGCAGCGACGAAACGCCCGTTCATGCCGGCAACGATCGCGTAGAAACCAGAGAAGAGCGCGCCGGTAGTAATCAGGTTGGGAAGCAGCGCGATGCCGCGCCGGTAGCCCGACGCCCTGTCCCGCGGGCCATCGTCGGCCGTGCCGGTCGATGTCCTTATCGGCCGCAACCTCGGTTTGTTTTCGTCTTCGTCCACGGCCCTAGACTAGTGCTCCGTCAAGTCCAAATCTACGGGTATCTGCGGATCTTTTTGGCCCCTGGCAGTCTTCATGCGAGGGGTGCCCCCTCGCGCTCCCCGGGGCTGAAGGCTCCGTTGCTCCTCCTTGTGTGGGGCCTGCCACACCGCGTCGTCGCGCCTTGCCAGGAACCAAAAATCTCTCGCATCTACACTCGTATCTTTGGACTCGACGGAGCACTTGCTCCGTCAAACCAAAATCCATGCACATTGGACCCGAGGGAAGGCGGGTTAGTTCTTCGCGCGGTCCACCAGCTTGTTGGCCTGAATCCAGGGCATCATCGCGCGCAGCCGCTCGCCGACGCGTTCGATCTCATGATCCTGGCTCATGCGGCGCATGGCCTTGATCGTCGGCGCCCCCGCCTGGTTCTCGCTGACGAACTCCCGCGCGAAACGTCCCGACTGAATCTCATCGAGGATGCGCTTCATCTCCCGCTTCGTCTCCTCGGTGACGATGCGCGAACCCCGGGTCAGTCCGCCGTACTCCGCCGTGTTCGACACGGTGTACCACATGTTGCCGACACCGCCCTCGTAGAAGAAGTCGACGATCAGCTTGAGTTCGTGCAGGCACTCGAAGTAAGCCATCTCCGGCGCGTAGCCCGCTTCGACCAGGGTCTCGAACCCGGCTGTCACCAGCGCGGCAGCGCCGCCGCAGAGCACCGCCTGTTCGCCGAAGAGGTCGGTTTCCGTCTCCTCTCGAAAACTCGTCTCGATGATCGCCGCCCTGCCCGCGCCCAGGGCACACCCATAGGACAGGGCGACTTCCCTGGCCCGGCCGCTGGCATCGTGGCCGATGGCGATCAGAGACGGCACGCCGCCGCCCTCGACATAGGTGGAACGTACCGTATGGCCCGGCCCCTTCGGAGCGATCATGACGACATCGAGATCCTCGCGGGGTTCGATCAGACCGAAGTGGATATTGAAGCCATGGGCGAAGGCGATGGCGGCGCCCGGTTTGATGTTGGGCGCGATCGCATCAAAGTAGATAGGTTGCTGCTGTTCGTCCGGCGCCAGCATCATCACGAGGTCGGCGTCAACGACCGCCTCGGCGACAGGCGCCACCGCGAATCCGGCATCCTCCGCCTTGGGCCAGGACCCGCCGCCCGGACGCAGACCGACCCTGATGTTCGACACGCCGGAATCGCGCAGGTTGTTGGCGTGGGCATGGCCCTGGGAGCCGTAGCCAACTACCACCACTTGCATGTTCTGGATGATCGACAGGTCGGCGTCCTTGTCGTAGTAAACCCGCATGGCAGTCCCCCTATATGCTCAGAATCTTGTCGCCCCGACCGATTCCGGACACGCCGGAACGCACGGCTTCGAGTACCGTCGATCTGCCCACGGCCCGAAGGAAGGCGTCGAGCTTGTCGCTCGGACCGGTGAGTTGAACAGTGTAGGCGTTTTCGGTGACATCGATGATCTGCCCCCGAAAGATGTCCACTGTCCGCTTGACCTCCGCCCGCTGAAGACCCTCGGCACGCACCTTCACCATCATGATCTCCCGCTCGAGGTGATCGCCCTCGGTCAGGTCAACCACCTTGAACACTTCGATCAGCTTGTTCAACTGCTTGGTGATCTGCTCGATCGTATGCTCATCGCCGAAGGTGGTCAGCGTCAGACGCGATAGCGTCTGGTCCTCCGTGGTAGCGACGGTCAGGGATTCGATGTTGTAGTTGCGCTGGGCGAAAAGTCCCACGATACGCGACAGCGCGCCCGCTTCGTTCTCAAGCAGAACAGCGATGATCCGGCGTTCGCTCATGCCGACGCCGGCCGCCGCTCAAGGACCATGTCGTCCATGGCGCCGCCCTTGATCGCCATGGGGTAGACGTGTTCGTCAGGATCTATGCGGGCATCCACGAATACCAGCCGGTCCGCGTAGCTCGGGCTGAATGCTTCAGACATCACCTCGTCAAGCTCCGTTACGCTGTGCGCGCGGAATCCCGCGTGGCCGAAGGAGCCCGCCAACTCGACAAAATCCGGCAGCGCGTCGCTGTAGGTGCTGTGGGAGTGGCGACCGCCGTACTGCATGTCCTGCCACTGTCTCACCATGCCCAGCGACTCGTTGTTGAGGTTGATGATCTTGATCGGCAGCGCGTACTGCATGCAGGTGGACAGCTCCTGCATGTTCATCATGAAACTGCCTTCGCCGGTAATGCACACCACGGTGGCGTCGGGAAACGCGAACTGGACACCCATCGCGGCCGGCAGGCCGAACCCCATGGTGCCGAGACCGCCCGAGTTGATCCAGCGGCGCGGCTGGTCGAACTTGTAGTACTGCGCAGCAAACATCTGGTGCTGGCCGACATCGCTCGTCACGTAGGCGTCGCCCGAAGTGGCCCGATAGACGGCCTGCACGACCTGCTGCGGCAACAGGGGCGAATCGCCGCGATGGCGCTGGTCGTGGTCGAGTCCGTGTTCGCAACGCCATTGCCGAAGCCGGTCCCACCAGGCGGCTAGCGCGTCCTGGTCGATGGCATCGGGGTCGCGGTCCAGGGCATCGTCGAGCACATGGTTCATTTCCTGCAGCACCGCGTCCGCCGGTCCGACAATAGGCACATCGGCGCGAATGATCTTCGAAATGGAGGCCGGGTCGATATCGAGATGAACGATCTTGGCGCCGGGACAGAACTTCGCCGGATTGTTGGTGACGCGATCATCGAAGCGGGCGCCCACGGCAAAGATCATGTCCGCATGGTGCATGGCCATATTGGCTTCGAACGTGCCGTGCATGCCGAGCATGCCCAGGAAGCGGCGATCGGTCCCCGGAAATCCGCCAAGACCCATCAGCGTGTTGGTGACCGGATAGTCGAGCTTGTCGACCAGTTCCCCCAGCGCCCCGGCGGCGTTGCCCTGGACGATGCCGCCACCGGCATAGATGATCGGGCGTTTGGCGTCCAACAGCGCTCGCACAGCCCTGCGAATCTGTCCGCTGTGCCCGCGCGCTGTTGGATTGTAGGACCGCAGCGCGACCTCGCGCGGATAGCGGTACTCGAATGTCACGTTCGGGTCGGTGGAATCCTTCGGGACGTCGATGACCACCGGACCGGGTCGGCCGGTGCACGCGATGTAGAACGCCTTCTTCACTACCTCCGGAATCTGCGACGCTTCGCGGATGAGGAAGCTGTGTTTCACCACGGGCCGGGAAATGCCGACCATGTCGGCTTCCTGGAATGCGTCGGTGCCGATCTGGTTGGTCGGCACCTGGCCGGAAATCACGATGATCGGCGTCGAGTCCATATGCGCCGTGGCTATTCCGGTAATCGCGTTCGTCGCCCCCGGGCCGGACGTTACCAGGACGACGCCGGGCCGTCCCGTGGCCCGGGCGTATCCGTCCGCCATGTGCGTCGCCGCCTGTTCGTGGCGCACGAGTATGTGCTCCACCTTCTGCTGTTTGAATATGGCATCGTAGATGTGCAGGGAAGCCCCGCCCGGATAGCCGAAAAGGTATTCAACCCCTTCATCCTGCAAGGCGCGAATGAGCATGTCGGCACCGGACAGCATCTCCGCCATGGGACATCCAATGCGAATGGGTGAAAGCCGCGCATTCTTGTCCGTTCGCCCCTTGCATGTCAAACGCGGTCAAGGACGACGCCGTCTACACGGGGTGGTTACCTCCAGGAGCTTGCGCCGCACAACGGCGCCCAAGTGCCGACCAAGGTCCAAGCTTCCATGGAACAAACTGCCACCACTGCTGGAGGACTTGCAACGTCGGAGTTCCCTGGGCGTCACGAGCGCACTGTAATCCAGTGGGCTGAAGGCTCCTGGTACGGTGGGGGCTGGGGCCAAGCACCGGGCCATCAGGCGAGGGGATTGGCGGCGCTAGTGCCACAAAATCCGCCGCCCCTTCGGGTGCGCCGTGTTTTGCCCCCGCCCAAGCCCGACTGTTCCGTCCCACCCACTCACCCGTCATCCCGTCGGACCGGTCCCGAAGGCCGGCTCGGACCTGGTGAACCCCTCGAACAATCCTTCAAGGCGCGCCATGCGCTCGCGCAATTCACTTACCTGGCTCCGCACCTCGCCCACGTCGGCCCGCAAGCCACTGATCTCCGACCGCACCTCGCCCAGTCCAGCCTGCAACTCCGCCCGTAGTTCCGCCAGACCAGCCTGCGACTCGGCCCGCGAGCTGTCCACTTCAGCCGTAAGTCTCTGATCGAGGCCGGCGACTTCGCGTCTCAACTCCCCGATCTCGCGCCGCAGCGCCCGCACGCCGGGCACCATGACGGCAGCCAGGGTAATGGCGGCGACAATGATGGCGATGAGTTCCTGGCTCAGCCCTTCCACGTGCTTTCCCAGAGTCAGCAACACGAATGTAGCACGAGAGACTCGGGACCGTTGTGCGTCAACGTCGGGAATTCGATACCGATATTTGCCTCAGTCATCACGAGTCATCGCGCATGGGGCCGTCACCCCGCGCTTGGAGAAGCAACCTCATCGGCGTCGGCGGCGAGTGCGCGAATCAGCGCTCCGATATCCTCAGGAATAGGACTTTCGAATCGCATCGCCCGGTTTGAGACCGGATGTTCGAAGCCGAGAAAGCGCGCATGCAACGCTTGTCTCGGAAATCGCCGGATAGTTTCGATGAGTTCGGCCCCGGGGCCTTTCGGCAAGCGACCCCGCGCGCCGTAGCGCTTGTCGCCCACCAGCGGGTGGCCGACGGCGCTCAGATGGGCCCGCACCTGGTGCGTGCGTCCCGTTTCGAGCCTCGCGCGCACCAGCGTGTGCGCTCGGTAGCGGGCGATGACGCGTACGTGCGTCAGTGCCGGGCGGCCATCCTCGCGCGCCCGCCAACGCATGCGGTGTTGGGAATCGCGGCCAAGCGCGAGATCGATGTCTCTGCCCGCGATCATGACGCCCTCCGCCACGGCCACGTAGATTCTATCGACAGCGCGGCGCTGAATCGCGCGCACGAGCGACAGGCGCACCTGCTCGCTCGCCGCCACCACCATCAAGCCGCTGGTGTCCTTGTCCAGACGGTGCACGATTCCCGCCCGGGGCAGCGCGGCGAGGTCCGGCCGCCTCGCGAGCAAGCCGTTGACCAGGGTGCCGTCGGCGTTCCCCGCCCCCGGATGCACCACGAGTCCAGGGGGCTTGTCGACGACGATCAAATGTTCGTCCTCGTAGGCCACCTCGAACGGTACGGACTGGGGCAGGTCCCGGAGCGCGCGCGGCTGTTCCTCGATATGGATGGAAATGTGCTCGCCTCCGACAACCCGGTAGGCCGGCTTCCGCGCACGACCGTCGAGCAACAGGGCACCAGACCTGATCGCGGCGACAATCCGGCCACGCGACAGGCCCGGCACCAGGCTCAAAGCTGCGACGTCCAGCCTCTCTCCCGCGCACTCCTGCGGCACGGCGCCGTCAAACACGTAATGTTCGGCCTGCATTCGTGGCTCCTTCGGCATACCCGCCGCCACGAGGGAAGCGTTACACTACCCGCCGTGCACACACAACTACGAATAGCGTTCCTGCTCCTCGTCCTCGGCGCCAGCGGATGTGCCTGGATGCCGTTCATCGGCCGCGACAAGGAGGATACCGAGGCGCAGACCACCGAGGAGATACTCTACAACAGCGCACGCACCAGCATGCGCTCGGGCAACTACAACGCCGCCGTCGAAAGGCTCGAGCTGCTGGAGGCGCGCTTTCCTTTTGGCCGCTACGCGGAACAGGCCCAGCTCGAGCTGATATACGCGAAGTTGATGTCGTACTCGCTCGATGACGCGGAGAGCGCTGCGGATCGCTTTGTCCGGCTGCATCCCCAGCACCCGCACATCGACTACATCCTGTACCTGCGCGGGCTGATTTCCGAAAAGTACGACCGCAGCATGTTCGATCGCTTTCGCCCCAGCGACACGACCAAACGCGACGTCACCAACATGCGGCAGGCTTTCGCCCACTATTCGGAATTGCTTGGAACCTATCCGGACAGCATCTACGCGAAGGACGCCCGACAACGCATGATCTACCTGCGGAACCTGCTCGCTGGATCGGAAGTCAGTATCGCTCTCTACTACATGTCTCGCGGCGCTTACGTGGCGGCGGCGAACCGCGCGCGCACTGTCGTCGAGACCTACTCCCAAACCCCGGCGGCCGCGGATGCGCTTGCGATCCTCATCGAGGCGAACTATCAGCTCGGCTTGCCGGAGAGTTCAAACGATGCGATGCGTATCCTGGCCATCAACTATCCCGACCATTCGACGTTCGACGTTGACGGCAACTTCGTGTTCGCGCAGACAGCGAAGAAACGAAAGCGATCATTGTTGAGCATCATGACCCTCGGCCTCGTCGGCCGGTCCAGCGTTCCGAAGCCCGTCAGCATCGAGCAGCCAAGCACGAACTAGCGCCACAGTTCTCGCAAACCACCCTGGTTGATTTCGCACATCACCTGGGGATAAACCCGCACGCGTCCTCCGGCGATGGCCTCTACCCCGCGTTTCGCAGTGCATCTAGCATGCGTGATGGCAGGAAATGGGCGAGCTGGTGAATGGGCGAGCTAGTGAAGTGTGGGGGCCTGACCCTGGTGGAGTTGCTGACGACGCTGGCCGTGGCCGGTATCCTCGTCGCCTCGGCCAGCGGCGGCGCTGCCCACCTGATCGAGCAGCATCGCGCCAGCGCAGCCGTCAACCAAATGCTCGGCGCGGTCCGCTTCGCCCGCCATGCCGCTGTCGCGCACCGCACGTCAGCCACACTGTGCCCCGCCGACGGCGCGCGGAGCCTTCAGCCGGGGAGCGCGAGGGGGCACCCCTCGCAAACAGACAGCAGCGCGAGGGGGAACCCCTCGCAAGAGAGCCTTCAGCCGGGGAGCCCGAGGGGGAACCCCTCGCAGGAGAGCTGCGGCCGGCGCAACACCTGGCACAACGGCGCGCTGGTGTTTCTCGACAGAAACGCGAATGGGCGCTTCGACGGCAGCGACGCGCTTCTTCGCCGCATGCCGCGCCTGCGGGAAGGCGACCGGTTCTACTGGCGTTCCTTCCGCAACAGGTCTTACCTCATGATCAGACCTAGCGGATTGACGGATTGGCAGAACGGGAACCTTCTCTACTGCCCGGAGAGCGGCGATCCGAGGTTCGCGCGGCAGATCGTCATCAACGCGCAAGCCCGAGTCCGGCACGCCCGGGACAGCGACGGTGACGGCATCGTGGAAGACGCAAAGGGTCGCGCGGTCGAATGCCCCTGATTGGCCGTTCTGCCCACAGATCAAGTGCCCCCACAGCCGGCGCCTTCGGCTTCGCCTGTTTCTTGCGAGGAGTGCCCCCTCGCGGTGCTGTCTTCTTGCGAGGGGTGCCCCCTCGCGCTGCTGTCCGTTTGCGAGGGGTGCCCCCTCGCGCTCCCCGGCTGAAGGCTGTTTTCTTGCGAGGGGTACCCCCTCGCGCTCCCCGGCTGAAGGCTCCGCTGAAGGCTTCGCTGAAAGTTCCGCTGAAAGTTCCGCTGAAGGCTCCTGGCCCGGCCCCGCTCGTCGATCATGGAAGTGCATCCAGTTCTCGCCACGACAGCCGGGTGGCCCGTGTCGGCCCGGACGCCATGTCGCCGACGGGAGGTGACAACGCGAACGCGCTTTGGAGCACGACGCGCGCGTGCCGCGTTCCGCCGACGGCGCGCGCGGTCACCCTGAATACCTCCATGCCGTCGTCGGGGTCCACACACGATGCGATCCGTTCGACGATGAAACGCGGCGGCTCCGCGACGCCAGCCAGGGGCGTCGCCACGCGACTGTTGGTGCCTCGCCAGATCTCCGGGCGCGTCCATGGCTCCGGCACGCCGAAAATGGCGCCCGTGTAGAAGCCCGGCGCCGCTGGATCGAACCCGGTCGAGGCAACAAGCCGCTCTCCCTCCCGCAGCGCCGACTCCGCAGCCTGCATGGCGAGTTCGCCGTCGTGTCCGTTGCGCGTCATACGCACCTCCAGCGACACCGTCTGGGAAGCCGACACGCCCGCCACGCCGAGAGCGAGCAGGACGACCAGGCAGACGAACAATGCGATTCCGTGGTCCCGGTCGCCAACGCTCCCCGGAAGCGTTTGTTTCATGGAAGCCTTTAGCCCGCCGGATTACCGCGCGCCCGTGACGCCCAGGGAACTCCAGCGTTGCGAGTCCTCCAGCGGTGGGGGCGGCTTTGTTCCATGGGAGGCATACCAGTCAGTTCCTGAGCGCGATCACGCGGGAAAACGTGCGGCGTATCAGCTCTGTGCCGTCGACGGCATCGACGCTGTTCGCCGTCACTCGGACATCGATGGATCGCACGTCTTGCCCGGCGACCTCGCCGGGAAGCGCGTAGCGGTCCACCGAACGGTCGCCGTTCCCGTCCAGGCCCAGGCGCACTTGCAGATCCTCGACTCCCTGGATCAATTCCACCGGCGCATCCGTCGTCGTCTTGCGCCACAGGGAGGCCGGGACGGATCCGACATTGTTACGACCGGTGCCGCGCGCGATGAAGTAGATTTCCGTGACGACGCCAAAGACTGCCGCGCCCTCGGGATCAAGCGCGCCCCCGTAGGGCGTGTCCGTCGCGGATAGCGAAGCGCCCGCCGCGTTGTCGAACGGACCGTCGCCCGCCGCGCGGACCAGGGTCGCGACACCGTCTCCCCGCTCTATCCGGTTGACGCGGAACAGCGCCGCTTGCCGGCAGTCCGAGATGACGGCGAAATCGTCGTCGTCGATACCCAGTTCGCCATCGTCTTCCACCACGGGAAAGCCGTCGGGAGCCGCCATCGCCGCGATGCGCGCGCCCGGCGCGGCGACTCGGCGCAAGACCAGCACGTCGGTGCGCGGCAAGACCGCGCCGATGTCGATGCCTCGGGCGCGCAGGAGAGCGCTCCCGGAACCTCGCCGTGGAAGCGTCGAGAGGCTCGGCGTCCAGCTATCCGGCGAGCCGCGTCCATCCATACCGTCGAAGGCTTCGACCGGCACGCTGACGTTGATCTCGAACATGTCGTCCCACGCCCCGTTCAGGGCGTTGCGCACCGCACCCGGCGACGACCGGCAACCCAGATAGCCGGCGGAGCGGACGGAGCGGGCGATGAAGTCGAGCGCCTGGCGCGCGGACTCCTGCATGCGCGTCTGTCCGTGCAGCAGCGTGTAGGCACGTTGGCTGTCCGCGAAGAGCCGTGCCGCGCCAGCGGCCACGAGTACGCCGAGTCCCAGCGCCAGCATCAACTCGATCAGCGACCCTCCAAGAGGCCCGCAGCATCGCCCTTGGGCAATGGCGCTCACACCCTGCTCGCCATCGAAATCCTCAAGGGGAACGCGCGACCGGGCGGGTGCCACAACACGGTGACGGTGACTACAGTCGTAGCGGCATCGACGACGACCGTGCCGTCGCCTTCCGGCAGTCCCGGCATCGTATCGGCGCCCGGCAACGCGCCCGCTTCCCGAATCCGCACACAGGCCGCGGTGGCGCGCCAGCGGCCGAGCGCACATTTCCACAGGGCCGTATCGAAGCGCGCCATCTCGCGGGGGCCACACACCGCGTGCAGACAGTCGACAAAGGCCGGCGGTCCCGCGCCGACGGCGAACGCGCTGGCGGCCACGGCATGATTCGCCCGGATGCGATCCATCATGTCGACGACGCGCTGCACCGCCACCGAACGCTCGTAGGCTTCGCGGCCCGCGCGCAAGCCTTCGGCCTGCAGACCTGCAAGGCCCAGCGCCCCCGCGCTCATGACCAGAATAGCGACGAGCAGTTCCGTCAGGGTGACGCCGCTTGCCCGGCGGACTACTCCCACGTGTCTTCGCCCGGACCGAAGTCCCCGTCGTCGTTGCGGTCCCAGAATCGACCGCCAGCCGCGTCCAGCGCCAGGTCGCCATCCTTGTCAACCGCATTGCCGGGCTGTGCCGGACTCGCCCGAAGCAGGAACCCGGTGACGTCGTGATCCACCAGGTCGATGCGATAGTGGGTCGATGCCGGCGTGCAGACATTGGGCGTGACACGGCCCGCGTCCAAGTCGCCGACACCGTCGGCATCCGAGTCGATTGCCGCAAGATAGGAAAAGCTGAGGCTCGCATGGCGCTCCATGCCCTGGGCGCAGCGCAGGAGATCGGCCTGCGCCATCGCGCGATGGGCACCGACGCTATAACGCGTATACAGCGGCGATGCGAGGACAGCCAGTATGGCCAGGATCCCCAGCGCCGCCATCAATTCGATGAGCGTGAATGCCCTCGCTGTCATCTCCACCCCCGCCTCGTTCGCGCCAGGCGAAGACACAAGGTACAGCGGACCGGCAAGGCCGGTTAGACGTCAAAGTCCCGAACGCGCGTGCGATTCTTCAGGCGAGTAGCGTAAGCCGCAGGCGGCGCCGGGCGACGCGCTCAGGAAGTCTTTCGGACTCCCGACATCGACCGCGTCACCACGAGCGCAATCCAGATGGCCGCGCCCACGGTGACCGCGGAGTCCGCAACGTTGAAGACCGGGAAACGGAACGCCTCGTAGTGGACGAAGACGAAGTCGATCACGTGTCCGTGGTTCAGCCGGTCCACCAGGTTGCCGAGGGCGCCCGCCAGGATGCAGGCGCAGGCGAAGCCGTACCACCCGGCGCCACGTTCGAGCGTGCGGATCTCGTTCATGAGGAAGATGGAAAAGACCGCCGCAAGCCCCGACAACCCCCATCGCGACCAAGCGTCGCCGCCCGCGAACATGCTGAACGCCGCGCCGGTGTTGTGCACAAGCTTCCAGGACAGGAACGGCAACACGTCCACCGCGACCCCGTAGCGCAGGAACTCACTCGCCAGGTACTTCGTCAACTGATCGATGCAGAGGACGATCAGCGCGAACGCGTAGCAGCCAAGCCTCATGCCGCGAACCACTCCTTCGTTTCCTCGATATCGACCTCGATCTGCGCTTTCAGCGCGTCCAGCGACGGAAACTTGCGCTCCTCGCGCAGCTTGTGGTGAACGGTGACCGTCAGGAGCCTGCCGTAGATATCCGCGTCGAAGTCGAAGATATGCACCTCGAGCAACGGTTCCCTGCCGTCAACCGTCGGCCGCACGCCGATGTTCGCAACACCTTCGTACCGCCGGTCGAGCCCGTGTACGCTGACGCAGAAAACGCCATTGAGGGCCGACCGATATCGCTGCAGGCGAATGTTGGCCGTCGGCACGCCTATGGTGCGGCCGATCTGCCGCCCATAGACGACGTGTCCCATCATGAAGTACTTGTGGCCAAGCAGTTTCTCCGCCGTCGCGAAGTCGCCGGCGGCGAGCGCGGCGCGGATCCGCGTGCTGCTGACGCGTCCGTGCCCGACCGCCAGGGTGCCCATGTGGCCGACGCCGTAGCCGTAGCGGTCACCGGCAGCTTTCAGCATGGCGTAGTCGCCGACGCGCCCGCTTCCGAAACGAAAGTCGTCTCCAACGATGACGTATTCCGCGCCGAGGGTGTCGCGCAGAAGATCCTTGGCCATATGCGACGCCGGCATGGACGCCATTGTCTCGTTGAACGGCACGCACAGCAGGCGATCAATACCCGTCGGCCGGAGCAGGGCCATCTTCTCGCGAAACCGCGTCAGCCGCGCGGGTACCGCTGTGCCTCGGAAGAACTCCCTCGGCTGGGGCTCGAACGTCATCAGCAGGCTCGGCCGCCCCAATTCGACCGCCTTCGCCACGAGATGCGCAAGCAGTTCCTGGTGACCGTGGTGCACGCCGTCGAAGTTGCCGATGGTCACGACATTGCCGCGATGGCGCGGGGCGATGCTGTGGATGCCGCGAATAAGCTCCATGGCCGGATTCTACCCGCGAAGGCTCAAACGCGGTGACGCATGTCGCGCGGACGCATGCCCATGAGCCAGGCGGCGGCGACGTATATCACAAAACCGCCAACGACCGCGCCGGCGAGCACCAGCGCCCGCGCGGCCAGGAAGGTATCGACGGCGAACGCCTCAAGCGCAAACGCGCCGGCGTCGAGCCAGACTTCGTCCGCCGGAACGCACCATGCGAGCACCGCCACCATCACGCCGCTGGCGACGGTCGCCGCCGCGAGCGTGCGCCACAGCGCCCGCGTCGGAGCATAGTCCGACCGGCGCAGCAGACCCCGCATGAGCAGGGCCGCGTTGACGGTGGCGGCGATGCCGAGAGCGAGGGCGAGACCGACGTGCCGCAGCCACCAGAACATGGCCAGTCCGGCCGCGATGTTGACGACCACGGAAACCACGGCGTAGCGGAACGGCGTGCGCGTATCCTGCCGCGCAAAGAAACCGGGCGCCGCGATCTTGATCAGCACCAGCGCCGGCAGGCCGAGGGCGAACGCCCGCAGCGCCGCCGCCGTCATGCGCGCGTCCTCGGCGTCGAATTCTCCATGATGGAACATCGTTCCCACCAGCGGAACGGCAAGGAGAAACAACGCGGCGGCGGCGGGCAACGCGAAAAGGATCGCCATGCGCAAGCCCCAATCAAGCGTCGACGCGAAACCCGCGCGATCATCCCCGGCGTGCAGCCTTGAGAGGTTCGGCAGCAGCACGGTGCCGAGCGCAACCGCGACCAGTCCGATCGGCACCTCCATCAGGCGGTCGGCGTAGTACAGCCAGGAGATGCTGCCGGTGGCGAGCAGCGAGGCGAGAATGCCGCTGATCAAGCCGTTGACCTGGTGGACCGACGCCGCGAATACCGCGGGAGCGAGCAGAATCCCGACCTTGCGCACACCGGGCTCGCGCCAGTCGATCTTCGGCGGCAGCAACAGTTCGAGACGGCGCAACGACGGGAGCTGGAACAGCAGTTGGGCAATGCCGGCGACGAACACGCCCCAGGCCAGCGCCATGGCCGGCTGGGAAAACATGTGCGCGGCGAACAGCGCCGCCCCTATCAGCGCCAGGTTCAGCAGGACGGGCGTGAACGCGGGCACCGCATAGCGGTGGAAGCTGTTCAGCATGGCGCCGGCGAAGGCCGTGAGAGAGATGAACGCCAGGTAGGGGAACATCACCCGCAGCATGTCCGTGGCCAATGCCAGGCGGGCTTCGTCGCCGGCGAAGCCTGGCGCGAACAGCACCACCAGGCCGAACGCGCCGAAGATTCCGGCGAACGTCACAAGCGTCAGGACGAGGGTGAGGTTGCCGGCCACGGCTCGCACGAAGTCGTTCAACGCGCGACGGTCGCCGGTGCGGTACTCGGCGAGAACCGGCACGAATGCCTGCGCGAAAGCGCCTTCGGCGAAGAGGCGCCGGAAGAAGTTCGGTATGCGGAACGCGACAAAAAAGGCGTCCGCCGCGCCGGCGGCGCCGAGAAAGTGGGACAGGACGATATCGCGGACGAACCCGCTGACGCGCGACAGCGCCGTCATCGATGCAACCACCGACCCCGCCGCAGCAACGTCCGCGGTATCGGCGGCAGAGTCCGGTTCAGTTGACATCGGCGACCCCTGCGGGCACATTAGCGCGTCCCTTTCGAGGAGGTCGTACTTGGCCAACAATCCACAAGCCAAAAAGCGCGCGCGCCAAGCGGAACCGCGGCGGGCTCGCAACGCGAGCCAGCGCTCGATGTACCGCACCTACCTGAAACGGGTCAATGCCGCACTGGCGGCGGGTGACAAGGAAGCGGCGACCGCGGCATTCGGTGCCGCCGTGCCGATTCTCGACAAACTCGTCCGCAAGGGAATCCTGCACAAGAACAAGGCGTCGCGACACAAGTCGCGATTGCACGCCCAAATCAGCGCGCTCGGCTAAACCTTTACTCATGCGAGGGGCACCCCCTCGCGCTGCTGTTCTCATGCGAGGGGTACCCCCTCGCGCTCCCCGGCCGCGCGGCTCACAGCACCGCCAGGTTGTCCCGGTGGATCAACTCGGGTTCGTCGACGTAACCCAGGCGCGCTTCGATCTCACCGCTCCCGGCACCCAGCAACAGCCGGACTTCGTCGCCGCCGTAGTTCACCAATCCCTTCGCAACCTCGGTGCCAGCCACGTCCGTGACACGGACCATGTCGCCGCGTCTGAATTCTCCGGTCGCTCGCACCGCGCCGACGGCGAGAACGCTGACGCCCCTGTTGCGCACGGCCTCCACCGCACCCGCATCGAGGGCGATCTCGCCCTTGGCGATGAGTTGTCCGGCAATCCAGCGTTTGCGCGACGCTAGCGGTTCGACGTCGGCCGCGAGCACCGTGCCGATATCCGCGCCCTTCGAGAGCGCCAACAGGACCCCGTCGAGCGATCCGTTGGCGATCACCGTCTGCGTGCCCGAACGCGCCGCAAGCCGCGCGGCCGCGAGCTTTGTCACCATGCCGCCCCTGCCGAGCACGCCGCCGCCCCCGGCATAGTCGTCGAGCCGCGGATCGTCCGCCGACGCGTCGCTCACCAGCGGCGCGCCGGGATCCACCCGCGGATCGCGTTCGAGCAATCCGTCCTGGTCCGTCAGGAGCACCAGGACATCTGCGGTCAACGCGCTCGCCACCATGGCCGACAACATGTCGTTGTCCCCGAGCTTGATCTCTTCGGTGGCAACCGAATCGTTTTCGTTGATCACGGGGACGACATCGAAATCGAGTAGGGTTTCCAGCGTCGCGCGCGCGTTGAGGTAGCGGCCGCGGTCAGCGAAGTCATCATGGGTCAATAGCACCATCGCCGTGCCGAGACCGGAACGCCGCAACGCCCGTTCGTACGCCTCCACGAGACCCATCTGGCCAGCCGCCGCCGCCGCCTGCAGTTCGTGCACGCTCTCCGGTCGGCTCGCGAGGCCCAACCTGCGGCAGCCTTCGGCCACGGCGCCGCTCGACACCAGGATCACGCGGTGGCCGCCTTCTCTCAAGACGGCGATCTGATCGCACCAGCGCGCAATGGCGTCGTGATTCAGATTGCGCTCGTTGGCCGTCAACAGCGCGCTGCCGATCTTGACCACCCACAGACCCGCCTCGCGGAGCTTTTGTCGCGCGGCCGTGCTCATCCGCGCACCCTGCCCGGGCCGTCAGGGTCCGCGTCGCGAACATCTTCGGGGGCTGCAATATCGAAATCGACGCCCTGGTCCTCGTCCTCGCCCGCGCTCCGCAGGGCGCGGCGCTCCGCTTCCGAGCGCAGGAGCACATCGCGGGCGATGCGTTGCCGCAACGCCGCTTCGGCTTCGACGTCGATGCCGGCGAGTCCGGCGGCGAGCGCGCGCACGAGGGCGGGAACTCCCTCTCCCGTCGCGGCGGAGACCGGATACACGGCCCGGTCCGGGTAGTGCGCCCGGATCGCATCGGCCACGCGGGTATCCGTCGTCAGGTCCATCTTGTTCGGCGCCATCCAGATCGGCCGTTCCGCAAAGGCTGGACTATAGGCGAGAAGCTCCCGTTCGATTGCGTCGATATTGTGCAAAGGATCCGATCCGTCCGGCGGCGCCACATCGACGATGTGCAGGAGGATGCGCGTTCGCGCCAGGTGCCGGAGGAACCGCGTGCCGAGCCCGGCGCCAGCGGCAGCGCCCGGGACGAGCCCCGGGATATCGGCGACGACGTAACTCGTGTCGGTATCGACGCGCACGACGCCGAGGTTCGGGACCAGGGTGGTGAAAGGGTAGTCGGCGATCTTCGGCCTCGACGCGGAAACGCGGGCAATGAACGTCGACTTGCCGGCATTGGGAAGACCCAACAGGCCGATATCCGCGATGACCTGGAGTTGCAGCCGCAGAGAACGCGTCTCGCCCGGTTCTCCTGGCGTCGTTCTGCGCGGCGCGCGGTCGGTGCTCGACTTGAAGTGCGCGTTGCCGAACCCGCGGCGGCCACCACGGGCGACTATCAGGCTCGTCCCGGCCCGCGGGAGGTCGCCAATGACCTCGAGGGTATCTTCATCTATGACCGTGGTGCCCGCCGGAACGCGCAACGCGAGTTGTCGGCCGCTGGCGCCGGTCTTGTTGCGGCCGCCGCCGGGACGACCGTTCTCCGCGCGGTAGTGGGGCTGGAAACGAAAGTCGACCAAGGTATTGAGCGCGTCGTTGGCCACCAGCAAGACATCGCCGCCATCGCCGCCGTTGCCGCCATTGGGACCGCCTTTCGCGACCGACCTCTCGCGTCGAAAACTCAGGGCGCCGGGACCGCCCTTCCCCGCCGCAACCGACACCGCGACTTCGTCGACGAACTGCATGGCGACCGACGCCGCGCGCTAAAGACCCGCCACCGGCATCAAATCAAGGCGGGTGGCTGCGCTACCCCGATGTCGTCGTCAGGCGAGAGTCCGGCGCGGCCTCGGGCTCGCCAATGGGCTCGTCGCCAATGGGCGGCGTAACGGTCATGTACTTCCTGCCCCGCGGACCCTTGACGGAGAAGCTCACATAGCCGTCTGCGGTGGCGAACAGCGTGTAGTCGCGCCCGCAACCGACATTCTCGCCCGCAAAGAACTTCGTGCCCCGCTGCCGCACGAGAATGTTGCCGGCCCGGACGAACTCTCCGCCGTACTTCTTGATGCCGAGACGCTTCGATTGGGAGTCGCGGCCGTTGCGCGTGCTGCCGCCAGCCTTCTTGTGCGCCATGATGCACTACCCTCCAGAGGACGCCGGATCAGGCATCGTGGCGCCATTGTAACGCACCACGACGCCCCGACTATCTCAAGCGTTGATTCCCGTAATTCGGACTTCGGTGTAACTTTGCCGATGGCCAGCGCGACGCAAATAGTTCTTGCGACGCTTGAACTTGATAACCCGGATCTTGTCGGCGCGTCCCTGCTCCACAACCTCGGCGGTGACCTTGCCGCCTTCGACATAGGGGCTGCCGACAGTGACACCGTCGCCCTCGGATACGAGCAGCACGCGATCAAACTCAACGCTTTGGCCGGGCTCCCCGGCCAGGCGCTCAAGTCGAATCACGTCCCCTTCAGACACGCGATGCTGCTTGCCGCCGCTCTCGAAAACCGCAAACATGCCGATACTCAAACACACCCGTTGTACTACAATGCCGCGCACATCCGCGACCGTAGATTTGACCCATTGAAACGGCGCCAGCTACCACGCCATGCGCGCCGCGACCAAGTTGAAGGCGCGTAATTCTACGGATCGGGGACGGTCTTTACAACGCACGGCCGAAGACAGGCAACGACCGCGACACCAAGATAGGGAGCTTCGACAAGATGGCGTCAAATCCGGCAGCCGCCCGCACGCCGCGTCTCGACGCAACTGACCTCGCGTCCATCTACCGGCTCGCCGCCAGCGACTTCGCCCAGGTCAACGCGCTCATCCCGCCCCAACTGGCCTCCGAGGTCGACCTGGTGGAACAGATCGGCGCCTACATCGTCAATAGCGGCGGCAAGCGCCTGCGTCCGCTGATCGTGCTGCTGACGGCCCGCTGCTGCGGCTACGACGGGTCGGATCACATCCGACTGGCCGCGATCATCGAGTTTCTCCACACCGCCACGCTGCTGCACGACGATGTCGTGGACAGTTCCCACCTGCGGCGCGGCCGCGCAACCGCGAACGTGACCTGGGGCAACGCCCCGAGCGTCCTCGTCGGCGACTTCCTCTACTCACGCGCGTTCCAGCTCATGGTGGACCTCGACAACATGGACGTCATGGCCATCGTTGCGGACGCCACCAACATCATCGCCGAAGGCGAAGTGCTGCAGCTCGACAACATCGGCAACGCCGCCTTCGACGAAGCGGGCTACATGGAGGTCATCCGGCGCAAGACCGCCCTGCTGTTTCAGGCCGCCGCCCATACGGCCGCCGTGCTCGCCACCAGGGATCCGGAGATCATCCAGTCCATGCACCGCTACGGCAGGGACTTCGGCCTCGCCTACCAGCTCGTCGACGACTGGTTGGACTATGAAGGCGACAGCGCCGTCATGGGCAAGAACATCGGCGACGACCTCGCCGAAGGCAAGGCGACCTTGCCCCTCATTCGCACCATGAAGTACGGCCACCCGGAAGACGCAGCGCTGGTGCGGGACGCGCTCGAGACCCGCTGCGCCGACGCGCTGACCGCCGTGCGGGCCGCCGTCCGCCGTTCCGGCGCGCTCGACTACACGCGCGACCGCGCGGTGGAATTCGCCGCCCGCTCCGCCGACTCACTCGCGCGCCTGCCGCCCAACATTTACCGCGAGGCGCTCGAGGCACTCGCCAGCTTCGCCGTCGCTCGGATGCGGTGAGTCGAGTGGACCGACGAGGCGAACGCATCGACGGCAGTGCAAGATGCGATCTTGTGGACTACGAACGGCCAGCCTGACTGTTAGCGGATCCTACTTTAGCTCAATCCGACCACTTGCTGGCCGCTCTCGACCGTTGCGTAACTGCGGCAACGAATGGTACCGCGACATACTAAGGCGGAAGCCTCAGCAGTGTCCTCTATTGCTCTGATTGAACGGTCGTGAGCGTCGAAAGTGGCTAGCCGACAGCTGTCGCGCATGACGGCGGCCTCTGATTTACGCGGGACGAGCAGCTTGTTCGGGCTTGTCTGGAGCGTCCACGGCGGGGCTTTCGGGCGCACTGTCGACCATCTTGGGAGCGGCAGGTTGCCAATTCTTGAGGCGCTGGCCAGCTTCAGCGTAGAAACGGAACACCGATCTCTCTAGTTCGTCGACGAACGTCTTTGCACCAGCAAAGCGGCTCCCCGCGTCACGAACGAGTCGTACCTCGAAAGCCGTCGGCGCAAGGCTAGGATTCGGTGTACGCAAGCAGTCCACATCGGCCCGCACCGCATCCAAGGTTTCCTGAGTGGCAGCAGCCCGCCTAGGCCAAGTAGCCTTGATGTGAAGGTCCGTCGGTTCGTTGCCGGCGAGTTGCCGCAAAAGCCAGTTCGTCCGGGCCCGAGCGGATTTTCGATCCTCTGGAGCGCGCAGGGTCATGAACACCTGAATCGAGCGGGTTCTGAGATCGGCCTCGACGTTGATAGGTGACGCGGCGTCCGGGACGTTGAACTCCACCGCGAGTGTGGATGTTTCCCGGAGGCGCGCTGCGTCGTCGGCGATGCGTCGCTGAGGGTCATTCCGGTGGGCCCGGGGTAAACGGATTGCGACATTAGAGTTGACGCGGACCATAAGCTTCAGAGCCAGGTCGCGGCACTCCTGATGCCAGTTGGCCACAGTATCTGTTACGGCATCGGAGCTTCTCGCAAGCGGCGCGCCTGCAAGGACAGACGTGACAATGTCCTTCCAGTTCGGGTTCATACGATCAAAGCGCATCACACCGGCGCTCGGGTGGTCGAGGAACCTGACGAGTTCGTCGAGAAGGAATCGCTGCTCGCGATCATCGACGTTTTTGGCGGCCAGGAGAACCTTGGCGTGCGTCAGGATGCTCGACCAGGACCAGTGGTACAGGCTGACGCCTCGCGGTACGCGCGCGACCCGCACTGGATGATGGTGCGGGACGGCAGCGAAGGCGTTGGAAATCGTCAACAGCGCGTCGATGGAGTTGGCCTTCGCAAGCTTCAGGTATGTTTCGATCTGCTTGGGTTCCAGTCGGGATCGTCGGACCTTGGCCTCCACAAGGGCACTCCATGATCGGCGCCCAGTCTCAATCACGATGAGACCGTCCGGGCGACCGGAAATGCCCTCCGGTTCGTTCGCCAGCACGACCTCGGTAAATGTCCGTACACGGGAACGGACGCCCACGCGCCGGTCCAGGGTGGAAAGAAGGGTGCTGGCGAGATCATCTATGCTGGCGAAGCAGGCCAGCAACACGGAGAGGGCACGGCCCTCCTTCGAGGTTTCGGCCAACACCGGAAAAAGTCGTGCCGGCTCGCCACCCTTGAGCATTTGCGGCAAATCATCAGCCATAGGAGCCCCACCCATACGCCACTTGCCGAAGTCTACCGCAATCGCCTTCGGGCGTTTGTTCTCGGACGCTGGAGGCTTGGCGCTGTCGCGAGTGACGTCCCGTCGACGGGGAGCCAGACGACTCTACCGACGGAACGGAACCCCGATCAACGCTTCGGCTACGGCTTGGGACGCACCAGCGTTGTCCGCTCCGTCAAGCTGCCACGAGCAGTGCTGACCGTCCGATTTCGTCATCCACCGGAATCCGTGGCGTTCCATGAGTTCGTCGCTATCGCGGGCGACCACCTTCGAGACGTACCAGTGGCGATCCCGGGTGTTCCAGCCGCCGACCTTGGGCTCGTCATGCGGGGTGAAACGCTATGGTCATCCGGCTCTATCGGCCCATGGCTTCGTGTGCTTCGGCTAGCAATAGAATCTTTGCCGCCGCCGATGGAGCGCATAGGCAGCCACATAGTCCGGGCGTCCGCTCCGCCTTCGAACGAGCGGCGATTGGAGGAGCAACCAAACGGCTCGACAACATCGGCAACGCCGCCTTCGACGAAGCGGGCTACATGGAGGTCATCCGGCGCAAGACCGCCCTGCTGTTTCAGGCCGCCGCCCATACGGCCGCCGTGCTCGCCACCAGGGATCCGGAGATCATCCAGTCCATGCACCGCTACGGCAGGGACTTCGGCCTCGCCTACCAGCTCGTCGACGACTGGTTGGACTATGAAGGCGACAGCGCCGTCATGGGCAAGAACATCGGCGACGACCTCGCCGAAGGCAAGGCGACGTTGCCCCTCATTCGCACCATGAAGTACGGCCACCCGGAAGACGCAGCGCTGGTGCGGGACGCGCTCGAGACCCGCTGCGCCGACGCGCTGACCGCCGTGCGGGCCGCCGTCCGCCGTTCCGGCGCGCTCGACTACACGCGCGACCGCGCGGTGGAATTCGCCGCCCGCTCCGCCGACTCCCTCGCGCGCCTGCCGCCCAACATTTACCGCGAGGCGCTCGAGGCCCTGGCCAGCTTCGCCGTCGCTCGGATGCGGTGAGGCAAGTCGCGGATCATCTCCGGACACGCGCAGCCAAACGGTATTCACGATCCATTGGCGCGATCTGCCGGCCAATTTCTTAGTGGTATTCGAGGGCGTCGAATTCCTGTCCGCTCGCGCGCCCGTGGGGCGCGGCGGAACCGAGAGCGGACCCCGGCAGCGCCATCTCGAACTATGGACCGAAAGACGCGGCGTGCACTCGCGGGAGCACGGGTAAGGCACGTTTGGGGTGCTTGCCCTTACTTAGGGGAAGACGACTTGTTATCCCTCATTCTTCGTCTTGCGTCGTCTAGGAATTTGCTAACCGCTTGCGGCGGTTCACCAGATCGGATTAACGCGTTCAATATGCCGACGATATCGCGAGCCGAAAGTTCGCCGCGCGGTTGGGGATCTTTCGACTTTAATTCCCTGACTGATAGTATTTCAGCGAACCTAAGAAGCGGACTGGTGTCCTTCAAGGCGCTGATGTACTTGTTGGTCTTGCCGACGTTGAAGACGTACGTGCTCTCGGGCTTAATCCACGACTTGTGAGACGAGAGCGGCACCCACAAGACCTTTTCCCCGCTAACAACCAGAACGACCCAATAGTGGCTTTTGTCGCTTGTGTTCTCCGTTTGGTTTTCGGCGTCCAGCCAGAATACCGCGCCTTTGCGAAAATCCAGCGATGCCATAGGGCGGGAGCGTCAGGAAAGCGGCAGCTTGTTCGTCGCTTTCAGGCCATCTCCCGCATATCGTCGCGTTTCTCGCTCACACGTTGGAAATAGGTGATCTCTTCCGCCGCTTCCAAGGCATCGTCTTTGCTCAATTCACCCAGCGTTTCGCAAAGGTTCGCGTAAGGGACCGGGACTGCTGAGCTTTTTCGACTTTCATCGTTCCAGTGCTCTTTCCATTCGTCCAAGTGGTGATGGACATCGTGAACCAACTCGTCCTGGCTCATTCGCCCGTACGTTTCCCAAACATGCTCGATTACTTCGAGATCGTTTCGGCTCAGACTGTCGAGATCATCTTCCCGGACATTCTGGCGCACATCTACACCTTGGTAAGATCGCGGCGGCGCGATGAATTGGTCCCACGCTCCGTTCGTTTTCGTTCCCGGCTTGCGAATCATCAGATCGTAAGTTCTGGACAGCATCATGCCCTGTTGCATGGCGTAGATGCCGTCGAATGTAATGGGAAAAACGAATCGCTGCATCGCCTCCCTATCGGCCAGATACATGAGCTTCATCAGCCTCAAGATACCCACCGGCCTGCCGGTTCGCAGAACAAAGGCCGCAGCCAAATGCGAGGCCTTCCTCTCGTCCATGTCTTCCCTCCGACGAAAATGGGTTGCTCCTGATTCGCGTTTTCACGCTCCGTGCGCTCCGCTTTGCCACACGCAAGACGGAGCGTGACACGGCGAAACTCGAGCGTCAAGCCAACTTCGATCACTTGGCTTACGCCGTCTTTCCCGCCGTCACACCACTAGTGTCATGTCACACATATTATGTCGTATAAAATCTGATAGATTACTGGGTCTCGATGCAGGGCGAGGATCAGTGCATGAAGCGCTACGTGGTGACATTGGACGAAGCGGAACGGAAAGATCTGACGGCGATCACGAACAAAGGCTCACACCGCTCGCAGAAGGTGATCAACGCGTTGATCCTGCTCAACTGCGACGAAGGGCAATTCAACGAACGACAGGCGACCGGGGAGGCCATTGCGGACATTCTGCGGATCAGCATGCGCAAGGTGGATCGGGCAAAGAAGCGTTTTGTGGAGGCGGGGATCGAGGCGGCACTGGGTGGCCGTCAGGGTCGCCGCCCGACCTACCTGCGCAAGGCCGACGGCGAGTTCGAGGCACGCCTGGTGGCGTTGAGCTGTGGCGAGCCACCGGCTGGCCACGGGCAATGGTCGCTGCGGCTGCTGGCGGACCACGCCGTGGAACTCGGCTACATCGACAGCGTGTCGCACGAGACGGTGCGGCGGGTTCTAAAAAAAACGAGATCAAGCCTTGGCGTCGGGTCGGATGGGTGATCCCGCCGCAACGCAACGCGGACTTCGCGGCGGCCATGGAGCAGGTCCTCGACGTGTACCGGCGTCCGTACGACAAGGCCTTTCCCGTGGTTTGCATGGACGAGACGCCGCGCCAGTTGATCCGCGAGACGCGCGTGCCGGTCCCCGCCGAACCGGGCCGGCCAGCCCGCCACGATTACGAGTACCGGCGCTGCGGAACCTGCAACGTATTCATGGCCACGGAGCCCTTGGCCGGCAAGCGCATGACCCGGGTGACCGAGCGCAAGACCAAGATCGACTGGGCGCACTTCCTCGCTGACATTGCCGCACGGTACCCCGACGCCAAAAAAATCACCTTGGTGATGGACAATCTGAACACCCACCGCCCGGACGCATTCTACGAAGCCTTCCCGCCGGCGCGGGCCAAGGCCCTGTGGGATCGCTTCGAGTTCCTCTTCACCCCGAAGCACGGCAGTTGGCTGAACGTCGCCGAGGTCGAGCTCAACGTCATGATCCGCCAATGCCTGAACCGACGCATCGATTGCATCGACATCCTGCGCAGCGAGGTCGCCGCTTGGCAAGCCGCACGCGACCGCCTCCGGGCCAAGGTCAATTGGCAGTTCACCACGGACGACGCACGCGTCAAATTGAAGCGTCTCTATCCGACATTTGATATATGACGAGACACTAGGCAGGTGTCGCTGGCGCTAACCCGGATTTCTCAAACAAGGCTGTTTAGAGATGGGAGAATGTGCTATAACCCTTTGATTGACAAATAAAAAAGAGGAACAGCATGGATTCTCCCACCGCGACAGACTGTAACGCGCCGCGGCTGCGCTGCGCAACCCCGGACGGCGTCCGCCCGCGGCGTTTCGAAGCCGATTTCACGGGCGGCGCGCTGACCGCCGACGGCGGCGCGCTGCTCATGGGCCTGGCCAACCAGTCGGTCGGGCTGTTCCGCCGGGTGGCGGCCTGCTTCTCCGACCACCGCGACGCCGCCTATGTCGTGCACGAGGTGGAGACGCTGGTGGGTCAGCGCATCCTCGGCCTGACGCTGGGCTACGAGGATTTGAACGATCACGACGCGCTGCGCAAGGATCCGCTGCTGGGCGCGGTGCTGGGCCGCCTGGAGAAGCGCCGCGACGACTGCGAGCCGCTGGCGGGCAAGAGCACGCTGAACCGGCTGGAGTTGGCGGCGGCGGCGCGCCTGGACCGGAAGCATCGCAAGGTGGTGGCGGACTTCGGGCGCTTCGACGCGCTGCTGGCGGAGTTGTTCGCGGAGCGCTTCCGGACGCCGCCGAAGGAGCTGGTGCTGGACTTGGACGCCACCGACGTGCCGCTGCACGGCGGCCAGGAGGGGCGCTTCTACCATGGCTACTACCGGGAGTACTGCTACCTGCCGCTGTTGGTGTTCTGCGGCGCCGAGCCGCTGCTCGTGCGGCTGCGCAGCGCCGCCGTGGACGCGGCCGCCGGCGTCGAGCGCGACTTGGACGCGCTGGCGGACCGGCTGCGCGCGCGCTGGCCGGACGCGCGCCTGATCCTGCGCACGGACTCGGGCTACTGCCGGGAGGAGATCCTGGCGTGGTGCGAAGGCCGGGAGGGCGTCGATTACGTGATCGGGCTGGCCAAGAACCCGCGGCTGAAGCGGATGATCGAGGGCGAATTGGCGGACGCCCGGCAGAGCGCGCGCGAGACCGGCGAGGCCGCGCGGCGCTTCGCGGACTTCCGGTACGCCACGCTCGAATCTTGGACGCGCGAGCGGCGGGTGGTCGCCAAGGCGGAGGCGCTGCCCGGCGCCGGCGCCGCCGGCGCGAAGGACAATCCGCGCTTCGTCGTCACGTCGCTGCCGGTCGAGACGCATCCGGCGCGAGCGCTTTACGAGGAGTTCTACTGCGCCCGCGGCGACGCCGAGAACCGCGTCAAGGAGCATAAGCTCGACCTGTTCTCGGCGCGCTGCTCGTGCAACCTGTTCGACGCCAACACCCTGCGCCTGTACTTCTCCACCTTCGCGCTGATCCTGTTCAACCGCCTGCGCGACGCCCTGGCGCGAACCGCCGACAAGCTGGCGCGCGCCTATCCCGGCACGCTGCGGCTGCGGCTGCTGAAGATCGGCGCGCGCGTGCGCGTGTCCGCGCGCCGCATTCACGTCGCCATGGCCGGCGGCTGTCCCGACAAAGCCGCGTTCGCGGCGGCGTGGCGCGCGCTTGTTCCGACCTGATGCGCGGCCGACCGGCCCGAACAATGCTTGCGCCCGCGCGAACGACGCGCTCGGTCGATTGCGCGCGCCCGAACCGCCGTTGCCGCCGGACAACGCCGAAGACCGGCCGCCGCCGGCCCGTTGTCCGGCCGACCGCCCCAATCGACCGCCGCTACGCCGTGATATCCTCGCCGCTACGCCAATCCGCCAATCGGTCGCCGAAAATCGCCGACCTCCTCCCGATATGCGACCATCGCCCCGGTTTATGAGAAATGCGGGCTAAGGCTTACGCGAGCACCGCACAAAAACTCTGACCAAAAACTCGAAGGGATCGCCAGCGGGCGGCTGCGGTTCCAGTCGCAGAGTCGACCGGCATAACGGCGCGTAGTCCTCGGGATGTTGCTGGAGCGCCAGATGGAGAAGCCAATACATCTGCCGGAGGACTCCGTCATGGTCGCCTTCCAAATGGCCGAGGCGGACCAGTCCGGCAAGCAGACCGCGGAACGACTCAATAGCGGCGGCAAGCGCCTGCGTCCGCTGATCGTGCTGCTGACGGCCCGCTGCTGCGGCTACGACGGGTCGGATCACATCCGACTGGCCGCGATCATCGAGTTTCTCCACACCGCCACGCTGCTGCACGACGATGTCGTGGACAGTTCCCACCTGCGGCGCGGCCGCGCAACGGCAAACGTGACCTGGGGCAACGCCCCGAGCGTCCTCGTCGGCGACTTCCTCTACTCGCGCGCGTTCCAGCTCATGGTGGACCTCGACAACATGGAC
The DNA here is from genome assembly GCA_965217825.1 of Candidatus Azotimanducaceae bacterium. GTDB lineage: Bacteria > Pseudomonadota > Gammaproteobacteria > Pseudomonadales > Azotimanducaceae > VXNE01. The sequence continues at coordinate 2,192,859 of OZ244571.1, read as the reverse complement.
GTCATGGCCATCGTTGCGGACGCGACCAACATCATCGCCGAAGGCGAAGTGCTGCAGCTCGACAACATCGGCAACGCCGCCTTCGACGAAGCGGGCTACATGGAGGTCATCCGGCGCAAGACCGCCCTGCTGTTTCAGGCCGCCGCCCATACGGCCGCCGTGCTCGCCACCAGGGATCCGGAGATCATCCAGTCCATGCACCGCTACGGCAGGGACTTCGGCCTCGCCTACCAGCTCGTCGACGACTGGTTGGACTATGAGGGCGACAGCGCCGTCATGGGCAAAAACATCGGCGACGACCTGGCCGAAGGCAAGGCGACGTTGCCCCTCATTCGCACCATGAAGTACGGCCACCCGGAAGACGCAGCGCTGGTGCGGGCCGCCGTCCGCCGTTCCGGCGCGCTCGACTACACGCGCGACCGCGCCGTGGAATTCGCCGCCCGCTCCGCCGACTCCCTCGCGCGCCTGCCGCCCAACATTTACCGCGAGGCGCTCGAGGCCCTGGCCAGCTTCGCCGTCGCTCGGATGCGGTAGGACGACGTACGTGCTCTCGGGCTTGATCCACGACTTGTGAGACGAGAGCCGCACCCACAAGACCTTTTCCCCGCTAACAACCAGAACGACCCAATAGTGGCTCTTGTCGCTTGTGTTCTCCGTTTGGTTTTCGGCGTCCAGCCAGAACACCGCGCCTTTATGAAAATCCAGCGATGCCATGGGGCGGGAGCGTCAGGAAAGCGGCGGCTTGTTCGTCGCTTTCAGGCCATCTCCCGCATATCGTCGCGTTTCTCGCTCGCGAACCTTTTATATCTGACAAATTACAACCGCAGTGATAGCAAAATCGCGTTTTTGCCTGGCACATGGAACGAGAATCTCATCGACCGTCGCTGATGTTCGGTTGGCGTGTTCCACACTGACCGCATTACAATACGCGGCCCGCCGGTCCATGCCGCGCGGAGGGCATCGGAGTGTAGCTCAGCCTGGTAGAGCACCGCCTTCGGGAGGCGGGGGCCCGCGGTTCGAATCCGCGCACTCCGACCAATGTTTTCATAGGAGACGTGAAGAGGACCGAAGGCTGGCGCAGCAAGCCCGAAAGGTCCCCGCCGATGCTCCTGGGCAAGGCAGACAAACTCTACGTGCTGGGTGTTGAGGGCGACATGGAGGTCATGTTCGTTCATCTTCTGAACGACGAACAAGGGGGAGGCCTCTACTCTTGGGTCTTGGCGCAAAAGCCCGACGGCATGACGGTTACCGGCGGTGAAGACGTTGTCGAATACCTGGTTCAGTCATAGTGACAGGGATCGGGCCGTGGTCATTCGGCCTCGTAGTCAATCACGTTGCTGGCATACTTGCCCGCTTCCCCGTCGATCGCCATCTCCACGACCAAACGGTACTGGCCGGACTCGGTCGGCGTGCCGGCGCAGATCTCGCCGGTCGTTTCGGTGTCTTCGATGTCCGCCCACGTCCCCGCCGAATCCGGCCGCGTCTGCCACTTCGAAACGTCGACGTCGTAGAGGATGTCGTTCACCGAGAGATTCCTGATCGTGATGCAACTCGCCGACGACAAGGGGCCGAAAGTTACCCTTCCTTCCGAAACCCGGAGCGCGCCCAGCCGCACGTAGCCTCCCTCAGCGCCCGTGTCGACCTCGATAATGGGGTTGCCGACCCGCTCGAAAATCAGGATGCCGTGGGCGTCGGTGCTGAGATAGGCATGCCGACCGTCCGGACTAGCCGCTACGCCTCGCGCCCGGCCGAACGCCGGAAGTAGCTCGCCGAAGCGATTCGGCTGCCAACTCGAGACGAAATCCGCAAGCGCCAGTTGGCTCGTCGATGGCTCCCACTGCACCGCCAAGGCACTGTTCCTGCAGAACGCATCGGCCGCATGGCGTTCGTTCCTGGAGAGGGACAACCCGCAGTAGATATCGAAATAATATCTCTGCGTCGGCGGTGTGAGTGAACCGAGCAATCGGGGCGCGGATGGATCTTCCAAACCGTGGACGAAAGCCTGAAGGCGACCAAACGTGAACAGGTATTCGTCATCGTCGCTGATGGCTACGGCAACTGACGCATCATCGAGGGAAATCTGATCGACTTCCGTCAGTTCTCCGGTCTCCGAGTCGCGTTCCAGGGTGTGGAGGCCATGGTCGGCGACCGCATATACATGTTGCCCCTCATTGGAGATCACCGCATCGCGCAGTGCCGACAGATCCGGGGTCTGCACGTGACGAAGGGTAACGCCATCGTACTCATATGCCCTGATGTCGGAGTAGGTGAACCCATAGACGAACTCACCCGCCGGGTCCATGAACGCGCCGCTGGAGATGCAGGGCAACGAACCGGAGACCGTGAGCGTACCCGCATCGCGCAGGCGGCGGAACGTGGCGTCGACCGCCGCATAGACCCGTGCCTCGCAATGTCTGAAGACCAGTAGTCGGGTGTTGTCACGGTCCCAAAGCAACGAAGCGAACCGCAGATCGCCCGGCAACAGTTGAGCACTGGTCAGAGTGCCCGTGTCCACGTCACGCCCGAGAACCGAAAGCCCCGTTCGCGATGCGACATACAGCGCCTGGCCGGTCGCGTCGAACGCCATCCGGCGCAGATCGGCGACCTCGACGGTTCGCCCTTCTGAATCCTCGGTTTCGGGCGTGAATCGGCCGAGGTAGCCCAGCCAGTTCGGCGCCTCGGTCTCCTCCCAGTGCAACGTGAAGTCGCCTCCCTGAGCAGAGCCGAACGTACCGAGTCGAATGGCGAAGCGGTCCCCGGCCGTGGCTTCGAACACGATCTCGGCGGGACCGCCATCCCCCGAACGGCTCGAGACGATCATCTCCAGTTGAGCGGCGGGTACGCTCGCATGGACGAAGGCGGCAAGGGTGAACGGCGGATCGGACTCGTCGACCCGGAATCGGTACCAGCCGTCGGCCGGCGCCTCGAACGTCCACCACAGCGACGAGTGCCCTATGTCACGTATCCGTTCGTGAGCTTCGGTGGTCGCGTAGCGATTCGAGCCCGTTATCATCCCGCTCGCCTCGGCGAGCACGGTGCCGGACGCCAAGGCGTCGTTGGATGGCGTGGGGCCGAACTCCACCGTTCCACTCAGATACGATTGTTCGAACGCACTGGCGTGCCGGGCGGACACGCCGACGGCGAGCCGGTACACCTGACCCGCCTCGGCGGAAAAGGAAAAGTCGATGTTCGCGTCGTTCCCGGCGCCCAGTGCACTGAGCGTCTCGAGCGAGTCGCCGGAGAACGCCGTCAGCGTCATACCCGATGTGTTCGCCAAAAGCCGCCACGTGTGATCACCGGCTGACGGGGCCGTCCAGATCCCCCATCGGGTGCGAACGCCGGAGTCGGCCGGCTCGCCGGGCTGGACGGTGGACTCTCCGTCTACCGTCACCGACCACGACCCCTCGTTTTCCCCCGCAAGCTCCCGCGCCCCCGAAAAGTCGTCGTCGCCGGCCGTGCGATCGACCGCAGACCACGACAGATCGAACCGGCTTCCCGCCGAGAACGCGTCCGCGGAGGCCACCGCGATACGATACGATCCACCCGACTGCGCCGGGAAGCCGACAACCGCATCGGGATATCCCGAAACCAGACGCAGATCGCCCAGGGCTTCGCCCGAAAAGGCAAGCACCTTCAACTGACCGGCGCTCACGCGAAACTCCCGATAGCCGTCGTCCGGCGCCGTCCACGCGTACCACACGGTTCCGCCGAGCCCGCCGAAGTACTCGCCCGGATCGAGGGTCGCGCCGAAGTTGCTGCCGGCCACGCTCTCGGCCTCTTCGCCTATCACCGCGGCAGACGCGAAGGCGTCGTTTTCGGGCCTCGCACCCTGCCGCCAGTGCATGGTGGCGCGAACCGCCCGCTCGCGGTGACTGACGCGCACGACGTACTCGTGGTCCGCCAACGCGAAGAACGACGCGCCCCAAGGTGCGGAAGCGACCGGCTTACCGGCCGCGGCGCTGTGGCCCTGGAGCACGTCGAAACGGAGTTCGCGCTGGGAGAGGTTTCGCGAGAGGGTATAGGTCGAACCATCCGGGGCCGGCCTGAAGGCTTCGTCGAGGACTGCCCCGAAGTGGACGGGACCCGCCGCCGCTGCCTTCCATCGATACCACACGGACCCCGCCGGCCGGCCGGAACCCGTCACATAGTCGGGTTCTCCGGGCTCGGTGGTCGCATGAAGCATATCGATTTGCCGGCTGCCCTCCGCCCCTTCAAGAATTTCCGCGGCCGCGAACGCGTCGTTTTCGGGTGGTTCGACGGCGGTCACTTCGTCGGCCGTGTTCATGCCTCCCGGGACCGAGATCGAGGCGGCGGTCGCGTTCCAGGCCGTGGCCGTCAAATGGAGCGACGACGCGGCGTCGATGTTCAGGGATTCGAGACGAACCTTCCGGAACTCGCCGACGCCGATTTCGCCCAGCGGCACGAAGCCGCCCGCGTCCACGCCGCTTGCCACGACCAGGCCATCCGCGTTGGTCACCGCCGCGTCGCCGCCGGCAACGCAGGGGATGACTTCGGCGGGCTCGTCGGCCTGCGACTGACCTAACGCGCGGCATTCGAGGTGCAAGCGCGTCCCCGCTGCGACGTAGCCGTTCACAGTCACGGTGACCGTCAGTTCGCTACTGCCGTCCATCGTGCTCCTGTCGGCAGACACCGCGAGTTCGGGAGTGGCGGGACCACGGATCACGGTCCAGGCCAGCGCGGCGCGCGGCGCCTCGGTATAGATCCGGGACGCCGCCACCTTCGCCCGCCAGGTGCCCGGCATCGGGTCCCTCACGATGACCCATTCCACGTTGTCCTTGCGCGACGCCGACGAGTGTTCGCCGCATTGCACCTCGGCGCAGTCTCCGCCCTGATCGAGCCAGAGGTCCAGATCGTTGAGAACGGCGTTGGCGATCGCGTCGGTCGGCGGTTCGTCCCAGGTCAACACCACGTCGAGGCGGCTGGCGCCCTCCGGCACCTCGATGTCGTGGTAAGCGTACTCGCCGTCCTCGAACGCCGCCGTAACGCTGCCGTTGGTCCAGCCGTCGGACCGGTCGCGGTCGAGGATGCTGGTCCGCGCCGAGACCTTCCCGAGTCCGAAACGCGCGTTCACCGTTCCAGAACCCGATGTGTTGTCGGTCGGGAACGCGCCAGCATCCTCGAACCAGGCGTCGGGTTTGACGGCACTCGCCATCAGCCGCGCCCTCGCCAGCGCCGGATGCTCCCGATGCGACGGCACGGCATCCATCAACAGGGCTGCCACCCCGGCAACCGACGGCGAGGCCATGCTGGTGCCGCTGAGACTCCTGTAGCCCGAACGACTGCCGCCGCCGACCGCTGAATTGAGGCCGAAGCCGGTCCCAACCACCAGCGGCGCGAGGCGCCCGTCCGCCGTCGGGCCGAGACTGCTGAATCCCGCCAGTTCGCCACTGTCGAGAGCGGCGCCGACCGGGAGGGAGTTTTTCGCCGCGCCGAAGTTCGAGAAACTGTAGATGCTGGAATTGGCTTGCGCCACGACGTAGAGCTGCCGGTGAGCCCAGACCACCGCGTCCAGCTTTCGCGCGGCTTGGTCGCGGCCTTCCCAGATGCGCGAGCTTGAACCTAGGCTCATGTTGACGATCAAGGGCTTCACCGGATCCGACGACCAGCCGCCGGCTGAACACTCGGTAGGTTCGGACAGGAAATCCATGCCGTTCTGAATACTAGAGATGGAGCCGGATCCGCGATAATTCAGCACCTTGGCAAACCGTATGTCGCGTACCAGGGGTGCCATGCCGGCGTAGGCGGGTGTCGCGGTTCCATTGCCGGCGATGGTTCCCGTCACGTGCGACCCATGCCCGTGCGCGTCGGCCCACAGGTCCTGGTCCTCCTCGCGGCTCGGGGTCACGAAGTTGGCGCCACAGATGCTGTCCCGGTTGGTTACGATGTCCAGGTGGTTGATGTTGAGACCCGTGTCCATGACCGCGACGGGTACGCTCGCGCCGCCGGTGCCCGTGAAGCTCCCGGGTTCGCCTTCGTAGGTCCGGTGCACATCGGCTCCCATGGCCGGCACCGCGGTGTCGTGTGCAGCCTCGACGGTGCCCACGGGCTCCACGAAGAGCACGAAATCAGCTTCGGCAACATCCTCCAGAAGCCCGTATTCGACGTTCGCCACGTAGGCGCGGGTGTCGGCGTCGTAGGCGCCGACCTCGGCACCGAGGCGTTCGAGCTCCCGCCGCCAGCGACCGCCCGACTCGTCCGCCATCAAGGTCACGAACACCGGCACGATGCCGTGCGCGGGCTCGGCAAGCGCCTGTTCGGCGAATGTGGGCGGCAGCTTGGCGGCAAAAGGCGCCGCACCCAAAGCCTCTACCCCAGACAACGCCACGATGGCCTCCAGACCCGCCCGGTCGCCCGGCAGTCGGGCCCGAACCAGCGGGCCGGCCGCCCCCTCGACGACGACGTCCAAGGCTTGGAGGAGGGGCGTGACATCGGACAGCCGGGAATCGGGCGCCATGCGGATCCACCCGAAGGACCAGTCCCGGCCCGCCGCCGCCGCCTGTTCGACCAGGCGGGACAGCGAACCGGAGGCGCCCAGCCAGTCGAGGCCATCGTCCGGTACGTCCTCGCCCACCTCCCGGCGCGGTTGGAACCGCTCGGCCCGCACTTCGCCGTGATGTTCGACGAACGTGTAGCCCGCGGGTGGCGTGGGCGAGGCTGCGTCGGTCCGTGGCGAACCCGGATTCGACCACGGAACAAGCCGAGGCGCTCCCTCGATTTTCACTTTGCGCGGGCCGGCTCGACTCTCGGCCGCGACCTGTGCGATCACCGCCTCCAGGACTTCACGCTCGGACTCCGTCAGTCGGCCCGCCGCATCGGCTTCCGGTTCGCCGGGTTCCGCGTCGCCTCGTGCAAGCAACAGCCAGCAGGCGACCCCGATACCGCAAACCGCGATACCGGCCAACAGCCGCCACGCGGGACGGTTGGGCATGGACTGCCGCATTTACGACTCTGCGATCATCCGTCCAAGTAGTCTCTTGTCGACGGAGACGACCGGGAGCGACCCGCCGGGGATACCCGGCAACTCCCAAAGACCGAAGGAAAAACCAAGGGGCGACTGCATCTCGATTTCGGCTGATTCTTCACGGTTTTGACCTGCTATTGTCGGCACGGGCGCACATGTCGACCCCGGCTCCTCGCCTGAACGGGCGGAGAAGCCGAACACGAGTTTCACGCCAGCCGAACCATCCGGGTTCACCGGCCAGCATAACTCATTTACACGAAGTGTGCGTTTGTTTTACGTTTATACATGCCTGTTTTTTATAACTTTAACGGGTCTAGACTTGAAAATTTTATCTCTTTATCCCACACCAGTGCGGCGGCAGCCGTTGGCTCGGGGTCGCGGGCGCGTCGTAGCGCTTGCTGACGCGTGCGCCGTCCCGTCGCTTCGATGCCAGCTTGAACGACGGCTGGAAGAACGCTGATTCGGCCCCATGATAAGATTTCGGGAGGCGGGGCCTGCGGTTCAAATACGCGCACTCCGACAAAAATCAAACGAGGAGGGCTCCCGGAATGGACGACAATGAATACCGCACAGCGCGGCAGGTTTTGACCGCCGCTCTCACCGACCGGGCAGACGCGGAAGCGACGACCAAAGCGGCGGCGGCAATCGTGGTAGCGCAGGACCTTCGGCGCATGGTTACCGCGTTGAACGAGCAAACCTTGCGCCTCGAAGCAATGATCAGCGCGCTGGAACGGTCGGGGCGCTGAACCGAATACCCTACCCGCCTCCGACCTTCAAAAAGCGCGATACGCGCTGACGCGGCGGGGATAAGCGGTTCAAATTCGCGCACGCCGACCAAGCAGTCGCGCCTATGAACGCACCAGGATTCAACGGGTTCGTGCTCGCCATCGCGGCGATGATCGTCGTCGTCGTGGGCACCGGGGTCGGCTGGTGGATGGTGCTGCCGGAACTCGCCCCGAAACGCATCGCCATCGCCGTGCTGCCATTCGCCGACACGGGGTCCGCCGGGGACGATGCGCACCTCGCGCACGGTCTGGCGGCCGATATCCTGTCCGGACTCGCCACCGTGTCCGACTTCGACGTGCTTGATAGCAGCGAGACATCGCAGTACACGAGCGGCGAGACACAGCTACGTCAACTTGCAGATACGCTCGGCGCGACCTATGCCGTGGAAGGCAGCCTCCAACGGGAGGGCGACCGGCTCATCGTGACCGCGCGCCTTACCGACCTGGCGGATCTCCACATGATATGGCGGGACAGCCTGCGCGGATCGATGGACGATATCTTCGTCCTTCGCGATGCCATCGCCGACGCCATCGCCGAGAAGCTGCTATTGGGCGACGCGGAGGTGTCCGCCGGGCCCGTGATCGATCGCGGCGCCTACGAAATGTTCCTGCGCGCACGCACGCGCGGCGATGCGGGCGACTACGCCGGGGCGCGGGACTTCGCCGAGCGTTCGCTTGCGATCAGCGAGGACAACCCTTACGCGCACTACTACCTCGGATACCTCAGACACCTACAGAACCGGGGCGACGAGATGCCGCACATCGAAGCGGCCCTCGGGGCGGATCCCACGTATGCGCCCGCGCTCGCGCTCGCTGCTCGCCTTCGCGCCTCCCAGGACAACCGCTAGCCCGCCAAAACGTTGCGCCGCACGGGCGGACGCCGAAGCAATTAGGGTTGGTGCCGCACGCATCTCACGGCGCATCGGGCTGCGCTTCGAAGCGCGCATCGTTGAGGTGCCGGTAGGCGTCCGAATCCCTCAGCGCCTCATTGTCGGACGCGAGATCGCGTGGGGTCTGGCCCTCGGCATTCTCCCGCAAAGCGTCTGCGCCAGCGTCCAACAACGCGATGACGTTGGCAGCGGGTCGCCATTGCAACGATGCGGCCAGATGTAGCGGTGTATTACCGTCCCCATTCGGTGCGTCTACGTCAACACCAGCGTTCAACAACGCGTTGACGGCGGCAACGGCAAACCGAGATCCTGACGATGCGGCTAGATGTAGGGGCGTATTGCCGTCCCCATCCAGCGCTCCGATATCCGCGTCGTGCGCAATCAACGTGTCGACAACGTTGACGTCATCCTCCCAAACCATCCGACCAGCGATGCTGTGCAAGGGCGTTCTTCCACGCTGATCCCGCGTCCCGACTGCTACGCCAGCCGCAATCAGGATTTTGGCGTTTTGCGCGAATCGCAACACGTCGTGCAGGGGCGTTTGGCCGAGTTTGTCCCGGGCATTGGGATCGGCGCCTGCGGCAACAAGCGCCCGGGTCACGGCCGGCTCGTTGTACCTGGCTGCGAAGTGAAGGGGCGTCCAGCCAAAGCTGTCCCGGGCGTTGGGATCGCCGCCTGCGGCGATGAGCGCCTCAATCGCGGCCGCGTTTGCGATTCCGCGGGCTACGGAGTGCAGGGGCGTCCAGCCGCCATGCCTCCGCGCATTGGGATCAGCGCCGGCAGCTATGAGGGCTCGGATCGCGGCCACATCCCAGTAGCCGGCAAGCCAACGGTCCTGCACTTCGCGGCTGAGCCGGGCTGCGGAGTGCAGGGGCGTTTCCCCGGAATTATCGCGCGCGTTGGGATCAGCGCCAGTGGCGATGAACGCCTCGGTCACAGCCGCATTCTCGTTGCGGACGGCGTAGTGCAGGGCCGTCCAGCCGGAGTCGTCGTGCGCGTTGAGATCAGCCCCGGCGGCGATGAGCGCTTCGGTCACGGCCACGTTCTCGTTGCGGACGGCCGCCCAGTGCAGGGGCGTCGAGCCGGAGTCGTCGCGCGCGTTGAGATCAGCCCCGGCGGCGATGAGCGCTTCGGTCACGGCCACGTTCTCTGTGAGGGCAGCTGCCCAGTGCAGGGGCGTCGAGCCGGAGTCGTCGCGCGCGTTGAGATCAGCCCCGGCGGCGATGAGCGCTTCGGTCGCGGCCACGTTCTCTGTGAGGGCAGCTGCCCAGTGCAGCGGCGTCTTGGCGAATTCATCCCGCACGTTAGGGTGGGTGCCCGCGATGAGACAGGCAGTGACGTCTTCAGGAGCAGCAGCCTCGAAAAAACTCCGGGTGTTCCAGTCCGCACAGTCCAGATGATCGACCCCGCCGTTCTGAATTGCGGCGTCGTCCCCGGCCGATGCCTCCGGCAGGCCTGCAGGGTTCAGATCCGCCGTGGCTCCCGCGAGGCCGCTACAAGCGGACAACGCAAGTGCACAAAACAGTAGCTTCATGTCGCAATTGTAGAGTGTTCCTGGCGGTGTCCGGCGGTTGCGGCCAGGCCTTGCTTCACTAGAATCAAGATCGCCGACGTAGGGAAGTTCAACCCGCGTCGATCGACGTATTCGTCGCCCAGGCCTCGCGCAGGTCGCGCCACTCGTCCACATCGGGGGTGACTGTCAGAGCCAGGTCCAGGTAATGGCGGGCGTCATCGGCGAAGCCGAACGCATGCGCCTCCTTCGCGGCCGCCGCGAGACGCTCGGCGGTGCGGGTCAATAGCTCCGTCGCCGCGCCGTTACCCGGGTCCAGCCGGAGCGCTTCCCGCACCTTGGCGACGACGCCGCCGTCGGCGGGCTCGGTGAGCCAGCCGTCCGCGAACAATGCGTGCGCCTCGGCCAAGAGCTCCGCGACGGTTTCCAGCCGCCCGATTTCGGCGTCGTAGCGCGCGCGCATCTCGTTCACCGGCACATCGCCCAGCCCCACAGCGGAGGAGCGGTCGGCCAGGCGCTTGGAGGCCTCGAAATTGCCGGCGTCGAGGAACTCGCCGAACTGCGCGAGCACGCTGGCGGCGATCTCCAGCAGACCCTGCCGGGCGACCGCGTTGTCCCGATCCGTCGCGAGAACGCGATTGTAGATCTCCGCCGCGTTCGCTTCGGCGGGATCGACCAGCGCGGAGGACGCCCTGTAGGCGCTCGCCCTGTTCAGCAGTTCGTCGATTTCCGCGCGCAGGGTGGCGGCCTGGTTGATCTCAGAGCGCACGCTGTCGAGGCCCGGATACTCCGGGTTGGCGGCGACCGCGCGTTCCAGCTTGTCCATGGCGCCCGGGACATCGCCCTCCAGCACGGCGCGCTCCGCCAACCCCGTATAGTGCCCGGCGAGTTCGTTCAGGCGCATCTGCGCCTCGGCGTGCTCCGGCAGGCGCTGCAGCACCTCCTGGTAAGCCTGAATGGCCGAAGACGCCGACGGCTCATGCGACATGCCCTGACTGGCGAGCAAAGCGTTGGTGCTCTGCACGATCAAATCCGTTCCGCGCCGGTCGGACAGCCGCTCGAACAGCACCGTGAGCTCCGCATCCTGCGGGAAGACGCCAAGCGATTCGTTCAGCTTCGCCTCGGCCAGCGCCAGGTCGTCCGACTCCAACGCAATATCGATATCGCTCTTCCAGGCGGCAGCAACCGTCGATATCCCTTCCAGCGCGCCGGAGTGGTCCGGGTCGCTATCGAGGACGCGACGGTAGGCCGCGACAATGGCCACGAGCGACTGATTCGGGTCAAGGCGCAAAGCCTCGGCAACCTGCCATGCCGCCGTCGCGGAGACATCCTCTGTCAATCCCGTACGCGCGAGGAAGCCAGCGATGGCTGCGCGTTCGGCGAAGCCGAAATAGCCGGCCAGGATGACGGCGGCCACTGTCATGGACGCGAACGCAACGGACGTGGCACGGCGGCGCGGCGCACGCGTTCTCTCCGCGCGAACTACTGTCGTCGCGAACGCCGTTCCCGCCACGGCGCGAATCTCGTCAGTGGAGACCGCGTTGATCCGCGCCGGCGGAATCGGCGTCGAATCCCGCAACTCGACGGCGTCCAACGCGCGGATCATGTCGGCACCGGTCTGAAATCTCTCGTCGGGGTCCGTTCGGAGCCACCGGTCGACTACCTCCTGATATGCAGAAAGCGGCTCTGGCAGGCGCGGAACCGCCTGCGTCGCGGCAGGGATGCCGTCGTCGGACTCGTAGGGAACATCCCCCGTCAGCATGAGATAGAAGACGACGCCCAGGCTGTAGAGGTCGGATCGGCTGTCGACGGCATCGCCCGCCGCCTGCTCCGGACTCATGTATCGGGGGGTTCCGACGATCTCTCCCGAAGATGGCTCGGCACCTGCCTTTGCGGCGACGCCGAAATCCGTCAGCACCGCCTCGTCACGGCCCCGGAAAAGGATGTTCTCCGGCTTCACGTCCCGATGCACGATGCCGTGATCGCTTAAGATATCAAGCGCCAGGGCGATATGTTTCGCGATACGCACAACGTCGGTTACGGACATGCCCCGGCCCAACCGCGCGATCAGGTCTCCGCCGTCGAGGTGCTCCATCGCGATGTACGGACAGATGCCGGTGCCGGCCTCGTAGACCTTGACGACGTGCGGATGGTCGATATCGGCCACGAGATCGCATTCGCGCGCGAAGCGCCGCTCGACATCCGGATCCTGCCCCGCCTCTCCCACCGCAACTTTCAGCGCGACCTCGCGGCGGATCTCTCCCCAGGTCGCCAGGTAGACAATCGACGCCGCGCCGCGACCGACCTCCCTCTGGATCTTGAAACCCGGAATCTCCACCTAGCGCTCCCGGAGCACTAGCGCTCGTCCTGCACGATGAGCCAGTGCATTTCACCCTCGACCATGTTGCCGAGGACGAACCGCCCGTTGTCCACATACGACTGGCCGTCCAGGCGCACCGCTGTGCCGATGCCGTGCGCGCGACCGTTGATGCAGTCGCGGCTCGCAAACATCCACGGCGCGCCTTCCAGTACCAGCTCGCAGCGCGGGTTCGCCGCGACAGGCGCTTCTTCCACCAGTTCGCCATCCTGCCAACGCTGGAAGTAGCGCTCGCCGTCCGGCGCGAACTTGACGCCGAAACCCTGCATTCGATCGTCCGCGAACTGCCCGCGATACACGGTGCCGTCCCGCCAGTGGTACGCACCCAGGCCGTGGCGCCGGTTCCCCTCGAACTCCCCGACGTAGCGGTTGCCGCCCTGCCATGTCTGCTCGCCCCATCCAGTCCGCATGCCGTCGACAAATTCGCCCTCGTACACGTCCTGGTTGTCCCAGACGAGCCTGCCCCGACCGGTGATCGCATTGTCGCGAAACTCGCCGGTGTAGACGTATCCGTTGGGCCAGGTCAGCCGGCCAAGCCCCTCGCGGCGGTCATTGACGAACGCGCCTTCGAATACGCGGCCATCGGGCCAGGTCAGGGTGCCCCGGCCGTTGCGCAGGCCGTTGACGAAGGTGCCCTCGAAAACGCGCTCGTCGGGCCAGTAGAAGGCGCCCTCGCCATGCATCTTGTTGTCGACGAAATACCCCGTGTAACGGTGACCGGCGGCGGTGATGTAGGTGCCGAGTCCGGAACGGACGCCGTTCACCACCTCGCCTTCGAAGACATCGCCATTGGGCAGTTCAATGCGCCTGGAGGCAGCATCGGCGGTGGCCGCCAGCAACAGCGGCAGCGTCCACAACAGGGCGCGAAGGGGCGCTGCGCGGAGATCACCGCAGCCCTTGGTGATATAACCGGGCTCGGCGCGTTTCCATCGGGAAAGGCGAAGTCTGCGCATGGCCATCAATCGTCCTTCGGCGCGCCGCCAGCTTACCCGACCGCCGGCGCGGGGGCTAAACCCGAATATTGCACCAAGCCGCTTGTCGAATACTTGAATGCCATTCAATTTCAATAGGTTATTACCACTATTCGGAAGTTCTCCCGTGAATAATACCCGCTGGCCGCGCTCTCGCTGGTCTTTTGCCCACGTGCGGGTACATGCTCGCTCCACCATAAGGCGTGGCTATGCTTCCGCTCGCGAGCACCCGCACGTGAGCAAAATCCTGCGCGATCATCGCGGCCCTTGATGCAACATCCGGGCTATCCGCCCACAGCGCGAATCTGGATCGCATCGACGCGCGCCTGGGCAAGCACGTCCGAAATCACGACGACGCGCTCGTCGGGCGGAATGTTCTCCCGCTCCTGCAACACGTTCAGCGCCGTCTGAATCGTCTTCTCGGGCACGGTCGAAAAGGCGGTGCGGTGCGAGAACACGCCGCGGTTCAGCATCAGCCGCCGGCGCGTCTGGCTATTGTTCGAGAAAGCGAATATGGGTACCGTCGGCGGCTGACAACTGGTGACCAGGTCGACCATCACGCCGCGCCGGGTAATGACGACGATGCCCGCGGCACCGATCGCCTCCGCCAATCCGGCCGCAGCCTTGGCCACATGATGCTTGTCCGAGTCGGCGACGAAATCGGCGGCGAAACCGAGACCGGGAAACTGTTCGCTGGTGGCGGCAATGCGCGACAGTTGCTCGACGCAGCGCACCGGATAGCGACCGACGCTGGTTTCCCCGGAGAGCATGATCGCGTCCACGCCCTCATAGATGGCATTGGCGACATCCGTCACTTCGGCGCGCGTCGGAATCGGGTTCTCGATCATCGATTCCAGCAGGTGCGTGGCGACGACGCAGCGTTTGCCCAGTCTGGCGCAGGTCCGCACGAGGTTGCGCTGTATGTTGGGCATGGCCGCGATATCCACCTCGATGCCGAGATCGCCCCGGGCGACCATCACACCGTCGGCGGCCTGGGTGATTTCCTCCACGTTCGCGAGGCCTTCCCGGTCTTCGATCTTGGCGATCACCTTGAGCGTCTTCGTGCCGAAGAGTTCCCTCGCCGCCGCTATGTCGTCGGCGGACCGCACGAACGACAGCGCCAGGAAGTCCAGGTCCTGCGCCATGCCGAACACGATATCTTCGCGGTCCTTGCCCGCGATCGCCGGCAGGTTTACGTGCACGCCGGGCAGGTTGATGTGCTTGCGACTGCCGAGGGAGCCGCCGTCGACCACGCGGCAGCGAAGCGCTCGCGTCGACTTCTGCAACACCTCGAGGTTGATCAGGCCGTTGTCAAGGGTCACGGAACTGCCTACCGCCACAGCCTCCGGCAGTTCGGGATAGTTGACATGGATTTCATTGGCCAGCCGATCCGAAGGGTTCGCGAACTCTACGGTCAGGTAGACCTCCTGGCCGGGTTCGAGACGCATCGGCGCGTCGAGATCACCGGTGCGGATTTCGGGTCCCATCGTGTCGAGCAAAAGGGGCACCGGGTACCTGACCTTGCGGTTCAGGGTCTTGATCCAGGTGATCACCTTGAGCGCTTCTTCGTGGTCCGAATGCGACATGTTCAGCCGCACGACATCCATGCCCGCCGCATACATGCGTTCGAGCATCCGATAGTCGGCGGTGGCCGGACCGATGGTGCAGATAATCTTGGTGCGCCTGCGCATGGCGTCAGGTTACCAGTCCGCTCCGGCTACGCCAAAAGGATGCGACAGCGGCGCCGATTTCGTTGCTCCGAACCCGGGCGGGGCGCCAGTAGCGCGGGAAGAACGCGCCCCAGTCGGCCCGCGGAAAACGCGGATCGACAAGCACCACAACCCCGGTATCGCCCACGCCGCGCACGGCGCGACCCGCCGCCTGCGCTACGCGGGTCATCCCCGGCTGGCGATAGGCCACATCGAAACCGTCCGCGCCGAAACGCTCCCCGATGAGATCCCGTTCCAATGATCGCGGCACCAGCCCGACGCCGACGACGATCACGCCCTCGAGCGCGCCGCCATCGAAGTCGACGGACTCGGCAAACATGCCGCCCATCACAGCGGCACCGATAAGAGACGGGGCCAGAGCGCCGGCACCGGCAGGCTTGCCGTTCCGGGTCGAGAGCCGGCGGATGAACGCCTGCTTCTCCGCATCGGTCATGCCGGGCCGCTGGGCGACGATCTCCGCCATCCCTCGAAGCCGGGGAACCACCAGGTCGAGATATGCGAACGACGGGAAAGCGACGAGGTAGTTGCCGGGCGCCGCGCCGATCACGGCTTCGACCACCCCCGCCAGCGCGTCCCGCGAGACGGCGCGGTCCCGGTAGTAGGTCGATACGTCGGGGACGATGAATACGCCCAGGTTGGAGCCCCAGTCGAGGCCAACCCGCGCGGCGCGGCTCGACGCGTCCTGTCCATGGATCACCTGGAACAGCGGCAGCGGCGATACGGTGCCGGAAAACCGAACCGCGCCGCTGTAACGACGCAGCACGCTGTCGATGTGTCGCGAGGGAGACAGGCAAACCATGCGCGCTTCGATGTTTCGGCGGGTTGTCGCGAGCAGGTGGCAGTAGTTCTCCTCGTCGCGCCACCCATAGCCCTCCCGGAGGCGAAAACAGTCGAACAGGAACTCTCGGGTCGCGGGATACGACCCGAGATCAGCTTCCGCGGCCGCGGCGAGCAACCGCTGCACGGCGCGCAGGAGCGCGCCCGGCTCGTCGATCCGGTGCTCCGCGCCGTCGGTATCGTTGTGGCCCCTCGAGGATGCGTCATCGATGTCGGGGACACGCGCCGGGTCGCGGCTTCCGGCGGTAGCGCCGTTCGTCTCTCGCCGCAGCTTCAACAGCGCGCGGTCGACGGCGCGGAGCCGTTTCTCAAGCGACGGCGGCGCTTGTGCGAGGGCGCGCTTGAGGGCCGCGCGCTTGAGGGATGTGCTCAACATGCCGCGCACGCGATCGCCCAATTGATGCGCCTCGTCCACAAGCAGGCCGACGCGCTTGAACGGCGGCGCGGCCAGACGCTCGAGCTTGACCAGGGGATCGAAGACGTAGTTGTAGTCGCACACCACGACATCCGCCCAGGCCGCGGCGTCGAGACTGAGTTCGAACGGACAGACGGCGTGACGCGCGGCGGTGCGCTCGATCCCGTCGCGCGTCGCCAACCCCATCTTCAGCAGTTCGTCGCGCGCCGGCCGCATGCGGTCGTAGTAGCCCCTGGCATAGCGACAGCACGCCGGGTCGCACGGCACCTCGGGATTGAAGCAGATGTCGCGCTTCGCCGTGAGGACGACCGTCGCCGCCCGCTCCGCTTTATCTTCCCCCTCCCCCTTTCCTTCCCCCTCCGCTTTTCCTTCCCTCTCCCCTTGCCCCTCCCCCAGGGCGCAACGCTCAAGCGTCTGCGTGGGCGACTGCTTGCCGGTGGTGCGCGCCGTCAGGTAGATGACGCGGTCGAGCGCGCCGTCGCCGATGGCGCGCAACGCGGAGAACACGGTCGCCGCCGTCTTGCCGCTGCCGGTGGGCGCTTCCACCAGCAACTGTTCGCGGTCGCGAAACGCCCGGTAGACACCTCGGGCGAGGCGCCGCTGACTGTCCCGGAAGTCGGCGAACGGGAACGGCAACCGGGTTAGACACGCATTGCGCCGCTTGATGCGCGCCGCCGTCGCCGCCAGCCAGGCGGTGTAGGCCGCGACCGTGTCGGCGAGAAACTCCGCCAACGCGTCGTGTTGATGGGTCTCTTCGAAATGCGTCGCGGCGTCATTATCCGGGTCCGGGTGCAGGTAGATCAGGCGCAGCCGCCACGCTTCGCGATTGGCCGGGGCCTCTTCTTCCATGCCGTTCGCGAGGGCCGCATACAGCTTGAGCTGGGCCATGTGCAGATGACCGATATGGGCGTGCAGGCCCGCCACCTCGGAGCGCGTGGTCTTGTATTCCTCGATCAGACGCGCGCCATCGTCGATGCCGTCGATCCGGCCCCTGATGCGGAGCGTGACGCCGTTGCGCGTGACGGTCGCCGCCACCGGCACTTCCCGCCGATAGCCTTCGCGTTGTGGCTGCGCCCGCCGCTGCGCGCCGATGCCCTCCGTGGCGGTGGCGCTGCCCGTGTAGCGATAGTGGATATCGCCCCGACGATGCACGAATGCCGCCAGATCACGGACGGCGACCGTGGCAGCCGACGGCGACTGGTCCGGCGGCCGCGCATCCACGGCTGAGGACGTCGACGGTCCCGACGTGTCGGTCATCTGCATCGCGCGACCCGGACCGGCAAACGCGCGGCGCGCAGCCGGTCGATCCACAGGTACTGGTCGTCGCGCAGCCGGTCATTCGGGCCCTTCACCTCGACAAATTCGAAACGGCCGGGACCATAGACCACGGTCAGGTCCGGGAAACCCCGCCGCGCGTTGTCGAGATCCGCCGACGCGAAGGCGATCAGCTTCCGCACGGCGTCCATCCCCAGGCCGTCAAGCAATCGGCCAAGCGTATCCGCGTCGAAGACACGCCAGTCGACCAGGCGATTGGCCACGCCCCGATGCGCGCCGCACGCATCGAGCATCGCGGCGCGCAGGGTCTCGTCGTCGACCGCGAGGGGGTCCGCGCACAGGTCGCGCCGGGCTTCGAGAAAGTCGGGCCAGAAGAGGTCGATGGGGGCGGTCTGGAACGCGTTGATGAACATGCCGTCCACCGGCGCGAACATCCAGTCCCAATAGGCGAGACCGAACAGGCCCATGGGCAGCGTGTTCTCCAGGTGCCAGGCGCGACCTTCGTCGGCGGTGAGGATCGCGGCCGCGGCGGCCTCCACGCGGTCGATGTCCGGCACGTCCAGTATGATCGTTTCTTCGGGCCAGATCCGAGTCCGTCGCGTGCTGAAACGCGCGGCGAAATCCGCCTCCTGCGGGCAAATCGGCCGCTCGCGCATGCTTCGGCGGAGGCGCTCCACGGCGTCGAGGTCCCCGAGGCGCTTCAGGATTCTTGTCCTGCGCTCCCGCGCCGGCGCCATGCTGGAGCGCGCGTAGCAAGCGAGCGCCGCGTCGAACTCGCGAACGCGCTCGAGTCCCCGGCCAAGCCGGTTGAGTATGCGGCTTCGGCGACGCTCGAAGAGTCGGTTTTCATGGGGATGCCACAGCGCCTCGAGTGCGAGGACCGCGGCATCGGCGGGTGGTTTCGGGCCCAGTTCGTCGACCTGGTCACCGAGGACAACCAGCGTGATGTACGCGTCCAGGGAGGTGCGATCGGCGAACAGGCGCCGTTCGCGGGCCAATTCGTACTCGGCGTAGCGGGCGAGGCCGAGGTCGCGCAGCACGAAGGTCGAGAGGTCGCGCCGCCTGTCGCCGAAGAAAAGCAGCCGGTACAGTTCGAGCCGCTCCCCAATGTCGAGGGCGACCCAGGGGCAGCGCCGTTCGATGCGCTGATGGACCTCGCTGTCGCACAGGCTGCGCTCGATCCATTCCAGGTACTCGTGTTTGCGGGCGGTCGCTGGTCTCGGCGGCGCGTCAGCGCGGCGTTCGGGGACAGCGGCCCCGTTACCTGTGGCGACCGCGGACCCAGCGCCCTCGGCGGCCAAGACATCGCCGAAGCACTGCGCAAGCTCCGCGCGGGTGAGCAACCGGGCAAGGTCCGCCGCTGGCGCTTGCGGGCACCAGGACACGAACTCGCGCGCGATCAGATGCGTCAATGCGGCCCGGGTGTCGTCGATTTCCCGGAAGTCCAGGGAGTCGACGCGAACGAGCGGGCCCTTGCGCGAGATCAGGCGCGCCAGCAGGCGTTGCGCGTCCGCCGGCATCGCGATGACGCCCGCGCCGAAATCCGACTCCTCGGGCGTCAATATGTCGCCGTACTGTTGCCGCACACCTTCGATCAACGCGATCAGGTTGTCCGCGTAGTAGTGATCCGGGGGCGGTTGACCTGCGTTGAGTTCGGGCAATTTCGCGCCGTGTCTCGCCAGAAGCGGACCCGCATTATAGCGACTTATGTATGGGCATACAGGCCCGGTTCGTCAGTGCTTTCCCCCTTCCCGCATTAGGGACACCCATCCCCACATTACGGCTGCATTGGGGACACCCATTGCATTTTTTTGGACGATTGCTTGCGCGTCCAAAGGTCATGACTTCTGTTTGTCGCATGGGTGTCCCCGATGCAGGGTTCTATTTGAGGCGCGGGTGTCCCTATTTACGATCCCCCATTCGCCCACCGAGCGGTTCGACGTGATCATGATGCTGCGGCGCTCGAATTCATCGACATCTACGCCGGCCTCACCGACAATGAGTTCCGGCGCTATCAACGGCAATATCCAGAGGAAAGCACCACCATGGCAGGAGTCATCCAAAGAGCTCGCGACGAAGGCATGCAGCAAGGCATGCGCCAAGGTCGTGTCGAGGGGGAGCGGGCGGTCCTGGAACGACTGCTGCGGCGACGATTCGGCCTCCTATCGCCCGAAATCGCCGAAAGGCTAAGGCTTGCGTCCGCAGCCGATCTGGAGACCTGGGCCGAAAACGTACTCGACACGCAAACGCTTGACGACGTCTTCGATTCAAGCCCCTGACAACAAGGCAGTCCTACCCGTTAGTGTCCGAACAGTGGCTCAGACACCGTCTGCCGGAATGATCCACCGAAGGTCTGAGGCGGATTGGCCTAATGGGCCGGACCGTCAATCCGGCCTCCACCGCGGCCGCCCTCACCACGGAGGATCTCGCGAAGCAGGGTCTGGAATTTGCTGCGTTCGTGGGACAGATCATGGCCGGCAACGGTGACGCGTGCGCCCTCCCTGATGGCCGCAATCCGGGCCGCGGGCATCGTCGCAGCTTCCTTCGCTGCACCCACAAGCGCTTCTACGCGATAGGCTGGCTTGAGACAGTTGAAACCATCCAGGCAGTAGTCGTTGCCGCGCACATCGGGGCAAACGGTCAGGGCACCAATGGCCATGGCTTCCAGCGCTGGCAAATAGAATCCCTCAACCCTCGCCGGCAAGCACACTACCGTTCTAGCCCGCGCCAGCATCTGAAGAAACCCTTCTCGACCGAGCCTCTCCATCAATAGCTCTGCGCGCACCCCCGACGAGTTTAGTTGCCTCGCGACAGATCCAGCGATATCTGGCCTCTTGTAGCCGACGATCAGCACATCCAGATCGCGCGCGTCCATCGCCGATAACCTGGGTGACTCGATGCATGCCGGAATCGTATGGATCGGCCCGTTAGCGACATTCGCGCGCCGCAATGCGTCCTCCAGGGGCGCGCTAACGCAAATCCTGATGGCGGGATTGGCCAGATGCCTGAACTGAGAGTCCTCCGGGTCTATTCGATCGAACGACTGAACCAAATAGACGACGCGGAATGGGGGCGCCTCCTGGAATCGCTTTGGTATGAAACGGTCCCATCCCCAACCAGAGATAACCGCAATCGCCACGCTTGCCCAATTGATCGAGTGGCTCACCCGAGCTCGGTACCGAGACCACGGATTGCTATCACCCCATTTCGTGTCTTCCGGCATGTATACGAACGAATGTTCGGCCAGCTCACTGGCCAGCACGTGTTCGAAGTAATGGCGGAGCTTTAGCGCACCCCCGCCCGGAGAGTCGCTACGCACGGCAAATTGCACGCTGGAGCGGGATGGCGGCAAGCGGGCAAGATTCATGGAGTTCATCGACATCTACGCGGACGTTACCTGTCCGACCTACCTTCCTGTCTGAACGCCGGGATTGACGTGCGGGAAGGGCCGATCCGGAACGGGCAGCTCGAGGAAGTCGCATAGCGTCTCCCAGCCGTCGCCGGCGGTGATGTCCATGGTGAGAAGACACTCCCTGCCGGAGAAATATGCGATGACATCCGCGTTGTGGCGACGATAGCGGTCGAGATAGGCGCGCTCGTTGGCGCGCGGCGCTCCCCTCCCCGGCCCATAGATCCACTCGCGCATGGGCGTGCGCGCGTCGCCGAAGTAGCGGACCACGCTGGCGATCCAGTTATCCGGGGAGCGCCGCGTCAGGATGAACCGGCTGCCCGGAAAGGCCGCGTCCATCTCCCGGAACAGGACAGACCAGGGATTGTCGTTGAACGCGTCGAACCGCGATGCGATGTCGAGGGCCATGGGCAAGGCGCGCTCGGCTATCTGCGGGTCGCGGGCGCCGTTCGGCCCCGTCACGCGGTACCCGAGGATCTCCAGCGCCCGGGCGAGGGACTTTGTTCCGGTCTTGTGGAAGCCGACGCAAAAGACCTTTGACTGCAAAACCCTAGCCCGAACCGAGAGCCAAAATTGTAGCATCGCGCCTTCTCTGCCAAAATTTGTCGTTTCGCGCCCGCTCGGGCCGCGTGTACGCAACCGCGCAAGGATCGGGCGGATGACACTGTATGGATAGCGCAGCTTTTCGCGCGGCGGTAAGCGCGGCGACAGCGCCCGGCGAACCATTCGAGACCACCGTGCGGCGCGTCAACGGCGTCGACTTCACGGCGTTCGTCAACGCGCCGGAACACCTGCGCGGCCTGTATGCCGAAGGCCTTGCATACGCAGACAGGGACTTGCTCGTCTACCAGCAGGAACGCTACAGCTTCCACGAGTCGTGGGGCCTCGCGGCCAAGTGCGCCAACCGATTGCTGGCGGAGGGGATCCGGCCCGGCGACCGCGTGGGCATCGCGCTGCGCAACTATCCGGAATGGGCGTTCGCCTACATGGGCATCACGTCTATCGGCGCGATCGCCGTCGCGATGAATGCCTGGTGGTCCACCGAAGAGATGATCTACGGCGTGGAAGACAGCGGCCTGTCCGTGCTGTTCGTCGACCGCGAGCGGCTCGAACGGATCGGCGGTCACGCCGAACGGCTCGGCATCGACCTCGTCACCGTCCGATGCCAGGGAGAGGGGTGGCGCACCTGGGAAACGTTCATCGCGGGTGCCTCGCGCACGATGCCCGGAGTGGAACTCGACGGCGACGACGACGCGATGATCCTCTATACCTCGGGCTCCACGGCGCACCCGAAGGGCGTGCTGTCCATTCACCGATCCATCATCCAGGCGCTGCTCGGCTGGGAAGCCGGCGGCGCCGTCGCCCGGCACCTGTGGCCGGAACTCGCCGCACAACAGGCGGAACCGCAGTATCGCCCGGCGATCATCCTGTCGGTTCCCCTGTTTCACGTCAGCGGCCTCGTGGTCCAGCTCCTGCAGTCGTTCCGTTTCGGGCGCAAGGTGGTCGCCATGTACAGGTGGGATCCCGAGCAAGCGCTCCCCATCATCGAGGCCGAACGCATCACGAGCTTCAATGGCGTCCCCATCATGGCGTGGGAACTCGTGCAATCGCCGAACTACGCCAAGTTCGACCTGTCGAGCCTGAGGAGCGCCGGCGGCGGCGGCGCGCCCATGGCCCCTGAACAGTCGAGGCGCATCAACGAGAAGGTCGGCGCCGGGGCCGCCGGCACCGGCTGGGGCATGACGGAAACCCAAGGGCTCGCAACCACGATCGGCGGCCCGGCCTTGCGCGAACGTCCGAGGAGCTGCGGCCGAGCCGCGCCGCCCCTGGTCAAGGTCAAGGTCATCGACGAGAACGGCGACGAGGTCCCGCAGGGCGAAACCGGCGAGTTGTGCATCTGGGGCGTGATGAACTTCAAATGCTACTGGAACCAGTCGGAGGCGACAACGCAGACGCTGTTCGACGGTTGGGTGCACACCGGCGACATCGGGCACATGGACGAGGACGACTTCGTCTTCATCACGGACCGCGCGAAGGACATGATCCTCAGAGGCGGCGAAAACATCGGCTGCCAGGAAGTCGAGGTGGTCCTGTATCAACATCCCGACGTGGGCGAATGCGCCGTCTTCGGCGTTCCCGACACGCGTCTCGGCGAGGCCGTCGCCGCGGTCGTCATGCCGCGCCCCGGCGCCGGGCTCGACGTGGACGCGCTGAAGCGCTACGCGGGCGAACACCTGGCGCAATTCAAGATCCCCGAACACATCTGGCTGCGCGACGAGCGCCTGCCCAGAATCGCGTCGGAGAAGATTTTCAAGCGCCGCCTGCGGGAAGAGGCGATCAAGCAGCTTGGCGCCGAGCGATCGGCGGGTTAGCGTCGGTTGGTGCGAGCCAAACGCCTGGCTTCGCGCATCCGCACTTCATGAACTGAACAAGATTCGGCCTGCCCGCATCTCTCGCGAATCACGTCCGCGGGCTCGATTACGACCGAGCGCTCATCCTGCTCGACGCACTCGACGCGGCTGCGGCCCTCACGCCACTACGCGCCCTCCAGGCGGCGCGGCTCCATCCGCTCAAGGGAGCGAGCCGGGGGGACAATGCGCGATGACCGTGAACGCGCGCTGGCGCATCACGTTCCGATTTCGGGACGGGGCCGCGTACGATGTCGCGGTCGAGGACTACCACACAGGCTGACCAACCGGAGACCGCCATGACGCGCATCAGAACCCATCCCGGCCATAACCTGCGCGCGGAACTCGCGGAGCGCGGCATGAGCGCCAACCAACTCGCGCTCGCCATCCGCGTGCCCGCCAACCGGATCACGGCAATCCTGCGCGGCGACCGCGCCATCACCGCCGAGACCGCGGGCCGCCTCGGCCGCCACCTCGGCACAAGCGCCCAGTTCTGGATGAACCTCCAGAGCCAGTTCGACATCTCTGTCGTGGAAGCGACCCAGGGAGAGGTTATCGAGCGCGAACTTGCCGGCGGATCATCGCCCTGAACCGACCAGGTGTGCCGCACCGTAGATCCGCCACGCGGAAGTCTCGGGGGATGAGGAAAACAACCAGGCGGTAGGGGCGGTACATGGCCCATAGCCGCTCCGGCGGCCACCGGGAGGGCTGATCGAACGTCGGGGCAATGACCTACAGCAGTTTGAGAGATCGCGGATTGTTGGCTGTCCCGAGGTCGCGTTGGCTGTCCCGAGGTCGCGGACAATCGACAGTCGACGAACCGAACGGCCAACAACCGCGCAGAGCGCCTCGTGTCGGGCGGCGCGGCGAACCGGATGTCTTGAGGGTGTCAAGGCGGCTGTGCTACGGTCCTTGCGACCAACCTCGGTTCAACGGCACTGGGAGAACCCGCCGATGAGCGAATTCGGGCTTTCGCCGCGCGTCATCGACTACCTCTCTTCGGACGGCAAGCCGATGACCGAGAGCGAAGCACAGTTTCTGCCCCTGACCTACGCGGCGTTGGCGCTGCGCGATCACTTCGGACAACGCGACGACGTGTACGTTGGCGCGAACATGTTCCTCTACTACGAAAAGAGCAATCCGCGCGCTGTGGTCGCGCCGGACGTTTTCGTCGTCGTCGGAGCGCCGAAGCGCGTGCGCGACTCCTACCTGTTGTGGAACGAGCCGAAGGGACCGGACTTCGTCCTGGAAATCACGTCCCGCAGCACGCGGCGCGAAGACCAGGGCCGAAAAAAGCGCATCTACGCGTCTCTCGGCGTCGGCGAATACTTCCTGTTCGATCCCACAGGGGACTACCTGCGACCGAGGCTACAGGGTTTCGTTCTGCGCCAGGGACACTACGAACGCTTGCCGACGGCGCGGCTGCCGCACGGCGAGCCGAGCCTCTCCAGCGAGGCGGTCGGGCTTCACCTCGTGGTCCGGGGCGAAGAACTGCGGCTGTACGATCCAGACAAGGGGCATGACCTATTGTCCTACTCGGAGGAAAGAGCGACGCGGAAAGCCGCCGAGGATCGCGCCGCGAAGGCAGAAGCTGCGCGAAGAGCCGCCGAGGCCCGAACCGCGCGGGAGGAAACCGCGCGGAAAGCGGCCGAGGTCCGTATTGCCGAGTTGGAGGCGCAGCTACGAAATTCGCGGGGGTGACCCAGCGTCAATCGACAGTCTGGTTCCATCGACGAACCGAACGGGCCAACGACCACGCGGAGCACCACGGCGCAGGGCGGGCGCGGCGGACCGGATGTCTTGAGGGTGTCAAGGCGGCTGTGCTACGGTCCTTGCGACCAACCTCGGTTCAACGGCACTGGGAGAACCCGCCGATGAGCGAATTCGGGCTTTCGCCGCGCGTCATCGACTACCCCTCTTCGGACGGCAAGCCGATGACCGAGAGCGAAGCACAGTTTCTGCCCCTGACCTACGCGGCATTGGCCCTGCGTGAGCACTTCGAGAAGCGCGGGGACGTGTACGTCGGCGCGAACATGTTCCTCTATTACGAAGAGAGCAATCCGCGCGCTGTCGTCGCGCCGGACGTTTTCGTCGTCGTCGGAGCGCCGAAGCGCGTGCGCGACTCCTACCTGTTGTGGAACGAGCCGAAGGGTCCGGACTTCGTGCTGGAAATCACGTCCCGCAGCACGCGGCGCGAAGATCAGGGTCGCAAGAAGCGTATCTACGCGTCTCTCGGCGTCGGCGAATACTTCCTGTTCGATCCGACAGGGGACTACCTGCGACCGAGGCTACAGGGTTTCGTTCTGCGCCAGGGACACTACGAACGCTTGCCGACGGCGCGGCTGCCGCACGGCCAGCCGAGCCTCTCCAGCGAGGCGGTCGGGCTTCACCTCGTGGTCCGGGGCGAAGAACTGCGGCTGTACGATCCAGACAAGGGGCATGACCTATTGTCCTACTCGGAGGAAAGAGCGACGCGGAAAGCCGCCGAGGATCGCGCCGCGAAGGCAGAAGCTGCGCGGAAAGCGGCCGAGGTCCGTATTGCCGAGTTGGAGGCGCAGCTACGAAATTCGCGGGGGTGACCCAGCGTCAATCGACAGTCTGGTTCCATCGACGAACCGAACGGGCCAACGACCACGCGGAGCACCACGGCGCAGGGCGGGCGCGGCGGACCGGATGTCTTGAGGGTGTCGAGGCGGCTGTGCTACGGTCCTTGCGACCGACCTTGGTTCAACGGCACTGGGAGTACTCGCCGATGAGCGAATCCGGGTTTCGGCCGTACGTCATCGACTATCCCTCTTCGGACGGCAAGCCGATGACCGAGAGCGAAGCACAGTTTCTGCCCCTGACCTACGCGGCGTTGGCCCTGCGCGCGCACTTCGAGAAGCGCGGGGACGTGTACGTCGGCGCGAACATGTTCCTCTATTACGAAGAGAGCAATCCACGCGCGGTGGTTGCGCCGGACGTTTTCGTCGTCATCGGGGCGCCGAAGCGCGTGCGCGACTCCTACCTGCTGTGGAACGAGCCGAAGGGACCCGACTTCGTCCTGGAAATCACGTCCCGCAGCACGCGGCGCGAAGACCAGGGCCGCAAGAAGCGCATCTACGCGTCTCTCGGCGTCGGCGAATACTTCCTGTTCGACCCGACAGGGGACTACCTGCGACCGGTGCTGCAGGGCTTCGTTCTGCGCCAGGGACGCTACGAACGCCTGGCGACGGCGCGACTGCCGAACGGCGAGCCGAGTCTTTCCAGCGAGGCGGTCGGGCTTCACCTGAGGATCCGGGGCGAAGAACTACGGCTGTACGATCCAGACAAGGGGCACGACCTATTGTCCTACTCGGAGGAAAGAGCGACGCGGAAAGCCGCCGAGGCCCGTATCGCCGAGCTGGAAGCGCGCCGACGAAACGCGCCGGGGTGAACCAGCATCAGCACGGCCGCTACCGTTTGAACCCGCAATGTCCGGGCTAGGATTCCGACCAGGAGGGAACAAGGGTCCCTTGGGGACAGAGCAGGGTGAACATGCGTCTCATTCTGTTGTCGTTTGAAGCTAGCGCGCCTTGCAGGACGCCAAGAATGAGGTACTCCATGTCGATCACTTCGTGCTGGAGCCTTTCGCGCTGGTTCGGGGTGAGCGCTTCCGGATCCAGATGCCCATGCTTCTCCGCGAGTTCAAGGCCGTAAAGAAGCTCAACCTGCACCCATCGGTAGATAGTCCACGCAGGACCGAAAGTGTTGCTGCGCGCGATGGCGGCCAGGATTGGCGCCCCAGGTAACGGATAGTCCGCCCGACAAACAAAGTCGGCAAAGAACGCCGAGATGAAGCCCCGGTCGCGTGCGATGGTGTTCTTGGCGATGTCGCACGCCTCTTTGCGCTCCTGCGTCGTTCCCTCGCAAGTCCCGCGGAAACGTCCCAAGAGCATGTTCGCCTTCTTGACCAGGCCGTCGACATCCCGCCAGAGCTCCATTTCGGCTTGACGCAAGACATCGCGTCTGGCTTTGGCAAGGTCTTCAAATGGCATTCCGAAGAACTCGTCGAGGGGCAGCCCGTGGATGAGATTCTCCGCCGGCGCGCCTGCAGAACTCAGGCCGAGAATCTCCTTTCGAAGGAGTTCGCCTACGTTCGGAGCGACGTGTACCGCACCGTCGCAGTGGATCTCTCGGAGCTTGCTGAGGCAGCGATTGCGCGCCCGAGCGTCCGTTGAAGCCACCTCGAAAAAGAACGCGTCCGGAAACACCAGATCCCAGTCTCTGTGCAGTTCATGGAGCGACGCCACGCCTTGGGCATAGCTTGTCGACGATTACCGGGCGACGCGGCCCGCGCGGCCGAATATGGAGCGTAACCTCGGCGCGGCCATCGATGGCAGCGAGCATCCGCAGTAGCCTGTCTAGCGTGAAACGCCCCAGATTCGCGTTGCGAATGCGCGAGAAGTCGGCTGCAGCGAATCCGGTCAGGGCACCAGCCTTCCGCACACCAAGCCCGCGTTCATCAAGTGCCTTGATGACGTGGTCCGCCAGGATCGCCTTGGCCTGCTTGAGGTCCGCGTCGGGGTCGTCCAAGTCGCGAAAGACGTTACCGCTTCCCTCGATCAGTTCAAAATCGCCTTGTCCGTTCATGGTGCCAGCTCCCTTCTCAGTCGACCCAACCGAGTCCTTGCGAGGTCGATTTCTGATTTTGGTGTTGCTATCCCCGTCTTCGACTTCTTCCGGAACGCATGGACTACCCACAGCGAGCCCGCGATCTCTGTGACGTAGACGACGCGCCAGGCGTCGGTTCGGTAGCGCACGGCTATCTCCATGACGCCAGAACCCAGCCCCTTCAGTGGCTTGGCAATGTCCGCCTTGCTGCCTCGCGCGGCGACCGTCAGAGCCGTGTTCATGCGATCCCGGACGGACAACGGGAAGGACTGATAGGCCGTTCGCGCCGCCCGAACCCAACTGATCGGACGCACTCGGTCGTTGTCTATCCGGGAAGGCACGTTGTCAATAATGACTACAGATGTCAATCGCCAATTCTTGACCCGCCAGTGGCTTCGCGAAACAGGTCGGGGCGATGGCTTACAGCGGTTTAAGAGATAGCGCATTGTTGGCTGTCCCGAGGTCGCGGACAATCGACAGTCGACGAACCGAACGGCCAACAACCGCGCAGAGCGCCTCGTGTCAGGCGGCGCGGCGGACCGGATGTCTTGAGGGTGTCAAGGCGGCTGTGCTACGGTCCTTGCGACCAACCTCGGTTCAACGGCACTGGGAGAACCCGCCGATGAGCGAATCCGGGCTTTCGCCGCGCGTCATCGACTACCCCTCTTCGGACGGCAAGCCGATGACCGAGAGCGAAGCACAGTTTCTGCCCCTGACCTACGCGGCGTTGGCGCTGCGCGATCACTTCGGACAACGCGACGACGTGTACGTTGGCGCGAACATGTTCCTCTACTACGAAAAGGGCAATCCGCGCGCTGTCGTCGCGCCGGACGTTTTCGTCGTCATCGGGGCGCCGAAGCGCGTGCGCGACTCCTACCTGTTGTGGAACGAGCCGAAGGGTCCGGACTTCGTCCTGGAAATCACGTCCCGCAGCACGCGGCGCGAAGACCAGGGTCGCAAGAAGCGCATCTACGCGTCTCTCGGCGTCGGCGAATACTTCCTGTTCGACCCGACTGGGGACTACCTGCGACCGAGGCTACAGGGTTTCGTTCTGCGCCAGGGACACTACGAACGCTTGCCGACGGCGCGGCTGCCGCACGGCGAGCCGAGCCTCTCCAGCGAGGCGGTCGGACTTCACCTCGTGGTCCGGGGCGAAGCACTGCGGCTGTACGATCCAGACAAGGGGCATGACCTATTGTCCTACTCGGAGTCGGTCAAAGCGCACGCGCGGGAGGAAGCCGCGCGGAAAGCGGCCGAGGTCCGTATCGCCGAGTTGGAGGCGCACCTACGAAATTCGCGGGGGTGACCCAGCGTCAATCGACAGTCTGGTTCCATCGACGAACCGAACGGGCCAACGACCACGCGGAGCACCACGGTGGCCGGCGGGCGCGGCGGAACAGTCGCCTTGGGGGTGTCGAGGCGGCTGTAGCCGGCGATTCTTGGGACGTAGACGACTCGCCAAGCGTCGGTTCGGTAGCGCACGGCTATCTCCATGACGCCAGAACCCAGCCCCTTCAGTGGCTTGGCAATGTCCGCCTTACGGCCTCGCGCGGCGACCGTCAGAGCCGTGTTCATGCGATCCCGGACGGACAACGGGAAGGACTGATAAGGCCGTTCGCGCTGACCGAACCCACCGATCAGCCGTACTTAGTCGTTGTCTATCCGGGAAGGCGCGTTGTCAATAATGACCACATAGGTCAACTCGCTCCAATTCTTGACGCGCCTTTGGTTTCATGGTCCGATTCCGCGCGCCGCTCCTCGCCGGTTTCCTTCATCGCGAGTCTCTCAAAGTCGTGCATGCGGAGTCTGTCGGGCGGGGATGCCGATTCAGGTTCCAGAAGCGCATTCCGGCATTCTTCAATCCTGCCGCAAGTTCGGCAAGTCACGCCCGGGAGATGGCGCATTGTTGGCTGTCCCGCGGTCGCGGAACAATGGTGAATCCCCATCGCGTACATGGTCAAGAATCAAAAGCGGTGTGATTGATCGAGCATCACCCGGCACTGTTTCTACGGGTGCGCGTCCCGGGGAATGAGGAAGACGACCAGCCAGTGGGCGCGGTACACGGCCCAATAGCCGCAGCCGGCGGCCACCGGGACGGCTGATCGAAGATTGCGGCGACAGCGCGCGCGGAATTCGCCCGCTGCGGGATCGATATCGAGTTCGACATCGCTGAAACCGAGAAACTCGCGCGTCAGGGGGTTGATGGCCTTGTAGATGGCTTCCTTGCCGGAAAAAACCATGGTGCGCCACTCCGGAGCGGGCAGCCAGTCGCGTTCGGCGCGGGTCAGGACGCGTTCCGCGACCTGCGGAGAGACTGCGGTCCTGGTTTCGATGTCGATACCGAGGCCGCCGTGGCCTGTTGCGGGGCCGACGATCGCCGCCGCGAGCGATGGGGTGTGGGCGATGCTGCCTACGGCGGAGGGCGGCCAGACCGGAAGACGTCCGCGCCGGGGGATTTCGCAGTCCGCGACGCCGATCCGCCGGAGCGCGGCGCGGGCGACCTTGCGGCCCGTGGAGAACTCCAGCGCGCGGGTGTGGATGACGGACTCGGCGTACGCCGCTTCTTCGGCGAACAGGGCGGAGCGGTAGTCACCCACCTGCGCGACCGCGATTTCGGCGCGGAGGGCCGCAAGTCGGGAATCCGACAGAATGTCCCTTGCGAGGTCCGCGTCGAAGACGGCTATGGTTGGTCAGGTCCTGTTCCGGGGGCAACATGCCCGAACGATATTGGAAGGTCGGCTTTGAACTCGGCTATTTGCGCATCGGTTGCGCCATGCGGGATCGCAGCTATGCCACCACAGCTTCGTTATACCGAGATATTCCCGAGGTAGGAAGCCAGACCAACCAGGACTCCCACGGCAGGCAAGATGATCGAGATGGACTTCCACGTCTGCTTGCTCGAGTGTTCCCGAAGCCTGTGCTCCATCGCGGTCATATCGCTTTGGATCTCGCCCTTGAACTCAGCCATGTCGCTCCTCATCTCGCCCTTGAACTCAGCCATGTCGATCCTGAGCCCGGACATGTCGGTCTTGAGTTCGGACACGTCGGACTTGAGCGTCGAGACATCTGCCTTCAGTACGGATACGTCGGCTTGCAGGTCTGACACGTCGGATTTCAGGTTCGTCACGTCGGACTTGAGGGTCGAGACGTCTGACTTCAATACAGAAACGTCGGCTTTCAGGTCCGACACGTCGGCTTTCAGGTCCGACACGTCGGCTTTCAGGTCCGACACGTCGGCTTTCAGGTTCGTCACGTCGGTCTTCAGGTCCGACACGTCGGCTTTCAGGTCCGACACGTCGGCTTTCAGGTTCGTCACGTCGGTCTTCAGGTTCGTGACGTCGGTCTTCAGGGCCGTCACGTCGGTCTTCAGGGCCGTCACGTCGGTCTTCAGGGCCGAGACGTCGGCGTCCATGTGGCGAATGTCGGAACGCATCTCGGCGACGTTCTCGAAGGCTTCGATGAACCGTTCGTCGAATGTGGCTGGTTGGGGCATCACTGGCTTTCCGATCAGGCGATTTGAGCCCTGATTCATCGGGGCATTATGCCCTGCGACCGGTGCCCGTCAACAGCGGTGTTTTCTGCCATGCGCGTGCGATTTTGTCCGTCTGTTGCGGTTGTCAAAGCGGTTCTTCCCATGCAGGCCTATCAAAAAGTCCCGTGTGGTCAGTACCGGGATCGGAACGGCGGGCTCCTGCGCACAATGGAGCTCGCGGCGTTGCTCAAAAGAGTCGGTGTGGTGTTTGATCCTGATGCCGGACCAGCACCTGAACCGAGACCTTGTGGAAGTACGACAGTACACTGCAGGACAAGCCGCGCGCCCACGAGTCTATCCCGAGCACTTCGGCGATGTCCTCAGCGTGCAGCACTGTCGTTGCGCCAGCGCTGATCGTCGAACCCAACTCGCCGAAGTACTCCATCCCGTCCTGCCCGTTGCAGTCGAGGAATACCGTGCACCTCTCACCCGGAACGTGTACGCCGGCAGACACCCTATCGCCAGCGGCCTCGCACGTGATGCGGACACGGGCGACCTCATCCAAGCCGGCGTTCAGGATCGCGAAGGCCCTCGTCATCGGTCTCACACCGAAGTAAGTCAAACCAGCGGTGTACGATATGGCTTCATGATCAACCAGCGAGTCATCGTCGTATTCGCTGCTGATCTTCGTATTGAAGGTTCCGGGCTTGAGGTCAGTTTCGCCACCGGGAGCGTAGTTGACCCGACCCCCTACTGTGCCCCCTGCTGTCAATTGCCGAGGCCTGAAACTCTTCGAGGCGACGCCGTTCGTGATGTCGAGGCCTTCCCCCGCGCCAGTCTTACCGTCCCTATCCAGGTCCAGGAAGACCCTGTAGGTGTCGCGGATCGCACCCGACACATTGACGTAGATATTGGCTCGGCTTCCCGCGCCATCACGGAAAAACGATTTTCCGTCCGCCTCCTTCGACCCGGAATTTCCCAGCAGGCGAATCGGCGCTATGGGCAAAGGACCAAAGCCGACCAGATTGGTCCGATCCTCAATGTTGATCAAACCCAGCAGCCGAATGCGTTCGGACTCTAGAGTCCAGGCCTTCTCCGAGTCGGCAATCGCATTGGACGAAGCGGTGGGTGTCTCGACTTTGTCCGGGAAATTGGAGCTACTTCCGGCCGTCACTCTGACTGACGCACTGGCAGTCACTGAAGCATCGCCAGACGCCAACCCCGCCGCGCCTTCGAGCGAGCCGATATGTACAGCGTGACGGTCGCGTTACTTTCGGCGCCGGTCGTGCCAGTGACGCCGGTAGTTCCGATCTTCACGGTGACGGAAGAATCTCCAGCGCCTCCGTTCCTTATCGAGCCACCGACCTTGGTCAAATCAGACCCGGTGTCGATGTCGGTCCAGTGGATCCCCTGACCGAATACGGCGCCCGATATCGTAAACGTCACTGCGGCTTGCGCGCCGTTCTCGACGTTTGTTTAGTCAGGTAGTACGAGTTGGAGTTCGACACGCGTCCCCTGCCTGCCGTTTGTTGTGTTCGTGTCATCACCGGCAAGCGTAAGGTCCAAGTTACCCGGATTGGCCCCGCCGAAAATCTCCTCGGCGCAAGTAACAGGCTCCTTGACATCCAACTCCCAGTAAAATGCCCAAGCCCCGGTCGCCAACCAGAGAGCAGCGACAGAGGCAATCGCGCTTGCCACTCTGCTCACCTCCCCGTGGCCATGTCCAGTGCCACGAACAGCGAGGCGGTGCCGTGGCGCTTGTATTTCGTGCGTCATGATCCCGCAGCCGCCTTCTTCATCGGCAGCCCCGGCTGCCGGCTCTTCTCGTCGAAGCTGAACACCACCGCGCGGTCGTCAAAAGCGATTCCCGAGGTAGGTGCCAGACCACCAGGATTCCCAAGGCAGGCAACATGATCAAGATGGACGGTTACGCCAGGATCTTGACGAAGTAGCCGGTCAAGCCGACCGAAGCGACCATAAGGGTCGCGAGGACGCTGATCGTCATCCAAGCCTGCCCGTTCACGTGGGCATGCAGTCTGCCTTCCATCGCGGTCATGTCGCTTCTGATCTCGCCCTTGAACTCGGCCATGTCGCTCCTTATCTCGCCCTTGAAATCAGCCATGTCGATCCTGAGCCCGGACACGTCGGTCTTGAGTTCGGACACATCGGACTTGAGTACGGACACGTCGGATTTCAGGGTCGAGACGTCTGCCTTAAGTACGGATACGTCCGCCTTCAGGTCTGATACGTCCGTCTTCAGGTTCGTCACGTCGGATTTCAGGGTCGAGACGTCTGCCTTAAGTACGGATACGTCCGCCTTCAGGTCTGATACGTCCGTCTTCAGGTTCGTCACGTCGGACTTCAGGGTCGAGACGTCTGCCTTCAGTACGGATACGTCGGTCTTCAGGTCTGATACGTCGGATTTCAGGTTCGTCACGTCGGTCTTGAGGGCCGAGACGTCGGCGTCCATGTGGCGAATGTCGGAACGCATCTCGGCGACGTTCTCGAAGGCTTCGATGAAACGTTCGTCGAATGTGGCTGGTTGGGGCGTCACCGGCTTTCCGATCGGTCGATTTGGGCCCTGATTCATCGGGGCATTATGCCCTGCGACCGGTGCTCGTCAACAGCGCGGTTTTCTGCTATGCGTGTGCGATCTTGTCCGGCTCATTAGGCCAGACCGACCAGGATTCCCGAGGTTACGCCAGGATCTTGACGAAGTAGCCCGTCAAGCCGACCGAAGCGACCATGAGGGTCGCGAGGACGCTGATCGTCATCCAGGCCTGCCTGTTCACGTGGGCGTGAAGTTCGCCCTTGAACTCGGCCATGTCGGCCCTGATCTCGCCTTTGAAGTCGGCCATGTCGACCCTGAGCCCGGACATGTCGGTCTTGAGTTCAGACACGTCGGTCTTCAGGGCCGAGACGTCGGCGTCCATGTGGCGAATGTCGGAACGCATCTCGGCGACGTTCTCGAAGGCTTCGATGAATCGTTCGTCGAATGTGGCTGGTTGGGGCATCACTGGCTTTCCGATTGGGCGATTTGGGGATTCGTCGAGGCATTATGCCCTGCGACCGTTGACCGTCAACAGCGGTGTTCTCTGCTATGGGTGTGCGATTTTGTCGGTTGTCAAAACGCGCGACTATCCCTGCGGCGGGGATGTCGGGCTGGCGGTCGCCATCGCCTCGCGGCCTTGATCCAGCGGGATGGCTCGGTGCCCGCCCAAAAGCACTTCCAGCCAGACTTCGATGCGCGCCACGCGCTCGCGCAGATCCTGCTGGGCCCTGGCCAAGGCGTCCATCTTGCCGCTTAGCCGCACATCGAGTGATCGAACCATCTGCCAGTTCAATCCGGCCAGCGCAGCGCCGACCGCGAATATGCCTATCAGCTCTGGACTCAATTCCCGTTTGCTCCCTGCGCTGGGTACACGGCACCGATAACGTATTTGTCGCGATCTTACGCCGAACGACAACTCGATTCAGCAGGAAAGGCGAAAGTCTCGCAGAGCTTTCCGCATTCTTCCTACGACCCTGACACGCCGGCCGTACGGCCGGGATGCGCCAGGTTGGCGAGACAAATCAATGCGAAACGCGGGTTGGCCGAGGAAGAGGTGCTTGCGGAGAGGAGGGGAGCGTGGCTTTTGGCCGCGTTGGGGGTACTGCCAGATGCGAAAGGCGGGCAAAAGAAAGCCCCTTCCCTTCGATACCGAAGGGAAGGGGTGGAATGTTGAGCCGGGAAGGAAGGATCGCCGTCAGGCGATCCTTCAAATCTCCCTAGTCTCCGCTAATGTAGGTGTTGTTGATCAGGGACTCAGCCGACCGGACCAGAACCTGTGCCGAAACGTTTTCGTCCGACCAGATGTCGCAGGAAAGGCGTCCGGCCCATTCGTCGACACCGAGCACCTCGGCGATGGGTCCGGCTTGCAACACCATCGTGGCCCCAGCAGCGATCGTCGATCCCAACTCTTCGAAGTGCGGCGTCCCATCCTGCTCGTTGCAGTCGAGGAACACGGTGCACATGCTGTCACCGTCCGCTTCGCACTTGATTCGTACGTTGCCGATATCGTTCATGCCCGGGTTCGGGATGGCGTATGCGCGTGCTTCCATGGTTATGCCGGAGTATTCCAACTCCACCGATGCCATTTCGGCATCGGGATCAACAGCCGACGCATCGTCGTATTCGACAGCGAACATTGCCTCAATTTCCCCGGCCGACATCGGAGTATCGGCGTCCGGCTCAAAGTAGACGGAACTGCCAGCGGCATCGACGTTGGAGAGCCTGAAACTCTTGGAGGCAACACCATTCGTGATCGAGAGACTTTCCTTGGCCCCCATCTTGCTGTCATTGTCCTGGTCGAACCAGATGGTATCGGTGTCGCGGACCATACCCGAGACGGTGATGTGGATATTGGCCTGCGCCCCTTTTCCGTCCGAGAAGGACGTCTTACCATCGGCCTCCACCGCCTTTTGATCCGTGTCATAACTGAGGCTGGCCACTTCAAGTTTTGTGGCGCCATCGAGTTTGCCGCGCTCGTCGAGGTCAATCTGTCCAGCGTCGCTACCGTCGGCGGCAACGAACGTCACGGCCGCTCCGGAGGTGGCGACCGTGCCGGACGTGCCGATAACGGCAGGCACCGCCAAAACAGCTTCGACGCCGTCGGACGCTTCAACGGCCGCAACAGCCGCCACTGCCTCTCGAACCACGGCCGTGGTCGGGAAGTTGTTGTCCGGTCCGTCGGTCACTCTGGCCTCCATGCTCGCGGTGACCGAGCCTGCGCCAGCGTAGCCTACTATTGAGCCAAGATCGAACCTGATGAAATACCCGGTGTCGACAGCCATTTTTTCTTCGCCGACTATGGTGTTGTCCTCAATATCCTGAGCGTTACCTGCGTCATTCCCATACGTGACTTTGAGGGTGACACTGGTATCGTTCCTGCGTCCGTCCTTTTGCGAGCCCCCAACCTTGGCGAAGTTGTCCCCGACAACCACTATGTCGGTCCAATTGACCGCCTGTCCGAACGACGCACCGGTGAGCTTGAACGTCACCTCAAGCTCCGATCCGTCCCCTACGCTCATGCTCCCATCGTTGGGCAGGTAGAGTTTCAGGTCGATGCTAGTACCTTCGTCGTTCTCGATGGTAGCGGTAGTGTCATCGTCCGTCGTTTCCGCATTATCCACACGAAGCGTCAGGCCCGTCGAAGCGGGATCCTCCCCGCCGAAGATCTCCTTGGCGTAGGTCACCGGGTTGTTGCTGTACATCTCCCAGTGTGCCGCCCACGCGCCAGTTGCCAACACAAGAGCAGCTACATAGGCAAACGCACTCGC
This sequence comes from Candidatus Azotimanducaceae bacterium, assembly GCA_965217825.1. Lineage (GTDB taxonomy): Bacteria > Pseudomonadota > Gammaproteobacteria > Pseudomonadales > Azotimanducaceae > VXNE01. The sequence goes on along the minus strand of OZ244571.1, from coordinate 2,155,847 downwards.
CACTCTGTTGGTATTTTTAGCCATTGAAATTCTCCAATCAGTCATTTCGTTCCCGTCTCAATCGACGAAGGCTGCCTATGAAGGCGTGGCAAATCATAGCGTGTTCATCCAGCATCGCAAGCCTTTTCTGCGGAATTTTTCGGGGCGCGACGGAAAAAATCCGCCGGATTCCACCCAATTTCCGCGTCGGTTCCTGATGCTTTCAGACCTCGGTGATTTGCGCCGCGCCCGGATTGGCGCCCAAGGGGAATTAACGCAGAAATGCGCGGTGCAAGTCAAGCTGTTGTTTGAGCTCTTCGGTCAGCGCCGAACCCTCCGCGTGGGTGGCCACGACGTAGGGAATCACCATGATCAAAAGCTCGGTGCGGTCCTCCTGCAGGGTGTCGCTGCGGAACAACCTGCCGAGCAGCGGAATCTGCCCCAGGGCCGGTATGCCGGTCTGCCCGGCGCTGCGGTTATTGGCGATCAGGCCGCCCATGACGAGCGAGCCGCCGTCCTTCAGCGTCAGGCTGGTGCTAATGTGGCGGCTCAAGATGGTCGGGGAGCCCGCGATGCTGGTGTTGGCGCTGGGCTGCGCTTCGGAAAGTTCCTGGGAAATCTCCAAGTCGACGAGCCCGTTGGCCTGCACGATCGGGCTGATTTCGAGCGATACGCCGGTCTTGCGGTAGGAGACGTCCTGCAGGATGTTGGTGGATCCGGCCACCTGCCGCGCCTCGTCCGAAATCTGGGTGATGACGGGGATCTCGTTGCCCACTTCGAGGGTCGCGGTGCCGCCGCTCTTGACGAAGAGCTTGGGGCTCGAGCGGATCACCACGCGGTTGTCCTCGTAGAAGAGGTTCAGTAGCGCGCGGGTCAGGCCGGAACTGTCGAGGGCCATGGACAGGCCGCCGGCACCGACGCCCAGCGCCTTGAGGGTCCCGCCACTCAGGTCGCGGCCGCGCACGCCGCCCCGGAGCATGAACTCGATGCCCGACTTCTCCATATCGGTCAGGGTGATCTCGGCGATCAGGACCTCGATCAGCACGGACGGCACCGGTTTGTCCAGCTTTTCGACGACTTGCAGGACGTCCGCCCACTCCTTGCCGGAGCCCCGGAACAGGATCATGTTGCGGTTCTTGTCGACCACGATCCTGCCGACCCCTATGACGGTGGGAGGCATCTGCTGTCCCGGGGCCGCGCTGCCGGGCTGGCCGGTCGTTGTCCGCAACTCCTGGCCGAGCACGTTGTTCAGCGTCTCGGTCAGTTCCTCGGCCTGGGTGTTCCTCACCTCGTAGCTGAAGAGCGCTTCCTCCACCGTGTCGCGGTGCTCGGCGTCGAGGATTCGCGCCCACTCTTCGACGTGATCCAGTTGCGCCGGGTCGTTGGCGAAGACGACCAGCTTGTTCGAGGCCTCCAGCGGCAACAGCGTCACGTTGCCCGTGCGGCCGACGCCGACATCGTAGCCTTCGTGGATCATCACCGTGGTCAATTCGTCTGCGAGGGTGGCCACGTCCACGAAGCGCGGATGCAGGATGACGCCGTTTTTGCCCTGGAGCATGGGCTGGTCCAAGACTTCCATCATGTCGACGGCGCGGGCGATGACATCGGCGCCGCCCTGCAGGAACAGCGCGGCGCGCCCGGGTTCCAAATCAATCTCCAGGTCCTGGCCCTGGAACGCCCGCCTGAGCCAGGCGCTCACGAAGTCCGGCTTGGCGACGCGCAGCGGCACCAACTGGAAGATCGTGCGGTGGGTGGCGGGCACTTCCGGCAGGGCCTTGCCGGTGATCAGGAGCGGGATGTCCGGGGAGGCGATCTCGTCGCTCTCGAAGAAGGTGAGGACGCCGCCCTCTTCCCGGGTGTCGACGCCGTAGGTGTTCAAGGCGCGCCGCGCCCAGAGGAAGAGTTCGGCGGGAGGGAGGGGTTCGGTAAGGCGCAGGGTGACGAGGTCCTTCTTGTTCTGCAGTCCGGGAGAGACGACGAAGGACATGTTGAGCTGTTCGCCGAAGACCGCATTGATGAAGGCAACCAGCGGTATCTCGTGGAAGCTCACCTTGATGGGGTCTCCGGTGAGGTCCTGGCCGAACTGCTCGATGAGGCCCTCGGCGACGGTGCGCTGGATGACGACGCCGGGGATGTTCGATTTGGTGAGGCCGCGCTGCCCTGCTTTTTCTTGCCCTGCTGTCGTGCCTTCAGTTGTTGCAGCGGTTTCGGGGTCTTCCTTGGGCGGGCGGATAGGTTCGGGGAAGGGATCGACGGTGAGGGTGGTGCAGGCGGTCGCGAGGGTGGCCGCCGCCAGGGCCAGGCCGAAGGCGCTTATGCCGGAGGCGGCCGCTGTCCGGTGGGATTCGTTTGCGTCCCCAAGCGCGAAGGGACTGCCCTTACGCCGGCATCGATCCGGGACGGGTTCCATTGAGATCCATCGCATGGTCAATGTGGTTGCCCTATTGATTTCAGGTGCTTCAGGTGCGGTGCAAACCGGACTATATGTTATCCGAAGCGCTTTTCGACCCATATCTGGCGTTTGGGGCCGGAGAGGCGCGGATGTGCGCTGGCGCTCTCGCCGCCGACTCTTTAGTCAACCAGGGTCTCGCCCGGTTGCCGAATCCGGTTCGACGCGCGGAAAGAGCAGTAGCACCTCCCGGTGGGCGCCCTCGGTGGGACCGGCGGAACCGTCGGCGCCTTCGGAACTGCTGGCCAATGTGATGCTGTTGTCGGTCACCTCTGTCAGGACGCGTCCGTCCGGCAGGGTATCGCCCGGCGCCAACTGGATGATGCTGCCGCCGTCGAGGTCCGGATCGGCGAGGAGAACGGCGGTGGCGTCGCCGGCCTCCATCAGCCCCAGGAATCCCATCCGCCTGAGGACGGGGTTCAGTCCGCGCCGCGCCAGGTTCTCCGCCGCGACCTCCGCCAGCACGTCCTCCAGGGAGACGCCCCAGCGATCGCCGCCAACGAAAGCGCTCAAATCCTCGGGCACCGCAGCGGGAAGGTTGCCCGCGAAACCGCCGGGACCGTCCGTTGCGGCATCGCCGCCTGAAACGCCGGGGGGAAAAACGAAGGCGGCCAGAACCGTCGCGAGGATCGCCGCACAGACGGCGATGGCGGTGCCCTGGGGCGTACGAAGGTCCGGGATGTTCATTCGGTGCGCGGAGTCCTCCCGGGGGTCATGCGATTCGTCGGCTGCGCGGCGCGAACCCTATCCTGGTAAGCACGGGCACGCGTCGCGTTATCCATCGGCAAATCGTCCGTCTCCATCCGCGATGTGTCAAGCAGCGGGTAGCGCCACAAAAACCGCCTTCACGCGTTATTGTCGTTCCTGCCGCAGTGTGTCGCGCATCTCTTCGAAGCCGGATCGGGCCAGGGTGGGATCCAGCGATAGAGCGCGATCAAGACTCCGGAGCGCCTCATCGGGTCTATCCAGGTGGTACAGCGTCGCGCCCATGTTGGCATGGACTTGCGCGTTGGCCTCGCCGATCTCGATCAAGGTTTCATGGAGACGGAGCGCCTCCTCGTAGCGCTGCTGCCGGAAACGCAACACAGCGAAGGAATCGAGCGCTTTCGCATTCCGCGCGTCGATCTCCAACGCGCGTGCATAGTGTTCTGCCGCCGCCTCCGTTCGACCCAGTTCCGCGGAGGCCCGTCCCATCGCGACATGACTATCTGCGTCCGCGGAAGACTTCGGCTCGAGCGAAACTGACCGCGCAAGCGATTCGACAGCCTCCTCGTATCTCTTCAATTGAAGCAACGCGTACCCGATCCCCGCATGGGCGGGGGTGTACTCGGGATCGACTTCCAGCACGCCGCGATACCTTTCGATGGCTTCCTCGTAACGCTGCTGTCTCCGTAGCGCATCGGCGAGGAGATTAAACGCGCTGATCGGCAGCGCATCCGGCCGAAGAGAAACAGCTTGCGCCAGTGATTCCACTGCCTGTTCGTACTGCCCGAGACGAAACAGCGCGGCGCCCATCCCGGCATGCGCCGGAGCGAACTCCGGATCGATGTCGAGCACTCCGCGGTACCACCTTATCGATTCCACGAGGCGCCCCTGGTGCCTGCGCGTCTCGGCCATGTTTTGGCGTGCGTTCTTGTGATCGGAGTCGAGTTCCAGGGCGCGTCGGAAACTTTCCCCGGCCTCGTCCAGGCGATTCAGGTCCAAGAGCGCGATACCGCGAGTGTTATGGGCCCTGGCGGAACCAGGGAGTTGCTCCACTGCGACGCGGCTGGCGGCAAGCGCCTCCGCCGGACGCCCGGCATCAGCCAGCGCCTTAGCCAGGTTCCGGTGAATGGTAGGCGCCCCCGGATTGATAGAGAGAATGTGGTCGTAGAACGAGATCTCGTCTCGATAGTTGCCGGCCTGATCCCAGGTCAGTTTTCCGAAGACCGCGAGAACGGCGACCAGGACAGCCGATGCCCCGATCTTGAGAAGATTCGGCAGCTTGCCCAAGCGGTGGACGGCAGCACCGATGAGAACCGCGATGACGCCGATGCCGGCCAGGTAGGCGTAGCGCTCGGCGACAAAGGAGAGCCGCATGTAGGCGAAATCCACGAAACCCAGCACCGGCGACAACGTCACCGCGAAGAACACCGCGCCGGCGAGAGGACCCCGACCCAGCCGATGACGGCCAACCCAGAGCAGCGCCGCGACCGCGACGGCGGCAATCAGGTAGCCCCAGGCGAGCGGATCCCCGGTGTCGATGTCCCACAACGGATAGATGACCGCCAGGTCAGTAGGCCACACCAGCTTGCCGGCGTAGAACCACAGGGCGTGCGCGGCGATCAGTACTCGCTCGACAAGCCCATAGTCAAAGGGGAATTCCCGCCCGGATGTGTAGTAGGACAGGTCGGCGAGGGCGATACACAGGGCGACCAGGAAGAACGGTGCGATTCGCCATGCATCCGTCCACGTCACTCGCCCGTTCTTCCACCAGAGCCAGATTGCGAACGCGACCGGCAGGGTGGCCGCCACCGACTTGGACAGCATGGCCGCCACGAACAGTCCCAGCGCCGCCAGGTAGAGTCCCGGGCGCGACACGCGGATGGAGTCAAGCGGCCAGCGCCGCCAGGGGGATCGCGAAAGCCGATGTTCTCTCGTGACCGTACAGTCGCGGGAGTCGGGCCAGCTATCGCCAACACCCTCCATGGAACGGATCCAGCAAAGTGCCGCGGCCATGTAGAAAAGACCGGAGAGCAGATCCTTGCGTCCGATGACCCAGGCCACCGAATCGACATGCATCGGATGGACGGCGAATACCGCGGCCACGGCCCAGGCGCCCGGCACGGCGAGACGTCGCAGCAGGCGCCACAGCAACAGGACGTTGACCATGTACAACAGCACATTGACCAGGTGATAGCCGAACGGCGCGAGACCCCAGAGCTTGTGCTCCAGCCAGAACGTCGTGTACAGGACCGGCCAGTAGTGCGCTTCCCCCTCGACGTCGTCCGGCGAGAACCAGATGTTCCACAGGCCGGACCAGGCGTGAACCGCCGGTGCCTCTGTGAAGATATTGTCGTCCAGGACAAACCCGGCCAGCAGCGACGGGTAGTGGCTGACGGCGACCATGGCGCACAGCGCGACGCCGGCAAGGACGGGCTGGCGCCCCCACACGGCAAGGGATGGCCACCGGGACGGGGCGGGCTGCGCTCCGGCGCTCCCGGAGGCGCTTGCCGACGGCGACGCGCGTCGCGTCGCTACCGTCCCCCGTCGTGGACGCACACGCTTCGATTTCTTGCTTGGCGGCATGTCGAGGATTCTACAAGTAACGGTCGCGGGGACAGCCATCAGCATGGGTCGCGGGGACAGCCATGCGACGCCGTACTGCGACGACCGCAAGGCCGCGCCCGTGGGGCCAGCCATTGGCCGCGGCGGCGCGCGCCAGGCGCTATGGATTGCGGTGTGCGGCGGCGGCGTGCGCCAAGTCGTTATGGGGTCGCGGTGTGCGGGGGCGGCGTGCGCCAAGTGGTTATGGATCGCGGTGCGGTGGCGCGACGGTCGCCGTGTTGCTGCTGGTCTTGTGCTGCAGCACGCCGAACCCCCGTTTCGCTACGGGTCTCGCCCGGTTACGGGTCCGACGCGCCACGCGGGCAGCTCGGCCGCGCAGCCGCCGGAACCGTCCGCTATTGCATTGCCGTCCGAAACGCCGGGGGGATGGCGAAAGCGGCACGAACCGTCGAGAGGATTGCCGCGCAGACAGCGATGGCTGTGATTTGGGGAGCGAGAAGGTCAGGGATGTTCATTCGGTGCCGCCCATCCGCCGTCCTGCGGGGCGTCACGCGATGCGTCGCCCGTACGGCGTCACGGCCCCGCGATGTCGCCGACTCGGGCGATCAGCTCGTCGCCGCTGGCGCACTCGATGATCCAGTCTCCCGCCGCGGCGAGACCCTCGGGATCGTCGATCCGCGACAGCAGGCCTGCCAGCCGCTCCGCCGTGCCCGCATCGAACTTGCGCGTCGCCTGTCGGCGCAGCAGGTCACGCTCGGCGGCGATGCCCTGCTCAAGGCCTCGCTCAATGCCTCGCTCGATGCCTTCCGCGCGACCTTCCGAACGTAACTTTTCCCGCTCCGCCAAGGCGCGCTCAGTGAAAAAAACTTCGAGGTCACCCGACTCGTGCAACCGGTCCACTTCCGCCATGTCTTCTATCCCCAGGTCCAGATTGAGCCGCCGCTGCGACACACGCTGCGCCCACAGCAGCATCAGCTCCTTCAGCGGCTTGAGTTCCGGCGCGTCGAGCCGCCGGCGCAACGCCGCAACTTGCGCAGCGACCCGCTCCAGGGATGGGTTCTCCAACCCCGCCAGCAGCGCCGCGGCGTTGTCCATTCGCAAATCGTCCGCCGCCAGCCGATGCGTGTCAAGCAGCAGGTAGCCGTCGCCGGCGAACAGCGGATCGGCCCGCGATGCGGCATTCGAACTTCCCCGTTCATTCCCCGTAGCGCCCGGGGTCACCAGATCGATCACCCTCGGCGCGGCGCTCCACGGCGAGATTCCGTTATAGATGACGATTGGCAGGACCGGCAGCAATCGACTGGTGGAGCCGAAATACTTGCTGCGCCATTGCTCCATGTGGAAGTTGTCGACATAGTTGCGGATGCGTAGCGGCATCTTGAAGTCAATTTCAGCCTGGAACTCAAGCACGAGGACCAGATACAACCACGCATCGTCGCCCTCGTCTTCCGACCGACCACGAAACAGCACGCGCCAAACCATGTCATCCGCGTACTTGCGCGGCTCTTCCATATCTCCGGTGACGGACTGTTCGTGCAATCGCAGCATCTTCCCGAAGTCGAGCGCGTCGACGAGTTCGCGCGCGCCGTGGAGGTCCGCCACGAACCAGCGCATCAGCTCCTCGACCATGAACTCGTGGGCAAATATCTGTTTGTAGGTGGGGTCGGGTTTCATCGCCACGACAGTAGCGGGGGAACGCCCGGCCAGCCAATGGCCATCGACCATTGTTCGCGTGGCGAATCGCCGATTTTCGCGTGAGATATGTCCGGAGGTCACAGGCCGGGTCGCGCCGGATGAGGCGCAGTGCCCAGCCGGGATGGAGCGGATCTGTCGCAGCGGTGCCAATGCGCACCTTCATCCGTCCGTGTCGAGGTTGTAGGATGCGCCGGCTCTCGCGGCGGTTCTGCCCTCGCCGTATTGCTGCAGTACGCGGAGTCCGCGTAAGAGCGCGGGCCGTAAGGCAACGCTCCGGCAAAGCAGCCCGGTTGCCGGTGAGGTGGTCGCCTCCTCGACCTCGCATGGCCGCACGGCCTGCAGGAATCCTGCCGACAGGTTGCATTTCGTGGCCCAACGGCTAGCCTGTCACCAAAGAGAAGCCAAATCCCGCGCCAACTACAGCGACGGAGGCGACCATGAGCGACGGACCGATAGACAGGAATCCGGACATCCTCGGCGGCACCCCGGTGTTCGCCCGCACGAGGGTTCCGGTGCGCATACTCATGGAGTACCTTGAAGCGGGGGACCGGCTCGACGACTTCCTCCAGGACTTCCCCTCGGTGTCCCGGGATCAAGCCGTCGCGGTGCTGGAACGGGCCAGGATGATTCTCGCCGGCGAGCAGGATGAGGCTGCTGCTTGACGAGTCTGTGCCCCGGCCGCTACGCACGTCCTTTCCCACCGCTTACGAGGTTCGAACTGTCCCTCAGATGGGCTGGGCCGGCACCGAAAACGGTGCGCTTCTGGGCCTCGCGGCGGATGGCGGATTCGATGCGTTGATCACCGTCGACCGCGGGATCGCGCACCAGCAGAACTGGGACGACCTGCCGCTTCCGGTCATCATCATGCTTGCCGTAAGCAACCGACCGGACGACCTTCAACCCCTTGTCTCCAAGGTGATAGGCGTCCTGTCCGCCACGCTGCAAAGGCGCGTCTATCACGTCTCGGCTGCTGCATGAAGTTGACGGCAGAGTAACGAAATCCGTGGCCAACGGTGGGCCGGTGGCGCGTGGGCGTTGCCGCCATTGATGTTGGCGCTGATTGAAGGACGCAGGAAGGAGAATGGGAGATGAGCTTGTCGGTCAGGGAGGTGTTGACACCGCTGGGCAAACCGGCACTTGTGAGATTGCGCTCGATCCGCGGCTTGCGGGCAAGTGGAACCAAGAGTGAACTGCGCAAGCGATTGACGTACTCGTATCGCGGGGACGTGGACGGGGTTCTGGGCGAACTGCGAAGAGAGGACCTGTTAATCGTCGGCCGATACTATGCGGACAGATTCGACCTTCGAGGGCTCGCACGGTTGAGAGTGGACGACGTTCGTAACCTCCTTTGATCGCGTTTCGTTGGGGTTTCGGAAGCAGAGGCAATGACGCAGGCGGACGCCGAAGACCGTGGGTCGGCAGACCACAACGTCGAGCTGTATCTGTCCGGCAGGAAGGACGACAGGGAGCGAACGGACGGGATTCGGCATCTCGCCTTGGGCGTGCTCCAGAGAGAGGCTGCGGCAGCCGAGCGGGCAACGGTGCTGTCGGCCTACTACGTGTGTGACGTGCTGAATGACTTGCTCGGTGCGTGCCGTGGCGGTTGCGGGGACAGCCATGAAGCCCTCTTGCCAAGCCTGCGCGGGGACAGCCATGCGACGCCGTATTGCCAGCGCGGTCGAAGCCTGCGCGGGGACAGCCATGCGACGCCGTATTGCCAGCGCGGTCGCGGGGACTGCAGTCGCGGGAACCATGTGCGGGGACAGCCAAAGCGGCCACGGTGTCAGCCATGTGCAGCGGCGGCAGGGACAGCCATGCGCAAGCGGCCGCAGGGGCAGCAATGAGCGCGGCCACGGGGGCAGCCATGTGCCGGTCGTGGGGACTGTGCCGGTCGTGGGGACAGCCAGTCGATGCCGTACTGCGACGACTGCAAGGCCGCGCCGGGTAGGGCCGGCGCCAGTGGCCGCGGCGGCGCGCGCCAGGCGCTATGGATTGCGGTGTGCGGGGGCGGCGTGCGCCAAGTGGTTATGGATCGCGCGGTGCGCGGCGGCGCGACGCTCGCCGCGTTGCTGCTGGTCGTGGTGCTGCAGCATGCCGAACCCGCGTTTCGCTACGGGTCTCGCCCGGTTACGGGTCCGACGCGCCACGCGGGAAGCTCGGCCGCGCAGCCGCCCGAACCGTCCGCTATTGCATTGCCGTCCGAAACGCCGGGGGGATGGCGAAAGCGGCACGAACCGTCGAGAGGATTACCGCGCAGACGGCGATGGCGGTGATTTGGGGAGCGAGAAGGTCAGGGATGTTCATTCGGTGCCGCCCATCCGCCGCCCTGCGGGGCGTCACGCGATGCGTCGCCCGTACGGCGTCACGACCCCGCGATGTCGCCGACTCGGGCGATCAGCTCGTCGCCGCTGGCGCACTCGATGATCCAGTCTCCCGCCGCGGCGAGACCCTCGGGATCGTCGATCCGCGACAGCAGGCCTGTCAGCCGCTCCGCCGTGCCCGCATCGAACTTGCGCGTCGCCAGCCGGCGCAGCAGGTCACGCTCGGCGGCGATGCCCTGCTCAAGGCCTCGCTCAATGCCTTCCGCGCGACCTTCCGAACGTAACTTTTCCCGCTCCGCCAGGGCGCGCTCAGTGAAAAAAACTTCGAGGTCACCCGACTCGTGCAACCGGTCCACTTCCGCCATGTCTTCTATCCCCAGGTCCAGATTAAGCCGCCGCTGCGACACACGCTGCGCCCACAGCAGCATCAGCTCCTTCAGCGGCTTGAGTTCCGGCGCGTCGAGCCGCCGGCGCAACGCCGCAACTTGCGCAGCGACCCGCTCCAGGGATGGGTTCTCCAACCCCGCCAGCAGCGCCGCGGCGTTGTCCATTCGCAAATCGTCCGCCGCCAGCCGATGCGTGTCAAGCAGCAGGTAGCCGTCGCCGGCGAACAGCGGATCGGCCCGCGATGCGGCATTCGAACTTCCCCGTTCATTCCCCGTAGCGCCCGGGGTCACCAGATCGATCACCCTCGGCGCGGCGCTCCACGGGGAGTTGCCGTTATAGATGACGATTGGCAGGACCGGCAGCAATCGACTGGTTGAGCCGAAATACTTGCTGCGCCATTGCTCCATGTGGAAGTTGTCGACGTAGTTGCGAATGCGCAGCGGCATCTTGAAGTCAATTTCAGCCTGGAACTCAAGCACGAGGACCAGATACAACCACGCATCGTCACCCTCGTCTTCCGACCGACCACGAAACAGCACGCGCCAAACCATGTCATCCGCGTACTTGCGCGGCTCTTCCATATCTCCGGTGACGGACTGTTCGTGCAATCGCAGCATCTTCCCGAAGTCGAGCGCGTCGACGAGTTCGCGCGCGCCGTGGAGGTCCGCCACGAACCAGCGCATCAGCTCCTCGACCATGAACTCGTGGGCAAATATCTGCTTGTAGGTGGGGTCGGGTTTCATCGCCACGACAGTAGCGGGGGAAAGCCCGGCCAGCCAATGGCCATCGACCATTGTTCGCGTGGCGAATCGCCGATTTTCGCGTGAGACATTTCCGGGGATCACAGCTCGGGAAGCCCCGCACGAGAGGCAGTCCCCGGCCGGGACGGAAACAATCTCGCAGCCGTGCTGGCCGCATATTCGCGCGTCCGTGTTGTAGTACGCGCCGCCTCTCGCTCAAGACCCGACGCATCCCATGAATCGCTGGCCAGCGCTGGCGGAATTCCGCTCGCTCGGCGTGCTCGCCGTGCCCCTCATCATCACGCAGCTCGCGCAGATGGGCATGGGTGTCGCCGACGCCATCATGGCGGGACGCGTCAGCGCGACCGACCTCGCGGGAATCGCCCTCGGTGGCAACCTGTACTGGCCGCTGATGCTGCTGATGTCCGGGATCGTGATGGCCGTGACGCCGTCGGTCTCGCAATTGCACGGTGCCGGTATGGCCTGGACGCGACCGGCGATGTTCATCGGGTTGAGGTTTGGTGTGCGGAGTCCGAATAAGTGCCCCACGGTCGGCGCCTTCGGCTTCGCCCGCGGCCCGGCCCCGCTCGTCTTCCATGAAACAATCGTCCCCGGTCGCTGGCGCTCCCCGGTGACGTCGTTCCATGGAAGACATTGATTTTGTCTTTTCGGGGTCGAGGATGCTTCCGCCCACACTGCTCGACGACGAAGCTCAAGCCACGGTGTAGGAGCGAACGGGAAGTGCCTCGACCTCAAGTGTAGAGAGGTCGAGACGTGTTGACGCGTGATCTATGTCGAAGCCCACGACGTCTCCCGCAGCATCCAGATCCACATTGAGGCCGACGGAAACCTCACGCGTTTGTGTGCCCGGGCCGGGCTTGAATTCGACATACAGGCTGTCGGTGTCGTGATAGTAGTGGAGCTTCATCTCGTTCCTCTGCGAAATCCCCGATCAAAAAATGCATTGTGGACGGTCTCTCCGTCGTCCAGCGTGACGAAACGATCACTTCGCCCCACCAGCGGACGCGGCCGTCCGATTGCTCCTCGCGTCGTAGCGGAGCAGCGATGACCTCGACGCACCACGCTGGTTCGATGTAGGGACGCTTGCGCCGGATTTGCTCATCGAAGTAGCGCGTCGTCTTCACGTCGAACCGCCGGCGGCGATGACCTTCTCGTGGAGCGCCGCGAATTCAACCTCGTGCTTTGCAACGAAGCTGGCTTGCATGGTGTATTTGTCTCGAAACTCGGCGTGTCCGACCGGCCGTCGCAATGCAGGGCCTTCGCAGCCGGCACTCAGCAGGACTGCATCGTGTGATGCTTCTCGTTCGCGTCTTCCGCGTCCGCGACAGATTGTCATCAACCGCTTGACTTATCACGGTTCCCCTCGCCGGTGACCTGAACCTCCGCCTCGCCGAGGCGATCACGGATTCTGTTCGCAACGGTCGCTTGTTCGACAGGCGCGTTCATGGTGGACGCTGAGGTTACCACGGCAGTGCCCCACAGCCGACGCCTTCGGCTTCGCCTGTGGCCCGGCCCCGCTCGTCGACGATGGAAGGCAACCTCGGCCTGGAACTCGAGCACCAGGACCAGGTACAGCCACGCATCGTCGCCCTCGTCTTTCGACCGACCGCGAAAGCGCACGCGCCAGACCATGTCATCGGCGTATTGGCGCGGTTCTTCCATGTCTCCGGTGACGGACTGTTCATGCAATCGCAGCATCTTCCCGAAGTGGAGCGCGTCGACGTGTTCGCGCACGCCCTGGAGGTCCGCCACAAACCAGCGCATCGACTCCTCGACCATGAACTCGTGGGCAAATATCTGCTTGTAGGTGGGGTCGGGTTTCATGGCCGCGAGCGTAACGCGCGAAAACGCGGCGGACCAACGGCATCGACTGTCCTCGCGTGGCGAGTCGCCGTTTTTCGCGTGAGAAATGTCCCGGGGGACGGAACGAACCAATCTGATGCAGCCGCGCCGGCCCGCATATTCGCGCGTCCGTGTTGTAGTATCCGCCACCTCTCGCTCAAGACCCGATGCATCCCATGAATCGCTGGCCAGTGCTGGCGGAATTCCGCTCGCTCGGCGTGCTCGCCGTGCCCATCATCATCACGCAGCTCGCGCAGATGGGCATGGGCGTCGCCGACGCCATCATGGCGGGGCGCGTCAGCGCGACCGATCTCGCGGGCATCGCCCTCGGCGGCAACCTGTACTGGCCGCTGATGCTGCTGATGTCCGGGATCGTGATGGCCGTGACGCCTTCCGTCTCGCAACTGCACGGCGCCGGACGCATCGCCGCCGCCGGCGCCGTCGTGCGCCAGGCGTTGTGGATCGCGGTTTGCGGCGGCGCGGCGGTTGCCGTGTTGCTGCAGAACGTGGAGCCCGCGTATCGCCTGTTGGGCGTGGACGAGCGCGCGATCCCGGTGGCCACCGGTTATCTGCGCGCCGCGAGCCTCGGTCTGCCCGCGATGCTGGCCTACGTCGCTTTGCGCTGCCTGTGCGAAGGCATGTCCTGGACGCGGCCGGCGATGTGCATCGGGTTGAGCATGCTGGCGATCAAGGTGCCGCTCAACTGGCTGTTCATCCATGGGCAGCCGGCGCTCGGCATCCCCGCCATGGGCGGCGTCGGCTGCGGCTGGTCGACGGCTATCGTGATGGCCTGTTCGCTGATCGCCATGCTCATCGTCGTGTCGGCGTCAAGGGTGCGGGCATCGGGCGTTTTCTCCGCGTTCTCGCGCCCGGAACCGGCCGAGATTGGACGTCTCCTGCGGCTGGGACTCCCGATCGGCCTGGCGCTGTTCGTGGAGGTCGCTTTCTTCTCCGCAGCAACGCTGCTGATCGGGCGACTTGGGGTCGAAACGGTCGCCGCGCATCAGGTCGCGTTCAACATCGTGGGCGTCACGTTCATGGTGCCCCTGGCGCTCGGCATGGCGGCGACCATCCGCGTCGGGTTCAACGTCGGCGCGGACGACTACGCCGGCGCAAGCAGGTCGGCCTGGGTGGCGGCCTCCACCGCGGTCGTATGGGGTGTCAGCTTCGCCGCCGCCCTGTTGATCTGGCGCTACGATCTCGTTGGCCTGTATACGAAAGAAACGGACGTCGTCCAGCTCGCTGCCGGGCTGCTGCTGCTCGGCGCCCTGTTCCAGGTCTTCGACGGCCCCCAGGCGACCGTGATGGGCACCCTGCGCGGCTACAAGGACACCCGCGCGCCGATGGTGATCGCGCTCGTCGCCTACTGGCTGTTCGGACTGCCGGTGGGGGCGACCCTGTGCTTCGGGCTCCAGAGTTTCCCGGGAATCGGCGTACACGGCATGTGGTGGGGGCTCGTGGTCGGACTCGCCGTTGTCGCGAGCGCGTTGTTCGCCCGGCTTGCGCGAATCTCCCGCGATCCTGTGCGGGTGGCCCAGCTCAGGCTGCGGTGATCGGGGGCGTTTGGTTGGTCGGGGCGCTGGTCCGCGGGCGCGCGCGTGCTGCTTCCTATGCGGATATGCGGATTCCGGCGCGAGACCGACGAAGTAGGCGGACACGAGGATGTGCTGTTGCGGGCTCACAGCGCGGACATCGTGATATACGTTACGTATACTCAAACGACTTCGTGTTCGCCATGCCGCAACCGGAAATCGCCGTGAACAAGATGAGAATCTACGTGGGGAGCCAACCCGGCGGGTGCACTTTTGAGCTTGAGCCTCGGAGCCGCGAATTCATGAAGGCCAGAAGGACTGACGACACTCCTCTGCCGAGAAGTATCTTCATCGGGTTCGATACCAAACAGGACTTCATTGCAGTTCTTGGCAAGGAAGAACTCCGCCGGACCGTCGCCGAACTCCTTACCGGTATGGAAATGAATTCGTTGAGTCAAATCGGAGGCGTAGAGTTCCTAGACCCCGGGCGCAACTTGGCCATGTTCGATCCAAACGCCGTTTGATGGCTCGTCGAAATCTCTATACCGGCAAAGCCGGCGAGCGTGCCGTCGTCGCGCAATTCCTGATGCGGGAATGGAAGGTAGCCGTTCCCGAAGTCGACGTGGGAGATGACTTGTTCGTGGCCCGAAGCCCCACCGCATTCGTTCCAGTACAAGTCAAGACGTGCCGTGCGACCCAACGCGCAAAGTCCTACCTCGGCCAGTTCCGGATCTCAATCGAGCAGGTGATAACGCCCCGAGTGCCTGAACTCGTCTACGTTTTTGCTGTTTACCATCACGCCAACTGGTCGGACTTCGTGCTGATCCCACGGCCCGATTTGCATACCGAACACGTTGTGCATGGCACCGGTAGCGCGAGCGGCCAACACATAACTCTTCGAATCTCATTCGATGCCACGACGGTCCGCTGCAGCGGCCGAGACTGGTCAACCTACCGGGCCAATTGGTCAGCCATTCCCGACCTGTAGGCCAACAACCCATTCGCGAGCGCCCACCCGCCATGGGCGGCGTCGGCTGCGGCTGGTCGACGGCTATCGTGATGGCCTGTTCGCTGATCGCCATGCTCGTCGTCGTGTCGGCGTCAAGGGTGCGGGCATCGGGCGTTTTCTCCGCGTTCTCGCGCCCGGAACCGGCCGAGATTGGACGTCTCCTGCAACTGGGACTGCCGATCGGCCTGGCCCTGTTCGTGGAGGTTGCGTTCTTCTCCGGGGCAACGCTGCTGATCGGGCGACTTGGGGTCGAAACAGTCGCCGCGCACCAGGTCGCGTTCAACATCGTGGGCGTCACGTTCATGGTGCCCCTGGCGCTCGGCATGGCGGCGACCATCCGCGTCGGATTCAACGTGGGCGCGAACGATTACGCCGGCGCAAGCAGGTCGGCCTGGGTGGCGGCCTCCGCCGCGGTCGTATGGGGCGTCGGCTTCGCCGCCGCCCTGTTGATCTGGCGGCACGACCTCGTCGGCCTGTATACGAAAGAAACGGACGTCGTCCAGCTCGCTGCGGGGCTGCTGCTGCTCGGCGCCCTGTTCCAGGTCTTCGACGGCCCCCAGGCGACCGTGATGGGCACCCTGCGCGGCTACAAGGACACCCGCGCGCCGATGGTGATCGCGCTCGTCGCCTACTGGCTGTTCGGACTGCCGGTGGGGCCTCCCTGTGCTTCGGGCTCCAGAGCATCCCGGGAATCGGCGTGTACGGCATGTGGTGGGGGCTCGTGCTCGGACTCGCCGTTGTCGCGAGCGCGCTGTTCGCGCGACTTGCGCGAATCTCCAGGGATCCGGTGCGGATCGACAGGCTGAGGCTGCGGTGATTTGGGGAGCGGGGGTTGGTTAGGGGCGCGGGTCGGTCGGGGTGCGGGGCGTTGGTTCGCGCGAGCGCGCGTGATACCTCTATAGGCCCGGGGGCCGCCGATCACCGGACGTCGGCCGCGACGAGGCGGATGTCGACAATGTCGCGGGTGTCGAGGGCGGGCATGTCGGCGGGCAACTCGAACTGGTCGGCGTTGAAGACCGTGACCATGTCACGACCGCCGTCCGCTACCAAGCGGGGAGAACGGCTGGTTGCTTGGACGCGACTGACCTCGTTGCTCCTCCTTTTGCGGCATCTGCCACATGGCGAGCTGGCGCTACCGAGTCACTCATCGGTGTGCAACTTGCGTTCGAAAGTTCCTCCGCCTCAGGCATTGGCGGTTCCGGTTCAAAGGCCATTACGCCTCTGAGACGAATGAATGTAGATCTATGTCATCAGCGCCGAAAGGCGGCAAGGTGCTATCGATGGCACCCGGATGCCCCGGATAACCTGGATAGTCCGGATCGGATGGGCGCCCTGGATACCCCCGGTATGGGTGATCATGGAAGCGGTACAGCCTTTGCCTTCCCGCGCTGCCCACAATGGTGCCGAGATAGTCGCCTCCCTTCGTCACCACCTCGTTTTCATTGTCGTCCCAGGGTATCCACCCGAGCAGGTCCCCATGTCGTCCAAACACGAACTTCCCGGAAGCGAAGGCGATCCAACGGCCCCCGGAGTCGAATAGATAACGAACCACCATAGCAAGCATAGCCTAACCCCCCGAAGCGAAAACCGAAAGTCTGCATTTTGTGGAAGTTATTGTTAGCAATAGACTTTGTGGGCTTTCCCGCACTCGAAATCCATGTCGATTTTAACGCGCGCCAAGGGCTGCCGTTAGCATGCTCAATGGAGGCGCGAATAGCCCGACCGAGTGGCACTGAGAGTCCAAAACTTTGCACCGCTTCTGGATCGCTTTTCATGATTCGAAAATAGCGCGGAAGCATTGCGCCAACAATGGACATTGATCCTTATAGCTTGTGAGAAATCGCCGCTTCCTGCGTGAGAAGTATCGCGGTCAACCCAGGGGGACGCCGGGAGATCAACCAGGGACAAGTCGGGACGGATCGCATCGTGCTCGTCAGGACAACGCAATGCCAATTCCGGCGCGAGACTGCCGAAGTAGGCGGGCACGAGGATGTTGACGCCGGACGGGGACTGGCTGATGTCCCTGCGCGGCTACAAGGACACCCGCGCGCCGATGGTGATCGCGCTGGTCGCCTACTGGCTGTTCGGACTGCCGGTGGGTGCCTCCCTGTGCTTCGGGCTCCAGAGCATCCCGGGAATCGGCGTGTACGGCATGTGGTGGGGGCTCGTGGTCGGACTCGCCGTTGTCGCGAGCGCGTTGTTCGCCCGGCTTGCGCGAATCTCCCGCGATCCGGTGCGGATCGACAGGCTGAGGCTGCGGTGATCGGGTGGGTTGGTTGGTCGGGGCGCTGGGGCGTTGATCTGAGGGGCACCCGGGATTCGGATTCCGGAGTGAAACCTACGAAGGTTGCGGACGAATCTCGCCGTTCGGCGCTATCGGCATCAGACACTTCCCTTGAATATCACAGCCACCGCCGCGACCAAAACTGTCGCCAAAAGCAACCATAGACGGTTGTCGAGCTTGTCAATGCGTTTGTCGATCCTATCTTCGAGGTGCCGAATGTCCTCTCGGGTGGCATAGCCTCGTCCCACTGTCTCGTCCATCACAGGTTGGCCTTCAACCAGTCGGTGCGCTGAGCCGGAAGTCCTCTCCATGCGGTCGCGCCGGTCAATTCAGCGACGAACAGTGAATCATCGTTGTCGATGGCCTGGATGAGATCGTCTCGAATGACAGTGGCCGACTTTGACGTGCTCACAACAATCCAAGAAGACTCCGTGATGAGCGCCCAAGTACCCGAGATTGCCTTGATTCGCTCGCCCAGGCGCGGGTAGTCGCGCCTGGGCTGGGACAGATCGTATGTGACCATGTAGGCGGCCATGCGACCCTCCCGATTTCGCGCTCCCAATCTCGGCGGGAGTCACTCTGCATTCGACCGAAAATTCTCGCTGCCCGCAGGGAACTGTCAAGGACTTCGAGGACTTCGTGTCATGGCCACAACTTACCACGCCGGCACAGTGCCGGCCAACGGACATTGACCATCCCCCGCGCACGAAATCGCCGCTTCTCGCGCGAGATAATGTCGTGGCGCGTGGAACCGTACCGCCGAAACCCGAAGCCGTTCCGCTGCCAGAACCGGGATCGAGATGTCCTCGCCGGCGGGTCACGCGGATTCCGGCGTCAGACCGACGAAGTAGGCGGGCACGAGGATGTTGACGCGGGACTGGGTCTGGCTTTCGATGGTGTTTTCAAACTGGCCTTTCCCAAACCAGGGGTAGGCCGGGGGGCCGCCGATCACCGGATGTCGGTCGCGACCAAGCGGATGTCGACGATGTCGCGGGTGTCGAGGGCGGGACGGTCGGCGGGCAACTCGAACTGGTCGGCGTTGAAGATCGTGACCTTGAGGGAGTCGCCGTTGGCGAGACGGATAAAGGCGTTCTGGAAGCCCATGCCGGACTCGGGGAGTTGGCAAAGCCGGTCGATCCAGGGTTGCGGAAGGTGAACGGTCACGACCGCTGTCCGCTACCAGGCGGGGAGAACGTTTGGTTGTGTGGACGCAACGGCTTGGCCATCGTCGAGGATTCGGAACTCGATGCCGCCTCCAGATTGGTCATACGCGGGTTTTACCGTACCACACACTAGCGTTACCGGTTTCTCGGGACGAATGGTGACGTCGAACCTGAAGATGGCGGGTGCATGGCTCGGCAGGGCGTAGCGGGCGACGGCGGAGAGCCCGGTGTTGACATGGTCGGCATCGTTGACGGACGTGACGTAGGTGCCACCACGGAGGCTCGAGTCCGGCCGGATGCGTCGGTCGTTGGAGAAGGCGGAGAAACGACGGAAGCGCTGATGTTTGTGGACGGTGGCCTCAAAGGAGCCATGGACGAGGAGGGAGAGGTCGTCGATGACAAAGGGGAACTGATCGGGGAACGAGACCGGGTTTTCGACGAGCACAACGGGACGCGGGGACGACGAGGCGGAGGCGAGAGTGGCAAGGTAGTCGTCGAATCCCCGGAGGTCGTCCGGGTCTGGCAGCCAGTCCTCGGTCATGGACAGAGCCCAGGTAGCGTTGATGATCGCGTAGTTATGTGGTTCGTTGCCGCCGCCGTCCCTGGGCGGGGCGGTCGCGAGTTGGTAGCCCATGCCGTACTCCGGTCGCTGCAATAGGTGAGCGGAGAGCTCGGGTTCGATCTGGTATGGCACCGAATGTCGGCCTGGCGGTGACCTACGTGGTGGCGGGCGTCTCATGGTTGGAAGATAGCCCGGGAACATTGGGGCCAACAACGGACATTGATCCTTCCCGCGCGGAAGAAATCGCCGTTTCGCGCGTGAGAAATGTCGTGGTGCGCGTGGCCCCGCGCTGTCGTCAATCCAAGGAGCGCTGTCGCGGACCGAGCAGTTCATTCGGGAAAGCGACGCCGGAGTTCAATCCGGGAAGAGGCGGCAAAAACCTGAATCAGTTTGCCTACGGGAGCGGGGAATGGCGATGTCGCGTCGTGCCCGCCGGGACAACGTCACCCGGCTTACGGCGCGAGACCCACGAAGTACGCGGATACCAGGATGTTGACGCGGGACCGGGTCTGGCTGATGTCCAGACGATCGACCACGAGCTTCTTGGGGTAGGTCGCGAGGGCGTGGAGCAGCCGCAGCTCGGCGCCCATGCGGTGGCGGGCGGTGAGGCGCGCCTGCACCCGCCAGATATCGGGCGCGTCCGCGACGGGTTGCGTCACTCCGGGCTGGACGCGGTGGTCCCGCAGGTCGATCTCGCCGGCAAGCTCGGTGAGGGCACCCAGCAGGCGGGCCTTTGCGACGCCCTCGGTTTCGGCCTGCCACAAGCTGGTAGTGAGCTCCGCGCCAGTGCGTTGCTCGGCCTCCAGCAGAAGCGGCCAGTCTTCGTCGGCGCGGGCGTCCTGCGCGCGCTCGAGGCGGGCGATTTCCCCGGCGTATTCGGCACGGGCCGCCTGCAGGTCGTCGGAGCGCACGAGTATCCAGTAGAGGAAGACCATCGCGAGGACGCACCAGACGCCGAGGCGCACCCTTATGTTGGTTGTGAACTCCTGGCGCAGCGGGGCCAGGGCGCTTCGAACGCGCGAGGCGGACGCGGAGTTCGCGGGCGTCATGGGCTCACCGTCAGGTTCATTCGGATCTCGTTTTCCTTGCGGCCCTGTTCCGCGGAGACGTCCTGGAACATGGGCTGAGCCTCGAGCGAGCGGACATAGGCGATGGGGTCCGCGCTTTCGTCTACGACCACCACCGAGAGTTCGCGCTGCTGGTAGGACCACTGGCGGAAGCGCGCGTCGGGGCCTGGGATGGCGCTGTCAACCAGGCCCATGAGGTACGCCTGGGACGGTTCGCGCAGGATCTCCGACAGGGCCAGATTGCGCCCCCGCAAGGTCAGCAGTTCGTTGCGGGCCGAGAGGATGGGGTCGAGGTCCTGTTGCAGCCCGGCGAATTCCGCTTCGGCTGCCCGGTGGAGGTAGCGGGCCTGCCAGTAGCGCGCTTCATGCCAGGTCGCGGTCAGGACGAGGACGAGAAGCACGGCGGTCGCCAGCGGGCGCTCGTTGGCTTCCAGCCACTCCTGGGGCGTCGGCGAGCTGGACCAGGGCTCGTGGGTCAGGTCTTGCGCGGTTGACACGCTGGCGGTCGCTTGCCCGGCGAGTGCGGGGTTTGGCGGCCCCGGTCGCGGCGCTTCGGCTTCGACATCGGCGCCCCATTGAGCCAGGACGCTCTCAATGCGCGCCTGGTCCGGACGTTGGCCGAACCAGAATGCGTGTTCCAGCACGCGGTCGCGCCAGTGCTGCAGTTCGAAGCCTTCGCGACAGGCCTGCAGGTTGACGCCATCGGACATGCGGGACAGGAAGACCGTCTCCGGGCGGATGCGGGGCCGCGTTTTTGAGGACGGGGCGTTGGGGCTCGGGGGCGCGTCTGGGGATGTGTCGTGCGGATCGGTGGCGGAAACCGCAGGCACCGCGTCCGCGTCCCAGAACCAGACCATGGCCTTGCCGCCCTCCCAGACGCAGTGATGGCCGGTGCGGGCAAACGGGCTCCACAGCGGCAACTTGAGGTCCAGCGCCGCACGCCGTTTGTTGCTGGGCACGTTGGCGAAGTCCTCCGAGCGATACATGCAGAGACCGCGGCCGACGATCCAGTGGGCATGGAGCGACCTGAAGGGCAGGCGCTCCGTGCCCTGCCGCGTCTGAATGACGTTGGACTTATTGGAGAAGCGGCGTCGCAGCCTGGAGAACGCCAGCATCGCTCGACTCGTTGTCAATCGGGGGCTCCGTGGGGTCTCGATGGGCTCCTGTGGGCTCTGCTCGGGTGAGCGCGGGCGCCATTTGCTCCTTGTAGCGGTAGTCGATGCGCCAGGGGGCGTCCCCGAAAGGGGTCAGCGCCATGCCGGCGACGGACCGCAAACCGCTGGCATTATGCCAGATGGAGACTCTGAGGAAGCGGGACGGCAGCCCCTGCACGCCCATCGGATCGATGTCCACGTGGGTGCCCGTCAGCATGGCGACGCGGTTCAGGCTCGCAACGGAGCGTTCGGCGCGCTCGGCGAGGATGTTGTCGACCGCGCCCTGGTCCAGCTCGAGGACCGCGGCGAGGACATCGGGCCGCATGGTGTTGAAGTTGTGGCCGGCGGTCTGGCGCATCGTGAGCATGGGCAGGAGGCGGCGCCACTGGCCGGGGGCAATGAGGTCGCCGACGCCGAGGACGCGCCTCAGTTCCAGAGGCGTGGCCATGGTCCAGTTCGATGGATTTGGAAACCGGAGGTCCGAAGCCGTGTCGGGGCCTCCGCTGGTGCTGCCAGGACCTTGGCTGTTTGCGGTCCGGGAGGCGCTCGGGGCTCGGTTCCGCGCGCGGGAAATCACGCTGGTCTGGTAGGACGTTGCGGCGCGGCCACCCGGTGCGGGCGAGGTGGTCTTGTCGTAGTCGAAACGCTCTGCGCCGCTCAGGGAGAGGTCGTCGTCCATGTCGACGTAGTCCTCCACCCTGGGGACGATGCGGGCGATGTCCGTGGACGCAACGCCCGCATACGACAGCGTGGCAGCGAAGTTGGCGCTGCGCGGGAAGTTGACGGACACGAGGCCGTTCTCGTCCTGGATGGAGAAGCGCGTGCCACCAAGGCCGGCGTAGGTTCCGCCTGAGACCACGATCACGCCCACGCTTCGGTCCGGGCCCCTGTTGCCCTCCGCGTCGGAGAAGGACTGCTCGGACTCCAGCATCAGACCGCGATGATTCATGCGACCCGTCGACATCAGGTAGCCCAGCGTCGCCTCCGTACTGCGCCGCGCGAGTTCCCGTTCGAGCGCGGCCTTCGCAGCAGCAGCGCGCTCGATGTCGGCCGATGCGACGCCATCGATGTACGCCCCGAGGACAGCCATCGCCGCCAGGGTCCAAAGCGTCGCGACGAGCACGAAGCCGCGATTCAGGCGAGGCTCGCGGTGGGTGTCCCTGGCGGGAGCACGGTGGGTGTCCCTATCGCGGTGGGTGTCCTTACCGGTATGGGTGTCCGAAAAAAAGCGGTGATGGGTGTCCCAAAGACGATGGGTGTCCCAAAGGTGAGTGTCCCAAAAAAAACGGGTCACCTGAAATCCCTCGGGTTGCCCACCGGCTCGGGGTGCAGGCCGAAGCTCGCGATCCAGACGGTTTGCCCGGCGGATGTGACCAGCCTGACCTGGCGGGGAATCCATTCCCGCACGCCGTCGACGGGCCAGTGCGCCCGCCAGGCGCGATCAAGGCCCGCGTACAAAAAGATCAGTGGCTCGTCGGATTCGAGCACCGTCCAGCGGGCGTCCTCGAAGGGCGCGGCGCCTACGCCGCAGGCGATGTCGCCCAAGCCTTGGGCGGGGTTCCCAGAGTGGCTATCCGTTCCGGCGCTTCGGGGCGGTCGGGTCGCGGTCCCGTTCGCACCCCGGGTGTCCGAAGGGCATGGAGACGGTTCCTCAGCATAGACGACGGCGGTGCCCGCCTCGTCTGCGACGATGGACCAGCGGGCGGCGACGGGGATGCCCGAAGGTGCCCGTAGCGCTTGTGTGGTGACGCCCTGGAAGGATTCGAAGTCGCCGACAAAGCCCCGCCTGCCCTCCGCCAAATAGGGCACCATGGCGTGGACGGTCGACGCGAACCAGCCTTGTTGCAGCGCCTCGGAGGAGGCCTCGCGGCCGATGCGTTTCACGGTGTCGTACTGGCCGAGGAAGAAGCCGGTGCCCTGGATCAGGAGCGTGCCGACCAGCGATGCGAGCACGAACACGACCAGCATCTCGAGCAACGTCAAGCCGCTCGCCGTCCGGCGCGCCGCTGCTCTTCGGAAATGTGGCGGGCAGGCGGCCTGCATCCCTTTCATCGTCCGGCTACTCGATGAAGAGTTCAGACTGGCGCACCTTCTGGTAGCCCGCCAGGCGCACGCGGTAGGTGCTGCCTGGTCGACCATTCCGGCTGAGTTCGATGTCCACGTCGTAGAGACCGATCTCGAAGCTGCCGAGAAAACCCGCAGCCGATTGGCCCTGGCGCACGGGTTCGACCAGGTTCGACGACCAGGCGATGTCGAAGCCGCCGACTTGGAGTTGACCCATGGGTTGCTCGCGAATGTTGATCGAGGACAGGTGCTCGACGGCTCGCAACACGGCGGGCTCGAGCCGCGAGATGTCGGCGGCCTTGCCGAGCCCGATCAGATTGCTGTTGAAGAGGCCGTAGAGGGCCATGCCCCCGGCGGCGAAGATCGCCAGGGCGACAGTGGTTTCGAGCAGGGTGAAGCCGGCGAGGCGCGCGGCGCGTTTGAGGATTGGACGGGCGCTGTCCGACGCAGGATTGAGACATGCCCGGTGTTGGCGTCTGTGGGACGCGCACCCGGATCTGGTTCGTCGATTAGCTTGAATGCTTATTCGCGCTCCCGGAGGAATTGCTGACGGACTCGCCGCGCAAAGTCGGCCGCGGACTCCGAATCGAGGGCCACCGAGACGACATCGGAATCCGACAACTCTGAAAACGCGGGAAATTCGTCCAAGTCCAGCTTCGAAACCTCAATGCCCCGCGACCGTAGCACTTCGCGCACTATTGCCATACGGCTCTCGGCGCGGCCCTCGGCGCGGCCCGCTTCGAAACCCTGCCGTCGCTGCGAGCGAAGCAGCGGATCGTCGTCCGGACCCGTGCCCTCCCGCGCGCCCAGCAGCGTCCCGACGCGCTCGAGAATCCCGTAGGTGCGCGCCGACGGCGTCGTCTCGTTCATCGCCGCGTGGATCTCCTCCGACGTCCAGCCCGGAAACGCCCGGCTATCGACCGATGTCTCGTACGCACCACCCTCCAGCACGTGGATCGTCAATCCCGGCACCAGCCCCCGAGGCCGGCTCGGCACCGACCAGTCCGGCACCTCGACCCACACCTCCGGGAATTCCCACGCCTCGTACTGCGGGAGCTTGCCCCGACGCACGTCCGTCGTGTGGTCCACCTCCAGCACCACGTTCGGCAGCGCGTGCTCGCCGACGATCATCGCGCGCGGCCCCGGCAGGACGACGCGCTTCGGCCGCAGGTATACGGATTGGTCCGCCTGCATGATCCGCCGAGGCGCGCCGTCCGGGGCGCGCTGCAGCAGGTCCATCGCGCCGTAGGAGATGATGGGAGAACCGCGCACCGCAGCAATGCGGTCCACCAGAGTCGCCAGCGCCTGCCCGGGGCGCTCGTGCACGGGGCTGGTGGGTTCGCGAACCACCCAGGCGGTTTCCGCGCGGGCGTCCCAGAACTCCAGCCGCCCTTCGAAGGCGTCGATCTCGTCGCGCGTCAGGCGCATCGGTTCGCAGCCGGGGAACTCCAATTCGGGCGGCGCGTTGCGATACGTCACCGCCGCAACGTCAAGCCGCCGTTCGTCCCGCAGAGGCACTAACGGAGCGGAGCCTTCAGCAGGGGACCGCGAGGGGGTGCCCCTCGTAAGAAAAGAGCCTTCAGCAGGGGAGCGCGCGGGAGTATCGCTCGTGAGAACGGTCTTGGCCATGTCCGGGATTCTAACACCCGAGCCGACGCGCACCATTGCCAGCGACCCAATGTGGCGTGCCGTGCTCGATGGCCACAGAGGCGCCTCATGGCTTGAGTAAGCAGAGGCCGCAGGGACAGCCATCAAGCGAGGCCGCAGGGACAGCCATCAAGCTGCATCAAGCGAGGCCGCAGGGACAGCCACCAAGCTGCATCAAGCGAGGCCGCAGGGACAGCCATCAAGCGAGGCCGCAGGGAGAGGCCGCAGGGACAGCCATCAAGCTGCATCACGGACGAGGCCGCAGGGACAGCCATCAAGCCGCAAGGACAGGCCGCAGGGACAGCCATCAAGCCGTCAAGCCGCAAGGACAGCCATAGCCCGGCCAAAAGGAAGGCCGTCGCAAGGACAGCCATCGCCGCCAGGGTCCAACTACTGCAAGGAAACTACTGCAAGGACAGCCATCGCCGCCAAGGTCCAAAGGGCCGCGATGAGCACGAAGCCCCGGTTCGAACAAGGGGCGGGATGGGTGTCCTTATCGCAGAGTGTCCTTATCGCAGAGTGGGTGTCCCAAGAAAGGATGCAGAGTGGGTGTCCCAACAAAGGGTGGGTGTCCTTATCGCAGTGCGATATCGCAGTGCGATATCGCAGTGCGACGCCAGACTTGACATTCCGCATCACCGCAGTGTCCTCTCTACCCCTGTTTCAGTTCACCTTTGAGTGCCCGGACGTGTCCAATCACAGCGGTAGCTACATGTTGAACAGCGTGCTGCTCATGCTGGCGCGCGAGTCATACTTCTCGAAGGTTGGGCCGGAAAAAACTTCGGAGTTCATCGCAGATGTCCTTCGTCTAGCGAGGAAGTACGACTGCAACCACGGCGAGATCCTCGGAGACGTCAGCGAGACCCTTGGCCTCTGTAGATGGTGCTTAAAGCACGGCGACGACCTGGTGGACGGTTCGTGTCCCTCCTGCCGGTGACTTCGACTTCACGCTCAACCGTCTATCCAGGGACTGCGCATGTCTGACCATATGAACAGCGAGTTGTTGAACGAGGTCCTGACCAAGATCGAGGCGGAGTCGTTCTTCAAGGATATCGGCACGGACAGGACGCTGAGCTTTGTGCAAGAGAGCTTGCGGACTGCGCGGTACCACGATGGCAATCCCGGAGAGGTGCTCGCCGGTGTGGGCCAGCGCCTGGGCATCTGTTACTACTGTTGGAAATACGGGCGAGATCTCCAATACGGAATCTGCGAGGCCTGTCGCAAGGCAGACTCGATACGGATTGAGTCGGACGAAGCAAGGTCGCGTCCCAGGGATGCACGAATCCGCTATTTGTTCCACTGCAAGGAAATTGTCAGCGATTTCCTCGACTTTCTGCCCAGCGAGTTGGCGGCCGACCTCGACACGCGGAAGTTGGAACTAACGTTCAGCAACTGCTTTCTCTCTGACCTGAGTCGGGTCCAGCATGTTCGCGAGGTCTACATCGATGCATCCTGGCGGGTGAACTACCTGCCCGGAAGACGGCACCCGCGGGGAACACCTGTCCTGATGATCGAGTTTTGTTCGCATCCCTATCCCAACGCGGTGGAACGTCTGCGCCAGTACGCCGCAGCGCTTTCGGAAAACCTGTGCGCGGGCAATTGCGTAGATGAAAAGCCACCTCTCATCGTGCCTGTTCTGGTTTACAACGGCCGTCCCGCCTGGACACCCGGCGCGTCGAGCTCACGGAATCGCTTCGACTACACGTTCATCGACGTAGACCGATTTCGTTCGAACGAAGTTGGATCACGCAACTTGGCGAAGGCCTTGTTCGCGCTGGAGCAACTGGACAGTTGGTCAACGACGCCGCAACCGTGGCGTAGCCGGTCGCCCGGCGATGACAAGGCAACGACCTTGGCGATAGGCCTCATGCGGCGTCTGTCTCGGGGCAGGGATCGATACGGCACCGAGATCGCAGAAAGGTGGTACGAAATGACGCGGTGGCCGAGGCGGGATCGCGCCGCGGTTCCCGATGTCGAAAGCGCTCTGTAGACGAGTAGTCTCTCCAGCGGTGTGGGCAGCGGAGAGTGCGTTTATTGGCGCGGATCCGCCGCTGCCGCGATCTGGGGATGTTCTGGGGCGACATGCGAAGCCCATCGCTATCAGCGGGTTCAGGCGTCCGCGTCGACGCGGCAGTACGGCGGCGCGAGTTCGACGCGCACGGCGGCGGCCTCCTCGTGGGACAGCGTCAGCGCCCCGCCCAGGCAGACGCCGTTCGCCAGCACCACCAGGGGTCTGTCGAGGCCCAGGCGCCAACCCGCCGGGACATCCACGACATAGGTCTCGTACTCCGCATAGCGGGCCGTTTCGGCGGGGTCCGGCGGCGGCGCGTTGCCGAAGACCACGTAGGCACGCCCGCGCATCATGGCCTCGCGACCGAGGGCGGAGAACTGGTCCAGGACATAGTCTCGCTCGCTCGCTTGCGTCGCGGCGGCGTAGAGGCGCTGGAGGTTCGGCATCGCCAACGCCGTCGCCAGGCCGAGAACGGCCAGCACGACCAGCAGTTCAAGCAATGTAAAGCCGCGCCGCGGCCTACGAGCTTCCTTCCGGCAGGTATCCGATGTCCGCATTGTCGCCTTCCCCGCCCTTGGCCGAGTCCATGCCGAAGGAGTAGAGGACGAAGCCCTGGAGACTGTTCACCGGGGCTTCGTATTGATAGGGGTTCCGCCACGGGTCGGCCGGCAATTCATCCTGCAGGTAAGGACCGCGCCAGTAGTCGGCGACATCGTCCGGCGGCGACATCAGGGCCGCCAGGCCCTGGGCAGTCGTGGGATAGGTGCCGACATCGATCCTGTATGTCTGCAGAGCGCCGCGCAGCATTACGATCTGCGTGTCGGCGACGTTGATCCTGGAAGTGTCGAGCCTGCGCATGAGTTGCGGGCCGACCAGGCCGGCGAGCAGGCCAATGATGACCAGCACGATCATCAGTTCGATCAGGGAGAATCCCCTGGCCGGGCTACTCATGGCGCGCATGGCGCGCTTCGTGGCGCGCTCGCTCATGCGGCGCTCAAAGCACAATCTCATTGACACTCGTTATCGCCAATATCATGCCGATCATGATGGTTCCCAGGAACCCGCCGATCAGCAGGACGGCCGCTGGCTCGATGAATGTGAGAACCCGCCGCATGCGCCGCGCGCTGTTCTCTTCATACAACTTCGCCAGCGCCCGCATCATTTCCGCCAGTCGTCCAGACTGTTCGCCGACGCGAATCAGATTGTAGCCCGTCGGCGTCAGCGCGTCCTGCTTCTCGAGCGCCGCCGACAACGCCACGCCGCTTCTCACATCGTCCGCCGCCCGGTCCAGCAGCTCCTTGCGGCGGCTGATCCGCACGCCCCGGGACGCTAGCCCCAAGGCGTCCATGAGTTCGACGCGGCTCGCGAGCATCGCGCCCATGACGGAGGCCCACTTGGCGGTGTCGACCTCCGAAAACCAGCCGCGCACCAGGGGCAGCGTAGCGACGGCGTCGGTCAGCCTGCGGCGAAATCCCTCGCGCCGCATCAGCGCCACGCCGACTGCGGCGGCGGCGACGACGATGACCGCCAGCAACCTGGCGTTGGCGTTGAACCAGGCGCCGGTATTGAGGACGGCCGCCGCCAGGAACGGCAGGTCCTCGGCAGACTCGAGCAGGTTGGAAAACTGCGGCACGACGAAGGTGAATACGATGAGCACCGCCGCGAGGCCCGCGACGATCAATATCGCCGGATACGCGAGCGCCCCCCGGATGTCCGAGGCGACCCGCAGGTCGTATTCCATCTGCTGCACCGCGCCGCGCAGCGCCTCGGCCAGACGGCCGCTATGTTCGCCGGCTTCGACCAGTTGGTAGACGTAGTCGGGAAGGGGCAAGTCGCTCTCGCGCAGCGCCTCCAGGTAGCTTTGCCCGCGCATGAGGCCGCGCGCCATCCCATCGAACGCGACCGCGAGATGGGGATGGTGCGTGCCTCGGCCCTGGGCCGTCACCGCATCCCCCAGGGCGACACCGGACTCGAGCAGGGTGGCGAGTTCGTTGAAAGCTACGGTCACGTCCTGGGCCCGCGGACCGCGGCGCAGCCCGCCCAGCGCCGGGGCGCGGTGCTCGTCGACGGCGACGACCGTCTGGCCGTCGCGGGAGAGCTGGCGCACGACGTCCGCGCGGGAGGCGGCCTCAACGCGGCCCTGGCTCGCTTGACCGTTGCTGTCGACGATCTCGTAGTCGTATTCCGGCATCGTTCGGCCTGGTGAGATGTACGGGGGCTAGCCCGCCTCGGCGTCTATCACCATGGCCCGCATCAACTCCTCCACCGTCGTGTCGCCGCGCGACGCCTTGATGAGGCCGTCCTCGACCAGGGTGCGGCAGCACTGTTCCCGCGCCAGGCGCTTCAGCTCGCTCAGGTGCGCGCCGGAAACGATCATGTCCCGCAGGCCATCCGTCATCGGCACCAGCTCGTAGATGCCGGTGCGCCCGCGATAGCCCGTGTGGCGGCAGTGGTCGCAGCCTTCGACCGCGACCCAGCGGTTGCCGAGCATGTGCGCCGGCACGGCGTCCAGGTAGCCGTCCGCCAGCGCCGGTCGCGGCACCGGCACGGAGCAGTTGGGACAGGCCCTGCGTACCAGCCGCTGCGCCTGCACGCCGCGAACGGGCGCCGCGACCAGGAAAGGCTCCACGCCCATGTCGATCAGGCGCGTGAAGCTCGATATGGCGTCGTTGGTGTGCAACGTGGACAGAACCACGTGGCCGGTCAGCGCCGAGCGAATGGCGATCTCCGCCGTCTCGAGATCCCGTATCTCGCCGATCATGATGACCTCGGGATCCTGCCGCAGGATGGCGCGCAGCGACCGGGCGAAGGTGAGGCCGATTTCCGAGTGGACCTGCATCTGCGTGATGTTCGGCATCTGATATTCCACCGGATCTTCCACGGTGATGATCTTCTTGGCGCCGTCATCGATCTCCTCCAGGGCGGCGGCGAGCGTGGTGGACTTGCCGGAACCCGTCGGACCCGTGACGAGGACGATGCCGTTGGTGGTCCCGAGCCAGCCTCGGAACAGCTTGAGATGGTCGGGCTCCATGCCAAGGTTGCCGAACACCAGGTCGTCGCGCTCCGTGGCGAGCAGGCGCAGGACAAGGGACTCGCCGAATGCGCACGGCACCGTGGACACGCGGATGTCCATCTCGCGCCCCGAAACGCGCTCCGTGATGCGGCCGTCCTGGGGCAGCCGGCGTTCCGCGATGTCGAGGCCCGCGATCAGCTTGATGCGCGACGCGACGGCGGCGAAGCGGTCCTTCGACTGCGTCAGCCGGGTGTGCATCACGCCGTCGACGCGCATGCGCACTGAGAAGGTCTCTTCGGTGGGTTCGACGTGGATGTCGGACGCCCCCAGATCCACAGCCTGGGACAACAGGTTGTTGACCAGCTCGATCACCGGAGCCTGCTCGGCCATATCGCGCAGATGTTGCGCCTCGTCGCCGGAGAACAGGTTCTCCATCGCGCGCTCCTGGCGGACATAGTCAAGAGCGCGATCGAGGTGGTGGTTCGCGGTGAGGCAGAAGCGGATGGGCGGAGCATCCCCAGCGGCCGCGTGGGCGGTCTGGTAGAAGTATTCCAACGTCTCCTCCACCTTGTGGTCCGGTAGGTCGCGGGCGAGACAGTAGACGCCCTCGTCCTGCTGCCACATCAGGACGGCGTTGTCGAGGAACCATGTGAGCTTGATCGGCGACGCCGACATGAAGCGGTACATGTCCAGCGTGTCCGGAAAATCCTCCGCGTCGGCGAGATACCGCGCGCCGATCTGCTCCGCCAGCGTGCGCAG
Organism: Candidatus Azotimanducaceae bacterium; assembly: GCA_965217825.1. Lineage (GTDB taxonomy): Bacteria > Pseudomonadota > Gammaproteobacteria > Pseudomonadales > Azotimanducaceae > VXNE01. The sequence continues at coordinate 2,124,881 of OZ244571.1, read as the reverse complement.
CAGCGTGTCTTCGGAAATGGTGCCCGTGCGGACCAGGAGCGTGCCCAGCCGACCGCCCACGGTGCGCTGAATCTGCAGCGCCCTGTCGATGTCGGCCCGCTGCACGGCGTTCCGCTCGACCAGCATCTCGCCCAGGCGTTTGGGCCGGCCCTGCTCCGGCTTCACCCGTTGTTCCCGCTGCTCTTGCTCTGTCGTGGCCGAAGTACTTCCGGACCCCTCCATGTAGTTGACGACATCGATGCGCTCGATGTCCTGTTGCTTCAACAGGTAGAAGGCGGCCGACTCCTGCTCGTCGAGAATGCACGCGAGCACGTCCGCGCCAGTCAGTTCTTTGCGGCCTCTGGACTGGGTATGGAACACGGCGCGACGAAGAACGCGCTGGAAGCCCAGGGTTGCCTGTGTTTCGCGGTCCTGGTCCCCCTCAGAAATGCGCGGCGTCGTGTTCGCGATGTGTTCGTCAAGCGCGGATCGCAAACTATCCAGGTCCGCGCCGACCTCGACCAGGACATCCTTGGCGGCGGCGTTGTTCAGGAGCGCCAACAACAGGTGCTCCACGGTCAGAAACTCGTGACGCTGGGGCTTGGCGATCTGAAACGCCTCGGCGAGGGTCGCATTCATGTCGCTGCCAAGCGTCATGGCTAATAGGTCACTTCCGCCGTGGACAACAGGGGACACTTGTTCTCTTTGGGCATACGCATTGACCTGGTCGGACCTGGATTCCTCGATGTCGCGCGGACCAATACCCGTTACCGCGCGACCTCCGGGCGACCGCGCGCGCGAAATCGCCTTGACGGGCAAAGGTACCAGACTCCCATGGAAAAAACGCCTGCCGGGAGCGCCAGCGACCGGGGACGGTGGTTCCATGGGAGACGAGCGGGGCCGGGCCGGAGCCCTCAGCCGGGAGCACGTGAGGAAACCCCCCGCAAGAGAGAAACCGAAGCCGAAGGCGTCGGCTGTGGGGCACTGTGTGTGACATCGCATCATTCGCGAATGTGGTGTCGCTAGGGTCTTGGCCGGCGCGCGCGCAGCGCTGTCGATGAAACGTCGCTGCGGAACTCCGCTTCGCTGAAGCCCTCTGACAAGGCGCGCAGTCTGTCTGGCAGCTTGAGGTCCTCCAGTGTGACGAAGCGGTCGCCTTCGGCGCGGCCGAGAACGCGGCCGAACACGAGGAAGCGGCATCCGATCTCCGCGAGTTCGTCGACCGCCGCCTCCACATCGCCGTTTTCGTAGTACTTCGCATCGGCGATCCGGCACATGGTGTCCGCGCCGACGACGAACGTGACCCCGCCGAAGACGCGCGCCTTCGCAAGGAAGGTGGACGCATTCGTCAACCAGACCTCCTCCGACTCGCTGAACTGTTCCCTGCGCGCTTGCATGTCGTGGAAATTGAGCGGCGGCTTGTCGACGTTGCGTATGCAGATTTCATACGCGACAGGTTCGCCCAACCGTGTGGCCGCGGCGGCCGCCATCCGCCGGTGGCCTTCGTGCAACGGATTGAAGGCTCCCGGTAGAATCGCTTTCGGCGCGCCGACACCGACGGCCGGGCGCGCGCCGGACAAGAGTGCTTGCGTTTCCGGGTCGCCCTCGGCCACCTGCGCCTGCAGCGTGTCTCCATCTGTCAGTTCCAGGCCGGGATGGCCGATGCCAAGGGCATCCGCCAGGGCCACTAGCGCGACATCGCCCAGGAGACGCTCCTCCCCTTCGCGGCTGCGCGCGCCCTTGGCCAGGCGAAGCGAGGTGGTGTGAGTCCGCGCGGATGTCTGCAGGGCGCAATACGCCCGATGTTCGCCTCTCTTTGGGCGCGTCGAACTGAGGCTCGCGGTGATCGCGAAGCCGAACGTCTCCGCCCCGGGGGCAAGTTGCTTCGCGCGCAGGAATGCGCACATCGCGAGGTCCCGCGCCGTCCCGGCGCTGCAAGCCTGCTCCGGCGGCGCACCCAAGAGCGCCGCGAGCGACGCTTGTGCATACGGAATGCCCGCTTCGACCAGCGTGGCCGAAGCCCCGGGCACCTGCAGGAGGTCGGACAGCACGAGCGAGCCGCCGCCCGTCACATAGATGACGCCCCGATGCGGCCGATCGTGGAGCCCGCGGGCGATGTCGATCCTGGTCGCCGTTCGGCCCTCAATCAAGGCTGCTCTCTTGGGAGGTGGGTGTCCTCGCGTTGTCGTTTGATGGGGGCTGGCCGAGAAACTCCCTGACGATGGACAGGAACGTCGTCAACTGGTCATGGTGGACCCAGTGGCCCGCATCCTCGATCACCGCCACGCGCATCTTCGACAAGTAACTCGCGCGTTCGTCCTTCGCCGGATTGAGGACCCATGACTCGGAGCCGTAGACCAGCAGGGTTGGACAGGCGATGCGCTCGTACAAGTGGTGGGTCTGATCCGTCGTCAGCCCCACCGGCGGCGTCGACCGCACGTAGTTGTCGAACTTCCAGCTATAGGTCCCGTCCTCGTTCTGGTTGCTACCATGGATCGTGAGGTGGCGCGCCTGCGCCTCCGACAAGTGGGGGTTCTCCGCTTGCATGCGATGGAACGCCTCTTCCAGGGACGGGTACCGGCGCGGCAGTCGGCCGGAGATCCTGCGCGTATTGCGCACCCAGTCGTCCAGCAGGCGTCCCGTCGCGGTGCTGTCGTCGCCCCTCGCGACGACCCGCGGCAAACCCATTCCCTCGATGGCGACGAGCGTCTTGACCGTATCCGGATACAACCCGGTGTACGCCAGGGACACGGACGCACCGAGCGAGTGAGCGATGATCGTCGCCGGCGTCATCTTCTTCTGATGCAGAAGCTGCGCGATGTCGTAGACATAGTCCACGGTGTTGTAACTGCCGCCGATCATCCACTGGGAGTCGCCGTGGCCGCGCAGGTCGGGTGCGATGACGTGATAGTCACGGCTCAAGTCCCGAGCGACCCAATCCCAATTCCGGCAATGGTCGCGACCACCGTGCACGAGCAACATGGGCGGCGCGTCCTCATTGCCCCAGTCGACGTAGTGCAGCCGGAGGCGCTGGGAAAAGTAGACGTGCGATGTCGGGCCGCTTTCGATCATCCGACGATTATAGCGGGCGCATCGTCCGCACGAACCTCCATCCGTACGTCCGTACGCTGACCCACGCCGGGTGGTCGTCCGCGCGGAAGACTCCGCAACGCACGCAACCAGACGCGGCGACGCCGCTTGGCGATGGCCCGATGGCTGTCCACGCGGATGGCCCGATGGCTGTCCACGCGTGCCCTTGCCGATTGCCCGATGGCTGTCCACACGAGTCGCCGACATGGCTGTCCCAGCGCGATGCCTCCAGCGCGATGCCCCGATGGCTGTCCCAGCGTCGACATGGCTGTCCCAGCCTCGCTACCGGCTGTCCTCGCTACTGTTCTTTCTTGCAACGTCCCGACCTTTGGCGAAGAATCCGCGAATGACATGGAATCCGTCCCAATGACGAAATCTTTGCTCGCCCCGTCGGCGACTGCCGGAGTATCGCCGGCGACTTCGCGGCGTCCCGGCCAGTACTACGCAATGAGATGAACTATCCATTGATGACGCCAACTGCCGAATCGGCAGAAAGGTCAAATCTGGCGGAGTTCATGCGACGCCACGGATTCGATGACTATGACGCGTTGCATGCATGGTCCGTAAACGACCGAGACGCGTTTTGGCGCGCGCTGTGGGACTTTTGCGACGTCATCGCCGCAGCCGAGGCCCCACGAGCGCTGGAAAACGGCGACGACTTTCTGCGCTCCCGCTGGTTCCGGGGCGCCAAACTCAACTATGCGGAAAACCTGCTGCGCTGGAACGACGACCGAACCGCGATCATGGGAGTGCTCGAGAGTGGCGAACGCCGGACGCTCACTTACGCACACCTGTATCGCTCCGTCGCGCGGGTCGCGGCGGAGTTCCGCGAGCGGGGCGTTGTGCCCGGAGACCGCATCGCCGGTTGGCTACCGAACGTGCCTGAAGCCGTGATTTGCACGCTTGCGGCTGCAAGCCTTGGAGCAGTCTGGACCTCATGCTCGCCAGATTTCGGCGTCGAGGGCGCACTGGACCGGTTCGGCCAGACCCGACCAAAGCTGCTGATCGCTTGCGACGAGTACCAGTATGGAGGCAAAAAGTTCGACGTGTCCGGCAAAGCCGAGGAGGTCCGGCAACGGATCGACTCGGTTGAAGCACTGTTGTGGTCTCGAGACATTGAACGGATCGCAACAGAGCGCCGGGAAGAGACAATGTCTTTCCAGCCACGCGGCTTTGACGATCCGCTATACGTGCTCTATTCGTCTGGCACTACCGGCAACCCCAAATGCATAGTGCACGGAGTTGGAGGAACGCTGCTGCAACATTTGAAGGAGCATCGCCTGCACACGGATCTGAACCGCAGCGACACCTTGTTCTACTTCACTACCTGCGGCTGGATGATGTGGAACTGGCTCGTATCGGGTCTGGCCAGCGGCTGCGCGATAGTGCTGTACGACGGCTCGCCGTTCCACCCTCGTCGAAGCGAACTGATCAATCTCATTGATGCGGAAGGGATTACGATATTCGGTGTCAGCGCCAAGTATCTTTCCGCACTACAAAAGTTCGGCGTCAAGCCCCGTGCGAGCCATCGCCTGCCCAAACTGCGTTCGATTCTTTCTACCGGCTCGCCCCTCGCCCCGGAGTCATTCCACTACGTTTATCGAGACTTCAAGGAGGATGTGGCCCTAGCGTCCATTTCCGGCGGCACTGACATCGTCTCTTGCTTTGCGCTTGGCAACCCGCTTCTGCCGGTCTACCCAGGCGAGTTGCAATGCAAAGGGCTTGGAATGGCTATGGACGTGTTCGACGAGGACGGCAAACCGCTGCCTCCAGGAGAAAAAGGCGAGCTCGTCTGTACCAAGTCGTTCCCGTCCCGACCCACGGGGTTCTGGAACGATCCCGATGGAGAGAAGTTCCGCGCCGCCTATTTCGAGAAGTTCGACAATGTCTGGGCGCACGGCGACTTCGCCGAGTTTACCGTCCACGGCGGCATGATCATTCACGGGCGTAGCGACGCGGTGCTAAATCCGGGCGGCGTTCGCATTGGCACGGCGGAGATCTACCGCCAAGTTGAAGCCATAGACGCCGTCATCGAATCGCTGTGCGTAGCGCAGTCATGGCGTGACGATGTGCGCATCATCCTTTTCGTTGTGCTGCGCGAAGGACTGACTCTGGACACGTCCCTACGTGCCGAAATCAAGGATCGTATTCGCAAGAACGCATCTCCCAGACACGTGCCAGCCTTGCTCCTGCAGGTCAATGACGTGCCCCGCACAATGAGCGGAAAGATCGCAGAGCTTGCCGTCCGCGACGTTATCCACGGACTAGAACCTAGTAACGCGGCAGTGCTCGCCAACCCCGAAGCGTTGGATCAATTCAGGGAAATTCCGTCGTTGGGCCGACAACGGAGTTAGGTCGACGGCCACATTTGTCGTCCTCTACTCGCCCGCCCTTCCAATTCCGTATTTCAGTTCTTACCGCCGTCTCAGGACGCCGTTTCAGGACAGCCATCTCGTGCCGGTCAGACCTGCGGGTCGGGACTGCGAGTCGGGACTGCGGGTCGGGACTGTGGGTCGGGACAGCCATCATGGGGCTGTTGGACTGGGAAAGTGTTCGGCACCCATCTTTCGGACACCCAGCGAGAAAGGTCGGGACACTCATCGTCCGAGGAAAATCGGGACACCCATCTCCTTTGGACAGCCATGGACGTCGGTGGGGTATTGAGCGCTGATCCAGGATAGGTCGCGCCGGAGACTCGCGCCCTCGCGAGACTAAGGCTACACCGAGGGGCGATCCAGTTTGGCCCTCGCGACGGGGCTTTGTCGGGCGGAGGGGCGGTGCAATCGGCGCGCTACGTGGCGGCGCGCGCCGCTATCCGTACTGTCGGAAGCGGCTCACAATGCCCCCATGACGCGACCCAGAAGCGAACTGGTCGACCGTGAGAACGGCGGCTTCTACCACCTTTTTGATCGCTGCGTACGCCAAGCCTGGCTCTGTGGCGAAGATCCCAACACGGGCGAGAACTTCGACCACCGACGTGGTTGGATCGAACGCCGGCTGCTCCTCCTGACCGATGTCTTCCCCATCGATGTCTACGCCTACGCCGTCATGTCGAACCACTACCACATTGTCGTCAACTACTGCCCCGCCCGTGCCCTCGAATGGTCCGATGCCGAGGTCGCGCGGCGCTGGCTGCGCGTGTACGGCCCGCGCGCAACTGACCAAGGGGAGCGCGCCGCCCATGAGGCGGCGCTGCTGGCGGATCCGGCCCGGCTGGTCGAACTCCGGCAGCGGCTGGGCGACGTGTCCTGGTACATGAGGTGCCTGAACGAGCACATCGCACGCCGCGCGAACAAGGAGGAGGACCGCACAGGACGCTTCTGGGAGGGGCGCTTCGAATCGAGGCCATTGGCGGACGAGCAGGCAGTGCACGCGTGCATGGTGTACAACGACCTGAATCCGTTGCGAGCAGGCATGGTAGCGGGGCTCGACGCGCCGCAGCAGACGTCGCTGCGGCGCCGGCTGGAGGAGGCGGCGGCGTCACCGGAGCGGCTGCGCGAGCCGCTGCGGCCCCTACGCCTCGAGCCCGACTCCGGGCGCGTGCTGACCGCCGGCGAGCCAGCGTTAGCGACGACCCTGGAGGCGTATCTGGCGCAGGCGAAGTGGACGGCGGCACGCTGCAGTAGTGAGCACGCGGGGACCGATCCGCCGCTGTCCTGGCGTGATCGGGACACTTGGCTGATGGCGTTCGCCGCGCAACGTCGTCGGGGCCGACGCCGAGGCGAGACCCCGGCGTGGCTCGCCGCTATCGCTTGAGCCCTGCCGCAGCCGGATCGGAGCGACCACGGACCCCGCGCGCCGCCACCTCGGTGCGCGCGTTTTCCCGTTCGCCCGCCGCCATCCAAAAATCCCCTGAGCCGCGAGCGCCCGCCCGCTGACGCCCGCCGGCTGACAACGAACGAACATCCGTAGCGGGCTTTCTGCTCCAAGCCCAGTCTCAGCCATCCCAAAGCGGCAGTTCCCGCGTCCCGAAACTCCTTATAACCATTTGAATCCAAATCACAATCCTTCCGGGATCTAATTCTCGTCGACGAACCAGCCGTCCGGAACTGCCCAAGCCAAGGCAACACGAGTGGGTGTCCCTCGTCATGTCTCCTTCGAGCATGTCCAGGGTGGGTGTCCAAGCGTTCCCTCCATTCGAGCATGTCCAGGGTGGGTGTCCAAGCGTTCCCTCCATCCAGTGGGTGTCCAAAGCGCACCCCAAAATACGCGACAAGATGGCTGTCCCGGATTTGTCTCGGTCCCGGATTTGTCTCGCTACAACCCCAGTCTCTGCCATCCCCAAAGAGCCAGTTCCCGCGCCCCGAAACTCCTCTCAACCACCCAAATCCAAATCTCAACTTCCGCGACCTACGTCTCGTCGACGAAGTAGCCGTCCAGGAAGTGCCCAAGCCAAGGCAACATGAGTGGGTGTCCCTCCCTTTCTGCCAACATGCCTGAGACAGCAGCAACCTTTGGAATTACTGTAGGGCGGTGGAGATGAAGACCGATGACTGCAGAGAGAGACTCGATGACATTGAATGAGGTTTCCCTTCCGGCCCTGGGGGTCGAGGAGCGTAGCGACGAGGCCCCCAGGGCCGGACGCGCAAGACCGACCCCGGACCCGGAGGTCGTGGCGAAGCCGAAGCGGCGCCAGTTCACGGCGCAGTATCGGCTGCGGATCCTTGAGGAGGCGGATCGCTGCACACAGCGCGGCGAGGTGGGTCGGCTGCTTCGCCGCGAGGGGTTGTACAGCTCCCATCTGACGGCTTGGCGCAAGGCCCGGCGCAAGGGCTCGCTGCGGGAGTTGGCCGCGAAGAAGCGCGGCGCGAAACCGGCCGAACGCAATCCGCTGGATGCGAAGGTGCGCGCGCTCGAGGCGCAAGTGGCTCGTCTGGAGCACGAGTTGCACACCGCGCACACGATCCTGGACGTGCAGGGAAAAGTTGCCGGGCTGCTGGGATTGAACCTCGAACGCGGAACGCGCTCCTGATGGCCGCCCAACCGCTTGCGATGCGGGTCGGCGTCGTGCCGGCGTGCCAAGCGCTGGGCGTGTCGCGGGCGACGTTCTACCGTCGCCGGAGGTCAACTCCCGGGCACCAGCAGCCCCGTCCAACGCCCGCCCGGGCGCTGTGTGAAGCCGAGCGCGAGCAGGTCCTCGATGTGCTCGCCGGCCCGCGCTTCGTGGACCGCGCGCCGGCGGAAGTCGTGGCGACGCTGCTCGACGAAGGCCACTACCTGTGCTCGGAGCGGACGATGTATCGGATCCTGGCCGCGGACGTGCCGGTCCGGGAGCGACGCAATCAGCGTGAGCATCCCCGGTACGCCAAGCCCGAGCTGGTGGCCACGGCGCCGAACCAGACCTGGTCCTGGGACATCACCAAGCTGTTGGGGCCGACGAAGTGGTCGTACTTCTATCTCTACGTCGTGCTCGACATCTTCAGCCGCTACGCGGTCGGCTGGATGGTGGCCGACCGGGAGAACTCGGCGCTGGCCGGTCGTCTCATCGAAGAGACCTGCCACAAACAGGACGTCCAGCCCCGGGTGCTCACACTGCACTCCGATCGCGGCGCGCCGATGACCAGCAAGTGCACCGCACAACTGCTTGCCGATCTCGGCGTGACCCGCTCACTGAGCCGCCCCCAGGTGTCCGACGACAACCCGTTTTCCGAGGCGCAGTTCAAGACTCTGAAGTACCACCCCGGCTTCCCTGGCCGCTTCCGCGACATCGCCGCCGCGATCGCCTTCTGCCGAACGTTCTTCCCTTGGTACAACACCGAACATCGCCATGGCGGGATCGCGATGCTCACCCCGGACGACGTCCATCATCATCGAACCCGGAGCGTGCTGGAACACCGCGGGCGGACCCTTCAAGCCGCCTGGACCCGTCATCCCGAACGCTTCGTTCGCGGGATCCCACAACCAGATCCCCTTCCCGAAGCGGTCTGGATCAATCCACCGGTTACATCCACAACAGGAGGGACTGCTCAGTAAATCGCGATCGCCAGTGTCTCAAAGTAGTTGACAGGTTCCGCCTCGGGCGTGTCCAGCGTGGGTATCCAAGCGTGTCCAGGATTCGTCTCGGTCCAAGATTCGTCTCGCCAGGCCAAGTGATGCGGGCGGATCTCGCTACGTTCCTCTCTGGATGGGTGTCCCGAGGCGTGTCGCCGGATGGGTGTCCCGAGGCGCGTCTCCGGGGGTATCTACCTAGATGGGTGTCCCCCGGAGTGTCCGCGACACGTCCTTTTAAATCACACAACTCGTGTGCTACAAGACGATGCATGTACGAACTTCCAGGCCCACGACACGTTTATTCGGTCAGCGAACTGACAGCAGCGGTTCGGCTCATGATCGAGCAGAGCTTCCCGCAGATTCTGGCCGAGGGAGAGATATCCGACTTCCGCAGCCCCGGCCGCGCGGGTCATTGGTATTTCAGTCTGAAAGATGGGCAGGCGCAGATCCGATGCGCGATGTTTGCCAACCGGAATCGTTTTGTGCGCCAACCCTTACGGAACGGCGCGCTGGTCGTCGTAAAGTGCCGTCTATCTCTATACGAAGCACGCGGCGAGTTTCAAGCCATCGTCGATGCCATCGAGCCCGCTGGCGAAGGCGAATTGCGGGCCGCGTTCGAACGACTAAAGATTGAACTTCAGCGCGAAGGACTGTTCACGGCTGATCGCAAGCGGGCGCTGCCTCGGTTCGCTCGGCATATTGGCATCATCACCTCTCTCTCCGGAGCGGCACTACAAGATGTCCTGGCGGTGCTGCGGCGAAGGTTCCCTTGTGTTGAGGCAACCTGTTTCGCGGCTGCGGTGCAAGGCGCGGAAGCTGTCTCCGAAATCATTGACGGGATCAACCGAGCCGAAGTGTCGAAGCCGCAACCAGACGTGCTGCTACTGACTCGAGGTGGTGGTTCCCTGGAAGACCTCATGGCGTTCAACTCCGCAGCGCTGGCACGACGCATAGCGCAGTGCGCGATCCCGATCGTCTCTGCTGTGGGACATGAAACCGATGTCACTATCGCTGACTTTGTCGCGGACCAGCGCGCGCCAACGCCCTCCGCGGCGGCGGAAATGCTGACGCCCGACCGCGCGGAACTCATTCTCCGCGTCCGCCGACGCGCCGATACGTTGGCCGGGCGGGCACTGGACCGGATTCAATCGGAAGGACGTTTGCTCGATGCAACCACTCGCAGGTTGACCCACCCGGCGCGCTCGCTTGAGCAGCGAATGCAGCGGGCGGACGAGTTGCGCGATCGCCTGGTACGGACAATTGATCGTCGCATGGGCGTCGCCGGAGCACGCCTTGCTACTGCCCGGCGGTTGCTGGCACGCACCAATCCCGATGTTCTGATCGAACGCGCCGCTGATCGTGCCGTGCGCGCGCGGCAAGAATTGGGAGCGGCGGCGCGACGCAAGCTGGATGCTTCGGAAGCAGCCATCGCCGCCACGCGACGCGCTCTCCGTGCCGTTAGCCCGCTGGCTACGCTAGACCGTGGGTACGCTATTGTCTCGCGCCCAAATGGCACGCGTTGGGGCGCCGTGATTACTGATGCGGCAGAGGCTCGCGCAGGCGAGGCCATCCGAGCGCACTTGGCGTCAGGAACTATCGACGCGACAGTGATCGCTGGATCGACACGCACTGATACACCATGAATGCGTGGTTGTCGCTACTCGCCGCCGTCCTCGGCTCCGGCGTTCCGGGAGGCGTCGTGGCGATGCCCGTACCCGAATATGCGGTCGAGGTGCATTTCGACGGCCGCCCCGCCCTGCTCCATCGCAACCATGCCCTTGTCGCACTGCCCTTGGACACCGTCCCGGGACAGCACACCGTCGACATCACCACCCACGCGGGTAGTTTGAAGGTGTCGTTCAATGTGGCGCCGAAAGAATTTCCCGTCCAGCGTTTAACCATCGCCAACGAGCGCATGGTCAACCCGAATGCCGAAGATCTGGCCCGCATCAGCGAAGAGACCACAAGAATGCGCGCCGGATATGCATTGGTAGGCCTCGGCAGAGGAGACCTGCACCCGTTCCTGTTGCCCGTGGAAGGGGAGCCATCCAGCCCATTCGGGCGTAGGCGAATCTTGAACGGGCAACCTCGCAGTCCCCATCAGGGCCTTGATATTGCGGCTGATACGGGGACGCCCATCATCGCGCCCGCCGCAGGGGTGGTGGTCGTGACGGGCAATTTCTTCTTCAACGGCAATACGGTGCTGATCGACCACGGAGACGGCTTGGTCACCATGTACTGCCACCTGCATGAAGTTCTCGTCAAGGAAGGCGACCTACTCGCTCGGGGCGAGCCATTCGGCTCCGTCGGCGCTACCGGCCGCGCGACGGGGCCGCACTTGCATTGGACCGTGAGTATGCATGGCGCAAAGGTCGACCCCCTGGCATTGATACAGACCTTGGGCGAAATCGAGCGTATCGAATAGCGCCCCCTCCAACTTGGCTGTCCATCGCGCCTTCGCGTCGCGCCCGTTGGTGGTGGCTGTCCTTCACGCACCGTCCAGCACTCCGCCGTCCCAGCCGAGCTCGGTTCGGCTGCGGCTCGGTCTCAAGGGTCTGAATGGGTGTCCCCACGCCTTTTGTGCCATGAGATGGGTGTCCCCGGTCGTGAGATGAGTGTCCCCGTGTTGTCCTCCCCGGTCGTGAGATGGGTGTCCCCGTGTTGTCCCCCGCGCTTGGGTGTCCTCACGCGCCGTTCTCCGAGAGGTTACGAACGGGAAGAAAGTTGGTGCTTTGGTATTGGTCGGGGAACTTAGCGACGGCTGTCGCGTCGTATGACGCGTTGGCGGCGGGCGCGCTGCCTTCGGGTCAGTTCGTTGCGCTTGCCCGCGAACGGGTTGTCGCCCGACTGGAGGGTGATCTTGACGGGTACGCCAGCGAGCGACAACGCGTCGCGATAAACATTTTCCAAATAGCGGACGTAGGATGCGGGCAGGACGCCGGTGCGGTTTCCGTGCACGGCGATGACCTGCGGGCGCGATCCCACCTTGTGGGCAAAACGGAGTTTGATCGGTCGGCCACCGACAGCGGGCGGCGGATGCTCCGAGGTCGCTTGGGTGAGAATGCGGGTCAACTCCGCAGGCGACGCGTCCCGGCCGGCAGCGGAGTAGATGTTGTCGAGCAGACGCAAGAGCCCAGCGACGCCCGTGCCACGCAAGGCCGAGATGAACTTCGCCGGCACCCACGGCGCGAACCTCATGCGACGATCAATACCCTTGCGCACCACGGCTCGCTCCTCGGACGAGAGTCCGTCCCACTTGTTCACCGTGAGGATGAGGCCAGTACCGGCGTCGGCCGCGTATCGCAAGACGTTTAGATCCTGATCGACCAGACCTTCGCGGGCATCGATCAAGACCAGGGCCACATCTGCGCGACCCAGCGCTTCGAGGGCCTTCACCACGGAGAACTTCTCGACCACGTCGTGAACCCGGCCGCGACGCCGCACGCCGGCGGTATCAATCAGCAGATAACTCGAATCGCCCCGCCGGAACGGCGTGTAGACGGCGTCGCGCGTGGTCCCCGGCGTCGCTGAAACGATTTGGCGGGCATCGCCCAGGAGCCGATTGACTAGCGTCGACTTGCCGACATTCGGACGCCCCACCACCGCTACCTTCGGTATTTCGGAGTGGCGAGTGCTTTCCGAAAGACCCGGGACTGGCGCATGGCTCACTCTCGGGGCGTTCATGCGCCGGTGGGTGTCCCTCGAAGCCGGGTGATGGCTGTCCCTTGCGCCACGGTCCCTTGCGCCACGATGGCTGTCCCTTGCGCCGCCATGGCTGTCCTTTGCGCCATGATGGCTGTCCCTTACGCCACGATGGCTGTCCCTTGCGCCGTCCCTTGCGCCATGATGGCTGTCCCTTACGCCACGATGGCTGTCCCTTGCGCCGCCATGGCTGTCCTTTTCGCCGTCCTTTGCGCCGGTGCCGGCGCATTCCGCCAACCTCTCCCGAAAGGCGGCAATGCCGCGGCCGTGGGCGGCGGACATGAGCAGGGGCGCGCCGAAACCGAGGCGGGAGAAGTCGGCCACCGCGGTTTCGGGTGGGACCCCGTCGATCTTGTTCGCGACGAGCAGCGTGCGAGCACCGCGGCGGCGCAGGTCGTCCGCGATTTCTTCGTCTGATGCGGTGAGGCCTTCGCGGGCGTTGACCAAGAACACCACCCAGTCGGACTCGGCGATCGCGACGTTCGTCTGCTCCGCGACCAGCGATGCCATCTCGGCGTCGTCGACGTCGTTCTCGAGACCGCCCGTGTCGATCACGGACACGCTCCAACCATCCAGGTCGGCGACGCCGTATTGGCGGTCGCGAGTGAGGCCCGGCCGATTCGCGACCAGCGCGTCGCGGGCCGCCGTCAGGCGGTTGAACAAGGTGGATTTCCCAACGTTCGGCCGACCCACGAGGGCGACGACGGTCATGCCTTGCGCCTGATCTCCAGCGCGTTCAACCGGCCATCGTTGGTGAGCAGGTAGACGACATTGTCCGCGACTATCATGCCGGAACGCAGGCCGTCGCCGATCTTGCGACGGGCAACCAGGCGGCCATCGCTCTGGGCGAGCACGTGCAAGTAGCCGTCGGCATCGCCCACCACGAGGTAGTTGCCGAACGCCACCGGGCTGGTCAAACGTCGATTGCGGAGGCCCTCATGCCGCCACACCAGGGCCGCGTCAGTCTGTTCGATAGCGCTGACGACGTCCTCGTCGGACACGACGTAGATCTGGCCATAGCCTTCGGCCAGATCGAGAAATGACGATATCTCGAACTCCCACAGCATGGCGCCGTCGGTCCCTCGAAACGCCTTCAGGCGTCCCTGGAAGCTGACCGCGTAGACGACGCCGCGCAGCACGAGGGGAGATCCGTCCACATCCGCCATGCGGCCCAACTCGGACCGGCCTTCCGGCAGCATCACGCGCTGCTCCCATACCGGCTCGCCGTTCTGGGCGCGGAACGCCGCGACCTTGCCGGTAGCGAAACCCGCATAGACCAACCCGTCGCGCAGCGCGGGGACGGCTGTGCCGCGTAGCGTCAGAATCGGCGGCTGCGTGTCGAAGCTCCAGCGCGGTGTGCCATCGGCGCCATCCAGCGCGGCAATCCGGCCGTCTGCCGTCTGTACGACGACCGCGCCTTCGGCGCCGACCGGAGGCGCCAATACTTCGCTGCTGACTTCGGCCCGCCAAAGCGCCGACCCGTCCGAGGCATCCAACGCGACGACCTCGCCCCGGGTGGTGCCGACAAGGACGCGGCCGCCCGCCGCGCCGACCCCACCGGTCACGAAAGACGGGTCGCGTCGGTCCCAGAACTTGACGCTCGGCCTGGCATCCGGCTTGCCAACGCTGGTGCGCCAAACGTTCCTGCCCGTGAAGCGATCAAATGCGGCGACGGCGCCGTAGGCGTCCGCCGCATAGACGCGGTCGGCCAGGACAGCCGGCGACAGTCGCAGGTACTTGCGGCCCAGGCCCTTGCCTACCGACGCCTGCCACAACCGCACCACGTCCGCTTCCTCGACGAACTCGACCAGCGGAGCCGGCTTGTCGGTGTCCTCCTTCTTGTCGCCGCCAATGCCCGGCACCCAGTTGAACCAACTGCATCCGACAACCGACAACAGCGCGAAAACGGGAGCGATGCGCAACAAGTACTTCATTCCGTGGGAGATTCCGTTTCGTCGCCCGGCGCGGCGGGCGCCACGGTGGCAGATTTCAATTCCAGCAACCCCTGCCCGGCGTCGGGGGCCAGTTCGAGCGCGGATTGATACGCCTCGCGCGCGCCTCCGATATCGCCCTTCTGCAGCAGAATGTCGCCCGTCAGTTCCGCGACCTCGACGGCAAACCCCGGACTCAATACGCCAGCCAGGATTTCGAGCGCTTCGTCGGGCTCGCCGAGCTGTCGCTGGACTTTCGCCAATCGGAGCGCCGCCAGGTCGCGCAGGACGCCGTCCTCCGCGTAGTCCACGCTTGCGGACAACAACGCCGCCGCGCGTTCCCAGTCTTCGCCGTCGACCGCGTCCCTCGCCTCATGCAACAAGGCGAAGATGTGATAGGCCGTGCCCTCGCGCGCATCGGCGAGATTGGCGGCAAGTTCGGACGTATTGCCCATGGCGCGGGCGGTCAGGTACGCGCTGTAGTCGCGCGAAGCGCCTTCGGCCTGGTCCTGTCGATAGTCCTGGTACCAGCGCCAGCCCAACACGCCGCACACCGCCACCACGATGCCCGCGACAAGGGCCAAGCCGTGGCGCGACCACCAGTCTCGCAGCCGCTCTACCCGTTCTTCGTCAGAAAGATATTCAGACACGTCTTAACGTCCGTGCGCTTGCGCGTCGCGGATCATCGCCGCCACTTCGTCTATCGGAGCGGTCATCTGCGGACGATCCACGCGCAGCCATTTCAGGGAGACGCGATTCTGGGCTATTTCATCCTCGCCGACAATCATCGCCCAACGGGCGCCGCTGCGGTCGGCGCGCCGGAACTGGGCCGACAGGCCGCCGCCGCCCGCGTGCATGCGAACGCTCAAGCCCGGCACGCGACCGCGCAACGCCTGCGCCGCCGCCAGCGCCGCCGGCATGTATTTGCCGTCCTGCACGACGACGTATACATCGGCGGAACGATATGCCAGGTCGTCCGTCACCTCCCGACGCAACAGCGCAACGCGGTCGATTCCGACGGCGAATCCGGCGGCTGGCGTGGGATGCCCGCCGAGAAGCTCGATCAGCCCGTCGTAACGGCCGCCGGCGCACACCGCGTCCTGGGCGCCAATTCCCTCGGTTACCCACTCGACCACCGTATGGGTGTAATAGTCCAAACCTCGAACCAACTGGGGATTCACCCGGTAGGACAGTCCCAGATCGTCAAGCAGCTCCCGCAGCGCCTCGAACTGCTCGCGCTCGGCAGCGTCCAGGTGGTCGGCCAAGTTCGGGGCATCTTCAAGGATGCGCCGAGTGGACGCCACCTTGCTGTCCAGGATGCGCAACGGGTTCAAGTGCAGGCGCTGGCGGCTGTCGCCGTCGAGTTCACTCTCATGCGGCGCGAGGTAGGCAACCAGCGCTTCGCCGTATGCGGCTCGCGAAGCGCCGGATCCGATGGCGTTGATCTCCAGTCGCACCGCATGACCGATGCCTAGGGCATCCCAGATCGCCGCTGCCATCTGTATCAACTCCGCGTCCGCCTCCGATCCGCCAACACCAAAGATTTCCGCGCCGACCTGGTCGAATTGACGGTAGCGGCCCTGCTGCGGGCGCTCGTAGCGGAACATCGGACCCGCATACCAGAGCCGCTGGGTTCGATTGTGCAGCAATCCGCGCTCGATGCAGGCGCGCACACACCCGGCGGTTCCTTCCGGGCGCAGCGCCAGGCTTTTGCCCCTGCGGTCGTCGAAGACGTACATCTCCTTCGCGACGATGTCCGTCGCCGTCCCGATCCCCCGACTGAAGAGTTCGGCGGACTCCACCAGCGGCAGGCGGATCTCCTCAAAGCCGAAGGCGCGCGCCACGGCGATGCATTGCTCCTCCACCTGCCGCAGGTCCGCCGCGTCTGCCGCGGCGAGATCGCGCATGCCGCGAACGGCTCGATATCGAAGGCTCACAGGCCAATCACCAGCTTGGCAACGTGGTCATGCGTGTGCTGCGCAAGCATCACGCGGTCGCCGTTGTACTCGAGATGGACACCGGGCGCGTAACCGAGCGTGATGGTGAACGGGGCGTCGCCACGCACCTCCAGCTCGTCTTCGGCGCGTTCCAGATCTTCATGCAGCATGCCGCCCGCAGCGTCGAACACCTGGACCCAACAGTCGTGCGTGAAATGAAAGACCAGCACGTGGTCTTCGCCCGGCACGTAAGTCAGCGGATTCGAACGGGGAACAGATCCGTCCTCGGCGCCGTCCGGCGAACCGTTCAGGGCAGATACCGACGGCGGGTCGTCCGCGCGGTCGTCCTCGGCGCCGTCCGGCGAACCGTTCAGGACAGATACCGACGGCGGGTCGTCCGCGGGGTCGTCCTCGGGGCGGGCCGGCGAACCGTCCGAGACAGACACCGACACGGCACCCGAGACGGGCGTTTCGATCTGGGCGATGGAAGCGTTCGGCACGGGTTCGATTGGGTCGTTCGAAACCGGCGCCGATGTATCGGCAAGGTCGGACGACACCGGCGGCGCAGCGTCGCCGACGGAAGTTTCGTTCGGCTGCCCGACCGGCGCGGACGCTTTTGGCGCCTCGGAAGGCCAGAAGAACCACAGGAAAAGTCCCGACACGACCGCGATCAGGATCACCGTGCCGCCGAACACCCACGACTGCCGCCGCGGCATCTGCAGCAGGCCGCTGGAGAAAGCAGTCAGCACTTTGGAAAGAGCGCTCAACGGCCGCGTTTCGATCTCCGTCGTCTCCCCGGGAGCCGTCTTCTGGTCGTAGGCCCGCAGCATCTCGTCGGGGTCGAGCCCCACCAGGTCGGCATAGCCACGTATATACGCGCGTGTGAACACGCTCGCCGGCAACGCATCGAACCGTTCCGCTTCGATGTTCTCGATGATCGCCCAGGACACCTTCAGCGACCCTGCGACCTCGGGCACGCTTGCACCCATTGCATGCCGCGCCGCGCGCAACGCGGCACCCGGCGAATCGGCCTCGCTCATCGGGCCAGCCCCTCTCGGCGCAGCGAATCCGGCTGTTGTCGGAGCCGGGCAATGTAGCGCGCCCGCCTGTTGGTGCGGTCGCGCACCGCGCCGGTGAGCTGGCCGCACGCCGCAGCGATCTCGTCGCCGCGGGTCGCGCGCAGCGTGGCCGTGTAGCCCGCGTTCATCAAGTAGGTCTGGAACGCTGTGATCGCGCTCGCGTCGGGCCGTTCGAAAGCTGCGTCCGGGAACGGATTGAACGGTATCAAATTGATCTTGCAACGCAGGGTCCGCAACAGCTTTGCCAACGCCGACGCGTGGGACAGGCTGTCGTTTACGCCTTTCATGAGCGCATATTCGATCGTCACCGACCGGCGCTCGCCGACGCGGGACAAGTACGACCGGCAGGCGTCCATCAACTCCGCCAGCGGATAACGCCGGTTGAGGGGAACAAGGCGGTCGCGCAACGCATCGTCCGCCGCGTGCAGGCTGACGGCCAGGGCGCAGTCGGTGCGCTCGGCGAGCAAGCGGATATTCGGCACCACCCCGGCCGTGCTGATGGTGACGCGGCGCTTGGACAGACCGTAGGCGAGATCGTCCATGAGCAGATTGGCGACCGCGATGCACGCATCGAAATTGAGCAGCGGCTCGCCCATGCCCATGAAGACGACGTTCGTAAGGCCGCGCTCGTCGCCCCGTCGCTCCAGTTCCCGCGCCGCGAGCCACACCTGCCCGGCGATCTCGTGCGGCGTGAGATTGCCATCGAAGCCCTGCTTGCCGGTGGCGCAGAACGCGCAGTCGAGCGCGCAGCCCGCTTGCGAAGAGATACATAGCGTGTGCCGTCCCCGGTCGGGAATCAGGACCGTCTCGACGGCGTTGCCTCCGCCAACGGCCACGATCCACTTGGTGACGCCATCCGCGGCGTCCCGGCGCTCGACCACCTCCGGCGGGCGAACCTCCGCCTCATCGGCGAGGCGCGCGCGCAGGGACTTCGACAAGTCCGTCATGTCGTCCAGACGCGTGGCGCCGCGTTTATGGATCCAGCGGAGCAATATGCGCGCGCGGTAAGGCTTTTCGCCAAACCCGGCGAGATATCGCTCAAGTCCGGCGCGATCGAACCCCAACAGATTGACGCGGGGTGCGTTCACGTTCGCAAACAGACTTCCGCGTCGTCGAAGAAATACGCGATCTCGCGAACCGCGCTCGACGGCGAGTCGGAACCGTGTACGGCATTGGCGTCGAGGGATCGGGCAAAGTCGGCGCGAATGGTGCCCGGATCCGCTTTCTTCGGATCGGTAGCCCCCATCAGACGGCGGTTCACGGCGATCGCGTCCCGGCCTTCCAGCACCTGGAGCACAACCGGCCCTGAACTCATGTATTCGAGCAGCTTCTCGTAGAACGGCTTGCCCTTGTGTTCGGCGTAGAAGCCGGCGGCGTCAGCCACGGAAAGCCGCGTCATCCTGGCGGCGACGACGCGCAATCCCGCCTTTTCGAAGCGGGAGACGATCTCGCCGATGATGTTGCGAGCGACGGCATCGGGCTTGAGAATGGACAGTGTGCGCTCTACTGGCATTGGCCTCTCCTGGAATTGGACTTAAGGGGGCGTGATGTCAGCCGGAGGTGGCTGCCGCATTAATACGCGGGCGGCGCGCAGCTTCTCCACGGTGGTGGCGACCCGACGCGCGGCGTAATCCACTTCGTCGCTGGTGGTATAGCGACCCACGGTGAACCGGATCGACGCATGGGCGAGGTCGTCGGGAACGCCAAGGGCCTTCAGGACGTAGGACGGCTCCACGGTAGCGGAGGTGCAGGCGGAGCCGGTGGAAACTGCCAGGTCGTCGAGCGCGGTCAGCAGCGTATCGCCATCGACATCGCCGAACGACACGTTCAGGTTGCCGGGCAGGCGCTGATCCTCGTCGCCGTTCAACTGCGTCTTCGGCAGCTGCCTCAAGTGCGACCAGAGGCGGTCGCGAAGCGCCCGGATGCGTCGGTTTTCCCCGTTATCCCGGCCGAGTTCTTCGCCGCAGATGATGCACGCCGCTCCGATGCCGACGATCTGGTGGGTGGCCAGCGTTCCCGAGCGCATGCCGCGCTCGTGACCGCCGCCGTGTATTTGCGGCGCCAGGGGCAAGAACGGCTGGCGCCTCACGAACAGCACGCCGATACCCTTCGGTCCGTATATCTTGTGGCCAGAAACGCTCATGAGATCGATGTTGTCGCGGCGCACGTCGATGTCGATCTTGCCAACGCTCTGGGCGGCGTCGGTGTGGAACGGTACGTCCCGCTCGCGACAGATCGCGCCGATGGCGCGGATATCGTTGACCACGCCGATTTCGTTGTTCGCATGCATGACCGAAACGATAGCGGTATCCGCGTCTATGGCGTCGGCGACCGCCTCGGGCCGAACGATGCCCTTGGCGTCCGGTTCGACATAGGTGACCTCCACTCCCAGGGACTCCAGGTGGGCGCAGGTATCGAGCACCGCCTTGTGTTCGTAGGTGGAGGTGACGACGCGCTCGCCGCCCGATGCTTCGACCACGCCCTTGATCGCCAGGTTGTCCGACTCGGTGGCGCCCGATGTCCAGACGATCTCGCGGGGATCCGCGTTGAACAGCGCGGCGACTTGCGTGCGGGCCTCTTCGACCAGTTCCTCCGCTTCCCAGCCGTACACATGGCTGCGCGACGCGGGATTGCCGAAGATGCCGTCGGTGAGCAGGCACGCACTCATGCGCTCCGCTACGCGCGGGTCTACGGGCGTCGTGGCCGAATAGTCCAGATAAACGGCCTTGGTCGGGATCTTGGTGGGCATATCGAGGCAGATATTACCCGAACGCCGATGTGATCGGGCCGAATGCCATCGGTTCTCGGGGGCACGAAAGGCGTGCGTCTACGCGGATCAGAGCATCTGGGCGTTGATCAGGTTCTTCGGATCCTGCCGGCGAGCGATGGTCCGAATGTCGCGTCGCTCGACCAGCGACGCGAACGTGATGCGCTTCAGGAACAGGTCGATCTGCTGCGAGAGATCGGCCCAGAGTTCGTGCGTGAGGCATATCTCACCGTCCTGACAGTCGCCGGTGCCCCCGCAGCGGGTGGCGTCGACGCCTTCTCCCACGGCGCTGATGATGTCCGAGACGCTGATGTCCTCAAGCGTCCGGGCAATCCGGTAGCCGCCACCAGGGCCGCGCGCGCCGACAACCAGGCCGTTCCGCTTGAGACGGCGGAACAGCTGCTCGAGGTACGCCTGAGAGATGCCCTGACGTTCGGCAACGTCCGCCAGCGTTACGGGTCCATCGTTGGCGTGCAGCGCCAAATCCAGCACCGCCGTGACCGCATAGCGGCCTCTCGTCGTCAACCGCATAGTCTACGGAGTTTCATAACGATAGCCGGCTCCCAGTATGCAGCATGCGGGTATTTCGGTCTAGACTGCCGAGGCGTCCCGCACTGGGTGTCCCCGATGATCGTCCCCATGATCGCGACGGGTGTCCCCGACTATGTCCCCGACTGTGGGTGTCCCAAGGCTCTGTGAAATCCGCTCGATGGGTGTCCCGAAACCCGCGATGGGTGTCCCGAAGCCCGCGGTACTTCCCAGCGCTCTGTGGGTGTCCCGAAGCCTGCGGTGGGTGTCCCAAGGCCGGCAGGTATCCCCGACGATCGATGGGTGGTGTGGGTGTCCCCAATGCTGATGGGTGTCCCAAAGCTCGATGGGTGTCCCAAAGCCCGTTACTCTGTGGGTGTCCCGAAGCCTGCGGTGGGTGTCCCAAGGCCGGCAGGTATCCCCGACGATCAATGGGTGGTGTGGGTGTCCCCAATGCTGATGGGTGTCCCAAAGCTCGTGCGTGTCCCAAAGCTCGTGCGTGTCCCAACGCCCTGGGAGCTCCTCTCGATGGGTGTCCCGAAGCCCGTCCCGAAGCCCGCGGCGGGTGTCCCAACGCTCTGTGGGTGTCCCAAGGCTGAAGCTCGATGGGTGTCCCAAAGCTCGTCCCCCAATGCTGATGGGTGTCCCGAAGCTCGTCCCAAGAACTCCGCGGGTGTCCCAGGAACTCCGCGCGATGGGTGTCCCGAAGCTCGTTGCTCTGATGGCTGTCCCCAAGCTCGTTTCCCGTCCCCAAGCTCGTTTCCTGATGGCTGTCCCCAAGCTCGTTTCCTGATGGCTGTCCCGAAGCTCGTTTCCTCGATGGGTGTCCCAAGGCTGAAGCTCGATGGGTGTCCCGAAGCTCGTTCGATGGGTGTCCCGAAGCTCGTTGCGGGAGACGTGCCTAGTCTTCCCGTTCAGGGTCGGAGCAGTTCGAGGTCTCGATGTGCGTGAGGATGCCGCGCAGCATGCCGACTTCCCCCTGCTCCAGTCCGATGCGGCCGAACATGCGGCGCAGGCGGGTCATCGCCTGTCGGGGCGTGCTGGACCTGAGGAAGCCGATACGCCGCAGGACCATTTCGAAGTGGCCGTGGAGTGCTTCGACCTCGGCGAGGGAAGCGAGCCCGGCGTCGGCGGATACGGCGGCGGGCGCTGCGGGGGTCGTTCGGGCCTTGAACAGTTCATAGCAGACGACCTGCACCGCCATTGCCAGGTTGAGAGAGGAGTATTCCGGGCTGGCGGGGATCGCGAGGTGGAGTTGGCAACGTTGCAGTTCTTCGTTGGTCAGGCCGCTGGTTTCGCGGCCGAAGAGGATGGCCACGGGCTGGTCGGCGTACTCGGCCGCCAGGCGATTCGCCACGGTTTGGGCGTCGGCGACCGGGAGCGGGATGCGCCGGCTTCTCGTGCTGGTACCGACGGCCAGAACGCAATCGCCGATGGCGTCGTCGAGGCTGCCTACGACTTTTGCCGCTGCCAGGACATCGACGGCGCGGGCTGCGCGCCAGTCCGCCTGCGGGTCCGGGAAGCGTCCGGGGCGCACCAGGTAGAGGGAGGTGAGCCCCATCGTTTTCATCGCCCGCGCGGCGCCGCCGATGTTTCCGGGATGGCTGGGTTCGACCAGCACGATGCGAACGTCGGCCATGGGCATGCGATCTCCCGTTGCTTTTGCGAGGCTCCGATGTCCGGCAACGCCGGGTCCATGCGCTTGCGCGGCGCATCATACAGGCTCGGTCCGGCCGGCGTGCCGACGGTCGATCCGGGCTAGAATAGCGTCGCGCTTCCGCTTTCGGACGGTCCTTTCAATGCATCCCATCATCAACATCGCCTTGCGCGCTGCGCGTCGGGCCGGACGCATCATCGTTCGCGCGATGGACCGCATCTCGACGCTCAAGGTCGAGGAGAAAGCCAAGAACGACTACGTCTCGGAGATCGACCGCGCCGCCGAGGACGTGATCATCGACACCATCATGCGCGCCTATCCCGATCACGGCGTCATCGGCGAGGAACGCGGCACAGCCAATGCGGACGCCGAGTTTGTGTGGATCATCGATCCGCTCGACGGCACGACCAATTTCCTCGCCGGCATCCCGCATTTCTGCGTTTCGATCGCGGTCAGGAGAGGCGCCGTGCTCGAGCACGGGGTGATCTTCGATCCGGTGAGGAACGAGGAGTTTTCTGCGACCCGGGGCGCCGGCGCGCGCCTGAACGGAACGCGGCTGCGCGTTTCCGAAGACGCCAGGCTCGAGAGCTCGATTATCTCCACCGGCATTCCCTACCGCATGGTCGCAAGCCATCTGGACGCATACATCGACATGCATCGAGCGCTGCAGGCGTCGTGCCGGTCGATCCGCCGCATGGGTTCCGCAGCCCTGGATCTCGCCTATGTCGGCGCGGGACGCACCGACGCCTTCGTGCAGGTTGGACTGCAGCCGTGGGATATGGCCGCCGGAACGGTGGTCGTGCGTGAAGCCGGCGGCTTCGTCAGCGATGCGACCGGCGGCGACCGCTTCATGGAGAACGGCAGCCTGGTGGCGGCGAATCCGAAGATATTCAGGGACCTGTTGAGACTGGTCCGCGCCTCTGTCGGAATGCAGGACGACGCGGCGTTTACCCGGCGTTAGCTATACCTGCGGCGTCTCGTCGGCCGCCTCCTTCTCCGGGAGCACCATGTCCTCCTTCGAAATCCGCAGCGCGAGCAGCATGCTCGCCGCGACGTATATGGAGGAGTAGGTGCCAACGACCACGCCGATGGTGAGCGCCGTGGCGAAGCCGCGAATCTGTTCTCCCGCAGCGACCAGGAGCGCGACCAGGACCAGCAGGGTCGTCAACGATGTCACCAAGGTGCGCCCGAGCATCTCGTTCAACGACCGGTTGATGATATCGACAGGCTTGCCCCGGCGGACGAGGCGAAAGTTCTCGCGGATGCGGTCCGACACGACGATGGTGTCGTTCAGCGAATAGCCGATGACGGCGAGAATCGCCGCAAGTTCGACCAGGTTGAAGGTCCAGCGAAAAACGGCGAACGCGCCCAGCACCACGATCACGTCGTGGGCCAGGGCCGTCACCGCGCCTACGGCGAACTTGCCCGTGAAACGGAACATGATGTAGAGCATGACCACCGCCAGGGCAACGAGCATGGCGATGCCTCCCTGTTCCGTCAGTTCCTCGCCGACGGCGGGTCCGACCACCTCGGAGCGTCGGAGCGCTACGCCCCCGTATGCGTCTCGAAGCACCGCCAGGATTTCGTCGCCGACCGTGGACTGATCATCGCCGGACTGCGGCGGGACGCGAATCAGGACTTCCGTCTCCGAACCGAAGTTCTGTACCACGGACTCGACGAAGCCCGCGTCTTCCAGCCGCTGCCGCACGTCCTGCGGGTTCGCCGGCGCGTCGAAGCCAACCTCGACCAGGGCGCCGCCCGTGAAATCGAGCCCCCGATTGAGTCCAAAGGCCACCAGGGCGGCGACGGACACGAAAAGCAGGCAGCCGGACACGGCGGCGGCGATCTTCCGCCCGCCCATGAAGTCGAAATTGGTCTTCTTCATCCGTCCGTTGACCTCAGATGGCGAGAGCGGTGACGGTTCGGCCGCCGTATATCAGGTTGATCGCCGCCCGCGAACCCATGATGGCGGTGAACATCGAGGTGACGATGCCGATGGCCAGCGTCACCGCAAAGCCGGCCACCGGCCCGCTGCCGATGGTGAGCAGGATCAGCGCCACGAAAAGCGTCGTCACGTTGGCATCGAGAATCGTGAGAAAGGCGCGATCGTAGCCAGCCTGGATCGCTTGCTGCGGCGGACTGCGGGCGAGTTCCTCGCGAATGCGGGAGAAGATCAGCACGTTGGCGTCCACCGCCATCCCCACCGTGAGCAAGATCCCGGCGATGCCGGGCAATGTCAGCGTAGCGCCGAGGAGCGACATCACGGCGACCAGAATAACCAGGTTCAATGTCAGCGCGATGTCGGCGACCAGTCCGAACACCTTGTAGTACAGCGGCATGAAAAGCAGCACGAGCAGGAATCCCGCGGCGACGGAGTACATGCCGCGCTCGATGTTCTGCTCCCCGAGGGAGGCGCCGACCGTCCGTTCCTCCACGATGTGCATCGGCGCCGCCAGCGCGCCCGCCCGCAGCAGCAGCGCGAGATCCTGCGCCTCTCGCATCGTCAGGCCGGTAATGCGGAAGCTGTAGCCGAGGGGGGCCTTGATGGTGGCGACGCTGATCAACCGCCGTTCGTCCCGCAGTCGCACGGAACCGTCCTCCTGCTTTATCGGCTTCTGCTCGATAAAGACGATCACCATCGGATGCCCGACGTTGGGCGCCGTGGCGTCGTGCATGTCTTCGCCGCCGACGCTGTCGAGCTTGATGTTGACCTGCGGCATCGATGTTTCGGGGTCGTAGTCCTGCATCGCGTTCGTCACGCGGTCGCCTGTGACCACGACTTCCTTCTGTATGCGCTGCATGCGGCCTTCATAGGGCATCTCTTCGACTTCCGAGGGACGGTCCTCGGGCAACGCCGCGAGGCGGATCTCGAGATTGGCGAACTTGTCGAGAATGCGCTTGGCCTCCGATGAGTCCTGCACGCCGGGAAGCTCGACCACGATGCGATTGCGCCCGTGGCGCGTCACGTTCGGCTCCGAAACGCCGAGTTCGTTGACCCGATTGCGCAGGCTGACGATGTTCTTCGCGATGGCGTTGTCTTCAATTTCTTTGATGTACGTCGAGTCGACTTCAATGACGACGCCGGGCCGGCCGTCGACCATGTCGGCATCCATCTGGTAGTTGGGGGGCGAATAGTCCGGGGTCAGCAGTTCGATCGCCCGGTCGCGCATCGCGGCGTCGGTGAAGCCGATCCTGATCGCCTGATCCCGCACCAGATTCTCCGTGCGGGCGTATCGGATGCGCGCGTCGCGGAGCTGGGTCTTGACCATTTTCGCTTCGTCGTCGAGGCGTTTGTCCAGGGCACTGTCGATATCCACCTCAAGCAGAAAGTAAATACCGCCAGAGAGGTCCAGGCCCAGCGCCATCGGCTTGCCGCCGATGGACTCGAGCCAGGCCGGCGTCGTCGAGGCCAGGTTCAACGCGATGACGTAGCCGCGCACCGTGTTGCTCGGATTGAGGATATCGTCCAGGATGGTGCGACCGCGCAGTTGGTCCTCGTTGGTATCGACGCGGATCAAGCCGCCATTCTGCGTGACCTCGCCGCCGATCACACCCACGCCGGCATCCTCCAGCGCAGCGACGGCGGCGTCGATGAGCGACTGACTGATGCGGCGCTCCGGACTCTCCGGCGCGATTTGCAGGGCGTAGTCGGGCGGATACAGGTTCGGTGTCGCGTAGATCATGCCCAGCGCGATAACGGCGACGATCAGCACATAGCGCCAAAGGGGGTACCGATTCAGCGGCCGGCGGACAGGTCGCCGCACGCCCAGAAGATCCCCGCCAATCACGTCTCTCTACCGCCTATCGCCGCCGCCTATCGACCGGATCCGCGACGCGCGCGATGCGGATCACTTGTCATCAAGGGCTTTCAGCGTTCCCTTCGGCAGGGTCGAACTGACGGCGCTCTTTTGCACCCGCAGTTCCATGTTCCTGGCGACTCTCACCGTCAAGAAGTCGTCATCGACCTTCGTCACCTGGCCCAGGATGCCGCCGGCGGTCACGACTTCGTCGCCCTTGGCGAGGCTTCCCATCAGCGCCTGGTGTTCCTTGCGACGCTTGGCTTGAGGGCGCCACAGCAGGAAATAGAAGATGGCGACAAAGCCGACCAGCATCATTATTTCCAGCATTCCAGAACCCCCGCCGCCTCCCTCGGCCGCGTAAGCTACGGTGTCAAAGTGGATCATTCGCTTAAATTCCAGCCGTTCAACAGGGTCTTGGCGAGGCGCTGCAATGTACCCTGTTCAATGGACTCGCGCAATTTGGCCATCAGCGCGTGGTAGTAGTGCAGGTTGTGCGTCGTCATGAGAATGGAACTCAGGATTTCGCCGCACCGGTCGAGGTGGTGGAGATAGGCGCGCGAGAACCGCGCGCAGGTGGCGCAGGCGCAGGCGTCGTCCAGCGGCACGTCCGCGTGACGATGCTTCGCGTTGCGTATCTTTACGGTGCCCCGGGAGGTGAACGCATAGCCGTTCCTGGCGTTTCGCGTCGGCAGCACGCAGTCGAACATGTCCACCCCAAGCTGCACGGCGCGGAGGATATCGGCCGGGGTGCCAACACCCATGAGGTACCGAGGCGCGGCCGGCGGCATGTGGGGCATCAGGGCGTCGAGGACGGCGTCCATCTCGGCTTTCGGCTCGCCGACCGACAGGCCGCCGACGGCATAGCCATCGAAGCCGATGTCGACGAGAGACGCCACGCTTTCGCGTCGCAGATCGTCGTACATGCCGCCCTGGACGATGCCGAATAGCGCAGCGGCATGGTCGCCGTAGGCCTCCCGGCATCGTCTCGCCCAGCGCATCGACAATCGCATCGAGTCGCCGGCGCCCTTGTGGGAGACGGGATACGGCGTGCATTCGTCGAACGCCATGACGAAGTCAGCGCCGAGGTTGTGCTGCGCGGCGATCGAGCGTTCGGGAGAAAGGAACAGGGCGTCGCCGTCGATCGGGGAACGAAACGACACGCCGCCCTCCTCCACCTTCCGCATCGCCGCCAGGCTGAACACCTGGTAGCCGCCGGAGTCGGTCAGGATCGGTCCCGGCCACTGCATGAACGCATGCAGTCCGCCAAGCGCGGCGACCGCGGCGTCGCCCGGACGCAGCATCAGGTGAAACGTATTGCCGAGCACGATCTGCGTGCCTACCTGGGCGAGCCCCTCCGGGGTCATCGCCTTGACCGCGCCATAGGTGCCGCAGGGCATGAACACCGGCGTGTCCACCTCGCCCCGCGGGGTGGCCAGCCGTCCCCGGCGCGCGGCGCCATCGGCGGCAAGGACTTCGAACTGCGCCGTCATGCCCGCTCGCAGAACATCGCGTCGCCGTAGCTGAACAGACGATAGCCTTCCCGCACCGCCTCGGCGTAGGCGCGCATGACGCGGGCGTGGCCGGCGAACGCACAGACCAGCATCAACAATGTCGATTCCGGCAGGTGGAAGTTGGTGACGAGCGCGTCGACGACGCGGAATGTGTATCCCGGCGCGATGAAGAGCGCAGTCTCCCCGGCGCCGGCGCGCACGCAGCCGCGGCTGTCCGCCGCCGACTCCAGTGTCCGAACCACGGTCGTGCCCACGGCGACCACGCGACCGCTGCACGCGTTGACGGCTTGCGCCGTCACCTCGGGCACCTCGTAGCGTTCCTCGTGCATGCGGTGCTGGGACAGGTCTTCGGTGCGGATCGGCTGGAACGTGCCAGCGCCGACATGCAGGGTGGCGGCAGCGATCTCGACGCCCCTGTCGGCGATCGCGCGCAACAGCGCAGGATCGAAATGCAACCCGGCGGTCGGCGCAGCCACGGCCCCGGGATGCTTGCCGTACACGGTCTGATAGCGCTTCTCGTCCTCGGCGTTCGCCGGGCGCGCGATATACGGCGGCAGCGGCGTGCTGCCGTGGGCATCGAGAAACTCCAGCACATCGCCGGGGAACCGAAGCAGGTAGAACTCGCCGCGACGCGCCACCATGGTCACGACCTCGCCATCCACCAAGAGCGAGCGTCCGGGATGCAGGGCCTTGCTGACGCGCACCTGGCACAGCGCGGTGTCAGCGCTTTCGATCCGCTCGACCAGGATCTCGGCGCGCCCCCCGGAATCCTTGACCGCGCGCATCCGCGCCTTGATGACGCGGGTGTCGTTGACCACGAGGAGATCGTCCGGGCGCAGCAGATCGACGATCTCGCCGAAACGCCGGTGCGCGATCATGTCGCCTTTCAGTTCCAGCAGCCGACTGTCCGTGCGCGCCGCGAGCGGCGTCCGCGCGATGAGATGTCTCGGCAGGTGGTAGGAGAAATCTGAGCGTCGCATTGGCTTGACCGACCAACGGAGGCGGCATTGTAGCGCGATGGCTGTCCCATATGGATGGGTGTCCTTATAAAGACCGTGGGTGTCCCAGATGGGATGCGTGTCCCAAACGGATGGCTGTCCCAAACGGATGGGTGTTCGGAGCCGTGATGGGTGTCCCTTCGGAACGGCGGCCCTTCGGAACCGCCCTGCGGAGCCGATGGGTGTCCTTAACGACCGTGGGTGTCCCAGATGGATGTCCCGGTGGATGCAGAGATCGGTGTCCTTCAAAACCGGATGCGATGTGATTGAGGTGGGTGTCCTTATAGAACGGGTGTCCTTCAGAACGATGGGTGTCCCGAGAGAACCGCCTGGGTGTCCCTTCAGAACGATGGGTGTCCCGACAGAACCGCGGCTTGAGCGCCGACGTTGACCCTGGCTTGGGTCGCGGCTACATTGCCGACCCGCCTGCTTCGCGCCTGGGTGGCGAAATTGGTAGACGCGCCAGACTCAAAATCTGGTAGGGGCGACCCTGTGAGAGTTCGAGTCTCTCCCCAGGCACCAAACCCTTCTTTTCTCGCAGTCTCACGAAGCCTCGAAAATTGTCGTAACTGTTTGTTTAGTAAAGAACTAAACGCCCTCCCCTAGTCTTGACAAGTTCGCCGCAGTGTCAGAGAATCCCATGTATCTCGTGGGGAAAATAGTGGGGTAACATGACCAAACTGACCTCTGCGGGGGTCCGATCCATCACCGCACCCGGCCTGCACGGCGACGGCGGCACCCTGTTCCTGGCCGTCGCGAAAGCCGGATCGAAGTCCTGGATCCAGCGAATCACCATCGACGGACGCCGCCACGACATCGGCCTGGGCGGCTTCCCGGTCATCTCCCTCGCGAAAGCCCGCGAGCGCGCGATGGCCAATCGGCTCGCCGTCGCCGAGGGCCGCAACCCCCTCGCCGATAAGCGCCGCGCCAGGACGCCCACCTTCCGCAAGGCCGCGCAGGCGACCTTCGAAGCTAACCGTCCGCGCTGGCGCGACGGCAAGACCGCCCGGAACTGGATGCAGGGCATGGAGAAGAGGGCGTTCCCCGTCATCGGCGACATGCGCGTGGACCGCATCGGGCGGGAAGACGTGTTGCGCATCCTGAAGCCGGTCTGGACCCGCCACCCCGAAGTCGCGCGCAAGCTCCGCCAGCGCATCCGGGCCACGCTCCAGTGGTGCCAGGCCCACGGCTACGTCGAACAGAACGCCGCCGGCGACGCCATCAACGGCGCGCTGCCCGCCATGCCCTCGGTCAAGGCCCACCACCGGGCCCTGCCGCACCAGGATGTCGCCCCCGCCGTCCGCTCGATTCGCGAATCGACCGCATCGGCCGCCGCCAAGCTATGCCTCGAATTCCTTGTCGTGACGGCCAGCCGCAGCGGCGAAGCCCGCGGCGCCACGTGGGACGAAGTCGACCTCCGCTCCCGGGAGTGGCGCATCGGCGCCGAGCGCATGAAGGCGCACGCCCCGCACGTCGTCCCGCTGACCGATCCCGCCGTGCGCATCCTCAAGCAAGCGCGCCGGCTCGGCGGCGACGCTCTCGTCTTCCCCTCCCCCATCAAGCGCGGCAGACCCCTCAGCGACATGACGCTCATGAAGGTTCTGCACACCGTCGGGCTGGCCGACCGCACCACCGTGCACGGCTTTCGCAGTTCGTTCCGGACGTGGGCAAGCGAATGCACGGACGCGGACCACGCCGTCATGGAACTTTGCCTCTCCCACGCCGTCGGCACGGCCGTCGAACGCGCCTATGCCAGAAGCGATCTGCTGGAGAAACGGCGCGAGCTCATGGACGCGTGGGCCGCGGCCTACGCCTGCCAGGCGTAGAGTCCCAGTCGACCCGCGCCCTTAGCATTTCCCTAAGAACGCCGCGCTTCGCCGCCGGCCAGTCGGCTAGTAATCTAGCCCGCTAGTCCAACAGCCGGACATTCAACTAGCGTGCTACGCGTTTCGGTCATCGCCCAGAAGGGCGGCACCGGCAAGACCACCCTCTGCCTCGCCACCGCCTGCGCGGCCGCCGCCGACGGTCTGTCGACCCTCGTCGTGGACCTGGATCCGCAAGCCACCGCGGCCAGCTGGGACGACCGCCGCGACTCCGAGACCCCCGTCGTCCTCCCCGCCCAGCCGCCGCGCCTCGCCAGGATCCTCGATGCGGCGGCGGCCCAGGGCGTCGACCTCGCCGTGGTCGACACCGCGCCCCGGGTCGAGCAGAGCGCCGTCGCCGCCGCCAAGGCGGCCGACCTCGTCCTCATTCCCTGCAGGCCCGCCGTCTACGACCTCGAGACAGTTGCCGCCACGGCCGATCTCGTCCGCGCCGTGGCGCCCGCCACGCGGCTGCTGTGCGTTCTCAACGGCGTTCCGCCGCGCGGCCCGCGGCAGCAGCAGGCGCGCGACGTCCTCGCCGCTATCGGGGTGCCGGTGTGCGCCGCGTCGCTCGGCATGCGCGCCGCCATCGACTACGCGGCGACCGCCGGCATGACCGCCCAAGAGTACGAGCCCCGCGGCAAGGCGGCCGTCGAGATCGCCGCCGTGTACGACAGCATCCGCCGGCTGGTCGACTTGCCGACTAGACGACTTGCCGACAAGACTCCTTCCAGACTAGACGACTTGCCGGCTAGACCACTCCCCGACTAGACGACTCGCCGACGTTCATGCCGAAGAAAACCGTCGACCTGCGCCAAGCGATCCTCGACCAAGCCACTCGGGACGATCCGCCCACGGGGCGCGCACAGGGCGACCCGCCTCGCGATTCCCAGGCGGCCGCCGGACGCGGCACGCGCCAGGCCAGCCGTGTAAACAAGGCAAGCGTGACAGGCTACTTCGCCCCGGCGGTGCGCAGGCAGCTGCGCAGGCTCGCCGCCGACTCCGATACGACCATCCAGGCACTGCTCGGGGAAGCGCTCAACGACCTCTTCGCCAAGCACGGCCTGCCGGAGATCGTCGAGCACGAATGATCCCCTGCCCTCTCCGCCCCGCCGTTCGACCGTGGACTCCCCGGGCTCTACACGGCCAGATAGGCTCCGACTACTTCCGCGCGACCATGACCGAGCTCGCCGGCGATCGCGAGCCGCGCCGCCGCATCCAGCCGCTTCCGATCACCCTTGAGCGCGCGCCTCGACGGACCGCCCGCCGCCGGCGCCTTCCAGCCCGTCAGGTCCTCGTAGCGCGAGAGCGCGTAGCGATGGCGCAATCCGTGCATGTGGTCCAGGCCCGCCCGCTCCGTCTCCGCTTCGTACACCTTGCGCTGTTCCGCGAAGTTGCGGCCGGGCGGGATCAACGCGCCGCCGCCGACCAGCCCGCGCGCCTCGTCGAGCACCCGCCGCTGCGCCTCCTTCAGCACCGGCACGTTCCGCGCCCGCCCGCCCTTCGTCCACGACGCCTTGAGCGCGATGCGGTTCCCCCGGTCCGCGTAGCCAGGCACGAACTTGATCGCCTCCTCGCGGCGCAGACCGAACGCCGCCTGAAGGCGCAGCGACATCCGCACGTGCGCGTCCCGGACCAGCGCCAGCTTGTCGTCGGGAAGCTCGCGGCTGCGGCCCCCCGGGGCGACGCGCCGCCGCCTGCCGATCCCGTAGTCCGCGTTGTTGGGGCTCACCACGTTGGGCTTGCCGACCTTCCTGGCCCACCACCGGACGTGCCAGAGGCGGTTCGCCATGGTCCCGTCGCTCAACCCCTGGCGGCGCCATTCGGCGACCAGGGCCACGACGTGCTTTCCCTTCAGGCCCCGCGCCCGGAGTCCGCGGAAGCCGAGCCCGTGCAGCGCGTTGGCGACCTGGGCCAGCGTGAACGAGCGGTCCCGCCGGGTCGCGTGGGAGCCGTCCCGCTGTTCCTTCTGCAGCTGGTGGAGATCCCAGTTCAGCTTGCGCATGGTCGCGGGCGCGGTGCGGAAAATCGACGGATGGCCGGGAGCATGTCCACGTCCTCCTGGTGCGACGTGTGCCGGTCCCCGCAACGGCGGCGGGGTGCGTCCTCCCATCCATCGAACGCTATGCCACCGCGCCCGCGCCGGTCAACGCCCGCGTATTTAGCGGACCACTAAGAAAAAAGTTCGCGAGACGGCACGCCGAATGGCGCGGAATCGAAGCGATCGGGCCGCCGGGGCGGCCCACCGCGATATGGATTTGCTAAGTTCTTATGGGCGACCCGATTGCCTCTACGACATCCGGATCCGCACGTTGTGCGAAAGCCCAAGAACGCATTTCAGGTGCCGCACCCGGCGGCAGCCGCGGCGTGCCCCGAGGGGACAGCGACCGCCAGCTTCGTCGGCGTCGGCTCTCTGTCGGTACCTGTGTCAGTCAGGTTCGACGCGGATTCCTCCGCGCCCCGCATGAGGCTCGACGCCACGGCAAGGAGCGCGACCGCGCGCCGGGATGCCTCCCGTCGCGCCACGGTTCGAAAACCGCGTACGTCACGCCATTGCCGCTCGATTGAGTGCGCTTTCCGTCGCGACGCGACGCTGCGCATGGGTGCCTTCCGTTGCGTTTCCACGGTTGCCGCGACTAGGCGGCGGTGGCACCTGACGCCTTTCGGCGCACGCCGGCTCTATGGCCGGCCACGGCTGCTGATGCAGCCACGGAAGTCCGCTTACTTTACCACAGCGTGCGCCTCGTCACGGCCGCGTCACGAGAAAACCCGCCGCCGCAGCCTTCGCCGCCACTCGGTTTGCGCCCCCCGTCACTACCGGATTCCCGCCGCTCCGAGCGTCCGCCGCTCCGCCTTTGCGGCGTCCGGCGGCATGCCGAAAGGTAGTGACGGGGGGCGGGGGCCGCCTCAGATCGCGCGTCCGCGCCGCGGCCGAACAGCACGACGCTGCCGTCCGCCGCCGGTCCGTCAGGATCCACGTACACGTAGTCGCCGCGCGAGATGCGCGGCACCATGCCGTCGTCCGAGACGCGCTCGACGAACGTCTCCGGGCCGAACACGGCGGGATCTTGCAAGCCGCTTGCCAACGCGTATCCCCGGAAACTACCGTGCTTCCGCATGTCCCAGCGCGGCATCGCCGCAACCGAGGCACACGCTCGCCGCGTTCGGAGCGAGCAGCCAGCGCAGCCGCACCAGCCGGTGCGTGGGCGCCTCCCCGCCGGCGGACGGCAACCGCAGCCAGACCAGCGTCTCCAGATCGCCGATCGACGACAGGTCCTGCACCGGGTTGCCGCCGAGGTCCAGCCGCCGCAGCGACCAAAGGTCCGCCAGCGGCCTCGCGTCCGCCACGAGGTTGCCCGCCAACCCGAGGTTCTCGAGGTGGCCCAAGTGCGTCAGCGCGCCGATGTCGGCCACGCGGTTCCCGTCGAGCAGGAGCACCTCCAGCTTCGGCAGGCCGCTGATCGGCCAGAGTTCGTCGATCCGGTTCCCCGACAGGTCTAGCCGCCGGAGCTCCGTCAGGCCCGCCAACGGGGCCAGGTCCGACACCGAGTTGCCCGACAGGTCGAGGCTTTCCAGCGCGCGCAATCCCGACAGCGCCGAGATGTCCGCCAGCGCGTTGCCCGACAGGTCCAGGCGCCGCAGTTCCGTCCGCGCGGTCAGCGCCCACAGGCCGGCGTCGCCGACCGCACCGCCGACGAGGCTCGCCGACACAGCACCGTCCGCCGCCGGCGGCAGTACCGCCTCGGCCGTCGCCTCCGAAACACCGACTACACCCGCCAGTTCGGCGAGCCCGGTCACGTTTGTCGCCGCGAGCTCCCGCCATGGCGGTCGAATAGCGCCCGCCGCGTCCCGCAGCGGATGCATCGCGGAACCGAGGTAGTCCAGCACCACCTCCTGGCTGGGCTGGACGGGCTCGGACAGATGCAGGGCCACGCCGTTCGTCCGGAAAGACGCCGCCGCCACCGCCCGCAGCCCGCCGTCCACGCGCACCGCGAAGTCCGAGCCTCCCGGCGCCGCGAACCCGTCCGGCGGCGTGGGCCACGACAGCGTCAGCGTCGGACCGTCCACTACCGCGCTCGCCGTGGACGCCGCCGCGACCGTCGCCGACGACGCGTTCGACAGCGGCCTGTCGTCGTCGGTGCAGATCGCGCCCGTCGCCGCGCAGTCGGTCGTCGCCGGCAACTCGATCGTCACCGCGCCGACGCCGTCCGGCTCAACCGTGATGTCCCACGAGAGGTTGCTGCCTTGCGTGCGCCGCTTGGCCTTGCGCACCGTTCCGCCCGTCTCGTCGAACGCGTGGTCGCGCAGGGTCCGGTAGCTCAGCTCGGGTTCCTCGCTGAACGTCAAGCCGAAGGTAAACGGCTCGCCCCCGTGCGCGTCCGGGACGTCGCCGAAGCTCGCCGTCAGCACCGGGAGGGCGTCGTCGTCCCGGATCGTCCCGGTCGCCGCGGCGCGGTCGATGCCCGCGCCGGCCGCGTTGCTGAGCGTCAGCGCCAGCGTCTCGCCGCCGTCGTCGTCCGTGTCGTCGATGATCGGCACCGAGACCGTCTTCGCCGTCTCGCCCGCCAGGAACGTCAGCGTGCCGCTCGTGCCCGTGTAGTCGGCGCCGGACGTCGCGGTGCCGTCGGAGGTCGCGTAGTCCACCGTCACGGCCGCGTCCGCCGCCGGGTCGAGGGTCACCGCGAAGTCCAGCGTCGCGTCCTCCTCCTCGCTCGCCTCGGCGTCCGCCACCGAGAGCACGCCGAGCGCGGGCGGCTCGACCTCTTCGAGCGCTGCCGCGACCGTTTCGGTCGCCGCGCTGAGAAGCGTCTCCCGCGTCCCGCCGTCGTCCTCGAACGTCACCCTCACCGCGATCGTGGCGCCCGCGTCGGCCGCGACCGGCGCATAGGTCGAGCCCGTGGCGCCCTCGATGTCCGTTGCCGTCCCCGTTCCGCCTGTGCGGATCCACTGGTGGGAGAACACCGCGTTGTCGAGCCCGTCGGCGTCCGCGATCCCCGACACCGAAGCGGTCAGCGTCTCGCCCACCTGCGCCGTGCCCGAGATGATCGGCAGGCCCGTGGCCGGACGGTTGGCCACGGCCACCGTGACAACAGCGGCTTCCTTCAGTTCGATCTTGAAGCTGGCCGTCGTCTCGTAGGCCGTCCATGTGCGGGCGCCGGAAGCGACGGTGAGGTACCAGGACACATCGGCGATCGACCAGCCGTCCGCGCCGCCCGGATCCTCGTCGGAAGCGGCCGACTCGTCGGTGGGGAAGGTCTGCGGAACGACCGCCAGCCGGCCCGCTTCGTCCGGCTCGATCCACTCGATGACGGCGAAGTAGGTCGTCTCCTTCGCGAGCTGCGGGCAGGCGTCCTCGCCCGCCGGCGCACCGAAGGTGCTCACGCCCGGCGCCTGGAAGCTCGACGGATGGGTCAGGGCGCACAGCGCCTCGCCCGGCCAGCCGCCGCCCGCGACGCCGTTGACGGTCACCCGGAGGTCATCCCCCGCGGTCGACCCGTCGGAGAAGTGCGACACCTGGATGCCGAGCGAACCCAGCGCGTAGCCGCCGGTCGTCGGACCCGTCGCGAAGGCCTGGCCGAACCCCGAACGGGCC
Organism: Candidatus Azotimanducaceae bacterium; assembly: GCA_965217825.1. GTDB lineage: Bacteria > Pseudomonadota > Gammaproteobacteria > Pseudomonadales > Azotimanducaceae > VXNE01. The sequence goes on along the minus strand of OZ244571.1, from coordinate 2,088,456 downwards.
GCGCCGAGCGTGCGCTGGATGCCGCCGCTGCCGCCGTCGCCGACGTCCAGGTTGCCGACCAGGACCCGCGGCTCCTGGCTTCCCGCGGACGTTTTCGCCTCCGCCGGCGTCGACAACACGGACGCAACCGCCGTCGCGACCGCGAGCAGGAGCGCGCCGGTGGATTGGATGCTTGCTGTGGGTGTCATCTTGGTTTTGGCCTCCACGCCGGTCAGCGCTATTCGACGACGGTCAGGACGGGCGAGACGGCGTAGAGCGTCAGCCGCAGGTTCCTGTCGAAGGCGAGGAACGCCTTGTTGGGATCGGTGGTGCCAAGCGGACCCAGGTCTTTCTCCGTCGGGTGGTTCGGGTGTCCCGCCGCGACCATCCCCATGGACAGGGTCGACCCCAGATAGGCGTCGGGGTGCTTGGCTCCTGTGGCGTGGCAGCCGGTCCAGATCCGCCTTCTCTCGTGCAGCTCCAGGGAGTTCCCGGTGGAATAGGCGCCGTACCCGGTGTTCACCCACTGGCCGCCGTAGAACTGGTCGTACGAGTGGGCGATCAGCGTGGGGTGGTCGTCCCAGCCCCCGTCCAGCCAGTGCAGCGGGACGCCCCGGCTGTCGGTCATCCCGGTATTCGCTCGCGCGTCGTCCGCCCCGGTGCAGGCCACCGCCTTGAACGCGCGGGCGATCGACCGGACGATCCTGTCGTTGTAGGGCTTTGCCGCCTCCGCCTGGACGACCGCGTTGTAGTGCTTGATGTCCACGGGCACGGCGTCGGTGCGGCCGCCGATGAAGACCAGCCGGAACTGGTCTCCGACCTCGAAGCCTTCGGGCACATGCAGCCAGTCCTCGGTCACCTGGAAGCCGCCGTCCACGCGGCCATAGGCCTCCTCGCCGTAGCCGTACACGGCGATTTCCAGTGCATTGTCGCTCGAGTCCTCGGACAGGTTGTCCAGGTCGGCGCCCACATGAAACGCGGTCGCGATGCCGAATCCGGTGAAGGCGCCCGAATCCTCGTTGTCGCCCGAGGTCTTCCGCAGCCGGTGCTTCGTGCCGCTGACGTGGCTCCAGACCATGACGTAGTCGGCGTCCGGCTCCAGCACCGCGTCCGGCGGCGCCTCGAAGAAGGCGACACGGCCGGCCGCGTATTCGTCGGCGCCGACGAGGTCGAACAGCTTGCCCCCGGGCTGCCCATTCGAGCCGGCGGCGTGCACGGCCGCCGACACCGACGCCGGTCCGTCGGGAACCTGCGCGTCGCCGTTCGTGTCGTCCGAGCCTTCGATGTTGACGCCGATGCCCCGAAAGCGGTAGCTGGACCCGCCGGAACCGGTCGTGAAGGCCTGCGACAACACGGCGGCGGTGGCGGCGCCGAGTTCCACGTGGCCGTTGTCGCTCTGGCCCACGTTCGACACCATCGCGTAGAGGGGCTCGCCCTCGATGGCGAGCAGCGGCGGACCGGTGAGGTCAACGTCCCCACCTCCCACGACGGTTGCGCCCACGTTCGGCCGGTCCGGGCTCGCCGCGTCTTCGCCCGCGTACATGCGGGTCAGGACGACGCCTCCTCTGAGGGATTCGGAGCCCGGGTCGTTTACGATATTCATCTCGATGTCGTAATTCCGGTTTCCTTCCAGGGTTGCGCCTTGCGGAGCCTTCCAGAGGTTCATGCCCGAATGCTGATGCCGATCTCGATCGATGGTCAGGTTGAACTGATTGGTCCCGTCCGTTGCGTCCACTTCGAACGGCAGGCCGAAGGCGCCGCCGGTCGGTGTTGTGTCGTCCGCGGCCCAGGACAGACTGCGGACGAGGTAGCGGTCGGCTGCTCCGAGATTCAATTCGAAGCAGCAGGTGTCGCCTATCGAGATGACCTCCTGGGCGACGCTCGCCGCGAGGGGCGCCGCGAAGCCCGAGTAAAGGACGCCGCGGTCCCGCCTCGAACCCTCGAGGGCCAGGCGCAGCACGCCGCTGCCGCTCGACTCTGGATCTCGATAGAGAACGGCCCCGGTCTCGCCGCCCGGGTCCACCTCGGTCGACGTCGTCTCGTGGACCGACGCCGTCTCGTTGACCGACAGCGAGGCGCCGAAATCCGAGAGCACGATGTAGTGATTGACGTTCTGGTACACCCAGGACCCCGCGGGGGCCGTGAACTCGTTGAGGCCGGCCCGCAATGTGTCCGGGCCGACCAGGTCGAACAGCTTGAAGCGCCGGGTCGTCGCATTGGGGATACCGGGAACGCCGGCGATCCACACGGCGACGCTCAGGCTCTGCGGCGCCGCGGCCAGGTCGATCGAAACGCTGTCGATTTCGTAGCCCTGGCCGTGACGCCCCAGCCTGAAGCCCACGTTGTAGTCGCTGTCGGCGTCGACCGCCGGGGCGAAAGTCACCGACCGCTGGACGTTGCTGACCAGCGCCCCCTCCGGGCGGCCGATGGAGTAGACGGTCTCGCCGTACACGGCGATTTCCAGCGCATTGTCGCTCGAGTCCTCGGACAGGTTGTCCAGGTCGGCGCCCACATGAAACGCGGTCGCGATGCCGAATCCGGCGAAGGCGCCCGAATCCTCGTTGTCGCCCGAGGTCTTCCGCAGCCGGTGCTTCGTGCCGCTGACGTGGCTCCAGACCATGACGTAGTCGGCGTCCGGCTCCAGCACCGCGTCCGGCGGCGCCTCGAAGAAGGCGACACGGCCGGCCGCGTATTCGTCGGCGCCGACGAGGTCGAACAGCTTGCCCCCGGGCTGCCCATTCGAGCCGGCGGCGTGCACGGCCGCCGACACCGACGCCGGTCCGTCGGGAACCTGCGCGTTGCTGTTCGTGTCGTCCGAGCCTTCGATGTTCACGCCGATGCCCCGAAAGCGGTAGCTGGACCCGCCGGAACCGGTCGTGAAGGCCTGCGACAACACGGCGGCGGTGGCGGCGCCGAGTTCCACGTGGCCGTTGTCGGTCTGGCCCACGTTCGACACCATCGCGTAGAGGGGCTCGCCCTCGATGGCGAGCAGCGGCGGACCGGTGAAGAGAACGTCCCCACGTTCCACGACGGTCGCGCCCACGTTCGGCCGGTCCGGGCTCGCCGCGTCTTCGCCCGCGAACATGCGGGTCAGGACGACGCCTCCTCTGAGGGATTCGGAGCCCGGGTCGTTTACGATGTTCATCTCAATGTCGTAATCCCGGTTTCCTTCCAGGGTTGCGCCTTGCGGAGCCTTCCAGAGGTTCATGCCCGAATGCTGATGCCGATCTCGATCGATGGTCAGGTTGAACTGATTGGTCCCGTCCGTTGCGTCCACTTCGAACGGCAGGCCGAAGGCGCCGCCGTTCGGTGTTGTGTCGTCCGCGGCCCAGGACAGACTGCGGACGAGGTAGCGGTCGGCTGCTCCGAGATTCAGTTCGAAGCAGCAGATGTCGCCTATCGAGATGATCTCCTGGTCGACGCTCGCCGCGAGGGGCGCCGCGAAGCCCGAGTAAAGCACGCCGCGGTCCCGCCTCGAACCCTCGAGGGCCAGGCGCAGCACGCCGCTGCCGCTCGACTCTGGATCTCGATAGAGAACGGCCCCGGTCTCGCCGCCCGGGTCCACCTCGGTCGACGTCGTCCCGTTGACCGACGCCGTCTCGTTGACCGACAGCGAGGCGCCGAAATCCGAGAGCACGATGTAGTGATTGACGTTCTGGTACACCCAGGACCCCGCGGGAGCCGTGAACTCGTTGAGGCCGGCCCGCAATGTGTTCGGGCCGACCAGGTCGAACAGCTTGAAGCGCCGGGTCGTCGCATTGGGGATACCGGGAACGCCGGCGATCCACACGGAGACGCTCAGGCTCTGCGGCGCCGCGGCCAGGTCGATCGAAACGCTGTCGATTTGGTAGCCCTGGCCGTGACGCCCCAGCCTGAAGCCCACGTTGTAGTCGCTGTCGGCGTCGACCGCCGGGGCGAAAGTCACCGACCGCTGGACGTTGCTGACCAGCGCCCCCTCCGGGCGGCCGATGGAGTAGACGGTCTCGCCGTACACGGCGATTTCCAGCGCATTGTCGCTCGAGTCCTCGGACAGGTTGTCCAGGTCGGCGCCCACATGAAACGCGGTCGCGATGCCGAATCCGGCGAAGGCGCCCGAATCCTCGTTGTCGCCCGAGGTCTTCCGCAGCCGGTGCTTCGTGCCGCTGACGTGGCTCCAGACCATGACGTAGTCGGCGTCCGGCTCCAGCACCGCGTCCGGCGGCGCCTCGAAGAAGGCGACACGGCCGGCCGCGTATTCGTCGGCGCCGACGAGGTCGAACAGCTTGCCCCCGGGCTGCCCATTCGAGCCGGCGGCGTGCACGGCCGCCGACACCGACGCCGGTCCGTCGGGAACCTGCGCGTTGCTGTTCGTGTCGTCCGAGCCTTCGATGTTGACGCCGATGCCCCGAAAGCGGTAGCTGGACCCGCCGGAACCGGTCGTGAAGGCCTGCGACAACACGGCGGCGGCGGCGCCGAGTTCCACGTGGCCGTTGTCGGTCTGGCCCACGTTCGACACCATCGCGTAGAGGGGCTCGCCCTCGATGGCGAGCAGCGGCGGACCGGTGAAGAGAACGTCCCCACGTTGTACGACGGTCGCGCCCACGTTCGGCCGGTCCGGGCTCGCCGCGTCTTCGCCCGCGTACATGCGGGTCAGGACGACGCCTCCTCTGAGGGATTCGGAGCCCGGGTCGTTTACGATGTTCATCTCAATGTCGTAATCCCGGTTTCCTTCCAGGGTTGCGCCTTGCGGAGCCTTCCAGAGGTTCATGCCCGAATGCTGATGCCGATCTCGATCGATGGTCAGGTTGAACTGATTGGTCCCGTCCGTTGCGTCCACTTCGAACGGCAGGCCGAAGGCGCCGCCGTTCGGTGTTGTGTCGTCCGCGGCCCAGGACAGACTGCGGACGAGGTAGCGGTCGGCTGCTCCGAGATTCAGTTCGAAGCAGCAGATGTCGCCTATCGAGATGATCTCCTGGGCGACGCTCGCCGCGAGGGGCGCCGCGAAGCCCGAGTAAAGCACGCCGCGGTCCCGCCTCGAACCCTCGAGGGCCAGGCGCAGCACGCCGCTGCCGCTCGACTCTGGATCTCGATAGAGAACGGCCCCGGTCTCGCCGCCCGGGTCCACCTCGGTCGACGTCGTCTCGTGGACCGACAGCGAGGCGCCGAAATCCGAGAGCTCGATGTAGTGATTGACGTTCTGGTACACCCAGGACCCCGCGGGGGCCGTGAACTCGTTGAGGCCGGCCCGCAATGTGTCCGGGCCGACCAGGTCGAACAGCTTGAAGCGCCGGGTCGTCGCATTGGGGATACCGGGAACGCCGGCGATCCACACGGCGACGCTCAGGCTCTGCGGCGCCGCGGCCAGGTCGATCGAAACGCTGTCGATCTGGTAGCCCTGGCCGTGACGCCCGAGCCTGAAGCCCACGTTGTACTCGTCGCCGCTGACCATCGCCGCGACCGGCGGCGACTGGTCGAGGTTGCCGACCAGCCGCGGCGGCACAGGCGCCACAACCGGCGCAGACTCGATAATCACCGTGGCGAAGCCCGACCAGGCGCTCCTCACCCCGTTCCTGATCGCCTTGACCCGGTAGGCGTAGCGCACGCCGGGCTCCGTCGCCGTGGCGTCGGTGTAGGTGGTCTCGGTGTTGCCGGTGTCGGACACCAGCGTCGTCAACCTCTGCTCGCCCCGGTTGGTGCGGCGGCGAAGAATCTCGTAGCCGTCCACGGAGACGTCATCCACGGCGGGCGCGTCCCATTCGAGCTCCACGCCGCCGTCCACGATCCGCGCCGAGAGGTTCTGGGGCGCCTCGGCCCCAGCCGCCGCCTGGACCGGATTGGCCGTGAAGACCAGGGCGGCGGTCAGGGCCCCGAGCACGAGACCGGCGCTCCTCCTTCGGCCGGCAATCCCCCAGACAGGGCCACGGCGGCGGCGCAGTCGGCGGTCGCCGGCAACTCCAGCACGACCGCCGCGTTCGAGTCCGGCTCGATCTCGATCTCCCGCAGGTCGGCCCGCCCTTCGACGCGGCGGAACTTCTCGGCCTCGCCGTTCGTCACCTCGAGCGCCTCGTCGCGTAGCACCAGGTAGCTGACCGCGACGTCCTCGCTGAACTGCACCCGCCTCGTGAACGTCGTCCCCGCGCCCGAATGCGCCGCCGGCCACGAGCCGTCCACCCACCCGGCCGTCAGCGGCACCAGCGCGAAGATGCCGTAGGCGAGCGGATTGCCGTCCGCCGTGCACGCGGCCTTGGCGTGCGCGCAGTCGGCGGTCGAGTGTCTGCGCCAAGGCGGCGCCCCACGGCCAGGCCGCGGCGACGATCAGCGCGAGAAGCGTCGGAAAACGGCAGGGAGTGGCCGCGAAGCGGTGCCGCGCACGGGTGTACGGGGGTGGCCGCATGTCAGGCGGGGAGGCGGAATCTAGGGAATGGGCGGCGCTCGGCGCTCGGCGCTCGTGTTGAGCATAACATCACACTTGCCCGTTTCCGCAACGTGTCCAGACCGCCGTTTCCGCAACGCTCGTTCCCTGGCCTCCCTGTTCTCCGGTCGGCCGGACGCACGCCCGGCCGCGGAGGCGGCCCGCCTCCACAACCAGCCGCCGCACCACCGCGTCGGCGCCGCGGCCGAACAGCACGACGCTGCCGTCAACCGCCGGTTCGTCAGGATCCACGTACACGTAGTCGCCGCGCGAGATGCGCGGCGCCATGCCGTCGTCCGCGACGCGCTCGATGAACGTCTCCGGGCCGAACACGGCGGGATCTTGCAGACCGCTTGGCAACGCGTACCCCGGGAAACTACCGTGCTTCCGCGTGTCCCGGCGCGGCGTCGCCGCAACCGAGGCACACGCCCGCCGCGTTCGGAGCGAGCAGCCAGCGCAGCCGGACCAGCCGGTGCGTCGGAGCCCCCTCGTCGGCCGACGGCAGCCGCAGCCAGACCAGCGTCTCCAGATCGCCGATCGGCGACAGGTCCGGCGCCGGGTTGCCGCCGAGGTCCAGCCGCCGCAGCGACCAAAGGTCCGCGAGCGGCCCCACGTCCGCCACGAGGTTGCCCGCCAGGCCCAGGTTCTCGAGGCGGCCCAAGTGCGTCAGCGCGCCGACGTCCGCGACATCGTTGCCGTCGAGCAGCAGCACCTCGAGGTGCGGCAGTGCGCCGAGCGGCCACAGATCCACGACCCGGTTGCCGGCGAGATCGAGCCGCCGGAGTTCGGTCATCCCGGCGAGCGGCGAGAGATCGGAGACGGCGTTGCCGGACAGGTCGAGGCTGCGCAACGCCCGCAGCGGCGCCAGCGCGGAGAGGTCCGTCAGGCCGTTGCCCGACAGGTCGAGGCGCCTCATGTCCGTCCGGGCCGCCAGTGCCGCCAGTCCGGCATCGTCGAGTTCGCGGCCGGCCAGGTTCAGCGACAGGGCATCGACCGGTATCGCCCACGCCGCCCCCTCGGTCGGGAGCGCATCCGCGCCGGCTTCGGCCAGCCCGGTCACGTTGACCGCGGCCAGATCACGCCACGCGGGCTCCGTCCTGCCGGCCGCATCGCTCAACGCGTGCATCGCCGAGCCGAGGTAGTCCACGACCACCTCCTCGCCGGCAAGCACCGGCTCGGCCATCAGCAGCACCGACCCGTGCGTCCACAGCGACGCCGAGGACACCGCCCGCAGCGACCCGTCCACGCGCACGGCGAAGTCCGCCCCGTGCGGCGCCGCGAAGCCGTCGCGCGGCGTCGGCCACGACAGCGTCAGCGTCGGACCGTCCACTACCGCGCTCGCCGCGGACGCCGCCGCGACCGTCGCCGACGGCGCGTTCGACAGCGGCCGGCCGTCGTCGGTGCAGATCGCGCTGGTGGCCGCGCAGTCTGTCGTCGCCGGCAGCTCGATCGTCACCGCGGCCACGCCATTCGGCTTCACCGTGATATCCCACGACAGGTTGCTGCCTTGCGTGCGCCGCTTGGCCTTGCGCACCGTTCCGCCCGTCTCGTCGAACGCGTGGTCGCGTAGCGTCACGTAGCTCACCTCGGGCTCCTCGCTGAACGTCAGGCGGAACGTGAAGGGCTGGCCCCCGTGCGCGTCCGGCAGGTCGTCGAAGCTCGCCGTCAGCCGGTTGCTGTCGTCGTCCCGGATCGTCCCGGTCGCCGCGGCGCGGTCGATGCCCGCGCCGGCCGCGTTGCTGAGCGTCAGCGCCAGCGTCTCGCCGCCGTCGTCGTCCGTGTCGTCGACGATCGGCACCGAGACCGTCTTCGCCGTCTCGCCCGCCAGGAACGTCAGCGTGCCGCTCGTGCCCGTGTAGTCGGCGCCGGACGTCGCGGTGCCGTCCGACGTGGCGTAGTCCACCGTCACGGCCGCGTCCGCCGCCGGGTCGAGGGTCACCGCGAAGTCCAGCGTCGCGTCCTCCTCCTCGCTCGCCTCGGCGTCCGCCACCGAGAGCACGCCGAGCGCGGGCGGCTCGACCTCTTCGGGCGCGGCCGCGACCGTTTCGGTCGCCGCGCTGAGAAGCGTCTCCCGCGTCCCGCCGTCGTCCTCGAACGTCACCCTCACCGCGATCGTGGCGCCCGCGTCGGCCGCGACCGGCGCATAGGTCGAGCCCGTGGCGCCCTCGATGTCCGTTGCCGTCCCCGTTCCGCCCGTGCGGATCCACTGGTGGGAGAACACCGCGTTGTCGAGCCCGTCGGCGTCCGCGATCCCCGACACCGAAGCGGTCAGCGTCTCGCCCACCTGCGCCGTGCCCGAGATGGTCGGCAGGCCCGTGGCCGGACGGTTGGCCGCGATGGCCGCGACCGCGGCTTCCTGCAGCCGGATCTTGAAGCTGGCCGTCGTCTCGTAGGCCGTCCATGTGCGGGCGCCGGAAGCGACGGTGAGGTACCAGGACACATCGGCGATCGACCAGCCGTCCGCGCCGCCCGGATCCTCGTCGGAAGCGGCCGACTCGTCGGTGGGGAAGGTCTGCGGAATGACCGCCAGCCGGCCCGCTTCGTCCGGCTCGACCCACTCGATGACGGCGAAGTAGGTCGTCTCCTTCGCGAGCCGCGGGCAGGCGTCCTCGCCCGCCGGCGCACCGAAGGCGCTCACGCCCGGCGCATGGAAGCTCGACGGATGGGTCAGGGCGCACAGCGCCTCGCCCGGCCCGCCGCCGTCCGCGACGCCGTTGACGGTCACCCGAAGGTCATCCCCCGCGGTCGACCCGTCGGAGAATTGCGACACCTGGATGCCGAGCGAACCCAGCGCGTAGCCGCCGGTCGTCGGGCCCGTCGCGAAGGCCTGGCCGAACCCCGAACGGGCCGCGCCGAGCGTGCGCTGGATGCCGCCGCTGCCGCCGTCGCCGACGTCCAGGTTGCCGACCAGGACCCGCGGCTCCTGGCTTCCCGCGGACGTTTTCGCCTCCGCCGGCGTCGACCACGCGGACGCGACCGCCGTCGCGACCGCGAGCAGGACCGCGCCGATGCCGCGTGCGCCGAAAACCCGGCCGGGGCGGAGTTCACGGTGGGTGCCCAGGCCCGCCGTGTGCGCGGTGGCGGTGGCGGTGGCGAGCGCATGGCGCGGCGTCTGCGCCGCTGCGATACGCCGGTACCGCGCCGGCGTGCGCGCGCGGCCCATCGGGAGCGCGCCGGTGGATTGGATGCTTGCTGTGGGTGTCATCTTGGTTTTGGCCTCCACGCCGGTCAGCGCTATTCGACGACGGTCAGGATGGGCGAGACGGCGTAGAGCGTCAGCTCCAGGTCCCTGTCGAAGGCGAGAAACGCCTTGGTAGGATCGATGGCGCCAATCGTACCCAGGTTGTCGTCCGTCGGGTGGTTCGGGTGTCCCGCCGCGACCAACCCCATGGACAGGGTCGACCCCAGATAGGCTTGTTGGTTCCGGATTCCCCCGGCGAGGCAGCCGGTCCAGATCCGCCTTCTCTCGTGCAGCTCCAGGGAGTTCCCGGTGGCCATGGCGCCGAATTGACGTTCCTTCCACTTGCCGTAGAACTGGTCGTACGAGTCGGCGATCAGCGTGGGATGCTCGTCCCAGCCGCCGTCCAGCCAGTGCACCGGCACGCCCACGCTGTCGGTCATGCCCGTGTTCGTCCGCGCGTCGACCGTCGCGGTGCAGCCCACCGCCCTGAACTCGCGGGCGATCGACCGCACGAACCGGTCGTTGGCGACGTGTTCCGCGGACCGCCGCACCACGGCGTTGTAGTCCGCCATGTCCCCGGACGTGGCGTCGGTCCGGCCGGCGATGAACACGACCCGGAACTGGTACCCCACTGCGACGCCGTCGGGGACGTGCAGCCAGTCCCTGCTCACCTGGAAGCCGCCCTCCACCCGCGAGGGGACGGTGCCGAAGACGGCGATTTCCAGCACATTGCCGTCCGTGTGTGCCGACAGGCTGTCCAGGCTGGCGCCGTGATAAAGCGAGTCGGCGATGCTGAAGCCCGTCAGCCGGACCAGGTCCTCGTCGTCGCTGTCGGTCGTCTGCAGCCGGTGGTTCGTGCCGCTGTGATGGGCCCAGAGCACCACGTAGGAGGTGTTCGCCTGCAGCGACGTGCCCGCCGGCGCCTCGAAGAAGGTGTGCCCGGCCCCGAACGCGGCGGGATCGGTGAAGTTGAACAGCGAGGTGCCCGGCCTCCCGTTCGAGTCGGCGTACAGCGCCACCGACACCGACGACGCACCGTCGGGAACCTGGGCGGTGCCCATGTCGTCCGAGCCCTCGACGTTGACGGTGATGCCCTGCAAACGGTAGGGCCCGTCGGAACCGGTCCTGAAGCCCTGCGACACCACCTGCGCCGTCGAACTGGCTTCGACATGGCCGTCGTTGGCCTGCCCCACGTTCGACACCATCGCGTTGAGCGGCTCCTCGCCGATGGCCTCGCCGTAGACCGCGATCTCCAGCGAGTCGCCGTGGCTGGGCGCGGACAGGTTGTCGACGGACGCTCCGGAGTGGACGGTGTTCGCGATGTCGAAGCCGGACAGCTCGCCCGTATCCTCGCTGTCGGACGAGGTCCGCTGCAGCCGGTGCCACGTGCCGCTGTGGTGGGTCCAGACCAGATGGTATGTTTCGCTCGGATCCAGCACCGTGTCCGGCGGCGCCTCGAAGAAGGTGTGGCCGGCGCCGAAGTTGCCGGGGTCGATGAAGTCGAAGAGCTTCCTGCCCGGCTTCAAGCTCGAGTTCGTGTACAGCGCCACCGTCACCGACGCCGGTCCGTCGGGAACCTGCGCGTTGCTGTTCGTGTCGTCCGAGCCCTCGACGTTGACGCCGATGCCCTGCAGGCGGTAGCCGCCGTAGCCGTCCCCAACGAAACCGGTCGTGAAGCCCTGCGATGCCACCGCAACGTTGGTGGCGCCGACGCTCAGGTAGCCGCTGTCGGTCTGCCCCAGGTTCTGGACCATCGCGTGCAGCGCCTCGCCGTCGACGGCCATCACCGGCCGATTGCAACCAATGGTTCCATGGCCGCCGACGGTCACGCCGCCCGGCGCCGTCGGCAGGTCGTGCTCCGTCGCTTCGGTGCAGAGAACCCGGGAAAGGATGACCCCTCCGCGCGTTGAGCCCTGAACGTCGCCAGCAATGCCCCCGATGTCCATATGGAAGGTGTATGTACCGCCTCCGGCCACGGTGGCGCCTTGCGGAGCCGTCCAGTCCGATATGCCTGCCGGGGAAGCCAGAGCCTCAGCTGCCCATAGCGCTAGCGTGTCAGCCGCTGTGAGGCTCGACGGGGGGTCAGGTAACAGGTTTCCCTGGGCGGATGCATAGGCCAGGGTGAAGAGCGTGTCCGAACCGTCCTGCAGCTCGAACGGGATGCCGAAAAACCCGGCTCGCTCTGTCGTATTGTCCGCCGCCACGGAAACACCGCGGATGAGATAGCGGTCCGCCGAACCGACAGCCAGTTCGTAACAGCAGTCGTCGCCCACCGAGATGATTTCCTGGCCGTCGGCGGGTTGCCCGAAGGTCGAAGCCAGGATGCCGCGGTCCCGCCTCGAGCCGTTGACGGCCAGGCGCAGCACGTTGGCGCGCGTGCCGGGCTGGACCCAGCGTGTTCTCGAACCCAACGCCCGGACCTTCGCGTCGTTCTCGACGATGGCCCCCGCCTCGCCGCCCCGGTCCTCACCGTCGGAGGCCGTCTCCATGATCGAGATCGACGAGCCGAATCCCGAGAGCACGATCCAGTACTGGACGTTCGGGTAGGCGAATGCCCCGGCGGGCGCCGCGAACTCGTTCACGCCGACCTCGAACGAGGCCGGGTTGGCGAAGTCGAACAGCCTGCGCTGCACACGCCCATGGCTGGGGTGGCCGAACGAGGCGCTGATCCACAGCGAGACGGTCAGGCTCGACGGCACGGCGGCCAGGTCGATCTCGACGCTCGTGATTTCGTAGCCCTGGCCGTGCCCGCCCAGCCGGAAACCCGTGGCGTGCTGCTGCGTGATATTCGCAGACGCCGACGTCTGGCCGAGGTTGCCGACCAGCAGCGTCGTCTCCCGCAGCACCGTCACCCTGGCGAAGGCGGACCAGGCGCTCCTCTGGCCGCCCCGGATCGCCTTGATCCGGTAGGCGTAGCTCACGCCGACCTCCGTGGCCGTCTCGTCGGTGTACGTCGTATCGCGGTTGCCGGTGTCGGACACCAGCGGCGTGAGCCTCGGCTCGTTCCGGTTGGTTTTCCGGCGCAGGATCTCGTAGCCGGTAACGGAGCCGGCACCCACGGCGGGAGCGTCCCATAGGAGCTCCACGCCGTTGTCCACGATCCGTGCCGAGAGCTTCGAGGGAGCCGTCGGCTCGTCCCTGGCCAGGGCCGGCAGACACGCGCAGACCAGGGCCACGATCACGGCCCCGCGCACGACGGCCGCGCTCCTTCGGAGGGTTGCCCAACCTCCGGCGACCGCGCCCGACTCCCGTAGGCGTGGAGTCGGGCCTTGCGTCCGGTCGGACGCGGCGGAAAGTTCGGGGGATCGGCGCCGGCTTAGCCGCCGATTACGAGCCCGAGAAGGGGCGGCGCTCGGCGCTCGGCGCTCGTGTTGAGTATAACATCACAGTTGCGCGTCTTCTCAAGCGCTGCGGCCCGCAGTTCCGGCATCTTCCCTCCGTCATTCTTCCGTCCTGGCCGCGCGGCTGGTTGCGAATAGTCCGCCGCGAGGCGCCGCAAAGGTGCCAGAAATCCCGCGCGGTTTCAATCGTCTACTGCCGCCGGCCGCCAGTTCCCGCGTCCGACCTTGCGGTTCCGGGAGGGAGCGGCGACGGCCGCGAGGAGCGCGAAGCGGCGAACTCCGACCTGTTCCATCGCAGCGAGCGCCGCGCCGTGTCTCCCGCCCGCGGCGTCGACAATCGGCCGATCCGTTCATGAGTTCCCGCCTCCCAAGCGCCCGGACAGCTCCACCGGACCGCTCGGATTCTCTCCATAGAACAAGTCACCGAACCAGTACCTGTGCTGCACATCTACTCGAATTCATTGTAAAATCAGTGGGTTGATGTCGCGGACGCGCAGGCGTCCGCGGTCGCTCTCGGCCACGTTGCCGAGCGGATGGCTGAGTCCAGCGGCGTCCGCGTCCCGCCCGTACCCGAGCTCCGCGGCGTCCGCTCCGGGGCCGAACAATTCCGCCGCGTAACGCGGCCGGTTCACCACGCACACCTGCATTTCCGCGGCCGCGCGGCCCGGTACCGTCTCGGGCCCGCAACGCTCCTGCGCTCCCGCCTCGAAGGCCGCGGCGCCCGCGACCACGAGCCCCGCGGCCCGGCCCAACCACCGTCGACACGCCCCGTCGCCCGTCCTGTCGGCGTGCTCCCGCCGACCCTCATGTTCTTGCATCATCCATCCCTTGTTGTCTCGGTGCCCGTAGGGGACCGGCCTGTCCCGTTCCGTCGCCACGGGCTTGCACAGGCTCGGCACGGGGCGCCGCGCGGGCGCGATAGCGTCACCCCGACGATCATGGCCAGCGCCCGCCCGCGGCTCCATCCACTCACGGCACGCGCTCGGCCGACGCGTCGCCGTCCAGGTCGACGCTGCGCAGCCCTTCCGTCAGGCGGTGGCCCGACAGGTCCTCCACGGGGTAGCCGTCCGCGCGTAGCGCCTCCAGGGCCGACAGTCCTCCGAGCGGCGAGAAGTCCTCGATGCGGTTGCCTCGCACGTGCAGTTCGCTCAAGCTCCGCAGTGCCGCCAGGGGCGACAGGTCCGTCACGCGGTTGTCGCTGACGTCCAGGAGGACCAGGTTCCTGAGTGCCCCCACAGCCGTCAGGTCGTCGATCCGGTTGTCGGCGAGGTCCAGCACGCTCAAGCCCTGCATCGACGACAGCGCCGAGACATCGCCCAGGCCGTTGCTCCGCAGCGACAGCGCCCGCAGTCCCCGCACCGCAGCCAGCTCCCACGGGTCCACCGCCGCGCCATCGAGATTCAGCCGCCGCAGCGCCGTCAGCGACGTCAGCGACCGGACGTCCGCCACGGGGTTGTGGCCGAGGTCGAGGCCCTCCAGGTTGACCGCGTGTTCCAGGCCCGTCAGATCCGCCACCGCGGCGTTGCGCGCATCGAGCACCACGAGGGCGCCCAACTCATGCACGCCGATGGGTTCCGCGTCGGCCTTCCCCAGGGCCGCGGCAATCCGCCCGCGCAGGCCCGGATCCGGGATCGATACCGGCGGGCCCGCCGCCGTGGCCCCCGGCACCACCGTCGCGCGGCTCTGCAGATCCCCGATCAGGCTCCCGGTCGACAGCGGCGGCGTGCGCAGCCCCGGCACCGCGTACGCGACACCCTTCCGGTCCAGCTCGTCGACCACCCACAGCGTCGCGCCGTCGGACCACAGACCCGCCGCGTAGCCGTTCGCCGACGCCACCTCGCCGATGTCGCGATCCGCGCGCCGCGCGCCGTCGCCGAGCGCGTAGCCGCGCACCGTCCCGCGCAGCCAGTCCGTCGCCAGCACCGTCTCGCCGTCCGAGAACAGCCCGAACGGCCGGATGTAGGCCACATCGTCGTCGCCGGCAGTGCGCAACGTGAACTCCTTCCCCTCCTGCCGTGCGCCGTCCGATAGCCGGTAGGCGTATATGTGCGCGTCCGAGTAGTCCGCCACCCACAGCGTCGCGCCGTCCGACCACAGGCCCGTCGGCCGGTCGTTGCCCGCATCCGCCATCACGTCGCCGTCCAGATCGTCGTCCGCCAGCCGTTCGCCGTCGCCGAGCCGGTACGCATACACCCCGCCGTCGTGGTCCGCCGCCCACAGCGTCTCGCCGTCCGACCACAGCGCCGACGCCAGGAAGGCGCCCAGCGTGAAGTCCTTCGATGCCGCGCGGCTGCCGTCCGCCAGCGCGTACGCCAGCACCGTGCCGTTGTCCCAGTCGGCCGTCCACAGCGTCTCGCCGTCCGACCACAGGCCCCGCGGCCGGTCCGCGTGGGAGAGGTCGATGTCCTGCTCCGCCAGCCGATCACCCCATGTGGCGGTCGCCGCCGCCGCCCGGGTCACCGTCACGCCGTAGGTCTGCGTCGCGATGCCGTCTTCGGCCGTCACCTCGACGCCGACCGCGTTTGCGCCCGCCGCCAGACGCGTCGTGCGCGTGGTCCCCGCCGTGCTGCCGTCGGCATCCTTGATCACCACATCCGCCGCCGCGTCGCTCGGCGTCGCCGTCACCGTAGTCTCGTCCACCTCGTGGTCCACGTCCGCCGCGTAGTCGGTCGCCGCCGCATCGAACACGCCGATGTCGATGCCCGACAGCGTCAACACTTCGAGCGTGGCATCGTCCGACAGCGGCGCGTCGTTCGCCGCGATCGTCACCGTCGCCGTGCCGATCTCCGTGCCGCCGTGGCTCGCCGTCAGCGTCACCGTCTCGGCCGACTCCTCCGCCTCGTCGTCGGTTGCCGTCAAGGTCGCCGACACCGCGGCGTCCCCCGCCGCCAGCGTCAGCGACGTCGCGCTCAGCGTGTAGTCGTCGGCGGCCGCGGTCCCCGACGCGGTCAGCGTCACCGTCTGCTCGGCGGCGAACGTCACGCCGTTCGCGACCGACACCGTCACGGTCGCCGCGTCCCCTTCCTCGATCGCGCTCGGCGCCGCCGCAACCGCGAACGTCGCCACGTCGTCGTCCGCCACCGACGCCTCGGCCGAGTCCGCCGCGCCGACCGTGTAGCCGTCGCCGGCGGCGAGCGCCACCGTCACCGTGCTGGCGTCCTCCACCACGCTGTCGTCCACGGTGCCGAGGTTGAGCGTCGACTCCGTCACGCCCACGGCCATCGCCACCGAAGACGCGGTCCCCGACAGCATCGCGCCGGTCTCCGCCACCGTCACGGCCACGGTCAGCGCATCCTTCGCCGGCTTGTCGAGCTGCACCGTGAACGACGCGGCCGCACCTTCCGTCACCGGGCTCGTGCCCGCCGCGATCGTCGCCGCCGGCAGCGTGTAGGCGCGCGTCACCGTCACCGTGTAGGTCTTCGTCGTGTGCCCGTCCGCCGCCGTTACCGTTGCGCTGATCGTGTTCGCGCCGTAGTCCAGATCCACCACGCGGGCAGCGTCCGTGGTGTTGCCGTCACTGTCCGTGATCGTCACCGTCGCCTCCGCGTCGCCCGCCGTCGCCGTCACCGTCGTACTCGCCAACGCCTCCGCCGCCGTCGCCGCGTAGTCCGTCGTCCCGCGGTCGAACGTCCCGATGCCGATGCCCGAGAGCGTCAGGCCGCTCAGCGTGGCGTCGTCCGACAGCGGCGCGTCGTTCGCCGGGATCGTCGCCGTCGCCGTGCCGATCGCCGCGCCGTCGTGGCTGGCGGTCAGCGTCACAATCTCCTCGGCTTCCGTCTCCGCATCGTCCGTCGCCGACAGCGTCGCCGCGGTCTCGCCGGCTCCCGCCGCCAGCGTCATTGCGTACGGCGCCGACAGCGCCGCGCCGTCCACCAGCAGCGCGTAGTCCGCCGCCGACGCGGTACCCGACGCGGCGATCCCGATCGTCTGCGCCTCGGCGAACGTCACCCCATCCGCCACCGACACCGTCAGCGTCGCCGATGCACCTTCCGCCACGGTCTCCGCCGACAGCGCCACGGCGAACGTCGCCGTGTCGTCGTCTTCCACCAGCACCTCGGCCGAGCCGCCGTCCACCGCCACCGCATGGCCGGTAACGGACGCAACCGCCGCCGTCACCGTGCTCGACGCCTCCACCACCGCGTCGTCCATCGTCGCGATGGCCAGCGCCGCCGTCGCCGCGCCCACCGCGAACGTCGCTTCGGTCGGCGCGTCGGCCAGCACCATCGCGCCGCTCTCGGACACGGACACCGCCACCGTCAGCGCAGCCGCCGCGTCTCCCGTGCGCGTCAGCGTGAAGGCCGCCGCCGTCCCTTCGGACACCGGCGAGCCGTCCGCCGCGATCGACACCACCGGCAGGGGTCCGGGAATCCTCGCCGCGGGGCTGTTCGACAGCATCCGGCCGTCTGCGGCGCACACGGCGCCCGCGGTGCCGCACGGCTGGTTGCCCGGCAGCGTCGCCACCACCTCCCCGCCGCCCTCCGGCTGCACGCCGACGCGCCAGCGGACGTTGCCCGGCGGCGCCATGCGCCGGGTCCACAGCAGCGTGCCGCCTTCGACCTCGTAGCCCGCACGCAGCGTCTGGTAGCTCAGCCCGATCTCCTCGCTCAGGCGCAGTTCGAACTCGATCTCGCCGGTGCCGTCGTGCCATTCCGGCACGTCGTGCAGGCTCGCCGTCAGCGGCGCCCGCGCCCGCGCCCGCGTCACCGTCACCGTGTACGCGGTTGTCGTCTCGCCGTCCGCCGCCGTCACCGCCGCCGTGATCGTGTTCGTCCCGTAGCCGAGCGCCACGTTGCGCGTCGTGCCCGCCGTCGAGCCGTCCACGTCCGAGATCGTCACGGTGGCGTCGGCATCGGTAGGCGTCGCCGTCACCGTGGTCTCCGCCACCGACTCCGCGGCCGTCGCCGTGTAGTCCGCCGTCGCCGCATCGAACGTGCCGATGTCCAGCCCCGACAGCGTCAACGCCGCGAGCGTCGCATCGTCCAACAGCGCCGTGTCGTTCGCCGCGATCGTCACCGTCACCGTGCCGATCGCCGTGCCGCCGTGGCGCGCCGTCAGCGTCACCGTCTCGGCCGACTCCTCCGCTTCGTCGTCCGTCGCCGTCAAGTTCGACCAAACCGAACTCTCGCCGGCTCCCAGCGTCAGCGTCGTTGGATCGAGTGTGTAGTCCCCCGTAGCCGCTGTGCCCGACGCCGTCAGCGTCACCGTCTGCTCGGCCGCGAACGTCACGCCGTTCGCGATCGACACCGTCACCGTCGTGCTGTCGCCTTCCTCGATGGCGCTCGGCGCAGCCGCCACCGCGAAGGTCGCGGCGTCGCCGTCGGTCACCGACACCTCGGCCGAGTCCGTCGCGCCGACCGTGTAGCCGTCGCCGGCGGCCAGCGTCGCCGTCACCGTGCCGGCGTCCTCCACCACGCTGTCGTCCGCGGTGCCGAGGTTGAGCGTCGCCTCCGTCACGCCCACGGCCATCGCCACCGAGGACGCGGTCCCCGACAGCATCGCGCCGGTCTCCGTCACCGTCACCGCCACGCTCAGCGCATCCTTCGCCGCCTTGTCCAGGCGCACCGTGAACGACGCGGCCGTGCCTTCCGCCACCGGACTCGTTCCCGCCGCGATCGTCGCCGTCGGCAGCGTGTACGCGCGCGTCACCGTCACCGTGTACGTCTTCTTCGTCTCCCCGTCCGCCGCCGTCACCGTCACGGTGACCGTGTTCGCCCCGTAGCCGAGCGCCACGTCGCGCGTGGTGCCCGCCGTCGAACCGTCCGCGTCCTCGATCGCCACGCTGGCGCCGCTGTCGTTCGCCGTCGCCGTCACCGCCGTCTCCGCCACCGACTCCGCGGCCGTCGCCGTGTAGTCCGCCGTCGCCGCATCGAACGTGCCGATGTCCAGCCCCGACAGCGTCAACGCCGCGAGCGTCGCATCGTCCAACAGCGCCGTGTCGTTCGCCGGGATGGTCACCGTCGCCGTGCCGATCTGCGCACCGCCGTGGCTCGCCGTCAGGGTCACCGTCTCCTCGGCCTCGGTCACGGCGTCGTCGGTCGCCGACAGCATCGCCACCGTCGAGCTGGCGCCCGCCGCCAAGGTCAGTTCGTACGGCGCCGACAGCGCCTCGCCGGCAACCGAGAGCGCGTAGTCCGCCGCGGCGGCGGTGCCCGACGCGGCCACGCCGATCGTCTGTGGTTCCGCGAACGTCACCGCGTTCGTCACCGACACCGTGAGCGTCGCCGAAGCGCCTTCCGCCACCGATGCCGCGGACAACTCCACCCCGAACGTCGCCGCGTCGTCGTCTTCTACCACCACCTCGGCCGAGCCGCCTTCCGCCGCCACCGCGTACCCGCTCCCCGGCGTCAACGCCGCCGTCACCGTGCTCGACGCCTCCACCACCGCGTCGTCCGTCGTCGCCACGGAAAGCGAAGCCGTTGACACGGCCGCCGCGAACGTCACCTGCGACGGCAGCGCGCCGGACGCCATTGCGCCGCGCTCGGACACCGACACGGCCACCGTCAGCGCACCCGCCGCGGCCCCCGTGCGCGTCAGCGTGAACGCCGCCGCCGTCCCTTCGGACACCGGCGAGGCGTCGGCGGCAATCGACACCTCGACCGGTTCCGCCGCCTCGTCTTCGCCGCCGTCGCCGCCCAGCCCCGGTACCGCGTACGCGAACAACTTCTGCGCCGCGTCGTCGACGACCCACAACGTGTCGCCGGCCGACCACAGCCCGAACGGCCGCGTGTTGCCGGCGGCGCCCGTGTCGATTTCCAGCGCCGGCAGCACGCCGCCGTCCGCCATCCGGAACGCGTGCACCTTGCCGTCGTGCCACGACGCGGACAACACCACCTCGCCGTCCGACCACAGCCCGAACGGCTTGAACGTCTCCACCCCGCCCAGGCTGAACTCCGCGTCCGTCCGCCGTGCCTTGTCGGACAGCGCGTACGCGTAGACGTCCCCATCCACGCGGTCCGCCACCCGCATCGTCGTCCCGTCCGACCACAGCCCGTTCGGCGCGTCGTTGCCCGCCGTCGACGTCGCGTCGCCGAAATCCTCGTCCGCCACCCGGCTGCCGTCCGCCAGGCTGTGCCCCTGGACGCCGCTGAAGTGGTCCGCCATCCAGAGCGTCGTCCCGTCCGACCACATCGCGTTCGGGAAGCCGCCACTTCCGAGCCTCAGATCCTCGTCGGGCACGCGGTTGCCCGCGAAGTCGTACGCGTAGACGTCGTACTCGCCCCACGCCGCGATCCACAACGTCTCCGCGGACCCCCAGATGCCGGTCGGGCGCGAGACCGCGTCCAGGGCGATGTCCTGCTCCGGGCGGCGATCGCCCCAGGCCTCCTTCGACCGCGTCACCGTCACGGTGTACGTCCGCGTCGCCTCGCCGTCCGCCGACGTCACGGTCGCGGTGATCTCGTTGGCTCCTTCGGCGAGCGACACCGTTCGCGTCGTCCCGACCGTGCTGCCGTCGCCGTCCGTGATCCTCACCGTCGCCTCGGCATTGGTCGGCATCGCCGTCACCGTGGTCGAGTCCACGTCTTTCGTGACCTCCGCCGAATAGTCTGTGATCGACGCATCGAACGTCCCGATGTCGATGCCCGACAACGTCAACGCGTCGAGCGTCGCATCGTCCGGCGCCGGCGCGTCGTTCGCCGCGATGCTCACCGTCGCCGTGCCAATCTCCGTGCCGCCGTGACTCGCCGTCAGCGTCACCGTTTCCGCCGACTCCTCCGCCTCATCGTCTGTCGCCGTCAGCGTCGCCGACACCGAGGTGGCTCCCGCCGCCAGCGTCAGCGGCGTCGGGTCCAGCGTGTAGTCCTCGGCCGCCGAGGTGCCCGACGCCGCCAGCGTCACCGTCTGCCCGGCGGCGAACGTGACGCCGTTGGCGATCGACACCGTCACCGTCGCCGCGTCCCCTTCCTCGATCCCGCTCGGCGACGCCGTCACCGTAAAGGTCGCGACATCGCTGTCTTCCACGGCCGCCTCCGCCGACGCCCCGGCGGCCACGGTGTAACCGTCGCCGGCCATGACCGTCGCGGTGACCGGGCCGCGTGCACCGACCACCTTGTCGTCCCGGGTGGCCACGGCCAGCGCGGTCGTCGCGGCGCCGGACCCGAAGGCCACCGACCGTTCGCCCGCCGCGCTGGCGAGCCCCTCGCCGGCGACGGCCACGGTTACCGCCAGGGCGGGCGCCCCGTCCGGCCAGGTCCGCGACAGCGCGAACTCGGCCGGCCCGCCCTCCGCCACCGCCTCGGTCGGGCCCGTGATCGATACCGCGGCCACCCGCGTCGTCGCGCGTGCCGTCGCCGCGATGCCGGTGCCGTTGCCGTTCGTCGCGTAGACCTGGTAGTCGCGGGTGCTGCCCGGCGGCAAGCCCCCGTGCACGTGTTCCGTCACCTCGGCCGCCACGGTCGACAGTTCCGTCCAGGTCTCGCCGCCGTCCGCGGACGCCTCGATCCGGTAGCCCATCAGCGCCGATGCGCCGGTCTCGTCGGGCACGGCCCACGACAGCCCGATCGCCGCCACACCCAGCGCCTGCGCCGCCAGGGCCGTGGGCGGACCGGGCAGGACCGGCGGCGTCAACGCCAGGGCCTCACCCGACTTGCTGAGCACGTACCCGGAGTGACCCTCGGGCAGTTCCGGCAGGTCGCCGATCTGGGCCGTCGCACCGTCCCCCGCCGCGTCCAACGTGATCACCGCGGTCGCGCTCGCCGTCGCCCCGGTCGCCACCGCGAGCGCCCCACCGGCTGCCGACAGCTTGCCGCCGGCGATCTCGACCGGTACGGTCAGCGCAAAGGGGGCACCGGCCGCGACCGTCGCCCGGAGTTCGACATCGCCCGTCTTCTCGACCGATACCGCGATTTCCAGCGGCTTCGTCGCATTGTCCGAGAGGACCAGCACATCTAGCGCCGTCAGCCCCGCGAAGACGCCATCGGGCAGCTTGGACAGTGCGTTCTTCGAGAGGTCGAGCGCGGTCAACGATCTCAAGCCGTCGAACAGCCCCGCCGGCAGCTCCGCGAGCGCGTTGCCCGAAATATCCAGGGTGTCGAGCGCCGTCAGCCCCGCGAAGACGCCATCGGGCAGCTCGGACAGTGCGTTCTTCGAGAGATCGAGCGCGGTGAGCGATGTCCAGCCGCCGAACAGCCCCGCCGGCAGCTCGGCGAGCGCATTGCCCGAAATATCCAGGGTGTCGAGCGCCGTCAACGCCGCGAACGTCGCTTCCAGGAGCGCGGTCAGACCGTTGTCCCCGAGCGTCAGCACCTTGAGCTGGCCAAGGCCCGAGAAGGCGTCCGACGGCAGTTCAGTCAGCGCGTTGTCGTCGAGCCGCAGTTCCCGCAACCCGGGCAGGCCGGCGAACGCCCCCGAGGGCAGGGCGATCAGACCGTTGCCGCTCAAGTCCAGCCGCGTGAGCGCGGGCGTTCCCGTGAACCACGCCGGCACGAACTCGCCGGCGAGCGCGTTGTCCGCGAGGCCCAGTTCCTCCAGCGACGCGAGATCGGTGAGGATCGCCAGGTCGTCCGCATCGAAGCCGTTGCCGTCCAGCTCCAGCCGGCGCAGCGACACCATCCCGGCGAGCGCGCCGGGCGGCAGCTCACCGAGCCCGTTGCCGCCGAGATCCAGGCTCACCAGTCCGGTGAGCCCAACCAGGTCGCCCGCGCGCAGCATCGGGCTGCGCCTGCGCAGGTCGAGGGTCTCCACCGACGCCAGTTGCGCGGCGGTCACCTCGCCACATGGCGTGATTTGCCCGATCGTCCCGGACGCGCGCAGCGCGGCCAGCACCGCCACCCGCACACCCCCGGTGCGGCCGCACAGGGTCGTCGGGTGTCCCGCGACGCCCGCCGCCACGGGCTTCGTGTAGGCGTAGATCCGCGCATTCGAGTCCAGGATCCACATCGTCGCCCCGTCCGACCAGATGCCGCGCGGATTCGTGTTGCCGGCCGCCTCCAGCACGTTTAGGTCCAGCGCCGACCGCCGCTCCCACGTGTGCAGCGCGTACGCGTACACCTTGGCCCCGGCGTCGTCGGTCAACCACACCGTCTCCCCGTCCGACCAGATCCCCCGCGGATCCCAGTTCCCGTACCGCTCCAGGCCCTGGAACGACTGCTCCGGCTGCGCCGCGCCCGTCATGTCCACCGCGTGCAGTTGCGCCGGCCGGTTGTAGTGCGCGTTCGTCGATCCCCAGGCGATCTTGTTCAGCACAATCCAGAAGTTCTCGCCGTCCGACCACAGGTCCCGCTGGACCGACATCTTCACGCCCTCGGTGTCGAATGCCCACACCCAGTGGTCCGGAGAAGACGGGTCGGCCTTCCTCACGTGCGAGTGGGAGTAGGTTCCCCAGAGCTCCTCGCCGGCCGACCAAAAGCCCGTCATGAGCCAGGACGTGGCGTACTTGCCGCGGTACGCCTTCGCCGCCAGGTCGAACTCGAGCACCTCGAAGTCCGCGGCGACCCACAGGCGCTGGCCATCCGACCAGATCCCGAACAGGTAATACGGGTCGGTCCCCCGCCGGTTCACGACCAGGATGTCGTCCGCCGCCTGCCGCACCACGGTCGGCGGGCCGACCTCGAGCTGCACGGCGTACGTCTTCTTCACCAGCCCGTCCGCCGAGGTCACCGTCACGGCCAGCCGGTTGTCCCCCGCGGCCAGCGCCACCTGGTGGCCCGACCGGTCCGAAGCGTCCTCCGGATCGATCGCGACCGACGCGGCGGAGTCGACGGGTTCCGCCCGTAGAGTCGATTCCGGCATGTACGCCGCTTGCGCGGCGTACTTGTACGTGCCGCGCGCGAAGCCCAGGGGATCGACGCCGGCGAACGCCAGGCTCCGGAGTTGCGCATCCGAGTCGCGGCGGTGCGAGCGGCGCAGCGCGACCGTGTACGTCCGGACGTTCGCGCGGTCCTCCGCGGTGACCGTGACCGTCACCCGAACGCGCGACGTCGCGGACGTCCAGGCGCGTTCCTCCCCGTACCCCAGCACGATCTGGTGCCCGGGTGCCGCCCCGTCGCCGTCCGCCGGCGCCGCCACCGCCACCGCCGCGGCGCTCTCGGTCCGGAAGTCGAGATCCACGGCGTCCACTGCGTGGCGCACACGAGCTGCGTAGTCCAAGACGTCGCCCGAGAACCCGAGGTCGACGCCTGACAGCGTCAGCGTCGCCAGCCGGGCGTCCGTGGACTCGGTCGCGAGCGCGCGGCGCACGCGCAGCGTGTAGGTCCGCGACTCGCCGTCGTCGGTGACGGCGATCCGGATCGTGTTCTCGCCCTCGGCGAGCGCCACGCGGCCGTCCGCGCCGGCCCCGGCGACCACCGCGGTCGAGCCGGCCGTCGGCGTCGCGGTCACCCGGATCGGCGCCGCGACGTACGCCACATCGGCCACCCGGTAGTCGAACACATGCTCCTCGAGCGGCACCGGCTCGCCGTCCACGGCCAGTCCCCGCAGCCGCGTCTCCTCCGGCAGCTCGTAGGCGTAGAGCTTCGCGTCGTCGGCGTCGCCGGCCCACAGCACGTCGCCGTCGGACCAGATGCCGGTGGGTCGCGCGTTGCCGGCAGCCGCGGTGTCCACGTCCCGCGACGCGTCCCGCTCCGCCCCGGCGAGCGCGTAAGCGAACAGCCGGCCCGCGTCGGTATCCGACACCCACACCGTGAGTCCGTCCCCCCACATCCCGGCCGGCGCCGCGTTGCCGGCGTCGAGCCCGATGTCGCGCAACGGCCGGCCGCGCCCG
Source organism: Candidatus Azotimanducaceae bacterium (assembly GCA_965217825.1). Taxonomy (GTDB): domain Bacteria; phylum Pseudomonadota; class Gammaproteobacteria; order Pseudomonadales; family Azotimanducaceae; genus VXNE01. The sequence continues at coordinate 2,063,866 of OZ244571.1, read as the reverse complement.
TCCGCCAGCGCGTAGGCGTAGAGCCTCGCGTCCTCGCGCTCCGCGACCCAGATCGTGTCGCCATCGGACCAGACCGCCGTCGGCGTGCCGCTGCCCGTTTCGCCGACCACGCCGATGTCGCGCGCCGGAACCCGGCCGCCGTCCGCGCCGTACGCATAGACCTTGGAGTCGTCCGTGTCCGTCACCCACCACAGGGCGCCGTCCGACCAGGCGCCACCCGGCGCCGCGTTGTCGGCCGACAGCGCCATGTCCGCGCCGGAACGGCGCGTGCCGCCGGGCCCGTACGCGTAGATCCTCGCGTCTCCCCGGTCCACGACCATCAGCGTGTCGCCGTCGGACCAGACGCCGCCCGGGGCGGCGTTGCCGGCGCCGGCCAGCCCCTCCACGTCGTGCGCCGGCGCGCGGCCGGCCGCTGGCGCCACGGTGAACCCCACCGTCAGCGCCGGCCCCCGCTCGCCGCCGCCCCACGCCCGCGAGTACGGCGTCGCCGTCACCCGGTACGCGCCCGGCGGCAGCGTGCGGCCCGCGTAGTCGCCGTGCGATGCGCCGAACAGCGCGAACGGGGGCCCGCCGCTGGCCATCCGCTCCACGGACAACGGACCCCGGAGCTCGAACCCGACGCTGGCGATCCCCGCGCCCTCGGGCACCTCCGCCCGGATCGTCAGCGGCTCGCCGGCAGGCATGCGCACCGCGCCGTCCGCCAACCGGCCCGCGTCGGCGTCCGCCGCCGCGTTCACCAACGTGAGGCCGGCCACGACGGACGCCGGGCCGAACAGCGGCGACGTCCGCGACCGCGCCGCCGCGCACACCTGGTCGTAGAACCCGAGCACGTGATGCGTAACGAACGACGTCGCGTACTTGGGGTCGGACAACCTGTCGATCCGCACGCGGCGCGCATCGATCAAGGCCTGTCCCCGCAGGCTGTAGAACTCGCGGTACGCGGCGACGAGCTCGTCCTCCATCGTCGCCGCGCCCGGCGCGTACCGGGACTCCTGCCCCGTTCTCCCGAAGTCGTTGGACGTCCACCGGTAGACGCCGCCGACGCTCGCGTCGTCGCGCCACAGGTCGTGGAACGCGAGCAGGGCGACGCGGTCGGTCAGAAGACTGTTGTCGTTGTAGTCCCCGAGCCGTTCCTGGTCGGTGATCGGGCGGCCCTGAAAGTGCTCGCCGGTCCCGCTCAGCCGGTGCGGCGCGAAATCCGCCTGGTCGAACAACCCCAGAATCCGCTTCCGGTGGCCGCCGCAAACCAGCGACTCGGCGATCTCATCGTAGTCCTCGCGCCCCCGCAGCCGCGCGAACAGCACTTGCGCGTGCCGGCCCGCCAGCATGGCGCTGAACTCATAGTTCGCCTCGACCGAGTCGTACGGCAACCGCACAACACGCGCCTGCGACGTTCTCCGGTACGCTTCCCGCTCGAGCGGCACCAGGCGCGGATGCGTCGCATCCGCCATCGTCGCATAGAGCGCCAGCTCCTCCGCCCCCGCTACCGCAACCGGGCTTTCGTCCTCGGTACCCTCCCACATCTGCGACCCCCACAGCGGCTTGCCGATGTCGCCGTGGCACCCGGCGCACGCGGCCGGGTGCTTGAGCTCGGGCGCGTCTCCCGAGAAGTCGACCACGCCCGCGACCCACCGCCCCTCGTCCGGCCGCGCCTCCAGGAACTCGAGCCCCTCGCGGAACGGGTGGTCGTCGTCGTTCGTCGTCCACGTCATGATGAACTGCGCGTCCGCGCCCCAGGACACGATGCGCGGATGGCTCGTCGAGACGAAGTCCGCCACCGGGCTGTGCGAGCCGTGCACCGCGACGAAGTGCCGCCGGTGCAGCGGCGGCAGCGCCTCCACCACCGCTTCGACCGAGCGGATGCCGCGCGCCTCGATGAACTCGAGCAGCACGTCCTGGCTCAGGTGCTCCGGCAACTCCGCGGTCTCCGACGCCGCCTTGCGGCGCACGCTCACGCTGTAGCTCCGCGTGCTGCCGTCCTCCGACGTCACCGTCACGTCGATCGCGTTGCTCCCGACCGCGAGCGCCACCTGGTGGCCCGCCGCCGGGCCGGCGTCCGCCGGCGCAACCGTCGCGGTCGCCGCCGGATGCGTCGGCCCTGCGCTCACCGTCGCCAGCTCCGCGTAGTACGACACCTCCACGGCGTATTCGGTCACCGCCGCGTCGAAGGCCAGATCGGCCCCGCTCACGGCGAGCGATGCCAAGCTGGCGTCGTCGGAGGCCGCCGCCCTCGTCACCGTCACCGCATAGGCCCGCGTCGTCCCGTCCTCCGCCGTCACCGTCGTCGTGACCGCGTTCGCGCCGACGGCGAGCGCGATCTGGTGGCCGGCGGCGACCGGATCGCCGTCGGCGGGCGCCACCGCCACCCGGGCGCGCGAATCCCCCGCCGCCGCCGACACCGTAACCGTCGCAACGGCGTAGGCCACGTCGGCCGCATAGGCCGTCGTGCCGGGATCGAACGCCAGATCGACGCCCGACAGGGCCAGCCGCGTGAGCCGCGCATCGGCCGAGGCGGGCGTCCGCGTCACGGTGACGGTGTACGTGCGCACGGTGCCGTCAGCCGCCGTGACGGTGACCGACACCGTGGTGGCGCCGACCGTCAGCGCGGCCTGGTGCTCCGGCCGGTCCGGGTCGTCATCCTGCCCCGCGATCGCCGCGACGGACGTCCCGTCCGCGGGCTCCGCCACTACGGTCACCGATCCGGTGGCGAACGGCACCGCCACCGCGTACGCCATCACGTCGGGGTGGAAGCCGAGGTCGGCCGCCCCGATGGTGAGGCTCGACAGCCGCGCGTCGCCGTCCGCCGGCAGGCGGGTCACGGTCAGCACGACTGTGCGCGCCGTTCCATCCTCTGCGGTCACCTTGACCGAGACCGCGTTGTCGCCCACCGACAGGTCGACCTGGTGGCCCGGCGCCTCCGCGTCCGCGTCCGTGCCGCCGACGCCCGCCGTCGCCGCGCCGTGGTACGCCGTCGCGGCGACCGACACCGTTGCCGTGGCGTTGGCCACCGACACCGCGTACGCCGTGGCCTCCGCATCCAGTCGCACGGCCACGCCGTCCACGCTGAGCGCCCCGAGCCGCGCATCGGCCGACAGCGTCCGGGTCAGCGCCAGCCGGTACGTGCGCGTCGCGCGGCCGTCGGCCGCGACCTGCACCGTCACCGTCGCCGCGCCGCCGGCGAGGTCCACCTGATGGCCCGGCAACAAACGGTCCGCGTCCGCTGGTTCGATCAGCACCGATGCGGCCATGTCCTCCGCCTGCGCTTCCACCGCAACCGTCTCGAACGCCGGACCCACCGTCGCCGCATGGTCCAGGACCTCCGGGTCGAACGACAGCTCCGCGCCGGTCACGGCCAGCGACGCCAGGCGCGCTTCCTGTCCCGTCGGCACATGCCGGTACGCGAACGCCTTGTTCGCGGACCAGTCGGCCACCCACAGCGTGCCGCCGTCCGACCACAGCCCGCGCGGAGAGACATTTCCCGCTGCCGACAACGTGTCGAAATCCGTCTCCGGCAGGCGCGCGCCGGTCTGCAGCGAATAGCCGAACAGCCGGTCCGCGGCGGTGTCCGCCACCCACAGCGTCGTGCCGTCCGACCACAGCCCGGCCGGCCGGCCATTGGCGGCATCGAGCACGACGTCGCGCTCTGCTGCGCGCGCGCCCGTCGCCAGTCCGTGCGCCTCCACGATGCCGTGCCGGTCGCGCACGACCCACGCCGTCTCGCCGTCCGACCACATCTCCACCGCTGCCGCGCCGCCCAGCCCGGGCAGGTCCTTGCCGGCGTCCCGCGCGGCGGTCGCCAGCACGTACGCCGTCGCGCCGCCGTAGTAGCCGAGCACCCACAGCGTCTCGCCGTCCGACCACAGCCCGGTCGCGGGCGCCGCGGAAGCCGCCTCGATGTCCCGGTCCGCGTCGCGCTCCCCGTCCGCGAGCCGGTAGGCATAGACGTGGTTGTCGCCGTTGTCCACCACCCACAGCGTGGTCGCGTCCGACCACAGGCCCATCGGGTCCGTGTTGCCGGCTTCCGCAATGGTGTCGATGTCCCGCTCGGGAAGCCGTGCCTTCGGATCCGACGCGGCGGCGCCGAGCGCGAGCGCCGCCATGCAGAGCGCGAGCGCCAATCGGTGCCAGGCGACCGGGCGTGCGACGCGACGGGGGATCGCAAAAAGGAGGCTTGGCGCATCCGCGGCGCACAGCCGCGGGACGGCGACGGTAAGCGGCGCTGGAGGATCGCCGACCGTTCCCAGCCTCCTGGCGACCCGTTTGCTCACGCGGCCTCTTGCCATTCCGGCTTCCCCGTCCTCCGCCGAGCCGGAGCCGACAACGGTTCGGTTCCGGGCCGGTCCGCATCGCTCGACAGATGGAGGATACTCACCACGGGCCACGGGGCTGCGCCGCGGGCTGAATCCGCAATGGTGCATTGGAGAGTATCGCGCTGGACCGCGGAGGACGGACAGGTCAGCCGAAAACGGTCAACCTCGACGGCCGCCCCATCATTCTGGGCGTACACGGGCAAGAGACTCGGCAGGAGGGAGCGCAGGACGCCGACGACAGCTACAGCGGCGCTCGGCGCTCGTGCTAACTCTAACATCACACTTGCGCATGTTTGCGAGGCCCGCGGGCGTCTGATCCTGCATCGATCCCAGCGGGCGTCTTCCCTCCTTGCCGCACGGCCGCTTGGGCGCAGACCCGCCGCGCAACGATCCGACACTGCCAGCAATCCCGCAGGGTCGGCGGAGAACGTTTTGGGGGAGGTCGCGCCGGTCGGGCGCGGCGGATCGTCGCGGGCTTAGGCGCCGATTGCGAGCCCGAGGGAGGGCGGCGCTCGGCGCTCGGCGCTCGTGTTGAGTATAACATCACACTTGCGCGTCTTCGCCAAGTCCGCCAGCCGCTGTTCGGGCATCTTCCCTCCGTCGCTTCTTCCGTCCTGGCCGCATGGCGAGCTGCGAAGAGTCTGCGGCCCGGCATCGAGAAGGTGCCAGAAATCCCGCGCGGTTTCAATCGCGTACTGCTTGCGCGGCCGATCCGGCATCCACCGTATGTTCAGCCAGCATTGTTCCGCAACCACCTAGCGGCCCCACGCGACCTACCGCCGCCACTCCGCCGTTTCGCCGAGGAACGCCCGCAGCCGCACCAGCAGGCGCACCGCGTCCTCGATCTCGCATTCCCAAACGGTCAGCGCGGTCCAGCCGGCGGCCTCCAGTTCCGCCACCTGCGCCGCGTGCCGCGCGGCGGTCGCGGCGAACTTCCCTTCCCAGTACGCCGCGTTCGCCGTCGGCCGGCGCCGCATGGGACGGCACCCGTGCCCGTGCCAGAAACAGCCGTGCACGAACACGGCCTTGCGCCGCGCCGGAAACACGATGTCCGGCGTCCCCGGCAGATCCCGGCAATGCAGCCGGAACCGGTAGCCCATGACGTGCAGCAGCCGCCGCACCGCGCGCTCCGGGCGCGTGTGCCGCGACTTCACCTCCCTGGCGATCCGCGCCCAGCGGGCCGGCGCCGTCACCCGCGCCGGATGATGCCGAAGCGCCCGAGGCGGTTCGCCAATCGCCGCCGCCCGGCCCGCATTCCCGAAACAGCTGCGCGATCCCGCACGACGCCCCACACCGATCCCTGGTCGGCGGCGAGCTTACGGACCGACCCCCGTGCCCGGAAACGTACAGATGCCGATTTCGCAGGGTACAGCGCGGGCCGCGGCCGGTTGCGGATACCGGTTCCGCATCGGGGCGGGCGCACGCACGCCCGGACACCCTACCGCCCGGCGGCGCCGCCTCGACCGCGCGCCCGGCGCACCGCTTCGGGCAGCGCTCGCGCGATCCGGCCAATGCCCTCCTCGATGAGCGGCGTGCCGATCGCCGAGTACCCCAGCCGCATGTGGTTGCGGTTGTTCCGCTCGTCGGCGAACGTGAACCCGCCGGTCTCGAAAAACACGCTCTCCGGCTCGACCAGCCGGCGCAGGATCTCCGCGTCGGCCTCCTCGGGCAGCCGCAGCCAGACGATGGCGCCGCCGTACTCCGGTTTCACGGACGCCCCGGGGAAGTGCCGCTCCAGGCACGCGTGCATCACGTCGCAGCGCTCCCGGTAGATCGCCGTGAGCCTGCCGACGAACCGGTCGAAGTGCCCGCGCTGCAGGAACAGCGCCGCGCACCGCTGGTTGTTGACGGGCGGGTGCCTGAGCATGTGGTGGCGCAGCGACCGGGCCTCCCGGATGAACGCCCGGTCGGCGACCAGGTAGCCGATGCGCAGCCCCGGCAGCAGCGACTTCGACAGGCTCCCCGTGTAGACCACGTTGCCCCACGCGTCGAGGCTCTTGAGCGCCCGCGGCGGCGTCCGGTTGAAGCTGATGTCCGACTCGTAGTCGTCCTCGATCACGAACTGCCCGTTCGCCCGCGTGGCCCGCAGCAGCTCGGTCTTGCGTTCGAGCGGCATCGTGACGGTCGTCGGGAACTGGTGGCTCGGCGTCACGTAGACGCACTTGCAGCGGCCCATCGCGCCGCCCGGGACGAGCCCCTGCCCGTCGACGGGCAGCCGCTCCACCGCCATGCCCTCGAAGCGGGCCATGTTGACGATGTCCGGGTAGCCCGGATCCTCCACGCCCAGCGTCTCCCCCGGGGCCAGCAGCAGCTTCAGAGCGAGGTACAGCGCCTGCTGGCCGCCGACGGTCACCAGCACCTCGTCCGGCCGGGCGGCGATGCCGCGCCTCGCGAGCACGCGCCCGATCAGCTGCTCGACCAGCATCCCGTCGTCGGTCGCGGAATAGTCGGTCGCCCAGTTGCCGACCTCGACCACGTTGACCGAGTCGCGCAAGCACTCGCGCCAGCTCGCGATGGGGAACAGCGCGGGCTCGATCAGCCCGCAGACGAACGGGTACCGGTAGCGAACCAGACAGTCCGCCGGCTTGACCACGCGGCGGACGTCGAACGTGCGTCCCGCGAAGTGCGCGCCGTAGTCCAGCCTCTCAGCCACGGTCCCGCCCGCCGCGGCGCCCGTCTCCGCCGCGTGCCCCGGGTCCGCCAGCGCGTCCCCGTTCACGAAGAAGCCGGACCGCCCGCGGGACTTCACGAACCCGTCCTGCCTGAGCGCTTCGTAGGCGCCCGTCACCGTGGTCACGCTCACGCCCAGCTCGGCCGCGAGCCGCCGGATCGACGGCAGCGGGTGTTCCGGCGGGTACCGCCGGTCGACGATGCCGATCGCGATCTGGCGGCGGATCTGCTGCTGGAGGCTCTCCCGCGCATCGCGGTCGATCTCGATCATGTTCTCGTACATGCGCGGGTCCCGGCGGGCGGCGATCCGCGGGCTCCGGTCGCCTGCGCGGCATCCTATGGCGCACGCGGTTTCGCTTCCACCCGCCGATGGCCGACCGGCGGCCGGTTGCGCGATCCCGGACCGATGCGTCCCCGCAATACCGGCGGAGCCCCGGTTCGGCTCAGACCGCCCGGCCGCGGAACACCACGACGCCCAAGATTTCCACCCCGCCGGCGTCCGCCGCGAGGGCGCGGCGAGCATCGCCCGGCACCCATAGCAGGCGCCGGCCGTCCTCCTCGGCGAGCGCCCGGACCGTGGTCGCGCCCGCCGCCTCCCGAACCGCCACGAAACCGCCGGCTTCGGCCGGCGCGTCCGGATCCACATGGACATAGTCGCCCTCCCCGAACAGCGGCGCCATGCTGTCGTCCGGCATGCGCACGACGAACGTCCGCGGACCGTTGAGTCCCTTCATCGTTCCCTCCTTCGCGCGCCGCGTCCGAACGAGACCCGCACGCCCGCCTGCAGGCGGCGGCCCGTGTTCGACACCAGGCGCATCCGTTCCGCGGTGGAGACCGGCCCCACCAGGTTGTAGTGCGCGACGTTTCCGTCGCCCAGGTTGATGCCCTCGGCCACCAGCGTCACCGCGTCGGACAGCCGCCAGGCGATGCCCGCGTCCCACTGCGCGTGGGCGCGGGCGAAGCGCGGGTTCGAGCGCGTGTCGGAGACGCTGACCAGGAACGGGCCGCGCCGGTTCCAGGCGAGCCGCGCGGACAAGGGCCCGCGCTCGTAGAAGACCACCGCGTTGAGCGTGTTCCGGGACAGGCCCGGCACGTCGAACGTCGCGCCGCTGTTGGGGTTGGCGAACTCGGCGTCCGTGCCCACGCGGGTGTAGTTGAAACGCGCGCCCAGGCCGGCGAGCGGCGACGGGTGGGCGAACGCGTGCCGCGCGACGAGCTCGACGCCGCCGACGTATGCCCCGTCCGCGTTGCGCGGCGAAGTCCGCTGCAGGCGCACGTTGCCGCCGCTCTCGAGGTCCGGGATCGCCGCGCCGGTCTCCGGGTGGACGAACTCCTCGAGGACCGTGGCGCGCACGACGAACGAGTCCACGCGCTTGCCGAACGCGGCGAGGGCGAACACCGAATCCGGCGCCGGGTACCACTCGAGCGCCACGTCGAGTTGCTCGGCGACCAGGGGCTCCAGGCGCGGGTTGCCCTCCTCGACGCGGCGCGTGGTGGCCTGCTTGGTCCCGCCCGGGTTGAGGTCGTCGAACTCCGGCTGCGACATCGTCCGCCCGGCGGCGACCCGCAGGAGCAGGTTCTCGCGCAGTTCGAAGCGCACGTCGGCCGACGGCAGCCATGCGGTGCGCCGGAAGCGGTGGGTCCGGGTCTCCGCCGGCAGCAGCGCGAACCCGTAGGTGCCGGCCGCCTCGGAATACACCACGTCGGCGATCGGCTGCACGTTGCCGGTCGAGGCGCGCTCGACGCGCACGGCGCGCAGACCCAGGTTGCCGGAGACGGGGATGCCGCCGACTTCCCCCGCGAACCGCGCCATGGCGTACGCCGCCCAGGTCTCCTCGCGCACGGCGAAGTCCTCGGCGCGGTCGACGGAGGCGCTGGCGAACACGGCCTCCGGGATCTCGTCCGCGCGCTCGCCGAGGTAGGTGCCGAACACGTCGTCGGGGTCCGGCCAGCGCCAGCCGCGCGGCCAGGTCTCCGCCCCGGGGATGCCGGTCAGAAAGTCGTCCGCCGGGAACGCGCGGTGCCGCACGTTGGTCATCGGCTCGTTGCGGAACACCCCGTCGCGGGTGCCGACATCGAGGCCGCGCTCGGCGTATTCCCGGCGCCGGTCGCGCCGGGAGACGCCCGCCCGGAAGAGGTTGCCGTTGTCGAATTCCCGCGCGGCGTCCGCGCGGAACTGCGCCTCGCGGTCGGTCGAGTCGCGCAGGCGCCGGCGCAACTGCGCGAACGCGTACGCGGCGGGGTCGTCGAGGTCGGCGTCCACGGACACCCGCGGCACGAACCGGTCGCGCGCGTCCCACGTCACCGGCGCGCCGCCGACGATGTCGTAGTACGCGGCGCGCATCGTCTGGTCCACATCGGCCTCCGCCACGGCTGCGTCCAGGCTGATGTCCCAGCGGGGCGCCAGCGAGAACGCGAGGTTGGCGCCGAGTTGCCCGAGCCCGCTCGCGGTGTCGTGGTCGTACGGGTACGGGCGCGGCCGCGCGGAGGTCGTCGCCAAGTAGCGCACGACGTCGTGTTCGTCGAGCTCCACGCGCGTCGCCGCGCGCGCGAGCCCGGCCTGCGTGCGCAGCGGCAGCTGCAGGTCGAGGTAGTCCCGATCGAACTCGGCGGCCAGCGCATCGACGGTCAGCTCGGCGTCCGGGCGCGGGCGCCACTGCAGCGCCGCGGAGACGTTCAGCCGCCGCCGGCGGCCCTCGACCAGGCCCATGCGCACGTTGCCCGGCGCGTAGCCGCAGCCGGACGTCCCCGCGTCGGCGAGCAGCGCGCAGGGCGGCAGCGGGTCGCCGTCGCCGTCCACGGCGCGGTCGAACAGCTTCGGCTCGTAGTCCGGATGGCCGATCCAGTCCTCGCGCACGCGGCGGTCGTCGTAGGCGACGCCGAGCAGCGCGCCGAACGTCTCCCCGAAGGTGTTGCCGAGCGTGCCCGAGACGCGCAGGCCCGTGCGGTCCGCGAGTTCGCCGTGCGCGGCCGCCGCGGAACCCGCCAGCACGGGCCCGCCGCCGTCGTCGAACGGCCGCCGCGTGCGCACGTCCACCGTCCCCGACAGGCCGCCCGTCGCGAGGTCCGCGCGCGGCGACTTGAGCACGCGCACCGCGCGCACGAGCTCGGACTGCAGGGCGTCGAAGCCGAACGCGCGCGAGGCCGTCGGCGCGCCGGAGGTGCCGGCGCCGCCGACGCCGGTGGACAAGGCCGTGCGGCCGTTCACCTGGACGCGCGCGAATCGCGGCCCGAGGCCGCGCACCGAGACCGTCGCGCCCTCGCCGCGCTGGCGGTCGATCGCCACCCCGGGCACGCGCTGCAGCGACTCCGCCAGGTTCTGGTCCGGGAAGTCGCCGACGTCCTTCTCCACCAGGGCGTCCACGAAGCCGTCCGCGTCGCGGCGGATGCGCGCCGAGCGGCGCAGGCCGCCGCGGATGCCGCGCACCACGATCACCTCCTCGATGCCGCCGCCCTCCGCGCCGGGCGGCGGATCCGTCCCGTCCGCGCCGCCGGCCGCGGGGAGTCCGAGCGCGGCGAGCGCGGCGCAGGCGCAGGCGCGCAGCCCGGGAACGGTTCCACGCCGGTCCAACGTACTACGAGCCCGGGACCGACAGCTCGAGCACGGTCGTCAGCGGCGAGTCGTCCTTCGTGCAGACGGCGTCGCCGGCGTCGCAGTCGGTCGGGGAATCCAGCAGCAGCGACACGTCCGCCGTCCCGTCCGGCTCGATCGTCGCCTCCCGGAGGTCGTTGCGGCCGTCCACTCGGCGGAACCTGGTGCAGGTGCCGTTCGTCACCTCGAGGGCCTCGTCGCGCAGCGCCACGTAGCCGACGTGGGCGTCCTCGCTGAACCGCACCCGCACCGTGAACTCGGTGCCGGCGCCCTGGTGGGCGGTCGGGACCGACTCCTCGACCCACGCCGCCGTGAACGGACGCCGCGGCACGAGCTCGTAGACGCCGGCCGCCAGCGGCTCGCCGTCAGCCGTGCACACCGCGTCGTCGTGGCCGCAGTCGTTGGCCGGCAGGATGAACCAGACGTCGGCCGCGCCCTCGGGGGCGACCACCACCTCCCACAGGTTCGCGTCGTCGGCGTCCCGCGCCGAACCGCCGCAGGTCGCGTCCTCCAGCAGGGACACGTATCCGCACAGGTCGTCGACGTCCACCGCCTCGCTGAACCGCAGCTTCGCGGTGAAGGTCGTGTCCACGCCGCCGTGGTCGGCCGGCAGCGAGACGAGCGCCACCGTCAGCGCACGCCGGGACACGACGGCGAGGAGGCCGTAGGACAGCGGCGTGCCGTGCTCCGTGCACACCGCGCCGGCGGCGTCGCAGTCGGTGGTGAAGCCGAGTTCCAGCTTCACGTCGCCGGCGCCGTCGGGTTCGACGGTGATCTCCCACAGCGCGGCGTCGCCGCCGACCTCGGACGACGACTTGCAGGTGCCGTGCGTTACTTCGAACGCATCGCACAGCCCCGTGACGTCCACGGCCTCGCTGAACCGCACCCGCGCGGTGAACGTCGTGCCGCCACCCCCGTGGTCGTCCGGCAGGGACTCCCACGCCGACTCCAGAATCGGCGGCTGCACGGTCGCGGAGATTGCGGCCGACAGCGGACTGTCGTCGGACGTGCACACCGCGCCCGCGGCGTCGCAGTCGGCGGTCTTCGGAAGCGCCACCGTCACCGGCTTCGAGGCATCGGGCGCGATCTCGACCTCCCAGAGCCTGTCGTCGTCGCCGACCTTGGCCGAACTCTCGCAGGCGCCGTCGGTGACCGTCAGCGCGTCGCACAGCCCCGTGACGTCCGGGTTCTGGTTGAACTGGATGCGTGCCGTGAAGGTCGTGTCCGCGCCGCCGTGGTTCGCCGGCACCGAGTCGGCCACGAATTCGGCCGTCAGCGCCACGGACTGCATCGGGCACGCGGCGGTCGTGGCGAGGTCGGCGTGCACTACGGCGCGGTCCGTGCCGTCGGTGTAGTCGATGACCAAACCGTACTGCCGACTGATCCCGCATTCCAGCCCCTGGTGCACGAAGGACCGCGCGGCGCGGTCGACTATGCCGGCCCGCAGGCCAGACTCGCCCATCTCCGCGTAGGTCACCTGGATCCGGTCTATCGAGCTTTCACAACCCTCGAGCCGCCAGGTCACCTCGACCCGTCCGACGAGACCTTCGCTCACCCCGATGTCTACCGGCACGGCCTTGGCATTCGCGTCTCCGGTACTCCGCCCGGTGGCCCGCCGGCTCGCGGCCGCGCCCAGCGCGTTCTCCGCCACCACCCGGTAGGTCTCGGAGCCGGCGCAGACGCCGTCGTCGAAGAGGTGCGAACGCGCCGCGAAGTCGTCGAACTCCACCGCGTCCACCCAGCGGCTGTCGTCGTCCCGGCGCTGGATCTTCAGGTCCGTGAGCGGCGAGCCGCCGTCCGACAGATCCCAGGTCAGCTCGATCTCGTTTTCCCGGTCCGTGGTGGCCCTCAAGTGGTACACCGTCGGCGCCTCGGCGCGGATCTCGAACACCGGCGACAGGCCGTACAGTCGCTGGCTCCGCCATTGCGGCACGGTGAGGACCGGGGTGTCCTCGTAGTCGTTGTAGTTCGCGTAGTAGTCGTCGCCGAAGATGTCGCATTGGCCCCGGTTGAACGTGCTGGCGTTGCAGAAGTCGTAGGTCAGTTCCCGCCGTCCGGTCGCGACCGGGCCCCGCGCCTCGTCGTGGTTGAGCGCGCCGGCGCGGATCGCGTACGCGCCGAACGGGGCGTTCGGGTCCGCCGTCCCGTCCGCCAGGCTGCCGGTCGAGACGACGACCCCGGCGCAGGGCGGGTGGATGCACGGATCCTCGCCCCACCCGTCCTTGGGATGCGTCTCGTCGTCCCAGTCGCCGTCGAGCAGGTCCGCGTAGTCGTCGGCGACCTTGCGCTTCAGGAAGTTCTCGTCGTCCGCGTCGAAGTTCATCCAGTAGACCGGCACGCCGGCGTAGGCCGGCTGCCCGCCCGCGGCCGCGCTCGAGCGGTGCGTCGTGCCCGCGTTGTCCGTCGCGGCGACGAACGGCGTGCCGACCAGCGCCGTGAAGCCCCCGGCGTGGGGCGGCGCCGGGTTGTCCGGGTGGCTCCCGGCGAGCACCTGCCGGCGCACCGCGTCGTTGTAGTCCACCGCGTCGATCGACGCGCCGTCGAGCGGGTCGTCGGCGAAGTTCTGGGTCATGAACAGCAGGCGGAACCGGTCGCCCGCCTCCAGTTGCGCCGGGCGCAGCGACGAACCGTGGGGAACGCCGCGCGGGGCGAACAGCCGCGCCGACACCGTGTTGTCGTCCGGCCAGATCAGCACCGGCGCCGCATGCGAATTCCAGGCGTAGGGGGCGCCGCCGCCCCCCGCCGCCGGCACGGCGATTCGCGAAGCGTCGCGGAGCTGGAAGCGCCGCCCGCCCACGTCGAGCGCGAGCTCCTTCTCGGCGGCGGGGAGGTCCGGGTCGGTGGCGAAGAACAGCGTGTGGCGGTCGCCCTCCGGCGTCGTCTCCTGGTGCAGGTACCTGACGGCGTAGTCCACGCCCCCGGCGCGGAACGCGCCCGACGTCGCCGTCCCCGTCGGCAGCGGCTCGCCCGCGCCGCGGTAGCCCGTCACCTCGGTGGCCCCCGCGAAGAAGCCGCCGACGGTGAGCGTCGCGCACCACCTGGCGCCGGCGCAGGGCCGGTCCGAGCGCAGCGGCGGCCGCGGCAGCCCCTCCACGGTGGCCTCCGCGTCGGCGAACAGCGTGCCGGGGCCGGCCGCGTTGACCGCCGCGAGCTGGAACCCGTACTCGCCTTCGGCCACCAGGCCCACCGCCTCGTGCTCCGTCAGGTCCGCGCTGTCGGGAATGTCGAGCCAGCTGCCCCACTCCGCCGCGTCCGGCCCCTTCACCCGGTACCGGTAGCCCGTGATCGGATACCCGCCCGGGCCGTCCGGCGCCGACCAGGTCAGCGTCGCCGAGCCCTCGCCGCCGGCCGCCGCGAAGTCCTTCGGCGGCCCGGGCTCCGTGGTGACGATCTTCACGGCGACCTGCTGGCCCGCGCTCCAGTTCGGCGCGTCCCGCCACCAGTAGACCCCAATGTCGCCTCTGGCCGTGGCGTCGGCGAGCGCGTAGCTGCGGTTGCCGGCGCGGAGCGTCCATTGCGCGCCGACGATGCGCAGGTCGCCCGGACAGCAGCTTTCCGGCTCGTCCTTCACATCCAGGACGAGGACGTCGTCGGAGTGGCGCCTCGCGATCATCTTCACGTTGTAGGTCTCGCTGCCGTGCGTGAACTGCTCGTCGGTCAGCAACCCCTGCTGACCAGGCTCGTTGAATCCGGTTAACGTGCCTCTCTCCGTGAACAACGCCGTCGTCATGGTCGCCGACCAGACCTCGGTCTCGTTCTGCGCGTGCGCGGGCGCCGCCGGCGCGGCCAGTGCGAGCAGCAGCGCGGCCGCGGCGGGGCGCGGGCCGCGCCGGGTTTTCGGGGCGGGTCCGGTCATGCCGTATTGCTTGTTGTTCGTTTTCAGCGCCGGTGCCGCGGCGGGTCTTCGTCTTCCCGCAGCGGCCGGTTCATCACCGCGCCGCCCGGCGCCGGCCCCGGCACCGTCAGTTCGATGCCCGCCGACAGCGGGCTGTCGTCGGCCGTGCACACCGCGTCGGCGGCGGCGCAGTCGGCCGTCGCCGGCAGTTCCAGCGTCACCGCCGCGCCCGACCGGGGCTCGATCTCCGCCTCCCACAGGTCGTCGCGGCCGTCGACGCGCCGGGCCGCCCGGCAGTCGCCGTCGGTCACCCGCAGCGCCAGGTCGCGCAGCGCCAGGTAGCTGACCGCGGCGTCCTCGCTGAACTGGATTCGCGCCGTGAACCGGGTGCCCGCCCCGGCGTGCGCGTCCGGCCACGAGCCCGCCGCCCACTCGGCCGTCAGCGCGACCCGCGGCACCGCCGCGGAGAGCCGGCGCGCCAGCGGCTTGCCGTCGGCCGTGCACACCGCGTCGGCGGCGGCGCAGTCGGTCGCGGATTCCAGCGACAGCGTCAGATCGGACGCGCCGTCGGGCTCGATGGAGATCTCCCACAGGTCCGCGCTGTCCCCGACCTTGGCGGAGCCGGCGCACGTGCCGTTGGTCGTCTCGAACGCCGCGCACAGGTCGGCCAGGTCCACCTCCTCGCCGAAGCGCACCTGCGCGGCGTAGGTCGTGCCGCCGCCGCGGTGGGTGTCCGGCAGCGACTCCCACGCCGCCTCCAGCGGGGGCGCCACGGTCGCCGAGATCGCGGTCGACAGCGGCGTGTCGCCGGACGTGCACACGGCGCCGGCGGCGGCGCAGTCCGCGGTCGCCGGCAGCGCCACCGTCACCGGCTTCGAGGCGTCGGGCGCGATCGCGGCCTCCCACAGGGCGGCGTCGCCGCCGACCCGGGACGAGGCGCCGCAGCTGCCGTCGGTCACCGCGAGCGCCGCGCACAGGCCGTCGATGTCGACCTCCCGGTTGAACCGCACCCGCGGCGCGAAGGTCGTGTCCGCGCCGCCGTGGTACGCCGGCAGCGAACCGGCCACGAATTCCGCGGTCAGCGGCTCGGCCTGCGAGCCGCCTCCCGGGACCGACAGTTCGAGCACGGTCGTCAGCGGCGAGTCGTCCTTCGTGCACACGGCGTCGCTCGCGTCGCAGTCGGCGGGGGAGTCGAGCAGCAGGGACACGTCCGCCGTCCCGTCGGGCGCGATCGTCGCCTCCCGGAGATCGTTGCGGCCGTCGACGCGGGTGAACCGGGTGCAGGTGCCGTTGGTCACCTCCAGCGCCTCGTCGCGCAGCGCGACGTGGCCGACGTGGGCGTCCTCGCTGAACCGCACGCGCACGGTGAACTCGGTGCCGGCGCCCCGGTGGGCGGCCGGGATCGAGCCTTCCACCCACGCCGCCGTGAACGGGCGCCGCGGCAGGATCTCCAGGAAGCCGTTCGACAGCGGCGCGCCGTCCGCCGCGCACACCGCGTCGGCGGCGGCGCAGTCCGCGGTGCCCGGCAGCGCCAGCTCCGCGTCGGCCGCCCCGTCGGGGGCGAACACGACGTCCCACAGGCCGGCGTCGTCGCCGTCCTCGGCGGAGCCGCCGCATGTCGCGCCCACCAGGTGGAACGCATGGCACAGCCCGTCGACGTCGACCGCTTCGCTGAACCGGAGTTGCACCGTGAACGTCGTGTCGACGCCGCCGTGGTCGTCCGGCAGCGACGCGAGCGCCACCGTCACCGGGCGCCGCGGCACCACCGCGAACACGCCGTGGAACAGCGGGTTGCCGTCCGCCGTGCACACCGCGTCGGCGGCGGCGCAGTCCGTGGTGGATTCCAGCGACAGGGTCAGGTCGGCGGCGCCGTCCGGCTCGACCAAGATCTCCCACAGGTCGGCGGCGCCGCCGACCTTGGACGAGCTGCCGCAGGTGCCGTTGGTCGTCTTGAACGCGTCGCACAGGTCGTCGACGTCCACCTCCCGGCTGAAGCGCACCCGCGCGGCGTAGGTGGTGCCGCCGCCGTTGTGGGTGTCCGGCGGCGACTCCCACGACGCCTCCAGGAGCGGCGGCTGCGCGGTGACCGAGATCGCGGTCGTCAGCGGCCCGTCGTCGGCGGTGCAGACCGCGCCCTCGGCGTCGCAGTCCGTGGTCTCCGGCAGCGCCACGGTGACCGCTTTCCCGCCGTCGGGGACGATGGTGAGATCCCACAGGGCGGTGTCGCCGGCCTCGTGGGCGGCGGCGGTGCAGGCGCCGTCGGTGACCTCGACCGCCGCGCACAGGTCCTCGACGTCGATGTCCTGGTTGAACCGGATCTGCAGCGTGAAGGCGGTGTCGGAGCCGTCGTGGCGGGCGGGCACGGAGTCGGCCACGAACTCGGCTGTGAGCGGGACGTCCCGCATGCTGCCGCTCGGGCCGGGCACCGTGTGGGTGACGGTCTCGGCCAGCCGCCGGCCGTCGGTCGAGCACACCGCGCCTTCGGCGTCGCAGTCCGGCGGCGCGCGCAGCGTGAGCGTCACGTCGGCATCGCCGTGGGGCGCGATGGTGAATGGCCAGGCCTCGTACTCGTCGCCGAAGGTGTTTACGACCACACCCCGTCTCGAGCTGCGGCACGTCCCGCTCGTCACCTCGAGCACGTCGCACAGGTCCGCGGCGTCGAGGCTGCTGCCCGGGCGGAATTCCACGATCCCATTGAAGGTCGTGCCCGCGCCGCCGTGTGACTCCGATATCGACGAGAAATGCGCCAGGAACGACATTACCGTCGCCCCCTGGACCTCCCCGCCCACCGTCGTGCCGACGTCGTTGACCGCGCGCAGCCGGACTTTCCAGACGAAACCGTCGTTCAGGTTCTCGAACAGGCGCCGGCCCGACGGCGGGTCGGTCGGGGCCGTCCACGCGTCCTGCCACTCGGTCGTCCCGAAGTCGAACTCCTCGACCACGAGGCTGGTC
Source organism: Candidatus Azotimanducaceae bacterium (assembly GCA_965217825.1). Lineage (GTDB taxonomy): Bacteria > Pseudomonadota > Gammaproteobacteria > Pseudomonadales > Azotimanducaceae > VXNE01. Next base: position 2,046,507 of record OZ244571.1, on the reverse strand, counting down.
AGCGGCGAGCCGTTCTCGCGCACCGACCAGGAGAGCTCGATGGCGTTGGCCAGGTTCGTGCTCGCCCTGAAAAACTGGATGCGCGGCCGCGTCGGGCCCGTCGTCCCGCCGGTGACCCAGCCGCTGATGGTCCGGCCCTCGCGGTTCCGCGCCACCACCCGGTAGCGCCGGTTCGGGGTGTGGATCAGGTCCTCGAACAGGGCGGAGCGCGTCTCCGCGTCGAGTTCGTCCGTGGCGTCCGCCCACTCGCCGTCGATCCTGTGCTGCACCTTGAGGCTGAAGACCGGCGCGCCGTTGTCGCGCAGGCGCCACGTCACCTCGATCTCGTTGGTCCGGTCGTCGGTCGCCCGCACGCCCCAGATCGACGGCTTCGTGGCGCGCACCTCCAGCACCGGCGAGATGCCGTACACGCGGATCGGTCCGTCCCGCGCCACCAGCACGTCGGCGCTCAGCGGACCCGGCGCGTCGAGGTCGTTCAGGGCGCCGGCGCGGATCCGCTCCATGCCCATCTCGAAGCCCGGCTCGGCGGTGCCGTCGGCGCGGCTGCCGGTGGCCACGTGCACGCGGCACGGCGGCTCGATGCACGGCTTCTGCCCGAACTCGTCGCGCGGCGCCGAGCCGCCGGTCCAGAACCCGCCGTGCAGCTCCGCGTAGTCCTCCGCCGCCAGCACCCACGGCGTGCGCTCGTCCGGATGGTCCGGCAGCGACCAGGCGTTGGCGCCGTTCAGCCAGTACACCGGCACCCCCGTGTCGGTCTCCGGCGGCGCCGGCAGCCGCAGGCGCACGCGCACGATGTCCCCGACCGTCCAGTCGAGGCCGGGATCGCACCAGGTCGCCACCATGTTGTACGGCCCGGAGAGTCTGGCGTTCCCCGCCAGCTCGAAGCGCGCGTCCTCGATCTCGAGCACCGCGCCGAGGTCGGCCAGGTGCTGGGCCTCCTCGTTCATGTGCAGCTCGAGATCGGTGTCGCCGGGACAACTGCTGTCCGGGTTCTCGTAGAGGCTAAACACCACGTACGCCTCGCCGTCGTAGGTGAACGACGAGGGGGCCAGGGCGCCCCTGCTCGTGCCGGGCGAGTAGCCGAGCACGGTGCTGATGTCGCCGCCGACGGTGAGCAGCGCGTCGAGCAGCGGCAGGCCCTCCGTGAACAGGGCGTAGCCGCCGGTGCCGGCGTTGTCGCGGGCGTCGGTGCCGGGGGTGCTGGCGAGCGCGGCGAAGGCGTTCGCGAACGGCCGGATCGGGTTGCCCTTGTGGCTGCCGGCCTTCGCCCGGGCGCGCACCGCCCGGTTGTACTCCGCGATCCGGAACGAGCCGCCGTCGAGGGTCCCGGCGCCCGCCCCCCGCGCCAGGTTCGAGGTGACGAACAGCAGCCGGTAGCGCTCGCCGGTGCCGACGCCGTCGGGGACCAGCGCCGAGTCGCGCTTGACCGGCACCGTCGAGGAGCGCAGGCACACCTCCTGCGACGCGCCGTCCACCAGGAACGGCGCGTCCAGCGGCCACACCCATTCCTCCCGATCTGTCAGGTCGATCCTCTGGGCGTCGCCGAAACCGAACCGCCGCTCCCCGACCCGCAGGGTCCACGAACCTGCCGAACCGGGCACCACCGGGGCGACGGTGAACGCGAACGCGCTCTGTCGCGGGACCTCGACAATGGCCAGTACCGTGTGATCGGTGCCGAGGTAGCGGAACGTTGCGGGCTCGAGGCTGCCGGCGGACAACAACGGGGCGTACCCTATGCGTTGAATTTGATCGCCCGAACCGGACCCACTGGTGAGGGTGCCGCACCAGACAACGTCGCCGACCAAGTCCGCCTCCTCGTCCTCCTCCGGCGCGTCGGTGGCCGCGAACTCCTCGTTCGAGGGCTCGCTGGCGGCGCCGCGCAGGCCCAGCGCGCGCACCCGGTAGGACGCCCGGGTGCCGAGCCCCACCCGCACGAAGCGCTCCGTCGCCGTGGAGAACGTGTCGTGGACCAGCGTGGTCCAGTCGTTCGGGCTCGCCTCCGAGGCGTGCTCGATCCGGTAGCCGTTGATGGCCGCGCTGCCGTGCTCCGTCGGCGGATCCCAGGTCAGCTTCACCGCCGCGCCGAACGGCTTCGGGAGGTGTAGGCGCGGCGCCTCCGACGGCCCGTTGAGCAGGACCAGTCCGACCCCCGGCGTGTCGCCCGCCGCGTCCGTCGGCGCCTCCGTCCGCCACCACGCCGCCGCGGTGTGCGACGGCCGCTCGTAGCGGTCCGCCTCCGCCAGCACGAACCGCTCGTCCCCCCAGGACAACACCCCGACGCGTTCGAACGGGTCGTCCGGCAGCCCGGTGAACTCGAACACGAACCACCAGTCGTCGTTGTCGTCCTTCCGGTAGTGCAGGCTGTGCACCGCGTGGTGGCAGAGCCGGCCGTCCGGGCCCTCGTGGCTGAACGCGTCCGGCGTCAGCTCGCCGTGCCGCCCGTCGCTGCCGACGCCGCCGCGCGCGTAGCCGACGACGTCGCCGTCCGGGCTCTCCCCCACCGTCAGCGCCGCCGACCACGCCGACTCGCCGTCGCCGAACAGGGAGCCGCCGTCCACCCGTTGGTCGGGGTAGAGGTTAAAGCTTTCCGGGCTTTCGAGACGCGCGGAGGTGCCGCGCACCGAGTGGATCGCGCCGCCGCCGGCCACGCCGAGGTCCGGGTCGCCGTCGAGCGCCAGCGCGTTTTCCGAAACCACGAAGATGCTCCCCGCGAAATCGCGGGTCCCCACCAGGTGGCGGAAGGTCAGCTTCGGGCTGCCGGCGCCGTGGGCGTAGCGCGCCTTGACCGTCTCGCCGTCGAACCGCAGCGCCAGCTCGGCGACGCCCCGCACCCACACCGCCCGGCTGAACGTGGCGACCACGTCGATCGGCTCGCCGAACCGGTACGTATTGTTCGCCGGCGGCGTCGAGACCACGTCGATGCGGTCGACGGCGGGCACGCTCTCGCGGGCGTATGGGCCGTAGCCGATCCGGTTGTCGGCATTCACCCGGTACAGCGGGCGCGGCCCCTCCGGCACGGCCGAGTCGATGGCCGTGGTCGTGGGCGCGTCGATCACGCGGATAGTAAACCAGGTGCCGCCGCCGTCGTCCGAGCGCTCGACGAAGTAGTCTTGAACAGCCGCGCCGCCGTCGCGGCGCGGGGGGATCCAGCGGATCGTCGCCGTCGACCCGTCCACCGCGACCGACACCTCGCGCGGCGCCGTCGGCACGTGCCGCAGGATCAGCTTGACGTCGAGGTCGTCGCCGTCGGAGTGGGTCGGCGCGTTGGTGCCGATGGCGAACGTCGCCACATTGCCCGCAATCGAGAAGACGCTGAGCCGGAGGACGTAGGTGGCCGTGTCCGGCGGGTTGACCACGTCGAAGTACGCGCCCTTCTTGAACCGATTCAGCTGACGAGCCGACAACCCCCTGGTGCCGTCGATCTCGAACACCAGAGTCCAGGAGCTCCCGAACTCGACCCACTCGAACTGCTGCACCTCGTAGGTGGCGCCCTCCCAGTCGAACTCGTCGGGATCCGCCGAGCCCCTGCCAACGCTGCGCAGGTACCCGCTGTCGTTCCCCACCAGCGCCTGCTGCTTCACGACCCCGACCATCGCCTCCCAGAGGGTCTCCGAGCCGTCCGAGTTCAGCACCGGGTCCGGGCGCGGCAGGCGCACCAGCCGGAGCGCGACCTGGCGGCCCGCCCACCAGTTGGGCGCCCGGTCGGCCCACTGGACCAGACTCGCGCTGAGGAGGTCCCCGGTCGCGTCGAACCGGTACGCCTCCCCGTCCAGGTGCAGCACCCAGCGGCGGGCCTCCGCCAGGCCGCCGGAGCCCTGCTGGCCGAAACCCTGGCCCGCCAACGAGAGCTCCAGGTTGCCTCCCAGGGTCGTGATCCGCGTGAGCTCGAACTCGATGCCGTCGACCTCGAACTTCGGAGAGACGCTCAGCGAGCCGACGTTCACGCCCGGGAAGCCGGTGCCCGCCCATCCGTACTCGTTGGCAACGGCGACGGTGACGCCGAGCGTCATCGTGCCCTCGAGGAGGGTGGTCTGGGCAACGGCGGCGCCCCACGGACTGGCCGCGGCGAGGATCAGCGCAAGAAGGGTTGGAAGGCCGCGGAGGGCGTCCGGAAAACGGCTCCGCGAACGGGCGTTCGGCGGCGGCGGATCAGCCGGGGAGGCGGAATCTAGGGAATAGTCGGCGCTCGGCGCTCGGCGCTCGTGTTGAGTATAACATCACACTTGCCCGTTGCTGCAAAGTGGTCGGACTGCGGTTCCCGCACCGGTCACTCCCTGTTGCCCCTGGTCTCCTCCGCCGGACGCGGGTGCCCGGCCGCGGAGCCGATGCAACGGTGCCAGAGTCGTCTTTTGGCGTCAAGCGGGCCCGGGAGGGCGCTCGCGCGGCGCGGGTCCCGGGGGCGCTCGCCGCGCTCCCCCGAATGCACGGTGGCGCGGGCGCCGGCGGGGGCGCCGCTCAGCGGCCCGGGCGGCCCGGCCGGGCGCCGGCGCGCACCGGATAGGCGCGCACGGCCATGTCCAGATCGGCGTCCCTGAACCGGATCGTCAGCGGCGTCTCCCCGGTCTCCGGATCCCACTCGGTCACCGACGTCGCCGGGCCGATGCCCCAGCTCACCAGCCAGTTGCCGTTGTCCATGAGCTCGACGTGGCCCTGCGCGCGGGCGTATCCGCCGTCCGCGCCGCCGAGCGCGTGCTCGCGCAGGAACGTCGCCGTGCCGGCGGCCGGGTCGAGCGCGTACTCGACCGCCCGGCTGGGCCCCCCGGCGGGCCGCGTGCGCACGCCGGTCGCCGGGTCCTCCGGGCAGGCGCCGCCGCCGTTGTCGAACAGCAGCAGGTTGCCGTTGCCGACGAGGCGCGCCGCGTGCTGCCGGCAGAAGCCGCCGCGCGGGTCGCCGACGAGGCGCAGCGGCGGCGCACTCTCGGCCGCGGTCCAGTCGGCGTCCGGGCGGGTGCTATCGCCGAGCCGCCAGACCACCGCCCCCGTGCCGCCGTCGATGCGCAGCACCTGGGAGCAGCCGCGGAACGAGGCCACCAGGTCGCCGTCCACCGCCTGCAGCGAGTTGACGTGCGCGTACTCCTCGTCGAGGCGCCCGTCCGCCGCGCAGTCGGCGAGGGCGAACCGGCCCCGCGAGTTCCAGCGCAGCGTCTCGCGGCCGTCCGGTGCGGTGACCTGGATCACCGAATCGCGCACCGCCGCCCGCTCGCCGTAGGGGTTGCCCTGCCCGTCGATGTGGCCGCGCAGGTCGCGCACCGCGGGCTCGTAGGCGAGAAACGCGAGGCTGCCGTCGCGCATCGCGACGAAGTCGTGGTTGTCGGTGTGCCGGAGGCCGGTCGTGCGCACGCGGGCCGTCTCGTTCAGGTCGGCGTCGAGCAGCGCGATCTCCCAGTTCTCGTCGCCGCCGAGCGCGCCGCGCTGCAGCGCGACCGAGTACGGGTGCGGCGTGCCCGCATGGGGGCGGAAGTGCGACACGCGTCCGTCCTCCGACACCCGGCGGTGGAACCGGGGCACGCCGTTGGCGTCGAGCAGGGCGATCCAGCCGCCGCGCCGGCCGCGGGCGCGCAGTTCGAGGCTCACCGCGATCAGCCCCGCCCAGGCCCCGGGGCGCCGCTCGACCTCGACCTCCGGGAAGTTGTTGGGGATGCAGTGCAGCGTGTAGACGGCGCGCCCGCCGTGCGCGCCCTCGAGCGCGATCCCGAAGTCGCGGTCGCCGCGCGTGTCGGTGAACTCGAGCTCGGCGATCCGGCTCGGCAGCACGCGGCCGTCCACCGCGGTGCGCGTGCGCGCCCCGGCCGCCGCCACGCGGAGCCTGAGGCGGCCCGGCGCGCCGCACTTGACGGCGTAGTGGAAGGTCTCCGGGTCGAACGCCGGGTACATCGGTCCGTGCGCCCTGCTGACGGACAGGTCCTCCAGCCGTGGCGGCGCCGGGGCCGGCGGGTCGTCGTCCGCGATGGTCGCCGTGCGCCGGGTCTCCGGCGCGCCGCCGATCGCGAACACCACCGTTTCCGCATCGTCGTCGCGGTCGTCGTCGAGCGCGCGCAGCGTGCCGGACACGGCGCGCGCGCCGGCGGGCAGGACCAGGGCGAACGGCTTGCCGAGCGTCCGCCCGGCGGCGTCGGCGAGCCGGAAGTCGATGCCGGGGGTCGCGCTGCCGGCGACGCCGAGAGGGATGGCGCGGCGCCGGTCCGCGGGGCTGCCGTCGGCGGTGCGCACGGTCACCGTCGCGGCGCCGCCGTCCTCCGCGATCGCGGCCGGCTCGACGCTCAGGACCAGAGGCGGCCCGGCGTCCGCCGCGCTCCCGGCGCCCCCGGCCAGCATCGCCGCCGCCACCAGTCGGCGCGCCCGTCGACCGGGCCGGACGCGCGGGCGCCCGGTTCCCGTGGGTCCGGGGCTCGACGGTTCACGTCCGTGGCGCGCGTTGATGCGGACGGCCTCCGTGCGGCGGGTGTCGAGCGGGATGCCGGAGGCGGGCCCGGCGTCGAATCGCCGCCGCCCCGGCCACCCCGCGGGCGCGAGAGCTTACACGACCCGCCGGCCGCGCACGACCGATGCGGCCCGCCCGCGCCGGCCGGCGCCGCCTCGACCTGTCCTTGCGATCCCGCGGGTTGCGGGAGGGCGTTCCTGTCCGGCGCGGTCCCCCGGCCTGCTCCCGAGGCGCCGCCGGCGGAACTCTCCCGCGACCCGCGAATCCAAACTATTGAGAGGCTTCGCCGACGGACGGAGAACGACGATCGACACGATGGACAAGCGCATCCTGGCCGAGCTGCAGCGCCGGGTGAACCTGCCGCTGCAGGAGCTTGGCGAGCGCGTGGGACTCTCGCAGACCCCCTGCTGGCGGCGCATCCGGCGCCTCGAGCAGGCGGGCGTCATCCGCGGCCGGGTGGCGCTGCTCGACCCGGCGCGGCTGCGCCTCGCCGCCAACGTGTTCGTCGAGCTCGAGCTCGGCCGCCCCGCCGACGCCCCGGCGCTGGCCGACGCCGTGCAGCATTTCCCGGAGATCGTCGAGTGCTACCTGGTCGCCGGCGACACCGACTTCCTGCTGCGCCTGGTCGCGCCCGACGTGGCCGCCTACCAGCAGCTGCTGGCCGCGCTGCTGAAGCGGCTGCCGGCCGTGCGCAACGTCAAGTCCACCTTCGCCCTGCGCGAGGTCAAGTACACCACCGCGCTGCCGATCCCCTAGGCCGGGCCGCGAGCCGGCGCCACCCCGTTTTTTGTCCACCGGGCCGCAGCGCCCCGGCCCGCTGCGCGAAATTCTCGCGCGCCAGCGGCCCCGGGGAAAGGATTTCGCGGCGGGGCCGTCCCCGGACCGCCCGGTCGCAAGGCTTTTTTCGCCCGGCCGCGCCTACGATGTCGGCCGATCAGAACACGCCGCGAGCCGCGCTCCCTCGAACACCGAAACGACCCGATGACCGACCCCGCGACAGCCCTCCGCCGCCGTTCCATGGCGGCCCCTCCGCCGCCGCTCCGCGCGCGCCGGCGGTAGCGAAGGATCCCGCCGTGCCCTGGCAGCGCCACTACGGCTACCGGCAGACCAAGTTCTCCGCCGAGCTGCACCGGCACATGGAGGCGTGGTGCGACGAGCGCGGCCGGCGGCCGCCGAAGTGGAACCGCTGGACCGACGGCATCCATCCGAAGCTGCGCGAACAGGCCGAGCGGGCGGCTATCGAGGACTCCGTGGTCCTGCACGACCACGCCGAGCACCTGCGCAGCTCGCAGACGTTCGCCTTCAACCTGTTCCTGCCGTTCCGCGACGGTTCCCGCGAACGGCTCTCCGCGCGGCTCTCGGACGTGCTCGGCGTGCGCCTCGACATCGAGCGCGTCCAGTTCGAGTGGGTGCCGCCGGGGGCGCTGCTCGGCGAGCTCCACGGCGAGCGGCCGGGCGACGGCGATGCGGCCACGGCCGTCGACGTCGTCCTCTGGTGCCGCCTCGGCGCCGCGCGCCGCGCCGCCGTGCTCATCGAGGTGAAGCTCGCCGAGGCCGGATTCACCGAGTGCCGCGGCCGCGGCCACCCGGCCAACGACCGCAAGCACGTCTGCCGCGAGCCGGGCCGGTTCTTCGCCGCGCACGACGACTGCTTCGTGCGCCGGCCGCCGGACAAGGCCCGACACCGCCGCTACTGGGAGATCTTCGCCACCGACCGCGGCGGCCTGCGCGAGGCGTTTCCGGGCGCCGACCCGGACGGCGCGTGCCCGTTCGCCGGCCACGCCTACCAGCCGATGCGGAACCTGGCCGCCGCCGACGCGCTGGTCCACGACCCGTACTCCGCCGTCTCCCGCGCCTGGTTCGTCCTCTGCGCCCACGGCGGCAACCCGGAGATCGCCGAGCAGTGGGCCGCCTGGCGCGCGCTGCTGCCGGACCCGCGCATGGCGCCCGTGCTGCCGGCCGTCGACATCGTCCGCGCCGGCGCCGCCGACGGCCTCGCCGAATGGGCCGACTGGATGCGCGCGCGGTACATGCTCGGCGACGACGCCTAGGCCGGGAAGGGACGCGCGCGAGTTCCGGCGCCGACCCGTTGCCGGCCGGCCGCGCGAGCCGCTAGAATCGCCGGCGACCCGGGGCGACCCGGTTCCCGAGAGTGCAGCGTCCTCGAAGCGAATCGAGAAGTATCCGGCGAGGAGGCGACGCGCATGACCCCGATGTTCGACCGATCACAACCGGCCCCGCGGAACCGGCGCGCCCGCGCGCCTCGCTCGGGCCCGGCCGCGGGTTCCCCGCGCCCGGTCGTCCAGCAGTTCGAGGACACCGACATGGGTTGGAAACGATACTACGGCTACCGGCAGACCAAGTTCTCGTCGGACCTGCACAAGCACATGGAGGCCTGGTGCGACGCCGCCGGCCGGCGCCCGCCCCGCTGGAACACCTGGACCGACGGCGTCCACCCCGAGCTCCGCGAGGCCGCCGAGCGGGCGGCCGCCGCCGACTCCGTCAGCCTGCACGACCACGCTGCGCACCTGCGCAGTTCCCAGACCTTCGCCTTCAACCTGTTCCTGCCGTTCCGGGCGCGCCCCGCGGCGCTGTCCCGCTGCGTCGGCGGGCTCCTCGGCGTCGACCTCTCGGTCGAGCGCATCCAGTTCGAGTGGGTGCCGCCGGGGCCGCTGCTCGGCGAGCTGGACGGCGAGCGCCCGGTCGCGGACGAGCCGGCCACGGCGGTGGACGTCGCGCTCTGGAGCACGCTCGCCGACGGCGGCCGCGCCGCCGTGCTGGTCGAGGTCAAGCTCGCCGAGGCCGGGTTCACGGAGTGCCGCGGGCGCGGCCATCCCGACAACGACCGCAAGGACGTCTGCAAGACCCCGGGGAAGTTCTTCGCCGAGCCCGAGGCCTGTTTCGTGCGCCGCTCGCCGGGACGCCACCGCGAGCGGCGCTACTGGGAGATCTTCGCCGCCCGCCACGGCGGCCTGCGCGCGGCGTTCCCGGGCGCCGATCCGGAAGGCCCGTGTCCGTTCGCTCGGCGCGCCTACCAGCCGATGCGCAACCTCGCCGCGGCCGAGGCCCTGGTGCAGGACCCGTTCTCCGCCGTCGACCGGGCGTGGTTCGCGCTGTGCTGTCACGAGGGCAACCCCGAGGTCGTCGGGCAGTGGGAGGCGTGGCGCGCGCTGCTGCCGGACCCGGCCATGGCGCCGCTGCTGTCCGCCTCCGAACTGGTCCGGGCCGGCGAGGCCGAGGGGCACGGCGAGTGGGCGGCCTGGATGCGCGGCCGCTACCTGCTTGCGGAGACGCCCGGGGCGGGCGCCGGGACGCCGGGCGCCGGCTAGAACCGTCCGGGAGGAGGCCGCCGGGGCGAAGGGCGCCCGAAGGCGTCCCCCGCGCCGGCGGTGGGTCAGATCAGCCCGCGGGCGGCCATGCTGACCGTCTCGGACCGGGCCACGACGATGTGGTCCAGCAGCCGCACGTCGACCTCCTGGAGGAGATCCTTGCAGCGGCTCGTCAGACTCATGTCGCTGGCGCTCGGCTCGGCGGTACCGCTGGGATGGCAATGCCAGAAGATCACCGCTCCGGCGTTGCACGCCAGCGCCTTCTGCAGGATCACCCGCGGATGCACGGTGGTCCGGTCCAGGGAGCCGTAAAACAGCTCCTCGTCGCGGATCAACCTGTTTCTTGTGGTCAAGAAAAGGCAGCCGAACACCTCGCGCTCGCGGCGCCCCGCCTTCAACTGCAGGTATCGGGCGGCGGCCGTCTCGCCGGCCACCACCGGACCGTCGGCCACTTCCTCCGCCATCACCTCCAAGGCCAGCTGCACCACGCTTTCCCTTTCCGCCTCGTTGAGCGCTCCCGCGCCCAGGCCGGCGAACCTGTTGTCGTCCTTCATGGGGTTTCCTCCCGGAACGACTCCCACGACAGGCACCGGCCTCCGCAGGGGACATCGGTCCCCTGCGGGAGTGGGCGGTTTTATCCGCCCGGTTTTGACACGCCGGATTTGCTCCGGCTCCTTGCTTCACGCCACGGTCGAACCGCGGCCACGCCGACCAGGTCGGCAACAAAGCTCAGCCAGAATAGGCCCCGGCTACGCCGGGCGCCATCGTCGCGTGTTTAGGGAATCGCTAAGCGGACCGGCCGATACGGCCGTCGTCAACGGGGCCGCACCAAGACGTCAACGAGCCCGGGCCGGCCGTCCCCCGGGAGACGCCCTGGCAGGGCACCTCCATCCACCTGTACGCGCACCTGCACGCGCGCCCGCGCGAGCGGCAACGATCCGTGACGCGCTCGCTCGAATCGCGCGGCCGGTCGAGGGTCTGGTCTTCCTACGGGCTGCCGAAGTCCTATGGGCAAAGCGGTCCGGTGCGTCCCGATTGACCGGAAAACGGGTCAAAGGACACGATGATTCGCGGACAGGGTTTCCGGACACGGGCGCTGGACCCCGAACGTGTCGCGCCGTTGCACGCCGCTAGCCGCGCTGACAGTCCGCAAATCCTCCGTTTGTCGGTTCCCGACAACGGCCTCTACAACTCAGCCTCCCTCGCATCCATGTCATCCTAGTCACACCACCAACGCCACCGCTTCTTGCACCGAAAACACCTGATAGTTCCTCCGCGCGTTCAGATCTCGTGTCTCGTTACTCGTTGCGCGGATCCTCCGATTAGCGTACGGTCGCGCCGCTTCTGCCCGCACCACCTTCGGAAGGAAGAACCAACACGCGACGTCAATATGCCGCCGCGTGCGAGGACTCGAACTTCGCCTCCGCCGCCAGTTCCACTCGCGCGCTACCGCTTCAAGGCAAGGCGGAGCGACACGGCGAGCAGGCGGAGTACTGCTCCAACTGCTACGGACCGCGGAGCGTCAGACCGGCGACAACGTGAGGAAATCACATGCACTTGAAAAGCGTACAAGTCACCAATTTCAGATCCGCGGATGACAGCGGTGCCTTCGAACTGGCCCCGGTCACATGCCTAGTCGGCAAAAACGAAGCCGGAAAGAGCGCTATCCTGCTAGCCCTCGCGGCCCTCAACCCACACGATGCCACCCCCGTGCTCCTGGACCGGGAGCGGGACTATCCGCGCCGTTTGCTGACTCAATACGACTCGACCCACGGCGACCAAGGCGCCATCGCGATCCGCACTACGTGGGAACTCGCCGATTCGGACGTCCAGACCATCACCGATCAAGTAGGCGAGCGGGTTTTGAAGTCAAATCTCGTGTCCGTAATCAGGCGCTACGGCAAAGACGTGGAGATCAATCCCGATTTGGACTACGAGCAAGCCGTCCAGCTCTTATATCAGCGATTCGCGCTGAACGCGCCCGAACGTTCCGCCCTCAGCTCGCCTTCCACAACTTCCGAACTCATCAAGTCACTTGACGCGCTTGAGTCCCCGACGCCGAAGCACCAAGCCCTCCGCCAATACTTAAAAGAAAACGGCCCTGTCATCGTTCAGGCGCGTCGATTGATCAAAGCGATGCTGCCCAGTTTCATGTACGTCTCCTCCTACGACAGGATGGACGGAGCGATCCAACTTGAACAGACCAACGACCTGATTAGAAATAACCAACTCGACCGCGACGATCAGCGCGGTGCAAGGCTCTTTTGCGAGTTTCTCGAGTACGCAGGTGTCTCCATTGATGAGATCGTCAACGTACAGACCTACGAAACCTTTAACGCCAAGCTACAGGCCGCCTCAAACAACATCACGGACCAGATCCTTGAATACTGGACCCAGAATCCGGATCTCGATGTCGTCGTCCGCGTCGAGCAAGCCCGACCCGGCGACCCCCCACCGTTCAATTCCGGGACCATCGCCCGCGCTAGGATTGTCAACCAACTCCATCGCGTCGACACGCCGTTCTCCGAGCGCAGCGCCGGTTTCGTCTGGTTCTTCTCCTTTCTTGTGAAGTTCGCCCAGGTCAAGGACGACGACTCACCCGTGGTGCTGCTGCTCGACGAGCCGGGACTCTCCCTCCACGGCAAGGCACAAGCTGACCTACTCCGCTTCTTCGAGGAGAAGCTGGCACCCCATCATCAGATTATCTACTCCACCCATTCGCCGTTCATGGTGCCCGCCTCCGCATTCGACCGCGTCAGGATCGTCGAGGACAAGGTCGAAGTCCGGGGGCAACGCCGCATACCGCTCGGGACGAAGGTCCGCGAGGACGTCCTTGAACTCGATCCCGATACCTTGTTTCCCCTGCAGGGCGCCCTGGGCTACGAGATTACTCAATCCCTGTTCGTCGGCGAGCACACCCTTCTCGTCGAGGGGCCGAGCGACGTACTGTACCTGCAAGCCTTATCCGCCGCTTTACACGCGCGGGACAAGAAAGGCCTCGACGACCGATGGACGCTTTGCCCAGCCGGCGGAATCGACAAGATCATGCCGTTCGTGTCGTTGTTCGCGGGCAACGCAATGCATGTCGCCGTTTTGTCGGACCAAAGCAAGGGCGACAAGAGGAAGCTCGAGCGGATCACGCAGTCCGGCATACTGCAAGCTGGCCGCCTCTACTCGATCACCGACTTCATCGACGCCGCCGAGGGCGATGTGGAGGACCTGTTCGATCCCGAACTCTTCGTCCAAATCGTCAACGCGTGCTACGCCCTAGACAACTCACTCGCCCTCACTGTCGACAAGCTCAACTCCATCACCACGACGACGCGCATCGTCAAGCGCGTCGAGGCGTTGTTTCGACTATTGCCCGACACAGTGCCGATCTTCAACCACTTCGCGCCCGCTTCCTGGCTCATCCGCAATCCTGGGGCCCTGGACGGAAAGTCCCAAGCAGTCGCACGGTCACTGGCTTCGGCGCAACGGGTCTTCGACACGTACAACGCGCTTCTATGACCTTCCATGTTTCGCTGCCGCTACGCCAGATCGCCAATGCTACTAACGTGTCCGCTTTGCCTGCCGCCAGACCATTCGAAACTTCGTTTTTCGACCACTGTATCAACGCCGAAGCATATGCTCTCGACCGGAACCCAAGCCAAACGACGTGCCTATCCCAGAAGAACCACAGAGAGCGCGCTGGCCGGAAACGGCCAACCGCGACCGGCTGCCAGAATCCGAAGATTTATATCGTAGCGGTTGGACGTGCTGTCGTGCTGATCGCCAGCGCAACGGAAGGACGGAGTCGCGCTAGGTGATCCTGACCCACAACTGCCAGCAGTCGAACAACCTTTTCGTCGCGCTCGTGCTCGGCCCGAGATCCCGCCCCTTGACGCCGCCGTTCCTGACCAACCAGCAACCGCGCGCCAGCGCCGCGAGGCTCATCGGAACGCGACGCTTATCCCGACATGCTGCTTAACCAAGTATTAGCTGCAGCCCTGTCGGCCTACTCTTTGAGCTCTTTTTGCGATAGGTTGCTAGATGCCCATCGCCCGTGATTGCGCTCAATCGGGATCTGGTAACTCGCTCAGGTTATTACCTTCGTGTTCGTCGGCTTCGGTCCTGACGTGAAATTTACCCGATCTACTTCGTCCCACGACGATCTTGGCCTCGTTTCCCTCCGGGCCTCGGGCCCAGTATTCGATGCCTCCGGAGCGGATGTCGGCGACTGCCTCTTCAACCGTTCGCGGCGACCACTCCGCGTCGGGGTTATGCAGTTCCTTTATGGTCGGCTGCATGCCGGCCGTTTTCGCCGTGTGTGTGACGATCCGCCTCGCCGTCGGCTGATCGTCGTTCTTCTCGCCCTCGCGCGCGGCGTCGACCGGATCCGCCCTTTCGGCCTGGCTCGCGTTCTCCGACGATCTCGAAAGGCGCTTCCTCTCCGCCATCAAGCGGAATCCCAGAAAACCGGACACGCAGGCCAGCCCGGCGAGCAGCGCCGCGCCGATCACGATGATCGCGTTAACCCGTTCCTTCAGTCCATCCGTTGGTTGAACCTGTCCGCTCATCGCTTCGGCCACCGCACTTTCGACGGCGTCCGCGATGGCTTGTTCGTCCCACTCTCCGACCGGCGCGTCCAGACCGTCAATCCGTTCGGTAAGACGCCGTTCCACATCGCCGATGGCGACACTGAGCTCCGTCGCCCAGTCTTCCAGTTCCTGCACCGTCGGATGCTCCTCGGGACCGCGGTGCGCCTCCAACGGCAGCGAGACCACCGCCGCAACAGCCGCCGCAACCAACAGCTTACATGCGTCCATCAATCCTCCTCAGCGACTGCTCGCGTTCGCCATCATCCACTCCGACAGCTTTGAGGACAGTCCGTACCACGCCGACCTGCCCAACACCCCAACCAGCAACTTGTCGTTACCGTCCAGGGCCGGCTTCAGATGGTCGCGAATCTGTTCGGACGTCTGCGACGTAACGACAGACCATGTCGACCGCATCAGCTTCGCCCACCGCGGATAGGACTTGATCCGCTCCGCCAGCGCTTTGTAGTTCTGTCCCGGTGCGTGCAAGTCGTAGGTGATGATGTATCTGGGCATGACGTTCTCTCTCCTGTCGCTTAGCTCGCCGCGTACCCCTGTCCGTGGACCAGCGCGTCGAACCCCACAACCAGGCCGCCCACCTACTGGCCTTCCTGCAACTTCTCTCCGGACCGCGCTCCGAACCAGTGCGCGATAATCCCGCTCGCTATCGGCATCGTCGCCAGGAACAGGTCCTTGGCGTGGTCCAGGCCGGTCCCCTTGACGCCGATCTCTTCGTAGAAAAGCAGCGTGAACGCGAAAGCCGGGATGCCCACGAACAGATAGAAGCCAGCCAGCAGCGTCACGTAGACGCGAACCCTGCTTCTGCGCAGGGCCGTCCGTTCGCCGACCGAGATTCCGTCCCTGCCCAGAATGCGGTCCAGTGCCGACCGGTACCGACGCCCAAGGCCACCGGGGGCCTCGCTTCCTGCGGCGCCCTGGCCTTCCGGCCCGCTTTCGCTTTCCGCTGCCATCGGCCTACCTCGAGACTGCCCTACGTCTCGTCCTTCAATTCAGCCGTCGGGGCGTACCGCTTCACGGCTTCGATGCCGTTCTCGCGGCCTTGCTCCGTCCGGTAACGCTCCGACGTGCCGATCACCTGTCCGTTCCGGGCCGTCAGATTGAACATGTACTGTCCGTCCCTCGATTGCTTGCGCACGTACCTCGCGTCCGTCGGCGCGTTCTCCCGCACGGACCCGATCCCGTTCAGCGCACCCGCCTTGCCGGCGTAGTTCTCCGACGTCAAGATGATCTCGTGATTCGGAGCGTGGAGGTTGAAACGGTAGGGTTGTTGCGCCGTCGACTTCGACAGCTTGAAATACGCGTTGGCCACTCTGGTTTCTCCTTAGCGTGGTCTGTCCATTCCTTAGTCGACACCTGAGGTCCCCCTTGTGCCGACCCTGAAAGCTGCTAGTCTTGTCGAGTTCGTCATGCTTCCGGGCCGCAATATGCACAATCATGCCTAGATCGTCAATAAATTTCTGCCTCTTTCGACATGCCTTCTGACGCGAGTCCGTCCGAGCTGTTCGCCGAACGCCTCAAGGCGGCAAGGCTCTTGCGCAAGTGGACTCAGGCCGAACTGGCGGCTCGCGCCGAACTGCCACCGACGTCAATCGCGCACTTCGAGTCCGGCTCCCGCAAACCTTCCTTCCATACGCTGCGTCGGTTGGCGGGCGCACTGGACGTCACCACGGACTATCTCCTCGGTCGTTCCGACGACCCCGCGATCTCCCAGTCGGACGATCCGCTTTACCGCCACGCCAGCCAACTCACGGGAGCCGACCGCAAGCTCGCCGCCGAATTCCTCGAGATCCTGGCCGCGCGAAGCGGCGCCAGCAAGAGCGATCCCGAAGCATGAGCCGGGCTTTCCGTCTCCGCATGGCCAGGCAGCGTGCCGAAAGCGTCCTCCGCGATCGGGGAATCGACACCCTCCCGGTGGATCCCTTCTCGATCGCGCGGAGCGTCGACATCGTCGTCAAAGCCAAACCCGATACCGCGCCAGGCGTTTCCGGCATGCTGCTGCGCCATGGCGACTCCTTCGGCATCCTGTACGCCACCCACCTACCCAACGAGGGCTTCCAGCGCTTCAGCGTCGGACACGAACTCGGCCACTTCTTCCTCGATGGCCACATCGACCATGTGCTGCCCCAAGGCGCCCTCAGCCACACCTCCCACGCTGGGTTCGAGTCGGCCGACATCTACGAGCGCGAAGCGGACCATTTCAGCGCCGGGTTGCTGATGCCGACCCGGCCGTGCCGGAAGATGCTGGCCAAGCATGAACCCGGCCTTGCGGCCGTCGAAGCGATGGCGGCGACCTGCCGCACCTCGTTGACCTCGACGGCCATCCGCTTTGCCGGAATCGCGGACGATGCCGTTGCCGTCATCATGTCGACCGCCGGCGTCGTCGACTACTGTTTCCTTTCCGACACCATGCGGGGTCTCCCTCAGCTGACTGCTCCCCGCAAGGGTTCGCCGGTCCCGCCTGGCACCGCCACCCATGGCTTTGCCAATGGCACAGCGCTTGGTTACGACGCCTCGCGCACAGAAGCGGAATGCGATGTTCTCGATTGGCTTGGCGGCAACCGCTCGCTGCCCGCAACGGAAGAGGTCCTTCACCTGGGGAGCTATGGCAAGACCCTCACCCTATTGACCGTCGCGTCGCTTCTCGACGAGACGTTTCAGGACGAGGACGACGACGAAGACGCCGACCTTGAAGAGCGCTGGACACCGCGTTTCCGCCGCTGACAGGCTACTCGCCCCCGAACGCCCCTCCCGAACACATCCCTCAATCTGATGTCGAATACCACTTGGCCCGCCGGCCGCGGGCTTCGCACTCGCACACCGTACCCGCGACCATACGGCTCGCATCGCCGACCATTTGCCCGTTGCGACCGTCCCTGCTTTAATTCCCCCCCTAGACAACAACCAACACGCGCCAAGTGAAACGCACCGCCACGACCGAACAGGACCTGCGCAAGGTCGAACCCTCGATCAGGGACGCCCTGGCGACCTCGCACCCCGGGGTCGTCTTCACCGATATCTGGGTGAAGCCCCGCACCTCCTGGTGCGGCAGCGATATGGTCGACGTATGGGCGATCTACGAGGGCGACTTCGCCGACCTCGGCGCACCCGCCAAACCCAGTCTGGCGACGCTCATCCAGGACATCCTCTGGAACATGGGCCTCGACGCGTCCCCCAGCACCCACCTCGTCGCCAAGGCGGACGCCAAGGATCTCAAGCCTGAGACCGTCTGACCTCCTGACGTCCGCCGAGAACCTTGTTCCCGACGGCCCGGGAAGACCGCTCGAGTCGGACCTCCGCCGCGCGGTCAGCACGGCCTACTACGCGCTCTTCCACGGTTTGGCCGAGTGCTGCGCGGACGAGTTCTTCAACAGGAACCGGCGCGGCCAGCCCGGCTGGGTCCGGATCTACCGGGCCTTGAATCACCGGCAGGCCCAAGAGTCGTGCCGGAGCAAGGAAACTCGTTCCTTTCCGCTCGAGATCCGGGACTTCGCCAGCCGCTTCATCGACCTGCAGGACCAGCGGCACCGAGCGGACTACGATCCGGTCGCGACCTTCTACAAGAGCGACGTGCAACGCCTGATCGTGGATACGCGGGCCGTGCTGGACGAATTCGAGCGGGCCGATCGGCGCGAACGGCGGTCCTTCGCGGCTCTCGTACTGTTCCGCGCGCGCCACTGAGGCTGCCGGCTCACTACGAGCTCTCCGCGTGTCTTGCAGGTAGGGGGAACGGGCGATCCCCTTCGGGGCCGGGCTCTCGTGCTTTCGCACCGAGCCTCGGCAGAGCCGAGTCTCGGCCCTGCCGGGCTTCGATCCCTATCGCGGGCACCCCGCCAGCATCAGCCGCATTCGAGGGCCGTTCGACACCGACTCTTCGACTTGCCTGCGGGTTGCCAAAGTTCGAGTCCGTCGGGCCGCCAGACACCCTAGAGACCGCATTTCGCGCCCGCCGTTTCCGCCCAAGACCTAGCGCAGGTCCGCATCAGCCAGGGGCGGCGGGTCGTCGTCCCAGATCAGGGCCCCCGGAAACAGCATCCCTTCGACCCGCCTGCCGTCCGCGAGCTCGGCGCGAAACGTGTTGGCGACGCCGCGCTCCCACTTGCGCAGACGGTGGCGGCGCAGCTTGGCCACGCGATTCTTGATGGTGCCCATCGCCACGCCCTCGACCGCCGCGTACGCCTCGAAACAGGCCGGCCGCACGCAGTACGCATCGCCTCCGAGGTTGTGCAGCCAGCCGCCGTCGGCGTTGGCGACGATGCTGCCGTCGCGCAGGCCCGCGCGCACCCAGTTAATCCAGCGCCAGCCGGCCCCGAGGCCGCCCACCACCACCGGCCCTTCCGTTGTTTCTTCAGCGCCCGGGCCCGACCCGGAGGGCTCCGCGTCGACACTCGGCGCCGGGCTCTCCGGTCGGGCTGTCGGCTCGGCGCGGTCCGCGGGCTCGGGCGATGCGGTCGCGGTCGAACCACACGGCACCGTCGCAGCGCCTTCGATCGGCAGGCCGATCCGCGCCGCCGCCGCCTCGGCGATCGCCCGCAGCTCGCTCGGGCCGCCCCCGAAGTAGGCGGCCAGCGCGCGCATCGCCACCGGCTCCTGAGCGAGCCAGCGCAGGCCGGCGTCGCCGACGAGGCGCGGCAGGAGCAGCGCCCCGTACGCCCGCGGCACCGACACGTCCTCCAGCACGGTCGACGCCGGAACGTCCTCCGTCGCCGGACACCAGCCCGCGGCCGGAGCGCGGCCCGCCGCGAGCCCGATCCGCTCGGCGAGCACGGCGGCGGCGAGCGCGAAGCTCATCACCTCGGCCAGGCGGGCGGCGTCCTCGGCGGCGCCGAAACGCGGCAGCACGTGCGCCTGGCGCGCCCGCAACGCGGCCACCGCGCAGGTCAGCGACTCCGACTTGACCATCGTCCACGCCTCGCCCTTCGGGGCCGACACGTACCGCCAGAAGCGCCCCAGCATCACGCCGTAGGTCGCCTCGAACGCGTCGCGGGGCAGCGCCGTCAGACGCCACAGCGCGTCCACGCGCTCCCGCTCCCGGTCGGTGAAGAGATCGCCGCCGACCGATGTGGCCGATTGCGCTTTGGTTCGTTTGAAGATGCCCATGTCGCGGATTCCGTCCACCCGGCGGGCCCACCCGAAAGAGAGCGCGGGCGCGCCTCTCCCATAGGGAAGAAACGCGCCCCGCCGGACGTCGCCGACTTACGCCAGCTGCACGACCACCGACGGCGCATGGCTCCGGTCGAGCCTCGCCGTCGCCACCGTGCCCCCCGTCAGGGGAAACACCGCGCGGTCGATGCCGGCCGCGGTGCCGGCATGGATCTCGGCCATGCCAAGCTCGAACTCCACGGCCTCGGCGGCACGGCGCAGGACCTCGTCCTCCGCCAGGCCGCTGGCCGCGAGCACGTCGCCGCCAACGCTCGCCTCGCAGACGAACTCGGACGGCTGTCCGGGTCCGCGCACGTCGACGATTTCTCTCAAGTCCGTCATGACGGAATCTCCTTGACCCCGCCGGGACGGACCTCCCCACCGGGCAGGTTCCCGGCGGGAGATCGATGGGCCGATCCGGCCCGTTGTGTCACGCCACCCAAAGGCGGCCCCAATGCCCACGCCTGGTGTTCCAGGCCACGCCGGAAAAACCGGCTCGAAAGCACCATAAATACTATCATTTTCAGTGATATAGGGAAGCCCCGTCCGGTGCGACTCCGCGCGTTCCGGTGGTGCTTTCTGCGCCCTCGGCGCGTCCGGACGACCGCTCGGATTCGCCTGATCGCCCCCTCGAAACCCACCACGGACCACCCAAAACAGGCGGAGTTCCGGTTCTCCATCGAGTACGCCCGGCCCCGCGCAGCCTGGCCACCGGGACCGCCCGAGGCAAGGCAACCCTGCGGGCGTCCCGGCCTTTCGGCCGGCGACGGCCTTGCCCCGGTCGGCGAATCCCCGGCGGCACGACGCGGCGCCGTTCGCTCGACTCGAAGGAGAACCCGAATCATGGCCCGCATCAACGAACTCTACGACAAGATCGCCAACCGAATCGTCGTCCAGATGGAGGACGGCGTGCTCCCGTGGCACCGCCCCTGGAGCGTCAATCCCAACGCCCGCGTCTCGAAGCCGCTGCGCGAAAACGCCGTGCCCTACCGGGGCATCAACGTCCTCATCCTGTGGGGCGCCGCCATCGACGCCGGCTACGGCTCCCCGTTCTGGATGACCTACCGCCAGGCGCAGTCCATCGGCGCCCAGGTGCGCAAGGGCGAGCGCGCCACCCACATCGTGTTCGCCAAGACCGCGAAGAAGAAGGAGCGCGACGAACTCGGCCAAGAGGTCGAGGTGATCCTCCCCGTGCGCCGCGTATACGCGGTGTTCAACGCCGACCAGATCGACGGGCTGCCGGAGAAGTACGTGCCTGAGATTCCCGACGTCAATCCGGACAAGCGCGACGCGGCGTGCCAGGCGTGGATCGACTCCCTCGGGATCGATATCCGCTACGGCGGCCAGCGCGCCTACTACGCGCCGGGGCCGGACCGCATCCAGATGCCGCCGTTCGAGACGTTCGACTCGTCGCAGACGTTCTTCTCAACCTTGCTTCACGAGCACACCCACGCCACCGGCCACCGAACCCGCCTCGACCGGCTGCGGGGCCGGATCGACGACAAGGCGCGGGCGCGAGAGGAGCTCGTGGCCGAACTCGGCTCCGCGTTCCTCTGCGCGGATCTCGGCATCGCCTCGGCGCCGCGCGCCGACCACGCGAACTACATCGCCTCCTGGCTGGAGCTGCTCAAGGACGAACCGCGCGCGGTGTTCGACGCCGCCACCCAGGCGCAGCAGGCGGTCGAGTTCCTGCACGCGCTGCACGACCGCCATGCCAGCGACGGCAGCGAGTCCACGACCGCCGAAGCCGCGTAGCCCTCCCGTTCGCCGCCCTTCCCGCAGCCTACGCCCTACCACGGCTGCGGGACGGCGACTGCTTCCCCGGATCTCAACGTCAACCGCAATCCTCCCACACGCAAGTACTCGGAGGGTGGCCCGCAACTTGAACGCTCGACGGGAACAAGCTCTGTCGATACCCCAGCGATTTTCGCCGCGGCCGGCCGCACGGGAGCACGGCTTTCCGATCCCCCTGCGCCTGCCGTCGATCCCTCCCAGCCTAGTCCGCGCCGCCGACCGTCAAGGCCAGGCCCTGCGGGTGCCTGGCGGCAGCCTTGACCGCCGGCTCGTTGCGCGGACTCGGTTCGGTCGGGGAATCGACAGCAGACCATCGGAGGAGGTCAACCATGTACCCAACCCAACCATCCAACCAGCTTCACGGCGAAGAACCCTTCGTCTCGGACGGCACCTGCGCCCGCTTCGTCAACGTCCGGGACGAATGGCAAATGTCACTCGCGCCGGGACTCGCGGCCCTGGTGCGGGTCGGCACCACCGTCACCTGCGACGTGGAGACCAGGGCCGGCAAGCGCCACACCCGCTCGGGGACCGTGATCCGCACCCAGGTCATGCGCGACGGCACCCCGCGGGCGCTATGCCGCATCGAGGAGTTCCGCGCCGGACGCGCCAGCGACGAGCGCAACACGTTCGCGATGCTGCCGAACGGCGACTGGGGCGTGCGGCTGCATGTCTCGGCGTCGCGGCGGGCGCGCATCGCGGACACGGTCGAAGTCGCGGTGACCGCCAAGTCGGGACGCGTCGCCCACGTCAAGGCGCGGGTCATCGACATCGTCGAGAACGAGCACGGCGACCGCCAGGCAATCGCAGACATCCTGGAACGCGACACCGGCCCCAGGCGCGAGTCGCACTTCGACTCCTCCCACGGGGTCTCGGAAGCCTGCCCGGTCTGCGGCACCACCGCCTGCGACTCGGGCATCACCGGCCGCTGCACGATCTCGCCGGAGCAGCACCCGCAGCGCTTCGGCGACGTTCCGCTGGCGGACACGCCCCGCGAGGACTTCGACACCCACGTCGAGCCCATCGCGCTCGCGCAGGACTGGGACCACTGGTCCGCGCGGATCAACCGCGGCGAGTTCGTGCGCGCGCCCGCGTAGCCCCGACGCCGCGCGGCGGTCTCCCCCAGGCCGCCGCGCGATCCCTTCCACCCGCTCAGACCGCGAGACCCCCCAATGCCGAGTCGCAACCCGCACATGGAACTCTGGAGACCCGAGGAACTGCCGGTCTCGCACCGCCGCTGCCCCGAGTGCCTCGGCGTCCACCGCGTCGACAAGGGCTGCCTCTGGTGCGCCTCCGGCGGCCACGCCCGCGCCGAGGCGGCCCGGTTCGCGAACGGCTGGCTGGTCGCGCAGTTCCCCTGCAAGGCCCGCACCATGCCGCGCGCCGCCTACGGCGGATAAGCCGCTCCGCCTCCGGCCCCGAGAACCCAACCCGATCGCCACCGCAAGGAGAACGACCCATGCCACACCGCGCACCCGAAACCACCCTGGACGCGACCGGCGCCGCCCGCACCGCCCGGTACGTCCCGCCCGACCCCATGCTGGAAATCGACCGCGACACCATGCGCCGGCTCGGCGAGCTGGCCGACCTGCGCCGCGAGGACGAGAGCCGCACCGTCGCGGCCGCCGTGGCCGCCTACCGCGCCACGGTCTTCGCGCCCGAGCCGCACCCGGCCGGCGCGACTTCGACCGTCGGCCCCGAACCGTTCGACCCCACTCAACCCAAGGAGACCCACACCATGCGCATCGCAGTGAAAAGCGCCGGCGGCATCACCGAGTCCTTCCTCCACGTCGAGAACGTCGAGGAGGGCGTCAAGGAGGCCGCCAAACAGATCGCCGAGGACTACGGCCTGCCGACCGACATCGAGCTCTGGTCGGACCACCCGGACGCCGGTCCCCCGCGCAAGCTCGGCGAACTCCGCTTCGTCGCCCTGGACGGCGACGGCACCGTCGTCGAGCTCGACTGAACGCGCGTCGCCCAGGGCGACGCGTACGGGTTGCAAAGCAACCCGGCCCCATCACCCGCAAGCGGACGGCTCGCCGTTCAACCTCGCGCCCGGACCGCGGACGGCTTCAAGGCAACCCTGACGGGCGGCGCTTCGCGCCGGCCTTGACGCCGCCGCGCCCGGTCGCGCCAGGCGGGCTCGGCCATTCCGCTTTGCAACAAGGAGAACCGCACATGCAGAAGCCAACCGCAAGAACCGCCGCCACTCCCGAGACGCGGCTCATTCCCCTCAACAAGCTCCGCGTCGACGAGCGCAACGTGCGCTCGGCCTCCGAGAATCCCGCGAGGGTCCAGGCCGACGCGGAACTCGTCGCCTCGATCCGGGCCCACGGGCTGCTCGAGAACCTCGTCGTCGTCCCGCGCGGCAAGACCCTGTACGGGGTCGCGGCGGGCGCGAGGCGCCTGCGCGCGCTGAAGGCCCTGGCCGCCGAGGACCACATCCCGAAGCACTTTCCCATCCCGTGCCTGCTGGTCGACGGCGATGCCGCCACGGAGTCGTCGCTCGCCGAGAACGCCGTGCGCATCGCCATGCACCCCGCCGACCAGGTGGTCGCGTTCAGCAAGCTCGCCCGCGAAGGCGCGACGACCGAGCAGATCGCGGCGCGGTTCGGCGTCTCCGAGCGCACCGTGCAGAAGCGCGTCCGCCTGGGCGACCTGCCCGACGAGGTGATCGCCGCGTACCGCGACGGCCGCGTCAACGCGGACACCGCCGAGGCGTTCGCCACCACCGGCGACACCGACTTCCAGCGCACCGTGTTCGCGTCGCTGTCCCAGGCCGGCCAGCTGTACGGGCACAGCGTCCGGCAGGCGCTCAGCCAGCGCCAGTCGCGCTCCGACGCCCCGGCCGCGCTGTTCGTCGGTCTCCAGGCGTACCGCGCCGCCGGCGGCACCGTCGAGGACCCGCTGTTCGAGGACGACTACGTCACCATCCTCGATCCCAACCTGATGCGGGAACTCGCCGAGCAGAAGCTAAACGCGGAAGCGTCGACCTACGCCGACGACTGGAAGTGGACCGCGGTGCAGCTCGAGTTCACCTGGATGGACCAGCAAAAGTTCCTCTCCGCCGGCGCCGACGTGCGCGCGGAGTTCACCGAGGACGAGACGAAGGCCCTCCACGAGGCCGAGACCGCCATCGAGGAAGCCAGCGAGGCGCTCGACGATCCCGCCATCGACGGCGACCGCCGGCGCGAGCTGTGGGCCACCATCACGCGGGACCAGAAGCGCTACGCCGAAATCGAGCGCGGACGCGCCGACCGCGACGAATACTCCGAGGCCGCGCGCGGCCACGCCGGCGTGATCGTCGCCATCGACCGCGAGGGCAATCTCGACGTCCACCGCGGCCTGGTCCGCGCCGAGGACGCCGACGCCTACCGCGCCGCGATCCGCCCCGACGTTGGCGACCCCAACGGCAACGTCGACGGCGCGACCGCCGACGGTCCCACCGGATCCCTGTCCGGCGACACCGGAGACGGCGCCCCCGCGAAGAAGAACGGCGGTTACACCGACGCGCTGCGCAACGACCTGCGCGTCATGCGCACCGCGGCCGTGCGCCGCGCGCTGGCCCGCGATCCCGCCGTCGCCACGGACCTGATCGGGTTCGTGCTGGCGCGCACCGTCGGCTTCGGCCGCCCCGGCCGGGGCTACGAGTCGCCGGCGCTGGCCATCCGCCGCGAGTACCAGGGCGTCTACGCGTCCGACGCGATGAAGGCGAGCCCCGCGATGGAGCACCTCGACCCAGTGCCGGCCGTGGACCTCGGCTGGCTCGCGGACGGCGACGCGGGCGCGGCGTTCCGCGCCTTCCGGGCGCTGCCGGACGACGAGCGCTCCAGCGTCCTCGCGCACGCCGTGGCCTCGCTGACCGTCCCGCACCTCGGCGACGACAACGACGTCTCCGGAGCGCACGAAGAGGCTGTGCGCAATCTGGACATCGACTTCCCCGCGGAACTCGCGGCCATCGACGCGCAGCCGTTCGACGCGGACCTCGTCTGGAACCGCATGAACAAGGGCCTGATCCTCGCCGCGGCGGCGGAAACGCTCGGCGACGACTGGGCCGCGGAACACAGCGGGCTGAAGAAGAAGGATCTGGTGGCCGCGGCGGCGCAAGCGTTCCGCCACGATCCCGCCCGGGACGCCGCGGTGGACGCCGCCGCCATGCGCTGGCTGCCGCCGGGGTTCGCGCCGGTCGAGCCGAATGCCGACGACACGCCGACGCGGGCCGCCGAGGCTCCGACCGCCGACAGCGCCGGCCCCGCGCCCGACAACGGGTCGAACCGCGACGCGGCTTCCGATTCGGTGGCCGCCACGTCCGCCGACGAGACGCCCGCCGAGGAGCAGCCCGCGGGCGACTCCAGCGGCAACGGCGCGCTGCCGGCGTTCCTCACCTCCTGAGCCTCCTCCCCCCGCGCCAGGGAGGGCGCGGGATCCCCACGGCCCGGCCGCCACGGACGGCGCGCCGGGCCGCCTCCCTTCCCCCACGTCCGATGCCGCCCGGCATCGAGCCTTGCCCAGCCCCTTGCCCGCGAACCCGCCGCACGGCGGCGGGGCGCCCGGATCCTCGCGCCCGTCCCGCCGTCGCGCAAGGCCGAGGCCCTGCGGGCGGCGCTTCGCGCCGGCCATTGCGCGCCGCCGGTCCGCGCGCGGCGTTCGGCCCATCGCCACCGCTTACGGAAGGAGAACCCGTCATGACCCCCACCGACACCGCTTCCCTCTTCGATCTCGTCGCCGACGACCACGCGACCGCCGATCCCGCTCCGCGACCGAAGGCGGAACCGGGCCGCGCCGTGGCCGAGGCCGCCCGCAACCTGGTTCCCGTCCTCGAGGCCGGCCATCGCCTCGCGGCGCCGGTGGTGACCACCGCCATGCACGACGCCTGGCGCAAGCTCGACCCGAGCGGGCGCTCGTGGAACTCGAAGCTCTGCTACGACGCCGCCGAGGCCGCCACGGTGCTGTTCCTCAAGCGCTGGGGGCGGAGCATGCGTGACGCCGCCGACACGCCGGAGGCGTTCCTCGCCATGATCGAGCGCATCGCTTCGCTGGAGCCGACGCACTCCCATCGGAGCGAGCACCAGGTCGCCTTCGACCAATTCTCGACGCCGCTCGCGCTCGCCTGCGCGGCGTTTCTGGCGGCGGACGTGCGGGCCGGCGACACCGTGCTGGAGCCCTCCGCCGGGACCGGCGTGCTCGCCGCACTGCCCGCCGCGGTGCTCGACGACCCCGCGCGCCTGTACCTGAACGAACTCTCCCCGGTGCGGCACGGGTTGCTCGCCGCGATCTACCCGGACGCATCGCTCACGAAGCACAACGCGGAACACATCCGCGACCGGCTGCCGCGGGTCCGTCCGGACGTCGTCCTGATGAACCCGCCGTTCGCGGCGCGGCCCACCCTCGGCAAGCGCCGCAGGCACGTCGACCTGCTGCACCTGAAGTCGGCCTACGCCGCGCTCGCCCCGTGCGGGCGCCTGGTCGCGGTCACCGGCGCCAACTGCATCCCGGAGTCCACGGCGTGGCGCGACACCTTCGGCAGCGGGGCGGCCGCGCCGCGCATCCTGTTCGCCATCCGCGTTCCGCGCAGCCTCTACCAGCGCCGCGGCACCGGCGTCGAGACGCGCCTGATCGTCCTGGAGCGCGCCCCGGCGGCGCCCGCCGACCGCTATCCCGCCATCGACCCGTTCGCCATGGTCGAGGACGCCGCCGACCTGGTGCGCCGCCTCGCCGTCCTGCCGCCGCGCCTGACGCTCGATCCGAACCCGCGCGAGCTCGACGTCGAGCCGGTCTCCCGCGAAGCCGGCGAGGGCAACGCCGACGGCTCCACCTGGTCGCCGTGGTCGCCGGCGTCGTTCCGCGTCCCGGGCGCCGGGGAGCACCCCACGCCGCTGGTCGAGTCCGCCGCCATGGCCGACATCGCGCCGCCGGTGCCGGCCTACCGCCCGATGCTGCCGCCCGCGCTGGTGGCCGACGGGCTGCTCTCGGAAGCGCAGCTCGAGAGCGTCGTCCTCGCCGGCCAGGCGCACGACCGGCTGCTGCCGACGCTCTACCGCGTCGACCCCGACTTCCTGCGCGCCATGCCCGTCGACGACGACGGCAACCTCCTGGAGGGCGATGTCGTCGTCGACGCGCCGCTCTCGGAGCCGGTCCGCTTCCGCCAGGGCTGGATGCTCGGCGACGGCACCGGCTGCGGCAAGGGACGCCAGGCCGCCGCGATCATCCTCGACCGGTGGCTGCGGGGCGCGAAGCGCGCGCTGTGGGTCTCCCAGTCGGCGCGGCTACTCGAGGACGCCCGCCGCGACTGGCGCGAGATCGGCCGCGACGAGCGCGACGTCTTCCCGCTCGCCGACTACCGGCCGTCGCAACCGATCTACCGCAACTCCGGGATCCTGTTCACCACCTACGCGACGCTGCGTTCCCCGGCGCGCGGCAAGGCGCCGGCGCGGCTCGACCAGATCCTCGAGTGGCTCGCGGGCGGCTCCGACGAAGCCTCCCGGCACGCCTTCGACGGCGTGATCGTGTTCGACGAGGCGCACGCCATGGCCAACGCCGCCGGGTCCGCGACGAAGCAGCGCGGTGACCCGAAACCGTCGCAGCAGGGGCTCGCGGGCCTGCGCCTGCAGCACGCGCTGCCGAACGCCCGCGTGCTGTACGCCTCGGCGACGGGCGCCACGACCGTGCACGGCCTCGCCTACGCGCCCCGCCTAGGACTCTGGGGCGGCGACGCCACGGCGTTCAACGACCGCATGGACTTCGTCTCCGCCATGGAGCGGGGCGGGGTCGCCGCCATGGAGATCGTCGCCCGCGACCTCAAGGCGCTGGGACTCTACCAGGCGCGCGCGCTCGACTACCACGGCGTCGAGATCGACATTCTCGAACACGCGCTGACCGAGCCGCAGCGGGATATCTGGGACCGCTACGCCGGCGCGTTCCGGATCATCCACGAGAACATCCACAGCGCTCTCGAGACTACCGGCGTCACGCAGAACGGCGACATCCTGAGCCCCGGCGCCAAGGCCGCCGCCATGTCCGCGTTCGAGCAGGCCAAGCAGCGCTTCTTCGGGCACCTGCTCGCGGCCATGAAGTGCCCCTCCCTGATCCGCGCCATCGAGGGCGACCTCGAAGCCGGACGGGCGCCCGTCGTGCAGCTCGTCTCCACCGGCGAAGCGCTCCTCGACCGGCGCCTCGCGGAGCTGCCCCCCTCCGAGCACGCGGACCTGTCCATCGACCTCACCCCGCGCGAGTACATCATGGAGTACCTGGTGCGCGCGTTCCCCACCACGCTGCACGAGGAGACCGTCAACGACGAGGGCAATGTCATCGCCGTGCCCGTCCGCGACGAGGAGGGCCGCCCCGTCGAGTCGCAGGAGGCCGTGGCGGCCCGCGACCTGCTGATCGCCGAACTCGGCGCGCTCCCCGCCATGCCGTCGGCCATCGACATCCTCACCCACCGGTTCGGCCACGACGCGATCGCGGAGGTCACCGGGCGCTCGCGGCGCATCCTCGCGCTGCCGGCGTCGAACGGCGGCACGCGCCACGCCGTCTCGGCCCGCCCGCCGAGCGCCAACCTCGCCGAGGCCGCCGCGTTCATGGACGCCACGAAGAACATCCTCATCTTCTCCACCGCCGGCGGCACCGGGCGCAGCTACCACGCCGACACCGCCTGCCGGAACCAGGCACGCCGCGTCCACTACCTCCTGGAGCCCGGCTGGCGCGCGGACGTTGCAATCCAGGGCCTCGGGCGCACGCACCGCACCCGGCAGGCGAGCGCGCCGCTGTTCCGGCCGGTCACCACCGACGTCAAGGGCGAGCGGCGCTTCATCGCCACCATCGCCCGGCGGCTCGACAGCCTCGGCGCCATCACCCGCGGGCAGCGCGACGGCCAGGCGTCCATGGGCGACGCGTCGCTGTTCCGGGCCGAGGACAACCTCGAATCGACGCATGCGCTCTCGGCCCTGCGGCTGATGTACCTGTCCATCCACCACGACCACGTGCCCGGCTGGCCCGAGCAACGCTTCACCGAGGCGACGGGTCTCGTCCTCTCGGACTCCGAAGGCGGCCTCAAGGACTCGCTCCCGCCCATGCCGCGGTTCCTGAACCGGCTGCTGGCGCTGCCCATCGACGAGCAGAACGACCTGTTCTCGCATTTCCAGGCGCGCGTCGACGCCGTCATCCAGGCGGCCAAGGACGCCGGGGTCTACAACCAGGGCGTCGAGGCCATCGTCGCCGACTCGCTCACCGTACGCACCCGGCATCCCGGCCCGGCGGGCACCGAGATCGTCGAGATCGCGCGGCGCGACGCCCTCAAGCCGTTCACGTCCGACGCCGCGCTGGACGCCGCGCGCAACGCCCGCGAGCGCGGCGGAACCGGCAACCGAGCGGAATCGGTCGGCCTCCTGGTCAACGGCAGTTCCGGCCGTCCCGCCGTCGCGCTGCCGGCCCCGTCCGCGGTGCGCGACGACGGCTCCCTGGAGCGCCGCATCCGGCTGCGCCGACCGAACGACGCCTCGATCATAACCGAGGACCAGTTCGCCAACTCGCACTGGCGCACCGCCTCTGAGGCGCAGTGGCGAGCGCTGTGGGACGCCGAGGTCGCCGACCTGCCGACGCACCGCCAGCGCACGTTCCACCTCGCCACCGGCATGCTGCTGCGCGCCTGGCACCTCCTGCCGGACGACAACCTGCGCATCCGACGCCTGGCCACCGACGAAGGCGAGCGCCTCATCGGGCGCGTGCTGGAGCCGGAGGAAGCGGTGCGCCTGCGCCGCATGGCCGACGACTCCGTCGTCTTCGAGCTGCCCGCCGAGGACATCGTGCGCGCCGTCCGCGAGCGCCACGCCCGGTTCGCGCTGGCCAACGGCTGGGAACTCGTGCGCCGCCTGGTGCTCGGCCGCGCGCGCGTCGAGATCCGCGGACCCGGACCGCACGACATCGCGGGCCTCAAGCGCCTCGGCGCCGAGACCGAGATCGTCGCCTGGCAGACCGTGGTGTTCGCCGACGGGCCCGGCGTCCTCGAACGCGTCCTCGCGCGCCACCCGCTGCGCGCCGACGACGCCCCCAACGGCTTCTAGCCGCCGCTTCCGGAGACCGCCATGCATCCCTACATCAAGACCCCGCCATACCGGCCGCCGGCGTTCGCGCCGTCCACGGACGCCCGGGCGCCCATCCAGCTGCCGGTGGACCTGTCCGCCGCGCAGCTGGCCAACGAACTGCACGCGCAACTGACCCGGCTCGCTCAAGGCCGCGACCTGCGCGTCCTGCGGCGCCAGGCGCGCGACGACTTCCGCGCCGTCATGCGCCACGTTCGCGCCCGGCGCCTCGACGGCAAGCGGCGGGCGGCACTGGAGATCCGCCGAACCGCGCCCGGGCGCACCGTGGTGGAGCCGCGCAGCCGCCGCCGGCATCGGGGCGCCGCGTAGCGGACTGGGCCGTCGCCGAGCCTGGCGCGGCGTCGCGTCCGGTCAAGACCGGGCCCTCTCGGGCGGCGCTGACGCGCCGGTCCTGACCGCCCGGCGTCCGCCGCGCCGCTTCCGCCGTCCAGTCAGTCCGCACGACTCGGAGGAGAGAGACACCGCCATGCCCACCGAACCCGCCCACGGCCCCCTGTCCGGCGCCAGCTACCTGATCCCCGTCGACAACGTCGCGCCGCTCATCCGCCACGCCGCGCGGCTCCTCGAACGCGCCCGCGGCGCCGGCGTCGACTGCCGCCTCGAATGGCGCATCGAGCCGCAGCCGCAGGTGCTGCGCGACGGGGATCTCCACCATTGGGTGACGATCCTGTCGGCACCGCCGCGCCTCGCCGGCTGGTCGCTGGCGGCGCGCTACGACGTCGATCCGCTCGGCATGACCGCCCCCATCCCGCACGCCGTCCCCGGCGTCGAACTGCCGGCCCGCTACTGGATCCTCGACGCGCCCGTCTGCGAGCACTGCAACACCGAGCGCGACCGCCGCGCGGTGTTCCTGCTCGCCCACGACGACGGCCGCCACCTCCTGGTCGGGCGCTCGTGCCTGAAGGCGTTCCTCCGCCACCCCGACGCCGAGCGCATCGCGACGTTGTTCGACACGCTGGTCCCGGACGCCGTGGCGGGCGCCTACCTCGTGCGCGATCCCTCCGCCGCGGGCTACGACGGCGGCTACCTCGACGGCGTGGAGGAACTCGCCTGGACCGCCGCGATCGTCGCGCGCTACGGCTGGCGCTCCGTCGCCAAATCCGACGCCGAACACACCGCCACCGCGTCCCGCCTCGCGTTCCTCATGAACCGGCCGAGCCCGAAGCTCGCGGCGCTGTGGCACGCCGAGCGGATCGCGTGCACCCCGACCGACGACCACTACGCCGCCGCCCGCAACACCGTCGAACTCGTGCGTACCGCCCGGCCCGACGGCGAGTACCTCGTCAAGCTCCGGGCGATCGCCGCGGCGCCCGCCGTGCACGTCCGCGACCGCGCGCTGTGGTGCAGCGCCATCACCCTGCACATCCGCTGGAAGGCCGAACGGCTCCAGCGCGAGGCCGCCGCCGACGCGCCGCCGATCGAGACCGGCCGCCGGGTGGTCGAGGGCCGCATCGTCAAGCTCGACATCAAGACCCACCGCAACTTCTGCCGCGAGGTCATGACCGTCCAGGACGCGCACGGCAGGAAGTTTTGGGGGACGCAGCCGCGCTTCCTCTACGAGTCGAAGGAGGGCGACGCGGTCGCGTTTTGCGCACACGTCGAGCCGTCCCGCGACAACCCGGCGTTCGCGTTCTTCAAGCGGCCCACGCGCGTGCCGAAGGCCGCCTGACCGAATCCAACCCACTCAGCAAGGAGAATCACCATGCAAGCCACGCCCACCCCCGTCGCCGAAGCGTTCCACCAGGTGCCCGACGCCCGCGAACTGCCGTGCGGCATCACCGCGCACCTCGTCGATCCGTCCCACATCGACCCCGCCAGAGCCTGGCGCCACCAGCGTCACGATCACATCACCAACGAGCGCTACACCGGCTGGTACGCCGACACGGGCCAGTTCGAGATCCTCACCGGGTTCGTCTACGCGTTCGCGGACGAGTCCGACGACGAAGACGACGAACCACCCACAAGCTACTACGCGCTGGTCGAGTCCGACGACACGGACTGCCACTACCTCGACCCGGACGTCTACGACGATCCCGTCACCGCGGCGCGCGCCGCCGACCGCATGGCGGAACTGATCGCCGAGCTCGAACGCGAGTGCGACGGGATCCGCAGCCTTGCGGCGCGGGCCCGTTCCGAACTGGCCGAGGCCAACCGCACCCGGCGCGAGGCGCTCGGCATCCTGCGCCACCTCCGCGACTGTCCGGCCGACGGCGAGGCGCTCGCCCCCGCGTTCGCGCGCCTGTGGCGGCAGTTCGCGGCCGGGCGGCGGCGCGCGTTCGAACTCATCGAGGAGCACCGGCCCCCGCCGCGCGAGCGCCCGTTCGATCCGGAGCGCGTCTCGACGCCCGCCGAATGCCGGGCCGACGCCTGGCGCGACGGCTGGGACTGCGCGCTCTAGCGGTGCTCGAAACAGGTGAAATGCCCACGCTGTCCCGTGCCGAACGGCCGCGCCGCCGTCTCCCCCGACACGGCCCTGGCCCCGAAGCCGCAGGGCCGCGGCAACCCGATGCCCGGGCGCCCCGCCCAACCTCGCGACGCACGGGCGAAACGCACATGGCCGGCCTCGCCCCAGACCGTCTCCACGCACCAGTCCGCAGCGTCCGACGACCGACCTTCCGCCGCCTCGACCCTTTCCCGCCACCAGGACTCCGCACGGGCCTCCGGCGGCAGCCGGAACCCCGTCAGTTCTTCCACCCGCGCGAACGACAGCGTGCAGGTGCGTCCCGCCAGTCCGGCCAGATAGGCGTCCAGTCCCGCGAACCCACTCAATTTCGCCGCCCGCTCGGCCGCCGCCGTCAGTTCACGCGATCGCGCAGCGCCTTGCCGGCCTTGAACGCCGGCGCCCGCGAGGCCGCGATGTCGATCGTCTCGCCCGTCCGCGGGTTGCGCCCGCTCCGCGCCGCGCGCTCGCGCACCTCGAACGTGCCGAATCCGGGGATCGCCACCGACTCGCCGTCGGCCAGCCTCCCCGCCACGGTGTCGAGCACGATCTCCAAGGCCCGACCCGCCGTCGCACGGCTGACGTCCGCGCCGTCAGCGACGGCTTCGACGAGTTGCTTTCTGTTCATGGCGTCTTCCCTCCCTTGCATGGTGTTCGCGCTCGGCCCGCGCGTCACTTGACGGGAAATCGCCGGTCCCGTCAACCGGCGCCCAGCCGAACCCGCGATTCCGCGGGCCGATCCAACGCCGCCCCGCCCGCCCGCAACCGACCGAACCCCGGCCGAGAGCCTGCCGCGCCCGACCGGTCCGTCAAGGCGGACCCCTGCGGGCGCCGGCCGACCCAAGGTCGGCGGCGGCCTTGACCGCCCGGTCCTAAGGGCGCGGCGGTCGGGTGGCCATCGGGCTTCGGCCCAACCACCGCAAGAGGTTCCAATGTTCCCGTCCAACGATACCCGGCAAGCGCCCGAACGCATCGACCGCTTCCGCGGCCAGCACGCCTTCCTGTCCAACTTCCACCGCGCGCCGTTCAAGTGGCGCGGCAAGGCGTTCGACACCGCCGAGGCGGCCTTTCAGCGCAGCAAGACCCGCGACGAGCGGGAGCGCGAGCGCATCCGCAACGCGCCGTCCCCGGCGCAGGCCAAGCGCCTCGGCCGCAGGGTCGACCTGCGCACGGACTGGGAGCGGGTCAAGGACGACGTCATGCACTCGATCCTCAAGGCGAAGTTCGCCGTCCCGGAACTGCGCGACGCGCTGCTCGCCACCGGCGACGCCGAACTCGTCGAAGGCAACACCTGGGGCGACCGCTACTGGGGGCGGGTCGACGGCCGGGGGCGCAACCAGCTCGGCCGCACGCTGATGCGCATCCGCGACGACATCCGCCGCCGGGCCGGAGCCGCCATGAACGACCAGCACGCCGCGTGGCTGCGCGAGCGCTGCGATCTCGCCCGCACCGGCCGCTGCGACGCCGCAGTCTGCCACCGCCGCGGCGGCTGGCGTCGCGACGCCCGGGGCCGGCCGTCCTGCATCCCGCTGGAGATTCTCCGGCGGCTCGACGCGCAGTCCAAGAACGGCGGCGCGACCGCCTGAACCCACCCGGAGGAACACCGACATGACCCGCATCCAACTCCCCGCGCCGTGCCACCTGTGCGGCCAGACCTGCCTCTCGCAGCGCCGCGGCCGCGTCGTGCGCCGCCTCGACCGCGCCGATTTCGGCACGTACGCCGCGCGCACCGACGCCGACACCTGCCCCTGGCGGCAGTGCCCGAACCGCCCGTCCGGCCAGCTCCTGCCGCCCGTGATCGAAGACCAACAGTCCTTCGCCGTCGTGTCCTCGACCTGGCCGCCGGGGGACCGGCATCCCGTGGCGATCTCCCTACATCCCGACCGCGCCGCCGCCGAGGCCGACCGCGACCGGCTCGCCGTAGAGGCATCGAGCGGCCCGGGGCCGCGCCCGCGCGGCGTCCTCCGCATCGACTACGACGTCGTCGAGTTCCCGCACGCGCTGATCGCCTCCCAGCTCGACGCCGCCCAGGAGCAGGGCTACGAGTGGGGCTACGAACACGCGATGGAGTCCGCCTGCGAGCGGCTGCGCGAGGACGGCCGGCTGCCCGCCGCCACCGCTGCGCTGCACCGCCTGGCGGATCGCCATCCAATCCTGTTCGCCGACACGGTCCGGTACCTGTTCGACGTCGACCGCGACATCGCCGCAGCGGTGGCCGAGAGCGTGCGGCTCGGCTACGCGCTCGACGAAGCGCTCGACGGCGCGCTGAACGCGCTTGCCGCCCAGTCCGCCCCGACGGAGACCCCGCGATGAAACTGCACCGCATCGTCGGCCGCGCCGGCAAATGCGGCCCCTGCGCCATGTCGGCCGTCACCGGCCTGCCGACCCACGATTGCGCGGCGCTGCTGCGCGAGGTCACCGGACTGAGCCAAATCCACGGCGTCCACGAGCGCGACCTGGTGGCGGCGATGGCCCTCGCGGAATGGCGCAGCGAGCGAACGCCCCATCCCGCCGATGCGCGTCCCACGCTCGCCGCCTGGCTGCGCCGCCACGACACCTACGCCGAGTCGTTCATCCTCGTGGTGCGCAACCACTACGTCGCGCTCGGCAACGGCGAGATCGCCGACAGCGGCTGGCTTTACCACCGGCGCCCCGTGCCGATCGCCACCGCGCCGCACCGCCGCGTCCGGGTGCGCGAGACCATCGCCTGCCGGCCAGTGCGATCCGGGTAGCGCGGCATCGCACACGCACGGGCGGGCGCTTTCCGCCGAGCCTGGTCCGCGCCCGCCGCCCGTCAAGGCCGGACCCTGCGGGTGCCGCCGCCCTTTCCGGTCCGCCACTCGGGCAACCGCCCCGGCGGCAGCCTTGACCGGCGGCTTCCGGCGCGGACCTCCCGGGCAGGAAAGCGCCACCCTCAAGGAGAACTTCCACATGAACCACACCGAATCACACGAGCGACGCCTCGCCGCGGACGACGCCAATCGGGCCATCCGGGACCTGAACACCGCCGTCGCGGACGGGGACCTCCAGCTGCACGACTTCGATCCCGGGACCCTCGCGGAACTCCGAGCCGTCCTCGCCCGCATGGAACCCCGGACGGGCGCATTCGCCTACGCCGGCGTCGGATCGCGCCGCGCGCCGCCGGACATCCTGGAGGCCATGGCCGACATCGCGCAGAGTCTCGGCGACGCCGGCATCGCCCTGTCCACCGGCGGCGCGGACGGGGCCGACAAGGCGTTCGAGACCGGGGCGCTGCGCACCGACGCGCCGATCACCGTGCACACGCCCTGGCCCGGCTACAACGGCTACCGCCCCGGCCGCGATCCCGACACCGACATCGACGTGGTGCACCCGCAACCGCGCGACACGACCCGGGGCCGCACCTTCTCCGACCTCGCGCGCGAGCACCATCCGTACTGGCGGCGGTGCACGAGGGGCGTGCGCGCGCTGTTCGTCCGCAACGTCTCCATCCTCTCCGGGGCGCTCGATGACAACCGAACGCTGCTCCCCGTTCGCGCGGTGATCGCCTACACCCCGGGCGGTCTCCCGGTCGGCCGCGAGGCGGGAGGCACCGGCCACACCCTGCGCGTCGCCGGATCGCTCGGGATCCCGTTCGTGAACCTCTCCCCGCGCACGCCGCCCGAGCGGAACGCGGCCGCACTCGACGCCGTCCCGGAGCCCGTGCGCCAAGCCGTCGTCGGCCGCGTGCCCGGACTGCCCAGGTAGCGCGCCATGCGCAACTCCCCCTACGAACTCGACCAGCGCGCCGCACGCGCCGCCGGCGCGGTGGTCCGCGGCGCGGAACTGCGCCTGCCGTGCCCCGTCCACAACAGCTCCCCGGAGACCCTCGCCATCCGCCAGGGCCGCACGGCGCCCCTCTGGCACTGCCACGCCGGGTGCGATCCCGTCGACGTGCGCGACGGCCTGCTCGCCGCCGGCATCCTGGTGCGGCGGATCCCGCCGTCGGCCACGCGCCCGCCCCGCACCCGGGACACCGGCTCGCCGCCGCGCTGGATCGCCGGGGTCTGGGCATCCGCCGCGCCCGTCGCCGGCACCCCGGCGGCCGACTACCTCGCCTCGCGCGGACTGGCCCCGCCCTGGCCCGACGAACTGCGGTGGGACGCGGGCCGACGGCGGATGATCGCCCGCGTCACGCTCGACGGCGGGCTGCGCGGCCTGCACGCGACCGCGTTGCCGCAGCGCCAACGCCGCACCTACGGCCCGGTCCGCGGCGCCGTCGTCCGCCTCGCCGGCATGGCCGGCGGCGTTCTCGCGGTCGCCGAGGGCATCGAGACCGCGCTCGCCTACGCCACGCTTACGGCCACCCCGACCTGGGCCGCCCTGTCGAGCGCCGGCATGAAGCACGCGCCGTTCCCCGACGGCCTCGCGTGGCTCGCCGTGGCCGCCGACTTCGACGGCCCGGGACTTCTCGCCGCCGAACATCTCGAGCGCCGCGCCCGCGACGCGGGCATCGCCGTCCGCATCGACCTGCCGTCGCGCCACCGGACCGACTGGGCCGACGTGCTCGCGGACCGCGCCGGGCGCCGTTAGGGCGCGCTCCCGTCTCCATCGGTCCCGCCCGCTCGGGGCGGGCGTTCTCCGGGCCACCGTGACGGCCCGCCCGCCGTCGCGCAAGGCCGGACCGGCCAGGGGCCGGCGCCTGGCGGCGGCCTTGCGCGCCGACCGGGACGCGCCGTCCGCGACGGTGGCGAACACCGCCATCCTCGGAGGAGACACACCATGACCTGCATCCGCCGCGCACTGCGCATCGACCCCGGCACGGTCCGCACCGTCGTCGAACACCTCGACCGGCACGTCGGGCCGCACCTCGCGCCCGACGTCTCGAACTACGCCCGGGGGCGGCAGCGCGCCTGGCTCGAGGTCGAGGCGCCGCTCGGGCCCACCCAGCCGTGGCGACCCGGCCTGGCCTCGCACCGGCTCTGGCCCTGGCTGGTGGCGGTGTGGCGGCGCATCGACCCCGTCACGCAGCCAAAGGCCGGTCTGGCCATACGGGGCGACACCGGGATCGCCTGGCACCGGGACGCCTCCTACGCGCACGCCCGCGCCGTCCTCGTTAACCTCGGACCCTGCACATTCGGCATCGACCGGGCGCGGGACTCCGGCAACGGACGGCCACTCGACCCGGTCACCCTCCACCTCTCCGGCGGCGAGATCCTCGATTTCGACTGCAAGCACCAGCACCGCGTCACGGACGCCGATCCGGCGCGCTGGTCGATCGTGCTGTGGCGCCTCAAGCGGCATCCGCAGCGGCCAGTCCCGCCCACGCGAATCCCCTGACAGCCATTGCCCACCGCGAATGGCTCGCGCCCGCGGTTGTCGATTCCTTCGAGCCTGGTCCGCGCCGCGGCCCGTCAAGGCGGCCCTGCGGGTGCCGCCGTTCCCCAGCGGCCCCGAATCCGGCACTCACAGCCCCGGCGGCAGCCTTGACCGGCCGCTCCCACCGCGGACCCGTCGGCCCGAAATCGACAACCGGAGACCGACCATGTCCAGAACCCGCCGCCACAGGCCCGCGCGCTTCACCCGCAACCAGCGCGACGCCCACGCGCTGTTCCACCTGCACGCGGGCGGCGCGACGATCCTCAACCTGCGCCACATCCCGGGCGACATCGGCGCCGAGGCGCTACTGGAGCGCGGCATCGTCCGCGTGGATCGGGCCACGAAGTTCGGCAATCCGTACCCGATCGGAAAGCGCTACGGAAACCGTGTCGAGGTCGTCGAACGCTACCGCCAAGACCTTTGGCGGCGCATCCGTTCCGGCGACATGCCGCTGGAGGAACTGGCTGCGCTGCACGGAAAAACCCTTGCGTGCTGGTGTCTGCCGAAGCGGCCCTGCCATGCGGAAGTGCTCGCCCGGGCCGCGGCCTGGGCAGCCGCCAAGCTCGCCGGAGCGGCCCACGACGAGCCGCCGGATTCCTGAGCGCCGCACCGCGTCTCCCGTCCCCCGCGAACCGCCGCCGGGCGCGGTTTCCGCTTAGCGTTTTACTCAGAGTTTAGTGCTTGACGCCCCCCTCGAAACGGCGTTCCAATCGCTCCCGCTTACCTGTCGGCTTCGCCGACGTGGCCGCGGGAAACCGTGGCGTGTGAGCACGTCAGACCGACCCGAAGGGGCTTGACCGCCCTTTAGGGGAGGTTGGCTACGACGGGTCTTGTTCATCAACCCATTGAGGAGAAGACCATGGCAGCTCGAAGGACACAGAAGTCCGAACAGGCTCCGGCCATGCCGAAGTACCTGGGCGTTTTCGTCACCGAGGACTACCAGGGCAACGACGGCGAGGAGAAGACGAACTACACCCGCGTAGGAGCGGCGTTCCCCCATCGCAAGGGGTGCGGCTTCAACATCGAGATCACCGAAGGTATCTCGGTCAGCGGACAGCTCGTCGCGCTTCCCCCGCGTCCGCGCGAGGAGAGCCAGGCCAGCTGAGCCCGGCGCGTCGATGCCGTGACGGCCGGAAGGGGGCAGCAATGCCCCCTTCTCTTTTTGAAGAACCGCCGCGCAAGCGGCATGACATAACCGGGCCGCAAGGCCCATTAAACCCGTCGGGGCGGCACCCGACGGGCGCGCTCCGGCGGTCCAAGGGAGCGTTTCGATGGAAACATTGTTTGGACTCGACGTCGTCGTAGACGACGACCTCCACGCCCGCGCGGTCGCGGAGGGACAGGGGCTCGAAGACGAGGGCGACCTCTTCTGCTGGCTCGCGGAGCAGGCGCGCGAAACCGGCTGCTGGCCGCATTGCGGCTGCGAACGCCGGGGCTTGTGCTGCCTCGACCACCGCGTGGTCAGGTCTTCCACGGGCGAACTCGCCCTGCAGGAGATCGACCACCGCACCGGTCAGCCGCGGCCCCCGGAGCAGCGCCGCCTCGAACAGGAGGCGAGGGTCTGGGGATACCAGCACACCTGGGCGCAGACCTGGCTTTAGGAGCACACGTCCACCGCCACGCCGCGCCGATCCTTCCGGGTCGGCGCGGCTTTCTCCTCCGATAGAAGCGATTCTCCCTGCTCACGCTGCCCGCCTATCCACCACGAGACCCGGTCCCGTCCTCCTGAACGAAGCTACAGCCGAACCACACCCCCCGACACTCGGCCTCCGCGCGGCGCCAGCCGACACTCGAATCTCTCCTCCGACTGAACCACGTTGTCAGGCGACACCTTGGATTGATCCCCTGGCGACATTGAAAACTGACCCGTCCGAAAGGAGAACGCAAGCAGATGATTCTATGTGAACATCGCCCGCGGGAAGGGAAGGCGCAGGATCAAAGGGATGCTGAAGGCGGACGAGGTGCAATCGATGCCAGGCCTGCACGCGCTGGGCTGGAGAAGCGGAAGATCGCAGCGGAGTTCCGGTGCAGCCGGAACACGGTGAAGCGCTAACTGAAAGCCCGCGAGTGGACGTCGTACAACAGGGCGACAGGAACCGGCATGCGGGTCGACCAGCATGCGTGGCTGCATGAGCGCTTCCACCGGCACCGGGGCAACGCCGAGGTGGTCCGCCAGGATCTGAAGCGGGAGCTGTCGATTCGACGCAAGCCTGAACGGTGGACCGCGCCGTCCGCGTAGGCGCCGCTTTCCCCCACACAACGCGATGCGGCTTCAAGGTCGACATCACCGAAGGTATCTCGGTCAGCGGACAGCTGGTCGCGCTTCCCCCGCGTCCGCGCGAGGAGAGCCAGACCAGCTGAGCCCGGCGCGTCGATGCCGTGACGGCCGGAAGGGGGCAGCAATGCCCCCTTCTCTTTTTCGGCGTCCCATGCGCCTCACAGCCCCGCTACAGCAACGCGTCCCGCACCGCCTGCCGGTCGTCCAGCCTCTTTCCGACCTTGTTGCCGACGAAGCCGCCCGCCGCTCCCAGGACGATGCCCAGCGGCACCGTTGCGGCAATTCCCCATCCGCCGCTCGCGATACCGATGCCCGCGCCGATCTTCACTCCCAGCGCCGCACCCGCCACAACGCCGATGCCCGTCCCCATCGTCTTCCGCTTCATCGCCATTTCCTCCGTTCTCGTTCGTCCCCGCCGATCGCTGCCGGCCCCATCCCCGCCGAGACCGCCGACACCGGCAACCCGTCGGCGACGGCGGCCCTTCGCGGGACGCTCACCCGCCGGGATCGTCCACCGGAAGATCCGTCGTCACGATCGCGAACACGCCGTCCGCGTCCCGCGCCGGAACCGAACGCGTGATCATCCGGATCTCGCCGCCCCCCGCGTCGAAATACGGCGGCGTCCACACGCCAGCGCCGGCGGCCAACGGCAGCCTGATCCACTCCTGTTCCTCGATGCGGTAGTCCGGCCGGGCGAGATCCAGCGTGCGGTACCCGTCGGCGGTGCGATGGACGTAGGGGCTCGCCGTCGCCTTCCCGGCCTCGTCCAGCAGCGCCGCGGCAGCCCCGTAGAACGCGGTGTGCGCTTCCAGCTAGGCCCGCAGCCGCTCCGCGTACGCGGCCGCGTCCGCCGGCCGGTCCGCCGCCAGTTCCGCCGCCAGCATGTCCACGGCACCGACCACCGTCGCCCGCGCCTCGTCGGGGGCCGGCGCTCCCGAACCGCACCCCCGCGTCGTCGACAGGCCGACCAGCACGACGGACAACACCATCGCGGAACGCATGCGCTTCCTCTTCCAGAACAGGACGCGGTCCATCATATCCGGTATCCGCGGACGCGGCGGGGGGAACGCGGTCGGACCCCTCCGAAGAAGGGTCCTTCCGCTGCGATGGTGCAATCACGCCAGGTTGAAGAGATCCAACAACCCCCACATGGCCGCTATCCCGGTGCCCACGACGATCGCCGTGTGCATCAGCTCGAGCAGCTCGCGGGTGTCCCCCGGCGTCCACACCGACTTGCGTCGGTCCACTGGGATTTCCTCCGATGAGAAGCCCGCCAGCGAACCTCGCCCGCCGGGGGAGGTTCCCCGACGGGATGGGCCAGGACGGCCCGGTTTTGTCACGCCGCGCATGCGCGCAGCACCTGCTTCACACACGCCACCCCCGAAGGGCGGCCACGCCAGGTCGAGCCCGGCAGGTAAGCACGGACCTTGATAGGCCGCGGGCCGCCGCCATGCAAGCTGAAAATCCTTAGTGCCACGCTAAACGCGCCGGCGGCCGCGCCGCGCCGCGCTCTTCCCCCGGCACGCGTGCCCGCCGGCATGCCCGAGGTCGGCGACCCGGCGGATCATCCGGGCACGCTCCCCGATCGACGCGTGGTGCGGATTGAACACGCGGCGCTGGCGGGCCATGGCCGTGACCGTGGCGGTCGCCGCGCACGCCGCGTCGAACGCGCAGATCAGCGCCGCGAGCCGTTCCCCCTCCGGCGTCCGGATGCGCACCCGGCGCCCCTCGGCGTCCGCCCACCCGGACGACATCGCCGCATCGCCGCCCAACCTCTCCCGCGCGAACGCCTCGATCCCATGCGCCCAGCGGTTCACCGCAAGCTCCGCTCTTCGGGTCGCCTCGTCGATCTCCGCGAGACGGGCGGCCGCGCGGGCATCCCCCGAGCGCCGCAGAGCCGCCACCCCGGCCTGGAAGTGGGCGATGCCGGGAATGAAGCGTCCCGCCTCCACACGGCCGTCCCAGAGCAGGCGCGCGGTGATCGACGCCAGCACGACGCGTTTCGTCGCCATCAGCGTCCCGTC
This sequence comes from Candidatus Azotimanducaceae bacterium, assembly GCA_965217825.1. Lineage (GTDB taxonomy): Bacteria > Pseudomonadota > Gammaproteobacteria > Pseudomonadales > Azotimanducaceae > VXNE01. The sequence continues at coordinate 2,004,052 of OZ244571.1, read as the reverse complement.
GATTTCACCGTCCGGGCCGCCCCAACGCGTCGAGTCCCCCGCGCGCGCCGCCGTCGGAGTACACCGTCGCGTCGCCGTCGAGCGCGCTCCGCCCGCAGGCGAACACCAGGTTGTGCCAGCGCGACGCGTCGCCCGACCGATGCGTCGGGCACCAGGCGAACACCGAGCGCAGCGTCCTCTCGATCCTCGCGGCGAGCCGTTCCGGCCCCGGCGGCACGATCAGGTTCAGGTAGAGCGTTCCGCGTTCATCAGCGAGCCTGGACCGAGCCAGCTCGAAGAACTCCCGCGTGACCAGGTGCGCCGGCATCGTCGTCGGGTCCGCGAACGCGTCCAGCACGATCGCATCGAACGGCGCCGCGTGCCGCAGCAGGTACGCCCTGCCGTCCATCGGCACGTACGTTCCGCTCCGGGGCAGCGGCGCGAGGAACGCGTCGGCCGCCTCGCCCAAGCGGGCGTCGACGTCCACGTAGACGATCTCCGCGAGGCTCTCCGGCCGACCCCGCCCGAACGTGAATCCCCCCGCTCCGACCACCAGCACCCGCGCCGCGCGCCCTTCGGGCAGGTTCCCGTAGATCTCGTCCTCGATCCACTCGATGTACGGGTGCCCGGTCCCCTCGCCGTCCTCGCGGCTCGCGTTCTGGCCGTTGACGCGCAGGTAGCGGGCGCCGTCCGCGTCCGCCTCGACCGCGTAGTCGGCGTGCGCCGTCACGAGCACGTACTCGTTCCGCTCGACGGCCAGGTTCGCGCCACCGACGGATGCCGCCACCATCCCAGCGGCCCACAGCCGCCACCCGAAGCGCCGCCGGACCTCGAAGGCCGCGAGCACCAGCAGTCCCGCCACCGACAGCACGGCCGCCGCCACGCCCAGGTGCTGCATGACCACGAGCGCCGTGAGCAGCCCACCGCCGACGTTGCCGAGCGTGCTGGCCGAGAACGCCGCCCCCGCCTTGCCCGGCGCTCCGCCCGCCCGCTGGCAGGCCACCAGCAGCACCACCGTCTGCGCCAGCAGGTAGGCGGCCGGCGCGATCCCCGCAGCGGCGTAGACAGCCACCTGGACGAGGGGAGGCAGCCACACCGTCGCCTCGAACGCGAACCGCACGCCGAAATGCGACAGCCAGAATGCCGACCAGGCCGCCGCGCCCGCCAGGTTCCGCGCCACCTTCTCCGTCGCCGGTCCCCGGTGCCGCCCGCCGTCGCGGTAGCCGAGCGCCAGCGCCGCCAGGAACGCCGTCACCACGATGCCCGTCACCGCGACCGACTGCCCGGCGACCGGCACCAGAACGCGCAGGGCAATCATCTCGATCGCCAGCGAGCAGTAGCCTTCCACCAGCAGCAGCGCGGTCGCCGCGCGCGGGCCGATCCGGCGCTCAGCGGCGTCCATCGTCCCTCACCCTGGCGACGTACCACACGGCCTGCACGGCGTCGTCCACGCGCCCGAGCGCCGCCTTCATGGCGAACCAGTCCCGGCCCCTCTCCGCCTCCTCGAAGGCGTCGGCGAGGCCGTCGAGCGCCATCCGGCGCGGACCGTCGATCCGTTCCCCGGCGCCGGTCCCGCCGAGGAATTCTCTCTCCGTTTCCGACCCTGTGCCGTCAAGCACCTTATTCCGGCGCCGGCGGTTCACGCCTTCCCCCTGCCGACGTCCCGGGGCGTCCGGGCGGGGCGCGCGCTATAAGGTCTTATTTCCTCTATAAGAAAGAACCTATAAGGGGACCCCGCCGCCTCGCGCAAAACCCTTTCTCCGTCAACCACTTGCCTTGCTCCTTGCGCCGTCGGCGTATCAGTTCGCACTCATCCGCGTATCAGTTCGCACTCAATTTCCGCCGCTTTCCGGCCGTCGGCGTATCAGTTCGCACTCACCGCGCGGGCGTCGGCCGGCGCGTCGTGCGCGGTCCGACCGGCGACCGCGACCGCTCGAGCACCAGCAGGTCGCCCTCCACGCGCGCCCGGAACCCGGCATGGATCCGTCCGACCGCGACGAGGTCCTGCGCCAACCGGTGGCGGAACAGCCGCGGAGCCGCGATCGCCGGCCCGAACACCGGCCGCAGCGACTCGATCCGGACATGCACCTTCCTTCCCTTCGGGATCCGCGCCGTGCGGTAGGACAGCCACGCGTAGAGGTCCATGCGCCGGGGCGAGCGGGCGAGCTTCGCCAGGTGCGCCATGTCGACCGGCACCGGGCGCTCGGCGAGCGCCTCGAAGTACCCCTCGGAGAGCCACATGGTCGGCTCCCACACCAGCCGCCGCGCGCGGCTCCGGTCCATCCAGAACGTCACGGTCTCCGCGACGCGGCCGTGCCGCGTCACCGTCCTGTCGTCGCGCCACTCGCCCAGCACGAACTGCGCCGCCGCCACCGCCTCGACCTGCTCGGCCACGGCCTTGCCGCGCCGGCCGTCGAACGAGAACCCGAGCCGCGCCAGGAACTCGCGCAGGCTGCGCCCTAGGTCGATCTCGCGGCTGCCGCGGCGCACCGCGCAGGCGTTGACGTACGGGACGATCAGGCGCGCCCGCGAGCCGAACGGCACCGCGCAGCGGCGGATCTCGCCGACGTTGTCGGGGTTGGCGAGCGAGCCGGCCTCGACGGAGAGCGCCGCGCGGCCGTGGCGCTGGACGTACTCCCGCTGTCCCGGCGGCAGCCGCTTCTGCGGCAGGAAGCACATCATCATGACGCCGTGGTGGAAGCCGAGCCCGCCGAACAGGTCCTCCTCCCGCTCCTCCGGCGCCGCGCCCTTCGCCGCGGCCGGAGGCGCTCGGGCGGGGGCCTTGACGGACGCCCGGAGCGCCAGATCCTCCCGGGCATCCCCGGGCATGCGGCGCAGCGCACGGGCTTCCTGGCCGTCGGTCACCTTCGACAGCTCCTTGGCCTTCACCAGCGCGTGGAACAGCCGGCCGGGGGTGCCGAGCCGGTCGTCCCGCAGCGCCTTCTCGGCCAGGCACCAGAAGTCCAGCACGGCGCGGTTGCCGTTCGGCCAGTAGCCGCGCGCCACCGCCTCGACGAACAGCTCCGCGAGCCGCGCGTCGCTCCTCAGGTCCGCCGCCCCGATCGCGGCGAACGTCGCCGTCCCGCCGTCCCGCGGGCGTTTCCTCCGGCCCACCGGCCCGGCCTAGCGCGGCCGGCGCCCGGCGCCGCCGAACGCCCAGGCGGCGGTGCGCGCGGCATGGTCCCCGACCCGACCCGCCCTGAGCCGCCCCAGCTCCGGCGAGGCGGCCAGCGCGGCGACTATGTCGTCCCGTCCGAAGCCGGCCAGCGCCATGCGCCGGGCCGCGACCGCCGCCGCCCGGCTCCGGTCCGTGTCCGACCCGTAGCGGCGCGCGAGCCGCGCGACTTCGCCCGCCAGGAACGCGCCCGCCTCTTCGCCGTCCGTCCTTCTCCGTTGCGTCTTCGCGGCCGCCTCGCGGCGGCGCGCCTCCCTCTCCCGCAGGCGTTCCTCCGCCGCCGCGACCAGTTCGTCCGCCCGGGGGGTGACGCGGCCCCTCGCTTCCGTCAGGCGCACGCGGGGGTAGCGTCCGTCCGCGTCCGTGTATTCCGCCCCGCGGTTCGTGAACCCGGCCGCGCGCCCGAGGCGGCGCAGGTCCACCGACGCCGGATCGCCGCCGTAGCGCGCCGCCAGCACCTGGGCCGCGCACCGGCCGAGCTGAGGACCCAGCTCGCGGCCGAGCCGGAACCAGGCCTGGAACTCGCCCGGAGCGGCCTCCACGACCGCGGCGGGCGCGAGGCCGTCGGCCGCCATCGCCCGCGCCGCGTCGGCGCTCAGGTCGTCCACCAGCACGCAGGCGGTCGTCGCCGGCCGGAACTGGACGTGGGCGCCCCGGTCGTTCCGGTGCCGCAGCCAGCCGAGCGACCGCAGCGCCTGCCGGGCGCGCCACACGCGCCGGGTGGTGCGGCCGTCGAACACCGCGAACTCGTACTGCGCCGCCGGCAGGGCCGCGAGCTGCCGGACGAGCTCCCGCGCCGGGAGGTCTTGGCGACCGGCGCGGTTTCTCACCGGCCGCAACCCCTCGACGGAGAACGCATATGAATCCGGAACATCGACGCGACGCGACCCCGGCACGCCGCAAGCGGGGCTTGGCGCGCGTGCTGCTCATGACGCTCCTGGACGGCGCCGACGAGGCGCTCGGGCGGGCGCGCGAGCGCGAGCGGCGCATGGCGGAGGACGACCAGTGCCGCCTGCGGCCCGCGCACAGCCGGCTCGCGCGCGGCTACGAGGAGCTCTGACTCGCGCGCCGGGCGGCTCACCGCCCGCGCCCCTTCATGACCGCCGCCTTCGCCGCGCCCACCGCGGTGTCGCCGCCGGACTGCGCCGCGCTCGCGGCGCTGTCGGCCATCTTCGACATGCCGCCCATGACGGCGTCCGCCTTCACGCCCACCCAGCCGATGGCCGCCAGCCAGACCATCGGGAATACGATGTAGAGGAACCGCTGCACCCACAGGCTCACCAGCCCCTGGAGCGGGTTCGACTTCGGCGCCCCCGCCGGGCCGTTCAGCGCCTCGTACAGGTGGTTGTCCACCCAGAACGCCATGCCCCACAGGACGTAGAAGAACTGCAGGCCGAAGAACACCAGCGTCAGGGTCACCAGCACCGAGACGTCGTAGCGGGAGAACACCATCAGGAGCGGCAGGACGGCGACGAACACCATCAGCAGCAGCGCCAGGAAGATCGGCATGCCCTCGCGCACCGCCACCCCGGCGGCGACGTTGCCCGGGCCCTGCAGCACCATGCCGAGCGCGGCGGCGCCCATCGACAGGACGTCGTCGACCACGTCGGCCGTGGCGTGGACCAGGCCGCCGAACGCGCCGTGGTGCGTCGCCGCCCCCATCCGGTAGTTCTCGGCGACCCCCGGCTCGTAGCTGACCGACGAGACGCCGATGCGGTCGCCGGAGCGGTGCGCCAGGTAGCGGCGCAGCAGCCTGTCCTCCAGCTCCGCGACGCTCTCGCCCGGATTCTCTCCGCGCAGGATCGCGCCCGTGTCGTAGACCAGCTCGTCGCGCGTGCGCGCGTCGATCTCGGCCAGCAGCCGCGCGCGCAGGCCGTTGGCGCCGTCCCGCCACCACTCGCGGCAGGTCGGGTGCGCGCCGTCGAGGCCCGCGTCCCGCGCCGGATTCGGCGGGAACGCCGGACGGTCGCGGCGCGAGTAGAGCAGGTTGTAGTAGCCGTGCGTGTCGAGGAAGAACGGCGAGCCGACGTAGTCCATGTCGCGCCGGGCGGCCAGCGTGGCGCCGCCGGCGCCGCCGTTGTACATGCGCGAGACCGCCGGACGGTGGCAGTCGGTGGTGAAGTCGGCCAGTTCGCGCAGCAGCAGCGGATCCTCCACCGTGTCGCCGCCGAGCGACATGGTGAGCCGCACGACGTCGCCCGTGCAGGGGATCGCGGCCGTCCCCGCCGCCACCACCGCCTTGGACACGACGTGCACGAACCCCCACCAGATCGGGATGCGCCCGGTTTCCCCCGACAGCGTGCCGAGCGGCGCGTCGTAGGCCGTTCCGGTCGCGAGGCCGTTCACCTCCGCGGGCTCCGCGCCGCGCGCGATGCGATCGGCGGTCGCGCAGTCGAGCGTCGGGCGCACGTAGCTCATCTCCGCCAGGCGCACCTCCGTGAACGGCACCGCCGCGAGGAACATCACGACGATGGCGACGATCACGTCGGTCTCGCTCTTCTTCAGCGACTGAATCGCCGCCGACCCCTCGTCGTCGCCGGCGCGGCGCGACTCGAGCATGTTCTTCAGCAGGATCACGAAGAACGGGAGGTAGACGATGCCCGTGTCGTTCAGCACCGCCCACAGGCGGTCGTAGACCACCCAGCCGAACAGCACGGTCACGAACTCGAAGTAGCTCGTCACGCCCATCTAGCCGTCCCTCCGAATCGAAAAAGCGGCGGACCGGGGGCCGGACGGACGGGAGGAGCCCGCCCGGGCGGTCCGCCGCCGGGGAAACGCGTTCATGCCGCCAGCCGCCACAGCGCCCCCGGCACGTTGCGCACGAGGACCAGCTCGACGGCGGCCAGCGCGCCGCACCAGAAGTGGCGCCGGCGGCGCAGGTGGTCGGCGGCGTCCTCCGGGAGCCCCGGAATCCACGCGACGAGCCGGTTCCACCAGATCCAGACGGCGGCGATGGCCACCGCGCGCAGGCCGCCCAGCCACGGCCGCCACGGCGCGAGGCGCGCATCCGCCGCCTCGATCCACCCGGGCGGGACGAGGACGACCGCGGCCAGCACGAGCGCCGTCGCCGCGCCGAGGACCAGCCAGTTGACGGACCTCATTCCGGCGCCCCCTCGCGCAGGCCTCCGCCCGGAGACGCCTCGAACACGGGGATCTTCCGGCGGATGCCGGCGCGGCGCAGCACGGCGACGGAGCTGTTCGACGCGATGATCGCCTTGACGCGCAGCTCCACCTCCATCTGGCGGATCTCGCGGTCGAGCTCGGCCACCGCCCGCTCGGCCTGGCGCAGCGCCGCCTCGTTGCCGGCGACGTGGGGCTCGCGCATGCCGGCGAGCATGGCCCGGCGCGCCATCGCCGCCTGCTCCATGACGCGCCCGACGGCCAGCTCGCCGGCCAGCCGGTCGGCCACGTCCACCGGGCGCGGCTCCTCGCGGATCGCCTCGATCAGGCGGCGCGTGACGCGGAACCCGCCGCCGCCGCCGAGACCCTCCAGCAGCGCCTCGCTCGGCACGCCCTCGGTCTGCGCGAGCGGCCGCAGCAGGTTCTGCAGTTCGCTCTTCTCGCGCCGGTACAGGGACGGCAGGCCGAGGCCGGCCTGGCTCGACACCTTGCGGCAGCCGTCGCAGGTGCGGACCTCGATCTCGCCGACCACGCGGCGCATCCAGGCGGCCATCCGGTCGGGGTCGTCCCACGCCTTGCAGATGTCGGAGTCGCCGCACGCGGTCGGGCCCACGGGCGAGTCGTCCCCGGCGGCGCGCCCGAGCAGCAGGTTGTAGCCGGCGGAGGCGACGTCGCCGACGGCCTCGATGGGCTCCTGGCCCGCGCCGCCCGCGGCGGTCCCGCCGATCCAGGGCACGCCGCCGTCCGCGCCGGAGGCGTCGGCCTCCTCCGCCACCTCGACCACGTCCCGGCCGCCGACGTCGATCTGGCGGCGCCAGTAGTCGGCCTTCGCCACCGCCGACCAGCCCTCGTGGGCGAGGCGATCGCCCATGTCGTCGGCGATCTCGTCGCAGCGGAGCTTCGCGACCCGGAACTCCTGGCCGGCCTCCAGCACGCCGTTCTGCAGGAGGTCGTAGAGGCCGGGGTTGAGGCGCTGGATCGCGAGCGCCGGCAGCGACGCCACCACCCCCTGAGCGGTCTGCACGACGTTGCCCATCACGTCCTGGAAGGCGCCGGAGATGCCGTTCAGCTGCTGGGCGATCGAGTGCGCGACGTCGAAGTTCCCGCACACGAGGTTCGAGTTCCACTCGGCGCTCACGCCCAGGCGCAGGGTCGAGGCCCGCGCCGAGGGGCCGAGTCCGATCGGCTCCCCGCCGCCCAGGCGGTACATCAGTTCGTCGTCCGCCGCGGACATCGGAGCCATCGCCGCCAATACCCACACCGTAGCAGCGCCCAGCCGGCCCCCGTGTTTCGTCGTTCTGCTCATCGTTCCCTCAGAAATCCCCCAGAAACCATTGCCCGCGGCGCGCGCAGCACTGGTACGGACGCCACAGGTTCCACGCGTAGCCGCCGCTCGCGGACACGTTGCCGCCGAGCGGATCCACCGCTCCGATCGGCGGGAACGCCGTTTCCGCGAACACGGCGCACGACCCGGCGCGCGGCGCGAGCGGCTGCCACCTGTGCGTGTCGGCGTCGCCCTCGACCACCTCGCCCGGCGGCCACCGCCCGGCGCCGCCGCCCCCGTCCGGACGGCGGTAGACGTGCAGCTGGTTCGCGCGCGTGACGATGTCCGCGACGCGCTGCGCCGCCACCGCCCCCGCCTTGTAGTCGTGCACCTGCTGCACGAACCCCGCGCGCGGGTACACCGGGCCCCAGAGCGCGCCGAGCGCCCCCGGTTCGCGCACGGCGCGCAGGACGTGGCGCAGCGTCAGCGGGGCCTGCAGCTCCGGCGCCCGCCACATCGGGTCGAGGCCGCTCACGTAGTAGGGAACGAACGGCGTCGCCGCCGACTCGCAGACGGTGGTGCCGAGGTCGAGCGCCTCGATCCAGGCGATGCCCGGCGAGCCGACCGCCTCGGCCAGCTTGAACCGCAGCCCGGTCGACGCCCGGGTCGCGGCGCCCTTCGCGTACGTGCCGCCCTCGGCATTGCCCGAGAGCGACCGCATCTCGACCCACGGACCGCGCCCGGCGGCCGGGTAGGCGGTCACCACCAGGTCCGGGATGTAGTGCCCGTACTTCACGCTGGTGACCGTCTCGCAGCCGCCCAGCACCGTGCAGCGCAGCCACAGGCAGCCGCCGGTGATCCGGTAGTCCAGGCAGTCCGTGTCGGCGGAGGACGCCAGGATGTCCGCCGAGGTGACCGTCTCCGCGGCCGATGCGAACGACGCCGGCAGCAGCCACACCACGGCGAGGAAACGCGCAAGCCCGCTCATCGCGCGATCCCCCGCGCTTCGTCGATCTCCGCGGCCACGCGGATCGCGGCCTCCACTTCCGCGATGCCGTGCTCGGCCATCAGTTCGGCCCGCCGCGCCTTCTCGTGGCGCTCGGTCTGCACCAGCGCCAGCACCAGCGACGGCGGCACGCAGCGGAACAGGGTCTCGACCGAGCCGGCCAGGACCACGCCCTCGGTGTACTGCAGGTGCGCCTTGGTGGCGGACAGCAGCAGATCGCGTTGCGCCTCGGAGAGGTCGCGGAAACGGCGCATCTCCTCGACCTCCTCCTTGGGCATGACCAGGCACACCCACCACTCGATCATGTTGAGGAGTTTCCTGGCCGCCCCGGGGAAGTCCTCGAGGTTCTGGGTGGCGAGCCAGAGCCAGGCGCCGAGTTTCCGCCACATCTTCACGATCTTGACCAGGTACGGGCTCACCAGCGGGTGCGTGGTGACGATGTGCGCCTCGTCGATGGCGACGACGATCTCGCGCCCGGTGCGCTGGTCCCGCTCGGCGATGTTGTTGACCACGTTCAGGAGCGAGATCAGCGCGATCGCGAGGTGCGCCTCGTAGCCCTCGCGGGCGAAGTGGGCGAGGTCCACGAGCGTCACGTCGGTCTCCGGCCAGATGTCGCCGTCGCGGTTGAACACCTCGCCCGCGAACCCGTCGCAGAACAGGCCGATGGCGTCGCCCATGTCGCGCAGGCGCTGGCGCGCCTCGTCGACCAGCCCCTCGCGGGTCTCCGCCAGCAGGTGGAACGCCCGGCGCACGTGGTCCGTCCTGGGCGCGACGCCCTCGGCGCGGGCGTTCTTCGCGGCCTCGATCACCGCGTCGCGGATCACGCGCCGGTCGGCGCGGCGCAGACGCTCGACCTCCTTCGCCTCGCCGCCGGTCACCATCAGCGTCGCGACCGTCTCGAGTTCGCCCAGGATGTCGCGCGGCTCGTCCTCGTCGTCGTCCTCGACGTCCCCGAGGTTCGGCAGCTCCGCGTCCTCGGGGGTGTCCGTGTCCAGCGTGACCTCCGCCGCCTCCGGCAGCAGCGCCGCGTCCGCGAACGTCGGCAGGGACACGCCGCCGCCGGGTTTCAGCGCCACCCGGTTCACGGAGAGCCCCAGCGACTCGAACCAGTCCGCGAGCAGTCCGAACGAGTTGCCCGCCTCGATGACGAACAAACGCGGCCGGTGCACGGCCATCAGCTGCGCCAGCATGCCGCCGAGCGTCGCGCTCTTGCCCGCGCCGGTCGGACCGACCAGCAGCCCGTGCGCGTTCTTCAGGCGGTCGAGCTTGTTCAGCGGGTCGAAGCACAGGGGCTCGCCGCCGCGGTTGAAGAACGACAGGCCCGGATGCCCGGTGCCGGTCGAGCGGCCGAACAGCGGCCACGCGTTGGCCGCGTGCTGCACCCACGCGAGGCGCGTCTGCCGCCAGCCCGCCTGGCGGTCGGCGTCCGGCTCGTACGCCATCGGCAGGTGCAGCAGGAAGCTGTCGAGCGCGCGCACGTCGTCCTTCGGCGCGACCGCCCGGAAGCCGTGCCGCAGCAGTACCGTGCGCGCCTGGGCGGCCCGCTTCGCGAGCTCCTCCGTCGACGGGGCGCGCAGGCAGAAGCCGACGCCCAGGCGGTAGAGCTTGTGGCGCTCGCCCATGATCTCCTTGGCCGTGCGACAGTCGGCGCGCGCGCGGATGGCGTCGGCGGATTCGCCGGTCGCCGAGGAGGCGATGCGGTCCACGTGCGCGTCCACCGTGTCCTGCGGCACCGGCACCAGCGTGGTGACGTACACCGTCCCCTCGGGAAGCTGGTCGAGCACCGCGTTGACGGCGTCGCCGTGGCGGGTCTCGCCGGTCACGTGGCCGATCGCCGGCGGGCGCCGCAGCCCCTCCACGGTCAGCACCCGCATCGCCGTGCGGTCGAAGACCCAGGCCCCGTTGTCCGCGTCGGAGCGCGGGTGCGCGTAGAAGAGCGTCTCCGCGAACCCGTCGCCGTAGGGCAGTCGCCCGTCGTCCAGGAACTCGCGCGCGAAGGCGGCGGGATCGTCCGGGGTGAGCTCCGTCCACGCGTTGAACCAGCGTGTCAGCCAGGCGTGGAACTCGGCGCCGGTCAGCCGCCGCTGCCGCACGCCCATGCCTTCCAGCGCGCCCATGAGCTTGCCGCCCGCCTCGAGCACGGCGGCGCCCGGCGAGGCGTCCGTCCCGTCCGGGCGCGCCTCGCGCAGCCAGCGGTGGACCGTCACCACCGTGCGTTGCCGGGCGCCCGCCCAGGCGGTCTGCGACAGCCGGTCGGTGAACAGCCCGCCCGGCTTCGCGACGCCCCGGTAGTGCGCCGCCAGGATCTCCCCGTAGGCTGCCGAGAACGCCGTCTCCCGCGCGTCCTCCGAGACGTAGTCGGCGAACGCCGCCGCCGCCGCCGACAGGTCCGGCTCGCGCCAGGTGTAGGTCTGGATCACCCAGGGCGCGGCGTCGAGCTCCTCGAAGCTGTCCTGCAGCACGTCGTGCAGGCCGTCGCGCAGGTCCGTCAGCCAGGCGCCGCCGCGGCCCTCCGTGCCGCGCGGCTCGATCTCCCAGGCCGCGCCGACGCTCCGGCCGTCCTCCAGCAGGATCGTGCCGTCGTCGAGCGCCTCGGCCCAGGGCAGGTGGTCCACGAACGAGCGCGACGGGCGGTACATGGCGGCCACCGTGGCCGGCGGCACGCCCTTGCGCGGCGGCCGTCCACCCTCCGCCCCGCGCAGCTCCGCCGCCTCCCGTCCCTTCGGTTCGCCGACGCGGAACGCAGCGGCCAGCATCGACTTCCAGGTCATCGCGCCACCTCCGACCCATTCGGCGGAAAGGGTTCGTTTCCCGGGTCGCCCGGCGCCTCCGGGCGACCGCTCCCGACCGCCCCGCCGGGCGCCCCGTCGTTCGTTCGCTCCATCTCGCCCGGCAGCGCGTACTCCACCCGTTCGTAGAGCGGCACGGCCGTCGTGTAGCCCGGCACGGGCACCCGCGCCTCCGTCGCGAGATGCGGCAGCACATGGATGTAGATGTCGGGGTTCGGCAGGCGCGGAAACAGGAACTCCAGTTCGTTCTCCGAACTGCGCGCGTAGGTTTGTTCGTTCCCGGTCGACGGCTCGCGTTCGACCTCCGGCAACGCGCAGGTCCAGGCGAACACCCGCCACCGGCAGCGCACTTCCGTCGACGCGCCGGGTTTCGGCTCCGCGGGCTCCACCCCTCCGGCTTTATCCGGCCCCGCGGTGCCCCGGTACAGGTCCAGCATGCGCGGGCCTTCGCGCAGCGCCGTCGCCGGGCCCTTGGCCGCGCAGGCCGCGAGCCCGGCGGCGAGAAGAAGAATGAACAGCGTCCTAGTCCAGCGCACGGTATGCACCCCCGATGCCCAAGTCGTCGTGGCGAACCAGCCGGCCGGCCGGGTCGTAGTCGATGCGCAGCTCCTCGTCGACATGCACCGCCACGCGCGCGCCGGGCGGCACGTAGACGGCGTCGTACTCCTGCGCCTGGCGCTCGCGCAGCCAGCGCGCGACCTCCCGCGCGGCCCCGGCCAGTCCCCTGCCCGCCGCGTAGCGGCCGAGGTCGCCGTCCACCACCGTGGTCGCCCCCGTCAGGCCCCCGGCGTAGGTGCGGGTCTGCGCCGCCGCCAGCCCCTCGGCCGCGGCCCCTAGGGTGAGCGCCGCCGCGCTCTGGCCGAGGTAGGACGCGGCGTTGGTGATCCGCTCGCCCGCCACGCACGGGTTGCCGAAGTCGTCCGACAGCCCGCCGAGGCGCACGGCGCGCGTGCCGCTCCCGCCCTCCGACACGTCGCGCGCCTCCGGCACCGTGACGATGCGCCCGTCGGCGAACACGAACGTCATCGAGGTGACGTCGCCCGAGACGCAGCCGAGCGTCCAGTCGCCGATCGCCTCGCCGCTCGCCACCGCGTAGGCGAGCTCCGGGATCTCGTGGCCGTTGGCCGCCAGGTTGTCGCGGCCGATCAGCAGCTTGAAGAAATAGGGGTCGGTGACCCGGGCGTCCTCGCCGACCGGCACGCGGCCGATCAGCGCCGTGAACGCCCGGGCGCCCACCAGGGTCGCGTTCTTCGGCACCGTGTAGGCCGGGCGCACCGGCGGCGCCGCCTCGCGCTCGTCCTCCTTCTTCAGCGGAATGGCCCCGGTCGGACCCTCGCCCCAGGGCAGCAGGCCGGACCCGCCGGGCTCCGACTCCATCGGGCGCACCCACACCGTCCCGGTCGCGCGCGGACGGTCCGCACGCGTCGCGCCGCCCACGGGCGCGCGGCGCAGCAGCCGCTCGATCTCCGCCTTCAGCCCGGACACCTCGTCGCGGGCGTCCGCGACCGCGCCGCGGTTCTCCTCGCGCAGCCGCGCGGCCTCGGCGCCGAGCTCCCGGCCGACTTCCGCCACGACGCTCGCGCGCATGTCGCGCAGGCGCGCGTTATCGTCGCGCAGCGTGCGGTTGGCGGTCTCCAGCGTCGCCAGGCGCTGGTTGGTCTCGCGCACGTTGGCGATCAGCGTGCGCACGGTGTCGTCGGGGGTGTCGCCCTCAATGCCGAGCGCGGCGGCTGTCTCCGGCGACAGCGCCTGGCCGCCGACCGTCGGCACCGCCACGGTGGACGCGGCCTCGTCCCGCGAGCACCGCACGACGACGAGCATCACCACCAGCAGCAGCACCACCCCGACCGCGCCCTTGACCAGCAGGTTCGGGTTCATTCCGCGGCCCCGGGATCGGCGACCGCGAGGTCGAAGGGCTCGCAGGTGACCACGTAGAACCGCGCCGCGTAGCCCGGCTCCCCGTTCGGCGCCAGGATCGAGCGCGTCCAGGCCACCGCCACGAATCCCGCCGACACCCCGCTGCGCGCGCCTTCGGCGGCGCGCAGCCGGCGGACGTCCAGTTCCACCGCCGCGGCGGACAGGTTCACGGCCTCGACGGTCGTCACGAACAGCCCGCCGCGCGACCACTGGCCGCGCACGGCGAGGCGCAGGCGCTCCCGGTCGGGATGGCGGTACAGCGCCGTCGCGTCGGCGAGGGCCGTCTCCACCGGCACGACCCCCGCGGAACCGCCGGCCAGGCGGGGAGGAGCGAGATCGAGCCGGGCGGCGTGGCGCACCAACTCGACCAGGCTCCCGCGCGGATCCTCGGCGTCGGACCCGGAGAGGCCGCCGCCCTGTTCCGGCCGGGCGACCGCCACCTCCAGCGGCTCCGCCGTGCCGCCGCCCCCGGGCGCCGCCCGGACGTCGAACAGCACGAACTCGCCGGTGCGCTCCAGGCGCACCTTGACCCGCCGCGGCCCGAACGGCTCCGCGGCCAGCCAGTAGGCGGTGTCGTTGGCGAACTCGGTGCGCAGCGCGCCGGTCTCGACGAGATCCGCCGGCACGCCCACGGTCGCCGGCCCCTCGAACCTGACCTGCTTCTCCACGCCCACCGCCAGCGTCACCGGAATCGGCGTCCGCTCCCACTCCACGGTCTCCGCATGCGAGAGGCACATCCACAGGGCGGGAACCAGCACGGCGATCCGCTTCACGGGGTCGCCTCCGGCGCGAGCTCGATGGCCCGCGGCACGCCCGCCAGGCAGTCGAGCGCGAGTCCCCAGGGATTCAGTTCGCGGTCGACGTCGTAGCGCACGACGCGCACCGGGTAGGCCACGGCGCGGCTCTTCACGCGCTCGCCGAGCACCGTCTCCTCGATCATCAGGTCGAGCGACACCACCCAGCTGCCGGCGCCCTCGTCGAACACGCGCTCCGCCGCGTAGCCGCGCCCCGGGATCTCCCACACCGCGCGCTGGCGTCCGGCCAGTTCCCGGCGGCCGTTGCGCTCGGCGTAGTCGTCGAGCCGGTCCTGCCGGCAGCCCGGGGTCAGGAAATGCACCAGCCCGTCCAGCTTCGCGCGGTACTCGCGCGCGCCGTCGCTCGGCCAGCGGTAGAGCTGCTGCCAGATATAGAGCGCGAACGTGTAGATGTGCGGCGCCGCCGGCGCGTCCGGGCGCAGCGTCGCGCCCGCCGTCAGGTCCGGCGGGATGTGGATGCGCAGCGAGCTCGGCGCCGTCATCCAGCCGACGCCCATCGCCACCGCGCACACCAGCGCCACGCCCACCGCGCCCCACAGGGCCCGGATCGCCTCGCGCTGGCCGGCGAGCTCGTTGCGGTAGCGGCTCAACGCCGCCCCCGCCTGCGCCGGGCGCGGATGTCCCACACCGCGCTCTCGCGCAGCATGGTCCTCGGCTTGAGGCCCCGGTCCTCCAGCCAGGCGCGCGCCGCGTCGGCGTGGTAGCCCTCGGGGCGGCCCCGCTTGAGGCGCCGCAGCAGCCGCGCCGTGACCCAGATGCCGCCGCCGGCGGCCAGCGCCCCGGCGCCGATGCCGAGCACGGCCTGGCCGGCGAGCGCGGCCAGCGCCGCGCAGCCCGGGATCCACAGCGCCAGGTTCGCCAGCCCCGCCATGCGCAGTTCCACGTCCGAGAGCCCGAGGAACACCGGCGGCGGCCGGTTCAGGCGGTCCGGCAGGAACGCGATCTCCTCGTCCGCGCTCACGTCAGCACCGTCGCCGACTGGGTGGCGAGGAAGATCACGATCACCAGCAGCACCACGCCGACGGCGCCGTGCATACCGACCTCGCCCCAGGTGGCGCGGCCGTCGGCGACCATCGAGTACTTGGCGATGACGTTCTTGGCCACCACCAGGAGCGCGATCGCCGACAGGCCGAGGCCGCCGAGCACGACGATGTCCAGGCCGTACGCCTGCAGCATGCCGATGAAGTCGCCCTCGTCGACCGCCCCGGTGGTCGGGTCCGCCACCTCCGGCAACCCGGCTCGCGCCGACCCCGCCCAGAGAACGCCAGCCAGCGCGGCGGCGATCCGCCGCCGCTGCCCCGTCCCGCGGTTGTCCGCAGCCTTATCCACTTCTTCCACAGCTTTCTCCCGTTGTTCTCACCACGTCACGACCGCCAGCACGACGACCGTCAGGAACACGGCCCGGAGCACGTGGCCCCCGGCCTCCGCCGACGGCGAACCGCCGCCGCTCCAGTTCTTGTAGGCGTGGAACGCGACCCACGCGCACCACGTGATCGCGAGCGCGCAGACTAGGCCGGCGCACAGCGCCAGCAGCTCCGCCTCGGTCACCGGCGAGCCGGGGTTGGCGCCCCGGAACGCCGCCTGCTGGTCCGGATCCATCGCCCCCGCCTACAGGTACTTCTTGAACGACGCGGCCACGACCAGCGCCGAGGCGCCGAACAGGGCCGCGCCGGGCACGATCACCGCGCTCGGGTGCACCGAGAAGGGGATCGCCAGGTACACGAACGCCGCCGCGAACAGCACGCGCGGCGCGGCCCGCTTGGCGGCGTGGTAGAGGCCGCCGAACTCGCGCCCCGCCGACCAGCGGCGGATGTCGCGCAGCGTCAGTCCGCCGGTCAGCCCGACCATCCCGAACAGCAGGAACGCCGGCAGCGAGAACGCGAGCAGCACGACGCGCACGATCAGGACCTGCACCGTCGACAGCGCCGCCCTCGCGTACTCGGCGAGATCCGCCGCGCCGCCCAGCCAGCGCAGCCCGGCGGCGAGCCCCGTCCACTCGAAGGCGTAGAAGTAGCCGCGCTCCGCCGCGCCCAGGATGCGCGCCGCCGACGGGCGGAAGTCCTCGTTGAGGTAGCCCGCCTCGCGCCTCAGCACGCCCGCCGCGTGCCCGGCGCCCTCCTCCGGCCACCACCAGCTCATGCCGATCCACTCGACGGCGACCGACGCCACCGCCGACATCGCCAGGCACCCCACCGCGGAGCGCACCCGCCCGCGGCGGCGCTCGACGCGGGCCGGTTCCCGGACGCGCGCGGCTTCAGCCATCGGCCACCTCCCCGACGCGCTCGGCGCCCGCCCACCAGGACGCGCCCGGCCGGTAGCGGCGTTCCATGTCTTCCGTCAGTTCCGCGAACGCCGCCGACGGATCCTTCTTCCCGCCCGCGGGCAGGGGCAGGCGCACCTTCCACAGCTCGCCGCCCTCGAGCAGCGCGAACGCCTCGCCCTTCGGCAGCTTGGTGACGTCGTGCGGCTCCAGCATCGTCGTCTTCGAACTGGTGATCCGGTCCTCGTGCCGGGAACTGAAGTCGACCGGGGAGTCGGGGTCGCTGGAGTCCGTGTAGCCGGCGATCTGCGTGAGCTCCACGACGTTCACCGTCGGCAGCTGGTCGGTCAGCAGCGCCGCCGTGTCGATGTCCTTGACCCGGAACATCACCAGCGAGTTGAAGTTGCCGGACACCTGGCGCGCCTTCGACGCGTCGCGCGTCTTCGCCTGGATGTCCGAGAACGTCTGGGTGTAGGCGGTCACCTGCACGCCGGCCGCGCCGCCCTTGTTCAGGAGCGGGATGAACTCGTCCCCCATCAGCTCGTTGAACTCGTCCATGTGCACCACGATCGGGTGCTGCGGCGCCTCGGCGGCTTCGGGGAAGCCGTGCGTGTCGCCGTGCTTGTAGCGCTCGCCGGCGTAGCTCACGAGGTCGGCGAACATCGAATTGCCGACCGCCGACGCGACCGGCGCGTCGGACAGCGCGTCGAGGCCGACGTAGACCACCAGCTTCTGGTTCACCACGCGCCGCCAGTCCCACACGGGCCGCGCGTCCGCCATGTCCAGGTAGTCGGGGCTCAGGAGCTCCGCCGCCTTGCCGGTCGTGAGTTTTTCCAGCAGGGGAAGCAGCGACGCCACCAGCTTGTCGAAGTAGGACTTCTCGTAGCGCATGGCCGAACGCAGGCCGTCCAGCACCTCGTCGCCGAGCCCCAGGTCGAGCATCGCCTGCTCGAACGCCACCAGCCGCCGCGGCCGGCCCTGCATGTGGCGCGGCGGATCGTCGCGGCGCCGCTCGATGCCGTCGACGATCGCGAGCACATCCGGCCGGTCCGCGAAGTAGGACTCGGCGTAGGACAGGCACAGCTCGTCGATGTTGGTGACGTGCTTCAGGATCGTGCGGTAGTCCGGCCGCTGGCCGAGCGCCACCACCGCCCGCGCCACGACGTTGACGAACCGCCACACGAACTCGCGGAACACGGCCGACTGGCCCTCGCCGGACACCTGGCCGGCGACGCGCGTCGCCACCTCGGTGATGCGGTGGAACTGGCCGACGCCGTTGTAGCGGCTCGACAGCTCCGGGTAGCCGAGATGGAACAGCACGAAGTCCTTCGCCCGCCCGGCGGCGGCGCACGCGTCGTGCACGGCGCGCAGCAGGTCCGCGTCGCCTTTGGGGTCGAACACCGCCACCACCTCGCCGCGGCGGATGTCCTGCGCGACCGCCACCTCGAGCATGCGCGTCTTGCCGACCTGCGTGGTGCCGAGCACCAGCGTGTGGCCGGTGCGGTCCCGAAGCGGCAGGTGCACGTCCTCCTCGCCGAGCTCCACCCCGTGCAGCCAGGCCGAGCCGCCGACCGGCGGCGGCGCGCGGAACGGGTTGCCGGGGAAGTCCGCCGCGAGCAGCCGGCCGATGTGCGCCGCGCCGCCCTTGCCGCGGTCGGCGGCGCAGGCGTGCGCCCAGCGGGCCATCCGGCCCGGTTCCACGAACCGGCGGAACTTGGTGCGCCGGCAGTCGTGCAGCCGCTGCGTGTGGCGCTCGCCCCAGCGGAATCCGCGCCCGATGAACAGCCGGTCGCGGCTCACCGGGATCCGCTTCGCGCGCATCGTCCAGCGGCGGCGACGGCGCAGGTTCTTCTGGTAGCGCACGATGCGCGCGCCGCGCCCGAGCCACCAGACGCCGTGCAGCCCGAGCGCGGCGGCAGACGCGTAGCCGACCTCCGGGGTCATCATGAGGTAGTCCGGGCCCAGCGCGGCCACGACGCCGCACAGCATCGAGACCGTCCCGGCCGTCAGTTCGGCGGGCGGGCGCAGGAGCGCCTCGACGGGATGGCCGCCGGTCATTCCGACGGCTCCGCCACGAACGGGTACGTGGCGGCGCCGAACGCGGTCGCCAGCGCCGCGCCCGGCATGGGATCGAGCGTCAGGCCGTGGCGCGCCGCGAACGCGCGCGCGCGGCGCAACACCGCTTCCGACCGCGCGGCGACCAGCAGCCCCTGGGCGCTGTCGGCCCGCAGCCGCTCGGCGTTGGCGGCGAGCCAGGCGAGCGACGCCTCGTCGGCGCCGATCGCGAACACCGGCCGCGGCAGCCCGCGCACGCGGATGCGCGACGGGACGCCCGGGCGCAGGGGATCCGGTGTCACGGGAAAGAGGTCGGGGGCGTCGGGACGCGCCATGCCGTTCAGGCGCTCCGCGGCCCGCTCGACCGCTTCCCCGGCATTCCGCGCCGAGATCGCGGGGCGTTCGATGCGCGTCCCGGACTCGCGCGATTGCCCGCCGTCCTCGGCGCAGACGCCCGCGGCGGCCAGGGACAGCGCGAGCACGATGGCGGCACCCGCTCTCACTCGACCGCCGACCAGCGGCCGCCGCGCCGCGCCCAGACCGCGGGCGCTCCGCCCGGGACCGACGCGTCGCCGTGGTTGATCGTGACCAGCCCGCCCAGCACCCGCGCCGCGTCGATGCCCTGCGCCGCCGCCCAGGCGCGCAGGTCGTCGTCGTCCGCCGCGCCGCGCACGTAGACGTCCACCGGCGTCGCGCCGTTCAGGTAGCCGCGCAGCGTCGCGCCGCAGCCGGCGCAGTCCCGGTCGACGACCAGGGCGTAGCGGTCGACGGCGGCGCGCGTCGCCGGCATGGCGAGACGGAGCTGTCCCGGGAACAGCCGCTTCCACGCCGCCCGCACCGCCCGCTCGAAGGCCAGCTCGCCCTCGACCCGCGCGTGCTCGGCGAGGACGAACGCCTCGGCGAAGCGGCGCCGCTCGGCCTCGGTGCGCGCGTGCGCGCCGAGCACCAGCAGCGGATCGGCGTCCGGCGTCCAGGCGCCGCGGCGCCCGCGCATGAGCGACCCGTAACGGGTCCAGTCCTGCGCCGACAGCCCCCAGGCGGCCCGGCGCCCGCTGTCCACCGTGGCGCTCTCGGCGACCGCGCTGTCCGCGGTCTCCGCCGCGTGGGCCGCCGGCCACCAGAACATGCCCGCCGCCAGGGCGAACGCCACGCACCGCGCCGCCGCCGCGCCGCCGCCGCTCATTCGGGCAGGTCCACGTCGAACGGCGCGTCGGGATCGAAGATGTCGGGGTAGCGCACCAGCGTCGCGCGCGGCACCGGCTTCAGCCGGCCGTCCGTGCGCGCCGCCACCTTGCGCGTGCTCGCCTCGAGCAGAATCGCCTTGCGCGGGCTCGCGAAACAGTGCCCGCCGGCGAGCTGATAGAGGTAGTCGGTCGACCCGCTGCACACGACCGCGACGTCCGCGCGTTCGCGTTTCGTCGAGGCCCGAAGGAAGTCCATCAGCTTCATAGCTAAAAAAACTAACAAATAAAAATAATTTCTTGCAATAGATATGACCCAACTTTATTCTTAGTAAAGTACTAAGCGCGGCAGACACCATGACACGCCAGATCGACCGCACCCGCCTCCGGAACCTCCAGCGGCTGATCGCCGAAGCCGGCTCCGCCGAGGCCCTCGCGCGACGCGCCGGCACCAGCAGCGCCTACCTCAGCCAGATCCGCTCCGGCAAGGAATACGCCAGCGGCAGCGTCCGCCGCGTCGGCGACCGCCTCGCGGCGAAGCTGGAAAAGGCCATGGACAAGCCGGAGGGATGGATGGACGCGCCGCCGCCCCCGGACCCGGACGCCGGCGTCGTGCCCTGGCACCACGGGCGGGACTGCCCGCTGATCTCGTGGGACGAGGCGGGGGCCTGGCGCGACGCGCCCGGGTTCACGCTGCCGGAGGCGCGCATGCACTGCCCGATCCGCTGCGGACCGGACACGTTCGCGCTGCGCGTCGCCGGCCAGAGCATGCAGCCCCGGTTCCGCGACGGCGACTACATCTTCGTCGATCCCGAGGGCGTCGAGCGCAGCGGCGGGTTCGTGGTCGTCGGCCCCGCCAACGGCCACGGCGCCGCGTTCCGCCAGCTCATCGAAGAGAACGACCGGCGCTACCTCAAGGCGCTCAACCCCGAGTGGCCTTACCGCATCACCGAAGCCGACGACGACGCCGCGATGTGCGGCGTCGTCGTCTTCCACGGCAACGTCGTGTAGGCGCGGCCGGCGGACGCCGGCCGCGGAACGGCTGCTATCCGGACGCCCGCGCGCCCTCGCCCGGCGCCGGGTCGGATCCCGACAGGCGCCGCTCGAGCCACGCGTCGATGTCGCCGACGCGCCAACCGACGCACCGGGGGGAAAGCTGCACGCGCGGCGGGAAGTCGCCGCGGTTGATCAGCCGGTAGATGGTGGCCTTGGACAGGCCGGTGATTTCCAGCACCGCCGGCAGGCGGTAGATCGCTATCTGGGGCATGGGTACGCCTCCCTCATCGGGTTCGCGTGTCCCTCGGCCCCCCACATCGCAACACGGTCTCTGGTTTCGCCGCCGGACCGGCCGAACCGAACCGGCGGGACTGGAACGTGGGGGGTGCGCCTCCCTTCCAATCGCCAAGTACCATAGGCACCCAGAAAGGCGCGTGTCAAAGCCCGCGTGTTTAGCATTTCGCGAAGCGGCGCTTCGAAACGCCACGTCTTGAAAGCCGGCGACACCGCATGGACTCCTGCGGCGCTCGACGATCCCCGCTCCACGCCACACGGGTCCGCGAAGCGCCGGTCAGGTCCGGGCGCCTCGCGCGCCCGCAGACCCCTAGACCAACACACCGGGTGCCTTAAACGCCGATCCTCCCTTCCACCCCCAGCCTTCAAGTTACCGGTCCCGTCGGCTTGACGACCAAACACCTGGCCCGAAGCAAGTCCAGGTCCTCCGACCAGCCCGACCAGAAAATGGCCGAACCGATCAACGATTGCACCGCATGCGACGGCTCGCAGTCCCATCCTCTCCCCGGGCTGGGCAGCCGCTCCGCGAACTCCTTGCAGGCAGTCATCGCGTCGGCGACGTGTTCATCCGTTTCTGCCTCCCGACCCCTGGCCTTCCCCTCTCCCGTCACGAACGTTTCCCAGAGGAAGATACCCGTCTCCGACCCCGCGAATTCCTCCCAGTCCAAATGCGTCGACGGCAGCGATACCACCCTGCCTCTCAGGCGCCGGCGGATTTCGCGCAGGATCCAAGCGCTCTCCGTCAGTCCAGCCGCCAGTGCACTTGCCCCCGCGCCCGCCGACCATGGCTTGTTGCCATCCACTACGCGTCCGGCGGTCATCCCAGAAGGATCATCCGACACGGGAACCCACAGGGGACACTCGAATCCAAGCGCAACCTTGATTTCCGCCGCCAAGCTGCCGACCGCGTCGTCCACCAACCCGCCGATCTCCTTCCCGCCCCGATGCTGGTCACCGGCCACAACGGCCCATCCGAAGTGGTCGTTCTTGATGAAACCGATGTCCGCGCAGTAGATCGCCAATCCTTCCGCATTCACATCTCCGCTCCTTCCACTCCGTACCTGTTGTGCCGCACCGGCAACGAGCCGATGCATCGTAGCGGCGCTCGGCGGCGCCGGCGACAACAAGACTCCCATCTTCCCCGCTAAGTTCGCCGTCGCCCGTCCCGGTCCGTCCCGCGACGTCCCGGGGCCAATCCGTCATGCCACGATGCCACCCACCCTGCCCAATCGCTGCCCACCGGCATTCGCTCAGCGGGCTCCTGCACTCGGTCCGGCGCCTTGATTGCTGCACTACAGTCTCCGGGATGCGTGGCCCCAACCATCCGGGAAAAACGACGACACCTTCCGAGGCTGCTAGTGAAGTACATACTGAATGAACGAACCGAAGTGCTTGCCGAGCTGCAACGCCAGCTCCCCGCGACTCAGCACAACCTCGAGGTTCACCCCAATCGCCTTCCAGTCAATCCGCTCGTTATCGTCCAACCGGAACCTCGCAGCCGTACGCAGGATGTCTTGAGCCCTAGTCATTCCTCCCGTCGTGACGAAAGATTGCGTAAACCCTTCCTCCGTTGCGTTCTGACGCTCGTCCAGACTGGCGAAGATCGTCCACACAATGGAATCCGGCACGTTCTTGACGGATTGTCCCTCCGCGTCGCGGAATTCCGCATTATCTACGCGAAACGTGGCCTCATAACCATCAGGAGTCGTGCGCTTCTCGCTGACGCGACTCGCCTGCAAGAACAAGCCAACCCCTTCTCTTGGCAAAACGTGGAAATCGCCCGCCAGTACGCTCATCAGGTCGTACCGCATCGCATTACCCAACTCTAGCTTCCCGTCGAGAACCCCGTCGGATTGCATCACCCTCGGGTCGACCAGGATCCACGAACCCACGTTCCGCGGACGCCACGCCAGAAGCAACCGTTGCGATACGAGCCGTGCATAGGCCTCCAGTCTCGCCAGATATTCCGGCTTTATCGCGAGTATGTCCCTAGCCGTCGTCTTCACCTCGATCGCAGTAGAGCACATGAGATCTCCGCTCTTGAACACGGCTAGCAAGTCGTGAACCAACCAGTCGAAACCTGTCCTGTCCGCGAACGTCTCGCCTTGCAGGCGGTGCACGAACGGACAGGCTCCGAGCCACCGCAACACCGCCGCGAACTCAACCTCCGCCGCCAGTCCGTACTCCACGTGCTTCACTCGGTGCAGGAAGGCGTCCGCATCATTGATCGAGTATTCGCATTTCCTCCATCGCCCTGATGATCGTGTGCGCTGTGGAAACCTCGTCGAACGGACGTCCCTTCCGACCCAAACGCCTACGCCAACCGTCCGACGATGGTCGCTTCGTCTTGCTTGAACCCACCTGTGCCTCCCGCGCGGACCGCCGACAACCTACGAGACGCCCCCGCCCATGTCGAGCCTCCCCCGCCGGACCAACCCGGCGGCTACCATCCGCCACGGAACCGCGTTGCCCCCAGCGCAAAACCCTACGCCCGCCTCAAGCTATCAGCTCAGGACCGCCAGTCGGTTCCCATCCCGTCCTTGTCGGCGTACGCCGATGCGGCGATACTACCGGTTCCGATGGTAGGCACGCACATGGTCGGCTCAGCACCCCTCCCTCCAACGACGTTCCCCGACACCGTTTACCTGGACTTTCAAGCCACGACCCCGCTCGACCCCGCCGTCCTCGACGTGATGCTCCCGTGGTTGACAGGCGCTCACAATCCCCATGCCTTGGAGCACAGCATCGGACGGCGTGCCGCAGACGCCATCGAAGCCGCTCGCCAAAGCGTCGCCAACCTCCTTGGATGCCACTCCTCCGAAGTTACCTTCACTTCCGGAGCGACGGAGGCATCGAACATCGTACTCCGCGGGCTGATCCGTCCCGATTCCTTGCTTGCCATATCCAGCCTAGAGCACGCCAGCGTCGCCGAAACCGCCCACGCCCTCGCCAAAGCCGGCGCACGCCTGCACCGAATCGACGTCGACGAAGACGGAATCCTCGACATCGGCCACCTCGAGGACCTCCTCGACCACGACCTCGACCTCGTTTCCGTCACAACTGTGAACAACGAGATCGGGACCGTTCAGCCGGTCGCCGCCGCCGCCACGCTTTGCGCTGAACGCCGCGTGCCGCTCCACACGGATCTGACCCAGGCCGTCGGACGCATACCCATGGCCCTCGCCGACCTGCCGATAGACTACGGCTCCATGTCCTCACACAAGATCTACGGACCGCAAGGCATCGGCGCCCTCTACATCAGGAACGGCGCCCCGAAGCCCGCCGCGCTGTTCGCCGGCGGAGAGCAGGAGAGCGGCCTCCGACCCGGCACGCTTCCAGTCGCCGCCTGCGTAGGGTTCGGCGCCGCCTGCGATCTCGCCTCTTCCCGCCGCCAGCGAGACGCCTGCCACGCTCGAACGCTCGCGCGTGCCTTCCTTCAGCGCCTAGCCCAACTCGACGGCTGGCTAGTCAACGGCTCCCTCGACGAGCGAATCCCGCACAACCTGAGCATCGCTTTCGAGGGCATCGACGCCGACGTCCTTCTCTCCACCACACCTCAACTAGCCATGGCCACCGGATCCGCCTGCAGCAGCGGCGCGCTTCGCCGATCCACGACACTGGCCGCCATCGGCCTACCCGACCCACTCGCCCAGGGCACCGTCCGGATCGGCTTCGGTCGTACCACCACCCTTGACGAGGTGGACTTCGCCGCAGCTACGCTCTGCAGCCGGGTAACCGCCCTCCGGAACCACCCGTGACCGCTCCCGACACAGTCGACGAATCCAGTGTCGGATTCGGGACCGCCATCGGCCCGCTCGTGTTCTCCGGCCACGAGTCCTTCGCCTGCCGGTACGGCTGGCTACCCAAGCTCTACGAGGCAGTAATCGAGGATCCCACCCTCTTCGAGTCGCCCGAACGAGCGATCCTCCGCCTAGGTATCGGCCACAACATGGTCAAGTCGCTCCGGTTCTGGGCCGAGGCCTTCGGTTTGACCACCAACCGCCGCAGGCGGACATGCCTCACCGCATTCGCCCGTCGCCTGCTCGATCCGATCAACGGCCGCGATCCGTACCTCGAGTCGCAGGACTCACTCTGGCGGCTTCATTGGATGCTGACGGTCCATGGCCGACTCGGCGCATGGGCCGTTGCCTTCCTCGAAACGCACGACCGCGAGATCTTGAGAGAGCGGCTGGTCGCGTCCGTCGCCTCCCGGGCCGCGCAAGTCCGCGGCAGGGTCACAGCCCGAACGGCCACCAACCACGTCGACATCTTCCTCCGCACCTATTCGGCTACCCGCCGTCTCAACGCCTCCGACGACGACCTTCTTGCCAGCCCGTTCCAAGAGTTGGCGTTGGTCACAACAGGTACCAGAACCGGTCAGTCCGCAGTCGGATTCTCGCGCGGCCCGAAGCCCACTCTGACCACTCCCGCCTTCGCTTTCGCGGTACGCGACTTCTGGCATTCCGCCGCCCCGGCCAGCGCATCCGTCTCCGTGCGGTCGCTAATGCTCGGCTACTGCGCTCCCGGACCCGTCTACCTCCTCGACGAAGTGGGCCTCTACGAACACGCCGAACGACTCTGCTCCCGCTCCGACGCCCTCGCCCTCCGACCCGATGGCGCCGGCGGCTTCACACTCGCCTGCCGCCGGGATCCGTTGCCCGAGCTCGATCGCCTGGCCTGGCAGCCGTGACCGTCCCCATAGCAGACCGCCTGTCGATCGAGCGCCGCTACGTCCGCTCCGTAGACATCCCCCGAGACCTCGACGACCCGGAAGCGCTAGACGGCTACGTATTGACGCCACCCGCCCGCGACGCCGCGATACGGGTCATCGACGCCTTGGCTCCGACCTCGCGCCAGCGTGCCTTCCGGCTCGTTGGCGCCTACGGCTCCGGCAAATCGGCCTTCGGGTTGTTCCTAACGCGGCTACTCCGCGAACGCGGTCGAGGACCTGCAACACGGCTGTTGGCCGACGCCTATCCACAGCTCCCGCCTGCGCCCCATTGGCATTCCGTCGTCCTCGTGGGCCGACGCGTCAGCTTCGCCAGGGAACTGCTTCGTGCCGTATCCGAATCGCCACCCGCGCTCGACATCCCCCACGCCCTCGCCGAAAGAGCCCGATCGCTGCATGCGCACGCCCCGACTCCCGATCCCCTGGCGATCACCGCGCTCC
Organism: Candidatus Azotimanducaceae bacterium; assembly: GCA_965217825.1. Taxonomy (GTDB): domain Bacteria; phylum Pseudomonadota; class Gammaproteobacteria; order Pseudomonadales; family Azotimanducaceae; genus VXNE01. The sequence continues at coordinate 1,978,031 of OZ244571.1, read as the reverse complement.
TGGCCGACGTCGCCGACGACCTCCGAGCACGCACCGGAGCCGGGCTCCTCCTCGTGGTCGACGAAATGGGCCATTTTCTAGAGCACGCCGCCGCCAACAGCACCGTCGAAGACCCCTCGATCTTCCAGTCCCTGGCGGAACGATCCTGCGGTCAGTCCGGCACCAGTCTCGCCGTGCTCGGCATCCTGCATCACGGATTCGCCGACTACGTCGCCGGGCTGGGCGCATGGATCGAGGCGGAATGGGCCCGCTTCTCGGCCCGCTACGAGGAGATCCGGTTCGACAACTCCACAGAACAGTCGCTATTCATGCTCGCCCGCGCGCTAACGCATGCCCCGACACCGGACCCGGATGTCCGCCGCGTCGCCTGCCAAGCATTCGCGCAGGCCGTCGAGCGCGGCGTGTACGCCACCAAACCCCAGGCGATAGTCGACATCTCACCCTGTCTCTATCCCCTTCATCCGTCGGCCATCGCAACCATTGCTTCCGCCTCGCGCCGCTTCGGTCAGAACGAGCGCTCCCTCTTCAGCTTCCTCCACTCGCTCGAACCCGACGGTTTCCAACGCTTCATTCGCTCGACGCCGTACCACCCCGAGAACTGGTACCGAACCCCGAACGTGTTCGACCATCTGGCCGCCACCATCTCCGACAACCCCACCAACGTGCGCCAGCGACGCTGGTCCCTGGCCCTGGACGCAATGAGCGTCGCCGCCGACCTCAGCCCCCGCCATCGGGACATCCTCAAGACCGTCGCCCTCTTCTCCGTTCTCGAACCGGTACCGGGTCTGGTCGCCGACGCCGATACGATCGCGTGGTGCCTTCGACGCACCGTCGCGCAAGTCGCCCCGCCACTCGAAGACCTCTGTACGCGCCGGCTGATCTATATGCGCGCCCACCGAGATGACTATGGTCTGTGGTCGAACACGAGCGTCGATCTCTCCCAATGGCTCGACAACGCCAGAGCCAATGTTGCCCTGCCGCTGCGCCTCCAGGACGTCCCCGCCATGCCTCGCGTCGGTCGGCCCGTCGTCGCCCACCGCCACTACCATGAGACCGGCACCCTCCGCGTCTTCGACGTCCGCCTGTGGACCGGCGAGCCGCCCGAAGCATCCGTCCGCGATGGACGCATACTCCTCGTTCCGTTGCATTCCGACCAAGATCGCGACGACCAGCTCCGCGCCTTGGGCGATGCGTTTCAGAACCCGCTGACCCTGGTCTGCCTCCGACGCGTCCCGCCCTCCGCTCTCAAATGGGCACATGAACTCGCACTGTGGGATTGGGTCCGCCACAACTGCCCGGAACTGCGAATCGACGAACTCGCCAGGACCGAAGTCTCTGAACGGATCGCCGCGGCGGAGACGGCCCTCCTCGGCGTCACCTCTCTCCTCGCCTCGCCGACCGCCGGCGACATCGCCTCCTGGTGGGCCGGTGGCCGTCCAATCGACGTCCCTCCCGACGCCTTGAGTTCAGTCGTCAGCGACGTCTGCGACGACGTCTACCATCAAACCCCAGTGCTCCGTAACGAGCTCCTCAACCGCGACAAGCTCACGTCCGCAGCCGCTACCGCCCGCATGCGACTCCTCGACGCGATGATCTCCCACGCCTCCGAAGAGCGCCTAGCGATACAAGGCACGCCGCCCGAACTCGCCATGTACCTGTCGCTCCTGCGAACCTCCGGCATCCACCGCGCCGATTCGCTCGGCTCGTACGCTTTCCGCGCCCCCGCCGACGCACGTTGGCAACCCGCCTGGTCTCACATCGAAACACGTCTCGCCCAAGGAGACGCCGTTCCGTTCGACATCCTCATGGCCGAACTGGCCAAGCCGCCACTCGGCATCCACGCCGGTCCCTCGCTCCCGCTCATAGCCGCCTATCTGCTCGCTGCCCGAAACGATGTCGCCCTCCTCGAACGCGACACCTTCGTTCCCGACCTCACGCTCGCGCATTTCATGCGCCTCGCCAAGGCACCCCGCAACTTCGCACTGCGCTCTCTTCGCGAGCCAACCGGCCACCCCGGGCTGCTGCCGGCCCTTAGCAAGGGCCTCCGCACCATCGGGGAGTGCGAACCCACCGTCCCGGCCATCGCCGCCGCCCTCTATCACTGGTTCAACAGACTGACGCCCTTCGCCTTGCAGACCGATGAACTCTCTCCCACCGCCGTAGCCGTCCGCGATCTGCTCCGCCGGGACACCGACCCCGCGGAGCTATTCTTCCACCACCTCCCGGACGCTTGCATGCCGCCGCGTTCCGGCACCTTAAAACGTCTAAACCCCGATTCCCTCGTCTCCGTGCTCGACAACACCCTGCAAGAGACGGACCAGGCCATCCACCGACTCCGTGATCGCGCCATCCACATTGTTGTACGCGCCTTCCGAAGCACGGACCTCCCCTCGTTGCTCCGCGCGCTCCACCGCGACTTCGCGCCCCATCGACGCCACCTCCAGGACCGTCGTCTCACCGTCTTCGTCGACCGCGCCACCAGGCGAGACATCAACGACGACGTGTGGCTCGATGGAGTCGCGGGCCATGTCCTCGGCAAACGCCCGGCCAACTGGACCGACCGGACCATCGACGAGTTCGACCTCCAAATCCGCATCATCGCCTCCAATCTGGCAAAATGGCTGGCGTTGGCCCAGACGGCGCAGGGAAGCGGAGCCGGCTTGAAGAGTGTTCATGTGGTAGGCATCGACGGCAACGACCGCATGGTCGTGCTCCGCGAACAGGCTGACGGCCAAGCCCTCCGCTCGCGGATCGACGCCTTACGCGACCTTCTCGGCAACGACCCCGACGCCCCCCAGATTCTCGGCCGCCTTCTCGAAGAGTACATCGACCGCGACAACCACCACTCCGAGACGGAGAGCCAGCCATGAGACACGTCCTGAGCCTTTCCGGCGGCAAAGATTCCGCCGCCCTTGCCATATACATGAAGGGAAAGGTTCCTGAAATGGAGTACATCTTCTCGGACACCCGCAAGGAACTACCGGAAACATACGAGTACTTAGAGCGGATCGAAGACTACCTCGGAACGCGCGTCAACCGCCTCAACGCACACCTTGGATTCGACCACTGGTACGACGTGTATGGCGGCATGATCCCTTCCAACCATAGGCGCTGGTGCACCAAAATGCTCAAACTCAAGCCTTTCGAGGCGTATTGCGGAGAGGATCAGGTCACCAACTATGTCGGACTACGCGCAGACGAGGAGCGCCAAGGCTACATCAGCCACAAGCCCAACATTTTCCCCGTCTACCCCTTCCAGAAAGACGGTATTAAGCTAGACGACGTCAAGGAAATCCTGCACGCCTCCGGCGTCGGCATGCCACCCTACTCCGAGTGGGGCCGTTCACGGTCGGGCTGCTACTTCTGCTTCTACCAGCAGCGCATCGAATGGGTCCGCCTCAAGGAACGTCATCCCGACCTCTTCGAGGCCGCCAAGGCGTACGAGCGCCCCTACGAAGGGAGCGGCAACACATTCACCTGGTCGGGGCGGGAATCCCTGGCCGAACTCGAACGGCCAGAACGCGTCCGCGCAATCAAGCGGGAACACGCCAGCCGCATCGCCGCCGCCAGCGCCAATCCTTCGGGGCTCACGCTTGCCGAGGTCTACCGACGCCGAGAATCCGACGGCGAACAAGACGCCGACGGCTGCCTCATCTGCCACCTGTAACCACCCTACGAAGACTTGACTTCTCATTCCCCGTGTCCATCTTCCAGCGTCACCGCCACTCGCTCACTGGCCGTTCCATGCCCCACACACGGAACCCACTTCGACCAGCAGTGCATCACCGACCAATCCTCCGCAGGCCGCGTCATCTCAACAGGTCCCCGGGCTCTCGACTTCCGCCTCAACCACCGTCTATCGAGGCAACCAGTGCCCTTTAGGGTCGCAGCAAGGACGATCCTGGAGCTAGGTTCGGAGCTCATCAGTTCCGATGCCATAGCACTGTATGAACTCATCAAGAATTCGGTGGACGCGGGATCCAGCTGGATCTCCATTCGCGTCCAGATCGTACTCGGCCACTCCCATTACCTAGAAGCACTAGAGGCCCTCGACGACGATCTAGACCCTTCTATCGTCCGCGCTCAGGTCCTCCGATCCTTGGAGGATGACGCGCCGCCTCGCGCCCGACATTCATTCTCCCGAATGCTCTCGCGCGACGACACCCCGCAAGAGTTCAGAGATTCCCTCCAGCAGGCCTACCACGACCACAATTGGATAGAAGTCAAAGACCGAGGACACGGCATGGACCGCGAGGAACTCGACGACGTGTTCCTCACGATCGGCACACGCTCCCGCCGCGGCGAGAAGGTCGCCGACGACGGTCAATTCGCGGACCCCGGCCGTACGCTCTTGGGCGACAAGGGCGTCGGGCGTCTATCCGCCATGCGCCTGGGAGAGCACATGGTCGTCACCACGTCGCGAGCCGGGAATCGCCGCGAGAGCATTCTCGACGTCGACTGGCGTGCCTTTTCGCACGAGTCCGCACAACTGATAGAGGAGGTGGACATCAGCCCCAAACGGGGCGCCCCTAAAGAACGCCCTTCCGACCATGGCACCTCCATACTGATCCGCGACCTTCGCGCCGACTGGGATCGTGACCTATTCGAACGGATGGTCGAGCGGCAGTTCAAACGGATCATCGATCCCTTCCCGGCCTCCCCCAATATCCCACCGCAGGATCCCAACGACCTGTTCCGCCTCCGCTACAACGGCAAGCGGCATTACGTGCCTCAGATTCCATCTTGGCTCCTAGAAGAGGCCCACGCTGTCGTCTCCGCTAGCTTTGAGGCGCCACACGACGCCCAACCGCGCCTTCTCGGTGAGATCAACTACCGTCTGCGCGCGAGAGAGAAGCAGTTCGAACAGGGCGAGACCGAACTCATGAGCATCGTCGATCCCATCGCGGACCGCACCATCCGCGCAGGCCCAAGGACGCTGCGCAACCTGGGCTCGTTCACGGCAACCTTCTACTGGTTCAACCGACTTATCCTCAGGGAGATCCCCGGCATCGGAAAACGGGCGGACATCATCGCCGCCGTCAACTCGTGGGCTGGCGGTCTCATGGTCTTCCGCGACGGGTTCCGCATCAATCCCTACGGCGGCCAAGACGACGACTGGCTCGAGCTCGACAAAAAAGCCCTTGCAGCCCGTTCCTACAAGGTCAACCGCTCCCAGATCATCGGCTACGTCCGCCTAACTTCCGCGAACTTCCACCTTATCGAACAGACCAACCGGGAAGGCCTGGTCGACAACCAGTACAAGCAGGTACTCGTCGGACTCTTGCGCCACATCCTCATATCCGAATTCCGGACGTTCATCACCAACGTCGACAAGGAACGCAAGATCATCGACGACACCACCACCGACGACCTCGAGCAGCGCATCGACGAAACCACATACAAGATCGAGTCGACGATCCATAAGCTCCGACACGCCGCCCCCGACCATGAGCCCGACTTCCAGCAACTTCTCCGTCTCACCATGGAACTCGGTCGTTTCATCGACGAGGCCAAGGCCATGGCCAAGGAATACGAAGACGACCGCTCCAAGTTCGTCCACTTGGCCGGCATCGGCCTGATGATCGAGTTCATATTGCACGAAATCGGCCGAACCGCCACCCGGGCCCTCAGCGCGCTCGGCGAAATCGACACGACCGACCTCACGTCCTCCGATACTGCGGCCCTGGCCACCTTGAGCGACCAGTTGATTACGCTACAGAAGCGCGTTCAGACCCTTGATCCGGTCAGCACTTCGCGCCGCCAGACGAAGTCCACCTTCGATGTACGGGAGGTAGTCGACCAGGTAATCGACGGTCGCCACCAACAACTCGTCCGCCACGGCGTCGACGTACGCCGCGATCTTCCGAACGGCCAGTACAAGATCCGGGCCGTCAAGGGCATGTTGATTCAGATCCTCGAGAACCTCCTGGATAACTCCCTTTACTGGCTTAAGGTCCAAGCCCGACGCGAACGTTCATTCATGCCGCAAATCGACGTCAGTCTAAACCGCCGCTCACGGCAACTCGTCTTCCGGGACAACGGCCCGGGCGTCGCGGCGTCGCGTTCCGAGGAGATCTTCGAGCCGTTTGTCACCGCCAAACCCCCCGGCCAGGGTCGTGGACTCGGCCTGCACATATCCCGCGAGCTCGCCAACTACCATGATTGGCATCTCTATCTCTCCATCGACAATGTCGACGAGAGCGGACGATCCTCTTCGTTCGTACTGGACATGTAGTCCATGGCCGTTTCCCACCTCAAGGAAATTTGCGAGGCCCGCAACATCAAACGAATCGCCTTGGTCGACGATATCTTCGACGCCCCATCGCCACAGGGCCTCAGCGTGGATCGGTACCGCTTATTCCAAGACCGCTTCTCCAAAGACGATGGCTTAAGAAGGGCCGTCACTTGGGTCTCCGGACGCGCACTCGACTCGTTGCCCGCCCAAGCTGACGATCTAGAAGAAGACGAGATCGATGCGCTCTGGCGATCCACCTGGCGGCCGCGCGTAGGCGGCAGGAGAATCAAGCAGACCTACCGAACGGAACTCCACAACCTGTTCCGCGAACACACCCACAACCTCCTCGCCATGCTGGACGAGGTCGTCGCGCTTTTCTCTCTCTTTCGCCACTCACTCGCTCGGTCGGTTTCCGTCCACGGGACGGATTTCGACTCGGAGGAACTCGCGAAGGCCGAGATCATCGTCCTCGACTTCTTCCTTGGACAAAACCTCACCACTCAAGACGCCTTTGACACTGCTTCCGAGGTCGTCCAGCGCACCATCGACGTCGCCAATGTCCGGTCCCGTGCCGCACCATCCTTCCTTCTCGTCTCCAGCCGACCCGCCGACATAGACATCAACGAGTTCAGAGCCTCCACCCAACTCATGAGAAGTCGATTCCGGTTCTTTTCCAAGGAGTCATTGAGTACCACTTCCACCGAGAACATGGCCAACCTCTATGATTTAATCGCCGCTTCCGACCGAACCAGCACGGTCGAATCGCTACTCGATGATTGGTGCCGGGGAGCCGCGAGTGCCGTTCAACACGTTCGTGATACGGTCCTGTCATTGGACGTATCCGACCTCACCTACTTGGACTGTTTTCGCCTCTCCCACGAAGGTACCACCGTTCCGAACTACCTCAAATGGTTCCTCACCTCGCTCTTGAGCGCTACCGTTCCCTCACGGCTGACGCCCCAAACATGGACTCGTGCACAACGGATGCGTTTCGCTGACGTCTTCGACGCAGACGGCAACCTGGACCCTCAATCGTTGATGGCCACCTTCGATGGTCCGAGCGACGTGATTGCCCACGCATATGGCGATATCATCTTCGACAGCAACCGAGACGCGACCAACCACGCCACTCCAAAGTCCGAATGGTCCCGAGACCTCATGGAAGGCGACCTTTTCGTTCGGCCCAGGGGCAGACGTCGGGACACGCTCGACCAAGCCCGTGTTCTCCTGGTCCTCACGCCCGGCTGCGACCTCCGCGTCCGGGGCGGCCAGCAAGCACCTTCCGCCGACGCCATCACTCTCCTACCCGGAATCCTTAGGCCAATGCTAAGCGAGGAAAAGGACCGGAACTTCGCCGATGGCTGCTTCGTTCGCGTTCACGAAAAGGGAACTTCGCGCTTGTTGCGCGTAGATTGGGATTACCATCGCGCCTCCTCCATGGATTGGAAGGAATTCGCGACCACTGGCCTTGGCCGGAGTTTCAAACGCCTCGGCCGCATCCGAGACCTCTATTTCCACAAAATCAGAGACGCCTTCCTCAGCAACTTAGCCCGTATCGGCACAGAGGTTCCACCCGTGCTCCCACACCCACTTCCGGGCGAAGTGCATATACGCGTACAGGCCAGCGGCAAGAGACGTCAAGAACAAATCATGTCGTTCTCGCACACGGACGGTTACGTATGGGAAATTGGTCCTGTCAATCTAGCCGGAAAGGGCCCATCCTATTTCTACCAAGTCTCCCGACACTTCCTCAAACAGCTCAGCACGGCCCTCCTCGAGCGTCAAAACCACGATCCGCTGCTCGCCCAGGACATCCAAGACGCCTCTGACCGATTAGACGATCTCCGGACCTTCATGGCACTCGTGCGACCGTTCCGTCACGGTCGTCGGGGCACCTCCGACTCCGTCGAAATCAAGAAGCCCGTCCCTCGTTTCAAAGCTGATACCACATCCCAGGCCCCCATATTGATCGTCACATTCCGCGACTGACCCGAACCCCACCGTACGACCTCCTGCCCCGGGGCTCGTCGTCTAGCCTAGACTTAATTCGCCTTGTAGACCTGCTCGCGTCCTCCGGCCTACATGCCGCTCAAAACCGCAGGGCTGCCGTCGCCCCCTTGACACTCCTGCCCAATGCCGCACCGCTTTCCGCCCTAATCGTCGTCCGCCATCACCCTGTACGACGCGAGAATGAGAAAGTGGTCCGAGAGGGAGTCGTCAAACTCATCAACATCCGCAGGAGCCATCACATACTGCCGGCTAAACTCGAACTCTTTTTGCTCCCCGCCATTCCCCGCTGGAACCAGGATTCGGTCTAGCGGCCCGTGCTCCACGTGCGTGTCGGCGTCTCCCGCATTTAAGTCCTCAAATCCTGCCCCCGCAAACACTCCGATCGCCCATTCGTCCGCCGACTTGCAGTTGAAGTCCCCAAGGATGACGATGTCCTGGTCTCCGAAGTGCCGCTGCACTTCCTCAATGCGCGCCACTAGCTGCCGCGCTTCACGCAGGCGTTGCGCCGATTCGTCCCCCCGAAAAATCGGACTTCATGTGGACCGGAATGACGACGATATCCGTCCTGCCGCTCCCCGCGGAGAACTTCACCGCATGAGGATGCCTATACCAGTCCGTGTCCTTCCGATCAATGTCTATCCGCAGCCTCCGACCGACCTTTTCCACGCGCCCCATGTTCCAAGCGATCGCCGTCAGTCGATCTTTCTGATTCTCATACATCTTGGCGAACATCTCGTACGCCCACTGCTCGCCCGTCGCCTCATTCATGAGCGCCATCACCGCGGTCAGCTGGCGGTTCGTTTTCGTCGCATCCTCCCCGTCATTATCGTAGATCTCCTGCAACGCGAGGATGTCGATCCCTGCCAAATGGATGTAGTCCGCGAGCGCCTTCGCCTGCGTCTCTTCACCAGACTGCCCGAGCTTTTCTATGTTCCAACTGCCTATGCGAATCCAGTCAGCCAACGCGTGCATGCTCAGCGAGCACGCAACCACAGCCACCAATGCGCTTCGAATTCTCATTCTCTTCCTCCAGACCCGTCCTCTCGCCCCGATCCCCTTCCTCTGCCCCAAAATCTGACTAAGCATCCAATGCCCAACCATACCCCTCACCCGATCCAACCCAACTCTCGTTTCACTACCCGGGTCGCAATTCCGACCGCTCCACGGCTCAACCATTCCCGACAGCCCACATGTCCGTATACTCCCTGACTGCGCTCCGTACAAGCTGGCATAACAGTGACCGCCGCCGCCCCTCACAACGGCAGCGTGTTGCTCACCAGTTGTCGTCGATCACCGCCGAGATTCGGTAGAGGGCGTCCAGGCAGGCCACAAGCAGATCCCGCCCTTGCATTACCAAAGGCTGATCCCGGTCGACTCCGGCCATCTCGAACGCCACCGCGTACTCGTCGTCTGGCAGATGGGCATCGGCCAGTCGGAGTTCATACATACCGACCAGCGGCGTCAGCATCGCTCGCGCACGTTCTGGTTGCACCCTTGAAGCCAGGACCTTTTCCAGCGACTTGAGCGACCCCCACTTCTCGCGGTTCGACGGACCGACGATCGTCTGCAATACACCCGCGTCGATTCGATCGGCGGTCAGGCGGCAAAGATCCTTCGCCATTGCCAGGAGACCTTCCTCGCTAACGGCTCGAAACCGGTGCGTTGCCCTCAATAGGTCGCCCACCTTGTCGTGCGCCCTTAAAACCCCCGGTGCCAGTTTTTCCCGCGTCACTTCATCGAATCGCAGCAATACGCGTTCCAGAAAGGCCTCCGGAGCGAGCGTGTCTGCCGGGTCCGCCCGAACCTGCGATGCCAGCAACTCCTCGCACACGCCGCCTTCAGGCGCGACGTTGTAGCCGGCCCACGTCCGATGCAGCCACCCTGGCAACTGGACTACGTCCTTTGCGTACGCATTGAGAAGCCCGCTCGAGTTCACTCCGAAGTGAACGTCGTGGCCCGAACACCCGAGAACGCCCGTCTCCCGTGTGTACCATTTAAGGCGACCTCCCCTGCGATGCGCGATCGCCGTCGCGAGTTCCGGCTTGAACCAGAGCCACCGCCCCTCCGCGCCGAGCTGCGGTCCGCGTTCTTCGTTGCCGTCCGCGTCCACTATGAACGACTCGGCAGGTGGCGGCCCGTCATTCCGCACGATGGGGCTCGCCGAGCCCGGCGGTATCCACTCCGTGCGCCATAGCTCGCCACAGATGCGGTACAGCTTGCGTCCACTGTCCTTTGTCCGCCAGGAGCGCGACGACACGTTGTCGTCGTTCGGCCGGCCCATCACCGGAACGTCTTCGCCGCCATCCACGTCCGTTCGAGCAACATGGAACATTGCCGTCTCAACCCCGTATGGCCCCCCTCCCTCGTGTATCTCGGCGACCCGTCCCTCCCATCTGTCGCCGCCTTCCGACTCCTTAGCGCCGCCTTCAGGCCAACCGATGCCCTCGCGCCCACCCCGGATCTCCGTTCTGCTTCGGTAGGTGACGACGACCAGGCCCAGTCCCCTAGCGCAAAGGTAGTCCTTCAAATGCCCTGAACGAACCTCGATAAGTTCCTGGCGTCCGTCCACCCGGTGTTCCCGCGCGACGACCGTATACCCCTCCGCAGGCCTGACCCAGACGCCCTCTTCCCGCTTCAGGTCGAGAGTGAGTGCCAGATCCTGATGGAGATGCCACTCCACTGGGTCCTCAAGCCCATTGAAGTTCTGTTCGAGGACCAGGTGGATTCCCGCGAACTTGCCGTAGTGGTCATAGACGTCGGCCGGCACGTACGAGGAGTTCTCGACGACACCGTGGTGCCCCCATCCGTTCCTTCCCAAGTTCGGCACCGAAAGGTCTTCGACCGTGCTCCGGTCTTGTTCCGCAGCCGCTAGGGCGGCGATCGAAACGAAGTCCTCGCGGTATCCCTCGTGCCCGTAGTCGCCTACTCGGTCGGTCGCCATTTTGCGAACGGGTATCCACACACTTCCTTCGAGCCGACGCCGACGAATGTCCCTCATCTCGAACCAACTCTGATCCTTCATCGTCGTTGCCCTGTCTTGGTTCTCTCGGCGCGACGGACTTGCATCCGTGTCGAACGCGCACTTCATCTGTTTGACTCCCGACACGAACACGCCAACAGGACCTCCTCAGTCCACCGCCGCGCCCGGCGTCGCCACCCATCATACCGACCGGTCCCATGACAATTTGTCCCACGCACGTACGCCGGTTCTTCTCGATTGCAGCCGGCACAAGCTCATGTGGCAACTTGCCCAACCGCCAAAGCACCCCTCCGCGCGCTCCGTGAGCGGGACTCGTAGCTCCGCCCCCACAAAGGGCGGTGGCAGCGATACTAGCGTCAACCCTTCTCGTTCGCCTGTTCGCCTGCCGGATCGGACTCATCGCCGCCCACGTTGACGGTCGTTGGATCGTTGGTGCCAACAAGTCGCGCCACGTCCCTCAATCCGGCGCGACGACCACTTTCGCCTAGCACGTCCCGGCGTTCCGAAAGCTGACCAAACGGGCAATTGTCGGCGCGCGGCTCGCGCATGCCGCAGCGGTCCAGCAAGTTTCGCCGTAACACGAGCTTGCCTACATGTCGCCGAACAACCGAGCCCTTGGCGACCTCCTTGTGGACCTTGTCCGTGCGTCTACGTACGCACGCGACTTAAAGTCCATCACGACCTACTATCGCCTACACCGCCGTCTCTCGCACAACCCCAAACCGGCCCTCCGGCAACTCCCAGGCATCTTGCTGAACGAGTATTTCCCAACGAGACAGGACCTCAACCACGACAGGCTGGTTGCACTGTCCATGTACGATGGACACACGTGGTCGCAAATGGCCGATGCGCTCAGAAAACACGTCCACGACCACCCCAGGTTCGCCGCGTGCATCGAATGCATCGTCTCTCATGCAAACCACTATCCCCAGGCAATCCCTACCGTCGCCGTCGGCAATGCCTCATACAGCCTGTCGGCGTGATGTCCCTTCCGCCGCCCGCTCGGCCAGCGGATTCCCGCGTCGCCGCAGCAACGCCTTCAAGGCCTGCTCGAGGAGCGAGTCGCCGCCATCCACGCGGCGGTGTTCAACCTCTTGGTATCGGCCGCATCCACCGGCCAGTGGTTCTCGCCAAGGTGCCGTTTCAGACGTCTACATGCCTTGCTCAGTCCGTCAACCAGCACCATTTCTTCCCTCCACGGCCTCTGCCTCTCAGCGGCACAAGACCCACCAGCCGCAGATTTGGCCTCCGCCTCGCATTCCAGGATGCCGCGTAGTCCTTACCCACCGGATCAGGTAGTCGCCGGCCCCGTCCCAGGCCAATGCTCCCTATTCTCGCGCAAGCGCCGAGAATCCCTTTTCGACCGCCGACTTGTCCGCGTCGGGGATCGCGGCATAAAGACCGCCGAGCTCATGCCCAGCTTCGCCGCGTTGCTCCGCCTCCAAGTCCCCTCTTTCGCTGGAGAGCCTTCAGCGCCTGTTCCACGAGCAAATGTCCGCACGCCATCTCTGCCCAGCTTGAGACGTTCTCCGCGTGCGCAACGAGGTCTCGCACGATTGGTTGCGGGGCGCAATGAGTCTCCAGCATCTCAACGACCGGCCTTCAGCTCAGCCGCAATCGCCTCCTCCTCCCACCAGTGGGTTCTGCGTTCTGCGCCCTCTGCGCGTTCATCACGACGAATCCGACCATGCGGAACGAATCCCGTTCAGCCCCGCGTACACGCCCAAAACTGCTGTTCCCTGCATCTATGGCCAGAAGCCCGACCTTCAACCGGCGAACCATCGCCCCTCCCAGGCGCAGAGAGCGCGATTCACCCTAACAGCGGTCTCGCCCTCACACCTCGCCCGACACGCCCATCATACCGGCCCACTTCATACGGCCCGGCCCACATCGAACTCCACCGCATATTGACAATCCGTTCGCAGTTCGCACTTCGTCGCAAAACCTCGCTTCAAACAATAGCTTATGAGAGAATCTCATTCCTACCTCTCCCGCACAACCGAACACAAGCACTCCCGCTTGTGAGATCCGCGTTCCTCGTCTACTACGCTAAGCCAAAACCCGAAACCCGACGAGCCCCTACGCGTCCAAGACAGTCCACGCCGTGGGGAATACCGTGGGGAGACAGCTTCATTTAGGGCATAAATGTTTTCGGTATCAACATGTTATAGAAAATCGACTCTTCCCTCCCCAGGCACCAGGATTCTGCTTCTCTGGATTCAGCCTCAGTGCCCCGCGATCTCCGTCGGGCAACCGGCCCGATGCGCCTGATTTCTGGCGACAATAACCAATCAAACGGATGGACTGCGAGACCTCACGACTGCGGGATTCCCGACCTTGAAGGCTATATGTCCGGCACCTCGGAGTTCGATAAGGCCCGAGGCTCTGAACTGCGGCCCCGGTGGGTAGCCGGGAGGGAGGACATCCTGTCCTCCGAGGGCAGGATATCCTCGTTCGAATGTCCGAATAGAGCCACCCTCGGCGCCTTCAAGCGGCCGAGGGGTGGCGGTGCCAGGATCTGTTCTAGTCGGTCCAGCGGCGCGCGATGCGGTCGAGTTCAATGACGCTATCCGCTTTCCTGTCCTGCTTGTCCAAGAGGGCCAATTCCGTGAGGGAAAGGATGTAGCTTGAGTCCTCCATACCGTCGTCCGTAACGATGTAGGCGGGCAGGACCAGTTCCGGCTTGCCGTCGCCGTCCAGGTCTGCCAGTGATGCCGATCCCTGGAACTCAATGTCCTGACTGCGAAAACCGAGGCTCCAGGAGTATGCCGGTACCGCGTGAAAGCCGAAGCGCACGAGGCCATTGGCGGTGCCAAGCCCGTGCAGGTCTCGTCCCGAAATCAGGTAGGCGCTCCTCTTGCCCACGAGCAGAATGTCCGATAGCCGGTCGCCATCGACGTCGCCCACGCCCAGCCCGTAATTCAGCGACAGGAACTGCCTGGTTCCGGTTGCCGCCGGGTCGCTACCGCTGCCGATGTCCATGACGGTGGTGCCGGTGAACAGATATACGCCCGAATCCGCATTGACGAGGAAATCGTCCAGGCTATCGCCATCCGTGTCGCCCGCCACGGATATGGCTTCGCCCATATCGAAATCCATGCCGCCCAGCTTCCAGGTCCCGTCTTGCTGGCCTTGCGTGATTATGATTCTTCCGCCCATTTCGCCATCCGCCGCGTCGAGCGAGCTCATCTCCGCGCCGGACAGCAGGATGATGCCACCGGAGTCCGGGTTGGTCCCGAAGGCCATTCCCGGGGCGCCGATCATGAGGTCCGCATGGCCGTCGCCGTTTACGTCGCCGGCAGGGCCGATGCTCGCGCCCATCGCGATATCGTTCTCGCTTTCGATCTTCCAGGAGCCGGAGCGCGAGGCCAGTTCGTCGAGGCTTATATCGCCGTCCTCCGTTCCGTCCAGCGAGTCGGCGGAAAGCCAGTCCGCGCCGGAGACCACGTACACCGCGTTGACATAAGACTCGGACTCGTCCTCCCGCAATGGGGAACCCACCAGGAGATCCTCAAATGAATCGTGGTTGAGGTCGGCCAGCGCAAACACGCCCCAATCCAATCGCGTTCCCCTGAGTCGCCAGATTCCGGCGTCCCGTTCAGCGCTGGAAACCGAAAGTCTGAGCAAGCGATCGGCTGTCCCGTAGGCCGTGTCTTCCGCCGCCAGGCTGGAGGCGGAGACCAGCAGGTCTTGCACGATCAGGTCGTCCTTTCCGTCGAAATCCACGTCGCCTGCCGGGAAGATGCGGTCGTGGCGGGAGTCCTCCAGGTTCCAGGAGTTGGGCGGGGTGGAGATATCGTCGAAGTTGATCAGGCGATCGGCCGTTTCGTCGGCGCTGTCGGCCGCCTGGAGGTCTGCCGACGAGACCAGGATGGTGTCTTCCCCAGGGGTGCCGACGACGAGTTCATCCAAGCCGTCGCCGTCGATGTCCGTGTTCGGCAGCCCTATGGCGTTGCCTCCGATCCGGTAGAAGTAGAGGTCGGACTTCGTTTCGTCCAGCGGGTAGAGGTCGTCGGCGTCTGCCACACCATCGCCATCGTCATCGGTGTCGTCCACGTCGGCGATCCCGTCACCGTCGGTGTCGATGGCCGCGTTGTTCGGGTCGGCATCGGCGTTGTCGCCGATGCCGTCGCCGTCGCTGTCGACGGCCTCCGAGGCATCCAGCGGGAAGGCGTCATTCACGTCCGGGAC
Organism: Candidatus Azotimanducaceae bacterium; assembly: GCA_965217825.1. GTDB lineage: Bacteria > Pseudomonadota > Gammaproteobacteria > Pseudomonadales > Azotimanducaceae > VXNE01. The sequence goes on along the minus strand of OZ244571.1, from coordinate 1,962,615 downwards.
GCCGTCGTTGTCGTCATCTTCATCGGCGTTGTCACCCGTCCCGTCCCCGTCGGTGTCCGCCGTTTCATAGGGATCGAAGGGGAAGGCGTCCCGTTTATCCGGCGTCCCTTCGTTGTCGTCGTCGGGATCCGCGTTATCGCCGATGCCGTCAAAGTCGTTGTCGGCGAACTCCGCCGGATCGAGCGGGAAGGCGTCTTCAGTATCGGGCACGCCGTCGTTGTCGTCGTCGCTGTCCAGCGCGTTTTCCGCGCCGTCGGAGTCGAAATCGATTTCGCGGCTCAAGCGGCGCAAGGCTTCAAAGTCCACCACCCCGTCCTCGGCGCCGTCGCGGCGGTCGGCCCCTGCCAGGTCGGCGCCGGCGATTATCTCGGCCACACCCTCGCCCGGAGTGTCTCCGCAGTCACTATAAGGCCGGAACTGGTCGGGGGCACCAATAATCAGGTCGGGGCGGCCGTCGCCATCAAGATCGGCCTCGGCCGAGATGCTGGTTCCCATACGGTCGGTGCGCTCACCCAGCAACTGCCAGGAGTTCGGCCGGCCGGCGACGTTGGCGAGACGGACCACGCCATCGGTGTCGCCGTCCGCGGCGTCACCGCGGGCGAATTCCGCGCCGGAAACCACGTACACGGCACCGGACTGCTGTTGCTCGCCCGGCGCCGGGCACCAGATGCCGCCTTCCTGGTAATTCGGCGCTCCTATCACGAGCTCCGCACGGCCGTCGCCGTCCATGTCGTCCGCCGCCAGCGCGGTACCCGCGCGAGAACCACCGGAGAGCCCAGCTCGGATATGGAGCCCGTCGCCCGTGAACTTGAAGGCGTTCGCCAGGCCGGTCACGTTGCCCAGGTTCACAACGTGGTCGCTGTTCCCATCCGCGTTGTCTGCGGCCTCAAGACTTGAGGTTGGCACAACATACACGGCCCCCTGTTGCCTTGCATTGCCGGGCGCGCCGACGATGAGCTCCAGGTTGCCGTCCCCGTCGGTATCGGCCGTCAGCGCGGCGTAACCGGCGCGATCAAACGCGCCCTCGCCGACGAGCTTCCAGGAGCCGGCCTGCGCGGATACGTTGGCCAGGCTGATCACGCCGTCGATAGTGTCGTCGGCCTCGTCGGCGCCTGCCAAGTCCGCAGCGGTGACCAGATATACGGCGCCACGTATCCAGAGTCCGTCTTCGGTGAGGTTGGGCGCGCTGATGATCATGTCGGGATTGCCGTCGCCATCAATGTCGCCGGCGGGGGCCACCACGGAACCGGCAAAGCCCAACACAGACTCGCCCAGGAACTTCCACGAATCGGCTCGCGCGGCGTTCTCCGCAAGGTCGATTCGCCCGTCCATGATTCCGTCGGCCGAATCTGCCTCGTCCAGCGTAGCGCCCGACACCAGGTAGACTGCTCCGGTTATTTCATTTTGGCCGGGCGCGCCGATCAGGAAATCCGTATGGCCGTCGCCGTTCACATCGCCGGCAGAGGATATCGAGTGTCCGGCCCTGTCGCCGGGAGCCTCGCCGACGAAGGCCCAAGACCCGGACTGGGCGGGCATGTCGCCTAACTGCGCGACGCCATCAACTCCGTTGAGGGCGTCCGCCGCGTCCACGTCTGCCGGGGAAACCAGGTACGCCACACCCCCGCCCTCGGCGGACGGAGCGCCCACCATCCACTCGGCCTTGCCGTCGCCGTCGATGTCTCCGACTACCGCCATGGACAGCCCGGCTTGATCGCCGTCCTCCGAGCCCGTCAGCGCGCTTGCGGCCGGCAGCTTGGCGACGTCTTCGAGGCGGACGCCGCCGTCGGTAGCGCCGTCGGCAGCGTCGGCTGTGTCCAATTCGGCCGCGGGGGCAGCGTACGTTGCGCCGTATGCCTGGAAGCTAATGATATTGCGGGTGGCTCCGGGAGCGCCGATCAGCGCATCAGCCTTGCCGTCGCCGTCGATGTCTCCGGCGGCAACGGCCACACCCGTTAGCGCGTACGCGGTCTCGCCGGCGAACCTGTAGTGGAAGAGCCGGGCGCGGCTGGAATCCAGCGGGAACACGTCGGCAGCATCCGTGTATTGGTCGCCGTCGTCGTCGATATCGGCGTTGTCGCCGGTCCCGTCGCCATCGGTGTCGGTCCACTCGCGCGCGTCGTAGGGAAAAGCATCAGCGTTGTCGCCCACGCCGTCGCTATCGGTGTCCGCCGAATCGGCAGCGTCATGTGGAAAAGCGTCGTCGATATCCGGCACGCCGTCGCCATCGTCATCGGTGTCTGCGTTATTGCCGGTCCCGTCGCCGTCGGAGTCCACCGTCTCGTTGGCGTTGTTCGGGAAAGCGTCGCTATTGTCACCCACCCCATCGCCGTCGGCATCGGCCGTTTCGCCCGGGTCCAGAGGCAACGCGTCGTCGACGTCCGGCACGCCGTCGCCGTCATTATCGGTGTCCGCGTTGTCGCCGGTACCGTCGCCATCGGTATCCACCGATTCGGCGGAATCCAGCGGGAAGACGTCTGTCGCATCCGCCACACCATCGCCATCGTCGTCGTCGTCGAGCGCGTTGTCGGTCCCATCGTTGTCGGTATCCAGCGGGTATGCGTCGCTGGTGTCTTTTATGCCGTCGCTGTCGTCATCGGTATCCGCGTTGTCGCCGATACCGTCGCCGTCGGTGTCGAACTGCTCCGACCGGTCCTCTGGAAACGCGTCGCTATTGTCGCCCACTCCGTCGAAGTCCGCATCCGCCCAGTCGGCGGAATCGTGCGGGAAGATATCTTCGAAATCGACGTAGCCGTCGTTGTCGTCATCGTCGTCGACCACGTTGTCGATGCCGTCGCCGTCGGTGTCTCCGGGTATCTGCCGCAGGTCAATGCGTCCATTGGTCCGGCTATCCGCATTGTCCAGCACGCGCAGATCGGAGGAGGCCAGCAGGAAGACCAGGTTATCCTGGGCGAACATCATCGCATCGTCGATGCCGTCACCATCCACATCACCAGTCAGCCCGACCTCCAGCACGCCGTGGCTAAGGCCGGATTCCGCTTGCGCCCGCCAGGAACGGGCCCGCGAGGGAATATCAGGAAATATAAGGTTGGCCTTTCCGCGAGCGTCGACCAGGTCGGTCCCCGACACCAGCCAAGAGCCGCTATCGTTCAGCACCAGCAGATCCGTAATAGCGTCCCCGTCCAGGTTGCCAGACTTCGCCACACTCGACGTGGGCCAGTGGCCCGGCACCTCCCAGGAGTTTGGGGTGTCAAGCCCATGCGGCCGGATCACCCCGTCCGTATCGTCGATCATATCCAGATCCGCCATGTCGGCTCCCGAGATCAAGAAGACGCGGCGATTGCTCTCAAGAAACACATCCGGGACATCGTCCCCATCCATGTCTCCCAAGCCGGCGGCGCCCCGCATCCGGCTGCCGATTCTGCCGAGGAATTGCCATGAGTTCGCCGCCGTCGCCACCCGGCCCAGTTCCATCACACCGTCGGCGGTTCCGTCCGCGCCGTCTATGGATGCCAGGTCCGCGGAAGAAACCAGGTACGCCGACCCGATCCGGTCCCCCTCGCCTCCCGTATAACCTTCGGACGTTACCAGCAAGGCCGTGTTCCCGGCGTTGTCTCCCGCCGTGGCCATCGCCACGCTGCCCACCCGGCTGCCCGCCTCTTGGCCGGTCAGCTTCCAGGATGCGGGCCGGCCGGCCACCCGGCCGAGGGACAGGGTTCCGTCGCTGGTTCCGTCCGCGGAGTCCGCGGCGGAAAGTTGGGCCGGTGAGAGGATGTAAACGGCGCCGCGCCCGTCGTCATGCCGCGGCGCGCCTATGAACAGTTCTTCGGCGCCATCGCCGTCGAGGTCACCTGCCAGGCCCACGCTTTCGCCGGCGTCGTCCCCTGGGTTCTCACCGATAATTTTCCACGAGTCCTCCTGGGCAGCGATGTTGCCGAGATCGACCACGCTGTCGGACTCGCCGTCGGCTGCGTCCGCAGCCGGAAGTGCGCTCGGAAAAATGACGTAAGCAGCACCGGTGCGCGGGAAGCTGGCGGACGCGTTGTGCCAGGGCGCCGCGATGATCACTTCGTCCTTGCCGTCGCCGTCGATATCGCCCGCCGAAGACACGGCGAATCCTACCCGGTCATCGGCAGCCTCGCCGACGAACTTCCATGATCCGGGCTGATTGGCGACCGACGCCAGGTTGATGGACTGGTCGACGACGCCGTCGGCGCCGTCGGCAGCGGCAAGATCGGCAGCGGCGATCAGGTAGGCAACCGAAGTCCATGGGCTCTCCTCGCGGCCGTAGTCGTAACCAACCAGGCCGACCAGGAAATCACCTTTGCCGTCACCATCGATGTCGCCAGCCGCCGCTACGTTCTTTCTATCGTTCGACTCGTCTGTAACGACGAAGCGGTACGAGGAGATCTTGTCGCGCTCGGCGTCCAGCGGGTAATGGTCGAAGCTGTTCGCCACGCCGTCGTTATCGGCGTCGCTGTCGAGGTTGTCGCCGGTCCCGTCGCCGTCGGTGTCCAGCCAATCGCGCGTATCGAAGGGGAAGGCGTCGGCGTTGTTGCCCACGCCGTCGTTGTCCGTATCCACCGTCTCGGTGGGATCATTGGGGAACCGGTCGCCCTTATCGCCTACGCCGTCGCCATCGGTGTCCACGGTCTCAAAGCGATCCTGGGGGAAGGCGTCGGTATTGTCCCCGACGCTGTCGCCGTCGGTGTCTGCCCATTCGGTGGAATCGTAAGGAAAGGGGTCGCCCAAGTCCGCTACGCCGTCGTTGTCGTCGTCGGGATCGGCGTTGTCGCCGGTCCCGTCGCCGTCGAAGTCGAACTGCTCGGAGGCGTCGTCGGGGAAGGCGTCCACGGGATCGACGAAGCCGTCTTCGTCAGTATCGGGTTTGGATTCGGCGAAATTGGCCACCTGGAAGCGGGTTGCGTTCAGCGCGGTCACCGCGTCGGCGCCGTCCGGCTCGTCGATGGCGACGCCGCATGGCGACCCTTCACAGTCGCTGTCAGGGTCGGAAAACTTATCGATGGGATACGCAAAACCGTAATAAAAGACATACGCCATCACGGTAGTGAACTGGTCCAAAACTCCGTGTCCGCGTGCCCACCGGAACGTACCCACATCGTTCTGTGCATAGGAATGGCCCAGCCCCATGAGATGGCCGATCTCGTGCGCGGTAGTCATCGCTCCGCACCCGGCGAAAACGTGCGCCTCACGCCGATCCGGATAGACGTAGACGCCGGTCCCGTGGGTTGAAAGGCCATTAAGGGACGCAAGACCACACACAGAGACTGTTAGGGGGCGGAACACTACCACGACATCGGCGCCGTGCAGATCGATCAACTCGCTCGTGTTGAACACACCTGACTCGTCCAGCTCGATCTCCGAAATGCCCACCAGCCGCAGTGACATGTGGACCTCGCTGTCGCTGAAAATGGCGTCGGCCAGCGTCAGAACGTGCCGGATGCGGGTGCTGGGCTCGCCGTCGAAGGCTTCCGCGTAGCCGGGCTCGTAGAGCGCCAGGACATCGATTGTTGAGTCGTCCGGTTTGGATTCGGCGTCGTCGGCGTCCGTGCCCATCAGGCGTTCATTGACGTCGGAAACGCCGTCTTCGTCGGTGTCCACGAGGATGTCGGCGTCGGCAGTGGCGATCGAGCGCACGGGCACGGACTCGCCCTGTGGAACGTCGACGGTTTCGTAGGCGAGAATGTCACCGTCGGCGCTCCTGATCTGAAGCTGCAGGTAGTCCTGGTTTTCGGTGGAACTCAGTGTAAGCGTGACGTCGGCGGACGCGATTTCTTCACCTGGCTCAAGGTCGGTGTTGTACGCGTGCGTGGCCAGCGCCTCCGCCTCGCGATCCACCTCCAGATCTGCGACCCCAACAAGCGCCACGGACACCTGACTCTCCTGCGTGCCGCCCTCGGCGTTCTTGATGGCGGGAAGGGACAGCGTTGCGCTACCGTCGGCGTGGCTAACGGTCGGGGTCCCGTCGAAATAGACGCTGGAGAATGAGCCGCCGCCGGTATTGATGTCGACCGGTTCCGACACCCAGTAGATCAAGTCGCGGGCGCGGGCGTCGAAGGCTTGGTAGTCATTGCCCTGCAGGCGCAGGCGCAGCTCCCAGGTGCCGGCAAGCCGTTGCCGAAAGGGTACGGTGTATTTCTGCGGTTCTACGGTGGCCTCCGCCTCCACGGCAGCCAGGTTGACCCTACCCAGACGCCTCCAGTCCCCGTCGCCGCCCCGCTGCCGGCCTTCAAGATTGACCGTTAGCGGACCGGTATCGCCTTCTTCCAGCAGACTCTTCAGGCCGAAGGTAACGCCCACTGAGGTCAGGTTTGCCGTCTCCACCCGGCACGGACATACCAATTCAATGTGAGTTTGCGCGACCGCGGGCGCCGCCGACAGGCTCGCCAGCACCAACACGACGCCGGGAACGAGTGCTTCCAGCCCTCGAAAAAAGGCACGATGGCAAGATGACCACGACCCCAGCAAGAGGGCTGCAAGCCCTCCTTTCGAGCGGAGCCTAATCTTCATCCGCCGGCGATTCCTCACGGATGATGTAATCCGGCTTGCTGTAATCGACGTGCTGGTCCATATTCGCCGTCGGCATGAGCCAGCCCAGTTCATCGGAGGCGACCAATTCGAACGTCCCTCGCGACGTGCCTACATGGGCGAAGGTATGGCGCGCCCCGGCCGTGATGATGAAGCGGTAGCCGCGCCCGTCGGCTTCTCTGAGCAGCCCGATGTAGGTTGAGTTGCCGAACGAATCCGTATTCCGGCGCTCGACGACCCCATCAAAGGTCCTGCCGATCTGCGGAACCTCAAGCACGATCCGGTCGCCCGCCATTCCGACCCTCACCGCCTCGGACACCCTCACCAGCGCCCGGCCCGGCACCACCTCCTTGTAAGGCGGAAGCTTGTCTACCGATTCCGGGTCCACCACCACCCAGGCGGCATCGCCGTCGAGGACCTTCGCTACGGCGTGTTCTGTCTGCTCGTCGGTCTGCGGCCGCTGTTCAGGCGCGGCGGGAAGTGCTGAGTCCGGTCCGGCTTGTTCGGGAGCTGCAGGCGCGCGCAGTACGACGTCCGCCAGGATCACTCCCAGCGCAATTATCAGGGCGGCTGCAAAAAACCACCGCAACCTGTTACCAGTCCTCATTGTTTGGAAAAATTCCTCACTTGACGTTCTAGATCATCCGAACGAGCTAGTGAGCAGGAGGTAGCCGAAGACTGCCCGTTTCATCTTCCCCTCCCGATGGCCAAAGATTGGACCAATTGACAGCCCCCTTTGCACATGAGAGCCATCGTGTGCCTGTTCCTGTCGCCGGCCTATGGTGAGGACATGTCCTTTCACCTATAAAACGTTTCAGGCGCGGACTTTCACCCCCTTGGCGGAATTGCTCAGAGTGTCAATCAAAAGGGGGCTCGCAAAAGCACAGCGCCAACGCGAAACGGGCGTACGTTCGTCATTGCCGGCCCGACGGCATGTCGGTCGCCAGAGGATGCCGACTGATGGGTCTGCCGCGCTCCACGTACGACGACGCGGGCGACGCGGAGATCGTCGCGCGCATGCAGGCGATCCGCGACGAGTTCTAGCCCTACGGCTATCGTGATGTCGGAACTTGGCATGAGCTGGAGAACCAAGTTGGGGGGAGCGAGAAACAGTCTCGGACGTTGATACGCAAGAGAGGGAGCTTTTTTGGGCCGTTCAATTACCCCCGGAATGACAACATCATCGACTTGGCTTCGCGCAAGAGGCCAGGACTGCCCCACTATTTGGGGCAGAATCACTGCCTTGCGCTACCACCCCACGCGCTGGGATGCGCGGGCCCGGGTGCTGTTCCTGGAGCTGCCGCGCTCGTCGGTCTCTCCCTTCGCCATTTCGAGCCGGCTTCAACAGGGGATCGAGTGGCGACCTGGCGGTTTGCCTCACTGCGCCGTCGCGGCGGGGTGCCGATGCGCCAGTTGAATTCATCTCGGGACTGGCTGGCGTCCGGTGCCTGTCGGCGCGGCGCTCCGCGACCACCGGAGTACCGCCCGTGCGGATTGAAGGCGGTACTCTGGGGCGCCACTCTTTTGGCTGCAATGCATCCGCTGCAGAGTCTGGCGCAGCAGGAGGGTCCAGCACTCCCGGAGGACTCGCTGACCATGGAGCGGATGATCGACGGCTTGTCAGACGGCAGCATCACTCTCGATACGCTTCGACGGCGGGGTCTCGATGTCTTCACCACGTCGTTCAACACTTTCGATGGATACGGAGACGGCCCCTTTGCCGGTGAGGCATCGACGACGGAGCTGGGGCACCGGCCGACCCTGCAGGGCAACGGGATGACGCTCCGCGTCAACGGACTCGACGCGCAGTCGTGCAACGAGTGCCACTCCTTCGTCAAGCGCTCTACCCGACCCCCGGTGCTCGGCATCGGCGGCGTGGGAGGGATCGTGCAGAACGCGATCATCTTGCCGACGCTGATCGACGTTGCGGACTCAGGCGATGCTCGTGTCAACTATGTGTCTGGAAATGACCCGGATCTGACCCTGGTCCCCGATGGCACGGCAGATTTCAATGGGCGCTACGCCAATCCGCCCTTCTTGTTCGGCGGGGGCGGAGTTGAGTTGCTCGCCAAGGAAATGACCCGCGATCTCCAGCGGGCATTGGCCGCTGCCCGAGCTGCACGAGCGGGCAGAGTCACTCGCTTGGTTACCCATGGTATCGACTTCGGCCACATCGAAACGCTGGAAGGCGGCCGAGTGGCTTTGGGCGTCGAGGGAATCGGCTTCGAAGACAACTCCGGTCGTCGGCCGGAGGAAGTACTGATCGTGCGGCCGTTCGGACGCAAGGGCGAGAACTTCTCGATGCGCGACTTCGATCGCGTGGCCATGCAGTTCCACTTCGGGATGCAGCCGGTGGAGGTCGTTGGCGAGCATGAGGATGCCGATGGCGATGGAGTGATCAACGAAGTGACCGAGGTTGAGATGAGCGCCCTGCACGTGTTCGATGTCACCAATCCTGTGCCCTACGTGGAACAACTCGGTGTGGCGAGTTGGCGCGGTTTCGCGCTTTTCGTCGAGACCGGATGCACTGGTTGCCATATGCCCGTGCTACAGACCCAGTCGCGGTTTCTGCCGTTGAGTTTTCCCGAAGTCCCGGAGGATCCGTGGCAGAACGTCTACATGGAAATCGACCTGGTGAAGGTCGGCTTCGAGCCGGTTCCAGGTGAAGACGGGGTCTTTGTACCTCTGTTCGCCGATCTGAAGCGGCACGACATGGGAGACGGTCTGAAGGAGAGCTTCGCACTGGGGGAGATTTCGAATTCGGAGTTCACCACAGCTCGGTTGTGGGGCATCGCTGATACGGCGCCCTATTTGCACGATGGGCGTGCCAGCACCCTTGTCCAGGCGATAGAGGCGCATGGTGGTGAGGCGCAGGACGCGCAGGAGGCGTTCATAGGATTGTCGGACGACGAGCAGGCGCAGCTGATCGCGTTTCTGGGCCGACTGCGGACCCCCGACAATCCCAATGAGGAACTGATCGATACCCCAGCCCCGAACTCGCGCGCATCACCGGTGACGCGAGAGGCGTCGGGCAGCTTCGTGACGAGTCGGTCGCGGTGAGATGGAAGCCTTGCCCGAGATGTCCGGCTGTTAGCGGTGCGGTAGGCGTCGCCGAACGCTACGGCGCGGGGACGACTTGCCCGGGCGGGTTCGCCTCGGCGGTGGAAGCGATCCGGTGTACGGTCCGGTCAGTGAGCTTCGCCGGACCTTTGGCCGTTTCGATCCTTCGCACCGTGAGTTTCGCCAAAGTCTGAGCCCGAATGGAGGCCACCCAGTCTCGCTGCGTCTCGCGCCGACCCGACTCGCTGGTCACACAATCGTCTACCAATGCCCACTGTCAACCCGGCGCCGCAGCCGGGGCTTTGGTCATCTCCTGCTCCAGGATCCTCCTGCGCAGGAGCTCCTGGGGCAGGACCCGCAGCCGGTCCTCGCCATCTTCAAACAGGGCTTCCAGTTCCATGATCGCGGACCTATGCTTGGCGTCGGTGGTCGTCGTCGTGCGCCTCTGATGGTTGTAGTGACTTGGTGAAGCACACCATGATCACCTCCCTTTTGCACATGACTCGGCACACCCTGCTAGAAAACAGAAAATGCACCAGAACAGTGCATCAGGACGGTTTTTGTCGTCAGCGATATAGTTCCCCAAAAGAAGGAGCCTTTGTTGAGCCGTTCAACCAACCCCCGGAATGACAGCATCATCGACCTGTCTTCGCGCGATAGGCCAGGACGAAGAGAGCTTGTCGAGGAATTGTTTGGCGACCATGCCCAGGCTTTGCGGCTTTTCCTGCGGGGGCGGTCGTTTCCGCAGGAGCAGATAAACGACCTGGTGCAGGAACTCTTCGCGCGGCTCATGGTTGTTGACCGGCTGGAAGAAAAGATGTCCGATTCGACCGGAAGCGGTCGTTCTTATCTACTGACCATGGTCAACAACATGATCTTGGACGGGAAGCGCAAGTTGCGGGTTCGCGACGCCTACGCGGCAACCCAACGGGAAATCGAGTCCGAACGACTCGAAGAGCGCACGCCGGAGCGGATTGTCGGGGCACAGATGGAACTGGAAGCCATGCGCGCCGTCATTAGGGACATGCGCCCGAATTGGCGGGTGGCATTCATTCTGCAGCGCTTCGGCAACATGAGTTACGCGGATATTGCCTCGCACATGGGGGTGACGAAACGGCAGGTCGAGCGGTACCTGCTGCGGGCGATGCGGCGGATCCGCGAGGCGCGACGGAAGATCAATCGCGCGGGAGAAAGGTCGCGATGAGAAAACCTCGGGAGATCATGAGTGGCGACGTGGAGCATGCGTTGGTGCGCCTTTGGTCCGATGAGTTGTCGGAAGCCGAAGCGGAGGCGATCCATGCCCGAGTGCGGGAGGATCCCAGGTTTCGGGAGGAGTTTCACGGTGCGATGGAAGTTCTCGCTTCCATGGAGGCACTGGCGGACGACAGCGAGAATCGCGAGATCCTCCGGGATTTCCGCCGGATCCTCCACGAGCGCAGGTCGAAACGGAGGTTGGCGTTAGGCATTGCCGCCGGAGTGCTGGTGGCGGTCGGCGCTGGCCTGACTTATTTCTCACCCTGGAGTGGACCGGACGACAGCCACCTGCAAGAGCACTTCATCACCCGCGTCGGTGAGCAGCAGACGCTCGAACTGGACGACGGCAGCGTGGTCACGCTCAATACCGGCGGTCGGTTGGCGGTGGACTACAGCGGGCCGGCTCGCCGGATCGTCCTGGAGCGCGGCGAGGCCTATTTCGAGGTGACTGAAGATCCCCGGCGTCCCTTCACGGTGGATCTGGGCGTTCGGTCCGTCACCGCGGTCGGAACGGCCTTCAATATCCGCAAGAGCCCGGAGCGCTACCAGGTGGCGGTGGTCGAGGGCGCGGTGGCATTCCATGCCGTCACGGATGACGCGGCCTCGTCTCCCCCGCCGGTCTCGGTCGATGGTCAGGCGGTGCTCATTTCCGCGCCCGAACAGCGCCGCGTGGAGGCAGGCTGGGTGGCCGAGTTCGACCTGAACGCCGACGTGCTGACGGCATTTCGGCCCGAGTCCATGGACCGTTACCGGGATTGGCGCAGCGGCATGCTCAGCTTCTACCGGGAGCCGCTGCATGAGGTGATAAAGGAATTGAATCGCTACTCGCGCAAGAAAATCCTGATCGAGGAGGCCTCGGTCATGGAGTTGAACGTTTACACGGCGGTCAACGTCCATGAGATCGATTCCGCGCTCGAGGGCATGGAGTTGGTGCTGCCGATCGAAGTGGTGCGTTACTACGACCGGATCGTGATTACCGCGTCTGCGGAGAACTGAACCAAATGACACGTTCCGAAAGGCGGGGCTGTCGATTGCGCATCCTTAACCTGAAAGCGTTGCCGGTACTGGTATCGGGTGTGCTGGCCTTTGCGGCGGCCGGCGCGTCGGCGCAGCCCGACGAGGTGCTGACCCTCGACATCAAAGCTCAGAAAGTCGGTTCGGCATTGGTAAGACTCGCAAAGTCCTCGGGCGTGCAGATCGTGCTTTCCGAGGGGTCCGGCGGGAAGGTCGAGGTCGAAGGACTGAAGGGCGAATACCGGTTTGAAGACGCCTTGGCGGCCCTGTTGACCAACACGGGGTTGGCATACGAATTCGCCTCGGAGGATTTGGTCGTGGTCAAGGAGGAGGTCGCGGAACCGGAAACGGCCGACGAAGCCCCTGTCGAGGTTGGTGAGGGGCCGATTGAGCGTCCAGTGGATACCATGATTGTCACCGGCACCCGTCTGCTTCAGGGAGACCCGGCGGCACGCGTCGTCACGATCACGGCAGAGGATATTGCTACGCGCGGCCTCAGCTCCGTGGAGGATGTCATGCGCACCGTCCCGCAGATCTTCTCAACGATCAACAACACAACCCACATGGATTGGCCTCACAACGGTGACATCATAAACCTCGGCACCGTGGCGGCGGTCGGCATTTCGTCCGCCAACCTGCGGGGATTCGGCACGCCCAACACCCTGGTCCTGCTGAACGGCCGTCGCATTGCCGGCCAGGCGGGTCAAGAGACTTTCTTCGTCAATTTGCGCCACATGCCTGCCGGAGCGATCGAGCGCATTGAATTCGATCTGGGCGGGGGTTCGTCCGTGTATGGTTCGGACGGCATCGCCGGCATCATCAACATCATCACCCGCAAAGACTTCACCGGCGGCAAGGCCACGATCCGCAACGAGCAAAGCAGCACCGGCGCCGACCAGTCGCAGTTCAACGGCCACTTCGGATACAACTGGGACAGCGGAGGCGTTTCCACCCACCTGAGTCTCACCGGGAGCGAGCCATATTCATCTCGAAAAGCCGGCTGGCACACAAACGACTGGAGCTTCATGTTCGGCGGCGATCGAACGTACAACTTCAGGCTCCACGGTTGGGGGGCTCCCGTCAACACGCGTTCCGCCCGGATCGGCTTTTCTCCCTGGGGTCCCTTCGACCTGATCCTTCCTGAAGGCCATGACGCCAGAAACGCGCAACCGGAAGATTTCCGGCTTGCTACGGAAGCGGATGCCATAGAAGTATTGGCTCTGGATTCAGGCGGCTCTACCCAGGATAAATCGGTCATGCTGAACATCGAACACACCTTTGCCGGCACACTGCGCTTGTGGGGTGAGTATTACCGCACTGAATCCCTGACCGAAACTCGTGTGAGCAACTACGGCAAGTACGCATTCCCGGTCCCCGCGTCGAATGCGTTCAATAATTTCGGCCGAACGGTGTATGTAGCTTACGATCCCCACAATGAGATCGATCTGGGCCTCATTCCGCCGTCGGAACAGTCCTCACGCAACGAAAGCGACCGGATCATGGCCGGCTTAGACATTGACTTCGGCGAGAATCTCAAGCTGTCTTTTGACTGGTTGAATTCCAACTCGAACGCCGACGTGTACCAATATACGATGACTGACACCGTGGCTGGTCCTCTTGCCGATTCGGCACACACATCGCGCGTCGTCGAATTGCTTGCGAGCTCAGATCCAGACGAGGCGATCAACCTGTTTGGAGACGGGACAGCACAAAATCCCACTTTTGCAGAAATGTTCGGCCCCATTCAATCCTTCTCCCGGGGCACGGAGATCACCAACACCCAGGCCTACCTCGGCGGCAGGCTGTTCAGCCTGCCTGCCGGGGCAGTCGGCTTTGTCGTGGGCGGAGAAATCCGGAAAGAAGACTCCGCCAATAGAGATCGAACCGCGGATGGGCGAAATTACAACGTGGTGGAGGTCGGCCTCGAGAGGCCATACCGCAAACTGAATGCATATTATGGAGAATTGTCGGTTCCCGTTTTCGGTGCTGCAAATTCCCGTACCGGCTTCCGATCGCTTGTCCTCACGGCTTCTGTGCGGCGTGACGAATATACGGTCGAGGGGGCGGTGGACTGGGACGAAAACAATGACCCGATTCTGGACAAAACCAACTTTGCCCGCAATAGCGTGGGCTATGGCCTCAGGTGGGAGCTTACGGATACCTTTTCGATTCGCTGGGCGTACGATGAGGGCTTTCGAGCCCCCACCGCCAACGAACTTTTCGGCGGCTTTATCTATAGAACGACGAACGGGCTCGCATATGACCCCCTTATGGACGATTACGTGAGGGTTTATGTTGAGGGCGGATCAAATCCCAGTCTGAAACCCGAGTACTCGGATAACCTCGCCTACGGTTTTCAGTGGCGGCCGGGCTTTGCGCCTGGTCTTTCGATCGCGCTGGATTACTCCATGATCGACTTCCAGGATCGCATCGCCGACAGTGGGAAGCTGAGCTCGCTCTTGCCGGCGGAGATTTATGGCAATCTTCCCCAATTTTTCGTGCGGGACGCCACCGGCAGGCTGCTCGAACATTATGTCACGGAGGTGAACATCGGCCACCGCCAAAGCAGGACCTGGGACCTGCAGATATCCTGGCGATTCAATACTCGAGGTTTCGGTTTCTTTACGCCCAGCATTTATTATCACTACGTCGAGGATATGTTTGATCAGGCGGCCCCGGGCTCGCAAAAGGTCAGTGATGTCGGGACGTCATACGGCGTCGACAAGAGAAGAATCATGGCCCAGCTGGAGTGGATGAAGGACGCGATGACAGTGAATCTGTTTTGCCAATACACACCAGCTTACTTGAACAATGCCAACTACCGGGTCGGGGATCAGCCGGTGGAGAGCCGTTACACGATCGATCTGTCCGCAACCTATCGCTGGGACAACGGCTTGCTCGCAAGAGCAGGCGGAAGGAATATCTTTGATGCCGATTTTCCCTTTACGCTCAACACACTCGGCAAACCCTACGACTCAGTTCGGGTCGACATCAGGGGTCGGGTCTTGTTCTTCGAATTGTCTTACGAGTTCTGACGCAAGCTGCTGACTCGACTCCATCGGAAAACGCCGGCACAGCCGTCTTGACGGCCTTCGCCCCGAGGTCTTCGAGCTAGTACTCCGTCAAGCCCAAATCTACGGGTATCTGCGGGTCTTTTTGGCCCCTGATGGTTTTCATGCGAGGGGTGCCCCCTCGCGCTCCCCGGCTGAAGCTTGTTTTCTTGCGAGGGGTATCCCCTCGCGTGGCCCGGAGAAGGGGCACCCGCCGCCGGAAGTGCCCGCCGACTTTACTACTTGCCTGGCCGAGATCCGCAGCGGTATGGTCGTTTCGACGTGAGGCTCTGACTGAGCCAAGGAGGGAGAGTGAGGGACTTGTTTGCTGGCCTCGCCCTGGGGTTCGCGCTGTTCCTGGCTGCCGGATGTTCCAGCACCCCGCCGCGGGAGATCCCCGACTTTGAGACGTTCGAGGACGCCTACGAGTGGGTGCAGGCCCTATCGGAAACGCCCCTGTTCGTCGAGTGGCGGGACCTGGGCGATCACACCGTGGAGCTCGTCTGCACGGATCGTTGGAAGTGGAGTTCCGACCACTCGCGCGGGGAGGCATTGCAACCCATTTTCGAGGCGTGGGCGATGACCGACGGAACGGCCCAGCCGGTTTTCGTGCGAGTGGTTGATCGCCGCGGACAACTAATCGACTCGATTTGGGGTCTCCCCCCATTGCGCAAGGCCACTGGAGAGGAGCAGGAGCAGTGAAGGAGGTATTTGCTGGCCTCGCCCTGGTGTTCGCGGCCCAGGCACCAAACCCTGCTTCTCAAGACGCAGCACTGCGTGTCGACGAGCTTCGAGATCATGCGCGGAAATGAACTGCGGGAAGCCCTCACGCTGGATCGCGACTTCGCCAGGCAGGCCTTCGCATGGCTCCGGACAACGCGCAACGCGTAATCTGACCGAGCTGCAGTCAAACGGGCACCAGCCCGGCCCCACTCCCTGGCGCCGCCGCCCGTATATCATCGCGCGTGGCATCCCGCAGGAGCTCTCCGATGATCAAACTCGGCATCGTCTTCCCACACAACGAGATCGGCGTCGACCCGATCGCCATCCGCGACTACGCCCAGGGTGCCGAGGAACTCGGCGCCGATCACATGATGATCTACGACCACGTTCTCGGGGCCGACCCCGACCGTCCGGGCGGCTGGGATGGACCGTACGACAAGGATGTCGCCTTTCACGAGCCCTTCACCGTCTTCTCCTACATGGCCGCCGTCACCTCGGAGATCACTTTTGGCACCTGCGTTCTGGTCCTGCCACAACGGCAGACCGCCCTCGTCGCGAAACAGGCGGCGCAACTTGCGATCCTGTCCAACAACCGGTTCCGGATGGGTATCGGTGTCGGCTGGAACGCCGTGGAATTCCAAGCCCTCAACGTCCCGTTCGAGCGGCGCGGCGCTCGTCAGGCCGAACAGGTCAAACTGATGCGCAGGCTCTGGACGGAGGACAGCCTGACTTTCGAAGGCGACTATCACACCGTGACTCAGGCGAGCATCCTGCCTCGGCCCACGCGCCCGATCCCCATCTGGTTCGGCGGCGGCGCACCGGCGGTGCTGCGCCGCTGCGGACGGCTCGGAGACGGTTGGGTGCCCGTCGGGATACCGAACGAGAAGTCGCGCCAAGCAATCACGACCATCCGCGCCGCACGCGAGGAAGCGGGTTTGCCCTGGGAAGGCTTCGGCATCCAGGCACAAGCACAGACCCGGGGCGGCGATCCAGACAGGTGGAAGGCCCACCACGACCGGTGGCGAGAACTCGGCTGCACGCATCTCGCCATCGTGACGCACTACGTCGGCCATGGGACGAACGTCGACGCCCACCTAGCTTCCGCGGAGCGGTATTTCGAGGCGGTACGAGACTGATCAGCGCGGACATTCGAACCAAAGGAGTCGGGTGATCGGCTGGAAACGCAGGATCGCGGTGCCTTCGTCGCGCAGCCTGGCTCGATGCGTCGGCGGTGCTGCACTGGCGATGCACCTGGTACTGGTGGGCGGACCTCCGGCGCGGGCGGATCAATCAGAGAACCACGACGCGTCGGACACGCCAGAAGAGATCGAAGCGATGGCCGAGAACTCGGACAACGAAGGCTCGAACGCCGGCCACACCCCCGGCACACGCTTTCGGGATTGCCCCACGTGTCCCGAAATGGTCGTCCTGCCGCCCGGAACCTTCCTGATGGGTTCGCCGGAGGGCGAAGCGGGGCGGCAATGGAACGAGGGGCCCGTACACCCGGTGACGATCAGCTACGCGTTCGCGATGGGCGTCTACGAGGTGACGTTCGCCGAATGGGACGCCTGCGTCGAGTCCGGCGGCTGCGACGGCTATCGACCGAAGCGGCGATTCTTCGGGCGCAACTGGGGCCATCCGCGGCATCCGGTCATGCGTGTCGGCTGGGACGATGTGCCAGCCTACTTGGCCTGGCTCTCGCAAAGGACCGGAAAGCGATACCGTTTGCCGAGCGAGGCCGAGTGGGAGTACGCCGCGCGGGCCGGCTCGACGACGCCCTACTACACCGGCCATACCGTGTCCCAGGCGGAGGCCAACTACGGCCGGTACTTCGTCGGCAGGCCGATGCCGGTGGGCAGCTATCCAGCCAATCCGTTTGGGCTGCGCGACATGCTCGGCAACGTGGCCGAATGGTGTGAGGACTGCTGGAACGCGAACTACGTGGGGGCGCCGGCGGACGGCAGCGCTTGGCTCTCCGGCAACTGCGATCGACGCGTTCTGCGCGGCGGCCATTGGGCCAGCGACGCAGAGGGCGTCCGGACGGGCATCACACCGCGTTCCCTGCGCGCGGCAAGCCGGGGTGCGGGTCCACCCCCGACCGACAAGATGCGACGGCTGTTCAACCTGGGTTCGCGCGATGTCGTGATCGGCTTTCGCGTCGTGCGGGATTTGCCGTAACGCGCAACCACCGCCTTCGCTGACGAAGATTTCTACCTGCACCTGGTTGCCAACCTGGACACTCAGGTCGATGGTCACCCCAGTCATCTTCCCCATTGAAGGAACGACCCTGAGAATTCAGCGTGTGCGCGGCAGTCGCCGTGTCATGCGCATCGTGGGTGTCCCGGACGGAAAGACGTCGTGGGTGTCCCGGACGGAAAGACGTGTGGGTGTCCCGAACGGATGGGTGGGGGTCCCGAACGGATGGGTGTCCCGGATGATGATGCGGAACCGGCGGATGACGATGGGTGTCCCCGGCGGATGGGTGCTTGGCGCGCACGAACATGGCCCGACAGCCTGCCCGAAAGGACCTCTCGGTCAAGGACCAAGGTCGGCACTACGGCGCGCTCGATGAACCATTGGTCAACAAAAACAAATAGTTACGCAGACGCAACCGTTCAAATTCGGCCGCAAATTACCCTGAGTTGTCGAAGCCGGGCTAGAATCGTTTGTACGCAGCGTGGTGGAGACAGATTTGGCGCCCTATGTTCTGATCGGCATGGTGTTGGGGCTGCTCGTCGGCTTGCTGACCGATGGTTTCGGGCCGGCGCTCCTCTACGGCGGTCTGATTGGCGGTCTCGGCGGGTGGGTCCTTCACCTCAGCTCCCGCATCAAGGAACTAGAAACGGTCCGGGAGGCCGATGCGCCGGTCGGTCGACGCGTAGAGCCGGATCCGGCGGTGCTCGAGCCGGAGGCAACTCCATCTAGCGCCACCCCGGCCGCGCGTGAGGCCGCAGCGATGGACACGGCGAGGCCGTCCAGCCCGTCGGGGCCTCCACCTTCTCGTTCCGAGACGGATGACGACGTATGGGGGCAGGCGCCGGCCCGCGCAGAACCCGAACTGGAGTCCAGCCTATCCGCCGTGGACCGAGTTATCTCAACGGTCAAAAAGTGGTTCACGACCGGCAACGTGCCGGTGAAAGTCGGTGTCGTGGTGGTTCTCTTCGGCGTCGGATTCTTCATCAAGTACGCCATCGACCACCAACTGTTCACGTTTCCCGTATGGGCCCGGCTGGCCGGGTTGGCGCTATTCGGCTTTGTCATGCTAGGTGTGGGCTGGCGTCTACGGAAGGAGAGAGAGATTTACGCGCTCAGTCTCCAGGGCGGGGGCCTGGGCGTTCTCTATCTCACGACCTACGCCGCGTTCGAGTTTTACGCGCTTCTGCCGGCGACGGTTGCATTTGGGGCCATGGTGGTTGTCACGGTGGCGGCGGGTATCGTTGCGGTGGTCCAGAACTCTCGCACGCTAATCGTGCTGGGCGTCGCGGGGGGATTCCTTGCGCCTTTTCTCGCCGCCACGGAGACGGGAGATCACGTCGCGCTATTCAGCTACTACGCGGTGCTGAACGCGGCAATCCTGACCATTGCCTGGTTCAAGGCGTGGCGGATTCTCAACCTGCTTGGCTTCGCGTTCACCTTTGTGATTGCGAGCGTATGGGGCTACCAAGGCTATCTACCCGAGCACTTCGCAACGACCGAGCCGTTCCTCGTGCTGTTCGTGCTGATGTACATCGGCATCGCGGTGCTGTTCGCCCTGCGCCGCCCGCCCAACCTGCACGGCTTCGTCGACAGCGCCGTGGTCTTCGGCACGCCGTTTATCGGGTTCACCTTGCAGACACGGCTCGTGGAGAGCGAGGCGGGGCTCGCGTGGTCGGCCGGAGGTCTGGCGGCCCTTTATGCCGTGCTTGGCGCGGGCGTGTGGCGGGTCAGGGATCTGCGCACGCTGGCGATGTGCTTCATCGGGTTGGCGCTCGTATTCCTGGCGTTGGCGTTTCCTCTTGCGCTGGATGACCGCTGGACGTGCGCCGCCTGGGCGGCGCAGGGCGCGACGCTGGCGTGGTTCGGCATGCGCAACGGATCGCGGCTCCTGGCTTTTGCCGGTGCCGCGTTGCAAGTTGTCGCTGCGGTGGCGCACGTCCGGGCGGGACTGTTCGGCGACGTGGTCACACCTTTGCTGAATGGTCCTTTCCTGACCGGTGCGATGCTGGCGCTAGCCGGCTGGACGGTTGCCTGGAGCTTCGAGCACGGCACGCTGTCGCCGCGTGATCAGCGCGTGTGGACGCGCATCGCGCTTTCCTGGGCGGGTGCGTGGTGGTTCTGGTCGGTCGCCCGGGAGATTGCCGAATTCGTGGTCGAGGGCGTTCGCAACGCCTGGCTCGGCATGGCCGCGCTCTCGGCCATCGCGGCCATGCTCGTCGCAAAGACGCTGGGATGGCCGCGACTCGATTCCCTGGCTCTCGTGCTGCTGCCCGTCATGGTCGTGACGCTTTTCTTCAGCCTCGGAGTGGGCGCGCAGCCTCATCCCCTGGAGAACTATGGCTGGCTCGCCTGGCCGTTCGCACTGGCTGTCCAATATGCATTCCTATACTACCGGGAGGGCGGCTATCCCAGGCTCACGCCGTACCTGCAAATCGGCACGTACTGGGCATTGGCGGTGCTGATTGCGAGCGAAGTCCGTTGGCTCGCGGGCAACGTGGCCGGAGGCGACTGGCCCCTTGCGGCCACCGTCGTGACGGCAGGCGCGATGGCGTTGGCGACCGGAATGGCGCGCGGGAAACTGCCCTGGCCGCTCGAGCATCACTGGCGTTCGTATTCCACGATGGGGATCCCGGTGTTGGCGGGCGTAGCGGCCATGATCGCACTGGCCGCCAGCTTGAGCTCCAACGGGAGTGCGGCACCGCTTCCTTACCTACCGCTGCTCAATCCGCTGACGATTGGGGCGGTCGTGGCGGGTATTGCGCTTTGGCGCGCTTTCGACCTCGAGGTCCGGCGTTCGAATACGCGAGTCATCTTCCCGTTGCTCGCCGTGGTCAGCCTCGTCCTCCTGTCGATGGAAGTGGCGCGCGGGGTCCACCACTTCGCGGGTGTTCCGTTCACGGTCGGCCACCTTGCCGGATCGGCGATCTTCCAGGCGGGACTATCGCTGGTCTGGGGAGTTGCGGGGCTCGCCGGCATGGTGGCCGGTGCGATTCGGGAGCGTCGGAAAGTCTGGATCGGCGGTGCGGTCGTGATGGGTGTCGTGATCTTGAAGCTGTTCGTCGTGGAACTCGGAAACGTCGGCACGTTGAGCCGGGTCGTGTCCTTCCTCGGCGTGGGCCTGCTGCTGCTCATCGTGGGCTACTTCGCGCCGGTACCGAAGGGCCGGAACGAGGCGGGGGACGCCGAGGCCCCCGCGGCGACCACGAAGACATGACCGTGGGTGGGGCTCGGGGGACCGTTTGGATGATGAGTCCGGTCAGTCCATCGGAATGTGAATGACGATGCCGCCCATTGCCTCGCCAACCTATAACAGCAGGCGAATCAAGGCACGTCAGCGCTTGCACCCCAAGTGATCGGGTTCACGGCGTTCCGGAGGCGCGACCCGTCGTCGAGGAGATGGAAGCGCGCCTGCACCGTTGGATGGAAGCGACCGCCGATCCCTTTGAATACGGCAAACGCGGACCCCGGGGCTTCATCGAAATTCAGCGTGTGCGTGGCAATCGCCATGTCATGCGCATCTTGGGTGTCCCCGACGGATGGGTGTCCCGGACCGATGGGTGGGTGTCCCTTCAGAGCCGGGTGTCCTTCAGAACCCTCGGTGTCCCAGCAGAACCCGTGGGTGTCCCCGACGGATGGATGTTGATGGGTGTCCCGGCCCGATGGGTGTCCCCGACGGATGGGTGGGTGTCCCGAACGAATGGGTGATGGGTGTCCCCGGACGGATGGGTGATAATCCGGCTTTGCAGGAGGGAAACAATGGAAGAACGAGTGGTGCTCCTGACGGGAGCGAGCGGCTATATCGCATCGCAATTGCGTGAAGAGTTCCGGGATCGGTACGAACTCAGAATGGCCGACGTCCGGTCGCAGGACCGGAGCGGCGCGGAAGTTACGGGGGTCGAGATCGTCAACCTGGTTGATCCCGACCGCTCGAAGTACGCGCACCTGTTCGAGGGCGTCGATGCCGTGGTGCACCTCGGCTACAAGGGGTCCCGCGCGCAGGAGATCGACCGCTTCGAAGCGGAGTGCGACAACGTCCGCATGGCGAACAACGTCTACCGCGCGGCATTCGACGCTGGGGTGCGGCGCGTCGTGATGGCAAGTTCCAACCACGCTGCGGACTGGTATGAGCATGCGTTGATCCACAACCGCAAGAAGGAGATGGTGTCGCCGGACGAAGTGCCGCTCTCCGACAACTTCTACGGTTGGGCCAAGGCCGCGTACGAGCTACTCGGCTTTCCGTACGCCTGCGGGATGTTCGGCAGGAAACTCGAGGTGGTGCAGGTGAGAATCGGCGCGCCGCGTGACGTCCCGGGATCGGTCTATGAAAGAACCCTGTCGGAGCAGCACACCGGCGGCTCGGGCCTGACCAACTTCAAGCGTGACCTCGGGGCGCACTTCAGTCAGCGGGACCTGTGCCAGCTGTTCATCAAGGCCATCGAGACACCGGACATCGCACGGGCCGATGGGGTACCGTGGCTGGTCGTATACGGCATCTCCGGAAACACCCGGGCGTTCTGGTCGTTGGAGTCGGCCCGTCGAGTGCTCGGCTACGAACCCGAGGACGACTCCGAGGTGAAGTACGCAGCGGATATCGCCCGGATGCTAACCGGACCGGACGCGGCTATCGGCGGTGGACGCGTGGGTGGTTGACCCGGTTGACGGTCAAGACGCACAAGCGCCCGGTCGCGGTGCCTGCCGCGCCCCCGACTTTCTGAACGGCCTTGCCTTCCACGCGGTCGTCGAGCACTGCGGCCAAGTCATCGACCTGCACGCGGCTGCCGTCAACCGCGACAATCTGCCACAGGTGCGGGCCGCCCGCCGCCAAGGCAGCATAGCCTTGGCTCTTCGACGGGAGCTTGTCCTCGACACGTCGGCGTCGTACGCTCGCGCGGCTTGACCACCCGGCCCTTGCCAGCGGAGTCCGCGTGAACCCTTCGACCGAACCGACTTTTCTCGCGAGCGTGCGGCTCATGTTCGATCGCGCCGCCCGTGCGCTCGACATCCCGCCGGACCTCGTCGAGACCATCCGCGAGTGCAACTCCGTCGTCCAACTGCGCTTCCCGGTGCGTCTGCGCGGTCGCTATCAGACGTTCTGCGGCTGGCGGGCCGTGCACAGCGAGCACCGTTTGCCCGTCAAGGGCGGCATCCGCTACGCCCCCATCGTCGACCAGCAGGAGGTCGAGGCGCTCGCCGCGCTCATGACCTTCAAGTGCGCCCTCGTCGACGTGCCGTTCGGTGGCGCCAAGGGCGGCCTCGCGATTCGCCCCAAGGACTATGACGAAGACGAACTCGAACTCATCACCCGCCGTTTCACGCAGGAACTCGCCGACCACGGCTACATCAGCCCGAGCCGCGACGTGCCAGCGCCCGACATGGGGACCGGCGAACGGGAAATGGCCTGGATGGCCGACGAGTATCGGGCGCTCTACCCCGCCGACATCGACGCGCTCGCCTGCGTCACCGGCAAGCCGGCGACCCAGGGCGGGATCCCGGGCCGCCGGCACGCCACGGGTCGCGGCGTCCACTACGTGGTCCGCGAGTTCTTCAGCTATCCCGCTGACGTCGCCCGCTGCGGCCTCGAAGGCGGCCTCGAAGGCAAGCGCGTCATCGTCCAGGGGTTCGGGAACGTGGGCTTCAACGCCGCACGCTACCTCGTCGAAAACGAAGGCGTGCGCCTCGTGGGCATCGTCGAGCGCGACGGCGCCATCGTCTCCGATGCCGGCCTCGCACCCGATGCGGTCGCCGAACACCTCGGCCGAACAGGTGGCGTCGAAGGCTTCCCCGCCGCCCGCTTCGTCGCCGACGGCGCCCGTGCACTCGAGGCCGACTGCGACATCCTTGTTCCGGCCGCCATCGAGGGCCAGGTGACCGCCGCCAACGCGCCGCGGATCCGCGCCCCGCTCATCGTCGAAGCCGCCAACGGCCCCGTCACCTTCGCCGCCGAACAGGTGCTGCTCGAGCGCGGCAAGATCATCCTGCCCGATCTTCTGGTCAATGCCGGCGGCGTTACGGTCAGCTACTTCGAGTGGGTCTCCAACGTCTCGCACATGCGCTTCGGCCGCCTTTCACGCCGACTCGACATCCAGCGCAACCGGCACATCGTCGAGATGATCGAAACGACCACGGGCAAGCCCGTGCCCGACGCCCTCAAGGAACCCCTGCTGCGCGGCACCGAAGAGCTCGACCTCGTCCGCTCCGGCCTCGAGGACACCATGCGCAGCGCCTACCATACGGTCCGCGAGACGATGCTCACGTCCGATGTCATCGATGATCTGCGTACGGCGGCGTTCGCCGTCGCGCTTGAGAAGGTCGCGCGCTCCTACCGGGAGATGGGGCTCGCCTGATCCGTCGAGCCGAGTTCGCGACACGGGCACACGCGGAGGTTGTCTGGCGAGCCCGGTCGCTGACGATCCCGGCGCCTTTGGTTTCGAGCGTAAGGCGGCTACACTTCGATTCCCGTTGCAGTGAACGCGGCCAGTGGTCGCCGAGAAGTGCAGACCATGAACCTATACGCCCGAACGCTCGCGTCGATCGCGGTCGCGGGGTCCATTGCGGCATCGGGGCAGAACGTCAAGGATCTCTCCGAGACGATCGAGACCTTCAAGTCCGTTCCGGTCGTACAGCCCTTCTTCGACAACGCCTTCGGCTACGCAGTGTGGGCCCGCATCGCGCGCGGGGGCATCGGCATCGGCGGGGCGACCGGCCGGGGGCAGGTCTACGTCGACGGCAAGGTAACGGGGTTCAGCCGCCTCGTCGATGTCTCGATCGGCCTGCAGTTGGGCGGGCAGGTCTACCGGCAGGTCGTCTTCTTCGAGGACGCGTCCGCCTATGACGACTTCACCGAAGGCAAGTTCGAGTTCGACGCGCAGGCCTCGGCCGTTGCGGTCACCGCCAGCGCGCGGGCCTCATCGGGCACGCAGGGCAGCCAGGCTTCCGTGGGCGCGGCTTCGTCCGCGGAGCTTGCCGGCGCCGAAACCTACTACGAAGGGATGCGCGTCTTCACGATGACCGTCGGCGGGCTCATGTACCAGGCGACCATCGCGGGCCAGCGCTACAACTTCCGTCCCCTGAAATGAGGCGGGAGGCGACGACGGGGTTGTTGCGCCGTCGGTCGCCCTTTGCTCGATCGACATCCATCCGCGGACTCTACGATCCCTCGACCATCTCGTTGTAGCGTCGCTGTACCTCGTCGGGGGAAACATCCTCGATATTGTGACCGATATTCCAGCGATGCCCGAACGGATCGCGCAGGACCGCCATGCGCTCGCCATAGAACATGTCCGTCGGAGGCATCTCCACCGTGGCGCCCGCGTTCGCCGCGCAATCAACCACGGCGTCGGCATCGTCGACCTGGAGGTAGATCGTGACCGGTGAGCCGCCGATGCTCTCGGGCGACCTGACGTCCATTTCGGGGAACTCGTCCGCCAGCATGACGGTCGCACCGTCGAAGTCGAGCTCGGCGTGGCCGATTCGACCGCCGGGCTCGACCAGTCTCATTTTCTCGGTCGCGCCAAACGCCTTCTCGTAGAACGCGATGGCGTCGACTGCGTTGTCGACACAGAGGTAGGCAAACACTTCTCGCACGGCCACGTCGATGCTCCTTTGCTTTGGGGATGCGGGTTGATTGTAGTCGGCACCGGCATATCGAGCATTTCCGGATTCAACGCGGATTCCGGCAGCCAACGGAAACTTGGCTACAGGTACTTGTCCCAGAGCAGGTTTCGGAACTTCGCGCGCGGATCGACCCTGGACTTCAGCGCCACGAATTCCCGGATCTCGGGGTAGGCTTGCTCGAATTGGGAGCGGGCGGCGTGAAGCCGGTACGGCAGGTAGTACCGACCGCCGTTGGCGAGCGCGGCGTCGATCAACTCCCGCGTCCAGACGCCAGCTCCCCGGCTCGCCCTCTCGCTGGTGCGTTGCTTGTAGTAGAGCACGAACGAAAAGACTTCCGTCGGCGCCCACGCCAGTATCGACCTTGAATCGCGAGCAGAGTGACGGATCGATACGTTCAGCGCATTGACCCGCCGGCGCCGCAGCACGTCCGCCAGCGTGCGCGCGAAAGGCAGGAAATTCCCGACCGGGATGAAGTACTCCTGGAGGAGGTAGGTGGAAAAGAGACGGGTTCCAGGATTCAGCGCGTCGGTGTCGAGACTGGCCTCGTAGTTGCGCCATACGACGGCCTCTCGCTCAAGCACCCTGTCCTCGATGCCGCGACGCAGCCCCTTCCCGCCAGGCAGCTCGGACACTGCCCAGATGAGGGCCTGGTTGCGGCCGTAGTCCCGATCGCGCGGAATCAACCGCTCCGGGACCGTCGCGGGTTCTTCCGTCGACATCCAGGTGATCAGCCGGGGCTCGGCGAAGCCGGGGGGTCTGAGATCGGCATTGTGCAGCACGACGCGCGGGTCTTGCGCGATCTTGCTGCGAAAGTGGTCCGGGTAGCGGTCGAGGTCGACTTTCTCGACGACGCGGCGAAGGCGCGTGTTGCCGTCGAGTTCGAGTTCGACTTCGGTGACCACCCCGAGGCCTCCATAGCCGCCGAACAAACCGCGAAACAGCGCCGACCCCGGCGTCAACTCGAGGATCTGACCGTCGGCGCGAACCATCTGCACGGCGCGCACGGAGTTGACCAGCGGCCCCTTGCCGATGTAGCGGCCGTGGCAGTTGACGGATACCGAGCCGCCCACCGTGAAGTTGCTGTAGCTCTGCATGATGCTGACCGACAAGTCATGCGGGTCGATCGCATCCTGAATATCGCGCCAGGAGATTCCCGCCTGCACGCGAACGACGCGCCGCGCCGGGTCGAGCGCCAGCACGCGGTTCATGCAGCGCATATCCAGGTGCAGCGAGTCCGGGGCGGCGACCTGGCCTCCCATGCTGTAGCGGCCGCCGCCGATGGATATCGCACCCGGCCAGCGACTGATCGCGTCGCTCACCTCCTCGGTGGTGATCGGACGTCGCTCCATGGCGACGGGCACGTAGTTGAGGCCCGAGAAGTCGTGTACGACCCTGGGCTTCGGCGCGGCCCGGACCGAGAACCCCGGAGCGAGCAGGATGGCCGCAGCACCGCCTTTGAGTACCTCCCGACGATCCATATAGATGGTCCGGTCAATGGCCCGACATGCGTCGATCATAGAAGACACCCGATTGCACCGGCAATCGCTAGTGCCGTGGAAGATTCAACGGGCGCGACAGATTGTCCGGCCCGGCTCCGGTACCATTGGCGCGTCGATCCGATCACCCAGTACGGGAGCCTCGCCGATGAAACCCGCCTTCGCGCAGCGCGCCGCCGTACTGTTCGGCGGCCTGGGCCTGGTCTGGGCGGTGTCGCTGTACGCATTCGCCGACCCGAGCGCGCTGTACTTCCTGGCACTGACGCCCCGGCGCTTCGACGGCCTGCCCGGCGTGATCGGCATGCCTTTCGTGCACGGATCGCTGTGGCACCTCATCGCCAACACGTTGTCCCTGATCCCGCTCGCCGCCATCGTGCTGGTCCGCGGCGTACGCTACTACCTGGTCGTACTCGCGTGGATCATCGTCGTGGGCGGTCTCGCCGTGTGGCTGTTCGGTCGCGAAGCCGCCCATGTGGGCGCGAGCGGAGTGGTGTTCGGCCTCGTCGGTTTCCTCATCGTGCGCGGACTGTACGAGCGCGCCGTCACCTCCCTCTTGGCCTCGCTCGCGGTCGTCCTCCTCTACGGCGGCACGATCTGGGGCATCGTGCCCCAAGGCGGCGGCATCTCGTGGGAGGCGCACCTGTGCGGACTGCTGGCCGGCTGCGCGACGGCACGCCTGTTCGTCGGGCGGGATACGCGTACCCGGACAAACGGTTCGAACGCGTGATCCAACTCATCTACCAAGGCGAAATACTGCTCTTTGCGCTGTTGATCGTGGCGCTCGTCGCGTCACTTTCGTTTCACGAGTTCGGCCACGCCTTCGTGGCGAAGCTGTATGGCGACGATACGGCGGAACGCGCCGGCCGGCTCACCTTGAATCCGGTCGCGCACATCGATGTCGTGGGTTTGCTGATGGTGATCATGGTGGGGATCGGCTATGCCAAGCCGGTGCCGACGGACCCGCGCAACTTTCGATCAAAGCGCGCCGACCTGTGGGTCGCGGCGGCGGGGCCCGGCATGAACCTGTTGCTCGCACTCTTTGTGTGGAACGTCTTCCTGCTGCTCCGCGTCGCGGATGTCGACGCGGCGTTCACGCCCGGCACCGAAATGTTTGTGCAATTGCTGGTGCGGGTGAACCTACTGTTGATGGTGTTCAACCTGATCCCGATCGGTCCGCTGGACGGCCACTACATCCTGCCCCACTTCCTGCCGCCCGCCGCCGCCGAGGCATATCGGCACTACAACGCCCGCTACGGCGTGTACGCGCTCCTGAGCCTGATCCTGCTGGGTGTCCTGGGCGTGCCGGTATTCAGCTACGTCATGTCGATCGCAACGGCGCTGCTGCCGCTGATCACGTTCGTTCCGATGTCATGAGCAGTGCCGAGCAAAACGGCGGTGACGTTGCGGCAAGTCACCGCTTGTCAAACATGGGGAGCACGCGACCAGAGTCACAGCGCGCATGTCCGCGCCGCCGGCATCACCGGCATTCGACCGGACTGCATCCGCATGATCGCCTCCGACGACCGGTTCCGTCTGGATATGGAAGCGCTGGCGCGCGTTGTGCGCGAGGATCGCGACGCGGGGTTCAATCCCATTACCGTGTGCGCGAACGCCGGCGCCGCCAGCACCGGAGCCATCGAGCGGTGCGGCGCCAAGGCGTGCGCCGGCGGTGAATAACGCCCTCGGCACGATGACAACCAGCCGCCAAACGTCATCTACCGCCGGGGAGAATCGCGTAACGTCCGCGCGCTGGGAGGTGCCAGAGCCCCTTGCGACGGTCGAAGTCCGCATGGACGACGGCACGCCCATCACCCTCAGACGGCACGGCAATCCGCAAGGGACGCGGCTCGTTCTCAGCCACGCCAACGGACTTTCAGCCGATTCGTACTATCCGTTCTGGTCGCTGCTCGCCGACCGGTTCGATCTCATCCTCTACGACTTTCGGAACCACGGCTGGAATCCGGTCGGGAACCCGGTTGGCGACCTTGAGGCGCACGACATCGCGACGTTCGTCCGCGACAACGAGCGCGTCGTCCAGGCGATTGACAGGCACTTCGGGGACACACCGAAGATCGGCGTGTTCCACTCGTTATCGGCACAGACGGCGGTGCTCCAGGTTGCCGCCAGCGGCGGGTTCTCGGCACTGGTGTTGTTCGATCCGTTTATCTGTCCGCCCGGGTGCGCTCCCCAACACCTGCAAACCCTCGGGGCGACGATAGACCAGTTGGACGAGGGTGCCCGGCGGCGAAGGGAAACATTCGATACCGAAGAAGCTTTCGCCGAGCTCATCCGTCGCGCTCCGGCCTTCCAACGCCTGGTCCCCGGCGCCGCAGACCTCATCGCGCGAACGACGCTCCGCCGGGTCCCCGGCGGCACCGGATACGAACTGCGCTGCCCGCGCGACTATGAAGCCAAGATATACCAGCAGGCATTTCGCTGGGCGGTTGCCGTAGAGATCGACAGGCTGCGCTGTCCGGCGAAAGCCATCGGCGCCGATCCCGCCGTGCCGTTCTCCTTCTTGCCGACCGTGGACTTGAGCGAACTCCTGATCCTCGACTACGACTTCGTGCCGGAGACGACCCACTTCCTGCAGCTTGAAGAGCCCCAGGTCTGCGTCGACCTCATGCTGGATTTTCTCGCGCAGTCCCTTCCGCGTTAGCCCCGCTATTTATGCGTTGACCGCGGCGATTCGGTCCGCGATCTTCGCGCGCCAGAGGCGCGGGCCCTGGATGTGCACCGACTCGCCGCGGGCGTCCACCGACACGGTCACGGGCATGTCGCGCACCTCGAACTCGTAGATCGCCTCCATGCCGAGGTCTTCGAACGCGAGCAGGGTCGACTTCGTGATCGCTTTCGACACCAGGTAGGCGGCGCCGCCGACCGCGACAAGCGATACCGCGCCGTGATCCCTGATGGCTTCGATGCCGGCGGGGCCGCGCTCGGCCTTGCCGATCATCCCGATCAGGCCTGTTTCTGCGAGCATGACACGCGTGAACTTGTCCATGCGCGTGGCGGTCGTTGGACCCGCCGGTCCCACCACTTCGTCGCGCACGGGATCGACCGGGCCGACGTAGTAGATGAACCGATTCGTGAAGTCCACGGGCAGTTGCTCGCCCCGATCAATCATGTCCACCAGACGTTTGTGCGCGGCGTCGCGACCAGTCAGGAGCTTGCCCGACAGCAGCAGCGTTTCGCCGGCGTGCCAAGTCGCGATATCCGCTTTGGTGATCGAGTCGAGATCGACCCGGCGCGCATCGCCGGCGGGATCCAGGGCGATGTCCGGCCAGTCATCGAGGTTCGGGGGTACGAACTCCGCCGGCCCCGAGCCGTCCAGCACGAAGCGGACGTGCCGCGTGGCGGTGCAGTTCGGTATCACCGCCACCGGCTTGTTCACGGCGTGGGTCGGATGGTCGGCCACCTTGACATCGAGCACCGTCGTCAATCCGCCCAGTCCCTGCGCGCCAATCCCCAGGGCATTGACCTTCTCGTAGAGTTCGAGGCGCAACGCTTCCGCGTGGTTTGCGGGACCGCGGGCGATGAGATCGTGGATGTCGACGGGCTGCATCAGCGCCTCCTTGGCGAGCAGCATCGCCTTCTCCGGCGTGCCGCCGATGCCGACACCGAGCAGACCCGGCGGACACCATCCGGCGCCCATCGTCGGCACCGCGCCGAGCACCCAGTCGACGACGGAGTCGGACGGATTCAGCATCGTGAACATGGCCTTCGCTTCGCTGCCGCCACCCTTGGCCGCGACCTCCACCGTCAGCTTGTCCCCGGGCACGATGCGGTAATGGATCACGGCCGGCGTGTTGTCGCGCGTATTGGCGCGGTCGGCGTCGGGGTCGTCGACGATGGAGGGGCGCAGGATATTGTCGGCGTCGAGATACGCGCGCCGCACGCCCTCGTTGACCATGTCGTCGACGCTGGCGCCACCCTCCCAGGCGACCTCCATGCCGACGTCCAGAAAGACGTTGACGATGCCTGTGTCCTGGCAGATGGGGCGTTTGCCCAGCGCGCACATGCGCGAATTGACGAGCACCTGCCGCAGCGCCCCCCTGGCGGCGGGATTCTCCTCGCGCTCGTAGGCGGCTGCCATGGCGCGAATGAAGTCCGGCGGATGGTAATAGGAGACGTATTGCAGCGCGTCGGCAACACTTTTTGTCAGATCTCGCGCGTGAATTACCGTCATCGTTCGTTCGCTTCACCGGGTACCGGGACCATATTGTGCCTGATTCACGTCGTTTCCAACGTCCATTCGCGCGTTACACTAAAGCGAATATCTGGGGAGGGGAAAGTTGACCGACGCGTACCGTGAAAGAGATATCGCGCTCGCCACCGGCGAGGTGCACCTGCTCGAGGGCGGCAGCGGCAGCGACATCGTCCTGCTGCACCACTCCTGGGGCAGCCCCGGCTGGCTGCCGGTGCATGCCGCGCTGGCCGAACGCCACAGGGTCATCGTGCCCGACCTGCCGGGCTGGGGCGGCTCGGTGCGTCCGTCGTGGGCGCGCGATCCTCGAGATATTGCGATCCTCGGCGGCCACATTCTCGACGCACTCGGCCTCGGTTCCACGGCGCTGGTCGGCGCGGGATTCGGCGGTTTCATCGCGGCCGAACTCGCCGCCATGCAGCCCGGGCGGCTGCGCGCGCTGGTGCTGATCGGCGCCGCCGGCCTGAAACCGGAGAACGGCGATATCCTGGACCAGATGATGGTCTCGCACAGGGCCTACATCGAGGAGAGCTTTCGCGACCAGGAGAGCTACCTTTCCTGGGTCGGCGAAGAACCGGGCGACGATGTTCGCCAGCTGTGGGACTTTTCCCGGGAGATGACGGCGCGCGTGACCTGGAAGCCGTATATGTTCGACCGCCGTCTCGCACCGCTGCTCGGCAACGTGAACACGCCGACGCTCATCGTCTGGGGCGGGCGAGACAAAGTCGTGCCGCCAGAGTGCGCCGAGTTGTACGCGGCGAACCTGCCGAACGCGACGATCGAGATGCTCGATGATGCGGGGCACCTGGTCGAGATCGAAGAACCGGAGCGCATCGCGAAGCTGATCTCGGGCCACGTCGACGGCGCAGGAAGATAGCGTGCCGGATTGCCGATCTCCCCGCCATCGGACCTCCCCGTTCAAACGCCGGGGAGAATGTACTGTTAGTATTTGCGCTATCGGTCGCAGCGGCATTCGATAAGTCCAGACATGTTCATCGGCTATTTCACAGAACGTCCCTACCAGGATCCGAACTCCGGCTACTTCGGCAACACGGGCAGGGCGGTCGCCGACCTCGCCATGTCGAACGGCTCCTACGACCCCCGGCTCGGCTCCGACCTCTATGACCGCTACCTCGACGAAAAGCTGTACGCGGAGGAAATGGGGTTCGACGGCCTGATGCTGAACGAACACCACTCCACGCCGTTCTGCATGGGGCAGTTCATGAACCTCGAGGCCGCCATCCTGGCGCGCATCACCAAGCGCGCGAAGATCGTGCTGCTCGGCAACATTCTGCCCATCTGGGACGACCCGCTGTGGCTGGCGGAAGGTCTCGCGACCATCGACATGATTTCCCGCGGCCGCCTGGTGACAGGCTGGGTGCGCGGCACCGGCCGCGAGAGCATCGCGCACAATGCCATCCCGCCATACAACTGGGAGCGCTTCCAGGAGGCCCACGACTTCATCATCGACGCGTGGACGCGGGACGGGCCGTTCCGCTGGGAAGGCGAGCACTATCAATATCGCTACGTGAATCCCTGGTCGAAACCCTTCCAATCGCCGCATCCGCAGATCTGGATCCCGGGTGTCATGAGCCGCAACACGGTGGCCTGGGCGGCGAAAAACCGGTTTCCCTACGTCATGCTGGCGACGGAACTCGGGCCGACCAAGGAGTCCTACGGCTACTACGACCAGGTGGCGAAGGAGAACGGCTACGAGTCCGGAACCCAGCACAGAGGCTACCTGTTCAAGGTGCACGTCGACGAGACCGAAGCGTTGGCGGACGAAGCCGGGCGAAAGTTTGTGCAGGGGCCGAGCAACCCGTTCCTCGAAGGCAACCAGGGCATCGTCCGGCCGTTCATTCAGAACCTGCCGGGGCTGACCCAGCGCAACAACCTGCTGCCCACGCTCACAAGTTTCGCCGCGGCCAGGTCGCGGGGCCGGGCGGAGCAGTTCATCGCACAACAGAAGGCGCGTGGCGAGAAGACAGCGATCCCTTCCCCGCCGAAGGATCCCTACGCCGACCTGACGAAGAAATACAGCATCATTTCCGGCACGCCGAAGTCGGTCATCAAGCGCGTGCGCCACGTGCTGGAAACCCTTCGGCCCGGCACCATCTTTTTCTGGGATGGCGACGGCGCCATGTCGCACGAGGACAGCATGCGCTCGCTGCGGCTCATGGGCGAGGAAGTCATACCCGCCGTGCGCGAGATCAGCCGGGAACTCGACCTCAAGGGGCCGTTCGAAACGGATCCGCAGACCAACGAGGCCATCGGGCAGCCGGACGGAGACACGGCCGAGCAGGCCGCAGCCGATTGACGTCATCGTCGTAGGCGGCGGTCCGGCGGGAAGCGTCGCCGCCGCCCTCCTCGCTCGACAAGGCTTCGACGTCGCGCTTTACGAACAAGAGACATTCCCCCGCGCGCACGTCGGAGAGTCGCTGTTGCCGGCGACGCTGGCGGTGCTGGATGACATCGGCGCGCTGCCGGCAGTGGAAGCGGCGGGTTTCGTCAAGAAGTGGGGCGCCACCATGTCCTGGGGCCGCAATGCAGAGCCCTGGAGCTGGTACTTCAAGGAAACGAACAAGCGCTTTCCGCACGCCTACCAGGTGTGGCGACCGCAGTTCGACCAGATTCTGCTGGACCACGCCGCCGACTGCGGCTGCGCCGTGCGCTTCGGCGAGGCCGTGGTCTCGGTGGAAGCCGGCACGGTGAAACTCGCCGGAGGCGGGCGCGCGGAGGCCGCCATGGTCGTCGACGCCTCCGGCCAACGCGCGCTCGTCGCGACCTCGCGCGGGCTGAAGGAATGGGACAGCGCCTTCCGCAATCTCGCCGTGTACGGCTACTTCGACGGCGGCCGGCATCTCGATCCCCCGGACGACGGCAACATATTCATCGAGGCGACAGCGCACGGCTGGCTGTGGAAGATTCCGCTGGCGGGCGGCATATCCAGTGTCGGCGCGGTGGTGGATCGGGACTACGGCGCGGCGCAGATCCGGCGCGTCGGCCTGAAACGCTTTTTCTCCGAGCAAATCGCATCGAGCACGCGTACCCGCGTCCTGCTCCACGCGGCCGTTCCGCGGCAGGGCCCGAATGCTGTGCGCGACTGGTCATACTGTGCCAAGTCCATGGTCGGCGACGACTTCGTCCTTGTCGGCGACGCCGCGTGCTTCATCGATCCGCTCTTCTCCACGGGAGTGCATCTCGCGGTGACCGGCGCGCATCTTGCCGCCGCCTACGTCACCACCGCCCTCTCGACGCCAAGTAAGCGCGCGGCCGCGGGCGCCGCCTATGAACGCCTCTACACGAACCAGTACGCACACTTCCGCGAACTGGCGAAGCTCTTTTACGCGTCGAACCGGACCGCCGACTCCTACTTCTGGGAAGCCCGCAGAATCGCGGGTTCGCCGACCGACGCGCCGCGCGCCGCGTTTGTCCGCGCCGTGTCCGGGCAGACCGCCGCCGGCTACGAGCGATCCGTGCTGCGCCACGGCGTCCTGCCGGATGCATTCCTGCGCGCACTGGATGACGAAACCACCGCCCGGCACGAGCGGCGCATGCGACCGGCGGCAACCACGCGCGTCCGGCGGGCTTCCGGAGTCGCCGTGCGGCGCGGCATGGTCCTGGGCGACGGGCGCTTCGAGACGGGCTATGTCATCGACGGACCCGGCCGCGACGAGTTGCCGGTCAGCACGCTCGTCGCGAGCCTCGCTCACCACGCCGACGGTCAAGCCTTACGCACCATCTCCGAGCGCATCGCCAGCGCCAACGACGCCGATCCCGTGCGCGTGGGCCAGGCTGTGCTATCGGCCGCGGAATTGCTGATCGCCGACGGCCTGCTCGAAGTCGGGTAAAAACTTGTAAAAACTGGGACACACAAAAACTGGGGAGTAAAAACTGGGACACACGGAATTTGTGTCCCACGGGGAGTAAAAACTGGGACACACGGAATTTGTGTCCCACGCGGCGGTGGAGATTTCGCGCGCAACGGGTGGTGGATGTGTCTAGTCTCGGTTGCGGGATGTCGCGCGCGAAGTGGGGAGATGTCCTCTCGCCCGGGGGCCGGGGGGCGGGGCACACTTGCGGCCATGGCGACGCCCCGATACAAGCTGGTCGATAACGCGACGGCTCTCGGCTACCACCTGGTGTCACGCTGCGTTCGCCGCGCGTGGCTGTGCGGGCGCGACAAGCGCACAGGCAAGGACTACTCGCACCGCAAGCGTTGGCTGGTGGAGCGGAT
Organism: Candidatus Azotimanducaceae bacterium; assembly: GCA_965217825.1. Lineage (GTDB taxonomy): Bacteria > Pseudomonadota > Gammaproteobacteria > Pseudomonadales > Azotimanducaceae > VXNE01. Next base: position 1,927,257 of record OZ244571.1, on the reverse strand, counting down.
GCTGGCGCTGGCGCGCTGCTTCGCGGTGGAGATTGACGCCTACGCGGTGATGAGCAACCACTTCCACCTGGTCGTGCACTACGACCCAAAGGCTTGCGAGGGTTGGAGCGCCGAGGAGGTGGCGGCGCGCTGGGTGGAGGCGTTTCCGCCGACAGAGCGGGGCGCGGTGGTGGAGGAGCGCAAGGCGGAGGCTCGGGAGCTGCTGCTGGGCGATCCGGAGCGGCTGGCGAGGGCGCGTCGGACGCTGGGGTCGCTGTCGTGCTTCATGCAGCATCTGAAGCAGCCGATCGCGCGGCGGGCTAACGAGGAGGACGGCTGCAAGGGGCACTTTTTCGAGCAGCGGTTTTATTCCGGCGCGCTGCTGAGCGAGGAGGCGGTGCTGTCGGCGATGGCCTACGTGGACCTGAATCCGGTGCGGGCGAAGCTGGCGCGGCGGCTCGCGCAGTGCCAGCACGCGTCGATCAGCGCGCGGCTGTTGGAGAACAGCCCGGCAGCGCTGGCGGATTTCCTGCGCCCGCTGGCGTCCGGCCTGACGCGCGGCGGCGGGCAGAAGGCGCCCGCCGACGGCCGGACGCCGCGTCTCGGGGTGACGCTCGCGGCCTACGTCGCGCGGCTGGAGGCCGTCGTCGAGGCCGAGACGGCGTCGGACCGCGAGGCTCGGTGGATCGCGGGGGTGGCGTCCCTGGCCAAGCACCAGCGCGCCTACGGCCCGAAAGCGCTGCTGGAGCAGTGGGCGTCCGACCGCGGCCTGCGGCGTCGCGAAGTGTCCCTGCCTGCCTGATCTCCGGGCGCGCCCCCGCGCGCCCGGAGGCAACAACGACCGACTCCCCGCTTGACCCGCCGCGCGGTTCCCCGCCCCCGACCTCGACTTCCTCCCCGACAGCCCAAGGCGCGCCACCAACGCCGCCCCGCTGCGCCCGGACCGGGTGCGCCATCGCCAACAGCCCGCGTGAGCATCCCTCCACGATCCCCGCGCAAAATCTCCGCCGCGCCGTGCGACCAAAAACTCGTGTGTCCCAGTCCTTGGGGTCCCCAGTCCTTGGGGTGACCAGTCCTTGGGTGATAGAGTGCGCCGGCCATAGCCCGCGCCGTGTCCAATGCAGAATCCCGAACAGAAACCACTGCGATCATTCGGATTCCACACGCGTAGCGTTCACGCCGGGGCGCGGCCCGAGCCCAATACGGGCGCCCGGGCGGTGCCGATCTTCCAGACGACGAGCTACGTGTTCGAAGACCCAGAATCCGCCGCCGCGTACTTCAACCTGCAGGAGTACGGCAATACCTACTCCCGCATCATGAACCCCACCGTGGCCGCGTTCGAGGAGCGTGTCGGCAACCTCGAGGGCGGCATCGGCGCGGTCGCCTTCGCCAGCGGGCTGGCGGCGCAGTCGGCGGCGTTCTTCACACTGCTCAATCCCGGCGATCATGTGATCGCTTCCGCCGCGCTGTACGGGGGCACGGTGACGCAACTCAAGCATCTGTTCGGCAAGCTGTCCGTGGGCCTCACTTTTGTGGATCCGGACGCGGCGGAAAACTGGCGGGCCGCGATTCGCCCGGACACGAAGCTCCTGTTCGCGGAGACGATCGGCAATCCGGGCGGCAATGTCCTTGACATCGAGCCGGTGGCTGCCCTGGCGCACGATCACGGCATCCCCCTGGTGGTGGACAACACCTTCGCCACGCCTTATCTCTGCCGTCCCATGGACTGGGGCGCCGACATCGTCGTGCATTCGGCAACGAAGTTTCTCGGCGGCCACGGCACCAGCATCGGCGGCGTGGTGGTGGACTCCGGCGAGTTCGACTGGTCCAACGGTAACTTTCCGGTCATCGCGGATCCTTCGCCGGCGTATCACGGGCTGGCGTTCCACGAGACTTTCGGCGGCTACGGCTACCTGATGAAACTGCGCGCCGAAACCCTGCGGGACCTGGGCAGCGCCATGAGTCCGTTCAACGCGTTCCTGTTCATGCTGGGCATCGAAACGCTGCCGCTCAGAATGGAGCGCCACGTCGCCAACGCCGTCACATTGGCCGAATGGCTGCGCGGGCGCAGCGAAGTGACCTCAGTGCGGTATCCGGGCCTCGACGACAGTCCCTACAGCGCCTTGACGGCAAAGTATCTGCCGAAGGGCGCCAGCGCCGTATTCTGCTTCGACCTCGCGGCCGGGCGGGAGGCCGGGCAGGAGTTCATTCGGGGCGTGGAGCTCTTTTCGCACCTCGCCAACGTCGGCGATGCGAAGAGTCTGATCATTCACCCGGCGAGCACGACGCACCGGCAGTTGAACGAAGACGAGCTGACGGCTGCGGGCATCGGGCCGGGAACAATCCGGCTTTCCGTTGGCATCGAGGACGTGGACGATCTTATCTGGGACCTGGAGGCCGCTTTTGCCCGTATCCCCTGAATATCAAGACGCCGAGACGATCCAGCGGATACTGCACCAATCGCGAAGAGTGGCCATCGTCGGCCTGTCGCCGAACGCGCTGCGGGCGAGCAATTTCGTCGGGTTCTACGCCGACCGGCACGGCTATGAAGTGATTCCCGTCAATCCGCGGGAAGACGAGATCATGGGTTTCAAATGCTACCCGTCGCTCGCGGACATACCCGGCTCGGTGGATGTTGTGGATGTCTTCCGTGACCCATCGGCGGCCATCGACATCGCCCGGCAGGCCGTCGCCATCCAGGCCGGGGCCCTGTGGCTCCAGTTCGGTGTCATCAGCGACGAAGCCGCCGAAATAGCCAGGGCCGGAGGCCTCGACGTCGTCATGGACCGGTGCTTCAAGATAGAACACGCCCGCTATATCGGGCGCATGCATTGGCTCGGATTCAACACCCGGGTCATCACCGGACGCCGGCCGGGGCATCTGCTGTAGGGCATCCGCCCCGAAGATCTACGTCCTAGCTCAAGGTCCGTTTGAGATAGGCCTTCAGGCGCCGCCAGGCGTCCGCCGCCGGTTCCCGGTTGACCTCCGGGTCGCGATCGACGTACAGCCAGAAACCGTGCTTGACCGGATCGTAGATGTGGACATCGTTCTCCACGCCGGCGGCGCGAAGCGCCTCGACGAAACGCTCGACCGCCTCGGGCGGTATGCCCGCGTCCCGCCCGGCGAAAGTGCCGTACACCTCGTGGCCAATCTGCGCGAGGCGCTCCGGATCGTCGAGCAGGCGCCCATAGAAGATCGCGGTCGCGTCGTGGTGCTCGCTGCCCAAGGCGTAGCTCAAGGCGACGCCGCCGCCGTAGCACCAACCGATCGCGGCGACCTTGCCGGTCGTGTCGGACCGCTGCTTCAGGTAGGTGGTGGCCGCGTCGAGGTTGGCGATGAGGGCGTCGGGTTGCGCCAGCGTCTCGCGCACCAACGTCATGTTTTCTTGCGGATTGGAACCCGTGCGGCCGCTATAGAGATCGGCCGCGAGGGCGACATAACCCTCCGCCGCGAATGCATCGGCCACCTGGCGGACGCGATCCACCAGGCCGTTCCATTCGTGGATCAGGATGACGCTGGGATGCGGGCCGGCACCTTGCGGCAGCGCAAGATAGCCCTTCGCCTCCCCGTGGTAACTGAGCGTTTCGCCGCCCGGCGGGCCGGCTTCGCCGAGCAGGGCCGGCGGTATGTCTCCGGTTGCGCCGTAACTCAAGGTCGCGGCAAGGAATACGAGAAATGCAAGGCGCAGTTTCATACCGAAATGTCCTGTCGATCCTTCAGTTCGCGGACAATACGCCCATGCGCCGGCTCGTCCAAGCGATACGCGAGCGAGACGGCGATGAGCAGAATCTGGATGACGAGCGGCACCAGGGACATCGTCCACAGGATGGCCGCGAGGGTCGTCTCTGACTGCGCCGTGTTGGCGACGTAGCCGAACGCCGCCAGCAGCGCGGCAACGCCAGCCCCCCCGACCGCCTTGGCCAACTTCTGAAAGAAGCTGGCCTCGGCGAAAGTCAGACCGGCGGCACGCACGCCGGTGCGCCATTCGGCGTACTCCACGGTGTCCGGGATCATCGCCCAACCGAACACGGCGATCGGGGCACCGCCGATCGCGAGCACCGATCCCCACACGAATACCATGAGAACGTTGTCCGGCGGCGTGAAGTAGAAACCGACGGCGCCCATCATCGCAAAGACAGCACCTGCCCGGATGCCGCCCGCCTTGCCGAAACGCCGGGACAGCCAGGGCACCGCGATCAATCCCAGGAACATGACCGGCAGGGTCACGCCGAAATAGAGCGGCAGCAAGTCTTCGCGGCCCATGTTGTACTTGAAATAGTACGGGGCGGCGGCCAGGCGCACGGTGAGCGCGAGCATGCCCAGGGTGAAAAGCAGCACGACGACGATCAGGGGCGGGTTTGCCGCCAGTGCCCGCGCGCCATCGGCAAGCGAGAGGCTGCGCGCTGCGCGTGCGGGGGCGATGCGCTCCTCGGTGCCCGCGAAAGTGACCCACAACAGGGCCGTCGCCACGACAGAAAACGCGATCATCGACGTCTGGAAGCCGTCGGCCCCGCCGCCGAGCCAATCCACCATCGGCGACAGACCGAGGCCGACCGAAACGACGGTACCGCCGGCGATGGCGCAGCCGATGCGCAGCGTCGTCAAGCGCGTCCGTTCCTGGTAGTCGTCCGTCAACACGGCCGTCATGGCCGCGTAGGGGATCGTTACGACGGTATGGGCGATGCCGAACAGAATATAGGTTGCATACGCCCAGACGACCTTGCCGAAGTCTCGGAAACCAGGGACAGTAAACATCGCGACGGTAATCAACCCGAGCGGAACCGGGCCGTAGAGCACGTAGGGCCGGAACTTCCCCCAGCGGCTGTGCGTGCGGTCGGCGATGAAACCCATGATGGGATCGGTGACCGCATCGACGATCCTGGCCACCAGGAACACGCCGCCCGCGACGGCGGCCGATAGTCCGTACACGTCCGTATAGAAGAACAGCAGGAAGGTCATCGCCGACATGAAGTACAGGTTGATCCCGAAGTCGCCGACCGCGTAGCTGAGTCTTTGGGCGTTGTTCACGGGATGTCCCCTTCGAGGAACCTGTCGAAAGAACGGTCGCTTTGCCGAACGAGGGAGTGTGGCGGGAAACGGCCCGCCAACCGGCTTGCCAATGGGCTCGCCAGGGCGAAAGAAAATCCGATCACGACGCTGATTCCGGTTTCAGGCAACCCGGATACGCGCCCGTTCATGGGGGAGAACCTGCTTGTGGCGCTGGACAGCCGCGTCCCTGCGCGGCCAGCCAGGGCCGCGCAGGCTCTTACGTCAGCTCCCGCCGTTGGCCGTAATCGCCTCGAGCACCTTGGGCGGCGACATAGGCAATTCCGTCATCCGTATGCCGATGGCGCGGCTGACCGCGTTGCCGATCGCCGCTAGCGGCGCGACGATGGGTGTTTCGCCGCAACCGCGCACGCCGTAGGGGTGGTTCGGGTTGGGCACCTCGACGATCTGCGTGTCGATCATGGGCAAATCCGAAGCGACGGGCACACGGTAGTCCAGGAACCCCGGATTCTCCAGCACGCCGTTGTCGTCGTAGAGGTACTCCTCGTTCAACGCCCAGCCAATACCCTGGACCGCCCCGCCCTGCATCTGGCCTTCCACGTAGTCTGGATGAATCGCCTTGCCCGCGTCCTGCACAGCGGTGAATCGCGTTACCGTCGCGCGGCCGGTTTCCCGGTCTACTTCGACATCGGCGACGTTCACCGAGAATGACGGTCCAGGACCTTGCGCGTTGACCGACGCGCGGCCGGAAATTGGACCGCCGGTGCGGGGGGCGTTGGCCGCGAGCTCCCTGAGCGATAGCGGCTCCGTCTCGATGTTGACGCCGGCGATCGGTCGCGCCGCGCCGTCGCTCCACTCCACCTGATCGACATCGATGTCCCAGGTCGCGGCGGCTCGGGCACGCAGTTGGCCAATCACATCCTCGCAGGCGCGAATCACCGCCAACCCCGTGGCGAAAGTGACCCGGCTACCACCGGTCGTGGCGCAATATCCGGTGCTGTCGGTGTCGGCGACCTGCACGCGTACCCGCTCGTACGGCACGCCCAGGGTTTCCGCCGCCATCAACGCCATGGACGCGCGACTGCCGCCGATATCGGGGCTGCCTTCGACGATCTTGACGATGCCGGTGTCGGTCAGGTGCACCTCGGCGCTCGACATGTTGCCGCCGTTGAACCAGAAGCCCGCCGCAACGCCGCGGCCGTGACCCTCAGGCAGCGGCGCGTTGTAGTTCGGGTGGTTCTTCGCGGCCACGAGGCATTGCTTGAAACCAATGGCAGAGAACGTCGGACCGTAGGCAGCGCGGGTGCCGGCTTCAGCGGCGTTCTTCAGGCGGAAGTCGATCGGGTCCATGCCGATCCGCTGCGCCAGTTCGTCCATAACGGACTCGCCGGCGTACATCGCCTGCGGCGCGCCCGGCGCTCGATACGCGGCGACCCGCGGGCGGTTCGTCACCGCCTCGCAGCCTTCGATACGCACATGGTCCACATCATAAGGCGCAAATATGCACATCGCGCCCGCCCCCATCGCACTGCCCGCAAAGGCGCCGGAGTCGAAGACTAGCTTGGCGAACATGGCGGTCACGGTGCCATCTCGCTTGCAGCCGATCCTGATCGTGTTGACGGTCCCCGACGCCGGGCCGGTGGCGCGGAACACTTCCTCCCGCGACATGACCATCTTCACCGGCCGGCCGCTCCTCTGCGACAGCTTCAACGCCAGCGGCTCCAGGTAGATCGTGGTCTTGCCGCCGAAACCGCCGCCGATCTCGCTGGCGATGACGCGGATATCGCCCACATCCATCCCCAAGACCATGGCGGTCTGGTCTCGCACACCGAAATGGCCCTGCGTGCAACACCACAACGTGGCTTGCCCGTCTTCCTTGAGGTTGCCCACGCAGGCATGCGGTTCGATGTAGCCCTGGTGCACCATGGGCGTGACGAAGGTGCGTTCGATGATCTCGTCGGCCTCGGCGAAACCGACCTCCACGTCGCCTTTCGTGATGAGGTTGTGCTTGGAAATATTGGAGGGCTCCTTCGGCATCTCCGGCAAACCTTGCGTGAGCATCCCTTCGTGCAGCAACGGCGCGTCCGGCGCCATGGCCTCGAGCGCGTCGGTAACGGATTCGAGCATCTCGTAGTCCACCTCGACGGCTGCCGCGGCCAGCTCCGCGACCCGGTTCGAAACCGCCGCGACGGCAGCGACCGCATGGCCGTGATACAGCACCTTCTTGCTGGCCATGAGGTTTTCGTTGAATGCCCGCTGCCCGAACCCGAGCTTGCTGCGGTCCGGAAAATCGGCCGCGGTGATGACCGCCATGACCCCGGGGATCGCTTTCGCCCTGGACGTATCGATGGACCTGATGCGCGCGTGCGCGTGGGGGCTGCGCACTACTCTGCCGTGGATCATGCCCGGCATGTCGAAGTCGGCACCGAAATTGGCGCGTCCGGTGACTTTCTCGACGCCGTCCGGCCGCACGGGTCGCGTGCCTATGTATTTGAAATCGGGGGCTTGGTTGAGATCGAGCGCTTCGGCCATGGGGTCTCCTGAGTTGACGGGACGGCGCGATTTAAGGAACTGCGGCGCCGGACATCGCGCAACCCCATGATAGCCTACAAAGCCCGGCGGCCGCCCTCGCCGCCTTCGAGCAACCGGGCATGTCCAAACAGGAACATCGGCGTGCGTTCGCGGCGGATGCGCTGGCTGGCGCGCGGGTCGCGCGCCTCGCCACCCTCGACGCCGGCAAACCCCACCTGGTCCCCGTGGTGTTCGCGCACCGCGATGGCGCCCTCTGGGTTCCCGTCGATGGCAAGCCGAAGCGGCACCAGCGATTGAAACGGCTCGAGAACATTCGCGCGAACCCCCGCGTGAGCCTCTTGATCGACCACTACGAGGAAGACTGGCGCGCGCTATGGTGGGTGCGGGTAGACGGTCACGCGTCGGTCGTTCGGCGGGAAGAAGCCGGCTTCGCCGGCGCCCTCGCGGCGCTTCGCGACAAGTACCCGCAATACGCCTCGGTGCCGATCACCTCCGCCATCAGGATCGAGATCGACCGCGTCTCGCAGTGGCGCGCGGACGCTTGACCCGGAAATTTTCCAGGCCGGGACAACGCGTCCTTCCAGACGCCCTTCGCATTGACAGGCACCCACGCTGCTGTATGGTTTTCCCCTCGATGCACCAGGAGGGGGTTGGATGGGCATCTCGCGGCTACTCATGGGCGCATTGATCACCTTTCTTCTGACGAGCGGGACGGCGCAGGCCGAATACCTCGCCTACGCGGTGGGCAAGCAGGGGAAGCTGCCACTGCCCGAATCGATCGACGCCATCGATTCCAGATACCTTGTGCAACTCCAGTGGGGACCGTATGAAGGCGGGCGCGCGAGAGTGGCAGTGCTTTCCGTGGATAACACCAGTTCCGAATCCACGTTCAACGTCGCGGGATCCGACGGTACAACCGTCACGTGGGGCGCTCAACACTCCAACATGGTGCCAGTCAACGGTATCGAAGCGATCATCGCCGATGCGATGAATCGAACGGGCCGATTCCGTTTGCTCGAACGGCAAGCATTGGACTCGGTCCTGAAAGAACAGGACCTGGTCACTTCGGATCGCGTTGCGAAACCTTCAGGCGCCGCCACCGGCAACATCCTGGGCGCTCAGTACCTGGTGCAAGTTGTCGTGACCGACTATGAAGCCAACGTGTCAAGCCGCGACGGCGGCGGTCTCGGCGCTTTAATCGGGGATCGGGCTGGCGTACTGGGCGCCGTGGGGATCAAGTCCGGGAAAGGACGCGTCGGCCTGAACTTCCGTCTGATCGACGCCGAAACCAGCGAAGTCACGTACACCAGGCAGATCGAATCGGTGATTCGCGAATCGGGACTGACATTCGGCGGTTTGGCCATTGGTGGCGGCGCCGGCCTCGGCGGTTTCTTCTCGAACTATTCCAGGACTCCGATTGGCCAAGCCGTTATCGCGGCCGTTAACAAGGGCGTGTACGAGTTTGTCAAGCGAATCGGCGCGGTGCCCGCAACGGGCAGCGTGGTCAGGGCCGATGGCGAGCGGGTATGGCTTAACCTCGGCAAAGGCGTCGTGTCGGTCGGCGATGTCGTCGAAGTCCTCGCAAAGGGCGAAGAGCTGATCGACCCCGAAACGGGCTTGAGTCTCGGCGGCATCGAGACGAAAGTGGGCAGTGCCCGCGTCGTTCAGGTTGAGGACAGATTCAGCGTCGCCGAAACCGTATCGCTAAAGGGCGAAGTCAGTCGCGGCGACAAGGTCGTTTCCACCGCAGCGCCGCCAGAGATCGAGTTTGCCCCCACCTGGGAGAAACCCAGGCGCGGCAAGTTCTGACATCCACGCCTCGTGCCGCAGGAGGAGACGGGTTGCAGCGCGGTCCGATCAAGTTTGTGCTGGTCCATCACGGGGCCTGCGATGATCCGGTGCACTATCGCGTATCGGCAACAGGGGAAATCGCGGGGCTGCTGTCGGAGTCCGAGCGCGCCAGCCATACGAACTCGATAGAAATCGGGCTCGAGGGATCCTTCTCCGAAACACCCCCGGGCAGTCTCCAGATCGAAGCGCTGAAAGACCTGCTCCTGCGGATCAAGCAGCGCTATCCGGATGTGATCGTCGGCGGACATCGCCAAGTGCGCGGCGACCGCACCGATTGCCCGGGCCGCAAATTCCCGCTGAAGGCCCTGCTCGCCTGGAGCCGTTCAGGTCTGATCAAGGCCCGGGACGCGGCCCTCCAGGACGAAGTGGAACGCCAATACCACCCGTAGGGCTGAATTCCGGCGAGAGAGGCGAGTCCTAACTGGCTGCGAGGTCCCTTGCGGCGATCCGTTGACGCAGCAGGTGGTGAACAAGGTCGATGGTGGGCGTGGCGATGCCGGCCAACGCGCCGAGTTCCTGCACGGCGCCGATAATCGCCTCGTTTTCCAGGGGACGACCGAGTTCCAGGTCTTGCAGCATCGAGGTGCGGTGTGCGCCAACACGGGCGGCGCCGTCGATGCGTCGCTCGACATCGATGGCGAAACGCGCGCCGAAAGCCTCGCCCACGGCGCGGGCTTCGACCATCATCGCGCGGGCCACGCTACGCGTGCCGGGGCTCGTGGCCAATACGTCGAGCGTCGCGCCGGTGAGGGCGCTCAAGGGATTGAAGGGGACGTTGCCCCAGAGCTTTATCCATATCTCGTCGCGCACCCGTGTCCGCAACGGCGCCCTCAAGCCCGCTTCCGAAAGTGCGGACGCGAGTTCGCGGACGCGTTCGCTGCGCGCGCCGGACGGCTCTCCCAACACGAACCTGTCGCCCGAAAGGTGGCGCACCAGGCCGGGCTCAACCACTTCGCAGGACGGATACACGACGCAGCCGACGGCGCGCTCCGGTCCGATGCCCCGCCACACGGCGCCTCCCGGATCGACGCTTTCGACATGGCGTTCGCCAAAGGGCGAGCCGAGGCGGTGGAAGTACCACCATGGGATCCCATTGACAGCGCTAACCACTGCGGTGTCCGGCCCAAGCAGCGGCTGCATCGGCTCGACGACGGCCGGGATCGAATGGCCCTTCAGGGTGACGATGACGTAGTCCTGACGCCCAAGCGTCGCAGGATCGTCGGTCGCGGCCACCTTGACGGTCAGCCGCTCTTCGCCCGTTTCAAGCCGCAGACCACGCGCCGTCATGGCCGCCAGGTGCGGCCCCCGGGCGACGACCGACACGTCGCAGCCGGTCTGCGCCAGGCGGACGGCAAGGTAGCCGCCAATGGCCCCGGCACCGTATACACAAATTTTCGTCATCGGCGTTCTCGGGGCGGAGTCGAGGCCGCGTGGCACCCGCCGGGGAACGTCCTCACTCGACCAATCCCAGTGCGGCGGCGAGCCCGATACGCTGTATCTTTCCGGTCGCGCCTTTCGGAATCGCGTCGACGAATACGATGGTCCGGGGCACCTTGAAATCCGCCAGCCGAATCGCCGCGAAGTCTCTGAGGGCGGCCGCATCCGTCGCATGGCCCTCTGCCTGGACCACCACCGCCGCCACGTCTTCGCCGAGGCGGGGATGCGGCACCGCGAACGTGCATACCTCGGCGACGGCGGCGTGGTCCAGCAATACCTCGTCCACCTCCAGGGGAGCGATCTTCTCGCCGCCGCGGTTGATGATCTCCTTCAATCGGCCGGTCACCTTGACGTAGCCGTCGCTGTCCATGTAGCCCTGATCCCCGGTCCGAAACCAGTCGCCGTGAAATGCCTGGGCGTTGGCTTCCGGATTCGCCAGATAGCCGTCCATGACATTCTCACCCCGAATGACGATCTCCCCTTCCCCGCCGGTATCGAGCGCAACGCCTTCCGCGTCCATGATGGCCACTTCCGGACCCGCCGCGGGACCGACGAATCCGGCTTTGCGCGCCGCCGGCGGCAAGGGGTTCGAGCACATCTGGTGCGCCGCTTCGGTCATGGCGTAGGCCTCGATGACCGGCGCGCCAAACGTCTCCTCCAGGGCGGTCATCACCGGCGGCGGCAGCGAAGCCGACGAGGACCGGATGAAGCGCAGCGCGGCGCCTCGGATCCGTTCGCGGTTGCGGGGGGCGCGGGCGAGGATCGCCTGATGCATCGTCGGCACCGCGCTGTACCAGGTCGGCGCTGCGGCCTCGATCCAGGCGAAAAAGCGCAACGCGTCGAAGCCCGGCGTGCAATACACCGAAGCGCCACTGGACAAGCTGGCGAGAACCGGCGCCATCAGGCCGTGAATATGAAAAAGCGGCATGACGTTGAGGCAGGTATCGGCGGGAGATAGCGACAACGTGCGCGCGATATTGCGCGCCGAGGCGCGAAGATTCGCCTGCGTCAGGGGAACCATCTTCGGCCGCGAGGTGGTGCCCGAGGTATGCAGAACGAGCGCCGGCGCGTCGGCCCCGCGCGGTTCGACGGGGGCCTCGCGATCCGTCGCCAGCGAGAAGGCTCCCGCCCGACTCCCCTCTTGCAGGCGTAATACGCTTGAGCCCCGCCGCGCGGCAACCGCCAGCGCCGGACCGCCCGCGCCTTCGGCAGCGACCAACGCCGCCGCGCCGAGGTCGGACAGGTAGAAGTCGAACTCGTCCGCCTTGTACGCGGGATTCAGCGGCGCGGCGGCGCACCACGGGGCGATACAGACAAACGCGGCCGCCATCGCCGGGCCGTTCGGCAGCACGATGGCGACGCGGTCATCCGGGCCCACGCCAGCTCCCCGGAGCGCGCGGCCCGTGCGCCACATCTGTTTCCCAAGCGCAGCGTAGGACAGGGGTTCGCGATCCGGCGCCCGGATGGCGGGGGCGTCGTCGGGACCCGAGATCAGGCCTTCCATGGTGAAAATGCCTCCAGCGAGGCAGCCACACTGAAACCCGCGATGCGATGCATGATCCCTGGTTCCACCAAAATCGCGCCGGGAGGGTTCTCCCGGCGAGCGGATTGTAGCCTGTCTCGCCGTGCCCAGGAGGCCGTGGCACGCGAGGAAACCGGCGGCCGCCCTGAAGAGTGAAAGCCGGACGCGCGTCGCGTAGTTTGCGCCCCTCGCCCATTTCCGCCAAAGTTCGCGTGGCGCCCATCGTTTGGAACCGACATGAAGAGGGAATGCCGGCATTGTTGGAATTCATCATCGAGGGGAGACCACGATCTCCAATGACTGAAGCTGGAGCGCCAGCGCTTGCTGGCCGGGTCCATGGAGCGAGCCCGCCCGCGGCCCGTGCACCGATGTTGCCTGATCTGTGCCGATACGCGGCGCGGACCATCGCAATTCTTGGAGCGTTGACAGCTTTCGCCGCGTCGGCGGGCGCGGTCGAGTTGGCCGGCCGCGTGACCCATGGGGAGCTCTCCGAAATCAGCGGTATCGTGAAGTCGAGCTACGGCGACTTCTATTGGGTGCACAACGATAGCGGGGATGTCGCGCGCATCTACGCCATCGACGCGGATTCGCGTCCGGTGAAGCCCCCTTATCTGCGCATTTCCGCCGACAAGTGGCCCGGACACCGGATCGACAATGCCTGGCACACGGACTGGGAGGACATCGCGCTCGCGAATGGGGTGCTGTATCTCGCCGACGTCGGCAACAACGGCAACGCGCGCCGGGACCTCGGCGTCTACGTGGTCAGCGAAGCGGACCCGCGAACCGTCGCGACGATGCGGGCGCTCAAGTTCCTTCCCGTCCGCTATCCCGACCAGCGTCGATTCCCCGCAGAACAGTGGCACTTCGACTGCGAAGCCGTATTCGCGGCGGACGGCAAGCTCTACTTCCTCACGAAACATCGCCGGCCCGGCGTGCACGCCTCCTGGGAAGCCGGGGTCAAGCTCTATCGGCTGGACACCCAATACGTGGACCGCGAAAACGTGCTGACCCTTGTCGGTCGGCGAGAAGACGTGGTGCTCGCCACCGGCGCGGATCTGTCGCCGGACGGCGAGCGACTGGCCGTTGCGACTTACAGCGCGTTGTGGATATTCGATCGGCCCGAGGCCGGCGACAACTGGCTTGCCGGAGATGCCAGCAGACTCGACCTGAATCGAGCGGTCGCCAAGCAGCTCGAAGCGATCGCCTGGGACGATGCGGCCACATTGCGACTGATCAATGAACAGGGCGACGTCATGCGCGCCCACGTCTCCGAGTTTTCACCGGTGCCATAGTGTGAGCGACGACCCGGGTTTGTTCGCGACGATGTACAGCGCCCGCGCGCTAAGGCGGCTCAGGCCGGACCTCGTCCCGGACGAAGTACTGTTTCAGCTAATGGACGCGGCCATTCGAGCACCGTCGGGGCAGAACGCGCAGGATTGGCGTTTCATTCTCGTGCGCGACAAGCGCCACAAGCGGGAGATGCAGAAGTGGGCGCAAATCCCCTGGCACCGCTACCAGGCGCGCTTCGCCGAACATCCCGAAGCGATGGGCGCCCTGCCGAGGTCTCAGCGGTTGTCGCTCAAGAGCGTCGAACACCTCGTGCACCACCTGGCGGAAACGCCAGTAATCGTCGTCGTCCTCGGGCTGAAGGGAAGACACAGCACCCCGGGCGGCAGCACGTTTCCGGCGGTGCAGAACCTGCTGCTCGCGGCGCGCGGCCTGGGGCTCTCGGGTTCGGTGTTCAACTTCCCGCTTTCTCGCGAGGACGCGTTGCGCGACATGCTCGGCATCCCGGATAACAACGCAGTCTATTGCGTCGTGCCTGTCGGCTACCCGACGGACAGGCACGGCCCCTTAGGTCGCAAACCGGTTCACCAGGTCGTCTATGACGGCAAGTTCGGCGAACGCTGGTCTTTCGCGGAAGCGCAGCCGGATACGGGATGGCAGGACCGGTGGCTGCCGGAGTGAACAAGCGTCCCGAATGGATGGCGTCGATGCACTCCAGGGGGATTCGTCGAATCTTTCGCCGGGGATGCTCCGTGCTGATGATTTGCTGCCTGTCCAATACGATCAACGCCGCGCCTTACGCGTTTGAGTCGGGAGAGTTCCTCGCCGAGTCAGGCGCCTGGCCGGCCTGGACGGAGATGCTGTCGCGCCACGGGGCGCAGTTCGACGGGCTGCAAGGATGCCTCGACGACAAGGCGGCGTGCTCGTGGCGGACGAAGTCGCTGCATGTGGTCCTCGCCCAGGGCGCGGCGTTGCCGAGAGAGAAGCAGATCCAGTTGGTCAATCGGTATGTCAACCGCAAACGCTACAACAAGGACCGACGCAAGATCGTCCGCGACGAGAACGGCAGCTTCTCGATACCTTCCCACTGGGCGACGCTGCTGGAGTTCCTCGAGAAAGGCGGCGACTGCGAAGACTTCGCGACGGCCAAGTACCTGCTCTTGCGCCACTTCGGTTTCGCCCCGGAGAACATGCGCATCGTCGTTGTCTATGATCGCAGCCACCGCTCCCATCACGCTGTTCTGGCGATGCGTTTCGACGCCCAGACCACCTGGCTGCTGGACACCGACAACCGCATCTACCGCAGCCGAAGACCCGGGGGATACCGATACGTCTACGCCGTCAACGAACTCGGGATCTGGGACCATGATGTCCGGGTCCCGCGCAAGCGGCGATCACTGTAGCGGGCAAGGCAAGCACCTCGCCGTCAGTTCGACGAAGTCGTGTGGAGCGATCAACCGGGCTATTGATCGCCGCGAATATAGTGCTCCATCTGGTCGATGATCGCCGCCTGTTCCACCATGACTTCGGTGAGAAGGTCGCGCAACGAGAGCATGCCGATGATGACTCCGGAATCCACCACCGCCAGATGGCGAATGTGATGGCGCTGCATGAGTTCCATGCATGATTCCACGCGGTCGCCGGGCGCCACGGTGATCACCTCGCGCGTCATGATTTCCGATACCTTGGTCTGCTTCGACGATTTGTCCTTCAGGATCACCTTGCGGGCGTAGTCGCGTTCGGACACGACGCCCACGAGCTTGCCCTCCTGCAAAACGGGAAGCGCCCCGACGTGCTGATTCGCCATCTTCTCGATGGCCTCAAAAACGCTGGCGATCGGCAAGACCGAGTAGATCGCGCCACGGCCCCGGTGCCGCATTACTTCTCTAACTGTCTTCATACGTCCGTCTCCCAAGACCGACTCGATTGTGCAGCGACCGGGGAGCGTTCGGCAAGACCCGGAGCGTTTCAGTACCAGCGAGCCTTGTCGACGACGTTGCGCAGGGATTCTTGCGCGACGAATCGCCGCGCGTTGTCCGCCAGCAGCGCGTAACGGCGCTCGGGGATGTCCGCCGCGCCCGCCGCCGCCACGTGCGGCGTAATGAGCACGTTGTCCAGACGCCAGAGCGGGTGGTCCGCGGGCAGCGGCTCTATCTCGAACACATCGAGACCCGCGCCCGCCACTTCGCCGTCGGTCAGTGCTGCGGTCAGGTCGTCGAGCTTGACCGTCATGCCGCGACCGATATTGATGAAGTACGCCGACGACTTCATCCGTCGAAATCGATCCGCATTCCACATGAACTCCGTTTCCGGCGTGTGCGGCGCGGTAGTGACGACGAAGTCCGCGGACGGCAACAGGCTATCCAGTTCTGCCGGCGCGTGTATCTCAGCCGGACAGTCATGCTCGGGACGCGGATCGATGCCGATGACTGTTGCCCCTAGCGCGTCACACAGCCTGGCGGCCTCGGCACCAATACCGCCTACGCCGTTGATGAGCACGGTCGAACCGGCCACGCTGACGTAGCCGTGTTTGCGGACAGTTGAATCCCATTTGGCAGCGCGCTGTGCCGCCATCCAATACGGCAAGCCGCGCGACAGCGCCAGCATGAACATCAGAATGTGGTGGGAGATGTGATCCGAGTAGATGCCGCGCGCGTTGGTCACGATCACCGGGTGATCGATCAGTTCGCGGTAGTAGTAGCCGGGAAACGGACCCGCAAAGGGGCTCTGCAGCCAGCGCAGCTTTCTTGCCGCGAGCAACATCTGCGGTGACACCCAACCGTAGACAGCTTCCGCACGGGCAATGGCCTCCCGTGCCGCCGCGTCATCCTCCGCCAGGACAACATCCAGCCCCGGAACGTCGGTCCGCAACCGCCGCGCCCAGGAACGCAGCGCATCGTCAATAGGCGGCGTCATCACCAACACAGATTCGTTCGTCATCGTCACCCCCTTCGATTCACCCCTATCTTTGCGCGTTTTGCGGCGCTTCGCCATCGCGCGTTCGCGCCATGTTCGTTCTTCGTTCGGGCGCGATGGGTGTCCTATTCGCGTGGGCACACGCGTGGGTGTCCCCGTTGATGTCATCCCCGTTGAGGTCATGGGTGTCCCCGTTGCGCGGGTGTCCCTCCCTGTTGCAGCTCCACGGTGGGTGTCCTTGTTCCGGTGGGTGTCCCTATTCGGTCGCTGTGGGTGTCCCTATTCGGTCGCTGTGGGTGTCCCTATTCGGTCGCTGGTAGGTGTCCCTATTCGATGGGTGTCCCAATTCCGGTGGGTGTCCCTATTCGGTCGTTGGGTGTTCCTGGTGCGACGGTGGGTGTCCCTATTCGGTGGGTGTCCCTGTTGCGGTGGCGCGGGCGAGTTGCCGTTGGTTTAATGCGAAAAAGCGATCGCGGTACAGACGTTTCGCAAGCAACCGGGCGAACGGGAGAATCGAATATGGCTAATCGCGTGCATCTTGTTACCGGCGGCTATCCTCCCGGTGCCAGCGCCGGGCACGACATGGACTACGCGCGTCTACGGCTCCTCGGGTTCCTGGCGGAGCACGAAGACATCGCCACCACCGTCGCCAGCGATTTCAGTGATCTCGACAAGTGGCTGGCCGATACCGGCCTCCTCATAACCTATGTCGCGGGGCCATACCCCGATGCGAAGCAACTCGGGACGTTGAGGGAGTGGCTCGCCGGCGGCGGGCGCTGGTTAGGCCTGCACGGCACCAGCGGCGGGCGGGCAGCCCGAATTCACGGGTCTTCGCAACGCCAGATGGTCAGGGAGGCGCATCACGAGACGCTCGGCTGTTTCTTTCTGAATCATCCGCCGGTCCGGCGGTTCGAAGTTGCGGTCAATGACCGGCACCCCCTGACGCAAGGATTGCCCAGGGCTTTCGAGACCGTAGATGAGCTGTACATGGTCGAACCCATCGGGGATGCCGAGGTTCTGCTGACCACCGAGTTGCCGCGGGATCCGTCGCCGCCCGGATTCGGTTTCCACTACGACGCCGATACGTCGCTGTTACCGGATGGCAAGACCCGCGTCCTTGGCTATGTCAAGCCCGCCGGGGACGGCGCCGTCGCCTACGTCGCCCTGGGTCACTGCCATTCGCCGGTGTCGAATTGGCAGCCGTTCGTGGACGAATCCGTGGTCAGGAGTCGGAAAACGCCAATGCACTTCCGCGGGAGCTGGGAGATCGGCGCGTTCGAGACGCTCGTTCGCAACGCCATCACCTGGGGCATCGCTGAAAGGGGCGATCCGGCAGGTTCGAATAGACCGGCCAACTAGAGCCCGCAAGCGGCTCGCAACTCGGCCCGGCGGCCATCCGCCGCGCTACCCGCATGACTGAAGTTCAGGACAGTCCGCGCCGCCCGGCGACGTTCTATCCCCGAGGAATGTTTTCCTCGCTCATCATTTCCGACTTTCGGTTTGTCTGGGTATCCAACCTCGCCGCGTCCTTCGCCATGCAGATGGAGATGGTGGCGCGGGGATGGCTCATATACGACATGACCAAGTCACCCCTGGCCCTGACCTGGGTGATGCTGTCATCCATGCTCCCGTCGATGGTGTTTTCGCTGGCTGGCGGCGTCATCGCTGATCGCCTGAGCAAGAAAACGATCATGATCACCGCTCAGATTCTGAGCACCGCCGCCATTTTCGTGCTGGCAACCATCATCTACCAGGGGCAGGTCACTTTCTGGCACTTCATCTGGTTCGGCCTGTTCCATGGCACCGTGATGTCGCTCAGCATGCCGGCCCGGTCGTCGATCATTCCGGAAATCGTAGGGCGCCGCTACCTGGTCAACGCCATGGCATTGCAGAGCTCTACATTCAACCTGTCGCGCATACTCGGACCGACGCTGGCCGGCGCCTTGATTGCGGCGTTCGCGGCAGGGGACACCACGTCCACCTCCGGCATCGGCATCGTGTTCTACTGCATTGGCGCGCTCTACACCGCCTCGGTTGTCGGCACGTTCATGATGCGCAATCGGGGCAACCCCAGCCGGCGGCGCGACACCACCGTCTTGACGGATGTGGCAGATGGATTCCGCTACATGAAGCACGAACGCATCGTGGTTGGACTCCTCATCATGGGTATCGGCCCGATGACGTTCGGATTCACCTCGCAAATGCTGCTGCCCGCCTTCAACTCGGACGTGATCGGCGGGGGGCCGGAAGACCTCGGCCTCATCCTCACGGCGATGGGCGCCGGTGCGTTGACAGGTTCCCTGACGCTGGCCCGGCTCGGCGACATCAGCAGAAAAGGCCGCGTCCTGTTTGTGTCGGCCTATCTTTGGGCCGTGTCGTTGGCGGTTTTCGCCTTAACGACCACGACGTTCTGGGCGATGTTCCTGGGTCTGTTCACGGGGCTGTTCGGCTCGGTCATGGGCTCACTCAACATGAGCATCGTGCAACTGGCGGTCCGGGCGCATGTCCGTGGTCGCGTCAATGCAATCATGATGATGAGCCACGGTTTGATGCCGCTCGGAGTGATACCCATCAGCGCGGCGGCGGAATTCGTCGGCATCGATATCGGTCTACTTATCAGCGCCGCCATGTTGGCGTGTACCACGGTTTGGCTCAGCAGGGCCTATCCGGAACTGCTGCGCATCGACAAGGGGCACGGCCCGGCGATGCTCAGGCGGGTTCGCCCGGCTCCGCAGGACCAAGACCCGGACTAGCCCGTGTGGCGGAGGCCGCTGGCGATTCCAGCCATGGTGATCTTCAAGGCTTCGACTACCTGGTCGTCGTGGTTCTCGCGCAGGCGCCCGATCAGTTCCGCCTGCAGCAGGTGCAGCGGGTCCAGGTAGGTGTTCCGGACCCGGATGGAGTCCTGTGCCCTGGGATTGTCCGCGAACAGCTCGCCCCGACCGCGGAGCGCGAGCAGATTCCCTTTCACGTCGGCCGCGAGTTGGCGAACAACGTCGTGGACGGCGCGGTGCGCCCTGGGGGTCAGGCGTTCGGCATAAAAGTCGACAAGCCCGAGATCGGTCTTCGCCAGGAGCGCCTCGAGCCCATCCATCTGCATGCGGAAGAACG
Organism: Candidatus Azotimanducaceae bacterium; assembly: GCA_965217825.1. Taxonomy (GTDB): domain Bacteria; phylum Pseudomonadota; class Gammaproteobacteria; order Pseudomonadales; family Azotimanducaceae; genus VXNE01. The sequence goes on along the minus strand of OZ244571.1, from coordinate 1,907,615 downwards.
GCCACTCCATCAGGGCGTCGAACCGATCCTTGCACTCATCCTCCCGCAGCGCGCCGAGCGCCGCTTCGGTGCCGAGCCACATGGGCAGCATCAGCCGCACCTGGGTCCAGGCGAAGACCCAGGGAATCGAACTCATGCCGTCTATGCCGACAACGGTCGAATGGTCTGCCGTGTCACTCCCGAGCGCGAGGGTTTCGAGTTCTTCCTGGGGCGTGATCTGGCGGAAGTAGTCGATGAAATCCGACTGGTCGACGAGGGTGCGATAGCTCGTGCGCGCGCGGTCCGCCAACTCACTCATGGTGGCGCGCAAGGCAGCCGTTGGCACCGGCGGCGGGTCGAGACTCGCCTCGATGGTGCCGATGAGGTAGCGCATCAACGTTTCCCGCGCCAGGGCCGGATCGCCGAGCTTGAAACGGATCGTCTCGCCCTGCTCTGTGACCCTTAATCGCCCGCCCACGGTATTCGGCGGCTGCGCGAGGATCGCCGGTTGCGCCGCGACGCGCCCTCGCCCGATGGCGCCTCCGCGGCCGTGAAACAGCGTCAGACGGACGCCGCGGGATGACGCCACTTCCGCCAATCGCTCCTTCACCTGGTACAGGGCCCAGGATGCGGCCATCATGCCCGCGTCCTTGGCGGAGTCCGAATAGCCGATCATGACCTGCTGTTCGCCGCCGGCGTATTCCGCATACCACGGAATCGAGTGCAACATGTCGATGGCCTCGGCGGCGCGATCGAGGTCGTCCAGCGTCTCGAACAAGGGCACCACCGGCAGGTTCGCCCGCAATCCACTCTCTCTGAGCAGGAGCACGACAGCCAGGACGTCACTCGGAGACCTCGCCCTGGAAACGATGTATTCGGAGATGCCGTCGCCGTTCTGCTCGGCGATGACTGCGCAGGTGTCGAGCACCTCCCGTGACTCGGCGCTCACCGGCCAATCCGCGGGGAAAAGCGGGCGGCGGCCCCGGAGCTCGTCGAGCAGGAACTCGCGCCGCTCGGCTTCATCCCAGTCCGCGTATCCGCCCGGGCGTTCGCCCGCGTCGAGATACCTCGTGACTTCATCCAGCACAGCAGTGTGACGGTCCGTGCTCTGGCGAATATCGAGGTTCACGAGCGTGACGCCGAATGCCTTGACGCGGCGCAGCGTGTCCTTGAGCGGGCCGTCCGCGATGATCTCCATGCCGACATCACGCAGCGAGGCGTCACACAGCGCCAGGGGTTCGTACAGCTCCGCCGTCGTGCGATAGACACCCGGCGGCGGCACGGGATCCAGCGTTTCGGCCCACGCACGCGTTGCCAACAGGCGTTCGCGAACAATGCGCAATAGCGCCCGGTAAGGCTCCCGATCATGGCCGACGCGCTTGCGCAGCGGGCCGTTGCATTCCGCCATGGACAGGTCGGTCTGCAGCGTTTCTATATCCCTCAGATACAGGTCCGCAGCCATCCAGCGCGCGAGCATCAGCACCTCACGCGTCACGCGGGCGTTGATATCGGGATTGCCCTCACGATCGCCGCCCATCCACGAGGCAACGGCCACCGGGGCCACATCCGCCCCCAACGGTGGGAGATCGTGCAAAACCAGGGCCTCGTCGATGTCCCGCAGGCAGGCCGGCAACGCTTCCCACAGCGAGTTCTCGACCACCGCGAAACCCCACCTGGCATCGTCCTGCGGCTCCGGCTGACGGTGACGGATGTCCTCCGTGTGCCACGCCTCGGCGATCAGGCGTTCGAGGCGCGCAGCGCTCGGCTGCTCCCTTTTGAGCTCCGCCCCGATAGCATCGTATTTCAGCATCAGGGTGCGACGGAGCACTTCGGTAGGGTGCGGAGTGAGCACCAGTTCGACCCGCATGGAGGCGATCGCTTCGACGGCGCGCTCGGCCGAGAGACGGTCGAACAACTGCGCCCAGGCAGAGTCCGCATCTTCCTCGAGATTGCGTACCTGGTGGTCCTGCTCGGCGATATTCGCGAGATTCAGGAACTGATTGAAGGCGCGCGCGACGTCCGGGACCTCGTAGCTCGGTATTTCCGCAAGGTAGCGATAGAGGTCCGTCCACGCGCCCTGGTTTCGCGCCGCCTTCGCCAGCGCGCGAATCGTTTCGATGCGGTTGAGGAAGTCGTGGCCGCGGTCGCGCTCGATGACCTGGCCCAGCAGTCGGCCAAGCAGCCGCACGGTGTCCCAGAATCCCGGCGCCGCAGGATACTCGGCCGGACTGCCGACCTGCTCTTCAGGCAGGGACATCGGCAGCTTCCCGTTTCGGAATCAGCACCGTGCGTTCGAACTCGATGACAACCACGCCGTCCTGGTTTCTCCCTTCACGGCAACGATCCCCTGCCCCGACCGCGATGTGGACTCGCGGGCCGCGATCATATTCCGCGTCGAAGTGCAGCGGATGTTGATTCATCGTCAACAGCGTAAACCAGGTGTTGTCTGCGTCGAGCACAGTTCGACCGGGCGCGTGCTGAATTTCACGACCCACCTCGAAATCTTCGAATCGGCGATTCGCCATCGTCGCTCCGCGGGCTCCAGATGTCGCGCATTATCCCCCGCGCGGCGGCGAATGGTGAATTGCGCCACGAAATCCGTCGCCCCTTCGGGTGCGCCGTGTTTTGCCCCCGCCCAAGCCCACCTACCATCCCGCCGATCTTGCCGCTGGCGCGGCAAGTCCTGCAGTCTGCTAGAGTAGTTGGACCTTTCAACGGCGAGATCGGCGGCGGCGAAAAAGCGACCCGCTCAGGATCGGTTTGCCGTGCGAAAGACTGCGGAGGGACACACTTGGACTACAACTTGGCCACCATCAACGAAGCCATCGCCCAGGCGGTACCGGACCGGGAAGCCATCGTCTTTCGCGACCGCCGGTTCACCTACGCGGACCTCACGCGTCGCACCAGGCGTTTCGCGAACCTTCTCATCGAACGCGGTCTCGGCTGCCACACCGAACGCGGCGCACTCGACGACTGGCGCAGCGGTCAGGACCATCTCGGAATCTACCTGTACAACTGCAACGAATTCCTCGAGGGGATGATCGGCGCGTACAAGGCGCGGGTGGCGCCCTTCAACGTCAACTACCGCTATGTCGACGAGGAACTCATCTACCTGCTGAACAACGCACACACGCGGGCGCTCCTGTACCACAGTTCTCTGGCGCAGCATGTGCAGCACGTCCGCGACCAGGTGCCGTCGCTGGAACTGCTGATCCAGGTCAATGACGAGCCGGCGCCGCTGCTCGACGGCGCCCTGGAATACGAGGCCGCCCTGGCCGGGTCCAGCGAGGAGAAGCCGCGCTGCGAATGGTCGCCGGACGATCTCTACGTCCTCTACACGGGGGGAACCACGGGCATGCCGAAGGGCGTGCTCTGGCGCCAGGGCGACATATTGATCGCGACCCTCGGCGCGCGGCGCACCAATGGCGACGTGCTGCAAACCATCGACCAGTACGTTTCCCGGGCGCGAGCAAGCCATCGCCTGCATCTTCCAGCGCCGCCGTTCATGCACGGCGCCGGTCACTGGGTGGCGCTCCAGGCGTTCAATACCGGCGGCACGGTGGTTATCCAGCGCGAGGTCCACCGCTTCGACGCGGCCGACGTGCTCGATGTGATCGAATCCGAACGCGTGAACAACCTCCTGCTGGTGGGCGACGCCTTCGGTCGCCCGCTGGCGGACGAATTGGCGCGGCGGGAACGCGATCTGTCGTCGCTGCGCTACATCATGACCGGCGGCGCCATCATGACGGCCAAGCTCAAGTCGGAACTTCTCGAGCGGCTGCCGCAGATCCGCATCATCGATACCGCGGGCTCCTCCGAAACCGGCGGCCAGGGATCGCAGGTCAGCAGCGCGGCGACCGGCGCGTCCACGGGACGGTTCAGGTTGTCGCCGCACAACGCCGTGCTGTCGGAGGACATGACCCGGACACTCGAGCCGGGCCACGACGGTCTCGGCTGGTGGGCGCGGGCCGGCAACATTCCGCTCGGCTACCTCGACGACGAAGCGAAGAGCGCCGAGACTTTTCCCGTCGTGGACGGCGTGCGCTACGCGGTACCGGGCGACAAGGTGCGCCTGCTGGAGGACAACACGCTGGAACTGCACGGCCGCGAGTCCGTCACCATCAACTCCGGCGGCGAAAAGATCTTCGCGGAGGAGGTCGAGCAGGCGCTGAAACACCACGACGCGGTGTTCGACGCCGTGGTCGCCGGCCGACCATCCGAACGCTGGGGCAACGAAGTGGTCGCCATCATCAAACTGAAGGACGGCGCGGAGGTGACGGAACAGGCGTTGCTCGAGGAATGCGGCCGCCATATCGCCCGCTACAAGCTGCCGAAAGCGTTCGTGTTCGCCGACGAGATTCTGCGCAGCCCCGCCGGCAAGGCCGACTACCGGTGGGCCAGGGAGCAGGTGTCCGCCACGCAATAATCAGGCACGCCAGCGCTCGATAGTCGGGTCAGATACGTTCGGTCACCGCCTCGGTGGAATGTCCGAACGTCGGCATGATCGCCGAATGTCGACCCGCGCCCCCCGCGACAAGCACGATCAGGTTGTTCGGATCGGTGACGAAACGGACGCCGTCGCGCCCACGCGGGCCGAGCAGGTGGTGCGGTAGCCGCGCCTCGAGCAGGTCGATTGACGCCTCGGACACAAGATGGCGCGGAATGATCGCGCGTTCACTCAAGTATCGTTTCACGTCGGTTTTGCTGAAGTCGTCTCCCGCGATGACCTCCGCATGCTCGGGTCCGACGACGACCACGACCTGGCCCTCGAGGTAGAAGTTGTTCGCTCCGGGCGACGCCAGGGTGCCGGCGATCGTCAACAGGATCTCCTCCCCGGTCCGGCCGTGGTGGTCATTGACGTTGTGCGGGCCTTCTGCGCCGAACACCGTGACGTAGCTCGCATCGTCGTCGAGCCCCAGCTCGGCGTGGTAGGTCTGCCAGGGATTCGCTTCCGCGTTCTCCGCGAAACAGAACGAATACTTGGCGGGGGAACCCATGGTCGAGCGGTCGAGCACACCCGGCGCGGCGCCGCCGATATTGGTCAGGATGAGCCGGATCGCGCGACCGATCACGGCGTTCGCGCGTTGCCCCTGACCCATCGCGTTGTAGCCCGCGTTGAGATCGAGTTCCTCGCAGATCGGGCCGCCCACCAGGCACATCACGGTGCACGGATGGGTAGTCGATTGCAGCGCCTTGAGATTGAAGCATGGATCGCACATGGCGCGGGTCGCCGCAACCAGCACGGGGACGTGTTCGCGCCGACAGCCCGCCATCACCGCGTTGGCGACCACCTTGCCGATGGTCGCGCGGCCGAGGCGCGGCTCGACGAACCCGATCACTTCCTCGGGGTCGAGCGCGCCCAGGAGCGCGCGATAGCGCTCCGGAGTCGGAGGAATGATCGGCAGCCCATCGGTCCATCCGCGTCGATAGAACAGCCGATCCACGGCATCGAGACTGTCGGGCGCCCTGATGATCTCCGGCGCGTTGGGCGCATTGAAATCGCTTTCGAAGAGCGAGCGATGGCGCAGTCGTCCCCGCGTCTCGATGCGCTTGTCCCGGTACCTGGCTTCCAGTTCGACGGCGTCGCCGGTCAGCGCCGACGCGATCTCCTCGATCGATGCGGCTGCGAAGCGCCGGCATTCCTCGTCGTTGCGCCTGGCCAGCGGATGGGGCACCACCACGATCGGGAGCCCCGGCAGACCCCAGCCGCTCGCCTCGGCTTTCGCGAGCGCGAAGAACTCGTCGGTGCAAATCGCCACCGTCGGGATGTCGAGCTTCTCGAGCTCGATGCTGTCATGGATACACCACGACGTGCAGGAGCCTCAGTCGCAGACAGCGGCCACGACAGCGTCGCAACCGCTAGTGAACTCCTCCGTGAGGCTTGCGGGCTTCGTGGCTTCCTTGCGAAGCCAGAGAAACTTCTCAAGGCCCAGACGTTCCGACAGATACCGCTGCACATTCTCGAGCAGGACATCGGCGTTCTTCTTGTCGTTGGCAAGCAAACCAACGGTCGCGTCCGCATGCAATGCGGCGCGCGGCGTCAGCGCCGTCGTTCGCACCTCGAATACGCCGCAAGGGTTCATCAGTTCCATGTTGGCAAGTCTCATTTGGCAGATCGGGACAAGAAAATCACATTCACCGGGCCGCAGTCATCCCTTTTTCGTCCCGCTCCACATCTTGCGCGGAACAGATGGCACCAATGCCCAAATCGGCTAATATAGATGTTTTAGACAATTTGACGAGAGATGGGAAATCATGCGCTTTGTCTCCGCTTCCGAGGCGAAACAAAGGTTCGCCGCTCTGATCGATACGGTTCAACGGGAACCGGTCACGATTCGACGCCAGAACCGCGAGGTCGCCGTCGTCATTTCGCCCACAGACTTCAGGCGGCTGAGAAGTACCAATGTCGAGGAGTTTCAGCGTTTCTGCGACCGCGTTTCCGCTCGTGCAAAGACTCGGGGATTGACGGAGGAGAAGCTTGAATCACTACTCCGCGACTGACCATGCGCGTAGTCATCGACACGAACGTGTGGGTCAGCCGTCTATTGATCGCGGATTCCACCTCAGCGCGGGCTGTTGACTCAGCGCTGTCCCAATCCGATGTCATGGTCTCGGACGCCACTATAGAAGAACTGTCTGACGTACTTTCCCGGGAAAAGTTCGACCAATACGTGCCACTGGATGATCGGGAACACTTCCTTCGCCGCCTCCTCCAGGTGACGACCATCGTATCGGTGATCTCGGAGATAACAGATTGCCCGGATCCGAGCGACAACCACTTCCTTGCACTGGCGCTTGATTCCAACAGCGACTGCATTATCACTGGCGACGCGGACCTGCTCTCGCTAGATCCTTGGCGAGGAATCCAGATCGTTTCGCCTGCAGAATTTCTCGCGCTTGATTGGTAGCCGCGAAGGGGCGGCGAGTCCAGTTGGTACGGTCCGGGCTGACGGCTTCGGAAATCAGCCGGCTTCCACGGCGATGGCTTCCCCGATCGGTTCGGTGCAGAGCGGCTCCTTGTTGCGCGCGTTGTTAACGTGGGTGGACACCGGCACGACATCCAGCGCTTCGGGCAGCGCGGGTCTGAACATGGCCATCAGGTCTTCGGTCGGGGTGCGCCGGTCCATCCACGCGCAGGCGTCATCGAACGACAGCATGAGCGGTTGCCGGTCATGGATGAAGGCGAGGTTTCGATTGACGGGCGTGGTCACTACCGCGAACCCGACGGTGGCGTCGCCGCTGGCCGGGTCGCGCCACCGGTCCCAGATACCGCCGAGCAGCATCGGCCGTTCTCCGGCCGGCCTGACGTAGTACGGCATCCGGCCGCGCCGGGTGCGGGTCCACTCGTAGAAACCGCAGACGGGCACGACGCAACGCCGACGGCGGAACGGTTCTCTGAACGCGGGACTCGTCGGCAACGTCTCCGAGCGGGCATTGAACATCGAGTAGCGCGTAGCCAGGGTCTTCGACCAGTACGGCGTCAGCCACCAGCGGGCACTCGTGGCGCGCCGTGCCCCGCTGGACTGGCCGACGATCCAGGCTTGTTCCGTCGGCGCCGTGTTGCGGTTGTCCGACCCCGGATACGGTTGCCCGGTCAATTCCAGGAATATCTCCGCCAGGGGATCCGAGACAACGTTGAACCGCCCGCACATCAGGACGCCCTCGTCTGAACTTGGTAAATGGGCCTTACCCCGCCGCCGATAGCCGTGCTAATTTTAGAGCGAAGACTTCGGTCCACAAGGTGTCGTGCAGGAGGGAGAGCAAATGGCCACACTCGATGAGTTCCGCAAAGAGACCAGGACCTGGCTGACCGAGAACTGCCCGCCGGGCGCGTGCGAACCCGGGCTGATACCGGCCGGCGGTACGAAGATCGCAATCGACGACCCGGACACGCTCCTTTGGCGCGACCGCATGGCGGAGAAAGGCTGGACCACGCCCACCTGGCCCGTGGAGTACGGCGGCGGCGGCTTGACCAACGAAGAGTTCATGGTGCTGGTGCAAGAGATGCAACGCATCGACGCGCGAGCGCCGCTGACGGGCATGGGCGTCAACCTCATCGGCCCGACCCTGCTCGAGTTCGGCACCGAAGACCAGAAACAACGCCACATACCGCCCATCATCCGGGGCGAAGTCCGCTGGTGCCAGGGCTACAGCGAACCCGGCGCCGGATCCGATCTGGCCAGCCTGCGCACGCGCGCCGAGGACAACGGCGACCACTTCCTTGTCAACGGCCAGAAGATTTGGACCTCCGGCGCCCATTTTGCCGACTGGATCTTCGCGCTGGTTCGCACCGACCCGGACGTTCCCAAACACAACGGCATCAGCTTCGTGCTGATGGACATGGATCAGCCCGGCATCACGGTCAGGCCGATCCGTCTGATCAGCGGCGCCTCGCCCTTCTGCGAGACGTTTTTTGTCGACGCAATCGCGCGCAAGGAAGACCTGGTCGGAGAACTGAACCAAGGCTGGACCGTCGGCAAGCGGCTGCTGCAACACGAGCGCGGCAGCATGGCGTCGCTGGTCGGCGGCGCCGCGGCCGATCCCGGGCCGACGCTGCAAGGCGAAGCGAAGCGCTACGCCGGCGACGACGGCGGGCGAATCGCCAACCCCCGGCTGCGCAGCCAGGTGGTTGTCCACAACATGAATGACCGCGCGTTCCGCCTTACCCAACGCCGCGCGGTGGAAGAGGCCCGGGGCAGCGGCACGCCCGGTCCGATAACGTCCATTTTCAAGACATACGGCACCGAACTGCGGCAGGAGAAATCTTCGCTCTTCGTTGAAATGCGCGGCACCGAGAGCCTGCGCTGGGATGAAGCGTTCGACAGCCAACTTCTCGAGGACACGAGAACCTGGCTCGCCGACCGCGCCTCGTCGATCTACAGCGGCTCGAACGAGATTCAACGCAACATCATCGCCAAACGCGTGCTTGGCCTGCCGGATTAGCCGGCCGTTGCGACCCGCTCTCTGGACATTCGACGCGCTCGCTCGGCCGGCCGCGGATAACGACGGAAGCAGGATCATTGAAGAAACACCTTTCGCGCGCGTCACGCGCGGCCCTTCGCCTCGCGGCACCGTTGGTCTGCGCGTCGCTGGCCGGTTGCGCCGAGAACGCCAGCATGTCTGAGACGGACGCGCCGATCGCGCCGCCCGTGGCCCAACAGCGGCCGCACACGTTCGTGCACCACGGCATGGAAGTGGAGGATCCCTACCACTGGCTCAGGGATGAAAGCTATCCGACCGTCGACGACGCCGACGTGCTCGCCTATCTCGAAGCGGAAAACCACTACTTCGAAGCGGTCATGGAACCCCACCAGGACCTGACGGAGGCGCTGTTCGAGGAAATCAAGGCGCGGCAGAAACCGGACGACGAATCGGTGCCCGTCAAGGACGGAAACTACTTCTACCAGTGGCGATTCGCGCCCGGTGCGGAATACCGGACATGGACCCGCTGGCCGATAGACGAACCCGGCGCCGTGGAGACGGTGCTTGACGAAACGGCCCTGGCCGAGGGACACGAGTACTTCGACCTCGGCGCGTTTTCGGTCAGCCACGACGGACGCTACCTGGCGTACAGCACCGACACGAGCGGCGCCGAGCGCTACACCATGTTCGTCAAGGACCTGGCCAGCGGCGTCGTGCTCCCGGAAGCCATGGAAAACACCCTCGGCGACGCGGTGTGGGCGGCGGACGACCGGACGTTCTTCTACCGCGTGTCGAACGAGAACTGGCGTTCCTACCAGGTGCGTCGCCACGCGGTCGGGGAGTCCGCGGAGCGGGACCAGGTGGTCTACGAAGAGCCCGACAGCGGCTTTTGGGTCGATCTCGGCGAGGCCTCGTCGAAACGCTACGTCATCATCTCGACCGGCGATCAGGTTACCAACGAAGCTTACCTGCTGGCCTCGGACAATCCCGATGGGGAACCCGCACTCGTCGCCGCGCGGCGCGTCGGTCACGAATACGACATCGACCACCAGGGGGATCGGTTCATCGTCCGCAGCAACGACACGCACAAGAACTTCCGCCTGGCGACGACCCCCGCGAACGACTTCCGCGAGTCCGCCTGGAGCACGCTCATCGAGGGCTCCGAGGACACTTACCTGCTCGGCGTCCAGTGCTTCGACCGATGGATAGTCGTCGAGGAGCGCGTTGCCGGCATCGACCAGGTGCGCGTCCTCGACCGGGACGGCGGGCAACGTCGCATCGCGTTCCCCGAAAGCGTCTACAGCGTCGGAAGCGGCACCAACGCGGAGTACGACACCAACGTGGTCCGGCTGTCGTACGCGTCCATGGTCACGCCGGATACCGTATACGACTACGACATGAACACCGGCGACCTCGCCGTCAGGAAGGTCCGCGAGATACCGAGCGGCTACGACGCGGACCTGTACCGCACGTACCGCATCGCGGCACCCGCGCGGGACGGGGCGTCGGTGCCCGTGTCCATCGTGCACAGGAAGGACACGCCCCTCGACGGCAGCGCGCCGTTGTACCTCTACGGTTACGGGGCGTACGGCCACGCCATCGCGCCATCGTTTTCCACCAGCCGGATTTCGATTCTCGACCGCGGTTTCATCTTCGCTATCGCGCATGTCCGGGGCGGTACGGAACTCGGTCGCGACTGGTATGAGCAGGGCAAGCTCGCGCTCAGGACCAACACGTTCAACGACTTCGTCGATGTCGCCCGATACCTCATCGACGAAGGCCTCTCGAAGGCGGGTCGCATAGTGATCCGGGGCGGGAGCGCCGGCGGCGAACTCATGGGAGCGGTAGTGAACCAGGCCCCCGAGCTATGGGGTGCCGTCGCGGCCCATGTGCCCTTCGTCGATGTCCTCAATACCATGCTCGACGACTCGCTGCCCCTGACCCCGGGCGAGTGGCCCGAATGGGGCAACCCCATCACCGATAGGGACGCGTTCGAATGGATCCGCTCCTACTCGCCCTACGATCGGCTCGCGCCGGGGGCCTATCCGCCCATGCTGGTCACCGGCGGCCTGAACGACCCGCGGGTTACATACTGGGAGCCGGCCAAGTACGTCGCGAAGCTCAGAACGTTGAAGACTGACGACAATCCGCTCGTGCTGAAGACCAACATGGGCGCCGGTCACGGCGGCAAGTCCGGGCGGTACGACGCGCTGTACGAGGTCGCCGAGGAATACACGTTCTTTCTCGTGGCCCTGGGTCTGACCGACGGCTAGCAAACTGACCATGTCGGGGACGGCCATGGCGTTTCACCCAGGGGTTGCCGCCTGGTTCGCATCGGCGTTCAAGGCGCCGACAGACGTCCAGACGCGAAGCTGGCCACGGATTGCGACGGGCGAGCACCTCGTCATCACCGCGCCGACGGGCAGCGGCAAGACCCTCACGGCTTTCCTCTGGGCGCTCAACGCTTTCGCCACCGGTGCCTCGCTGCCCGGCGCGACGCGCGTGCTCTACGTTTCCCCGCTGAAAGCCCTGAACAACGACATTCGGCGCAATCTCACCGAACCCCTGCGACAGCTACGCGACCTCTTCGACGACCGGGGCGAAACGTTCCCGAACGTGCGCGCCGCGACGCGCAGCGGCGACACGCCGCAGGGAGAACGCCAACGTTTGCTGCGCCGGCCGCCGGAAATCCTCATCACCACGCCGGAGAGCCTGCTCCTGCTCCTGACGACCACCCGGGGGCGGCAAGCCCTGTCGACGGTGGAGACCGTCATCGTCGACGAAATTCACTCCATCGTCGAAAACCGGCGCGGCGCGTCCCTGATGACGAGCCTCGAACGGCTGGTCGAAATCGCGGGCGAGTTCCAGCGTATCGCGCTGTCGGCGACCGTGCGGCCCATCGATGCCGTCGCGCGTTTCGTCGGCGGCAGCGACGCGAATGATCGACCGCGCGCGGTCGGCACGGTGCGAGCGGAGACAGACAAGAAGATCGAACTTGCCGTGCGGTTCCCCGAGGCGGCGCGCTACGCCGCAGAGAACGGGAAGAAGGTATGGGAACCGTTGTCCGACGTGTTCAAGGACGTGATCGACGCCAACCGTTCTACGCTGTTCTTTGCCAACAGCCGCCGGTTGACGGAGAAGATCACCCTCAAGCTGAACGACGACGCGGTCAGCCCGATCGCCTATGCCCATCACGGTTCCCTGTCCCGGGAAGTCCGAGCCGAGGTGGAACGCCGCTTCAAGGACGGCGACCTGAAGGCCATCGTCGCGACCAATTCGCTGGAGATGGGGATCGATATCGGCGATCTGGACGAAGTCGTGCTGGTGCAGTCGCCGCCGTCCCTCGCCGCGTCGCTGCAACGCATCGGACGCGCTGGCCACAACGTCGGCGACACGAGCCGGGGGTCGCTGTTTCCCACCCACGCGCGGGACTTCCTGGAGGCCGCCGCCATCGCCAACGCGGTGCAAGCACGCGATATCGAGCCGCTCACGGCCATCTCGAACCCGCTCGACGTGCTGGCGCAGGTCCTGGTCTCGATGACCGCGTCGGAAACGCGAACCATCGAGGAGGCGTACCGGACGATTCGGCGCTCGGGCCCGTACGCATCGCTTGATCGAGACCAGTTCGACCTGGTGGTCGAAATGCTCGCCGGCCGCTACGCGGGAACCCGCATCCGCGATCTCCAGCCGCGCATCGCTTTCGACAGGATCCGCAACACGCTGAAGGCGCGCAAGAGCGCCGTTTTCGCCCTCTACAACGCGGGCGGGACGATCCCCGATCGAGGCTATTTCAAGCTGCGGCACGCGGAGTCGGGCGCCCTCATTGGCGAACTCGACGAGGAGTTCGTCTGGGAGGCGACCATCGGACAGACCTTTACGCTCGGCACCCAGAACTGGCGCATCGAGCGAATCACGCACAACGATGTCCTGGTCAAGTCGGCCCAAGCGAAATCCACCGCGCCGCCGTTCTGGCGCGCAGAGAACATCGACCGCAGTTTCTACTTTTCCCAGCGCGTCGGAGACTTCCTGGAATTCGCGAACGGACTCCTCGCCGCCGGCGCGGGAGAGGAACTCGAGCGCCATCTGCGCGAAGACCTGGCTTTCGAAGCCATCGCCGCGGAGGAATTGCGCGACTACCTGGCACGCCAGCGCGAGGCGTCGGGTCGCGACCTGCCCCACCGGCATCACCTGGCCGTCGAACACATCCGCACTGGGCCGGGCGGCTATGCGGGCCCGGACCGCAATCAGCAAGTCGTCCTGCACACCTCCTGGGGCGGGCGCGTGAACCGTCCCATCGCGCTCGCAATGGAGGCCGCCTGGCGCCAGCGCTTCGATACCGAAGCCGATATCCACGCCGACAACTACGCCATCGTCGCGCAAGTCCAGGAGGGCGTCGACCCGTCCGCGCTACTGTCCCTCGTGACGCCTGACAACTTCGAAGCGCTGCTGCGGCAGTCCCTCGAGGGCAGCGGCTTTTTCGGCGCGCGGTTTCGCGAATGCGCGGGCCGCGCCCTGCTGCTGACGCGCCAGCGCTTCAATCAGCGCATGCCGCTGTGGCTGACGCGCATGCAGGCGAAAAAACTCCTCACCGCCATCAGGAGCCTGCACAACTTTCCCATATTGCTCGAAACCTGGCGCGCCTGCCTCGGCGACGAATTCGACATGCCGGCCGCGCGCGAGGGGCTGGCTGACCTCGAAACCGGCGCGATCGCCACCTCGATCACCGAGGTATCCGCGCCCACGCCGTTCGCCGCCGGTATCGCATTCGACCAGGTGAGCCGGTACATGTATGCGGACGACACGCCGGAACGACGCGCGCCGTCAGCGCTTTCGGAGGACCTGATCCGTCAAGCGGTGCACGACCAGCGGTTGCGGCCCAGCATCGCGCCGGGCGCGATCGCCGATTTCGAATCGAAGGCGCAGCGCACCGCCGCCGGCTACGCGCCGCAGGACGCCGACGACCTGGCGGAATGGGTGAAGGAACGCGTGCTGATCCCCGAAGCGGAGGTTTCGGCGCTTGTGGCGAACCTCTCCGGGGACATGCCGGACGAGATTATCCGTATCGCGCGCGGAAGGGACGCCTGGTTCGTCCACGCCGAAGACGTCGCGCACATCGAACGCACGCTATTCGGCGCACCTAGCGCGCAAGACGAGCGTGACGATCCCCGGGATGCCACGCAGTTGTTCACCGAGTTCATCCGCTTCTATGGCCCGCGCCGACGCGAAGAGCTGCGCGCCCTGTTTCCCCTCGAACCCGGCGCGGTCGATGCCATCCTCGCGTCGCTCGTGGATTCGGAGACCCTCGTCGAAGGCCCCCTGGTCCAGGGGTCCGACGCCAGTCATTTCTGCGATGCGGAAAACCTCGAAACACTGATTCGTTTTCAGCGCGCGGCCCGGCGAGCGATGGTCGAACCGCAGCCGGTGCGCAAGTTGCCAGCGTTCATTGCCGCGTGGCAGCGCGTGGGAGCAGACGCATCCGAGAGTCGGCTGCTCGATGTCGCGGAACAGCTTCGGGGCTTCATCGCGCCGCTCCCCTTCTGGCTGGAAGACGCCTGGCGCTCACGACTCACGGGTTTCGAGCCGGAGATGCTTTCCTCGGCTAGCGCGAACTACGGGCTGACCTGGCGCGGGGCGGGCCGGGAACGCATCACGTTCGGCTTCGACGACGAACTGGAGGCGCTGGCGCCCGCCGCCTCGGAGGCGTCCGCGTTCACGGCGCTGTTCGCCGATCCGGCCGCCCGCTATACCTTCGCGCAGCTCATGGACGCTTCCGGCATGAACGCCGACGCATTCAACGCGTTGTTCTGGAAAGCCGTCTGGGCGGGCCAAGTCGTCTCGGACAGCGTGCTGCCCCTGAAGCTCGGCGCGGCGCAACGCTTTCAGTTGGCCGGGACAGCCCCGAACCCACGTCAAGCTGCCAGCGCATCGGACACGCATCGGGCTCGCCAACAGGCTCGCCAACAGGCCCGCGGGCGGGCGCGCCGCATAGCGCGGGGATGGCCGGGCAACTGGATGCTCGCGAGTGCGGACCCACCACCCGAGGATGTGCCGGCGTCCTCATCGCCGTCGCCGCCGGATCCGATCGAGACGTTGGAAGCCGCGAAGGATCTGAGCCGCGTGCTGCTGGATCGGTACGGCATCGTGAACCGGGACATCGCGGCCCGCGAAGGGGGCATATTCCGCTGGCGCGATCTGTTTCGCGCGCTGCGCATCATGGAACTTTCCGGCGAAGTGGTGGCGGGCCTCTTCTTCGAGGATCTGGCCGGTCCGCAGTTCGCCCTGCCCGGGGCGACGCGCGAACTCGGGCGCCTGAAGACCGACCGTCAAGCGACGTTCTGGGTCAACGCGGTCGACCCCATCGCTCCCACCGGCCTCGGATTGGACTGGGAAGCCCTCCCCCGGCGCCGCGCGCAGAACCACCTCGGCTTTCATGCCGGCGAACTGGCCTTCGTCGTCGAGAACAGCGGCAAACGGCTGCGCATCCACCTGCAACCGGACGATCCAGGGCTCGACGCGCTCGCCATCCACCTGCCACCGATCCTGCGGACACGCCGACGCGTCGTAATCGAAACCATCAACGACCTGCCCGCCAGACAGAGCCCCTACCTCGAAGCCCTCGGGCGGCATCTGGACCTGGTGCACGATCATCGCGGGGTCTACGTACAACGACGGATCTGACTTGCGAGTCACGACACAAGCCCGAACTGATACGATGCCTGGATGGCTTACGATCCTGACAACATTTTCGCGAAGATCCTGCGCGGCGAAGCGAACGCCCACGTGGTGCTCGACGAGGAACACTGCCTGGCTTTCATGGACCTGATGCCGCAAAGTCCCGGGCATACGCTCATCATTCCGCGCGAACCGGCAGAGAACATCTTCGACCTGAGCGCGGAAGGACTCGCGCACCTGGTCGCGACCACGCAGCGCGTGGCCAGGGCAGTGGAGACCGTATTCAAGCCGACGGGGCTCATGATCGCGCAACTGAACGGGGCCGATGCGGGACAGACGGTGTTCCATATCCACTTCCATGTCATACCGCGTTACGCGGGCGAAGGATTAACCTTTCACGCGCGATCAATGGCGGATACCGACGAGCTGGCGGCGAACGCCGCCAGGATTCGCGCCGCGCTCGAGAGCTGAGACACCGGTTCATTGCGCACTCCATCGCAGTGAACGCCGACTCGAAACGCGAGGACGTTTGAGGGGTAGAATGGGGGGTCCAAGGAGGGTTCTATGGACATTGGCTATTTGACTTTCTGGGGCGCGAAGCCGGACGAGTCGATAACGGAAGGCTACGCCGCCAACCTGGACGAAGTCGCCGCCGCGGACGAGATAGGAATGGATTCGGTGTGGGTCGGGGGCGTTCCGCTGGGGGGCATTCAACCGCTGCAGATAGCACCCGCGATCGCCGCACGCACGCGCCGGATCAGGATCGGGACGGCCGTGCACCTTCCGCACCTTCGAGCACCCGACGAAAAATTCGAGACCGATGTCGCGGAAGGCGGATCGAGGATAGACAGGAGGGGGCAGGCGGGAGAACGATACCGGTATGTCTTCGACAACCTGCCGCCGGCGAACCCCATCCAGGTCGCCGAGCAAATCGCCATCATCGACCAGGTCAGCAACGGTCGCTTCATCTACGGCGCGGGGGGCAATACGACCGGCGATGAGCGCCGCCAGAGACACTTCCTGGAGTATTTGGAAGTGATGAAGCAGATATGGACGGAGGACCATTTTTCCGGATACCGGGGCGAGTTCTACGACTACCCGCCGCTCCCCGGGGTCTCGCGCATCAACCCGAAGCCTGTGCAGAAGCCCCATCCGCCGATTCTGTTGCCCATCGATAGCCAGCAAAGCTTCGTGTCAGCGGGCAGAGGTGGCTACCACATCGCCATTGGGGGCGGCAGCTCTCACAACGAGCGCGGGGACGCGGTGCTGAAGCAGGACGTCAAGAACTTCCGGCAGGCGTGGAAGGACGCGGGCCACCCCGGCGAGCCGAAGGTGGTGATCCGCATAACCACCCACGTGGCGGCGACGCAAGCCGAGGCTGACCGCGTCCGGGAAGCCGCCGACAGGGCCCGCATAGAGAGAATGAGAGAGAGGGGGCAAACCCCAAGTTCGGACGCTCCCTCGCGCGGATCCAACCTAGTTGGAACACCGGCGGAAGTAGTGGACCGGATTCACGAGTTGGAGGAAGACTTTGGCGCCAACGAAATCATGTGCACATGGATGGGTCGCGCGCTCTCTCGCGAAGACGTAGTCCGGACCATGCGTGTCATGGCCGAAGAGGTAAGCTCCAAGGTCAAGTGACGCGCTCCTGCCGGTAACGATGCGCGTCGGGCTTCGCTTGGACGACTCCGTAGGGTTAGTGTGCCTCCTTACAACTCACGAGCGCACAACGCGAAGGCCGCGTCATCGATCCTTTCATCGGAATTAGCACGGCACTCTTCACGGCGCTCTAGATAGCGGAGTCCTCACGTCAGCGCGACGGGATTCTCACTTGCGGGGCCGTGGCAACGGCGTACCGGTCCCCGCGTAGCGCACGCACAGAAAAAGCGAGTCGAGGTTGGTGATGGTCCTCCGTTTGCCGATGCGCGCCGCCGTGAGCACGCCCAAAGCGACGAGACGCTCACGTCTGCAATCGCACAGCCTCCATTCATTTTCCGCCTACCCACGGGACATTCCTGTCTCTACCAATTCCGTCTATGCAAAGTTGAAGAGTCCGCAACGGCCGAGAAAAAGGCGGTTTCGTTGCCCGGGTATTCGTTGAGCAAGGAATGATCGGATGACCAATTTGCAAGAGGAAGAAAAGCACGGCACGAAGGACATCACATGGCTGTATCGATTCGTACGGAAAATGGGTTCCCGAATGGGTCCCCTAAGTCTGCGGGGCGGGGCATGACGGGTTCGGAGTTCGTGCGGCGCGTACGGAGGCTTGGAAGACAACGTAGCGTGCCGGTTCACTTCGACTCACGACGGGGCAAGGGTAGTCACGGGCGGCTTTACTACGGCGAACGATTCACTACTGTCAAGAATCGAAAGAAGGAGATTAGCCAAAGCTTGCTTGCCGCTATGCTCAATCAGCTAGGATTGTCAGCGCAGGACATTTAGACTGTATCCATGGATAGTCAAGCGACCGTTTCAGAGCGACTGGCCTACCCGGTCAGACTTCAGTCTCTCAGCGAAACTGTTCTGGTGTCGTTTCCCGATGTCCCTGAGGCACTGACCGAAGGCGACACTGAGCAGGATGCACTCGATGAGGCATATGACTGCCTCGTGGCGGCTTTTGGCGGCTACATCCACGCTGGGCGTCCGATACCGAATCCGTCCGCAGCACATAACTCTCCACTCATCGAATTGTCTCCGATTATCACGGCAAAACTTGCACTGTACCGAGCGATGCGTGAGCAGCAGATCGACGATGTCATTCTGGCAAAGCGGCTTGGAACCATGGAGAGCACGGTAAATCGATTGCTCGACTTGGACTGCCGTTCGCATATCGACCATGTCGCCGCGGCGCTTGACGTGCTAGGGAAACGTTTGGTCGTGGCAGTGCATCCTGCCGCTTGAATCGCGCGCGAGTGAGTTTCAACCAAGGCCGTTTTTGACAGCAACCGACTACGGATCTGTAGCCGTCGCGGCCTTGATCAAGAATTGTTTCTTGAACCTGTCACAACCAACCCATTGGTGTCATTGCCGAGCTAGACGATGCGGCGTTGGCGATCCTTTCGGGCGCGATCTATCATGCCCCCCGTGACCGAACGACATTATTGTTCCGACCTCTCGCTCGCCGCCGGCGAACCGCTGGCCGGCACGGCCGACCGCGTCGATGTCTGGCTGCTCCTCGAATACAACCCGATGTGGCGCGCGAAGGCCGTTACCGACAACGACCTGGCGCCGAAGATCAAGGCATGGCTGGATCGGCAGATGGCGTCGGTGACCGAGCGCGGCCTGAAGCCTCGGCTGCAATTCATTCGGCGGCCGGAACTCGACCGCGAGGAGATCACCCTGTTCGTCGGCACGGCGGAGGGTTTGTACCGCTTCGATTCCGTCGGCTACGACGCGATCACGGAACTCGATGTCGCGGGGAGCGTCGGCACCGCATCGATGCCTCGCGTCGAAGAGTCGCAATATTTCGTCTGCACCAACGGCCAGCGGGACCTCTGCTGCGCGCGCTTCGGGCGCCCGGCGTACGTGCGGCTGCGGGAAGTCGTCGGCGAGCGCGTCTGGCAGACGACGCATCTCGGCGGCCACCGGTTCGCGCCCAACGTCCTGACGCTGCCGCAGGGGGTGCTGTACGGCCGCGTGCGGCCGGAAGACGTACCTCGATTCGTCGCCGAGGTCGAGGCGGGCCGCCTGGCGCGGCACCATGTTCGCGGTCGATCCGTATTGCCCGCCGAGGCGCAGGCGGCGGAGATGGCGCTGGACGAGGACATGCTCGAGTTGGTGGGCCGCGAAGCGGAGCACGTGATCATGCGCACGGAGAAAGGCGAACGCCGCATCAGGGTGGTGGAGGCCGACGCGATGGATATCCTCGCCAGTTGCGGCGACGAAACGCCAGAGTGCATGCGGCCGATCAGCGCGTCGCTTGAGCAACCCTAGCGAGGCTCCGCCTCAGACCGACAAGGCATGTGATCTAACTTCCATACTATTGATTTTTTTGCACATTTATGAGTTTGCAACCTAACTGTAAACATAAAACGCGCTCAAGGATTCTAGTCGCCACAAGATTCGTCGCCCCGGCGTGCGCCGTGTTCATTGCGGCGTGTACCAGATGGGCGAGGTATAGGCTCTTTCCTGGATCACCACGGGCTGTTCTTCGGGAATCTCCGAGATATCGAGCTGATAGAACCTCGCGTCGTATGCCGTCCAGCGCGGCGTCGGGATCTGTAGCACCCGCACATAGTAGAACGCGGGCGCGTCGGGGTCGAAGTCCGGGTCGAGCCACACCGCACTCAGTTCGACCGCGCCGATGCTGTTCAGGTAGGTCGCATTCCGGACATCCACGGTCTCGCCGACCGGTTCCGCTGATCTGCCGTCCGCGCCCGGCCTTCTGCCATCCGAAAGCGCCACGTCGTACACGCGTTCGGACATCTCTCCCGCGCTGTCGCGCCAGCCCTTGACGACCTGCACGCGGTCCAGGTTGGCGCCGTCGGGATTCTTCACCGCGCGCACCAGGAAGCTTGGCGCCTTGCCTTCGGGCGCGGTGGTCAGATCCCCGCCCATGGGTACACCCTTGCGGTAGCCGACGGCCGCCAGGCGCGGACTCGCGGCATCGCCGGCGACAAAATCCCATCCGGCGAAGAAACGCACGGTCATGCGGGGACCGGTGGTGGCATAGACTTCGCGACGCTTCATGGCGGCGAATAGCGCCAGCCGCGTGTTCTCCCGCGCCCAGACGGCCGCGTAGCCCGACGCGGCGTAGTTCGAACTGGTCAAAGCGCGGTAGCGGCTGGGTTCGTTGATTCCCATCTTGCCCCAGAAATCGTCCTCGTCCGCCGTCGCGAGGCCGGTGTGAGCGTCCGTGCTGCCGATCATGCCGAACTTGAAGGGGTTCACCCCCAACTCGGCAGCCAGGTTCAGGCCGATGCCGAGGGCCGATCGCGCGTAGGACTGCCGAGCCGCAGCAACGATCTCCCCCGCTGGTTGTTTCGCGTTGGCCGGGGCCTTTGTCTTCTTTGAAGGCTCTGTCTGCGTGCCGGATGACGGAGTGGCTCCGGGCGTTCGCCAATTTCTTTCGAAGTCCGCAAAGCTATCGTTCGGCGACGCCAGTGGGTGCATCTCGCTATCTCCCTTGATCTGTGTCACCTCGACAACGGGTTCGAACCGCGCCCTTGTCCGGGCGTACGACGGCGTCAGCGGCCGGCCCTCGTAGTCGCTCGGGCTAAACATCTGGCCACCGCTGAGATTGCTGTTGTGCGGAATGGAGATCACGTTGCCGCCCAGCCGCTCTTCGTAGTCCTCGAGGTGCGCCCAGAGATCTTCCGGGTTGTTGCAGGCGTGAGCCTGGACCCCAGGGCGAAGGCGTCGCCGGAGAGATACGTGTGCACGTGCGTATCGCCCCAGTGGACGTTGTCGGGATACGCGGCGTTGACGTTGGGCGAATACGACTCGGCGGCCGCGGGAACAGGGGACACGCAGAAAGCAAAGAGCGCCGCCACTTTCGCGGCGTCGACTATCCTTGCTGAACGGAATGAGGTGTTGAACATCGGACCCCCTGTCTGTGGCGCGACGCGGAGTCCGCAGGATTCAGCCGGAAGAGAGGCTCGCGCCGGATTGTTGGTCCGTTCCGCGCCAGGTTCGAGCGCCCCTTGGCATCTGCTCGGTAACGAACCGGCGCAGGTCTTCAGTCAACGCCCGCGTATCGCCCTCGGGTTCGAACATCTCGCCGATGCGGACCTCGTAGGCAGCGCCTTTCTTGTTCAACAGCTCACGAAACAGCGTGATGTCGCGCAACTCCTCATGGAGAAGCCAGAACAGGTAGAACATCCAGGAGTTGTGACCCCGGATGTGCATGGGGATGACCGGCGCGTTGTACTTCTGCGCCAGGCTGACCGCGGTGGTTTGCCACGGCCGTTCCAGCAAGCCCGAGACGCTGGGCCGCGCAAGGCGTCCGGAAGGGAACAAGACGATGAGTCGTTGCAGGCGAAATGCGTTCGCCGCCGCGCGCAGGGTTTCGCGCTGCCTGCCGAGGGTGCGCTTCTCCTCCACCCACTCCACCGGAATGATCATGTCTTCCATTCCGGGGGAGACGCGCAACGCGTCCCGATTGGCGAAGAACACGATGTCCCGCCGCACCCGCTGCAGCGCATCGTAGACGACGACGCCGTCCGCGACGCCGGTCGGATGATTCGGCATGACGACCACGGCGCCGCGCTCGGGAATCTGGTCCGCTCCGTCCACGGCGACATCGAGGGTCAGCGATTCGCTGAGATAGTCGAATACCTCGGCGCCGCACATGGAAGCGATGGTGTCGGCCATCGCTACCGCCTCGTCATAGCCGAGAGCGCGATAGAGCGTCCGCGTGATCAGGCGCCAGACCAGGGGATGGCGCATCAATCGCGAGGCGCGTTCCTCGATCAATGTGTCGACGATGTGCGTCACTTGGCCTCTATCGGACAGTTGATGCCTGCATGTGGGTGCTCCACAGAGGGATCAAAGGTTCTCACGGAAGTTGACAAAAAGTCGATTACGGTACGGTTGAATTGCTCGGCGGCCTGCATGTTCACCGCATGGCCCGCGTCCATATCGACCACGTCGAGCCCTGGCATATTGGCGGCGACGAATTCGCGGTTCGGCTGGAACCGCCTTTCGAAACGCCCGCACGCGAGTACCGCCAGCACGCGATTGGCAGCCAATTCGTCGCGCACGGACGCCCTGGGCGTGGTGAAGCGCACGGTGTTGGCAACGCCGGCGGGATCGAGGAGCGCAGCGTCCTCCATCAATGCATCGTGGATTTGCTGTGGCAGGCGCCGGGCATGCTTCGGGTGCACCCGTATGCGCTCGACCTCCTCCATGCCGCCATCGAGGATGCGCTGAGCCGAGCGGGCGCCCTCCTCCGCCCGGCGGCCGCCGGTGTCGATGGGCGCGAATGCGGCCATGGAGTTGGTGAAAATGAGACCTCGAACATGCTCCGGATACGTCAGGGCATAGCGGATGGCCAGGGCGCCACCGAGGGATGCGCCGCAGAGGAACCAGGACGCGTCCCCGAGTTCGGCGCGGATGGCGTCGAGCGCCCGAACGTAGGACTCCGGGGCATAGGCGCAGTCATCGACGGGGCTCGGCGAGCGACCGTGACCGTAGAGTTCGACGACGACCGGGCGGCATACGGCGCCCAGCGCGTCAAGGTTGGGCGTCCACTGCGCACGGCTGCACAGAAAGCCGTGTACAAGCAACAGGAACGGCCCGTTGCCCGGATGGATTTCCCAGTAAGGAGTCACAGGGCGGCCGCCACCGCAGCGCAGAATTCCGTCGTCGTCGCGGTACCGCCCTGGTCGGGGGTGAGCGCAGCCGGAGTCCCGGCGTCGCGGGCATCCCCATAGACCCGAAACAACGCGTCCTTGATGCGAACGGCTTCGCGCGCAAAGCCGAGGTGATCGAGCATCATGCTCGCGCTCAA
Organism: Candidatus Azotimanducaceae bacterium; assembly: GCA_965217825.1. Classification (GTDB taxonomy): domain Bacteria; phylum Pseudomonadota; class Gammaproteobacteria; order Pseudomonadales; family Azotimanducaceae; genus VXNE01. The sequence continues at coordinate 1,884,592 of OZ244571.1, read as the reverse complement.
CAGCGACGCCGTCGGGTTGATGATGTTGCGTCCGGCAATGTCCGGCGCGGTACCGTGGGCGGGTTCGAAGTAAGCGTAGTCGTCCCCGAAGCATCCGCTGGCCGCCAGGCCGAGGCTGCCGAGAAGACCGCCGGCGGCGTCGGAAAGGATATCGCCATACAGGTTCGGCATGACCACGACATCGAACCGCTTGGGTTCGCGGATCATGCGGCAGGCGAAGTCGTCGACGATAAACACGTCGAACGCGACATCCGGGAACTCATCGGCGACTTCGCGCGCGACTTCCAGGAAAAATCCGTCGCTGCCGCGCAGCATGTTGTGCTTGGTCGCGCAGGTGAGCTGGTTGCGGCGCTTGGCCGCCAGGCCGAAGGCGAAGCGAACGACACGCTCGGTCGCCTCGCGCGTGATGACCTTGATCGCGTACCTGCCGTCGCCGAGTTCGTGCACGGGCCGCCGTATGGTCCGGCCGAACAGTTCAAGCGGCGCGAGATCGCTCAGCGGGCCTTCGCAGCCGACGTACAGATCTTCGAGATTCTCGCGCACTATGACGAAGTCGATACCGTCCGGATCGCGCAGCGGACTGGCGCAACCGGGCAGGTGCAGACAGGGGCGGACGTTGGCGTAGGTCTGCTTGCCCCAGCGCAGGTACCTGAGCGCGGTGCCGGACTTGCCGCTGGTGGAGCCGAAAAACGTCGTGTCGGCGTTATCGATGATCTGCTTCGCCGCGTCGGGAAAGGCGCTTCCCGTCTCCTTCTCCGCCTCCTCGCCGACGACGGGATGGACGAACTCCAGGCCGATGTTGAGCGACGCAAGGAGTTCGATCGTCGGACGGACCGCCTCCGGCGCGGCATCGTCGCCTTCGATGACGGCGATAGTCTTGATCATCTTACTCGACTCCCGCGCGCAGGCCTTGTTCAAACAAGGCGCGAAAATGGTCTATCTCGGCCTTGGTTGCAAGTGCCCACAGCCGGCGCCTTCGGGCCGTGCCGTTGGCGAGCCGCTTGGCATGGCTGCGGGTACGCGGCAATATTGCCCGGCAGGACGTGCGCGAAGAATTTGCGGCGAGCAGAGACAACCCAAGGGTGGGCACGATGACAACAGCATCCAAACTACGATCCGAACTCGGTCATCCGGTGATCGACGCCGATGGCCACTGGCAAGAATTTCGTCCCGTCGTCGAGGACGCGCTGGAGAAGATCGGCGGCGAGCCAGCCGCCCGGGCATTTCGCGCGAACGGCGAGCGCCAGCGCCGGTCACTGGCGATGAACGTCGAACAGCGCCGCGCCGAGAACATGGCGCAGGAGTCGTTCTGGGGTATCCCCACCAGGAACACGCGCGACCGCGCCACCGCCATGATGCCGGCGCTCTTGTACGAGCGGCTGGATGAATTCGGCATCGACTTCGCCGTGCTTTTCCCCACGGCCGGCATGGGCCTGACGCGCGGCGACGACGAAGAGGCGCGGGTGGCAGCGTGTCGCGCGTTCAACATCTACCAGGCGGATCTGTTCGCACCCTTTCCCGACCGGATTACGCCCGCTGCAATGATCCCGACGCACACGCCGGACGAGGCGATCGCCGAACTCGAACACGCTGTCGGCGAACTCGGGTTCAAGGTGGTCATGCTGAACAGCATGGTGGAACGGCCGGTTGAGCGGGGTTCCGGCTCCTGGTACGACATGCTGGGCCTCGATAGCGCCTACGACTACGATCCCCTCTGGCGCAAGTGCCTGGAACTGAAGGTATCGCCGACGTTTCATCGCGGGGGGCGGGGCCGCGCCTTCCGCAATTCGCCCTCGAACTTCTGCTACAACCACGTCGGCCACTTCGCCGCAGCAAGCGAAGCCGTATGCAAGGCGATCTTTCTCGGCGGCGTCACGCGGCGATTCCCGGATCTCAATTTCGGCTTTCTCGAGGGCGGCGTCGGCTTCGCGTGCCTCTTGTTGGCCGATCTCGTGGGCCACTGGAACATACGCAATGGCGAAGCGCTCGCGTACACCGACCCGGCGAACCTCGACATGGGGCTGCTGCGCGAACTGGCGGCGAAGTACGCGAGCGTTTCGTTCTCCGACGCCGTCGCCAGGGGACGCGGCATCGGCACGAACAACGGCCCTGACACCACCGGCGGAGTCGACGACCTCGACGACTATGCGGCCTGCGGCATCCGAGGCAAGGAGGACTTTCTCGACCTGTTCGTCAAGCCCTTCTACTTCGGCTGCGAAGCCGACGACCCCGCCAACGCCTGGGCGTTCAACCGCGCGTTCAATCCCGGCAATGCGGAGATGAAAGCGATGTTCGGCTCCGACATCGGCCACTTCGACGTGCAGGACATGACCGGTGTTCTGCCCGAAGCCTACGAACTGGTCGAGGACGAAAAGATCGATCACGATCATTTCAAGCGGTTTGTTCTCGACAACCCGGTGCGCTTCTGGGGCGAAGCCAATCCCGGTTTCTTCGACGGCACCAGCGTGGCGGAAACCGCGAAACAGATTCTTGCGGGCGATTGAACGGGAGCTATTCGCGGGACGAATCCTCCACACGGGCCGCCCGCGCGTGTTTTAGAATCGATGCTTTTACGGTCGACAATCAGGGGACGGCATGAAAATTGACGGCGGTATCGGCTGGGAACTGGACAAGGTCGGGGCCGAGGCGCGTGAACTGGAGGAGATGGGCTATAGCGGCGTATTCACCGCGGAGACCGGCCACGATCCATTCCTGCCGCTCGCGATGGCCGCGCAGGCGACATCCCACGTCGATCTCGCGACGAGCATCGCTGTCGCCTTCGCCCGTTCGCCAATGACGCTCGCCCACGTCGGCCATGACCTGAACGCCGCCTCCCACGGCCGATTCGTGCTGGGGCTCGGCTCGCAAATCCGCCCGCACATCACGAATCGTTTCAGCATGCCGTGGTCGCAGCCGGCGGCGCGAATGCGTGAGTTCATTCTCGCCATGCGCGCGATCTGGGCGAATTGGCACGAGGGTGCGCCCCTGCAATTCACCGGCAAGTTCTACACGCACACGCTCATGACGCCCTTCTTCATGCCCGCCAACACCGAGTTCGGTCCGCCGCGCGTGTCTCTCGCGGCGGTGGGGCCGCTGATGACGCAGGTCGCCGGCGAGGTTGCCGACGGAATCATCGTGCATCCCTTCACGACCGAGAAGTATCTGCGCGAAACGACCCTTCCCGCACTCGAGCGCGGATTCGCCAGGGCCGGAAAGCAACGTGCCGACTTCGAGGTCAGGTATCCGTGTTTTGTCATCATGGGACGCGACGAGCAGGAACTGGCGCAGGCGAGCGTGGCGGCGAAGCGACAGATCGCGTTTTACGGCTCCACCCCGGCGTACAGGCCGGTGCTTGACAGCATTGGCGTCGGCGAACTGCAGAGCGAACTGAATGTGATGTCGAAACAGGGCCGGTGGGCGGAGATGGGCAACCTCATAACGGACGACATGCTCGACGCGTTCGGCATCGTCGGGCCGCCGGAAGAAGTCGCTGGGCGGCTCTTGGCGCGTTACGGCGATATCGTCGATCGCACGTCGGCCGCCTTTGCGAACCTGCCCAAGGACGATCAAGCGAAAATCATTGCCGAATTGACCGCAGCGTGAACGCGGCACAGCAGCCTACCGTCTGTTCACAGTAGCGCGAAACGTCAGTCCCGGCTTCATCACCCGTGGACATACTGCAAAAAAACACTTGACGTTTCCAAAAATGGAAGAACAATAGCCGGTCCCTCCACTATCTCTTCATTTTCTATCGATGTTGAGGACAATGGATCGCGTCAGAACCATGGTCGTCGGAAAGCTCACGGCATTTCCGAAGGAGGTCGTGTTCGCATTCTCCTCGATCATTCCCATCTTCGCGGTCGTCGCGGCCCTTGGGCATTCCTCGGGACCCGGAGTTGGCACGCAGCCCTTCGCCATTCCCGCGCCGAGTCGGCCATCCATGACATGGGAAACGGAGCGCGCGGTTTTTGCTGAAAAGATACACCGGGCTTTCGGTGTCAGCGCGCCCGTGGCCCTGGAGTTCTCAGGTTGGATTCTCGAAGGCGCGAACCGGCAGGACCTGCCACCGGAACTCCTCGCCAGCCTGGTATTCGCCGAGAGTACTTTCCGCAAGGCCGCGCAGTCGCCGATGGGCGCGATCGGTCCGGCGCAGGTGCGTAGCGACTACTGGCAATCGTTCTGCGGCGGCAACCTGAACGATCCGGAACAGAACATCTACTGTGGCGCGCAGATACTCGGCCGTTTCCGTGACACGTGTGGCGATGTAAGCGGCGTCCCGGGGTACGGTCACTTCTCGGCCTCGGTGCGGGACCACTTCTGTGCGTTGAAGTCCTACAACGTCGGCCCGTCCGAACGAGGCAGCGCGCTCTGGCACAACGCTGGCATGCGCTACCTCGACAAGATCGAGGTCGGCATGTCGCAGCTTCAGAACGTTCAACTCTAGCGTTCCGTCTACGACAAATCTGCGCGTCAGCGCGTCGCTTCCCGTCCAAACGCGAGATGTTCGCTCGATTTCGCAGTTCTCCTTCCTGCACAATGCATCGCAAATGCCCTTCGCACGGAGCAAGTCATGCACACGGCCAAGCTGGAGGAATTTCTGCGGCACCTGATCGACGCGTCGAGCCTTAGCTGGTCCGACCTCATCTCGATGTGTTCGCAGTTGCGCGAGGCGGGCGGGGGTTCGCGTTCACCATCGCGGCGATGCTCTCGCTGCTTGCCGCCGCCGACGCGCTGGGCGCCGACAACCTCGACATGACCGAAGCGTACGAGAGCATCGGCTGGCTCTCGGTGCTGCCGACCCTGGTCGCGTTCGTCCTCGCCGCAGCCCTGCGACAGGTCATACTGGCGCTATTCGCCGGCGTCTGGGTCGGCGCATTCCTGATAGCCGGTCCTTCGGCATCCAGGGTCTGGCAGGGAATGCTCGACGCGGCTTCCGAACACGTTATCAAGGCGGTCGCCGATACGGGGCACGCCGCCTTGATCGTTTCGACCCTCATGCTCGGCGGCATGGTGGGGGTCGTTTCACGCAACGGCGGTGTCCACGGCATCGTGCAACTGGTCACTGCGTGGGCGAGTACCGTGCGTCGGGGTCAGTTGGCGACCTTCGGCATGGGCATCGCGCTCTTCTTCGACGACTACGCGAATACGCTCATCGTCGGCAAGACCATGCGACCTGTCGCCGACGCGCTTAAGGTATCGCGGGCAAAACTCGCCTATCTCGTCGACTGTACCGCCGCCCCGGTAGCCACGCTGGCCCTGATAAGCACCTGGATCGGCCTGCAACTCGGCCTGATCGATGCCGCGATCAGCGAAATTCCGGAAATAGATGCCAGCGCCTACGGCGTGTTTCTGCACTCCCTCGCCTACAATTTCTATCCGCTGCTGACCCTGTGTTTCGTCGCCGCCGTCGCGATCACCGGCCGGGATTTCGGACCCATGCGCGCGGCCGAACGCGCGGCGGCGCAAGGGGAAGCATCCACCGAGACACTCGAGCACGACCCCGACACCGAACCCAAGCCGGGCAAGCCCGCTCGATCCACCAACGCCTATCTGCCGTTTGCCGCCTTGCTCGCCGCCATGCTCGGCGGTCTTTACGTCACCGGCGTCCGGGAGACCGGGAGCGATGCGGGACTGACGGAAATCATCGGCGCGGCAGACGTATACACCGCACTCGTCTGGGCCACGTTGACCGGCGTCCTCACAGCCGGCGCCCTGAGCCTTGGTCAACGCATTCTGTCGTTGAGCGAAACGGTGGATGCCTGGTTCGCCGGGGCAAGGTCGATGTTGTATGCCGTCATCGTGCTGGCCCTCGCATGGTCACTATCCGGCGTCAATTCAGAGTTGCATACCGCAGAGTACCTGGCGTCCCAACTCGGCGACGCGGTGGATGCGCGGCTCATGCCGACGGTTGTATTCGCGCTGGCGGCAGTAACCGCGTTCGCCACCGGCACGAGTTGGGGCACGATGGGAATCCTGACGCCTCTGGTCGTTCCGCTGGTCTGGACGAGCGCGGCGCTGCAAGGTCTCACCGATGCCGACCATCTGCTCTACGCCTCGGTGTCCGCCGTGCTTGCCGGCGCGGTCATGGGCGACCATGCCTCGCCGATTTCGGACACGACGATCCTGTCATCCGCAGCAACATCCTGCGATCACCTGGAGCACGTCCGAACGCAACTTCCCTACGCGCTTGTGGTCGGCGGCATCGCCATCCTCGCGGGTCTGTTACCGGCCGGATTCGGCCTCCCCTGGTGGATCTGCCTCGTTGCCGGCGCCGCTTGCGTGGTCGCCGTCGTGTGGTGGCTTGGCGAACGCCGGCCCGACGGCTAGCGCGCACACCGCTCGATGATGACGTTTCGACTGGCCGTATAATCGATCCGGGACCAAAGCGGAGAAACCCATCAGCGCAGCCGACGACAAGTCCGCCTGGGAGGCCAGGGCGGCGCAGGAACTGCGCGGCAAATCAGTCGACGAACTGACTTGGGCGAGTCCTGAAGGCATAGCGGTCAAGCCGCTACACACTGCGGCGGATCTCGCCGACGTCGGCCACCTGCGCTCGATGCCGGGGATCGCGCCGTATGCGCGGGGACCACGGGCCACGATGTACGCCAATCGGCCCTGGACGGTGCGCCAGTACTCCGGGTTCTCCACCGCCGAGGCGTCCAACGCCTTCTATCGGGCGAACCTCGCCGGTGGACAAAAAGGATTGTCCGTCGCCTTCGATCTGGCTACCCACCGGGGATACGACTCCGACCACCCCCGCGCCATGGACGACGTCGGCATGGCGGGCGTTGCCGTGGACTCGGTGGAGGACATGAAGATCCTGTTCGACGGCATTCCGCTCGAGGAGATGTCCGTGTCCATGACCATGAACGGCGCCGTGCTGCCGGTGATGGCCAACTACATAGTGGCCGCCGACGAGCAGGGCGTCGCCCGGCGCAGCCTCTCCGGCACCATCCAGAACGACATCCTGAAAGAGTTCATGGTGCGCAACACGTACATCTATCCGCCTCAGGAGAGCATGCGTATCGTCGCCGACATCATCGGCTATTGCGCCGAACACATGCCGCGCTTCAATTCGATTTCCATATCCGGCTACCACATGCAGGAGGCCGGCGCCAACGCGGTCGAAGAACTGGCGTTCACCCTCGCCGACGGCCTCGAATACGTGCGCGCGGCCCTCGGCACGGGACAGGACATCGACGCGTTCGCGCCGAGGCTGTCGTTTTTCTTCGGCATCGGCATGAACTTTTTCATGGAGATTGCCAAGCTGCGCGCCGCGCGCATCCTCTGGGCGGAGTTGATGGAACGATTCGAGCCGCGCAACCCGACGTCCAGCATGCTGCGCATGCATTGCCAGACCTCCGGCGTCTCGCTGCAGGCGCAGGATCCGTACAACAATGTCGTCCGCACGACGATCGAGGCACTCGCGGGAGTCCTCGGCGGCACCCAGAGCCTGCATACGAACTCCTTCGATGAAGCGATCGCGCTGCCGACTCCGTTCTCCGCCCGGATCGCGCGCAATACCCAGACCATCCTCGCGGATGAATCCCAGATCACGCGCGTGATCGATCCGCTCGGCGGCAGCTACTTCGTCGAGCGACTGACGCAGGACATGGTCGATGCCGCCCGCGACCTGATCGATGAAGTCGAGCGATTGGGAGGCATGACCAAGGCGATTGCGGCCGGGATGCCCATGCGGCGCATCGAAGAGTCCTCCGCCCGCCGCCAGGCGCGAGTCGAGCGCGGCGAAGATGTGATCGTCGGCGTAAACAAGTACCCGCCAGAGCAGAGCGATGCGGTCGATGCACGCCTGATCGACAACTCCGAAGTGCGCGCGGCGCAAGTCCGTCGACTGGCCGAAGTCAAGTCGAAGCGCGATCAAGCCCGGGTCGACGCGGCCCTCTCGGCATTGTCGTCGTGCACGAAGTCCGGCGGCAACTTGCTGGCGGCCGCCATCGAGGCCGCGAGCCGGCGCGCGACGGTCGGAGAAATCACAGGCGCCCTGGAGTCGGAGTGGGGGCGGCACCGGGCCAAGGTGGCGCTCGTGCCCGGCGTCTATTCCGACGCCTATGGAGACCACGAGAGTTTCAGCGCGGTCCGCGATGAAATCCGCGAATTCGCCGACGTCGAAGGCCGGCGCCCGTGCATTTTTGTGGTGAAGGTCGGCCAGGACGGCCACGACCGGGGCGCCAAGGCCATCTCCAATGCATTCAACGATCTCGGCTTCAAGGTGGAAATAAGCCCGCTATTCCTGTCGCCCGCCGAAGCGGCGGCGCGGGCGGCCGAACTCGATGTCGACGTCGTGGGGGTTTCAACGCTGGCCGGCGCACACAAGACCCTCGTGCCGGAACTGATCGCGGCGCTGCAAGCGAGCGAGGTGGAACCCGTGGTCGTTTGCGGTGGCGTGATACCGGACCGGGATCAGGGGTTTCTCTACGATTGCGGCGTGGGCGCGATATACGGGCCCGGCACCGACATCCTGGAAGCCGCCAGCGCGATCCTCAAGATGATACCGGGCAGGAATCGATGAACTCCAACCCCGACGCGCTCGGTCGCAGCCGGCAGACACGCCAATGATTGGAAGGCTGAACCACGTTGCCATCGCAGTGCCGGACCTCGACGCGGCGGCCGCGCTCTACCGGGACACGCTCGGCGCCGCCGTTTCAGCGCCGGTGCCGTTGCCCGACCAGGGCGTCACGACCGTCTTCGTCGAACTGCCGAACAGCAAGATCGAGTTGATCCACCCGTTGGGCGAAGCGTCACCCATCGCCGGGTTCCTGGAACGCAGCCCCAAGGGCGGCATACACCATGTCTGCTACGAGGTGCCCGACATTCGCGCCGCCATCGACGCCATGCAAGCTGCCGGCATGACGGTCATCGGCGACGGCGCACCGAGCATCGGCGCCCACGGCTTGCCGGTGGTGTTCCTGCACCCCAGGGACTTTTGCGGCACCCTGATCGAACTTGAGCAGGTAGGCACATGAACAAGCCATTCCAGAACCTGGTGCCCATCCTTGAGGAACCGCTCGGGGACGGCGCCGCCGAAGATCAGACCGGACAGTACGAGCAGTCGCTGAGTGAAGCCCGCGCCTTGCAGCAGAAGCCTTTCCGGGCGGGCGGCTACCGCAACATTTCGCGGCAGCACGGCAAGGGCCGCATGACGGTATGGGAGCGCATTCGCGTGCTCGCCGACGAGGAGCCCATGATCCTGTTTCAGAATTGGGGTCCATACCTCGACGGCGCCTCACTCGTCACCGCCCTTATCAAGTCGGGCGGGCGAGACATCGCCGTCTATGGCCACGACTTCACGAGTCGCGCGGGTTCGATGGACGCCACCAACGGCAAGAAGCTGGCATCCCTGTACCAGTTGGCCGCGAAACAGGGCATACCGGTCGTCGGCCTGAACGATAGCGCCGGCGCGTTCGTTCCCGCCGGCGTCGGCGGACTCGACGGCTACGCCGAGGCGTTCACCGCGCTGCGGAAGATCAGCGGCATCGTGCCGAGCATCATGTGCATGTTTGGCTTCAACGCCGGTGGCGGCTCCTACCTGCCGCGCCAGGGGAGCTTCGTCATCCAGCCGAACGACACGTTCTTCGGACTGACGGGCGTCGGCGTCGTAAAGGAAGTGCTGGGAGAAGACGTGACGCCCGACGCACTCGGCGGCCCCGGCGTGCACGGCGCCTCGGGTGTCGCCGATTTCACCGTGGACGACGAGACGGCGGCGCTGGAACTGGTGCGGCGCCTGCTCACCTATCTGCCGGACAACAATCACTCCAGCGCGCCGTTTGTCGCCACCAGCGATCCGGTGGACTGCGACACGGATCTCGACACGCTGTTCCGTGCGGCATTCAACTCGCCCAGCGGGTTCAACACGCCGTTCGATATAGGGCTCGTGATCCAGGAAGTGTGCGACCAGGGCGACTTCTTCGAGGTCCAGCCGAGCCGCGCGCGCAGCATGGTGACGGCGTTCGGTCGCCTGGGCGGGCATGTCACGGGATTTGTCGCCAACAACAGCGCCTTCTCCACCGGCTTCATCGACGTCGACGCGGCCTATAAGGCCGCGCGGTTCATCCGCTTCTGCAACCTCTACAACATCCCGGTGGTGTTCATGGAGGACACCACCGGGTTCCTGCCCGGCACGGAGCAGGAACGCCGCGGCGTAGTGCAGGCCGGGCGCGCGATGCTCGACGCCATCGTCGATCTGCGCACGCCGCGCATCCTGGTCCTGGTGCGCAACGCCTTCGGCGGCGCGTACGCATCGTTCAACAACTACGCGACCGGCGCCGATTTCGTATTCGCGCTGCCGACAACGCGCGTCGCCGTCATGGGGCCCGCCGGCCGCGAATTTGTCTACAAGGACGAGCTCAGAGCCTTGACCGGCGAACGGCAGGCCCGGTTTGCCGCCGCCGCTGACGAACATATCGCCGCCGGCAAGGCGCGGCCCGAGGCGCATCGCGCCGCGGAACAGGAGGTGGCGCGGTGGTTCGCCGCCGAGGACGCCAAGCTGATCGAGCGGTACGAACGCGACCTCATGAATCCTCGGGAGGCGCTGGCCCTGGGTTCCATATCGCAGCTTGTCATGCCGAGCGGCCTGCGCCGGCTGCTGACCGACTCGATGGACTTGCTAATGCGGCACTACACGCCAAGCCCCATGGCGGGCCCGCAAAGGGAATTTCATTGATGCGAGCCGGTCAACCGCGCCCGACCACGCGATCGGTGGAGGACTCCGCGTGGGTGCGTAGCTTCGATTGCACCGATCTCAAGCCCCTGATCATTTGTCGCGGCCCGGTGCGCAAGGAGGCGATGGACGTCTTCGAGGCGATGGGAATCACCGGCTACGGCATGCTGCTTTCGGACAAGGACGCGATGGCGCACCCGAATGCCCGCGCGCCGGAACTCAGAACCATGAGGCATCGGCAAGCGGTGCATCGGGTTGCCGACTACACGGGCACGGACCGGGCCGAACGCGAGGCGCGTATCGCGGAGATTGCCGGCATCGCCCGAGAGCACGGTTACAACGCGGTGTTCGCCGGCTACGGATTCATGGCAGAAGATGAAGCACTGGTCGAAGCGCTCGAAGCGGCGGGCCTGATCTTCATCGGACCCGGCGCCGCCACCGTGCGCGCCGCCGGTCGCAAGGATGCGGCGAAGCGAACGGCGCTCGCACAATCGATCAGCGTCACGCCGGGGGTCGATAACGTCACGTCGCTCGCACTGCTGGCAAAGTGCGGCAACCACGCCGGCCTGCAGCGGCTGGCCCGGGACAACGGACTGACACCGCACGGAGCCTTCAGCCCGGGAGCGCGAGGGCGTCCCTCGCAAGAAAAGGCAGCGCGAGGGCGTCCCTCGCAAAAGAAAGCAGCGCGAGGGGATACCCCTCGCATGAAGAACGACGCGGACGTGGAACTCGCCGCCGACGCGTTATTGACCGACGCCGCGCGGCGCGGCGTCGAATTGATCACCGACGAAGAAGTGCTCGATGTCGTCCGTCAGCAAGCCCGCGCCCTGCTTGAGCGCTTCCCCGACCGGCGGTTGCGTCTGAAGGCGGCGGGCGGCGGCGGCGGCAAGGGACAGCGCGTGCTGCAAGCACCATCCCACTACGAGGCGGACAGCCTGGATGCGCGCCTCGACGCCGTAGCAGCAGACGCGGTGACGGCGACGCGAGAAATCTGGATAGAGATCGCCGCCGCTGACAAGAACGTCCTGATCGAACTCAACGTCGATGCCAACCGGCACCAGGAGGTGCAGGTGATCGGCAACGGCGACTGGTGCGTGGCCCTCGGCCTGCGCGACTGTTCCGCGCAGATGCACGAACAGAAGCTCATCGAAGCCTCCGTCACCGCCGAGTCCCTGCAACGGGAGATCGCCGCGAGTCGCGCCGCCGGGGAACGCGAAACCGCGCGCGCCCTGGAAGTCGACTTGCGGATCCTGACAGAGATGGAAGACGAGGCGGAGCGCTTCGGCAAGGCGGTAGGCCTCGACTCGGTGTCCACTTTCGAGTGCATCGTGGACGGCGAAGACCACTACTTCATGGAGATGAATACGCGCATCCAGGTGGAGCACCGCGTTACCGAACTTTGCTACGCGCTGGAGTTCGTCGACCCGGACGACCCGAACAGCGTGTTGCGGGTCGAGTCGCTGATCGAGGCCATGGCGCTGATCGCGCGCCACGGCGAAAGGCTCCCGAAACCCCGGCGCGCACCGCGCCGGGGCGATGCGATAGAAGTGCGCCTGAACGCGACCGACCCGGCGCTGCGGCCCGCCGCGGGCGGTCTGATCGAGTCCTGGTCGCCCAGCATTGCGGGCGAAGTCCGCGACGACCAGGGCATCTGCAGCCGCAATCCCGATACCGGCCAGTTCGTGCCCTACTACCTGGCTGGCGCCTACGACAGCAACATCGCACTGCTCCTCACCAGCGGCGATACGCGCGAAGAGACCTGGCGCAACATGCTCGAGGCGCTGCGGCGCATGCGCATCAAGGGCGCCAATCTCCAGACCAATCTCGACTTCCACTACGGACTGCTGAACTGGCTGATCGCGCAACACCCCCGGGCGAAGATCGAAACGCGTTTCGTGCAGGCATACCTGGCGGCTGTGGGCCGCCTGTTCGACGCGGCCCAAGGCGTCGATCTCGACCTTGCGTTCGATGTCGTAAGAGCAAGCGTGAGGGAACGCGCCACTGGCGAAGGCGAGTCAGCCGGCGGAATGGACTCGGTTGGCGCCGGATACGACCGCGCGATGGATTTGAAGTCGACGCTCATTCTGCGCCCCATGCAGCGTCTCTTCGCCAATCCCCACCTGCTGGCAGGTTGGATCGCCGCCAGCGCCGACCACTTCGAAACCGACGATGCGGGCCTCTCAAGCGGCGGCGGGCCGCGATGGCGCGTCAGTCCCGCGGATGCTCTGGACGCGCTGTATCGATACCTCGCCATGGATTCGGCGGATGGTCCGGCGGCGGAGGCGATCTGGGACCACGACCGCGAACTGCTCGACAGGGCCCGCGCCCACTACGCGCGCCTGAGGGCGGGACTCGGCGCAACGGATTTCGCGGATTTGAACAGGCTGCTGCGCGAAGCGCGCAGTCCCGCCGGAGCGCCGGGCACCATTGGCGAGGCCTGGGACACGCTGCGGGCGGAACACATCGGCTTCAACCATGGCCTGCAATTGCTCGCCCTGCCGCAGCTTGTGGCGCGAGAAAGCGGTTTTGGCCAGGTCAGGGTGACTGCAGATCTCACCCTCCGAGCGCCGGCGGAACTCCACTCGCCGGACGTGCTGGCCGGGGCGCGCAAGACGCTCAGCCCTCCGCCGACAGCGCCCGACGATGAAGTCGTGGCCGAGATCGGAGGCATGTTTCATTCCCGGGAAGCGCCGGGCATGGCGCCATACCTGGAACCGGGGACGCGTTTCGAGGTTGACGACGTTCTCTACATCATCGAGGTGATGAAGATGTTCACCAAGGTGCGTGCGACATTTTCCGGCACCGTGGACGAAAGCGTGATGGCGGACCAGGACGGCCTCGTAGTGCGCCAGGGGGACCTCCTGTTCAGGGTGACGCCCGACGAGCGGGCGGAAGCGATCGACAAGCATGCGGCGCGGCGCGATGTGATCGAGAACACGCGGCGGCTCGCGCGGGCGTGTGCGGAGAGTTTCGCCGGTCTGCGGTAGGCCCTATCGCCGCGGGGCGACCGGCTACGCGACGAAGACTTCCGCCAATGCGATGCCGCTCTCGCCCGCCACGGCGTACAGCAGGAAACCACGATTCCCCTCGACGAAGATCGCCGGGTCGCGAAGCTGATTCACTCGACCGTGGACCGGACCGCGCGAAGACGGTGAGGTAGGCGCCCCGGCTCCTTCCCAGTCGCGTTCGGGCCGCAGCACCTCAGTGCTTTGTGTCTCTCTCCAGCGGGTCCAGTCATCCGCCAGGTCCACCATGCTCAACAGGATTCGTTCCGGCGCATCTCCCACCTGCGTCCAGAATACGTACAGCGTCTCTTCACGCTTCAACAGCGCCGCGTGGCGCATGTTGGCGTTGAACAGCAGCGGGCCCTCCTCGAACGCGGTCAATCCGTCGGCGGAGCGGTAGAACCTGCCGGGCATCGCCATCGCATACGTCATGCCGCGATGGCGGAAAACCCGCATGTACGACCTGCCGAGAACCTCCGGCCGCGCTTCGAAATGGATCCCATCGCGCGACATCGCGACGCGGCTAACCTGGTGTCCGAGACCTTCCAGGCCGTGGAAGTACATGACGATCAACTGTGCGGTGTCGTCGACATGGACTTCCGGCGAAGCGATGTGCGGCGTGGTCGCCTCACGGAGGGGATCCGAACCCGGAGCCGCCGTCGCCGTCAATTGGTCACGCATCGCGGGGGGCACTTCCGGGGGTGCGGTGAGAAAGAGCGAATGTTCGAGCCGCAGGCTGCCCGGCGCGTAGACCCTCCACGGACCACGAAGCGCATCCGCGCAGGCGAGGCGGATGTAACTGCCCTTGTGGTCCGCGAAATAGAGGTAATACTTGCCCAGGGGCGCTTCCAGCCAGGCCGGAGCGCGGATGAGCGACGGGCCCTGAATGTTCGTGCCGATACTGGGATCGGTCGATGCATCAATGATCGGACGGTCGAGCAGCCGTTCGACCCGCACGGCGAGATCTTCGATGTTCACGGCATGGCGTCCTTCCCTTCGGGCTTCGTCTCGAGGGATATTCTGACAGAGGCGAAGCCCCTTCCTGTCCTCTTCTCGCGAAATCCTCGCGTCGTGTCGTAGTATCCGCGCCCGATCAACCCTCTTTAAGGAATTCAAGTGATCACGCGCGTGCTATGGCCCCGGGATTTCGAACGCGATCACGACATCGAGATCGAGGCGCTCGGCGAAGGCTTCCAGGCTGAATTCTGCGAGGGATTCGACCAGGTGAGCGAAGACCAATGGCGCAACTGCGAGGCCATCGTCGGCGAGCCGCTGCCGGAAAAGCAGTTAGGCATGCTCGACAAGTGCCGCATCGTGGTCAAGACGGCCGTCGGATTCGACGATGTCGATCTGCGGCGGTGGGGCGAGCTCGGTATTCCGGTATGCAACACGCCCGACTATGGCCCCAGGGAAGTCGCCGATCACGCGATCGCACTCATGATGACCCTCGTGAAAAGCATCGCGTTCCACGACGAGAGCCTGCGCGCCGATCCCCGGGGCAACTGGCGACCTGCCCTCAATCCCTACGGACGGCGCCTGTCCGACTGCACCTTCGGGGTCATCGGCCTCGGCAGGATCGGCGTGTCGGCGGCACGCCGGGCGGCGGCATTCGACATGGATGTCACGTTTTTCGACCCCTACATACCCAACGGCGTGGAACTCGCGCTCAATTTTCGCCGCGCGCGCAGCCTGCAAGAACTCATGGGAGAGAGCGACATCGTCAGCGTCCATACGCCGCTCACCGACGAGACGAGGAACCTGCTGAACAGCGACATTTTCGCTGCCGCGAAACCCGGCATCATCGTGATAAACAGCGCCCGCGGCGGCATCATCGATATCGGCGCGCTGCACGACGCCATGCGAAGCGACATCGTGCTGGCCGCCGGACTCGATGTCCTGCCCGACGAGCCGCCCAACCTCGACGAACCGCTGCTGGCCGCCTGGCAGGCCAACGAAGCGTGGATAAAGCACCGCCTCGTCGTCACGCCGCACTCCGCGTACTTCACGCCCGAGAGCAGGCGGGACATTCGCGCCTTCTCGGCGCGGACGGTTGCGCGATACCTTCGCGACGGGCGGCTGGAGAACTGCGTAAACGCGGCGTACCTGCGCCACCGGCGGTGACGCGCGGCGGACTTCGGCGCTACTCCACGGCCTTTGGGTCGACAGAGCGGGCGACAACGCGGTTACGCAGTTCCGTACTCGAGAACGTATGGGAGCGCTGATTGAAGTAGCAGCGACTCAACGTCTCCTCGCGTCCGGTGAACTCCTTGTCCCGGTATTCCACGCCCAATATGCGCACGTCCCAGTCGACGTACTTGAGAATCTCAAGCAGTTGCGCCTCGGTGCTGTAGACGATGATTTCATCGACGTAGCGACACGCCGCCACCTGCATGTGGCGTTCGACGATGCTCTGCACGGGCGCGTTCTTTTGCGGCCGATCGATGGAAGGATCGCTCTGGAGGCCGACGATCAGATGGTCGCAGACGGTCCTGGCCTCTCGCATCATCATGACGTGGCCCGCGTGAAAGAGGTCGAAGGCGCCAAAAGTGATTCCCTTTTTCATCGTCGACCGCTCCGAGGAGGTGCCCCCGTTGGATTCCCGGCCGCATTCCGGCAAAATCCGCCCACCTTAACCACCTTTCCGTCCAACCCGGGGCCGTAGCTCAGTTGGGAGAGCGCGACGTTCGCAATGTCGAGGTCGGGGGTTCGAACCCCCCCGGCTCCACCAGGACGCAAAGCCACGCATGCATCGCGGCAAAACCGCCCGAACACGAAGTGGTTCAGGCGACACCCTGGTACTTCTGCATTTCCGCCCGACCGACCACGAGGTGATGCACTTCGTCCGGACCGTCCGCGATCCTCAAGGTCCGTTGCCCGGTGTACATGCCCGCAAGCGGCGTCCATTGCGAAACGCCCGTAGCGCCGTGGAGCTGAATCGCCTGGTCGATGATCTGGCACACCCGCTCCGGCACCATCGCCTTGACCATGTGCACCCAGACCCGGGCTTCGCGGTTGCCCAACACATCCATCGCCTTGGCGGCCTTCAGCACCATCAGGCGCATCGCTTCGATGTCGATGCGCGCGCGGGACACCAGTTCGATGTTCTTGCCCAATTGCAGGATCGGCCGACCGAACGCCTCCCGGGAAACACCCCGGCGCACGAGGAGGTCCAATGCGCGCTCCGCCTGGCCGACGGATCGCATGCAGTGGTGAATGCGCCCCGGGCCGAGGCGCGCCTGCGATATCTCGAAACCCCGGCCCTCGCCCAATAGACAGTTCTCTTTCGGGATGCGCACGTCCTCCAGCATGATGTGCATGTGGCCGTGGGGCGCGTCGTCGTGGCCGAACACCGTCATCGGCTCGAGGACGTTCACGCCCGGCGTATCCATCGGCACCAGGATCTGCGACTGTTGCCGGTGCGGCGCGGCGTCCGGGGTGGTCTTGA
Source organism: Candidatus Azotimanducaceae bacterium (assembly GCA_965217825.1). Classification (GTDB taxonomy): domain Bacteria; phylum Pseudomonadota; class Gammaproteobacteria; order Pseudomonadales; family Azotimanducaceae; genus VXNE01. The sequence goes on along the minus strand of OZ244571.1, from coordinate 1,867,464 downwards.
CCATGCAGATCATGATCTTGCAACGCTTGTCGCCGGCGCCGGAGATATAGAACTTCTCGCCGTTGATGACCCATTCGTCGCCGTCCAGACGCGCGCGCGTGCCGATGTTCTTCGCATCCGACGACGCCAGGTTCGGCTCGGTCATGCCGAAACAGGACCGGATTTCGCCATTGAGCAGCGGTTTCAGCCATCTTTGTTTCTGCTCCGGCGTCGCATAGCGCTCAAGCACTTCCATGTTGCCGGTATCGGGCGCGCTGCAGTTCAGGCATTCGGACGAAAGCGGACTCTTGCCAAGTTCCGACGCGATATACGCGTAGTCGAGGTTTTTCAGCCCTTCGCCGGTCTCGGCGTCGGGCAGGAAGAAGTTCCACAGACCGCTAGCCTTTGCCTTTCCCTTCAGTTCACCGAGTATCCGCTCCTGGCACGGCGACAGGCTCCAGCGGTCTCCGTGTTCGCCAGCGGCTTCGTAATACGCCGGCGTCTGGGGGTTGACCTCTTCCGCGATGAACTTCCTGACGGCGTCCAATAGCGGTTGCGCCTCTTCGCCCATCGTCAGGTTGTTCAGGTCAGCGGCTACATCGGCGATCACGGCTTCGGGCATGGCCTTTTTGCCTCACGGTTGGATTCAATTCGCCATTCTACCGCCCTGCCGCCAACGCAACACCGATTTAAGGATGCGATACTTGACGCAAGGACCGCCGCACCCGGCGCGGAAGGCGGTGCTCAAGGAAACTACGACATCGCGCGATAGCGGAAGTCGTTGAGGGCGATTTGGCATGCACGGACAGCGAGAGATCGGCAAGGTTCACGAACCGTTCGACATCGCCTTGACGCTGCCCGGCAGCAAGTCCGTCGCGCTGCGCCATCTCGTCATGTCGGCGCTCGCATGTGAACCGACGGCGCTCATCGGCATTCCCCATTGCGATGACATCGACGCGATGGTCCGTGCGCTTTCGCGGCTGGGCGTCGGCATCGAAGCCAACGGCCGCTCGCGGCTTGTCGTCGATCCTCCCGAAGCGCTTGCGGCCGGCGAGGCGCACATCGATGTCGATCTGAGCGGGGTGTCGCTGCGCTTCCTGTTGGCGGTCGCCGCGCTGCGTCGGGACGCAACGCATTTCGATGGTCGCGCGCCGCTTCGCGTCCGGCCCAATCGCGACATGATCGAGGCGTTGCGACAACTCGGCTGCCAGGCGCAAGCCGCGGACGACGACGGGCACTTGCCCATTTCCGTCGCCGGCCCGGACGACTGGGCGCGCGAAGTCACCGTAGGTACCCGCGTTTCAAGTCAATACCTGTCCGGGTTGATGCTGATCGCGCCGCGACTGCCGAATGGACTCACGTTGCGGCCAAAAGACGAACCCGTGTCCGCCTCCTACGTCGAAGTCACGCGGGTCGAAATGGCGAGAAGAGGCGTGTCGGTCCGAATCCCGGGCGCCCGGGGAGCGCGAGGGTCTCCCTCGCAGAGAAAGGCAGCGCGAGGGTCTCCCTCGCAGAGAAAGGCAGCGCGAGGGTCTCCCTCGCAGAAAAAAGATGCGCGAGGGTGTCCCTCGGAGAGAAACGCGATACGCGTCGACCCCGCAGCGTACCGGGGCGGTACGGTATCAATCGAAGGCGACGCGTCTGCCGCGACGTATTTCGCCGCTTTGGCGACCCTGCATGCCTCGTCTGTCAGGTTCGCCAACCTTGGCGCGACGACCAACCAGGGCGATTTCGCGTTTTTCGATCTTTGCCGGAGGCTTGGTGCCGACGTTCGCCTTGAGCGCGACAGCGTTTCCATCGAAGGCCCCGCCGAATTGCGGGCGATCGGGCGCGTGGACATGCAGGACATGGCGGACGCGGCACCGACGCTCATGGCGATGGCGCCCTTCCTGCCTCAAGCCACGCACATCACGGGCCTGTCGACGCTGCGGCACAAGGAGTGCGATCGTATCGCCTGTCCCGTGCGCGAGCTTCGCAAGGCGGGGGTGGATGTCGAAGAAGGCGCCGACTGGGTTCGGTTTCGGCCGGTGTCGGCGCCGCGCCCGGCGCAGTTCGCAACCTACGACGACCACAGGATGGCCATGTCGCTCGCCGTTTTCGCCAGCAAGGTCGGCGGTTGCGCCATCCTCGATCCCGGCTGCGTAGCCAAGACCTACGCGGATTTCTGGGAAGACTTCGCGGCGGTGTACGCGTAGCGGATCGCCCTCAGGGTCTGTACGAATCCCGCAGCGTCACGATCCTGTTGAACACGGGCGCGGTTGCCGAATGCTCGATGGGGTCCTTGTAGAAGTAGCCCAGTCGTTCGAACTGGAACCGCAAGGTCTCCGCCTCGACGAGCGCGGGTTCCACGATCGCCTTCTTGACGATGAGGGAATCGGGATTCAATTGCGCCTCCATATCGTCCGTTGACGGTGCCTTGACGCTGAACAGCCGGTCGTAGAGGCGCACGTCGGCCGCCACGCCGGACGACCTGCTCACCCAGTGCACCACGCCCTTAGGTCTTAGCCCGCTGGTATCGCTGCCGCTCTTCGATTCGGGAAAGTAGGTGCAGCGCAGCTCTGCCGGCTGACCGTCCGCGCCCCTGATCACTTCGTCGCAGCGGATAATGAATCCGTGGCGCAGGCGCACCATCGCTCCCGGAGACAGCCGCCGGTATCTTCGGGGCGGCGTTTCCATGAAGTCGTCGCGTTCGATCACGACCGACCGGCCGAACGTGATCCCGCGCGTGCCCAGTTCCGGCCGTTTCTGATGCCAGGGCGCTTCCAGCGCCACGTCCTGGTCGGACGGATAGTTCGTAATCGTGACGGCGAGGGGGTCGAGCACCGCCATCCCGCGCGGCGCCGTGTCCTCCAGCGCGCTGCGCGCGCAGAACTCCAGCAGTTCCATCTCGACGCGGTTTTCCTGTTTTGTGACCCCGATGCGGCGGCAGAACTCGCGAATCACTCCCGGTGTGTATCCCCGCCGGCGCAAACCGGCCAGCGTAGGCAACCGGGGATCGTCCCACCCGGCGACGCTTCCCCGCGCGACCAGCGTTCGAAAGAAGCGCGTCGACATGACCGTGTACTCGAGGTTCAGGCGCGAGAACTCGATTTGCGGGGGGTGGAAGTTCACACCCGCGTTATCGAGAACCCAGTCGTAGAGTTCCCGGTTGTTCTCGAACTCGAGCGTGCAGAGAGAATGCGTGACGCCTTCGATCGCATCGCACAGGCAATGCGTGAAATCGTACATCGGATAGATGCACCAATCGTCCCCGGTGCGGTCGTGGGTCGCGTGGCGAATCCGGTACAACACCGGATCGCGCATCACCGGGTTCGCCGCGCCCATGTCGATCTTCGCCCGCAGGACATGCGTGCCGTCACCGAACTCACGCGCGCGCATGCGCCTGAACAGTTCGCGATTCTTCTCGATGGAGCGGTCCCGGCAAGGGCTCTCGCGTCCGGCTTCCGTAAAGCTGCCTCGGGTTGCCGCGATGTCTGCCGCACTCTGGCTATCGACGTAGGCCAAGCCCTCGTCGATGAGCCTTTCCGCAAACTGATACAACGCATCGAAATAGTCCGACGCGAAGGTCACGGTGCCCCAGGGGAAGCCGAGCCAATCCACGTCCCGCTGGATGGCGTCGACGAACTCCTGGCTCTCCTTCAGCGGATTGGTGTCGTCGAAACGCAGAAAGGTCTTGCCGCCGAACTCCCGGGCGATGCCGAAATTCAGGCAGATGGATTTCGCGTGGCCGATGGTCAGATAACCGTTCGGTTCCGGTGGAAACCGCGTAACCGCGCCCTCGACGACGCCGTCGGCCAAGTCGCGGCGAACGCGGTGACGAATGAAGTCGCGGAGGTCTTCCAACGTGGCGTCTCCTGGGTTTGCGGCGGCATTGTAAACAATGCGCGGCGCCCAGCGAGAGCGGCGCGTATACAATCGCCCGTATGCGTTCTGTCCTGTACCGCTTCGGATTCGTCGTCACCACCGCTGTCGCCCTGGCTGCAGCCGCGTGGCTCGGCGGTCCGCCCGATCCGACGGAGCAGGCGGCCAAGAGGCTCTTGGCGGAGCGGTGGTACGGCGTACGTCTGCACGGCACGGATATTGGCCACTTTCGCACCCTCGGACGCAAATCGCGCGCGGGGTATCGTTTCGACTCGGACCTGGTGTTCCGGCTGGGAACGGGTCCGGAAACACGCATTGTCGAGACGTTCGTTTTCCGTGCCGAGGCACCCTACCCGCTCGTGGCGGCGGAATACGCCTATGTCAGCGCCGACGATTCGATGCAAGTCAGCATCGAGCGGCATGCGGGGGGCCTCGCCGCCTCGGTGAACGGCCAAACCACGGAGCTCGATTGGGACTACCTGCTGAAAGACTATCTGGCCGTCGAGACGTGGCTCGAACGGAACCAGGCCGTCGGCGCCGCCCTCAACTCGCAATCGGTCGATTTCGACCGGCTGTCCCTCAAGCAGGAGTCGTGGCGGGTCATCGACCGCAATGACACAGGCTATCGCCTGAGAAATCGCGGCTCATCGATCATTCAACTGGACGCCAACCATGTTCCCGTCCGATTCAGGATCGCCAATCTGTTCGACATGACCCTTGAGGACACTTCCTGGTCGGCGCGAGCCTGGCGGGATGTCCCACCTGCATCCGTCGCCGGCGCGTACGATGTCGCCATCGATACGCCGCTCGGCACGCCGCGCGATCTGACTCGCCTGGTACTCCGGGTCCGCTCCGAGGGTGCCCTCGACGCCACCGCCTGGCCGATGCTGCGACGCGACGCGCGCGGCGATCTCGTGCTGGACAGTCAACGCGACCGTCTGTCGCGGATCGGTCCGCAAGAACAGCCGATCCTGTCGGCCCCGACCACCACCTACCCCGCCGCCGATCCAGCGGTCATGCTCCTCGCACGGCGCGCGATTTACCAGTTGACTGACCCGGCGCACCAGGTCGAAGCGCTCGTGCGCTTCGTTCACGGCTACATCGACTATGCCGAGGAAGAATCCGCGCGCACGGTGGCGAACATACTGCGCGATCGCCGCGGCGACTGCACCGAATACGCCAACCTGCTGACGACGATGGCGCGTTCGCTTGGATTCGCCGCGCGCACCGTTACCGGGCTCGCATACGACATCGAGGCGAAGTCGTTTGCGCTACACAACTGGAGCGAGGTAGCCATCAACGGCTGGTGGCTGCCGGTCGATCCAACCTGGAACCAGGTCCCGGCCGACGCCGGCCACTTGCGGTTACCAGACAAACCTCAACTGGCTGTGTTCGGTCTGTTGTCGCAGATCGAGTTCGAGCTGATAGAAGCAGAATACGGCGCATTCAAGACATGAAAGTGCTCCTCGACTAATAGTCGGGGAACTGTCGTCGAATCCCCGACGATGCCGTTAGCTCGGCTCTTCGGACAGGTCGTCCCATTCGTCCTCCCACTCGTCGTCGGATTCGCCGAACCAGTGAATCCCGAACTGCGACGGCAAGGGCTCGTTGCGCTCGAGTCGCGACCCCATGGACCGCAGTTGTTCGATCATCATCTCCAGGTACGGGTCCGTCTTCGGACCGGGACGGACGACTTCTTCCAGTTCCTCGAGAATCGTGACGCACCACCAGAAGACATCCTCTCCCGGCAGCGGTTCGCGCTTGCCCGGCTTGTCGGGAACCGAGTCGAAGTCCACGTAGATTTCTTCAAGGAACTTGGTGAGGTCGGCATCGCCCTGCAACGCGGGAGAAGCTCCCTTGGCAATCTCGATCAGCCGCGGCCGATGCCGCGCAAGGAAAAACCGCGCTTCCATACACTCGATTCCGGCGACGTTGCCGATATTTTCGGATGGAGCCGCGGCGGGCGATATGGACAAAAGCTGATATTCGGGCGCGAAATCGCCCCGGCCTCAAGCAAGCCGGCAATGACGGCCGCGCTACAGGAACCAGAGCGACAGGGCCGGCACGTAGGTGATGATGAGCAGGGCGATCAGCAGCACGCCCATGAACGGCAGGCACGCGGCATACAGTTCGATCACCGGTCGGCGGAACCTGTAGCTCGCGATGAACAGGTTCATGCCGATCGGCGGCGTGAAGTAGCCGATCTGCAGGTTGGCCAGGAAGATGATGCCGAGGTGCACCGGATGGATGCCGAAGCCGACGGCCACCGGCAGCAACAGCGGCACCATGATGATCACAGCCGAATAGACGTCGAGCACCGCGCCCAGGATCAACAACAGGATGTTGAGCAGGATCAGGAACGTCAGCGGACTGCTGATGCTTGCCTGGATGAACTCGAACAACCGCTGCGGCACCTCGGCATCCACCAGGAAGTTCGTGAATGCGAGCGCGACTCCCAGGATGAGGATGATGCTACCGACCATCACCATCGATTCGCGAACGATCCCGCTCAACTGACGGAAGGCGACTTCCTTGTACAGGAGCACCTCGGCCACGAGCACGTAGAGCGCCGTCATCGCCGCAGCTTCGGAAATGGCGAACAGGCCGGAATAGATGCCGCCGAGGACGAAAAACGGCAGCGGCAGTTCCCACCGCGCCGCCTTGATCGCGGCCCAGAGGACGCGGCCTTCAAATGGCGTCCGAGGCGTGCCGCCGTGACGCAGCGCGGTCCACCCGGACAGCAGGACGATCATCAACAGCGCCGGCAACAGCCCCGCGAGAAACAACTGCTGGATTGTGAACCGCTCGCCAACCTCCATCTGCTGGGCGACGATGCCGTAAAGGATGAGCGGCACCGACGGCACTATCAGCAAGCCCAGACTGCCCGAGGTCGTTACCAACCCCAGGCTGTAGCGCTCCGAATAACCGTTCGCCGTGAGCATCGGCAAGAGCAGCGCGCCGACCGCGACGATCGTCACGCCGGACGCGCCGGTGAGCGCGGTGAAAACCGCACAGGCGACGAAACCGACGATCGGAAGGCCCGAAGGCATCCATCCAAACAGCGCCTTCGTAAGATCCATCAGCCGTTCGGAGGTCTTCGCCGCCACCATGACATAGCCCGCGAAGGTAAAGAACGGCAGCGACACCAACAACGGCGTGTCGGCGATGCGGTACAGCTCGATGGAGATCACCGTCAGATCGACGCCCGCGGAGTAGAAACCAAGCATCGCCGCCGCCATCACGACGGCGAACAGCGGCGCGCCGAGAAGCGCCATGATCACGATGCCGATGGCGAGCGCCACGATCATTGCGGGGTCTCCGACGCGCCTGTTTGCGGCGCCCGCGGACGGGCTGTTGCGATGAGGTAGCGTGCGCCCATGACGCTGGCGGCGATGGGTATGACCAATTCGCAGATCCAGGCCGGTACCGCGCCGAATCCCCGAGCCGCGTCGGCGTAGTCGTAGAGGATCAGCGTTACCGAGTACCACGCCAGCGCAAAACACAGCGCCGCGGTGAACAGATTCGTGACGCGCGCCAGCCGACGCGCGATCCGCTCGCTCACGAACCGGCCGACCACATCCACGCGAATATGCCCGTCCGGTCCCGCCGCCATCGCGCCGATCATCGTCACCCACAGCAGCGCGACGCGGACCATTCCGTCGCCCCAGGTCAAACCGGTGCCAAACAGGTTTCGCGCCGCCACCTGGTACACGGCGACGCCGATCATCGCCAGCAGCAGCGCTACGAGCAGCCCGGACTCTATCCGTCGCAGCGCGCGTGCGACGTCATTCAGCACGCGGGTTCCCGGACGGGTTCCCGGATGGGTTCCCGGATGGCTTCCTGAAATCGGCCAGGTGGGAGGTTAGAAGATTGTAGTAATTCCGGCTCACGATGCCGTCCTCAAGCCAATCCAGAGACGCCGCATTGGCGCGGGTCCGCCACTGCCGAACCTCCGCCGCCGATGGCTGAATGAACGACAATCCCTGTTTCTGCAACACCTCCCGCACGGCGTGGTGATCCACGCGATTGCGCACATCGACCGCGCGCACGGCTTCCCCGAGGAGGCGGCGCACGATGGCCTGATCGGCTTCGCCGATCCGCTTGAACGACCGTTCCGGCAGCACCATCAGCGCATAGATGTACATGAACGGAAGGTCGAGGATGTAGTCGAGCTGGTTGTGCCACTGCAGCGCGAGGGCGGCCACGAGCGGCGTGGCGACGGCATCGATCAGACCTGTCTGCAACCCAGCCATGACATCGGTGATGGACAGCGGCACCGGGGTGATGCCGAACGCGATCATGGCTTTCACCGCGGCGACATTGCCGACGGGCGTCCATAGCTTGATGCGTGAAGCATCGCTGACCGAATGCACCGGCCGCGTGCTTATCGCATAGGCCATGCCCACCTCGGCGAGGCCCGGGCAGATGAAACCGTGATCCTCCAGTCCCTGCCGCACCGTCGCGTCCAGCCGCTCGCGCACATAGTCCACCTCCTCGAAGTTGGCGAACTGCATGGGCAGGTTGTAGAGCTGCGCATCCGAGAATATCTGGCCGAACGAGCCCGTCGTGACGATAGCCGCCTGCAGTTGGCCGATACGCATCTTGCGCATGACCGTCGCATCGTCTCCCATGACCCCGCCCGGATAGATCTTCAGTTTGACGCGCCCGGCCGTTTCCTGTTCGATCTTTGAACCGGCTTCGCGAAGCAGTGTCATCCACACCGTACCGTCCGGCGACTCCGTCGCCATCTTGATCGTCTGAGCGCCCGCCGGCACCGAACAGGCCGCCAGCATCGCCGTCGCGACGGCGATGCGTGCGCCGAACCACGCGCCCGGCTTCCGATGCCCCACAGCCGCCGCCTTCGGCTTCGGTCTTTCTCTCGCGAGGGGTACCCCCTCGCGCTCCCCGGCTGAAGGCTCTCTTCTTGCGAGGGGTGCCCCCTCGCGCTCCCCGGCTGAAGGCTCCGGCCCGGCCCCGCTCGTCGACCATGGAACAACCATTCCCGGTCGCTGGCGCTCCCCGGAAACGTTTGTTCCATGGAAGTTAGAAATATTCATCCGCGGACTCCAGCAACTCTCGGGCAAGCTTCTGCGCGATTCGGTTGGACAGCGTCAACCCCTCGACCCTCGGGTTCGCCTGCAGCACGGCGCTGAGCTCCCGGTCATGCAACTCGCGGTCGAACATCAGGCGCGCATAGTGTTCCGCGAAGAGCACCCGAGGCATGAGGTATTGGCCCCGGGCAAGTTCAATGGCGCGCTCGAAGTGGGCCCGACCAACTTCCGGCCGGCCACCGAGGGCAGGGGGTAGGAGAGATTCCATTACCCCGAGGTAAAGCCTGGGACCGGCATTGTCATGGGTCTCGTCCACCTCGGCGATACGGGTCATGATGGCCTTGGCGCGCCCGAGTTCGGCGACCGCTCCCCAATCTCCGCTATTCGCCGAGATCCAACCCGCCCACGACGAGGCCAACGCATACGCCAGCGGCACGTCGTCCTGGTCGAGGGTGTTCAAGTTGGCTCGAAGGACCTCTATATCGTCGGTGCGCGCCGAGCAGGCCCAGGAGAGCTTCGCGCACGATGCCCTTTGCGCCAGTTCGAAGGCTCTCTCGGCGAACAGGCGGCGCCGCTCTGGGTCGTCGACAAAGGCGGTGGCGTAGGCGCCGTTCAGCGTCACCCCCGCCTGCATCAAGGCAGTGCTGTCGGGGCTGCTGCGCAGAAACCCTTCCAGCATGATCAGAAAGGCGGCGGATCCCTCGCGGGCAACCTGCAAATCTTCGGTGTTGAGCAGCGCGGACGACATGTCCTCCGCCAGGCCCTCGGTCATCGACGAAATGATGGACGCGCAGCCGCACGACGCGGCGCACAAGACAACGACAAAGGCCCTCATGGCGACGTATTTAACGAACTGGCAGCGACATTGCAATCGCGGAGCACGCCGGTCGCCGCCAGTCTGCATCAGAACAACCATGTCTCGACGTTGTCGACCGGTTCGCGCCGGTCCAGGTGGCGCCAGCCCTTGACGCAGCGAACGATCAACCACACGGCCGTCGCCACCAGTACGAGATAGCCCACCAGAACCAGCGTCAGCACGGCGCCAATAAAGGAAGACAGCAGCAGGAGCCAGAAGGTGCGAATCTGGAACCGGTAGTGACTCGCGAGCCAATTGGGCGCATCGTCGCGCGCGATGTACGCGAGGACGACTCCGACGATCACGGTCGCGCCCAACACTACGCTTATCGCGTACAAGGCGTAGATGACTTTGGCCTGGGTTTCCATCGGCGGTCGTGTACTACATGAGGTCCATGGCGCGACCAAGGTTGTCCAGACGCTCTGCGAGGCTTGCTCCCACGGGGTTCAGGCGCAGGGTCGTCACGCCAGCCGCCCTGTAGGCCTCGATTCGCGCCCGAACCGCCGTTTCGTCGCCCAGGAGCCTTCAGCCCACTGGATAACAGTGCGCCCGTGACGCCCAGGGAACTCCGACGTGGCAAGTCCTCCAGTGGTGGTGGCAGTGTTGTTCCCATCGGCCCAGATGCTGACTTTCATGGCTTCTCCCGATGAATCCCGTCCAGTATACCTTCGCCGTACGACCGGCATATTTCCCCAGGGCCGAGATTATCGCGCCGGATCTTGCCCGCGTGGGCATGCGCGCGACCCAATGTCCCCAGCGGCCTGGCGCAGTATCCGCGCCGGGCTTTTGCTTCCATTCCCCGCCGTTTTACCGTTAAATCACGCCCTTGTTCCCAACGCTCGAGACAACGTCGAATCGGTGTCCGACGCCAATCTCAACGTGTACCGAATACGCGGACGTCGTCCGCTGCGCGGGCGCATTCGCGCCCAGGCCGCGAAGAACGCGGTAACCAAGCAACTCGTCGCCTCCCTTCTCACGGCCGAGCCTTGCCGGCTCCACCATGTGCCGGACATCACCGAAATCGATGTGGTCCTGGACATGCTGTCGGAAATCGGAGCGGCGTGTGATCGGCGCGAAGACGGATCCGTCGACATAGCAACGCCTCGCATCGCGTCGACCGCGATCAGCGAGCGCTATTCCGGGGTCAACCGGATCCCCGTCCTATTGATCGCCCCCTTGCTCCATCGGGCGGGCATGGCCCGCGTACCCGTGGTCGGCGGCTGCAACATCGGGGAACGGCCTATCGACTTCCATATCGACCTGCTGCGGAAGATGGGCGCGGAAATCGACGAGGATGACGACGGCTATACCGCCAGGGCGGATCGGCTTCGGGGCACCGTGCTCGCGCTCCCCTACCCCAGTGTCGGCGCCACCGAGAACGCGATTTTCGCGGCGTGCCTGGCGGAAGGGACGACCGTGATCAACAACGCGGCGGTGGAGCCGGAGATTGTCGATACGGTGCTCTTCCTGCAGAAGATGGGTGCCCTCATTCAAATCGATACCGACCGGAAGATCGTCATCGAGGGCGTGGACCGGCTTGCCGGCGCGAGCCACGACCCGGTTCGCGACCGCATCGAAGTGGCGTCCTTCGCGATGGCGTCCGTCGCGACCGGAGGCCGGCTTCGCATCGAAGGGGCGGATCAGGCCGCCATGATCACATTCCTCAATACGCTGCGAAAGATCGGCGGCGGGTTCGAAGTGGACGCGGGGGCGATCACCTTCTTCCGCGCCCGCGAGCCGCTGGCTCCCATCCACATAGAGACCGATGTGCATCCCGGCTTCATGACGGACTGGCAGCAACCGATGGTGACGCTCCTGACCCAGGCTGACGGCGTCTCCGTCGTGCATGAGACCGTCTACGAGAAGCGCTTCGGCTACACCAGCACGCTGAACGATATGGGGGCCAACATCACGCTGGCCAAGGATTGCCTCGGCGGCAAGGAATGCCGTTTCACCGACCGGAATTTCCCCCACAGCGCCATCGTCCAGGGCGCAACGCCGCTCGTTGGGCGGCAAATCGAGATTCCCGACCTGCGCGCCGGATTCGCCTATCTGCTGGCGGCGTTGATCGCCGACGGCGAGAGCACGATCTTCGGCACGCGTTTCATCGAACGCGGCTACGTCAACGTGCCCGAACGCCTGGCGAGCGTCGGCGCAGACGTCGATGTGCCGACTCAGCGCGCCGCGGTCGCATAGGCCGGATATTGCACCAAGCCGCTTGTTAAGTATTCGAGTACCATTTGGTTTCAATAGGTTATGTCGATTCTTCGGAAATCCTGCGGGGAACAAAATACGCTGGCCAGGCCCGTAGCTCCAGCAAGCTTCGATACCCTTTATTCGAACAGCTTCACCTCCACGCCCGCGTACAGTTGACGCGGCATGCCGGGGAAGTACCGATAGCTTCCGAAGGCGAAGTCGGCGCGATCCGCGTAGGTCACGTCGAGCAGATTCAGCAGACGCGCGAACAGTCGCACCCGGGGCGTCACGTCCCAGGCTCCACGCCAGTTCAGCAACCGGTGGCCGTCGTAGCGGGCGGTGTTGGAAGCGTTGAGAAAATAGGAGCCGAGGTAGATGGCCTCAAGCTCGGATACCCCGCGATCCGTTTCGAAGCGCCACCGCGCGCTGCCGAGCCATCGCGGCGCCGTGTCCACCGCGTTGCCGTCCGTGATGCGCTCGCCACCGCTGACATCGCGCGTGAAGCCGTAGCGGTGGCGCGCATGCGTCGCGGCGACATCCAGCGTATGTGCGCCCGCGCTCCAGGCCAGGGCGACCTCGATGCCCGTTGACTTGGTCCGACCGTCGCTGACGTTGAAGCCGTTGGCGTCACGAAAGATGAGGTGCTCGGTCGTCTGGGCATACAGGGCCACGTCATAGTCGAAGCCGACGCCGACGCCGCGCATCCCGGCCTCTACGGAGCGGAGCGTTTCACTCTCCAGGTCAGTTGCGAGCTGGCCGCGCTGCAAGCGGTAGAGCTCCGTGGCCTGCGGCGGGCGGAAGCCCCGTCCCGTCACAACATGGAAGCCGCGATGGCTGGAAGGCGACCAATAGAGACCAAGGCGTCCCGCCGCGTTCGTATACGCATCGTCGCGGTCGGCGGGACGGGTGTAAAGGCAGCCGCCGAATCCGCATTCGCTGCCGTCGTCCCGCGTATTGCCGTCGAGGTGCAGGTTGTCGTACGCGTAGCTATTGCGCTCGAGGCGGGCGCTGGCTACCAGCTCAAGCTCGGTTCCGAGATCTATACCCGCGTCATAAAACGTCGCCAGGGTCCGGCCACCGACGCGGAAGTTGTAGTGCGTGCCGGGCGGGCGAGTCGCGACCAGGAACGGGGAGCCGCGCGTTGGGCCGTCCTGACGCTCGGACAACCGCGCGTCAAACGCCTCCAGGGCGGCGCCCGCAGTCCACCGCCAGCGGCCATCGGCACCGAGGCGGACGTGTACCCCGACACTGTCCTGACCGTTCCCTTCCAGCGGTTGACCGGGCAGAAAGTGCTGCAGGAACGACATCGACGAACGGCGCAGATACGGCGTCACCGCGAGCGCCGTCGATGACGTCAACTCGCGGCGCCAGACGCTGGTGGCGCGCGCCGACCAAGCGTCCCGGTACGCCTCGGGATTCGGATTGCTGCGCCGCAAGTCCGAGTCATACGCCTCGAAGCCGCGCACGAAGCCACCGGTTTCCTGGTTGAGCAGCGTCGCCGTGACCGTCGTGGCCACGTCCCAACCCGCCGTCGCGCCACGCGCTCCAGCGGACACCTTTTGCTGGCCGTAGCCGGTGTCGTCCCGGTAGCCCGAAGAAGATGTAGACAAGGCATCCAGGCGCCAGCCGGCACCGCCGCCCGCGACCCTGGTCTGCAGGTACTGGTAAGGACCCGCCTCGATGCTCCCCTGCCAGCCCTCGGCCCTGGTCGCGGTAACGGTATTGATGACGCCGCGCAGGGCGTTGCCGCCGAACAGCGCGCTTGCCGGACCCCGCACCACCTCGATGGCAACGGCTTGCTCCGTGTTCAACTCGAACAGGTTGTTGACGTTGCAGAAGCCGGGCGGGCGAATCGGCACGCCGTTTTCGAGGTACAGGAACTCGCCGCAGGCGCCGGCGCCCGTCACGACGCCGGAGCGGATGGCCGTCAAATGCTCTTGGCCGGAGCCACGTGAAATCCACACGCCGGGGACGCGGACCATGACTTCGTGCACGTGGCTGGCACGCGTGAGATCGACCGCGTCGGCGTCCACCGTGGCAATGCTGCCGGCGGTTCCCTGAATGGCCGCCACCGATGCGTCGGCACGGACGACGATCTCTTCCAACTCCGGCGCGCCCGAAACCGTCAGCGCCACAAAGACCATGTGCGCCGCGAGCGCTGGCTTCGATATTCCACGAAGCCGGTTGCGTGAACCCATGTCGTCTGCTCTCAATTCGGTAGCTGATATTGGAATCGCCATGGCTGATGCGGATACCGTACGGCAGTTTGCAGTCGCCCTCCGGGCTCCCCGCTGGTACTTTATGCCTTCATGAGCGTTGGAACTCCAATCTTGGCATCAACGGCATCCAGACTTGAATTTCAAAGGGTGGCTTGCAACGTCGACGCCGCAACGTTGAGCGGTGCCGTGAGTGCGGCACGGCGGGGTGACCACGCCGGAAGAATGCGGGTCGCCGCCGCGATGGCCTGGGCCGGATTCTCCTGCCCCGGTGCCATCGAGACCGTTTACGACGTCATTTCCGAGACGTGGCTGGAGTCGGGAGAAACTCCGGAAATTCCAGGTGACCTTCCGGAAGCGCCCCTGCAGCCGGATTTCTGGAAGGCGTTCTGGTCCGTGATCGACGACGCCGCGAAAGGCTACGACGCCGCCTCGATTACCGCCCGCGTGGCCGCCCTCGGCGGTGCCGTGCATCCGGGCTTCGAGGCCATCGCCGAGTCTTGCGCCCAATGCCACCCGGGCGCGGGCGCCGCGCTTGCCCGTCCGGTGCCGGGCCGTACCGACCTCGGCGTATTGGGTGCCTGCGACCAAAACAGCCTGGGCAAGACCCTGTACAACATGGTTGTCGATCAAGGTTACGATCTCGAAGTGCTGGACCGCGAAGCGATCAGGCTCGACGCGCTGCCCCGCTCGCTCCGGTACCTGAATACGCGCATCCTGCAAATGCATGACGTGTGGCACCTGGTTGCCGGATACCAGACCACGGCTTCGCACGAGATCGCCATCTCCGCTTTCCAACTGGCGCAGTTCGGCCATAACTATTCGGCGATGTTTCTGGCCAGCGCGACGACGATCACCCACGTCATGCAGCCCGCCGGTTTCCCCGTACTGATGCAACTCATCGCGGAAGCCTGGCAACACGGCCGCCGCTCGCCCGCCTTGATGGACATCGAGTGGGAGGCGGAGTGGAACAACTCCGTCGAGACCGTTCGCGCGCGCCACGGTATTCCCGTCTATCAAAGCGCGCTTCCCGCCGACTTGCTGGAGACCTTGCAAGGCGGCTGAGAATCCCTCCGCGCCGATGCCGTACGGCTCGCGCATTTGCTAGACGGGCTAGACTGCCATAACCTTTTCAGACATGTTCGCCAAGCTTCTGCAAAAGCATGTGCGCCATGGAACGCTGACGCTGGTCACGCCCGACGGCGAGCGTCAGACGTTCGGTGACGGCGCGCCACGAGCCACCTGGATCGTTCGCAGGCCGCGGACGATGCGCAAGATTCTCCTGAACCCGGGAGCGAACCTCGGCGAGACCTATATGGACCAGGAATGGGATGTCGAGGACGGCGATCTCATGGACCTCCTCACCATTCTCCGGACCAACGTCCAACCCGCTATCTCCGATCGAAGCCTGATCGCCCTGACGGGGCCGTTGGCCACGCTCGTCAGTTCGTGGAACACCGTGCGCGCGAGTCTGCGCAACGTCAGCCATCACTACAACCTCGACGAGGCGCTGTTCCGCGCCTTTCTCGACCGCGAGATGCACTACTCCTGCGCGTATTTTCGCGAGGCCGACATGACGCTGGAAGCCGCCCAGGTTGCCAAGAGCGAGCACATCCGCAACAAGCTGCGCCTCGTGCCCGGCGCCCGGGTGCTGGACGTCGGCAGCGGCTGGGGCAGCCTCGCGATGTACCTGGCGGAACACGCCGACGTGGATATCGTAGGTCTCACGCTTTCCAGCGAGCAGGTCCGCGTCGCTAGCGCCGAAGCCGAACGGCGGGGCCTGTCCGGGCGGGTGGAATTCAGGCTGGAAGACTATCGTCATCATCGCGGCCAATACGACGGCGTGGTGTCCGTGGGCATGTTCGAACACGTCGGCCGGCGCAATTTCGGCCGATTCTTCGACCAGGTCCGCGCCCTCCTGGCGCCGGACGGCGTGGCACTGATCCACACGATAGGTATCACCGGACCGCCCTTGCCCTCCAATCCCTGGATCACGCGCCACATCTTCCCGGGGGGCTACATTCCCGCCGCCTCCGAGGTGGTGCGCGCCATCGAGCGCAGCGGTCTGGTCTTGAGCGACGTGGAAGTGTGGCGGCGCCACTACGCGTCTACCCTGCGGGAGTGGAACCAGCGGTTCCAGGCTTCCCGGGAGACGTTCCGGCGCAGCCATGGGGAACGGTTCTGCCGCATGTGGGAGTTCTATCTCACGGTCTGCGCTACCGGATTCGAGATCGGCAGCCTGGTCGTCTATCAGCTTCAACTGGCGCATCGCAACGATGTCGTTCCGCTGACGCGCGACTATCTCTACAACGACCGGGCACTGGACGCCAAGACTGTCGCGGATGGACACTGACAGACCCGCGAAGAACCCTTGCCCGGACCAGCGAACAGATGGGGCGAACGTTCCAGCGGAGGACGCGTCTGCGGGAAACCGCAGCCTCGAGCCGTCCGGCGAGCCGTTCGGCAAGCCATCCGGCGAGCCGCGTGCCACGCCGAGTAGCGAAACCGTCCGGGACTACCTACTCTATGGCCTGTCGCTGCCTGAAAGGGCGCTTCGCAGCACGGCCGGCGTCATCGGCGGCGCGCTGCGCGAGTCCGCCGCCGCGCTCATTCCGCAGACCTTCCGCAATGCGCGAACCTACCAACTCTTCATCGGACAGATGCTCGACTTCCTGGCCGAAGATGTCGGCGGCGTCGCGCGCGCGCATCGAACAGGGGACGCGCGGGTAGAGAACTACGTCGCCCGCAAGACCGTCGGCAACTTCATCGAACTCGCCAGCCTGGCGACGATTCATGTGTCTCCCATCTTGCTGCTCGCCATCGTCAGCGACCTTGCGTATGGATCCAAGGCCTATCTGCGCGAGTTGGCGGAGGAACTGCAGGCGCAAGGCGTGATCAGCGATGCGGCGGCGATCCGCCAGGTCGACGATCTGCTGGACGCCGCGGCCAGCGCCAGCGAGGAAACCGCGGCGGCATTCGACACGCCGCCGCTGTCGATCGAAGGGCTCAGGGAAACCGTTCGGCAGACTCAGGGCAAGCTGCGCGGGATCGATCCCGCCCAGGTGCTCTCCGAAGACGAAATCAAGCAGCTCTGGGACGGCATGCGATCGATCGCGCGGCGCGAAAACACGAGTCCGCTCGCGATCTCCGGCGCCATGACCCTCGGTTCCCTCGACAAGGTCGCCAAGCTCGGCAGCGGCGCGCTGTCGAGCGTTCGGGTCGCCGGCACCCTGCTCGACAGCGTCGTGCTGGACCACTACCGAGCCGTACTGGCAGATATCCACGACCACGGGCTCTACCCGACCCTGGCGGCCTCCAGCCAACCCTATGCGCAAGCCCTGTGGCGAAACTTCTCGGCCGACCGGGCAACTGTCACCGAAAGCTTTCTCAGAGGCAGCGGCGCAGAACGGGTGTTGGGCAAGGCCCAGCGGTGGCTCAAGTCGACCATCCCGCGGTCGTAAGACAACAGCGCGGGGTCGATCATGCAAACATCCAGGCGCTGGATCATGGTGCCGATCGCCGTGTTCGCGTTCGCCGCCGAGGCCAAGGTGTTGCACATCGGCAACGGCGGCGAGCCGGAGACGCTCGACCCCCATCGCTATAGCCTGCGACTGGAAGAAACCATCCTGAACGACCTGTTCCTCGGCTTGACGACATTCAATACCGAAGGGGAGATCGTGCCGGGCGTTGCAGAGCGTTGGACCGCGAGCGAAGACGGCCTGACCTGGACGTTCGAGTTGCGGCCCGACGCCCGGTGGTCGGACGGGTATCCGCTCACGGCGCACGACTTCGTGTTCGCGTTCAGGCGGCTTCTCAACCCCGAGACGGCGGCAAGCCTCGCCCACCTCCTGTATCCGGTCCAAAACGCCGAAGCCGTGAACACGGGCGAACTCCCCGCCGACGCCCTCGGCGCACGCGCCTCGTCCGACCACACGCTGGTCATCGAACTGGAACGCCCGTTCCCGTTCCTGACGGAGCGTCTGATTCATCCCGCCGGGTATCCCGTACCCGCCCATTTGATCGAGGAACGGGGCGACGCCTGGACCGCACCGGGAACCATGGTGTCCAACGGCGCCTTCGTGCTGGAAGATCGGGAACCCTGGGGTTTCGTGCGGCTAGGCAGCAACCCCGCATTTCACGACGCGGAATCGGTGGCGCTCGAGGGCGTGGTATATCACTCGATGCGTGACGCGAACGCGGCGTACTACCAATACCGCGCAGGGGAACTCGACGCCATCGGCGACTTCCCGGCCAGCGAGATTTCCTGGGTGCGGGAGCATCTCCCCGACCACCTTCGGCTATCGCCGCTGCTATCCATCACGTACCTGGTATTCAACGTCGCGGCGCCGCCGTTCGACGATGCCCGCGTGCGCGAGGCGTTGAGCATCGCGCTGGACCGGCAACGCCTCGTCGAACGCGTGTTGCAGAGCGACGAGATTGCCAGTGTTTCCATGGTCCCGCCGATGGTGACGGGCTACGCAAGCGCTATTGCCGTGGTCGAGGATCGCGCGGCGCGGCTTGATCGCGCCCGCCATTTGCTGCGCGACGCGGGCTACGGGAAAGACGATCCGCTGGCGGTGAAGCTCCGCCACATCACCGGCGGCGAGTGGGAAGCCGTCAACGTCGCGATAGCCGGGATGTGGCGAGAAATCGATGTTGCGACGACACTGCATGGCGCAGAACTGAAAGATCACTTCGCCGAGTTGCGGCAGGGAGACTTTCAGGTGGCCCAGGCTGGATGGTTCGGCGAGGACAATCCCGAACAGTACCTGGGCCTACTGGCTTTCGACACCGGCGAAGTCAACTACGGCCGCTTCGCCTCGGACACGTATGACACGCTCATGCGCCGCGCCCATGCCGAACCCTTGCTCGTGCGGCGCCTCGACCTGCTGCGCGACGCCGAGGTGGTGGGTCTCGCAGCTTACCCCGTCGCGCCGCTGTACTCGTTGACGAATCGCGCCCTGGTCAATCCCCGGATTAGCGGCTGGCTCGATAACCCGCGCAACGTCCACGGCGCGCGATATCTGCGCTGGAACGACGAACTCGCATCCGGGACGCCCGGCCCCGGGCTCGAACCCCCGGACTGAATGCGACACCCGCCGAATTGCGGCACACTGGGCACCTGACATCGACGCAGCCAGACGGAACGCATAGGGAGAACCCATGTCAATCGGCGCCGGGATCGGCATAGCAAACTTCACCTTCGACGACGCGCGCGGCTTCTGGAAGTGGGTGGATCTCTGCGACGCCGGCGGCGTCGACTCCATCTGGCAGTCGGACCGCATCATCAGCACCCAACCCGCGCTCGAATGCATGTCCGTCATGGCCGCCCTCGCCGGCGCCACTCGCCACATCAAGTTCGGCATGAATGTCGCGAGCCTCGGGCTGCGCGACCCGGTGATCATGGCCAAGCAGTGCGCGACGATCGACGTGCTGTCCGAAGGCCGGCTGCTGCCCGCCTTCGGCATCGGCAGCGCCCGCTCCCGGGACTATGTGGCCACGGGCAAGCCGACGCGCAGGCGCGGCAAACGAGTGAACGAGGGGTTGGAGATCCTCACCCGGCTCTGGACCGAGGAAGCGGTGGATTTCGAGGGCGAATTCTACCGACTCGACGCCGCAAGCATCAGCCCCAGGCCGGTGCAGCACCCCCTGCCGCTCTGGATCGGCGGCTCCGCGCCGCAAGCGATCGATCGCGCCGCCCGCTGGGGCACCGGCTGGCAGGCCGGCATCGATGCCGCCCACGAGGTCGCCCCCGTGGTCGCCGCGATCAAGGCGCGAGCCGGAGAACTCGGTCGCGTCATCGACGAAGATCACTACGGCGCCGGTTTCGGGTTTCGATTCGGAACCCCGTCCGAACCGATTGTCCAGCGCCACGCGGAAGTCCTCCGCACGCGCCTGGGCCGCGACGCCCGGGGCTATAGCGCCATCGGCGGCGTCGACGAAATCATGGCGCTGCTGTCGCGTTTTCACGCAGCCGGCGTGCACAAGTTCGTGCTGCGGCCCATCGCGAGCGGGACGGAAGACATGCTGACCCAGACGCGCGCATTGATCGACAAGGTTCTGCCTGAAGTCGCCGCCATGAACGGTCGGGACGGTTAAGATCAAGGCCCTTTTGGAAGGCGAATAGAGAGCTGCGCCGTTGTCTGGAATGGACCCCCAATCGTTCAAGCGGTTGTACGAAAGACAACTCGAAGCGGACAGCGCCGGCCGGGGATCGCGGCAGACCCGACGGATGTTCCGGGCGATGTTGAAAGCATCCAGTGATCTGCCCGCCCGCAGCCTCGCGGCGTCGGCCGATGCAACGTGGGTGTGGTCGGACCTGCACCTCGGCCACGAGAACATCATTCGCTACACGAACCGGCCGTTCGAAGACGCCGAGGCAATGAACGCGCAGCTCTATGCCAACTGGGACGGCGCGGTCGGCGAGAACGACACCCTGATCTTCGTCGGCGATGTCGCCATGCGCACCGCGCTCTGCGACGCCACCTGGCAACGTATCCGCGAAGGCCCGGGACGCGCCAAGATCCTGGTTGTCGGCAACCACGACCTGACCGGTTCCGGAACGCTGCGCGTCGATGGCTTCGACGACATTTGCTCCGTCCTGTGCATCGACGGCGACGTGCCGCTCGTCTTCACGCACATGCCGCTCGCGACGGTCCCGGACGGTTGCGCCAACGTCCACGGGCACACGCACAACGCAGCGCCGACGCGTTCGCCTCACATCAACGTATCCGTGGAACAACTCGCCTACCGGCCCGTTCCGCTCGGTCGTATCCAGGCGCTGGCAAAAGAAGTGATCGCCGGTCGCTATCCCGAAGGCGCCACTACGATGGAGCGAATCGCCAACCTGTAGCTCCGGAGTCGGGCCGGAAGCGCACACACAACGTTGGGAGGACGCATGACAAGGTCACGCATCACGTTCATGAGCGCCGTACCGCCGTGGGAATGCGACATCGTCGACCATTTCACGGTGGCGTACTACTACCAGAAGCTCGACCATGCGACCGACGTCGTCCTGTGTCGGGCCGGGCTCGACCCCACCGACCCCAGTGCGCCGACCATGGTCCGATGTCTCACCCGGTTCGAGCGGGAGCTCCGCAAGGGCGACATCTACCGGATAGAAACCGCGCGGCTCGATGCCGATCATCTCGGGCACCGCCTGATCGACGCCGAAACGGGCACGGTCTGCACGCACTTCGACCAGTTCATGTCGGCCCCGATTCCGGAAGGCGGCGCCCCGCTGGCTGGCTCGGACTGGGAACATCTACCACTCGCATCGCCGACGCCTCCATCCACCACGGCCCGCTGGATTGATACCGGAGTAGACGTACTCACGGCGGAAGATTGCGGACTCGCGGGCAGCGCGAGTTCCCATGCATACATCTTGAGGTTCTCCGCTGCCGGTGAGCATCTGCGCAGCGCGATAGGGATGACGCCCACCTACGTGCGGGAAAACAACGTCGGTTTCGCCACGTTCAGCTTCGACGCCCGATTCGCCGCACGCGCGACGCCGGGAACGCCGCTGGCGATGCAATCCACCCTGAGCCATGTGGGACGGACGTCCCTGCGCATCGAGCATCGGCTCCTGGACATGCGCGACGGAACCGAGGTCGCCAGCCTGACCCAGGCGGGCGTCCACCTCGACAAGTCCAGGCGCCGGCCCTCGGCGATGCCCGCCCACATTGCCGCCGCCGCAAGGGAATTGCTGGCAACGTCAGAATGACAATTGGCGGAGAGCCCGGCTGACCGCCGGGGAACCGAAAGGTGAGGCAAATCGAATTACCTCGCGAATCGGAGTGAGGACAGACGGCAATGTTGAGCGGAAATGCGTTCGACTAACGCTTTGTGTAGATTGCCGGTCAACCAAAACAGCTACGTGGCGCAATGATCACCTCCCTTCGCCTCGTCGATTTCAAGAACTTCGCCGACGAAACTCTACGCATGGGGCCGTTCACCGTGATCGTCGGGGCGAACGCAAGCGGCAAAAGCAATGTCCGCGATGCTCTCAGATTCCTGCACGGTATCGGCCGAGGCTACGCGCTGGCGGATATCGTCGGCGGCAAGTACGGCGTCGGAGGCCAATTGGATTGGTCGCCGATTCGGGGCGCTGCGAATGAGATCGTCCGGTTTCTGCGGGACGGATTCTCTCTTGAGATCGAACTGAAACTGTCGGACAAAGAACAGCGCTATTCCATCAAGGTGGAACGCGGGACCATCACAGGTCTATTGGAGGTGAAAAAAGAGGAATTCATCGGCGCGTCGGAGAGCCTAATCGCCATTCGCAACAATGATGGCCTCAGAACGACACACAAAAAGGAAGGTTGGAATCCGCCGACAAAGGAACTGTTACAAATATCTCCCAACCAGTCGGCCCTCACCCAATTCCTGCCGGCTGAGAAACCGGACCAAGCCTCTCCAGAGGTGCACCTTTGGGAATCCATGGCCCTGCTGGAATTCTTGGGCGGAATGCGTTTTCTGGACCCATCGCCTGAGCTTATGCGTCAACCTTCGTTCCCAGGCCAGACCAGACTGGGCGACGGTGGCGAACACCTCCCTACCGTGCTGCAGAGCATTTGCTCCCAGCCCGAGCGACAGGAATCGTTGACCGAGTGGCTGTGTGAACTCACGCCGATGGATGTGCTTGGGTTCGACTTCGAAGAGGACCCGAGCGGCCGGATTCACCTTTTTCTGAAGGAAGCCAACGAACGGAAGGTATCGGCGTATTCCGCGTCGGACGGCACCTTGCGTTTCCTCGCCATCCTGGCGGCGCTGCTTGACGACGATCCGGCCCGGCTCTATGTCTTCGAGGAAATCGACAACGGAATCCATCCATTGCGCCTACGGCTCCTACTGGAACTCATAGAACGTCAGACAGAACGCAAGAACATCCAAGTGATCACGACCACGCACTCGCCGGAACTCTTGTCGATGGTCGGAGATCGAACATTCGAGAACACTTCTGTCATCTGTCGCCTGCCGGATTCCGACAATGCCATTGTGCGCCCAGTCGCTGAGTTGCCCAATGCGATTGAGTTGCGCCGTTCCCAGAGCTTGGGACGGCTCCACGCCTCGGGCTGGTTTGAGGACGCCGTGTACTTCGCCGAACGAGACAACCAGGCAAGCGAGTGAACGTCGTCGTCCCGGAAGATTCCCGGAGGGACAAATACATCCTCAAACCACTTTTCGAGAGGCGCTTCAGGTCGCTGGGCAAGGCGTCCGCACACATCAGAATCTGCGAGGATCCCGTACTTGGCGGGGTTGTCGAAGCGCTCAAATCCGTACACCTGTCCGATATTGTCAAGCGATACGAAGGCATGGCGGACTGTTTCATTCTTTGCGTGGACCATGATGGCGAAGTCGGTCGTCGCGAACGACTTGACCAGATTGAAGTGGAATTTGGGAGACACCGCTTTCTGGCGGAAAACGCATGGGAAGAGTTGGAAACATGGGTTCTCGCGGGCCTGGAACTCCCAGCCGAGTGGCGTTGGTCCGAGGTCCGAGCCGAAGTATCGGTCAAGGAGAGGTATTTCGACGTCATCGCTCGACGTAGAGGACTTGGAGATCTTCCCGACGGCGGTCGCAAAACGTTAGGCGAGGAAGCTTCTCAACGAATACCCGCGATCCGGCAAAAGTGTCCAGAGGATTTCGACAAGCTCGCACAACGAATCGCACAGACGACGACCGCTTAGATCACGAGGCACGCTGCCGCTGATGGGCCTTCAATAAGACAAGAGGCGTCGGCCCTCGCCGATGCCCTCTCACATGGCCACCCCCGTGACAGAGTTGCTGGAACATCGTGATCGAACGCACCTCGAAACGCCCAATCCAGTCTCGCACCCTGTGGCACCATTTCGCCTTGACACAGTGACCGCCTCGACTTAGGGTCCGCGCCGATGGACGACTGGACTGTGAACCGCTCGATTAGCCCGCATCGCCAATATCGGTGCGGTACGCGTGGGGTTCGTCCGGTCGATCTGTCAATCCCGATCTAAACCAGACAACGGACCTCTCGCAACGCGAGGGGCTCTCCGTCATGTGGTCCCTCGGTTGCGGTCCGGGGAGCCAACATGAATCGATACTCGGAACCTTCGAGGCAGCACGGTGACCCTGTGAGGGCCGAGGCGCGCGAATACTACACTGCGCTGTTGCGCCCCCTGTTCGAAGGACGGCGGTTCATTCACGCGGGCGGACTGGCGGCGGGTCTCGGCAGAGAGGCGCGCGCCCTGGCAGCACTCGGGGCCGCCAAGCCATTCCTGCTCGCTTACGGCGAGGGAACAGGGGAACTTCCCGACCCGGAAGAGGCAAAGCTGCATGTATACGACATCCAGGGCCGAGACATCGTCGATCAGCACCGCCAGGCGTTGACTGCGCTCAAACATCTACCGCGCAACGTCCGAGCGATGATCGACTGCTGGGATCCGGACAGTTCAGCAAGAGTGTTGTGTTGGCCCAGCGATGTCTCGAGCGTAGCCGGCCGAAAATCCTACGCGCCGCGCAAACCGGCCTGGATTGCGCTCGAAGACAAAACGGCCATCGACGCGTTCTGGGACGCTGCGGGTGTGCATAGAGCGCCATCGCGCGTCGTAGCCGCGGAACGTCGCGCACTCATCGCCGCGGCCGCCGCCCTTGACGAAGGCTTGGGCACGGTATGGGCGGCCGACGTCAAATCGGGAGTCCATGGCGGCGCGGTCGGCTTGCGATGGGTGCGGCCAGGCGGAGATGGCAATGCCGCGGCGGATTCGTTGCGCGAAATCGCCGACCGCGTTCGCGTCATGCCGTTCCTGGAAGGCATTCCGGTCAGCATTCACGGAATCGTGTTCGAGGATGCGGTGACCGTATTCCGGCCCGTCGAAATGATCGTTTTGCGGCCGCGAGAAGGCGACCGGCTTCTGTACGCCGGGTGTTCCAACTGGTTCGACCCTCGGACCGAGGATCGCGAAGCGATGCGCTGCATGGCGCGGCGCGTGGGCGTAGCACTGCGCGAGCGGGTCGACTATCGCGGCGCGTTCACCATAGATGGCGTGCTCTCGCGCGACGGATTCGTGCCGACGGAACTGAATCCCCGAATCGGCGGGGCGTTGCGGACGCTGACGACCGGGTTGGGGGACTTTCCGCTTGTTCCGTTGTGCTTCGCCGTAGCTGAAGGCGAACGCCTGGCGTTTCGTCCGGCCCGCCTCGAGCGTGCCGTGTTGGCTAGCGCCGATCGGCATCGCGCCGGCGGCGGCCATGTCGTTACAGACACGAGATTTGACCTGACCAGTACATTCAATCTCGTGCGCGAGGGAACCGAGTATCGCGAGGCGCGGCAAGACGAGTCGCCGGTCGCGAAACTGGTTGCCGGCCCCAACCCGATCGGCGGCTTCCTGTCTCTCAGTCTGAATCCGATTCGGAATGCGCCGGGCATGCCGGTAGCTCCGGAGATGTCCCGCGCCCTGCGGTTCGCGGATCGCCGTCTCGGAACCGGGTTCGGTTGGTTGGAAACTGCGAAGGACATTCGGCCATGACCTCCGACCAGGCGGCGCCGCTCTGAGTATTGCCAGCGTGGGAGTTTGCCGCCGGCGGCGAGACACTCGATAATCGCCGCTTTTGTGCGGAGGAGTCCATGTCCGGCAAGGAATCCATCGCCATACTGGGCGGTACCGGCGATCTGGGCACGGGCCTGGCCATACGCTGGTCCAGAGCTGGACACGAGATCGTGATCGGTTCGCGCACGCTCGAAAAGGCGAAGAACGCTGTGGCAAACCTGCAACAGATCAGTCCCGAAACCCCGGCGCGCGCGATGGAGAACGCCGACGCGGCGGCGGCGGGAGACATCGTGGTGCTGACGGTGCCCGCAGAACACCAGATCTCCACCCTCGAAACCGTTCGCGCCGGTCTCGCCGGCAAGATCCTGATCGACGTGTCCGTGCCTCTGGTTCCGCCCAGGGTCGGCACGGTGCAACTGCCGGAGGCGGGATCCGCCGGCAAGCGCGCGCAGGACTTCCTGGGCGATGACGTCATGGTCGTCTCCGCATTCCAGAACATCGCGGCGCATCTGTTGCAGCGGGACATCCAAATTGAGTGCGACGTTCTCGTCGCCGGCAACAAGCGCGCCGCCAGGGACAAGGTCATCGCGCTGGCGGCGGAAGCGGGGCTCAATGGCTGGCACGCCGGACCCATCGACAACGCCGCCGCCGCCGAGGCGCTCACCAGCATCCTCATTCAGATCAACCGCCGCCACGACATATCGCATTCGGGTATCAAGATCGTCGGCCAAACGGGGCACGAATAGATGGCGCTCAGCGTCGTGGGTATCGAAGGCCTGCCCCTGGTTCGGGCCGGCGATGATCTCTGCGCCATCCTCGTGGACGCCATCAACGCCCAGACGATACTTCGCGACGGCGACGTGCTGGTCGTCGCGCAAAAGGTCGTCTCCAAGGCCGAGGGCCGCCTGGTTCCACTTGCCGACGTCGCGCCGTCGGCCGACGCCATCGCGTTGGCGACCGAGACCGAAAAGGACCCGCGCCTGGTGCAGTTGATCCTCGATGAATCCGTAGCCGTGGTGCGAAAAAGGCCCGGTGTGCTCATAGTCCGGCACCGGCTCGGCTTCGTCAGCGCCAATGCCGGCATCGATCAGTCCAACGTCGACCACCGGCGCGGCGAGGTCGCTCTGCTTTTGCCCCTGGATCCCGACGCTTCGGCCGCGGCACTGAATGCACGCATCCTTGACGAGACCGGCAAGCGCGTCGGCGTGGTCATCAGCGATAGCGCCAACCGCCCCTGGCGCCTCGGCACCACCGCCATCGCCATCGGCGCCGCCGGTATCCAGGTGTTCGACGACCGCCGGGGCGGCTCCGACCTGTTCGGTCGGGAACTCAAGATCACGCTGGTCAACCGCGCCGACGCCATCGCAACGGCCGCCGTTCTCGTCATGGGCGAAACCACCGAGCGGATTCCAGCGGCGCTGGTCAGGGGCTTTGCGCCCGCGTCGCCGGCCGGCGACGCGGCGGCGATCAACCGTCCGCTGGCGGAAGACCTGTTTCAATGAACGCGCCGAAGGTTCATCCGGGATGAAAGTACTCGCGCTCACCGGCGGCATCGGCGGCGCCAAACTCGCGCTGGGTTTCGCGAAGGTGCTTGCGGCGGACGAGGTCGGCTTTGTCGTCAACACGGGAGACGACTTCGAACACCTCGGCTTCCACATCTCGCCGGACGTGGACACGCTGGTCTATACCCTCGCCGGAGAGGCCAACGTCGAAACCGGTTGGGGCCGGCGCGACGAGAGCTGGCACTTCATGCGCGCCGCGCAGCATCTGGGCATGCAGACCTGGTTCCGCCTCGGCGACGGAGACCTCGCGCTGCACGTCTTTCGCCGGCAGCGCCTGGCCGAAGGCGCCACGCTGACCGAAGTCACGCGGGAGATCTGCCAACGTCTGGGCGTGGCCCAATCCGTCCTGCCGATGTCGAACGATCCGGTCAGAACGCGCGTGCTCACCCCGGATGGACCGCTCGCCTTCCAACACTACTTCGTGCGCGACCGCTGCCGACCCGCCGTGACGGGGTTCGAGTTCGCCGGCATCGACGACGCTGCGATCTGCCCCGAAATTGCAGCGCTGCTGGGCGCAAGCGCGTTGCGTTCGCCAGGATCATCCGAGGATGGATTGAGAGCGATCGTCATATGCCCCTCCAATCCCTTCGTTTCCGTGGACCCGATCCTGGATGTGCCCGGCATGCGGCAGCGTCTGAAGTCGGCCGGCGTGCCGATCATCGCCGTCTCCCCCATTGTGGGGGGGCGCGCCATCAAGGGACCGACGGCAAAGATGATGCGCGAACTCGACATTCCAACGTCGGCCGAAGCAGTGGCCCGGCACTACCAGGACCTGATTACCGGCTTTGTCCTCGATGAATGCGATGCCGCCGCCGAGTCGGAGATAGCAGACTTGGGACTGGCTACCGCCGTGACCCAGACCGTGATGTCGAGCCTCGACGATCGCATCGCCCTCGCCCGCGACGTACTGGCTTTCGCCCGCGCCTGAGTCCGATGCCCCGCGCGACAACTCCTCGCATTTGGGCACTGGTGCCCTTCAAGGGTCCCGACGGAGCAAAGGAACGGCTTGGCGCACACCTGTCGCCACGCGAGCGGCACGATCTGACACTGGCCATGGTGCAAGACGTGCTGGCCGCGCTCACCCGGGCGTCACTACAAGGCGTGCTGATCGTATCGCGCTCGCCAGCCGCCGCGGCTCTGGCACGAGAATTCGATGCAGAGGTGTTCGCCGACACTGCGGACGATCTGACTGGGGCCGTCACCGAAGCGAGCGCCTTCATCGCCGACCGCGCGGAAGGCACCATGATCGTCCACGGCGACCTGCCCCTGCTTACCGCCGATGAAGTGGACCAGGCCCTGGACGGGCACCGCGACATCACCCTGGCGCCAGACCGTCACGACATCGGCACCAACTGCATCATCGCCACGCCGCCGAACGCGATGACCTATCAGTTCGACGGCAGGAGCTTCAAACCGCACACGGCGCTGGCGCGCCAGGCGGGATTCGAGCCGCGCATCGTCCGCCTGCCCGGTTTCGGCCTCGATATCGACACCATCGACGGCTTGCGCAAGTTCGCCGCCGCCGGTGCGGACACCCGCAGTGGACGCTACCTCGTCGAAACCGGTGTGGCATCCCGGCTGGCAGCCACCCATAATTAGCGTCTACTCCAAAGTTCCAGGGACACGATGCGCGCCGAACAGACACTGGCTGCCGCCGCGGACGGAGAACTGCCCGATGCCGCGGGCGCGCTGGCCTTGGCGGATTTCCCCGACACGCGAGCGCTGGCCGAGGTCGCCTCGGAGTTGCGCGACCGCGAATTCCTGAATGTCGTCACCTATTCGCGCAAGGTCTTCATTCCGCTGACGCATCTCTGTCGCGACGTCTGCCACTACTGCACGTTCGCCCAGACGCCGTCCCGGCTCGACTCGCCCTACATGACCCTCGACCGTGTGCTCGAAGTCGCCCGCCTCGGTGCCGCCCTGGGCTGCAAGGAGGCGCTGTTCACCCTGGGCGAAAAACCGGAACTGCGCTACCGGGCGGCGCGCGACGCATTGGCGCGAATGGGCTACGAGACGACCCTCGCCTACCTGCGCGACGCGGCGGCAGCCGTGCTCGAGGAAACGGGACTGCTGCCGCACCTGAATCCCGGCAACATGACGCCGGAGGATATCGCCCTGCTGCGTCCGGTATCACCGTCGATGGGCATCATGCTCGAATCCGCGTCAGACCGGTTGATGGAACGGGGCATGCCGCACTACGGCTCCCCGGACAAGGTGCCCGCCGTGCGTCTCCAGACGCTGCGCGATGGCGGCGCCGCCGGGGTGCCCTTCACAACCGGCATCCTCATCGGCATCGGCGAGACCCGCCGCGAGCGCATCGAATCGCTGCTGGCGATTCGAGATGCGCACGAGCAGCACGGCCATATTCAGGAAGTCATCATCCAGAACTTCCGCGCCAAGCCCGATACCAAGATGCGCCATGCGCCGGAACCGAGTCTCGACGAGTTGCTGTGGACCATCGCCGTCGCCCGCATCGTCTTCGGCGCGTCGATGAGTATTCAGGCGCCGCCGAACCTGAGTCCCGGCGTATTGCAGCAGATCGTCGCCGCCGGCATCAACGACTGGGGCGGCGTCTCCCCGCTGACACCCGACTTCGTAAATCCCGAAGCACCCTGGCCCCATGTCGAAGAGCTGGCTCGCGAGACCATCGCGGCCGGCAAGCACCTGCATGAACGCCTGACCATCTATCCCGCCTACGCGAGGGAGTCCGAACGCTGGGTCGACGCCGGCCTGCGGCGGCGCGTCCTCAACATGATCGACGGCGAAGGCTTGCCGCGTATCGACGGCTGGTCACCCGGCGCCATCGACGCGCCGCCGGCAGCCACGCTCGAACGCATCTACACGCCCCCGCGCGAGCGAGTTGTCTCGCCGGACCTGCGCGGCATCCTCGCGCGCGCGTCGAATGGCGACGAACTGGACGAGGACGAACTGGTGCGTCTGATTCGCGCGCGCGGCGACGACTTCAACGCGGTCGTGCAGGCGGCGGACAGGCTGCGCGCCGATGTCAACGGCGACGTTGTCAGCTACGTAGTCAACCGCAATATCAACTACACCAACATCTGCTACTTCAAATGCCGCTTCTGCGCCTTCTCCAAGGGCAAACTCGCCGAGAATCTGCGCGGACGCCCTTACGATCTCGGCCGCGAGGAAATCCAGCGGCGCGTGCGCGAAGCCTGGGACCGGGGCGGCACGGAGGTCTGCCTGCAAGGCGGCATCCACCCCGAGTACACGGGCCAGACGTACGTGGAAATCGCCCGCGCCGTGAAGGAAGCGGTGCCTTCAATGCACGTGCATGCCTTTTCGCCGCTGGAAGTGTGGCAAGGCGCCGCCACATCGAACGCCAGCGTAAAGGAGCATCTCGAGGCGCTGCTGGACGCCGGACTCGATACGCTGCCCGGCACCGCCGCGGAAATCCTCGACGACGAGGTGCGCGCCGTGATCTGCCCGGACAAGATCAATACGGAGCAGTGGCTGGAAGTGATGGAAACCGCCCACGAAGTCGGGTTTCGGACCACCGCGACGATCATGTACGGCCATGTCGATCAACCCAAGCATTGGGCGCGGCACCTGTTGCGCATTCGCGCGCTGCAGAAGCGGACCGGAGGCTTTACGGAGTTCGTGCCGCTGCCGTTCGTGCACATGGAAGCCCCGCTCTACCTCAAGGGCGGCGCCCGCCGCGGGCCCACATTCCGCGAGGCGATCCTGGTGCACGCCGTCGCCCGGCTCGCGCTGCATCCGCACATCACCAACATCCAGGCGAGCTGGGTCAAGATGGGCCACGAAGGCGTGGCCGCCGCGCTGAATGCCGGCTGCAACGACCTGGGCGGTACGCTGATGAACGAGAGCATCACCCGCGCCGCCGGCGCGAGCCACGGCCAGGAGACTTCGCCCGCACGCATGCGGCGATTGATCGAATCGGCTGGACGCGTGCCGAAGCAGCGTTCGACGGTCTACGGCGATGTCGACGCCGAGCGCGTAAGGGCGGGACTCGGCGCCGGCGAGCTCGCAGCGATCATCAACACCCCGGCACGCAAGTACGAGCGGGTCAGGGCCCACGAGCTGGTCAGGAACGAAGCGCCTACGCCGTAGAGACTTGCGGGAACCCTCTTCGGTCAACTCAACCGAGGGAGCGAATCCGAACGCTTGAGGCCCAACTCGCCAGCGACATCAGGCGGGGCAAAACACGGCGCACGCGAAGCGGCGACGGGCTATGTGGCGCTATCGAGTTGCTGTCCATTCTGGCATAGGGGTTTCCGCAAACTGCGGCCGCAGCGCCGGCTCGATCACTTCTCCGTCCCGGTTGACAAAGACGCCGTCACCGTCTTCGATCATGATGCGGAAAGCGCCGTGATGCAGCAGCCGGTGATGGGCGCCGCACAGCAGCACGAGGTTCTCGAGGCGGGTCTCCCCGCCGTCGATCCAGTGCCGGACATGATGTGCCTCGACATAGCGCTGATGCGCACAGCCCGGGAAGCGGCAGCGGCTGTGGTCGCACAGCTTCAATGCCTGCAATAGCCGGGCCGGCACGATCCGCCGCCGGCGCTCGTAGTTCAGCAGGTTGCCCCGCGCATCCTGGATGAACTCGGTGAGGCCGGCATCGCAGGCGATGTGGCGGGCATCCGCCTCATCGATGCCCCAGTCGGGCTCGGCGTAGTAGCGCGCGCCGCCGGCCGCCCGCTGCGTGGCCAGCTCATTGCGGCCGATGGTCAGCATCACCTGGTACCGCTGGCCGATGCGTCGCTGCTTCCCGCGGCCCGCACGGCTCGCCAGGCAGTGCTCGGCCATGTCTACCAGCGCATCAGCGAAGCGTTGTTCTGTGCTCGCGAGCTCGAATATCGGCCAGTCTGGGAGATCATCCGTTTCCGCGGAAACACCTCCAGAAACATCCACGTCGGTCACAGCGGCACCTGCAGCCCGGGTGGAGACCTCCTCGCCGTTGTCCCCGCCCGCGCGATGGGCCGGAGTTTCCGCGGAATCATCCGTTGAAACATCGGCTGCCGCCCATTCGGCCTGCGCGGGTACCTCTCTCCCGTCTGTCGCGCCAGCGCCTTGCGCGGCCGACCGCGCTGTCGCGGCCGCAGCGCCGAAATCGTCGCCGGCCACGACCGACTCGGCTGCCGCAGAATTGTTTCCAGCGGCATGCATCGGCGGCCCGTCAGATCCTCGGCTCGCGACTTGCGCGCGGCCGATGCCTTCCGAATCCCCGTCCGCCGCAGGTTCGGCGGTTTCGCGTCGACAAGTAGCCGGCAGCACGGATTGATAGTACGCCTCACGTTCGTCCTTCCTGCCATCGACGACCTGCTGCAGCGCCTTGATCACGAGCGCGCCGCGCTCCGCCGGCACCGCCGCGGTGATGACCAGCATGCCGTCCTCGTAGTACCAGCTCAGGCTTCGCCGCTGTTCGCTGCTGGCCCGTCCGCTGTCGCTCTTGCCAACCCGCTCATAGGTCCGGACCAGGCTCTCCAGCTGTGCCGCGCTGCTGCCCTCGGCGATCGCCAACAGCATCGCGTCGGTATCCGGCGTCGCCACCCGGGTGACGGCACGCACCTTCGAGTAGCTGATCACGCCGTCCCGAAACGCTTCGTCGATGCGCGGAAGTTTTGCAAGCGCCCGGCCGATGCGGATGCGCTCCCGGCCAGCGCAGGGTCCCAGGCCGCAGCGGTGGTCCAGCCAATTGCCGAGATTGCAGTAGCCGCCTTCCCGCCAGCCTCGGGTGCGCTCCATGGCGGCAATGAGCCTGATGAAGCGCCAGTCGGCGAGATTGATGTGGGCCGCCATGCGGGTGACGGCGCGGCGAAGTTCGGCGGGATTGTCGGGGATGAAATCGAGTTGGTCGGGGTCTGCTTCGAGGATGAGACGATCGATGGCTGGTTCGGGGACGAAGTAGAGATGTCGGACGACTTCTTCGGTCGGGACGGACATGCTTTGAGGCCTTGATGCAGAGGGGTGTAGATACTGTATCTATTACTAGTATATAGACTCTTTATCCTTGTTTTTATTTGATAAATTTCCTCCTAACTCGAGAGAATGGAATACCAATCCATGTCCTCAAGTCGTCGGACGTGTGGGTACGTGGCGTGGCGCGCCTATCTTGACGCGCGGCAGATCTTCTCGCAGGGGACCCCGTCGTTATCGCCGTCGATAGTCGTCAGGCCACATCGTCGGAGGTAGAAGCGCGCTTCGGCGCACGACGTCATCTCTCGACAGTAGGTCTTCCGGCCGCAGGTGAAAGAAGCCGACCGGGGCCGGGAAGCGACGGCAGCGAGACTTGTCCTGCGACCACTACGCCGCCATTCCCAGGGCGGGACCTGTTGCGCCCGCGGCATTGACCAGAGACCGGCGCCCGCTTCCCGCGCGCGGCGTTCGTCGTCGAGCAGCGACTTGTCGGAAAGATATTGCCGATATGCCCACGCATGGCCCTCGCGCACCATCTCGCGGTTGATGTCGCGCCCGTCGTGGTAGATCTTTCCCAGCATCCGCCCGTACCGATCCTCGCCCTCGGTCGCGACTCGCACTTGCCGGCGGAACACCTTTTCGGCCAGCGCCTGTCTAGCCCGCGTGCCCCAGGGCTGAGCGCGTTCCGGCGTATCGATTTCGGTCAGTCGGAAACGTGCCTGGAACTGGCGCCCGTCATCCTGGACGAGCAACGTTACGGTGTCGCCATCGGCGATGCCGACGACGAGGGCGTCCACGCAGGAGGAGGTATCGCAGGGGTCCGCAGACGCAACGCTTGCCAATAGCGCGAAGAAAGTCGGGAGCAGAGCCCGTATGGCCGATCTCCCACGAGGAGTGAGGCACCTATCCTACAGCGCGCGACACGCCCAGGGAACGATCATTTCGAGGAGTATGGCGCGCCTACGGGCGTTGCGCCGCGATGAAGGCGCGCGCCGTTGCCTCGTCCTCCGCCGCGAGAATCGATTCCCTTTCATCGCCCATACCGACAAAACGTCCGTCGTCCCCCACCCAGATGGAAAACGATCTGCCTACGGAGTCTGGGAGACTAACCTCGTAGGCATGACTCAAGCCCGTCGGAGGACCTTTGCGCCCAGCGTAGCGCCCGACGAGCGGCATCACGCCCCAGTGACGGCCGGCGAGGTCCCGGCCAAGACCCAGGATGCGAATGGGCCAATCCACCTCGCGTTCGCGTGGTCGCGCGCAAATGTAGAGCTCCATCAGGGCGTCGGGAACAATGGGGCCGTCTCCTTCTTTCACGACCAGCGTCGGTTCCCCTCGCTCGGCCCTGGTGGACAGACCGCCGGTTTTCGTCGGCATGAAGACAACGTCCTCGTCGTAGATCATCTCCTCCTTCGCCATCGTCGCTGCCGCCTTCGGCGTCGCTCCTTCGGCGCTTCGGAATGTGCGCCAGGAAAAATCTTCAGCGTTGGGAAGAACGAGGTCCGTTTCGAACCAAAGACGCGATTCGGCGGATTCCGGCCGGTCTCCGAGAGGGAACTCTCCTGTTCCCGACGCCGGCGGCGCATCGTCCTTCGCAACGCGTCCATGGCCGCAGTCGAAATGATCACGCTCCACCAGCCCAATGGATTCGTCACCTCGCCATTCGTCGGCGTCGAATCCATCAGGCGCAGGATCGATGTCTGCACCACGTCTTCACCCTGAGGAGGCGGGGGAGTAGTGGAGATCAGAAACGGAATGAGGCGAGGGAATCCCGGCGAGATCCTACGCGGCGAGATCAACATCGAAGGCGTATCGGAGCGCGCGTTGTCGAGGGCGCTAGACGTTCCGCTGGACCGGGTGACCAAGGATTTCGCCTAGGCTGGGCCGAGAGGGTCATTCGATGCTGCCGCGGCCAACGCCCAGCACGGCAAGCAGGCTGCGTTCGACATCCATCATCTCGCTGTTCGAGAGTTCCGTCAAAGGACCGTCGCCGAGACGCTCGCGGTCGAGAGTGCGGGGTTGGTCGACGATCACCTGGGAGTCCATGTGCAATCCCCCGCGCGCGCGAATGGTTACCCGCAGGGGCTCGGCATCGAGGCGGACCCGGCTGGTCAGCGGCAGAACGACGACCGTGCGTTCCTGCGCGGCGCTCAGCCAATCACCCTGGATGACTAGCACAGGCCGAGTCTTTCCCACCTCGCGGCCGCGGTTTGGGTTCAGGTTGGCTATCCACACCTGTCCTCGCCGAATCGGAACTCTCATATTCGAATGGGTCCGTCGGCTATTCGATGGCCGGGACGCCGCCTTCAGTCAATTCCAACGCCTCATTATCAAACGGCAAGGCTTCCTCAACGAGGGTAGCGGTTTCGTCGGAATCGATCACCGTAGCCGCGCGGGTCAATTGAGCGAGGAATCGTTCATGACGGCGATTGTCCAAAAACTGCTCCAGTGCATTGCGTACGATGAGCGATTTCGGTTGTGCTGCCAAACGGGATTCTGCGGTCAAATGCTCGTCCAAGCGTTCCGACAGTCGGATGCTGAGAGTTGACATCATGATATCCGATATGTAGTTCAAAGTGTACGACAAGTTGTAACATCAACGTTGGCGCAAAGCAAGAAAATGAAGGCAGGCAATCGCCTGCAGAAGCAGCAGACGCTGGGCAGTATCGGTGTCGGATGTCCCGTAGCAATAGCGCATCGAGTCAGCCGTCGTGTTGGCGCGCATCGAACTGGACGCTGAACTCATTCGCCATGCGATGGAGTTGAGGCCAATCAGGACAAAACGGGCGGTCGTACATCAGGCTCTGGAGGAATTCGTCGCCAACCGCAAGCGTCGCGATTTGCGGAAGATCCGGAGATCTGATCGATCCCGATCATGACCACAAGGCTACCCCGATCGCGAGATAGCCAGGCCCTTTCTCCAGTAGCGATCACGGTCGACGCGACTACGGGCGTTGCGCCTTGATGAAGGCGCGCGCCGTCGCCTCGTCTTCCGCCGCGACAATGGATTCTCGTTCGTCGCCAAAGCCGACGAAACGTCCATCGTCCTCCGTCCAAGTCCAGAACGACCTGCCCAGGTTTTCTGGAAGTTTGACCTCGTAGGCGTGACTCAATCCCGTCGGCGGACCCTTACGCCCGGCATAGCGCCCCACCAGCGGCACCACTCCCCAGTGACGGCCGGAAAGGTCCCTGCCAAAACCGAGCATGCGAACAGGCCAGTTCAACTCGCGATCACGCGGCCATGCGCAAGCGTAAAGCGCCATCATTGCGTCGGGAACGATGGGGCCGTCTCCTTCTCCGACAAAGTCCAGCGTCGGTTCCCCTCGCCGGGCGTCAATGGACAGACCACCGGTCTTCATCGACATGAAGACCACGTCCTCGTCGTATGCCATCCCCTCCTTTTCCATGATCGCCGCCGCCTTGGGCGTCGCTCCTTCGGCGCTACGGAATGTGCGCCAGGAAAAGTCCTCGGCATCGGTGAGAACCAGGTCCGTTTCGAACCAGAGACGCGCGTCGGCGGACTCCGGACGATGCCCGAGAGAGGATTCCAGAGGAATATCCATCCGCTTGTGAACGTTCACCGTGCCATCAGACTCCAGCCTTGCCGAGATGTGCCCCAATCCGCAAGCGCCTTTTGAATGGTGGACGATCCATACGTCGCGCCACCGTCCCACAAACGCCCTGTTCCCATTCAATGTATCCGGCATGGCTCCATCTCTCCCAAGGTCTTGCAATGACAATTCAACAATGCCTTTCGCCACCAGGGCATCGCGCAGTCGCGCGATACCTCGGGAAAGGTGGGAGGCTACCGTACCGGGCCTGCAATCCAGGGCCTCGGCGATTTCCCGGTAGCTCAAACCTTCGAAATAGCGCTTCAGGAGAGGACCCCGAAAGTGGTCCTCCAGCGCGTCGATCTCCGCCGCCACGGCGTCGATCAGTCGCGTGCGCGCAACGGATTCGGCCACATCGACGACCACCGGCTCGCCGTCAGGTTCGCCAAGACGGAGACTCTCCTGTTCCCGGCGCCGGCGGCGCATCGTGCTTCGCAGCGCGTCCATGGCCGCAGTTGAAATGATCACGCTCCACCAGCCCAATGGATTCGCCACCTCGCCATTCGTCGGCGTCGAATCCATCAGGCGCAGTATCGATGTCTGCACCACGTCTTCTGCTTCCTCCGGGTAGTACCCCCGCGCCCTGGCGACCGCCCAACCACGATGCCGGTCGACGAACGCCGCGAGGCATCGTCGTCCCGATGGCGATAGAACCGCTTCAACACGGTCTTGTCGTCGATTTCGCGCAACAGGCAACACTCACAACGTTTACGGCGTCTTTACCTTTGGACGCCACCGACGCTGATTTTCTTCCACACACCCCCGTCAACGGAATGGGCGCAACGGGGAGACGGCATACATCGCTCACCATTGCACATCTCTCCGAGGATCGGCACGATGAACTGCCCATCCGACGCAGTTTGATTCGAATGTCCCAGAAGGCTCCCGAAAGCGCGATTTGCGCCAAGCTGCGTGCCAACATCGCCGACTGCGACGTGGTTTTCGCGCCTCTGGCGCTCGATGCGTTGACCGCCCGCATTGCCGAACAGGCGGGTTTCAGCGCCGTGTATCTGAGCGGCGGTGCCTTGGGCTACGCTCACGCCGTCAGCGAGGCGCTGTTGACGTTGACGGAACTCGCCGACACCGCGCGTCACATCGCCGCCCGTACGGGGATCGCAGTCATCGCCGATGGCGGCGTCGGTTTCGGCGATGCCGTTCACCTTGCGCGAACAGTTGCCGAGATCGAGGCGACGGGCGCCGCCGCAATCGAAATTGAGGATCAAGTGGTGCCGAAGCGGGTCAGCCACCACCGCGGCATCGAGCACCTGGTCGCGCCGGATGAGATGGCCGCCAAGGTCGAGTACGCGGTCAAGGCCCGGCGCGACGACGACTTCCTCGTCATCGCCCGCACCGGCGCGGTCAAGAACGAGTCGTTCGACGCCGCCGTCGCGCGCGGCAATCTGTACAGAGAGGCGGGCGCCGACCTTGTCATGCTGATGCCCGCGACCGCCGCGCAATGGCGAGACGCTCCGAAACGCATCGACGCGCCCCTGGCGACGATCGCATCGCTGGATCTGCGGCGACCCGAGGCGTGGCGAGCGCTGGGCTGGAGCGTTGTCGTCGACCCTTTCACGGCGCAGGCGGCGACCGTGCAAGTCGTGCAGACGGCCTACCGGCGGTTCATCGCCGAAGGCACAACGGGCATTGACGCCCAACGCGCCCGCAAAACGTATGGAACCCTTGCGGAACTGGCTGGACTGGGGCCGATGTATGCGATCGAGGATCGGACTACCGAGCGGCGTTGACGAGCGGACTCCCCGTGACGTCCTACGACTGCCCGTTCATCGTCACCGTCGGCCGTCGCAAGAGCGACTGGGCGCGGGTTGACGGCAATTTTTGCCAAACTTTGCCAATGCCGATAGCGTCGCACCGATGACGACGATGAA
The DNA here is from genome assembly GCA_965217825.1 of Candidatus Azotimanducaceae bacterium. Taxonomy (GTDB): domain Bacteria; phylum Pseudomonadota; class Gammaproteobacteria; order Pseudomonadales; family Azotimanducaceae; genus VXNE01. The sequence goes on along the minus strand of OZ244571.1, from coordinate 1,828,826 downwards.
CATATCGCTTCCCGATGCCCTCAAGTCCTTCGTGGACGATCAGGTCGGCGCGCGCGGCTACAGCACGTCTAGCGAATACGTCCGCGAACTGATCCGCAAGGATCGGGATCGCCAGCGCTTCCGCGAGATGCTTCTCGAAGGCGCGGCATCGCCGCTGGCGGGTATGGCCGATGCGGACTACTTTGATCGGCTCCGCGGTCGGGTCCGCGAAGCCGGTCGGCAGTGAGGGTGTTGCCCACCCAGTTCACTCCACGCGACCACCTCGCGAGGTCCTACGACTGCGAGTTCCGTACTGTAGGCGGTTGCAACAGCGACTGGGCGCGGAGTACCACCCTGTCGTCCGGCGTGCTGCCGGCATTGGCGTACATGAGGGTGGCTGCGAGGAGTTCATCGCGCCAGGGGAAGCGCAGCCGCCGATAGTTCTCAAGCATGGCTTCAGCGAACTTGATGTCGTGCGATCCGGTGTTCTTGAGGGTCGCGTACCAGCGAAGCCGGTCGGAGAGCGCCACCGGGTTCCCTCCGGCATCGAGCCAGCCGAACGCCTGCCGTACGGCGCTGTATCGGCTTCGACCGAGTGTCTCGAATATCTCGTCCAGACTCCCGGCCGGTAGTGGGTCGATCGCATCGATACGTCGGTTGCGAGCGGCTGATCGCGGGGCCGTGAGTTCCCGAAAACGCGGCATGAAGGCAACGGCCTGCAGAAGCAGCAACCGCCGGGCCGCATCCCCGTCGGACGCCGCGTAGCAATAGCGCATCGCGTCAGCCGTCGTGTTGGCGTGCACGGCGACGATATCGTTGCTGCGCAGAACGAGTTCGGCCGCGAACATCGCGACCGCTTCCCACACCGTGTCCGCGCTGATGCCGTGTTCGAGCAGATCGACCGAGGCGGTTACGGCCTGTTCGCTGTTCGCGGTTCTGAACTCCTGCAGCAGGGTTCGCGCCGCGGAAATGTCTTCGCGACCCGGGCTCCAGCCGCGCGGGAGGGCGGCGGCGAGCGACTGATTCGCTTTCCAGTCGCGATCAGCCAAGTGTTCATGCCGCACCGGGTTGGCATCCCGTTCCGGATTCTGCACCGCGAGGGCCAGCGAACGCACCAGGGGCTCGGCCAGCAAACTGCCGGAACCCAATCCGACGTACAACCGGTCCGCGTTCGCGGCGGCTATGGTTTTGTGGCCGATGGCGCGGAAGTCGCGGGCGGCATGAAACATGAGCGTCTGTAGCGCGGAACTGGCTTGTCCCGCCGCCACCATGTTGTGCGCGGCGCGATCCGCCGCATCGCGGTCCCAAGCGACCAATGCGTCCGCCAGGGCCGCAGAGTTGGAGTCGGACTTGCCAATGACCGGAAGCGACCAGGGACGGTAATGATCCTCCTGGGCGGACGCCGCCTTGAAATAGTCCGCAGCCCAGAGCAAAGGCAGCCAGCGGCGCTCGTCCGGCATACCGGCGACGGAGAGTTCGACGGACCGCAGCATCATGACGGCGTGGTACCTGAACCCGACATGCGGATAGGGACTCACTTCGCGACAGGCGGCGATGGCAAGTCCGCTCAGGAGCTCCGACGGGCGCAGGCCCATTCGAATACGCGCAATCAACGCGGACAGCAGGGACCGGCGCGGCGTGTCGATCAGCAACCGCGCGATCTCGCTATCGCGAAGCGTTGAAGCTCGCGCCATCCACGGTGACACGGCCGTCGCCGCAAGCAGGCGCCTTCGGGTAATCACCCGAGACGCTCCGCCAAACGCCTCGCCACGCGCTACGACGCCTGCGTTTCCGCGTCGTAGTCGAAAATCTTGCCGGGGTTGAGAATGCCCTTGGGGTCGAGCGCCTGCTTCAAGGTGCGCATCAGCGCCACTTCCTCCGGCGTGCGCGAGATCAGGAGGTACGACTTTTTCTCCAGACCGATGCCGTGTTCCGCAGACACCGTCCCGCCGATGTCCGCCAGCGGTTCGTAGACGGCGCGCTCGACCGCTTCCCTGGCGGTCTCGTCCTCGCCGGCGCTAATCCCGAAGTGCAGATTGCCGTCGCCGATGTGGCCGAAAGTGAAGTTGCGGTAGGTATCGAAGGAGGCGTCCAGAAGGCGGTTCACATCGCCGACGTAGGCCTCCATGTTCGGTATCGGGAGGCCTACATCGAAGATGAACAGCGGAGGGAAGCGATTGCACTGCTCGACATCGTCGCGCATCGCCCAGATTTCGCGCCGCTGTGCCTCGTTCTGGGCGATGACCGCGTTCGCCACCAGCCCCGACTCGTAGGCCTCGGTCAGCGCCGCCTCCGCGCGTGCCGCGTCGTTTTCCGGGTCGCCGCCCATGGCCTCGATCAACACATAGTACGGATAGTCCTGGGACAGAGGCGGTTTCTGCTTCGCCGGCGGCGTCGTGACGAGTCGATAGAATTCGGTCCACAGCACCTCGAACGCTGACAGGGCGCCGCCGAGCCGCGCATCCATGTGCTTCAGCAGTTGCGGGAGCTTGTCGAAACTTTCGACCGCCACGAACAGCGTCTCCTGGCTGCGCGGCTTTTCCCGCAGCCGCAGCACCGCCCGTGTGACGATGCCGAGGCTCCCCTCGCTGCCGATGAACAACTGCTTCAGATCGTATCCCGCGTTGTTCTTGATCATCTGGTTCATCGACGAGACCACCGTGCCGTCCGCGAGCACGGCTTCCAGGCCGAGCACCATGTCTCGCGTCATGCCGTAGCGAATGACGCGGTTGCCGCCGGCGTTCGTCGATATATTGCCGCCCACCGTGCAGCTTCCTCGGGCACCGAGGTCCAGGGGATACAGCAGACCATGCGCGTCGGCCGTCTCCTGCACCGTCTGCAACGGCACGCCCGCCTGCACCGTCATGGTCCGATTGATGCGATCCACGCATTCCACGCGGTTCATCCGCTCCAGCGAAAGCATGATGTCGCGCGGTTCGGTGATCGCGCTCTGCACCAGACCCGTGAGCCCGCCCTGCGCGATGACGCTCTGCCCCGCATCGTTGCAGGCTTTCAACACGGCGCTCGCTTCCTCCGTCGTGCGCGGGCGGACGATGGCTTTCGCCGCGATGGTGTCAGATCGCCAGATCCCCGCCGGACGACTCGCCACATCGGCACCCGTCAGCACACCGCCCGCGCCGGTGATCTCGGCCAATGTCTGCGCGATGTCGCTCATATGTTCTCCCAAGCTTCTCGAAATGTCCTACATGACCAGTCGGCGGATGTCCCCCAGAAGCCGCGTCAGCTCGACCATGAAAGCGCCGCCTTCCGCGCCGTTGATCGCGCGGTGGTCATACGAAAGCGACAGCGGCAGTACTGCGCGCGGCCGAAACTCTAAGCCGTCCCAAACCGGTTTCGTGGCAAGCCGCCCAACGCCCAGGATACCGACCTCCGGCGCGTTGACGATGGGGGTGAATCCCGTGCCGCCGACGCGGCCGAGGCTCGATATCGTGAAACAGCCGCCCTGCAGATGCTCCGGCCTCAGCTTGCGCTCCCGCGCCGCGCCCGACAACTCGGCAATTTCGGCCGCGAGTTGCCACACGCCCTTCTGATCGACATCCCGGACGACGGGCACTATCAGCCCGTCCTCGGTATCGACGGCGAATCCGATGTGGTGGTACCGCTTGAGGATCAAACCATCCGCGCGCGCGTTCAGCGAGGCGTTCAGTCGCGGGAACGCACGCAGGTTTTCGGCGCAAGCCTTCATGATGAACGGCAGGGGTGTCAGCTTCACGCCGCGCGTTTGGGCCTCGGCCGCGAGCGATTTGCGGAACGCCTCCAACTCGGTGACGTCGCCTTCGTCGTGCTGCGTCACATGCACGACGTTCAGCCAACTGCCGTAGAGGTTTTTTCCGCCTCGCGCCTGGAGCCGCGTCAGGGGCATCTCCTCCACGGGGCCGAACCTCGCGAAGTCGATCTCGGGCACGCCGGGTAGCGATGCCGCCGGGGCGTTGCCGGTCATCATCGCCTTGACGAACCCCTTGACATCGTCCTTGACGATGCGCCCGCTCGGTCCGGAACCACGTATGGCCCCCAGATCGGCGCCAAGCTCCCGAGCCAGGCGGCGCACTGCGGGACCCGCGTACACGCGTTTCGTTCCGGAGCCTGGTTCTTCCGCCGCCCGGGGCGCCGCAACGTTCGTTGTCGGCGCAGGACCAGAGGGGCGCGCTGACCCGTCGGTTTCGGCGGCGGGCGCACCTGCCGTTTCCGCCTGTCCAGCTTCTTCTACCCGGCCGGGTTTCTCTACCGCCGGACCAGCGGCCTCGCTGGCTTGCCCATCCGCCTGGGCCGCAATGGTCGCGATGACGTCGCCGGCATTCACCACGTCGCCCAATACGACCTTCAGTTCGCGCAACGTTCCGGCAAACGGAGACGGCAGCTCCATGGATGCCTTGTCGGACTCGATCACGATGAGCGGGTCATCCACCTCGATGGCATCGCCGGGCGCGACGCACAGTTCGATGACCTCCACATCCTCCGCTTCGCCGATGTCCGGGATTACAACGTCGGTTTCGTTCATGAGATTCTCGGATTCGGCTTGTCCGGGTCGATGCCCATCTTGTCTATCGCGGCGCACACTTCGGAGTCGGCCAGGACTTGCCGCCTGGCGAGTTGCTCGAGGGTGGCTAAAGTCACGAATTTCTCGTCCACTTCAAAGAAGTGGCGCAGCTTCTCGCGCGTATCGCTGCGCCCGAAACCGTCGGTGCCGAGCACCCGGTAGGGGGCATCGAAGTATGCGCGGATCGATTCGGCATGCCTCCTGACGTAGTCGGTCGAAGCCACCACCGGGATATCGCCTTCGAGACATTCGGCGACGTAGGAGCGACGCGGTTGTCGCCGGGGTGCAGGAGGTTCCATCGTTCCGTGTCCGCGCCGTCCCGCGCAAGCTCGGTGAAGCTTGTCACGCTCCACACTTCCGAGGAGATGCCGTGCGCATCGAGCAACCGCTCCGCCGCTTTCAGCGCCTCCCGCAGGACGGTGCCGCTGCCCAGCAAACGCACCCGCTTCGGATCTCCCTCGGCGAAGTCGCCGAAGGTGCGCAGGCGGTACATGCCCTTCACGATCCCCTCCCGCGCGTCTTTCGCTTTCGGCATGGGCGGCTGCGGGTAGTTCTCGTTCATCACGGTGACGTAGTAGAAAACGCGCTCGCTGTCGGCGTACATGCGCTTGAGCCCATCCTGGATGATGACCGCAAGTTCATAGGCGTAGCACGGATCGTACGCCACGCAGTTCGGTATCGCCGACGCCAGCAGGTGGCTGTGGCCATCCTGATGCTGCAAACCCTCCCCGTTGAGCGTCGTGCGCCCCGCCGTGCCGCCGAGCAGAAAACCTCGCGCCTGCATGTCGCCGGCGGCCCAGGCGAGATCTCCCACGCGCTGAAAACCGAACATCGAGTAGAAGATGTAGAACGGAATCAGGGTATAGCGGTGTGTGCTGTAGGACGTTGCGGCGGCGAGCCAGGCGGAGAACGCTCCCGCCTCGTTGATCCCCTCTTCCAGCACCTGTCCGTCCCTGGATTCCCGGTAGGCGGCGATCTCCCCGGAGTCCTCGGGTTCGTAGAGCTGACCCTCCGACGAATAGATCGCGAGCTGGCGAAACATGCCTTCCATGCCGAACGTGCGCGCTTCGTCCGGAACGATGGGCACGATACGTTCGCCGATGTCCTTGCTGCGCACCAGCGTCGACAGGATGCGCACGAAAGCCATGGTGGTGGAGATGGCTCGGTCGCCCGAACCATCGAGCTGAGGTTTGAAAAATGAGAGGTCCGGTGCCGGGATGCGCGTATCGTCAAGCATGCGCTTCGGAATGGGCCCTCCGAGACGCTCCCGCTGTTTTCTGAGATAGATCGTTTCGGGCGCGTCGTCCGCCGGTCGATAGTACGGCACGCCGGCAAGCGCCTCGTCGGATAGCGGCACATCGAAGCGGTCACGAAAATGCTTGAGGCCATCCAGGTCAAGTTTTTTGACCTGGTGGGTCGTGTTCTCCGATTCGCCGGCATCGCCCATGCCGTAGCCCTTGACGGTCTTCGCGAGGATCACGGTGGGCTCGTCCTTGTGGTTCACGGCCGCGTGATAGGCGGCGAACACCTTGAAGGGGTCGTGGCCGCCGCGATTCAGGCGCATGATGTCGTCGTCGGAGAGGTGCTCAACCAGGGCCCGGACCTCCGGGTGCCGGCCGAAAAAGTGCTCCCGCGTATAGCCGCCACCCTTGGCCTTGTAGTTCTGGTACTCGCCATCGACGGCTTCGTTCATTCGCTGCTGCAACAGTCCCGCCGTGTCCTTCGCCAGGATCGGATCCCAGTGGCGCCCCCACACCACCTTGATCACGTTCCAGCCCGCGCCGCGGAACTCGCCTTCGAGTTCCTGAATAATCTTGCCGTTGCCGCGTACCAGGCCGTCCAGTCGCTGCAGGTTGCAGTTCACGACGAAGATCAGGTTGTCGAGCCGCTCGCGCCCCGCCAGCGACAGCACGCCGAGCGACTCCGGCTCATCGCACTCGCCATCGCCGATGAACGCCCAGACCTTGCGGTCGCCCATGGGGATCAGGCCGCGCCGGTCGAGGTACTTCATGATGTGGGCCTGATAGATCGCCTGGATCGGCCCGAGGCCCATCGATACCGTGGGAAACTGCCAGTAGCCGGGCATGAGCCACGGGTGCGGGTAGGATGAGAGTCCTCCGCCATCGACTTCCCGGCGAAACCGGTCCAGTTGCTCTTCCGTCAAGCGGCCTTCAAGAAACGAGCGGGCGTAGATTCCCGGCGCGCTGTGGCCCTGGAAATAGATCAGATCGCCTGCATGCGTATCGGTCGGGCCGCGAAAGAAGTAGTTGAAGCCCACGTCATACAGGGTGGCGGCCGAGGCGAACGTGGAGATGTGTCCGCCGAGGTCGCCATCGCCCTTGTTGGCACGCAGCACCATGGCCAGGGCGTTCCATCGAATCAGCGAGCGAATGCGGCGCTCCATGAACAGGTCGCCGGGCATGAACGCCTCTTCGGTGGCCGGGATCGTGTTTCGATACGGCGTGGTCAACATGTAGGGCAAACGCTCGCCGGTTTGCGCCAACCGGGACGACAGGCGCTCCATCAGCAAGTTCGCCCGATCGGTCCCGTGTTCCCGGATGACCGACTCCAGCGCGTCGAGCCACTCTTGCGTCTCCTCGGGGTCGATGTCCTCAACGTGCCTCGTGTATTCCATCGCGATCCGCTCGGGTCAGCGCGTAAGCCCCTGTGCGCGCATTATATAGACTGTACGCCAAGCGCTCCGTTCACCCGCACAGATGGCGCACGGTTATTGGGTATGCAGCCGGGCCGCGCCGAGTACGCCGCTTGCGTCGCCGAGCTCCGCGGGCCTGAGCAACGTCGCGCCTTCGTGAGAGAAACCGTATCGGGGCATCAGTTCCGGCACCCTTTCGTATATGCGCCCAACGTTGGAGACGCCGCCGCCGAGTACGACCACATCCGGATCGATGATGTTGACGATCTGCGCCAGGGCCCGCGCGAGCATCGCGAAGTAGAGTTCCATGGCGGGCGTCTCCAACGTCGCGATCTCGCCGGGACTTCGCGCGACGCCTTCGAGTTGCTCGTATGTCAAAGCCAGCGCCGGGCCGGAGAGCCAGGTTTCGACGCAATCTACCCGGCCGCAATAGCAGGTCCGACTGGCAAGGCGCGCTTCGCACTCCCGCAAGCGGGACTCGATGACCCAGTCCCCGTGGAGATAGGGCATCGGCGTGTGGCCCCATTCGCCGCCGACCGCGTTCGCGCCTTCCAACAGGCTCCCGCCGATCACGATGCCGCCGCCCACGCCGGTTCCGAGAATGACGCCGAACACGACGTTTGCCCCCCGGCCCGCGCCGTCGCGCGCCTCCGATAGCGCGAAGCAATTGGCGTCGTTGGCAATGCGCACCCGGGGACCCAGGCGGGCCACCAGGTCATCGAGCAACGCCCGTCCGTTCAGCCACGTCGAATTGCAGTTCTTCAGGACATGGCGCCGCGACACCCATGCGCCGGGCGTGCCGATACCCACCGGACAAGGGCGGCCCGCGCGCGCATCCAGTTCCCCGACAAACCCGCATAGCGCGCTCAACGTCGCCCCGTAGTCTCCCTGGGGCGCGGGCCTGCGCTTGCGATCCACCACTTCTCCGGCGGCATTCATCAGCACGCCTTCGATCTTGGTGCCGCCCAGATCTATCCCGATCCGCAAGCTCGTCATCGAAACAGGCCGCCGTATACCCGCCGCCAATCGAAATGCGGGCCGGGGTCCGTCTTGCGCGCCGGCGCGACTTCGTTGTGGCCCACCACGGCGCTCCGGTCCATGCGCGGATAGCGGGCGATCAAGGTGTCGAGGATGCGCGCGAGGACGACGTATTGGCAGTTCGCGTAGCCGCAATCATCGGTGCCCTCGAGCTCGATGCCGATGGAAAAGTCGTTGCAATCCGTTCGGCCGCGGTAGCGCGAGACGCCGGCGTGCCATGCGCGGCGATCAAAGGGGACGAACTGCGTAACCGCACCCCTGCGACTCACGAAGAGGTGCGCCGAGACGCGCACTCCTTCCAGGTCGGTCAGGCGCGGATCACGGGAGCAGTCCAGGGTGTTGCAAAAGAACCGCGCAACCGCGCCGGTGCCGAATTCGGCCGGCGGCAGAGAAATACCGTGGACGACGACCAGGCTGATGTTCTCCGGGTCGAGACGCGCGTTCTGGTTCGGCGACGGCATGCGCTCGGCCTTCGTCAACCAATGATCGGGGCTTACAATCACAGCGCGATCATACGCAAGCGATAACCCATGGAACACTACGCTTTTGCCCCCCCTCCTCCGCCGCCCCCACCGCCGCCGCCGACCGTCGCGGCAAATGTCCGCGCCGCCCTGGCGGAGGACGTGGGCGACGGCGACGTTACCGCGGAACTCGTGGGCCGCGAGGCGTCCGCTCGCGCCGTGGTGATATCCCGCTCCCCGGGTGTGTTTTGCGGCGCCGCCTGGGTGGTTGAAACCTGCCGCCAGGTCGACGCCGACATTTGCGTCGATCAGATGGCGAACGACGGTGCCGACCTGACGCCGGACGGCCTGCTGATGAAACTCTCAGGTGCCGCGCGCAGCCTGTTGACAGCCGAGCGGACGATCCTGAATTTCGCGCAATTCCTGTCCGGGACCGCCACTCGCGCGCGCGCCTATGCGCGAGCCGTCGCCGGAACGAAGGCCCAGGTTCTCGACACCCGCAAGACCATCCCGGGCCTACGGGCCGCGCAGAAGTACGCCGCGGCCGTGGGGGGCGTCCGCAACCATCGCGCCGGGCTATTCGACGCGTACCTGATCAAGGAAAACCACATCGCTGCGGCGGGCGGTATCGCGGTCGCGGTGCGCCGCGCGCGAAGCGCCCGCCCGGACCTCGTTGTGGAGGTGGAAGTGGAGGATATGAACCAACTCGGCGAAGCCCTTCGCGCAGCGCCCGATATCGTCCTGCTCGACAACTTCTCTCTCGCGCAGATGGCCGAGGCGGTGCGCCGCAACGATGGTCGGGTCAAGATCGAGGTTTCCGGCGGGATCCGGCTCGACGATGTCGCCGCGATCGCGCGTCGCGGGGTCGACTACATCTCGGTCGGCGACATTACGAAACACGTCGAACCGGTCGATCTCTCGATGCGTTTCAGTTGACGCGGAGTCTGGTGCCGGGACGGAGAGCTATTGCCAATAGGTTGATTCTTTAGCTTCCTTCCCAACGCGTTTCCCCAGCCGCGACCTGTGGCTTTTACCACGACCAGCAGGGGTCACAAACCCCTATATGAAGACTGTTTACTGTCTTTGTAAGTCTGTATAATCGCGTAGACCGAACCATTTGAGGATTTCACCGTGGGGCGAAAGAAACTGCCGGCAAGCGAAATCGCAGTCCCAGTGCGGTTGCCGAGGCGAATCGTCGACCTGCTTGACGCATATGTATCTGAGCGTCTGATCGTAGACGAGCAACGGGTTCCGTTCTCCGGAGACTCCAAACCCACACCACACGAAGTGGCCGCAGCGCGCCGACGGTATCTCTCGGAACTCATCGAGAAGCATCTCGGTTTCGAGGCTCAATTCGCGACCGGCGTCTCGATTGTCGCACCGGCGTCGGGTACTGGCCCCGAACTCCGCGAGGCCGCGAATTGGCTTGAAGAACAGGAAGAACGATTGGTTGAGGATGCACCACTGGCAATCCGTCGGGCGGTGGCGGAGAACAAGGACTTCCTATCAGACCTTGAGGACTCGCCACCAGAGGTCCGCGAAGCGACAAAGGCATTCTTGAACAGGCGAAGGAGGCCGATGTCTTGACCAAACTGCTCCGTCGAACGGAAGTTCAAATAGTCATCGGACTCTCCCGCAGTCAGCTATACCGACTGATGGACGAGAAAAGGCCCTAGTGGGGAACCGGAACAAAAAGGAGGCGGGGAGGGCGATAGCGAAGGTTGAACCTGCGGCTGTCGCGTGGCGCTTGGCCTTCAGGCTCGGGCGACGTGTTGCACTGAATTACCACCAGATATCCACAGGTTCTCCACAGATATGACTATCTTCTGTGGCACCGACTCGAACTGTAAGTCTATGAAATATCGAAAATACTACCTCTTGCGTTGGTGCGCCTTGAAATTGTCGTTAGCGGGTGTTTCGATATCTCCAAAAGGGAAGCCCCCGCACAAGGCGGGGGCTTCGAGATGGGGGCTGGGCTGGTGTGCCGCGTTGCGACTCCAAATCCCAAACGCGAGAGTTCGATTCTCTCCAGCTCCACCAAATTCTCGCCGAGCGCGACGAGCGTCCAAAAGTACGCCATATGCCGTCAGACAAGTCAACCACCAATAGTTCCGACCAACAATGAGCTACCAACCTAGTGCTCCGTCAAGTCTAAAAATGCGAGTGTAGCTGCGAGGGATTTTTGGTTCCTGGCGAGGCGCGACGACGCCGTGTGGCAGGCCCCACACAAGGAGGAGCAACGAAGTCCAGGGGCCAAAAAGAACCTCAGATACCCGTAGATTTGGGCTTGACGGAGCACTAGGAGCCGATCCCGGAGAACGCGCGAACGCCAATAGGTTTCCTACCGCCGGAGGTATCTTGACGCTCTCCCACAGCCCGAGGTACAAGATCGACCCATGGAAGATTTGAGAATCGTTCTAGGGCTCGCGGGACTGGCTCATCACCTGTCTTGCATGGCTGTACGCGTGCTCGGTGCTCTGACGCTCGCAGAGCGCGCGTAGAGCGCGATCCCGACTTACCCCTATCCTTAAACCCTTTCCACGCGCGGAAACGCCGTCTGTGCAGGTACATTTGTTCCAATAGCGGCGACGCGTCCAGAGTGTTCCTTGACAATCCCATTCTGTGCTCTTACCGGCTGCGACCTGCTGGCGGTCAGCGTGGGCGACATCGACTCCGCATCCTTCCGGCCATTAAGGTCGCGCTACGCCACGTGTGGGACGGACACCCCGAGGTCCCGCAGGCGCCACATGAACTTTGCCGGCCGTTTCGCGTGATCGTCAAACCCGATGACTGAGCGCGAGGCAGATCGCGCGCGCATCCGCGCTGATCTGCGCAAGTTCCGCCAGCGTGGGGGTCGGATTCAGAAAATCCACCGAGGAGTGACGGGTGATCCCAAGGGGCTCAAACGCGTGTTCGCGCGTGTGAGGAGAGCCTAACTCACTCCACATCTTCCTTGTATTCGACGTCGATGGTCGCATTAAAAGAGTTCATGCACGGGCCGTATCGTTTTCTCCCCTTTGGCGATCCCTCGTACCCGTTGCAGAAGAACGTGTCTTGCTCGTGAGTTGTGCGGCTGTATTCCATAGTTCTCACCATGTTGCCGAGATGGAAACCGCCGCCGTAACAGAGCGGATTTGAGCAATCCAGGTACTCGCCGACCTGGTTGCGCCCGTAGTGGCGGACGTGATTCCACCGTTCCACGCCCCTCCCGTCTTCTTCAACGCGCACTTGAAAAGATGCAATCGTTGGGAAGGCCTTCTCGAAGGAGCTTGTCTTTTCCGCGAACAGGAAATCGGACTTCGCGAAGATGTCCGACGCCTTTCCCCTTCTGTCCCGTTTGCTCATCTTTGTTACTTCGCCTTATACCGTAGTTCCCACTTGTCGCGTTCCGAGACCAAGATCACGGAGACGTACACACCCGGGTCTTTCTCTCCTAGCCGGATCGTTCGTCGAGCGGAGATGCACGTGCCCCTGACGATAGTTACGTCGTCGGCGCTTTCTCCGGTAGGAAGGTTCATGTACACCTTGGCTCTTCTGGCGGAAAGACCAAAAAACAAATGGTAGTCCTCGTTCAATGGACGAAACACTTGGTCGAAGCTTCGTTTGTCAAAAACCTCCACTTCCGTGGTCTGGTACGGATTGAGCCAGTCAAGGTTCGATGCAATTTCAGCGATTGCCCTATGGAACTGGGTAGATGCTGGGTGATTCTCTTCCCGTGGTGTTGGTGCCGCTTTGAGTTCTCTGAACTTCTGGCGTACGAAATTTTGCAAGCTTCTCTCTTCTACACTTGCAACTCTCCCTACGCGCCACTCGTCCCGGAGCAGATGTTGTTCTGCTTCTGCCCTGTCGCGGATGCGAACGCCGCCAAAAGAGTGGACCGCCCGAACATATAGCGTAGTGCTTTCGTCCATATTCACGATCTCCGGCGTCGCACAAGGGCCGTAGCCGCCATGAGTGCGACCTCCCTTTCGTCTGATCCGCGGAGGTTGCCACCATAGAGTCCAGAGAACCCCTGATCGTCCGTCTCAACGAAGTGGAACTTCCAAAGATCGAGCCGGCTCGCCTCGCGGATTACGAAGCCCAAGTGCAACCCTGTACTCTCCTCCGGTCCTTCGATCTCCACATGTACTGCTTTTGTCGACTCGTACTCTGTCGGGCACAGAGCAACTGACACTCGATAGTCTACCGCCAACTTTTTCCGCATCGTCCCTTCGCTCCCTATCCACGAATCCGCGACGCCTCGGCGGTGTCCCGCGTGACGAAGGCTGCCCACTGGTCCATGAGCCGCCGTCGTTTGTCGAGCAGATCGCTCCGTGCGTAGGCCTGCTCGACGGCAGAGCCTACGCTATGCGCAAGGGACAATTCCATCACGGCGTGATCTGTGTCCGTGCACTCGCTCGCCCACGTTCGGAACGATGCCCGCAGGCCGTGGACTGTCGTGCGCTGCGCGAGGCCGACTCTGCGGAGGACCTTCATTAGAGTCATGTCGGAAAGCGGCCTCGCGCGTTTCACCGGGGACGGGAAAACAAGGTCCGAACCGTCGCGGAGCGTGAGGGCTTGCTCCAGCACAAGGATCGCCGCGCCGCTGAGGGGCACCGAATGCTGCACGTGCGCCTTCATCAGCTCGGCGGGGATGCGCCACTCGCGGGCGCGCAGATCGACCTCGCCCCACATCTCACCTCTCGCCTCGCCGCTACGCGCTGCGGTCAGAACGAGCAAGCGAAAACACAGTTTCGCCGCGTCGTTGGACACGGGGCCCTCGACAGCTTCGAGGGCGACTCCGACCTCCTGATTCGGCAAGGCCCGGTGGTGGGCGTTCTTGCGCCGCATATTGGGAAGCGCGCCGTCGATGGCCTCGCTGGCCGCGTTGTGCTCGACGTAGCCGTGGGCCTGACACCATTGGAGCGTCGCGCGGATGCGCTGGCGCAGCTTGCGGGCGACCTCCGCCTTGTCCGATCAGATCGGGGTGAGGATGCGCAACACGTCCTCCCGTCTGATTCGATCTACGCGCCGATCACCGATGACGTGAAAAGCGCGCTTCTCCATGCCCTGCATCCAATTTCGGGCGGTCTTGTTGTCCCGCCAACGCGGGAGGTTGGCCTTGAACGTCGCTTCGGCGGCCTGTCGGAAGGTCAGAACCTTGGCGCGACGCTTCTCCGCGAGCGGGTCGTGCCCATCCGCGATGGCTACGCAGTTGGCGAAAGCGCGCTCGCGCGCCTTGGCGAGAGAGACGACCGGAAGACCGCCTAGGCCGAGGTCGTGACGCTTGCCATTGATCGTGATTCGTTGCACCCACGACTTCGAGCCGCCGTTGGCGATAGCCAGATAGAGGGTGCCTCCGTCACCGTAAAGACCTAGTTTCGATAGCGACTTCACCCTCGAGACCGTCAGATTTTCCACCCTTACCCCACCATTTCCCCATAGCTCTATGTGGGATTCTTGGGGACTTGTCAAGACCTCTTGGGAACCAGATAGGTACGTAAATACCTAATATTACAATTAGTTATAGGCACTTACGGGACGTTCGGGGACGCTATGGGAAGCGGGCGTATGGTGCCGGGACGGAGACTCGAACTCCGGACCCCCGCATTACGAATGCGGTGCTCTACCAACTGAGCTATCCCGGCGCGCGATCACGCTATTCACCCGAACACATGCAAGGATACCGGAAACAGGCAGGACACCAAGAGCGCGGGTCGGATTCTAGCCTGCCGTCGATGGAGGATCGCCAAGACGCCCGCGCATTTCGCCCCGAAACTCCGACAGTTCGCGCGCCAGATTTTGATGATCCCTCGCCAGGTTATCGATCTTGTTCTCAACCCTGTCGAATCGAATGTCGATACTTTCGAAGCGTCGGTCAATGTTCTCGAAACGTCGATCAATGTTCTCGAAGCGCATGTCGATGTTCTCGAAGCGCGTGTCGATGTTCTCGAAACGCTTGTCCAGGGCGTCGAACTGGTTCCTGAACATGCGTGACATCAGCCCCATGAACGCGATGCTGACAGCGAGGTACGACAAACCGAGCGACATGACTGTCCAGTCCATCATTGTTCTCAATCTCGCCGATGGCCGACGACATTCAGATCATTCCGCGTCTTTTCGTTCATTTGCGCTCGTTTGCGCTTGCCCACTCCGACCTCGGGTCCGCGCCCGAAACTGTACCCATGAACAACGTCCGGTACAACATCGCGAGCGGAGCCCTCAGCACGGCGCCCTCGCCGGCATGATCCGGCAGACGCGGCGGCCCTGGGCGTCGGTCGCCGTGACGCGATAGCTCGAAGTCGTGGCTGCCTCGACGACATAGACCGCACCGGTATCCGCCTGGGGGTGCCAACCTATGGCATCGGTGAGGGACGTCTCCCCCGCTCGAGCGTTATAGGTTCCATCGGCATAGGAGCCGGTGCGCAACATCACATCCTCCTGAAAGACTTCCATCGTCGCGACGTTGTTGATCAGCGCGCCCGTCGCCGCGGACTCGACGTAGCCGCGGTAGAGCGGCGCGGCAATCGCGACGATGATCGCCAGCACCGCGATGGCAACCATCAACTCCACCAGGCTGAAACCAGCGCACACGGATACCCGCGAGGTCTCCCCCTTTCCGTCGCCCAAAGCGACCATCAGAGCTCCGACCAGCGGATCGTGCGCTGGGCCGCCGCGGGAAAGTCGCCGTACGCCGGCCGGGTGAGAGTCACGGCGTAGTCGCCCTTCGAAATCTCGCCCGCTTGTGAAACGCCCACCTGCCCCAATGTCGCGTCTCCGGCCAGACTGGAGAGATAGGGAGGGCCGCCGCCAGGTGCCGTGCCCCCGCCTCGACCGGAGAGTTGCGCGACCCAGTACGCATCTGACATCAGACTGTCCTGCTCCTTCGGCGTGCGAATGTTCATCGCGAGTTCCGAACGGATCTTGCGCAGTTCGGTCTCGACGAAGCGCGCGCCTTCCTCGTAATGGGCATTCAGCTTGGTCATGTTCGCGTTCAGCACATAGCTCTGATAGAGCGGCAACGACACTGCGGCGAGGATGCCGATGATAGCCACGACGATCATCAACTCGATCAGGCTGAGACCTCGGCGCGCATACGGTCCGGTTTCGATCCGTGGTGCCGGTCTTCGGGGAAGCGGTGCCGTCGTGCGTGGAAGGGTTTTGTTCATCATGCGCGCCTCGATTTGCTGCCGTTGCCGATATGCTAAACCGACGCACCCGTACGTAAAGCGAGCAAACGCCGCCGCTTGCCGTACGAGATCGTCCCGGCCCGCCGGCGGCGATGACGGCATGCTGTCGGAAACCTGGGGGTGTCGAATGTCCAGGATGTCGCACGCAAATCATCACCGTTGTCCCGCCGACGCGCAGCGCCGCCTGCGCCTACACTGCTGCCTGAAGTTCTGCACCGCGAATCATGGCAACCGCGCAACCACCCCTGACCGGATTGGCCCGACGCCTGGTCGACGACGGCGTCCTCCCCGCGCATAAGGCGCGCGAAGCATTCGACGCGGCGCGTCGAGATGCCCAGCCGCTGGTGGGGCATATACTGCGCTACGGCCTGGCCGCGCCCGACGCGATCGCGATGTGCGCAAGCCGGGAGTTCGGCGTGCCCGCCATCGACATGGCCGCTGTGGACCCCGATGCGCTGACCCAGGATGTCGACGACGGACTCATTCGGCGTCACAACGCTCTGCCGCTGGTCCGGCGCGGCGACACGCTGCATGTCGCCCTGGCGGATCCCGCCGATGTTCGCGCGCTCGACGCGATCAAGTTTGCCGTCGGCATCGATGTCGAACCCGTGGTCGCGGCGGCCGACAAGCTCGGTGACGCCATCGAACGGTACTTGCGACGGGAACGCGCCAACGCCCCGACGTTGGACGATGCCGGCGACGACCTTACGGGCGAGATCGACCTCGAAGCGGTCGAAACGGACGCGCCGCCCATGGAAGAAGCAGAACAGGCTGACGATACGCCCATCGTTCGGTTCGTGAACAGAACACTGCTAGACGCCATCAGGACCGGCGCCTCCGACATTCACTTCGAGCCCTACGAGGCGCGTTATCGCGTGCGATTCAGGACCGACGGCATCTTGCGCGAGGTGTCGGCTCCCCCGTCCAACCTCGCCAATCGGCTCGCCGCGCGGCTCAAGGTCATGGCCGCGCTCGACATTTCCGAACGGCGCGTCCCCCAGGATGGACGGATCAAGATGACCTTGTCGAAAACGCGATCCATCGACCTGCGCATGAACACCCTGCCAACGCTGTTCGGGGAGAAGATCGTGCTGAGAATTCTCGACCAGTCAAACGCGCGTGTCGGCATCGAAGAGCTCGGCTTCGAACGCGCGCAGGAACAACGCTATCTCGGCGCGCTGGCGAGGCCGCAAGGGATGATCCTCGTCACCGGGCCCACCGGCAGCGGAAAGACGATGACGCTCTACGCCGGTTTGCACCTTCTGAACGACACCACGCGCAATATCGCAACGGCGGAGGACCCCGTGGAAATGCACATCGACGGGATCAACCAGGTCCACGTCAACGCCAGGGTCGGTCTCGACTTCGCCACCGCGCTGCGGTCATTCCTGCGCCAGGACCCCGACGTCGTCATGGTCGGAGAGATCCGCGACCTGGAGACTGCCGAAATGGCGGTCAAGGCTGCCCAGACCGGACACCTGGTCCGAGACACACTGAATTCAACTATTTGATTTAAATGAATTTTATAAAAGACGTCAAGATCCAATACTGCTTTAGTTACTGCTTCGAACGCGAGATTTACAGCGTCCTTATGTTCCCCTCGGAGGCGTAGCGACGAGGCCCCGAGGGCCGGACGCGCAAGACCGACCCCGGACCCGGAGGTCGTGGCGAAGCCGAAGCGGCGCCAGTTCACGGCGCAGTATCGGCTGCGGATCCTTGAGGAGGCGGATCGCTGCACACAGCGCGGCGAGGTGGGTCGGCTGCTTCGCCGCGAGGGGTTGTACAGCTCCCATCTGACGGCTTGGCGCAAGGCCCGGCGCAAGGGCTCGCTGCGGGAGTTGGCCGCGAAGAAGCGCGGCGCGAAACCGGCCGAACGCAATCCGCTGGATGCGAAGGTGCGCGCGCTCGAGGCGCAAGTGGCTCGTCTGGAGCACGAGTTGCACACCGCGCACACGATCCTGGACGTGCAGGGAAAAGTTGCCGGGCTGCTGGGATTGAACCTCGAACGCGGAACGCGCTCCTGATGGCCGCCCAACCGCTTGCGATGCGGGTCGGCGTCGTGCCGGCGTGCCAAGCGCTGGGCGTGTCGCGGGCGACCTTCTACCGTCGCCGGAGGTCAACTCCCGGGCACCAGCAGCCCCGTCCAACGCCCGCCCGGGCGCTGTGTGAAGCCGAGCGCGAGCAGGTCCTCGATGTGCTCGCCGGCCCGCGCTTCGTGGACCGCGCGCCGGCGGAAGTCGTGGCGACGCTGCTCGACGAAGGCCACTACCTGTGCTCGGAGCGGACGATGTATCGGATCCTGGCCGCGGACGTGCCGGTCCGGGAGCGACGCAATCAGCGTGAGCATCCCCGGTACGCCAAGCCCGAGCTGGTGGCCACGGCGCCGAACCAGACCTGGTCCTGGGACATCACCAAGCTGTTGGGGCCGACGAAGTGGTCGTACTTCTATCTCTACGTCGTGCTCGACATCTTCAGCCGCTACGCGGTCGGCTGGATGGTGGCCGACCGGGAGAACTCGGCGCTGGCCGGTCGTCTCATCGAAGAGACCTGCCACAAACAGGACGTCCAGCCCCGGGTGCTCACACTGCACTCCGATCGCGGTGCGCCGATGACCAGCAAGTGCACCGCGCAACTGCTCGCCGATCTCGGCGTGACCCGCTCACTGAGCCGCCCCCAGGTGTCCGACGACAACCCGTTTTCCGAGGCGCAGTTCAAGACTCTGAAGTACCACCCCGGCTTCCCCGGCCGCTTCCGCGACATCGCCGCCGCGATCGCCTTCTGCCGAACGTTCTTCCCTTGGTACAACACCGAACATCGCCATGGCGGAATCGCGATGCTCACCCCGGACGACGTCCATCACCATCGAACCCGGAGCGTGCTGGACCAGCGCGGGCGCACCCTTCAAGCCGCCTGGACCCGTCATCCCGAACGCTTCGTTCGGGGCGTCCCAAAACCAGATCCCCTTCCCGAAGCGGTCTGGATCAATCCACCGGTTACATCCGCAACAGGAGGGACTGCTCAGTAAATCGCGATCAGCAGACGGGGGAGGCCATCGTGGTCGGCATCAGGTGAAGAGGTTGACCAAATGAGATAGGATTCCAGTTGAGATGCTCCGACCACTGGTGCACCAGTGGTCGGAGCTATTCCTACGCCATGCCCGCCTTAGGAGGGCAAATGAAGCAACGACGCAGGAACGACCTTTTGCGGCTCGGATATGCTGCGCAGGTGGTACCACGCTCGGATCCAGCCGATATTCGTGCCAATCTTGATGGATTCGGGCAAAGGCGATGAGA
Organism: Candidatus Azotimanducaceae bacterium; assembly: GCA_965217825.1. GTDB lineage: Bacteria > Pseudomonadota > Gammaproteobacteria > Pseudomonadales > Azotimanducaceae > VXNE01. The sequence goes on along the minus strand of OZ244571.1, from coordinate 1,809,675 downwards.
GACCCGGAACTACTGATCTCCCTGCTCCGGGAGATGAGCGACCAAATCAACGGTCACATATACCTACCGTATACGATGGGAGCCGAAGATGAGGAGTACCGTCGGCACCATCATGGCGACCTGCTTGTAGATGCTGGGCACGCTATGTGGCAGAGAGACAAACAGGGTATTCGGATTACGACCCAGGGATATGACTTCCTGAATGCGATTGAGAAGCAAGACGATGCCAGGAGTGGTTTCCTGCAGTGGATGCAAAAAGGCATGGACTATGCCAATGCAGCGATCAAAGCGGTCGAGTTGGCGTCGAAACTAGCCGGGGCGCCCTGAGAAGGACACCTAAACCCCTCCCGACTACGACCAATCGACGGGAGAACAACAATGGCCAAACGAAAGACCTAAGCGGGCAGCCGACGACAAGCACCTCCTCGGGGTGGAGCGTATCGATGCCTCTCCCGAGGAGATTGCGCGGGCCATATTCGAGCCCAACGGTAGGCGGGCCCAGAAGGCGGCAGCCAATGCGCGCAGGAAGCAAACCGAGAACAAATAGGAGAAACAGAGATGCCTCGACGACGAACAGGCGGGCTCATGCGCAGCTTCAGCTTGCAGGAAGCGCACAACAACAACGAGACATGCGACGTCTTCGTGTCTCACAAGAAGGAAGACGAACCGTTGGCTATGCAGGTGCACGACTGCATACTGGACTATGGGCTGATTCCCTGGATTGACGTGCTGGACCCTTCGATACACGGCGACGGTCCGACGCTGGACGAGCACATCAAGGGTGTCATAAACAGTTCGTTCAGTTTGCTGGCGGTGGTGTCAGACGTAACCCAGCAATCATGGTGGGTTCCATTCGAGATCGGCATCGCTTTCGACCAGAGTTGCATGCTTGCGACATTCGTCGAGCCCATTAGCAACGAGTCTGATCTGCCCACGTTTCTGGCCAAGCACCCGAGACTCAAAAGCCACGAGCCTGACTTGCACAGATGGTGCGAAGACATCAAAACAACCAAGGCCCAGCTCCAGCGTAACCAACTACTCATGGAGAGCCAGGGCAGGATTATCAGGACGGCGGCGTTCCGCACCACTTACCTCAATGAGATGCGTAGGATGACGAGGATGTACAGGTGAACGGCAACGGCGACACACTTGAAATGTACAAGCTGCACGCCGACTTGGCCGAGCGTGCCGCCGCACTCCGCGAGGACTTCACGAAGCTCTACACGGGCGCGGTATCGGCCATCATCGCGGCTGGCGTTCTGCTGCACAGATTGTCGCCGGACAAGGGCTCCGATCTGGCATGGGTCCTGCCCATCCTTGGCGTTGTTGTATCCATATCGTGGCTGCTGTCGTTCTGGTCCGTCACGGCGCGCCTTACGGCCAAGCAAAAGACGCTTGTAGCGCTTGAGCAGAGGCTGCCTTTCGCTTTCTTGGACCAAGAGAACAGTGCATTCGGACCTTGGCTTCTACGAAGGAAGGTAACCGGGTCGGTCATGCCGATAGCGTTTCTTGCCATCTGCGTATGCTGGTTGTTCGCTGTAGTCAGGTAATCCCGGGGCACCCAATCACGGGAACGCGTCGCATGAAGCGAGCAGAGACCGCCGCTGGCAGCAAGGACGCCAGGATCGCCGACGACGAGCGCCGCGCGCCTCGGGCTGACACGTCTCGGCGCGACGTGCACGGAGGTTCCGCCGGGAAAGTCGTCCTGCCCCTACCACGTTCACCACGCGATGGACGAGATGTTCGTCATCATCGAAGGGCAAGGCGACCACCGATTCGGCGACAGGCGTTACAGCGTCAGAGCCGGCGACGTACTCGGCGCCGAGGGGGGGCCCCGAGTTCGCCCACAGGCTGACCAACACCGGTGCCGGACCGCATCTGTAGAGTCCTGTGCGGGGGCGCGGGCTCGTCGACCTTGCGGCCCTATTCTTGGCACCGCATTATCCGACCGGCCAGAAGTGTGGCGGAACGGGCATGCGATGATGGCGGCTTGCCAAGACGACGAGCGGCCAAAGTCCATGCGTACGAGCGGACAACGACCAATGTTCCGACGAGGCGCGGCATTCGTCTTGGATAAGCGAGACCATATCTCCGCATGCATCGGGGATCTTGAAATCGTGCAGCACGAGACCGTGCCGGGCGCGGCCCTCATACAGGCGATCTTCGGTATCGGGGCCAGGAAACAGCAACTGTAACGTAGAGTGGCTGTAAGCATTGGAGGCAAATTCGGCGAGAAAGGAGAGCGTACTGGCATCGCCCGTGAATGCGGCCCACGCCGCGAGCGTTGGCAGGAGAATACTGCCAGCTGTTGCTTCGATTCGGTAATCGTCGACGTGTTTCGGATGGTCAATGAGGTCGCGATAGTCTTCGAATATGCACGGGTAAGGACCGTGTGTGTTAAATGCGAACACGGTGCCGCCCGCAATGTTCTCGACCCACTGACGGACGAAGTCGTCACACTTGACGCGTGTGAGGAAGAGACAGGCGATGTCGATGTCGATAGCCTGACTATCCTTGACCGGCGTGCAGAGAATGGCATTGTGCTGAATGACGTTCATCAAGAGATCTGCGGTGCCGGAGAGGGCTTCTCGGACAGCCTCTCGTTCGTTGATCAAGCTTTTCTTCTCGAGGCGTCCGAAGGCGTGCAACTGCCAGAGGCCGTGCATGCCGATTCGACCCACGATGTCGAATAGCCTGAGGTTGACGTCGAGGGACTCCCTACTAGGCACGGCAGAAGCCAAACCATGTCGGACGCTAGCTTTGGGAACCAAGTAACTGCTCATGTAATCCGACGAGATGACCTGGTGCAGCGAAATGATGCGCTCCATGGTTGCGTTCAGACCGTGAACCGCTTTCGACTTGCCTTTGAGATGACTTTTGACGAGTTCCCATGCGATGAGAGCAGCCCGCTCGCTGCACAAGAACGCAGCTTCGATGTTCTTGTCTCTCCGCGACCAGACGTAGAGTGTCCATAGCGCAATGTAGATCTGCCGAACAGCCGTCAGACGCGCACGATGACTTGGCTTGCATCGGTCTGTGACGCTCGTCAGCAATCGACAGAAGTGCTCGAAGCTGATTCGAGGTTCGTCAACCAATGCGAGGCACTTTCGGAAGTCCGACTGCCACGTAGCTGGAAGGGCGTTCTCGCGCAGGACTCCGGAGAGCAGCAAGTTCGCAAGCTTGTCACCGTTCCACAGATCGAATCGAACCTTATCGGTCCTGTTCGCCGTCATGTAGCCCTTGACGTCGAGCCACACGCTCTCGGCAACGTCGCCGCCGATGCAGATTACGACAACTACTGGATAGTCAGAATAACGGGAGGGGATGTGAGTAGGGATATAGACATCGCGTATCTGATCGAGCGAGGGTCGAAGGCTTTGCGGTACCGAGTTCCAGTCTGAACGCTTGAGATCACCGGGTTTTATCGACAGCAGGAACATGGAACGCACGCCGTCGTCGACGCCAATCGCAGCAACGTCCACGCCATATTGTTTTGTGCCGATCCCCGGTCGGGAGAGGACGTTCATGCCGACTTCACTGAGTAGATCCGGCATGATGATGTCCAGTTCGCCGCGCTCCCGGAGGGACTTGAGGTATTCGGCGAAGATGAGCTTCATGAGGGAGGTCGCTCGGACTTGAACTGGTTGAGCGCGAATCGGAGGGCAACTGGGTCGATCGCGTCTAGCCTGGGAAACTCGGCAATGTGCTGATGCTCAACTAAGCGCATCTCCTGGCGATGCGTGGTGCCGTCCGAGCCCCTCAGGTGGGCGATGGAGGCGGTGCCATAGAGGAGGATGGACTTGTGACCGACGAGCGACAGAATAGACTGTTCTTCCGCCATTTTCTCGACGTCCTGCCAGAAGTCTCGCAACCGATATGCCTGCAAGTGCCGCTCTCGCTCGGACGGTCTAAACGCAGGACAGGTGCCGAGTTCCTCTAGGTCTCGTACGTAAGATCTGAGCTTCTGCGCGAGTCGCTTTACCGAACTGGCTGCTGCGTCCTGGGGGGCCAAAGCCTCCTCGAAGGACTCGATCGCGTCGAGGTAGTTGATCAGAAAGCAGTCGAGAATGAGGGTCTCAAGTTCGTCGCGGTCTTCATCACGCACTGCCCGTAGGCAGGACATGAGCAGGCCGGCGGCGCACTCCTTTTTGAACAGGCAATAGCCCAGCACCTTCCGGGCGAGGAATAGGATCCACGCGGGGTCATCCGGGACGGTGCTGCTCAGATCAATGTCGATACCTCTACGCGCCTCCCTGTAGGGCAGCAGTTCGGCGGCAGCCTCGCAGAGTCGATCATTCGCAGTCGACAGGAACGAAAAGGCATACCAGCCAAGCAAACGGCCGTCTGCCTCGCCGAGCCTGTGACGCAGATTGCCGAGATCGTCTATAGAGAGCGCATCGTGCTTGTGAGTAAACAGGCTCTCGCACAATGAGCACACGCGGTGTCGGTCGCCATCGATGTCCCAGACGTACAGCAGCGAGTCAACATCTGCGATGGTCTCACTCTCAGTTGCCTTTGTGTGCCTAAGTGCGGAGAAGACCGCATCGGTCATTGCCGTCGTAAACGCATCACGATGCCTAAAGAGTCCGCTTGCCAACACCCGACGCATCGATGCGGCCCGGCTCTCGGAGGCCGTAATGACAATCGGTTCGACCCTTGACGCCAGCCGCCCAGGCGCCCTTTGCAGGAGCCAGAGGATTGCTTCGGCCGCCACTGCCCGTTCGCCGTCGGAGGGGGAGGATTCGACGGCCTGTCCGAGCGTTGAAATTGCCCGGGCGACGAGGGATTCGTCATCGAGTGGCACAACACGCCCGAGCGCGAATAGAGCGGTCTGCCGCATGGCCGCCTGCGGGTGGATGGATAGTTCCAAGGCCCGGGTCGTGAACTGCACGGAGTTGGCGCGGTCGCCCGCAGTAAGCACGACGCGCAAAACGCTGAAGTCGACCTGCGTATCTCCGAGAACTATTGGCAGGGCCTGCTCCGCGCGGCCCTCGCCCGCCTGCAGCCACTCCCGGAAAGCAGAGTGGGCCACGCCATCAACGCGTTGGTCCTCTATTCGGGCGTTTAGGCACCGGGCGGTCGCCAATGCGTCGGCCACCGTGCAGTGGACTAGTCGCAACGTATGGCGGAACACTTCTAAAACCTTGCGCGCTACCGGCGGCGAGGAGGCTTGGAATTCCTCGGATCGGAAGCACTTGAGGACATCGGTCCGACGGGAGTTATGGATCTCCGCGAGAGTAGTGGATACGGCGTCAATGCGGTCGTAACGGATGTTTGACAGGCACCGCAGTAAACGAGCGTCGATGCTGGCGGTGATTAGCTCCTGACGCGTCGGCTCCCGTTTTTCGCTGGGTGCTGATCGAGTATTACTGGTCACTCTGCGATCTAGGTCGTTCTAGCCGGGGCTGGCCGAAGTGTACATGACGAATTGTCAAGTTCGAGTCAACGGCTAATAGGCGGGCTGATATGTTTTGACCTGTCAAGATGGCTCACGGAACTCTCACTTCATTCTCCTTGCAAAAGCTTGTTGTTGGCGCGGTGGATATGTGGGCGAGAGGCGCGCGAGTGTGGGCGGGCCCGGTGGGCAACGCGCGTCCAGCGCGTTGTCCGGGGGCTGTCCACACGGCCCGAAGGGCGCGCGCCGGTCCGAAGGACTCGTCCACATATCCACCGCGCGGTCGGACGCCTCGCGAGCGCCGGAGGCGTGTTGAGTCAGGACAAGGCCGGGCTGATTGCGACGGTGGATCATGCTGATATGCGTGGATTGGGTACCACCGGACTTCACTGCGTCGCGGAGCTGGCCTTTCTCTAGTGGCAGGGATCACCGACCGATACGCCCGCTCGGGGATCGTACCGACGGCACCGGTTATAGCCCGAACAAGGGTTCTCCACACCGGCCCGATCCTGCCCTGACTCAACACGCCCCGACCTCTTCGCTACCCGATGCCGGTCGCGTCGGCGTCGGCTTTCGGCGAGCCGGAGGCCGGCGGGATCCGGGCCATCTCCCGACGGACGATGTCCCAGACGAAGCCGCTCAACTCCCGGGCCACGGCCACGTTTGCCTGCTTGCTGTTCTTGCCCGACTCGATCAGGCGCCGGTACCGACCGCACAACCGGCGCTGGGCCTTCCAGGCGATCGCCTTGGCTTCGCCGGAGGCCGCGGCCGCCTTGCGCTCGAGATGCGCCGTGCGCCGCGCCGGAAACCGGTAGCTCCAGGCCGACTCCACCAGCGCGCGACGCGCATGGCCGTTGCCGGTCCGCGTGATCCCGCCCTGTCGGCGCCGCCCCCCGGAACTGTGCTCGCTCGGCACCAATCCCAGATAGCCCATCAACTGCCGCGGCGAGTCGAAGCGGCTCACATCGCCCAGCTCCGCCAGAAGCGTCGTCGCCGTCAGCGTGTCCACGCCGCGCAGCGCCGCCAGCGAGCGCACCAGCTTCTCCGCCAGCTTGCCGATCGCCAATGGCCGGTTCGCGATCTCGCCGACATAGACCGGCGGCTCGCGCCCCGCGGGCGCCACCGCCACCGCGATGCTGTTCTTGTGCACGTCCAGTCCCACATGCGCCGCATAGTTCGGGCCAATCCCCCGCCCTTCCATCGATACCGTTTCCTGCTCGGTTGGTCTAAAGTCTCGCATTGCCTGCCCTCCTCAATTCTGGCTCTGTCACGGTGGCCATAATGACCGGTCCCCAAGATAATCCACGCTCTTGAGGACGGGCAGGTCAAAACATTGTGTCTAGGTGTCTTCGTTGTCAGCTTAATCGGCTGCGTCGAGGGGCTGACTGGCTAAATCCCCGATAGCATGGTCGCTAGCCGTCGCTCGGATTGGTATGGCGCTGCGTGATTGCTTTCGCCGCCTCATCGAGCCCGGGAAGCAGGAATTCACGCGCAACGCCCAGTAGGCGCAGTTCGTCAATCAGCTGCTGTTTGATTTGGTTCGGCACATCCAGCGACACGTGATCGTACAGGGGGACTTGCTCGTTCCACTTTAGGACCTTATTCCGCTCAAATCGCTCGTGAAACGCCGAGATAAGGAACGCTCCGGATTGCGCGCGAATACGCTCGAAGGACTGGAGCGGATTGACAACAAAGACGCGCCAAAAATCCCGCTGCTCAATCCGCTCCGCGAAATGGGGTCGTTCCTGCCGGATCTGGTGGTAGAGGCGCTGCATGACGTGCTCGTGCCGATGTTCGATGGGTGCGGCAGGCGTCCTCCTCGTGCGGTCGTCGATTGTCCAGCCTAACAGGCAGTCCTGTTCTGACCGGGAAAGTTTGGCGACATTGGCGATTACGGTGATCGTGTCACTCGTGAACGGCTTAATCATTTCTCGAGGTACGGCAAAGGCATGAAGTCGACCGTCTCTTGCGGATTGCTTAGCTCTGTCATCATCCAACCCTCCGCAAGCACCCAGCAAAGCCACGAGCGGGTTTCTCGTGACGTCGAGGAGCCGCGTTTTTAACCCGTGGTGCTGCGCGAGTACCCACTGGGAAAGGGCAGTGGTAGCCCCTGCAAAATCCTCGGGCCGTTGCGAAATCAGATCAAGCAGCATTTCGCCTTCGTGGGCTCGAAGTCGGGCAACCCCATCCGCATCTTGGCGCATTACAGAGGGTCTGAGTGGCCATTGGTTGTTGGATTCTCCCCGAAAATAAAGCTGTCTACCCGCGCCGTTGTTGGTCTGAAGCTTCGCGCATTCGCGCGTTAGATCGGCTATGGACTGAATGTGCGTTCCATGAGCCGCCTTTGGGAGATCGACCTTGAAATCGTCCCTCTCATAGAGCTTGGCCTTCCAAGGTTGCGAAGAGGACAGGTCCGATCCGGTGAGAACTGCGTTGGTTAGATCCGCGTTGTTCAGAATAGCAAGGGAGAGATTCGCCTTCTTGAGATACGCCCCTCGCAGATCGGCGTTCGTCAAGTCCGCTTGGAATAGCTCTGTCTCGATGAACGAGGTGTTTGTGAGTTTGCAGCGGCGAAGAGACGCCCCCGAGAGGTTGGCCCCATCCAGCTTGGCACTCCGAACGACTGCCTTGTCAAGATGGGCATTGGTGAGGGTGGCGCCTCGCAGGTCCGCTGACCAGAGGTTGGTCTTACGAAAATCTGCACTACCCGCACTGTACGGAGTACTGAGTCGAGCGTTCGCGAAGATCGCATGGCGTAAATTGAATCCGGCGAATGGAATGTTCCCAGCAGAATTCAATTTGTCCTCTTTTCGGAAGACCTCGTAGACATCGACTCCCGAAAAATCTGGTGTGAATGGATCACGGTCGCGCCTCGCATTCCAGCTTTGCAGGCCTTCAAGGAGCCATTCAATGTGTTGGTGATTCGCCATACGTGGTTTTGTATCCAGGGAAGATGAAAACGGCGGTTACTCGTGGGATTTGTTCCTTGTCTACATGTGGTCAAAATGTCCACGCCGTATGAAGTCGAGGCGCCTCGGCAAGGACCGCAACTCGTACGGCGCGTGAACTCGATTGCGCGGGAAGAGCGATATCATACATGCTGGATTGGTCTCGATCTCTGTCAGCTCATTTCCAGAATGAAGTCGCCAAGAGTCGCGAGCCAGGAGGGAATGGAATCATGCAATGGGCTTGCAGTCGGATTGGGTGGAAAATGGAACCTCGCGTCGGGCGACACCTTCGCGCCGCCCAATACAACCTGATGATCAAGCAGCTCACGGTTGCCCTCGACCCCGCTTCCACCAACCTCTCACTAGATCGTCAGAAAGAACTCCGCGCGGCCCTCGACTGGTTTCATGTCGACGCGCTGTACGCCGTTAACAGTTAGGGACGAAGCGAGCCCCAATTCATAGGCATCCCCGATGGGCTATGGACCACTACGGCAATGACACTCGAAAACGCAGCCAAGAAATTTACGCGGCTTGCGGAGTTGCGCTAGCTAAGTGTAGATCCGCCCAAGGGCTCGACAGTCGCGAGCAACGAATCTGCCTCCAATCGCTGAGCCCGGCCTTCGAGGGTCCGCCAACGTCTAGCGTATACCGGGGCCACCGACCGGTTATCGTCTTGGAGCGTCGGAAGCGACTTCCAATGCTACGGATCCACAGGTGAAACTGAGGGGTGACGAGAAGAATACTTGGGATTGGCTCCGAACGGAGTCAGATCATGTGGAGGATGTGGGGGACGGGGAAGGTTCGCCTGAACTCGTGATCGAGTATGGCGGTGAGGAGGTCGCAGTTGAGGTCGCGAGGATGTCGGACGGAGACGGGTGGCCACGCGACAAGCGAATCGGATTCGAGCGCGCCTTGGGCAGAGTGGTTCAAAGCGTCCGAGAGGAAGCCGGTAGGCCGGTTGGCACGTGTTCTGCGAGTACGATCCGAGGGAACCTCGTCCCCCGGCACGGCGTGGTCCGTGGGCGGAAATCGTTAGGGACGAGCTACGAAAGTGCGACTCGGGGCGGCCAGATCCAGCTCGTTTCAGATCGCAAGCGCGTCGGCCGGGGCGTCGTCGTCGAGTACTTGCCTGCAGGAAACTACGACAGTTCTCTCGGGCGTGAAGCAGGACATCGGGCTTTGGGTGGTGGGGACGGCATTGAGCCGGATCGCGGCGTGCGTGGCGGAGAAGGCTGAGAAAGTGAAACGAGGCCGAACGCGCCCGAGGGTTTTCGCACTGGTGGTTGGTTCTCGTGGAGGACGTCGTCTACGACCACCGCGGGCTGGGTAACGAGTGGGCGGACATCGAGGATGGAGTGAGTACCAGCGAGGGTATCGGCGGATGGGACAAAGTTATTCTGCTGAGCCGGTATACTGGTGAGAGCACCGTCGTGTACGAGCGGTCGGGAGGGCAAGCGCTTGGGACGACCTGCCGGCCCTCGTCCGATCCGGACACGATGGAAGTGTCGGTTGACTCGCGTGGTGGCGAGGTAAGCGTCGAAGACGCCTGCCACGCTAGTGGACCGCGGAAAGAAGTGCCAGACGGCACGCCACGTTGGCGCCGGCCTTGAATCAAGTGGAGGCATCGACCGATGGGCGATTGCACCCGGTGGGTTCTGTGCGCGTTGAAACCGGGAGAGTTCGTATATGAGCCAAGTCGGGCCGCCCAGCGATCCAATCGAGACGCCAATCCTCAACCAGCCCTACGACCCGCCGCAGTGGTACTGGAGCCTGGACGTCGACTTCCGGGCCGTCGCCCCGGTCTTGCCGGGCAGGCGACCTAGCGGCGCCTACCTGCCCGTTCCCAAGCCCACCAGGCGCAAGGCCGAGTTACCATTGGGCGACCAGCAGCAGTCCTGCCAGGAGGTGGAGCCGCACAAGCGGATCAACCGGATCAGGAAAGCCGTGGAGGCTTGGCGCGAGGCGGGCTATCCGGGCGCGACGACCGAGACCATCGAACTGATAGAGCACTGGAACCAACCCGACAGGGAGGGTGTGCAACCCTATTTCTGTCAGCGGGACGCCGTCGAGACCGCCATCTACCTAAAGGAGGCCGATGACGGGCAAAGGGAAGGCTTCGTGAAGGCGCTTGGGGAACTCAACGAGGAACACAACGACGGGATACCCCGGATCGCCCTCAAACTCGCTACCGGCACCGGCAAGACCTTCGTGATGGGAATGCTCATCCTCTGGCAGGCGAAGAACGGCTATTGTCGGGACTTCCTGTTGCTGGTTCCCAACCTCACCATTCGCGACCGCCTGCAGGAATTGAAGAGCGGCAGCGCCCTCTACGACGATCTCCGGCCGACGGGCGACAAGACGCGATTCCGTGTCACGGTCCTCAACTTCCAGGCGTGGCAGCGAAGGACGGGCGTGGGCGTCGAAGGGGCCATCACCAAGGCGCAGAAGGTGGCGATTGGCCTGGACACCGAGAAGTTCGAGAAGGCGACGACCGAGAGCGAGGAGGAAATGGTCGACCGCCTGCTCTCGGCGCATCGGGGCCGCGGCAAGCTCTGCGTGATGAACGACGAAGCGCACCATTGCTACAACGGCGAACGGGCGGGGGGAACTAGGATCGCGGGCGAGAGCGCAAAGGAGGAAGCCGAGGCCATGATGTGGTTCGGCGCGCTCCGGGCACTCCATCGCAAGGGACGGGTCGCGCAGGTCTACGACCTGTCGGCGACGCCGATGTGGCTGCGCCGGCCCACGGCGAGCGAACCTTCCGTGCTGTTTCCATGGACCGTCAGCGACTTCCCGCTGGTCGATGCGATCGAGACGGGGCTGGTGAAGATCCCCCGCGTTCCCATCAGGGACGACTCGGGTGCCGAGGTGCCCGCGTTCCGCAACCTGCACAATGCGGTCAAGGAATCGCTGGGCAAGACACCCCTGCCTCCGAAGGCCAACCCCCTGCCACGGAGCGTGGACGATGCGATCACGCGGATGATGGGCGACTACGAGCGCATCCGGGCGGATTACGAACCCAGGGGCATCACGCCGATCCTGATCGTCGTCGGCGATACGATCGCCAACGCGGAACGCCTGTTCGCCGAGCTGGGCGGTTGGCGCAAAGATGCGGAGTGGGTTCCGGGGCGCTTCTCCATCGTGTCGAACATTGACGAGGCGAAGCAGGTGAAGAGCCAGCCGCCGACGTTGCTGGTTCACTCCAGGATGGACGCCGAGAAGGACGCCAAGCTCGCGGGGAGCGTCGGAACCTCGGACAACTCGGCGGTCCACGCCTCGGACGAGAAGCTGAGCGCCGCGGAGCGGATGGCGGTCGTGCGGGAGCTGTTCAACACCGCAGGGAAGAAGGACAAGCCCGGGGAGCACCTCCGCTGCATCGTTTCCGTGGGGATGCTGACGGAAGGCTGGGACGCGACCGCTGTGACGCACGTCGTGGGCTACCGGCACTTCGGCTCCGACCTTCTCTGCGAACAGGTGGCGGGCCGCGCGCTTCGTCGAAGCGTCGTCCCGGAGCCGGGCTCGGAGCAGACGGCGGAGTACGCCAACATCGTCGGCATCCCTTTCCTCAACATGATGACGAAGGAGAAGGGCGACCCAGGCCGCTCGAAGGAAAGGTGGGCCGTCTACACCGTCCCTGGCCGCGAGCACCTTCGCATCGAGTTGCCACGGGTCAGGGGCTGGCGCAGAGATCACCCGGGACCGAGAGCCAGCCTGAGAAGGCCGTTGGATCCACTCGACGCCCGTCCCACGTCGGGGACGGGGAACGTCGAGGTCGCTGGCGAGGGCGGCAAGGAGCTGACGCTCACGACGGGGGAAGGCGAACGCGAGCAGACTGCAAGGTGGCGGCTCGCCAGGCGCGTGCTGGAGCGCTGCAAGGTGGATTGGCAGGGAGAGGCTTCCCTCAGCCGCCTCGAGAGCTTCGCATCCGTCGTCAAAGCGACGGACGTTTACTTGCAGGAGCGTGGCATCCAGGCTCGCACGCTGACCACGGACGCGGGGATCGAAGCGGTGAGCGCGGACATCGCGAAGCATCTCGAGTGGAGCGACGAGAAAGAGCGGATCATCGCGGTGACGGATGACCCGGCGTTCGCTGACACGTCGGCGACCAGCTTCGAGACGACGCTGCTCCGCTTCCCAGAGCAGGAGGGTTCCATGACGGTTCGCTCCGAACTGAACGCCGCCGCCTGCCATAGTGATTTCGAGCGGCATGTGGCCGGGCTGCTGGAACACGTTCAAGGCATCGACGCTTGGGTAAGGAACTACCGCCTGGAGTGGCATATCCCTTGGCACGATCCGATACACGCCCGGTGGCATGTCTACGAGCCGGACTTCGTCGCCAGAGTGCCGCTTGGCCGCGATGGCGTCGGATGCGGATATCTGGTGATCGAGGTGAAGGGTAGGCAGGACGTTCGGTCGGACGAGAAGGCCCGTGCTGCCGAAGGGTGGTGCGAGCGCCTGTCGAACGGCGCAGCGTCCAGCGTTGACGCCCCATGGCGTTACGTGATGCTGGACGACCCAGCAAAGGCGGCGATGGGCCTCCGGCAGGCGGTAGCAAAACTGAGCGGCGGTGGCTGCTGATCGAGGAGAACCATGGCGCAGAACAAAGACAAGGCGCGCGGCTACCGCCACGCGAGCGCGAAGCGGGCGCGGGCGCCCAGCGAAGAGGATCGTCAGATCATGCCTGACGAGGACGTGCAGAGCGTTCCGTATCATCCCCCGCCGAAGGCCGAGACCGGCGCTCCCAAGCTCTCGTGGCAACGTGGCGACGCGCTTGAGGAGCCGACACCGGCAGCCCCGCTCTACATCCAGGAGCGCATCCATCCGAGCGACTTCGTGCAGGGGCTCTTGAAGGATCAGCAGAATGGCGATGGACAGACGTCGCTGTTCAGCGAGTTCAACGATTTGCCTCCGGACGCGCAATACCGCTGGTACCAACACCAAGGGAACTGGAGCAATCGTCTCATTCGGGGTCCCAGCCAGGAGGTGATGGCATCGCTTCTGGTCAAGGACGACCTGGCCGGCAAGGTCCAGTGCATCTTTTTCGACCCGCCCTACGGGATCAGCTTCAGGTCGCTATATCAGGCAAGTACACGTTCGAGGAATGAGTCGAAGGACGCGGGCTCCGCGAACGCCGAGCAGCGGGTCGCGTTCCGCGATACCTACGTGAACGGCGTTCACTCGTACTTGGACACCATCTATCGCATCGCCACGCATGCCCGCGAGCTGCTGACCGAGAGCGGCAGCTTCTTCATGCAGATCTCGCAGGAGAACGTCCATCGTGTCGCCCTCGTACTCGACGAGGTGTTCGCAGCGGACAACCGGGTGGCGACGATCATGTTCGCCAAGGCAGGGTCGACGGCCGCGAGCACGCTGCCGCAGGTGAACGACTACTTGCTGTGGTACTGCCGAGACAAAGGCAGGATCAAGTTTAGGCAACTGTACGAGAAGCTGGACCGACGCAGCGTAATCCGGCACTTCAGTTCCTACGCGATGCTAGAACTGCCAGATGGAACAGAACGGGCACTTCTGGGGGACGAGCGGGAATCTCCCGACGAAGCAATACGAGAGGGCGGTAGAGTATTTCGGCGAATGAGGGTGACCTCTTCAGGGGTTTCTGCAAACAGGTCAGGCTGGTCGTTTAGTTGGGCCGGTCGTACGTTCCCGTGTCCCCGTAACGAGCATTGGCGGGTGTCGGCCGAAGGGCTCACGCGACTCGGGGACTATGAGCCAACACGGCTGACGAGCGCTAAGGGTAGCTCCTTGTTGGCGTGGAAGCTCTACGAAAACGAGGTGCCGGGTAGGCTCATCAACAACCTGTGGGGAGACCAGATGTCGCCGTCAGACATCCGCTATGTGGTCGAGACCGCCGAGTCGGTGATTACGCGGTGCATTTGCATGACCACAGACCCCGGCGATCTCGTGCTCGATCCCACCTGCGGCTCCGGCACAACAGCGTACGTTGCGGAGAAGATGGGACGGCGGTGGATTACCAGCGACGTGTCCGGAATTTCGTTGGCCCTCGCTAGGCACCGACTCATCACGGGCGTTTTCGAGTGGTACGTCACACAGTGCTCGCCCGAGGGGCAGAAGGTGGAGCGGGAGTTAGGTGGTGAGCCTGTACCGTTGGGGAGCACCGATGAGATTGACGACCCAGCGACCGGGTTCGTCTATCCGCGGGTACCAAACGTCTCTGCCGCCATCCTCGCCTACGACCAGAAGGTCGATCCCATCTATCTGGTCGACCAGCCGATCAAGAGCCGCGAGCAGGGGCTCCGTCGCGTTTCGAGCCCGTTCACGGTAGAGACCCACTCACCCCACCGGTACCTGACCGTCGAGGAGGCACTGGCGGAGCATCCGGGCGCCAGCGACGGTGCGAGGGAGGACGTTCTAACCCGGATCGTGGAAGCCTTGCGGCGGGACGGCATCCGGCTTGGAAACGGCGAGCGGATGGTGCTCAGCAACGTGGTTCAGGCTGACGGACATCGAGTGATCACGCACCGGGCGCGAGGACCGAAGGTGCGCCACGCCGACACCTGCATTGCAGTATTTGGCCCCGACGAGACGGTCAATGGCTTCGCAGAGCGGAGGGCACTGACGGAAGCCACGGAGTATGAGAGCACGAAGACCCTGCTCCTCATCGGATTTGGTTTTGAGGCAAGTGCCCAAGCCGAGCAGAAGGGGCGCGCGATGGTCTACCGCGTCCAGGCACACCAGGACCTGCGCATTGGCGAACTCGCCCCCGACAGCAAGGCCGACACCTTGGTCGTCGTCGCCGAGCCCGACATCGAAATCGCCGAAGTCGTAGACGGGGAATGGACGCTGGAGGTCCGGGGTTTCGACAGCTACGACCCAGCCACAGGACAGGTCGCCGCGCACCAGACCGTGAACGAGATCGAGTGCCTGATGATCGACACCGATTACGACGGGATGGCGTTCTTCGCGAGGGAAATCCACTTCCCTGGCCAAGGTGACGACCGCCGGCTGAAGCGTCTCAAGGATCAACTCGGCGCACGGTTGGAGCCGGAGTTCTGGGCGACGTGTCTCAGCGCCAAGAGCCGTCCGTTCGAGGCGCCAGAGAGCGGAGAGGTGGCGGTTCGCATCATTACGACGGCGGGGGCCGAACTGACGGCGGTGAGGCGAGTGGCGCATCGTTGAGAGAAAGGGTAGTGGGTCATCGAACCTTGTCGTCGTCGAGGAGTGTTACGAGTGGAGCAAGCGCAAAAGGGTGCGGCTGGTGCCGACACCGGAGAACAGGCTCTAAGACACGACTCCATTACGCCCGCGCCCCGTCACTACCCGCCATTGTCGCACTACGTCGCACTCCCCGCGCGGGGTTTCAGAGATACGCGCGGATTCCGGTAGTGACGGGGCGCTGAATCGGCCTGGAGCGCAGGCGCTTAATGGGCTGCTAAACATTCTTTTCTGGTGCCGCCTTGGTGCCGGCGACTAAAGGGGTCTTGGGCCGCCCTTGGGGCGGTGGGTCGGAAGCCATTCCGATCAGACCGGGAGACCGGACAGCCGGCGGGAATCCGGCAGGGGCGCGGCGACCATTGCCTGGTTGCCGACGCCGAGGTGCCGCTTCCGGGATGCTAGCGCATTCTAGAGTCGCCGGGGAGATGCGCCGGCATAGGGCACGGATGCGCCACGCGGCTGAAAGGCGACGGGGGCGAATCGAAAGGATGCACCATGCGGTCGTTCAAAAACCGGATAGCAGGGACATCCAGACACGCGGCAGGCGGCGGCCTCGCGAGACCTTCTGACGACTCGCGGGGCACGACGGGACAAGGCAAGTCCTTGATCGAAGCCTGAACTGTCGTGGCGAGCGAGGCGATCGCGGGGACCAGGGAGGGATCCCGGTCGTGCGGTAAAGAGAACACCGGAACCACGACGCCATCGTCGCCGAACAAGAGGCCGGCGGCCAACGTCGGGAACGACGCGCCGCGGGTCGCCGCAAGCGACGGCACGGCAACTGCATCGAAGGGCTTCACGCAGCAATGCGGGTCCGATACGTCTTCGTCGAAAGACGGCGGATCGCCCAGCAAAACTAACCGACTCACGCCGGCCCGGGCCGCTGACGCGGCGCCGGGCGCGGTAGATTCCCTTCCGCTCCCACCGAAAAAACTGCCACGGGCGCACCTGGCGTCACACCGGCGCACGGCGTTTCGTGCGGTCTCCCACTTACCGAATTGCTCAACACGCGGTCTTTGACGGGGCTGCGGGCACCGGATATAGCGTTCCGGCCAAGGGGAGGACGTTGCCCGGCCGTTTGCCGGGAACCACGAGGTCGGCAAGCCCGAAGGAGGTTGCGGCCATGCGGACGGCCTTCCGTCCCCACACATCGCCTTCCACGACAGGCGCGCTGTCGGAGACCTTCCGATGCGCGACCTGAACTTCGACCTCAAGCGCCTGCAGGCGGCGCGCGACGACGGCTCCCACGGCACGCGCGCGGCGCGCTCCTACGCGCTGGCGCAGGTCGCGGACACCCTGCACGAACTCGGCTTCAAGGGGCTGCGGGCGACCGGGCTCAGGCGCAAGCACGTCGTGGCGCTGGTGCGCGAGTGGAAGCGCCAGGGCCGCTCCATCGGCACGATGAAGAACCGCACGGCGCACATCCGCGAAACGGATCGACCGGCCGGGCGTCGTGCCGTCCAACGGCGAACTCGGCATCGCCAACCGCGAGTACGTGACCAACGAGAACAAGAGCCAGGTTCTCGATCCGGAGAAGCTCGCCCTGGTGACCGATCCGCACGTCGCCATGGCGCTTCGCCTTGAAGAGGCGTTCGGGCTGCGCCGGGAGGAGGCGATCAAGTTCGCGCCCGCGCGCGACGACCGGGGCGACAGAATCCGGCTGAAGGGATCGACCACCAAGGGCGGCCGCCCGCGCGAGGTGCCGGTGCGCAACGAAGCGCAGCGCAAGCTGCTCGACGAGGCGCGCAGGTTAGTGGGCAGCGGCGCGCTGATCCCGCCGGACCGCAACTACAGACAGCAGCTCAAGGTGTACGAGAGCCAGACGCGGGAGGCGGGGCTGTACCGCATGCATGGGCTTCGACACCGTTACGCTCAAACGCGCTACGAGGAGCTCACCGGCTGGAAGGCGCCGGCGGCGGGCGGGCCTTCGCAACGGTCGCTGACGGGCGCGAGGCGGCGGATCGACATCGAGGCGCGGCGGACCATCGCGGAGGAACTCGGGCACTCGAGAGTCGCCGTCAGCTCGGTCTATTGTGGTGCGTGAGCTTTTATGTGGATTTGCGCCGGCAAGCCATTGACGCAAGTGCGATCTTGGTCCAGAAGCTCCACATAAAACCGGGCGCGTCGTCGACCTCGTTGACGCCGTGCGGAACGCTGATGTCCTTGCTCAGCGACGGGAATCAAGCACTTGCGCTGGGATCGTAGCGACGATCCAGTTGATCGCGCGACTCGCGAGTGTCCGGATTGAACCCGGAACCGATATTTTATGTGGAGCAAACGGAGCCTAACTCGTTGATTTACCTGCGTGGACGCTCTGAACTCCACATAAGCCATTACGCACCACAATACACGATATGTGGAGCTACACATATTCAGTATTGTGGTGCGTGAAGCGGATCGGGGAGCCCGCGCTGGCGCGTGGGACGAGATCTCTGTTCGGAGGGGGATCGGCAACGAAGGCGGGGAGAACCGCGGCTGGCGGCGGCGACCGTTCGCTCCGAACTCGTCTCCGCCGTCCTCCATGCTATGCTGGAGGACGCGTTAGTCGATAGTGTCGCTGTCGACGAGAGAGATTTTCTCGGCGCGCGATTTCGGCACGCATCCCAATAAGGTAGGCCTTCGAGGATCGGACAACGCTCGAGGTCTTGTCCCGCGCCGGCACCGGCGTGTCGTGGATTGAGGACCAAAAATGCAGATTGCACGCATCACGGCCAAAAACTTCCGGACGCTAGAAGATACGACGATTGAGTTTCCGTCGAACTACTGCACAATCTCGGGAAAGAACAATGCAGGAAAGTCTTGGTTTGTAAGACTGATTACTCACCTGTTGCGACGGCAGTCCAGGTTTCCGTGGATGTCGCCAAACCAAGAAATTGAATATGAGGAAGATGTAACGCAATGGGCTCGAGAGAAACCCAACATAGAAGTGAAGTTTCACATCAGCTTTACCGATCAGGATGACCCATCACTTGTCGCTAGCCTAAAGGAACATGGAACCGAGGTGCCACTTTGCTCTGAGAATGAACTCAAGATTAAGATTACCATAGACGAGTCAGGGGAAGAGGAGCTGAAGATTGCGGCAAACGATTGCATTCTGGACGAAACGGCTGCAAATAAGATAATCGGCCTATTGCGACAGCCTAATACGTTGCTCCTGCACAACTCTACGACAGTCGATCAAGATCTGTTTTATAGCCGAGGAAATAACCTTTTCCCCTACGACCAGTACCTCTTTGATCCGGATCAGGAAAACAAGATTCGCATGGCGGAAAAGCGGTTCAAGGGCACGATTAACAATCATGCGTCCAAGTACGCCAGCAACCTAAAGGAAATCCTACGAAGACTTTCCGACGATCTCGAACTAGATGTGTCGATGCCGAGTGGTTTGGCACTAGGACGGCTACCACTGCGGATCGACCTGGATGACCGGAGCGTAAACGTTTCTTTGGACGCATGGGGTGGTGGTACCCAGAATCGCACAAATCTGTTGGCAAAGATTAATATAGCCCACAGAATTAGGACGCAAGACGATAGTAGCAGCAAGATTACGCCGATCGTCGTCGCGGAGGAACCGGAGAGCTTCTTGCACCCCTCGGCGCAGGCCGAATTCGGTGTGCTTCTGCAAATACTTGCAGAGGAACTCGGAGTCCAAATCATCGTTACGACGCACAGCCCGTACATGCTCAATAACACTAGTTCCAGTTCGAACATACTCCTTTATCGTGAACAGAAGCGCAGCAAGTCGAAAGGTACGTCCGTTGTAGATACGAGTGGAGCCAATTGGATGGAGCCGTTCTCAGAACAGTTAGGACTAAGACCATCTGAATTTACGAACTGGAGGATGGCGTTTGGCGGGAACCCGGAAAGGGTGATATTTGCCGAAGGAGGCATCGATGCGGATTACTTTCGACATATCGTGTCTATGTTTGGTGAGTTGGTTGCAGTGGACGAGGACATCGAGATAGTGCCCTACGGCGGAAAAAATGCGCTTCAGAATACGGCGATGTTGGCCTTCGTACTCAATAGAATTCCGCATGCCTTGGTGACGGTTGATCTTGACGGACTCTCTGAGGTGCGAAAGAGCTTCGAGTCGCTCGGCCTCGATGACGGGAAGGACTATTTGGCGGTTGGTGTAGATGAGGACGGAAAACGTTGTATCGAGGGGTTGGTGCCGGAGTCTATTCACAAACATGTGTATGCCGAAGATCCCGGCTTGGTGCAAAGGGTAGCCGATGGGGATGGTAAGGTTAGGCGGGCTGCGAGGCACGAGCTTAAACGCAAGCTGCTAGAAGAGTTCAAGGGACGGACTGATTTGAAGGCCGCCGAGTTGAAACCCTTTCGGGATCTCGTAAAGGCCATGTCTAAGGCGCTAGGCTAAAAAGGGGAATTATATCGCTGACTACAAATCGTCTTGAGCGCACCACTCTGGTGCGTTTCGATAGTTTTGCAACCTCAGAGCATTTCCCCGCGATGGTCAATAAAGAACCTCCCACTACAAGGCTGGCGGCACTGAACCACGGACTATTCAGATAGCTCCGCATATGAATGCGCCCCGGAAGCTGTGACGGGTTTTCCATTTGTTTGATAAACGAATCCCAATCCATCCAGCGTCCATGCCTCGCATTGGCGGGCAGCCATTCGACTCCGCCCACAGGAATGTGAAGTTGGCCGAGCAACTTGGTCGTCTTGATCGGGAACTCCGAACCATGCGGCGCACCTCGTTCCATAGTTGCCAACTGATACTGGCGGTGATTGTGTTAATGAAACCTGCATTTTCTGTTCCTCCGCGACTAAATACCAAGACCGTCGGGGCGGGTATTGCATCGGAACGCCCGGTCCAACGAGTGGGGGTGGGCGAAACCTAGCGTCGGTCAAGGCTGTTTCCGGCCAAGACCTCTCTCCCGCCACCGACACATTGCACTGGCGGCAATGGCGCTATTCGGCGCGTCTGCGCTGGCGCAGGGAAAGGCGACTATCGCCGTGGGAGAAATCGAATACAAGGCTATGGATTCCGCCGAAGACAAGCAAGCTCGCGCATGGGGAGGGACACCAAGGGAAAACACCAGGGCGTTCGTGGACATGGTGACGACCGCGCTGGTCGAGACCAACAAATTTGACGTGATGGAACGTGACCGGATGGAAGCGATTCTGGAAGAACAAGGACTTTCTCTTGTGGGCATATCGTCCGGAGCATTCGATGGCGCTTCTCTCAGCCTCCAAGGCGTGGACTACATCCTACTTCGAGCAATCACACAGTACGGTCAGGAATCCAGCGCCACGCAATTCGGTGGCATCGGCTCCACGAGCGAAAAGGCGGTCATGGCGATTGATATTCGGGTCATCGACATAGAGAAAGGCGCTATTGGATTTGCCGACACCGTGACTGCCGAAGCGCAAGGCAAAGGCGGGTTTCAAGTCGGGGGAACGGGACAAGCCGCCGACTCCGATCAGAGCGTTCTATTCAGAGACGTGATGCGGATGACCGTGCAGAATCTCACCAACCTGATAGTCGGCAATATGTTCCCCATCAAGATCGTCCGCGTCCAAAGCAACGGCGAAGTCATGCTCAACTACGGCGACAGCATGCTCGCCGTGGGCGACGTGCTGAACGTGTTCAGCCAAGGCGAGGCGTTCACCGATCCCGACACAGGCGAATTGCTCGGCTACGAAGAAGAAATGATGGGCAAGCTGGAAATAATCAGCGCGCAGCCGCGTTTCTCAAAAGCCAGAATGATCCAAGGAGATAACCTCGCAGGGGGAATGCTGGCAAGAGTCACCAACGAAGTCGTTGGCAAAAAAGCAAAGTCCAACAAAAGCGAAAGCGCAGAATTTTCTACAAGACGGATGATTGACTCCGATGAAAGAGCAGACCTCTGCGGGGAGTTTCGCGGCAAGATAATGGAAGAAGCAAAGGCGCATCTGCGGGGAGTGTACGAAACACTCTCCGACGACATTGCCGAAGTGCGGAGAAGGCCCGACCGCATGGAAGCGAAGCTGGACGGAGCAAACCCCGAAAGCCGCAGTTAGTCCTTGTCGGCGTCGTTCTTCGCCAGTTCGATCAGCGCCTTATTCTCGTCCTCTGCCAGGGCGTCCTTGCCGCCTCTGGCTTCGATGTATTCCTGAACGAATTCTTTCGCCTTGTTGTCCATGCGCGTATTTAGTCGGACGAAACTTTGGGGTGTTCGACTAAATACTCTGTATGCCTGTAATGCTAGACCATATGTCTGATAAACAACGCCAGCTACGGGATAGGGAATGAGATGCGCGATCGGCGCAACGATCGTCCCGGGCGCGCCTGGCCGGGGTCCAGTTCAGAAGCGGAGCGGCGGGCGAAAGAGAACGCGCTGCGCGGCAGCGCGCCGATATGGGAAACTAGGCGGGAGCGGCGGAAGGAGCGGATGAATGAGACAACTGGCGGAAATGCCCAGGCCGGCGGACCTGATGTGGCCGACGCTGCGGGCGCTGGAGCGCCTAGGAGGCTCGGCGTCTATCCACGAACTGGACGACCGGGTGTCGACGGATCTGGCCCTGCCGGACGCGATTCTGGATGTGTTGCACGGCGACGGGCCGCAGACGAGATTCGCCAATCGATGCGGGTGGGCGCGCACCCTGCTGCGCGGCATCGGGGCCGTGGACAATTCCGCGCGCCGGGTGTGGACGATCACGGAGGCGGGGCGGCGGATCGGAGCGGCGGACGAGGTGGGCGAGCGGGTGCGCCGCCAGCGGAGGGAGTCCCGCGGCGGTTCGAGCAAGGCGCGAGAAGAACCGAACAACGCCAGCGACTCGGCGGACGAGTCGTCCGAAGGGGAATCATGGCGGGCCGCCCTGCTCGGGATATTGCGCGAGATGAAGCCGGACGCGTTCGAGCGCCTGTGCCAGCGGCTGCTCAGGGAGCACGGTTTCACGAGGGTCGAGGTGACCGGGCGCTCGGGCGACGGCGGGATCGATGGCACGGGCGTGCTGCGCGTGAACCTGCTCTCGTTCCACGTCAACTACCAGTGCAAGCGATATGCGGGAACGGTGGGGCCGGGCAGCATCCGCGATTTCCGCGGAGCCCTGGCGGGCCGCGCGGACAAGGGTCTGTTTATCACCACGGGCAGGTTCACGAAGGATGCCGAGCGGGAGGCGGTCAGGGAGGGGGCCATGGCAATCGATCTGATCGATGGCGCGGAGCTGTGCGGACTGCTCAGGGACAAGGGACTGGGGGTAGTGACCGAGACCGTCGAGCGTGTGACGCCGGATCCGGGTTTCTTCGACGCGCTCTGAACAGCAACCGCGCGGGAGGCGGTGCGCAAACTCGCAGTGACGAAAGCGTCGGTGGTGAGCCCGGCGGCGCGTAGCACGTAGTCGGTACAGATTCTCCACACCTCTGTCTTCGCCCACGCTCTCGCGAATGACGTGCGCTAGCCGATCGCCGCCGCATTCCCTATGCTGACCGTGGTTGACCGGGGGGAGCTGTGGCTGACACGACCAACTTGCGGGACGCGCCCGAACGCACAAACCTTGCAGTCCTTATCGATGGCGACAACGCTCAGCCATCGCTGATCGAGGACGTGCTCGCCGAGGCAGTCAAGTACGGAACGACCACGGTGCGCCGTATATACGGCGATTGGACGACCCCGAACATGTCGGGGTGGAAGACGGCCTTGCAGAACCACGCATTCCAGCCGCAGCAACAGTTCCGGTACACGACGGGCAAGAATGCAACCGACAGCGCGCTCATAATTGAAGCGATGGATCTGCTGCATTCGGGCCGGATCGATGGATTCTGCATCGTGTCCAGCGATAGCGACTTCACGCGCCTCGCTACCCGAATCCGGGAACACGGACTGTTCGTGATGGGAATCGGCGAGCCGAAGACACCGAAAGCCTTCGTCAACGCGTGCGAAGTGTTCGTCCTCACATCCAACCTCGCCGGCGAACCGAAGTCCCAGACTGCGCCTGAAACCAACGGCGGCTGGGCGAAGGTCGTGCGGCAGGCCGTGGCCGCCTCGGCCGGGGAAGATGGCTGGGCGTTTCTCGGGGCGGTCGGTGGAGTGGTCCGCAAGCTCGACCCCGCGTTCGATCCGCGGACCTTCGGGCACAAGCAGTTGTCCGCGCTCGTGGAGTCCAAGCCGGCGGTGTTCAGAACACGCGTGTCGAAGAACGAACACGGCTCGTCGGTCATCGACGTCAGACTGCTCGACTGACGTTCGGAAACGCGTGGCGAAGGAGCACGGGCACGTATCCGAGGTCGAGCACGGTATCGCGGTCGAGCGCAAGGGAGTCGCCTCCCTGCTGTTCGCAATCACTCGGCCGACCGACGCGAGAGCGTCGACCTTTGACGGTAGCGTTCTCAGGCTAACCCTCCCGATCGGGTCTCGGGAGATCGCGGTCGGGGAGATCGACGCGGTGGAGCTACAGATCGGCTTGCGGTGGGGCAGCGTACGGGTTCGCGCCGCGTCGGGGGATTCGTCAGTCTCAGGACTGTCCCGCAGCGACGCGTCCGGGCTCGCCGACGCGCTGCGGGAGGCGAGGAGCAGGTGGTGGCGGCAGGCGCTTCGAACCCACGGCCGTGCCTTGCGCGCGACCGCCGTCGGGCTGCGGACGATGTCCGAGCCCAAGGACTACGTGCGACATCGCGCCTTCAAGTGGATTCGGCATGCCGCCGAATCGGTCGCGGCGCCGTTCCCCGGCCGGTGGCCGGACGGAATGCCGCACAGCGGGGAACTCGAGGCGCTCGAGCGCACCCGACGGTTTCTGGCGAACCCCGAGGCGGCCCGGTCGGCGGCGAACGAGGCGTTCGTGGCCGAAGAGCTGGAGCGTTCGCGCGCTTTCCTCGACCGAGTCGAGTCGCGGCCGCTCATCGCCGAGCAGCGCCGGGCGGTCGCCGTTGACGACGACCGCAACCTGGTCGTCGCCGCCGCCGGCAGCGGCAAGACATCCGTGATGGTGGCCAAGGCGGGCTGGCTCGCGGAGAAAGGCGCCCGCCGGGCGGACGAGGTGCTGTTGCTGGCGTTCGCGCGCAACGCCCGCGACGAACTCGCGGAGCGCGTCGAGAAACGCCTCGGGCCGGCGGCGCGGGACATGAACGTGCGGACTTTCCACGAACTCGGTCTGTCGATCATCGGCGAAGCCGAAGGCAGGCGACCGACGCTGTCCAAGATCGCCGAGGACCGCGCCGCGCTGCTCGACGCGCTCAAAGGCATCATCGGAGAGCTGCTCGACGACCGCGGAGGCAGCCGCGCGCTCGTGCGCTGGCTCGCCTACGGGTTCGCCCCTTACAGGAGCGAGCACGAGTTCAAGACGCGGGAGGAGTACTGGGACTACGTCCGCGGCCAGGAGATCCGCTCGCTGCGGGGAGAGCGCGTGAAGAGCTTCGAGGAGTGCCGGATCGCCAACTTTCTCTACATGAACGGCATCGCCTACGAGTACGAGCGCCCCTACGAGCACGACACCGCGACCGCCAAGAAGAGCCAGTACAGGCCGGATTTCTACCTGACCGAGTCCGGAATCTATATCGAGCACTTCGCGCTGTCGGCGGCGGGGAAGACGCCGGCCTTTATCGATCAGGAGGAGTACACCGCGTCGAGGGACTGGAAGCTGGCCCTCCACGCGGAGCGCGGCACCACCCTGATCCAGACCTTCAGCCACGAGCAGCGCGCGGGCAAGCTCATGAGCAACCTCGGGCGAAAACTCCGGGAGCTCGGGGTCGCTGCCAAACCGATCCCGGCCGGAAGGGCCTTCGACGCGCTCAACGAGCAGGGCCGGGTCGCGCCGTTCACGGAACTGGTGGCGACATTCCTCCAGCATTTCAAGGGATCGAGGCTGTCTGCGGAAGAGGTGGCGCGACGGGCTGCGGACACACATGAGCCCGGCCGCGCCGACGCGTTTCTTAGGGTCTTCCGACCGATCTTCGAGCGCTACGAGGAAAGGCTCTCGCGGTCCGGCGAGGTCGACTTCCACGACATGATCAACCGAGCGACGGACCATGTGGTCGCCGGACGCTACCAAAGCCCCTACGGCTACATTCTCGTCGACGAGTTCCAGGACATCTCGCCGGGACGGGCGGCGCTGCTGAAGGCGCTGCTGGATCAGTCCGAGAGCGCGCAGCTGTTCGCGGTCGGCGACGACTGTCAGGCCATCTACCGGTTCGCCGGAGCGGATATCGCCTTCATGCGCGGGTTCGAGGCGAGGTTCGGTTCCGGTTCCCGTTCGGACCTCGAGACGACCTTCCGCTGCTCGGAAGGCGTGAGCGCAGTGGCGACCAGGTTCGTGCTCGACAACCCCGCGCAGATCCGCAGGACGGTGCGCACCCGACGGAACGTGGAAGGTCCCGGCGTCTGGATCGGGCTGGCGGGCAAGGACGAGTCGTCGCTGCTCGATGAAACGTTGGAGAGGATTGCCGAGGACTCCCGCGCAGGCGGGGGCAGGCGAGGCGTTCTGCTGCTCGGCCGCTACCGGCGCCTCAAGCCCGATATGCGGAGGCTCGCCCGCGCCCACCCGGCGCTGGACCTCTCCTACAGCACCGTGCATAGCGCGAAGGGTCTCGAGGACGACTACGTGGTGGTCCTCGGGCTGTGCGCGGGCCGGTACGCGTTTCCCAGCGAGATGTCGGACGACCCCCTGCTCGACCTGGTGCTCGCCGAGCCCGAGGGCCATCGCAACGCGGAGGAGCGGCGGCTCCTGTACGTTGCGATGACGCGGGCCCGGCGTCGGGCGTACCTGCTGGCGGAGGGCGGGGAGCCGTCCGCGTTCGCAAAGGAACTGATGGAGCAAGAGGGAGTCGGAACGTTCGGCCGCCCGCCGGCGCAAGTTATCGCGTGCCGGGATTGCGGCAGCGGACGCCTCCAGCGCCGCGAGGGCCCAGGCGGAAATACGTTCTACGGCTGCTCCAACTATCCGTATTGCGAGCACACGGAGCGGGCGTGCCCCGCGTGCGGCGAAGGACTGAGGGTGAGGGAGGGGAAGCTCGCGCGCTGTCGGGAATGCGGATCGACGTCGGAGGGATGCCCGCAGTGCGACGGCATGCTGGACCAGCGCAGCGGTTCATACGGACCCTTTCTCAGCTGCTCGAACTACCCCGCCTGCAGTTACACGCGGGACACGGGGCGCGGCAAAGGGTCGAAACGTCAGCCCGCCGGCCCCGTCCCGCTGCGCGCCGGCGGAAGGAATCGCAGTGTCGTCTTTCGTCGCTGATGGTCGTCAAGCCGGCGACGACTTCAAACTGGGCCACTTCCTACTGTGGGAAGTGGCCCACCGTCTGTCGCAGGTGTTTCCGTCTCGCAAGGTCCAGCGGCGAATGCTTACGCGAGATCGGGGGATTGTCCGTTGACCGGATGTGGGCGGTTGTGGCGTCATTGGTTGCTGGCCGGGGCGGAACGCCGCTCGCGCGCGAAGCAACAACAAAGGAGGACTAGGGAATGACGGAGCAACGGATGCCCACCACGCTGCCGAGCCCGGTCGACCGCGGGGAGTTCCGGTTCGTCGCCGTCGGCGCGGCGGGGGACGAATGGCGATGGATCGATGAAGAAATGGTCTGGGTGCGGGTGACCAGGGAGATGGACTTCGACAACCCCCGGAGGGAAATATGCGTCGTGCTGCACTGACCGCGATGCTCGCGGCGGCGTCCGAGGCGGTCTTCGCGGGCTGCGACGCCACGGCGATGGATGTCGTGGCCCGCGATGCGGCTGATCGGCCCGTGCCTCGGCCGCCGGTGGTGCGCACCGGGCCGGCCGGGAACGTGGACGCACTTGGTAGCCGACTGTCGCGGCGGGTTGTCGGTCGCAGGTATGTCGTGCACGGATGCACAACCGGCAAGCTGTGGCAGCCGCCCCCCGGTTCAACTGTCTTTCACGCCTTGATCAGCACGTACAAAACGAGAAGGCCGGAGCCGCATCGATGTTTGCGGCAGCGTGTTGTTTACCTCCGGCCGCCGGGTCGCCCGTGGCAGGAGACCCGTCGGCAAGGTTCGGCGGCGGATGGAGGGCGCGCCCGCGCTACGCGCGGCATAAGGGTCTTCTTCGAAGACGAGGAAGAAGACAAGGCGCGGTCAGTCCCCTGCGGCCAAGTAGTCCGACCACGCCTGCATGAGTTCGCGGCGGCGTTCGAACAGGTCGCTGCGCCGGTATGCGGCCTCGACGCGGTCGCTGTTGACGTGCGTCAGGGCGAGTTCGGAGACCTCGCGCGGGGCCTCGGTGCACTCGGCCGCCCAGTCGCGGAAGCTGGACCGGAACCCGTGCGGGACTGCGTCGATCTTCAGAGCGTGCAGGAGCGTCGACATCGTCGTACGGCCCAGAGCACGTCCGGTCGGCGACGGGAAAACGATACGGTCGCTATCGGCCAGCTCCCGGGCATCGTCGAGCACCTCAAGCGCACGATCCGATAGCGGCACCCGATGCTCGCGCCCCGCCTTCATGCGCTCGGCGGGGATGGTCCAGACCGCGCCGTCGCGGTCGATCTCCTCCCATCGCGCATTGCGCACCTCCCCGGAGCGAGCGGCGGCGAGCACCAGAAACTCGAACGCGAGCATGGTTCCTCGGTACGCCCCAGAGCGCCGCACCCGCCAGAGCGCCAATCCCACCTCCGCGTGCGGCAACGCGCGCTGATGCTTTTGGATCGCGCCGTTCTTCGGCAGCGCCGCGAAGATGGCGTCGCCAGCGCGATTGTCGGCGCGGAACCCCTGCGCGATCACCCACTTCATCACCGCGCCGATGCGCTGTCGCGCCCGCCGTGCGGTCACCCGCTTGGTCGACCAGATAGGCAACAGGACGGCCATGACGTCGGCGGTGGTGACGGCGTTCACGGCTTTGCCCCCGATCCGGGATAACGCATAGGCACGGAGACTTGCGCGCCATTGTTTTTCGGACCCGGCGCGATCCTTCCAGTTCTCGGCGTGAATCGCAATGACCGTCTCGCAAGCTTCGGCGAAGGTCGGAATGGCCTTGGCGGTGCGCCGGGGATCGCGACCCTCGGCGATGGCGCGCGCGTTATCGAGCGCCCTCGCGCGGGCCATCGCAAGGGTCACGACGGGATACCGACCGAGCCCGAGGCTCGTGGGCCTGCCGTCGATGCGGACGCTCTGCGTCCACGATTTGGAGAAACCTCCGCGGGATGCGGGCTTGACGAGAAGGCTTAGGCCGAGACCGCCGCGGCCGTCGCCGTAGCGACCGGGGACATTGACGGTCTTGACAAAGGTGGGGAACAGCATTGTGTGTCGTTTTTTCATTTTCGTTACTCGTTCTGCTACAAGACAAGAGTGAGACGGAGTGTGCCAGCGTGACATGCACATAGACAAAAAATATTTGTTTATCAAAATGTTAAGGTGACTTCGGGAACCGTCCTGAATCCACTAAAAACCTCTGATCTACGGCCACCTGGTCCTGTCCACCCTGCATACGAATTCGGCTGCCGAAACGTTGACCCGCATGCGAAACATGGGCGTGCCCGCCTTCAACCTGGCGACATCGGTCAGCCTCGTCATTGCCCAGCGGCTCGCCAGGCTGTTGTCCGCCGCGTGCAAGCGGCCCATCGATGTGCCGCGGGAAGTGTTGCTGCGGGAGGGCTTCGCGCAACGCGACGTGGACAACGGATTCAATGTGTTTGAGGCGAGCCCCGAAGGTTGCGGCAAATGCCGAAACGGCTACCGGGGCCGCGTTGGCGTCTACGAAGTCGTAGAGATGACGCCGGAGATGTCGCGCATTGCCCTTCTCGCGGGAGATAGCCTTCAGTTTGCCGAGCAAGCGAGAAGGCATGGATTCGACGACTTGCGGGCCGCCGGGCTGAAAAAGGCGATGCGCGGCGTGACGTCGCTCGCCGAGATCAACCGCGTTACGCAGGCCAGGCAGCAACCGTCTTGAACGCGATGAATACTCGAACGCAACCGGCGCGGCGCGCATAGTCGATGCCCGATACTCCCGACTTTCATGGAACAAACGTCTCCGGGGCGCGGCAGCGACCGGGGACGCTTGGTCCATGGTCGACGAGTGGGGCCGGGCCACGGCCGACGCCGAAGGCGACGACCGTGGGGCACTTTGTCTGGGAAGGGCAAGACAGGCAAGGGGAAGCGGCAAGCGGCGAGATCGTCAGCCCAAGCCCGCAGATGGCCCGCGCTGCGCTCAGGCGCCAGGGGATCCGGCCCTCGCGCCTGCAACGAAAGCGGGAATCCTCCGCAAGCCTGTTGCGCGGACGCCTGAAAGCATCCGACATCGCGTTCTTCACGCGCCAATTGGCCACGATGCTGCGCTCCGGGGTAGCCTTGGTGCAGGCGTTCGACATCGTCGCCGCCGGCGCCGAAAAGCGGAGAATGGCCGATCTGGTGCGGGAGATCCGCAACGATGTGTCGGCCGGAGAGCCGTTCGCGACAGCGCTGCGCAGGCATCCGGCGCAGTTCGACACGTTGTTCTGCAACCTGGTAGATGCGGGCGAACGCGCTGGCGCCCTTGAAGCGGTGCTGCATCGCATAGCCGCGCACAAGGAGAAAACCGAAGGGCTCAAGTCAAAAATCCGCAAGGCGATGGTCTATCCCGTCGCCGTGATATGCGTTGCCCTGGCCGTATCCGGTATCCTGCTGATCAAGGTGGTGCCTCAATTCGAACAGATATTCGCCGGATTCGGTGCAGAGCTGCCAGCCGCGACGCTCCGCGTCATCGCGATTTCAGAGTTCGCGCAGGCGTGGTGGTTGCCACTCCTGGTCGCCGCCGCGGCGCTCCTGGCCGGAATCCTCGCCGCGCGCCGCAAGCAGCCCGCAAGGGAGGCAATGGATCGCGTCATTCTGCGCCTGCCCGTGGTCGGCGGAATCGCCCGGAAGTCCGCAGTCGCTCGCTGCGCGCGCACGATGGCGACCACCATATCAGCGGGCGTTCCGCTGATCGAAGCGTTGAATTCGGTTGCGGCCTCGGCGGGCAACTCGGTGTTCGCGCGCGAGATGCGCCGAATCCGCGACGAAGTCGCCGGCGGGCAGCAAATCAGCGCCGCCATGCGCAATGGCCGCGCCTTTCCCACTATCGTGGTGCAGATGATCACCGTCGGCGAGGAGTCGGGAACCCTGGACGACATGCTCGACCGATCCGCCGCCTACTACGAGGAACAGGTCGACGATGCGGTGGAGGGCCTGACTTCCCTGCTCGAACCGATGATCATGTCCGTGCTGGGCGTTCTTATCGGCGGACTGGTCATCGCGATGTACCTGCCGATCTTTCAGCTCGGCGCGGTCGCCGGCGGACTCTAGGACACAACTAGATGCTCCTGAGTCAAGGCTGGGCGATTCCGATCCTGCTGGCCGTCGTCTTCTTGGCCATCGGCAGCTTCTTGAATGTCGTCATCCATCGCCTTCCGATCATGCTCGAACGGGATTGGCGAAAACACGCACGCGAGCTGCTTGAGATGCCAGCCGAGACTTCGGCCCCCGAAGGGCGATTCAACCTGGCGGTGCCGCGTTCACAGTGCCCGCAGTGCGGCCACCCCATCGCGCTGTGGCATAACCTGCCGATCCTGAGCTGGCTGATCCTGCGCGCGCGATGCCGCCATTGCCGCTGGCGGATTCCGGCGCGGTACCCGTTGGTCGAGGCGGTCACAGTCGTGGCCGGCCTGGCCGTTCTGCACGCTTTCGGCTACGACTGGCTCACAGTCGCCCTTCTCTTCTACACGTCGGGCCTGATCGCGCTCGGCTGCATAGACATGGAAACCCAGCTCCTTCCCGATGAGATCACGATGCCGCTGCTTTGGGGCGGTGTTCTGACAGCGCTCACGTTTGGTCATATCTCGCCGGCGGACGCCATCGGCGGCGCCGTCGTTGGCTACCTGGCGCTCTGGATCGTGTACTGGGGTTTCAAGCTCCTTACCGGCCGCGAGGGCATGGGCCACGGCGACTTCAAGCTGCTGGCGGCGCTCGGCGCCTGGCTTGGATGGCAGGCGCTCCCGGCGGTGGTCCTAATCGCGTCTCTGGCCGGGTTGCTCTACGCGGCGGTCGCTATCCTCAAGCGCACGATACGGCGCGACCAACCGATTCCGTTCGGGCCTTTCCTCGCCGCCGCAGGGTGGGTTACGCTTATGTTCCGCGAACAGTTGATCGCTATCCATTGAACCCTCGGCGTGCGGCCCGCGCTGGCCCGCGCCTGACACGCACGGCTGCAAAGCGATGTCCGATCCCGTCCGAATCCTGCCTTGCCCGACCTGCCGCAAACCGGTCAAGTGGTCGCCAGCCAACAAGCATCGCCCGTTTTGCTCGGAGCGATGCAAGCTGATCGACTTTGGCGGATGGGCCGACGAGCGCCACCGGATCGAAGGCGATCCGGCGTTCGACGATGTGCCGTCGGACGAGATCAACCAGGACTGAACCCGGCCGACGGCATCAGGTTCTGTATTCGGCGTTGATACGGACGTACTCGTAGGACAGATCCGATGTCCAGACGGTCTCCGAGCAGTCGCCCCGGCCGAGGTCGATCATGACGGTGAACTCGTCGCGCGCCATGACCGCGGCGCCCTGCTCTTCCGTGTAGGACCGGGCCACCAACCCGCCGTCCGCGACGCAGACGTCGTCCAGATGGAGTGAGACGCCCGCCGGGTCGAGGGCCTCCACCCCCGCGCGGCCGATGGCCATACAGAATCGACCCCAGTTGGGATCGCCCGCGAACAACGCGGTCTTGACCAGCGGAGAATGCGCGACGGTATAGGCGGCGCGCAGACACTCGTCGGCAGATGCGCCGCCTTGCACGGTAACGGTAACGAACTTCGTGGCGCCCTCGCCGTCGCGTACGGTGCGTTGGGCAAGGTCGACCGCGAGCGGAGTGAAAGCGGCGAGCAACGCGTCGTAGTGTTCGTCGCCGACGCCGGCGCGGCCCCCGGCGCGGCCCTTGGCGTAACCGTTGGCGTGGCCGTTGGCGTAGCCCGTAGCCGCGACGACGAAGGAATCGTTGGTCGACGTGTCGCCGTCTATCGTCAATCGGTTGAAGCTGCGCTCGCCCAGGTCGCGCGCCAGCGCCTGGACAGCTTCCGCGGAAAGCGACGCGTCGGTGCCGAGGAATGCCAGCAGCGTCGCCATATCCGGTCGGAT
Source organism: Candidatus Azotimanducaceae bacterium (assembly GCA_965217825.1). GTDB lineage: Bacteria > Pseudomonadota > Gammaproteobacteria > Pseudomonadales > Azotimanducaceae > VXNE01. Next base: position 1,777,112 of record OZ244571.1, on the reverse strand, counting down.
CATGCCCGATCCCTTGCAAATCGCCGTGGCGGTAATGGCGCAGCCGCCGATCTCAAAACGGCCCGACACGCCCTTGGGCTGGGTATCCGTCGTCATGATGGCACGCGCGGCCGACGGCCAGGCGTCGCCCCGAAGCGTGCGGCCCGCCTGCCTGATTCCCTCGGCCACCCGATCCATCGGCAGGAACTCACCGATCACGCCGGTGGAAAAAGGCAATACCTCGTTCGCGTCGCATCCCAGGACATCCGCCGCGAGGGCGCAGCTCGAACGCGCGTCCGCCAGTCCACGTGCTCCGGTGGCGGCATTGGCGTTGCCGCTGTTGACCACCAGACCTCGGGCGGCGCCGAGACGCTCCGACGCCACCGCGACGGGCGCCGCGCGAAAGCTGCTTTGGGTGAATATGCCGCCCACGGTCGAACCCGGGTCGAGAGCAAATATGGCGAGATCATCGCGCGCTCGATACTTGATGCCCGCCGCCGCCGTTCCGATACGAATTCCCGGGACCGCCCTGAGTTCACTCACCGGCGGCAGATTGACCGCCATGGTCAGGCAGCCTTGCCGTGGCAGTGCTTGTACTTCTTGCCGGAGCCGCACGGACAGCGTTCGTTGCGGCCCACCTTGCGTTCCTCCCTGACGAACGTTTCGGCCCGCCTCGGCTCGGCGCGGCCATCCGCTTCGCCGTCGAGCGCGCTGGCAGCGCCGTGCTGGAAACGCATGCGCCGCGCCTGCTCCTCCCGCCGCCGGCGCTCCATCTCTTCCACGTCCTGTTCGCGCTCTAGCTGGACTCTGGACAGCAGCCTCACAACATCCCGGTTGATGTTGTCGAGCAGGCCCTGGAACAGTTCGAACGCTTCCCGCTTGTATTCCTGCTTCGGCTGCTTCTGCGCGTACGCGCGCAGGTGAATTCCCTGGCGCAGGTGATCCATGGCCGCGAGGTGTTCCTTCCACCTCTGATCCAGGGCCGTCAACATGATCTGTTTTTCAATCACGCGCATGTCGATACCCTGCGCGCTCCAGTCCTGTTCCTTCCGCTCGTACTCGGTCCTGATCTGTTCTCGGATCTTTTCGCGCAGGGGCTCCTCGCTCAACGACTCGTCCTCCTCCAGCCAACGCTTGATTGGCTGGACGGAGTTCAGCTCTGCGGCCAGGGCTTGCTCAAGCCCTTCTGTATCCCACTGATCTTCGATGCTCTGCGGCGGGACATAGCCATCGATCAGGTCCTCGATGACGTCGTCGCGGATAGCCTGAATGGCCTCGGACAGATCGGCAGACCCCATCAGCTCGTTGCGCAGCCGATATGTCACCTGGCGCTGGTCGTTCGCGACATCGTCGTATTCCAGGAGATTCTTGCGGATATCGAAGTTGCGGCCCTCCACCTTGCGCTGGGCCTTCTCGATGGAGTTGCTCACCATGCGAGCCTCGATCGCCTCTCCCTTCTCCAATCCGAGGTTCTGCATGAAGCCGCGCATCCGATCCGTCGTGAAGATGCGCATGAGGTTGTCTTCCATCGACAGGTAAAAGCGCGACGAACCCGGGTCGCCCTGGCGACCCGAGCGTCCCCGTAGCTGATTGTCGATCCGCCTGGACTCGTGACGCTCGGTGCCGATGATGTGCAGCCCGCCAGCCGCAACAACCGCGTCATGGCGTTCCTGCCAACGCGCGCGAATAGATTCTTGCTCCCCGTCAGCCGCCGCTTCGAGTTCGCTTTCCAGATTGCCCCCCAGGACGATGTCCGTGCCTCGGCCCGCCATGTTCGTGGCGATGGTGAGGACGCCCGCGCGGCCCGCCTGGGCGACGATTTCGGCTTCTCGCTCGTGCTGCTTCGCGTTCAGCACGCTGTGGCCGATCTTGCGCCGTTCAAGCTCTTTCGACAGGCGTTCCGAGGACTCGATGGACGTGGTGCCGACAAGCGCCGGCCGATCCGCCTCGATGCACTCGTTGATGTCCTCGACGATGGCATCGTACTTCTCGTCGGTGGTGAGGTAGACAAGATCGTTTCGGTCATCCCGAATCATCGGCGCGTGCGTCGGAATGACGACGACATCGAGGCCGTAGATCTGGCGAAACTCGAAGGCCTCCGTATCTGCGGTGCCGGTCATTCCGGACAGCTTGCCGTACAGCCGGAAGTAGTTCTGGAACGTGGTGGAAGCGAGCGTCTGCGACTCGTTCTGGATCGCGAGGCCCTCCTTCGCTTCGACCGCCTGGTGTATGCCTTCCGACCAGCGCCTGCCGGGCATGGCACGCCCGGTGTGCTCATCGACGATGACGATCTCGCCGTTCTGCACCATGTAATGCACGTCGCGCTTGAACAGGGCGTGTGCCTTCAGCGCGGCGTGTATATGGTGCAGCAGGCCGAGATGCACCGGCGCGTACAGGCTCTCCCCCTCCCCGAGGAGGCCGAGACGGATGAGTTCGTCCTCGATGAAGCCGTGTCCCCGCTCGGTCAGCTCGACCTGTCGGTTCTTCTCATCGATGAAGAAGTCGCCGGTGTCTTCCACCTCCTCGCCGCCGAACCGGACCGGCAGATCCGATTCCACCATCTCCTGCTGCTTGAGCCGGGGCGCGAGCCTGTTGATCGTGACGTACAGGTCGGTGCTGTCCTGCGCCGGCCCCGAAATGATGAGGGGCGTTCGCGCCTCGTCTATGAGTATCGAGTCCACTTCGTCGACAATGGCGAACTCGAGCGAACGCTGGGCCTTGTCCTCCAACCTGAAGGCCATGTTGTCCCTCAGGTAGTCGAAGCCGAACTCGTTGTTCGTGCCGTAGATGACGTCCGCCTGATAAGCCGTGCGTTTCGACTCCATATCCTGGCCCGATTGCACAACGCCCACGGTGATGCCGAGCGCCTCGTAAATCGGACCCATCCAGGTGGCATCGCGGCGCGCCAGGTAGTCGTTGACCGTCACGATGTGCACGCCCTTGCCGCCGAGCGCGTTGAGGTACGCCGCCAGCACCGCGACCACGGTCTTCCCTTCGCCGGTGCGCATCTCCGCGATGCGGCCCTGGTGCAGGGTCATGCCGCCGATGATCTGCACGTCGAAGTGGCGCATGTCGCGGCTGCGACGCGATGCTTCGCGCCCGACCGCGAACACCTCGGGCAGTAGCGCGTCAAGCGTGGTGCCCGCCGCCAGCGCGTTCCTGAATTCCGTGGTCTTCGCTTTCAGGTCCGCGTCCGAAAGCCCAGTGATCGAAGGCTCCAGCGCATTGACCTTGGCCACGGTCTTCTGCATGCGCTTCAGTTCGCGCGCGTTCTTCGTGCCGAAGACTTTCTTGAAGAGTCCGTCGTCCATCTCAATGCGACCTATAGGGTCTGGTCTGATTTTACCGCGATAATGCCATGTGTCGTGTCACGCGCGTTCTGGCGCTTCAGCGCGTTCCACGGGGTTTGTGGCAAGGCGCGTCCCCGCAGGGAATGGTCGCCTCCATTTCCAAGGGGCGCAACGCGGCCACAGGCCCCGTGGGGCGCGCCCTTCGGGAGTTCGCCATGCACGCCACTGCCGCGTTGTGGCCCTTGCGAATATGCCTGATATTCCCTGCGGACCACGCCTTGCATTGACGCGCATGGCGAACTCTGAAGCGCTAGAACGCGCGTGACACGACACAAGATCAGGCGGCGTCCGCCGGTACGAGTTTGCCATCGATCAGGGCGGCCACCCGATCAGCCGTTCGAATCGTCTCCGGCCGATGCGCGACGATGATACGCGTTACGCCCAAGGACTTGATCGACGCGTTGACATCACGCTCGGTCGCCACGTCCAGGCTCGATGTCCCTTCGTCCATGAAGAGAATCTTCGGTCGCCGATACAGCGCCCGCGCGAGCAGTATGCGTTGCTTTTCGCCTCCGGAGAGCGCTGAGCCCATGTCGCCCACCAGCGTCTCGTATTGCATCGGTTTCGCGATGATCTCGCGGTGTATACAAGCCAGCGTAGCGACATGCACTACGCGCGCCATGTCGATCTCGGAATCGAAAAAGGCGATGTTCTCGGCGATGGACCCCGCGAACAACGCGTCTTCCTGCATCACCGACCCAACATGGCGCCGGTACTCGCCGACGCCAACGTCGGCGAGGGGACGCCCGTCGACCAGGACCCGGCCGGCGGTGGGCTCGAACAAACCCAACATGATCTTCATCAGGGTCGTCTTGCCGCTACCCGAGGAGCCGACGAAAGCGACGGTCTCGCCGGCAGCGATGTCGACACTGACTCCATCAAACACCTCCGGCAGCGCTTCGCCGTACCGATAGGAAACGCCTTCAAGACGCAAGGCGCCGCGCATTGGCCCGCCGCCGCGGGTCGCGGATGTCGGCAACGCTGCCGGCTCCCGTTCCGCCAACGCGATGTCGGCGATGCGGGAAAGATGCAATTCGAGCATCCGGAACTCGATCAGGCGTTCGACCAGCGCGAGGGCCTTGTCGGTGAACTGCCGCTTGTACGCCATGAACGCGAAGATCATGCCGACCGTGAACTCCGCGCCGAGGGCCATTTTCGCCGCAACGTATATCAGCACGACGTGCTCGATACTAAAGATCACGTTATTACCGAGCGCAAACCAGATGCTTAGCTTGTGCACGCGCACGTCGGCGTTCACCGCGTCGGCGAATCGGTTTTGCCACAGGCGTTTTCTGTCGGTCTCACGTCCGAAGAGCTTGATGCTCAATACGCCGCGCACGGTTTCCATGAAGAACGATTGTTCCTTGGCGTGGAACACGATGGCGTCTTCGCTCCGTTCGCGCAACGGCGGATAGGACGCGACGCGCAGAATCAGATAGAGAACCAGGGCAACCAGGGCAATCGACCCGAGCGCGGGGCTGTACAGGAACATCATGATGAGTGTCGCGATCGCCATGACACCGTCGATAGCCGTTGCGACCAGCCCTTCAGTGAACAGCGACCGAATCGGCCCTACCGAACCGAAACGCGAAACGATGTCGCCTATGTGGCGCTTTTCAAAAAAGTCGGCCGGCAACTGGATCAGGTGGGCGAAGAGATTGCATACCATCTGGTAGTTCAGCATGTTGCCGAAATAGAGCAGCACGTACCCGCGGAGCAATCCCGCAACCGCATTCAGGATGGCAAAGGCGCCGAATGCGAACGCCAGTACCCAGAGGAGATCGGCATCGAACTTTACCAGCACCTCGTCCACCGTCAGTTGCAGATAGAACGGGCTGACGAGCACGAATAGCTGCAGGATCGCGGACAGAACCAGGGCTTGCGCCAGCGTCCGTTTTAGGCCCCGAATACGCGTCCACAAATGGTTCAAGCGCAGCTTGGCGCGTTCTTCCTTTCTCTCGAATTGCTTCGTCGGATGGAGTTCCAGCGCAACGCCCGTAAAGTGCGCCGAGAATGCATCCCGGGTGTAGCGCCGCGCGCCCGTCGCGGGATCGTGCACCACCATCGTCTTCGCGCTCGCGGTTTTCAGCACGACGAAATGGTTCATGTCCCAATGGATGATGGCTGGGGTCTGCAGTTTGCGAATATCCTCAAGCGGCACCTTGAGCGCCCGGCAACTCAAGTCCATACGATCGGCCATGTCCATGATCGCGGACAGCGTCACGCCCGCCGCGCTCGTGGGAAATCGTCTTCTGAGCGCCGCTATATCCGTCCTGAATCCGTGGAATCCCGCCACCATGGCGAGACACGCCAAGCCGCACTCCGTCGTTTCGTTCTGGCGGATGATCGGCAGCGTTCGCGCCCCGAAGTTGAGGTGTCTGAGGTCCTCCACCGCCATCAATGACTCACTGCCCGGAACGGTTCCGTCAACCAACTGAAAAATGAACGCCGTTCCAGGATGATGTTGCCCTCCAGCAACATTCCGGGCTGGAGTTCGAAGCTGCGGCCGAAAGCCATCACTTCCTGCGACGCGAGCCGCACCGCCACGCGATAGCCGGGCTCCACCAGATTGAAAGGAACGTCCGCTTCCGTAGCGGACGTAATCGCCGGCGCAACGTGACGAATCACGCCCTCATGGGTGCCGAACCGCTGGTAGGGAAACGCCGCATACAACAGGCGAACCGGCTGCCCCTTTGCCACAAAACCCGCCGCCCTGCTGGGAACGAAGAGCTCCGCCTCGAGTTCGCTACCAGCGGGCAGTATGGACGCCAGCGGTTGGTGCGGAGAGACGAACGCGCCGGGGATGTTGCGAATCGAGGCGACTGTCCCGGCGACCGGCGCCTTGACGACGTACGCCCGCCGCCCCTCCAACTCCGCCTCACGTTGCTCGATGTCCGCGATCTGGCTCTCCAGTCTGGATACGCGCAACGCGACTTCCTGCGGAAACATCGCCAGTTGGTGGCCGATATCCGTCAAGCGCGCGCGCAATTCGGTCAGCTGCTGCGCTTGACGCTTTTCTTCCAGATGGTGGGCCAGCCACGACTGCCTTCGCCGCTCCGACTCGACGACCGAGATGAAGCCACCCTCCAGCAACGCGCGGACCTTCTCGAATGCAGAGCGCGCCGATTCCGTGATCTCGCGTTGCAACTCCCGCTGTTCCTCGAACGAAGCGATCTGCGCGTTCAGGCTGTCTTGCTCGGCTTGGAGCCGCGAACGTTCCCGCATCAACCGGTCCCGTTCGAGACTGATCTGACGCTGGAGCAAGCGCTCTTGATCGCTCAAGGACCGCAAAGCTATGGCAGCGGCGGTGTCGCCGGCGAGCGACGGCGCTTCGCTGTGAACCACGGCGAGCACCTGCCCCGCCTCGACCTCTTCGCGCACCCGCGCGCGGGCATCGCGCAGGACGCCCGCGCGCGGCGGCGCCACCTTGACCAGGCCCTTGGACGGCACGAGATAGCCCGGTACTCGCTCCGCGCGGGCATAGGTGCCGAAGACCGCGAACGTCACCACAACCAGCAACGTCACCAACAGCCAACCCGCGACCACGGCGATGGGTAGCGGCGTGACGATCAGGACATCCCCGTGCAGGCGTTGACGTTGCGCCTCGAGGACCTCTTTGCGGAAGAGCGGCGGCATCGCCCGTACCATATGCCGCCGGCCAGGCCGCGCATATGGAACCGCTCCGGTTTCTCGGTAGGCGATGTCTCAAAATTGCGCGGGGCTCATGCCCCAGCTTGGAGATCAGCGCGGCGCCAGGTACTCAGCCGGATCGAAACGACGGCCGTCCCTCAAGACTTCAAAGTGCACGTGGGGTCCGGTCGAACGTCCGGTGCTTCCAAGACGCGCGATCGCCTGGCCCTTCTTCACGATGTCGCCGGGTTCGACCTGAAGGGAGTCATGGTGCGCGTAACGGGTGGAGATGCCTTCGCCGTGTTCGATCTCGACCATCTGGCCATAGGCGCCCGAGGTCCCTGTAAACGTGACGACCCCGCCAGCCACGGCCGTGACATCGCTGCCCGGCCCGCCGCTGAAGTCGACGCCGTGGTGCCACGCGGGCTGGCCGGAAATCGGATCGATGCGCGGGCCATAGCGCGAGGACATCCAGCCCCCGTCCAGCGGCCCCCGTGCGGGCGCAATCTGGTCCCTGAAACTGCCGCGCGCAAGCAGCGACTCGAGTACCTTCATTTCGCGCTCGCGCATTCTCAGTTCCGCCGACGCCTGATCGATCTTGGCGAAGTAGTCCGATACGGCGATGTCCTTGGCGCCGAAGGTCGCCTCCGGGCCACCGGTCGCCGCCGGGAGGTCGAAACGGAACTCGCCTTCGCCGAGGTCCGCGACCTGCGTCATTTCCGACACCCGCTCCGCGAGCGCTTCCATGCGCAACAGACGCGCTTCCATGCCCGCGAGTTTCCTTCCCGCGGCGAGTACTTGCTCGCGCGCCTGGCGCGAGAGCAAATCGATCTCCTCGCGCTGCCGGCCGAGCCGATCATTCCAACTGGACAGCGTCAGTTCGTTCAGCGCTTCCGTAGATGTATGGCGGACAAAAACGGCGATGTTGACGACGACGAACAAGCCCAGGAAGACCGCAAATCCCACGATCACCGCCTGCGGGACACTGAACGGGCGAATTCGACCGTGACCATCGCCAGCGGCTATGATGTGAATCGTCTTCTTCATCGAATCAACGCGCGTGCCAGCCCGTAACATAGATGAAATCTTGTCGGATCGCCATTCGCGGCGAAACTCCGCCGCGAATCAGCTCGCGAGGTTGGTGACTCGCACGGAAATGCGCGCGTCGTGGACAAACCAGTTCCGGGCGTTGCTGCCCCGTGAAGAAGCGCCGCGTTTCGAGGTCGCGAACATCCGCGGACAAATCCTGACCGTGCACGCGAGCAGCGCCGCCTGGGCGACCCGCCTGCGATTCCGCCTACCGGAGCTGTTGCCAATGTTGCGCCGGCTGGAAGACTTTTCGAAGGTTGAAAACATCCGCATTCGGGCGACGCATCGACAAGTGAAAGCAACGTAGTTGCAACGCATCGCCGCGACGCTACCGGGGCATCCCAGCGAGGCCGACGCAACGGTCGAGATGTTTGGGAAGTCCCTCAAAAAGGCCAGCCAAAGTGAGGCTGCGGCTGCCGCAGCGCGCGGTCGAGTTCGCACAACAAGGCACTATCCCCCCGCAAGTCATCCGTCACGGCAAGGCTTGACGCGTTCCTCACCCCCAACCAAAGACGGCTGAACGCTCCGACCGAGGCGCGCAGCGTCGCGAGCCTGGTCGATCGACCCTGCTGCACCGAGCAATCTTCGCCCAGTGTGACGATGTAGTCGCCGGCGACGCCCCGCCAACGCGTCTCGTCTCCCAAGTGCTCTCCAACAGGGTCGGAGAGTTGAAGATTGAAGGTCACGCTTTCGGCATCGAGGTGAGTCTTCGCCAAACACTTCGCCAAATCGAGGATGCGCACCTGTGAATGGGCCCGGGTGGTGTGCTCTGCCGCGTGCTTCGAACCCCTGCTGATGTCGCGGCTGCGCGCCGGCTGCCTGAGCAGGTCCTGAAACTGGATCTCTGGTGGCTCCTTCATGGCCAACGAATACACCTGGTCGCCCAACGACCTGATCAAGGCCAGCAGCTCCAGTAGCTGTTCCGTGGACTGATACGCGTACCACCTGATGTCGTAGGGGCCGTCCTCGTAGCCGCCCGTCTGGCCAAAAAGGAAATGTGACAAGGTGCCACCGGGGCCGTCGTAGTAGCCGAGGCCAATGGTCTTCGCCGCGTCGTAGGACGATAGTTCGGCATATACCATTTCCTCGACGTTGAGGACGATGCTGCCGTGGCCGCGCAGGCGCGCGTGCATCGCCTGGTAGACGTCGCGCCAGTCTTTACCGGTCAATCGCCTCGGCGGCCGAAAGGGGCGATCGACGCGCAGCGTGGCCGGATCGAACTTGACACGGTTCGAGTAGGCTCCGGTGCCGAATCCCAGTCGATCGTAGTAGCCCTGATCGAACATGTTGAGCGCGGCAACCTCGCTGCCGGCCTCCCAGCCCACCGACAGCGCGTGTGCGGTGAGCCCTCTTGCGGCACCAAGCTTGCGGGCGATGCGACTGGTCACCACACCCGTGAACGCGGTCATTTCAAGATCCGTATCGCCGTGGCGCAGAGTCCCCGGAACCGTAAATACGACGCACTCGGCCTGACCGTCGATCGGGAAGATCAACCCCTGAGAGGCACGCGCTTCTGCCTCGAAGGACTTCGCCTCGTGCTCGTTCTCCAACCAGCCCACCTCGTACATGATGCGCTTTACGGCCTCGAAGTCGCGGTCGTGGTCGTAATCGAGAATCTCTATCGCCATGCGGCGCATAGACTACCGGCCACCGCCACCCAATGGAATCGCTCCGCTGCCGCGCCCGGACGGCTGATCGCATCCTCCCACCGGCAATTGGCCAATCGTCAAACGCACTTGTAGCATCTCTGCCGCGAGGTGACGGGAACGCCGCGCGGAACGTCCGAACACCTGCCCGCAACCATAGGGGGACCATTCGAGAACACCATCGTGTCTTGGCAAGAAAAACTCGCGCGTGATCAAATCGTTGTGATTGATGGAGGCACCGGATCGGAACTCCAGCGCCGGGGCGTGCCTATGAGCGAAGCTGCCTGGTCGGGTCTGGCGGTCCACAGCCACCCGGAAGTGGTGCGAGCGGTGCACGAGGACTACATCGCCGCCGGGGCCGAGGTGATCATCACCAATACGTTCGGGACCGTGCGGTTTCTCCTCGAGCCCGCAGGCCTGGATGACGAGTTCGAGAACATCAACCGCAAGGCTGTGCAACTCGCGGCCGAAGCGCGGGACGGGTCAGGCAAGGACATCGCCATCGCGGGATCGATCTCGAACCTGCCGCCGGGGATGAAAGCCGCCAACTATCCCGATCCCGACCTTGAGCTGGCGGCGCTCAAGGAACTCGCGGCGATCCTCGCGGACAGCGGCGTAGATCTCATTGCCTTGGAAATGATGCAGGACACCCGCCACGCGGCTCGCGCAATGGAGGCGGCGCTTGAGACCGGCCTCCCCGTCTGGTTGGGGGTGAGCTGCAGGCAGCGCGCCGAAGGCGACGGTCTGGTGAGTTTCGACCTGCCCGACATCGACTTCGCCAGACCGCTCGACGTCCTCATCCCGATGGGTCCGAGCGTGGTCAACATCATGCACAGCGATGTCGGCGCCGTGCCGCAGGCGATCGCGATGGTGCGCGAACGCTGGCCGGGGCCCATCGGCGTCTACCCGGAAGTCGGCGAGTTCGCAGCCCCAAACTGGACGTTCGATGCCGACGCGACGCCCGACCGCCTGGTCGAACACGCGCGGGATTGGGCCGACAGCGGCGTGCTCCTGGTCGGCGGTTGCTGCGGCACGACGCCGGCGCATATCGCGGCGCTGGCGAAAGCGTTCGACTGACGTCTCCGGCGCGCTCGCCACACTGTGTTGCGCGCGCCTACGCAGGCTCGGCGATGAAGACCGGGATTGCGCGTGTGGGCGCCGCCCTGTTCCTGTAGTCCTCGTACGGCGGGAATGCCGCCACGGCGATCGCCCACACCCGCGCGCGCTCCTCGGCGTCATCGACCTCGCGGACGCGCATCTTGAACACCTCGGTCCTGTCGCGAATCTCGACGTTCCCGTCGGCGCGCAGGTTGTAGACCCAGACCGGACTCGTGGGCGCGCCGCCCCGAGAACCCACCAACACGTAGCTATCGCCATGCTTCACGCGCATGAGCGGCGTCTTGCGGATGACACCGGTCTTGTTGCCCTTGTGCGTGACGATGATGCAGGGCAGGCCTGTGTCGCGCAGCTCCGTGCCCTCTGTGCCGCCGCTGCTCTCGTAAAGCGCCACCTGCTCGCGAACCCATTTGATCGGTGTCGCAACGTACTCGGCCATCGTAATTCCTTCGCGGATTCGGGAAGGCCGTGAGTCTATAGCAAGTGTGCGACGAAATAGGGGGCGAGCGCCCCCGCCCCCGGATCCCGGCGCGGTCCAACTATGGTTTTGTGCGGTTCAGGAAGCCCGGGACGTCCAGGTAGCTCTCGCCCGCTGAGCGTTCAACCTCCGCGACGCGGTCGGCCTGCCGTCCCTCGCGACCGCGCAGATAGGTCGGGCGCTCGAGTTTGGTGTAGTCGACCTCGGCATCTTCATCAGCAACCGTTTCCTCGATCATCGCCTGATCTTCGGCCGGACCGGTCAGTCCGGTGACCACCACGGTCACCTTCAGGTCGTCGCCCCACTCCGGATCAACCACCATCCCCAGAACGACCTTGCAGTCCTTCGACGTGAACTCTTCCACCGTGTTGCCGACCTCGAAGACCTCGGCGAGATTGAGATTCGATCCCGCCACCACGTTGACGAGCGCTCCGCGGGCTCCCAAGAGCTCAATGTCTTCGAGCAACGGGCAGCGAATCGCGGCTTCTGCCGCTTCCCGAGCCCGATTCTCGCCCGTCGCGCGACCGGTGCCCATCATCGCCTTGCCCATCTCGGACATGACCGTGCGCACATCTGCGAAATCGGTGTTCATCAATCCAGGCCGGATGATCAGGTCCGAGATTCCCTGAACCGCACCGAGCAGGACATCGTTCGCCGCCGCGAACGCGTCCAGCACCAGAGTCTTCTCGCCAAGCACGGACGGCAGCTTGTCGTTTGGAATGACGATCAGGGAATCGACGTGGCACTCCAGTTCCTCGATGCCCTTGTCGGCGGTCTCCGTGCGTTTCTCGAACGCGAACGGCCGGGTCACCACGGCAACCGTCAGGATATCGAGTTCCTTCGCAACCTCCGCGACGATAGGCGCAGCGCCCGTGCCCGTGCCACCGCCCATCCCGGCGGTAATAAAGACCATGTCGGCGCCATCGAGTATCTCGGCGATTCGATCCCGGTCCTCCAGCGCGGACTGTTTCCCAATCTCGGGATTCGCGCCCGCGCCCAGCCCTTTCGTGACCGACGCGCCAAGCTGCAGGATCGTGTTGGCAGTAACGCTCTTCAGCGCCTGCGCATCCGTGTTGGCGGCGATGAAATCCACGCCTTCCACGTCATGCTTCAGCATGTGCTGCACCGCGTTGCCGCCGCCGCCGCCGACGCCAATCACCTTGATAACCGCGCTCTCAGGGGCGCTGTCCACCAGTTCAAACATATACCTGCTCCTCACTTCTCCTGGATGAGTTCAAACGTTTTCGCCGAACCACTTGCCGATGCGGCCGAAAAATCCGCGCGATCCGGACTTGCCGCGCTGGCCGCCGTTTTCCCGCTGCTGTCCATATACAAGCAAACCCACGCCCGTCGCGTAGATGGGATTGCGGACTATGTCGGGCAATCCCTCTACGTTTCTCGGCGTACCGACAGATACCGGCATGCCGAAGATCTCTTCCGCCAGTTCGACAGCTCCTTCCATCTTCGAGGAACCGCCGGTCAGCACGATCCCCGCGCCCAACAGGTCTTCGAACCCGCTACGGCGCAGTTCCGTTCTGACGAGCGTGAACAACTCTTCGTATCGCGGCTCCACGACCTCGGCCAACGCGTGGCGCGACAGGTCACGGCGCGGTCTGTCACCGACACCCGGGACCATGATGGTTTCGTCGGGATGCACGAGCTTGTTCAGGGCGCACGCATACTTGATCTTGATCTCCTCGGCGTGCCTCGTCGGTGTCCGAAGCGCCATCGCGATGTCGTTGGTGATCTGGGTGCCGGCGATGGGAATCACAGCGGTATGGCGAATCGCACCGGCCGTGAAGACGGCGATGTCAGTGGTGCCGCCGCCAATGTCGACCAGGCAGACGCCCAACTCGCGCTCATCGTCCGTCAACACGGAATAGCTCGACGCCAATTGCTCCAGAATCACCTCGTTGACCGCGAGGCCGCAGCGCTCGATGCACTTTTCTATGTTCTGTGCGGCGTTGACCGCGCAACTGACGAGGTGGACCTTCGCTTCCATCCGCACGCCGAACATGCCGAGGGGCTCTTTGACGCCCTCCTGGTTGTCGATGACATATTCCTGCGTGAGGACATGCAGAATCTTCTGATCCGCCGGAATAGCTACCGCCCCGGCGGCGTCGATGACCCGGTCGACATCCTGTTGCTGCACTTCGTTGTCGCGTATGGCGACGATTCCGTGCGAATTCAGGCTCTGCACATGGCTGCCGGCAATGCCCGCGTAGACGGACTCGATTCTGCACCCGCCCATCAATTCCGCTTCCTCCACCGCACGCCGAATCGACTGCACGGTGGATTCGATATCCACCACGACGCCCTTCTTCAATCCGGTGGAGGGGTACGAACCGATCCCCACAACCTCGACGCCGCCCTCGGGCAAAACCTCGCCGACCAGGGAGGCCACCTTGCTGGTCCCTATGTCGAGTCCGATGATCTTCTTTCTACCGTTGTCCGCCACTATTGGTTCCTCGGCTAGTTCCTCGTCTGGTTCCTCGGCTAGTTCCTCGCCAGCAGTGCCCCACAGGCGGCGCCTTCGGCTTCGGCTTCGGCTTCTCTCATGCGAGGGGTACCCCCTCGCGCTCCCCGGCTGAAGGCTCCGGCCCGGCCCCGCTCGTCGACCATGGAACAACCGCCCGTGGTCGCTAACGCTCCCCCCGGACTTTTGTTCCATGCAAGTCTTTCTTCCGTCAATTCGTCGCGCCAGCGAACCGCCACGCCACTGCCGTAGCGCGCGTCAATTCGATCAACCTTTTCCATCCGATGGGTCAGCGCGTCCGCATACACCGCCAACACGCGCTCGAGACGTCCGTTGATGTCCTCCGCCCCAAGCAGCACGGTGACGTCATCGTCCAGAATCAACCGCCAGCCGCCGACCTCGGTTTCTTCGAGGGCTTTCAACATGAGCCCGAGATCAGCCAAACGGGCACTCAACTTGCCGTACACCTGCATCGTCTCGCCGCTGGTAGAGAGGGTTCCGGACAATCTCGGGAGCGTCTCCGGATCCGGCGGCCCCAGCGCACCGACGACTTCTCCCGCGGTCGTCAGGTATTCCGCGTTCCCCCACCGCGCGGCCAGCGCCTCTCGCTTGACCGACACATCGATCACGCCCGATCCGATGCGGCGCACCCAGGTGTCCCGGGTCCAGCCGAGCGCATCGATCGCCGCGACGACGTCGACTACGCCGGTAACGGCCGAGTCGACAGTTTCAATCACGGCGGCGCGGATCTCCTCCCTCTCGATCTCGGTCAAATCTCCCGCGATCCTCACGAGTTCGACCGGCGTATCGAGGAAGTGCCACAGGCCGGCCGTTCCCGCCCCCGCGACTGCTACCAGCATCAACGCCGCAAACAACGATTTAAGCCGCATTGCTCGACTCCTCCAGTCCTGTGGACACCCGACTCACGTTTCCCGCGCCCTGAACGATCAGCACGTCGTCGTCCCGGAGCAGCGACCCGAGCAGTTCCAGCGCTTCTTCCGGTGTCGCCGTAAACTGCGGGTTCATGCCCCCGAAGCGCCGCACGCCGCGACACAGCGCCCTGCCGTCGGCGCCCGCGATCATGTCCTCGCCGGCCGCGTACACCTCGACGATCAGCAACAGGTCAACAAGCAGCAACACCTTGACGAAGTCGTCATACAACTCCTGCGTGCGCGTGTACCGGTGGGGTTGATAGACCATCACCAGACGCCGTTCGGGCCAGACGCTGCGCGCCGTTTCGATAACCACCCGCATTTCCGTGGGGTGGTGTCCATAGTCGTCGACCAGCGTGATGGATTTGCCGTTCACCCTGCGCGATCCGACTTCGAACCGTCTGCCCACGCCTTTGAACCGCCTGAGGCCGTCGACAATGTGGTCGTCGGAAACGCCCTCCTCGGTCGCGACCGCAATCGCAGCGAGCGCGTTGGAAACGTTGTGCATGCCCGGCAGCGGTAGTTCGATGTCGAGATCTGGACTGTTCGGCCGTGTCGCCGTGAAAGTCCAGCTCATCCCCCTTGGGACCACATCCACCGCCCGGTAGTCCGCATCGTCGCCAAGACCGTAGGTGAGCGCCGGTCGGGCGAAGTCGCCGATCATCGAACGCACGTTGTCGTCATCGACGCACAGGACCGCCACGCCGTAGAAGGGCAGACGGCCGACGAAATCGAGAAAGGCGCGTTTCAGCCGCTCGAAGTCGTTGCGGTAGGACGACAGGTGGTCGCGGTCGATATTCGTCACCACGACTACCATGGGCTGCAGGAACAGGAACGACGCGTCGCTCTCATCCGCTTCCGCAACGATGTATCGCCCCGCACCGAGCTTCGCGTTGCGGCCCTCGCTCTTCAGCAATCCGCCGATGACGTACGTGGGATCCAGGCCCGCACGTTGAAGGACCGCGGTGATCAGGCTCGTCGTCGTCGTTTTGCCGTGGGTGCCCGCCACCGCGATGCCGTGCCGATAGCGCATGAGTTCGCCGAGCATCGTCGCTCGCGACACGACCGGCACACGCCGCTCCCGCGCCATGACCACCTCGGGGTTCTTTTCGCTGATCGCGGCCGAAACCACGACCACGTCCGCGCGGCCCGCCCTGTCACCGCCGTGGCCGATATTGATGGGAATACCTTGTGTCGCCAGGCGTTCCGTATTGGCGGAGCGCACGATATCGGACCCCGTGACGGCATAGCCCTGGTTCATGAGGACTTCCGCGATGCCGCACATGCCGGAACCCCCGATGCCGACGAAGTGAATGCTTCTCACGCGCCGCATTCTCGCGTCCAACTCACCGCCTTCCACGGTTGTCGCCCTCCAGGTGGGCCCTGAAAGCCAGCGCCAGTAGTCCGGCGCACACGAGCAGGCTGTTGCCGCCGAAGCTGATGAACGGCAGCGTCAGACCCGTGGTCGGCAGGACGCCGGTATTGACACCGACGTTGATCAGCACCTGCGCGCCGATCACCAGGCCCGCACCGTACGCCACGTACGCACCGAACAGCCTGCCCTGATCGGCAGCGGTGCGCGCGATAGAGAAAGTGCAAAGCACCAGGAACGCGAGCAGCAGGAACAAGGCGCCGGCGCCGATCAAACCGAGTTCTTCGGCTACCACCGCAAAGATGAAGTCGTTGTGCGCCTCCGGCAGATAGGAGAGCTTCTGCACGCCTTCGCCAAGGCCGACGCCGAACCATTCGCCGCGTCCGAACGCGATGAGCGCCTGGGTCAACTGATAGCCGCCGCCATAGGACAGCGCCCAGGGATCCAGGAACGCCACCAGGCGCTCCTCCCTGTAGACCTCCAGACGCAGGAGAACGATGAGGGCCACGGCCGCCGCGCCGGCCACACCGAGGAAGTGCCGCAGGCGTGCGCCAGCCAGGAACATGAGCCCGCCAGTCAACAGCGCCAACAGCAGCGTGGTGCCGAAATCGGGTTCCATCAACACCAGGCCCGCGAGAACGCCCGCCCACGCAAGCGGACGCAAGAATGCCCAGATGTCGCTCCGCACAGCTTCTCCGGCGCGCGCAAAGTACGCGGCGAGATACACCGTCAACAGAAACTTGGCCGCCTCAGACGGCTGCAGGGTAAACGCGCCTAGCCAGATCCAACGATGCGCTCCCCCCTCCTCGAGACCGATGCCGGGAACAAGCACCAAGGCGCATACGGCGATGGCGGCGACCAGGCACCAGCGATGCAATGCTTCCCAGACATGCAGGGGTACGTTCGAGATCGCGGCGAATACCGCGAGCGCCGCAGCCACAAACACGCAATGTCTGACGACATACGCACTTGCCGTGGCGGCGGACGCCACCATCACGACGCCGGTCGCGAGCGCGGCGAACCAGACCATCAGTACGGTCGTGCCGAAACGGTCAACCATGCGTGCCTGCCGCCCTCTCAACCGCCGCCGCGAACGCCTCGCCGCGAGCTTCGAAGTCGTCGAACATGTCGAAGCTGGCGCAGGCGGGCGACAACAGCACCATGCCGCGCCCGCGGGCCGCCGCCAGGGCCTTCACAACCGCTCGATCCATGTCGGTCGCCTGGCTGACCGGCACCACGCCAGCTAGCGCAGCTTCGATACGCGGGGCGTCCCTGCCGATCAATACGACGTGTTTCGCGAAGCGTGCGACCGGGTTCTTCAACGGTTCGAACGACGCGTTCTTGCCGTCTCCCCCGGCAATCAGCACGATGTCTCGCGCTTCCTCGCCGAATCCCGAGAGCGCCGCTACGCAGGCACCCACATTGGTCGCCTTCGAGTCGTCGATACAGCGTACCGAACCCACCTCGCCCACGAACTCCGAGCGGTGCGGAAGACCGCGGAAATCGAACAGGCGCTCGGGCAGCGTGTCGCCTCCGGTCAACGAAGCGATTGCGCACGCCGCGAGAACGTTGTAGGCGTTGTGGCGTCCCCCCAGTCGAAACGACGACAGCGGCAAAGGGGTGCCGTCGATGATCAATTCGTCCTCGGCCATCCGCCAGTCGGGACTTGCGTCGAGGGCGATGGCGGAAATTTCCGGGGGCGGCCGCGTATTGGGGTCCCGGCCGTTGTAGACAGCCGCCCGACAGCCGAAATAGACGCGGCGCTTCGCCCGGGCGTAGGCGTCGAACGATCGATGGCGATCCATATGGTCGGCGCTGATATTAAGGACCGCGCCTATGTCGAACGTTCCCGAGCCCATGCGCTCGAGTTGAAAACTGGATAGTTCGAGCACATACCAATCGACTGCGGGATCAAGCAAGTCAAGCGCCGGAACGCCCAGATTCCCGCCGACCCGGACTTCGCTCGACCCATCATCGAGGAGTTCGCCCACCATCGATGCCACGGTGCTCTTGCCATTGGTGCCCGTGACGGCGATCACCGGCGCTCTCGCGAGCCCCAGGAACAAGTCGATGTCTCCCAGGATTTCAAGACCTGCGGCGCGCGCCGCAGCGGCCAGACAGTGGTCGAGTCCGATGCCCGGGCTGATGACGGCCCGATCAAAGTCGGCGAAGTTCACCTCAGCCGGGTCGAGAATTTGTGTGTCGGCGAATTCGACCCGCGCGACATCGCGATAGGGCGGATTCTCCCGCGTATCGCAGACGGCGACCGGCACGCGCCCATGGAGGAACTTCAGGCAGGAATAGCCTGTCGCGCCAAGACCCATTATCAGCGTCCGATGCCCCGTCATCGGATCTTCAATGTCGACAGGCCGACGAGCACCAGCACCAGGGCAATGATCCAGAATCGTACGATGACCCGAGGTTCGGGCCAGCCCTTGAGCTCGAAGTGATGGTGAATCGGCGCCATGCGGAAGACCCGCTTGCCGGTGATCTTGAAGGACGCCACCTGCACGATCACGGAGACGGTTTCCAGCACGAACAGACCGCCCATGATGAGTAGAACGATCTCATGGCGAATGATGACGGCTATCAGCCCCAGCGCGGCGCCCAGCGCGAGGGCACCCACGTCTCCCATGAACACTTGCGCCGGATAGGTATTGAACCAGAGAAAACCGAGACCGGCGCCGATGAGCGCACCGCAGAACACCGCCAGCTCGCCGGCACCGGCGACGTAGGGAATACGCAGGTAGTTCGCGAATTCGACGTGTCCGGCCAAGTAGGCGATGAATCCCAGCCCGGCGCTCACCATTACCGCCGGGAGAATGGCGAGGCCGTCGAGACCGTCGGTCAGGTTGACCGCGTTGCTCATGCCGACGACCATCAGGTAGGTGAGGACGACGAACCCCACGCCGAGGGGCACGGCCACCTCCTTGAAGAATGGCACGATGAGGCTCGTGTCCGTCGCTGTCGCAGCGAGTTTGTACAGAACGACGGCGACGGTGAGACCCACGACGGATTGCCAAAAGTACTTCCAGCGCGCCGACAGGCCCCTGGAGTTGCCCTCCGACACCTTGAGGTAGTCGTCGTACCAGCCGATCGCGCCGAAGGACAAGGTGACCGCCAACACCATCCAGACGTGCCGGTTGGCCGGATCGCACCACAAGACCGTCGTCAACAAGGTGGTCACGAGGATCATGGCGCCGCCCATGGTCGGGGTCCCGGCCTTCTGCAGGTGGCTCTCCGGCCCGTCCTCGCGAACGTTCTGGCCGATCTGGAAGTAGGCCAGCTTGCGAATCATGAAGGGCCCAAGCGCAAGCGATATGGCCAACGCGGTCAGCGCACTCACCATGGTGCGGAACGTGATGTACTGGAAAACGGCAAAGACGCCAAGGTATTCGGCCAGGAACTCCGTGAAGCGCAGCAGCATCTAGTCTCCTTGTGTGGGGCTTGCCACACCGCGTCGTCGCGCCTTGCCAGGAACCAAAAACTCCTCCGAGCTACACTCGCATTGTTGGACTTGACGGAGCACTAGCGGGTCCTCGCGTCCAGGGCGGCCTGCGCGAAGCGCAGGTCGCTGTGCGGGATTCGCTCTCCCGCAATGTCCTGGAAGTCTTCGTGGCCCTTGCCCGCTACCAACACGACATCGCCGGTTTCGGCCCGCTCGATGGCCAGCCTCACCGCCGCCGTCCGGTCCGCTTCGACGGTATGGAAGGCGCGCGATGTAAAACCGGCGACGATATCGGCAATGATCGAGTCCGGGTTCTCGGTGCGGGGATTGTCCGACGTGATGATCGCCACGTCCGCTCCCGCTTCGACGGCCCGCGCCATCATCGGGCGCTTGCCCGGATCGCGATCGCCACCGCAACCGAACACGCATATGAGCCGACCGCCGAGATGCTGGCGCACGGCGGTGAGGGCGGCGGTGAGGGCCGCAGGGGTATGCGCATAGTCGACGAAGACCGCTGGACCCCAACAGTTCGGCGACGCCACGCGCTGCATGCGACCCGGCACCGGCACCATGCAACGCATCGCCGCCACCGTCTCTTCCAACGGCTTCCCGGCGAGACAGACCGCAGACAGGGTTGCCGCAGCGTTGTAAAGGGAAAACTGGCCGTATAGCGGCAGCCAAAAGCGGCTATCGCCCCAGGGCGTATGCCAACGGCCCGTAATGCCGTGCGGGTGGAATCCTGCGTCCGACCAGGACACCGCAGCACCCGCAGACTGGCCGTAGCCGATCATTTCGACCTTGAGTTCCGCTGCGAGACTTCGGCCGAAAGAATCGTCCAGGTTGACGATGACGGTGCCGAGGGAGGCTGTCTCGAATAGTCTCCGTTTCGCCGCGGCATAGCGCTCCATGGTGACGTGGTAATCGAGATGGTCGCGCGTCAGGTTGGTGAACGCCGCTATGTCGAAACGCACCGCCGCCACCCGATCCTGGTCCAGCGCGTGCGAACTGACTTCCATCGCCACGCACCTGTGGCCTTCGCCGCGTATTGCTCCGAGCCGACGCTGGACGGTTACCGCGTCCTCGGTGGTCAACTTGCTGCGACGAAGGCGCGAGACGTCGCCCCAGCCGATCGTGCCCATGTACGCGGCATCGTCCAACAGCGAAGCGCACTGATAGGCGACCGATGTCTTGCCGTTGGTGCCCGTGACGCCGATACAGGTGAGGGCGGCGCTCGGATCGCCGAAGTACCGCGCGGCTATCTCCCCCTGGCGGACTCGGAGGTCGCTCATCACCACGTTTGGAATGCGGGCGGCGACGGATCGCTCCGAACACACCGCGGCAGCGCCGCGGGCAACCGCTTCTTCTACATGGCGATGGCCATCGTCCGCTTCGCCCGCGCAGGCGAGAAACAAATCCCCGGACGATACCCGCCTGGAGTCGTTGGCGACGCCGGTCACGATGATCCGGCCACCTGCGCCCAGGAGCTGGTCGAGGGTCCTGGCCGAAGTCATACCATTCGGCCGGTTGGAGACGGATCGAGACGATCGGGGGCGACGCCAAGAATGCGTAGCGCGCGCGCCATGATCCGCGCGAACACCGGCGCCGCGACGCTGCCGCCGCCGATTGCCGCGCCGCGGGGTTCGTTGACAACCACGACAAGGACAATTTTCGGATCCGCTGCCGGCGCGAAGCCGGCGAACAGGGCAACATGCCGCGCGTCATCGTATCCGCCCGCGGTAACCTTGCGCGTGGTCCCCGTCTTGCCTGCCACGCGATAGCCTCGAACCTGCGCTTTCGGCGCCGTCCCGGCTGCGCTGACGACCCGCTCGAGCATCCGCGATACCTCGCGCACGTGGCGTTCCTCGAACACTCGGATGCCGGCCAGATCCGTCGTCTGCCGGAGCACGCCCACCGAACGTCGCACGCCGCCCGACGCCAGCGTCTGGTAGCACCGCGCAAGCTGCATCGGGGTGACTGTCAAACCATACCCGTAGGCCAGGGTCGCGCGACCGATCGGCTTGTCCAGGTCCTCGGCAGTGAGTACGCCGAACGTCTCTCCCGGCAGGCCGGATCCCGGCGGTTCGCCAAAACCCGCGCGCACCATGACATCGAACACCGCGTCCTCGGGCAAATTCAAGGCTATTTTCGTGATGCCGACCTGGCTCGACTTCGCCAGCACTTCGGAGAGCGTGAGCACGCCTCGATTGCGGGGATCCTCGATCAACTTCCTTCCTACCGCGACATATCCCGGGGACGTGTCCACTATGGTCGTCGGCGTATAGAGACCGCTTTCCAACGCCGCCAACGCGGCGAGCGGCTTGACGGTCGACCCCGGCTCGTAGGTATCGGTCACGGCGCGGTTGCGAACGCCCGAGGAAGTCCGTTCCCCAGCATTGTTCGGGTTGTAGGAAGGCTGGTTCGCAAGCGCCAGGATCTCGCCCGTGCCGGCATCAAGCATGACCAGCGAGCCCGATTCCGCATTGTTGTGTTCGACCGCCGACTTCAATTCGCGATAGGCCAGGAATTGCAGCCTGAGATCGAGACTCACGGTGATTTCCTTGCCGAAGTCCGGCAAGTCGAGGACCAGTTCCTCCACCGTGCGGCGTTTGTTGTCGAGCAACACTCGCTTGCTGCCCGGCTTCCCCGTAAGCAAGCTATCGAACGTGAATTCGATGCCTTCCTGGCCAACGTCGTCGATGTTCGTCATGCCCACGACGTGCGCCGTGGTTTCGGCGGCGGGATAGAACCGCCTGTATTCGGAAAGCGATCGGACGCCCGCGATGCCGAGTTCCAGGACGGCTCGATTCGTGTCCGGACCGACGTGTCGCTTGAGATAGGCGAACCTCTTGCCCGCGCTCGCGAGGCGGCGTTCGAGCACCGCGGGCGCAATCCCCAGGACCTGACCAAGCGCGACCACATCCTCGGTGGAAAGTGTCTTCTCGCTTGGATCGACCCAGATCGAATGGACGGGCGTGCTGACCGCCAAAAGTTCGCCCCGCCGGTCGCGGATGACCCCGCGATGCGCGGGTATGCCGACTGTGCGCACGGCAATGGCCTCGCCGCGCTGCTTGAGGAAGTCTCGCCGCTCGGTCACGCTCAGGTAGGCGACGCGCGAAAGCAGCCCCACGACCGAGATCATGAAAAACGCAACGAGCATGTAGTGGCGCCAATTCATTGCCGAATCCAGGTGACCTCCTCCGGAAAGTGCATGGACAACGCGTCGTTCGCAATTCGATCCACGTTCCGGTACGACGAGAGCGTTCCCCGCTCCAGTAGCAGTCGGCTATATTCCTCGAGCAACGCGTCCCGACGCGCCTGCTCCTCGCTCAACCGCGTATAGGCGCCACGCATCTCGTAGGACTTACTCGCGACCTGCACGCCGGATACGGCGGCGGCCGCGCAGATCACGGCGCCGAAGATCCATCGCCTCGGGCTCGGGCGCACCATCACGCGCACTTCTCCACCACCTGCAACATCGCGCTCTGCGCCCGGGGATTCGCGGCGACCTCTGCCCCCGATGGCCGGGCGTTCCGCACGATGTGTCGGGCGCCGCCGCCCGGTTCCCCGGGAACCGAGAGGCGTCTCAGCACCGGATCGCCCTGCACCCACGCGCGGAAACGGCGGCGCACCATGCGGTGCTCAATGCTGTGGAAGGAAATCACTCCGAGGCGGCCCCCGAGATCGAGACATGCGAATGCCGCGTTCAATCCGTCATCGAGTTGGTCAATCTCATCGTTGACGTGTATGCGCACCGCCTGAAACACGCGGGCGAGCGTCTGCCGATGGACCTGGCGCCCTATCCCCGCCTCACGGATCGCCGCCACGAGGTCGAAAGTCCTCGCCAGCGGACGCCTCCTGACAACGGCGCGCGCTACCCGGGCGGCATGGCGCTCTTCTCCATAGCGCCGAAATACTTCGGCCAAGTCCTCCTCTCGCGCGGAATTGAGCCACTGCGCTGCCGTGACGCCCTGCTTGCGGTCCATCCGCATGTCGAGCGGCCCGTCGCGCATGTAGCTGAAACCGCGATCGGGATCCTCCAACTGATGTCCCGACATGCCGATATCCATCATGACGCCGCTGACCGGCTGGAGTCCCCGGCGACGCGCGACCTCGTCGATCCGCGAGAACGATCCGTACTCAACCATCACTCGGGGGTCCGTCTCGGCCAGGCGCATCGCGTCGGCGACTGCGATCTCGTCGCGGTCCATCGCCAGGAGTTGCGCTTTCGGCCGCAGCCTGGCGAGCAGCGCTCGGCTATGACCGCCGCCTCCGTATGTCGCATCCACGTACCTGCCCGCTGCATCCGTCGTCACCGCTGACACGATTTCGTCCAGCAACACAGGCGTATGGGGCATTGCATCACCGTCCCATCAGATGGACAGGGCATCCAGGCCGCCCGAATCGGTCAACTCCGAGGTGAGTTCAGCAGCCCCGGCGAGCCAGTTCTCCCGGCGGTCGTGCCAACGCTCTTCGGACCAGATTTCAATTTTCTTGCCGATGCCAACGACGACGAGCCGCTTTTCCAGTCCGGCGAAATCGCGCAGCGTCGGAGGTATCAGCGCGCGCCCGTGGCCATCGAGCTCGACATCCGTGGCGTGTCCGATAAGGAGCCGCTGGATGGCACGCGCGGAAGGCCGCATATTGGCGAGCGATTGCAGGCGCGATTCAACTTCCTCCCATTCGGGCAACGGGTACAGGAGCAGGCACCGCTCGGCCATGTCGATCGTGATGACGACTTGTCCACCGCAGTGGTCCAGCACAATCTGACGAAAACGCGCTGGCAGAGCCATGCGGCCTCTGGCGTCGAGAGTGACTGAATTGCTGCCGCGGAACATGGTGATGAACGACCTCTACCTACCTGCAATATCCATCGTATACCCTATTGACCTATTTTATCCCACTTTCTCCTACCCCGACCCCCGACGATAAATGCCTTGCGGGAAGGGTGTCAAGTCAAAATCAACGGGGACAGGCCGGAAAGGGTGGCGAAGGACGGAGTCGAGCCGGCCGATAAGCCGGGTTCTGTCGTGGGCAGCCATTCATCTGGGGCGACCGTCACCGGTCACCTCTAGCGGCCTACCCGAATCCAGCGCGGACCACGCTGAAGGATTCCTATTTGGCCTTGCTCCGGGCGGGGTTTACCTAGCCGCCGGCGTTGCCGCCGAACGCGGTGCGCTCTTACCGCACCCTTTCACCCTTACCCGCCGCAGACGGCGGGCGGTCTGCTCTCTGCTGCACTTTCCGTGGGCTCGCGCCCCCCAGGCGTTACCTGGCGCCCTGTCCTGTGGAGCCCGGACTTTCCTTCGCGCCTCAAGCGAGAACGCGACGGCTGCCTAGCCGGCTCGACGGCCTACCATAGCACTTGTGCCAGAGTCGGACTTGCCGCGCTAGCGGCAGGATCGACTGGGTGCTGGGTGGGCCTGGGCGGGGGCAAAACACGGCGCCCGCCAGGGCGACGGATTTTGTGGCACTAACGGGTCAGCAAAACGGCTTGGCGATATAACTCAGCTCGGTCGGCGCCAGTCAGCCGTGCGGCGAGGCGCGCCGCGCGCGAGGGCGGCAACTCCTCCAGCAAAACGCCAAGAACTTCGCCGCCGGACAGCAATGGACTCTCTTCTCCGCCGCCAGCGAGGATGCAGACGTATTCGCCCCTGGGTGTTTCGATCGCGTCGGCGACGCTGGCCACCGTGCCGTGAACAATCGTCTCGAACATCTTGGTAAGTTCGCGGCAGACGAGGATTTGGCGCTTTGCCGCGCCCAGGTCGAGCAGGTCGCCCAAGGTGTCCACAATGCGATGCGGCGCCTCGAAAAACACTGTCGCCTCACGCCGCGCAAGCATGCTCGACAACACGTCCCGCCGACGGTGTGCGCGCGCCGGCAGGAATCCTTCAAACGTAAAGCGGTTCGCGGCGATCGGCGAGGCGGACACTGCGGCCGTGACAGCGCTGACGCCGGGCACGGGAACCACCCTGATGCCGCCATCGAACGCCAGGCGAACGAGTTCAAATCCCGGGTCCGACAACAAAGGAGTCCCGGCATCGGAGACCAACGCCACGTCTGAGCCGGTCTTCAGGCGTTCGAGCACCCGGCGGCTCGCTGCCGTTTCGTTTTGATCATGCAGACTGACCAGTTCCATCGGCACCGCGCCGACGTGGCGCAACAGAGTACGGCAACGTCTGGTATCTTCGCAGGCCACAATCTCAACCTTTTTGAGGGCATCGACGGCTCGCGCGGTGATGTCCGAAAGGTTTCCAATAGGGGTCGCCACAACGAACAGGCAACCGGTGTTCCGCAAAGCTGTCATCGTCCCGCTCAAGATCCCGTTAGCGATCTGTATGTCGATTTGCGTGATTGTCTCAATCGCGGGCTGTCAATCACAGCGCGAAGACCGACCGATCGATCCAGGCGTCGACGAAGTCACGGTAGAGGGGGACATCACGGCCGCCCGCATTCAAAGCGCTCGGCAGTTCGTGGCGCAGGGAGACTTCGAGGCGGCTGGAGCGGAGCTCCGCCAGGTCGACATCGCGACCATCGTCTCCCCGCGGGAGCAATTCGAGTGGACAATCCTCAACGCCGAAATCGACCTTGGTCTGGGGGCATTCTCGGCCGCCGAAGGACGGGTCGGACTGGCCAAACCCACGAGCGCGGCGCAACGCTCTCGGCTCGCCCTGCTGCTCGCCCGCATTCGCGCCGCTGGTAAGGATTACGTCGCCGCATCCTCCACATTGGTTACCGCGGCGCAAGATGTCGATGACGCGGCCACCGATAGTGATGTGGCGGGAACACTCGTCGAGGCCGCCTGGCGGTATGCCCAACGCGTTCCAGCACATCGCATCGCTGCCCGCCTGCGGCAGACCGAGCAACCTTCCGAACGTGCCGAACGTGAATGGTGGCAACTCATCAACGCATTCAACGAAGCCCTTACGACCCGGGGGCAACAGGTCGCCTGGGAACATTGGCGAACGGGTCACGCGGGGCATATCGCCGCGCGTTTCCTTCCCCGAGCACTCGTCGACATCGACCCGGGTCCTGCTCGGATCGCCTTGTTTCTGCCATTCTCGGGCCGTCTGGCGAACGCCGGGGAAACAGTTCGCGACGGGTTTCTGTCGGCCTATTTCCTTGCCGGGGCTGCATCCCGACAGTCGATCCATGTATACGACACGGCAGAAGCAACCATTGCCGCGCTCTACCAGCTAGCGCTCGAAGACGGCGCGGACGTCATTGTCGGCCCGTTGTCGAAAGCGAACGCCGCCGACATGTGGGGGCTCCGCCCGACCGTACCGACCCTCATATTGAATACCGTCGCGGTCGGGGAGAAAAAGCGAGCACATCCGATCCAGTTCGCATTGACCGTGGAAGACGAAGCGCGGGCGATAGCGAATCGTGTGGCGGCCGACGGTTGGCGCCGGATAATCGTGCTGCGCAGCGGAGACAATTGGAGCGCCCGGGCTTTCGCAGTGCTGTCCGAGCGCCTTGCGCCCGGCGCAAGGTCGGAAGCGACCGACAAAGCGCGAGGCGAAGGACGGCAGCCGGTACCGCCTGCGGTGCCAGCGCTAACGCAACTGGTGCGTTCCGGCGTCTTTCTGGAGGGGGCCGACATCACCTCCGTCGTGGGTGAGACGCTACTGATCGAAGCGAGCAAGGAACGCCACCTGCGCCTTGAACGCCTGGTTGGCGACGATGTCGAGTTCACGCCCCGGCGGCGCGCAGATATCGACGCGGTCATTGCCCTCATAGAAGGCAGCCAATTGGCATCCTTGAAGCCCGCACTCGCATTTCACTTCGCTTCAGACCTGCCGATCTACGCGTCTTCCCAAGCCGGGCGTGATGTCACGAACCAGGACGACCTGGAACTGCTTCGAATCTGCGACATGCCCTGGCGACTGTATCCGCCGAAAATCAAGGCGGAGTTGCGCGAGGCGTTTCCGAACAACCGCGGCACGGCGGACGCGCTGTTCGCCTTCGGGTTGGACGCTTACCGCCTCGTCAACCAGATGTCCCGGCTGACCGCATACACGGATAGCAGGATCATGGGAAGCACCGGCATTCTCAGCCTTGGCCCGGATGGCGTCATCCGCCGCGAGCCAGTATGGGCGCTGGTCAGGAATGGCCGGTTCGAACCGCTCGCGGCTGTTTCGGCGACCGAGGCAACTGCCTCGCATGCAAGTGCCCCGCACCTGGCGACAACGGGCCGGTAGACGCGCCGAGCGCAAGGCCAGGCGTCACCTCGAACGTCGAGGCCTGACGACTGTCGCGCAGAACTTCTTGCGACGTTCCGGCGAGATCGACCTCGTCATGCGGGACGGGCCAGTTCTCGTTTTCGTAGAGGTGCGCTACCGGGGTCCGGGATCGTGGCTCGACGGTGTCCAATCCGTCGACGCGGCGAAAAGGCGGCGCTTGGCGAGAGCCGCCGAATCCTTTCTCGTGGCGCATCCGGAATATGATGCCGACGCATCGCGGTTTGACGTGGTGTCGGTGTCAAGGACAAACTTTGGCAGACGAGTCGAATGGGTGGTAGATGCGTTTACATCCTAGTTTCTGCTTCTGCGGCAGCGTGCTGTTGCTTGCTTCCTGCGCAAGCGACGATCTCCGAAAACGCACGACTGGCATTTTCATTGACGATATCGGTGTCGAGCATGTCGTCAAGCGGGAAATCAACGCCGACGAGCGCCTGAGGTCCGGTCATGTGATCGTCGTCAGCGTCAACGGCGTTGTTCTGCTGGTAGGGCAACTCCCGACGGAAGAGCTGAAAAGCGCAGCGCAGCGCGCGGCCGAGCGAGTCCGCAAGGTGCGCAAGATCCACAACGAAATAGAAGTGGCTCCGCCCACCAATATTGGCGTGCGCAGCAACGACAAGTGGATGAAAACGAAGGTCAAGACCGCCCTCCTTGCCAGCGAGGACGTAGACGCCACCCGCATCAAGGTGGTGGCGGAAAACAGCGTCATCTACCTCATGGGTGTCATGCCACGTCAGCAGGGGGACGCGGCCGCCGAGGTGGTGCGGTCGATCTTCGGCGTCCAGAAGGTGGTCAAGGTGCTCGAATACATCGACTAACCCTGATCCGAGCCCGAACCGATGTGTCGGCCAAGGCTGCTTGACGCGGCGAGAGGCACAGCGATCCCGCGCTACGTTGACACCATGGATACTGCTAGCGAACTACCGTCAGGTTCGGTCGCGTCTGACCGCCCCGCTCGGGAGCATCGCCGGCGGGATGCAACGATGTCGTTCCGACTTCGAATGCCATGCCCTGGCCCGTCTCCTTTGCATAGACGGCGACGACTGCCGCGAGCGGTGCGACAACGCGAAAGGGTCGACCGCCAAAACGAGAATCGAAAGTCATCGCCCCGTCGGCAATACCGAAATTTCGCACCGCGCGCGGGGAAATATTGAGCACGATTCGATTTCCGTCCACGTATTCGGTAGGCACCTCTACGCCATCGACATCGGCCGCAACGATGACAAAGGGGGTACAGTCGTTGTCCGCGATCCAGTCGATGAGCGCGTTTATGAGGTAGGGACGGGAAGAATTCACGTCAGTCGTACATTTCTATCTCGGTCTCGGTGAGACTGCCGCGAAAAGACGCACGGGCGAAGATTTCGCGCATGTATTTGCGCAGGGGCCTCGCCTGGCGTTCGGGAAGCCTGATGCCCATGTATTTCAGGCGCCAGAGTATGGGCGCGACGCAGCAGTCGACCAAGGTGAATTCATCGCTCATGAAGAAGGGCTTGTCCGCGAATACCGGCGCGACGGCAATCATGCTTTCGGTCAACTCCTTGCGCGCCTTCGCCAACGTGGGTTCACGGCTTCTTCCGGACATGAGCAGGTCGACGTTCCTGGTCCAGTCCTTCTCGATCCGATGTATGAGTGAACGGCTCTGCGCCCGCGCCACCGGATAGACCGGAAGCAGCGGCGGGTGGGGAAAGCGCTCGTCGAGGTATTCCATGATGACCGTGCTTTCGAACAGGACCAGTTCGCGGTCGAGCAACGTGGGCAGCGTGTTGTA
Organism: Candidatus Azotimanducaceae bacterium; assembly: GCA_965217825.1. Classification (GTDB taxonomy): domain Bacteria; phylum Pseudomonadota; class Gammaproteobacteria; order Pseudomonadales; family Azotimanducaceae; genus VXNE01. Next base: position 1,747,591 of record OZ244571.1, on the reverse strand, counting down.
GGGATTGATTTCGGCCAGGTCCTCGGGTTTCTTGCCCGGGCTGACATCCACGATCTCAACGTTCACGCCCTTTTCCGCAACGACCATCCGGACGCGATGGCTGTAGTGATCGGCCGCATCGGAAAACAGCGTCATGGATGATCGCCTGGTGACAGTACTCATGGGCACCTCGCGCCGGATCAGTGAATGTCCTTCCAATACTCGCGATTGAGCAAGTATGCGAAAACGAACAGGACACCTAAGAACAAGAGGACGTAGACGCCCAAGCTCTCACGTTCGAGACGCGTCGGCTCGCCCACGTAGTAGAGAAAGTTGACGATATCGTATACCGCCTGGTCGAATTCTTCCCCGCTCAGGAGGCCTGTTCCCGCTTGCACCACAAGGTTGTCGCAGCGGTTGCGGCTCTTGATTTCACTTTCCCGCGCATCTGCATCCTCCCCAGTCAACGCCACGAACGCGTCCAGCACCGTCTTTTCGCCGTCCAACAGGTTTGCGGGCTTGGGGCCGCACGCGCTCTCCATTTGCTGTCCCTGGAGTTCCATGAGGACGTTCGGCATGCCGACATTGGGAAAGACCTTGTTGTTGACGCCAAACGGTCGATCTTCGTCGGCATAAAACGTCGTCAAGTAATTGTATAGCCAATCCACACCCCGAACGCGCGCCACCATGGTGAGGTCCGGCGGCGGCGCGCCGAACCAGGCTTTGGCTTCTTCCAGGGGCATGGACGTGGCCATCAGCCCGCCGATTTTCTGTCCGGTGAAGATCAGGTTGTCCATGAACAACTCTTCCGGCACGCCGAGGTCGATCGCCGTGCGCTCGTAGCGTTGGAACTTCAGCGAATGGCATCCCAGGCAATAGTTGACATAGTACTTGATCCCCCGCTGGAGCGACGGCGCGTCGCGCAGGTCGGGCTGCATCGAACGCATCGGCCAGTCCGACTCGGCAGCGCCGGCGCCGGCACCCAGCCAGAACGAAAGGGCGACAGCTACGCACCCCCTCGCGCAACGCCGGAAACTCCCCGGACGTTTCGAGCGGAAAAAGATCGGCCGGAGGCTCACGTCACCCGTTCCGGTACCGGCTTGGTGCGCTCGACGCGCGTATACCAGGGCATGAGAAGAAAGTACGAAAAGTAGAGCAGCGTGCCGACCTGGGCCGCTACCGTGGCAGTCGCCGAAGCCGGGATTGTTCCTAGGTAGCCCAGGATGAGAAAGCTGACCACGAAGACCGCCAGCATGCACTTGGACAGCCCGCCCTTGTGCCGAATGGAGCGAACAGGGCTCCGATCAAGCCATGGCAAGATCGTGGGAATCAGTACGGCGCCGCCCATCACGATCAGCCCCCAGAACTTGGCCGGCAGGCCGAACAGCGGAAAAGTGGTCGCCCTCAGCATCGCGTAGAACGGCGTGTAGTACCAGACCGGCGCAATGTGTTCCGGTGTCTTCAAGGGGTCCGCCTGCTCGAAGTTCGGTTTCTCGATGAAGTACCCGAACATTTCAGGTGCATAGAACAGGACCAGGCAAAACGCGAACAGGAACACGACGAGGGCTCGAAAATCGTGAACCGAGTAGTAGGGATGGAAAGGAATGCCGTCCAGCGGCACGCCGGACGCGTCCTTGTGCTTCTTGATCTCGACGCCATCGGGGTTGTTCGAGCCGACGTGGTGCAGCGTTATCACATGCAGGCATACGAGACCGACGAGCATTAGCGGCAGCGCGACGACATGTAGCGAGAAGAAGCGGGTCAACGTAACTTCCGACATCAGGTAGTCGCCTCGCACCCATTGCATCAGGTCCGGGCCGATCACGGGCACCGCGCCGACCAGCGAAACGATGACCTGCGCACCCCAGTACGACATGTTGCCCCAGGGCAGCAGGTAACCAAAGAACCCCTCGGCCATGAGGACCAGGTAGATCGCCATCCCGATCAGCCAAAGCAGTTCCCTGGGCTGCCGGTAGGAGCCGTATGCCAGCGCGCGAAACATGTGCAGGTATACGACCAGGAAGAATGCCGAGGCACCCGTCGAGTGGATATAGCGCAGCAGGTACCCGTACTCCACGTCGCGCATGATGTATTCCACCGAGGCGAAGGCGCCGTCCCCGCTGGGGATATACATCATCGTCAGCCAGATGCCGCTGACGATCTGCACGACCAGCACAAAGAGGGCGAAGACGCCGAAGTAGTACCAGAAGTTGAGGTTCTTTGGGGCGTAGTACTTGGTGGCGTGGTACTCGACGGTCTCCGTGAGCGGCATGCGCTCGTCGAGCCAGGCAACGAATCGAACCCAGCGTCCGGAGCGCCCCGCAGACTCCGCCATGCTAAGCGTGCTCCTCGTCCTCGCCGATCACGATCAGGTTGTCCGTCTCGAAACGGTAGGGCGGCACCTCTAGATTGTCCGGCGCCGGCTTGTTCTTGAACACCCTCCCCGCGAGGTCGAAAACCGACGCATGACAGACGCAGAAAAAGATTCCTTCAGCCGGACGAAACTTGGGCGAGCATCCGAGGTGGGTACAGAGCCCCAGGTACACGCCGATCTCAGGCCGCCGGGAGCGCCACGCATTCTTCGCATACGGCGGCTGCTTCTCCTGGTTGTCCGAATCCGGATCCGCGAGTTCGGCACCTTCGGCAGCGAGACGCTCAACGGTCTCCGGTGTTCGTCGTACTACGAATACGGGCTGGCCGCGCCAGGCAGGTATCGGACCCAGCATTTCTCCCGGTTTCAATTTCGAGATGTCGACGTCGACGGGTGCGCCCAGGGCCCGCGCCTTCGCGCTGGGATTCCAGGATTTCACAAACGGTATCGCGGCCCCAGCCACGCCGATGCCGCCGACGACTGCGGTCGAACCGACCAGCAATCGCCGCCGCATCTTGTCCACATTGCCCGCATCACCCTTGTCCGGGCGGTCGTCGCGCGTCCCTGCGTCACTCAAGAGGAGATCTCTCCCTCAACTCCATCGGCACGTCTCCCTGGGCCCGTGCCTGTCGCCCTTGCCACCTGTCCCGCGCCGTCGTGAACAAACGCCGCCGTTTTGCTCCTCGCGCTGCATGCCGGGCGCCGTGTCTTGCCCCCGCCCAAGCCCACCTATCATCCCGTCGATCTTGCCGCCAGAGCAGCAAGTCCGACAGGCTGCTAGCGCCACAAAATCCGTCGCCCTACCGGGCGCCGTGTTTCGCCCCCGCCCAAGCCCACCTATCATCCCGTCGATCTTGCCGCCAGAGCAGCAAGTCCGACAGGCTGCTAGCGCTTGGAGAATTGCGGACGCTTGCGCGCCTTGCGCAATCCCACTTTCTTGCGTTCCACTTCTCTCGCGTCGCGCGTCATGAAACCCGCCCGGCGCAAGTTCGACCGCAGCGACTCGTCGTATTCGACCAATGCGCGCGCCACGCCGTGCCGAATCGCGCCCGCCTGGCCAGACGCGCCGCCGCCCTTCACCGTCACCCTGATATCGAATCGGTCCACGACGCCCGCCACCTCCAGGGGTTGCCGAATGATCATGCGAGCGGTTTCGCGACCAAAGTACTCTTCGACGGGCCGACCGTTGACGATGATGCGACCGCTGCCGGGACGCATGAACACCCGCGCCGCGGACGTCTTGCGGCGACCCGTCCCATAACTGTATGGCTCTGCCATTCGACTATTCTCCGCCAGTTCCTATGGTCTTTAGATCCAGCAACTGCAGGGGCTTCGGCTGTTGCGCAGAGTGGGGGTGCTCGGATCCTGCGTAGACCTTGAGCTTGCGGAATACGGCCCGGCCGAGCGGATTGCGCGGGAGCATGCCCTTGACCGCCTTCTCGATCACCCGTTCGGGATGTTTCGCAATCATCTCTTCGAAACGCGCCGCCTTGATGCCGCCAGGGTACCCGCTATATCGATAGTAGACCTTGTCGGTGTGCTTCTTGCCCGTGACGCGGACCTTTTCCGCGTTCACGACCACGATGTAGTCTCCCGTGTCCACATGGGGCGTGAACGACGCCTTGTGCTTGCCGCGCAATCGCCGAGCGAGCGCCGCCGCCAGTCGCCCAAGCGTCTGATTTTCTGCGTCTACGACATACCAATCGTGCTCGACATCCTGCGGACGCGCGCTCAGGGTTTTCATGCGGAGGGCCAGGTTTTCGGAGGCGCGATTCTACCGGCGAGACCCGGCAATCGCAACCGAACCACCGCTTGCCGGCGGTCTCCACGCGGGACAACCTACGCCGCGCCTCGGACCTTCGGGACGACAATCATGGCGTGTGGGTGCGTCCGAGATACTCCGCCGAACGCATCTCGCGCAAACGACTCTGCGTTCGCTCGAATTCCATTTTGAGGCGCTGGCCACCATAGAGGCCGCCGATTTCGCATACCGCCGACAGCACGAGGTTTACGCCGCGATCATAGAACTCGTCCACCAGGGCGACGAAACGTCGCGCCAGGTCCTCGCTCTCCGCATTGAATCGCGGGACGCCGCTTACCAGGACGGTGTGAAACTCCCGCGAGACCTCGATGTAGTCGTTCGCGCTGCGCGGGCCGTCGCAAATGCCCCTGAAATCGAACCAGACGGCGCCGTCACCCGCGCCTCTGGCCGGAATGCGACGGCCGTTGACTTCAATCGAAGCGCCGATCTCGGCATGCGGCGCCAGCGCCGCGAACGATGCCGCGAGCCGAGCTTCCGTCTCATCGGAGGCGGGATGCAGGTAGGTATCGGCGGCAGCAAGTACGCGCAGCCGATAGTCGACCCCATCAACGATGCGCAAGATCTTCATGTGCGACTCGATGCGTTCGATGGCCGGCAGGAAACGGCGCCGCTGCAAGCCATGCTCGTACAGCCGCGATGGTTCGACGTTCGATGTCGCCACCACCGTGACGCCATGATCGAACAAGGCGCCCAATAGTTCGCCGAGGAGCATGGCGTCTCCGATATCGGAAACGGAGAATTCGTCGAAACACAGCACGCGGCCCTCATCCGCAATGCGATCCGCCACGCCGGCCAAGGGGTTGGCGATGCCCTGCAGGTCCTTCAATTCATTGTGCACGCGCAGCATGAAACGGTGAAAGTGCATCCGGTGCTTCGCTTCGAACGGCAGGCATTCGAAGAACAGATCCATCAGGTAGGTCTTGCCCCGGCCGACGCCGCCCCACAAGTAGAGTCCGGTCGGCGCGCGTGCCCGCCGTCGCCGGAGAAACCGCGGCCACAATCCGGTCCGCCCGCGCACGAGGCGTCCATACACCGCGTCCAGCGCCGCCACGGCCTCCGCCTGTCCGGGATCCCGTTCAAAGCCCCGACGGACGATATTTCGATCGTGGGCTTCTCCCGGCGACATGCCGCGCGTCGTCAGAGGTTAGTCGAACTGCCGTCGAGTCGCGCCAGCGCCGCCAGCGCGTGGGCCCCGAGTCCCTCCGCTTCAGCAATCGCGGCCGCGATTCGCGCCAGGTCCCGCACACCTCTCGGGTCGATGCGGATAACCGAACTGCGCTTGAGGAAATCGACTACTCCCAGGGGCGATGCATATCGCGCCGTACCGAACGTCGGCAGCACGTGACTCGGCCCTGCGCTGTAGTCGCCGAGGACTTCCGCCGAGTAGCCGCCGAGAAAGATCGCGCCCGCGTGGCGCACGCCAGGCAGCAACGCCTCCGGATCGGCCACCGCAAGCTGCAGATGTTCCGGCGCAACACGGTTCGCGACGGCCACAGCCTCGTCGAGATCGCGGGTTTTGATCAACGCGCCCCGTGTCGCGAGAGAGGCTTCGATGATTTCGCGGCGCGCCATATCCGCTAGCGCCGCGTCCATCCGGTCGGCAACGGCCTCGAGATAGTCGGCGTCGGGGGAGAGCAGCAGCGCCTGCGCCGCCGCGTCGTGCTCAGACTGCGAAAACATGTCGAGGGCCGTCCAGTGCGCCGGCACGCTGCCGTCGGCGACGATCAGCACTTCGCTTGGACCGGCGATGCTGTCGATTCCCACGGGACCGAATACCTGGCGCTTGGCGGCGGCGACGTAGGCGCCGCCGGGACCCACGATCTTGTCCACTCTGGCGATCGTTTCAGTACCGAATGCCAAGGCTCCGATGGCTTGCGCCCCGCCGATGGCGAACACTTCATCCGCGCCGGCAATATCCAACGCGGCCAGAACGTGTTCGTTCCGCTCGCCGTTCGGGGCAGGTACCGTCACTGCCACCTCGCGAACGCCCGCCACCCGCGCCGGAATCACCGTCATCAGCACCGTCGACGGATACGCGGCCTGCCCGCCGGGCACGTAGACGCCAACGCGATCGAGAGGCACGATGCGCTGCCCGAGTCGATTGCCCAAACCGTCGTCGTACTCGAACGCCCCGCCCTGTTCGAGTTGTCGCTCGTGGTAGCGGCGAATGCGCCGCGCGGCGGCGACGAGGGCCTCGCGATCCGATGCGGGCAAGCGCTGCCGGCAGTCGGAAAGCGTCCGGGCGTCGAGGCGCAACGCGGCGACGTTGAACGCGGTGACCCCATCGAATCGCGCGGTGTAGTCAACAACGGCCGCATCGCCGCGCTCGCGTACATCCTTGAGCACTGCGGCAACGGCGCGCTCGATCTCTTCCAGCGCGGGGTCATTCCAATAGATGAGCTTGTCAAGCGCGTCATCGAAATCGCGCGATGCCGTATCCAGGCGGTTGACGCCGATCATCGCTAGCCTACGGTTCCTAGCCTACGGTTCGCCCGCAGCTACGGTGCGAATGGTGACCGCGTGCACGGTTCCATCACGGATCAGGTCGCCAATCGCCTCGTATACAAGCTGCTGCTGTCTGACGCGGCTCAAACCCTTGAAGGCTGCGCTCGCAACGCGTACATCGAAACGGTTCCCCTCGCCGGTGACCTCGACATCCGCGTCGCCGATGTGATCACGGATGCGGTTTGCGAGAGTCGCTTGTTCGACAGGCGCGTTCATGATGGACGCCGAAGGTTACCACGGCCCGCCGCATCGGTTGCGGGCCGCAAAACCATCGGATTGACGCAGCACTGCCAATGTTGCAATGCTTGCGGCACACGGAACAACCATTCCGCGACATCCTTTATATGTGGCTTCCCGTTCTGGCTCTAATCGTTGGCTTCATCGCTCTGGTGTGGAGTGCGGACCGATTCGTGTCAGGTGCGGCGGCGACAGCGAACAATCTCGGCGTGTCGAAAATACTCATAGGCCTGACCGTCGTGTCCATCGGCACTTCGTCGCCGGAAATCCTGGTGGCGCTTGCCGCAGCCATCGAAGGGACTTCCATTCTGGCCGTAGGCAACGCGATCGGATCCAACATTGCAAACATCGGGTTGGTGCTCGGCGTGACTGCCATCGTCGCCCCGCTCCCGTTTGCGGCTTCGGTGTTGAAAGTCGAACTGCCCTGGTTGATCGGCGCGACCTTGCTCGCGCTGTTTTGTCTGTACGATCTCTACCTGGGAGTGGTCGACGGGTTGCTGCTGGTGGCCGGATTGAGCCTGATCATCCTGCGCCTGGTGCGGACGCAGCGGCGGAAACCGGAGGCGTTGCCCGAGTCGATCCAGGAGGAACTGGAGGAACTTGAGGACATGCCGATGGGGCGCGCCCTCATCTACCTGTGCGTCGGTCTCGGGTTCATGCTCGTATCAGCGCAGACGCTCGTCTGGGCGGCGACGGAAGTCGCGGAGTATCTCGGCGTCAGCGAACTGATCATCGGACTTACCGTGATCGCGATAGGCACCAGTCTGCCGGAACTCGCGGCAACCCTCACCGCAGCCGTCAAGGGGCAGCCGGATATCGCGATCGGAAATGTCGTCGGCTCGAACATTCTCAATATCCTGGCAGTACTGGCGGTGCCCGCGCTGGTGACTCCCGTAGGCCTGGATATCCACGTGTTATGGCGGGACTACGGCATGATGGCCGCGCTGACGTTGCTGCTTGTGCTGTTCGCCTACGGATTCGGCTCGCGGCCGATCATCACGCGTTTCGAAGGTTGCGTCATGGTCTTGAGCTGGATCGGCTACAACGTGCTGCTCTATACCCAGGCATGACACACCCGGGCGCCGAAATCTTTCCTCCGTCAGCGCTCGACCTGGCGCGGGACGTCGATCTTCTCATCCTGGATGTGGACGGCGTGATGACGGACGGCCGCCTCTACTATGGGGACTTTTTTGCGAGGGGTGCCCCCTCGGGCTCCCCGGCTGAAGGCTCTTTTGCGAGGGGTTCCCCCTCGGGCTCCCCGGCTGAAGGCTCTCTTGCGAGGGGTAGCCCCTCGCCCTCCCCCATTGAAGGCTTCAAGGCGTTTTACGCGCAGGATGGAGCCGCCATCAAGATGCTTCAAGCGGCGGGCATCCCCGTCGCCATCATTACCGGTCGCGCGTCGGAAGCCACGGCAAGACGTGCTTGGGAACTCGGTATCGCGTACGCCTACCAGGGCGTTGAAGACAAGACGATCGCCTTGAGCGCGCTGTGCTGCGAGTCCGGCATCTCGTCGGACCGGATGGCCCATGCCGGAGACGACATACCCGACCTGCCGCTGTTCGACCGCGTGGGCATGCGGTTGTCAGTTCCCCACGCCCATCCGGAGGTCGCCGCGCGAGCGGACTATGTCACTGCGGCCGCCGCCGGTGCCGGCGCCGTGCGTGAAATCTGTCATCTCATTCTGATCGCCAAGGGGCTTTGGGAATCTGCTCTGACCACGGCAGGCGCAGGGCCGCGGTGATGCGTCGATACGCCGCCGCCACCATATCCGCGCTGGTGCTGACCATGGTCTACATGTACTCCGGCGAGCGATCACCCTCCCCGTTACCGCCCGAGCTTGCGGATGAACCCGATGTCTACATCGAGGGGGCGGCCATCACCAGGTTCGGCGCAGACGGCGGCGTTCGCTACCGTCTCTGGGCCGACAGGATCAAGCTGTTCGAAGAACGTAGCGTCACGTATTTCGAGAACCCGGTTATCCGCCTTACTCAGCGGGCGGGGCCGCCCTGGCTGGCAAATGCCGCGCGCGGGGAGATCCGGCAGCGGCCGAGCGACGACGGCGCGCAGGAAGAACAGTTGCGCCTAAGCGACAACGTGGAGCTCACGAGACAGTACGACGACGGACGCCATTTCGCATTGACGACGGCCGCGCTCGATATCTATCCGGCGAGGCAATACGCGGAAACAGATCAAGCTGTTATGATCGAGACTTCCGGCAGCAAGACGACGGCCGCGGGTTTCGAGGCCGACATGGAACGCGGATGGATGAAGCTGCTATCGGGACCAGGCCGGCGGGTCCACATCGTTGTCGAGCCACATCGACGGAATCGGCTTCTCTGACGCGAACGAGGTTTCTTGCGCGGCGCGGACTCTTGTGGTGCGCGCTGTTGCTGTCCGCCTTGGCGGGGGAGGCGCGCGGCTTGCCGGCCGACGCCGAGCAGCCGATACACTTCCGCGCCGACAATGTGGAAGGCGATCTTGTCGCCGGCGGGCTGATCGCCACGGGTTCCGTTCAGATCGACCAGGGTTCGATGCGCCTGGAAGCGGACCGGGTCGTCATCGAGAGCGATGGCGACCGAATAAACCTCATCAACGCCGAGGGCGACCTCGCGCGCTACCGGCAACAACTGGAACCCGGCGCCGACTTCGTCGAGGCCCGAGCCACCAACATCATCTACCACCCGGTCGACCAGAGCATCGAGTTGATCGGACGCGCCTGGCTTGCGCACGATAGCGACGAATTTCGGGGCGAAGTCATCAAATATGACATGCGCCAGGGCAAAGTAGTGGCCTTCGGCGAGAAAGAAGGCGTCGAAATGATCTTGCAGCCCGAGAGCCTTCAGCCGGGGAGCGCGAGGGAGCATCCCTCGCAAGAAAAGAGCCTTCAGCCGGGGAGCGCGAGGGAGCATCCCTCGCAAGAAAACAGCCCATAGCGCGTGTCCAATCCTTCCTCCGAACCCGGTTCAGAGCGCAGTTCCCAACTCGCGGCAACCAACCTGACCAAACGCTATCGCGGCCGCAACGTCGTCGAAGGGTTGAGCATTTCCCTGTCCAGCGGAGAAATCGTAGGACTGCTCGGACCGAACGGCGCCGGCAAGACCACGTGCTTCTACATGATCGTCGGCTTGGTGCGAATGGACGCGGGATCGATCCTTCTCGACAGCGCGGACCTGAGCCGCGCCCCGATGCACGCGCGGGCGCGCGCAGGCATCGGTTACCTGCCGCAGGAAGCGAGCGTGTTCCGAAAGCTGTCCGTAAAAGACAACCTGAGGGCGGTCGTCGAACTTCGCCGTGGCTTGAGCCGGCAATCGCGGCGCCGGCTCGTGGACCGCCTGCTGGATGAGTTCCGCCTGCAGGACGTCCAGACCGCCATCGGCGAACAATTATCGGGTGGAGAGCGCCGCCGCGTTGAGATCGCCCGGGCGCTCGCAGCGGAGCCCGCGTTCATGCTCCTCGACGAACCGTTTTCGGGAGTCGATCCGATCTCCGTCGCCGACATCAAGGACGAGATCCGAGACCTTGCGCAACGCGAAATCGGCGTACTCATCACCGATCACAATGTCAGGGAAACCCTCGACATCTGCGACCGCGCCTACATCGTGAATGACGGACACATCATTGCGGCGGGCGATGCCGACGCCATACTATCCAACGAAACCGTGAGAAGCGTATACCTTGGAGAACGGTTCGAGTTGTAAAGTAGACTCGCAAAGCCCGGGAGAGCCATTGAGCGCCGAATGAAACAATCCCTGTCCCTGAAATTCGGCCAACAGATGACGATGACGCCGCAGTTGCAGCAGGCGATACGCCTGATGCAACTCTCGGCCATCGAGTTGAACCTTGAGATACGCGAAGCTGTCGAAACCAATCCGATGCTCGAACTGGAGGAAGACGACGACATTGGCGATGTCGCGGTGGAAGATCTGGGCAGCGATCCCGAGTGGGAACGCCGCGAAGAGCCGCCGTCGGAGAGTGACGACGAAGGAGACGGCTTCATTGAAGACCTCGGCATTCCCGAGGAACTGCCGGTCGATACGAGTTGGGATGACGTGTATCAGGCGTCGACTCCGACCGGGCCACCTTTGCCCGATGGCATGCAGTTCGACAATCCCGCGTCCGAATCCCTCGCCGATCACCTTCTGTGGCAATTGAACCTTTCGCCGATGACACCGCGGGACAAGCTTGTTGCCGCAGCCATCATCGAAGCCATCGACGCCGACGGGATGCTGCAGGTCGATGTCGAGGATATTGCCGAATCCCTCGTCGAATTCAGCCAGGGGGACATTTCGGCCGACGACGTGAAGGCGGTTCTGACGCGCGTGCAGCAGTTCGAGCCGGTCGGTATCGGCGCCCGGGATCTGCGCGAATGCCTGCTCCTGCAACTCGACCAATTGCCCCCGGACACCCCCTCGCGCGACGACGCCATCAGCCTGATCGAGCGGCACTTCGACATGCTCGCGGGCAGCGATTTCAACGCGCTCGCGCGTGCATCCAAGCGCGATGTGGAAGCGTTGAGGCGGGCCATGGAATTGATTCGTTCGCTGAATCCCCGTCCCGGGGCGGCGGTCGGCGACTTCGACTGCGAATACATAGAACCCGACGTGTTCGTCAGCAAGGACAATGGGCGCTGGCTAGTGGAACTCAACGCCGATACCGTGCCGAGGGTGCGTATCCACGACGGCTACGCCGGTCTCGTGCGGCGCGGCGACTCCAGCGCCGACAACGCGTTTCTGCGCAACAATCTGCAGGATGCCCGCTGGTTTCTGAAGAGTCTCAGGAACCGCAACGAAACGTTGCTGAAGGTCGCGACCCAAATCATCGAGCGCCAGCGCGGTTTCCTTGACTACGGTGAAGAGGCGATGAAACCCCTCATCCTCGCAGACATCGCGAACGCAGTGGGCATGCACGAGTCGACGATTTCGCGCGTGACGACACGCAAGTACATGCGGACGCCGCGGGGGATTTTCGAATTGAAGTACTTTTTCTCAAGCCATGTCGGCACCTCGACGGGCGGAGAAGTGTCGAGCACCGCCATTCGCGCATTGATCAAAAAAGTCGTCGCCGACGAGAATCCGAACCAGCCATTGAGCGACAACCGGATTGCGTCCATGCTTGCGGAACGCAACATCGAGGTGGCACGCCGGACCGTCGCCAAATATCGCGAGTCCATGGCCATACCGTCTTCCAACGCGCGCAAGAGATTGGTTTGATCGCTTTGACAACCCCTCTTCAAGCCCTTGGCCCGCCAGAATCCAGTCTGAAATGTGTTTCCAAGGGTGCTGCATGTTCTGAAACGGAGATAGCGCCGCGATCGTCGGCGAAAACCAAGACATAGGGAGTCTTCATGCAACTGAACATTTCCGGACACCACATTGAAGTCACCGATCCCATTCGAGCATACGTCGTGAACAAGATCGGGCGCCTGGAACGCCACTACGACCACATCACCAATATCCGAGTGGTCCTATCCGTCGACAAGCTGGTGCAGCGGGCGGAAGCGACCGTTCACGCGAACGGCACCGAGCTCTTCGCCAGCGCGGACGACGCGGATCTCTACGCCGCCATTGACGCGTTGTCGAGCAAACTCGATCGTCAGGTGCTCAAGCACAAGGAAAAGATCACGCATCGCCGCACAAAGGCGGTGTGAGACTGGCCCGCAAATCTGACGAAGCGCAATGATCGACCTTCGCCGCGTTCTCTATCCCGGCTGCACGCGCACGAACGTGCGCGCTGCATCCAAGAAATCGGCCGTTGAACAGGCTGCGCAAATCATCGCCGAGCGCAATCCCGACGTGGATGCCAGGCGCCTGCTGCGCGAGTTACTCGCGCGCGAACGCCTCGGCAGCACGGGTCTGGGCGGTGGCGTTGCGGTCCCTCACTGCCGCACGCAGTGCGAACGACCCCTGGCCGCGTTCATGCGCCTGGCACAACCCATCGACTTCGACGCGCCGGATGATCGTCGCGTCGATCTGATGTTCACGCTCGTCGTTCCGAGCGATGCCGCGCAAGTCCACCTGGACATCTTCAGCGTGTTGGTGAGCGTGCTGAACGAACCGGCGAACCCGATACGTTTGCGCCGTGCCGAGGATGATCTACAGCTATTCGAGGAATTGATGGCCATGGTCGATGGTACGGTCGCCGCGTGAATTGCTCGACGCTTCGGTGACAAAAACTTTGCGCTGCGGGCCAACATCGTGACCGATGGACAAGTCGTCATCGTCAACGCGCTCGGGCTTCATGCCCGCGCCGCGGCGAAGCTCGTCAACCTCGCCAAGACCTTCACGTGCAGCATCGAGCTCTGCTTGGGAGACAAGAACGTGGACGCCAAGAGCATCATGAAGGTAATGATGCTCGCCGCCGGCCAGGGGACTGTCCTGACATTGCGGACCAGCGGCGAAGAGGAGAAAGATGCGTTCGAAGCGATCTCGGCCCTAATCGGAGACCGTTTCGGCGAAGAGCAGTAGAGCCACAAAATCCGTCGCCCTGATGGGCGCCGTCTGTTACCCCCACCCAAGCACTCACCCACGCTCCACACGGCACCTCCAATGGCGCCGCTTCAACTCGCGACGGTCATGGATTGGACCAGAATGGATCCGGTGTGGATGTTGCCGCGCCGATCAATGTCGTCGCCGGCGGCCACAATGCCGTGGAACATGTCGTTCAGCGTCGAAGCGATGGTCACCTTCTCCACCGGATACGCCGGCTCGCCGTCCTCGATCCAGATACCCGCCGCAGCGCGTGAATAGTGTCCGGAGACCAGATCGACGCCCTGGCCCATCAGTTCGGTTACGACCAGGCCCGTCCCCATCTCCCGCATCAACGCCGCCGGGCAAACGGTATCGGTTTCCAACGCAAGGTTGAACACGCCGCCGGCGTTGCCCGTGGTCTCCAACCCCAAGCGCCGGGCCGAATAGGAACCAAGGACATAGCGCGTGAGAAGCCCGGCCCGCACAAACGCCTTGCTGTCCGTGGCGACGCCGTCGCCATCGAAAGCCGCACTGCCCAGAGCTTTCGGCAGGTGCGGATATTCCGCGAGGGTAACGGCCGTCGCCGCGACCTGCTTGCCGAGCGAATCCGTAAGATAGGACGCGCGACGGTACAGGGCACCGCCGCTGATGGCGCCGACGAGGTGCCCGATGAGTCCTGCCGCCATGCGCGGGCTGAACAGCACCGGCCAGTTGCCGGTCTTTATAGGTTTGGTGCCCAACCGAGCCACGGCGCGCCGGGCGGCCTCTTCGCCAACGCCGACATGGTCCTCAAGGTTTCCCGGGTCGCGGGCAATGCTGTACCAGTGATCCCTCTCCATTCCCGCGTCGTCTCCGGCCACCACCGCGCAATGGACACTATGCCGGGTCCCCGTCACGGCACCCGTGAAGCCATGGGTGTTGCCGTAGACGCGGCAGGAACGCTGTGTCGCGACCTCCGCGCCCTCGGAATTGACGATTCGTCGGTCGTAGTCCAGGGCCGCGGCTTCTGTTTCAAGCGCCAGGTCCCGCAGCGCGTCGGCATCCGCGGTCCACGGGTGATGAAGATCGAGGTCGGGTAGATGCCTCGCCATGCGTTCGGGGTCCGCAAGACCATTGCAGTCGTCATCTTCGGTGTGGCGCGCGATGCCGAGGGCGGCCCGCACCGTAACGCGCATCGCTTCGGGCCTGCTGTCCGACGTACTGGCCGTGCCCTTGCGGGCACCCACGTACACCGTTATGCCGAAACCGCGATCCTGGCCGAACTCGATGGTTTCGATATCGCGCTGCCGCACCACGACGGTCAATCCCTCGTCGTCGCCCACGGAAACCTCTGCCGCTGTGGCGCCCTGCCTCCTCGCTTCGTCGAGAATGTCGCCGACCAGGCCCTTGAGATCCGATTCGAGATCGCGGACGTCCATGCCTCAGACGGTGCCGCCGACAGTGATCTCGTCGATCTTTACGGTCGGCTGTCCGACCCCGACAGGCACGCTCTGTCCCTCCTTGCCGCAGGTGCCGATGCCTTGATCGAGCGCCAAGTCGTTCCCGACCATCGACACCCGGGTCATGACTTCAGGACCGCTGCCGACCAGGCTCATTCCCCTGATCGGCGTCGTGACCTTGCCATTCTCGATCCTGTAGGCCTCGGTGGCGGAGAAAACGAATCGTCCCGACGTGATATCCACCTGTCCGCCGCCGAAGCTGACGGCATACACGCCATCGCCCACGCTCGCGATGATTTCCTCAGGATCCGAATCCCCCGCCAGCAACAGCGTGTTAGTCATTCGGGGCATGGGCAGGCAGGCGTAGGATTCCCTGCGGCCGTTGCCCGTGGGAGCCGTCTTCATCAAACGCGCGTTGAGCTTGTCCTGCATGTATCCCTTGAGCACGCCGTCTTCGATGAGCACCGTGCGCTGCCCCGGTGTGCCTTCATCGTCGAGCGTCAGCGAGCCGCGCCTGTCCTTCATCGTCGCGTCGTCGACGACCGTGCAAAGTTCCGACGCCACCCTTTCGCCGATCCTTCCCGCGAAGGCCGATGTTCCCTTTCTATTGAAGTCCCCCTCGAGCCCATGTCCGACCGCCTCGTGCAACAGGA
Organism: Candidatus Azotimanducaceae bacterium; assembly: GCA_965217825.1. GTDB lineage: Bacteria > Pseudomonadota > Gammaproteobacteria > Pseudomonadales > Azotimanducaceae > VXNE01. Next base: position 1,732,118 of record OZ244571.1, on the reverse strand, counting down.
TCCCCGCCCATCCCGGAGCGAGGACCACGGGCATGGAACCTGCGGGCGCATCCACGGCATCGAGGTTCGTAAGTGCCTGCCGCACGGCTTCGCGCGCGTACTTCCGCGCTTCCTCGTCGCCGTTGTCGGACAGGATCCAGGAGAAGTCGTGTCGACCGCCGCCACCCGCGAAACCTCGTTCTCTCCGGCCATCCCGCTCGACAATGACGGATACGTCGAAGCGCACCAGGGGTCGCACGTCGCCAGCAAAGGTGCCATCGCTCCCGACCACCAGGTTCGTCTCGAAGCTTGCCGCGAGCCGAGCCGTTACCTGCTTGACGCGGGGATCCAGGCTGCGGGCGAATGCATCTGTGCGCCCCAACAGCGCCACCTTGTCCCGTTCTGCGAAGGACTCGATCGGATCGGTGCCCGCATAGCGGGGCGCCACATCGCGCCGGCGGTACGCCTGAATCGATCCGTCGCCTCCGGAACGGGCGATCGTGCGCGCCGCATCCGCGGCTTTGCCCAGTGCCGGCAGGACGATATCGTCGGCGTAGGCGAAGCCCGTCTTCTCGCCGCTGACGGCGCGCACGCCAACACCCCGATCGACGCTGAAGGCACCGTCCTTGACGATTCCGTCCTCCAGCGTCCAGGACTCCGATCGCCTCTGCTGGAAGAAAAGCTCGCCGGCATCCACCTGTCGGTGCATGAGCCGCCCGATCAGCCGGGACACGTCCCGCTCGCCGATCTCGCCCGCCTCCCACAAGTCCCGCTGGGCGGTTTCAATAAGTTGCGTCACTCCACCTCTCCGGGGTGATCCATCTGGCTGCGGAATATATCAACGAATTCCGGGTTCGGCTCCTCAATGGTACCCGTGATCCGATACTTGGCGCTCGATAGCGTCTTGATCTGTTCCTTGAATATCTCGCGTCCGACCAGCACGCTGACGGCCGTCACGGGTTCCGCCGCGGCAATCCAGACGGCATACCAGGGCAGACTCGACGAAAGCGGCAACGTGATGATCATCTCGTTGTTCAGCGTGCCATCCGCTAAATCCACCGTACCGTTGATCCTGAAGTCGGAGCCCGGACCATGTATCTCCATTGGCTCCGTAAACGACAACACGCCTTCGTCGAGTTCACCATTTGCCCGGACGCGATCGAAACCGATCCCCCTGTCGAATACGTCGGAAAAGTCGAGCTTCAGGCGTCGCGTAATGTTTGCGAAGTTGAGCAACGCGAGAATCTTCGCGCCCGCGGCTTCGTCCACGTCCACGAACCTGCCGGTGTCGATCGCCATCCGCATGTTGCCGGTAAGCTCGCCCAGTTCAAAATTGAGCGGCGACCCCGGCCACTCCACCGCCGCTTCGATATCGACCTTTGCGCTTTCGACGCTTGGCGCATAGCCCCACTGCGGCAACACGAGAGCCAGATCACTTGCGGTAAGCCGACCGCTGAAAAGAGACGTGTCGGATTCCCTGGCCCACACCAGATCTTCCGCGGCTTCGATGTGTATGCCCTTGATATCGCCCCCGAGATCGGTGAGGCGAATGACAGCGTCGTCGGGCCGAATGCCAAATCGCCAATTGCCGTAGTCATCGTCGCCAACCAGGGCCTTCGCAATTGTCACGTCGGCAGCGGGCACGAGATCGAATACCGCGACGTCCAGCACGTCGGCATCGGATTCCTCCGCGGAAAGACGGACTTCATCCAGCGATACGAGAACGGGTGCCTCGCCGTCCAGGACAAATGTGCCCCGGACCTCGTTGGAGTCGATACCAATGGCAGCCTCATCCATGCCGGCGACACCGTTGAGTACGACATCCGTGAGTTCGATGTCGCCGAGCCAGACACTCCCTACCGACAGGTCGTGGAGTCGCCACGGCACCGTCTCCGGCATCAACCCGGAAGCATCCCCCTCAAGCTGCATCGTCTTCAGATGTCCGGAAAGGCGAATGTGCGACGACGAAAAGTCCGGCCGCCCCGGCGGCACGCCGATGCCGATCGCGCCCCGCGCGAGCACGCCGTCGCGCGCGTGAAACCAGCCTGAAAACGTCTGGCCGCGCACGTCGGCGCGGGTGTAGTCATCGTCAAAGACAAGCTCAACATCAAACCGGCGTGCCTGGGCCGCAGACTTGTGCAATGGCGGCGGCAAGTTCATGGCGATTCCCACCCCATCCGAATCGATGGCGAGTTCCGGGGCGCGGGATGGATCGACGAACGCCGATAGCCGCGCATTGAAGCCGAATACCCCCGCCGCCACCGGGAATTCGTGGGTATCGAGAATACGGTAGACATCTGCTACGGCGCCCCGCCCGCGAAAGTCGAGGATGTTCGCTTCTTCCGAAGCCGCCGCCGCAATATGAACGGGAAAACCAAACAGCGACCCCTCCACCGCGGTCGCGGACAGATAGTACGGCGACTGAAATCGCGCACTCCCGTTCAGACTCGCAAACAGCAACTTCAGGTCAACCAGGTCGAGCGACACATCGTCCAGATCGAACGCGAGGTCCAGGTCGGCCTGATCGAATTCGTCATTGATCGGAATTCGCAAACTGCCCTCGATGCCCAACTCCCCGTCGCCTCGCCAACTCTCCGAAACAAAGTACAGTTCGTCGGCCAATGGCGTGGTGAGCACGAAGTCCAGGGCGCGCGCGACAGCGGCACGCGCATTCAGCGCAATGTCGACGTACCCCCCGCTCAACGGCACGCGGAGGTCCGAGTCCCATAACTCGCCCCCGAATACGACGCCTTCGACGACCCGTCCCCGCGTCTCTTCGCCGGTAATGGTGATGCTTCCCTGCAAGGCCTCGGCCGCCGGCCAATCCGGGTGATAGTCGACCTTTCCATCAACTAGCAGCCCGGCAACCTCGAAGCGGCGGTTGCGCAACCCCGAGCGCTTCTGCGTATGCCCATGATAGACAATCGAAGCAGCGTTCAATTGCCCGGCCGCAAGGCTCGATTGAAGCCAGGCCTTGAGGTCGCTACCCAACTCCCGCGGCAAATAGCGCTTGATCAACCCCACGCCCACGCCATCCGCCAGCCCGAGCAGGACGAACCGTCCTTCGAGAGGATCTCGGGGGCGGGTGAGCGCAAAGCCACCACCCATTGCAGCGCCGCCCGATGCGACCTCCAGGTCGCCGCGCACGCCGAGATAGCCCGGCTCGAACCAGAAAGTGACGTCTCCGGACGCGACATCGTAGTCCCACGAGTTGTCGAAATGCTGCGGCAAGCCGAAACGCACCGCCTCGCACTGAAAATCGATCCGAAAAGCCCGAAGATGGCCGCGCAGGAGCCCGCAGCCATTCCCCACCTCGGGCACGCCTCGGTAACTCGACATGGACACGCCGTTGAGTCGCGCCTCGTAGGCGAATCCGCGTCCCCCGAGGTGGGCGCGAATCGCTTCCATGCTGCCGTCGGCGGCCACGCCTTCGAACCAATGTCCGGTCGCCCCCAACGCGGCAGCGAGCAACGCATTCAATGCAGCGATGTCGATGCTCGCGAACCACAATCCGACCCCACCCGCATCGGCGCTTACGCCGATTCCATCCACCGCCACCGAAGCATCGTCCGCCGTTGCCTGCAGCGATGCGACGCCTCGATACGTCCCGTCGCGACCGACTGCTTGCGCGACGGCCGCGACGTTGAATGGTCTCGCAGACCCGCCCAACATCCGCGCGTCCGCCGCGACCGCAGCGCGGCTACCGTCGCCAGTCCATCGCCCTTCGATGCCAAGCAGAAACTCCGGCAGGGAAAGCGCCTCGGCCAGTTCGCCCGCAAGCGAAACACTATCGGCGAGAAACAGCGCACGGCCCGCGGGTTGGGCGCCGCCCGTATCGGTCAGATCCAGTTCGACGAGAAAACAGCCGCAGTTTTCCTCAAGCGAGGGGTTCCCCCTCGCGCTGCTTTTTCTTGCGAGGGACTCCCTCGCGCTCCCGGGCTGAAGACCCTCTTCTTGCGAGGGGTGCCCCTTCGCGCTCCCCGGCTGAAGGCTCCTTTCTTGCGAGGGATGCCCCCTCGCGCTCCCCGGCTGAGGGCTCTCTTCTTGCGAGGGGTGCCCCCTCGTGCTCCCCGGCTGAGGGCTCTCGGTTTCCGGGACAATGGTTGCGCGCCATCGATGTCGGTTGCCGCGATTCGTTGCCTCGACCTGCGCGTAAACGGTGCCCATCGCGGAATAACCCGCGAGTTCGATTCGACCGGCCAGCTTCACTTCGTCGCTGTGCTTGAAAAAGTCGCCCAACTCCATGTCCCTGGCCTCGCCGTCGAGCCGCCAGCCCGACTGCGTCCGGACGAAACGCAGACGCGCCGATTCGACGTGCAGGCGGCGAGCTACCAGCCGGTTGCGCCAAAGGCTTTCCGGTATGTCGAGTTCCAACTCCAGCCCTTTGAGTTCGCCCCCGCCGAAGGTGACGGTCGCCGCGAAGATAGACGGGTTCAGGTGGCGCCAGGATCCCGCCAGGCCGTTGATCGCAACCCCCGATTTCTCAAGACTCGCGTTGACGCGATCTTCGAACTGCTCAAGATGTGCGAACAACAGACGCCCGCCAGCCTGCGCCAGCGCGAAACACACCGCTAGCACGGTCGCCAGTAGGAATGCCGTTCGCGCTAGTGTTGCCAATGACCGCTCCGCCAGACGATCCGCACAGTCAACGCCAGGTGATGCGTTGCGTACAGCGCCGAATCAACTCACGAACGAGCGGCCACATGAGCATTGTGATAACTGCAGGAACGACCAACGTAACCGATATCGGCGTTTCCTGCAGCAGGGCTGCCGCGATGCTCTTGACGCATTCCAGCCCAAGCGCCAGGAAGAAGACCACGATCGCTTGCTGCAGACGGGAATACATGCGGAGGCGTTCGTAGAACGACCATGCGACAAAGACGATGACCGCAAGGCATAGCCCATTTACGCCGAGAGGACCTCCCTGCAGGACATCGAGAACGAGCCCCAGGAGCCAGACGAAGATCATCGGAACCCGATCCGGCCGCTCCACGCCCCAATAGAACACGGCGAGCAGGACCCACTCGGGCCGCAGCAGGGCGAACCACCGGGGCGTATGGAACGGAAACTGCATCACGGCAAGCGTCACGGCAAGCAACAGCGTCAGGATGACTACCCATCCGCCTCGAAAGGGAATCACTCCACCTCCCCGACTGCGGGCTGAGACACGACGAGGACATACCGACTGCGATCCAGGGCCGCAGCAGGTCTTACCCGGACACTGGCGAAACGCGCCGTTCGCAACTTTTCAACGGCAATGACCGTGCCCACCGGGTAGCCTTGGGGGAAGCGTCCGCCTAGTCCCGAACTGTACAGGACGTCGCCTTCGCGTATGTCCGACGACTTCGGAACGGCTTCCAGTCGGAGGAGGTCATATTCACCCCACCCCGCGGCGATCACGCGAATGTTGTTGCGGCCAACCTCGGCAGGCACCGCGTGCGTCGTATCCGTGATGAGCAGTACGACACTCGTCATTCGGGCCGTCTCGATGACTTGTCCAAACACACCCCTAGGGTCGATCACCGCCGCGCCGACAGCGACGTCATCGGCCGTGCCCTTGTTGATTACGACTTGGTGTTTCTGCGAACCGGGTACCACCGCGACGAGTTCGGCGATGAGCTTTTGCCCCGGCACCCGCGCGCTGCTGCCGAGTAGCTCGCGCAGCCTGTTGTTCTCCTCGCGCATGGCGAGAAACTGCTGTGAAACCGCGGTCAGATCTGCCACCTGCTTCTCCAGGTCTGTTATCCGCTCGCGCATTCCGACGCGATCAGCAACCACATCCACAAACCAACCGCCGGCTTGCCAGATGTTGGTGGGCACATTCGCCAACAGGTAAACCGGTGTGGCGACGGTGCCAAGCGCCGACCGAAAAGGAACCAAGAGACGCGTGTTCGCTTCGATGAAGATGAGAAGAACAGACAGGGTGGCAAGGCCGGCAAGCAGGTATCCAGCGCTGGCTTCTCGCGCGAACAACCCTTTCACGGAGCCCTCAGCCGGGGTGCGCGAGGGGATACCCCTCGCATGAAATCAGCCCTCAGCCCGGGAGCGCGAGGGAGTCCCTCGCAAGAAAAAGCAGCGCGAGGGGGCACCCCTCGCATGAAGGGAGCGCGGCCCAAAACCCCCTCTACTCTAGACATAATGTTTTGACCTGCCCGTCCTCAAGTGCGTGGATTATCTTGGGGACCGGCCATTATGGCCACCGTGACAGAGCCAGAATTGAGGAGGGCAGGCAATGCGAGACTTTAGACCAACCGAGCAGGAAACGGTATCGATGGAAGGGCGGGGGATTCGCCCGAACTATGCGGCGCATGTGGGACTGGACGTGCACAAGAACAGCATCGCAGTGGCGGTGGCGCCCGCGGGGCGCGAGCCGCCGGTCTATGTCGGCGAGATCGCGAACCGGCCATTGGCGATCGGCAAGCTGGCGGAGAAGCTGGCGCGGACGCATGGCGGCGAGGTGATGCTGTTCAGTTACGAGGCGGGGCCGTGCGGCTACGAGGTGTACCGGCAACTGACGGGGATGGGATTCGATTGCGAGGTGGTGGCGCCGTCGCGGATCCCGAAGGCGCCGGGCGAGCGGATCAAGACGGACCGGCGGGACGCGGTCAAGCTGGCGCGGCTGTCGCGCAGCGGGGAGTTGACGCCGGTGTGGGTGCCGGACGAGGACCGGGAGGCGATGCGGGACCTGGTGCGGGCGCGGGCGGACTTCAAGCGGGCCGAGCTCAAGGCGCGCCAGCAGCTGGGCGCGTTTCTGCTGCGCCACGGGCGTCGCTGGTCGCGCGGGCGCTGGACGCGGGCGCACTACGCGTGGCTGGACGGGCAGCGCTTCGAGCGCGCTTGGGAGGAAGGGGCGTTTCGGGAATATCTGGACGCGGCGCGGGCGGCGAGCGACCGGGTGGCGGCGTTGACGAAGCGGCTGCACGACGCGCTGCCGGATTGGTCGCTGGCGCCGGTGGCGCGCTCGCTGGCGGCGCTGCGCGGCGTGGACACGCTGACGGCGACGACGCTTCTGGCGGAGCTGGGCGATGTGAGCCGCTTCGACTCGCCGCGGCAGTTGATGGGCTATCTGGGATTGGTGCCGAGCGAGCACAGTTCCGGGGGGCGGCGCCGACAGGGCGGGATCACGCGGACCGGCAACGGCCATGCGCGTCGCGCGCTGGTGGAGTCGGCCTGGAGCTACCGGTTTCCGGCGCGGCGCACGGCGCATCTCGAGCGCAAGGCGGCCGCGGCCTCCGGCGAAGCCAAGGCGATCGCCTGGAAGGCCCAGCGCCGGTTGTGCGGTCGGTACCGGCGCCTGATCGAGTCGGGCAAGAACAGCAAGCAGGCAAACGTGGCCGTGGCCCGGGAGTTGAGCGGCTTCGTCTGGGACATCGTCCGTCGGGAGATGGCCCGGATCCCGCCGGCCTCCGGCTCGCCGAAAGCCGACGCCGACGCGACCGGCATCGGGTAGCGAAGAGGTCGGGGCGTGTTGAGTCAGGGCAGGATCGGGCCGGTGTGGAGAACCCTTGTTCGGGCTATAACCGGTGCCGTCGGTACGATCCCCGAGCGGGCGTATCGGTCGGTGATCCCTGCCACTAGAGAAAGGCCAGCTCCGCGACGCAGTGAAGTCCGGTGGTACCCAATCCACGCATATCAGCATGATCCACCGTCGCAATCAGCCCGGCCTTGTCCTGACTCAACACGCCTCCGGCGCTCGCGAGGCGTCCGACCGCGCGGTGGATATGTGGACGAGTCCTTCGGACCGGCGCGCGCCCTTCGGGCCGTGTGGACAGCCCCCGGACAACGCGCTGGACGCGCGTTGCCCACCGGGCCTGCCCACACTCGCGCGCCTCTCGCCCACATATCCACCGCGCCAACAACAAGCTTTTGCAAGGAGAATGAAGTGAGAGTTCCGTGAGCCATCTTGACAGGTCAAAACATATCAGCCCGTAGAAGCAGCAACATCATGGACCGCACACCGGGCGCGATTGCATACGCGCTCGGGATATTCATCGTAACGGACAACTCCGCCGTCTGCAGGACGCTACAGAACGGCCGGGCGACCCGAAACAAAGCGGGTCATCGGTAGAAGAGCAGGTCTGAATCCACGCCCTCATCCATGAGTTCGAGGGCCTTGCCTCCGCCCCGCGCGACGCAAGTCAACGGATCCTCCGCGACGACGACAGGCAGCCCGGTCTCTTCGGAAAGCAACGTATCCAGACCCCGCAACAGGGCCCCGCCGCCGGTCAACACGAATCCCGTTTCGCCGATGTCGGAGGAAAGCTCGGGCGGCGTCTGTTCGAGCGCCGTCTTCACGTGCTGAACGATCATGGAGAGCGGGTCCTGCAACGCCTCGAGTATCGCGGTGCTGTCCAACGTGATGCTGCGCGGTACGCCCTCCGCCAGGTTGCGTCCCCGCACATCGATTTCGAGTTTATCGTCCAGCGGAAACGCGGCGCCGATCTCCTGTTTTATGCGCTCCGCCGTCGCCTCGCCAATCAGGCAGCCCTTGGTGCGCCGAACATAGTTGGTGATGGCCTCGTCGAAACGGTCACCGCCCACGCGAACCGTCTCGCTGTAAACGATGCTGTTCAGCGAAATGATCGCGATCTCGGTGGTGCCGCCGCCGACGTCGACCACCATCGTGCCCCAGGCCTCATGCACCGGCAGACCGGCGCCCAGGGCGGCGGCCATGGGTTCCTCGATCAGACGCACATCCCGAGCCCCGGCCGACTCTGCCGATTCGGTTATGGCCCGCCGCTCCAGCTCAGTGGACTTGCAGGGGACGCACACCAGCACACGCGGACTCGGACGGATAAAGGCGTTTTCGTGGACCTTCTTGATGAAGTACTGAAGCATCTTCTCGGTGACGACAAAGTCCGCAATGACGCCGTCCCGCAACGGCCGAATCGCCGTAATGCTGCCGGGCGTGCGTCCGAGCATACGTTTCGCCTGCGCACCCACCGCCGCAACGCTTCGCTGGTTGTTCCTGTCGCGAATCGCGACCACCGAAGGCTCGTCCAGCACAATGCCCTTGTCCCGCACGAAGATCAGGGTGTTGGCCGTGCCGAGATCGATGGAAAGATCCTTCGAGAACAACCCGCGAATTGCCTTGAACATCTTTAAGAGAAAACTCGCGACACGACAAGCAGATGCACTCTAACAACGGCATCACCGTTCGGCAAGAAAGCTTGAGGGCCGGAGCCCCCCGCATCTGATCAATCGCCCCGCAGGGGACCCCGCCGGATGAGAATGCGCCGCCGGTTGTAGTAGAGTTCACGATCTTGCCCGATACCGCCGGTACCGCCGATGGACCGCGAAACCCTCGCCAAACTCGCGCGCCTGAGCCAACTCGATCTGACGCCAGGGGAGGTGGGCCCCGCGCTCGATGACCTCAACAGGATCGTCGCGTTGATCGACGAGATGCGCGCCGTCGATGCCCAGGACGTGGCCCCCCTGGCACATCCCCTCGATACGGACCAGCCGCTGCGCGACGACATCGTGACGGAATCGGTGAACCGCGAAACCTACCAGGGAATCGCCCCGGCAACGCGAGACGGTCTCTACCTGGTGCCCAGGGTCGTGGAGTGACCCACTGCGGTGTACGAGAATGAATCCATCGCCGAACTTCGGCGCGGTCTGCTGGACGAGGACTTCAGTGCCGTCGAACTGACCGAACACTTTCTTTCGCGCATCGACGCCAGCAACGAACAACTCAACTGTTTCATTACGATCGCCCACGAGGACGCACTGGCCACCGCTAAGGCCGCGGACGAACGCATCGCGCGGGGCGAAGCCGGACCATTGACGGGTATTCCCCTGGCGCACAAGGATGTCTTCTGCACCAAGGGTATGCGCACGACGTGCGCATCCCGAATGCTTGCGGATTTCATCGCGCCGTACGATGCGACGGTCGTCAGCAAGTTGGCCGCCGCCGGCGCCGTGTGTCTCGGCAAGACCAACATGGATGAATTCGCGATGGGATCGTCCAACGAGACCAGTTGGTTCGGACCCGCGCGCAACCCCTGGGATTCGAGCCGGGCGCCGGGCGGATCGTCCGGGGGATCGGCGGCCGCAGTCAGCGCCGGGCTCGTACCCTGCGCCACCGGCACCGATACCGGAGGATCGATTCGCCAGCCCGCCGCGTTCTGCGGCGTGACCGGGCTCAAGCCCACGTATGGCCGCGTCTCGCGGTATGGCATGGTGGCATTCGCCTCGAGTCTCGATCAGGGCGGGGCGTTTGCCCGCGATGCCGACGACGTGGCGACGCTTCTCCGAATCATGGAGGGACACGACCCGCGCGATTCCACCAGTACCGACACGGGACCCACCGCATTCGACGGCGCCGAGCCGATGACCATCGGCCTGCCCACCGAATACTGGGACAACCTGGATGCGGGCATGGGCGCGTGCCTGGAAGCCGCAGCGCGCGAACTCGAAGCCGCCGGCCACTCTCTGACGACCCTGTCCCTGCCGCACACCCACGCCGCCGTATCGACCTACTATGTCATCGCGAGCGCGGAAGCGTCAGCCAATCTGTCGCGTTACGACGGCGTACGGTTCGGGCACCGCGCCGAAGCCTCGGAAGACATCGACGACCTCTACCGCCGGTCTCGCGCCGAGGGTTTCGGCGCCGAGGTCAAGCGACGCATTCTGACCGGAACATACGCGCTCTCGATCGGCTACTACGACGCCTACTACCTGCAGGCGCAACGGGTCCGCCGTCTGATTCGCCAGGATTTCCTCGACGCATTCGCCGAGGTCGATGTGATTGCCGCACCCGCGACGCCGGGTGTCGCCTTCATGCTCGGTGCCGTTACCGACCCCGTGGCCATGTACCGCCAGGATGTGTTCACGATTCCCGCGAGTCTCGCGGGGCTGCCGGCGATGTCCCTGCCGTGCGGCATGCTCGACCGATTGCCGGTGGGGTTGCAACTCATCGCGCCGCATTTCGCGGAGGGCAGGATCCTCAAACTCGCCGCGCAATACCAGCGCCGCACAGACTGGCACCGCCAGGTTCCGGAAGTCCATGACGGCCCCGCGCGCGGAACTTCGACGTTCGCAAAGCCGGCAGACGATTTGCTCGGCAGGAAGCGCGCCGATGCAGTTTGAAAGCGTCATCGGGCTCGAGATCCACGTTCAACTCGCCACCAGGTCGAAGATATTCTCCGGCGCCGCAACGGCATTCGGCGCCGCCCCGAATACGCAGGCCTGCCCGGTGGATCTTGGCCTGCCCGGCGTGCTGCCGGTGCTCAACCGGGAGGCCGTCCGCATGGCATTGACCTTCGGCCTAGCCATGGAAGGCGAGATCGCCACGACCTGCCGCTTCGACCGCAAGAACTACTTTTACCCGGATCTCCCGAAGGGCTACCAGATCAGTCAATTCGAGCAACCCATCGTCGGTCGCGGCACGATCACGATGGATTCCGTGGACGGAGCCAGCCAACCGCGCACTATCGGTATCACCCGCGCGCACCTGGAGGAGGACGCCGGGAAGTCGCTCCACGATGCGTTCGCCGGCCTGACCGGCGTCGATCTCAACCGCGCTGGAACGCCGCTGCTCGAGGTGGTATCCGACCCCGACCTTCGCACGCCCGAAGAGGCGGCCGCCTTCTTCCGCGAGATGCATGTCCTGGTGCGCGCTTTAAGAATCTGCGACGGCAACCTGAACGAGGGATCCATGCGTTGCGACGCAAACATCTCCGTTCGCCCCATCGGCACCAGCGAACTCGGCGAGCGCACGGAAATCAAGAATCTGAACTCATTCCGGTTCGTCGAACGCGCGTTGCGCCACGAGATCGAGCGCCAGATCGACGTCCTGGAATCCGGCGGCCGCGTCGAACGCGAGACGCGGCTATACGACTCGGAGCGCGACGAGACGCGACCGATGCGGGGCAAGGAACTGTCCGACGACTATCGCTATTTCCCCGATCCCGACCTGCTGCCGGTTCGCATCACGCCAGACCTGCTGGAAGAAGCGCGCGCGCGCGTGCCTGAACTGCCCCGGACCAGGCGCGCCCGTTACGTGGATGACCTCGGACTGTCCCCCTATGCCGCGCGCGCGATAGCAGACGATCCCGACACCGCCGCGTACTTCGATGCCATCGTCGCGGCGGGGGCCGACGCCAGGCAGGCCGCGAACTGGATCATGGACCACGTCGCGGCCACGCTGAATCGCCACGACACCGATATAGCGCAGTGCCCGGTTTCGCCAGTCCAAATGGCGCAACTCATTGGAAGCATCGAGGCCGGCGCTATCTCCAACACCGCGGCGAAAACCGTTTTCGATACGCTCTGGGAGGAAGGCGGCGACATCGACGCGATCATTGATGACAAGGGATTGCGCCAAATGCGCGATGCCGATGAACTCGCCCAGATCGTCTCCCGCGTCGTCGGCGAACACCCGGCACAGGTCGCGGAATTGCGAGCGGGCAAGACCAGGCTCCTGGGTTTCTTCGTCGGTCAGGTCATGCGCGCGACACAAGGCAAGGCGGATCCAAGACAGGTGAACGCGCTACTGAAGGAAACGCTTGGCGCGACCTGACGCTTGCGCGCGAGTTCAAACGCCTCAGGTTTCGGACACGAGGGCGTGCAAGGGAGTGCCGACTTCCTCGCCTACTTCAGGCCGTTTGTCTTGTTCCTGGATGGCCGGACGCCGTTCGAGATGATGGCGTGGGTGCTGTGCCTGGGCGTCGCGATGGTGTTGCCTATGGCGGCTTCGGGTCAACCGGCGGCGCCAACGATCAGACCGATGCGGGGATGGCCCAGGGCCATGACACGGCGACGCAAACCGAGAACGAGGCGAATGCGGCGAACAGCAAATTTGCCGGCTTGGTGGGTTTCATCGAGTTTCGCCTGCAACTGCGCCTCAGCCAGGCGCTCAATCATCTGCTGCGCTCACAATTGTTCGAGCGCATTCAGACGTTGCCGTCGCCGCTCCTGAACGACCGGAAAATCGGCGACAGCCTGTATCGGGTCATGTATGAAACCCCGGCGCTTACCAACGTCTTTTTCCAGACCATCACGTCGCCGGTCGGCGCCGTATGGTCGTCATCATCGCGCATCGACTGTCAACCATGGCCAACGCCAACAAGATCGTGTTCCTCGAGGACGGCAAAATCCTGGAGCAGGGCACCCACGACTCGCTGATGGCGAACGCCCACGGTCACTACCATCGGTTTGTCACGCTGCAATCGGCACCTGTGACCGGCTAACAGGTGCCGAACCGAGCCATCGTGGAGATACCCCAGCCCGTGCGACCGGCAGCGCCCAGAGTCACCCGAGCAAGTCGCCGGGTTTGAGTCCCTCGGAGTTGGCGAACTCGCCGGCGGGAATCTTCCCGCTGTCCTTCGGGCGCACACGCAGCACCTCGACGCTGCCACCGGCCGCCGCCACTTCCACGCCTCTGTCGCCGACGCTCAGCACCGTACCCGGTCGGGCGTCGGTTTCGCCACCACGACGGGTATCGAATAGCTGCAACCGCTCTCCGTTACACAGCGTCCAGGCACCCGGCTGCGGATTGCAGCCGCGGATCAGGTTATAGACCTCGGCGACGGACCTGGACCAGTCGATCTCCGCCTGCTCGGCACGGCACCAGCCTTCGTAGCTGCCGGCACCGGGATCCTGGTCGATCTTCGGCGCCTTGCCATCGCGCACCAGGTCCACGGACTCGATCATGGCATCCACGCCGAGCGGGAACAGGTGGTTGAAATACACGCTGCCGACGGTGTCGTCCGGCCCGATGTCGACTTCCTTCTCGAGCAGGATCGGGCCCGTGTCGAAACCGTTGTCCGGCCAGAAGATGCTCAAACCGGTCCTGGTTTCGCCGAGGATGATCGGCCAATTGATAGAACTCGGCCCCTTGTGCATCGGCAGCAGCGAGGGGTGATACTGGATCGTGCCCAGGGTTGGAATATTGAGCGCTTCCTCGGGGACGAACAGCGTGACGTATGCCATCACTCCCAGGTCCGGCTTGAGTTCGCGCATCGCATCCCAGATCCGGGGTCGGCGGAACGACTTCGGCTGGAACACCGGCAGGCCGCGTTCGACCGCGCATTCTTTCAACGGGTCCGGAGGGGTACCCTCGCCATCGGGAGCCGTGAACACGCCGACCACGTCTTCGCCGCGGTCGACAAGCGCCTCCAGGACGGAACGCCCGAACGCCTGCTGGCCGTTGACGATGATCCTCATGAGTCCCCCCTCTCATTGTTCGATTCTCAGGCCGGACGGGTTCCACGTGTTCGGCAGCCTGGCGGCGATCTCCTTGCCGATCCAGATCCGCGGCCTCGAATGCTTGAAGTTCTGCTCCTTCTCGCGCGCACGCACCAGCGGCACGGCCCGGTCGAAGGCGGCGCGGAAGTCCGCGTCGATCAGGCTATCGCGGTAGAAAGCCGCCCCGAAATAGGTGTACTCGCGCCCATTCTTGCAACCGAACGACGTGCGTTTCGCGCTGGCGGCGGTGATGACCATGGTGCGCGGCGACTTCAAGGCCTTGATAAAACCGCCGGAGAAGCACGCCGAGACCACGACGACGCGTCACGGCAATCCCGCACCGTCGACGATATCGCCGACCTCCTCGGCCGAAAGATCGTTCAGCCCCAGATTCTCGAACGATACGGACAGCCGATGCTTTCTTGAACCGTGGGTAGTGATATGCAGGAACAGCAGGTCCTCCGGTCCCATCCTTGCGGCCATCCCCTCAAGTACGGCGGCGAGGTTCGGACCGTTGGCCAGGGGCAGTTCGTCGACGGTGTTGCGGCTGTTGATGAGCAACACGGTGCGACCCTCCCCGCCGAGCCTTTCCCGGAACAGCGCCTCGACACGCTTGACCTCGCTTTCGAACACATCCTCCGCCGCGTTCGGGGCAAAACCCACGAAGTAGATCTCGGCAAGGTCGTCCGAGGAGAACCGCACACGGTCGAGGGCAGCTTGCAAGAGTCCGTGTTGGGCGTAGTAGACGCTCTCGATGTCGAGAGGCTTCTTCTTCGGGACTGCCTCATCCGGTTCCGCACCCGTGGCGAACCCCGTCACGACGATCGCGATGTACGACACCCAGCGACCCGCGAAGGCCATCCGCAACTCCCGTCGGATCCGGAACCGCAAACACGCGCGTACGCTTGGGCGGCGCCGGAAAGTTGAACGCGTGGCGGGAGCATAGCAGTGCCCCACAGCCGGCGTCGAAGTCAGCACGCGAGCGCATCGCGCACCATCGGTAACCCCCGAAAGCAGGCGATTCCGAGCGGGGTCGCCCATGGGAGTGCCGACTTCCTCAAGTGCGGGGTAACATGAAGATCACCAATCGAAGGACATTTGACTTGAGCCAGGAACCAGCAGTCGCCGTTCTCACGGGAAGCCACCCTTTTCATGTCCGGCCCTTTCACGACTTCATCTATGGTCTCGATGGAATCAAACCGTATATGCAGAGTTTTGACGACTGGCTTACCTCCGCCGGCTTCGAAGACAACGACGAGGAGGTTCGCGACAGCTACGACGTGACGCTGTTCTACACGATGCTACGGGGATTGCCGGAGGGGAAACCCCAGGCATGCATCGAGCACATGCTCGATCGCGGTCAGCCCGTTTTCGTGTTGCATCACGCGCTGCTGAATTACAGGGAGGACCAATGGTGGGGAGAGATCATCGGGCTGCCCGATCGGCGCTTTAGCTCGGATATCTGGCTCGGTTCCTATCAGATAGACGTGAACCAAGACCACCCCGCCTCCGTCGGGCTCAATAACTTCGAGATATACGACGAGACCTTCGCCATGGGTGACTGCGGCGATGACTGCGATGTCCTGCTGACGACATCGAAAGAACACTCCATGCACACGCTGGCGTGGACCCGGGTCCACAAGAACTCGAGGGTTTTCTGCCTGCAGCTCGGTCACGACCCCAAGAGCTGGCGGAACCCGGCGTTTCGGACAATCGTGCAAAACGGGATTCGATGGTGCGCCGGTGACCTGGGAGCCTGAGCCGCAGAGCGGCACGCGGGCGACGGTCAACGCGGAGGTGTCATCTGCGTTGCCTCAGATGACCATTAGAAAGGTCTTGTAACAGGGGCTATTATTAGTGCTTCCGACTGGTTTTTTGGAGCCGTAGGGTGACAATCAAGTTCTCCGAGGATCTCGTTCCCTTATCGGACCTGAAGGTGAATCCGGGAGGCGTGGTGAAACATACGACCGACGTACACCGGCCCGTGCTGGTCACGAACCGCAGCCGGGGCGTTGCCGTCGTCCAGTCCGTCGGCGACTATGAGCGAGCCCAGGAGGAACGCGACTTCATGCGCGCGGTGGTAGCCGGGCTTGGGGATCTGGACGCGGGACGGGAAGTCGATTTCGACGAGGCCAGGGAGCGGCTCGGTCTGAAATAGCTTTATGTCCCCCATCACCATCAGCTTTGCCGAATCGGCACTTGCTGACCTTGAGGAAGTACGCGCCTGGTATGCGGAGCAAGGCGTGCCGGAGGCCGGAGAGAGGCTGATTGCAGAGGTTTTGCAACGTGTGCAGGCCCCTGGCCGACCATCCAGACATGGGTCGCGTGGTGCCTGAATTCGATCAGCCGTTCCTTCGCGAACTCATTCACCGACCGTTCCGGATCGTTTACCGTCGCGATACCCGCAGGGTGAGAATCGTTCGTGTCTGGCGCGGCGAGCGCCTATTGCGTCTACCCGAGGGTCACGAGTGACAGCCCGGCGCGGATACTCGTCGACGCCACTCTCCTTTTCCCTGGCTGGCTCAGGGTCGCCGGCTTCAGCAGAACGGAATTCGATGGTGCACCGATGAGCCTGCGCCGTAGAAGCGCCCGTAGGGACGCACTCTCGGCGTCTCATGGACCTCCGGCAACCGTCGAACGGGAGCGCACAGGTTGGTTACCGTCCCGCGTCGATGCGACCTGCTTTCTTCTCGTCGAACCACCAGCCATCCGGGAACGCCGCAATGAACATCTTGTCGGGCTGGTCGGGTCGTCCGAACTTGTCCCAGTAGACGATACGCGCGTCGTCGTTCACCGCCATGGAGGGCACGGTTTTGCCACTCGAAATCGAACGCGTGGGCCAGGGCTTCCCGCACAAGGGGATCGTCGAACGGTTGTCGCCGCGTGTTGAGCACGAGGCGAAATCGGGAACCACGTACGGCTCCGGAACCCAGGGTGCCTTTCCGCAGCCAACCGCGCTCGCGGGCTGGAACGTTGTAGGAAAACAACCAATGGCGGGAGTCATTCTCGGTCCAGACGTCGATCAGGCCGGCACGCAGCGCCTCGCGGGCGACGACGGCCTCGAGATGGCGCTCGTAGCGAATCGTATCGAAGTTGAACCTGCCGCGATTGATTGGCAGGTCACGTCCCCAGTAATCGGGGACTCTGGTGTACCTGAAGTAACGGCCCTGCCGGGACACCTTTGTCAGTCGACACGGGCCGCTCTGTAGCGGCGGTTCATGCGTCGGTTGGGTGACATCACGTTCGACCCAGTAGTGCGCCGGAACAATCGGGATCAAGCCCATGATGTGGACCTGCTTGGCCACATCGGAGTCGCCGTGAACCGCAACCGTCAGCGGACCGGGCGCCTCGACCAGTGCCACCGACTCGGCGAGACTACCGTAAAAGCCGGAAAGTTCGTCTCCGGCGCGCTCTAGCAGGTAGTCGTACGACAGCCCGAATCCCGGCGGTTTTGACGTTGGTGTCGCGCTAAACAGGCTGTAGGTATAGGACAGCGCCAGCGTACCCCCTTCGGGGCATCGGGATTGACGTATTCCAGGCGCGCGAAATCCTGGGGTATTTCAGGTCGTAGTTGGGTATTTGCGAGATTCCGTGACGGAACTCGAGGGCATCGTAGTCGACAACGGCTGCGGTCGCCTGTTGGGTACACAGGGCCAGCAACCACAGGCCGGCAATTGATGCTGCCGCGCGTGAGAAACGGAACACCTCAAAGACGAGGAAGTCGAGGAAACGGCATGGTCAGGTTGACGCGACTAGAAGACCGACAAGACCTCAGACTCAACCCGCTGCAAGGCCGCCGTATTGTTCCCAAAGCCGCACAACATGATCTCGTCGGCGCCGGCTTCGATATAACCGCCCAGATAGTCCTAGTGCTCCGTCAAACCTAAATCTACGGGTATCTGCGGGTCTTTTTGGCCCCTGATGGTTTTCATGCGAGGGGTGCCCCCTCGCGCTCCCCGGCTGAAGATTGTTTTCATGCGAGGGGTGCCCCCTCGCGCTCCCCGGCTGAAGGCTCCGTTGCTCCTCCTTGTGTGGTGCCTGCCGCACCGCGTCGTCGCGCCTCGCCAGGAACCAAAAATCCCTCGCAGCTACACTCGCATTTTTAGGCTTGACGGAACACTAGATAGCGTTGACGGTGCCCCAGCAGTACCAGGGCTGACCCGGTGATTTCTTCCATTCTTCATCACTGTCGAACAACCTGGTTGGCAGACAGACCGTGCGGCGGACTTCTGCTGGATCGCGCCCACAGTCCTCACAGTGACGATCGATCGCCTGTTGCTTCTGTTTGTATACGTCCACACCGCCGGGGTGCCAGAAGTCCAGGTTACTGGTGCCGCCATAGCGCGCACAGGTCCTGAGGGTGCGCTTTTCACCATTGCCACCGATCAAAATGGGAATCGGTCTGTCCTGAGCGGGTTCTAGGCGACATGGGCGCGTCGTTCAACTGATAGTACTTGCCGGAGTAATTCACATATTCTTCCGGGTCTTTGGTGAGCAGCAGACGGATCAACTGCGTCGCCTCCTCCAACCGGTCACTGCGTTCCCGCAGCGACGGAAAATCCCAGCCGTAGGCTGTATGTTCCTGTTCGTACCAGGCGGCGTCCAGTCCCAGTTCCACCCGACCGCCCGATATATGATCGAGGGTGGTCGCGATCTTTGCCACGAGCGCCGGGTTACGGTAGGTATTGCCGGTCGCGAGAATTCCGAGACGTAACCGATCGGTGATCATCGCCAGTGCCGAGAGCAGCGTCCAGCCCTCCATTCCCATTAACTTATAGTTCTGGCGAACGCTTCTAGCGCCATAAAATCCGTCGCCCTGACGGGCGCCGTGTTTTACCTCCGCCCAAGCCCTCTGTTTCGCCCATCCCGCCCGTCCCGGATCCTGCGCCTTGATCGGCACTTGCGTGCCGTTCAACGGCGCAGTCCCCTAGCGAATCACATAGCCGATTTGACGAGCGGCGTTCTTGAGTACAGTCAGCACGCTGGGGTCGGCGAGGGCCTTGTGGAAACCAGGGGAGCGAGGGAACGCCGTTGTTGGTTCGGTGCGGTCGTTCAGGACGATCGCCTCCGCGTTGGCGTGCATTGATGAAGGGTAGGCGAGACCCTGCGCCTCAGGGTAGGCGTCAAATAGGCCCTTGGCCCAGTTCCGCCCTACGGAGCGAGCGCCCGTCATCAACCCCATTGACGCACCGATGCGCGTCGGGAACGATCGGGTCAGATCCAGAAGCTTGAGCGGCGAGGTTACGGCAAACCCGACCAGTGCGGGTTGGCGGTAGGTGCGGTGGACCACGCGCGTCTTCTGGAAGACCTCCGCAACGCACGTAATCGGATTCAGCGCAAGGTACATGACGGCGCGGGCGATGCCCTGTGGGCCCTCGATCTGGTGGTCGAACCGTGCGTCCGTCGGGCCGAACGTACGGAACTGGTTCCACCGCGACGGATGCTCGCCGCCGCGGAAGTACACTCGCCACACTTGCTCGCCGGGCTCGACCACGCGCCACTCGGGGTCGGTGGATTCGAGTCTCGCGGGATCCGGGTGCTGGGGAACCTTCGCCCTTGTCGCCAACGGTGCCATTACCGCTCCGGAACGACCTTGAGCACGGCATCGACATCGCGTCCCGCCTTCAGCCAGTTGATCGGTGCCATTCCTTGCAGATCGGGATCGGCGGCGGTGACCCAGCGTTGCACGGAGACGGCGTCGAGGCCGGCAAGCGTCTGGTTCACCCGACCAATGTTCGGTACGAGCGCCTGGCCCGCAAGCTGGTAGGCCGGGATATGCAAGCGGCCTTCGATCCGAATCGCGAAGAGACTGCCGTCCCGGATCATCTGCCGTACGCGCACCGGCGTGACGCCCAGCACTCGGGCTAGCGCCGCAGGCGTCAGGCTCGTTGCCCGAATTGCAGCGAATTCCGTCGCGTAATCCAGCAGCGGATCGGTGTCGTCCGGCCGTTCGTCGAGGTCGACGCCGGCCTTCTCCAACATGGCAACCTCGGTGTCCGTCAGCTCCGTCCGGCTGGGGCCATACAACGCGACTTCGAGCTCGTTGATCGCCGCTTTGAGGGCGGCATTCAACCGCGCCGGTGATGTCGCTTTCAGGCCGTGTACGTGGAAGTACCGCTGGTCGGCATACGTCTCGGGAGGGGTCATCCGCTTGCCTGCTGTAGTATCGTTTAGTATCGGAGATAGTATGCGAAAGCTAGTCCGGAAGGCCAGCGTGCCGAGGAAAGGGAAACGCGTTGGTCGCGGGCAGAGACGAGGCAGTCGGCCGCGTCTCCATGGGGATGCGGCGCGGCTTTCGTGGCCTCCAGCAAGGCCAACATCAGGATCGCGGCGAGGCCGCTGGCCACGACGCCGTTGCGCGGCATGCGCGGCCCCAAGCGCGTAGTGCGCGGCCGTCGACTCGCCTACATCAGCCGCGACTTCGACCGATGATCGGTATCGACCTGCCCGAGACGAAACTGTCGCGGGCCATCGACGGCGCGCTCCGTCTTGTCGGCCGCGCCGCCAGCTGGCTGTGGGTGGTCCTCATGGCGGTCATCGTGACCAATGTCGCCCTGCGCTACCTCTTCCGCGAGGGCCGCATCGAGTTCGAGGAGATTCAGTGGCATCTGTATGCGGTGGCGTTTCTGATCGCCGTCGCCTATGGCTACAGCGTCGACGTCCATATTCGCATCGACTTGGTGGCGGTGCGTCTCGCGCCGCGCACGCAGGTGTGGATCGAACTCTATGGCACGTTGTTGTTGCTGTTGCCGTTCGTCGTCATGGTGCTGGTGTTCAGCCTGCCCTTCGTCGCCCACAGCTGGGCCGTCTCGGAGACCTCGCAGTCGCCGGGCGGCCTCCCGTTTCGCTGGTTCCTCAAGGGCGTATTGCCGACCGCGTTGATTCTGCTGCTGCTGGCATCGGTGGCGCGCCTCAGCCGGATCATGACCTATCTAGCGAGGCCGCGGTCGTGAGCGGCTCTGAGATTCTCGCGCTCGCCATGATCGTGAGCTTCATCGCGCTGTTGTTCTCGGGGTTTCCAGTCGCCTGGATACTCGCGGGGCTGGCGGCGGTGTTCACGGCCCTCGCCATCATTCTGGAGGTGGATTTCCAGGTGCCGACCCACGTTGACTGGTTCTACGCGTCGCTGAGCGTGGACCGCATCTGGGACGTCATGGAAAACTGGGTGCTGGTGGCGCTGCCGATGTTCATTTTCATGGGCATCCTGCTGGATCGGTCCGGCATCGCCCGCGATCGTCTGACCGGCTTTTCCCGTTTGCTGGGCGGCGTGCGCGGGGGCCTGGCGATTACGGTCACCATCATCGGCGTCCTGCTGGCCGCCTCGACCGGCATTATCGGCGCCTCGTCGTGCTGTTGGGCTTGCTCGGTCTGCCGGTCATGCTGGCGAACGGTTACGACAAACATCTGGCATCCGGCACGGTGGCGGCGGTGGGAACGCTCGGCATACTGATCCCGCCGAGCATCATGCTGGTGATCATGGCGGACCGGATGGCGATGAGCGTCGGCGACCTGTTTCTCGGCGCGCTCATTCCGAGCGTGCTGCTCGGGATGCTGTACATCGCCTATCTCGCGCTGGTCGGACTCGTGAAGCCGTCGCTGGCGCCGGCGGCCGAGTACGAGCCGATGGATTTAGCGGCGGCCTGGGGTCTGGTCAAGGCGATTGTCCCGGCTTCGTTGCTGATACTCGCGGTTCTCGGCAGCATATTTTTTGGACTCGCCACGCCCACCGAAGCGGCGGGCGTGGGCGCCGCGGGGGCGCTGTTGCTGGCCCTTGCGAAAGGCGCCATCAGCCTGCCGGTGATGCGCGAGGTGATCGACGAGACCTCGCGAACCACAGCATTCATTTTCGGCGGGATTCTGGGTGCCGTCTGCTTCAACCTCGTCCTGCGCGGTCTCGGCGGCGATGAAATGATCGAGCGGGCGCTGCTCGGGCAGCCGTTCGGTCCCGACGGCATCATCATCTGCATCCTCATCGCGACCTTCCTCCTGGGTCTCTTTCTCGACTGGCTGGAGCTGACCCTGATCCTTCTGCTGTTCGCTGTTTGCCTGCAGACCAGCTTTCTGACGCCGCCGATTGGCGGCGCGCTGTTCTATCTGCGCGGTATTGCACCCCCGGGCATCGATCTGCGTGTCATCTACCGAGGGGTGGTGCCGTTCATCGTCATTCAGCTCATCGGTCTGGTGATCATCTACCAGTGGCAGGCGCTGGTCACCTGGCTCCCTGTGCACGCGTACGGTATCCGCTAGCAGTGCGCCGCAGCCGCTGCCCGCAGCATCGCCTGTGGCCCGGCCGAGTTCTCCGTCCATGGAGGGAAATGCTCGGGTTGTTCTTGCAAAATAGAAATGTATTTCTAAAATGCATGAATGCTCAAGCGCACGATCTCTCCCCTGATCGCTCAACGCCTCCACGACTACCCCGCCGTCGCTCTCGTTGGGCCCCGGCAATCCGGCAAGACGACTCTCGCGCGTCAGCTCGGCAAACGCTATTACGACCTGGAGCAGGAATCGGATCGGCTGCGGCTTGACGTCCAATGGGACGAAGTCGTTGCGGGGCGCGGTCTACTGGTCCTCGACGAAGCCCAGGAATGGCCTGAGGTCTTCGCAAGGCTCCGCGGCGAGATCGACAGGGATCGTCAGCGTGCCGGCCGGTTTCTGCTGCTCGGTTCGGTCTCGCCCACGCTGATGACGCGCGTTTCGGAATCCTTGGCCGGAAGGCTGTCGGTCGTCGAACTCGCCCCGCTCACGTGGGAGGAACTCAACTCCAACGCTCAACGCCACCGCCATTGGTTGATGGGCGGATTCCCCGATGGCGGAGTACTGAATGGAAGAACATTTCCGACATGGCAGCGCGACTATCTCGATCTCCTCAGACAGCGCGACCTGCCAAACTGGGGTTTGGCAGCGACGCCGCAAACCATGCTGCGTCTAATGCGGATGCTTGCGTCCGTGCACGGACAAGAGTGGAACGCGACTCAGATCGGTAGCAGCCTCGGATTGTCTTACCACACGATAAACTCCTATGTCGACTACCTGGTAAGCGCTTTCCTGCTCCGCAGGCTCGAGGCGTATCACGCGAACATCAGGAAGCGCTTGGTGAAGCGCCCCAAGATCTATTGGCGGGACACGGGTTTGCTGCACTCGATAATGAACGTCGAGGACGCCGATTCACTACTGAGCCAGCCTTGGGTTGGGGCAAGCTGGGAAGGGTATGTCATTCAACAGGTGATCAGCGCGCTGGAGATCAAGGGAGCGGTGCACAACGCCTTCTACCTGCGCACCAGCGACCAGCGCGAAATCGACCTGATCCTGGAACTCCGGGGCGAACGCTGGGCGATCGAAGTCAAATTGACGAGCCGGCCAAGCCGCGACGACCTTGCATCGCTGAACCGCAATGCCGACCTGATCGAGGCCGACAAGCGGTTTCTGGTGTGCCGCAGGAGTGACCTCGTGCAGAGCGGAAGCCAGACCGTCTGCGACCTCGAAGGGATGCTGGAATGCCTGCCTTAGCGACCCCCGCCTGGCGGGTCGCAAGCCGCCCATCGCGAGGCGAACGAGATGCGTAACGCGCTCGTTGCTCCCTCGGCGGCGGGATGCAGTCCGGAAACCTGGCCGAAAGTTTCTATCCAAATACGAAATCGGCTTACTGATCGCCCTTAAACAGGTGTTTCTGGCATTAGAATTGTTCCCATGCCGGCGTTGACGCACATCAAGCAACTCGAAGCGGAGAGCATTCACATCATCCGCGAGGTTGCGGCGGAGTTCGAGAACCCCGTCCTGCTCTATTCGATCGGCAAGGATTCGTCCGTCCTGCTGCACCTCGCGCGCAAGGCGTTCTTTCCCGGAGGATTGCCCTTCCCGCTCCTGCACGTCGATACGACATGGAAGTTCCGCGAGATGATCGCGTTCCGGGACCGGGTGGCGCGGGAGTACGGTCTCGATCTGATCGTCCACACGAATGCCCAGGGGGTCGCCGACAACGTCACGCCATTCACCTACGGCAGTAAAAAATACACGGACATCATGAAGACCCAGGCGCTTCTGCAGGCCCTCGAAAAGCACGGTTTCGACGCGGCCTTCGGCGGCGCCCGCCGCGACGAGGAACGCTCCCGAGCGAAGGAGCGCGTCTACTCCATCCGCGACCGCAATCATCGCTGGGACCCCAAGAGTCAGCGTCCCGAGCTTTGGAACCTGTACAACGGCAAAATCAACCGCGGGGAGGAAGTGCGGGTCTTTCCGCTATCCAACTGGACGGAGATCGATATCTGGCAGTACATCCTGGTGGAGAATATCGAGATCGTCCCGCTCTATCTCGCAGCCAAGCGGCCGGTGGTGGAACGTGAGGGCACGTTGATCATGGTGGACGACGAACGCATGCCGCTCGAGCCCGGAGAACAACCAGAGCAACGCATGGTGCGGTTCCGTACCCTCGGCTGCTATCCACTGTCCGGCGCCATCGAATCGACCGCGCGGACCCTGCCCGAGGTGATCCAGGAGATGTTGCTTGCAACGCATTCCGAAAGACAGGGACGGTTGATCGACCACGATGCCGTGAGTTCGATGGAACAGAAGAAGCGCGAAGGATACTTCTGATGCCTGCATCGACACCCATGTCCGATCAGCGGCGCCTGATCGAACGGGACATCGATGGCTACCTCGCCCAGCACGAACACAAGGAGATCCTGCGCCTCCTGACCTGCGGGTCGGTAGACGATGGCAAGAGCACCCTCATCGGACGCCTGTTGCACGACTCGCAGTTGATCTACGAAGACCAGCTCGCGGCTATCAGGCGCGAGAGCAGGACCGGCGGCTCCCGCGGGGGGGAACTTGACCTTGCGCTGCTCGTGGACGGACTGCAGGCCGAACGCGAACAGGGCATCACCATCGACGTGGCCTACCGCTACTTCTCCACCGCCAGGCGCAAGTTCATCATCGCCGACTCGCCCGGCCACGAGCAGTACACGCGCAACATGGCCACGGGCGCCTCCACCTGCGATGCCGCGATCATCCTGATCGACGCGGCAGGCGGCGTGCTGACGCAAACTCGGCGACACACCTTCATCGCGCGCCTGCTCGGAATACGTCACCTCATCGTCGCCGTGAACAAGATGGACCTCGTGGACTACGACGAAGACGTCTTTGCGGCGATCCGCGAAGACTACGACGCGTTCGCCTCCCGCCTCAGGGTGGAGGATCTCAATTTCATTCCCATATCGGCGCTGCACGGCGACAACGTCGTCGACAGATCCACGAACATGCCGTGGTACCGCGGCGCATCCCTGATGCACGAGCTCGAGAACATGCACATCGCGCCCGGCGGCGGCTTCGACAACTTCCGCATGCCGGTGCAGCGCGTGAACCGGCCGGATGCGTCCTTTCGCGGCTATAGCGGCAGCGTGGCGAACGGCGCGGTGCGGCCGGGCGACGCTGTCGTTGTGCTTCCATCCGGTCTGGTGACCGAGGTGACGCGTATCGTCACGATGGACGGCGACCTGGAGGAAGCGTTCCCGCCCATGGCCGTCACGCTCATGCTCGCCGACCAGATCGACATCAGTCGCGGCGACGTGTTGGCCAGTCCCGCGAACCAGCCTCGGGTTTCGGACACCATAGACGCGACGCTGGTGTGGATGAGCGAAACGGCGATGGCGCCGGGCAAACAATACATCCTCAAGCAGGGCACGAAACAGGTCTTCTGCCACATCGAAACGTTGCGCGACCGGATCGACGTCAACACCCTGGAGCCCGTGCCCGCATCGACCCTCGAACTGAACGAAATCGGTCGCGTGCGCCTGGTTGCCTCCGAGCCGATCGCCCATGACGCGTACGAAGAGAGCCGGGCTACCGGATCCTTCATCGTCATCGATCGCATCTCCAACATCACCGTCGGCGCCGGCATGATCCAGATCCCGGGCGGGCAGGCGATGCGTTCGCATTGGGACGAGACGCCTCACGGCGCGTTGACGGCCGCCGGCCCCGCGGTCACCGCCGAAGAAAAAGCGCAGCGCCTGGGACAGACGCCAGTCACCGTGCTGTTCACCGGACTGTCAAAGAGCGGCAAGACGGTCATCGCCCAGGCCGTGGAGCGCAAACTGTTCGACCAGGGACGATTGGCGACGGTGATCGACGGACAGAACTTTCGCCTGGGGCTCAGCCGCGATCTCGGTTTTTCCGCCGAGGACCGCTCGGAGAACGTGCGGCGCGCAGCGGAAGCCGCGCGGCAAATCAACGATGCCGGCCTGATTTGCCTGACCGCGTTCGTGGTGCCGCTCGACCGGGTGCGCGAACGCGCGCGGGCGGTCGTCGGCTCCGACAAGTTCCTCGAGGTGTTCCTGACCGCGCCCATGGACGAGTTGAAACTCCGCGACGAAAGCGGACTCTACGCAGCGGCGGAGCGCGGCGAGATTCCGAGCTTCCCTGGCGTCAGCTCCGAGTTCGAAGCGCCGCAGTCGCCGGACCTCGTGCTCGATACGGCATCGCTCGACGTGGACGAATGCGCGCAGCGCGTGATGGAGCTACTGCGGCAAAGAGCATTCATCCGCTAGACCCTCCGGTGTATGCTGGCCTTGGCGCTTGTGCCATGGAGAGCGTTCAATGTCCGCCAAACCGCTGCCGGCGGTCTCTTACCTGAAAATTCCGGATTCGGGAGACCCCTACCTCGAAGGCCACAAGTGCGACGCCTGCGGTGCGATCTTTCTGGATGCGCGCCAGGTGTGCGCGAAATGCGGAGCGCGTGAGCAGATGCGCGCCATCGCGTTATCCAATACGGGCAAGCTCTATTCCTATTCGATCGTGTACCGGTCGTTTCCGGGCATCGACGTGCCGTACATCTCGGCGATCGTCGATCTCGACGACGGCGCGACGGTCAAGGGCAACCTGATCAATGTCGAGCCGGATCCGTCCAACATCGCGTTCGACATGCCCGTCGAAGTGACATATGGCGACGCCCTGGGGCGCAAGGACAGGGAGGGTAACGCGTACCTGTCATACTTCTTCCAACCACGAACCAGTTAGACGAAACACCACGCGCAGCAACCTAAAGGAGCCGAGCAATGACTGATGCATATATCGTCGGCGTAGACATGATCAAGTTCGGGCGATTCCCCGAGAAATCCGTGCCCCAGATCGGGGCCGAAGCAGCGCTGATGGCGCTCGACGATTGCGGTCTGACCATCCAGGACATGCAGGCCCTGTACTGCGGCAACCTGGGACAGGCGAGCGGGATGGTCGGCCAACGCATCCTGCAGCAGATTGGCCAGACCGGGATACCGGTCGTCAACTGCGCGAACGCGTGCGCCACCGGCGCGACGGCGTTCCGCGAAGCCTGGGCTTCGGTCAAGGCGGATCTTCATGATCTCGTCATCGCGGTGGGCGTCGAACAGATGGGCCGCGGCCTGCTCGGCGGCGGGGGCGGCCGCAGCGGTATTCCCAGGGAAGGCCTGCTCGGTTCGGGAACCATGCCGTCGGTGTTTGCAGAAGCCGGCATGGAGCATGCGCGCAAGCATGGAACCACCTTCGAACAGTTCGCCAAGGTATCGGTGAAGAACCATCACCACGCCACGATGAACTCGAAAGCGATGTACCAGATCGAGACGCCGCTCGAAACCGTGATGAACTCGGAAATGATCTCCTATCCCAACACCAAGCTCATGTGTTCGGTCAACGTGGACGGTTCCGCGGCCGCGGTCATCGCCAGCGAGAAGAAAGCCAGGGAGCTGGGACTGATGGACCGCGCGGTCAAGGTGCGGGCGTCCGTGCTGACTTCCGACCCGTGGCAAGAGCGTGATCTTGTGATGCCCGACGTCAATACCTGCACCCGCAAAGCCGCGGCCGCGGCCTACGAGATGGCCGGGATTGGCCCAGACGATATCGACCTGATCGAACTCCACGACTGTTTCGCGACGGCGGAAATCCTGCACTACGAGAATCTCGGACTGTGCGCCGATGGCGAAGCGGGCCGCCTGATAGACGAGGACGAGGTCGCATTGGGGGGAAGGATTCCGGTCAACGTGTCCGGCGGCCTGTTGTCGAAGGGTCATCCCCTGGGCGCCACCGGCATCGCAAACCTCTACGAGGTGTCCACGCATCTGCGCGGCGAAGCGGGCAAGCGCCAGGTAGAAGGCGCCCGCTTTGGCCTGACGCATGTGATCGGGCTCGGTAGCGCGTGCGCGATCCACGTCCTGGAACGCGTGGCGTAGCCAGCCGCCGGCGCCATCGAGCGCGGGTTTCCAGACCATGCGCATCGGCGTCGTCAGCGACACCCACAATAACCTGAAGAACTGCCGCCGCATCGTGCAGCTCTTCAACGATGCGGGCGTGGATGCGGTCGTGCATACGGGCGACATCACGCAGGGCAAGACCCTTGCCGTGTTCGCCTCCCTCTCGGCGCCGCTCTACGGCGTGTTCGGCAACAACGACCAGGAGCGCGACGGGCTGACGGCCGCCGCGCGGGAGTTCGGCTTTCACTTCCAGGATCCGCCCCTCGATGTGGTCTGGTCGAACCGCCGCATCCTCGTCGTCCACGACCCGACCGAATTGAAAGGCACGCTGGGTGCCGAGCACGATCTCGCCCTCCACGGCCACACGCACATGATGCGCATGGAGCGGAAGGCGCACCAACTCATCTTCAATCCCGGCGAGTGCGCGGGGCACATGGCGGGCTTGAACGCCGTCGGCATCGTAGACCTGGATACGCTCGAACCACGTCTGATGCATTTCTAATCCGCAGATATTCGCGTGCCCTCCCGCCTTCACGACATTGCGGTATAGTGCCGCCGCCCCAAGCTCGCGATGAATCCCGGAGTCTGAAATGCCCGCGCAGTCCATGGACGAACTGGTTGCCCTGTGCAAGCGGCGCGGGTTCATCTTCCCGGCGAGCGATATCTACGGCGGACTGCAAGGCGTATACGACTACGGCCCCCTCGGCGTCGAGCTCAAGAACAACCTGAAGGCCGCCTGGTGGCGCGCCGTGGTCTATCAACGCGACGACGTCGAAGGGCTGGATTCCGCCATCCTGACAAACCGCCAAGTCCTGCACCACTCCGGCCATGAGGATACTTTCGCCGATCCGCTCGTGGACTGCCGCGTTTGCAAGTCGCGGTGGCGCGCCGACCACCTCGATGGCCGCTGCCCGCGCTGCGGCTCCGACGACCTGACCGAGCCGCGTCCGTTCAACCTGATGTTCAAGACCGCCATCGGCCCCGTGGACGACGGCTCCGCGTTCGCCTATCTCCGACCCGAGACGGCGCAGTCGATCTTCACCAACTTCAAGCATGTGCTCGACTCGACCTCGCGCCGCCCGCCCTTCGGCATCGCCCAGATCGGAAAGGCGTTCCGCAACGAGATTACGCCCCGGAACTTCATATTCCGCGTGCGCGAATTCGAGCAGATGGAGCTCGAGTTCTTCGTCGAGCCGGGCACGGACGAGCACTGGCACGAGATCTGGGTGCAGGCTCGCCTCGACTGGTGGCAGGACCAGGGAGTGAACCCGAACAACCTGCAGCTCTACCACGTGCCCGGGGAAGAACTCGCGCATTACTCGAAAGCGACCGTCGACATCATGTACCGCTTTCCCCACGGCGTGGAAGAACTTGAAGGGATCGCCAACCGCACCGACTTCGATCTCGGATCCCACACCCGGGGCCAGTCGGAACTGTCCATCGACGCCGACGTCATGCCGAACGCGGACTCCACGGCGCGGCTCGCGACGCAGGGCCAGGCTTCGGGCAAGTGGACGGTGCCCTACGTGATCGAACCGTCCGCCGGCGTCGACCGCGGCGTGCTCGCGCTGCTCAACGAAGCCTATCGCGTCGAAGAACTCGACAATGGAAGGCGCCGCACGGTGCTTGGCCTGAAGCCGCACCTGGCGCCGATCAAGGCCGCCGTGATACCGCTCAAACGCAACCATGAAGGCATCGTCGCCAAGGCGCTGGCCATCAAGCATGCATTGCAGGAATCGGGTTTTGGCCGCGTGCTATACGAGGACACCGGCAATATCGGCAAGGGCTATCGTCGCCACGACGAGGTCGGAACGCCCTTCTGCATGACCGTCGACTTCCAAACGATCGAGGAGGACGATTCCGTGACGGTGCGCGATCGAGACACCATGCAACAATGCCGCGTCGCGACCGCGGACCTTTCGGCATATCTCTCCGAGCACCTGAATACATGACCCGCGCGGTTGTCACCACTATCGGTCAGGACCGACCCGGCCTGGTCAACGACCTCGCCAAGCTGGCGCACGACCTGCGGCTGTCCATCGAGGACAGCCGCATGACGGTGCTCGGGGGCGAGTTCGCGGTGCTCATGAGCATATCCGGCAACGGTCTGGCGCTGACGCGCCTCGAAGACAAGCTCGCGCAGCTCGCCGAGGCCAACGGCCTTGCGTATCTGTTCCGCCGCACCAGCGACCGCGAAGGGGTCGAGGGCTGTCTGCCGTATACCGTGAGCGTCACCGCGATGGACCATCCGGGCATCGTGTACGCCGTAGCGAGCTTTTTCTCGTCCCGCAACATCAACATACACAACCTCGACACCACCACCGAGCGTGCGCCGCACACGGGCACGCCGATATTCTCCCTGGCGATGGAGGTCGAGATACCTCCGAGCGTGCGCATCACGGAACTCCGGGACGCGTTCTTCTATTTCTGCGACGATCGCGACCTCGACGCCGAGTTCCGTCCCAGCTGAATAGGGCGACCCGTCCGCGAAAGATCAAAGTCTGCGGAACAGGTCCCGCAGTCTCGAACTATCCGGCATTTCGGGGTTCGGCCGACAGGCTCGGATGCAGCGAAGACAACGTCAGGTTGGGGTTGTAGA
The DNA here is from genome assembly GCA_965217825.1 of Candidatus Azotimanducaceae bacterium. GTDB lineage: Bacteria > Pseudomonadota > Gammaproteobacteria > Pseudomonadales > Azotimanducaceae > VXNE01. Next base: position 1,701,137 of record OZ244571.1, on the reverse strand, counting down.
AAGGATCGCGCGGCATGTGCTGAGCAATAAAGCGTTCCAACCTGTCGTTGTCGGAATCGGGGTCGGAGCGACCGCGCGATTGCGATTCGTGGTGCAACAGGATGATTTCCGGCAAGTAGACGTTGCGCAGTCCCGCAACGTGCGCGCGCAGGCAGAATTCGGTGTCGTTGCCCACGATTCGATACGCCTCGTTGAACACTCCTATCGTATCAACCACATTGCGGCTGACGGCGAGACATGCCCCGGTTACGGTCGTTACGTTGCGCGTAACCCTCGGCGAAACAAATATGCCGCTATTGTCCTCCGGGCGAACGCCGCTATAGACGTGGCCCGAACGTCCGCCGTAGCCGACCACAACGCCCGCGTGTTGAATGGTTCCATCCTCGAACAGTAACAACGTCCCGACAATACCCACGTCTTTTCGCATTGCGTATTCGGCGATTCGCGCAAGCCATCCGTCCGTAATCGACACCGTGTCGTTGTTGAGAAAGACGAAGACGTCGCCGCTGGCCTCGGCGATGGCAAGGTTATTCAGGTGCGACCAGTTGAAATCGACGTCAGCAGACAGCACACGGAAATTCTCGCGCTCGCGCTGCATCCGTCCGAGCCACTCGCGCGTCTGCGGTTTCCTGGAACCGTTGTCCACAAGGATCACGTCGAAGCCGTTCCCCGCGTTCGTCGCATAGAGACTGTCAACGCATGGCACCAGCAAGTCCAGACGATCACGCGTCGGAATCACCACCGTAACGTGGGCCTGTCCCTCGGTCCTGAAACGGCAGCGCCAACCCGAAGGAGTTGCCTCGACGCTCGCAGAACGCCCATAGCGAGCGCGCAACAGTTTCTCCAGGCATGCCGGCGGTGCCGCCCGCGTTTCTTTTGCTCCAGCCAATGCATGACTCAGTACCGCGGGCACGTGTTCGATCCGGCTTGCGGCTTCCACCGTGCGAAGCACCGAAGCGTAGGGGTCGTCGAAGCACCATTCTCCGTCCCAGATGCGGCGCGATATACCCACGCAGTCCGAGATGTAGTCTTCGTGGAAAAGGAGGTCGGGCGAAAAGTCGGGTTTGAAATGGGGAAGCTCGCGCGTTCCCTTCATGTCGATCCGATCCGAGTCGCCGTAAACCATGTCCGCCCCCGCCTCGAGCGCGCGCGTCATGGCGCTCAAGCTCTTGGGGTGCAAGCAGCATGCGCGGCCGAGAAAGACGATCCCCAAAGCATCGGCCGGCAGCAAATCCGCACCGGTGCCGGTCGCCAACGAATACGCCTTGACTCCGCGCGCGCGAAGTTCGCCAAGCGCATCGCGACGAGGCGGCCCGACATCAACGAGCACCCTGGCGCATCGTGCGTTTTCGACCACATTTGCGAGCACGAACCTGAACTGGTCGTCATCAAGTCCGCACAAAGAGACGGCCAGCACAACCTTGACCGGATGTTCGTCTCTCTGGGACTCAGTGACCTCGATCCATCGGCGGTAGCGCCGAGCCTGTTCTCTCGGGTTGAGCGATGTGTAGTCAATCAATACCTGGCAAGCCCGCCGTAGTCCGCCCGCCCGCGCCAATGACTGCAGAAGCTCTCTTCCTCCTCTCCTCGCGCGATAAGCTCCCGGCAGATCCCAAATGGCATGGACAAGCTCCAATAGTCGGTGCGCATACCGGACCAGCCTTGCGAACAACACGAGATCTCAGCCGCGCGCCAGGCGCAGCAAATACTCTCCATAGCTGCTGGCGCCGAGGTCGCGACCGAGCGTCTCCAACTCCTCTCGGTTGATCCAACCATTGAAAAATGCCACTTCCTCCAGCACCGCTATGCGCTCGTCGTGCCGTCTCTCCAACGTCTGCACGAATGTGGAAGCCTCCACCAGGCTGTCGTGGGTTCCCGCATCGAACCAGGTAAAGCCACGTCCCAGACACTCGACGTGCAGGTCTCCGCGCTCGAGGTAGTTGCGATTGACATCACTGATCTCAAGTTCGCCGCGCCCGCTCGGTTTCACATTGGCGGCGACTTCGACGACATCCTTGTCGTAGAAGTAAAGTCCCGTCACTGCCCAATCGGAACGCGGATGCGTGGGCTTCTCTTCGATCGAGGTCGCCCGCCCCTGCTCGTCGATATCCACCACTCCGTAGCGCTCGGGATCGGGGACTCGATAGCCGAATACCGTGGCGCCCCGCTGTCGAGAAGCCGCCGCACGCAGTCTTCCCGTGAGCCCGTTGCCAAAGAATATGTTGTCGCCAAGCGCCAGCGCGCAGCCATCGCCGCCGATGAAATCCTTGCCGATCAGGAACGCCTGGGCCAAGCCGTCCGGTTTCGGTTGCCGGGCATAGCACAACTGCATGCCCAGTCGGCTGCCGTCGCCCAGCAAGTGCTTGTAGCTCTCCAGATGCTCGGGGGAGGAGATGATCAGAATCTCCCGGATTCCCGCCAGCATGAGGACGCTCATGGGGTAGAAGATCATCGGCTTGTTGTACACCGGCAGCAGTTGCTTCGATACCACCAGCGTCAGGGGGTACAGCCGGGTTCCGGCTCCCCCTGCGAGAATGATGCCCTTCATGCGGTCTCTTGGCCTCCCGTCAACTTTCCTTCCCTTTGCCCGCGGACATCTCCGTATCAAGATCGGCCCGCTTGCCCCAAGTGCCCCACAGCCGGCGCCTGTGGCCCGGCCCCGCTCGTCGACCATGGAACAACCGTCCTCGGTCGCTGGCGCTCCCGGAAGACGTTTGCTCCATGGAAGTGCCCCACAGCCGGCGCCTTCGGCTTCGCCTGTGGCCCGGCCCCGCTCGTCGACCATGGAACAACCGTCCTCGGTCGCTGGCGCTCCCGGAAGACGTTTGCTCCATGGAAGTGTCAAATATCGACGATTCCGCCGTACATTTCGACATCGCGCAAGACTTTGTGCCAGCGCAAGAGTTCCTTGTACCAGTCAAGCGTAACGGTCTGGATCGTCTTGTCGACAGTGCCAGCGTCCAATGCCTCGCAGATTTCCGCAACGCCGTCTTCGGCTGTTTTCTCGGCGCGATAGCCCAGAGCCTCGATCTTCCCGAACGCGACGCGGTAGCTGCGGCGATCCGGATCGCCGTACCACTCGATCTCCACGTCTCCCGGCACGCACGCTGCGACGACCTCCCCAAGGTCACGGATCTGGTAGGTGTTCGATGCGGAGCCGACGTTGTAGATTTCGCCATTTACCGTTGCCGGATCCGCTTCCAGCATGAACATCAGCGCGCGCGCCGTGTCGCGCACATGGACCATCGGACGCCATTGCGTGCCGTCTCGCATCAGCGGTAATTTGCCGGTCTTCCAGGCACCGTAGGTCATGCCATTGATCGCAAGGTCGAAGCGCATGCGAGGCGAGAGGCCGTATACGGTCGCCTGCCGCAGCACGATGACGCAGAAGGACTCGTCCGCCAGCGGCAACACGCCCCCCTCAGCCATCTCGTTGGCCCGCGCATAGGTCGTAAGCGGGTTCGCGGGACTGTTTTCGTCGGCGACGACGCCCTCCCCCTGCGCGCCGTAGATGCTGCACGAGGAAGGCAAGATGTAGCGGCGCGCCCCGGCCTTCCTGGCGAGGCCGGCCGCGCGCACGCGCGCGCGGTGGTTGATCGCGAGCGTCGCCTGTCGGAACAGCTCGCCGGAGGGATCGTTGGAAATGGCGGCCAGGTCGATGATCGCATCCGTGCCTGCGACGTGGGCCGCCGTCAGCTTGCGGGTGTCCTCGACGACGATTTCGAGACGCGCGTGTTCCGGCAGCAGACCGCGACCGAAGAAGAACCGATCCACGGCTCTGACCCGGTAGCCTTCGCGAAGCAGCATGGGCACCAGCGTCGTACCGATATACCCACCGGCCCCCGTGACCAGGACGTGTTTTCGCGCGCGCGTCATGCCGGGACTCAAAAGGCGCTACGCGTAGCCGTGCGGATGGGCGGATTGCCAGCGCTCCAGGCACAACTGGCCTCCAATGTAGCCGGCGGCGTTGGTCACCAAGAGTTCGCTCATGCGTTGCCGCCAAGTCTCAGGAGGGGCTGGAGTTGCCATCGACGCGTTCATAGTCGTCGTCGAATCGGACGATGTCGTCCTCTCCAAGGTAGTCGCCCACCTGCACCTCGATCAGTTCCATTGGCACTGTACCCGGATTGCTGATCCGATGCCTGCTGCCCTTGGGAATATAGGTCGATTCGTTCGCCGACAGCGTCAATATGGCATCTCCGCAGGTCACTTTGGCCGTGCCGCGCACGACGATCCAATGCTCCGAGCGGTGGAGATGCGCCTGCAACGACAACCGGGCACCGGGATTCACGACAATTTTCTTGACCTGATAGTGCTCGCCCGCCTCCACTATTTCGTAGCTTCCCCAAGGCCGATCGACGCGGGGATGCGCGTCGTACTGCGTATACGCGAGTTCCTTCATGCGCCCGACCACATCCTTGACCTTCTGGGCGTGGCCTTGGGCCGCAATCAATACCGCGTCGGCGGTATCCACGACCATCAAACCGTCCACGCCGACCGTCACCACCAGCCGCTTGTCGGCCTGCACCAGGGAGTTCTTGGTATCGAGGGCGATGACATCGCCGACGAGGGCATTGTTGTCCTCGTTGCGCGCGCGGATTCCATGCAGCGCCGACCAGGATCCCACATCGGACCAACCGACATCCATCGGCAGCATCACGGCCGCATCCGTCTTCTCCATGATGCCGTAGTCGATCGAATCCTTCGGCGAATCCGCGAACTCGGAACCGGGACGGAAGAAGTCCTGGTAGTCCGAACCTGACGTGACTGCCGCCTGGCAACACGTGAGCATGGCGGGCTGATGCCGGGCCAGTTGCTCCAGGTATGCGCTCGCCCGGCAGAGGAAGATGCCGCTGTTCCAGTAGAAATCCCCCGACTGCAGGTACTCCTTGGCCGTCGCGGCATCAGGCTTCTCATAGAACTCGGCAACGCGACGGACGCCGCCGCCGAGTGCCTCGCCCGCGCGGATATAGCCGTAGGCCGTATCCGGACTCGATGGACGGACGCCGAACGCGATCAGGTTGCCCGAAACGGCAGGTTCCAATGCGGACTGCACAACGGCGCAGAACGCGTCCGGCAGTTCAATGTGATGATCCGAAGGTACGATCAGCAGCACAGGATCCTCGTCGCGCCGCAGCGCGTGACACGCCGCCAGCCCCACCGCAGGCGCCGTACCGCAAGCGACGCTCTCCAGCAGGATGGCGCCGCAGTGCTGAGCGATCTCGCGACAATGCTCGGCCACGAGGAACCGATGCTCCTCGTTGCAGACGATATAGGGTGCCGTCGCATTGAGGCGCGCTACGCGCAACAGCGTTTCCTGCAACATCGAGCGGTCGCTGGTCAGGGAGAGGAAATGCTTGGGATAGCGTCCACGTGACAATGGCCACAGGCGTGTTCCCGAGCCGCCCGCCAACACTACGGGAAGGATGGATTCCAAATGCGTCGCCCCCCTTCTCCCCCGATAAGAAGCCCGGCCGGGGAGTTTCGCCGATTCGCGTAATTGTTGCTATTATTCTAGCGCGTCGCGTTCGCCCGTTGCAGAGTCGGCAGGCGGGGCGCGGGACCATGCCGGGGGGTCACCATTGCGCGTCCTACATGTCTACCGAACCTACTTTCCCGATAGCCAGGGAGGTATCGAAGAGGTAATTCGGCAGATCTGTCTCTTTACCAAGACGCGGGGCTATGACAATCGGCTGCTGGCGCTGAGCGCCAATGCCACGCCCCTGGTGCTTCGCCGCAGCGAAGCAAAGATCTATCGCGCTCGTCGCGACATCGAGGTCGCTTCCTGCGGGATGTCTCTGCAAGCCTTCGCCATGTACCGACGTCTCGCCGAGTGGGCCGATATCATCCACTACCACTTCCCGTGGCCATTCGGCGACCTGCTGCACCTGACTTCGCGAACGAAGCGGCCGACGGTCCTGACCTACCACTCCGATATCGTCCGCCAGCGCGCGCTGAGCCTGCTGTACCGTCCAGTGATGAATCGGTTCTTGCGATCCGTCGACTGTATCGTAGGCACATCGCCCAACTACCTCGCCACCAGCAACGTGGTACGCCGTTTCCAGGACAAGGTCGAAATCGTTCCCCTTGGCCTGAACGAACATACCTACCCGCCCGTTTCGCCCGACATTCGCGCAGAGATGCGGGGTAAGTACGGAGAAGGTTTTTTTCTGTTCATCGGCGTCCTGCGCTACTACAAGGGCCTGCACATACTGCTCGACGCGGTTGCCAACGCGCCCTTCCGAGTCGTCATCGCGGGTTCGGGACCGACAGAGCGCGAACTGCTCGACCAGGCACGGCGGCTACGCCTCGACAACGTCTCCTTCACCGGCTATGTATCCAACGAGGAAAAGGTTGCCCTGCTGTCGCTTTGCCGTAGCGTGGTATTTCCATCCTACCTGCGCACCGAGGCGTTCGGCGTCACGCTGCTGGAAGGCGCGATGTACGGCAAGGCACTGATTTCAACGGAAGCGGGATCGGGCACCAGCCACGTCAACATCGGCGGCGAAACCGGGTTGGTCGTCGCTCCCGGATCCGCACCCGCGCTGCGCCAGGCGATGGACCGCATCCACGATTGTCCGGAAATGGCCGACGCCATGGGACGGCGCGCCCGGCAACGCTTCGACCAACTCTTTACCGGCGACCTGATGGGCGAACGTTACGACGCGATCTACCGCAGTCTTGGGCACAAAGGCCTCGACGCGCTCGACGCGGAAAAGCAGCGCAGTAACGGCGCGCGCGTTTGAAAGTCGACGGCCGGTGAGAATCGCGGTCGACGCCCGCCCCCTGGCCGCACCCAAGACGGGTATTCCTCGCTACCTGGCCGAACTGCTGCCACGGATGCTGCAGCACTCGCCTCACCAATGGTTTCTCTACGGCCCGCAGCCCGCCCGGGAAACGTCTTCCCGGGACATTGAGCCGACGGTTCGTGCCGCCCGAGGAAATGTCATCGTCCGGACGCCGGACGCGCTCGGCGAACTGCATGCCCAGGTGCTGTTTCCGCGCTGGGCGGCGCTTGATCGGGCAGATGTTTTCTGGTCGCCCCGTCACCGCGTGCCAATGAGGCTGACGACTCCCGCCGTCGTCACCATCCACGACATGGTGTGGAAGCACGCACCAGCAACGATGAGACCGCTGGGATGCCTCGTCGAACGCGCGACGATGCCGAGCTCCATTCGTCGAGCGCGGCGTCTCATCGCGGTATCGCAGGCGACCAAGCGCTCCATCGAACGCTACTTCCCCGAGGCCGCCAACAAGACGACCGTCGTGTACCCGGCTTCGTTCGCCGCCGCATCGGCGATACCCGTCTCCCGAGCCCCCCGACCCTTCGGTCTCTTCGTCGGCACCGTCGAGCCCAGAAAAAATCTCGAACGCTTGCTAGAGGCTTTCGCGCGCATCAAGGACGACGTGGAGCACGACCTGCACCTCGTTGGAGGCAAAGGATGGCGTATGCCAAAGCCGAGCGCGCTGATCCGGTCCAATGGGCTGGAGTCACGCGTGCGCCAGTTCGGAAGACTCGAAGACGAAGATCTGCTGCGGCAGTATGCCTGTTGCGACTTCGTCGCCATGCCGAGCCTCTACGAGGGGATTGGCTTGCCGATCATCGAGGCGATGGCTTTCGGCAAGCCCGTGCTCACCGGCAATACGTCGGCGATGCCGGAGGTCGCCGGCGACGCCGGCCTGTTCGTCGATCCGACATCCACCGAGGACATCGCCCGCGGGCTCAAACGCATGATGACGGACACCGCGCTCCGATCACGACTGGGCGATGCGGCGCGCCGACGGGCGAGGGATTTTTCCTGGGACTCAGCCGCCGCCGAAACGATTCGCGTCATCGAGTCGGCGACCGCCGCTTAGCGCGACGCTTATCGCGACCGGCAACCAGATGAGCATCCACGTCCACCCTATCTTGGTGACCAGCTCATGGCCATCGAGCAGATAGGCGGGCAGTGCCAGCGCGTATATGCCGAGCGCCAGCTTCGCCTCCTGCCGTTGAAAGTTAGCCAACAGCGTTCGTATGGAGAGCGCTAGTAGCGCAGCGAACAGCGCGATGGCGACAACGCCTCCCTGGAACATCACGGCGAGATACATGTTGTGCGGATGCACCATAAAATAGCAGCCGATCAATACGCCGTCGTCCGTCAATACGCCGTTGCCTATCCACGGACCGTGCGCCAGTGCGCGGGACAGGATTTCCGCCCATATCGTCGGCCGGAAACTATCGCCGCGTGGTAGCAGGAGTTCGCCTGCGGGGCTCACCAACACGCTCCCCACAAAGGCCAGCGCCAAAGCGGCGAATGCGATCACGACCACGGCGAACATGGCTGCCGACTTCGCTCGCCGGGAAACCAGGTAGACGACGCAGGCGAACGGCACGGCGACCCAGGCATTGCGAGAGTCCGTCAGGATCACGGCCGAAATCAGACACAATGCGTTCAGCGCGGCGAACGCTTGCCAACGGCGGGACGGCGTCTCGAACATCCAGTAAAGCGCGCACAAGAGCGCCACGCCGAATGTCAGCGCCACGCACACCTGGCATTCGAGTTGGCCCAGGCCGCCCAGCCGGCCATCGTTCGGGGGGAAGGCGAAGAACCGGACCAGCGCTACCGCCGCCGCAGCGCCACCGAACACGGCAATGGACACGCTCAACCTTCGAAAGAACCAGTCGGCGCGGAACCCCTCGGCCGCAGCCACGACAAAACACACCACCAGCACCGCCCGGCTCCATTGGCTGAACGCGTCCCGGGCGCCGAATGGGTCCGACCAGAAGCTCGAAGCCGCCAGATAGCCGACCAACGCCACTGCGCAGAGAAAAGTCCAGTCGAGCCAGAGTCCCGACCAGCGACGGCACCCCGCGAGAGTCAGGATGGCGAGCAGATAAGTCGGAAAGCTGGAGCCGCTTTGACTGGTGAGGACGAATATCGATGCGAACGAAAACACCAGCAACGCGGCGCTGATGGGAACGCGATATTCGAGCAGGTACATCCGGGCTCAAGCGTACCCCGGTTGTGCCCCCCGGCCAATCTCCTCGAGCCGGGAACGTTCGGCTGGCGTTAGCGAACTATGCCATGTTGCCGGGGCGGGGTTTGCGCCGGTCCAGAACGAGCCAGGCGATCAGGTAGGTGGCGATAACGACCTTGGGGAAAAACAGGCCGGTCACGACCGTGCCGACCCGCACGAACGCCGGATCGATATCAAAATAGTTCGCGCATCCTGCGCAAACGCCCCCGATCCAGCGCCTGTCGTAATCCAACGCGAGGCAATCGCGACCGGCTTCGTCCGCTTCGTAGTCCATCTTCGCTCCCCTACCGTTTCGAAAGTTCCGCAACATGCGCTGGCGTTTCCGGTCCGGGCGCGTCGGCCGGCGACGCGATCGCCTTGCCATGCGCCTGCGCGACGATGCCGAACAGGAGCATCGCAATGACGAGCAAGGCAAACGCGGCGACAGTGCCGCGCGGCGCATTGATTCGCGACAGTCTGAACATGACCCCTTTCCAACTCCATGCGTACATCCTTGGGCATCAAGAAACGTGCCAAGTTCACTTCACACCACGTTTTTACGGGACCAACCGACTCAAACGCTTCTCCACCTGATAGCGGGGCGCGAATTCGGGGGATTCCACGCGCATCGAGGTCTCGGTGCGCGGAAGGACTGCGACTTCGTGTCATCGGAAACGCGGAGAGTCATTCCACATGGTGGCCAAAACCGCTAATTATTGACATATTTGGTTCCGCCATTTCGATGGCTAGCCATAGGGACCCTGCTTTTTCGCGCCTCGAAAGCCCCGGCTTGCCTGCGGCACACGTGACATCCACGTGCCGATTCATTAGTTTCAATCACTGAATCCGTTGGAAGATTGGGAATGGACCTGCACTTCGCCTCCGTCTGGGAAGCCATATCCGATGGTGTTCCCCACCGCGACGCACTCATCTGCGGTGAGGTGAGGCGAAGTTGGCGCGAGTACGACGAACGGGCGGCGCGGATCGCCGGCTTTCTGCAGTCGCGCGGCTTCCGTCCCGACTGCAAGGCAGCCATCTACCTGCACAATTCGAACGAATACCTCGAAGCCCAGTACGGCGTCTTCAAGGCGCGCGGTGTTCCCGTCAACGTCAACTATCGCTACAAGTTCGACGAACTCGTCTACCTGCTCGACAACGCCGACGCCGAAGTCGTCTTCTTCCAGGCCTGCTACGCGGCGCGCATCTGGGAGATTCGCAACCGACTGCCAAAGGTCAAGACATACATACAGATCGACGACGGCACGGAAGCGCTCTTGAACGATGTCTTCGACTACGAACGGATCATCCGCGACAGCGCTCCGATGGACCGCGTGCAACGGCTCGGCGATGACATCTACATGCTCTACACCGGGGGCACCACCGGCATGCCGAAAGGCGTCATGTACCATCATCAACCCTTTGTGTCAGGGCTCATGTCCTTTCTTCTGGGCAGCCGCTCCGCTGCGCCCAAACAGGTCGAGGACGTGCCGGCGGTCATCGAGACCTTGTCTGAGCGGGGGGACCGGCCCGTCAGCTTGACCGCTTGTCCGCTGATGCACGGGACCGGCATGTGGCTCGGCGCCATGATGCCATTGCTGGCGGGTGGAACGGTTGTGACGATATCGACACTCGGACTGGACCCGCATCTGATATGGGGCGAGGTAGAACGAAACCGCTGCACCAGCGTCACCATCGTCGGCGACGCGTTCGCCAAGCCCATGTTGGATGCGCTGAACGAAGCCAGGGCCCGCGGCAATCCCTACGACATCTCCTCACTGAAGCAGATCGTCTCCAGCGGCGTCATGTGGAGCGCGGAAGTCAAGGCGAGTCTGCTTGAGCACCAGGACATGACCCTGGTGGACACCGTGGGCTCGACCGAAGGCGGCATGGGTTCGTCCGTCGCCACGCGCGGGAGCTCCGTGGGGACCGCCAAGTTCAGGGTCAACTCGGGGGTTCGGGTATTCGCCGATGACGGGCGCAATGTCGAACCCGGATCGGGGGAAGTCGGCAGGTTGGCGAGTAGCCGCAATGCGGCCATCGGCTATTACAAGGACCCGGAAAAGTCCGCGGAGACGTTCAGGGAAATCGATGGCGTCCGCTATAGTTTTCCGGGCGACTACGCGACGGTCGAAGCCGACGGCTCCATCACGCTCCTGGGCCGCGGCAGCAACTGCATCAATACCGCCGGCGAAAAAGTCTACCCGGAAGAAGTGGAGGAGGCGGTGAAACGTCACCCGGCGGTATACGACTGTCTCGTCGTCGGAATGCCAGACGAACGTTTCGGCCAGCGCGTGGTGGCGGTCGCGTCGACGAGCCGCCGGGTAGCCGAGCAGGACCTGATCGACTTCGCGCACGAACACCTGGCCGGATACAAGTCGCCCAAGCGGATCCTGTTTGTCGAAGAGGTCAAGCGCGCTCCGAACGGCAAGGCGGACTACAAGTGGGCGCGGTCGGAAGCCGAGCGCGCGTTTGACGGAGGCAAGACATGAAAATTCCCGAACCCCTTTTCGCGCTGATCAACCCCGCCATGCGGCTGCTGTTGCGTTCGCCCATGCATGGTCTGATGAGCGGGAGCGTGATGCTCATTTCATTCAAGGGACGCGTCACGGGGCGCACCTACACGACGCCGGTACGCTACGTTCAGGAAGGCGCGAAGATTCGCTGTCATACCAGCAGGGACGCCAGGTGGTGGCCGAACCTGAAGCATGATCCGACGGTGGTGCTGCGCATCGCCGGACGCGATGTCGTCTGCTCCGCAAGCGTCATCGACGACGATCCGGCGACTATCCGCGAGCTGTTGGCCAGCTATCTCACGCAGTTTCCCGGAGACGCCGCGTATCACGACGTGAGTCTGCAAAGGGACAGAACACCGGTGCCGGAGGATCTCGACCGCGCCGCATCTCACTCGATCGTCGTCGAGGCGACGCCGCTCGCGGACCGATAGGGAAGCTGTATCACATGGGGATGCAACACACGCCCCTCTTGATGTCGCGACTCATCGACCGCGGCGCGACGGTGGCCCCCGAAGCGGAGATTGTCACCGCCACCCAGACCGGAACGCGGCGCCAGACGTACCGAGAAACACGCGACCGTGCCCATCAGTTGGCACATGCGTTGCGCGATGCCGGCATAGGCGTCGGTGATCGCGTCGGCACCTTCATGTGGAACGGGTCGCGCCACCTGGAGGCCTACCACGCTACGGCCGGCATGGGCGCGGTATTGCATACCCTGAACCTGCGCCTGTCCGACCACGACCTCGAATACATCATCAACCATGGCGGCGACAGGCTGATCATCGTCGATGCCGACGTGCTGCCGCTGCTGGAAAGGCTGGCCGGACGGATCCCGAGCGTCGAGAAGATCGTCGTCGCGGTGGAGGACGGTTTCGAGAACTGGTCTACATCGGTGGCGGATGCGGTCGATTTTGAGGACTTCATCGCGAACCGGCCGACCAGGTTCGAGTGGCCCGAGATGGACGAGAATTCGGCGCTCGGACTGTGCTACACGAGCGGAACAACGGGGGTTCCCAAGGGCGTCGAATACGAGCACCGAGCGCAGTACCTGCACACGATGGCGATGTGCATGGCCGACGCCATGGCGCTGTCGGCCACCGACGCGATCTGCGGCATCGTGCCCATGTTCCACGCCATGGGCTGGGGCATCCCGTGGAGCGCGCTGATGCTGGGCTGCAAGCAGGTCATGCCGCACCGCTTCATGGACCCCGCGCGACTGTTGCGGTTGATCGCCGACGAGGGCGTGACGATGTCCGCTGGCGTGCCGACCATCTGGCAGGGCGTGAAGGCTGTCCTCGAAGTCAATCCCCACGACTACGACCTGACCCGGCTGTCGAGGGTGACCTGCGGCGGCTCCGCACCGCCGCCTTCACTGATCCGCTGGTACTGGGACACCTTGGGCGTAGAGATGATTCAGGGCTGGGGGCTGACGGAAACGAGTCCCCTGGCAACGCTGTCGCGCCGCGTGATGAAACATGCCGACCGCGAGTTATCCATAGACGCGCAGTTCGAGAATGTCGCCAAGGCGGGGCAACTCCTGCCGGGCCTGGAACTCGACATCTTCGACGAGGCGTTCCGCCCGCTGCCCCACGACGGCGAATCCACCGGCGAAATTCTGATTCGCGGACCGTGGATCTGTTCGGAGTACTACAGGAATTCCCAGCCGGAACGGTTCCGGGGAGACTGGTTGATCACCGGCGATGTCGGCAGGATCGACCCGGAGGAATATCTCATCATTTCCGACCGCTCGAAGGATCTGGTGAAGAGCGGCGGCGAGTGGATCTCTTCGGTAGACCTCGAGAATCACCTCGTGGCGCTGGACGGAGTGGCACAGGCGTGCGTCGTCGCGCAACCGCACCCCAAGTGGGACGAGCGGCCGGTGGCGCTGATCGTTCGCGCCGGGGATGTCGATATCGAGATAGAGCAGGTCATCTCGCACTGCGCGACACGGTTCGCCAGGTGGCAACTGCCCGACGACGTGCTGTTCGTCGCCTCCATCCCGCTCACCTCCACGGGCAAGATGGACAAGAAGGCGGTCCGCGCGCGTCTCGAGGCGGAAGGCTACAGGTTGCCGGAGTTCAGAGAGGGCTCTTCAGCGAGCACCGACTGAGGCCGCAAGGGAAACTAGCGGTCGAATTCCAGCGCCATGGCGCGAGACGGCGATTGCAATTCGCCGTTCGCGAACACCAGGTGTCCGTTCAAGAACGTGTGCGTGACGCGCGACGCGAAAGTCATTCCGGAAAACGGCGACCAGCCACACTTGTAGAGTAGAGTTTCGTCGTTGACCTCCGTCGTCTGGCGCGGGTCGATCAACACCAGGTCCGCCCAATACCCTTCGCGCAGAAAGCCGCGTTCCTTGACGCCGAATCTGAGTGCCGGCGCATGGGCCGTTTTCTGCACGACCGTCTCCACCGGCATGTGCTCCAGCAGCGTCAGCAACGCATGCTGCACCAGCGGCATGCCCGCCGGCGCATCGATATAGCGCTCACGCTTCTCTTCGCGCGTATGCGGCGCATGGTCAGTCGCCACAATGTCGATGCGGTCGTCCAGCACGGCCGCCCGCAACGCCCGCTTGTCGTTCGGAGTCTTGATTGCCGGATTGCACTTGATGTCCGCGCCGCGCGTCGCATAGTCCGTCTCGTCGAAGAACAGATGGTGCACGCAGACCTCGGCCGTGATGCGCTTGTCCTCGACGGAACCCGACTGGAACAGTTCCAGTTCGCGCGCGGTCGTCAGGTGCAGCACGTGCAACCTGCTGCCGTGGCGAGTCGCCAGTTCCACGGCGAGACTTGACGACTTGTAGCAGGCTTCCTCGGAACGAATGCGGGGATGCATCTCCATGGGGATCGCATCGCCGTACACCGCTCGCGCCCGCGCCTCGTTGGCGAGGATCGTCGGCGTGTCCTCGCAGTGCGTAGCGATGACCAGCGGGGATGAAGCGAAGATGCCATCCAGGGTCTTTTCGTCGTCCACCAGCATGTTGCCGGTGGACGCGCCCATGAACACCTTGACGCCGCATGCCTTCAAGGGATCGACGGCCTTTATCGCTTCGAGATTGTCGTTCGTGGCACCGAAATAGAACGCATAGTTGGCAGCCGATTTCGCCGCCGCGCGTCGATGCTTGTCGTCCAGGGCGCGCGCGTCGATGGTCTGCGGCACGCAATTGGGCATCTCCATGTAGCTCGTCACGCCACCCGCCAGCGCGGCCGCCGATTCCGTCGCTATGGTGCCCTTGTGCTCGAAACCGGGCTCGCGGAAGTGCACCTGGTCATCGATCATCCCCGGAAGCAGCCACGCGCCGGCAGCGTCGATCTCGATGTCACCCGTGATCGCTCCCCCGATCCGCTCGATGCGTCCATCCCGCATGGCGAGATCGCCCGCGACGACCGCGCCCTCGTTGACGATCCGGGCGTCCTTGATGACGGTCCTTGTACCCATACGCCTATTGCCTCACCCGTCCAGCAACTCCGAGAGCTTCGCGTGCAATTGGTCCCCGCGCACGTACTTCCCGACGATCACACCATCGGCGTCTACCAGGAGGTTCATGGGTATGCCGAGCACCCCGAACTGCGCCGGAATGGGGCTGTCGTAGCCCTTCAGGTCGCCGGTATTGATCCAGGTGATGGCGTCCTCTAACGACGCTTCCTCCCAGTCCTCCCGATCCTCGTCCAGAGAAAAGGCGAAGATGGCGAAGCCGCGTTCTCCAAACTGTTCGACGGCCATCTTCAAGTTGGGCACTTCGGCCCGGCAAGGGCCGCACCAGGACGCCCAGAACTCGATCAGCACAACCTCGTTGTCGGCCAGGGAATCCAGGAGGCCGTAGGTCTCGCCATCCAGACCAAGCGCCGAAAAACCCTCGACCTTGTCGCCTGCCTTGACCATTCGCGCCGTTTCAGCCAGACGCATTCCGGTCTGGGTCCGGGTACGAAACGCGCTCGCCGCTGCCGGCAGTTTCACGACGGCCTCGAGCTGGTCCAGGCGTTCGAGGGCAGCGGTGCCACCCAGTCCACCCATCTCTATGGCGAAGAAGCTGGCCAGCGGATCGTCGTCCGACAGCGCGATTTCGCGCAACGATTCGACCCGAATGCGTCTGAGTTCCGAGTACAGTTGCCAGGCTTTCTCGACAAGGGCCTCGCGCTCCAGTCCTTCTTCGAGGTTCGCCTTCGCGGCCATCACCTCGGCATAGTCACGAAGGACATCCTGATATTCCTCGGTGTCCCGCCAGACGGCGACCACGCGTTGATTGTACGGCCCGCCGTCGGCCATGAGTCCGGCCACCGGGCCGGCGTGGCGAATTCTGATCTCTCCCGGTTCCAGGATGAATTCTGCGCTCCCCCGGGAGTTCCCCTCGGCGTCCCTGGCCGTAAGCGAGACGCGGCCCATGTCGTCTTTGGTCACCTGGCCCGCCAGGCGAAAACGTCCGTCCCAGATCGGCGCCCGGGCCAGTTC
The DNA here is from genome assembly GCA_965217825.1 of Candidatus Azotimanducaceae bacterium. GTDB lineage: Bacteria > Pseudomonadota > Gammaproteobacteria > Pseudomonadales > Azotimanducaceae > VXNE01. Next base: position 1,685,175 of record OZ244571.1, on the reverse strand, counting down.
CTCGCTCGATGCGAGAACGGCAGAGGACCGGGTCAGGGTGACTTCGCCGCTCTCGACCGCGTCGGCCACGTCGCCAACGATGACGTAGTCGGGCCCGTCGACGCGCGCGAACAAATCCTCGAGCTTTCTTCGGAGATGGTGCCGCCGCAGGTCGGTGGCAACGATTTCGCCGGTGGCCGAATCCATCAGGTAACTGTCGGGCACGCCGCGGACCTTGTAGGCGGCGGGTGCCTGGGCTTCCCGGCCCATCCCGAGATCGATCCACGGCAGATCCTCCTCGGCTGACGCCACCTCCCATGCTTCACGATCGTCGTCGATGGTGACCGAGACGATCTCGAAGCCCTTGTCGCGGTAAAGCGCGTAAGCCTCCTCCATATGCGGAAACTCGACCCGGCAGGAACCGCACCAGGACGCCCAGAAATCGAGCAGCACGTAACGGCTGTTGGCACGCACCTCGGCCAGTTGCACCGACTCGCCTTCGAGCGTTTCGGCCGTGAAGTCAAGGCTGACGTCACCCACTGTCAACTGCTTTTCCTCTTGCCATTGCTGTTGGGCAGCCTCTGCTCCCGCAAGACGTTGGACGACCCAAGGATCGTCCGGCGTCAGTTCCGCGAGTCCGCGCAGGGCTTCGATCACCCACGGACCCCACAGCCACGACGACTTGATCGCGAGCCGCCTTACCTTCGGGTCCGGGTGGGTGCGGGCGACCCTGGACGTGCCCTCCATCTCCGCCCTCGTCACCTTTTTCTGCGCCTCAAGCATGCGATCCCAGCGCAGTTCTTCCGCCTCTTTCGACTCGCCTTCCAGCGGCATCTTCAACTCTTGGTACTCGGCGTCCGCAGCCATGTACTTGTCCGAGAGCCGCCACGCGTTGTACACGGCGTCGTTGTAGTAGCCGCCTCTCACCACGAAACGGCTAGATCCGGACATTTTCAGTTTCAGTTCGCCCGGCTCCAGGATGAAGCGCAGTCCGCTGACCGGCGCCCAGCGCTGGCCCTCCGGGCCCACCGCGTTTTGGACGTAGAAGGTGGCGCGCCGGGGCTCGTCTACGGCGACTTCCAGGCGGAATTTGCCGTCCGGACTGATCGGCACACTGGCGATAGCGCCAGGGGGCAGTTCAGTGGAGGGTGGCTCATCTCCCGGCGAGTCTGACGAGGTGGACTCCACCATCATCACGACACGGGCCGGGTCGGACACCACAAAGTCGCCGTTCGTGTACACCTCGGAAACATCGCCTTCGAGCACCATCACCGACGGTTCGTCGGCAAAGACCGGCGATATGCCGAACAGGCCCAGCATCATCCAACGCACCCAACTCGCCATGCAAATCACCTGGAGGCTCTTTGGTCCAGCCTGTATTTGACCCCACCCGCACCTATATGGGAACCGTTCCATTCCTGGCGAGAGCCCGTTGCGCTTCCCGTACCGTGCGTTCCGTGCCTGTCCCAAGCTACCGTGCCGCGTATAATTCCGTCGCGGCGGCGACAACCCAAGGAGGGCGCTACACGCCCAGGTTCATGCGCAACCCCCGAGTTATCAAACTGCTGCGCGATCAACTCCCCGCCGGCAACGTCGTCACGGACACCCACGCGTTGACGCCTTTCGAAACCGACGGCCTCACCGCGATACGACAGAAGCCCTGGGTCGTTGCGCTTGCCGAGACGGTCGAGCAGGTGCGAGCGGTCCTGTCTATCTGCCGCGAGAATGCGGTGCCGGTAGTCACGCGCGGCGCCGGAACCGGTCTTTCCGGCGGCGCGCGTCCCCTGGCGGAAGGCGTTCTGCTCACGCTCACGAAGATGAATCGAATCCTCGAAGTCGACGCAGACGCCTGCGTGGCGCGCGTCGAGCCCGGCGTCCCCAATGCGAAGATCACCGAAGCGGCCGCGCCCTTTGGCCTCTACTACGCGCCGGACCCGTCGTCGCAGATCGCTTGCAGTATCGGTGGCAACGTGGCGGAGAACTCCGGCGGCGTGCACTGTCTGAAGTACGGCCTGACGCTGCACAACGTGCTCGGCATGACGGTGCAAACCTTCGAAGGCGACGAGTTGGTCCTTGGCGGCAAGACACTCGACGCGCCCGGATACGACCTCATGGCCGCAATGGTGGGATCGGAGGGGATGCTCGGCGTCGTCACTGAAGTCGTGGTGAAACTGCTGCCCGAACCGTTCGCGAAGCGCGTGCTGCTGGCCGCGTTCGACGACATCCGCCGTGCCGGCGACGCCGTCGCGGCGATCATTCGCGGCGGGGTCATTCCGGCGGGCCTCGAAATGATGGACGCGCTCGCGATCAACGCCGCCGAGGACTATGTCCACGCGGGGTATCCGCGCGACGCGGCGGCGATCCTGCTGTGCGAACTCGATGGCACCCACGAGAGCGTCAGCGCGGATGTCGATATCGTGCGCGGGATCCTCGATCAAGCCGGCGCGGCGGAGATGCGCATCGCCTCGGAGCTGGCCGAGCGCGAGGCGCTCTGGCGCGGACGCAAGGCGGCTTTCCCCGCGGCGGGCAGGATGGCACCCGACTACTACTGCATGGACGGCACGATTCCGCGGCGCGAACTCGGAAGCGTGCTGACTGAGATTGGCGCGCTGTCGGAGCGGTTTGGGCTCCCCGTCGCGAACGTCTTTCACGCCGGCGACGGCAATCTGCACCCGCTCATCCTGTTCGACTCCAACCAGCCCGGGGAAATCCAGAAAGCCGAGGAGTTCGGCGGCGAAATTCTCAAGCTCTGCGTCGCTCGCGGCGGCACCATCACCGGAGAGCACGGCGTCGGGGTGGAGAAGCTGGACGCGATGTGCGCCCAGTTCACGGACGCCGAACTCGACCAGTTCCATCGCCTGAAGGCGGCCTTCGACCCCGCCGGCCTGATGAACCCCGGCAAGGCGATTCCGACGCTCGCCCGTTGCTCGGAACTCGGCGGCATGCACGTCCGCGGCGGCGCGTTGCCGCACCCGGAACTGGAACGCTTCTAGTGTCGACGCAAACAAGCGGCGACCGCGCGGAACCTCTCACAGCGGCGGTTGCCGCCGCCAGCGAAAGCGGGCGCTCCATAACCATCGTTGGCCGCGGCAGCAAGTTGCGTTCGCGGAGCAGTTCGGAGCGGCTCTGCACGGCGGGCCACGAAGGCGTCATCGACTATCGTCCCGACGAACTGGTCGTTACCGCCCGTTCGGGTTCGAATCTGAACGACATCGCATCCATCCTGGCAGGCGCCGGCCAGGCGCTGCCTTTCGAACCGCCGCTTTTCGGCGGTCGAGGCACTATCGGCGGAGCGGTGGCGGCAGGGCTGTCGGGACCGGGGCGTCCCTGGTTTGGCTCGGTGCGCGACGCCCTGCTCGGCGTGACCATCGTCAACGGCATGGGGCAACGCCTGTCGTTCGGCGGACAGGTGCTGAAGAACGTCGCCGGATACGATATTTCAAGGCTCATGGTCGGCGCTTTCGGCACGCTCGGACTTCTGCTCGACGTCAGTCTTCGGGTACGACCGATTCCGCAAGCCGCAGTGACGTTGTCGCGTGAATGCACACCCGAGAAGGCCGCGGCGCTGACCCGCAACCTGCTCCGCCAGCCGTTGCCGGTCACGGCCACGGCCTATTGCGGCGGCGTCCTGCGCATTCGACTGTCGGGTAGCGAAGAAAGCGTCACACACGCGACGCAGAGCCTGGATCTGGACACCGAGGTCGAGGACGATGCGTTTTTCCGAGGCGTGCGCGATCATGCGCATCCCTTCTTCCGAGGCCCGGGCCGATTGTGGATGCTTTCCCTGCCCCTGGGCACCGCCTTCGACGAGGCCGCCACATTCACCGAGTGGGCGGGAGCGAGAGTGTGGTGGCGAACCGATACGGACGCGGAGACCGTCCAGGCGAGAGCGCGCGCCGCTGGCGGGTACGCCGCGTCCTTTCCGCGTCAGCCTGGCGCTGTCGCCCCGCCGGTGGCGAAATACATGCGCCGGGTGAAGGCCGCCTTCGATCCCGCCAATATCCTGAACGCGGAACTTGACCCCCATGCAGACTGACCTGCCCGCGGAATTTCTGGCAACGCCCGATGGCCAGCGCGCGAACGCGATCTTGCGGACCTGTGTGCACTGCGGCTTCTGCAATGCGACCTGCCCGACGTATCAGGTTCAGGGCAATGAACTCGACGGGCCCCGAGGCCGCATATACCTGATCAAGGACATGCTGGAGACGGCGGCGCCGAACGCGGCGGTGACAACGCACCTCGACCGCTGCCTGACCTGCCGCGCGTGCGAAACGACCTGTCCTTCCGGCGTCAGATACGGCGAACTGCTGGAAATCGGTCGCGAGTTTCTCGAGCGCAGCCGTAGGCGCGGACTCTTCGCGCGCCTTGTTCGCTGGTGGCTGACGAGCATCGTCCCAAGCCCCGGGAAGTTGCGTCGTTGGTTGCGGGCCGCCTCGCCGCTGCGACGCCTGGCGCCGCAACGCCTGCGGGCAATGGTGCGCCGTCCCGGGGCGGCGGCCGCCAGCAACGGCGCTGGCGACGTGCTGTTGTTGCAGGGGTGCGTGCAGCGCGTGCTAACGCCGGAAGTGAACATCCACCTCAAAAAACTGCTTGCGGCCCGAGGCGTTGCGGCACGCCTCGATCCCAACGAAGGCTGCTGCGGGGGCTTGAGCCTGCATCTCGGACACGCCGAGGAGGCCCGATCCGCCATACGGGGCAATCTGGACGGGATGGATTGGTCCGGCGCCGAGCGCATCGTCTCCACTGCGACCGGCTGTGGCGTGACGTTGAAGGAGTATGATCGTATTCTGGCTACTGCGCCTGATTACGCGGCCGCCGCCAAGCGCTTCGCCGCGAAAGTCTGCGATGTTTCCGAACTCCTTCACGGGCTCGAGTTCGGCAAGCGTGACGACCTGCATCGGATCGCCTGGCACGCACCGTGCACCCTGCAGCACGGACAGAAGGTCACTGGCCGCGTTGAAGACCTCTTGACGCGAGCCGGTTACGAACTGGTGCCGGTGCGCGATGCGCACCTTTGCTGCGGGTCCGCCGGAAGCTACTCGATACTGCAGCCCGAGATCGCCAGGGAACTGAAACAGCGCAAGACGGCCGCATTGATGGAACACCGCCCCGACGTCATTGCCACCGCGAATATCGGCTGCCAGATGCATCTGGGTGACGGCAGCGATGTGCCCGTCGTGCATTGGCTGCAGTTGTTGCGATAGCCCGCCATGAGACTGCCGGAAGAAATCGTCTCGCCGCGCCTGCTGTTGCGCCGGCCTCGGGCCGGAGACGGCCCAATGATCAACCAGGCCGTGCACGAGTCATTCGCAGAACTGTCCCAATGGATGAAGTGGGCTAGAGAACTGCCGAACGTCAAACAGTCCGAGGCGTTCGCCCGGGACGGGGCCGTGCGCTACAACAATGGAAGCAGCGCAGAACTACTGATTCTCCACCGCGAAACCGGCCGTTTCATAGGCGCCACCGGAATGCCGTATATCGATTGGAACGGGCCCTCCTTCGAGATCGGATATTGGTGCAGGACGAAGGAAACGGGCAACGGTTACATCAGCGAGTCGACCTGGTGGCTCTCCAAGGCCTTGTTCCGGTTGGGCGCCAAGCGCGTGGAGATTCGCATGGACGATCTCAATACGCGCAGTTGGCGGGTCGCAGAACGGCTCGGCTTCACCCTGGAATCGCTGCGAAAGAGAGACTTGATCGCGAACGATGGCGAACTCCGCGATACCCGCATCTACGTCGCGTTCGCGTTGGAGCAATTGACGCAGCCGAGCGCGTGATATCCGGTTCGCGGGGCGAGCGAATCGAGCAGAGCGTCAGGACCCAGCCCTATTCTCTTCGAGCTCCTTGCTCACCAGGTGGTCCACGACGTCCAGAGCCTGCTTGCGACCGATGTCCATGTTGACCACATATTTGTCTGCCACGACGATTGCCGGCACTCCGGTCAGGTCCGCGTCTCGAAATGTCCGATCAACCTCCGCAACTGCTCTGCGAACGCTCGGCTCGTCGATAGCGGCCAGAAACGCGTCCCGGTCGATGCCATAGCCGTCAACGAAATCCGCGACCTTGAAACGGTCCGTGAACTGGCGGTTGCGGTCGTGAATGGCGCGAAACAGGCGTTCGTGATTTGCTTCGAGGGCGTCCTTTAGCCCGAGCACCACATGCGCCCGCGCCAGCACTTCGGCCCCGCCGGCGAATGCGATATGCGCGCGACGGAAGATCGCGCCGTCCGGCAGGGTTTCCTTCCAGTCCTCGAGCATCGGATCGAAGCTGCGGCAATGCACGCAACCGTAGGAAAAGAACTCGACCACCTCCACCGTTCGAGCCCGAGTTTCCCGCGTTCCTTCGATCAGGCGGTAGTGGGAGTCCTCGGCGATTTCGCCGCCGACATCGACAGCGGTCCCATAGAAAATCCCAACGCCCGCGATCAGCACGGCGACCAGCGCGACGAACCCTATGCTGGCATAGCGAATAAGGCGGATCTTTTCTTCGGCCCTGCGAGTTCTCCTTGCCATGGGCCGAGTGTGTCACAATTCTCCGCATGAACGAACAGTACGTCCTCTACCACCAAGCCGCCTGTCCGTTCTGCCGCCGGGTGCGCGCTTTCCTGGACCGTTCCGGCATCGAAATCCGCATGCGCGACACCATGCGCGATATGACTGCTTTCCGCGAGCTTCTCGTCGGCGGGGGGCGCACGATGGTGCCGTGCCTGAAGATCACGAACGCGAACGGCGAGACAACCTGGTTGTACGAATCGAACGACATCATCGAGTACCTTTCCCAGGTCGCCGCGTAGTCTCAATGGGAGCGAAACCATGAAACTCGGCCTGTTGGGCGGCTACGGCGGTCGCATCGTCCACGTTCCCATGGACCGCATACGCCATGCGGAGGCCCTCGGCTACGACTCCGTCTGGACATCCGAAGCCTACGGCGCGGATGCGGTGGCGCCGGCCGCGTGGATCCTTGCGCAAACCGAACGCATACGCGTCGGCACCGCGATCATGCAGATGCCGGCGCGAACGCCCGCCATGACGGCCATGACCGCCATGACCCTGGCACAACTCTCCGGTGGCCGTTTCATCCTCGGCCTCGGCGCCTCCGGTCCGCAGGTCGTGGAGGGTTGGCACGGCGTCGCCTACGGCAAACCGGTCACGCGGCTGAAGGAGTACGTCGCCATCGTCCGGAAGATTCTCGCGCGGGAAGAGCCCGCAGTCTTCGATGGCGATCAATACCAACTTCCGTTCGCAGGCCCCGGCGCCACGGGTCTCGGTATACCGTTGAAGAGCATTCTGCACTGCGGCGAGGATGTTCCGATCTATGCCGCCAGCATCACGCCAAGAGGCGTGCGCGCCGCGGCCGAAGTCGCCGACGGGTTCTTTCCGATATGGATGGACCCGGAAAAGTATTCCGTATTCGAGCAACCGATTCGCGAAGGGCTGGCGGCGGCCGGCAGATCCGCCGCCGAATTCGATGTCGCGCCCTTCGTCACCGTGATCATCGGCGATAGCGTGGAAGAATGCATGCGTCCCATCCGGGGCACCATGGCGCTCTACATAGGCGGCATGGGAGCGCGCAACCGAAACTTCTACAACAACTACGCCAAGGCGATGGGATTCGAGGAAGCCGCCGTCGAGATTCAGGACCTGTACCTCTCCGGCCGACGCGACGAGGCAATGGCCGCGGTGCCGGCCGAATTGATCGACGCCTGCCACCTGGTCGGTCCGGCGGATCGCATCCGCGAGCGCTTGCAGCGCTGGAGAGAATCGAACGTCACCACCATGATAATAGGCGGCGGATCAAACGAGGCGCTCACGCTGGTCGCGGAGGAGATGCTCTAGCCCCGCAGCATCTCCTGAACGATCCCCCAGCCGCGCTCGGCGCGCTCGCGGGCGACATCTCCGTATTCCAACGCGTGCTCGGAACTCGCGTTGCCGTCGAGGCCGCGCTTGTAGACACCCTGGACGATGCCCGCGGAGCGGAACATGTTGAACGCGATATAGAACGGCCAGTTGTCGATAGGGGGCCGTTTCGCTTCCCGGCAATAGGCGTCGACGAGGGCCTGCTCGTTCGGGATATTCAACGCTTCGAGGTCCGCCCCGGGGAGGCCCTCGCTCTCCGGCTCGCCATAGAATTCCTGGCACCAATAGCTGAGGTCCGACAGGCCGTCGCCCAGCGTCGATAATTCCCAGTCGAGGATGGCCGCGACGCGCGGTTCCGTCGCGTGAATGATCAGGTTGCCCAACCGATAGTCACCGTGAACGATGACCGGCGACACATCGTCCGGCAGGTTCCTGGGCAGCCACTCGATCAGGGCGTTCATCGCCTCGATGGTCTCCGTCTCCGAAGCGATGTACTGCCTGCTCCAACGGTTGACCTGCCGCGCAAAGTAGTTGCCGGGCCGGCCGAACTCGGACAGGCCCACCGCTTCCGGGTCCACGCTGTGCAGCCGGGCGAGAGTGCGGACCACGTCGAGATAGATTTCGCGGCGCGCATCAAGGCTCATAGCGGGCATCAGGTTGCCATTCAGGAGTCGACCCCGGACGTGCTCCATGAGATAGAACTTCGTGCCGATCACGCTCGCGTCCTCGCACAGGCAAACCATCTTCGGCACCGGAACCTCCGTGGGTCCGAGCGCGTCCATGACCCGGTACTCGCGGTCCACCTGGTGCGCCGACGGCAACAATTTGCCCGGCGGCTGCTTGCGCATGACGTATTCGCCTCCCGGCGCTTCGACAAGAAACGTCGGGTTGCTTTGACCGCCTTCAAACTGCCGGATCCTAAACGGTTCGCCGCCGTATCCATCGACGTGATCGGCCATGTAGGCGCGCAACGCTTCTTCGTCGAAGCGGTGCGCTTCCCGCACCGGCGTGAGTTCGGCTTCGCTCATGGATCCATCCCGGTCGAGGGCACCTACAAGAATATACGGTTGCGTCGAACGACCGCAAAGTGAGAGCCTCCCGCCGAACGAATCCGTAGCGGAGGAAGACGATGGCACACGAGCAGCGAATGGCGGTGACGTTGCCCATGTCGAACCGACTGGAGGAGAACATCGACCTCGTGCAATGGGCCGAGGCAAACGGCTATCACGACGCCTGGTTCTCCGATGCGGGGTCGCCGGATTCGTTGACGATGTTGGCCGCGCTTGGTGCCCACATCCACCGAATGCGCGTCGGATGCGCGGTCACACCGGTGTATACGCGCACTCCGGCCGTGCTGGCTGCCACTGCGAATGTACTCGGACAGGTGTACCCGGGCCGCTTCGTGATGGGTCTCGGTTCGTCCAGCGAGACGATCATGACCCGTTTCAACGGCATCCCCCTGGAGACGCCGCTGACGCGCGTGAAGGAGACAGCGATCATCGTGCGCCACATGCTGACCGGCCAACGCACCGATTTCGACCTCGAAACGCTGTCCAGCAACGGCTACCGGCAAGCCCCCATGGACAGTCCCCCGCCGCTGTACCTCGCCGCGCTGCGGCCGAAGATGATCGAGATGGCGGCCGAGTACGGCGACGGCGTCGTGTTCAACCTGTGGCCGACGCAAGCGCTGCCGAAGATGATGGAGCACGTCAAGATCGGCGCCGCGCGGGCCGGAAAGAACTGGGAGGACTTGGAGATCGTCAACCGCAAGGTCGTTCTGGTCACCGACGACAAGCAGGCGGCCTACGACAGCTTCCGGGCCGGATACGCCCCCTACTATTCCAATCCGGTCTATAACAACTTTCTCCAATGGTGCGGCTACGAAGAGGCGGCGCGGGAACTCCTGGAGGGCTGGGCTAACCGGGACCGCGCCCGGACCGCCGCAGCGTTCTCCGAGGAACTGATTGACGACATCGCCCTCATTGGCAGCGTGGAGGAGGTACAGGAAGGCATTCGCGCGGACGCCGCCGGCGGCATTCACACGCACATCATCTCGCCCCTCGTTCCGATTGACGTCTTCGATCAAGAGGCGCGCGTCACCTTTTCCGCGTTCACGAGCGACAAGTTCAGCTTTTAGCGGGGATCGCTGTACTGGCGCGCGATTGCCCTGTCGACACTGGCACACAGAGCATCGATACGCAGGCCGCCGCGCAAGTCGAAAGCGAACTCGCTTCGCTCGGAGAACAGGATCACATCGGGAAACACGCGCGCTTCGCCGGCGTACGGGAACTCGACGACGCGCAGCAATTGATTCGCGTAGGGCGACGATGACGGCGCGAGATGATCGAAGGACCGCCTGACGCATCGGAATATCGAACCGACATTGCGTTCGTGGTCCGGGTGGTAGTAAACCTCGACGGTCGTCTCTTTCCAGCGATCACGGGCCACTGCGTACCTGGCCGAGTGGATGGAAAATGCGGGCCAAACCGACCCACGCGCCTTTGGTCGGAGAGCATGCGGGGTAGTACGTGAGCCTCGCGCGTATTCGAAATAGCGGCGCGCATTCTCCTTCCACTCGCGCAGCAATATCCCCGGTCCGACGGCGACTTGATCCAAGCTGGTCCCGATTACAGCCCTGATGCGCGTTGGCCGAGCCCCCTCGCCTTGGAGCGCCGGGTCATAGCCGAAAGATGGCACGACATCCGAGCCATCGATGAACGTGCCATTTTCGAGCAGCCGACGCGGCCTCCCGTCATTGCCGAATCCACGCTGCTCCCAAGCAAATTCGAAACGCATCCTGACGCGTTCTCCGAACCGCAGCGGTCGCGCGAACGCGTAGCGATGGAAACTGAACTCGGTGCTGTGCTCCACCACCGACGTATTCGGAATGTCGATGCTGTCGACTCGCGCTCCCCTCGGGAACAGGAGCATGAGCTCGCCTATCGGTTCGGCCCCGGTGTTGGCCAATAGAGCCGAACCCCGACTTTCGAGGCGACGCTCGGTCGGATAGATATCGATCGCGAGGTCCATCGCCACTACATGCGGAACGTCGCGCTGGACGTAAGGCTTGTAGCGCTGCTCGTGTTCCGCGCGCCAAGCGGCAGATTCGATCTCGTTCGCATACGCGTCGAGCATGATGGTGTTGTAGTAGATCCAGCAACCCATGGCGACCCACGTCACAACAGTCGGCACCCCGACATTGACGACGCCTTGCGCGGGCCATCGCTTGCGGGGGCCTCCATTGCGACAGGTCCACGCGTGGGTCGCCAGGACGAGGAGCACTGCGAAGGCCGTCCAGTAAAGTCCCGACGCGTAGAACCATTCGAGATCGTGACCGTAGCCGTTCATCCCGGAGTATTCGGCGGGCGGCGGGCCAAACGGCGCGTGTTCCTCGCCCAGTGCCCATACGGCGAGGAACACCGCAGCGACGATCAACATGCCGAGCCACTTGCTGCGCAACACGTCCACCATGCCAGGCGCATCGGCGGCCGGGCGAACCCGGATTGCGTCGCGCGACACGGCCTGAATGGCTATGGACACCGCGCCCAGGACAAATATGTGCCAGCCAAAGTTGATGTAGAGGGCGTATGCGCAGAGGGCAAGGTCGAACACCGGTTGGCCGCGCGCGAGCTGCGCGACGAAGGCCGCGATCCCGAAGGCGGTCAACGCGCAAAAGACCACCACGCATAGTGCGGCAACCTTCGACACGACCAAGACGTTGGCGGTCCCCGCGTCCCGATGCGCGATCTCTCCGCCGCAATGGATGACGATCAGGTACGCCGGCACCCGGAATGCTTCTGCGATGTGCTGCGCCACGAATTCCGATGTCAACCTGCGCGGCGCGCCAGAAAGCTCGGCGGCGCCGATGAGGTATGCAACTCCGGTTACAACGCCGAACGCGAGCAGCGCGAGGTAGGCAACTCCGAACGCTGCCGTCGATTCCGCCCATGCGGCCGACAGGAAACGAAATGGCGCAGTGGTCCGCGCCGCGCCGCGCCGCTGCTCAACGCATGGAGGGTCTCTCAGGGCAGTTCCGGATCGCAGTGCGTCCATCCGCCAACCCTAGGCCCTACGTCCCTGCCGGGTCGATGGCAGATCGACCTCTTCAGACAGTGCCGATGGCTCTAATCGGCGTAATACATTCGCCTAATCGGGCGTATCAGCGAAATTTGTGATCGCAACATCACCCTGCGGAAACTGGGCAACGATACTCAGTCTGCCGCCCATCGCTTCGACATGAGCAGGTAGATTGAGCATCGAGGCACTTGTCGAAGCGATTCAACGCAGTTCGTGATCGCTCATATCACAGACAGGTCGAGGATCGGGCTATCCTTGGCTGGGCGCGTGATACGTCGTGAGTCGCTCATTCATCAGGCTATGACTTGGGGCCCGGCCACCCGGCAAAACGAAGGCAAACAAGCGGTATTTCTCAAGAAGGTCTGTGATACGGTGCCGCGCTCAGGGACCCACGATGACTCACACTACAATCCACAACCCCGATCATTTCATGGCCGACCTGCGGCAGATTCTTTCGCAGGGTCGCAAACGCATGGGATTGCTGATCGGTGCCGGAGCGCCTGTCGCACTCAAAGTCGACGCGCAAGGGAAACTCAACGACAACGGACAGCCGCTTATCCCCGATGTTGAGCGGCTGACCGGCGCCGTGCTGGACGATCTGAACCCAAACGACAAAGCGATTGTCAATCTTCTATTGGCCCAATTGGGTGAGAAGCCCAATATCGAAATGATCTTGACTCGTATCCGGCAGCTCTCCCAGGCGATCGGTAACGCTGAAGTCCACAATCTGAACGGTGCCGGCTACGAAGCTTTAGCAGAGCTCATCTGTCAGAAGATTGGGCGTATGGTTGCGGTGTCGTTACCCGACGAACCAAATGCATTCACCGAGCTCGCTTCCTGGATTGGAGGCGCTCACCGAAATCACCCCATCGAAATATTCACGCCGAATTACGACCTGCTCCTAGAAGAAGCATTTGAACGCGCGCGGCTACCGTATTTCGACGGTTTCATCGGCTCTCACAGGCCTTTTTTTGATCCGACTAGTATCTCAGACGATGTACTTCCACCTCGTTGGTCTCGACTATGGAAAATTCACGGATCGCTAGGCTGGGAACTCTCGAACGATGCGATCATCAGGACCGGTAGCCGCGACGCCACCATGCTTATCTATCCCGATCATCTCAAGTACGACCAGATCACGCGCCAACCTTACTCAGCACTTTTCGGGCGCCTTCGTACGTTCTTGATGACGCCAGACAGCTTGCTCCTCTGTGCCGGGTTCTCTTTCTTGGATGCTCAGATAACAGCCGTTCTCGACGAGTCGCTTGCCGCCAACACACACACGGCGATCCTCGCGTTTCAGTTCCGGCCACTGGCTCAAGAAAACGCCGTCGCCAAGCTTGCCTTTCGCCGTCCTAATCTCAGCGTCTACGCACGCGACGCTGCCATGATATCAGGTGTGCCGGGACCGTGGCAGCCCGGCCAACCGCCCACCGAAGACTGGAAAGCCATCCGTGAGACATTCTGGCAGGTTGACTCGGCCAACGGAAACGGGGAGTTTCTGTTGGGCGATTTCACGATGCTTGCTAGATTCTTCGCGCTGGCACAGGCCATTAATTTCAAACCCGTGGGCAACCCTGCCGAGGCTGCGCCCGAGGGCGAACAAGCTAAAACACCAACGACAGCTGCAACCAAACTTTATGACAATAACGCCGATGATTAGCCGGGACCCAACCTATCTTGGTACCGTCGCCTCTGTTTCTGGTTCGTCCGTCAGCGTCCATCTGGCACAATCCGTCGCCTCTGGTCTCTCCATCATCGAGGGCCGTGCTTACCGGATCGGCCAAGTCGCCAGCTTTGTCCGCATTCCCCAAGGATATCAAGATCTGTTTGGTATCGTCTCGGAGGTTGGGGCCAAGGCAGCACCTCAGATACCCGACGCGGCTGATCCGGATACTGGCCGCTGGATGGAAGTGCAGCTTGTTGGCGAGGCGATTGGCGGTGTTTTCGAACGCGGAATCAGCCAGTACCCTAACTTTGGTGACAATGTTCATATTGCGACGGAGAGCAGCCTTGGACGCGTTTATGGCACCGAAGATTTCGGACATGTCGTTGTCGGCTCGCTTTCCAGCGCCGAGAGTATTCCCGCCAAGGTCTCCCTCGACGAACTGATAACGCGCCATTCGGCTGTCCTAGGATCAACCGGCTCAGGCAAATCGACGACTATAGCCAGTCTGCTGCAAGCAATCACTGCCGTTTCCACAGGCGGTGGGGGGTATCCGAGCGCCAGAATTCTAATGCTCGACATTCATGGCGAGTACCGACAGGCGCTCTCGAGTGTCGCTACGATCTATTCCGTTGATCCAGAACCCGGTGAAGAACGGCTGTTTGTTCCCTATTGGGCGCTTAGTGCATCCGATTTGCTTGACTTCCTAACTGGTGGCTTGGATGACGGGCCGAGAGAAACTGCATTTAACGACAAAATTTTCGAGCTCAAGGTCCAATCCCATGCATCCTCAAAGTACGCCGGGGTTGCGGAAAGCTCTATCACGGTCGATACGCCTCTCCCTTTCAGCCTGAAGCAGCTGTGGTACGACCTCATCGATTTCGAGGTCACCACGTTCGAGGGCCCTGACCGGGATCAACCCACCCGACAGTATGCGGGTAACCCCCATGATCTGATTGCCCCTCGATACAAGCCGCATGCGATGGGCGCGAAGGGTCCGTTTCTTAACACGGAAGCAGTGGGAATTCGACGACAGCTCAATTTGCTCCGCTCGCGCCTCTTGGATCGCAGGTATGACTTCTTGCTCCATCCCGGTCCCTGGGAGCCAAAACTCAACGGCCACACCCAACTTGACCTCGACGCCTTGCTTGCTGGTTGGATAGGTGGCAAAAGGCCGATCTCAATCCTTGATCTTTCCGGCGTGCCGAGCGCAGTACTTGAGCGCCTAATCGGGTCGATCCTTAAGGTCGTTTACGAGTCTCTCTTCTGGAGTCGCGAGAAGTCCGAGGGCGGTATCGATAGGCCTCTGCTGGTCGTCATGGAGGAAGCTCACCGGTATTTGTCAAGCGAGGCCGATAGCCTAGCATCCGAAACGGTTCAGCGAATTGCCAAGGAAGGGCGCAAGTACGGCGTCGGAACTATGGTCATCAGCCAGCGCCCTTCCGAGGTTGATGAAACCATCCTGTCTCAGTGCGGCACCTTCTTTGCCCACCGGTTGTCGAACCCAACCGACCGTCAGCGCGTTAGGGGCATACTTCCAGACGGGCTCGTCGGGCTTCTCGACGTGTTGCCCGTTCTTCGCACGGGTGAAGCGATCATCATGGGTGAAGCAGCGAAGCTGCCTATGCGCTGCCGCATTACGCTACCTCCGAATGATCGTCGGCCGCAAAGCGCTGATCCCGACGTTAGTTCCCAGTGGTCACTTTGCCGGCGACGCGAAGGCTATGATCGCGTAGTCGGATCGTGGCGAGCGCAACGGCCACGGGCAGTTGTGCACGATCTGGGCATTGGCCGCCAACCCGTTGAGGATTTGTCTGAGGATGACTAAAGGCTTGTTATGCAAAGATATTCTGTCGCTTCATCGAACATCGCTTCCGTTGGCTACGATTCCACATCCGAGACGCTCGAAGTCGAGTTCTTGAATGGCTCAATCTACCAATACTACAACGTCTCGGAGAATATGTATGACCGATTGATGACGGAAGGTTCGAAAGGACGATTCCTGAACACCTACATTAAGAACGCATATCCGTATTCGCGAGTCGGTTAGGGCTCGTCTGTCAACATGCGCGGCGCACCTGATAGCTCCACGGAAACGAGGAGATATGTGACGCCACCGAACGCCCGCCAACCACAACAGCAGACGCAGAACACCAACGTCGTTTCCATCCAAGCAGCCGACAGGAATCCCCATGTCAAGCCAACCGTAGGCGGAACTCCCAAGCCGAGTCGATGGCAGATCGACTCCTTCAGACGATGCCGATGACTCTAATCGGCGTAATACATCCGCCTATTTGGCTGTATCCGAGAAGTTGGTGATGGCAACATCGCCCTGCGGAAACTGGGCAACGATACTCAGTTTGCCACCCATGGCTTCAATGTAGGCCCGCAGGTTGGAAACATACATGTCGGTCCGCCGTTCCAGTTTGGCGACGGCGGGCTGATTAACGTTCAATGCTTCGCCGATGGATTTCTGCGTCATTGCTCGTGCCTTGCGGAGCTCGTGAAGCGCCATGGCCGCGCGAAGCTCCCCCTTTTTCGCGTTAACGCGCGCGCGGCGCTCCGGCGCAAATCCTTTGGTGAGGTCGCTGAAGACCTTTCGTCCGCTCATTCGATCAACCCATCCCGTATCAGCTCGTCCAGATGCTTGTCATAGAGTTCGTCCGCGATGGGCACAAGCCGTCGGTAGAACCGACTGTCTCCCGACTTGTCGTCGCCAATCAGCAAGATTGCCGTTCGTCTCGGGTCGAAAGCATAGAAAACACGAATCGGTTTCCCGCCGCTTTGAACTCGCAACTCGCGCATATGAGCGTGGCGGGACCCTTGGACACCCGAAGAGTAGGGAAACGACAATCTCGGCCCTAGCTCCATCAACAACTCCACCACTGCGGCCAAGTCGTCCTGCTCGGGCTCCAAGAGATCGGTCCACCACGCGCCGAACTCATTCGCGTACTCGACGTCCCAGTTCATTCGATGATGTATTCCATCTGCGGAATGTTGTCAAGTCCGTCCACGGTAAGTCGATTCCTCTCGGCAAGAAGGCATCCAATTTCTCTCTCGATGCCAACGTATGCATTGTTCGGGCCGCGCCGACGGCCAGATTGGTTGGCACCACGTCGCCCCGCTGCTCACCGCGTGAAGGGTCTTCCATGGCAGCATCAAATCGTGGTGCCTCCATCCGCCAACCGTAGGCCGTGCGCGTATGGCGGGTCGATGGCTGATCGACGATCATCGACCCTGCTATGGCTTCAATTTGCGTAGTCCGTCTGCGCATTGGTCAACGGGCGCGGGAGTAGCTCCGAGGTCTTCGAACTCGGTCCGGTGGCCTTCGCTGTCCGAGATCCCCAGAGGAAAACCCCACCGCGACGTGGCGCATTCGTGCAAGTTATGATCGATGCACGATGCCCGGCTTCAGCGATCTCCAGCAACGGCTCGATGCCCTGCGCGCCCAAAACATGTACAGAAGGCGCCGCAACGTCGGCAGCCGGCAGGGTCGCGCCATCCAGGTGGACGGGCGCGAGTTGCTCAACTTTTGCAGCAACGACTATCTCGGTCTCGCGGGCGATCAGCGCATCGCCCGGGCGTTCAAGTCCGCCGTCGAACGCTGGGGCGTGGGGGCCGGAGCATCGCACCTGGTTTGTGGCCACACCGAGGCGCACGAGGAACTTGAACGGACGCTCGCCGAGTTCACCGGGCGTCCGCGGGCACTCGTCTATTCCAGCGGCTACGCCGCGAATGTCGGCGTCATCAACGCCTTGTTGTCCGTCGACGACCTGGTGTGCGAGGACCGGTTGAATCACGCCTCGCTGCTGGATGGGGGGTGGTTAAGCCGCGCGCATTTCGCCTGGTACGCGCATCTGAATAGCGACGATCTGGATCGGCAACTTGCCAATGACGCGAACCGCAAACTGATCGTCAGCGACGGTACGTTCAGCATGGACGGGGACCGTTGTCGGCTGGATGAACTGATCGCCGTCGCCCGGCGACGGGACGCCTGGATCATGATCGATGACGCCCACGGCATGGGGGTGCACGGAGCGTCGGGCGTCGGCCTGGTCGATCCGGCCAGATACTCGGTAGACGATGTGCAGGTGGTGGTCGGGACGTTCGGCAAGGCATTCGGCACGTCCGGGGCCTTCGTCGCTGGCAGCGAAGCACTCATCGAAACGCTCATCCAACGTTCCCGCAACTACATCTATACGACCGCCATGCCACCCGCGCTCGCGGTCGCGACACTCGCGAGTCTTGCCATAGCCCGGGCCGAAGCATGGCGGCGCGACCGGCTGGACGCACTGATTGAACGATTCCGCAAAGGTGCGGCGCGCCTGGGATTCAACCTGCCGGAGTCGGCATCTCCCATCCAGCCCCTGATCATCGGCGACCCACAGGCGGCGTTGGACATGAGTCGGGACCTCGAACAACGCGGTTGCCTTTGCACGGCCATTCGCCCGCCCTCGGTGCCCGAAGGCACTTCGCGGCTGCGTATTACATTGACCGCGGCGCACACAGACGCGGATGTGGATCGACTGCTTGGCGCGCTTGAAGACTCCCGCAGGGCGTCTGATGCGAGAGTCGCATCCAGCACGGCGTAGTCGCACTTCGCACTCGTCGGGAAACCTGCGGTGGGATACTCCTGCCCGACATGTAACCCACAATAGAATAACTATCGAAATAGCTTGAGCCATAGCTATGAACACCGTAAAGATCACGATGGATGACGAACTCGTGGCGCGCATCGATGAACGGGCGAAGCGTCTCGGCATAACCCGTTCAGAATTCGTCCGGCAAGCACTACGGGCAGCCTTGGCGCGCCATGAGGAGGCGGAAGAGGAGGAGCGTCAGAAAGCCGGGTATCGGCGGATCCCGCCGACGCCACAGGAATTCGTCATTCCGACGGGGGACCACGCGTGGGGCGATGTCCCCTGGAAAGACGGGTGATGCATCGCGACGAGACCCGGCAGTACCGATTCGTTTCACCAGGGCCACTTCCGGCCGGTCCTCCAACACCTGAGATCCTCTCCACAGGCCATCTCCCGAAAACCACATATAGTTGACGATACATTGCTAAAGCGCTATATGTTGTAGTCATGACGACGAAATCGGTATCAACCGCCGTCTCCGGGCTTCACCGCCGGATTTGGGACAGCAAACAGGGGCTATGGCCGCGTGGCGTTCCTCAAGATCCCGTTGATATGCTGGATCCTCGGTCAGCCGCCGAGTTGCTTGGTTACAAATACGTTTCTGTGCCCGAAATCTTCGACTGGCCCCCGAGTACACGATGGGCAATTGCAGGCATGGTCGACCCCGGGCGAAAGAGAGTCACTGTTTCCGAAGAGTTCGGAATCGCATCCGCGCGGTTTACCGGCGCTCACGAGCTAGGGCATATCGTCTTCGGTCCTCCAGAAGACGCGTTCCGCGAGCGAGCAATCGATGCCCCAAGGGAAAATATCCAGGATCCCGTAGAGCGGAAAATGGATCGTTTTGCCGCTAGTTTCCTCATGCCGGAGAACTTGATGAGACGACGGGTGACCGGAGCGTTCGGTGCCGTACCAATCGAAATGAACGATGCCGTCGCGTTCTTGCTCGATCCAAACGAGCCCGAACGCCTACTCCGGACAAACCCGGATTCTCGGGAGAGGGCTTTCGCATTTGCTCGTAGTCCCCGAGACTTTTTCGGCAACCACATCGTTCCAATGCACGAACAATTCAAAGTTTCGGTCAAGGCAATGGCGTATAGGTTGGATGAACTTCATCTGATTCAGAGACATCCGTAACATCCCCAAGATAGTGATCAAACAATCGGGGACAGGCGTCGCGAACCCCATCCCGATCCAACCTTCCATCGGGTGGAACTCCGTTCATGCACAAAACACCTGGAAGGCTAGGAAGTCTCTGTGACTCCCAATACAAGCGGGCTCGGCAGCTGGACGAATTCGATCCCCGCAAGTGATTCGCTGTGAAAGTCCCCCCAGCGATTCGATGGGAAAGCGGCAGATTGTGGCTGCTCGATCAGCGCAAGCTGCCTGAGGAAGTTGTCTACGCCGCGCAGACGGGTGCCGAGATGGTGGCGGCATCCATCGCCGCCATGCAGGTACGAGGCGCGCCCGCTATCGGTATCGCGGCGGCATACGGTCTCGCGCTCGACGCTCGCGCCGGCCGCGATGTCGCCCGCGCGGCGCGGCTTCTCGTTGCGGCGCGTCCGACCGCGGTCAATCTCGCCTGGGCGGTGAATCGGGTACTCGCTGCGAGCGATGCGGTGGCCGAAGCCGAGGCCATTCACCGCGAGGATGCCGAGATGTGTCGCGCGATCGGCGCGAACGGCATGGAGCTGATCGACGAAAACAGCTCCGTCCTGACACACTGCAACGCGGGCGCCCTCGCCGTCTCCGCGCTGGGAACCGCGACCGCGCCGCTATACCTCGCGCACGAAGCCGGCGTGCGTTTCAAGGTGTTCGTCGACGAGACTCGACCGCTCCTGCAAGGGGCGCGGCTGACGGCGTGGGAACTGGTCCGGGCGGGTCTCGACGTCACCCTCATTTGCGACAACATGGTCTCGCACCTCATGTCGGAGGGTGCGATCGATAGCGTGATCGTAGGCGCCGACCGCGTCACCGCCAATGGCGACGTGGTGAACAAGATCGGTACACGGGGCATCGCCATCGCCAGCCGCTACCACGGCATTCCCTTCCACGTGGCCTTCCCGACGTCGACCTTCGATGCCGACACCGCGACGGGCGCCGATGTCGACATCGAACAACGTGATCCCAGCGAAGTGACCGACTCGATTCGGGTCGCCCCGGGCGTGCGGGTTCGAAATCCCGCATTCGACGTGACCCCGGCCGAACTCGTCACAAGCTGGATTACGGATTGCGGCCGTATGGAGACCGCGCGCGATCTGGCCAAACTGAAGTAACTGCAGACCGACGGGCGCGGCTCAAACGTCGTCCCGCACCACCGGGTAGCACGGATCGCCCAGTCCTCCTCGGGATTGGCGATCAGGAGGTGGATGACGCGCGGGACCAGGCCTTCGAGGATCGCCGTGCCATCGCGGATCTGGGCTGTTGAAGAAACGCCCGATCATGATCCGGAGCGAAACTTCGAAGGCGAAATCCGGTTCCAGCGGATGAATGCGCGCCGAAAGCTTCTCTCGTCCGAGTAGTCGAGTTCTTCGGCGACTTCGCCGGCGAGGTGATCTTGAGACAACAGACGCTTTGCGCGTTCGTTCAATGCCTTTTGCCTGACCTCCTGAAATGATGTGTTCGACTGCGCCAGGCGGCGCCGCAAGGTCCTGGCACTGAGATTGAGCTGCAATGCAAGCGCATTGGCCGACACGGTTTGCCTCGACATCAGGTCGATGACCCTATCGACGATCGGCACGTTCGCGGGCGTAACCCTGAGATTGCACTCAATCAGGTTGGCCACTTCGCCAAAGATGGCGTTTGGCTGGGGCAGGTCGGCAGCCCGGAGTTTCACTGGCAAAGCGGCGACGGAGTAGTCGTAGATCAGCGCGTAGTTCTTGCTTCCGTACGCGGTCGGCACGCCCCAGTACGCCAGTTGGTCAAGCCGGTTGCCCGTGTGTTTGCGAGGATTGCTCAGACGCCGCTTGGTCGTAACCTTGCACAGGTATGAATCGATGTTGGCGCCGGCACAAATGCCAAACAGTGTGTGCATGAGTATCCCGATACACTCGAGAAAACTGTGCAACTGGCGGGCCGTCAACTCGAATGGGGTGGGAAAATCCTTGTTGTCAATGGCGTAGATCAGCTTGTCGCCCTGCGTCACTACGTGATTGTAGACGCGACCGTGCAATAGATTGAAGCCGTTCGCAAACTTGCGAAGCATGAGGTCAAAGCGGTTCGAGGCAACCGCCTGGGACATCACGAAGTGGAACGCGCCCGGCAACAGGGGCCGCTTTGACATTCGCACGGTCTCGTCGCTGGTCAGGTCGGCCAGTCTCCCGAGAAGCCTGAAATAGTCGGAGACCGGCACGGGTTCCGATTCATCGTTTGCACCCGGTCGCTGGCGCCGTATTTCCCGCAATACGACGGCCAGGTCGATACCGCTGGACTTCGCAGCTTTCGCCAGCGGTTCAAACAAGGAGCTGTCCACGCACGGAATGCCTGGCCCATTCGCCGAACCTGGGTGGTCGCTGAAGTTCATATTCATACCGTACCACGGTGCTGGCCACAATTGTCCCTCTTACATGACCTGTTTTGTCATTGCGGATCACCTCAAGCAATCATCAAATTCGGAGTGGGGGAATGTTCGATCCGCTGTACGCATCGCGACAAATGGAGGAATTGCACCATGTGGCCCAACAAGACAGTTCGCCGTATTCGGCCGGTCGCAGTCTCGAGCGTTATCGCAATCCTGGCTTTTCTCGACGTGGGTATTGTCTGTGTCGCCCAAGAGGCGGCGGCCAATGAGCAGGTCAATACAATCGAGGAAATCATCGTCACCGCGCGGCGCAGGGAGGAGTCGCTATGGACCGTGCCAGGTTCGGTTTCGGCCTTCAGTGAACGCCGGCTTCGCGATTTGCAGGCGACCGACATGCGCCAAGTGCAATATGCGGTGCCGAACTTTCATTTTCAAAAAAGCGATTCGTCCAATGCCGCGGTCTACTTGCGTGGCATCGGGCAGAACGACTCCTTACCCTTTGTCGAGCCGGGTGTCGGCGTCTATATCGACGACGTATACGTGGCGCGCACCCAGGCCGCTTTCGTGGAATTGTTCGACATCGAACGCGTCGAGGTTCTGCGCGGGCCGCAAGGAACGCTGTACGGGCGAAACTCCCCCGGAGGCGCCGTCAAGCTGATTACTCGCCAGCCGTCCGATGAGTTTGAAGCGTATGCCGAGCTTGGCGCCGGAAATCTCAACGCCCGGATATACAACGGCCGTATCAGCGGACCATTGAGCAGCGACGGCCGGTGGAAAGGGAAAATATCGTTCTCCGGGGTCGAACGCGACGGGTATTCCGAGAATGCGGTGCTTGGCGGGACCGATGGCGACACCAATACGCGGTCGTTTCGATCCGGCCTGGACTTCGAGCCGAGCGACAATCTGAGTTTGGTGCTCCGCTTCGAAGGAAAATTCGAGCGTCCTGACCGGTCACTGACACCGATCCGGAAAACGCCGCTCACATTGTTTCCGGACCCGGTTGGCGCTCCGTTCAGCCCGGTGACCTACTTGCCGACGGAGGAAGCCTTCGGTTCGCCCTATGTTGTCGAAGGCACGGCGAATATTCTTGCCGACCTGACGACGCTCGGGGCCTCATTCAAGATCAAGCGGCATTTTGGTGACGACTGGTACCTGGAGAGCATCACGGCATACCGCAAACTTTCCTGGGATTTCGTTCTGGATGCCGACAGCACGCCTCATCCGGTCCTCGACATTCCGGTTTATGAGGACGACGACCAGTTTTCCACGGAGCTGAGGGTAGCGTTTGAACGCGATAGTGGCCTGTCGTTTACGGGCGGTGTTTTCTACTTTATCGACGATGATGTTGTGCTCGCGGGATTCGACGATGCGTCGGCGTCATTCGAGTTCTTCGGATTCTTTTTCCCGATCATCAGTGTCGGAGTTCCATCGGGCGGATACGGCGAAAGCGACCAGCGCACGCGATCGATCGCGGCATTTGCCGACATTACTTTTCCCATTTCGGATACGACCAGCGTGGAGATTGGCGCCCGCTACACCAATGACGAGAAAGAGGTCACCCGGCGCGGCGAGTTTTTCTTTGACCCAACGCTGTCCTTGAGTCTTGATCGGCCGCCGTTTCTGGCCGGCATCGGGTTTCCCGGCGAGAACCTGCAAGACACACAGGATTGGAATGCGGTAACACCACGCGCGGTCCTGTCGCACCAGCCAAACGACAGCCTCACGCTGTATGCGTCCGTTTCTCGCGGCTTCAAGAGCGGCGGTTTCCCGGGGCGGGCATTTGCAGGTAGCGAGTTCGAGCCGTTTGATCCGGAAACGGTCTGGACCTTCGAAACCGGCATCAAGGGTCGCGATCCGGAAAACCGGTTCACCTACTCGGCCGCGTATTTCGACAACGACTACAACGATCTGCAGTTGAACGGCTTCGGCCAGGACCCGGTGACCGGGCAATTCGTCAGCCTGTTTACCAACGCCGCATCCGCGAAAATTCAAGGCTTGGAGGGTGTGGTTTCTTATCGGCCCAGCCACCGTCTTTCGATCGACGCTTCAGTCGGATACCTGAATGCGGAATACGAGGAATTCGAAACGCTAGTTAACGGCGTGCTTACCGACGTCAGCACGCGGCGTCTGCCGAATGCACCCGAGTGGACCGGCTTCCTTGGCATGACCTACTCGGATCAGCTCACCCCGGGCATCGCCGGAACCGTGCATGTCGATATCGCCTACAAGGGCGACCACGCCAACGAGTCGTCGGATTCTCCCAACCTCGCCGTTGCCGCAGCGACCTACCTGAACGCTTTCGTATCGATTTCAGCCAGTGATCAGCGTTGGGAAGTGCGTTTAGGAGGTACAAACCTGACGGACGAGGCGCGCGCCGCCCAGAGCTTCAATACCGCGGAGTTCTCCGGCGTGGAAACTGCCTTTATGGGCGCTCCCCGCCTGTACGAAATACGACTTCTACTGCGCTTTGATTGATGCGCCGCGAAGGACCAAAGCGATGATTGACCGGCAGTGTGCCAATCTGCTCGAAAGTGCCCAGAGCATCCTGGCGGAAATCCTGGTTTCTGAAAGCGACCCGGTCGCCGTCGGTCGGAGGTACACGGTCGAACTGATGGAGACTTTTCTGGGAGCCCGAGCCAATGGTGTGGAAACGCGGGACTTTCGAATCCCGACAGATTCCACGGAAATCTTGGCCCGCTTCTACCGAGGGAGTCACGCCGCAGCAGACTCACAAGGGAAACTGGTGCTGTTCTTTCACGGCGGCGGTTGGAGTGTCGGCGACATCGACAGCTACGATGGATTTGTGCGGCGGTTGTGTGTGGAGACCGGGGCACACTATCTCTCGGTCGATTTTCGGCGGGCTCCGGAACACAAATTTCCCGCCGCCCACGACGACTGCTACGAGGCCGCACTCTGGGCCTTCCAGAATTGCGAATCCCTGGAAATCGATCCCGCCCGGATCGGCGCCATGGGAGACAGCGCCGGCGCGGCGCTGGCGACGGCCGTTGCATGGCAGATTGCGCGGCAAACGGCCTTCCGGGTGAACTCGCTTTATCTCCTGTATCCATTCCTTGACCTGCGGGACGATCACCAAGCCTACGCATCGAGGATCTCGTTTGGCGACGGAAACTACCTGGTCGGGCGTGCAGGTTTGTCAGCCGCCAAGCAGTGGTACCTGAGGGAAGACACCAGCACCGAAGACCCACTAGTCTCACCGATGTTCATCCCCGACCTCGAATCGCTGCCGCCAACCACGATCATCACGGCCGGACACGATCCGAATCTGGATGAGGGAAAATTGTTTGCCAAGAAGCTGCAGCGAAGCGGCGTTCGGGTTAGCGCAATTCACTTTGCGTCCGCGTTCCACGGCTTCATGCCCTTCGGCGTGCTGGATGTCGCTGGCGACAGTGTCCAAATACTCGCAAAGGCCATTGCGGAACAATGAGTGATCATCATGCCGCGGACGAATTCGGAGTCCCGACGGCGAAGCTCAATCGTCGTCCCGCACCACCGGGTAGCACGGGTCGCCCCAATCCTCGTCGGGATTGATGATCAACAGGTGGATGACGCGCGGGACGAGATCGGCAAGGATCGCGGTGCCGTCTCGGATCTGGTCGCGATTTACGCTGCTGCGCCAGGTCGCGCCGCCGTGCATGAGCTGGTTGCGCAGCGTGTAGAGCCGAGCCAGGACGATGGCGAGCACCGTGGCCGTCTGCCGCTTGTCGCGAAGCGCCCGGCGCGCCGCCGTCTTCGCTCCCTCGAAGCTTCGACGCCAGCGATCCTCGTCGATCTTGCCGTTCTGATGATCCCAGAACGGCTGAAAGACGAAACGGTTGTCGAGCAATACGCGGAACGGGCCAGCGAACCTGGACCAGACCAGGTCGTAAAGCAGGTTGTCGGTGTCGAGATCGACCAACCGTTTCAGAAAGCGATCCAGTATCGCCTGCTCGGGCGCAGACTCGCGCTGGATCTCATCCGCGTACGCCGCGTTGAGCGAAATCCAGAGAAATATGAAGCGGGCGTCGTCATCGTCTTCGGCGCGTTCCGCCGCCGCCAGCCAACTCAGCGCCCTGTGTACGCGCAAACGCAGTCCGTCGGCGCCCTTTGCGTCTATCCGGTGGGACCGCGCCCTCAAGCTGGCGTGATCGAAATTCATCGTCCGGTTCCCTTCGTTCAACGGTCGATGGTACACCTGCAACGAATAGGTGATTTCCCTCGCGTAATCGGGCTGTTGTCCGCTTCCGCGTTGGCGCAAAAAAGGCAATCCTTGCGACCTCGTGTTCGCCACCCGTTCCGGGGTTCGCCATGTATCGCACGCTGGGCATCGCCGTCGTCGTCCTTCTCTTCTGGAAAGTCGCGGCTGCCGAGATCGAACCGCCCGCGCTGCCGCTCGCCAACGTCTATCACGACACTGTCGATCTCGAAGCGTATTGGGTCAGCGAGAAACTCGACGGCATCCGCGCGTGGTGGGATGGCGGGTCGCTTTATTCGCGCCAAGGCAACCGCTTCAACGCACCTGCGGCATTCGTCGAGGGATTCCCAAGAGTCGCACTCGACGGCGAACTATGGATGGGCCGCGGCACCTTCGAGAGACTGTCCGGCATCGTCCGTCGGCAAGCAACGCGGGAGGATGCGTGGTCCGGCGTGCGCTACATGGTGTTCGACCTGCCGGGGCACGCGGGCACCTTCGGTCAACGCCTGGCCCGTCTCAAAGAACTGTTCAGCGCCACCGAGACTTCAAGAATCGGATTGGTGGAACAGTTCCGAGTCGCAGATGAATCCGAATTGATGGCCTTGCTCGATCAGATCGTCGCAAGCGGCGGCGAAGGCCTGATGTTGCGCAAGGGAGATTCGTACTACCGGCGAGGACGCTCGGACGACCTGCTCAAGCTGAAGCTGCACCAGGATGCCGAAGCCGTGGTTGTCGCCCATCTGCCAGGCCGGGGCAAATATGCCGGCATGCTCGGCTCGCTCCTGGTCGAAATGCCCGACGGCCGCCGTTTCAAGCTCGGCACGGGATTCTCCGACGAAATGCGTGGCAGCCCACCTCCCGTCGGCACTACGGTCACGTACAAGCACTACGGCAAGACCAGCAACGGCATACCGCGCTTCGCGAGCTTCCTGCGGACTCCGCCCGAAAGTTAAGCTTGGTCTACCGCAAGGGCCGGGCCGGTCGCTCAACCGCCGGCGCCCGTCTCCATGGGGGCGTCCGGGTCGAGGGCCCACTCAGACAGGGAGCCATCGTAAACCGCTACCCGGTCCCGGCCTACCAGGACGCATGCGAACGCATCGATGGTGGCCGCTATGCCGGCGCCGCAATACGTGATCACGCGATCAGCATCCAACATTCCCGAAGCCGCCAGAACTTCGCGCATCTCGTCCGCTGGCTTGAATCGGCCCTCGGCTAGCAGATCACTGAACGGGAGGTTGCCGCTGCCTGCGATGCGGCCCTGGCGAGCGTAGCTGGACCTCGCTTCACCGCGGTGCATCGCGGCGCCGAGCGAGTTCACGGTGCACACGGAGGCATCCCCGATGGCATCGGCCACCGCCTTTTTGTCCGCGAACACGTCGTCACGCGGATGCGCCTCGAAATCGCCCCGAGGGAAACTTGGCACCGCCGTTTCCACCGGGCGTCCGGAAGCGCGCCAGGCGTTGATTCCGCCGTCCAGCACTGCGATCCGAGGATGACCGAGGTAGTGAAGCAGCCACCAGGCGCGCGTGGACCACATCACGCTGCTGCTGCTGTAGAGCACCACGCGGCTATCCATGTTGATGCCGATGCTCCGGAACAACTCCTCGAGCACGGCCGGCTCCGGCAAGGTGAAATCGAGTCCGGTGGTGGTGTCGCTCGCAGCCTCCGCCAAGTCGAGAAACTGCGCACCCGGAATGTGCGCGCGATCATAAGCGACGCGCCCCAACTCGCGTTCCATGCCCGGACCCTTGGGCTCGAGGTTGGCGGCGGTCTCGAAGACGCGCAGGTCGGAGTCTGGAAGGATGCGTTCGAGATCGTCGGCCGAGATCAGGTAGTCGTTGCGAACCAATTCCATCACGATGTCGCCCTCGGCGCGGTTGTTGTCCAACTCACCGAGTATAACCATTACACGGGCATCCCAAGAGCCTGGCGGCCTTAGCCAACAATCGGCGAAATACACGAAATCGGCGGCTCATCTGCGCGTCGGCGCAAGCGACTCGAAGCACTAAATGTTTGAAAACTAACGTTTCGACAGCGTGGCGCAGGGTTGGCACAAGAGTTGCGTCCCATCCTGTCAACTGATCGCAGGAAATTTTCCATGTACGAACGCTCGGCGCTAATACGCATCTGCTGGTTTGCCATGGGGCTACTGTGCCTCGTCATTGGCCTTGTCGGCCTGGTCCTGCCCCTGCTCCCCGGGATTCCGTTTCTCATTCTGGCCGCCGTTTGCGCAGCGCAGACGTTCAAGCGCGACCGAGTGATGGAAAGGCACGGCTTCGAGGAATACGGGCGCTGGCGCAGACGCTATTGCAGGTGAACGTCTGCTGAAATGCTCCGGAACCGGGGCCAACAGTCAGGACCCTGCCCGCCCCGGGCAACCCGCCCCGGGCAACGATGACAACGGGCATACGACGCGATACGCTCATTTGCGCGGGCCGTCCCGACTCTCCGGGAAGCCCCGAAGGGGATCACGCGGGCATCTACGCAGATGGGCAAATCATCAGAGTACATTCTGACCCTGCATTGCCCGGACCGGCCGGGCCTGGTCTTCGTGGTCAGTCAAAGGCGTGCGTCCCTACATCCGGACCCACGAAAGACGCGTGAAACTGATTGGCGCGACCGCGCACTACGTCACCGCCGATCTGGACGAGGGTCCCATCATCGAGCAGATTACGGAGCGGGTCGATCACCGGCAGACGCCGGATGACCTGGCCGCCCGCGGCCGCAACATCGAGACGCAGGTGCTCGCGCGCGCCGTGCACTACCAGGCGGAGCACCGCGTGTACCGTCGTCTTCCACTAGGGTAGCGCGACAAAATCCCTCGTCCAGGCTAACGCCCCGGTTCAGTTCACGTTCAGTGCGTTCATCGCATCATCTCATTGGCCTTCGGACCCGAGCGGTTACTCCGAAGACGATCCATTGAAACGAGGAGCGAGAGATGAGTAGACGAGGAGGAAGTCAGGGAGGTCGTGGTGGTAGAAGCGGGGGCAAGGGCCGCGGAACCGGCCGCAGACAGGGCGGAAATCCAAACTGGCCCAGCAGAACCGGGAATCCGTCGGGCGAGAACAGAGGCAACAACCCACCGCGCAGGCAGCCTTGAGAGGCACCGAGGCTACGGCCGCCAGCTGGTTGCGGGGCGTCGTCAGATGGGCTAGTTCCCCGACACCGAATCGATAGCGCCGAATAGCGCGTTGAGTCGATCGGCTACCTCGTCGGGCAGCCTCGGCGCCTGGATGGAAGCGATGTTGGCTTCAAGGTGCGCGACGTCACCCGTCCCCGTGAGGATCACGTGCGCCCCCGGTTCGTGCCGGCAGAACCGGTAAGCCGCCTGCACCAGCGACTCGACTTCGGGATGCGCGGCCACGAAGCCGAGCGGATCGTCGCCGGCCAGCGAAGCATCCACCGTGCCGTCGTCGACCAACTCGGCCAGCAGTTCCCCAAGGGCCTGCGGTCGGCTCAACGCACGGCGCACGGCGAACATGATCAGGGTGCCCACGTCCTTCTCGATCGTCTGCGCAAACACGCGGGCGCGCGCCGAGGGATTGAGCATGCTGAATCCCACCATGATCACGTCGAAATGATCGTCCGGGAGCACTTGCTCGAACATGCGGTGTTGCGGGTCTCGGATGAATGTCTCGGTCACGCCGAGGAAACGAATCTTGCCGGCCTCGCGCTGACGATGCATCTCTGGAACGAGATGTTCCAGGCAGTGGGGATACTGCTCCGGACGCACTCCGTGCAAGTGAAATACATCGACGTAGTCTGTCCCGAGCGCCTTGAGGCTTTTCTCCAGTTGCTCGGTAAGTTCCCTGGAGCCAAGCAGCGAACCGCCCCCGCCAAAGCCGGGGCCGACCTTGGTAGAGATCACTACCTGGTCGCGTCGTCCCCTGACCGCCTTTCCGACCGCAGGCTCGGTTCCGTAGACGCGCGCCGTGTCGATGAAGTCGATGCCGAGATCCAGCGCGGCCTGGACGACGCGCACCGCATGGCTTTCGTCATGACCGGTCCCCGTGCCGAGCCGGCTATGGCCGCCGCAGCCGAGCCCGGCGACGCTCACATCAAGGCCGGTGCGTCCTAATCTAACGGTCTGCATAGCATTGCCACCTATTGCGTTTTTAGTTCAGGCGAGTTGACTGCGGCGCAGATCAATCGGACCAGCGCCGCGCCGTAGTAATCCGCATCATATATCGAACCGGAATCGCCGCCATTCGAAGGTCGAAGGACCGCTCGCTCGGCGGCCCGGTCGCTGCTCGATTCGCACTCGACTCACTTTGCCTGCTTCGCCTGCTTCCGGTTGCGCATGAGTTCGGCAACATCTTGCCCCATGGCCTCGACGTCGGGCGAGATGCGAGCGCCGATCGTCCAGTCGATCACTTTCCACGTCAACAAGGACACCCCGAACGCGAAGGAGAACCTGTTGAGGACGAACTGGGTCTCGCCGTCCACGACGCCGCGCCCCTGTTCCAAAAGCGGACGGAATGTAACACTGCTGTTGCCGAGGGGACGTCAACTCGGCGCCGTAGTTCACGGTATCATCCGACTCTGGTCGCCGACGACGGACGCGCAGGACAATTTCCGCGCCGATCCAGCAACGCGTTCGAACCGCACCCATCGGGGACTCGGAAGTGCGACCGCCTCCCGGCGCGGGACAATCTATTGGACGAAGCCATGGCGGGCACCCGAGTTCTGATCACCAACGACGACGGCGTCGACAGTCCCGGCATCCATGCGTTGGCACGGCACGTTGAACAGGCCGGCTACGAAGTCCTCGTCGTCGCCCCCGACCATGACGCCTCCGGCACCGGCGCCGCGCTTGGACGCATATCTCCCGACCATCCCATTGCCTTGACCGAGACATCCATCGACGGGCTCGCTGCGCGCGTCTACGCGATCGGCGGACCGCCGGCGCTATGCGTGATGGCGGGAAATCTCGAAGCCTTCGCCCCCCGCCCGGACATTGTTATCTCGGGTATCAACGCCGGGCTGAACACCGGCAGGGCCGCGCTGCACAGCGGGACCATCGGCGCCGCCCTGGCGGCCCAGAATTTCGGCCTTCGTGCGCTCTCTGTAAGCTTGGCCTCATCGGAAACATGGCACTGGGACACCGCCGCCGAACTCGCTGTGGAGGTGCTCCCCGCCGTCGTCGACGGTCCCGACAGAGGGCTTCTCAATCTCAATGTGCCCGGCGTCCCGCGGGAGGAGGTCCGGGGCATCCTGTGGACCGGGTTTGCCGCCTTCAACAGCGTTCGCGGAGTGATCTCAAAGATCGAGAACGGCAAGCTCCACTTCGGGTTTGAAGAAACCGGACACCAGCCCGAGGGCGATACGGACCTTGCCGCCGTCCGGAAGGGATTTGCGGCCGTAACGTCCATACAGGGCACGGTGGAGGTGTGGGGACCCGTCGGCGCACCGGGCGAACCCTTCGAGCGCGGGCATCGCGTTCACGCCGCGACCGCGGGCCACGAATTGCGGCCGGCGCGATCTTACCTGATCCCGGGCTAACCAAGCTGCAACGCGGCCCGAGCCGAGCAACGACGTCGCAGCCTTACCTACCCGCCTGCGTCCGATTCGACCTCAGCGCGACTCGCGCCGCACCCAGCGACTCGTCGCGCCGACGTCCTCCACGGCTTCGCCGGCTTCCCGCCAGCCATTGAATCCGACTTCGAGGTGGGCCACGTCCTTGAAGCCCATGTCCCGCAATGCCTTGACCGCAAAGGCGGAGCGGCCCCCGGCAGCGCAGAACAACACCGTGCGACGATCTTCCCTGAACCAGTCCCGGTAGTAGACGCTCGCCGGATCCGCCCAGAATTCGAGCATGCCCCTTGGCGCGTGCAACGCGCCCGGTATCGTGCCGAGGTCGACCTGTTCCTGGATCTCGCGAATGTCCAGCAGGAGCAAGTCCGGGTTTTCCTCGAACTCGCCCTTGAACTGCTCGATGGTCAGGTTCTCGATGTCTCGCTTGACCGCCTCCACCTCGGCGAAGACGTTCTTGATTGGCATATCGCGCTCCGTTCTACTGGCTCTTCATCGCGTCGATGTTCAGCAGCGGGATCGTGTTGCCGCCCGCCACCTGAGGCAACTGTCCATCCCACTTTTCCGCGATGCGCAACTGGATCAACGACGGATTGTCGCGCAGGGCTTCCGCTTCCCGGCGAATCGCCTCCGCGCGCGCCTTGGAAGCGACTTCGATCTGGTACGCCTCGGCATCCGCCGCCAGCGTCCGCTCGGCCGCCGCGGCTTCCGCCTGGGTCACGCGCCGGAGCTTCTCGTTCTTCGCCTTGAGCGCTTCCTGCTCGGCCTTGACCTTCTCTTCGATCGCACGATTGAACTCGTCGGAAAAGCTGAAGTCCGTGATGGCTACGTTGGCAAGGCTGAGCGCCCCGACCACGTCCTTCTGCTCCAGCGTCGTGTTGATGAAAGCCTCAATGGCCAACTAGATCTTGTTCTTGACCTCCGCCCGGTTGGTCACCAGGTTCTCCGCCGTGTAGAGCGCCGTCACGGCCTTCACGGATTCCATGATGGCCGGCGACACCAAGGTTGTCTCGACCACCCTGCGAGTACCGATCTTCTGAAAAGTCAGCGGCATGACCTCCCCGGTCATCGAATACTGCACGGCGACTTGGGTGCGCACGACCTGCAGGTCCCTGGACGCCGCCACCGCCTCGCTTTCCGCCTTGCGCAGTCGGATATCGACTTCTTCAACGATGTCTATCAACGGCAGTTTGCCGTGTATGCCCTCGGGCAGAGCCTCCATTTGCACGGCGCCGAGCCTCCGCACCACACCGACATGGCCCGCCTCGACAATGACAAAACATCCGAACAGCAACATCAGGACGACGAGCGCGCCGACGGCGTAGGCGATCTTGTTCAACATCTACTCTCTCCTCTACACGTGCCCGAGGATTCTACGAGCGTAGCAGGGCTCGCGTAAAACGGTCTCGGATGCGGCTTGCGTGCGAGATCGCACATATGGACTAAACCGCTGTCATCGCGGGTCCATCCGGAACAGGGCGTATCCGGGCGCGACCTCCCGCCCGCCCATGGCCGCCTGGAGCTCCGCGGGGTCCGTGACTTGCACCGCGCGGCGCAGATGGATTTCATCGCCGATCTTCAGCCGCACCCGGTTGTCCCGCGCCACGTGCTTCGGCCATGTTTTCGTGTCGCACCGGCTACATCCCACGTACAGGGTGCCGTCATCCGCCCAGGCGCTGACCGTGATGGAGTGCGGAATCAGGTACCACGTCCGCGTTTCCAGCCAGGCCTGGGTGCGGCCCTGCAGGAACGACCAGTCCGGGTCCTGCACGGAGGCGGAGTCGCCGCTCAGGCGCGTGCCCGGCCGACGTTCCTCCGGATCGATGGGAATGTATATCAGGGCGACATAGAGCACGATGACAACAGCCACCAATGTCAACGCGAAGCCTTTCATTCGATACTCCTCAAGTGCCCGCCCATTGGCGAGCTTCCAGTTGCAGGTTACCCGACATCGCGACTGCCGCGAAGCTCTCCCGCGGGCTATGATCGATGCCAATGAAGCCACGGCTAGTCTACGACGGCGATTGCGCGTTCTGCCGCTATGCCGTCGAATACGCGGCATCGGTCACGGCGGATACCGTCGAATATCGGCCTTACCAGGAGGTCATGGCCGAATACCCCGCCATTACCGAAGCTGAGTTCGCCGATAGCATCCAACTCTTCGTTGACGGAGAACGCTTCGAACGGGCCGGCGCTGCCTTTCGCACGCTGGCCGTCGGCGGGATCCGCTTCTGGGAACGCCTCCATCGACGCCTGCCCGGATTCGCCGCCCTCTCGGACGTCCTGTACCGTTGGATAGCACGGCACCGGGGACTCTGTCTCGCCCTCGCGCGGCCGATGTTCGGACAGCAGCTTCGCCGCGCCAAATTCGATGTCACCGCCGACCTCATCATCCGCGGCATCGCGCTCTGCGGTCTATTCGCTTATCTCTCCCTCTGGTGGCAAATCGACGGGCTGGTCGGGCCGCAGGGGGTGCTCCCGGCGGCAGACTATTTCGATGCGCTCGCGAGCGCCTACGGCCCAGAACGCTTCTGGTTCCTGCCGACGGTCTTCTGGTTCGATACCTCGCCCGTAGCCTTGCACGCGGTATGCGCGCTCGGCACGCTCGCGACGCTGACGGCGTTGCTCGGTCGCTGGCGCTGCGTCGCTTCGCTGATCGCCTACGCGTGCTACCTCTCTCTCCTCGGCGCTGGCCAGGTCTTCCTGTCTTACCAGTGGGATGTCTTCCTCATCGAATGCCTTATCATCGCCGCCGTCCTTGCCCGCTCTCCCGTATTCGGCATATGGCTCGCGCGGCTGGCGCTGTTCCGATTCATGTTCCTGTCGGGCTTCGTCAAGCTCGCCAGCGGCGATACCACCTGGGCCGACGGCTCCGCCCTCGCCTTCCACTTCGAGACCCAGCCCCTGCCAACCGCGCTCGCGTGGTACGTCCACAATCTGCCGCCGACCGTCCTCGAGTGGGCCGTGTGGATGACATTCGTCATCGAACTCGCGCTGCCGTTCTGCATCTTTCTGCCGCGCAATATCCGACTTGTAGCCGCCGGCGGCTTCGTGCTCCTGGAAGTGCTCATCTTCGCGACCGGGAACTACAACTTCTTCAACATTCTGACCATCGTGCTGTGCGTGGCGCTGCTCGATGATCGGTGGACGAAACCCATCGTTCACGGCGTCGCGACGGCATCCGGGCGCAAGGTGTCCACAACGCTGGCCGCCTGCGTCATGGCGCTCGGCATCCTCGTCACCTTTCACGCCGTGTTTCGGCTGCCGGCGCCGATAGCCGTCCTCACCGAGGCGGCAGCGCCATTGCGACTGGCGAACCCGTACGGTCTGTTCGCCGTCATGACGACGCGCCGGGACGAACTCGTCGTCGAGGGATCCATGGACGGCAGCGCCTGGGTGCCCTACGCGTTCCCGTTCAAACCGGGCAATGTCGCTGCCCGGCCCCGCTGGGCGACGCCGCATCAGCCGCGCCTCGACTGGCAGATGTGGTTCGCCGCATTGACGACGCCGGAGGGTGCGCCCTGGATCTACGACTTTGCGCTGGCGCTGCTCGAAGCGCGTCCTGAGGTGCTCAAGCTGGTCGCCGATCCTTTCGATGGCGCGCGACCGAAGTTCGTCCGTATCGTGCGCCATCGGTATCGATTCTCGACACCGGAGCAAAAGCTGTTGACAGGCAACTGGTGGGTTCGCGGCGACGCGACCACCTGGTTGCCCCCGACGCACCTGCGACGGCCGAAGATCACGCACGACCCCTTGACGCTGGATTGAATGCCGCGATCACCGACATACTTCGCCCCTTGATCGACGCTTTGCGCCAAGTCAGCCTATATCACGGCCAACAAGGTGTTTCTCAACCTCCTCCACGTATATAGCCGTGCGCATCAATGTTCGTGTACCGCTGGAATTTCAGCACCTGCCCTCTTTCGTTGCGCACGAAAAAAACACGGTTTGCATCATGCCTTACGTCGAAGTGGAAGCCATCCGGCAGACGAAACGTAAGCTTCATCCTCCGCCACCCGGGCAAGTGCTGGCCCCCATGACTTGCTCCTCGGCCAAATGTCAAATTCTCGACATCTCGCCATTTCTCCGATCTCCGATGGTGTTTCCTAAATCGACCGATAACGTTAACTACCGCACCGATCGAGTCTCTGTCTTCACGCACCCTCGTCGCGCGTCGCCACATGGCAGCTACGCCAATTTCAGCAGAGAAGGCAGTTTCCGGAAGGAGCAGTGGTGAATCGATGGAAGGCGTGCCGATCCGGTCGAATCGGCGATGGCGGATGTACTGGAGGGTGGCGGCAGAGAGCCTTCAAGCCCCACCAAAATGTCACTACCCGGGCGCGCACGAATTACCACGCCCTCAACTTCGTTGACCAAGTTGCTAAAGGTGCGGCCGGAGGCAGCACATGCCCGGCGACATCGAATGCCGACTCACTTCCAATCAACTCCATCTCTCGGTGGAGTTTGGCTCCGGGCACCATGACTTGATCCGCCTGAAGTCGATCAAGCGCTCGGCGCGTAAGGGAATTCCAGTCGGGCACAGATCTTGCTCAACGCAATATCAAAGTGGGCCATACAGGCCCACATTTGGATTACATAAAATCTTGCCTTTGAAACTGCTGGGACATCGATGAGCCGCTCGGATTAGGCGCGACAAGACCGCCTAGCGAGGGACCCGTCCGGACAGTTAGAGATTTCTCCGCACGACTGATCCGATAAAGGAGGAATCGCGGAGATTATCGACAAGCTGGGCGCAATGAGTCAACCTTCTTCTCCGCGCTCAATTGCCGAAACCCGGCGGCTGGTCGTGGACCGAACGCCGCGCCCACTGGTGGGTTCGCGGCGACGCGACCACGTGGTTGCCCCCGACGCACCTGCGACGGCCGAAGATCACGCACGATCCCTTGACGCTGGATTGAATGCGGCGATCACGAACATACTTCGCCCCCTGATTGACCCTTCGTTGGACACGGACCGCCTGTGAATTTCGACATCCGGTCCGAGTGGGCCAAGCGCAGTTGGTGGATGAATCTCATCTTCCTGTTCTGCCTTTACATGACGTTCATCTATCTGCCGTTCGATCTATTTTGGAAGCCCGTTGCGGTGGACGAGGAAGTCTGGTTCGGGTTTGTGCTGCACGGCTGGTGGGCGAAGGCGACCGAACCGCTGCACTGGCTGATATACGGCGCCGGGGCCTATGGGTTCTGGAAGATGGCGCACTGGATGTGGCCGTGGGCGGCGGTGTACGCGGCACAGGTCTCTCTAGGGATGCTGATCTGGAACCTGGTGGATGAGCGCGGTGCCGGCTGGTTGGCGGGCTTCGTGGCGGCGGCAGTGTTCATGTTGCCAACCATCGCCCTGTGGCGGGCTCGTCCCGCGTTTCGCCAGCGGCCGGAGCCAAGGGCTTCGGCATGAAAATCAGTCAGCCGCTCCTCACGGTCGCAGTGGCAGAGGCGAGCCGCGCCGAACTCGCCGCCATATCCGAACGAACGGGCACGATGATCGAGCCGCGTCTCTTCGTCGACGACGGAGATCTCACCGTCGCACAGCGGGAGGAAATCGAGATCGCATACGGTTCGCCCGATCTCGTGCGCATGGGTGCATTCGGGCATTTCTTCGATCTGATCGAGGCACTGCCCAACCTGCGCTGGGTCCACCTGGGCTTCGCCGGGATCGACAATCCCCGTTTCGGGGCCATGCTCGATCGCGGGGTACGGTTGTCCAACTCGCCCGGCGCCGCCGCCGAGCCCATCGCGCACACGGCCATGGCGGGGCTGCTCTCGCTCGCGCGGCGCCTGCCTTACTACCAGGCGTTGCAACGCGATCGCCTCTGGGGGCACCTGCCGGTCGAATCGCACCCGAAGGACATCAGCGGCCAGACGCTCGTGGTGTATGGCCTCGGCACCATAGGCGGCGAACTCGCGCGGCTGGCCCGCGCCTTCGGCGTGTACGTGATCGGCGTCCGCCGCAGTCCGGGAACCGATCACGACCAGGCCGATGAGGTCGTGCATCCCGATGCCCTCGATACGGTCCTGCCTCGGGCCGACTGGCTCGCCGTCACCGCCAACCTGACGAGCGACACGCGCGGCGCCATCGATGCGCGTCGGTTGGCGCTGCTCCCCGAGGGCGCACACGTCATAAACGTTGCCCGGGGCCGGATCATCGACGAGTCCGCACTCATCGAAGGGTTGCAGTCGAACCGCATCGCGGGCGCCTACCTCGACGTCTTCGAGGTTGAGCCGCTTCCGGCCGAGTCGCCGCTGTGGGACATGCCCAACGTCATCATCACGCCGCACGCAGCCTGGACCGGCAAGGGCAATTTCGAGCGGGCGCGCTTGATCTTTCTCAGCAATCTCGAGACCTGGCTGCGCAGCCGCGAGCTGTCGACGGAGGTCCGCGAACGCTGACTGTGCGCCCCAGCGGCCCCGAGCCAGTCCGGGCGGCGCGTTGACCCTCGGAAGAAGGCTCAGTTAACATCAAGTTAGCCATGGGCCGATCAGGGAACCCACGACAGGGCTACGATGGTAATGGAGAGGTCCGGCGGATCGGTCGTTCGGGCTCCACGAAATAAATGAAATGAGGACTTATTGCGCATGGGTAAGATAGTTACCTTTCCAAGAGAAAAGCACGCGTCTGGCGAGCAGATGCGTTTTACCGATATGAAATCCGAGGAGGACCGAGCGATCCTCGCCAGGATTCTGCTCGAAACGTCGCCCGGTGGGTCGACGATCGCGACCGGGACGTGATCGTAGGCATGGACATGGGCGGCGGCGGCACACCCCGTCCGGCGCTTACCGACGAAGAGTGCGCCGAACTGGCAGAGGCGGGCGCCGGGTCCTGGGGCCACTGCACCATCATCGAGCCGGCCGACCTCGATCTGTACGAGTCGTACATGTACGCGCCGCTCGCCATGCCGGAGAAGCCGGAAGTGATGGTCTCCTACTGGGACATGAACCGGGGCGTAGCCCCCTTCATGGAGGGCCGGGTGATGGTCAAGGCGTTGTGTCCCGACGGGATCGAATCCTGGCTGGTGATCAGCGTCCCGGTGCCCAACTTTTATACCTGTGTCGAAGGCAACTGCTGGGGTTGGCCCAAGTACGTGTGCGACGAGATGACGGTGGAGAAGGATCATTCGGAAGTGATCTATGAGGGCAAGGTCAGGCTGTCCATGGATTTCACTCCGGGCGGCCTGGATGAGGCCACGATCGAGAAGCTGAAGGCGCAAGGCACCGAGGGCGGCAATACCATTTCGTTCGCCATCGATGGAGGCACGGGGTGCCTGATGCGGCAGGGGCGCGGCCCGGTCGACACCAATCGCGACCGTAGCTACTTTGCCGAATGGGAAGCCGGCATGATCAAGACCTTCATGCGGCCGGAGGACAAGTGCGCCGGCTTGCTACCGGAAAACTGTGTTACCCCCGGCTTCTGGCAGTGGTCCATTGGCAGGGGCGGCGGCCCCGCTGGCGGGATGTTCAAGGTCACGGGCTAGCTAACTGGCGGGACTTGCCGCAATTGCGGCAAGTCCGACCGACACTAGCTCAATCAAACGCGGGCGCCGGCGAGGCGGCACCAGCCGCCTCGCTGGCCCGTTATTTCTTACCCTGCCCGTGCAACTCGTGCAGGTTGTCCCAGTCCGCCCATGGAAAGTCCCGCGGATCGCTCGTGTCGGATTCCGACGAATCAATGAAATGAGGACCTGTTGCGTATGGGTACGCTAGTTACCTTTCCGAGAGAAAAACATGCGCGGGGCAAGCAGATGCGTCCATCCGACGTGAAGACCGAGGAGGATCAGATGATCCTCACCAGGGTCCGGCGCGAAAACGTCGCCCGCTGGGTCGACTCTGACGAGGACGTACTCATAGGCATGGGCATAGGGGGCAAACCGTCTCCGAGGCTTTCCGACGAAGCGTGCGAAGAGCTGGCAAAGGCGGGGGCCGGGTCCTATGGCCACTGCACCATCATCGAGCCGGCTGACCTCGACCTGTACGAGTCGTACATGTACGCACCGCTCGCCATGCCGGAGAAGCCGGAAGTGATGGTCTCCTACTGGGACATCAATCGAGGTCCGGCACCCTTCATGGAAGGCCGGGTGATGGTTAAGGCGTTGTGTCCCGACGGTATCGAATCCTGGCTGGTGATCAGCGTCCCGGTACCGAACTTCCATACCTGCCTGAACGGCAACTGCTGGGGTTGGCCCAAGTACGTGTGCGACGAGATGACGGTGGAGAAGGATCATTCGGAAGTGATCTATGAGGGCAAGGTCAGGCTGTCCATGGATTTCACTCCGGGCGGCCTGGATGAGGCCACGATCAAGAAGCTGAAGGCGCAAGGCACCGAGGGCGGCAATACCATTTCGTTCGCCATCGATGGCGGCACGGGGTGCCTGATGCGGCAGGGGCGCGGCCCGGTCGACACCAATCGCGACCGTAGCTACTTTGTCGAATGGGAACCCGGCACGGTCAAGACCTACATGAGGCCTGAGGACAAGTGCTCCCGCCTGCTACCGGAAAACTGTGTCACCCCCGGCTTCTGGCAGTGGACCATTGGCAGGGGTGGCGGACCAGCCGGCGGAATGTTCAAAGTCAGGTAACCCCGAACCTGTATGAAGCACCAGGGCCTGCTAACAGGCCCTGGTCATTTTGGTCTGCGGCGAGGCGGCATCCGCCGTCTCGCCAGCCGCCCGCTATCTCCTGCGCCTACTATTCAGATCGTGCAGGTTGTCCCAGTCCGCCCAGGCGCGGCGGCCACCACTCTTTACCAGCGTCCGCTCGAGGCGGGGGTAGTGCACGACATCCGAGATGTTGCGCTCTCCTCCCATGAGGTAGACGAGATCTTCGTCGAACGGGTTGTTCATCGCGTGCGGCTTCGACTGCGCCTCGAACCCCATGAAATCTCCGGGTCCCACTTCGAAACGCTCGTCGCCGATTTCCGCGATGCCGCGTCCCGACAATATGTAGAGAAACTCTTCGTCCGAGTCGTGATAGTGCAACTCCGTGCTTTCGCGGCCCGGCGGGAGGCGTACCAGGTGAATGCCGATGCGTTGCATGCCGACAGCGTCTGACAGCGATCGCGTCATCCGCACGGCGTTGTCGTTGAACTGATGCCGATGGGGCCGGGGCACGATGGCATCGATTTCCTTATTCTTGAGCAGCATGATCGACCTTTCCAATGTCCCGCAACGCATCCAGCAACAGGGAATTCTGTTCCGGGGTCCCCGCGGTGATACGCAGCATACCGCCAAGCCTCGGCGTATCGAAGTGGCGCACCAGGATACCTCGTGCTTTCAGTTGTTCGTATGTCGAACGCGCATCGAACGACCAATGCGCCGGTGGCGTCGCCAGGAGAAAATTCGTCTGCGACGCGGGAGTTCTAAAGCCGAGTTGCGCCAATCCGCTTCTCAGCGCCTCGCGCGCACGACGGACGCGTCGCCTAGTTTCGCAAGCGTATGCGCCATCGGCGTATGCCGCGCAGGCAAGCGTTTGCGCGAGCATGTCCTGGTTGAAGCTGTCCCGGGTCTTGGTGGCGATCGGTTCAAGCAGGCGCGGATTCCCGAGCAGGAATCCGAATCGCAGACCGGCAAGCGAATACCCCTTGCTCAACGTGCGCAGCAACAGGAGATTGTCAAATTCGCGGATGAGTGGGGTGGCATCGTGGCCGAGCGCCGGGTCCACGAAGTCCACATACGCTTCGTCGATCAGCACCAGGCCCTCGATCTCGTCGACGATCCGGGCGAGCGCGTCTACGCCCAGCAACACCCCGCTCGGCGCGTGGGGATTCACAATACAGGTGAGACGCGCGCCGGCACGATTCGCCCTGGCGCTGAAATCCGCCGGCAGCGACCAATCATCCGCGAGCGGTATCGACTCTATCCCGCAGCCCTGCACGCGCGCCAGGACCTCGTAGAGCGAATAACTCGGATAAGCCATGGCGAAGACCGCGCCCGGATCGACGAAGGTCGTGAACGCCAGCCGGAGGGCTTCGTCACCGCCATTCGTCACCAGGATTTCCCCGGCCGTCAAGCCGAGTTGCACCGCGGCCAAACGGCGGAACTCGTCCGACTCGGCAGGCGGATACCGGCGCAATGCGTCCGCATCGAACGACGCCAACGCCGC
Source organism: Candidatus Azotimanducaceae bacterium (assembly GCA_965217825.1). Lineage (GTDB taxonomy): Bacteria > Pseudomonadota > Gammaproteobacteria > Pseudomonadales > Azotimanducaceae > VXNE01. Next base: position 1,643,604 of record OZ244571.1, on the reverse strand, counting down.
CGCCACCGCCGGGCTGGGCGGATACGGGTTCTCATTGGTATTGAGCTTGACCACGTCCGGATCGTCGGGTTGTTCGCCGTAGCGATAACCCTCCATGCGGCGGATACTCTCGCGTTCGTAGCTCACTGCCCTGCCTCGTCTGAGCCTCCATCCGAGACGGGCGCCGGCGCGTCCGCAGGACCGAGCAGGTGCGCCAACCACTCGCTGCGCGGGTTCGCTTCCAGCGCCAGTTTCACCGCCATTGTCAGCGGCACCGAAAGCAGCATGCCCACCGGACCGAGCATCCAGCCCCAGAACACCAGGGACAGGAACACGACCAGCGTTGACAGGCTCAAGGCCCGGCCCATGAACTTCGGCTCGACAACGCTGCCAACGACCACGTTGATCGCAACATAGCCCCCCAGGGCGAACGCCGCGTGCGCCGGACCCAACTGCAGCAGCGCCCAGAACACCCCTAGCACCGCGGCACCGATGGTGCCGAAGGTGGGCACGTAGTTCAGCATGAAGGCGAGCACGCCCCAGAGAATGGGAAAGTCGACGCCGATCACCGCCAGCATCGCGGCGACGGCGACGCCCGTGGCGACGCTGGTGGTGGTCTTGATGGCGACATAGCGGTTCACGTTCACCGCGAAACGCTCGAAGAACGGCATGTCGCGGTCAGGCTGTTTCAGTGTCTCGCGCAGCTTTCGCGGGAAACTCGACGCTTCCGCCAGGATAAAGATCACCGTCAGCAGGATCAGGAAGCCGTTGGACAACACGTTGCCGAAGCCCCGCAACGTGTTGCCGGCCATGGAAAAAGCGATGGCGGGGTTGAATGCGCCGAGGATCCAGTCAGCCGAGATCTCAACACCCAAGGAGCGCGGCCACTCCAACACTTGCGTTGCAAGCTCCGTTGCCCGCGCCTGGTAGACAGGCAATTCATCGGTGAACGCGGCGACCGCCTGCGCAACCAGGGCACCGACACCGAACAGGACAACCAATAATCCAGCGATGACCGCCAGGATTGCCAACCCCATGGGAACCCGGTGGCGATGCAGCCAGAACATGGGTGTGGCGGCAACCGTGGCAACGAAAGCTGCCAACAGGAACGGCACCATGATGACCTCCGCCGCCTTGATGCCGGCGGCGATCACCACGAAGGCTGCGGCAACCACCCAGGGATTACTGGTCGAGGAGCCCTCCGGCATCGCTCAGCCCTGAACGCAGCGCATGGAAAATGCAACGCACATCACGAGCGTGCCGACGTCGGCGCTCCGTCCCCTATGGGCATCTGATTGGCGATGCTCGGCAGTTCGCGCCGCACCTGGGCGACGCGCTTGGGATCGACGGCGGCGATGGCGAAACTGTCGCCGTGCCCGGGACACTCGGCAATGACATCGCCCCAGGGGTCGACGATCAACGCATGACCGTAGGAAGAGCGATTGGCGTGGCCGTGCTCGCCGTGCTGGGCCGGAGCGACTACGTACGCCTGGCACTCGACCGCCCGCGCCCGCAGCAGTACGTGCCAATGATCAGGTCCGGTGGCGCTGGTGAAAGCAGCCGGCACTGTAAGCGCAACGGCGCCGAGATCGACCAGGCGTTGATACAGGCGCGGAAAACGCACGTCGTAGCAGATGGAAAGGCCCAGCGTGCCGAACGGCATTTCCGTCACCACCGGGGTATCGCCGGCCGCGGTGCTCCTCGATTCCAACAGTCGCGTGCCGTCCGCCAGGTCGGCGTCGAACAGGTGAATCTTGCGATACATCGCGCGTATTTCTCCGGCGGCGTCGAGGTGTACGCAGGTGTTGTAGGCGCGCCCCCCGGATGCAAGCTCGTGAAAACCGAAGATAAAGTGCACCCCGTTGTCTGCCGCCATCTTGCGGCAGCGCGCCAATATCGGACCGCCCTCGGGCAACGGCTCGAGCATCCCGGCGCGCAATCGGCTGGGACCGATGAACGTGAACGTCTCCGGCGCGAATACCGCTTCCGCCCCCGCTGCGGCCGCCTCGGCCACCAGCGATTCGGTCGAGCGAAGGTTGTTCTCCACGTCGGCGGTAGCGCACATCTGGACGACGGCAACTTGCGTTGTGGCGGTCATGGTGAAGTCATTTCAACTTGCTCACTGGCGTCTCGCTATTCGCAACCCCAAGGACGAACCGCAGCCCGGTAGCGCCATCAAAGGGTCGTCTTCTCCCACATGGCTAGCCCGCGTTCGAGCGCGCGTTCCAACCAATCCTTGAAGCGAACCTCGATATCAGCGATGTCCTCCTTGTAATTGATCTGGAATACCTCATCGCAAAGGGGTGTATCGCCCGCCGTCTCGGTACCTTCGTCCGATGGCACGCGCTGGAACCAGGATGCCGAACACGCGAGCACGCCCTGGAATTGCTGACCGATTCCATGAAACGAGAACAGCACGGCGCTTTGCCTTCCATCCACAATGCCCAGACGTACCCAGGAACGGTGCCGCCTCGTGTTGGCGTAGTAGTCCAGCGCCTTGGCCGAAGCGACGATTTGTCGATGAAAGTAGTGGCTTTTGCCACCTTGATCAGTCTCATCGTCAACGAAAAAAGTGAACTCCTGGTAATCACCAACGGTGGCGGCAAGTGTGTCGCAGACCTCCGTGACCCTGGTATTGGCTATTTCCCGCAAGCGTTCGGCATTCGCGACGGCGGTCTCCCACTCCTTGACCAGGGCATCCTGTCTTGCCGAGAGCTGTTGACGGATGGATTCGATACGGGCGTCAACGCGCAAGGACTGCGTGATGTCTCGCGCGATCCCGATTACATTGATGAACTGGCGTCGTTGCACGGCCGCAAAAAACCGGATCAAGCGTTTTAGGTCGCCGTCGTCCGCAGCTTCGAGCGCTCCGATGTACTTGTCGCGTTCATCGTCGCGAACGACCAGCGGGAGCCACTCCGCCTTGATGAAGATCAACGTTGCCAGTGCGCGGGCCAAGCGGCCGTTGCCATCTTGAAATGGATGAATCTGGACGAATCGATGATGCAACCAGGCAGCTTCTACTTCCGGCGCAACGTCGGTATGTTCGTAGTGCCATGCGATCAATTGGTCCATCTCGGCAGCGACGTGCTCTGGCGGGCAATATTCGTGGATTGAGCCGTCTGGTCGGGTCGGGTTATTCGGGTGTTGCTTGTAATCGCCCCGAATCATCGCAACATTGGCCCGTCGCCCGAATTGGTCCCGTCCTTCCACATACTCCTGATTGCGGGTAAATAAACCGTGCAATTCCTTGATGTAGCTCGTCGATAGCTCGCGGTCGCCGCCAACGAAGGCGAACAGGCTTTCAATCGCTTCCTCCTGGTCACCGATAAGGGCTACCGTACGGTCGGGATCTTCGGAAGCGCGGCTGGGTAAGAAAGCAGCATTTACGCCCCGATCAATCATCAGTTCGGTGATTCCGCGGTCGAGCGTGTAAAGGCGTTCAATGAGGCCCGTTTCGATCGCCCACTCGCGCCTCAGACGTTCGTTGAAGTGTTCAACGTCGGTGGACCGACCAAGCGTGTCCTTTTGTTCTTTCCAGACGCCCGACAGCGCGCGCAACTCGCCGTCAGCGAGATCGCTCGGCGGAAGCTCATAGTCCTTGATGGATACCCAAGGCTGATCCATTGCGACCATCCCTTCCGCAACCTCTGATACGGCCAACCCGCCAACGCGCCGGTCTCCTCGTCCAGGCCGACGGCGTCCGCATAGAATACCATCGGGTCTGCATTCATACCTTTGCGGCCCTAGTGCTCCGTCACTGCATCGAGACTCGAACCCGAGAACACCCAGAGTTACCGAAGCGACAGATCACAGATCCGGCAGGGTGCACGTTACGCCGTGGCCGAGGAACTCCTCGATGGCCGGCAGGTTGAAAGCGTCCCTTTCCGAGACGAAGCTGATCGAGGTGCCGGTGGCCCCCGCGCGCCCGGTGCGGCCGATTCGGTGCACGTAGTACTCCGCTTCTTCCGGTAGGTCGTAATTCACGACGTGGGTGATGCCCTCGACGTGAATGCCGCGTCCCGCGACATCCGTGGCGACCACCAGACCCAGTTCGCCGCGCTTGAACCGGTTCAGCGTCGCCAGGCGCCTGCGCTGCGGGATATCGCCGGCCAGCCCCTCGCATTCGATACCCCGCCCGCTCAGGTACCGCACGAGGCGGTGCACGGCGTCGCGCCGGTTGACGAAGACCAGCGCCTGGCCCGGCTTGTGGCGGTGGACGAAACCGACGATGGCATCGCGTTTTTCCGCGTCGGAAAGCATCCAGAAGTGTTGATCCACCGCTTCGGCGGCAATGGATTCCGGCTCGATGGCGACATGGACCGGGTCCAGCGTCCATTGTTGCGCGAGGCGCATTACGTCGTCGTTGAATGTCGCGCTGAAAAACAGCGTCTGCCGGTCGCGCTTGTGCGGGGTCTGGTAGACGATCCGGCGAACGTCGGGAATGAAGCCGATGTCCATCATGCGATCCGCCTCGTCGATCACCAGCGTTTCGACGCGCCGCAGATTGACCACGCCGCGGCCGCAGAAGTCGAGCAGACGTCCGGGCGTGGCAACCAGAATGTCCACATCGGAGCTTCGCAGGCGGTCGATCTGCCGGTTGAAGTCGAGGCCGCCGAACACCGCGGTGGTCGTCGTGTCGAGATACTTCGACAGGTCGATGGCGTCGGCCTCTATCTGCAACGCCAACTCTCGGGTCGGGGCGAGGATCAGCGCCCGCGGCGTGCCCGGTGGATTGGGCCGTTCGAGCGGATATTCCAGGTGCTGCGTCAGGATGGTGATGAGGAACGCCGCCGTCTTGCCCGTTCCCGTCTGCGCCTGGCCGGTGATGTCGTAATCCGAGAGGCTATAAGGAAGCACCTCGCTCTGCACAGGCGTGCAGCGTTCGAATCCCAGGTCGGAGATCGCCCGCTGCAGCGGCTCCGGCAGTCCGTAGCCGGCGAAGGTGTCGTCGGTCATGCGTCCCCGTCGGCGCGAATTCGCCGGGCGCTCGCGAGACGAATGCACAGGGCCAACACTTCCGTGGCCGCCTCCACTTCCTCAAGCGCGGCGAACGTCGGCGCCAGCCGGATGGTCTTGTCGTCGGGGTCCCGACCGTATGGATGCGTTGCGCCCGCCGGGGTCAATCTCACGCCGGCGCGCCCGGCAAGGTCCACCACTTCCGCTGCCAGCCCGGGGATCGTGTCCAGAACTATGAAATAACCGCCTCGGGGGCGCGACCATTCGGCGATACCGAGACCGTCGAGAGACGCGTGGAGAATCCGATCCACGGCTTCGAACCTGGGCCGCACCAGGTCGGCGTGCGCCCGCATATGCGCCTCCACGCGGCCGCAAAGAAGCCGCGCGTGTCGCAACTGGTTCACCTTGTCATGCCCGATCAGCATCACCGATAGCCGCGCCTCCAGCCTGTCCAGCGTCTTTGGGCTGCCGGCGACAAAACTGACGCCCCCGCCGGCAAACGTGATCTTCGATGTCGAACCGAATACGACGACGTTGTCAGCGGTGCCGCATGCCTCGGCGCGCGCGAGCACATCGTCGAGGATTGCCGGCGGGAACTCGAAATCGTGCACGGCGTAGGCATTGTCCCACAACACGATGAATCCCGCCGACGCGCGGTTCGCCAGCGCCGCGATCCTGCGCACGGTTTCCGGCGAATAGACGCAGCCCGAGGGGTTCGAGTACTTTGGCACGCACCATATGCACTTGATCGAAGGATCCGCTTCGACCAGGGCCTCGACGCGATCCATGTCCGGTCCAGCCGCCGTCATCGGCACATTGATCATCTCGACGCCGAACGACTCCGTGATCGTGAAATGCCGGTCGTAGCCGGGCACCGAACATATCGCCTTGACCGGGGGTTCGTCGGCCCATGCCGGACCGCTCAATCCATAGTGGAACGCCGCATCCATCACCTGGTACATCAGCGTCAGGCTGCTGGGACCGTCGGCGATGATTTGCTCCGCGTCCAGCCCAAGAATCTCCGCGCCCAGTTCCCGCGCCTCCGGGAGCCCCCGCAAGTCGCCATAGTTGCGCGCATCGATGCCGGAGGCCGACATGTAGTCGCCGTCGAGGATGCCGTCGAGCGCATTGGACAGGTCAAGCTGATCCGGCGCCGGCTTGCCTCGCGTCAGGTCCAGCGACAGGTTGGAATCGCTCACCGCCGAATAGCGCCGGGCCAGCGCCGCTGTCTCACGTTCGAGATCAGCGATGTCGAGTTGCGCGTATTTCATTCCGTACTGATCTTGGTCCTGGTCCGGCCGCCGTGACATCGGCCGCCCCCGCGGTGGTGCTCCCGCAGGTTTCGATGCGGCGCGCATTGTACCCAACGCGACAGCTCTCTCACCGAGGATGTTCAGGGGTTATGCCGTCAAGCCCGCCGTTTCGTCGAGGCCGAGCATCAGGTTGATATTCTGCACCGCCGCCCCCGCGGCGCCCTTGCCCAGGTTGTCGTATCGGGCCGACAGCAGGACGTGTTCCGCGCCCGCGAAAACCATCAGTTCAATCCGGTTGCTATCGTTGCACGCCGTGGCAGCGAGAAAACCCGCGCTCTGCGCGCATTCGGCACCCAATGGCAGGACGCGCACGAAGGGTTCGCCGGCGTAGCGCGCAGCCAGCGCATCGCACACGTCGGAAGCGCTGGCGCCATCCTCGAGTTCGTCCAGAAATAGCGGCACCTGGGTCAACATGCCCTTGTAGAAATGTCCCACCATCGGCGTGAACAGCGGCGTTCGACGGGTGCCGGCGTAGCGGCGCATCTCCGGAACATGCTTGTGCGACAGGTGCAATCCGTACGGCCGCACGCGCCAGCCGGGTTCATCCCGCGCGGAGTACTCGGCGATCATCGCCTTGCCGCCGCCCGAATATCCCGACACGGCGTTGACCCGAAGCGGGAGTTCCGGCGCGATGATGCCGGCGTCGATGAGCGGCCGCGCCAGCAGGATGAAGCCCGTCGGGTAGCAGCCGGGATTGCTGACGCGCCGCGCGTTCCTGATCGCTTCCCGCGTCGTCTCCCCATCGAGTTCCGGAAGTCCGTACACCCAGCCGTCCGCTGTCCTGTGCGCCGTGCTCGCGTCGAGGATCCGCGCCGATGGCGCCAGCGCCACCGCTTCCCGCGCCGCATCGTCGGGCAGACACAGGATCGTCAGGTCCGCCGCCTCGAAGTACGCACGGCGGCTTGCCGGATCCTTGCGCTCCGCTTCGGGAATCTCGAGCAGTTCCAGGTCGCCCCGCGACTTGAGCCGGCCCGCGATCTCAAGCCCGGTCGTACCCGCCTGGCCGTCTATGAATACCTTGTGCATACGCGCGATGAAGTGTCAGAAAAGCGGCCTTCGTGCCGGTGGAAGGCCGATAACCGATTGTAAACCCATCGGTTACCGATCCGGGAAAGAATCGCGCTGTCGGCGGCGAGGCGAGCGAGCTTCACGCTGGTTCTACCGCGCTCGGCAGTGCGCCGTGACGCTCGTGGCGGCCGCCGGCCCCGCTTGCCGTGCCGGGTGGCGCGCTGCTTCGCGGATTTCCGCCATCCGGGAAAGATCGAGCACGCGCTGGAGGAGCTGGTCGCGCAGCCGATCTACGGGATCGCGCTCGGCTACGAGGACATCAACGACCACGACGCGCGGCGCGCGGACAGCCTGCTGGCGCTGCTGGCGGGCAAGCCGGACCGGACCGGCGCGCGACGGTCGCGGGCGCGGGACCGCGCCATGCGCGGCGAACCCGTACGCCCAGTCGCGGTCCCGGCCGAGGTCGTAGAGTAGCGGCCAGGCTTCCAGGTCGGCGCGACCGGCCGCGCGCCTCCAGCAGGGCCGGGCTGGCGACCGGCACCAGCCCCTCCTCGAACAGCGTCTCCTGCCTGAGCGTGTCCTCGCGGCGGGTCACCGGCCGCGGCGCGGCGGTCTCGCCGGTGTAGGCGAGCCAGGCGTCGAAGTCGCGGCGCTCGGGATCGACGCCGCGGTGGTTGGTCTCGACCTCCAGGGCAACGTGCGGGTGCGGCGCGCGGCGGTCTCGAAGAAGCGCAGGGCATCGAGGGGCGGAAGGGGTTCGACGGGTTCCGGGATGGATGGCCGCACGGCATCGCCCGACTAAGTTCAACTTAGTCATACCACAAATTGAGGTTGTCCACAGCAGGCCGGACCCGCGGCGTCGGGGAACGGGCGCCGCAGGCGGCAGGCGGCCCTGCGCGAGACCTAGGGAAACGCTAGTTTTCCCAAAGACAAATTAAAATTATTGCATTTACATACTTATCAATATTTATCAATCGACTATACAAATTATTGATCGTGTTATAAGGTGTGCACGCAGCGCGCGGCGGCGTTTCCATGGAGGCCGCAGCGACGAAGAAAAAGCCGGATCCGGGAGGTGGCTGATGGCACAGGTGTGGGCGAGTTCCAGGGACGGTAGCGGTCGCGAAATGCCGGAAGCCGGAAGCCGGAAGCCGGAAGCCATGACTGCGCCCCGGTCCCGGGAGCAGTCCGACCCGCCATCGCCGCCTGACCGCCGGCCGCCCCGGCGGGGCGGCGGCTCCTCTCCTTCTCCTTGTACATGTGCATCCGCCGCCGGCCGGGCGGCGGGTCCCGCGCGCCTGTGCGGTGCGCGGCGCGGCCTCGTCCGCTCCGCCCGCGCGCTCGCCGCGGCGGCGCTGCTCGCGCTCGCCGGCGCGCTCGCCCTCCCCGCCACGGCCCAGGCCGACGTCCTGGTGAGCAATATCGGGCAGACCTCTGATGCCACTGCCACCGTGGGATTTGGCGACCTGATAGGCCAGGTCTTTACGGTCGCCAGTGGAGGCGGCAACTACACGCTGACGTCGATCGAAGTGCCGGTTGAACTCCTCAACACTACCGCCCTTACAGCGGAGGATATCGAGCTTCTTTCGGCCAGCCTCTGGTCCGCGGATGAGTTTGGCGCCCCGGGCAGCTCCCTGCAGGCGCTGACCAATCCGTCGAGCATTTCAGACGGAGACACGGCGGCCTTCACCGACCCAGCGGGAACGACGCTCGAGGCGGGGAAACTTTACGCGGTCATGTTCGTCTACGACAAGTCCTCTGCCGAACTTGCGATCAAGGCAGTCAGATCCAATGACGAAGATGGGGAGTCGTTGAGCGGATGGACCATCTACAACAGCCGCCGTAATTTGGCGGCTGGCGAAACATCCTGGACCTCAGACGCCAACTCCCTCCAGATCCGCGTCAACGGCAGCGCGGCGGGCGGGACGCCGACCTGCACGCTGAACACCGGCGACCTGTGGTGCGGCGTGGTGACGGTGGGGGCAATCAGCAGCGGCGGTTCGGTCGCCGCACACGGGTTTGCCGGTGCGGACGGCGGCCTGGACGACAAGACGTTCTCGGTCGGGACCAACAATTACACGATCGACGGCCTCTATGTCGGAACCGCCGGAGATTTGAACCTGGACCTGACCGGCGCGCTCGACGCCGCCGACAAGGGCAACCTGAAACTGGTGGTCGGCAGCACCGACTTCGACCTTGACGATGCCACCCATGTGTCGAGCGAAAACGCCTACCTCTGGACCGGCACCGGCCTGAACTGGTCCTCGGACACCCACGTCACGCTGCGGTTGCGGAGGGCGGTCGCCCTCTCGACGGACGCGACGCTGAGCGGGCTCACGGTCTACGACGGCAGTTCGAACCTGACGCTGAGCCCGAGCTTCGCCTCGGGCACCGAGACGTACACGGCGTCGGCGGCCTACGACATCGCCACTGTGACGGTGACGGCGACGAAGAACCAGGCCGACGCGACGGTCGCCTGGCTGGACGCGAGCGACGCGACGCTCGCGGACGCCGACGCCATGGCGTCCGGCCACCAGGTGGCGCTGGAGGCGGGCGCCAACACGTTCAAGGTGAAGGTGACGGCCGAGGACGGCACGACGACCAAGACCTACACGGTGACGGTGAACCGGGCGAGCCCGAGCTGCACGCTGAACACGGGCGACCTGTGGTGCGGCGTGGTCACGGTGGGGAATGGGGCCGGCTTTGATGGATACGCCGCGAGCGTGAGCCTCGGCGCCTTGTCCGACAGAACGTTCTTGGTCGGGACCAACAACTACACGATTGACGCCATTTACGTTGAAATCGGAGGGTTCAACCCCGAGAGGTTGACGTTCAACCTGGCGAGCGGTCTTACCTCTGCCGACCAAGCGGCACTGGTCCTGCATCTCGGTAGTGTCGAGTTCGAGTTCAGCGATGCGAACGTCGCCGCCGGCCTGTCCTACAAGTGGTCCGACACCGGCCTGGACTGGTCCTCCGAGAGCTTCGTCACGCTGCGGCTGCGAGACACCCCGGTGACCAACAACGCCCCGGTGTTCTCCCCGACGACGGCGACGCGCGAGGTGGAGGAGAACAGCGCGGCGGGCACGAACGTCGGCGCGGTCATTCCGGAGGCCACGGACTCCGACAGCGGCGACACGCTGACCTACTCCATGGAGGGGACGGACGCGGCCTCGTTCGCCTTCGACGCCTCGACCCGGCAGATCACGACGATCACGGGCGTGACCTACAACCACGAGGCGACGAAGAATTCCTACTCGGTGACGGTGAAGGCGTCGGACGGCACGGCCAGCGCCACGATCGCGGTGACGATCGACGTCACGGACGTCAACGAGAAATCCGCCAAGCCGGACAAGCCGACGCTGGCGAAGGTCACGGGCTCGTCGACGAGCCTGACCGCGACGTGGACGAAGCCGGACCTGAACGGCGGCCCGGACATCGCCGGCTACGTCGTGCAGTACCGCGAGGGTACGAGCGGCAGCTGGACCCAAGCGTACAACGGCTCGAATCTCACCCGGACCATCACCGGGCTGACGGCGGACACGTCCTACCAGGCGCGGATGCGGACGGATAACGGGGAGGCTTTGAGCGACTGGTCGGACGCCTCGGACGCGGTGAAGACCAACGCGGCCGCGGTTGCGCCGACGATCAGCGCGGTGGCGGTGACTTCGACGCCGGTGCTGGAGACGGACACCTACGGGGCGGGCGAGAGGATCGAGGTCACGGTGACCTTCAGCGAGGCGGTGAACGCCACGTCCGACACGGACTTCGTGCTGTCCGTGGCGGGCGCCAAGCGCGCGCCGCTGGTGCGCGGCTCGGGGACGGCGACGCTGGTGTTCGGCTACACCGTGGTGCCCGGCGACGAGGACGACAACGGCATCTGGATCGGGGACCAGGACCGGACCCTGGTGGGAAACCGCGACGGGGATCCCCAGAACGGCACGATCACGAGCGTGGCCACGAGCACGGCGGCGGACCTCACCCATGCCGAGCTCGGCCAGCAGTCGGGCCACAAGGTGGACGGCTCGCGTTCGATCGTCTCGGTGGCGGTGAGCTCGACGCCGATGCTGCAGACCGACACCTACGGGGCGGGTGAGACGATCCGCTTCACGGTGACCTTCAACGTCGCGGTGGACGTGAGCGGGGATCCGGTTCTGACGTTCGCGCTCGGCAACCAGGGCCAGGTGCGGGACGTCGACGCGGCGCACGAGGGGGGCGGCGGCAGCACCGCGCTGGTCTTCGCCTACACGGTGGTGTCGACCGACGAGGACAACAACGGCATCTTCCTGAGGGACGAAGACGACTTCAACAACCCGGACGGCCCGGTGCGGCTCGATTCGGACGACACGATCCGGTTTGCCGGGACCAGCACCGACGTCCCGCTCTACTGGCAAGGCCGTGGGACGCAGTCGGGCCACAAGGTGGACGGCTCGCGGACGACGGGCAACACCGCGCCGTCCTTCACGTCTTCGGCGACCTTCGACGCGGCGGAGAACCAGACTGCGGTGGGCACGGTGGTGGCGGCCGACAGCGATGCGGACGACAACATCACGGGCTACGCGATCACCGGCGGCGCGGACCAGGCCCTGTTCGAGATCGGCGTGACCACAGGCGAGCTGACGTTCGACAATGCGCCGAACTTCGAGGACCCGGAGGATTCGGGCACCGACAACACCTACGTGGTGACGGTCGAGGCGACCAGCGGCATGGGCACGCGGGAGATGACCGCGACCCAGACGATCACGGTGACGGTGACCGACGCCGACGAGAAATCCGCCAAGCCGGACAAGCCGACGCTGGCGAAGGTCACGGGCTCGTCCACGAGCCTGACCGCGACCTGGACGAAGCCGGACCTGAACGGCGGCCCGGAGATCACCGGCTACGCCGTGCAGTACAAGGTGAATACGGCGACGACGTGGGAGGACTTCGCGCACAGCGACACCGCAGTCACCACGACCGTCACCGGGCTGACGGCGGACACGTCCTACCAGGTGCAGGTGCGGGCGAAGAACGGCGAGACCGACAGCGACTGGTCGGACGCCTCGGACGCGGTGAAGACCAACGCGGAGATGAGCACCCCGACCTGCACGCTGAACACCGGCGACATCTGGTGCGGAATCCTGACGGTCGGGACGAGTACCTCGAGTGGAACCACGTTCTACGGCTATGACCTCCATGAAAGTCAGGGCTCACTCTCCCCAAATTCTTTCATGTACGACGGCAACACAATCACCGTTACTGGTCTGCAATACGATGTGGGGTCGGGTAACGCTCTGCGGTTTGACTTTACCACGAGCCTCGGCACCGGCGACTTCGTCCTGCATGTGGGCTCGCAGTCGTTCGACTTTACCGGCGGTCAAGCCAGCTACAGCTTCACAAGCCACGGCCTCTCGTGGTCCAGCGGGAACACGGTCGAGGTGCGGCTGCGCGAGGCCGCCACCGCGCCCGGCGAGCCGACGGACCTCACGGCCACGGCCAACGGCACCACGCGGATCGACCTGTCATGGACTGCCCCGGCGGACGACGGCGGCTCGGCGATCACGGGCTACAGGATCGAGGTCTCGACGGACGCGGGCTCGAACTGGAGCGACCTCGTCGCCGACACCGCCAACACCGATACCACCTATTCGCATACCGGGCTGTCGGACGGCGACACGCGGCACTACCAGGTGTCGGCGATCAACGCGGTGGGCACCTCCGACGCCTCCAATGTCGCCAACGCCACGACGGGGACCCCGCCCACGACCTGCACGCTGAACACCGGCGACCTCTGGTGCGGGGTGGTGACGGTTGGGCAGTTTCAACGTCCGCCGTTCTTGCTAGATGGATTCGGTGAGGGTGAGGGTGACCTGTCCGACACGGAGTTCACGTACGGAACGAACAGCTACACAATCGATATTGCCGCGACTGAATTAAACAATACGGCTCTTTTCTTCAGCTTGACCAGCGCCCTTACCGCTGGGGACCGCGCGGCGCTGGAGCTGCACGTCGCCGGCGGCAACGCCTCGTTCGCTTTCAGCGCCGCAAACCATAACAGTTCGGACCATACCTACACATGGCGTGATACCGGTCTGGATTGGTCCTCCGAGAGCTTCGTCGAACTGCGGCTGCGGGCGGCGACCGAGACCGATGCGACCCTGAGTGCGCTGACCGTGACCCGCTCCGGCGGCGCGACCGTGCCGCTGCGCCCGGCGTTTGCGCCGGGCACCGGGGAGTACCGGGCATGGGTGGCGAACCGGGTGGACGAGGTGACGGTGGCGGCGACGGCGAACGTCGCCGAGGCGACGCTCGCGTATCTCGACGGAGACGGCGCGGCGATCGCCGACGCGGACACCAACACGCCCGGCCGGGAGGTGGCCCTGGAGGTTGGCGCCACCGTCGTCGAGGTGAAGGTGACGGCCGAGGACGACACCACCATGCGGACCTACCGGGTGACGGTGACGCGGAGCACCGCGGACGACGACCTGGCCGATGAGGGCGAGTTCCGCCTGGCGCCCGAGACCGTGGTGGACTACGCGGACCCGGACAACGACCGCTACGGCGGGACGGGGCCTGTCGAGGTGTACCACGCCGGGGCGTGGGGCACGGTGTGCAGGGACGGCATCAGGCCCACCTTCAAGCTCGACGACAACAACGAGCTGATCGTGGACTCGGACGGCAAGCCGTTGTTGACCAATAACGGCAACGAGGCGGTCGCGCTGATCTGCAAGGCCATGAACTACGACGACGGCGAATACCACATGAAGTACGGCAAGTTCCTGCCGGGCGCGGCGGAGGCGGACCACCAGGTCGCGGACTACTGGCCGCCGGGCAGCAGCTACCCGGCGGGCGGGCCGAAGCCGATCTGGCTCGACGACCTGAGGTGCGTGGCGGGCGAGTCCGCGCTGGGCACGGACCCGCTGCCGGGGGCGATGAGCCACTGCTCCTACGCGGGCTGGGGCCTGCACAACTGCACCCACGAGGAAGACGCGGTGGTGCGCTGCTGGAACAACGACGCAGCCGGGGCGGGGCTCAAGTCGCTGAAGGGGCGGTTCGTGTCGCCTCCGGAGCGCCACGACGGCACAAACCGGGTGAAGGTGCGGGTGGCGTTCAGCGAGCCGGTCGAGGAGAGCCCGGAGAACGTCGGCGCGCACGGCGTGGAGGTCGAGGGCGGCGAAGTGACGTCGGTGAGCCCGGTGGGCGGCGCGGGGACCGGCTCGGCGGGCGGGCGCAATGCCGGCGCGGAAGACCGCGAGGTGGTGTGGGAGTTCGAGATCGAGCCGGACTCGGACGGCGACCTGACGGTGACGCTGGAGGCGGGGCGCCCGTGCGGCGAGCCGGGCGCGATCTGCACCGCGGACGGGCGCGCGCTGTCGGAGGGGATCTCGACGACGGTCGAGGGCCCGGAGGCGCCGCCGCCGCTGACGGCGTCGTTCGAGGACCTGCCGGCGGCGCACGACGGGAGCGCGTTCACGTTCCGGGTGGCGTTCAGCCGGGACATCGGCATCAGCTACGAGGCGCTGCGCGAGGACGCGTTCGCGGTGAGCGGGGGCCGGACGACGCGGGGCGCGCGCGTGGACGACCGCCGCGACCTGTTCGAGATGACGGTGGAGCCGGACGGCGGCGGCGACGTGGCGATCACGCTCGAGGCGGACCGCGACTGCGCGGCGTCCGGGGCGATCTGCACCAAGGGCGAGCCGCGGCGGCGGCTGACCAACAGCCCCTCGGCGACGGTGGCGGGACCGGACGGCGCGGCGGACGGCGCGGCGACGGGTGCGCCGGCGATCGAAGGCACGGCGCGGGTCGGCGGGACGCTGACCGCCACGACGGCGGACATCGCCGACAGGGACGGGCTGGACGACGTCGAGTTCGCCTATCGATGGATGCGCGGCGACGCGGACATCGCCGGGGCGGACGGGCGGACCTACGCGGCGGCGGACGCCGACCTGGGCGAGCGGCTGAAGGTGCGGGTGGAGTTCGCCGACGACGCCGGCAACGCCGAGCGCCTGACCAGCGAACCGACGGACGCGGTGGCGGCGGCGGACGAGGCGGCGCCGCTGACGGCGCGGTTCGAGGACATGCCGGCCGAACACCGCGGCGAGGGCGGGTTCAAGTTCCGCGCCGCGTTCAGCGAGGACATCGGCATCAGCTACAAGGCGCTGCGCGAGGACGCGTTCGCGGTGACCGGCGGGCGCGTGACGGGCGGGAAGCGCGTCGACGACCGCCGCGACCTGTTCGAGATGACCGTGCGGCCGGACGGCGGCGGCGACGTCGGGATCGCGCTCGAGGCGGGCCGCGAGTGCGCGGAGTCCGGGGCGATCTGCACCAAGGGCGAGCCGCGGCGGAAGCTGGCCAACAGCCCCTCGGCGACGGTGGCCGGACCGGGCGAGGCGCCGGCGAACACCCCGGCGGAAGGCAGGCCGGCGATCTCCGGGACGGCGCGGGTCGGCGAGGCGCTGACCGCCTCGACGTCGGGCGTATCGGACGCCGACGGGCTTGAGAACGCGGAGTTCGCCTACCAGTGGCGGCGCGGCGGCGCGGACATCCCCGGCGCGGACGGGGCGAGCTACGCGGTCGTCGAGGCCGACGAGGGCGAGCGGCTGAAGGTGCGGGTGGCGTTCGAGGACGACGCCGGCAACGAAGAGAGTCTGACCAGCGCGGCGACGGACGCCGTCAAGGCGGCGCCGCGGGCGAACGCGCCGGCCGAAGGCGCGCCGGCGATCCGCGGCAAGGCGCGGGTCGGCGAGGCGCTGACCGCCTCGACGTCGGGCGTGTCGGACGCCGACGGGCTGGACAACGCGATGTTCGCCTACCAGTGGCTGCGCGGCGGCGCGGACATCCCGGGGGCGGACGGCCGGAGCTACACGGCGGCCGACGCCGACGAGGGCGAGCGGCTGAAGGTGCGGGTGGCGTTCGCCGACGACGCCGGCAACGCCGAGCGCCTGACCAGCGCGGCGACGGACGCCGTCGAGGCGGCGCCGCGGGCGAACGCGCCGGCCGAAGGCGCGCCGGCGATCCGCGGCAAGGCGCGGGTCGGCGAGGCGCTGACCGCCTCGACGTCGGGCGTAACCGACGCCGACGGTCTGGACAACGCGGTGTTCGCCCACCAGTGGCTGCGCGGCGGCGCGGACATCCCCGGCGCGACCGGGGCGACGTATGCGGTCGTCGACGCCGACGAGGGCGAACGGCTGAAGGTGCGCGTCGAGTTCGCCGACGACGCCGGCAACGAGGAAAGCCTGACCAGCGCGGCGACGAAGGCGGTGGCGGCGCGGCCGCGGCCGAAGGCGTCGGTGGCGGACGCGCGGGTGCGCGAGGCGGCGGGCGCGACGCTGGACTTCGCGGTGACGCTGAGCATCCCGGCGCCGGGCGCGGTGACGGTGGGCTACCGGACCATGGACGCCAGCGCCAAGGCGGGCGAGGACTACGAGGCGCGCGCGGGCAAGCTGAGGTTCGGCGCGGGCGAGACGGCGAAGACGCTGCGCGTGAAGGTGCTGGACGACGCGGTCGACGAGGGCGACGAGAAGATGGTGGTGGTGCTGGAGCCGGGGGCCGGCGTGGACCGCGGCGACCGCCTGGCGTCGGGGACGATCGAGAACGGCGACCCGCTGCCGGCGGCCTGGCTGGCGCGGTTCGGGCGGACGGCGTCGGACCACGCGGCGGAGGCGATCGAGGAGCGGTTCCGGGATCCGGGCGGCGCCTCGCACGCGACCTTCGGCGGGCGCCGGCTGTGGGGCGGCGGCGGCCTGTTCGACGCGCCCGCGCACGGCGGCATGCCGGGCGATCCGTTCGCCTGCGGCCCGTTCGGCGGCGACGCGCCGCCGGACCGCGGCGCGGACCCCGGAACGAACGCGGGAATCGACTGCGGCACGGGCGCCGGAACGCCCCCCGGAATGAACGCCGGACCGAATGGCGCAATGGGCGCCGGCATGGACGGCGGCATGAGCGCGGGAACCAACCGCGGACTGAACGGCGGACTGAGCGGCGGCATGGGCGCGGGCATGGACGGCGCGCCGCGCGGCCCGTCCGCGACGGGCGGCCACCGCCCGCGCCCGCGCGACCTGCTGCTCGGCAGTTCGTTCCGGCTGTCGGCGAGCGGCGCGGACGAGTACGGCGCGCCGCGGCGGCTGACGGCGTGGGGCCGGGCGGCGGCGACGCGCTTCGACGGCGTCGCCGACGGCGTCGCGGTGGACGGCGAGGTGGCGACGTTCCTGGTCGGCGCGGACGCGTCGCGGAACCGCTGGCTGGCCGGGATCACGGTGGCGCACTCGGTCGGCGCGGGCGCGTTCCGCGGCGGCCCGGGCGGCGGCGCGGGCGGACTCGACAGCACCCTGACGGCGGTGCATCCGTACGCCCGCTGGCGGGCGAGCGAGCGGCTGTCGGCGTGGGGCGCGCTCGGCTACGGCGCGGGCGATCTCGCGCTCGAGACGAACGGCTCGACCTGGGAGACGGACACGTCGATGCGGATGGCGGCGGGCGGCCTGCGCGGGGTGTTCCTGCGCGGCGCCGGCGGCCTCGAGCTGGCGGCGCGAACGGACGTGCGGCTGACGCGCATCGCCTCGGACGGCGTGGAGGACAACGAGGCCGGCCTGCTGGCGGCGGCGGCGGGCGGCACCAGCCGCCTGCGGCTGCTGGTCGAGGGCTCGCGGCCGTTCCGGTTCGGCGAGCGGCGGCTGCTGACGCCGACGCTGGAGATCGGCGTGCGCCGCGACGGCGGCGACGCGGAGACGGGCGCCGGGATCGACCTCGGCGGCTCGCTGCGCTACGCGGACGCGGCGCTGGGTCTGACGGTGGACGCGGCCGGGCGCTACCTGGTGGCGCACGAGGACGCCGCCTACCGGGAATGGGGCGCGAGCGCCTCGATGCGGATCGATCCGGGCGCCGCCGGACGCGGGCTGACGCTGTCGGTGACGCCGTCGTGGGGCGCGTCCGCGAGCGGCGGGGCCGGACGCCTGTGGTCGGTGCGCGACGCGCGCGGGCTGGCGGGCCACGGCTTCGACGCGGCGATGCGGCTGCGGGCGGACGTCGGCTACGGCCTGTCCGCGTTCCGCGGCATGGGCGCGGTGGCGCCGTTCCTGGGCCTGTCGACGACGGGCGCGATGGGCCGCGACTGGCGCTTCGGCGCGCGATGGACGCGCGGCGCGGCGCTGCGGATGTCGCTCGAGGCGACGCGGCGCGAGGCGGCGGGCCTGCCGCCCGCGCACGGCATCCAGTTCGGGATCACGTGGCGGCCGGGCGCGCGGGGACCCTCCCCCGCGGCGGGCGCCGCACCCGCGGGCGCTCCGCGGACGGGCGCGCGCTGCCCCGGGGACGGGACGCGGCGCGGACCGCCGCCGGACGCGCCGGCGTGTTCCCGGGCGCCGCAGCAGCAGGGTCCGGCGGACCGGTAGACGGCCAGCGCGCGGGAGACGGGACGCCTCTCCGCGTCTTCCGCGCCGGTCGTCTCCCGGCGCCCCGGGGCCGGCGGGATGTTCCCCCCGGATTCAGGCTTGCCGGAGCGCTAGGGGCCCGAATCGAACACGTCGCCAAGCGCTTGCGCGTCAAGCACGTTTTCGGCCCAGGTCTCGAGATCGGTCGCGGACGCTTCGCTTAGCCTCTCGGCGACTTCGGGCGGCAGGAGACCGAATCGCCGCCGCAGCTGTCGTTCCAGGACCACGCGCTCCCCCTCGACGCGACCCTGGCGCATTCCTCGCTGCATTCCTTGTTGCATCCCCTGCTGCATCCCTTCGTCGCGGGCCCTTTGGATGACTCCTGCCATGGTGGTGCTTTCCTCTGGATATTGTCGCTGATAGCGCTGGAACTCATTGTCGGTGAGGCCGGCGTAGATGTCGATGAATTCGATGTATTTCGCCCGCTTGTCGGCGTCGCGCTCCAGCGCCAGCAACCCGCGGACCGCCTGCGCGTAGACCTCGACCTTGCGGGTCTCCGGTCTGCGCATGTTCGGCAGGTTGACTCGCGCCACCAGGTTGTCGCTGTGCAGCCAGCGCTCGGAGGGTATCTCCCTGAGCTTGCAGGTCAGATAGTTGAACGTCAGATATGGGCTGCGTTCGGTGCCGAGAGTCAGGGACGCGGGGGCCGCGTCGGCGTCGCGCAGAAAAATCGTTACCGGCACCACGCGGTCCGTCTGAAACAGGTCGGTGAGGTCGAGGCAATAGTGCGCCAGCCGGCGCGGCGAGAATTGTCGCCAGTTGGTTTCTTCTTCCAGCACGAACAGGATCGCGTCCCGGCGGCCGTCGGCCCACTCCACCAGCAGGGGCACATCGAGCTCCCGGTAGTGTGTTCCGAGGCGTTCCTGGAGCTGTTCCTGTCGCGCCGGGATGATCTCCACGTCGTCTTCCGGCAGCGGCGCCTCTTCGGCGGCGAAAAACGCCAGCGCGTCGCGCGGAGAGCCCTCAGCCGGGGAGCGCGAGGGGCCCCCTCGCAAGAAACTAGTCGAGGATCAGGTTCTTGAAGTTCTGGTCGTGGCTGACCGCGTTCGCCATGCGCTGCGCCCGGTGTTTGTTCGATCGGAATGATCGGGCAGGCGCCACCGGACGCGCCACGGGCGATCGCTGAAAAAAGCGGGGGGCAATCTGCCCTGGTCGCGTAAGCCGGTGCCTCCCGTCCTTCCATGCACGTTCTCCGGATGATCGCTTGCGCCCCGAACGTCATGGCTTCCATTTGCCCATGGGTGTCCCCGAGGCGGTGTTGTGACCGTCCCGAACGGGATGTTCATGGGTGTCCCTGAATCGGGGATGGGTGTCCCCAACCCGAATGCTGGCAACGTCGGCGGAACGGACGCGGACGCGCAATGCCCCGGCGACGGGACGCCTCTCCGCGTCTTCCGCTCCGGTCGTCTCCCGGCGCCCCGGGGCCGGCGGGATATTCCCCCCGGATTCAGGCTTGCCGGAGCGCTAGCGGCCCGAATCGAACACGTCGCCAAGCGCTTGCGCGTCAAGCACGTTTTCGGCCCAGGTCTCAAGATCGGTCGCGGACGCTTCGCTTAGCCTCTCGGCGACTTCGGGCGGCAGGAGACCGAATCGCCGCCGTAGCAGCCGTTCCAGGACCACGCGCTCCCCCTCGACACGACCCTGGCGCATTCCTCGCTGCATTCCTTGTTGCATCCCCTGCTGCATCCCCTGTTGCATCCCCTGCTGCATCCCCTGCTGCATCCCTTCGTCGCGGGCCCTTTGGATGACTCCTGCCATGGTGGTGCTTTCCTCTGGATATTGTCGCTGATAGCGCTGGAACTCATTGTCGGTGAGGCCGGCGTAGATGTCGATGAATTCGATGTATTTCGCCCGCTTGTCGGCGTCGCGCTCCAGCGCCAGCAAGCCGCGGACCGCCTGCGCGTAGACCTCCACCTTGCGGGTCTCCGGTCTGCGCATGTTCGGCAGGTTGACTCGCGCCACCAGGTTGTCGCTGTGCAGCCAGCGCTCGGAGGGTATCTCCCTGAGCTTGCAGTCCAGGTAGTCGAACGTCAGGTAGGGGCGGCGCTCGGTGCCCAGGGTGAGCGACGCGGCGGCCGCGGCGGCGTCGCGCAAGAAGATCACCGCCGGCACCACGCGGTCCGTCTTGAACAACTCGGCGAGGTCGAGGCAGTAGTGCGCCAGCCGGTGCAGCGAGAATCGCCGCCAGTCGGATTCTTCTTCCAGCACGAACAGGATCGCCTCCCGGCGGCCGTCGGCCCACTCCACCAGCAGGGGCACATCGAGCTCCCGGTAGTGTGTTCCGAGGCGTTCCTGGAGCTGTTCCTGTCGCGCCGGGATGATCTCCACGTCGTCTTCCGGCAGCGGCGCCTCTTCGGCGGCGAAAAACGCCAGCGCGTCGCGCGGATAGTCGAGGATCAGGTTCTTGAAGTTCTGGTCGTGGCTGACGGCGTTCGCCATGCGCTGCGCCCGGTGTTTGTTCGATCGACAGGATGGGGCAGTTGCCATCGGACGCGCCACGGGCAATCGCTGAAAAAGCGGGGGACGATCTGCCCTTGTGGCGTAAGCCGGACGCCGAGCCGGCATGTTGGGGCTGGGACAACCGCTGGATACCCGCAGATACCCGCAGATTCAGGCTTGCCGGAGCGCTAGGGGCTTGAATCGAATACGTCGTCAAGCGTGTCGGCGTCGAGCACGTTTTCGGCCCAGGTCTCCAGATCGGCCGCAGATGCTCCATGTAGCCTTTGGGCGATTGCGGGTGATAGGGGGCCGAATCGCCGCCGGAGCTGTCGTTCCAGGACCACCCGCTCCCCCTCGACGCGACCCTGGCGCATTCCTCGCTGCATTCCTCGCTGCATTCCTCGCTGCATTCCTTGTTGCATCCCCTGCTGCATCCCTTCGTCGCGGGCCCTTTGGATGACTCCTGCCATGGTGGTGCTTTCCTCTGGATATTGTCGCTGATAGCGCTGGAACTCATTGTCGGTGAGGCCGGCGTAGATGTCGATGAATTCGATGTATTTCGCCCGCTTGCCGGCGTCGCGCTCCAGCGCCAGCAAGCCGCGGACCGCCTGCGCGTACACCTCGACCTTGCGGGTCTCCGGGCTGCGCATGTTCGGCAGGTTGACTCGCGCCACCAGGTTGTCGCTGTGCAGCCAACGCTCGGCGGGTATCTCTCCCAGCTTGCACGCCAAGTAGTCGAACGTCAGGTACGGGCGGCGCTCGGTGCCCAGGATGGGCGACGCGGGGGCTGCGTCGGCGGAGCGCAGGAAGATCGCCACCGGCACCACGCGGTCGGTCCCGACTAGCTCGGCGAGGTCGAGGCAATAATGCGCCAGCCGGTGCAGCGAGAACCGCCGCCAGTCGGATTCTTCTTCCAACGCGAACAGGACCGCCTCGCGCTGCCCGTCGGCCCACTCGACGAGCAGCGGCACATCGAGCTCGCGATAGTGTTTGCCCAGACGTTCCTGCAATTGTTCCTGTCGCGCTGGGATGATTCGCACCTCGTCTTCCGGCATTGGTGCTTCCTCCGGGGCGAAGAACGCCAGCGCGTCGCGCGGATAGTCGAGGATCAGGTTCTTGAAGTTCTGGTCGTGGCTGACCGCGTTCGCCATGCACTGCGCCCGGTGTTTGTTCGATCGGAATGATCGGGCAGGCGCCACCGGACGCGCCACGGGCAATCGCTGAAAAAGCGGGGGACGATCTGCCCTTGTGGCGTAAGCCGGACGCCGAGCCGGCATGTTGGGGCTGGGACAACCGCTGGATACCCGCAGATACCCGCAGATTCAGGCTTGACGGAGCGCTAGGGGCTTGAATCGAATACGTCGTCAAGCGTGTCGGCGTCGAGCACGTTTTCGGCCCAGGTCTCCAGATCGGCCGCAGATGCTCCATGTAGCCTTTGGGCGATTGCGGGTGATAGGGGGCCGAATCGCCGCCGGAGCTGTCGTTCCAGGACCACACGCTCCCCCTCGACGCGACCCTGGCGCATTCCTCGCTGCATTCCTTGTTGCATCCCTTGTTGCATCCCTTGTTGCATTCCTTGCTGCATCCCCTGCTGCATCCCTTCGTCGCGGGCCCTTTGGATGACTCCTGCCATGGTGGTGCTTTCCTCTGGATATTGCCGCTGATAGCGCTGGAACTCATTGTCGGTGAGGCCGGCGTAGATGTCGATGAATTCGATGTATTTCGCCCGCTTGTCGGCGTCGCGCTCCAGCGCCAGCAAGCCGCGGACCGCCTGCGCGTACACCTCGACCTTGCGGGTCTCCGGTCTGCGCATGTTCGGCAGGTTGACTCGCGCCACCAGGTTGTCGCTGTGCAGCCAGCGCTCGGAGGGTATCTCCCTGAGCTTGCAGTCCAGATAGTCGAACGTCAGGTAGGGGCGGCGCTCGGTGCCCAGGGTGAGCGACGCGGCGGCCGCGTCGGCGTCGCGCAAGAAGATCACCGCCGGCACCACGCGGTCCGTCTTGAACAACTCGGCGAGGTCGAGGCAGTAGTGCGCCAGCCGGTGCGGCGAGAATCGCCGCCAGTCGGATTCTTCTTCCAGCACGAACAGGATCGCCTCGCGGCGGCCGTCGGCCCACTCCACCAGCAGGGGCACATCGAGCTCCCGGTAGTGTGTTCCCAGGCGTTCCTGGAGCTGTTCCTGTCGCGCCGGGATGATCTCCACGTCGTCTTCCGGCAGCGGCGCCTCTTCGGCGGCGAAAAACGCCAGCGCGTCGCGCGGATAGTCGAGGATCAGGTTCTTGAAGTTCTGGTCGTGGCTGACCGCGTTCGCCATGCGCTGCGCCCGGCGTTTGTTCGATCGACAGGATGGGCATTTGCCGCCGGACGCGCCACGGGCAATCGCTGAAAAAGCGGGGGACGATCTGCCCTTGTCGCGTAAGCCGGCGCCTCCCGTCCCTCCATGCACGTTCTCCGGACGATTGCTTGCGCCCCGAACGTCATGGCTTCCATTTGCCCATGGGTGTCCCCGAGGCGGTGTTGTGCCCGCCCCGAACGGGATGTTCATGGGTGTCCCTGAATCGGGGATGGGTGTCCCCAACCCGAATGCTGGCAACGTCGGCGGAACGGACGCGGACGCGCAATGCCCCGGCGACGGGACGCGGCGCGGGAGGGTCCGGCGGACCGGTAGACGGCCAGCACGCGGGAGACGGGACGCCTCTCCGCGTCTTCCGCTCCGGTCGTCTCCCGGCGCCCCGGGGCCGGCGGGATGTTCCCCCCGGATTCAGGCTTGCCGGAGCGCTAGCGGCCCGAATCGAACACGTCGCCAAGCGCTTGCGCGTCAAGCACGTTTTCGGCCCAGGTCTCAAGATCGGCCGCGGTCGCTTCGCTTAGCCTCTCGGCGACTTCGGGCGGCAGGAGACCGAATCGCCGCAGCAGCAGCCGTTCCAGGACCACGCGCTCCCCCTCGACGCGACCCTGGCGCATTCCTCGCTGCATCCCCTGCTGCATCCCTTCGTCGCGGGCCCTTTGGATGACTCCTGCCATGGTGGTGCTTTCCTCTGGATATTGTCGCTGATAGCGCTGGAACTCATTGTCGGTGAGGCCGGCGTAGATGTCGATGAATTCGATGTATTTCGCCCGCTTGTCGGCGTCGCGCTCCAGCGCCAGCAAGCCGCGGACCGCCTGCGCGTACACCTCGACCTTGCTGCCCTCCGGTCTGCGCATGTTCGGCAGGTTGACTCGCGCCACCAGGTTGTCGCTGTGCAGCCAGCGCTCGGAGGGTATCTCCCTGAGCTTGCAGGTCAGATAGTTGAACGTCAGATATGGGCTGCGTTCGGTGCCGAGAGTCAGGGACGCGGGGGCCGCGTCGGCGTCGCGCAGGAAAATCGTTACCGGCACCACGCGGTCCGTCTGAAACAGGTCGGTGAGGTCGAGGCAATAGTGCGCCAGCCGGCGCGGCGAGAATTGTCGCCAGTTGGTTTCTTCTTCCAGCACGAACAGGATCGCCTCCCGGCGGCCGTCGGCCCATTCCACCAGCAGGGGCACATCGAGCTCCCGGTAGTGTGTTCCCAGGCGTTCCTGGAGCTGTTCCTGTCGCGCCGGGATGATCTCCACGTCGTCTTCCGGCAGCGGCGCCTCTTCGGCGGCGAAAAACGCCAGCACGTCGCGCGGATAGTCGAGGATCAGGTTCTTGAAGTTCTGGTCGTGGCTGACGGCGTTCGCCATGCGCTGCGCCCGGTGTTTGTTCGATCGGAATGATCGGGCAGGCGCCACCGGACGCGCCACGGGCGATCGCTGAAAAAAGCGGGGGGCAATCTGCCCTGGTCGCGTAAGCCGGTGCCTCCCGTCCTTCCATGCACGTTCTCCGGATGATCGCTTGCGCCCCGAACGTCATGGCTTCCATTTGCCCATGGGTGTCCCCGAGGCGGTGTTGTGCCCGTCCCGAACGGGATGTTCATGGGTGTCCCTGAATCGGGGATGGGTGTCCCCAACCCGAATGCTGGCAACGTCGGCGGAACGGACGCGGACGCGCCCTGCCCCGGCGACTTCGCGCACGGCGACCCGGACGAGCCCGCCGCGCGGACGGGTGCCCGGTGGCGGTGCGGGACGGCGAGCCGCGCGTCAACTCGGTGCGGCTGTACGCCGTGGAGGACGGCCGGCGCGTGCTGCGCGCGCTGGACCCGGACCGCCCGAACCGCGCGGTGGACGCGGACAACGAGACGGACATCCGCGGCGTCGTGGGCGTTCCCTCCCACGAAGAAATAGACTGAAGCCGAAGGCGCTGGCTGTGGGCACTACCATGGAACAACACTGCCACCACCGCAGGAGGACTTGCAACGTGGAAGTTCCCTGGGCGTCACGGGCGCACTGTAATCCAGTGGGCTGAAGGCTCCTAGCGCAGGAACAGATCGACCGCAGGGTTGCCCGTCTCCTCCCAGTAGCGGTATCCGATGCGCTTCAGGTAGGTTGAGAGACTCGCCCGGTCCGCATCTTTCGCCTCGAAGCCGACCAGCACCCTGCCCCACGCGGAGCCATGATTGCGATAGTGGAACATCGTGATATTCCAGCGGCTGCCGAGTCCGTTCAGGAAACGCAACAGTGCGCCGGGGCGCTCGGGAAACTCGAATCGGTAGACCAACTCCGGTTTGCTGCCGAAGGTACGGCCGCCGACCATGTGGCGCACGTGCAGCTTTGCGGCCTCGTTGTCGGTCATGTCGGTGACGCGGTAGCCGGCGCCCGTCAGGACATCCGCCACGGCCTGCCTGTCCTCTCCCGGGCTTACCTGCAAACCGACAAATACGTGCGCCTCGTCCTGTGCGGCAAAGCGGTAGTTGAACTCTGTTACGGAACGGTTGCCGAGGGTCCTGCAGAAACGCTGAAAGCTGCCCGGCTTCTCGTCGATGGTGACACCCAGGATCGCCTCCCGGTGCTCGCCCAACTCGGCGCGCTCCGAGATGTGCCGGAGCCGGTCAAAGTTGACGTTGGCGCCGCTGACAATGGCCACGTACCGTTGTGCGCCATCGGGCTCGCCAACGGGCTCGCCAACGCGCTCGCGGGCTTCCGCGTATTTCTTGAGCCCGGCGACGGCCAGGGCGCCCGCAGGTTCGGCAATCAGGCGCGTGGCGTCGAACACATCCTTGACAGCGGCGCAAATCTCATCGATCGAGACGACGACCACCCGGTCGACACAGGTCCGGGCGATCTTGAAGGGCTCCCGTCCGATCTGCGCCACCGACACGCCATCCGCGAACAGGTCCAGGGTGTCGAATGGCAAGCGGACACGTCGACCCGCGCTGAGTGCCGCCGCGAGACATGCGGAACCCTCGGCTTCCACCCCGATAACCTGCGTCTCGGGGCGCAGATACTTGACGTATGCCGAAATTCCGGCAATGAGTCCGCCTCCTCCCACCGGCACGAAAATGGCGTCGGGCCCCGGATGCTGGTTCATGATCTCCACGCCCACCGTGCCCTGGCCAGCGATGACATCCACGTCGTCGTACGGATGCACCGGCACGTAGCCTCGGCTTTTGGCCAGCGCGGCGGCATGTCTGGCCGCGTCCGGATAGGTGTCCCCATGCAGAACCACGTGCCCGCCGAGGTTGCGCACCGCATCGACCTTGATGCTCGGCGTGTTGCGACCCATGACGATATGCGCCTTGATGCCGAGCCTGTCCGCCGCCAGGGCCACGCCCTGGGCGTGATTGCCCGCCGAAGCGGCCACCACATCCCGGGCGCGCTCGGCATCCGAAAGCTGCGCCATTTTGTTGTACGCACCGCGCACCTTGAAGGAAAAGGCCGGCTGCATGTCCTCCCGCTTCAGCCAGACCTCGTGACCCAGTCGCGCCGAAATGCTGTCGGCGCGCTGCAGAGGCGTCTCGACCGCGATGTCATAGACCCTTGATGCGAGGATCTTCTTGACGTACTTCTCCAGCATCGGCATCTGCCAGCGAGGAAAGGCTTACGAGCCCTGGCGCAGGATTTCGTCCAGCACCGGGCGAATCTCCTGCAGGAACAACTCCGGATTCTCGCTCATCGGGAAGTGGCCGAGTCCTTTCATCGTGCGATAGCGCGCGCCGGGAATCATGGCGGCCAACTCCTCGCCGAGGGCGGGCGTGCCGCTCCAGTCGTATTCCCCGTTCAGGATGTAGAGCGGACAGGATCGAGTATCGATGCCCGGCGCGCTGTTGCGCACATCGTGATCGACCGAGTAGTAGTAGAGGTCGCCCCTGAAAACCGCGGGCGCGCCCTGACTGTAGACCCACGCCGTCTCGCGGCGAAGCGCCTCGGGGCTCGTCGGGGCCATCATGCCGTACATGAGGTGCGCCTTGAAGTCGTTGCCGATTTCGGGGTGGTAGAACTCGTCGTTGTAGCCGCCGGGCGTATGGGGGGCCGTCTCAAGGCCGATCAGCGCGCGAAAATCGGCGGCGTGGTGAATGGCGAGATCCACCGCGAGGTGACCGCCGATAGAACTGCCCATGTATACGGGGCGGTCGAGGTCCAGCGCCCTCGCCAGGGTCACCGGCACGCGCATCAGGAAGTCCTTGGTCAGCCTGTAGGGTTCGCGCCACCAGGTAACGTCGGTCGGCGGGACGGACTTGCCGTGGTACGGAAGGTCGTAGGCGATCAGCCGGAACTTGTCGCGCAGCCCGGCGTCCTCCAGCACATGCCGCCACTGCCGGCCGTCCGCTCCAGCGGTGTGCTGCAGCAGCACCGGCACGCCGGCCCCGGTCTCTTCGAAGTAAACCCGGTAGTCGACGCCATCGAGTTCCAGGTGAACATAGCGTCCCACCGC
This sequence comes from Candidatus Azotimanducaceae bacterium, assembly GCA_965217825.1. Lineage (GTDB taxonomy): Bacteria > Pseudomonadota > Gammaproteobacteria > Pseudomonadales > Azotimanducaceae > VXNE01. Next base: position 1,615,732 of record OZ244571.1, on the reverse strand, counting down.
CGTATCGAATCGCTGTTGAGTCATGGCATCGTGTCCGCGGCCACGCCGCCGTTGTTTACCTCGCGCATCACCTCGATGAGACGTCGGATCGCCGGATAGTAGGCGCAGTAGTGGCCGATGTCGCCGGCGACATCGAAACCGTGATGCAAGGTTGCCGGATAGAGATCCTGGTAGAAGGGTCTGGGCACGGCCTCGAGCAGCGCGTCCCAGTCCTGCTGGGGCGCCATGATGGACAGATCGCAGGCCGTTCCCCTGTACCACCGTTCGATCGAGGCGATCTCGCCCGAATCGACCACCATCTGGTACCGCCTGTCACCGATCTTCAGACGAATCTTGCTGTTCCAGAAACGCGCGTGCATGCGGAATTCGCCGTCGCCGTTCGCCTGCGTCCGCACCTGTTCCCAATCCAGCACCATCCTCTCCGGTCAGCTCGCCGTGGCGATAGGGTAACCCAGCACGGGGCCAATCCTCGCATTGCCGTCATTCTCCCGTTCACGTACTGTGGCTTGGTTTCCCTGGGCGGGATCTCGCAGTGAGTTTGAGGATCGGCCTCGTGTCCGACACGCATATACCGGAAGCGGTGGACCACTTGTGGCCCCAGGTATATGAGGCATTCGACGGTGTCGACTGCATCTTCCATGGCGGGGACATCCACGAGTTCTGGGTTCTCGACACGCTGGAGAAGATTGCGCCGGTATACGCCGCTCGCGGCAATGGCGAGGACGGCTCCGGCGGTCGGCCGGTGCAGCCGGAGGATTCCCGGGTCAGGGAGGCGTGGTCGTTCGAGATGGAGAACCTCACGATCGGCCTCACCCACTACATTCCAACGGAGGAGCGCCCGCCCTACCTCACCGTCGCCAGATGGGTGGAACGCTACTTCCCTGACAAACGACCCAATGTCATCGTCTACGGGGACACCCACACCGAAGCGATCGAAGTTGTGGACGGCATCCTGTGCGTCAACCCGGGATCACCGACCTACCCGCACAACTACGACACCCAGTACGGCACGATCGGCTTTCTCGATCTCGACAACGGCAAGGCGGACGCGTCCGTCTGGCTCATCACCGCTGCCGGAATCGAGCCCTTCGACTGGGAAGCCATTCCACCCTGGCGCCGCCGCTGATTCGGTGGTTTGCGTCGGCCGGCTCGTTCGTCCGCGTCTTTTCGCCGGGCCGCGGGGCTTGGCGCGGCGCGTTGCATTCGCTACCGTGGCGGCATGGATCGGCCAACGCCCGCGAATAGCGTCCTCAGCCGGGCTACGCGGAGGGGAGCCCCTCGAATGAGGGCGGCGACCGCCGTCGCCCTTTGCGTGTTCGCAACCGCTTGCGATCCCGCGAAGGATGTTTCCCCGCGCCAGACGCCGGCCACGTCGCTGCCCGCGGTGCTTGTCGCGGAGGGCGAGACGCGGTCGGTGACCGCGGCGACGTGGCCGGATCTCCTTTGCCAACTGGCGGACGGAATCAACGGCGCTTCCTGCCACCTCGTCGGCGATGGCGCCATGGCGCTCGAACTCCATCATCAGCACTTCGAGCCCGTCATAGTCGGGGTTGGCAATCGCTCCCGGGGCGGCGTCACGGCCAGGGGCCAAATCGGCTCCGGTATACATGTCGTGCTCGGCAGCGGCTTCGTGTCCGAATTCAAACCCATCGCGCCGCTCGGGCTTCTGCAGATAGACGGCACGGTGGTATCCGAACTATCGAACCACGGCTATACGCGAATCATCGGACTGCGCGATGGCGTTCTCGACATCATTGGCCGCACGGACTATCACCGGGGACTGTTCACCTCCGCGATGCAGGTCGGCCCTGGCGTCGTCGAACTCGGCAAACTCGACATTTCGGAACGGGAACTTAACCTGCCCGAGCACTTTCGGGCTTTCGTCGCCAGGTGCGACGCTTCGACGCTGGTCGGAATCACATTGAAGCCCATGCACCTTTATCATCTCGGCAGCGACCTCCTCGCCACGTTCGAGGCGGCGCGGCTCGACTGCACCGAAGTCGCCAATATCAGCGGCGACCTCGAAGCCCTTCTCGCCATTCGAAGCGGCGGGCGGGTGTTCTACATCGGCGACCCCGACTCGCCCAAGGCATCCCTCATCGGGTGGGAGCAAACATGACGCTGCAACAGGTCGCGGACCTGCGCGAGGAAGGCGAGGCGCTCTTCGAACTGCTGGACACGCTCACCGACGATCAATGGGCGCTGCCAACGCCGTTCAAGAATCGCACCGTGAATTGGGTTGTCCGGCACCTGCACGACGCCGATCGCTGGGCCATCCAATCCATCACGGATCCGGACGCGTACCGCACGTGGGCGGCCAAGTGGATCGCGAGCCGTCGCATACATCCCCGATACCCGCGCGGCAAACCGCTACTGGAGCGCTGGTGTGCAGATTTCGTCAAGCTCTGCGCCGCGCTGGAACTAGCGGACCCCGAGCGGCGAGTGCCCTGGTTCGGGCCCGACATGGGCATCCGCATGATGGCCACCGCGCGACAGATGGAGACGTGGGCACACGGTCAGGACATCTACGACCTGGTCCGCGTCAGGCGCCAGAATACGGACCGCATCAGGAACATCTGCCACCTCGGCGTTCGAACTTTCGGCTGGACGTTCATGAATCGCGAACTCGAGGTCCCGACGCCCCAACCGTACGTGCGCCTCGACGCGCCCTCGGGGGCGGTCTGGGAGTGGAACGACCGCTCCGAGGAGAACTGCGTCATGGGGTCCGCCGTCGAGTTCGCCCATGTCGTCACCCAGGGGAGGAACATCGCCGACTGCAATCTCACCGTCGTCGGCGACACCGCGAATGCGTGGATGAACATGGCCCAGTGCTTTGCCGGCGAACCCCAGAAACCGCCCGCGCCGGGCGCTAGAGCCTGGTGACGCCACCGGCCATTTGACGAGGAATTCAGCGATGCAATCCGGTTCCATAAAGCTCGGCATTGTGTTCCCCCACGACGAGATCGGCGTGGATCCGATCGCCATCCGCGACTACGTAAGGCGTGGCTATGCTTCCGCTCGCGAGCACGCGCACGCGAAAAAAATCCTGCGCGATCTTCGCGGCCCTTGATGAAATATCCGGGCTGAGCCCACGAAGGCGCGTCAGGAAGCGATGGCATCTCCGCCAGAAAAGGACCATCCCAAGCTGGTGATGCTTGGCATGCTCCACATGGCGCAGTATTTTCCCGCCGCGTTCACGGGAATCGCCCTGCCTTTCCTCTTCCGCAAGGAAGGTCTGCCGCTCGAGATGTTCTGGCTGCTCGCGCTGCCCGCCATCCCCCGCTGGCTGAAGTGGCTCATCGCCCTGGTCGTCGACAACTACGGCAGCGCCCGCATCGGTCGTCGCAAGAGTTGGATCATTCCCTGCACCGCGATCGGCGCCGCCGCCTACGCCGCGCTCGCCTGGATCCCGCCGACGGTCTCCGCCGTGCACCTGATCGTCGGCATCCTGCTCGCCAAGTCGTTCATCATGGCCGCACAGGACATCGCCGTGGACGGTTACGCCGCCGAGTCGATGACCGACGCCGAACGGGCCACGGGCACCTCGATCATCGGCTTCCTGGGCACACTGGCCAACGTCTCGGGAAAGGGAGTAGTCGCGCTCGTGGGGACCTTTGGCTGGGCGCGGACGATGATGGCGGCGTCCGCCCTCATGATCGCGTTCGCAGCACCCGCGATCATCCGGCGTGAACCTCCGCCTCCCGCCGCGACGAGACAGCGCCGCGCACGCGGCGAGCGCCCAAGCCTCGTGAAGGCCCTGCGCCGCCGCGAGTCGCGCTACATCCTCCCCTATCTCGTTCTATTCGGATTCGGCGCCGGGTTCTTCGGCTCGATGTTCGGGGTTTTCTTCGCGGACAAGGGCCTCACGACCACCGAGTTCGGCATCCTCTACGCGGTGGCAACGCTCGCAGGCAGCGGGCTCGGCGCGCTCACCACCCCCTGGCTGGTGGAACGCATCGGCATGCGCAGGACGGCGATCATCGGCGCCGTCGCCCTGCCGGTCGAGGGGTTCATCTTCCGCGCCCTCGCCCTGGACCCGGGGCTCCCGGTCCTGCCCATGCTCACGCTCGTGGTAGCGATCCTTGGATTCGTCACCTCGATCTACTCCTACGTCGTGAACAACTCCCGCTTCCGTTGGGCGTCCAAGGCCCAGGCGGCCACCGACTACAGCATGCAGTCGAGTCTCTGGAACTTCGGCCTCTGGGTTGCGGGATCCACGGCCGGGTTCGTGGCGGCGGATTTGGGCTGGGCGACTTTCTTCCCGATCGCGGGATGCTTCGCCGGTGCGGGCGGCGTCTTCTACATCGTCATGTTCGACCGCATCGAAGCCATGGTGCGTCGTCGCGAGCGCGACGAGCTCGAGGGTGCCGCCGTCGCGGCGTCGTAGCCGGGACGGCGTCGTAGCCGGGACGGCGTCTTCGGCTGGCCAAGGGCCCTTGCGGCCCCGCGCCGACGACAATGCGTGCGATCAGTCCCGAGTCAGGGCCTCCACCACGGCTGGCGTGGGATCGGTGCCGGTAAGCTGCTCCAGCGTGCTCAAACCTCCCGGATTCGCGACGTTCGCTTCCAGGAGATAAGGTGCCGCGAGATCTATGCCGGCGAACCTCGCGCCTCGCAAATGCAAGCGCGCGATGACCTTCCGGACCAGGGTGGTTTCGCCCGCGTCGAGTTCAGTCCGGCGCACGACCGCGCCGGTCGCCAGGTTGCCCCCCGTTTTGCCGTAAGCTCCGATGATTTCCCCACCGGCAACCACTACACGTTTCTCGTTGCGTTCCGCTTCCTCCACATAGCGCTGCAACAGGCAGTACCGTCCGGCGCCGCGGCCGGTCAGGTGTTCGAACACCGCGCGGCAGTGGATATCTCCGGCACCGAGCAGGAAGACGTCGCGACCGAAACTCCCCGCCGTCGGCTTGGCCACCCAGCGTCCGCCTCCGGCGACGATGGCCATGAGCGCGTCCACATCGGCGCTTGCGTGCGTCTCGGGGCCGAACTCCGCCAAATCGATCTTGCCGTGCAGGTATACGAGGGCGTCCACGGTGTTGACAAACCGCGCCTGATCCAGCGTCTTAAGCATCTGCATCCTGTCGAGGAAGCTTGTCCGTCCGCCAAATCCAAGGATCCACACCAGGTCGAACGACGCCAGGGGAACCATGCGACCCGCGGCATCGCGCGCAGCCACGCCGTCGGCAGTCAACCCCAGCGATTCGTGCAAGAGCAGCGCGGCGCGCCAACCCGCGGCTTCGAACGCGGCGGGCAAGCGTTCGCGGTTGTCGTTGGAGGAGTCCCCGGGGGCGGCGAGAAATGCGATGCGTTTCAAACTGTCGTAACTCAGGAAGTATCGGCTGCGATGCGCCACTCACGCCAGCCATTGGATGCTTGCACGCTGGTTTCCACTCCGAACTCGCCCCTGGGATTTGCGTTACACTTTTGTTATGCGCTCGAACTACAGTCTAACTCCCGCCGAGATACCGAGGCACGAACCTGCCGCGCTGGCGGCCGCAGAGCGCATGGCGCTGAAGGAAGATATTCGGGCTCAACTCGACTCGCTCGACGCCGTCCTCGTCGCGCACTACTACGAAACGGCGAAGATACTTTCGCCCGAAAAGCCCCCACAAGCGTTTCATCGAGGCACCAACTGCCGGCACGGGCGCCACGTGCATCAGCTGCGCGCATTGCCCCTGGATGGCGATGAATGAGCTCCAAGTGCTGAACGACTCCCTGGAACGCCAGGACAGCGAGATTGTCGTGGACGAAGAGATCGCCGTGCGCGCGATGGTTCCGTTGCGTCGAATGCTGGACTTTGGACAACGACAATGAAACTCCCTTACATGCTGAGCCTCCTGGCCGCGAGTCTGGCCTTGGGGTCCGATTACAGCGACGAGTGGGGTCCTCCCACTGGAACACACATTCCGGCCGGGAGCTTTACGTCCCATATCGGCGAAACGCGCACGTTCCTCGATCTGATGGGAGACAGGGGACTTCTGATCTTCTTCAACCGTTCCGCGAACTGGTGACCCTTTTGCAAGAGTCAGCTCGTCGAGCTGAGTGCGTGGCAGGATCGTTTTGCAGAGATCGGCGTGAACGTCGTTGCGATGACGCATGACGACCGGGAGGTGTTGTCCGACTTCGCATGGGACCAGGGACTGGGCTATACGCTGTTCTCTGATCCTGACGGGGAGTATGTGGAAGCGATCGGCATACGGAACGAAGAGTACGGACCTGGTCACCCCGGTTTCGGGATACCCCATCCGGGCATCATGCTGATCGATGCTTCCCGAACCGTCCTGTACAAGGCGGCGATGGAAAACTATCAGGTGCGTCCCCCCTTCGTCGCGCTGTTTGACGCTGTGAGCGCAGCAGTGAGAGACACCAGCGGCGCCGCATTGGAATAGACCAACAGCGCCGCACCCAAGCGGTTCAGCCTGCTATCCTTTGAACGCCTCCAGCTCCGTGCGCAGATCGAGGATGCGTTGGGTCAAACCTGCCGTCAGCCGATAGTTATCCTCGACCAGCCCGCGGGCGTCTTCGAGGTGTTGAATGGCCTTCTGATAGGCGCCGCGCCGCGCCGCGCGAAGAACTCTGCCCGCGCGCGGTGGACGCCGACGATATCGCCCGCCAGACCCCCGCGGCTTCGAACGCTGCGGGCAAGCGTTCGCGGTTGTCGTTGGAGGAGTCCCCGGGGGCGGCGAGAAATGCGATGTGCTTCAAACTGTCGTAACTCAGGAAGTATCGGCTGCGATGCGCCACTCACGCCGGCCATTGGATGCTTGCACGCTGGTTTCCACTCCGAACTCGCCCCTGGGAATTGCGTTACACTTTTGTTATGCGCTCGAACTACAGTCTAACTCCCGCCGAGATACCGAGGCACGAACCTGTCGCGCTGGCGGCCGCAGAGCGCATGGCACTGAAGGAAGACATTCGGGCTCAACTCGACTCGCTCGACGCCGTCCTCGTCGCGCACTACTACGTGGACGCCGACATCCAGGACCTCGCCCAGGAGACGGGTGGTTGCGTCTCGGATTCCCTGGAGATGGCGCGTTTCGGTCGCGATCACCCCGCCTCGACCCTGGTCGTGGCGGGCGTCAGCTTCATGGGAGAAACGGCGAAGATACTGTCGCCCGAAAAGCGGGTACTCATGCCCACCCTCGAAGCCACCTGCTCTCTCGACATCGGCTGCCCGCCGGACGAATTCGAAGCCTTCGTCGGGGCGCACCCGGATCGCACGGTGGTGGTCTACGCCAACACGTCGGCGCGGGTCAAGGCGATGGCCGACTGGGTCGTCACATCGAGCGTCGGGCTGCGCATCATCGAACACCTTGGCGCGAATGGCGAGCGCATCCTTTGGGCGCCGGACAAGCACCTCGGCGCCTATATTCAACAACAGACGGGCGCGGACATGCTGCTGTGGACCGGGGCCTGCATCGTCCACGAAGAGTTCAAGTTCGACAAGTTGCGGCAATTGATGGAGGTCTATCCGGACGCCGGGGTGCTGGTGCATCCGGAATCGCCAGCCGCCGTCATCGGCATCGCCGACTGCGTCGGCTCGACAAGCCAGATCATCGCCGCGTCCCGGGAGATGCCCAACGATACGTTCATCGTGGCCACGGACCGCGGCATATTCCACCAGCTACGCAAGCTGTCGCCGCACAAGCGTTTCATCGAGGCGCCGACCGCCGGCACCGGCGCCACGTGCATCAGCTGCGCGCACTGCCCCTGGATGGCGATGAATGAGCTCCGAGTATTGAACGAGTCCCTGGAGCGCCAGGACGACGAGGTTTTCGTGGACGAAGAGATCGCCGCGCGCGCGATGGTCCCGTTGCGCCGAATGCTGGACTTCGGACAACGACAATGAGAGTGCCATACCTACTGAGCCTCTTGGTCGCGAGTCTGGCCTTGGCGGCGGAATACAGCGACGAGTGGGGTCCTCCCGCTGGGACACAGATTCCAGCCGGGGGCTTTACTTCCCATATCGGCGAGACGCGCACGTTCCGCGGGCTGATGGGAGACAAGGGACTTCTGATCTTCTTCAACCGTTCCGCGGACTGGTGACCCTTTTGCAAAGGTCAGCTCGTCGAGTTGAGTGAGTGGCAAGGTCGCTTCAAAGCAATAGACATCAACGTCGCTGCGATGACGTACGACAACCGGGAGGTGTTGTACGAATTCGCATCCGGCATGGGACTCGGTTACCCGCTGCTCTCTGACCCGGACGGCGAATACATGTCCGCGCTAGGTATCCGAAACGAAGAATACCTGCCTGGTTCCCGCGGTTTCGGGATACCCCATCCGGGCATCATGCTGATCGATACTTCCCGAACCGTCCTGTACAAGGCGGCGGTGGAAGACTACCGGGCGCGGCCCCCGTTCGACGCATTGTTCCTTGCTGTGAGCGCGCTGGTTGCCGAGACCGAAATCGAGCCCAAAGCCCAGTCCGAGCTACCCAAGTCGTGCACGCGGCGGCGGGCGGCGCGTCGTTCAGCGTGCGAAAAAGCTAGCCTTTGAACGCCTCCAGCTCCGTCCGCAGATCGAGGATACGTTGGGTCAAACCGGCCGTCAGCCGATAGTTGTCCTCGACCAGCCCGCGGGCGTATTCGAGGTGTTGAATTGCCTTCTGATAGGCGCCGCGCCGCGCGAAGAACTCTGCCCGCGCGCGGTGGACGCCGACGATATCGCCCGCCAGACCTGCGGTTTCCGCGAGTTCATACCAAACGTCGATGTCGTCCCCGTGCACGCGACTTTGCCGGACAAGCACCTGCTGGGCATCGCGATGGCGGTCAACCTTCGATAGCGCCTTCGCGTAGAGCATCGCCAGCGGCTGGTTATCCGGGTTGATCACCAACTGGTGGGCCAGGAACGCCGCGGCTTCTCCGCCTCGGCCTCCCTCTATCAGCGTGCCCGCGTACGACGCCGCCAGCAGGATGCTGCCGGGATTCGCATCCAGAAGCCGTTTCATGCCGACCACCGCTTCGATATGCTCGCCGACGCCGGAGCGGGCGAGCGCCAATCGATAGGCCCCGGCCGCCTCTGACACATCATCATCCCTCGCCCGCTCCAACGCGCTTGCCGGCGTTTGGGCATCGTGGACGAGCGCCCGCGCGCGCATGAACTGATAGTCGCGCGAATCCGCCGCCATCCCCTCCGGATATTGCGCCGCCTGGTTGCGGGCATCGGCTATGCGAGATTCCGTAACGGGGTGGGTCAGGAGAAATTCCGGCATCGTTTCCCGAAAACGATATGCCCGCTGCATCCGCGCGAACATGCGTTCCATGCCGTGCGCGTCGAGTTGTGCCCTGACCATGGTATTGAGACCGATTCGGTCCGCTTCCTGTTCGCGCCCGCGGCTATAGCGCAGCTGGTTCTGCATCATGGCGGCCTGGGTGCCGACCAACGTTGCCAAACCCGCGTCACCGCCGCCCGCGGCCATCAACAAGGCCCCCGCCAGCATGCCGACGAGCATGGGCAATGTGGCCTGTTGCTGCGCCTCAATGCCGCGCGCGAAGTGGCGCTGGCCCAAATGCGCGAGTTCGTGCGCGATCACGGCGGAATATTCGTGCACGTCGCGCGCGTGGAGCAGCAAGCCCAGGTGGATGCCGACCACGCCGCCGGGCACGGCGAACGCATTGATCTCGGGATTGTCGATCAATACCGGATAGAGCGTGGCGTCCTTGAGGTCCGAATGTTGCGCAAGCTGCCGCAACTGCGTGGCCACGTAGTACTTGAGTATCTCGTCGTCGATCGCTGGAACATCTGATCGCACCTGCTTCAGGAACATCTGGCCGAGCCGGCGCTCCTCCGCGGGCGAGACAATGGCCGAAGACGTATCGCCCAACTCGGGTAACGCATCCGGCACCGCGGCGTGCGACGAAGACAGGCCAGCGAGCCCGACGGCAGCCACCAGCAACGCGAAAATTTTCATGCAGAAGATCGTATCAGAACGCAGGTTCGGCCATGAGAACGCAGGTTCGGCCATGCGCCACGGGTTGCAATGCATTGCACAGCCTAGCGCCTCCGGCCAACATACGTCGTTTCCATCCACGAGACCGAGGTGAAGTCGATGAACGAAACAGCGCCCCAACAGTCCAGCGGGACGGCCACCGATGCAAACGGGGGCGCGCCCTGGGGATTCTGGGCGACGGCGGGCCTCGCTGCCCTCATTCTGGCGCTGTTCTACTTGATACAGACCGTGATCGCCATCGGTTTCCTGGTCCAGGAGCCACCGGACATCGACCCGGAACAACTGGAAAACAACGGCCTGTTCCTCTCCGTTGCGACCTGTGCCACCGGCGTCGTCTGCACGTTGGCAGTACTGCTGCTTGCGCGACTGCGCCGCGGAATCTCCATCGGGGAATACCTGGCTTTGCGGATGACCGCCGGCCGCTCGTTGCTGCTGTGGCTCGGCATTGCCATTGCGGTCGTCGTCGCAACGGACGCAATCCTGATGCTGGCCGGGAGGGACACGGTTCCGGAATTCATGGTCAAAGTCTATCGGTCCGCTGTCTACCTGCCCCTGTTCTGGTTCGCACTGGTCATTGCAGCCCCCGTTTTCGAAGAGTTCCTGTTCCGGGGATTCCTGTTCCGCGGCTGGATGGATTCCCGGCTGGGAGCGATTGGCACGATCCTGCTGACCTCCGTAATCTGGTGCCTGATCCACATTCAATACGATATCGTTGAAATGCTGGTCGTGTTCGTCTACGGGATCGTGCTGGGCCTCTCGCGGCACCGCACAGGATCGCTCGTCACGCCGCTCGCGATCCACGGCGTCATCAATCTCGCGGCCACCCTGCAGGTTGCGCTGCTCGTTTGATCTAATACCTCGAGGAGTTACAGAGGCTCGATCCGGACAACCCGAAATGGCCAACCGACCTGGGGCACTTGTACCTGCGGGGAACGTATCACCAGGCAGCGGACGCAACGAAGGCGATGCAAGCCCTGGAGCAGTTCCAACGCGCTTGCGAATTCGATGTTGGACACGCGTTCCTAGAAGGTCGAACAAACAAGGAAAATGCATATAAATATGGGATAAACTCCCTACATTTTCAGGGCATCTAGGATCGTGGATCCCGTCACCAATCCATTTGCGCCCGGCGCCGGTACGCCACCGCCCGAACTTGCCGGGCGGGACGAGCTTCGCGAGCAGGTTCGCATCGCCATCGCCAGAACACAGCGTCGGTATTCGGCCAAGGGCATATTGATGGTTGGTCTTCGTGGTGTCGGGAAGACCGTGTTGCTCCACCGGATGCGGGAGGAGGCAGAAGAATTGGGCGTTCTAACGCTTAGCGTCGAAGCGCCCGAGGAGCGATCCTTGCCGGCGTTGCTCGCGCCCGAGATTCGGCAAGCCCTGCTCTCGGTGTCGAGAATCGGGCAAGCGCGGAATCTGGGCCAGCGCGGCTTGCGCGCCCTTGCCGGATTCGCGTCGGCGCTTAAGGTCAAATTCGATGATATCGAGGTCGGGTTCGACTTCGACGCTGAGCCCGGTTTGGCCGACAGCGGCGATCTCGAATACGACCTGCGGAGCCTCCTGGAGACGGTAGGCGTTGCTGCCGGAGCTGGCAGAAAGGCCTTGGCATTGTTTGTCGACGAGCTTCAATACGTCAGGGAACCGGAACTGGCGGCGCTCATCAGTGCCCTGCATCGCTTGGCGCAACGCCAGCTTCCGGTGATTCTCGTCGGTGCCGGGCTACCGCAGCTTCGCGCCCGGGTGGGTAAGGCAAAGTCCTACGCGGAAGGGATGTTCGAGTTCCCGGAACTCGGTCCGTTGCCGCCTGAAGCTGCTCGGACAGCGATCACCAAACCCGTTGCCGCCGAAGGCTTGGAAATCGACTCGGCAGCGCTGCAGCGCATCGTCGAGGAGTCGCGAGGCTATCCTTACTTTCTTCAGGAGTGGGGTAAACACGTGTGGGACTTGGCGATCGGTTCACCGATTACGATCAAGGATGTCGACAACGCCGCCCACCATGTCGTCGCCGCCCTCGACGAGAGCTTCTTCCGCGTACGTTTCGATCGCTTGACGCCGACCGAGCGGCGCTACCTTCGCGCCATGGCGGCGCTCGGCCCCGGACCTCACCGCTCCGGCGATATTGCCGCGCAACTGCGGCGCCGCGTTTCGTCCCTGGGACCGGTGCGCGCTCAACTCATCGCCAAGGGCATGATCCTGAGTCCGAGCCATGGGGACACCGCATTCACGGTGCCGTTATTCGACGAGTTCATGGTACGCATCATGCCGGGAAACGAATGGCGAAACGGCTGATGACTGCGCTGCGCCTGGCTCATGTCTGCAAACATCGCGGGAATTTCACAGGGCACACGCAATCGCGTTGACCTGACGGACGCCCATTGTCATCCTTTCCCCGTGCCATCCACCGCAGACTCCTACGCCGCTCTTTCCCCCGCCGCGCGATTGGTGGCCGAGGCTTACGGCGTAATCGCGCCGTACGCGATGGGCGTGACACGCATCGCCAACGTGTTGTCCCAAGCCAAGGTCAAGTTCGCCAACCGGGCCCTCGCTGTCGAGCAAATCCGGCAATGCAACCACGAACTTCTCGATGCGGGCATCTGCCTGCGCCATGCGCAAGAAGGCGTCCGCGCCGCGCCGCACTGGGCGCTTCCGTTGACGCGCAATGCGCATGCAGCACATCGACTGCTACCGATCATGACCGCCTTCAGGTCAGTCCATGGGCGCTTGTGGTACGACGACCCGGACGAACGAGAGATGCTGTTTCGCTGCTACGTCGTCGCCGGCGACTTCAATCGTCTCGAGGCGTTGATCGGCGGCGCGCCTACGGCCGATCACTGGCGACTCCTGGCGGAACCGCTCGCGATCGACATCCTGGAGGCGTTGCCGGAGCGCCATGTCGAAAACGCGCTTTCTGGCTGCCTGCGGCATGTGTACGACACCGCCGCGCCGTCTGAGCCGATCATCGAGATTTGTGAACGACTCAGCTCTGAGCCTCATGTTCACGCGCCCGAAATCGCGTTCGTTCGCCTCCTCCAGGGGCGTTTCGAGGAAGCCGAAGCCGTGTTCGAGGCATTACCCCCGAACGCTCGCGCGTCCAAGCCCGCGACAACCGGCCTCGCGGCGACGCGCGCCCTGATAGCCACGCTGCACACCGACGATGACGCAGCCCAGCGATACATTGATGCGGCGCTCGCCGCAGAGAAGGCCGGTACGCGCAAACGCAATGTGTTCCCCGACTTGCCGGCGTTCGCGCTGTCGCTCGTGTCCCTCGTGCGGATCGACTCGCCGGCGTCCCATGCCCAGTTCGACCAACTCATACATGCCGCCAATCGGCTGCAAGTCAAAAGCGCTCGGGAACTCTCGTTCGTGATGAACGCGGCACGCGTGCATTCCGGACACTCCGTTCTCGTCCGCACCCAATACACGCCCCGGCTCGACGTGCTGCTGGAAGGTCTCCTGATCTGCTGGGTCGACACTTTCGATGCGCTACGCATCGAAGACTGGTTGGTGCCGATGCTGGAATATCGAGAACGCGCGGCGGCGAACGGATTCGGATGGGTCGTTGCGGAATGCGATGGAACACTCCGGCGATACGCCGAGACCTACGAAGACTGGGAAGGCATCGCCGAACTTTCCGATTTGCAACGATTGCACGACGAACTGGGCACGACAAGTTTGGCCGTCCGCGCAACGCCCGTTCCGGAATGGGAGCAGTCGTTGAAAGCGTTGGAACAACTCGCGTACGAGGCCAACAGGAAATCGGGGGGCAGGCGCGATGCCAATCCCGCGAAGAAGCGGCTCGTCTGGGAGCTGGATGGGGAATACGACGATGTCCAACTCACTCCCCGCGAGCAACGGCAACACAAGAACGGCACTTGGAGCAAGGGCAGGAAGATAGCCTTGAAACGCTTGGCCACGGAAGCCGCCAGCATGGACTTCCTGCTCCCCCAGGATCGAGAAGCGGCAGCGGAGATTTCCGGCGACTACTCCTGGGGCGGCCGCCTGTATTACGAACTGGGCAAGAACGGTCTGTTCGCCCTTGCCGGACACCCGCACGTCTTCAACGCGGCCGGCGCACCGATAGACATCGTGCGCCGAGAACCCGGTCTGTTCATCGACGAAGACGCCGACGGCAGCGCGGTGGTCACCATCGAACCGCACAGTTGGGATACCGACGAGGAGTACAGCGTAACGTCAGTATCGGACCAGCGCTACGAAGTGACCCGGTTCACACCCGATCACCAACGATTGTTTGAGGTCATCCCGCCGCAAGGTCTGGTATTGCCCGCAGACAGCAAGGCGCGTCTGCTGGAAGCGGTTTCGGCGCTCGCCTCCCAAGTCCGAGTGCAAAGCGCTACGACGGAGGGCGCGACCACCGCAGCTCAAGTCGACGCGGATTCCGAGCCCTGGGTGCGACTGGAACCCGTCGATGCCGGCTTGATGGCAGCGCTGGTGGTCGAACCGATCCCGGACTCGGATATTTGCTTCGCTCCGGGCGAAGGCGGTGTCATCGTGTTCGCCAACCGAAGCGGCGAAAACGTGCAGGCGCGGCGCGATCTTTCGGCCGAACGGACCGCCGAGGCACGCATATTGGAGCGCTGCCGATGGCTCGCATCGCGGCCGACGGAACACGAACCGATGATGTTGTCCGAACCCGCCCAATGCCTGGAGTTCCTGGAGCAACTGGAATCCGGGGGTGCACGCTGCAAATGGCCACAGGGCGAGCCATTCCGCATCGTCGCCCGCAAATCGACGTCGTCTCTGGCATTGACGGTCAAATCCGCCGACGAATGGATGCAGGCGTCCGGTAAACTCTTCATTGACGATCAACGGGTGCTCGACCTCAAGCGGTTGTTCGCCTTGCTCGAAGCGAATCCCGGCTCGCGCTTCCTGGAACTCGACAACGGCGAATTTCTCGCACTGACCAAGGCGTTCCGCCGACAACTCGACGACTTCGCGAGCTTGTCGTCACCAGCGGCCGGAGGTGACATGCGACTGCATCCGCTGGCGGCGCTGGGGCTCAAAGAGTTGATCGAGGGCGCGGAACTCAACGCCGATGACGGCTGGCGCGAGTTGCGCGACAACCTTCAGGCGGCGCAATCCTTCGAGCCACACTTGCCTAGTACGCTGCAGGCGGAGCTGCGCCCCTATCAACTCGACGGCTACCGGTGGCTCGCCCGCCTGAGCCGTTGGGGTGCGGGCGCTTGTCTCGCCGACGACATGGGGCTCGGCAAGACGGTACAGACCCTGGCCCTGCTCCTGCAAAGGGCACCGAACGGTCCGGCGTTGGTCGTCGCCCCCACTTCGGTAACGGCCAACTGGATTGACGAAGCGCGGCGTTTCGCGCCGACCCTGAACGTCAGGGTCTATACCGGTGTCGCCGCATCCAGGGCGGCGTTGCTCGATGATCCGGCGCCATTCGACCTCTACGTCGCCACCTACGGCGTGTTGCAGAACGATGTCGATCAACTGGCCGCGGTCGAGTGGCACAGCGCCGTGCTCGACGAAGCGCAGGCGATCAAGAATCCGACCACCAAGCGGGCCCGCGCCGCGCGGCGCCTAAAGGCGAATTTTCGCCTTGTCACCACCGGCACGCCCATCCAGAACAACCTGATGGACCTGTACTCCCTATTCAGTTTCGTCAATCCCGGTCTACTGGGCTCCCAGGAACAGTTCCGCCGCAACTTCGGTTTCCCGGTAGAACGTGACGGCGATATGGATGCCCAGGCCCGGTTGCGCCGCGTCATTGCGCCGTTCATCCTGCGGCGGCTCAAGACTGAAGTACTGGATGACCTGCCGGAACGCACCGAGATCACCCTGCACGTGGAGATGTCGCCGGAAGAAACCGCCCTCTACGAGGTGCTCCGCCAACGCGCCCTCGAGGAACTTGAGGCCGCGCGTGCGCCAGACCAGAATTTCCGCGAGGGCGCGCGCCGCGTACAGGTTCTTGCCCATCTGACGCGCCTCAGGCTCGCCTGCTGCAACCCCCGTCTGGTCATCGATTCCGAAACCGGCGCGCCTGGCAGCTCGAAGCTAGCGACCTTCGCCGATACCCTCGATGAACTGCTGGAGAACCGCCACAAAGTGTTGGTGTTCTCGCAGTTCGTTGTGCATCTGAAGCTCGTCGAGGAGCACCTGAAAAAGTCTGGTATTGCATACGAGTACCTTGACGGAGGGACCCCCGCGAGAGCGCGCGCCCAACGCATCGAGGCGTTTCAGGCAGGTCAGGGCGACGTGTTCCTGATCTCTCTCAAGGCGGGGGGCATCGGGCTCAACCTGACGGCTGCCGATTACGTCATTCACATGGACCCATGGTGGAACCCGGCGGTGGAAGACCAGGCTTCGGACCGCGCCCACCGCATCGGCCAGACGCGCCCGGTAACCATCTACCGACTCGTCACGGAAGGCACCATCGAGGAACAGATCGTCGACCTGCACCATCGAAAACGCGATCTCGCCGACCAGTTGCTGGCTGGCGCCGACGCTGCCGGACAACTGAACGCCGGCGAGTTGCTGGATTTGCTGCGCCAGCCCTTGGGACGCGCGAGACAGGCGTGACAGATCCCATACGGTTGCGTTCCCGGCACTAGTGCTCCGTCAAACCTAAATCTACGGGTATCTGCGGGTCTTTTTGGCCCCTGATGGTTTTCATGCGAGGGGTGCCCCCTCGCGCTCCCCGGCTGAAGGCTCCGTTGCTCCTCCTTGTGTGGTGCCTGCCACACCGCGTCGTCGCGCCTCGCCAGGAACCAAAAATCCCTCGCAGCTACACTCGCATTTTTAGGCTTGACGGAACACTAGCGCTGCGATCAAAGCCACGCTGCGGCTTCGCGGTGGGCGACGCGCGCCGCCGGCAACGCCACCTGCTATGCTCTCGCGCCATGGTCCAAGTCACCGAAACACTGCTCGACGCAAGCGGATTGACCTGCCCGATGCCGCTCCTGAAGGCGAAGAAGGCGTTGAACGAAATGCAACCCGGAACGCTGCTGCGGGTTATCGCCACGGATCCCGGGTCCGTCCGAGACTTCGAAGTGTTCAGCGCGCAGAGCGGCAACGCCCTGCTCGAGTCGCGGCAGGAGGACGGCAGCTACTTCTATCTGCTGCGGAAGAAAGACGGCTGAGTCCCGGTGCGCTTCCTCGAAGTCATCGGCGGATGGATCAATGAGCACTTTTCGAATGAAGAGGCCATCTACCTGGTGGTCCTGCTGCTCGTCGGGTTTGTGGTATTGCTCGTCCTCGGCACCTACATCGCCCCGGTCCTGGCAGGGCTGATATTCGCGTATCTCCTCAACGGGGTCGTCGACCGACTCGTCGCCTGGCACGTGCCCCGGCTGGCAGCGGTATGGATCGTGTTCGCGATTTTCGTGGGCAGTGCCGTCGCCCTCGTGATCGGGATCGCGCCGTTGATCTGGCGGCAGTTAACCGAATCCGTCAACGCAATGCCCGGCGTCATCGACCGGCTGCGCGTCGTGTTAGCAGATATCTCGGCAGATTTTCCCGGCATCTTTTCTCCGATGGCCGCCGATGGCTGGCTCGCCGCGCTGAATGCCGAACTGACGGAAATAGGAAAAGACGCGCTGCAGGGGCTGGTCGCGCAGGTGCCGAACATCTTCGGCATCATCATCTACCTGATCCTGCTCCCCATCTCCGTGTTCTTCTTCTTGAAGGACGGCAAAAGGATGGTCGCGCGCGTCCTTGCCATGCTGCCCCGGCACCGAACGCTGCTCGACAGCGTGGGTCGCGAAATGAACGTGCAGATCGCGAACTATATCCGCGGCAAGACCATCGAGATTCTTATCGTCGGCATCATGACCTACGCCGCTTTCCTCTTTCTCGGGCTCAACTACGCGGCGCTGCTCGGCTTCATTGTCGGAATTTCTGTGCTGGTGCCCTTCGTCGGCGCAGCGGTGGTCACTGTGCCCGTTGCCGCTGTGGGATTCCTGCAGTACGGCTGGTCTTGGGACTTCGCATATGTCATGGCCGCTTACGGCGTCATTCAAGCAGTGGACGGGAACGTGCTCGTGCCGATCCTGTTTTCCGAAGCGAACGACCTGCATCCGATCACGATCATCGTGGCGGTGCTGGCGTTCGGCGGGTTGTGGGGATTCTGGGGCATATTCTTCGCCATTCCACTCGCGACGCTGGTCAAGGCGATTTTCAACGCCTGGCCGCGTGCGACAGCCGCCGAAGGGCCCGAACCGTAGCTACGCGCGTGCTGGACCGGCGCATCCGTCGACCATACGCGTTTGCGGCATTTCGCCGCCGGACGCGCCTTGTGGAAGGCACGGTCGGGCTTTACCATGACCACACTCATCGCTCGATGGATACCTAGCGTGCTCGCCTTCGTTCGCGGCAGCCAATCGCCCATGATCGTCGACTCTCGAAACAGCCCTTATTTCTCCTATCCCTTCCCCGCTGGTTGGCCTAAAATCCTCCCGTTTGGCTCTGATCACGGCAAATAGGGCGTCATGATCCCAGTACTTGTTGAGGTATCGAGTGTTGTCGTCGCAAAAGCGCATAATCCCTCCATTCTGAACCACGACTGGTTGATTGGGAATGGGGTACTTCCCGATGTCCCCGAAGGTTGGGAGTTGGCGGAACCTCCGTTTGCAACTCCTCCGTTATCGCGCATCCAATATCAGAACAAATTAGGTATCGTACTCGATTCTGATAGACTGGTAGTCACGATACAGCCCCTCGGACACAATGCTTTCACCGATCACGAAGTTATTGTGATGGATATAGCAAGACAGTACGTCAGGGTGCTCAAGCACATACCGTATGTCGCCTCTGGGAATAACTTCAAAGCCGCGATTGAATGCGAAGACGCGGAGCAGAAGCTCATTTCTGTGTTTGGTGGTAACGGTCGTTGGATAGAGGATCTCGGGGCATTGTCTGCCAAGTTGCGCTATCGTCTGGACGGTGGTTGCCTGCGAAACGTAGAAATAGCCACAAGCAAAGGTGAAAAGTTTGAAGACAATGAATCCAAAGTGATAGATACGTTATTTTTCTCTGGCAACTACCACCGTGAAACGCCTAGTAAGGACTCGACTCTGAAAGCGATATCCGAAGCGAGTTCAGACCTTCGCGACTTTCTTACGTTTGTTACTGAATTTGGTGAGGATATCTGTGGCTGAAGTTTCGTACGACATTCCGAGAGAGAATTTTTTGGACGAGCCAACGTCGGGAACCTTTCCGGCTCTCGCCGGTCTCGCGAAAGAGGCTCTAGCGAACCGTTTTGGTATTGTGGCTTATTCAGAAGCAATGAATGCTATTCCAAAGGCGCACACTTTTGTTGGTGTTTCTGATTACGAGTCAACATATGTTGGCAACTTCCCAACGGTTCCCCTCGAACCCGAAAATTTCAAGGCATCTATGCCAAGCAGCCAACCGAACTATACAATAGTTGATACATCTGACGACCAAATGTCGAGCGACCAATACTTGATGTTTCTTTCGCTTGGAGAAGTAGAAGAGTTCCTTCGACCTCTGATGCAAAGGATCGAAGAATTGGCGAGATTGGCGCGCGAGGAAGAGGACCAACAGGCACTAAGGGCACGTTCGTTGCGAGGGTTCTTTAGATTTCTCTACCTGCACCGGCCAAGAATCGAATCTAGGCCTCAGTTGACTCTTACGACGGAAGGATATTTGCGTGCCATTTGGAGAAAGAGCAGGGACCACCGTATTGCCGTCAGGTTCGCCGATGACACAAGGGTTTCTTTCGTCACCTTCCTCCCGGATCGGGTCCACCCAACTCAGATCAATCGCGTTGGCGGCAACTCCTCGGTTGACAGCTTTTTTGAGAATACTGGCATAGAGGGAATGTGACGTTGAGCGTTTCGGACAGATTTGAAATCGAGGATGCGTTCCACTGTGCCCGGTTGACCAAAGCGACTCAGCAGCGTGATGATGGTGGAGTTGAGGGCGACGCCTTCGCTCTTAGAAGCGGAGAAGAGTACCTTTCCTTGAACTGCCTTGATCTATTCGGCGGCGACCGCGAAGAGCAGCTTAGTGCTTTGCGTCGCGTGGTGGGACTGAAACTCAACGTCAGCAAGACTGCCCTCTTCTCCATTCTTAATGTGGGTTACACGAAACAGATCGTCGAACCTTACGCGTCGCTCGATTTCATTCATCAGCCCCAGCCGGACGATGAGACACACTGCGGTCTGTATGGATTGGAATACAACGACGAACTGGTACAGGACTTGATTGCGGAGTCCGTCCTCGAAGTCGCTACCGCGCATACCTCCCTGGGCATCGGGGCTTGAGACAACCCTCTCTAAGCGGACCATCACTTCTTGCCTGCCATTGCCTCGAACAGCGCCTGGCCGCGTGCGACAGCCACCGAAGGGCCCGAACCGTAGCTACCCACGCCCGGGGTCAAACGCATCCACCGGCGGCAAGTGTTTGAAGCATCTTGACGCCGGACGCGCCTTGTGGAAGGCACGGTCGGGCTTTACCATGACCACTCGTTTTTCGATGGATACCTAGCATGCTGCGAGGGAGCATTGTCGCGCTGATTACGCCCATGAAGGCGAACGGCGACGTGGATTGGCCGGCCCTGGACGGCCTGATCGACTGGCACCTCGAATCCGGCACGCACGGTATCGTGCCGGTCGGCACCACCGGCGAGTCGGCGACCCTCGACCACGACGAGCACAAGCGCGTGGTGGAACACGCGCTTCGTCGCGTGGGCGGACACATCCCCGTCATCGCGGGTACCGGCTCGAACTCCACGGCCGAGGCTGTCGAACTCACCGCCGCGGCCGCGAAAGCCGGCGCCGATGCATGCCTCCTGGTGACGCCGTACTACAACAAGCCCACGCCGGAGGGCCTGTATCAGCACTATCGAGCCATCTCCGAAGCCGCGGACGTGCCCATCGTGCTTTACAACGTTCCGCCGCGCACTTCCTGCGACATGAAAGCGGAAACGGTGGCCCGTGTCGCGAACCTCAAGAACGTGGTCGGCATCAAGGAAGCCTGCGGCGATGCCGCGCGCGTCGGAGAAATCCGCAAGGCAGTGGGAAGGGACGACTTCATCCTCTTGTCCGGCGAGGACGCCCAGACTTTGGAGATGATGGAACTCGGCGCTGTCGGCGCCATATCGGTGACCGCGAACGTATTGCCCCGTCAGATGTCAGAGTTCTGTACGGCTTTTCTTGAAGGCGACACATCCCGCGCGCGCGAACTGGACGAAAAGTTGCAGCCGATCCACGAGATTCTTTTCGTCGAGACGAGTCCGACACCGACAAAATGGGCACTGCATCTGATGGGCCGGGTAGACACGGGCATACGCCTGCCGCTTGTACCGCTGTCCGCCACGCATGTTGACGAACTCAAGGCGCGTCTTGCGCGCGCCGGCGCGCTTTGACCGCGCGTGCACTCCTGCGCGTCGCGGTTCCAACGGCCGTCCTTCTCGTTGTCGTGACGGGTTGCAGGTGGTTTGGCGACGAAAAGGGCCTCGTTCGCAACACGTCGAACGACTATATCGAGGCGAAGGCGACCGAACCCCTGATCATTCCAGCCGACATGTCGGCAGAGCGCATCAGGGATGCTTGGCCTATCCCCGTCATCGAGTCCAAGCCTCTCGCCAAGCACTATCCCAACGAGACGCCGAGGCCAGACGCCATCTTCGGCGGCAAGGCCCAGGAAGCGATCAAGATTCAGAAGCTCGGCGACCGCCGATGGCTGATCATTGCGGACGAACCATCGACGGTGTGGCCCGTCGTCGAACAGTTCCTCATCGACAATGGCATCGGCATCGCATCGGAAGAGCCGGAAGCAGGTCGTATCGATGGTGTTTGGCTGTCGATCGGCGGCAATCACCAGGATGTTGTCCGCGGGGCGATCAGTGAACACAAGCAGGATACGGCCGGTCGCGACCGGATTCGTTTCAAGATAGAGCAAGGCATCCGGTATGGCTCGTCAGAGATTCATATCCGCCACGAAAACGATGCGCTCACTCGGCCAACCGCCGATTGGCCAACGACGTCCGCCCTGGGAGACGTTGAAGAAGCGCTATTGACCGAGTTCGGAGGCTACTACGCCGCCGGCATCACGACACAGTCCGTATCGATGCTTGCCCGAACCATCTCCACCGCGAACAAGGCCGTCATCGAACGCGACGGACAAGGCCATCCCAGGCTGCGGCTGAATGTCGACTTCGACCGGGCATGGGCCGTCGTCCGACAGGCGTTGCAGCGGGCGGAGGTGGAGATCGGAAACACGCAACGTGGCGACGGTTTGCTCCAGGTCAGGATCACCCAGGACGTCCTCGGGGGTGAGCGCAAGTCGTTGCTGTCCCGCTTCTGGCCGAGCGGGGAGGAGGCGCGGCTTCTCGATATTCGCATCGACGCCGGCGAGGGCTCGCAGATTGTCCAGGTGTTCGAGCGCGATGGGCAACCGGCGCCGGGGGAAATCAGTCAGCAGATTCTGGTGATGTTGCGGGAGTTCGCGTCTTGAATTCGGGCTGCGCGGGATCCGCGACCGCGTGCAGTCGAGCCACCCGTCGGGCGCTGCCGTTCGGTAGCGGCGAGATGCCGAAATAGTCAGCCAACGGCGAGTGCCCGACGATGTCCGCCACGCCTCGCAGTTTCAAATGCAGCCTTGACCGGGGCCATGGCACCGCGACCAGGGTGCAGGCCAATATCAACAAGTCGACGTACAGGCTCCTGTGCGCGAAGTACCACGTTTCGAGCTGCCCCTTGAGCGGAATGATGATTCTGTCGTAATACTCCTTCGGATCTCCCGGGGCCTGGGCCAGGATTCGGTCTTCGTTGCGGAACACCAGCGATCCGACGCCGGTGACGCCGGGTCTCATGCTTTTCACGATCTCCTGCACTCGAGGCGAGTAGCAGTGAAACGCGCGCGGCGTGAGCGGTCGGGGACCGACCAGGCTCATCTCTCCCACGAACGTGTTCCATAGCTGGGGCAGTTCATCGATCTTCAGCGCGCCCAACCACCTTCCCACCGGAAGGACCCGCGGATCGTCGCCATAGGTGATGTCTCCGGCCGTGGCACTTCCACTGGCCATGGTCGTGAACTTCAGCAACGTGAATTCCGCGCCGCCCTTCCCGATACGCCTTTGCCGAAAGAGTACGTTTCCTTCCCCGGCAAGACGCAGCAGAACAGAGACGATGAAATACATCGGCGGGAGGATGCACATGGCGAAACCGCTCAAGAGAACGTCGAGCAACCGCTTCGAGCCGGTATAGAACCCGGTACTCGTGCTGTGACCATTCGTCGACGCGATTGGATTCATGGACAGTACAGTTCGTTGGACGTCATCCCCGAAACACGCGCCTTTATACGCCTTCGGGATTGGTGCGCAAGTCTATCACGCCCGCCGGTCGTCGCCCTGCGAGAACGATGCGAATCCGGCAACTCGCGATGCGTCTTTCGACATTGGGCTAAACAGATTATCCCAAAGCGGGACACTAGCCCCAATATCCATGCTATAGATTCACCGAAATCGTGCTCACGAACATCCTGGGACGCGTCCCGTAACCACCCACAGAGGATCGCCATGTGGCGGCGAGCGGTCCACAAAGGCCACGTCGACGAACCCGCCAAGATGCAGGTACGCGGACACGAGCCGTATGCGGTCGCTCACGCCCAGCGCACGAAACGCGAGGATGGCCTTGGTCGGAAAACACCGGTGTGACACGGCGACGGCGACGCGTCCTCCGGGTGCGAGGACGCGATAGAGGTCGGTGAATACTTCGATAGGCCGCACCAGGTACTGTACGGACACGGCGATGACTGCGCGGTCGAACGCTGCATCCTCATACGGGAGTCTGGGATCGGCGTTCAGATCGTGGACCACGGCGTCGGTCAGGCGGCGGTTGGCGGCGAGTTCCCGCTCGTTCATGCCAAGCCCGGCCACCCGCTCGTAGTCCACCGGCGGCAGGTGCGAGATCCACGACGACATCAGGTCCAATACGCGCGACCCCGGCGGCAGGAACTCGTCGTAGAAGCCGGTGAGCGCCTTGATCGTGTCGTCGTCTATGTGCGCGACGAATCGGGGCTCAAGATAGAACAAGGCGTCGGACGTCTCGTCCACGCGCTGGAAGAACTGCTCGGGGATGTCAGCGTCGGCCATGTCATCGTCTGCTTGCAGCGGGAAGGGGCCGAGATCGGCATGCCCTCATATTGCCGGGAACGGTGCAAATTCCCAACAACCCGGTTTCAAAGCCCCCGAAGCCAGATGTTCCGTGCAACACTCTACGGCTGCGACAAGAACGACCTAGAGGACGAGATGTCTGTTGAAGTCGACGCCAAGATCGCCGCGTATCGAGAGCGCGGCGCGAGCCAGGCGATGCTCGGCCTTTCCGACATCGACGGAGTGCTGCGCGGCAAGTTCGTGAGCCTCGCCAAGCTCGAGAGCCTGCTGACCAAGGGCGGCGGCTTCTGCGACTGCGTTTTCGGTTGGGATGTCGACGACCATCTGTACGATGGCGGCGCGGTCACCGGTTGGCACAGCGGCTTTCCGGACGCGCGCTATCGACTTGTCACGACCACCGAGCGCGCTCTCCCGGACGAGGGCACGCCCTACTTCATCGGCGAGTTCGCCGCTCGCGACGGGGGCGAACATCCCGTGTGTCCCCGCTCCCTGTTGCGCCGAGTGCTTGCCCGTGCCGCCAACTCCGGATTGACCGCCAAGGCCGGCTTCGAATACGAGTTGTTCGTCTTCGAGGAAAATCCGGACAGCGTCCGCGAAAAGGGGTTCCGGGGACTCAAACCGTTGACGCCGGGCAACTTCGGATACTCGGTGCTGCGGGCCGCCAGCAATTCGGAGATGTTCACCGCCCTGATGGACTATTGCGCCGACTTTCGAATGCCCCTCGAAGCTCTGCACTGCGAATCGGGTCCGAGCGTCTGGGAGGCGGCGTTGGCAGCGGCGGAGGGCCTCGAAGCGGCGGATCGCGCAACTCTGTTCAAGACATTTTCCAAAGCATACTTCAACAAGCGCAGCGCCATGGCAACGTTCATGGCCAAGTGGTCCATGGACTATCCCGGCCAGAGCGGTCACTACCATTTCTCGTTTCTGCACGACGACGGTAGCAGCGCGTTCGTCGACGCGACCACGGGCGCCAGCGAAGCTGTGCCCGACCGCGCCCGCTGGGCCCTCGGCGGACTAGTTCAGTACGTTCCGGAGTTCCTGGCGATGCTGGCGCCGACCATCAACAGCTACACGCGTCTGGTCAAGGGCGCCTGGGCACCCACCGCGGCCACCTGGGGCGTCGACAACCGCACTGCGGCTTTCCGCTTCATCCCCGGCGATGCGCAAGCGCAGCACATCGAATGCCGGGTGGGTGGCGCCGACGGCAATCCCTACCTGGTCTCGGCGGCCACCATCGGCGCCGCCCTTCTCGGCATCGAGCAGAAGATCGAACCGCGCCGGGCGATCGCGGGCAACGCCTATGAAGAGGCGGACCGTCTGCCGCCGGAATCCCGTTTCGCACCGACGCTGCGCGATGCGGCGGAACGTTTCGCCGGCTCCCGGGCCGCGCGTGACCTGTTCGGCGACCTGTTCGTCGATCACTACGCGAACACGCGCCTGTGGGAGGCGCGCGAGTATGAGCGGCACGTGAACGACTGGCAGCTCCGCCGCTACTTCGAGATCATCTGATGCACGTCGGCATCCTCCAGGCCGACCAGGTAGACCCGGAGCTTCGCTCCAGGTTCGGCGACTACCCGGCCATGTTCGTCAATACCATTGGCGAAGGCATGGACCACATGCCGACCTTCGAGTTCTTCGATGTCCGGCGCGATCACTATCCCCACCACATCGATGACTGCAACGGCTATCTCATTACCGGCAGTCGCGCCAGCGTCTACGACGACGAGCCCTGGATCGCCCGCCTCATCGGATTCGTCGGCGAGCTGCACGACGCCAAGGCCAGAACCGTCGGCATCTGCTTCGGACACCAGTTGGTTGCTCAAGCGCTGGGCGGCGCAGTTGGCCGGGCACCGGGGGGATGGGGCGTCGGCGTTCACACCTGGACGGTGGTGCGGCACGAGTCCTGGATGCGTCCCGCAAAGCGCGAGTTCCGCCTCCTGGCGAGCCATCAGGACCAGATAGAGACGCTGCCGCCCGGCGCACGCCTATTGGCGTCGAGCACGTTTTGTCCGCACGCCGCTTTCGCGATCGGCGACCACATCCTCGCCTTGCAGGGCCATCCCGAGTTCACGAAGGCCTACGCGGAGTTTCTGATGCACAAGCGCCGCGCCGCGCTCGGCGCGGCGTTTGAGCCCGGCATGCGGTCGCTGGATCAAACGACCGACGCGGGCGCCATCGCACGTTGGATCGCGCAGTTCCTGGGCAGCGGGACACCCTCGCCGCCACGCACTTCGAGATCTACTTCGAAGCGCCCCGTATCGAGTTGAATCGCCGCTCGCTCATATCGAAATGGTTGTACCAATCGGGTCGCGTCAGCACGAACCGATGCTATTCTTCGGCGGTATCGCGAGACCTATGCGGAAGAGAACCATGGCCGTAGTCCAACCGGGTGAGGTGACCCTTCAGCGTACGCACCGCGACACCCAGGAGGTGGTGGCCGCGCACGCTCCATCGCCGTCAATGGGCTACGTCGTTTGGCGGGGCGACGCCTACGACTTCAACTACCTTTCGCACTGGTGACCGAACGTGACGCGCACATCCAGTTGGGTGATGCCTGTACCAGGCTCGGGCGCTGGGAGGAAGCGTCCAGGGCCTACGGCCACGCGCTCGCGCTGCAATCCGACGACGTCGCAACCACGATAAAGCTCGGAAACGTTTTCCTCTCGGCACAGCTACTCGCGGACGCGGCGCAGCTATACGCGCGGACCCTGACGATCCTGCCGGACAGCGCCATTCTGCACTGGAAACTGGGTGCGGTGTTGCATCGAATGGGACAAACGCAGAGGGCCATCGACCATCTTGTGAAGGCGCTCGACCTGCGTCCCGACTACGCCAGGGCGCGCATCGACCTCGCGCTGGTCTACCGTCAACTCGGTAGAACGGCAGAGGCCCTGCATCAGATCCAGGAGTCCATCCACGTCGATCCCGACGACGTCGATGCGCAAATCAGCCTGGCGCTGACCCTGAGGCAGGAGGGCAGACTCGGGCCGGCCATGCGTCATCTCATCCAGTTCCTTTCGATCCAACCCACCTGCGGCGCTGCCTACTACCACATCTCCATGTGGCGGCCACCGCCCCATCTCATTCTCGACATACGAAAGCTCCTTGCTGACCCCGAGCTGCCCGCGGACGATGCCGTGCATTGCCATTTCGCGCTGGGCAACATCCTCGATGCCAACAAAACCATCGATCTCGCATTCGATCACTTCCGACAGGCCAACGCGCTCAAGCGTAAATCGTTCGCCTACGATCCCGGCGAAAACACCCGGGTTTTCGAACGGCTGATCGAGACGTATTCGATGGACTTCTTCGAACGCAAACGAGGTTTGGGATGCGATTCCGAACTGCCCGTGTTCATCGTAGGGCTGCCGAGATCCGGCACCACACTCGTAGAGCAGATTCTCGCGAGCCACGGCTCGATCCATGGCGCCGGCGAGCTCGAATCCTTCGCCGGAGTCAACCATGCGATCGCGCACCGGTTTCGATCCGAGGGCCCCGCCCCCGAATGCATGTCCCGCATCGATCAGGAAACCGTGGATGCATTCTCGGCCCAGTACCTGGAAGAACTGCGACTGCGATCGCCTTCGGCGGCACGCGTCGTCGACAAGCTCCCCGGGAACTTGGTCCGCATCGGATTGATCAAGACGCTCTTTCCCAACGCCTACATCGTCCACTGCAGTCGGAATCCGCTGGACAACTGCGTATCTCTCTACTTCCACTACTTCCAGGCGCTGACCTGTTCCTTCGACCTTCAAGAACTGGGCCAGTACTACCTGGACTATCAGCGCTTGATGGCCCACTGGGAAACCCTCTTCCCCGACGGAATTTTCGAGGTGCGATACGAGGAACTGGTCAGCGACCCCGAGCGGATCAGCAAGGCACTCATCGATTACCTGGACCTACCGTGGGACAAGAGGTGTCTTGAGTTCTACCGGAACATCAGGGCGGTCATGAGCCCCAGCAACATCCAGGTCCGGCAACCGATGTACCGGACCTCTGTCGATCGCTGGAAACGCTACGAGAAACACCTTGAGCCCCTCATCGAGGTCCTGGGTGCGCCTCCAGGTGGCGCCGTCCTCCGCGACTAAGTCGCGCCGGGCGCCAACGACACTCAGGCGGGGCGCTGTCTGCCCTGGTCGGACGGATACGCCAGCGGACCGGGCGGGATGTAATTGAAGATGAAGGTGATGCACTCCTCGACGCTCGTATTCGCGACGCTGTGCTGTTTCTGGTTGCTCTGGTTGTTGACTTGGTAGGCCTGTCCCACTTCCAAATGGTCAGGACGGCCGCCGATCGTGAACCAGACCCGGTGAAGTGCTTGCCGGTGATCCCCCGCATGAGCGGCACGGCGGCATCCTACAGGCGTTCTCAGCCGGGCACTTCCGCACGGCGCCTGTCCTACTCCTCGGAATAATTGGGTGGAAACGGATGGACAATCGGATGTAGCGTGTGATCACCGACCCCCGTTAGAGCCTGGCCCGCTCCCAAGCGATAGATCCAACAGCATCGCCCGCATCGATCGTCCGGGCGCACTCAGCCCGGAATGAACCGCGTGAACGATTGCTCCCGGAGCCCGGCAATCGCCGATGCTTCGATGTCGTGGCGGGGGTTCCTACTCACGTCATGCCAGCGCCTGTTCGAGATCCGCGATCAGATCGTCAACGGCCTCGATACCGATGGACAGGCGCACCAGATCCTCGGGGATAGGACTGCTTTTCCCCTCTATCGAATGGCGATGTTCTATCAGGCTCTCGACGCCGCCCAAGGAGGTCGCCCGCGTGAACACGCGGCATCGCTTGACGATCTCCAAAGCCCTTTCCGCATCGCCCTTCACCCGCAACGACAACATGCCGCCGAAACCGCCGTCCATTTGCCGCCTGGCGATTTCATGTCCGGGGTGGCTGGGCAGGCCAGGATACAGCACGGCTTTGAGCGAGGGGTGCCCCTCGAAATGCCGGGCGATCACGAGTGCCGACTCGGAGGCTTTCCGAACCCGCAGAAAAAGCGTGCGCATACCCCTTTGCAGCAGCCATGCCTCGAAAGACCCCAGGATGGCGCCACCGTGAAGCCGGACCTGGCAGATGCCTTCCCAGAGTTCGTCTTGTCGAGCGGTCACCACGGCACCCGCGACCACGTCGCAATGGCCGTTCAGATACTTCGTCGCCGAGTGCACCACGAGATCGGCGCCATGCTGGATGGGTTGGGTCAGCACGGGCGTGGGAACCGTGGAGTCGACCACGAGCGTCGCGCCGACCTCATGCGCGACATCGGCTGCGGCGGCAATATCGATCACGTCCCATGTCGGATTGCACGGCGTCTCGATCCAGAGCAGTTTCATCTTGCCTCGCTCGACCGTTCGCGTCAGGGCACGCGGATCCGCGGGATCGAAAAGATCGAGTTCAAGGCCCCATTGGTCGCAGAAAGTGATCAGCCATTTGCGCAATACCCAATACATGATCCTGGGCGCCACGATCTTGTCACCGGGTTTCAAGGATTGGATGATCGCCATCGCCGCAGACATGCCGGAGCTGAATAGCAGGGCTGCCTCTCCCCCTTCCAGGCGCGCAAGAACCTTCTCCGCAACGACGAAACCTGGATTCTCGTCGCGCACGTAGCTGCGCTGGGGATCGAGCAGCGCATAGTTCTCGTCGCGCACGTAGGTCGTCGATGGAAATATGGCAGGCGTGAGCCCGCCCGTCGCCGGATCGATTTGACGCAGCGCCTGTGCATTCACCGTTTCCGGCACGAATTTGCTGTGGTTACGCATTCGATTCTGGTCTCGACCAGTCTGGATTTGCCCGGCATCAATCTGTTGTCGGGAACCGAGTGATGGGGTGAGGACACCTCGCCCCCGGTCCAGCGAGGCTAGCAGACTGGCCTGCTTGCCGCACCAGCGGCAAAGCACGTCCCGGTGCAGGGGTCGCAAAGTGAGAAATCGCGTGACGGACTGCGGCAAGGGCACCGCCCGTTTCCTCCGTTACCCGCCTGCCGCGTCCCACGGCTTCCCGATATCGTTGCGGTCGTGCAGCTGGAGCACGACACGGCTCCCCTAGGCAGGAGGTGCGGCATTACCGCGCGGAACGCGGGCGGGCCTCAATCCGGGACGTTCAGGACCGGCGGGTCATGACGTAGTGCCCAGCCGTGGCCCTGTCGGTGAAGTAGTTGCCGCGCAACACATCATTGTTGCTGAGATCAGGCCTGAGAATGGCGGCACCAATGTGTGACGGATTGTCGTCCTCGTAACCGGCGGTGGGCGTTGCCTCGTAAAGGTAGTGCAGATGTGGGCGAGCAGACTCGGGATGCTTCTTGGGAACGACGGACAGTGTCTCCGAGTCCGAACGATCAGACTGCAGATTGATACTCAGCTTTAGGAGACTCTGCCTTATCTCGGCCTCGGCCTTGACCGTTCCGTTCTTCGGTCCCCATTGCCAGTGGATTTCTACGTCCCAAGTGCCGTTCCAGTCAGGAAACAGAAGGTCGTTAAGTGCAGGCATGCAACGCCAGAGCGACCGCCAAGCGTATTTGAAGACAAAGGCGAGAAGGACGTTGAGAATCGTAGACGCGGAAAAGGCGAATCCAAGCCGGGCAATCAGATCAAGTTCGTGAAAGTAAGTATCGACCACGAATGTGAATAGAACGAGGGCAGCGGCATAGACGACCGCCACGACGACGATGGCCCGCATGGCGACGAGCTGGAGCATTAGGGTACAAAATGGGCACGGAGCCCCCCATCAGCGAAGATGAGAATCCTGTTCCGTGTATTGAGGACGGCTGCGCAGATCACCGCTGGCAACGAACTCGCAAGCAAGGCCGACATGTGGCGGGCACCGAAACCGGGCGTCGGACACACCGGAAGAAAATCCGGCGGCACGGGAGGAGCGATGTATTGGTTGGTATGCGTGAGCGCCAAACTGGGCGATAGGATGTGGAAACCGTCATGCTGCGGGTGACTGAGCATGCTGGCGCTACAGATCGCGTCCACCACATTAGCTGTGTCTCGCACGGTTCGCTCACCGCTCAACGGACACATCGGCAACGCCGACGTGTCGCGGCACACCAAGAGGCCAACGCCACAGAATTCGGACTTCGGGATGGTACGTTGCACGTCGACCAGTATGTTGCCGACACTGGCAACACGCGCGTCCCTGTACTCCGCCCACTGACCCTGGTGCGCAACACCATCCACCGTGACGCCATGTGACGCAAGTAGCGATTTGGGTTGGGAAAGAGTAGACACTTCGGCCGCGAGCCTGCCAGTGGAGTCGAAAAGGAAACCTAGCATACGCGACGCCTACGATATCTGGAACCTCTTGCAACCCTGCGTGATCATCCGATCCCGCGCGTGGCACGATGGGCACCCACAAGCAGCTATTCGTACAGGGACAGCCGTTTTCCTATGACCTGGTGGAGCTCGGGAAGTACTACCTGCAGTACCAGCGATTGATGGACCATTCGCATGAAGTCCTGCCCGGCAAGGTGCTTGACGTTCAGTAGGAGGGTGTCGTGGCATCGCCGACAACACGCCGAAACGGAGTCGCGGCCATTTCAATCGAAGTTATCCCAGGTTAGCGAAAACCAATAACTTCGATCAGGTGGCGATGACTTGGCCCAAAACCGGGTCTCGCGCTACAGCAGTTCCTCCGCCATGAAGCGCAGCGTTTCCGGATTCGAGGAGCCCACCTTCAGCATCGTCACCGGGCTCTCCTTCCAGGCCTGCAATCGATCACGGATCCGCGCCTTCGGGCCAACCAGGGAAATCTCGTCACACAGTTCTCGCGGCACGGCCGCGATGGCCTCGTCCCTGCGCCCACCAAGGAACAGTTCCTGGACCCGTTCAGCCTCTTCGCCGAAGCCCATGCGGGTCACGTGGTCCTTGTGCACGTTGAAGCTCTTCGCCCCCATGCCGCCGACATAGAAACCGACATTCTGCCTGACCTGGTTCAGCGCGCCCTCAACGTCGTCATCGATGATGACAGTCACCCCCGCGGCGATCTCGAAGTCCTTGTTGCGGATGGCGAAGGCATCCTTGTACATGTCCTTCATTCGGTAGGGCGAAAGGAACATCGGTAGCCAGCCGTCGCAGATCTCCGCTCCCAGGGCGACGTTCTTCGGCCCTTCCGCCCCCAGGTAGACCGGGATGTGCTCGCGGATCGGGTGCAGGATAAGCTTCAGCGGCTTGCCAAGTCCCGTGCCGCCGGGCAGCGGCAGTTGGTAGTGCTTGCCGCCGAAGGAGACCGGGTCTTTGCGCGCCACGACCTGGCGGAAGATCGCTACCCACTCGCGGGTGCGCTCCAGCGGCCTGGGATAAGGCTGCCCATACCAGCCCTCCACCACCTGCGGTCCGGAGACACCGATGCCGAGGATCAGGCGGCCATTCGACAGGTAGTCGAGGGACACCGCGTGCATGGCCGCGCTCGCCGGGGTGCGGGCCGAGATCTGCATGATGGACGTGCCCAGCTTGATGCGCT
Source organism: Candidatus Azotimanducaceae bacterium (assembly GCA_965217825.1). Classification (GTDB taxonomy): domain Bacteria; phylum Pseudomonadota; class Gammaproteobacteria; order Pseudomonadales; family Azotimanducaceae; genus VXNE01. The sequence goes on along the minus strand of OZ244571.1, from coordinate 1,583,193 downwards.
CCGTGCTCGCGCCCGCCCACGCGAGCGGAGTGAAGCAGTCCGAGCCGTAAATCTCCGACGTCCAGATCGTGTCGTAGCCCAGGGACTCGGCCTCCCTGGCCAGTTCAACGATACGCGCGCCGCCCGCCGGTCCGAGCGGCCCGATTCCCAGTCCGAGCTTCATCCACTACCTCCCCAGAACAAGGCCGAAAAGCTTACACTCCCAGCGCCACCCCATGAACAACGCGTCCAGAATGGATTGCATGACTCTCTACGACCAGCGGATCAGCAACTAACGTGCAGCGAAACAGTCCGGCGCCATCTTCCCGCCAGCCGCACTATGAACGCGAATCCCTGATCCTGAGCGAGCAGCGCTGGCTGCGGTTCGGCGCATTCTGCGCGTTCTACTTCGCCCAGGGCGTCCCCATCGGGCTGTTGACCATCGCCGTTCCCGCATGGCTCGCTCAGGAAGGCGCGACGGTCGGCGACCTGGCCCGGTTCACAGCGATCGTGTCCGCGCCATGGGGATTCAAGCTGGTCGCCGGCCCGTTCATGGACCGGTTCAAGTTCCTGCCGATGGGATTTCGGCGTCCATGGGTCATGGGCGCGCAGGGGGGGCTGGTACTTTCCTTCCTGCTGTTGGCGACTGTGGACGGTATCGACCAGGAGTCCCTCGTCCCACTAATGGTGATCGGTTTCGTCATCAACGCGTTTTCCGCGACCCAGGATGTCGCCGTGGACGGCATGGCGATCGATGTCCTGCCGGAAGGCGAACGCGGCAGGGCCAACGCCTTCATGGCGGCCGGGCAGGTAGGCGGGTACTCCGCCTACGGCTTCTTGTGCGGGAAACTGCTTATTCCGACGTTCGGTCTACCCGTCACCGCGCTGGTATGCGCGTTGACGGTGGCCGCCATCTTCCTTTTGGTCGCCCTCGTTCGAGAGCGCCCCGGTGAGCGCAGGCTGCCCTGGACATCCGGCGAGGCGGCTCCCCGATCAGAGGCGGCCGGCGCGGGGATTGCTACCATCTTCCGGAACCTGCGTGGCGTTCTGATTCTCCCGATGAGCCTGCTGCTCATCGCCGTGGAGTTCGTGAACCGCGTACGTGACGGCATCGCGGTGGCCGTGTTCCCAAAGTTCGCGGTGGATGAAATCGGCCTAACGGCCGCGCAATACAGTGAGTACATCAGCTATCTGGGTCTCATCGCAGCAGTCGTCGGCGTCATCCTTGGCCCTATCATCGACCGGGCGGGCGCGAAACGGTTCTTGCTGTTCGCACTGATCGTCAGCGCGGCGTCTCACATCACGGCGGGTCTCCTCGCTGAGCTCTGGCAAGACTGGAACTTCGTCATCGCCATGGCATTTCTTCTGACCGTGTCCGGCCAACTCGTCTTCATAGCGATCATCGCCCTGTTCATGAACCTGTGCTGGACATCGTTGGCGGCGACACAGTTCTCCGTTTACATGGCACTCGCCAACGTGAGTCGCACCGTCGGCGGATTGGCGTTCGCGCCCATCGCGGATCAACTGAGTTACAGCCAGGACTTCCTCATTATGGGAGGACTGCTGGGCTTGGCCGCCCTGATCCTGTTGCCTTTCAACCAGGTTTCACATACGCACCGCCTGGATCGCGTCATGGGTCCCGCAGGCGAGTCAGCCGGAGCGAGAGGGTGACGAACGCGGTCAAGGAAGCCAGCGATCTGATTGTCGACGGCCTCAACATCACCGAACGGGTCGCCGAGATCGAAGACCGGGGCTTCACGGTTATTCCCAACTTCATCACGCCGGACGAAGTCGCGCGCATCCGTCATGCCTTTAACACCGAGGTGCGCATCACCGTGGCGCGCGGCCTGGGAGTCAGCGGGAGGACCTGGCGCGCCCACAACCTGCTCGCCAAAACCCGCGCAGTGGACTACCTGTTCCTCGATGATCGGGTCCGGGCACTGGTCGAAGGCATTCTCGGCAAGCACACCCAGATCAATGTCACGACGCTGTTCAACGTACTTCCCGGCGAGAGGCGGCAGATCCTGCACCAGGACGACGGGCTCTGGCCGATCCCCCGACCGCACCCGAACTTTCTTTGCAACGCGCTCATCGCCCTCGACGATTTCGACCTCGAAAACGGCGCCACGCACATCGTTCCCTATAGTCACAGGTGGCATGACCGCCCCATAGACCAGGACATCGAGACCATGCAGGTGACCTTGCGCCCGGGGACGATGCTGATGTGGGAAGGCGGACTCTGGCACGGCGGCGGCGCGAATGCCTCGAAAGACCGCGAGCGGATGGGGTTTTTCATGAGTCACATCGTCACCCATTTGCGGCCCCAGGAGATCCAGCTACTCGCCGTACCGCGAGAAGTTGCGCGTGAACTGCCAGAGACACTCCAGCGCCTGCTCGGCTACCACCGCTTCGGCCTGGGCGTGGACGGGCGCCATCCGCTCGACGTGCTCAAGGACGGCGTCGTCATCAATCCAACCGCCAGCGCCATGAAATCCGTCAGCCCTTCGGGCGTGCCGTCTTTCACCCCCGCCCAAGCCCACCTATGATCCCGCGCCTTGATCGGCACAGCGTGCCGTTCTACGGCGCGGACTCCTAGAACGGCTTGCGAACACAGGAACTGAACCATGCCTGCAATATCTCCCCTAGATGGCCCCGTGGCGGTCACCGGTTGCTCCGGGTTCACCGGCGGACACATGGTCCGCGAACTCGTGATCCAGGGATACGAGGTCCGCGCCTGCATCCGCGACGCGAACTCGTGGCGCGGAAAGGACTGCGTCGACTATCTGAGCCGCCTGCCTGGGGTCGAGATCATCGACGGCTGCGACCTGTTCACGCCGGGGTCCTACCACGCGGCGTTCGAGGGCTGCACCGCTGTCTTCCACACCGCCGCCGTGCTCGGCAATTCCGCTGCGGTGGAGGCCCAGCCCCTGGGCAGCGGCGACACGTCGATGGACGTCTTCAACGGCGGTGTCATCGGCACGCAAAACGTCATCGACGCCATCAACGCGAGCGGCAGCGTCGGGCGTCTTCTCTACACGAGTTCGATGGCCGCCGTGCGTGGCTCCAGGCACACGCGCCGCACCGCTCCCGCGGGCTACGAGTGGACGGAGACCGACTGGGCATACGAGGGGGTCGAACCCGAAGTCTGGGAGAGTGCCCGCAATGCTTACGCGAGAAGCAAGGTCGATACCGAGCACCTCGTCAACGACGCCGCGGACGCGAGCGGCGGCAAGTGGGACGCGATCACCATGGCCCCGGCCATGATTTGCGGCCCCATCCTGTTCAAGGCCCAGGTCGGTCAGTGGATCGAACAGATCGGCCGGCTGGCCGCCGGCCTCCCGACCGCGTGGCCGTCGAAGTACGACATGTATTACGACATCATCGACGTTCGCGACCTGGTAAAGGCAGAACGCCTGGCGGCGGAATCAACCGTCGACCACAGGGCGACCGCGGGCGGGCCCCGCTACGTGATGCACGGCACCGGCGGCCATTCCGCGCTTCGTCTCGGGACCGAGGTCACAGCCATCATCCACGAGTACTTCCCCGCCTTCATGCTGGGTGAGCCGGCAATGGTGACCAGTAGCGGCGAACGCATCGCCGTCGAGTCCAACGGGGTGAACGACTGCAAGAAGGCCAAGTCGGTCCTGGGCGCGACCATCCGTCCCGTGGAGGACACGATCCGCGCGGTGGTCGAGACGTCGATCGAACTCGGAGTCATTGAGCCGCAGCTTGCCGGGCCTGCGCGCGATGACTAGCCCGAACTTCCAGAGCAACCCAAGCGTATTTTGGCCTCAAGGCTCTGATTCAACGGGATTCCTTGCGCCGGTCGAGCAGGAATTTGTAGCCATGTAATTGGTTGAATTCGTGCGGCATATGTGTTTACATGGCGATGTATACTTTCGAATCAAGTAGCCATGTACATCGAAAGCGTCCCCAACCGCAACTCGCCTCCCGCCATCCTCCTGCGCGAAGGCTGGCGCGACGCCGGCAAGGTCAGGAAACGCACCCTCGCCAACCTCTCCAAATGGCCCCCGACGCTCGTCGAGGGCCTGCGCGTGCTGCTCAAGGGCGGCGCCGCCGTCGCCCGCCTCGACGACGCCTTCGACATCGTGCGCTCTCGGCCCCACGGCCATGTCGCCGCCGCGCTCGGGACGCTGCGCAAGCTGCGGCTGGACCGGACGATCGCCGGCGCGGACTCGCCCGAGCGCCGGCGCGTGCTGGCGATGATCGTCGCCCGGATCGTCGATCCGGGTTCCAAGCTGGCCGCCGCCCGGGGCTTGGCCGAGGCGACCGCGCGCGACTCGCTCGCCGAGACGCTGGGGCTGGAAGACTGCGGCGAGGACGATCTCTACGCCGCCATGGACTGGCTGCTCAAGCGCCGGGACGCCATCGAGCGGCGCTTGGCCAAGCGGCATCTCAAGGACGGCGCCCTGGTGCTTTACGACCTCACCTCGGTGTATCTGGAAGGACGCCGCTGTCCGCTGGCCAAGCGCGGGTACTCCCGCGACGGCAAGCGCGGCAAGCTGCAGATCGAGTTCGGGCTGTTGTGCGACGCCGAGGGCCGCCCGGTGGCGGTGGAGGTGTTCGACGGCAACACGGCGGACCCGGCCACCGTGGGCGCGCAGATCGACAAGCTGCGGCATCGGTTCGGGTTCTCGAAGGTGGTGCTGGTGGGCGACCGCGGGATGTTGACCGAGGCGCGCATCCGCGAGGACGTGAGGCCGTCCGGCCTGGACTGGATCAGCGCGCTGCGGGGTCCGGCGGTCCGCTCGCTGGTGGAGTCCGGCGCGGTGCAGCTGTCGCTGTTCGACGAGACCGACCTGGTGGAGATCCGAAGCGACGCCTATCCGGGCGAGCGCCTCATGGTGTGCCGCAATCCGCTGCTGGCGGAGGAGCGGGCGCGCAAGCGGGAAGAGCTGCTCCGGGCCACCGAGGCGTTGCTCGATCCCGTCGCGGCGGCCGCGAGGCGGGAGAAGCGGCGCCTGAAGGGCGCGGACAAGATCGGCGTGCGGGTGGGCAAGGTCGTCGGCAAGTACAAGATGGCCAAGCACTTCGAGTTGGATATCGAAGAGGACGCGTTCGGCTATCGGCGAAAGCCCGAGTCCATCGCCGCGGAGGCGGCGCTGGACGGCTTGTACGTCGTGCGCACCAGCTTGGCGGAGACGCGACTCGACGCCGAGGGCGCCGTGCGCGCCTACAAGCGCCTGAGCGCGGTCGAGCGCGCCTTCCGAAGCTTGAAGACCGTGGACCTGAAGGTGCGGCCCGTGTTCCACCGAACCGCCGACCGGGTCCGCGCGCATGTGTTCCTGTGCATGCTGGCCTATTACGTGGAATGGCACATGCGCGCCCGGCTCAAGCCGCTGCTGTTCGACGACCACGACCCGGCCGCAGCCGAGGCGGCGCGCACATCCATCGTGGCGCCGGCGAAGGTGTCCGAAGCCGCCGGGGAAAAGGCCCGCGGCAAACGCACCGCCGACGGTCTGCCGGTGCACAGCTTCCGCACCCTGCTCGGCGACCTGGCGACGATCACCAGGAACCGGGTCGTCCCCCGAGTGTCCGGCGCCGTGCCGTTCGAAGTCCTCACCCGGCCCACCGCGCTACAGCGCGAAGCCTTCAAGCGCCTCGGCGTGCGCCCATAGGACGTACCCAGTAGCGATCGCCAGATTTTTTTGATTTACCCAAAAAAACAACAGGTTAGATCGTGTGACGCCTCGAAGTTCCGACTAGCGGGACCGCAAGGTTCGCATCGCCGGAGGACGCTTATTGGCAGTTCTTCCGCGCCGACAGCGCCAAGGACGCCGAGGGCTGGGCCGCCGTCATGAGCTATCCCCACGTCCGCGTTTCAGCCCAGGGCAAAAGCGTCTATTTCGAGACACCCGAGGTCTATGCGTCGAGCGCATCCTGGGAAGAAAGGGAGGCGACCGGCTGGGTGCGGTCGAGAGGCGTGGAGCCGGTACGGCTGCACGAGTCCCCTGACAAGGTTCACCTCGCCGGCGGCTGGACGCGCTACAACATCGACGACGAGCCGATCCTCTCCAATCGCGTGACTTACGTTCTCACACGTCTCGAGGGCTCATGGGGCATACAGGCCCGCTTCGGTGTCGACTCGTTCGACGAGGGAGAGAACAACGAGACCGCTGCCGCTGCCGCCGTGGATGTTGTCGAACATTTCCATACCGCGCTCGGCGGTGGGGATTTCGAGACCTGCGCCCGCCTGTGTCGGTTTCCGCTGACCGAGGTCGGCATTGGTGAAGTGCAGCGGTTCAAAGATGCCGCTGCGGCCTGGCGACGGTTCGCCGCGACGGCCGACCGTAGCAAAGCGACCGAGATACGCGCAGTTCAGGCCGGGTCCCTTGGCGTGGTCGTCAGCGCAACGGCCAGTGTCGAGTCCGGCCGGACTGTCCGCTCCGTATTTCTCGTGGGGAACCGGGAGGGGCAATGGCACATCGCCGGCATCTCGGCCATCGTCGCCCCGCAAAGCTGAACGGCTAGATCTTCCCCTCTTCACGCCACACCGCAATCGTTTGCGCGTCATACCCGAGTTCGGACAGAACTTCGTCGGTATGCTCGCCAACCTCCGGCGGACGCTTCGGACCGACACGCGTCACACCGTCCACGAAGACCGGCGCATTGATGACGTAAGGAACGCCGACATCCTCGCGGGGGGTCGCGAGGACGCCATTGGCGATAGCCTGTTCGTCGGTGCGCATGTCCTCCAGGATCGCAAGCCGGGATACGTTTATTCCACGTTCGATAAAGAAGCGCAGCCACTCGTTGCTGTCCCGGGTCGACATGACCGCCGCTATCCGGTCGCGCAATGCGGCGCTGTTAAGCATGCGGGATTCCTGGTCGGCAAAGCGCTCGTCGGCAAGCAGATCACCGAGTCCGATCGCCTCCAGGAACTCCTCCTGCTGCCCCGGCGTGCGGATCATGGACAGCACCATCAACCGTTCATCACTTGCCGGATACTGGTGGCGAATCCAGGTTCGCTCCACGCGGGTGGCTTTGCGCCGTGCCGAGAAATCCGCGCCGGCAATCGCCGCCTGCCCCAGGCAACTGGCGGACCAGAACCCGTTGGCGAGCAGCGACGTCGATACCGCTCCGCCCTTGCCCGTGATCTGCCGCTTGTAGAGCCCCATCATGATGCAGGCGAACATCGCCACGCAGGTGGGGTGGTCCCCCATGCCCGCTATCGATTGCGAGGGCGGCGTACCGGGCCCCGAGCGAACCATGTCCGAAAGACCGGAACGGACCCAGTAGGCGATCCCGTCGAAACCCGTCTTCTCGGCTTCCGGGCCGCGCTCGCCGTAGGCCGTCAGGGATGCATAGATCATGCGGTCATTGAGCGGGCTGATGTCCTCGTAGGTCAGCTTCATCCTCCGCCGCACCCCCATGGGCTGGTTGGTGAGGTAGACGTCGCACTCGGGGATCAGCTTTCTCAGCACCTCCTGACCCTCTGTCGATTTCAGGTCGAGCGTAATGCTGCGCTTGTTTCTCCCATCCATTATCCACGTGTAGTTGACGTCGACACCGGGAGTGTTCTGCGTCCGGGGCAGATAGCGGAAGGGGTCGCCCTGCCCCGGCATCTCGACCTTGATGACGTCCGCCCCGAAATCCGCGAGGATCGTCGCCGCCACGGGCCCTGCCACCCACGTCCCGACATCCAGCACCTTGAGCCCTTCGAACAACAGCATCGACGCCTCCCCTCGCGTTCCCGAGTCCTGCATTTCCCGCCGACAGGCTATCGCGTTGAGGCGCTTCAAACCAACGTACGCAGGAAGTCGACCGCCGGCATGGCCCGGATACCCTCCGGCGTGACGAAATCGCCATGCCCGGAAACACGACTGATTTACACGTAGGTCAAATTTACTAGCGAGCAATTTTGCCCTTCCGTGCAAGAAACTCGCTGACTTCCCTCCCGTCAATTCGTGCAGAGGGATGTCGTGGTCCGCGATTGCGGAACTATGCAGCAGTCGATGGGCCTGTTCAGGTTGCGTTCAGATAACGCCCGACTTTCTCATTGCGCGGCACCAGTCAGGCTGATAGAACGGGGCCATCGACAGTTCGGACGGGAGCTGGGTGGAACTATGTGTAGAGCGGCCGCATCAATCATCTTCGTGGCGTTTCTCGCCCAACCGGCTGTCCTGGCGGATGAGGAGGAAGTGCTCACCAACGAGGATATCCTCGTCATGACGGAGGAGGGGCTTGCCGAGCGCGTCATCGTCGCAAAGATCATGGCCTCCGAGACGGACTTCGACATCACCCGCGAACAGCTTGTGGCGCTTTCGCGAGCCGGCGTCGAGGCCGGGGTGCTCGAAGCGATGGTGGTGAAGTCGGTGCCGGCGGCGGCGCGCCGGGCGCCAGGAACCTACGCGCAGCGCTTCGAAGGCACCCCGTGTACGGCCCCGGGGCTTTACGTGGAGGAGGAGAGCGCGTTGCGCCCCGTCAATCCGCAGGTGCCGCAGATTCAAAGCGGCAACAATGTGTTGACCGCCGTCACCTGGGGCATCTTTTCGGGGAGGGCCAAGGCGGCCATACGGGGCGCGCGGTCCGACACGCGGACTAGCAACCGCATGCCGATATTCTGGTTCTGCCCCGAGGACTCGCTAGTCTCGGCAAACCCAGGGACGATGGTCGATCCGAGGGAGTTTCTGCTGGTCGTGCTAAAGGCGAGCGAGAGTTGGGAGGAGCGCTCCATCCCGGTCGGCCGCGCAAGCGTTTGGGCGGGCGGGCAAAGCGACATTCCGCCCCGTCTGATCCGGCGCGTGAAGTACGAGAACGTGGGCTTTGGTGTCTATCGGATGACCCCGCGATCAGCCCTCGATCCCGGTGAGTACGGCTTCTACCACGCCGGACGCCCGTTTGCCGTTACGGGACTTCCGCGCGTCGGGAAGATATTCGCCTTCGGCGTAGACGAAGCCTGAGACAGGGACCTATCTTCAAGCCGACTCGGCGTCGTCGTGCAGGACCACGGTCCCGGCGTCCCCGTCGATCGTGATCGTCTGGCCGTGCTGAATCCGCACGGTGCCATTGCGGCGCGCGATTGTAGTACGGTACCCACAAGCAGCCTGAGCTACCCCATTGGGGTTGTTCCTCAATTTTCTGGCGCGCAGCCTAGTTGACGACGCGGCGCAGGGTCGACGCCGGTCCTGCCACGCGTGGCCCGTTTACCCAATTGACGGACGGGCGCCTACTTTCTCAGGGTCCCGGTGAGGCCTGTAGCCCGCTCCTCGTGAGTGATTTCCCTGGCGGCGCAGTCCCCGTCTACGGCCGCTACAGGATCTGAAGGGCGACGCGATGCGTACGCTCGGCCAGCTCCGAGATCCGGTTGTCGTTGCAGTCGCGCACGCATGACATGAGCCGATCATTGAGGACACCGATCCACTTGTCCGGCAAGGCGCCCGCCCCGAACTTCGAGCCGAGGATCGACCCGACCGTCGCGCCGGTGCAGTCCGTGTCCCAGCCGCCCCGCACCGTGACCACGATGCCCTGCTCGTAATCATTCGCGCCGAAAAAGAGGCCCATGACGACAAGTGCCGCGTTGTTGATCGTGTGCACCCGGTGGTAGTGCCCGTACTTCTCGGCTATGCGATCCCAGACGCTTTCCCAATCGGATGATTCCCGGCACCAGCCCGCCGTATCGTGCACCGCTTCCGCGAGCCGGCAGTTCGCTGGAATCTCCGAGAGCCCGATCCTGATGATCTCTTCCGCGTCGCTGGTCACGAAGGAAGCCGCCAGCATCGCGGCCATGAACATCTCGCCGTAAATTCCGTTCTTGACGTGAGAGATGCTCGCGTCGCGGAACGCGAGTTCCGCCGCTTTTTCGGGCCACCCCGGCGCCACGTAGCCGAAGATGTCGGCGCGAATCTGCGCGCCGATCCACTCGCGGTACGGATTCCGCCAGGCCGCCGACTCCGGCGGCCAGCGAAGATTGACGAAGTTCCGGTACGCGACCCTCTCCGCCGTATAGAGGAAATGGAACGGCATTCGATCGAGCCAGGTGTTCGCCATGTCGCGCGACGTGAGCCCCGCCCCGTGCTCCTCCAGCGCGAGCAGACCGAGGATCGGGTAGTCCATGTCGTCGTCCCGGGCCATGCAGTCGAAGTTGCCCAGGGTGCTGGGTTTCAGGCGCGGGTGGATCGCCCCTTCGGTGTAGGGAATGTAGTTGTCGAGCGGCAACGCACCGGTCGATTCGAGGTACTTGTCGATGCGCTCCCGCAGCCAGCCTTCGACGGGTTTGCCCAGTTGGCACCCCGCTGCCCGACCGAGCCAGGCGCCGAGGATGCGGTCGCGAAGGGCGTCATCCGAGAGGCTCAGGTCCATGCGTCTCGGCCCGTCCGGCCGCAGTGCACGGATCCCTTCGAGATCGGACGGTTCTTCAAAGGGGAAGGAGGGCTCCGGCGAGAGGGCTTCGAGCGCGTCATAGAGCTCAACGAAGACGGCATGGTCAGTGGCCTCGTCCTCAAGCGCCTCTTCTACGCGCGGCTCGAAGGCCGCGACGTCGCATCCCTCCTCTCGGAGCTGCACCAGTTCCGTCGCAATGCACTGCCGTTCGAAACTCTCCATCTTTCCCTCCCACACCAACCGAGATTCAACCCCGTTTTCCGGTGGGAATTGTATCCAAATGGTGAGACCGGATTCGTGACGGTGGCCACCCGTCTATTGCAAGACAACAAGGACCATATTTTTGCCAAAATATTTATTGCCAAAAATATTGTTGTCGTTCTGCTGATTGGCTCCGCCAACGCCGTCTTTAACGCCATCCGCAGTCACGGCGAGCCGTTCTACGAGTTCTTCCGACTCTTCGTGCTTGACGGGATCGGACAGGAAGAGTGTCTCCAGATACTCGAAGCGCTGGCAGAAAGCGACGGCAACGCCGATATGCCGGGTGCTTTGCGTCGCGAACGTGGCAGGCTCGAAACCATACGCCGCCTCACGGGCGGCAACCCGCGGTTGTTGGCGCTTGCCTGCCGCATGCTGATCGAGTCGCCGGTGGGCTCTCCCTTCGAGGATCTCGAGCAGCTTATCGACGAACAGACACCCTACTTCAAGGCCCGGATTGAAGCACTGCCGGTTCAGGCCCGAAAAGTATTCCATTGCCTCGCCGAAGGATGGAGGCCGATGCTGGCAAGAGAGCTGTCTGCCGCCGCGAAGCTGAGTTCTTCGCACGCAAGCGCTCAGCTCAGACAACTCGTGGAAAAGGGCTACGCCCGCGAGGTTCGTCTAACGCAGGAAAAGCGAACCCGTTACGAGGTCGCTGACCGGTTCTACAACATCTACTACATCTTGCGTTTCTCGCGTGCCGGCCGCGATCGCCTGGCGCGGCTCGTAGCCTTCCTCCACGATCTGTTCGGCCCAAGGGAAATGCGGTCGATGTACCCCCAGGCGCTCGAAGCGTTGCGGGCGCGAGCTTTCCCCGACGCAGAGATGTCCAACTGGCTCGGCGTCTTGACAAGGTACGTCGCTGAAGACGAAGAGTTCACTGGTCGCGATGACTGGCACCGCAAAGCTATCAGCCTTGTCGCTGAAAGGATCGGAGCAAACGCGCCGGTCCTCGGCGAGATAAATGAGGCATTCGCAGAGCAGGATAGATCACGAACTGCTGCTGCCAGCACCCGGCGCGGTCTGGAACTGGTCCAGGCCGGTAACTTCGAGGATGCGGAAACGGCATTTCGAAAGGCCACCGTCGAAACGCCGGAAGACGCCACCGTCTGGACAGCGCTCGGCTACACATTGTCCGAACAGGTGCATTTCGAAGAGGCGATCGCCACTTTCGAGCGGGCTGTTGAACTTGTCAATATCGATGATCCGATAGCGCAGCGTATCGACGGTTTTGGCGCGTTGGTGGGCAAGAGCATCGCCCTCCTCAAACGCGATCAGTTAGACTGAACTTCCAGACCAACCCAAGCGTATTTTGGCCTTAAGTCTCTAATTCAACGGGATTCCTTGCGCCGGTCGAGCAGGAATGTGTAGCCATGTAATAAGTTGATTTTGTGCGGCATATGTGTTTACATGGCGATGTATCCTTTCGAATCAAGTAGCCATGTACATCGAAAGCGTCCCCAACCGCAACTCGCCCCCCGCCGTGCTCCTGCGCGAGTCCTTCCGCGACGCCGGCAAGGTCAGGAAACGCACCCTCGCCAACCTCTCCAAATGGCCCCCGACGCTGGTCGAGGGCCTGCGCGTGCTGCTCAAGGGCGGCGCCGCGGTGTCCCGCCTCGACGACGCCTTCGACATCGTTCGCTCTCGGCCCCACGGCCATGTCGCCGCCGCGCTCGGGACGCTGCGCGAGCTGCGGCTGGACCGGACGATCGCCGGCGCGGACTCGCCCGAGCGCCGGCGCGTGCTGGCGATGATCGTCGCCCGGATCGTCGACCCCGGCTCGAAACTGGCCGCCGCCCGGGGCTTGGCCGAGGCGACCGCGCGCGACTCGCTCGCCGAGACGCTGGGGCTGGAAGACTGCGGCGAGGACGATCTCTACGCCGCCATGGACTGGCTGCTCAAGCGCCGGGACGCCATCGAGCGGCGCCTGGCCAAGCGGCATCTCGAGGACGGCGCCCTGGTGCTTTACGACCTGACGTCGGTGTGGCTGGAAGGGCGCCGCTGTCCGCTGGCCAAGCGCGGGTACTCCCGCGACGGCAAGCGCGGCAAGCTGCAGATCGAGTTCGGGCTGTTGTGCGACGCCGAGGGCCGTCCGGTGGCGGTCGAGGTGTTCGACGGCAACACGGCGGACCCGGCCACCGTGGGCGCGCAGATCGACAAGCTGCGGCATCGGTTCGGGTTCTCCAGGGTGGTGCTGGTGGGCGACCGCGGGATGTTGACCGAGGCGCGCATCCGCGAGGAGGTGAGGCCGTCCGGCCTGGACTGGATCAGCGCGCTGCGGGGTCCGGCGGTCCGCTCCCTGGTGGAGTCCGGCGCGGTGCAGCTGTCGCTGTTCGACGAGACCGACCTGGTGGAGATCCGAAGCGACGCCTATCCGGGCGAGCGCCTCATGGTGTGCCGCAATCCGCTGCTGGCGGAGGAGCGGGCGCGCAAGCGGGAAGAGCTGCTCCGGGCCACCGAGGCGTTGCTCGATCCCGTCGCGGCGGCCGCGAGGCGGGAGAAGCGGCGCCTGAAGGGCGCGGACAAGATCGGCGTGCGGGTGGGCAAGGTCGTCGGCAAATACAAGATGGCCAAGCACTTCGATCTGGATATCGAAGAGGACTCGTTCGGCTATCGGCGGAAGCCCGAGACCATCGCCGCGGAGGCGGCGCTGGACGGCTTGTACGTCGTGCGCACCAGCTTGGCGGAGACGCGACTCGACGCCGAGGGCGCCGTGCGCGCCTACAAGCGCCTGAGCGCGGTCGAGCGCGCCTTCCGCAGCCTGAAGACCGTGGACCTGAAGGTGCGGCCCGTGTTCCACCGAACCGCCGACCGGGTCCGCGCGCATGTGTTCCTGTGCATGCTGGCCTATTACGTGGAATGGCATATGCGCCAGCGGCTCAAGCCGCTGCTGTTCGACGATCACGACCCGGCCGCCGCCGAGGCGGCGCGCACATCCATCGTGGCGCCGGCGAAGGTCTCCGACGCCGCCAGGGAAAAAGCCCGCGGCAAACGCACCGCCGACGGTCTGCCGGTGCACAGCTTCCGCACCCTGCTCGGCGACCTGGCGACGATCGCCAGAAACCGGGTCGTCCCCCGAGTGTCCGGCGCCGTGCCGTTCGAAGTCCTCACCCGGCCCACCGCGCTACAGCGCGAAGCCTTCAAGCTCCTGGGCGTGCGCCCATAGGACGTACCCAGTAACGATCGCCCGATTTTTTTGATTTACCCGAAAAAACAACGGGTTAGATCGTGTGACGCCTCGAAGTTCAGGTTAGAAGCCGCCATCGACGCTGGCAACCGAAGTTTCGAATACATCCGTCCGAACGATGCGCCGAAACACCGCCAGATGGCCGCCGAGATGATCCGGAGCTTGGGCAATGACCTCAAGAGAACGGGTCAAAACGAGGAGGCTGTAGCCTTCTGGTCGCGCGCTTCGGAATACGCCAACCCGGACGATCCGCAAGAGTTGCGCGATGCGGCCGCCAAGGCGCTCTTGACCAAGGGGATGGCTCTGAAAGAACTGGGTAGAAGCGAGGAGGCGCTTTCAGCATGGAGAAACGTCCTCGAACTCATACGTAAGGCGGATCCAACGGAACTACGTCAATTGGCTGTTCTTGCGCTTCGCGCTGCGGGAGTCACCCTCATGGAACTAAAACGATTCGACGATTCAATTACCGCCCTAAGAGAGACTTCACAATATGTCCGCATCGACGATGCCGTGGAGCACCGCCGTAAGGCGGCTGAGCTGCTCGCGGCTACGTGCAGGTCGTTAAACCTCTCGGAGCGGTTCAGCGAGTCCGAATCCGTTTGCAAAGAGGCCACGGAGATCGACCCGAGGTGCGCCGATGCATGGCACATTTGGGCCGAAGCAATCCTCTGGCGAAGTGACATGCCGCGTTTAGCGGAGGCTGAAACCTACGCTCGTCGAGCGACGACTTTGGCTCCCGAAGACCCAGCCGCTTTACATACGCTTTCCGATGTCCTGGCAAGCCGCGGCAACTGGACGGAAGCCCTGGACACGCTAGAACGCGCCATGCATGCCGATGGCGACTACAAGCACGAAGAGCGGCTTGGTTTGACGGACTCGTTTATTGAAATGGTCACGGCGGGCCATGGGTTGCGGGTCAAGCGGATTCTGGAGGAAGCCGGCCTCGCCAAAGAACTGGAGCCCCTCTGGTTTGCGATAAGGATGGAGTTCGGCGAAGAAATCGAACCGCTACCGGCAGAAATCATGGATGCCGTAAACAATATCCGACAAGAGTTTGAGGCGCGACGATATTAGCTCGACTTCGACAACTCAGCCGTTTCACGCTGGTAAGTCATTGATTTACGGTCGCCGAGTGCAAAAGGTCGGCACTACAATTAGCGGTAGAGGCGTCTGTTGTCAATCATCCTACACAGGCCGGTCCCACGCGGCGGGGGGTTCTAGCCCGCATATCTCACCAAGTCGCTTGCGAGCAAACATATGTCATTTATTTTCAATCATGTGCGTCGGTTTTCGGAAGTCCCACCGGATACAAGGTGCGCTGGCCGCGCCCTCGCACGGTGGGGCCGGGCCACGGGCGGAGCCGAAGGCGCCGCCTGTGGGGCACTTTTGCCCGCGTGCGCGCACATGGTCGCTACACCATAAGGCATGGCTATGCTTCCGTCTCTCTTCTTGCGAGGGGTAACCCCATCGCGCTCCCCGGCTGAAGGCTCCGAGTACGCGCACGCGGGGGAAATCCTGCGCGATCATCGCGGCCCTTGGTGAAATTTCCGGGCTAGTCCGCCGCGGCATCGAGCAGGCCGAGTTCGCGCGCGCGTTCCACCGCGGCGAACCTTCCGCGCACACCGAGCGCGTCGAACAGGCGGCCGACATGGTAGCGCACTCCCGATTCCGAGATGCCGAGCGCGCGGGCGATCTCCTTGTTGCTATCTTGCTCGAGACGGCGCACCACCTGGCGCTGGCGTCGCGTAAGGCGCGGAGCGACCGTCGGCACATCCGCCTCCAGCTCCCGCAGCAGGGCCTGCGCGGTCGACTCCGGGCCGACGTTGCCGGGATCGCCGAGAATCCGTGTCAGCACCGGCAACGCAGCGCCCCGCTCGCGCACCATCGGCCCGGCATAGTCCGCGTGCGCGTACTCGGCGAGGAACTCCTTCATGCGCGACGTCGCCGCCCGCGCCGCGCCAGCACGGTGTTCCAGCGACACCAACAGCGCCAGGCCGCGCATCAGCGTCCGGCGCAGGCCGCGCTCCCGCGCGACCGCGGCGAACGCGCGCCCGAACGCCCTGCCGGGGCCGTGCTCCGCGCGCGCGATGTGCAGCCGGAGCCGAGCGCAGCCGAGCGCCTCCATCTCCCGCCAGGTCTGGCCCGACAGATCGAGGCAGCCCTCCGCGTCGTCCGGCAGCCCGGCGTCGCGCCAGGCGCGCTGCGCCGCGTCCACCGCGCCCGTCTCCGCCCGTAACGAAATGTAGAGCGCCGCGAGGAAGCGCCGCAGCGCCCGCAGTTCGTGGCGCGCGGCGTACTCCCGCATCCCCGCCAGCGCCGCCAGCGCCGCCTCGGCGCCCTCGCGGCGCAAAGCAGTCTCAACCGCCGTGCCCGCGAACGCAGCGTAGGGCACGAGCGGCGTGCCGCTGCGGCCTAGCGTCCCGGGAACGCGCTCCGCCTCATCCACCTGCCCGAGACGGTTGCGTTCGTGCGCCAGTTCGCGGACCAGCGCCCGGGCCATCGCCGCCGCCGTCGGATCGCGCAGGTACGCCGCCTTCGCCATTCCATGCATCCGTGCGTAGCGACTCGCCGCCTCACCCACCCGGCCCTGCGCCATCGCCATCGTGCCGAACTGCATCTCAATGAACATCGACAGACCCGTCGCCGCGTCCCCGAGACAGCGCCGTGCCACCGCCGCGTGCTCGAGCGCCGCGCCGAACTCCGCGCGCATGTTGTGCAAAATGCACATTCCGTGGTGGAAGCCGGCGCGCATCACCGAATCGAGACCCTCCGCGTCGGCCAACCCGCGCTGGTCCTCCATGATCTCGCCCACGTGCCCGGAGTCGAGCTGGTCGCAGCCGTACAGGACCAGCATTCCTGCCACGAAAAGGCAGTCCGCGCGCACGTCCAGCGGGGCGTCGGCCGCCCCGTCAACCCTCGCCGCCACGGCGGCGAACGCCGGGCGCGCCTCGTCGAGACGGCCGTCCGCGGCCATCAGCCCGCAGCGCGCCAGTGCCAGCCGCGGCCGCGCCGCCGCGGCGTCGGTCAAAAGGCGGTCGGCGGCCCGCAGACGCAGCAGCCCCTCGCGGAGGTACAGCCGGATGCCGCCGGCGTCCTCCAGAATCTGGCCCACCAACGCCCCGTCGCCGGCCTCGCGCGCATGCCGCATCGCCAGCAGGGCATCGCCGCGCCGGGCCAGCGCCGCGGCGATACGGCGGTGCAGTTCGCCGAACCGGTCCAGTTCCCGCAGGCGCATCCGGCGCACGCAGTGTCCGCGCAGCAGCGGGTGCAGCCGCCACCGCTCGCGCACGCCCGCGACACGCTCCAGCAGACCGTCCAGCGCCGGCATGTCTGCGAGCCGCCGCATCGCCCCGCCTTCGCCGACGACCTCGTCGAGCAACTGGGCATCCAGCCATTCGCACAACCCGGCGTCGAGCAGCAGGCGCCGGTCGGACGGACGCAGTCCGCGCCACAGGTGCGCCTCCACCCAGTTGTCCACCATCCGGTCCGCCGATTCGTCGGCGGCCACGGCCGAGGCCGTGCCGCGCCCGCCGTCGATGCCGTTGCGGTGCAGACGCAACGCGATCGGCCAGCCGGCGGCATCCGCCAGCACCGCCGGTTCCGGCCGCAGACGATCCGCGAAGAAATCGTCGACCTCGCCGTTGGCGAAGCGCAGGTCGTCCACCGACAGCACTGCCCCGCCACCCGCGACTACCACCCCCGCCACGTCCAGCTCGGCCGGCACGTCGCGGCACGCCATCGCGACGTGCAGGTTCGGCGGCCCGCGCCGCAGCAGGAAGTCGATCACCTCGAGCGCGTCCGGGTTCACCACGCGTTCGACCTCGTCGAGCGCCAGCACGCACGGGCCCTCGTGCGCCTCCACCGCGCGCATCACCAACTCCGCGCGCGTTCCCGGCACCGGCCCGGCGTCCGCATCCGCCCCCAGCGCCTGCAGCACGTCGAGCCCCGCGCGCTCGAACGCGAACGCCAGGTACGCATCCAGCAACTCACCGTCGTCCTCCTCGTCCAGCGACAGCCACGCCGCCAGCACACCGTCCGCCGCCAGCAGCCGACAGCACTCGGCGAGCACCGTCGTCTTGCCAAACCCGCCCGGCGCGCGCAGCACCGTGAGCCTCCGTCGCGTCGGCAGCGCCCGCTGCACGAGCGCCGCACGATCGAGGTAGTCCGGCACCCGTTCGGGAACCACCACCCTCGCGGCCAGCAGCCACGGCAGTCCTCCGTAGCTAGCCACGCGCGCCGCCTCCCCGCCGGGGCGCTCCCGTGCCCCCCGCACAGATTTCCAATCGCATTCTGCGAACTCCCAAGTGTTTGCGGCGACACCGGCTATCGGGGCTCCCATCGCTAGCGCCCATCCACGGGTCCCGTGGCCGATTCAGGCGACGCGCCGGCGGCGCCCGGCCTCGGGTTTCAGTTGGCTGGCTTCGCCGCACGGGTTTTCGTCCCATCTTTCCGGCACCGCGCCTGCTGCGCGCCAGTCGCCGGCCGCATTTGCCACGGGCCGGCCGATACCCGGACCCCTCCCATAGCGACCGCGTCAGCCGTCCCAGCGCGTCCTCGGCTGTGCCTTGCGCGAAATCGTCAATAGGACCGATAGCGTATCGTGCCGTGTTGGACATGCAGGCGTTCCACATCCCGATTCTCATTCGGGATAGCGACCAACGTACTATGGCGGGGCAGGGCTGGGAACACAGCAGTGTTCAAAAATTGCGATAGGGTCTAAATTGGAGGTATATCCTATCGGAAGATCGAGCGGAAACCAGCGCTACGCGGCCATGCCCTATCGCATCAGGAGCAAGACCTAGCGGAAAAGGCCCCTCCCGCGAGGGAGAACGGCACCCCCGACTGGTTTACGTCCATCGATGGCTACGCGCCATCCTGAAGAAGCGCTCGCGCAGCCATTCCGTCAATACAGCCTGGTTCGGACGCGCTCTCGGCATCGCACATCGACCCGTGCGGAAAGGGTCAGTCGACGAAGGGCCGCCTCTCGCCGTTTCCGCTGAACGTCATGTCCCAAGAACGCTTCTCGTGTCGAATTCCTGTCTTTCGTGCCCTGCATTCCTGGAAGGCAAGGCGTCAACGGTCGATGTCTTCGCCCGCGACGACTTCGGCGCTCGGCCAGATCCAGCGCAGCCGGGTCAGCCGCCCGAGGGCGTCTTGGCCAGCGGGCGCAGGTTGCCCACCTCGCAGTAGGTCGCCACCACGATCGACACGCCCTCTGCGCGCTGCGGCTCCCACGCCGACGGTGGCCCGCGGTGCTCTGTCATTGCGCCGCCACGACATCGAGCCCCACGAGGTTCGCGACCTCGACGGGCGGCGGGATGTCCCGCACGCGGTTGCCGGACGGGTCGACGACGTGCAACTCGGGAAGCGCGGCGAGGTCCACCACTGCATTGTCCGAGAGCCCCACCGTCGCGGAGCGACGACGCACGCCGAAGGTATCCAACAGACGACCGACGTGGCGGTGCACGCGCCCCTCCAAGATGCCGAGCACGCGGGGTACAGGCGCCATGCGCCGCGCCGTTCTATCAGTAACGCGACGTCCTTGACCTGATCGTCCTGGTTCCGCGCCACGACTGTCGAAGACCGTGCGCCGGTACCGCTCTTCCACCACCGGTATGCCGAGCCCAAGCGCCGGGGTAGTCTCCATGGTTCCGTGCGCCTTCGTCGTGCAGCCGGCATTCCCGGCACTCTTGTCGCGGCTACAGGAGGTGCACATAACGATCGTCCGCCGCCTTGGTCGCGGCCTCCGGACTATCGGCGCACGCGGATGCGCAGGCGGTCGTTGCCGGCGAGCGGCGACAGGTCGCGGGACGCGGCGCCGCGCAGCTCCAGGGTCCGAAGCAGCCGCAGCCCGGCCAGCGGCGACAGGTCGGCGTCCGCGGCGGCGCGCAGCGACAGCGCGCGCAGGCCGCCGAGCGTCCCCAGCGGGCCGAGGCCGGCGACCGCGGCGGCGTCGACGCGCAGCACCGCGAGGTCGGCGAGGCCCGCCAGCGGCGACAGGTCGGCGACCGGGTTGCCGGCCAGGTCCAGATGCTCCAGTCCCGTCAGCGACGCCAGCGCCGCGATGTCCTCGAGCCCCGCGTCGCGCAGCGACAGCGCGCGCAGCCCGGTCAGTCCGGCCAGCGCCCAGGGGTCCACCGCCGCGCCGTCCAGCTTCAGCGTCGCGAGCCGCGGCAGCGCGGCGAGCGACCGCAGGTCCGCCACCGCGCTCCCCGACAGGTCCAGCGCCTCCAGGTTCGCCGCATGCGCCAGCCCGGCGAGGTCGCGCACCCCCGCGCCGCCCGCGTCCAGCGACAATAGCGCCGCAAGGTGCCGTTCGCCCAGCAGTTCGTCCCCCGACCGGCCCAGCGCCGCCGCGATCCGAGTCCGCAAGCCCGCGTCCGCGATCCTCACCGGACGGCCACCATCCTCCGCGACCGTCGTTGCGCGCGACGCCACCCGCACCCCGAACGGCCCGGCCCCCGACGCCGGCGGACGCCGCAGACCCGGCGCCGCGTACGCCAGCGCCCGGCCCTGCGTCTCGTCCGCCACCCACAGCGTCTCGCCGTCCGACCACAGACCCGCCGCGCGCACGTTCTCCGACGACGCCCCCGCGATGTCGCGCTGCGGCAGCCGCGCGAAGTCCGACAGCCGGTACGCCCGCACCGTGCCGGCGTACCAGTCCGTCGCCAGCAGCGTCTCGCCGTCCGACCACAGGCCGCCCGGCTGCAGCACCGCAAGCTCCGCGCCGCGCAAGCTTCGCGTCGCCTCGTGCAGCGTGTCCGACAGCCGGTACGCGTGCACCTTGCCGTCCGCGTGGTTCGCCACCCACGCCGTCGTGCCGTCCGACCACACGCCCGTCGGCGTGCCGTTCCCCGCCGCCGCCAGCCGCGTCCCGTCCAGGTCGCGCGCCCCGCGCCGTTCGCCGGCCGACAGGCCGTACGCCCGCACGCCGCCGCCGTAGTCCGACACCAGCAGCGTCTCGCCGTCCGACCACAGGCCCCAGGGCACCGTGTACGGACCCGCCAGCGACACCGACCCGTCCAGCCGCCTCCCGTCCGACAGCCGGTAGCGGCGCACCTCGCCGGCGTCCGCGTCCACCGCCCACAGCGTCTGTCCGTCCGACCACAGGCCCGTCGGCCGCATCCCCGGCAGCGCCACGTCGCGCTCCCCGAGACGCGTCCCCCACGCCGGCGCCCGCGTCACCGTCACCGCGTACGCCCGCGTCGTCGCCGCGTCCGCCGCCGTTACCGTCGCCGTGATCGGGTTGTCTCCCGGGGACAGGCTCGTCGTGCGGCTCGTACCGGCCGTGCTGCCGTCCGCATCGGTGATCGTCACGCCGGCGTCGGGGTCGCCCGGCGTCGCCGTGACCGTCGTGCTCGACACGTCCTCGGCCACCGACGCCGAATAGCCGGTCGTGTCCGGATCGAACGGCCCGATGTCCCCCTCCGACAGCGCCAGCGACGCCAGCGACGCGTCGTCCGACGCCGGAGCGTCGCTGGCCAGAACCGTCACCGTCACCGAACCGATCGCCGCATTGCCGAGCGACGCCAGCACGGTCACCGTCTCCGCGGTCTCCTCCGCCGCGTCGTCCGTCGCCGACAGGGTGGCCGCCGCGGTCCGCTGCCCCGCCATCAGCACGAGCGTCGTCGGCGACAGCTCGTAGTCGTCCGAGGTGGCCGTCCCGGATGCGGAAAGGACGATGGCCTGGTCCGCCGCGAACACGACGCCGTTCGCAATTCCCACCGTGACCAACGCGTCGTCGCCCTCCTCGATCTCCGGCGCCGACGCCGACACGTCGAAGGTGGCGGCATCGTTGTCCTCCACCGCCACCTCGGCCGCCGCGACCGCGCCGAGCGTGTAGCCGGCCCCGGCCAGCAGCGTCGCCGTCACCGCGCTGTCGTCTTCCACGACGTGGTCGTCGTCCGTCGCAAGCGCCAGCGTCGCCTCCGCGTCGCCCGCCGCGAACGCCACCGACGACGCGGTCTCCGCCAGCGTCCCCGCCGTCTCCGACACCGCCACCGCCACCGTCAGCGGCGCCGGCGCCGCGCGGTCCAGGCCGACGCTGAACGACACGCTCCCGCCTTCGGCGACGGGGCTCGCACCCGCCGTGATCGACACCGTCGGCGGCGCCGCCGCCCGCGCCACCGTCACCGTGTACGTCCGTGTCGCGATGCCGTCCGCCGCCGCGACCGTCACCGTGATCGCGTTCGCGCCCACCGCCAGGGCCACCGTCCGGCTCGTGCCCGCCGTGCTGCCGTTCCCGTCCGAGATCGTCACCGTCGCGCCGGCGTCGGTCGGCGTCGCCGTCACCGTGGTGCGCGAGGTGCCGTGCGCGACGGCGGCCGCGTAGTCCGTGGTCGCGGCCGCGAACGGGCCGATGTCGATGCCGGACAGCGTCAATGCGCCCAGCGTCGCGTCGGCGGACGCCGGCGCGGCGTTGGCGGCGATCGTCGCGGTCGCGGTGCCGACCTCGGCCCCGTCGTGGCTGGCGGCGACCGTCACCGTCTCGTCCGGCTCGGCCAGCGCGTCCGCCGGGACCGCCAGCGTGGCCACGGTCGAGTCGGCGCCCGCCGCCAGCGTGAGCGCGTACGGCGGCGACAGCTCGACGCCGCCCGCGGACAGCGTGTAGTCCGCCGCCGAGGCGGTCCCGGACAGCGCCAGCCCGATCTCCTGCGCCGCCGCGAACGTCGCGCCGTCGCCGAGCGACACCGTCAGGGTCGCGCTCGCGCCTTCCGCGACCTCCGCCGGCGACAGCGTCACCGCGAACGCCGCGATGTCGTTGTCCGCGACCGACACGTCCGCCGCCGTGACCGCGCCGAGCGCGTAGCCATCTGCCGCCAACAGCGTCACCGTGACGGTGCTGGCGTCCTCCACGACCCGGTCGTCGTCCGTCGCCAGCGTCAGCGTGGCGGTCGCGGAGTCGGCCGCGAACTCCACCTGCGCGGGCACCGTCCCGTCCAGCATCGACCCGCTCTCCACGACCGACAGCGCCACCGCGAGCGTCTGGGCGGCAGCGCCCGAACGGGTCAGCGTGAACGCCGCCGGCGCGCCTTCCGTCACCGCCGGCGCATCCGCCGCCACGGCGATCTCCGGCAATCGCGGCTCCGGACCCGGCACCGTCGCGGCGGGACCGTTCGACAGCCGCCGGCCGTCCGCCGTGCACACCGCCGCCGCCTCGCCGCACGCCAGCTCCGCCGCCAGCGACAGCTCCACGTCGCCGCCGCCGTCCGGCGCCACCGTCACCGCCCAGCCCGCGTTGCTGCCCGGCGTCAGCCGCCGCGCCCGCGTCACCGTGCCGCCCGCGACCGCCAGCGCCTCGTCGCGCAGCTCGCGGTAACCCAGCGACGGCGACTCCGAGAAGCGCAGCTCGAACCCGAACGGCTCGCCGTCGTGCCGGTCCGGCACGTCCTCGAACGACGCCGTCAGCGGCCGCGTCTCGCCCGCCGCCAGCCGCGTCAGCGTCACCGCGTAGGTGCGCGACGTGCCGTCCGCCGCCGTCGCCGTCACGCCGATCCGGTTCTCCCCGACCGCCAACTCCGCCTGGTGGCCCGCCGCCACCGGGTCCGCGTCCGCAACGTCGTACGCCACCGCCGCGCCCTGCGCCGGCCACGCCGTCACCGTCGCCGCGGCGGTGCCGTGCGGCACGCTCGCCGCGTAGGACGTCCGCTCCGGCGCGTAGACGCCGACGTGCGCGCCCTCCACGCGCAGCACCGTCAGCGTCGCGTTCGGCGTCCGCGCCGGCAGCGCGTACGCGTGCACCTTGTCCGAATCCTGGTCCGACACCCACAGCGTCGCGCCGTCCGACCACATCCCCGCCGGGTACTTGTTGTCCGCCGCCAGCGCCAAGTCCGCCGACGGCTCGCGGCCCGACGCCGTGTGCCCGCGCAGCTCCGCGCGACCGCCGCGCCCCGCCAGGAAGCGCCAGCCGTCGCCCGACCACAGCGCCGTCGTCAACACCCCCGCCTCGACGCCGAGGTCGATGTCCTTCGCCGCGTCCCGCGTCCCGTACGCCAGCGAGTAGGCGTACGCCCGGCCGTCGTCGGCCTGCGCCACCCACAGCGTCGCGCCGTCGCCCCAGCCGCCCGTCGCCACGTCGTTGCCCGCCGCCAGCGCGATGTCGCGCGACCCCCGCCGACGCCAGTCCGACTGCCGGTACGCGCGCGCCTCGTTCCGCCCCGAGTCCAGCACCCACGTCGTCTCGCCGTCCGACCAGATGCCCTGCGGCCAGCCCCGCGCTCCCGTCGAGCGGTCCCGCTGCGGCTGCCGCAGCCCGGTCGCCATCGAGTGCGCGTAGAGCTGCCGGTCGCGCTGGTCCACCACCCACAGCGTGTCGCCGTCCGACCAGATGCCCCGCGGCATGCCGTTGCCGGCCGCCGACAGGCCCCCGAAATCCAGCGTCGCCCGTGCGCGGATCACGGTCACCGCGTAGCTCCTGGCCGTCGTCCCGTCCTGGGCCGTCACCGCCAGGCGCACGACCGTCGCGCCCACCGCCAGCGCGACTTGGTGGCCAGCCGCTGGGTCCGCGTCCGCTGGCTCGACCGATCCCCGCGCGCCCGGGTGCCGAGCCGACGCCGTCAGCGTCGTCGCCGACACATCGTTCGCCACCTCGACCGCATACGACAGCACCTCGCCGTCGAACGCCAGGTCGATTCCCGACAGCGCGAGCGACGCGAGCCGCGCATCGCTCGAGTCGTTCGCGGGAATGGTCGCCGTCGCCGTCCCGATCTCCTCACCGCCCAGCGACACCGTCGCCGTCAGCGCCTCCGCGTCCTCCTCTTCCGCATCGTCCACAACCGCCACCGCAACGCTTGCCGACGACGCGCCCGCCGCCATCGACAGCGTCGCCGGGCCGTCGTGGTCGGCAGCCGACGCCGTCCCCGACCAGGCCAACGACAACGTCTGGTCCGCCGCGAACACCACGCCGTTCGCAATCTCCACCGTCAGCGTCGCGCCGCCGCCCTCCTCGACCTCCTCCGGGTCGAACAGCGCCGCGAACGCCGCGTCGTCGTCGTCCGTCACCTCCACCGACGCCGTCGCCGGATCGCCGAGCGCATACCCGTCGCCCGCCGCCAACCTCACGGTCACGATGCTGTCGTCCTCCACGACCGCATCGGCGGCGGTCGCCACGGACAGCGTCGCCTCGGTCGCGCCCGCCGGGAACGACACCGACGCCGGCGGCGCGCCGGATAGCGTCGCGCCCGTCTCCGTCACGCTCACCGCCACGGTCAGCGCCTCTGACGCGGTGCTGCCGAGGCTCACTTTGAACACCGCCGCCGTGCCTTCCGTGACCGGACTCGAGACCGCAGTGATCGACGCCTCGGCCAGCAACGAACCCGGCGCCACAGCCGACGTCTTCACCCATGTGACGCCGACGGCCGCGATGCCGTCCGCATCACGGATCGCACCCGTGGCCGGCACTTCATAGGTCAGGCCAACCGTCTCTCCGATACGCAGGGACTGCGTGAGCGTCAGCGAGACTGCGCTGCCACCCGTCTCGACCGCGGTCACCTCCACCAACCGGTACTCCGGGACCACGACCACCCGGAACGCGTCCGCCGGAGGTACGGAATCGGCGTCCAGCGTCTGGTCGTAGACCAGTCGGACATCGTCCCCGGAGGCCTCGGCACGAACGAGCGTGGGCCCTGGATTGCCCTTGTCCAGTTCGCTAAGCGCTTTCTCGACTTCGGTGCCGAACGTCGCCTGCTCATCGCTTCCGTAAACCGTCGGCGGAAAGTCCGGGATCTCCTCCAACGGTTCCGCGTCGCGCGCGAACTGCCGATGGTAGGCGAGGCGCCGGAGCAACTGGGCGACCTTGTCGGGTGCGCCAACCGCCCGATTCCGACTTTCGTAGGGGTCTTCCCTGATGTTGTGGAGCCTTAGGTATTTGGACTCCCATGTGTAGTACCTCACGTCCTTATCGATCAGCTTCCAGTCGCCCATCCGAATCACGTCAAGCGAATGCACCACTTCCTCGCGCGGACTCTCGGCACCCTCGGCGATGGCTTCCCAGGCATCCACCCCATCGAGCGGCAGGCGGGCGTCGCTGTCCGCCCCCGCATCCTCCCCATCTTCGCCGTCCGCGCTGGCCAGCCGGGCGAACGTGGGGAACAGGTCCACCACATGGAGAAGCGCATCGCTCTCAGACCCCGCCGGGATGCGGCCGGGCCAGCGAAGCGCGGCTGGACTCCGAATGCCACCCTCCAAATAGGATTCTTTAAGTCCTTGGTAGGGCCTGTTCCGCCCCGCTTCCTTCGAACCGCCGTTGTCATTCAGGAATACGAGCAGCGTATTGTCGAGCACCCCCTTGCGGTCGAGCGCATCCATGACCCGTCCCATCGCGACATCCATGGCCCTGAGCATCGCGCGCTGCTCGGGGTACTTCAGGTCTTCGTATTGCTCGGTATATTCCTCCGGCGCTCCATGCGGTTCGTGTACCGCGCCGAACGCCAGGTACAGGAAGAACGGGCGTGTGCCGTCATGGCGATCGATCAACTGGACCGCCTCCTCGGCCAGCAGAAAGTCTACATAGCCGCTCTCGACCACGGGGCGGCCGTTCCTGTGCCAATCCAGGACCTTGCCGCGATGAAACGTAAAGGGATCGACGAGCGCTGAATAGAAGCCGTAGTGATGATCGAATCCCCGCTGTAACGGCAAGTGCTCCTGGCGCCATTGCCCCAGGTGCCACTTGCCGACCATCCAGGTGGCGTAGCCGGCCTCGCGCAATTCCTCGGCGATCGTGCGCTCGTCGACGAGCATGCCGTTGGCGGATTTCGCCTTCGTGCGGTATTCCATGCCGTTCTTCCAGGGATAGCGGCCCGTAAGCAGGGCGGCACGGGTTGGCGAACACACTGGCTGGACATAGAACTGCGTGAGCTTGACCCCCTCGTTGGCGATGCGATCCATGTTGGGCGTGGCCACGTCCGTGCCGCCGTTGAAACCGGGCTGCCCCCAGCCCATGTCGTCGGAGAGGAACACCAGAATATTGGGCCGCTCGTCCGGGCTTTCATCCGTGCCCGGGCCTGCATCCGTCTGCGCAGATAACTGGCCAAACGGACCCGGAACCGCAAGGGCGACGATGGCCCCAAGCATCGCGGCAGAGCGGCGCGAACGCCGGGGGCGCACTTCAAGGAAGCGCCCAGACAAGATAGCGATAATGCCGCCGACAGGAGGCACCGCCAGGCAATGCACTAGTTTGACTATTGAGGCCGGGCCGCGCTTTCCGCGCGCTAACGCTTCCGCCAAAGAGATGCGGTTCCGCTTCCCGCCGAGGCCATGCATCGCAAAGATGGCACCATAGCGCCGGAATACCAGTTCGCGTACGGTGAAAATGGTTTGTCCTCCGGTCTAGACCGCCCGTAACGCCGTGTCGACTCTACTAACGCCACCAAGGGGCGAACAGAGCAGCCTTCAGAAAATAACGCCAGGTCGTCGAAAGAGCCCGAAAGCTGGCGCAACCGAACTAATAAGCTAGCGCAAGGAAAAGCTGAAACTAGCGCAATCCCGGACCGAGACCGGCGGGTGCTCGCTGGAAGCGAAACTCCCGTACGGCGGTGATCGCGCTACGCAACGCGCACGGGTACCCCGGGTCTCGCGAGGGAGCCCCTCATCCGCCTCCCCGGTTCAAGCATCCTCCGCCAGATATAAAGACGAAACCTGCGCGAACGACATGTGTCTGAACTGGAACAGGATCTGAGCGGAGTACCTCTCGATGCACCGAATCGCACGCGGCGGCAAGGCCTTCCGATGACCCGCGTACTGGTTTGCCCACCGACCCACTTCGGCGTCGAGTACGTCATCAATCCATGGATGGCCGGCAACGTCGGAGCGGTCTCGCCGGGAAAGGCCGGCCGCCAATGGGACGCGCTCATACGCATCCTCGAGGCGCACGCCGATGTGACAACCATCGAGCCGGCTTCGGGACTTCCCGACATGTGTTTCGCCGCGAACGGCGGATTCGTTCTCGACGGAACCTTCGTGCCGTCCGTCTTCAGCGTCGCGCAGCGCGAGCCGGAGTCGCCCCTCTACGCGGACTGGGCCGCAGGCGCGGGCCTCGCGATTGCCGATGTCGATCCGGACATCGCCTTCGAAGGAGAAGGCGATGCGCTTTGGTGGCCGCAACCCGGCTCCGAACTAATGGTTTGGGCCGGCTACGGCGTACGCACCAGCCTCGAATCCCATCGCGCTCTCGCCGAGCGTCTACGCGTGCGCGTCGTCTCGCTCAAGCTCGTCGATCAGCGGTTCTACCACCTGGATACCTGCTTCATGCCGCTCCCGGGCGGCCGGGTCGTCTACTACCCGCCAGCCTTCGATGCCGAATCGCGCCTCCTGATCGAGTCGCTGGCGCCCGCCGACCGGCGTATCGCCGTCGCTTACGGCGACGCGTTCGGATTCGTCTGCAACGCCGTGCGGCTGGGCCGGACGCTTATCACCAGCCACGCCAGCGCAAACCTCCGCCGTTGCCTCGAAGCGTGGGGCTTCGAGGTCGTCGTCACGCCGCTTACCGAATTCATCAAGGCTGGCGGCGCAGCCAAGTGCCTGACGCTGATCCTCGATCAGGACGTACCGGCTGGCTTCGCCCACCGCGATGCCGCTGCCTCCCCGATCCAGTCGCTTTCGGTCGACATGGAAGGCCATCTGCTCGACGAAGGCTTGATGACGCACGCCTTCGACACCGTCAATCGCGCCGGCGGCAGTTTCCGCCTGGAACGCTTTCGCGCTGGCGAGCGCGGCGACCAGACCAGCCACGTGCGGTTCACGGTCAGCGCGCCAAGCCAGGAACGCCTGGATCGAACCCTGGATCTTCTGCGACCGTTCGGAGCGGCCGTCGCCAATAAACATGACGCCGCGGTCCTCGAAGCGGTGGAGCGCGATGGCGTCGCTCCCGAGGACTTCTATTGCTCGACGATATACCCGACCGACGTGCGCATCGGCGACACATGGGTGCGCGTGGCGCACCAACGCATGGATGCGGCCATCGTCGTAGATGACACTTCCGCCGGCGAGCCTTCGGCCCGCTGCACATTGATGCGCGACCTGGTTTACGGCGACAAGGTCGTCTGCGGCGACAACGGCGTCCGACTGCACATGCCAGACCCGCCGCGCAGCCAGGGAGAGTTCGCCTTCATGTCGTCGCAGGCGACCACCGAGCGACGGGCGGAAGTCCAGATCGAGGAACTCGCCTTCGAAATGCGCCGCATTCGCGCCCGCAATGGCCGAATCGTGGTGGTCGCAGGCCCGGTAGTCATTCACACCGGAGGCGGTCCGCACCTCGCCGCGCTCATCCGTGCCGGTTACGCGCAGGCACTGCTGACCGGCAATGCGTTGCCAGTGCACGATCTGGAGACCAACCTGTTCGGCACGTCGCTCGGCGTCGATCTCAATCGCGGCACCGGCGTACAGGGCGGCCACCGCCACCATCTCAAGACCATCAACCGCATCCGCGCCGCCGGTTCCATCGCTCGAGCGGTGGCGGACGGGATCGTCACCGGGGGCATCATGTACGAATGCGTGAAAGCCGACGTGCCTTATGCGCTCGCCGGCTCCATCCGGGACGACGGCCCGCTGCCCGATACCCAGATGGACCTGGTCGCCGCCCAGGCGTCTTACGCGCAACTGATCGAAGGCGCGGACCTCATTCTGATGCTGTCCACGATGCTGCACGCCATCGGCACCGGCAACATGACGCCCGCCGGTGTGCGACTCGTGTGCGTGGACATTAACCCTGCGGTGGCCACCAAGCTGGCCGACCGCGGCAGCGTCGAGTCGACCGGGATCGTGACCGACGTGGGGTTGTTCCTCAATCTGCTGGCGCGCAGCCTGGTTCGCGACACACCGTAGGGGCGACGCGTGTCTTGGGCCAGGTAGAGCCTGGCGAGGGGGGAAGCCCTGTTGTGACATGACCGGCACGCGTGGGAAGGTTGCGACGAGCCCGGGTCTTGTCGGCACTCCGGTTCATCGCGTCCGGGCGACGCGAACGATCAAGGTCAGGGAATCAGCGCCAGGATGAAGAAGCCCGCCACCAGAGCGAGGCTCAGAACGCTTTGCCAGTCCAATTGTACGGAGCGGATGACCATGTGCACGACATTACCGAAGTCGCGGGTACGGATGAAATAACGCTTCACACTAAGAATATTCTAACGGAACAGCGCAGCGACCAGCGTCACCGGCAACAGGATCAGCCACAAAGAGACGCTCAGCCAAACGGCCCGGCCGTTCAGTGACGCGATCGTCGACCGCCGGATCTCCATCCCGATGCCAAAAAGCGCAACGATGAGCAGGAAATGACTCACCGCCTTGGCATGGGCGATGATTTCGATTGGCGGCTGCAGCAAACTTCCGGCCAGGGATGCGGCCACGAACAGCGCAAGGAACCCCGGTATCCGCAGCTTGGCTTCGCTTTGCCGCAACAGAACTCCGGCCATGAGAGCGACCGGGATGAGCAGCAGCGTTCTGACCAACTTGACCGTCGTCGCGACTTCCAGCGCGCGGTCACCGAAAATCGCGGCAGCTCCCACCACGGAACTCGTATCGTGGATTGCCAGCGCCACCCAGACGCCGAATTGATCCTGCGTCATCTCAAGATAGTGACCGACCCAGGGCAACAGCAGGATCGCGATGGCGTTCAGGATGAAGACGATCCCGATGCAGATCGCGACCGACTCCGGTCGCGCGCGGATGATCGGCGCGAGAGTCACGATCGCGGTGCCGCCGCAGATGGCGGTCCCGGTGCTCAACAGCCGGGACTGATCCTCATCCACTTTCATCAGCCGGCCGATCACGAGCCCCACAATCAGAGTGCAAATGACAAAAATGACGATCAATCCTGAATGGTCGCGGCTGGTTTGCCAAAGGACCTGGACGTTCAAGGTGAAACCCAGGGACACGATCGCGGCCTTCAGGCATAGGTGCCCGGCGCGGCTGATGTACGACGGAAGTTTGGGACTCAGCGCAAGACTCACCGTCGCACCAACGAGGAGCGCCAAGGCCGGGTGACCCACCCATAGCGCCACCGCCAAGGCGATAGCCACTAGAGCGTACTTCCATCCGTCGGGACTCGATAAGAAGGACAACCTGTTCACGACGCGCACCGTCCCGACCCGACATGCACTGTGGCAGGTGCGGGGGTCCGACACAATCGGATTCTTGGGTGTCGCCGTCCCGAGAGGGCAGCTAAGATAACGACCTTGGAAGGAAGAATGGCGATGCCGCGAAGACACGAAGCTCTGCACCAACCTCTGATCGAGGTGCATTGGGGCGTCCCCGTCGCGCTCTCGGCGGTTGTATATGTCGGGATTTTTGTCGTACTGCCGCAATTCTGTGCTAGCAATGCTTGCGGCGAAGTATTGACCTTGCTTGCACCCATCTTCTCTAACCTGGCACCAATTTTCGCGTTTGTGCTGCTGATGGGCGCCGCATCTTCCGTGCTCGAAGCCCGAGCAAAGCGCGGGCTGCTGGATCGCCAGAGCGACTTGGAGTCAATTCGAAGATTGGACTGGAAGGCTATCGAGAGCCTCATCCGCGAATACTATCGGCTGCGAGGTTTCAGGGCGCAAGAAAACCGGTCAGAAGTTGCCGATGGCGGCTTCGATATCCGCCTGGAAGACAGTGATGGCTTACACCTTGTGCAATGCAAACATTGGCGCACACGACAGGTCGGCGCCGAGATTGTCAGCGAGTTATACGGCGTGATGGCCGCCGGGGGTGCGAATAGTGGGAGCGTCGTGACCTGCGGGACCTTCACCCGGGAGGCCAAACTATTCGCCAAGCGCATGCCCATGGATCTTGTCGATGGAGCGCGGCTCGAGCGCATGATCATGGGCCTTCGCCGCAGCAAGGGAATGTAGTTCGCGTCCGTTGAACGATTTTTCTGCGGAAAACGACACCCAATGCCCGCGCTGGGGACACCGTGAGACGAGTGGTTCCGAGGCGGTCTAACCTAACGACCCTTGAACACCGGTGCGCGCTTCTCCTTGAACGCAAGGACGCCCTCCTTGCGATCTTCGCTCGTAGAGGCGCGCTCCTGGCCCCAAACCTCCATCATCGCCGAGTCTTTCGGTTCGCGGATCAATCCCTGCAGCACCGCCCGCTTGGTCAGCGCATAGTGCAAGGTGGGGCCCGCCGCCAGCCTGTCCGCGAGCGTTTTCGCGCGTGGCAGTACTTCTTCAGGCGCGCAAACGTCCATCACCAGGCCGGTGCTGCGCGCATCCTCCAGCGGGATGTCGTCAGCCAGGTACAACCACGTTAGCGCTCGGCTGTAACCGACGAGCTTGGGCAACGTCCACGTGACCAGATCGTCCGGGTGAATTGCCCGCTTGTTCCAGATCGGAATCAGTCGCGCGCGGTCCGAGCAGATGCGGATGTCGCACAGCAGAGCCAGGCCGAGCCCGCCGCCGGCGGCTACGCCGTCGATCGCGGCAATCGTCGGCTTGGGCATTTCCAACAGGTCGACACACCACATGAACCTCGGCTCGTGGTCACGGGACGGCCACTTACGCTGGTCCGCAGCACCCAGGTCGGCGCCGGAGCAGAAGGCACGTCCCGCACCCGTCAACACCAGGACCCGCACGTTGTCGTCGTCGCGCACGTCGGTCAACATGTTGTAGATCGCTTCGCGCAGTTCGCCGTCGAACGCGTTCAGCCGTTCCGGCCGGTTCAGGGTGGCGGTGAGCACGCCGGCAGTGCTGAGGTCAGTTTGCAGCGCGTCGCAGTATTGGTAGGTCGGCATGTTGGTGTCGTTTTGCGTTGGAAGCATTCACACTAGAGTACCGGTTCGCAAATATCTACGGCGAGGCCCGGCCCCGCGCGTAGGATGTAGAACATCGCATTGGAGGGGAAGAATGAAGAGGCTCTTCGCGGCGATGGCGTGCTGGCTACTCGCCGGTTGCGCGCAGTCGGGCATCGCCATGCAACTCTACGACGCCGGTGACGCCGACAAAGCGATGCTCATCGGGGAGATCGAGAACTTCGCCGCTGAAAACGCCGTGGAGGTCCAACGACCGAACGTCACGCCCGCCGCTTCACATGCAGAAGTCACCGTGGTCCACGGAAGCGACTGGCAGACCGCGTCGCTCGCGTGGAATCTGGCCGACCACCTGAGCAGTCTTGGCATTGCCGTGATCGTCAAGCCTACCCGGATACAGAACCATGTCGTAACGGGGCGTCACATCGGCGTGTTCGTCGGGAAGACCGAAGTCGCCGCCCAAAGTGACGCAAACGATCTCGGCGCGATCAGCCAGCTCGTCTGCTATACGCCGGATGGTGACGAGGCAGTCATCCTGATGTTCGGAAGCGGCGCGCTGGAGATCCAAACCTATTTCTGGGACGACGAGGCCGAGGCCATCGTTGGGGAAAACCACAGTGGCACATGGCGAGCGGCAGGCAGGACCATCACCTTTGAGGCCGGCGGGGAGGAGGTGCAGTACGAAGCCACGGGTTGCCTCCCCACACCCGGCCGCGCAACACCGTGTCGCGACGATTTGCGGTGGGTGAGCGGACGATCAATACCAGTCCTCGACGGCTGCGACATTTCGGCCCGCAACATGCAGATCATCGACTACCGCTCCTCGTGGTAGTCGCACCGCGTTCCAACACAGGAGGCACTTCAAGCCAGGCGGCCCCGACCGTTGCGGTGATCATTGCGCAACAAGCTCATCCGCATACGGTTTTGCGTGCGACTCGGCGCCAGTACGTTCCCCGACTGCCGGCGGCGATGCCGTGGCTTCCGGAAGCACGATCACAGCGTCGAAGGGACCCGATGAAGTCCCATTCAGCCGCAAAAGCGGACGGGTCCCTTCCCGACTCGGAAAGGCGTGTATGCCGCATTTGCGACCGCGGCAGTTCCACGCGTCACCGCGCAGGAACTGGATGTCAACCGTCAGGGTCTCGCGTTTGGGGAGCAGGGTCGCCATGCTGGGTTCGGGGGATGAAAAGCGCCCGGCATGAAATTTGCCGGCCAACACCAGCACGAAGTCATGGGCGATCTCGCCGCGGTATCGGAGGACGTTCCTCGCCATCAGTTCGTCGCGTGTGTGCTCCGGTGCCCGCTCACCCTCGAAGAACATCTCGGCATCGTCGAACCCCCTGACCTCCACTTCTCCCCCCATGGCCACTTCGCGGAGCCGACGTAGCAGGTGAAGCATGGCCCTACTTTGCCGGCCGTCCTGGATCGCCGTCTGCCAGTACTCGGCCACGAGAAGCACCTCCGACCCAATCCTGCCGTCAACAAACGCTACGCTGTCCTCGTTGAGCCAGCGCGGAATTTCCAGGCCAACTAACACCCGTCCATGCTCCGAGAGATGGCACGCGAGTTCGCCGACGAGCGCGGGCACTTCTCGGGTCCCATGGGTCTCGCCCAAGACCACGAGTCGCCCACGATGCTTGACGAGTGCCTCGGCGATGTTGCGTGCCGACTCATCGCAGACGGCAGCAGGCTTGGCTAATACCGCAACCGGCAACCAGACACACAGGACGATGAACATCCCGTACCTGGCACGGCGATAAAGTCCGGTCTCCAGCGCATCGCAGTATCGGTAGTTCGGCATGTCCGTGTCGTCTAGCGTAGGAAGTGCCCGCACTAGAGTACCCCGCCCACAAATATCTACGGCGAGGCCCGGCGGTAAGGGGCAGGATTTAGGACATCACATTGGAGAGAGGAGAATCATGGCAGCAGTAGCCGTCACGCCCGAATCCGAAGCCGAGGTGTGGGGACCGGATGACGAGGCCGGCGATGCATTCGACCCGGACCACGGCATGCCCGGGGCTTCGGCGGGCCACGCACTCAAACCGGCCCAGGCAATGTTCGATGGGACTTGAGCGATAGGGCCCGTCGATGCCGTGCGGGCAAGCAAGAGCCACTCTCGACACCTGTCCGCAGCAAAGGCATCTGCAACCTGCATAGCCGATACCAGGCGTTGCTATGCTATTGTTCCTGCGTTATGTTCCTACGTTGTGTTCCTACATAAAGGAGGAACGATGAAGGCGGTCAGCGTTCGCGAACTGAAGAACAACCCGTCCGCGGCACTTCGCGCGGCGCGCGAGTATCCCGTGATGGTCCTCAACAGGCAGCAACCCGAAGCCCTGTTGATCCATCTCGATAACGACGAACTCCTGAGTGCACCGGGCGTGCGGCGGGCGATCGCCATCGCGCTATACCGTGAGCAGGGCCTCTCGCTCGGACAAGCCGCCCGGTTCTCGGAACTGGGGATCGCCGAGTTCGTCCGAACGGTGTCCGAACTCGGCATACCGGTGGTGCGAGGTACGGCTACCAGTGTGCGGGCGGACAACGAGATGATCGACACATGGCGGAAAGACTCGTCGTCGCCGACGCCAGCCCGTTGATCGGACTTGCCGCCGCTGGCGCATTCGACTTGCTGCGGCAACTGTTCGGGAAAGTAACCGTAACGACCAAGGTTCGGGACGAGGTCCTGGCCGGTGGCGTACTGCCGGGCGGCCGAGAGTTGGCCGAAGCGATCCGGGCAGGTTGGATCGCGGTTGCCGACGCCGATGCGCGAGATTCCACATTCGCGGGTCTCGATCCCGGTGAGGCCAGTACAATCAGTTTGGCAACCGGGCAC
This sequence comes from Candidatus Azotimanducaceae bacterium, assembly GCA_965217825.1. Lineage (GTDB taxonomy): Bacteria > Pseudomonadota > Gammaproteobacteria > Pseudomonadales > Azotimanducaceae > VXNE01. The sequence goes on along the minus strand of OZ244571.1, from coordinate 1,547,871 downwards.
AACGGGCCCTGTCTCGTGTTGATGGATGAGCCGTACGGTCGGCGCCGCGCCAGCGAGAGTGGCATTGCCACCACGGGTGTGGCTGGCGTGCTTGTTGCGGCCAAGAACGCCGGGCTAGTGGGGGGCATCCGACCCGTGCTCGACCGCCTCACGCGAAGCGGCTTCAGGTTGTCGGACGAAGTCATTCGCGCTGTGCTCGAACAGGCGGGCGAGGCTTAGCGAGCTTCAACCTTGTGCTGTTACGGCCACTGGCCGTGTGCGTTTCATCAGGGGCCAAAAAGTGCCCCACGACCGGCGCCTTCGGCTTCGCCCGTGGCCCGGCCCCGCTCGTCGACCATGCAACAAGCGTCCCCGGTCGCTGGCGCTCCCGGACACGTTTGTTCCATGGTAGTGCCGCAGATACCCGTAGATTTGGGCTTGACGGAGCACTAGGCGATCCGACGAGAAACTCTACGGCGAAGCCCACCGTAAGGCGTAGGATGTAGAGCATCACATTGGAGAGAAAAGAACCATGGCAGCAGTAGCCATCACGACTGAATCCGAAGCTGATCGCGCTTGGAACGAGATCTGCCGGCTTGGCCTGCAGACCTACGTCGCGGATCTCGACGCCCGCGGTTACACGGTGATCCCGCCGGAGATCGCGACGCCGAACGGCCTCGCCGAGCGGATGCTCGAGGCGGTGCTCGATATCGCCGAGCGGCGCAACGGCGAGCGTCCCGATCTCAAGACCGGCGCCACGCACGCCCACCTCGGGATAGAGGCAACGGCAACCCGGCGAGAGAAAGGACGACCCAAAGGCCGCTTGCCGAGCGCCACGGCCGCTGGCCACAAGGGCGATTCCCCCCTTGGCGACCTGATGCAGTCGATCCTGCTGGAGGATCCGGTTTTCGAAGAGTCGTTGACGAACCCGGTGCTGCTCGCGATGGCGACGTACCTGTGCGGCTACGGCGTGGTGCTATCGGCGATGGGATGCTGGATGAAAGGGCCGAACGAAACCACGTTCACGATGCACACGGACTCGGGCGGCACGCCGGAACCGATGCCGGCGCACGCTTATACGTGCCAGTGCGCGTACGTGTTGACCGATTACAACCGGGAGAACGGCTCAACCTGTTTCGTGCCGGGTAGTCACAAGTGTGGCCGCAAACCAAAGGGCCGCGAAGCCATCCTCCTTCCCTACGAGGAGGGCGGCGCAGAGCAAGCCGTCCCGTCCGTGGCCAAGGCGGGCTCGATGCTCGTCTGGCACGGGCACACCTGGCACGGCGCGTTCAATCGCACCGCGCCCGGGCTGCGCGTCACGGTGACGAACTACATGGTGCGGCCGTTCATGCGCACGCAAGAGGATTTGAACGGCAAGATCCCGCAGGAAATCCTCGACCGGAACTCGGCAAGATTCGCGATCGTGACGCAGCAAGGGGTCGTGGCTGGCCGGCAGAGCCAAGGGGACGGCCAAGCCAAGACCGCGCGCGCCGAGAAGTTCCTCGCTGCTTATGCGAAGGAGGCCGCTGCGGGGTAGCAGCAGCACGCGATCATTGAGACCGTCGCGTTGGCTCAGCCGCGCAAGGTCGGCGGACGGCGGGCCTGATCAGGCGTAATCGGACACTCGCCGACCCTTTACATGCGTGCCAAAGCCAAACGTAGTCGGGTCGTATGGCCCCACCGTCTCGACACTGCGACTGGGGTCGATACTTTCCTCCATCCGCATCCCCCAGTAAGCGACGTTGACCAACAGGCGCCGCAGATCGTCACTCCGCAGGTCGGTGGCCGCGCCCATGGTGGTGCAGAAGACCCGCGACGCCTTGCCTTCGTCACCGGTGTATTCCTTGATCCAGGCGATGGGCATGGTGATCGTATCGGGTTTGGGTTCGTCGTCGTGGTTCATGCCGACAAGGACCTGGCCATCCAGCAATACCTGCGGGTTGCCCGTCAACTCGCCGACGGCATATACGTCCGTTGTTCCCCAGACATCCGTAACACCCTTCAGAATCGGATGGTCCTTCGACGCCGGGTTGATCAGGGCGCGGGTACTCTCGTATCCATGGTGGCCATGGTGGGTAACCCAGGTGTCGCCCAGCACCTGGCGGCCGAAACCGCCCTCAAAGTCCTCGTTCGTACAGTCGTACTTGGCATACGGACCGCTCTTGTCGCGGCTGTACTGAAAGGCGTGGGTTGCCGTTCTGAGCCCCATGATCGGGCGACCCGAGTTGATGTAGTCGACGATGTGCTTCATCTGCGCGTCGGGCAGTTCCCGAAAGCGGGTGAAGATGAGCATCAGGTCGGCTGTATCGAGCGCCTCGAGACCGGGAATGTTGGTCTGGTGCTCGGGATCGATCTCACCGGTTTCCGGGTCGATCGCGAAGAGGACCGTGCAATCGAAGCCGTGATGCGTCGACAGGACCTTCGCCATCATGGGCACCGCCTCTTCCGAGCGGTACTCCTCGTCGCCGCTGACCAATACGATGTGTTTGCCCACCCCGGGCCCTGATGTTCCTTTGAATTCAAGCCATAGTTGATCAGTCATGGGGATGCACCATGACCTTTCCGCACATGCCGCTCATTTGCAGTCTCCAGGCATCTTCTATCTGTGAAAGGGGAAAGTGGTGGGTGATCACTTTGTCCAACGAATCACCCACCTCGGAAATCATCTTCAGCATGTCGGGCGCATCGCCCAGACTCCAGTGCCATATGCCATGCAGGTGAAGGCCGTTTCGGATCATGCCGTCACTGACCTGGATGGTGTAGTCGCCGGATTCACCCACGAAGGCGAAGTCTCCCAGCCGTCGCGTGGCCGGCATCAGGAGATCCATGTAGCGCGACTGGCCGCTCGTCTCCACCGATTTGGACGCGCCCAGACCACCGGTCCGCTCCAGAACCTCGGCAACCACGTCATCGCTATCCGGATCGAGCACGACTTCGGCGCCGAGGTCTTTCGCGAGCTGGCTGCGATAGCTGTTGCGGGCGACGCCGATGACCCGCGCCCCGCGGTAGACGGCATTGATCACCGTGCCGAGACCCACAGGCCCGAGGCCGCTGACGACAACGGTATCCGTCCCGGACACCTGCATCGTCTGCATGGCGTTCCAGGCGGGTCCCAGGCCGCAGCAGGCCATGCTGGCGTGGTCAAAGGACATCTCGTCCGGGATCGGCAGGACGAGCCAGTCCTGCTTCAGGCAATACTCGGCATAGGCCGCGGCGCCAGCTTCGGTCTGACAGGATGCGTGGGGATCGACGGGGTGCTGGCAATGGATGTACGCGCCGCTCAGACAGAACCGGCATTTGCCGCACCAGAACCCCGGCATCACGACCACCCGGTCGCCGACATTGACCTTGCCGGGCCGCGCGACTTCCACGACCTCGCCCGCGGCTTCGTGCCCCAGGCAGGAAGGATCTTCGTCGCCCCGCTGGAATTCCGCCCGCGCGCAGCCATCGGCATAGTCGGCGTACTCGGTGCAAAGCGGCGCCGACAAGACCTTGACGACGACAAAGTCGTCTTTCGCGTGCGGCGCGGGTTTGTCGATCAGTTCGCACTGCTCGACGCCGGTGATGGCAACGGTCTTCAAATCTTCAGTTCTCCCATGGGTGCAGGATGATCTTGCCGCACTGGTTGCTGGCCCTGGTTTCGTACGCCTTTTGGACTTCGCCAAACGAAAAAGTATGGGTGATCACCTTCTCGAGCAAGGACTTTGCTCCCCGAATCGTGCCCATCATCACCCGCGCGTCCCGCTGGTGATTCCAGTGCCAGCATCCATGCACGGTCAATCCCTTGCGGTTGACGTCTCTCGCGTTGATCGGGCCCCCCCAACCCGGGGACGCGATGTGACCCCTGAGCGCGGCCGCCTGGATCAGGAACTCCGGCGCCGTCTCGACGCTGCTGCATTCAACGCTCTTGTCCACACCCTTGCCATCGGTCAGATCCATGATTTCGTCCAGCGCGTCTTCGCTGGTCGGATCGACGACGGCTTCAACGCCCATGTCCTTGGCGAGGGCAATGCGGTAGGGATTCATCTCAAGCCCCAGGACCCGCGCACCTCGATAGAGCGCAGTGATTGAGGTACCGAGCCCCACGGGCCCCAGGCCCGAGATCAACACCGTGTCCGTGGGCATGACCTGCATGGCCTGGTTGGCGTTGAAACCGGGACCCATGCCGCAGCAGGCCATGCTGGCGTGGTCGTAGGAAAGATCATCCGGTATGGGCACCAGCAGCCAGTCCTGCTGCACGCAGTACTGCCCAAGGGTGGCCGTGCCGGTCTCGTTGCCGCAGATGGCCTTCGGGTCCTTCTTGTCCCGGCAGTAGATGTGATCCCCCGAGGTGCACAGATCACAGACGCCGCAGCCGCTTTGCGGCATCACCACGACGCGGTCGCCGGGTTTGACCATGGACACGCCCGGACCGATTTCGACGACTTCGCCCGCAGCCTCGTGACCGCCGAGGGGACGAGTCATGCCTCTCAGGAACACGTGGAACTCGGTGCATAGGGGGGCGGCGTGAATCTTGATCTTCGCGTAGTTCTCGGCGACCCCGGGATCGTCAAAGTCTTCCAGGCCGCATTGGCTCTCGCCGGTCACAACAACGCGTTTCATCGCAAACTCCCCCACATGGTCTCGGGCACCGCCTAGGCGCTTCCCTGTTAAGAATACACTCGCATGGAATAAACGCCTCCGGGGAGCGCCAGCGACGCGCGGCGATTGTTCCATGGGCGACGAGTTGGGCCGGGCCACGGACGAAGCCGAAGGCACCGGCCGTGGGGCACTTCCATGGAACAGGGGCCGGGCAAGCCGTCAGCCTCCGAGTTCGCGTGGGTCCACTTGCCGAAGCTCTATTGGCGGGTGTGCCCGGCCTCCGAGCGTATTGGCCAGTTTCTGGAGGACCGCCGCATGCTTCCGCATCGAATTTGCCACAGGAGGTTGCGTGGTTCCGGAAAAGATGGTTGTGCTGATCCCGAAATCTGCGCCTTACTGAGCGCTTGCCCGTATGAGCACGCGTCCACCGTTCCGGACTTGGATGCTCAGGTCATAGCCGTCCATCAGCAGCATCCCAACGAGGGGTGTGGTGTCCGCTTCATCGGCGAAGACCTCCCTCAGCTGCCCTTCCCACAACACCGTAACCTGGTAGGTGTCGAAGGACACCTGGCTACCATCGGCCAACGTCGCCCAACCGCTGGTCACGAAGGGCAAAGCCAATTCTCGCACCAAAGCTCGAGGCAGGGTCAGATAGCCGGTGAAGCCAGTATCGACCACGGTCTCTATCTCCCACATGCGCCCTGCGGGGCCTTGCAGAGACAAGGGGACGATGGCCTCGTAGGCTGAGTTGACGACCCCCTCGGTCACTCGGGTCTCCGCAACGGCCGTCCCCCAAAGTGGTGCAGCGCCCGATGCCCGACCCGCACGGACCAGACGTCGATGGCATCGGGGCTCTGCTCCCGCAGACGCTCGGCTGCAGTCAGAAGGTCGTCGGAGATGGCCCAACTCCCGCTGTCCACGTCGATGGAGACGAACTCGCCGTGGTGGTCGGCCTCCACCCTGGCCTTGATGTCCCGCTCGTAAATCTCATCGCCCAAGCGGGCCGTTTCCTCTTTAGGCCTGCGGGGGCGCGCAGGAGTCATCGCGTACGTCATTTGCGCTTCTTTCCGATGCGTTTTGCTACCAGCCATTTTACTGCGGGCGGGCGTAGCCGGAACAAGAAAGGCCTCCATAACACGGCAGTGAGCAGGTTACATCAAAACGCGATTCCGAACGCCTTCTACACAATTCGCACTTGCCGCGTGCTCTGCGCTTGCCAACGTCGCGCCCTCCCCGAATGATAGCGCGCCCGGCCCGGGAGCCGTCTTACGCCAACTGAATGACCACCGACGGCCAAGCGCCGAAGTCGAGCCTCGCCTTCGCAAGGTTGCCTCCTGCGAGGGGAACACCGCGCGGTCGACGCTGACGGCGATGTCGGCATGGATCCCGGCCATGCCGAGCTTCATCCCCACGCCTTCTTCCAGCCCACGCCTGGATGGCGCCAGATCAGCCACCCACGAAGGCGCCGAGAATGTTGACCAACGGTCTACGATTTTTGCTCAGAACGGGAAGGCGCACTTCTTCGCAACATGGTTCTTATCGCGACGATGCGGAATGGAGTGCTCGCGGACAGTCCGTGTAGACGGTGCATCGCTCATGGTAGGTTTCCGGCATGGGAAGGTGCCACCAGATATTTCAACGGAACGAACATCTCCCGGGAGCGCCAGCGCACGCGGAAGGTTGTTCCATGGCCGACGACCGGGGCCGGGCCACGGGTTTCGGCTCTCGGGCACGTGCGAGCATCGCAGCGGTCATCCTGTCCCTGTCGCTGGCGGCGCTCGCGGACGACACGCCGCCCTCGGAGATAGTCTACAAGCACGCCTACGCGTTCCTCTCCGAGCCCAAGTACCCTCCCGACTTCGAGCACTTCGACTGGGCCAATCCCGACGCGCCGAAAGGCGGCAGGATGCGCATTTCGGTTTCGGGCCAATGGGACAACATCAATCCGTGTTCCGTTCCCGCCGGACACCGTGTGCTCGGCGTGGACGTCGAGCGGCCCTACGCGAACCTTGTGCACGATGCACTGATGGACTGGTCGGCGGACGAGCCGGCGTCGATCTACGGCCGGCTCGCGGAGGGCATCGCCGTGTCCGACGACGGCGCCTGGATCGCATTCAAGATACGCGATGGCGCGCGCTGGCACGACGGCAAGCCCGTCACCATCGACGACGTGCATTTCACGTTTACGCGATTCACCACCGAGGCATCCCCGACGATCGCCACCCCGCTGAACCCGATCGAGTCTTTCGAGATCATCGGACCCCGCGAGATCCGTTTCAACATCCGGGAGGGCCAGAGAGGCGATCCGCTGCTGCCCATCGTCATCGGCTCGAAGCCGATCCTGCCGGAACATTTCTGGGCGTCGCGGGATCTGGGCAAGACCAGCATCGTCCCGCCGCTCGGTTCCGGTCCTTACCGCGTAAAGGCGCTTCGCGTCGGCCGCTGGATCCGCTATGAGCGCGTCGAGGACTACTGGGGGCGGGACCTGCCGGTCATGCGCGGGCGCTACAACTTCGACGAAGTGAAATGGGATTACTTCCGCGACGGCCAGATCCAGGCCGAGTCGCTCAAGGGCGACGTCGTCGACGTGAACGTCGAAGGCGTCCCCAGGCTCTGGAACACCGGCTACGAGTTTCCGGCCAAGCGCGCCGGGATGTTCAGGCAGCACTGGCTGCCGGTGAACCACCCGGCGGGACTGTGGGCAGCGATGTTCTGGAACCTCGACCAGCCGCGTTTTCGGGACGTACGCGTTCGCGAGGCCTTGTGGCTGGTCGCGGACTTCGCCTGGATCAACTGGCGCAACTACGACTTTTACGGACTGGCGAAGAGTTTCTTCCACGGTTCGGTGCTTGCGTCGAGCGGTCTGCCGAGCGAACGGGAGCTCAAATACCTCGAGCCGATACGCGACCTGGTGCCGCCGCGCGTCTTCACCGAGCCCTATCGGCCGCCGCCCAACGGCGGCAGTGGCTGGCACCGCGACAACCTCATCAAGGCGGCGGCACTGTTGAAGGAAGCCGACTGGATCGTCGAAGACGGGCGCCTCGTTCACGGCGTCACGGGTGAACCCTTCCACATCCGTTTCGTGGTCGTACCACCGGGCGTGGCGGCTTCGATCATGCCTTATCTACGCAACCTGGAACGTCTCGGCATCACGTCAACGATCAAATCGCCGGAGACCTCCCAATGGGTGTTCCGCATGCTTTCCGGCGACTTCGATGGCGGCGGCATGTGGTTCATCACGGACTTCACGCCGACGCACGCCATGGCGCGCTTTTCGAGCGCCGAAGCGGGCCACGAGTACGGCGCCAACTATCCCAACATCAGGGACCCCGCCGTCGACCACCTGCTGGAGGCGGTCAAGTCGGCGGGGACCTGGGACGACTACGTCGCCGCCATTCGCGCGTTCGATCGCGTCATGCTGTGGAACTTCTACCTGATCCCGGGCATGAGCAGGACCAAGATCGGCATCGCGCACTGGGACCGATACGACTGGGTGGATGCCGGGAAGCTGGCGCGCGAAGTGTGGACCGAGTCGTGGTGGTGGGACGAAGCGCGCGCGGCCGGGGTCGCGGAGTTCCTCGGAGAGTAGCTTGGGCCGATACGTTCTTCGCCGCCTCCTGCTGATCCTGCCGACGCTGTTCGGGATCATGGTCATCAATTTCGTCCTGGTGCAGTTCGCGCCGGGCGGCCCCGTGGAGCAGGCCATCGTCCAGGCGCAGGGGCTCGACATCTCGACGACGGCCTCGGTGTCGGCGCCCACGAGCATGGGGCCGTCGTCGCAGTCGTCCTACACCGGCAGCGAGGGACTCGATCCCGCGTTCGTCGCGCGCATGGAGAAGGCGTTCGGGTTCGACAAGCCGCCGCTCGAGCGGTTCTTCCTCATGCTGTGGAACTACGTGCGCCTGGATTTCGGCGAGAGCTACTTCCAGAACCGCACCGTGTTCGACCTCGTCGTGGAGCGGCTGCCCGTTTCGGTTTCGCTCGGACTCTGGTCGCTGCTCCTGATCTACGGCGTCTCCATCCCGCTCGGCATGGCCAAGGCCGTGCGCGACGGCACCGCGTTCGACGTGTGGTCGAGCGCAGTCGTGTTCGTCGCCTACGCGATCCCCGGTTTTCTGTTCGCGGTGGTGCTGATCATCCTGTTCGCCGGGGGTACGTATCTCGACTGGTTCCCGATGCGCGGCATGGTCTCCGAGCACTTCGGCGACCTGACGCCCTTCGGCAAGGTCCGCGACTACTTCTGGCACCTCGCCCTGCCGCTCACGGCGCTCACCATCGGCGGATTCGCGACGCTCACCATGCTGACGAAGAACAGCTTCCTCGAGGAGATCAACAAGCAGTTCGTGCTGACCGCGCGGTCGAAGGGCCTGACGGAACAACGCGTCATGTTCGGGCACGTGTTCCGCAACGCCATCCTCATCGTGATCGCCGGCTTCCCGGCCGCGTTCGTCAGCCTGCTGTTCACGGGCGCGCTCCTGATCGAGGTCATCTTCTCGATCGACGGCATCGGCCTGCTCGGCTACGAGGCCGTCGTCAAGCGCGACTACCCGATCTTCTTCGGCACCTTGTTCGTTTTCACGCTCATCGGGCTCGTGATGCAGCTCATCGGCGACATCGTCTACACCATCGTCGATCCGCGCATCGACTTCGAGGCCCGGCGCTAGTCCATGTCCCCGATCAACGAACGACGACTCGAACTCTTCAAGTCGAACCGGCGCGGGTACTACTCGCTCTGGATCTTCCTCGTGCTGTTCGTGGTGTCGATGTTTGCCGAGTTCATCGCCAACGACAAACCGATCGCGTTCTCGCACCAGGGGGAGCTGCACTTCCCCATGTTCGCGTTGTACACGGAGACCGATCTCGGCGGCGTGATGGAGACCGAGGCGGACTACCGCGACCCCTACGTGACGCAGTTGATCGAGGCGGACGGCTGGGCGATCTGGCCGCCGGTGCGGTATGCCTACAACACCATCGACTACTCCTACGAGGTCACCCCGTCGCCGCCCGACGGCAGACACTTCCTCGGCACCGACGGCGGCGGCACGGACGTGTTCGCAAAGCTCCTCTACGGGTTCCGGCTTTCGGTTCTCTTCGGCATCGCGCTCACGGTCATCAGCTCGAGCATCGGCGTGTTCGTGGGCGCGTTGCAGGGCTATCTCGGCGGGCTCGTCGACCTCATCGGCCAACGGGTGGTCGAGATCTTCGCCGGCCTGCCGATCCTGTTCGTGCTCATCATTCTCGCGAGCATCGTCGAGCCGAACGTGTTCTGGCTGCTCGGGATCCTGGGACTGTTCAGTTGGATGGCCCTGGTGGGCGTCGTCCGCGCCGAGTTCCTGCGCGCGCGCAACTACGAGTTCGTCCTCGCGGCCCGGTCGCTCGGGGTGTCGAACCTGACGATCCTCCGCCGCCATGTGCTTCCCAATGCCATGGTCGCGACGCTGACGTACTTGCCGTTCATATTGAATGGCTCAATCACTGCATTGACCGCGCTGGATTTCCTCGGGTTCGGACTGCCCATCGACTCGCCGTCGCTCGGTCGGATGCTGTCGTCTGCCAAGGCCAATCTTCAGGCGCCCTGGCTTGGGTTCTTTGTGTTCGTGACGTTGGCGATGTTGCTGACGTTGTTGATCTTTATTGGGGAGGCGGTAAGGGATGGGTTGGATCCGCGGCGGGCGGTGGCCAAGGTGAGCGATCAGGGAGCTGGATTGGTGGGGCCGCAGGCGGCTTGATTGGGCAGGAACACGGGCGTCCGATTCACTTGGTGCTTTGCCGTCCCTGATGGCGGGACCCGCCGAAGGCGGCGGGCACCCGGCCGAGAACTCCCGGCTAGTCCTGCCTGGATGACCTTGGCGAGCGGGCCCCTGGAAGGAGAATCTCGTTTTCGATCCGAACCCCCAGCGCGCGCTCGACCTCGCACAATCGTCGGTAGCTGGCGGACGCGTAACGTTCCGCCTCGTACCGCTGAATCTGCTGCTCCTTGATCTCAAGACGTTGCGCGAGCGCACGCTGGCTCAGGCCCGCCGCAATCCTGGCCTTGATCAGGCCGTCCGCAAGTTCGTCGAACGTCGCTACCGAAATGACTGACAGATCAGCGGACTTCAACTGCTCGTACTCCTCAAGTTCTTCGCGCAGATCCGCCAGTTGGCTCTCCATGGCCTCCAGCTCGGCCCGCAACAGCCTCGGATGCACAGTGGTGCTTTCCTGCAATCTAGCATCGAACTCCTCGATCGCGCGGGCAAAGCCCGCCGCCTTCTTCCGGGTGATCCTGTACTGTCTCTCGTTGGTAATCATGGCAAGCTCCCCAGATCGATCAACACGATGCCTTTCTCGACGCCGTTGCGGTCAGTCTTGAAGAAGTCACGGTAGAGCACCCCCGGCGCGGCCATCGCCGACGCTGGGAAAAGGTCTCCCAAATACTTCGCCTTCATCACCGCTCGGCGGTTGCTGAAGTCGAGAAGGACCGGGTCCACCCGGTCCGGATCGACGCCCACCGTTTCCCAGGCACCGTCGCAGTCCCCGGGCAGCGACTTCGCCGTAACGAAGCTGCCGTCCAGGAGCAGCTCCCCGCATCCGGCCACCGCCAGGTTGCGGCACGCAGCCAATAGACCTCCCATCAGCCGCGCCCGGTGGCTGCTGCGAGCGAAGCGACCGGCAACGTCGCACCATCCCGCATCGTGGACGCCTGGTGCGAGTTAGCCGGTCTTCGGGTCAGGCTTAATCACCATAAACACAACGTTATCGTTGTGTTTGTTCATAGTCAATCCCGAATCGTATCGGTGCGGGCACTGCCCGGTCCCACCCCCGCTGGTGTCGTCGATAGAGAACCGTTTGGATCGGGACGTGGCCGACACCCCGGGCGAACAATCAGCCTGGACGGCGATTCTGGCGCGGTGACGGTCCGGGTGGAGGAGACCACGATCTGACGCGGTCGAGCGTGCAGAGCTTGCGTGGCCTGCGACTTTAGCGCGGGTTAGAGACTCAAATGCAACCGTAGGGCGGCGTCGACCTCGTTCATGCGCCTCTGGGGGACGCGGCCCACGCGATTGCGGAGGCGTTCAACGGCGACCGCGCGGACCCGTGTTCCGCCGGGGCTTTCGAGTCTCGCCGCAAACCACAATCGCGGGCCGCCAGCCTGACCTGGAAGGGATACACGCGGCGAATGTCTCTGGTTACTGGCACGACCGCAACCACGCCGCGGTTCGTCGCTGACGCGCTCTGGCTGCGCCACCTGGCTTTCAGGCCGCGGTTCCCTCGCCGTGGCGCGCGATGGCGCGGCTGCGCGCCACGGCTTTCCATCACGCCAGATAGGATCGCGCAACCCCGAGTCTACCATGTCCTTATCCTAAAGCCTTGTTTAAAGCATAGAACAGGACATAATGACTTTACTCCGGCCATATTTCGGAAAGAAGGATATATATGGCCGATATTTTTACATTGTGCCACAATATAGAATGGATATTCTAGTGGCGTAAATCAAAACGAACCGGAGATTCCCCGAAATGGAAACGATAGACCCCAACGCCCTGCGCGAACTTCGCAAAAGGAACAATCTGACCCGCCAAGCTCTCTCGAAGGAGGCCAAAGTGTCTGTGCGCACGATCTCCCGCATTGAGCGGTCAGACAATGCTCATCCCGCCCGGGCCAACACGCTTCGCCGGCTCGCAGAATTCTTCGACGTGTCTGCCGACGTGCTCACGGGGGCGGAGCCTGTCCCGCTCCTGCTGCAGATCGTCGGTTCGACTCAGGACTACTCCCCCGAACGTCTCAGGGTATACAGGGAAGGCAAAGGACTGTCGCGTGCCGAACTGGCGCATAAGTCGGGCGTGTCTGAGCGCCAAATCGCCCGCCTCGAGACATCCCGGAAGATGGCGCACAGAAGTACGCTTGATGCCCTCGCTGGCGCACTCGGCATCGATGTTCGGATGCTGGAGGGCGACCGGGAAGCCCAAGAGCCGGACTCCGTTCAGTTCGGAGCCAAGGTCTCGCCGTTGCTCCGCCTCGCGTACGACCTTGTTGGCCAACGCTACGGACCGACTCGAAAGGAGATCATCGAACTCGCTCCGCTGCTGTTCGTATTGGCTGCGGAAGGCTGCCTTGCGTGGCGCCGTCGGCGCCTTAAGGAAGTGGAGAAAGCCCTCGACCGCCTGGAGGAGCTCGGCAACGAGAATCAGCTCTATTTCGCCCGCTATCCGGGGCGCATCGAAGACGGGTACTTCGCAGAGGAAAAGTCGATCGCCAAGAACGATCTCCTCGGCGACCTTGTCAGGACCGATGAGACCGTTAATTCGATGGGCTTTAGCGTAGACGATCTTTTCGCCGTAACGCCTTTCGCCGACTATCTCCGCAAACAAGCAAAGGACTTGGAAATCGGGGGGATTGTGGACTTTTTTCCGGAAACCGATATGGATGCTACGGTTGGATTCGAAACGATCTGGGGCGCGGAACCCTACATCGTGTGCTACGACCACCTTGCCAAACTGACAGGGGGATCGAGGCACGCGATCTGGGCATTGGCGTCGGGTGATGTCCCACTCCCCAAAATCCCCAAGAATCTCTTGGCGCCGGATGCCGAGGACGCTCGCATCAAGTGGCTAAAACGCCATCTGAGCGATGCAGAACGAAAGCGACTGAGCGACGCCGAACGAAAGCGACGCGAAGATTTCCCGTCGCTTCTGGATTTCTTCGGAAACGAAGACGGAGACGACGGTTCAGACAACGCCGCCCCAGAGGAGGATTCTTCCGATGGTTAAGGTGACGGATCACGCCATCGTGCGGAACATGGAACGAGCCGAGGGAGTCGATGTCGAGAACGTCCGCGACAGCATTGTGAAAACTCTCGACACGCCGGGAGCGAGGCGACTCATCGAGTTCGCCGGAGACTCAAGGTACAAGATCAAGGTCGGCCACGATGAATTCTGTATGGTGGGGAGTATCGTCGTTACATTCTGGAGATGTCCCCGCACGTTCAATAGATCCAGGGGCGCGGCAACCGAGTTAACCCGCCGAAAGTCAGTTAGCGGGAGGCTGACCACGGTCGGAAGCAGGTGGACCAGTATATCGACTGCCGATGAGAGTTTTGGGAACGACTAAATTGACTCTACTCAGTCTGGAAGGTAGAAGAGGAAGATCGGGATACGTCCCTCAACGTGAGCGACGATTTCGAAAATCGTTGAGAGTTAACGAATGCCCACAGGCTCCCCCAACCAAATGGTCTCTCGTGACGTTGCAAGAGGCGTGTTGTTGGGTCTATCGTGGCTGACGTTGATCCAAGTGCCCGCCGTTGCGGCGGGAGCCTTCATGGGTGGCTCCATCCCGGGGACGTGGTGTGAAGCCTCGGCGCTAGCCTGTATGCGACATGAACTACTGTGGACCTACCTGGGCGGTATGATCGCCGGCGTACTGGCGGCGGCAGCCACGGTGTGGATCATCACCGACCCGAAGCGGAGCGAATAATCCGCAGAACAGACCCAACGACGCGCGTAGGATGAAACTCCTACTAAGGATATGGGGGAGATAGCCCTGTGGCATGGTTGCGGTCCAAGCCCGCCGCCTTCGTCTGGTCCTCGTAGACGTTCTTCTGCTCCGCGGTGTTCCAGTAGCTTGGTCACTGTACGTGAAGTTCGAATCCGATCAGCACTGCGCCAATGGTACAGAGTGAACCTGAGCTTGACGTCAAGACGCACGGACCTGCCCGCACACTCCTTCCCGTGATCGTCCAGCGTCTCGTCTACCCGGTCTCCGCGCTCGTGGACGCGGTCGAACATCCAAGACCTTACGCCGCAGAACGGCACGCAAGTGCCGATCAAGGCGCAGAATCGTAGGTGGGCTTGGGCGAGCGCGAAACACGGCGCACCCGAAGGGCGCGACGGACTTCGTGGCACTAGATCACCGCCGGCAGCACCGCGAGCCCGATCACAGACAGAAAGAAATACCCAAGCAGTCAATAGCTCGCCCGGTCGACCTTCTCCGCCAGCACGTACCCAGCCGTCCTCCTTCTCGTCACGTCCCTCGCGCACGAAAGGGCCTTCTGTCCCTGCACCCTGTATTCCGAGTACGCGGTCTTGAATCCGTCGAGCAGGACGCTCGCGACCCATGCCACGACGGTGCTGACAGCGCCGCCTCAGGGCCAAGCGATGTCGTGATAGACCTCGACGTACGACAGCGACAGGAAGCCAGCGGCGACGCCGACCAGCAGGCCGCGTTCGGAGACGTGCTTGGAGAAGAACCCGAGGCCGAACATCGCGAGCTTGGCGCCGACGAAGAACGAGCCCACCTTGCTCAGCACCTCGAGCACTGAGCCGCCGGTCTTCGTGAATGCAATCGCCGGCAGCACCATCAGCACGGCCCAGAACAGGGTGAACCAGCGCGATGCTTTCAGATAGTGCTCGGGGGTGCCATCCTTGTTGGCGAACTTCTCGTAGAAGTCGAGCGTCGTGACGGTCGCCATGGAGTTCAGGCTGGAGTCGAGGCTTGACATGGCGGCGGCGACGATGGCGGCGGTGGTGATGCCCATCAGCCCGGGAACGCCGACGCTGGCGACGAACTCGAGCAGGATCAGATTCTCGTTGTCGAAGACTCGGCCGTCGTAGTACACGTAGAAGAGGACACCCAGACCGAAGAAGAGGACGTAGGCGAGAAAGGCGACATACCCATGGTGATGTACGCCTTCTTGGCATCGCCGAGGGTCCGGGCTGCCAGCGTGCGCTGCACCATCATCTGGTTCACGCCGAGACCACGACGTGGTAGATCGACATGGCGATCACGCCCGTCCAGATGGTGCCCACCTTGGCAGAATCCACGCCCCGGTTCGCCTCTGACGCGCTCTCGTTCGCCGCGTTTTTGCTCGCGATGACTGCGGGCCGCTCGAAAGCCGCCCCGGCGCCAATCGAGTTGCTGAAATCCACCATGCAGATGTCGCCCCGCCGTGCGGCTACAGCGGGATCATGGCGTCAGACCATCGTCCGCGAAGGGCGGTCGCAAACTTCCTATGCACGTCGGTGCCCGGGCAGGTCGTGGAACTGCGAACCCGACCAAGCCCTTTCCGAAGACGCCTGACGTTGCAGGGCGCGTTCGCCGCACGCTAACCCCTGATACCATCCCTGCCTGAACAATTGCTTGTGGCAAAGGGCGAATAAGAACAAGAGGATCCGAGCGTTGAAACCCGCATTGATTTTCGACCTGGATGGAACGTTACTGACATCAACCAAATCCGTACACCCAGAGACGTCTGCATCTCTGTTGACATGCGCAAAACTTGGTTTCGTCCTCGTCATCGCGACCTCCCGTCCCATTCGGGCAGTGGAGCGTTTTGTAACAGAGCAACTATTAGCACAGACGGCAACGATTACCTTGAACGGTGCAGTCACCTATCCTAAAGGACCACGCAGTAAACCGATTTTGAACGGTACGCTCGGTACCAATAGCGAAGCGCTCGCCGAACGCCTGTGTAGCATGGACTACTACCTCTCAGTGGAAACTGACGGTCGCACATTCAGTTCTAATCGACGTCAGACAACTGAGACCCTACGCAATCAGCAAGCAACGCCCGCTGAGGTAGTAGACTGGGAGGATATCGACTTCGCCAGGGTATCAAAAATTGCCGCTGATGGAGAAGGGAGATCCATTAACGTTGATGGGTACGCTGAAACATTTGGTGTAGATGTAATTCCCGAAATGTCAGGCACATTTGTGAACTTCCTTCCAAAGGATATTGACAAAGGTTCGGCGCTAACGGCGTACGCAAATCAAAGTGGACTTGATTTGCACCGTTCAATTGCATTCGGTGATGACCTGCCAGACATTGGTCTATTTGACAAGGTAGGCACTGGAGTTGCCATGGAAGGCAGTCCGATGGAGCTTGCCGCAATCGCTCATCATGTGATAGGGAGCTGTGATGGTCCCAGCATCGGGGACTTCCTGAAAGCAAAGTTTCTGAAACGGTTCCCTGTTACAGAAGGCGCTTCCGTCAAGAGAGGGCTCACCGAGGATAGATGTTAGGCTGGAAGCTTCTCAATCCCCCACAACACCCCGGGCAATTGACTGCCGGTCTACGCCTCTCCCCGATGACAGACGAGCAGCCAGGCTTCTCCCAACCTCATCAACCCACGTTGGTGCAGGCGCGGATGAGTGGCACAACCCGACAACGCTCAGTGCCACACATACGAACGACATTCGACCGGAAGAGACACCGCTCTACCAGGTTCTACCAGACAAAACCCGCTTGAGCCGTAAAGCCCGCTCTCGCAGTCTGCGCGGATGAAGTGTGCCGTGCAAAAATATCGACTCACACGCAGCGTTGGTGTAGTCCGCAATGCGGTCCCCGAAGTTCGAATGGAAACGCCGCACACGCGGGTGGAGGCGGAGGGAAGACGTCAAGTAGACCACCCCGGCGCGGATAAGCCGCGACACGGACTGATACAAGGTGCCCGGAGGGCGCTGGCGTCAGGGATCGTGACCAGAACGGGCCGAGACCCGAAGGGACTCGGGTCGCCGAAGGCGACTAGAGCGCGGTGCCGAAGGCAGGCGCCCGAAGGAGGCTGAGCGTCGGTAACCGAATCGTCGCAAAGGCGAGCGATCAGGAGCGGGATTGGTGGGGGCCGCAGGCGGCCTGATTGGCGCCAAGCAACCTCAGGGAGACCGCCGTGGGCGCCTGCCGACGCCGCCACCGCTCATTGACCCGCATCGCGCGAGAGGCGGTCGGCAAGTTCGCGCAGTGGCGGCGATTGCAGCGTACGCAACCGCTCCGACAGCTTGCGCAGATCGTGCGGTGGCGTGGCGGCGCGAAACGCTTCGAGTCCCGCAGCGTCCGTCACGGCTGCAACAGCGCGCCGCTCGGCAAGCTCCCGCCACGGCAGCGCAGGGTCCAGCCGGGCCAAAGCGCCCTGGAGCCGGCCTGTGCGTGCTTCTTCCCCGCTTCGCAGATCAAGCAGCACGCGATCGAGCACCTCGAATGCGCAGATGCTATGGACCACGCCAGCCTTGTCGACGAGGTTGCCCAGTTCCTCGAAGGCGTTCGAGTCGCACGCATCGAAGTGGGCCGTCGCGTCAAAACCGGGTAGCAGCGCGTCCGCCAGATCGCGGCTGTTCTGTTGCGGCACCAGCCGGTCGAAAGGCGAGTGGTACAGGTGGATTCGTGTGCTCTCAGGGGGCAGCGCGCTCGCCAGACCGACGGCGTTGGTGAACGTGTTGAGCTGCAGCATGGTCTTCAGCGCGTCGAAACGTTCCTCGCCGTTCAGCATCCCGTCTATGAATGACCCGCCGAGGCGCCCGTCGTCGAGGACGTCGTCCAGGTCAAGTCCAACCTTCGAATACCGCAAAATGGCGGGCAGGATGCGATCTGCCGCATAGGGCTCGATGGCATCCGCGTTCACGTTGCGGCACCAGGGGCTGCCGTCGCAGCGGTCGCCGATTTCCTCAAGGGCACCGCGGAACGTCGCGTACAGGTTGTGCGGCCCTCCGCCGGCGTAGACCTCGCGTATGGCGACTTTCTGCGTGCCCTGCGTGCCAGCGGCGCTCGCGAGCCACAG
Source organism: Candidatus Azotimanducaceae bacterium (assembly GCA_965217825.1). Taxonomy (GTDB): domain Bacteria; phylum Pseudomonadota; class Gammaproteobacteria; order Pseudomonadales; family Azotimanducaceae; genus VXNE01. The sequence goes on along the minus strand of OZ244571.1, from coordinate 1,529,785 downwards.
CGCGACCGCGCTGTGCGCCCCCTGCGAATAGCCGACGAGGGCCACCGGGACAGTCTCGAGCGCATCATGGAACACCTCGTAGCGTCCGTCGGCCAATACCGCGCGGATCATGTCGAGGGCGTTGTTGGCGGTGCGGTTGGCCGTCAGGTATGTCTCCGGCCGTTCGGGCGCGCCGCTGACGCCGCGCCCCCAGTTGTCCGGAGCGACAACGAGGTAACCGCGGCCAGCCAGCAGATTGGCCAGGACGTACCAGCCATCGTGCGGGCTGAGGCCGCTCGGCGTGGCGCCGGTCCCATGCATCAAGACGACGATGCGGCCGGGACGTTGGTAGTCCGGAGCATCGCGGACGTCAGGCATCGCCACCAGGCCGCTCAACGTTGCCGTCGCGCCGGAGGGGCCGCGCGAGGCGTAGGAAACGGCTTCGGACACCGCGCCATACGTCGATTCGCGGCGGCCGAGTTCTGTCCACGTCTGTTCCGCGATCTCGGCGACGATCAGGGCCGCCAGCGAACCGATGATCGGGATGTCGATCTCATCCAGTACCGCGTCCACGACGTAGCGGTGAAACAACCCGTCGACGTCGCTCCGCGACAGTGTCGTCCGGTCGAGAACAGTGACGCCGGGAACGGCGCGCTCGGCATCCGACGTGAACTGCAGCACCGATCGATACCGATCACCGTCCCCTCCGGTGGCATTCACGCGCACTCCATAGGCCGCTCCCGCCCTCAGCGCACAGGCGAGCTTGTGGTCCACCACCTCGCGGTCGTCACCGGACCCGCTAAGGTCCGTGAGCGCATGACGCACGGCGACGCCCGTCGGACCACATTCGCCGGTGTAGTCGAACCGCCAGTCGGCATCCGCGATCTGGACGACGTTGAACCCGCTCATCGACGGGTCCACGGTTGTGCCCGCAGCGGGGATGGCATCGCTAAGGGGGACGGGCGTTGGCGGATCAGGCAGCCGAACGGCGTCGTTCCCGTTCGAGCCACCGCCCCCGCAGGCGGTCACGAGGGCAACGAACGCCGAATTCGCGATGAGCTTGAGGGCGCTGCGCCGAGGCAGGCGAAGCACGGCGTGTTGATGGCCGAAAACGAATCGTTCAACGGAATGCGGCACTTCTATGCCATGTCCAATAGATGGAGCGTATATCAGCAGATTCCTTGAGCGGAGGACGATCAGCCTCGGTTCGATTTCCCCCAGGCGCCGAGAAAAACAACTCTATGGTCATTCACTGCGCCAATGGTCCGCCAGTTGGCTCTCCATAGCCCCCAGTTCGGTCCGCAGAGCTTGGGTGGCAGGCGCGTCAGAGACTCAAATGCAACCGCAGGGCGGCGTCGACCTCGTTCATGCGCCTCTGGGGAACGCGACCCACGCGATTGCGAAGGCGTTCAACGGCGATCGCGCGGATCTGTTCCGCCTGGGCTTTCGAGTCTCGCCGCAAACCGTAATCGCGGGCCGCCAGCCTGACCTGGAAGGGATACACGCGGCGAATGTCTCTGGTTACTGGCACGACCGCAACCACGCCGCAGTTCGTCGCTGACGCGCTCTCGTTCGCAGCGTCGTTGCTCACGATGACTGCGGGCCGCTCGAAAGCAGCCTCGGCACCGATCGGGCTGCTGAAATCCACCATACACATGTCACCCCGCCGTGCGGCTGCAGCGGGGGTCACGGTGTCAGACCATCACGGGATGACCGGTCCCACGTCTTGTCCTCCTCTTCATCCCATTCTGCCCACGCCGAAGCGTAGTCGTCGGCAAGTTCCGACGTACGCAACAGGCGGAGCGCAGTTTGAATGACACCCGACCGTGACTTGATGCCTTGCGAACGCGCATAGGCGTCCACAAATCCGACGTCCTCTGCCGGGAGGCTGATACTGAGTTTCATTGGACTCCGCCGGTGCCAACGTCAATGCCACTAGGGTACTACCGTGCGCTATGTCGGCGAAGTTCACGGCGGATATACGGCCGCACCCCGACAGCGGAACCGACGGCAGACACTTCCTCGGCACCGATGGCGGCGGCACGGACGTGTTCGCGAAGCTCCTCTACGGGTTCCGGCTCTCCGTCCTGTTCGGCATCGCGCTCACGATCATCAGTTCGAGCATCGGCGTGTTCGTGGGCGCGTTGCAGGGCTATCTTGGCGGCCTTGTCGACCTCCTCGGCCAGCGGGCGGTCGAGATCTTCGCCGGGCTGCCGATCCTGTTCGTGCTCATCATTCTCGCGAGCATCGTTGAGCCGAACGTGTTCTGGCTGCTCGGGATCCTGGGGCTGTTCAGTTGGATGGCCCTGGTGGGCGTCGTCCGCGCCGAGTTTCTTCGCGCGCGCAACTTCGAGTTCGTCCTCGCGGCTCAGTCGTTGGGCGTATCGAACCTGACGATCCTTCGTCGCCACGTGCTTCCGAATGCCATGGTCGCAACGCTGACGTACTTGCCATTCATATTGAACGGTTCGATCACGGCGTTGACGGCGCTGGATTTCCTGGGCTTCGGACTACCCATCGACTCACCGTCCCTGGGCCGGATGCTGTCGTCTGCCAAGGCCAATCTTCAGGCCCCCTGGCTTGGGTTCTTCGTGTTCGTGACGTTGGCGATGCTGCTGACGCTGCTGATCTTTATTGGGGAGGCGGTAAGGGATGCGCTGGATCCTCGGCGGGCGGTGGCGACACGAAGCGTTGACGGCGGGGGGTTGGTGAATCCGCAGACGGCCTGATGGCTGGCGGGAAAGCTCGAAAATCCGGGTTCTTGGAGTTAAGGCAACTCTTTGGTCGGTCACGACGCCGACGCCAATGTAGGCCGCCGAAGCCGTTGCCCCTCGCCATCGGATTAACCGTCGCCTTCGTCTGCGTGAGCCGCAAACGCAAAGCGCGGGCGCTCAAGACCCGAGATGGCTGCTACATCCTGCTGGATCCGCGTATCGCGCGTCGGATCCAGACCGCCGCCAGTCCTTGTGACGCGAGGCGACGCCGATAAAACATGCGGAAATCTGTTCGCTTCAACTGAACCACCTGGCCCCCTCGCCGCGGGTCGCATCCTGCAGTTCGGGTCTATCTGGAGAACGATCTTGGGTCTCCCAACAAAGACAGCTTTCAGACACGCTGTGAAAAGGCGCAATCTTCTTCGGCGAAGGCATCGGCGTGCTCGTCGGCGCGATGCAGGGCTATTTCGGCGGCCTTGTCGACCTCCTCGGCCAGCGGGCGGTCGAGATCTTCGCCGGGCTGCCGATCCTGTTCGTGCTCATTATTCTCGCGAGCATTGTCGAGCCGAACGTGTTCTGGCTGCTCGGGATCCTGGCGCTGTTCAGCTGGATGGCCCTGGTGGGCGTCGTCCGCGCCGAGTTCCTTCGCGCGCGCAACTTCGAGTTCGTCTGGCGGCCCAATCGCTCGGCGTCTCGAACCTGACGATCCTTCGCCGCCACGTGCTTCCGAACGCCATGGTCGTCACGCTGACCGACTTGCCGTTAATATTGAACCGCTCGATCACTGCGCTACCGCGCTACACTTCCTGCGATTCGGACTGCCCATGGAGGGGACTTCCTGTCAAGCAAAGCAGCAATCGCAACAGCAGAGGCATGGCAGGATGCATTTAACAACCTGGACACTTCGGCCATGGCTGATAACTGTAATTTTCCACACGTTCGGTTGGCCAAGGGCGCATGCACGCGATTTGAAACCGGTCAGGATTTTCTCGACGATCACGCACGCATGAAGGATAGTCTGGCATCGGAGGCCTGGGCGCACACTACAATAGAGACTGTGAACGCCGTTCAGGAGGGGCCGGGCAAAGTCCATCTGGCCATTGTGCAACTTCGAGAACATGCAGACGGCACCGTTTACAGACCGTTCAACACCTTCTGGATTGTGACCCTGCAAGATGGCCACTGGGGCATTCAATTCCGATCCAGTTTTCTGAGCTGAAAGGGCGAAGGGGGTGCAAGTTATCCAAATAGCCGACAGCATTACCAAGCTTGGCCTTGAGTTTCGGGGAACTGTCCTCGTCGCGGGTTCGCACGGAGGCAGTTACTGTGGCTATTTGGCAGCCTTGGCCGGACTGCGCGGAGTAATTTTGAACGACGCTGGAGTCGGCCTGGATCGAGCCGGCCTTGCTGCGCTCGAATACTTGCAGCCACTTGGCGTTGCTGCTGCAACCGTTAGCCATATTTCGGCACGCATCGGGGATGGTGCGGATATGTTTGCGCGCGGGCTCCTCAGCCATTGTAATGAGGTGGCGGGTAGCCTCGGCTGCATGGCTGGTCAGACCTGCCGGGAAGCAGCCGAATTCATGCGCCAAGGTCAAACATTTGCAGGCGAGGTGCCGACCTACGACGAGTCGCGCGCCCTGCTACACCGGACACCGGTTCGCGTGATCGCCTGCGATTCAGCCGCCCTGGTCGAGAGCGGCGATGCCGGAGCCATCATTATCACCGGATCACACGGTGGTATTCTGGCAGGCAAACCTGGTTACGGGATTGCAGCGCAGGCCCGCGGAGCCGTATTCAACGACGCTGGCGTCGGCATCGATCAGGCCGGTATCCAACGCCTCGACGTGCTGGATCGGGCCGCTATCCCGGCTGCTACCGTCGATGCTGCGAGCGCTCGCATTGGCGATGCACGGTCGGCTTGGGAATGCGGTGTCATCTCACACCTCAACTCGCAAGCCGCCAATCACGGCATTATGATCGGCATGTCGGTGCCTGACTTCGCGGAGCGGCTTAGCCGATGACCGAAAGGAGGATCGATTGTCTTCAATGATATCCATGAACGGCGGACGGGCCCTGGCTGAAATGCTCAAGCTCCATAACCCCGCCCCGATGTTCGGCATGGCTGGGTTTCAGCTTTTGCCCTTTTACGAGGCGGTGCGCGAGCTGGGGCTCGAACATAACTTGATCAACGACGAGCGCTGTGGCGTATTCGCGGCCGACGCCTGGGCGCGGGTGACCGGCCGGCCTGGAATCTGCGACGCGACGCTCGGACCAGGCGCCACGAACCTGGTCACGGGTCTGGTCGAGTCGCTGAACGCAGGTGTGCCCCTTATCGTGATCGTTGGCAACAGTAATCGCGATCATTCCTGGAAAAATATGACGCAGGAGGCTCACCAGTCAGAAATTCTGGCTCCAGCGATTAAGTCCCTGATCCGAATTGAACAAGGTCTGCGCATTCCGGAACTCGTACGGCGGGCCTATGCCATTGCGACCTCCGGGCGGCCGGGTCCGGTCGTTATAGATGTACCCGAAGACGTGGCCCACGGCGAGTATGATTTCCCCAGCGATGATCTATATGCCGATCCGGGCACCCTTTCCGTTCCGGCCCTGCGCTCGCGGCCCGGTCGGGAAGCCCTGGCCGAGGCCGCAGAACGATTACGTAGCGCAGAACGTCCAATCATCCTGGCTGGAGGCGGCGTGCATCTCTCGGGCGCCTACGACGAACTGCTTACATTTGCCGAGGCGATCGGTAGTCCGGTCGCCCAGACCCTCAGCGGCAAAGGGGCGATCCCCTGCACGCATCCGCTCAGCGTGGGCCTGTTCGGACGCTGGTCCAGGATTGCCAACGACCTGATCGAGTCGGCAGATTGCATCTTGTCTGTTGGTTGCAAGATGGGTGAGATAGCCACTAAACGTTATGCCCTGATGCCGCGCGGGGTCCCGTTCATCCATCTTGACATTGTGGCCGAGGAAATCGGCCGTACCACACACACGGACGTTGCGCTTTGGGGCGATGCCGCCGAGGGGCTGCGGGACCTGGACTCCTGTCTGGCCGACGATGTGGAGGCCATACAAGCTCGACGCGTCGACTATTTGGCCGAGGTGGCGCGGCGAATGGCCGCTTGGCGAGCTGAAGCCGAAGCCCGATACGCCTCTGATGAGCGCCCGATAGACATGGCCCGCTTAATTCGTGAGCTGCGGGGCGTAATGCCCGACGACGGTATGCTGGTGGTCGATGGCGGCTTCGCAGCTCACTGGACCGGTTTGCTCTACGACTCCAAGCGGGCCGGACGCAGCTATATAGCCAATCGAGGTTTTGCGTCGATTGGCTACGGGCTGCCGGGCGCCATAGGAGCACAGCTGGCTGCGCCAGACTCGGCCGTGGTCGGACTGACGGGAGATGCCGGCTTCAACATGGTGCTGGGAGAACTCGAAACCGCGCGCCGCCTGGGTCTCGGCTTTACGCTGGCCATTGTGAATAACGCTGCCTCTGGCTACGTCAAAGCGCTCCAACATAACATGTATGGGGCAGGCAACTATCAGTCAAGTGACTTGAGTGAAACCAATTATGCGAACGTGGCCCGCGAACTTGGCTGTCAGGGCATCCGGGTTGACGACCCAGCCGAACTGGCGACGGCCTTCGCGGCAGGCATCGCCGAGCGCGACAGGCCGACGATCATCGATGTAGTCGTGACCCGCGATCCCTCAAAGATGCTACCTGGTGTTGACAGCCGGACGATGCCGATAAAAAAGGGCGACAGACCTGCATAGACAAATAGTCGAAAGGAAAAACAAATGACGCTTACTGCTGAGAAACAACTTGAGATGCTGCGCTTGATGCAAACCATCCGCCTCTTTGAGGAGCGGGCCTCAGATGACTATATGGCCGGAGCCATCTACGGCGTAGTTCACTGTTATATCGGTGAGGAAGCGGTGGCTGTAGGAATCTGCAGCGCACTGACCAGGGATGATCGGATCATCAGTACGCACCGCGGCCATGGGCACTGCATTGCCAAAGGCGCTGATCTAAATCGAATGATGGCCGAACTTTATGGCCGGCGAACTGGATACTGCAAGGGCAAAGGTGGCTCCATGCACATTGCTGATTTTGGCATTGGTATGTTGGGCGCCAATGGTATCGTCGCCGGGGGAATCCCGATCGTGACGGGAGCTGGCCTGGCGGCCCAGCTTGAAGGAAAAGGGCGGGTGGCCGTCTCTTTCTTTGGCGACGGCGCTTCGAACGCGGGCCCCTTCCACGAGTCGATTAACATCGCCGCGACGTGGAAGCTGCCAATGCTCTACGTTTGCGAGAACAATCTGTGGTCCGCCGCTACGGCGGCTGCGGATACTTTGGCGGTGGACGACGTGGCGGCTCGTGCTGCGGGATATGGAATTCCAGGAGTGATCGTGGACGGCAACAATGTCACGGCCGTTTATGAAGTCGCTGCGGCCGCAGTCAGCAGAGCGCGAGCCGGTGGAGGTCCCAGCCTCATCGAATGCAAGACATATCGCTCGCGTACTCATACCGAGAGACGCTCAGCCGAAGACCTGCGTCCACCCGATGAGGTCGAAGCCTGGCGGCAGAGAGACCCGATCAAACGTCTGGTCGCCGATCTGATGGGGCAGGCAGTTCTGAATGACGAAGCCTGGCAGATTATGAATGACGGGATTTCTCAGGAGATCAAAGCGGCGGTGAAATTTGCAGAAGATAGCCCGTTTCCAGAACCGAAAGACGCACTCGAAGACGTCTTTGCCCAATAGCTGCAAAGGGACATTTACTATGCGAAAAATCTCATATGCTCAAGCCGGTATGGAGGCGCTCATCGAAGAAATGGGCCGGGATCCGACCACCATTCATCTTGCAACGAACGCCCCTGAGAAGCTCGTTGAAACCTTCGGACCCGCGCGGATTCGAGCCACGCCGATTGCCGAAGGTGCTTTTACCGGCATTGCCGTAGGCGCTGCTGGCTCTGGCCTTCGACCGATCGTCAACTGGAGCATGGTGACGTTTTCTTTTGTTGCTATGGATCAAATCGTCAATCAGGTGGCTAAGATTCACTATATGTTTGGCGGACAGGCGAAGTTTCCGATCACATTTCGCACCTCCGTCGGTGGTGGCGGGCGAATGGCTGCCCAACACTCCCAGAGCCCGTACTCCATGTTCATGAATCTGGCCGGTCTAAAGATGGTCTTGCCTTCGACACCCTACGATCTGAAGGGCCTGCTCAAATCCGCGATTCGTGACGACAACCCCGTTATCTCATTCGAGTCCGGCCGTCTGATGGGCCTTGAAGGTGAGGTGCCCGACGAAGAATATACCGTGCCGTTGGGTCAGGCCGATATCAAACGAGAAGGCAGCGACGTTACGGTAGTGGCCCTGGCTTGGTTAGTACATGAGGCTCTAGCTGCGGCCGAAATACTTGAGCAGGAAGGTATTTCCGTCGAAGTGGTAGATCCTCGCACCCTGGTTCCAATGGATGTTGCCACGATCAGGGCTTCCGTTCAGAAGACCGGCCGGCTGGTGATCGCTGACGGAGCGGGCGCGACTGCCGGTGCCTCGGCCGAGATTGCAGCGGCGGTCGGAGAGCACGGGGAGACGTTTGCCAAGATGAAGGCACCGGTGAAGCGCGTTTGCGCGCTCCATGTGCCGATTCCGTACAGCCCGCCCCTTGAAGATCACGTATTCCCGGATCGGAACAAAATTATCGCCGGTGTGCGTGAAGTCCTAATTGGCCCGCGAAGGCAGCGCGACGGTTACAGTGCCGTGAGCAGTGGGAAGGAGTGACTGGTTCTCATTTCGCACGTTGATTTCTACCAGGTGGCCCCCTGCCTCCTCGTACTTCTTTACGACACCGAGGCCGCGTTCGCAGTCAGTCTCTGGTGGTTCGATTCACTTGGTGCTCGGCGTCCCCTGATCAGATCGCCAGCTGCATCCGGCTTCGGGCCTTGGTACATGTGAGCCAGATGCCCCAGCCCATGGAGGTCTCCTGATCGCTCGTCGACAATTACTGCCGTGACACACTGCCTGTGGGGGCCCCCGCGGTGCGCGATCCATGTGTTCCTGATGTCCTTCAGCCACTGGAAATACTCCACTCCTCCCGCGACCTCGCCGTACACAACGCCCGGTTCCAGATACATCGGAGCCTCGGGATCGAAACACGATACAAAAGTGACGATCCCGTCACGAAGTACGCTGACCGCTGACTTTTGGTTCTGCGGATTCGTCGATTCCGAACTCGCCATCCCTCCCCACATCTGCGCCCTCTCCAAAGAGAACTTGAGGTCTCCCACCAGCAACGCCCACTCAGCGTATTCCCTACCCTGCCGCGTCTCCAACGCTAGCGCGCGGCACCATGGGTTCCCATCGCCAAAGGTTTTCCGTTTCTTTGCCAAGTCCGTCTCCTTATCGCGGAGGCAGAATCCGTCCGTCGAACAGTTCCGCTTGTCCTGCGATCTCTACGCCATGTAGATGTCGGTGCACTCATCCTCTCCAAGGATTTGGGCGCGTGTTCCCAGAAGCGAAGGAATCCTCTGCTTTGCCCCAGTCTGTAGTTGCGTGCGCAGTCTTCGTAGACCTGCAGCTTACCTTTTTCGGCCAGAAAGTCCGTGTAGTAGCACCGGTGGATCGCCGAGGGGATAGCGTCGTGGGTGAACTCGTATCCCCAGTCATTCAATCCCGAAGCATGGTCGCGCGTGTGGCCGTCATCGGCCTGGTTCGATTCCCCCATGCGCCGTGTTCACACGGTTGCGACCTTGTAACCATCGCGTTCGCTCAGCCGCGCAAGGTACGCGCTCGTCCTCGGGTGGTCGTTCTCAAGCAACTTCACAAGCTGCACGACCATGAGCGTATATCCCATCATGATGTCTGCAGCACCGAACTGATTGGCAACGAGGTAGTCGGTGCCCTCGAGTGCGGCTTCGACCGCGTCGAGGCAAGTAACGACTTGTGCTCGTGCCTCATCGACAAGCGCCGGGACCTGATCGGCTTCCGGCGTGTTCAACGCGTGGCTGATGAAGTCTCCTATCGGTCGCGAACAGGTCGCTTCGGCGAACCAGCTCCATTGCAGGTAATGCGCGCTGTCCCCGGTGCCGGGCTCGGGAACGAGGCGCCCGTCGCCGTATCTGTCCAGCACGTATTGCAGCATCGCGCCGGATTCGAACATCGTGAAGCCGTCGTCGGCCATTGCCGGGATCCTGCCCGTCGGGCTGAGGGCCCGCCATTCGTCGCTGCTGCGATACTCGACGGAAGGATCGATGATTTTGAGGTCATAGGGGATGGACAGCTCTTCGCAAGCCCAGATCACGCGGACCGATCGCGTGGATTTGTAGTGGTAGATAGTCAGCATGCAGACTCCTTGATGGTAAGGCTCGCCATCCCCGACTAGACGAGCCCCGATTTGAGAGCGCTCAAAGACCGCGGCGGCTGATCGTCTATTTGAGCTGGGCGGACGCCGCACCCAATCCGCAAGCCACCGTTGCCGAGAACAGTCGCTCTAGTTGGGCGTCACCGCTATGCCGCGGATGTGGCCGAACTCCTGTTTGATCTTGGTCCAGTCCTCGCCGCCGTCCTCGCTAATGTAAATGTAGCCATGGATGCTGGCACCGACGATGGTGTCCGGGACGTCGCGGTGGGTGCCGAGCCAGTAGACCACGGAATTGGGCTCGACGGGCAAAGGCACGCTCTCCCAACTCTTGCCGCCGTCCCTGGTTCGCCGGATCGCTCCGGTTTCCCCCGGTATCCCATTCCCGTTGCCGACGAACATCGTGTCCGGGTCGTTCTGCTTGATGATCATCCCTCGACAGTATGAGATCTCGGGGAATTGATGAACGTCCCAAGTCTCTCCCTCGTCGAGGCTCGTCGCGATGCCGAATGGAGTGCTCGCATACACTCTCGAATCGTCACCGTTGATGGCCATGCAGTGAACGTCGTCGTAGAACTGGCTCGGCCCGATCTTGGATTGGCGCACCCACGAGTCACCGCCATCCGTGCTCTTGTGAACGCCATCCACTTCGGCGCTCGCCCAGATGGTGCGATGATCACGGGGATCGACAGTGATCTTGGTCGTCCTGGGCGGCCACACCGGGGCACCCTCGTCGACGCTGATATCCATCTTCTCCCAAGACTCTCCGCCGTCGCGCGACCGGAAGCCCTTGGGCCTGGTACCGACGTAGATGTTGTCGGAGTTCACGGGGTCCACGTCGATCGACCAGATCTCCATCCCCTCCATGGGCGATTTGAGGAGACGCCAGGACGCACCGTTGTCATCGCTGCGGTAGATGCCCATCCGGTCCGACCCCGCCAGGACCCGGTGAGGGTTGTCTGGATAGACTGCGAGCGCCCGAACGTTCCCCTCCAATCCGCCGACGCCGGAATCCGGAAGCGGTTGATCCGACGGGGCGCCTTTCCAGGTCTCCCCGCCGTCCCGGCTGCATCTCAGGCTGTTACCAATCGTTCCGACGAAAATCGTGTAGTTCTTGTCCACGCGGTTCCCTCACTTTCCCCTGCTGCCGCGATAGTCGCGCGGGGGTGAAGGGTTCGTCAAGGTGGATGGGCTGGCGACGCCCCGACTCTGGCGAATAGGGCGGAGTGCTCCGTCTCAACCCCGGCCGCCGTCAGTTCCACTGAGGTTGCTGCGTTAGGCTAACTGCCCTCCAACTTGGCACGTCAACAACCACATGGCCCGACTGATATTCCCCGTAGGACTCGGCGTCTCTTGGGCGTTGGCTTCGACATGGCCGCGTGCGACTTCCTATCGGACAGCTGCACGGTCCTCAACGGCGGCGCCTATTGATCGCCTTAACCCATTTGTCCAGCGCCTCGATGTCCGCACGGAGAACATCTGGATCGGGCATCTCGGCTGGCGCGGCTGCAGCTTGATCATGCCCCGGTAGCCACTTCGAGCACTTCGTCATTGCGCGCTCAACAGCTTTGCAGTCGTCACGAGTTATGTCGGCGATCTCTCCGACGTGCAACGTCTGGATTCCTGGCCTGAACCTCTCCACTACACCGGCTAGTAGCACCTCTTCCAGGCCCCGCTCCCACGCTTCGCGAAGCAGCCCATATATGACGCTGGCTTCCTTCTCATATGCCGCCATATGCCCTTGACGACGGAGTTTCTCCGCAGCCTGCAGAAGCTGCCTCAGATGTCCGATGCGGTTTCTGACCTTCAGAGCGACCCATGGCAACTCGTCGATACATACACCGGCACCCCTTGACAGATTTCTTACATGTTGATCGGCCTGATGGACATCCAACTCACCTGCGAGGTCCTTGAGTGCGAGCAGGAACACCACGTCGTGCGTGAACACTACGACCTGCCTAGTTCTGGCCTCTTCGACCAGTCGTCGCGCCACCGCTTCGCGCCATCTGTAGTCAAGTGATGAAACAGGATCATCGAACACGATTCCGGAAGAATCTTCCGCTGTACTGAGTTCGGCAAAGAATGCCGCTATGGACAAGCATCGCTGTTCGCCCTCACTCACTATCTTTGGCAACTCAACACCGGGAGCCCGGGAGAGAACGATCTTGTGATAGAGAATACCCTCAGCGCCGCCCGCGTCAGTAAGTTCGACCTCAACATGCCAAAACCCGAGTCTTGAGAGTTCGTTCCGGAAGGACTCTCTCAACTTCTGGGTAACAACCTTCCGGGTCATGGAACTGCTCTTCCGGGTGATCGCCTGCGTTCGGGTGTCGTCAATGCATAACCCATAGGCGGCTAGCCGTCTCTTGCGATCGATCTCGTCGAGGACCACTCCTTCGTGCTCGGCAAGCACGGCCCGTGCTTGTAACTCATCCGCCTCTGCGTTTAGCAATACGTGTGCATCTTTAGCTTTGCCGTCGCGCAAAGTCCGTACACGCGCCTGCATTTCATCGGCCAGCGCGTCGACTCTACCTGCCACGTGATCCAACTTTGGAGTGCACTCAAGTTCACGGTCTTCGCTCAGCGCGAGAACGACTTCCCTACGTCGATCTTCAGCACTCGCAAGCCAAGCCGTAACCGCCGACGCCGTGACGTCATTTTCGATCTTCAGTTCTTCTAGCGTCTCGGTGATCGCCTCTGGTAGCACCACCAACTCAACGAATGCCCGACGCGTCTCAGCGAAACGGTCTCTAACTTCCTGCAATTCTTTCTCGGCGGTTGAACGCACAAACGCTTCGAAGTTGTCGAGCCTGTGGCGCGCCGCGTGGTCGAGATCCTGCTGGCAGAGAACGCAACGTGAACCTTCTTGTGTCGCCGGGAATGTCTCTTCCGGGTAGGCCTTTTCTAGGGAGAACTGCCGCGCCGCGTCCCAGAGATTGGACCATGTTTCCGAACCTGTGCCGTCAAGCATGACATCCCTGAATGTAGTCTCTCGAATCCGAGCGGCATCTTCTCTCTTCCTACGCCCTTCAGCCCGCATCTCGAATATCGCGTCAACAGCCTCAGCTGATAGCGCTTCCCCCACACGCCGAATGTGCCTTGACATTGCTTGAACACGTCCGATCCGCAGGCTCAGTTCTTTGATGAGTCTGTCCGGATCGGTTGCCCGCAGGTCCTCGAGAGACCGCTCGACCTGTCCCAGCCGCCCCTTCCCGCCACCCGATAACGCGCAAAGATTCCGAACCGTCTCGGGGCTCGTAAGCGACGTAATATTCGATAGCAGCCGCCCGACTGATGTCCCTTCAGCGACCTTTGACTGCAACTCCGCGATACCACTTGGTGTCAACGAGCGCCTCTCTCGCTCGAGCTGAACACGAATAGCCTTACAGGCCTGCACTAGCTTGTCGAAGAGATCCAAACCAAAGGGCCGAAAGGCGACATCGGTTCTCTCCGTCAGGTACACGGCGGCAGACTGCGCGTCGAACACGCTGACACGCGAAACGAACTCATCCTCTCCTTCGCCAGCCCACTCTCGGACATCCTCTTCATCGCCAACGCGGTACTTGATCGCCACCACAGGACTCAGCGGGCTAACCCCGGACACCACGTTGCCAAGGATTTCCTCGCGGCCGCGAGCACGACATGCGCTCTTGAGGATTCGGATATAGCCCGTCTTGCCAGCGGCGTTGTCGCCGTACACCACGGTGAGGTTTGGCGCAAATGTCAATGTTTGGCCTTCCGCGAGCGCGTTGACCCCCCGATGATGGAAGATTGACGTGAGCGACACCGAAGCACTTGATCCTCCACGTGTAGGCACATCCGCCTTTGTGAGCTGGTGTGTGACGACCTGCTCGGCTAAACCATGCGCTGCTTTGCAGACGTTTGCGAGTTCTCCAACATCTTGATCAGAAAGCTCGCCCTTAAGAACCAAGCGTCGAAGCGCGTCGCGCTGCCACGCAGGTCGTCCTGCCGACCAGTCCAATAGCTCGTCCAAAATTGTCACAACTGCCCCGTCCATACGCGCCCGTTTGCGGCGCGCAGTGCACACTCGCGCACCCGTTATCGGCACGTCTTTCACCTAGCTCATATCATACGCAAGGTGGAGGCACCGTACGTCCGCAGCGATCTGTTCGAGAAGCGCCGAGCGCTGATGGAGTCATGGGCGGAATACTTGGCCGGCTGATCGGATTGCCCGACGGCGCGTCAGCGCCGCCTAAGTGTGACCCTACACCGGGCGACGGGCTCACCGCCTATTTCCCAACGGCCACGCCGCCGTCGCGACAGCGGACGTGAAGCGCGTTGGGCGGCCCAACGGGCGTTGGCGGGCAGGCACTCGGTGGACAAGGCAAGGTGGTCGCAGGCTGAGGCCAGCCTTGGCGAGGGTTGGTCGACATTCGAATTCTGGCAGCGACCAGCCGGCGGCCGGTATCGTATAGACTGTTGAGACGTACTATCGCAATGATCACTAACCGTCCGTGGCCAGGGACACATTCCGCGGCCTCGCACTTACGAGTCGACCGCCGCATGAGCGCTGTAGGTCAATCCATTAGCCGTTCAACCATCGGCTTGACCATAGATCTCTGGTCTTCGGTAACCAGGAAGCCGGATCGTGCAGCCCCGCCCTCGTTCATCGACGAGACGTTTCGGTGCGCCTCGATCGACGTTGATCGCCTACTGGAATATCTGAAAGTACGACGAGGCGACGTTATCTCTCGCTTGGACGTCGACAAACGGGTCTCCATTTTTGTTCCACAAGGGGACCCGCCGGTCATACGGGTCACCAGAGGCGAGTCAAGAACTGCGTACTTCACTCTGGGCGAGCTCGTGAGGTGGCGATTCCTTCGTCACTTTCCTTCGTATCCGTTGAAGGTGCACCAGGAAACAGGCGTCGATTGGCTCCGAGACAACCATAGTGCCATCCTTGCTGACGACATGGGTCTTGGCAAAACGCTGCAGGCGATCGCTGCGTTCGAGCAAAAGCAGCGTGCGGGCGAGGTGGAGAATGCTCTCGTCGTGTGTCCAAAGTCCCTCATTGGCGTGTGGGAGGCGGAGATCAGCCTATGGGCACCTCGGCTATGCACGGTCGCACTTCACTCCAGCGTCCCCGAGAAGATTTGGGCGGTCCTGCCGAGTCAATGCCAAGTTGCCATCACAAACTACGAGGCGATTCGGTCACGCGGTCCGGCTCCCGGCGCGTTCGACGTGCTGATCCTTGACGAGGTACATAAGCTCAAAAACTCGAAGTCCCTCAATTACTCTGCTTGCTACGACCTTCGGCCCAAAGTCACTTGGGGCATCTCCGGTACGCCATTGGAGAACAGGCCAAGCGACCTGACAGCGATCCTACACATGCTGGATCGCAAGCGGATCTCACTCTCTGACGAGCGTCTTCCCTTGCCTTCTTTGCGCTCCATTGCGTCTGGTTACATGCTTCGGCGTGATAAGCAAGCTATCGCTGCTGAGTTACCACAAGTACTCGAGAAGCTGGATCTGGTTCCACTAGCACCAGCGCAACGGGACAGGTACCAGGAAATCTTGCGAGACGGAAGGTCCTATGCAACCGTCGGCGGATGGATTTCCACCTTCAATCGGTTGCGAGACCTATGCGACTATGAGCCGAGTACTGGAACGAGTTCAAAAATTGAGCGAGCACTGGTGATTTTGGACTCCGTACTGCGGCTTGGAGAGAAAGCAGTGGTGTTCTCGTGGCGAATCGAGCCATTACGCCTCTTAGGGGCGAGAATTGCGGAGCTATGGGACCAAAACATCGCCGAGATGATCACCGGACAGACATCGTCCATGGGGCGATCTCGGATCGTGTCGTCATTCCAAACCACGGATCAACCTCGCGTTCTTCTTTGCTCGATGCGCGCGACTGCGGAGGGATTGACGTTGACCGCTGCAAACCACGTGGTGTTCCTAAATGAGTGGTGGAATCCGGCTGTCAATGCCCAAGCTCGGGATCGGGTCAATCGGATTGGACAAACCAAGGACGTATTCGTATACCGACTCCGGACATCCGGGACTGTCGAGACGCAACTCGCCGACATATTGGAGGCGAAATCCGACTTGTTCGATGAGATCGTGAATCGACTCACTAAGAGACACGCCGTTGATGAACCCATCCCGGATGAGCTTGGTCGATTCCTGGAGTGGGAAACTTAGCGATGGTCATCCCGGAAATGCCTGGGAATTCGGCGATTCCCTTGGAGCGACAATCTGCAGCATTGGTGTGCGGCTTCCGACTGGTACCAAGGGTGCGCGCGGCGCTTCTGGAACTTGGGGACGAAATTTCGCTCCAAGATCTGCAGAAGTATCTGAATGGCGACGGTGCGTCGGAGCCGCTCGTGTTGATCGGGAAGACTAACCATGAGAGAGAGTCATTACTAGACTGAACTTCCAGACCAACCCAAGCGTATTTTGGCCTTAAGTCTCTAATTCAACGGGATTCCTTGCGCCGGTCGAGCAGGAATGTGTAGCCATGTAATAAGTTGATTTTGTGCGGCATATGTGTTTACATGGCGATGTATCCTTTCGAATCAAGTAGCCATGTACATCGAAAGCGTCCCCAACCGCAACTCGCCCCCCGCCGTGCTCCTGCGCGAGTCCTTCCGCGACGCCGGCAAGGTCAGGAAACGCACCCTCGCCAACCTCTCCAAATGGCCCCCGACGCTGGTCGAGGGCCTGCGCGTGCTGCTCAAGGGCGGCGCCGCGGTGTCCCGCCTCGACGACGCCTTCGACATCGTTCGCTCTCGGCCCCACGGCCATGTCGCCGCCGCGCTCGGGACGCTGCGCGAGCTGCGGCTGGACCGGACGATCGCCGGCGCGGACTCGCCCGAGCGCCGGCGCGTGCTGGCGATGATCGTCGCCCGGATCGTCGACCCCGGCTCGAAACTGGCCGCCGCCCGGGGCTTGGCCGAGGCGACCGCGCGCGACTCGCTCGCCGAGACGCTGGGGCTGGAAGACTGCGGCGAGGACGATCTCTACGCCGCCATGGACTGGCTGCTCAAGCGCCGGGACGCCATCGAGCGGCGCCTGGCCAAGCGGCATCTCGAGGACGGCGCCCTGGTGCTTTACGACCTGACGTCGGTGTGGCTGGAAGGGCGCCGCTGTCCGCTGGCCAAGCGCGGGTACTCCCGCGACGGCAAGCGCGGCAAGCTGCAGATCGAGTTCGGGCTGTTGTGCGACGCCGAGGGCCGTCCGGTGGCGGTCGAGGTGTTCGACGGCAACACGGCGGACCCGGCCACCGTGGGCGCGCAGATCGACAAGCTGCGGCATCGGTTCGGGTTCTCCAGGGTGGTGCTGGTGGGCGACCGCGGGATGTTGACCGAGGCGCGCATCCGCGAGGAGGTGAGGCCGTCCGGCCTGGACTGGATCAGCGCGCTGCGGGGTCCGGCGGTCCGCTCCCTG
Organism: Candidatus Azotimanducaceae bacterium; assembly: GCA_965217825.1. GTDB lineage: Bacteria > Pseudomonadota > Gammaproteobacteria > Pseudomonadales > Azotimanducaceae > VXNE01. Next base: position 1,512,318 of record OZ244571.1, on the reverse strand, counting down.
GTGGAGTCCGGCGCGGTGCAGCTGTCGCTGTTCGACGAGACCGACCTGGTGGAGATCCGAAGCGACGCCTATCCGGGCGAGCGCCTCATGGTGTGCCGCAATCCGCTGCTGGCGGAGGAGCGGGCGCGCAAGCGGGAAGAGCTGCTCCGGGCCACCGAGGCGTTGCTCGATCCCGTCGCGGCGGCCGCGAGGCGGGAGAAGCGGCGCCTGAAGGGCGCGGACAAGATCGGCGTGCGGGTGGGCAAGGTCGTCGGCAAATACAAGATGGCCAAGCACTTCGATCTGGATATCGAAGAGGACTCGTTCGGCTATCGGCGGAAGCCCGAGACCATCGCCGCGGAGGCGGCGCTGGACGGCTTGTACGTCGTGCGCACCAGCTTGGCGGAGACGCGACTCGACGCCGAGGGCGCCGTGCGCGCCTACAAGCGCCTGAGCGCGGTCGAGCGCGCCTTCCGCAGCCTGAAGACCGTGGACCTGAAGGTGCGGCCCGTGTTCCACCGAACCGCCGACCGGGTCCGCGCGCATGTGTTCCTGTGCATGCTGGCCTATTACGTGGAATGGCATATGCGCCAGCGGCTCAAGCCGCTGCTGTTCGACGATCACGACCCGGCCGCCGCCGAGGCGGCGCGCACATCCATCGTGGCGCCGGCGAAGGTCTCCGACGCCGCCAGGGAAAAAGCCCGCGGCAAACGCACCGCCGACGGTCTGCCGGTGCACAGCTTCCGCACCCTGCTCGGCGACCTGGCGACGATCGCCAGAAACCGGGTCGTCCCCCGAGTGTCCGGCGCCGTGCCGTTCGAAGTCCTCACCCGGCCCACCGCGCTACAGCGCGAAGCCTTCAAGCTCCTGGGCGTGCGCCCATAGGACGTACCCAGTAACGATCGCCCGATTTTTTTGATTTACCCGAAAAAACAACGGGTTAGATCGTGTGACGCCTCGAAGTTCAGACTAGAAGCGTATTCCCGATTCATGGCCGCTGCGGAGGATGGAACTCGCACGGGGCGCGTGAGGTCAGATAAGTTGGCATGGATCGTTGGGCACTCCCGGCTGACACCGGCGATGGAAATCGATTCCCGGACGATCGATAGGATCTCGGAACTAGGACTCAGTGCGCAGGTTGGCAGTGACTACCAAAGTTGGCTCCCTTGGATGTCGCTCGGAATAGTTAACCTCTTTCGCAGATGGCGACAGCCTCGCATTCGGACTATACGCCGAGCGATGTTCAAGCTTTCCGCCGGATCTGAAGTCGCCTTTCCTTGGGAGTCAGGGTACGCGACGTGGCAACGGTACCTCCCTATGCAAGCACTCTATAGGCACGAACCATCGCGTCTTCTCGATGAGGCCTTGGCCACATTTTCAAGCTTGGGATTGACATCAATCAACGACTTAAGGTGTTGCCATCCTGACGCGGTGCACGCATCGAAGGCGGAAGCGCGACCCCTTTTCGCGCTATACCGACTGTTGGACCAGGAAGGTTTGTCAGCTTAGCGGTCTAGCGACTTGCTGCCACGCCGTGTCCACTTCGGCCTTCTCTGGTCGCGGAAGCAACATCGCCCACCAATCGATTTTGAGTTCTTCCAGCGACGCAGGCGATAGGTCATCGATGCTGACTTGATAGCGCAGAATTCTCTCGCCAACATCCACGGCTTGTTTGCGATCTTCGTTGCGCATCCGCCAATTTCCACGAGCACCGGGGTCCTGCGTTAGAAGGAGGCCTCGCCAAGGGGGCTCGTGCAGATTCCAATTCACCTTGGAGAACACGCGCACGCACTCGCGAACTTCGGCCAGAAGGGGCTTATCGCAGTCTGGCAAGAAGCGATTCAAGCGACTACGCACGACTTTGGCGAAGAGTTCCTGACCTATAGGCCAAAACAGCACCGAGTCAGAGAGTTCGCCCGAATCGTCCTCGTCGGCGTCATGGGACCGCATCTTTGCGGGGGGCTCATGGAACAGTGGGATTTCGGCAAGCATCGCATCCCAATAAATCACTAGCTCATCGAACATCGCGTCCAGCAGAGGCTCGCCCGGATTGAAAAACTTGAACGGCTTGCTCGAATAGCGCTGCTTGTCTCTCTGCGGCGTCATCAACAACGTCTCATTCATTGAATAAAGAGTTTGGAGGGTGGTAAAAAAGGAGTCGCCACTTCTAAGGTTTTTCCCCTTCGTTTTTAGCTTGGGCGAATCGGCTGCCCGCCCCTTCCACAAAAAGAAATCATGCTCTGTCAGTAGTCGGCGCGTCAGAATTGCTGCCCAATCATCTTCATCCATGATGATGTTGGTGTCTTGGTCAGTAGGTTTTGCGTAGCGGTTCAGACTCGAGAAGAGACGACGGTAGCTCCGGAGAAACTCCTCGTCGTCCACTTCATCTCGGACTAGCATGATTACGGACACCTCCTCTTCCAAGAAGCCGGGAGGTAGTGGCGGGACATCGTCGGTGGAGCCGCTTTCGATGAGAGTCTTGATCGACTTAAGCCGGTGTTGGCCATCCAATGCGTAATAGCGCTGGCCACCGTTGAAAGTTAGGACGCCAAATGCTTCGTCCACATCGCCCGCTCTGAGCACCGCAAAGCGCTCATCGTCAGTAATGCGAACCGGGGAGAAGGTCGGGTTTCCTCCCAGAGCTGCGACCACAAGAGAGGAAAAGAATCGGTCCGGTCTTTTGGCGAGGTAGTTGACGATTTCGTTCTTCACCCGTCCTTCGTTAAGCGTCCGCTGAATTGCCTCGTCTAATGTCTTGCTATCGTAAAGGCGAGACGCGAAATCCACTTCCTTCACGAGATCCCTCATCTTCATCTTGATTATGTAGTAGTCCCATGTGCCCATTTGGGCCTTTAGGGCAGGGTATAGATTCACAGTAACTCCTTCTCGCGGTGCTGCTAGACTCAGTTCGCGCCGGTACCAATGGGTATCGGCTTCCCGATTGAGGCAGGTATAGCCTCATCGCGTTCGTTGGCAGGGGGGCCGAAACAACGAATGAGGACCGCCTCATCATATGCAAGGCGCTCGGGGGGAACACGGTGGAACCAGAACATCATTGACCTCTCGAAGCAAAGGCCCGCTGCGCCAACCTTTGGCGACGGATTGCGGCAATGGCGCAGAAACCGTTGGTGGAGGTCGGTAGTCCTGCCGATGTAGATTGGGGTCAAAAGGTTGGCGAAAAGGTCGCCGGAGCTTGGGGGTGGAGGGAAACGGTACCCGACCGGGGACGCGCATAGCATATAGATTCCAGACTGCCCTTTGGGCACCGATACAGCATCTATCTCGGTGAATCCTACGTTGCGCCAAGAGGCGTCCTCCAAGAGATCTTTGGAAATGCGCTCCCACATGTCTCTGTCGGATTGCCACCCGTAGTTCAACATTTGGAGGCTACAGAGTACAGATCAGGCAGGCTTGATCGTCGGAGTCGTCGGCGAGGATGCGCTCTTGCCAGCTCGTCGCCCCGAGTTTTTCCTTGCTGCTTGGGGACTGCTCAATTTCGCTTCGACGGTTTTGTACCTCGTCCAGCGTCATACCCCGAACCCATGTGAAACGCTTGCCGGTATCCGGGTCGATCTTCTCGTACGCCTTGGCCCGTTCGAAAAGGTCGGGGTGGTTGTCCGCTAAGCCGAGCCATTCATCTTGCCTCTGAAAGAAACAAAAATAACAACCGGATCGGCTTCGCCATTTGTAGTATTCCGGCACGCCAACGGTGTCTTCGAGGATCCGGAACACGTCCGCTCTAACGATGCCGTCATCGATGAATGGGTACGCGGCCCGAATGTTGGGCTTGTGGCTTATGTAGCCTCTCCTGTTCTCGTCGGCACGGATTCCGATGTAGCTGATACAGGGGTCATCTCCGACGAAGGCTTCGAGCGGTTCGAGCTTCATGACACGCGTGCACCATCGGGCATGCGGAGCTGGTAGAAACCCATTGAACCGCTTGAGGTGGTGATCAAAATCCCGGCCACTGCTAAGGCGTTCGATTGGCCGGGCAAGGTAGTCCTCCAAGCGATCTAGATACTCGTAGACCTCGCGTAGCTCGGCTCCGGTATCGCAGAAGAAGTACTCGATCCTGTCGTCGCGCCCTTGGTCCTTGAGATAGATGGCCAGCGCGGCGCTGTCCTTTCCGCCGGAGAGACCGAGGATGTGCCTAGTGGGCTTGACGTCGATATGGCTGACGTCGCTATCCAATTTTGTGGATGGCATCTTTGGTATCGCTCCTCGACAAATTGGATTGGCGGTAGCCAACGAGAAAGTCGTTCGTCAGTCGGGCCATCAAGGCGAGCGCCAACTCTTGATCATCAACGTCCACAAGTACCTCTTGGATTCTTCGTTTCGCATCGGCGATGGCGGCACTGTTCCGCTGATTCAACGACACGACCTCGTCGATCTCCCCGTCGAGGCTGCTGACCGTCTTGACGAGGATCACCTCGTGGGTGGAGTCCTGCTTCGTCGAGGCGTGATAATGCAGTCGGAGCTTCTCGAGATCTAGCAGGCGCTTCGAGAATTCGGCCAGACGATACTCGGCCGTGTCGCGGTCCTGGTCCGTCCACTTCGCGGCGGGCTTGTGGCCTAGAAATAGGAGGATGCTGTCGAACCACTGCTCGTCCGTCGCTGCGGACTCGCAAACGCGGCGGATAAAGCTTCGCAGGCCCTGTACGTCTACCGTGTATTGGTCGAGCCCATGACATCTGCCTCGCAGTACGCCTCTGAGCTCGTTCAAGTGCATGGTGTCGGCAAGTCCAAAACTCGCGCAGAGGGCACGGTGCATGAACTCGTACAGCGCGGCTTGTGCGGCCTTCAACTCCCGTAGCGCGCCAACTAGTTTTTCGGCAAAGCCAGAGAAGTCCGAGGCCCCGTCGAAGCCGCAGGCCACCGGAAGTTCGTTGAACAGGAACTTTTCCGGCGCCTTGGACAGGAAGAACGCTTGACGTACGCGCAAGGCCGTTTCGGAGAGTCGACGGGTCTTCTGCGCGTGTTCGTCCAAGCCCAACACGAATTGGGTTAGCGGGCGTGCGAGGTCTAGGAGGTTCAGGGATTCACGAATCTCCCCAAACAGGGCGCGGCTGTACTCGTCAAAGAGCGCCGCCCGAATACCCTCAATGCGGAACCGCTGGAATGAGAACAGGTCGGGGCGTCGTACCATGCGCTCAAGGTGCTCGTAGGTCAGCGCCGGCGCGTAGGTCCCTTCGTCATAGAGCGCGATCTCGAACCGATGTAGCAAGTAGTAGTGCAGGAAGAGAATGGGGAAGACACCCCGTTTAACACCGAAGGGAGGCTTGGCCAAAGCGTCCATGAAACGCTCCAGAGTCATTGGTCGGGCCTCCGATGTGGCGAAGAGTTCTTCGAACTGCGTCCACGCGGGACGGAGGTGAAGGGGATCCTCGGCATCCGGCTCCACGAAGGTCCAGCCCGCGTCGGTTTCGGTATGCAGATGACCAGCTTCTAGCACTGATCGATAGATCGCACGTTCGGGCGGATACTTCTGAATGTCCAGATCGGGCTTGGCCTGTTCGGTGAGCATGTGCTGGAACAGCTTGTTCCTCGCGGCGGCAGCTTGGGACGAGAGGCGATTGCGGTTGATCAGCTCGTTGCGAATGATCGGCGCATCGGAGTAGACGCGGTCCATCACGTCTGAAAGCGCATGTTGGAGCCTGTGGCGATCCGATATCACGAGCGGCTCACTCCTCCTGAACCAGTCGGATAGGGTCGGGTTGCCTATAAGGCCGTTAAGCACGTCTCGTTCGGTTGTTCGTGCTGCCTGCAAGCGCTCCCGCACCTCCCGTGACGCGACCGGGTCGGCGGCTAATTCCTGACCGCTCCGTTGGACTCCTTCCAAGGCGAGCACGTCGGCAATAGCGACCCGAATGGTTGCTGTATTCCTATGGAGGGCCCAGATCTCGTTCGGTCCTGCGGAAGAGATCAGGTTGCCAAAGGCAGCCTCGTCGTCGTGAGTCTCGGCGAGGAAAAAAACAATGCGCGGATTGTCCCTGTTCGTAGTCGGAGCTAGGCGCGGTGAGCGGGCGTCCACGAAGGTGACCTCAAAAAAGCGGAGGGCTCCTGTGCGAACGGAATGGCGGCGAGCAAGTACGGGGGCGGCGACCGCGCGGTTGCTCAGGACCTCAGCTAGGTCGAACTCTCCGAGCTTGTCCTTTTCTTCTTCCGCGCGCTCGTCGATGTCGAAGTCGGTTCCCTGCCATACGCGGTACTCACCGCTGAATCTGCGGTATTGCACGACGGACGAGTTCAGGAGGGATCGGATCGCTTCGTGAAAAGCCCGTTTTGTGGTGAAAAGTTGTCGAAGGATGTCCTCCGACGCTTTCAGGCCCTCGCTTCGGGAGATCAGGTTCAACACGCCGATGGTCTTGGCGAGCATCAGCGAAGGAGCTTCCTCCACATTGCGTGCTTCGCATGAGCGGTCGGCGTCCTCAACGCGTTCGACGGCCGTCACGACCTCAGCCCAGCGGCGGTGCGTTAGCGGGTCGGCCAGCACGGCTGGCTGGTTGTGAACAAAGTAGTCGTAGATCTGGCCAGGAAGTACCCAGTTGCCGAACTTGGCAAGCGAGGCGAGTGAATCCTGAAAGCCGTGAGGCTCCCGACTTCCAAGGTAGCTGAACAGCGTCCGTTCGTTTTGCGCGAATCGTTGGCAGAGCAAGGGAAGCGCCAACAGCGAGATCGGGTGGATCGGGTAGCACGACGCGAAAATTTTAGCGGCCGAATCGACCTCAAGACCCGAGGGCAAGGCCTTGGCACGCGAGAGCGCCTTTGCCATCCGTGCGGAATGGTTGCGTACTGCCTCGCACTGCGACTTCGTAAGCGAGTTTGAGAAAGCGGCGGCAACGATGCGTAACGTCTGTTCCGATGTCTCGACGAACGAGACGCTCTCGAAGCGCCCCTGCACTTTCGCCCAGTCGTTCTTCAGTCTCTCGCCCATTCCCCTGGCGTAAAGATCGAAGCCCTGGTGCAGGAGGACGAAGAAGAGAAGATTGGCATTCCTGCCCTGGAAGGCGCGCTCAGCAAGCTGCTGCAAGAGAAAGATTCCGCCGCCACCCTGGCGTGCCTCGTACTCGAGAAATTTGCCCAACTCGTCGATAACTAGAAGTAGCCCGCCTGCCCCGTTGCGTTCGACGGCTGCCTGGAGGCTGTCGATGAAGCCGAGCAGGTCGCTGTCGGTGAGCTTGCGGCGCTTGCGTGCGCGACGGATCTCTTCGACGACATTGGGTTTGCGTCCGCGCTTGCGGAACCAGAAATTGGTTGCAGCGTCGTCCAAAGCTGCGAGCAGGCGAGGCCCAAGAGGTTCCTCGCTCCCGGTCAGAACCACTATGCACCAAGGGTCTTGACGAGCGAAACGTCGCGCGAGATCGGGGCGTTCGGCTGCAAGGGCTCTTCCCGCTGCCGCTTTTGCGCTTCCCGGAGGACCGAGCAGTTCGTGGAGGAAGAGTGCGAAAGAAGACTTGCCCGATCCGTACGGTCCCACCAAGCTCCAGGCCCGGGGGCGGTCTTTTGGGCCAAGCGTAGCGCTGAGATCCTCAAGGAGGTCGATGCTGCGGGCGGTGGGGAGGTAGGCATCGACGATGGCTGGTGACCCGCGGTCCCTTTCAACATTGATCGACCGGGTGTAGCGCGTGTTGACGTGAATCTGGTTGGCGAGGCTCATGCGGCCAGGCTCCGATTGGGCGCGTAGCGGGCTTTCAGAATGTCGGCTGAGCCGAACGGTTCGATCTTGTAGAGTTGAAAGACGCCTGCCGTGCGGTCGAGTCGAAGGCTTTGCGGATATGCCTCACATAGCGCCTCAAGCTTTGCGACCAAGCCGTCTTCCGTCATGCGGAAGACGGCTCCGGGGGCGCAATGCTCGGTGTTGCTGTACATGAGATCGGCGATAGCAAGTTGGCTCACGTTGTCGAGCTCGAAGAGTTCCGCAATCGCGAACGCGAATACATCCAAAGGCAATTCGGCCCGGTCCATGGGCGCCGCTCGCCACGTACGCGTGTCGACCCGCTCCTGAAGGTCAAGCATTGCCAACGGCGAATCGAGAACGTCTTCGAGGGTGAGTCGGGCGTTTGCAGTTGTCCTTGAGTACATTCGTAGCACTAGTTGCGCATCGCCCTTCAAGGTGGTTGCCGAGGTCTTGGACGAGAGCTCCCGCTTCGCGAAGTCGGTGAGCGCAGTCGCGACCTCCGCACTGTTGAACGCTGTTTTGTGGAAATGGTTGAAGAACCAGTAGATGGCGGTGGCGTCTCTCGGATTGGTAGCGAGGAGCCAGTGAAGCAGCCAGATAGTGCCTTCGTCCTCCAGGTAAGGATCACCATCCTGGCCGAAGACGATCTGCGCTATCGGGGTTGGGGTTAAAACGTTGGTCCGCGGGTCGCGGTGGACCATGCGCGTGGCCTGGAGCCAGTAGCGGATCGACACGACCATGTTCTTGCCCACGCCAAGGATGATGGTGGCGTCGTCACGCGTGAACACCTTTGAATCCTCGGCGAGGGCTTCGAGGCCTTTGGTGATCCAGCCGAAGCGAAGCGGGAAGGATTCGTGTCGGCCGAAGGCGGTGGCGCCGCCAGTCAGTCTCACCGGGGGCCGCCTCCTTGGATGGCCGTGAAGGTTTTCACGGACGGACACCTTACGACGTTCGGCGGTGAGCCGCAAGGCGGTGGTTGCCTTGCTGGCGCCTCGCTCACGAACAGACTCCTGGGTACGTCCTGCACACGGTGAGAGCTCTGCCAATCCGTACTTGAATGCTAGTTGGTGCTCCATAGTCTGCGGCTTCCTTGCTTCTAGTGAATGGCGTCGGGCAATCCGTGTTTTGCCGCATGAACCGTACCACTTTCCTGTATGCACATACAGTAAATTTTGGCCGCGCGATTAGGCCTCGGGTCTCGTCGAAGTGCCGCTACGGGGTTCCTGGCGGGCACGTCGCTTCCATGCGCGTGAGGCAGCGTGCGGACTGCGAGTCCCGACGGGTGAACTCAAGATCGCGCCAAGTCTGAGGCGGTGAAGTGGCAAGCGCAGCATCCGCAGAACATCCCGACGCTCGTGATAGCCTGCGACGAGCCGGCCGCACGCGCTGACGCTTCCACGTCGAACCGGCCGGCGGTGCAAAACCTGCTTCGGTGCCGCCCCAACGACGTTGGGGCTGTCCAATCGGGACGCAGCACGCGAGGTGCTCGAACTGCCGGAGACGACGGAAGCCCACTGCTTGATTCCAGTCGGATATCCGATGGGTAACTTCGGGCTCGTCACTCGACTACCCGTAGAGGCAAACATGCGATGGGACCGGTGTGACAAAGGGCGGGTGGCGCAACGCTCCTGCGAAGGCAAAACCTCGGCGAGTACGCACGAGGCAATCAAAGGCCAGCCATTAGGTTTGCCTCTTGCTCATTGGAGCGAAGAGTTCTCGTTCGGGGTTCAGTTCTCCGCGCCCCCGATGCCACCCTTCTCCCAGATGGCCTCGTGGGCTTTTGTCCGGCCGCTCGATGATTCGACGCGGGAATCAGCGGATCGCTCGCCGGAGGGAATGTCGGTCAACATGTTGACCCGCGCCGCATAAACAAAGGTCGGATCGACCACGTCGTAGCCGCGCGCTTCGAGCTTCGCGTCGAGCGACTCGTCGTCAGATGTCAGCCGAAAGAGCGAATCCTGACCGAGCGCGCGCATCGCTGCTTCAGCTGTAGCTACGTCCCCGGAACCGGACGCCGCGGACACGCGCTTGCCCCCATTCACGCCCTGGCGCACCCGCCATCCGTCGACTTCCGCGGTCTGCGCGGGAGGCCAAGTTGCATGCAGCGCATCGAAGAAGCGTTGCTGGTCGATCAAGTCAGACGACCTCGCGGATTCGCCCCGACCGGACCGATGGCCAGCGATTACACGCCGCGCGCCGCGAGATCCTCGGCAACCTGCTTCGGCGTGACCCGGGGCTCGTACCGCGCCAGCACCTCCCCGCCACCGCTGACCAGGAACTTGGTGTAGTTCCACGCGATGTCCGCGCCACCACTCACTTCCTGCGCCTTGAGGAAGCGGTAGAGGTCGCAGGCGTCGCCACCGTTCACTTCGATCTTCTCAAACATCTGGAAGTTCGCGTCATAGCGCGACTTGGCGAACTCGAGAATCTGCGCGTTCGTTCCCGGTTCCTGCCCGCCGAACTGGTTGCACGGGAACCCGAGCACCGTCACCTTGCCTTCTGACTCCAATGTACGCAGACCTGCGTACTGACCCGTGAGGCCTCACTGGCTGGCGAGGTTCACGACCAGGCATGCCTGTCCCTTGTACTGCTCGAAGGAGAGCGGTTCGCCGGTGATGGCGTTCATCGTCAGATCGTGGAACTCGGACATGGCTACTCGCCCGCAACAGTCTTGGACGAGAGACTATTCTTAGGGCGTGTCGAAATCCATGTCCAGCATAACCTCCAACTTCTGCTCGCCCAGTGGATCGAAATCTTTCCACTGGCCCGCCATCCTTCGGACCGCCCTTGAGAGATGCGGTGGTATGCGCTGCAAGCGGTTTGTTGCATGAAGCGCAACGACGAACCCGCCAAGGTGTGCCAGCGATGCCTGGACCGCCGCGCCGCCCTCCTCGGTTCATCTTGCTGCCCGACACACTAGCCGTCGCCGAGCGACGTTTACAAAACATCGTAATTCTTCCAGGGTGCAAACCCAGGGGTCAATGCCGAGGGGGGAACGAATGATCGGAATACGACTCAAGCTCGGACGGCGGGACGCCGGATTTTCGCTTCGCGGCCTGGCCGCGGCGATAGACTACCGCGTGACTGCGCAAGCCATCGGCAAATACGAGCGCAACGAGGCGATGCCGGGCAGCGGCGTCCTGCTTGCGCTCACCGACGCCCTCAATACGTCTGTCGACTATCTGCTCGGCGACCCCGATCTGGTCCTTGAGGATCTCGAGTTCAGGAAAAACGCCTTCACGACGAAGCGTGGGGAGGCCCAGGTCGAAGCCACGGTACTCGCGCATCTCGAACGCTATCTCTCCATTGAGGAGATCCTGCAACTTCCCAGCTCTCAGTTGGACGAGCTGTGGGACGCTCCCTATCCCGTATGGCACGATCTCATCGAAGCAGATCGCGCCGCCGACGCGCTCCGCCACCACTGGGGCCTCGGCCACGAGCCCATTCCAAACCTGGTCGAGCTTGTGGAAGAACGAGGCGTCAAGATATTCGCCTTCCCGCTCGGCAGTGTCGGCGGTCTCGCCGCGCGAGCGGGTCGGCCCGGACTCCAGCCGGTCCCGTTCATCGTCGTGAACGCCGAGGACTGGGGCGAGCGCCAGCGATTCACCATCGCCCACGAACTGGGGCATATCGTGCTCGCCGTCGCCCGCGGTCTCAACGCTGAACGGGTCGCGCACCGATTCGCCGGCGCGTTCCTTATGCCCGCCGATGCGCTGTGGCTTGAAGTCGGCAAGCACCGGACGGCCATCGGCCTCGGCGAACTGCTCGCCTTGAAGCACGTCTTCGGCGTCAGCATTCGGGCGTTCACGCACCGCTGTCGCGACCTCGGCATCATCAGCGTGTCCACCTACCGTGCGTTGTCCAACGAGTTCGACCGCCTCGGCTGGCGCTCGCCCCCCTACGAGGAATACGGGGCCATGCCCGGCGAACAGCCGAACCGGTTCAACCGGCTCTGTTTGCGCGCCCTCGCCGAAGGCGCCATCAGCGAGTCCAAAGCAGCCGAGCTCTTGGATATCGGCATCGTCGAAGTCGACGACTACATGCGCGGCATCCTGCCTTCGCTGTCGGCCACGGGGTGATGAATGTCCCATCGAGTGGTCGTATCGGATTCGTCCGTTCTCATCGACCTCGAACGCGGGTCCTTCTTCGCCGCAGCCTTCGCCCTGCGCCTCGAGTTCTGCGTGCCAGATCTGCTCTACCGGCGCGAGCTCGAACCGTACGGCGGCGACCGTCTCCGCGCCATGGGCCTCCGAGTTCTCGAACTCGACGACATCGGAGTTTCCCAGGCGGTCCGGTATCGCCAAGCTGTTGCCGCTCTCTCGCTCTCCGACGCGTTCGCGTTGGCGTTGGCGCACCGCACCGGCAGCACCCTGCCCACCGCGACGCTCGTCTCCGACGCGCCCCAGTGTGACCTCGGACACCGGTAGGTTGCCAATGGTCGGATCCGAGGTCGCGGACTGCATCCCGAAGGTGAAGGCCAGCCGCTCGTCGAAGCTAGCGCTGGAGTTCCTCATCCTATCGGCGGCGCGCTCGGCGGAGGTGCGCAAGGCGACCTGGGACGAGATCGACCTAGACGGCGCGACGTGGACGCTGCCCGCCGAGCGCATGAAGGCGAACCGCGAGCATCGCGTTCCGTTGTCGAGCCGCGCCCTCGAAGTGCTGGGCGAGGCGGCGGAGCTGTCGGACAGCTCCGGGCTGATCTTCCCCGGCGCCCGGGCCAATGTGTCCATCAAGGGCCACCCTGCTTTCACGATATGCGGTCCGGATCCTCGTACACCATGTTGCCGACGAGCCGCTTGGCCAGCGGCAGCAACCGCCGCTTGAAAGTCGGAGAGATCGGCTTGGGGGGCGTCCTCGTCGGAGAGGTTTTTGAGCCGAGATGGCATCGACGACCTGCGTCATCGACGAGGACGCGCTGTCGGAGAACAGGAGTTTGCCGAGGTTCTCGCTGTGAGGAATCGCGATGCTGTACCGCCGCTTGGTTTGACGGCGCGGTGTTCATGGACGCCAAGAATCTAGCATTCGTGAGTATTGTTACTCGGGGCCAGGTCCATCACCGGCATGAGGAACCATTGTCGGAGCAGATCTCCACCATTGCACGGGTCATGCACACCCAGCAAACGGTGACCATGTCGGCGGGGCTGTTCGAGAAGGCCGCCTGGCACGGGCCCTTCGCTTGCGAGCTGGGGCTGACTCACACAAAGGCGTCTCCGGAATCCCGGGGAGGTTCATCGCTTTGTGCGACTCAAGTCTGCGCGTCACTCTCGGGCGCAGGCAGACTTTTTTCAATTTCGTGCACGGATCGGTAGTACTCAAGGTACTTGAGTTCACCAGCCGCATCCGCATCGGTAATGACTGTAACGTCTCGATGAAATTGCAGCGATGAGGCCGGACACATCGCGGAAACTGGTCCTTCTATAGCCGCAGCCACTGCAGGCGCTTTGGCCCGACCCATAGCCAACAGTACGATGCTTCTCGCATCCAGGATTGTGGCGATTCCCATGGTGATGGCCAATACGGGCTTAGACTTGCCTGGCTCAAGTGGCTGGCTGCCGTCCCTGACAGTTTGCGGCGTAAGCGTCTTCACTCGTGTGCGCGAGCTGAGACTTGATGTGGGTTCATTGAACCCGATGTGTCCATTCGCCCCAATGCCGAGAATCTGCAGATCGACGCCGCCGCGTTCGCGGATTTCGTACTCGTATCTTTCGCAAACATTCCGTCGATCCCTGACATCGAGGCACGTTGGCAAGAATGTATTGGTGGCCCGCAAATCGACTCGAGAGAAAAAATGTTCTCTCATGTAGTGGGCGTAGGATCGCTTGTTGCTCCGGCTAAACCCGATGAATTCATCCAGATTGAACGTAGAAACTTGGGCGAAAGACATCCGACCGGCAACGAAACGTCCAGCCAGTTCTTCGTAAAGGCGCACAGGCGTACTACCCGTTGCAAGCCCCAGTGCGCAGGCAGGTTTCTTTCGAACCAACTCTTCGACCATATCGGCCGCAGCGGTTACGACCTGATCTTTCGATTCGAGGATCATGATCTTCATGTCAGCAGAACTCGGTTTGGTTGCCCACGTCCGATGATTGTTGACGCACCACATCCTCCGGACCGAGAGGTCAGTATCCAGATCAACCGGATTCGCAATCTATCCGGGCCGAATGGCTAAACGTCACCGCGACTCGTGGACGACCCCTCTCACGCGGCGCCGTGCTTCGTCCATTTGCAGCGGAGACGTGCTTGCGGCCAGGGAATCGGCAGCGCCGACAGCTTTCACGTAGCCCCTGTGACAAGGCTCAACCATTTGTGCATAGTCCTGCTGCACTCCTCTGCCGTGTTGGACATGTGGCGAGATAGGCCTGCGCGAAGGCTGTGCCCTGCTCGGCAGCGCGGCGAAGCCACAGCACCGCCTAGGCATCGTCTTTTGGTACGCCCTGTAGACTCAATGCCTGCTCACACCTTAACCGGTCGCAACCCCAAATTGCAACCGGTTGCATTTGACTGTAGCCTTCATCGTAAATGGGCGTGTTTCAATCGCATGATGGTCGGAATCGACATTGGCGGTACAAAGATCGAGCTCGCCGCATTTGATGCCGGATTTGCGACCTTGGGTGTGTGGCGAGAGTCGACGCCAAGGACGAGTTACGGTGATCTGGTCAACAGAATTTGTACACTCGTGAAGCGGGCCCACGCTCTTGCTGGACCTACGGATTCGATAGGCGTCGGTGTGCCCGGCCTTATGCACAACGGGCGCGTGACGGCGACGTCCAATATTCCAGGTTTGAAGGGCAAGAACTTGCGGCGGGACCTCTCCGCCGCTGTTGGCCAGGACGTCATCCTCGCGCGCGACGTCGACGCATTTGTCCAATCCGAAGCGCATGATGGGTCCGGCTGCGGTTTCTCGTCGGTCTGCGGACTGGTCCTAGGCACCGGGTACTCCGGAGCTTTTTCGTTCTCGGGTAGCTCAAACCCCAGTTGGCAAGGTGCAGCAGGGGAGATTGGTCACGTGCCTATATCCGCGCGCGTAGCGCGGAGACACGAGTTGCCCTTGCGAAAATGCGGATGCGGGCTGACCGGATGTATCGAGCAATATGTCTCCGGACCAGGACTGGAGTGGATGTGCCGACATCTGGGCGCGCCATACCGCTCGTGCATCGAACTGGCCGAGGGTCTGGGTGACCGGTCAGGGCCGGCGGAACGTGTACTGGACGTCTATCTCGATTGCCTGGGCAGTTCGATCGCAAGTCTGATTCTGAGCAACGATCCGGACGTTTTCGTTTTGGGTGGAGGCGTCTCGAATATCACGTCATTGTACGAACGGCTGCCGGACAGAGTTGAAACACACCTATTCGGCAACCTCACTTCTCCGCCGATAAAGATGGCCCGGCATGGAGACTCCAGCGGAGTGCGCGGTGCCGCCCTGATTGCTAGGCAGCAACAGTTGGACGAGCCAACTCAATGAAGAAATCTGCAATTGTCGACACGGTCATCTTCGATGGATCGCGCTACGTGAAAGACCACGCGGTGCTCCTGGAGGGCAATCTGATCGTTGACGTTTGCCCAACATCAAGGTTACCGGGAAGTATTCACCGCACAATCTCGCTTGACGGTCGTTTGCTGGCGCCGGGCTTTATGGACCTCCAGGTCAATGGTGGCGGCGGTGAACTTTTTACGAACGAACCGACGGTCAGTACATTGCGCAAGATGTCGGCTGCTCATCGCCGATATGGCACCGTAGCGTTTTTTCCGACAGTGATCTCGACGAACGATACGACCATGCTCTCTGCCGTAGACGCAGTCCGGGCCGCAATTTGTGAGGGAGTGCCAGGGGTCATGGGTATTCATTTTGAAGGACCACACCTCAGCACCGCGAAAGCGGGCGTCCACAATGCACTCTGCTTTCGGGAAATGGACGAGCATGGATTGCGAGTCATTGAATCGCTTGAGGTCGGTATAACCATTGTCACGTTGGCACCAGAATGCGTGCTACCTGGGCAAATTTCCAGACTGGCCAGCCAAGACATCGTTGTATGTGCGGGGCATTCAGCTGCAGGCTACGATAAGACCATACGGGCTGTGTCCGCCGGTGTCGTCGGGTTTACCCATCTCTTCAACGCCATGTCCCAGATGGCGGCCAGGGAGCCGGGCATGGTGGGGGCCGCGCTTGCTTCAACCAACACGTGGTTCGGCGTGATCGCCGATGGATTGCATGTGCATCCCGCCGTGTTCGCGTCAGCGATCCGGGCGAAAGAGCGAGGCGGGGCAGTACTGGTTACCGACGCCATGTCGACTGTCGGAACGATCCAAGACTCGTTCGAACTGAATGGAGAGCGGATCAAGGTTCGGAATGGACAGTGCATCAACTCCAAGGGCGAGTTGGCCGGCTCAGCACTCACCATGAATCAGGCTGTTCGGAACGCCTCAAATTTTGCGGAGATTGAGATTGCGGAAGCTCTGCGGATGGCGAGCCTGTATCCGGCTAGGGCGGTTGGATTGGACAAACGGGTTGGCCGCATTCGAGCCGGACGTGTCGCGAATCTGATCGACCTCGATGCGGATCTCACGGTCCATGGGACCTGGTGCGCGGGCAGCTATGAGCCTGTGAGCAACGGGCATCCACACTAGGAACGAGGCGGCTCTTCAAATGAGGATTGCACTTTGCGGCGTCGGCATTCGCCTCGCGTACCTCGTCGACGTGTTCCTTGCCGAGGACTCATCACTGGAGTTCACGTGTCATTGCGACGAAAGCCCCGTGGGTTTGCCATACCTGCAAGATCACGGTATCGACATCGGCAAGCCGTATGCTCATCTCCCGACAATGCTGGACGAAAACGACGTCGATTTGCTGATGATTGGTTCCCCGAATCACTTCCATCTGGCACAGATCCGCGCGGCACTCGAGCGAGGCGTGAGGGTATTCGCCGAAAAGCCGGTGGTCATATCGGAGGACGAAACCTGGGAGTTGCTTGATCTGTTGGCCAGATACGGTGAAGAAAACGTTATTGTTGGGCTGGTGCTTCGGTATTCCCCTCTGTACCGGTCATTGATCAGATTTCGCGATAGCGGAGAGCTGGGAGATATCAGCAGCATCGAGGCGAGCGAGCACATTTCGCCTAGCCACGGCGCTTTTTTCATGCGTGACTGGCGACGATACACGAAGTACACCGGCGGCTACTTGCTCGAAAAGTGTTGTCACGACCTTGACCTCTACCAAGGGCTGGTCGGAACACGGCCTCGGTTGCTTGCCAGTTTTGGCGGCCGAAGAACGTTTCTGCCCAGAAACCGATACTTGGAACGGCGCGACGTGCATCATGTTATGGACGCCGGATGGGAGGGGGCCGCTGCAGTATTCGATTCAGACAGCGATATCGTCGACTACCAGACGGCCTTGATCGAGTACGAGAATGGGGAAAATCTCTGCTTTCACACGAACCTCAACGTCGCCGACAACTATCGGCGCTTCTGCGTGGTAGGCACGAAGGCGACCGCCGAGGGCGACTTCGAACGAAATTTTCTGCGCATCCATAGCGCGCTGACGAGCGAGTGCGTCGTCAATGAGTCGTACGACTTTAGCCGCCGGTCAGGTCACTATGGTGCCGAAAAATTGATGGCACAGGATGTATTGCTGCACATGCGCGAGCAAGTGAAGCTGCCGGTATCCGTCCTCGATGCGCTGGAGTCAGGACTGACCGCCTTGAAACTCGATGAGGCAAGACGAGACAGCGCTGTCCTTAACATGACCGCGGTATGGGAAAAATTTGATGGATTTGGGCTGTCCCGGGGCGCCACCGAATAGAATTCAGCATATGATCGAAACTGAAGCGTTCGAACTGGCAAACTCCGGATCCGGGCATCGCCGTTGTCTGCCTTGCCTGCTCAGTTCCCGTGTCGACGATCGATTTCGCGAAGAATTCTCACATGGGCCGCGCCATCCAGCCTGTAGGCGAAGAAGAATGGCGCTGCGCACAGAATACAGAATGCGAATCCCGGACCCCATAGGAGTCCCAACCTTTCAATAACCTGCGGCGAGAGTTGTGCCGCACCGGCTGGACTGGCCGGATCACTAGGAAACCCGATCAATTGAAGGCCAAGTCCCGCCAACAAGCCCCCAAGACCGAGTGCACACTTTGCACCCAAGACCAGGGAGGCAAAGAAGAGCCCCTCCCGGCGAATCCCGAACAGCAGATCATGTTCATCGGTCGCGTCTGCTACCATGGAGCCCGATGCGATGAAACTGAATCCCGATCCTGCTCCAAAAACCAGACTTCCAGCGGTGACAAGTAAGAGGGGAATCAGCGGGTTGGTTGCCGACGCACCAATATCCTTCAAAAAAGGGAGGACGCTGTAAGTTATCGCAAATCCGAATATCGCAACAAACATGATGGTGCGCTTTTCAACGGTCTTAACCAGCCAAATGGACAAAGGTACGCTGATCATCATGCCTACCGGTTGAGCGACTGTCGGTAGTTGCATTTGTTCCGGAGCCAGACCCCAGTAGTATCTCAATACGTGAATGTTCACGGAAGTTAGAAAGCCCGAAGCCGTCATGAAGATCGTCGCGCCGAAAAATAGCGAAACAAATGACGGGTTGCGAAACAGTCGAATGACTTCCGTAATGAATCTGGAAAGAGGGGGGTGCTTTTCCGGCGGGCGCCGAACCGCTTTCGCTGCCGATAGCGTTCCAAACGTCGACACAAATCCGGATACAAGGACGATCCCGGCGAGCAGAAATGCGAACGGAACGTACGACGAGGCGAGCGAAAGTGAATCCTCACCCCTGAAGATCACTTCGAAAGCAAAGACAAGGGTGGCCGCCCAAGCCACAACGGCCAATGTCAGCCGATAAATCATTATTCGCGCGCGTTCGGCATAATCTCTCGACAGTTCGGGGAGCAAAGCAGCGAACGGCAGAATGAAAAATGATGTCGAGACGCGCATCATGATGTTGAACGCCAGCACATAGCCGAAAACCCAAGATGCCGGGAGACCGGTGGGAAGGATGAATACGCCAACGATTGCTATCGGCAAGACCACAATTCCAACGATCATGAAGGGGTGACGTCGACCCCACGGCGATTTCCAACCGTCGGAAACAGCACCGATCAGCGGGTCCAGCACGGCATCCACTGCCAAGGAAATAAACAGTACCAGGCCGGCCACACCAGGCCGAAGTCCACAGACCGACGTCAGGTAGATCAACAGGAACGTGGCGACCACTCCCAGCATCATTATTTCGATGATCTGGCCGGCGCTGTACGCGAGGACAAGGCGTCTCTTCACCGGCGGCCTGTCTGGCACGGGCATACTGCCGTCTGTTTTCACTCGCCCAACAACCACGAACGATCTATAAGGTCCAGATTCACCGCCGCGAGATATGCTGCGCCCAGAGCAGCGTCCTGCTCGTGATTAATGACGACAGGGTCCTTCCCCCATCGATCACGTACCGCCTCGCGTAGCATGGGAATACGCCGCGAGGCGTTGCCTGTCATGAAAAGCCGCTGGGGGTGTGCGTCGACTTGTGCGAAGTAGCCAAACAGCTCGTCAACTATGCCATTGGCGGTCGCGCGGATGAGACTGGATGGACGCAGATTGCCTTCATCGATGTGGAGGATTGAACCGGTTGCGCGGTTGTCGCTGCGGCTTCCGAGAAACGAGGGATCAACGGTCAGTCCATCAGCATCCTGCGCTTCCGAACCGCCCGCTTCATTCGTGGTTCGGTAAATATGGTTCATAGGCATATGGGTGCCCGTGAAGGACTCGATCACCGATTGAAAGAATCTCGCGGGGTATTCATAAGACCACCCGCCAGAGACCCCGGTTCCAGCGAGGATGAAATAGCGGGGCAGGAGCGGTCTGATTTCCAGCCCTCTAGCCGACTCCGACTCACGCTGCACTATGGATATCTGACTACCCGTACCGACATTTACGACACATGTGCCAGCATGAACGGGTGTACACGCCAGAACGCTGGGACCTCTTCGTCCCATTGGTGAGTTCGTATATCCAAGCCTCACCAACTGGCCGCCATGCTGGCATCGGTGACCAGCTTTCCGCACAACATTGCCCGCGTCATTTGCACGAATCGCTTGGAGAAGCAAGGACTTGGTTACCCGTCGGTCTCGCCAAGTTAGCAGATTACTCCTCGGTCGATTATCCGAGTCGACAAGCAAGACTCCATGCATCTGACCGGTGACAACGACTCCTCTAATGGCCTTTGTGTTCGCACGCCTATGTTGAATTGCAAACAGGGCTTCTTCGAGGAGCGATCGGACGGTGTTCAATATCATGAAAGCGCTCTGTTCATGGAATCCGGTCGGAGTACCGTCGAATCGTCGCGGGGTTTTGGCTACACACGAGACGATCAGTTCGCACGCGTCGATGTTCAATACCACCAAACCGATCGATGTAGTGCCAATGTCGATACTGAGAACTACAACCAACTCCCAATGTTCGCTTCAGATTCTGCCCATTCACCTGAGCCTATCCGTAGGTTTCGTTGCATCTTTAACCCGGGCTGACGGTCATGCATTCTAGCAAATTGCAACCGGTTGCGTCATTCGATAGCATTCAACACGATGAATGCGCGCGCGCAGTGCATAGAATCTCCACCGGGCGTGACCGCAGAGATCAACCTACAACTGGCCGGGCGGATTGTAATTTGGCGCAGATCGGATATTAGGACCTTGGGAACTTGATGGAAATGAAGGACCACGTTCAACTGATCGCGTATGTTGATCGTTTCGGAGACGGTGACCTGAAGAGCTTCAATGAATTGCTGACCAGCACCTTCGAAGGGCTGTTTGGCGGCGTACATTTGCTGCCGTTCTTTTGTCCCATCGATGGCGCCGACACGGGTTTTGATCCGATCGACCACACGGCGATCGATGGGCGTCTCGGAGACTGGGGAGACATCAAAACGATTGCAGCGCACACGGACATAATGGCGGATCTGATCGTCAACCACATTTCGACCGAGTCCCAAGAATTCAAGGATTATCTGGTCAAAGGCGATGAATCGGCGTTCGCCAAACTATTCGTATCGTATGACGACGTTTTCCCGGGCGGAGCATCGGGGGCGGAAATCCTCGAGATCTATCGGGCTGGGCCACTGCTTCCGTTTTCGCCCAAAATCTTGCGCGACAATAGCAAAAGGTTGCTTTGGACGACGTTCACGCCCGAACAGGTGGATATCAATATCCAGTGCGAAATCGGACGACGATATGTAAGCAACATCTTACGAACGTTTTCGTGTAGCGGCGTTCGCGCGCTGAGATTGGATGCTGCCGGCTACACGGTCAAGAGGCGAGGCACCAGTTGCTTCATGCTCCCGGAAACAATGGACCTCATCAGCGGTCTCGCCCAGGAAGTGAACACTCATGGAATGGAGGTCCTCGTGGAAGTCCACTCGCACTACTCAACGCAAATCGAGTTGGCACGCCGCGTTGACTGGGTTTACGACTTCGCGCTACCGCCCCTGATACTGCACACGCTTTTTGCCGGGAGCACGAAGGCTATAAAAAAATGGTTTTCGATTTGTCCTCCCAACTGCATCAGTGTGCTGGACACGCACGATGGAATTGGCGTGATTGACGTCGCCGCGGGCCCCAACGAATCTGAGAAACCGGGATTGCTGACATCTCCCGAATTGGCGGAGTTGATTGAAACGATCCACAGCAACAGCGCAGGAGTGAGTCGAGAGGCGACAGGCGCCGGAAAATCCAATCTTGACATCTACCAGGTCAACTGCACCTATTACGACGCGCTGGGCAGGAAGGATGTCGACTACCTTCTGGCAAGACTGATCCAGTTTCTTGGGCCAGGGATACCGCAAATATATTACGTTGGGCTGATGGTGGGGGAGAATGATTTGCCGGCGTTCCGGCGCACCGGTAGCGGAAGAGAGGTCAATCGAGGGCGGTACAAGCTGGACGACATTCGGCAACGGATGGAAATGCCGGTGGTAAAGGCGCTACTGGGCATGATCCGGTTCCGAAACTCTCATCCGGCGTTTGGGGGCCGATTCAACGTCAAAGACAGTAGTGATCAGGAACTCCTGGTTCGACGAGAGCACGCTCATCATTGGATTGAATTACGCATCGATGTGTCGACGAAAAAATTTCTACTTGGCTTCTCGTCACCTGGTGGGGCGGTTGAGATTGACAGTTTCGACAGCTTTCTCGAGGGCCCATATTGAGCGATGGGGTATTCAATAGTGGATTGTGTTTCCATGGATACCAGTGAAAGCGACAGGCGATGATCGAATTTCATGATGATCAGTCGCGCGTCGAGGGATACGTGGCCCAAGATTTCCTGCCATGCGCGGATGCGTTTTGCAAGAATTTTCGAGAAGACGGCGAATTGGGAGCGGCATGTGCAATATACCGGCACGGCGAGCTGGTTCTTGACATGTGGGGCGGCGTCGCACGCCGCGCCGAAAACAAAACCTGGTCCTGCGACTCCATTGTTCCGGTTTTTTCTGTCACAAAAGGAGTGGCCGCCATTTGCATTTTGCATCTGGTGCAGGCCGGCCTGCTCGAGCTCGACCGACCAATCGCCGACTATTGGCCGGAGTTTTCTGCGCATGGGAAAGGCTGCGTGACCGTTCGCGAGGGACTCGCCCATCGCGCCGGTGTCCCAGTGATCGACGGACATGTTTCGATTGCAGACATTCAGGACACGCGAGGATTCGCCTCGCGCTTAGCGAACCAGCAGCCTATTTTCAAACCCGGCACAACCCATCAATACCACGCCATTACTATTGGCTGGTTGACGAGCGAGTTGGTCTGGCGCGTCACCGGACGCTCCATCGGCGACTATTTTCGGGGAGCGATTGCAGAAAAGCTGGACCTAAACCTTTGGATAGGCATTCCACAGCGAGCAGAAAAGCAAGTTGCCGAAGTCGAAGCGGGCGACTTCGATCGGGAGTCGGAGATCCTGTTGAGAAGAGGAACCGTACTCTGGCGGGCGCTGACTCTCAACGGACTGTTCCCGAGAAAACTGGTCGGAGCTGGCGCCGGGCTCAATGATCCGCAGATTCAAAGAACCGAACTTGCTGGTGTGAGCGGCATTTCCGATGCGCGTTCGCTGGCCAAACTCTATGGGGCGGTGATCGGCGACGTCCATAGTGCCGGCCGAATCCTATCCGAGGAGCTCTTGGCCGATGCCTGTAAGCCGGTCTCCATATGTCCGGTGGGTAAGGTCGAGGCGTCCTGGGGAGCCGGTTTCGCACTCCCCTTTGAAGGGCAACCTATGCTCGGGCCTGCGTCATTCGGTCACGACGGTGCGGGCAAGAGCGTTGCATTTGCCGACAGGGACCATGGCATCGCCTTTGCTTACGTCAGAAACAAGATGAATCTGGCGAATGCACGGGACGGTCTGGTTTATCCTGTCATTAACGCACTTCGCAGGGTGCTCGGCTAGGCCCGGAAGGCGGCCGTGTAGGCGCTGGAATCGCGACTGGGGGCAACTCCTGTGAGCGTGGAAGGGTCCAGAACGCAAAGTCCGGGGGAAATGCACTGAACACACTTCCCGCAAAATGCATCACTGGTCGGTTTTTCTCAGAAATGAAATCGCACTTCGAGACCAACCTCGCGTGGCTGTCCATACGACGCAGTGTCCCACCCCGTTCCGGGAATGCATAGATTTCGTTCCCAAATTATTTTATTCGTGATGTTGTGGCCATAGAGCGTGAAGTTCCAATAAGACCCATGTGGTCTGAAATTGGCTCTCACATTAGTTTTGGTGACCGGATCCTGAGAGTTGTACTTGCCGCACCCCGGATGCTCAAGTTCCTCAACAACTGTATTGAAGTAAATGCGACTCTTATAATTTGCATCCAGCCTAATGGAGGCTTCTCCCCGGCCGGCAAAGTTTGGTGCGGTGTATTGAATCCCCAGATTAACAGAGCGCTCTGGTGTATACATGAAGGGACTGTCTAGAGATAGTCGAATGCCTAAGGCATCCGGTCTTAGGGCGGTATACTCGGGACGATTCCGCGCAAAGCCTGCATCGAATCGTAGATTTTCCGTCACGGCAATAGTCAGATCTGCTTCGAAACCGCGAATTTCCGCTGCTGCGGCGTTGCCCCTGACCGAAATAGGGATACCGCCTGTGGCAAGAATGTACAGAAAGTGTTTGTCCGTATAGTCCATGAAATATACGGCGCTGTTTAGGGCTGCGCGGTTTCCCCAAGATGATTTCAGCCCAATCTCATAATTTGTAACGTACTCGGGGTCGTAGCGCACCCGGAGCGGATCCGCTACGGTAGTGTTTCCGTGAAAACCGCCGCTTCGAAAGCCCTCTGCTACGGACCCATAGATCATGATGTTGTCGGACGGCACGAAGTTCAACGAGACTCTTGGCGTCCAGGCATTCCATGTGTCCTCATTACTTACCGGCGCGAGAAATGCGTTGCCTCCTGGATCGGCGAACAGGTCTCCTCGGGCGCTGAATGATCGATCTTCCGTGGTATACCGGGCTCCGGCAGACAAACTCCACCGGTCCCCGAAATCCAGCGTCAGGTGAGCGAATCCGCCAAGCGAATCGACTTCGGAATCAATATACTGACTCCACCCGCCAGTGGCAAAGTTCGGAGTGAGCCTTAGGTTCGTTGTCGTCTCGGCTTCTTCACGAAAGTAGTATAGACCAGCCAACCAATTGAGCCTCCCTTGAAGGGCTCGACCGTCGAGTATCAACTCTTGGCTCAATGCCTCGCTAAGCGTGATGTTCGGCTCGTTGTGAAAAACGGTTTCGCGGAATACATCGAATTCAATGAATGCCTGGGATTCAAAATCGGTATATGCCGACGTGGAACGTAGAGAAACGTTTTCTGAGAGTGTCCATTCCAATTGAAGCGACCCCGTCTCCGTTCTTACCAAGTCCTCAGTCGGCGAGTTGCCTTCCGCGACGAAGGGTTGACCCAATCCAACAGGTTCGAAGGGAGGTAACGATGCGTCTAGCTGGCGGTATCCGTTATACAGGTTCACAAAGAGACCGGTAGGCTCCTCAATTTCAGTCATTCCGAAGACCTGAGAATGGCTATCGTCGTAAGTTCCGCTAAGGATCAACGCGGCGCGAAAATCGTCACTGGGCTGATAATTGGCGTACGCTCTGTACAAGTTGATGTCCTCGTTGTCGACGCAGGCATTGTCGTTTACTCGGCGCAGTAGGCAGCCTCTGCCCTTGTGCATTGCGGTCAACATCACGGCGAGGTCGTCGGAAAGGCCAAGGTCATAGCTTGCCTGAAAATTCAGCCGTCCATCCGTGCCTGCGGTGCCTTGGAGATATCCAGCGCCTTCTCCTTGAGGCTGTTGGCTTACGATGTTTATTGCTCCACCGACCGTGTTTTTGCCAAAGAAGACGCCCTGTGGGCCTTTCAGAACTTCCACCCGCTCGGCTTGCACCATTTCAAGAAGGGCTCCCTGCATTCGAGGGACGTAGACTCCGTCCACGTAAATCCCAACGAGAGGATCTGCCGTAGCAACAACTTCGTCGTCCGAAAATCCCCTGATGGCGACGATGGCCAAACCCAGGTTTCGAGTGAAGTGCACATTGGGCGTATTGAGCGCGATGTCTTCGATGTCAGCCAAGCGTCTGGCCACTATGTCCTCACTCGAGTATGCGGTAATCGAGATGGGAACGTCCTGTAGGCTTTCTTCCGTTCGTCTCGACGTGACGACAATCTCCTCCAACAAGCCCGCGCCGTTCGTATCCGCCTCAGATTCTTGGGCGAACGCGTCGGGCAGGATCATTTGAAACATAGTAGCGGCACACAGGGCGCCGATTGATCTCGACGATTTCATGGTTCCTCCCCCACAGGCATCCACCTAAGTCGCGATTCCCGGATATCGAATTATCTTTCGCGGGCTAGGACTTTTTGTCCCCAACGACACATATCAATAGCATGCGTTGCAACCGGTTGCAATAAATTCCGGAAAATATCCTGCAATCGGTTGCATTCGCGTTTGGGAGAGGGGCGAGTTGAGCATGATCGCACGGCTAGCCCTCGCGTTGCCGCCGACCTCGAAGGCCCCGTCGGGAGTTCGGCGAGTGGTCCGCTCAGGAGGCCTTGGGGATGCTATGTCGGGTGGTCAGGAGCTGGGCCACGTCCAATCCGCGCCGCAAAAGATGCCTGTTACGGGGGGGCGCTGGATTCGCGCACGATCAACTCCGGCCGGATGACTTTGGAACGTACTCGAACGCCGTCTATCGCAGAAAGAAGTTTTGTGACCAGAAATCGTGCCCCCAGGGCATCGTCCTGTCGGATCGTAGAAAGGGACGGGGACACGGAACGGGTGAGGGCGATGTCGTCATACCCAACGACCGCAATGTCGCCCGGTATTTGCCGCCCGGTCTTCAATATCGAACGCATCACGCCCAGTGCGACGACGTCGGAGGTGGCGACGACGGCGTCGACGGCCGGCTCATCCACAAGAAAATCGTCGAAAGCTGACTCCGCGATTGTGCCGGAAACACCTGTGTCGACGACCAGTGCCGGATTCACGCCGGCCCCGTTCTCGACGTGGGCGTCATGGTAGCCCCTATACCGCAGAGCGAGTTCGGGCATTCCGCGGTGACCGACAAACGAGATCCTGGATCGGTTTTGGCTTAGCAGATGTTCCGTTGCCAAGTACCCCCCCAGCCAGTTGTCGCTCCCGACGGTACAGTAATTTTGCTGTTCGAGCCTGCCGCCCCAAGCAACGATGGGTGTCGTTGTCTCTGCGATGGCGTTCATCTTGTCATGACAATGACCTTGACACATCAGAATCGCCCCGTCGCAATGACCACGCACAATGTGCCGATCTATCCATTCATCGATTTCAACTCGAATATTGGCGAGCAGCAGTTCATGGCCCAGTTTGTCCAATTCGTCCGCGATGCAACCCAACAGCTGCAAGAAGAACGGATCAGTAAATGACCACTCTTTTCGATTGGGCTCCGCCACCACCACTGCAATGGTCAATGCTGAACTGGATCGAAAATTTCGGGCTTTCTTGTTGAGTCGGTAGCCCTCCCGACGGGCGATCGCGAGAATGGATTCCCTGGTGCTTTCGGAGATCAGTGGGCTTGCCGATAACGCTCTGGAAACAGTGGACTTGGAGACACCGGCAAGGTCGGCGATTTCCTGCATCAGGATCGCGCGGCCGCGTGCCTTGCTGCGTCTGTTCATCATTCTTGGTTTTGATCTCACGAACCAGTGATTGTCGGCACTTTGAATGCGAACCCGAATACTCGATCACACTGAGCCAAATAGTGTATCCGATGAATTCCGGCGCGCCCAATTGACGGACGGCGGGACGGCTCACTCAATCGCCTCGCGCTGCCCTCGCCGCCATCCCGGAGACGACCGCCAGGAGCCCGTTCAGATGCATGATGTTGCGAGCCTGCTCAAACCCTCTGGTCGACAGCGTTGCGGCAAGCAAGTCGAGCACCATTGCCCGGGTCGTGTTGGGTAAATCATCGAGCATCACCCCATGGCGCCAGAGGTTGGGATGAATGTTGTTCCAGGTTCGCCACTCGTCCGCGTCGAGCGAGTGCACGGTTCGACCTCGTCATCATCTTGTACCGCCCTGTGCGCGCCATCGAGTAGAAGTTCACCTCGCTGAAGACTACGTCCTTCGGGCTCTCGCTGCGGGACCTCGCGGCTGCCATCGACCATCTGGTCACGGCGCAGGCCATCGGCAAGTATGAGCGCAACGAAACCATGCCGTGCAGCGGCGTCCTCATCGCGCTCGCCGACGCCCTGCACACGTCTGTCGACTACCTGCTCGGGGACCCCGACCTGGTCCTCGAAGACCTGGAGTTCAGGAAGAACGCATTCACGACGAAGCGCGGCGAAGCCCAGGTCTCGGCCACGGTCCTCGCGCGCCTCGAACGGCATCTCGCCATCAAGGGCATCCTGCAATTGTCCAGCGCCCAGTGGGACGAGCCACGCGATGCGCCCTATCCCGTATTGCGCGATCCGATCGAGGCCGACCGCGCCGCGGACGCGCTCCGACGGCACTGGAGCCTTGGCCACGAGCCCATTCCCAACCTGGTAGAGTTTCTCGAGGAACGCGGCATCAAGGTATTCGCTTTCCCGCTCGGCAGCGTCGGTGGTCTCGCCGCGCGAGCGGGTCGACCCGGGCATCCGGCAGTTCCCTTCGTCGTCGTCAATGTCGACGACTGGGGCGAGCGCCAGCGGTTCACCATCTCGCACGAACTCGGCCACATCGTGCTCGGCGTCGCCCGCAGTCTGAACACCGAACGGGTCGCGCACCGCTTCGCCGGCGCGTTCCTCATGCCCGCCGAGGCGTTGTGGCTCGAAGTCGGCAAGCACCGATCAGCCATCGCCCTCGGCGAGCTCCTCGCACTGAAACACGTCTTCGGGGTCAGCATCCAGGCGCTGATGTGCCGCTGCCGTCCCGTTACGTGAATCATCCCATGAAGGGGCAGTACAACGACTGCCGCGACTGCCATCTCCGGCCCGATCTGCTGCTGGTGTACCGCAAGCGGGATGCGGACATCCTCGAATTGATCCAGATCGGCACGCACGCACACCTTGCCATCTGAAGCGGGCGAAACCCGATGCGCCACTTGAGGAGGGGCGATCCTCTGGCGGGGCCGGGCTCTCGTGCTCCGCACCGAGCCTCGTTCCGAGTCTCGGCCCTGGCGGGCGTCGACCCCTATCGCGGAGACCGCCAAAGCATGCTCAAGACGCTCTAGAGCACACGTCACACCGAACGATTGTCCGGGGCACCAACGATGGGCCGAGCCGCTACGGCCCGCTTACGGTACGAAAGGTCGGCGTACTGGTATTCGCCAACTGCGTGGCGCTGGAAAACGAGAGCTTCCTCGAGCATGTGCTCTACAACGTCCAGCACGTGCGGTTACACGTGTGCCGGGGCAACTACGAAGGGCCGCACCACTGCGATGCGCCGCTGTCGATGGTGCTGCCGATCGCGCTCCGCGCGAACTTCGGCGCACTCCTGTTCGAGTCGGCCAACTCCCGACACGGCCACGAGTGAGGGACGCTGGCCGACAAGTCCATCCTGATACCGGGCGACATCGATTCGACGACGAACTTCATCGAACACCCGGAATTGGTCTCCGAGCGCCTCTGCCGCTTCGCCGACATCGTCGGCCGCGAGAGCGTGATCGCCGGGACGGACTGCGGCTTTTGGACTGTCGCGGGATTCGGGGCCGTCGACCCGGACATCGTCTACGCAAAGCTCGCGAGCCTCGCCGAGGGCGCCGACCTCGCGAGTTGCCAGCTTTGGGGCTCGTAGCCTGCGCCGCGGAACGGCACGCATGTGCCGATCAAGGGGCTGGATCCCAGATGGGCTTGGGCGGGGGCGAAACACGGCGCGCCCGAAGGGGGCGACGGATTTCGCGGCACTAACCTTGCGGCGTCGGCTCGGTGAACTCCCGTCCTTCGCGCTCGGCGGCGAGGCGGCGCCTGTTCCACGCTTGCCAATCGGCTCGAGCTTCGGCCAATCCCTCCTCTCGGCCTTCGACTCGGCCTTCGACTCGGCCCTCCTCGCGGCCCTCCGCCTTGTGCCCCTCGATCACCGGGATGACGTATCGGTTCACCACGAACTGGTACAACGACATCAGCAATTCTCCTGTCTTGTTCACCGCGCGGGTGAGCAGCATGGCAACGATTGTAATGGCAATGCCGACGGTGCCAAAGTCGGCAAGCACGGCGAAAATGAAATCGCAGACATCAAGCCATGCCTGCGTCGCAGAACGGCACGGAGTGCCGATCAAGGCGCGGGGTGACTAGTGCTCCGTCAAACCTAAATCTACGGGTATCTGCGGGTCTTTTTGGCCCCTGGCTTCGTTGCTCCTCCTTGTGTGGTGTCTGCCACACCGCGTCGTCGCGCCTCGCCAGGAACCAAAAATCCCTCGCAGCTACACTCGCATTTTTAGGCTTGACGGAACACTAGGTGGGCCTGGGCGGGGGTGAAACACGGCGCGCCCGAAGGGCCGACGGATTTCGCGGCACTAACCTTGCGGCGTCGGCTCGGTGAACTCCCGTCCTTCGCGCTCGGCGGCGAGGCGGCGCCTGTTCCACGCTTGCCAATCGGCTCGAGCTTCGGCCAAACCCTCCTCTCGGCCTTCGACTCGGCCTTCGACTCGGCCTTCGACCCGGCCTTCGACCCGGCCCTCCTCGCGTCCTTCGGCCTTGTGCCCCTCGATCACCGGGATGACGTATCGGTTCACCACGAACTGGTACAACGACATCAGTAGTTCTCCTGTCTTGTTCACCGCGCGGGTGAGCAGCATTCGCAACGATTGTAATGGCAATGCGACGGCGAAAATGAAATCGCCGACATCCAGCTAGGCCAAGCCTGCGCCGCAGGAACGGCACACCAAAGGGCCGGCGGATTTCGTGGCATTAAACTTGCGGCGTCGGCTCCGTGAACTTCCGTCCTTCGCGCTCCGCGGCGAGGCGGCGCCTGTTCCACGCTTGCCACTCGGCCCGAACTTCGGCCAGACCCTGCTCTCGGCCCTCCACCCGGCCCTCCTCGCGTCCTTCGACCCGGCCCCCCTCGCGCCCTTCGGCCTTGTGCCCCTCGATCACCGGGATGACGTATCGGTTCACCACGAACTGGTACAACGACATTAACAGTGCTCCTGTCTTGTTCACCGCGCGGGTGAGCAGCATTCGCAACGATTGTAATGGCAATGCGAAAATGAAATCGCCGACATCAAGCCAGGCCAAGCCTGCGCCGCAGGAACGGCACACCAAAGGGCCGGCGGATTTCGTGGCATTAACCTTGCGGCGTCGGCTCCGTGAACTCCCGTCCTTCGCGCTCCGCGGCGAGGCGGAGCCTGTTCTACGCTTGCCACTCGGCCCGAACTTCGGCCAGACCCTGCTCTCGGCCCTCCACCCGGCCCTCCTCGCGTCCTTCAACCCGGCCCTCGGCCTTGTGCCCCTCGATCACCGGGATGACGTATCGGTTCACCACGAACTGGTACAACGACATCAGCAGTTCTCCTGTCTTGTTCACCGCGCGGGTGAGCAGCATGGCAACGATTGTAATGGCAATGCCGACGGTGCCAAAGTCGGCAAGCACGGCGAAAATGAAATCGCAGACATCAAGCCATGCCTGCGTCGCAGAACGGCACGGAGTGCCGATCAAGGCGCGGGGTGACTAGTGCTCCGTCAAACCTAAATCTACGGGTATCTGCGGGTCTTTTTGGCCCCTGGCTTCGTTGCTCCTCCTTGTGTGGTGCCTGCCACACCGTGTGGTGCCTGCCACACCGCGTCGTCGCGCCTCGCCAGGAACCAAAAATCCCTCGCAGCTACACTCGCATTTTTAGGCTTGACGGAACACTAGGTGGGCCTGGGCGGGGGCGAAACACGGCGCGCCCGAAGGGCCGACGGATTTCGCGGCACTAACCTTGCGGCGTCGGCTCGGTGAACTCCCGTCCTTCGCGCTCGGCGGCGAGGCGGCGCCTGTTCCACTCGTGCCACTCGGCCCGAGCTTCGGCCAGGCCCTCCTCGCGGCCCTCGGCCTTGTGCGCCTCTATCACGGGGATGACGTATCGGTTCACCACGAACTGGTACAACGACATCAGCAATTCTCCTGTCTTGTTCACCGCGCGGGTGAGCAGCATCGCAACGATTGTAATGGCAATGCCGACGGTGCCAAAGTCGGCAAGCACGGCGAAAATGAAATCGCCGACATCAAGCCATGCCTGATCTGCCGGACCACCAGCGCCCGAATCCCAGGGCAGTTCGTCTCGTTTCCTGTAGAAGGCGAAGCCGAGCGCCGCAAGCCAGAGCGCGCCGACGATACGGAAAAAGGTCTTCGCATCCCGCGCGGCGACGCTCCAGACTGACACATGCTCGTCGAGCTGCGGTGTCGGCGATGGCAGTATCCTGAACAATCACCTCACGATTTGCCTCCACCGCCACAAGCTGCAAATACACAATTCTGGCCCTTGCGGATGCGCGCCAACAGCGGAAGGCGACCCTGATGCTGGTAGGAAAAACGGCTACAGGACCTTAAGCCTCGCGCTCAAGCTCTGGATGAACTGACTTCGGCTTGATCGCCCGCGCGAATCAGACCCCAGCCCTTCACGAACCCCTGGTCGACGCGGGCCGCGTCGGAACGACCTACAGGTTGCTGAAATCCCGGGCGTCGAAAATCCGCCGAATGGTGGGGTCTGCGTAGCGATCCACGGCAGTCCGTACGGCAGTCACCAGCGCTTCTCTCCTGACAACAAGCGCTTCGATGTCGCCACTCAAGTGTGCCAAGTGAAACAGGCTGCGTATCGAGATGACCAGTTGGGCCTGTTTTTCAAAGACATACAGCGTGGCGAAGAAACTGGCGGGGAGCAGCAGCAATGCCACGATAGCCCACACCCACCCGAATCCTATTCCGGCCATGATCGTGACAAGCGCCCACGTTGAAAGCAGCACCGGAACCGCTGTCACGAGCTTCAGGGTGGCGATGTCGTCGATGTCGTAGCTGAACCGCGATCCCACCGTTGCGGCGAGCCATGCGGCCGGCAACAGGATGATCGCCCCCGGCAGCGCGAGCGGGAACAGCACGATTGCCAGCGTGGTGCGCCAGACGATCCTTTTCATGGCAATGCTGGCGCTGACAAGATGCGAGAGTTGGTAATCCTTCAGGCCCAGAACATCCAACTGGGCCTGATACGCCTCGATCTCGATACGCAGCCGCTGCATGTCCGGATCCTCTGCGAAGAGCGCATAGCGTTCCACGAAGCGGCGGCTCAGGTCGACATAGCTCGCGGGCGTGAGTTTCGCCGAAATCGGCTTGTACAGACGGCGCGCGGCGTGAATGAAACGCAGCGTCGACCAGTCCGGGGCACTCAGCGTGACGCGGGAGATTCGCTCGCGCAGTTCTGCCGTGAGTTGGCGCACGGTCCCCACTTCATCGCTCTCGTAGGCCTTGAGACGCGCCTTGTCCATGGGCATCGGCGCCGCGAAGTGCAGCAGGACCTGGCTTCTGAACCGGTGACGGTCAAGGTAGGTCAGGCCAAAAGGAACAATCGCGACGTCGGTGTCGCGATGCGCGGCGGCGTGCAGCGCCATTCTTGCGGTGCCCGTCTTGAGCGTCGCCAGTCGGCTATCGGTGTGGCTGATGCCTTCGGGGAAGATCGCCACGCACTCGCCGCTGGCCAGGATGTCGTCCACGCGCTCGAAGGCGCCCCGGTTGTCCGCGTCGGGTCCGTGTTCTTCGCGGCGCAGGACGGGTATCGCGCCGAGCGCCTCAAGCAGACGGGAGAGTATGGGAAATCTCCAGAGTTGCGCGTTGCCGAGGAAATGAATGGGGGACCGACCTGCCAGGCTGATCAGCAACAATCCGTCGATCAAGGCGTTGGGGTGATTGCCGGCAAAGATCACGGCGCCGCGCACGGGGACATTCTCCAGGCCCACCACCTCGATTCGCCTGTAAAACGTGCTGGCGACCAGACTCAGGAATCGAACGAACCCGCGGTAGAGCATGGCCGAAGGTGCTGTGCAATTTCGGTTGCAATCAAACTAACAGAATGTCTCAGACGCCGCTATCGAAGCCGGCTCGCTATCGTTCGCTGTGGCCCTCTTGCTTGAAGCTTCGGGCCGCCCGCGCGCTTTGGCAGCCCGCGCCGCGCCGTCTCGGGGCGTATCCGCGTCGCGCTTCAACCCGGATGCTCCCGCGCGGGCAAGCTGCTCCTTTCTTTGCGAGGGGACATCCCCTCGCGCTCCCCGGCGGCGAGGCCGGCTGTTGTGCGTCATTTGCATTGGAAGTACATTGCAAACCCGTCTTTTTCGGACCCGCGTGTGATCGAGATAATCAAAGCCGGTATTGATGCCGACATCGCCGCCGAGCGCGATGAAGGCGTGAGGACTGCGGTCGAAGGGATTCTCGCGGACATCGATGCGAGGGGCGATGACGCGGTGCGGGAGTTGTCGGTGAAGTTCGACGACTGGTCGCCACGCGACTTCAGGCTCTCCCGGGACGAGATCGAAGCCTCGGTCGAACGTCTGCCCGCCCAGGCGATCCACGACATCGAATTCGCCCAGGCCCAGGTCCGGCGTTTCGCCGAAATCCAGAAAGCCGCGCTCGAAGACGTCGAAGTGGAGACACTGCCCGGCGTCGTGCTCGGACATCGCAACATCCCGGTCAACAGCGTCGGCTGCTATGTGCCGGGAGGCCGCTATCCGATGGTGGCATCCGCGCACATGGGCATCGTCACGGCCAAGGTAGCGGGGGTCGGGCGCATCATCGCCTGCGCACCCCCCTACCAGGGCGCGCCGAGCGACGCGATCGTCGCGGCCATGCACCTAGGCGGGGCCGACGACATCTACTGCCTCGGCGGCGTGCAGGCGGTGGGCGCGATGGCGCTCGGCTGCGAAAGTATCGAGCCGGTGGACATGCTCGTAGGGCCGGGCAACGCCTTTGTCGCCGAGGCCAAGCGACAGTTGTTCGGCCGCGTCGGGATCGACCTGCTCGCCGGACCGACCGAGACGCTGATCATCGCCGACGACACCTGCGACGGTGAAATGGTGGCAACCGACCTCCTCGGCCAGGCCGAGCACGGTCCGACTTCGCCTGCCATGCTGCTGACCACCTCCCGAGCACTGATCGAAGACACGCTCCGCGAGATCGACGTCCAGCTCAAGACCCTGGAGACCGCCGCGGTGGCGGGCCAGGCCTGGCGGGACTACGGGCGAATCATCCTTTGCGACACCGAAGCCGAAATGGTCG
Organism: Candidatus Azotimanducaceae bacterium; assembly: GCA_965217825.1. Classification (GTDB taxonomy): domain Bacteria; phylum Pseudomonadota; class Gammaproteobacteria; order Pseudomonadales; family Azotimanducaceae; genus VXNE01. The sequence continues at coordinate 1,477,953 of OZ244571.1, read as the reverse complement.
AGGAAGCAGACCGCATCGCCAGCGAGCATGTGCAGGTGATGACCCGCGACCCTGAGTATTTCCTGGAGAACATGACCAACTACGGCTCGCTGTTCCTTGGACCCGAGACCAACGTGGCCTATGGCGACAAGGTCATCGGCACCAACCATACGCTGCCGACGCGGCTCGCCGCGCGGTACACCGGCGGCCTGTGGGTCGGCAAGTTCATCAAGACCTGTACGTGGCAGAAGGTATCGCCGCAGGCCACCGCCATGGTCGGGGAGTACTGCTCGCGGCTCTGCGCACTTGAAGGCTTCGCGGGTCACAAGGCCCAGGCGGACCTGCGCGTGGACCGCTACAAGGGGTTCAACGAGCCAGCCGGCATGGACCGCGAGTAACGGTCCGGTTGCCGTGAGCGACTGCGACAGACACCTCCCCAACAAACGGCAGGCATACGCGATCCTCGGGGAACTGGCTGCGGCGCCGGTGCCGCGGATCGCATCGGTCCTGAAGCGGGCCTACCACGACGACGCGAACTGGTTCGGTTCGCACCCGCTCAACGAACGCCATGGCGTGGCCGCGATCAAGGAGGTCTGGCGCGACATGCCGCGGGCGTTGCTGATCTTTATTCGGGAAGCGGTGAGGGACGGTTTGGGTCCGCGACGGGCGATGGCCATGCGAAGCGATCCTGGTGACGAGTTGGTGAATCCGCAGACGGCCTGGTACAGCAACCGTCTCTCGCTGGCTAATAGCCAAACTCACTTACACGATTCTTCAACCTACCAATCCCTATGCCCTGGCGGGTAGTGGGTCAGTTTGAATTTTGGATCCACTACCCCCTGGCGCCCGTCCTTTTTTCTTTCGGGCGACGATCACGGGCGTGTAGAGCCTTGCGCTTGAGGCCCTCCTCCCACCCAAGCAACGGGTGAGCGACTTCCATAAACACGGCGGGACAGGGTGTTTCGGGGTAATTCGCAATCGGCTGCTCTGTTCGGAACGTCGGTGCCCTCGCCCGACCATCCACCTTGCTGCCGCCGGGCATTTCCGTTGGGTAGAATGCCCAGCCGCCCAGCATGCGCCAAACCGTGCCCTCCCCTAGCGGAGGCTCAGTGAAACTCGCCCCATGGGAAGTGGCCTGAGTGTGGATCCGCCACTCACCCCGAAAGGAAGAATGCGATGCCGCGAAGACAGGAATCTCTGCTCGAAGATCTGATCTACATGCATTGGAGCGTCAGCGTCGTGCTTTCGGTGATTGCATACGTCGGGCTGGCGGTAGTCCTCCCGCAATACTGTGCTGACGATGCGTGCGGCCTGGCATTTCGCCCGCTGGTGTCCACGCTGGTGTCATTCGCACCGTTTGTCGCGCTAGTACTGCTGATTCCCGCTCCACTCTCCGCATTACGAGCCCGGAAAAGGCGACGGCTTCTGGACCGCCAGCGGGACTTGGATTCAATTCAGAGGTTGCACTGGAAGGATTTCGAAAGCCTCCTCGGCGAGCACTATCGGCGGCGGGGTTTCAGCGTGGAAGAAAACCGGCAAGGGGGCGCGGACGGTGGGCTCGACCTCCGGCTCAGAGACAGAAACGGTTTACACGTTGTCCAATGCAAACAGTGGCTCAAGCGGTCGGTCAGCGTCTCAATTGTCAGGGAGTTGTACGGCGTGATGGTCGACCAGGGTGCTTATCGCGGGAGCGTCGTCACTTCTGGAACCTTCACCGAGGAAGCCAAGCAATTCGCCGACGGCAAGCCAATGGAACTTGTCGATGGGGAGCGGCTGGAGCGCATGATCAGGGAAGTTGGTGCCGCCAAAGGAGCGAGTCCGCATCCGCCCAACACCGCGTATGCGGAGAGCGTCACCCAATGCCCGCGCTGCGGATCGCCACTTGTTCTGAGGAAAGCACGGCGCGGCCGCCACAAGGGATCGGAGTTCTATGGCTGTTCGTCGTTTCCGAAGTGCGGTTACATCAGGCCCTAGGTGCGAAGCAATTCGGTCGCCCGAACATGCCGGGCATGCGCGCGCAACCCGGTCACCGAGCATCGAGATCGGCGCCCGCCAGAGAAGTCCAAAGGTTGGCCGAGGAGCACGAATGGCACCGTGGTCCGTAGTCAGCCTACAAGACGGCGCGTAACTGCGGGCTTGTCGGGTCGGTGCCGGTGCCTCAGCATCGGCGTGTGCGAGAATGGCTGATCTTCAAGCATCAACTCGTCGGAGGTTAGTGTGATCGCGCCTGCGGAGGGACAAGTGGCCCTTCTGATCGACTTCGAGAACCTGGTGAGAGCGGTGGACGAAGAGGACATCGACTGTGAGGCGGTGTTCCGCCTGGCGGACGAGTACGGACGGGTTCTTGTCGCCAACGCGTACGCGGACTGGCGCATGAAGGACGTGAACCAGTACCAGACCGATCTCTACGGACTCGGGATCGAGCTGGTCCACGTGTTCGGCCAGCGTCGCGGAGCGACGATCAAGAACGCGGTGGACGTGAAGATGGCCGTCGACGCGGTGAGCCTGATGTCCTCGCTTCCCCATATCGACGTCTACGTCATCGTGTCGGGCGATCGGGACTTCATCCACGTGCTGAAGGAACTCCGGCGCCACGGGAAGACGGTGATCGGCGTTTCTCCGAACAGCGCGGTGAGTATCGATTTCTCGTCCCTGTGCGACCGGTTCCTGCGCTACGAGGGCTCACGTCGACAGTGGAGCCGACGGGCGTGGAGAGCATCGCCGAGGTGCGCGCGAAGCTCGCCGAGATCGCGCGGGACAACCCCGACGGCCTGCGCGGTTCCGAGGTCAAAACCATGCTGCGCCGCGCGCTGTCCTCGAGTTTCGACGAAAGTGCGTACGGCTTCAGGAGCTTCGCGAGCTTTCTCCAAGAAATGGGCAAGGTCGTGAAAGTGGTTGCGGCCCCCGCCACAGGGGGCGATCTGCGCGTTTACCCAATTTCGACGGGAGGCGCTAACGCGACCGATAACGAGGAGGTCCGCCTGGCCCTGCTGGCCAAGCTAGCGAAGACGGGGTACGACGGCGACGCGCCTAGCCGCCGGCGAGTCCTTTCGCGACTGTTCGACGCAATGGCGGCCTCGGACGGACCGTTCACTTTAAGCAAGGTTCACGATTCGATGCAGCAGCCAGACGACAAGGCGCCATCTTTCTCGAATGTCGTGAAGTACGCCCGGACTCTGTCAATGGGCGGCGCGCTGGCCGTGGAAGAGAGTCCAGGCGATGTGTTCTTCCGGGATCGGAACATGTCGCTCGCCCCGGACGTCCGTACAGCGGAATCGCTGATCCTCGCGTACGAAGTGGCCGTCGCGACCCGGCTGGTGGCGGCCGCCGGCGAGACACCGATCGACTCGGCAATGGTGTGCGCCGTTCTGGGACTCGATCACGAGGCACCGGGCGACCTGACCTACTGCGAAAAAGTTCTAGCCTCTGCCAAACATCGCGCCGCTGCTGCCGCCGCGCAGCGGGCCGCCTGATGGCGCGCGATTGGAGTGCAAGCGCTTGCCCCCGTGATCAACGAAGCCCGCTGGCATGCACACCCGGGAGCTCGTGTTGCAGTTTCTGAAGACCACGCCCTCCGCAGCCAGACCATCCAGATTCGGTGTTCGAACCGCTGGATTCCCACACAGCCGAGCGCGTCACCCCGGTCCTGATCGGAGAAGATCAATAGGATGTTGGTGAAGGCCGGCGGCTCCGGGCAGCGGCTATCACGGTGCGAAGCGGTCAATGATCGCCTCCGCGTGTCGGGCGATTCCTTGGTTCGGACTGTGGCACCAAGCGTCGAGTAGCTGTCCGTAAGAGCAGGCGCTGAATGTAACTTCGTCGCCGGCAACTTTATTCGCGAAGCTGGCGACCTCTTCTCTGTGACGAGCCTTTGCGTCGTAATCGACTTGGCGCCCGGTCTCTGGCCAAGCGTCGGGCTCCGCGTAGACGTAGAGAAGATACGGCGTGAGTCCGTGGTAGTCGTTCCCGGGTTGGACTACAGCGTGCAGGGCCAAGGCGTGTTTCACGAGCTGCACCGCATCCAGGAATTTGTACAGTTTCTTGTTCGCCCGAAGCAGGTCCCGGACGTGTTGGTAGCCGGCCATCCGGTCTCCCCAGACAGGCCGCCAGAAGGTCTCTGAGAAGTCAGCATAGCCCCCGTCGCGGAACGGCTCGAACCGTTTGCTTTCGATGCCGATCAATGCGGAACCAGTGGCCGCGAGGCAGTCGGGTACGGGATAGCGACCACCGCGCCATGGGAAACGGATCGTCTTCTCCAGCGAGAGCGAACGCGCCGGCCAGCCCGCGCGCTCGAGGCCGGGCAGCTTTGGGAGGTCAGCTGGGCGGTGAAGGAAGTAGCCGAAGGCGTTGACAGCGAGTGCGGCGGAGGACGTGGGCCGGTCAAACTTGCCGGTTTCGAGTTCGTTGCCAGGCGCGTCGTCGAGGATGCGCTCAATGTCGGGGCCGGGAACACCCGGGAGGAAACGGCCCGTCGACCTCATCAGGGTTCCTCCTCTAGTGGAAAGCGGGGCAAGATTGGCGAAGGCGTCGCGAACCGACCGCCCTTTCGGGCTCAGTCTACACCGCATGCACGACTCTTTAACGTCCTTCCCGGAAGCGAATGGAACCGTGCCGAAACTGTCCGGAAAGACAAGGGCGTGTACGGACATCGACCACTCGGCATTTGTCTGCGCCTTTGCGAGTCTGGCGAGGGCGTTGTGCATCCGGGAGAACAGGTCCCCATGGCTGCTGCCATCGAAGAAGGCGCGCGGCGCGACGACTTCGAGACGAACGTGGCGAACGCAATCCTGCATGAGCGGTCGCGTCTCAAGGCCAAGCTCACGCCTGTGCAGGCGGGCAAGCAGATAGGCCAGACCGTATTCGAGAACCTCGAACAGCGCGAGTGGCGGCGTGTCGCCGCCATTCCACTTCAGCTCCACAAGGCGCAGTGTGCCTTCGGAGAGATGGACGAGATCAACGCTACGCTTACTGTCAATGCGTGGGTCGGCGATGCCGGTGGCGACGGGACACTGGTTGAACCAGCCCGACATGTGTCCCTGGTCGGCGAGTATGGCGACGGCCTTCTCGAGTATTTTCTCGCGGCTCTGGTTGCAGTCGGAGATGCCCGTTTCTTGCGTGCAACGCCAGATTTCCTCAGAGGGGGATCGAGCATGTCCCACAAAGTTGTCGGCGATACGGCCGTAGAGCCTTTGGACGAGCCCCAACACATCCTCGTCCAAAAGCGGCGCGAGCTTCTGGGTCTTGCGTCTAAGGTGTTTGCGGTCCTCGATGCGCAACGCCTCGCAGATCAGGCGGTTCGTGCCGGCGAACAGGCTGGGCATTGGATCTCGTTCCAACGGCGATGGGAGGGGCGAAGCGTAGACTCGCGTGGCTCAAATTGTCTATCCGGACGGGTGCTGGATGGGCGTGGACCGTCGCGGTACGGGGTAAGGCGGGCGAGCGCGACCAGAAAGCCTTTACTGCGTGAGGCCACAATTAATGCAACGAGCGTCCCGATTGCTCATCGACACGCGACGTTCCCCCTTAGTTCGTCTGGCTGAGCATCCATTAGAATTCGGGACTTGTCCCAAGCATCCCGCGCGAGCGACTCTTCCCAACCCGGCGGCCGACGATGGGGCCAAGTGGTTTCGAGTTCGTGCGAGAGAAGCGCCTGGTAGGCGGCGGCTGCGAACAGGGCCTGTTTGTCATCCTGCGTCATGACCGCTTAGTTTGTTTGTGGAGTGTGGCCGCGAGCGTACTTGGGTTGGCCTGAACGAAAACTGAACCAATCCGCCGTGATCGGGTAGGTAGAGCTGGTCGCTGATCTATCGCGACGGCAGAACCGCGGAACTGTTGCCCGCCGACTCAGGCAGGTATTCGCGCTCTAGAAGAGAGATCCAGCCGCGAACCGCCTTTCCAGGATCGCCATGCCTTCCCCACCGAGTTTTCAGCCCACAGCCCCACCCCTCACCGCAAGTTGCTGGCCAGCGCAAGATGTCGATCCAGAGCTTGAGTCTGCATCAACTCTGCCTGCCGGACGATCCAGCGACCGACATTGGGGTGCGGTAACAGACCGAGCCTGTCCGCCCGATAATCCAGTTCGCTCAGCACCCGTTCATATGGCCCGAATCCCTGTATCCGGTATGGCACCACGATCGGCGTCAACCCCTGGGAGTTCGCCTGCGCAATGTAATTCTGGATCTCCCCCTCCGCCGCAGGCCTCTTTTCCGGCCAATCTTCCCGCAAGGTAAAAACCCGGATGTCCCTCAAACCCAGTTCTTCACGAGCGTTTCTCGTCCGCTGCGTGATCTTTTCGACCCAGCGCTGGTTCTCCGCATCATCGCCGGGTCCATGCGCGATTACGGCCACAACTTCGTTCTCCGGATCTGAGCTGAGCCCGCGAATGCGGGTGGTCAACACTTCGTCCATTTCAACGGCATCGGCCAATCCCTCGACGCTGACGTGGAATGCCAGTTCCGTATCCACTTTCCAGAACCCCATGGGCATGAACATGGCGTATCCTTCATGTGACTGATCCCGATCCGCCCAGGATGGGGCGCCACCTTGGAGGCCAAGGATCTGCAGGGTCCGGTCGTACCAGCTTTCCCCGGAGACGAACACCCGCACCACGCCGACCTGCCGCACGCCTTGAGATTCGAGCCTTCGAACCGCGTCTTGCATGGACCCGGCATCCGCCATACCGAACGCCACTTCCACCGGGAAGTTCGCCCTCAGTGGTTCTACCGCTTCAACCAGGTGCGCGTTCCATTCATCGCCGCCCCCATGCGCCATGACCATCACGCCAAAACTGAAATCGTCGCCGGGACGCTGGCTTTCCAGTACAGCAGTCGTCTCGCACGAGGAAAGCCCTACCGCAATCGCGCAGATTGAAATCAAACGAGCAAACCGAGTCGTCGATTCATGAATTCTCATGGTGTGTCTCCCCTTGCTCGCGAAGCGCTAGATGTCGATCTGCAGGCCGATGCGGAAGTTCATTCCGGGCTGCTGCGCGTTCTCGATCGCAGTTGTGGATTCGGCGTTCAGGCTGCTGATGTTGATCCATCGGGCGTAGAGTTCGTCGAAGACATTGAACACGCCGAAACGCAGGCGCACGGATTCGGAAAAGTCATAGTTTCCGACCACGTCAACCACGCTGTAGCCGTCGGCGGTCACTCTGTCGGGAGTTGAAACCCGATCCTTCTTTCCGACGGCCGTAAGCAGGAGTTCGCCGCCCCAGCGGCCCGACGGCGCGTCGAATCTGAGACCCGCGACCAGGGTGAGAGGATCCACCGAATCAACCGGTGTCGACGCGCTCAGGTTGTCTCCGCGGGCGTAAGCAAGCGCAGTGCGCGCCTGCCATTGCTCGTTGAGAAAGAACCGCGCGTTGAATTCCGCGCCGCGGATCTTCACCTCGCCGATGTTTCGATTCTGAAACAGGCTGATCGAGCCCCGCATTCCGGCAAACGCGTCTTCGATGAAGTTCGTGTAGCGGTTCCGGTAAGCGGCGACGCTCAGGGACGCGTTCGGGAAGCTTGCCCGCAATCCGAATTCCAGGCCTTTGCTGTTCTCCGCCGACAGTTCGGGATTGGGTACCGTTGCGTATCGATATCCCAGGTTCACGAATGACTGATTCGCCTCGGAGAAATTGGGGGGCCGGTAGCCTTCGGCGTATTGGCCGAACATGGACCAGATCGCATTGATGTCGCGCAAGACGCCCAGGCTCAGGGAAACCGCGCCTTCGTCGATCGACTCGACAGGGAAACCGTAGCCGCTGACCTGACCGGTGCCATCCAGCGACGGGTCCGGCATGGCCTTCATGCGGTAGCGGTCGTAACGCACTCCGGGGATCAGGGTCAGTCCGCCATCTCCGAAGACAATTTCATCCTGCAGGTATATCCCGGAGCGCGCAGTGGACGTGTCGGGAATGGTCTTGTTCGGAAACACTTCCGGCGGCGCGAACGGATATGCCGAAATTCGGCAGGTGGTCTGACCGGTAGCCAGTTCCTCGTCGCAGCGATTGCGGGGCCGCTGCGTATCGGTTTCCTCGAGATTGGCGCCGTAGGCAAGAGAATGCGTCAACGAAGCTGTCGTGACCGTCTTGCGAAGGTTCAGATTGACCGCCGAGGTCTGCTGGTTGAAATCAAAGGTGGTTTCCCTGCGGGCGCTGGTGCCGCGATACGTGCGGGGATTCCGTGGATTGAGAAACGAATAGCTCGTGCGCGTCTGCTCGGTGTATTGGGACGCATCCGTGTCCTGCCGGTTCAAGTCGAGTTCAAGGTCGTCGAACAACGCCAGGCCCGCTTGCCACTGGTAGCGCACGCCGACGCGAAGCCGTTCGGTGTCGTCCAGGCCCAGGGAGCTGGATACGGACCGGCCAATGTCGGACTCCAGTTGCGTTTCGATCTCGTCCACGAAGTTGTCCATGCTGAATCGCAGTTGCTGGTCGGGAGACACGTCCCAGTGAAGCTGCAGCAACAGGCTGTCGGACCTGCCGTCCTGCGGATTCAGACTGCCGGGACCATTCACCTCCTGTTCCGCGAACTGCCTGTGGGTGTATTGGGCCAGCAAGCCCACATCGCCGAACTGAGAGGCGGCTGTGAATCCGCCGCGGTATTGCGCATCCGCATCTGCGGCGGAAGCGCGGAAATTGAAAGCAGCCCGATCCCCTTCCAGATAATCGCGGGGATCCTTGCTGGTCAGAATGACCGCCCCACCGATGGCGTCGGCGCCGTACAGGGCCGAAGCGGGCCCCCGAATCAACTCCACGGTCTTGATGTTGTCGATGTCTATGTTGTCCCTGCCATAGGAAGACGGGCCGGCGTGATAGATGTCGTTGCTTCGGATGCCGTCGAGAACCGTCAGTACGCGGTTGCCGCCGATGCCTCGAATGCTGAAACCCTCATGGCCACCGCGGGTGGCGGTGCTGATCGAAACACCCGGTTGGAAGCGAACCAAATCGTCGAGATCCTGGGCCACTTCCCTCTCCATGTCCTCGGCGGTAATCACAGAGACGGTTCCTGCGATGTCTTCGATCGTGCGTGGAAGCCGCGTAGCGTTGACGATCAACTCCTCGATCAGGTCGCTACTTTCCTGCCCCGCAGCGGGTGCCGCCAACGCAATTCCGAAGATTGCAGCCAGCAGCGATCTCGAAACTGCCGACCACTTACCGGACTGCGATTGCCGCGCGACCAATTTCCCGCCGTTCATGAGTTGCTCCGTCCACGTCAGTTGGCCGACCCTGAACCGTCAGGCGCCACCTGTTCCACAAAGGGAACAAAGGATTTGACTTCCCTTTCCGGCAGGCGTTTCGGCCGAAGGGGACGAACATTAGCGGAATCAATGTCATATGTAAATGCAAATGCGATTGATTCGTATTAAACGATTTCGCAGGCCGTGGCGAAAAGGCAGCGACTATTCGCCGCCTCAGGCGGTTCATCCCTTACGGGGAAAGACTGCCGCTGCCTACGCGGACCGCGCCGACTGCGCGGGCACGACGCGCCGGGTCAGCCGCGCGATCGTCAAGCCCTGGACGATGATGGAGAACACGACCACGACGTAGGTGATGCTGAGTATGAAAGGCCGGTATTCGTTCGCCGGCAGCGACAACGCGAGCGCGACGGCGATGCCGCCTCGCAGCCCGCCCCATGTCAGGACCGAAACGGCGCCCCTGGATTGCGTTTCCCAGCGGCGCAACGCGGCGGTCGAGAGGATCACGCTCAGCCAACGGCCGGCGAGGGCCACGGGGATGGCCAGCAGTCCCATCCAGTATTCGAACCCGCCGCGGGCGATGATCAGGACTTCCAGGCCGATCAGCAGGAAGAGCACGGAATTGAGAACCTCGTCAAGCAGCGACCAGAACCTCTGAAGACGGTCCCGTGAGCGCTCGCTCACCCCGTATTTCATGCCTTCGTTGCCGACAAAGAGACCTGCGACCACCATGGCGATGGGACCGCTGGCATCGAGCCGAATCGCGGCCGCGTAGGACACCATGACCACGGCCAGTGTGATCAGCACCTGCAGGTTCAGCTCGTCCAGGCGGCGCATGGCGCGGTAGCACGCATAGCCCGCGATCAGTCCCAGCGCGACGCCGCCGAGCACTTCTACCGCGAACAGTTCGCCGATGCGCAGGAAGCTGGGTTCGCCTCCCTGAATGGCCACACCGAGGATGACGGTAAAGACAACGACGCCTACCCCGTCGTTGAACAGGGACTCGCCGGCCAGCGTCGCCTTCAGCGAGGACGGGACGGGGACGGTTCTGTAAGGACCAGCCCGATGGTATGCGGCGCGCGCAGATAGCGGTGGTTGATGTAGCCGAACAAGGCCGACAGCCCGATCAGAAAGGCGCCGATTTCGAACAAGCTCATTCAATTCCTCCCGGCCGAACCGCACTACCGTAACAGACCGTGCGCGCGCTGGAGTCGGACTGCCCTCGACTCGCCGTCCCTGGCCGGTTGCATGACGGTCGTCCTACCAAAGGCCGTCGTCAGACAGAATCCCGATCCGACAACGGGCGGCGCAACGCCCGGAATCCCGTGGGCTCCCACTCGCGTAGCGCGACAAGAAGGCAGCTCCCCGTGGTTCGGTCTTCCTCGACGGGCCGGATCTCATCGCCGCGGGTCAACGCATCGAACATTTCCATGAGTTCCACCAGTTTTGCCCGCAACGCCGCAGCCGATTCCGCGGAAAGCATGCCCCACGCAAACCGATGCAGGTCCCTCTGCGGTTCGAATGTTCCCGACAGGAACGAATTCTGTACATGCTCGATGAAATAACGGTGAATCGGTCCATAGGGCAACCAGGCGAAACTGCGGGCGACGCGTGGTTTGATGCGGTTTGCGGGCAGCAATTCGATCAATCCCATGCGGTCCAGGCGGGCGAGATACTGAATCAGCCGCGGTTCCGAGATCCGGTATCGCTCGACGATGCGTTCGAACGGCCAGCGGTTCAATGCACAGATGGCGGCCAGCAGCAGAACCGGATCGGCGACCAACTGACATTCCTGGTCCTCGCTCAGTGAGGTGACGCGCAACCGTTGCGCCTCGGCCCGGCGAGCCAGTTCGAGCAGATCGATGTCCGCCATGTCACACACCGCCTCGAGGCGCTGCAGGGTAAAACCGCCCGTCGAAAACAACCGTTTAACGCTGCTCAGGGACAGGCCGAGGTGGCGGGCGATCTGTTTGTAGGACACCCCGCGGTGCCTGAGCGCCAGCTTGAGTGCCTGAACAATGCGTGTCGATTGCAGCATGAAGTATCACTATTTGAATCCGTTAGAGGCCACATCCTGACACTTCACTACTAAAGGTTGCAAATTACAGACCTTCACTGATGATGGCGATGTTCGCACAAGAGGATCGCAAACCGATGATGATAATTTTGACAGTGTTGCTCGTGGCTCTCGCCATGATGGCCATCGAGCTGGTTTTTCCTGCTTGGCGGCGAGCTTTCGACCATCGCTGGTTGCTGCGCGCATTGCTGTTCAACACGTTGCAGGCGGCGACCGCACTGGTTGGCGCGGTCACCTGGGATTCCTGGTTCGCGGGCCTGTCGATCGTCGAGCGCGGCGCATTGGCTGGGGCGCCCGGAATCGTGATCGGTTACCTGCTGGTCACCTTCGTGTACTACTGGTGGCACCGTGCCCGGTCCGGCGGAACTGGTTCTCAACGGTCTGTTGACCAGCGCGCTGCTCTATTTCCTGTTGGGTCTCGAACCCGCGATTGTCACTGGCGTCGTGCTGCTGACCGGACTGCTGGTTGTGCTGATAAGCCTGTTCGCGCGCAATCCGTTGATCGCCAACCCCGCGCTGCCCTATGTCGGACTAATGCTGTTTGGACGCGCTGGTCAGAGTGTCCGAGTTCTGCATCCATCGACCAATCGCTACCAATCTGGTAACGCGTCGGTTACCATTGGGTAGCGGTCCAAGTCACCGAGTACGTTGATGTCCAAGATCGCCGGCCGTTCGGACGATGGTTCAACCGCCTCGATGGCCAAGCAGCGATCAAGGTTACCGCGGCTTTGGACCGCATGGGACGAGGCATCGTGTCCAACGCGAAGAGCGTCGGGGCGGGAGTTCTGGAATACCGCATCGAATCTGGTCCGGGATATAGGATCTACTTCGGGCGGGACGGCGAGACCTTGATCGTGCTCCTCGGGGGCGGCACGAAGAGACGCCAGCAGGGAGACATTGAGACGGCCAGGCGCCTTTGGCGGGACTACCGACGCAGACGGCAGGAGGAGTGAGACGATGGCATTGACCCGGGATTTCAAGGTGACGGTGCGGGAACGGCTCCAGCGCGATCCGGCCTTCCGCGAGGCGCTTCTTACGGAGGCGGTCGATTGCCTTCTGTCCAGCGACGTGGAGACAGGCAAATCGCTGCTGCGCGACTACGTCAATGCCACTATCGGATTCGGCGAACTCGGAGGACTCACGGACAAGTCGCCCAAGAGCCTGATGCGCATGCTCAGTTCGACCGGCAATCCCCACGCGCGCAACCTGTTCGAGATTCTTGATTGTCTGCAGCAACGGGAAGGCGTGCACCTGAAGGTCCAGGCAATCCGTTGACTGGAGCCGACGGATAGGCGCTTCAACTTGGGCGATCGATGAGTGACGTGAAGTCAGCGGCGAGGCGTGTTCGGTGACCGGTTACTCAACGATCACGCGATGCCTGGCGGAGGACTGCCACTCCCGAATTTCTGACAAGCGAACGCCGTTCGGCGCCGATCTCGCTCAGATCGGTTTGCCGTGCTCTCTCAACCAAGAGGCAAATGCGGCTTCATCGATTTCGCTCGCGGCGAGCAGGGTTACAATCTGTACAACCTCCACTTCCGGAACTGTCAACTGCAAGCCGTTCTCTGCCATGAACAGATAGGCGGATACGAAGCCCGTGCGCTTGTTGCCATCCACAAAGGGGTGGTCGCGGATGATCCCTGCAGCATACGCCGCAGCCAAATCGCATGCGTCGGGATTGCCGTACGCGCAGAGCTGCCGAGCACGAGCCAGAGCAGAGTCAAGCAAGCCGGGATCGCGGAGGCCTGGGCTGCCTCCATGATCCGCGAGCAGCCTCTCGTGCATCGCCAACACGACCGTCTTGCTCAACCAGTTGGTGACCACTACTTGGCGAGTTCACGCAACGCGTTCCGGTACTCTCTCATGACCTTTTCGGCAAGCCTCATCTGCCGCTCGAACTCGGGATCGTAGGGCGTAATTCGATATCCCCCATTGGGCGTTTCGGTCAGATAAACCACGTCGCCTTCGCTGACACGAAGCGCATTGACTGCATCCTTTGGGAGGCGCAGATTCAGCGAGTTTCCAACCTTGTGGACCTTGAGCGCATGCATGGCAAACCCCTCGAGCGTGTATACCGAAGTATATACGTGCTGACGAAGGTACGCTCGGCGCGCGGCGTGTGCATGGACACCTGCAGGAGTCGAGCTTCCATGGAACAACACTGCCGCCACTGCTGGAGGACTTGCAACGTCGGAGTTCCCTGGGCGTCACGGGCGCACTGTAATCCAGTGGGCTGAAGGCTCCTACGGAGAATGCGCGCGCCGAGACACTACCTTCAAGTGGGGCATCACCTCTGCTGCAAATAGCTGAGTCCCTTCTACCCGTGGGGCATCGGAGATGTTGACCACAAATCTGTCCGCGCCCTGATCGATCTCTGCGAGCAGGGCTTCCGTGACCTGCTCCGGCGTTCCGATCAGGCTGTTCCCACCGGACCTGACATTGGGATCAGCTTTCAGGCGGTTGAGTTCTTTTTCGTTTTCGGCAACGAGGACGCTTCTGCATATGACTTGCTTGATTTCGTCGTAGTCGCGATCAACCACGCGACAATGGGATTTGAGAACCTCCTGCTTGTGGCGATAGGTCTTCCCGTCTTCGAAAACATGGTTCCACCAATCGGCCTGCTCAGCCACCACGCGCAGGGTGTATTTCTCGCCTGAACCACCGACCATCACCGGCGGAACCGGATCTGGCACGGGCTCACAGTACGCATCCTTGATCTGATAGTACTGACCGTCGAAGTTGGCCGGGGCCTCCGTCCACATCAAACGGCAGATTCTTATAGCCTCGGCCAGTTGCGCGATGCGTTCCTTTGCCGTCGGGAATGGCCAACCATACGAGAGATATTCCGCCTCATTCCAACCGGCGCCTATGCCCAACACAGCCCGTCCGCCAGAGATGGCCTGTGCCGTGGCCATCATTTTCGCCAGGTGCGCCGGATTACGAAAACTGTTGCACAAGACCTGATGGCCGACGGTCTTGTCCGGATAGCGGCCCAGGGCAAATGACAACAATGTCCAGCCTTCGCCGACTTTGTGACCGTTGTTCTGCACATGGTCGGGGATCCACAAGGAATCAAATGGGGCCAGGACCTTGTCCAGATAAGGGAACGTGTCCTCCACCAGGCGGGACCAGACATTGAGACCGACCGGGATTGGCATGCGGACCTCCTGCCTGCTCAGTGACGGGGCTCGTGGGTGCCGTGCGAGTGGTCATAACGCTCGTGATGCTGGCGTAGCAGATCGACACCATAGTCGCCACCGTTGGGGGTGCGTACGATCATGTGGATGTGGTTGCGGGACGGCACGGGGTTGTCGAAAACCACACCCGGGTGATGGTCGAATTCGATCATGACCACGGGACTGTGTACGCGGTAGTAGAAGGGTCCGTCGTCGGACGTCGCTCCCATCCAGGAGAACCAGGTCTCATCCAGGTGAGCGTTCACCTCCCGCATCTTGATGTCGGCGTGATGCTCCCGAGTCCAGCCGACGTACGTACCGATCAACGATAGCAGCAGGCGGCGCTGGGCATCGCTGAAATCGCCGGCCATAACGCCTTCGTACGGCACGACCGCATTGTCGTGGCCGGTCCCGCCCACCATGCGGCCGTCGAAGGGGTGCTTGAGTTCCTGCGGCAGATCGTCGGGGTGAATGGACGGGCGGGTCACCGCTCTCGATTGTTGTGAGTCGTCCAGTGAACGAATGAGATCGAGTCCGGCTCGCTCTTCGGTGCCGAAAACCCTGGTGCCTTCCAGCAGCCCATTGCCCCCCTCGCAAGGCTCCGATCCCAGGAACGTGGGAGTCATCACCAGGTGATCGCCAATCACCATGCAGTTGAGGTTCAGGTGATGTCCGTCGAGCTGCCATCCCCAGGGCTCGGAGTCGGACGGCTGGCCGAAGATGGAAAGGAAGTACGGCCACTCGCCAAACTCATCCGGACTCTCGGAGACGACGGCAAGCAGGCCGTTCAGACGCATGATATCGCGAGCCTGATCGAACCCTCGGGCGGATAGTGTTGCAGCCAGCAGGTCAAGTGCCAGCTTCCGGGTCGTGTCGGGCAGATCCTCCAGCATCACCCCGTGGCGCCAGCAATTGAGATGAATGTTGTTCCAGGTTCGCCACTCGTCTGCGTCGAGCGCATGCACCGTTCGGCCCCGTTGCTCGCCCGTCAGTGCCTGAAGAAAGGTTCGGGCCGCCTCGGTAATCGGCTTTGTCGAGACGCCGTTCGCCGCCAGCGGGTACAGACCTTCCCGCACAACACCGTCGGTTGTGATGCCTCGGACGGGGTCGACCAGCGTCGACAAGCGCTCGTCAAGCAACCGCGAGAGGCCCGGACTCTGGTCAACGCGCGTCCGGGCTGACATATGCCCGCCCTTGCGGACCCTCAGTTTCGTCCAATGCTCGGTCATTCTTGCGCAGCTCCTTCGTGTAGACGGTGGTGTACGACTCGCTATGGCCGGGATTCCACTTCGTGATTCGAAACATGATAGAGCCGTGTCCAATCGGCATGCACGATGCAAGCGTCGAGGAGGATGCTACGGACGGTTATCTTCGCGTCGGATCGGTCAAGGGCGACGCGGGCGACGACGCGGCCACCCGAGTCTGTGCAAGGTACTACGGGTGCATCGTTTCGGAATGCGCTGAGCGGAGCTTGCTGGATTGAGTCGAACAACGATACTGGCAATTCCACAAGCTGGTAGAGGTTGGGTACTCGGTCAGACGCCTCGCGGAAGGCGCGGAGCATCAGGATGGCAGTTACAGCTTCGTGGTAGGCCGTGAACAGTTCGAGGGTGGCGCTCCGTCGCGCGGCGGGCGTCCGAGCGTCCTGTATCCATGCGGCCTCGGTGAGCTTGGAGATATGAACGGTCGTCGCCGATAAGTTCTGGGCAGCAGTGGACTTTAGGGACAGGTGCCTTGTCGATACGGTATCTATGCTCACGGCGAGGTCGACGAATCGTTGGGTAGCTGAAGCTGGTGCGGTTACATCCCAATGGACATGCTGGCAGGCATTGCGGAAGACGGTTTCGAATGACGTTAGACCCAGCGGAACTGTCGTGGCAGCGTGGTGGACCGAGAGAGCGAGGCCGAAGTACTCGATCCACTCCGGGACGGCCGTTAGCCAAGTGTCCTCTGAGCGGATGTTGGCCTGAGACGGATTCGACAGAGACTCGACGACGTTTGCGACGAAGGCGATCTTGGCTGGGGAGAACGTGTCGAGCTTCGCCTTGAGTTCGTCAAGCGTCACCGGCCGTGCATCCGGCGTTCGATAAGGTCGGCGAACGATGGGTTGAGTTCAATGCCTACCCATCGCCGACCCAGTCCCTCGGCAGCGAGCAAGGTCGTACCCGAGCCTGCGTAGGGGTCCAGAACGACGCTGCCCGGACTGCTTGTGATGGAAACACATCGTCGCGCGAGCGTTACAGGCATCATCGCAGGATGGTCGTCTTCGTCACCATTCGCGCGCTTGAGGGGCTCCGTGGGTATGTCCCACACGGTACGCAGTCTCCTGTCGTTGGGACCGACGACAGCACTGGCGTCGTAGTAGTAATTCTGCTCCTTCGAGAGAAGGAACACGGTTTCGTGAGCCTTGGTGGGGCGATCACGAACCGACTCGGGGTGGGCATTCGGCTTGTGCCAGATGACTTCGCTACGAATCCACCAACCGGCATCCTGCAGCGCCAAGGCGAGCCGCCAGGGAACACCGATCAGATCCTTCGGCTTCAACCCTTCAGGTGTGCGGGGTCGAACTTCCATGGCGCGCGCACGGTTTTTGCGGTCGGGGGCGCGGTAACGCCGGTTCCCCGACGTATAGGAGTCGCCCACATTGAGCCATACGGTCCCGTCCCCTCGAAGCACGCGCCGCAACTCATCAAACGCTTCGACGATGCTGCAGATATACGAGCGCAACGTGTCGTCACGCCCGATCTGATCCTCGACCTGGTAGTCCCTGAGGGACCAGTACGGAGGTGAGGTCACGACGGTCTGGACGGACTCTGAAGGCAACAGGCTCAGCGCACGCCGGGCATCGCCGCAGATCAACAGTGACTCCGAGATGACGGGCACCCGAGAGCAGGGGTCTGTAAGCCGACGGTAGGGACCGAGCGGGAACAGCATTGGAGAACGCGCTGTGCTCGGCAAGTTGTTGTCGACAGGGGTTGATCGTTGAGATTCGCCGTCCGACAACGCCGTGTTCGCGACTTCTGTGGTGGTCGTGTGGCTCATCCGACGCGTAGTGTGCGGTACCGTTCGTGTCTCGGCAAGGCAAGACAAGGCAACTGAACTATCACGGTCGCAACCTGTTTTTTGACAGTGAGATCCGAAACGATTATCGGCTGAGGCGGGAGACAATCGCGTCCCGGAGACATATGGTCAACTATACAGTATCGAAACAAAACTCGCCTCGGTCGGACAAGGCACTTGACGCGGCTTCGGCGGGATGCCTCGACAGTAATGCTGCCCACTTCGCAGGAGCAGCTTCGACACCTGTTGCGCGGTCTTAAGCACCGTCGCGGGTATGGCCGGCATCGGCCTGGTTAGAGCCGAAAAAGGGTCTTGCCAATCATGGTGGTGCAGTACCCGCGTCCCGGTAGTTAGCCGTGACCGATCATTCTGACATATGGATGCATTCACAATTATGCTAAATTTACATCATTAGGAAATAACTATGCGTTTGAAGCATCAAATTCGAGGAGGCCGGACAGATGGCAATAGCCCGCGTTACGCCCCAATCTTGGCACATCGAGTTGAAGAAAATCCGCAAGAGCCAGCGGATGTCGCAACGCGAGATGGAGGACCGAACCGGCATCCGGCAGGCCCACTTGTCCCGGATCGAGAACGGGTTGGTGGACCCCAAGTGGTCCCACGCCGTCCAGATGGCGAGAGCCGTCGGATTTGAGTTCGTGCTGGTCCCCCGCCGCGCATTGCCAGCCGTGTCCGGATTGCTGCGGGACTTCGAAGGCCGGACCGGGGAAGGTCGCCGGCCCACGGCGGTCGAACTGCTGGTGGGCGACGGCGGGGACGCATGACCGACGCGCTGGAAGTCCGTCTGCCCGGACAGGATGTGGGCGAGATCGTCCGGTTCAAGAATGGCCGGATCCAGTTCGAGTTCGACCCCGAATATGCCGCAAGGCGCAACCGTCCAATGCTTGGTCAGTCGTTCATGGACGACCGGGGAGAGATCGTGGACGGCGGACCCGCCACCGTTTCGGGCGACCTGCCGCCGTTCTTCTCCAATCTCCTACCGGAAGGCCGGCTCCGCACGTACCTCGCCGACAAGGCAGGTGTCCGACCGACCAGGGAGTTTGAGTTGCTCGAACTGGTCGGCCGCGACCTGCCCGGGGCCGTCGTGGTCCGCCGGGAAGGATCGGTTATCAACGATGACCGCGATGCGGACGAAGACCAGCCCGACCGCGCCAGTTCACCGGAGATTCTGCGATTCTCACTGGCGGGCGTGCAATTGAAGTTCTCGGCCGTGACGGAAGCGTCCGGCGGCCTCACGGTTCCGGCGCACGGAGTCGGCGGGGACTGGATTCTCAAGCTGCCGTCCGTCCAGTACGAGGGCGTTCCGGAGAACGAGTATTCGGTGATGTCGCTGGCCAAGTCAGTCGGCATCGAAATCCCCGAAACGCGGCTGGTTCCCATGGACCGGATCGCAGGGCTTCCGCCCGAAGTGCTCGGCGGACGGATGGCAGAAGCGAACGCGCTGGCGGTTCGACGGTTCGACAGGACGGCCGACGGGCGGGTGCATACCGAGGATTTTGCGCAGGTACTCGGCCAGCGTCCCGCCGACAAATACGACCGCTACACCTGCGCGGACCTGGCACGCCTGCTGGCGGCATTCTCGGACGAGCGAGCCGTCAGCGAGTTCGCGAAGCGCCTGATGTACGCCGCGATTGTCGGCAACGGCGACATGCACACGAAGAACTGGTCGCTGATCTACCGCGACGGCAGAACCGCTGAACTGTCGCCCGCCTACGACCTCCTGTGCACGACGGCCTACATCCCAAACGACGGATTGGCGTTGCGGCTGGGATCAGCCAGGCGTTGGAACGCGCTAACCCTCGACGACTTCGCCGCCGTGGCCGACGCGGCATACGTCAACCCCGAATTCTTCGTGCGCAGGGCGGTCGAAACGGCCGAACAGTTCCAGGACTGTTGGGAGGAGGCAGCGAAATCGCTTCCCATCCGTGACGCCGTGAACGACGCGATCCATCGGCAACTGGCGATGGTTCCGGCGATCACCGGCGCTCGGCCGCCACGCCGGCGACGTCGGAGAGGAATAAATTCGTCAGCCCGCTGAGCCGGCGTCCACGAGAGCGGTCCCGGGAGTCTGGTACGGAGCTAGAGTGCTGCGGCAAAGGCTACATGCTTGAGGCGACCATCGCGGCCATCGAATGGGCCAGCGCGAATCTGCGTTCCGACCGGATTGAGGCGCTTATCGAGGATGACAACGTGAGATCTGTCCGACTCGCAACGCGTCTGGGATTTGTTGCGACGGGACGCTACAAAGAGCGATCCCAACAATACTTGCTGGTCGTCAGCCCAACACGCGGAGAAACTGCTCGTTGCTCCCAGGAGCCCACTTAGGCTCGGCTCAACCGCTCCGTTCTTTCCACCTCAGCCGCAACCCGGCTATGCTCAGCACTCGGTCCTTTCCTGGGGAGTACCATGATTTCTAGACCTGTCATCATCGCCCTCGTGATGCTGACCCTCCTCCCGTTGCCCCCGGCCGACGCTTCCGATGCCCAGGATGCCGCCCTCGTCACGCTTGAGATCCACCGCGACGGCGAACGTGTCTTTTCGCCGCGGATGCTGGTCCGGCTCGGGCAGATGGCCGAAGCGAGCATCGAGTCGCCCGCGGCCGAAGGGCATCGGATCGTGCTTTCCGTGACCCTTGAAGGTGACGTCTTCCACATGCGGTCGATATACATGACGAAGCACGAAGACAGACCCTGGGTGGTGATCGCGGAGCCCGCGATCTCGATACGAGACGCCACAGAAGGGTCAATGGCGTTGATTGGCGGTGACCACGAACTCCGCTTCGATGTCGAGATCGGCGGCGGCACGTTCGCCGACCTGCGCGCCCGCGAGTACCCCGCTGCGGGGGAACCGGCGACTTAAGGCCCATTTGTGGGCGGAGAGGCGGATTCGTTCGCGCGATCAGGTACCAATCGCTAGGCTGGGATTCCACTGGGTGATTCGAAACACGGTAGTGCGACTGGCGGTCGGTGCGACACGATCCGAGCGGAGACGATGACAGGTTCGCCCGTCTCGTCACCGATAGCCCCGACCATACCCGGTCACGCGCGCATGAAGTCCACCAACCCGTGGCTTCGCACAACTTTTTTCTCGATTCCGGTCGGTTGTTCGCAGAATACGATCAGGTTGCTCTGGGCCACATCACGCGCGCTTGGTACCCGCATGCCATCCGCGCCCAGGAATGCACACGCCTCGGCTACCTCCTGTGATCGCGGGTACTCCCTCTCACGCTCCACGTAGCTGAGCAGCCCGTACCCTTCCACGCGCAGCCCAACATCCGCCAGCGCTTCGATACTGGCAAAGCGTATGACGGACGTGAGCGAGATCCACAGTTCGAACAGTTCGTAACGCACCCTCGACGGCGGAAACGGCTGTCCCTGGTAGAGGTGGAACCGCCGCTCGCCGACCGCGGCCTCTCTCGTCTCCGAGGTGTACAACACATCCAGCGTGCCATCGTCCCATCGTCCCCCGGGCCGCCCGCACACGAGCGGATCCTGTCCCGCTCGCACCGACCTCCACACGGTTCCTTCGAACGGCGCGCTCGGCAGCGCTTCGAGCGAGTCCAGTAGTGACTGATCGCGGATGCCCCTGGGACTCCGCCGGCTTTTCCGGGCCATGCTCAGAGATACGCGTCGGCATCGAGGCGATCGAGTATCGCGATGACCTCCTCCGTTCGCTGGTCATGGATCAGGTCGATCGCACGTTCGCCCTCCAGTTGTGGATGCCTCGAGTAGAGCCAGGCTCGGACTTCCTCGTGACCGTAATACTCACCGAGCCTCATCACCACGTACGACAGGTCCGATATGATGAGTTGCGTCCGCGGATGCGGCGATTTCTGACCACTGCCCCATCGCGACACGGTCGCCTTGGACACCCCCGTGAAGTTTGCGATGTCGGTGCCCTTCAACCCTCCCGATTCCTGCAACCGTGTCAGAAACTGCACCACAGGTTTCGGTTGTGCCTGACTCATGCTCCAATCCCCTTGCAGTTACGGCCAACTTTGTGCATTTCCGTTTCAATTAGCATATATCGTGAAACTAATAAGTCAACTTATCAGCACTGGTCGGGCGGACGTCAACTCTCAATTTTCGTGCGCAAGAGCGATCCCAACAATTTTGTTGGTCGTCAGCCCAACGCACGGAGAAACTGCTCGTTGCTCCCGGGAGCTCACTTGGGCGCGGCTCGACCGCTCCGTTCTTTCCACCTCAGCCGCAACCCGGCTATGCTCAGCACTCAGTCCTTTCCTGGGGAGTACCATGATTTCTCGACCTGTCATCATCGCCCTCGTGATGCTGACCCTCCTCCCGTTGCCCCTCGCCGCCGCTTCCGATGCCCAGGATGCCGCCCTCGTCACGCTTGAGATCCACAGCGACGGCGAACGTGTCTTCTCGCCGCAGATGCTGGTCCGGCTCGGGCAGATGGCCGAAATGCGGATCGAGTCGCCCGCAGGCGAAGGACACCGGATCGTGCTGTCCGTGACCCGTGACGGTGACATCTTCCACATGCGATCGATATATATGACGAAGCACGAAGACAGACCCTGGGTGGTGATCGCGGAGCCCGCGATCTCGATACGAGACGCCACAGAAGGGTCAATGGCGTTGATTGGCGGTGACCACGAACTCCGTTTCGATGTCGAGATCGGCGGCGGCACGTTCGCCGACCTGCGCGCCCGCGTGTTCCCCGACGCTGTGACGGAGCCGGCAACTTAAGGCCGTTCGGGGTGTTCCTGCGCATGAATCGGTCAATAAACCCCGAACAAAAGGGATGCAGAGAAAATGAAAAATAAGGTTTTTCCGAGTTTCGAGGCGGCGCTGGCGGACGTGCCGGACGGGTCCACGATCATGGTCCCCGGATTCGGCACTCCCGGGACGCCGAAAAATCTCATGTCGGCGTTGTTCGATCAGGGTGCGACGAATCTGGCTACCATCTCCAACGGCGTCAACCGGGATATCGCCACCCTGGTTGAGGCCGGCCGCATACGCAAGGTGTATTGCGCCTTTACCGCGCCGACGCATCCGTCGCGAGACACGCCGTTCGTCCGCATGTACAACAATGACGAGATCGAGGCGGAGCTGGTGCCGCAGGGGACCCTGGCCGAGCGCATACGGGCGGCGGGGGCCGGGATCGGCGCGTTCTATACCCCCACCAGCGTGGGAACCGAGCTGGCCGAAGACAAGGAACACCGAGAGATCAACGGCCGCATGCACGTGCTGGAGTATCCCTTGCCGGCGGATTACGCCTTCATTCGCGCCTGGCGCGCCGATACGTTCGGCAATTTGCAATTTCGCCTGGCGCAGCGCAACTTCAATCCGATCATGGCGATGGCCGCGAAGGTGACCGTCGTCGAAGTGGAGCATGAGATTGTCGATGCCGGGGGGATCGACCCGGACTGCGTCCACGTGCCGGGCGTCTACACCGACCGCATCGTGCAGATTCCCCCCGATGGAATCTTCGATTAGGTGGACATCGTGACTGAGGAGAGTCGTCATGCCGGATAAACCAAGACTGACGCGCCAGGCCATGTGCGATCGCGTGGCGATGGAATTCCAGGATGGATGGGTCGTCAACCTGGGCGTCGGCATTCCGACGATGTGTTCGAATTACGTCGACCCGTCCAGAGATATTATCTACCACTCCGAGAACGGGGTGATCGGATACGGACCGCTGGCCCCCGAGGGCGAAGAGATTCCGCATCTGGTGAACGCCGGGGCGCAGAAGGTGACCGCCGCGCCCGGGATGGCGATCGTGCACCACGCGGATTCGTTCGCGCTGATTCGCGGCGGCATGATCGATGCCACGGTCATGGGGGCCTACGAGGTCTCCGAGAACGGGGATTTCGCCAATTGGCGCTTTCCCAACCGCAAGGGCGGAGGGATCGGCGGCGCGATGGATCTCGCGGCTTGCGCCAAGCGGGTGTTTATCGCGCTGGTGCACAACACGCGCGATGGCAAGCCGAAACTGCTGCACCGCTGTCAATTGCCCATCACCGCGCCGGGGGTGGTGACGATGGTGGTGACGGATCTGGGGTTGTTTGACCTGACGCCGCAGGGGTTTCAGGTGCGTGAACTCGCGCCGGGCTGGACGCCGGCCGAGGTGCAAGAGCACACCGAGGCGACGCTGGTGATTCCCGATACGATCCCCGAATTTCGGCTGCGGGACTAGAAGTACCCCGGCTAGCGCCGATCGCCTGGGCGGGACACGTCCGACAGCGCCTTCAAGGCTTCGTCCGGTAGTGTCAGTTCCGTTCCCTCCAGACACGCATTCATCTGTTCGAGCATGCGCGGGCCGATGATCGCGGAGGTCACGCCGCGTCTCGTCAGGCACCAGGCGATGGCGACGGCCGAGGGCGTCGTGTCCAACTGCGCGGCGATCGCCTTGACGGCTTCGACGATCTCGAAGTTGCGCTCAGTGAATACACCGAAATGCGATCTACCGCAGCACGGCCGGTGAATTCAGGCCTCTGTCGCCAGCGGCGAAACATGCACTTCGACAATCATCCAATGACGTTGCCTCGCGAGCCCCCGTCCGCATGGTTCGAGGGATATGTCTGCTTGCCTGGCCATTAACAGACGTCCGACTGGTTCTGCGAATCGAGTTGCTGCCTACCCGACGCTAACTTCGTCTACATCGCCGTCCGGGGCAAGATCCATATGGGCGACGTCCAGGCTCGCTCCTGCAGCGTAGGCTCCTTCTCCGCACGCAACGGGACGCCCAACCGAATCGCGTCCCAAGTCGACCACCGGCAGGTTGGGTTCTCGAGCACACGCACGTAATAAAAGGCGCGCTCGTCGCGGTCGAAGTCCGGATCCTCCCACATCGCCTTCAATTCAACGGCTCCCTTGTCGAAGTCGAAGTCGCAGGTCGCGAGGTCCACGCTGGCCCCGTTGTCAGGACAGCGGTGGCTGTCGGGGCTCGGTTCGAGGCCATCGGCGCACGCAACGTCATAGACTCGCTCCCGCCGGGTGCCATCGTCGAGCCAGCCCTTGACGATCTGCAGGCGCTGCAGCCACGCACTCGAGGGATCCCGCAACGCCCGGGCAAAAAAGCGGGGCACACCGCGTGGGCGGGCCTCGAGCTCGCCGCCCATCGGGACCCCGGTGGCGTACAGCCGGCTTGCGTCGGCCGCGTCGAGATCGTAGCCGGCGAAGAATTTCACGCGGATCCGCGTGCCGCTGGTGGCGAAGGTCTCCTTGCGCCGCAGCGCCGCATAGATCGCTTCACGCGTGTTGGTCTCGGCCCAGACGGCCGCCAGCCCCGACGCGCTCCAGTCGAATCCGGTAGTGGTGATACCAGGCAACCGGTTCAGTTCAGGATTGTCCTCATCGGGAATCGTGAAACGCCACTCGGGACGCCCGTCGAGAATGCCAATCTTGCCGTGATACGTGGGCTCCTCGTAGGACCCACCCGTGTTGTGGGTATCGCTGGAGCCGATGAATCCGAACCGGTACGGATTGAATCCCTGGCTGTGCTGCAGCTCGAGCCCCATCAGCAGAGCATCGCGCACGTACGAGCCCTTGACCTCGTCACTGCTCCTGTCGCGCACCTCGAAGTTGGCCCACTCGTCGTTCGGCGACAGCAGCGGATGCGTCTCGGACGTTCCCTTCACCTGCGTCATTTCCACGATCGGCTCGTTGCGCATGCGGACCTGCGCATAGGCCGCATCCATCGGCTCGCCGGCGAACGTGGTGGTTTGGAAAAAGTTCCCTCGGCTCGAATTGCTATTGTGGGGAATCGCCAGCGCCTCGATGCCTTGCGTCCGCAACTGGTCCAGCCAGGCCCACAGGTCTTCCGGATTGAGAGAATCGAAGGCGGCAAAAGGCAGCTCGGGTACGCGCGCGCCCTTGAAGATGACGTTGCGGTGCAGCATGCCATCCGGCGCCGAGGTGTACTCGAAGCCCACGAAAGTCGTGAATTGACCCGGCGCATAGTGGCGTTCGGCCGCCTCAATGGTCCGTTGCCACGCGTCTCGGCGTATGTCCTCTTGCGCAAAACCAGGATCGATCTCGCCGACGCTGATGGCCCGATTGAAGGCACTGTAAGCCTCGATCGCAAAGTCGGGGGTGACCTCGCCGGATTCCGAATCGGGCAATGGGTCGGCTGAGTCGCCAAGCGCTGCCGAGTTACCCAGATACTCGGCGTGGTCGGTGACGGCCATGAAGTCCAGCGGCGCACCGCGCATGCGGACGGTCTGGCCGGCCGGATGCCGCAGTGGGGCGCCCTTCGCATACGCGTAAGCCTCGTCCGGCCCCGTGCGTGCGCCGAACCGGTAGGCATCGGCCGAGTACTTCGTGTGCACGTGCAGGTCTCCGAAGTAGACATTTCGGACCGGCGGTTCCGCGCCTGCCTGGATGGCGAAAAACGAAGCCGCGACCGCCAATGCACCGAGTGCGCCAGTCATCATGCGCCGGCCCGATGGAGTCGGACCAGAGAGGCGCCCTGGCCACCTGGCGCAGTGACTCGGCACATCCGGTGTGGATAGTGGAGTCAGCAACATATCAATCCCCCGTGTCTGCTTGCCGGATTCGTGTCCGTCCGCTGTCCGCGTCAAGCCGTCGTAACCATCGCATGATCCGCACGCATTTTCCATCATCAGAAGATCAGTACCGTGCGCGACACGAACCAATAGGACGCGATGCTACCGATGCCGTAAAGCGGTGCGTTGATGAGCCATTGCGGCAAGGAGAGCTTTGCATGGCGCACGCAGGCAACCATTGAGTCCGGATCTGCCGAGGTTGACGTATTCCATCAATCCGAACTTCGTCTACATCGCCGTCCGGGGCAAGATCCATATGGGCGACGTCCAGGCTCGCTCCTGCAGTGTAGGCTCCTTCTCCGCGCGCAACGGGAGGCCCAACCGAATCGCGTCCCAGGTCGACCACCGGCAGGTTGGGTTCTCGAGCACACGCACGTAATAAAAGGCGCGCTCGTCGCGGTCGAAGTCCGGATCCTCCCACATCGCCTTCAATTCAACGGCTCCCTTGTCGAAGTCGAAGTCGCAGGTGGCGAGGTCCACGCTGGCCCCGTTGTCAGGACAGCGGTGGCTGTCGGGGCTCGGTTCGAGGCCATCGGCGCACGCAACGTCATAGACTCGCTCCCGCCGGGTGCCATCGTCGAGCCAGCCCTTGACGATCTGCAGGCGCTGCAGCCACGCACTCGAGGGATCCCGCAACGCCCGGGCAAAGAAGCGCGGCGCACCGCCCGGGCGCGCCTCGAGGTCGCCGCCCATCGGAACCCCGGTGGCGTACAGCCGGCTTGCGTCGGCCGCGTCGAGATCGTAGCCGGCGAAGAATTTCACGCGGATCCGCGGGCCGCTGGTGGCGAAGGTCTCCTTGCGCCGCAGCGCCGCATAGATCGCTTCACGCGTGTTGGCCTCGGCCCAGACGGCCGCCAGCCCCGACGCGCTCCAG
Source organism: Candidatus Azotimanducaceae bacterium (assembly GCA_965217825.1). Classification (GTDB taxonomy): domain Bacteria; phylum Pseudomonadota; class Gammaproteobacteria; order Pseudomonadales; family Azotimanducaceae; genus VXNE01. Next base: position 1,451,047 of record OZ244571.1, on the reverse strand, counting down.
TCGAATCCGGTGGTGGTGGAACCAGGCCGCCGGTTCAGTTCAGGATTGTCCTCGTCGAGTATCGCCAAACGCCACTCGGGACGCCCATCGACAATGCCAATCTTGCCGTGATACGTGGGCTCCTCGTAGGACCCACCCGTGTTGTGGGTATCGCTGGAGCCGATGAATCCGAACCGGTACGGATTGAATCCCTGGCTGTGCTGCAGCTCGAGCCCCATCAGCAGAGCATCGCGCACGTACGAGCCCTTGACCTCGTCACTGCTCCTGTCGCGCACCTCGAAGTTGGCCCACTCGTCGTTCGGCGACAGCAGCGGATGCGTCTCGGACGTTCCCTTCACCTGGGTCATTTCCACGATCGGCTCGTTGCGCATCCGGACTTCCGCATAGGCCGCATCCATCGGCTCTCCGGCGAACGTGGTGGTCTGGAAGAAGTTCCCTCGGCTCAGATTGGTATTGTGGGGAATCGCCAGCGCCTCGATGCCTTGTGCCCGCAACCGATCCAGCCAGGCCCACAGGTCTTCCGGATTGAGGGAATCGAAGGCGGCGAAAGGCAGCTCGGGTACGCGCGCGCCCTTGAAGATGACGTTGCGGTGCAGCATGCCATCCGGCGCCGAGGTGTACTCGAAGCCGACGAAAGTCGTGAATTTACCCGGCGCATAGTGGCGTTCGGCCGCCTCAATGGTCCGTTGCCACGCGTCTCGACGTATCGACTGCGCAAGTCCAGGATCGAGCTCGCCGTCGTGGAGGGCCCGCCCGAAGGCACTGTAAGCCTCGATCACAAAGTCGGGGGTGACCTCGCCGGGACTCGTAACGGAAGATGGGTCGGCCGATTCGCCAAGCGCTGTGATGTTGCCCAGATACTCGGCGTGGTCGGTGACGGCCAGGAAGTCCAGCGGCGCACCGTGCATGCGGATGGTCTGGCCGGCCGGATGCCGCAGTGGGGCGCCCTTGGCGTACGCGTAGGCTTCGTCCGGCCCCGTGCGTGCGCCGGACTTGTAGGCATCGGCCGAGTACTTCGTGTGCACGTGCAGGTCTCCGAAGTAGACACTTCGGACCGGCGATTCCGCGCCTGCCTGGATGGTGAAAAACGAAGCCGCGACCGCCAATGTGCCGAGTACGCCAGTCATCATGCGCCGGCCCGATGGAATCGGACCAGAGAGGCGCCCTGGCCACCTGGCGCAGTGACTCGTCACATCTGGTGAGGATAGTGGAATCGGCATGACATTAGTCCCCCGTTTCGCGTGCTTGCCGCCAAATGTTGCCGAATGATAGCACCGGGTCTCGAACGTGCTGTCGCGAGCGACGTTGCCTATGTGATCGAGGCGTTGCTCTGAACGGGGCATCATCAAATGATCAGCACCGTGCGCGACACGAACCAATAGGACGCGATGCTACCGATGCCGTAGAGCGGTGCGTTGATGAGCCATGGCGGCAAGGAGAGCTTTGCATGGCGCACGCAAGCCACCACCGTGAGCGCGGCGGCGACGATCACTAGCTGGCCGATCTCGACGCCCAGGTTGAAGAGGAATAGCGCCCAAAGCGCATTTGCCTTCGGCAGGCCAATGTCGGCAAGCGCGCCGGCAAAGCCGAAACCGTGCAGGAGTCCAAAAACGAACGCCACGATCCAGGTATGGCGGGCGGTGATGGTCGCCTCGGCACCACGCAGACGTTCTACGGCCAGAAACAGGATCGATAATGCGATCACGGCCTCCACGGGCGCTTGTGAGAGCCGAACGACCTCGAGAGCCGACAGGCCGAGCGTAATGCTGTGCGCGATCGTGAAGGCGGTAATCGTTTTGATGAGCGGGCCGGGTTTCGTGATGAAAAACATCAACCCGATCACAAACAGAATGTGGTCGAAGCCGAACAGCAGATGTTCGACTCCGAGTGTCAGATAACCAAGCAGATTCGCGCGCCCCTTCGAGTCAACCGTCAAGTAGGGCGCCTCCGGTCGCAGCAAAGCCGAGATGGACGTCCCGTCGAGCAGCGCAACATTGACCAGCACATCAGTGAGCGTGCTCGACAGGCCCTCGATGCCGATCACGGATCCAACCAGGCCTCCTGGTCCGCAATCGGCCGTCCAGCGTTGAATCAACGCCGTATTGCGAACATCGTCGACGCTGCGGACCGCGAGCACGCAGTGCTCGGGCAGCACGGGCTCGAGTGGCAGGCGGCGATCGCCGAGCAACGGCTGCTTCCACAACACCTCGAAGACGTTGGGGCTGATTTCCGTGATCCCGAGGTAGGCCGGCCGGACCTCGTGGCCGGTTGCCGAAGCGGCGCAAAAGACGGCAGCCAAAAGCAGCCACCGAGACCTCAACGTTCGACCTCAATCTTGTATCGCGAACGCAACGACTCGTAGTAGCGTGCGTTTGCATCTGCTCGGCGTCTCGCCTCGAGGTCGTTTACGACCTTGTCTTTCACCTCATGGAAACTGGGGGCGCGTGCCTGAGTCCGTTGGTTGACGCGCACCAAGTGGTAGCCGTAGCCGGATTCGACCGGGCCTTGCCAACCGTTTCCGGTGAGCTTGGCCAGTGATTCGGAAAACCTGGCGCCGAAGTCCTTGCGAACGTCGGCCTCGGAGACGTTGGCGAAGGTGTCGTGCAACATGAAAGGATCGCCGAGTGCGCGCCAGTTAGTCTCGTCGACATGGTGTGCTGCCGCGATCGCGTCCTCGCGCGGCGTCGCACGTGCATCGGGACTGAAGTAAACGTGCGAGAAGGAATATCGCGCCGGTATTCGGTAGCGCTCGGCGTTCGTTTGGAAAAACTCGATAGACTCCGCATCGGTCGGCGGCTCGAGTAGCGCGAGATCCTCGGTCAAAAACGTCAGCTTTTGAGCGAGACGGCGCCGGATGATGACGTCGTTATCGTCGAGACCAAGTTTCCGCGCCTCCCGCACCAGTATCTCTTCGCGAACATGCGCGTTGATCAAGCCGTCGAGCTCTGTCCGAGTCGGCGGGCGGCCCATTTGTATTTGCCATTGATTCTGCAGCCGCTCGATATCCAGCGGTCCGACGCGCAGGAGTTCCGGGCCGCTGGAACGCCACGCATCTACGCCAAAGATCGCGGCGCCGATCAACAAGAATGCCACCAACGGGTCTTTGAGGTATTTCACGGGCTAGAGCAAGGGCACACAAAAAAACAGCCCGCACCTTTCGGTGCGGGCTGCGCCAAGGTTCAACTCAGCAAGCGCTGAGGGCTATTGGTTAAAGCTGAACTGCAACCCGAATGTCCGCGGTGGGTTGAAGCCATTATAGCCGCTGCTACCGAGCGTAAAGGGGTTGATGTCATCGGCGACATTCTGGATAAAGACGCCAACCTCATAGTTGTCCCGGGCCAGCAACAGCTTCAGATTCAGGATCCGGTTGGTTGGCGTCGGCCGCTCGTTGTTTTCGCTCCTGAACAACTTCGTGCCCCGGTAGTAGTAATCGCCACGCAGCGTAGCGTCGAAGCCGGCGAGCTCGAAGTCATACATCAACGAGGCGAAATAGGCGTGTACCGGCGTAAAGCTAATGCGGTTGCCCGCGTCGATGTTAACGCGTACCCCCGCACCCGCTATCTCCCCGCCCGACTGCTGCGTCTGGGTTTCCGCATCGGGGACATACGCGCCGCCCGCGTGCAAGCGCAACGAGTCGGTCAGTTTGCCCCGCAGCTCAAATTCAAGGCCTCGGGATGCGGCTTTGCCGATGTTGGCATTGACGTCCGGGCTATACGGTGTGGTGAGCAATGGGTTATCGGGATCCGGCAGCGCCGGGAAATTTGTGCCGGTGCGGACCACGGCATTATTGATGGCCGTGTCATACACGCTCGCCATGATGTCGAGGCGTCCATCCAGGACCGTCGCCTTGGCCCCCAGCTCCCAGGACTCTATGTCGTCGCCTTCGAAGTTCAGCAGTTGGCTGGCGGCTTCAGCTAACTCCGCGGCGCCAGGGACGCCCCGCGCGACGGCATCCTCATAGTCGTCCAGTCGGGACACGAGCCGTGTGTTTATGCCTCCCGTGCGGAACGCCTCCGCATACGTGAGGTAGACCATCGTATCGTTGTTGGGCCGCCAGCTAAGGGTGACCTTTGGCGCCGCTTTGTCTTGCGTCGCCGGCTCGGCGCGCGGGTTCGTCTCGCTCTGCGGCACCCACATGCCTCCCGGGCCGCTCAACAGCTCCACCGTACTTTCGGCGTAACGCACTCCGGCCAGGATATGGAACTGATCGCTAATGCGATAGCCCACCTCGCCGAAGATGGCCTCCGAATCCCGGTCTTGATAGCTGGCGCCGCCCCTGCGCCCCACACCTTGCAAAAGATTGTGGACTTGCCGCATCTGCTCGAGCGACATCACCTCGGGGTTGAACGTGAATCCCCCGGTGCAGACCACAGGATCCCCATTCTCGGTAACCGCAGGAACACCAGTGGCAGTGTTCGCGTAGGCGGTTCCACTTGCCACCCCCATCGAGCCGCAAGGCTCCCAAAGCCTTGGATCAGCATCGAGGTCGATGCGCTGGATGTACACACCGACGCTCCACTCCAACCGGCTGTCCGTGTTGGAGACGAGGCGCGCCTCAGTGGCCCAGCGTTCATTAAGACTCGAGTGAGACCTGACGCTGCTACGGCCCCAGAATCCACCGGTCCCGCAACCTACTGTCGCACATGCAGCATCGGTTCGTATGTCCCAGAGCCCCCCCTCGATGGTGCCGAAGGCGCCGCCGACGCTCTGCTCCTCCGCAAACGTGATGTCGTGTTCATAAAACCCCGAGGCCGCCATCAGGTCTGCCCACGGCAGCTCCCACTCGGCGCTGAGGTTGATGATCGCCGTCTCGGAAATTCCGCCGTCTTTTAGTTGCGGCGAGGCCATGTGCGTCACGTAGACGTGGGACGGGCCGTCTTTGTATCTCTGAGTCTCCCCGTCGAACGTGCCGTTCTCCCCGGTTTCGCAACCCCCTATGACGGGATATTGCGGTACTTGAGGGAGTGCGTCGCCCCGAGGGAAATTGCCGCCTGCGGGGCGTTCCTCCGAGAAGCAGTGAAAGGCAATCCCGGGGCCGCCGATATCGCTTTCGACATAGTAGTACGTCGCGTTGAGCGTGAGCTTGTCGGTGGGATAGAAGGCGAGTTGGGCCCGTACTCCCCTCTCGTCGATCTCATCGACATCCTCAATGATTTCGGGCCCCACCTTATCGAGGATACCGGCTTTATTGCGTGCATAAGGGGTTATGCGCGCCGCCAGCCGCTCCCCGAGCGGGATATTGATCATGGAGTCGATGCGCAACCCCATGTCACCGGAATGCGACGGGTCCGAAATCCTCGTCGTGAACGCCCAGTCGAAGCCCGCCGGATTGGGCTTCTTGGTGATGTAGCGGATCGCCCCCGCCATGCTGCCTTCGCCGTATAGCGTGCCCTGCGGCCCCTTGAGCACCTCGATGCGCTCCAGGTCGAAATTCGGAAGCCGCGGCTGCCGGCTGCTCGTGCCCGTGACGGGTACGTTGTCCACATAAATCGACACCGGCGAGGTCGGGGCCCGGAACTGGGCGATCCCGCGCGCCACGACTCTGTGCCAAGTGTTCGTGGCGTTGCCGTAGTTCAATCCGGGGATCGCCAGAAACATGCTTGTGATGTCCTCGACGCCCCGCTGCTCGAGTTCGATGTCCGTTAATGCCGAGATGGTGACCGGCGTGTCCATCAGGTTCGTGTCGCGGTACGTGGCGGTGACCACGATCTCCTCGACCAGCGGTTCGTCGTCGGCTTCTTCTCCCTCGTCTGCGTCGGACTGGGCCGCCGCAGGCAAGCAGAACGTCATGCCGATCGCGGCCAATGCCGCAATGCCGAGCTGTCGCCAGCTCATGGAATAGATAGTCATAAGTTTCCCTCTTGTCTCGTTGTAAGAACGAAACCAGCGGTGTTGCATCGCCAAGGGCGCGGTTGTTACACCACTCGCCGACCGGCGATGCCGCGCCGACGGTGTCCTCTCACGTAACTGCACCACTGTACACTAAAGGCTGGTCGTTTGTTGATGGCCGAACGGGGACTTCAGAGGTCTACGAAGGTGTGAACGGCTCGCGGAACGCCCGGGAAAGTGGCCTTCGTCGCTCTCGCGACCGCCCCATTTGACGGCGCGGACAAGCGCATCCCCGCCGCGGGGCGGCGTTGGGCGAACCGTTGATGCGTCAGGCGGCGCCGGGCGGGGCGCGCGCCTCCAGCGAGACCATGGCCTGGTACAGCCAGTCCAGCCGGAAGTTCGTCTTCGCGAAGCGCACTCACACCCGGCGCGCCGTGCGAACCATGTATGCCGCCGTGCGCATCACGTATCGGATGACCGAGCGGATGCCGTGCGCGCGCGCCTTTTTCGGCAGCGCCTCGTACTGCACCGCGCGCAGCAGGACCTGGGCGATCTGGCCCAACGCGTAGAACGCCTGGTTGGCGCGGTAGCGAGGCAGGGATTACTCGCCGCCAAGGCGGCTTACCCCTTGCGGGGCCGCTCGGCGACTCCGTCGCCTGCGCGTTGAGATACCTATCGCTTCAAGTGGGGCATCACCGCTGCTGCGAACAGATCAGTCCCTTCTACCCGTGGGGCATCGGAGATGTTGACCACAAATCTGTCCGCGCCCTGATCGATCACTTCGAGCAGGGCCTCCGTGACCTGCTCCGGCGTTCCGACAGGCTATTCCCACCGGACCTGATATTGGGATCAGCTTTCAGGCGGTTGAGTTCTTTTTCGTCTTCAGCAATGAAGACACTTCTGCAGATGACTTGCTCGATCTCGTCGTAGTCACGGCCAACCGCGCGACAATGGGATTTGAGAACCTCCTGCTTGTGGCGATAGGTCTCCCGGTCTTCGAAAACATGGTTCCACCAGTCGGCCTGTTCAGCCACCACACGCAGCGTGTATTTCTCGCCTGAGCCACCAACCATCACCGGGGGTATCGGATCTGGTACGGGCTCACAGTAAGCATCCTTGATCTGATAGTACTGACCCTCAAAGTTGGCCGGCGCCTCGGTCCACATCAAACGACAGATTCTTATGGCCTCAGCCAGTTGCGCGATGCGTTCTCTTGCCTTTGGGAATCGCCAGCCATAAGAAAGATATTCCGCCTCATTCCAACCGGCTCCTATGCCAATAAGGTCCAGCCTTCGCCGACTTTGTGACCGTTGTTTTGCACATGGTCGGGGATCCACAAGGAATCAAATGGGGCCAGGGCTTTATCCAGATAAGGGAAGGTATGCTCGACTAAGCGGGACCAGATATTGAGACCGACAGGGATTGGCATGCGGACCTCCTGGACCTGGGTTTCCCGATTGGGGTCGACCTCCGACGAGGCCGCGATTCGAAACATGATAGTGCGAGTGGCGGTCGGTGCGACACGATCCGAGCGGGAATCATGATGGGTTCGCCCGTGTAGAGCCTGTCGCGATTGGCACCTGCAGATTGCCAACCGCCAACGCGGGCTAGAATGTGCACAGCACGAGCAGGGAATTGCTTGAGCGATTGGCCACCACCGGACGCACGGGATTGGTCGGGGTAAGGTCCAGGCAAAGGGGATGAGGGGGAAATGAAGAACAAAGTCTTGCCCAGTTTCGAGGCGGCGTTGGCCGACGTGCCGGACGGGTCCACGATCATGGTCCCCGGATTCGGCACTCCCGGGACGCCGAGAAATCTCATGTCGGCGCTGGTCGAACAGGGTGCGACGAATCTGGCCACCATCTCCAACAGCGTCAACCGGGATATCGCCGTCCTTGTTGAGGCCGGCCGCATACGCAAGGTGTTCTGCGCCTTTACGGCTCCGACGCATCCGTCGCGGGAGACGCCGTTTGTCCGCATGTACAACAACGACGAGATCGATGCGGAGCTGGTGCCGCAGGGCACACTGGCCGAGCGCATACGCGCGGCGGCGGCCGGGATCGGCGCGTTCTATACCCCCACCAGCGTGGGAACCGAGCTGGCCGAAGACAAGGAACACCGTGAGATCAACGGCCGCATGCACGTGCTGGAATATCCCTTGCCGGCGGACTACGCCTTCATTCGCGCCTGGCGCGCCGATACGTTCGGCAATTTGCAATTTCGCTTCGCGCAGCGCAACTTCAATCCGATCATGGCGATGGCGGCGAAGGTCACCGTCGTGGAAGTGGAGCATGAGATTGTCGAGGCCGGGGGGATCGACCCGGATTGCGTCCACGTGCCGGGCGTCTACACCGACCGCATCGTGCAGATTCCCCCCGATGGAATCTTCGATTAGGTGGAAATCATGACTGAGGAGAGCCGTCATGGCAGATAAACCGAGACTGACGCGGCAGGCCATGTGCGATCGCGTGGCGATGGAGTTCCAGGATGGATGGGTCGTCAACCTGGGCGTCGGCATTCCGACGATGTGTTCGAATTACGTCGACCCGTCCAGAGATATTATCTACCACTCCGAGAACGGGGTGATCGGATACGGACCGCTGGCCCCCGAGGGCGAAGAGATTCCGCATCTGGTGAACGCCGGGGCGCAGAAGGTGACGGCCGCGCCCGGGATGGCGATCGTGCACCACGCGGATTCGTTCGCGCTGATTCGCGGCGGCATGATCGATGTCACGGTGATGGGCGCCTACGAGGTCTCCGAGAACGGGGATTTCGCCAATTGGCGCTTTCCCAACCGCAAGGGCGGGGGGATCGGCGGCGCGATGGATCTCGCGGCTTGCGCCAAGCGGGTGTTTATCGCGCTGGTGCACAACACGCGCGATGGCAAGCCGAAACTGCTGCACCGCTGTCAATTGCCCATCACCGCGCCGGGGGTGGTGACGATGGTGGTGACGGATCTGGGGTTGTTTGACCTGACGCCGCAGGGGTTTCAGGTGCGTGAACTCGCGCCGGGCTGGACGCCCGCCGAGGTGCAGGAGCACACGGAAGCGGAACTGGTGGTCCCCGATACGATCCCCGAATTTCGGCTGCGGGACTAGAAGTACCCCGGCTAGCGCCGATCGCCCGGTCGGGAAACGTCCGACAGCGCCTTCAAGGCTTCGTCCGGTAGTGTCAGCTCCATTCCCTCTAGTGTTCCGTCAAGCCTAAAAATGCGAGTGTAGCTGCGAGGGATTTTTGGTTCCTGGCGAGGCGCGACGACGCGGTGTGGCAGGCACCACACAAGGAGGATCTGGCTGCCGGTGTAGTTGGAACAACCGATGTAACGCACCTTGCCGGCACGCACGAACCCATCGAGCGTTGCCATGGTCTCGTCGATCGGCGTCGTATTGTCCCAGGCATGCATCTGGTAGAGGTCGATGTAGTCGGTGCCCAGTCGCTTCGGCTAGCAAGCTGTCGGACTTGCCGCATTAGCGGCAAGATCGACAGGATGATAGGTGGGCTTGGGCGGGGGCGAAACACGGCGCCCGCGAGGGCGACGGATTTCGAGGCGCTGGCGTCGAGAGCACTCGTCAAATGTAGCCGCGATGTCCCCAGGTCGTTCGGGCCCGGCCCTTGACGGACCCATGCCTTGGTCGCGATCACCACCGAATGACGCCGGCCGGCCACCGCGCGCCCAAGGATCTGTTCCGACTGACCGCCTGTGTAGCCGTTCGCCGTATCGATGAAGTTGTGGCCAGCATCGACGAATGCGTCAATGATCCGTTGCGATTCCGCTTCCCCGCACGGTGCGTCGTTCGATGTGCCAAAGTTCATGGCACCAAGGCAAGCCCGGCTCACCTTGAGTCCAGACCTACCGAGGTTGACGTAGTCCATGGCTCCGACTCGTTCTATTGGCACCGTCTACGGCCCAGCTTGAGGCCTAGGAAAAGTCCCGGCTCAGAGACTCGCCAAGTCAACTGCCTTGCCGGTGCGTGCCGACTCATAGATTCCAAAAAGGACCTTCATCGAACCCAGGATGTCCCTGCCACTGCTGATCGGCTCTTTACCCTCCTGGGAGCACTCGGCGAAGTGGAGAATCTCGTTGGTGAAGCAGTTGTCGCTGGGTAACCCCCAGGTGCCAGGCGCAAGCTGGAAGAAGTGGCCCATGATGTCTTCCATTCCCCTCAACTGCCGCCCTCCCGGCGCGCGCCGATTCACGGGTTCGGTTCCCGGTTCGTCCCGCTCTGGCGACGAGACCACGACGGGGCCGAAATGGTCGCCGCGATATATCGGTAGCTTCGACAAAGAGTGCAAGGCGCCTTTGTCACCAAAGAGCGTGTACTGCTGCGATACCGGCGCCCGGGCCGCGCACCAAAGACAGAGCACCGTCCCCACGGCTCCATTTTCAAACTCAAGCGTGGCGCAGAGAATGTCTTCGGCACCGTTTTTCAGTCGGGGCGAGACTGTCCTGCTGACCCCGTTGACGCTCTTTACATCCCCGACGAGGTGCCTCACCAGATCCACTTCGTGAATCGTGTTGGTCATGCCGATACCTCCGCCGGCATTGCCATCGAGCATCCAGTGGCCCTCTCGCAGTGTCCCGACGGCGTTCATCATGATGTCAATGCGCGCCGCTCGGATCGTTCCGATTTCCCCATCCTTTAACAGCTGCCGCACTGCCTGCGTGGAAGGTGAGAAGCGCAGCATATGGGCGATCATGAGGGTCACGCCTGCCTTGTCGGCGGCGGCAATCATGTCGCGGCACTCCTGCATGCTATTGCCCATCGGCTTTTCGACAAGGGCATGTTTGCCGGCTTCGGCCGCCGCAATGACGATCGGCGCATGCGTGTCATGACCGGTGCAAATGTCCACGGCATCGATGTCCGCTTCCTGCAGCATCTTCTCGTAATCGGTATAGATGGCATCGACATTGGCGTCCCTGGCACGTTCCTGGGCCGCCTCTTCAATGATGTCGCAGACAGCGGTCAGCTTTACTTTTTCCGGAAACTGCTCGTATACGGGCAGGTGTGCCCGGGATATTCCGCCTGTTCCTATCAGCCCGATCTTGAATGGTTCTGACATTGTTCGCTCCTTACTGCATGAATGTATCTGTCGACAACCAATTGTTTTTTATTGAAATATGGCGGAGAGGCAGGGATTCGAACCCTGGGTGCCCGCAAGGGCACACCTGATTTCGAGTCAGGCCCGTTCGACCGCTCTGGCACCTCTCCGCGAAAAACCTGACGCCCGGAGTGCTACAACTCCGCCGCCCTGCCCACAGGAATTAGATTCTCTTAGACTTCGTCGCGTGAGTCTATCGACCGAAGCGACGCGGTCGCCCGCGCGTCAGGCCCTGGCGCTCGGCCGCGCCGAGACCTCCGCATGCCAGCGAGCCAGGTTCTCGCAGGTCTCCGGCACGGGAACGCGCGCCGCCATGGAGGCGAAGTCGACGGCGCACAAGGCCGTGATGTCCGCGATGGTGAACGCGTCACCAGCGACGTATTGCGATTGGCCGAGGTCCTCGTTCAAGCGGTTGTAGAACCGCAGTACCGACGCCTTGCCGCGTTCAACCAGCGCCGGAATGGCGTCAACGCTGCCGACGTTGCCGCCGAGACCGCGTTTCGCGAACCTCGGATAGGCGTTTCGAAATGTCTCGGCGGCGCTGAACAGGCCGTCGAACTCCATGTGCCGCTGGCGCGATTCGATTTGCGCCTTGCTTATCGCATCCGTGCCCATCAACGGGGGCTCCGGATGCGTTTCCTCCAGGTAGCGGCAGATGGCGACCGACTCGTCGAGAACCGTGCCGTCGTCGAGCACCAGCGTGGGCAACAGACCGCGCGGATTCACGGCGAGGAAATCGCCGCTCAGGTTCTCTCCCAGGACGATGTTGAGCTGCTCGGTCTCGCAGGAAATGCCCTTCTCGGCCATGAAGATGCGGACGCGGCGCGGGTTCGGCGCCTGCTCGCTGTCGTAGAGCTTCATCGGTTTCCTCTCGGTGAATGCCAGCGCTTGAAACGGCACGGCAGACTATCACACAAGCCCGCCGCCGCAGACGCCGCCGCGCGCTACGGCGCCGATCCCGAGAACTTGAACCGCTTCTCCTCGGGCGGATAGCACAGGCCGAAGTCGGCGCAGCCCTGGTACCTGATTTCGACCTCGACGTCGCGGCCGGTCTGGCGCAGGACCGGCACACGCACGGTGACCTCGCCGTAGTACACCTCCACGTCACCGAAGAACTCGTCGGTCTTGGGTTTGCCGTCGGGAATGATCGGGGTTCCGAGCGCACCGTCGCCGCCCGAGAACTCGAACCGGTGCCTGTACAGGTAGTAACCGTCAGGCATGCGCCAGGTCGCGACCAGGAAGCCGTCCTCCGAAAGCTCCGCCGACAGGGCAAACGCCTCGTCAACGGTCAGGATCTCCTGCGGGTCCAGTTGCGCGCCAAGCGGATCGGATCCCGATTTCAGTTCCGTCGCGGCGTACGCGGACGGCCAAGTCAGGACGCAGGACAGGAGTACGGCTGTTTGAATGGCTTGCATCGGCATGTGCGCCAATATGACACCGCCGAAGCGCCAATTGAAGTGTTCTGCGCTCCGCTATATGGTCCGGTTCTTCCCACCGAACGAAACCGCCGTTGGACCGATCCGCACTGTTTCGAACCTGCTTGGCGCTGCTGTTCATTGCGCTGCTGGCCAGCTGCCAGCAGGCACCGCCCGACGAAATCGTCGAGGACGCAGCCCCGCAAACTCCCGTCGAGGTTCCGGATGTCAACCCACTCCTCGACCGCGCCGAAGCCGCTTTCGCCGAAGACCGGTTGCTTGGCGCGCCGGACAACGCGCACAGCCTGTATCTCGCGGTACTCGAGATCGATCCCGACAATCCAGACGCCCTGCACGGCATCGAACGCATCACCGAGGGATTCATCCAGCGGGCGAGAACGGCCATCCGACAGGAGCGTTGGACGGTCGCGCGGATCTTGCTCGAACAGGCCGCCAAGGTCGATGGAGACCATCCGTCCCTCCCCTCCGCGAACACGCAGCTACGGCAGTTGCGCGACGCCGAACGTCTGCAGTTGGACCTCCCCCGCGACGATGTGCGCGCACGGGGTCAGGCGGCGGGCAACGCATTGGCCGCCTTCGGCGTCCACGCGCGCAAGCCCAACGCGCGCGTTATCATTCGCGCGGGATCCGACGTCGAAGGGCGTTGGGTATACGCGCGGTTGAACGATGCGCCCGGCGATGCGCGAATCCGCGGCGAGATCGAGATCGGCTACCCGCCGCGCGTCGTCATCTTTCTGCTGCCGGAAACCGGTCCCTAGCACACACGGGCTCTTCAAGGAGGCAAGGTGAACTGGAAATTCTGGCGCGTTAGCCCGGAAACGGGCGCGCAGGCCGGTTGGGCCGCGCGCGCCGCTGGTATCGCCGTCGCGGGTTACCTGCTCATCGTCACATTCTTCTGGTGGTGGTGGGACGCCGAGCCGGGCACCTTCGATGTCGTAGAGGTGGCCCGTCAGTCCGCGCAAGCATCGGGGCAAAAGGTCGTCACCGGCTCCATTACCACCTCCACCGTCATCCGAATGGGAGAAATCCTGCTCGACAAGCGCGGCGGCTACCTGGCAAACGACCTGTTTCCGCCCAGCGTGTGGATGGACAACGTGCCGAACTGGGAGTTCGGCGTCATCGTGCAGCTACGCGACATGAGCCGCGTCATGCGGGCCGACCTCAGCCGCTCCCAAAGCCAGTCCACCGAAGATCCCGACCTCTCGCGCGCGGAAGGCAAGTTCTTCTTCAACAACGCAAGCTGGATATTCCCCCGAACCGAGGACGAGTACCGCGACGGCTTGGCGTACCTGGAGGGCTACAAGGCGCGCCTCAGCGACTCGGAGCGGCCCGAGGCGCAGTTCTACGCTCGCGCCGACAATCTGCGGGCCTGGCTCACGGCCGTCGAGACGCGGCTCGGCAGCTTGTCGCAGCGTCTCTCGGCCAGCGTCGGCAAGCGCCAACTGGATGTCGGTCTTTCAGGCGACCGCGCTGCGGCGCAGTCGACACCGACGCCATCCGACGCCACGCTCAAGACAAGCTGGTTCGAAATCGACGATGTCTTCTACGAAGCGCGCGGCCAGGCCTGGGCGCTGCTGCACATGCTGCGGGCGGTGGAGCGCGATTTCGCCGAGGTGCTGGACGACAAGAACGCGCGGGTCAGTCTCCTGCAGATCGTGCGCGAACTCGAAGGCACACAAGTGACGATCTGGAGTCCCATGATCCTGAACGGCACCGGTTTCGGTTTTACCGCAAACCATTCCCTGGTCATGGCGTCGTACATTTCCCGCGCCAACGCGGCGATCATCGACCTGCGCTCCCTGCTCGCACAAGGGTGAACGGGTTCGTGACGAGGTTCGGGTCCATCCACCCTCCTCCACGACAATCCCTCAAGGCCCGGGAGCATTGACGCAAGTGGTCAAGATCATGCACTTTGCGATCAATTCGTTTAATTGGTAGGCGGGCATGGGCGGAATTCGATCACTCGATCTCGAGCGGCCCTTGCGCCTGGTTGAAGACTTGTGGGACGACATTACGTCGGAAGCCAATCTGCTGCCGCTTACGCCAGCGCAGCGAAAGGAGCTTGATAAGCGCCTGGATCGGTTGCTCAAAACAGGTCCAGATGGCATCTCCGCAAGGGATGCTCTGGCGGAGATCCGAAATCCCCGGTGACCCTGAGACTTCAGGCAGAAGCCAGACACGACATCGAAGAAGCCAACCGCTGGTGCAGTGAAATATCAGAAACCGCTTGGCCAGTGGGCACTTTGTACTTCCCGTGATGTTTCGACGCGCTTCGCGCTTGTTCGAGACTGCGCCTTCGGTATCATGTCGCGCCCAATCGACCTCAAGCGATATGTCGCGCGCCAAAGGCGGGGCGCAGTTTCGTCATCCCGCCATCGGCACATGCGACGCGGCTCCCAAGTCGGCGGAACGCTAGTGGTCCATTACAGAAGTACCAACGTTTAAGGGAACCCATGCTGGAGCAAACGATCCTACCGCCCGCATTCGGCCTCATCGGCCTTGCCTGCGCCTTCATCGTCTATGCGCTGGTCAAGCGCTACGCCGAAGGCGAGGAAAACGTCCGCAACATAGCGGATCAGATCCACATGGGCGCCATGGTGTTCATGCGTCGGGAGTACTTGATGCTGGCCCTCTTCGCCGGGGTTCTCATCCTCATCCTGTTCGCGTCGCCCGGACTCGGCACGTCGACGGCGGTCGCGTTCATCGCCGGCGCGCTGTCCTCGGCCGGCGCCGGCTGGATCGGCATGCACACGGCCACCAAGGCGAACGTGCGGACGACCACGGCGGCGCATACCCAGGGCGCGCCGGCGGCGCTATCCGTGGCGTTCTTCGGCGGCTCCATCATGGGCCTGGCGGTCGCTTCCCTCGGCCTGCTCGGGCTCGGTCTCGTCTACTACTGGTTCGGCGGCGACCCGCATACGGCGCACCACATACACGGTTTCGGCATGGGCGCCTCCAGCGTCGCGCTGTTCTCCCGCGTAGGCGGCGGCATCTACACCAAGAGCGCCGATGTCGGCGCCGACCTGGTCGGCAAGCTCGAACAGGGCATTCCGGAGGACGATCCCCGCAACCCCGGGGTCATAGCCGATAACGTCGGCGATAACGTCGGCGATATCGCCGGCATGGGTTCGGACATCTTCGAGTCCTACTGCGGCGCCATGATCGCGTCCATCGCCATCGCGGCAACCCTGGGCGCGGTTGTTCTCGATGGATTGACCACCGGCCTGGCGGAATCCGACGCCCGCGCCGCGCTCATGTTCCTGCCGCTGGCGCTGGCGTCCACCGGCCTCATCTGCTCGATCATCGGCATCGGCATCGTGCGCAGCCGTTCCGCCTCGAACCCTGCCCTTGCGCTGCGGATCGGCATGATCGTCACGCCGATCATGTTCGTCGTCGCGGCATACTTCGTCATCGACCAGGTTCTCGCCGTATCGGCGGCCATCTGGTGGTCCGTGGTGGCCGGCGCCGTGGGCGGCGTGATCATCGGCCTGGTCACCGAGTACTACACATCGTCGAAGCCGGTCGAACGCATCGCCAAGGCGGGTGAAACCGGGCCGGCCACGGTCATGATCACCGGCCTGGCGGTGGGCATGCAGTCCGTCGTCATACCGATGCTCGCCATCTGCGGCATTATCTTCGTCTCGACGGAACTCGCCGGCCTCTACGGCGTCGGCATCGCGGCGGTGGGACTGCTCGCCACCGTCGGCATGACCATGGCCGTGGACGCCTACGGCCCGATCGCCGACAACGCCGGCGGCATCGCCGAAATGGCGGGCCTCGGCGAAGATACCCGCGCCATCACCGATTCGCTGGACGAACTCGGCAACACCACCGCCGCCATGGGCAAGGGATTCGCGATCGGCGCCGCGGCGCTCGCCGCCCTGGCCATCATCGCCGCCTTCGTCGAGACCGTCTCCTACAATCGCGGCGGCGATTTCTTGCTACACATCGGCAATCCCGAGGTGCTGATCGGACTCTTCCTCGGCGGCATCATCCCGTTCCTGATCGCGTCGATCACCATGACCGCGGTGGGCGACGCGGCCATGGAGATGATTCGGGAAATCCGCCGACAGTTCAAAGAAATCCCCGGCCTGCTCGAAGGCACCGCGGAGCCGGACAACGCCAAGTGCATCGACATCGCCACATCGGCGGCACTGAAGCGCATGCTGCTGCCAGGCGCCATCGCCATCGCGGTGCCGCCTGTCATCGGGTTCGGCATCGGCGCGGAAGCGCTCGGCGGCGCGCTCGGCGGCGCGCTGCTCGGATGCGTGTTGATGGCGCTGACCATGGCCAACGCCGGCGGCGCCTGGGACAACGCGAAGAAGTTCGTCGAGAAAGGCAATCTCGGCGGCAAGGGTTCGGCGGTTCACGCCGCGACGGTGGTCGGCGACACGGTCGGAGATCCGTTCAAGGACACCTCCGGGCCGAGCATGAACATCCTGATCAACGTCATGGCGATCGTCAGCCTGGTGATTGCACCGCTGCTGTAAGGATTCGCGCCGCGCGGTCTCTTTGGGGAACCGTACTTTGACAATGGACGCGGCGGGCGGAAGGTTCGAAGAGCCGAGAACCTCGCCCGCATTCGTTCAACCCTGGGTGCCAGCGAAACCGATGGCCGCCAGGAACCCGTCGATATCCTTGGGCGTGACATTCACCGAGCCGCCTTCGTAGACGATGCCGACAATGTTCGTACCCAGTCCATACACCCTGCCCCGCGTTGTGCCGTAGTCGGATATCGCGGAGATCGACTCGATAGCGATGCGCCGGTTGATCGGTCCCATCCGCAGGTGGAGGACACCGTCCAGCACCCGATATTTCGTGCTGAACATGAGATAGACGGTGAACGCTACCATTGCAACCGACAGCGCCTGGACCAGCACCGTCACCCAGCCAGACCCCTGCAACGTGGCGAATGCGATGAACACGTACAGGAGCCAAAGGGGCACAAAGAGATATAGCGGGAACCCGAATGCCGTGCGGAATACCGCTGGCTGCGAACCTACACTATGCCCTTCTTTTCCCATCGGTTTTCTGGATTGAAATCAGACCGGAAGCGCTAGCGATCAAATGTACGCTTGGCAGCAGCGCCTGTCGAGAACGGCCCAAGTCGCAGCGGACTACGATCCGGAAGCATTGGTCACGCCCGTCGAGAATGCTGTCGACTACCGCGTACCCGTGCTCCCGGTAGTGAGCGGCGTGCGCCTCGGTGATCTTCGTCACGTCGAAAAGCATCCTGTCAGTGGGTTGGCCCGAAGTTTTCAGGCCGCGCGTCCCGTGTTTCGGTCCGACGGTCTTGCCCGGCGGGCACACCCCGACTTTACGCGCGTCGCATATCGCCGCAAACTGCGACGTTGCGGTTTTTCGATAACAGGCTGATGCAGGACGATTCCGACAAGGCGGCGGCGGCCGACCCGACGGGCGAACGACTGACCCAGTTTCAACTGCTCGCCACGCGGCGGTTGGCGCCGCTGTTCGTGACGCAGTTCTTCGGCGCGTTCAACGACAACCTGTTCAAGTTCGCGTTGCTGATGCTGTTCGCCTACGGCGGTCTCGTCGCCGAGGACAGCACGGATTTCGCGAACAATGCCGCGGCGGCTCTCTTCATCCTGCCGTTCTTTCTCTTCTCGGCGACCGCCGGCGAACTGTCCGACCGGTTCGAAAAATCGCGGCTCATCCGGCTGGTCAAGATCAGCGAGATCTGTGTGGCGTTTCTCGCCGGTGTGTCGCTGTACTTCGGCAACCTCACGCTGATGCTGGTCGTGCTGTTCCTGTTCGGGTTGCAGTCGACGTTCTTCGGCCCCCTGAAGTTCTCGATCCTGCCGCAACACCTGCACCAGACCGAACTCGTCGGCGGCAACGCCATGATCGAGACGGGCACATTCGTCGCGATCCTGCTCGGCACGCTGGTCGGCGCCAGCATCGGCGGCGCGGACCAGGTCACGGCATGGCTGTTCGTGCTGGTGATGGGCGTAGCCGTGGTCGGCTGGCTCGCGAGCCGACACATTCCCGTGGCCCCGGCCAATGCGCCCGAACAGCGCGTAAACTGGAACCCGTTCACCGCGACATGGCGCCTGATCGCACTTTCGCGTGAGAACCGTGCCGTATTCCTGTCGATCCTTGGCATCTCGTGGTTCTGGCTCATCGGCGGCGTCTATCTGGCTCAGGTCCCGAACCTCACGCGCGAGTACCTCGGGGGCGGCGAAGGCGTCGTCACGCTGATCCTCGCTGTGTTCACCGTCGCCATCGGCACGGGATCGCTGCTCTGCGAACGCCTGTCGGGGCGAAGGATAGAGATCGGACTGGTGCCGTTCGCCGCATTCGGCATCAGCGCTACGGGAATCGAAGTCTATTTCGCCACCACGGCCATCGAAGCCACCGGCCTGCGCGATGTCGGGGCGTTCCTGGCAGGCGATGGCAGCTTGAGAGTGCTGATCGGAATGCTGCTGACCGGCATCTTCGGCGGCATGTACGTGGTGCCCTTGATGGCGTTCATCCAGGCGCGCACCCCCGAGGAGCGCCGCGCGCGCATCATCGCGGCGGCCAACATCATCAACTCCCTGTTCATGGTGGTGGGAGCGGGGTTGGCCATCCTCTGGCTCACGGTGCTGGACCGGACGATCCCCGAACTTTTCGCACTGCTCGCGTTGATCAACATCGGCGTCGCCGTTTTCATCTTCAACCGCGTGCCGGAATTCTCGATGCGGTTTCTCGTGTGGCTCTTGTCCCACGCCATGTACCGCGTGACGCACCACGGGCTCGACAGGATTCCCGAGAAGGGCGGCGCCATCATCGTCTGCAACCATGTCGCCTCCGTCGATGCGTTGCTCCTCGCGGGCGCGGTACGGCGTCCCATCCGCTTCATCATGTTCAAACCGATCTACGACATACCCGTGCTGAACTTCGTCTTCCGCACCGGGCGGGCCATTCCCATCGTCGGCCGCCGCAGCGACGAGGCAGCTTACGAGGAGGCGTTCCGGGAGATCCGCGAAGGTCTGGCGGATGGCGATCTGCTATGCATCTTTCCCGAAGGCAAGCTCACCCTCGACGGTGAAATCGACGCGTTTCGCCCGGGCATCGAACGCATCCTGCAGGAGACTCCGGTGCCGGTGGTCCCGATGGCGCTGCGCGGCCTCTGGGGCAGCTTCTTCAGCCACGAAGGGGGCATATTCCACAATCCGAAGCGCTTCTGGAGCCGGGTGGAGATCATCGCCGGGGACCCGGTCGGGCCGCAGTCCAGCGCCGGAGAGTTACGCGAAAAGGTCTCGGTACTACGCGGCGAGTTCGCCTGAGTTCCGGCGATGGTTGACCGGCGGCAAGTTACGCCGGGTCAGGCCCAGGGGCCGGTGATGGCGAACGTCACGCCGGGGGTCTGGATGTTGACGAACAAGGTCTTTCCGTCCGGCGAGAACGTGGCGCCGGCCCATTCCGAGCCTCGATAGTCATCGGGTTCGATCGCCGGCTTGCCGGGAATCTCTTCCGCGATATCCATGTTGTTCTCTCCCATCACCGTCGCGATGCCGTTGCTGTCCACGCTTAGCAGGCGCGCGCCTCGAGTGAGGAAGCCCAGCAGGTTCCGTCCCCCTCCCCCGTCCTCGCACAGGATGATCGTTCCAGTCTTCGACAGCGTGATGTTGTCCGGCGCGTCGGCTTCGTCGGTCGAGGGCGAGACGTAGATGGCCGTCAGCCGCTCGGCCGCAGGGTCGTATGCCCAAACGCTGCCCGCCTCGGCCTCGCCGCCAGAGGTGTCCACCCAGTAGATCAGGCCATCGTAGTACCAGCATCCCTCGCCGCGACGGAACCGCGCGCCGCCGCCCGCTTCTCCCTGCAGGTAGGGGCCCGACTTCCCGCCTCCCATCACTTCGGAAACGCTATTCCCATGCGCCTCCAGCTTCTCCGGATCGTGATCCGGTTCGGCGATCGTCACCCACTCGATGTCAAAGGCGTCGCCGCCTTCGATGTCGGCCAGGTTCGCGTTTGCCTGCCCCTTGACGCGCAGCATCTCCAGCGTACCGCCCGCTTCCAGCGCGCCGACCCGGGGCGAACGGTCCTTGGGCAGGAATCGGAAGAAACCGGAATGCGGACCGTTGTCTTCGGTCAGGTAGACCATGCCCGTTGTGGGATCGACAGCCGCCGCCTCGTGACGGAACAGGCCCATATCGATGATCGGGCGGGCGCTCGCGCGGCCCGTCAGGGGGACCTCGAAGACGTACCCGTGGTCTTTGCCGCCCAGCAGACTCGCGCGCACGACGATTTCCTCGCAGGTCAGCCAACTGCCCCAGGGCATCGGACCGCCGGCGCAGTTGATCGACGTGCCGCAAAGCAGCGGGCGCGACTCCCGGTAGACGCCCCCCGACACTGTCACGCCGGTGACCCCGCCGCCGAATCCGCCGGACGTACCGTCCGGCGGCGACCAGTCGTCGTAGACGGGCGCATCGCCGCCGATGAGACCCGTCATGGCCCGTTCGTGATTCCTGATCAGGAAAACTTCATCCGCGCTCGAACCGGGAAACGCGGCCATCCCGTCATGGCGGTCCGGCGTCGGCACACCCCCGTTCATGGGGTCGCCGGTCCAGCCGAATGATCGGTAGCTGAATCCATCCGGCAGCTTCAGCAATGGCAAGCCGGTGGTGGCGTCCGGGACCGGACGCAGCACGCTCGCGTCGGCGTGCGCTCTCCTCCAAACCCCGGCGAAGGGAGCCGCGAGAGCCATGGTGCCCGCAGTCTGCAGCAGAAATCTACGCTTCAATCTATCGCCCCTGGTTGTGTCATGCCGCGCGCCCTCGCCCCGCAGGTGATGAAGCCGTCGCCAGGCGAACATCCGTGCATAATGGCGGGTAGCGATTCCGGACGGGAAAGATTATGGCCGACCTGCTCGCAATCTCCAACGCCGTCATCGACGAGGGCAAGGGCATTGCCGAAGTTGGCTTGATCAACCGTATCAACCACCAGTTGTCGGAAAGCGATATTCGGCGATGCGGCCAACGAATCTTCTGCGCGCATCGAAAGGGAGTGAGACCATGTCGAGGATATCCGTGAGCGCCATCAAGGCGGTCGCGATTGTGCTGATCGTCTACGTCGTGATCGTCGTGGCGTTCGAGTCGCTGCTCGGGTTCTTTCAGCCCCAGTCCCCCGAAACCCTGGTGATCACGACCGTCGATGCTGATGGCGGCACGCGCGACCGGGTGCTCTCCGGGCTTGAGAGCGACGGCCGATCCTACGTCGCCGTGAACCACTGGCCGCGGGCCTGGTACCGCCGGGTGCTGGACAACCCCGACGTGAAGATCACACGTGACGGCGTGACGGCGGACTACGTGGCGATCCCCGTTTCCGGCGAAGAGCACGCTCGCGTAGCGGAGGACAATCCGACCGGGATCGTCTTTCGCCTTCTCACCGGATTCGCGCCCCGCTATTTCGTTAGGCTGGATCCCCTGGGAGTTGAGGAAGACCAATGACATTCCCGAGCTTTGTCGACGGGCGCGTGACCATCAAGGTGGGAGACATCACGCGAGAAGCGGTGGACGCGGTAGTCAATGCCGCCAGCGGGGCCCTGCTGGGCGGCGGCGGGGTCGACGGCGCGATCCACCGGGCCGGCGGGCCAGCGATACTCGAGGCATGCAAGGCTATTCGCGCTACGAGATATCCGGACGGACTCCCCACCGGTGAAGCGGTTCTAACGACTGCCGGGGACATGCGTGCAACCTACGTCATTCACACGGTCGGCCCCGTATACCGCGGCGCAGACTCGGACAACGCTGAGAAACTGGCCAACTGCTATCGCAACTCGTTGGGAATCGCCGCCGCCCAGAAATTAGCTACCGTGGCCTTCCCCGCCATCTCCACCGGCATCTATGGCTACCCCCCCGACGAGGCGGCGGCAGTCTCTTCCCAAGCCATCGAGGACGCTCTTAACGCCCGCCCATCGATCCAGGAAGTTCGCCTGGTCTTTTTCCAGGAGGGCGATGCGGACACGTTTCTCCGCCACCAGGTATTCGATACGAAGATCGCGCCCTTGGATTGAAAACCCGCAACGACCGTGACTCCCCCCGCTCCATTCGACTTCCGCGCATTGCGCATACGTCGGCTGCCCACCACGAACATGCCCTGGACCGGGGCGGATCCCGAGTGGACCTGGACCGCGGAGTACGGTGACGCCGAGGTCGGCGCCTACGAACTCAAGCGGCTTGGACCGACGCGGTTCAGCATCGTGGGTCTCAAGGTGCACGAGGACTATCGGGGGCTCGGCATCGGCCGCTGGCTCCTGCTTCACGCTGTCGGCACCGCCGAAAGCAGCGGGGCGCGGGAAATCGAAGCCCCGCCGAACGAGAGTTTCTTCGAACATCAGGGTTTTCGGCCCAAGGCCCATGTGCTCAGGTTGACGTTGACGCCGGAATAGGCGGCGGCGGATGACTCCCGACGCCCCATAGCGCACTTATGGCGATGCCAGTGCCTTGGAGATGCGGTTGCGAGAGCCGTGGCTGACGTCGCAGCTCGCCGCGAAACGGTCCCAATCGGCCACTGCGTCCGCCACGCAGTCGATGATTTCGCGCGCCTCGGCGTCTTTCAGATCAGCGTATCTGGCGAGCGCGAGCAGGCGCTCACGATCGATATCCTTGCCCCGACCCAGGACCGAAGTGGAGTGCTCGCCACCTGGACCTGGCGCGAAAGTGAGATCGTAGGCAGGAGCGAGACGCCAACGTCCGTCTCGCGACATCAGGAAGGTGAACTGGCGGGCATGGTCGTCCCGATTGTGGGAAAGGACGTTGAACGTCGCGAGCGCGTACATCGCTCGACCCTCCCGCCAGTCGCGGGTGACCGCTCGGGTTAGCGCAATCAGATCCCGGTAGTCCAAAGACGGCAGGCGGAAATCGGCGTATAGCAGGCCGCTGGCGGAGTGCGCATGAAGGCGCCTGGCGCCGTCGCGGTCGAAGCGGCGAGAAGCGAAGTAGTATCGTCCCCCGGTACCGGGAATCAGGCGCGTCTTCGGCATTCGCACGCCAGCCGCTCGCGCCATCACCGCGTAGGCTTGCTCGATTTGGGCCGAATCCTCCGGGTCGTCCGCGCCCCGAAACTTCACCAGGTAATGGTCGAACCCGCTTGCCAACGCTTCCCCGCCGTGAACGGCGTCTCCCTGCTCGTTTACGGCCACCAAGGCCTTCGGACGCGCGCCACCGGGAGAGCCACCGAGGCGTCCGAGTTCGGAAATCACGTCAGAGACATGCCCCGCCAGGACCCTGCGCGCGTCGGCGGCCAGCCTGTCCAGGTCCAGGGCCGTGTCGGTCGCAGCCCAAACATCCGCAGCGGGCGCATAACACAACGCGCCGATACCCTGATCGCCGACGCAGGCGAGTCGGTCGAGGGGCGTCAACGTCGCCGGTTCGATGTCGAGTTCGCGGGCGCGCCGGTCGACAAGCAGTCGACCCCAGCCGTCGGGCAGGCTGTCGTGAAACACCCCATGCAACCCGCCGAAGACCGAGGTGTCATACGGACGGATGAGCCCGCGCGTCGCGCTGTCACGAATGGGCGATAACTCAAGCCCCGCTGTCAGGAATGCCTCGTCGTACTCCAGGTAGACGACGCGGTCACGGTATCCGAGCCGACCGACCGTCTGAACGTCGCCGTCGTCCCACCGGAGCAGGACGACCAGGGGCGACCCGGGCGCCATCCTCACGTGAACCGCCCCCGTTTGCGCGTCTTCGGCGCGGCCAGCACCTGGTCGAGCGTTTCAAACTCCTCGTCGGCGAGTAGCTTTTCAAGTGCCGCCTCTTCCCCGAGCGCAACGACCAGCCGGATGAACGAGACAAGGGAGATCGTTCCCGTGCGTTCGAACTTCTTTAGAGTACCCAAGGCTACGCCGGAGCGCCTGGCGAGTCCCTCCTGGGTCAGATTGCGTGACAGACGCCGCGTCTTCAACCGCTTTGCAAGATCTGCCGCTGCGTCCGCAGGTGGCATAACTGCGTATATGTCCATATCTGTTAAGTGGTATTTGAGGTAATAGCAGCGTCTATTATATCTGTTACCATGGAAAGCAGCTCGACCCCCAGGATTTTGTTGGCGAACGCCTGACCACTGTGGTCGTCATGTAGCCGGTCGTTCGGAAGGTGGCACTTTGCGGCGACACCACTTATGTTTGGCGCTTCTCTCGTGCCAAGGTCTTACTACACATGAATCGCGTCAAGGACATGCTCAAGGCCGGACAAACGGCAGTCGGTACCACCACACGCGCCAACGGCGAGGTTGCGTTCCTCGCGAACTCCGGCTTCGACTACATTCTCTTCGATACGCAGCACTCGACGGACGACATCAAGGGATTGGCGGGGGCGGTTGCCGCCACGAGGGGCGCGCCGGCGGTCCCCATCGTCAGGGTCGGTGACCTCCGGCCCGATCAGATCTGCTACGCGCTGGACATCGGGGCGAAAGGCATCGTCGTTCCCATGGTGAACACCCCGGAAGAAGCCGCCGACATGGTGAAGTGGTGCAAGTACCCCTTCGAAGGGGTGCGGAGTTCCGCCGGCGTCAGGGGCGAGTGGGGCGAGTTCGAGAGCTATCGCGATTACCTGGATGCGGTGAACGCGCAGTTGCTCATCATCCCGATGATCGAAACACAGGAGGCGCTCGACGGCATCGAGGAAATCCTGAGCGTTCCCGGGATCGATATCCTGCTGGTAGGGCCTTCCGATCTCTCGATCAACATCAATGTTCCGCTGGATTACACCAATCCCAAGTATCACGCCGCGTTGGACAGGATAGGGTCGGCATGCGGGGACGCGGGGGTCACGGCGGGCATGTATTTCGCTCCGCCGCCCATCCCGCCCGCCGTGTTGATGGACAAGGGCTTCCGTTTCTTCACCATACCCTGGGCGGGCTGGGCGACGGAAGGTATCCGTAACGGCCTGTCAGGTATCAAGTGACGCCTCGCGCGTGAACCAGGTCTGGCGTCTCGCCCGCCGGCCTCCGAAGGGCTGGCCGAGCGAGGGCGACTTCGTGCATGCCGAGGAACCCGTGCCGCAACCGGCTGACGGCCAAGCGCTGACCCGCACGATCTACCTTTCGATGGACCCCTACCAGTGGGGCCGCCGCCGCGGCGCCGTTGAAGCCGTGGGCGACATTTGCCATGGGCGCACGGTTTCGCGGGTTGTCGAGAGCCGCACTGGCGGTTATGAGCCCGGCGACTACCTGTTCAACACCAATGGCATCCTGCAACCGGCAATGCTACGGACTGACCGGGGAAGGCGTCGGCATGTTCGGCTACATGTTTCCCCGGAGACTCGATCCCGGCGTGGCGCCGATCTCCACCGCCGTCGGCATCCTGCGTCTTCTCCCGGCAAAACGTCGCGGTGCATCGACTGCTCGTCCGAAACTACGTCGACGAATACCAGGAGCGCTTCCTGCGCGAGATGGCGGACTGGATCCGGGACGGCAAGGTCAAGTACCGGGAGGATATCTGGGAGGGCCTCGAACAGGCGCCCGCGGCGTTCAGCGCCATGCTCGCCGGCCGCAACTTCGGCAAGACGCTCGTTCGGGTGAGCGAGGATCCAACCCTGCCGGGAACCCTGTCGGGAACCCTGCTGGACGCGAGCGAGGCTTCCGTACGACAACGCCGCGACGTGTTGACTTGAGAGACGCAGAAGGCCGTTTCGAGAATTGCGGCTTGTCAACACTGATGTCGCCGCCTACACTCCGCTCCCCCGACCCCATTGGTGAAATGTCAGCGTGAAAGCAGGTATTCATCCCGACTACTCCGAAATCACCGCGACCTGTAGCTGCGGGAACGTGATCAAGACCCGTTCCACCCTGCGCGAAGACATTCACATCGACGTCTGCGCCCAATGTCACCCGTTCTATACGGGCAAGCAGAAGATCGTCGATGCCGGCGGGCGGGTGGAACGTTTCCGCAAACGCTTCGGGAATCGTTCCGCGATCTGACTTCCCCTGTCGAGGCGCTCGCCCTTGCTGCGCGTCAACTCTTCGTGTCCTTTATGTAATATTCAGGCTCGTGCAACTTGGTGCGCGTAGAATCGTCCAAGTAGTAAGATCATGGGTTGCCGCACGCGGATTCGACATGCGTAAACTGATCATACTCGTCCTGCTCACCGCCTCCACGCTCTCCGCAGCGAGGCCAGGACCCGGTCAGGAACTGTATGAGGAGTTCCTCGACAAAGGGCTCATCTACGGCGATGAGTCCTGGCAGGCGTACGTGCAGAAACTCGGTCAACGCCTGCTGGCACACTCGCCCGACGCGGACAAGAAGTATCACATCTATGTGATCGACACGCCGCGCGTCAACGCCATGGCGCTCCCCGACGCTTATATATTCATCGATCGCGGACTGCTCGCTTACCTGTCGAGCGAGGACGAACTCGCCGCCGTGATCGGGCACGAGATAGCCCACGTCGTCGCGCGCCACTCGCGTCGGCAGCGAACCAAGAGCCTGGTGGGCAAGTCGGTCGGCCTCATCGCCTGGCTCACCACCGGCGTCGGTGACCTGATGGGCGTGGCCGACGCCGTAACGAGCCAACACATTTCCGGGTTCGGGCGCGAAGCCGAGCTGGAAGCGGACCGTCTGGGTGGCGAATATATGGCCCGGGCTGGGTACAACCCGCGCGCGATCATCAATGCCGTACAAGTGTTGAAAGACCAGGAGATCTTCGCCAAGCAGGTCGAAAGACAACCCGTTACCTACCATGGTGTTTTCCGATCGCATCCAAAGAGCGACAAGCGCCTGCACGACGTCGTGGCTTATGCGCAGCAGTCGCTCCCCGCCGAGACCGCCATGCCGCTGGGCGATTTCTGGGAGATGGTCGACGGCATCGTCTACGGCGATGAAACGATGAGCGGCGTCGTCCGGGACACAACGTTCTACCACGGCAGCTTGCGTATCGTGGTGAAGTTTCCGGACGAATGGTCGGTGGCCAAGTCAAAAAGCGACGTCAGCGGTACCGCGCCCGGCGGCAACGGGGAAGCGTTTATCACCATTGGCCATCACAACGCAGATAGCCGGCTCTCGCCGCTGGAGTTCCTCACCGAAAGCCTGAAGCGAGACGACATCGAGAGTGGCGAATCCGTCGAGATCAACGGTTTCCAAGCGTATATCGGCGAAGTCCAAAAGGAAGGCACCGATGCCAAGCTGAAGCTGATCGGGCTGCTGTATCGGGACCGTAACGCCTACCTGTTCAGCGGTGAAGCGGGTCCAAACGGCGATCCGGACGCATTCAGGGAGGACTTTGTCGCGACGATGCACGCCCTGCGCAACATGACGGCCGAGGACGCCAAGGTGGCCAACAAGCTCCGGATCCGAGTGAAAATCGCCGAACCGGATCAGACCTACGCAGATCTCGCGCGAGGATCGGCGATTGAAGACCACGCCGAGGAGCAACTGCGGTTGCTGAACGCCGGATATCCGAACGGCGAGCCCCGCGCGGGGAACTACATCAAGGTCGTCGAGTAGCGGTCTGCCCCACATTGCGTAGCCGGACGCGAGTAGCGTTCGACAGACTCCTCAGAATATGTCTTCCGGCGTCACCTCCTCCGACGGCGAACGTATGAAGCGTCCCGACCCATCCTCGGTGGGTGTGAACTCTTCCAGGAAATACTCGAACACCGCGCCCTTTTGCGCCGGCGGCGCGGCGCGTCCCGTTGCCGGGTCGATCTTCATGGTGATGACGCCTTCGGGTTGCGCGCGCGTCTTTTCCGGCCTCCCCGCGAGGGCATCGCGCATGAAATCGATCCATATCGAGAGCGGGGTGGTCGAGCCGTACTCGTTCCGACCCACGGGGCGATAGTCGTCGAAACCGACCCAGACCGTTGTCGCGATATCTTCGGTAAACCCGTTGAACCACGTGTCCGCGGCGTCGTTGGTGGTCCCGGTCTTGCCCGCCAGGTCGCCGCGGTCAAGTTCCAGCGCGCGGCGTCCCGTGCCGCGCTTGATCACGTCGTTCAGCATCGAATGCAGGATGAAAGTGTTGCGTCCATCGACCGCCTGCAACGCTGGCACGGGGTCGTCCGTCTCCGCGCCCGCCTCATCCTCAGCGCGCTCTTCGCAATCGATACAGACTTCGGCGTAGCGCGGCTCGAACACGATTTCGCCGGTCTGTGTCGTCATGTGGTCGACGACATGCGGCTCTATCGCATAGCCGCCATTCGCGACCATCGCGTATGCCCGCGCCATGCTGATAGGCGTCACGGCCATGGTGCCTCCGCCGATGGCAAGCTGGGCGTTGCGCGGGAAGTCGCGCGTGTCGAACCCGAATTGACTGATGTGATCGAGCGTGGCGCCGACGCCGACCTCAAGCAGCACGCGGATGGACACGAGGTTGATCGATCGATACAGGGCTCGGCGCAAGGGCATCGGACCGCTGAACTCGTTATTGTCGTTGCGCGGGCGATAGGGTTGCTCAAGCGTCGCGTCGTCGAACACGAGCGGCGCGTCCACGAAGATGCTCGCCGGGGTGACGCCGTTCGCGAGGGCCGCCGAGTAGATGAACGGCTTGAATCCCGAGCCGGGCTGCCGCGCCGCCTGCAGCGCGTGGTTGTACTGGCTGCGCGCGAAGTCGAAACCTCCCGACAGCGCCATCACGGCACCGTCGGTTGGCCGCAACGCGATGATGGCGCCCTCGATCTCGGGCATCTGCGCCAGACGCCACGCTCCTTCGAACATCTGTACGCGAATGAGATCGCCCTCGGCAACGATATCCGCTGCCGCCCTCGGAGAGCGTCCCACGATGTCCTCATCGATGTAAGGGCGCGCCCACCGCATTCCCTCCCATTCGACGACCGCTGAGTCGCCGTCCTTGGTGAGCGCGGCAAATGTCTTCTCGCCGACATGGGACACGACCGCCGACACCAGGTCGCCGGACGGCGCAACATCTTCCATAGCGGCGAGGTATGCAGGCGCGCGCGGGTCTGTCAGCGCTGCCGGACTCGCGTCCGCGGCGGTTTCCATCGCAATCTCTTCGCCTGTTCCTGGCTCGGCCTGGGATTCCGGCCCCCCGAACGCTCTGGCGGCCTCAAAGGCAGCGAGCGCTTCGACGTCCAAACCAGGTTCCACCCGATCCTCGGGCCCGCGATAACCGTGGCGCCGGTCGTAGTCGATCAAGCCGCGCCGCAGCGCCCGGATGGCGCTGGTCTGCTGCGCGCTGTCGACAGTGGTGAAGACTTCGTACCCGAGGTGGTAGATGTCGGCGCCATACCGATCCTCGAGTTCCTGGCGCGCCCATTCGGCGACATAGGGCGCCGGCAGATCGATCTCGCGCTGATGCACCGCCGCCGAGATCGGCGCATCGCGCGCCGTTTCGTATGCTGGACGGTCTATCGATCCCTGCTCGAACATGCGCCGCAGCACCAGGTTGCGGCGGCGCAACGCCCACTCCGAGCCGTTGATTGGATTGCCGGCTTCCGGGCGCTTCGGTATACCCGCCAGCATGGCAAGCTGCGCTACGTTGAGCGCATCGAGCGGCTTGCCGTAATACGTGTACGCGGCAGCCTGCGCGCCATAGGCACGCTTGCCGAACGGCGCGATATTGATATAGAGCTCGAGGATTTCGTCCTTCGTCAACTCCTGCTCGATCTTGATCGCCAGCAGCATCTCCTTGAACTTGCGGATGAAGGTCTGCTCCAGCGAGAAAGAGACGTTCTTTGCAAGCTGCATGGTGATGGTCGATGCGCCGGTGCGGGCCCCGGAGGGATTGAGCAGTAGCCGAATCGTGTCGTTCGCGAGCGAGATGTAATCGATGCCGCTGTGCTCGTAGAAGCGCTTGTCCTCCGTATTCACGAGCGCATTGCGGAAGTCCATCGGCACATCTTCCAGACGGACCGGAATCAGGCGGCGCTCGCCGAACTCGCCCAACAGCGCGCCGTCCGCCGAATAAATCCGCAGCGGCGCCTCGTGTCGATAATTCTGATAGGTCGATGCGGCGGGGACTTGCGGATTCAAGTAGAGATATCCGCCAGCCAGAATCGTCAATGCCCCACAGACAGCACCAAATCCGAGCCAGATAATCGTCATCCAGGAACGGTTCAATCGCACGTTCACGCGGGCACCCCGCGGGACGCGCGCCCGGCAAGTCCCATGGTGTTTCGAAAAAAGCCCGACTCACTCATTGGTTTGGACATCGGTTCGAATTCGGTGAAGCTCATAGAACTCTCGAAGCGTGACGGCCGCTTGCGGTTGGAATCGTGCGGCATCGAACCTGTGCCACCCCGCGCCGCCCTCGAAAAACATACACATACGTCAGGGACGCATATTAGTGATGCGCAGAGCGTTGGTGAAGCGATTAAGCGCCTCGCGCGGCGAACGCGCCCGGGGACGAGAAACGCGGCGGTAGCCATCGGCGGACCCGCGGCATTTACGAAGGTGATCGAGATGGACGCATCGCTATCCGACGAAGAAATGGAAATCGAGATCGCCTTGCAGGCCGAAGACCACCTCCCCTATCCGTCCGATGGGGCCGCCATCGACTTCGAAGTGCAGAACCTTTGCGAACGCGACCCGACCCAGGTCGAGGTCCTGTTGGCGGCATGCCGCCGGGACGATGCGGAACTGCTCGCAGCCGCCACGGCGATCGGCGGGCTCAAGGCGCGGGTTCTCGATGTCGAGGCACTCGCGATGGCGCGCGCATTCGAGCTTGCCCAACCGGCATTCGGCGGCCGGTCGGACGCCGCCATCTTCGATATCGGGGCCAGTTCGACGACGCTGTCCGTACTCGTCGGCGACAAGCTGGTGCACGCGCGGGAGCAGGCGTTCGGCGGCAGATTGCTGACGGAGGAAATCCAGAGACACTACGGCATATCGGCGGCGGAAGCGGAACTGGCAAAAAGACGCGGCGAGGTGGCGGACGAGACGATCCTGTCGCAGTTCCGCAATGCCGTGCTGGACCAGATGACCCGCTCGCTGCAGTTTTTCTATTCCGCGAATCCCTCGGAGCACGTAGACCAGGTCTTTCTGGCCGGCGGCGTGGCGGCCATGCCGGTACTGGCCGATCAAGCCGCGCACGTGCTCGGAACACCCGTCGCCGTCGCGGATCCCTTCGCCGACGTGATCCTGCCGGACGCCGTAGACGCCTCGGCACTGGCGGAGGATGCGCCCGC
Source organism: Candidatus Azotimanducaceae bacterium (assembly GCA_965217825.1). Taxonomy (GTDB): domain Bacteria; phylum Pseudomonadota; class Gammaproteobacteria; order Pseudomonadales; family Azotimanducaceae; genus VXNE01. The sequence continues at coordinate 1,419,599 of OZ244571.1, read as the reverse complement.
GTTCATGCTCGCCTGCGGGCTCGCGCTGCGGCACTTCCAACAATGAGTGCGATCAATCTCCTGCCCTGGCGCGAATGGCGGCGCGAGCGGGCCAGGAAAACATTCTTCGTCAACCTGGGTCTCGCGGGCACGGCCGCGATCGCCATCGTTCTGGCGCTGGGCTGGCACCTCGATCACGAGTCACACCAAATGGACCGGCGCAACGACTACCTGCGGGAACGGATCCTGGACCTGGACCGCCGGATCGCCGATGTCGAAAAACTCACCGACCAGACCGAGCAGGTCCTGTCGCGTCTGGAGGTAGCGCGCGCACTGCAGGGCAATCGGCAGGCGATGGTTCACGTATTCGACGCGCTCGCGCGCACCGTAGCCGACGGCGTGCACTACACGTCGGTTTCGATGACCGGCGATCTGTTTGCCGCCAGCGGCACGGCCGCGTCCAATGATCGCGTCTCCCTGCTGATGCGCAACATAGAAGACTCGCGCTGGTTTGCCGAGCCTGGCCTCAAGAGCATCAGCGAAACCCGAGACAGTCCGCACTACGGCGGCAGGGCCTCGGAGTTCGAGCTGACGTTTCGGCGGACCGGGGCCGCCAGGGAAAGACATCCCTCGCAACGGCCGCAAGCTGGCGATGGTCGACACCGGAGTCAAGGGCATGCATGACTGGTTCGCCCAACTGCGCCAACTCGACATTAGCGATGTCGGCGTCTGGCCGCTCCCGGCAAAGGCGGTGGCGCTCGCCGCCGCGTTCTGCGGCACGCTCCTCGCGGGCCATGTCTTGTATCTCTCGGGCAAACAGGTCGCCGTGAACGCACGCATCGCGTCGGAGACCGAACTGAAACGCGAGTACGAACGCAAGGCACTGCCGGCGGCGGGCCTCGAGGGGCTGCGCGCGCGGCACGAAGGCATGACGGTCGAATTCGACGCGCTGCTGCGCCAACTGCCAAAGGATACGGAGGTGCCCGGGCTGATCGAGGACATGTCCCGCGCGGCGATCAACCACGGTCTGACGATCGAGAGTATCGACCTCGAGTCGGAACGCCAGACCGGTTTCTACATGGAGTTGCCGATCAGGATCGCCGTGCGGGGCAAGTACCATGACATCGGCGCATTCGTCAGCGATGTCGCTGCCCTGTCCAGGATCGTGACGCTGCACGACTTCAAGATCGCGCCCGAGGATGTGCTGAACCAGCCCGACGGCATGACACCTTCGCATTGCGATAGCGACAGCCTGGGGCCAGCGCATTGTTCCAAGGCCGATGGATCCACGCTCCGAATGGCTATCCTGGCAAAGACCTACAGCTATCTTGCACGCCCCGCCGCAGGCGCGACCAGGGCCCGGACATGAAACGCTCAGGTCTTGCCGTGGCGACGGCAGTTCTTGTCGGCGCGCTAATGAAAGCTTGCACCGATGGCGACCACGCGGACCTCGAGGCGTTCGCCGACGAGACGGCGCGGAAGTTTCGCCCCGTTCCGATCACCGACACGGATCCGACGCCGCCGGCATCCTCCCGCGAACCGTTTGCCTACGCGGCGGACCAATTGCGCAGCCCATTCCAACCTCCGCCCGTACTCAAGCCGCTCTCCACCACCGGCCAGCCCCTGGTCGCGCCGGATTTTGAACGCGCGAAGCGACCCCTCGAGCGATTCCCCCTCGCGCAATTGCGTCTCGTCGGGAACCTATCCAGCCGCGAAGCGCACCTCGCTCTCGTGCAAGACCCCAACGGCATGGTCCACCCGGTGGGTGTCGGCGAGCACATGGGCACCGACTTCGGTCGAATCCGCGCCGTCGGCGATGCCGGAATCGAATTGGTCGAAATCATTCGCGATGCCGACGGATGGGTAGAGCGCCCGCGATTGATCGCGCCAACCGGCGAACAGGGCAACGAATGAACGGCGAGTGGCGACTATTCGGGACAGTGTTGGCGGCATTCCTGTCGGCGGGCGATTGCGCCGTCGGCGCTTCGGACGACTCGAACGGGAGATCTTTGGCGGCAACCGGCGAAGCAGCAGCGCCTGTGAGGGACCAGCCCGCGCCAGCCGGAAGTGCGGCGACGACAGCGGCGTACAGCGGTGAAAAACTCTCGTTCAATTTCCAGGACATCGAAGTGCGCGCGGCACTCCTGCTGATCGCCGACTTCGCGGGGTCGAACCTGGTCGCGAGCGATACCGTCTCCGGAAAGATCACGCTGCGGCTCAAGCAGGTGCCATGGGATCAGGCGCTGGATCTGATCCTGCGCACGAAGGGACTCGGCAAGCGCGTCGAAGGCAACGTGCTACTGGTGGCGCCGGCGGAAGAGTTGGCCGCGCGCGAAAAGCTTGAGCTCACGAACCGCAAACAGATCTCCGAACTCGCGCCGTTGCAGACCGAGTTCATACAGGTCCGCTACGCCAATGCCTCCGACCTGTTCGGCCTGCTCACGCGGGGCGACTCGGATGCCTCGGTGCTGTCCGACCGCGGCAGCGTCATCGTCGATGAGCGCACCAACGCCGTGGTCCTGACGGACACCGTAGATAACCTGGCCAAAGTGCGCGGCGTGATCGCCCAGTTGGACGTGCCGGTTCGGCAGGTGCAGATTGTGTCCCGCATCATCAACGCCAACGCGAACTTCAGCGAGCAACTCGGGGTCCGCTGGGGCGGCGGGGTGCTCAAGCGGATGGGATCTTCCGAAACGGGGGGTGCTTCCTCCGTCCTGAAGCTTGGCGGCAGTCGGGAGACCCGGGCGGAGTTGCAGAATATCGCGGCGGAAGGCGGCGGTGCGATCTTGTCGCCGGACGATCCCGTCGTCGACCTGGGAGTGTCCGGCCAGGGTGCGACGCGTCTCGGCATCGGCATCACGAACGGCATCGACTACCTCCTCGACCTCGAAATATCGGCGCTCGCAACGGAGGGCCACGCGGAAATCGTAGCCAGGCCCACCTTGATCACAGCAGACAAGCAGACCGCAACGATTCAGTCCGGCGTCGAAATCCCCTACCAGGAAGCGAGCAGTTCGGGCGCCACCTCGACTGCGTTCAAGGAGGCAGTGCTTTCTCTCGAGGTCACGCCGAGAATCACCCCCGACGAGCGCATCATCATGGACCTCAGAGTCAACCAGGACTCCGTGGGCCAGGTGTTCAACGGCGTACCCAGTATCGACACCACGGCGATCTCGACCCGAGTGCTGGTCCAAAACGGCCAGACACTGGTGCTCGGCGGCATGTTCCGCACGGACAGGAATTTCTCCGTGACCAAGACGCCACTGCTGGGAGACATCCCCTACCTGGGCCGGCTGTTCCGACGCACCATCGAGCGAGACGACAAGCAGGAACTGCTGATCTTCATTACGCCGCGCATCATCGACGACGCGGGCACGTCGATCTAGTGCTCCGTCAAGCCCAAATCTACGGGTATCTGCGGTTCTTTTTGGCCCCTGGGCTTCGTTGCTCCTCCTTGTGTGGGGCCTGCCACACGGCGTCGTCGCGCCTTGCCAGGAACCAAAAATCCCTCGCAGCTACACTCGCATTTTTAGACTTGACGGAGCACTAGTCACCAACATCCCGGTATAATCTCGACATGCGGTCTCAACCTGAGCACGGCCCCGAAGCACAGATGCGCAGTGGCGCTACCCGACAACCCGATAGCTCCCCGCTCGCAGCCGGCCAGCGGCTAACGCGAGTTGAGTTCGAAAGGCGCTACGCCCTGTGCCCCACCATCAAGAAGGCGGAACTGATCGAGGGGATCGTGCGAATGCCGTCCCCGGTGCGCTACGATGTTCACGGGAAGCCGCACGCTGCGATCCTTGGCCCCATGTTCGTATACGCCGCGCACACTTCCGGCGTGGGCGTCGCCGACAACACCACGGTGCGCCTCGATCCTGATAACGAGCCACAACCGGATGTGCTGTTGCGGGTCGAGGCGCCAGCGCTTCGGCAATCGGTGCTCGATGCCGACGGCTACATTCAGGATGCGCCCGAGCTCGTCGCGGAAGTAGCGGCAACCAGCGCCTCTTACGATCTGCACGAGAAACTCCTGGTCTACCAACGCAATGGGGTCCGCGAGTACATCGTGTGGCGGACACGCGAGCACCACATAGACTGGTTTGAACTGGGGGAAGGCAGGTACCAGCCGCTACCCGCGGACCCCGATGGCGTGATCCATAGCCGGGTATTTCCCGGCTTGCGCATCGCTGTAACGGCCCTGCTCGAGGGAGACATCGCTACCGTCTTGGCGAAGGTGCGGGAGGGCCTTCGCAGCCCGGAACATCGCGAGTTCGTGACGCGCTTGGGCGGATAGCGGGGCGACACCCAAAGGGGCCCCAGGGTCTCTTGCGCAACAACAGCCCCATCGAGTGCAAGGCTTGTTGGTCGCTCCTCGTCCATGCCCGAGTCTCCCATGTCGGCGAGTGCCCGACGCCACGCGACGCCATCCCCGACGCGCTACACTATCCATCAAACCCGCTGGTCCCGCTCATGCCCAACCGCAACGTGTTTCTGATCGGGATGATGGCTTCCGGCAAGAGCACTGTCGGCCGACACCTCGCGAAGGCGCTCCAGCTCGACTTCGTCGACAGCGACAGCGTCATCGAGAAGCGCGCCGGGGCAGACATTCCGTGGATCTTCGATATCGAGGGAGAGGAGAAATTTCGCGACCGGGAAGAAGCGGTCATCGAGGAGTTCACACGACGGCGGGGCGTCGTGCTCGCCACCGGCGGCGGTGTTGTGCTGCGGGAAGTCAACCGACGCAGGCTTTCCGAACGGGGCACGGTGGTCTACTTGAACGCGCCGTTCGCAAGTCTGGTGGCGCGCGCGCGCGCCAACACGCGCCGACCACTCCTCGCTGGCTCGGACGCGGGGGAAAGGCTTGCCGAACTCATGGGCCAGCGCGGCGATCTCTACGCGCGGACGGCCGACATCGAAATCCGTACGGATGACCGTTCGCCCCGGATAATAGCCGAACGGATCGTCGCCAAATTGGAGGCTTGAAAGAAGGTGGCCGCACTCACCAACCTGGTCGTCGATCTCGGCGAACGCAGCTACCCGATTCGGATCGGTCACGGGCTGCTCGGGCGGCCCGGACTGCTCGACGAATACATTCCGGGCAAACAGGTATTCATCGTCACCAACGAAGCGGTCAAGGACCGCTATCTGGACCCGTTGCTATCGAGCCTCCCATCGGTGGCGGCCGATTGCATGTGCATCGGCGACGGCGAGGCGTTCAAGACGCTGGACACCTACGCAATGCTCATGGACAGGCTCATCGCGGGCGGCCACAACCGCACCACTGTCATCATCGCTCTCGGTGGCGGCGTCATCGGCGACGTCGCCGGCTTTGTCGCCGCGACGTACCAACGCGGCGTTGCGTTCATCCAGGTGCCGACAACCCTGCTGGCCCTGGTGGATTCATCCGTGGGCGGCAAGACCGCCGTCAACCACCCCAGAGGCAAGAACCTCATCGGCGCGTTCTATCAGCCGAATTGCGTGATCGCGGACATCGGCACGCTGGAAACGCTGCCGCCGCGCGAACTCAAGTCGGGGCTCGCCGAGGTCATCAAGTACGGCGTCATCTACGACGCTGCGTTCTTCGATTGGCTGAGCGTCAACCTCGAACGCCTGCTCGCCCTCGACGCCGAGGCGCTTGTCCATGCGATAGCGAAGTCATGCCACATCAAGGCTGCCGTGGTGCAGACCGACGAGCGCGAAACCGGCTTGCGGGCCATCCTGAATTTCGGCCACACCTTCGGCCACGCGTTGGAGTCCCTGACCGGCTACGAGCAACTGTTGCATGGCGAAGCGGTGGCGATCGGCATGGTCATGGCAGCGGACCTGTCGTCCCGCTTAGGGAAACTGCCACGAGAACAGGCGCGGCGAATCAAGGACCTGATCGCCCGCGCGGGCTTGCCGGTGACGCCGCCGCCGTTATCCGCCGACACCATGCTGGAAACCATGGGCATGGACAAAAAGGTCGTCGATGGACGCATCCGACTCGTGCTGACGGATGCAATCGGCATGGCGGCGTTGACGGATCAAGCACCGGAGGACGCGATTCGGGCGACCCTCGGAGCGGGTGACGCTCTCTGCGCAGAGTGACCGCCCTCGCGCAAGAGTCTCTCTAAACGCTAGTCGTCCTCGTGCCGAAATGCGCTGACGAGCGCCGCCTGATCCGTCGCCGGCATTTGCGCATAGTGACTGAATGCCATGCTGAAAGTGCCCTCGCCTCCGGAGAGTGATTTCAGCCGCGAGTGATAGCCCTGCACTTCCTTCAGCGGCGCCTGTCCCGAAATCTCCGCGCGTCCGCCCGACAGACCGTTGGTGCCCTTGATCGAGCCGCGCATGCTCGACAGGTCGCCCGCGACATCGCCCATGCAGTAATCGGGAACCGTCACCGTGATATCGACGATCGGTTCCATGACGATGGGCCTCGCGGCCCGCACGGCGTCGATGAACGCCCGCTTGCCCGCCTGCACGAAAGCGACCTCTTTCGAATCCACCGAGTGGTGCTTGCCGTCGTGGACGGTGACCCGAACATCCTGCAACGGGTGGCCCGAGATGGCGCCCCCGGCGATGACTTCGCGCACGCCCTTTTCCACTGCGGGGATGAACTGCGACGGGATGACGCCGCCCACCACCCCGTTGACGAATTCGAAACCCTCGCCCCGGGGCAGAGGTTCGACCCGCAGGAATACTTCGCCGAATTGCCCCGCGCCGCCGGTCTGCTTCTTGTGCCGGTGGTGGCCCTCAGCCTTGCCCATGATGGTCTCGCGATAGGCGATGGAGGGAAGCGATGTCTTCACCGCGATGCCGTACTTGTCCGCCACTTCGTCGAGAGTGATGCGCAGATGCAGTTCGCCGATGCCGCGCAAGACCGTTTCGTTCATCGACGCGATCTGCTCCAGGCGCAAGGAGGGATCTTCCGCGCACAGCATGGATACCGCCTCGTTCACCTTCTGCGCTTCCGCGTCGGATTCCGCAGCGATCGCGCGTCCGTACATGGGTTCCGGCAGCGGCAAGGATCGCAGGTGGATGCCGTATTCGCCGCGGGCGTCATGCAGGACGGCGTCGAACCTCATGTCCTCCGCCCGGGGAATCGCGCAGATATCACCGGGAATCGCCGCTTCCACCTCGCTCTGTTCGGCGCCATTGAGTTTCAGCAAGTGGCCGATCTTGAACGGCTTGCGCGCGCCGCCGATGAAGATATGTCCGCCGCGACGCACGGTGCCCTGATGGCTACGGACCGTCGCCATGCGGCCCCGGAACGGATCGATGTCGACCTTGACGACGTGCGCCACCGCGTGCAGTGCCGGATCCGGGGTGATCGGGGCAAGTGGCGCATCTTCGCCTTCGCCCTCCACGAAAGGTGGAGGATTGCCTTCTTTGGGACTCGGCATGAAGCGCTCGAATATATCGAGCAAATCCGGCACGCCCGCACCGGTCGTGGCCGAAGCGAAACAAATAGGCACCAGGTGCCCTTCGCGCAACGCTTTTTCGAAGGGCTCGTGGAGTTGGTCCGGCGCGACTTCGCCTTGTTCCAGGTATAGCTCCATCAGTTCATCGTCGACTTCGACCACCTGGTCGACAATCTGCTCGTGGGCGGATTCCGCCGAGCCGAAGTCCGGATCGGCGCCATTCGCCTCGAAGAAGACATCGACCACCTTCGTCCCGCCTTCCGCGGGCAAATTGATCGGAAGGCACTGCGAGCCGAACGCTTCCTGGATTTGCTCCACCACGGTGTCGGCGTCGGCAGCGTCGATCTTGTTCACCACGATCATCCGACACAGGCCCTGCGCTTCGGCTGATTCCATGAACTGCTGCGTCATCGGCTCCACGCCGGCCCCTGCATCGACGACCACGGCCACGGTTTCCACTGCCGGCAGCACCGACAGCGTCCTTCCCTGGAAATCGGGATATCCGGGGGTGTCGACGAGGTTGACGTGTACGCCGCCGTGATCGAGGTGACAGAAGGTGGCGTGCAGCGAGTGTTTCAGCTCCCTTTCGCGGGGATCGAAGTCGGAGACGGTGTCGCCGTTGTCGACGGATCCCCTGTTCGCGATCTTGCCCGCCGCATGCAGCAGCGCTTCGTTAAGTTCGGTCTTGCCGGCGCCAGCGTGTCCAACCAGCGCGATGTTGCGGATATCTTCCGTGGTATACGCCACTTCAAGCCCTCCTTTCGATCACCCAACGGAGAATATAAACCGAAATCGGCTCTCGCCATCACGTTTTTGTCACGGGTTATGGAAGCAGCGTCGATCCGGTCAGGAACCGGTCTACTTCGCGGGCCGCCTCCCGGCCCTCGTTGATCGCGCGGACCACGAGGGATTGGCCTCCGCGACAATCGCCAGCCGCAAACACCCCATCCCGGTTCGTCTTGTGCACCCCTTTCTCAGCCCGATAGTTCGAGCGCTGGTCGTATACGACACCGAGACGTTCCGACACGGCGTGTTCCGGACCGAGAAAGCCCATGGCGAGGAACACGAGTTGCGCTTCCCACACGCGCTCGGTCCCTTCGAGGTCGCGGAACCTTCCGTCTTCCAGCGCCACGTCGACGGTGCGCATGCCCGCGAGACCGCCGTTGCCATCGTCGATGAACTCCACCGTATTGATGCAGTAGAGCCGGGGGTCGTCGCCGAACCTGGCGGCCGACTCCTGGTGCGCGTAGTCGACGCGCAGAATGTTCGGATAGAGCGGCCAGGGGTTGTTCGGCGCGCGCTGCGGCGGGGCCGCAGGGAACAGTTCGAAGTTGCGAAGCGACTTGCATCCGTGCCGCATCGCGGTGCCGATGCAGTCCGCTCCCGTGTCGCCGCCGCCAATGACCACGACATCCTTGCCCTTGGCAGAGATGAAATTCCGGTCGGCAAAGTTCGAATCGAGCAGGCTCCGGGTATTGGCGGTCAGGAATTCCATGGCGAAGTGCACGCCGTCCAGTTCCCGGCCCAGCACCGGCAGATCGCGGGGCACCGTTGCACCGGTGGATAGCAGCAAGGCGTCGGACGCTTCCAGCAACGCCTCGGCATCGATGCCGCCGTTGGTACCGTCCCCGATATCGGCGTTGGTGACGAACTTGATCCCTTCCTCGCGCATCAGCGCGAGGCGCCGCTCGACGATGCGTACCTTCTCGAGTTTCATGTTCGGAATGCCGTAGGTGAGCAGCCCCCCGATGCGGTCCGCCCGCTCGTACACGGTCACCTTGTGTCCGGCCTGGTTGAGTTGCGCGGCCGCAGACAGGCCGGCGGGACCCGAGCCGACAACAGCCACCGTCTTGCCCGTGCGCGTCTTCGGCGGCATTGGCGCGACCCAGCCCTCCTTGAAGCCCCGGTCGATGATCGCCATCTCGATGTTCTTGATGGTCACGGCGGGGTCGGTGATACCCAGCACGCACGCGCCTTCGCATGGCGCCGGACAGACGCGTCCGGTGAACTCCGGGAAGTTGTTGGTCTTGTGCAGTCGGTCGAGGGCTTCGCGCCAGTGGCCGCGATAGACGAGGTCGTTCCATTCCGGGATCAGGTTATGGATCGGGCAGCCGTCTCCCGACTGACAGAACGGCACGCCGCAATCCATGCAGCGGGCGCCCTGGGTCTCCAGGTGCGGAACGTCGTGGTCGGTGTAGATTTCACGGAAGTCGAGGATGCGCACAGCGGCGTCGCGGTACGGTTCCGCGACGCGCTCGAATTCCATGAACCCCGTCGTCTTGCCCATCGCCGTTGTCGCTACCCGCCGGCGGCGGCTTGACCCAGTTCGAGTTCTCTCTCTTGCAGAACACGCTTGTAGTCGATGGGCATCACGCGCACGAAATGGCGCAAGTTGCCGGTCCAGTCACGCAGTATCCGCGCAGCCACGGGGGAGTCCGTCAATTCGGCGTGCCGCGTGATCATGTATTCGAGTTCTGCCGCCTCCGTCGCATCTTCAACGGTCTCAAGTTCGACCATCTCCGGATTGCACAACGCGTCGAAACCGCGCCCCGGATCCCACACATAGGCGATCCCGCCGCTCATCCCGGCGGCGAAGTTTCGTCCCGTGGGACCGAGGATCACCGCGCGACCGCCAGTCATGTATTCGCAGCCGTGGTCTCCGACGCCCTCGATGACCGCGCGGGCGCCCGAATTGCGCACGCAGAAACGCTCGGCGGCAATGCCTCTGAAGAAGCACTCGCCACCTGTCGCGCCGTACAGCGCGACGTTGCCGATCAACACCTGCCGTTCGGCTTCGAATTGACTCGACTTCGGCGGATAGATGATGAGTCGGCCGCCGCTAAGGCCCTTGCCGACATAGTCGTTGGCGTCGCCCTCCACTTCCAACGTCACTCCCCGTGCCAGCCAGGCGCCGAAACTCTGGCCCGCGCTGCCATCGAACTTGAAGTGAATGGTCCCGTCGGGAAGCATTCTGGGCCCGGTGCGCTTGACGATTTCGTGGGACAGCATGCCGCCGACGACACGGTTGACGTTCTGGATCGGCATTTCTGCGCGCACTTTCTCGCCTCGGTCGAGGGCGGGTTCCGCCAAGCGGATGAGTTCGTTGTCGAGCGCGGCATCGAGACCGTGGTCTTGCTTGTGGATCGCGTAGACGCCGAGGCAGTTCTCTGGCTCCTGGGCCGGCGCCAGGATTTCCGACAGGTCCAGGCCTTTCGATTTCCAATGGCGCACCGCCCCATCTACATCCAGAGCATCCACGCGCCCGATCATGTCGTTGACCGTCTTGAACCCCAGGTCCGCCATGATGGCCCGCAGCTCTTCGGCGATCATGAACAGGTAGTTCACGACGTGCTCCGGCGCGCCGGCGAACTTGGCTCTGAGCGCCGGGTCTTGCGTCGCGATCCCCACGGGGCAGGTATTGAGATGGCATTTGCGCATCATGATGCAGCCGAGGGCGATGAGCGGCGCTGTCGCAAAGCCAAACTCCTCCGCCCCCAACAGCGCTGCAACGGCGACATCGCGACCGGTCTTCAGTTGCCCGTCGGTCTGCAGCACAACCCGTGACCGGAGATTGTTCATCACCAGCGTCTGATGCGTCTCGGCAAGGCCGAGTTCCCACGGCACGCCGGCGTGTTTGATGGATGTGAGCGGCGATGCACCGGTGCCGCCGGTGTCGCCGGCGATCACCAGGTGGTCGGAGCGCGCCTTGGTTACCCCGGCCGCCACAGTCCCGACACCGACCTCGGCGCCGAGCTTCACGCTGATGCGCGCCTCGGGGTTCGCGTTCTTCAGGTCATGGATAAGCTGGGCTATGTCCTCGATAGAGTAGATATCGTGATGCGGCGGCGGGCTGATCAAGCCGACGCCCGGCGTCGAATGGCGGATCCCCGCGATCACGTCGTCCACCTTCCGCCCCGGCAGTTCCCCGCCCTCTCCGGGCTTCGCGCCCTGGACGATCTTGATTTGCAACTCGTCCGCGTTGGTCAGGTACTCGATGGTTACCCCGAAACGGCCGCTTGCCACCTGCTTGATGGCGGACCGCCTGGAGTCACCGTTCGGCAGCGGCGCGTAGCGCGCAGCGTCCTCTCCGCCCTCGCCGGTATTGGACTTGCCGCCTATGCGGTTCATGGCGACGGCGAGCGATTCGTGCGCCTCCTTCGAGATCGATCCGAAACTCATGGCACCGGTGGCGAACCGCTTGACGATCGCGCTTGCCGGTTCCACCTCGTCGATATCGAGGGATGCGCCGCCGGCGCTGGATTTGAATCGCAGCAAACCGCGCAACGTGCTGCGGCGCGTGTTCTCTTCGTTCACGTGCTCGGCGAAGCGCCGGTACGCCTCGGAACTGTTGCTGCGCGCGGCGAACTGCAGGTTGGCGACGGCGTCCGGATCCCACATGTGCGTGTCCCCGCCGCGGCGCCAGTGGAAGTCGCCGGGATTTGGCAGGACCGGCAGGGCGACGGTGTCTCGCGGCGGAAATCCGATGCCGTGGCGGCGCCGCATCTCCTCTGCCAGGACTTCGAAACCGACCCCGCGCACGCGGCTCGCGGTGCCCGCGAAACAGCGTTCCACGACGTCTTCGTTGAGTCCCACCGCCTCGAAAATCTGCGCGCCCTTGTAGGACTGGAGCGTCGAGATGCCCATCTTGGCCATCACTTTCATCATGCCCTTGGCCACCCCCTTGCGGTACGCGGTGACCACGTGCGCATCGTTCGCGATGTGCGCCGACCCGCTGAGATAGCCCTTGCGCCGGGCGTCCCACAAGGACTCGAACGCGAGATAGGGATTGATCGCGTCCGCGCCGTAGCCGATCAGCAGGCAGTGGTGGTGGACCTCGCGCGCCTCCCCGGTCTCCACCAGGATGCCGATGCGCGTACGCGCGTGTTCGCGCACGAGGTGATGGTGGACCGCGCCAACGGCGGCCAGGGCGCTGATCGGTACGCGCTCCGCACTGATCGCGCGATCCGACAGCACGACGAGGCTATAGCCGTCCGCAATGGCCTGGCTCGCTTCCGCCGAAATACGGTCGAAAGCCTCGAGCAGCCCGCGCTTGCCGGAGTTCAAGGGGAAGGTGATGTCGATCTCCGTGGACCGCCATCCCCGGTGGCTCATCCCCTTGAGCTGCGCGAGCTCTTCGTTCGACAGGATCGGGTGCGGTATGCGCAGCCGATGGGCGTTGCCTTCCTTCGCTTCGAGCAGGTTGCGCTCGGGGCCGATGTAACACTCCAGCGCCATGATGACTTCCTCGCGGATGGAGTCGATGGCGGGATTGGTCACCTGCGCGAAGAGTTGCTTGAAGTAGTCATACAACATGCGCGGCTTTTCGGACATGACCGCCAGGGCCGCGTCGTTGCCCATGGATCCCAGCGGATCGCGCAATTCCTCTACCAGCGGCTGCAGCATGAACTGCATGGTCTCGGCGGTGTAGCCGAAAGCCTGCATGCGGGACATGAGGGTCGAGGGCTCGAAACCGGCGGCCGGGACCGGCGGCAGGTGGTCCAGTTCAATCCTCTGCGCGTCGAGCCAGCGTCGATAGGGCTTGGCCGCCGCCCACTCGGTCTTGATCTCCTCGTCGGGAATCATGCGGCCCTGATCGAAATCGATGAGAAAGATCTTGCCCGGCTGCAGGCGGCCCTTCTCCACCACGCGGGCGGGGTCCACGGAAACCACCCCAACCTCGGAGGCCATGATGCACTTGTGGTCATCCGTGACGTAGTACCGGGATGGACGCAAGCCGTTGCGATCGAGCACGGCGCCGATATAGGTGCCGTCGGTGAAGGCGATGGACGCGGGACCGTCCCACGGCTCCATCAGGCAGGAGTGATACTCGTAGAAAGCGCGCCGCGCTTCCGGCATGTTCGGATGTTGTTGCCAGGCTTCCGGGATCATCATCAGGACCGCTTCCTGCAGTGTGCGCCCGGTCATGAGCAGGAATTCCAGCACGTTGTCGAAGGTGCCCGAATCGGAGCAGTCCGCCTCGACTACGGGAAACAGCTTGGGAAGATCGTCGCCGAACAGGTCGGAACGCACCACGCCCTCCCGTGCGTTCATCCAGTTCACATTGCCGAGCAGCGTGTTGATCTCGCCGTTGTGGCACATGAATCGGTTCGGCTGCGCCCGGTCCCAGGATGGAAACGTGTTGGTGGAAAAGCGCGAGTGCACCATGGCGAGGTGCGATTCGTAATCCTCGTCGCGCAGGTCGGCAAAGAATGGGAACAGTTGATGGGGCGTCAGCATTCCCTTGTAGATAACGATCTTTGTCGACAGGCTGCAGATGTAGAACAGCTTCCGTTCGGCCAGCTTCACATCGGTGCGCAGACGGTGCGTCGCGTCCTTGCGGATGAGATACAGCCGGCGTTCCAGCGCGTCTCCCTCGATGCCCGGCGCGGCGGCGACAAAGAGTTGCTCTATGACCGGCATCGCCGCGCGCGCCGCGTTGCCGATGTCGGCGCCGTTCGGATCGACCGGTAGCGCCCGCCAGCGCAGCAGCCTTTGACCGGCGCGAGCGACAGCTTGCGCCACCACCCGCTTGCAATGGGCGCGCTCCGTCGGGTCGCGCGGCAGGAATACATTGCCGACGCCATAACATCCGGGCGGCGGCAGTTCGACGTCCATGGATTGCAGCGCAACCTTGCGCAGGAACTTGTGCGGCAGACCCGTCAGGATGCCGGCGCCGTCGCCGGTGTTCTTTTCGTAGCCGAGTCCGCCGCGGTGCACCATGCAGCAGTTCATGTGCCCCGCGTCCTGAATGATCTGGTGGCTCGCGCGGCCCTTGATGTCGCAGATGAACCCGACGCCGCACCCGTCTTTCTCGAACGCGGGATCGTACAGCCCGTAAGATGCGGGCAGTCCTAACGCAAGCTGGCGGTTCAAGTCAGTCATCGGCATCGATCAGGTTTTCTTTGGGGAACTGGCAAAAATGGCAGAAAAGCACCAGCGTATCAAGTCGCCCGATCGGTCACCCCACAGGGAGCAATACGGCAAGTTATTGAAACGAATCGGGTGTCGCCGCGCTGCAAAGCCATCGATTCCATCGCGCACCGATGAGAAAAAGGGTTGACCCTGATTTCAGCGTGTCACTATTCTGACGCGGAGTCAGGCCATTCCATCCTCAAAAATGCGGGCCAGATCCCGGTTCGACATCATCGTGCACACGTTCGTATTCGATCACGACCGCTTGCTGCTGCTGCGCAGGGCGAATACAGGTTTCCTCGACGGCTACTACTCGCTGCCAGGCGGGCATGTCGAAGCCGGCGAGGAAGTCGCCCATGCGGCGGCGCGCGAAGTGGCCGAAGAGACGCGCATCGAGGTTTTGGAAATAGAACCCCGTATCGTCATGCCATATGGCGACGGCGTCGATTTCCTGTTCGAAGCCAAACGCTGGCGCGGCACCGCTGCAATCGGTGAGCCGGATCGCTGCGACGATCTGGTCTGGGCGGCGCCGGACCGACTGCCGGACAAGACCGCCCCCTTTATCCGAAAGGCACTAGCGCTGCGAAAAGCGGGTACCTGGTACTACGAGTTCCGCTGACCGTCTGGCGTGCCGCCCTTTCAGAACGCGTAGCGCAACCGACCGTACATAAGGCGACCGTTGTAGCCGGCGGGCGAATATCGGGGATACAGTCGGCCGGAACTCGGCGAACGGACGGCCTCGTCCGGATAGGCATCGAGAATGTTGTCGGCACCGATCACCACCGCAACGTTCTCCCCAAAGGTGTACTTCGCCGACACGTCCAAGTATTGGTATCCGTCATGGTAGTGGTTGTCGTCAGAGTCGAACCAACTGCCGAAGTGGTTGACGCGCGCGCCAATGTCCCAGGCGCCCGTAGCATGGTTCACCGCCAGGCTGACCCGGGACCCCGGGGAGCCTCGCTCGATGGACGCTACGCGGCTGGCGGTCGACGCCTGCTCCAGTTCCTCGATGTCGGTCATGGTGCGGTTGTAGCCGGCCAGCAGGTTTGTTACGCCGAGGTCCGTCTGCAAGCGCTGGGTCAGTACGATGTCCATGCCCGTGGTGCGGGTGTCGTAGTCATTCGTGAAGTAGCGTATCCGGTTGAAATCAGCCGCCGCCGCAACCCCCGCGGCCACCAGGTCCGCGCGCAGCGCATCGGTCACGTCCAGGTTGTCCGACAGGGCGATGCGATCCGTAAGGTCGATGCGGAACAGGTCGACGGTCAGGTCCAGGCCACGGTCGGTCTGGACGAGGAACCCAAGGGTGTAGTTGTTGGAGCTTTCCGCATCGAGCGGCGCGCCGCCCAGGGCCAGCGCCACCGGGTTGGTCGAGGCTACGGTGCCCTGTTCCCGGAACACGCCGGTGGCGGAATCCACCACCGTGGACAGGTTGTTGGCGTTCTGCTGGCCCGGCGTGGGCGCGCGGAACCCGGAACCGATAGAAGCCCGCAACGCCAAAAGATCCGTCATCTGCAGGCGTCCCGCGAGCTTGTAGTTCGTCACGGAGCCGAAGTCGTCAAAGTCCTCCCAGCGCAGGGCACCGCCGAGACGCAGGCAGTTGTTCACGTCCGCCTCGAGATCGAGATAGCCGGCAATGTTGGCCCGACTCCACTTCCCCGCGCTGGCCGGGTTGAAACCGCCGAAACCATTCGAGCGGGCGGAGAAACCGTCGTCGCCATACGGCCCAGTGTCCCAGGCGAGCTGTTCGCCGGTAACGATCTTGAACCCCTCGTCCCGCCACTCGAAGCCAGCCGCCACATTGAGGTCGGAGGCCAGACCCGCGTCCATCGCATAGGTCAAGTCCACGTTGAAGTTGGTTTCCGTCTGCGCGTTTGCGCCTATATCGAACAAGCGGGGAGTTGCGGGGCCGTAGGAGGCGTTGACCGTCTCATCGATGAAGAAGTCCAGGTGATTTCGACCATGGCTGACGGATACGTCGTAGGTCAGGCCATTGTCCAACGCGCCCGAAAAGCCGCCCACCGCCGACATGTCGGTCATGGTGGCGCCGAACGCCGGCGTAAATCCTTGCGGCAGGATTTCCGCGAATGCGAAACACGCCTCGTCCGCCCCTAGCAGGTCCCGCACCATCACCACGTTCTCAGGCGTGGCATCGTAGTCGTACCTGGCCTTGCAGGCCGGACCGCCGCCGATGAGGATCTTGCCGCCGCTGACATAGACGCCGGAGCGGCCCTGGGGCGAGCGGTAGAAGAACGCAGTGGTTACATCGCGGGTTGTGTAGTTGCCGAACGCGTAGGCACGCACACCGTTGTCGAACTCAAGGCCCGTGTTGACGAAGGCCTTCAGGCCGCCATTGACTTCGGCATCGCCCCAAGGTTTGGCGGGATTGGCCACCGATACGCCCACGGCTTCCATGGCCACGGCATCCGGATGCTGCACGCTTCGGTCGGTGGACGCCGAAGTGGTGTACTCCACGCTGACGTTCGCAAAGCCGGCTCTGCCGACGCCGAAACCGAGGTTGCCGGAAATGACGGTCAGATCCTCCGCAGTGTCCTCGGTGTGAAAGCCGTACTTGGCCTCGATGCTGCCACCCTCGTCGTCGTCCTTCAGAACGAAGTTGACCACGCCGGCGATGGCGTCGGAGCCGTACTGGGCAGCGGCGCCGTCACGGAGCACTTCGACTCTTTCGATAGCTGCTGCTGGAATGGCTGAAATATCTGGTCCCTGGGCACCGTCGGAGGCACCGTTGGAAATCCATTGAATGACCGCCCCGCGGTGCCTGCGCTTTCCATTCACCAGCACCAGCGTGTGGTCCGGCGCCAGGCCGCGCAGGTTGACCGGCCGCAACAGGGCCGCCGCGTCCCGGGACGGGTTGGTGCTGACGTGGAACGACGGAATCGTCGTGCGCAGCAGGTTGGACATGTCCCCGCTGCCTTGTCCCAAAAGCGCTTCCGCGTCGATGGCGTCCACCGGCACCGGCGCATCGTTAGCGGTCCGAGGCGCGGCCCGCGTGCCGACCACGACCACCGTCTCAAGCTGGTCTTCCGGCTGTTGCGCCTCTTCGCCCTGCACAGCGCTACTGACAATCGCCAGGGCGGCAACACACAAACTACGGCAACAAAACGGCGTCGGTTTCATATAGATAACTCTCTTTTGGCGAAACTGTGCAATCTTAGAACAAACAAACTGTTCAGTGTTCCAAATCAGACGCCGATTACGCTCCAGTGTCGTCAGGGCAGCGCATCGGCTTGAGGCGCGTATACATTCGGCACCGTTGGCGGCGTCCGGTATCACCCATTCCGCCAAGTCGATAGAATTTCCGTCGCTTAACGATGAGGGAGGCGGCGATGGCTGATGCGGTAACGGTCGCGGTGACGGGGGCGGCGGGCCAGATCGGCTACGCGCTCGTCTTTCGGATCGCGTCGGGGCAACTCCTGGGCGAAGACACGCCCGTCACACTGCGACTCCTTGAGATTCCGCCGGCGATGGACGCCGTCAATGGCGTCATCATGGAAGTGGAGGATTGCGCGTTTCCGTTGCTCGCCG
This sequence comes from Candidatus Azotimanducaceae bacterium, assembly GCA_965217825.1. Taxonomy (GTDB): domain Bacteria; phylum Pseudomonadota; class Gammaproteobacteria; order Pseudomonadales; family Azotimanducaceae; genus VXNE01. The sequence goes on along the minus strand of OZ244571.1, from coordinate 1,401,759 downwards.
GGATAACGGCCAGCGACGACCCCAACGTCGCCTTCGACGGCGCGGACATCGCAGTCCTTGTCGGCGCCAGGCCGCGCACGGCGGGAATGGAGCGCGGCGACCTGCTTGAAGCGAACGCGGCGATCTTCTCCGCCCAGGGCGCGGCACTGAACAAGCACGCGTCGCGGGACGCGAAGGTGTTGGTCGTCGGCAATCCGGCGAACACCAACTGTCTGATCGCGCAATGCAACGCGCCGGATCTCGATCCGCGCAACTTCACCGCGATGATGCGCCTTGACCACAATCGCGCCAAGGCGCAACTCGCAGCCAAAACGGGCGCGCACGTCGATGCGGTGCGGGGGTTGGCGATCTGGGGCAACCACTCGGCGACGCAATATCCGGATATCCATCACGCGACGGTGGCGGGGAAGTCCGCGATGGGACTGGTCGATCAGGCCTGGTACGCGGACGAGTTCATTCCGACGGTGCAACAGCGCGGGGCGGCCATCATCGCTGCGCGCGGTACCTCCAGCGCTGCTTCCGCCGCCAACGCGGTCATAGATCACTTCTGCGGCTGGGTCCATGGCACGGACGATGTCGCGAGCATGGGCGTCTACTCCGACGGCAGCTACGATATCGAAGCGGGACTGATCTATTCGTACCCCGTCGTGTGCGCAGACGGCGACTGGCAGATCGTCGACGGTCTCGACATCAACGATTTCAGCCGCGAGAAAATGCGGGCCACCGAAGCCGAACTGCGGGAGGAACGCGACGCCGTCGCGCACCTGCTTCCCTGAGGCATCACCGGGTCGCCGACGGCCGGCGTCAGCGCCACAACACCCGTCGCCTTGGCAGGCGCCGTGTTTTGCCCCCGCCCAAGCCCACCTAACCCATCATCTGCCTCCAGGTATCGATATCCTTGACGGCAAGGTAGGGATTCTGCCGCTTCGAGGCGGCCATGGTCGCGTTGGGGACGGCGCTGTAGTTGTGCCCGGGCAACAGCAGCGTATCGTCCGGCAGGGCCTTCAGCCGCTGCAGGCTGCGGTACATGTCGTCCGGGTCCGACCCCGGCAGATCGACGCGGCCGCAGCCGTTGATGAACAGCGTATCGCCGGAAACCAGGGTGTTCTTGATGCGGAAGCACTGTGAGCCCGGAGTGTGTCCCGGCGTGTGCAGAAACTCCACTTCGATGTCACCGAGCTTGAGCGTGTCGCCGGAGTCGACGCGGACCATGTCCGTGTCGGAGATGCCAGTGACCTTCTTCACGCCGTCCGCCTCGTGCTTGTGCGCATAGATCTTCACCGGAGACTTCTCGAGCAACTCGGCGACGCCGGCGATGTTGTGCCCTCGCATGCCGCCGCCGATGTGGTCCGGGTGGTAGTGGGTCGCCAGAGCGGCGACGAGCTTGTAGTCGCGGGTCGCAAGATGACGCAGTAGTCCGTCGATATCCCAGGCGGGATCCACGATCGCCACCTCGCGGGTGCTGCGCGAGCCGACAACATAGGTGAAGTTCGCCATTGGCCCGATTTCGATCTGCTCGATGAGAAATTCGTTTTCCTGCTCGCGCATGTGCACTCCCGTCGCGAACGTCAACCATAGCACCGGAAGAAAGCGTTTTGCCGGTCCCGGCGAGTTCACGAGTTCACCGAGATCACTCTCCGAGGTGTATAGTCGAGGGATGCCAGCGAAGACCATAGCCGTCATCGTCTCGGCCGCCATCCTGGCCCCCGGCGCTGTCGCCGACATGCAGGTTGGAGACGTCCCGCCGCCCCGCCTCGGGACGGACCGGAACGGCGACCGCATGAACCTTGAAGAAATGTCCGGCAAGATCGTCGTCATCAGCTTCTGGGCGACGTGGTGTCCACCATGTCGCAAGGAGTTGCCCGTCCTCGAGGCCATCCACAACTCCATCGGCGAGGATCGGCTGGAGGTCATTGCCGTCAACACCGAGAACTCGCGCACGTACGGTGGAGCCCTCCGGCGCCTCAAGGACTACAAGATGACGCTCGTCCACGACCGACGCGGCATACTCCAGCGCCAGTACGGCGTCGATGGGCTGCCGCACATGGTGATCGTCGGTACCAAAGGCGTCGTAGTGTCCGTCAAACGCGGGTACAGTGTGGATATGGTGGTCCCGATCGTCGACGAACTGAACAGCCTGCTGCGCGCGCAGGCGAGAGCACGCATACTGGAGCATTGACATGAATTTTGCGTGGACCAGAGAGACTTGGAAGTTGGCCGCTACTGAGGTTCGCGGGGGAATGCTAGCGAAGACACTCGCCGTCATCGCCTCGGCCCTCATTCTGGCCCCGGGCGCCGCCGCCAAGGTGCTGGTCGGAGACGTCCCGCCTCCCCTCCTCGGGACGGACCAGAACGGCGACCGCGCCGACCTCTCGCAGATGTCCGGCAAGATCGTCGTCGTGACGTTCTGGCCCGTATGGTATCGGCCGGCCCACAAGTTCCTGCCCGCCCTCGAGGCCATTCAAAACTCTGTCGGCGAGGAGCGGCTGGAGGTCATTGCCGTCACTTCTGAAGACCGGCGTACGTACCGTAGCGTGGCCCGGCGCCTCAAGGACTACCGCATGACTCTCGTCCACGACCGTCGCGGCCACGTCCGAGGCTATTACGGCCGCGGGTGGGCGTACACGGTAATTGTCGGTACCGACGGCCGGATCGTGTCTGTCAAGGGCTATCACAACGAGAACCTGAGGAGATCGATCATCGACGAATTGAACAGCCTGCTACGGGCACCGTCCAGCGCATGAGCATTGGAGCGTGAACTACACGTGGATACAAAGTCCCGTCGGCAGACTGCTGCTGGCGGGCACTGATGCGCTATCGCTGATCGCGTTTTCCCGCGGTCCCAAGAGCACCGTGCCGAAAGCGGATTGGAAAACCTCGGATGCGCCTTTCCTGCGCCAGGCGGTTGCCCAACTGGAAGAGTATTTCCAAGGGACCCTGCGCGAATTCGCCCTCGACCTCAAGCCAACCGGCACGGCGTTCCAACTCGCGGTACTCGACGCGCTCGCGTCCATCCCCTATGGCGAGACGCGCAGCTACGGCGAAGTTGCGGCGCAGATCGGAAGGCACAAGGCAGTGCGCGCCGTCGGCGCTGCCAACGGCCGCAATCCGCTACCCATCGTGTTGCCCTGTCATCGGGTCATCGGCGCCGACGGCAGCCTGACCGGTTTCGGCGGGGGCTTGGAGACGAAGCGCTACCTGCTGGACCTGGAGGGCGCCCGCTATGGGTGATGTTTGCGCCGAGGGGGTTTCTTGTCCGGCTGCCCACGGCGCCGATCCAGTGTTGTGGCCAGTCTGCGCCGTTCGTCGGCGGTGAGCCTCGCCGCCACGGCGACGAGTTTCCCATGGCTCAGCGCCTGGCTTTCCTCCAGCCGACGGCGGAACTCGGCCAGCGCGTCGGACAACGCTTCTTGGTCGAAAGGTTCCGCTGCGAACGCGGCCCGGATGCCTCCCTGAGACCGGCGAAGCTCGCGAAGAATGGGTCTAAGTGCCTTGCGGGTTTCGAGGCCCCGGGTCACCTCACGCCGCCGCTCTTCTTCAAGAAACCTGAGTTGGGGCACTTTCGGCGCTGCACCGATCCCGCCCCTGAAGCCGAAGTCGCCCGACATGCGGCCGACGACAAAGCCAGCCAACAGCAGGTTGACAACAACCGAGACGGTCAGCGCCCCAATGAGCCACTTACTGTGCATTCAAAGATCCTCGCTGCTGTCAGCGCCATTCGCTTCCTCGATTTCAGAGAAAGCGATGACCGCTACATCCTCCTCGAGGCTATCCGTCTCGGGATAAGTGAAGCCGAGGGTGAAACCCACGGCAAGCGGTGCCGCCGCAAGGGCGATCGGCCGCCACAATGGCGCCAAGAGCCAGGACACAAAGTCGATCGGGCGCCTTCGGGAGTCCACGTTGGCGAGTATCCGTTGCTTGAGGCCAAGCGGTTCCGGCACCGCCGCCGTTTCAGCGAGCAGCGCATCGAACGCCTCTGCGGCGTCAAGTTGTCGCCGACCCTCAGTAGTATCCACGAACGCGCGTCCAGCCGCACGGTCCGCAGACGGCCAGTCTTCAAGATTCGCGCCGTACCGGTCCAGGCGATCCCCAAACTCTTCGTTCGTCATCACGCTCCCTCCAGATTCATGGTATTGCGCAATCGCGTCTTCAGCGTCCTCCTCGCGCGGGCGATCAACGATTCCAGCGCATCCACCGAAACTCCGATGATTTGCGCCGCCTCCCTGTTGGATCGTCCCTGGATCTGGCACAACACCAGGGCCGACCGCTGCCTTTCGGGCAACGCGGCGATGCCCGCATGAACCGCCTTGCGACGTTCTTCCGCCATGTTCAGCTCATCCACGGCGGGCGCGTCATCGGCCATCGCCTCGGGCTCCGCGTCGACGGTGTCCCGCCTCTTGCGGAACTCGTCTATGCAAAGGTTGTGAGCGATGCGGTGCAGCCAAGTGGTGAAGCGGACACGCCCGGGCTTGAACGTTCGCCCCCTGTGCCACACGCGCAGGAACGTCTCCTGCGCGATGTCTTCCGCATCCGCCCGATTGTTCGTCATCCGGAAGGCGTAGGCGTGCACGGTATTGAGATGCCGGTCCAGCAGGCGCGCGTACGCCTGCTGGTCTCCGGTCTGGACTAAACGCATCAGTTCCTCGTCCGACACCTCGCCCAAAACGATTATTCGGTCTTGTCCGCATCTGCGTCGCCGGATTTCCTGATCTTGCGCCAGTCGCGCTTTTTCTTTCCGTCGCCGGAGGCTTGTTCCTTGCGCCAGGCACCCATTTCCTTGCGTCCGACCTTGCCGTCCCCGTCCGCGTCCATCTTCTCGAGCGTGGCAATCCTCGGTGACAATTCACTAGCGGTCAGGGCACCGTCGCCATCGCCATCAAGGCGGTCGAAGACGCGCCGCTGCGCGACCGAGCGCGCGGCCTGCGGTAGCTGGCCGAACTCCTCCTTCGACAGCTTGCCGTCCCCATCGCCGTCAGCCGCGTCGAATACTTGCTCGCTCAGCATTCCGCGCATCTGGCGCCTTTCCCCACGCCGTTCTCGCATGCCTTCGCGCTTGTTTTTTTCCATGCGTTTGCGCATTGCTTCGCGCGCACCATGTCCACGCCAACGCCTGTCGGCTCCGCGGCCTTCGCCGCTGTCCATCCGCACGGCCGAGAATTCCTCCGGCGTCACCTTGCCATCGCCGTCCGCGTCCAGTTTCGCGAACCGCTCCGCTACGCCGGCTTTCATTTCTTCGATGTCGATGGAGCGCTCCATCTTCCGCTTCTCTTCCGAGTCATCCCCGGCTATTGCGGTAAACGCCGCGAGCGTTACGCACATGCCGACAATGAGGCCAACCGAAACTACCTGTCCTTGCACGTCCTTATCCTTTTGGTGCTGAGTACGTCTATAAGTACGGACTCACCAGGATTTTCCGTCGGTACCCGCCCCGCGCGTCACACCGCGCGCGTCACATCGTCGATGGCGCCCGAGAGCGCGGCGACCATCTGGTCGACATCGTTCCCATCGATGGTGAAGGGCGGCCCCAACACGATCACATCTCGTACCGCGCCGGTGCCGCCGCCATAGAAAAATACGCCGCGTGCGAGCGCCGCGTTGACCACGCGGGCGGTGATGTTGTCCTCTCTCGGAAAACGCTCGAGGGTGGCACGATCCTTTACGATCTCGACGCCGATCAGCATGCCGCGCCCGCGCACCTCGGCAACGTGCGGGTGATTCGACAGCGCGGCCGACAAGCTACCCCGCAGTTCGTCTCCCATCCGGGCCGCGCGCGCGACCAGGTCTTCGCGCGTCATGATTTCCAGCACCTTGTCGGCGGCGGCGCACGCGCCAGGATGCGCGGCGAAGGTATGAAACATGACGCTCATGCCCGCGTCAGCCAGCGGCGCGACGACGGCGTCCGTCGCGAAGATGCCGGTGAGCGGCGCATAACCGCCGGTGAGCCCCTTGCCGGAAACGATGATGTCCGGCGTTGCGGGCCAGTGCTGGTAGCCGAATGCACGTCCTGTGCGGCCGAAACCGGTCATCACTTCGTCCGCGACCAGCAGGATGTCGTGCGCGTCGCAGATGCGGCGCACGGCCGGCCAATAGGTGTCCGGCGGCACGACGGCGCCGCCGCTGGCACCAATGATGGGCTCTGCGAGGAATGCGGCGATGCGCTCGGGGCCTTCGCGCTCTATCGTCCGCTCGAACGCGTCGACATAGTAGCTTCCCGGATCGTCGCCGGGGCAGCGCAGGGGATCGGGCGACGGCGAGGAAGGGTATTTCGGCAAGGCGTGCGTCAGACCGAACCTGCGCGCTTCGTGCCCGCCCACCGCGGTCGTGGCCAGGGTAGTCCCGTGGTAGGACACCGAATGGCCGACGATTTTGGATTTTTCCGGTTGTCCGCGCGCATAGTGGTATTGCAAGGCGATCTTCATGGCCGTTTCTATGCCTTCCGAGCCGCCGCAGGTGAGGTGCGTGCGCGTAAATTCCGCCGGTAGCCAATCCGCCACAAGGCGATCCATCAGCCGTTCACGCGACGGCGTGAGCCACGGCGGGATGACATAGCCTTCTCGCTGGGTCGCCTCGGCGACGGCCTGCGCGACCTCTGCGCGTCCGTGGCCGATGTTCGTCACAATGGCCCCGCCCGCCGCATCCAGAATGCGGCGGCCGTGGTCCGTGTACAGGTAGGCGCCCTCGGCGCGCTCGACTTTGCGCAGGAGGGGCCACGGAATAATGGGATAGGGACTGTTCACGGTTGTTATCGCGCTATCCGGGTTAACGGGGACTGCTTCCGTTCGTCATAATAGCGCGGCGGCGCGGACTTGGACGGCGAAGGGCGACGAAACGGATGAAGGCAATGGAGGGAATCGCGCTCGATCACAAGAGGCGACACCGTTGAAATTCGGCGTGTTGCAGTTCTTTAGCTGGCCCGGGCGGCGCGTTCCGCTGCCCACGGTGTATGAACGCGCGCTCGACCGCATTCGCATCATGGACACGTCGGGTTATGACGCGGTGTGGCTGGCGGAACACCATTTCTCGACCTACAGCGTATGTCCATCCGTGCACCTCATGGGCATGCACGTGGCCGGCATCACCCGGAACCTGCGGATCGGCACCGGAGTGTCGCTGGCCGCGTTCTACGACCCCGCGCGATTGGCCGAAGAGGTGGCTCTGCTCGACGTGCTCTCCGGCGGCCGCGTGAACTGGGGGGCAGGGAGAGGTTTCGACAAGAAAGAGTTCGAAGTGTTCGGCGTAACGCGGGAGGATTCGTATCCGCGCTTCCGCGAGAATGTCGAGATCGTGTTGCGCGCGTGGCGCGAAGATCGCCTCAACTACGCGGGCCGGTTCCACCAATACCACGATCTTGAGGTGCTGCCGAAACCATTGCAGAAGCCGCATCCCCCGGTGTGGATCGCATCGAGCTCGCCGGAGGCGATCTCCTGGTCCGCAAGCCAGGGGCACGCGATCCTGATGGACCCGCATTCGTCTCACGAGGAATTGGCGGAGAAATACCGCTCCTATCGGCTCGGCCTCGCCGAACACGGCCACCGCAACGACCAGGACACCCCCATGGCGCGCCTTGTCGCGATCGGCAAGACCGATGCCGAGGGCCGGGAAATCGCCCGGACAGGCGCGCGCTGGACCGTAGGTTCGTATGCGACGGGCCGCCGAGCAAAACACATCGACCCGGTGCAGCGATATGTCGACCAGGTCGTCATCCACGGCTCGCCGGGACGGGTCATCGACGAGCTTAAGCGACTGGAGCAGGAACTGCCCCTGGACTACCTGCTAGCCGCGCCGCTCAGCCACGCCTCCTTCATACGGCTGACCGACGAAGTGATCCCGGCGCTTGCCTGACCATCCGAACGCCGCGCCGATTGCGCCTTCGTGAGCAGCCGGGTTGAATGATACCGTTGTGCAATGTCCCGCGGGTCAAGGAGTCGTCGATGAACGAAATCAATACCGTCCTCGGGAGGATCTCGCCCGACGATCTCGGGTTCACACTGATGCACGAGCACGTCATGGTGTCGGCCAGCGGGCTATACCGGACCTATCCGGACCTGTTGGGGGCCGACCGCGAGGAGACCGCGATCACGGCGCTGAAGCGGGCGAAGGCCGGCGGCATCGACACCATCGTCGACGCCACGACGTTCGACCTCGGACGCGACCCGGAATTTCTCGCGAGGGTCTCCCGAGGGTCCGGCGTGAACATCATCAATGTCACGGGCTGGTGGCTGGATGTCCCGCGCTTTCTTCACGGCGTGTCCGCCAATCAGATGGCTCGAGAGTTCGTTCGCGACATAGAAGAAGGGTTTCGCGGCACGGACGTCAAGGCGGGGATACTGAAGTGCGCGGCGGATTTCGAAGGCGTGACCGAACGGCTCGAAGTGATGGCGCGGGCGGCCGCGCGGGCGCACAACGAGACGGGTATCCCCATGATGGTGCACTCCCATCCGACCCGGCAAGTCGCCCGCCGCCAGATCGAGATCTTCCGCGAAGAGGGGGTCGATCTCACGCGAGTCAAGATCGACCATTCCAACGACACCACGGACACCGAGTATCTGAAGTGGATCCTCGACCAGGGCTGTTACCTGGGTCTTGATCGCTATCCCGGGCGTCTTGTCAGTCCGCACATGCGCACGCTAACCATGAAGGCGCTCATCGACGACGGCTACGGCGACCGCCTGTGTCCGTCCCACGACTGCATCTGCCTGCACATATTGAAGGAGAAACCGGATGGCACCATGCCGGAAGAGCATGAGTTCAGGCGCACCAACGTCGACCAATACCTGTATATCCACTACCACGTCATCCCGGACCTGCTCGAAATGGGCGTGGAGGAAAAGACGATCCATACGCTGTTCGTGGACAACCCGAGGCGTTTCTTCAGCGGCGGTTGAGAGCGACAGGAAGTTGACTCAAACACATTTCACGCGACGGTATCTTCGCCTGCCCAAGCGCGGCGTGACCTTCCCTTGCTTCGCTGCCCTGCTGCTGTGCGCCACCGCGCTCGCGGGCTGCGTCACGAGTCCCGGCGGGCGCAGCCAATTGATGGTGATCTCGCCGGAAGCCGCGATCGTCGAGTCGCGCAAGGCCTACATCAGCACGGTGCAGCAGCTATCCCGCGAAAACCGTTTGCTGAACGACCCGCTGCTCGCGGATCGCGTAGGGGTTGTCACCGGCCGCGTCGTGGCCGAGGCGGTGGCGCGCTACCCGCATACCGCGGACTGGCAGTGGAGCGTGGCCCTCATCGACGAGCCGAAGACCGTCAATGCCTGGTGCATGGCCGGCGGCAGGATGGCGGTCTACGGCGGTCTGTTCGAACGACTCCAGTTGACCGACGACGAACTCGCCCAGATCATGAGCCACGAGATATCTCACGCCATCGCCAACCACACCGCCGAGCGCATGTCCATCGCACTGGTCACCGCCGTGGGCCTGATCGCGGCGGACGCGATTTTCGACATCGATGATCGCGGTCTCACCGCGGCCGCGCTGGCGGCGAATCTCGCAATCGAACTGCCTAACAGCCGCGCCGCCGAGTCCGAGGCGGACCGTCTCGGCATCGAACTGGCGGCGCTGGCGGGCTACGACCCGGAGGCCGCAGTCAGCTTGTGGGACAAGATGGCGAAGGTCGGCGCGGCGACTCCCGTGGCCTTCCTCAGCACCCATCCTGCGCCCGCCTATCGCCGGGAGACGCTCTCCGGCATGGTGCCCCAAATGCGCCGGTTGACGCACCGCGGGACCCGCCAACCGCATCCGGTAGACATCCTCTACCGATCAGCGGAGGTCAGATAGGCGGAGGGCCCGCGCGGTTGGAGAGTATCCAGCGAATCATGGGCAGATGGGCGCGACCGAGGAAGATCTCGCCGTCGACGATATATGCCGGTGTTTCGAATACTCCGGCAAGCGCCAGGCTTTCCTGTAGCGCCTCGAAATGCGCCACGTCCGGATCGAAGTCCATGACGCCTGCCGCGGACAACAGTCCGGAAATGGTATCGGCATCCTCGATGTCGAGATCGTCCTCCCAGTACTGCCTGAAAACCCGGTCGAGGTAGTCTCGGAGCGCTTCCTCCGAATTCGCCCTGGCGGCCAGCATGCCCATCCCCGCAAGGCTTGAGTCGGGGGCGCGATAGATGTTTCGGATCGTCACGCCTCTCACGCTGGCATAGCGCGCGATGGAGCGCTCGACGTAGTCGGCGCGAAAACGCCGGTGGCGCGAACCGCGATCTTCGCTGCCGGACGCAGCACGCCGCAACGGCCGGGAGATAAAGGGCAACCAGTCGATGTCGACACCAAGGTCGTCAGCCAGCGCATAGGTGGGGTCCTTCGCCAGGTAGGAATGCGGGTCCTTGATATCCAGGGCGACCGCCAACGGTCGAGTTGACGCGTAGGGCTCAACCATCTCAGAGCCGGCAATAGGCGATGTCCGGCGCCGGTTCCCGGCGGGGTCCTCGACGTCCGCTCAACAGCCATCGCACCATCGGCAGATTCTCGCGCCCGAAAAACAGTTCGCCGTCGACCACGCAGCTTGGCACGCCAAAGATGCCGGCATCGAAAATGGCGGCCTGCATGGCATCGTGCTCCTCGCGACCCGGGCCCTGAAGGAATTCGTGGAATCCCGACGGGTCGCCGCCCGCCTCTACCACCGCGCCCGCCACAACCGCCGCGTCCTCAGCGTCGAATTCCCGCCTCCAGAAGCGTTCGTAGACGATGTCGAGATAGCGCGCCAGCGCCGCGTCCTCCTGCCTCTTGATCCACATCATGCCGATGTGAACGAGGGACGTATCCCATATCTTCACCGTGCCGCGCAGGGTGAGTCCGCTAAGGGACGCATAGCGCCGAGCGTCCCGATAGGCGTATCTGACGTTGCGCCATTGGGAAGGTGTGCGGTCGGCTTCGGCGACCTTGCCCTTGTCGTCGAGCTTCGCGGAACCGAGATAGCTCGGGATGTCCAGAGTCAGCGGGCACCAATCGACGCGGATGCCCAGACTCTCGGCCAAGCGTCGGGTCGGGTCCTTGGCGACGAACGCGTAAGGACTCTTGATGTCGATGTAGACGATCAGCGGCGCCACCGAGCGCAGCGGGTCGAACGTCGATCCGACTGCCAAGGTAGATGCATCAAGGATGGGACTCGATGGCTCGGGCATGGCTCAATGCCTGAAAACGTTGTTTCGAATGAGATGCGTCCGTGCTGCGGACGCGTAACGCCATTGCCGCCAGCCTCATTGCCGGAGGCACCGGCAGCACAATCGGCTCCGCCGATGGCGTGGTCGAAGACGTCGATTCGAAGCTCGGAACCGCATGCTTCGATGGACGGGATCGTGAGCGAAAAGCGAACGCCTAAGTGTGACGTCGAAGTCTTGTGGAAGCGGGTGCGTTACGCCCGCCGGGGTTTGAGAACTAGCTGTTTGCGGCCACCGCTGGCGGGTCCTTGGCCGCTTACGCCCATGGGTACTTGTTGAATACTGTTGCCGGTCTTGAGATACGTGTCGACATCCGCTGCGAGTTGCTCCCGAGTCCGGGCGATTGCAGCATCGGTACGTGATCGATTAGCCATGTAGCGTCCTCACAAAATTTCATTATTTCTTCCCCAGTAGGGACACAGATTAGCACAACCGACGAATTTTTCAGGTCTTGACATGTGATGACCCGCGTGTTCCAGGGGAACTTGGCCCGTTTCTTGCCGCTATCACCGCGATCAATTTTCGGTGGGTTCCATAATCTCTCGCCGACATCGAAGTAAAATCCCGCCGTCCAATTGGGCACAATCCCCGGTTGGCGCGCGCGAAATGAATTGTCGGGGAGAGTCCATGCGTTTCGATGCCTTGCTCATTGCCAATCGCGGCGAAATCGCTATTCGCATCGCCCGAGCGGCGGGCGAACTTGGGTTGCGGACGGTAGCAGTCCATTCGGTCGACGATGCCGCGAGCCTGCATACGAAAGTCGCAGACGAAGCGGTGGCACTGTCCGGAAGCGGCGCGCGCGCCTACCTCGATCAGGAAGCCATCGTCGCTGCCGCGAACCAGGCGGGATGCGGCGCTATCCACCCGGGATACGGATTTCTGGCCGAACGCGCCGATTTCGCGCGCTGTTGCGCCGATGCGGGCATCGTATTCGTCGGGCCCAAGCCTGTGAATCTCGAGTTGTTCGGCGACAAGGTGCGCGCGCGGACGGCCGCCGTCGACGCCGATGTGCCGGTGCTAAGGGGCTGCGATCAGGCGGTATCTCTCGACGAGGCAAGGGAATTCTTCGCTTCGTGCGCCAGCGGCGCGATGATCATCAAGGCGGTAGCGGGCGGTGGCGGGCGTGGCACGCGCGTCGTGCAGGCGACCGACGAGATCGAGGCCGCGTACGCGCGATGCCGGTCCGAAGCAGAGATGGCGTTCGGCGTTGCCGATGTCTACGTCGAAGAGTTCCTGCCCCACGCGCGCCACATCGAAGTACAGATCGTCGGCGACCTGTACGGCGGCGTCACGCACCTCGGCGAGCGCGAGTGCAGCGTCCAGCGTCGGCATCAGAAGGTGGTCGAAGTGGCGCCCGCGCCGGGTCTGGACATCGACGTGAGAGACGCCATCATTGACGCCGCAGTGCGCTTCGCCGGCAAAGAAAGTTATGCCAATCTGGGCACGTTTGAATTCCTCGTCGACGCCTCGAATAGCGGCGGCGAACAACCATTCGCATTCATCGAGACCAACGCGCGGCTGCAGGTCGAGCACACGGTGACCGAGGAGGTGACGGGTGTCGACATCGTACAGTCGCAAATTCGACTCGCGGCGGGCGCGACCCTTGGCGACCTCGGTCTCGACACGCCGGATATCGCCAAGCCCCGCGGCTATGCCATTCAGGCCCGCGTCAACATGGAGACCATCGGCGAAGACGGCAGTGTCAGGCCGGCTGGCGGCACGCTGACGGTCTACGAAGCGCCGAACGGTCCCGGGGTGCGCACCGACGGTTTCGGCTATGCCGGCTATCAAACCAGCAACGCCTTCGACTCCCTGCTCGCCAAGGTGATCGGCTATTCGCCATCGTCCGATTTCGGCGCCGCCGTGGCGCGCACCTCCCGCGCCCTGTCCGAATTCCGGCTCGACGGCGTTGGCAGCAACATCTGTTTCCTGCGCAACGTCCTCGATCATCCCGACTTCGCGGCTGGCCGCGTATACACCCGCTGGGTCGACGAACACCTGTCGCAGCTTGCGGTGCCGGGCACCGACATGCCGCAACGATTCGTTGCGACCCCCGGGCCAAACGGCGGCGAAGGCGCGGCGAGCGGTTTCGCGGGCGCGCGCGTGGATACCCGTGACCCTCTCGCGCTCTTCGACCACGACGCGAAGGTCAAGGCGGAACAGGCGGCGCCGGCGGATGCTCCGTCGATCACGGGCCCCGAAGGCGCGGCGGGCCTGAGTTCGCCGATTCAGGGAACCATCGTTTCGCTGGACGTGTCTGTTGGCGACGAAGTCCGCGCAGGTCAGCAGGTTGCCGTGGTCGAAGCCATGAAGATGGAGCACGTCATCGCCGCAGACCGCGACGGCATCGTGCGCGACATCACGATGGCGCAAGGCGACGTTGTGCGCGAGCGCTATCCCATCGTATTCATCGAGGAGTCAGAGGTGACCGGCGGCACCGCCGCGTCGGCCGAGAAACTCGACCCCGACTACATCCGCCCCGACCTCCAGCAAACGTACGAACGCCACGCTTACGTCCTCGACGAGAACCGTCCCGAAGCCGTGGCCAAGCGTTACGGGCGCGGCTACCGGATGCCCAGGGAGAACATCGATCAACTCGTGGACGAGGGCTCGTTCAAGGAGTACTGGCCGCTGATCGTCGCGCGCCAGCACCAGCGCCACGACATGGAGACGCTACGTCGGAACACCCCGGCCGACGGTCTCATCGCTGGCATCGGCACGATCAACGGCGACCTGTTTGGCGAAGAGCGCGCACGCGCCATGGTCGTCCACTACGACTACACGGTGCTCGCCGGGACGCAGGGCGGGCGCAATCACTACAAGCAGGACCGCATGTTCGAACTCGCCAGCCGGTTTCGTATCCCGCTCATCCTGTTTGGAGAGGGCGGCGGCGGTCGCCCGGGCGACGACAAGAGGGGGCCGGGCGTGGCGTTCGATACCCACACGTTCACCCAGTTCTCGAAGCTGTCGGGACTCGTGCCTCTCGTCAGCGTCATCAACGGCCGCACCTTCGCCGGCAACACCGCGCTGGTAGCCTGCTGCGACGTCATCATCGCGACGGAGCGCACCACGGTAGCCATGGGCGGCCCCGCCATGATCGAGGGCGGGGGTCTCGGCATCTACACGCCGGAGGAAGTCGGACCGATGTCCTTCCAGGTGCCAAACGGCGTCGTCGACATCCTCGCGAAGGACGAGGAAGAGGCGGTGGAAGTGGCGAAGAAGTACCTCTCCTACTTCCAGGGCAGCGTCGAGACCTGGGAAGCCCCGGATCAGCGGCGGTTGCGCCACATCGTTCCCGAAAACCGGCTGCGCCTGTACGACATGCGCGAGATCGTCCACACGATCGCGGACGTGGACTCCGTGCTCGAGATTCGCGAGAAGTTCGGCATCGGCGTGATCACCGCTTTCATTCGCGTCGAAGGCCGCCCCATGGGCGTCATCGCGAACAACCCGCACCATCTCGCGGGCGCCATCGACTCCGACGCCGCCGACAAGGGAGCGCGTTTCATCCAACTCTGCGACGCCTTCGACATACCCGTGCTGAGCCTTATGGACTGCCCGGGAATGATGGTCGGACCCGACGTCGAGCGCACTGCGCTGGTCCGCCATTGCGTGCGGATGTTCAATGCCGGCGCAAACCTGACGACACCGCTGTTCGGCGTCGTCGTGCGCAAGGCCTACGGCCTTGGCGTGCAGGCGATGTGCGGCGCGAGTTCTCTGGTCGGCTTCTTCACCGTGGCCTGGCCGACCGCGGAGTTCGCCGGCATGAACATCGAAGGTGCGGTCAAGCTCGGCTACCGCAAGGAACTCGCCGCCCTGGACGACGCCGAAGAACGCCGCCTGGAGTTCGAACGCCGCGTCGCCACCGCCTACGAGGGCGCCAAGGCCATCAACGCCGGCGTCGGAGGCGGTCTTGACGATGTGATCGACCCTGCGGACACGCGCGCCTGGATCGCGAGCAGCCTGCACCGGCTGCCGCCGACCCCGCCGCGCACGGAGAAGAAGTATCCTTACATCGACACTTGGTAGTCGATGGTCGGCTGACAGTGCGGGGGAGTGCGGGATACCATCGTCACGCGAAAATTTGAAAGGGGAACAATCGTGAAACAGTGTGCGGCAATCGTAGTTGCGGGGTTACTCGCGTTGCCGGGTGGCAACGCCAGCGCAGACGCAAAGGGGGTCATGGCCACGCTCACCGCGCTCGAAGGGGAGTGGACCCTGCTGGACGAGAACGGGGTAGACACCGGTGTGGTGGGTGCCGTCTTCAAACGCACGGCGAACGGCTCGGCGGTGAGTGAGGTCATGATGCCGGGCGGGGACCACGAAATGCTCAATGTGTACCACGCGGACGGTGATCGCGTGTTGATGACGCACTATTGCGCCGCAGGCAATCAGCCGCGCCTGGAAATCGTGCCGACCGAAGAAGACCGCCTCGAACTGCGCTTCGAAAGCATCACCAACCTGCCCTCTGAAGACGCCATGCACATGCACCAGGCCGAGTACCGGCTACATGGTCCTGACCGCATCACGACGTACTGGTACGGCATGCAGGACGGCAAGTTGGCGCAGGAGGCGACCGTGATCGACCTGGCAAGAAAACCGAACTAGTGCATCCAACGGCGTCCTCCCGCACGGCCGCCGCGCTTCTGCTCGCCTCGGCTGCCGCGTTCGCGCAAGAGCGGCCGCAACCGCTGGCGGATCCCCTTCCAGGCGCGATCCCCGAGGGGGACACCGTCGTCGCGGCGGTGCCGTTCGTGCGTGCCCCGCGGACAACTGATCCCGCCAAGCCGATCGGCACGACCGACGCGTACGCGCGGATTCAATACCTGATGCCGATCCCGGACGGTTCGGGGCGGCTGGTGTTCAACGATTTGCGCGGACTGCTGTACGTGACCGATGCGGCAGGCAAGGACCCTGTCGTTTACCTGGACGTTCGCGCCCAGAACGTGGGGTTCTACAACGCCGCATTCCCCAACGAAACCGGACTGCTCGGTTTCGCCTTTCACCCGCAATTTTCGGACGAGGAAAAGCCCGGTTACGGGAAGTTCTACACCGCGTTCAGCGCAGTACCTGCCGGCTTCGGTGCGGATCTCCCCGATGAGACCATCAGGCAGCTCATGTTCTACGTGAGCGGAATGGATCAGGAGGAGGTGATTCGCGAGTGGACAGCGACCGATCCCGCCGGCGACGTCTTCCAGGGGACGTCCCGGGAAATTCTCCGGGTCCGGCAGTTCGCGCCAACGCACAATGTAGGAACCATTGCGTTCAACCCCCACGTCACCGAAGGTTCGCCCGATTACGGCTTGCTCTATGCTTGCCTCGGCGATGGCGGCGCGGCCAACGACCCGGAAGGGAACGGACAAAATCTCGCGACGCCCCTCGCGGCGATCATCCGGATCGACCCTTTGGGCGGCGGCGAGGATCGAGACTACGGCATTCCCCCGGACAACCCGTTTGCCGATCGCGTCGGCGCAGCACCAGAAATCTGGGCTTACGGCCTGCGGCATCCGCAGCACTTTTCCTGGGACGAAGAAGGCCGGATGTTCATCAACGACATCGGCCAGGATCAGATCGAGGAGGTCAACCTGGGCATCGCTGGCGGCAACTATGGCTGGCGCCTTCGCGAGGGCACGTTCGCCACGGCCTTCGGTTGGAACGCCGCCGAGACCGGCAGGGTATTCCCGCTTCCGCCCACCGACGAGGAACTCTTGGTGTACCCCGTAGCGCAATACGACCATGACGAGGGCTACGCAATCGGCAGCGGCTTCGTCTATCGCGGCGCTGGGATTCCCTCCCTGCGGGGCCGATACGTCTTCGCCGACATCACGCGCGGCAGGGTATTCTCCATCGAGACGGACGCGCTTCGCCCGGGCCACCCGGTGCCGATCGAGGAGTTACGGTTGACATTCGATGGCGAGGAGCGCGCGTTGATCGATGTGACAGGATACGAGAACACCTATCACGGAGGCGTCCGCGCCGATCTTCGGTTGGGAACCGACGCAGCGAGTGAACTGTATCTGCTCACCAAGGGCGATGGCTGGATTCGCAAGCTGGTGGCGATACCGAGTTCCTAGGGGGCCGAATCCCCACCGGCGTCGCGCGGCAGGCATTGGAGGGCCTTGACGAATGCATATCGGAGCTATCTTGCGCAATATGGGCGAACAGTCGTCTGCGGCGACTATGGCGGCCTGCGCCCGCGCGGCCGAAGCCGCCGGCCTGGAATCCATCTGGGTTACGGATCACATCGCTATTCCACCAGATAAAGCGGAAGAATCCGGCGGACGCTACGTGGATCCGCCTATCGCCCTCGCGTGGCTGGCAGGTATCACACAAACCATTCGGCTCGGCGTCAGCGTCCTCAACCTTCCCTACCGACCGGCACTGCCCCTCGCGAAACAGATCGCGAGCTTGCAGGAACTTTCCGGCGAGAGACTGCTGCTGGGCACTGGCCTCGGCTGGATGAAGGAGGAGTTCCAGGCGCTGGGCGTCGACCGCCGCCGCCGCGGGCGCATCTCGGATCAGACCCTGGCCTTCATCCACGACTGTTTCGATCACGATGAAGTCACGGCCAACGGCCAGCCGTTCCTGTTCAGGCCCCGTCCCGCGCGTCCGCCCATCTACGTTGGCGGCGCCGCGCCTCACGCCCTGCAACGCGCCGCCAGGTATGGCGACGGCTGGCTGCCGACGGCAATGACGCCGGAGCAGCTCCCCGAGGCGCGCGCCCAATACGCGGAATTCTGTGCCGCTCGGGGTCGCCCCGTCGGCGAGATCGTTGTAATGGGAGGCTTGCCATTGAACGACACCGCGGCGGCCGCGCAACGTTTGCGAGACTTTGCCGAAGCCGGCGCCTCACGTTTGATCGTCAGCGCGCCCTATGCCAACAGCGACGACTACCGGCGAGGACTCGACGCCCTTGCAGCGGCGAACGCGGAAGCCGGGCTGTAACCGAGCCGTTCGGCAGACGCTCGCGAGGCGCAAGTCCGCGTGGTCCATCTTGACAACCACCGGCAGCGGTAGCCAACATGCCCCTTGCCGACGCATCGTACGGCTTGGGGTACATATCCGGTCTTCGAAGTACGACATGTGCGATCGTATTTGCGGCTTCGTGAGGAAGCATCGTTCGATATTGCCGGTCGAAACCTGCGCTATCGCGCTGTGATCTCGTGAACAGACGCTCGCTCATTCTGTACGGCGTCGGAGGAAGCGTCGTCGGGGCCGTTAGAGCAGAACCCGCTCTTTCCGGGGTTACCGACAAGGAAATTACGCTTGGCATGTCGGCGGCGTTCTCCGGACCGTCGCGGGGGCTGGGGATCGAGCTGTACCGGGGCGCCAGCGCCTATTTCCAGCACATCAACGACAAGGGTGGCATTCGCGGCCGCCGCATATCCATCAAGACCTACGACGACGGCTATCAGCCGGACCCTTCCGTCAAGAACACCATGACGCTCATGCTGGAAGACCAGGTCTTCCTGCTGTTCGGCTACGTGGGCACGCCGACGGTGACCCGCGTCCTGCCAATGCTCAAGAAGTTCCAGGACCGGAACATCTACCTGTTCTTCCCGTTCACCGGCGCGCAACCCCAGCGCGAACCGCCGTACGGAGACTTCGCGTTCAACCTGCGCGCGTCCTATCGCCAGGAGACCGCCGGCCTGGTCGACAATTTCGTCGGCATCGGCAGAAAGCGCATCGCGGTGTTCTACCAGGCCGACGCCTACGGCCGGAGCGGCTGGGCCGGAGTACGAACCGCACTTGCGCGTCACGGCGAGCGCATTGCCGGGGAAGCGACGTATCGGCGCGGGTCGAAGTTCACCGGCCCCATGCGCAAACAGGTCGAAATACTCCAGGCGACGGAACCGGACGCGGTGATATGCATAGGCGCCTATGCGGCCTGCGCGGCATTCGCGCGCGATGCTGTTGATCTCGGCCTGCGCGTACCTATCGCCAACCTGTCGTTCGTCGGCAGCGAGAATCTCCTCAAACTGCTCACCGAGGGACGCGAGGACAGTCGACAATACACCGACCTCCTGGTGAACTCCCAGGTCGTGCCGAGTTACGAGGCCATCTCCATTGACGCGGTCCAGGAGTATCGCGAATTCATGAGACGCTACGATCCGGAAGTGCCGGCCGAACTGGTAGAGGAAGCGTATGCACCGTTCCCCCACAGCTTCGTCAGCCTCGAAGGTTTTCTCGATGCGAAGATGATGGTGGAAATACTCCGACGACTGGGTCCCGCGCCTTCGCGAGAGGCGCTGCCCCGCGCCGTATTCAGCATCAAGGACTACGATCTCGGCATCGGCGAGCGCGTGTCGTTCGGGCCCGAACGCCGGCAAGGTCTGCAACGGGTCTACTACACCATCGTCGATGAAGGGCGTTTCGTCCCTCTGGACGACTGGCGCGAGCGATTCGCTTAAGCGAGAGGACTCGTCGTGAAGATCGCCGACATCAAGGTCGAGAGGCTGTTCCAGAAGACGTTGTTCGGCGTGCTCTGCCTGTTCGGGATCATCGGACTGTCGACTTCGATCCTGCTCATCTATACGGTCGATGACTATCTGTCCGAAGAGTACGAGGACAACAGCAAGGACATAGCGAAGACCATCGCGGACTCGAGCGTCGACATCCTTCTGAATCGCGATCTCGCCGCCCTGCAGTCCCTGATCGACCAGTTCGTCGAGATCCAGGGCATCAGTTACATATACATCGCAGACGAGACCGGCGAGTTCCTGGCGCACACGTTTGTGCCCGGCATCCCGGAAGAGATCCTCACCGACGACCCCACCTCCACGGAAACCGTCGAACGCAGCATTGACGGTATGGGCGACTTCGTCGAAGTGGGCAGTCCGATCCTCGCGGGAGTGGCCGGCACCGTCCGTCTCGGCATGGACACCGGGGTCATCGCACTGAAGGTCCAGCGCGCCATCGGCAGGCAGTTGTACCTGGTCTGCATCATATTCGCGGTGGGCGTGGCCGCCGCCCTCTGGTTCGTCAAGCTGGCGGCGAACCCGCTCGGCGACGTGCTCGCCTACGCGGTGGCGCTTGCGCGGGAAGAAGAAGATGAGGCGTCCAGTCGCGATCAGGTCCTGGAGCGCAAGGACGAGGCGGGACAACTGGCACGCCTCTTCCTTTACTTCTCGCGGGGTGAATCGCAGGACGACGAAGCTCCCCCAGGGCCGACCGGCCCCGCCGCCTGAACCATGGCCATAGGCATTCCCAATGTCCCGCGCGGAGTGATACTCGCAGGTTGCACGGCTCTGCAACTCTGCCTCGGGACCGTTTACGCGTGGAGCTTCTTCCAGACGATGCTCGTGAAGCAGTTTGGCTGGTCGTGGCAGGAAACCGCGTGGGCGTTCAGCATCACGATTTTCTCCTTGGGAATTTCTGCCGCCTGGGCGGGCATGGCGCTACCGCGGCTCGGCCCGCGCAAACTGGCGCTGGCGGGTAGCGTCATGTTCTGCGGCGGCTACCTGATCGGCAGCCTCGCCCTCGAACTCGATCACCTGATGCTGTTTTACGTCGGGTATGGCGTCATGGGGGGCGCGGGCATCGGATTCGGCTATGTGACACCGGTGGCGACGGCGTCAAAGTGGTTCCCCGATCACAAGGGCATGGCTACTGGCATCACGGTGATGGGCTTCGGCGTGGGCGCGCTGCTCCTGAGCAAGGGGCTTGCGCCGTTTCTGGTGGTGCAGACCCAGGAAGACCTGACGATGGTGTTCTTCTGGCTCGGCATCATCTTCGCCTGCATTCTGATCCCCGTCTGCCTGGTCATGCGCGATCCGCCGCCTGATTTCGATCCAACGAAGTCTGATGGAGAAGAGAACACACCGGTTGCGCAACCCGAAGCGGAACCGGCGCCTCCCGTGAAGGCATGCCTGACATCGCCAGAGTTCGCCATCATGTGGATCGTGTTCTTCTTCAACATCGCCGCGGGTATCTCGGTCATCAGTTTTCAGTCGCCGCTGTTGGAGGATGTCTGGGGTCTGGCCGATCCATCGCTGGAGCCGGAAGTGCTTGCGGAATACGGGGCTACGCTCATCGCCGTCACTTCGCTCTGCAACGGCATCGGGCGTCTGTTTTGGGGACTCCTGTCTGACCGTATCGGCCGCATACGCGTATTCCAGATACTTCTGGGCAGCCAGGTAGTCGTCTTCGGCATCCTGATGACGGAGACAAACCCCTGGATCTTTTCGATCCTCGTCTGCTACATCCTGCTTTGCTTCGGCGGCGGTTTCGCCACCATGCCCTCGTTCGTCACGGACGTGTTCGGGAGCGAGCGGATGTCCGCGGTCTACGGCACCATTCTTACGGCCTGGTCGGCAGCGGGCGTCTTCGGCCCGCTATATGTGGGGTATCTGAAGGACCAGTACCCCGACCGTGCGGTCACCTACTGTTTCCTTATCGGTGTCGTGATGCTCGTTTTCGGCTATGTCTTCACCTTCCTCCTGCGCGACGATCGCATCCGGGTATCCCGGCCAACGGTGGAAAGCACCCTGCGCGACTTCGGCATCGAGCCGCGCCCGCGTGTGGCCTGACATCATGGCGCGGGGCGCACTAATCGTTCGCCCGGCTTCAAGGCAATACGCCGCATCACCACGATTCCGGTAGCCACCGCAAATGCCAAGGCCGTCCTGTCTGGCAGCCGGGCGCCCGCTCCCGGGAGGTCACGCCCAGGGCACCGGGTCGATGGGCGTAGGCATCGGGCTCTCCGCCTCGATCGCCTCCGCCGCCATCAGGCAGAGATCCTCTCGATAGAGTTCCGCATAGACCTGGATGCCCGTGGCCAGCCCGTCGGCCACGCCCGTCGGCAGCGCTACCCCCGGAATGCCCAGCACGTTGCCCGGCGTGATGAACCGGATGGTGTCGAGGAACAACCGCAATCCTCCCTCGGGGTCGAGGTCCGAGTCGATCACCCACGGCATGCACGTCCAGGTCGGACCGATGGCGACCGTGTAGTCGGTCAGCCACTCCGACCAGAGCGCCCGCAGCCGTCGGCGCTCGCGGTGTATGGTCGCGTTCGGCATGCCGCGCGCATCGAAGTGCTCGGCCATCCGGACCAGGGACTCGTAGACGACGGGCTGCAGCACGGCCTCCATCTCTGCGAACAGGACGTCCGAGTCGTACGTGATCACCTTGCCCCAGATGTCGTTGACGCGGTCGAGTTCCGGCGGGTCCGCCTCCTCGACTTCCCAGCCGCGGTTCGCGAGGACGCGGCCCGCGCGCTCGATCTCGGAGACCGTCGCCGCGGGGAGTTCGACGCCCGGGATCTTCGTGACCAACGCGACGCGCCGGGGTTCCGGAATTCGACCGACCAATGGTGCATCCACCGATTGTGGATCCGACCGGTCGCGCCCGGCCAGGATCGACAGCCCAAGCCTCAGGTCGGCTACGGAGCGTGTCATCGGACCGTCCGTCAGGAACGCGTTCGCCACACCGAAATCGGCGAGGTTCACCGTCGCCAGCGGAACGCGCCCCACCGTCGGCTTCAGCGAGGCGACCCCGCAGCAATACGCCGGATTGCGCAGAGATCCACCGATATCGTTGCCGAGTCCGAACGGCGTCATGCCGGTCGCGAGGGCCGCCGCCTCGCCGCCGCTGGAGCCGCCCGGCGTCAGGTTGGGTTTCCACGGGTTGCGCGTGCGGCCACGGAGCGGGTTATCCGTGTCGAGCCGCACGCCCATCTCCGGCAAGTTAGTCCGCGCGAGCGGAATTCCCCCGGCCCGCTTCATCCGCTCCACGATCACGGCGTCACGCTCGGGCAGAAGGTTCGCCAGCGCAGGCACGCCGTTCGTGGTCGGCGAGCCGACGCAGTCGATGTTTTCCTTGATGCTGAACGGCACGCCGTGCAACGGGCCGCGGTCGACGCCCGATGTGGCGTCGGCGGCGTCGGCGGCCTCCAGCGCGCTTTCGATGAGCGGCACGGTCACCGCATTGATGATCGGGTTCACCTCTTCGATACGGTCAAGGTGTGCCTGGACCACCTCGCGGCTCGATACCTCCCCGCGCCGGATCAATGCTGCCAGCTCGCCCGCGGTTCGCCTCCACAGTTCGCCCATTCCAAAATCTCCTTACGTTTTCGAGGGGCATCCTGCGCTCGGCGGGGGTCGGAGACAACACAGGCGGCGGCACGTCGGTCGCCCACGCCTTCCATCGGCGAGCACGATGTCCTTTGCTACCGGGTGACCTCCACATCGTGGATGTGGGCGGTGATGGCCGAGACAATGTCGCCCAGCGCGGGTTCGGGGAGATCGTGGCCCAGCTTGTCGACCTCGAGAAAGGTGGCGCCCGGAATGACGGCGGCGGTTTCGCGCCCCGCCTCGACCGGCACCAGGGGGTCGGCGTTGCCGTGGATTACCAGCGTGGGAACCGTGAGGCGTTGCAGGTCTGCGCATCTATCACCGTCGGCGAGAATGGCGGCGAGCTGCCGTAGCGTGCCGTCCGGACGGTACGCGCGCTCGATGGCGAGGCGCGCGAAACGGGCGCCGCCCACTTTCTCGGAATCGAAGTGCGGCCCGGCGAAGACCTGCCATGCCTGGATGCTCAAGGGGACGGCCGCCTCGGCATCTCCCGCCACCGATGTCGCCAGCAGCGTCGCCACGGCTTCCTCGGCCGGCGGCGGCAACCCCGGGTTTCCGGTGGACGACATGATCGAAGTCAAGCTGTACACGCGGTCCGGATGTTCAATGGCCATGCGCTGACCGATCATGCCGCCCATCGACACGCCGATGACATGCGCGCCGCCCTGTCCGAGGTGATCGAGCAGGTCGACGGCATCCTGCGCCATATCCGACAGCGAGTATGCGGCAGTAAGGCCTTGAGGATCTTCCTGCGCCGCCAGCAGCGACGGCAGCGAAGGCGGTGGAGCATCGGACCCGTGCGACAGTCCGGCATCGCGGTTGTCGAAGGTCACTGCGCACAGGCCAGCGTCTACCAAGCCTGCGAGGAGCGTGTCCGGCCAATGGACGACCTGGCATCCCAAGCCC
Organism: Candidatus Azotimanducaceae bacterium; assembly: GCA_965217825.1. Taxonomy (GTDB): domain Bacteria; phylum Pseudomonadota; class Gammaproteobacteria; order Pseudomonadales; family Azotimanducaceae; genus VXNE01. Next base: position 1,377,611 of record OZ244571.1, on the reverse strand, counting down.
TGGATGAAGAGTACGCGAGGGTCCGAGCGCGACCCCGAGTGCTCGAAGTAAATGTCACCGCTCTTTGCCCTGAACCTTGCCATGGCGATCTGAGACTTTCCCGTGGACATGCAAAATGGCCGGCGAATCTTAGCGTATATTCGGCGCGCGCCGTGCCGATTCGGCCCGGAACATGTAACTGCGCGCAAACAGAACGGTGCTTCAAAAGGCACCGCAACCGGTCCCTGACGCATCAACGGCCGCCGCGAACTCGACGCCAGCAAAGCCGGCCTTTACCATGGTTCCATTCGAATTGCGGAATGGAGAACGTGGCAAATCCTCTTCGTTTTGGAACATTGGGCGTGGCGCGGATTACTCCCGGCGGGCTTACCGGGCCGGCCGCCGACAACCCCGATGCGGTGGTCGCCGCCGTGGCCGCCCGAGATCGCTCGCGCGCCGAGTCGTTTGCCGAACAGCACGGCATCGACACCGTCTACGACAGCTATGACGAAGTCATCCTCGACCCGACCCTGGATGCCATTTACAACCCGCTGCCGATCAGCCATCACCACGAATACACCCTCAAGGCGTTGCGCGCCGGCAAACATGTGTTATGCGAGAAGGCGTTTGCGCTGAACGCGGCGGAGGCGGAGGAGATGGCGGCGGCCGCGCGGCAAACCGGCCTGGTATTGCTCGAGGCGTTCCACTATCGCTACCACCCCGTCTTTCTGCGCGCGCTTGAGATCGTCGACTCGGGAGTGCTTGGCCAGATCCAGCGCATCGACGGTCGCTTCGGCATCCGGACGCCTGGACCGAGTGATATCCGCATGCACTATGAGACGGGCGGCGGCGCAACGATGGATGTCGGGTCCTATCCGATATCGTGGCTGCGCCACATTACGCGCCAGGAACCGGAAGTTGTCAGCGCCGAAGCGCGGGTCGGCGCCCCCGATGTGGATCTCTGGCTGAAGGCCGAATACCGGCTAGCCGATGGGGCTGTTGCGACGACGACGGGATCCATGATCGAGCAGAGTTACGTCGCCGACCTCGACATTCGGGGCGAGCTCGGCCGATTGCTCGTGGTCAATCCGCTACTGCCACACATCTCGCACAGCATAGAGTTGACGATCGACGGGAAGACCACCCGCGAGAAGCTATCCCAACGACCGACGTACGCCTATCAACTCGACGCCTTCATCGATGCGGTGCGCAACGGCACGCAATTGCCGACCGATGCCGAGGACGCGGTGAAACAGATGCGCGTCATCGATGCGGCCTACCGGGCGGCGGGCATGCGCACGCGCTAAGGGCGACGGGTTTTGTGGCGCTAACGGCCGTCAGGGTCGGAACAGGCTATCTGCCAGGAATTCCCCCACCAAGGCATTGGGGACAGCTTCGAACGCCGGTTCCAACACCGGCGGGTCCGCCACAGGGACCCATTTGAAGCTCTCGGCGATGACCAAAAACGCCGTGCCGGCCCTGTGCGCGGCCTGCGCCAGGGCAAGGGTCCCGACCTTGTTGACGAACGAATGCGTGCCAATGGCGTCCGCGCCGACCAGCACCGCCCCCGCTTCTGCGACACATCGAACAGCATCGGCATCGCACACGCAACGCGCACCGAGTTCGGTAGCCAACTTGCGACCTTCTCCGCCCGGCTCGGAGGCACCGACGATCACTCGGTGCGGCGGCACGGTGCCAAGCAGGTACCGAACCGTGGAGGACGCGCTGTGCGTCACTATCGGTCCCGACATGCCGGACAAGCGTTCACGTCCCTTTGCTATCGTGTTCTCGAACGCCCGGTCGGCGCGAGCCAGGACACGATCACAGTGCCGGATCGCCAGTTTCCTTGCATCGTCTCGCCCGCCTTCAACCGCCGACATGCTGTCCATCCAGTATTGCAACAGGCTACCGATAGCACCGATTCCCGGCCGCGCGGCCTTGAGCATTCGCGCGCAGCGGCGTATGTGTTCGATATCGGCCCCGGCGGATGTTTCGACGTGCGCGCGCAATCCGCGCAGCGCTTGCCTCGCCAACGTGCCCGCGCCATCCACCGTATTGCTCGCAAGCCTCAGCGCCAGTTCGTCTGGAAAAGATTCAATGTCGCTCATCGCGCAATCACGTTCCGCCTTGAGAGATCGCCTTGCCATTGGACAAGACGCGCGCGCGCATTTCCATCCCCGCCACTCGCGGTTAGTATTTCGCGGCGCACCGACCGCGCCGCATTCGCGCCGAAGAGAAGGGAAAAGTCATGAGCTATAACAACATCATCTTTGAGACCGACGACCGGCTGGCGTTCATCACGCTCAACCGTCCGGAGAAGCTGAATGCCCTGAGTCACGCGCTGCGCGGCGAGATGTACGACGCGATGCGCGAAGCCGAGGCGAATCCCGCCATCGGCGTCATCATTCTCAAGGGTGCCGGGCGCGCCTTCTCGGCGGGCTACGATCTGACGCCGAATCCGGATGAGCAGAGCGACTACACGAGCGACCGTTCGGGCATGCCGGACACCGGCTCCACTCACCCGCAACACTACGACTGGTCACGCCATGCGCTGATGGGCCACTGGCTGATCTGGGAACTCGCGAAACCGGTCATCGCACAGGTGCACGGCTGGTGTCTCGCGGGCGCCACCGAACTCGCTTCCATGTGCGACATGCGCATGGTGGCCGAAGACGCCCGCGTCGGTTACCCGCCAGTTCGCGCCCAGGGCACCATGGACATGATGTGGGCGCCCTGGTTCATGAAGCCGGGCAAGGCGCGTGCCTTCGCCTATACCGGCGACTGGTTCAGCGGCGAAGAGATGGAGGACTTCGGCTGGGCGACCTACGCCAAGCCGAAGGACGAGCTGGAAGAGTTCACCATCCGGTTCGCGCGCCGCCTCGGTCACATCGACAACGACCAGTTGAACTACAACAAGCGCGCCGTCAACCGACAGTACGAGATCATGGGCATCCGCACCGGCCTGATGTCCGGCACGGACGTGGAAGCGATGTCGAAGCATCGTCCCGCCGCCGGCGAGTTTGGCCGCCGCGTGCGGGAAGAGGGCCTGAAAACCGCGCTGGAGTGGCGCGACGGGCCGTTCGGCGACTTCCGCGGCGAATACGCCTCGGCACCCAAAAACCGGCCGATCGCCGGGTCGGAAGGCACGAAGGCAAAGCCCGGCGACGCCGACTACAGCCGGTAGCGGAGAAGCGGCAGCATCCTTCCGAACTGAGGTCATTGCTCACCGACGAAGATGCTGCCAGCTTCAGACAAGGAGCGGAGGCGGATGGCGCGAGGAACGTCTGCGGGTCTTCCTCGTGCCTCCGCGGGCAGGTCGAGGCCAACGTCCTGATGGTCCGAAGACAGCCCGGTCAGCAGTGTCGTCTTGCCCATGTGACGCGCTCCCGCGACCACGACAGCAGGAAAGTGTCGCGCCAGTCGAAGGACCGATCCGGCAATGTCTCTTGGGAATTCGTATTTCGACAAATCGGGAAGTCGCAGTTCGGATATGTCAGACCAAAAAATGGCGGTCTTGGTGAGCTATTGCCACATCAAGCGCGAATATCCCCCATCGCCCGCCGACGCCACGCTTCAAGGTCGTCCGGCGTATTGACGTTGAAAAACGACTCGGCCATGGCGGAAAGGTCCGTGACGCCGATGCCGTTCTCGTCGAGCCAGCGGTGCGCCGCCCTGCCTCCCTGTTCGAAGAAACGGACCAGCGACTCGGCGCGGTCGCGGCGCATCAGCAGGAACAGGTTCTGGCGCCGGTTGCCGTCGTGGGGGACCGCTACGCCCGCGCGTTCCGCATCCTCGGCCAGCAACTCGACCAGATTCTCGGCAAGGTAGGGCGAGTCTCCGGGACAGGTGAAGATCCAGTCCGTCGTCGCGACCTCCACGGCAGTCGCCAGACCACTCAACGGACCTTCTCCCGGCGCGCGGTCGGGAACCATCTCGCAACCGAATGGCGCATACGCGGAATCAGCCGCACCGCTCAGCACAACGGTGGCCACCTGTTTCCGAAGACGTTCCAGCACCCATCCCAGGAGCGGGAACCCGGCGACTTCGATCAGCGGTTTTTCGACGCCCCCCAGACGCCGCCCGGTACCGCCGCAGAAGACGATGCCGGTGACATCCTCCGCTTTCACGCCGCGATGCGTTGCTTGGCCGTGTAGATATTGAAGCGGTCGGCCTTGAGGAAGCCGGCAAGGGTAATACCCTGGTCCTGCGCCAACTCCACCGCCAGGGACGAAGGCGGCCCGATGGACGCGACGAAGGGCGCGCCGCCGACAGCCGCCTTTTGCATCAGTTCGAAACTGGCGCGACCGCTCAAAAGGATGCCGTATTCGGCCAACCCGCCTTCCGCGAGGTACGAACCCGCCAGCTTGTCCAGGGCATTGTGCCGGCCCACGTCTTCCCGCACGCGCAGCAGGGCGCCCGACGCATCGAAACTCCCGGCGGCGTGCAAGCCGCCGGTGTGGGAGAATTCCGTCTGCCTGTCGCGCAAGGCGTCCGGCAGCCTTTTCAGCGCGTCCGCCGTGATACAGAACCTGGTGGGCGCGCGCTTCGCGATCAGCACGCGAACGGCGTCGAGGGACGCCTTGCCGCACACGCCGCAGCTCGATGTCGTGTAGAAATGTCGCAGCAACCCGCCCGCATCAACGCGAACATGGTCCGCCAATTCGACGCGGATGACGTTTCGAATGCCCTTGTCCGGACTCGGCGGTCCGCAATGCTCGATCCCGCGCACATCGCTTGCGGCGGCGATGATGGTCTCGCCGGCAAGGAAGCCTACGGCCAGTTCCTCGTCGTTGCCGGGCGTGCGCATGGTGATGGAGATGCTTTGGTCAACGCGTCCGGAGCCTGTCTCGTGGGACAGACGGATTTCCAGGGGCTCTTCGATAGTGACGGTGTCGCTGGCACGTCGCGTTCCGTCGGCCGAAACCGTCTCGATGTCCACGCGCATGTTCGCTGCGGGAGCGCCTCTGGTGGGGATGTTCGCTGGCATTGCCCGCGGTTCAAGTCTGCGGCAGCAGGCCGGTCTGTTCCGTCAGTCGGACGCCAAATGTTTCCTGCCAGGAGGAGCGGTGATTCGCCGGACGGACTTCCACCGCAGTTACCTTGTACTCCGGACAGTTGGTTGCCCAGTCGCTCAAGTTCGTGGTGACCACGTTGGTCCCGGTATCCGGATGGTGGAACGTCGTATAGACAACGCCCGGCGCGACCCGCTCCGTCACGGTGGCGCGCAGCGATATCTCGCCCATGCGGCTCGTCACAGCCACCCAGTCGCCTTCGCGCACGCCACGCAACTCCGCATCGGCGGGGTGGATCTCCAGCAGGTCCTCGTTCAGCCACTCGATGTTGTCCGTGCGTCGGGTTTGCGCGCCGACGTTGTATTGCGTAAGGACTCGCCCCGTCGTGAGGAGCAGCGGGAACTTGCGGTTGGCCCGCTCTTCCGTCGGCTGATAGTCGGTCAGGACGAACATGCCCTTGCCGCGCACGAACGTGTCCCGATGCATGATCGGCGTCCCTACCGGTGCCGCGTCCGTACACGGCCACTGCACGCTGCCCACCCGGTCGAGCAAGTCGAAGGACACGTTGGCGAAGGTCGGCGTCAGCGCGGCGACCTCGTCCATGATCTCGCTGGTGGATGCATATTGCATCGGATATCCGAGCGCGTTGGCGAGCGCCTGCGTCACTTCCCACTCAGCCATACCCGTCTTCGGCGGCATGACCGGACGCACGCGGTTGATGCGACGTTCGGCGTTGGTGAACGTACCGTCCTTCTCCAGGAAAGATGTGCCGGGCAAGAATACGTGTGCAAATTTGGCCGTCTCGTTCAGGAACAGATCCTGGACGATGACGCACTCCATCGCCGCCAGGGCCTCTTCGACGTGCTGGGTATTCGGATCGGACTGCGCGAGATCCTCGCCTTGGATATACATCGCCTTGAACTCGCCGGCGCACGCCGCGTTTAGCATGTTCGGGATGCGGAAACCCGGTTCGCCACCGATATCCACCCCCCAAGCGCGCTCGAACTGCGCACGCACAGGGTCGTCGCCAATCGCTCGGTAGCCGGGCAGTTCATGCGGGAACGAGCCCATGTCGCAGGCGCCTTGCACGTTGTTCTGCCCGCGCAGCGGGTTGACGCCAACGCCCGGGCGACCGATGTTGCCGGTCGCCATGGCGAGGTTCGCCATGGCCATCACCATGGTCGAGCCCTGGCTGTGCTCGGTAACGCCGAGACCGTAGTAGATGGCGGCGTTGTCCGCGGTGGCGTAAAGACGTGCCGCCGCGCGGATATCTTCCGCCGGAACGCCCATCGCGTCGGCGACCTGCTCCGGCGCGTTCTCCTCCCGCGCGGCGAAGGCGACCCATTCCTCGAACGAGGCCAAGTCGCAGCGTTCATTGACGAAGTCGCGGTCCATCAACCCTTCCGTAACGACCACGTGGGCGAACGCGTTCATCAGCGGCACGTTGGTTCCCGGCAGCAGCGGCAAGTGGTAGTCGGCTTCTACATGCGGCGAGCGGACAAGCGCGATCCGTCGCGGATCGGCGACAATGAGTTTGGCGCCCTGGCGCAAGCGACGTTTCATGTGAGAAGCGAAAACCGGGTGACCCTCGGTTGGGTTGGCGCCAATCACGACCATCACATCCGCGTGGGCCACGGAGTCGAAATTCTGCGTTCCCGCCGACGTGCCGAAGGTCTGCTTCAAACCATAGCCCGTGGGCGAGTGGCACACGCGTGCGCAGGTGTCCACGTTGTTGTTGCCGAACGCGGCGCGGATCATCTTCTGCACCACCCACACTTCCTCGTTGGTGCAGCGCGACGAAGTGATGCCGCCGATGGACTTGACCCCGTGTTCGGCCTGGATGGCCCGCAGCCGCCCCGCCGTGTAGGCGATGGCTTCATCCCACGAGACCGCGCGCCACGCTTCGGCGATATCGTCGCGGATCATGGGTTCGAGAATGCGCTCGCGGTGATTCGCGTAGCCCCATGCGAAGCGTCCCTTGACGCACGAGTGGCCGTGATTGGCGAAGCCATCCTTGTCCGGCCTCATGCGCACGACCTGATCGCCCTTGATTTCGGCCTTGAACGAACAGCCGACCCCGCAGTAGGCGCACGTGGTCTTGACGACGCGGTCCGGCACGCCGTGGTCGATGACGGACTTCTCCATCAGCGTCGCTGTCGGACACGCCTGCACGCAGGCGCCGCAGGAGACGCACTCGGAAGAAAAGAAATCGTCGGCACCTGTTTTCACCGACGCGTCGAAACCGCGGCCGTCGATGGTGAGCGCGAACGTGCCCTGGACCTCGTCGCAGGCGCGCACGCAGCGCGAACAGACGATGCATTTGGACGGGTCGAAGGAGAAATAGGGGTTCGAGGCGTCGGTGTCCGACTCGAGGTGATTCGCGCCGTCGCCGTAGCGGACCTCTCGCAACCCCACGGCGCCCGCCATGTCCTGCAACTCGCAGTCGCCGTTGGCCGAACAGGTAAGGCAGTCCAGCGGATGGTCCGAAATGTACAGTTCCATAACGCCCCGGCGAATAGTCGCGATGTGCTCGTTCTGTGTCCGCACCGCCATGCCTTCCCGCACGGGTTCGGTGCAGGAGGCTAGGAGGCCGCGCCGGCCTTCGACCTCGACCAGGCACAGCCGGCATGAGCCGAATGCCTGGAGGCTGTCGGTAGCGCAGAGTTTGGGAATGGGAATGCCGACCTCGACGGCGGCGCGCATGATGGACGTGCCCGCCGGCACTTCGATCCGATGGCCGTCCACGGTCAGCGATACTTTCTCGGAACTCGCACCGTTCGGCGAACCGTTCGGCGAACCGTTGGGAACAGCCGGAGTACCGAAATCGATGTCGTTGTTCCTCATTTCAACCCAAGTGCGCTGCGTACCGGAATAGGCGTCATACCGCCCATCTGGCACAGACTCGCTTGCTCCATCACGTCGCAAAGATCCCGGATGATAGCTAATTCATCGCCGCTTTGGGGAGATGCCATCAGCGCCTCCACCAACTCCTTTCCCCGCACCGCCCCGATCCGGCACGGCGTGCACTTGCCGCAGGATTCATGGGCGCAGAACGCGAATGCATAGTGGGCCTGCCGCACCAGATCGACGCTGTCGTCGAACACCACGATCCCGCCGTGGCCAACGCCGGCGCCGATGGCGGCGAGCGCCTCGTAGGTCATGGGCGTATCGATCTGTTCATCCTTGAGATAGGCGCCCAGCGGGCCGCCCACCTGGACCGCGCCGACAGGACGCCCCGAGCGCGTGCCGCCGCCCCAGTCCTCGACCAGTTCCCGCAGCGAGACACCGAACGGGATCTCGATGAGCGCGCCCTTCTCCACGTTGCCCGCGAGTTGAAACGTCATCGTTCCCCTCGACGCGCCGACGCCGAGATCCGCATAGGCCGCGCCGCCTTTGTCCAGAATGTTGGAAACGGCGCATAGCGTGATCACGTTGTGCACCAGGGTCGGCTTGCCGAAAAGGCCAGCCACGGCAGGTACGGGAGGCTTGGCGCGTATCTCGCCGCGCTTGCCTTCGAGGCTTTCCAGAAGCGAGGTTTCCTCGCCGCAAATGTAGGCGCCGGCGCCGACAAACAGTTCGATGTCGAAGGTTTCAAGCAGGCGCATACCGCGCGCGGATTCGATAGCCTGCGCGAAGATTTCTGCTGCCAGCGGATATTCGGACCTGAGGTAAACGATGCCCTTGCGCGCACCAACCGCGCGTCCGGCGAGCAGCATGCCTTCGATCAGGCGGAACGGATCGCCTTCCATGATGAGTCGATCCGCAAAGGTGCCGGAGTCGCCTTCGTCCGCGTTGACCACGACGTATTTCTCGTCGGCCGGCGTCTCGTACACCGTGCGCCACTTGATGTGTGCAGGAAAGCCCGCGCCTCCCCTACCGCGCAACCCGCTGGCCTCGATCTCGTCGACAATCTCCACGGGATCGCGTTCAAGTTGGGATCGCAGCCAGGCGGGGTCGTAGTCGAACGGGTCCCCGCGGCCGCATCGGTCGAACACCCTGCGCTCTTGCGCTGCGAGATCAGGAAGCGCGTCGACGGGGCCGAGTCTTGCCGCGTCGAGATTCGCGAGATCGGTGACAGGGCCGTAGGCGATGCCGTCGATGTCGATCATCGGCTCCGCCCAGCAGAGCCCGTAGGATCCGGTTCGCACCACTTCGTGCCCCGACCGCGCAAGCTTGGCGGCGAGTTCGTCCGCCCCCAAGGCGACGGCCAGCGTTTCGCGCGGGACCTTGGCGATGCTCATTTTCCTGCGAGGGGTCACCCCCTCGCGCTCCCCGGCTGAGGACTGTTTTCATGCGAGGGGTTCCCCCTCGCGCTCCCCGGCTGAGGACTGTTTTCATGCGAGGGGTTCCCCCTCGCGCTCCCCGGCTGAGGGCTCTCGATCAACGCTTCGACGGTGGCGTAGGCAACGGCGCGACCGTCCACGGTGGCGCTAGGCCCCGAAGTACAGAGCCCCAGGCAATACACCGCCTCCAGGCTGACGCTTCCGTCCGCCGCCGTCTCGCCCAGATTGATGCCGAGTCTGGCCGCAGTCGCGGCGGTAAGCTCGCGTCCGCCGACCGACTGACACGCTTCCGCCTGGCAGATACGGATGTGCCTGCGTCCCGTGGGTTTCGTACGCAAGTCGGTGTAGAAACTGACGATGCCGCGAATCTCCGCAACGGTCAGATTGAAGACATCCGCGACGATCTCCATGTGCCGCCGCTCGATGCAGCCGAAGGCGCGGACGATATCGGACAGCGCGGCAATGGTCCCGCCAATCTGATCGACGCGGGATGTCGCGATGTCGCGGACGCGCGTCTCTTCGGAGCCGGGTTCCGCCGCCGTCATAGAAGGAACTCAAGCGTCAAAAGTTCGAATGTATCACACGGTTACGCGCCCAGATACGAACAAAAGGTAGCGCGACTACAAGCGACGCAACAGAGCTGGATGATGGGGCGCGGTCACAATGGAAGACACAAATCTCCAACGACGGACGACAGCGACCCGTGGGCAACCAGTCATCGGAGCGAAGCGATATTCCTAGTCCAGCGCCGGGCCCCTGAGGAACTCCGAAAAAAAACCGTTCGCCCACTGAGCCCGGACGCGCATTCGGGGATTGCCACTACGTTGAGCGCAAGCCCACGCGAATCTCAGCAATTCAGAGCTTTTTGTGCAAGCCGACCGCCGAGGCCGATTTCGACTGCGGGAATGCCGCGCCGGGGGTCAAAGACAAGCCTGAGGCGTCGCCCGGGGGCGATGCAGCGCGACGTTGGAGATCGGCCGCGAGGCGAGGACTTCGTCGACCCGCTCGCGCTGGTCACGGACACGCACATCGAACGCCAGGAAAACCAACGCGGCCATGCAGAACCACAGCACGTAGCTGTTGAAGTACGCGGTCGAGAAACGGGGCAGGAGATAGCCCACCGTCAAGATGTAGGCCGACAACTGGGCGTGGATGAACGAGTAGTAGCCGTAAGCCCCCAGCATCGCGGCGATGCCAAGGGCCACGAATACCCAAGTCCGCGTCAGCCGGCGCGCGGACCGCATTTCCGCCGCCGCCACCGCGAGCCACGCGTCGAGACGCTGCCGCAAGCGCAATTCAGGCATGCGCAGCGGAATCCGATGTGTCGTCAAGCAGGGCTACGATTGCCCCCTCCGCTAGGATAGTCGGTGCTCGACCCCCATCGATGCACAAGTCTCCGTGAACCAGTCGATCACTTCGGGATGGTAGGGAATGCCGTTGGCGGTACGTTCGAGCTGCACTTCGTTCTCGGGGATGCCGGAGTAGAGAACGCGGTCCGCCCCGGGCGCTGGCGTGCAGGTTCTTAAGCGCTTCAGGTAGGCGTCCATGTTCTGCGTGAAGGTATCCGCCTCGGTGAACGCCTTGGTGTCGAGCGCCATGAAGAAGTGGGTCGAACGCCTGCGACGGTCGGGGCCGCCGCCATCGCCCCCCAGAATCGCGGTCAGCACCTCCACCATCACCATGAGCCCGTAACCCTTGTGCGAACCGGTTTCTCGCGTGGCGCCCAATGGCAAGTACATGAATTTGTCCGGTACGGGCGCTTCTTCCATGACCGGTGTGCCGTCCGCAAGCGCCACCCATCCGGGGGCCATGTTGCCGCCCATCCGCCGCAATAGCTGAATCTTGTTGCCCGCCACAGAACTCATGGCCGCATCGAAGATAAACGGAACTTCCTGGTCGGCCGGCGCTGCGATGGCAATGGGGTTCAGACCGAGCAAAGGTTCCGCGCCCCCTGTCGGCACCCCGGAGACGCCGCCAGAGGTCATCGATATGCCGATCATTCCCTTGTCGAGCGCACGATGCGCGAAATATGCCGCCGCCCCGTAGTGACCCCCGTTGAAAGCCACCGCGACGCCGACGCCATACTGGCCCGCCCGTTCAATGGCGAGGTCCATCACCGACGGCCCGACCGCCAGTCCGAGCCCTCCGTCGCAGTCCACGGATAACGCGGCACCCAAATCCCGCGTTATCTTCCACTCTGGCGTCGGATTGATCCGCCCCGCCTGCAAGCCTGCCACGTACGCCCGCATCATGTTGCTGACGCCGTGGGTGTCGACGCCCCGCACATCGGCGTAGATGAGCACGTCGGCGGACTGCGCCGCCTCCTTCTCCCGCATACCGAGTGCCCTGAACAGGTTCACTACCGTAACGCGCATATCATCCGGCGCCACCCGCACGGCGATATCGTCAGTCACTTTGAAACGGTCGAGCATGGACTTCTCCTTGAATGCGGGCGAGGGTCGGCATTTTGGGCCAAGCCGCCGCCATTGTCAGGTTGGGATTCGGAACGAGGGCGCTAGCGCCACCTCCCCGTCGAGCGATCGAGAAGCCCTCCGCTCTGCGAATGACGTCGGGCACAGGCCATGGCTCCGATCACCTCCCCCGCCTCGACCTTGGGATGGCGGTGTCCCTCAATCTTGATTTCCGCTGCCAGTCAATTATCCGTCAAGTAGACAACGCATTGATATGCATCATTTTATTTCTCAAGACGGGGCCTACGATCAAGTACCCATCAAGTAGATCGCGGTCGCGAGTCGCCCTGTGATGACCACTAGGGCACATAGCGCATCATCTTCGGCGCGGCCGATGGATCGAAGGGCGCAATGACACCGGCTTGCACTGCGGCACGGATGAGTCTGGATACCCATGCGCGGTTGTTCTCCCGAATATCGAATCGTTCCCGCAGTGAAGCGTTGGTGAGGTAGTTGCGATTCACGTAGCGCAAGCAGGCGTGTTGATAGACGGCTCGGATCTTCTCCGCAGCATCCATATTGCGCGCGCCTCTGTGAGCGAACAGTATCGTCCGAGTGCTTCCTGGCGGGACTTCGAACAACGGTGGCGGGAGATGGCGACGTTCTATTTCGTTGACGACCTTGTCGATGCCGGTGCCGCGTTCCTCGCAGATTCCGAACCGGCGCATAAGCGATGCGAGCCCTTCGTTCCGGGACTTGGGCGGCGTGTCCAGAAATCGTTCCGTGGCGACTAGCGGCTCGCCGGGATTGGTGATCTCAACGCGGTCGTCGAATATCTCCAACATCGGCCCAGCGCCCGTAACGTGGAAGTCCTGATGGATAAGCGCGTTCGCCAAGAGCTCGCGCACCGCCAACTCAGGAAATGCGGAAGTCATCTTGCGCAACCCGCCGACGATATCCTCCCGGCGGGGGAGCAAGTCCATCACGCGGCTGATCAATCCATCGAACCCCGATGCATAGCCCTGAACACCTTCGATCTCACGCAGCGCGGCGAGACGACTGGTTCCTCGATACTGAACCACGCGCAAAGTCTTTCGGGTCAACCTTCTGATTCGAGAGAGATTTCGTACAAGCAGCACGGCACCCAAGTTAGTGATGTTCCAGCCCCCGGCATCGCAACGCTGGATTACGAGATCATCGAGAAGCGCCTCCAGAATGGCCTCCTCGCCGATGGGCCGTGGCAGCCCCAGCAAGTCGAAATAGGTCGAGTGGTCCAGCAACTCCAAGACTTCAGCATCAGACGCCCGCTCAACCGCGATTCCCTCCTCAAAGGGTGTGCGATCAAACGCCCGCCACAACGCCCTCTCTTTTTCCGGGAATTCCCGAAGCGGCTTGACGTAGCTACCAGCCCGCACGAACTCCCGGCCGGAGAAACGCACAGGATGCCGGGTCACTCCCGCGATCTCCAAGACCACAACGTCTCGGACGTCGATCACCAAGTTGACGAAACGAAAGTCCAGCTTGGGCTCCAGCAAGCGCAGTAGCCAGTTTTCCAGTTCCTCTTGGCCAACGCGCGCGTGGCGTGGGTCGAAGCTGGTGCCTTCGATGACGTGATCTTCGTCGCGAACACCCCACACGACGTAGGCGAACGGTTTGCCTTCCAAGGCCGCAGAGTTCGCCAAGGCCGATATGGTTTCGCCAATCTGCTGGGGGTCGGCGTTGTTGCGCTTGAATTCAACCCACTCGGTTTCGCGCGGGTACTTGCAGAACTCTCGGACGAGGCCGACGAGGTAGTCATCAGAGTGATGCGTATTCATGGGTGCGCACGTACGCCAAACAGAGCTTCTCGCATTGCCCCTAAAGTCTGCGGGTAATGGCGCTCTCGATCAAGTACCTGTTAAGTAAACAACTTTTTGATATACAACGGGATTTCCTCTCGAAAGGCGATTTCGATCAAGTGCCGCTCAAGTAAACCGGCCGTGATCGGACAAACCCGACGGCTATCCTGTCCTGTCGAACCGGTTGGAACACCGTTTTTCCTCCGCGCTTCGGATAGAATCCACCCGTCATCCCCGGAGGCGGCGATGTCAGGAACGGTTACCGCGGAAATCCGGTTCATCAATCCCGAGTGGAAGCACCGCAAAGTCCCGCCAGTCATCGGCGACCGGGAGTCCCGGCGTACGCACACCACCAGGCACAAGGTGTCCGTCGAAGACGCGCGCGGCACGGAAACGGATCTCGATAGCACCGGTTTCACGCTGACGCGCCACAAGCCGAGCGTGACCGATTTCGGGAACGAATCCGCGATCAAATCCACCTACTACGAGGAAGTCGCCGGCGTCGTAAAGCGACTCGTCGGCGCGGACGAGGTGTTCGTCTCGCACCATCTGCTGCGCACCGAGGCCAAGTCGGACTTTCTCCGGGCCTATGCGCGGTTTGCGCACTGCGACTACGACATCACCGACCCCGGACCATACAGCGAACGCGCCCTTGCCGAGCGGCGCGAAGCGCTGGATGCGTGCCGCAACTGGACATTCGCGTGGTACAACACCTGGCAGCCTATCGACCGACCGGCAATCAGGAATCCGCTGGCGCTGATCGACGCGCGCAGCATCGACCCCAAAGACATCCTGCCCTATCACTACTCCGGTTCCTATGCCGCCGGCAGGGGCTCCATGCCGATGTTCAGTCCGGACCTGCGCTTCTGGTATGTCCCGCGCATGACGGAAGAAGAGATGCTGGTCTTCAAGCAACTCGATACGCGCCCGGGCAGGGCCCTCGTATGTCCCCACACCTCGTTCGAAATCGAAACCCCTCCCGGTACGCCTGCCCGGCGCAGCATCGAAGTGCGCATGGTGTGCGCCTTCGCCAGCTAGGCGCTTGTACGGCAGACGGAGTGCCGTCACGGGGCGCGAAATCCCAGGACTCAGCGGTTGAACTCCCCACCATCTTGGAAGAGCCTTTCGCGTAGGTTCGACGGCGCCAGGCTGCTTGGTAAGCGTAGGATTATCGGCGCGGATCGAGCGCCGCGACAACATCCGCGACTGCGCAAGCGGGATCGGCCCGGCACTTGTCCAACGCCTCGAAGTTGAATTTGGCATAGGACGCACAATACGGCTTCGTGGTTTCGCCGCGCTGCATGTTGCCACCGAGCCCTACCAGGATCCGGATCATCTCGTCGCTCAGACTCTCGAAATATGCAAACAGGACCGTAAAGCCACATTCGTCCAACGCATTGGGATCCGCGCCGTGCGCCGCGAGCCACACGACCGTGTCGACATGGCCGCACAAAGCGGGGTTGGACAGGATCGGGCTCTTCATGAACGGTGTGGCGTTGACGTCCGCTCCGGCGGCGAGGAGCAGAGCTGCGACCGGGCGCATACGCGCCATATCCGAACAGTGCGCCAAGGCTTCGTGCAGCGGTTGACGTTGTCCCGGTGGATGTGACGGCAGCGCGCCATGCCCGAGGAGCCACTCGAGCTTGTCGATCTCGTCCGCGCCGCGCCCGTCTTTCAATCGGTTCACCCGAACGAGGATGGGGGACATGCCGAAGCCGACACCGGCATTCACATCGGCACCGTAGGAAAGGAAACCGTCGAAATCGCTCAATGGCTTGTTCAGGAGGAAGAGGCCGTGGGCCTTGGCCCCCGCTCGATCAGGATGGCCTTGATTTCATCGCGGCGCAGGTCAATGGCGACATCCAGGGCATTCTGTGAGAAGTGGCCCGTGATGTCGGTTCGAGCGCCGTTGTCCAGCAGGGCATGGACCACATCGGCCCGGTCGTGCTCGATCGCCCAGTGCAGGGCCGTGTCTCCGTTGTAGTCCTGCACATTGACGTCCAGGCCCGCAGCGATCGCCGAGGCCACGTCGGCGGCTTCCCGCGCGACGAACAGGGCGTTGAGCCCATCGCGCGTATTTTCGTAGAGGGCGAACTCCCTGCGTAGTTCGTCGCTGTCCGCGTGAACGGCGTCATCAAGAGCGATCCTATAGGTACCCCGATGATCTCGGTTGAGGAACCAGAGGGCGCCCGTACGGGGGTGGCGCGCGACATCGCGAGGTTGCGCCGTGCCGAGCGATGGATCGTCGAAGTGGACGATTCGGATCACCGACCCAGGCGCCAAGTCCCCTTTGAGCGACTCCTCAACCCGCAACAGGCAGTCCACCCGTACGTGGTGGGTCCTGGTCGTCATGGTGATGGAGGATCCGTCCGACGAGGTGATCCACGAGCGCTCAAGGTCGCCCAAAGGACGAATGGCGAGCACTTCGCCAACGACGATGAACTCCGCGCTGCGGATCATATCCTCGGTAAAGTAGGCGATTCGGCTGCCGTATAACGAGGAGGCGAACAGCGCCAGGACGATTGGCACCAGTGCGTTACGCGATGCTGCGCAGAATCCCACTTCCTGCTACTTGCTGCATTTCCGAGGACCGGTGGGGATTCTAAGCGAACTCAACTATTCGACGGGTCTCGGTCCTCTTCGCAACAGATCCCGCGCGGCCTCGAGACGCGGATCGGCCCGTCCCGAGGCATTGGCGGAATCGTAGGCGTTTTCGCAGGCCGTGTTGAACGCATCGGTGCCTGGACGGGGGTAATCGCGATCATTCGTAACCCATAGACCGGATGCCTGGAGATCCGAGATCAAACTGTTGTAAGCGCGCAGGAAAACGCTTCGGGCAGACGAAGAGGTGACGCCATAGGCCTGCTCCACGTCGTAGCACGCATAACGGCAGCCGTAGGCTTCCAACAACTCCGCCTGGAAATTGGCGCACCCCGTTTGCTTCCAATCGGTCAGGAAGCCGGTCCATTCTTCATCGGTCCAGGTCGCGCTATCGCGCCAGTTCGCCCAAAACTGGTCCCGCCAGGCAATGGTCCACAAGCGACGGCCCCCGCCGTCATTGGCCATACACATGAGATAGCAATTACCAACCTCCTTCCGGCCTTCTTCGGCTTTGGAAAACGTTTGCGCGTTTGCGCCCGCCGCCAGGGACAAACAGACGACGACGGCAAAAACAGGGGGTTTCATGGGATTTCCGGTTCGGCGGTGAATGGACCTTAGCGCAGGTGGAATGAACCGAGCCTGAACCGATGGAAAGCGGCTGACCCTGAGTGCTGTGGCCTCGTTCCGTCAGGGAATATTGCCGATCAGGGCGTTCCCGACCTGCTCCAGGACATCGTAGCGGGTGTGTAAGTTCGGCAGGATCATGACCTGATCGAGGCCCGCCTCCGACAGGCCCGAAAGGATGCCGATCAACTCGTCGCGCGTGCCGATGAGCGCCGAGGCGCGCAACACCTCCGGCGTGAGGTACCGCTCCTCCTCCGGTACGACCCAGCAGTTGTGACCACGGTGAATGAACTGGTGGCGCCGGTCGGCGGGAATCTTCTCCATCATCGCCGCGTAGTCGCCCCAGATGCCGGCAAAGAGGTTCGACGGCTGCCGTCCGAAGTTGCGCAACTGGTCGTACTGGTAGTGGACGCCGGCCATCGCCATGGCGCCGCATTGGCTCTTGACGCGGTCGGAGTCCACGGCTTCACCGGGTTGCAGCACCACGATAGTGGTAAGTGCGGTCATGTAGTACGCGTCGCGGTCGATCTCTCGCCCTGCCTTCAGGGCACCCGACTCGATCATGTCCCAGACGCGCTGCAAGGCGGCGCCGGAACCGCGGCCGGAGATCACCGCGCCGTCCCCGTGTTTTCCCGCGAGTCCGAGTGAACGGGGTCCAAACCCGGAGACGTACAGGGGAATGGGGTCCTTGAAGTTGACGAAGCCCGCGTCGGGCATGATGTGCACGATGGGCTGGCCGTCGTCATTCACGGCCTCCTCGCCACGCAGCAACGGCTTGAGCGTGCGCAGGTAGTGATCGAACTCCCTGATCCGATGCGGTTTCTTGCCCATGACGCGCATGGCCGTGTTGCCTGCGCCCACGCCGAAAAACGTGCGGCCCGGCGCAAGCGCGTTGATCGTGGCGATGCCCGCCGCGTTCACCGATGCGGGACGCGTGCCGGTGATGGCGACGCCGGTGCCGAGCTTGATGCGCGAGGTGCGCGTCGCCGCCAGGGCCAGCGTCGCGTAACAGTCGGACCACAGCATCTGGCTGTCCGCGAACCAGGCGTGACTGTAGCCAAGCGCTTCCGCGCGCTCCACGTAGTCGATGTCGCCGATGTGGGAGGCGACGCAAATCCCGATGTCCATGGGGGTTCCCCTTTTCCCTGGGCCCGACGGGCAATACCGTTCGGCATTGCGGCACCGTTACGCGACGCGGGTCAGCCGTCGGTGTAGTCCTCGATTCGGGACCGCCACGCCAGCACCTCTTCCGGCGTGCGCGCCGGGGCGGCCATGTCGGGCCTGTCGTCAACCGGGATCAATACCCGGTCAGCATCGATCTTCCTGATTTCCTCAAGGTTCTGCGGGCAGCTCAACGAAATTTCGATCGCGCCAGGATCGCGGCCGCATGACTCCGCAGTCTCCCGTGCGAGGTGCACCAGCTCCTCGGGTCTGCCCCGCGCCGGAAAGAAGCCGTCGCCCAGGCGGCCGGCGCGTCGTGCCGCAGCCTTCGAGTGGCCGCCGACGTGAATCGGCACGGTGCCCCCGACCGGCTGCGGTCGGCAGTAGGCACCGTCAAATTGAATGAACTCCCCCTGAAACGACGGCCGCTCCTCGGACCAGAGCGATCGCATCACCGCCACGTACTCGTCGGTGCGGGCGGCGCGGTCATCGAACGAAGCACCGATGGCCTCGAATTCCTCCCGGAGCCAGCCGACGCCGATGCCGAGCAGGATGCGACCGCCCGACATGAAGTCCAGCGTGGCGACCTGCTTGGCGGTGACCACCGGACTGAGCTGCGGCAGGATCAGGACGCCGGTGCCGAAATTGATCCTGCTCGTTTGGGCCGCGAGGTAGGCCATCCAGATCAACGGATCCGGCCGGGGAAAGTCGAACACGTTCCCGCGCAAGCGACCGTCCGGGGAATAGGGGTATCTCGACGCGTGGTTTTCCGGAATCACCGTGTGCTGGACCGTCCAGGCGGACTCGAAGCCCGCTTCCTCGGCGGCTTGCACCAGCTCCACGGCGCGGGCCGCATCGATATAGGGCCCGGTGTTGCAGTAACGCAGTCCGAATTTCATTGCCTATCCCGCCGATCAGCGGTCGGCGAACGCTTCAATGCGCGACCGCCAGGCCAACACCTCTTCGGGCGTCCGCGCCGGCGCAGCCATGGCGGGCGTTCGGTTCACGGGCACGAGTATGCGATCCGCGTCGATCGTATCCAGGTCCGCCAGGTCTTCGGGACAGCTCAATGTGATTTCCACTGCATCCGGATCGCGACCGGATGCTTGGGCCGTCTCCCGCGCCAGGCGCACGAGTTCCTTAGGCTCGCCCCGCGCCGGGAAGAAGCCGTCGGCCAGACGGCCGGCACGTCGTGCCGACGCCCTGGAGTGGCCCCCGACGTGGATCGGCACGGTACCTCCCACCGGCTGAGGCCGGCAATAAGCGCCGTCGAACTGGATGAACTCACCCTGAAACGATGGTCGCTCCTGGGACCAGAGCGCCCGCATCACCGCGACGTACTCGTCGTTGCGGGCGGCACGGTCTTCGAACGAAGCGCCGATGGCCTCGAACTCCTCTCTCAGCCAACCGACGCCGATGCCGAGCAGGATGCGACCGTCGGACATGAAGTCCAGGGTTGCGACCTGTTTGGCGGTGACGACCGGACTGAGTTGCGGCAGGATCAGAATGCCGGTGCCGAGCTTGATGGTGCGCGTTCGGGCCGCCACATAGGCCATCCAGATCAACGGATCGGGAATCGGAAAGTCGAACCGGTCGCCGCGCATGCGCCCATCCGGCGAATACGGGTATGCCGATATGTGGCCTTCGGGCACCACCGTGTGCTGGACCGTCCAGGCCGACTCGAAACCCGCTTCCTCGGCGGCTTGCACCAACTCTACGGCAAGCGCCGCATCCACGTAGCGTCCCGTGTTGCAATAGCGCAGTCCAAATTTCATCCGTTCCCTCTCTCGATAATCTCGACACAAAGATAGCTCAAACGCGCGTTCTAGGCCGAGCGGCACCGCCTGTGGGGCACTTCTTTCGCCACAAGCGCGCGGCAGAACGCACCGATTTCGTCCCTTATGCGGCGGAATACATCCGCGAGTTCCTCCTCGCTCATCCCCGGATAGTCCGGATCCTCGAACGCGCGGTGGAGTGATCGCTGCGCGCCCGGGAACACCGGGCAACTCTCGCGCGCGGCGTCGCAAACGGTGACAACCAGGTCGTAGTGCTCCCCCAGGTACGCACCCACATGGTCCGACGTATTGCCGGAGATATCGATGCCGACCTCGCCCATGACGCGAATCGCGAGGGGATGCACGCCCTTTGGGTCGGTACCCGCACTATCAACCTCGACGCGGGCGCCCCCCAGGTGCCGCAGCCAACCTTCGGCCATCTGCGAGCGCGCCCGATTCCCGGTGCAGATCACCAGGATGCGAAACGCCCGCCCAGACATCAGGGTCTCGGGGCGGAGTAGACCGCGCCGATCTCAGGCAAAGCGTGCCGGCGACCGGGAGTTCTCCGCGCGCGTCTTGACGTCGATCAACACCGTCTTGCCGTCCGCGTTCAGGCGCTTGGCCTGTTCCAGCGCAGGCGCCATTTCCGCCGCCTGCGTGACGTGGATGCCCTCGGCCCCCATCGCCCGGGCAATGCCGGCATAGTCGCCCTGCATGTGCGACACGCCGAATTGCTCGCGCGCCGTCGGGAAGCCGCCGGGGTAGGTAGCCATGATGCCGTTGTTGAGCAGGACGGTGGTGATGGGAATGCCGGCGCGGGCCGAGGTTTCGATGTCGAGGCCGGACATGCCGAAGGCACCGTCGCCCATGAGGTTCACGCACATGCGTTCCGGCGCGGCCATTTTGGACCCGATCATCAGCGGGATGGAGAAGCCGAGGTGCGTGGTCTTGCCCCAACCGACGTAGCTGTGCGGCGTGGTGGCGGTATAGAACGGCACGATCTGATCCCGCGGGGCGCCGGCGTCGTGGGTGACGACGCTCGATTCGTTGTCCAGCACCTCGTTCATCTCGTGAATGACGCGGTAGGGCGACAGCGGACCGTCGTCGTTGGTCAGGTACGGTCGCCACTGGGCGAGCCATGCTTCCCGCGCTTCGGCGACGCGCGCCTTGACGCCGGTGTCGCGTCCGTCTTCGCCGATCAGGCCCTTGACGGCGTCGATCATGGCTTCAAGCGTTAACTTGGCGTCGCCCACCAGGCCGATGGCGGCGGCCGTGTCCTTGTTGATCTCCTCGTCGGCGATCACCGAATGAATGAGAAACTTGTCACGGGAGAAACTCTGGCCATAGGGCGTCCAGGTAAGCGACGAGCCGACAGCGAACAGCACGTCGCAGTTATCGAGCCATTGGCGCGCCGGACCCGTTGTCGACGAGACGCCGGCCCCGACGGATAGCGGATGGCGCTCGTCGATGGCCGACTTGCCCGGCATCGACGTGAATACCGGCACGTCGAGCAACTCGGCCAGGGTCTGCAATTCCTCGCAGGCGCCAGCCGTCATGACGCCCGAGCCCGCCCAGATCAAGGGCTCTTTCGCCTCGACCAACTTCCTGGCGGCATCGGCGACCGCCCCGGCGGACGGCGCGTACATGGCTGCGGTCGGAGATGCGTAGGCGGGCGCGTCGTCCGGAATCGGCTGCGAGCAGACATCGCCCGGCATCTCCACAAGCACCGGTCCGGGACGGCCGGTGCGCAAGGCGTGAAAGGCGCGGCGCATGATATCGCCGGTCTGATCCGGTCGCATGATCACGTCGACGTGCTTGAGCAACGGTGCCCAGGTCTTGCCGGCAAAGAAGTTGGGGCGAACGAACAGCTTGTCCAGGGAATTTCCGCCGGGCAGCAGCAGTATCGGTGAGTTGTCCCCGTTCGCCTGGGACAGGCCGCCCATCGAATTCTCGGCGCCAGCCTGGGACTGCACCGCGACGACGCCGAAACGCTTGCGGTCGGACAGCCTGGAGTAGCCGTCGGCCGCCATCACCGCGCCGCGTTCGTGACGAAAGGCCACCGGACGGATGCCTTGTTTGGCAACCGCCTCGATAAGCGGGTTGGACGGGAAACAGGACATCCAGGTAACGCCTTCGTCCTTGAGAATGCGGGCGACGTATTCGACGCTGTTCATGCGGTGGCTCCGACAGTTTGACCAAAGCGCCAAATGGTACCCCAGTCGCCGATTGCCCGTGCGCAAGCGGTTAACATTCGTCCATGATCGACAATGAGCCCTGGCTTCCACTGCGAGCGGCGCGAACGACGATGACGATCTTTGTGGCACTAACGTTGTGCTTCGCCTTTGCCGCGGCGGGGGAGCCCTGCAGCGAGCGCTTCGAGCTAGATGCGCTGCGAAAGACCGAAATAGCGGAAATCGAGGGCTGGCCCCTTGAGCCTGAGGTCACATACAACGTCGCGTCCATCCGCATCATTCGCCAGGAGATATTCAATACGGATGATGCGGCCGAGAACAAGCCGCTGTTCCGCCTCGCCAATCGCTGGCATGTGACGACAAGGGAACGCGCGATTCGTACGCTGCTGCTGTTCTCCGATGGCGACACGGTCGATGTCAGCCGCCTCGCCGAAAGCGAACGGGTGTTGCGCGCCAAACGTTTCCTCTACGACGCGCGCGTCATCGCGAACCGCGTGTGCGGAAGCAACGTCGTCATCGTCGTCGTTACCCGGGATGTCTGGTCGCTCCTGCCGACCGCGAGCGTCACCCGCACCGGCGGCGAGAACGAGTTTGACCTGGGCGTCTCAGAGCACAACGTCTTCGGCAGCGGGGCCGAGGTGGACGTGGAGGTGTTCAAAACCCTGGATCGTTCGGGCGCTAGCGCGGGTTTCAACGATCCCAATCTGGGCAACAGCCGCATCGGGCTGGGACTGCGTCTCGAGAACGCGGACGACGGCGATGGCGCGCTGGCGTTCATCGGTCAGCCGTTCTACGCGCTGGACGCGCGGCGTGCCTGGAACGTCACCGCGCACGTGTCGGAAACCCGGCGGCGCCTGTACGACGCCGGAGAAGAGACTGCCTCGTTCGGGCTCGACTATCGCCGCGCCGTGCTCTCCCAAGGTTGGTCGAGAGGATTGGTGGGTGGGTTTGCGAACCGTTTGAGCACGGGCGTCATGTTTGAAGAGTGGGCCTTCAAGGACGTTCCCGAGTCGTTGTCAGACCTTGAGGACCGCGCGTTCGCCTACCCCTGGGTTGCGTTCCAGCGCATTGGCGACGAGTTCTCGAAGATGCGAAATCTGAACCGCGTCCAGACTACCGAGGATGTCTTTCTCGGCCGTCAATACGACCTGCTGCTCGGCTATTCGCCGCGTGGCGGACACCTCGTCGCCAACGCCGCATTCCGCGACGGTCGCAGCCTCGCCCGCAAGGCCGGCGACGTGCTGCTGTACGGCTTTCAGGTGTCGGGATATTGGAACAGGCACACGCGTCGCGCGGAGAACCTGACGGCCCAGGCGTGGGCGCGCTACCGGCGCCGCCACACGCCCCAGTGGGGGCTCCATATCGACGCCGAAGCGACCGTCGCGGACCAATTGACGCCAGATCAGCAGATCCTCGCCGGGGGTGACTCCGGGCTACGCGGATACCCCAACCGCTTCCAGGCCGGCAGCCGCCGGTTCCGAATCACGGCGGAGGAACGGTACTACTCCGGACTCTACCTGTGGCGCGCAGTCCGCATCGCGGGGGCTGCATTTGTCGACATCGGCAGGGCTTGGGACTCCGCCCGCGACAACCCGGTGTTGGCCAACATCGGCGTCGGCTTGCGATTCGAGTCCACGCGTACGGACCGCGGCCGTGTCTTGCACCTTGACGTGGCCTTTCCGATGGTTTCCCAACCGGGCGCGCGAGGCGTGGAGATTACGTTGACCGGCAAGCGCAGCCTCTAACGCGCGAAACGGCCGAGAAGGCGCTGCTATTTCATTCGATAGCGAATCGGCAGACTCTTGAGCCCGCCCACGAAGGTCGATTGCGAATAGCGCGGCTCGCCATTCAACTCCACGTGTTCGACGCGGCGAAGCAGTTCCTGGAACAACGCCGTCATCTCCAATCGTGCCAGGTGCTGGCCCAGACACGCGTGCGCGCCGAAACCAAACGCCAGGTGCCTGACGCCCGGTCGATCGACGCGGAACGTGAAGGGATCGTCGAACACGGCCGCGTCGCGGTTGGCTGACGGATACCAGAGGATGCACGACTCGCCGGCGGCGATATCGGTGTCGCCGACCCTGCAGTCGGCCGTGGCAGTGCGCATGAACTGCCGCACGGGCGTTACCCAGCGAACGACCTCGTTGATCGCGGACGGCATGTAGCGTTCGGAATCGCGGCGCAGCTTATCCAGTTCGCCGGGGTTCTCGATCAGCGCCAGCAGACCGCCCGCCACGGATGAACTGGTCGTATCGTGACCGGCGGTGGCGATGATGATGTAGTAGCCGTTCGTTTCATGCTCTGGAACGGCCTCTCCATCGATGCGGGCATTGGCGACCAAACTGGCCACATCGTCGGTGGGATTGGCGCGGCGGCGGCGACTCAAGTCTGCGAAATATGCCTCGAAGTCTGCCACCACCTCCGGAAGCGCGGTAGCTTCGAAGGATCGCCGCGTGTCGGGGTCCGAGCTGCCAAACAGTTCCTGGGTCAGTTTCATCATGAACGGCTCATCGCCTTCCGGGATGCCGAGGATCGACATGATCACGCGCAACGGGTACCAGATCGCGACATCCCTGACGAAGTCGCACTCGCCGCCGAAATCGGCGAGGCGATCCACATATTCTTTGGCCAGTTGCTCGATACGATCCGTAAGCACGAGCAGGTTGGATCTTGCGAACCACTCTTGCGTCAGCGCCCGGTAGCGGCTGTGATCCGGATCGTCCATCGTCACCAGGGAGCGAACCAGGTGCCGCCGTCCCGTGAGTTGCCGAACAATCTCATTCAGGAGCAAGGGGCTAAGCAGCGGCCGCGGATCGTTGATGAACAGCGTCTTGTTGCTTTCGATAGACCTGATATCGGCATGGCGGGTGATAGACCAGAACGGTTCGAAGCCGTCCGGCGACATCTTTCGGATCGGCGCGTTCTCGCGCAACCAGGCGAACTGCGCATGCACCCAGTCCTCGTCCCCCCAGCGCGCCGAATTGACGATGGCGGCGTCCAGCTCCGGCGATTCGGTAAAGATCTGCGATTCCATATTCGTCACCGGCACGCGATCTCTCTGCGAACCCCGTTTCCCAGACGCTCCCATTCTACGCAATGGCGAGATATTGCACCTGAGGGTCGCGAAGACTCCGAACTTCGGCGACACTTCCAATCTGGATTCTCCATCAATCAGAACCGGGGCAACATGCATGTTCGGATCGCAGTTCTACAACCACCAGACTTCCTGGAAAGAAATCAAGCGCGTACTTGAGGTCATGGAGTCCGGGCGCTGGACCAGCGTCTACACCTACGACCACTTTGTGCCGCCCTCGAATAGCACCGACGCGGTGGCAGACAGCGATCTTATGCCCACCCTCGAAGGCTGGTCCCTGCTGGCGGGGATGGCCGCGGTAACGGACCGCCTGGAACTCGGCGTGCTGGTGTCGGGCAACACCTACCGCAACCCGGCGCTCCTCGCGAAGATGGCCGCCACCATCGACGAGATCTCCGGCGGTCGAGCCATCCTTGGCATCGGCGCCAGTTGGAATGTGCGCGACCACTCGGCTTTCGGCTGGAATTTCCCCTCCATGCGCGAACGCCAGGATCGCCTGGAGGAAGCGTGCGAACTCATCAACAAGTTGTTTACGGCCGACGGTCTCGTGGATTTCGCCGGTGCGTACTACACCCTCAAGCAGACGCCCTTCGCACCGAAGGGAGTAAAGCGGAAGATACCCATCATGGTCGGCGGCGGGGGACCGAGGCGCACGCTCAGGACACTGGCGATGTACGGCGACATCATGAACGTGGTCTGTGGTCCCGAGGACTTGAAACGTCTGTGGCGTATCGTCGAATCCCACTGCGAAACGGTGGACAGAGACCCGTCGGAGATCAAACGTTCGGTGCATGTACCGATGCGCATCGTGCGAGACGAGAAGGAGGCGGAGCGCATTCGCCGAGGTAACACCTGGACCATGATCGGTCCGCCACAGTACGTCATCGACCGCTGCGGCGCCTTCATCGACGCCGGCGTCGACGAGTTCTGCTTCATGTCGATTCGGCAGAAGCCGGAGGTCTACGCGGAGCTCGACGAGGAGATATTCAGCGCGTTTGATTGATCCGCCAACCAGCGGGCAACACGTCTGCGATGCGGTTGGCGGCACGCCCTTTCTCGGAACGCTTGGGCGCGGGACACAGCAAGGCTACAATGCGCGCCCCGGCAGACTACTGGAACAAAACCGTAGTTGGTGTTCCCTTCCGAAACTGACAAGAACAACAATGGATCAAACTCTCGAATTTCAACAGGCGACATGCCGAGTCAGCCGCGAATCGCTTATCGACTCGCTGGAGGCCGCCAAAAAGGGCCATGCCGCCGGGCAACTGCAGGTCGCCGCGACGATGACCTGGGCCGCTTTCTCCTGCCCAAATGCGATCCATGCGGTCTACGACAATATCGCCAGCGTATGGCTGAGCGATGGCGAGCAGCGAGAGATCGACGAGGGGCTCCCCGAGGCACCGCTCGTGGCGCGCTTCTGGGAGTCTTACTGGCCCGTGATCGAAGATTCGAGAAAAGGTGTAGTTCCCTCCAAGGCCGCGAACCAGGTGGTGGACATGGCTCTTGCCTCGAATCCGAGTTTCATCGCCATCGCCGAACAGTACATCAAGAACCACCCTCGCGTCGGCGCCGCCCTGGTGGATTCGGAACCAATCGGCCTTGATCCAGTTGTCTTGCGCGCCTGTCCCGAAGACAGCCTGGGCAATACGCTGTACCACATGATTGCCGGTCACGGCTACAGCCAGGAACTCGTCGACAGGCGTCTGCAGCAGTTGAGTTTCCTGCCGGAATCGCTCCGGCGCCTGAATTCTCTCGTCGCGCAGATGAATCGACCATGGAGCATGGTCGCCGGATACGATACCGGGGACTCGCATCAAATCGCCTACGGCGGCTTCCAACTAGCGCAGTTCGGACTCGGCCATACGGCCATGATCCTGGCCAGCTTCGCAACGATCTCATGCTTTTTGGCGCCGACCGGCTTTTATATCCTGCTGTACCTCATCGCCGAAGGTTGGCGGCACGGGCAAGAGACACCGGATTTCCTGGAGATCGACTGGGACGCCGAGTGGATTCATTCCGTCGATAGGATCAGGGAACGCCACGGCATAACCCCTTTTCGCAGCGTCTTCAGCAAGAACCTGTTCGAGGTATTTGGGCCGCCGCGCGACTAGTGCTCCGTCACTAGCCACGACGACCTATTCGCCGGTGGCCAACGTCAAATGACGTTGAGTTGTCGAAGGTAGCGCAGAGCGTGAACCAAATGCTTCGCGGTTAGCTGGGCTGGCGGGCTTGGGGTTGACCGTGAAACCGGCTTCACCGAAGACCGAGGACGAGGCGCAGACCGTCTTCCACCTGGGCGAGCACGACATCGGAAGCGCGGCCCACCCGCTCGGCAAAGAACCGCTTGTCCAAAATGACGATATGCGACACGTTGATTACTGATTGTCTTGTCAGGCCTGTCCCGCGCCTTGGCAAGGGAACATTGCCCGGCGCAGCAGCCAAGTTCAGGTTCGACGTGATGGCCAAAGCGAGAACGGTTTGAATCCGGCTTCGATTGAAGTCATCGGACTGAATGATCAGCACCGGGCGGCGAAATCCCGGTTCTGACCCCGCCGGTGCGCGCATTTCCGCCCACCAGATGTCTCCGCGTTTCACTGCCGGTCTTCGGCGGGCAAAGAGTGGAACTGAAGTGCTTCAAGCCCACCATCGAGCGCCGAGGTAGATTCGTCGGCACCGTACACCGCGTTGAGTCTCTCGGTCACGCGTTGACCAGAATGACGCGCGACGAACTCATTCACAGCCCGCGCGTAGAGTTCACTGCGCGAGATGCCCAAGGCCTGCGCCATACGCTCGGCGGCCTCGAAGATCTCGTCTCGTATCGAGATTGCTGTCTTCATGGCGACAGTATGACCGGGGTTATACTCAGCATGCAACTGCCGTCTAACGTGGCGAATGGCACCGGCCCGGATCAGCCGATGGATGCGCCCTTGGCTACCGCCTGGTTCCGCCGGCGTCAGAGCCCATCGATTCCGCAGGCATCAACGATCTCATCAGGGCCATGAAGGAGGAGCAGGCTTCAACGTCCCGAACTCATCCACTCGAACAGGTCGTAGCGGCCGTCATCCATGCCCATGACCCGGTAGGTCTTTTGCGCACCCGCGTTCTCCGTTGCGACATAGAGTCTGATTCCGTGCAGATCGGGAGACTCTTCCACCGTCGTCTTGACGGCCTGATACATCTTCCGAAATACGCCTTGGCGCCGCGCCCGGGGAATCACGTAGACCGAATGGATCCACAATACGGTTCCGTTGCGCCAATCGCTCCATTCCGGAACTGTCAGCAGGCAACCCGCTGTCTCGCCGTCCACCTCGGCGATCCAGTACATGCCCTTGCGCGGGTCGTCGAAGACCGCCTGCACACCTTGTTCCACAGTCGGTCGATGCAGAGCAAACCCTTCCGTTTCCTCGGCCATCCTGATCTGGAAGTCGACGATCTTCGCGGCGTCTTCGCGGCGCCCACCACGAATATCAACTCTAGCCCGCATATCTCACCAAGCCGCTTGTCACGTTACTGAATGTTCAATCGGGTATGTCGTACTTCCTGTGACCTGCCAAATACAGACTGCGCTGGCCGCGCCCTCGCTGGTCTTTTTTCCGCGTGCGCGCGCATGCTCGCTACACCATAAGGCATGGCTATGCTTCCGCTCGCGAGCACGCGCACGCGAAAAAAATCCTGCGCGATCATCGCGGCCCTTGGTGAGATATGCAGGCTAAGGCACTGGCATCACTCGCCCACGTGGACCCCGTGAGTTCCCGACCGAGATACGCACCGGCCGGGATGTGTTGCTAGCGGATGGCCACGGGGTTGATGATCATCTGCACGGCGCCCCGAACCTTTGCCTGGCCCAGGACGAACAGGAACTCGAAGGCCTCGTCGCGCACCAGCGGACCGGTGTTCATCGTTTCCAATATGTAGATGCCGTTCTCCTGCAACAGGATTACGTGGCCCTGGAACGGCCGGGTCGGATCCGGGGGAGGCACGACATCGAGGCCCCAGGTGTCCGCGCCGACCGCCACGACGTTCTTGCTCGCGAGATAACTGGCGACCTCCTCTCGCTGACCCGGCTCCGCCGCTACCCACGCTTCGGGTTCGGCGGTTAGCTTGGCTTCGGTCCAACCCGTGTGGAACAGGACAACATCGCCCTCACGCACCGGCGTTCCCTGCTTCTCCTCCACCGCGCGAACATCGTCGACGCCGAAGGACGCGCCGGCTTCCATGTATTCGATGTCGAAATGCCCAGCCATGTCGAGCACGATGCCGCGCGCGACGATGGGCGGGATCTTCTCGATGCCGAGCCTGGTCAAACCGGTCAGAAACGCGAAGTCCTTGGCATCGTTGCAGTTGTAGTAGATGCCGCCCGGCGCCCCGATATGGCCGAGCCCGTCGATCTGCGGCCCGATGCCGAACCAGCCCTGGAAGACATCGTCATTGTAGGTGGCGTTCGGAAAGGCGACGCGGCCCATCTGTTGATTGGGCTGTACCACCTGCAGCATGAGGCCGCGCGGCGGGAACGCCGGCGTCGACGCGTCGATGGTGATGCCCAGGCTATAGGTCTTGCCCGTCCTGACGAGTTTCGACGCCGCCAGCACGGACTCCGCCGTGATGTAGTTGGCGTTGCCGATCTCATCGTCCGCGCCCCAGCGCGACGGTTCGCAGGCGTCCTCGGCGAACGCGCCGGTCGCGACGGCCGCCGTCAACAGGAATGGCAGGCATCTCGCCCACCGGGTAGTTACGTTGTTCATGAAATCAGTCCTTGTCCTTGTAGGTGTCGGAGCCACGATATGGACCGTCGCGCCAGGCGAGCGCGCCTTTGAGCCCCTCCTCGCGCATCCTGTCCTGCCACTCGTAGCCGAACTCCGTGAATTGTCCCGCCGCGTCGAGATCGGTGGAACTCCTGACCGAAGAGTAGATCCCCATGTTCTCGTAGAAGCGGTTCATGTTGACCTTGAGTATGGCCAATTGGTCGGCAGTCATGATAGCGATCCGATCCGCCAGGGCGAGCGTATTCTCCTCGAGTTTTTCCTTCGGCCACGCGTAGTTGATCATGCCAATCTCGGCCGCCTCGGCACCAGTGACGTTTTCTCCCGTGTAGTAGAGTTCCTTCGCCTTGCGCATGCCGATCACCAGCGGCCAGATGACGCCGGTGCGCGACGTCCCGAGGCCGCGCAGGCCGGGGTGCCCAAGCTGGGCCTCTTTGTCGGCCACGACGAGGTCGGCCATCATGGCGAGTTCGCAGCCGCCGGCGATGGCGTAACCTGTCACCTGCGCGATGGTGATCTTCGCCATGTTCCAGAAGTACATGTGGATGTCGGTGATCTGCTGCATCCCGGTCCGAATTCCCATCAACAGGCGGCGCCCCTTGTCGTCCATTTGCCGGTGTCGCCGCACCACCGCGTCGGAGCCGCGGCCCCGAGTCAGGTCATAGCCGGCGCTGAAAGCCCGGCCTTCGCCCCGCACGATGATCACGCGCGCCGAGCTGTCCGCCTCGAGGTCGTGCAGCGCTTCGTTGAATTCGAACATCAACTCCTGCGACAGCGCGTTCAGCTTCTCCGGCCGGTTCAGCGTGATGCGCGCGACGCGGTCGTCGGTGCCGAGACGA
The DNA here is from genome assembly GCA_965217825.1 of Candidatus Azotimanducaceae bacterium. Lineage (GTDB taxonomy): Bacteria > Pseudomonadota > Gammaproteobacteria > Pseudomonadales > Azotimanducaceae > VXNE01. The sequence goes on along the minus strand of OZ244571.1, from coordinate 1,347,042 downwards.
TCGATGTAGATGTATTGATAGTCAGCCACCTGGCTCCCCTTCTGTTTCGGTAGGCCCGCTATCAGTCTGCCGGACTTGCCGCACTGGCGGCAAGACCGACAGGATGATAGGTGGGCTTGGGCGGGGGCAAAACACGGCGCCCATCAGGGCGACGGATTTTGTGGCTAGTATCGCGGCAGCAACGTTCCACACTCAAGCGGCTTGCGTCCCATGAGGCAACTGGAGTAGAACGAAGCGGGGCAATTACCCGACACGGGCAACGAAGGGGAGGAAGGAACGATGGACACCAGAGTGTACGCCGGCACCGTCGGCTGGGGCGTCTGGGGCAGCGATGATCTCGGAGAGACGTGGCACCGCGCATTCCGCGGTATCTACGCCGAGTGCCGGATCTGGTCGATGTCGAGCCACCCGGATGAACCGGATGTCGTTTGGGCGGGTTCCGACCGGGGCGTACTGCGGCAAGGTCCGGATGGTCGCGCGGAAATTGTCCCGTCTCCTGCGGACGACATGTGCATCTGGGCATTCGCCCAATCTCCGAGGGATCCGAAGGTCCTCCTCATCGGCACCCATCCGGGCGCCGTTTTTCGATCCGACGACAGTGGAGCGACCTGGCGCGAGCTTCCCATCCAACTGGTCGAGGAGTGCCTGATCGGAAGACCACGCATCACGCGTATCAGGTTCGATCCATTCGATGACGACACGATCTGGGCAAGCGCCGAAATCGACGCCGTACATTGCAGCAGGGACGGCGGAGAGACCTGGGAGCGCCTCGAAAACGGCTTCGATTTTCCCGATATCCACGACATCGCCATCGTTGGCGAAAATGGCTCCCGGAAGCTCCTCGCAGCGACTGCCCGCGGCCTCTACAAATCAACCGATGAGGGCGCGAGCTGGCACTTTCAGGCGCTCGACTCGCCGTGGCAATACACCCGGGGGATGAAGCCCCGCGCCAACCTCGACGGCACCGTGTTCCTCTGTAACGGCGACGGTCCTCCAGGCTCCCAGGGCACTTTGTGGCGAAGCCGCGATTGGGGCGAGACCTGGGAGGACGCGCACTTGCCGCCGACCAACTCGACCCCCTGGATGGTGGCGACGAACGATGCGGATCCGAACCTGCTGTTCCTGTGCACGAACCTTGGTCAGATGTACCGCAGCGACGACGGCGGCGAGGCCTGGGCAAAACTGCCCCGGGAGTTCGGCGAGATTCGCACGATGCTGTGGCATCCGGCTCGCCAACCGGCTAGCCGAACGGCTCGCCAACCTGCCTGAGTCACGCCGTCTGCGCTTCGGGACGGGTCCAGTAGCCCGGCGCCACCAGGGTGCGCCACGCCGCGCGTACCCATCGGACCAGCGCGAACGCAAGCCACAGGGACCAGGCCCACATGGCCACGCGATAGACCCAGGTCGGCAGCGAGACGACCCAGGCTGTCGGCAATGCTTCGCCGCTGTTGTCCGCGTACCATCGATAGGTCGATTCGGTCGAACCATAGCCCGTCACCTGCATTTCCGGCTGGCCCAGCAAGGCGGCCGGTATTGACCAGACGAGGGCGCCGAGCGCGACAATGCCGGCAACAGTGAGCGCGACCTGGACAGCCCGGTATGTCGTTTCCTGCAGCGATTCCAGCGTGCGCCGCGACCGCCACCAGATCGCCACGAACCAGGCCGCCAGCAGCAACACGCTCGAAAGGTTGCACAACGTCAATCCCGCCGACAACAACAGCGCGTCCGTTGTTGTCAGGTGAAAGCCCGGCAGCCTCGAGAGCGCCAGCCCCAAGGCGGCGACCACCGCAACGACGCCCCAGAAAAGCAACGCGGCGCCCAGCGTCGGCCCACCCAAAAAGATGGTCCAGCGATCCCAGGGAAATTCAACTGCCAGTTCGATATTGTTCGAGGGCTTCGCCAAGACGATCTCTGGCGTTTCGAAGTAGACGCCCAAATCCTCTCCTGCGCGCCAACCGACCTGATATCGCACCACGCCCGGGATAATCGGCAGTGAAACGTCGCCGGCTGCGGGAATCGGCTGGCTCTCGCCTCCGATCGCTATGCTCTGGACTTGCGCGCCCGACGGAAGCAGAACCGGAAACTCTCCCCCCTGTGTTGCGCGCAAGGTCATCACCAGGTTCGCCATGTATGCGCGGCTACCGGGGCGGACAGTCGTTCGAACCGATTCCACGGTAACGGTATCGCCTGCGACGGCCAGCGGGTTCCCAAGTTCGAGTCTTACCGACTCGCCCGACCTGGGTCGGAAGGTGATCCCGGGAAGGCTGCTGTCGATCGGGGTGATTCCCTCATGCTTGAGGTGCCGGAAGTCCGACCCTCGCGCCGTCCACACTTCGCGCCAGCGGTCTACGGGCGGTGCCGTGAGTTCGACGATATCACCCGGTTCGTACCGGCTGCGCCACTCAACCCGATTGGCGCTCGGGCCGAACGCTGCGGTGACCAGGCCGTCGGCGAAGCGGACATCGTCCGAAAGCAGCGTTTCGCCCGCAAGCAACGGGACTTCGACTTCAAACCCGCCCTCGAGCGGCGCGAGTCGCGTCACCGTCGTGACGACGCTCGGCTCGTAGTCGAAGCGGAGATCCCGCCGCACCTCCACGAACGGTTGGACAGAGGCGGCGACGAGTGCGGCGGACTCAAGCGTCGAAGATAGCGCTGAGCCGGACTCAAGCCGCTCGAGCTGAATGTTGTCGCCAGCGAGAGCGCCGTCGTCGATGCCGTATACGCGCCATCCACGCGTATCGGCCGCAATGGAACCCGGACGGATGGGAAAGTGGATATCCAGGCGGCGCAGGTTCGCGACGGAGACCTCCACCAGTATGGAATGCACGCCCGGGCCGAGCAGCGCGGACAAGCGTCCCTCCCCGTCGCGCGACAGCGGCACGCGCGTCGCGCCGACTGCCACCGAGGAGGGCTGCGCAACGCGGTCACTTAGCGGCAGCGGAACCGCGAACGTTCCTCCCACATGCACGTCGAGCGTCAGTCGAAGCGAATCGCCGTCTACGTCGACCGCCGCGCTGCTCACGCTTGCGCAATCCGGCAGGCAGTCGGGCTTCTCCAGCAGACGTTGTTCCAGTGTCCGCAAGAGCTCTGTATCGGGAAGCTGCGCCGCGGCGTCCGGCGCGAGCATGAAGAGCGCGAGCACTGGTGCCATGCGCGCAAGCCACGGCGGCAACCCTGGAACGTTCGGCCGCGACAACAGGATGAAGAAGCCGAGAACGAGCAGTGAGAACACGGCCGCCGCCCCATTCAACAGCCGCGTCGCGGGGGGCGGCAGCAATGTCAGTTGCAGGGGCTGGTCGGCTTCAACCGGGCCGTTCCAGAGCAAACGCGCCACATTCCAGGACCACCGAGGAGAGCCCGGTCCCGTCTGAATGCGCACATCGTCCGGCTCGCCGCCGGTCTCGGCATGGGGCGCTGGCACCTCAGGCCGAGACGTGTCGGTAGGCCGAAACGCGTCGGTCACGACTATTCTGTCAACAGCCACCGCGGCAGGTTGCTCCGGTTTGGGGGATTCCAATCTGGGCACCTCGAACTTATCCAACACATCCGGCTCAGGTTCCATGCCCACCTCGCGTACGAATGACTTGGCTGGCGACCCCCGCTCGCGAACCATCTGCTGAGTCGATTGGAAAACTCCCGTTACAGTTTCGAGTTGGGGATAGACAGCCTGGCGCGCGGCATCGACGGAGAAATAGATGCAGAGAACCGCGACCGGCACGAACGCGACCCAATATGTCGCTCGAAAGACTTGCAGGGTCGTCTCGTGCCGCACGGCGCGGAGCAAGGCGCCGACGCCGGCGAGCACGAGCCACCCGTACGTCGGCGCAGGATTGTCCTGGTATGACAGCAGCACGGCCAGGGCGACAACCGCTGCCCATGCGGGGTTTGCCACTCGCCATACGAGGATCAGGAGCAGAACTACGAGAAATGTGTCCCACAGGCGCCACTTGTCCAACCACGCATCGGGCGCGCTATCGGTGCCGCCGGCCCATAGCAAGCGCCATCCCGGAGGCAGATGAAGAAGGGCGCCAAGCGATGCGGCATCCACTCGCCAGCCGCTCGCGGACAACCGGTCCCCGGCCACGCTGACAGCCTTGATGACCGCGGGTCCCGCAGTCAATTCAACGCCGGGTTCGCTGTCCCCGAGCCGCGTCACGAGACGGGGCTGGCCGTTGACGTCGATCCTGCCGGGGATATAGTCCGCGACGATCCGCATGTCGCGATCTACGCGCGCCCTGATGTTGTCCTCGACGACGAATCCGCTACCGTCGAAGTCGAGCCAGAGCTTGCGCGATATATCGAAGCGCCCGGGACTCGGATTGACATCGCCCCGTTGTTGTTCGACCAGGCGCAGGGTTTCCCCGCTCCCAGAGAATAGCCCGGCACATCGGTCCATGGAGCGTCGACCTGTGCGAGATCCACGCCCTCCACGCCCTCGACGCGAACGATCCGCAAGTGTCTCCGGGCTTCGAATCCCCAGAGTTCGGTAGCCGGCCAATGTCCCGCGGGTTCCGGCATGGAGAAGGCATCGAGGTGGCGCACTGCCCGAGCCCCGATACCGATCGTCCACACGCCGCGCTGCACCTGCACGCGCAGCGAACCATCTTCCTCGATGCGCGCGGGCAGTTCCGGCTCCAATGACGTCACCACGAAGTCCGGCGGCAAAGCGGTGCCCAGGTCGATAATCCGCCCGTCCCCACCAACGGAGAGCGAAATCACCGTCGTCAGGGTTTGCGGTACATCGTCGACCAGGCGCCGGTAGACGCGGACTTCCAGTGTCTCCCGGCTGTCCTCCGCATCGGCTCTCTCGCCCAGCCATAGTCGATCCCCGTCGATGTTCGGACGGACCCGTTCTCCGTCGCGCGCAAGGGTGACCAACCCGATACCGGAGGGAACCTCAATGAATTCGGGTTCGTCGCTCCAAACGAGCGCCCCCGTCACTTCGTGGCGACCGACGGGCAGACGCAACCGCGGCCAGGGGCCGCCGAGCACCACCGCAGGTCGACCATCGACGCGGACATCTTCCGGCCAATGTCGACCCGTCGCTGGCAACGGCACGTCGGATTCCGCGAATAGCCGCGCTTGAAGCCGGAACTTCGCGCCGCCGTCTCCGATGTCGAGCGCCAGCTCGCGAATCCAGGCACACCGCGTACGCTCCCCATCCGTCGCGTTGATCGGACAATCCGCTTCGCGGTGGTCGTGCAACACCCACTCGCGCCACTGACTGAGCTCATCGGGAACATATACGTCCGCGCCCGGCTGACCGAGTGCGCTGGACGCTAACGCAAGCGACAGGGCCGCGGCGTATGTGAATCTTGTCTTGCGAGGGGTACGCCCTGTCTGTATGCGAGGGGTACCCCCTCGCGCTTCGATTTGCATGCGAGGGGTAGGGGTACCCCCTCGCGCTTCGATTTGCATGCGAGGGGTACCCCCTCGCGCTCCCCGGCTGAAGTCCCTCTTCTTGCGAGGGGTGCCCCCTCGCGCTCCCCGGCTGAAGGCTCTGCCAAAGGCTCCCATGTCAGGATCTCGCTACGCGCTCTTGGCGCCAAGACTTACCCACCGGTCGGGCGTCGTCAACGCGCGGAACGCCGACGGCGTCTTCGCCAAGGCTTGGTAGCGGGGTAGCCGCCATCGCGCGCAGGGGCGCAATGGTCAGCGCGGCTGAACGCGCCGCTTCGAGCGGTCAGAGATCGGGGATCGCTACCTCGAACACGTCTTCCAGGCGATCGACCAGCGTAATCTGCATTTCCTCGCGAACCGGCTCCGGCAGTTTCGATAGCTCGGGTTCATTGTCCCGGGGCAGGATTACGTGCCGGAAGCCCGTGCGGTGCGCCGCGAGAATCTTCTCGCGCACGCCGCCAACCGGCAGCACCAGGCCAGTCAGGGTGAGTTCGCCCGTCATGGCGATGTCGTCCCGGACGTTCTTGTCGCTGTAGGCGGACGCCAGCGCCGTTGCCATGGTGATGCCGGCGGACGGTCCATCCTTCGGCACGGCGCCCGCCGGCACATGGACATGGACCCCGCAATCCTCGATGCGCTTGCGATCAATGCGCAGCACCTCGGCCGCGGACCAGATGTAGGAACGAGCCGCCTTGATGGATTCCTGCATGACCTGACCGAGATGGCCGGTGATCGTGACCTTTTCGTCCTTGTGGGTGAGAGCCGCCTCGACATACAGCACGTCTCCGCCGCTCTCGGTCCATGCCAGACCCGGAGCGACGCCCGCAGACAAATTCTCGCGTCCCTTTTCCGACTTGAACTTGGCGGGTCCGAGCAGGTCGTTCAACTGGTCCGAGACGATGTGGGAGCGCGCGTCATCCTGCACGACTTCCCTGGCCTTCTTGCGGGCGATGCGCCCAACGGTCCGTTCCAGCTCCCGCACGCCGGCTTCGCGCGTATATTGACGGATGATCGCTTGCAGCGCGTCCTCGTCGAAGACGAAATCCTCCCCCTTGAGGCCCGCGTTTTCCCGCTGGCGCGGAATCAGGTAGCGACGGGCTATCTCCTTCTTTTCCTGCTCGCTGTAGCCGGTAAGTTCCAGCACCTCCATGCGATCAAGCAACGGACGCGGAATGCCTTCCAGGGTGTTTCCCGTGGTGATGAAGAGCACCTTCGCCAGGTCGAACGCGAGATTCAGGTAGTTGTCGCGAAACTCCTTGTTCTGCGCGGGATCCAGAATCTCCATGAGCGCCGCCGCCGGATCACCGCGAAAATCGCGGCCGAGCTTGTCGATCTCATCGAGCATCAAGACCGGATTGCGCACGCCCGCCCGCCGCACGGATTGCAGAATCCGCCCCGGCATGGCCCCGATGTAGGTGCGGCGGTGGCCGCGCAGTTCCGCCTCGTCGTGCAGGCCACCCAAGCTCATGCGTTCGAACTTCCGCCCCATCGCCCGGGCGATGGACTGGCCAAGCGATGTCTTGCCCACGCCCGGCGGACCGATGAAACAGAGTATCGATGCTTTCGCGTCCGGGTTGAGCTGCAGCACGGCGAGGGATTCCAGGATGCGTTCCTTGACATCCTCGAGCCCATAGTGGTCCTCGTCGAGAACCTTTTGCGCATGGTTCAGGTCGAGCGTGTCCTCGGTGACGATATTCCACGGCAGTTCGGCCACGAGTTCGAGATAGCTGCGCGACACCTGGTAGTCCGCCGCATTCGGAGACATCCGCGAGAGGCGCTTGAGTTCGCGATCCACCTCCTTCTGCGCCGCCTCGGGCAGATTGGCCTGGCTGAGCTGCTCCTTGATTTCGGCGATGTCGTCGTCACCCTCGCCCTCGCCGAGCGCTTGCTCGATGGCGCGCTTCTGTTGCCGCAACAGTTGTTCGCGCTGTTGCTTGTCGAGATCCTCGCGCGTCTGGCTGGCGATTTCCTGGCGCAGTTCCATCACGGAAGCCTGATGCGTCAGCTTCGCCAGCATGAGTTCGAGCAGCTCGAGGGTGGTTTGGGTCTCGAGGATCTTCTGCTGATCCGGCAGCTCGATGCTCTGCTGCGCGAAGCTTGCGATACGGTATAGCTGCGTGATCGGATTGTCGTTGCCGCCCATGAACTGAGCGAATACCTGGTCGCCGTTTTGCGAGTCCAGCAGGTTGGCGATCCGCCTCGCCGCGTCGAACGTTTCCGATAGCAGCGCATCGATCCGGGGATCGTTGCCGCTACTCGAAGCTGACAGCGCCGGGAGTTCCTCATACCCCACTTCGAGGTAGTCGGTTCCGGGCCCCGGCGCCCCGAGGCGAACCCGGACCAGCCCCTGAACAACCACCACAGCGCCACCGTCCCCCTGCTCAACGCGAGTGATCTTGCAGATCGTCCCGACTTCGTGGAGGTCTTCAACGGCCGGTTCGTTCGTATCCGCTTCCCGCTGCAGCACCGTAATCAGCCGGTGGTCGCCGTCCAGCGCCACCTTCAGCGCGCTCAAGGATTGCGCCCGTCCCACCTTGATCGAGACAAACAGTTCCGGAAAAACGAGGGTGTCGCGCAATGGCAGTAGCGGAAGCGGTTTCACAGCGAGGCTCTATTGCATTCCAGTGGTCTTAATGTGGGCGCACAAAGAATGTATTTCAACTTTCGACATATGCGCTACACCAGTCCCGCGCCCTGGCGGGCTTCGCCTGGCAGTTCGTCGAAGTGTACTGCAATTCGAATCCCGCAATCGGACTGGAGCGCCGACCGCGATGGCGCAACGGCGCTATCATGCCCTGGCCCGGATCCGGGCCAGGAGAGAAACGAGAAGTGGACTTGCATCGGGCGCAGTTGCGCAACATGGCGGCGTTGCAGGACAGGCACAATCGCCAGGTGCACGCCGACTGGCGCAGCCAGGGCTACGCGTACTACCGCGCCGTCTGGATAGAGTGCGCCGAGTTGCTCGACCACATCGGCTGGAAGTGGTGGCGCCGCCAGCAGCCCGATGTCGAACAGGCCCGTCTTGAGGTCGTCGACATCTGGCACTTCGGCTTGTCGGATCTGCTGCGCGCGAACGCCGTGAACGATGCCCTCGCAGACCGCATGGCCGCCCGCGCCGCCGCCACGGAAGGCGCGGACCTTCGCGCCGCCGTGGAAACGCTGGCGCTGCGATCACTCAAGCTCAAGGGCTTCGACATCGACGCCTTCGTCGACGTCATGAACGCACTGCCGATGCGACTCGACGAACTGCACGACATCTACGTCGGCAAGAATGTCCTCAACGCATTCCGCCAGGACCACGGCTACCGCGACGGCAGCTACGTCAAGATATGGAACGGCCGGGAGGACAACGCGCACCTCGTGGAGATCGCCGCCGGTCTCGACATTGCGCGGCCAAGCTACGCCGACGACCTCTACGCCGCGCTTGAGGATCGGTACGCGGCGGCGACCAGGGGATGAACTGCGCGCCGATACTCACTGCTCCTGATCCGACCGCCGTGTAGTCGCGTAGCCGTAGTCTGGAGGGACTCGAACCCAGGATCGCTCAGGTCGTCAAGTTGGACCTGATCGGCCAGTCGGTCGCCGCGACCATTGCCGAACTGCAGGATGCGACTCGCGGCGAGGAGGCCAAGTGGTTCAGTTGACGCGAACAGATACTCGTATCCGCTATTGGCGTCGCGTCGCGTCACAAGGATTGGCGACGGCCTGGATCCGACGAGCGATACGCGGATCCACCAGGATGTAGCAGCCATCTCGGGTCTTCAACGCCCGCGCCCTGCGTTTGCGGCTCACGCAGACGAAGGCGACGGCGCCGTTTTTTAGGACGAACCAGCCCACTTTGAAACAAGGCAGCCGGGTTCCTTGGTAGAGCCTTTTGATACCCAGTCTGTCGTCGCGGCGGAAGTCGAATTTTGAGGTTGCCTCGACTTGGATGTTCTCCAACCGATCCGAAAACGAATAGATCAGATATCGAATTGTCAATCGATCGCCGGAGTCGATCTCGATCATCGCGCGCAACGACACACTCGTACTGGCGGCAATGACAAACGCAAACGCAAACAAGATAAGTGCCTGGGCAGGCTCTCCGCTCAGTGCTGGGCCGCAAAACGCAATCGAACAGGCCGCCCAGATCCAGAGGACCGTGGTTCGATTTGGCAAGATTCTATGTGTCAAAGTATCTCCTCAGGCCCGAATGGCTGCATCGTAGAGGATTAGAGCGGGCATCACAGGCAATCACTTGTGGGCTAAGCCATCAACGCGAGCAGATCGCAGACCCGATTGGAATAGCCCCACTCGTTGTCATACCAGCTCAGTGCCTTAAGGAAGCGACCGCTCGTGACTTGTGTAAACGAGGCGTCGAAGATCGACGAGTGTGTCTTCCCGATGATGTCCGACGACACGACGGGTTCCTCCGTGTACTCCACGCGCAACACGAAACCTAGCATGAGGGTTGCTCGTCGACAATGCCGGCAGAGCCCGCTTCTGCCGCCAATGTCCTCGGGCAACGCCTCCGGTTCCCGGTCAGTGGCCATGGTTACCTCCTTTGGTTTGCTGGCGGACAGCAGGGCTGTGGGCGGACCGGCTACTACTTGATCAGCGTCGTCTCCGGGAATTGGGCGACCCAGCCGAACCAGAAGGCGCGATGGGCCGGGACTCGCTCAAGTCGTACATCCTCGGAAACGAGGGCGTCTTCGGTCACTTCCCAGGTCCGTCCGCCGTCATCGACCGCCTGGCCGTCCTCCAGCAACCGTTCGAACTGTCGATCTCCGGTCGTGAAGACGCGATTGGCACCCGCCGGGGTTGTCAGGATGGTTAGCGTACGGCCCGCCAGATCGGTCTGAAACACCGGGTTCTTTTGCAGGAAGCGGGCGCTGACCGCGAGGGACTCCTCCTCGCCTTCGGGCGACCCCGGCGAGAGCAGAATGCCCAGCACTTCCGCCTTGTTCTTCAGACGCTTGTCGCTCCCAGGCACCTGAAACATCAATCTATCGTTCGAGAAGTAGTCCCTGTAGGCGCGGCCCTCCCGGTAGTCGCGCTCGTGGCCCGTATCCAGCGAGAGGACGGTGGTGTCCGGGTGTCTGCTTCTCCATTCGCCCCAGCGAGTGGTCACGATCGGGAGGGACTCGAGCTTGAGACCGGAACCCACCAGTTCGCCGATCACCGGCTCCCCGAGCAGCGTGGACCACAAACTTTTCGTCTCATGGTCGAACATCAGTTTGTTCGAGCGGTAAAGCAGTCCACTGGTGCCAAAGGTTCGATGCTGGTTCCCGACGACGCTGTAGTACGGAATGGCGGTACCGCACAGCGTGCAGTAGACCAGGGTGATCTCGACGCCGCCGAGCGTGTCCAGCGCCATCTCATGCCACGCCAGAATCCGTTTGGGGTAGGCTCGGGCATCGCCGTCGATCCACAGACCGAAAACGACGTGTTGGTCCTTGAGATAGTCAGCCTGGTTGGCCGGAATGTGCTTCGGGTGGTCCAGCGGCGGAATTCCGTTGACCCGCACCCCGCCCCACTGCACCTCGTCAAGCCGGATCAGGGAGCGGGCGCCCGCCGGGAAGAAGCTGGCCATACGAGGATCGATGATGCTGTAGATCGTTCGCTTCAAAGCGAGGTATTCGGGGTGGGGATCGTAGGGCTGCTGCCAGACCCACTTCATCCAGCGTTGCGTATCGCTTCCAAAGGATCGTCCCGTCTCCCTTCTCAGGAAACGAAACATCTGGGTCCGGGTATCGGGGAAGGGGGCGACTACAGCCAGTTCGACGATCATCGGCGTATACGCGTCGCGCCAGGATACTCCGATGGCATCCAGAGTCGGCCGTGCATCCTCGCCCCTTTGGGCGCCGGCTTGAAAGAACAAACCGATCGATGGCACCTGCCTTTCCCTGTAGTCGCTCGACTCAGCGCGGCTTTGCAGGACGGGCAGCGCAGCCAGACCAACAATCAGCGCCGGGAGACATGCCCCGAGCAGCCGGACTCCTGGGATCGAATTTCCACAACGCTTCGGGAACCAGGTTTTGCGCCTTGCTTTCATGCGAGACTGGCGAACTTCTGTTGCGCCGAAGACTCCTATCTCGTGAAGCTTCGTCGTTTTTGCACCAACATGATCCTATCGTGGCAGCATCCGGTTGCAGTTTGCGTTCTGCCTTGTGGGCGCGCAAGCCCGCACCCGCAGCAATTTGGCGAGGATCGATGAACCCCGATCGATGGAGGCGAACGGCCGCGCACGGAGTCGGACTCTGGGAGACGGCCAGTCGCGGCGCGACCTACAACCCCATGTCGCCGAGCGTCATTCAGAACCCGTACAAGGTCTATGCAGATCTTCGTCGGCGCAGCCCGGTGCATCGAAGTGCAATCCTTGGCAGTTGGGTGCTGTCGCGGTACGACGACGTGGTCGCAGCCGCGAAGGATCACGAGCGCTTCTCGAACAATCCGAGGTGGCGCGGAACAACAACGAGTGTGCTGCCACCGGCCCCCGATGACTACAGCATCCTGCTCATGGACCCCCCTGATCATTCACGGCTGCGCAGGGTGGCCGCCACCGCCTTTACAAGGGCGCGCCTGGCGGCATTGAGCGAGACCATAGCGCGCACCGCGGCCGAACTCATCGAGCGGGCCACGCGGGGGCGCACGATCGACTGGATCTCCGAGGTGGCGGCCCCGCTGTCGATGCGCGTGATGCTGAAGATGATGGGGATCCCGGAGCATGATCGCCGCCGTTGGGAGACATGGGTGCGAGAACGTGCGCGTTTGCTCGAGATGATCGCCACCCGCCAGGAGCGCAGTACCGCGCATCGCGCGGGGGCCGCGATACAACGCTACTTTGGGGCGCTACTGCGTCATCGGGCGTCGTCGAGCGAGGACGACGCGGTCAGCACGTTCGCCAGACAGGTCGCCAACGGCGAGGAGATCAGCATGGTCGAAGCCTGCGACATGCTGAGCGTACTGATGATTGCCGGCAACGAGACGACGACCAATCTGATCGGCAACGGCATGCTGGCGCTGCTGCGTCATCCCGAGCAGATGCAATGCTTGCGCGAGGAGCCCGGACGGATACACGATGCGATCGACGAGATGCTGCGTTTCGACAGCCCCGTGCAGACCGACTTCCGAATCGCGAAGGCCCAGGCCACCCTGCGGGGACACGCGATCAAGCCGGGCGACGGCGTGATTCTGCTCACGGGATCGGCGAACCGGGACGAAGCGGCGTTCGAGCATCCCGACACCCTTGACATTACCCGCAAGGGCCCCAGGCACACGTCGTTCGGACACGGCGTCCACTACTGCATCGGGGCGGAGCTTGCCCGCCTGGAGGCAAGCACGATATTCAACGAGGCGCTGCGTTCGATCGACACGATCAAACACGTCCAGGACGAGCCGCACTACCGGCCATCGACGGTAATCCGGGGCCTTGCCGCGCTACCGGTGCGCGTCGAACGGCGCTAACCTGTCGGACCTGCCGAACTCGCGGCGATTCCCGCCGCACTGACCCATGTCAAAACCACACTTCAAAAGTGGCTGGCGGCTGCTCGTCCACGTCTTCCACTTCCAGCGCATCGACGCGCGCGAGCGCCGGACCGCGCCGCGCCCACTCCAGCAGCGCCCCGACGGATTCTGGCGCGCCGCTTGCGAGAAACAGGACACGCCCATCGGGACTGTTCCGTACCCATCCGGTAAGGCCCAGGGCCGTGGCCTCTCGCAACAACGATATCCGATACGCAACCCCCTGCACGCGGCCTGAGACCGATCCTCGCACGGTTCTAGCGGAACCCATGGACGACGCACCGCAACTGCAACGACGCAAGAGATTACAATACCGTTCCGATCAAGGCCTCGCCGGGTGTTCCCGGCGCGATCGCAAAGCCGCGCCACGCCATGCAGCACCGGATGTTGCCCGTTGCGCGACAGGGGCGTTGCCCATAGGATGTCATAATATGTCTTTGTCGAAGAGCACCGGTGGTCGCCACATCCTGATCGAGTCTTTCGGCGGTCATGCGCAACTAGATGCCCACGCGCTCAAGTCCTTGTTGCGACGGGCCGCTCGGGCCGGGGGCGCGAACGTCCTATCGTGTCATATGCACGGATTCGGCAAAGACGGGGGCGTGACCGGCGTTGCGCTGCTAGCCGAATCACACATTACGGTTCACACTTGGCCGGAGCGGTCGTACGCGGCATTCGATGTATTCATGTGCGGAACCTGCGATGCCGACAGGGCGGCAGACGTGATCGCGCGGGCGGTACCGGATGCGCGGCTGAGCGTTCGGGCCCTGGATCGACCGGCTCTGGAAACTGCGCTGAGCGGGAAGCCACCCGGCCAAGGCAGGCAATACCACGACGTAGAGGAGGCAGCAGAAAGGTGACCCGCGCTCCAGCAATGCGTCACACCAATGCCTTGGTCGCAGGCGCATTGTTTGCCGTTTTCCTGTCGCTCGCGGGATGCGACAGCGGCGAGGCAGCGCGCGCGCAAGCGATACGCGCACACGACGAAGTCAACTCCATGCTGTTGCGGCTGCGCGAGGATCTCGCGCGAAACCGCGTTCGCAATGCGGCCCTGATCGTGTCCTACGCTGACCGCCTCGCCAAGGCCAAGCCGGAGCTGAAACCGATTACCGACGTCATCCGGCTCGAAGGAACTTCCAACGGCAGGTTGTACCGCGGACTGCGCAAGCGGCTTGAAGACAACCGCGCCGGATTGCCGCCGCCCGACTCGCCCGCCAAAGCTTACCAACCCGTCCTCGCGGAATACGCATCGCTGCGCGCGGCGGCCGATCCGGCGGAATACAGCCGCGCCTTGGGCGACCCGCTCAACGCCCTCGCCGACATGTCCGACGGCAAGTTGCCTCGCGTCGATTCCATCAGCGCCGGCGCCTCGCGCAGCGCCAACGCCGCGGACTCTCAGGGTCCCGGCAGTCAACTGGTGGGCAATCCCCACTATGGTTCCTGGCGCGCCGATTCGAGTGGTAGTTCGTTCTGGGTCTGGTACGGGCAATACGCGCTGATCAGCAACCTTTTGGGAGGCCGCCGGATCGGCTACGGCGGTTGGTCCGGCCGGCGCGACTACAGCTACTACCACGACTGGGGACGCGACAACTACACATCGCCCTCGGACCGTCGTCGGCAGACACAGGTCGAGTCCAGCGCCAGGCGCAAGTTCAGTTCGGAAGGCAGGACGTTCCGCAGTCCCTACGCACGGCAGCGCCAGGGCGCCTCCGCGCGCGTGGTGAACCAAAAGGCTTTCGCCAGCCAGCGCGGCGCCTCCTCCATGCGCGGTTTCGGCGGTGGGTCGCGAGGCCCAAGCAGGGGAAAGTAGAAAGAGGTCAAACGTATGTTCGATTCGCTGAGTATCTGGATCTGGGCCATCGTCGTGTTGGACCTCGCGGTCGCCGTCGCGGCGATATGCGCGTTGCGGTACTTGTCCGGACTGTTGTTCGGCGTCGATTCGCGCGATGAACTCGCGGAAAAGGACAATCTGGCTTACGGCCTGACGCTGGCCGGCGGTGCCGGCGCAGTGGCGCTGGTGCTCGCCGCCGCCACTGCCGGGGATCCCGCCGTCGACTTTGCCCAGGAACTGGGCGTGGTTGCGCTTTACGCGGTGGTTGGCCTGGTGCTGTTGAAGGCGGGAATGCTCATCAACGATTGGGTGGTTTTCAACGAATTCTCCCTCAAGCAGGCGATCAACGGCGGCAACGTCGCCGCTGGCACGGCTCAGGCCGCGAACCTGATAGCTATCGGCATCCTCGTGAACGCCGCGATCAATTATTCCGAGGGCGATCTCGTCAACGCGGTGGCGGTGGTCGTCATCGTGTTTCTCCTGGCGCAGCTCGTCCTGCTTGCGGTAACGCGGATACGCGCGCTCATCTACGCGAAGCGCAACGAAGGGGCCAAGTGGCAGGCCGCGATTGACGGCGGCAACGCAGCGCTTGGCGTCCGCTACGCCGGGCACCTGATCGGCACGGCGCTGGCGGTGTCCTCGGCGGGCGGAATGACTGCCTACGTGGTGCCGCCCGACGCCGGGATGGTCGTCGTTTACGCCGCGCTGCTCGGTCTGGCGGTCGTCCTCGCCACCGTCTTGCTGATGTTATCGATGCTGGCGCAACGCGCGATCCTGCACGGCATCGATGTCGTCGAGGAAGTCGATGTCCAGGCGAACGTCGGTGTCGCCGCCATTGAAGCGGCGGTGTTCATCGGCGTCGGCCTGGTAATGCATGCGGTCATCGGCTGAGACCTCAGTAGCCGGGGCCAGCTTCGGCAAGACTGTCCAGCGGCTCCTCGTAGCAAGCGCTGTATAGGCATTGCGGGAATTCGTCTCCGCCGAAACGACAACTCGACATGGCTAACGACACGTCACGCGTTCGCCGCCACGATACCGCGCTGATCGGCGCGATCGGACTGGTCGCCGCTTGCGGCCTGGTCTACGAATACCTCCTCGCGCACTACGCGGGACGTATTCTCGGCGCCGTCGAGCCCACGGTGTACGCGATGATCGGCCTGATGATCGTCGCCATGGGATGCGGCGCTCTGGCGGCGCGATGGATCTCTTCCATTTACCGAGGATTCGCCTGGCTCGAACTGGGGATCGGCGTCCTCGGCGGGACATCCATTCTGCTGTTGTCCGGCGCGGTGGCGCTCGCGTACTCCCTGCCCGAATGGCTGCGAGCGATCTACAACCTCGACGCCGCCATCGTCGTCGACGGCGGCCTGGCGGCAATGCTGCTGTCATCCGCGCGCGTACTGCCATTCGTTGTCGGCTTCGCCATCGGATTCCTGGTAGGGATGGAGATTCCCCTCATAGCGCGCGTGCGCGAGCACATTCACCAACGGCGCCTGGAACACAACCTGGGCGCCATGTACGGGGCGGACTATATCGGCGCGGGCATCGGCGCGGCCGTGTGGGTGGCAATCTGCCTCAAGCTTCCGATCATTTACGCCGCCGTCGGCACCGCCGCCGTCAATACCCTCGTCGGCGTCGCATTTCTATTGCTGTACCGGCGCCGCCTGCGCCCGTCCGCGCGCTTATGGATTGGACACGCCGGCCTCGCCGCCCTGCTCGGCGTAATGGCGGTGTTCGGAACCGAATGGACGGCGCGTCTCGGCGACACGCTGTTTCAGGATCGCGTCGTCTACCGGTTGCAAACGCCCTATCAGAACGCCGTGATCACAAAGCGGCATGTAGCCCGGGGCAAACCGGACGTTCTCAGCCTGTACCTCAACGGCAGGCTGCAGTTCGCTTCCAACGATGAGCGCATCTATCACGCCTACCTCACCTCGCCCGCGATGCTGGCGGCTTACCGGCGTCAGCGTCTGTTGGTGCTCGGCGGCGGCGACGGCCTGGCGCTTCGAGACCTGCTCCGGTGGAACCCGGAGTCCGTCACGCTCATCGATATAGATTCCGAGCTAGTGGGACTGTTTTCGGGCGAAGACCCGGACGCGCCCGCCTGGCTGAGCCGAGCCCTGGTCGAACTGAACGAAAACGCGTTCGCCGACCCGCGCGTTGTGGTCGTCGAAGCCGACGCATTCATCGAAGTCGAGCGTCTCGCCGCAGAAGGCGAAAGATTCGACGTGGTGGTGGCCGACTTGCCGGACCCGAACCACCCGGACCTGAACCGGCTCTACAGCGACTATTTCTATGCCCGAATCGGCCAATTGCTGTCGCCCGACGGTGCCCTCGCCATCCAGTCGACATCACCGTTTCACGCCAAGGCCGCCTTTCTCTCTATCGGCAAGACACTTGCCCACGCCGGATTCCACACCGAGCAACTCCACGCCAATGTACCCAGTTTCGGCGAGTGGGGATGGACCATAGGCACACTGCGCGGCAAACCCGCCTCGGAGCGCATCGCCCAGGCCCCGGCGGGCCCCACGCCGGACGGTTGGCTCGACCGCGAACTGATCACGGCCGCTTTCGCCTTTCCGCACGGCTACTACCGCGATCTCGATGCCGTAGGCGTCAATCGGCTCGGCAGCCACACCGTATACGGCTACCACCAGCAGGCGTGGCAGGTATATCGCGGCGTCTTCTTCGCTGATCAACCGGCACAGCGGCAACGCTAGTCGATCCGTCTATGCGGTTGCCGCCGCCGCGCCGTCGACAAAACCGAGGGACTGCATGTCGAACAGACGATCCGGCCGTTGTCAAAACTGGAACGGCCCCCGGAGTGCTCAGTCTCACGCTCGACTATGACAGGGGACGCTCAACCGCCCCAACACCAAGCTCTACAGGACGAGTGAAAGACACTGCTTCCATCCCGTCAGTAGTATGGCTCCGCCACCAACGACGCTTGGCTGATAGCTTTCGCCGAGCGCGAACTCGACGGGTCGATGCGTACCTGATCCTCGACCCCGCTACGAGAAGGTGCGCGAGAACGGCGTCATCCGCTCCCGGGCCGGGCTGATCGCCATCGGCTGGGACGGCCGCTGCCACGTCCTCGGCATCGAGCTCACTTACCGCGAGGGCCGCAGCAACTGGGTTGGCCTTCCTCAACTGAACCATGCCAACAAGGGTTGACGTAGGCCCAGAAGGGCACTCCCGCGTCCCCCTAGGCATAGGGAAAAACGCGTCGGAGCTTCGGGAAAAACCAAACAGCCGACTCGACGAAAACCATTCAACGAATCTCTTGACGGGTGACATAATATGTCATAGTGTGCTCTGGACGCGTTGCCGCTGTCGGCAAGCACGGCAACGTCGGCGGAAACGACTATCTGGATATTTGGAGATACGCGATGACCTTGGACGAGCTGGCCTTCCGCCTGAACGACTTCAACGGCGAGGAAGGCACAGCCTTCGACGCGCTCGTAACGGAGCAGGATATCCTGGAGGTGATCTGCTCGAACAACGACGAATTTCCCATCCATGTCACCCAGACGGACACGCAGATCCTCGCGGTGACGCCCTTGTTCAACATTTCCGAAGTCCAGCCGGACAAACTCGACGAACTCAACGCGACCTTCTTGCGGCTGAGCCCTGCCGTGCCCCTGTCGTCCATCGGCCTGCAGGGGGAGACCTACATTCTTTTTGGCGCCATGGCGCTGTCGACGCGTTTCGAGGTGATCGCGCACGAACTCGAGGTGCAGGCGGAAAACACCATTGACGTGCTTGAAACCGTGGAACATCTGTTGGCTTGAACCGATTTCAGGGGATTCAGGGCATAGGGAACCAAAGCAAAGCAACTTAAGAGAGGCAATCAACATGAGTGTGCTAAAAGACTTGATGCAGGCGATCAAAGGCGGTGCCAACGAACTCGGCGAGGCGGTCGTGGACGCCAATGCCGTGCGTATTCTCGAACAGGAGATTCGCGATGCCGAGACGGCGATCGGCAGCGCGAAACAGAGCCTCACGCGAATGAAAAGCTCCGAGATTCGACTCAAGCGGGATCTGTCCACCTTGAGCGCGGACGTCGCTGACTATGAACAGAAGGCCATCGCCGCTTTGAACGCCGGCGAGGAGGCGCTCGCAGCGGAGGTTGCCGACCGCATTGCCGAGGTGGAAGGGGAACGCGAAGACAAGGCGGGCGAACAGGTGGCGCTCAATGCCGAGGTGAACAAGATCCACGCCATGATCAAGGCGCGGGAGCGGACCATTCAGAAGAACAAGCGCGAACTGGACAAGGTGCGCACCGTACGGGAATTGCAGCGCGCGACCGAAAGCATCTCGCGCAATTTCGCGGCGACGGGATCGAAGGGACATCGCGTATCCCAGGCGCTCGACCGGGTGAAGGCGAAACAGCAGAACTGGCAGGACCGCATGGAGGCGGGCGACTGGCTGGAGGCGCAGGAAAACGTCGATGACATCGATGCGAAACTGAAGGCCAAGGGTATCGGCGGCTCGGGCACCGGGGCCGGATCGGACGTGCTGGCGCGGCTCAAGGCCAGGCAAGCGGGCTGACCCTTGCTCCGGAAAATACTCAGGAGTCGCTTCGGCAAGCGCAACGCCGACTCGCCGCGACAATTGTCGGGCCCGGGCGATCTCGCGGCGGGCGACCTCCTGACGTTCAAACACCGGCTGCTCCTGCCGCCCGAGATCCAGGGGCAGACGTTCGAAGTCAGCGCGGTGGGCGCATACCATTTCGAGGACGGCCTCTACGCCGAACTCACGCTCGACGGGACCGGCGGCGAGCGGATCTACCTGGGTTTCGACGCCAGCGACGCGAACGAACTGTGCGTGTCTCGAACCGTGCCTCGGGCCGATGTGTTGCGGCTGTTCGACGAGGATGCATTCGCCGCGTTGTGGGACGAAGACTTTGCCGAACTCCAGGTGGTGGATGCCCTCCCCCGGTACGAGGGTTGGATCGCGAACCGGTACGCGCAGACAAAGAAGTGGGCCGAAGGCTACTACTACGACCGCGATTGCCGGGGCGAAACGCCATCGCGGCTGCAGGACGACGACGCCGAAGAACTGCGTTGCCACGAATGCGAGGACGACACCGGTCGCTACGGCCTGAGCGTCGAGGTTTCAGCCGACGGCGAAACGGAAGTGTTCGCGGAAGTGAACTGTCCGCCGGACGTCATCGAATCCATGTGGCCCGGACAGCAATGAGATCGTCTTCGCGCCGCGCTCCGAGCGAGTCGAAGACGGGGCGGTTCCAGGCTGAACGGCGGGCGCTCAAGAAGATCCAGGTACACTTCGAGTTCCGCCAGTCGCTGCTGCGCAAGGTCCGACTCGCCGCCGCCGCAGAGGATCTGAGCTATTCCGATTACATGAGAAAACTTGTCGGACTGCCTTTCTCCAAGATCCAGCGACCCCGCATCAGTCTCTCTTTCAGCGATACCGATCTCCGCATCCTCTCCGAGCGCTACGCCCAGCCGGGTGCTGAAGCGCAAGTTCTGAAGCATTGCGTGCTGGAAGAAATCATGGCGCATCTCGACGATGACGAAGGCTCGCGCGCGGCGCATTGAAGCCCTCGCTAGTGTAGTCTTTGCCTCGATGCGACTGTCGCGGTAGCTCGCTTCCATGAAACAAAGCCGCCACCAACGCTGGAGGACTCGCAACTTCGGAGTTTCCTGGGCGTCACGGATGCGCGGTAATTCAGCAGGCTAAAGGCTTCCCTATCCCAATGCTTTGGCGACTCCTGCGCCGACGGCGATACCTGCGTTTCACGCGGTACGTGGCGGGCGCTATCAAGCGACGCCTCTATCTAACCACCGCCATGTTCGCGGGGTTGTTCTGCCTGCACGTGTTGGCGATGATCATCTTCGAGGGGATGACCCTCGGCGACGCCGCCTGGCTCACCATGACGACGGCGACTACCGTCGGTTACGGCGACGCCTCCGCCGCGACGACGGCCGGACGTCTGGCGACCGTGGTGTGCATCTATATCTTCGGAACGTTTCTGCTCGCCCAGATCGCCACCTACGTATTCGACTATCGCGCGCTGCATCGGGATCGCCGACGGCGCGGAGAAATCAAATGGAGCAACATGAAAGATCATCTGCTGGTAATCAACGTCCCCTCCCAGGACGCGGAAAACTATCTGCCGCGACTGGTGGATCACGTAAGACGCGCGCCTCGGCTCGGTGACATCCCCATACAACTGCTGACGCCGAGCTTCGAGGACGGTTTGAGCACGGAACTCGTCGACGCCGGCGTCACGCTATACAACGCCATGGCGGAGAACTCGGAGAACCTGGACGCAGCCAACGTCTGCCATGCGCGCTGCATCATCATCATCGCCGACGAGATCTACGATGCCCGGTCGGACGCGCACACATACGACATTCTCGGTCGCATCCGCCAGCTCGGATCTCAAGCCACCATCGTCGCCGAGGTGGTGGACGACGCAAACCGCCAACGCATCCTCGAGGCCGGCGCGACCACCGTGATCCGGCCGATTCGCGCCTACCCGGAGTTCGTCGTGCGCGCGTTGACCGCGCCCGGTGTCGAACAGGTACTAGAGACGATGTTCACCCACGAAGCCGGGCGGCTGGCACGATTCGAGGCGCAATTCGAGGGTCTGCTCTGGCGCGACGTAGTGGTGAATTTCGCCCGCGGCAACGCCGGCATTCCCATGGGCTATTTCGACCAGCGCGGCGTACACACCAACCCCGCCCCGGACGAGATCTGCAGCGGCAACGGCATCATCACGCTGATCAACGACAGCCTCAATGTGACTCGACCGCTGGTGGAATCCTGTCTGCGGGCGTCCTGACACGACGGCGTCCATGATGAGTCAGAACAAGGCATGATCGGCGGATGATCCAGCGCGCGCGTGAACTCCTGCGGGAGGTCTACGGCTATACCGATTTTCGCGAGAATCAGGAAAAGGTTCTCGCCGCCGCGCTCGCGGGCCGCGATACGCTGGTCGTCATGCCCACAGGCGGCGGCAAGTCCCTGTGCTACCAGTTGCCGGCCATCATTCAGCCCGGAATCGGTCTTGTCGTCTCACCCCTCATCGCGTTGATGCAGGATCAGGTCGGCGCCTTGCGACAACTCGGCGTACGCGCGGCGTTCCTGAATTCGACCCTCGCGTACGACGAACAACGGCGCATCATCGACGCAGTGCGGTCGCGCACGCTCGACTTGCTGTATCTGGCCCCCGAACGACTGTTGCAGGAGGAAACGTTAACGCTCCTTGCGGGCGTCGACCTGTCCCTCATCGCCATCGACGAGGCCCACTGCGTATCGCAATGGGGCCACGACTTCCGCCAGGACTATCTCGGCCTGGACATACTGCGCGACCGATTCCCGGGCGTTCCGCGCATGGCGCTGACGGCCACAGCGGACGCGACCACGCGCGACGATATCCTGGCGAGGCTTGCGTTCGACCCGGCGGCCGAGCGCTTTGTCAGCGGGTTCGACCGTCCCAATATTCGCTACACGGTGCGTGCGAAAACCGACGCCAACGCGCAGTTGCGCACCTTCCTCGACGAGCACCGCGGTCAGGCGGGAATCGTCTACGCGATGACGCGCAAGAAGACGGAATCGATCGCGGAAATGCTGAACGCGCGCGGGTTCACCGCCCTGCCCTACCATGCCGGCCTGCCCGGCGACGTGCGCGCCGCGTGTCAAAGCCGGTTTCTGCGGGAAGACGGGGTCATCGTCGTCGCCACCATCGCGTTCGGCATGGGCATCGACAAACCCGATGTCCGTTTCGTCGCCCACGTGGACCTGCCCAAGAGCGTCGAAGCCTACTACCAGGAAACCGGCCGGGCCGGACGAGACGGTGAGGCGGCGGAGGCATGGATGGTCTACGGCCTGCAGGACGTGGTGCGGCTGCGACAGCTGACGGAAATGTCCGAGGCTGACGATCAGCACAAGCGGATCGAACGCGGCAAACTCGACGCCCTGCTCGGCTGGTGCGAGGTGACGACCTGCAGACGCCGCGCGCTGCTCCGGCGCTTCGGCGACGATCTCCTTGAGGATTGCGGCAATTGCGACGTCTGCCTGACACCGCCCGAAACGCACGACGGGACGACGGCCGCCCAGAAGCTCCTTTCCGCCATCTACCGCACGGGCCAGCGTTTTGGCGCAGCTCACGTGATAGACGTGTTGCGCGGCAAGGACACGGAAAAGGTCCGGCAGTGGGGACACGAACGGGTGAGCACTTTCGGCATCGGCGCGGACCTGTCGGTCACCGAGTGGCGTTCGTTCGTCCGCCAACTCATGGTACAGGGCTTCGTACGCGCGGATGACGCTCGCTTCGGAGCGCTGCGTCTGACCGCCGACGCCAGAGGTGTGCTGCGCGGAGACAGGACCGTGCGGCTGCGCAAGGATGCATCCGTCAAACCCCGTGCCCGGTCCGTCAGCCAGCGGGAAGTGTTCGAAGTCGACCCAAAGGATCAGGACCTTTGGGAAACGCTTCGACAGTGCCGTCGAGACTTGGCGGAGGAGGCAGGCGTGCCGCCCTACGTGATCTTCCACGACGCCACGCTGAAGGAGATGCTGCATCGGCGTCCGACCTCCCTCGAGGAGATGCTGGCCATACACGGCGTCGGTCAAGCTAAACTTGAACGTTACGGCGCGGCCTTCCTCGATGCTCTGCACCGAGAGAGCCTTGAACCCAAGGTTGAGCCCGCAGACGCCGGGGAGAATTCTGCGCAAGAAGAGATAGGGGAGGAGTTTTCGTGGCAGGAGCACTAGACGGCATCCGGGTTCTCGAGGCGGGTCTGTTGATACAGGGCCCCCAGGCTGCGTTGCTTCTCGGCGATATGGGCGCCGATGTGGTCAAGATCGAACTCCCGGGGTTCGGCGACCTCAGCCGCAATATCCGCGTCACCCCCGGCGACCCGCGCAGCGCCGTTTTCACCGCCTGCAACCGGGGCAAACGCAGTGTTTCCCTGGACCTGCGCCATTCGGAGGGTGCCGCGATCTTCAAACGGCTGGTTCGCGACGCCGACGTGGTCATCAGCAACTTCACGCCGGGCACGATGGAAAGGTGGGGGCTCGGCCATGACGATCTCGCCGCCGTCAATCCGCGCATCATCTGCGCCCAGGGGAGCACCTTCGGATCGTTGGGGCCGGACGCGGCGCGCGAAGGCGCCGACCTCGCGGCGCAAGCCGCCGGCGGACTCGTGAGCACCACGGGACGAGACGGCGATCCGGCGTCGCCCGTCGCCATCTTCATCGCCGACCACATCAGCTCGCTGAACATGGTTGCCGGGATTCTGGCGGCGCTGCACCACCGGACCCGTACCGGCCGCGGGCAACAGGTCGACGTATCGCTTCTCGGCGGTCAGATCTGGGCCCAAGCCACCGAGTACACCCATCTCATGCTGACCGATCGGGTTGTCGGGCGCGCGAACCTCGGTCATCCGATGATCAGGACCATCTACGACATCTTTCCGACCGCCGACGGCTGGATCGCCATCGTTGGCGTGCGAGGGCGCGAAAAGGACGCGTTCTTCATCGCACTCGAACGCCCCGACCTGACGGTCGACGAGCGCCTGAAGGACAGGGAAATGACGCCGGAAACCCACGCCTGGCTGCGTGAAGAACTGGCGGAGGTGTTCAGGACCCGGACCACCGAGTCCTGGTGCGACGCACTGCGGGAAACCGGCGTCCGGTACGCGCCGGTGCGGGATCATCGACAGGTGCTGGCCGACCCCGGCGCGTGGGAAAACGGCTACTTCACCGAAGCCGTGGACGACAAGGGCGACAGCCGTGGGATCGTGGCCACCCCGATCCGCATGAGCGGAACGCCGCTGGAGCCCTCCGGCGGCGTGCCCGATCTGGGAGCGCATACGGACGAGGTGCTGCGTCAAGCCGGCATCAGCGACACCGAAATCGCCGCCCTGCGCGAGGCGAAGACGATCTGACTCCCGGACCTGTCGTTCCCAACCTTGCGGCTTACGCAGGGGTGCCCTCTTCGATGGTGGGCGTCAGCCCGCGCGTCACGCGCATGAGCATCCCCAGCGCCGCAAGCAGCGCGACTGCACCGACAAGAAGCGCGAAGTCCTCCAGCCGCAGCAACGTATAGAGCCCGGCGTACAAGACTGCCAGGGATCCGAACGACGTGGCTGCGAGCCGACGGTTGCCGGTCGAGCCGTGAACATACCAACCGATCATGCCGGTAAGCACGACAGCCGCCGCGACATAGCCCAGCGTGAACCCGATGTGTTCCGCAAGCGCCAGCAGCGTCAGGTAGAAAAGCACCAGGGCGACGCTCGTCACGCAGTACTGCACGAAGTGGAATCGAATACCGGTCGATAGCTCGAGGCACAGCACGCTCACCAGGGTTAACACCACGAACAGCACGCCGTACTTGATGCTGCGCTCAACGCTGCTATACAGATCGACGGGCTCGAAGACGGTGAACCCCAGGTCCTTGCCCTCAAAGTAGTCGTCGTCTTCAGACGACGAAAACCTCATCACACTCGGGAACCCCCGCGCCAGGTCGCGCGCGATCCACGAAGCGGTAAAACCATCTGGCGTGACGTCGCGCGCGTCCGGAAGCAAGCCGCCATCGAAACTCGGATGTGGCCAACTGGACTGCATCGCCACCATCGAAATGTCACCCACCGGCACCACCGAGAAGCGTTCCATCCCGCGCAGGGAGATCTTTAGCGAAAAGGCGCCGCCAAGCGCCGCTGCGTCCACCGGCTCGCTTTCGAGGCCTCCCGGGATGGGTCCGGACCCGTGGCTCGAAGTGGCGCTCAGAGTCACCTCGCCCTCTCTCCACAGGAGGGTCGCATCCCGGATTCCGCGCGGGTCTGAAATACCGACGGCGAGCGACGCCAAGTCCAGGCGGAGTGCACCGAACCGGGCTCTAAGCCCTTCCAGGTCCAGGGACGCGAACACCCCCTCGACGGTAATGTCGGCACTGAACACGGGCGTCTCGAATATCCCGCGCTGACGGAGCTCGTGATGGATAGAGACGGCGATATCGACCCGCTCCGGCATCACCGCCACGTAATATTCCTCGCCGACCTCGCTTCCGCTCGCGTCGATGGGTATGACCATGACTGGCCCGGCGATGCGTTGTTGGCCGCCCCAGGCGGCAGCGATGTCCTCAATGGCCACGTTGCGGTACTGCTCGCGATCGTCGACGACGCAACTCACGAGCCCGAGCGGAATCATCGACGCGGCAATGACAGCCGCCACGACAACGAACCGCAGCGAAATGGATCGGGTGTCCGATAGCAAGGCCGGCATCCCCGCAGACAAGGGTGGCGAATCCGATATTGCTGCGCTCATGCACACTCCACGCTTCCAATGCGGAAATGCTAGCGGGAGCAAATGGGCAAGAAGGTGCAAGAAGTCCGCAAAAGGTGAGCAGCCTCGATTCCGGCCCGCCGCCCCGGGGTCACGCAGAGTACGCGGACTGGCCCTCACGCACTCGCAGGCTGTCAGACGATCTCTCCGCCTCGCGTAACCGAGATAGAGCCTCGTCGCGCGAAAAGAGCGACGGTGCTTGAGGCAAACCGGCAGTCGCGCGTTCCAGCCAATCGGCTTGCGGAGGATCCATAAAGGTGATCGTCCCCTCACACACGGTCGCCACCAGTTTGTGCTGCAGCCCCGCGTTGTCCAGGAAGTAAACGACGTCGGCGATGCAGGCGACTCGACGCGCGTTGTCCAACGAACGGGGGAGCCGCCGTTCCTGGGCTTGCCGCGAAATGTCGTGTCCGCCCGATGCGACACGAAACGTGACTCGGCTCCTGGTCGTCTTTGTCGACCGAATCCCGATGAACACGACTACGACGCGATAGCCCGAGGTGCGCGCAGCAGAAACGCTGCGAAGGATCTCCCGACCCGACAACGTGGTTTCACGTACGAACGGCTGTCGCGCGGCGATCAGGGCTCGCGTGCGCCGAATCACCTCTCGTCCGGACCTTACTTCGACAGCGGTCTCGCTCGGCATCGCCGCAAGCGATTTGGCGATGTCGTCCGCGTTCAGGTATTCGGCAGCCTCAAAGCCAGCGTCCAGAAAACGACGGTACGCCGTGGTTTTGCCCGCCCCGTTCGGGCCCGCAAAGAGCGTGAAGCGCGGTCGATCAGTGGTATCGAACGCCATCCAGCGAGACCTTGTGCTGCCGGAACAGGGCCAGGACGGCCTCTCGATCATCCGGGTCCGGCATCGGCGTGTGCGACCCGTCGGGGTGGTAAAGCACCGTCTCGCCGTCGATCTCGATTACCCGCGATATCCCCAACCGATCACATTCCTCATTGAATTTGCGTCCGCCCTCATCGAGCACCGCCATGAACTCGACGGGATCAAGATCTTCCATGTACTTCTTCTTGGTTGGCGTCGACATCTAATGGCTCCTCGGAAAAGTCGCTCTCGTCGATGATAGTGTCATTGCCCGCCAACTGGAAAACCCAGCCTTGTCCAATGCTATGTGATGGTGAACGCAGGGGCGATGCCTTGCAGGGGCGGGTGCTCGCCAACCTCAGGAGCCTTGGCGTCACCATGATCGCCGTGACCCATGACCCACGAGTGCTGGATTGCGCCGACCGGTACATTCGCATTTGAGCGCCATAGGTCCTGGACCGTGTCGGCCACAACGTTTCGTCGCGGCGGCCCGTGCAGACCGGTCAGAAATGCAGCTAGGCACTCGAAATATATGATTTACGTGAACGGTGTGATCCCGGTTACTTATGAGGAATGGAAGCCGACAGACAACATCTATCTTGCATCGTTCAACCACTCATTGCGGGTCGAGTGTCTGGATGCCGCTCGGTCTCTTAGCTTCGAGGTCGCCGCGCCTGACCAGCCGGAGTGCCGTTTCGCCCTTGCGGGCGAGCGTCGAGGGGGGTTTCCCAGCGGAATTTGGGCGAGTTCATTGATTAAAAAATATTAGTTCTAAAGTAAAAAACATTAATATTCGCAAGCATTTGAACTACCAGTATAATTCGATCCCGTCAGCGGTGCTGCCATGGAGCCCGCTGACATCAAGGGGCGCGAACCGGGAGCGGCGCGGCAATGGTACGAGGCAATGGTGCGATCTGTGCGAAGTGGTGCGGCTCGCGGGCTTCGGGACGTTTGCGGCGAAGGGCCGGCCAGCGCGCAAGGGCCCGCCATCCGCAGACCGGCACGTCCATCGCCGTGCCGGCGTCGAAGGCGGTGAGGTTCCGGGTGCCGGAATCGCGCGATCCATGAACGAACTCTTCGCGGGCATCGCCGGGGGGCTTGGGCTGTTCATCGTGGGGATGTGGCTCCTCACGGAGAATCTTAAGGCGCTGACGACCAGGCGGCTGCGCAGGACCGCGGTCCGGTGGACGGGAAACCGGTTTTCGGCACTGGCCTGGGGAGCCCTCGCGGGCGCCATCACCCAGAGCATGACCTCGACGACATTCATCGTGATGAGCCTTCAGCGATCCGGGCTAATCACGCCCCGGGGGTCGCTCGCCCTGATCCTCGGCGGGTGTGTCGGCGTGTCCGGCCTGGTCGTTATCGTCACTTTCGACATCAAGGTGATTTCGCTCTACGTGCTCGGGCTCGCCGGCGCAGTGGTGGTGAGCGATCGCTTGTCGAGGTTAAGGCCCATGGCGGCGTCGTTCCTCGGCGGCGCCATGCTCATTGTCGGACTCGTCCTTCTCAAGGAGGCCGCGGCTCCACTCGCCGAGCAGCCCTGGTTCCAGGGCATGCTGGAAAGAACCGGGGATTCGCTCGCGCTTGCCTTTGTGGTCGCCGCATTCCTGACGTTCGTTGTCCAGTCCTCGAGCGCGGTCACCGTGTTCGGCATCAATCTCGCGGCGGTCGGGCTCATCTCGGTCGACCAGACCATCATGATCATGTATGGGAGTCTCATCGGTTCGAGCGCGATTCTTTATCTGCTGTCAGCCGGTCACGTGGGCCGGTCGCGTCAGCTGGCGATGTACCTCGTGGGCTACAACGCGCTCATCTGCGCGGTGCTGGTTCCGGCGCTGTACTGCGAGATCCACTTCGGCATCCCCTTGGTGAAGGCGGCGGCCCTCGCGTTGGAGCTGGAGCTCGACCAGCAGCTCGCCGCCATCTATGTCTTTCTCAACGTGTTTCTGGCGCCGCTGATGCTCGCAGGGCTCGAGTGGTCGGTTTCGGTGCTCGAGCGGTTCTGGCCGACCTCGCAGGCCGAGGAGCTTTCAACTCCGCAGTTCATCCACGACCATGCCTCGGTAGACGTTGACACCTCCTTGGTGCTCGTCGACCTGGAGCAGCGCCGTGCCGCAAGAAACCTGTCCCGGCTCTTCGATGCGGTGCGCCGGGGCGAGAGGATCGGGCCGCTGCGTGCTGCAACGCAAAAACTGCTCGCCGACGTCACGGAGTTCCTCGACAACCTTCAGACACTTCATTCCATGTACGGTGTCGAGCGCCACAATTCGATGCGGAATCGTCAGAAGCTCCTTGTCTGGCTGGAGGACTCGCTCGGAGCGCTGTGCGAGACCCTGGCCGCTGGCGACGACCAGCCGGCTCTCGCTCAGTTCCGGATGACCATTTGCGAGAGCGTCGACAGCGTGTTGCTTTCGCTGGTCGATGCGATGGAGTCCGGTGACCGGGTGAGCTGGGACTTCGCGAGACGCCTCACCGGAGATCGCGGCGAAATGATGCGCGATATCCGGACAGAGTTTCTGAGAAGGGACCCGCCGTTGCAGCACACGGAGTTCATCGACGTCATGCGGATCACCAATTCCGTAGAGGAGACATTCTTCCTGTTCTCCAAGATCGAGAAGGAGTTCAACCACGCCCCCATCGCGGAGGACCATGTCGCCCAGGCATGATCCCGGCGGTCGCGTGTTCGGCGTCAGCACTAGATGGACAATTGGGGATGGTCAAATAAGAGAGAGTGATCTCATCGTCATCTGAAAGGAGGAAGCGATGAGCACAAAGAAAAACCATTCTAATGGCAGTGCCGAGAAAACGGTCAAGGCGACCCGGCGACAGTATGCCGCGGAGGAGAAGATCAGATTGTGCTGGAGGGATTCGCGGCGAGGAGAGCATCGCGGAGTTGTGCCGCCGGGAGCAGATCAACCAGAACGTCTACTATCGCTGGTCGAAGGAGTTTCTGGAGGCCGGCAAGAAGCGGTTGGCCGGTGACACAAAGCGCGAGGCGACATCCGATGAAGTCCAGGAGTTGCGAACTTACCTTCCGCTGGGCGGGGGTCCGCAGGGCTTTCTTCGTGAGAATGTCGCCGATCCGCTGCTTCTAGGTCACTCGCGGCTTCCGGGCCGCCCGGTCCACATCCTCCGGTTGTTCCGCATACCAATCGGACACGAAGCTGGCGGCGGCGTTGCCCACCGTGTCGCGAATCGATTGAGCCGACGCGTACACCGGTTCCATATAAGTCACTGCGAGAAAATTCTCGGCAGCCGGAACCGCCGGACTCAGTGTCAGCCAGACCGACTCGCCTTCCACGGAAACGGATGTCACCGAATGGGCTGCCTCGTCGCCAATGACGGAAAAGGCGTCGATTGCCGGGATTGAGCCCTCGTCCAAGGGATCGTCGAAGGTAACGGGAGAAGTGCTCCGGTCACGACGGGGCGCCGGGGCGAAGCAGGTTGAACGTCATCGATGGCGGACCGGGCCGTTGCGGGCTCGCTATTCGATGAGCTGCTCGATGAGCGCCCGGCGCCAGCCGCGCATGAAGCCCCGCGGCATCGACTCGGTTCCCGGGCCGCCCGGGAAATCCGGTCCATGCTCTCCGGGGTTTCCGCATACCAGCCGGATACGAAACTGGCGGCGGCGTTGCCCACCGTGTCGCGAATCGATTGAGTCGACGCGTACACCGGTTGCCTATAGCTCACCGAGACAAGAATCTCCGCGTCCGGAACCGCCGGGCTCAGTGCCAGCCGGACCGACTCGCCTTCCACGGAGACCGATGTCACCGAATAGGCTGCCTCGTCGCCGATGACGTAAAAGGCGTCGATTGCCGGGACTGAGCCTTCGTCCAGGGGCTCGTCGAAGGCAATCGAGACCTCACTGCCAGCCACGGAGACCGCCCGGACGGCAATCGGGTTCGGCTGCTCGCCGTCGACGCGCTGACCGGGTTGATCCGACACCGCGGGGGTGGTCAGGACCGTAGGGTTGTCCGCGGCATCCCTGATCGACCCGTCGTTCAGCGCCAGACCGTCCGCCGGCACCGCGACACCGTCCGCGTCCGCATCGCCGTCCGTAACCCGGTAACGGAATACCAGGTGCCTCGTGTTCGAACCGTTCGAGTAGATCGCCCGGCGCTTGCGGTCGCCGATCGTCAACGCGAGCGATGGCGAACCGGCGGTCTCATCCACGGTGACGGGTTCGCTGAACGTCACCCCGACCGAGATGGTCTCTCCGATGCCGTATGTGCCCCGGCCATCCGGGGGGCTGGATTCGATCGACACCGCCACCGGCACGGGAGGTGCGACGTCATGGATGACGTCCGCGCGCTCGCTCGCCCCGACACCGATCCAGGGCATGAGCGCCACCGGGAGAAATGCCAGATTACCTGTCCGGGGGAGTCCCGGACGCCGGAGAGACGTGTTGCTGGCCAAGCGCCTGCCGACGGCGGCAAACGAATCCAGGCAACAGCTTCGAATGCGCGGGAACCTTCGCCAGGAGACGGCCCGAAGACCGCCGCATTGACCGGTGCCGCGGAGATTCATTTCAGTTCGCTTGCCGATCGGAACGAGGTTTCAAGACAACCGCACCGCCGACCGCCTCCGATACCAATAATCCATGGAGCCTATTATCTTCTATATTTAACTTGTTGAAAGATATAATATAGTTTAGCTATAGGAATAATTAATTTATCTCACGTCCGGCCTCTCCAAGCCTTCCATATCCAATCGCGAGGCCGTCGGCACGCACAGCACAACTCGACGAAGACCCCGAACGGAGTCCTCGGGCGGATTGCCGGGAAACAGGGGAGTTGCGGGCAAAAGGTGCCCGCATAGGGGGGGGCCGGCAAGCAGCAGCCGGCAGATGACGAGTGCGGACGTCGCTATCAATCGACTCGCGGCGGGGCCCCCCCCCAGCCACATTAGCGCGGGATAGCGAACGTGGGTCGGTCCAGGGCCTTGGCCCTAACGCCCGCGCAACTCCGCCGGGACGCCCAAGACACCGCCCCTATCGACGAATTCGCCGCCCAGCCCGAGCGCGTCCACGGTGCCAAAATGCTCGACTTCGGCGTGTCGCCCTCGGACGCCAGGCCCAAGCCGAAGCCGGCCGCGGCCTATTGGTCGCCAGACTCGCCCGGGATTCACTCCAGCGGGTCGGTGACGGATGCATCGGTGATGCCATTCCAGGCAACCAAGAAATCCAGAACGTGACCCAACCTGGACGGAGGCAAGCTCGACAGGAAGTTGGCAATTCGTAGTCCACCTACCGCCTGGATACTGGCGTTTTGGTCGATCACTTCTACCTAAGAATAGGGGGCGGAGCGGACGACCGTCCGCTCCGCCCCGTGCAACGCGACCTTACTGCTTCAGACGAACCAGCTCGTTCAGCACGCCGTCCAGGCCACCGTAGACCGACAGGTTGCCGACATTCTCGGTGACCTTTTCCAGCGTCTCCAGTTCCTTCAGCCGCAGTGCCACCGCATTGCTCTCCATGACCTTGGCCGTGTTGAGCAGCGACCGGGTCGCGTTGGTTTCCTCGCGACGTCGGATCACGTTGGCTTGCGCCGCCTTTTCGGCTTCCACCACCTTGCCGAGCAGATTCTTCATGTCGCCCGGCAAGATGATGTCCTTGACGCCAACGCTCTCGACGGCGATGCCGATGTCAGCGAAGCGCTCGCCGACGCGTTCGGCGACAATCCGGTCGATCACCGACTTGTCCTCCAGCAACGCATCGAGCGTGCGCGTGCCGACCGCGGCGCGCAGGCCGAACTGGATCTCCTTGTACAGAAGATCCAGCGGGTCTTTCGCCGCGCGCACGGCCTTTTCCACATCCACGAACCGATAGGTCGCGGTCAGGTTGACACGCAGGCTGACCTTGTCGCGGGTCAGGATTTCCTGACCTTGCACGTCCAGCGTCTTCACGCGCAGGTCCACGACATCCACCTTTACGCCAGGGCCGTAGGTCCAGAACGCGTGCGCGCCCGGCGCCAGCGAACCCGTCAGCTTGCCGTCCACATACAACAACCCGGTGTGCCCATCGGGCACCTCGCGCGAGTAGACGCCGTACTGACCCAAACCTCGAAGAGGGCTCAAGGCCGCAAGCTGCCGGACGAGTTTCGCTTCGATCGCGAGACCCGCGTCCAGATCGAACCGATCCACGCGCGTTTCGACCGGACCCTTCCAGTAGAGCTTGCGCTGTGCCGGGCCGACGACCTCGGCGATACGTTCACTCTGGTAGACCACCGCCACTTCGTTTGCACCGGTCTCGACCAGCGTGAACAGCCGCTCGACGTCCGCGCGCTCGGCCTCGACCAGGTAGTCGACGAGTCGGTGCGCGAACAACGGCTCGGCCAGGTCGAAACGCTCCAACTCGTGGCGTCGGCGCAACCCGCGAAAGCGGTACGTCCCCGGTTCCAGGAAACGGATGAAGTCCCCTTCCTTGAACAGGAGTCCCCGTTCGTGCTTCAGCACGATGAATTTCTGAACAAACAACATGGCCTGCCCTCCTCTTCTCTCTCCAATAAATGCGCCCGCTCCCACAACTCCGTCGCGAACCGATGGTGCCGGCGTATCGAACGTACCGCGCGCGGTCGCCACTCTCTCGCAGGCCCCTGATCGGGGCTAGTGCGATCGAGCGACGGCTCGCGGGCGATGCGCCGGACACGTCGGCGGGCCGACTCGGCAGGAGCCAAGCCGGCGCCACCCGTCGGCTTCGTCGTTGCTGCGCCAGCCCTTGCGGGCAAGCGCCGGGAACGGGCGCGCGTGTAACGAATAACGTTCGTCACCAACGATAGACACGGTTATGAGCCGTGTGACCTCTTTTCAGGAAGTCGCCTATTGGAATGCCGGAATCGAACCGGCAACACCCAGTTCCAGGACCGGTGCTCTACCTTGAGCTAATTCCACAGGTTGGGTGCGCACAAGCCGCTCGGTACACACCGTGCGATGGGTAGCGTGAGTGCGCCGGACGGGATTCAAGAACCCGCGCCATCAGAACGCCGCACGCCGCCCAACCCCAGGTCGGACGAGGCCTCGCCTCGCCCCTCGCCGCACCGAACTCTCGGTGAGGCGCGATCCAAAATATCTCCTAATGCCACAAAAAAAGCCCTGTTCGGGTGACCGACCAGGGCTTTGTTGTTCCCTGGAAGGTCTCAAACGTCGCCTTCCAGGAATTCCTTCAAGGAAAGTCAACGCATGGTCGTTTTGTCCTCGCGGACGCGCCCGCCGCCGCAGTTCGTCGACTGCGCCGGTAGCGGCGCCGTCGGCAGATCAGCGTCGAGAGGCCAGCTTGCTGTTGCCGAAATCACTGAATTCACGTTCCTGAAAGACTGTTTGTCCCGATCAAGGGCGGGCGAGTATAGGGGTGCCGGTCGGCTTGTCAAACACTTTCTCCAAACTTGCTCCAAATATTGACGGGCCGGACCTTGGGTATGATGCCGAATGATGCGTTCCCGACACCGGAGCACGAACGAGGAGCGAGTTGAAATGCCTGACTTTCTAAAGCGTTACGGCAACTGGGTGTGGTCGCAATAGCGCTCGAGGATCTTCAAGCGTGCGCCTGGCCGCACTGGCCGTACCAAGCCATGCCTTGTCTGGCTCCGCCCGCGAAGCCGGTCTGATTGATGGCGATGACTCCAATATCCACGCCTTCGGCGAGTTCGTCGAGAGCCCATTCGACAACCTGCTCCGGGCTTCGCCCCCGTTCAAGCTCGGCATAGGCCCGATAGGCCAGCAGGGATCTAGCGATGTATTCGCCGTCGCCAGTCGCGGCGATAGCGCCGTGTATGCCGGCAAATAAACCGCAACCAGGCAAGGGGACATCCCCCACGCGCCCGCGCAGAACCATCGTTGTGCCGCCGGTGCTGAGGGCGCACGCAAATCCCTGACCATCCCGTACGACACTGCCTACCGTGTCACTGCCCAGAACGTGGCGTAACGGGGTATCGTAGTTCCAGGCTCGTTCCAGCTCGGAATGCGACCATTCCCCAAGCGGATCGGTAACAGCCAATACTTTCCGGAGCCGCGACTGCGCTGCCGGTGTCACTGGGTCATAGTCGGCAAAGCCACAACGACGGGCAAATGCAGTGGCGCCGTCCGCCACAAGCAGAATATGAGGGGTCCCAAGCAGGCGTCTGGCGACAGCGACGGGGTTCCTGACGCGCTCGATGGCAGCCACTGCGGCAAAGTTCCCGCCGCTCGTCATGCATGACGCATCCATCTGGATGGTCCCGTCCAGGCGGAGGTTCGAGCCGGTTCCGGCGTTGAAACGTTCGTCGTCCTCGAGAAATTGTGTCGCGGCGATGGCGGCGTCCAGCGCCCCCTTGCCACGGGCGATAGCGTCGAGGCCAGCGAGAGACGCATTCCGGGGGCCGTCTGAATGGGCCGGATTCGAACCGGAGCCAGCATGACATACAACCGCCGGCGCGCAGCTCGATGGGATCATTACTGGCACGAGGTGTAATGTAGTTCAGTGCGCCGACGCTAACAATCGATTCACACCCGAGCACGAACAGGAGCGAGTTGAAATGCGTGACTTTCTAACGCGTTACGGCAATTGGGCTGTGGTCGCAGGGGCTTCGGAGGGTCTTGGCGCTGCTTTCGCCACCGAACTCGCCAAACGCGGCATTCGTGCCGGTGGCCAACTTCCTCGAACTCGAAGACGATGCCCTCGACCAACTCATGCGCGTCAACGTACATGGTCCGCTGACGTTCCTGCGCGCGCTGCTGCCGCCCATGCACGAGCGCGGGCGCGGCGCGGTAGTGATGATGTCGTCGCTGGCGGGTATGCAGGGCGCTCCTCGCCTCGCCGCCTATGTGGCCAGCAAGGCATTCAACACCGTCCTCGCCGAGGGTCTCTGGTACGAACTGAGCGGGCGGGGCATCGATGTCGTGGTCTCCTGCCCCGGGGCGATCAGTACGCCCCGCTATCTGAAATCCACCACCCGGATAGCATCGGGCACGATGACTCCCGACGCCGTCGCGCGCCAGACCCTGGACGCGCTGGGGAAGGGCCCGCGCCATATCCAGGTCGCATCTCGCGCTACCCGCGCGAGCGCGACGACGACCGGCGCTGCGCGAAGAAATACGGACCGCTGTGGGAGGAGTATCGACGGCACGCACGCTGGCGCATCGTGCCGGGAATCTACTAGCGCGCGGAAGCCCGTGAACGGGTATGCTTTTCGATCAACTCGACTTTCGAAGCTCCGATATGGCTGTGCGTAGAACGAAAGTTGCCATCGGCGATGAAGCACCTGACTTTGTCCTGCCCGCAGCGGGCGGAGAAACATTTTCGCTCACCTCCCTGCACGGCCGAAAAGTCGTGCTGTTCTTCTACCCCATGGATGACTCTCCGGGCTGTGCTCTCGAGGCGCGCGGGTTCCGCGATCACTACGAGGAGTTCGTCACCTCGGGCACGGAAGTGGTTGGCATCAATAGCGGTGCAGTCGCGTCGCATGAGCGATTCGCCGATCATCACGCACTCCCCTTCCCCGTCCTGAGTGACGCCGGCAACAAGGTGCGCCGACTCTACGGTGCCTTCACCGGACCGCTGCCGGGGCGGGTCACCTACCTGCTGGATGAGAACGGCGTAGTGCGTGACATCTTCTCATCGATCTTTAAGCCGATGGAACATGTGCGCCGCGCCCGCGCCTGGATCGGTTCCGAGCCAACCCCCGGCGAATAGTCGGCGCAGCGCACGGGACTCGGGAGTCCCCTCCGCAACTGCCGCTACGCGGTTACAATCTTCGTCCGCCATTTCCCGTACCACGACCATGCTCCGAGCAATCGCACTCGTCTCGGCCCTGACCCTTAACGCCGCTGCCAGCGAGCCACTACCAGGATTTACGGACGACGGCGCGCAGGTTCAGCGCCGCCTTGAAGCAGCTTTCGACCGCCATCTCGACGCATCCGACTTGCGCGCCTGGATGCACGAACTGGCTGGACAACCCCACCACGTCGGTTCCACTCACGGGCAACGCAACGTCGAGACCCTGAAGCGCCTGTTCACCGAATGGGGATACGACACCGAAATCACGAGTTACGACGTGCTGTTTCCAGTGCCAAAGACCCGGCGCCTTGAAATGATCGAACCGCACTCCTTCTCCGCTTCCCTGGTGGAACGTAGCGTGGCCGGGGATGAGAGCAGCGCGTCGCCGGATGTGCTGCCGCCCTATAACGCCTTTTCGCCGGATGGCGATGTCACGGGTCAGCTCGTGTATGTCAACTACGGCCTGCGAGAAGACTACGAGCAGCTCGAGCGTTACGGCGTCGGCGTCGCGGGCAAGATCGTGATCGTCCGATACGGCAACGCCTTTCGCGCCATCAAGTCGCGGCTCGCCGCGGAACGCGGTGCCATCGGCTGCCTCATCTACTCCGATCCCGGCGACGACGGCTATGTCCCGGGCGAGGTGTACCCCAAAGGCCCGTACAAGAACGACAGCGGCGTTCAACGCGGTTCGATCAAGTACACGCCACTATATGCCGGCGATGCGCTGACGCCGGGCTGGGCCGCCACCGCCGACGCGAAACGCCTCGAAAGACATGACGCCCCATCCATTGCGACCATACCGACGCTACCCATCAGCTATGGCGATGCGCTGCCGCTGCTCGACGCGATCGAAGGCCCGGTTGCGCCGCCGGAGTGGCGCGGCGGCTTGCCCATCACCTATCGCATCGGACCCGGACCAGCGACAGCTCACCTGCAGCTCGAGTTCGAGTGGAAGACCGTCACCGCGAAGAACGTCGTGGCGCGGCGCAAAGGGGCGGTATGGCCGGACCAGTGGGTGATTCGGGGTAACCATCACGATGCCTGGAACCACGGCGCGCGGGATCCCATTTCAGGGCTGATCTCCCTGTTGGCGGAGGCGAAAGCTATCTCCAAGCTGCCCGAAACGCCGGCGCGCACAGTGGTGTTCGCCGCCTGGGACGCGGAAGAACAGGGTCTCATGGGTTCCACGGAGTGGGTGGAGGAGAACCGCCAGGAACTCGCGGAGAAGGCGGTGCTCTACACCAACACGGACGGCAATTCGCGAGGCTTCGTGCGCATCGGCGGCAGTCACTCGCTCGAGAAATTCTTCAATGCGGTGCAACGCGATGTGATCGACCCGCAAACCGGGCTGTCCATGGCCGAGCGCAACCGCGCGCGCATTCGTGTGAACGGCGATGAAACGGCCATCCAGGATCTGAACGCACGCGCCGATCTTCGCATCTCGGCACTTGGCTCCGGCTCCGACTACACGACGTTCATACATCACGTCGGCATCGCCTCGGCCAACGTATCCATCGGCGGTGAGGGCGAGAGCGGGAGCTACCACACGCTCTACGACACGGTGGAGCACTACGAACGTTTCGTCGACCCGGGGCACGTGTACGGAGTGGTATTGGCCAAAGTCACCGGCCGCGCGACGCTGCGCATGGCCAACGCGCGGTTGCTGCCCTTCGACTTCACCAATCTCGTCGAGACGGTGCGGGGCTACGTGGAAGAACTCGAAGCCTTGGCCGAGACCGAGCGCCAGGAGGTCGCGCGGGTCAACGACCTCATCGACAGCGGTGCTTTTTCGGCGGCGCTCGACCCCACCAAGGCACTACGTCCCCCGGCTCGGCGGCAGAGCGTGCCCCACTTCAATTTCGCGCCGATACACAACGCCCTGGCTCGCATCGGTGAGGCCCTCGACGGCTACGCCGTCACGCCCGAAGTCGACGATGCCGTGCTTGCCGAAGTCAATCGCCTGCTCTTCACCAGCGAACGGTTGCTCACCCGCGCGGAAGGTTTGCCGGGACGGCCCTGGTACCGCCATCAGATCTATGCCCCCGGCTTCTACACCGGCTATGGCGCGAAGACGCTGCCCTGGATTCGCGAAGCCATGGAACACCGGCAATACGAGCAGGTGGCGCCAGGAGTAGACGCGCTCGCCGCGGCTTTGGACACGTTGGCCGGCCGCATCGAAGACATCAAGGCGCTAGCCGCCGAGTGAAGGCGCCGCAGGAGCATGTGCGCCGCAACCGCGACGCCTGGCAGCAGTTCGCCGCGCGCTACGCCGAATCTGGCCGTAGCGCGTGGGCCAGTACCGATCCGTATTGGGGCATCTGGAAGCTGGCGGAAAGCGAACTCAGGCTGCTGCCGGAGGACCTTGCGGGCAAACGATGCCTCGAGATCGGCTGCGGCACCGCCTATGTCTCGGCCTGGATGGCCCGGCGAGGCGGAGAAGTCGTCGGCATCGACCCTACGCCAAACCAGCTTGCGACGGCGGATAGCCTGCGCGCGCGGCACGGACTGCCCATATCGCTCGTCGAGGGTATAGGCGAACAACTGCCGTTCGGCGACGACAGTTTCGATTTCGCGATCTCGGAATACGGCGCCGCGCTCTGGGCCGATCCACTGCGTTGGATTCCGGAAGCCGCGCGGGTGCTACGGCCCGGCAGCCAATTGGTGTTCATGACCAACGCCGGTTTCGCCGTCGCATGCATGCCGGATGTCGACGGGTTGAAGATGACAGCGGCGCTGCAACGCCCCTATCTCGGCCTTTACAGCGTCCAGTGGCCGGAAGGCGATGAAGTAGAGTTCTACCTGACCCACGGGCAGTGGATCGAATTGCTGACGGGCAACGGTTTCGTCGTGGAACGACTTCTGGAACTCGGCGCGCCGTCTGGCGCGACGACGACCTATGCCTGGGCGGATGCCGAATGGGCGCAATCCTGGCCTTCGGAGGAGGTCTGGTTCGCCCGCTACGATCCATGACAGACAGAGCGTTTCGCGTGGCTTAATCGACTGATCGGTTCCAGTCGCCCTCCCGGGACGGCGGCACCATCACCGACCGATGCACTCCCGCCTCGTCCATGCGCGCGGGCGCCTGCTCGGCGGTCAACTCCTCCCCATGCGCGTATGCGCGGCCATAGTCCGGCCACGGACGATCCGGGGATTCCCGCTCCCACAGGTGGATCTGAGCGTCGATAATGGTTCCGGGCATGGGTGTCCTTGGTCGCTTCCCGATCGAGTATCGACCAGCGACGCAAGATTCGGCAAGACAACGGCAGGGAACGCCAACCGTGACGATGGAAGTTGAAGAAGCACGCCTCGAAAGCGCCGCGCAGGCGATGCCGTCCGTGACGGGACGTTACGACGACATCGTCCGGTTGGGCGACGGCGCGCGCCTGTGGCGGCGAGCGGTTGCCGACGTCCAGTCCGGCCATCTGGATGATCGGCCCCTCTACTGGGCGCGACTCAAGCTGTGCCGGACCCTCGGACAACCGGACGCCGGCCTCGCGGAACGGCTGTCCCGAAACTTCGAACCGACTTATCCGGCCGGAGTCCCCAGGGTATTGGTGACCGGCTTCGATCCCTTCCACCTGGACGACATGGTCGAGCAGAGCAATCCCTCGGGACTGGTCGCGCTTGCCCTCGACGGCACGACCATCGCCGGCGCCCACGTGCGCACCGCGATCCTGCCGGTGCGTTTCGGTGCCTTCGACCGGGGCGTTGTCGAAGACTTGCTCCGGCCGCTGTTCCAACGCGGCCTGGCGCTGGCATTGACGGTAAGCATGGGACGCGACCGCTTCGATCTGGAACGTTTCCCGGGCCTTCGCCGCTCCGCGGAAACGGCGGATAACAGCAACGCGGTAAGCGGCGCTTCGGCATCGAATCCGCTCGTACCGCCGGACCTCGACGGCACAGGGGCGCCGGAATTCCTCGCGTTCTCCCTGCCAGCGGCCATGATGTCCGCAGTCCAGGGCCGCTGGCGCATCCACGACAACCGGCGCGTCGCGAGCATTGAGCGCGGTTCGTTCGCCGCGCGGTCCTTGAAGGAACTGTCGCGGGACACCGCTGTGCGAGGCGCGAGCGGGGGCTACCTGTCGAACGAGATCACGTATCGCAGCCTGCTGCTGCAGAAACAGCTCGGGGTTGAGTTTCCCCTGGGACACCTGCATACGCCGTCGCTCTCCGGCCACGACGCGGCGCTGGAAGGCGATATCGTGGATCAGGCTCGCCGGATCATCGCCGCCGCACTGTCCTGAAACGTGCGGTGCCCTCGACCCGCCGTCGCACGCCAAGCCCGCACGAATTCACCAAGAGTCGCTACTCAAGTCTCCCGCCGACGTTCTCTCCAAATCGCATATTGCGCGAGGCGCAGGCCGTATCGGGCCAAGCTCCCTGCGTGCAGCCGCCGTAGTTCTTCGATAACGAGAGCTTCCACATCGGCCATGGCGACGTCGTCCAGCGTTCCCGAATTGTTCGCGAGGAACCGCCGGATCCTGTCGAGAGGGTCATCATTCGGATGTTCGACAACATCTCGAACAGTTTGTTTGATGACATCGCGGTAGGTAAGCCGCGCGGGATCCGGTTGCACCGGATCCCGCGTGACGGCGACGTACTCCTGCGTCGACCGTTCATAGGCCCACAGGTACAGGTCTCGAAGTGGTTCAACGCGGGTCAACTCGTATACGCCGAGGATGGCACGGCTGTACGCGCGTTCGGGCACGTCGAGAAAAGTCAGCGGGCATAGGTTCGCGCGGATCAAGGGAAGATTGGCGATAAGTCGGGACGTGCGTTTGTTAATGTCCGCAAAAGGCTGCAAGTACGGCAAATGCACCATGGCGAAGAAGGACTGTTCGAACGGGTCCGCAATCCGGTTCGCCTTGTCCAACAGTGTCCCCAGCATTTCGTCGGTCTGCGCCGGCACCGAGAGGGGCTGGTAAACGCTTCGGCCGATCTCCACGATGTGGCGGCGCACACGACCCTCGTCCGCCGGGTTGGGCAGCAGGTTTTCGGACAGAGCACTGTGAAGATTGAGGAGGGTGTGACGGTTGAACGCCGCCGCATCGGCATTGTCCACCAACAGCTCGATTGCCCCCTTGTGGTTCAGGATCATCTGAGTCTCAATCAAGGCCTTGCCCTCAGCGACCTTGCCATGCTCGATCAGTTCGCGCGTATCGCGCCGACTGTAGGTGTTGCCTTCGAGATAACTGGATGCCCAGGACAAATCAATCAGCAGGCGGTTGAGGATCGCTCTGCCATAGGTTCCCGCAGGCAGCCCCGCTTGGCCCCTATCAGGAACTGCGCCACAATTGATTGGCGCCGTTGCGCCCGCCAGGATTCGCTCCCCGGCAGTGTCGTTTTCCACGCGCGTGAAACGATGCGAGAATGACGTGACGCCGAGCCACACCCGGCACTCGCGCCTGGGCCCCGGGGGCGTGCTCGGCTCACCCTTGTCCATTGGAAGGCCATGTCGGACTGACCTTGACGCCGCTCCGCGTCGACGCGAAGACCGCGGCGGCGTGGACGGCGGAGGGCGACTCGACCTGGGTCGCCTCTAGAGGCGGGACGAGTCATGTCATGTTAGGACCAAGGCGAAGGACTTCGTATTCGGCGGAACCCGGTGATCGGGATACCGTCCTGTCGGTGATGCGCGGCATAGCCCTGCCGGTCTACATGCCGTCGTTCTTCTCCGCGATCGCCCAGAACGCCGTGCAGATCATGTTGCCGCTTTATGCCCTCGAAATCGGCGGCGGTCCGGCGTTGGCCGCCACGATTGTGGGTTTGCGTGGCGCCGGGACGATGTTGATGGACGTACCCGCCGGCATGTTGGTGGCGCGCATCGGCGACCGCGGTGTCATGATCCTGGGACTCGTGTTGGCCACGCTCGCCACCTTTGCGCCCGCAGCCGCAACCGGCGTTCCCGTGCTCTCTTTCGCTGCCCTCGGCTTCGGCGCCGGTGCTGGCATCTGGGTGCTCGGAAGGGTGACATTCATTACCGACACGGTGCGCCTCGACCAGCGCGGCCGCGTGATCTCCCTGATGGCGGGGCTGCAACGCGCTGGGGCGCTTGTTGGTCCGCTGCTTGCAGGTATTGGTGCCGACTTGATCGGATATCGGTCCGTGTTTGCAGCCGCCGGCGCGTTGTTCGCGGTTTCCCTTGTGATGGTGCTGATCTTCGCAGGCCAGCCCAGACCGGCTCAGGGGCTTGAGCCAACCCGCCTCGCACATGTCGTCGGGACGCATAGACGAACCTTTGCAACGGCTGGAAGCGTCATGATCGTACTGATGTTCCTGCGAGCCGGGCGTTTGCTGATGATTCCGCTGATCGGTGCCGAGATGGGGTTCTCCGCCGCCGAAATCGGACTGGCGTTCAGCCTCTCCGCCGCGGTCGACATGGCGATGTTCTACCCCGCGGGCATGATCATCGACCTTGTCGGCCGCAGGTGGGCGTTGGGACCCGCGATGCTGCTGCTGGGCCTCGGCGTCGCCGCCCTGCCGTTCGCTGGCAGCTTCTGGACCTTCGCTGCGGTAGGCATCCTTGCCGGGCTCGGCAACGGTTTCGGCACCGGCATCTTCATGACGCTCGGCGGAGACCTGTCTCCCGCGCAGGGACGCGGTGAATTTCTCGGCGTCTGGCGTCTGGTGGGCGACGTGGGCGCGGCGGTGGGACCTTTCATCATGGGGTGGGTAGCGCAATTGACGTCGCTTGCCATCGCCTGCACATCCACCGGCGGGATGGCCTTCGTGGGCATCTGTTTGCTGGTAGTCTTCGTGCCCGAGACGCTCCGCCGGCAAGCGGCCACCGACCGGGCGAGACACGAAGGATCAAAGGGAGTGGAAAGATGAACGGCAATCCCACGACTATTCGAGATGGCCTGGCGTTCGGCCTGAATCGACTTGATCACCGATCGCCCCTGCGCTTCGCCGCAGACGCGGCGCGGCTCGAAGGGTTGGGTTGGCACTACGGGTTCATTGCTTCTTCGCCGCTCCTGGTACTGGATCCGTACGTCTTGCTCGCGCAAGCCTTGCGGGAGACGCATTCCATCATGCTGGGCACGCTGATAGAAAACCCCGTGATGCGTCATCCCGCGGTCATCGCCGGGTCGATCGCGACGGTCGACCGGCTGGATCCCGGACGCACGATATTGGGCATGGGCGTGGGTGATACCGCAGTCCGCCTCATGGGCAGGCGACCCGCCACGGTGGCGGCATTCGAAGAAGCGATCGTCACTATTCGGTCGCTCGGTGCCGGCGAGCAGGTAGCCGTCGACGCCGCGCGACCCGCCGTGCTCCGCCACTCCGCGCACGTGCCTGTGTGGGTAGCCACCCAAGGTCCCAGGACGTTGCGCATGGCTGGCCGCGTCGCCGACGGCGTCTTTATCCGGGTCGGCGTTCACGAGACCAACCTGCGCCGCGCTGTCGAGGCTGTTCACGCGGGCGCCGCAGAGGCAGGTCGGGATCCGAAAGAAATCCGCATCGGCTGCGTTTTCCACACCATCGTCGACGAAGATGCCGAGCGCGCGGGACGGA
Source organism: Candidatus Azotimanducaceae bacterium (assembly GCA_965217825.1). GTDB lineage: Bacteria > Pseudomonadota > Gammaproteobacteria > Pseudomonadales > Azotimanducaceae > VXNE01. The sequence goes on along the minus strand of OZ244571.1, from coordinate 1,302,918 downwards.
TCGGCCGCGCCGCCGCCGCCGGATACTACGAGTACTCGCGGGCGCTATTCGACAACATCGACATGCCCTGGACCGGCGAAGACGTGGCCGTCCTGAAGCGGCGCGTCTGGCCGGATTTCCACCACGCCCAGGACCTCGAAGCCGCCGGCGACGTGGTTTCCTTCCTGCCGGACGCCGCCGTCGATGCATTCGTCCTGCACGGATCCTTCCAGGCGATCACGGACCAGATCAAGACCATCCTCGGGTACGGCCTGCCGATAGAAATCATCGTGCCGCACCCGATGCCAACGCCGCCGCCACTGTCGGAGGGCGGCTATGACTACGCGCGAAGGTTCGCCGAGGAAGTGTTTCCGGCGTTCTGATATCGGGTGATCTGGTCGCGACGCGCCCGGACGTATCCTCTGGAAACGCTTTGCCTGTATGCTTCGCAGCGAACCACACGGGAGGATCCCATGATCGAAGTCGGAGCCGAAGCCCCGGATTTCGCCTTGAGAAGCCACGCGGGCGAGGAGCTATCGCTCAGCCAGTTCAAGGGCGATAAGTGGGTCGTCCTGCATACCTTTCCCCTGGCTTTCACCGGCGGCTGAAGCAACCAGACCAATAATTTCAACCGTGCGTTGAATCAATTCACCGACGCTGGCGCGGCGCTTGTGGGCTTAAGCGTAGACTCTGCCCCGGCCCTGAACGCCTGGTCCACCGCCATGGGCGGCATGCGGCACCCGCTGCTTTCGGACTTCTGGCCCCACGGCGCGGTCGCCCGTTCGCTCGGGATCTTCAACGAGTCGGCGGGAATCGTGAATCGCTCGCTCATCATCATCGATCCCGCGGGTGTCGTGCGGCACACGGAAAGCTACCGGGGCACGCTGCCCGATCCCGCGGAGGCGGTTGCCAAGCTGAAGGAACTGCGAGCAGACTGATAGGCGTCCGGGACCTTTAGACTTCAGCCGAGAAACCAGGGCAGCACGTCGAATCCCTTGATTCGAAACCGCGTCTTGCCACCGTGGACCAGCAGTCCGCCGGTGGTCGGGTTGTCTGGAAGGCCCGTCCACCACTCCAGGTTCTGCACCGCGTCGGCGGGAACGGTCTCCCCGGATTTGACTTCGACGGGGACGAGCCTGCCGCCCAGGTCGATCAGCGCATCAATCTCGCGGCCAGTCGCATCGCGCCAAAAGTAGATCGGCGCCTCGCGGCGGCGATTGGCGGCACCGCGTACAGCACATCCAAGGGCGCTCTGGCCGCATTGACGTTCTCTCTGGCTAGGGAGGTCGCCGGTGACGGGGTGACGGTCAATGGCATCGCTCCCGCCTACGTGAAGACGCCGATGGTGGACCGAACAGTTAACCGAGTCTCAACGGCAGGAGCTGCTGGAGCAGATCCCGGTCGGGCGATTCTGCGAGGCCGAGGAATTCGCCCACGTCGTGACATTCCTGACGTATCCGCTGGCGGGGTTCATCACCGGCGAAGTCGTGGATCTGAACGGCGGACTGCAATTCGATTGAGTCGTCAAGGACCGCCGGAACCGAGTCGGGGGTGGGTTGCCCCGGAGGACCATCTCGGCGGTGACTACCGTTTGCCGCAACGGTAGGTCGCGCATATACTAGCTAGTCTAGCTAGATGAAGGCCAATCATGCTTGTAAACGTGCATAATGCAAAGTCCCAGCTCTCGAAACTCATCGCCGCCGCCGAAGCCGGCGACGACGTGGTGATCGCACGCAAGGGCAAGCCAGCGGTTCGTCTCGTGCCTGTGAAGCCGGGCGGGTTCCAGTTCGACACCTTGGCGAACCTGGTCGACACCGTTCCCGAATTCGATGAACCCATGGACGAGGGCGAGTTGGCTCTTTGGGAAGGCAAGGCATGAGTGCTGTCTTGCTCGACACGCACGCGTGGATTTGGGGCCTCATGGACTCCACGCGTCTCGGCAGAGGTGTTAAGACAGCAATCCTCGAGGCGGACGCGGTCCACGTCAGTCCCATCAGCGTCTACGAAATCGTTCGCAAAGCGCGCCTGGGCAAATGGCCCGAAATCGTACCGCACATCGACGCGCTCATGACCGAGACGCAGACCGTGTCCGCTCCCCTCACGCGCGCGGTCGCTGCGCGGGCTGGGGACCTCGACTGGACGCACCGGGATCCATTCGACCGATTCATCGCCGCAACCGCAATCGAAATGGGCTGGACACTGATTTCCAAAGATACGGAATTCGATGCGCTCGACGGAACTCGAGGATGGCGGGGACGCGTGTGGTCGTAGAAAAAGGCTGAAGCTCAACAGCCCTATCGAACGCTACCTCGACGAGGAACGGGAATCTCCGTCAGAACCTCCGCTCGCGCCAGGGCGCGACCGCCCAGGAACACGGTCAATACCGCAGTGCCCATCAGCACGAGCACGAGCACCGCATAGTCCCACGAATGGTATTCGAAAAAAGTAAAGTACCCGCACACGCCCGCGCCCAAACCCATCAACAGACAACCCGCCCATCGCCGATAAGGAACGGATGGCGGCAACCGGCCAGTCACAAGGCATAGCGACGTGCCGGTCAGGAGCGCGCTGCTGTGGACGATCAGAACTTCATCGAGAAGAAGTCCCTCCGCCGGGGCCCTTGCAAAGGCATGAATAGCCGACCAACCGGTTCCGAGTACGAGCCATGGGAGTGATATCCAAAGGACGCGAGCCGCTGCTCGACGCCCGAGTTCCTTGCGATCCTGCGCGACACCGAAAATCCAGTCTCGTGACAGTTGGACGTGGACCGTGGATTCCCACCAGTTGCAGACAGCACCGCCAAGCGTACTGAACCATAAGAGCATGAAAAAAAACTCGCCGGCAGTCCTGGGAAAGAAGTACCACATCAAGACGAGCATGCCGAGCGCAGAGGCAGCGCCCGAAACTCCCTTCCGGAGATCCTCTCGGGACAAGCTTCCGAACCCGATCGGCGATTGGACGGCCCGGTCGATGCCAGTCGTTGGCAGGGCCATGGCACGTCGCGTGCCAGGAACGATCAAACCCACACCCACCAGAGCACTTAGCTGTATCCAGACATGGGAGAGCGCGGACGAGGCGTGAGCCAGTTGGACCAGGGGCTGTCGTGCTCCGTCGAAGGCCGCACCGCATAACGTGGCGAATGCCAGGATTACCCACCAGACGGCCACGCCCCATGGGGCGACGGGGCGGCGAATGGCACGGCGCATCACGGCGGCGCCAACCAGCATGGCCGGCGCCACGGCCGGCGCCGGGTTGCCCAGGGACCAGCACACCAGTCCGGTCAGCAGCGTCGCCAGCACAACACCGGAGACGCACAGGGCAAACAACGACCGGGTGTACCGGGGGACAAGAATGCTACCTGACCAAACCGCTAACTGGCCGATACGACTTCCCACGAGATAGGCAAGACTCGCGACGGTGAATACCAGCATCGCGTTGCTGGCGGCGAAGAACTGATACAGGCCTGCCATCATGAGGCAAGTCGCCAGTATGACGAAGACAGGCCAAGCCTCCGGGTGGAATGACCGTAGCACCTCCACGGTTGGTTTCAATGTCGCGATCCACGACCCGAGGGCGCCATTCATGGCACGATCTCTACGCGCGACACTGTCCACAGGGGGGGTCATCGAGACGTGATCCCCTCGAACAGATCCTCCAGCACGACTTTGTCTACGCGTACGTCCGGAGTGAACTCGTACTGATCAGGATCCCAGACCCAATAGCGGTCGCCATGGGACGCGAGGACCTTTTGCTGCGCTGACGGTGGTTCTGTCAAGGTCACGAAACCCACCCGCTCCCTGATCTCGTCGAGGGCTTCGTGACAGGTGATGCGTCCGTTATGCAGCACCGCGATGTGAGAGGCGACGCGCTCAATGTCGCTAATGATGTGGCTCGATAGCAGCACGGTCTGGCGGCGGTCGACGTTCAGTTCCGCCAGCGCCTTCATGAAGTTCCGTCGAGCGGCGGCGTCGAGGCTCGCGGCGGGCTCGTCGAGGAGCAGCAGGTCCGGCTTGTGCCCGACGGCGAGCAAGATGGCCACTTTTTGCTGGTCGCCGGGCGAGAGCTTGTCGATCCTGCGGTTCGCCAATCGCCACTCCCGCTTGAGGTCATTGATGAACGCCTGGTCCCAGGAGTCGTAATGGCCGCCGATCATGGCCAGGCAGGCGTCCACCGTCATCCAGCCGAAGCCCGAGAACCGTTGCGGCACGTATCCGATCCGCTTGCGAACCTCGCCGGGGAGTCCCAGGAGTCCACGCCGAACAGCTTTGCCGTGCCGGTGCGCGCCCGCATCAATCCGATAGCGACCCGCATGAGCGTCGTCTTGCCGCTGCCGTTGCGTCCCAACAGCCCCGTGATGGTCCCCGGCGCCAGTTCCAGGTCGACATCGCCGAGGACGCGATCCGTTTTGCTCCGCTCGTAGCCGGCGGAAACGCCATTCAGCGCGAGCGGCGCAGGCGGATCGGTCGATCGATCCATTCTTCCTCCCAGATCTTGTTGATTTGCGCGACGAGTTCCCTGCGCGACAGACCGACCTGCTTCGCTGTCTGCACCAGCGTTCGCGCGTCGTCGTCGATGGCTTCGGCCGGACTCGCACCGGTGTCCGATACCACCATGCCGATGCCGGGTCGGCGTACGACCACGCCCAGTTGCTCAAGCATCGAGTAGGCCTTCGACACCGTCATCGGGTTGATGCCGAGTTGTATGGCAATAGCGCGTACGGATGGCAACCGTTCACCGGGCTCCACCCGACCGCTTGCGATTGCATACCGGGCCTGCTGGACGATCTGGCGGTAGATCGGTACGCCCGACGAGGGATTGAGAGCGAACATCCGCTGCTCGGCCTGTCAAAGTGTACTAGTAGCATTAATACACTTAATACACTTGGCCGTCAAACAAAATGGGTTTGTGCGGCTTCGATCGCTTGCGTAGCCCCTTCGGTTTCGCGCCACTGACGCGGATAGGACGAATAACCGCTCGAAACGGGATAGTTGCGAAGTACGGTTGATTGACGGGGCGCTCGGGGGAAGTCTTCAGAGGCGTCCGTTGGGCCCGTTGAGGATGTGGCGGTGGACGCTGGAGAGGAAAGGTCGCGCGAAACGGCGGTTACTTGTGTAGCGGTCGCGGCATGGCGTCGGGCGGTCGTTTTCTACGGGAGCCTGTCTTGGTATCGCGCGGCGGGGTGCTCTGTGTTGAGCGGAGGTGCTCTCGCATGGGTAGTTGTGGCTGCCTCGCGAGCGCGAACGTGCTCGAGGATCGCGGCGATGACATCGGGATTTTCGATGCGGGCGATGACGCGCAGTTTGCCGCCGCACTTGGGGCGGGTCTCGATGTCGATGGCGAAGACGCGTTTCAGGCGCCGCATCCGGGTCATGGGGGCAAGGGGCTTATCCGGCTTTTCGTGGCGAGGTTTGCGTTTTGGCGCGACGGACTCACGATGCTTGCAATTCGGCGCGAACACGCCGTGGAACCGGGTGAGGTTCAATCGCGGACGCGGGACCAACGCCGCCAGGCGGGCGATGAAGTCGAGTGGGTCGAGGACGACGTGGGTGGAGCCGTCGCGAAACGGCTGCTTGAACCGATAGATGACTTGTCCCCGATCGTTGGTCGAGAGCCGCTCGTTGGCGATGGCGGGCCGCGCGATGTGGCGACAGAGCTTTTCGAGCTTGTCGCGTTGGGCGGCTTCACAGACGGTGGCGGCGTGGAGCGAAAAGCCCGGCTGCCCGGCGAGCAAGGTGGATGGGAAGGGTTCGGACTGTCCCGGGACGGTGCGCGAGGTCAATGCCTTCCTGCCGGCGTTGGGCCCGATGGCGATCCGGTAGTGAATCGAGGCGCCGACGAGCTGATCGAAAGCCTCACCGGGCTCGAAGTCGAGGTGGTCGCTGTCTGCGTCGCGCACGGGCGGGCCAAGGCGTTCGAGCAAACGGGCCACCCGCTGGCCGATGGTGTGCAACAGCTTCGTGAGTTCGGCGGGAGTCGGCCGCGGTCCCCGATGAAACGTCGGGCGGCGTCCTTTGAAGTCGTACGCCCCGTCGAGAAGGAGCATATGGAAGTGAATGTTGAGGTTCAGCGCCGAACCGAACCGCTGGATCAGGGTGACCGCACCGGTCTTGGCGCCGGAGGCGACGGTGAACCCCGTCTTTTTGATGAGGCAAGTCGAGATCGCACGGTGGACGACGCCCAGGACCTGGCTCAGCACTTGCGGCCGGGCGGCGAACAGGAAGCGTAACGGGTGGGGGAAGGTCAGCACCCGCTGCCGGATGGGTTGCTCCGGCAGGACGTGATCGACGAGATGCGCGGCCGACTCCACCATCCGACGTGCGCCGCAGGATGGACAAAATCCGCGTCGCTCGCACGAAAAGGCCACCAGGTGCTCGTGACGGCAGGCGTCGCACTTGACGCGCAGAAACCCGTGTTCGAGCAAGCCGCACTTCAGGTGGTCGTCGAACTCCTGCTCGACGAAATGCGGCAGGGATGCGCCTTGTCTTCCTGTGGTAGCGCGCCCCGTCCGGGCCGTAGGCGAACTCGTCCCGCGCCGCCGATGGTCGCGTCCGTCAGCCTGTTTGGCTTGGCCGACAGGTCGTAATCGTAGTCGGACACGTCGATGTCCGCGTTCACCGAGCTGGTCTTCGTCTGAAGATTGCCTTTCGCGTCGTACGTATGGCTCAGCGTCCGGCGCGTCACGTTGCTCAGCTTCGTGGTCGCAGTCTTCAGCCGCCCCAGCGGATCGTACGCGAACGTCTCCTTCTTCGCGTTGGCCCCGCCGACGTGGCTCGCCCGGCTGTCGAGCAGGCCGTCGCTGCGCCACACGTAGGCGTTGTCCTGGATCTTCGTCCCGCCGCTCGCGACGGTGTCGATGTCCGTCGTCCGGCCCGTCTTCGGGTCGAACGACCGCGTCGTCTCGACGCCGTTGCCGTAGGTCACTCCGGTCACGTTGCCGTAGGCGTCCATCGCCGTGCGCGTCTCCAGCGCCGTCCCCGTCGACGAATCCTTCCAGGACTTGCCGCTGCGACGCCTACCGGCTCGGGATTTCCCGCTGCCTGCGGTCTTTCGTCCACTTCGCCTCGGCACGACCCTCGGGGAGACTGCCGGCGCTAGCGTCTGCGCCGCATACACGCGTGTGACGCAATGCCCTCTTCGGCAGGCAACTGCGTCGCGGTCGACAGGCACGTGCTGCCGATGTCGAGCGGCATGCCGCTGGACCGGAACCGATGTCGTGGCAAACGCTCGAAGTTCTCGGAGTGCGCCGAGCAGGTCGGTGGTGCGAGGTTCGCATTTGCCGGTCGAGCCCTCCGGTCGAACGCGGCAAACCTTTCTGCCAACTCTGCCAACGTACCGCAGACGCGTGATCGGCTAGACTTCCGGCGAAAGGTGAAGTGTGATCAATTCGCGAGGCATGAGTGGGCATCGTTGCGCCGGGGACACCCAGATTCCGGGGCGGGGCGGTCGCGTGGCCGGCTTTTGGCTCGCCAATGTGGCCGTTGCCGCAGGACTCGTTGCGGCCGGTGCTGTCGATGACGAGACGGGGGAAGCCGACACACCGCCCCCCGGGTTGGCCCAACAGGCGGTCGGCGCAATCTGGCGACCCGCACCGAGCGGTCCGGTACCGGCGGAACTGACGTCGACTGGCGTACGCTTTGCGGCGCTACTCGACACCACACGGCTCGACGAAATCCTCGCCGGGACACCGGGCGTTGACGGGTCCCGCGCGGTGTTGCCGCTGCCCATGCCCGATGGCTCTTTCGTGCGTTTCCGCCTTGAGCACGCGGCGTTGCCGCCGGATCGGGTGCCTGCGGTTCGGGGGTTCCGCGGCCGGAGTCTTTCCGGTGATCTCTCGGCGCGGATCGAGTGGACGTCGGCGGGCCTCCACGCGGTGGTGACCGGGCCCGACGACGCCGTGTTCGTGGATCCCGATGCTTCCGCCGGCCCGGGGGGACACGTCGCGTACCACGCCCGGGACGCGGGCCGGCCGCTGGTGGCGGGGGGCGAGTTGCCGCTCGTGGCGGTGCGCCGGATCGAGACGGCGATGGCCGAGAAGGCGCGTCGCACGCCGGCGCAGCGCAAGATTGGCTCGCTTCTCCTCGGCGTGCTGCGCGATCCCGCCGTGCCGCGCGGTCTCGATCTGGACGACGCCGGCCGTGTGCTGGTCGACATCGCCGCGGACGTCTCCCAAGCCCTGCTGGATCGGATCACCGCGCTGGGCGGGTCGGTCGTGGACAGCTTCGAGCGTTACCGCGCGGTACGGGCGCGGGTGCCCGCGGACGCCCTGGAAGCGCTGGCCGCGGAGGATGCGGTGAGCCGGATCGAGCCTGCCGACGTCGCAGTTACCAATGCGGATGAGGCAGGACGCCTCGACCGGACGTCCAATGAAGTGTCGTCCGGCGACCTGGTCCGGTGGCCCTCGGACGCGTGGCCGGGTGTGTCAGTCCCGCGAGGCGTGCCCGGATCCGGTGGCGTCGCCGGGCGATCGGTCGGGCGTGCGCCGGGCGACTCGGGCGCACCGAAATCGGAAGCGGACGGGTCCGAGAAGGAGAACACCTCCGAGGGCGACATCGGACATGGTGCGGCAGCGGCGCGCGAGAGTTTCGGGGTCGACGGCGCCGGCATCGGCATCGGCGTGCTGTCGAACGGCGTCGAGACGCTGGCGGACCGGCAGGCGACGGGCGACCTGCCGCCCCACGTGACGGTGCTGGCCGGCCAGGCGGGCGACCACGGGGACGAGGGGACGGCGATGCTGGAGATCGTCCACGATCTGGCGCCGGGCGCGCATCTCTACTTCGCCACCGCGTTCGGCGGCCAGGAGCGGTTCGCGGCGAACGTCGAAGCGCTCTGCGAGGCGGGGGCGGACGTCGTCGTGGACGACGTCTTCTACTTCGCCGAAGGCGCGTTCCAGGACGACACGGCGGCCCGGGCGATCAACGACGCGGTCGCGGACGGCTGCTTCCATTTCAGTCCCGCCGGCAACTCGGGCCGGCTTGACGCGGGCACGGCGGGCGTCTGGGAGGGCGACTTCGCGCCCGCGGACGGCGATGCGCCGCCGGGTATCGAGGGTACCGTGCACGACTTCGGTGGATCCAACTCCAACGCCATCGCCGCGCTGGGTCTGGCGCTGCAGTTGAAGTGGGCGGACCCGCTGGGCGCATCGGCGAACGACTACGACCTGTATCTGTTCGACGAGACGCTGACCGAACTGCTGGCGAATTCGACGGACACGCAGGAGGGGGGCTCGGACCCGTACGAGCGGGTTCCGTTGTCCGCAGCGGAAGTCGGATCGCGGCTGGTGGTGGTGAAGGCGTCCGGCGAGGACCGCTACCTCCGGCTAAACACCCTGCGCGGCCGGCTGGAGCAAGCCACCGAGGGACAGATCTTCGGCCACCTGGGCGCGAAGAGCGCGGTCACCGCGGCAGCGGTGGACGCCCGCACCGCCGGCGGCGCGGACGGGGCGTTCGACGGCTCGGAGGCGGTCGAGAGCTTCAGCTCCGACGGTCCGCGGCGGATGTTCTACGAGCCCGACGGCACGCCGGTCACCCCCGGCAACTTCGGCGCCGACGGCGGCGTCCTGGTCGCGAAGCCGGACATCGCGGCGGCGGACGGAGTGTCGACGGCGACGCCCGGGTTCCGCGACTTCCACGGCACGTCGGCGGCGGCGCCGCACGCGGCGGCGATCGCCGCGCTGGCGTTGCAGGCCGCGGGCGGCCCGAGGCGGGTGTCCCCGGCGGAACTCCGTGCCGCGCTGACAGCCGGCGCGCTTGACATCGGGTCCGAGGGCGCGGACCGCAACGCGGGGGCCGGGATCGTCGTGGCGCCGTCGGCGGTCGCGGCGCTGGACTCGCCGGACGAGCACCGCGCGCCGACCGTCGCCGTGCGGATCGGCGAGCGCACGCTGCTCGGGCTGGACGGCGAGACCGTCGACCTCTCCGCGCACTTCGAGAATGCCGACGGCGACGAACTCGCCTACTCGGCGCTCACCGGCGACCCCGAAGTCGTGCGGACCGGCATCGAAGGATCGATGCTGACGCTGACGCCGACCCGGCGCGGGACGGCGGCGGTCACCGTGCGGGCGACCGATGCCGGGGGACTCAGCGTGCTCGAGACCTTCGCAGTGGCGGTGGATCGCGAGTGGGGCGAGACGGACTACGATACGGACGGCGACGGCCTGATCGAGATCGCGACGCTGGAGCAGCTCGACGCCGTGCGCCTCGACCTCGACGGGGACGGCGTGGAGGACGCACTGGCGGCTCAGGACCGGTATTTCGAGGCGTTTCCGGACGCGGTCCGGGACATGGGCTGCAAGACGGGCTGCACGGGCTACGAACTGACCCGGGACTTGGACTTCGACGAGGCGGGGAGCTACGCGTCCGGCCGGGTCGACCGGGGCTGGAGCCGGAGCGAGGGCGGCGCGGGCTGGGTACCGATCGGGAATTCGCGCGCCGACTATCAGGGACTGGTGCGGCCCGAGGACTGTTTCGCCGGGGATTTCCACGGCAACGGCCGTGCCATCGCCAGCCTGTTCATCGACCGGAGTGACCGGGACAACGTGGGGCTCTTCGGCGGGTTCTGGGGAGGCAAGACGGTCGAATACCAGGACAGGAGAATTCAGAGCCTGGGGGTTGTCGACGTGGACGTCGAGGGCCGACGGTACGTCGGTGGCCTGGCGGGCGGCCTTCGCAACTGCGGCAACCGGGGCTGCGGCAGGAACAGCGTCGAAGGCGTGAGGGTCACCGGGCGGGTTGCGGGACTCGATTTCGTCGGCGGCCTGGCCGGCTACAGTCAATCGGAGGTCGTCCACAGCCATGCCGCGGCCGAGGTGTCCGGCCGCGACGATGTCGGCGGGCTCGTCGGCAAAGGCTTGTTGTTCGCGTCGATCGGGGGGTCGTACGCCACCGGGATCGTGACGGGCCAGTACAGGGTAGGGGGCCTCGCGGGATGGTTCAACGGGGCGATCATCGGCTCGTATGCGACGGGGCCGGTCTCCGGTGTGGAGGATGTCGGCGGCTTGGTCGGTTTAGGATTGGACAGGCTGGAGGTGTGGGCCAGCTTCAGCACCGGTCCGGTGGCCGGCAGGCGCCGTGTCGGCGGTCTGGTCGGGCACGTGCGCTTCTCGGCACCGATCTACACGAGCTACTGGGACGTGGAGACCTCCGATACGGCGGTCGGCGTCGGCTCGGACGACGCGGACGGCAACGGACGCGTGGATGGCGTCGAGACGAGATCGAGGGGCGTCACCGGGAAGACGACCGCGGAACTGACCGGTCCACGGGGCTACCGCGGCATCTACGCGAACTGGCGGGTCGCGGCGAAGAAGGACAACGGCTCCTACCCGGGCGGGTTCCCCGCTCCGCGCGGCGACGGGTCGGCGTCGGACGGCTACGACCCCTGGGACTTCGGCACTCCGGAGCAGTATCCGGGGCTCAAAGCGGACCTCGACGCCGACGGCGCGCGCACGTGGCAGGAGTTCGGCCGTCAGCTCCGCGAACCACCACGCCTCGCCATGACCGCCTCGAACGGCCGGGCGAGACTGGCCTGGAGCGAATCCCCTGCCCATTGGCCGGCGCCTCGCGGCATCCGCTACAACATCTACCGGAACGGCGAGCTCCTTGCCGCCGATGTCGCCGAGACGGCGTACGAGGACCGACCACCTTCGACGGCCACGCCGCAGGGAAGCGGGGTTGCCGTGCGCTACGAGTACCAGGTCGCCGCGGAGGTCGATGGCGGCGAGCCGGTGCGCAGTGCCCCCGTCGCAGTGGTCAACCGGCGGCCCGCCGCTCCCCACGTGGCTCACCGGGCGGCGCGGGTCGGCGAGTCGTTCCGGTACGTGTTCCCGCCCGGTGGCGACCCCGACGGCGACGCGGTTGCCTACCTCGCCCCGGGGACGCCCGGGTGGCTGGCGTTCGACGCGGCGACGCGGACGTTCTCGGGTACGCCGGGAGAAACCGATGCGGCGACGACGGACGTCCGTGTGACGGCCACCGACGCGGGAACGCCGCCTCTGTCGGCAACGGCGACGTTCAGGCTGACGGTCAATCCGGCGGCGGACGACAACCGGGCGCCGACCGTGGAAGGCGCCATTCCCGCCGTATCGCTCAAGACGGGGGAGCAGGAGACGGCGGACGTCGCGTCGGTATTCGTCGATCCCGAGGGCGATGCGCTGTCGTACGCCGCCCGCGTCACGGACCCGGATGTCGCGGTTGCCGGTCCGTCCGGAGACGGGCTGTTGGTCGAGGCCGTCGGCGCGGGCGTCGCGACGGTGACGGTGACGGCAAGCGACGGGGAACAGACCGCCGAACTGGACTTCGAGGTCGAAGTCGTCAACGCTGCGCCGCGGCCGGGCGAACCCATCGATGGGCGTACGCTCGTTCTATCCGGGACGCCGTGGCGCTTCGATGCGTCGCCGCACTTCCACGACCCCGACCGTGACGATCTGTCCTACGCTGCGGAGTCCTCCGATCCGGATGTCGTGTCGGTCGGCGTCCGGGACTCGACGGTGACCGCGACGCCGGTGGCCGGAGGCGCGGCGACCGTGAGCGTGTCGGCGACCGACGGGGAAGGGTCCGGCGAGACCGCGCAGCAGGCGGTGGAGGTCACCGTCCGGGTGGACTACGACCGCGACGACGACGGCCTGATCGAGGTCGCGGATCTCGGTCAGCTCGATGCCATCCGCTTCGATCCGGACGGCGATGCCACCGTCGGGAGCGCGGGATCACCTCGCGTTCCCACGCCCGCGATGGCGGATGCGTACGACGCGGCCTACCCCGATCGCCTGCACGGCATGGGGTGCGTTGGCGGCTGCATCGGCTACGAACTGGCCGCGGACCTCGACTTCGACACGAACGGCAGCGGCGCCGCCGACGCGGGCGACCGGTTCTGGAACGACGGCCTCGGCTGGGAACCGATCGGCGGTGTGTCGTTTCTCTTTGGGGAAGGCCTGTTCGCCCGCTACACGAAGGATTTCTTTCACGCGGTTTTCGAGGGCAACGGTCATGCGATTTCGCGCCTGTTCATCGACCGCGGCGAATCGGCTGTCGGGACACTTGCCTCGTTCCGCGTCGGTCTGTTCGCGAGCGTCGAGCGGGGAGGAACCGTGCGGAACCTACGCGTGGTCGGGGTCGCCGTTGCCGGCGGAGAGAACGTCGGCACGATAGCCGGTAGCAGCGCGGGGCGCGTGCACGGCGTCGTTACCACCGGGACCGTTGAGGGCCACGTGGACGTCGGGGGAGTGGTGGGCTACGTTTCCACGTCCGATGATGCGGGAGGCTCAATCCACAACACCCGTGCTCATACAGACGTAACGGGCGACGGGATCGTCGGTGGTCTGGTAGGGAGGAATGCCGGACCGATCGTCGCCAGCTACGCAACTGGCCGCGTGGCGGGCGACGCGTACGTCGGGGGCTTGGCCGGGCTCTCCGGCGGGACCATCTCCGGCAGCTATGCCACGGGGACCATCTCGGGCGACCGAAGCGTCGGCGGTCTCGTCGGTCGACTGAACGTGGAAGGCCGCATCGTCGCCAGCTACGCGACGGGCGCCGTCATTGCCCGGGAGCGCGGCGGCGGCGTCGTAGGCGAACGGGTAGACAACGGAGCGGAGGTTGCGCGGAGCTACTCGGAGCGCCACGCTGCGGGGGAAATCGCCGTGGGCTTCCCCGCCTCGTCGGTCGGCAGCCGCACGACCGCGGATCTTGTGGATCCGTCGGGGTACGACGGCATCTACCGGGACTGGAACATCGATCTCGACGGCGACGGCGAACCCGACGGCCCCTGGTCGTTCGAGGCCGGCGCATACCCGGCACTCAAGATCGACGCGGACGCCGACGGCGAAGCGACCGCTCGGGAGTTCGGTCCGCAGCGCGGGCCGTCCGGCGTTGCGGTAGGGGCAAGCGACACCGACGCCGACGGGATCGTCGTGACGTGGGACGCCCCGCTCGATGCGGGTGACGAGATCACGCGCTACGAGCTGCAGCGCAGGGTTGGCGGCGGACCCTTCGCCGACGTCGATCCCCCGCACGCGGGAGCGGGAACGTCCCATGCCGATTCGGCGCCCCCGAATGGCACCCCGCACACGTACCGCGTCAGGGCGGTCACCCCGATCGGCGCGACCCACTGGTCGCCGCCCGCCTCGACCGCGCCCGGTCCACCGCGGCTCGAGGCCGAGGTGGGGTCGGGCCGGGCGACGTTGACCTGGTCGCGTCCCGACGACACGGGCCTCTCGCCCGTGGCCGGCTACCAGTACCAGCGCACCGCCGACGGCGGCGACACCTGGGATCCCGCCTGGATCGACGTGCCGGACAACAACGCCGAGACGCGGGTGTTCGAGGTCGGCGGACTGACCGACGGGTTGCGCTACGGCTTCGAGGTGCGCGCCGTGAACGCGAGCGGACCCGGCGCCGGTTCGGCGCGGGCGACCATCATTGTCGGCACCCCGGGTCCGCCCCAGGATCTCTCGGCAACGCCCCGCGAGCACCGGGTGACCCTGCGGTGGTCGCCACCCGGGAATCCCGGTGGAGCGGCCATCACCGGCTACCAGTTCCGGCAGAGCGCGGACGGGGGCGGCACCTGGGCGCCGGATTGGACGGATTTGCCGGATGCCGCGGTCGAGAGTCACGTGGTCCAGGGGCTCGCCAATGCCACTGCGTACACGTTCGAAGTGCGGGCCGTCAATATGCAGGGACCCGGCGCCGCGGCGCGCGTAGGCGCGCGGACGCCACCCGCCTTGGCCGCGGCGATCCCCGACCTGGAGTTTTCGGCACTGGGAGACGGGGAGAGCCTGCGTCTCTCGCGTTTCTTCGCCGTCGTACCGGGCGGCAGGTTGACGTACACGGCGGTGACCGCGGATCCGACCCTGGTCCGCGTGCGGGTGGCCGGGGACGTGCTGGTCATCACGCCGAACGACGTTGGCGAGGACGGCGAGACGACGGTGACGGTGAAGGCCGAGGACGGCGAGGGCCGCGTCGTCGAGGCGACCTTCGCGGTGACGGTGGAGCCGCTCCCGAGCTGGTGGCACCGATGGGGGGCGAACGTGGTGGCGGAGCTACGCGCGGACGACGCGCCGGACCGCTAAGGTCCCTTCAACGACACCCACCGGGCCGCTCGAGTGGGGAACCTCGAGCACCCTGTACACGGACCGGGGTCGCACTACTGGGCGCCGGCGGCGGGCGGGAAGGTGTGCAGGGCCAACCCGACGCAGTTCGGCAGGGCGATCGGGGAGTTGGGGATCGAGATGATCCCGTCGTACTCGACGAAGTCGCGCGGTCGGTCGCAACGCTGGTTCGGGACGGCGCAGGGGCGTCTGCCGCGGAAACTGGCCCTGGGCGGGATCACCGGGACATCGGACGCGAACGGCCTATCTTCGCGAGTGGTTCTGGCCGCGGATGAACCGGCGGTTCGCCGCAGCGCTTCGGGTGATACGGCGGGACCCGAGGCGAAAACGTTGGTGACGACCGGAAGGGGAGCCGGCATCTGCGGACCGGATGGTTCAAGCGGTTCCCTGGCGCACCCGGTCATCGAAGTTGAGCACGTCCTCGGGCGTTCCCGTGACGAACTGCGCCCATGCGTCCATCAGGTTCCGACGCTTTGCCAGGAGGTCGGATCGCAAAGGCTCGCTCGAGGCGCCGACGAGCCGATCGAAAGCCTCACCGGGCTCGAAGTCGAGGTGGTCGCTGTCTGCGTCGCGCGCGAGCGGGCCAAGGCGTTCGAGCAAACGGGCCACCCGCCGGCCGATGGTGTGCAACAGCTTCGTGAGCTCGGCGCGAGTCGGCCGCGGTGCCCGATGAAACGTCGGGGTCAGCCCGCCTCTGCGCTGACCGCCTCCGCGGTCTCGGCCATCGAGAAGAACACGAAATCGGTCTCCGGGGGACTTGTCCAGCCCGAAATCGGACTTCACGCGCGCGAGCATGTACTCGAAGTTCGAGATCAACGTTACTGTTGGGGCGCGACTGCGCCAGTTTGCATTTTCTAGACAGAATTGACATACATCAATATCGTCGTATAGTTATTTATCCGGCAACTCTGTTTTACAACAAAATTGATGTGCAAATGGACCAGATGCCCGAATTCTATACCGGGGCTCCCATCGACCCTGTTGACCTGCGATTTCGCGGTGCGTTTCTGAGGGAACTCTGGCAAACGTTGCGCGCCGGGCATGTGGTACTGACGGCACCCCGACGAACCGGCAAAACCAGCGTTATGGACCACATGCGTGACCATCCCGAAAACGGATTCTCGGTGGTTTCGATCAATACCCAGGATCTGACCCATCCAGCCGACTTCTTCCAAGTGCTGATCGATGCATTGCATGATGGGCACCCGAACTTCGTCCGCGACCAACTTGCTGCAGGTTGGGGGCTCGTGAATGGTGTGCTTGGAAGGATCGATGAAATTGGAGTAGGAGGTTTCAAACTCGCGCTACGCCAAGGCGCCCCCGATTGGCGCGAAAACTGGCGACACCACGGTGACCGGTTTCTCGCCCAAGCACGCAAAACCCGCGTGCCTATTCTGTTCATCGTCGACGAATTTCCCGACATGCTGCTCAACCTGTCCCGGCAAAACGAACCCTTGCTGCGCGAGTTCCTCGGCTGGTTTCGCACCCAACGGCTAGGCCCCGCACCGGCCAGAGACTCAATTCGTTGGCTGGTTGGCGGCTCGGTCAACTTGGCATCGACTCTCGACGCGCTCGGGCTGGTAGATCTCATCAACGACCTTGAAGACATGCCTCTGCCTCCGCTCTCCGACGGTGACATTGGAACCTTCGTGAACGATATGCTAGGAGGGCGAGGCGTCCCATTTGAAGAAGACGTTTCGGAACGGCTAATCGTTCGCCTGGGCCGTCCCATCCCGCTGTTCATGCAGATGCTTACCCAGGATCTCTACCGGTTGTGGAAACGTGAGCATCGCAAAATCCTAGCGTCGGATGTCGATGCCGTGTTCGACGCGCTCATTGTCAGTTCCGGCGCCCGCACCCGGCTACAACACTTCCATTCGCGGATACGGCAATACTACAAGGACCCGGAGCGTTCGATTGCCCCTGCCTTGCTCGGCCAGATCAGCATGTCCGCGTCAGGGCTGCGGCGTGAAACGCTGTTGCAGGAAACGGAACGCCTGCTGGCGGACCTTGGCCTCGAACTCCCGTCGCATGAACGCAAACAACTATTCAATCGTCTATTGCTCGACCTCGAGAACGATTTCTACATCGTCGAAATCGAAAATTCAAAATACGATTTCGCCAGCGGCGTGCTGAAGTTGTGGTGGAGGAAATACTATGCCTGAGCCGCCCCTCAATACGAACATCGGGCTGTACCGGTCGGGCGTGACCAGTCCGGAGCGCTTGCGCCGAACCAGCGTCGGGCGTCAACACCTGCTCGACAACGCCATCGAATCCTTGCGAAATTCCTTGGGCAGAAAGTCGAAACATCACATGTTGTTTGTCGGCCCGCGCGGAATTGGCAAGACCCACCTGCTCTCATGCATTGAAGACGCTGTTCGATCGGACAAAGCACTAAGTGCGAGGGCGGTGGTTGTGCGATTCCCGGAGGAATCGAATCGGACGCGTTCCTTCGCCGACTTCCTGATCGGTCTTTGTCGAATTTTGAAAGATGTCTTCGAAGACGAGCCGATATGGTCGGACTTGTTTGCCGACGTGGAAACCGAGGAAGACAACGACACTGTAGTCGACACACTCGTCCCCGCAATCCGCGAACAGAATCGCCGGTGCAATCGCACGATGCTCGTGATGCTCGAAAATCTGGGAGAAATCTTTACCCGGCAAATCCGTAGCAAGGATGACATCGCCTCACTACGGAAGTTCCTAATGGCCGACAATGGCTGCCTGCTGTTGGCCACCGCACCGATGCACTTCGACGGAATCACCGACATACGGCAACCGTTTTACGACTTCTTTGACATTCAGATCCTGGACAACTTGAGCTTTGAAGAATCCGTTGAAGTCATCCGGCTGAATCTGCAGTGGGATGAACGAAAGGATATTCTCGATACGTTTGATGACTTGCGTCCTCGTTTCCAAGCCCTCTATCGAATGACGGGGGGAAACCCACGACTGACGATGATGCTCTACGAATTGATCGCCCAGGAATCGGTCACCGGCGTACAGGACCAATTCCACCTGCTGCTCGACAGGATTTCGCCGTTCTATCAAGGACGACTGAACGACCTGCCGCCCGGCCAACGCGCGCTACTGGAATGCCTGGCCGGCATGCGCGACCAGGAAAAGACGCCGGCCGCAATCGCTGCACGAATGCGCATGAGCCAGCAGGAAACTTCCTCACTGCTGAAACGCCTCTC
Source organism: Candidatus Azotimanducaceae bacterium (assembly GCA_965217825.1). GTDB lineage: Bacteria > Pseudomonadota > Gammaproteobacteria > Pseudomonadales > Azotimanducaceae > VXNE01. The sequence goes on along the minus strand of OZ244571.1, from coordinate 1,284,651 downwards.
CGATGCCCACTACCTTCGCTCAACCCAGAACCCGCGAGACAAACGCTCGCATCTTTACACGATTCGCGAGGGGTTCTTCGATATCTGGCTCGCAATGAACCTTTCCCGCGGTGCGCGCAAACGTCTGCCGTTTCTGCTCAAGTTTTTCAACCTCTTCTACCCGAGCATCGACGCGCGAGAAGAAAAACGGCGTCTACTGCGCGGAAAAGTCGTCCAAGATGGGAATTTCGATGCGGAAAAGGCCCTCGATTACCTGAGTGAAATCGGCAACGCCAAGGAAAAGGCGATCGCGAAGTTCAGTATGGCTAGGCTCTACGCCTCCCGTGGAGTTGCCGAACAAGTAGTGAACTACATACTCGAAGCCGCACCGCTGGCTGGTGACACCGTAAGCCAATCCATTGCTCGCATCATTACAAGCACCCCGTCCGCTCGCGACTATCTTTCAGAAGTTGAGGAAATGATCGCATGCTGGGAAATGCACCGAAGCGGTGAACTAGAAGAGTTCGCCTACCGGCTTACGGAGATGGGCAAAACGCTTACGCTGCGCACGTTCTCCGAGACGAAACTCTCATTCCTCCAAGATTCGCTTGAAAGCATGGGCGATGGCAAAGAACGAATCCGGCAACGCCTCAGAATCGCCGCGATATTGAAGGAACTCGCACGATTGGAGGACTCTGAGGATCAATTGCGCCCCGCCCTTGCCGAGGCGACCGGTATCGCCGATACCGGCCTTATAGCATGGGCTTCGAACGACTTGGCCGCATTGCTGCACGACACCCAGGGGATCGATGAAGCTGAACCCATATTGCGCAGAGCGCTGGACATAAGTGAAGCCGCCTACGGCAAACAGCACCCAATCTTGTCACCGTTGCTCAATAAGTTGGCGTTTCTGCTACATGACGCCAACCGAAACGAGGAAGCTGAGACGCTATTGCGCAGAGCACTGGAAGTCGATGAGGTCAGCTTCGGCAATGAACATTCGAATATGGCGATAGTCTTGAACAATTTGGCAATTTTTCTGCACAGAACCAATCGGATCGAGGAAGCTGAGTCACTGTTGCGGAGAGCGTTGGCGATCACTGAGTCCGCCTTCGGTGCCCAACACCGGACCATGGCACCTATTTTGAGCAACTTGGCGCGATTGCATCGTGACACCAATCGGATGGAGGAAGCCGAGCAACTCGCGCGCCGTGCCTTGGAGATCGATGAGGCTGCGTTTGGCACCCAACACCCGATCGTGGCGGCAGATTTAATTAACCTGTCGATACTGCTACACCGAACCAAACGGGAGGAGGATGCTAAATTGCTGATAAAGCGAATAGTCAACGTATTGGGATCTTTCGGTTTGGAAAGCGGAAATGCACGGCCCAAGTCCTATCGCGTGAGTCTGGGCCACAAAATCTTGCAGCGGTCGATGGGAACATTTGATCTGGACCAATAGGCGATGACGCGCAGTTTGCCGCCGCACTTGGGGCAGGTCTCGATGTCGATGGCGAAGACGCGTTTCAGGCGCTGCGTCCGGGTCATGGGGGCAAGGGGCTTATCCGGCTTTTCGTGGCGAGGTTTGCGTTTTGGCACGACGGACTCACGATGCTTGCGATTCGCCGCGAACACGCCGTGGAACCGGGTGAGGTTCGATCGCGGACGCGGGACCAACGCCGCCAGGCGGGCGATGAAGTCGAGTGCGTCGAGGACGACGTGGGTGGAGCCGTCGCGAAACGGCTGCTTGAACCGATAGACGACTTGTCCCCGATCGTTGGTCGAGAGCCGCTCGTTGGCGATGGCGGGCCGTGCGATGTGGCGACAGAGCTTTTCGAGCTTGTCGCGTTGGGCGGCTTCACAGACGGTGGCGGCGTGGAGCGAAAAGCCCGGCTGCCCGGCGAGCAAGGTGGATGGGAAGGGTTCGGACTGTCCCGGGACGGTGCGCGAGGTCAATGCCTTCCTGCCGGCGTTGGGCCCGATGGCGATCCGGTAGTGGATAGAGGCGCCGACCAGCCGATCGAAAGCCTCACCGGGCTCGAAGTCGAGGTGGTCGCTGTCTGCGTCGCGCACGAGCGGGCCAAGGCGTTCGAGCAATCGGGCCACCCGCTGGCCGATGGTATGCAACAGCTTCGCGAGCTCGGCGCGAGTCGGCCGCGGTGCCCGATGAAACGTCGGGCGGCGTCCTTTGAAGTTGTACGCCCCGTCGAGAAGGAGCATATGGAAGTGAATATTGAGGTTCAGCGCCGAACCGAACCCTGGATCAGGGTGACCGCACCGGTCTTGGCGCCGGAGGCGACGGTGAACCCCGTCTTTTTGATGAGGCAAGTCGAGATCGCACGGTGGACGACGCCCGGGATCTGGCTCGGTACTTGCGGCCGGGCGGCGAACAGGAAGCGTAACGGGTAGGGGAAGGTCAGCACCCACTGCCGGATGGGTTGCTCCGACAGCACGTGATCGACGAGATGTGCGGCCGACTCCACCATCCGACGTGCGCCGCGGGATGGACAAAATCCGCGTCGCTTGCACGAAAAGGCCACCGGGTGCTCGTGACGGCGGGCGTCGCACTTGACGCGCGGAAACCCGTGTTCGAGCAAGCCGCACTTCAGGTGGTCGTCGAACTCCCGCTGGACGAAATGCGGCGGGGATGCGCCTTCGGCCTCCAGCCGGGCAAGAAACTTCGGGTAGCAGGTCTCGACGATGCGATAGAGCGGCGTCTCTTCCGGTCGGTGGCGTTCGTGGATGTCGCGGTCGGCACCACCGGGTCGAAGCAATCCTCACAGCCCGCATCAGCCTGGGTCGATAAGGCTGGAAGACGCCGGACAACGTGTCTGTCGGCGTGGGCTGTCCCCGGATGGCGGCGTCGAGCGCGATTTGATGTGGGAATGTTGCCAACGAGCCCTGGTGCCTACAAGCTCCCACTCTTCGAGGATTCGTTCCACCCGCTCCTGCACCGTGCGCACGGCTGCGTAGTCCCGAGTCACGTGGCAGCCCGCGGACAGACGAGTCTCGATGGTCAAGGTCGAGGCGGTGATACGTTTTGGAAGGGCAACGCACGCCCCATTGGCGCGACCCGTTCGCGTGACGTCAGCCGAGAAACCAGGGCAGCACGTCGAATCCCTTGATTCGAAACCGCGTCTTGCCGATCATGGCGAATACCGCATCGGCGGCGGCATCCCGATGCGTGTCCCAGTCCCGGTCGCGCGGGAAGTGCTGGCAGAACAGGCTCGCGACGTGGCGCCCCGGGGGCGCGAGGGAATCATCTACCGTCGACGGGATGAGCATCTCGATGACCGGGAACTGTGAGTAGTCGCCGCGACGGGCTTCGAGACAGGCGTGCTCCAGGTAGTCCAGGGTCGGACCGATGACGATACCGGCGCGGTGGTGGTCCCCTGCCTCGATGCCAGGACGACAAGCGAAGTCAGGCAGTTCGACGAGCGCCACGTTCATGCGCAAGGTCGCCGACTCGGTGCGTGTGGCGCGGACGCGACGCAGGAACTCGTCGCCGAGGTGTGTGTCACGATGCCCAGATAGCCATGCGCCAAGCGGTTTCGCACTCCGATGATCGCGCGCCACGGAATCTCGGGGTGGGCCTCGCGAACCCTGTTCGGAATATGGGTAGCTGCCTCGCCGATCAATTCCAGATTGCGCAGGGTGGCATCGTACGTGAGCGCATCGGCAACGAAATCCACCTGCGTCTTCCCCTGCGTATACGCAACCGCCCTACGCGCGAAATCGATCATGTCCTGCACGTGGTGACGCCACGCCCTGCCTTCGTGGCCGGCATCAGACATTGGCGACCTCACGCTCCACATAGCGCCACACTTCGGGCCGCAAGTCTTTTTCGGTTACTAGGTCCACCGGACGGCCCAGAAGATCCTCCAGATAGAACTGGGCGCCGAAATACCGCTCCCAATGAATGGGGCCGTCGAAACGGACCAGCACGTCGAGATCGCTGTCGTCCGTGGCCCGGTCTCGGGCGAAGGAACCGAACACTGCGAGTTCCGCGACCCCAAAGCGCCGCGCTAGCGTCCCCTTGTGCGCTCGGAGGACGCTCAGGATTTCATCTCTGTTCATCGGTCCTTCCTTTGCGGGCCAGGCCGTTCGTAGTCCAATAGCGCCGACGTTCCGATCATCTCGATGAACCGCACGATCCATTCAAAACCGTTGACATCGGTGAGCCGCAAGGGCCGATTCAGTTTGAAGTGAACGGGTTGCTGCTTGCCCTCATCGATCGCGACGTTCGTCGCATACAGGTACATGCGGTCGAGGTTGTCAAGGATCGGATTGAGTCGCCCGTTTAAGTTGGGCAAATGGCCGGTTTCTTCCGTGAATGCCATGGAGCCACCTGCTGGTAGCGGTTCGAGTTGTACAGAGAGCGGTTCCGGCGGCCGCCAATCCCGCGCTACCTGGCCGCCATGCCCCGGCGCGGCGCAGAAAACGGTAATGGGAAGTTCCGAGTGAAACCCAAAAGCGACTCGACCGAACGTATCGGTAGTTTCCTCCATCCAGGTCTTGTTGGGATACAGCGCAACGACCTGGGCTCCTGCCAGCGGTCGACCGGCCACGGATACCGACACTTCGCCTTCGATGCCCGCCACCGGCGGGCGGGCGGAAGGAATGGTCAACCGCAGTTCCGCGCCGCCGAGTAGCTGGTATTCCGGATCGCGCCCTGTCAAAGCCCGAGTTTGCTCGTAGATGATCGGCACGCCTTCGCCGCGTTGCTCCAGAAAGTACTGCCGGTCGCCTGCGCCGTCGATATTCCCAACCGCAACCGTGCGTAGACTGGAGGTTAGCGTTTCGTTGCGCGTTGCTTGGCGATTGCGCATGGCTTCGACGGGCAGCGTGTTGGGCAGTGCGCCGGGCGAATACAACTCAAGCCGGTCGTCGAATATGAAGAGCCGTATCTTCGCGTGCTCTATCGAGTAATCGCGGTGCACCACCGCATTGACGATCGCTTCGAACACCGCCCGTGGGCTGAACTGTGGGGTCTCCACCCGCCCGGGAGCCTTGCGCGCGGCCAAATGCGTGTTGAGCCTGACAAAGTTGACAGCATCCCGGATCTGCCGGTCCAAGGGGCCGGTGATGGACGCTGCATCGTGCTGGTTTGCACGGCCTAGCACCGTGCCCCGGTAGCGAACGGCTTCGATCACGGCGCCGCTTACGTATTGGTCCGGGCGCACAGCGCAAAGCAGCACGCCGGCCACGGTTGCACGGGTCACGCCACTGTCATCCTCCCGCACCAATCCCAGCTTCGTGAGTTGAACCGTGGTGGGTTCGGTGGCGCGCGAACTCAGGAATCGATCTACCAGCGTCGCATCGAGCGTGTTGGGCCCGGTTCCGGCAATGATCGCTTCGTCGGGACCAAGCAGGCCGGAACGTCCCCGCTGTTGAAACAGGCGATGCAGCGCTTCCGACGCCAGTTCACGCTTGGAACTGCCCTGCCGGGAAAGGTACCCCGCGGGGCTCTTGTGGACCAACGCGCTCTGTTCGACTTCGACGACCAGCACGGACGAACCATCCGGCAATGCCAGCCGCTGGGTCACGAACGCCAGTGGTGGACGGATGCTGTCCGCGCAAATCTCGCCTACAAGGGATTCCAGCGCATCCATCTGGTGCCGGTTCATCGATCGCACTTCACCAGCGTCCGACACGCTGAAGATCAACGTTCCGCCGATGGTGTTGCCAAGAGCAGCCAACTCGTCGGCAACCGTCTCCCGACGAGGGGCGCGAACGTGATTGCCGGCGAACTCGACTTCCTTGAACTCGACGCGGCTATCCTCGCCAAGTGCGAGTTGAGTCATCAAGCTGTCACTATCCCAAGGCATGACCGGACCCCTTCAGCAAGCTCTGGAGTGCTGGCCGATCATCACGTTGCCGCTCTTTCGATCATCTCGCCGAATGCGGATTCCACCTCGGCCTTGAAGTCCGACTGTATCGTGTAGACGTCCGTGAACTCGGCAAAGGCCCAGCGGACGTAAGCGCCGTGATTGTTCACACCGGGCACCCAATACGTGTCCATGGTGGCCTTCTTCTCCTTGGCGTCTTCTCTTCGATAACCCTTGATCTCCACGATGAGATGCAACGGATCGTCTACGCCCTTGCCGTCGTCCACGAGAACGATGAAATCCGGAAGGTACGTGCGCGTTTCCGAGCCGTAGCGGTAGGGCACCTCAAAACCCAAAGCGTGGTTCTTGACGTACGCCCGTACCCGGGGATGCGATTCGGCCACGCGGCAAAATTCTTTTTCCCAGCCACTGTCGAGGATAACCCAGTTAATGTGGCAACAGCGTGAGTCGGTCTCCCATCGATCAGTTTTCGATGTGGTGAAGCGTACGTTACACGTTGTACCGGTGGGATTGTACGGATCCAACACGGCCTTCACGGGACGCTTGCCGATCTCCGCCCGCGTGATGGCCCTGGTAATGCGCTCGCAGGCCACGTCCGCAAGCTCCTGGTACATGAGTTGTGCCGGGTACGTGCCCCCCTTGCAAACGAGACAGCCATCGAGCCACTGCCTGGTAATGCGCTTCAGTTGGCCGAAAAGATGGAGTTTCGGCTCCTTGCCGGCGTCGCGCCACTTCGTGTAGAGCAGTTGCTGCGTGAGGTGAAACACGAGCGTTGAATAGCGCAAGTCGTTAGTGTGGACCAGATTCAGGTCGACGCCTTCGCCGATGATCCCCTAGTTTACGGTAATCGACAGACCGACCATATCCGGCGTCAATTCCAACACCGAATTCTCGTTGAACTCGGCGGTCAGCCGTGCTTCGGGCAGTTCCACTCGATAGCCGGCTACCCTCGGAAAGCGGATTTCGAGCGCGTCTCGTTCGGGTCGAACGGCCCGTGCGCTTACGGTCTCCCGCGGCGGCTTCGCCTTTCGCGGAACGGGTTTGGCGGTAAAGTCGAACGGGATTCCCAATACATCCGCATACTCGACATCGAAGCGGTGTTCTTCGTTGAGTTCGTAAGACTGTCGGTCGGCACCGCCGGGTCGAAGCAATCCTCACAGCCCGCATCAGCCTGGGTCGATAAGGCTGGAAGACGCCGGACGACGTGTCTGTCGGCGTGGGCTGTCCCTGGATGGCGGCGTCGAGCGCGATTTGATGTGGGAATATTGCTAACGAGCCCTGGTGCCTACAAGCTCCCACTCTTCGAGGATTCGTTCCACCTGCTCCTGCACCGTGCGCACGGCTGCGTAGTCCCGAGTCACGTGGCAGCCCGCGGACAGACGAGTCTCGATGGTCAAGGTCGAGGCGGTGATACGTTTTGGAAGGGCAACGCACGCCCCATTGGCGCGATCCGTTCGCGTGACGTCAGCCGAGAAACCAGGGCAGCACGTCGAATCCCTTGATTCGAAACCGCGTCTTGCCGCCGTGGACGAGCAGTCCGCCGGTGGTCGGGTTGTCCGGAAGGCCCGTCCACCACTCCAGGTTCTGCACCGCGTCGGCGGGAACGGTCTCCCCGGATTTGACTTCGACGGGGACGAGCCTGTCGCCCAGGTCGATCAGCGCATCGATCTCGCGGCCAGTCGCATCGCGCCAAAAGTAGATCGGCGCCTCGCGGCGGCGATTGGCGAAACTCTTGATGAGTTCAGAGACGACGAACGATTCGAAGATCGCTCCCCGCAGCGGGTGTCGCGCCAGCGTGTGGGCATCGGGGATGTCGAGGAGATAGCATACAAGCCCGGTGTCCAGGAAGTGCAGGCGAGGTCGTTTGCGCAGGCGCTTGCGGAAGTTGGCGTAGTGCGGCGGCAGCGTAACAGCCAGATACCCGATCTCGAGGACATTGAGCCACCGACGAGCGGTCTGCTGGCCCACGCCGACATCTCCCGCCAGCCGGTTCAGGTTCAGTTCCATCGCGGTGCTGGCGGCGGCCAGCCGGACAAAATTCTCGAAAGCGCGCAGGTCGGACACCGCCAGGACTTCGCTGAGATCGCGTTCGACGTAGGTTCGAAAGTAGTCGCCGAGCCACTCGCGAGGCGACAGGTTCCGGTCGTGTATCCGCGGATAGAATCCTCGAAACAGGGTCTCCCAGCGGTCGGCGCCGGGCACCGCTACGGTCGCCTCCGGCAACCGCGCAGGATCGAACGGGTCTCTCTCAAACAACTCCGGCAACGAGAACGGAAAGAGGCGCAGCAACGCGCTGCGACCGGCGAGCGTCTGCGAGACCGATTCCATCAGCAGCAGATTTTGCGAACCCGTGAGGACAAATCGCCCCGGGCGGGGATCCTCGTCGACGAAGACCTGTATGTACGACAACAGGTCGGGCGCCCGCTGTATCTCGTCGATGACCAAGTCGTTTTCCGAAGCAAGGAAACCGCGAGGATCCTCAATGGCTCGCGACCTGACATCGGGAGCTTCAAGGGAGACATACTCGTGGTCGGGGAACAGCATCTGGCAGAGGGTCGTCTTGCCGGATTGCCTCGGCCCCATGAGCGTCACGACGGGATTCTGGGCGGCTGCGGACAGCACGGACTTTGATAGGTGGCGGGCGAGCATGGGCAAAGATTCTCGCGACCCAATACGCTAATGTCAAATTGATGATCAAATCATCAATCTGACATTACACGAAGCATCGAAAACTTCGCCCAGGTCACCCGCGTCGGCGCGAGGTGAGGTCCCGCACTATCTCCCGCGCCGCGTTGCGTCCCGGCAGGCCTGTCACGCCGCCGCCGGGGTGCGCGCCGGCACCGCAGTGGTAGAGCCCGCCGATGGGACCCCGGTAAGCGGCGTAGCCCATCATGGGCCGGTTGGACCACACCTGGTCGGGGGTCATCGCGCCGTGGAAAATGTCGCCACCGGGCAGTCGGAAGCGCTCCTCCAGATCCGCCGGCGTTAGCACCTGCCGGGCGATCACCGCATCGCTGAAGTTCGGCGCAAAGCGGTCGATGGCGGCGAATACCGTATCGGCGGCGGCATCCCGATGCGTGTCCCAGTCCCGGTCGCGCGGGAAGTGCTGGCAGAACAGGCTCGCGACGTGGCACCCCGGGGGCGCGAGGGAATCATCTACCGTCGACGGGATGAGCATCTCGATGACCGGGAACTGTGAGTAGTCGCCGCGACGGGCGTCGAGATAGGCATTTTCCAGGTAGTCCAGGGTCGGACCGATGACGATACCGGCGCGGTGGTGGTCCCCGGCCTCGATGCCAGGACGACAAGCGAAGTCAGGCAGTTCGGCGAGCGCTACGTTCATGCGCAAGGTCGCCGACTCCGTACGCGTGGCACGGACTAGACGCAGGAACTCGTCAGCAAGGTGCGTATCACGAACAAGATCAAGGTAGAGGTGCTTCGGCGCGGCATTGGCGGCGATTGCGCGACCTAGGCACGTCGAGCCGTCGGCAAGCACAACGCCGACAGCGCGGCCATTCTCCACCATCACTTCGGCCACTTCGGACTCGATCTCGACATCGACTCCCAGGGCCAGCGCTTCTGCCAGCATCGCCTGGCTGATCGCGCCCATGCCGCCAAGCGCATGGCCCCATGCGCCGCGAACCCCGTCGAGTTCGCCGAGCGCGTGGTGCAGGAGACCATAGGCGGTGCCGGGCGCGCGAGGCGACGCGAAGTTGCCGACCACGGCGTCGAATGCGAGGGCCCCCTTGACGTGTTCGCTTTCGAACCAGGCGTCGAGCAAATCGGCGACGGGTTTCAGGAACAGGTCCTTGAGATCCCGACGACGTTCCATGGACAGCCCCATGACATGCATGGCCGCGAATCCCGCGCTGAACCAGTCGCCGACGCCGCCCCCGACGTTGGGAGGTGTGCGACGCATCTGTCGGCGGACGATATCGCCGATCTCACGAACCATGGCGCGGAAGCCCGCCAGGGCGCGGCCGTCATTGGCAGAAAAGCGAGCAAACTCGCGAGCGGTCGCGGCGTCATCGTTGAAGATCGACAGCGACTCGCCTTCCGACAAGGGCAGGAAATTGGCTTGCGGCCGAGGTACGAAGCGAAGACCGTGGGACTTCAGCCGCAGGTCGCGGATGATTTCCGGGGCCAGCAGGCCCACGGTGTAGCTCGCCGTGGAGTTGCGGAATCCAGGGTGGAATTCCTCCGTCACGGCGGCGCCGCCGACGATGGGGCGGCGTTCCAGCACGCGCACGCTCAAGCCCGCCCTGGCCAGGTAGCAGGCGCAGACGAGACCATTGTGGCCGCCGCCGATGATGACGACATCGGAAGAGGTCCTGGTCGTCACCACCGTATTTCGTTAAGCCGAAACATCCCCGTTCAGCTATCCCATCATCCGCGGCAGCCACAGGACGATGTCCGGCACTGCCAGCAGCACGGCGACCGTCAGCACGTCCGCGACAAAGAACGGTCCGATTCCGCGGAACACATCCTGCAACGGTATCGCGAGCGAAGTGCCGTCGTCGTCGCGCAAGCCCCGCGCAACGCCGGCGACAACAAAGCAGTTGAGGCCGATGGGCGGCGTGATGAGACAGATTTCCGCCATCTTGACGACCACGATGCCGAACCAGATGGGGTCGTAGCCGAGCGCGATCACGGCCGGGTACACGACCGGCAGCGTGAGCACCAACATGCCGATGGCGTCCATGAACATTCCGAGCACGGCGTAGGCGAGCAGGATGCAGACGACAATCAGTAGCGGGGGCAGGTCGAGTGTCACCACCCAGTCCGAGAAGGCCCCCGGCAGGCCGGCGAAGCCGAGGAAACGCACGAACAGGAATACGCCCCAGATCAACGTGAAGATCATTACCGTGAGCTTGGCGGTCTCCATCAAGGCTTCCCGAAGACGGCTGCCCATCTGCTTGACCGAACGCTCCCGATAGGCCCGCAGGGCGTAGAGGCAGAACACTACGGCGGCACCCAGGGCACCGGCTTCGGTGGGCGTCGCGGCGCCGGAATAGAGAGCCCCGAAGATGATGCCGACAACCAGGAATATGGGCAGCGCGCCCGGCAGACTGGCAAAGCGCTGCCGCCATGTGAAGCCGCCGATGGATCGACCGAGATCCGGGCGATAAGCGCACATGCCGACGATCAATGCGACGTATATCAGCACCGAGACGACACCGGGGAGCAGTCCGGCAAGCAACAGCTTGCCCACCGACTCCTCGACGATGATGGCGTAGATCACCAGGATCGCGGACGGCGGTATCAGCGACGCCAGCGTGCCTCCCGCCGCGATGACGCCCGCCGTAAGGCGTTTGCTGTAGCGATTCCGGAGCATGTCGGGAATCGCGACCCGGGAAAACACCGCGGCCGTCGCCGTCGAGGCACCGGACACCGCGGCGAAGCCGGCACTGGCGAATACCGTGGACACGGCGAGGCCCCCCGGCACCCACCCTACCCAACGCCGCGCCGCCTCGAACAATCGCGTCGTCAGGCCGGCGTGGAATGCCAGAAAGCCAATCAGGATGAAGAGCGGCAGTACGGATAGCGGATAGGTCACGGTCTTGGAATGGGGAATGGTGCCCGCCACCGCGGCCGCGACGTTCCATCCCTTGAGCGCCAGCAGCCCCAGGAAACCGGTCAGCGCCGCGGCGATGTAGACGCGAACCCCGAGGGCGACCATGGTGACCAGCAGGACCACGCCCGCTATGCCGGCCCATAGCTCGCTGATCCCACTCATCGGACCGCCTCACTGTCGGTGTCCGAAAGGCGGATCTCGGCTTCCGCCTGGGTCGCCGCGTCCTGGAGGGTCGGCACGGCGACGGGTTCCAGTCCGGGATGCAGCACAAGGCGCCAATAGCCCGCCAACTGGACCAGCAGCCGGACCAGGAGAACGGATAGGGCCACAGGCACGACGAGTTTCGCCGGCCAGGTCGCGAGTTCGATGTCGATGGTGCTGTCGCCGAACTCGAACGCGCGCTCGAAGTGCCGCCACGCGTACGGGATAAGCACGCCGACGATGAACGCGGCGACGGCCGTTCCCGCCATCTCGGTCAGCCACAGCCAGCGGCCCCTGAGACGGGCCACCAGGATTTCCATGCGCACATGCGCCCCGGTGCGCTGCACGAAAGCGATGGACAGTATGGCGAAGCCGACCATCGACACCTCTACGATGTCGATGTACCCGAAGATCGGCGATTCGAACACCGTGCGCAGGACGATCTGCGCGACGCCGAGCAGCATCAGCGCGAAGATGAGTCCGCCAGCGCAGAGATTGAGGCCGTTCTCGATCAGGCCGAGCAAGCGGTCGGCCCGATCCAGGCGGCGACCAAAGGCGTCGTTCACAGTCAGCGAGGCGCGATCAATCGGGCGCCGCACCTTCCCGGTAGGTACGCCCAACCGCCCCGAACACGGTCTCCACCAAACCAGCGGCGTCGAACCGACCAGCGTTTTCAGTGATCCAGGCGTCGATCACCGGCTTGCCGGCCTGAGCACGAAACTGCGCAAGCTGCGCATCGGTATAACGGACTTCCCGCAGCGACGCCTTCAGCATCGGCAGGTTCGTGGCGTCAACATCGACGTACGCCTGGATCTGCGCGGCAATGACCTCCTCCTTCACGTCCGCCAGCAGTTGCTTGTATTGTGAAGGAAGCGCCTCGTAGGCCGTGATGCCGAACACCAGCGGGCAATCAGCCGTTCCCGGGGAGAGATTGCCGGTGAACCACTCGGACACCTCGTGGATGCGATAGGAGACGTGGCCATAGGTGAACGGGAAGGATGCCGCATCCATGGTGCCCTGCTGGACACCGGTATAGACCTCCGTGGCCGTGGAACTCGCGGGCGTTGCGCCGAGCAGCTTCATGGCCTGGCCGAGACCTCCTCCGGCGCGCACACTCAGGCCTTTCCAGCCTTCCAGGTCGACCGGCGGTTCACCTCGGCCAAGGAGTTCGTATTGCGGCAGGAACGTAGAGGTGTAGATCATGGCGTTCCACCGCGCCATTTCCCTGGCGACCGCGGGATGCGCATACACCGCCTCGCGAATACGGCGGTTGGCGTCCCAGTCCGCCATCGGCAGAAACGGCATCGTCAACACCATCAGCGCCGCGTTCTTCCTCGGATGATAGAAGTTGCAGATCATCGCCGCCTGAAACGCTTCGATGGCGATGCCGTCCAGGTTTTCTCGGGACTTGGACAGCGCCTCGCCGTAATGCAGCGTCATCTGCCAGGCACCGCCGGTCTTCTCCTCGACGACGGCTGCCAACGCATCCGCCACGGCGGTGCCGGCGCGCGGCTTGCCCCACAGGGATACGTCCCACGATAGCCGCGGGCCGTCGACCATCGCGGCCATGGCCGGCTCCAGGCCAAACGCGACGACGGCGGTCAGGAGGAAGATACGCACGGCGCCAGCGCCGGAAGTTCCCATGCGTTTGTTCCGTTGAAGAATCAAACGAGTGTGGTGACGCACCTCGAACGTGTCAAGGATGGCTCTCGCGGGCGCGATGTCCGTTCGAACGCTCCAGGACCATCATGCGCCCGGTCCGGCAGCCTTCATGATCTCGCGCAGCAGGCGCTGGAACATCGCGCGTTCGTGGCGCAGGTCGTGTCTCGATGCCGTGACCCGCGCATTGCCAGACATGGCCTTTGCACGCCAGTCGGTCATGCCCGCCGCTTCCTTCAATCCATTCATCAACGCGTTCAGTCGATTGGCGGGCTTGAGGCAGTTCACGCGATCAACGCAGTAGTCGTTGCCGCCGGCGTCCGGGCAGATCGTCAACGCGCCGAGGGCCATCGCCTCCAGCGCGGGCAGATAGAATCCCTCGCGGCTGGTCGCCGACCCTCGCCCCCGACCGCCTCCAGGGACGCACGTTCGGAATCCAATGTCAGGATCACATCACGCATGGGCAGTTGATCCATGCACCATTGTCGTGGATGGCCGCGCTAGCGGGCGCGGCAAGAGCACCCATCGTAACGAGATACGGGGTTTCGCGCACGAATCCGGCGAGCGCTTCGGCGAGCGCGTGGCTGTTTACTCGCGGGCAGCTTCGGCAGGTAGGCTCTGCGCCGCTAGCTGGGTCTTCTCTTCCTGCAGCAGATCTCGCTGGCTGCGCAGCTCGCGTTCGCGCGCTTCCAACTGTCGCGTCTGGTCGGTCAACTGCTGTCGTACCGATTGGAGTGCGAGCTTCTCTTCCGCCATCCTGGCGCGCAACCGTTCCACGGCTTCGCGTTCGTATCGGACACGCTCTCGCTCCTGCGCGGCGATCTCAGCTTCCGAAGGCACGTCCATCAGCGGCTCGTGGGCGTACTCCAGCATCGCCGCGCGATCTTCGAAATCGAGTGCTGTGCCAGCGAAGTAGTCCTGCCAGAACTGTTTGTGCGCCACTCTCAACCGCAGATTCTCCGTGGCTCCCGTTCGGGGGATGTAGAAGACCTTCACCAGGAGATTCGCGCGCGCCCGCGTGGGAGCACCGAACAGAGCCGCGTGTTCCTCGCGTATTTCCGCAAACTCTTCGGAGCTCCAGTCTTCCCATCGAAGGTCCAGGTGCGAATACCACCTGGCGTGCTGCATCATGTCCGAAAACACATAAAGCGATGGCGACCCGGAGAGGTCTTCAAGATCGCGGAAGGTGTCTTCCATGGCCTCGACCAGATAGGTACTGGCCACCCTCCCGTTTTGACCCTGTTGGACGAGCACATCGATCCGGCGCTGCAGCGTATCGCGCTGGGCGCAAAACCGGTTCGCCTTGTCGCGCAACGATACGGGCACCTGGGCCGGCACGTCGTCGCAGTCCCGGGAGCCGTTGCCGTTGCCCTGGTCCTTGGCGGTAGCGATCATCAGGTCTGCGTTGTCGTAGGGCTTGCACAGGCGTCCGAGCAGCATCCGTGGCGATTCGGCATATCGGGTGAGCGCGTATACCTTCAGTTCGGTGTTCGCTTCGATGTCGTGGCTCACATCGCGTAGCAGCTTGCCGGGAAGCGAACCATAGGCCGGGCTCAACGGCTTGCGAAGGTCCAGCAAATAGACCGCGTGGCCGGCGATATCAGCCGGTTCGACCAGGCAAGCAACGTCCTCCGACGTGCCGTTGAACGTACTTCGCAAATACGGCCCAAGCAGGAGAAGCACGGGTATCGGCAAGAAGATGAACAACAGGAGGGTCCAGCGGATTCGCCCGAATCCCGGCGCCCGCATCTCCGGCTTTCGTACCGGCCATTTCGCTCTCGCGGTCATTGAATTAGGCCACCCATACGTTATTCCGGCAGACCCGGCAGCGTTATTCGCGTTACCGTTCCCCCGCCCGGCATTGAACTGACCGAAATCGACCCGCCGTATTTCTCCACCAGGTAGCTCGTGGAGGTGAGCCCCACACCGGTTCGGCCGTTTGTCGCCGCATAGAAAGGCTCGAACATGCTCTCTCGGACATCAGCCGACATGCCGACACCGTTGTCGATAATCGTGATGTACGCCTTGTCGTTCTCTCCACTCGTCGCGATCCTGATTTCGCCTTTGTCGTCTTCGCCCTTGTCCTGAATTGCTTGCGCCGAATTCTCGACGACCTTCTCCAGCATCAAGCAGATTTCCGTTCTCGATGCGAATATGTCGGGCACGTCGCCGCAGTCCGTCTCGACCGTCGCGACGTTCTCTGCCTGCGTCGCGGCGACGACTTCGTCAATACAGTCGTTGAGGTCGAGCAAGCTGTAGCTCACCTCGCCCTGACGTTTGGAGAAAGCCGACAGGCGTTCCGCGACCTCGGCGATTTCCGTCGCCTGCGCCCGCACGTTGCCGACGATGGCGTTCGCCGCCGCCACCACGTCCGCGCGTTCGGCATCACTCTGAGATTCCTGGACCTTGTCGTTCGCTTCGCTGAGCGATTCCATGCCCGTTGCGATTTCGTCCGCGGTCACGGCCAGGTGCTGACCCACGAAGTCCGACAGGATCTTGTGCGACATCAAAAGCTTGGCGTTCGTTGACACAGCCTCATCGGCCGGTTTTCCAGCGCCGGCGGCCGGTTCCCCGGCGACAGCCACACGCTGCGCCGGAGCGGTTGCCGATTCGGCAGGCGTCGCGGTTGCTTCAGCAACGGTGGCTCGGGTTCTGCTCACTGCGAATACGATCCACAGCAGCAACAAGGCGGCGACTGCCACCAGGATGCCGTTCAAGTAGTAGTCGTTGCGTTCCTGTTTCCTCGCGAGTTCGAATCCCAGATCGTCCACGAGTTTCACCGCGAGATCCGATATCTCGCTCGATGTAGCCAGCGAGAACAGTTCGCCTGTGGGCGCCTGGCGTGCGAGCAACACCTCCGCGTGCGAGATGAAGTTCGCGAAATAGTTGGGCAGCGGCGCCGGCAGCGCTGTGGCGCTCGCGCCCAGGCGCTCCAGCGCAACCGTCAGACGGCCCTTTGTAGCGTCGGTCGGGGCCGCCAGATAGGCGTCGATTTCGTTCGTCAGGGTGGACACTTCGCCGAGCAGTTCGGGGTTGATGTTCGGAACCTGGACGATATTCGACGCCGCCAGTGGCAGGTAGCGCGACGAGTTCCTGATGACGGCATATCCCGTCTTGAAGCGCTCGATGCGTTCTTCCTTGGCGTCGACCGCGCTTACATAGGCGCTCACGTCGTTGGCCAATCTGTCCGGAATGTCGGGAATGCTTCGCACCCTGGCCAGAAGTGCTCCCTTGAGCTGGCTCATCTGCGGGATGAAGGCGACCAGGGAGTCGAAATCGGCCATCGGGTCGGATCTGACGCGGGCCGTTTCTATGCTCCAGTCCGCCGCCAACTGCTGGATTCGCTGCACACCGGAAATGGACGAGCGGTAGCCTTCCGGGTCGTTTTCGCGGACAAGCCAGTATAGAAACACGCCCGCCGCGACAAGAACGAGCGACAGGACGGTCGCGACCTTGATCGAATTGTTGGACTTCACTGTGTCAACTCCTCGGACTCTCCCGCCAATGTCTTGATAAAGGCAACGATTGCGTCCTTGTCTTCGTCCGGCGCTTCTCGCCCCAACTGGAACTCGAACATGGCGTCTACGGCATCGCGCAACGTGGCGGCGCTGCCGTCGTGCAGATAGGGCGCGGTGTAGGCCGCCATTCTCAAGCTCGGAACCTTGAATGCATGCATGTCGGCTTCGTTGCCGGTGATGTTGTAGCGGCCCATATCAGCCTCCGTGATGTTGCCGCGGCGTTTGAAAAACTCGTTGATGACTCCGAACACCTGAAACATGTTGCCGCCCACGTTCGCGCCCTGGTGGCAGGACACGCAACCGTAGTACTTGAACAAGGTGTAGCCGCGCTTTTCCAGCGGGCTGATGGCATTGGATTCGCCGTTCAGCCAGCGGTCGAATCGGCCGTTCGGAGTGGTCAGGGACGTCATGAATTCGGCCAGCGCGTCCTTGACATTCGCGCGGTTTATGCCGTCGGGGTAGAGTTTCGCGAAGAGCCGCGGGTAGATCTCGTCCTGAAACAGCTTGGCGACGACCTCGGGCCAAAGACTGCCCATTTCGATCAAAGACTGCACCGGACCGTCGATCTGGTCGGGGAGCGTTTCAGCGCGGCCGTCCCAGAACTGTTTGAAGTTGAAGCTCGCGTTGAACACTGTCGGCGAATTCACAACGCCGGGCGTGTTATTGATGCCCACAGAAACCTGTCGGCCGTCGTCGCCGCCCGAAGAGAGTTCGTGGCAACTCGCGCAGGACACGGAGTTGTCCTTCGAAAGCCTTGTCTCGTGGAACAGCATTCTGCCAAGCGCGGCCTTGGCGGCATCGAAGCGGTTGTCTGCGGGGATCGGCTTGATGGGCTCGCCATGCGCGGGCGCCGCGAGGGCGAGGTAAACGACCGTGCGCGCGATCCATCCGGAGAAGCCGCGGTTCGGGTTTCTTTCAAAAACGCCCAGCAAGTCCATGCGTCCATCAATCACAAATTCGATTGCCATACGCGTCCACACGCTGCGCACGGGCAGCCTGTCGGCGCAAAGGCTGGTGTGACGCGATCCCAATCCTTGCCCCCGATTCCGATAGAGATCGGGGAACCCGATTCAGGCCTGCTCGGGATTGAGATCAGTCCATCGGGAGCCAAATTTTCCTTGGGACCGCGTGCGCGCGCAATGCGTAGATTCGGTAGTCGCGGAAGAACAAACGGCAGGTGGTCGCAGCTCCCGTCAAAATTCGTCCGCTACTGATTCCGGTAGTGACGATCAGGACGCGGTGGTTTGCAACCGCCCGCCGCGTTAAGATCGTCCCTGGTTACCGGTTCCTGCACTTGGGACGCGTCCCGCCAAATCGAGAGGCGCCGGCAATCGCAAAGGCAGTGAAGGGGACGAGTAGTCGGACTGAAGCGGGCCCGAAGCGAGCGGAGGATGGTGGAAGCTCCGCGTTGCGCCGCCGACGAAGATCACCCCGGAGCCGCCGACCGAACGGATGTATCGCATTTCAGTAGGCTCGGCCGGCGGGCCCCCGTAAACGGGCCGGGTCATCGCGCCGATCAGGTACTGTGACCGCTTGAGGCTCGCGTCGCGAGGCGCGTGCGAAACCGGGTGGTACCGCGACGTTGGGCCGCGCAAGTCGGCCGAACCTTCGCCCCGAGAATAGATGCCTGACGAATCCGCGACGGTTCGCAGCATCGGTTGTCGGGGCGTTTTGGTTTTTGTTCGGAGAACAACGGGCGATGGGATTCAAGGACGTGCCGAGCCGCTATGACGGCACGCAGCTCGAAGCGGAAATACTCGCGCTGTGGCGCGAGCATGACGTGTTCAACGCGGCCCAGCAACAGAGCGAGGGTCGGCCGCTGTATATCTGGAACGAAGGGCCGCCGACCGCCAACGGCAAGCCCGGCATCCACCATGTCCTCGCGCGCACGTTCAAGGACATCTTTCCGCGCTTCAAGCACATGCGGGGCTATCACTGCCCGCGCAAGGCCGGTTGGGACACCCACGGCCTACCGGTCGAGCACGAAATCGAGAAGGAACTCGGGATATTCGACAAGGGAGAGATCGAACGCCAGGTTGGCGTGGCGGAGTTCACGCGCAGGTGCCGCGAGTCGGTACAGCTCTACATCGACGATTGGGAGCGGATGACCGAGCGCATGGGTTTTTGGGTGAACATGTCCGATGCCTACTACACTTTCGACGACTCCTACATAGAGTCTGTCTGGTGGCTGCTCCGGCAAATATGGGACAAGGGTCTCATTTACCGAGGCTACAAGGTGGTCCCCTACGACCCGCACATAGGCGCCACGCTGTCGTCGCACGAAGTCGCCCTCGGCTACAGGGAAGTCGACGATCCCTCGATCTACGTGCGCTTTCCAGTCAAGGGCGAACATCGCACATCCTTCCTCGTCTGGACGACCACGCCATGGACACTCCCGTCGAACCTGGCGCTCGCGGCGCACCCCGATGTCGACTACATCTTCGCGCGCGTCGGGGACGAGACCCTGATCCTTGCCGAGGCCCTGGTCGAGCCCGCGTTGCGCGGCGCCGAATACACCGTCGAGAAGCGGGTCAAGGGCGCTGACCTGGCGGGGATCGGCTACGCCCGACCGTTCGACTACCTGCCGGCCGACGGCCCGATCTGTCAGGTCTGGACGGCGGACTTCGTCACCGTCGAGGAAGGTACCGGCATCGTGCACTGCGCGCCGGCGTATGGCGAGGACGACCTCCAACTGGGTCGGAAGAACGGCCTGCCCGTCGTGCATGGCGTCGGTCTCGATGGCTGTTTCGTGTCGGCGGTGGAACCCGTGGCGGGGAAGTTCTTCAAGGACGCCGACCCGATCCTCGTCGCGCTGCTCGAACAACGCGGCCTCATGTACCGCTCCGAACGTGTTTTGCACAACTATCCGCACGGGTGGCGCACCGGCGACCCGCTGATCTACTACGCGAAGGACGCGTGGTTCATCGAGACCAGCCGGTTGCGGGACCGCATGGCGGAGCTGAACCAGTCCATCAACTGGGTGCCGGAAACGATCCGCGACGGACGCTTCGGCAACTGGCTTGAGAACAACATCGATTGGGCGCTATCGCGCGAACGATTCTGGGGCACGCCGCTGCCCGTCTGGACCGATGGCCACGGCGATTACATGTGCATCGGCTCGATAGCGGAACTCGAGTCGCTCTGTGGCCGGAGCCTGGCCGATGTCGATCTCCACCGGCCCGCAGTCGATGAGATCACCTTCACGCACCCGGACAACGGGCGGACTTACCGGCGCGTCCCCGAGGTGATCGACTGCTGGTTCGATTCGGGCGCCATGCCCTACGCGCAGTTCCACTACCCGTTCGAGAACGCCGACCTGCTGGAAAGCCGATTCCCCGCCGACTACATCTGCGAGGCGATCGATCAGACGCGCGGCTGGTTCTACTCGCTGCACGCCATCTCAGTGCTGGTGTCGGACAGCGTCGCCTACAGGAACTGCATCTGCCTCGCCCACATCGTCGACAAGGACGGCAAGAAGATGTCGAAATCGCTGGGCAACATGCTCGATCCGTACGAGGTCTTCGACCATGTCGGCGCCGACCCGCTGCGCTGGTACCTATCGTGCCGACTGGCGCCGGAGGCGCAAAAGCGCATATCGGTCGAATTGGTTCGCGAAGTCGCGGCCGGATTCATCAATACGTACTGGAACACCTACGCGTTCTTCGTCATGTACGCAAGACTCGACGAAGTCGATATCTTGAGCGACGTGCCGCTCGCCGAACGCCCCGAGATCGACCGTTGGGCGCTCGCGGCGCTGCATGAGACGGTGGCGGTCGCCACGCGGGCACTGGAGTCATACGACGTGCTGGCGGCGGGCCGGGCGATCGAGTCGTTCGTCGATCAGCTCAGCAACTGGTACGTGCGGCGCAACCGTCGGCGGTTCTGGAAAGCCGCCGAGGGCAGCGACAAACAGGCCGCCTACCTGACGCTGTACGAGTGCCTGCACACCGTGAACCGGCTGATGGCACCGATCATGCCTTTCTTGAGCGAAACGGCGCACCAGAACCTCGCGCGGGGAGTCGACGAGACGGCACCGATCAGCGTCCATATGAGCGAGTGGCCGGTGCCCGATCCCGCAGCCCGCGACGACGCCCTGCTCGCCGAACTCGAAGTCGTACAGCGCGTAGTCGGACTCGGCCGGGCGGCGCGTAACCGCAGCGGCCTGCGCGTGCGCCAGCCGCTTTCGCGCCTGTTGGTGCGCACACCCGACGCCGCGCACGCCGGCATCCTTGCGCGCCACGCGCATCAAATCAGCGAAGAACTTAACGTCAAGGCGGTGGAAGTGCTTGGCTCGGATGCCGATCTCCTGAGCTACCGCGTCAAGCCGAACCTGCCGCGCATCGGCAAGCGCTACGGTAGGCGCGTCCCCGCGATCCGCGATGCGCTGGCGCACGCGGACGGCCGCGCCATCGCCGCGGCCGTGACCGATGGCCGGCCTTTCGAAGTGGTGGCGGACAACGAGACCTTCACCTTCGAACCGGAGGACGTGCTGGTTGAGTCGACGTCGGCCGAGGGCTATGCCTGCGCCGAAGCAAGCGGCTACCTCGTGGGCCTCGACACCACGTTGACAGAGGGCCTTGTGCAAGAGGGCCTCGCGCGGGAACTCGTGCGCACCGTGCAGGAAGCCCGCAAGCAGGCGGGGCTTGACGTCTCGGATCGGATCGCGCTCAGCATCGAAGGATCGTCCGACATCGCCGCTGCGCTCGATCAGCATCGGGACTACGTGATGGAGGAGACCCTGGCGACTCGCTGGCGCGAGCCGGATTGGTCGCCCGCGCATTCGGCCGAGCACGCGCTCGGCGAAGAGCGATGGACGATCGGACTCGCTCGAATCGACCCGCGGTAGCTGGCCGGTGCCCTGGCCCGGAGATTCGGTCCGGGCCGACGGCCGAGTTTCTTCCCTCGTGCCCTGGTCGCCGGGTCGCGATCAGCGGTCGAGCATCGCGCCGGCTTGTGACAAACTCCCGTCCAGCCAGCCCGACGTACCTCCAATCGCGTACGCATGCCCGTACCCCGCTTGAGGTCGACGAGCCTTTGGTCCAAACAACGCATGTACGAAAGGAGAACCCCGTGCTCGACACCCGCGTCGCGCAATCCGCCATCGACCACGCCATCGCCCTCGGCGCCGACTTCGCCGAGGTGTTCGTGGAGCGCAACCAGGTCAACAACATCGCCACCCTGTCGAACCAGGTCCGGGACATCGCCTCCGGCATCGACTTCGGCGTCGGCGTCCGGCTGGTATACGGCGCCAAGGTGCTCTACGGCTACACCAACCGCACGGATGCGGAAGAACTCAAGCGCATCGTCTCCGATCTCGCGGCCAAGGACCGCCGCGATCCGGCCACCACCGCGCAGGCGTTCGACTTTCGCGCCGCGGCGGATGTCCACGGGGCGGAACGGACCCTTGCCAAGGACTCGGAAGTGCGCGACAAGGTGGGCTATCTGCTCGCGGCCGATCGGGCCGCGCGCGCAGCCAGCAACCTCATCTCCCAGACCCAGGGCGTCTGCGGGCAGCGCGAACAGGCGGTCGAGATCTTCAACAGCGAGGGCCTGCATATCCGCGACACGCGCCACTACATCCGCACGCGGGTGCAAGCCATAGCGTCCAACGGCTCCGAACAGGCCACCGGCATGAAGACCGACGGCGGCCTCCTGGGCTGGGAAATCGTCGAGACCCTCGACCCCGCGGAATGCGGTGCCGAAGCAGCACGCCAGGCCCTGATGAATCTATCGGCGAGGCCCTGTCCTTCCGGTCGTATGCCGGTCGTGATCGGCAACGGCTTCGGCGGCGTGATCTTCCACGAAGCCTGCGGGCATCTCTTGGAGACCACGTCGGTCGCCAAAAAGGCATCCGTGTTTCACGACAAGCTCGGCGAGATGATCGCCAACCCGGTGGTGAACGCCGTCGACGACGGTACGCTGGTTCGGGAATGGGGCTCCATCAACATCGACGACGAGGGCATGCCCACCGAGCGCACGCAACTCATCAAGGACGGCAAGCTCGTCAACTTCCTTGCCGATCACGTCGGCGCCGCCCAGACGGGGCTACCGCGCACCGGGTCCGGCCGCCGCCAGGGTTACCGGTTCGCGCCCGCCTCGCGGATGCGCAACACGTTCATCGAACCGGGCGCCGCGAGCTTCGACGACATGATCTCCTCGATCGACCGCGGCGTGTATGCCTCGCATATGGGCGGGGGCTCGGTCGAGCCCGGCACCGGGGAATTCAACTTCGCGGTAACCGAGGGCTACTACGTCGAGGACGGCAAGATTCGCCATCCTGTCAAGGCAGCGACCTTGATCAGCACCGGCCCCGATGTCCTGAAACGCATATCGATGGTCGGCCGCGACTTTGCCTTGGCGACCGGCATGTGCGGCTCCGTCTCCGGCATGGTGCCGACCACCGTGGGCCAGGCGACGTTAAAGGTGGACGACATCCTGGTGGGCGGGAACTCTTGATGTCCGGCGGCGTCGAAGCCAACGCCGAGCGCATCCTCGACCGGGTTCTTGCGGCCGGCGCGGTCGGTGACCTCGTCGTCGGCGAGCAGTCGTCGCTATCCCTCACGGCGCACGACGGAGAACTCGAGGAGCACAAGATTACATCGACCCGCGTCTACGGCTTGCGGGTTGTCAAGGATGACCGCACCGGCATCGCCTATAGCGAAGCCAGCGATCCCGCGGCCCTGGATTCCATGGTGGAGCAGGCGCTCGTCAACGCCACGTTCGCGCGCGTCGACCCCGCCGAATCAGTCGCCGCCGGCGCCACGGCCCTGGTGACCGACGACGCCATCCTCTGCCCCGACGATCCCACGTCCGTGGAAGCGAAGATCGAGGCGGCGCTCTACCTCGAGCGGGAACTCACCGCCCGCGACAACGTCCGCAGCGTGCCCGACAACGGTGTCCGGGACCTGACGGCCGAACGGCACGTCTTCGCGACGACCGGCCGCACCGCGCACAGCAGGAACCGCATCTGCAGAGCTTACGCCTACGCCCTCTTGAGTGACGGCGACAGGGACGCGCTCGAAGGCGTCCAGCGGTGCGCGCGCCGGTTCGACGAAATCGACACCGCCTGGATCGTCGACGAGACCTACCGGCGCTGCGTCGCGATGCTCCAGGGCGAGGCCATACCGAGCAAACACCATGACGTCCTGTTCGACGTCGAACGCCAGGCGGACCTGTTCGCCGTATTCCGCGATATGTTCTCCGCGAAGAATGCGAGGGATGGAATCAATCCGTTGCGCGACAAGGTGGGCGAGCGCATTGCCGTGGACACACTCACCATTCGGGACGCGCCGCTCGACGCGGACGGCCTGGGCTACGCGCTGTTCGACGACGAGGGCTTGCCCACATCCACGACGACGCTGGTCGATGGCGGAATCCTGCGCACGCTTGTCCACAACAGCGCCACCGCGACGCACTTCGATGTCCCCAATACGTGCAACGCCGCCCGGTCCCCCCGATCATCCCTCGGCGTCGGATTGCACCAACTCGAGGTCGGTCCCGGCGATGTCGACGAGGACACGCTCACCGGCGGTGAATACCTGGAAATCGTCGATCTCGCTGGCTTGCACTCGGGCGGGAATCCGGTTTCCGGAGACTTCAGCTTTGGTGCTGCCGGCTTTCTATGCCGAGACGGCGAACGCATCCGCCCGGTGCGCAACATCACCGTGGCGGGGAACTTCTACGAAATGCTGAAGAAAATCGCCGCCGTCGGCGACACGCAGCACTGGAACCCCGAGCGCTCGGCGTTGATGGCGCGTATACGGTTCGCCGACGTCGCGATGTCCGGGTAGCCGCGCATCCCCGGCGCCGATCACTCCGTCGTTGGGGCGTCCGAAGTGTCAGGCTCGGCCGGCACCGACGCTTCCTCGGCCGGGCCGACCCAGTCAGCTCACCTTTCGGACTTACTGGGGCCAGGCACCGAGCCATCAGGCGAGGGGATTGGCGGCGTTAGCCTACCCGACGTTCTCCTTCCCAATAGGGCTCGCGCAGCTTGAATTTCTGCAGCTTGCCCGTGGCGGTGCGCGGCAACTCGTCGCGGAACTCCACCGAGGTGGGGCATTTGAAGTGCGCCAGACGCTCGCGGCAGAAGGCGATGACTTCTGCTTCCGTCGCTGCTTCGCCCTCGCGCAGGACGACCAGCGCCTTGGGCGTCTCGCCCCACTTCTCGTGGGGGACGCCGATGACCGCGCACTCCATCACCGCCGGGTGACGGTACAGCGCATCCTCGATGTCGGGAGAACTGATGTTCTCGCCCCCCGAGATGATCACGTCCTTCTTGCGGTCAACGATATGAATGTTGCCGAAAGCGTCGCAGACGGCCAGATCGCCGGTGTGGAAATAGCCGTCCTGGATCGCCTTCGCCGTCTCCTCCGGCTGTTTCCAGTAACCCTTGAACACAACATTGGAACGCGCGCACACCTCGCCCACGGTGACACCGTCCTGCGGCACCGGCCTGCCCTGTTCATCCCGCAACACGATATCAACGCCCACCGCCGGCACACCCGCCCGCGCCCGGCGCGCGTAGTCGGTCCGGTCCGTTTCATGGTCGGGTTGGGACACGGTCAGCAACGGTGCCGTTTCCGTCAAACCGTAGATCTGGATGAACTCCCACCCGAGTTCTTGTTCGAGCCGCTCGATGAATGCCGCCGGCGGCGGCGCTCCCGCGACCGTGAAACGCGGCTTCGTCGTGATGGCGTGCCGGTCCTTGTCGCGATAGTCCAGGATGGTGCGCAGCACCGCCGGCGCCATGCAGGCGAACGTCACCTTTTCGCGCTCGATGAGGCCGTAGATTTCGGCGCCGTCGACGGCGCGCAAGACCACATGCGTGCCGCCCACGCCGGTAAGCGCGTAGACGCCGCCCCAACCGTTGCAATGGAACATCGGTAGCGTCCATAGCTCGACGTCGTCGTGGCAGACGCGCAGATGGGTCATCAGGCTGTAGGCGTTCACGTAGCAGTTGCGGTGCGTCATCATCACGCCCTTGGGACGCGCGGTCGTGCCTGACGTGTAGTTGATAGATACCAGGTCGTTTTCGCCGCGTTCGATTGGCGCGGGGGCGGTGTCGGGCTGCTCCGCAATCAGCCCTTCCCAGTCGATCCAGCCCCGGGGCACCGCGACCGCGGACGTTTCGTCCCGGTCCTCGGCAACCACGAAATGGCGCACCGCGGAGAGGTTGGCGCGGATGTCGTCGACCACCCGCGTGTACTCGTAGTCCACCAGGAGCACCGTCACGCCGGCGTGGTTCAGAATGTATTCGTGGTCCGCCGCCACCAGGCGGTAGTTGAGCGGCACCAGCACGGCCCCGATCTGGCTCGTGGCATAAAAACTCTCGAGAAAGAAGTGGGAGTTCGGGCTCAGGATGCAGACGCGGTCGTCCGGTTCCACGCCGAGACTCAACAGCGCGTGAGACAGCCGGTTTACCCGCGCCTGCAGCTCCGCATACGTGTAGCGTCGCTCGCCGTCCACCACCGCAATCTTGTTTGGATAGAGCTGCACCGGACGGCGCAGAAAATCATCGGTGAGGAGCGGAACCTCCATAAATACCCCCTGGTGTCGACACCAAGCACGTTGCGGGGCGATGCTACCGCTATCGGGTGGGACTTTCCCGGAAGGAGTCTCTGGCAGGCATTCCGCAACGGCAATTACCCGATGAGGTCCCTCTCGCGGGTAACGTAGCGCACGGGCTTTGCAATCTTCACCAAGATTCGTTCCTGGACAAGCCGCCTTATCCAGGCATCGGCCGTAGGCTTGGTCACACCAAGCGCATCCGCTATGGCTCCAGCCCTCTTCGGTTCCGCGCAGAGGACAGGCACCAACAACCGGACCTGTCGATAAAGTTCTTCGGCAAAGTCGACGCTCTCGCCCTGGGGCGATTGCTGGATTTCCCGGCTCCGCGTATTCGGCCGGTCCGAGCCTGAAGATACGGGCCGAAGCGAGTGTTCGACTTGCTTCGCCGCATCTGACGATTCCTCTTGCCCGACACCGGGCAATTGACACGACGCTTCACCGTTTGGATTCGACTCCCGACCGGAGTCCCGGCAATGCACTTGCGTAGCGAACGCAGGATCATCGAGGTCTTCCAGCCACCGCCCCCCGAGCTCGACAAGCTTGGGGTTGCCTGAACCTGGAGTTTCAGTCTGCTTGACCCATAGAGGCACCCATCCTCCATTCAGGTTCTCGACGGCACCATTCCATGTTCCGCCGTTGTGGGCTGTACTGCTGATCACGATAGCGTCTTGGGCCAAGCAATAGATGTACTTGTTGCGCGCCATGGCGTTGCCTACATGGAAACGCGCTTCCGGGTTGAACGGTGAAATCAACGCCAGATCGCCCGACATCAGGTATTTGCGGTACTTCGTCGAAGTCGCGGACCGAAGGAGGCTATCCGCCAGAACGCCGATTGCCGTCCCCTCGGCACAAAGAGCACCGCGCATCGCTGCCTGATCGACGCCTGCGGCACCGCCGGATACGACCGACCGTTCGCGTTCAGCAGCTTGTCGCCCGATGCTTTCTGCGACGCGAATGTCAGCATCGTCAGCATGCCTGGAACCAATTACCGCTATGCTATCTGCGCCCAGAAGGTTCTTGTTACCACAGCCAAACAGGACCGCCGGCGCCTTCCACCCAAGATGATGTTTCAGGCGCTTTGGATACTCGGGGTCTGACCGCATCAGCACCCACAAACCCGCCCTCTGCCACTTTTCCAGGGCGAATCCG
Organism: Candidatus Azotimanducaceae bacterium; assembly: GCA_965217825.1. Lineage (GTDB taxonomy): Bacteria > Pseudomonadota > Gammaproteobacteria > Pseudomonadales > Azotimanducaceae > VXNE01. The sequence continues at coordinate 1,257,154 of OZ244571.1, read as the reverse complement.
AGCGTCGCTCCCCGGCTCAGCAGGGTTTCGATGCGCTCGCCTGTCACTTTTGGGTGGTGCCAGTCGCCAAGCAGCCTTGGCAAATCGCCCTTGAGCAGATCCTCTGGCGCAAGGTCCCGTTCGTTCAGCCATACGGCGAGCTCGCCCCATTCTTTGGGAGTCAGTGGCCTGGCGCTCTCACGGTCGGTTTTGCCGAACGAGACGGTGAGCAGCATGACCGCCTCCGATTGAGGGGTTGCGTTCACTTCAGGTTCCCACGCTTGCCGTCGCGAGCGCGAACGGCCACACCGCCGCGCAGCCGGCTTGCCGGAGGAGCGCCGCGATGATCGTCGGTAGTAGTAGCTGGTCCATGAAACTGTCGTTCGCCAGCCGTTCGGGAGAGGGCAAGCGCCTCGGATTGATCGGTTATGGGCGCTCCGAATCGATCACTTGTTCGAGTGTTCTCGTCCACCCTTTATTTTACGCTACCTCGCCTTGGTTCGTTGTGGATCACTGAGGTGCCGAGAGCTTATCCGCCGTCGCGATGGCGACAGTAAAGTGCATCGCCTATCATCGAGGCAGACGAATATCAGCCCAAGTTGGGAAACCATGAGTCACGATCTAGTCATTCGGGGCGGCAACGTAGTCGACGGCACGGGAAGCGAGCCCTTCCGTGCGGACGTCGCCGTGGACGGCGATCAAATCGTCGAGATCGGCAAGGTCGACGGCAGAGGCAAGGAAGAGATTCAAGCTGATGGATTGATCGTATCGCCCGGCTTCGTCGACCTGCATACACACCTCGATGCCCAGATCGGTTGGGACCCGCAGGTCACGTCCGTGTCGTGGCACGGCGTCACGACAGCCCTGCTCGGCAACTGCGGCGTGACGTTCGCGCCCTGCAAGCCTGCCGACAGAGAGTTTCTCGCCGGCATGATGGAGACGGTCGAGGACATCCCCAAGAAGGCCATCCTGCACGGATTACCGTGGAACTGGGAGTCCTATGGCAGCTATCTCGACGCCCTTGAAGCACTGGGACCCTCGATCAACATTTGCGGGTTGGTCGGCCATTGCGCCACGCGGTTTTACGTGATGGGCGAGCGCGCGGTTGAAGAGCCCGCCACCGAAGATGAAATCCAACAAATCGCAGCGCTGGCCGGACAGTCGGTCAAGGAAGGCGCGGTCGGTTTCTCCACCAACCGATTGCCGCAACACCGCCTGCCCGACGGCCGTTCAATTCCCGGCACCTTCGCCCATCGCGACGAGCTGCGGGCGGTAGCCAGGGAAGTCGGCGCGCACGGCGGTTTGATGCAGACGGTGTCCGACTTCCGTGAATTCGAAGAGGAAATAGCGCTCATCGCCGACGAGGCGCGCCTGGCCCGCGGCGCGCTATTCAGTTCGGCGCTCGAGTTCGGCCCCGAACGCCTGAACGAAAAGGTGATGGCCATGCGCGCCGAAGGCCTCAAGGTGACCTCCGTCACCGTGCCGAGAAGCGGCGGGGGCGTTGGCGGCTTGATGACCAACAACTTCTTCCGTACGCCGGCGTGGATCGCGCTGCGCAAGCACGACTTCGACGGTCGTCTGAAGGCGATTCGGCACGCCGAAACCCGACGCCAGTTGATCGACGAGGTCAAGGCCCAGGGCGAACCGGCGATGGAAACGATGAAACGCTGGTTCTGGATGGGCGACGCGCAAAGACCACGCTACACCCACCAACCTGATGAAAGCCTGTATCACAAGGCGCAAGCCGCGGGGGAGCATCCCGTGGAGACCTGGTTGCGCATCACCGACCAGACCGACGGCGAGGCGCTGTTCCATCTCCGCGGCTTCAACACCGACCTGGAAGCCTTGCAAAAGCTGATCACCATGGATTGGGCGATGCCGGGTCTGGGCGACGCCGGCGCGCACGTGAGCCAGATGATCGACTCCGGATGGGCAACTTTCGTCCTGTCCCACTGGGCTCGCGACGCAGGTGTCTACAGCTTGCAGGAGGCCGTGCGCCGGATCAGCGCGGTGCCAGCAGATGTGCTCGGTCTCGACGACCGGGGCACCTTGGCCGTGGGCAAACGCGCCGATATCAATGTCTTCGACCTGGACCGGTTGGAGGAGCGGATGCCGAAAATCGTCCACGACTTCCCGTTCGGCGCGCCGCGCTTCATTCAGCGCGCTGTCGGCTACAAGGCGACGCTGTGCAACGGCGAGGTCCTTCTCCGCGACGACGAACTGACGGACGTGTGCGCCGGACGGGTGCTGCGCAGCAACTAGCGCGCGCGCAGCGCAAGCGGCGGGCGCGGCGTACAGGCACGAAACGCTTTCACGATCACACGCAATATGCCGAGCTACCGCTACAACTTGCCGCCAGCAAATCTCGCAGAAGCGCTGGGGCTGCTGTCTGTAGAGGATCTGAAGAAGCTCCTACGGCTCACGCCGGAAGTCGCCAAACCAACCCGCAAAGCCGACCTGATCGCCGCGCTCGAGCGTCAACTCGACGGTGATCGACTGCGCCACCTTTGGCACGGCCTCGACGAAACCCAGCAACTCGCCGTGCGCGAAACGCTGTATTCGCTGGACAGCAAACTGGATGTCGAGCGATTTCGCGCCAAGCACGGCGTCGCGCCATACCCGGTCGACCATTACGGCCACTGCGCGCTCACGCCGTTGCGCCTTTTTGTCTACGTCGAGACTCGGTACGGATACCAGCCGGAGTCCATTCCCCCCGATCTTGCCGGGCGGCTGCGGGACTTCGTGCCGCCTCCCGAAGAACCCACCTTGGAAACGCTGGACGAGCCGCCCGACGAAATTCGACGATTTGTCGGCTACCACACGACGCAGGACAGTAGCGAGATGGTTCCGCTGATCCAGCGCAACATGGAGCACGCCGCGCTTCGGGATCTATTCACCGTCCTGCGACTGATTGATCGCGGCGGTATCGCCGTGAGCGCGAAGACTTCGCAACCCTCCGCCGCAGCGGTGCGACTGATCGCCGACAATCTGTTGGAAGGGGACTTTTTCCACCCCGTCGCGCACAAAAAGAAGGCTTGGCATCAGGTTGTCGGACCTATCAGAGCTTTCGTTTGGCCATTGTTGGTGCAAGCCGCCAGACTCGTCGAACTGCGGGGACGAAAACTCGCGCTGACCAAGGCGGGGCACGCCGCGTTGCGCGCATCGGCGGCGGGAACCTTGAAAAAACTCTGGCAACGCTGGTTGAAGAGCTCGCTGCTCGACGAATTCAATCGCGTCGACACCATCAAGGGGCAGCGCGGCCGGGGCAAGCGCTCGATGACCGCGCCATCCATGCGCCGAGGGATGGTCGCCGCAGCCCTCGAGGAGTGCCCGGTGGGCCGCTGGGTTCGCGTCGAGGAGTTTTCGCGGTTCATGCAAGCGGCGGAGTTCGATTTCGACGTGATTCGCGATCCATGGAAGTTGTATTTCTTCGAGCAGCGATACGACAGCCTCGGATATGGAGGTTCCCACGGCTGGAACATACTGCAGGAACGCTACATCCTGTGTTTCCTATTCGAAATCGCCGCCACCTTGGGGCTGATCGACATCGCCTATATCGAACCCGAAGGCGCGCGACGCGACTATTGGGAGATGCCGGGAAGCGACGAGCTCGCGTTCTTGAGCCGCTACGACGGCCTGCATTGCTTCCGCCTTAACGCGCTGGGGGCCTACTGCCTTGGATTGACTGATCGCTACGAACCGAGCACACCGACAAGTCGAGGATCGCTGACCCTGTTTCCGGATTTGCGGATTCAGGTTTCGGACGCGCCTCTCCCGTCAGATGAGCGACTGTTGCTCGAAGCGTTCGCGACCGCGGAATCCGAACAGGTATGGCGCCTCGATCGCGACAAGACCCTGTCCAGCGTCGAGAGCGGGCAGCCCATGGGGGTATTGCGCGAGTTTCTTCAGGCGCGGGACGATCAACCCTTGCCGGAAACCGTCGAACGGTTTCTGCGGGACACGGAACGGCGCGCCGCGGCGCTATGCCCAACGGGCATGGCATTGATCGTGGAGTGCGTCGATGCGGATCTGGCGAACCTGCTCGCCAAAAATAAACGCACCGCCAATCTTTGCCAGCGCGTCGGCGAGCGGAGCCTCGTCGTGCGGACGCATGCCGAGCCGAGGTTCCGCAAGGAGATACGGAAATTGGGCTACGGTATGCGGAACGCGTGACGGTTACGCCACGCGCTACGGTTCGCGCAGGCGCGCTTCCAGTTCGGCGATTCGAGCCTCGGCAATCCGGCGGGCGACCTTCTCCTCCGCGAGGCCCGTCGTGGCGTTCGCTAGAGCCGTCGCCGCCTCCGCATGGCTGCGAAGCTGCTCGCCCGTTGCGAAGTCGCGAAAACGCAGCGTCTGGTTCTCGACGCGCAGATCGAGACCAAGCACTTCGCTCCGAATCACCCGCGCGCCATTCTCCACGCGTGCCAGCAGCGGCCGATAGGCGCGCCCCCGCAAGCCGAGCCCCTGAAGCGCGGGATCGAAGTACTCCTCCTTCGGGTCGAAAAGCCAATACTCCCGCACCCCAAATTGCGCATAGAGGGCGCGCTTCCGACCCAAGTCCTCCCGCCATGTGTTCTTGGACGCCACTTCCAGAACGAAGTCCGGCGCCTTCGGCTCCTCCCACAGCTTGTAGATCATGCGGTTGCGCTTCGCCGCCCCGAAAACGACAAAAACATCCGGCGCCACGGACTTGCGAGGGTCGCCCTCCTCGTAATAGATCAGCAGGTCGCACGACACGTATACGTCAGGTCGATCCAGGTAGCGAACGTTCAGCGCGCCGTAGGCGTCGTGGATCGCCTTCAACTGCCAGTCGTTTTCAGCCAACGGCAGACCGTCGGAACTCGGATACATGGGGTCTTCGGCGGAAAGAACGGGGTTTCGCTTCATGGGTACGTCCCTCAGTCAGGCACCGCCGCGCCCTTCGGCGCATTGCCAGCGAAAATATCATGGGCTCGTTTACGCATTCAAACCGCCTTGCCTAGTGCTCCGTCAAGTCTAAATCTGCGGGTATCTGCGGGTCTTTTCGGCCCCTGGCTTCGTTGCTCCTCCTTGTGTGGTGCCTGCCACACCGCGTCGTCGCGCCTCGCCAGGAACCAAAAATCCCTCGCAGCTACACTCGCATTTTTAGACTTGACGGAACACTAGCGTGAATGCGCGCCGAGCAACGCGCAATCGCCGATGTCCGCAATCCCCGTGGGATTGTCGCCCGACGCGATTCTGGCGCCTTGGCGCGCTCGACGCCCACGACTTCGCGGCTACCGCTGCGACACGAAAGCCCCGGTACTCAATCGCGGGCGCTGCAAGCACGCGTAGTCGTGTCGAGGAAACAGTAGACGGCGGGGTGCCGGTATTGCTGGTCGATAGCGAAGGGCCTGTTGTCGCCGCTGACCCCGTACCAAGACGTCCTTGAAGTGCCGTCGTCGGGGCCGCAAGGCGTCCAAGGTGTAGCGCACCTGAGATGGCGCGCTCGGACTCAATGCAGTACGGGCTTCTTCAGGAAGTCGGTGCGATCTGCGGACTCGATCTTGCATCTCCGCACTTGGCCTGCACGCGCAAACGTCACGGGAACGGTCACCCCGACCGGGCCGAGTTTCCAGACCGCGGATAGCATCTGCGCGAGGGTCGACACACGTTCGCCGTCGATCTCTCGAACCACATCGCCCGGCCGCATGCCGGCCGTTGCCCCGGGACCACCGCGCGCGAGCCCGCTGACCACGAGTCGGCCGCCCGCTTCCCCAGTGAACATTCCGAGCCATGGTCGCGGCTGCCCCGGGGAACGCCCAGTGGTCAACAAGTTGTCGAGCGTGCGATTCAGGAGGTCGATCGGTACGAGCATGTTGCCTTGCACCTTCTCTCCGCTGATGACCTCCTGTACCAGTAGAGAGCCGATCCCCAACAGCTTGCCGTCTTCTCCGACCAGCGCCGCACCGCCCCATTCCGGATGTGCGGGTGCGGTGAACAAAGCTTCGTCGAGCAAGTATTCCCAGTAACCCGCGAATTCCCGCTTGTCGGTCAGGCTGGCTTTCAAGGCATGCGATCGCCCGCCCTGGCCGATAACGAACACTTGATCGCCGCGTTCGCACGAATCCGCGCTGCCGCGCTGGAGAACCGTGGCACTCAACGGTTCCACTGCACGGACCAGCCCGAATCCGGTGACGTGATCGTATGCCAGAGAATATGCAGCGACGGTCGTGCCCAAGTTGCTCGTCAGCCAGATGCTGCTCGCTTCCGCGATCAGGTAGCCAATGGTCAAGACCAACCCGTCGTCGTCGATGACAACGCCGTTGCCGATGCGTTCCGTTCCGAGCGCGGATGCGGTAAACGCATCGGCTGGGATCTCGGCTCGCAACATGACCACGGCGTTCAAGGCAGCGTCGAGATCGAAGCTCACATCCTCGGCACCAGGCTGCAACGCGTCCGGAAACGCCCACTCGCCATCCAATATTACTTCTCCATCCGCGTCGCTCAAGCGCACTCCATCATCCCGCTTTTCATTCGGCTGGGGAAGGCTGTCTAATACAGAACTGCTTCGGAGACCAAATCTCCCACCCTTCACCACGACTCCCAACCCCGCGGGGCATGCGAGATGAGCGATCTTCCAAAAACGATGCTCGGGCGAACCGGTTTCGAGGTCACCCGGCTCGGCTATGGCGCAATGGAACTGATGGCCGGCCTCAGGGGGCGTGCGATAGAGGCAGAGCCCGCGAAGCGTTTGTTGAATGCCGTCCTCGATGCCGGCATCAACTTCATCGACACCTCACCGGATTACGGCGACTCGGAGACTCTAATCGGCGAGGCGATCTCTCATCGCCGCGACCAGTATTTTCTCGCGAGCAAATGTGGCTGCCCGATCAACCAACCTCGACCGGCATCGGGCGAGCGGCCTCCTCATGTGTTTACGCGACAGAACATCCGCGCTTGTGTCGAGCAAAGCCTGGAGCGCATGAAGACCGATCATCTGGACCTCGTGCAGTTTCACCACAACCCGACGCGATCAGTGCTCGAGGAAAACGACTCGGTTGCAGAGCTCGACGTGTTAAGAGCCGAGGGCAAGATCCGCTTCACGGGCATGTCGGGCGACCTGCCAAACCTCAGGGAACAGATCGAGATGGGCGTGTTCGATGCGTTTCAGATTCCGTATTCACTGGCGCAGCCGCAGCACCACGAGTGGATCACCAGGGCATCGCGTGGGGGCGCGGGCACGGTCATTCGGAGCGATGTGGCGCGCAGCGCGCGGGCTACCACGGCTACCGACGACTTGCGCGAGAACATGTCGATGATGGAGTTCATGCTGCGCTTCACCATCAGCCATTCGCACGTGAACACGACGATCATCGGCACGTTGAGTCTCGATCATCTGGCGGACAACGTTCGCGCGGCGAGCAGAGGCCCGTTATCTGACGACGTCTATGAGGAAGCGAAGCGCCGCGTGAGCAGGCAATTTGATTCGGCGGAGTCAACCTGATCCATGTCCTCGCCCTGAAGCCCGGTAGGTGCGCCAGCCGCCGAAGCGGGTAATCTCGGTCGCGCCGACTACGGCGACGGGTTCCGCGATGAAGCCGCCGACCCAGGCGTCATCGGACAACTCGATCCTGCCGAGTCCGAGGGGCTGGCCGATACCGGTGAGAAAAGCACCGACAGCGGTCGTCGGAAGCGACCAGACCTCCACCGCAATGGCTGCGCCGTCGGTTTCGTCGCGAATCAGCGCGGGTCGCTTGCCGTCCGGCAGGGCGTAGAGCCGATAGCGGGCGCTCGTGTGGGCGCTGCGGACGAGATAGCCGCCGAGTCGCCTCAACTCGCCGTTGCGTGGCTGTCCCGAAAGGTGCGCGCCGCAGACCGCGACGTGGGTCTCACCGGGACGCTCGCCGGTTGCGGCGGACTCGCCGAGCAACCGCGCACCGTAGTCGAGCAGAGCATGGTCCCGGCCCGCCGGCGCGATCAATGTGACACCCAACGGCAATCCGGACGGCAATCTGCCCGCGGGAATGGCCAGCGCGCACAGGTCGAGAAGATTGACGAAGTTGGCAAAGACGCCCAGTCGACTGTTCGTCGCCACGGGGTCGCGCTCCACCTCCTCGACGGCGAATATCGTCGGCGCCGTCGGCAGGATGAGCACGTCCGCCGTTTCGAATATTCGAGACGCTTGGCGCTTCAGTTCGGCGAGTTCGTACTGCGCGTGGAAAGCGGAAGCCGCCGAAGGCGCGGCACCTCCGGCGATGATTTCGCGCGTGACGGGGTGCACGTCTTCGTAATGCAGCTTCAGGAACATTTCCAGCACGGCATACCGTTCCGCGAGCCAGGGACGGCGCGCGCGTCCGCGACGGAACCCGCAAAAACCGAAACGCAGTCGAGGGTACGGCAGGCGGGCACTACGCCCCGCGCCGACCACCAGCCGAACGACGGCTTGAAGCCGACCAGTTCGTTGAGCGCAGCCGGGATACGCCCTGACCCCGCGGTATCGGTGCCGAGGGCGAAACTGCACATGCCGAGTCTGACCGCCACAGCCGAGCCGCCGCTGCTTCCTCCAGCGATATAGTCCGGATCGATGGCGTTGCGCATCGCGCCGTAGGGCGAACGCGTGCCCACCAGGCCGGTGGCAAACTGATCGAGATTGGTCTTGCCGACCGGAATCGCGCCGGCTGCCAACAACCGGTGCACGACGTTCGCGGATGCCTGCGGGACGTACGAATAGGCGGGACATGCCGCCGTGGTGGGACAGCCGGCAAGATCGATGTTGTCCTTGATCGCGAACGGCACGCCCCACAAGGGATGCTCCGCCGGGTCGAGCGTTTCGAGCCGACCCAGATATGTTCCCAATGCCGCTTCGTCCAGCACGTGTATCCACGCGTAGCGATCAGCACCGCGCCGTATAGCTTCGCCAACTTGCTCGATGACTCCCCGCGGCGTCATCGCTCCCGACGTGTAAGCCTCGGTCAAAGGCGGCGATGGAGAGATTCATGTCGAGCAGCCGCTCATGGCGACTCGATCACCGCGAGTCTTTGTCCCGGCACGACCAACTGGCCCCGCGATACAGAGAGGGACACCCTCCCCGCCGCGGGCGCGCGAATCTCGAACTCGGACTTCATCGCTTCGACCACGACCAGCACCTCGTCCCGGGCCACCGGCCGCGACGAATCCGCACGCACCGACCAGATGGAACCCGCCATGGGGCTGGTCACCACCGTCGCGCCTGGCGGGACCTGCGCCTCGTCTTCCTCCGCCGCGCCGTCCGCGAGCGTCGTTGCGAACGTCAGCAGGCCCCGCTCGCGCCAACCGGCAAGTTCCGCGTCGAACGCGCGCTTGCGCTTTTCGGTGAATGCCTCGATCGCGCCGGCGTTGGCATCGAGGAAGCGAACGTAGTCGCCGTAGTCGAACCGGGTGGAACGGATATCCAGCGCGAGTTCGCCGCGCGGAAATGCTTCGCGCAGTTCGAGCAGGGTCCTCGCATCGACCTCGTAGAACTGGATCTGGTCGAACGGGCGCAACAGCCAATGTTCATCGAACCCCGAGCCGATTCGGTGCCGATTCCAAACCTGCAGGGTCCTGCCCACGAACTGGTAGCCGCCCGGCCCTTCCATGCCGTAGACGCAAAGATAAGAACCACCGATGCCAACGGAGTTCTCTGCTGTCCAGGTGCGCGCAGGGTTGTACTTCGTCGTCACGAGCCGGTGCCGGGGATCGAGCGGCGTCGCCACCGGGGCGCCCAGGTATACGTCGCCCAGACCCATCACGAGATAGCTTGCGTCGAACACGATGTCCTTCACCGCGCCCGCGTCGTCGAGTCCGTTGATGCGCCGAATGAACTCGATGTTGTCGGGGCACCAGGGCGCGTCCGCGCGAACCACGCGCATGTATCGCTCCACCGCCTGCCGACAGGCGGGATCGTCCCACGACAGGGGCAACCGGACGATGCGCGACTCCGGCGCCATGTCGTCGACCCGCTCGAATTCTTCCAGCATGGGCACAAGCCGGGCGGCGAGCGATTCCGCATTCCACCGGGCGCGGTCGAAGCGAATCTGCAAGGAGCGAATGCCGAGCGTGGTCTCGACGATACCGGGCACGGCTTCCGCCTCAAGCCGCGCCGCGAAGGCGTGCGCCCTCAGGTGTAGCGCGATGTCGAGCACATGGGGGCCGAATTCAACCAGCAGCCACTCCTGGCCGGCCCGGCGAATGACGAAGTCCGCGTCCGCCCGCGCGGCACCGGCGCGATGGACCACGGGATCCTGCCTGGCGGCGACGACAGGCGTGGCGGGGAAACGGTCCGAGTTGTCCGAGTTCTCTGAGTTGCAAATATAGGCATCGAGTTCATTTTCGAGCCGCGCGGCATCCGCATCGGTGATGGGGACGAATCGGACGGTATCGCCGGGAGCGAGTTGACCCAGCTTCCAGCGATCGGCGTTGATCACCGCCGCCGGACAGACGAAACCGCCCAGGCTCGGGCCGTCCGGTCCCAGAATGACCGGCATGTCGCCGGTGAAATCGATGCTGCCGAAGGCGTATGCCGTGTCGTGAATGTTGGAAGGATGCAGACCCGCTTCGCCACCGTCCGGTCTCGCCCAGGCGGGCTGCGGTCCCGCGAGCCGCACGCCGGTGCGGCTCGAGTTGTAGTGCACCGTCCACTGCGCCGCCAGGAACGTCTCGATATCGTCTTCGGTAAAGAAATCCGGCGCCGCGTGCGGACCCATGATCACGCGGATCGCTTGGCATGATCCATAGTCCGGACGCTTGTCTGGCGGCAGTGCCGAAAATCCCGCAGGCACCGGTCGGATATGCACCGTGTCCCCGGCGCGCAGCGTCCGGCCATTGAAACCGCCTATTCCGCCGAGCGCAAAGGTCGCCGTGGAGCCCATCGCGACCGGCACATCGATGCCCCCCGCCACCAGCAGGTACGCGCGGACGCCACCCTCGATACGACCGATACGCAGCGTCTGCCCGCGCTCGACATCGAAAGTCGACCAGGATGCCACCGGCGCATCGTCGAGATCGGCTACGCAAGGCGGGCCAGCGATCACGCATGTGGCAGCGGTATTGAAGATCAATTGCGGCCCACCGACGACGATCTCCAGGCCCGCCGCGTCCGGCGCGTTGCCGAGCAGACGGTTGCCGAGTCGAAACGAGAGATCGTCCATCGGACCCGACGGCGGGACGCCGACGTTCCAGTATCCCTGCCGTCCGGGCCAGGATTGCACCGTGGTGGATGCGCCGCCCTCAATCACATCGAAACTCGTCGGCGCGTAGTCGAGTTGCTCCAGGCTGGCCGTCGTCATCTCCGCCTGGCGGAATGCCGGGAGATCGAGTGCCTCACCAAGGTAATCCAGATTGGTTTCGATGCCGTATATGCTGCTATCGCGCAACGCCGCCGAGAGCGCGTCGAGGGCCTCCTCCCGCGTTCGCGCGTGGCAGATGAGTTTCGCCAGCATGGGGTCGAAATACGGCGAGACGCTGGCGCCGGAGCGCAGCCATGTATCCACCCGCAAACCGCGCCGTTCGGGAAATGCGGCGTGCGCGACGTCGCCCGGGGTTGGCCGGAACTCGTGGTTCGGATCCTCCGCATAGACCCGCGCCTGCACCGCGTGTCCTGAAGGCCGGGCAGGTATCAGGTCCGCGAGGGGTGGCAGTTCGTCCGCCGCCAAGCGCAGCATCCACTCCACGAGGTCCACGCCGTAGACGCATTCCGTCACGCCGTGCTCCACCTGCAGCCGGGTGTTCACTTCGAGGAAGTAGAAGCGCCGGGCGGCGGCATCGTAGAGAAACTCAACGGTGCCCGCCATGCGGAAACTGACGCTGGCAAGGAGCGCGCGGGCTTGCCCGTGCAGTTCTTCGCGCACCGCCGACGGCAGGTTCGGCGCCGGACATTCCTCGATCACTTTCTGGTGCCACCGCTGCAACGTGCAGTCCCGGTCTCCGACGATGAGCACGTCGCCGCGACCATCGCCGAACGCCTGCACCTCGACATGTCGCGGCGCGTTGATCAGTTTTTCCAGGTACAGGTCGTCGTCGTCGAAGTTGGCGGCCGCGAGGCGTCGGATACGGTCGAAAGACGCTTCCAATCCGGCCGCATCGTCCGAACGCCGCATGCCGATGCCGCCGCCGCCAGCCGTGCTCTTCAGCATCACTGGATAGCCGATGCGATCGGCCGCGCGCAGGGCGTCCTCCGCGCTGACCAGAAGCCCGCTGCCCGGCAGTACATGTACGCCAGCTTCCTCCGCAATCGCGCGCGCTTCGTGTTTCAGGCCGAAGCGCCGGATATGCTCCGGACGCGGCCCGATAAAGACGACGCCGCGTTCGGCGAGCCGCTCGGCGAAACCCGCGTTCTCGCTGAAGAAGCCGTACCCCGGATGCAGGCCTTGAGCACCCGTGCGGTCGATGATCTCGAACAACCTGGCCTCGTTCATGTAGGTGTCGGGCGCGCCGCCGTCGCCCAAGGGAAAGGCTTCGTCCACGGCAGACAGATGCAGCGAATCTCGATCCGACTCCGCGTACACCCCGATGCTATGGACCCCCATGCGCCGCAGGGTCCGCGCTATGCGCACGGCGATGGCGCCGCGGTTGGCGATCAGCACCCGGTCGAACATATTAGTGTCGTGTCACTAGCGCGACCAGATCGCGAGTTCGATAGGCGTTGGGTTGTAGCCGTTGCAGGGATTGTTGAGTTGCGGACAGTTCGAAATCAGCACGAGTACGTTCATCCGCGCCGTCAGTTCGACGTACTTGCCGGGCGCGCTGATGCCGTCTTCGAACGTCAGGTCGCCGGCCGGGGTCACCGGCACGTTCATGAAGAAGTTGATGTTGTGGGTCAGATCGCGCTTGGTGAGCCCCCACTGCGTGTGCGTGTTGACCGCGAGCAGCCAACTGTCGCGGCAGGAGTGCATCGTCTTCTTCTCCAGAGCATACCGAACGGTATTGCTTTCCCCCGCGCGCACCTCCTCCAGCCAGTAGTCGCCAGCGCCGACCACTTCGACCCGATACGCGTCCTTCACCACGCGACTGCTTTCCCGCATCATGATGATTCTCCCAGGGTATCGGCGGCGTTTGTGCCAAGTGAGTAGAGAGCGTTATTCATGAAACCCCGGCCGTTCTCTTCCCGTGAAAGACGGCACGGATCGTCTCCGGCAACCGGCGGCGCCACGCCGAGCGCATACGCGATCGGTTTGCTGGGATATTCCGGGGATGCGTCGAGGGGATGCGGGCAGGTGTGCATCAACGCAGATCGAGACCGAGAACCTCGCTCCGAATCGTTCGCGCGCCGCTCTCCACGCGCGCTGGCATCGGACGGTAGGCGCGTCCCCTCAAACCGAGTCCCTGCAGCGTGGGATCGAAGTACTCGTCCCTCGGGTCGAACAGCCAGTACTCGCGCACCCCCAGTTCCGCGTACAGCGCGCGCTTTCGACCCAGGTCTTGTTGCCAGGTGGCATTCAAACCGCGTTCCGCAGTTTGAAGACACGCCAGCGGGGGTTCAATCGCCGATGTCCGAAATCGCCGTGGGACGATCACCCGGCTCTTCCATATGGAGATCGGCAGGGCCGGTTCTGTCCGCTCATCTACCAACTGTTGCGCAGTTCGCGCAGCTTCACGAACACCTCTTTCGGCGAGGGCTCGTCGGACAGGTCCGGAAACGCTTCCCTAAGCCTTTTCACCACGGTCGCGCTGGTCAGGCGAAAGAACGTATTGATCTCGCGTTCCTGCGCGATGGTCGTCACCAAGGGGTTGTCCGGATCATGGGTCCTTTCGAGTTGGCGCGACAGCCTCGCCGCCGCGTCGTTGTCGGGCTCCCGGTCCAGCGTGAACGCGAGGTTGTTCGTGATGTAGTCGTGTCCCGGATACACGAGGGTCTGTTCCGGCAGTTCGTCGATACACGGCACCGGCGTTGAATAACGTATCGCCGCAAAAAAGCGCGGGCGCGTCCGTCTTGGACAACAGGCAAATATGGCTCATGGTGTGTCCGGGGGTGTCGAGGGCAAGCAGTTCGAGGGTCTGTTCCGGCAGTTCGTCGAGCTGCGCCGAGAACGTCTCGTACAGCTCCTCTGGATGCCCGCCGCCGTGGCAATTGCCGGCACCGGCGTTGAATAACGTATCGCCGCAAAAAAGCGCGGGCGCGTCCGTCTTGGACAACAGGCAAATATGGCTCATGGTGTGTCCGGGGGTGTCGAGGGCAAGCAGTTCGACTGTCTTCCCGACGGTGACGACATCGCCAGCGCTCAAGCCCACATCGATGCCGTCGATCCGTCGCCCGGCATTCTTGTGCGCGAGCAGCTTCGCGCCGGTGGCCTCGATGACCGGCCCATTGCCGCCGGTGTGGTCGCCGTGCTCGTGGGTGTTGAGGATCTGCGTAATGTCCCATCCGCGATCCTTCGCGCGCGACAGACATTTCTCGAAGTCGAGCGGATCGATGGCGAGCGCGTCGCCGGTCTCCGGGCAGGCGATCAGGTAGTTGAAATTGCGCAGGGCGTTGCCAGATCTGCTCAACAATCACGTCGTGTCTCCTGTTCGTATGGGTCTCTGCCGTATGCCATCACGGTTAACCACCGATTGTCTCCTCTCTCGCGCACTCCGCCGCGAAGGCGAATAGCGCCTGCAGGGATTCTCGCGACACTTGGGGGTAGTTTTCGAGCACTTGGGCTTCCGTCCACCCTGCTGCCAACAATCTGAGCAAAAAGTCCGCTGACAATCTCGTGCCTCGAACAACAGGTTTGCCCGACAATATTGACGGTGAGCTATGTATGTAATCGTGCCAATTCATCGTTGGAATCGATCATCCACCTTTGCGCGAATCGGAAGCACATTCTATAGTCCAGACCACCTTTTGCGACTGCTATAGAACCGAATCAGTTCGCTGGCCAGACAGCAGGCCTTGCGCTCTCGGCTCTTTGGTACCTCGGAAAGGACAAGGTGACCCACGCAAGGTGACCCACGCATCCCTGTGAGACACACAGCGTGCCGAGTCGATTCTCCCGGTTAGGCGGGAACGTAAAAGAAACCGCGGCCCCTACGCCCGGGCCGTCCTCCTTTGATATGGCCGGCATCGGCCAGCTCGGTCAACAGCTTGCGGGCGGTGACCTTGCTGAGTCCCGTCAGATCGGCAACCTCGGTCGAGGAGACGCGCCCTCGGGATCGGCTCCAGTCGAGAAGCAGCGTTTCACGCCCCTCGGGGGCGCGCAACAAAGCGAGCCGGTGGGCGAGCCGGCTTCGAACCGCATCGGAAAGACGAAACGCATCGGGTTGGCCAGGGGGGACTCCCTGGACGGGCGCAATCACCGGCGCTGAACCGGCGGCATCCAAGCGCGCATCCGCCAACCGGAGAATCGCTTCGTTGGCCTCCTCGGCGGAGGATCGCTGAAGAAGCTCGGTCGTGGACTCCGCGTCTACCCAACCATTTCGGGTCAAGTGTTCGATGAGCAGAAGCGAGTCCACATTTCCGGCATGTGCCGGGGTCAGCGCAACCACCAAATCGACGACAGCGATGTCCGGGGCGCCGCCGAGCAGTACGACCCGCACGTAGGGCCCATCCACCTCGGCAATGACCGGCGCGGGCCGCCCGATGGCGAGCATGTCCCGCACCATCCTGTCGACCCCAATTCCCTCGCGTTCGGCCAGACCTAGCGCGGCCATCGCCTCGGACAGGTTCCGATACCGGGGCACTGCCGGGTGCGTGATGATGTTGGCGGGCGTCACACCGCCAACGAATCCTCCCGGCGAGGTCACGGTCAACGTGTCGCCGACATGCTCGATGACGGTCGGTCGCGCCGCCAGCCAATCGCGGTGGACAAGTCCGTTCACGATGGCCTCGCGTAGCGTCCTGGGAGGGATCGCCCGGATTCTGCCGGGCGCGAAACCCTCTGCTGTGTGCGTGACCCGGTTGGCCACCTCGCCCGCCTGTTCGACCTCGCGCACCTGCATGAGCAAAGGTCCCGCGCCCTCGAACCTCAGAGTGCTGTCACCTCCCGGCACATTGCGGCGAATGTAGTCGACGCCCGGCCAGGGAGCCGCCACGAACAGCAGTGATCCCGCGTTGGTGAGGTCGCGCGAGCCCTTGACCAAATTCAGTCGGCGGAGCAGATCGGCGTCCGTCGCATGGGCCAGACCGGTATCGGACTCTCCGCCGTTCGCTTCCCGCAGGTAACGCCGGGCAACTTCGATGGCAGCCGGGCTCACATCGTCCAGAGTCTGGCCCGAAGGCTGATCGGACCAGTCGAAACCGACTCTCTCTAGCATTCTCGATTGCCAGACCACGGGATCGACCTCGACGCAGTTCGCACCCACACGCCACCGCAGGTTGCCACGGTACCGTACGGGGGCGAGCGCTTCGATGCAGGTCAGAATCAGGAGACGGCACCCTTCCAGGTTTGCCTCGCGCACCTCGACCGTTAGCTGATGCGACGTGAGTTCCCATATGCGATGGCGAACCCAATCTGCGTCGAGGCGTGTCCCGATCCGGGCACCATCGTCGGCGATGCCCACAATGACCGCGCCGCCGCCCGGAGTATTCGCCATGCAAGCCATTTCTGCTGCCAGATGGTCGGCGGCCCGCTCGGGTACCGACAGTTTTATTATCTTTTTTGTAGATAAAAGCAAAGCAAATGCACAATTCGTCGGATTGCTTATCTTTTAGGCCGCCCCGCCTTGGGAGCGAGATCAACCATCGGACCTGAATCCGAAAGCAATCCCCGATGAGTCGCGTTCACGTCTTGCGGCACGCCGGGCGGTACAATGCGGCACGGGAAACATCGCACTGGGAATAAGGGCTTAAGGGATGTTCGCGGAAGGTTTGTCGATTCGTGGCTTCGACGACGAGGTGTGGCACGCGATCGAACAGGAAAATCGGCGCCAGGAAGAGCACATCGAACTCATCGCGTCGGAGAACTACGCGAGTCCGCGGGTGCTTGCGGCGCAGGGCAGCGTGCTGACCAACAAGTACGCCGAAGGGTACCCGAGAAGGCGCTACTACGGCGGCTGCGAGAACGTCGACATCGTCGAGCAACTCGCCATAGACCGCGTCAAGGCGCTCTTCGGCGCGGACTACGCCAATGTGCAGCCGCATTCCGGTTCCCAGGCGAATGCGGCGGTGTACCTCGCCCTGCTCGACCCCGGCGATTGCGTGCTCGGAATGAGCCTTGCCGACGGCGGTCACCTGACGCATGGGTCCCCGGTGAACTTTTCCGGCAAGCTCTACCGCACGGTGCAGTACGGCGTAGATGCGGGCACCGGCGAAGTCGACTACGACGCCATTCAGGCCCTTGCCGAGACGCACCAGCCAAAGCTCCTGATGGCCGGATTCTCCGCCTATAGCCGGAGAATGGATTGGGAGCGATTCCGCGACATAGCCCACAGCGTCGGCGCGCACCTGGTCGTCGATATGGCGCACGTCGCCGGATTGGTCGCCGCCGGGCTATATCCGAACCCGGTGTCCATCGCGGATGTCACCACCTCCACCACGCACAAGACACTGGCCGGCCCGCGCGGCGGCATCATCCTCGCCCGCGCCAACCCGCCCCTTGAGAAGAAGCTCGACTCCGCCCTTTTCCCCGGCTCCCAGGGCGGACCGTTGATGCATGTGATCGCGGCCAAGGCCGTCTGCTTCAAGGAAGCGGCAACCGAGGAGTTCAAGCGGTATCAGGAGCATGTGGTCGCCAACGCCCGCACCATGGCCGCCGGCTTCGTCGATCGAGGCTACCGCGTCGTGTCGGGCGGAACGGACAATCACCTGTTCCTCGTGGATCTGATCGACAAGGAAATCACCGGCAAGGCCGCCGACGCCGCGCTCGGGCGCGCCAACATTACGGTCAACAAGAACGCGGTACCCAACGATCCCCGGTCGCCGTTCGTCACCTCGGGCTTGAGAATCGGTTCCCCCGCCGCCACTCGCCGCGGATTCGGCGAGGCCGAGTTTCGAACGATCACCACCTGGATGTGCGACATTGTCGACGACATCGGCAACGACAACATGATCGCGTCGGTTCGGCTGAAGGTCCTCGACCTCTGCCGCGCATTTCCCGTATACGCCGCCAACGCCTGATCATGCACTGCCCCTTCTGCGGTGCGGACGACACCAAGGTCATCGACTCCCGGCTCGTCGCGGAGGGCAATCAGGTGCGCCGCCGCCGCCAGTGCCTCACCTGCGCAGAGCGCTACACCACCTACGAAACCGCCGAACTCGTCATGCCGCGCATCAAGAAGAGCGACGGCGCCCGCGAACCGTTCAACGAAGACAAGCTCCGAAGCGGAATACTGCGCGCCCTCGAGAAACGTCCGGTGGATACCGAGGATGTGGAAAACGCCGTCAGTCGCATCAAACACAAGTTGCGCACGACGGGCGAGCGCGAGTTGCCTTCCCGCGCCGTTGGCGAAGCGGTCATGGCCGAGCTCCGCAACATGGACGGCGTCGCTTACGTGCGCTTCGCTTCGGTGTACCGGGACTTCCAGGATGTGCAGGACTTCTCCGAGGTAGTACGGGATCTGAAGACGGTACGCGACTGATGATCTCGGCGGCGGACCGCCTCTACCTTCGCGCGGCGGTCGAACTGGCGGAGCGCGGCCTCTACACCTGTACACCCAACCCCCGCGTCGGATGCCTGATCGTGCGCGACGGCGCCGTGCTGGGACGAGGCTGGCACATGTGGCGCGGCAAGGCGCACGCGGAGGCCAACGCGCTGGCCGCCGCCAGTACTCAAGCGCCAGAGTCTGGCCGGCCGGCCGACAACGCCACCGCCTACGTATCCCTGGAGCCGTGTTCCATATACGGCGAAACGCCGCCATGCGCCGACGCGTTGATCGCCGCCGGCATCCAGCGCGTGGTGGCGCCCATGGCCGACCCGAATCCGCGCGTGAACGGCCGCGGGTTCGCGCGACTGCGCGACGCCGGGGTGCAGGTGGACACCGAAGAGATGTCCGAAGCCCGCGAACTGAATCCGGGCTGGCTCAAGCGAATGCGCTCGGGACGCCCCTGGGTGCGTTTGAAGTCGGCCATGTCCATGGATGGACGCACAGCCATGGCGAGCGGCGAGAGCCGTTGGATCACAAGCGAGGCGGCGCGTGCCGATGTGCAGTATTGGCGCGCCAGAAGTTGCGCCATCGTTACCGGGGCCGGCACGGTGCGCGATGACGATCCGAGACTCACGGTGCGCGACACGCGTTTCTCTGCCGACGGCAAGATACGACAGCCGCTGCGGGTCATCGTGAGTTCGCGCGGCGACATCCCCCGGAATGCCGAGGTCCTCAAGGGCGGCGAAGGCACCGCGCTGATCGCCTGCGGCAAGCGCGGCCCCGCCCGGCATCCACACGCCCAGGTGCACCGGCAGGAGGGGGAGCAGGTCGACCTCGCCCGCCTGCTCGATCATCTCGGTGCACGTGAATGCAACGAGGTCATGGTGGAGGCCGGCCCTACCCTGACCGGGGCGTTTCTCGCTCAGGGCCTGTGGGACGAATGGGTGCTTTACCTCGCGCCGAAGTTCCTCGGCAGCGACGCGCGGCCGTTGGCCGAACTGCGGCTCACACGCATGGCCCAAGCCGTTGCAGGTAGAATCGCCCGATCAGGGATGATCGGCGAGGACTTGCGTCTCGTCATTCGCAGGTAGCGCCGCATGGCCGACGAAAAACCCGAACAACGCCTCCTGGACGGAAGGGGCAGGCGTTTCGCGATCATAGCGGCGCGCTACAACCAATCCGTGGTCGATCCGATGATCGCGAGCGCGATGGACGTTCTGAAAAAGCACCACGTCGATGTGGAGCGCGTGCCGGTGATACGTGTCCCCGGTTCATTCGAATTGCCGCTCGTGGCCAAGTGCTACGCGGAGCGGCACGCGGACACCGACGCGGTGATCGCCCTCGGCGTCGTCATCCGAGGCGAGACAGCGCACTTCGATTTCGTCGCCGGCGAATGCGCTAGCGGCTTGCAACGCGCCGCGCTCGATACGGGCACGCCCATGGTGTTCGGCGTATTGACGACGGATACCATGCAACAGGCCATTGAACGTGCCGATCCGGCAGCCGGCGACAAGGGCGGCGATGCCGCGCGCGCGGCTCTGGAGATGGCCGATCTCCTGGTCAAGATCTAGACCATGTCCATGTGGCCGCGCCGGCACGCCAGACGCGCGCTGGTCCAGGCGATCTACCAATGGCAGATCGCCGCGCACGATGCCAGCGAGATTCGCGCGCAGTTCGTCGGCAGCGGGACATTGAAAAAGGCCGACACGGCGTTCTTCAACCGATGCCTCAACGGCGTCATCGACGAAACCGACGATCTGGACGACGCCTTCGCCCCCTATCTCGACCGCAAGGTCGCCGAACTCAACCAGGTCGAGCGCGCTATTCTCCGTGCTGGAACCTTCGAACTCAGCGCCTGTCCGGAGGTCCCATTCAAGGTGGTGCTCGACGAATACATCGGCCTCGCCAAGACCTTCGGCGCAGAAAATAGCTACAAGTACGTCAACGGCGTGCTGGACCGCGTCGCGCGCGATCTGCGGGCGGAAGAGATGCAATGAACGAGTTCGAGATCATCGATCGGATCACCCAGATTCTCGGTGATGCCGCCCACGGCGAATGCGTGCTGGTCGGACCCGGGGACGACGCCGCCATCGTTTCGGTTCCGCCCGGGTTCGAACTGGCGGTGACGACCGATACGCTTGTCGCCGGTCGGCATTTCCCGGCCGACGCGCCTGGGGATCTGGTCGGTTGCCGCGCCATGGGCGTAAACCTGTCCGACCTGGCGGCAATGGGCGCCGAGCCGAGCTTTTGCGTGGTGTCCCTGACCGCTCCTCGCGCCGACATTACTTGGATAGAAGCCTACGCGCGCGGCATCGCCGAGTATGCGAGGCGCTACGGCGCGTCCATCGTCGGCGGCAATATCGCGCGCGGCCCCCTTGCCGTATCCATAACGGCGCACGGACTGGTTCCCGCTGGGGAACGGCTGTTGCGTTCCGGCGCGCGGGCGGGGGATACGATCTTCGTTTCCGGCGCGCTGGGTGTTGGACACGCGGCCCTCTCGGCCAATGACCCCCGCTTCTATCGCATTGAACCGCGCATCGATCTCGGCCAGGCGTTGCGGGGGCAAGCGTCCGCCGCCATCGACATCTCCGACGGGCTGTTGGCGGACCTCGCCCACATCTGCAGCGCGAGCGGCGTCGGCGCGCGGTTGACGTTGGAAGCCTTGCCCCTCGCCGCCGGCGTCGAAACAGAGACCGCGCTCGCCTGCGGGGACGACTACGAGATTCTGTTCACGGCCAGAGACCGACCCGCCGTGGACGAGTCGATCACCGCTATCGGTGAAGTTGTCGAAGGTGAAGGTGTCACCCTTCTCGACCGGGGAAGCGTCCGATCAATAGACAAGGCACAGGGATACCGGCATTTCTAGCCCGGGCTGTCCGAGCGCATACTCTATACAGCCTATTGTCTGAAATTGATTAAGTGGACCAACCTGCCGACCCGCAAACGTCGCTGCTGATCGAGCTTCGCGGCGACCGCCCCGGAGCCCTGGAGGCGGCGCTCAAACCCTTCGCCCGCCACGGCGTCAGTCTGACCCACATCGAGTCGCGGCCGCGACGCGCGGAGACCTTCGACTTCTACGTGGATTGCGTGGGCGCGAGCGGTGATACGGCGATGAAGGCGATCATTTCGGAACTCCGCGACATCGCCGTGGCTGTCGTCGTCCTCGACCACAAGAACGTCGCCTGGTTTCCGCGCCACGCGGGCGAACTCGACCACATTGCCAACAACACGTTGGAGGCGGGCGACGCCCTGCACGCGGACCATCCGGGCTTCGCCGATCGCGCCTACCGGACCCGGCGCGCGGTCGTGGACCGCCTGGCGCGGGACTACCGGCACGGCGGCGAGTTTCCGGTCGTCCGATACACCGCGTCGGAGAATGCGACGTGGCACGTCGTCTACGAGCGGCTCGCCACCCTGCGTCGCCGATACGCCTGCGTGGAGTACCGGAGAGCGCTAGTCGACCTTGAACGCCACTGCGCTTTCGGTTCCGAGCGCGTTCCGCAAGGCCGGGACGTAAGCGCGTTCCTGGAGTCGCGGTCCGGCTTTCGGCTGCGCCCTGTCGCGGGGTTGCTGAGCGCCCGAGACTTCCTCGCCGGTCTAGCGTTTCGCGTGTTCTTCTCGACCCAGTACATCCGCCACGGATCGAGACCCTTCTATACGCCGGAACCCGATATCTGCCACGAGTTGATCGGCCACGCGCCGATGTTTGCCGATGCCGCGTTCGCGGAGCTGTCCCAGGAAATCGGCCTTGCGAGCCTCGGCGCGACGGACGAAGACATCGAACGCTTGTCGCGCTGCTACTGGCACTCCGTGGAATTCGGCCTCCTGCTCGAGGGCGGGGAGCTAAAGGCCTACGGGGCCGGGCTGCTGTCGAGCTTCGGCGAGTTGGAACATGCCTGCGCGACGACATCGGATGCGACCTTCGTAGCATGGGATCCAGCGGTCGCCGCCTTGCAGGAGTATCCGGTGACGGAGTACCAGCCCGTCTATTTCGTCGCCGAGTCGTTGCAGGATGCCAAGATCAGGATGCGTGGGTTCTGCGAATCCCTGCCTCGGCCTTTCTACGCCCGCTACCATCCAGCCACGGAGAGCGTCTGGGTCGATCGCGCGGTGCGCCGGGAATGACGGAATTGGACGCTACGGGGAACGCCTTGGCCAAGTGGACGGCGACGGCTGCTGGGGCAGCGCGGCGTTAGCACGTATGCGGGCTAGCGTTGTCGAGACAGGAGATCTCCGCGAACCCGATGTTCTCGTCGCCACAGGTTTCGGCGTCGGCTTGCTGCCGGGCGCGCCCGGCACTTATGGTTCCCTGCTCGGCGCGCTGATTTGGTGGGTAGCGTTCGCGCACGCGCCGCTGGTCGTTCAATTCACCAGCGCTGGCTTGCTGATCGTTGCCGGCACATGGCTATTGCATCGTCTCTGCGCAAGGCGCGGCCTCGGTGACGACCCGGCCATCGTTCTCGACGAAGTGGCGGGCATCTGGTTGACGTTGGCGTGTCTTCCATCGGGGGTCCTCGTGGCGGTGGCGGGATTTCTACTGTTCCGCCTGTTCGACATCTTCAAACCCTGGCCGGTGTCCTGGGCCGACCGCCGGATAGGGGGCGGATTCGGCGTGATGCTCGACGACCTGGTCGCAGGTGTTCTCGCCGCGATCGCGGTGCATGCCGCGCTATGGCTGGTTAACCTGGCCGGACTCGCTGTTACGCCCTAGCGTCGGGTGGGGCTAGGAGATACGGTTTACCGCGGCGTCCGCCAATTCTGCGAGCGGTCCGTCCGAGAGGCCGAGCGACCTCAGGTGATCCAAGGCGCGTTCGTGCGCCTCCATCGCCATCGCCTGCGCCCGGTTCAGACCGACCGCCGCGGGCACCGTATTCTTGCCCTGCTCCGCATCGGAGCGCGCATTCTTGCCCAACGTCTCGCTCGACTGGGTCAGGTCGAGGATGTCGTCCACGATCTGAAACGCCGCGCCTATGTCTTCGCCCAAGGCGGTCAGCGCCTGAAACCGCGATGCGTCGATGTCCGGTTCGGCGGTCAGGCCACCCAGTTGAACGGAGGCCCTGAACAGCGCCCCGGTCTTGGCCGCATGCATCCGCACGATCCGGTCGACCGGCAGGATATCGGCGCCGGTCGCCGCGATATCTAGTGCCTGGCCGCCCACCATGCCCCGCCAGCCCACCGCCGCAGCGAGGAGTTCAATCATCCGCACCCGGGTCGCCGGGGGCACGGACTCCGCGCCCGCGAGCACCTCGAATGCGAGGGCCTGCATCGCATCGCCGGCCAGAATGGCCGTCGCCTCGTCGAATGCGGCGTGACAGGACGGACGACCGCGACGCATATCGTCGTCGTCCATCGCCGGCAGGTCGTCGTGTATCAGGGAATAGGTGTGGAGAAATTCAACGGCCGCCGCCGGGTCCAGCGCGGCCTCCATCGAACCGCCGAGCGCGACACAGGTGCCGCAGACGATCGCTGGACGCAAACGCTTGCCCCCGCCCAGGGCCATGTAGCGCAACGCCTCCGCCAGGTGCGGCGCAAGATCCGAGTTCTGGGGTAGGTGACTTTGGAGGACGTTTTCGATAGCGGGCGCGAACTTCGCGCGGTCAAAGGTCATTTTCGCCTGCGCCGCTGTCGGGTACGGGCACCTCGGTGCCGTCCTGAAGCAGCGCCTTCACCCGTAGCTCCGCCTGCTCGAGGACGGTCTGACAGTGACGGGCAAGACGGGTACCGCGCTCGAACGCGCGCAACGACTCCTCCAGACTCAGGGAGCCGGTCTCCATCTGTTCGACAAGGCCTTCGAGCTGCGCGAGCGCGTTCTCGAAATCGATCGATGCGTCGTCCGATCCTTCACCGACCGTATCGTCCATCGCGTCACTCACCTAAGACAACCCGAACATTGGAGACGCGTGCGAATGAGGCATCGTAGCTATTCCTTACCTGTCCTTACCTGAACCTGACGTTACCGGTGTTTCGCGGTCTCGCTTCCTGCCCATTCGTTTCAGCGCCTCCACCGCCCTGATCCGCAGCCCGTGCCGAATCGAAGTCCCGACCCGAAACCGAAAACCATTGCGCGGTATCGGCATCAAGGTCTATCAGTCCCATCTGCTGAAGCTGGAAGAACTCGCCGCGGATCTCCCACGCGTCCATCGGGTGATCGCGATCACGCATGTACGCCGCCACATCGCCGGTGCCGACGAGGGAGTTCCCCTCGACCACCAGATCCATGAAGGCATCGTAGACGATGCGTGTCTGCCGCCGGGCTACGCTCACCCGCAGTGCCCCCGAAAAACCGCGATTCTTGCAGATATCGGCGGCGTCCGCCAACGCGAAGCGCCTACCAGTAGTCGATCTGATACGCTACCCGCATCTCACTGTCGAGCTGAGACACCGGGATGAGCACCGAGCCCAACATAAAACGGTCGCTGGTCACTTTCGGTGAAGCGGCCCGCCCCTTGGCCGCAAGTACCAAACGCAGAATGCGTCGCCCGCAAACGCAAACCGTCGAGGTGCCCGACATTTTCGACTTCATATCGCGCCATATGCGCGTACTTCAGAATGCGGCTGACGGGATTTGCGATCAAGTCGACCGCATAGTCGAGGAACCTTCCGACGCCGATGTGCATAGTACGGTCCGCCACATGAACGTTCACGTTGGACGACTGTTGACGAGCTATGACGAGATCCGGCGCGCGAATCCAGACGGAGCGGATTCGCCGGGCTGGTCCCTGCTCAGAGAGCTCTATCGCGATGTCTTGCTCCAGGTTCAGAATTGGCTTGACGACGTCGTTGACATAGTGAATGAGCCGGTTTCCGGTCTGGAAAAACGGGGCCTTTCGAACGAAGACAACGTGACAATCACGCTAAACCTGGGTTTATCCCTACCGAAGGCAAATTCATTGAACCGTTGGACGGCACGCAGGGCGGCTGAACTCAAGGCAGCCTCGCGTGTAGATCACGTATCAATACTCGGCGGATTGGCAACCTACTTCAGTCTGTCGTCGCTGTTTGGCAACGACAAGTAGTCCGGTCGATACCGCAAACCACCGTCGCCACGGCCGGCGTCCAGCATCGAGTCCACTGACCCAAGGAGACCAAATCCTCACGGGAAAGGGGGCCGCAGATCATCACGAATCCCTGAGTCGACCTGTTCCTCCGCCGTGTTCCTATCGTGGTCGCGCGGACAACCGTATACTCGCCGCGATTCGATCAGCGAGGAACGATTGTGGCCCTACTCGGAACGGTCCATTACGAGGTGCGCGACGGCGTCGCGCTGCTCACCATCGACAATCCGCCGGTGAATCCCTTGAGTTCCGGCGTACGTTTCTATCTGTCGCAACACATGGAGACGGCGCTCGCGGACGCCGCCGTGGAAGCTGTCGTCATCACCGGCAAGGGACGCGCGTTCATCGCCGGCGCCGACATCCGAGAATTCGGCACGACGCAGAACCCGAACGAACAACCGAAACGGTCTGCGGTCGCAACCATCGAGGAGAGCGAAAAGCCCGTTGTCGCCGCCATCAACGGTACCGCCTTCGGCGGCGGTTTCGAGGTCGCGCTGACGTGCCATTACCGGGTCGCGTCACCCGGCGCGCCGGTCGGCCTGCCCGAGATCAAGATCGGATTGCTGCCCGGCGGCGGCGGCACGCAGCGCATGCCCAGGCTGATCGGTGTGGAGCGCGCCATGCAGGCGATCCTTTCCGGCGATCCCTTCGACACTGAAGAGGCGCTCGAACTCGGCCTCGTCGACGCGATCATCGATGGCGACCTGGTGACCGGCGCCATCGCCTTCGCCAGGGAAAGGGTCGCCGAGGGCGGGCCGTATCCCCTCATTCGCAACAAGCGCGACAAGATCGATGCCGACCGCGCCAACCCTGATGTTTTCAAGGCCGCCGAAGCTTTCCTGGCGCGGCGGATGCGCGGCCAGTTCAACGGCCGGATGGCTTTCGACTCCGTCAAGGGGTCGATCGAGATCGAAGACTTCAACGAAGCCGTGCGCAACGAGCGCAGGAACTTCGAGCGGTGCCACGACCACCCGCAGCGCGCAGCACTGATCCACGTCTTCTTCTCCGAGCGCCAGGCGGCGCGGATTCCGGACGTGCCCGCCGACACGCCGAAGAAACAGATCAGCACCGCGGCGACCATCGGCGGCGGATTGATGGGCGGCGGCATCGCCATGAGCTTTGCCGACTCCGGCATCCCGGTGAAGGTGCTGGAGGTGAACCAGGAGGCACTCGACAAGGGGTTGGCCGTCATCGAGAACAACTACGGCCGCATGATCAGGAGTGGCAGGATCAGCGAGTCGGAGCGGGACGCGCGCCTCGGTCTCATCGAAGGTGTGCTGGACTACGATGCCGTCGCGGACGCGGACATCGTCGTCGAAGCCGTCTACGAGAACCTGGACCTCAAGAAGGAGATCTTCGCCAGGCTCGACGCCACCATGAAAGAGGGCGCGGTGCTGGCCAGCAACACCTCGGGTCTCGACCTGGACCAGATGGCAGCGATGACGAAGCGCCCCCGCGACGTGGTCGGCACACACTTCTTCAGCCCCGCCAACATCATGCAGATGCTGGAGGTGGTGCGCGGAGTGGAAACCAGCAAGGAAACCCTCGCTACGGCCATGGCGCTCGGCAAGACCATCGGCAAGGTCCCGGTCATGTCCCTGAACGCGCCCGGATTCATCGGCAACCACATGCTCGGCGGCTACACCCGTCAAGCCGGAGAGATCATCCTGCACGGCGCATTGCCCGAGCAGGTGGACAAGGTGATCTACGACTTCGGTTTCAACATGGGGCCGTTCGCGATGGCCGACCTGGTCGGTCTCGACCTCGGCTGGCGCGCGCGCAGGATGTCTGGAACCAAGGACAAGCGGCTGACGTCCATCGTGCCGGACAAGCTATGCGACCTCGGCCGCTTCGGTCAGAAAACCAACGCCGGCTACTACGCCTACCCCGAAGGCAGCCGCCAGGGGCGGCCGGATCCCGTGGTCGCGGAACTCATCGCGGAGACTTCCCAGGAACTCGGCTTCGAACGCGAGGAACTCGATGAGGGTGAAATCCTGAAGCGATGCCTGTATCCGCTCATCAACATCGGCGCTCAGCTACTCGACGATGGCATCGCCCTGCGGGCCAGCGACATCAATGTGGTGTACGTCTACGGCTATGGCTTCCCGAAGTACCGGGGCGGGCCGATGTACTACGCGGATCAGGTCGGGTTGGACAACGTGTACCGGGACATACTGGCGTACCACCAGGCGTACGGCGAGGCCTGGCGTCCCACGCCGCTGTTGCAGCGACTGGCGGAGGAAGGCGGCTCGTTCGCGGCCTGGGACGCGGCAAAGGCGAAAGGCTAGAGGATCGGGTTGACGAGTCGAAGATACTGACAGATCGAACGTGGGTGCTATCGACAGATGCCATCCTCGACAATCTACCTCCTCCGCCATGCCGAGAGCGCCCCAAGCGAGCCGATCGCCGAGGCGGACTGGCCCTTGTCAGACACCGGTCAAGCCCAGGCACGGATTTGGGCAGATCGACTTTGGGCGCTATTTGCCGGCGCAGCGCCACCCCGGGTGATATCGAGTCCCTACCGGCGCGCCATCGATACAGTCCAGCCGTTTTGCGACCGAATGCGGTTGAAAGTCTCGCTCGAACCCGATCTCCGGGAAAGAGTCGGCGGCCACGCGGACGGCATCGGCTTCGACTTTCCAATGCGAAGGGCTTGGGAGGACTTCGATTTCGCTCTTCCGGGCGGCGAGTCCAACCGGGTGTGCCAAACACGCGTAGTCGACTGCGTCCGTCGGCTGGCTACAGGTCCGGACGGAGTGCTGCTCCTGAGTTCCCACGGTTTGGCGATCACCCTATTTCTCAACCACGTCGAACCGTCGTTCGATCTGGCCGATTGGCGCGCCATGCGCAATCCCGACCTGTTCAAGGTTCGCCTCGATGGTGCCGAGTTCTCATGGGACCGAACATTCCGACTATCGTCAGAAGGCATATGAAGGAAAGCGGGCTACCGAGAAATATCTCCCTGATAGCGCGGCGGCATGGACCGTCTCGCTCAAGGTCTCGTTTCTCCGAGTCCATGACGGCCCCAAGGTTGCCATAGGCCCCGCCGACGAGCTTGTCGGGCCAGTCGCAGGCGGCAGGTACTGCGAACAGGACTGGTTGACAGTTGACAAATGTCAACAAGTTGACTAAAGTTTTTGTTCAAGTTACAAGTGTTGAATTTCACGATGAGCATTCATGAAGAAATCCTGTCTGTCGCCCGCCGCCTCTGCGCTGTTCGACGATCGCGGACCTTCACCCCCGCCGAGATAGTTGCCGCCCTACCTCATCTCAACGAGCGTTCGGTGAGAACCCATGTCATCAGCCGCTGCTGCGTAAATGCGCCCGGTCATCAGGCGCATCGTTCGCCGTACTTCAGGCGCCGACGCCGAGGCGTCTACGAGATCCAACCGGAATACCGGGTACCGCAAAACGGTGACATCCTTCAGGCTGCCGAGCCTTCGCCCGCCCACGAGTTGGGTGCTGTCGTCCCGCGGCAGGCGATTCACGCGGTTGTGTTCGAGAGCGAGGACCAATACGTCGGCGAGTGTCTTGAGATCGCCATAGTTACCCAAGGCGCTTCCCTGGATGAAACCGTCGCCAACCTTCGTGAAGCGCTCGAGCTGTATATGTCTGGCGAGGATCCGGACATCTTGGGCATCGCGCCGAATGCCCGCCTGGTTGTCACTCTCGAGACCTCCACCGGCCCGCTCTAGTGGCTCGGCTGAAGCGACTCTCGGCCCGCGATGTCATCCGCGAGCTTCGCCGGTTCGGATTCGAAGTCGTGTCAATGCATGGTAGCCACGTCAAACTTGCACGCGTCACATCTTCCGGTCATAGGGAAGACCTGATCGTACCGATGAAACGACAACTCAGCGCTGGAACCGTTCACGCGATCTACCGCCAATTGCGCCGCTCCATTCCCCAGGAAGATGTACGGCCTGTGTTCTTCGCCGATTGAATGGACCAGCCTCTGGTCGGCGTGGCACCGGCTCCACAGTTCGAAGCGGGATTCAAGGAACTGCAGCAGGCGGTGAAGGACAACGAACCCGGCTGCATCTTCTACCTGCTGTTCAAATCGCGAAACGATCCCACCGCCTACTTCGTCATGGAGCAGTACGAGAATGCGGACCGGTTACGGCAACACGGCCAATCCGACGCCTTCAGGCGACGACGAGAAGTTCGGCATGAAGATCGTCCCGTCCGAACTCAGGGATCGCTTGTTGGAGATCGCCGACAGAAGTTGGCGAGAGCCGGTCTGCGGAAGGGGCGTGGCCCTATTCGAGTTCGATCTCGATCCCGCCGATCAATCCGGCAACGAGATTGTAGAGCGCCGCAGAGAGCGCGCCGCCGATGACGCCCACCACGCCATAAATGATGGGAAAGCCAATCAGGTTAACGAGCCAAACCGGCAAGCCGCCGAGGGAGCCCAAACCGCCGCCGATGAACGCGCACACAATCCCGAGGAGAAGGCCGAAGATCGCGGCCAGGACTCCAGAGACTTTTGCCGCCGAAACGACGCCGACGCGTTTCAATACCTTCATGATTTCCTTCCCTTGGCGAGTTCAGCGTTACTGAGCGTACACCCGCGGGCTACCCCCGTCGTCATCGACCAGGAACAACCACCCCGCTCTTGACCACGCTGCGATGGCGACCACGGTCCGCCGCCGCCGAGATATCCCGCGACGGATCGCCGTCGACCAGCAGGAGGTCCGCCGCTGCGCCTTCGACAATGCGCCCCCGGTCGTCCAGACCCATGAGATCCGCCGCGTTGGAAGTGCCGGCCCGCAACGCCTCGAGATTGGTCAGACCGACTTCCACCATGAACTGAAGTTCCTCCGCGTTGCGACCGTGCAGGTTGAACGGCGTCCCCGCATCCGTACCCAGGGCAATGCGACCGCCCGCCTCGCGGAACATGCGCACTGATTGCTCGTGCGCCACCGCGCAACGGCGGGCCTTTTCGACCACGTAATCCGGAATGCCCGCTTCGGCGTTGCCCAGGATATGGCGCAGTGCGGCCAAGGTGGGCACGAGAAACGTGCCTCGTTCCACCATCTCGCGGCAACACTCCTCGTTCATGAAGATGCCGTGCTCGATGGAGGTCACCCCGCCCCGGGTGGCATTGAGAATGCCCTCCGCGCCCTGTGCGTGGCTTGCCGTCGGCCGGTGAAAGCGCTTCGCCTCGGCGATACCGACGGCCATTTCCTCGGCTGAGTAGTGAGCGTCCTCCGGATTGACGCCAGGAGTCATCACGCCGCCTGTCGCCATGATCTTGACGAAATCGCAACCGGCATGGATCTGTTCCCGGACCGCCTTCACGACCTCATCCGGACCGTCCGCGACGCGACCCACGCGGTTGCCGTGCCCGCCGGTCATGCAGATCATCTTGCCGGCCGCACGAATGGTGGGCCCAGGGAAGCGCCCTTCGTTGCAGGCGCTACGCACCGCGAACTCCTGGTATTCGCGCCCCCCGCAATCCCGCACGGATGTCGTTCCTCCGCGCAGCGTATCGGCAGCATGTTCAAGCGCGCGAACAACGGCATGCGCGGCGTCCAGCTTCTCAAGCACCGCCATTGGGTCCGGCTCGCTCCGGAAAAGGAGGTGCACGTGGCAGTCGATGAGGCCGGGCATCACGGTGCCCTCCGAGCAGTCGACCTCTTCGCCGGCAAAGCCGTCGAACTCCCCTTCCGGCGCGATGCGGCTGATCCGTCCGGCGTCGACGAGCACGGCGTGGCCGTCGATCATGCGTTCGCCATCGAATATTCGTCCATTGCGGTAGAGCGTGGTGTTGGGCACCACTGCATGGGATTTCACTATGGGTCCGAGATCGGGGCTGGCCAGCCGTGGTGCTGGCTCATGCGTTCACAGGTTGCATAATCGTGGCGACCACCTTGCGGAAGGTGAGTGAAACTCGACGGTGACGCAGTATTCTGCTTGGTCTCTTGTTGCCCGGCTTGACCGCACCAGGCTCGCTCTTGCGCTTCGGGATCGCATGCGTCCATCCGTACCGGGCCTCCCCTGTCAGTATAGTCGCGCTGCGGCGTTCGAGTTTGCGTGTAACCTTTTCCCGGCCACGCCGCTTTTTGAACACCATCTCCCACGTTTCCCACATGCTGATCATCGCCACGCCAACCGTAGTGTTGAACGCGCCGTTCTAGTTCGTTGCTCCAGTCGTTCGTATCGATCTCCGCAAGGATCTCCCTTTCCTCGGCCTCGGTGAGAAAGTCTCGAACTAGCTTCAGCCCTGGAATACCGCCATCCGCGCTTCTTCCGGATGTTCACGAACGAAATCCCTTGCCCCGATTGAGAGCGGCGGGACTCTCTCGGCGTAACCCCATCATCGATCCTGTCGCGCCCACCATCACGCCATGTCCACCGTTCAATTGAGAGATCATTGATCCTAACATCCAGCCCACAAACTCTCGTCGGCCCAAGTTAGCTTGAAAAGACACTGGATCCGATCGGTCCCTTGCCCATCACTCTTCCAGTACGCGCCTTCCGTGCTCCCGAAACAAACCGTCCCGTCCCACGTAACGGTAGAGCATCACGCGGCCAATCCCCAACTCACGACAAAGCGCCACCGCCGACGTGTCGCGCCTCGCCATAGCGGCCTGCGCGAGCCGACTTGCCTTTCGTCAACGCGAAGAATCGCGGTCGGATGCCCCGCTCGGTCACCACACCTTGGCCCTGACCCCTTTCAGTGGACAGTTTGCTTGTTCGGGCGCACGACCCGTGAATCGAGCGGCATGGGGCGGTCCCGACCCGGTCGACCATACCCGATGCGCGCCGCCCGCTTTCGGAGCGCGCCGCTCTGTCTGCGGACCTCGAACCACGCAACGGATTCTTGCGGGAGAGCGTCACGCCGCCTCCTGTTGCGTAGCCCGCTCGAACGCCACCGGCCCGAGGTAACCAAGCGCCAAGTGACAGCGCTTGGGTTGGCAGAACGCCTCGATGAAGTCGACCACCGTCAGGCGCGCCGCGGCACGCGAGGGAACGCCCCACGCTCGATCAGCTCGCACTCGAGCCCCAAGACGGACGCCACCCTTGACGTACGCCTGCATTGACGTACGTTTACATTGACGTATAATACGATTCTCGGAGGAACACGCCATGCAGATCAATCCAGGCGGACGGCTCGACATCGACGACGTCGTCGGTCGAGACCATGAAATCGACAGGTACTGGCACGTGCTCGAACGGCAAGGGCTCGTCCTGTCCGCCGAGCGCCGTATCGGAAAGACCCACATCCTCCTCAAAATGCGCGGCGAGTGCCGGACGGGCTATCTGCCGTTGTACCAGGACCTCGAATCCGTGCACTCGGTCGCCGACCTCGTCCGCTCCATCTACACCGCCGTGGACCATTCCCTGCGCACCGTTCCCGGGCTCAAAGCCCACATCGCCAAGTGGTCCGCCTTGCTCCCGAAGAGGATCGCCGGCGTGGACCTCCCGACCGCCGAAGCCACATGGCCCGTCCTTCTCGCCGACGCCTTCGACGATCTCGCCCGCATCGCCGACGGCGCCCGCGTTCTCATGCTCTGGGACGAGTTTCCGCTGATGTTGCACAACCTGCAGCGCGCCGGGGACCACGACACGGCCATCCGTCTCCTCGACCACCTGCGCGCCCTGCGCCTGGCCCACGCCGGGCGCATCCAGTTCCTGTTCACCGGCTCGATCGGCCTCCACCTCGTGCTCCGCTCCCTGCGCGAGGCCGGCAACGCCAACGACCCCGTCAACGACATGCTGTCACTGACGGTCCCGCCTATGGCGGACCGGCACACCATCGAGCTCGCCGCCGCCCTCCTCGCGGAGACTCGCGCGGCGGCGCCCGACATCCGCGGTCTTGCCGCCCGCATCGTTGAGCAGGTCGGCGGCTTCCCGTACTACGTGCACCATGTGGTCGATCAGCTGGACCAGCTCCGCCGTCGTCCGACCCTCGACGACATAGCGGCCACCGTCGACGGCCTCCTCAACGACCCGCACGACCCGGCCAACCTGAGGTACTACGTCAACCGCATGTCCCAGTACTACACGGGCGGCCAACGCGCCCTCGCCCTGCTTGCCCTCGACATGCTCGCGCAGCAACCGGCGCCGGTGTCCGTCCCGGCCCTCCTCAATCTCTGCAGGCACCACGAGCCGTCAGTTGACGACGAGCCGTTCCGCGACGTCCTGGCGCTCCTCGCCGAAGACCACTACATCCAACCGGCCGGCACTTCCGGCGCAGCCACCTACGACTTCCGCTGGCAACTCGTCAAGCGATGGTGGAAGAGGGCGCGAACATGAGAACCGGCTTCCTCAGCAGTTCCCGCTACAGTCCCGGAAACATGGACCGAGGATCCCTCGAGACCCTCTTCGTGGGGCGGCGGGACGTAATGGAGGACGTCTTGACCCGCGCCACCGGGTCGATCGAAGCGTCGCAGAAACACTACATTCTCCTAGTCGGGCCAAGAGGGTCGGGCAAGACGCACTTTCTCACCCTCGCCCACCACCGTCTCGTGGATCACGTCGAAGCCATCGGAGCCGACGACCGCGTCGCCATCGCCCTCCTCAAAGAAGAGGAGTGGGGCGTCGCCTCGTACCTCGACCTCGTGGTCCGAATTCTGCGCGCATTGGCCGACGCGTGCCCCGAACTCGATGACGGGATCGGCGACGTCTACGCCACCTTCGCCAAGGACCCAACCGCCGCGGAGGCGCTCGCCACCAGGCTGCTTCGCGCACACACCCGCGACAAGACGCTATTGCTCCTCTGCGAGAATCTCGTCGACCTGTTCGACGGTCTCGGCGACGAGGGCCAGAAGCGCTGGCGCGCGGCCATCCAGCAAGACGGCAACTGGGCCGTCGTTGCGACAACCCCGCAACTCTCCGCCGCCTTGACGCTGCAGGACAATCCGTTCTTCGGGTTCTTCACCATCCGCATGCTCGACCGGATGGACCTTGACACGGGCATCGAACTCTTGTCGAAGAAAGCGATCCACGAAGGCAAGACGGAACTGGCAGAGTTCCTGCGCACGCCCATGGGACGCGCCCGCGTACGTGCTATCCATCACCTTGCGGCCGGCAACCACAGGGCGTACGTCGTGCTGTTTGACTTCCTCGACAAGGAGTCGCTCGACGACCTGGTCGGACCGTTCATGCACATGGTCGATGATCTGACACCGTACTACCAGGACAGAATGCGCCAACTGGCTCCGGCGCAACGCAAGATCCTCGAATTCCTTTGCCTGGAGGGAAGACCGGTCACCGTGAAGGACATAGCGACACCCTGCCTGATGTCGCAACAGACCGCGGCCAAACAGATCGGCGAACTCGAGAACGCCGGGTTCGTCGCCCGCACGCGCTCCGGCCGGAACACGTTCTGCGAACTCGCCGAGCCGCTGATGCGGATCTGCATCGAGGTCAAAGACAACAACACCGGGCACTTCCGCCTCTTCGTCGAGTTCCTGCGCCATTGGTTCACCACCCGAGAGCTGCAGCAGCCGCACGAAACGTTCCATCACAATGACCACGACAGCAATGTTGATCGCCTCCATGTCGAAGAGGCAATCAGGTGCTCCCTCTCGGACAGTCACGCACCATTCGTCGACGCGCTGCACGACGAAGCCAAGCGTTGCCGTGACGCCGGCGATTACCGGGGTCTGGCAACCGTCCAGGAAGCCCTTGCGCGCGACGGTGGCCGCGCCCGGGACTACGGCGTATGGGTATACGCCCTGGTCATGGCGCACGACGGCACCGCCGCCGTAGCCGCCGCAGGCGAAGCCCTCGCAGTCCATCCCGACAACGGCGGGCTCCTCTACGATGTGGCTCACGCGTACGTCGATGCCGATAAAGTGTCCGACGCCCTCGACACCATCAACCAGGCGATCGACCTCGAGCCGCAAAAGCCCGCTAACCACTGCTACAAAGCCGATATCCTGCTTCGCCTCAAGCGCTTCGAGGAGGCCATCGCAGAAGCCGAAACCGTACTCGTTGCCGAGCCCGACCACTGGCACAGCTTCGAACAGATCATGGAGGCGCTGGTCGGGCTCGAGCGCACGGCGGACGCTGAAGCCCGCGCGTCGGACGTCGTCCGACTCGCCCCCAACGACCCCCGCGCGCTGGTCGCGGCGTCGCGCTTCCACTTCTCTCAGGACCGTCTGGACCGGGCCCTCGAACTGGCCGACCGCGCCATCGACATCGATGCCGAACATCAGTCTGCACGCCAACTCCGAGGTCTGATCCTGTTCCGGATGTCGGAGTACGGACGCGCCAGCAAGGACTTGCGCCACTTCGCCAAGACCCACCCGCAGTCCGTTCGCACCCACTGCCGTTTGGCCGACGCACTCCTCTACGCCGGGAAGTTCGAAGAGGCCGTCCAGGTCGCGGAACACCTGCTTGACATCGACCCCGGTCACGACCACGCGCACTACGTCCGCGGACGCGCCCTCATGAAACTCGGGCGAGCCGACGCGGCGATCTCCGCGTTCGACAAACTCATGCCAACAACCCACTGGCGCCCGCTGCTGTCCGTTGCCGCCTACGCGCAACGCCTCGAACACTTCGCCGCAGCCGCACGATATCTTGACCGGGTGGAGGAACTTGCCCCCGACGACCTCGGGCTGTGGATGCAGCGCACCCGACTTGCCATCGAACGCGACGACTTCGACGCCGCGCTCGAACACGCTGCCAAGCTCCAGACACTGCCGAACGGTTCGCTCCTCGGTCGTCTGTTCGCCGCGCAGGCCACCGCCGCAATGCAACCGCTCACGGCCGCCTGGGAGACCCTCGGCGCTGTCGACGCCCCGGGCTACAGACAGCAGGAACAGCTTCACCGGCGGGCGTTCGTGGCGGTGCTCGCGATGTCGGTGTGCAAGTTCGGTCCGAGGCATCTGGCCGAAGGCCTGGCGGGGCTTCGGATCGTCTTGGGGCGTCTGCTCGACGAAGGCGTCCTCGGCGCCATCCTCACCGACTTGCTCATCGAGAGCGTCGACAGCCTGGCGGGCGCGTTGCAGGACTGGGAATCGGCCATCGACTCCATAGCCTCATCCCTGGACAAACTCCCCGACTGCCGAATCCCCCTCGAAATGCTCCGGGCAGCGGTGCAATACGCCAAGACAGCCGACGAGAAGCACCTCCTCCGTCTGCCGCTCGAGCAGCGCGAGCTGCTTCGCGACGTCCTGCCATCAGCCGTAACAGTCGGTGGCTCCTAGCATGGCGGCCACCCTCCCGGACTGGGTCCACCCCTGCCCAAGTTCCACCGGACCGGCATCTCGTCAGGGGGTGCAGCAGATGCACTCCTGCACGCGGGCCTTCCTCAACCAGACCGCCGAGTCGCTAGCCGACGGGCGCTGCGGTCCGAGAGATACCTCCCTCGTTCTCGACCACATCTTCTCGATCCACCGCGACCTCGCCGTCCCGACTACCAGCAGGAACGAAGCCACGCGGACCGGCCTGCAATGAGCGCGCGTCGCCCAAAAGCCTCTGCTCGGATCACGAGTGCAAGAGCCCGGGGCACCGGTCGCTGACGCCCGGAGACGATTTGGAATGGCAACAGGAACAACACCTCGGCTGATTGAATTGACGTACGAAGCCGCCCTCACCGCCTATTGGCGCAAGCAAGCTCTGCGCCAGTTCCTGACCGGTTCCGGCGTGTCCATATCCGGATACACGCCCGTCGCGATAGACAGTGCTTCCGGGCCGGGCACGACGCTGCTCATACTCGACGCGAGCCACCTCTTCCACGTGCTTTCCGGAAACGGCACGTTCGCCGACACCGTGTCCCGCGCTCGCAGGCATGCTAGTCAAACGGGCGAAGCATTCTGGCGAGTCGGCGCACGTT
Organism: Candidatus Azotimanducaceae bacterium; assembly: GCA_965217825.1. Classification (GTDB taxonomy): domain Bacteria; phylum Pseudomonadota; class Gammaproteobacteria; order Pseudomonadales; family Azotimanducaceae; genus VXNE01. Next base: position 1,219,849 of record OZ244571.1, on the reverse strand, counting down.
AGCCATCGTCGCTCCAAACGCCATCGACCAACACAGCGTATCGCTCGCCATCCGCTCGACCACGCACTTCTGCCCACGCTCGCAATATCTCCATCCCTGTCCCAGACGACCAGTACCTGTTCGCCAAGCGCCGGCCCGGCGCGCGCCTGCCAAGGTTCCAGCGACGTGCTCGGGTCCACGGAAGTAGTTCCGGTTCTGGAATTTGGACAGCCAGCACGCTTGGCTGGCCGCCTTGCTCGCCTTGCGGCAGGGGCCGGCGGAACAGTACCGCTGGTGCCGCACATTGCGTGGGTCCGGGCGGAACAACCGCCAGCAGTTCAGACACTTGCGTCGTCTTCGCTTCGTCATCGGCTGGAATCCTCCAGCCGCCGATGATGCGCACCTCAACGCCGCAGCGGGACCTCGGAAGAAGACGGGCCGAAGAAAACGAAGAAGGGTTTACAGGAAGCTTTTCGAAGAAGACGCCGTCGAAGAAAACGGGAAGTTCACACCGGTGGAACGACCACCAGCCCCAGCGACGCGGGCGCGAGCCCCCAGCCCCCGTGGTTGTCCTCGATGTCCGCGCGCGTACCGGCCGCCACGTCCGCACCAAGCCTCTCGAGCCTCGCCGCACCGTCGAAGAACCGAAACGTCTCGATCAAGCTCTCGGCCAAATGCGGAAGGAAGATCGGATACGGCGTGTTGGACTTGACCAAGCTCGACCCGCGCAGGCCGGTCGACGTGCGGAACTTGGTTGTCGCCTCCGCATAGTGGCGCGTGTCCATGTGCACTTTGCTCGCGCCTCCGTACGACTGGGCATAAACGCGGAGCAGTTCCTCCACGCTCGGCGTCCCCTCGCCGACGGACACAAGTCTCGCGTTCGGCTCGCAGCGGGAGAACCGATCTTCAGATTCCTTCCGATGAGCCGCATCCAGCTCCTTGTACAACCGCTCCAGCGAGTGCACATTGCCGGGATCGATCCCGGACCGCATCAGATCCGCCTTCATCACGAGTTCGACCGCCATCACCAGCAGGTGCAAAGCGGGCATCATCTCCACCACCGACACCGGTAGACGCCCGCTCGGCATCACCGCCCGATGTGCCGCGAGGTAGTGCTCCGCGAAACTTGCCATCAACTCGGGGTCGCCGTACTGATCGACCACCGTGCCATCCTGGATCGTCCCCTCACGCCTCGGCAGCACTTCCCGGCTGTCACTCAAACACACCCCCGCGTACTGCACCGTCGCGAACCGCGCCGCCTGGATCATCGCCTGCAGCGACTCGACCTGGCGTCCGTGACCACCTTCCGATCCTGCAGCGCCGAACCCTCCATTGGGCCGCCCCGTCCGATACGATATTTCTGTCCGAATCTCCCGGCCGCAATTCGGGCAGGCGTAGGGATGTTCGACCTGCACCGGCCATCCAAGAGTAGCGACCGTGTGGCAATACACCCGAACTGGCCCAGCCACCAGTTCCTGCTGCCCGCATTGATGGCACTTTCCTTCCATATCTCGTCGCGACTCCACGAGCGTGGTCATTGTTGCGCCTCCTTTGATTTGGCAAGACTGTGAACGCCGATGACCCGCGCGGGGTCGCCTGCACCGGGCCGGTTGGGCTGGGGTGCCGTAGCCAGACTTGCTGGCCCAGCAGCATTGCTCAGCGGGCTTACTCCAGCAGACCTTCGCGGATAGCGTGCTGCATCGTGTCGTCGACGCCGATGCTGCGCAGGAATTCGAGCGGGCCATCGTGCAGTTCGGTCAGGCCATCCAGAAACACGCGCATCGCATCGTCGCGAACGCCCGCCGCCTGTGTGAACGCCTCCCGCGTCATTCCGTCGGGAATGCCGCGTCCGCGCTCGACGAACTTCACGTGGCGCGGCACATCACGATTGGTGAGCGCGAAGTCCTCCTCGATGGTGGCGCCATCAACGCCCAGGACCGAAAGCAGGAGCGCGGTTGCGACACCGGTGCGGTCCTTGCCCGCAGTGCAGTGAAGGAGCACCGGATGGTGCTCGATATCCGCCAGCAACTCGAAGATGCGCCGCCAAGGCGCGAGGTCGAATTGCAGATAGGCGAGGTAACGTTCGCCCAAGGTACCCGTCTCGCGATTCAACTGCTCGTAGCTTCCGTCCGGCAGCACGGAAAGGCCCACGTAGCGCGAACCCAGCGCCGCGAAGGGGCCGCGGCCGCAATCTCGCACCTCCGCCGGCCTACGCAGGTCGATCTGCGTCCTGATGTTTAGCTTTGCCGCTCGGATCAGATCGTCCGGGGTCATCCGGTCCTGGCGTCCGGCACGGAAATAGCGCCCCCAGCGCACCGTACGGCCGTCCGCAGCGCGGTAGCCGCCGACATCGCGGAAATTGAAGCAACCCTCGAACGGGTGATGGCGAGTTTCGAAGTCATTGATAGCGATGGTTCAGCTCCTACGGCCGACAGCGTTCATCCATTCGATAGTTTACGCGCGATGCTTCAAAAACTGGCTTCGCGATGGTCGGCGTGGGACGACTTCCATGGGTCAATGCGGAATACTACCCATGATCTGTGATGGTTCGGCACGAGGACTGAACGATGGAAACCTATGCAGCCATGCGGACGACTTTTGCGGCGCGCGATTTCACCGCCGACCCCGTGCCCGACGATGTCTTGCACCGCATTCTCGACAACGCGCGCTTCGCGCCGAGCGGCGGCAACCGTCAGGGCTGGCATGTCATCGTCGTACGCGACGAAGCGAAACGCGCGGCCCTCGGCCCGCTGATCGAACCTACCTATAGGCGCTACGTGGCGGAGGTCAAGGCGGGCGCGAATCCGTGGAACACCATCGAACCCGCCCAAATCGACCAGGCAACTGTCGACGCAACGCCAATGCCGCCCGGATTCATCGATCGGCTGATCCACGCTCCCGTGATCCTGCTGGTCACTGTCGATCTGTCCGTGGTCGCCGCCATGGATCAGCACCTGTCCCGCATTGGCGTGATACCGGGCGCATCGATATACCCGCTCGTCTGGAACATCCTGCTCGGGGCGCGGAACGAGGGACTCGGCGGCACGCTCACCACGTTCGTCGCCGCCAAGGAGCCGGAAGTGAAAGCACTGTTCGGCATTCCCGACCGCCACGCCGTTGCCGCCATGTTGCCGATCGGCAAACCGGTCAAGCAACTCACGCGGCTGCGACGCAACCCGGTGCAGGCATTCGCTACTTTGGACGCGTTCGACGGAGACGCTTACGGAGGGTCTACGTCGGCGTGAGTGGATCTCGGACGCGATTGCCCGCCCCATCGCACCCCATGACGCAGGTTTCTCCTACAGACTGACCACCCCACCACACATAGGGTGGCGAGTACACGACCGGTCGAAAGAGTCCCATGGATTGGAAGTGGATGCGCTGGCTGCTGCCGTCGCCGACGCCCCGACTGGAAGATCACGTCTCCATCTGGAGTATCCGGGCAAGAGACGCTGGCACGTTCTTCCGTATTGTCACGGTGATGTGGCTTGTGGCGTTGGTGCGCATCGGCTATAACGCGACGGAACACGCGGACGTTTCGCTTGTCGGCTGGCAGGACGCAGTCGACTTCGCCCTAGCGGTACTGGGAGAGTTCGGCAAGGTGGGCATCGGAACGGCCATGCTGGCCATGCTGCTGACGCGACCGGTGAACATGATGGGAGGAACTGCAATGTCGCTCTATCAGGCAATGGTGAACCGATACGTGACTCCAGTGATCGAAGCACAAGTCAGAAGGCCGTGCGGAAGGCCTTGAGCAAGCACATGAGGAATGGATAGCGTGGAACCGACGTCGCGTCGAGGCTGAGCGGCGGGGCCGCGACTTCGATGAATCGCCCCCTCGCAGGTAGCCCTCCGTCAAGCCTGCATCTGCGTATATCTGCGGCACTACCATGGAACAAACGTGTCCGGGGAGCGCCAGCGACCGGGGACGATTGTTGCATGGTCGACGAGCGGGGCCGGGCCGGAGCCCTTAGCTGGGGAGCGCGAGGGGGAACCCCTCGCAAGAGAGAATCCGAAGCCGAAGACGCCGGCCGTGGGGCACTTTTCGGCCCCTGGTAGTTTACTTGCGAGGGGCATCCCCTCGCGCTCCCCATGAGCGGATCTCGGACGCGATTGCCCGCCCCATCGCACCCCATGACGCAGGTTTCTCCTACAGACTGACCGCCCCACCACACATAGGGTGGCGAGAACACGACCGGTCGAAAGAGTCCCATGGATTGGAAGTGGATGCGCTGGCTGCTGCCGTCGCCGACGCCCCGATTGGAAGATCACGTCTCCATCTGGAGTATCCAGGCCAGGGACGCTGGTACGTTCTTCCGTATTGTCGCCGTGTTGTGGCTTGTCGCGTTGGTGCGCATCAGCTATAAGTTGATGGAACAGGCGGACGCTCCGCTCGTCGGCTGGCAGAATGCAGTCGACTTCGCCTTGGCGGTGCTAGGAGAGTTCGGCAACGTGGGCATCGGAACGGCCATGCTGGCGATGCTGCTGACGCGACCGGTGAACATGATGGGAGGAACCGGGAGGAACCGCAATGTCGCTCTATCAAGCGATGGTGAACCGATACGTTATTCCAGTGATCGAGAAGCACAAGGAAGAAGGACGGGCAGAAGCACATGAGGAGTGGATAGCGTGGAACCGGCGTCGCGTCGAGGCCGAGCGGCAGGGCCGCGACCTCGACGAATCGCCCCCTCGCAGCTAGCGTTTCTCATCCGCCCAAAAAATTCAGTCACCTCTCGCGGTGCGGCCAAACAACGCACGCCGTCTTGGCCCGCTGATCGAATCCGCCTGCCCCTGAAACGCGATGGGGAATCAATGAGACGGTTGTTGTCGGCCTTGACGGTTACGGCGGCGTTGTGTCTGGCTTGTGATACACAGGACGCGTTCGCCGACTCCGTCGCGCCCGAATCGGATTCGGCGGGCTCCCAAACGGCTCCCGAACCGCAAGGCGAGCTTCGTCTGGCGAGCGATGGCGAAGTCATCCTCGTGCCTCGCTACGACGCGGTCGACATCGCCATCGACGGGAAGCTCGACGAAGGCGTCTGGCAAGAGGTCGCCAGCTACGACAACATGGTCGTGGTCGAGCCCGAAACCCTGGGGCCGACCCGTTTCCGCACCATGGCCCGGTTCCTCTACACCGACCGGGGTCTCTACATCGGCGTCTGGAACGAACAGCCTCCGGACACGCTGATCGCCCGGCTGTCGTCTCGGGACGAAGACATCAGCCGCGACGCCTGGGGAATCACATTGGACACGTCCGGCGAGGGGCTCTACGGCTACTGGTTCACCGTCAACCTGGGTGGCTCCGTCATGGACGGCAAGATCCTGCCGGAACGCAACTATTCGCAGGAGTGGGACGGACCGTGGGACCGCGCGACAGCCGAATTGGACGACGGCTGGAGCGCCGAGCTATTCCTGCCATGGTCGATGATGACGATGCCGCACACGGACGGCGACCGGCTGATGGGTTTCTTCGCCGCGCGCAGGATCGCCCACATCAACGAACGCTGGGGCTGGCCCGCCCTGCCCTCCAGCGGCGCGCGGTTCATATCCGCGTTCCAGCCGATCACGGTTCCCGATGTCGCGCCGAAGCGACAGTTCGACCTCTTTCCGTATGCCTCCGCGGCGCTGGACAACAGCGAGGGCGACAACAACTGGAACGCGGGCGTCGATGTGTTCTGGCGACCGTCGTCCAACTTCCAGATCACGGCAACGGTGTTGCCGGACTTCGGGGCGGTAGAGTCCGACGATGCCGTGATCAATCTCACCGCGAGGGAAACCTATTTCCCCGACAAACGCCTTTTCTTCGTGGAAGGCGGCGAGATCTTCTCCACCTCGGGTCGCTCCGCCGCCGCGTCCCAGCGCCGCAGCAGGGGTGCCACCTCCGAGTTCGGGGGCGCGAGACCCACCGTCTCGACCAGTCGGCGTCCGCCGTCGAGCGTGCTCAACACGCGCCGCATCGGCGGCGCGCCGATCCTTGCGTACAGCAGCGATGTCGATATCGAGAGCCATCGCCTGGCCCAGCCGACGGATCTCCTCGGCGCCGCCAAGGTGGTCGGCCAGACCGGCCCGGTGCGCTACGGCATACTGGCGGCGTTCGAAGACGATCCATTGATCCCGGCAACCGTGACCGACGAAACGGGCGCGACCAACGATATCGCAATCGCCGGAGCCGGGCGCAATTTTGGCGTTGCGCGCTTCCTGTACGAGCGATCCGGTGCCGGGCGGCGATCGATCGGCTACCTTGGCACCCATCTCGACCATCCTCTGCATAGCGCTACGGTCCACGGCGTCGATGCGCAGTATTCGCAAGCGGACGGCAAGTGGCGGGCGGAACTTCAGACGCTGGCCAGCGATGTGCGGTGCACGCCCGCCGACGCTGACATGAAGCGAAGGCCAGCCTGTCCCGAGGACGCCGAAGGAAGCGAGCGCGGCTATGGCGCCTGGGCCGACATCTACTACACGCCGCGCCCGGGACTGCGGCACAACTTGCGCGTCGACTTGTTCGACGAGCATCTCAACATCAAGGACCTTGGTTTCCTTAGCCGAAACGATCGGTACGGCGCCTTCTACAGCCTGTCGCTCGTACACACCAATGTGCTCGGCTTGCGCCGGCTCGGCACCCGTATTTCCGCAGGCCAGTTTCGGAACACCGCGGGACAGGCCACCCTCGTCGGCGGCTTTTTCATGAACGCCTTCACATTCCGCAACAGGAACGAGCTGCGCACCACGCTGCGCTACTTTCCGGAGCGCTGGGACGATCGCGAGAGCCGAGGCAACGGCGCCTACAGAGTCAGCCCCCGCAAGGGCGTCCAAGTGGCGTTCGGCACCGATACCAGCAAACCCGTGAGCTGGAGCGCGCAGTTCATCGCCTTGAGCGAAGATCTCGGCGGAATGGGCTACACCTTCGGTGCCGGCGTCACCTTCAAGCCGGTGGATCGCTTTTCCATCGACCTCGACGTCAACTACCGAAAGCGCGACGGCTGGCTGCAGTACGTGTTTAACGAAGCGGATTTCGCGACGTTCAGGGCCACCGACCTGCAGCCGAAGCTGGCGATGGACTTCTTCATCAACGCCCGCCAGCAACTGCGCTTGACGATGCAATGGGCCGGCATCCGGGCGAGGGAACAGGAGCTTCTGCAGGTCATTGAGGGCATGCCTTATCTGCAGCCGCGCGAGCGCGAAGAAGGCGCGGCAAGCGATGACTTCACGATCAGCCGGCTGATCGCCCAGCTACGCTACCGTTGGCAGATCGCGCCGCTGTCCGACCTGTTCGTCGTCTACACGCGGGGAAGCAATCTCCCGAACGCCTACGACCTCGACGACCCTCTCGCGTCCCCGCGCGACAGTTTCGGCCAACTCTATGGCGATGCGCTCGCCGACCCCCTGGTCGACTTGCTGGTGGTGAAGCTCCGATATCGTTTTAGTCGCTGACCTGGTCCGGTCACAGCCAATCAGTACACACGCACGTCGTTCGCCAGGGTGTGGTCCCAACGATGCGTTTTCAGATAGTCGAGCGCCCGCCGTAGCCCCAGACGGTCCTCTCCATCGCGCCGCTCGGTGAGGGCTTCAAGCGCCATTGCATGCACGTAGCCCGTGTCGTCGTCGAGACTCGCGACCAGCAGATCATCCAGTTCCTCGACGGGAATATCGGAGTTCAGCAAGGCGCACATGGCGTTAAACCGCGCCTGGTTCTCGCCGGTCCAACCGGCGCGCGGGCTTGGCTCCTGCCAGTCCGGATTGTTCACGGTCAGCAATTTGCGAATGGCGGGCAGGCCAACGCGGGTATTCGTGCCGATAAAGGCGATCGCATCCAGACTCGCCCGCGCCACCTGGGAGAGTTCATGGCTTAGAAGCTGGGCCAGGTCCGGCATGGCGCAGGCGGCGGGTTCACCGATTTCGCCGAGGGCGAAGGCGGCGTTGATCTTGATCCAGGCGTCGTCGTGCCTGAGCAACTCCAGGAGCGGGCGCACGGCGACCTCCCCCATGGCGCCCAGCGCGTATGCCTCGTCCTGTGGCACGACGGCGCCGTCATTCCAGTAGCGCACAAGACGATCGTCATCCGGGAGGATCGTGCGTCGCTTTTCCGGGTCGTACCGCGGGGGGACTTCGCGCTGCAGACCGGCGAATTGGAGCAGGCTCTCCCTCAGCGGACCAACGGCTTCGGCACCCATCGCCGCCAGTTCGTAGATGGCTTCAAGTCGGGCCTTTTGGTCGGCACCGTTGAGCGAACCCATCCATTTGCGCACTTCGTTTGACGCTGCCGGGTTGGGCGTTGCGAAACGCGGCGCGCCGCGCATCCAGTCCCAGATATAGGACCAGGCTCTGGTGTGTTCGAACTGGGCCAGGCGCGCTTTCGGTGCCTGCCACTCGACCTCGCCACCGTCCCAGCCTGGCCCAGCCGGGTTCCCAGGCGGGTTCCCAGCCGGGTTGCGCGTACGCAGGTAGCAGAACTTGAACATGTACCGGCTCGAATCGGTCCGGTTGCTGAGCGCCCCATGGGCGATATCGAAAGCGGTCAACAGGCAGGTGCCCGCCTTGATGTAGTCGCCGACCAAACCGAACGGATAGTCGCTCTCATACAGGAGTGCGTGCAGATGCGTGCCCGGAATGAGCCGGGTGGGGCCGCGCATGGCCGGGGTGTCCTGCGGAAAGTAAATGATCATGGCGATCCGGGGCACGTGGTGCCGGAACCGGCCGAGCGGACATTGTCCATCCTGGTGCCAGCCGCTGTTTGCCGTGGATCCTTCGCCCACGGGCGGGCTGTGCTCGAACCCGGTCAGCGCCAGGGACCGATCCGCCTCCGCGAGCGGTTCGTTGGCGTGCATGTAGCGATGCGGATGCAGCATGTAGTCGTCGCCGAGAACGCTTTGCACAGCGCCGTGGACGACCGGGTCATCGAGTAGCTGCTGCAACTCGGCAATCCGGGGCAACACGTTGTTGCCCATGTTGAATTCCTGCCTGTTGCTCCACTCCATCTTCTCGAAGATGTCCTGATGGAACTCAGGAGGGAGGCTGCTGTCGAGCACGATCACGCCGTCGCAGATGAAACGCCGAACCTGCTCGTCGTTGAGTTTGATGCCATTGGGCTTCATCCATTGGTTCCTCATACGATTCTGACTGTGGCGACGCGTGGGATACCCAATCCTAATTCAACCCAAACCTCAGATCACCCGCTTGCCGTTCGCCAGCGTGTGGTCCCAGCGATGCGCTTTCAGATAGTCGAGCGCATGCAGCAGCCCCGGGCGGTCCTCCCCGCTGCGCGGCCGCGTAAGGGCTTCCAGCGCCCAAGCCTGCACGTAGCCGTTTTCGTTGTCGAGGCAGGCAACCAGCACATCTTCCAACTCGTCCATGGGGGCGTCGGAGCTCAACAAGGCATAAAGCGCGTTGAACCGGACCCCGATCTCGCCGAACCTCTGGCTCGCGCCGAGCCGCTCCCGCCAGCGGGGATTGTCCACGGTCAGCAGTTTGCGGATGGCGGGCAGGGCAACGTCGATATTGGTGCCGATACAGCCCATCGCGTCCAGGCTCGCCCGCACCACCTGGTGCAGTTCATGACCCAGCAGCTTCGTCAACTCGGGCATGGCGCGGGCGGCCGGCGCACCGATCTCGCCCAGTGCGAAGGCGGCGTTGATCTTGATCCAGGCATCGTCGTTCTCAAGCAAATCCGTCAGCGGCCGCATGGCGACCTCACCCATGGCGCCGAGCGCGTACGCTTCGTCCTGCAGCGTATAGGCGACATCGTTCCACCGGCGCTCGTTGGGATCGCCGACCGGTACGTATTCGCCCCACTCGTCCACGTGGTACGGCATGGTGAATTCGCGCTGCAGGCCGGCGTTTTGCAGCAGGCTTTCCCGCAGCGGCGCGATGGCGTCGGCGCCGATCGCGGCCAGTTCGTATATGGCTTCCAGCCGGGCGGGCTGATCGGTGCCGTTGAGCACCCCGATCAGTCGTTGTGCTTCATTTGACCCAGCCCGGCGGGTGGCCGCGATCTGTGGCGCGCCCCGCATCCAGTCCCAAATATGGGACCAGGTCTTGCTGTGGTCGAACCTGCCCAGGCGCACCTTCGGCGACTCCCATCCGTCCTGGCCGCCGTCCCAGTTCGGCCCGACCGGATCGCGGGTGCGCAGGAATATGAACTTGAGCATGTAGCGGCTCAAATCCGTTCGGTTGCTGAGCGCCGCATGCGCGATATCGAAAGCGATCAGCAGGCATGTGCCCGCCTTGATGCGATCGGAGACGAAGGCGAACGGGTAGTCGCTTTTTCGCAGGTAGGGCTGCAAATGCGTGCCCGGAATGAGCCGGGTGGGGCCGCGCTCGACCGGGGTGTCCTGCGGAAAGTAGAAGATCATCGCGAGCCGGGGCACGTGATACCGCGCCCGGGACATTGGAATCTGGCCATCCTGGTGCCAGGCGCTGTTTCCCGCTGATCCTTCGCCCATGGGCGGACCGTGTTCATTCCCGGTCAGCGACAGCGTTCGCTCCGCCTCGTCGAGCGGTTCACTGATGTGCAGGGATCGATGCGGGTGAAGCATGTGGTCGTCGCCGAGGATGCTTTGCAGCGCGCCGCGGATGACCGGGGCGTCCAGCACCTGATGCAACTCGGCAATCCGGGGCAGCACGTTGTTGCCCATGTTGAATTCGTGGGCGATGTTCCACTCGATCTTGTCGTAGATGTGCTGATGGACTTCGGGTGCCAGGCCGCTATCGAGCACCAGCACGCCATCGCAGATGAACCGTCGAACCTGCTCGTCGTTCAGTTTGATGCCATCGAGCTTCATTCAGTCTCTCTCCAACGTCCAGCCCGGTGATTCGTCTCACCGTGTGGGCTCAGACGCGAATATTATGCACCCAGCGAGCAGCGAGCGGACTCGGAGAGACATGGTAGGTCCAACGCATCGGGTGACCTACAGACACAAAGGACATCGCGCTAATCTACGGGCCCTTGAGCGTTCACCTGATTAGCGGGACCGGGCAAGGAACCTTCATACGGAGTTGAAGCATGGAAATTGGCGTAGGCCTCGACGCGAGGCTCGGAATGGGTTGGCCAGACCAGGCGGTTCTGTCGCGGGAAGCGGCGGAACTGGGTTACAAGAGCATCTGGACGCCGGAGGGTGCCGGGCAGGACTCCTTTCATCTTTGTGTCCAGCGGTGGATGGCGAGCCGGGAAGCCGTGCCCGAAGGTGTCGGAACCGGCATCGGCGTCTCGCCCGTCATGTACCGAACACCTGTGTCTTTCGCCATGGCCGGAGGCACGGTCAGCGAGATCACCGGTGGCCGATTCGTCATGGGAATCGGTACCGGCGCGGCGCACAGGCCCGCGGCCCGGCGTGCCGTGGGCCTTGGCCGCATCTCCGCCCTGGCGCTCATGCGCGACTACCTGACAGTCATTCGAAAGCTGGTCGCAGGAGACCTTGTTGACTACGAAGGAGAGACGGTCACGTTGCGGAGCATGCGCCTCGGCATCTCCCCACCGCCCCGGACACCGGTCTACCTGGGAGCCCTGGGTCCCAGGATGCTGGAGCTTTCGGGAGAACTTGCGGACGGGGCATCGCTCAACTGGTGCACGCCAGAGCAGGTTGCCTGGAGTCGCGAACGGATCGACGCCGGCGCCGCGCGGGCGGGCCGCGACCCGTCAGAGATCAAGATGGCCGAGTATATCCGCATCTGCGTCGACGACGACGTTGACGCGGCCCGTATCGCACTGGCCAAGGCCACGGCCGGATACGCGCTGGGTGGCAGCGTCCCCACTGAACGGGAGCGCCAGTTCGGGTACCGCGCCCATTTCGAGCGGATGGGGTTCACCGAGGAACTGGCAGAGCTGGACTCGATGCGGACTCAGGGCGCGAGCCCGGATGACGTGGCCGAAGCCTTCCCGGAGCACATGTTGCGCGCGGTCGGCTACTTTGGACCGGCCGACGGCGCGGCGGCGGCGTTCAAGCGACTCGCCCAGGGGCTCGATACAGCAATCGTCCGAGTGGTGGCCGCGAGGCCGGGCCTCGAGCCGGTCAGGGCAGCCATGCGCGCCTGCGTACCCGCGATGGTCGAAGCGGCTTGACCCGCAGGTTAGTGATAGAGGTCCTTCTTCGACCCTAGCGCACTCCCGAGCGACTCCTCGTACGCAGAAACGTACTTTCTGGCGCGCTGGGTGAACGACACGCGGTCGCCCTGGGTCGAGTACTCGGGAACGCAACCATGCTGGAGCAGGATCGCGAGTCGCGGCCCGTACTTGTCGATCAGCTTCTGCGGCACCTTGCCGATGTAGTCCTCGATCGGCCGAATGAACGGTCGCACAAGGTAGACCGTCGCGCTTACTCGCAGCCCCGGCGCGGTGCGATTGAACGCGCCGTGCCAGGTGTTCCCGTGCCATATGGCCAACGAGCCTGCGGGGGCTTCCAGGAGCACCGCCTGGTCCTTGCCACCTTCCTCGTACGGCAGGAGAGCGGCTTCCTTTTCCGTTGGCTTGCGGCACCACTTGTGGCTGCCCGGCACGGCGCACGTCGCGCCGGTCTCCCGATTGAAGTCGGTCAACAGGTAGGTGCATTGGGCCTGGTACGCTTGCGGTGGCATCGGCTCCGGGACCGCGGAGTCCGAGTGCAGTTGGAAGTTGCTCTTGTTCGGCCCCTTCATCCAACAGCCCATGGACGACAGCACCGCGCTGTAGCCGATCAGATACGTGACCAACGCGAGCAGCGGCGGGTTCATCAACGCCTCGGCAAACACCTCGTCGTCATAGAGGATCAGGTTCATCCGATCGCCAAACGGCGAATCGACGACGTTGGGCTCCTTCAGCATGATCGGAGGGGGTGCGTCTTTCCCTTCTTTTTCCGCTTCTTTGGCGAATTTTTGCCCGTCGAAACCCTGAAGCAGGGGTGGTCGGTTGGCGTGCGTGGCACCGGTCACCACATCGGGGCGCTCGCCGTTGCGTTGCTCGGCGATATCGAGCAGCGCTGCCAGCATCCGCTCGGCGAGGTTGTTCGGGTTCGCGATCTCGGGCGGGATGACACAGAAGCCCTTTGCGTCGAGATCCGCGACATAGTCTTCCAGGCCGAGCTCACAAACGTCATTCCATGCGCGATCACGGGGTTCCAGCGCGGTTGCTGCTTCTGCCATGACTCTCTCCTCCCCTGCCAATAGGGTCATTCTACGCCCGAACGCACGACCCGACATGCGGCAAACCCTGCGGCCTGCCGCGTCGGACCGTCGTCCCAGGCGTTTCCGCCCGTGGTCCTCTTAGCTGTGGTCGTCTAGGCGTAGTGGTCGCCCTTCGACCCTAAATCGACCCCGACCTCCTGCTCGTATGCCGAGCGGACCTTCTCGGCGCTCGCCGTATTCGCCACGCGCGAGCTCTGGGTCGTGGCCCCTGGAACACACCCTTGCTGGAGCGCCATCGCGAACCGTGGCCCGTGCCTGTCGAGGAGCTTCTGCGGCACCCTGCCGATGTAATCCTCGAGTGGCCGCATGAACTGCCGCACGAAGTAGACCGTCATGCTTACCCGCAGCCCCGGCGCTATGCGGTTGAACGCGCCGTGCCAGGTGTTGCCGTGCCAGCAGACAAGCGAGCCCGGCGGCGCGTTTATCACGACGGCTTGATCCTTGCCTCCTTCCTCGTACGGAAGGAGGGCGGCCTCCGTGTCCGTCGGACGGCGGCACCACTTGTGACTGCCCGGCACGATACACGTCGCCCCGTTCTCCCGATCGAAATCGGTCAACACGTATGTGAATTGGGCCTGGTAGGCGATCGCCGGCAACGGATTCGGCAACCCCGAGTCCGAGTGCAGCGCGAAGTTGCTCCTGCATGGACCTTTCATCCAGCAGCCCATGGACGAGAGCACTCCGCTGTGGCCCACCAGGTACGTCACCAGGGCGAGCAGCGGCGGATTCATCACCGCCTCGGCGAACACCTCTTCCTCGTTGAAGATCAATGCCATGCCATCGCCGAACGGCGAATCGACAGCATCGTCCTGCTTTAGAAGGGCTGGATCGGTCGCTTCCTTTCCGGCTTCAATTTCGGATCCGTCCTTGCCATATCGTGCCGAGTCATAGCCGTGCAGCAAGGCCGGCCGGTAGGCGTGCGTGGCGCCGGTGACCACATCGGGGCGTTCGCCGTTGCGCCGTTCGGCGACATTGAGCAAGGCTTCGAGCAACCGCCCGGACAGATTGTTCGGATTCGCGATCTCCGGCGGGATGACGCAGTAGCCGTGCGCGTCCATATCCGCCACGTAACTCTGCATGCCGAGATCAGAAATCTCCTTCCACGCGCGTTCGCGAGGTCCGAGCGGTTTTACTTCGTCGGCTACTTGTGCTGGTTCTGCCATGATTTAAGTTCCTCCCCTAGCTATGCGGCCATTCTACGCCCGAATGCGGAATCTCGCATGCAGACAACCATTCGGCTCCCCACGGCCGGAAAGTAGTCATATGCTGGGAGCTGGCCAAGCTGGTCCAGTTGGGGCGCATGTCGATGAATCTGAACGACAGGGAGGTCGTGCGGATCTTAAGCGGAATTCATCTTTGGCCGATCGATCTGGCGGTCTCGCTGACCTCAACGCAACTCGATTTCAGCGGCGATCCGGCGGACGAACTCATTGCGGCGACCAGTGTTGTGCAGAAGATTCCTCTGCTGACGCGAGACCGCGCAATTCTGCGCTCGCGAATCGTTCCGTTCGCCTGAATTATCCCGTTCCGAGACCCTCAGCATGGCCGCCCGCGGGCTGATCTGACGGAGCCCCGGCGCGGCGGGCCCTACGGGGTTCCGCTGCGGCCGGCGGCCTCTCCGCCGCGCGGCCCCGGCCCGGTTGCGGTCGCCGGCGGCGCAGCTACCAGGACGCCGGTTCCCCGAAGCGTGCGTGGCGAAGGAGCCTGCGGCTTCGCTCGATCTCGGCGCGCGGCGTCGGGTCGGTCGCGTAGACCGCCCATTCGCCGTTCTCCGCAGGCGAGCGCGCGGCCGCGAAACCGCCGCCCCGCGCTCCGAGCGCCGCCGCGGCCTCCAAGGCGGGGCGGCGCTCCGTGTAGCTGACGATGAAAATCCGCCGGTCGTTCATGATCGCTCTCTCCCCCGGTGAAACGGACGGTGCCGCGTGCGCGGCGTCCGGGAAACAAAGATTATCCCTTGGCAGGAAAAGCGCAATATTTGAAGGGTGTTGCGGTACGGATAAAATTCCCGTATTCGGGGAAAACGCCGGTCGCCGGCCGGCGTTGCAGGGCGACGGGAAGGCGCGACGGGTGGATATCGTGCGGGAGTGGATGGAAGGCGTTGGTTCGGTGTCCGCGGCGACCGGAGCGTGGGCGTGAACGTGCTGGTGACCGGCGGCGCCGGGTTCATCGGTTCCCGGCTGGTCGCCCGGCTGCTGGCGGCCGGGCACCGCGTCTCGGTGGTCGACGACCTGTCCACCGGCGATCGCGGGCGGGTGCCCGCCGGGGCGAGGTTGTTCGAGGTCGACATCGTCGCGGCGGCGCTCGACCGGGCGTTCGCGGCATCGGCGCCGGGGGCGGTGGTGCATCTGGCCGCCGTCGCGGACGTGGCGGAGTCGGTGCGCGCTCCGGGGCGCGCGGCGGCGGTGAACGTGGGCGGCACGGTGAAACTGCTCGGGCGGTGCGCGGCGCACGGCGTGCGCCGCTTCGTGTTCGCGTCGACGTGCGCCGTGTACGGCGATTCGGCGCCGCTGCCGACGCCGGAGGACTGGCCGCCCGCGCCGCCGTCTCCCTACGGCACCTCCAAGGCGGCGGCCGAGGCGCGGGTCGCGGCGATGGCCAGCGGCGCGGGCATGCGCTACGCGATCCTCCGCTACGGCAACGTCTACGGGCCTCGCGGGGGGCCGTGCGCGGGCGTGGTTCCCGCGTTCTGCCGCGCGGTGCTGGCGGGGGTCCCGCCGACGATCCACGGCGACGGGCTGCAGGAGCGCGACTACCTCCACGTCGACGACGCCGTGGCGGCCACCGTGCGGGCGCTGGCGTTCGACGGCGACGGCGTGTTCAACATCGGCACCGGCACCTCGAGGACGGTGCGCGAGGTGTTCGAGGCGGTGGCCGCGGCGGCCGGCTACCGGGGCGGCCCGGCGTTCGCGGCGGCACCGCCCGGCGAGGTGCGCCGGGCGCGCCTGGACGTGCGCCGGGCGCGGGAGCGGCTCGGGTGGACGGCCCGGATGGCGTTCGCCGGCGGGGTCGCGGCGACCCTGCGGGAGCTGCGGGCGGCGGCCGGCGGCGGCCGCGCGGCGTGATCCCGGACCCCCGCCCCGGCTCCATCCAGAACGGCGCCGACGTGTCGGGCGCGGCGGAGCGGGACCGGTATGCGGCGCTCGGCGGCGGAGCGCCCTGCGTTCGGCCGATAGGTCGCCGTGCCGCGTTCACCGTCGGGGATGCAGGCGTTCGAGGACGGTCCGCAGGACCCGGCAGGCGGTGCCGCTCGATTGCGGAGTCGAGGGCCCGGTCACGATGGTGCACGTGTTGAAATTCAAGGACAGCGCGGCCTACTCCGACGGCCGGAAGACGGACCTGACGGGCGCCGACGCCTGCGCTCTACCGGCGGCACATCGCGGCAGTCGGCGCGCTGCCGGCGGCGAGGCGAGGGAGCTTTCACGCTGGTTCTACCGCGCTCGGCAGTGCGCCGTGACGCTCGTGGCGGCCGCCGGCCCGGCTTGCCGTGCCGGGTGGCGCGCTGCTTCGCGGATTTCCGCCATCCGGGAAAGATCGAGCACGCGCTGGAGGAGCTGGTCGCGCAGCCGATCTACGGGATCGCGCTCGGCTACGAGGACATCAACGACCACGACGCGCTGCGCGCGGACAGCCTGCTGGCGCTGCTGGCGGGCAAGCCGGACCGGACCGGCGCGCGACGGTCGCGGGCGCGGGACCGCGCCATGCGCGGCGAACCCGTACGCCCAGTCGCGGTCCCGGCCGAGGTCGTAGAGTAGCGGCCAGGCTTCCAGGTCGGCGCGACCGGCCGTGCGCCTCCAGCAGGGCCGGGCTGGCGACCGGCACCAGCCCCTCCTCGAACAGCGTCTCCTGCCTGAGCGTGTCCTCGCGCCGCGTCACCGGCCGCGGCGCGGCGCCGGTGTAGGCGAGCCAGGCGTCGAAGTCGCGGCGCTCGGGATCGACGCCGCGGTGGTTGGTCTCGACCTCCAGGGCGACGTGCGGGTGCGGCGCGCGGCGGTCTCGAAGAAGCGCAGGGCATCGAGGGGCGGATGGGGCTCGACGGGTTCCGGGATGGATGGCCGCACGGCATCGCCCGACTAAGTTCAACTTAGTCATACCACAAATTTAGATTGTCCACAGCAGGCCGGACCCGCGGCGTCGGGGAACGGGCACCGTAGGCGGCAGGCGCCCCTGCGCGAGACCTAGGGAAACGCCAGTTTTCTCCAAGACGAATTAAAATTATTGCATTTACGTACTTATCGCTATTTATCAATCGACTATACAAATTATTGATCGTGTTGTAAGGTGCGCACGCAGCGCGCGGCGGCGTTTCCATGGAGGCCGCAGCGACGAAGAAAAAGCCGGATCCGGGAGGTGGCTGATGGCACAGGTGCGGGCGAGTTCCAAGGACGGTAGCGGTCGCGAAATGCCGGAAGCCGGAAGCCGGAAGCCGGAAGCCGGAAGCCGGAAGCCGGAAGCCGGAAGCCATGACTGCGCCCCGGTCCCGGGAGCAGTCCGACCCGCCATCGCCGCCTGACCGCCGACCGCCCCGCCGGGGCGGCGGCTCCACACCTTCTCCTTATGCATATGCATCCGCCGCCGGCCGGGAGGCGGGTCCCGCGCGCCTGTGCGGTGCGCGGCGCGGCCTCGTCCGCTCCGCCCGCGCGCTCGCCGCCGCGGCGCTGCTCGCGCTCTCCGGCGCCCTTGCCCTGCCGGCCACCGCCCAGGCCGACGTCCTGGTGAGCAATATCGGGCAGACCTCTGATGCCACTGCCACCGTGGGATTTGGCGACCTGATAGGCCAGGTCTTTACGGTCGCCAGTGGAGGCGGCAACTACACGCTGACGTCGATCGAAGTGCCGGTTGAACTCCTCAACACTACCGCCCTTACAGCGGAGGATATCGAGCTTCTTTCGGCCAGCCTCTGGTCCGCGGATGAGTTTGGCGCCCCGGGCAGCTCCCTGCAGGCGCTGACCAATCCGTCGAGCATTTCAGACGGAGACACGGCGGCCTTCACCGACCCAGCGGGAACGACGCTCGAGGCGGGGAAACTTTACGCGGTCATGTTCGTCTACGACAAGTCCTCTGCCGAACTTGCGATCAAGGCAGTCAGATCCAATGACGAAGATGGGGAGTCGTTGAGCGGATGGACCATCTACAACAGCAGCCGTTTTTTGTCGGCTGGCAATACACTGTGGCAGCAGGACAGCAACTCCCTCCAGATCCGCGTCAACGGCAGCGCGGCGGGCGGCGGGACGCCGACCAACAACCCCCCGGTGTTCACCTCTTCGGCGAGTCTCAGCGTCGAGGAGAACACCTCCGTAGCCACGGTGGTGGCGGTGGACAACGACACGGACGACGACATCACGGGCTACGCGTTCACCGGCGGCACGGACCAGGCTTTCTTCGATAACGTCACGACCGCGGGGCAGCTGTGGTTCAAAGACCCGCCGAACTTCGAGGACCCGAAGGATTCGGGCACCGACAACACCTACGTGGTGACGGTCGAGGCGACCAGCGGCACGGGCACGCGGGAGATGACCGCGACGCAGACGATCACGGTGACGGTGACCGACGCGGACGAGAAATCCGCCAAGCCGGACAAGCCGACGCTGGCGAAGGTCACGGGCTCGTCGACGAGCCTGACCGCGACCTGGACGAAGCCGGACCTGAACGACGGCCCGGACATCACCGGCTACGCCGTGCAGTACAAGGTGAGCACGGACTCCTCGTGGACCGCCTTCGCGCACACCGGCTCGGGTCTCACCACGACCATCACCGGGCTGACGGCGGACACGTCCTACCAGGTGCGGGTGCGGGCCAAGAACGGCGAGACCGACAGCGACTGGTCGGACGCCTCGGACGCGGTCAGCACCAACGCGGCGATGACGTCCGCGACCTGCACGCTGAACACGGGCGACGTCTGGTGCGGCGTGGTGACGGTGGGGACGTTCATGGTCGGAACTGCGAGCCATCTCGGTTACCTGCCCGGTACGGGCGGCGGCGGCATGCTGTCGGACGACGATTTCGATTTCACGGACACCGAACTGGACTCCAAGAGCCATACGATCACCGGCGTCCTGCTCGCTTCCGGGACGTTGAGTCTGATTTTCGAGGACTCTCAGGACGAAGATGACAAGCCGGTTCTGAACACCTGGGACCTCCAGGTCGGCACCGACACGTTCGCGCTCGACGACGACGACGTCACCCAATTGCCGACCGGCGGCTACCAGTGGACCGGCACCGGTCTGAGCTGGTCTGCGGGGGACACCGTCACGCTGCGGCTGCGGGGCGAGACCGGGCCGCCGTCGGTCGCCAACGTGGCGGTCACGTCGGTGCCGTTGCTGACCTCGTC
This sequence comes from Candidatus Azotimanducaceae bacterium, assembly GCA_965217825.1. Taxonomy (GTDB): domain Bacteria; phylum Pseudomonadota; class Gammaproteobacteria; order Pseudomonadales; family Azotimanducaceae; genus VXNE01. The sequence continues at coordinate 1,200,390 of OZ244571.1, read as the reverse complement.
GGGCGGATCGGAGCCGGACACCTACGGCGCGGACGACGAGATCGAGTTCACGGTGACCTTCAGCCGGGCGGTCACGGTCACGGGCGATCCGCAGTTCGGGTTCAGCCTGAGCGGAGCGCGCCAGGCCGACTACGACTCGGGCGGCGGCGGCACGGCGCTGAAGTTCGTGTACACCGTGCAGTCCTCCGACTCGGACGACGACGGGATCTGGATCGGCAACCAGGCCTCCACCACCAAGTCGCTGCAGCTCGACGCCAACGACGAGATCACGAGCGCCGGGGGCATCGACGCCAATCTGGAACACGACCAGTTGGGGGCGCGGGCCGGTCACAAGGTGGACGGCTCGCGGTCGTCGCTGCCGACGCTGAGCATCAGGGACGACTCGCGGACCGAAGGCGAGCTCTTTGTCTTTGTCCTGTTACTGTCGGACACGGCCTCAGAGGACGTGCCGGTGACCTGTACGGCATCGTTCGAGACCGGCGACACGGCGGTCGCGGGGGATCTCACGTTTACGAGCGCGGACGGAAGGATCCAGAGCGGCCAGAACCGGGGGTCATGCTCGTTTCGCTCGGTGCAGGACGGCACCGACGAGGAGGACGAGACCTTCACGGTGACGCTGTCCAGCACGTCGTCGAACGCGCAGTTGGCGTCAGACCCGACGGCCAAGGGCACGATCAACGACGACGACGACCCGCCGACGCTGAGCGTGGCGGACGTCGCGGGGGCGGAAGGCGAAGATCTGGTCTTCACGGTGGCGCTGTCGGCCGCCAGCGGCAAGACGGTGACGGTGGCCGTTGCGACCTCGGTGGAGACCGGCGACACGGCGACCTCGGGCACGGACTTCACGGCGGTGGCGTCGACGACGCTGACCTTCGATGCGGGGCAAGAGGACAAGACGGTCACGGTCCAGACGACCGAGGACACCACCGAGGAGGAGAACGAGACCTTCACGGTGACACTTTCGGGCCCGACGAACGCGACGCTGTCGACGACGGACGCGACGGCGAAGGGCACGATCATCGACAACGATGCGACCGTGCCGACCCTGAGCGTCGACGACGCCGCGGCGTCCGAGGGCGACGACCTGTCGTTCGCGGTGACGCTGTCGGCGGCGGCGGCGGCGGAGGTGACGGCGACCTGGACGGCCTCGATCGAGACCGGCGACACGGCGGTCGCGGCGGACCTCGGGTCGACGAAGACGGGGACGGTGACCGTCGCGATCGGCGACACGGACGCGACGATTACGGTGGCGACCGTGGAGGACCCCACGGTCGAGGTGAACGAGACGTTCACGGTGACGCTGACGGGCCCGTCGTCGAACGCGGCGCTGGGCGACGCCACGGCGGTCGGCACGATCAACAACGACGACCTGGCGACGGTGAGCGTCGGTGACGCCGAGGGCGACGAGGACGAGGGCGTGGAGTTCACGCTGACGCTGTCGGCGGCGGCTCCGGCGGACGTGACCGTGGACTGGACGGCGTCGATCGAAAGCGGCGACTCGGCGAGTACGGCGGATCTCGCGACGACGAAGACGGGGACGGTGACGATCACGAAGGGCGCCACGACGAAGAAGTTCACGGTGCCGGTGAACGACGACACCACGGACGAGCCCGACCAGACGTTCACGGTGACGCTGTCGAACCCGGCCCCGACGAGCCTCGCGCAACTGGCGGCGGACCCGACGGCCACGGGCACCATCGAGGACGACGACGACCCACCGACGCTGACCGTCGCCGATGTGCGGCACACTGAGGGTGGTGTCGATGGAAGCCAAAGGGTGACAATTACTGTGAGCCTGTCGGAGGTGAGCGAGAAGCGGGTGCGGTTCAGGCTCCGGCAAGTGGACCGGACGGAGGACACGGCGTCGGACGCCGATTGGATCGCAATTCAATCCGTCGTTAACTCCATCAATGCCGGAACCATGTCCGTTACCCGCAATACTGTGGTCGGAATCCACAACGACACCCTGGACGAGGACGACGAGACCCTCACGGTGGAGGCCTACTCTCTCCAGAACGCGACGGGGTCGGCGGCGGATAGGGAAGCAACGATCACCATCGAGGACGACGACCCGACGCCGACGGTGACGGTGGCGGACGCGGCGGCGACCGAGGGCGACAAGGTGGAGTTCGTGGTGACGCTGTCGGCGGTGAGCGGACGCGACGTGGACGTGGACTACGCGACGTCGGTGGCGACCGGAGACGGCGCCACTTCGGGCACGGACTTCACGGCGGCGAGCGGCACGCTGACCATCGCGGCGGCCGACAGTACCGCCACCGGGACGATCGAGGTCCAGACGACGGAGGACGACGCGAGCGAGAGCGCCGAGACCTTCACGCTGACGATTTCAAGCCCGGATAACGCGACGCTGACCACGGACACCACCGCGACGGGCACGATCAACAACCGGGCGACGACGGCGGCCGAGCCGACGACGTTCGCGGCGGCGGTGGGCGACGAGGAGGTCGTGCTGTCGTGGGACGCGCCGGATTCCGCTTCGGGCGTCACGCGCCACGAGTACCAGTACAAGGAGGGGACCGGGGCCTACCAGGGCTGGGAGCAGATCGCCAACAGCGGCGTGGACGGCGCGAACGAGGCCGGCTTCACGGTGACGGGCCTGACCAACGAGGTCCTCCACACCTTCCAGCTCCGCGCGGTGAACGCCCAGGGCGAGAGCACCGCGGCCGAGGCGGACGCGGTGACGCCGACGCCCGGCATCTGCGGCCGCACGGCGAAGATCCAGGAGGTGATCCTGGCCGAGCTCGCGGACGTCAGCGAGTGCGCGGCGGTGACCGTGGCCGACCTGGCGTCGATCACGACGTTCGGGCTGAGCGCGCTCGGCACGTTCAACCAGGGGATCACCTCGCTCCAGGCGGGCGATTTCGCGGGGCTGACGGCGCTGACGCAACTTAACCTGAGTCAAAACCAGCTCACGACGCTGCCCGAGGGGATCTTCTCCGGCCTGACCGCGGTTAAGGGAATCAGCATGGAACAAAACCAGCTGACGGCGCTGCCCGAGGGGATGTTCGCGGGGCTTCCAAATCTGACATTGATCCTATTGACGGGTAACAGTCTCACCGCCATCCCGCCCCGGGCGTTCGCCGGCCTGACGGGGCTGACAAACATCAGTCTGGGCCTTAACGATCTGACTGCCCTGCCCGCCGGGCTGTTCACCGACCTGACGACGCTGGAAAACATCAGTCTGGCCGATAACGACCTGACTGCCCTGCCGGCCGGGGTGTTCTCGGGCCTGACGGTGCTGGATACTCTCTATCTGGGCGGAAACGAATTGAGTTCGCTCGACGCCGGGGTGTTCTCCGGCCTGACGTCGCTGGAGCGCCTCGAACTGGATCGCAACGACCTGAGTTCGCTCCCCGCCGGGGTGTTCTCCGGCTTGGCGGCGTTGACACGCCTCAATCTGGACGACAACGATCTGAGTTCGCTCCCCGACGGCCTGCTCTCCGGCCTGACGGGGCTGACACGGCTCCAGCTGTTCGACAACCCCAACTCCGGCGATACGCTGGCGCTGACCGTGACGGTGGAGAAGTTCGGGACCGACCAGGCGCGGGCGAAGGTGCTGGCGGGGGCGCCGTTCGCGGTGAACTTCACGGCGACGGTGGTGAACGGTTCGCTCCCGACGGGCGTCACGAAGCTTGCCGTGGCGGCGGGCTCGGTGGAGGGCACGGCGGTCACCGTGACCCGCACGTCCGGGACGATGGCGGCGGTGACGGTGGACATCGACCTGACCACCCAGCCGACCCTGCCCGAGTTCCACAGGGGCTACGAGTTCGTGAAGGCGACCTCGGGCCTGCCGGCGGAGATCCTGCCGGACACCAGGGGCCCCCAGAATTTCACCGCCAAGCCGGGCGACGGGCAGGCCGTGCTGTCGTGGACCGCGCCGGCGTCGGGTTCCGGCGTGACGAAACACCAGTACCGCCAGAAGGAGGGGACCGGGAGCTATCCCGCGAACTGGACTGACATCCCCAACAGCGCGGAGGGCGAGGCGAACGAGGACGGGTACACGGTGACGGGCCTCACCAACGAGACGGTATACACCTTCGAGCTCAAGCGGTTCGTCGGCACGACCGAGAGCGCGACGGCGGAGTCGAACGCGGTGACGCCGACGCCCGGCATCTGCGACCGCACGCAGCAGGTGCAGGACGGCATCCTGGCTGCGGTCTCCGGCGTCACCGAGTGCGAGGCGGTGACGGTGGCGAACCTGGCCGGGATCGGTGGCCTGTCCATCGAGAACAAGGGGGTCACGTCGCTCAAGGCGGGCGACTTCGCCAGCCTGACGGGGATGACAACCCTCAATCTGACTGATAACAGTCTGAGTTCTCTCCCCGCCGGGGTGTTCTCCGGTCTGACGGCGCTGGGAACCCTCGAGCTGCAAGAGAACGATCTGGAAACGCTCCCCGCCGGGCTGTTCTCCGGCCTGACGGCGCTGATAACCCTCAAACTGAACGACAACGACCTGAGTTCGCTCGACGCCGGGGTGTTCTCCGGCCTGTCGGCGCTGGGAACCCTCGAGCTGAACGACAACGATCTGGAAACGCTCCCCGCCGGGCTGTTCTCCGGCCTGACGGCGCTGGCTAGTCTCAATCTGAGCGACAACACCACCAACCCCATGCTGCTCACGGTGACGGTGGAGAAGGTTGGGACGGACCGGGTACGGGCGAAGGTGCTCGCGGGGGCGCCGTTCGCGGTGGCCATTCCGGTGACGCCGGCGAACGGGACGCTCGCGGGCGACGTCACGGTGCTGACGGTGGCGAAGGGCTCGGTCGAGAGCGCGGCGGTGACGGTAACCCGCACGGAAGGAACGACGGACGCGGTGACGGTGGACGTCGATCTCTCCACCCAGCCGTCCCGGCCCGCGTTCCACGTGGGCTACATCTTCGCCCGGGCGGCCTCGGGTCTGCCGGCGGAGATCCTGCCGGAGGAGGCGTCGCTGGAGCCGCCGACCGGCCTCAGCGCCACGCCCGGCGACCGGCAGGCGGTTCTCACGTGGACCCCGCCGGCGTCGGATTCGGGCTTCACGCGCCACCAGTACCGCTACCGGACGGACAGGGACTTCGGGGACTGGACGGGCATCCCCGACAGCGGGCCGGGCGGGGCGAACGCCTCGCGGTACACGGTGACGGACCTCGCCAACGCGGTGGAGCACAGCTTCGAGCTGCGTGCGCGCGACGCGGGCGCCGGCAAGAGCGACGCGGCGACGGTAAAGGTGACGCCGGAGGGTCCGCCGCGGATCGTCTCGGTCGCGGTGACCTCGGGTCCGGGCCTGGATAACGGGACCACCTACGGGGTGGGCGAGGAGATCCGGATCGAGGTGACCTTCGACCAGCGGGTGGAGGTCGAGGGCGACCCGGAGCTGGCGCTCGACGCGGGCGGACCGCGCCTGGCGGAGTACGACTCGGGCGAAGGCACGGAGACGCTGGTGTTCGTCTACGTGGTGACGGCGAGCGACGACGACGACGACGGCGTCTCGGTCGGCGACGACGCGCTCCGGCTGGACGGCGACGACGTCATCCGCAACGGCGCGGGCGACGGCGCGGAGCTGGCCCACGACGAGGTGGGCGCGCAGCCCGGCCACAGGGTGGACGGCGCGCGGCGGGCCGGCGTGCACGCGCACGCCGAGTTCACGCACTCGCATGCGCATTCCAGGGAACAGTATCCCGAGCACACGCACGAGGGCCACGAGCACCCCGACGAGGCCAACGACCACAAGCGCCGGCCCGGGACGCACGTGCACCACGCGCAGGAGGACCCGAATGCGGAAATCTCCGGCGGCCCCGACGTCAGGACGCACGACGGGGTGGAGCACATTCACCGGTGCTTCGACCTGAAACCCTCGTGCAACCAGGGCGACGACTACAGCGGGCGCGGCGACGAGCTGGGGCTGCCGATCGAGGTGACCCATTCCCACGAGGACTCCGAGCCGGGCCACGGCTTCGGCTGGCGGGCGTGGTTCGAGGAAGGCGGGTCCGGCGCGACGGTGACGGTGGCGGACGCGGAGGCGGCGCGCGGCGAGGACGCGACGCTCGACTTCGAGGTGACTCTCGATCCGGCGCAGGCGTTCGCGGTGCGGGTGGACTACGCGACGGCGGACGGCACGGCGACGGCGGGCGAGGACTACCGCGAGACGGCGGGCGTGCTGGAGATCCCGCCCGGTCAGACGCGGGCGACGGTGCCGGTGCGGATCCCGGCGGACGGGGCGGGGGACGGCCCGGAACTGTTCGAGCTGAGGCTGGGCTCCGCCACGGCGGCGACGGTGGCGGACGCCGCGGCGACGGGCACGATCCTGACGCCGGCGCCGTCGACGCCGCCGGCGATCGAGAAGATCGGGGTGGTCTCGACGCCGCGGCTGACGTCGAAGGGCACCACGAACAGGGACACCTACGGCGAGGGCGAGACGATCCGCATCGAGGTGCGCTTCGACCAGCCGGTGGTGGTCGACGGCGAGCCGACGTTCGCGCTCGAGGTGGGCGACCCCTGCCTGGCGGCGTGCGAGGCCGACTACGAGTCGGGGAGCGGCACGGACACGCTGGTGTTCGCGTACCTGGTGCTGGAGGTCGACATCGACCGCAACGGCATCGCGATCCGCGGCAACCCGATCGAGGTGGCGTCCGGCGACAGCATCCGCAACGCCGCGGACCAGGACGCGCGCCTTTCCTCCAAGGGGAAGGGCACGCAGCGCAACCACAAGACGGACGGGTCGCGCTCGGCGGCGTCGCACCTGTCGGTGGAGGACGCCGAGGCGCGCGAGGCGGACGGCGAGATGGAGTTCACGGTGCGCCTGGAGCCGCACGGCCTGGGCATCGTGACGGTCGACTACGCGACGGCCGACGGCACGGGGAGCAAAGCGGCGAGGGCGGGCGAGGACTACACGGAGACGAGCGGCACGCTGACGTTCGATCCGCTGGAGACCCAGCGGACGGTGACGGTGCCGATCATCGACGACGCCGAGCCGGACGACGGCGAGACTTTCACGCTGACGCTGTCGAACCCGGACGGCGCGACGCTCGGGTCCGGCGACGGCCGGGCCACGGGCACGATCCGCAACAGCGAGCCGCAAGAGGCGCTGACGGCGTCGTTCGAGGACATGCCGGCGGCGCACGACGGCGCCGCGTTCACGTTCCGGGTGGCGTTCAGCCGGGACATCGGCATCAGCTACAAGGCGCTGCGCGAGGACGCGTTCGCGGTGAGCGGCGGGCGCGTGACGGGCGGGAAGCGCGTGGACGACCGCCGCGACCTGTTCGAGATGACGGTGGAGCCGGACGGCGGCGGCGACGTGGCGATCACGCTCGAGGCGGACCGCGACTGCGCGGCGTCCGGGGCGATCTGCACCAAGGGCGAGCCGCGGCGGCGGCTGACCAACAGTCCCTCCACGACGGTGGCGGGACCGGGCGAGGCGCCGGCGAACACGCCGGCGGAAGGCGCGCCGGCGATCGACGGGACGGCGCGGGTCGGCGAGACGCTGACCGTCTCGACGTCGGGCGTAACCGACGCCGACGGGCTTGAGAACGCGGAGTTCGGCTATCAGTGGATCCGGGGCGGCGCGGACATTTCCGGGGCGACGGGGTCGAGCTACACGGCGGTGGACGCCGACGAGGGCGAGCGGCTGAAGGTGCGGGTGGAGTTCGAGGACGACGCCGGCAACGCCGAGCGCCTGACCAGCGAACCGACGGACACGGTGGCGGCGGCGCCGGACGAGGCGGAGCCGCTGACGGCCCGGTTCGAGGACATGCCGGCGGCACACCGCGGCGAGGGCGGGTTCAGGTTCCGCGCCGCGTTCAGCGAGGACATCGGCATCAGCTACAAGGCGCTGCGCGAAGACGCGTTCGCGGTGACCGGCGGGCGCGTGACGGGCGGGAAGCGCGTCGACGACCGCCGCGACCTGTTCGAGATGACCGTGCGGCCGGACGGCGGCGGCGACGTCGGGATCGCGCTCGAGGCGGGCCGCGAGTGCGCGGAGTCCGGGGCGATCTGCACCAAGGGCGAGCCGCGGCGGAAGCTGACCAACAGCCTCTCGGCGACGGTGGCCGGACCGGGCGAGGCGCCGGCGAACACCCCGGCGGAAGGCAGGCCGGCGATCTCCGGGACGGCGCGGGTCGGCGAGACGCTGACCGCCTCGACGGCGGGCGTATCGGACGCCGACGGGCTGGCGAACGCGGAGTTCCGCTATCAGTGGATCCGGGGCGGCGCGGACATTTCCGGGGCGACGGGGTCGAGCTACACGGCGGCGGACGCCGACGCGGGCGAGCGGCTGAAGGTGCGGGTGGCGTTCGAGGACGACGCCGGCAACGAAGAGAGCCTGACCAGCGCGGCGACGGACGCCGTCGAGGCGGCGCCGCGGGCGAACGCGCCGGCCGAAGGCGCGCCGGCGATCCGCGGCAAGGCGCGGGTCGGCGAGGCGCTGACCGCCTCGACGTCGGGCGTGTCGGACGCCGACGGGCTTGAGAACGCGGAGTTCGCCCACCAGTGGCTGCGCGGCGGCGCGGACATTTCCGGGGCGACCGGGGCGACGTACGCGGTCGTCGAGGCCGACGAGGGCGAGCGGCTGAAGGTGCGCGTCGAGTTCGCCGACGACGCCGGCAACGAGGAAAGCGTGACCAGCGCGGCGACGAAGGCGGTGGCCGCGCGGCCGCGGCCGAAGGTGTCGGTGGCGGACGCGCGGGTGCGCGAGGCGGCGGGCGCGACGCTGGACTTCGCGGTGACGCTGAGCGCCCCGGCGCCGGGCGCGGTGACGGTGGGCTACCGGACCATGGACGCCAGCGCCAAGGCGGGCGAGGACTACGAGGCCCGCGCGGGCAAGCTGAGGTTCGGCGCGGGCGAGACGGCGAAGACGCTGCGCGTGAAGGTGCTGGACGACGCGGTCGACGAGGGCGACGAGAAGATGGTGGTGGTGCTGGAGCCGGGGGCCGGCGTGGACCGCGGCGACCGCCTGGCGTCGGGCACGATCGAGAATAGCGACCCGCTGCCGGCGGCCTGGCTGGCGCGGTTCGGGCGGACGGCGTCGGACCACGCGGCGGAGGCGATCGAGGAGCGGTTCCGGGACCCGGGCGGCGCCTCGCACGCGACCTTCGGCGGACGCCGGCTGTGGGGCGGCGGCGGCCTGTTCGACGCGCCCGCGCACGGCGGCATGCCGGGCGATCCGTTCGCCTGCGGCCCGTTCGGCGGCGCCGCGCCGCCGGACCGGGGCGCGGACCCCGGAGCGAACGCGGGAATCGACTGCGGCGCGGGCGCCGGAACGCCCCCCGGAATGAACGCCGGACCGAATGGCGCGATGGGCGCCGGGATGAACGGCGGCATGAGCGCGGGAACCAACCGCGGACTGAACGGCGGACTGAGCGGCGGCATGGGCACGGGCATGGACGGCGCGCCGCGCGGCCCGTCCGCGACGGGCGGCCACCGCCCGCGCCTGCGCGACCTGCTGCTCGGCAGTTCGTTCCGGCTGTCGGCGGCCGGCGCGGACGAGTACGGCGCGCCGCGGCGGCTTACCGCCTGGGGCCGGGCGGCCGCGACGCGCTTCGACGGCGTCGCCGACGGCGTCGCGGTGAACGGCGAGGTGGCGACGTTCCTGGTCGGCGCGGACGCGTCGCGGAACCGCTGGATGGCGGGGATCACGGTGGCGCACTCGGTCGGCGCGGGCGCGTTCCGCGGCGGCCCGGGCGGCGGCGCGGGCGGACTCGACAGCACCCTGACGGCGGTGCACCCGTACGCCCGCTGGCGGGCGAGCGAGCGGCTGTCGGCGTGGGGCGCGCTCGGCTACGGCGCGGGCGATCTCGCGCTCGATACGAACGGCTCCGTCTGGGAGACGGACACGTCGATGCGGATGGCGGCGGGCGGCCTGCGCGGGGTGTTCCTGCGCGGCGCCGGCGGCCTCGAGCTGGCGGCGCGGACGGACGTGCGGCTGACGCGCATCGCGTCGGACGGCGTGGAGGACAACGAGGCCGGCCTGCTGGCGGCGGCGGCGGGCGGCACCAGCCGCCTGCGGCTGCTGGTCGAGGGCTCGCGGCCGTTCCGGTTCGGCGACACGCGGCTGCTGACGCCGACGCTGGAGATCGGCGTGCGCCGCGACGGCGGCGACGCGGAGACGGGCGCCGGGATCGACCTCGGCGGCTCGCTGCGCTACGCGGACGCGGCGCTGGGTCTGACGGCGGAGGCGGCCGGGCGCTACCTGGTGGCGCACGAGGACGCCGCCTACCGGGAATGGGGCGCGAGCGCCTCGGTGCGGATCGATCCGGGCGCCCCCGGACGCGGGCTGACGCTGTCGGTGACGCCGTCGTGGGGCGCGTCCGCGACCGGCGGGGCCGAGCGCCTGTGGTCGGTGCGCGACGCGCGCGGGCTGGCGGGCCACGGCTTCGACGCGGCGATGCGGCTGCGGGCGGACGTCGGCTACGGCCTGTCCGCGTTCCGCGGCATGGGCGCGGCGACGCCGTTCCTGGGCCTGTCGACGGCGGGCCCGCTGGGCCGCGACTGGCGCTTCGGCGCGCGATGGACGCGCGGCGCTGCGCTGCGGATGTCGCTCGAGGCGACGCGGCGCGAGGCGGCGGGCGTGCCGCCCGCGCACGGCATTCAGTTCGGGATCACGTGGCGGCCGGGCGCGCGGGGACCCTCCCCCGCGGCGGCGGCCCCTGCGGCGGGCGCCGGCCTGCAACTGGACGCTCCATGCCCGGCCGATGGGATGGCGTCCGGCAACGGGGACGACAGGGCCGGGGTCGCCGGCCCGGCCGGAGCGCAGGCGCCCGTGGGTTCGACCTGTCCACCCGCGCCGGAGACGCCGCCGGACCGGTAGGCGGCGGCCGACGGAATCCGCGCCCGGCGCGGTGCGCGGTCGCCCCGACCGTTCCCGGGAACTGGCCGGCGGCGGGGGCGCTGCGGCCGCGTCGGCGCGGCCCGGCGGGAGACGCCACGGGACTGAGTTAGCATCGATGCACCGACCGTGGCCGGGGGCGGTACGGCAATGTTGCGCAAGATGGAAAGCGGGATGCTTGGGATGTCCGGGTTCCGGTCCAGCTTCCGCGATTGGGCCGCCGAGTGCACTGAGACACCCGAGGGAAGTCTGCTCCGTCCGGTCTCCGGTGGAACCGTCCCGGTCCCCGCATGAGCACCGGTGCCGATCCGCGCGGACCAGCGCTGGAAGGCTTCAGTTCACGGGGAGCGGGGTCGATGGCAGGCCCTGTCCACGGAGCGCGGTCCGGGAACGGTCCACGGGGCGGCGGCGGATTCATCACCGCCTCGGCGAACACCTCTAGCTATGCGGCCATTCTACGCCCGAATGCGGAATCTCGCATTTCAGTGACGATATCCGTTAGTCGGATCAGTATCAAAACCGATAGACATAAGGAGTTGTGCCGATAGAGTCGGGAGGAGCTTTGGTGCTAAAGAGCGGGCATTCAATCTAGTGCTCCGTCAAGCCTAAATCTACGGGTATCTGCGGGTCTTTTTGGCCCCTGGTGGTTTTCATGCGAGGGGTACCCCCTCGCGCTCCCCGGCTGAAGATTGTTTTCATGCGAGGGGTGCCCCCTCGCAGCTACACTCGCATTTTTAGACTTGACGGAACACTAGACCGCGTCTTGCCATTGGCCGTTGACCACGAATTCCCGCGTATGCACTTCTGTGTCTTGCCAACTCGCCACCACCTCCGGCAACACAATGTTAGCGTGGTAGCAGTTGTCGCTTGTGGGATCAGCCTCGGCCTGCCGGCCACCACGTATCGCAATGTCGCCGGGAATGATCACCCAGCCCAGAACACCCTCGGCACCCTTGATGGGCTCGGCCCGCCTGTTGCCCGCTTCAGTGCATTCGGCCAACTCGACCGCGTCATAACGACTCACAGAAATTTCGCTGTACGGTGGCCGACCGAAGGCCGCTTTCGAGTCACGATTGACGCGCCGATTCTCAATGGCCGTCTTCTCTCGCCGGAAGTACACGTCCCTCCAGAGCCCCTCGCTCCGTTGCAGCGGCCCCACGATCGAAATCGACTATCCAGCCGCGAGGTCTCGGAGGGCCTTCGTGATGAAGGGGTCCGGCAAGCCGTCCATCTGGTAGAACTTCGCGTAACGGTTGTTGCCATCGATGGTGACGAAGCAATAGACGATATCCCGCTCGCAACATTCGACGCCAACCGACCCACCTGGCCGCGTAGGTGCCTCAATGACGATTCCGTTGCGTTCGCTAACGTAAACCTCGAAACGAACCGGATGAATTTTCCACAGTTTCGGGATAAGCGCCCGGGCGTTGGCGACTACCTGCGAGTCGAGTTCTTGAGACGTCTCCAAATCTTCGAGTTCCTGCAATATCTCGAACTGGGTTGTGGGATCGACGACAGCGTGTATCTCGTATATCCACCGTTCGCTTCGCCCAGCGAGATCCAGCAATGGCGACGCACCCTCGACTGCAATGAAGTGAGTTCCGTACGTATCGCCGCGGAAACCGACATGTGTTTCGGCCAAATCCGTGACGGTCTTGAAGGAGTTACTGAGATTTTGTTCGAAAGCCAATCGTCTCGGCACAAACTCGATGAACTTTTTCAGATTCGCGAGAAGGTCTTTGTCGCGATCAGGTCCTGGCTGCGCCTTCGAAATTATCGTCGGGTGCTCCAGATCGAACTGGATTACGTCTGCTCCTTTCATCCAATCTTCCCCCGCAGCGCCACCGTACATCGCTCTAGCAGACCCTCCATGTAGGAACGGGCAATCCCGAACGGTCCAAGTACTTTCGATGCTAGGTCCTCTGCACCCGTCGTGTCCTGGTGGACGTTGACCGACAGGTATAGGCGCTGGCCCTCTGTCGCGATGTGAGGCTCAATTTGCACTTGGTACTGCAATTCGTCTTGGACAAACGCGGAGCGCAGGAACAGGAGCTGTGGCTCCGTTGATCCGACCAAAGTGGAGACCGTATCGGCATCGACTAGAGACGCACAAAAAGCGGCACCTTCCGGGGATTCAGCGCTTGGAATGATCTCACGCTCCATGTTCAAGCCAACAGCGGTGATGGAACTAGTAACCTGATGTTGCGAAAGCGCCGTCAGAACGCTGGCAGCGGCCTGCTCGATGGTCTCTGGCAGAATCTCGTCTCCTTGGTTCCTCAGAAATATCCGGTCAGGACTTACTGAGAACTCAAACTTCCCGGACGTGTAAGCAAACTCTCCAACCGGCCCAGCTGCCAACTCAACGCGGTCAAGATCACCCCCGAAGAGTTGCCGCTCATCGAACATAAGCCGATGGAGGTCGCCCTTTTGGGACGCCAACACAATGCTCGTATTCGGAGCCTTCACCTAACTTCCTCGATCCATGGCGACTGGATACAGCCGTATCAAAAGCAACATCGGCTAGAACAGGCCGAAGCGAACTCTTGCCTTGCTTGGATGATATGTCAAGAGTCTCGGAGTCGGAGCCTCGTTCTTCGGGCTCGGTAGGCATTGTATCGAGACAGCGCGATTCTCGGAGTGATCGGAACACCATGACAGTCGTGAGCCGATGACGCTTTGTCCTGGCAGCCGACACCCATCGGGAATTTCGTCGTCACGAGGGGCACTGCTAACGGAGCACGTCGCCCTCGCGCAGTTCCTTGATCCTGGCCGCGTCGTAACCGAGGACCTCGGTCAGCAACGTGTCGGTGTCCGCCCCAAGGCAGGGCGCCGGCATGCGCACGCCGTTGGGCCGCCGATCGAGCCGCCACGGGATGCCCACGTGGGTTCGGCGACCGACCTCCGGGTGCTCGAGCCGCTCGATGAATCCGCGCGCATTGAGATGCGGGTCCCGTACGATGTCCTCGGTCGTGAAGCTCGGAAACGCCGCCACGCCCTGGGCCTGGAGCAGCCAGGTGACTTCCCACCGATCCTGCTCGGCGGTCCACTCCGAGACGATCTGTTCCAGCGCATCCTCGTTTTCCTTGCGCGCCTCGAGGGTGAGGAAGCGTTCGTCGGCGCCAAGGGCAGGATCGATCAGTGCCGCGAGCTTCACCCACTGCGCATCTTCCGTGCAAGCGATGGACACCCACTCGTCTTCTCCGCGACAGGCGAAACAGCCGTGGGGCGCCATCCACGGGTCGCGATTGCCCATGCGGTCCGGCTGGGTGCCGTCGAATGCGTACTGCATCCAGGCCTCGATCGCGAGAACCCCGGTCGCCTCCCAGAGCGAGATGTCGAGGTGGTCACCCCGGCCGGTCTGCTCACGATGTTCGAGCGCGGAGACGACTGCCCACGCGGCAGTCATTCCAGCGGTCGGGTCCGGTATCGAGGGCCCAAAAAGTTCGGGCTTGCCACCGATGAATCCCGTCACCGTCGACATCCCGGTCAACGGCACCAACGCCGGACCGTAAGCCAGGTACTCGCGATATGGCCCGACCTGGCCATAGCCGCTGATGCTCGCGAGGATGATGCGCGGGTTGATTCGCTTGAGCTCCTCGTAGCCCAATCCCAGCCGGTCCATCACGCCGGTCCCGAAGTTCTGCACCACGATGTCCGACTCGGCGACAAGACCCTTGACGATTTCGATCGCCCGCGGGTCGCTGAGATCGACCGATACGCTCTTCTTGCCCTGGTTCCACTGGTTGAACATGCCCGCGCGATTCAACGACGGTTCCATGCCGTCCGGCGGGTTCGATATTCCGCCCCTGCGATAAAGATCCGGGCGCACGGAGGACTCGCAGCGTATGACCTCGGCGCCGAGGTGCGCGAGATGCATCGCGGCGAACGGCCCCGCCCAGACCCACGACAGATCGACGACCCGAACGCCCTCGAGCGGACGGCGCGCCTCTGACTTTGCAGCGTCAGAACCTTCCGCGTTCCCCCGCGCGTCCGACGGAGGCTCCGCATCGGCGAGCACTTCGTCGTTGTGCTCGCCCAGGCGCGGCGCGGGACGGCGAATCTCTGCGCGTCCGGACGTCGTCAGCACCGCCGGGGCCAGGTATTCGACGGGCCCGGTCTCCGGGTGGTCGACGGTCACGAAACCGTCTCGGGCGCGCAGGTGCCTGTCCGACGCGACCTGCTCGAAGTTCATCACCGGAGCGAGGCAGATGCGCCTGGCCTGCCCCGCATGGAAAAGCTCGAACGCATTCCATTCCGATATGAACTCCTGGTAGAAGTGGACGAGGACATCGTAGTTCTGGTGTCGGGTGCGCTGGTTCGCAAAGATCTCGAGCTCGGTCCACGCCGGCCGGCCCATGAACTCCACGATCCGCTCCCATTGGCTTTCCTCCATGCAAAGCATAAGTATCGGTCCGTCCTTGGCATCGAAGGTGCCCCAGTGACTCAGCTCGTGGCGCCTGCTAACGGTTCCCCGGTACGTGTACCCCGGGATGGCGCCTTCCAACCCGGACGCGATGTAGGCCTGCTCGGAAAGATCGATGTAATCGCCCACCCCCGACCGCCGAGCGTCGCGGTAGGTGGCTAGCGCGGCCGTCGCGCCGGCAATGCCCGCCATCATGCCGCATTGATTTCCAAACACCTTGAGCGGCGGCAACGTGGGGTCCGTGTGCGAGCGGGGACAGAGATTGGCCCAACCGCCCGCATTCGAGACGGTCAACTCCTCGGCGACAAAGTCGCGGTACGGTCCTGTGACGCCGAAGGGCGTAATCGAAAGCACCACGAGATCCGGGCGTTCCGCCTTCAACGTTGCCGGATCCAGACCGAGCGCCTGCGCCCCCAGGCGAGAATAGTTGTGCACCAGGATGTCGGCCCAGCCAATGAGCTTGCGCAGCTCGGCACGGCCGCTTTCGGCGTCGAGATCAAGGCACACGCCACGCTTGTTCAGGTTGAGCGCGAGGAAAGTTCCACTCTGCTCCGGGTCGGTCTTGTTCCCCGGGAAAGGCCCACGCCGACGCGTCTTATCGCCTTCCGGTGGTTCGACCTTCACCACGTCGGCGCCGTGGTCGCCCAGCAGCTTCGCGGCGTACGCTGCGGAAAAACCGCTGCCGAGTTCGAGTACCCGAGGTGGTTGTGTCATCGGCGGTTACGCTCCTTTTGGATAGCATGCCGCCCGCACCGGTGTTGATGACGCGTCGTGTTTCGCGTGCATTTCAAACTCAATTCCCCTCGTGCTCTCCGGGCCAAAGGCTCCCGGCCCCAATAAGTCTACCCACATTCGCATCCGGCAGATAAGTCGATCAACCCACATAGCCAATCTGGGAAAATTCCCGTTATGGCGGTAATGGAGACGACATTCGCCACGATCCAACGCACTGGTCGCTCATTTGAGTCCAAGTTACCGCTCAGACGGTACATTTGAGCAAAAACTCCTTGATCTCTACCTCTGCAAGGGAAGAAACGCCGTCTCGGCCGCAAGGCCTGGGTAGCCTACTTCGCCAAGGAACGGCTGAAACTTCCAGACAAGGTGGTCCGCAACGTCCAGGCGGATTTGGCGAGCGCCGCCTCCGCCTGGCGGGCGCGCATCGCCGACTCCTTCCTGCCCTCGGATCAGAAGGACCATTACCGGACCTTGCTGGCCAGGCGTTCCGCAATGCTTGACCTGTAGGTACGGAGCGATCCGAACATGCCGGTTCCGATCCGGGCGCTGCCCGGTAGACAGGCTGCGGGTGCCAAGCCGTGTCCGCATCGTAGTCGGTTATGCTTCCTGCTCGTAGGGGCGCACAAAGGGAGAGAGGAATCATGTCCGAGCCATTGAAAGTTGGCATGGTAGGTACCGGGAGCATTTCCAATTCCCACCTGACCGCCTACCTGGAACATTCGGACCGGGTGC
The DNA here is from genome assembly GCA_965217825.1 of Candidatus Azotimanducaceae bacterium. Lineage (GTDB taxonomy): Bacteria > Pseudomonadota > Gammaproteobacteria > Pseudomonadales > Azotimanducaceae > VXNE01. The sequence continues at coordinate 1,183,684 of OZ244571.1, read as the reverse complement.
GGCTCGTCGCCGTTTGCGATGTCATCGAGGAAGCCGCGCGGGATTACGCCGAGAGAGCGGGCGTCGAAGCCGTCTACACGGACCTCGACGAGATGCTGACCGACGCCGACATCGAAGCGGTCGACATCTGTACCGGTCACGACCAGCACGCGGCCCCGGCGATTGCCGCCGCGCGAGCCGGCAAGCACGTGCTCGTCGAGAAAGCGATGGCGCATACGCTGCAGGGCTGCCGGGAGATGATTGAGGCGGCCGATGAGACAGGGGTGACCCTCATGGTCGCGCAGCACCTGCGTCATGGGCCTGGCGCCCGCGCGGTGAAACGCTTCATCGACGAAGACAACCTGGGCGACATTCGGGCGATTCAGACCCACGCGATCATCAGTATCGTGGGCGCGAAACCCGGCGGCCACTGGATGACCGACGGGAAACAGGGCGGCGGCGTCCTGCTGACCAACACCGTCCATCACATCGATCTCCTGCGCTACTACATCGGAAACGTCAAACGGGTAACGGGGGTATGCAAGTCGTTGCAGCCGCAAATGATCAATGGCGCCGACGACATGGTCGCGGCAACGCTGGAGTTCGACAACGGTGCGATCGGATCCGTGTTCGCCAACTGGACCACATCCCCGTCCCACGAGCCGATGTCGTATGTCCTGTACGGCAGCAACGGCACCCTGCACACGACCGTACCGCAGACCCCCGAGCAGGGACGAGAGCAATTCGGCACCGCCATGTTTTGCCTCAGATCCCCGGAGGAGGTGCAGGCGCGCCCCAGGGCACGGCCATCAGGCCCGTTGAACGTGGAGAGATTCAGAGCGCGGATGCGCCCGTCCTTCGAACCGTTGGAACCCGATCACACGGATCTGCCCACCCCCATCCCCATGGTGAACGAAATCCTGCACTTCGAGGAGTGCTGCAGGACGGGGAAGGAACCGATCAGCAGCGGTCGGGACAACATCGAGACGATGAAGATCATCCTTGGGATTTTCGAGTCCTCGCGGACGGGCAAGGCCGTCGATCTGGACGACCTCTAGGCGGGACGTTCCACCACGACGCTCGCCTGGGAAACGGCCACGGAGACAATCAGTACACGCGATAGTCGTTTGCCAGCGTGTGATCCCAACAACGCGTTTTCAGATAGTCGAGGGAACGCCGCAGCCCCGGGCGATCCTCGCCACCGCGCGGCCGCGTGAGGGCTTCGAGTGCGAGCGCATGCACGTAGCCTATGTCGTCGTCGAGGCAGTCAATCAGCAGATCATCCAGTTCATCCGCGGGGATATCGGAGTTCAGCAACGCGCACATGGCGTTGAACCGGGCCTGATTCTCATGGGTCCAGGCCGCTCGCGGGCTATTCACCCGCCAGACGGGATTGTCCACGGTCAGCACTTTGCGAATGGCGGGCAGGGCAACGCGGGTATTGGTGCCGACAAAGGCCATCGCGTCCAGACTCGCCCGCGCCACCTGTTGCAGTTCATGGTCCAGAAGCTGCGCCAGGCGGGGCATGGCGCAGGCGGCCGGCGCGCCGATCTCGCCGAGGGCGAAGGCCGCGTTGATCTTGATCCAGGCATCGTCGTGCTTGAGTAACTCGACCAGAGGCCGCACGGCGACCTCTCCCATGGCGCCGAGTGCGTACGCTTCGTCCTGCGGCACGCAGTTTCCGTCACTCCAGCGGCGCTCATTGCGATCACCATCCGTGACGTACTTGCCCGCCTCGTTTCGGTAGTGCCGCAAGGGGATTTCACGCTGCAGGCCGGCACATTGCAGCAGGCTTTCCCGCAGGGGCGCAATGGCATCGGCGCCCATTCGAGCCAGTTCGTAGATAGCTTCAAGCCGGGCGGCCTGATCGGTGCCGTTGAGCAACCCCATCCATCGTTGGACCTCGTTTGACCCTGCCCGGTTAGGGGTAGCCAAACGCGGCGCGCCGCGCATCCAGTTCCAGATGTAGGACCAGGCCTTGCTGTGGTCGTACTGGCCCAGGCGCGCTTTCGGCGCCTGCCATTCGACCTCCCCGCCGTCCCAGCTTGGCGCGACGGGATTGCGAGTGCGCAGGAATACGAACTTGAGCATGTAGCGACTCATATCCGTTCGGTTGCTGAGCGCCGCGTGCGCGATATCAAAAGCGACCAGCAGGCACGTGCCCGCCTTGATGTGGTCGCCGACAAATGCGAACGGATAGTCGCTTTCCTTCAGGAAGGCGTGCAGATGCGTCCCCGGAATGACCCGGGTGGGGCCGCGCAGGGCCGGGGTGTCCTGCGGAAAGTAAATGATCATGGCGATCCGGGGCACGTGGTGCCGGAACCGGCCAAGGGGGCACTGTCCATCCTGGTGCCAGCCGCTAGTTGCGGTAGATCCTTCGCCCACGGGCGGAGCGTGCTCAAACCCGGTCAGCGACAGGGATCGTTCTGCCTCGGCGAGCGGTTCGTTGGCATGCATGTACCGATGCGGATGCAGCATGTAGTCGTCGCCGAGGATGCTCTGCACGGCACCGTGGACGGCCGGGGCGTCCAGCACCTGCTGCAATTCGGCGATGCGGGGCAACACGTTGTTGCCCATGTTGAATTCCCGGTTGTTGCTCCATTGGATCTTGTCGTAGATATCCTGATGGACCTCGGGTGCGAGGCCGCTATCGAACACGACGACGCCATCGCAGATGAACCGCCGAACCTGCTCGTCGTTTAGCTTGATGCCCTTGGGCTTCATCGCGTTATCCTCCCCATCCAGAGTCGACAGCGTAGCACCCCACCCGTTTGCACCAAAACACTCATGAGGTTCTCGAACATTCCTTGAAAATCTGCTTTCGCCATGTAGATTTTCAAGGATTATTGTCGGCTGCCATGCTGATTCCCCGTCCTCAAGCCGTCAGCCGCATTGCCCAATCCTTCCGCGTACATCCTGCGGTAGCGCCGCTACCGGGGAGACCTGTTCGGGTTTGACGTCTGTCGCGGCCGGACGGTGATCAGCCGATGTAGTGCTGAACCTTATCCATCATGCGGCGCATCGCATCGGCATCCTGGGGCGGCAACCAGAAGATGATGCGATCGACGCCCTGGTCGATGAATCGAGACGGCCATTCCTGGTCGTCGGGAAGCAGCGCGAAGATCGAGATGTCGATCGACGACGGGTCCCGGCCCGCTTCTTCTGCGAGTTGCCGGAGCTTGGACACGCCTTCGAACACCTGCTCGGGCCAACCCGCGCGCGGCAGCCACCCGTCGCCATATTTCACGATCCGGCGCAAGGTGTGAATGGTCTCCCCGCCGAGAAAGAGCGGCGGATGCGGATCGGAAACGGGCTTCGGCCACGCCCAGATCGGATCGAAGTCGACGTGGTCGCCGTGGAACTCGGCCTCGTCCTCGGTCCAGATCCTCTTTATGGCCTGCATCTGCTCCTCGAGGCGCTTGAACCGCGTGTCCCATTCCGTCCCGTGGTTTTCTGCTTCCTCGCGATTCCAGCCGCCGCCCATACCGAACATGAGGCGGCCGTTTGACTGGAAATCGAGCGTCGCCGCTGCCTTGGCGGTAGTGATGGTGTCCCGTTCGATCATAAGGATGATGCTCGTGCCGAGCTTGATCTTCGAGGTCACGGCAGCGGCCGCAGAGAGCGTAACGAATGGATCGAGGGTGTGCTTGTACTCCTCCGGCAGTGCGGTGCCCTCCGGATAGGGCGACAGGCGCGAAGTCGGAATATGCGTGTGCTCGGGAACCCAAAGGGAGTCGAATCCACGCGCCTCCACCTCCCGCGCGAGATCGGTGATGGGCATGGAGTATTCGGTGATGAAGTTGAAGATTCCGACGTTCATGGACCTAGATTACCTTGATAGATGGTGAAACACGCGGGCGGCTTGAGGGCTGCCTAGAGGTCGTCAAGATCGACAGTCCTACCTGTCCGCGACGACTCCAGGATCCCGAAGATGATCTTCATCGTCCCGATGTTGTCCCGTCCGCTGCTGATGGGTTCCGCGCCCGTTCTGCAGCACTCTTCCCAGTGCAGGATTTCGTTGATGAAGAAGTCGGTACTGGGCTGATCGCCCTCCCTTGTGGGAAGCGGCTCGAAATCCGGATCCAGCACCTCCCTGATCTCTTCCGCGGACAACTCCTGGCCCGCCGCCGCCATAACCGGTAGTTGCGCGCGCGCCTGCGCTTTCTCCTCGGTCTTGCGGGCGAACATGATGGGGCCGAACTGGTTCACCCCTCTCGCATTCTCCGGCAATGGCGGGGTCGAGTGCAGCGAGCCCTCGCTGCCGTAGACCATGTACGACATCCCCTCGGGCGCCAGCCGCGTGGTCCAGTTGCCGTACACATCGCCTATGACGCCGTTCGCGAATTCGAGGGTCGCAAAGAACAGGTCTTCCGCGCCATTGGCCATTTGCGACTCTATGGTCCTGCAAATTCCGTTCACCCGTTTGACGTCGCCAACGTAGTAGCGCAGCAAATCAATGTGGTGGACGGAGTTGACCATCAGGATGCCGCCGCCATGCTTGCCGTCGCTCATCCAACCTTTGCGCGGGCGCCGGCCGCCGCCCATGATCGCGTGGGTTCGAACCGCCTGGACCTCGCCCACGTGGCCCTCGTCGATGAAGCGTTTCACCGCGGGGGCTTCAGGCGAATAACGCAGGTGCTGCGCGACCATCAGGGTCACTCCCGATGTGTCGGCGGCTTCGATCATGTCCCGACAGCCCTGCAGCGTGTGCGCCATCGCCTTCTCGACGAGCACATGCTTGCCGGCTTGCGCGGCGGCCACAGCCAGGGGCGCATGCATGTCGTGACTGGTGCAGATGTCGACCGCATCGATGTCGGCCTCTCCCAGCATCTGGTCGAAGTCGAGGTAGATCGTTTCGACGCCCGCCTTCTTCGCATACTCCTGCGCGCGGGACTCAACGATGTCGCATACCGCCGCGAGGTGCACCCGCTCGGGATGCGCCAGGTAGGCGGTCATGTGCCGATTGGAAATGCCTCCTGTGCCAACGAGGCCGACTTTCATTGGTTCGGACATATTCCCCCCTCTGATCTACGGGTAGGAAGAATACCCGATTGTCTGAAATCCGTTGTGCTCCCGTGATCGCGAGGTGCCGCGAGCAGGCGTAGAATCAAGCCAAGGCACCGTGGAGAAAGAATCATGGCGGAACCAGCAACCACCTTGGAGACCGGCCTCGATCGTGCATGGAACGACATTTGCGAGCTTGGCTTGCAGAGCTACGTTGCCGATCTCGACGCCTACGGCTACACGATCATCCCGCCCGAGATCGCAAGCCCCAACGGCCTCGCCGGTCGGATGCTCGAAGCCATGCTTGGCATCGCCGAGCGGCGCAACGGCGAGCGTCCAGATCTCGAGACCGGCTCCACGCACGCGCACATGCAGGTGCAGTCCATGGCGGCCCCGGTCAAGGTGGGACGACCCAAGAGCCGTATGCGGGGTGCTGACAGCAGCGATCGCGACTCGCCCGTCGGCGACGTGATGCATTCGCTCCTGCTGGAGGATCCGGTGTTCGAAGAGTCGCTGATGAACCCGGTGATGCTCGCCTTGGCAACCTATCTGTGCGGCTACAACGCGGTGCTGTCGACCATGGCCTGCTGGATGAAAGGGCCAAACGAGAGCACGTTCAGGTTGCACACGGACAACCCGATGGCGTCACCGCTGACGCAGCAGTCCGTCGTCTGCCAGAGCACCTACTGGTTGACGGATTTCAATCGGAAGAACGGCGGCACGGCGATCGTTCCGGGCAGTCACAAGTGGTGCCGCCATCCGATAGGCGCCGAGTGCATCGTGCCGGCCAACCCCGGCGATTTCGGCAATGCGCAAGCGGTTCCGGTCGAGGGCAAGGCCGGCTCCCTGATCGTCTGGCACGGCAACCTCTGGCACGGCGCGTTCAACCGCAGGGCGCCCGGGCTGCGGGTGAGCGTGACGAACTACATGGTGCGGCCGTATATCCGGACGCTGGAGGATTTCATCGGCAAGATTCCGCGGGAAACGCTCGAGCGCAATCCGACGCGGTTCTCGATTCTGACACAGCAGGCGGTCATCCCCGGCTACGCGACCGAGGCCGACCGGGCCGAAAAAGCCGAGTACGCAGAGAAGTACATCTCCGCCTATGCGAGCGAGTACGGCGGAGGAGCGAAAGACCTCTACGCCTGACCGCCTGCGGGTCCGGTGCCCGCTGCCGTCAAGGGCCCAAAAAGTAGGCTAAATTAAAATTCAATTTTGAATTAGCCTACTTTGGTGCTAAGGTCCCTTCACGATGATCATCCGGGATCTTGCACCCAGGCTGGTTCGGGCCGCCACACAAGCCCCCGCCGTGACGCTTACGGGGCCCCGGCAAAGCGGCAAGACCACGCTTTGCCGAGCCGTGTTTCCACAGCATCCGTACGTCACCCTCGAAGCTCCGGACCAACGCCTGTTCGCGACCGAAGACCCCAGAGCATTTCTGGCCCAGTTGCCCGATGGCGCCATTCTCGACGAGGTGCAGCGCGTTCCGGATCTGCTCTCTTACTTGCAGGGCGTCATCGATGACGACCCGACGCCCGGACGCTGGATTCTCAGCGGCTCGCAGAACCTGTCCTTGTTGGAGTCAGTCAGCCAGTCACTGGCTGGCAGAACGGAGGTGCATCACCTTCTGCCGCTCACTCGAGGCGAGGTCACGTGTTTTGAGGGCCATCCATCGAACCTTGAGGAGACGCTCTTTGCGGGCGGCTATCCCCGTATCTTCGATAGACGGCTCCACCCGTCAGAATGGCTGCGCTCCTATGTCGCCACCTATCTCGAACGGGACGTCCGGACGATTACCAACGTCGGCGACCTCGCGATGTTTCAACGTTTTGTCGAACTGTGCGCCGGGCGCACCGCGCAGTTGCTCAATTACTCGACATTGGCGGGGGATTGCGGCGTTTCACAGCCGACCGCCAAAGCCTGGCTGAGCGTGCTGGAGGCCAGTTTCATCGCCTTTCGCGTACCGGCGTTTCATGCGCACCCACGCAAGCGACTGGTCAAGATGCCGAAGCTCTACTTCTATGATACCGGCCTGGTCTGCTGGCTCCTGGGAATCCGACAACCGGATCAGCTTCACTCGCATCCATTGCGCGGGCCGATCTTCGAGACCTGGGTCGTATCGGAGATTCTGAAGCACCGGACGAACCGAGGACTGACAGGCGGCCTGTGGTTCTACCGGGATCGCAACGGAGCCGAGGTCGATCTCGTCATCGACCGGCCGGCCGGACTTTCGCTGGTGGAAGCCAAGTCTTCGACGACGGCATCCTCGAGCCTGTTCGACGGTATCCGGCGGGTTCGGCGGCACTTTGCCGATGCACCGGCGGAATGCGACGCCACGGTCGCCTACGGCGGCGACCAGTTCCAGCAGCGCGAAGAGGGGCGGCTCATACCCTGGCGGATGATGCGTGCGGCATGTCTGCCAAACCGGGAACACGTCGTTACCGTGTTCGCGAACGGTCAGCCGGTCGCCGGTGCAGCCGTTCTTGCGTTGTTCCCCAACAAGACCTGGAGACACACGACCACCGACGAGAGTGGCGAAGCCATACTCGATTTACATTCGCTTCATTTCCCGATGACGGTTTACGTGGCAGCCGAGGGATACTGCGCGCACCTGGAGCATGACTGGACCCCCGCCGAGCGCATGCTCCATATCGATCTCGACTCGCTTCCGCGCGGCGGAGCCGTCATTTTCCCGGAGGCAACAGGGGAGGTTCCCGGTTTGGCGGGGAGGCTGAATCCCATACGGGATACGCTAGACAGAACCTATCTGTATACATCCAATATCGCTATCAACGACGGGGAGACGCAACCGGCGTCTTTTGCGCCAGGAGAAGATCTGCGTCTGACCGACGCCGAAGGAATGGAATTGCTGGTGCGGATCATCGATGTCTCGGGTCGGTCGGCCCTTCTGGAGTACCGACCACTCACATGAGACCTCGCTACGAGCCCTCCAGTAAGCGCGTTCAGCCAGCGGATCCGGTGCTCGCTGCCCTCAGGGGTCCCAGGAGTTGAGCAGCAGGTGCCGGTCTCGGGTCGGCGCACGTTTCAGGTCGTACTCCCAGGGTTCTCCGGACCACGGCGCGCAATCCCAGCGCGTCGTTATCAGATAGTCGAAAGCGGCGTCGAGCGCCTCTAGCGTGCCCAAGCGTCTTAAGGCCTCGATGGACCATCCCCTTACGTGGTGATGGCCGTGGACCAGGTTCTCCTTGAGCGCGCCCACCACGCCGGGAAGCGAACCGGCCCGCGCACCGAGGCGCGCGACCGATACCGCGGCGTATTGCCGAACGAGGGCATCGTCGTCTCCGAGCGCGTCAACCAGCTCGGCGGGCGCTTCCGCGCGCGCCTGGGCGACCATGCCAATGGCTTCGGCGGCATATTGGCGCACGCGTGGATTCTTGTCCTGCAAGAGTCGGGTGAGGGCTGGCACCGCATCGACGGCGTCCGGTCCAATGTCACCCAGGATATCTGCGATCGCAGCGAGAAGCTCCGGACGCGCACCGTCGACGAGATCGAGGAGCGGTGCGACCGCTGCGGATCCGAGCGGCGTAAAGCCGTATCCGGCGATGCAGCGCAGAGCGACGTCGGGACTCGTCAGCGCCTCGAGCAGCGGTTCGATCGCGCCGATATTGCCCAGCGTATAGGCGGCACCGATCGCCTCGGCGTCATCCACGCTTCGCAGGGTCTTGACGAGAGCGTCGGTATCGTCGACCGCGCGATTGATCCCCTGCGTCGCCGCGCCTCGATACCAGTTCCAGACGTATTCCCAGATGGGCTCCTGCGGGTCTCCCGAGGCAATCCACTCGGGGCTCCTGTTGTCCCAGGTGGGCGCCGTCGGTTCCTGGTCGCGGGTGAACAGGAACTTCACCATGTGACGGAGAACACTGGTCGTATTCATTCCGAAGCGGCCGTGGGCGATGTCGTGGTGCACGATCGTGACGCTCCCCGCATCGGCGATGATGGGAGTCCTGGTTGCTTGCCAGGGGGCGTCGAGGGCGTCTATCTCTTCGAAAAGCTTGGCGTGCTCGACGCGGAACGCCGCCAGTTCGCGCTCGTACCGGGCCCTGGCGTCGGGGTCGCTGTCGATACTGCCCTGCGCTTGTGCCTCTATCCTTTTCCGCAGGGTCCCCATGCGCGTCCGCAAATCCGCCCGCTGCATCTCAAGCGCGCGCCGCGGGAAATATTGGCTGCGCGGCGCGACGGCGGTCGGGCCCATCTCCAAAGACACGTCCTGCGGGTAGTAGAACATCATCAGAAAACGCGTCGCGTGGTGACGCCGCCCGTCCACCATGTGATGAGAGTGGTAGTCACCGTCCTTGTGCAGCCTGCCGTCGCCGAGGTGCCACGGCTCGATAGCCTGCACCGACTGCGGAAAGTTCACCTGGTCGTGCCGGTGGAAGTGCAGGTAGTAATCCGGACCGAGGATCGACACCAGGGCGCCGTGGACGGCCGGGTCGTCCAGCAGCTCCCGCAGTTGAGGCACCACCGGCAGGATATTGTTGTGCCCCGGACCCAGTTGTTCGTCGAGCGGCTCGAGGCGCACGCACATGTCATCGTGATACGACCTCGGGAGCGTCGATTGGAGGGTGATGTAACCCTCGCGGATGAAGCGCTGCATCTTTTCATCGGTGAGCAGGATGGGTGCGTTACTCATTGGAGTCGGCCCCGCGTAATTGTTCGTGACAACGTCCGGAACAAGGATAGTACACCCGGGGCGACGCGCCCTCGCCACGCGTCGCATACCGACTTCTCAACGTAGTCTTAGATCGGGTAGCGGACCAGTAATGTTGGTGTCGAGGGAGGTCACGCTCGCCTAGCGCCGTCAATGGTAGCTCGCTCCATGTCAGCCAATGTCACCGGGGGACCGTCGTGCTTCAACGTCCCAAAAAGGCCACCGATTGGACGAACGGCCAAGATACGCACCTCCCCTTCCGACATGACATAGCAAATGCGGTCGCCGGAACCTACGCCCAAGGCCTCTCGGACTGCTTTTGGGATTGTGGTCTGGCCCTTGGAAGTCAATACAGACTCAAACATGGCAAACACCTTCCTCACTTCCGATCAATGTGACGTACGAATAGGCGGTAATCAAGGAGCAACAATATCAGTCGCTTTCCGGGATCACCTCGCCCGCCGCCCGTGCGCGCTCGATCCGGGTCGCTTCCGCCGGGCCCAATCTCTTGAGCAGCAGCAGCAGGAGCACCAACGGAATCACCAGCGACAACACCGAGAGCATCAAGCTCGAACGCAGAGCTTCGCCGCCACTCATCCCGCCCGCAGTCAATACGTCGCTGACCGCCCCAACCATATACGGCCCCAGGGCCAGTCCAACGGTCGCCATGAGGATGTAGAACGCCGAGGCCGTGGCGCGCATCCTCGGCATGACCAGGTCGTTGACGGTGCTTGCCGCCGCCCCGATCCAGCACGATGCGAACACACTGACCACGAAGTTGAACACGTACGCCCAGACCAGCTCGTTGGTCAACAACAGGGCAAACGCCATGGGCACGGTGAATGCGATTGCCGCAAGGCCGACGTATACGCGCGCGTTCACGGTCCTGGACTTCAACCTGTCCGAAACTACACCGCCCACTGTTATCCCGATCAAGCCTCCGACGGCGTAGGATCCGCCGAGTACCAGTCCCGCTTCGGTCGCGCTAATGCCGTACATTCGAATGAAGTACGGCGGTGCCCATGCGCCGAAGGCGTACGCGACCAGGGACATGGAGGAAAAACCCACCGCCGCCAGGACGAAGGCCGGACTGCGGAACATCATGGCGAATGTCGGCGGATCCCGTAGACCGAGCGATTGCGTCCAGGAAAACGCGGCATACGCACCGATGCCCAGGGCGATCCACTGCTCGGGGTCGCCCGTTAACGCGATCAGGCCCCAGGCGACGAGCGCGATCACCGCAGCTCCGGCGAGGTTGCGTCTCAGCACGTTCCCGGAAGCCTTTTCCCGGACGAGAGCGAGCAGGGTGAAGGGCGGCAGCACCGCCATCAACTCCCGGGCAGTGGCGCGAAACGGATGCGGATGCGTCGGCGTGACGATCCCTTCGCTCTGTCCGCGCCTCGGTTCGCGCAAGGTAAAGACCCAAACGGCCAGCAGGAGACCAGGCAGCCCAACGGCCAGGTACGCTGCCTGCCAGCCCTTCAAGCCGAACGGCGCAAGGCCGGGATCCGGGTAGGCGGAGTTCCATCCGTCGACAATCCAGCCGCCGAGAAAGATACCGATGCCCGCACCGATGTAGATGCCGCTGGAGTAGATGGCCAGCACGGTTGCCCGCAGCCTGGGCGGAAAGTAGTCCGACAGCATGGAGAAAGCCGCAGGCGTCGCGCTCGCCTCCCCAATGCCCACGCCTACGCGGTAGGTGGCCAGCGCCGCAAAACTGCGTGCCGTCCCGGAAAGTGCCGTCATCAGGCTCCAGAATCCCAGCCCGATGGCAATGAGATTCTTCCGCGTCCAGGTGTCCGCCAACTTGCCTAGCGGAAGACCGAAGAGGGCATAGAAGACTGCGAAAGCCGTGCCGTACAGGAAACCGATCTGTGCATCGGATATGCCAATGTCAGCCTTGATCTCCTCCGCGAGGATCGTGACGATCTGACGATCGATGAAGTTGAAGATATAGACGACAACAAGAACAGCGGTAACGTAGCGCGCATAACGCCCGCCAACTGCCGGCTCGTCCCGTTCCGATCTATCGCTATTGGACATCGGCAGTCCCTGATCCCCCAAGCGCAGGCACCCTAACAGATGTTTCGAGTCCGGGCGTCGATTAAGGTGCAGCGGACACCGCATCGAATCTCCCACGTCACGTCCGCTTCCAGTTTGGCGCTGCGCCCTTCGTGGGCATCATGTGACGACGTCCGCCCGCCGACCTGTGGCAGCGGATGCATGGATGGCATCGATGACGCGCATGTTTGCCAGCGCATCATCGGCCGTGAGACGCGTCGGCGCACCTTTGGACAAGGCGTTGCAGAGGTCGAGGAGCTGCGCTCGGTACGGATTCACGCCCGTTACGCCGACGGTCTCCTGGGAGAAATCTCCATGGGGATCGCCGCGTGTCAGCGTGAAGCGCGTCTCGATGTCCTTGCCGATCTCCTTTGGAATCGACCAGTCTCCCACGGGAACCATGATGGCGCCCTCGCTGCCGACGACTTCATACGCAACCCGCCAGGGCCAACCGAAGCTGCAGTCGAACTGCCCGACAACCCCGTCCTCGAAGTGCAGGGTTCCGATGAGGGTCTGCCAAGCGTCGCTGCCGGCGGCAAGCGTTCCAGCGACGGACACGGACAGCGGTTCCGCTCCTGCGAGGTAGCGGATACAACTGACGCAGTAGCAACCCAGATCCATTGCGGCGCCGCCTCCCAACTCGGCGCGCAGGCGCCAGTTGCCCCGCGGCACCATGGGTGAGGAAAACGTCGCACGCACGAAACGGACGTCGCCGACCGCGCCATCGAGCACGCGCTGCTTCACCGCGAGAATCTGCGGCTGGTAGTGGAACATGAGCCCTTCCATCAGGACCACATTGGCGGAACTCGCCGCCTCGACCATCTCTTGAGCCTGCGTCGCGTCGACGGCGAACGGCTTTTCGCAGACGATGCCTCGAACCCCGCCGCGCACAGCTTCCAGCACGTTCTGCAGATGGACAGAAGGCCATGATGCGTCGATCAGGATGTCGGGCTGCTGTTCCGCCAGCATCCTGCCCAGATCGGAATAGGTATTCCTGATGCCGAAGGCTTCCGAAAAGCTCGCCACCGCGTCTGCGTTGACATCGCAGGCGCCCACCGGCTCGACCTCCGGGATGTCCTGCCAGAGCGGTGCCAGGTTGTATCTCGCATGTCCGCCGCAACCAACGATCGCCAGCTTGTGTACATCGCCCATGTTTGGCCTCGCGTCTTAAGGAGATGCCGGAGGATCACTCGAAGCAAGAGATGAGGATACTCCGCAGCAGGCTGTAGGAACCGGCGGACTGTTTCGACACCTCCCCAAAGGGGTTCGCTCAAGTGCGTTTGTTTCTCGCACTCTCAGTCTACGGCAAGTTCGTTGTCGAACCTTATTCGTCTACTGTTTGCCGAGCGCATCTCGAATCTGGCGGACGAATGCCTTATCTCTGGTCTGTACCGCTTCCGTCCAATCCGCGAGATATTGACCGATTGGCGCATCCGAGCGTGGCAAGCGCCTGATTGCATTCCAGCCTCCCGGGGTCTTTTGAAATACGGGGAGCATTCTCTACCTTCCAGTTCTTCGTAACCCGACAACAAATGGCAGAGTTCGTGGGCAATGATTGATGCACTTCGTCTAATGGTCAGAACCACATTGACGAAGGAGCCTCTTGCAGCTGCCCGCAAGGCCATGACGCGTCGATGAGGATGTCGCGCTGCTGCTCTGCCAGCATCCTCTCAAGATCGGCGGACATTTCGTACGTTTCGAGAACATTTCCCAATAAAAACAATGATAAAGGGTCTATATACTAGTAATATATACAGTATTGTAAGCCTGTGCACCAAGACCCTAAAGCATGTCCGTCCCGACCGAAGAAATCGTCCAACATCTCGACTTCATCCCCGAACCAGCCATCGATCTTCTCATCCTCGAAGCAGACGCCGACCACCTCGATTTCATCCCCGACGATCCCGCCGAACTTCGCCGCGCCGTCACCCGCATGGCGGCCCACATCAACCTCGCCGACTGGCGCTTCATCAAGCTCATTGCCGCCATGGAACGCACCCGAGGCTGGCGGGAAGGCGGCTACTGCAATCTCGGCAACTGGCTGGACCACCGCTGCGGCCTGGGACCCTGCGCCGCCCGGGAACGCATCCGAATCGGCCGGGCGCTGGCGCGACTGCCGCGCATCGACGCCGCGTTCCGCGACGGGGTGATCAGTTATTCCAAGGTGCGGGCCATCACCCGGGTGGCCACGCCGGATACCGACGCGATGCTGTTGGCGATCGCCGAGGGCAGCAGCGCGGCACAACTGGAGAGCCTGGTCCGGACCTACGAACGGGTCGGTGCTGACGATCGCGAGTCCGCCAGCAGCGAACAGCGGCGGAGCCTAAGCTGGTACTACGAGGACGGCATGCTGGTCATCACCGCGGCGGTGCCCGCTGAGCGAGGCGCGCTCGTGATCAAGGCGCTGCAGGAGGTCGTCGATGCCAGGAAGGACGAGCGGGAGGCGCACCATCAATCCGCGCTGGCGGCCACCTGTCGCCGGGGAACCGCCGGACCCGCGGCCCACGAGGATGTGGAAGGCATCGGTCGCGCGGAGGGCGCGAGCCGGGGATCTGACGAGGCGCCGATGCATGCCGCCGGAGACAGTTTCGCCGCAGCCGAGTCAGTCGTGGCGGGCCACGGTTTCGGCGCCGCTGCCGCGGCAGCGCGGTCGGCGGCGGAAGGCGCTGGCACGATAGACGGGAAAGCGGTGCCGACGCGGTCCGAATGGTCGGCGGTGGATGTTTCGACCGATGTTTCCGCGGAAACTCCGGCAAATCGCGCGGGCGGGGACAACGGCGAGGAGGTCTCCACGCAGACTGCAGGTGCCGCTGTCACCGACATGGATGTTCCCGGAAGTGTTTCCGCGGAAACGGACGATCTCCCGGACTGGCTGACATTCGAACTCGCAAGCAGGGAACAACGCTTCGCCGATGCGCTCGTAGACATGGCCGAGCACTGCCTGGCGAGCCGTGCGGGCCGCTGGAAGCGGCGCCGCACGGGCCAGCGCTACCAGGTGATGCTGACCATCGGCCGCAATGAGCTGGCCGCGCAGCAGGCGGCGGGCGGCGCGCGCTACTATGTCGAGCCCGACTGGGGCATCGATGAGGCGGATGCCCGCCACATTGCCTGCGATGCCGACCTCACCGAGTTCATTCAGGATGCGCGGGGCAATTTTCTCAACTACGAGCGCCGGCGGCGGATCGTGCCGGCCCGGCTGTTGCAGGCACTGACGCTGCGCGACCACAACCGCTGCCGCTTCCCGGGCTGTGCGCATCAGCGCTATGTCGAGGCACATCATGTCCGGCACTGGATCGACGGCGGGGAGACCCGCCTCGAGAACCTCGTGCTGCTGTGCGGCGCCCATCACCGGCTGCTGCATCACGGCGCCTTCCACATCACGATCAAGGACGATGACGTCGTCTTTGCCAACCGGGATGGCGAAGTGATCGAGCCGGCGCTGCGGCCGCAGTTCGCGGATGTTTCCGGAGAAACTCCGATCATCCTCTGATCCGCCGCAACACGACGCCCCCGAAACGGCGCGTCACGACCAAACAACGCGGTCGGGAAACCGGACAGCCCCCCCGCCAGCAAGACCGAATCTCCCATCTGCCACGGGCACCGCGCATTGACTTGTCGCAGGGGGCGTGCGACAAACACTTGGACGGAGACGGACCAGGAGATCTGTGATGGGAGCGCTTGAGGGAATGAGAGTTCTGGATGTGACACAGTACGAGGCGGGGACATCATGCACGCAAGCGCTCGCCTGGCTTGGTGCGGACGTGGTGAAGGTGGAACCCCCCAACGGCGACCCCGGACGCGGCGGGCCGCGCGCGAACGGCGGTTATTTTGTTTTCTGGAACAGCAACAAGCGAAGCATCTCGATCGACCTGCGCAAACCCAAGGGCCGCGAGCTGCTGCTAGACATGGTGCCCAACTACGACGTGTTCGTCGAAAACTACAGCCCGGGGTCGATGGAACGGCTCGGTCTCGGTTACGACGTCCTGAAAGCCATCAACCCGGAAATCATCTACACGCGCATCAAGGGCTT
Source organism: Candidatus Azotimanducaceae bacterium (assembly GCA_965217825.1). Classification (GTDB taxonomy): domain Bacteria; phylum Pseudomonadota; class Gammaproteobacteria; order Pseudomonadales; family Azotimanducaceae; genus VXNE01. Next base: position 1,167,941 of record OZ244571.1, on the reverse strand, counting down.
TGGACTGGACGGTCCGTGGTCGAACTACAAGTGTTTCGACATGGTCGCCCAGGCCGCCGCCGGCGCGTTCTCCATTACCGGAAATCCCGATGGGCCGCCGATGCGCCCCGGACCGACGACGGGCGATGCCGGCACAGGCGTGCAGACTGCGCTCGCGATCTCTGCGGCCTATGTGCAGAAGCTTAATACCGGCAAGGGTCAGCTCATCGAAATGTCGATGCAGGAAGCGATGACCTACTATTTGCGGACCGCCATTGCGCACGGGAACTACGGCGAGAGGCCCGCGTTAAGGACGGGAAACGGCCGGTCGCCAACCTCGAGGTTGTACAAGTGCAAGGGAGACGGCCCGAACGACTACCTGTTCCTGATGGGGACCACCGATCCCATGTGGGAGCGCCTGTGCGGCGTCATGGGTCGTCCCGACCTTCTCGAAGATCCGAGGTTCGCCAGCAGAGCGTCCCGCACGGAGAATGACCCGCCGTTGACAAAGGAGATTGCCGCCTGGCTCGCCGGGCGGGACAAGTACTCCGCCATGCGCGAACTCTGCGAAGCGGACGTGCCCGCGAGCGCGGTGCTGGATACCAAGGACCTGTACGAAAATCCGCATCTTCTCGAGCGCGGGTTCGTGCACGAGATCGAGCACCCGGCACTCGGCAAGATCAAAATCCTGGGGTGGGCGCCCCGGCTGTCGGAAAGCGAGGTGCCCATAAAGCCTGCGCCGACCCTTGGCCAGCACTCGCGCGAGGTGGTTGCCGAGGACCTTGCCCTGAGTGGCGATGACATCGACGCTCTGGTCGCCGATGGCGTGATTTTGGTCTAGGAGTGCCCCACAGCCCGGCGCCTTCGGCTTCGGCTGTTGCGTGCGATGGGTATCCCTTCACGCTCCCCGGCTGAGGGCTCCTGGCCCAGCCCACGCGTCAACCATGGAAGACTGCCGATCTTGCTGGAAAGCGCCGTTGCACCACGTAGCGGTAGGCACTACTTAGCAGACATTAGAGTTGTGGATCCGCATTGAGGCACTGAAGGAACGCAACGAGTAGGTGTACTTCGGTCGATGGGTTGGCATCACCCGCGTGCTGGACATCATCGCGGGCGAGTTTCGCACGGGCCTTGGCATCTTCGACTTGATCGCTGAGTGTCTCGAAGACGCCCGCCTGCGCCTTACTGTAGTCGGGCATCTCACGCGTCAGGTCACGGATACACTGATCGCAGGAACTGCGCGTTCCATCGGCTCTATAGGGCTTCCGACTGTATCGAAAATGCAGCAACAGCCAGTATTCAAAACACGGCCATGATCGCGCAAGAAACAAACCGCCCCGTCTGGCGCGGTCACTGGCCGACTCGAAGCTGGCGTGGCCGTTGAAATCGAACACACAGTACACGCGATCATAGGCGTCCCCGAGCTTTGCTTCCTTGCGCTTGAGTTGCAGCGCCACATCCACGACCTTCTTCGGATCTGCGCCTTGACCGACTACAACAATGTTGGCGCTGCTGAGTCTGTGGTGCCTAACCATGCCGTTAAAGTATGCAGCCTCAGTTTTCGCGCCTTCAGTGACAATGAGGATCTTCGCATACGGCTCCCGCACAGGAATGCGACGTCGAAGGTCGCCGCGCCGCCACGGTCCGTGTCCGTTCATTGGCTCTTATTTGCCCGGTACAAGCAGGTTAGCGGGTTCGACAAATGGGACGCCTCCGTAACGCCCGCCGAGATAGGCGCGTTCGAGGTTGTCGACTCCCTTTCGCGGGCGGAAGTCGGTCAGTGGGTAAAGCGCGCTCTCCTGCCGTTCGTTGCGCTGGCAGAACCATACTTGGTCACGCCGGAAAACGTCTTGGTTAAGGATCGCCGTCTCATGCGTCGTGAAGATGAGCTGGGCGCCCGCAGCGTTGATGGTCGGGTCGTGGAAGCAGCCAATGAGGAAACGCACCAAGGTCGGATGCAGATTCCCGTGGAGTTCGTCCAAAACAACGACACGGCCATTTGCGAGGGTGTCAAGCCACGGACCGGATAGGGCAAATATCTTCTGTGTACCCAGTGACTCCTCGGCGAAGTCCAGTTCGGCGGTGGACGGGCCACCTGGCACGTCGTGAAGTAGCCGGAGCTTGCGGGCCTTGTTCGCAACCGGGCGGCCTAAGGGTTGTCGAGGCGCCGGAAGGTCTACGTCGGTCTCCACAACACGTATGTCAGAAATCGCGAGGTCGGCGGCGCGCAGGAATCGTAAGATCCGTTCCTTGCGATCATCCTGGCACCACTCGAACGAGTAATCCGGCGACCATCCGTAGACACCCGCCACGCGAAGACGGCTGCGAAACCACTCGTAGACAGGCTGAAGCTGCTTGCTGTTGAGGGCGACCGCCGTCGACAGCAGCAACGCGTCGGGACGGGTAGCACGCCGCCACACGTCCCGGTCGCCAGAGAGCCTGCCTCCGAACCGGACTTCCCCCTCGATTGCTTCGTCACGTCTGAACCAAGTCTGAACGCGACCCCGGGGCCAGGCGTAGAGCCACTCGCGGACAATTCGATCCGCAGTCGCGGCGAAACCGTACTGGTACTGGACGCCGTCTGAGATGAAGATGGCTTCAAAAGTCGTGGGGTCGTTCTCTTGCGCGCCATCGAACCGAAATGGTGAAACGTGTAGCTCGTCCAGTCCCCGGGCGGAATGACGGACGATCCTCTCCATCGTAGCAAGTGCGCTGAGCAGGTTCGTTTTGCCCGAAGCGTTCGCACCGTAGATGACCGCTGAACGGAGGATCGGAATAGGCTTTGTGCCCACCGTTGGCAGGATGACATTCGTATCTCGATGTTCCTTGTTGGGTCCGGCGACGAGACTGAGGCTAGCTTCGTCCTTGAACGACTTGTAATTGCTCACCTTGAAGTTGATCAACACGATTGTTCCCCAGAGTTAGGCCGAGGTTTTAGCAAAAACGTGTAAATAATACCAAATAGTGATGCTCTGCATGCAATTAACGGACGTTTCTGGTCCGCGCTGGCCGATTGAGGAATCTGGCTCAACTCTGCAAAAATGGGACTTGGTCAAGAACCCTAGTGGCATGGAGAAATGATGATCGATTCGGCGGAGGTGGCCCGGGCGGCGAAAAAGGGCCTAGTGCGTGCCCAGAGCACATATGAATGCTGGTCGGGCTGGTGGGAGCCACCGCCGGAATACTTGGCGACGGTGAGCATCGCGCGCACGGTCCATCGGCTGAAAAGCGTCCGGTGGGTGACGCTAGAGCACAAATCGTCGGCAGGGATGAAACTGCGGATCGTCCTCGACCCGAAACCCGCAGGTTCGGCCCGCACAGAGAGTGCAAGAGCGCTTGCACTGCGATCCCATACGTGCACCGGACGTGCTGAATAGACAACTAGGGTTAAGATGTGACGCGTGATGAAAGGGGGAGTCGCATGACCAGTGCCAAGGACACCGTCGCCCCGCAGAAGCGGTACGTTTCGGAACGTGGGCCGTTCGAGATCCTGGCCAACCCGCCGATGAGTACGGGTTACACCTGGGAGGGCGTCGACGCGGAAAAGGCGGTGGAGAATTGGGAGATCGGCAGGCTCGCCGAAAAACACGGCGAAGCGACGGTGCGCAAAAAGCTTGCCGAGATGCTCGAGGCGCTCGCGGGAGGCATGGTGATAACCGGGCTCTTCTGTCAGGGCGATCGAGATTCCAAGACCATGCGCCAGCTCAATCCGAGCGGCATGAGCCTGTCTCACACCTGGATCGGGCCGCATTTCCCCTTGTTCAGTCATAGCCATCCCGCCCACGGCGATTGCCTCTACTTGGTGGTGGCCGGCGAACTCGTCATGGGCAGGCGGCACTTAAGGCCGGGATCGGGGTTCTTTCTTCCCAACGGCCATCCCTACAAGTACTCCGGCGGTCCCGATGGGGCCGAATACCTGGAGATTCGCGCCGGCCCCGGCGTAGAGGGCGCGCCGGGCATGGCGATCCACGAGCACTCGCTGGATTCGATTCAGCGGATCATCGATCAGGCCAACGCGCACCGACACGAGTGGCACGCACCGGAGCGGATCGGCGGCACGGCGCTACGCCAGGCCGAAAAGTTGTTCGGGGCGTAGCGAGCCCGGCAGTTCGACCAACCGTCGCGGAACGACCTAACGCAACATGAGACTAACCGGCAAATTCGCGCTTACCACCGCTGCCGGCCAGGGCATCGGTCGCGCCGTCGCCGAGGCTTTTGCGCGCGAGGGCGCACGGGTACTGGGAACCGATATCAATCCCGAAACGCTATCGAGCCTCACCGCGTGCGAAACGCACGTGCTCGACGTCACCGACGCCGAAGCGATCACCGCGCTCGCGGAAGAGATCGACACGCCCGACGTGCTGTTCAACTGCGCGGGCTTCGTGCACCACGGGTCGATCCTCGATTGCGACGACGACGCCTGGCGGTTCTCGTTCGAACTCAACGTCACTTCCATGTACCGGATGATGCGGGCGTTCATTCCGGGCATGGTGGCGCGCGGCTCCGGCAGCATCATCAACATGTCGTCCGTGGCGTCGAGCATCAAGGGCGCACCGGATCGATTCGTCTATGGCGCCACCAAGGCGGCAATCATCGGCATGACCAAGTCGGTCGCCGCGGATTACGTGACGGCGGGTATCCGCTGCAACGCAATTTGCCCGGGGACGGTGGATACCCCATCCTGGCGTGGCCGGGTCGCCGCCGCAGACGATCCCGACGCGGCGCGGGACGCATTCGTCGCGCGGCAGCCGATGGGACGCGTCGGCGCGCCTTCGGAAATCGCGGCGCTTGCCGTCTACCTCGCCTCGGACGAGGCGGCGTTCACGACAGGCACGGCACAGGTCATCGATGGCGGCTGGAGCAACTAACCCGCATATCTCACCAAGGGCCGCGATGATCGCGCAGGATTTTGCCCGCGTGCGCGTGCTCGCGAGCGGAAACATAGCCGCCGCTTATGGTGTAGCGAGCATGTGCGCGCACGCGGGCAAAAGACCAGCGAGGGCTCGGCAGCGCGGCCTGCGTCCGGCACGATGTTCGAGATGGGGAAGTAACCGATTGAAACGCATGACCTTCGACAATCCAACAAGCGACTTGGTGAGATATGCGGGCTACCCCTGCATGCAGGTCATGCAGCCGACAGGTCTCAGGTGGACGGCGCTTGCCCTGATTTGCGCCGTCACTTTCGCAACGCAGCCGGTCTGGTCGCGCGAGCCGAGTCATGGCCTCTCGTACTTCGGCGATCTGAAATATGGCCCGGACATAGCCCATTTCGACTACGCCAATCCGGATGCGCCCAAAGGCGGACGCATCAAACTGCCCGGCGTCGGCACGTTCAACAACCTGAACCCGTATGTGGACAAGGGCAATCTCGCCTACAGCATCAGTCCGAGAGGGGGACAGGGGTCCTTCATCCTCGACCCCCTGATGCGCAAATGCGATGACGAGCTGGCGTCGTACTACGCCTGGCTCGCCGAGAGCGTGGAGGTTGCCGACGACTACAGTTGGGTGACGTACAAACTGCGCGAAAACGCCTACTGGCACGACGGCCGACCCGTGACGATCGAGGATGTCCTGTGGACCTTCGACATGATCAAGAGCAAGGCGTCGATCTTGTGGAGGAGCTTGTACAAGGACATTGTCCGACTGGAGCAGATCGATGACTGGTCCTTCAGGTTCCACTTCAGCGACAAAGCGGAAAAGACGCCGCAGCTCGTTATCGAGACCGCCACCTTTGCGCCGCTGCCCAGACACTACTGGGAAACCAGGGCGTTCGATGAGACCACCCTCGAACCACCATTGGGCAACGGTCCGTATCGCATCGCAGCGGTGGATCCCGGCTACAAGGTGGTGTTCGAGCGCGTCGAGGACTACTGGGCCAGGGACCTCAACTTCGCCGCCGGCCATTTCAACTTCGATGAAGTGGAGATCATGTGGTTCTTTGACAAGAGGGTGATGCTCCAGGCCCTGCGCGCCGGAGTGTTCGACTACTTCTTCGAAGAGAACGAGTCCGACTGGGCCACTGCCTACGATTTCGAAGCGTATCGAAAGGGACTCTTCAAGAAAGAAACCTACACGATGGGGTTCGCTTACGGAGTGCACTTCGGCACGGTCCTGAACACCCGCCGGGCGCCGTTGAACGACATTCGTGTGCGGGAGGCACTGACGCTGGCGTACAACTTCGAGTGGGCCAATCGGGTCTTCTGGCACGACGGCATGAACCGCAACAACAGCTTTTTCGTCCGCTCCGGGATGCAGGCCTTTGGACCGCCCTCCACCGAAGAGCTTGAGTTCCTCGAACCCTTCCGCGGGCAGCTTCCCGAGAGTGTCTTCACGGATCCCATCGAGCTGCCAAAAAACAATCCTTTTGGCCGCAATCGAGAAACGTTGCTCCGAGCCGATGCGTTGCTCGAGGAAGCAGGCTGGGTCGTCAGGGATTTCAGGCGCGTGAACGCGGTCACGGGAGAACCGCTCGAACTCGAGTTCATCGTCACCCGTCACGAGCACGAACGAATGCTTACTCCCTTCGTGGAAAACCTTTCGCGCTTAGGGATTGATGCGTCGTTGCGCAGGATAGAGAGCAACGCGATGACCAATCGCCTGCGCAAGTACGACTTCGAAGCGACCGTGCGCAAGGTCTACACCTACAAGGTGCCGTTTCCCACCCGCATGCGCAACACGTTTACATCCGTGTCTGTCGATGAGCCCAACCTGACCAACTACGCCGGCATCGAGAACCCCGTGGTCGACTCCCTGGTGGATACGATCTCCAAGGCGCGCTCGGAAGACTTGTTGAACACCGCCGGGCGTGCCCTGGATCGCGTGTTGCTCCACGGCTTCTACGTCATTCCCGATGGCCATCCCATCGGGCGGCACATGGTGTACTGGGACCGGTTCGGTCATCCGCCCCTCGGGGTCCCGCATATGAATTGGCAGGGAATGCCCTACCTGTGGTGGTTCGACGAGGAGAAGAGCGCCCGGGTAGATGCGGGCATCGCCGCGTTGAAGGAAAACTAGGACAATCATGCAGCCGACAAATCTCCGGTGGCTGGCGCTTACCCTGACCTGCGCCATTGCGCTCGCAACGCCCCCAGTCTGGTCGCGGGAGCCGAGCCATGGCCTTTCCTATTTCGGCGATCTGAAGTATGGGCCCGACATCGCCCACTTCGATTACGCCAATCCGGATGCGCCCAAGGGTGGACGCATCAAACTGCCCGGCGTCGGCACGTTCAACAACCTGAACCCGTATGTGGACAAGGGCCGACTCGCCTACAACATCAGTCCGAGAGGGGGTTTGGGTTCCTACATCCTCGATCCCCTGATGCGCAAGTGCGAGGACGAGCTGGCATCGTATTACGCCTGGCTCGCCGAGAGCGTGGAGGTTGCCGACGACTACAGTTGGGTGACGTACAAGCTGCGCGAAAACGCCTACTGGCACGACGGTCGACCCGTGACGATCGAGGACGTCCTGTGGACCTTCGATACGATCAAGACCAAGGGGTCGATCACGTGGAGGACCTTGTACAAGGACATTGTCCGTCTGGAGCAGATCGACGACTGGTCCTTCAGGTTCCACTTCAGCGAAACAGCGGAGAAGAATCCACAACTCATTATCGAGACCGCCACCTTTGCGCCGATGCCCAAACACTACTGGGAAACCAGGGCGATCGACGAGACCACCCTCGAACCCCCGCTGGGCAACGGGGCGTATCGCATCGGCACGGTAGATCCCGGCTACAAGGTGGTGTTCGAGCGCGTCGAGGACTACTGGGCCAGGGACCTCAACTTCGCCCGCGGCTATTTCAACTTCGATGAGGTGGAGTTCATCTGGTTCTTTGACAAGAGGGTGATGCTCCAGGCCTTGCGCGCCGGAGTGTTCGACTACTTCTTCGAAGAGAACGAATCCGACTGGGCCACTGCCTACGATTTTGACGGGCATCGAAAGGGACTCTTCAAGAAAGAGACCTACACGATGGGGTTCGCCTACGGAATGCACTTCGGCACGGTCCTGAACACCCGCAGGGCGCCGTTGAACGACATTCGCGTGCGGGAAGCGCTGACGCTCGCGTACAACTTCGAGTGGGCCAATCGGGTTTTCTGGCATGACGGAATGATCCGCAACAACAGCTTTTTTGTCCGCTCGGGGCTGCAGGCTTTTGGATCACCCTCCGCCGAAGAGCTTGCGTTTCTCGAACCCTTCCGCGGGCAGCTTCCCGAGAGTGTCTTCACAAACCCGATCGAGCTGCCAAAAAACAATCCTTTTGGCCGCAATCGAGAAACGTTGCTCCGCGCCGATGCGTTGCTTGAGGAAGCGGGCTGGGTCGTCAAGGACTTCAGGAGGGTGCATGTGGTCACGGGCGAACCATTCGCGCTCGAGTTCATCGTCGGCAATCACGAACACGAACGAATGCTGACGCCCTTCGTGGAAAACCTGGAGCGCCTGGGTATTGCTGCGCCGTTGCGCAGGATCGAGGGCAACGCGATGACCAACCGCCTGCGGAGCTACGATTACGACGCGACCGTACGCAAGGTCTACACTTGGAAGGTGCCCTTTCCCACTCCCATGAAACAGATGTTCACCTCTCCGTATGTGGATACGCCCACAATGAGAAACTACGCCGGCATCCAGAACCCCGTGGTCGACTCACTGGTGGAGACAATCACCAAGGCGCGCTCCGTGAAGGTGATGAATACCGCCGGGCGCGCCCTGGATCGCGTGTTGCTGCACAACTTCTATGTCATTCCCGATGGCCATCCCATTGGACGCCACATGGTGTACTGGGACCGGTTCGGTCATCCGCCCATCGGGGTCCCGCATATGAATTGGCAGGGAATCCCTTACCTGTGGTGGTTCGACGAGGAGAAGAGCGCCCGGGTAGATGCGGGCATCGCCGCGCTGAAGGAAAACTAGAGCGTCGGGCGACCGCCTCTTGAGGAAACTATCATGAAAATCACCGACATTCGTACGTCTGTTGTCCGCGTGCCGATCGAACGACCCACGGCCATCGCCACGCGCCAGCTCGGCGCGCGGGAATACATCCTGGTCTGGATCGACAACGATGCCGGCCATACGGGAGTCGGGTATACCTACGCCGGTACCGTAGGCGGCGCAGCTACGTACGAATTCCTGCGGGAAGCGTTCCGTCCGCTATTGCTCGGCCAGGATCCGCGGCTCATCGAGCGCCATTGGGCCGCGATGTACCAGGAGGTGCTGCTGGCCGGACGGCGCGGCGCCGCCCTGCGGGCGATCTCGGCGATCGACATCGCGCTCTGGGATCTGCTGGGCAAGATCGCCGGCCTGCCGCTCTATCGTCTCCTCGGCGGCTGGGCCGACGAGGTGCCGGCATATGCCTCCGGAGGCTACTACCGCCCCGGCGATCCACTCGAAAACGTCCGCGAGGAAATCCTGTTCTACAAGGCGCTCGGTTTCACCGACTTCAAGATCAAGGTGGGCGGCGCCACCTCCGAGGTCGACGTTGAGCGGGTCCGCACCGCACGGGAGACGATCGGTCCGGGCAGCCGACTCGCGCTGGATGCCAACAACGCCTGGCGCTGGCCCCATGATGCGATCCAGTTTGCACGAGCGGTTGAGGACTGCGATATCTGGTGGTTGGAAGAACCGCTGTCCCCCGATGACATCGCCGGCCATGCCGAAATCGCCCGCACGTTGGAAATGCCGGTGGCGACAGGAGAGATCCACGCTACCCGGTGGGACTTCCGTGACCTCGTAGCGCAGCAAGCGGCCGACATCCTGCAACCCGATGCCGGCGTCCTGGGTGGTATTAGCGAATGGATGAAGGTGGCCCACACGGCAGCCTCCTTCAATCTGCCGGTGGCGCCGCACTGGCACGCGAACGTGCACGCCCACCTGGTGGCGGCGGCACACAACAGCATCACCGTGGAGTATTTTGCGCTAGAGCAGGATATCTATAACTTCGAGCGCCTGGTGACGCCCGAGACGCGCTTGCGGATAAAGGACGGCCGCATCCCGCTCCCCACCGGGGCGGGGATCGGGATGGAACTCGACGCGCAGGCGATCGACCGCTGGCGCGCGGACTGACCAGAAAGCACCCCCGGCCCAGGGCCGGGAAGATGCCAGCTTGTTAAGCCTTTCAGCCCTGGCATGAGCCAAGGCTGAAAGAGCCATGTGTCAGCTTACTTGGCGGGCGTGCTCTTGACCTTGTACATGCCGCCGCCGCCGCCGCCCAGACGGATCGACCTCTGCCAAACGCCCGGCGAAACGCAGTTCTCCGGGATCAGGCCGGCATGCTTGTCCTCGGGCCGGAAGTAGGTCTTGACAAGGCCTGCCTCCCACTCTGCGAAGTAGGTATCTGCAGGATTTCTTCTTGCACCCCCACGACCCTGCCGGATCAGGCACATACCACCACCGTCGATGTGGAAAGAAATGGTCTTGCCGCCTTCGGTGCCTTGCTCCCTGAGCCTCTGCACGGTCGCTTCATCGACGCCACCCGGCGTGAAATCCATGGACAGCCTGACCTTGCCTTCGTAGATGACCTCGGAGTGTTCGCGTTCCACGGACATCTCATCGCACACGTACTTGGGCCATCCCCAGACGTTGCCTTCCAGGCACGTATGGAAATTCGGCACCGGCACGCTGATGACCAGCCAGGATTCGAACCCATCGGGGCACTTGGCCTTGACCATCACCCGGCCTTCCATGAAGTGATTCACCTTCTGGTTCATGTCCCAGTACGAGACCATCACCTGCGGCTTCTCCGGCATGGTGAGCGGCGGGTACATGTACGACTCGTAGAGATCGAGGTCGGTGGGCTCAATGATGGTGGTGTGGCCGAATGTGCCTCCACCCGCCTTGGCGATCTCCTCGGCTTCCTCTACTGTCAGCCTCTTGGCCGGCGCGCCGCGGGGGAGATCCATGTTCACGATCTCGTCCCGGTCGGGGTCGTCGATCCAGCGGGCGACGTTTTCGACCAGGACCCTGGCCATGATCTCTCGATCCATCTCGTCCTTCACGCCGCCCCTTCCCATCTGCTCGCCGCTTGCGTGTCTTTCTCTGGGGAATGTAACTATCGTACCCATGTGACCTCCCTGGTCGTCCCTCAATTTTGATCTAACTGGTTCATTGTGCCCCGGGGTGTTCCTCCTCGAAAATCCTTCTGGCCTGGCGCGCGGTCGAGTGGGGCCCAATCCATGGATGGGACATGCTCTTTCCGCTCGCGGACAGTGTCCGCGCCTTCGGTGGTCCGGTCTCCCCGTGTCACTTCGCGCTATAGCTTAACGCGAAACGTCGGTCAACGTCCCGGCGCAACGGTCCGCCATCTTGTCCGATGGCCTCAGAAGGCGGGTCCGGCACCAGTGTCCGGGTCAAAATGCAGTATTCTTCATGGCTGCGAACGAAGGACGAGAGGGATCCAGGGAATATGTCCGCACCGCTGAAAGTCGGCATGCTAGGCACCCGCGGCATCGCAAGAAATCATATGACCCCCTACCTTACGCATCCCGACCGGGTGCGAATGACGGCCGTATGCGACATGGTGGAACCGCTCGCGCGGGAGTACGCGAAGGATGCGGGCGTCGAAGACGTCTACACGGATTTGGACGACATGCTTTGCCGCGCCGATATCGAAGCGGTGGACATCTGCACGAATCACGCGGCACACGTGCCATGCACCATCGCCGCTGTGCGGGCCGGCAAGCATGTCCTCGTCGAGAAGGCGATGGCGAACACGCTGCAGGGCTGCCGCGACATGGTCGAAGCCGCCGACAAGGCGGGGGTGACCCTGATGATCGCGCATCAACTGCGTCATTCGCGCGAAGCCACGGCGGTGAAACGGTTCATCGACGAGGGTTACCTCGGAGAGATCCAGGCGGTTCGCACCCACGTGACAATGGGTGGCGCACAGAGAGGATGGATGTGCGATGCGAAGCCGGGCGGCGGCGTCCTGCAGCTCAACTCCATCCATCACATCGATCTGCTGCGTTACTACGTCGGCAACGTCAAACGGGTGATGGCGGTCTGCAAGTCTGCGCAGCCGCACATGGTCGACGGTGCCGAAGACGTGGTCGCCGCCACCCTCGAGTTCGAGAACGGGATCATTGGCGGACTGTTCGCAAGCTGGACCACGGACATAACGCCCGAAAGAGCGGCCTATCTCCTGTTCGGCAGCAAGGGCACGGTGCACTCGACTCCGCCCTACAACCCCAGAAGCCTTGAGTCCCCGACCGCGCACTTCGGCACCATCATGTATGCGCTCAAGGACCCGGACGAGAACCTCGACCGGCGAAACGATGCAGATCTGCAGAAGCTGCGGCATCCGCCTTTTGATCCGCTCCCCACCAGGGAGCAGGATCAACCGACCCTCAACTTCTTCGTCAACGAGGTTCTGCACTTCGCCCAGTGCTGCAGGACGGGCAAGGAGCCCACCAGCAGCGGTCGGGACAACATCGAATCGATGAAGGTCGTCTTTGCCATTTACGAATCGTCCCGGACGGGGAAGGCCGTCGATCTGGCCGACCTCTAGCGAGCCATAGACCAAAGGGAGATCAAGGGAACATGTCCACGCCACTGAAAGTCGGGTTGCTAGGTTGCGGCGGCATCGCAAGAGTCCACATGACGCCTTACCTCACGCATCCCGAACGGGTGCAACTCACAGCCGTTTGCGACATGGTGGAGCCGCTCGCGCGGGACTATGCGAAAGACGCGGGCGTCGAAGTCGTCTACACGGACCTCGATGACATGCTGCGCAACGCCGATATCGAAGCGGTGGACATCTGCACCAATCACGCGGCCCACGCGCCCATTACCATTGCCGCCGCGCAAGCCGGCAAACATGTGCTCGTCGAGAAGGCGATGGCGAACACGCTGCAGGCCTGCCGGGACATGAATGAAGCCGCCGACAAGGCGGGCGTGAAGCTAATGATCGCGCACCATCTGCGTCACTCCCGCGAAGCCACGGCGGTGAAACGATTCATCGACGGGGGGAACCTCGGAGAGATCCAAGCGGTTCGCACGCACGTGACAATGGGCGGCGGAGGCGGCGGACCCAAAACCTGGAGCCGCGACTTCAATATGGGCGGCGGCGTCCTGATGCTCAACTCCATCCACCACATCGACCTGCTCCGCTACTACATCGGCAACGTCACGCGGGTGATGGCGATCCGCAAGACCGCTCAGCCGCACATGATCAACGGCGCCGAAGACCTGTGCGCCGCGACCCTCGAGTTCGAGAACGGGGCGGTCGGCGGGCTGTTCGCGAGCTGGACCACGAACGAGACCCCCGAAAGAGCCGCCTATCTGCTGTTCGGCAGCAAAGGCACGCTGCATTCGACTTCACCGGAGAACCCCAGAAGTCAGGAAAGCCCGATTCCGCATTTCGGCACCATCAAGTACGCGCTCAAGGACCCGGACGAGGACCTCGATTTCCGCAACGATGACGACCTGCAAAAGCTGTTGCATCCGTCTTTCGATCCCCTTCCCACCAACGAGGCCGATCAACCAACCGCCAACTTCTTCGTCAACGAGGTCCTGTACTTCGCGGACTGCTGCAGGACGGGCAAGGAACCCACCAGCAGCGGTCGGGACAACATCGAGTCGATGAAGGTGCTCTTCGCCATGTACGAGTCGTCCCGGACCGGGGGGGCCATCGACCTGGCCGACCTATAGCAGTTCTTACCCCGGAGACCGGAGCACATGATGGCCAATGATGCCAAAGGAGGAGACAAGGCAATGGACTTCGGCGAGTTCGAGGCCACCGAGACCATCAATCCCGCGTACAGACGCATCAAGGAACTGGGCCTCGAGAGCCATGTGTTCGACATCGAAACATACGGCTTCACCATCGTGCCGCTTGAGAAAGTGGCATCGCGCGAGTTTTTCGAGCGCGTTCGCGAGGCGGTCCTGCGGGTGGCCCGGGAACGGACCGGCGAGGACCTGCGGCTAGACAGGAACGGCAGCGCCGGCAAGATAGAAACCGCGGCGCGGAGCAAGCATCAATTCCTGTTGTTCTGCCTGCTGGCGGAGGATCCGATCTTCGAGGAATGGGTGCTGAACCCGACCCTGAACGTCCTCGCGGATTACTTCATGCGCGGTCAGTACCAGTTGTCCAACCTGGGGTCGTTCGTCAAGTGGAAGGGCGGGCCCGAACGGCTCGGGCTACACGCCGACGGTGGCACAAACCAGGATGGTCACATGCCGCCGTGCGGCGATGTCTTCAATTCCGTCTGGGTGCTCACGGACTACAGCCTGGAGAACGGCGCCATCGCCATGGTGCCGGGAAGCCACAAGTATTGCCGGCTTCCCCGGGGGGACGAAGGCGAAGACGTGGCAGTGCCGGTGGAAGCCTCAGAGGGCTCGCTCATCCTCTGGCATGGCAACGCGTGGCACGGCGCCTATCCCAAGAGGACCGATGGGCTGCGGTTGAACCTGACGACCTACATGTGCAACAAGCGTCTGAAGCCGCAAGAGGATTTCCTCGCCAACGTGACGCAGGAGATGCTTGATCGCAATCCGGTCGAATTCGCGCACCTGGTGGGTGCCGACGACTGGATGGGTTGGACCGACTCCCAGGGTCCCCGCTACAAGCACACCCGGCTCAACGCACCGCTAGGCGCCATGAACAAGAACGTCTATTGAGGCGGTCGGATGGATTCACGGTCGCGCCCGCAAAACTCCTCCGGTCACCCCTGCGCCGACTGGGCGGGTTCCGAGTCGATCTGCGGCGCCATGGCGGCCACGTGCGGCGTGACCGCGTTGTAAAGCCCCAGGGCCGCAATCAACCCCAGGACCAGGAAGACGTACCGGCCCTGCGTTTCAAATCTCCCGCTCAACGCGTCGAACTTGGCGTCGAACTTCGCATCCAACGCGTCGAACTTGGCGTCGAACTTCGCGTCCAACGCGTCGACCTTGGAATCGACCTTGGCGATCTCTCCCCTCAACTCGTCCACGGCGCGGTCGAGATCCTGCTTGGTCGCGACGCCAGCGGCGAGTTCGTCGTTGAGAGCGCGCGACATGGCTTCCGCCTGCAGCGTCTCCACCCCAGCGGCCTTCAACCGGTCAGCGTAGCGCAAGGTGTCGATCACGGAAATTTCAATCGTCTTTGTATCCGTCGGCGCGACGATACCACTATGGCGAGCGTTTCGTTCGATGTATGTAGGACATCGGCCATTCCGCGCGACGAAAACGGCTGTCGGTGCGGGTCCGGCACCACTATGGCGAGCGTTTCGTTCGATGTATGTAGGACATCGGCCATTCCGGCACGGCGAAGTGCCAGCCCACCCTCAGCTATAGAGATCCTTGCCCTGGATTCCTCCGCCCAACTCTTCGGCATAGGCCGACACCATGCATATCGAGACACGCCTCGAGCATGCGGTTGGCCAGACCGTTCGGTGCCACGCGGGTTCCGGTCGAGCTTCCGCGACTGGGCAGCGCAGTGCACCGACGCCCCTCGTGAGGTTTGCGAACTGGCGCTGGCGCACGTCAACAGCGACCGCGTCGAGGCCACCTACCGCCGCAGCAACCTGTTCGAGAGGCGCCGGAAATGATGGCCGACCGGCCCCCTTGCTCGCCTCCGCGAGCGTCTGACCTCCGCGCTCCGAGCCCGCCCGCAGATTATGGGCATCTCGATACCTCAGGGCCGGGCGTTCGATTGCCAAGGTATATGCTATCTATCCACGGGAACCTTGGAGGGGAGTTGCCCATGAGGACGGTGACGGCGATGATGGTGCTCGCGCTCGCTGGCTGCGCGACCCCGTTCAACTACATGGTATCGGTGCCAGCCGACGATCCGCTGGCAGATGTGCTATTGAAGTGCGCCGGGGTCGAGCACTTCGAAATGACCGGAGAGATAACCATCTCCGAGAAGGTGAGTCGGTCGGAAGCTGAGGCGCTGCGAGACCTGTTCGAGAAAGCCCGAAGCGGCGGCGACGTCACCGAGAGGGATCTAGCCAAAGCGAACTGCCAATAGAATTCCAGCGTCACAGACCCAATGAGGAATGTGGTCTTGGACGGGAGTGCAACAAGCGTCTGAAGCCGCAAGAGGACTTCCTCGCCAACGTGACGCAGGAGATGCTTGATCGCAATCCGGTCGAATTCGCGCACCTGGTGGGTGCCGACGACTGGATGGGTTGGACCGACTCCCAGGGTCCCCGCTACAAGCACACCCGGCTCAACGCACCGCTAGGCGCCATGAACAAGAACGTCTATTGAGGCGGTCGGATGGATTCACGGTCGCGCCCGCAAAACTCCTCCGGTCACCCCCGCGCCGACTGCGCGGTTTCCACGTCGGTCTGCGGCGCCATGGCGGCCACGTGCGGCGCGACCGCGTTGTAAAGACCAAGGGCCGCGATCAACGCCAGGATCAGAAAGACGTACCGGCCCTGCGTCTCAAATTTCTCGCTCAACGCGCCGAACTTCGCGTCGAACTTCGCGTCCAACGCGTCGACCTTGGAATCGACCTTGGCAATCTCTCCCCTCAACTCGTCCACGGCGCGGTCGAGATCCTGCTTGGTCGCGACGCCGGCGGCAAGTTCGTCGTTGAGAGCGCGCGACATGGCTTCCGCCTGCAGCGTCTCCACCCCAGCGGCCTTCAACCGGTCGGCGTAGCGCAAGGTGTCGATCACGGAAATTTCCATCGTCTTTGTATCCGTCGGCGCGACGATACCACTATGGCGAGCGTTTCGTTCGAAGTATGTAGGGCATCGGCCATTCCGCGCGACGAAAACGGCTGTCGGCACGGGGCCGGCACGGCGAAGTGCCAGCCCACCCTCAGCTGTAGAGGTCCTTGCCCTGGATTCCTCCGCCCAACTCTTCGGCATAGGCCGACACGAACTGCTCGGCGTAGGAGGCCTTCGCCGCTTCGTCGACCGGATTCTCGTAGCCGGGCACAACGCCCTGCTGCATCAGGATCGGGAATCGCGGCGGGTGCCGGTCGAGCATCTCCTGCGGGACCCGCCCGATGAAGTTCTCCTGCGTGCGGATAAAGGGCCGCACCATGTAGACCGGTACGCTGACGCGCAGACCCGACGCCGTGCGGTTGTACGAGCCGTGCCAGGTCTTGCCGGTCCAGATCACCAGCGAACCCGCCTTGGCTTCGACCGGCTCGACATTCTGGTTGCCGCCTTCGCCGATGATGGCTTCGCGGCCCGCCGGGTTGCGGCACCACTTGTGACTGCCCGGCACGAACGCCGTTCCGCCATTCTCCCGATTGAAGTCGGTCAGCACGTACATCAGTTCGCAGACCATGGATTGCGGCGGCAGCGGTGACGCCAGCGGCGTGTCCGTATGCAGCCTGAAAGTGCTCCTGTTCGGCCCTTTCATCCAACACCCCATGCCCGAAAGCACCACGCTGTAGCCGCACAGATACGTGGCCATAGCGAGCAACACCGGGTTCATCAGCGCGTCCTCGAAGACCTCGTCCTCGAAGAAGATCGAGTGCATGATGTCGCCAACGGGCGAATCGAGCCCTTCTCTCTGACCTAACGGCATGCGACCTCTTGGGCGTCCGTCTTTGACCGAGGATCCTCTTGGCGTTATCGGCAGGTTGGCGTGAGTGGAGCCGGTTTCCATATCCGCTCGCTCGCCGTTGCGTCGCTCGGCGATGTCGAGACACGCTCCAAGCATGCGTTTCGCCAAGCCGTTCGGAGATGCGATCTCCGGTGGGATCACGGTGTAACCGTGCGCGTCAAGATCCGCGACGTAAGCTTCCAGGCCTAGCTCTCGAATCTCGTTCCAAACGCGATCGAGGCTGGACTCCGAGTTGATAGCTGCTACTGCCATGATTCTCTTCCTCCCCATGCGATAGCTAGGATTCTACGCTTGTTCGCGGGGCAGTAGGCAATGGTTCGCACCGGATTGGCAACTCCCCCGAGCCCGCAAGGCTGAAAGATTGTCCTGCGGCGTAAGGCGAGGCATGGCCGATCACGCAGCCTCGCCGACGGTAACGCTGACACGCTTGCCCAACATCCTCAAGGCACGGTAGCGCGACACCAGCTTCCATTCAGCCGAACGGATCATCCGCACCGGTCCGTACTCGTCGAAGATGTAGATGCTCTTCCTCGTCGATGGAGCGACCGGCCAGAAGTGGCGCGAACGACCGTCCCGGCAGGCCATCAGGTGTCTGGTCGGCGGCGGCACCGAGGTACTCCACCAGCGTCGGCAGCCAGTCGTACTGGCTGAGATGATCCGTGTATACCCGGCTCTTGGGCACGCATCCCGGCCGGCTGATCAGGCTGGTGTCGAACATGTTCTGCGGCCAGGTGGCGTTGCCCTTACCGTAGAGGCCGTGATGGCCCATGTTCATGCCGTTGTCGCTCATGAACACGACGAGGGTATTGCTTCGGAGATTCCGCGCATCGAGCCAGTCGAGCAGACGTCCGAGGTTCCGGCCCATGCCCTCGACTGCCGCGAAGTATCCGGTGAGGTTTTGCCTGCGCCTCTCCGCGTTGACCGGCGTGGCGTAGAACCCAGCCGGCAACGGACAGGCCGGTGTCGTAGCCGAGGTCGGCGAGTAGCTAAGGATAAGTCGGCATGCCCGCCGGGAAGTCCATATGATCGGCCGGGACTGGATAGTCGAGCCCGCCCCACCGTAGCCTATCGCATGATTGTCGCTGTCCGCGCCGTGGAAACGGGTGAGTTTCAGTCGAGCGGCAGAACCTCACGATGCGGATGTCCATGCGCCGCTTTACGGCAAGCGGGCTACCCTTGTTCGACCGCTGCAAACTCCTTCTGCTAGCATGATGACAGCAGACGCATACAGAAGAAGGACATACAGCATGAGGACCACAGCAGCGGCAACCGCGATTCTGGCCGTTGGATTGACTGGGTGCGCGACCACCTACACGGCACCGGACTTCGAGGAATACCGGAACGCCCACGAGAAGGTTGCGATATTGCCGTTCGGAGTCGTCATCAATACGTCAAACCAGAAGGATGCGCCGTCCCAAGAGGAGCTTGACGTCATCCAGGCCGACCAGGCGGAAACCTTTCAGCGCGCCCTGTACACGCAATTTCTGACCAAGCAGGAGCGAGGCAGGTACACGATCATTTTTCAGGACATCGACGAGACCAACGTGAGGCTATCCCGGATGGTTTCCGACGCCCCCATGACCAAGGCCGAGATGTGCGCCCTGCTTGATGTGGACGCCGTGGTATCAGGTCGGATGTCGCTGTCCAGGCCGATGGGCACGGGCTGGGCCGTCGCGACCACGCTGCTCTTTGGTTTCGGCGCGACCAACTCCGGCATAGTAAACATGACGGTCCATGAGGGTGGGGATGGCAAACTGATGTGGAGCTATGAGCACGAGCTATCGGGCGGCGTGATGAGTTCGGCGGATAGCGTCGCGAAAGCCCTGATGGGGGGGATCGCGAACGAGTTCCCATATCGCAAGAAACGCCGTTAACGACTGGCGGTTAGTCCGCTCGCTTCCTTCATACGTCTTGGGCAGGTTCAATTCGGGAGCGCGCTTCGCGACGCTTGACCTGGCGACGAACTCTGATTGGCGATCGACGATCTGCGGCGGGTAGACTCCCAAACGCAGATAAAGGCGAATCAAGGAAGCAAAGCATGGCAGAACCAATGAAAGTCGGCCTGGTCGGCACTGGAGGCATTTCCAATCGGCACATGATCCCCTACCTCGATCATCCCGACCGGGTACGCCTGACGGCGGTATGCGACATCGTCGAGTCTCTTGCGCAGGAGTACGCGAAGAAAGCGGGCGTCGAAGCGATCTACCTCGACTTCGAAGAAATGCTGCGAGAGGCCGACATCGACGCGGTCGACATCTGCACAGGCCATTCATCGCATGCACCGCTGGCCATCGCCGCTGCCAAAGCCGGTAAACACGTGATCGTCGAGAAGGCGATGGCGCACACGCTGCAGGGCTGCCGGGACATGATCGAAGCCGCCGACAAGGCGGGGGTGACCCTGATGGTCGCGCAGCACCTGCGGTATGCGCCCGAAGCCCGCGCAGTGAAACGTTTCATCGACGAGGGCAACCTCGGCGAGATACGGGCCGCTCGGACCCACACGTTAGGCGGGGGCGGCGACAGGAGGCCGGACGATTGGATGAAGGATGGCAAGGCAGGCGGCGGCGTCATGCTGGTCCAGAGCGTCCACCACCTGGACCTGCTGCGGTTCTACGTGGGCAACGTCAAACGGGTGATGGGAATCTCCAGGTCCATACAGCCGAATTTCCTCAACGACGCTGACGATCTGGTCGCCGCGACGCTTGAGTTCGAAAACGGGGCGGTGGGCGACCTCCTCGCCAGCTGGTCCACGCCCGTGTCCCCCGAGGGGATGTCGTACATGATCTTCGGCAGCGAGGGGACCGTGCACTCGACGCCTCCGACCATCGAACAGTCGCTCGAAGCCCCGGTTCGGCAGTTCGGCACCATCATGTATGGCGTGCGAGATCAGGAGCGGGAGAAGGAACAGGCGAGAGCAATGGCGTCAGGTCCCCTGCGGCGTCCCCTTACCAGGGAGCGACTCGAAACAATGATGCGTCGACCGACCTTTCAACCGTTGCCGACAAACGACACCGGCCTGCCCAGCGACGACTACTTCACCAACGAAATCCTGCACTTCGAGGAGTGCTGCAGGACTGGCAAGGAGGCCATCAGCAGCGGCCGGGACAACCTCGAGACGATGAAGATCATCTTTGGCATTTTCGAGTCGTCCCGGACAGGCAAGGTGGTGGACCTCAAAGACCTCTAACCCGAACTCCGGGACACCTGCCGTCCCCAAAAAAAGTGCGCTTGTGACCGGAGACTCGGGGCTGGGGCAACTTCTTTTGCCTGGTCATCGAGGCCCGTGATGCAATCCGCGGGCCGAGGCAGGGGCAGACCGCAGCGCCTGTCAGGGCGACGGATTCTGTGGCGTTAGGACCACCCATGGCACCACGCGAGACGACACGCCAGCAAAAGGACTATCCCAAGCTGGTCACGCTCGCGGTATTGCACATGGCGCAATCCTTTCCGGGGGCGTTCGCGGGCACGGCGCTGCCGTTCATGTTCCGAAAGGAAGGTCTTCCCCTGGAGATGTTCTGGCTGCTCGCCCTGCCCGGCATTCCACGCTTTTTGAAGTGGTTGATGGCGCTGGTGGTGGACAACTACGGCAGCGCGCGCCTTGGGCATCGCAAGACCTGGATCATCCCCTGCACGATCATCGGCACGCTCGCCTACGCGGCCCTCGCGTTCATTCCCCCTTCGTTGCACTCGGTGTATGCCATCGTGGCAATACTCCTCTTCGCGACGTTCGTGATGGCCGCCTACGACATCACGGCGGATGCGTTTGCCGCGGAATCCATGACCAATACGGAGCGGCCGGTCGGCACCATGATCATCAATGTCCTCGGTTCCTTCGCCACCGTCCTGGGCACGAGCACCATCGCGCTGGTCGACACGGTCGGCTGGAGGCCCACCATGCTGGGTGCTTCGGTATTGCTCTTCGTCGCCGCCTTGCCCGCCATCATTCGCCGCGAGCCACCCCCGCCCCGGGCGAGTCAAATCCGCCGAGCCCGGGGTGAACGTCCCAGTCTTTGGAAGGCGGTGAAACGGCGAGACTCGTGGTACATCCTGCCGTTTGCGTTTACCTGGGGCTTCGGCGCCGCCTTTTTCGGTTCCATGGTCGGACCCTTCTTTGCCGACAAGGGAATGACGCTGACCGAGTACGGCATCATGCAGCCCATTTCCTTCCTCGCCGGTTCCACCCTGGCGAGCATCGCGACGCCCTGGCTCGTGGATCGCATCGGGTTGGGCAAGACTGCGGTGATCGGTGTTTGTGCCCTACCCCTTGAAGGGGTGATGTTTGCCTTCCTTGCATTGACGCCGCTACCCGCTTTACCGACGCTGATTGCCATGGTCTCCGTGATGGGCTTCGCGACACACTTTTATTCGTCAGCAGTCACCATCTCACGCTATCGATGGGCATCCAGGGCGCAGGCCGGCACGGATTACAGCATGCAATCGAGCATGACGAGCTTCGGCGTCTGGGCCTCCGGATCGATCGCCGGCTGGGTCGCGGCACAGGTGGGCTGGGTGTATTTCTTTCCGCTCACGAGCTTGGTCGCCGTCATCGGGGGCGCGTTCTACGTCGTCATGTTCAATCGCATCGAGAACCTGGTCCAGGATCGCGAACGTTCGGAACTGGAAATCTGAAGCTGCACGTTGGTTGCCGAATGCCTGTTGAACAAGGCAACCGTCAAGGAGCTACGTGCGCTACCCAGACGAGGCGGCGTCCCTGGCCTAGGAGAAGGGCGCCGACACGGCGCCGTAACGGATCGTGAGTGTAAGCGGGCGAATACCATGACCGACCTCGTCCCGACCTCCTGGCGTCCTTCGGAAATCCCGTTGAATCAGTTTGCCAAAATGGCCCCGCACATCATCAGTATTTCCGATATTCCGAAAGTCTGCTAACCTTGCGGCCAGCAATCTCGGCACAGGATATAGAGATGTCGAACACGCTGATCGTTTCCAACCGCGGCCAGATCACGCTACCGGCCGCAACCCGGAAGCGCCTGGGCATCAAGGGCGGCGATGTCGTTATCCTGGAGGACAGGGGCAATGAAATCGTCCTCAAGCCAGCCGTTGTGCTCGAGGTCGAAATCTACTCCGACGAGCAGATTGCAGCATGGGGCGCCGCGGACAGGCTCGACGACGGGGAGCGCGAGCGCATCGTCGATGCCATCACCGGCCCGAAGTGAAGCTGTTTCTCGACGCTAACGTGCTGTTCACGGCGGCGCACAACCCGAACGGCAAGGCGGCGCTGGTCATCGAACTGCGGGCGATGGCAGACTGGGGCCTTGCAACCAGCGCCTACGCCCGAGAAGAAGCGTTGCGAAATCTACGGAGGAAGGCGCCCGGCGCAGAGGATCGGTTGCGCGCGATTCTGCAGACTATCGAAGTCGTTGAGCACCATCCTGGTCTGGACTACCCCGCGCGTCTTGTCGAGAAGGATCGACCAATCTTCCAGGCTGCGCTGGGTTGTGGCGCCAGTCATCTGCTAACCGGCGATCTCAAACACTTCGGCCCACTCATGAACCGGCCGGAGCAGACGTCCGGTGTTCTTGCTCAGACGGTTGCGGAGTTCCTCGAGTCACTGGGCAACCGATAGTCGGCTGCGGCGAAGCGTCCTGCCTGGATCCAGACGTCGGGAAAATGTACAAGCCGTTCTCGACCGAAGAGGAGCAGTCCACCCTGTGGGCACCCGGCATCCCTGGTTGATGATGCACAGCCCGAGAACATCGAGGTCGCGTTCCGTTAGCTTCCGGGACTCGGAATAGGACTCGGAAGTCGATCACTTCCGAGTCGACATCCGCCATGGGTTGTTCGTCGAACGACTCGCCGCGACTCGAGGGTCTTGCTCTCGTTCTGGCGTAGGAGGATTGCCAAGACGGCCTGACGTCAGACACGCGCGCCGAGACCCGCGCTGAGATTTGCCATCATTTTTGGAGCACTATATGGTCCCTTAACGAAACGCTCCAAAATAGCATCTGGCAATGAATGAGACGCCTCGCAAGCAACGCGAACACTCCGAACAGACCGCCCGAACCCGTGCCGGTCAAACGAAGGACGATGTCGATAGTGTTGGCGAAGTCCACGAACCGCTTGCCGACTACCTCTCGATGCGGGGTATGCGGCAGGCGACGGCCGAGCGATTGAACGAAGCGTTGCGGATGGTTCTGGACGCCATGCCCACGGTACTGTACGGGCCGTCCACCGAGGATTTGACCGAGCACGAACAGGCTATGCTGCGCGACGGAGGCGTCGATCTTTACACGTTGACCGAACGCGACCCCATTGCCGAGACAGCCTTGCAGTACGCCGCCATCGTCAAGACCAGTTTGACGACAAGGGACGTGGCGCGCCGTCTCGGTATTCCGGAGAATCAAGTCAGGCAGATGATCGCCCGCGGAACACTTTACAGTTTTCTGCTGAACAACCGCCGGCTCATCCCGATCTTCCAGTTTGAACGAACTGGCCCGCCGGTCGCGAACATCACCAAGGTGAATGCGGCGCTCAGCCCGGACCCGCACCCTGTGGAAATCCAGGACTGGTACACGCAGTCCGACCCAGATTTGTTCGCTCGAGGCGAAGTCGAGGCGATCATGTCCCCATTGGCGTGGCTTCGATCGGGCGGCGATGTCAAGAAAGTCACTATGCTCGCGCGCCGCTTATAGCACTCCCAACCCCACCGCGCTACTTTGATTGCGGGCCAGAAGCGACACCGATAGCGAACGCGGTAACGCCCGCAACCCGACCCTTCGGAGTAGCGGTCGTCCAGGGGCCTTCAGGCGCATCGGCTCGGGCATTTGCCTTGAAGATACGTACGTTATCCCGTACCTTCAAGCCTTTGCGAGGAAGCGATCAGGCATGACCACCATCACTGCAACCGAGGCCCGGGCAAACCTTTACCGGCTGATGGACGCTGCGGCAGAATCCCACGAACCGGTGTTGATTACCGGCAAGAGGACCCGGGCTGTCCTCGTTCCGGAAGAAGATTGGAGGGCCATACAGGAGACGTTGTTCCTGCTCGCCGTTCCAGGCATGCGCGAATCCATTCGGGAGGGTATGGAGGCAGGCATCGAGGATTGCAGCGAGGAACTGGATTGGTGAGTTGGCGCCTCGTTTACACGAAGCAGGCCAACCGGGACGCAAGAAAACTGAACGCAAGCGGGCTCAAGCCGAAGACCCAGCAACTTCTGTCGATCCTCGCGGACGACCCTTACCGGAATCCTCCACCCTTCGAGAAGCTCGTCGGCGACCTGACCGGCGCCTACTCGCGCCGGATCAACATCCAGCACCGTCTGGTGTACCAAATACTCGACGAGGATCGCGTCGTAAAAGTCTTGCGCATGTGGAGTCGCTACGAATAGTCATCGACGGCAGTCCAATCGCTGTAGGTCCGGCCAACCCGTCAACGGCGTTGACCCAGCGCCAACGGCACTTACGTCAGCTCCGAGAAGACTTCTTCGTCATGCTCGCCGAGTTTCGGGGCACGGCGCGAAATCTGCCAGGGGCTGGCGGGCAAGGGATACGGCGCGCCCGGATAGGTGATCGTGCGGTCGATGTCTTCGTGATAGACGTCCACGTGGAATCCGCGAGCCTTGAAGTGCTCGTCCTCGAACGCTTCCTCGGGGGCATTGACGACCGCGGACGTAAAGCCTTTGCGTTGGCTTTGAACGAAGAACTCCTGGGCCGTGAGCGTGGACGCGATCAGTTTCATCGCCTCCCGTCCCGCGCCGAAAATGGCTGTCACCGCGTCGTCCTCGCCGATAAGGCCCATGTTGAGGAACCCTTCCCAGTTGGCGCCCATCTCCAGGAACACCGCTTCCGGTAACTGGCTTTCGAGCCCAAGCTCCTTCAGCCATTCGTGCAACCGGGCGAACTGCTCCTGGTTGCGCGCGCCGGCACCGGTCGATGCAAGCCGCCCATCCGCGCAGAGTTGGCTGGTTTTCGTGGTTGGAGTGACTGACGCGTGGCGCCCCGTCTGGCGCTGCACGGTGGACTGGGCGGTGAGCCAGCGAATGCTGGAGCCTTCCGTCGTGACGTTCAAGGCGGCGTGCTGACTGACGTCGATGAACTGGCCCTCGCCGCTGACGCCCCGATACGCCAACGCCGTCAACGCCGAAAGAAACGCGAAGTTCGCCGCAGTCTGATACCCCTGCTGCGGCCCGCGCACCGGCGGCAGCGAGTGATCGTCGTAGCCGCAACTCCACATCGGCCCGCCGCCGGCCAGGAGCGTCAGGTCGGTCGCCGGCAAGTCGCTTTTCGGATCGTTGCGGCCGAATGGCGTGACCGAGACATGAATCAGGTCCGCCCGATGCTTGATCAGATCGTCGTAATCCAGACCGAGTGTCGCAAGCCGACCGGGCGGCTCGCCTTCGATGAGGACATCGGCCGCGGCGACGAGCGCCCGAAATCGGTCTCGCCCGTCCTCGTGGTCCAGATCGATCACCACGCTCCGCTTGCTGCTGTTGTAGTGCCACCAGTACAAGCTCCGGTCCTCGCCGGGCGTGTCGTCGAGGAATGGCGGATAGCCCCGGCAAGGGTCGCCGCCCGGCGGTTCCACGAGGATCACGTCCGCGCCCATGTCGCCGCAGAGCTTGCCGACGAAGGCGATCGGCTCGCGGGCAAGCTCGATCACGCGAATTCCGGTCAGCGCGGTCATATGACGCCTTCTTCCCGCAGTTCGTCGACCTCCTGCGAGTTCATGCCCAGCAAGCGGTCGAGCACCTCTTCGGTGTGTTCCCCGAGACACGGCCCCGCGCGCTTGATCGACCAGTCGGTCTTCGAGAAGTGCGCCGGGTGGCCTTCCACGCGCACCGGGCCTATCTCCGGATGCACGACTTCGGGCCACAGTCCAAAGTTCTCGGTGCTCGGGTCGAGATCGATGCGCTCCTGGGGTTTCTGCACCGCGGCGGCCGGTACCCGGATCTCACGCAGCGCGTCTTGGACCTCGAACTTCGTCCGCTCGGCGGTCCATCGGCCGAGATGTTCGTCCAGAGCGTCCTGCGCGGCGAGGCGTCCGTCGAGATCGGCGAACGCCGGATCCGCGCACCACTCCTCGTCAATGAGGTTGATCAGGGCTTCCCATTCGCCCTGGTTTCGGCACGCGATGGCAACCCAGTCGTCGTCCCCGGCGGACGGGTAGACGCCGTGCGGCGCCATGGGCGGCCAGAGATTGCGGTTGCTGTCCGGATGCCCCGGACGCCGGGTCGGCCGGTGATTGACCGTCCAGTCGAGCAGCGCCGGACCGTGCAACGTGAGGGCGGCCTCCGTACCCGCGAGGTCGACCCATTGCCCTTCGCCGGTACGCTGCCGGTGGATGATGGCGAGCAGGACCGCCATCGCCATGTAGTACGCACCGGTGTGGTCCATGAAGGAATAGCCCCACCCGGCCGGCTCCTGGTCACGCAATCCCGACGCGAACGTCAGCCCGGATATCGCCTGCACCACCGGGCCCCAGGACTTGAAGTCGCCATAGGGTCCACGGTGGCCGAAACCGCTATGGGAAACGTAGATGATGTCGGGTTTCAGCTTCTTCAGCCGCTCGTAACCAAATCCCCACCGCTCGAGCACGCCTTTCGAAAAGTTCTCGGTCACGACATCGGAAATCTTGACGAGCTCGGCCAGGATCTCCTTGCCGCGTTCCGTCCGAAGGTTCAGCGTGATGCCGTGCTTTTTCGTGTTGTGGTTGTTGAAGCTACCGCTGAGGTTGACGCCGCTCGTCCCGTCGACAGTGGGCGCCCTGCTGCGCAGGATGTCCCAGCGGCCCTGGTTCACTGGATCTTCGATGCGAACCACCTCCGCACCGAAGGAAGCGAGCCACTTTGTCGCACCCGCCCCCGCCAGTTGGCCGGTGAAGTCGCAGATGCGAAAAGAAGACAGGGCTTCGGGCATGGGTCAGGTTCTCAAGAGCGGCTTCTCGGTTATCTTACGCGATGGCGTGGACGCAATTCGCTCCGCCAAAACTTAAAACGTGAAAATTCGAACAACAAGTTCGAAATTTCCTGTTTCTTTCATGTTGC
The DNA here is from genome assembly GCA_965217825.1 of Candidatus Azotimanducaceae bacterium. Taxonomy (GTDB): domain Bacteria; phylum Pseudomonadota; class Gammaproteobacteria; order Pseudomonadales; family Azotimanducaceae; genus VXNE01. The sequence goes on along the minus strand of OZ244571.1, from coordinate 1,140,464 downwards.
CTTGCGTCCATGCGCCATTTGCCTCGCCCACGCGAACTGGAGGTTGTTCGGGCCGGGCTCCGCCGTGCGCCCATCACGACACTGCTCGGTCCCCGGCAATGCGGCAAGACGACACTGGCTCGATCATTGAAGGCCGAGCATTTCTTTGACCTCGAAGACCCGAGGAACCTCACCCGGCTCCACGAACCGCAAACCGCCCTGGAGACCTTGACCGGCATGGTCGTGATCGACGAGGTGCAACGCAAGCCGGAACTCTTTCCATTGCTCCGCGTCCTCGCGGATCGGCAACGATCCACGCGTTATCTGCTCCTCGGCAGCGCCTCGCCCGAGTTGGTGAAGGAGGTCTCCGAGAGCCTCGCGGGCCGCGTCGCGTATCACGACCTTGGCCCCTTTACGGTGGACGAGACGGTGGACAGCTTGAGTCTCATCCGAAGCTCGGCGCATCGTGGGAGGGCTTCGCCATGGAGCAAGCGATCCGGCTGATGGGGGCAGTCCAGCCATACTTCTGGCGCACTCACACCGGCTCGGAGCTGGATCTCGTGTGGCAGGCAGGCGGCGCGCTCTGGGGAATGGAGTTCAAGTACCGGGACGCCCCCCGCATGACGAGGAGCATCCGCGCCGTCTTGCGGGACCTGCCCCTGCAACACCTGTGGATCGTCTATCCCGGCCCGGACCGTTATCAGATCGACGACACGGTCACCGTGCTGCCCCTGGCGGAACTCACCAATGCAGCGGCCGAGCCGGCGAGCCCGCATCGCCTGGCGGATTGACGCAATCTCCTCCCGACCGGCGCGGATGCGTGGGCCACGCCCAATAAAGCTAGACTTGAAACTCCCGATCCGGACGCGAAAGAGGGCAAGAACATGGCATACGAGCACATTCTCACCGAGACCCGGGGGCGGGTCGGCATCATCGGGTTCAACCGGCCGGAGAAGCTGAATGCCCTGAATGATCGAATGCGCGAAGAAACCCTGGAGCAGATCGGCATCTGGAACGAAGACTCAGGCATCGGCGCGATCGTGCTCACAGGGGAGGGGCGCGCGTTCTGCTCCGGCGCCGACCTCGGCGACTTTGCGGTCCGGGAACAGCGCAACCGAACAGCCACGGCGGCATCATTCCGCACCGGTCCGGCGCCCATGAGCTGGACCGCTGGGGGCGGACGCGGCATCACGCCGTTTCTGATGACATCGAAGCCGACCATCGCGGCGGTCAACGGCTACTCGGTAGGAGTCGGCCTGACCTTCATCCTGCCGTTCGACGTGCGCATCGCCTCGACCGACGCCCTGTTCAGCATCCGGTTCATCAAGGTGGGCCTGATGCCGGAGCTCGGGTCCACGCGCCTGCTGGCTCAGCTCGTCGGTCTTGGGAACGCGGCGGACATGTGCCTGACAGGTCGCATGGTGCCGGCCGACGAAGCGCTAAGGATGGGGTTGGTGATCAAGGTCACGGAACCCGAGGACCTGCTCGACGCAGCCGTCGAGAAGGCCAATGAAATCGCCAACAATCCGCCCCAGGCCGTGATGTTCGTGAAGGAACTGCTGCGCCAGAATCCGCTGGATCCCGATATAGACCGGGTCGGCGAGCGCGAGGGCATCCGTGATCAGATCGCGCGGCGCCACCCCGATCACGCCGAGGCGTTGGCAGCGTTTATGGAGAAGCGGGAAGCGAGGTTCGGGCGGTCGACATGAATTGGACCGCAGTCACGAAACGGCGAGGATTGGACAATGAACCAGACAGGAACACCCATCGTCGTGGCCCAAGGGCGGTCAACGACGTTGTCACGGATTCGCGACCTGCCCGAGCGTTGGCTGCAAGAGCTCATCCATAAGCATCCGAATTGTTTGCCGATGGACGATATCGAACCGGGAATCGGCCGGCTCGTTCCCGTCTGTATGGAATTACCGCTCAGGGTCGGTTCGGTCGACAACCTATTGATCACGCCCGAGGGCAATCTGGTTGTGGTAGAGGTGAAGCTTTGGAGCAACCCAGAAGCTCGGCGCGCGGTCGTTGCGCAAGCTCTTGACTACGCGGTCGCGCTCTTCCAACTCGACTATCTCGGGCTGCAAGCGGCCGTCAAGAAAGCCGATTTCAGCGGCGTCGAACCTCCGAATCGACTGTACAGTCTGGTAGAAGGGGCGGATGTCCTATCCGAGCCCCTGTTTGCCGACCGGATAACCAACAACCTACGAACGGGTCGAATCGTCGTGCTCGTCGTGGGCGATGACATCCGGCGCGAAGCGGACGAACTGGTTGCGGGGCTGCAGGCGCACGCTAATTTTCACTTTACCTTCGCCCTCGTCGAGATGCCCGTGTACTCAAAGGGCCAACTAGAAGCGGCGGACGAGTTCATCGTGATGCCGCGGACGCTGGTCAAGACCGTTACGGTCCCGCGATTCACGATACGGACGAAGGGTGGGGAAACTATCGTCAGTGACGCCGGCACTGAAGAGTCGGAGGCGACGAAGCCATCCAGACGATCGACGATCTCATCCGAAGAGTTCTTCGCCAAGATGGCCGAGCGCGGGCCTGACGTGTCGAACAGACTGAAGCGGTTTGTCGACGAAGTGGCCGCCATCGATGTTCGCCCGGAATACCGCGAGTCACTGAATCTCAAGTGGGATCAACCTGAGGGCAGGCCAGTGAACCTTGGCTACATCACGCCCGGTGGCGAAATATGGACGGAGGCGAGCAACTGGCAGGTAGAAGACAATCTCGCATATGGCTACAACCAGCGACTCGCGGAGCTGTTTGGCGGAGAGATACGGACAGGCAGGCAGCGAGCTGACGGTGGGGCGAATCGTTGGGTGATCCGTGGAGACGGAAGGCCATTTCGCATCGAGGACGTCGTACAGCGGTTGTCAGACTGGGTGCTGGTCATCCTAGATTTCCAGAACGCTGTTCGACAGCAACATGCACACAAAGAATAGCGACCGCAGCCGCCCGCTCGGTTGAACTGCGTTCGCGCCTGCGCCATGCCAACGTCTTGTGGTCACGCCACAAGGCATCCGGCATTCCGAAGAGTCAAGCCTTGGGCCGCTGTTCGTTCCACGGGGCGAGCCGGCCAATCAACACCGCCTCGATGCTCTTCCGTGTCATGTCGCCACAGTTCGATGCGGCTCCCTTCGCGCGTCGCAACTAGCAGCCCGCTGTCGATCAGAGACCTGACGAACCCTACGTCCACTCGTACCGATGTCTACGAGCCTGTGCGTTTGGTATAGGCCATAACCATGAGCTCCCTCAGGAAGTCCGACTTCGAAGTGAGGTCCGCCTTCGTAATTCGCAGCCGATACGTACCGCGATGATAGTCGAGCGTATCGATATCGGCGCCGTCTATTTTTCCGTCCAACTCCTCGGTCTTCGGCACCGGCACCTGCAGAATTATGTGGTTCTTCCGGGGTTGAAACGTGACGAAATTGAACGGCCTTCCCTCCTTTGCGAGGCCAACGTAGAACTTGTTGTACTTGAGCTCTATTGACGCGTCGAACTCGCGAATCAGATCGAGCAGATTGTCCGCCAGCGAGACGACTGCCTTGGTCGAGCGATCCTCCCAATACCCTCGATCAGTGGGTGCGACTTCTGCATCTTCATCTTCGCCAACCACCCCCCGTACCAGTTCGTCCAGCACCGTCGTGAACACCAAGGTGACGTGTTCTCCAACCGCGAACGCCTGCATTTGAATGGCAATCAGCGGCAAAGCGCCGTTGAAAAGCGAAATCACGTTTAGGAACCTGCTCGTCACTTGCTCGGCCACCAACACCGCGCAATGGTCGTACTGCGGATAACGTCTACGTTCTATGTCCCAATACTCGATCGTCCGTATGATGTGTGACTCGTCAGTCGGTCCCAATTGGAGCTCCACTTCGAAACGCCGGTTTGCTTCCATATCCTGAAGCAGAAGATCCAGTCGCCCTGCAAGGGGTTGGACCCGCTCTTGGTCCCTAAGCACTAAGTCGCCCAGTCCCAACACAGACGGATCTGCCGCGACAATCCCCTGAACCCATTTCTCGTCGTACTCGGGACGGACTCGCAAATCGATACGCTCTGGCTTCGTGTAGGGAGCAGTCATCATCACCTCATCGCTCGGTCGGAGTGGTCCGAGACGTTCCATCTCGCCTCAAAGTTGGAGCAGCCTACCTAGTACACCCCAGTTCAGCAACCAAGCCTCCTTCCCTCCGGCTCGCTCGGGAAGGATGCTACGTCGACTACGCGGTTCAGACTTGCAAACATGTATAAATCGCACAAGCATCGCGTGGACACGAACCTAGGAAATCCAACATGGCTATGTCCAATAACTCGTTATTAAACGATCAATTAAGTCACTTTTGCAGCGGCAAGTCACCCTGTTGGCCTTTGACCTTTTCGGAGACGATGTCGCCCCCGCCGGTGTTGATGGTTCGTTGGCAGACACCGGGCATCACGGAATCGGGCATTATTGGGGAGCAAAGGCCATAGGATCACCAAGATGACCAGAACAATGCCGCCCGCAATGACGGCGAGCATGACGTTCTTCACGGCGAGCGCTCCAAGGTTCAGTCAAGCCATCTTCGCAATCCAATCGCTACGACGAAGAACGCGAAGGCAGCCAGCACCAAGCCGATATTGACTTCTGCCCCGTCCGTCGGATTTCCGATCATGGTCCACGTAGCATAGACGATGATGGCGGCAATCACGGCAAGGAGGAGTCTTAGCATTTTTGACTTTCAGTCTTCTCCTAGAATCTCAAAGTCGAGCAACGACTGATCCTCAGGCTTCGGAAACGCTTTGTAAAGATTCCGCCTGAAACCATCCCAAGTCGCGGAAAGCCGCATGACAGCCATGACGCCAGCAATTGTGTTCCTTCAGCTTCGGATGGCCGATGTCTGGCACGTAGCGATGCAAGTGCTTCACCGACGCCTTGTGCCAAGTGCCGTACAGACCGCGCAATAGAGCTCCAGGTCCGCCGACTCGAATACCGTGTGGATACCACACGTCCCCACACCGGCCTTGATCTTTGCCTTGATCGCCCCGGGCGAAAGCTTCGGAAATATCAGTCTTCCAGGGCCGGCAAACACGTTGACGAGCTTGTCCTGGGTAGGGTCGCCGAGGAACGCCTGGGTGCTTTCCAAAGACCGTCTGCAGTGGCAGAGGAACTCCTGCTCACGCTGGCGACAAGATAGTCCTGGGGCTTGGCTTTTTCGGGTGGGATGGTAACGGTGGTGACCATTGTTGTGCTCCTTTCTCGCCGAGCGGGCCGGCAGTCAGACCTACCAGTTGACCCAGTGGTGGTACAAAGATTTGACCTGTTCGGGCATGGCATCGTAGGTCTCTGTGGAAATGCGGGGCATGGGCGGTGCGGCGGTGTCTCCGAACTCCTGGGCCATCCGGATGCCCTCGGGCGACTCGGGGTCGATCGGCTGCAGGTTGAGCCACCACGGCGCGTAGCACACCCGCATCGCCGCCCGCGGTTCCGTGCCGTGGTAGTTCGCATTGGCGTGCCATAGCCGGCTGTCCAGCAGTACGACGCTCCCCGCCTCCCCGGACACCCGCATCTCCGTCGAGCGCGGTGCCTTTTCGTCGATCATGGCGTCCGTTGTCGGATCGATCCCTGATCGGTGCGTACCGGGAGCGATGATGGTGCCTCCGCTATCCGGCAGGAACGGCGACAGCATCCAGATGGAAGTGAGATACATCACCGCATCCGGGAACGGCGGCAGGATTCCTGCGGCCGGACGCCGGCCGAAGGGCCAATCCACATGCCACTGCTCTCAGACGTCGCCGGGATGACGGAACGTCGGCCCGGTCCAGCCCACGCGGTGGAACGGTCCCCACAGTGCTTCCAGGATTGCCACGATGCGCGGCTCGGCGACGTAGCGCACGAAGTCGCTGTTGTGGGCCAGAAAATCCCGATCTTCGAGGTAATCGGGTGACGTCACCGTTGTCAGGACGCTCTCGCGCACGTCCTCGACTTCGGTCTCGGGAATCACGCCCTTGAGAAGGCACCAGCCGTCGACCCGCAGACGCAACAGGTCGTCGTCGGTCGTCGGCGCAGTCTTTTCGACCGGCATCGAATCCTCCCCCTCGTTCGCGGTCGCGCCCCTGGACTCTCGTCACAACGGATCAAGGAAGTCTACTCATCGCCGACGGGCCTCGACAAGGGATTGGTGACTGAGCAACAGCGCAGGGCGTAATGTCCTCTTTGTCCAAAGCTAAAGTGTCCCCTGTTGTCGGAGACGGACGGGCGTTTTGAGTGTCGTGGGAAGGGATACTGAGCATGTAAGGAAGCGGATGGAACGGACGTGATAGCGCAAGTGGCGGAGAATCGCTGGGAGGTCGCCGAGCGACTAGGGCTGAGCGTCCGGCAGGTGAAGTGGCTCCTGGCGCGCTACCGCCAGCGCGGATCTTCTGATCTGGTTTCGAGGCGTCGGGGCAAGACCTCGAACAAGCGGAACCGCTTAGCTGAGGAGCTTATCAGGTCATGGCAAGCCGACCAATAAGAGTAGTTTTCTCGACAGCGCCCTGACTAACTTGTCCTCGATCCGCTTCAACAAAGAACTCAATGTCACACCCCAAACCAAGTTCCCTGTAGTCAACATCAACAGGACAGCGAAGAGAATGGGCACAATGTACGACGCAAAAAATGCGGGCAATGCAGGAAGCTGCCAAGGAAATGACCAAAATATCGCCACAATAGTGACGAAATAGAGAATTGCCGCCAATCCGAGAGAGAATAGTCGGGCGAGGACTTGTGCCCCTCGCGTTACATGCCTTCGAATCGCGAACGATTCCTCCTGCTTGACCCTAAGTGCCTCCTCCATGGCTATGAGCTCTCTGCCCTTGGCTTTTATATCTTCCTTTAGATCCGCCCGTATATTTTCCTTCGCGAGATTAAGAATCTCTGGCACGGTTCCCTCAGTAAAAGCAACCTCGTCTCCATCCGTCAAATCCATAAGTGCGGCTTTAGCAGACAGTGAGTGGCGCAAGAGATAGTAGTCTTCCGTTGTAACCTTCCCTGCTTCTTGAAGTCGAGCAATTTCTCTGAGGTAGGAACGCCACACATCACTATTCGTGTGCGTCGCCGCATAGCTCGCGGCAATGAGCTGTTTTCGCGGAAGATCGGGTGCTAAAGTCGGGTCCTTTAGCCAAAGTACGTTGGCCAACGCATAGTCGGTAACTGCCAGTGCTACGGAACCGGGGGATGACTCCTTTTGAAAAAATTGCCGCGTAGCGCGGGCTAGTGCCGTATTCGGGGTTACGAATATGGCTCCGGACTCTTCGAAGATTTGGGACTCCTTACCTCGTCGACGCCTCGCGATCGCGGAAATGCAGTCCACATCGTGAATCTTCGCGGCAGCGTTCGAATACCTAATTATTCCGCCAACATAGTTCTCGAAGCCATTTTCGTCGACTTGGTATGCTATATCCTCGTAGGATGGAGGATCGACTACGTGAATCCCAAGGTTCCTGAGCTTGGCAGGGAGTCTCGCAGACATCAATTCGAGGTCCGATGCCGTCTTCCCGGACTCTAGGAAATACTCCATCGTCGGTCCGTACGCGTACTTTATGTCTCCCCTCCGTAGCCGTTCCGCGCAGGCGTCGAGAATTCCCTGTACTTCGTTCCTGGTACCCCTGAAGCACTTTAGATCGGCACCCTGGGTGACGAGAAGCTCCAATAGCTCTAGGCACGGCGCAGAGCGGTGGGGGCCGGCAAACCCGGTGGCAAAGACAATGATCGAGGTGTCGAGGTAGACCGATGTCTTTCTGAATCGTCTTTGTATTTGCCCTGGGTCCGGGAGATACATTGCATTCGCGAGCAGGTTTCCGCGCGCGAGTAGGGCTAGGTCTTCAAGATTCTCTGAGTTGGATACTTTCGCGAGTTCAACAAACGACCCCACAACTAAATGATCACTGGGCGATGGCCCCATGCCCGGCGCACCATCGGATAGGTCAAACAATAGGGACAGACTCTCATCTCGGAGGAAGGCTAGGAGAACTCGGTCCGCATCGTCGTGGGACCACGACTTGCGGTGGACCTCGTTAGCGTATTCGGCAAGACGACTTACCACTCTATTGTACGTCGATTCAACTTCAACTTTGGTACGACTGAAGTCAAGGGAGTTGCATTTGTGTTGAACCTTGTAGATGACCCCTTCTCCACGACGAAAGTAGCCGCGTTTGGTTGCGCGTCCGATAATTAGGCGGAGAGCGTTCTGTGGAAGATGGAGGCCGAAAGTACTCTTTATGCTTGCGTGGATGTCTGGTAGGGATATTGCGTCGTCTTGGTTCAGTCGGGCGCACTCGACAACAAATGGAACGAAATTTTCTATATAGTCCGCTCCCAGGCGATCCCAATTGACTTTTAGTATTGCAAGACTGGTGAGTGTCGATAAACTCATGGGCGAATTGATGGGTGTGCTGGATGAGTGTAATGTGTACCACTTTGCTTGCGGCTTATCAAGACGTCAACCCTAACTTGGTCAACTTAATGCATAAATACCCCTCGGTTGCCCAGCTTTTTCTTGGCACGTGCGTACCAACACCCAGCTATGGTCGAATCTGGTGTACGGATGAGTTGAGTCGTGCGGCGCGCTTCTGCTGAAATCGAGTTTGCAAGAACGGTTTCGGAAAGGGGATCCGCGTCATACAAGACTTCCTCGAAGAGCGTAACGCTTCTTGAGAAGAGCGTGTCGATCATCACAACCAATCGGCAATTGTAGGCCTCCTGATACTGACGAATTAGCTGCTGGCGCTCATAGCGCAGCGAATTTTGGGCCTCAAACAGCGGACCGCGAGACGGCGACGTACTCCCTGCCAAGGGTTGTCGCTCCTCAAGTCAAACTCTGTTGAACTGAAAAGGTAGCCGGTTTCCCCTGACGTGCCTTCCTACCTTCTTCATGCGCTCTCTTCGCTCTTTCGATCCGCTCGTGCCAGTCCGAATCGTATTCTGCTGGCGGAGAAGGGGGCGCTATGGGAGGTGATGCACTCCATGTCACGTCTTTCCGCTCGGGAACTGTCATCGACAAAATCCTCTATCGTTGGCGCGTCCAATCATTGTAACGGTCGCTGAATCTCGCCGTCTGCGCGCGAGAGCGTAGGCACCTTATGCACCGGCAGTTGAAGTGTCAAGGGATACGGAGAGACTATGTCGGTAGCCAAGAATGGCCGGCCGTCGGCACACCGATATCCCCTCATCCGCGTACTCGTGCACGCCGCGCAGGCTCCCGACTTCGATGGCCCGCCAGACCTAGCAGCGGATTTTTTCAACGAGTTTTGACGCAGGGCGTGCCCCTCGGGCCGCCTAGGCAGACCCGTAGACAAGGGTCCATCGCTCGTTGCACACGGGCAATCGCACTCGCGCTCTTCTCGCCCAAAACCCCATAGCTCAAGCAACAAGGCCTCCTCGCAAAAGAAGTAACCTCGTTTCTGCTTGCGTCGACGCGTTCGTTTGACTGCTGGGCGTTCCACCCGCATGGCGATTTAACGTTCGTGGCACCTTTTCGGGTAGAGTGCCCCAATCGCAAAAAGGTAAGAACCAATGCTCGTCGAAATCACCACCGAAGGGGCGGTGCGTACCGTCACCATGAACAGACCCGAAAAGCTCAACGCCATGAGCGACGAGATGCTCGAGGACCTGCAGGCCGCGTTCTCCGCCACTCCTGCAGATGAGGAACGCGTGACGATCTTGCGCGGCGCGGGTCGCTCCTTCTGCACCGGGAGGGACATCAGCCAGGGCATGAAGGCCTCCGTCGAGCCGGTGTTTCACGCGGTGGAAACTTATCCGCTGCCGGTGATCGCGGTCGTGCAGGGGTACGCCATCGCGGGCGGTTGCGAAATCGCCCTGCACTGCGATTTCGTCGTGGCGGCGACCAACGCGCGCTTCGGTATGTCGCTTGCGCAGATTGGCCTAGCGCCTAGTTGGTTCCTGGCGAAGAAGCTGCTCGATGTCGCGGGACCGGTCGGTACGCGCGAGATACTCCTGCTGGGGGACACGTTGCCGGCCACGCGGCTGCACGAACTCGGCATGATCGCGCGGGTTGCGGAACCCGATGAGATCGAGGCCACGGTGGACGCGCTGGTAGAGCGCCTCGTGCAGAATGCCCCGCTCTCGCTGCGCGGCATCAAGGCGCTGCTCGTGCGGGAGATGATGTTCCGCGACGGCATCGAGCATGCCGATGTCGACGAACTCGTCTCAGCCGTCCGGTTCAGCGAAGACGCCGTCGAAGGCAAGCGCGCGCGGCTCGAGAGACGACGCGCCAATTTCCAGGGCCGTTGAGCGCGGCGATTGGCAATCTGGCCCACATCGTGGCTTTATTGAGAAATTGAGAATGGACTCACCAAGGAGGAAATAAGTGGCAGCCCTACCAGAGATCACCACAATCGATGAATTCGAAGAAGAATACAGAAAGGGCGCGGGGACGATCCTGCCGTCCTCGGCTTCGAAATTGGCGAACCTCGACAACATCCGCCGCGCCGGCGATGGAATCGGCGATTACAACCCTTTGTACCGCGACCCGGAACACGCCGCCAAGAGCCGCTTCGGCACGATCACGGCAATGCCTTCGTTCGTCTACTGCACGAGCCTCGGGGTCGGCGCGGCGATCAACGGTGCCATCCAGGGATCGCGGGTGGGGACCTTCGCCATGAACTATGCCGGCGGCGAGCTGGAGTTCTTTCGGCCAATCTGGCTGGGCGACACGATATTTGTGCAGGAGCAGGTAGGCCCGGTCGTCCGCAAGGAGAGTTCTCGCATCGGTCCGTTCTGCATCTGCACGGGACTGGTGACATACAGCAATCAGCGGCACGAGGTCGTGGCCACGAAGAGAACGTTGATGGCGCGGTACAAGATCCTCGACGGCGGTGAAGGGGCGATCGCCTACGACCGCGAGAACAAGACCGACGTCCAGCAGGAATCCCCCGATCCCCTCGTTTGGGAACAGGAACGGCGCGGTGCGGAAACGCGCTATTGGGAGGACATCGTCGAAGGCGAGGAAATGGCACCGCTGAAAAAAGGTACTTACACCGTCAACGAGCTGTTCCTGTTCACGTTCGGCGCGATGGGCACCCGGCGCGGCACGCGGGCATCGCTCGGCGGGCGCCTCGAGTCGCACGACCGCTTCGACGCCGAACACGCGAAGAAGCGCCGCAGCATGCCGGGCCAGTTCGACTTCGGCCCCCAGCGAGTGTGCTGGCTGATCCAGATGGCGACGGACTGGATGGGAGACGACGGGACGCTGAAGAAGCTGGTGACCCAGGTGCGGCATCCGAACATCGTCGGCGACACCAATACGATCTACGGCAACGTCGCCAGCAAGTACGTGCAAGGCGACCAGCACCTCGTGGATCTGGACATCCGCAACGTGAATCAGTCAGGCACGGCCAGCGCGTTTTCACGCGCTACTGTCGCGCTACCGTCGAGGGGATAACCGAAGGCAGCGGCTCGGGACGGCGTCGAGGCGTTGTTTCCGAGCCGCTCGGCTGGTGGCAGCTAGCGCCGCCATTCCCCCTCAATCGGAATCCAAGAACGTGCTTGCAATGCCGTGCGGGTCTTCGGCAACTCTCGGATAGTCACGCCAAGGCACATCACGGCTTGGGAAACAGGCGTTCGTCCCACCATACGGGCGTTTCGGGGCCGATCTTCAATCCCGCAAATTCCGGATGCCGCGCATTGATTACCAGATTGTTTTCCGTCCGCGCCACGACCGATGGGACAATCAGAACCGCACTTCGGTTTTCGCCATACCAATCTCGGCCAAAGCGCCGGGCTGCTTCTCCGCTCTGTTCGAACCAATTCGGAACTGTGCCACCCGTGACAATTTCGTAACTGGTTCCTCGGGGAATCGTGATCTCGATGAAACGCTGGTTTCCGGGCAATAGGCCATTCCAGTGCGCCAAGGCTTCCAGCAAGGCAGTGGAATAATTCCGGGAGGCGTAGATCACCGACGCTGGCGCTACATGCCACCGACCCGAAACACGCTCCGCGCCCTCCGTGCTCGATATCGGGTACATCCCCTTGGGATCGGCGATCCGATACGCCCGCATCGTGTCTGCGAGCAGCAGCGGCATGATCAGGCGACCATGCCGGCCTCGGCACGACGAATCAGGTTAAGAACGGCTTCGGCACCGGCCGAACTGCATCGCGCGAGATCAAATGGCGTCCTTCCTTCCAGCAAAGGATGCCGCCGGCCAAGAAACGCCTCAATCGCACCGCGGTCGCCGTGATAAGCGCGACTGACTGCATCGACAACGCGCCCCAATTCATAAAGCCTTTCACTATGCTCGCGCGACAATGGCTTTCCCGCCTTGTGCGCTCGCCGTAGGGTCGCCTCAGGGATCACGGGTCCGATAACGAGATTCGTGCCCAGCAACTTTGCCAATGCGTTGGCAGAATGTGGACGAAGGCCCCTCGAAACTCTCAGCGCCAGTTGCACTTCGCTGCCCGGTTCAGGCCCTTCAATCTCCAGGAGCCGAGCTACTCGCAGGAACTCACTCGCCGGAAGTTTGGCTGGGTCGGCATAGGATTGAAGATCCATAGGCATCTCTGTCAGACGAATCGATCATTTGACGATCAGATCACGATCATTTGACGCAAAAGCGTTCCGGATCGCTAAGAATCTCGTCTCAGGTTAACGTGTCAATCCACCGTAGGCCGCCTGGGCGACCGACAGGATCAATGCGCGCACGGCATGTCGACGTCGCATACAAGTCGCCAGGATGGCGGTCGGATTCGGGACACGAAGTATCGCGCACCGGGTCACTAGAGGCACGCGAGGATTCCGCGCCAAAGCGGTGCGCGGGCCTGTAAACTTTCTGTCCTCCAGGTCGGACGTTGTCAGCTAGATGCTGGCCTAGTAGGCCTCTGGACGTTCACTCCCGGGTCTGGAATGACGATCCATGCTGCGCACGTCGTTGCCGCCGTAGGTGCGCTCACCGCGCACCAACACGTGCTTTTGATCATCGGGCAGCGAGAATTCGTCGGCGCTGTGGTAGCCGAGCGTCATGCTCATGCGTGTGCCATCGGTCCGATTCTTGCCCGCCGCGTGCAGGAGCAATCCATCCATGGCCAGCAGCCCGCCAGCGGGCATGGGCAGCGGGATCGCTTGGCTCCAGGCCATCTGGAAGAGTTCGTCTTTCGTGCGAGGGGTGCCCCCTCGCGCTCCCCGGCTGAAGGCTCCACGCTCGCGAATGTAGGCAAAGTTGGAGAGAGCGGGCAGGTGGTGAGAGCCCGGAACCACATGGGTGCAACCGTTCTCCAGGTGGGTGTCTTCAAGATAGACCAACACCGAGAGCAGATTACGCGACCACACCTTGCAATCTCGATGCAGCTCAATCGACGCCAGAGATTTGCGGTCGCGCATATAGATGTGGTTGTGCCGATTGAGCATGAACTCGATGCTGGGCCCTAGAAGCGATTCCAGCGGGTCAAGAATCTCATCGCACTCTATGATTTCCTGGAAAACGCCGCCTCGGCCCCAGAGGCCGGAAATTCGGTCCGCCTCGCCATCGCGACGCGCGACCGGCTCGACTTCATCCCGGATATCCTGCAACGCCGCAGCCTTCAACGCCTCCACCCGATCAGGCGGCAGCCGCGTCGGCAGCTTGATGAAACCGTTGTGCCGAAAGAGGTCAACCTCCTCGGGTTGAAGGGTCGATCTCGCGCCTGGTCCTTCCATTTGTTCGAACCTCGCTGTTGTTCTACACGGGTCCAGTGTGTCCGACTTTGCGCTTCGCATTGTGCAATATCAATAGCGAGGCCCGCCGGACAACGGTTTCCGGCCATGGGCTCCGACCTACAGACGGGATGGCATCAGCATGAGCTCGGGCACCCGCGCGCGCGCCGGCAGCGATGCTGCGAACAGGCACGCTGCGGCCACGTCTTCGGGTTGCAACGCGTTCGCCATCACCTCGGGCGGCGTCGGCGTCGGCCGCTTGAGCACGAGCGGCGTATCTGTGAGTCCCGGAAAGATGACGGTGGTCCGAATGCCGTTGTCCTGCTCCTCCTTGAAAGTCCCGTGCGCCAGTCCCACCAGCCCGTGTTTCGCAGCCTGGTAGGACACGCCGGACACATCCGGGAGCTGCACCGCGACGCTCGACACGTAGATTATGAGCCCACCGCCCTGCCCGCGCATCGTCGGTAGCACAGCCTGGGTGCAGTGAAAGGCTCCGCTCAGATTCGTGGCGAGCATCATGTTCCACGTCTCCGATGTCAGTGCGTCGAGACCGCGGTCGGGGATGTTGGTGCCGGTCGCATACACGAGGACGTCTATTCGGCCCAGGCGCTCAACGATCATGTTCATCGATCGACCGACCGACGAAGTGTCTTCGACATCCGTCGGGCAGACCAACGTGTGGCTGCCGATCTCCTCGGCCAGGGCCTCGAGTTTATCCCGGCTACGCGAAGCGAGCACGGTGGTGGCGCCGGCGCGCGCGAACGCAAGCGCCGTCGCCCGGCCGATGCCGCTGCTGGCGCCGACGATGACGGCAACCTGATCCTTTAGCGCGTCACTCAATGCTCAAGCCTCCCCCGAAATTTATCTGTCGATGCGAAGCGTTGACGCATGGTTCGGCGTCCATGTGAAAGGCGATTCGCACCGGTTGTCAACTTCTCGCAATCAGGTGAAATTCTGCTCGACAATCTGCATTCCGAATGCATGATTTCGATGTGTCAGTTCGGCGCAGAGGGCACCGAGTCGACTCGTGCAACAATAAGGCCCTTTCCCCGGAGGCAACGTATGCGTAATGACGAACTGGGCACGGTGGTCGTGCATTCCGAACTCCTGAGCGATGGCCACATCGAAGCGATCCGCGCCGCAGTGCCGGGAACCGATGTCGTCAGGATCGACACGCCCGAGGAGTGGGAGTCGCGCCGAGCCGAGTTGGGGCCGAAGGTCGAGGTGGCGTTCGGATTGCGCGACATCGGACACCTGGCTTCCGTGCCGCGTCTGCGATGGATTCAAACCATCGGAGCCGGAATGGACTGGTTGCTCCGCATGCCCGAGGTCGCGGAGAGCGATATCGTGGTGACCAACGCCTCCGGCGTGGCCGCAGTGCCGATTGCCGAGCACATACTCGCCCTGATGTTCGTGTTGACGCGTCGCATGCACCGCTTCGCCAGGGCGCAGCGCGAACACGAGTGGTTTCAGCGCGGGCGGTGCGAGGAGATCGACGGCACCACCATGGGCATCATCGGACTCGGGCCCATCGGCCTGAAGACGGCCGAGAAGGCACAGGGTCTCAACATGCGTGTACTCGGCCTGCGACGCGACCCATCGCGCACTTCTCCATACGTCGACCGGATGTTTGGCCCCGACGGGCTGCATGAGCTGCTCGAGGAGTCGGACTGGGTGGTGCTGGCCGCTCCGCTCACGGAGGAGACGCGCGGCATGATGGGGGAACCGGAGTTCCGAGCCATGAAAGAGACGGCCTACTTCATCAACATTGCACGGGGACAAATCGTCCAGGAAGACGTACTGATCCGCGCGCTCCAGGAGGGCTGGATTTCCGGGGCGGGCCTCGATGTATTCGCCCAGGAACCCCTATCCACCGACTCGCCACTGTGGGACATGCGCAACGTCATGATCACGGCGCACTACGCTGGCGCCACGCCCCGCTACGCGGATCGCGTGACCGGAATCTTCACGGAGAACCTTCGACGCTACCAGGCGGGCGAGCCGCTGATGAATGTCATCGACAAGGAACGCACTTACAAGGCGCCCGCGTAAGGGGATCAAGTGCTATGGCTCTGTCCGCTGTGACTGACAAACTGCCAGAACAATACCGAACCGCTCGAGAACTGGCAGTCGCCAACCTGAAAGGGCTCGAGTCTGCTCTACGTGGTCTCGACAACATCGATGCCACGGAAGTCGTTCATATCACCGTCGAAGAACTACAAGCCAAACTGAACTGGCGCACGCGACGTAAATCACTTAGGCGGATCGCAGGGCGCGGCTGGCGGAAGATTGCTACATCTGCTCCGCACCTCGCCGCCAAGATGAAGGTGCCCTAGGAAGGTCAAGCGTGCCTGGCCTCGTGGCCGGTATCGGTGTCGCCCAGCAAACCCTAGATGAATTCGCCAAGAATCTGGACTGGAGCACCCTTGTCTCCACCGAATACGTGACCAAGTTCGTGACCGCTGGCACCAGAGGTGTCGATAGAAGCCTAGATTTAGTCGACGGCGAGATCGCCCCCCGTGTCCCACGGCTTCACGCTTGGCGCAACGACCGGAAGAACGCTCGGATATCCTCCACGACCAGTTCGGGTTCCTCGAAGGCCGCGAAGTGGCCGCCGCGATCGAACTCGGACCAGTGCACGACGTTGCAGCTCTCGGCGAGTTCATCGCGCGTCCGGGACATCCCGGGGAAGACGGCATACCCGCTGGGGGTTTCGATGCGGCCGGCGATGCGATTGGCTTCGTTCTGCGCGTTTTCGTAGTACAGGCGGGTGCTGCTGTGGATGGTCCCCGTGAACCAGTACAGCGAGACGGTGGTGAGCAACTCGTCCTTCGTGAAGCTCGATTCGATGTCGCCGCCACAGTCGCTCCAGGTATGCCACTTCTCGATGATCCACCCGGCCAGACCCGAAGGAGAGTCGGTCAATCCATAGGACAGCGTCTGCGGTCGCGTGCTCTGGATCTGTCCGTAGCCGCCCCCGCCTCGGCGCCAACGCGCAAGCTCCTCGGCGTCGTTTCCTGATTTTCTTCTGGACTGCATACCTCCCGCGAGACGGTGTATGCCGACCACCCGCTCGGGAAACTTCCAGCCGATCAGGCCAGTTATGGTCGCGCCCCAGTCACCGCCATGCGCCCCGTAGCGCGCGTGGCCCAGATCCGTGAACAGCCGATCCCACAACTCGGCGATGCGCGCTGGTCCGTAGCCGGGCTGGGTCGGGATCTCCGAGAAGCCATACCCCGGCAGCGATGGCACGAAGACGTCGAAGGCGTCCGCGGGATCGCCGCCGTGGGCGCCGGGATCGGCCAGCGGTTCGATGACCTTGTCGAGTTCGTAGAAGGTGCTGGGCCAGCCGTGGGTGAGCACGAGGGGCAAGGGATCGGGGCCCTGCCCGGCCGCGTGGATGTAGTGCAGGCGGAAGCCGTCGACTTCGCGCATGTAATGGTTGTAACGGTTGAGCGCGGCCTCCTGCCGGCGCCAGTCGAAGCCGTCGGCCCAGTAAGCGCACAGCTCCTGAAGGTAGGACCGGTTCGTTCCGTAGGTCCAGTCGCTACCTTCGATCTCGGTGGGCCAGCGCGTGCGCTCGAGACGCTCACGCAGGTCTGTCAGCGCCGCGTCCGGGACCTCTATCTGGAACGGCGTTGCAGTCATCTCATTCTCCGGTGCCCGCCCCTATCGTTGCAGATCGTATGACCACGGTTCTCCCGACGTATGCGCGTAATCCCAGCGCGTCGCCATCAGGTATTTGAGCGCCGTGTCGAGTCCATCCAGTGTGCCCAACCGCTGCAGGGCCTCGATGGACCATCCCCGCACATGGTGATGGTCGTGATAGAGATTGTCCTTGAGCGCGTCCGCGATGCCGAGAAGCACACCCGCTCGCACACCGAAGCGCGCCGCGGAGAGCGCAGCATATTGCCGAACGAGCGCATCGTCGTCCCGGAGCGCGTCGACCAGCTCGACTGGCGCAGCGGACGCCGCCTGGCCGACTATGCCGATGGACTCGACGGCGTAATGACGTACGCCCGGATCGTCGTGGTGACAGAGTTGGATGAGGGCAGGCAGGCCATCGACAGCCCGCGGCCCAATGTCGCCGAGGATGTCGGCGACCTGAACGCAACGTTCGGGGCCGGCGCCGTCGAGGAGACCGAGAAGCGGGGCCACTGCCGCCGCCCCGAGCGGCGGGAAGCCGTATCCGGCGACACAGCGCAGATCAGCGTCGGAACTCGTCAACGCTTCCAGCAGTGGCTCGACCGCGCCGAGATTGCCGAGCCTGTATGCGGCCCCGATCGCATCGGCGACATTTGCGCCGCGGAGTCGCTCGACGAGTCCGACCGTACTCTGGTCAGACCGATGTGCCCTTCTCGGTGCGGCTCCCAAGTGCCAGTTCCAGATGTACTGCCAGATCGGTTCCTGCGGATCCGCCGTGGTAGCCCAGTCGGGAGCCCTGTGGTCCCAGCTCGGTGCCACGGGGTCCAGATTGCGCGTGGACAGGAACTTCACCATGTGGCGGTTCACGTCCGTCGTGTTCGCTCCAAAGCGCCCGTGGGCGATATCGAAGTGCATGATCGTGACCGTCCCGGCATCGCCGGGGAGAGAGATCCTGTCGTTTTCATCCAACGCGCTGCGTAGCAGATACTGGCTGCGGGGCACGATACCCGTCGGCCCCATCTCCAGGGTGGTGTCCTGGGGGTAATAGAACAGCATCGCAAACCGCGTTGAGTGGTGACGGCGTCCGTCCACCATGTGGTGCGCGTGGCGTTCACCGTCCTTGTGCAGCCTGCCGTCGCCCCGGTGCCAGGCCTGCATGGGCTGGACCTTTTCGGGCCGGTTCACGTGATCGTGACGGTGAAAGTGCAGGTAGTAGTCCGGCCCAAGGACCGATAGCAGGGCGCCGCGCACGACCGGCTCGTCCAGCAGCTCGCGAAGCTCGGGCACCATCGGCAGCAGATTGTTGTGCCCGACGAGGCCGTCTTCCTCGAGCGGTTCGAGGCGCGCGTACATGGCGTCGTGGTACGACTTCGGGAGCGCCGACTGGACGGTAACGTACCCCTCCCGGACGAAATGTTGCATCGCTTCGTCGGTGAGCAGGATGGGGGCGTCACTCATTGGAAAGGGTCGTCTGCTGTTTCATGATCAGGGACAAGTACCATCCGCTTCCCGATGCGACGTGGATCGCCGTACTTAGAATAACGCATCGGGTGCAGCCGGGCGTTCTTCAACCGCGAGGCAGCAAATGAGACACGCTGAACCGACTCGGAACACCAACATTGCCGGCATGTGCAAGCGTTGCTAGCATATACTGGCAATTGGTGCTTGTTCTGTCCTCTCACTTGACGGAGTCGGCTATGGCCAGCTTGAGCGTCAGAAAGCTCGAAAAGGAGACACTCTCGCGATTACGGATCCGCGCTGCCAAGCATGGGGTGTCGATGGAGGAAGAAGCGCGTCGCATTCTCAAGAATGCAGTCAGCGCTCCTGATTCCCTCGGTGATCTCGCGATTCGGATCTTTGGCCCGGAGCATGGCGTCGATCTTCAGCTACCGGAGAGGGCGCCCCATGAACCCATGGATCTCAGCGAATGATCCTGCTCGACACGAACGTCGTTTCTGAGGTGATGAAGGCGCGGCCGGCGGAAGCCGTCCTGGCTTGGCTGAACAGTCAGGAGTCGGAGGAGCTTTACGTGTCCGCCATCACCATAGGCGAGATCACCTATGGTCTGCGTATCTTGCCTGATGGCAAACGCAGATCAGAGCTCCGCGAACGATTCGAACAGTTCATTGGCCAAGGCTTTGATCAGCGCGTGCTCACCTACGACGAATCCGCGGCACGCCTCTACGGTACGCTGATGGGCGATCGCAAGGAACTCGGACGTCCGTCGAGCATCCCCGATGGCCAGATTGCTGCCATTGCCCGTCGAGACCGTCTGGCGGTGGCGACCAGGAATGTCCCCGATTTTGAAAGCTGCGGCATCGAGGTGGTCAATCCCTTTGAGTTCAGACTTTGAGGTCCGGATCGATGGGCGCGCGTAAGCGTGCCAAGCACTCATCGAACAGGCAGTTCCGAGAGCTCAATATCGTCCCGGCTTTCGATACACGGGAACCCGAAACCCATCAGGACTGCGCTGATGTTCTAGTGCTTCCGCTCGACCGCGCCATGTGAGGGACCATCGAGTTGTTCGCGAAGCGCGCGGTTGTACACATGCCGGAAGATCAGAAAGTCTAAGCACACTGGCGGGACGCGCGATTCATTTCAACGCCTCCCGTGAAAGCGGGCGCAATAGAGGGCGCCGGGCGTTCTTCAACCGCGAGATATCGAGAGTGATCCTGGAACCCTGGCACCCGCCCTCGCGATCGCGTCCGGCCTGCGGTTGTCCATCAGCAATGCCGGGATCACGGACACGGCGAAGACGATCGCGACGGCGACGAACGCGTCTCTGAATCCCAGCATGCTGGCCTGACCGTTGACCAGCGAGAGCAGCAAGTGAAACGCTCCTACGCCGAACCCGTCGTGGGTCTCGGGCGTGCCGCCCACTTGTTCATAGATCGGCGCCAGGCGCGTGAAGAGGTCGAAAATCTCAGCGTTCCCGGGTGACTGCATCGCGCTGAGTGCGTCCCCCTGCACGCTCGTGCGTTGCTGGAGATAGACCGTCGTAAAGGTGACGCCGAAGGCACCGCCGATCTGGCGTACGAAGTTGATTGCGCCCGTCCCCGCCGCGAGGAGTTCCAGCGACAGGGGTCTGACCGAGGCTGCCGTCAGGCTGGGAAAGGCGCAGGCCATACCGAGCCGCCCGATTATCAGCCAGATGACCATGGTGACGAATGGCGTGTTGTGGTCCGCGGTGCCGAACAGGTACGCATGGAATGCGAACACCAGCAACCCGAAGATGATCATCTTCCGCGGCGCCACGGAGTCGCTGATGCGTCCCGCGATCGGGAAGAACACGCCGATCACGAGCGTCGGGGGCAGCAACAGCAGCGCCGCATCCGTGGCAGTGAGTCCTTGCACCAGTTGCAGGAAAATCGGCACCAGGTAGGTCGACGCGTACATGCCGGCGCCCAACACGAGGGTGAGGATGCACGCTGCGAGGAACTTCAAGTTCAGAAACAGCGTGAGCCGGAACATCGGATCCTTGACGTTGGCTTCCCAGTACAGAAATGCGATGCCGGACACGGTGCAGATGAAGGCGAGGATCGCGATGCGATCGGATCCCCATCCGTAGAAATTGCCGTCGGACATCAAGGTCAAGAAACTGGTGATGGATATGACCAGCAGTCCCACACCCGTCCAGTCGAAGGTGGGCGAGCCGGCGTCTGGCTCCCGTGGCGGCAGGAACAGCATCGCGAGTGGAACGCTCGCCATGGCGAAAGGCAGGGCCATGAAGAACACGTACCGCCAACCGAGATTGTCGATCAGCCAACCGCCGAACACGGGTCCGCTGGCTGCCCCGAGTATCATTCCGAGGCTGAAGATGCCCATGGCCGATCCACGCCGATGGGTGGGAAATACCTGAAACAGGACCACCATGGATGTCGGCATCATCAGACCTGCCCCCGTGCCCTGGACGATCCGCGCGAGGATGAGTTGCTCGCCGGTGGTGGCGAAACCGCCTAGCACGGAGCCGATGGCAAAAATCAGCATCGCCCCGACAAAGGTGTCGCGCATCCCGAAAATCTCGATTGCCCAAGCGGCCAGCAGCATGGTGACCGTCGATGCCGCGATGTAGCTCGTGGCGAGCCACTGGGCTTCTTCCGGCGTCATGCTGAGCGCGCCCATGACATTGGGGATCGCGATGTTGATGATCGTGCCCGTCAGGAGCGTCGGGAAGTGGCCGATGATGGAGGTGATCGTGGCCCACCACCGGTAACGCGGACCGTACCGAACGAACAGCGCCTGGATGTTCCGGGTCGCGTCGATGTCCTGCGGGACGGCGTATGGCGCTTGGCTAGATGGCAATCTCCACCTCGACCATCATGCCGGGCTTCAGGACCTTGCCGTCTCGCTCGATGTCGATCAGCACCTTCAAACGTTGGGTGATCTTGGTGAAGTTGCCGCTCAGGTTGGGACTCGGCAAGAGCGAAAACTGACTGGTGGCGGCATCACCCACGCGAAAGACCTTGCCGGTGAACTCGTGATCGGGATACGCGTCCACGGAGATCGTCGCCGGTTTGCCGGGCGCGATGTGACGAATGTCGGTTTCCTTGATGTTGGCGACCACCCACACTTTGCTGGGGTCATGCATGATCAGGATCTGCTGTCCCTGGCGAACGTACTCGCCTCGGTCTGCATAGATCTCGTCCACGATACCGGAGATCGGACTACGCACCTCGTGATCATCGAGATTGGCCTTGAGGATGTCCCGAGATGCTTCCGCGCCGGCGACATCGTGGCGCATGCGCTGCATTTGATTGTCGAAAACCTGTAGCTCCCCCTCGTTCGCCCGGGCCTCGGCGACGGCTGCGTCGGCGGCGGCGATCTGCGCCTCGGTGGTTCGTGCGCGCTGCTCGGCTTGCTGGAACTCGGACTGCTTCTGCTCCAGGGTCTCGCTGGTGATGATCCCCCGCTCGTGCAGCGGCTCCGTGCGTTCCCAATCCGAGCTTGCTCGCACGAGGTCCGCTACCGCCGCCTGATGCTCGGCGCGCGCGGCGGTCAACTCGGATTCGGCGCGGGCAACCTTCGCCGCCAGCCGTCCGGCCAGCAGCTCTCTTTCAGAGGCGATGCGTTCCAGTTCGGCGCGCGCCGAAGCGAGGCTGGCTTGCGCGAGCTCAAGCTCCAGGCGCGCCTGGCGGTGGTCGATGACGGCGACCAGGTCGCCGGCAGCGATCTCGCGACCCGCGCTCACCTCGACGCTGGAAACCCACCCGGGCACGCGGGTGCTCACGGTCACCATCGGTGATGCGATGCGAGCGTCCGAAACGTGCACGTGGGCGAGACGGTCTTGAAGCCAGTAGCCGGATGCGATGATCGACAATATGGAGATGATGGCCACGGTCACGTTGGTGACTCGCCGCCTGGGCTGGTCCGGATCGGCTGCGCGATCCCCGACGGGCGTCAGGCGCGTGGCCGGCGCGGGAGGTTCGGCCGTTGGTCTAATCGGTTCGGACATCCCTCGCCTTCGCGATGATGGTTTCGAGTGCCTTGCGACAGTCCGCCAGCCGATCTGCCGGAATGCCTTCCAGCAGCCGCCCACGAAGCGTAGCGGCGACCTCGTTGAGATTCTGCAGAACCTCGTGGGCGCGGGTGGACAGGTGCACGGTGTTGGCGCGCCTGTCGCCGGGGAAGGGTCGACGCACGACGAAGCCCTCCGCCGCCAGGCGGTCGAGCAGACGTACCAGCGTGGGCGCCTCTACCCCCATGAACTGCGCCAGTTCCTTCTGCACCATGCCGTCGCCGTCGCGTTGCATGAAAGCCAGGGTCCGCCAGGTCGAGTAAGTCAACCCCCGGGGACGCAGCTCCGACTCCAGGTGGTATCGCCACATCGCTGATGCGCGAGCCAAGATGAAGTCGATCGGCAGGTCAGAATCTGCAATGGAACGTGATCGATGCGGTTCGGCCACGAGCAGCCCAATAAATAGTTAGCAAGCTAACTATTTGCTATGGCACTTAAATTGTCAAATACGGGGCAGGTCTACGATCCCAACAAACATCAACTGATTCACGGAGACTTGTCGGCCTCGTGCTCTGTCGAGCCCAAAGATGCGAGTGTAGCTGCGAGGGATTTTTGGTTCCTGGCAAGGCGCGACGACGCGGTGTGGCAGGCCCCACACCAGGAGGAGCAACGAAGCCAGGGGCCGAAAAGACCCGCAGATACCCGTAGATTTGGGCTCGACAGAGCACTAGAGCAAGTCGGTCTCACTTGACCTTGGGGATTACCTCGTCGGCCACGAGTCGCATGGTCCGGATTACGTCTTCGCGCGAGAGCACGTAGTCCATCATCATGCACATGATTTCGTCGGCGCCAAAGTCTTCGTGCAGTTCGTGAATACGATCCACCACCTCCGCCGGTGTTCCATACAGGTTGGATCCGCGCTCGGGTGCCTCCGCGCTGCGGGTGCGTCCCGTCCTCGCGGCGTGTTCCGCGTGCATCTTGTCGGCGGCTTCCAGGGCGCGGTTGGTCGCCGCCCGCGTTGCCCCCACATGGGCGCTTATTCGGATCACCACCTTCGGATCTCCGGCGTGGCCGGCGTCCCTCCACGCCTGCCGATAGTTCTTGACGTCCTGCCTCAACACCGCGTCCCCGCGCTCGTTGTGCGAGCTGCCGCCGCCAATGGCGATGCAATAGCCGTTTCTGCCCATGGTCACGAAGCTCTGCTGGCTGTCGATAGGCAGCACAATCTGCGGATGGGGCTTCTGCACGGGCCTGGGGCTGACGCGCCCAACCGGGAGTAGCTGCGGGTAATCGTAGAATTCGCCGTGGTATCCGGAAAACTCGTCCTCCGTCCAGGCCTGCCTCATCACTTCCAAGTACTCCATAAACTGCCTCTGGCGCCGCGGATCGCCGATCGTATTGCCCCCCGCGCCGTAGATGAAGCGCCCGTCGCTGACCTGGTCGACGATGGCGATCTGCTCGGCGACCTGGATGGGGTCCGCCGCCGGCAGGTGTTCAAGGACATACCGATATCGGTCTGCGCTATCCCCCCTTCTGTCTATCTTCGACGCGCCTTCGGGGACATCGGTCGTGAATTCTTCCTCCGGAGCTCGGAGGTGAGGAAGGTGCACGGCCGTCCCGATCCTGATCCGGCGCGTGCGTGCGGCAACCCCGCACGACATCAGCAGCGGATTGGATCCCCCCAGCGGAGTGCCCCCGGCCCACACCGTATCCCATCCCATCTCGTCTGCGGCGACGATCTTGTTCAGGTCGCGGGCGTAGCCCTCCGCTAGCGACTCGCCCGCCTTCGCACCCCAAAAAGTCAAAAAGCCAATGTCCATACGAACTCTCCTTTCCCCCAGGGTCAGGGTCTCGCAGCGCCCTCCGGCAGTCAAGGAAGGGTACTCCACCCCGTCAAACATCCCTGCGTTTCGAGGCCGCGGCGAACGCCTCGAACACTGCTCCCTCGTGCTCCCCCACTTGCGTACAACTGATTCACCATAGCTTATCGGCTACGCTTGTTGGCGCCACCGAGCTTGGCCACCAGTCGACAAAAGCGACAAACATGCCGATCCCGATCCAACCGCTTCAGGAAGCGGAACTACCGGAGCGCAAAAAGCCGATCCTCAGGATGATCGGCCCGGGCGTGGTGTTGGCCGGACTCGCAATCGGTTCCGGCGAACTGATCATGTGGCCCTGGATCACATCCGTGGTCGGCGCGCAGCTACTCTGGGCGGCCGCCATCGGCATCTTCCTTCAACTGTGGGTCAACATCGAGATTGGCCGATGGACCATCGTCACCGGCGAGAGTCCTTTCACGGGCATGGCGCGGGTCATCAAGCTCCTGGTGTACGTGTTCGTATTCGTGATCTTCGTGGGCAAATTCCTGCCCGGATGGGCGCGCGAAACCGGCATTGCGCTGCGGGATCTCATTTTCGGGCCACAGCACGACAGCCCGCCCTGGCTCTGGACCGCCATAGTATTTGCATTGGTCGCAGCAATTCTGTTCGGGCCCAAGGTGATCTACACGGCCGTAGAACGCTGCGTCATGGGACTGATCGTCGTCATCGTCGCCGGTCTCATCTATCTGGTGTGGGAGATCGGATCAGCCGAGATTTTCATGGCGATGTGGGACGGTGTCGTCAACGTCTTCAGCTTTCCGGACTTCCCTGTCAATATCCTGGCCGACGACGGGTCGGTCCGCGATCAACTGACCTTCAACCGCTTTTTCGGCGCCGTGGTGTTCGCCGGCGCGGGCGGACTCGGCAATCTGTATTACGCCTACTACCTTCGCGAGAAGGACATCGGCATGGGCGCGCGCATGCCGTCGCTCATGAGTCCTGCGCACAAGCACGAGATCAAGGAAATGGACACCGGCTATATCTATGCGGAGACCCCGGACAACCGGCGGCGCTTCAAGGACTGGTTTCGCTACGTCGTGGTTGACCAGACGCTGTTCTTCTGGATTCTCGGCAGCGTCACGATGTTTCTGTTCATCTTCGGCGCCCTCGCCGTCCTGCATCCGATCGGCCTCGTGCCCGACCGGGGCAGCCTGGTGTGGGATCTCGCATCCATTCTCGAACAGAGCATGGGCACCTTCGGCCGCTACCTGTTTCTGATCGTCGGAATGGCCGCCCTGTTCAGCACCCAGCTCGCGGGCGTCGATGGCGGCAGCCGTATTTTTTCCGACCTTCTGCACACCAACTTCAAGTTCGGGCGGTGGTTGAAGCTTGAACAGTGGTACCTGGTCCTGGTCGGCACGACCATGGTTATCGGCGTCTTCAGCGTGTGGTTCTTCGGCAGGTACGACATCGCCGGGCTCGACTTCCTCTTCATCGCCGCGCTCATGAGCGGATTCGTCATGGCGATCTACGTGCCGGTGATCCTGTACATGAATCTCACCTACCTGCCGAAGTCGGCGCGCCCCGGATGGATCAACATCGTATTCATGGTGCTTGCGTCCGCCATGTACATCGGGTTTGCGGGCTACACCATCTACGGCAAGGTGGTGGAGATCCTGGCGCGATAAGCGTCCAGTCCACCTGGCACTTACCCCGCCCGAGCCGGATCAGGCACGTCGGAGTCTCTCAATCACCCCGCCGGCCTGACGAAAGCCAGACCCATTGCTTCGGCTCGTTCGAACAGGAAGTCGCGCGCTTTCGGCAGTTGTTCCGCGGTCAGATGTTCGATCATCAACGTCACATCCTCATCCAGTCGGGCCAGTTCAGTGAGATAGACGTCGTGGTCCAGCATGCCGTTGCCCGTGTACGTCTCGATGAGGTGATGGGGATACCGGTCGACCGTGATCACATCCTTGGTGTGGCAACTCAGGACATGCGGACCAAGTTTGTCGAAACAGTCTTTCAGCAACGCGCCACTGTCATAGAAGAGCTTTGGACTTGAGATGATGTTGACCGGATCCAGGTGGACACCGAAGCCGGGGCGATCAATGGCTTCGATCAGTCTCAGGTAGACATCGGGTTCATCCGGAAGCAGGTATCTTTCCGGTTCCAGGGTGAACTTCGTTCGCGTGGGTTGCACCCGATCCACAATCGTCTGAACAACCGTTACCGTGTCCGCAAAGGCTCTTTCGCTCAAGTTGTCGGGATTGGGCGTACCCCAACCGCCGGTCTCATACGAACCGCCGTGGCTCACGCAGCAACGGATTCCGGCCTCGTCGGCGTACTCCAGCCGACGGCAGAGTTCATCCAGGTACTCCTGCCGGCGAGCCGCATCCGTGTCCAGAAAGTTCAGGCGATAAGCGCCAAGCTCTGCGGGGACGATGTTCGCTTCTGCGTACGCGGCACAGATTTCGTCACGTTTGACCTTGTCATCGATATACGGCATGAAAGCTGCCGAGAAACCATTTTCCTGGTGATACGTCACCAGCGCCTGCGGTTCGATGTCTATGTTGAAAGTGGGTCCACCCAGTCTCATGGTCCGTATCTCCTAGCGCCACTAAATCCGTCGCCCTGACGGGCGCCGTGTTTTGCCCCCGCCCAAGCACGAGCAGGAGGGTACCGCCCATTCGGGTCGGTGGCTATCAGGAACCGTCCAGACGCTCCGCGCTTGCGCTCTTTTGCAGTCGCACCCAAACTTAACCGCTTAAGAGATCAAAGGGTGAGGACAACATGGCTATCGTCGAGACGCGCTACGGCAAGGTAGAAGGCACCAGCAACAACGGTGTTCACGGTTTCAGGGGCATTCCGTTCGCCGCGCCTCCGGTGGGTGAACGGCGTTGGCGCGCGCCGGAACCGCCCGAGCCCTGGTCCGGCGTGCGTGACGCAAGCGATTGGGGCAAGCAGGCGTGGCAGGCGGCATCCGGTGGCGAAGGTCCGCTGAAATTCGTGTTCAACGCCGCCAACGCGGAGAAACGTGACGAAGACTGCCTGGTGTTGAACGTCTGGACGGGCGGCCTCGACGACGCCAAGCGCCCGGTGGTGGTGTGGATCCACGGCGGCGGTTTCTCGGGCGGCACGGGCGGTACGCCGGTGTACGACGGCGAGATACTGTCGCGCCGCGGCGACGTCGTTGTGGTCACGATCAACTATCGGATCGGCCCGCTGGGCTTTCTCAACCTGAACGGGGCCACAGGCGGACGCATTCCGTCGACCGGCAACGAAGGGCTGCTGGACCAGGTCGAGGCGCTCAAATGGATCCGCGACAACATCTCGGTCTTCGGCGGGGATCCGGGCAACGTCAGCGTCCTCGGCGAGTCGGCCGGCGCCATGAGTGTCGGCGCGCTGCTGGCCCTCGCGCCGGCGCGGGGACTCTTTCATCGGGCGATGCCGATCAGCGGCGCCGCGAGCACCGCGACCACGCTCGATCGGGCGGAGGCCGTCGGCGAGGGCATACTGGGAAGGCTCGGCCTGTCCGGGACCGACGACATCGACAAGCTCATCGCGCTCCACCCCCAGGAGCTATTGGACCGCGCCATGGGGTTCAGGCTGCCGGGCGGCGGCATGAGCTTTCAGCCGGTCATCGACGGCACCAATCTCCCGGAGTTCCCCCTCGATGCGATCAAAGGCGGCGCGGCGGACGGCATTCCGATCCTGGTCGGCACGCAACGCGACGAATGGCGGCTGTTCACGGTTCGCAGTCCAGCGCTTGCGGGCCTCGACGAAGCCGGTTTGTTAGCCGAGGTTTCGAAAAACGTCGAGGATGCGCAAGCCGTCATCGATGGTTACCGTCAGATTCTCAACGACCGGGGCCATCCGAGCAACCCGGTTTCGATACTGGCGGCGATCGAGACAGGTCGCAAGATGCGCATGCCGGCGATCGCGCTGGCCGAGGCCATGGCCGCGCGCGGCCAGCCGGCCTATCAGTACGTGGTCACGGCGGAATCGCCTTGGGACGGCGGCATTCTCAGAGCGTCGCATGCGATCTTCATCGGCTTCCTGTTCGGCACCCACGACTACAGCGATGAGAGTGCCGAGTTCTTCGGCCGGGGCGAGGCCGCCGATACGCTCTCGGCGCATCTGCAGGACGCGGTGGTCAACCTTGCCAGAACCGGCAACCCGCGCACCGAAGCGCTCGCCGACTGGGTCGCCTACGACACGCAAACGCGCTCGACCGCGATCTTCGGCCATCCGGTGGAGGTCGCGAGCGCACCGTTCGACGAGGAGCGCGTGCTGTGGGCCGCCCACGGCACGAGTCTGCCCTTCGGGCCGGAAAGACAGTGAGTCCGGGTCGTATCTGACTGCGCTAGCGCTTGCGGCGCCTTAGTGGGTAACTCGCTGCGGCGCCGGTTTCTACCAGGCTCGAGGCGGTAGTGGTTCTGTCTCGGCTGCTTGCCGTGATCATTGCGTTCGGCTCGGCGCTCGCCGTGGCCGAGCCGACGTTCAAACACGGCGTATCGTATTTCGGCGAGTTCAAATACCCGCCTGATTTCGACCACCTCGACTACGTCAATCCCGACGCGCCCAAAGGCGGGATGCTCGTGCTTGCGAGCAACACCAACTGGCGCTCGTTCAACCCGGAAGGTGTGGGGACGGACGCGCCGGGAATGGGGATCATGGTCCCGTCGACGCCGGTCCTCTACGACGCGCTCTTCATCCCGGCGGACGACGAGTTCGGCACGTTCTACGGCAATCTCGCCGAAGCCGTGATGGTCGCCGATGACTTCACGTGGGTGCGCATACGTCTTCGGCCCCAGGCGCGGTGGCACGACGGCAAGCCGGTGACGGCGCGAGATGTCGTGTTCACGTTCGACTACCTACTCGACAATCTCGAGCAGCCACGCAAAACCCGAGACAACCTGCAGTCGGCCTACTCGGTGATCGAATCAATCGAGGTGCACAACGATCGCGAGCTGACTTTCCATTTGCGGAAATCCAGCGGACCGAATGCCGGGGTGGTCCTCAGCCTCGGCAAGATCGCGATCCTGCCGGAGCACTATTGGCGCGAGCGGGACATTACTCAACCAGCGATGACGCCACCGCTCGGCAGCGGCCCCTATCGCGTGGCGGATTTCGCGCCATCGAGTTTCCTTCTGTACGAACGGGTGCCCGACTATTGGGGCCGACACCTCGCCGTTCATCGCGGACGGCACAACTTCGACCATATCCGCTACGACTACTATCGCGATGCCACGGTCGCGCGGGAAGCGTTTCGCAAAGGGCTGATCGACTACCGGCAGGAAACGGAACCGCGGTACTGGCACAACGGCTACAACATCCCGGCACGGGACAAGGGCTGGATCGTGATGCGCCGGCACAACTTCAGCACCTACGTTGGATTGATTCGCTGCTTCGTCATCAACATCCGCCGGGAAAACCTTCAAGACGTACGAGTGAGAGAAGCCCTGACCCTCGCGTTCGACCACGACTGGTACGAACGCGTTATCACGCAGGGCTTCTACACGCGTCCGGAGAGTTATTTCTCGCAGACGAGCTTCGCGGCAGTTGGCCTGCCCGATGCAGCCGAGGTCGCCCTGCTGGCGCCTTTTCGTGATCAGCTACCGGAACGCCTTTTCACGCAGCCGTTCGGGTTCGCGCGCTCGGGCGGCGTCGGCCGCAACCGCGATGTTCTGCTGCGCGCGCGAGAGCTCCTGCGCGAATCGGGCTGGACAGTACGCGACGGCGTCCTGACAAACGCTGGCGGCGAGCCGTTTGAGCTCTCCTTCATCATCCGTTCCATGGCCGAGCGGCGCCTGGTCGCCCCGTATGTCGATCAGCTCCACCGGCTGGGATTCAGAACCCGTGTGCGCTTGTTGGAAACCGCCCAATACATCAACGAGATGAAAGAGTTCGATTACGACATCCTTCTGTACGGTGTGGGGATCGGCCAGCCGCCGACGCTCGAGCTCATCTCCTACTTCCACTCCAGGAATGCGATGGTGCCGCTGGGGTCCAACCGCTCCGGGATTCAACACGCGGCGGTCGATGCGATGGTGATACGGGTGCTGAATGCGCGCTCGAGAGAAGAGTTGACCGCCGCGCAGAGGGCGCTTGACCGCATCCTGCTCTGGAACTTCTACCAGATTCCGATCATCGCGATCGAGGGCCCGCGCGTGCTCTATTGGGACAAGTTCGGCCGGCCGCCAATCGATGCCGAGTTTCGGACCGGCTTCCCGGAGACATGGTGGTATGACCCGGCTAAAGCGGCGCGCATCACGCTGACCAATTGAGCTCTCGTGGCTTCGACCTCCCAGGGCAAGGTTGATCCTGAACGGTCAAAGTGCGCTAAAGTGAATGGCTTCACAACGCTAGAGGGGGTTAACAATGTCCAAGTATCGACGCGTCGTCACCGGCCATGACGATCAGGGCAAGGCCATCATCGCCATGGACGGCGGACCCGGCATTCGGCGCGGCAACCTGTACGAGATGTGGTGCACCACGAGCATGCCCACCGACAATCTCGACTTGGTGGATACCGTCGCGACGCGCCCCGGGATCCTCGAACCCGATGCCAACGGCACGATATTCCGTTTCTTCGAGGTGAGACCGGAACGCGAGCATGGAAGCCCCGAGGATCGTGAACGCGAGGCGCGGGAACGCCTGGCAGCCATGAGCGAACAGGAAAGGGCGGCCGCGATCGCGCGGAGACCGGACACGTCCCGACACCCGGGGATGCACAAGACCAGGACCGTGGACTACATCATTCTGCTCAAGGGCGAGGTGACGATGCTGGTCGACGAAGGCGAGGTTCACCTGAAGCCCTTCGACGTGGTCATTCAGCGCGGCACCAACCACGCCTGGGTGAACAAGGGCGACGAAACGGCAGTATTGGTAGCTATGATGGTGGAGGCCGAGCCGTTGGCCTGACGTAGGTGAGCCGGATCGAGTCCAGAGCGCCACCTTCCTGGCCTTCGGCCAAAAGCCGATTTCGAAGGCGTCAACGGGGGTCCTGGCGGGGTTCGAGCGCCGGTGCGTTGGGATAAACTGTCCACCGACGCCGGTCAGGGCCAACTCCCCCAATACACATTAGAGAGGAGCAGAATGTGAACGCCAGCCTTATTCGATCCGATCCCGCCGTTCTCATGGGCAAGCCGGTGGTCGCGGGAACACGCATAACCGTTGAACTGATTCTGGAAAAACTCGCCGCTGGCGAGACAATTGAGCAACTACTCGCAGCCCATCCCCGGCTGACGAATGAAGGAATTCTTGCAGCCTTGAGTTTCGCAGCCGACGCCCTGCGGGCCGATGTTGTCTATCCCGCAGCCGGACAGGGTGCGTGAATCTCTTGGCGGACCGTCCGGACGCGGTGCTGGCTCCCCACTTGCATGGAACAACACTGCCACCACTGCTGGAGGACTTGCAACGTCGGAGTTCCCTGGGCGTCACGGGCGCACTGTAATCCAGTGGGCTGAAGGCTCCTGGCGTCAGCTTGGGAGATGGATCACTTTCGTCGCCACCCGTTCCACGAATGCCGCGTCGTGCTCCACAAAAACAACCGTCGGTTTGTCCCGCAGCAACACCTCCTCGATCTGTTCGCGGGCGTCGATGTCGATGAAGTTCAAGGGTTCGTCCCACAAAAGCAGGGGTGCCCCGGCGAGAAAGGAGCGCGCCAGGTCGATCTTTTTCTGTTCCCCGTGGCTCAGGTCTTCCACGCGCCCGTCGAGAACGCGACCGCGCACCCCGAGGACAGCCATGATCTGGCGAAAGCGGGATTCGTCGAGATTCGCTTCGGTTAGCCGATCGCGCAAAAATCCAGAGCTCCATTGGGGATGCTGGTAGGTTCTCGCCACGGTTACATGGGTTGGCCTTGAGAGCGTGCCCGTATGTCGATGCCGTGCACGTTCGATCTGGTCGAGCAGGCTCGTCTTGCCGCTGCCGTTGGGTCCGATGACGGCGACTCGGTCGCCCGGCGCTACCGTGAACGATAGCTTGGCGAACACCGGCTCTTCGCCGCGCCACAGGCTCAGGTCGTTCGCGACGACCAGCGATCCAGAGACTCTACCGGTGTCGGGAAGTCGCAGGTGCCGTTCCTTCTCCACATCGACGAGTGTGCGACGTCGTTCGTCGGCTGCGTTCCCGGCTCGACGTTCGGCGATGAGCGCTTTCTTCATCTGCCGCCTCGCGCGGTTCAAGGCCCTGTCGCTCTCCCGTTTTAGCGCGCCGGCGCGTCGGTCGGCGGCAACTTGCGTATGTCGCCCGATCTCCTCCTTCAATGCCGCATTCTCGGAGCGTTGCCTGGCAAGCCGTTGCCGGAAACGTTCGCGCCAGGCCGAGAACGACGTGCGCTCGACCTCGACGGTGTCGCGGTTCAGCGCGACGACGTGGTCGCAACAGGCGTCGAGAAACGCGCGGTCGTGGGAAATCAGCAGGAAGCCCGGCTTGGAACGCAGGTAGTCGGCGAGCTGGCGCCTGCCGTCGGCATCCAGGTGGTTGGTCGGTTCGTCGATCAAGGGAAAGCGGCGTCCCGGCGGGCGACTTGGAAGTGTTGCTGTCGCAGAACTCCCGTGGCGCGCGTTCGAGTCCGACACGAACAGGCTGGCAAGAAGACAACGCGTCTGTTCGCCGCCCGAGAGATTCGAGAACGGCCTGTCCCAGGATCGCTCGTCGATCCCAAGCGCGGAGAGTTCCGCTTCGATGCCGGCGTCGATGGCATAGCCGCCGGATTCCTCGTAGGCGTCGAGGAGTTCACCGTAGCGGGCAATGGCATCCTCGCCACCATCCGCGAGCAGGCCATCCATCTCGGTCTCCCATCGGCGAAAAGGCCCGACGGCATCCTTGACGACGTCTCGAACGCGCTCCCCGGGATCATCAACCGGACGAGGGAAGTACGCGGTCGGTACCCGCTCGATCCTGCCGCGGTCGGGGACGAGTTTGCCGTGGATCAACCGCATCAGGGTGGTCTTGCCGCGACCGTTTCGACCCACCAGGGCGCACCGCCACTGGGTATCGATGACGAGATCGACGTCTTTGAAGACGTTGTCTTCGGAACCGGGGTAGCCGAAGGTCAATCTCCGGCAAATGATGGTGGACATGCGAAATAAGCCTCATGTGGCAGGGGCGTGGGAACGCTGGGTCTGCTGGGCTTATCGCATCGGTCTTCGCTTGCTGACGGTCATTGGAAACGGACGCGGCCAGAATACCATGTCAGGCCTCTACCGGAACATGCACCAGTCGAGTACATAAGTCAGTCGCCTGTGTGGATAACAACGGTACCCGCGTCTCCGTCCACCTCCAGGGTCTGACCACTCTCAATCCGCCGAGTGACGTTGCCGGTGCCGACCACCGCGGGAATGCCCTATTCCCTGGAGACAATGGAGCCATGGCCCAGGATGCCTCCGATGTCGGTCACGAGCCCGACA
The DNA here is from genome assembly GCA_965217825.1 of Candidatus Azotimanducaceae bacterium. GTDB lineage: Bacteria > Pseudomonadota > Gammaproteobacteria > Pseudomonadales > Azotimanducaceae > VXNE01. Next base: position 1,106,485 of record OZ244571.1, on the reverse strand, counting down.
GCGTGGGCGAAGAGCTGGGTCCAGGCGGGGGATGTCATGGGACAGACCAGGATGGACCCGGGCTGCATCCGGTCGAACTCCTGGGCATTCATGATCCGGCTGGCCGGCGCGGTGATCGTGCCCGGACTCACGGGGATGCCGCGCAGGGTATCGCTCGAGTCGTCGTTCTTGAACTGGGTCTCCTTGAATTTCACGCCGGGGTTCTCGCTGGCTTCTTCCGGAATCGTGCCCGGCGGGTGCAGGCGCTTGCGCGCCTCCCTGAGTTCCCGGCGGTTTGCCGTGAGGGCGAGATACTCGGGCATTGCCTTGCCGAGCCCGCGCGCTGCCAGGGCGGGCTTGATCTCGTCGCTTGTGAGGAAGTAGAGGTCATCCGGCTCGCTCAGGGTGCCGACGTCCACCAGCCGTTGCCCCAACTCGGCCGCAATACGCCGCAACGCGGGCCAGGCCGTGCCGAGCACAAAGCCGGACTCCTCGCGCATGGGGTAGTACTGATGGGCGAACCACATCCGGTAACGGAACTGCCAGTACTCGAACGGCTCCAGCAGTTCGCGGATCTCCGCGAGGGCCTTTTCCCGCTTGCGCGTCGCCTCTGCCTCGTGCCTGGCCGGGTCGTAGTCGGCCCGCTGTACCATGTTCTGCTTTCAGCCCGGCGGAAAGCTCGCATCCGGTGATGAGCGCATGGATCGATCGCGACGCCGACTCGAAGGATGCGCGACCGTCGATGATCTCCGGACGGGCGAGTTCGTTGTCGGCCACGAAATCCCTGTAGGCGGCCGTCGACACCAGGAAGCCCACCGGCACATCGAACCCCGCCCGAGTCATCTGGGCGAGGGAACGGCCCTTGCCCCCGATGGTTTCCAGGGCGTCATCAGTGGTGTCGATGGGGATGATGGCGGCGAACTTATCGTTCATCGGAGGTGTCCTTGTTCACTCTTCGTCCAACCTGACAAACGTCAGATGATCTCCTGGAGCGCGCGGCGTGAGCGCGCCGATCGTTTGGGGCGTGGCCGAAGCCGATTTCGAAGTGGTCTGCGCGGCGCTTGATCCGGCGGACCGATCCAAAGAATAGGGGATTTGTCGGCTAATTCAATATCTCGAACGGGGTGAGGTCCCCCATTTTTGGTCTCGTGCCGACGTTCTTCGGCGTGCATGAACGCGACTGCCCGACAGAGTACCGCCTCTACCGTCGGCTCTGCACCAGTTCGATGCTGACGAAGTCGGGTCCCTTCAGGAAGGCGATCCTGGCCTTTTCGCTGCGCGGCTTCATGTGGAACCCGGCGCCCCTGGCTTCGAGATCGGCTATTGCCGCCGGCAGGTCATCGACGCCGCCATCCCGGGACAGCCCATGCCGACAGACACGTTGTCCGGCGTCTTCCAGCCTTATCGACCCAGGCTGATGCGGGCTGTGAGGATTGCTTCGACCCGGCGGTGCCGACCGCGACATCCACGAACGCCACCGACCGGAAGAGACGCCGCTCTATCGCATCGTCGAGACCTGCTACCCGAAGTTTCTTGCCCGGCTGGAGGCCGGCAACGCCTGCGACTCCGCGATCGCCGGAATAATACAGGTCACTGTCAAGGACAGTCGTGCGCATCCTCAGGGGACGCCCGTCCTTCAGCAATTCCCGCTAACGACGCTCACTCTACGATTTTGGCTCGCATAGGAGGCAAGATTCGCCAGTCGGGCGAGAGTTTGGGGTCAATTTTCCGATTACTCGACGCTTAGCGCGTTGTTGAAAAATCGGGGACCACTTCTGCGCTCGATTTCACGATTCCGTTCAGGCGAGCGAGAGCTGGGCGTGCCGATCACCGGCGGCTCGTAGCCCGCCTGTCGGCATGCGCTTTCGATCCGCACTCTCATTGCTGCATTGGTTATGTGACGGAAGTTCCCAGTCACCGAAAACTCGACGCCGATGGTCACGGCAATAGCGATATGTGATGTCCGCGTGCAGAATTGTGCTACGATTCGTGTACACAACTATAGGGGCGATCACATGGGTTTGCCTACCTCATTCAGCGTTCGAGACCTGAGGCAACGTTCCGGCGAACTGCTCCGGAACGCCGAGGACGGGCGGCTGGCGATCGTCACCAAGCACGGGCGGCCAACCATCCTCGCCGTTCCCTTCGACGACCGCCTTCTCGATGTCGGCGTGCATCGATCACTCGCGCTGCAACTGTTCGAACAACGCCAATTGACTCTGTCACAAGCCGCCAAGGTGGCCGACCTGAGTGCGGAAGATTTCATGGACCTGCTCGGCAAGGCCGGCGTGGCGGCGGTGGACTACCCGCCATCGGAACTCGAAGACGAGTTACATAACGCCTTGTGAATCATCGCGGGGAGCCCTCGGCCGAGGCGAGCGGGAAGTCCGTCCCCGGTAAAGAACCCCCGTTCGTCGCCGATGCCGGCCCGCTGATCGCCCTGGCCAGGGTCGAGAAACTACAGTTGCTTCGCAGCCTGTTCGGCGACGGTCTCATTCCGCCAGCGGTCCATCAGGAAGTTCAGAGCGGGTCGGGTCGTCCCGGGGCCACCCGGATCGGGGAAGCGCTGTCGGCGGGCTGGTTGCGCGTCACCCCGCTCGCGGACGATGCGCAAGCCGCAAATCTTGTCCGTATTGTGGACGCGGGAGAAGCCGAAGCCATCGCCCTGTGCCTGGAACGGAAGGCGAGATTCCTCCTGATCGACGATGCCAAAGGCCGGAAGGTCGCCCAGCGCGCCGGACTACCCCTGGTGGGTGTGGCGGGGGTGCTGCTTGCCGCGAAGTCACGGGGCCTGCTCGTTGCCGTGAGTCCGGTCCTCAAGGAGCTGGCGGGCGTCGGCTATCGCCTGTCCCGCCAACTCGTCGACGGTGTGCGCCGCAATGCGAACGAGTGAGGCGGCGTTCCAGCTCTTCGCAACCATCGAAATCCCAGTCCGCGCGCGTCCGCACGGGTTCCAATCGAGCCCCTCGATCTCCAATCGTACTTGCCTCCAAGCAGGTTTGGGATGGTTATTCTTCCTCATATAGACGCCCCAGTTGTTAACCGGAATAGCCATCGTCTGAATAGGAGTGGGTCTGACCTTGGACTGGCATCCTCATATTTGCGTGCTTGGGTAACGCAGTAAGCTCGACAGCGCCACCACCTCGCAACCGTAGCCGCGTTGCAACCCTTGGTAATGGGGCGGGCCATTCCCGGCGGGCCGCGCCTTGCCACAGGCCCCTGGCTGCAATCGCCCAGTCTTCCCGAATGATCTGCAGGACGGGTAATTCGCGCGCAGCATGCTTCGACAGGATGGAGAAGTCGCGCTGCGCCGCATCCCGCAGCAGCGCGGCGGCCCGACCGGCGGGTAGCGCAGCGGCGGTTTCCGTCATGCGGTCCAGAAGCGCCGGCGGAGCCTCACCGTCAAAGCCCTCGGCCATGTATTCGCGGAAGAAGGGGAGGTAGCCTGAACCACCGACCGTTTCGATCAACGCCGCGATTTCATCGGCGTCGCCTTCGCCCCAGTCCTCAGCGCTCGACTTGACGATCTTCGGCGATTCATCGACGAGCACCAGTGCCACCACACGATCAAGTCCGTGACGGTCGAGATAGGCCAGAACATCGAATACGCCGAGCGACCAGTCGAGCAGTATAACCCGTGGCAAGTCCAGCAATTCGAGCAGGTCGTGCAGGTCGTCGCCGCGCTGCGCTGCGCATAGTTGTTGCCGGTAGCGGTCTGGTCCGAGCCGCCCTCGGATCTCGGATCGTAGGCTACGGGCGCATTCGCACCTACCGCAGCGCGTCCGGATTCGGCATTCGGCTTGACGGCGGGACCGCCTACGCCGGTGCCTTGATCACACCCTATTACGACTCCCTGCTGGTCAAGATCACCGCGTGGGCACCAAGACCGGGGGAAGCGGTTAGTCGTATGGTGCGCGCGCCGCCCGCCGATGCGATCCGCCCGAACGACGACGAGTTAGAGTGTCCTGCAGATACGCGTTGGTCGAGATGCCGGTCCCGCGGTGCGGGTCCATGACGTCGCCGCATGAGGTCTCGCATTTGGTCAAATAATTCGGTCGCCATACGACTCCGCGAGCATCGGGTCACACGTGGAGCTTGGCGAGGTGAGGCGGTGAGCCCCGTCGGGCGATGGTATTACACGTGGCAGATCTGCCTGAAAGAGGCTCCAATAGGGTCTCATCAAGCAGTCTTGCCTGCTAATCAATGGTTGGACCGACTCGAACTCTAGGAGGCTGTCCGAGAACGGGCACCCCCCGCATATCCTTTGTGATATCGTTTGATCCTTGCTGACGAGAGGGTGTTGGATGCCTCCCTTCAAGGACTACCCGGCGGATTACTCCCAGAGCCAACTTTTCCCCAGCAACGTTTTCGACCTGCTGCCGGACGACCACGATTGTTTCGTGTATCGGGACTTGTTCGAGCAGTTGGACACCTCGGAGGTGGACGCCCGATACAGCCGCCGGGGCCAGCGCGCGTACGCGCCGCGGCAGATCGTCTCGATTCTGATATACGCGTACAGCCACGGGGTATTCAGTTCGCGGCAGATCGAGAAGCGCTGCAACGAGGATTTGGGGTTCATGCACATCGCGGGCAAGCACTGCCCGAACTTTCGGGTGCTGAGCGATTTCCGCAAGGACCGCGGGGACTTTTTCCGGTCCTGCTTCAAGCAGACGGTGCGCATGGCGCTGGAGCTCGACATGGCTTCGCTGGGCCATGTGAGTCTGGACGGCTCGAAGTTCAAGGCGAACAGTTCGAAGCACAAGGCGATGAGCTACGGTCGGATGCGGGAGCGGGAGCGCGCGCTGTGCGAGGAGATCGAGGCGCTGTCGGAACAGGCGCGGCGCTGCGACGAGGAGGAGGACCGCGCGTACCGGGACGCCACGGGCTACGAGTTGCGGGAGGACTTGCGCGACAAGGAACAGCGCCTGGAGCGGATACGCGAGGCGAAGCGGGCGCTGGAGGCGCGCGAGGCGGAGTTGCGGCCGGGGCGGGAGATCGAGGACAAGAAGCAGATCAGCTTCGCCGACAAGGACGCGCGGATCATGGGCAAGAAGGGCGCGTTCGATTACGCCTACAACGCGCAGATCGGGGTGGACGGGGACGCGCAGATCATTGTCGGCCAACACGTCAGCCAGGCGTCGAACGACCAGCGGGAGGTCGGCCGGGCGCTGGACGAGCTGGAGGCGTCGAGCGGCCGCTTGCCGGACAAGATGAGCCTGGACAACGGCTACTACTCGGGAGAGAACCTCGGGGCGTTGTCGGACCGGGGGGTGGATGCGTACATCGCGACGGACCGCGGCGAGAAGCCGGCCGCGACCGGCGTGGAGGACAGCGATCGCCCCTTGGTGAAGGCGGACTTTCGCTACGACGAGGGGCGGGACGGCTTTCATTGTCCCGGCGGCCAGTTTCTGGCGCTGCGGCGGGTGGACGCGAAGGGCCGTCGCGAGTATCGGGGCGAGGCCGAGGTTTGCGCGGCCTGCGCTTATCACGATCGCTGTTGCCGGTCGAAGTCCGGGGCGGCGCGGACGGTGACGAGCGACGGCCAAGAGCCGTTGCGGCGGGCGATGAACGAGCGCATGTCGCGGCCGGAGGGTCGGGCCGTTTACCGACGCCGCAAGGCGATCGTGGAACCGGTGTTCGGGCAGATCAAGAACACGGGTTTCCGGGGTTTCGGTGTGCGGGGCAAGTCGAAGGTGGACAGCGAGTTCTCGCTGGTCTGCTCCGCGCACAACGTCAAGAAAATGGTCCATGCGGCGCTCCGGGGAGCGGTGTGCCTGGAGTTCGGGCAAAGGGCGGCGATGGCGTAGAATCGGGCCCGCGGGAGCTCTGGAAGTGAAGAAACGGTCTGGCCGCGCCCCTTTTCAGTCTAAAAAAGCATAACGAGGCGTCTCGGCTCGACTTGCCGCGTGGCGGGGCCGTGTTGCCGGAGCAACCGACATGAGCCGATACGCGTCAGCAGGAGCAAAATGCCGCCAAGTGCCCTGTTCTCGGACAGCCTCCTAGGGAGATTCCCATGAATACTCGGCCGTTGGTCTCCGCTTTGATCATGTTCGCTCTTGCGCTGATCACTCTGGCTTCTTTGCCGGCCGCCGCGCAGTTACAGGGTGAGCATGTCGACTGGGTCGCGAGCGAGCTGATACGAATGCAGACAATCCAGCCGGGCATGATCCGGGCAGAGTTGCTGCAGGTGTTTACAACCGAAGGAGGCCTCTCTACCGGATTGAGGCGCACATTTGTCAGCCAGAATTGTCCGTACTTCAAAGTCGATGTCGAGTTTCGCCCAGTGGGCAGGCCGGCCAGGGATGCCGATGGTCGCGTGACATTGATCGAGGACGGAAGAGATGTCATCGCGACCATTTCACGGCCATACTTGGAATTCAGCATTTTGGACTAGTGTTCCGTCAAGTCCAGAGCACCTCCGCTCAACACAGAGCTCCCCGCCGCGCGAATACCAAGACAGGCTCCCGTAGAAACGACCGCCTGACGCCATGCCGCGACCGCCACACAAGTAACCGCCGTTTCGCGCGACCTTTCCGTCTCCAGCGTCCACCGCCACATCCTCAACGGGCTCAACGGACGCCTCTGAAGACTTCCCCCGAGCGCCCCGTCGATCAATCGTACTTCGCAACCATCCCGTTTCGAGCGGTTATTCTCCTATCCGCAGCGCGCGCACGAACGACATGGTCGCCACCGAAGGCGACGTGACGCGCCTGCGCCTCATCGTCGAGGGCGAGCGCAGCTTCGAGGTCGCCTCGGGCGCGACTTCACCCCGAGCGCGCAGCTCGGAGTGCGCCACGACGGGGGCGACGCCGAGACGGGCACGGGGGTCGAGGTCGGAGCGGGACTGCGCTACACCGTCGGTGCGGTGACGATCGAGGCCCAGGCGCGCACACTCCTCGCGCACGACGCAAGCGCACTGGGGAGCGACTCCGAATTCGAGCCGGAGAGCCGGCTCGAGATGGACGTGGGCTACGGCTTCGGCCTCCCCGGCAACCGCGGCGTGCTCACGCCCTACGCGGGCATGACGCTCGGGGATGCCAGGGCCCGCACGGTGCGCACCGGGACCCGCTGGCAGCTCGGCGCGGACGCCGTGCTCGGGCTCGAGACGACCCGGCAGACAAGTGACGCCGGCGAAACCGACAACCGGCTGATGCTGCGCGCGGCGCTGCGCTTCTGAACGCGGAGTGCTGGACGCAGTCACACTGACCCAGCGCTGGTGACACACGGGCCGCGCATGCGGCCCCACGCAGTCTCCCTCCGCCCCGCGCACACGGGGATGAACCGTCCCCGCGTGCACGAACGCAACCTATTGTTATTCGAGGGAATACGGGCAAGGAGAGGAAGCATTCTCCCCGAAAATCCCGCCCTTGGACCAAGGGCAACCATGAGAACACCTTGGCCAATATGAGAACCGAAGTCAGAGGAGCAAATGGAGCGATGGGCTACAGGACCGCGCCGCCGCCCCTGCCGGACGAGGCGGACGGCGGCGGGGATGGCGCCACGCCGGACACGCCCCGGCGGGGGATGCGGGAGCCGCACAGCCGCCGCCCGGCAAGCCCGCAGCCCAGAGGGACCGCCGCTGGTGGGACTGGGAGCACGGCTTGTCGGAGCGCGCCATGGACGGCACGGCAGCGCCATCGAAGCGCCGCCGCTTCGACGGGACCGTCGGACTCTGACCGCGCCCCGCCCCGGCCCCGCCTCCGGGCGACGGCCGGGGCGGGGCGCCCGAGAGAAAAGAAGATTCGCTCATTGCAACAATTATATTATGTCTTTAACAATAAACACGTTATTTTGTAGTATTTTGAATATCATCTATTATCCATAGCATTCGTCCTCTGGCGCCGCATGGTCGCCGCTGGCGCAACGGAGTTCGAGTTCGGAGGGGCGCGATGATGGGCTTGACTTTTGCAGGGTTGTCGAGGGTGGGTGGGCTTATAACAGGGGCGCAGAGCGCCATGACTGCACCTCGGCTGCGGGAGCAGCGCCGCCCGTCGCCGCCTGACCGCCGGCCGCCCCGCCGCGGCTGCGGTTCCTCTCCTTATAGATATGCCGTATCCGCCGCCGTCCGCCCGGCGGGTCTGGCGTGCCCGCGTGTCGCGCGGCGCGGCCTCGTCCGCTCCGTCCGGGCGCTGGCCGCTGCGGCGTGCCTCTGCCTAGTGGGCGCCCTCGCCCTGCCGGCTACGGCCCAGGCGCAGGAGATCGCGCTGGTCTCGAATATATCGGAGAGCGGAACCGCGATCACTACCGTGAACCCCGTGGGATTTCAAATCGGGGGGACAGACCCGCGCGAGCAGAGAATTGCGCAGCGGTTCACGACCGGACCGAATACGGCGGGCTACACGCTCCAGAGCGTCGTGCTGAATCTGGCAACGAATCTAGGCTCGGGGAATGTAGTGCACGTGGCGATCCACGAGGACAGCTCCGGAAATCCCGGGACCCTGCTGGCCGTGCTCGACAATCCCGCGGATCCGTTTGGAAACAACTCGGCCGCAGCAGGCAACCGCACGTTTTCTGCGCCGAGCCCGCTCTCACTCGATGCGAACACGAACTACTGGGTCGTGTTGAAGAACCCGAGAAGTGGCACGGGCGCCAACAACTACGCTGTCAGGCTCACCCCTTCTAACAATGAGACAACTACACAAGGATTCAATATCCAGAATTCATATCACTACGGGCCGTCAGGTAATTGGTCCGAGTTTACGCGATTTGTCGTCAAAATGGAGGTCCGCGGCACGGTGGTGGTGGTGCCCCCCAGAGTCACCTCCGTGGTGGTCGCGTCCGCGCCGCAGTCGGGGGACACGTACCACTCATACGAGACGATCATGTTCACGGTGACGTTCAGCGAACCGGTGCGGGTGACACCGGGGCGACTGAGGCTGAAGGTCGGTCTCGACAATCCCGGCGGGGCGTCCGGGAGCACGGTGGAGGCCGTGTTTTCGGGCCTCTCGCAGAGCCAGCGCCCGACTGCCGATACCCCGCAGGCCCAGGTCGCCCGGCATATGCATTTCGAATACAAGGTGCAGCTGTTCGACCGCGACAACGACGGCGTGCGCATCGGCGCCAATGCGTTGCGGCTCGCCTCCGGGGCACGGATTCGAAATGAGGTCGGCAGCGACGCGGATTTGGACCATGCCGCGCTCGGTCCGCAGTCCGACCACAAGGTTGACGGGACGGCGGACGTGCCGATGATCCGAGGGATCGAGGTGGTCTCGACGCCGCGGCTGACGTCGAAGGGCACCACGAACAGGGACACCTACGGCGAGGGCGAGACCATCCGCATCGAGGTGCGCTTCGACCAGCCGGTGGTGGTCGAGGGCGAGCCGACGTTCGCGCTCGAGGTGGGCAATCCCTGCCTGGCGGTGTGCGAGGCCTACTACGAGTCGGGGAGCGGCACGGACACGCTGGTGTTCGCGTACCTGGTGCTGGAGGTCGACATCGACCGCAACGGCATCGCGATCCGCGGCAACCCGATCAAGGTGGTGTCCGGCGACAGCATCCGCAACGCCGCGGACCAGGACGCGCACCTTTCCTCCAGGGGGAAGGGCACGCAGCGCGGCCACAAGGTGGACGGGTCGCGCTCGGCGGCGTCGCACCTGTCGGTGGAGGACGCCGAGGCGCACGAGGCGGACGGCGAGATGGAGTTCACGGTGCGCCTGGAGCCGCACGGCCTGGGCATCGTGACGGTCGACTACGCGACGGCCGACGGCTCGGGGGACACGGGCGCGGTCGCGGGCGAGGACTACACGGAGACGCGCGGCACGCTGACGTTCAATTCGCTGGACACGGAGCGGACGGTGTCGGTGCCGATCACCGACGACGCCCACGAGGACGACGGCGAGACGTTCACGCTGACGCTGTCGAACCCGGACGGCGCGAAGCTCAGGTCCGGCGACGGCGAGGCCACGGGCACGATCCACAACAGCGAGATCCAGCCGCTGACGGCGACGTTCGAGGACGTGCCGGCGGCGCACGACGGGAGCGCGTTCACGTTCCGTATGGCGTTCAGCGAGGACATCGGGATCAGCTACCGGGCGCTGCGCGAGGACGCGCTGGCGGTGACCGGCGGGCGGGTGACGCGGGGGGCGCGCGTGGACGACCGCCGCGACCTGTTCGAGATGACGGTGGAGGCGGACGGCGGCGGCGACGTGGCGATCACGCTCGAGGCGGACCGCGACTGCGCGGCGTCCGGGGCGATCTGCACCAAGGGCGAGCCGCGGCGGAAGCTGACCAACAGCCCCTCGGCGACGGTGGCCGGACCGGGCGAGGCGCCGGCGAACACGCCGGCCGAAGGCAGGCCGGCGATCTCCGGGACGGCGCGGGTCGGCGAGGCGCTGACCGCCTCGACGGCGGGCGTATCGGACGCCGACGGGCTTGAGAACGCGGAGTTCGCCTACCAGTGGCGGCGCGGCGGCGCGGACATCCCCGGCGCGGACGGGGCGAGCTACGCGGTCGTCGAGGCCGACGAGGGCGAGCGGCTGAAGGTGCGGGTGGCGTTCGAGGACGACGCCGGCAACGCCGAGCGCCGGACCAGCGCGGCGACGGACGCCGTCAAGGCGGCGCCGCGGGCGAACGCGCCGGCCGAAGGCGCGCCGGCGATCCGCGGCAAGGCGCGGGTGGGCGGGACGCTGACCGCCTCGACGTCGGGCGTAACCGACGCCGACGGTCTGGACAACGCGGTGTTCGCCCACCAGTGGCTGCGCGGCGGCGCGGACATCCCCGGCGCGACCGGGGCGAGCTACACGGTCGTCGAGGCCGACCTGGGCGAGCGGCTGAAGGTGCGGGTGGCGTTCGCGGACGACGCCGGCAACGAAGAGAGCCTGACCAGCGCGGCGACGGACGCCGTCGAGGCGGCGCCGCGGGCGAACACGCCGGCCGAAGGCGCGCCGGCGATCCGCGGCAAGGCGCGGGTCGGCGGGACGCTGACCGCGTCGACGTCGGGCGTGTCGGACGCCGACGGGCTTGAGAACGCGGAGTTCGCCCACCAGTGGCTGCGCGGCGGCGCGGACATCCCCGGCGCGACCGGGGCGACGTACGCGGTCGTCGACGCCGACGAGGGCGAGCGGCTGAAGGCGCGCGTCGAGTTCGCCGACGACGCCGGCAACGAGGAAAGCCTGACCAGCGCGGCGACGAAGGCGGTGGCCGCGCGGCCGCGGCCGAAGGTGTCGGTGGCGGACGCGCGGGTGCGCGAGGCGGCGGGCGCGACGCTGGACTTCGCGGTGACGCTGAGCGCCCCGGCGCCGGGCGCGGTGACGGTGGGCTACCGGACCATGGACGCCAGCGCCAAGGCGGGCGAGGACTACGAGGCCCGCGCGGGCAAGCTGAGGTTCGGCGCGGGCGAGACGGCGAAGACGCTGCGCGTGAAGGTGCTGGACGACGCGGTCGACGAGGGCGACGAGAAGATGGTGGTGGTGCTGGAGCCGGGGGCCGGCGTGGACCGCGGCGACCGCCTGGCGTCGGGGACGATCGAGAACGGCGACCCGCTGCCGGCGGCCTGGCTGGCGCGGTTCGGGCGGACGGCGTCGGACCACGCGGCGGAGGCGATCGAGGAGCGGTTCCGGGATCCGGGCGGCGCCTCGCACGCGACCTTCGGCGGGCGCCGGCTGTGGGGCGGCGGCGGCCTGTTCGACGCGCCCGCGCACGGCGGCATGCCGGGCGATCCGTTCGCCTGCGGCCCGTTCGGCGGCGGCCTGTTCGGCACGGCGCCGGACGGCGCGCCCGGGCACGGACCCGGCGCCGCCGCGCCGCTCGGCGGGGGCACGGGCCTCGGTGGCGCCGGCCGGACGTTCGGCGCGAACGCCGGGACGGGCCCCGGAACGAACGCGGGCATCGACTGCGGCATGAGCGCCGGAACGCCCCCCGGAACGAACGCCGGCATGAACGGTGGAATGAACGCCGGGATGCACGCCGGGACGAACGGCGGGATGAATGGCGGCATGAACGCAGGAATGAACGCCGGAATGAGCCGCGGACTGAACGGCGGCATGGGCACGGGCATGGACGGCGCGCTGCGCGGTCCGCCGACGGCGGGCGGCTACCGCCCGCGCCTGCGCGACCTGCTGCTCGGCAGCTCGTTCCGGCTGTCGGCGAGCGGCGCGGACGAGTACGGCGCGCCGCGGCGGCTGACCGCGTGGGGCCGGGCGGCGGCGACGCGCTTCGACGGCGTCGCCGACGGCGTCGCGGTGGACGGCGAGGTGGCGACGTTCCTGGTCGGCGCGGACGCGTCGCGGAACCGCTGGCTGGCCGGGATCACGGTGGCGCACTCGGTCGGCGCGGGCGCGTTCCGCGGCGGCCCGGGCGGCGGCGCGGGCGGACTCGACAGCACCCTGACGGCGGTGCACCCGTACGCCCGCTGGCGGGCGAGCGAGCGGCTGTCGGCGTGGGGCGCGCTCGGCTACGGCGCGGGCGATCTCGCGCTCGAGACGAACGGCTCCGTCTGGGAGACGGACACGTCGATGCGGATGGCGGCGGGCGGCCTGCGCGGGGTGTTCCTGCGCGGCGCCGGCGGCCTCGAGCTGGCGGCGCGGACGGACCTGCGGCTGACGCGCATCGCGTCGGACGGCGTGGAGGACAACGAGGCCGGCCTGCTGGCGGCGGCGGCGGGCGGCACCAGCCGCCTGCGGCTGCTGGTCGAGGGCTCGCGGCCGTTCCGGTTCGGCGAGACGCGGCTGCTGACGCCGACGCTGGAGATCGGCGTGCGCCGCGACGGCGGCGACGCGGAGACGGGCGCCGGGATCGACCTCGGCGGCTCGCTGCGCTACGCGGACGCGGCGCTGGGTCTGACGGCGGAGGCGAGCGGGCGCTACCTGGTGGCGCACGAGGACGCCGCCTACCGGGAATGGGGCGCGAGCGCCTCGATCCGGATCGATCCGGGCACCGCCGGACGCGGACTGGCGCTGTCGGTGACGCCGTCGTGGGGCGCGTCCGCGACCGGCGGGGCCGAGCGCCTGTGGTCGGTGCGCGACGCGCGCGGGCTCGGCGGCCACGGCTTCGACGCGGCGATGCGGCTGCGGGCGGACGTCGGCTACGGCCTGTCCGCGTTCCGCGGCAAGGGCGCGGTGGCGCCGTTCCTGGGCCTGTCGACGACGGGCGCGATGGGCCGCGACTGGCGCTTCGGCGCGCGATGGACGCGCGGCGCTGCGCTGCGGATGTCGCTCGAGGCGACGCGGCGCGAGGCGGCGGGCGTGCCGCCCGCGCACGGCATCCAGTTCGGAATCACGTGGCGGCCGGGCGCGCGGGGTCCGTCGCCCGCGGCGGGGGCGTACGCGGCGGGCGCCGCGGGACCGCCGGGCGGACCGGATCCGGGCGCGCACTGCTTCGGCCACGGGGCGGCGACGCCCGCTCCGGCCGGAGCGCCCCCGCCGGACCCAGCGGCCGCGTGCGCGCCGACGCCGACCGATGCCGGGGACGCGGGTCCGGTGGCGCTGGAAGTGGTCGGAGGGAGCGGGCCTTGACGGTCCCTTCGCGCACGACGGCGGCCCGGCGGGGGACGCCGCGGGACCGGTAGGCGCGGGCGGTGTACGGTCCGGAGATGTTCCCGATACGGCTGTCGGACGACAGCATGGCGCCGCGCCTGCGCGCGGGCGAGTTCGCCTACGTCGACCCGGACGAGCCCGCCGTGGACGGGTGCCTCGTCGCGGTGTGGGACGGCGAGCCGCGCGCGGCCACGGTGCGGCAGTATGTCGAGGAGGACGGACGCCGCGTCCTGCGCGCGCTGCAGGGCGGCCATCCGGACCGCGTCGTGCACGCGGACAACGGGATGGACATCCGCGGCGTCGTGGTGTCGCGCGGCCGCAGGGTCTGACGCGCCCCCGCCGCTACCGGCCGGGCCGATGCCGGATATCGGTAGACGGAGCGGCATGGCGACCTCTTCGACGCGCGGAATTCCGGTAGTGACGGGGCGCGGGCGCGGCCCCGACCGGCCTGCAACACGGAAACGCCATAGGCGCCTGCGAACTCCCCGAAGATGGTGACGTTGTTCGGGTCGCCGCCGAAGTCCGCAATGTTGGCGCGAACCCATTGCAGCGCCTCGATCTGATCGCGATAGCCCTGGTTGCCCGAGACGCCGCTTGCGCTCTCGGCGGTCAGTTCGGGATGCGCGAGTACCCGGAGTCCGAACCCGCCTGCAAGCCGCCGCCGTGGATCCACACCATGACCGGCCGCCGTTCCCCTATATGGCCCGCTTCGGTCCAGACATTCAACGTCAGGCAGTATTCGCTCTGCTCGGGGAGCATCGCGCCGGGCGGCGGATCGTAAAAGGCAACGCCGACGTGCGTGCGCTGAATGTACACCGGACCCGGCGCGGTCGCCTCGAGAACGCCTTGCCAGGGGACCACGGCTGCGGGCGGCGCCCAGCGCCGGTCGCCCACCGGCGGCGCGGCATAGGGCGCTGGGCCTGCTCGCCATCGGAACACCCGAACGTGCCGGTGACGACGAACGCCAGTATTGCGCCCTGCTGTTTCAGCGCGCAGTCGCTGCGGAGCATCGCCGTGCCTCCGATTCGTCGTGCCCGAAGGTCAGCCACAGTATGACGCTTGTGCGAATGAAGCTACCGAGGGCGGCACGAAGGCGGACTACGCATCGGTTCCCTGGACGCGGGTCGCCCGACGATGGCCAACGCCCAGCTTATTGCCGGGTCATATGACCGGTTGGGTTAGCAGGATGCGTGAGGTCTCAGCAACCGAGGCCAAGACGTGCTTGGCGCAACTTTTGCGGGCCGTGGAGTACGGCGAGACCGTGGCGATCACTCGCCACCGCAAGACCATCGCACACCTATCGCCGGCGTGCGACAACGAAGCCGTCACCCGGAAAGCGGCAATCGAACGCTTCCGAGCGTGGCGAAGGCGGCGCCGTCCCGTGCGAATGACGTCGGACGAAATCCTCGAGTTGACTCGCGAAGGCCGTCGCTGGTGAGCTTCGTGCTCGACGCGTCCGTCGTGGCTCCGAACCGATCGATCAAACCGAAGTCTGCGGTCGTACGCGCGTTCCGTCAGAGAATCGACCCAGGCGGAATTCGCGCACGTCCAAGCAAGCCTGCGATCGCCTTGCCCCCATGACCCGGATGCGGCGCCTGAAACGCGTCTTCGCCATCGACATCGAGCCCCGCCCCAAGTGCGGTGGCACGCTGCGCGTCATCGCCCGCATCGAAAATCCCGATGTCATCGCCACGATCCTCGAGCACGTTCGTGTACGCGAGGCAGCCACAACTGCCAATCCGAGAGCGCCTCCGCTCAACACAGAGCACCCCGCCGCGCGATACCAGGACAGGCTCCCGTAGAAAACGACCGCCCGACGCCATGCTGCGACCGCTACCCAAGTAACCGCCGTTTCGCGCGACCCTTCCGTCTCCAGCGGCCACCCCGCCACATCCTCAACGGGCTCAACGGACGCCTCTGAAGACCTCCCCCGAGCGCCCCGTCAATCAACCGTACTTCGCAACCATCCCGTTTCGAGCGGTTATTCGTCCTATCCGCATTCCTGCGTGAAAATGGGTTAAACTGCGCGTAACAAACAATTTCTGCGCGCAAAAGTCCCATTCCCGCGCGAAAACCGTCGCGAGACCGAGCAAGCGCGCGCTCACCGAACTCGCGCGGCCCGTTAAGGACAGTCCATGGCGAGACGGACGCCCGAACACTACCTGAACGCCATCGAAGCGGTGGTTCGGAATCATGGCGACGCCATGTCCGTGAGCGAGATCGCGGCAGCCGTTCCCGAAGACATGCCGCGGCGGACGCTGCAGGCCCGCATCGCCTCAATGGTCAGCAACTCGCGGCTTGTTGCCGAGGGTACCGGTCGTGCAACACGCTATCGGGTGCCTCGCGACGTTGATGCGGGGGCCGTGATCATTGCCGGACGCCCGCAGGTGCACGCCCAAGTCCGCGTCGACCCAGTGCTGTCCGACACCGGCGCGGCGATTCGGGAACACGTCACCCAGCCGACGACTCAACGCAAGCCCGTCGGTTACCAGCAGGCTTTCCTCGACGGCTACCATCCCGACCGACCCTATCTGTCGCCGGAAGACCGGGAACTCCTGCACCGCCTCGGCCGCACATCGATGCCGCGCCAGCCCGCCGGCACACACGCCCGCCAGGTACGCGCCCGGCTGTTGGTCGACCTGTCCTGGAACTCGAGCCGGCTCGAGGGGAACACCTACTCCCTGCTCGACACGCAGCGGCTCCTGGATCTCGGCGGCGAGGCGACCGGGAAGACACGCGACGACGCGAGGATGATTCTGAACCACCGGGCAGCCATTGAGTTCCTCCTCGACGAGAATGCCGAGGTCGAGTTCAACCGCTACACCATCTGCAGCCTCCACGCCCTGCTGTCACGCGACCTGCTGCCCGATCCCGGCGCCCCGGGGCGGCTGCGCATGAACATCGTCGGGATCGAAGGGTCCTCCTTCGAGCCCTTGGCCGTGCCTCAACGGATCGAGGAGTGCTTCGATCGGATCCTCGCCCGGCTGCGCGAGATCGACGACCCGTTCGAGCAAGCCTTCTTCGCGATGGTCCAGCTCCCCTATCTGCAACCGTTCGAGGACGTCAACAAGCGGCTATCGCGCGTCGCGGCCAACATTCCACTGATCCGGGCGAATCTTGCCCCGCTTTCCTTCTCGCAGGTTCCGCGATCGCTCTACATCGAGGGCGTCCTCGGCGTATACGAACTCAACCGGGTCGAACTGCTCCGCGATGTCTTCCTGCATGCCTACCGCAGGTCGGCCGCACGATACGTCGCCGTCTCCGAGTCCATGGATCCCGACGGTGGATTGCGTCTGCAGCACCGACAAGCACTCAGCGACATCGTTCGCGCGGTCGTGAAGGGGCGGATGGGCCGCATCGCGGCTGCGCGGCACATCGCCGAATATGCCCGCCTCCGCGTGGACCGCGACGAGCAGCCCTGGTTCCTGGAATCCGCACAATGGGAGCTACTCGGACTTCACGAACACAACTGCGTGCTCCACGGCCTGATGCCTGCGGACGTCGACGCCTGGAAGACCATCTGGGATGCGTAACGAGGAGGCGCGATCGGCTTAAGACCAGACCCGGCACGTCAAACCGAGCTTTTCGAAGCATTCTCTCAGCAACGCGCCACTGTCATAGAAGGTCTTCGGGCTTGCAATGATGTTGACCGGATCCAGGTGGACACCGAAGCCGGGGCGGTCGATGGCTTCGAGCAGCCTCAGGTAGACCTCGGGCTCATCGGGCAACAGCCACCTTTCTGGTTCCAGGGTGAGTTTCGCCTGCGTTGGCTGCACGCGATCCACGATGGCCTGAACAGCCGTGACCGTGTCCTCGAAGGCGCGTTCGCTCTGGTTATCCGGGTTGGGCGTACCCCAACCTTCGGGCTCATACGAACCGCCGTGGACGACGCAGCAGCGATACCCGCCTCGTCAGCGTACGCGAGCCTGCGGGATATTTCGTCCAGGTTTTCCTGCCGCCGGGCCGCATCGGTCTGCAGGATGTTCAGGCGATAGGCGCCCAGTTCCGCGGGAAGGATGTTCGCTTCCTCGTACGCGGCGAGGATTTCGTCCCGCTTTACCTTGTCCTCGACCTCCCGCATGAAGGCGGCGGAGAAACCGTTCTCCTGGTGGTAGGTCACCAGTGCCTGCGGTTCTTCCTCGATGTCGAAAGTGGGTCCACCCATTCTCATCGTCCCAATCTCCCTGCCAAACCAGTTCCAACGAATGCGATCCTATTCTCACACATGGGCAGGACGCTTGATTGCGCCGCAATCGCTTTTAGAATGGCCTTTCGGTCAAGAAATCGCCCCTCGCGGATTGAGGTATCGAATGCGGCGGTCCGGTAACATCGGCTGGGTCTGCAAGGGCGACATCCACGACCAGCTAGGCGATCGGGATGCGGCCAGGGAGAGCTACAAACGCGCCCGCACCCTGGCGCGACGATACGAAATGAATCCGACCGAGATACTTGGAGTCCAGGGGCCGGGGTGACCGCGCCTAGTGTCGTCAATCAACCGTACTTCGCAACCATCCCGTTTCGAGCGGTTATTCGTCCTATCCGCTTGCCTGCGATGGATTTACTCCGGCACTTTATTTCGATCCCACTAGCGGGTTTCTCCCGAAAACCATACTCAATACATCATGAATGTACGTAAAACGTCAGCGGTCTTGGACGCATTTCGTTTGAAAGAGCGCTTTATTCGTGCGTTCATCCGGCGGTTCTTCAACGATACGCACATTCTGGAGGAAATCTGCCAGGAAACCATCACCCGTGCACTGGAGGCTGAGAAGGTCCGGCGTATCGAGACGCCAGATGCATTCGTGTTCGGTGTCGCCCGGAATATCGTGCGCACACAGATTGATGCGCGGTCCAGGTCGGTGCTGGATCTTGTGGATGAGTTTACGCCGGACGACTTTGTCGAGTACGGGCCCTCGGTGGAGCAGATTGCCGACGATCACGAGCGTATGCAGCGCTTCGTCGCGTCGGTACTCAAACTGCCAAGGCGGTGTCAGCGAGTGTTTATCTTGAAAAAGGTCTATGGCTACAGCCACCGGGAAATCTCCGCGAAGCTGGGAATTTCCATCAGTACCATCGAAAAACACGTTGTGGCGGGGATGAAACGCTGCCGCGAGGACTTCGATGATGAATCCGTGGGCGACCACCTCGCGGTCGTCCCCACGTCTCTAAGAGGGCACAAACGAACATGAAGCGAGCGATCCCCAACACCGAAGTCATCCGCCTGGAAGCTGCTGCCTGGCTGGCGCAACTGGAAACTGGTGAAATGGACAGCCCGGACCTGGCGGCGCTGCGCGAATGGATGGGCAGAAGCCACAGGCATGTGGCGGAAATTCGGCGCCTCGCAGAGCTGTCGGCGTCGATGAACGTCATGAACGACTTCGCCGGCCCGCTTGAGGAGGCGGCCGCCACCTTCGAACCGGTGGTGCGGCAACGATCGGGGATGATGCTGTATCCGGCCCTGGGCGTGGCCATGCTGTTCGTTGCGGTGCTGATCCTTTTTTCCCAGTTTGACCGGGGCGAGCCGGAGCCGCGTTCGCTGGTTACCCGGGTCGGTGAGTATGTGGAACATACACTGCCCGACGGTTCGCACATTGCGCTCAACACCGACACCCGGTTGGAGATTGCGTTCACCGCGCAAGTGCGTGAAATCACCTTGCTCAGGGGCGAGGCGTTGTTTACCGTTGCCAAAGATCCTGACAGACCCTTCGTGGTCAACGCGGGCAGTCGCCGGATAACAGCGGTCGGCACCGCCTTCGTTGTTCGGCTGGGGGACGAGGACGTGGAAGTTTCGGTCACCGAAGGCGTGGTGGCGGTATCCTCCATAACAATACGGGCAGCAGATGTCGGCCCGTCGGTAGACAGCGCAGAACCCATTCAACTGCGGGAGAAGCAGACGCTGAAACTGCGGGTGAACGAGAACGAGAAGGCGCTGCAACCGGACATCAGGCCAATCAGCGATAGCGACCTGCGGCATAAACTCGCATGGCGCGAGGGCCTGCTGTATTTCCACCGGTCGCCGCTAACAGAAGTGGTATCGGAAGTCAGCCGCCATACTGGGATGCGTATCTCGATACTGGACCCTGAGTTACAGCAAAGGGAATTCGATGGCCTGTTTCGCGTGGGCGAGACCGAATTGCTCCTGGAGGCGCTGTCGATCCATGGGGATATCCGGATGACCCGGGTGGGCACGGACACCGTATTGTTGAGCCGTGCAGTTGACTCCCAGGAATAATTGGCGGGTTTTTATCGTCATACCTACTAGTGAAGTAGGCCGTAAGTTGTGAGGGGAGACATTTGCGGACTGTAAGAACCGCAATTCGGTACTGCCTGCTGACTGTGTTGTTGATGACAGGCATATCGGTCCGGGCTGATGGACCGACATTCGAGCTGAATATTCCCGCCGGGACAGCCGATGTCGCCCTCAAGGCGCTGGCCGAACAAACCGAATTCCTGACGTTGTTTCAGTCCAATGATGTGGAGCGGGTCCGGACCCCAGGGATAAAGGGTCCGTTCACCGTAGAGGAGGCGCTAGCGCATATCCTCGCTGAGACCCCGTTGGCTTTCGACCTGATAAAACGAGGAGTGATCGTCGTACGACACAGCAACGCATCGGCGTCGATCAGACCAGAGGAGTCACTAACGGGGAGCGAAACCATGCAGAACAAGCAGTCATTATTCAAACGAGTGGCGGCATTGCTGGCCGCGGCGGTGCTGGCACCGGCAACAGGCGCGGCGGAAGCACAAGCAGCAGATGAGGAAGTCATCGAAGAAATTGTTGTCACGGGTATCCGGGGCAGCCTCCAGCGATCACTGGAACGGAAGCGAAACGCCGATCACTTTGTCGACGCGATTACCGCGGAAGACATCGGCGCATTTCCGGATCAGAACCTGGCCGAATCCCTGCAACGGGTGAGCGGCGTCGCCATCGACCGCAAGTCGGGCGAGGGCGCCTTTGTCAGCGTTCGCGGACTCGGTCCGCAATTCGTGCAGACGACGGTCCATGGGCGTGTTTCGGCGTCCAACGTCGCTCCGGGAGACTTCGACGGCATGGGTTCGAATAATACCAAGTCGCGCGCAGTCGGCTTTCACGCATTCCAGTCCGGGCTGGTGCAGGCCGTGGAGGTCCACAAGTCGCCACGGGCGGATCACGTCGAGGGCGGCCTCGGCGGTTTCGTGGACATCCAGCCGCGCAGACCCCTTGAACTGGGCAAGCGGTACGCCGCCTTCTCTGTCGACTCCACGCGAAATGAGCTGGCGGACGACACAGCGCCCGGTGTGTTCGCGATGTACAGCGACGTGTTAACCGATAACCTGGGTTTCATGATGTCAGCACAGTGGGACAATCGAGTCTTTCGGTCAGACAACCTGCAGGGATGGTCGCATGTTTTCAGAACAGTCAACGTCGACGGCGTGGAATTAGGTAGCGGTTATTACCCGCAGCAGCTCAATGCGGAATTACATACTACGGACCGTGATCGCCTGAATGTCTCCTCGTCCGTGCAATGGCAACCGTCGGATAGCCTCGATATCACATTCGATGTACTGTATACCAACAACAAGACGAATGAGGCTGATTACTGGCGGGACTACCGTGTCCGCCAGGGGAATACAAGGATCACCGAAGCAGAGTTCATAGAAGACAACGGTACGACCATATTCACCAAGATTTCTACCACGGCGGGTTTATTCCTTTCGAACCAGACGGAAATGGTCGAAGCGGAAAACCTGAATCTCGGTGTCAATCTGAAGTTCCAGGCTACTGATAACCTTTCCGTCAACTTCGATGCGTCGGTCTCTGACACGGAAGCGCCCATTTCCCTTTCGGGTGCTCTGATGCGAAACACCCGCACGCAGATGACCTGGCAGAAGTACGGATCGGGCAGATTACCGTCGATAACCTCGGCTGACCCAATAACTGACCCCGATTGGTATCACGTCGTTTGGTCGACGAAAGCAGGCCATTTAGTCGATGATCGGAGTTCTCAATGGCGAGTGGATGTCACTTACGAGTATGACGGGGACTGGCTCGATACGATCGAGATTGGTGCCAGAACGTACCGGCAGGATCGCCGTGACAGGTCTCGATATCTGGGCACCACCACCTGGCGGGGGGATCCGATATCAGAACACGGAGGTGGCGTTGCACACCCGGCAGAGGGAGACTTCCTCTCCGGACTCGGTATGAATTTCCCGGCGAACACTCCTGCCCCAAACCTTGACTTTCTGGCGAATGCCCTTGAAACCGTCCCGGTATCGGCACTTCAGCCTTGGCAGATGCATACGGAGGAGTCCCAGGCCAACTTCCCGGACTTTAGCCTGCCTTTTAACGAAGACCTCAATCACGACGACGATGGCAACGCGATTTATGCCATGGTGACGTTTAGTGGTGAACTCGGCAATACGCCGTATACTGGTAACTTCGGCGTGCGCTATGTGGACAACAACACCGGGTCGGTGGGGGAAATCACGGAACCCGTCCATATCGACTATAGCGACCCAACGTCGCCTCAGATCATTACTTCCCCACCTACGTTTACCGAAATCGCCCATGCTTACACGGAGATATTGCCCTCCCTGAATCTACGATTCGATCCCACAGACGACATCGTCGTGCGGGTTGCGGCAGCAAAAGTGATGACTCGCCCAAGGTTTCTTGACCTGAGTCCGCGACTAACCGTTCAGGCGAGGAACCGTACCATGCGTGGCGGCAACGGCACGCTAGACCCGACCACCGCGGTGCAGTTCGACCTATCGGTGGAATGGTATTTTGACGACTACTCGATTGCCTCCGTTGGCCTTTTTACCAAGGAAATCGAAGCGTTCGTTCAGCAGGAACAAACCCCAACCCCATGGCCCGGTATCATCGATCCTGAGACCAACCAACCCCTTGTGTTAATTGCCTTCAGACCGCTTAACACCGGGAAGTCGGACCTGGTCGGTATTGAGCTGGCGTTTCAACGCACACTTGCGGGTCTGCTCCCGGCGCCGTGGGATGGTCTCGGCATAATCACCAACTATACGCACATCAATTCCGGGTCGGACTTCTTAAACGAGCTGACGGGTGCGGCCTACGGTATTTCGGGATTGTCCGAAAACACGATCAACTTCACCTTGTTCTACGAGAAGGGTCCCTGGAGTGGTCGCGTATCCTACAACTACCGGGATGATTTCAATGATTCGATTTCCGATGGCCAGGGACATCCCAAATTCGTCGACGCGTACGAGCAATGGGATGCATCCTTCGGCTATGCCGTGAGCGACAACATCTCGATTATGCTGGAAGGGATCAACCTGACCGACGAAAACGTGTACTACTACAACCTGCTGGGGACCAGCACGATGGAGCACGTCGTGCAGGCAGCCCACGCCGGCCGTCGATTCCAGGCCGGTGTACGCTGGAGACTGTAGTGCGCAGCTAGTGTCTTGCGGGATACGACACTAGACCGATGGCAGCCCCTGGTGATTCGCATCTCTCCCCCATAATCGCGACATCACCAGGGGGCCATATGAGGCTGGTGTCCAGCCTGTTGTTGCTGTCATCGGTTTGTCTTGCCGAGACACCTCAGTACCAGCACGGGATTTCACTCCTGCACGACCTGAAATATCGCGCAGATTTCACGCATTTCGCGTATTCGAATCCGTTCGCACCCAAGGGCGGGAGCCTGACGCTGTCGACGACGCACCCGATCCGAAGCTTCTCTGGAGCATGGGGTATGGACGCGGGCCCTGCCCCAGGTCTGCACAGAACCAACGATAGGTTGTTCGTGAGGTCGGCGGATGAATTGTCAGCGGTGTATGGTCTGCTTGCGGACGGAATCGCGCTTTCGGCGGATCTAAAGTCGCTGTTCATCAGATTGAACCCGCAGGCGCGCTGGCACGACGGTGCTCCGATTACCACCCGTGACGTGCGTTTTTCTTACGATGCTCTGGCGTCGTTCACTACTTCCGCGATCAGCAAGGCTTATCTCGATTCCTGGATCGAGTCGTTCGAGGTTATAAACGACAGAGAACTGGTGATCCGCCATCGTGACGTGTTCACCCATTTCAATCTGTTGGCAATGACCACGTTTCCGGTTAAACCGGCACATTACTATGCGGGCCGCGGTGACCCATATGAAATCTCGCTCGAGGTACCACTTGGTAACGGGCCTTATCGGATTACCGGTTACAATCGATACCATGTCCAGTACGAGCGCGTTAAGGACTACTGGGCTGGTGATCTGCCGGTAAACCGTGGCCGTCACAACTTCGACAGGATCCGCTACGAAGTGTACCGGGACGCCACGGTGGCACGGGAAGCGTTCCGCAAGGGCTTATTCGACCTTTACGTGGAAAGAGATGTTCGCTACTGGCATGCCGCAAATGACATTCCCGCGCTGCAGTCAGGTCGTCTCTTGAAGGATACGCGTCAGGTTGCCAGAATCATTGGGCAGCAGTGGTCGTTGGTATTCAATACCGAACGCGAGATGTTGCGTGACCCCATAGTGAGGGAAGCGTTGACCCTGGCCTACGACTTCGAGTGGCAGAATCGTGTGCTTCAGCATGATTCCCAGAGCAGGGCACTGAGCTACTTTGCAGGCTCGACACTTGCGGCGACGGGATTACCCAGCGAGGAGGAGATGGCGCTGCTGGCACCGTTTCGTGACCAGATCCCTGAACGCATTTTCACGGAACCCTTTGCATTGCCCGTATCGACCGGGCACGGTCTGAACCGGGCTGTGCTGGACCGGGCACGTCAGCTGTTAGCAGACGCGGGCTGGGTGATCGTCGATGGTCGCCTGAAGAATAAGCAGGGTCAGCCTTTTACGCTGGAGATCGCAACGCAGCATGCCTGGGCGAGTCGGCTGCTGCTTCCCTATATACAATCGCTTGGTGTTCTGGGCATTGACGCGCGTTTGCGGCTGCTCGAAACCGTCCAGACGGTCAGGGTGAGGCGACAACGGCAGTTCGACATGTTCCTGAGTGACATCTCCTTTGTTAACCCACCGATGGCGTCATTGCACTACTATTTCAGTTCTGAATATGCCGGGCCGGGAGTAGGAGCCAATCTTGGGGGTATTCGTGATCCGGTGGTCGATTTCCTGATCAAGCGTGCCCAGCGTACACCGGATATGGAAACCGCATCAGTTGCCTGCCGGGCCCTGGACCGTATCCTGCTATGGGGGTTCTATCATATTCCCCTCAACATGCCGGAGGAGGAACGTTTCCTGTATTGGGATAAGTTCGGACGCCCCAAGGACACTGTGGCCAGTTTCGAATACCTGACGGACGGACTCGCTCGCGTCATCGACACCTGGTGGTTCGATGATGCTAGTGTCGTGTCACACGAGTTATGACGCTTCAGCGCGTCCCACGGGGTCTGTGGCAAGGCGCGTCCCCGCCGGGAATGGTCGGCTCCATTTCCAAGGGGCGCAACACCGCCACAGGCCCCGTGGGGCGCGCCCTTCGGGAGATCGCCATGCACGCCACTGCCGCGTTGTGGCCCTTGCAAATATGCCAGATATTCCCTGCGGACCACGCCTTGCATTGACGCGCATGGCGAACTCTGAAGCGCCAGAACGCGTGTGACACGACACTAGGGTCGGGTCACCCGTGGGCCTACGCCAGTAAGTTCATTGGCACAGGTACTTGAGACAGGGACAGCGCGTCGTTGCCGGCGCGGCCGGCACGGCTAACGGGCGCTTCCCAGGTGGCTCGCCAGCCGGCGCGACACGGATTGCGGCGACCCGGTCCGCCGCGCGAGCAGCGCGTAGAACGACGGCACGATGAACAGCGTCAGGAAGGTCGCGAGCGACACCCCGGAGAACACCACGATGCCGAGCACCATGCGGCTTTCCGAGCCCGCTCCCGTCGCGAGAATCAGCGGGATCGAGCCCATGATCGTGGAGATCGTGGTCATGACGACAGGGCCCGGCGCCTCGAGGACCGCTATCTGCTGCGCTCCAACCTGTTCGCAAGAATCCGGCGACGTTATGGCGCCAACAAACACGTCCCATCCAGATCGAGCAGGCGTTCAGGGAACCCAATCACGATCTCGCCATCCCCCCGGTCTTCCATCAGCGCGGGAAGCGGACGAGGCGCATATCTTCGTGGCCTTCGTCCCCTACTGCCTGCACATCACTCTGAAGAATCTGGCCCAGCCGCGCGCGCCGGGACTGACGCCGCGGGCCGTTCTGGATGAGTTTTCGACCATGCAGGTGGTGGTTGTCCACTTCCCGACCACCGACTGACATCTCGTGCTGCCACTCCGCACCGATCTCACCCGGCATCAGCAACTGCTGGTGCGTCAACTCGATCTGACACTGCCGGAACAGCCCCCGCTGCGAATATCGGTCAGAAAGAGCCCCGAAAGCAAACCTCTCCAGAGGTTCCTCGCAATGCCGACCTTTCGGCCCTCATGAACTAGAAATCAATGAGTTGCGAGCATGTCAACGCCGAGTTGTCGAAGCCGGGCTAAGGTCTGTCCGCCAAGCTCTCGTAGGCCTCCTTGATGCTCGTTCGCCGGTGCAAGAGAGGCAGGAGAAGGGCGCGGAGCTTGCGCGCATGCGCCGGCCCGCGGTCGGGTTCGGCGGCAAGGAGACTCGCGTGGCCTGGGTTTTCCACCGTCGCTGTGTCGATGATCACGAACGCTCGTGCTTGGTCTGCATCCAGTCGCTTACTCCGGATCTCCGTGGAATGAAGCACCGCCACACCTGCATCGCGCCACGGCGTCTTCCTAGGCTGAACTTCGAGGCGTCACACGATCTAACCCGTTGTTTTTTCGGGTAAATCAAAAAAATCGGGCGATCGTTACTGGGTACGTCCTATGGGCGCACGCCCAGGAGCTTGAAGGCTTCGCGCTGTAGCGCGGTGGGCCGGGTGAGGACTTCGAACGGCACGGCGCCGGACACTCGGGGGACGACCCGGTTTCTGGCGATCGTCGCCAGGTCGCCGAGCAGGGTGCGGAAGCTGTGCACCGGCAGACCGTCGGCGGTGCGTTTGCCGCGGGCTTTTTCCCTGGCGGCGTCGGAGACCTTCGCCGGCGCCACGATGGATGTGCGCGCCGCCTCGGCGGCGGCCGGGTCGTGATCGTCGAACAGCAGCGGCTTGAGCCGCTGGCGCATATGCCATTCCACGTAATAGGCCAGCATGCACAGGAACACATGCGCGCGGACCCGGTCGGCGGTTCGGTGGAACACGGGCCGCACCTTCAGGTCCACGGTCTTCAGGCTGCGGAAGGCGCGCTCGACCGCGCTCAGGCGCTTGTAGGCGCGCACGGCGCCCTCGGCGTCGAGTCGCGTCTCCGCCAAGCTGGTGCGCACGACGTACAAGCCGTCCAGCGCCGCCTCCGCGGCGATGGTCTCGGGCTTCCGCCGATAGCCGAACGAGTCCTCTTCGATATCCAGATCGAAGTGCTTGGCCATCTTGTATTTGCCGACGACCTTGCCCACCCGCACGCCGATCTTGTCCGCGCCCTTCAGGCGCCGCTTCTCCCGCCTCGCGGCCGCCGCGACGGGATCGAGCAACGCCTCGGTGGCCCGGAGCAGCTCTTCCCGCTTGCGCGCCCGCTCCTCCGCCAGCAGCGGATTGCGGCACACCATGAGGCGCTCGCCCGGATAGGCGTCGCTTCGGATCTCCACCAGGTCGGTCTCGTCGAACAGCGACAGCTGCACCGCGCCGGACTCCACCAGGGAGCGGACCGCCGGACCCCGCAGCGCGCTGATCCAGTCCAGGCCGGACGGCCTCACCTCCTCGCGGATGCGCGCCTCGGTCAACATCCCGCGGTCGCCCACCAGCACCACCCTGGAGAACCCGAACCGATGCCGCAGCTTGTCGATCTGCGCGCCCACGGTGGCCGGGTCCGCCGTGTTGCCGTCGAACACCTCGACCGCCACCGGACGGCCCTCGGCGTCGCACAACAGCCCGAACTCGATCTGCAGCTTGCCGCGCTTGCCGTCGCGGGAGTACCCGCGCTTGGCCAGCGGACAGCGGCGCCCTTCCAGCCACACCGACGTCAGGTCGTAAAGCACCAGGGCGCCGTCCTCGAGATGCCGCTTGGCCAAGCGCCGCTCGATGGCGTCCCGGCGCTTGAGCAGCCAGTCCATGGCGGCGTAGAGATCGTCCTCGCCGCAGTCTTCCAGCCCCAGCGTCTCGGCGAGCGAGTCGCGCGCGGTCGCCTCGGCCAAGCCCCGGGCGGCGGCCAGTTTCGAGCCGGGGTCGACGATCCGGGCGACGATCATCGCCAGCACGCGCCGGCGCTCGGGCGAGTCCGCGCCGGCGATCGTCCGGTCCAGCCGCAGCTCGCGCAGCGTCCCGAGCGCGGCGGCGACATGGCCGTGGGGCCGAGAGCGAACGATGTCGAAGGCGTCGTCGAGGCGGGACACCGCGGCGCCGCCCTTGAGCAGCACGCGCAGGCCCTCGACCAGCGTCGGGGGCCATTTGGAGAGGTTGGCGAGGGTGCGTTTCCTGACCTTGCCGGCGTCGCGGAAGGACTCGCGCAGGAGCACGGCGGGGGGCGAGTTGCGGTTGGGGACGCTTTCGATGTACATGGCTACTTGATTCGAAAGGATACATCGCCATGTAAACACATATGCCGCACAAAATCAACTTATTACATGGCTACACATTCCTGCTCGACCGGCGCAAGGAATCCCGTTGAATTAGAGACTTAAGGCCAAAATACGCTTGGGTTGGTCTGGAAGTTCAGCCTAGGCAGCGCCAGTCGTTGTCGCACGGCATCCTCCACGAACTGCCTCGACACATACGTCATACGGTGCAGAGAGAAGCCGCTTTGGCGAAGATCCCTTACCGGAATTGCCCGCACGAGGATCTCTCCGTCCTTGACATGCTCTGGATCGAACATCTCGCGCAGAAGGTACTCCTTGTCCCGCACTACGCCAGGCGAAAGCCCAGGTGCGGCACTGATGCCCTCATCCAAGTGTGGCGGTGACAAGGGACTCAGCGCGTGAGCAGCGCGGTCAGATCGCTCGGCAGACCATGCGCCACACGGCACTCATCCTCTAGGTACTCATTGCCTTTGTCGTCGCGCGCGTAGTAGGAGAACGTGCCGCATCCGTAGAACCCCAGGTCTACGTGGATCCTGGCGTCCTTCCACAGAAAATTGACCTCGCCATCATCCGCTAGGCCGACGTCAGGTAGATGCACAAGCCCATTGGGCAGGCTCAGGACGAAAGCACGAGCATCCTGCAAGGCTTGCGGATCTGGCGGAACTGCCCCTGGCGAGCGATCAGTGTCAGGTCGCGACAGGACATCCAACCTATCAAGTAGCTGCCGAGTATCCGGCGACCTGTGCGGCCATCCGGCGCGATCCGGGTCGAACAGATTCTCCGCGCCAAACGCGGATATGACCTGTTGAAGGTGGTCTTGCCCACCGGTTCCGGAGATGCTGGGTTCAGATTCATTGCCGGGTATTCGTCGAACAATCGAGTACGAAACTGTGTGCGCATCGTGGAATCGGAGCTCAAGGCTATCATGCTGATGGTTGGTCCAAAGTGCAGTGAGCAGGTTGTCAGGGCTGATATCGAGCTTGGCCGGCTGACGGGGTGCCTCGTGATGTAGGAAACGGATGAATCCTGCAATTGCAGCTGGATCCAAGGCTTGGCCCCGACTTTGCAAACTGGAATCGAGGAGTTGGATCGCGATCATGGAGAGCCACAGGGCGTTTTGAGCGCGGTCGGCATTGGAGTTAACGAGTAGGCGCACGGACTCCTGTGGACCGGATACGCGTGGGAGCGTGGAACGCGGTCCGGAGAACGCAAGCTGAGGCGAGATTTGGTCAGCAGGACGGCGGGGCGACGGGCTTACAAGGCCGCTCCAAGTCAGCTTGTGGACCAACTCGGGTGGCGTTAGACAAACTGACAGATAATCAGTCGTCGGTTTGGACGGGAAGATGGTACGGGATCGTAGGCTATTCGATGTCATCGTCGCTCACTTTGGTGTGGATTGGTGGTGATGATGAGCCGGCCAAGGCAATGGATTTTGCGCGAAGGTGGAACCAACGCGCTGTGGGAAGTGCGATCTCAAGCTGATAGAGGCAGTCGAGGAACAGACGCAGTGCTCCCCGCGGGGGTCCGGGTAGGTTGGCAGCGACACGCGCGAACTGGGATTCAAGCCAAGCGAACCAATTGTCGTCGCTATCGTGGGCAGATGCAGCATTCAATAGTAGTTGCGTAAGGGATGCGGTCTCTTCGTCGGTAACGTCGCGGGCAGCGCGCACGACGGCATCAGCGATCGCGTCGGCGAGTGGCACGTTTCGGTTTGCAGCAGCTACAACGGCGGCGGGATCGAGTAAGGCCATCAGGTCTGAAACGGAATGTACTCTAGGGTGTGGTTCGTCAGATTGGACTAGACCGGCCGCCCACTCCAGGTCTGATTCGCCGAGACGAAACACCTGAGAGGCGAGCATCAGTCCAGACATCAGCTGCCCAGCGTCTTGGTCTGAGGAGCCGAGAAACTGGCGCTTCAGGTCGGTGTCGGGCGATTCCACAGGCCGAGCGTGGCCGGCCAGAGGTCCTGGCATGTACATGCCGGGAC
Source organism: Candidatus Azotimanducaceae bacterium (assembly GCA_965217825.1). GTDB lineage: Bacteria > Pseudomonadota > Gammaproteobacteria > Pseudomonadales > Azotimanducaceae > VXNE01. The sequence continues at coordinate 1,076,501 of OZ244571.1, read as the reverse complement.
CGAGTTGTACGATGTTCTCGGATAAGCATTGGTTGATTCGGTCGATGCTAGGAAGTCCAAGTGACTCGGGATCGTACTGCGCGCAGAGAGTCTGGAGGCCTAGAAGAGTGCGAGCTTGAAGCAAACTCTTCGAGGCCCGGGAGGCAAGGATCATTGGCTCGACTCTGCCGTCGACAAGGTTGGCGTAATGCCCCGCTGTAGTGAAACCGTGACGAATCCAGTCTGCAAGGCCGGCAAGATTCAACGAGTTGGTGGAAGCGATGGCCCGAATGCAGACCCCGGCCTGTGTCCAGGCTGCCAGGCGCTTCCAGAAGGGCGGTAGCCCTGTCCCGTTTTCCAGTAGATTGATCTGATTGAAGACCAACTGGAAGAACAACGGGAAGAGTTCGTAGTAGTCCGAGTCGAGATCCAGCAACAATGAAATGAGGGTTTCCGCATGGTGTTCGAAGCGTGTATCCGCACGTCTTGCGAGGCTTATGTCGAGAAGCGCCAATAGAAAATAGGGGCCTCCGGCAGTGCCGATTGAGTCGACGGCGGCCCAAAGGTCGTTGTTTGAGACATCTGTCAGCCAGGGAGCGGGCAGGAGGCTCGGGTGGACCGCACCGTGGCAACAGATTTCCAGACCACGGACGAGGTCTCGGGTGATCAATTGCTTTCGATAGGGCGTTAGGATGTCGGCAACGTAAGTATCGGGCGATGGCGCGTCGGGTCGTGGTCCCACGGCTAAGTCGAAGTAGGTGAGGGAATCCGGCACAAAGTCGGAAAGTCGCACCGGTTGCCGGAGGCGCAGGTTTCGCGCCAGACGAGATTGTAGTGAGCCGACGCCGGTCGAAAGGTCACCAAGTATTTGGGACATCTCGTCGGGACTCGGTTTCCGAGCATTGATGTCCTCGGCAAGGGACGTGTAGTCGGCGGTAGGACCAAGACTGTGAACGATGTTCGCAAGTGTGGCGGCTCGGACCTGTATGTTGGGCGATAGGAGATTGAGGTGTGGCATCGCGACTAGGTTGGGTTGGCCATCGTCCGAGGCAGGTAGTTCGATGGTGACGTCGCCCGCATCGTTGAGCACGAGGCGGATTGAAGCCTCGTCGAGCGTGCTGACGCTTTGTGGGGTTTTCGAATCCAAGAGACGGGCGGCTGAATGCAGTAGGTCAAGGGCGGGCAGTTTAACGTCAGGGCCAATGGACACGACCTCGGCTAGTTCGATTCCGCAGGTGGTGGCGAAGTCGGGAAACAACTTGGTCATCTTAGTCCGTGCGGACTCAGGCAATCTCGCGAAGAACAGGTTGCCGTAGGCGGCTTGGTTGACGTCAAGTCCGCTGATGGCCTCCCGGGCGGATCGAAGGGCGTCTTCTATCTTGTCACTGTTGGCCGGAAGAAGGCGCGCGATGATGGCATCAATCCACTGAAGATAGCGTTGGTGTAAGTCTTCAGGCCAAGTGGGGAGCGGCAACAGCAGCATACCGGTGCGGACGGAAAGAAGGTCTCCGATGAGGGTGCTGTTCGTTGGTTGGGATATCACGCTGAGGTTTGGGAGTGAGGGCGCGATGACGTTGTCCCAGACCCAATTGGATCGCGACGAAGCCGTCTGGGTTGTGCATTCCGCCTCCCAAAGGGCTTGAATGGTGGCTACTGCGGCTTGCTTTGTCGAAGCCGAGAGGGTCAGCGACTCCTCGGGAGTCGCGAAGTCCAAAGAGTGCATGCGCGCAGCGGTTTGCCGCAGGACTGTCAACTCGCGGTTCTCGATGACACGGGCATCGTCGTCAACGTGGACCGTTGAGACCGGCTTCAACAGATCATCGGATTCCAGCGGGATGAACGCGAATCCGCCTTGACGGAGCTTTTGGCGGGCCGTCAAGTGCTGGTGGTCGTCGATTTTTCCTTGGGCCAAGAGAAGGCGCAGTAGGTCGAGTACGCACGCGATCGGCGAAGAGGATCCGTTCGAGGATTCGACCATTGGGAATTTGTTCACGAATCGATCATCTACGAGGAGAGCGTCGCAGTCCTGGCTAGCCCCCAACAACGACGCCATTACTTCGAAGCCGGAAGTTTGACGTTGTTGAGACACCGACTGCAGCTGTTCGGCGAAGGAAACCCTTCCCGCGGCAATGCCCTCCCTCAAGACATGCCGTATTTCCTCGATGCGATCTATCAATGATCGTCCCGTATCGCCTTCGTCGGAGAGTGAGCGGATCTCGCGAAGGACCAGGTCGTGGATGCGAAGCCGAATACCGCTTGGGGCCAAGGCGGGAAGGATATTAGGGTCTAGCAGGTACTGGAAAGCCAGTCGGTCTACAAATATTGGACGTTCAAGGTCAGCGATCGTGAACGCGGGGACCGAGAGGTCACGGGGTTGAATTAAGCCGCTTACTTGCTCGAAGTCCTGGGCACTCAAGTGACCGGCGATGCGGAGTAGCTCACAGAAGACACTCAGAGGCATGAGATTGTCGCGGATTAATGTCGTATCGGCGATCTGCTCGAGCAAGGTGCCAGGTTTGTGCAAAGGTGTGACGCAAACCACGATGCCTGATGTGTCTCGAGCCCGTTCAAAGAGGAGCGCCAGTTCCTCGCCGAATTCGTCGATAAGTTGCGAGTCTGTGGGCTGTCCGTCCTCGACAAAGATGTTGCCTGAGAGATGAAGGCGTAAGGCGGTCTTGGCGGAATCAACGCGTGAAGGCTGGTGGAAGGCGGCTTCGGTTCGCTCGTAGAAAAGCCGCTCCATAGTGTTGGGCGCTAGCGTGACATGGTCGAACGAGTCGATGGCAAGTTCCAGGATGTCCAGATAGGCGAGGACGAAGACCGAGGTGATCTCTAGGCCGACTGTCATTGCTGGTTGCAGGTCGACCGGAGTGTGCGTACCAGAGATGATGGGAAGAACACTGAGGCGCCTACCGTCCGGTTGTACTGCGTTCTGAGCTGTCGTGTGGAGGAATAGTCGAGCGAGCGGAACGTTAAAGAAACTAGCGACCATACCGATGGGAATCTCCCCCGCAAGCCACTTCGCCTCAATCTCGCGCGCCCGAGCCTCGCGCTCGGGTAACCAGCTGGCCGTGACTTCGTGAATGTCACACTTCCAGATCGGGCCATCCGCTGTCGAGGAGAGGTCGACTGCTTTCGCTAGCCAAGCCGGATCTGCGTCTCGGTCTCTGCCGACCTTGAAATGAAGGCCATATGCACCGGCCAAGACTGCGGCGTCGTCTCCACGAGCCGCGACCGCAGCAGACGCGAATTGCAGCGCGCGATCCGGCGTCGGATCCTGTGAGGCAGCAACATGAGCAAATCGCATGAGGTCGTGGGGTGCTAGGTGACTGTGGGCCTCCCACGCACGGGTCGTGATCTCGCCGATGCGATCCCAGTCACCGAGCGCGATTGCGAGGCCGAGATCAAGCCGGAGGCTATCGGGGCGCATGTGATCTCGCAGCACCGCGTCGTTGAGTTCTCTTGAGTCACGGAGACGGCCAGCGTGGAAGAGCGCTAGTGCTTTAGCGAGGACGAGGTCTTGGCTCTGTTCTAACAGGTCGGGAATATCGTCAAGAAAGCGAATGGCAGACTGGTGATCGGGGGGGTCGGTATCGAGCAGGCACTGCACAACATCAAGGGCATTAGCGACGTTCCGGATGCGGGCGAAATGCGAACGCGCCAAAGGTTGCAATGCCTCGTAGTCGCTGGACTGCTTCAGAAAGTTGATTAGGTTGACTAGGTCAGTGAGCTGGTCTGTGCGGCGATAGTTTTCCTCCAGTTGACTTCGCGGGTCGGCTCCCGCTTGCACGGCGATCATCACGCCAAGCCGGCTCGATTGGTCGCTGCCGATTAGGTCTCCGTACTCTTGGACTAGCTGTTCTGCCATCTCCGGGCCCTCGGCCTCTGCAACGGCCTGGACGTGCACGGCCGTGACAAATTCTGGAACGAGGACTTGGAGGAGCCGTTCGCGTTTGGTCGTCACGTACGCCGCGAAGTCCGCGGGAGTCATGATTTTCAGGTTCAGGAGGAACTCGGCCCCTAACTCGCTATCGTTGAGTCCCCCAAGGCTCTCTCGCTCCCGGAGGTGGTGAGCAAGAGGCTCGGTCGGGAACTCTATTTCGAAAGCATGGGCGAAGGCGACGGCGTTAACGGCCCTGTCACCTTCCGCCATCTGGTGAGATAGGTGATTGCGTGCCTCCTTGGCATGCTCAGGATCCGGGTCCATTAGTTGCAGCCAGAGATGCCATCCGTCGAGTTCAGCGTCCCAAGCATCGGAAACTCGGCCGCGGGCGGATTTACGGACGAAGGCGATGCACTTGGTTGCCCGTTCGTGGTGTGCTTGAGGGTCGTGGCCCTGCGGGGGACGTATTCCGGCATATAGCGGGTAATGCTGCCAAAAGGCATCCCGAAGCTCCTCGGGTATGAGCATTGCGGCGTTTGTCGCCGCTTCAAGTAGTGCGAGTCCAGGTATCTCCTCCCAGTGGACTTCTAGTAAAGGAAGGCGGCTCAACAGCGTGATTGGTCCACTGGCCTTGGCTACGCAGATCGCCCACGCTAACCATCCAGCTGCCGAGAGGAAGCCGGCATCGTCGTTTTGGGGCTGGCGGTCGAACCACTCGAGTGCCTCGGTTGATCCTTTGTGGCGGATCATCAGGTGAAAGAGGACCGAACGACAGTCGGGATCGCGCTTGTCGCGGATGAGGCGCATGGCGATCTCGGGATTGCCTTGGGTCTCTGCGGCTAGCGCATCGATTGCGGCTAGATCCGCGTCGGGGTTGTTCTCTTCAATGTCGTCCCGAATTTGTTGAGCGAAGTGCAGCGTGTCGCCTCTGGTTGCCAGCAAGCGCGCTGCCCAGAGGCGGATCTCTTCCTTGCATTGCCGGTCGGCTGCTAAAAGGTCTGCTTCGAGGCGTGCAAGCAGTCGCCTGATCCGCTTTAGAGCTAAGTCTTCATCGAAGGTCCTGAGTGAGACAATGGTGTGGAGTTCGTGGGAGGCACGGGCGGTTTGGGAGTTGCGTGGAGACGATTCGAGTGCCGAGATGGCCTCGTGAAGTTCAGCATCGCGATCAGCCTCGAGGGCATCGAAACGCTGGTTGAGTTTGCCGTACAGCTCTTGGAAAGCGCCGGCGATGAAGCGATCCGAAGGTGACAACGAGTAGCTACAACCCGCGACGAGGACTTGGATTAGGCGGTCGATCGGACCATGGGCAAAGGCAGCCTTCTCGCCCGTGAAGTCGGAGTAGCGTTGCGCCAAATACGCTCGTTGGGGAGAGCTCTTTGTGTCCCCGCCGACGATTTGGAGCTTCGTCAACTTCTTGAAGGCATCGGCAACTGCCGCTTCGGCGAGCCAATCCTGAACTGCGAGCTTAGCAAGGAAACTGGGTCGTACGATGGCGCGACCGGCAGCGGCCGAGACCGCTTGCCACCATCCGGGTTGCGGTGACGCACTACTTACACGCGCATACGAACTGGCGATCGGCTCGTCTAGGAGGGCCGGGTTGATGGTTTGGCGGGCGGCTTTACGTTCGGCGAAAAGACGGCCCATGTAGTTTATGGGCGCGAGAACGAGGCTCTTGGCGAAGGCGAGGGCAATCGCGAAAAACGGTGCGTCCGCCATCGACTATGTCCGAGCAGATGCGGAAAGTATGTCGTAACGGCTCATGGCATTGAAAGCAGTCGTCGATCCGTGGTTGAACCGGTGCATCACGCGACGGCCAAGACCGGCGGGTGAGATGGGAGCATGGCTGAACTGGGCCGTGTTTTCCAGCGGGCCACTCCAAGATCCCGCTCCGTCCGCGCATACTTCCAACATAGAGTGATGGCGGCTATGGAACACCCCAAACGACTCTTCGCCACCTTCGTCAAACAACCGCCATATGACGGCCCAGACCGCCGCTGGCTTATCGCCGCGCGGTGACCCACCATCGAAGCCGCAACAAATCGCTTGGTATTATGGTGTCCGAAGGAGCCGTCGCACCTAGCGACCACCAGCGAGCGTCATGTCCCCGGGGGTGAACCTAAAGGTTTAGCCGGCTCAAGAACATAGTGGAGACGGGCGAGATGGAATCATGATCACCGGTGAGCTGAAGTCCAAAGTCGACCGAATCTGGAACACCATGTGGTCCGGAGGCATTTCGAACCCGCTTTCCGTCATCGAGCAGCTCACGTACTTGCTCTTCATTAAGGATCTGGACGAGTGGCATACGCGCAAGGAGCGTCAGGCCGCCCGCACGGGCCAGCCAGTCGAGGAGCCAGTGTTCAACCCCCACCAAGAGGCTCTGCGTTGGTCACGGTTCAAGGAACTTGCGCCGGAACAGATGTTCGAGACAGTCCGCGACGGGGTGTTCCCCTTCATCAAATCAATAGGCCTGACGGGGGGATCGGACGAGGGATCGAACTACACCCATCACATGCAGGACGCCCTCTTCATGATGCCCACGGCCCGGGTACTGGCCAATGTGGTCGACCAACTCGACGACATCGATATGGCCGACCGCGACACGAAGGGCGATCTCTACGAATACATGCTCGGCAAGATCGCGACTGCCGGCCAGAACGGGCAGTTCCGCACGCCGCGCCACATCATCAAGCTGATGGTGGACATGACCGCGCCCACGCCGAACGACGTCATCTGCGATCCGGCTTGCGGTACCGCCGGCTTTCTTGTCGCGGCCTCCGAATATCTCGTCGAGCACCACGGCGACAGCATTTACAAGGACGCCCGAGCCCGCCGCCGGTTCAACGAGGGCACCTTCCACGGCTACGACTTCGACACCACCATGCTCCGCATCGGCAGCATGAACATGCTACTGCACGGCATCGAGAATCCGGACATCCGCTACCGGGACTCGCTGGCCCAGATCGACATAGCGGCAGGCGGAGACGATGCGGAACGGTACTCGCTCGTCCTCGCCAATCCGCCGTTTGCGGGCAGTCTCGACTACGAGTCCACCGCTAGGGACCTGCAGCAAGTCGTCAAAACGAAAAAGACCGAGCTGCTATTCCTGGCCCTGTTCCTGCGCCTGCTCCAGACTGGCGGCCGCGCCGCCGTCATCGTGCCCGACGGCGTACTCTTCGGGTCGAGCAGAGCGCACAGGACTCTGCGCAGGATTCTGGTCGAGGAGCAGAAGCTCGAAGCCATCGTCTCCATGCCCTCCGGCGTCTTCAGACCTTATGCCGGCGTTTCTACCGCCATCCTGGTCTTCACCAAGACCAACTCCGGAGGTACGGACGACGTCTGGTTCTACGACATGCAGGCGGACGGCTATTCTTTGGACGACAAGCGCATACCGCAACCGGACAATAGCGACCTTGCTGACATTCTTACCCGCTGGCGGAACCGCGAGGCGGAGCGCAAGCGGGCGCGGACGGATCAGAGTTTCCTCGTGCCCAAGGCCGAGATCGCGGTCAACGACTACGACCTCTCTATCAACCGTTACAAGGAAGTGGAGTACGAGGCGGTTCAGTACGACTCCCCGAAGGTGGTCCTAGAGCGACTGGCGAAACTGGAAAATGAGATCGCTAGCGGACGCGCGGAACTGGCCAGATTACTCCAATGAGGTGGCACGCCCAGGAAATTGGTGAAGTCGCCCAAGTTAACCCAAGGCTTGCTTCGACCGACCGGCCCGACTTGAATGACAAAGTGAGCTTCGTGCCTATGGCTGCAGTGTCTGAAGAATCGATGAGCATTGTAGACCACGAAGAACGGCCCTTCTCCGAGGTGTCTAAGGGGTACACGCCATTCATGCGCGGTGACGTCTTGGTCGCCAAAATAACGCCATGTTTCGAGAACGGAAAGATGGCTCTTGCCGACAATCTCCCGCATGAGTTGGGCTTCGGAACGACTGAGTTTCATGTGTTCAGGCCGTCCGAGAGGGTCACAGGCCCCTATTTGTTCAACATCCTGCGCGTACCGTGGCTACGCACCGCAGGAGCGATGAAGATGAGAGGGGCTGCCGGTCAGCGCAGGGTTCCTGCCGATTTTATCGCTTCGGTCCAAATCCCCATTCCGCCTCTCGCCGAGCAGAAGCGGATTGCGAGGATTCTGGATGCGGCGGACGCCTTGCGGGCCAAGCGCCGCGAGGCCCTCGCTCAGCTCGACACCCTCCTCCAATCCATCTTCCTCGACATGTTCGGCGATCCCGCCACCAATCCGATGGGGTGGGAAGTGACGACGGTTTCCAGAATCGGGAGTATTCAAGGAGGACTGCAAGTTACATCGAAGCGACGGTCGCTCCCCATAGAACGTCCGTACCTTAGGGTTGCCAACGTGTTTCGCGGATTCCTGGAGCTCGACAAAATCAAAACGATTCGTTTGACCGAATCCGAACTGCTGCGCACATCCCTCGACTATGAAGACATATTGATTGTCGAGGGGCATGGGAACAAGGCAGAGATCGGCCGTTGCGCTCGATGGGACGGATCTATCGACCAATGCGTCCATCAGAACCACCTGATACGCCTTCGGTGTGACCGGTCGAAGGCGTCTCCCATCTACGTGGAGAATTTCATCAATTCACCTGGAGGTCGTAGGAGTCTCATTGGTACATCCAGAACTACGTCAGGGTTGAACACAATCTCCGTCTCGAAAGTGGGCGGCTCCGAAATTCAACTCCCATCACTCGACCTCCAACATCGGTTTGCCGCCATCGTCCAGTCCGTGGAGCGCCAGAAGGTCCGAAAGCGAGCCCATCTTGCCGAACTCGACACCCTCTTCGACTCCCTGCAATCCCGCGCCTTCCGGGGCGACCTCTGATCCGCCATGGAAATCTCCGCCAACTTCGCCTTCCTGAAGCAGGAGTTCCTGCATGTGGCGGAGAGCGCGAGCTATGCGGAACAGCACGTGTACGGCGACCCGCGGGCGTCTTGCTTCCATGCGAGGCATGCGCTGGAGCGCATGGTCAAACGTGTCTACAAGGTCGAGAAGGCCCTGAGCCCGCCAAAGGTCATAAACCTGGATGCCTACCTCAGCGAGTCCGCCTTCCGAGCGGTCGTGCCCGAGGTCGTGTGGCGGAAAGCGGAGTACATCCGGCAGGCGGGCAACGTCGCGGTGCACGGCAACAAGACACCGACGCCGCAACAAGCATTGAACGTAGTGCGCGAGCTGGCGCATGTCCTCTACTGGGCGGGCCGCACTTATCTGCGGAAGGGATCGGAAAACCTTCACGGCAAGACCTTTGATGAGGCCCTTGTCCCCATACTGGAACCCGGCGCCACGCCGGCCAGCGTCGAAGAACTGGACGCTCTCAAGAGCCAACTGGACGCGGCCGACGGCTCGCGCAGGGAGATCGAAGGCGAGTTGGAGGCACTCCGTGAACGGCTTGCCGCCATCAAGGCAGAGAACGACAACGTCCCGGAGACCCATGACTGGGACGAGAGCACGACCCGCAGACTGATTATCGACTTGGCTTTGCAACGAGCTGGCTGGCCGCTCGACCAGGAGCACGACCGTGAGTACGAAGTTGCCGGCATGCCGAACGCCTCCGGGGTCGGTTACGCCGACTACGTCCTGTGGGGAGATGACGGCAAGCCTTTGGCCGTGGCCGAGGCGAAAAAGACCACCGTTGATCCGGCAGTGGGACGACAGCAGGCAAAACTCTATGCGGACTGCCTGGAGGCCATGCACGGCCAACGCCCGATCATCTACTACACGAACGGGTACGAGACCTACTTCTGGGACGACCAAGTCTACGCGCCGCGAGCGGTGGCAGGCTTCCACAAGAAGGATGAGCTGGCGTCACTTCTCCATCGTCGGAAGCACCGCGAGCCGCTGGACGTGGCCCGGGTGAAGAACGCCATTGTCGAGCGGTACTACCAGAAGCGTGCCATCGGGAGCATCGGCGAACAGTTCTCGCAGGCGCGCCGCAAGGCGCTGCTGGTGATGGCGACCGGTAGCGGCAAGACTCGGGTGGCGATTGCCCTCGTAGATCTGCTGCAGCGGGCGGGGTGGGTGAAGAGGACGCTGTTTCTTGCGGATCGCAGGTCGCTCGTGAAACAGGCGGTGGGGGCGTTCAAGACCCACCTGCCGGAGTCGAGCCCTGTAAACCTGGTGACCGAGAAGGACAAGACGGGCCGGGTCTACGTTTGCACCTATCCGACGATGATGGGGCTGATCAACGAGACGACGGGCGCGGAGGCGCGCTTCGGGGTGGGGCATTTCGACCTCGTGATCATCGACGAGGCGCACCGGTCGGTGTACCAGAAGTACGGGGCCATCTTTCGGTATTTCGACTCGCTGCTCGTGGGCCTGACCGCGACGCCTCGGGACCAGGTCGACCGGAACACCTACGAACTCTTCGATCTGGAGCAGGGCGTGCCCACGGACGCGTACGAACTCGCGACCGCGGTGGCGGACGGCTTTCTCGTGCCACCGAAGGTTCAGCAGGTCGATCTCCGGTTCCCGCGCGAGGGCATCGACTACGACTCGCTCAGCGAGGAGGAGCAGGCGCAGTGGGAGGGCCTCGACTGGGGCGACGACGAGGACGGCGGCGCGTTGCCGGACCGGGTCAATGCGTCCGCCATCAACAGTTGGCTCTTCAACACCGACACGGTCGACAAGGTGCTGCAACATCTCATGGAGCACGGCCACGCGGTGGAGGGCGGCGACCGACTGGCCAAGACCATCATCTTCGCGCGCAATCACGACCATGCGAAGTTCATCGAAGAACGGTTCGACCACCACTATCCGCAGCACGCCGGTCACTTCGCCCGCGTCATCGATCACCACGCCACGTACGCGCAGAGCCTGCTCGACGACTTCACCCGGAAGGACGAGGCGCCGCACATCGCGATTTCCGTGGACATGCTCGACACCGGCATCGACGTGCCCGAGGTCGCCAACCTGGTCTTCTTCAAGCCAGTCTATTCGAGGATCAAGTTCTGGCAGATGATCGGGCGGGGGACGCGCCTGTGTCCGGATCTGTTCGGACCCGGGGACGACAAGCACGACTTCCGCGTTTTCGACTTCTGCTTCAACTTCGACTTCTTCCGCGAGCGTCCGGAGGGAATCGAGGTCAGCGCGCCCATTCCCCTGCGCGCCCGGCTTTTTGGATCACGTGTGCAGGTGCTGACCCACCTCCAGGCCAAGCCCGACCTGGACCCGGAGGTGGCGCTGGCCGGGGCGTTGACGACGGAACTCCACGGTCAGGTGGCGGCGATGAACCCCGAGAACTTCATCGTTCGAATGCACCTCGAAGCCGTCGAGCGTTTCCGGGAACGGAAGTCTTGGGAGCAGCTCACGGCGTCCGACGTGGAGCTCCTGCAGAGCGAGGTCGCCGGACTGCCCAGCGAGATCGAGACCGACGACATCGAGTCCCGCCTGTTCGATCTCACGGCGCTGACGATGCAACTGGCCCTGGCCGAGGGCGATGCCGGCGCATTCGAGCGGCACCGCCGGCGAGTGGTGGAGATCGCCATGATGCTCGAAGAGAAGAGCACGATTCCCGCGGTGACAGCTCAGCTCGCCTACCTTGCGTCGGTACAAGAGAACGCCTTCTGGGAAGGCATCGCCCTGAACGACCTCGAGGAACTGCGGCTGCGCCTGCGTGGCTTGGTGCCCTTCCTGGACAAGAAGACGCGCAAGGTTGTCCACACCGCATTCCAGGACGAGATCATGGGCGTGCGCGAGGACGCAGCCGTCGATCTGCCGAAGATGACCGGGATTCAATACGAGAAGAAGGTGCAGGAGTACCTGAAGGACCATCTCGACCACATCGTGATCCATCGGCTCCGGACGAACCAGCCGCTCACAGCCACCGATCTGCGCGGGTTGGAGCAGACGCTGGTCGAGATCGGCGAGGACGACGGCGAGACGTTGTTGACGGGCCTTCTGGCGCGCAACTACTCGCCCTCACTGGCCCATCTCGTGCGCGGCATGGTGGGGATGGACCGGGCCGCCGCCCAGGAGGCCTTCTCGGAGTTCCTCTCCAACCGAACCCTGACCACGCCGCAAATTCGTTTCGTCGAGATGATCATCGACCAACTCACGGCACGGGGTGTCATGGAGCCGTCCGCGCTCTACGAGGCGCCATTCAGCAGTGTGCACGCCGGCGGTCCCGAGGCGTTGTTCGCCGGCAAGAGCAACGTGATCGAGGGGATCTTCGAGAAGTTGAAAGCCCTTCAGCCCGAACCCTTGGCCGACGCCGGCTAAGGTCACCGTTCTTTAGGTCGCCAAGAGCCTATCGCTAAAGGAGGCCGAAGCATTGAACATGCATTGGGCAAGAGCAGTTCGCGCCTTAATAGGCTTCGTCGCGCGAAATACGCGATGCCCGATACGACGGACTGTTCCATATCCTTTTCCTCCGTGGTGATAAACGTACCCTCTTCCTCGCGGAAGGCGGACAGCACGCGCAGGGAACGCGGTATTTTTCGGCAAACTCCACGGGGCGCGGGTGTAGCACCTTGGAACCTGGGCTCGCCATTTCCAAAATCTCTTCGAAGGGTAGTCGACGCCGCCGGCGTCGGCTAACGGGCGCTTCCCAGGTGGCTCGCCAGCCGGCGCGACACGGATTGCGGCGACCCGGTCCGCCGCGCGAGCAGCGCGTAGAACGACGGCACGATGAACAGCGTCAGGAAGGTCGCGAGCGACACCCCGGAGAACACCACGATGCCGAGCACCATGCGGCTTTCCGAGCCCGCTCCCGTCGCGAGAATCAGCGGGATCGAGCCCATGATCGTGGAGATCGTGGTCATGACCACGGGCCGCAGACGAATCCCTGACGCCTCGATGATTGCTTCTTCGAATGCGCGGCCGGCATCGCGCATCTGGTTGATGAACTCGACGATCAAGACCCCGTTCTTGGCGGCGATCCCGATCAGCATGACGATGCCGATCTGGCTGAAGATGTTGATCGACAGTCCCGTGAGGTAGAGGCCGAGCAACGCACCCGCCACCGCCAACGGTACCGTGACGAGGATTACCAGCGGATGCACGAAGCTCTCGAACTGCGCGGCAAGCACCAGGAAGACGATGAGCAGCGCCAAGCCGAAAGTGAGCGCCAGGCTGCCGCTCGTCTCCTTGTATTCAAGGGACTCGCCCTGGTAGTCGATCCGCGCCTCGTCCGGGAAAGACTCCCGAACGACCCGTTCCAGAAACTCCAATGCTTCGCCCAGGACGGTGCCCGGGGCCAGGCTTGCCGTGATGGTGACGGCACGCAGCCGGTTGTAGCGGTTGAGCGAGCCGGGGGCGGCCCGTTCGTCGACATGAATGAGGTTGGCCAGCGGGACCAGCTCGCCCGTCGAATCCGATCGCACGTAGATGTTCGAAAGGTCCTGGGCGGTCGCGCGCTGGTCGTCACGGGCCTGGAGGATGACGTCGTACTCCTCGCCGTCCTTGACGTAGGTCGTAATCCGCTGTTCGCTCATCATCGTCGAGAGCGTCCTGCCGATGTTCTGAACCGAGACACCAAGCGAAGCCGCGCGGTTCTTGTCGATTCGCACCACGGCCTGGGGCTGGGTCTCCTTCAGGTCGCTGTCGACGCGCTGAAGACCCGGAAACTCGCGCGACCGGTCGAAGATGAGGTCCCGCCATTCGGCGAGGGTCTCGTAATCGGGACCGCCGAGCACGAACTGAACGGGTCGGCCTCCACCCCTGCGGGACAGGCCCGAACGCACGAACGCGAACGCTCGTACGTCGGGGATGTTCCGCCACGCCGCGTTAACACGCGCCGCGGCGTCCCTGGTGCTGATCTCGCGCTCTCCCCACGGCTTCATGACGACCATGATCACACCGCTGTTGGACGAATTGCCGCCCCACCCGGGAACGGCCATCACGACGACCTGCGCGAGGCCCTCGTCGATCATCTGCCTGGCTGGAAGCTCAAGTTTCAGGGCTTCGCGCTTCATGCGCTCGATGCCCATACCTTCTGGCCCCGAGAACATCGCCATGAACGCGCCCTGGTCCTCCTCCGGGACGTACTCCCGCGGAACCGCATCGAGCAGGAAATAGGCACCTGCCAACGTGCCGGCCGCCGCCAGCACCGCCACCCAGCGGTGCCGGATGAGCACACGCAAAACGCTGATGTAGCCCTGTCTAAGCCGGGAGAAGCCACCGTTGATCCACCCCGCCAGGCGGTTTTCGCGGCCCGAAGCGCGCAGGAATTTGGAGCACATGACCGGCGTCAGCGACAGCGCGAGGACGCTGGAAAACACCACCGCCGCCGCGATGGTCACCGCCAGCTCACCGAAGATTACGCCGATATTATCGGTGAGGAACATGATCGGCGTGAACACCGCCACCAATACCGCCGTTGTAGCGATCACGGCGAAACCGACTTGACGGGTCCCGTTGTACGCGGCGACCAGGGGCGTCTCCCCCTCCTCTATTCGCCGATGGATGTTCTCCAGCACGACGATGGCGTCGTCCACCACGAGGCCGATGGACAGCACGAGGGCGAGCAGGGTGATCAGGTTAACGGTGAAACCGAATGCCGCCAGGGCGATGAATGCCGAGACCAGGCACACCGGGATCGTGACGACCGGTATCGCCATGGTCCGGAACGAGCCCAGGAACACGAGGATGACCAGGCTTACCAGCACGGTGGTGACGGCGATGGTGCGGTAGACCGAGTTGATCGCCGCGCGGATGAACACCGAGTCGTCGGATCCCTTCGTGACCCGCATGTGGTCCGGAATCGCGTCGTTGATCTTGTCGATCTCGGCCGCCACCTGCTCCAGCGTCTTGAGCGTATTCGCCTTCGACTGCTTGATGATTCCGATGCTGACCGTCGGCAGGCCGTTCGCACGGAAGATCGAGCGGTGGTCCAGCGGCGCCACCTCGACCGTCGCGACCTCGCCCAAACGCACCAGGTGACCGTCCTCGCCTCGCGCGACCACCAACCCCCGGAAGTCCTCGGCGGACTCGTAACCGCGCGCGAGCCGAACCGTTAGTTCCCGGTCCACGGTCTCGAGGCGGCCCGCCGGGAGTTCCAGGTTTTCACGGCGCAATGCCGACTCAATGTCAGTGACGGTGAGGTTCCGGGCCGCGAGTGCTAGCCGGTCCACCCAGATCCGCATTGCCGGACGGGCCCCGCGTACGCCGGCATTGGCAACGCCGGGGATCGCCGCGAAGCGATCGGCGATGTAGCGCTCGGTGTAGTCGGTGAGTTCCATCCGGTTCAACACCGAACTCCGCACGTTGATGTACATGGCCGGGCGGGCATCGGAGTCCTGTTTGCGGATCTCCGGCGGGCGTGCGTCCTCCGGCAACCAGCGTACGGCCCGCGAAACCCGGTCGCGGACGTCGTTCGCGGCGGCGTCGATATCGCGGTCGAGGTCGAACTCCAGGTTGATGCGCGAGCTGCCGTCGGTACTCGACGAACGCACTGCCTTTACGCCCTCGATGCCGCTGATCTGATCCTCGATCACCGTGGTGACCCGGCTTTCAATAACGTCGGACGACGCGCCGGGATAGGAGGTGCTGATGGAAATGACCGGCGGCGTCACGTCCGGGTATTCCCGCAGCGGCAGGAGGTTGAACGAAAGGACGCCGAAGGCCAACAGGGCCAGGCTGATGACGGTGGCAAATACCGGTCGCTTAACGGATGTGTCGGACAACCACATGGCTCACCACCCTAGCGCCGGGGAGCGACGCCGGGATTCGCCTCGACCGGCTCGGCACGGCGCACCGGGCCACCGTCTCGAACATTCATGACGCCTTCGACGACCACTTCCTGGCCCGGCGCGATGCCCGTACGTGCTTCCGCCCAACCATCGAGGCGGATGCCGAGGTCAATCGTCGTCATCGCCGCGCGTCCATCCGTTACCGCGTAGACGAATGTCTCCATGCCGCGCTGCAACAAAGCCGTCTCGGGCACCATCAGGGCGTCGCGACTCGCGGTCGTCAGCTTCACCGTCATCAACATGCCGGGCCGCAAGAGCGCATCCGAATTGTCGATATGCGCCCGTACGGGCACCGCCCGGGTTACCGGGTTGACTCGTGAACCGACCGTCCGAACCGTGGCGGCGAAGAACCGGCCGGGGAACGCCGCGCTCGCGGCCGTTAGCGAGAGTCCTGGATGAACGACACCCAGATGCACCTCGGGCAACGCAAAGTCGAGTTTGATCACCGAAATATCGTCCAGGGTCGTGATGGGCGTACCCGGGGTGATGAGTGTTCCGGCGCTCACCTCACGGAAACCAAGCAAGCCCGTGAAGGGAGCGCGGATCAGTCGATCGTCCAAACGCGCGACGAGGGCCTGGTAGCGAGCCCGGGCACCGGACAATCGGGCTTGCGCCTCGTCCACGTCGGAAACGGGGATACTGCGCTGTTCGAGAAGGTTCTTCAGCCGATCATACTGGTTCTGGGCATCCTGCTTGCCGGCTTCGGCTTCTTGCAGCAACGCGGTCTGCTCTTCGTTGGTAAGCTTGACCAGGACGTCGCCCTGCTGGACGAAATCGCCGTCGTCGAAGCGGACGTGTCGGATCGAATCGGTGACTTTCGCGGTAATGGTCACGGACTCGTTCGCCTGCGTCGTACCGATCGCCTCGACGATGTCCGCAATGGAGCGGACCGTTGCCGTTTCGGTGACCACCAGCGGAGGCCCGCCAAACCCACCCGGGGATGAACCCGCGGGCTCTTCATCGCTACAACCCGCGCCAAGGAGGAGCATCACTACACAGGACTTGGCCCTACGCACGCCAACCTCCACATCCAAGTTCGCCTATGGTACGCCCATATCGACCGGGAGCTTCGACGGTCACTCGGGCGAAGCCACGATGCCACGATGATTTGCCCCTGACACCGGCGATTGCTTCCGGCGGCTGGCCGCGGGAACCGGGAACGCGAGACGGCATCGAATCCGAATTCCCGCTCGTGGATCGGCCTGAACCGCAGCTACAAATGCGTCCGATAGCCTATGGGCTGCAAGCGGACATGCCGCTCTACGTCACCCGGCAAAGTGACACGGCGCTTCATTTCGGGAGCGTCTGGATTTCCTGTCGCTTCGCCATGCCAGCACGATAGTCAGATTCTCGATTCAGCCAGAATCGATTGGTGCTGCCAAGCACCCGCTCGAGCTCTAGCGCAGTTGCTTCGTTAATCGACGCTTCACCCAATATGAGTTGATTGACGAATCTCCTGGAAGTGGCAAGCCGATTTGCGAACTCAGGCCGCGTCCAACCTCGCTCATCTAGCAGATCAGCGATGGTATCTCCGGGAGGTGAAACCCAATCGGGATTAAAGGACATCGTTGCCATGGCCTCGCTCATCGCATCTCTTCCCGAACGATTGTCCTCGTGGTAGTCACCGATTTCTACAATCACGCACGCGCAAGTCCCGCCAGGAACTCGCCAACCTTGACGATTGGGCGTGAGAATTCCGCTGACAGGCTTACCAGATCCTGATCGCCTGTAACGAGAAAGTCCGCTTCGCCCGCAATGGCAAGCTCAAGGAACGGCGTGTCGCAGGGGTCGCGACAGACCGGTGTGGGCGGCGGCAGAGTGGGAATGATCACGGTAGTACAGTGTGGGAGATAGTCCGACAACAGGTCTTCCTGCTCACGCGGGTTCAGCCCGAACTTCGGATACCCAAGCACACGTATGAGTTCGCTGATCGTCTCCCTCGAGGCGAGTGGGATGAACCGTCGACTCTGCCAACCCTCCCTTAGAAGCGCCGTCGCTTCCCCGCCAAAAATTAGTGCGGACAGCACCAGGTTGGTATCAAGAACGACCCGCGGCGGCGGGCTGGGCGGAATGGGCATGGCGTGCGTGGCTCATTTGTCATCGGCGCGTTGCACTGCGCTCCGTGCCCAAGCTACGGCATCGCGAATGGTCTGTTCATCGAGATCAAGTTCTGCGAGCTTCGCGCGCACCGCATCGGCCCGCTGGATGCGAACTGGTGTCAGCACGACCTGGCCGTTTCGAGCTTCGACTTCGAAGTACTCCACGGGGCCAAGCTCGTTAGTGATGCGCTTGGGGAGGGTAAGCTGATTCTTGGCGGTGAGCTTCGCAAGCATGCTGCTTCGACACTAAATGAAAAAAGGAATCCTTACTTTAGCATTTCCTTTCCATAAGGCAATCAACTGAGCCTTGGTCGATTACCTGCCTCGTCTCGGGTCAAACGCGTCTCGTATGCCCTCACCTTCGAATACCAAGCGCGTCCGGGGAGACGCGGGGCATGGAACAAAGACGGGTGTTGCTGCCGGAGAAAATCGCAGATACTTGCTCCGCTTGGCCCAGCATCATCGATCCACCCAAACTATTGAGTTCGATCTCAGGCCGTTCAGCGACCGGCTGTGGAGGGATCATTGAAGCAGCAGGTCGCCGTTCCAACCAGGACCTGCTTTGTGCCCCAGATCACAATCTGAACCTGACAAGAGACAATCATGACAGACGCATCCTCCTATACACCCCCACCGGTCTGGCAGTGGGACAAGTCGGTCGGCGGCACCAACCGCCCTATCGCCGGCGCCACCCACGATAAGACGCTTCCCGTCGGCAAACACTCCCTGCAGCTCCACTCCATGGCAACGCCCAACGGGATCAAGGTAACCGTCATGCTCGAAGAGTTGCTCGAACTCGGCATCGCCGAAGCCGAATACGACGCTTACCTGATCAACATCGGCGACGGCGACCAGTTCGGCAGTGGCTTCGTGGCCCTCAACCCGAACTCGAAGATTCCCGCACTCGCCGATCACGGCACATCGCCACCCACCCGGGTGTTCGAGTCGGGCGCGATCCTCGTTTACCTCGCGGAGAAATTCGGCGCTTTCCTGCCGACCGAACCCGGCGCCCGCGCCGAGTGCCTGTCCTGGCTGTTCTTTCAGATGGGCAGTGCCCCGTACATCGGCGGGGGCTTCGGCCACTTCTATGCCTTCAGAGAGGAGAAAATCGAGTACTGCATCAATCGTTTCGCCATGGAGACGAAACGCCTGCTCGACGTGCTCAACCGGCGTCTGGCCGAGAACCGGTTCCTGTGCGGCGACGACTACACGATCGCCGACATGGCCAACTATGGCTGGTATGGCGCGCTCGTGCTGCACAACCTCTACGACGCCGAGAAGTTCCTCGATGTCGCCTCATACACGCACGCGGTGCGCTGGGCCAGCGAAATCGAGGCGCGCCCCGCGGTGCAGCGCGGCCGGCGGGTCAACAGGCCCTGGGGGCCGGAAGAAGAACAGGTGCCGGAACGTCATGGTCCCGACGACTTCAAGTAAGCCGACGGAAGATCGCGCCTGCCGCGCCCCGTCTTGAGGAATCTGATATGGCACCGAACATAGTCCTGTTCATGACCGACCAACTGAGACGCGATGCGTTGGGCTGCAATGCGCGCCGAGTATCGGCAAGGCGCTGCAAGCTCTTTCGGCACTTTGGGGTGAAACCATCGTGCCCTGCGGGGGCTCGGCGGCTAACCGTCTAGGCCTGATAACCCAGAACCCAGTGCGAGAGGTCTATCTGACTTCGGGTCGCAGTCGGCGGCTGCACTTCAGTGGAATCAGCGTGGAGCTGCGGCACGCGCCGCGCTGGCAACTGGCGGCACCGCACCGCAAGGCCGGAGACGTCATCCGTGCCGTGGCGTGGCTCGGCCGCGAAGAGGTCGAGAACAGTCTGGAGGCGGTACTGCCAGCGCTCTCCGCTGAGGATCTGGACGAGCTTTCGGCCGCGCGAGCCGTCATGCCAATCTGGATGGCGGAATCGGTCAGCGCGCGCATCGCTGATGCCTGATCCGCAATATCAGGAGCTGTCGGCCGATGATCGCCGTTACGCGTTGAGAGTGGTTCAGGACAAGAGCCGACGCCGCGCGTTTCTGCTGGAGAAGGACATCTGGGTGGTCGCCACGCTCGGGGCATTGTTCGACGCGCCGTTCGCTGGGCACCTCACCTTCAAAGGCGGTACGTCGCTCTCGAAAGTGTGGCGAGCGGTCCGCCGTTTTTCTGAAGACGTCGACATGACCTACGACATTCGCGCGTTTGCGCCGGACCTCGTGGCTGGCGCAAAAGAGGAAGCGCTGCCGCCGACGCGCAGTCAGGAAAAACGCTGGACACGTGCGATCTTGCTACGGCGCCGGGGTTCGGCTCTCGACTTCAAGGACAGGCGCGACCTGGAGCATTGACTTGCCGCCGTTGAAGCCCGGCCGCAACAAGATCAACTGCACCGCGCCGTCCATGCAAGTCGCTGGCGAGTATTTCTCGTACTCGCACCTGTGGACCCTGATCGACGCCGACGGACGCTGGTTGACCAGAGAGCCGACTTGCGTGGCCACCGCGCGCCGACTCTGTAGCATCCTGGTCTTGGTGAAATGTCCGTGCTAGAACGCGAGTCCGAACCCCACGTAGACCACCGGATCATCCTCGTTGCCGGACAGTGGCGCAGCGATGCCTGCGCGCAGCCGGTACGGCCGTTTGAGGGCAAGCAGGTCTGCCACCATCTCGACCCCCACTGACGTCAACGGGTCCGAATGATCGCCCCCGACGGCGCGATCACCCCAAGCCCTGCCCGCATCCGCGTACGCCACGCCGAAGATCCGGTTCATGTGCAGCGGCCATGTGCCGATGCCGCGGTTGACGGACGCAAGAGGCAGCCGATATTCGACGGACGCCGCCCAAGCCCGCCTCCCGGACTGCGCGGCGGCGTCGTAGCCGCGCACGGGGAACCTGGACGCCATACCGCCGACGTCGAAATAGCTACGGTAGGACCGCGGTCCTCTCGCCGTCCCCGCGCCGGCCCGAAAGGCCAGCACCGGGGCTGCGAAGCGGTTTCCGGCCGGTAGCGGCCAGTAGCCGCGAAGGCCCGCCACGAGGTCGTCCACCGAGCGATCGAGGCCGGCGATCCCGGTGTGGACGGCGGGAACGTCCAGGTCTTCGCGGCTGCGTACCCGGACGGACAGCGCCACCCCGCGCGCACCGCCCATCTGCAGCGCGTGGGACCTGGCGTTCGACCAGGTCACCGAGGCCGCGAGTTCACGGAGGATCGCCTGCGGTCGGTCGAGCAGGAATCCGCTCACCGGTGCGAGGTCACGGTCCAGGACTTCCTGGTGGCTGTCCACGAGCCCGGCGGAGAGCGAAAGCGCCAAGTTCGAGCGGGCGCGACGCCGCTGCCACGTCGCCGATCCGGACAACACCCGTTCTCGGTCGAGCACGTAGAAGATCTGTGGCTCCGGGTTGGCGCGCGGCGAACCTGGGAGGCGCACGCGAGCCCCGTCTTCGAACCAGGTCTGCCCGGCCCGCACGCCGAATTTTGGATTACCGAGGCCGCCGTAGTGGTACGCGGCCCGCACGGTCGTCCGGGTCTCGGAAGGGTGGTGCCCTACGTTGACCGCGTAGGCGTGCCGGCCGACCAGGTCGTAGGCCGATGTCGAAGCTCTGATTCCGTAGCCGATCAGGCGCCGGCGCGGCACGTCGACGCCGTCGACCCTGGTGTGCGGCACGGTGACGGGATAGGCGACGGACGGCAGCCAGTATCGCGGCAGCAGAGTGTCGAGCGCCGAGTAACGGCGGGCCGGTTCCGCAGGTCCCACGAGCGATCTGCCGCTGGCCGGTCGCGGGTGTCCGTCCACCCCGTCGCGAGTCCGGAAACGCGGCAGCGGGACCGGTGCCGGGCCGGCGTCGCCCGGCAGGAAGGGCGTGCGTTCCACTTCCCAGCCGTCCGCGTGGTAGCCGGAGAAGTAGAGCCACTCGGCGGCGGGATCGATGCTCGGGTAGGCGGCGCCGGTGCGTACATTGGTAAGCATCACCGGTGGCTGGGGGATCCCGGTCTCCGGATCCACCGCCACGCCGATGATGTTGGGGATGCCGGTCCGGTCCGACGTCCAGACAAGGTAGTCGCCGCCCGGGCTCCATGCGGGAGCGACATCCAGGGCGCGGTCGCGCGTCAGGCGGTGCCGGACCCGTCCCGCCATATCGAGGATGACGAGGTCCTGGGAACCGCCGGACCATCGCGTCGCCGCGATCCAGCGGCCGTTGGGGGATACGGCCGGCAAGGCCCAGTGTGTATCCGCCGCGATCACCGTGATCTCGCTGACAATGCCTGCGTCGAGGTCCACCTTGACGAGGCCGCTCGACGCGGCGCGCCACGCAACGGCGACGGCCCACGTTCCGTCCGGGCCAGGGGAGGGGGCAGTGAGCCTCGCGCCTCTGGTAACCCGCCGCACTTCGCCGTCAGGGCCCGCGACGTAAACGTCGCTCACGATTCGATACCGGTCCAAGAAATCCTGCTGGGCAAAGACAAGGCTGCCGTCGGGCAGGAAGGCAGGCCGCCCGATGCCGTTCACGCGGGCGACGGAGCGCGATGGACCGCCAGCAACCGGCATGCGGACCAACCGTGTGTCCGAACGCCCATCGGCGCGTACATAGACGACAGACCGCCCGTCCGGCGCGATAGCGGGATACAGGCCGCGGCGCGCACCGCGCGTCAGGGTCTCCGGGACTGTCACCGGACCGTGGGCGGCAAGATCCTTCGCCAAGCTCTCCCCCGCCGTCTGCAACTCCTCGGCCCAGGTCTCCCACGCGCGGGACACCGATCCGAACGAGCGCCGTCCCGCGTCGTCAACCGGCTTCCACCAGGACAACTGCCGGGCGACCTCCTCGACGAACGCGCCAAGCGCGGCCCTGCCGTAGGTCCGGTCGATGTGGTCGAGGAACTTGGCGCCGTAGACGTACGGTCGGATTCCCCCCGGCCACTCCGGTGATCGCCCTGCCGCCTGACCCGGGCCCTCGAACCGTCCCTCCAGGACGGCGGTCCGCAGGATCATGTCGTGGTAGGTCCCGTACAGGCGGCCGGTACCGGTGAGCGTGGACTCGAACCAGGTAGCGATCCCTTCGACCACCCAGGACGGCGACATGGATGCGGGAAACCCGACGGGCGTCGGGATGCGCCCGAGAACCGCTCTGACGAGGCGCGTAGGCCGATCGGCATGGTCGAGGTGGAATACGTGGGTCAGTTCGTGGACGAGCAGGGTCTCGAGCCAATCCCCGTAGTAGCCGAGGGCAAGGCTCTCCGCCGGTGGACGCGCGCTGATTACGACGCGGCTGGACGGCCAGTACTGCGCTGATCCGGCCACCGTGTCGGCATGGTCCGTGAGCAGGATGTCCACTGGACCTTCGGGTGCCTGGAGGAACGACGCGGCAAGCGCGCCGTGGATGCGCTCCGCGTACGTGGTGGTACGTCGGGCCAGGTCTTCCAGCCCTTCAGGAAACGTGACGCGGAAGTGCGACGTGTCGATCGTGCGCCAGTCCTCGTCCGGCGGTGCCTGCGCCGCTGCGGGCATCGTCGCGGAAAGGCCGGCGAGGACGACGACGGCGGTGTTCCGCACGCGGAGCCTGTCGAGGACGCGAAACCGCCTGCGGATCTTCATGGCTTGGGCACAGACGGACGACGGTTGGACGGTTGTGGTGACTTGACGGAGCCCACCATGACCACCTCCCCTTTTTCCATGATGCAACTCCCCAATGGTTCGACTCGCCGCGACCGGTATTGGTTCCCGAGGCGAGAGGCACCGACACGCACACCAGGCAGGTGAGTCGACGTCAGTCCGAGTTCTAGGAACGGGGTTGTGTGGGTCAAGTTGTGCAAAAGCGGCGGCGCTGGCGTGCGGTTGATCATGCGGCTTCTCGGAGCTGCTTCCTTCCCGAGTTCCTTGAGGAAGTCCATGTTCAGGTAGCGGCTGGCCTCGAGCCAGTCCTCGTGGGTCTCGACCGCGAGCGCGCGCACGAGGCGCAGGCAGCTTTTCTACGACCCTTGGGGCGTGTACCAGACAGGCGAGGAATAGGCGCGATCCTGAATGACTGCGGGAGGGGTCTGCTGGATCTCGTCAAGGTCATAGAACTTCGCGTCGTAGGTCGTCCAGCGCGGTGTCGGTATCTGGATGACCCGCACGTAGTAGAACGCGGCTTCGTTTGGATCGAAGTCCGGGTCTTTCCAGGTGGTCGCCAACGAAGGACTGCCAATTGAATGGGGCTGGGTTCGGGCGCCCATCTTGCCCCAGAAGTTGTCTTCATCGGCAGTGGCGATGCCGGTGTGGGTGTCCGTGGAGCCGATCAGGTAGTCCTGCCCGACAGGGGGAGCGTACGGCTCGGCAGCATTCGCCCCGGTTGACAGGGCCGAGATCAGGACCAGGACAAGACGCGTAATCTATGCGGCGACGATGCGTTCGACCTTGATCTTCTGTTCCAGGTCGCGCGACTCGGCAAGGTCAAAGGCCAACTGCATGCCAAGCCATGTTTCGGGTGTCGAGCCAAATGCCTTTGACAGCCGGTAGGCCATTTCAATCGAAACCGACGCCTTTTCATTGACCAGATGGGAAAGTGTCTGACGCCCGACGCCGAGCCGCCGTGCACCTTCTGAAACGGACAAGGCCAATGGTTTCAAGCAGTCTTCTCGCACGATGGCCCCAGGGTGTACAGGGTTCTTCATTGCCATGTCAGGACCTCCTAGTGGTAGTCCAAATAGTCGACATCCAATACGTCTCCGTTTTCGAACCGAAAGGCCACCCGCCAGTTGGCTGAGACTGAAACCGCATGATGACCCTTCCTGCGGCCTTTGAGCGGATGCAGTCGAAAGCCGGGAATATCCATCCCCTCTGGGCTGCTGCTCCGGTCCAACGCGGTCAGGATGCGCAAGAGTTTCGCAACGTGATCCTGCGTCACCCTCGCTGAGCGTCCTTCCTCATACAGTTCTTTCAAGCCACGATGCCGAAACGATTTGATCACCTGCAGAATGTATGGTGTCTATCGACAATAGTCAATAATAGTGGGAATCTGGACGATTTCCGGTCGGATCATCTGTCAGGTTTGGTTCGATTCAACAGCGCCATGATCCGGTCGGCGGTCATCTGCACAGACCGACTGGTCGCTGCTTGAGGGTCGGACCGTGACGGTGTGGTCAGACAACCACAAAGCGGGCATTGGCTTCGGGGACGAAGTGGCCCAATTGGCCCAGGCAGTATACTTTCGCGGCATGAATTCCCGGAGCATGCCGATCACTCGGAATCCAGGATCCGGCCGGGTTTCCGTATGGCTTTTCCTAGTGCTCCGTCAAACCTAAATCTACGGGTATCTGCGGGTCTTTTTGGCCCCTGGCTTCGTTGCTCCTCCTTGTGTGGGGCCTGCCACACCGCGTCGTCGCGCCTCGCCAGGAACCAAAAATCCCTCGCAGCTACACTCGCATTTTTAGACTTGACGGAACACTAGCGCCTTCTGGCCGAGGTCGCTGGTGCGGGTTTGCAGGTAAAAACCCGCAGCAAACGCACCGCCAACGGTCTGCCGGTGCACAGCTTCCGCACCCTGCTCGGCGACCTGGCGACGATCACCAAGAACCGGATCGTCCCCCAAGTGTCCGGCGCCGTGCCGTTCGAAGTCCTCACCCGGCCCACCGCCCTGCAGCGCGAAGTCTTCATGCCGCTCGGCATGCGTCTGGAATCCGCGTTTGTCCAAGAGCAAGACCAACACCACATGGCACCTGCGATGTCGGCCGGTGAAGCAACGTCGTCGCTGGAAGCGACGCTCGATGTCGTGGCTAAAGCGGCCATTCAACCCGACAGCACGTTCCGACTGGAAACGCCGGTTACCACACCTCGCCAAGTGTACTTCTACGTGCTGGACGGAGTCGGGCACGAAGGACAACGCTTCGCAGTGGTCAACGACCAAAGCTTCGTCGTGGAGCCTGGGCATTTGCGTTTGCAGATGGACGAGCGAGCGAAGTTTGTCATCGAAGGAGGACTGTACAATGATGCAGGCCACACGGAACCGCTCGGAGGGATCTACGCGGACGTGGATACATGCGGCGAAGTCCACGGGCCGGGTCGGTATGGTACGGGGGGCGGGGCTATCCGCCTGCCACGCCTGAAGACGTAGATGACAGGCCACGGACACCTTGTGGGAGCGGTACCGCCCCGTCACTCCCGGCATCGATCGAAGATTGCTCCGCTGCTGGCACTTGGCTGCTGCCTGACGGTGGCCGCGACCAGCCCGGCAACGGCGACCGATTTCGACGCCTGCCTGAAGACGCTGCAGGCGCGGGCACGCGGCGAGGGCATCGCCGAGGCGATCATCCGCGACGTGCTGCCCCACCTCCAGCGGCAACCGCGGGTATTGGAGCTTGATCGACAGCAGCCCGAGTTCTCGCAGACCCTCGCCGGCTATCTCAATGCCCGGGCCGGCGAGCGTCGCGTTGCGCAGGGTCGGCGCCTGTTGCGGGAACAGCGGCCCTTTCTCGCCACGCTGACGCACCGATACGGCGTACCGGGGCACTACCTGATCGCGCTTTGGGGCCTGGAAACCGGGTACGGCAGTTATCTCGGCACGATGCCAACGTTGGACTCGCTGGCGACACTGGCCTGCGACGGCCGGCGCGGCGCGTTCTTTGCGGGCGAGTTGTGGGACGCTCTGCGCCTCTTGGAGCGCCACGGCTTGCGTGCCCACGACATGCGAGGTTCGTGGGCAGGGGCGGTCGGTCATACCCAGTTCCTGCCGTCGTCCTATCTTCGCTACGCGGTCGACGGTGACGGCGACGGTCGTATCGACCTCTGGCGGAGCCACCAGGACGCGCTGGCATCCGGTGCGCACCTGCTGCAAGCCCTCGGCTGGCGGGCCGGCGAACGGTGGGGCCGGGAAGTGATGCTACCGGACGATTTTCCGTTCGAATACACCGGCCACGACACGCGCCGATCCGTTGCCCAGTGGGCGGTGTTGGGCGTTCAGTCGGCCAACGGCGCCCCGTTGCCGGAGTCCGAGCTCGAAGGATCGATCCTGGTGCCCGCCGGACATCGCGGACCGGCTTTCCTGGCCTACGGCAACTTCACCGCGATCATGCGCTGGAACCAATCGGAGTTCTACGCCCTGTCGGTGGGCCATGTTGCGGATCGCATAGCTGGTGGCGGTGCATTGCGCAATCCCCCGCCGACAGACCAGAAACCCCTCAGTCGCACCCAGACGATAGCCTTGCAGGAACGCCTGCTGGCCGACGGCTACCTGCGCGGCGCGGCGGACGGCCTGCTCGGTCCGGTGACCCGATCAGCGCTCAGCGCCTGGCAACACGACGCCGGCCTGATCAACGATGGATTTCCAGATGCGCACAGTCTGCAACGGCTGGGGATCCATGCGCCCGATTGACGGCGTCGTCGCAGTGCTCAAAAGCGGCCGGGGCATCGCCGCCCTGGCGGGCCTGTGCGTGGCCGCGGCCATCCTCGCCTATCTGCTTGTCAGACCCTCGGCGCCCACTGTGCCCGCTGTGCCCGCCGTGCCCGCCGTGCCCGCTATGCCCGACTTCGCGGCCATCGTCGACGTTCGCGAGCGCAAAGCGGCGTTCTTTGCCTTTCTGGTCGGGCCCGTCGAAGACGAGAACGCGCGAATCCGCGCACAACGTCGCAAGGTGCTGGCCATACGTCGCCACATCCTGGCCGATACGCTGGACACCGCTGTCCGCTCCCAGCTTGCCGCATTGGCGGCGGAATACCGCGTACCTTCGGAAGGCCTACCTCTTGCCACGACGACCCAACTGTTGCGTCGCATCGACGTGGTCCCTGTCGACCTGGCCCTGGTACAAGCTGCGATCGAATCCGGCTGGGGCCGTTCGCGCTTCACCCTGCTCGGGAACAACCTCTTCGGCACGCGGTGCTTTCAACGCGGTTGCGGGTTTGTGCCGGCACAACGGCCACCGGGCGAAGTCTACGAAGTGCGCCGGTTCCGCAGTATCGAAGAAGCCGTCGCGGTCTACATGCACAACCTCAACACACACCCCGGGTACGTCGAGTTCCGGCGTCTGCGGGCCGCCCTGCGCGACGACCAGAAACCCGTGACCGGCGCCGCGCTTGCGGACACTCTCGGCATCTACTCCACGCGGCGTCAGGACTACGTCGATCAAGTCGTCACGATGATTGGGCAATACCACGCCTTCACCGACCCGAGCGGACCGCCTGGCGATCGGGTGCCGACAGGCACCGGACCGCGGGACACCGAGACATGACCCGAATCGGCCTTCGTCGTCGTGCCCGGGCGCACCGTGCGGTGTGCGCTGCGGCCATGCTATGGGGCTGCGGCAGTCTCGCTCATGGGGCCGATCACGGGGTCGTGCTGCTCTACCACCACATCGACGACTCGACACCGCCTGCGACCAGCGTCATGCCGCACCAGTTCCGCGCGCACCTCGACTACCTCGATGGCGAAGGCTTCACCGTACTGCGGCTGTCGGCCATGCTCGGTGCGCTGGCGCGGGGGGAGCCCGTGCCCGACAACGCCGTGGCCATCACCTTCGACGACGCCTACCCGTCCGTATACGCCACAGCTACTCCGGAACTCGTCGCCCGCGGCATGCCGTTCACGGTGTTCATCGCCACCAACGACATTGATCGAGGCCACGCAACCTACATGACGTGGGCGCAGTTGCGTAGCCTGGACCGCACCTTCGCGGACTTCGGCGCGCATTCCCTTTCGCATGGGCATCTGCTGGAGCGGCGCAGCGGCGAGTCCGAGGTGCAATGGCGCGAACGCGCTGGCGAGGAGATCCGCGCCAGCGCCGGCCGCATCGAAACGGCACTGGATACCCAGGTAGCGAGCTTCGCCTATCCCTATGGTGAATACGACGAGGCCCTCGTGGAACTCGTGGCGGCTGCCGGCCTGTACGGACTGGCACAGCAGTCGGGGGCGTTCGGGGCGGGCGGGTCCCCGCAGCAGGTGCCACGCTTCCCGATGGGCGGGGGCTACGATGGTCTGACTCGCCTGGTCACCGCCGTGCACAGCCGGCCGCTGCCGGTTACCGCGCCGCGAGTCCGGGCCGACGCCGTACGCGGCGCGGCCCCGGCAACGCTGGAAATCGCAACCGACCCGGGACCGTACAGGGCGGCGGCGTTGGCTTGCTACGGCGCCGGGGTCCGGCTCTCGACTTCAGGGACAGGCACGGCCTGGAGCATCGACTTGCCGCCGTTGAAGCCCGGCCGCAACAAGATCAACTGCACCGCGCCGTCCACGCAAGTCGCTGGCGAATATTTCTGGTATTCGCACCTGTGGACCCTGATCGACGCCGACGGACGCTGGTTGACCCGATAGCCGCCTTGCGTGGCCGCCGCGCGCCGAAAGGCACGTAATACGGGGATTTCTGGGGGTCCGTCGCGTGCGTCGCGACGTTCGGGCCGCGCTCGCGCTCGCCCCGATCAGCGTAGTGACGGCGAGCCGCGTCTGTCCTTGGGCCGCCGCACGGTGCGGCCACTGCCGGCCTGTGGCGGTATCACGGCAGGAGGCGGGAGTGCGGACTTTGTGGGACGTCGCGCTCGTGGCCCCGGTCGCCCGGACTCATCCGGCTCGTCCGGATTGCTACGCACTTGGTCGAGCTCAGGTGCGTGCAGCCAGTACCTGGTACCCCGAGCCATGCCGGTCCTGCGCAGTGCGCCGAGATCGACGAGGTCTGCGAGGTCACGCGTGGCGGTGGCGGACGCGGCACCGGTGATCGACTGGTAGTTAGCCGAGCTCAACCCGCCTGCGAAGCCGCGGGGCTCCGCCTGGAACAAGCGATGCAGCGCTATGGCCTGGCGGTCGTTAAGTCGCCCTTCGAGGGCGCCGAAGAGCCGCACCTGTGCCGCGTGGCGCATCAGCCGCAGCCGCCCCTCCCCGAGCGCGTCGATGGTGGTGCGCGCGAACCATGCCTGCCAAGCGCCCGCGTCCAGCGAGTACCTGCAGCTGTCGAGCGCTCGGTAGTACTCAACCCGGCGGGCGTGAATCGTCTGCGCCAGCGGAATCAGACTCGGGCGCCCCAGGCAGCGTGCGAGGGCTTTTTCCGCGAGCGCCCGGCCTATGCGTCCGTTGCCGTCCTCGAACGGGTGAACGCACTCGAAGAACAGGTGCGCCGCGCCGGCGACCGCGAGGGCATCCACCTCGGTGCCGTCCTCTGTCGCCTCATTGAACCACTCCATGAAGGCATCCATCTCCGCGGCGACACGGGTGCCCGGCGGGGCTTCGTAGTCGACCATTGCGCTCTGCATGCTGCCGCGCCGCACCGTGACGATCTGTGCCGACTGCGGTCCGGAACGGTACCTTCCCAGGGCGCGAATCGCGGGGTCGCTGGACATCAGCGACAGGTGCCAGTCACAGAGCATCTCGTGGCTCAGGGGATCTTCGAACGTCTGATAGACGTCCATTGCCAGCTTCGCCACGCCGCGTTCGGCAGCCGGGGCGTGCAGTGCGGCCTCAAGCCCGAAGAAGTGCAGCAGCGACGCGCGGATCGAGTCCCGCTGCAGGTACTCCCCCTCGATGGCCGATGTCTCCAGCGCCTCGTCCGCGAGCCACTCGAGGTGCACTTCGAGGACATCGGCGCCGCCGACGAAGGCGAGCGCTCCAGACTGCCACGCGGCCTCGGTGACGAACCGCGAGACGTAGCCCTGCAGCGCAACGTCGTCCCAAGTGAATCCCGGCCACCCGGGCAGTTCCCAAACCCACAGTCTTTTGGTGGCTTGATCCATGGAATTGCCCCCTACCGATCACTATTAACTCCATTCTGATCGGAATTGTATCCAGAATGGCCTCATCCAGCTACGGGGGTTGTTCCGGGGCTGCGCCCGCGGCGGTCATCGCGGCCTGAGCGCGACGTCCGCTACAAGATCGTCGACGGCCGGTGGTCGAGCGGCCGGCCGACGCGGCCGCGTATGCGGAGCGCTTGCGGGCCTTCCTGCGCGAGCATCGACTCGCCACGCTTCGAAATCTCAACAAAAATCTCAGCGCTTTCAATCCTGGTGAACCTGCCATTGGCCAGACGGATGTGCGGATAATTCAGCGTCTCGGCGTGACGCTCGTGGTCCTGCGCATTAAATGTGTCAATAAACGCGTGCACGACCGCAATGGCCGCTTTCTCAGACTCTAGATTCATTCCGTACGGTAGGGGGCCAGGGTCTCGCCCTCCACCGTGACCCTGTGCATCAGGCGCCGCTCCCCGGGGTAGTCGTTGAGCGCCTGGTGCCAGGTGGCGCGATTGTCCCAGAACGCGACGCTACCCGCCTCCCAGCGGAACCGGCAGGTGTGATCTTCCCGGGCAGCGACGCCATAGAGATGTTCGAGTAACGGACGCGACTCGTCATCCGTCCAGCCGGCAATGCGCACGGTGAACGCCGGGTTCACGTAAAGCGCCGGCCTGCCCGTGCGCGGGTGACGTATCACCACCGGATGTACGGAGTCCTGCGTGGCTTTCTCTGCGTTGTGATAACGGTCGTCGTCATGCTTGGGGGCGCCCCTGCCGAAGACGTGGCGGCTCGAGTGCACGGCGCGCAATCCTGCCAGGGTGCGCCTGAGGCCCGGGGAAAGCGCCTCGTAGGCCCTGTACATACTCGCGAACAAGGTATCGCCGCCGGCACTCGGCACCTCAAGCGCGAACAGCATCGAACCGAGCGCCGGCGCTTCGTCGTAGGAGTGGTCGGTATGCCAACCGCCGCCGACATTTTGCTTGTGGCGAGGCTCCTTGAGCACCATGGCGACCTGCGGATGCCCCGGCACGCGCGTGAAGAAACGATTGACGTTGATCGGGCCGAATCGCCGCGCCGCCGCCAACTGGTGATCGGGGGTCAGCGTCTGGCCGCGGAGAAATACCACGCCGTATGCCGCGTGCGCATCGGCGATGGCCTCCACCTCTTCATCGGACATGGACTGCAGGTCGACACCGTCGATCTCCGCGCCGCAGCCGTTGTCCCTGGGTCTGATTTCCATTTCAGCTAATCCCCATTCCTGCGCCCCACCAGGGCAGGCGCGAAAGCATACCCAAGACAGCCGTCGCCTCAACCGGGTCAGGTCACGTCATGTCAGTATTGCAGTCAGTCGGACGACCTCTCGCCACCCCATCGGCAATGGCCGTTCCATCGGACATCTCCAGCTAAAGTTAGTTCAAAAGCAACGTAACCGAACTCCCAGTTCGTCTGAACTTGACCGGCGAATACATCATCAACAGACAGAGCAGCAAGACGGTAATCGAATCACCGATCCGGGGTCTCCGGCACCACGTCCGCAGCGTCGGGAGTACCGGCAGACCGCGCTCAAGGAGCGCGGATGATCTCACCGCCCCACAACCGCTTCAGAAAGTCGACCAGGGGCAGCACCTGAACATCGTCCCAAAGCGCCGCGCGTTCCCCAAGGTACACGCCATAGCACATCGTCCGAGCCTTCCCGATGTCTTCCGCAACTCGGTGCAGCCCACGATTGAAGCGTTTCTCCCAACGCGCAGACGCCTTGATCTCGATTGCAACGAACCCCTCCACCGTCTCGCACAGGACGTCCACCTCCACGCCGTTGTAGCTGCGCCAGAACGAGAGCCTGTAGTCCGTGCCGGAATACCCGAGCCACGCGCGCAATTCGTTGAGCACGAAGGTTTCAGCCAAAATGCCCATTTCCTCGGAGGTCGGCCGATAGGAAAGCCGGCCGCCGAGCGCCCGTGCAACGCCAGAATCGAAGAAGTAGAACATTTCCGTTTCAATCGGAATCACTTCTGAACGAAGCAAACTCCCGTTGTCTTTGGATGACTGCCCGAATCCGAATGGCGGACATCCAAGAGGTGTCCAGTCATGCGCTGGCGGCAACTGTCCGGTGTACCTTCAACGTCCGCTCCGGCCGTTCGAGTCTTTTTCATCATCCAGCGCCGCGACCTGTTCCTTCAGGTCTTTCGGTACGGGAGCCCCGGGCGCGAGACGTGCTTCCGACGGCAAACCTGCCTCGAACCGCAGCCTTCAGGCGTGTGGCGTTATCCCCTTTGTGTATCCAGGAGCGGCAAGTCTCGCAAGAACTGGCGGGCTGGAACGATCCGTTCCCCGCTTGGATACGATTCGGCTTCCGCCATTTCCGCCACAAGTTGCGTTCGCTTGACCGGTTCGTCCTTCAAGAATCGCCGAAGATTGGCGCTCAGCTCAGTATCGGCCCATTTCACTTCGATGAGATGCTGCGGCACCCGATTCTTCGTTGCGACGAAGTCGACCTCCCTCCCCTCCTTGTCGCGGATATAGCAAATACCAAGCCGCTCCCCCTCGACATCCTCCAGGCGATGGACTTCCTTCAGGAGCGCACAAGCGACCAGATTCTCCAGTTTCACGCTGTCGTCTCCGATGACCATGCCGTTGTCATAGAAGTAGTACTTCGGCTGCTTGAGCAACGCACGCGCAATGTTCCTGTGATACGGCGGCACCGCGAAGATGACGTAAAGATCCGCCAGCAACCGCATCCAGTTCTGGATCGTGTTGGGGCTTTTCTGTAGATCCCTGGCCAGCGAGTTGACCGAGACAGGCCTTCCCACCCGCGATCGGAGCATTTCGATCAGGGTTTCGATCGTCTGAATGTCCCGCACCGCGGTCAGCGTGAGCAGATCCTCCTTCAGAATGAGGTCGATGTGGGAGCGCTTCCAACGATTGTAGTAGCGCTCGCTACCATCCAGAAACGGCTCCGGAAAGCCACCAACTGCCATCAATCTGCGGAAGATTTCCTCCGGTTCGAGATCGGTATTGTCTGCCGCCTCCTTGACATCGAGCGGATGTAGCATGAACTGAAAATGCCGACCCGCGAGGGAATCGCCCGTCTTGCGGAAGGCGTCGAGTTTTGCGCTACCCGTGACCAACAAACGCGGCGGTATGCCCTCGACGTCGTAAATCCCTTTGAGCCAAGACTTCCAGTCTTTCATCTTGTGCAGCTCACCAAAGATTATCAGCGACTTCTCCCGATCCCATCGCTTCCCGGCGATCAGCAACCGGTGTTCCGCAAGGTCGTGATTGAGGTACTGATGATCCTCGCTCAGCATGCGCGAAAGCGTCGTCTTGCCGGATTGCCGAGGTCCCGTGAGCAAAATGACCTTTCGCTCAAGGTCCGCTAGAAGGGCTTGCTTCAGGTACCTTTCCACTTCGTTTGGAGATTGATCAGACGCGACTATTTTTCACTCTACTGAAAAATAGTCAAGACTTTTTGTCAGGTGGCTGCAAAATAGTCGGCTAGAGGGAGACATCCTTAGGATCACCCGCCGACACGCGTCGTTGCCGGAGCAGCATCGCGAACTGCCCTTCCGGGATTGGGCCGCAGAGTGTTCCGATGCGTCGCGAGAGGTCTGCGAACTCGCACTCGCGCACGTAAACAGCGATCGCGTTGAAGCCGCTTACCGCCGTTCCGACCTGTTCGAAAAACGGCGCGAACTCATGGACGACTGGGCGAGCTATCTGGCGCAGCTACCCTCTCAGGGCTCAAGCATATCCACGCACTGTGCCAACGCTCCCTGCGCTTGAACGTCAGTTCGTGGCGAAGTACGGCGGTGTCCCCACAACGTGCGTCCAAGTGCCAAAGCCGACCTTGCGCTCCAAACACCATAGCCTTACTGTCCTGCCTCCTCGCTAAGACCCCCAAATGGGTAAGCCCCGAACCCCTTCCATGGGAATCCAACACAACACCCAGCACCGGCGCGTCGATGGCTCCTTTTGTCACACGACGCCACATTCGAGGTCAAACCTCATGCAAGACAGATTGCACTCCCCTGTCCCAATCACCGACCCAACCACACCTTCGACGAAAAATCTGCAGAGTCACTACATCAAGGAGCTTGCGTCCCGCAAGATTCAAGCATTCCAAGGGACAATAGACGAGCACGGCGAGTACCTTGACCCGGTCTACCAAAGCAACAGGAGTCTCGCCGAGAGCATCGCGTCGGACTACCGGGACCGATTCCTCATTGAACTGATACAGAACGCCTACGATGCCCAACCAATCGGAACGCCGGATGGAGAGATTCAAATCACTTTGGATAGGCGTAGGGGAGAGCATGGCACGCTCTTCGTGGCGAACCGCGGTAGTCCATTCTCAGGAAAGGACGTAAAGGCCCTCTGCGATATCGGCCTCTCACAAAAGCCGTTGGGAGAGGCGATCGGCAATAAGGGTCTCGGTTTTCGGAGTGTCGTTCAGGTCACGGATACGCCAAGAATATACTCTCAGGAACCCGCCAAAGAGGCGGCTAGCGCGTTTTACGGATTCTGCTTCAGGTTCGCGGGACCCGACGACTACCCCGAAATGATCGACCATGAGTTGCACGCGAAACTCGCGCGGCGCGATCTTCCCATCTTCCATGTGCCGATTCCTGTGGACGGCCGAGCCGAGTACGTTGCCCACTACGCGAAGGCGGGCTATACGACGGTCGTCGAACTGCCCCTGCGCGATCGCGGATCATTTGATGACGTACATAATGAAATCACACGCATTCGGGATCAGAAGCTCCCGATCTTGCTCTTTTTGAATCGAGTGTCTTCGCTCAACGCCTTGGTGATTGACGAAGCTGGGAGGACGGCAACGGAATGCACGTTCAGCAGATTCGAGGAGCCTTTGACCGACGCCGACGTGGACCTTTTCCGAGTCGATCTCGGGGACGCGGGCGTATTCGCAGTGGCGCGTGGTAGCGTTTCGGAAGACACCATGAAGCACGCCATTACGAAAGGGATTGCCAGAAAGGAGCTGAACGAGTACTGGGAAAGGTGGTCCGGTGAAGGCGAGGTCGCCTTGGCGGTCCAGCTAGATCATGTTCCAGCGGCGCCTCGCCTTTACACCTTCCTCCCCATGGGGGACGACGCGACGGCACCTTTCTCGGGCTATCTCCATGGCACCTTTTGCCCATCGTCCAACCGGAAAAGCCTGAACGCCAAGATCGGAATGAACGAAGTGTTGCTGACCGAAGCAACCATGCTTGCCGCTAGGACTATCCACCGAATCGCCACTGATCCCACGGGCGCTGTCGCCCGACGGCTGACCGATGAAGAGCGTTCCACGGCAGTGGTTGACTTGCTTTGCTGGCATGACGTCAACAGCATCATGACGGACAAGAATCTCGCTGCGGACCTTGTTAGAAACCTCCCCGATCGCTTTGGGAGTGCCACATTCGACGAATCGCCAGTTGTACCTTGTACTGCACCAGGTTCGGAGGGTTTGCGTTTGACGTGGAAGCCGCCCACCGAAGTTCGGCGCTGGCCTACAGGATCGAATACGTTTGGCGCCCACGTGGCTACGAAGTTTGCGCACCAAACTAACGTCTGGCCGATACCCGAGGAACTAGGTCCCAGAATCGAGATGCTTCACTCGTTCCTTAGTGTTCATTCAGTTGGCTTCGCCGGAGAACCTCTTCCGACGGAGCGCGCCGAATTCGTATCGCTAGTCGCTAGAAAGCTACGTACCACCCCACGAACTCCGAAGTCCGAATGGCTCTCCTACTACAGCGAGATTCCAGATTTTATGGGGGAGCATGCAGAACAGCTTGCAGGAAAACCCATAATGCTCGGCGAAGATGGTGAACTCCATGCCGCCATGGCACTTGCGCCACCCATCGACGCTGACGGCGCACGTGCGCGCCGTCGCCGGCGCATGATCGTAGCCGCCGTCTTTTCCCCACCTGACCCACGTAGGGCTGGCCATGATGAGGACCTAGAGGTCGTCCCGCCTAAGAGACTCGCCGACCGATTCACCTTCCTGCGTACTGCTTTTCCTTGGCACGCAGAGCTGAGTAAGACGCGAACCTACTTCGAGCAGCACGACCTCGTGGAGGAGTTCGACCGCGTGGCTGTCTTGACACACGTATCGCGAACGCTCCAACAGGAGAATAACAAGGAGGTGCTTAGGATTGGTCTGCGGTGGGCCTTTCAACTGTGGCGCCAACCCAGAGATGGGGGCCAACCCGTACGGCTCCAACCCCAACACCGCTTCAGAGTACCGACGCTTTCCGGCGAGTACGTCCCGGCAAGCAAGGCGGTATTTTCTGCGGGTTGGCCCACCAGCACCACTGGTGCGCTGCTCCAAGAGTTTCTAGACGCCGCGCCTTCGGGACTGGCTGATCTCGAAGGATTGGCCCGTCGGCGGTTAGCAAATCCCAACCACCCCGCATTCCGTGGCAGATGGATCGATGATTGGACAATTTTCCTTACCGAATTAGGTGTCAAGGCCGGTCTAAACCCCGAGCCGAGAAGTACAAACACGAAGACGTTCCCGGCCAAGGACGTCTCCGATTTCTCGTTCGTAGCGGACTACGAGATCCCTGTCGAGTTCGGGAAATTCTGGCGGCGCGATATCTTGGCCCGCGATCCGTCCCTAGTCGTTCTTCCGTCCTACACGGACTATGTGATTCAAGGTGACCTTTGGTGGCTGCCAGGACAAGCAGATACCAATCACTTCTCTGCACGCTGCACGGAGCTATACGCAAGGCTCATCGTGAAGTGGCTCTCGGGAGATTCTGGTGTGACATGGGACATTACTGTCCATCACCTGCATTATCGCTACGCTGATCGTAGGACATGGCCAAATCCATTGACGTCCTTTCTGCAGTCCGAGCGCTGGTTGCCGGCCGACGGACAAGCTAGTTCCTCCGACCAGCCGGTCGGCGTGCGACCGTGTGACGTTTGGATAAGAGACACTGGCGGTGACAGGTTCGAGCCGTACCTACGCCGACCGGCTCAGAGTCTCCGCCGCGACATCGAACGAGCCCCGGACCAGCTGATCGAGAGATTGGTGAAACGCTGTGGCCTTCACGTCTTCGGCGACCCGTCTTCCTTGTCGGAGCAGCTAGAGTTTCTTGCCCTTCAGTACGCAAGAAGAGACTTCAATAGCTACTACGAAGCCCACCTGTTCAATCTCTATAGCAGGAGCTGGGAGGAGATTGCGAAAAGTGTCGATGGACAGCAGCGAGGTTTCGAACAAGATCGCCCGGCTGTGATTCTTGCGCAAAGCGGTCACGAGCGTCACCTAATACAAATGTCCGACGGAGGAGGCGATCAGGCGGAGCCCGTCTACATTTGCGATACGAATAAGGAAAGCGACGCGCACCTGCTCGAAGCCAGCGGTCGACTGTTCGTCTTTCTCCGCGACGCCGACGGTGAAGAACTAGGCGCGTTGTTCGAGACCTACTATGGGGATCGGGTACGTCGACTGTCGCAGGTTGAATATACGCTTCTTGCAGACGGCGAGAACATACGGAATAGCGTGACCACCTCCGTTGTGAGTATCTGTCCGCAGCTGCGCGCGATGGTCGCCGTCGCCATGGAGGCGCTTAGTGGCACCGAGGCACAGCGCCTACCCACTGACCGCTCCACCATACTGACCAAGCTCGAACGGCTCAATGTAGTCAAGGCGAGGAGTCTACGTTTCGTCATTGATGGCACCGACGTTCTGACCAGTCCGGACACGATTCGGGCTTTTCATTTCAGGTTGGACGTCGGTGCAGCGATTGTCGCCGTTCAGGCGTCTGAGGATTGGTCCTGGGAACTCGTGGATTCGGGCGTCCCTGCCATCTGTGATGCGTTGGGACAGCGCGCACTCGTTCCCCATCTACGGCTGTTGATCGCCCACCTCCGCCATGAAGAACCGCTACAGCAAGCGATACAAGCGCCGCCGAGTCCGTCAGAACACCTAGGACGGTTCTCTGGTCTGCTGCAGCTCTCTGCGTCGGCGTCGCGCGCGGCGGGTCTCTCTCTCAGTGCGGGCGTAGAGCGTCACGTACCCTGGATCAGGGCCGTCTTGCACCACATGGCCGGGCCTGCCGCGGTGGAGGAGTTTGACCGCCTGAGCGATGACGCGCTGCAAGATGTCGGTTTGTTTGAAAAGACTCTTGCAAAGCTGCTCGACTCCCCCGAGTGCGCAAAAGCACTCCTAGCAATTTGCCGGACCGCTATTGGACCGAAGGACTTCCGGCAGGGTCTAAAGCTCGGCTTCCGTGACTTCAATGCCAGCCTGATCGCTGTTGGCGCAGACCCGGATACCTACCCCGACCTCCATCAGTCGCGGCTCCAAGTCTTTCTTCGCGAGAATGCAATCGACATCGCCGATTGTCTTCGCGAGTCGTGCGCAGACCGGCTTGCCAAGATGGAACCCGTAGAAGGCTACGCAGCGACCCGGGACAGCCTCCGCGAACTCAGACCGGACCCTGCCTGGTTGGACATCTTCGAGGAGCCTCCGACAGCCGCGTTGGTGGACCATGTGAACGCTTGGCTTGCCGACAAGCACGCTCCGCCACTTGGTTGCCATGATGGCCTCGAGCCGCTGGCCGAGGTCCGCGAGCACAATCAGCTGGTTGTCCACCGCTTTCAGCAGAAGGCGATGCCGCTTGTGCGCGCATGGTGCACAAGGTTCGAGCCCGGAAACGCGATTCGGTCGCTTGCCGAGGCAAGTGGCCCGAACGCGCTTCAACAGCGGTTGGATAACGCCGGCGTCTTCGACTTCCGCAAACTTGACGACATTCCGATGATGAAGTGGCTCCGGGTCTTCAAGATCTGGCCGACCAGCATGCCTCAGTCGCTTGACCTCGAAATTCTCGGCCTTTCCAAGTCGGATCTGACGGCCGAGCGAACAAAGGCACGTGAGGCGCAAGAGGCACGTAAGCGGGAGGAGCGATCCATCGTCTTCAACGGTCGTCCCGTCGATCCGATTAATGCTGACCTTCTGTCACTCTCAATGGAGCTCCGAGACGGCCTTTCGCCAACAGTTCTGGAGAGGGCTCTGGGGGCCGCTTCAAGCTTGGCGGTGTTGCAGCCGAGTTCGACCACTCGCCGAAAGCGCCGCACCGGTGGTTCAGGTAGTGGTGGGAGGCCCCGCGTGCCCGACGAGAAGACGGAACTGATTGGTCGACTCGGTGAATTCACCGTATACCACTGGCTACGCCGACGTCTCCCCAACCAAGATGTGCATGCTGCTTGGCGATCTGAGAACGGCAGGCTGATCACAGGGCATGTAGGGGATGACAGCTTAGGATTTGACTTTGAAGTGAGCTATCGGAACCAGATTTGGCAGATTGAAGTGAAGGCAAGCCTCAGCGACCCCCAAACTTTCGAAATGGGTGAATCTGAAGTTAGGGCCGCAAGGGCAGCTGCCCGACCCCGAAGCGGAGTGCAATACAAGAT
This sequence comes from Candidatus Azotimanducaceae bacterium, assembly GCA_965217825.1. Lineage (GTDB taxonomy): Bacteria > Pseudomonadota > Gammaproteobacteria > Pseudomonadales > Azotimanducaceae > VXNE01. Next base: position 1,036,750 of record OZ244571.1, on the reverse strand, counting down.
TGCCTACGTCAGCAATGTTTCCGACACAACCACGACTATGATCGAGATGCTGCCTAGCCCTATGACGGACGAAGGTGCTCGTGTGTTTCAGCTTCTCGGAGGGGGTATTCGGTACATTTTCAGCAGATCTCTGCCTTAGCAGGGCGATGTTTGGCGATCCCGTCCGCAGCGCGGACCTCGCCGGACGCGAGGGGTCCTATTAGTCGGGACAGGTCGGCGGTGCGACCCCGTCAGTAAAGCTAGGGCAATCCTCGGGGTGCGGTGCCTTGGTAGATGCCGGGCACCTTGCATAAGACAGACGACAAACGAGCGTCGCCTTCGGCCGCAGTCAGGCCGTCGGCGAGGTCCTGCTCAGGCACTCCAACCTGCTCGGCGAGCGCGAGGACCGAAGGGCCGAAGCCGATGCGGCACAGCAGGCGCTCCGCGACCAACTCGATGCCGTTTCCCGCGAGCGGGACGCCGTCCGCAAGGCACTGAATGCCGAGCGCGCGACCCGGCGTCGCGACCGCGAACGGCACGGCGGACTCCGCGAACGTCTCCGCAACGCGCGAAACGCCCTCAAACGTCTGGGCGAGTCCCGCGATTCGCGCACAGTTGGCGACTAACACGCGCCACGAACAGCAGCAGTTGCTACGCACGGCGCACTTCCCCTCGGTTCCGGTGCCGTTTACACTGCACCCCAATCCTTGCCCCTCGGGGCGTCAGACGCCGCGATTTGCGACCCGGACATGGCCTCCCCACCATGCAAAACATCGGGAACGGCCCACAGTGTGCAGCGTCAGCATCACCCCAGCTGAATCAACGGGCGCAGCCGCCAGGAGCGGCAAGTTCAGGAACATCCCTGCTGACACAACGCGGGACGCCGCAAGGCGTCGCAGACGTTCCACTGACCAAAGGAACGACGCGAGAACAGTGCCGGCGCCGTCCGCGAGGACGAAACAGGGTGCGAATAGGACAACGGCTTCCGATACCGCGAGTCCGCTCAGCATCGACAGATCGCAAGCATCGGTCGAATGCGAGCAACTTTCTTACACCGACAATCCGGACGCTTGCACCGCGCGGCATCCCCGCGAGGCGGGCGCATCGAATCTAGGTTGCACGACCAGTGCCCGGCCGATCGCGGGTGTCTACGCGCGAACCACCTCGAACGTTGGGGACTACTACTGCGATCTGTTGCCCGCGCCTGGGGTTGGTCGTCTTCAGCGACCCGCGTACCAAGCCCAGCGCGCACGGTCGTGACGCATCCAGTCGCACCGGCCACGCTCGACGATTCCGATCCTTCTCAGATCAGTCGGTCAAAGCTCGACCGCAACCGCATTTCCCGGGGCTACGGACCCGCCGATTTCGACGATCGCGCCCCTGCCTCGGTATCGCACTCCACCCTGTCGGTTTCTGCCGGTGCGCCATCTCCCTTTGCCTGATCCACTCTTCTATCCGTTATCCAGCAAACGAAACGGATTCGCTTTGCCGTCCCATTCGGCCGCGAGCGCGACGCTCACGAAACCCGGCTCGCCGGCTACGGGCGGAATCCTCCACACCTGGTAGCCCGTCACGCCAGCCTTCGTCCCCTTCGGCGGCATCCCAAACTGGCGCCACATCCTCGCCCTCTCGGGATTCGTCCGGCGCAACTCGTCGAAGTCGATCGTCCACCGGTAGTCCAATACCGTGCCGAATGACGGCACCATCCGTGGGATCAGGTACTCGCGGACGACATTGTCCAGGTCGTGCAGCACGGCCGGAGGCATTGCCGCGTTCGGTCGAACGACCACCTCCAGCCCTACCGGAACGACGAGCGGATCGACCATCCAGCCCCACCGCTTCCAGAACCTCTCAATCTCACCATCGACTCGGTCCCTGAACGCCTGCGACGTCCCGTCCCCCGAGAGCCGCTCCATAACCAATGCCTGGAATCAGTCCCGATCGCTCGCGGGCATCTGGCGTCAACGAACACATGAACTCGGCGGGCGGCCCGGGCTCGATAGCGGACTATCTTCCCCTTGCCGCTCGCTGCCCAATTTGGCCGGATACCCGCCACCCGACATCCTCGAATCCTGCCGAAGCGACGTAAACACGCGTAGACCGGTTCGTCAACGATCTGGGCTCTTCTCGCCGCTCGATTCGCCCTAGCTCCGCCATCCGGCCTAAGACGACGGCCGCTACGGCCACGCCAGCTGAGCTCGCCGCACGGTCGCGCACGCCGTATTGCTCCGCTTTCCTCGATATACAATCCCAAGTCACGAAGTCCTCGATCACAGCAAGGCAGCACAAGGTACGCACTCGGCGATGGCGCACAATACAACCCCGTTTCTGCTCAACCTGAATTCTGCCGAGGTGGACGAGCCCCGAATCTCCAACGACGAATTCCTCGGTTCGCTGGACACGATCGGCGTTTGGCTGCGTGTACTCCCGGCCTTCGACTCCCTTGAGCGGTACTCCTCGCCAGGCAGCACCACCGCGCAACGACTCGCAGCCCTATCGAACATCTACCTTCAACTCGGGGCGCAATTGGAGGACCAGGCAATCTCGCTAGTCGCGTTCTCGGTCTGGGCGAGGAATCGCGACCTAGCCATCGCCGACCTGTTTTCGCGCATCTTCATCACGCGGCCCGGAGCCACCAAGGCCGGACCGGCGATAGAGACCGCACACGTCAACCTCCTAGCCGACTCCAAGACCGTGCGGGTTGATCAGCGAGCCTTCTTCCAGGAAGTCGCCGCCATGCGCGACGCCGAGATCGTCGAGTTTTTCCTCGGTTACAAGTGGCGGGCAGTACCGAGTGCCCGACTAATGCCGAAGAAACACATCGAGGTATGGAGGCGGCTTCCTTCCGAGCTCCGCAGGATCGCGAGTTCGTATTACGACGAGAGACATATACCCCGGCTCACCGCCGCCTACAACAAGCTGAAGCACGGCCCGCAACTCGCAATCCAGAATCCCGTCGATCGCGCGAGAAGGTTCGGGAAGTCCCCTGGACTCGCCGCGCAACTGGATCGCCACCGATCACTTGACAAGGCCAGCGTTCGGTTGCTTTTTGCTGGCGCCAGAACCCAACCCGCTTCATCAGAGGGCAAACTTGCCCCCGTCGCGCCTTTCCTTATCGACGACGCAGGCGCCGTAAACAAGATTTTCTTCGAGACCATGTTTCACCAGGCGAACCTTTTCAGTGTCCTAGTCAAGATGCAGATTGCCCTATACCAAAAAAGCGCCATAGATCTGGACGTCTTGGACGAAGGGATATCGCGAATCACCTTGGCACACGGACGCTATCTCGCCGTCAACCACCTCAGTTAGCCCGGCCCCATGCGCGCGCCCGTCGATTCCCTGATCCCCAGCCCCGCAAAAGCTCCATGCTTTTTGCTCCCCCGCCGGGAGTCGTTCCTCGTCGGTCCCGATGCCAGCCTCGTACAGCGCCGGACCTAGCCGCCCGACAACGTCCGCAACAGTGCCGTGGAAACGAACAGTATCGTAACCAAATCCCGGGTCCCGGCCCGCTCACCCACGACACGTCTAACTCGCCTCCCGTTTGGAGTTGGTCTCGTAGAGCGTGTCCGTTATCGCTCCGACAAACCGCTCCTCGTTCAGGTACTGCAGCAGTCGTCTAGCCTTCTGCTTGTCAGCGGGAAAGACGATCCTCTCACCTTCAAGCTCAACGGCGACTCCATGCACCTCGGCATCCTCCGCGATCTCCGCCGGGGTATAGTCATCCAGAACGCAAGACCTCGCAAGCATCGCGAACCGCTTCCGAAACCACTGGTTCGCAAATGAAATCACTCGATCCGGATTCTCCGGGGCGAGCCGCTCGTGCGCCAGCACACCCAACATCTGCTCGTCGGACGCTTCCTCGAATTCAGCCTCCAACGGCAAGAACGTGTTCACGGTTCGAAAGTTCTCGAAGATGAGCGACCCTCGATCACTGAGATACGCCGCACTTAGACGGTTGTCTAGACACAGTGCCGATCGCCGCATTGATCTGTACGTTCCCCCTTCAAGGAACACGTAATAGCCCGGGCGCACAACCCGACCTCTAGTCGAGTTCTGGAAGAGCACCAGTTCACGACCGTCCCCGTCGTAGCCGAATCCCACCAAACCCCGAATCCCGCCCATTCCTTCTGCGCCGTCTTCCATCCTGTCCAAATTGCGCACTGACTCGCTGTCCTGCCCCTCCAACCAAGTGGGCAACTCGTAATCCTCCAAGCAGAATCTCTCCCCTGCCTCTGGACGATAGCCGGGATCGAAATCAATCTCCTCCACATCGTCCAGAAAGCTACCTCGCTGCTCATCCCAATCCACCGCCAGTGATCGCTGCAAATCGCGGTGCAAGGGCACATGCAGAATGCGTCGTTCCCCTACCTCGTCGACGATGGCTGCCAAATGGAAGTCCTCAAGCAATGTCATTCCCCGTCTGTAGATAGATGTTTTGCGCTAACCTCACGGTCTCAACCCTCTCTCCTGTCCGGCGGAACTTCTCCCGGCTGATCAAGACCTGCGAGATTCCGTTCCCGTCTTTCACCGCATAGAAGTGATACCCCAAAAGCCACATCACGGGGTTGAAGTGAAACGCGCCTACGTGAGCGACGACTAGCATGATCATGGCCAAGATGTAGGCTCCGACCAACCAATGTTTCGTAAAGGCCATTCCCTCCGTCGAGATAAAAGGGAGCAAGTACGCGAGCAAGAAAGCCAATACCTCTTGATCAGTCCGCTCGAATTCCTCTATTTTGAACCGGTGCCTCTCGGCGTTTGCCGCAGCGTACGCCAGCATGCCCCAGCAGAGACCGACGAGGATTGCCGCCGCCCCCAGCGGGATGGTCCAGCTCACCCACTCCCCCGACCTCCTGTTGATCACAGCGACAGCTCCCAGCGCCGGAGCCAGCGAGCTAGCGACCAGCAAGAACTTCGCCAGCCAGTTCAACACTCGCAATCCCGTCCCGACCGGAGTGCTTGCATGTGCACAACCTATCCCAGCCCACTGAGCGACGATTCTGACAGATCGCACCCTTGGGGTCAGGTCCAGCCAGATTCCTGACACGCCATGCGTGCTTCGCGCGCGCTAACGCCTGGGCCAAACACCCACACGGTTGACGGTGCCACGAGCCGTATCGTTGCGTCCTCCACTGCAGCACGTCGCGCTCCTCCTCGGAGAGTCTCTCAGCCATGGTTACGTTTCGCTCCCGCTCGTCCGACGCGCGCGACCTCGTTGAACAAGGCTTGGAGCTCCATGCCACCCGTCTGGACGACAATAGGCCGTCGATGTCGATGCAGCCGCGGCCCTGTTCCGTACGCGGATCGCAACAGACGAGCCGACTACGGCACCGTGACGTCGCGCCTAGCGGGCGACCTCGCGCCGGGTGGCCGGTACTCCCTCGAGGACAAGATTCTCGACGAGAGGACGAAACGCCAGATTGAGCCTATCGCGACAGGAAGGCGGCGAAGGCGCCATCGGAGACCGCCGCCCTCAGCCCCTTGCCCCCAAATACGACCCCTCAAGAACCATCGTCTCGTTGTTGGCGTCCAGCGTCTGCTCAGGCCAGCCGGACTCCAGCCCCTAACCGCGCCGTACTTGCTGTACTTATTCGTCCCGGTACTCCCGCACCAATACACGCCCGTCTCCGCGCCCGACGTCGTCCACGGCTGGATCCGAAGCGGGCGAGGATCGTAGCCGACCGTAGCTGACGAAATCAGGCCGGCGCCACGAGCCGCTCCAGAGTTCCGCTCGCTAGCCAAAGGCAACGGGGCACGTCAATGATGGGCCACGCGGCACGAAGGCCAGAGCGGACTGGGCTCTCCCCTCAGAGAAACAACCGTTTATGAAGATCACTGCATTGAACCTGCGAAACACGATGTCTGGCCTTCCCGGCAGACCCTTCACATGAACCCGGTACCGAAGACCGCGTGCATGCAGCGCCTTCCTCACAGCAAGTTCGAGTGCGGTATCCGCACCGCGAATCGATGCCATGATCCGGCTGCGCGTCGCCGGGTCCACCCTGTCTACCATCGCGTGCTCTCCGCCGCGCTGAGCTTCTTGAACAGCACAACCTCACGTCGCGGGCCACCGTCCGAAGTGCAAGCGCCCATCCACCTATGCGACGATCGATAGCCTCTCCGAAGTGATCGTCTGCTCCTCCGGCGAGTCCCCGTCCCCGTTAAGTTCCGACGCGCAACCAGGCATGAGAATGTTGTTGAACCAGCACCCTACAATCATCCCCGCGTAAATCAGGGACCGCCTCTCCGCCAACTTGCCCTGACCGATCAAGGACTCATCCGCCGACAGCGACACCGTCAGCACATGCCTAACTCTTGCCCACACGACCGCACTGTCTAGTTCGCCGATGCGTTGTCCAACCTCCCCCGCAAGCCGCCCCAGCTCATCCAACACTTCAAAGGGCCCAATCCCCGAAACTCGATGCAGCCAAACTTGCTGAAGCGACCAGTGCGGATCACCGCCCGCTAGCGCGACCGACAGTGAGGCGCCCGCCACGTCGAGGGCCGCGAACTCTTCAACGACAGCCCAATCATCCACCAACAACGAAAGCGTCTCTGACTCTAAGCCAGTCACTCTCACATCCCTGGGCGTCCCATATCGAAAATCCACGCCCCACCTAGGACCGCCACTGTCGAATGAGTTCGACATCTGAAATCGCATACCGCTGTTGAACCTCAAACCCGGTATTGCAGCCCGGAATCGGCGCCTATCGGGAAATCGGTGCCTGGCAGTTCTGGGTATAGTCTCTGGCGGACGTTCTCGCGCAAGCGGAACCTGCTTTCGCTCCCATGGATGCCTTAGCCGCCCTGCCGAAACTCCACGCAGCGCACAGCCAATGTAGTACGAGAAGAGGGGCGGTAGCGCGTTTCCGATCAACTGAATCTTGGCAGTGTAGGACGGCGCGAAGAATCCAAACGCTCCGGGAAATCCCTGCAAGGACGCCCGCTCTCGAATGGTGAGCCGGCGAAAATCACCAATCGCCCGGTTGTCCTCAATCACAATGCTCTCACGCGATACCTTGGTACACGTCGCTGTCAGGGTTCGGGACGGGCGATCCGAGTCATCTGGGAACCTCATCCGGTTATAGACCGGATGATGAGCCTTGGCCTCTACGTTCAGACGCACCTCTTCGTGCGTCAACGAATCCTCAACAATGTGGTCAGATAGTCTCTCGAGAGGTATACGAGTCCCGTACATCCTGTCCTCGTAATATTCCCCTCCAAACGAACCAATGACGTCACGAAGTGTGAGCGACGGCGTCCTCGCCCTATAGCTCAACAACAGCTCATCGGGAAATCTCCCGACAATGCACCGCTTCCGGCGTTGCGGAAGGCCAAACTCCGAAAGGTCAACGACACGGATAGTGTCGACAAGGTGGGCAAACTCCACCAGCTCTCCTCCATTTGACATTTCCGCTTCGATGATCTTGGCGACCCTCGGCACGTTTTCCATGATCCAGAATCTCGGCTGGACATGTGCCACCGCCGTCAGAAACGCCCGCAGGTCGACCATCCCGTCAACGAGATCACCCGATCCACCCTTGTTGGAATAGGAGAACTGCGTACATGGTGGGCTTCCGACAACCACATCCACATCCGAAGGTAGCGATGCGAGTTCTAAAGACCGCATATCGCACTCTCGCACATTGCCGCCTAGATTCTTCGTGTACGATTCGACTGCCGTAGGCGAGATGTCGATGCCTTCGACGACACGTACGCCGGACAATTCCAACCCAAGTGACCAGCCACCTACGCCGCAATAAAGGTCTATGGCCCTTAGTCGTCTCAAATGTCTAACCTCTTGTGCATCCTAACGTCGAACGGTGGAACGCCCACCGATCACCCGCATCCCTTCTCGCCCCCGCCTAGCGACTACAGCAATCGCAGACCTCATGCGCTCGCAGACATCCGGTACTCGGTGGCTACAACATCCCAGCCGCTCGGCGCTTCGGGCCCGAAGAAGAACTCGTATGGCCCTCTCATCACACGCGGCTCGTAGTCCTCGCGCTGCATTTGTGACCGATCGACGAGGTAAAGTACGTAGCGCTCGCCTTCGCGTTTTGCGCATTCAATCTCGTTGGCTGTCCAATAGAATCTTGGGGTTCCGACGAACGATTTCACCTCAATGAACCAGTTATGGACAATCGACGACCGGTCACGAAAGGACAACACATCGAATCCCGCGTCGGCGTGACGATCTGAAATGCGACGAATCTGCCTCCTAAGCAGATGGTCCTTCAGACGGCTCCTCTCAAACCTCACTACCCATTCCTCTGCCCTAAGGCCAGCTTCGACGCTTTCTGCCAACCTTCGCTGCAGATCATCCGCACTTAGCGTCCCTAACGAGAGAGCGTCGTTTGACCGAGCTACGGCCTGGACAAACCGGTCCGCGTACTGGTCTCCAACTCTCCAAGTTGTCGACGTCAAGCGGTCTCGATGGAAGACTCCGACGTCCACAAGTAACGCTCCAATCCCCAAGTGCCTCCCGGGGGCACGTTTCGCGTCAACCCAGACCTCGTTGGTCCCATCCGCCAGCAACAACGCGTCCTCGAGGCCCGGCGGGAGATGTTCCGCGAGGACATAATCCACTAGCCGAGCGCCTAACACGTCTGGTCGCTCGACCACCTCGGAACTCGAAACGTGATCACCGCGCACCTCCACGATGCCCAGATCGTCGAGCAACGCGATAGTGTTCTGGATTTTGGCACGCGACGCCCGAAACAAGACCGCCACGTTCTCGACGAGCGAATCAGCCGCCACTGCCCCGCCATGGCTGTGAATATAATCGATCAGCCCAAGTGTCGCGCTCGCGCCAATCACGCCTTCAGCTCGCCTTGCGTCGCTCATATGCGTGAATGACCGCTTTGATATCTTCCGCCGATTCGTCTTCCGAAAACACCAGATCGAAGAGGGGGATGTCGTCGGTGTCGATGAGTTTCGTCATCCGCTCTTCCTTGATCACCAGACGTTCGTCGATGACCTGCTCGACGGTATCTTCAGACACGATGTAGTAATACATCTTCGGCGATCCCCCGTCCGGATCGTACCGATGAATTCGATCTTTTGACTGTATGAACTTCGCTGCGTTGAAGTCTCTATCAAAATAGATCGCGGTGTCGGCCGCCTTATGCAGAGAAATCGACTCTCCAACCGCCTGCGGGTTCGCAATGAGAACCGCTGTCTGGGGCGTCGTGTTGAATTGGCGGATAATCCGCTCTCGGCTCTGCAATCCACTTGCCTCTTCCACGTCCGAGTCGGCAATAGGCGTTGCTCCAGAGATGACATTAACCACCTCAGCACAGCTGGACAGCTCCTCCAGTAACAGTGCAAGATTGCCTAAGAAGTACGACCAGACCACGACTTTTCCTTCGCACCTAACGACCTCCCTAACGAGCCGTCGCACTTCCTCGAGCTTTTGCAATTGCGTTGCCGAGTCAAAGCCCTCAACGCGCTGTGCGATCGCCACCTCCGCGCCTGATACAGGAATCCGGTCACCCGGATGGAACACGCCATCCGCGTCTAAAGGTCCAAGGAGCAGCGAGGGGTTCGTGGCGGCTTGCCGCAAACGGATGAGCCGTGCCCTGAGCAACGTGGACGTGCGCAAGTCTACGCCTTCCCGGATTCTTGGAACGATCAACTGCTCGATATCGCGGTATATCGACCGTTGCTCTGCGCCCATCGGGACCACCACACGCGTCTCCGATGTCGGCGCGAGTCCAAGGTCGCGCTTCCTGATGCGAGTGAAAAACGGACGGACTCGCTCCTTGAGATTCTCAACGGCTGCTGGAAGGTGACCCGCCGTCATGGCTCGCAGCGTTCCAAGCGGAAAGCCAATGATGTTTCGATCTGGGTGGATGAAACGAAACAGGTTGTTCAGGTCCTCGTACCCGTTCGGTGCCGGCGTACCGGTCAGCACAACTCTAGATGCCGCAAATGGCGCTGTTCTTAGTACGGACGCTGCCCACTCCCCGTCTTCGCGCTTTACGTAGTGGGCCTCATCCAAGACCATCATCACACGACGTCCAGAACTATCAATGAAGTCGCGAAAGTCTGCCTCCGCCCCCATGAAGGACTGATACGATGTCAGCGTCATCTCGACGTTCCGCTCAGCGTATCGGTGGCCCCTCAAGTAAGCGTGTCTTTCATGTGCAGGTACTATCCCGGAAACTCGTCTTGCCTTCGCCTCTCTTCCGAAGAGTGCGTGGAATTCTTCCTCCCATGCCCTGAAGGAAGATAGCGGCCCTATAACCAAAAGGTGGTCTACATGACGGTGCTGCGCGACCTGAGCCTTCAGGTACGCGTATGCGGCCAGCACAATCGTCGTCTTTCCGGATCCGGGTACCGAAAAGTTGCAGCAGTGTTGCGAGAACGCGAGGTGGTACGCCGATAATAGCTGGAGAGGGTAGAGCCTCCGACCTGGGCACGTTTCAGAAATCGTCATGGCGAACCCTTTCAGCCCTTCGGGTTCTACGTCGCCATGCCAAATGGCTTCCGCCAAATGTGAAAACTCTTCAAAGTGCTCTTCATCGGCGCGCACAACCCGCATCGACCTTGATAGCTCATCAGCTTCGCCGACGTGGATACCGATTCGTTCCAGAATCTTGTCAAGCGTCCGGTAGACAGACGAAAGGTTTTGGCCAGAGCACGGGATAACGATACGTCCCTCTGGCTGGAACTCACCGCCTTGTTTCCGCAGAAAAGCCGCGAACAACCTGCTCCGACGTAGGCTCTCCAGCCCGCCAGTAATGACCAGCCCGTGTGACTGTTCATCGTAATTGACTACCACAGCCATCTCGTCGTACCTTCAGCTGAGAGTCGATACGTCGGGCTCTTCAGGACGCTATTTTGACTGTCCTTCATGCCGCTCGATCTTCTTCTTCATGGCGAAGGTGAGCCTGCTTATCTCCTTTATCATCTCGCGACAGGCAGGATCGGCCAGTAGTCCCGCGCTTCCGGCATCAATCCTGCGCAACGAGTTCAATGCGCGCGTCAACAAGCGGGGTGGTTCAAGCTCCTCGACAACACCTTCAAGTGCATCCTCCGAGATTCCGAAGTTCGCCTTCACTGTCGGGTCGACGGAGTCTTTCCACTCATCATCTCGCGCTCTCGCGGCATCAACGAGCGTTTTGAGGTCAGGGTATTTGTTGGCGTACTCCTGAAGCGATCCCATCTTTTCCGTGATCGGCTCAACCCGTTGCCTATGATGCTCCGCGAAGGGCCGCCAGATGTCTCCATGAGCGAAGAAACTCTTCCTGCCGGAGCCCTCATGGGAGATCGCTCTGTATGTCTTGTTCGTACCGGTAAAATTGGAACCGAGCCGGATGTAGTCGAACTGTATGGCTTTGAGCTCCAGAAGGTCTATGTCTGGCTCAAAAGCCCACTCGATCTGTCCCTTTCCGCCTTCAAGACGAATAAGGTCGCTGTAGAGGTCCACGAACATCCCTTCTTTCGTACCACCGCCATCCTCCTTGAGCATGTTATATAGTCCCGGGCACCCAATGTGGTCGAGATACTCGTCCATCAGCGACATGATGCCGATCAATCTCTTGACCCGAGACTCTGACTCTCCCATGAGTTGAGCAATCTCCGGGATGTCGATCCCTAGTGCTTCTTTAAGCCGCTTCGCATGCAGGTACTTTTCTAGGGGCCCATAGTCAAGAATCGCATCCTCGCCTAACTGATATTGGGTCTCTAGTCGTACGATCTCCTCCTCGTTCTCATCGTAAGCGTCGGGAAGGATTACTGCTTCGAAATACTGCTTTTCTTTTTCTGCCCCTTCGATTCTTCGAAGTAGCATCGCGCGGCGATTGCCGTCGATAATGACTCCGTCCAGCGTGACGATCCCTGGTCGCTGTTGGCCCTTTCGTCCCAAATCATCGAGTGTCCGCCTGTTCCTGCCTTTGTTGATGTCCCAGAGAAATGTCTCGATCTGTTTGTGCAGGTCTTCGTCGTACTCGTCATCACCGACCGCATGTTCTTGTTGCCACGTCAGCATCTCACTCTCTAGACGGCCGTTGTGCCGGTTGTATACCAGCAGGTCTAGGTCGATTCGGTGCACGGGATGAATCTCGGACACCCCCTTGTAATAGAGCTTGCTCTGACTGACAGCCTTACCATGGCTATCCCTGAGTTGTGCAAGTTCCTGCTGACGTACGTCGCGTGCGAGTACCATTTGCGAGTCTGCTCCCCGTTAAGTGGGATTCCGATGTACAGTGAGCTTAGCCAGCCCGACGGGCCCTCGCAATGAGTGTGCTCGTCCCGCGACGCGCGGACGAGTCCCTTTCGAGCCGAAGAACGGCGACCGCGCGGGAGACGTGGGGACCTTGATCATTCCAACTTCCTCGATCCTGCGGGCGGCGAAGGGTGGAAGCGCAATCACGCAATCGAGAATGACTCCTCGCCTCAGCATGTGACGACCACACTGATAACGGAAAGCCATAATAGAGGATTTTATTAATTATATCAGTTACTTATGTACCTTAAGTGGTGGAGGCGGCGGGAGTCGAACCCGCGTCCGTCAGCACTCGGTCTTCGGCTCTACATGCATAGTTTCGTCTATTGCTTTAGCCCCTTCGACGACCCGACGAACAGGGTGTCGATGAGCGATCCCCTAAGTTTTAGCGTTCGGCACCGGAGCACTTGCCTCGCGCGATCCTGTGTACTTGCCCCCCCAATGTCACGCCACAGGCATCGAGACATCGGGGTTAGCCGTCAAGCGGCTAGGGCGTAGTTTTCGTCGTTGGCAACTATAAAAAGTTGCAGCGATTGATTAACGAGAGTCACTACCCTCTCGGCATGCACCTTGGACGTCATTACCGCCGTCGAAACCGCATCGCCCCCAGTTGCTCTTGCACTGCTCCCGCAGGAAAAGGGCGCCGAGTATAGCAGGGTCGAATGTGCGCCGCACAGGCTACAATTGCCGCTCGGGCAGGGTCGGACAGATGCGGACTATCCATCTCAAACTATTGATTCTACTGGCTTCTCTTGGCGCCAGCGGGGATCCGTTCGACCGCATCCAGCATCACATCGAGCGGGCCGCGGAGTATGTCGAGGCGCGCAACTACGCCTTGGCGCGCTCTTACCTCGAACCCGTGCTGATCAGTCCGTTGATCACCGCCGGGCAGCGCGCGCGCGCCTACGTCACGCAAGCGTCCACATTCAGGGCGGAGGGGTTGTACGTGTCGGCCGCGTTGGACTACGTGCGCGCGCTGGAATTCGACCCGGATCAGACGACGGCGCTCGCCGCCCTTTCCTACCTCTACGCCCATGGGCTCGGCGTCGCGCAGGACGAGGACGAAGCGCTGCATCTCGCGCTCGAAGCGGCGCAGCGCGGCGATGGTTACGGGCGTATTTACGTCGGCATGGCACTCATGGACGAGGACATCGACGAGGCGAGAAACTGGCTGTTGCAGGCGGCGGAGGACGGCTATGCGCCGGCGTATGTGCACTTGGCGCGCAGCTTCCGAAGTGCCGACGAACCGGATCCGGAGGAGGCCAAGCACTGGTACGAAGCCGCCGCGGCGGAGGGTAGCGTCGCGGCCTCCCTGGCGATCGCTTACATGTATCGGGACGGCGAATTCGGCGAACCGGACGAGGCGGAGGCCGCCCGCCGTTTCTCGATCCTCGCCGACAGCGGTTCCGCCCATGCCAAGGCGGCACTGGCCCGTCTCTATCTCATCGGCGACGCGGTGGATCAAGACATCGCCCGCGCGTTCGAGTTGTATCACGAAGCGGCGGAACAGGGCGTCACGGACGCGTACACGGGACTCGGCTATCTGTACGAAACCGGGACGGGCACGGACGCCAACCTCGCGACCGCCGAGACTTGGTACCGCCGCGCGGCCGAACAGGACGATCCGGTAGGCCAGTACCGGCTGGCAAGATTGATCTTCCAACCCGATCAAAAGGACAAGACCGCGACCGCTCTCTACTGGTTCGAACGCGCTGCGAGCGCGGGACATTCCGGCGGCGAAAACAACGCGGCATGGATCCTCTCGACCTCGAAGCACGACCGCATCCGCGATGGCGTGCTGGCCTTGCACCTGGCGCAGCGCGCTGTCGCCCAGGCCGAGAATCCCGGCACACTCGATACGTTGGCCGCGGCCTACGCGGAGAGCGGCGACTTCGCGCGCGCCATCGCCACCCAGCGCAGCGCGATCACGGCCATATCTTCGGAAACCGAGAGTCTGCGTGAGGAATTGGTCGGCAGGCTCGCGAAATACGAAGCGCGGGAGCCGTGGCGCGAATGAGAAAGAACGGCGGGGATGGGAATCGACGCCGGATTGCCGGCTCGTTCTCAACGCGTCCCGCTTATGGCGTCCGCCTCCCGAATTGTCGCTCAAACGGCGACAATCCAGCATCAATTCGAACTAACCTCGATCTGTGTGGCTTGCGCCTCGAAGCTTCCGACAAGCCTGCCCAGTCTCTCCAGTTCTTCGCTCGGCATAACCGGATCGAACGGAATGTAGAGGGCGTCGGATAGTCGGTCGGCGCCGGGCGTTGGAGTCGCGCCATCGGAGACGACCGACAGGCGGGCCGACATGGCGTCGAAACCGCGATCACGGAGCGAAGCCGACAGTGCTTCGGGATTTCGCGCGAGTACCGGGAACATCCAGTACCCGTGGGGGTCGGCTGTGCGCGCCGGAACCTCCACATCGGGCCCCAGGGAAGACATCAACGTCCGGCCCGGTTCCACGCGGCGGGAAACCGTTGAGGTCCCCTGCCCCAGCCGGCGTTCAAGCAGTCCGAGCTGCGCTGCGCACGGACGCCGACGGATGCTTGCGATGAACGCGTCATCGGCCACGTTCCGAGTCAGGCTGTGAATCCATTGGCTCGCGTCGGCGCCAAGGGCATCGGCGACAGCCATGACGACGCCGTACGCGCGCGGGTGCGATGCCGCCTTCAACCCGCCGTAGAGCAGGACACGGCGCAGGAACTCGCCCGTCGGCTGGATGCTGTCCTGCGCGGAGATCCGTTTCATCGCGGCGCATGTGTCCGGATCGCGCACCCGCGCCAGCGCGCCGCCGAGCGCGGTCGCGGTTTTCATGGGTCCGAAGGAAAATAGCGACAGGTCCGATTCGGGATGGCCGGTCCAATCCGGTCCCGCGTAGGCCTGGGCACAGTCCTCCACCACCGCGATGCCGCGCCGACGCGCGATTTCGATCGCTGGATCCAGATCGATGCGGGTGCCAAACAGGTGCGCGAGCACCAGCGCCCGCGTGCGAGAACCGATACATCGCTCAAGCGCGCTATCGTCCCAGGCCGCTGTCGCCGGGTCGATATCGAGCGGCACGGGGCGCAGTTCGTGGTGCCGCGCGATACGCGGCATATCCGGCACGGTTAGCGCGGAAAAGACGATCTCGGAGCCGGCTTCCCAGCGTTGCGCCCGCAGGTACAGATCGAACGCGGACCGCACCGTCAGACACGCGAGGCTGTCATCCTGCGCCGACCACAGGCGCTCTACCCGCGCGAAGACGTCCTGAATTGGCGGCGGCGAAAGGCACGCGCCCACGGCGAAAACCCAGTCCGCCCAATCCAGGTCGATTTCCTTGCAAGGCCACATCGCGACCATGGTCAGCGTTCCGACGTGCGGAGGTGTTTCGGCACCAGCGCCCTTTCAACGCCTTCGAACACGAGTTCCGTCACCACGGCGAGAAGGGCCGCCGGCACCGCGCCCTGCATGATCAAACCCGTATCGTTCAGGCTCAGGCCGGTGACGATCGGGTCACCCAGTCCGCCAGCGCCGATGAATGCCGCCAGCGTCGCCGTGCCGATGCAGATGACCGCCGCCGTGCGAACGCCCGCCAGCATGCTCGGCATCGACAACGGGACAAAGACGTGGCGCAACTCCTGCCTTCGGGTCAGTCCCATCGCCAAAGACACGCGCCGCAACACCGGATCGACGGTGACGAGCGCGGTGACCGTATTGCGGACGATGGGCAGGAGCGAGTACATGAACAGGGCCGCGATGGCGGGGACGACGCCGATGCCGAACAGCGGAATCATGAGCGCCAACAGGGCAATGGATGGAATCGTCTGCATCAGTCCTGTCATGTAGACCACCGCGCGAGACAGCCAGCCGACGCGAAACACCAGGAGGCCGAGCGCGATCCCGACGCATGTGGCCGCCGCCAGCGCGATGGCGGTCAGGAGGATGTGTCGGACCGTGTTTCGGCGCAGTTGCTCCCAGAAGCCGGATCGCGCCGCAGTGCTCTCGATGCCGATGTCGTCCAGGTAACCGGCGGCGGCTTCGGCAAAGTCCGCGCCGCCGAACATCACGGACGCGTTGATCGCCTGCATGCCCGCGTCGTCGAGGGTGTCCGCCAGGTGAGCGAGCCGCGCCTTCGCAGCCGCCGGCAAGTCCGCGCGCACCAGCGGGGCGGCGAGGTATGTGGGGAAGAAGTGCCTGTCGTCGGTCAGCACCTTGAGATCGTAGCGGACCAATTCGCCGTCCGTGGAGTAGGCGTCCGTGACATCGATGGCGCCATCCTCCAGCGCCTGGTAGGCCAATGCATGCTCGATTCCGCGCGGCACCCGCTCGAATCCGTACACGCGGGACAGGCCCGGCCAGCCGTCTTCGCGTTCGAGAAACTCGTGGCTGACAGAAATGTTCAGGTCGTCGCGCGCCGCCAGGTCCGAGATCGTGTTCAAGCCAAGGCGCTCTGCCAGCGCGCGCGGCAATGCCAGCGCGTAGGTGTTGTTGAAGCCGAACGGCGGCAGCAGTTGCAGTCCAAGGCGAGCGACGGCGGCGTTCAGGTCGTCGAACGCGAGCTGCGTTTCGGACTTCAGGATCGCCTGCGACAGGGTGCCCGTATATTCGATGTAGACATCGATCTCCCCCGCGACCAAGGCCTCGTAGCAGATCAGGGTGCCACCGAGCCCCATGCGGCGCTCCACTTCGAATCCGCCGGACTCGAGCAGTTGCGCCGCCACTTCCCCCAGGATGTAGGACTCGTTGAAGTTCTTGCTCGCGACGATGATCGGCTCGGCGGCTGTCGTCGCCGCGGCGGACAGGGCCAACATGACGATACAGGCGCGGCGAATCACAGTTGCGTCTCGATCAACCGGGCGACATAGCCTGGCCTCGGTGCGGCCAGCACGTCCGCGGTTTCTCCGGCCTGCAGGACTTCACCCGATCCCACGATGACCAGGTGCTGCGCCAGCTTGACCGCCTCGCGCATGTCGTGGGTGACCAGCAGCGCGCTGACCCCCTCGTGCCGCTGCGCGTAAATGAACTGCTCGTACAGCTCCATCCGCGTGATGGGGTCCACCGCCGAGAACGGTTCGTCGAGGAGCAGCATGCCGGGCCTCAGCATAAGCGCCCGGCACAGTCCGACACGCTGCTGCTGGCCGCCGGAGAGTTGATTCGGATACCGGTCGGCGAGCGACGCGTCGAGACCCATCTCCCCCAGCAGTTCGTCGAAGCGGGACTCGATGGCGTCGCGCGGCCAACGTTCGAGCCTAGCGAGCAGGTCGACGTTCTCGCGCACCGTCATGTGCGGGAACAGGCCCGCGCCCTGCACGGCGTAGCCGATGCGTCGGCGGAACGCCTCGACGCCCTCGGCGGGAACCGATTCGCCGAGCACCTCGACGGCGCCTTCGTTCGGACGCAGAACCCCGTTGACGAGCTGCAGCAGCGTCGTCTTGCCGCTACCGCTCTCGCCGACGATGGCCGTCGTTTCGGCGGAAGGGCACGAAAACGTGACGTCGCGAAATACCCAATTGCCGGCAAAGTGCTTGCCTACGCCCATGAAGCTGACGCAGGAGGTGGTCATGCGTGGGCGCGGCGTTCGAGTTCCAGTCCGTAAGCGTGCAGCGCGCCGAGCTTCTCGCGGTCTCCGCCGCCGCCGCGCAAACGTTCTTCCACATCGCGCCGATACGCGGCGACGGTCAGGCGCCTGGGGTGTTCCTCGGTCAGGCGATCAACGATGTGTCGCTTCCAGGCCGCTTGCTGAGACACGTCGAGCGACTCCGGACGCAGCCGCGCGCGCAAACGATCGCCGAGTTCCCGCAGGCGGGAGTCCGCGAACGAAATGTCCGGCCAGGGCGTGCTGGCGCGCAGTTCACGCTGGAGGCTGTCACATCGGCTGCGATCCGCATTGGAAGTGAAGCCTTCGTATAGTCGTTCCTCCACATCTCGGGACCTGTCGCCGCGTTCGTCGTCGCGTCTGCCGTATACATGCGCGAGCTTCTTGTCGAGATCGGGTGTTGCCGCCAGGGCGGCCTGCCGCTCTAGCACCAGGTCCCGGTCGATGCCTATGCGCTTCGCATCCGCCGGCCGCAGTACGCTCAAGGGCGCAAGAAACGGGCACCTGTTGAGTCTCACCTGGTGCAGCGGCGGTCGTTCTTCCGCTTCCTTCGCGAACAACGCCTGGGCGAGATCTTCCGCCGAATCTTCGATGAGCGCGGAAACATCGCGGCCGAGATCCGCGACGATGATGCTGGCGTCGATTTCCGGGTGCTGCGCAACCGATAGCACCGGCGCCGTCGCGTAGCGCGCGTTCCCAAAAGTCCTCGCAGAATGGATGCAGATTTGCCGTCCGAACGGCAGAAGCATCCGCCGCGCGACGTCTTTCGACCGCAAGCCCAGGCCGTACTGGTACAGCTTCGGCTGGCGCTTGCTGATCAGGCGGGCGACCTCGATGGTGGCGCGCACGTCGGACAGGGCGTTATGCGGGATTTCGTGCGTCAGACCGTTTGCTTCGGCGATCGCCTGCAGACGAAATGAAGGTCTGTCGTCGATGATGGGCCACTCGATGCCCTGTGGCCGCAACGCGGCTGCGGCGCGAACCAGGTCGATGATGTCCCACCGGGAATTGCCGTCGCGCCACTCTCTCGCGTAGGGGTCCAACAGGTTTCTGTATAGCGTATAGCGAATGAACTCGTCGTCGAACAGCAGGTTGTTGTAGCCCACGACGCACGTGCGCCGCATCTCGAAAATGCGATGAATCTCCGTCATCGCCTCCCATTCGGGGCGACCTGTCGCCAACGTCTGCGGGGTGATTCCCGTCACCAGGAGAGCCTCCGGCCATGGCACGACTTCGGGGGCCAACTGGACGTAAGTGGAGAAAGGCGGATCGATGGGCTTGAGATCGGCGTCCGTCCTCAAACTCGCAAACTGCACCATCCGGTCATTCGCGGGCGATATGCCCGATGTTTCTATGTCGTACCAGAGGAAGGTGTCGGCGGGTGCTTCCATGCGCAAGCCATGGTACGCGCTTTCGGCGGCGCGAGCAGCCGATCCACCCCGGCAAACGGACGGGTGGCTGTCCCAACGTGGGTGTCCCTAATGGGTGAGTGTCCCTAATGGGTGAGTGTCCCTAATGGGTGAGTGTCCCTAATGGGTGTCCCTAATGAATTGAATCGTGGCTGTCCCAAAGGTGGGTGTCCTATGGCTGTCACCGGGCGGCTGTCCCAGGTGGGTGTCCCTATGGCTGTCCCGTTCCCGGGTGGATGGCTGTCCCAAAGGTGGCTGTCCCAATGGCTGTCCCATCACTATGGCTGTCCTGGATGGGTGTCCCTAATGTCCGGGGTGGCTGTCCCAGTGGCTGTCCCGGATGCGTGTCCCTGCTGTCCCGGATGGCTGTCCCTAATGTCCGGGCGTCGTGGCACCCTCTCTTTTGGTGTGTTAAAGATGCGGCATGGGAACGCTGCGCGGCGGCATCGCGATGACGTTTATTGCGCTTCACACCACGCTGTTGTGTGTGCCGCTGTACGTCATGGGCTGCGTGCGCCTGGCGTTGCCCCGTGGTCGGATGCGCGCCGGGCTCGGCGGCTTGATGGATCGCATCATCGACGGCTGGGTGGCGAGCAACTGTTTGCTAGTGCGGCTGCTTCGACTTACGGTCATTGACACGCGTTTCAGCGACGCCGAGGGTCTTGTTCGAAACGGCTGGTACCTGGTTGTGAGCAATCACCAGTCGTGGGTCGACATCATCGTCCTGCAGAACACGTTGCTCGGTCGCATTCCGCCGCTGAAGTTCTTCACCAAGCGGGAATTGATCTGGGCGCCACTGGTGGGGGTCGCCATGTGGTTCCTGGGGTTTCCCTATGTGCGGCGCTACGGACGCGAACGGCTGGCGCAAAACCCGGAACTTCGGGAGCACGACAGGAATGCGACGCTCAACGCCTGCCGCCGCTTCGTGGAATGTCCCACATCAGTGCTGAGCTTTCTCGAGGGCACGCGCTTCACGGATGCGAAACATGCCGTCCAGGCGTCTCCATACCGCTATCTGCTGAAACCCAGACCGACCGGCCTCAGCTACGTCGCGACGGCGCTTGGCGACCGTGCAACCGCGCTCGTGGACGTGATCATCCACTATCCCGAAGGGGTGCCGGGATTCTGGGATTTCCTCTGCGGCCGCTGTCCCCGCATCGATGTGACGGTCGATACCCTCGCGGTGCCGGAGTCGTTGACGAACAACTCCGGTGACAGGCGCGAGATCCTCAACCGATGGGTGGACGGACTGTGGCAGGCGAAGGATCGCCGCATAGCCGCAGTCCGCGGGGGCGAATAAGCTCCGGGCTTGGCTACTCGACTAGTGGCTCGGGAACGCTCTCGTTGAGCTGGCGCTCCAGCGCGTCGAGGCGCGCGCGCAACCGGCTCCATTGGGCGCCCGTCGTCTGCCGGGAGCCGTCGATCGCGCTGATCGCTTCCTCGATCTTTTCGACTCGCGGCTCCAGCGATGCTTTCAGCGTCGCGACGACCTGGCGCGACGTGTTGACCGCATCCACCAAGTCCCTGTGTTGACGAACAAGGGTCCGCACCTGCTCCTGTACATCAGCCAGCCGCTCAACGATTTCCCCCTGCTGCTGCAGCTTGGCATCGTTGCGAGACACGGCACTCCTGAGGTCCGCCAAGCTCGCCTCCACGCTATTCAGGGTCGACTGATGCCTGGTGATCGCCGCCTGGTTGTCCTGGATCCACTTCTTGTTGCGCTTGTTCGCGACGTCCCAGACCTTGCGTATTTCCGACTCCCAGAACGTCAACTGTTCGTTCGTGTCTTCGCCCGTTTCGCTCATGTTTTCATCGGTCGCGCGCTGGCGCGCCTCGAGGTGCCCCAGCCGCTTTTCGGTCTCCGCCCGCTCGCGCTCGCTTGCCAGCAGTTCCTGTTGCTGGTTGAAGACGAACCATCCGCCGATGCCGAAGCCTCCGATCATCAACGCCAGCAGCAAGCTCATGCCGATACCTCGCCCGGCACCTCCTCCGCCGGGCGGGCGCCCACGCGAGCGTCTCGGCAAGTCACTCGGCGAAGCAGCTATCGGGGGGTCGAACTGGGGTTGAACCGGCTCGCTCAAGGTACGGTGCTCCCGCGTTGCGAAGACAACGGAAGTTTAGGCAGAACTTCGCCGCTGGGGAAGCAGGATCGGCGCGCGCCGCACCATTGCGAGCGCGCGCCGAAAAGTGACGCGGCTACAGCACCTCCACGACGCCCCAGAACACCGCAGTCAGGACCAGGCTGCTGACGATCACACCGCGCACCGTGGTGATCGGACCCTGCTTGCCGAAGATGGCATTGAGTTCGAGCGCCGCGATGATGACAAGGCCCACGACAAGGGCGTTCATGCTGTCGTTGAACCCGCCGTGCGCATAGTGGGCGCTCGAACCCATCAGGAACAACATGGGCAGCGAAAGGAGCGTATTGGTTCTCGACGCCAGCGCCGCCTTCGGCGCGGCTGCCGCCGCTTCCGGGAGCGCTTCGCCGCCACCCTTGATCTGTTCGTTGGAAGCGATGACGATCTTCTGGTTCGGCCAGATGATGAGCCAGACGTTGAGAAACATCAGGGTCGCCATCACGGCGGCGAGAAAGATATCCACGGTGGCGCCCATGCCGATGAAGTAGAGCAATATCAAGCCGGTCAGGAATGTCAGCGCCGCCGCCCAACGAAACCACCACAGCGCGCGGGGCGCGAGCTTGGTGAACGCGTCCACCCGAGCGTTGTCTTCGGCCTCCTTGAAATACTCCGTCTGCACAAAGTTGAAGTAGTAAAGCAGGCCTATCCAGGTAATGCCCGCCAGCATGTGACCCCAGCGCGCCAAGTAGTTGATGACTTCTTCCATCGTCCGACCCCGATCATTGTTGTTCGCCCGATAATACTCGCGCGCCGCCGCGTCGCGCAATGCGACTGTCCGCCCCTCGACCGCGTCCACCGCTGCCGTTGCGAAAAGCTTTGGCGCAGAAAAAACCCCGCCGGAGCGGGGTTTTTTCGGTTGAGGCGAGTTACATCATGCCGCCCATATCCGGCATGCCGCCGCCTCCCGGCATGGGGGGTGGCGTGTCGTCCGGCGCTTCCGCGACCATGGCTTCGGTCGTGATCATGAGACCCGCGACAGAAGCCGCCGACTGCAACGCGGTGCGGACCACCTTGGCCGGATCGGGAATCCCCATCTCGATCATGTCGCCGTATTCCCCGGTGGCGCCGTTGAACCCGTGGTTCTCCGGGAGCCCGCCCACCTTGTCGAGCACCACGGCACCCTCGGCACCCGAGTTTTGCGCAATTTGGCGCAGCGGCGAGGTCATCGCGCGCTTGGCGATGCTGATGCCGACATTCTGGTCCTCGTTGTCGCCCGCGAGATCCTCGATATTCTGCAACGCGCGAACCAGGGCAACGCCACCGCCCGCCACGATGCCTTCCTCCACCGCGGCGCGCGTCGAATGCAGCGCATCTTCCACGCGAGCCTTCTTCTCCTTCATTTCGACTTCCGTCGGCGCGCCGACCTTGATCACGGCAACGCCGCCGGCCAGCTTGGCCAGACGCTCCTGCAGCTTCTCGCGGTCGTAGTCGGAGGAAGTGTCCTCGATCTCCTGGCGGATCTGCTTGATGCGGCCTGCGATATCCACCTTGGTGCCCGCCCCATCAACGATGGTCGTGTTTTCCTTCGTGCAGGAAATGCGCTTGGCGGTGCCGAGATCGTCCAGACCCGCGCCTTCGAGGGTCAAGCCGACTTCCTCCGAAATGACCGTTGCGCCGGTCAGGATGGCGATATCCTGGAGCATGGCCTTGCGGCGGTCGCCGAAGCCCGGCGCCTTGGCGGCGGCGATCTTGACGATGCCGCGCATGTTGTTGACCACCAACGTCGCCAACGCTTCGCCTTCGATGTCTTCGGCAATCACCATCAGCGGCTTGCCCGCCTTGGCGACATTCTCAAGCACCGGCAGCATGTCGCGTATGTTCGAGATCTTCTTGTCGCAGAGCAGGACATAGGGATCTTCCAGTTCCGCCGACATGGATTCCTGACTGTTGATGAAGTACGGAGACAGGTAGCCCCGGTCGAACTGCATGCCCTCGACCACCTCGAGTTCGTTCTCGAGTCCGCTGCCTTCTTCCACCGTGATGACGCCTTCCTTGCCGACTTTCTCCATCGCTTGGGCGATGATCTGGCCGACCGCCGCGTCGTTGTTGGCGGACACCGTTCCTACTTGCGCGATGGACGTCGGGTCTTCGCACGGCGTCGCGATCTTGCCGATGTATGCGACGGCGGCGATCACCGCCTTGTCGATACCGCGCTTGAGATCCATCGGGTTCATGCCCGCGGCCACCGACTTCAATCCTTCGGTCAGAATCGACTGCGCCAGCACCGTTGCGGTTGTCGTGCCGTCTCCGGCTTCGTCCGATGTCTGGCTCGCGACTTCCTTGACCATCTGCGCGCCCATGTTCTCGAACTTGTCCTTGAGTTCGATTTCCTTGGCGACCGAAACGCCGTCCTTGGTCACGGTCGGTGCGCCGAACGACTTGTCGAGTATGACATTACGTCCCTTGGGCCCGAGCGTCACTTTTACCGCGTTCGAGAGGAGATTCACCCCTTCGAGCATGCGGCCTCGCGCATCGTCTGAAAAATGTACTTCCTTCGCGCTCATCGTTTTCTCCTAGATTCCTCTGTTCCTGTCAGCTTTTGTCCGTCGTGCCGAGGCTAGTCTTCCAGCACGCCGAAAATTTCGTTTTCGGAGAGGATGAGAAGCTCCTCCCCATCGACTTTCACCGTGCTTCCGCCGTATTGGCCGAAGACCACCCTGTCGCCAACCTTGAGGTCGACCGCGCGCACGCTGCCATCGTCGAGTACCTTGCCAGGTCCCACGGCGAGCACATCGCCCTGAGAAGGCTTCTCCGACGCCGTATCCGGCAGCACGATTCCGCCCGCGGACGTCGCGTCTTCTTCCACGCGGCGCACCACCACACGATCATGTAGGGGTCGAATGTTCATGTCCTGATTCTCCCGAGATATTGTTCCCAATCGACGCGTTGGCCGCGCCTTCACCCAAGTCTCTTGTTCCCGCCCCAACGGAGGTTCCCTCCAACTAGCACTCTCCGATTGAGAGTGCCAATCCGGGGCGAGGCATATGATAGGGGCGGTTCGTCGATATTCAACCCCGATTTTCGATCGATTTTCGCTGCGGGCCAAACAGCCTGTCGGACTTGCCGCATTGGGGGCAAGATCGACAGTCTGCTAGTGGCGTCTGAAGCGGCCTTCGATGGTGCGGCCTTCGGGGTTGTCCGAGTCCGCTCCCGCGACCGGCACAAAGCGCCGCAACAACTCGGCCGCCAGGCGCCGGCGCAAACGCGGCGTCAACAGGACGAAGCCGGCCGTGTCGGTCACGAAGCCGGGCGTCACCATGAGCGCGCCCGCCAGCGCCAGCATCACGCCCTCGACCATCTCGGTCGCAGGCAGTTCGCCGGCGTTCAGGCGAGCCATCCCGCGCATCAACGTCGCGAACCCCTGCGCGCGGATCAGACCGACGCCGACGACGGCTGTAAGCACCACCAGGGCGATGGTGGGCCACGATCCGATGATTCCCCCGACCTCGATCAAGATATACATTTCAACCAGAGGCGTAATGACGAAAACCAGCAACCACTTTCCCATGGACACCCCCCGCGCGCAGCCAACCGACGTAAGAGTAAACCTGCGACAGCGTATCTGGCAGGTCACCGCGGCAATTCCCCGAGGCACCGTGGCGACCTACGGCCAGATCGCCGAACTCGCCGGCCTGCCCGGGGGCGCGCGCCAGGTCGGGTTGACGCTATCGCGTCTTCCCGCCGGCACCAGGCTGCCGTGGCATCGCGTCATCAACGCGGCGGGACGCATCTCGATCGCTGATCCGTCCCGCCAGCGGGCCCTGCTCGAGGCGGAAGGCGTGGTATTCGAAGACGGCCGCGTGAACCTCAAGCGATTTCGCTGGCGCACGGGCTGACATACCATGGCGTCGGATTTTCCGAACTCGCCTTTCAAGAAACCGGCACGCATGTAGTGGAACATTCCGCCGAGTCACGAGCGCCGGGGCTTCGGGCCTACCTGCACCCCAAGGTCGCCGCGCTCCTGTTTCTGGGCTTTTCATCGGGCCTGCCGCTGCTCCTGATCTTCGCCACGCTCTCGATCTGGCTGCGGGAAGCCGGCATCGAACGCGCCGCAGTGACCTACTTCAGTTGGGCCGCGCTCGGCTATTCCTTCAAGTTCGTCTGGGCGCCGCTGGTCGACAAGCTGCCGCTTCCGATCCTGACCGATCGCCTCGGGCAACGCCGGGCCTGGCTGCTGTTCGCGCAGTTCGCCGTGATCGGTGCCATCGTCCTCATGGCGTACAGCGATCCCGCCACGCCGCAAGGGCTCCTGATGATGGCCGTGGCTGCCGTGGCGTTGGGCTTCTCCGCCGCCACCCAGGACATCGTCGTCGACGCCTATCGCATCGAGGCTGCCGACGAATCCATGCAGGCGCTGCTTGCCGCTTCATATATCGCCGGCTATCGCTCGGGGATGCTGGTCGCAGGCGCCGTGGCCCTATATCTCGCCACCGCTTTCGGCACCACCGCGGAGAACTATCTCCACGATGCGTGGAAGTGGACGTATCTCTGCATGGCCGCCGCGATGCTGGTCGGTGTCGCGACAACGCTGATCATCGCCGAACCGGTTCGCCGAAACCTGTCGAACTACTTTCACGGCACGTCCGACTATGCGCGTTTCCTGCTGCTCTTCGCCGTCCTGGCGGGCGTATTCGTCGCCGCGTTCGCGGCCTCGTCCGGCGCGGTAGCCGCGGTCGATGCCTGGTTGTCCGGTACGGCGGGTCTGAACGGCGCACTCGCCGGATTCCTGGCAGAAGCCATACGCATAGGCGCAGCGCTCGCGCTCGCGCTGGGCGCGGCCAGGCTAGCGGTTTCGGTCAGCCTCGTTCGCCGCGAAATGGTGCGCGACACCTATGTCGCCCCCGTCGCGGACTTCTTCGCGCGCTACGGTCGCATCGCGGTGCCGATCCTGCTTCTGGTTGGCTTCTATCGCGTATCCGACATCGTCATGGGCGTGATCGCCAACGTCTTTTACGTCGACATGGGCTACAGCAAGAACGCGATCGCCACCGCGAGCAAGCTGTTCGGCATCTGGATGACGATACTCGGCGGCTTCCTGGGCGGTTATCTCGCCCTCAAGTACAGGGTGATACGCGTTCTGATGCTGGGTGCCGTGCTCGCCATGGGCACCAATCTGCTGTTCATCGCGCTCGCCGCATCGCCGGGCAACCTGCCGCTCCTGTACGCCGTCGTCGCGGCCGACAACCTGAGCGCGGGGCTCGCGAGCGCGGCTTTCGTCGCCTACCTGTCGAGCCTCACGAGCCTGTCGTTCACGGCCGTGCAGTACGCCATATTCAGTTCCATCATGACGCTCTTTCCCAAGGTGTTGGGCGGCTACTCCGGGCAAGTCGTCGAGGCCTTCGGCTATCCCGCCTTCTTCGCCGGCACCGCGGCGATAGGGGTCCCGGTCCTGTTCCTGATATATTGGCTGACGCGGCGCATGGCCAAAACGAGGGAGTCCAGTGCCTAACCGAATCAGCCGCGTCGTGACCAGAACCGGCGACCGCGGCGAGACATCGCTGGCCGGTCCGGAACGCTATCCCAAACACCATCCGCGCCTCGTCCTCATCGGCGCGCTGGACGAGGCGAACAGCTTCGTCGGACTGCTGGCCGCGCGTACTTCCGAACACCACAAGCCGGCGGTTACGCGGATCCAGTCTCGCCTGTTCGATATCGGCGGCGCCGTCGCCACCGGCGGCACGGCGGTGGACTGGGAACCGCTCGTGGCGCAGATCGAAGCCGAGACTCGGGAACTGAACAGGGAACTGCCGCCGCTGAAGGAGTTCGTCCTTCCCGGCGGCGACGAGATCATCGCCCTCGCCCATGTGGCGCGCAGCGCCACGCGCCGGGCGGAACGCGCGTTCTGGGCGGAGGCGGAGAGCCTGTCGCCGCTCGTCGAAGCCGGCGTCGGCGCGTATCTGAACAGGCTCTCCGACTATCTGTTCGTCCTGGCGCGAACCGCCGCGCGGGAAAACGGCGTCGCCGAAGTCATCTGGAAGCCGCTCGGCCGCGAATAGACCGCCCGCCGCTCGTCGTCACGCTCGCGGTCAAAGGTCCTATGGGCACTCGCCGGCCTTCTTCTCGCTGCCTTCCTTTTTAGGGGCAATGGGATCGTAGATGTAGGAACTAACAACCGCCGCGACGATCGCAACAAGAACAGGCAAGAAGCCGCCGACGGTTTCCCGGGTTTCGAATGTGGTCAACTCTCTCATGAAAACACTCCATTTGTGTTTGGTGGTGAAACCCAACTCTACGAGTGCCGAATCTGGCGCGAAATGGCCGTTTGCTTCCATTCGTGTGCGAAATCCGTGGAAAGTCACGCGCGCCGTTTCGTTCCCTTCGCCTTAAAAGGTAGGTCCGGCGATTCCGCGCGGCACGAGAGGTGATCGCGCACATGCGGAAACGGCAGCGGCGCAAGTTATTCTTGGCCCGCCCGCTCCGGGGAACTTAAGGACAACCATGAAGTACATCGCCATATGCTGCGACGGCACCGGCAACGAGTTCGGCCGCAACAACACGAACGTCGTCGAGACCTACCTCGTGCTCGAGAAGGACGAAAACCAGATCGCCTACTACGACCCCGGCGTCGGGACGGGTGGCTGGGAGTATCACGAGGAGCGCGGGGATCTGCGCGCAATGGGAGACAAGGCCACCGGACACGGCCTGCAAAAGAACGTGGAGGACGCCTATCGTTTCCTCGCCGACCACTACCAGGAAGGTGATCGCGTCTACCTGTTCGGCTTCAGTCGCGGCGCCTTCACGGTGCGTGCGCTGGCCGGAATGCTCTTCAAGTGCGGATTGCTGCGCGCGGGCCATGACAACCTGGTCGAATACGCCTCGAAGATCTACAACACGGGGAACAACACGGAAGTGGCCAGCGGTTTCCTCAAGGCGTTCGGGCGCCCCTGTCCGATTCACTTCATCGGCGTCTGGGACACGGTCGAATCGCTGGTCATGAACGCGGGGAAACGGTTCCATGACGCGACCCTGAATCCCGATGTCCGCTTCGGATACCACGCCCTGGCCATCGACGAAAGGCGCGAGGACTTCCTGCCGAGTCCCTGGGACGAGACACGGGCAATCCCGGGACAGACGATAGAACAGGTATGGTTCGCTGGCGTCCACTCCGATGTGGGCGGCTGGTACGACGACCGGGGCCTGTCGAACATCGCCCTGCACTGGATGCTCGGCAAGGCCTCGGCGTGCGGGCTTCGCCTGACGATGCCGACAGAGGAAAGACTGCAACCCAACCCCCATGGGGAGGGGCATCGCTCCGATGCGGGGTTCTGGCGAATACGCGGCCGCGGCGCGCGAACGATTCCCGGTGGAGCGCGCATACACAGCAGCGTGATCGCGCGAATGGACAATCCGGCCAACGCGTATCAACCCGAAAACCTGCCGGTCGAGCATGTGGTGGCCGAATAACTCGACCAGGTAGCGCGCTGCGGATGTCGCTGACCAGCGCCTCGGGACTTCACGCGTTCCACCGATGTCGATGCGACAACTTGACATCGCACTCAGGTTGGGCAAGCTTCAGAAGTTCCTGACAGGAGACACCCGTGGCGAACCATGAACTTCCGCATCGTCGGAGAGATTTCGGATGCGGAAACCATTGCAAGAGGTTCGGGAATCCGGGAACTTCCGAGACTGAGGCGGCAATACGGGCTTGGGAACTGGCGAAAGCGGAAGGGAGTCGCCCACATTCGACTGCATGATGGGAGTCTTCGGCTCGCCGAGCTCCATTGGTATGAAGCCCATGGTATCGGGCCCAGAGAGTTCAAGCGCAAGCGCTACTTGGATTGAGATGAAAGTAAAACGGGATCAAGAGTTGGAGTACGTGGTGTGCGTCAACAATAGTGGCTATCCCGCCTCGTTGGAGTTGCACAAGATATATAGGGCGCTTCCGGATGACGAAGCAGCGGAAGATGGAGACTTGCGGGTCATAGACGAAAGCGGCGAAGACTATTTGTTCCCCGCAAACTACTTCGCATCTATCAGCGTGCCCGAAAGGGTGAAGGCATCCTTGCTCAAGGCGCGCTAACCCCCTCACGGTCCCGATGACCGACTGGTATCCAAAGCGCCGTTTCGGCGATCTCCCGGGGGAGATGGCCCGCCGCTTCGGCACCCGGGAAGCCCTGGTCTTCGGCGATGCGCGCTATACGTTCTCCCAACTTTCTGAACAGGTAGACCGGGCGGCCAAAGCCTTGATGGCGCTTGATGTCGAGGCGGGCGATCACGTCTCGCTGTGGCTGAACAACCGTGCCGACTGGCTGTTTTTCATGTTCGGCCTGGCCAGGATCGGCGCCGTGCACGTGCCCGTCAACACACGGTTCCGCACCAACGATCTTGAGTACGTCGTGCGTCAGTCGGACAGTGCCATGCTGATCACGCACGACGTCTCCGGACCCATCGACTACCTGGCGATGGTGCGCGAGGTCATCTCCCTTCCCGAACGGGGCGACGTCGTTGACGACAGCGACTTCCCGATGCTCAGGCGCGTCGTCATCGTTGGCGACGGAGACGACGGCGACTATCCGGGGACTGTCGACTGGGCTGGCGCGATCGCCGACGCGGACCGCATCACGGACGCGGAACTCGATGCCAGGGCGCGCGCAGTGGACCCGGACGACCCCGTCTTCATCATGTACACCTCCGGCACGACCGGATTCCCCAAGGGCGTCCTGCACAACCACAACCTGATCCGCAATGTCGAAGAACGGGCCTTCCGCTTAGGCATCACCGAAAGCGACGTGATCCTGAACTACCTGCCCCTGTTCCATGCGTTCGGATATTCCGAAGCGGCCCTCATGTCGATGGTTTCCGGCGCCCGACACGTGGTGATGGAGACCTTCGATCCCGACGCAGCCCTCGACCTCGTCGAAAGGGAACGGGCCACCATCTTCCATGGCTTCGATACGCATGTGCAAGGACTCTGCGATGCGCAGGAAGCGCGGCCAAGGGACGTTTCCAGCCTGCGCACGGGCTTGTTCGGCGCCGGAATGCACAACTCGACCCCGGTGATGCGCCGAAGCATCCACCTTCTCAAGCCGATGCATTCGGTGTCCGCGTACGGCATGACCGAAGTCTGGGTCGGGGCCTCGCTGGGCTCCCTCGACGACGATGCGCAACATCGCTCGGAAACGTCGGGCTACCCCGCGCCCGGCTACGAACTCAAGGTCGTCGACCCCGACACCGGGCGCGAACAACCCGACGGCGTGCCCGGCGAACTGCGCGTTCGCGGCTACTGCCTGATGCTTGGTTACTACAAGAAACCGAAGGAGACGGCGGAGTCTTACGACAAGGATGGCTGGTTTTGCACTGGCGACATGGCGGAACGCCACGCGGACGGCTATATCCGCTTCATCGGGCGCTACAAGGACATGCTCAAGGTGGGGGGCGAGAACGTCGATCCCATGGAAGTCGAAGGACTCCTCCTCGAAAATCCCGCCGTGCAACAGGTGGCCGTGGTCGGCGTCGCGGACAGACGCTTGTCCGAAGTGCCCATCGCGTTCGTCGAACGCAAGTCCGGCGCCGAGGTCGACGAAGACGCGGTCATCGCCTACTGCCGGGGCAAGGTGGCGAGTTTCAAGATTCCCCGCCAGGTGGTCTTCGTGGACGCGTTTCCTATGACCGCATCCGGCAAGATACGCAAGGTGGACCTGCGCGCGCGGGCGGCGGAGCTGTTCGCCGCCAAGTGAGCCCAGGGGAGCAACGGCCTATCGGTGCGGGCCCATCTATTGACGCCAACCGATGCCAACCCGCAACAGCCGAGCTATGATGCCCACATTCGCCAAGCGGCTTGCGCAGTGGACTCGTTGCACCCTCCGACATCGGACATCCCGGATACCTTGAGCGGTGATCGGGGTGTCACCCGAGCGCCCATCCTCGAGTCTGGAGATCGACTGACGCGCTGCGAGTTCGAGCGTCGCTACGCTTGCCTTCCACACGTCAAGAAAGCGGAACTGATCGAAGGAGTGGTATTCATGGGGTCGCCTGTCCGCGACGACGTGCATGGCGGACCCCATGCGAAGTTGATGATATGGCTAGGTCTCTATGTCCTTGACACCCCGGGCGTCGGGTTGTCCGACAATGCCACCGTCCGTCTGGACCTCGATAACGAGCCGCAACCGGATGCGCTGCTCCGCATCGAGGCGGGCGGCCAAACACGGCTGGACGACGACGGTTACATCGAGGGATCTCCCGAACTTGTGGCCGAGGTCGCCGCAAGTAGTGCCTCCTACGACCTGCACGATAAGCTGCATGTCTACCAGCGCAATGGCGTGCGGGAGTACATCGTTTGGCGAACCGTCGATCGACGCATCGACTGGTTCGAGTTGACCGACGGCGCCTATCGGCTGCTGCCGCCCGACGACCAGGGCGTCACGCACAGCAACGTCTTCCCAGGTCTCGCGCTCGCCATCAATGCGCTACTCGCCGGCGAATTGCACGTCGTGCAGGCGACGCTGCGCGATGCGATGGCGACGGCGGAACACCAAGCCTTCGTCGCCAGGCTCTCAGCCCCTTGATCTCCTGAACCATCGCCCTTGGCGACAGAAGCTTGCGTCCCCGACACCGACTGGCAGCGGGTTCGCAAGAAGCCGCTATTGAGCGGCAGCGCCATCGAACGGCCCGTCGCCCCCGCTCAATCGAGTTGAATGCGGTCGAGCAACCAGGCAATGGCCGCATCGTCATCCAGGCAGCCATAGCAGAACGATCTGGGCGTCAACCGAGATCGAATGAACGCGTTCGCCACCCCCTCCGGCGTGTGTTCCAGCAGGAGTCGGGCTTCGAGCCCTGGGCCTCGTTGATGTGCGCCGGCGCGCGCTTGCAAATCCAGTACTTGCCGAGCGGCGTGGCCAGCCTGACGAAATGCTCGGCCTTCGACTCGGCCGGCGCATCGAGCGCCCGAGCCGTTCGGAACACGAGCCAGATCGCCGCTTCGCTTTCCAGCAGGAGGTCCGCCAGCACATTCCGCATGAGCGGTTGATCGACCAGCTTCTTCCCGAACGCCGACCGGTGGCTGACGTGATGGGCGGCGCGGAGCGCGGCATTGCGCATCAGGGCCGCCGCGCCGACCATGCAATCAGTCCCGACTTGTCCAGGAACGAACGCTCCGAAGCGTCATACCGGCGGCTCACGATGCCCGGTATCCAGGCCTCCGCCAATGCCGGGTTTGCGCGCAGAGTCGGGACGCTGGCATAGGTCATGGTGAGCGGGCAGCTCGTGCCGGCGTCCGCCTGGTTGTGAAGGAACTGCAACGCGGCTTGCGCGGCGTGCCCGCCCTCGTGTCCCTCCCAGGCGAGACCATGCACTCCATGGGCGACAGCCGTGCGCATGAGTTCGTGATAGGCGGGGTGGAACTCCACCGCGTCGAGGCGGTGTCCGAATGCGTCGTGGGTGCGCAATTGGGGCCGGTGGGTATTCGCCAGACGCCCCTGCTCGGCCAACCTTCCGCCGGCGAGGGCGCCATAGGCTTCAAGCGGTTCCCGATCCCACGCACCGCCGTGCGCGGCCACCGCCTCTTGCAGCGCCACGTCCGCCCGGAACAGGTTCAAGGACGGGAAAGGTCCCGGCTGATTGAATACTTCGTGCGTCGGATCGGCCATACGATATGTCCTGATACGCTCCGAATTCGACAGCCTAGAAGGAATGTTGAAAGATGTCGCCTGCATGGGAATGCATGGTCACACGATGTCCCTCGAGCTACTCGAAGCCGATTGGTCCGAACCGGGCAAGGTCCGCGCCGTGTCGACGACCCGCGCTGGCGGGGTCGGCGGCGGCGAAATGAACCTGGGCCGCGCCAATGCGTCGGGATGCCTTGCGCAAAACCGCGCGCGTCTGCTTGCGGCCATCGGCCAGACTCGCGTGCAGTGGCTGAACCAGGTGCACGGGACGCGGGTCCATTACGCCGCGCGTGTCGGCGCCGTGGTCGAGGCGGATGCCGTATGGACAGATGTTCCCGGGGTGGCGGTCGCGGTGACAACCGCAGATTGCATACCGGTTGTCGTTGCCGATTCCGCGAGCAGCGTAGTCGCCGTCATCCATTGCGGCTGGAGGGGCGCGGTGGACGGCGTCATCGAAGCCCTGATGCGCGAACTGCCGGTCGATGCGAACAATCTGCGCGCGTGGCTCGGCCCCGGCATCTGCGGACGATGCTACGAGGTCGGCGACGATGTATACGAAATGGCCACAGCCTGGCCTGACGGAATCAACACTTTCTCGTCGACCGAGGTTGCGGGCAAGTGGCTGTTCGACTTGCCGGCGTATGTAGCGGGTCGGCTTCGCGCAGCGGGCGTGCCCGACGTATACCGATCAAACGTCTGCAGCTTTCACGAGCGCAGGTTCTTCTCTCATCGTCGCGACGGGGAAACCGGCCGCATGGCCACGGTCGCCTGGATCGACCACCAGTAGCCCGGACCGGGAAACGTTCAGTCCCTTCGAACCTGGTCCAGGTAGAAGGTGTTGCCGTCGGGGTCGGCGAAGATCGCCATGTAGCCGCCCCACGGTTCTCGCGTCGGCGGTCGGGTGAACTCGATGTCGGCGTCGGACAGTTCCGCATACGCGGCATCGAGGTCCTCGACGGTGAATCCGATGCCGGTGTGGCGGCCTTCGGCTGCCAAGTCCTGCGCGAGGGCGAAACCCGCGCCCGGCGTGTCGAACTCCGCGTAACCGAACTCGGCATCAGCGAACTTGAGGGCAAGACCGACGCGATCTCGAAAGAAAGCTACCGAACGGTCCAGATTCGAAACCGCCACGTTGACGTAGCCCAAACGCATATGGGTCATCTCGTTTCCATCTCACACCAGTACCGTCTCGCCGCGTGGCGCGACCTTGCCGACTACGTCGATAGGCTATCAGCCCGTCGGACTTGCCGCATTGGCGGCAAGATCGACGGGATGACGGGTAGGGCGGGCGGGATGAAACAGTCGGGCTTGGGCGGGGGCAAAACACGGCGCACCCGCCAGGGCGACGGTTTTTGTGGCACTAGCGCCGAAGTTTCGCGCGACGCAATCGAAATGGCATCAAAAGACCGACCGGTGTCCACTGCGAACGCGAGGGTGACAATGGATCGTGATCATTGGCGGGCGACTTGCGGCACGTCGTGAGAAACATTAGAGTGATAATAATGTCATGAATCTCATGGTACGACCCGATGGCCATTGAACCGAAACGGATCATGTGGGAGCCGCTTGAGGCCGAAGAGGTCGAGAACCTGCCGCCGCGCGTAAGAGGACGTTTGGGGAAGGCGGCGGGGGAAGGAGACGAGTGGCTGGTGGTTCACGCGTCCTGGCCGCTGGGCGGCATGGTCGATCGGCTGAACCGATTGTCCCGGATGCGGCCGGAGGCGCAGTGGCGACAGGGTCAGGACGACCTGGACCGCATGCTGGCATGGCTGGTGGCCGCGGGTTCGGGCGTGGAGGCGGAGCTGGCGGTCGACAACCTCGAACTGCGCCGCGCCTATCTGGACGAGACGCCAATGCTGACGGCTGTGCAGATCCACCACATGTCGGGTCTGCGCTCGCGGAATCCGAGCGAGCCGGCGTCGCGCTGGAAGAGCGAGGGCAAGACGTTCGCGGTCCGGGTGGGAAGGCGCGACCTCTACCCCGCGTTTCAGTTCGAGGACGGGGCGCCGCACCCGGTCATGCGGGACGTGCTAGCAGCACTCCCCGAAGCGATGACGGGGTGGCAGAAGGCACTGTGGTTCGCCTCGGGCAACGGCTGGCTCGACGGCGACGAACCGCAACAACGGCTCCACGACGGGGAACTGGTCGTCGCTGCCGCCCGCCGGCTCTCGGATCCGGCGCGTGGATGAGGGACCGGCGGGGGTCGTACCGTGTCCACCGGACCATCTCAACGCGCCGAACGTCGTCGAACTGGAGCCCGGACAACTGCTCCACCGCGTTCATGATCGGGCGTTCACGGGAGATGACTTCAATCCTTGCCGAAGGGGACCGACCCGGTTCGCTCCGATCCGGGACACGGCGGGACGCTGCATCCCTTCGCTGTACGCGGGCCTCACCGTGGAGTCCGCGATCTACGAGATGCTGTTCCACGACGTTCCGCTGAGCGCGAACCGCAAGACCGTGCCGAGGGGCACAGTCGAGAACTGCAAGCACAGCACGCTCCTGGTGCGCCGCGCCCTGCGGCTCGCTAGCCTGCGCGCGCCGAACCTGATGCAGTGGGGTGTCCGGCGCGACACCCTGATCGGTAGCCTGCCGACGCAATACGGCCGAACGGCGCTTTGGACCAAGGCGATTCATGATCGGTTCGGCGACGTGGACGGGTTGATCTGGACCTCGAACCGGTGTGATCCAGATGCCGCGCTGCTGCTGTTCGGTGACCGCGTGGTTGCGGCGGACCTCCTGGTCGCCGGTATCCGCGCAGGGTCGGATGGGTCGTTCCTCGAGGACGTGCGCACGGCGGGCCGGCGCAGCGACATCTGGATAACGCTGTAGCCGTGGCGGGTCGGCGCCTCTGCCGCGAGCGGTGGCGCTAACGAACTGAATCAAGTTAGTTCGCGACGGTAATCCGTGCCGCTTTCGTTTCGTCGTACCACCAGGCGTCCGGAAAGTTGGTGCGGTACTCGGAGTCGTTCGGCGGACGGCCGAACTTGTCCCAGTACACCACGCGCGGGCCTTCGGCGGCGACCAGCGGAATCATATAGAAGTTCCACAGCAGGACACGGTCGAGCGCCCTCTGCGCGGCGGTCAGTTCCGCTCTCGAACGCGCGTTCATCACGCGCATCAACATCTCATCGACAGCCTCGTTCTGAATCCCGGACCGGTTCCTCACGTGCGGCAGCAGCGCATTGCTGGAATGCCAGTAGGAGACCACCTCGACTCCCGCCGGTTGTGCGGTCCAGTAGCCATGCTCGGAGATATCGAAATCGAAGTCTTCCATGAGCCTGATGTATTGCGACGTCTCGACCATACGCACCCGTGGTTTGAATCCGAGGCGCTTGAGCTGATCGACGAATTGGGTGATCGAGCGCAGCTCGTTTGCGTTACGGACGATGAACGACAGCGAGAACGGCTCGCCAGCGTCATTGGTGAGCACGCCGCCGCGCACCGTCCAGCCCGATTCCCGCAACAGCTCCCGCGCGCGCAACAACGCGGCGCGGTTGCGCCCCACGCCCTCTGCGCGCGGCAGCTCGAACGGGTGCGTGAACAGGCGTTTCGGCAGCCGATCACGAAAAGGCGCCAGCAGGGCGCGCTCGGCGGCATCGGGAAGCCCGACGGCAGCAAAGCTCGTGTGAGAAAAGTAGCTCCTGGGGCGGCTGTAATAACCCCGCGTGATATTGCGCTCATACCAGTCGTAGTCGAACGCGAGGGTCAGCGCTTCTCTCACGCGCACGTCTTGCAGGTTCGGTCGGCGGGCGTTGATGGCCAGGCCCCGCAGTCCGACGTACGTACCGAACTTATGCCGGCGCATCACAATCCAACCCTTGTCACGCGCCGGAATGTTGTACCCGTCGTGCCAGTGCCGCGGGTCCGTTTCCTGCCGGAAGTCGATCAGGCCCTTGCGAAGCGCTTCCCGCGTAATCGTCGCGTCGCGATAGAAGTCATAGCGGATATGGTCGAAGTTGTGGCGACCGCGATGCACGCCGAGGTCCCGGCCCCAGAAGTCGGGTACCCGCTCGAACAGGAGATAACGCCCCTGCTCCGCCGCAGCCACCCGATACGGACCGCTGCCGAGCGGTGGCGTGAGCGTCGTCCTCGTGATATCTCGCTCGCGCCAGTAATGCTCCGGCAGGATGGCCAGCTTGCCGAGGCTGATCACCGCATTGGCATTGAGCCCGGTGGTGTTGCGAAGGTGAAACGTCAGCTCCAAATCGTTGTGTATCTCGGTCGACGCGACCATGGCGAAGGCCGACCGTATGTTGGGGCTCGAGTCGTTGCAGATATAATCGAAGGTGAACGCGACATCTCGCGCCGTCACCGGCTCGCCGTCGTGCCAGCGCGCCTCGGGTCGCATCCGGACGCGCACGCGAGTGAAGTCGTCAGAAACCATTACCGCCTCGGCCAGATCGGCGTAGAACGTGCCGAGCTCGTCGGGCGCCATCGCGAACAGGCCGTTGTACAGGATCGGGTGGCTGATGACGCTGACCCCCGGGGTCTCGATACCCCTGTCGAGATACGGCGTGAAGGAGTTCCAGTTGATATTGGTCGAGAGCACAAGGGTCCCGCCCTTGGGCGCATCGGGGTTGACGTAGTCGAAGTGCTCGAAACCTGGCGGGTATTTGAACTCGCCGAAAAACGACACGCCGTGCTTGTACTCGGGACTCGCGACGGCGAGCATCGCGCCGAGCGCCAGGATCACGGCAAGCAGCCGCATGACGCGATTCACGGAGCCCGACAGGGCGACGGGTTTTGTGGCGCTATCAGGCTGTCGGACTTGCCGCACTAGCGGCAAGATCGACAGAATGATAGGCGGGCTTGGGCGGGGGCAAAACATGGCGCCCGACAGGGCGACGGGTTTTGTGGCGCTATCAGGCTGTCGGACTTGCCGCACTAGCGGCAAGATCGACAGAATGATAGGTGGGCTTGGGCGGGGGCAAAACATGGCGCCCGACAGGGCGACGGGTTTTGTGGCGCTATCAGGCTGTCGGACTTGCCGCACTAGCGGCAAGATCGACAGAATGATAGGTGGGCTTGGGCGGGGGCAAAACATGGCGCCCGACAGGGCGACGGGTTTTGTGGCTAGGACTCCGCCTGCTTCTCGGACGCCATCTCGGCCTTGATGACGGGCTGGTATTTGGTCGACCCGGGGCGGATGTTCAGGAAACGGACCCCCTCATCCCCGACGGAAAACTTGTACTGCGAGTCCTTGCGGATGAGCAGGATACTCTCGGGGCCCATCACCTTTTCCCCCATGCGGAGCTCCCCCTCGACAACGTACATCACCTCATCCTCGGAATGGCTATGGAGCTCGGTCTCGAAACCCGGTGCGAAATTCATGATGAACACACATATTCCGTCTTTCGCGACCTCCCCCACGATCTGCGCTCCCGTCGTGTGCCCATTTTTGACCCTCTTGGCCAGCCACGGCGCCTCGTCGACGTTCGTGATAGCGATTTTGCTCATACATCACCTCCCGGTCGGGCAGAATACCCGTTTCGCAGAGCCACCGCACGAGGCAGCCTTGTCCAACGTGACATGAGCCTGAACGGGGGGCGTAAATCCAACGACACATGAGCCTGTAGCGCGGCGTCAGGGATCATCGGAGGATGATCGTGACGCTACAGACGCAACGGGTTCGGACCCTGGAGCAGGTTCGCGCCTTTGTGGAGGGCAGCGAGGCGGTGGACTTTGCCGGGGGCGCCCGCAAGGGCGTCCACACCTTGGTTCGCCGCACGCTGGTGAGGTTGGACTATCACCGCCTGGGCAAGGCGGACAAGGGGCTGGTGAAGCGGTATCTGGCGAAGGTGACCGGGTTGTCGCGGGCCCAGTTGACGCGACTGATCGGCCAGCATCGCCGGACCGGGCGCATCGAGGATCGGCGCGGCCGAGTGCCGGCGCGGCCGTTCGAGCGGCGCTACACGTCCTCGGACATCCGGCTTTTGGCGCGGGTGGACGCGGAGCTGGGCCAGATGTCCGGATCCGCCACCCGCGCGGTGCTGCGCCGGGCCTGGACGGTGTTCGGCGATCTCCGATTCGAGCGCTTGGCGGGGTTGTCCAACGGACATCTGTACAACCTGCGCCAGTCCCGCACCTACCGCAACGTGCGCCGGATCTGGCATCGCACCCGGCCGACGCCGGTGGCGATTGGGATACGGCGCCGACCGCAGCCGCGGGGACAGCCGGGATTTTTGCGGGTGGACACGGTCCATCAGGGCGACCTGGACGGGGTCAAGGGCGTCTACCACATCAACGTGGTGGACGAGGTCACCCAGTACCAGCAGGTGGGCACCGTGCCAGCCATCTCCGAAGCCTTCCTGATTCCGGTGCTCGAAGCGCTGATCGAGGCGTTTCCCTTTGACGTCAAGGGCTTCCATGCCGACAACGGCTCCGAGTACATCAACCACCGGGTTGCCGAACTGTTGAACAAGCTGCATGTCGGGGAGTTCACCAAGTCCCGCGCCCGGCAGTCCAACGACAACGCCCTGGTGGAGGGCAAGAACGCCGCGGTGATCCGCAAGTGGCTCGGCCACGCCCACATCCCGGCGCACTTCGCCGAGCCGGTCAACGCCTTCAACCGGGACGCCCTGTCGCCGTTTCTGAACTACCACCGGCCCTGCCTGTTCCCCACCGAGGAGACCGACGGTAAGGGCCGGGTGCACAAGCGCTATCGCGATGCCGACGTGATGACCCCCTACGAGAAGCTGAAGTCGCTCACCGACGCCGAGCAATACCTGGCCCGGGGCATCACCTTCGAGCAACTCGATGTCGCCGCCCACGCGGTCAGCGACCTGGCGGCCGCCGCGGCGCTGAACCAGGCCCGGAACGATCTTTTCCGGTCGATCGATCGAGAGAACCCCGCCGCCTGAGACACTCGGAGTCCTGTGGAGTTGTGGACGAGTCCTGCGGACCGGCGCACGCCCTGCGGGCCGTGTGGACAGCCCGTGGACAACGCTAGCGCGTTGCCCACCGCCTGACCACACTCGCGCGCCTCTCGCCCACAACTCCACAGGACCGACAACAAGATTTTGTTGCTCAAAGAAAGCGATGGACCGCTCTTGTACGCAACACGCCGACAGGCCAAGATGGCGTCTCGTTCAATACCGATTCCGATGCCGCCTACAGTTCAGTCAAGCTCTCCGTTCAGGCTCATTTCGGTATTGGATTAGACTGAGGCCCCGTTCGCTGACGCTGTGGGCTACGAGCCGATTGAGTAATATTACCGGACGAGAGCCGCATATCCGTGAGCGCGAGGAGGAGAGATCATGAGTGAAGCAATACAATTCGACAGAAGCGAAGAGAACATCGGCAACGTGCTCATCTTGCAGCACATCAACCTGTGCGTCCCGGACCTGTACCTTGCGACTATCTTCTACGTGTCGGGCATCGGCTTGACGCGTGATCCCTATGTCGATTTCGGCGGGCCCATCATGTGGGTGAACGCCGGCGAGCAACAGTTCCATCTGTTGCAGAACACGGCTCAGAGGTGGCGCGGCCACATCGGCGTGGTGGTGCCGAGTCTGGACGACCTGAAAAATCGCCTCGAACGTGTCCGGAAGCCTCTGGCCGATACCGAGTTCGCCTGGCGGGAAGCGAACGGTTTCGTCCAGGTGACCTGTCCCTGGGGCAATGACATCCGCGTGTTCGGTCCCGACAGCTTCCCGGGCTGCTATCTCGGCATCCCATACGCCGAGATGCTGGTTGTCCCAGGCACCGCCGAAGGAATCGCGAGGTTCTACGAGCGCATCCTGGACGCGCCGGCGACGGTCACGGACGACAATGAAGGCAAGCGCGCCGAGATCTCGATGGGCTTCGGTCAGCAGCTCATCTACCAGGAGACAGAAGGCGCGATCCCGGAATACGACGGGCACCACATTGCCATCCACATCCACAACTTCTCCGCGCCACATGCGTTTCTCGCCAAGAACGACCTGTTGACCGAGGAATCGGATCAGCACCAGTATCGATTCCAGGCGATCGTGGATCCGGACAGCGGCGAGACGCTTGCCGAGCTTGAGCACGAAGTGCGCAGCCTCAAGCACCCGATGTTCAAGCGAAATCTCGTGAACCGAAATTCCGCGCAGACATTCTTCAATTATGTTGAAGGGCGCGACGCGTTCTATCCGGGGTGAACGCGTCGCGAGTGGGCACTAATGGAAATTACGTGGCGGGCAGCCGTATCTCGGCACCAAGCTGCCTGACCACGGCGAGGCTATCCGCAACGACTTCGTAATCCACGAGCATGCCGTCTTTCAGGCGGAACATGCTCACGTTCCTGACGTCAAACGGTTTCCCCGTGGGCGGCATGCCGAACAATTCCATGGAATGTGTCGTGCGCAACCGCCATACGCCGACGACCTCGTCGTCCGAGGCGATGATGCGCTCGACATGAATCTCGAAGTCGTCGAGTCGCGCGCGAAACCCGGATACGTGCTTCTTCAGGGCGGCCGGTCCACGAATCGTTTGCGAATGATCCACCATGTCCTCAGCGGCGAACCCGTCGATCAGCTCGAGCTTGCCCTGGGCCACCACCTCGGTGAGATAGCAGCGCATCACCTCTTCGCAACGTTGTCGCGTCATGACCTAACCTCTCGGCAAACTGCCTGATCTGCAAGATACAGGACAAGCGCAACTCTCAGAGCCTGGCCCCTGAGGAACCTCGCCCGAGCTTTTCATAGGGTTGCTCTTCGGGTTTACACCACCCAAAGGTCGCCGCGCTTATCCGCTGGCTCGCGCGAGCGGGCCGCGCAACACCTGTCCCGACTGCGCACCGGTATGCTCGTTGTCGCGCAACATCACCTCACCGTTGACGACCGTCGCGGCGATGCCGTCGGCGGTCTGTTTGTAGCGCATCGAGCCACCGGGCAGATCGCGCTCGACGGTGGGCAGGCGCGGCCCGATCGTGTCCGGATCGAAGACGAGAAGGTCCGCGGCGAGCCCGACTCGCACCAGACCGCGGTCATACAGGCCCCACTGCCTGGAAATGTCGTACGTCAACAACCGCACCGCTTGTTCCAGCGTCAGCTCTTGCTCTGCGCGCACCCAGTGGCTGAGAACGTGGCTTTGCAGCGAGCTGTCCATAAGCTGCGCGACGTGGGCGCCCGAGTCCGACAGCGTCACCACCGTATGCGGGTGTTTCATGATCTCCAACACGTGATCCTGGTTCAGATTCGTCGCTGGGCGCCGAAAGAGCGCCTTGAGGTCGGTTTCGAGCGCGAGATCGATGAAGAGTTCCGCGGGGTGGACGCCACGCTCGGCGGCGACGTCCGACATTCGACGCTGATCGCGATCGATCATCGTGTCCATGATGAGTATCCGCGTCCAGTCCGGCGGACGCGTGTCGAGGCCGCCGAAGGAGTTGCGGAACGCCTTGCCTTCCGGATTGTCAGCGATGCCAAGGAGCTTGGCCCTGACGGCCGGATCCCTGAGTTTGGCCTTCTGCTCCTCGAGCGGCAGCGCCCGGATCTCCCGCCAGTGATCCCAGGTATCGAAGGGCGTTCGGGCCTCGAAGCTGAACATGACATCCAGGGTGCGTGAGTGCGACTGGGCGAACATACGTCCGCCGGCGGCGGCGACTTCGTCCAAAAGCGCCAGTTTTCCACGCCAATACGGCTCCCCTCCGTCCCCGGCGGCCACCCCCCACGTCATGGGCACGCCAGACTCGATACTGAGCTGCCTGATGCGATCGTGGTAGTCACGAGTCCCCTCGGGATCTCCAACGGTGATGTCGCCGGCAATCTCAAACACGCCAGCACCGGTTTCGCCCATGGCGTTGACAATCGCGCGAACCTCGCTCCAGTCGGAGACAGCGCTCGCCACCGGTTTGTCGGTAAACAGGCGATGCGTGCGCGAGGTCGAGAATCCGATCGCGCCCGCGCGCACGGCCTCCTGCACGATTCGACCCATGGCGGCGAGTTCGTCGCCGGTCGCCTGCTCGGTGAACGCGCGTTCGCCCATGACGTAGGTGCGAAGCGCCGAGTGGCCGATGTAGCCGGCATAGTTGATGCCCTTCGGCACGGCCTCCACCGCATTGAGATAGTCAGGGAAAGTCTCCCAGGTCCACTTGATGCCTTCCTGCATGGACTCGCGGGCGATGTCCTCGGCCCGCTCAAGGTTTCGAATCGCGAGGTCTTGCTTTTCCTCGGAACACGGCGCAAGGGTGAACCCGCAGTTGCCCATCACCACGCTGGTGACACCGTGGTAACAGGAAGACGAGCCGATGCGATCCCAGAAGACCTGGGCGTCCATGTGGGTGTGGCCATCGATGAAGCCTGGCGCCACGATGTGGCCCTCGGCGTCGATGGTCTCGGCGCCGTCTTCGAGAATGCGACCAATCAGCGCAATCTTGCCACCGGAGATTCCCACGTCCGCATGGAATGCCGGCGCGCCCGAGCCATCTATGATGGAACCGTTTTTGATAACCAGATCGTATGGCATCGCTCCCCCCCTCTATTTACGTTTCTTGTATTTACGTTCCTTGCTCGACTCAAGCGGTGCCCGCGAGCGGCCCGCGCAGCACCCGACCCGGCTGGGCGCCGGTGTGCACGTTGTCGCGCAACAGCACCTGACCATTGACGATGGTCGCGGCGATACCGCGCCCGGTCTGCTTCAGACGCATCTCCCCGGCCGGGAGGTCGTGCTCGACGGTGGGCATGGCGCCCCCGATGGTCTCCGGATCGAAGACCACGAGATCCGCGGCGAGCCCCATCCGTAACAGGCCACGATCATGCAAGCCCCATCGCGTCGCCGGTTCGTAGGTCAACATCCGAACCGCCTCTTCCAGCGTCAGTTCCTGCTTCTTTCTCACCCAGTGGCTGAAGACGTGCGTCTGCAGCGAACTGTCCATGATCATGCCGACGTGCGCGCCCGAATCCGAGAACGTCACCACGGTGTGCGGATGACGCATCATCTTCAACACGTGGTCGTCGTTCTCGTTGGCGGTGGCGCTTCGCCATATGAGCTTGAGGTCGTGCTCGAGTGCGAGGTCGATCAGGAGTTCGACGGGCTTCACGCCGCGTTCGGCAGCGACCTGGGCAAAGGAACGATGTTCGCCCTCGACGGTGTCCATGATGAGCAGCCTGTTCCAGTTCGGCGGTCGTGCCTTGGAGACGCTACCCCAGGCGTTGGGAAAGACCTTGTCACCGGGGTCCGTGGCGATGTCGACGAGCCTGGCCCTGATGGCCGGATCCCGGAGCTTGACCTTCTGCTCTTCGAGCGGCAGCGCCCGGATTTCCCGCCAATGGTCCCAGCCGTCGAACGGCGTGCGCGACTCGAAGCTCTGGAGCAGGTTCAATGAGCGCGAGTGCACCTGGGCGAACATGTTCCCGCCGGCCGCCGCCACATCGTCCAGCAGCCGGAGGTAAGTGCGCCAGTCCTGGGGCTCGCCCGGTCCGCTGATGAGCCCCCATGTATACGGCACGCCGGACTCGACGGCGAGCTGCAGTTGTCGACCGAAGTAGTCGTCTTTCAACACGGGGTCCCGATAGGTCTGTTCGCCGGCCATCTCGAAGACCCCGGCGCCGGTCTCGCTCATGGCATTGACGATAGTGCGAACCTCGCTCCAGTCGCCGATGGCGCTGGCTACGAGCTTGTCGGTGAAAAGCGTGTGGATGCGTGAGGTCGAGAATCCGATCGCGCCGGCGCGCACGGCCTCCTGCACGTTGTGGGCCATGGCGGCGAGCTCGTCTTCGGTCGCCTGCTCGGTGAACGCGCGTTCGCCCATCACATAGGTGCGAAGCGCC
The DNA here is from genome assembly GCA_965217825.1 of Candidatus Azotimanducaceae bacterium. Lineage (GTDB taxonomy): Bacteria > Pseudomonadota > Gammaproteobacteria > Pseudomonadales > Azotimanducaceae > VXNE01. The sequence goes on along the minus strand of OZ244571.1, from coordinate 992,079 downwards.
GAGTGGCCGATGTATCCGGCATAGTTGATGCCCTTCGGCAGGGCGTCCAGCGTATCGAGATATTCGGGGTAGGTCTCCCAACTCCACTTGATGCCCGCCCGCATTGACGCGGGGGAGATGTCCTCGGCGCGCTCGAGATTGCGGAATACCAGCTCCGCCTCCTCTTCTCGACACGGCGCCAGCGTGAACCCGCAGTTGCCCATCACCACGCTGGTAACGCCGTGGTAGCAGGAACACGAGCCGATCTTGTCCCAAAAGACCTGGGCATCCATGTGCGTGTGGCCATCGATGAAACCCGGTGCCACCACGTGGCCCTCGGCATCCATGGTCTCGGCACCCTTTTCGCGAATGCGGCCGATCATGGCAATCTTGCCGTCCGCGATGCCCACATCGGCGCGGACGGCAGGCGCGCCCGACCCGTCGACGACGGAACCGTTCTTGATCACCAGATCGTATTGCATCGCTTCCCCTGCGAATCCGTACCGTAGCCGTCTAGCCTATCACGCCGATGGTCCGCACTGGGTTTAGCGCCGCATGCCCTCCTGCGTGAACTCGACTGGCGAGTAGAGCAGCCAAACAAGGACAGTGCTTGGTCGGGGTTCGCAAGCTCAGAAGACGGCGTTCTCCAGATTGCGATCTTTTTGGCCCACAGTGCTACCCTAGTAGCATCTAAATTAGCAGTACCCGTTCATGAAACTCAGCATCAGCCTCCCTGCCGAGGAGATCGGATTCCTGGACGCCTATGCACGCTCTCAAGGCATCAAGTCTCGATCAGGCGTCATTCAGGCTGCGCTCCGGTTGCTGCGCGCGTCGCAACTTGCCGACGACTACGCGTCGGCTTGGACGGAGTGGAGTGAAGAAGAAACCAAGGCTTGGGATCGGACTGCGGGTGACGGCACTGCGGGGTGAGCCCTTTGGAAACCCCGCGGCGGGGCGAGATCTGGATGGTCGTTTTGGCCAGCCCGATCAGCGCGGAAGCCGCCTTCGAGCGACCCGCGGTGGTCGTGAGCATCAACGCGGCTAACGAAAGCGCGGCGGCGATGAGGCGGGGCGTCGTTACGGTTGTGCCGATCACCAGCAACGTTCGACGCGTGTATCCCTTCCAGGTCAGGCTTGCGGCTCGGCCGTGCGGTCTAAGGCAAGACTCGAAGGCACAGGCGGAACAAATCCGCGCCGTCGCCGTTGAACGCCTGCGAGATCGCGTGGGCCGCGTGCCGCGAAGGATCATGAACGAGATCGACGCCGCGATACGCTTGCATCTAGGTCTGTAGCCGGCACGTCATACTCTCCCACCGAGCGGGTCAGCGCCGAGACTGACTACGGCCTCACGTCGCTCGGCCCCAATGCGGCAAGCCCGTCGGTGATCCTCGCCCGCAACTACGGACATTGGGAGATCGACCCGATTCAAGGAATATCGCAGGTCGAAGTTCCTGTCTTGTCGACATTGGGATCGTCTTGGAGAGTCAGTGCGTTGGCGGCACGCGTCAAGCGGTAGCCGTCAGCGCAGACATGTCAGCGCAGACATTGACAAAGCCCGACGTCGTTTGGTGTACTTACCGGGTGTAGTTACGTGAGAGGACACCGTCGGCGCGGCATCGCTGGCCGGCGAGTGGTGTAACAACCACCCCCCGGGATGCAACGTCGCTGGTTCCGTTTTTATAACCGAACAGGGGGAATGCATGACTACCTATTTCATGAACTGGAGACGCCTTGGCATTGCGGCATTGGCCGCGATCGGCATGACGTTCTGCCTGCCTGCGGCGGCACAGTCCGACGAAGACGAGGGAGAAGCGGCCGAAGACGATGAGATGATCGAGGAGATCGTGGTCACCGCCACGTACCGCGACACGATGCTGATGGACACGCCGCTCTCCATCTCCGCCATAACGGACGTCGAGATCGAGCTGCGGGGCGTCGAAGACATACAGTCGCTGTACCTGTCGATACCCGGACTGAACTACGGCGTAGCCACGCAGACGTACCACAGAGTCAACGCGCGGGGCATCGATTCCCTGGCGTGGGGCGACACGGGCGCGGTTTCGACGTACGTGGACAACCTGCCCATAGCGGGCTACGACGGTTACCGGGCGCCGCTGGCGCCGAATTTCGACCTGGAGCGCATCGAGGTGCTCCGGGGACCGCAGGGTACGCTCTACGGCGAAGGCTCCGTGGCGGGAACCATCCGCTACATCACCAAAAAGCCGAACCCCGAAGGCTTCGACTACTCCTTCACCGGGAAGGCCTACAAGATGCAGTATTCCGGCGACCCCGGACACCGCATCGACGGCATGGTCAATCTCCCGCTCGGGGAGCGGTTGGCGGCGCGCATCACCGGCTTCTCGCGCTACAGGGCGGGGCTCCTCGACCGAGTGACGGGGGGAGGGCAAGTCATCGAGGAGGATGTCGACTATATCGAGGACGGGGGCTTCCGCGCCCAGGTCGCCTGGTATCCCAGCGACACGCTCACGATCAACGCGTTGGCCTACTACATCGGAAGCGACGTCGGCGGCCCAGGGATTACCTTCCACTGCTTCCGGGACAATCGCCCCGTGACTCCAACGCTCACGGAAAGCGATAGAGAGCGACAGCCTCAAATCCCGCGGTACATGAACCCGGAGGACTGTGAAACCGGCGCGAACGGCGCTTGGGACGGGAAGACCGCAAGATGGAATGAGGGAGGAGACAAGCTTTACCAGACGCACCTCTCCGCCCCGAACGCCGTCAGCGGCGGAGCGTCCAAGACGTGGATCTACAACTTCAGCCTCGCATGGGAGGGGCCGTGGGCGGACCTGACCGCGACCACGTCGGTCTACGACCACCAGATCAGGTGGACGGGCGAGCGGGCCCCCCGCTTTGTCGTGGATCAGAGTCTCGACCGGGAGATCGATAGGATCTGCGCGGACATAGTAGGTTGCGCACCCCACGCATTGCACAACGAAGTCGGCACATGGGTCTGGCAGGCTACCGACCGCGCCTCCCAGGAGATCCGCCTGGTCTCCAACTGGGATCGCCGTCTGCAGTGGACCGTCGGCGCCTACGCCGCAGACACCGTCATCGCGAACACCGACGACCATTACGGCGCGGGGAATTGCCCGGACCACGTCACCTACAAGGCCCCGGACATTGAGTGCGGCAGGTGGGCGCTCGCGTTCGACCCCGCCGTGTCGATACCGCACCAGCAGGCGATCATACGGGAACTGAACAAGGGTCCCGGCCGTCCCGACGGGATTGCATATCGGTCCCGGGTGGAGGCGGCCGTCTTCGGCGAAGTGAGCTACCGCCTGACCGATTCCCTGGAGCTGCTCGCCGGGATACGGTACGCCGAAATCGAGACCGGCGTGGATATCGGCCCGACTGGTGTTTGGGTGTCGCGAGCCGATGCGAACTCAGTCAACGTGTACTCCACCGACAAGGCCGACGCGCCCAAGTTCACCGTCACCTGGCGACCGACGGACGACGTGATGGTCTACGCCACGTTGGCGAGCGGGTTCCGCGCCGGCTCCCTGAACCACCGGATGGGACAGCGCGTCGTCGAATTCGACGAGCTGCGCCAGCGCGGCATCCCCGGCGCCGAGGACTTGTATGAACTCGCCCAGCGCTACCTGAGTGCGGGAGGCGACCAGATGGACACCTACGAGGTCGGTATCAAGGCGGACGTTCTTGACGGTCGGATCAGCTTCACGGCCAACGCGTACCTGATGGATTGGACAAACGCGCTGATCTTCACGGACGCCAGGTTTGAGGAGCTTAAGGACCCCGCCACCGGGGCGGTCGTGTCCAAGATCGACTCCATACCCGGCCTGCTCAACGCCGGCGCAGTCCAGACCGCCGGTTTCGAGTTCGAGGCGCGGGGCCAACTGACCGACGCGTTGAGCTTCCAGCTCAGCGGCGAATGGGTGCCGAAAGCGGAAAACGAGGTAGAGATTCGTCCGGGAAACAAACCGGGCGTGACAACGACCGTGCCGGGCTGGGCCACTTTCCCGCCGGGCAACCGCATGCGCGGTACGCCGCTGTACGCCGGATTCGTCTCGCTGTCCTATGACTTCGAGCTTGCCGGCTACGATGCCTTGTTGCGTTCGGATTTGGTCGTCCGTGGCCCCAAGGTGTACCGGACAATCGCAAACAAGCGGCCGACCCCCACTTGGGAGACCCTGGGCGTGAAGCTCCTGCTGAGTCGCGACAACTACCAATTCGGCGCCTATATCGAGAACATCTTCGATCATCCGGCCCCGTCCAACATTGGAGATGGCGGATATGTCGGCTGGCATCATCCGAGAACATTCGGCGTGCAGGTGAATTACAACCTGTAGCACCCGGGCGTTCTGCCGAGTTAAACCTTCGCAGCCCGCACCTCACGGTGCGGGCTGTTTTTTTTGGGCCCTTGATCAAGGCGCGCCTTGGCCGCCCCAGCTCGGTCAGCGGTCCGATTTCATCCTCATGTTGGAATTGGACAACGCTCCGCTGATGGCTGACGACCGGAAGTCGGACGCGGCATCCGATGACGGGCAGGGACCACGTGAACCGCTTACCGTAGGTCTTCCAGGATGCGGCGCGCAGCGACGGCGCGGATGCCGTCGGCGAGTGGAAACGTCTCTCTGCCCGCATGGATCACGTCCAGGCGGTCAAGTTCCAGATCCTCAGCGGCGTTGCGCATGGAACGCGTGACGGCCGGCGAACTGGTGCGCTTCACCTCCAGACCCTGAAGTCGGCCGCCGCGGTTCACGATCAGGTCGATCTCGGCGCCCGAATGGGCGGCCCAGAAGTAACACTGTCGGTCCTCCGCCCCGAGCGCCCGGATCGCGTTCTCGACGACGAAGCCTTCCCACGAGGCGCCCACCTTGGGGTGTCGTTCGAGTTGCTCTCGACTGTCGATGCCGAGCAGGCGGTGGAGCAGGCCCGAGTCGCGGACGTACACCTTGGGCGACCTGACCTGGCGTTTGCCCAGATTCGCGCTCCAGGGCTTGAGGCTGCGTACCATGAACGTGGCCTCCAGCGCGTCCAGGTAGCGGCGTACGGTGTGGTGCGAGACGCCGAACGCGCGGGCGAGTTCCGAGCCGTTCCAGACCTGGGCATGGTAGTGGGCGAGCATGCTCCAGAACCGTTCGAGCGTTGCGGCGGGGATCGTGATTCCGAGTTGTGCGATATCCCGCTCGAGAAACGTGCTAACGAAATCCCGCCGCCAACGGTAGCTGCCCGCGTCGCTGCGGGCCGTGAAGGAGGCCGGGAAGCCGCCCCGCAGCCAGAGTTGATCCATTCGCTCCGGCCCGATCTCGGCCAGCGAAAAGACTGGTAGTTCGTAGTAGGCGATGCGACCGGCGAGCGACTCCGAACTCTGTCGCAGCAAGTCGGGAGAGGCGCTGCCGAGAACGAGGAAACGGGCCGGAAGGGGCCGGCGGTCGGCCAGCACGCGCAACGTCGGGAACAGGTCGGGACGCCGTTGCACCTCGTCGAGGACAACCAGGCCATCGAGTTCTGAAAGCGCCAGCATCGGATCGCCGAGGCGCGCGAGGTCCGTAGAGGACTCGAGATCGAACAGGTGTGTCGGAGCCGGATGCTGTCGTATGAGCTCCCGGGCGAGGGTGGTCTTGCCGACCTGACGGGCACCGACAAGGGCGACGACGGGACTGTCGTCCAACAGTGCCTGGATGCTGCATAAATGCGCGGTACGTGGCAACATGGCATGAAAATACCACGAAAATTGGAAGTTTGGCATCCAATGTTCAAAATAGAGAGTTAACTGAAGACGAGGAGCCAGCCGCAGCGAATCAACGTTTTTGACCAATATGATCTTTTAGATCAAAATGATTCGCTGCAAGCGATGAGGATATATGTGGTGATGAAGCAAGGCATTCCTGCTGCCGAGGCCAAGACGAACTTCGGGGCACTTCTGGAGAAGGTACAGCGCGAGCCGCTCATGATCTCGAAGAAAGGCCGCCCCGTCGCCGTCTTGATGTCGATGGATGAGTTTGAGGCTCATCAGCGAATCAAGCTCGAGCAACTCCGGCGCGAGGTGCAGGCCGGGCTTGCGGATCTGGAAGCTGGAAGGGTCGTCAGCGGACCTGAAGCCTTTGAAGCGATGGATCGAGAACTCGGCGATTGATTCCTCGCTACGACTTTACGCTGCGGGCGCTGGCCGACCTGCGGGATATCGCTCGCTACACCGAGAGAACGTGGGGCCACAAGCAGGCTCAGCTCTATCGCGAGGAGCTTAAGCTCGGTGTCCAGAAGCTCGCGCTATCGTCCGGCATCGGTCGTGAGCGAGCAGACGTGGGGCTCCCGGTGCGGTCGTTTCCAGTCGCTCGTCATGTTGCCTTCTATGTCGAGAACGACGACGGTGGAATCACGGTGCTCCGGGTGCTTCATCCGACCATGGATGTTGCCCGTGCTTTTTCGGATGACGAGTCATGACGCATCCAAAGTGTGCGATTGTCGGCGTCCCCGCGACCCGAGTTCAGGCTCATCTTTGTATGGGATTGGACTGTGTGGAATCCAATTTTCAAAATACATAGGAGCAGTTTGAGGACGACTCCTGAACTGCCGGAAATTCGGCAGCGATCCATTTTCACCCCCCATGTTCGCATTGGACGGTCGTCGTTCGACAGTGCCATCGTTGGTATACTTAGGGCCACGCAGTCACATGAGAGGACAGCGTTGGTGCGGTGTTGCCGCCCGACGATGTGGTGTGACGACGCTAATTCCGCTTTGGAGGGATTTAATGAATATTTTTTGGAAGAGCCGGGGACGGCTCGGCATTGCGGCATTGGCCGCAATCGGCACCATTTTCTGCTTGCCTGCGGCGGCCCAGTCCGACGAAGGCGAAGCACAGGCGGCCGAAGACGATCCGATGGTGGAGGAGATCTTGGTCACCGCCACGTACCGCGACACGAATCTGATGGACACGCCATTGACCATCACGGCACTAACGGACATCGAGATCGAACAACGGGGCATCGAGGACATACAGAACCTGTATCTGTCGATCCCCGGATTGAACTACGGCATGGCCACGCAGACGTACCACAGTGTCTCGGCGCGCGGCATCGACAACCTGTCATTCGGCATGTCGCCGTCGGTGTCGACATACGTGGACAACATGCCCATATCGGGCTTCAACGAATACCGGCAGCCGCTGGCGCCGATTTTCGACCTGGAACGCATCGAAGTGCTCAAGGGGCCGCAGGGCACGCTCTACGGGGAAGGCAGCATGGCGGGGGCGATCCGCTACATCACCAAGGGGCCCAACCCGGAGGGCTTCGACTACTCTGTGACGGCAAGGGCCTATCAGATGCAGTATTCCAACGACATCGGGCACCGCATCGACGGCATGGTCAACATCCCGCTCGGAGAGCAGGTGGCCGCGCGCATCACCGCCTACTCGCGCTTCAAGGCCGGACTCATCGATCAAGTGTCGGAGTCAGTCGTCGTAGAGGATGTCAATTTCAACGATGAGATCGGGACGCGGATCCAACTCGCCTTCTTTCCCACCGACACGCTCGAGCTCTCGGCGTTTGCCCACCTCGTCTCAACCGATATCGGCGGCCCTGGGATTGCTCACCACTGCTACCTGGACGAACGCCCCGATTCTCCGTCACTCCCCGCAGGCGCGCGGGCTCCTGAAGTACCGCTCTTTCAACCCCTGAGAGGGGGTTGCGAAAGCGGCCCGAACGGTACCTACGACGGGAAGACCGCGAAATACAATGAGGGAGGGGGGGCCATCTACGACTCCCACCTGGCCGCGCCCGGCTTTGCCGGAGTCGACGGCGGAGCGTCGGAATCGATGATCCTCCACTTTAGCCTCGAATGGGAGGGGCCGTGGGCGGACCTGATCATGTCCACGTCGTTCTACGACACCGAGATCGCCTACGGTGAGGAGCAGAGGTCGGGCTTCAACGTCGGCTACTTCGGTAACTGGGATAAAGCATGCGCGGCGGTACCAGGTTGCCAGCGGGGTGCCGACAGATACGACCGGGACGGTCCAATAGATGCCCGCAGCAGCGCCTCAGGTGGCTGGAGTTATACCGCACGCGCAGCCCATGAGATGCGCCTGATCTCCAGCACGGACAGCCGATGGCAGTGGACCGTCGGCGCCTACATTACGGACACCGAGATCGGGCCGCAAGAAATAAACTGGGGACCGTGCGGCGCAACAGGGCCGTGGAGTAAGACCAGCTACACTGCCCCCGACATCTCCTGCGCGAGCGCACGCTGGGCGTTCGATCCCAGGGTGCCGATCCCGATCCAGCAGGATGTCGCCCGGTGGCTGCTACAAAATACTGGCGCGGGGCCCGGCGGCGCCATATATGAGACGCGGTCGGAGGAGGCCCTCTTCGGCGAGGTGAGCTATCGCCTCAGCGATCGGTGGGAGATCCTGGCCGGAGTTCGCTGGGCCGACACGGGTGCTTCCGTACGCTCAGGCTTGCGCGGCAAGTACTCGACGTTTGACGAGGCGTCAGCAAACCTCACGGTGGATACGAAGGACGCTGAGAATCTGGACACAGGGGCCGTGGCGCCGAAGGTCACCCTCACCTGGCGACCCAAGGATGGGCTAATGCTCTACGGCATGGTGGCGAGCGGGTTCCGCGCAAGTGGCGTAAACAGATGGGTCGCGGGCACGGTCGAAACGTATCGGGCTGCCGTCGCGCGAGGCATCCCCGGCGCTCAGGAGAAGCTTGACAGCGCGCTGACACGGCTGACGTACCGCGGTGACCAGATCACAACCTACGAACTCGGACTTAAAGCGACGATCGGAGAGATCGACTTCACGGCAGCCGCGTACCAAATGAATTTGTCGGACGCTGTGATCCATGACGTAGAAGTGCTTGAAGGTTTGATTGATCCCGACACCGGAGTGCAACTGGTCAACGTCAGTTATGTATTCGCCCGCAAAAACGCCGGCACATCCGAATCCACCGGCCTGGAACTGGAGGCCCGTGGCCAACTGACCGACTCCTTGAGCTTCCATATCGGCGGCGCGTGGGTTCCTAATGCGGAAATCCAGAGTCAGGCGGTGGGGCCAATCGCTACCGGGGCACTGCAGCGTATCGCCATCAAGGGGGGCAACCGCATGCAAAAAACGCCGGTATACAGCGGGTCCGCCTCTTTGTTGTATGAATTCGAACTCGGCGGCTACGATGCCCTGTTGCGTGGGGATCTCAACTTCCGCGACACGATGTTCCTGGGCTCAAACAACGAGCGGCCGTCTCCAACCTGGGAGTTCCTGAATGTGAAGCTCCTGCTGGGTCGCGACGACTACGAGTTCGGCTTCTATATTGAGAATATCCTCGATCACCAAGTGCCCATCGGGATTGGTGACAGCGGGTATCACGGTTTCCACAAGCCGCGGACATTCGGCGTGCAGCTGAACTACAACCTGTAGTCTTAAGCGTTCTGCCGAGTTAACCCTTCGCAGCCCGCACCACACGGTGCGGGCTGCTTTTTTTTGCGTACCCTGATCAAGGCGCACCCTCCCTTCGTGGTGCAAGTTCACGGCGTTGTTCCTATCCTAGGGGCCCCATCAGGCAAACCGGGGGAGTCATGAGGCTGAAAGACCAAGTGTGTGTGGTGGTCGGCGCCGGGCAGACGCCGGGCGAGACGATCGGCAATGGCCGCGCCGCGGCGATCACCTATGCCCGCGAGGGTGCTCGCGTACTGCTGGTCGACATCGACGAAGCGCTGGCCGCCGAGACGCAATCAATGATTGCCGAAGACGGCTTTGACGCCGAGGTCATGACGGCCGACGTCAAGCGAGAGGACGATTGCCGTGCCATCTCGACCACCGCGGTCGAGCGTTTCGGGCGCATCGATGTCCTGCACTACAACGTCGGCAAGAGCCAGGGCGACGGCGAAGTGGCCGAACTCAGGCTCGAGAACTGGGCCGACATCATGGAGATGAACCTCTCCGGACTTTATCTCTGCTGCAAGCACGCGCTGCCGATCATGCGCGAGCAGAAATCCGGGGTCATTACCGCCATCTCGTCGATGGCGGCGCACGGGGCGCACATGAACATGACCTATGGCGTCTCGAAATCAGGCATCAACTCGCTGGTCAAATCCATGGCGATCCACAACGCCGGATACGGCATTCGCATCAACGCGATCATGCCCGGCCTGATGGATACGCCGATGGCTATCGAACGCCGCGCGAGCGAACAGAACCGCTCCCGCGACGAGATCCGCGCCGACCGTGCCCGCCAGGTGCCGCTTCTGCGCCAGCAGGGCACTGGCTGGGATGTCGCCAACGCGGCGCTTTTCTTGGCGTCCTCCGAAGCCAGTTACATCACCGGCATCTGCCTTCCGGTCGACGGCGGCCTTTCGGCTCGAGCTGGAATGTAGGGTTGACCCAGGCATCTACGCGGCCGATGGGAGATTTCCCCGAACAATCGCCGGATGTCTCGCCGCGAACGATAGGCCGTACTTTACTCTGGTTGCTTTCGAGCTTTGGTCAAGCGTCCGGCAACTCGTCACCCGGCATAGGTGGTGCATCCGGAGCGGCATCTAGATAGCGCGTCAAGTCTCCTGATCGAGCCTTGGCAGCGCGGCGCCCAAGAAACTCCGCCGCGGTCTCCACGGCACCGATTTTCTGCGCTACTGCGGTGGTGATCCATTGATTGAGTGAGACACCGTCACTCTTCGCCAGACGCGCCGCCGTTTCTTTCAGCGAAGCCGGCAGCTGCAAGGGGTACTTGTATCGGGTAGTTTCACTCACGTTCCTAGTCTCCGTAACAAGCCAACACAACGGATGGCGGTGGAGCTTACGCCATAGCCGCCTATTGGGTCACCGACCCGCCAGTGGCGCTGAAGCATTCATGGCACTCCCACTCCCTCGACCACCGCCCGACCACCCACTCCCTTGCACATGGAGACCGCCCGGCCATAACATCAACTCATCAAATCCGGGAGGGGAGAGACGTGTTCAAGTCGATAGAGTTCAGTTCTGAAGTCGAAGATCTCGTTCGATTCGTCGAAGAGACGGATCCAGACGATATTGTCGAAAAGACCATTGGCAAGCTGCGAAATGGAGTTACGGGCGATGAACTCCTGACGGCGAACGCATTGGCCGTCGTGCGTTCCAACGACGTGCCCCCGTCGCACCACGGCGGCCCGGTGCATCCGATCTGCGGGGTTCACGCGGTGCACGGCATTGCAAAACGCCTTCCCGGAGAACTGTCCATGCTCCCCCTCCTTCAGCATACGGCGCTGTGCAACCACCACGTGCATTCGCCGTACATGGGGCCCTACCTCATGCCGAAGATCGAGCCGCTGCAGGCATCTCCAGGGGAGGTGGAGCCAGGCATCCGACCCCACAACGTCACGTCCCGTGTCAATATTCCGAGCGAAAACGAGCCCAACGCGATTGGCGATACCAAGGCGGCGTTCATGCACTGCATCAAGGCGATGGAGGCACCGCTCGGGGAACGGTACTACCTGTGGCTCCTCGAACGGCTGTCACACGGCGAAATGCTCGATCTGCTGCTGCCGCTCGGGGTCAGCCGCAACAACTGGGACGACCATTACTTCCTGTATCCGGTGTACACCTTCCGGACCCTCGACTGTCTTGGCTGGGAATGGGCGGATGTGCTGCTGCGCCCCGCCGTGCGCTACCAGGCGCGGCTGATGGGACGGCTCACCATCGGAGATCCCCTCGACTTCGAGTGGGTGGAGGGCCTGCTGGATGAATACAAGCTGCTCGACATCAACATTCCTACGGCAAGCTCCAAGGCCGAGACCGAGCGCATCGGCGAGTTGGGCATGCAACTCGGGCAGTCCACGGACTATTTCGACACGATCGAGCCGATGGCGAAGGCACTCGCCGATGGCCTGTCCCTGGAAGGCGCCGGCGAAGCGTTGTCGATCGGCGCGGCGGCCGCATACCTCAGCACCAGTTACGGCAACCCGATGGACTCCCACCTGCATACGGGTTCCACCAATCGTCGCTATGTGCTCCGGCAGAACGGCGTCAGCCTGAAAAACAAGTTGCTGTCGCTGCTGACCGGATTCACCGGTCCCGAGGTCCTGCTAGGGGCGCGGAAGATCGACTGGACCTGCAACATCGAGCCAAACGGCACCGCCTCGCTTCCCGATCGCAGCCAGGAACACCTGCTGGATGCGATTACGGACAACATTGACGGTCAACCGTATATCGACTGGCACAAGATCAACAGCGTCGCGAATGTCGTTCCACCGGAAGGGGTCAAGGAAGGAGTCGCGATGGCACGCCAGTATGCGGAGAAGGGCTACGACCCCATCCCCTACTTTGAACGGCTTGCGGAGATGTCCTGCCGGGACGACTTCACCGAAATGCACTCGCTGAAGCATTTCCAGGCGATCGTGGACGAGTATTACGCCACGCGAGAGCCGTACCGTTGGCTACACCTGGCATCGGCGGTCAAGTCCGCGGGGATCATTCAGACAGGCCGTGAGCAAAGCGTCTATCGGCAGACCAAGGAACTGCTGAAGGCGGCATAAAAAGCCGGCTTGAGATCCGCGCCCGGCGTAGCCCGGGCGCGGGCCTACCAACTGACCCAGTGATGGAACAGCGGCTTTACGTCCTCGGGCATGGCGTCGTAGGCCGCTACGGGAACACGGGGCATGGGCGGCGCTGCCGTGCGTCCAAATTCCTCGGCCATCCGCTTGCCCTCCGACGACGCGGAGTCCAGCGGCTGGAGATTGAGCCACCACGGCGCGTAGCACACCTTCACGGTCACCCTGGGCACCCTGCCAGCATGCTCCGGATTGGTGTGCCATAACCGGCTGTCGAACACCAGAACGCTACCTACCTTCCAGGGTACGTGCATCTCCGTCGCGTGCGGTCTGTCAGGGTCGATTCGGTCGTCGACGAACGGGTCGACGAGGGACCGGTGGCTCCCCGGCGCGACGATGGTACCGACGGTGTCCCGCGTGCGCGGCGAGAGCATCCAGACGGTCGTCAGGGCCAGGCAGGTATCGGGGAACGGCGCCTTGATGCCCGCGCTTCGGGGCAGCCAGACGGTGCCGAAGGGCCAATCGATATGGAGCGGCCCGCGGCTGGTACCCGGCTGCAGGATGAGCGGGGTCGTCCAGGCGACCCGGTAGAAGCGCCCCCAGAGTTCCTCCAGGAGCGACAGGACCCGCCCATTGGCCACGTATCGCACGAAGTCGGCGTTGTGGGCGAGGAAGTTCCTGTCCTCGAGGTATTGGCCCGACTCCACCGTCCGGGCGACGCTATCGAGCACTCCCTCAACTTGTGCCTCGGGAATCACGTTATCCAGCACGCACCAGCCGTGTACGGCAAGGTGCAGCATGTCGGCGGCGGCGGTCGGCGCAGTCTCCGTCATCGCCCGAGGTTACGTTGCGATCCTGGAGCTACGCGTTCTCCACCGCCTCCAGCACCCGGGGAGGCGACAGCGGCAGATCCCTCATCCTCACACCGATGGCGTTGCCGACCGCGCAAGCCACCGCCGCAAGCGGCGGAATAATCGGCGCTTCTCCGACGCCGCGCACACCGAACGGATGCATCGAGTTCGGCACCTCGACGATGATCGTGTCGATCATCGGGAGATCGGACGCGACCGGTACGCGGTAATCGAGAAAGCCCGGGTTCTCCAGCGCGCCGTCTTCGTCGTACATGAATTCCTCGTTCAGCGCCCAGCCGATTCCCTGCACCGCGCCGCCCTGAAACTGGCCCTCGACGTACGACGGGTGTATGGCGCAACCGGCATCCTGCACGGCCGTGTAGCGAAGGACGGTGGTCTTGCCGGTGTCCGGGTCGACCTCGACGTCGCAGAGATGCACGGAGAAGCAAGGCCCCAAACCGCCTTCGGCCCTCAGGGACGCGCTGCCGGCAATCGGCCCGCCGGTCGCCGGCGCGTCGCGGCAGATCTCCCTGATCGTCAACTCCTCCTCGCGGGTGGTGTTGATGGCTTTCCCATCGCGCCATTCGACCTGTTCGGGGGTCACGTTCCATCCAGATGCCGCCCGCTCCTTGAAATGCCGGATGACATCATGGGCCGCGCGCGTGACCGCCTGCCCCGTGGCATTGATCGTCCGACTCCCGCCGGCGCCGTCCGTGTGGCCGATGCCGTTGGTATCGGGAATCTCGGCTCTGACGTCGTTGATCGAAATGCCGAGCGTCTCCGCCGCCATCATGGCGAGCGATATCCGCGTGCCCGAAAGATCGGCGCTCCCGGTCAACACCGATGCCGACCCATTGCCGTGCATGACGATCGACGCGCTCGAAGTGCCACCCCCGTTGCGCCAGAAGCCGACGGCCACCGCGCGGCCCTGGTGCTTGCCGAGCGGCGTGCGATAGTGGGCCGACGCTCTTGCGGCCTCGAGGCATTCGACCAGGCCGATCTCGCGAAACTCGCCAATGATATTGCTCCCACCGGAGCGCAAGGCGTTCTTGAGCCGGAACTCGATCGGGTCCATGCCGAGCGCGTCCGCGAGTTCGTTCATGACGCTTTCGGCGGCAAATGTCGCCTGGGGCGCCCCCGGTCCGCGATAGGCGCGCACCTTGGGCTTGTTGACCACCGCCGCAAGCCCTTCAATTTTGACGTTTGGCACGTCATAGGACGAGAAAACGCAGCGCATGCCGCCGCCCAGGGGTGCCCCGGGGAACGCACCCGACTCGTAGGCAAGAGACGCCTGCATTGCCGTGATCGTGCCGTCGCGCTTGGCGCCGATCTTGACGGTCGACTTGCTGGCGGCGCCGGGACCCGCGGAACGAAAGACGTCTTCGCGCGTCATGCGCATCTTGACCGGGCGGCCGGAGAGCTTTGACAGCATCAACGCCATGCCTTCGAGATAGACCGCGGTCTTGCCGCCAAAGCCGCCGCCGATCTCCGTCGGTATCACGTTCAGATCGTCGACGCCCATATCCATCATGACCGCCAGGTTGTCGCGGATGTTGAAATGGCCCTGCGTAGTGGTCCAGATCGTCGACTGGGCACCTTCGTCGTAGGACGCGAGGCATGCCGACGGTTCGATGTAGCCCTGGTGAATCGTGGGTGTCGTGAACGAGCGTTCGAAGATCACGTCCGCCTCCGCGAAACCGGCCTCGACGTCGCCGATTTCGTTGACTTGCCGTTCGTAGACGTTCGAAAGCCGGCCGTCTTCCTCGAATTCCTCGTGCAGCAGCACGTCGCCCTTCAGGGCGTCGTCGAGGTTCATTACCGGCGGCAACGGTTCGTAGTCGACCTCGACCAGGTCTGCTGCCGCCCGGGCAATATCCCGGTTCGATGCCGCGACCGCTGCAACAGCGTGCCCGTGGTAGAGCACCTTTTCGTGGGCAAGGTTGTCACGGGCGATGGTGCCCTGCCCACCAAACGGCAACCTGGGGAAGTCGGCGGCCGTCACCACGGCGAAGACACCGTCCACCGCCATCGCCTTTGACGTGTCGATAGACTTGATACGCGCGTGCGCATGGGAACTGCGCAGCACTTCCCCGCACAAGGTCCCCGGAAGAGTGACATCGGCGCCGAATTGCGCCTTGCCTGTTACCTTTTCGAAACCATCGTGACGAATTGGCCGTTGGCCGATCTCAGCATAATCGTTCATATCGCGTAGGAGATTCAGTTAGTTCCGGTTTCCGAGTCTATCAGGCTGCGCCGCGGAACGGCACGCAGTGGCGTCTTTCTTCCGCAGTCAAATGTCGGATAGAGGCGCTTCAGTCTGACAAGGCTTCGTCGGGTGGTTTCTATAAAAATATCTAATAAAAACAATGATAAATGATGCATATCCTGATATTATATACAGCATTGAATAGTCCTCTTTGTCCAAGCTCCAGGCATGTCCGCAACCACCGAAGCAGTCGTCCAATTCGTTCCCGAACCGGCCATCGAAGGCCCGGTCATCGACGCAGTTCCCGAATCACTCGATTTCATCCCCGACGATTCCGCCGAACTTCGCCGCGCCGTCACCCGCATGGCGGCCCACCTCAATCTCGCCGACTGGCGCTTCATCAAGCTCATCGCCGCCATGGAGCGCACCCGAGGCTGGCGGGAAGGCGGCTACTGCAATCTCGGCAACTGGCTGGACCACCGCTGCGGCCTGGGACCCTGCGCCGCCCGGGAGCGCATCCGCATCGGCCGGGCGCTTGCGAAACTGCCGCAGATCGACGCCGCGTTCCGCGACGGGGTGATCAGCTATTCCAAGGTGCGGGCCATCACCCGGGTGGCGACGCCGGAGACCGACGCGATGCTGCTGGCGATCGCCGAGGGCAGCAGCGCGGCACAGCTGGAGAGCCTGGTCCGGACCTATGAGCGGGTTGGCGGAATCGATCGCAAGCGCGCCAGCAGCGAGCATCGGCGAGGCTTAAGCTGGCGCTACGAGGACGGCATGCTGGTCATCACCGCGGCGGTGCCGGCGGAGCGGGGCGCGCTCGTGATCAAGGCGCTGCAGCAGGTCGTCGATGGCGGGAAGGACGAGCGGGAGGCGTACTATGAGTCCCGGCTGGCGGCCACCTGTCGACAGGGGACTGCCGGACCCGCGGCGGACGGGGATCTGGAAGGCATCGGTCGCGCGCGAGTCGCGAGCCGGGGATCTGACGAGGCGCCGATGCATGCCGCTGGAGACAGTTTCGCGGCAGCCGAGTCGGTCACGGCCTGGGACGATGTAGGCGCTGCTGCCGCGCCAGCGCGGTCGGCGGCGGAAGGCGCTGGCGCGACGGACGGGCAAGAGGTGCCGGCGCGGTTCGAGTGGTCGGCGGAGGGTGTTTCGGCCGATGTTTCCGCGGAAACTCGGGCCGATCGCACGGGCGGGAATAACGGCGGGCAGGTCTCCGCGCAGGCTGCAACCGCCGCCATGACCGACATGGATGTTCCTGGAGGTGTTTCCGCGGAAACGGACGATCTCCCGGACCGGCTGACATTCGAGCTCGCGAGCAGGGAACAGCACTTCGCCGATGCGCTGGTGGACATGGCCGAGCACTGCCTGGCAAGCCGCGCGGGCTCCTGGAAGCGGCGCCGCGCTGGCCAGCGCTACGAAGTAGTGCTGACCATCGACCGCAATGAACTGGCCACGCAGCGGGCGGCAGGCGGCGCGCGCTACTATGTCGACCCCGACTGGGGCATCGACGAGGCGGATGCCCGCCACATCGCCTGCGACGCCGACCTCACCGAGTTCATCCCGGACGCGCGGGGCAATTTGCTCAACTACGAGCGTCGGCGGCGGATCGTGCCGGCCCGGCTGTTGCGCGCGTTGAAGCTGCGCGACCACAATCGCTGCCGCTTCCCGGGCTGCGCGCATCAGCGCTATGTCGAGGCACACCATGTCCGGCACTGGATCGACGGCGGGGAGACCCTCCTCGAGAACCTCGTGCTGCTGTGCAGCGCCCATCACCGGCTGCTGCATCACGGCGCTTTCCACATCACGATCGAGGACGATGACGTCGTCTTTGTCAGCCGGGATGGCGAAGTGATCGAGCCGGCGCTGCGGCCGCAGTTCGCGCGTGTTTCCGCGGAAGTCCCGCTAGCACGCCCAGATAGAGTTAACAGGCCCAGTGTCGTGTCCGACACTGGATGCGTGACGAGACATTAGATTCGTTCCACAGCCACCGCGCTGCCCGTGTCAATCGACTCGTACAGCGCGAGTATCGATGCCATGTTACGCAGGGCGTCGTCTGCCGGGAACTCCGGTGGCTTGCCGGTGAGAATGCACTCCGAGAACTCGTCGAGCTGCACCTGGAAGCGATCCGCGCTGGTCATCTCCATTACTTCGGGCTCTGCATCTCCCCTGACCACGGTCACGGGAACCGCTTCCGTGAATACCCCGTCGAGAACGATCTTGCCGTTGGTCCCGAACACTTCGAGCAAGCCCCGTTGCGGGCCTTCGAGACAGCACCAGAGATGGCCCGCGGCGCCATTGGGGAATTGCAGTAACGCGTTCGCCGTGGTGTCGAACCCGACGCCGGGGCGCTTGCGCTCGAGAGCCATCGCAAGCACGGGCTCGACGCTCATCGCATACCGCAAGGCGTACACGCCGTAACACCCGAATCCCATGAGGCTGCCTTCTGCGCGGGGGTCGCCAGGGCGACCTTCCCGGTCGTCATCCATGGTGAAGGAGAGACCGACTTGAAGATGGATCACCTCCCCGATCTCACCGTCCGCGACAAGCCGCCGCACCGTGCGCATCTGCTTGTTCCAGCGGGGCGTGAACCCCTCGATCAACAGGACGTTGTTGGCCTCGGCCGCTGATATCATCTCTCGGGCCTCGGCCATGGTTACGGAGAAGGGCTTTTCACAGATGACGTGCTTGCCCGCTTCGGCGGCCTTGATCGTCCACTCATGGTGCATGGCGTTCGGCAGCGTGTTGATCACGGCGTCGATCTCGTCGCTTTCGATCATCTCCTGGTAGCTGCCGAACGCGAGCGGAATGCCATGCTCCTTTGCAGCCGCCTGCGCGGTTTCGAGGTTGCGGCTGCTGACGGCCACCAGCTCGGAGTTTGGGGAAGTTCTCGCGGCGGGCACGTGGGCGTAGAAACCGATTGTCGCGGTGCTTATTAGTCCGTATCTGACCGTCTCTGGCATCCAGGGTCTCCTCTAACTTGTGGGCTACCTTCAATATATGCCACCCTTCAATCGGACGCTCATTGACACCGCCTTGTGCAGGAGCAATTCCCTGCCATCGGGCGAATAAATCCCGTACGGGACCGCCAACAAGAGCGAGCAGAGAAACGGAGGGATCATGTCCAGACCACTCAAAGTGGGTTTGGTTGGTACCGGACGAATTGCCAATCGGCACTTGGCCCCGTACCTGCAGCATCCGGATCGGGTGCGGTTGACGGCCGCGTGCGATGTGCTCGAACCCGCGGTTCGGGACTATGCCAAGCGCGCCGGCGTCAATGACGTCTACCTGGACCTGGACGACATGCTGCGCCGGGCCGACATCGATGCCGTCGATATCTGCACCCGCCACGACCTGCATGCGCCCCAGGCCATCGCCGCGGCAGAGGCCGGCAAACACGTGCTGGTCGAGAAAGCCATGGCAAATTCGGTGCAGGAATGCCGGGACATGATCGACGCTGCCGACCGTGCGGGAGTGACCCTGATGGTCGCGCAGCACCTGCGCTACTCGCGGCACGCCGCCGCGGCGAAACGCTTCATCGACGATGGCGGGCTAGGTGAGATCGAGGCGGTCCGCCACCAGTCCACGTCGGGGGGAAACATGCGCGATGACAACACCGGCCATTGGATGCGCGATGCCAAGTACGCGGGCGGCGGCATGCTAATGGTCACCGTCGTGCATCATCTCGATCTGCTGCGCTACTTCGTCGGCAACGTCAGACGGGTGACCGCGATATGCCGGACGCTACAGTCACACCGGCTGAATGGGGCCGAAGACGAGGTCACCGCGATTCTCGAGTTCGAGAACGGCGCCATCGGCAACGTATTCACCAAGGGGAACGCCCTGTCCCCGGAGCCGGCCTACTACCTGGTGTACGGCAACAAGGGCACGCTTGCTTCCACGCCGCCCGAACCGACGCGAAAGATGGCGATCACCCAGTTTGGCCGCAACATGGTTTCTCTCAACACCGGCGAGCTGCTCGACACGCACAACGAGGACGATCTGAAAAAGATCCTGCAGCCGAAGTTCGAGCCCCTCCCCGTAGATGCCGCCGATCAATTCAGCGACGACTACTTCGTCAACGAGGTTCTCCATTTCGAGGAGTGTTGCCGGACAGGCCGGGAGCCCATCAGCAGCGGCCGGGACAACATCGAGACGATCAAGCTCATCATGGGAATCTACGAGTCTTCCCGGACGGGCAAGGCCGTCGATCTGGACACGCTATAGTGGCGCCGGATCAGCCGTAGGCGTCGCTCTTCCGCCCCAACCCGATCCCGGACTCCGCCGCATACGCGGAGACGAACTGCTCGGCGCGCGCCGTACCCGACACACGGTCGCCCTGGGTCGAGAAACCGGGAACGCACCCTTGCTGTAGCACGATCGCGATCCGTGGCCCGTACCTGTCGATCAGTTCCTCGAGTTTCTTCTTCGGGATCTTGCCGATGAAGTCCTCCAGCGGGCGCATGAACGGCCGGTAGAAATAGACCGTCACGCTGACGCGAATCCCCGGCGCGGTGCGATTGAACGCGCCGTGCCAGGTGTTGCCGTGCCAGATGATCAACGAACCCGCCGGGGCCTCGCACGCGAGGGCCTGCTCACTGCCGCCCTCCTCGTAGGGAAGGAGGACCGTCTCCTCGCCCTCCGGGTTGCGGTTCCGCTTGTGACTTCCCGGCACGATGCAGGTCGCGCCGTTCTCCCGGTTGAAATCCGTCAGCACATAGGTGCACTGGGCGGCGTAGCTTTGCGCTGGCAGCGGCTCCGGGATTCCGCCCGAGTCCGTGTGCAACGGGAAGTTGCTCTTGCATGGCCCCTTCATCCAGCAGCCCATGGCCGACAGCACCGCGCTGTAGCCCAGCAGGTAGGTGACCAGCGCGATCATCGAGGGGTTCATCAGCGCCTCTGCGAACACCTCGTCCTCGAAAAAGATCGAGTGCATCCGATCGCCGAAGGGCGAATCGACCGCGTCCGGGTGCGGCGATGAGATGTCCGGAATCTCGTCCTTCACCTGCGATCGGCCGTACCGCTCGTTCTTGGCGCCGAAGCGCATGTTGGGTTGGAAGGCATGGGTTGCGCCGGTCACCACATCGGGGCGCTCCCCGTTGCGGCGTTCGGCGATGTCGACCAGGGCGTCCAGCATCCGCGCAGCGAGGTTGTTCGGATTCGCGATCTCCGGCGGGATCACGCAGAAACCGTGGGCATCGAGATTTGCGACGTGTCTCTGCAGATCCAGCCCACGAATATCGTTCCAGGCGCCTTCGCGCGGATCAAGCATGCTTGCTGCTTCTGCCATGATGTATTTCCTCCCGGGGATTTATCCTATCACTCCGGGTCAGGGTCCTTGTCTATAACGATATTGATGGGACGGACGGTTCCGGAAGCTGGCGCGAGGGAATCTCCTGAAATAAGGGCAGGGCCGCGCATTCTGCCGCGCAAGCCGCGTAATGCGAGGACGTGATTGCGATCAAGGCCATAGTCGCGTCCGAGACGGATGGCCTCGTCATCGCTTTCCACAGTGAGCAACAACGGCCAGACCGAGTTCTTGCGTAGCTCCGGATCTTCTATCTCGTCGATCACTTCGATGGCGCCATCGATGTCCAAGTCCGTGTCGGAATTCGTCAAAGAGGATGCTATCGAGGCCATGGCCTGATCGCGTGGCCGGCCAGGCGAGAGATCGCGTGCCCATTCCAACGCGGACTTCGCATCGTTTCTCGCCCACATCCTGGACACCATGGGCACCAGTTCGTCGCGCACCGACTCGTCCCCGATCTCGTCGATCAATGCGACCGCAGCTTCGGGCTTGCTGAATGCGAGAGACGGCACGACTGATCGATAGGAGGCCAGGCGCACCTGTTCGGGCAGTGTTTCGATCAGTTCGATGGCGGCGCCGACATCTTCCTGTGCGAACCGCTGCACCACGCTCACCATCAAGTTGGGGTATGCGGGCTCACCCTCGTATCGCGACACCCACGCCAACAACTCTTCTTTCGACCACCGCTGGGTCGCGCCCGCAAGCCCAGTCAAAACGAGAGCGCGTTTCCTGTCTGTCAACGTATCCGCAAACGCGCTCGCCGCTTCGAAGTCACTCTGTCCCCATCGTCGGGCCAGATCGTTCAAGCCTTGCCCCGAGACCTGCACGTTCTTCTCCGCGAGCCAGCGTGCCGCTTCCTCCGGGTCCGTTCGTGACCAAACCGCCACAAGCGCCTGAGTCGCGTATTCCCTCAACGAGGCTGGCAGGCCGTCAATCAGCTCCGCGGCGGCTAGCGGGTCATCCGCAGCCACTCGGTTCACGAGTTGCCTCAGACGCCGGTGCTGACTCCCCATGCCCTGCCCGGCCACGATAGATTCGAGCTCGGCGTGGGGGTCCTGCTCGGCACGTTCGATCTGATCAACCGCCGACAACATCGCATCACGATATATTGGGCCCGAAAGGTGCGCATCGATCATCCCGCGCGCCGCGTCGGGATCGAATTTCGCAATGGCGCTTGCAGCCATCGCGATCGACTGTTTCGCATCGGGGATACCTTCGAGTAGTGATGCGTCATCAATGAACATCTCCGGATAGGCGAACAAGGCGAGCTGCGTCATCCGGTTAGCCACGTCACCAAGCTCCGGGTCGTCTCGCGCGACCGTGATCGCCGCGGCACCGTCGGCGGCGAGCCACGCGTTCATCGCGAGGCGAACGGCGCGGTTCCGTTCCGCGGCAGGTCGCTCGAGCGCGCGCAGCAGGTCAGCGCGTGGGTCTTCGGGCACCGCCTTGTCCGGCACCAGAATCTCGCGTATTGGTGAGCTAGAAGTGGTGGCTGTTTGCGTCGGGTCAGCGATCACCGGTGCAGAATCCCGCACGCTCATTCGACCGCCAAAGAACCCTATCGCAGCGGCGGCCGCCGCGAGAACGACAGTCAGCGCCATGAGAAGAATAGTGGAGGTGCTCATACCAACTCTTGACCTCTCATTGACGTCGTTGTAATCGTACTCAACGGACACCTCACTCTTCGTCAGTGCCTTCCCAGCGCCCGTCAATATGGAAGGTTTCGGAAATTGTTTGGACAAGGCCCGAGCCATACATCCTGCCCCGGTCTTCGCGCAACTCGAGCACAGCGTCGCGATCGAAGCCGTAGTCGCGTCCGAGACGGATGGCCTCGTCATCGCTTTCCACAGTGTGCAGCAACCCCCGGACCGGGCCCCTGCGCAGCTCCGGATCTTCGATCTCGTTGATCACATCGATGGCGCGATCCAGGTCCAATTCCATGTCCAAGTCCATGAGCGAGGGTGCGATCGAGGCGATGGCCCGATCGCGTGTCCGGCCAGGTGCGAGGCCGAGCGCCCAGTCCAACGCGGCCTGTGCATCGTTTTGCGCCCACATCCCGGAGACCATGGGCACGAGTTGACCGCGCACCGAGTCGTTTCCAATCTCGTCGATCAATGCGATAGCGGCGCCGATATCTTCCTGTGCGAACCGCTGCGCTATGCTCATGATCAGGTTGGGGTAGGCGGGATCATCCTCGTATCGCGATACCCAGGCCAGCAGCTCGTCATTCGACAAGCGCCCGGTCGCGTTCACAAGCCCGGTCAAAAAGACAACACGTTTTCTGCCCGTCAACGTATCCGCAAACGCGTTCGCCGCTTCGAAGTCGCTCTGTCCCCACGCCTGGGCCAGGCGGCTCAAGCCCTCCCTCGAGACCTGAGCGTTCTTCTGCGCGAGCCAGCGCGCCGCTTCTTCCGGGTCCGCGCGTGACCAGATCTCCACCAGCACCTGAACCGCGGGATCCATCAACGGTGCTGGCATGTCGTCAATCAGCTCGGCCGCCGCTGCCGGGTTATCCACGGCGACGCGGGCAACGAGTTCGAACAACCGCGGGATCTGATTCGACCTGTTCTGCTCGGCCAAGATGGATTCGAGCTCGGCGTAAGGATCCTGCTCGGCACGTTCGATCCGATCAACCGCCGACAACATCGCATCGCGGAATACTGAACCCGAGAAGTCCGTATCGATCATCCCGCGTGCCGCATCCGGGTCAAACATCACAATGGCGCGCGCAGCCATCGTGATCGACTGCCTCGCATCGGGGATACCTTCCAGTAGTGATGGGTCATCAACGAATAGCTCCGGATACGCGAACAAGGCGAGATGCGTCATTCGGTTGGCCACGTCACCCAGCTCCGGATCGTCCCTCACGGCCGTGATCGCCGCGGCACCGTCGACCGCGAGCCACGCGTTCATCGCCACACGAATGGCTCGGTTCCGTTGTGCGGCAGGTCGCTCCAGCGCATCCAAGAGCTGAGCACGTAGATCTGCCGGCGTCGCCGCGTCCGCCACCGGAAATGCGTATCTTGGGAAGGTAGTGGTAGGTGCCCCTGTCCGCTCAGAGATCACGGGGGCATGGTCGTCGAGCACGCTCGCTCGACCGGCAAAGAAGCCTATGGCAGCGGCGGCCACCGTGACAAGAACACTGGCCACCATGAAAAGAATAGTCGAGGTGTGCATACCAACCGTCACCTCTCATTGACGTCGCTGCAATCATACTCAACGGGCACCTCCCCCGCATGCGCCCCGTCACAACACGACCGGGGTATCGTTACGGAAGGCGCGTCACTCCGGATTGAAGTTCAGACTACAACCACGACAGTTCGGTTGAGCCCCGATACAGCCCGCGCCGTCGGTGCGAGCGGATTTTTCTCCCGGGGCCCTGACCAATCACTCCTTGTCAGCGCCCCCGAAATAGACGGTGTTGTTGACGGAGATGGGTGTGGCTCCAGAACCTGGTCCCCAAAAGCCCGTGCCATGCATTCTGCTTCGGTTTTCGCGTAACTCGAGCACGGCGTCGCGATCGAAGCCATAGTCGCGTCCGAGACGGATGGCCTCGTCATCGCTTTCCACGGTAAACATCAACTGCCTGACCGGGCCCCTGCGCACATCCGGGTCTTCGATCTCGTCGATCGCATCGAGGGCGCGATCCATGTCAAATTCCATCAGCGAGGGTGAGATCGAGGCGATGGCCTGATCGCGTGAGGGACCAGACGTCAGGCCAAGAGCCCAGTCCATCGCGGACTCTGCATCGTTGTGCGCCCACATCCCGGCAACCATGGGCACGAGTTGACCGCGCACCGAGTCGTTTCCAATCTCGTCGATCAAGGCGATTGCAGCTTCGGGGTCCTGGAATGCGAGAGACGACAAGACCGATCGATAGGAGTTCACGCGCCCCTCCTCGGGTAGCGTTTCGATCAGCTCAATAGCGGCGCCAACATCGTCCTGGGCGAACCGCTGCGCCGCGCCCATGATCAGGTTGGGGTAGGCAGGCTCATCCTCGTATCGCGACACCCACGCCAGCAGTTCGTTCTTCGATAAGCGTTCGGTCGCGCTCACGAGCCCGGTCAAAAAGGCGGCACGTTTCCTACCGGTCAACGTATCCGCCCAGTCGTTCGCCGTTTCAAAGTCGCTTTGTCCCCACCGCATGGCCAGGTGGCTCAAGCCTTCTGCCGAGACCTGAGCGTTCTGCTTCGCAAGCCAGCGTGCCGCTTCCTCCGGGTTCGTTCGTGACCAGACCTGCACCAGCGGCTGAATCGCGTGTCTGATCGACGATGCTGGCAGATCTTCAATCAGGTTCGCCGCGGCCATCGGATCGTCCATAGCCACCCGGCTCACGAGTTGGTACAAGCGCGGGATACGATTCATCAGTCCCCGCTCGGCGAGGATCGATTCGAGCTCCGCGCGGGGATCCTGGGACGATTGAGGCTCAGCGCCGCGCCGTTCGATCTGACCGACCGCAGACAGCATCGCATCGCCGTACATTGAGCCCGCAAGGTGCGTATCGATCATCGCGCGCGCTGCGTCCGGATCGAACATCGCCATGGCGGATACAGCCATCGCGATCGACTGCTCCCCATTGGAGACACCTTCCAGTAGCGATGGATTGTCGACGAATATCTCCGGATGCGCGAACAAGGCGAATTGCGTCATCCGATCGGCCACGTCACGAAGCTGCGGATCATTCCGCGCCGCCATGATCGCCGCGGCACCATCGGCGGCGAGCCACGCGTTCATGGCGACGCGAACGGCTCGGTTGCGTTCCGCCGCAGGTTGCTCCAGCGCGCGCAGCAGGTCAGCGCGTGGATCCCCAGGCGCCGTCTTCTCCGGAACCAAAAGCTCGCGAATCGGGAAGGTAGAGGTGTCTGTTTGCGTTCGGTCAGCGAACACCGGTGCGGGATTCGACACGCTCATGCGGCCGGCAAAGAACCCTATCGCAGCGGCGACCGCCATGAGAGCCGCTATGAGAAGAATAGTGGAGGCGCGCATATCAACCGTTACCCCTCGTTTGTTGCTCTTCGATCATCCACGAGGGAGGCTGTGGCTGCAAGGGGGGCGAGGGGAAGCCCGATTATCTGGGGCCAATGGACAGACAACCTGTCGGACTGAGGCGTCTTCAGGTCGATGGTCGTGCCCACGATTTTTGGGCGGACGTACAAAAACAGCCCGCACCGTGTGGTGTGGGCTGCTTTCCTTATTTGGGCGCGTTGGCGCCCGGCGCTTGTTCGGCGGCGCTTATTCGGCTTAGTGGTAGGGGTCGCTCTTGTTCCGCGTCCTTACCCCAGCGGCCTCTTCATACGCCTGGATGTACTTCTCGGCGCGCGCCGTATCCCCGACGCGGTCGCCCTGGGTCGAGTAACCGGGGATGCACCCTTGCTGGAGTACCATTGCGAACCGTGGCCCGTACTTGTCGATCATCTCCTCGAGCATCTTTTCCGGCACCTTGCCGATGAAATCCTCCAGGGGCCGCAAAACCTGCCGGCAAAAGTAGACCGTCACACTGACGCGAATCCCCGGCGCGGTGCGATTGAACGCGCCGTGCCAGGCATTGCCGTGCCAGATGACGATCGATCCCGCCGGGGCATCGCACGCGGCGGCTTGCTCCTTGCCACCCTCCTCATAGGGAAGGAGGGTCTTTTCGTTGCCAATCGGGTTGCGGTTCCACCTGTGACTACCCGGTACAAGGCACGTGGCACCGTTCTCCCGACTAAAATCCGTCAACAGGTACGTGCACTGCGCCGCATAGGCTTGCTGTGGCAGCGGTGAAGGCATTCCGCCACAGTCCGTGTGCAGCGGGAAGTTGCTCTTGCATGGCCCCTTCATCCAACACCCCATGTTGGACAGCACCGCGCTGTAGCCCAACAGGTACGTGACCATCGCGAGTAGCGGCGGGTTCATCATCGCCTCTGGGAACACCGGGTCCTCGTAGAAGATCGAATGCATCCGATCACCGAAGGGCGAATCCTCTTTACCGAGATCAGTCGGCGATTTGAGCGCTGGCGTCTGGTCCTTCAACTGAGTCCGACCGTACCGCTCGTTCTTGGCACCATATAGAAATTTGGGTTGATAGGCATGCGTCGCGCCGGTCTCGAGATCGGGGCGCTCGCCGTTGCGTTTCTCGGCGAGATCGACCAGGGCATCGAGCATCCGCTCCGCGAGGTTGTTTGGATTCGCGATCTCCGGCGGGAGCGTACAAAAACCGTCGTGGTCCATATCCGCGACGTACTTCTCCAGCCCTAGTTCACGAATCTCGTCCCATATCCGGTCCCGGGGTGCGGCCGCAACTTCTGCTACTGCTGCCATGATTTTTTCCTCCTCCAGTCTCTGGGATTTGGATTCTACAACTAATCTTGCGCTCTACGCATGAATCGTGTATTGCGCGGCTTGCCGCATCAAACGCAGTCGCGAAACGCGAACTTCCACTTGCCGTCGACGCGTTTCATCGCATTGACGTATTTGCCTCTGCCCCCGACCTCGTTGCCCCGGACGAATATGGACTCGACCAGCATGGTGGCGTCGTCATCGCCACCTTCGATCAGGAAATTCGTCGTCCAGTGCTGGCCGCCGGGCGGGCCGAAGGATTTGATAAAGGCGATCAGTGCTTCGCGACCACGGATGTCGTGGTTGGGCGGCGCGTGGAACCTGCCGTCTTCAGTGAACGTGTCGGCCCAGGCTTCTGCGTCGCGGCGGTCGATGGCGTGGTTGTAGCGACCGACCAGCTCGATCATCTCCATGCGGTCTTCAGCGGTCAGTGGCATTGCAATCTCCTAGGGTGCGTGATCAACCACGACGTAGCGGCTAGCAATGCGCCATTCACCGTCGACCTTCCTGTAAGTGTCGCTATAGGTGCCCGAGGCAGCTACCGCTTCCTGGTAGTAGACAGCGAAGTACATGAGCCCCTGCGCCTGCGTGCTCGTGCCTTCGATGATGTGGTTGGTGGTCCAGTGCAACGAGTCGTGGGGGTCAGCCGCGTTGCGAAGCTTCTGAATGAAAGCCTCTCGACCCACGGTTCGTTCACCGCCCTCGTACTCGTACACGGCGTCGTCGGTGTAGCAGTCGGCCCGCCCTTCTGGATCTCGACTATCGACCGTACGGCCCGCCCGATAGATCACGTCCATGATCGCCACCTTGTCAGCCGCAGTGAGCGACCCGTCATCTTCGGTTCCCGCTCGAGATGACGTCGGTTCGATGTCCTCGTAGCGCTGATGCACGAGTTGCCACCGACCGTCGCGTTGCTTCGCCAGCCTGCTCACAAAGCGTCCCGACACGCGCAATCCGCCGCCCTTCTCAACGACCGCAACCGAGGCGGTGCACCTCGCCGCGCTTCCGTTTCCAGCCATTGCCAGGCTATTGACCAAATGCCTCCTCGGCGCCCGCAGGCGAACCGGCCGCTCCGCGTCCGCGATTTGCGCCCTGCCACGAGCCTGCCAGGAACC
The DNA here is from genome assembly GCA_965217825.1 of Candidatus Azotimanducaceae bacterium. Lineage (GTDB taxonomy): Bacteria > Pseudomonadota > Gammaproteobacteria > Pseudomonadales > Azotimanducaceae > VXNE01. Next base: position 963,798 of record OZ244571.1, on the reverse strand, counting down.
CGCGATTTCGAGGATGCCGTCGGGCGCGAACAACGCGGCTATGGCATCGCTGTCTCTCGCATCCGACGCGTGGAAATATCGCGCCAGCAGTTCCGAAATGGCGAAACGATCTTCAAGGGTCAAAGCCAAGGATTCCTCCCAACCGCGAGCGGGTACGCGCACTGCGCCATATCAGTTGTAGACGTCGTCCTTCGGCCGGAATCTTGTGCCGGACACCTTCGCGTAAGCGGCGTTGTGTTTCTCGGCGCGCGCATCCTTGGCCCAGCCATCGTCCTGGTTCCGGTAGCCGGCCGCGACCCCTTGCTGGGTGAGAATCGCGAACCGTGGCGGATGCCGGTCGAGCATTTCCCGGGGGATGATGTCGCGCAGATCCTCTTGCGTGCGCATGAAGTCCCGGGCCATGTAGTTCGCCACGCTCACGCGCAGGCCGGGCGCCCTGCGGTTGTATGCGCCGTGCCAGGTGTTGCCGTGCCAAATCAGCATGGAGCCAGCCTTGGCCTCGACCGGGACCACCTGCGGGTTGCCGAAATCGCCGGGATTGGCGGGTACGATGCACTCGTCACCGACCGGTTGGCGGCACCACTTGTGACTGCCCGGCACGAACGCCGTCGCGCCGTTCTCCTTATCGAAATCGGTCAACACGTAGGTACATTGGCACACGAAGGGGTACGGTCCCAGGAGCCCGTCAGGGACTGACATATCCGTGTGCAGGTTGAACGTGCTCTTGTTCGGCCCCCGCATCCAACAGCCCATGGACGACAGGGTCGCGCTGTAGCCGCACAGATACGTCGCGATCGCCAGCAGCACCGGGTTCATGAGCCCTTCTTCGAAGACCTGGTCCTCGAACAGGATCGAGTTCATCAGATCGCCATGGGGCGAGTCGTCTTCGTAGGCGGCAGCCTTGTCCAGCCCCAATTTGAGTTTGCGTTCTCTTCGGGTCTGGAAAGAATCGAATCCCGATTGGTAAGGCGTCATGCTCGCGTGCGTGGAGCCGGTCTCAAGATCAGGCCGCTCCCCGTTGCGCCGCTCGGCGACATCGAGACACGCTTGGAGCATCCGCTCCGCGAGACCCTTCGGCATCGCGATCTCGGGCGGGATCACCGTATAGCCGTTGGCATCGAGATCCGCGACGTACTCCTCAATGCCGAGTTCGACGATCTCGCTCCATATGCGGTCTCGGCAAGACTGAGACTGGATTGCTGCTTCTGCCATGATTCCTTTCCCCTAATCCGAGATCCTATATGACCGACATCCTACAGTTCGCGAACTCTTATTGAACGGAACTCCAATGCGCCAGTTTCTCCCTGGATACCGATGTATCCGGAAGCGTTCGTAATGTTGTCGGCCTGCAACAGCTCGACACCGTTCAGCGCCGTGGTGACCTTGTCGCCAACCGCCCTGATGAACAACGTCTGCCACTCACCCGTCGGTCTTGACGTCTCCCGCGCCAGCGCATCGTTGTAATTGGTTTCGCCGGCAGGCGTTCCATGACGAAAGAGTGCGCCGACGGGAGGGTACGGGCTGCCGCCGCGCGGATTCAGCATCTGCACCTGGTAACAGCTGTCAGGCCAGCCTCGCGAAAACGGCTCCGTGCCCATGACGCGAATGAAAATGCCGCTATCGGCGTCATCGGTCATGAAGCGGAACTCGACCTCGAGTTCGAAGTCAGCGTACTCGCGATCCGACTTGAGCCATCCGTCAGGCTCCTCAACCAGAAGCACGCCGTCCACGATCGAGAAGTTGTCGTGTTCCGTGTCGGTAATCGTCCAGCCGTCGAAGGTGCCGGAAAAAAGTTCTGTGTAACTCAAGTGCTGCGTGCCCGGTAGTTTCCTTAAGAGACGATGCTACTACGAACCAAAACCCCGTTCACATCTCTGGAGATATGTGTATGTCGCGTGTTGCCGACGGCGCGGTGTCGGTGAATTAAAGACCTTCGATCAAGCGCTTCGCGCCTCTGCCGGACTGTCGCCAGACTGAAGAGCCGATCACTGGGTCGCCCGCAATCGGCTCAAATGGCCAGGCCATTCGAGAAGCCGATGGTCAGCAGTCACTAGTTGGTGGCCCTCCAGCGCAGTGGCGACGATCAGGCGGTCAGCAGGGTCGCCGTGCAGGTCTTGCAGAAGTCCCGCCCGGATCCCCACCTCCCCGTCCACTGCGATCTCGACCAGGCCCTCCTCAAGCAAGCTCTTGCGCCATGCGCCGATGTCAGCCAACAGCGAAAGGCTTCCGGTGTTCTCCAGCATGGCGACCTCCCAGAACGTGATCGCGGATATGGCTGCTTCACCCCTGGCCCAGGAACGGTCTACGGTTTCTCGGGTCTGCTTACCTATCCTGCGGTCATCGGACAGCAGCCAGACCAGGACATGCGTGTCGAGAAGGATCATGGATTCAATACCCGATCCGGGTCGGCCTCGGCCTCCCATACGACACCTGTCGGCTCGACGATGTCACCTAGTATCCGAATCTTGTCCCGGTCACGTCCGAATGGCGCTCTCGGCTTGCTTCGGTAGGGTACTAGCCGGGAAATCGGACGCCCGTTCTTGGTGATGACGATCTCCTTGCCGCTTTCCGCAACCTCGTCCATCAGCTTCAGACACCTGGCCTTGAACTCCGACGCCTTCAAGGTTTGGCTGACTCCTACTTCGCTGTGGTCTCTTTTCATGACATTTCTCTGGTATGGGCTCTGGCAGCGGTTATTGTACATGGTCATGACCATAGTCAAAACATTTCATGATTCCACGGTAATCCTTGGGCTGACCCAACTCTGATAAGCTGACGGCGGGATTTTTCGTTCAAGTCCGATCCTGCGGGAGAAGCAGCATGAGCGCTGTTGCGCAAGCCGACAAACTGGACGTCCGACCCTTGACCGGCGCCCTGGGCGCAGAGGTACGGGGCCTGGATGTGGAGAGCCTCGACGACGACGGTTTCGCCGCCGTGCACGCGTTGTTGATGGAATACAGCGCCATCGCACTCCACGGACAGGGGCATCTCACGGTCCCGAAGCTACGGGAGTTCGGCTTGCGCTGGGGCAAACTCGACGTGCACGGTTTCTCGGCCTTCGAGGGGTTCGATGACGTGCTGCTGGTTCGCGCCGATCCCGAACATCCGCTCATTACCGAGCAATGGCACGCGGACTCGACCTGGAAGGAACTCCCCCCCAAGCTCACCATGCTGCTTGCCCGTCAGCTACCGGAGGTGGGTGGGGACACGATGTTCGCGTCCCAGTACAAGGCCTATGAAGATCTCTCCGACGCGATGAAGGCGTTCCTGGACCCACTGGACGTTGAGCACGACGGTCGCATTATCGATCCGACGCTCACCAACAAGTCAGTGACGCATCCTCTCGTCATCACCCATCCGGAAACGGGCAGGAAGGCGATCTTCGTGAACCTCAACTATGCCCAGCGCGTTGTGCAGCTCGAAGCCCATGAGAGCAGGGCGCTGCTGGATTTCCTGTTCGTGCACTGTAGCCGGAACCGGTACCAGGCGCGTTTTCGCTACGAGCCCGGCACACTGGTCATATGGGACCAGCGATGTCTGCTGCACGCAGGGGCCGCCGATTTCATCAACGAGGTTCGAGAGCTGCACCGCATTGCGGTGCTGTGTGACGAGCGTCCCTCGCGCTGAGCCGCAAAGAGTCGATTGGCGACCGGGTTCAATTCCCGGCCGGTGCACTGTCATGACCGGTTGCGCCTCTCGCGAAAACCGAGGAATTCCAACAACCGGCTCAAGATCTGGACGATGAGGGCCAGGAACAGCAAAACACGAGCCAGTCGCACTTGGGAGACGTGCGTCGCGTCCGGATCGAGTTCCGCCTGCTCGCGTTCCTGGACCAGCCTTTCGATACGGTTGAACATGCCCACGTAAAACACGCCCGCAGTGAGCGAGAACAGGCTCGCAATCGGAAAGAAGTACACCCAACCCACTGCGTCGGCGAGAAACCCGGTAATGAACATCCCTGACGCGACGCCGAAACCCGAGAGGCTCGACTGGAGCGCGTAATCCGTACCAGCCTGTGCCTTGGATGCCCAGCGAAAGCGCGAAATAGTGACCGGATAGCTGAAGAGGGCAGTCAGGAAACCCATCAGGGCAACCATTACGAACAGCACCGGCAAGGGAGGGAGGGACGTCAGTGCAAACGTGCAGAACATGGCAACCTCGAACGGCATTACACAAACGCCGATCAGCGCCGTCCTGCGCAACCCGATCTTCTGGACCAGCAACGGTGTCGCAATGGCCGTCAGTGTGGAACTGAAAAAGCCGGCAAGGGGAAAAATGCCGTACGCGGTCAAACTCAGTCCCTTGTCGGCATAGAAGGCACCCATCATCGGTCCCATGAACCCGGCGCCGAATCCCCAGAAAAAAGCGAATGGCAGGATGTAAAGAGACTCCGGTCGCAACAGCGTCAGCAGGATGTTGGCCCGGTCGCCGCGCGCCTGCCGCGTTCGGCGAGCCTCGGGCGGGGGGTGTTCGCGACGAATCATGGCAGGCGTAATCGCAAGAAGCAGGAGCGACGACGCGGCCAGCATCGTCGACCTCCATCCGAACGTCTCGACCAACGCGACTGTGCTTCCGCCCGCTACGCCAGCGACCCCGGCCAGCCAGTTGATGATCGACGTGCCGGTCGGCCGCTCTGCATCGTTCATGGCTTCCGCCGCGTACGCATCTATCGCGGTGTCCTGGGCGACCATCACGATTGCTTTGAAGACGAGTATCCCGGAGATGAGATACACGGCAGCTAACGACGGCGGAATGAACGCGAGGACCGAGTAGGTGATCGTACCAACCAATGTGCAGGGGAGGATCCAGCTCTTGCGATAGCCAAAACGCTCGTTGCCGAAGTTGTCCACCGCGATCGATATCAGCCACCTGAACGAGTTCGGATAGGTCGGCAACGCGAGCAGCCAGAACATGTCCAGCGGCAAACCTTGTTTCCTGAACATGAAAGGCAGCGCCGTGGTCGTGAACGACTGCGGGAAGCTCTGCGCCATGTTCAGCACGCCGACCATGACCAGCTTCTTGAAGTCAATTCGCTGGGCTTCTGATTCCCGTGCTGCCATCTTCGTTCTTCGGTCAATTGCTCGCGGACCGGGACCGCACTACGCCTGCCACGAGTCGTCAGGTTGTCCTGAGCGACCCGCGTTCACCACACCTTGGATTACGTCGGTCTACCGCCCGTAGCTCCCGAGCTTATTGTCTGGGGCGCGCAGATAGCAAGTTCGACGCCACGCGATACATCTGACGACCAGCCATTCCATTGCTCCAGCATTCTCATGATGCCCTCCCGCTGATAGGCTTGGTACATCCGACGAGGGAGGCCAGCATGAAACTAGGGGTCAGTTTCCAGTACCCGGAAAAGCTCACGCCGTCGCACCTGAGCTATCTCAGGAACATGGGCGTGGAGACCATCGAAGTCCGGATGTTCGCCGAGACCTACAAATTCGATGACCTTCTCCGCGTCCAGGACAAGGTCACAAAGGCCGGGCTCGAGATTCACGAGGTCATGCTCCAGGACATGTACAACCGTCCGTCCATCACGACCGGAGGCACCGACCGCGACAAGGACATCGAGATCTTTCAGGACTTCCTGCGCGATCTCGGCAAGGCGGGCATCCGGCATACGACCTACGCGTGGCACTCGGGAGGCGCGGGCATGACCGGCGAGACGACGTCGCGCGGGGCGAGCACGCGCTTGTTCGAGCAGGCAGATGCCCTGGCAACGCCGAATGTCTACGACCGCACCTATTCCGACGACGACATGTGGGAAACCTATTTCTATTTCATGGAACGCATGCTCCCTGTCGCGGAGGAGGCCGACGTTCGCCTGCAGTTGCATCCGAATGACCCGCCCCTGACGCACCAGGGCGTCGCCCGGATTTTCCGCGATGTTGCATCGTTTCGGCACGCCTTCGACGCGGTGGATCACAACCCTTACAGCGCCACGTTGTTTTGTGTAGGCACCTTCTCGGAAATGCCTGGAGAAGACGGCACGGGCGAGGACATCGTGGCGGCAATTCGTGAATTCGGACCAGCCGGTCACATTACGCAGGTGCACCTGCGCAACACGTCGAGCCCCATTCCGAACTTCCAGGAAACCTTTCCCGACAACGGCTACCTCGATCTCTTCCGTATCGTCTGCGCGCTACGCGAGGTCGGCTTCGATGGCATGATCACGCCGGATCACATCCTCGACTGCGGGGACGGCAAAGGCACGGGGTCGATCGGGGAGGCGTACGCCCTCGGCTATATCCGGGCGCTCATTCAGACGAGCGAGGCCGTGGTGGGCGCGTCCTGACCGGCCTTACGAGCGCGCGTGTACGCTATCGGACGAAACGTGCGGAGATAGCGTCGAGTTCCTGGCGCACCGATTCGTCGAGTGTCCAGCCGACCCCGCCGAGGTTGTCGTCGAGATGTTCCACCGTGTCGCTGCCCGTGATTGCCAGCGTGATTTCCGGGTGCGACAGCACCCATGCGATGGCCAACTGTGCGGGCGTCTTGCCCAGCTCGCCCGCGAGTTCGATGACAGCAGCCATGACCCTTTGCGCATCTTCCCCCGCCATCGCGGCGTACGCCTCGGTGGGGCGCAATGCCCATAACGATCCCGGCGGCGGCGGAGCACCCGGCGAGTAGAGCCCGCTCAGCAGCCCGATGTGCAGCGGACTGTAGGCCATCGCCCCCAGCCCGGCATCCCGCAGGAACGGAAACATCTCCTTTTCCAGGTGCCGATTGAGCAGGCTGTACATGTTCTGCACGCACATGTAGGGAATCGCGTTCAACCGATCCGCCACCCAGAGTGACTTGCATACCTGCCATGCCTCGTGGTTACAGCAGCCGACGTAGCGGACCTTGCCGGCATGCACGAGATCGTCGAGGGCCCGAACGCTCTCCTCCAGCGGGACCCGTTCGTCGAATCGGTGCATGAGATAGAAATCGATATGGTCCGTGCCGAGCTGCCGCAGCGATGTTTCTACCTCTCGCATGATGTGGAACCGCGATAGCCCCTGGTCGTTCGGCCCACGACCGACAACGCTCGCGACCTTCGACGTGATCAGGACATCGTCCCGCTTGCCCTTGATCGCCTTGCTCAAGATCGCTTCGGACGTTCTGATGTTCGCCCGGTCGTCCATCAGGCCGTAGACATTGGCACAGTCGATAAGGTTGATGCCCTGGTCTATTGCGTGTTCGATCGCCCTCTGGGCTTCAGCGGCGTCATCCTGGCCCCGCAGTCCCAGGCCGAACGCCAATCGACTGACTCGAACGCCAGCCTTTCCGAAGTTTATGTATTCCATGGTCTTTGCAGTGTTCTCCCGTTCTTGCTTTGCCTTTCAACCAGTCGGAGCCAAAAAGAGCAGACAGACGGGTCTTGGCGCGCGAGTCTCGCAGACGACATCCCCAAGCCGGCCGTCGTCCAGCGCGAATACGACGACGTTGTCCGAGCTCTGGTTGGCGGCGAGCAACCACCGGCCGCTGCGGTCGATAGTGAAGTGCCGAGGTTGCGAGCCACGCGTCGACACGTGCTCCGGTTCGGAAAGCCGACCCGCATCGTCAATGGCAAAACTGACAATACTGTCGTGGCCACGATTGCTGCCGTAAACGAAGCGGCCGTCCGCGGACACGGCGATCTCCGCCGTGGTGCTCGCGCCGGTGAAGCCGTCCGGCAACGTCGAAACGGTTTGCTGGATCGTCATCGGGCTGTCGGCATCGCATTCCAGCACGTCGATCGTATTGCCGAGTTCGTTGATAACGTAAAGGACAGGCATCGTCGGATGTTGCTCGACATGTCGCGGTCCGGCGCCGGCGACGAGCTGCGTCACGCTGGGTTCACCTGCGAATCCGCCCGTGGCATCGATGCGATACAAGTACAGTCGGTCGTTGCCGAGGTCCGGCACCAGCATGCCGCGGTCAGTCGCGACGTACGTCTGGTGGGCGTGCGCCTTTGTCTGTCGGATTGGGTTGGGACCGTCGCCTGTGTGCTGCGCAAAATCGACGCGCTCGCCGATCGCGCCATCGGTGATGCGAAATACCGCGACGCTACCGCTCGAATAGTTGGCCACCGACAACCAGTCGGCGGTGGCGGCCAGGTGACAGGGATGGGCGCCGTCCGTAGGAACGGTGTTCAGGAACGCGAGGCCATCGTCAGTCAAAGTGAACGCCGACACCCGACCAGGATCCAGTTCATTCACCGAGTAGACGAACTTGCCGTACTGGGTGAGAAATGCCGGGCTTTGCGCCTCGGCCGCGACCCCGATCACGGTGAACTCGCCGGTCGCGTCGTCGAACGTCGCTTCGTAAATTCCCCTCGATCCACCAGGGTCGGGTTCGCGAGGCGTGTAAGTGCCGATGAGGACGCGGTTCACGGTCATGTGGCGGGCCACTGTCGGAAACGGGTAAGCATATCGGCCAGCGCACGCCGTGTGCGAATTCGCCGCAGGAATCGCATCTGATCAGGCGCGGCCGAGGTGCGGATTATCTATCTCGTGCGAAAATGGCCTCCAGTTTTCCTTGAGAGTCCCTTATGAGTGGCCAAAGACTCGGCACGATCGTCGTCGCGCTTCGCGTGACCGAGCAGCACCTCGAGGCCATCCGCGCTGTCGCGCCCGAGGCCGAGATCGTCAAGATAGACGGCCGCGAGGAGTGGCGCGCCCGCCGCGCCGAGCTGGCGCCCAGGGTCGAGGTGCTCGCCGGCGTGCAGAGCGATCTGGACATGGCCTCCATGCCCCGGCTGCGCTGGATGCAGACCGGAGGGGCGGGGAACGACTGGTTGCTGCGAGCTCCCGACATCGCCAACAGTGACGTCGTCCTCACTAACGGGTCCGGCGTCGCCGCGATACCGATCGCCGAGCATGTGCTGACCCTGATATTCACGTTGTGTCGCAACTTCCATGGCTTTGCCAAGGCGCAGCGCGATCATGCGTGGTTTCGTGGCGGACAGCTCGGCGAAGTCGACGGCAGCACAATCGGCATCGTCGGCCTCGGCGCGATCGGCGAAAAGACGGCGGAAAAGGCGCAAGGGCTTAACATGCGCGTACTGGGACTGCGGCGCGACCCGACGCGCGCCTCGCCGCACGTCGACCGGATGCTGGGTCCGGATGGGCTGGTTGAGCTGCTCGAGTCGTCCGACTGGGTGGTCCTGGCCAGCGCGCTCACGCCCGAGACACGCGGTCTGATCGGCGAGCCGGAACTCAAGCAAATGAAGGATACCGCCTGCCTGATCAACATCGCCCGGGGCCAGATAGTGCAGGAGGGGTTCCTGGTCCGGGCGCTCCAGGAAGGCTGGATCGCGGGAGCAGGGCTCGATGTTTTCGCGCATGAGCCGCTGCCGCAGGACTCGCCCCTCTGGGACATGCCGAACGTCGTGATCACGTCGCACCGCTCGGGTTCCACGCCGCACTACAATGACCGCCTCGTCGAGATTTTTATCGAGAACCTGCGGCGTTACCGGACAGGCCAGCCGATGATCAACGTCGTGGACAAGCAGCTCACCTACTAGCGGATCAGTCCCAGGCACCATATATCAGACCACGGAGAACGAAAATGCCAGACAAAGTCAGATACGGACTCATAAGCACGGCGCGAATCGGCTTCAGCGCCCACGTGCCCGCAGCAAATGCATCGCCCAACTCCGAAATCGTCGCCGTCAGCAGCCGCGACCTCGCAACCGCCGAAGCGGCAGCGAAGGAGCACGGCATTCGACTCGCGTTCGGCAGCTACCAAGAGATGATCGAAAGCGACGAGATCGACGCCGTCATCAACACGCTGCCGAACTCCATGCACCATGAGTGGACGATCAAGGCGGCCGAAGCGGGCAAGCACATCCTGTGCGAAAAGCCCTTGTCGGCGACCATGGCCGAGGGCCGCGAGATGAAGGCCGCAGCCGAAGCCAACGACGTGGTGCTGGTCGAGGCGTTCACTCCGCGCTGGACCAGGCAGTCGCGCACGGTCCGCAAACTCATCGCGGACGGCGAGATCGGCGATGTGACGTATCTCGAGTCCAGTCTTGCCTTCAGGATGAGCAATCCCGACGATATCCGCCTCAGCAAGCCGTTGGCAGGAGGAAGCCTGATGGATGTCGGTTGCTACGCCGTGTACGCGGTGCGGTATGCCATGGGCGTAGAACCCGTATCGGCAATGGCTTTTGACCGCAAGCGCACCGGTGTCGAAGTCGACACCACGTTGAGCGGCCTGCTGCAGTTCCCGAACGGAGCGGTCGGTCACATCTGGTGCAGTTTCGACGGGCCGCGACGGATCGTGTTCGACGCGGTCGGCACCGAGGGCACGATCTCCGTGAACGGCGCCTTCAGGGAGACGGCGCCCGTGACCATCACTCGGGGTGACGAAGAGCCGCAACTGATGCCGTTGACCAGCGGGAATCGCTTCGAGCTGCAGATCGACGAGTTCTCGGAGTGCGTCCTTACGGGGAAGCAGCCGGCGTTTCCGCCGGATGACGCGCTACGCAACATGGCGTCGATACTGGCCCTGTACGAGTCCGTGGACACGGGCAAGGCAGTTGCTGTAGAGCAAATCTAGACAATGGTTGCCAGCGGAGACGGACGACCCTACAATCGCGCGCCTTCTGATTCGTGGCCAACACCATGAACCGAATGCAAACAGAATGTTCGACCGCGACGGTCGCCTTCGACGAGTCGAGTGCGGAGTTGCGCGTTCAATGGCGGGCGCAATTCGCCCCGCCGACGGGAGACGCTAGCGGATAGGTACCTTTACACACACAGCTTGAAAGGAACCCGTTGGGAACCCCGATGCGCCTCCAGCCATCGGGGTTTTTCGTTGATTGACGGCGTGAAAACGCCATTGCAGGAGAGAAAGCAGGATGTCGACGCCGACGCGACGACAATTGGAGAAGAATCTCCAGCGAATACTGGTGCTGTCGTTTTTCCAGGTGTTCCTGGTCCTGATGCCCGTCATCGTGCTCTTCTTCGAGAGCCGGGGCCTGACGCTGCCCGAAGTATTCCTGTTGCAGGCGTGGTTTGCGACCGTGGTGCTGATCATGGAGGCGCCGTCGGGCTACCTGGCCGACATGCTCGGGCGCAAGCGCGTCATCGTGACAGGCACGTTCTTCCTCGGCGTCGGCCAAAGCGTCCTCCTGTTCGCGGAAGGGTTCTGGCAGCTTGCGCTGTTCGAAAGCTGCCTGGGTCTTGGCCTGAGCCTGATTTCCGGCGCGGACCTTGCGCTGCTCTACGATACGGAAATTGCCCTGAACGAAGACCCGCACAGGAAGCGCAAGGCGGTGCGCCGTCTGTTTACCACGCGCAACGTGTCCGAAGCGCTGGCGGCGGCGACCTGCAGCGTGTTGCTCCTATGGTCGATGGAGGCCGCCGTCTACGCGCAGGTGGCCAGCGGATGGGTCGCGTTCCTGTTGACCTTCGGCCTGGTCGAGCCGCCGGGTAGCAGGCTGGCCAGAGACAGCCACTTGCGGAACGTCCGCACCGTGCTGCGCCACCTGTTGCTGAACGGTCCGGTGCTGCGCCTCACGTTCCTCGCGATGTCCGTGTGGGCGCTGACCACGATGTTCTCGATCTGGCTGCTGCAGAAGCACTGGCAGGAGCTGGGGATCGGCATCATTCACTACGGCTATCTCTGGGGTGCGCTGACGTTCATATCGGCGGCGGCGGGACGATATGCGCTCAGTCTGGAGGATCGCTTCGGCAGCACTGCGATGTTGATCGTCGTGGGCATCGGCCCCGTGTTCGGCTACATCGGCCTCGGCGCTTTCGGCGCCGTCGGCGGCGTGCTGGTCAGCGTCGTGTTCTTCGCGTGCCGGGGCTTCGGCCACGTTGTCCTGAGCGATGCATTGAACAAGCGCGTGCCAAGCGAGTTTCGGGCCACCGCGAACTCCTTCGCCAGCCTGGGTTTTCGCGCCGCCTTCGCGTTGACGGCCCCGCTGGTCGCGGCTGCGCTGAACCTGTGGGGTATGGGGACGACGTTCCTGCTCCTGGGCGGGATGAGTCTGGTGATCTTCGCGACGCTTGTGGTGCCCCTGATCAGGGCCGCAAGCCGCGCGCAGGTCGGGGACCGTATCGCTCGAGCCTGACTACTGATCCGCTTCGACCACCTCGATGTCGAACGCGGCGGACATCAGCGCCTTGGTATAGGGCGTCTTCGGGGCCGTGAAGACATCTTTCGCGGCCCCCTGTTCGACGATCACGCCATCTCTCATCACGATGATTTCGTCGGCCAGGGCGCGGACGACCTTCAGGTCGTGGCTGATGAAGATATAGGCGACCGAATGGCGCCGCTGGAGGTCTCGCAGGAGATCCACGATCTGCGCCTGGACAGACATGTCAAGGGACGAAGTCGGCTCGTCAAGCACGATCAGATGCGGCTTTAGCACGATCGCGCGGGCGATGGCGATGCGCTGGCGCTGGCCGCCGGAGAACTCGTGCGGGTAGCGGTCCTGCATGGTGGGGTCGATACCCACTTCGCGCAGCGTCTCCGCGACGATTTCCCGCTTTTGCGCGTTGGACAGTTCCGGCTGATGCACACCCAGTCCCGCGCCGATGATCTGGTTGACCGAAAGCCTCGGCGAGAGGCTGCCGTAGGGATCCTGGAAGACGACCTGCATCTGTTTTCGCATCGGTCGCAGCGCCTTCGATTTCAGCGCATGGATCTGCTGTCCGTCGAGTTCGATCTCGCCCCCGCTCTTGATCAACCGCAGCATCGCGAGGGCGAGCGTCGTCTTGCCGGAGCCGGACTCGCCGACGATGCCGAGGGTGTGGCCAGCGCGAATCGTCACGGAGACGTCGTCCACGGCCTTCAACACGCGCCGGCGCGCGAACATCCCCTTCGCCAGGTTGAAATGTACGCTGATGTCCTGGGCGCGCATGACGACCGGGGCATTCGGGTCCGCCGGCACCGACTCGCCCTTTGGTTCCGCCGCCAACAGGTGCTGCGTATAGGCGTGCCGCGGCGCGTTGAATATCTGCGTCGCGGAGCCCTGCTCCACCAGTTCGCCGTCCGTCATGACGCAAATGCGATCCGCCATCTTCCGCACGATGCCGAGGTCGTGGGTAATCAACAGCAGGGCCATGTCCAGTTGGCGCTTCAGATCGTCGAGCAGCGCGAGTATCTGCGCCTGCACCGTCACGTCGAGCGCCGTGGTCGGTTCGTCGGCAATCAGCAGGTCCGGCTCGTTGGCAAGCGCCATGGCGATCATGACGCGTTGCCGCTGGCCTCCGGAAAGTTCGTGCGGGAAAGCTCGGAGCCGTTCCTCGGCGCGTTGCAGACCCACCAGATTCAGCAGTTCGAGCGCCCGCGCCCGCGCCGCCTTCTTGTCCATCGCGCGGTGCACGAACAGGATCTCCGCGATCTGCTTCTCGATGTGATGGAGCGGATTGAGCGACGTCATCGGTTCCTGGAACACCATGCCGACGCGGTCGCCGCGTATTTTCAGCATTTCCTCCTCTTGTGCGCCGACCACCTCCTTGCCATCGACCTTGACCGAACCGCGCGGGTGGGTGGCCTGCGGGTAGGGCAGCAACTGCATGACGGACAGCGCGGTGACCGACTTGCCGGAACCCGATTCGCCGACGAGCGCCACCGTTTCGCCCCGGTCAATGTGAAAACTGATGCCCCTGACGACCTCTCCGTCGCGAAACGCGACCGCGAGATCGTTCACATCGAGAATACGGTCGCTCATCTGGTCGCCCGCCTCGGATCGAACGCGTCGCGTACGCCCTCGCCGACGAAAACGAACAGGGTCAACATGATGGCCAGGGTGAAGAATCCGGACAGCCCGAGCCACGGCGCCTGGATATTCGCCTTGCCTTGGGCCAGCAACTCGCCCAGCGACGGGTATCCCGCCGGTAGGCCAAAGCCGAGAAAGTCCAGGGAAGTCAACGTGGTGATCGATCCGTTCAGCACGAACGGCAGGAAGGTGAGCGTCGCCACCATCGCGTTCGGCAGCACATGTTTCGTCATGATGACGAAGTCAGACTCGCCGAGGGCCTTCGCGGCGCGCACGTAATCGAAGTTGCGCGTGCGCAGGAATTCCGCGCGGACCACCGCGACCAGGGCCATCCAGTTGAACAGCAGCAACAGCAGCAGCAACGCGACGGGATTCGGCTCGATCAGACTCGATAGGATGATGATGAGAAACAGCACCGGCAGTCCGGCCCAGACCTCGACCAGCCTCTGGCCCAACAGGTCGATCATGCCGCCGAAATACCCTTGGGTGGCGCCCACCGAGATGCCGATCACCGAACTGATGAAAGTGAGCGCCAGGCCGAATATGACGGAAAGGCGGAACCCATAGATGATGCGCGCGGTGACATCACGGCCGATGTCGTCGGTGCCGAGCAAGTGTCGGGTCGACGGCGCTTCCGGCACGGCACCCTCGGTATACAGATCGATAGTGTCGAAACTGAACGAGATGGGCGGCCACACCATCCAGCCGTCGCCGTCCCTGATCAGATCCTGCACGAAGGGTTCCAGATACTCCGCTTCGGTTTCGAACACGCCGCCGAATTCCGTCTCCGGATATGTGAACAGGACCGGAAAGTAGAGTTCGCCCTTGTAGCCCATCACCAGCGGACCATCGTTAGCGATGAACTCGGCGAACATGCTGAGCACCACCATCGTGGAGATGATCCACAGGCTCCAGTAGCCGCGCTTGTTGGCCTTGAAGTTCTCCCACCGGCGCCGCATGAGGGGCGACGCCTGGAACCGGCCAGGCGCCGTGCTCACCTCGATGAAACCATCCGTCTCCTGTATGCGCGGCGCCTGGCGTCGGGCCACTTACGTTTCTCTCGTTTCGAAGTCTATGCGCGGATCGACGAACGTGTAGGTGATGTCGCCGACGAGCGTCAGCACGAGGCCGATGAAGGTGAAACAGAATAGCGTCCCGAACATGATGGGATAGTCGCGTTTCAATACGGCCTCGTAGCCGAGCAGGCCGAGGCCATCCAACGAGAAGATCACCTCGATCAAGAGCGCGCTGGTGAAGAGGATGCCAACGAACGCTGCCGGGAACCCCGCGATCACGATGAGCATCGCGTTGCGGAACACGTGGCCATAGAGCACGCGCTTCTGGTTCAGTCCCTTGGCCCGCGCGGTGAGGACGAACTGCTTCGATATCTCTTCGAGGAAGGAGTTCTTGGTCAGCATGGTGAGCGTCGCGAAGCCACCGATGGTGATCGCGGTAACCGGCAGCGCCAAGTGCCAGAAGTAGTCGAAGATCTTGCCGAAGAAGGACAGGTCTTCGAAGTTGGTCGATGTCAGTCCCTTGAGTGGGAACAAGTCGAGATAGGAGCCGCCGGCGACGAGCACGATGAGGAAGACGGCAAAGAGAAAGCTCGGAATCGCGTAGCCGACGAAGATGATACCGCTCGTCCAGGCGTCGAAACGCGTCCCGTCACGCACCGCCTTGGCGATACCCAGCGGTATCGAGATCGTGTAGACGAGAAGCAGCGACCAGAAACCGAGCGACAGCGACACCGGCAACCGTTCGACAACGAGATCCACCACCGGCCGGTTCTGATAGTAGCTCTCGCCGAAATCCAGGGTGAGGTAGTCCCCCAGCATCTTGAAATAGCGTTCATGGAGCGGCTTGTCGAAACCGTAGAGCTTTTCGATGTCGGCGATCAGCTCCGGATCCAGACCCTGAGCGCCCGCGTACTGCGTGCGCGCGCTCTCGGCCATGTCGAGTTGTTGGGGTTGCGCATCGACCGCCCCGGCGATGCGGGCCGTGGGATCGATGTCTTGTCCCGTGAGGGTGGCGATCATCTGATCCACCGGACCGCCGGGCGCGAGTTGCACGATAAAGAAATTGATCGTGATGATTCCGATCAACGTCGGAAAAATCAGCAATAGGCGCCTAACGATGTAACGAAGCACGCGCGTCCTCCCCGCGCCTTAAGGAGTGCATCCGCCAGCGCAGAACGCAGAGGACGCAAGCCGGTCCCCCAACCGCGCGAGACTAGCATGAGCGCGGGAACAAACGGAATTCCCTGATCGTTCCTACGGGAGCCCCACAGACTTCAGTTCGATCATCCTGACTTCGTCAGTCCGCACGGGTTGCGTCACGATGCACTTGAGCGGAATCCGGGTCCCAGGGGATTCTTCCCCCGCCCGTGAGCTGGCTGTCGAGGAAGACGAAAAGGGCAGCGTGTAATTGTCCGCCTCGTCGACGTCAACCGTGTAGCCCAGATCCGCCATGGACTGGATGGTGACGAGGCTCATGGCTTCGACTGTCCTGGACCCGAGGTTCCTGTATCCGTTCATCAGTTCCCGGACGCCGAACACCGAATTCCTCCAATGCGCGTCCGCGGTGCCCGATCCACCCATGTTCTCCACCGGGACCTTTTCACCCGTGTAGCTGGTACCGCCTATCGCGTCGAACGCCGCTATCGCGTTCGTGCCGTTGAAATGCGTGTCCGGCACGGGGGTGATGGGCTCGCCGTCCTCATCGACAGAAGGACTAACCAGAAGACCCAAAACGTCCCATCTCGTGCCGAATCCCAGGGCATGCGCAATCTCGTGCAATACGACACCCCGCAGGTCCGCAGTCGCAAATCTCCCAATGTCGTCCAGGTCCAGCGTTATGCGAGATACGGCCGGCAAGTCCGAGGAGACACGCACGAATGCGGGACCTGCAAGCGCCAGCGTACCGCCCGCACCGTCGATGCTGGCGACTCGCACGTAGATCCTGAGATCGTCGATAACCCCGAATATCTTGTCCGTGCTCCCATTTTCGAAGAGGTCATCCACACTCCTCAAAAACGGTATGTATACCGCACCGGTGTTGGCGGAAATCACACTTTCCCATCGAGCCACCGCGGCTCGGAATGCGCTGTCGACCGAGTTGCGCCAGGTGCCGACCGGTATGATTTCGACGTTGAACACATCGGAATCCACGACGTCCATCCGCCACTCCTCTCTGCCGCTCTGTCCCCCATCGCAGGTGTAACGCCCGGTGCCGGAAGTTTCGGACGCAAACGTGAGCCGGATCGTGCAACTACCACCAAAAGTACCCGTATCGTCATAGGTCTGCGTCACGATCCCCGTATTCGAGCCCGTATTCTCATACGTGTAGGCTCCCCGATGTTCGTTGACTTGCCTGAAGCGACCGCTCGACAGGAACTGGATGAAGTAGCTTTCGGTCGACAAGAAATTGCCGACGAAGCGCGTGCCGAAGTCGCGTTGGCTTGCCGGGGCGTAGGGGCCTCCCGGCGACGTGCCTCCACCAGCGCCAGCAGTGCCTCCAATGGCTGTATCAGACCACGCTCCTATCCCCTCGTCGTTTATCGCACGGACCCGAACCTCGTAAAGCGTCTGACGCGCCAATCCCGTGATCGTCGCGCTCGTCGTCGTCCGTTCGTGCCCCGCGTCCAGATACTCCTCCATGCCATCCTCCCGGTATTCCAAGTCGTACCCGGAAATCACCGGGCCCGTGTTGGACGGCGCAACCCAGTTGACCCGAAGACCCGTCAAGCGCGACGCGGTGACTGTCGGCCTGTCCGGCTTGTCCGGCGGCTCATCCACGTCCAGCACCACAATCCGAACCAGTATCCGGCCCGTCCCCACCCGCACGTTCGCCGCCTGCACTTCCACCTCGTAGCTCGAACGTCTTTCGTGGTTGTAATCCGCTCGCTGACCCGTTCGCAGCTGACCGCTCGATGCGTCGATCTCGAACAACGCCCTGTCCGGTCCCCCAAGGCTGTAGCGAATCGAACCGCTGCGCACCGTCGCCGTCACGGGTTCGCCTATGGCCTCCCCGGCCGGCGTGTTCTCTTCGAGCTCCCGGTCCGCGCTCTCGCCTTCAACGAACCTCGGCGGCGCCACCAGCGTCGTGCCTGATGCCGTCACCGACCAGTCTCCCTCCCCTACGTCGCTCACCGCGCGCACCCGAATCCGATACTCGGTGACTTCGGCGAGGCCGGTGATCGTCGCCACCGTGGCCGTGCCCTCGTGGACCCAGTCGACGAAACCCGAAGCGCCCGCCGCCCGGTACTGCACGTCGTAGTCCACGATCTCGAACACCGCGCTCTCCGGCGCTGTCCACGACACCGTCAGACTGTCGTGCGAAATATCCGACAGCGTCGGCACCGCCGGCTGGTCGGGCGTCTGGCGCCAGAAGCGTGACCGCAGCAACCAGCCCAGTAGACCGTCGTCGAACTCGGTAGTCGTCACCCCATCGTCTGAATCTGCTGCGTTGCTCGATTGAATGCCGACTGCGGCAAGGAACGAAATACCGACCACAAACAATGCTGCAATCGTCCGATTCATGGCCTGTATAGCCTACCGCCTGACTCCACTTGTGAGAGCAATCGGACGCGGGGAGACCCAAGCCTCGCGCCGGGACGGCGAAAAGATCTTGTTGCGCAGAAATAACCGCCGGCACGCGATGAACGCCCACCGCTTCGCCAACTGCCCGCGAAGCCGTCGGCTGTGATCTCACGTACCTCCAGCACCGTGTAGGCGCCATCGTAGAGCATCGTATCCCGCCGGTTCGCGGCGGAACCCAGGCGCAGCAGGATGTTTCGCGCTCCGGCTCGGTCGAACTCCAGCACGAGAACACCCGGGGCATCCGCGGCATCGCTCCGGGTGTCGCCTACACGGTGGGCGCCAACCGCCCTCAGGTTGACGTCCGCCGTACCGTATAGCGGCGTCGACGCGTTCCCAAGCGCATCGAGTCCCGGCGCCTGCCGATAGAGCGTAAGCATGCCCCGCGCCGACCCGATATCGACAGCGTCGACCCACCGCACTATCGTCAACTCGTAGTGCCCGGCACGGGTGGCCAAAGTTGCATCCGGACCCAGTTGACCCGAAGGCGGCGCACAGGGCGGAAAGACGGTTTGAACAGCATCGCCCGCGCGGGGCTCGCCGAACGTCGAACACCCAACCGCCACGACCAATCCCGCCAATCCCGTCCTTTTCAGGTTCAAATTTCCTTCCGACCCTCGGAACCTAACCGAAACCATCACACCGAAAACGCCGCTTTTCAAGCACGGCGCGATGGCGGAGGTTGTGACTCCCAGGGCGAGTGTTCTAGGCTGACTCGCGGAGTTGGCGGAACTCGCAACGCGCTCGCCAGATGCGCTAGGCTCTGCACATTGACATGTTGAGATTCCTGCAAGCGCTGTTACGCAGCCAAATATTGATTGGTTCGTTCGGGATCCTCGCGTTCTGCGCTGCGCTTGGACTCATCATGTTCGTGGTCTCCTGGCCGTACTACCGCGATCAGTACGGCATCAGCCTGGCGGACTATTTTGAGTTGATGTTCTAAACGGTCGTCGCGAACGACCAGAGTTGGCGCACGGCATCCATCGGTGCCGCGACAACTTCCGGCGTTTCCGCGAACAGCATGGTCCGGCGCGCGTCCATGTCGTATTCCGGCCAATCCGGCACTTCCTCGTTCGCGGGATTGCCGCTGCGCGCAAAAGCGAGATAGCTCGCCATGACGACGCGACAAGCATTCGACCACCTCTCCGGTACCGCAAAAACGCTGCATTCGAGGCAACGCATACGTGCCCCAGACAAATGGAATGTCGAGCGAATGGCAGGCTTGCAGGCGACCTTCACGCGCGGGCGATTCGTGATCGAACCGATACATCCATACAGGCGCCTTCGCGGTCGATGCACCGGGATCCGTCGCGTCCTCCGACCGCCCGCCTTCCGCCGCGTCGGCGCGCAGGCAACACTCAGCGGTGCGAATCGCCGGAATCCGGAACATCCGGTCGGTGGCGATCGCGGCCCAGATATCGATCGGCTCCGTGCGCAGTCCCGCAGCGGTTCGATCCCGGACGTAGCACGCCACAGCGTCCGCCGCATGCGTCCCGAACGGTCCGCGCGCCAACTGCGCCAGTTGCGCCCCGTCCATGTTCGCCAGTTCCTTGTTGAACACGGTGAACAACGTCGACTCGTCCCGGGTATGGCCGATCATCAGCGGCATGCCTTTGCCCAAATCGCGCGCAAGGACCGTTGCAATGTCACCACCACGACATCGCCGACGCGCGCCAGGTGCTCACCGTTGACGCGCGGCTGCGAGCCCGCGCCCAAGGTGTTGCCGCCGCCGTGAATCCAGACCATGACAGGTCGGCGAGCGTCGTCAGGTTTCGGAGTCCATACGTTCAGATTCACTCCGCCTCGGCGACGTTACTGTCCTTCGACCGGCGACCCGAGGTTGCCACAAACCCGCATCCACGCACCATCGGCCTTGCCGGCTCGAAGCGCCGCTCAGGCGAGCACTGTCTTGGCCGCCCTGCCCGGCTCCTCCCGCACCAGCTTCGGCAGCAGATAGCCCGGCAGCCTCTCGCCCATGGCGTCGTGGATCCGCCGCGCCCGCGCCTCCGTTACATGGAACCCGTGCGTACCGAGAACGGCATCCGGCATGTGCAGGTAGTACGGCAGAACGCCCTGCTCGAACAGTCGCTCCGACAGCGCGCAGAGCGTCGGCGACGCGTCGTTGACACCGCGCAGCAGGACGCTCTGGTTGAGCAAGGTGATGCCTGGAACCTTCGCCAGGCAGGCGAACGCCCGCTCCGTGTCCGCGTCCAGTTCGCGCGGGTGGTTGGCGTGCGCGACGACGATAACGCGTAGACGTGTCGACGCGAGGACATCGAGCAGGTCCTGGGTGATACGCGACGGCAGCACGATGGGCAGGCGCGTATGAATACGCAGGCGTTCGATGTGGCTGATCGCATCGAGACGCCGAATCAACTCGCCCAACGCGGCATCGGTCAGCACCAGCGGATCGCCGCCGGACAGTATGACTTCGGTCATCTCCGCATCTTCTCGCAAGGCCGCAAGCGCTGCTTCGCGCTGATCTGGGCCGTGCTCCTGGTACGGGAAGTGTTTGCGAAAGCAGTAGCGGCAGTGGATGGCGCACGCCGAGGTCGCGATCAGGAGCGCGCGGCCTCGATACTTCTGGATCACCGAGGGCGCGCGCGCAAAGTCCTTCTCTCGCAGCGGATCCACGCTGAATCGCGTGCCGTCCGGCAGCACGAATACAGGTTCGCTTTCCGCCAGCGTCGGCAATACCTGGCGCAACAGCGGATCGTTGGGATCGTTGCGCCGCATACGCGCGACGAACGCCCTCGGAACGCGCAGCGGGAACCCGGCACTCGCATGGTTGACCTGTTCGTCCAGGGCGAGCCCCAGCATCCGGCCCAGTTCCGCGACGGAAGTGACGGCTTCTTTCAACTCGCTACGCCAGACGTGCGGTTGCCACGGAGCGGGATTGGCGTAAACCATGTGGTCGGACACAGCCAAGGCGATAGACCATTCTAAACGGCAAGTATCGCCGCCGCCGCTCCACGACCCGGTCGCGGGATCTTCAGCCCCGGCGCCCACGCCCACTTCAGGTTTGCGCGGCCAATGTCCGTGCCGTTTTTGAGACATCTCGCACAAAAAATCAGGCAGTTGACCCTCTTCGCTCGTGGCCCAGCGCTTATAAAATCGCCCGCGATCACCAAAACAAATGGAGCTATGGGCTCTTCATCTCGCAATGACCCGAAATCTGACCCTCTTCTTTGCCGTCACATTTTTTCTGACAACCGCGCTCGACATTTGGACGACCGATGTGGGCGTCAATCAACTCGGCTATACCGAAATGAACCCGCTCACCGATACGAGCTCCATCCGGGCCATGGCCATACCCGAGGTCATCACGGTCTTCATCGGAATGGCCATGGTTGCCGCGGGTGCACATTTTTGCAAAACGCTGTGTCCGCTCCCGGACGAAAGGTTCGCTTCCTATTTCAAAAGGTTCCTGTCTGTCGAAAAGTTCTTCAAGTTCATTGTCGTCTTTCCCATCCTTCTTGCCGTTGTACGAATCGTAGCTGTTCTCAGCAATACATCTCTCATTCTTTATGATTGGGGCCTCTATGGAGCTTCCACACCGTGGCTAAATCTATTTGTCAGATCTATCATCTTCATGATATTCGTGCGCCCCACGGTGTATTTTGTATACCTTATCTGTCGTGCTTCGATACCTTAGCCGGCGATGTTTCGTCAAGGTCGGCCAGCACATCTGAGGCGTACGGCAATAGCGCGGTGGGGGACCAGAGCACGGATCTGATGTCCGCGCGATGTGACTGTCCGGCAACACGGATATCGCCGACGCCCACCCGCTTCGGGCCTGATCCGGTCAATGTCCGTACCGCTTTTGAGACATCTCGCACAAAAAATCGGGCGGTTGATCCTCTGCGCTCATGGTCCAGTGCCTATAAAATTGCCCCCGTTCCACAACACCAATGGAGCTATGGGCTCCTCACCTCGCAATGACCCGAAATCTGATCCTCTTCTTTGCTGTCACATTTTTTCTGACAACCGCGCTCGACATTTGGACGACCGATGTGGGCGTCAATCAACTCGGCTACACCGAAACGAACCCGCTCACCGATACCAGCTCCATCCAGGGGATGGCTATTCCCGAGATCATCACGCTCTTCATCGGGGTTGCCATGATTGCCGTGGGTGCACACTTTTCCAAAACGCTGCGTCCGCCACCGGACGAAAGGTTCGCTTCCTATTTCAAAAGGTTCCTGTCTGTCGAAAAGTTCTTCAACCTTCTTGTCTTATTCCCCATTCTCGTTGCCGTTGTACGAATCGTACCCGTTCTCAGCAACGCATCCTTAATCTTTTTTGATTGGGGCCTCTTTGGAGAGGACACACCTTGGATAGATCTGATTGTTATGATTATATTTTTCATGATATTTATCCGACCCACGATATACATGGTTTTTCGTGTCTGTCGTGCCTCCACGCCTTAGCCACGGCCGATGTCCCAAAGTCCTTTGATCCAGGTGCGCGATCACATGGTCGCGGTCAAGGTCGGCCAGTGCTCTGAGTGGTACGGTAATGGATGTCTGAAATTTGGGAAATTTCGCACGCGAAACCAGGCCTCCATCGTTCTTTGCACGCGATTCGGACTTGGTAAGCTCGCCCTTCGTTCATCCAACACAAAAGGAGTACTTCATGAGGGAACTGACAAGACTTGAGGCCGATCAAACCGGCGGTGGAGGAGTTGTTCTGGTTGCTTTTCTCGTAGGAGTGGGTGCGTCTGTCGTCATTTCGTACGCCTACGAAAAGATGGGGGGATCCGAGGGGATCAATGAGGCGATCAAGGGTGTAGTTGATCACTTCAAGGAGCACGCGAGAACACCCGAATGACGCGATGGGCGCGTCATATGACTGTTGGGCTTGCCGCGCTAGCGGCAAGTCCAACGGGAAATCGGGAAGTGCTGTGGGAAGAAACCGGTGCCTTGGGTGGGCGCGTTTTTTCCGCTAGGCTCAATGGCAAATATCTGCGTACTATCCCGGAAATTTCACACGCAAATTGCGGCAATCATCCATTGGACGGTCCCTTGGCATCCATTAGATTATCTTCGTTGATTTAACAAAAATGGAGCATCTAATGAGAGAGTTAACAATGTCCGAGACCGACCAAACCGGCGGAGGCTGGGTTATCCTGGCGGGATTGTTGGGGGCCATCATCGGCCAGTATATCCACGAAGAGTTGGGCGGGGCTGACGGGATCGACAAGATAATATCCGACACCGTTGATTTCATCACCCAAGCAGTTGAATAATCCCGAGCGTCCTGCGAGCCGATTCACGGCGGCTGCTACCAAGGGCCAGAACTGGACAGGATGGTACGGCCAGTGGCGACGTGGGTGCTGGGAAGTGCTTCCCCGACAGGGTAGCCAGCGGTAAGCATCCGTTTCCCCGCGGGACTTTGCGATCCCGCCCCATTCCGCAGAAGGGAAGACTTGCAGGGGACAACCGTCTCCGGGACGCGCTAGCGACCGGAGACGGTTGCTCCATGGTCGACGAGTGCGGCCTAGCCAGACCGAACTTCGATGGAGTGTGCCTTCAGATTTGACACCTGCAGCCCGCGACGGCAAGTTGCGATTCGCCATTGCGCAAGGCGCGTCCGCCACGCATGTCTTCCAACGAAAGGATAGGGGAAACGACAATGACCGCCGATACGCTGATTCTGACCGAACGCCGGGGCAAGAAGAACGGCATTCTCTGGCTGACGCTCAACCGTCCGGAAAAGCTCAACGCGCTCACTTTTCCCCTGCTGCGGGAAATGCGCGAGATCCTGGTCGGCGCCCGCTTTGACCGCTCGATCCGCTGCATCGTGATCACCGGCGCCGGGCGGGGCTTCTGCTCCGGCATGGACATGAGCGGCGCCGCGAACCCCGCCGGGAACCGGGAACGCGAGGCGCCACCCCCCGACGCCGGGGTGGATCCCGAAGGCTATCGTCTGAACTTCCGCCACGAAACCGAGACCTATATCGCGCTCAAGCGCGTCGAGGTGCCGATCATCGCCATGATCAACGGTCCCGCCGTCGGCGCGGGTTTCGACCTCGTGAGCCACTGCGACCTCGCCGTCGGTTCCACCGCGGCCCGCTATCAAGTGGCCTATGTCAAACGCGGCGTGTACGCCGACCTCGGCGGATTCTGGTCGTTGCCGAAGATCCTCGGCTGGCGCAAGGCGATGGAACTCATGATGACGGGAAGGTTCATGAGCGCCGAGGAAGCGCACGAAGCCGGTTTGACGAATTACCTGGTGGCACCCGAAGCGCTCGAGTCAAGGACCATGGAATTGGCGCTCGAGGTCGAGGCGGGGCCTCCCATCGCCCAGAAGCTCGGTAAGACGCTGGCCTTGCGCACTGCCAACCTCGACTTCGACAGCGCCACGCAGTGGTCCGAATCCGCCCTACCGGTGGTCGGCCTTTCGCGAGACTCCATCGAAGGCATGAAGGCCTTCAGGGAGAAGCGGGAGACGGATTTCCTGGGCTACTAGGCAGGGCAGAGCGCGGGGTCAGTTGCCAATGGCCCCGCGATCAATCTGGGAAGGCCTCGGCGCAAACAACGGTTCTTCGTCGGTCTCCGCCGAATCCAATGCCTCTGATCTCGGCGCACGCCAGGCGGTCATCTCCCGAGCGGTGCGCCAACCCTCGTGACCCCGGTCGAGCAACACGAAGAATGCCCGTTCTTCGGTCGCGAAAACTTCCACGCACACGAGGGCATCTTCGTTGCGATATCCGGCGCGCGATATCGAAACCACGGGAGCTTTGAACTCCGCGCGCAGGCTCCATGGCGACGCATCCGGGTCATCGACGAAATGCACCCGGTCGGAGAAATGGGAGAAGTCGAAACCCTCGTCGCCACTGTTCGCCGCCAGGAACTGTTCGAACAACGCTGCGGGAACCGCCTCCTTCATGAGGCCCTCCGTTCGGCAGTCCGAAGGTCGGCTGAGGACAACCACATCGCCCATCGGCAACACGAACCCGGCGAAGAGGCTCGCCATGATGTCGGCTTCCCGAGGCGGCCCGAGCGGAGCCGGTCGCATCAGGTAGATGCCCGCCGCGAAAATGAGCACGACGGCCGCGCCGGCGGCGAGTCTGAACTTCACGAATGTTCTTTACGACGCACGGCGCGGCGACTACGCGCTCCTACAAGCGGCGCCTCAGTCCCTTATCTTTTGTCCGAGCAGTGGATTCCTTGGCTCAGGGGTAAATGATCTCGCCTCCACGTACGGTACAGATCTTCTGCCGCACTGCGTCACCCCCGCCGCCGATCCACCGCGCATAAAAGCCGGGAGCCGTAGCATCCTCTGGTATCAGTTTCGACCAGGGATCCTCTGGCCTGATATGGACCTTGACCATACCGGCCTCCCAAGCAAGTTCCCTGGACGCACCTCCGCCCCTACCGGTACCCCTGGTAAGAACCGCGCCGCCCTGTATCCAGTGCCACGATATCGAACTACCCCCTTCGACCCTTCCCAAGGCCCGCAAAGCGGCTTCGTCTTCCACGGGACCGGGAGTGAAATCAAGTGAGTAGCGAACACTACCTGCGTACCTGGCCTCGGCCCTTCGCGGCGTGAAGTCGATTTGATCGGCCACGTACTTGGGCCAGCCCCAGACGACACCCTCACGGGTGTGGTACAGGGTCGGCACCGGGGCGCTCAACAACAACCAGGATTCGATGCCATCGGGGCACAGGGCCTTGACCGTGATCCGGCCTTCCTGAAAACGCGTCAGGTCGCTGGCCTCCCTGTTCATGTCAAGCAGCGTGGTGCCCACCATCGGTTTCTCCGGCATCTCCAACGGCGGCGGCAGGAATGAGCGGTAGACGTCCAGATCCGCCGGCTCATGTGCGGTGAAGATACCTTGCGTCCCGGCGCCCATTGCGATGAGCTTCTCGAGCTGCTCGGGCGTCGCCGGCGGTATCTCCGGATTCCCGGGGCCACGACCCAGGTTGACGAGTTCTTTCTGGTTCGGATCCTCGACAAAGCGAGCAACCGCGTCCATCAATGCGTTCGAGCGGCGTTGGCGAATTGCTGAAAGTTTCCTATCCAATTCAGCGTCGCCCTTCCCGAACTTCTGATTGTCCATGACGGTTCTTTGCGGCAACTCTGAAGCTGGTCCTGCGTATTCCTTCGGTATGAAGACGCTCGTGACCATGGTTTTATCCTCCCGTAATTGAAGCGCCTCTTTTATATCAAGATTTGCGCGTCCGCGGGAAGCTGGTGCGGACCTTACGACCCACGGCACGGCGATTCGTACTGCGCGATAACTCCGTTTTCCAACAAACCGCCGATGGTCCCAGTGTCATAGCCCAGTTCTTCCAGGAGCTTCACGCTGTGTTCGCCAGCGAGACAGGCGCCCGGATAGCGCGCGCCCCGTTCGAACCGTACCAACGGTCCCTGACGCTTGTATTCGCCCCACTCCACGTGCTCTGCGGTCACGACCAGTTCCTCGGCACGCGCGTGCGGATCGCGTAGCAGGAACTGCGCTGGCCAGTGCGCATCGGCGCGCACGCAGGCGATACCGTCGCCATTGAGGCGTGCTTCCCAGGCATCCGCATCGTCTGTCCGGAACTTTGCTTCCAACGCCGCTTCGTCGTTCGCCCCAAGCCGCGCGCGAGCATCGTCGTCCTCCGCGTAAAGAAATACCCAGCCGGACTTGCACTCGTACAAGCGGCACCATGGCCCCAGGCCAAGAATCTCCTTGTCCACCGCCGGCCGTTCCGGCTTGCCTGGATAGGAGATAAAGTCGTCCCAATTCGCATACGCGTTAGCACCGAACATGTCGACAAAAATCTGCTGTCCCTTGCCCGTCATGTCGCGCGCCAGGAGACCGAGCGCGGCGGTCGTCGCCACAACCACGGATGTGTTCGGGTCCGGATTGACATCATTCGCTCTGAACAGCGAGCGGGCCACCTCCCGTACCTCGTCGAGATCGAGCGGTCCGTCCGTCGGCAAGCCCCCCATCTGCCAGGCAGCTCCGCCCAATGCCGCCCCCGGTATCGGATGCGTGGACGGACGCCTCGCCCCGGGACCGTTCCGGCCGTATCCGTTCGCGGAGAGGTAGACAAGGCGCGGATTGACGTGCGCGAGGGTGTCATAGTCGAGGCCCAGCCTCTCCGGCACCCCCGGACGGTAGTTGTGAATCAGGATGTCGGCCTTTTCTACGAGTCTCAAAGCGATCGACCGCGCCCTTGGCGACTTCAGATCGAGACAGATACTTTCCTTGCCGGTGTTGCATCGCGCCGCACCCATGCCGACCATCATTTCCCGAAACGGATCGCCGCCGATGGGTTCGAATTTGATCACCCGCGCTCCAAGGTCCGCCAGCGTCGAGGCACCGAGCGGCGCTGCGATAATGGTTGCCGCTTCGATCACGGTCACGCCTTCAAGAGGCCGTTTCGGCGCAGGTGTCGCATTTGCCCGGTGACTGCCGCCTTTGGAAGCGCCGCCTCTTACGCCGTCGGCGGCGCGCGACTGTGCGCGGAACAGTTCGGACGCACGGGCGAAATCGATCCGCTTCGGGGTACCGCCGATTCGCGCCGGTGTCTCCATCAGTTCCGCGATCGGGCCGAGTTGCACAGCCCCATCGACGGTTACAACGTGGCCGTTGGCGATGATATCCGGATCCGCGAGTGCGGCCTGCGTCGTTTGATAGGGGTGCGCCGCCACCCCACCGTGACGAACAAACTTCTCCATCCACTCGTCAAGACTGGCCGACTCGATCCTCCTCAGCATTCGGTTTCGGAAGTCTTCGAGTTCGGGCGAACCGTCGCTGGGCGTACGGCCGCCCGGTGTCTCGATACCCGCGACGGCGAGAAAGTTCTCATGCAGGTGCGGCAGCAGATTGCCCAATTGGATCCAGCGACCATCCTTCGTGCGCGCGCTGTGGTAGTAGATGCGCGGCATGACGGCCACCGGATCCGTCGCAGTTTCGGGCGTTGGCAGGATGCCGCGCTCGCGCAAATGCGTCACTTGCACGCCGTTCACGTCGTAAGGCAGCAGGCCGCGCATCAGCGAAGTATCGAAGGCGAAGCCACCGCCCGACGCCCGCCGCGCGTGCAGGCTTGCAAGCACCGCCGTCGCGACCCCTTGCGATGCGGCGTGGGTCGCGACCTGCAGCGCCGCGTAGCAAGGACCCCGCCGACGCGCGATGCCTTCCAGGCTCATCATCCGACCGAACTTGGCCGCCACCACCGCCTCAACGGCCGCATAGTCCTTGTAGGGACCGTCCTCGCCAAATCCCGACACGACGCCGTACACGAGATCGGGCCGCGTTGCCGACAAACTGGCGTAGTCGAGACCGAGGGCCTCCCGACGCGCCCGATCCAACGTCGTCACCACCGCATCTGCGGCGTCGACGATGAGCGAACGCAGGTTGTCCAGCGCTTGGGGATGGTCGAAGTCGACTTCAAGCGTTGACTTGCCGCGCAGCCAGGTTTTCGACGACGGCATGGCGCGGTACGGATCCCCGCCGAGCGGTTCCACCTTGATGACTTCGGCGCCGAAATCCGCAAGCACCATGGTCGCGAGCCCCGTCACCGGGCCGAGGCCCAGGTCTACGACCGCGATGCCCTGTAGTGGTCCGCTCATCCGTCAGTCCGCCTCCCCATTACCTCGAGCATGATATCGCAACGTGCGGAGGAAGACGTGCGCCAAAGCATCCGCCGCATCCGGGCCAATCCCTTCGTTCCGGTCAAAGACAAGATTCGCGGCTTTGTCTACGATGTGAATACCGGGCAACTGAACGAAGTCGAGTAGATAGTTCCACCTGGACTGTCAAGGCGCGCTCGAATAACGCTCGGTCGCGAACCGCCTTAGCACCAGGTACAGGGCCCCGGCCAGGCCGGCGGTAGAGAAGATCATGCACATCACCATGATCTGGTAGCGCGCCGCGACAAGCGGGTCGATACCCGATAGAACCTGTCCGGTCATCATGCCCGGCAGCGAGACGAGACCCACCGCCAGCAGCGAGTTGATCTGAGGGATTAGCGCTGCGTTCATTGCCGCCTTTCTCGCAGCGGGGTAGGTCTCGCCGCGACCGCGCTCCGTCTGATACCGCTCCCCCGCTATGCTGATCGTGTTCATGCTGTTCGCGAACACCATCCCCGCCAACGGAACGACGAAACGCGGTTCGTACCATGTCGGAAGATCAAGTATGACCTGCGTCACCAGCAGCAGAACGCCAATGCCCGTGACGCCTATTCCGATCAGCACGGTCGCATAGGGCACCGCTCCGCGATCGGAGAGCGGCCGAATCGCGATCCAGGCGGACATCGCGATCATGAACGCCACGATGGCGACCACGATCCACGGCTCCTCGGCCTCGACCACCCATGTCAGGACATAGCCGATGAGGAGCAGTTGCGCGAGCATACGCAGGTTCGCATAGATCGCGTGGCCGGCATCCAGCGACCACGCGCGCATGACCACGAGCAACAACGCTACCGGCGCGAATCCGATCAGGAGATTGATGATCGGAATGATCGTGACGGTCGAGTTCATGGCACCTCCCTATAGAACGCCCACCAACACCAAGGTGCGTCCGAGTTCCTTCGCGCACGGCCCCCCGACGCCATCGCGCCGAGGCTGAATGTGTCGTTTCGCTGCCTAGTCGATGCCGCCCATGCACATGTACTTGACCTCCAGGAATTCGTCGAGGCCGTAGTACGAGCCCTCGCGGCCGATACCGGATTCCTTGACGCCCCCGAACGGCGCCACTTCGGTGGAGATGATTCCCACGTTGATTCCGACAATACCGTACTCGAGCGCCTCGCCGACCCGCCAGATGCGGCCGATGTCGCGGCTATAGAAGTAGGCCGCCAGACCGAACTCCGTCGCATTCGCGAGGGCGACCGCCTCGTCCTCTGTCTGGAATCGGAACACCGGGGCGACCGGTCCAAAAGTTTCCTCCCGCGCCACCTTCATGGCCGGTGTCACGCCGGTGATCACCGTCGGCTCAAAGAAGGTGCCACCGAGTGCGTGGCGTTCGCCCCCGGCGACGACGGTGCCGCCGCCATCCACGGCATCCCGTATATGCTCTTCGACCTTTTCCACTGCGGCCATGTCGATCAACGGTCCCTGGTCGGTCGCGCCTGAAAGGCCCGGTCCCACCCGGAGGCTGCCGGTCGCCTCCGCCAACTTCTGCGTGAACTCGTCATGCACGCCCTCCTGGACGAGAAAGCGGTTCGCGCACACGCACGTCTGCCCGGTATTGCGGTACTTGGAGGCCATCGCTCCTTCCACGGCCGCATCGATGTCGGCATCGTCGAAAACGATGAAGGGCGCGTTGCCGCCGAGCTCCATCGAAACCTTCTTGACCGTCGCCGAGCACTGCGCGAGAAGGATCTTCCCCACTGCCGTGGACCCCGTGAAGGACAGTTTGCGCACGATGGGATTCGCCGTCAGTTCTCCGCCGACCTCCGAAGACGGTCCGGTAATCACGTTGAAGACGCCTGCTGGAATCCCCGCGCGATGCGCCAGTTCACCAAGAGCGAGCGCAGAGTATGGGGTTGACGAGGCGGGCCGCGCGACTATTGTGCAACCTGCAGCCAGCGCGGGGCCGGCCTTGCGCGTGATCATGGCGTTGGGGAAATTCCAGGGCGTGATGCTCGCCACAACCCCGACCGGCTCCTTCGTGACGACGATTCTGCGATCGGAGAGGTGCGTCGGAATCACGTCGCCGTAGGCGCGCTTGGCCTCTTCCGCGAACCACTCGATGAACGAAGCGCCGAAGAGAATCTCGCCCCGCGATTCCGCCATCGGTTTGCCCTGTTCCGCAGTCATGATGATCGCAAGATCCTCCTGGTGCTCCAACATCAACTCGTACCACCGACGCAGCACACTTGAACGTTCTTTGGCGGTCAGCGCGCGCCAAGCCGGATACGCGGCGTTGGCCGCTTCCACGGCTCGCCGGGTTTCGGCCGCGCCGAACGCGGGCACCACCCCGATGGGTTGCCCGCTGGCGGGGTCGGTTACATCGAAAGCCGCGCCGGAGTCGGCGTCGACCCAATCGCCTCCCACGTAGCACTGCTGCCGGAACAAGGCGGGGTCGCGCAAGCGAACGCCACTGACGATTTCAGCCAATGCAGAAGTAGCCATTACAAAGTCCTCTTGATTCGTCTAGTCGCGATTCTAGCGCCGAGCAGAATCCTGCGCGCGGCAAACACCCGTACGGGCAAAAGGTTTGCCATGGGCGCGAGGCAAGGCGCGCCAGCTACGATCAGGCCGCCTTGCGACTGGTGGGGCGCGCCCGCAGTCCGGCAATGTCCATTTCGCGCAACGCCACAAAATCCGTCGCCCTAACGGGTGCCGTGTTTTGCCCCAGCCCAAGCCCAACT
Source organism: Candidatus Azotimanducaceae bacterium (assembly GCA_965217825.1). GTDB lineage: Bacteria > Pseudomonadota > Gammaproteobacteria > Pseudomonadales > Azotimanducaceae > VXNE01. Next base: position 932,185 of record OZ244571.1, on the reverse strand, counting down.
ATCATCCTGTCGGGCTTGCTTGCGCATGCCGAGCGCGTTGATTTCCATGCCGACGTCGTACGCGCGAGCCGCATTCAGGATATCCCGCGAACAGGCGGCCGTGCCCCGGTCCCAAACGGCGTAGCGTGCCCCACAGCCGTCGCCTTCGGCTCCGCCTGTGGCCCGGCCCCGCGCGTCGTCCATGGAAGGTACCGAACAGGTCGGGATGCGCGATGAAGTCGAACAGACCTGTCGACATCATGTCGATCACGTAATGGAAGTTGTGCTTGTGTTCGCTATCCGGAATCAAGATCTTCTGCTCCATGGAACGCTTGGACAAGGGCCACCTCAGTTGCCGAAGTCCCACGTCTCGCCCGCGTGATAGCGGCGCAGGATGTTCTTGGCGATAAGAATCTTGTGCACCTCGTCCGGCCCGTCGGCGATGCGCAACGTGCGCGCGCCGGTGTAGAACCCGGCCAGGGGCAGGTCGGCCGATACGCCCTTGGCGCCGAATACCTGGATCGCGCGGTCGACGACGCGATGGTACGCCGCGGGCACAAAGACCTTGATGGCCGAGATGTCGGTGCGCGGGTCCGCGCCGCTTTCCATCTTGTGGGCGCAGTCGACCACCATCAGGCGCGACGCCTGGATGTCCATGTACGAGTCGGCGATAAAGCCCTGCATGAACTGCTTCTCTTCCAACTTTTCGCCGCCGTGAACGACGCGCGTAGTGATGCGCTCAACCATCAGATCGAATGTCCGCCACATCGATCCAACCGAATTCATGCAGTGATACACGCGGCCGGCGCCGAGCCGATCCTGCGCCGCCTGGTGGCCCGTGCCTGTGCGACCGAGTTGATTCTCCTTCGGCACGCGCACGTTTTCGTACTTGATCTCGCAATGGCTCGAAGCCCTGCCCCACACCGGCACGCCGCGAATGATGTTCACGCCCGGAGTGTTTTTCGGCACGATGATCTGCGTCATCTTGTCGTTTACGCCGCCGGGGTCGTCCGGGTCTGACGTCCGGCACATGACGATGTAGAAGTCCGCCGCGTGACCGTTGGACGTGAACCACTTGTGGCCGTTGATGACCCACTCGTCGCCGTCGGGCACCGCGCATGTCTGGATCGACCTCGGATCCGAACCCGCGTTGTGCGGCTCCGTCATCGAGAATCCCGATTGCATGCGGCCTTCGGTCAACGGAATCAGCCACTTCTTGTGCTGCTCGGGCGAGCCGTACTTGACGAGAATCTTCTGATTGCCGGAGTTGGGCGCCACGACACCGAACAGCGACGCCGCCCCTGGGCTGTACGCGAGCACTTCGTTCATGAATGCGTGCTGCAGGAAGGACAGGCCCATGCCGCCGAACTCCGGTGGCAGATGCGGCGCCCAGAGCTTGCGCTCCTTGACATTGTTCTGAATCTGCCGACGCAGTTCGGAGGCCTCCTGGACGGACTCCCTGGACGCCTTGGAGCCGTCAAAGGAATAACCCCAAAGCTTCTCCTCCACCGGCAGGATTTCTTCATTGACGATTTCCGCCGTGGCGAGCCGGATTTCATTCACCTCGTCATCGAGGTGCGGAACCGGCTTCACGTTCATTCCCATTCGTTCGGTTCTCAAGCGTGATTTCGACGCGAGAAATGTACCAGCTTTCGCCAAACACCGCGCGGGGCGCTCTCGCTATACGGCTATAATCCAGCCGGTGAACGAACTCACCTATCCATACGCCGCGCATCCCACCCGCGGAACGACCATCGAAGTCGCTGAAGGCGTGCGTTGGCTCACCATGCCCATGGGCGGGTCGCTGAACCACATCAATCTGTACCTGATCGAGGACAGAGACGGTTGGTACGTAGTGGATACGGGCCTCGGCAACGAGGAAACCGCATCGCTATGGCGCGACCTGTTCGCGAGCGAACTCGGTGGGCGCCCCGTAAAGGGCGTGATCTGCACGCACATGCACCCGGACCACATCGGCCAAGCCGGCATGATCACGAGCGAGTTCCGCTGCCCGTTCTACATGACGCGCGCCGAGTATTACCAGGCCCGCTCTTTCGCCCTCGGCGGCAACGCGAGCAGCCAGTACGGCACCGACTGGCAGGGCGTGCAGTTCTATCGCCGTTACGGCATGCGGGACGACTACGTCCAGAAGCTGGCTGACTCGCGCCGTGGCTCGGCGCGAAACGGGCGCGACCGACGCGGCTTCACTCCAGCGCCGTTCCCTCTGGGTTTTCACCGCCTGGAAGACGGCGACATACTGGCGATCGGACATCACGATTGGCAGGTTGTCGTGGGCGCCGGCCATTCGCCGGAACACGCCTGTTTGCATTGCAAGAGCCTCGGCGTCCTGATCTCCGGAGATCAAATCCTCCCGGTCATCACGTCGAACGTCAGCGTCCATCCCACGGAACCGGAAGCGAACCCGCTGCACGTATGGATGGAATCCCACGACAAGTTCCTCGAGACGCCGCCGGAAACGCTCGTTCTACCCGCGCACAATCTCCCGTTCTACGGAGTGCGCGAACGGTTGCGGCAATTGATCAGTCACCACGAAGACCGCCTGTTGGCCGTTGAGGAACATTGTGTCCAACCGCGTCTCGCCGCAGAACTGCTGCCGGTTCTGTTTCGACGCAAACTCGATGCGAGACAGACGATGATGGCGCTTGGCGAGGCCATTTCCCACTGCCATCTGCTGATGCATCGCAACCGGCTGCAACGGACGCTATGTGAAGACGGACGCTACCGATTCCTGTCCATCGACCCGGATCTCAACCGGCGCGCCCACCCTGAACAACACGACGCGCCCGACGACCGGCCGATCCTGGTGTAAGTCCCTGACCTCCGAAGAACTCAGAACGATGGTGGCAGCCACCACGCTGCGGCTACTTCGTTGGGGCAACCTGCGCGTGCCGGTGGGAGTGCGCAGCGTTGTCGGCGTCCTGCTCATGGCGGCCGGAGTTTTCGGGTTCCTGCCGATCATTGGCTTCTGGATGTTTCCCTTGGGTCTGGCCTTCGTCGCACTGGATATTCCGTGGACCCGCCAGCATATCCACAACTGGATGGAGCGATTGGAAAAGCGGGTCGAGCAGGCCAAATAGCTCGACGCTGGCGGCTTGGGCGTCGACCTTCAGGGTCGGCCCCGGCAGCCGGGCGATTATATGCTTCTAACCGGATGGTTCTTGGAGTTTCTTCAAGCATTCTGATACGTTAGCGCGTTCATGCAGGATGCCCGCGCGCCCTGCGAGGAGGTTTCGCGACATGACCGACGACGTGGTTCGCGCCATGACCGGGAACGACCGTCCGGGACCGCGTACCGTCGTGCGTTTCGCCGGCGACTCCGGCGACGGCATTCAGGTGCTCGGAGGCGAATTCGCAAAAGCGGTCGCCATGGAGCATCACGACCTGTTGACGTTGCCCGATTTTCCCGCCGAGATCCGCGCGCCCGCGGGATCCACCTTCGGTGTATCCGCCTTTCAGATTCAATTCGGCGGAGACGGCGTGCTCACTCCCGGCGACGAGGTGGACGTCCTGTTCGCCTTCAATCCGGCGGCGCTAAAAACCAACCTGCATACCCTGAAAAGGGGCGGCGTGATCGTAGTCGACACCGACGTATTCTCGGCGCGCAACCTGAAACGCGCCGGGTACGCCGCGAACCCGTTGGAGGACGGCTCCCTCAAGGGGTATCGCCCCATGGCCATCGGCATCACGCACCTGACAGCTGAGGCGGTCGCATGCACGGGCGTCGGCAAGAAACAGGCGGGACGGGCAAAGAACTTCTGGTCTCTGGGTTTGAGTTTCTGGCTGTTCGGCGGCGACCGGGCACCGACGATCGCATGGATCGAAAGCAAGTTCTCCTCCATGCCGGACGTCGTGGCATCGAACGTCGCCGCCTTGAATGCCGGCCATGCTTACGGCGAAACCATGGAACTCGACGCTGGCGACGCCGCCCTTGGCGTCAATACAGAACTCCATCATGGGGTGTTTCGCACAATTACCGGTACCGACGCGATGGGCCTTGGGCTCGCGGCTGTCGCCGCGCTGTCGGGACTGAAACTCACGTATTGTTCCTATCCCATCACGCCGGCGTCGGCACTGCTGCACTTTCTTGCATCCCTCAAGGGGCGGGGCATCGTCACCTTCCAGGCGGAGGACGAGGTGGCGGCGATCACGGCGGCTATCGGCGCTTCCTACGCGGGGGGGCTCGGCGTTACGGCCAGTTCCGGGCCGGGGTTGTCGTTGAAGACCGAGGCGCTGGGGCTAGCGGTCGCCATAGAACTGCCGCTCCTCGTGATCGACGTGCAGCGCGCGGGGCCGTCCACGGGCATGCCTACCAAACCGGAGCAAGCTGATCTCAATCTCGCCCTTTACGGGCGCCACGGCGAGGCGCCTCTGCCCGTGCTGGCCCCGGCAACGCCGTCGGAGTGTTTCCGCATCATGATCGAGGCCGCCCGGATCGCCATGACCTACATGACGCCGGTCATCGTCCTGTCGGACGCCTATATCGCAAATGCTGCGGAACCCTGGGAATTGCCCGACGCCGATGCGCTGCCTTCCATCACACCGACATTCCGTTCGGACCCCGAAAGTTTCGAGCCATACGTTCGGGACCCGGACACCCTGGCGCGGCCATGGGCCACGCCCGGCACGCCGGCGCTCGCGCATCGCATCGGCGGGCTGGAACGCGCCGACGGCAGCGGAAACATTTCCTACGATCCCGATAACCATCAGCGGATGACCGACCTGCGCGCGGAAAAGATCTCGCGGGTGGCCGAACAGGGTCTCGACCACGAAATAGACAGCGGCGCGAGCAGCGGCGATCTGCTGGTCATCGGGTGGGGATCCACCTATGGCGCCATCGAGGACGCGGTGAGCGGTTTGATGCGCGCGGGTCTAGCTGTCGGCCATCTCCATTTGCGGCAGCTTTGGCCGCTGCCACCGAACCTTGGCGAGATTCTCGCCCGTTTCGGATCCGTCGCCGTCGTCGAAATGAACCAGGGCCAACTCGTGCGCCTCATCAGAAGCGAGTTTCTCGTGGACGCCAAGAGCATCACCCAGACGAGCGGCCTGCCGTTCAAGGTCAGTACTATCGAAGCCGCCCTGCGTCGCCTTCTCCACGGTCTCGCGAGGCCGAAGAGCCAGATCGGATGAACCAGATCATCAAACTGACGCCCAAGGACTTCGAGACGGATCAGGAAGTGCGTTGGTGCCCCGGGTGCGGCGATTACGCCATTCTCAAATCCGTCCGCAAGACCCTGGCCGCAGTCGGCCGGAACCCGGACGATGTCGTCGTCGTCTCCGGTATCGGTTGCGCGGCGCGGCTACCCTATTACCTCGAAACCTACGGATTCCATAGTATCCACGGCCGCGCACCCTCGCTGGCCACAGGTATCAAGCTCGCCAATCCCCATCTGGATGTGTGGGTGGTCGGCGGCGACGGCGACTTCCTCGCCATCGGCGGCAATCACCTGACTCACATCCTGCGGCGCAACGTCGATGTCAACCTGCTGCTGTTCAACAACGCCGTATACGGCCTTACCAAGGGTCAGTATTCGCCGACATCCGTCCCCGGTACGCGCTCGCCATCGACGCCCGATGGTTCGGTCGACCCGCCGGTCAATCCCGCGACCCTAGCCCTCGGCGGCAACGGCGGGTTCGTCGCGCGCACGGCGGACACCCTGCAGGATCACCTGCCGGAGGTGCTGTTGCGCGCCCACGCGTTCGTCGGAGCGGCTTTCGTCGAGATATTGCAGAACTGCATCGTCTACAACGACAACGCGTTCGGCGATCTGACCAGCAAAAGGCATCGGGCCGAGAACACCGTTATCGTGCGCCACGGCGAGCCAATGCGGTTCGGCGCGGACAACGACAAGGGACTGGTTTACGAACCCGTGAGAGGAGAGTTTCGCGTCACCGGGAACGCGGCCGAAGCAAGTCTGCACGACGAGACGAACTGGGCCCTCGCCGCGGCGCTCGCGCGCGTCAACGACCCGGATCTACCCACACCGTTGGGGGTCTTCTACTGCGCGCCGAGGGAGGACTTTTCCAGCGCGCGCGAAGCCCGCGTACCTTACGCGCCGCTGTCCCTGGGCGACCTGAAGGAGTTGCTGTACGCCGATAGTTGGCGCGCCTGACGTGCTTGAGATAGCGGCCGGCCACCACGCCGTTGTCGTTCCCATCACGCACGCACCAATTCGGAGACGGGGATTGGTTGCCAATCAACTGATATGGATTAGAATCCCGATTAGTCGAACTAACCGGGATCGATATCCATATGAGTTATACAAGAACAGTCTCGATGGATCTTCCGCCAAGGCAGTCCGCATTCCTTTGGGGTGCCCGTCAGACCGGCAAGTCCACCCTCCTGAGAACGCGTTTCCCGGACAGCGTCACGTACGATCTGCTGGACTCGGACCCCATGCTTGCGAGCGGCCTATGTGCGGGACTATCTGACCCAGGAAGTCTTCAACGAGGCGTTGGCGCGCAACGCCGCGACGTTCACACGATTTTTCGACGCGCTCGCTTTCTGCCACGGCGAACTGCTGAACTACGCTGCCATCGCCCGCGACTGCGCCATCGATGCCAAGACCGTGCGGACGTATTTCGAGATTCTTGTGGACACACTGGTGGGCCATTTGATTTACCCCTTCCATAGACCCGGCGGCAGGCAGAGCATTTCCGCCTCGCCGAAGTTCTACCTGTTCGATCTGGGTGCGGCGACGCAAGTCTGTCGCCGAACGATTGCCGATGCCGCCGGCAGCGAGTTCGGCAGAGCCTTCGAACACTTCATCCTGCTCGAACTGATCGCGGCGCGTAGTTACCAGGGAAAGGACCACCGGATCGAGTTCTGGCGCACCAAGAGTGGCTTGGAGGTGGACTTCGTCCTTGATCGGGGCGCCGTTGCCGTTGAGGCGAAGGGGCGGGTTCGCCTTAGCGATCTGCGCCCCCTCCGGGCCTTCCAGGATGAATTCTCGCCTAAGCGCTCCATCGTTGTAACAGCCGAACAGCACTGGCAAGTGGTGGACGGCATCGAGATCATGCCGTATCCAGTGTTCCTTGAATTACTGCATGGGGGAGAGATCGTTTAAAAGTGTAAGCTCAATGCCGTAATGTCCCCTTTCTGCAAAGTTAAAGTGTCCCCTTTTGTCGGAGACGGACGGTTTTTTTTGGTGTCGAGGGAAGGAATGCTGGGAAGCAGCCGACAAGCATTGGTCCGGATGGCTGATACGTCTTTGCCCGCGCTCAAGGACGAAACGCCCCGACAAGCTACCAAGACAGAGAAGGGTCGAGAGCGACTCGAAGCACTGCTGTGGCAATTTGAACAACAGAAGCCCGGGAAGCCCTTCGATCCGGACTTGAACGCCCTGCGCAGACAGTTGGGAATCGACTGAACCGCAACGCTTGGGATCAAGTCGAGCGCGCGCCAACGTACTCCATGAGTCTCGGAATGCCCGGTGGCAAAGCGCGACTCGGAGGACGAGCGCCTCCGCCAACTTTTGTAGCTCGAGCTTCCACAACCGGCTGCGATCAAGGCGTATCCAGATCGACGGGCATGCCGGTCCGGGAGGACTCGTAGATCCCCATGATGACCTCGATCGTGTTGACGTTGTCCCGACCGCTGCTGATCGGCTCCGCGCCGGTCCTGCAACACTCCGCCCAATGCAGAATCTCGTTAACGAAGCCGTTGGCAGTGCGCAGACCCGTGCCCTCAGTGGAAAGGGGCTCAAAGACCGGCTCAAGTTTCCTTATAAACTCGTTCCGACGCTTGGCGTCTCCACGCATGAATCGTCTCATATCCGCCACGTTGGACAGGTGTTCCTGTTCCTTTTCCGGTGATTTGAGGGAAACCATGAGGGTGCCGAAGTGGGGCGTCGGCGTCTCGTCGCTCTCAACCGCCAGCTCGGCGTAAAGGGTCCCCTCGCTGCCCATCAGGCAGTAGGACCTGCCCTCGCGAGAAAGCGACGACTTTGCGAACACATGGCCGACGGCGCCGTTCTCGAACTCGAGGGTTGCGGCGACCAGGTCTTCCGCCCCAGCCAGCTTGTCCGGCTGCAGAGTCCTGCAGATGCCATACACGCGTTTCACGTCGCCGACGTAGTAGCGCAGCAGATCGATATGATGGACCTGGGTGGTCATCATGACGCCGCCACCCGCGTACCTCGGGTCCCGCATCCAATGCCCTGGTCGGTCCAGCCGACCGTATCCGCCCGCAATCATGTGGGTACGCACCGCTTCGATCTCGCCCAGTTTCCCGTCCTCGATCAAACGTTTCGCGGCGACCGCTGTCCGCATGTAACGCAAGTGCTGGGCTACCATCAGCGTCACCCCTGACTTGTCCGCAGCTTCGACCATGTAGCGGCAGTCCTGCACCGAGTTTGCCATCGGTTTCTCGACGATCACGTGCTTGCCGGCTTCCGCGGCGGCGATGGCGTGCGGCGCATGCAGGTCGTGCCTGTGACACAGGTCCACGGCTTCGATGTCGGCTTCCCGCAACATCGTGTCCAGGTCCGTGTAGACGGCATCGACATTCGTTCTCTTCGCGTACGCTGTCGCGGCGTCTTCGACGATGTCGCACACCGCCGTCACTCGTACCCGATCCGTGTGCTCCAGGTAGGCCGGGAGGTGCGAATTGGCGATACCCCCTGCGCCTACGAGGCCAACCTTCAGTGGTTCCGACATGTTCCCGCTCCCTTTTGCGCACAGCATTTGTGGAACAGGAAGAATAACCTATAGTGCCTGAGACACCGGTGTTCAGCACTGGAACAACGGGAACGGTTATCGAGTCGTCCTGTCTGGGGATTGGGTCATGCGACTGTTGACAGCAGCTATCGCATTCGGCGCGGCGCTCGCCGTCGCGGAGCCGACGTACAAGCACGGCGTATCGTTTTTCGGCGAGTTCAAATACCCGCCCGATTTCGAGCACTTCGACTATGTCAACCCGGACGCGCCCAAGGGCGGCATGCTCGTGCTGGCGACGGGCGCCAACTGGAACTCCTTCACGCCCTACCTGCACAAGGGCGTCGTCGTGCCCGGGGTCCAGCATTCCCTCTCGTCGCAACCATTTCTCTACGATAGCCTTTTCACTCCGGCGGACGACGAGATCGGTACGTTCTACGGCAATCTCGCCGAGGGCGTGATGATCGCCGACGACTTCAGTTGGGTGCGCATTCGCCTCCGACCGGAGGCGCGCTGGCACGACGGCGTGCCCATAACGGCGCGGGATGTGAAGTTTACCTTCGACCACATCCGCGAGAATTCGAGCTTCAACCTCCAGTCGGCGTTCGGGATGGTCGAATCGGTCGACGTCCACGGCGAGCGGGAACTGACATTCCATCTGCTCGACATCAATGGTGTGAACGCCGCTGTCGTCAGCAGCCTCGGCAAGATCGCGATACTGCCGGAGCACTATTGGCGGGAGCAGGACAACACCAAGACCACGCTAACCCCGGCGCTCGGCAGCGGCCCATATCGTGTCAAGGCGTTCGAACAGTCACGCCATCTTCTCTACGAACGCGTACCCGACTATTGGGGCAAGGATCTCGGCCTTCATCGCGGCCGCCACAACTTTGACCACATACGCTACGACTACTACCGCGATGGCACCGTGGCGCGGGAAGCGCTGCGCAAGGGTCTGGTCGACTATCGGTGGGAAACGGATCCGCGATACTGGTACAGCGGCTACGACATCCCGGCGCGCGACAAAGGCTGGATCGTGATGCGCCAACACAACTTCCAGTACTACGTCGGGTTGCTCCGGGGCATCGTGATAAACAAACGGAGAGACAACCTGAAAGACCCGCGGGTGAGAGAAGCGCTGACGCTGGCTTTCGACTACGCCTGGTACGGCCGCAACATCTCCCAGGGATTCCACAGCCGTCCCCAAAGCTACTTTGGCCCTCCAAACTTCTCCGCCGTCGGCCTGCCCAGCGCCGCCGAACTCGCCCTGCTTGAACCTTTTCGCGACGAACTGCCGCAGCGCCTCTTCACACAGGCGTTCGAGCTGGGACGGTCAGAGGGGATGGGGCGCGACCGCGCGGGTCTCCTGCGAGCACGGGCATTGCTTCGAGAGTCCGGTTGGACAGTGCGCAATGGCACCCTCACGAATGACAATGGGGAACCGTTTTCGCTTACCTTTCTCATCCGCACCGCTAACGATCAGCGCCAGATCCTCCAGTACGTGGATCAACTCCAGACGCTGGGATTCAAGACCAGCGTCCGCATGGTCGAAACGGTGCAATTCATCAACATGATGAAAGACTTCGACTTCGACTTCTCCTTTGCCTCGCTTGGTGTCGCCCAACCTCCGGGCGTCGAGGTCGTCTCCTACTGGCACTCCAGCAATGCGATGCTGCCGCAAACGCGAAACCTCTCAGGCATTCAGAGCGAGGCTGCCGACGAGATGATCATGCGCGTCCTGAACGCGCGCTCGCGGGAGGAGTTGACCGCCGCGCAGAAAGCGCTCGACCGCATTCTGCTCTGGAATTTCGACATGATCCCGCTCGTCGCGCTCGAGGGGCCGCGCGTGATCTACTGGGACAAGTTCGGTCGCCCGCCGTTCGATGCGGAGTTTCGCACCAGCTTCCCGGAAACCTGGTGGTATGACGAAGAAAAGGCGGCGCGTCTCCCGTCGCCTGATTAGGTAGGGCACCCCCCAATCAGCCTGTTGGGGCCTTGTCATTCGCGTCTATCTCATCGGTCACGAGGCTGCGTACCACGAGAATCGCCGTTACGTTGTCTTCGATGACGGTTCCAAGTACCAACGTCTTGCCCGGCTGGATCACTACGCTCGTTTCTAACTGTCGCCTACTCGTTTCTAACTGTCGCCCGGTGGCGAACTGTTCCACGTAGGTTCGGTGCAGTTCGATATCGAGCTTTTTGGTCGCGGGCCGGTAGTAGCCACTAATGCTATAGGTTATCTCTTCGGTCCTGATGCTCTGTTGGAATCTACCGCTTGCAAGCGAAACAAACGTCTCGCCCGCCAGGGAGTAGCCGTCGAAACGCAGGAACCGCTTCAACTCAGCGACGACATCCGAAATTTCGGGATCCGGCTCCGAGCCGTTGGGCGAAATTAGCTGAAACTTGAGTGCCAGCGTACGCGTACGGTCAGCGGGGCGGTCGAACTCCGCGAGGACGGCGGCGATCCGGGCGAGATTGTCTGCGGTCTCCCGAACGGTGATGGCCGGCGAGTCGTCTTGAGCCTCGCTGACCATGCCCGGGGCACCCGCCCTTTCGGCATAGATGTACGGACCGATGAGATTGGCGGCTACACTCGCTTCGATATGATGCAGGGCGAAAGTTCTCGTCTCGAGCGACGTCCCACGTTCGCCCCACTCGCCATTGCAGCCGCCCACGTGCATTGCGAGCACCGACAGTAATGCGGCTGCCGCAAATAGCCTCGACTTCTTCATTCTTTCGTCTCCTTGTAGAACCAGAGGATCGTGATGTCCGGGTTCCGCGTTGGCATGACAACGAGGTTGTAGTCGGCGGCATTGACCAGGGGCTGTGGGCGAACCGGCGGCGGCAACGGCTCCAGGATAGGCTTCTGCAACGACAGGACCACCATGGCTGTAGCCGCCACCATCGATGCAGCAATCGCGGTCCACCCTAGCCTCGGTATCCTCGCCGACTGTCTGACTCCGGCTTTCTGTTCGTTGGCGCCCACGTGACGCGCTCGTTCGATCAGTTCTACCGCATCGACCTCGGGACTTGTGATCGCAACGCGAAGTGCCTCGTTGGCAGCAGTGATCTTGTGCGCTTCAGCAGCACATTCCCGGCAATCTCGTACATGCCGGCTCAGTTCGGTCTCCGCTACTCCCGAGATCTCGTCTGGCGCCCCAACGACGAGCCGCTCAGCCCACACCGCGCACGCCGTCAAAGCAAGTCCTCCCTGACATCCGGCCAATCTGCCAGGATTCGCCGCCGCAGGGTCCTGCGCGCCTTGAAGAGGCTGCCTCGCACGCTCGCGGCTCGGATTCCAATCAGCCGCGCCACCTCCTTCGCCGGCACGCCTTGCAACTCGATGAGATCGAACACTTCGCGCTGTCGATGAGGCAATTCGCGCAGGAACAGCTCAAGCAGCCCAGCGAGTTCCCGCCGGGCAAGCGCCACCGACGGATCCCCTCCGACAGCCGGGACCGTATCGAGAACCGTGTCGAATCCACCGAGGTCCCGCTGCCGTTTACGCCGCCTCAATCGGTCCGTCGCCGCATTGCGTGTCACCGTGTAGAGCCAAGGCGCGAACGATTCACCCGTTGGCCAGGCTTCAATGCTTCGAATCACGCGGATCATCACCTCCTGCATCACGTCGTCCGCATCTGCGGTGTGGGAGAGCCGAATCAGAGCCCACCGCCGGACAACTCCCGCTGCGGCCGATACCAATTGCTCCAAGGCCGCGTCGCCGCCGTCGCGAGCCCGATCCGCCAACGCGCCAAGAGCCGCCGGTCCGGGAATAGCCGGATCACGCCCCTGGACTGCCATCTGACCGCCATCGCTCAAACCAGGTTCCGAGTCAGCCGCTTGCGTTGAACCTCGATGATAAGACGCCGGAGACACGTGTTCCGTTTACTCCGATCGGTGGCTCTACAGGATCGCCATACGTTGCAGATCTGTCGAACAGGCATTGGACTAGTGCTCCGTCAAACCTAAATCTACGGGTATCTGCGGGTCTTTTTGGCCCCTGGCTTCGTTGCTCCTCCTTGTGTGGTGCCTGCCACACCGCGTCGTCGCGCCTCGCCAGGAACCAAAAATCCCTCGCAGCTACACTCGCATTTTTAGGCTTGACGGAACACTAGCTGGGCGCTTCTCGAGGAAAGCCCCGATTGACCTGGTCGGGGCGGCCGGATTTGAACCGGCGACCACCACACCCCCAGTGTGGTGCGCTACCAGGCTGCGCTACGCCCCGACGGGACCGGCGATTCTACGCCGAGCCCGGATATTTCACCAAGGGCCGCGATGATCGCGCCTGGTCAGGCGCGCAGGTCGTGCAGGACTTCTTCCAACTCGACGATCAGTTGTTTCACGACGAGCATGGACTGCGTCGTGTCTTCCTTCATGTCTTCGCCCGAGAGGCGTTTGCGCGCGCCGGCAATGGTATATAGCTGCTCATACAGCAGGGATCGAATCTGTCTCACGACCAAGACGTCCTTGCGCTGGTAATAACGGCGATTACCGCGGCGGGTTACCGTGCTGAGCTGCGTGAACTCCCGCTCCCAATAGCGCAACACATGCGTCTGAACATCGCACAACTTGGCGACATCGCCGATCGTGAAATAGATCCTGTTCGGAATGGGGGGCAGTTCGTCAGCCTGCGCAGCCACGCGACAATTCCGTTAACGCGAACTTCCAGGGAACAAACGTCTCCTGGGAGCGCCAGCGACCGGGGACGGTTGTTCCATGGTCGACGAGCGGGGCCGGGCCACAGGCGAAGCCGAAGGCGCCGCCTGTGGGGCACTTCGCTTGACCGTGCCGCAGGCTTCCCGCACTGCGGCAGCGGCTGGGCGCCAGCGTTTCAGGCTATTCCGGTGGGCCTGCATACGCTTCAACCCGCGCCTTCAGTTTCTGACCCGGCCGGAATGTGACGACGCGACGAGCCGTGATGGGAATCTCTTCGCCCGTCTTTGGATTTCGCCCGGGCCGCTCGCGCTTGTCGCGCAGGTCGAAGTTGCCGAACCCGGAGAGCTTCACGCGCGCGTTGTTCGCCAACGACTCGCGAACTTCCTCAAAAAACAGTTCGACAATCTCCTTGGCCTCGCGTTTGTTGAGTCCAAGTTCGTCGAACAGACGTTCCGCCATGCGAGCCTTGGTCAGGGTATTTGTCACAGCTTGAGGTTCGCCAGCGCGCTCGTTCAGATCCTCCGAATCCATTGCGTCCATCCTTGTTTCTATCATTGTTTCTGTGGGCTTGCTCGTGGCCATGCCAATGTTCAGCGCAGACGCGCACCGAATCTCGCCGCCAGGCAGCTAACGGTGGCGTCGATAAACGCATTGGTTTCGTCATCGACAAGAGTGCGCGATGCGTGTTGCAACGTCAACCCGATGCCGAGACTTTTTTTATTGGAATCAATGCGTTCACCATCATACACATCGAATACCGTGAACTCGGTCAGGATGCTGCCGAGGACTTCGCGCACGGCCGATTCCACGGCGCGCGCGGAAACCGCCTTGTCGACGACCACCGCCAAATCGCGGCGAACACTGGGGAATCGCGAGATGCCCTTGTGCGGGCGTTCCCGCTGTTCGACTAAAGCGTGGGCGTGAAGTTCGAACACAAACACCTGAACGCCAACGTCCAGCGATTCCTCTATCTCGGGATGCAGTCGCCCGAGACGACCGATGACTTGCTCCTCGGACAACACCACGGCGGACTGGCCCGGATGTAGTATCGGATCGGCGGCGGGCTTGAAGGCATGCGGGCGGCCACCAATCGCCAACAATCGCTCCACATCTCCCTTCACGTCGAAAAAGTCCACCTGGTCGGATGACGCCGACCACGATTCGGGCGCGCGCCCCCCACATGCAACGCCACCGACGCGGAAGACTTCCTCCGTCCTGCCGCTCGGGAAGCACTGTCCATACTCGAACAACCGGATGCGGCGTTGCTGCCTGGCCAGGTTTGTCTGCAACGCGCCAACAAGCCCCGGGAGCAGGTTTGTGCGCATGACGGATTGATCCCGCGACATCGGGTTGGCAATGCGCACAGGCGAATGCGCGGGGTCCAGCAACCGCATTCGCTCGGGCGCCACGAAGCTGTAAGTGATGGACTCTCGATAGCCGAGGGCGACCAGGGCATCGCATATCGGCCTGGCCCCCGCGAAGTTGCGGGGAATGGCCCTGGGCGAAATCTCGGCAAACGGATAGCTGTCGGCCACCCGGTTGTAGCCATGCACGCGGCAGACCTCTTCGACGAGATCTTCTTCGATGGCGATGTCGAAGCGATGGCTGGGCGCGGTCACCTCCCATCCAGCCTGCCCGTCCCGGTCGATCTTCTGTGGGGAAAACTCGAGGCGTTCAAAGATCCGGTCGACCTCGGTTTCGGGAACGGCCTCCCCCACCAACAGGTCGAGACGCGAACGGCGTAGCCATACCCTCGCCGGTTGCGGCACATCCGCGGCGCTCTCGGTCGCCACCGTCGGACCCGGGCACCCGCCAGCAATATCGAGCAGGAGCCGCGTCGCGCGCTCGATCGCCGCCTCCTGAAGCGCATGGTCGACACCGCGTTCAAACCGCTGCGACGCATCGGTCTGCATGCCGTAGCGACGCGCCGTGCCCATGATCTTGAGCGGCGCAAAGAACGCGCATTCGAGAAATATGTCTCGGGTCGACCTGCTCACGGCCGAACGATCGCCGCCCATGACGCCTGCCATGGCGACAGGCCCGCGCGCGTCCGCAATCAGCAAGGTCTCGTCATCGAGGCTGACCTGGCTTCCGTCCAGCAAGGTGAACCGCTCGTTCTCTTCCGCCATACGGACAATGATGCGGTCGTGCAGCATGTGCAGATCGAACGCGTGCAACGGCTGACCGAGTTCGAGCATGACGTAGTTCGTGACGTCCACCACCGGATCAATGGACCGGAGCCCCGAGCGCCGCAAGCGCTCTGTCATCCACAATGGTGTCGATCGCCCGGTGTCGACGCTCCGCACCACGCGGCCCAGGTAGCGGGGACAACCGTCCCCGGCGACTATCTCAACCGGAAGCCGGTCGTCGATTTGGGCGGGGACCGGCGCACAGCCGGGCACCCGGACGGGCAGGTCGTTGAGTACGCCAACTTCCCTGGAGACCCCCTTGAGCGACAGGCAGTCGCCGCGATTCGGCGTCAGGTCCAACGTTATGCAGCAATCATCAAGCGCCAGCGCTTGGCGCAAATCAGTACCCGCGACGAAGGTGGCCGGCAACTCGAGGATGCCATCGGCCTCGTCTCCCAATCCGAGTTCCGACAGGGAGCACAACATGCCGCTCGATTCGACGCCCCGAAAGTCACGGGAGCGCACCTCGACCCCGGGCAACACCGCGCCAATGCGGGCAAACGGGGACTTCATGCCGGCGCGAGCGTTTGGCGCCCCGCAAACTACCTGGTGCGAATCCGACCCATCTGCGACCGTGCACACATAGAGCTTGTCCGCGTTCGGATGGGGTGCGACTGCAAGCACCTCTCCCACCACCACGCCGCTGAACGCCGCCGCTTCCGCCGTTCCGTCGACTTCGAGACCAGCGCCGGTGAGCTGCTCGCAAAGCGTCTCGGTATCGACATCCGGATCGACCCATTCGCGTAGCCAACGTTCGCTGAATTGCACGATGCCTAGTGCTCCGAAGCGCCTAACGCTGGCTGCCTAGAACTGCGACAAGAACCGAACATCGTTGTCGAAAAACAGACGCAAATCGTCAATGCCGAAATAGAAGGCAGCCAGCCGGTCCGCCCCAAAGCCGAACGCAAACCCGGTGTTGCGTTCGGCGTCGATGCCGGACATCGTCAGCACATTGGGATGCACCATGCCGCAACCCATCACCTCGACCCACCCGGTACCGCTGCAAACCCGGCACCCCGCGCCCTCGCAGTGCACGCACTGGGCGTCGACCTCGGCGGAAGGCTCGGTAAACGGGAAATAGGAAGGTCGAAACCGGACCCCCACTTCCTTGTCATAGAAACGACGCACGAACCCGACCACCGTGCCCTTCAGGTCGGCGAAGCTGATGCCTTCGTCCACGACCAATCCCTCCACCTGATGAAACATCGGCGTATGGGTGAGGTCGGACTCGCGCCGGAACACGCGGCCGGGACAGATGATGCGGATAGGGGGTGGTGTCTTTTCCATGACGCGCACCTGCACGGGCGAAGTGTGCGTTCTCAGAACGTGGCCACCTTCCAGGTAGAAGGTATCCCACATGGTTCGGGCGGGATGATGCGGCGGCAGGTTGAGTGCTTCGAAGTTGTGGTAGTCGTCTTCAATCTCCGGTCCGGTCACGACCTCATAGCCGGCGCCGACGAAGATGTCCTCGATTCGCCGCATCGTCTGCGTGACGGGATGCAAACTACCGCAGCCTTGGCGACGGCCGGGCAACGTCACATCCACGACTTCCTCGTTGAGTGTTCTCGCCAGTTGCTCCGCCACCAACGCGACGTGGCGCGCTTCGATCGCCTGCACCACGGCCTCTTTGGCCGCATTGTTCCGCGCGCCCGCCGCCGGCCGCTCGGACACGTCCAGGTACCGCAAGGATCTGGCCAGCAGCGTCAACTTGCCCTTTTTCCCCAGGTATCTGACTCTGACTTCGTCCAGCGCCCCTGGATCATCGGCAGCATCGACCGCACTAAGGGCTTCAGCCCTGATGTCATCCACATCCATGGTCGTTCGTTCCGTGGGGCTGCGCGGGCGCGTCCCCGGGTGCGGTCCGTCTCGTCAGGCCGCCAACGCCTCCTTCGCTCTCGCCGCCAATGCGCCGAACGCTTCCTTCTCGTTCAGCGCCAAATCGGCGAGTACCTTGCGGTCCAACTCGATCTCCGCCTTTTTCAGTCCGGAGATGAAACGGCCGTAGGTAAGGCCGTGCTCGCGGGCCTGCGCATTGATGCGGATGATCCACAGCGATCGGAATTGGCGTTTCTTTTGCCGTCGGTCCCGATAGGCGTACTGCCCGGCCTTGATGACGGCTTGTTTCGCAACGCGAAAGCTGCGGCTACGCTGGCCGTAGTAGCCCTTCGCCTGCTTCAGCACCTTCTTGCGGCGCGCGCGGGCGACTACTCCTCGCTTGACTCTCGGCATGTTTGCTCCTGTTGCGCGTCCTTCCGACGCGCGCTCCTTACCGTACGTACGCTCCGGCGCGTGTGGTCTACCGCGCTTTCTTCGGCAACATGCGGTTCACGGACCGCTTGTCACCCTCGGACACCGCCTTGAACCCGCGCAGTTGGCGTTTCCGCTTCGGCGCCTTCTTCGTCAGAATGTGATTCTTGTTGGCGGCCCGATGTTTGAAGCCGGAGCTTGTGCGCCGAAATCGTTTGGCGGCGCCCCGGTGGGTCTTGAGTTTCGACATTTTCAAACCATCCCTGGCAACCGCGGACACGCCGCTTCGCCCTGCTCTCATATACAAAGCGCCCCACAACGTCGGAACGTCCCGAATGTCGGAAGTTCCCAAGGCCTCAGGGCGCGCGCCGGAATCCGGGGACTACCCGGTTGCTCTTCCCGGTGCCTTCCTGGCGCTTCCTGCTGTGCTGCTCTCCGCCGGGCTCGCCAAAGGCAAGGTCACCGACGGTACTCGTGCGATGCGCGGGCGCGTCAATGCTTCGTTCGTTTTCGCGCCGACAATACCATCGTCATCTGGCGACCTTCGAACTTCGGCGCGGTCTCAACGGATCCATGCTCCTCAAGATCGTTCTCGATGCGCTTCAACAGCTCCAAGCCGATCTCCGGGTGGGCCATCTCACGTCCCCGAAAGCGCAAGCTCACCTTGGCCTTGTCGCCGTCGTCAAGAAACCGCATCAAGTTGCGCAGCTTTACCTGATAGTCTCCTTCCTCGGTCCCCGGACGGAACTTCATCTCCTTGACCTGAATCTGCTTCTGCTTTTTCCGCTGCGCGGTCTTGGCCTTCTTCAGATCGAAGAGATGCTTGCCGTAGTCCATGATCTTGACTACGGGGGGATTGGCGTCCGGCACAATCAGCACCAGGTCCAAACCCGCTGTTCTCGCTTCACTCAACGCATCCTCCCGGGGGACGATGCCGACTTGCCCGCCGTTGGCGCCGACAAGGCGCACGCGCAATGCGCGTATATCCTCATTCAACAATACGCGCTCTTTCTGCGCCTTCGATGCTGTTCTCTTAATAGGCACTTTCTCCGTTTTTACCCGTAGCCACGTTCGCGGCCGAAACCAAACGACGCGGCGAATGCGGATTCTAATGCCTTGCCGCGTCCAAGACCAACAATAGCGCAGATCGCTGGAAGCGTGTCCACGTTGGGCCAATTTCCCACACGATGAAACGGCACACGCCGCTTCACCGCCTGTTGATCGCTGCTTGGGCGCAATGATACGGTACCGCGTCGACGGCAGGCGCGTAGCTCAGTTGGTTTAGAGCACCACCTTGACATGGTGGGGGTCGTTGGTTCGAATCCAATCGCGCCTACCACCTGCCTTCAGGTCGCGCGCATCAGACCTGCACCAACTCGATGCTTACACCGTCCGGTGCGGCGACGTAGCAAAGCAGGCCGCCTGGCGAGAATTCCCATGGCTCGACCGAGAACACGGCGCCCTTCTTGCGTATCTCCTCGCAAAATGCCCGGAGGTCGCCGCGGAACTTGAAGCCGAAGTGGTCCGTGCCCCACTCCTCGTGACTGGAGTAGTCGCCGAAGTGGCGCATACGCCGAGGCTCGGAAGGATCCTCCCCGGGTCGCCTGCCGCGAATGATGATGGTCGTCCCGCCCACGCGCACATTGATTTGCGGCGCGTCCCTCAGCTCGTAGGCGGCGGCGATCTCTGCGCCGAAGATGTCGCAATACCAGCGCGCCGCCGACTCCGGGTTTTCGCTGATGAGGTGGATGTGATCGAAACTGAAACGCGAGTCATGCATCGGGACGGTCCTCCGTTCAAGTCCAGCGATTCAAGCCTTCCTGCGCACACGTGGCAGCCACAAGCCCTTCGGCATTGTAGTCGCGGCCCGTGACCAGCAACCACCCCGCAGCCACTCGAGCGAAATAAGCAAGGCGTGACCGGCGCTGCGGACACGGATCGGGAGGCTCAATAGCCGCGTCGTTTATAGGCATAGAGCTAACCACCACGTCCGCCTGCGGCAAGAGGTCCTCGAGCTCGTCGGGCTTGCCGACGTAGGCAACGTCTCGGTGCAGCGGGATGTCCTTCGGGTCGATCGCGATGATCCACATATCGAATCTTCTTGCGCGTCAAATGCGATGTACTCACCTCTAAAGCCGTAGACTAAACGCGTGCGCTGTATATGCGCGATGGAATCTCTGTCGAACTACATCAGGAGTGTGCGAAATGAGCGATCTTCCCACGACGACGCTCGGCCGAACCGGCGTCGAGGTCACCAGGCTGGGTTATGGGGCAATGGAATTGCGGGGCGGCGGCGTAATGATCGAGCCGGCCGCAGCCGCAAGTCTGCTGAACGCCGTGCTCGACGCCGGAATCAACTTTATCGACACGTCGCCGGACTACGGCGAGTCCGAGACTCGGATCGGCGAGGCGATCTCGCACCGGCGCGAGGAGTATTTCCTCGCCAGCAAGTGCGGCTGCCCGATAAACCACCCGGGCCACCGGGCACCGCACATATTCACTCGGGAGAACGTGCGCGCTGGCGTCGAGCAAAGCCTCGTGCGCATGCGGACCGATCACCTGGATCTCGTGCAGTTTCACGCCAGCCCGTCGCGTTCCGTGCTGGAGGAGAACGACTCGGTGGCGGAGCTGGAACTGATGAGGGAGGAAGGGAAAATCCGTTTCATCGGCATGTCGGGCACCCTGCCCAACCTGATCGACCACATAGACATGGGGGTCTTCGACGCCTTTCAGATTCCACATTCCCTCCTTGAACCGGAGCACGACGAGTGGATCACCAGGGCTGCGCTCGGCGGCGCCGGCACCATCATACGTGGTGGTGTTGCACGGGGCGCGCCCGCGGCCGAGAACATCGAGGTGAACCACCTTCCCGGCCGCCATCGCCAGGCACTTGATCGGCGCAAGGACCTCTGGAGCCAGGCAGGTCTCGATGATCTTCGGGGGGACATGTCGAACATGGAGTTCATGCTGCGCTTCACGATCAGCCACCCCCACATGCACACGACCATCGTCGGCACATCCAGGATGGAGCACCTGCAGGACAACCTTGCGGCCGCGAGCAACGGTCTCTTGCCGAGCGATATTTACGCGGAAGCGAAGCGCCGCGTCGATGCGGTGATGCCATAAGTCCGCGATTGATCGCGCGCTTCAAGCCCAGCGAATCAGGCCTTCCTGCGCGCACGTCGCAGCCAGAACCCCGTCGGCGTCGAAAATGCGTCCCGTGGCGAAGCCTCGGCCAGATCCCGTGGCCTCCACCGTTTGATCGAACAGCAGCCACTCGTCCGCTCGGACCGGATTGTGAAACCACATCGCGTGATCGAGACTGGCGCTGGTCAAGCCTGGTTCCTGCCATCGACGGCCATGCGGCAGTACGACATGATCGATCAGCGTGCTGTCCGACAGGTAGGCAAGTCCCGCCCGGTGCATGCCGGAATCGGCGGGGAGCCGCTCCGCGATGCGCATCCACATGCGCTGATCCTCCAGCACCGGTTCACCGAGAGGAGCAACCGGGGGGTTGATACAACGCGTATCCATCGGCCTCGACTCGATATCCCACTCCAGATCCGCTCCCATACTGCGGCTGAAGGCCTCGTACGTCAGGGCAATCTCCTCGGGCGGCGGCACGTCCGGTTTCCGATGAGCCGCAAACGGTTCCCCTGGTTCCGTTACGTGAAAGGAGACCACCATGCGGAACAGTTCCCTGCCTCCCTGCCGGGCGCTGACGCAGCGGGAACTGAAAGAACGGCCGTCGCGCACCCGCTCTACCTGGACATCCACGGTCGCCGAGACATCACCGGGCAAGAGAAAATATGCATGCAGCGAATGCGCATGACGGTCATCCGGCACGGTCCGATCGGCCGCCGAGAGAGCCTGCGCCAGTAGTTGCCCCCCATACATGCGGCCTTCGCGCTCCGGTGCTTCCGGCGCCGTGAAGCGGTCCGGACCGGCTTCCACCAAGTCCAGCATGCGCACGAATGCGCCGCCGCGCGTCGCCACTACGAGTGGCCGAGCGAGAGCAGGTTCTGCACCGGCTGGTACAACTCCTCCAGGTAGGCGATATCCCTCGCCTCCAGTTCTATATCGACCGCTGCGACAAGCTGCTCGAGTTGAGAGATCTTCGATACGCCTACAATGGGCGCCTTGACTTCCGGTTTGCTCAACAACCAGGCCAGGGCTATCTGTGCCGGTGCGCGCCCGTACCTTTCGGCGACCTCCATGACGCGTTCGGCGATCGCGAAGTCCGCGGCGCCCCGGTAGAGGCCTTCCGTACGCATCCGGTCCTGACCCGAGGAGCGGTCCGTCGTTCCGCCGCCGAATCCGCCCTTGTACGATCCCGCTAGAATGCCCCGCGCCAGAGGAGACCAGGGGGTGAGGGCGACGCCGGTCCTGGCACAGTAGGGATTCATCTCCCGTTCTTCCTCGCGGTAGATCAGGTTGTAGTGGTTCTGCATCGAGATGAACCTGGTCCATCCATTCGCCTGCGCGGTCATCTGCAGCTCCACGAACTGCCAGGCGAACATCGACGACGCGCCGAGATAGAGGGCCTTCCCCGCCTTGACCACGTCGTGCAACGCTTCGAGCGTCTCCTCCACCGGGGTCTGGGCGTGGCCCGGAATGCCCTGGGGATGCCGGTGGATGACCAGGTGGTCGACGTAGTCGAGACCGAGACGCTGAAGGCTCGCATCGACGCCTTCCATGATGTGCTTGCGCGAGAGCCCGCCCTGATTGGCGCCCCGCCCCATGGGCATAGACACCTTGGTGGCGAGGACGTATTCGTCCCGGGCGACGAGTTCCCGCAACAGCTTGCCTACCACCCGTTCGCAAGCGCCGCGACCGTATACGTCCGCGCAGTCGAAGTAGAACAGGCCGTTGTCGAGCGCGGCCTTGAATATCGGGCGGGCGTCATCGATCCCCAGCGTCCAGTCGCCCTGGTGGCCGCGTCCCGGCTCGCCGAAGTTCATCGTGCCGAGGCAAAGCGGCGACGTGCGCAGTCCGGTATTCGATCCGAGTTGCATGGGTTGCAGCATGAATTGCTCCTCAAATTCGACAAGGGGACGGGGGCGCCGCCTGGCTGAAGCGTTCCTGACCCTCGCATTTCTCAAGCACGGCGCAGCGGGCGTTCAAAGCGGATCGTGTCGTTCTTCCGGCAGGACTGCCGCGTTTTCACCGAATGCTTTCAAGATACGCTATCGCCTTGGCGCGCTTCTTTTCCCGCGCGAGGTCGAGCGGCGTGTCGCCGAAATCGTCCTTCGAGCCAGGATCCGCGCCGTGGTCCACCAACGCCGCGAGATAGTCCGCTCTGACGCCCTGCAGGGCGGCCCAGTGTAGCGCGGTTCGCCCGAATTCATCGGTCGCATGGACATCCGCCCCCGGGTTGGAGCCAATGAACGCCGCATCCATGATCGGCTTCCAGTGAGCCGCCGCATCCGGGTCCATCCGCACCCCGCGCCCGAGCGCATCGAGGTCGCCTGCCCCAATCGCTACGCATAGCGTCTTGTAGCCTGTCCGCCGAACCAATCAACTCACTCCAGTGCCTGTCGCCGAGGTTCGGGTACCCAACCGATCATGACGAGAAGCGCCGCAATCTGTACTGCGATTGCGATGACGAACAAGGTCATATACGACATCGCCGAAACGATCAGGCCGCCGAGAATCGGACCCGCGGCGCCGACGAGATTGACTGCGGTTCCCGACGTCGCAATACGCAGCGCGACATCACGCGAACGGCCGAATTCCAACACCATGTTCTGGCCCGATTGATGGAAACCGCCAGACGCGATGCCAACAATGGCGAAAAATACGATCAAGTCGAACAGGGACTGCATGAACAGCAGGTACACATGAGCCGCGATCCAGACGCCGAGGGTTGCAACGAGCACCACGCGATTGCCCATGCGGTCCGCCATGGCCCCCCAGGCCAGGCTGGTGGTGTTCGAGGCAAGCATCCACACCATGGTGACGAGTCCCAGCTCTCCGCCGGACACCTCCATCCGCGAACCGGCGAACAATATGTAGAAAGGCTGCGCCATGTTGCCGAAGGAGCCGAGCGCGCGAACGCTGAAGAATCGCGCGAATGCCGGGTCGGCGCGCATCACCCGCGCGATGCGAACCAGCACCCTGCGCGGGGACTCGCGCGGGCGCACGTACCGCGCCACCGGTTCCCTGGTGATCAGCATGGCGGCCACGCCCATCGAGGATATGAAGAAGGCGAGCAGGAATACGGTCCCATAGCCGTTGCCGAGGACATTCTGTTCTATGAAGTAGCTGCCGCAGACGTAGGCCACTGCGGCCGCGATCAGACCAGCGAAGAAATGGCGGGCGCCGGAGACGATACCGCGACGATTCACGGGAATTACCTTGGCCCGCAACGCATGCGTGGCGACCTGCGAAATGCCCTGGAAAAAGCCCATCAACATCATGAACACCATGAAGGCGTGCACGGTCGCTTCGGCGCCGAGAAAGAACGCCGCCAGGGACATGCCGAGGATCTGCAAGCGCATGAGACCGTTTGTGGTGAGCGTCGTTTTCAGAATCCGGGAGCGATGCCCTATCAGGGACGCGCCGAGGAACGGCGACACCACCGTGCCTAGCCCCTGCAGAGAGCGGGCGGCGCCGACCACCACGTTGGAACCGGAGATCGAAAAGAGGAAAGCCGGAAGAAACGTCGGTGCCGCCAAAAGGCGAAAACCCGTCTGTCCGAGCATCCCGTTGAGGAGCTGCGCGGCGATATTTCGCTTCAGGTGGCGCCGAACAAACCCGGCTTCGTCATGGGCCGCGGCCGGGGACGACATGCCGCGTCCGGATTGCCGAGCCTGCATCTAGTATTGCGAAACGGCGCTAGCAGGCTGCGCCGTAGAACGGCACGTAGTGCCGATCAAGGGGCAGGATGATAGGTGGGCTTGGGCGGGGGTGAAATGCGGCGCGCCCGAAGGGCCGGCGAGTTTCATGGCGCTAGCGGCGAACCCGTTCAGTCGTGGAGACAGCCAAGCAGCCGCGCGGCGCGCGGAACGCGAATATGGGAAACGGCGGTCGGTCCGACGCGTCAGTGGGTTCTCTCGAAGCGTCGCGCCTCGCGCTGCAGCTTCTTGAGATGGCGTTTGACCGCAGCAGCAGCCTTGCGCTTGCGAACGGCCGTCGGCTTTTCGTAGAACACGCGGCGACGCACCTCGGACATGATGCCAGCCTTTTCGCAGGAACGCTTGAATCGCCGCAACGCGACGTCAAACGGCTCGTTCTCTCTTACCTTGACGCTCGGCACTTCACACTTTCAGCCGCAAAGACTTTCGCATCGTACCCGGCGAGGCATATGCGTGCAACCGCGTTGACACCGCGTGACGATCATCGTGCCCAAGCGCAACGTACGCTATCCAAACACCGTACTTCGCAAAATCTCCCATCCCCTTGCTGCGTATCTGCTCACATCTCTCCGATCCCGCAGGTTCAATTCGTAACGGCCAGCGCGGTCGCCGACTATGCGGTCGATCTCGAACACCAATTCCTCGACGCGCTCGTGTTCCTTCGGTGACAGCGGAAACCGGTTGGCGATCCGCATCATGCGGACTCCGGCTTCCCGCATCGAGTCGTTGCGGGGCAGGTCCGCTCTGGGCAACGCGCCTGTTGCGTACTCCTCCGTAAACTCGCGAACGGTATCGCCCCCGAACAGAAAGGCCCTTACGCGCTCTCGCCCGAACAGGTCCTGGGCTTCGTAATAGAAACCCAGATAGTCGAGATGCCGGCGGAACCACGCATCCCGCATGGCCTCCTTGAAGTCGATGTCCCGGCCGTACACGTCCGGCGCATCGTCCGTGCCCGGATTGCGAAGATACTGGGCGTAAAGCGCTGCGGCGAAAGACTCGGGATCGCGAAACCAGACGCATAGTTCGAAGTCGAACTGATCCGCCATGCTGCGCAACATGCCTTTCGCCGCGCGCGAATAGTCCCACCAGTGGTTGAAGAGGCCTTCCGTACTCAGGATGACGGTATGCGCGCGCGAAGGCATATCTTTCAAGGCCGATTCGATACATTCGCCAAAGCGCGTCTCGTCGGAGGCCATGAGCGCGGCGACAAATTCCTGGTGCTTTGGCTCACGCCGGTTCGACGGCGGCGGATACCAGAAACCTCTTTCCGCCAGGACTCGGCGGTTCGCGTGCAGGCACCATTGCAGCGCGGATGTGCCCGTTTTCGGCGTGCCCCCATGCAGAATCAACCGTCGCCGCTTGTCCCGAACGCGGGCCCCGCGAAAAGACATCGGCGGGGCGGAAACGCTCGCAACCGCCAGCGCTGCCAGATTCCGCTTGTAGTGGTCGAAGAACATCGAACCGCGCGACTCGCGGATCACCCCGTTCGCGCGACTCGCCGCGGCATCGCCCGCGGCGTCTCCCGAGACGGGGGAGATCAAGCCGAACGTGTCCAGGCACTGGTGATAGTGGAGAACGCGTACGTCCTGGTCGGACCGGAATGACAGCGGCGTCGGCCGCTCCTCGTGACAGGGATAGTTCCAGTTCGCGGGCAGATGGCCGTAGCTGAATCCTTCCGATGCCAGCGCCATGGCGAAGGAAATCTGGTCGATATGGTCGCGCTGGGATGGTTCCGGGAACAGGTCGGCATGCACGAAAAGAACCTCCGCCCACCGCCTCCACGCGGCGCGCAGATTCCCCACGACCGGCATTGGAATGTAGAGCAGACCGCCGTTGAAGTTCGGGTCGATGGTGTCGCCCGCATTCCAGTCACACGGCACTATGCGGGGAAGGGCCACTCCAGCGGCGGAAAACAGGCGGCTGAGCGTCGACAGAGGGGGATTGCAATAGTCGACGATCTTGCCCCAGATGCGGTCCCGATCCGGCACGTCGAGTGGCGACAGCACCACCGTGTCGGAATCGAATAGGAAAATGCCCTCGCAGCCGGTAAGTTCGTGGCTCGCAAAGTAGTCAAGTTGCACAATCTTGTTGCAGTACTTCTCGTCCAGGTAAGGCTTGATGGCTATCACCGTGTAGCCGCTTTCTGCGAGCTTGGCCTTGACCGATGCGCAAACCCGTTCGGTGCACTGCACAACCAGCGCCTCCCGAGGCGCCGCGCCGCATGATTCCAGCGTAAGCAGCAGGTTCTCGACCTGGTAGGGATGCGCCGGCACATCGTCCAGCACCATCGAGTAGTAGTAGGGATGCGCGGGCATCGTCGATCAAAGGCTCCCCAGCGGACGAAACAGCGTAGCAACGGCGGTTAGGCGCAGCAATAGTCCGCTCTTCAGGCTCAAGTCAGGCTCAAGTCAGGCTCAAGTCAGGCTCAAGTCAGGCTCAAGCGCCGCCACTCGCCATTTCGGACAAGAGTACAATCGGCGAAGTTCAGGCAGCAGGTGTCGCGGGCGGTTCGCGACGCGGGTGCATCAGCGTATTCCTTTGATTCCAGGCTGTTCAAGTGCTCGTTCTCGGTATCGAAACATCTTGCGACGAAACCGGGATCGCCCTGTACGACTCCCGCGACGGCCTGATCGCCAACGCGCTCTACAGCCAGGCGTCCACCCACGCGGAATACGGCGGCGTCGTGCCCGAGATCGCATCGAGAGACCACATCCGGAAGACGCTGCCCCTTATCCGGCAAGCCCTGCATGACGCCGGGAAGCACGTCGCCGACATAGATGGTGTTGCCTATACCGCTGGTCCGGGATTGATCGGCGCTCTCATGGTCGGCGCAGGTCTAGGTCGCGCATTGGCATGGTCGAGGGGCATCCCCGCCATCGGCGTGCATCACATGGAGGCGCACCTGCTGGCGCCCCTGCTCGCCGCCGAACAGCCGCCCTTGCCGTTCGTGGCGCTGCTGGTTTCCGGCGGCCATACACAGCTCGTGCGCGTAGACGCCATCGGCAGATACACCCTCCTGGGCGAGTCCCTCGACGATGCGGCGGGGGAAGCCTTCGACAAGGCGGCCAAGATGATGGGACGCGGCTATCCGGGCGGACCCGAAATCGCCGCGCTGGCCGCAGCCGGGCGTCCTGGCCGATTCCGTTTCCCGAGACCGATGACGGGCCGTCCGGGACTCGATTTCAGCTTCAGCGGCCTGAAGACATTCACCGCCAATACCATCCGCGACCTGCAGCCCTTGACCGAACAGGATGCGGCCGATGTTGCGCTGGCATTTCAGGACGCGGTGGTCGATACGCTCCTCATCAAGTGCCGGCGCGCCCTCAAGGCCACCGAGATCGACGCGCTGGTCGTCGCCGGCGGCGTCGCAGCCAACACAGCATTGCGCGAGAAAATGGCGGCGTCGGTTCCCGCCGTGTACTACGCGCCGCCGGAGCTCTGCACTGACAACGGCGCGATGATCGCCTTCGCCGGCCACGCGCGGCTCGCCGCCGGCGCCGTCGAACCGCTGGCCATCACCACCCGCCCCCGTTGGCCCATTGCCGAACTAGGGCCTGTCAGGCCCCAGCCGCCGTGAAGATCACAATCCATCAACTCGAAGCGCCAGCCATCATCGGCGTTCGCGAACGCGAACGGCGCATCCCGCAAACGCTGCTAGTGGATATCGAGTTCGTTGTCGATCCGCCCGTGGCCGACCGGATCGATGCTGTCGTCGATTACTCGGCGGTGGTGGAACGCGTTAGACGACACCTGCGCGAAAGCCGTTTCCAGTTGCTAGAGTCGGCGGCGATGACCACGGCGCATAAACTCGCGGAGGATTTCGCGCTTGAGCGCGTTTACGTGCGGGTTGCCAAGCCTGCCGCATCCAGCGTCGCCCACTCGATCTCCGCCGAGTATCGCCTGTCTCCGTAGCCGCGACGCGCTACGCCGCCAATTCGGTGCATCCCACCTGGGTGATGCTGCCATCCTCCAGGCAATAGGCCGTCAGGTGGCGACCCCACACGCACCCCGTGTCCAGGCCGATCATGCCGCGGTTTCCCGTCGCCCCGTCCAGCGCGGCCCAATGTCCGAAAAGGATCCGTTCAAGGATCCGGGAGGGGTAGTCGAACCAGGGGCGGAAACCCGCCGGCGCACCCTCCAATCCGCCCTTGTGAGAAAAGTCCATCTCGCCGGCGTGGCTCATGAGGCGCATCCGGGTGAAGTAGTTTGCAATGATCCGGTGGCGGTCCATTCCCTCCAATGCATCGGACCAGACGTTCGGGACGTTGCCGTACATCTGTCGGAAGAAGTTCTCGTACGCTTCGTCGTCGCGCATGACCGACTCCACCTCCCGCGCATGGGTCTCGGCCTGGCGAAGCGTCCAGATGTGCGGCAGGCCGGCATGCACCATGGCAAAGCCGTTGTCTCGGTACATGAGGGGAAGTCCGCGCAACCAATGCGCGATCTCGAGGCGGTCCGGCGCGTCCATCAAGTCGTCGAAAGTGTCCGAGGCCATCGGACGATGACCGCCGAACACGATGGCGAGAAAGTGCAGGTCGTGATTGCCGAGGACCGTCACAGCGGAGTCGCCCAGGGACTTGACGAAACGGACGGTGGTCAACGACTCGGGTCCACGGTTGATCAGATCGCCGGTGAACCAGAGCCGATCTGCTGTCCGACGGTAGCCGACTTTTGCCAGCAGCGCCTCGAGTTGGGCGAAACAGCCCTGCAAATCACCGATGACATAGGTCGACACGATAACTTCCCTCAATGCACGATGTTGGGTACCGCCAATGAGAATACGGGGATTGGAACGCGGAACTCGACGCCGTCGTCGGCGCGAAATTCGTAGTGACCCTGCATCGCACCGACAGCGGTCTCCAGGACGGCGGCACTCGTATAGCGAAAGCGTTCGCCCGGAACCAGGCGCGGCTGCCTGCCCACAACCCCGGGACCCCGGACCTCCTGCTTTTCCCCGTTTCCGTTCGTGATGAGCCAGTGGCGCCGCATCAGTCGAGCGGGCCGTTCGCCGGTATTCTCGATCACGATGGTGTAGGCGAATACGTAGCGATTCGCGGCCGGATTCGATTCCGACGGGATGTAGGCCGGTTCTACGGTCACCTTGAACCCGTGGTCTGTCATGCTGCCGCGCTCTGCACAATTCGACGAGCGGTTTCGGGGCAGGAGCCTTCAGCCGGGGAGCCCCAGGGGGTACGGAAGCAATCCCGTGGGTCAACCGCCTCGCTGGTGAAGTTGATTTGCCATCGCAACGAAACCGGACACTCCTATCTCTTCCGCCCGCGAACCCGGGTCGAGTCCCAATGCCGACAGGTCCAAACCAAGCGATTGTAAGGCATTGCCCAACCGTTTGCGGCGCTGGCCGAACGCGGTCCGCACTACCGTGCGCAGCGCCTCCATGTCCCGGGCCACCATGGCGGGCGCGCGCGGCTTAAGGCGAACGAACTTCGACGTGACCTTCGGCGG
Organism: Candidatus Azotimanducaceae bacterium; assembly: GCA_965217825.1. Taxonomy (GTDB): domain Bacteria; phylum Pseudomonadota; class Gammaproteobacteria; order Pseudomonadales; family Azotimanducaceae; genus VXNE01. Next base: position 902,121 of record OZ244571.1, on the reverse strand, counting down.
CGGCGAAAAAGCGGTTGCCTCAACCGTGAGCAGCGGCACGATGTCGCAGTGGTACTGCGCCATGACCGACAGGCGGCCCCGCGCACGCGTGCCGGGAGGTGCCGCGAGGCGGTCCGCCATCTCCGCCTGCAGCATGAAATGCGCATCGCGCAACGGCAGACCATTCACGCATTCGTCGAACAGACGCATCATGATCGGCGCCGCGATGTTATAGGGCAGATTGCCAACGACGCGCACGGGACCATCCGCAATGCGAGCGATATCGGTCCTCAACACGTCTGCTTCAATCACCTCCACGCGCGGAAAGCGCCGGCGCAGTCTCCTTGCCAGATCGCGGTCCACCTCGATCACCGTCAGCCTGCCGCACGTGGCCGCGAGCGGCACCGTGAGGGCGCCGTGTCCGGGTCCAATCTCTACGATGCGGTCGGCGGCGTCGACGGCCAATACCGCATCGATGGCATCCACGACGGACGCGTCGACCAGAAAGTGCTGGCCGAACCGTTTACGCGCGCGCGGCATAGCTGCTCACCGGATTGCAGCGCGCTGTCGTCATCGGTCCTCTCGGCGGCTCGATTCAAACGCGGCCCACACCACCATCCGAGTCCGGTCCATTCACCCGCCGGTGCGCAACTCGACGAAGGCCTCGTCCCGAATCTCCTGCAGCCACTCTTGCAGTTCTTCTTCGAAGCGCCGCTCGTACAGGACTTGCATCGCCACGTTGCGACGCGCATCGTCAGAGACGTCCTGATCGCGACGGTCCAAGACCTGCACTATGTGCCAGCCGAACTGGCTCTGGAACGGCTCGCTCAGTTCACCCACCGCCAGCGTGGCCATTGTCGCGCGAAACTCCGGGACGAATTCAGTCCCGTCGGTCCAACCGAGGTCCCCCCCGCCCATCGCGCTCCCCGCATCTTCGGAATGTTCCCTGGCCAGTTCGCCGAAGTCCTCGCCTGCCACTATCCGGTCTCGCAGCGAATGGGCGAGATCCCGCGTCTGTTCGGCAGTTCGGATCGCCGATGGCTGCACCAGTATGTGACGCACGAGCGACTGCACCTGTCGCTGCTGACTGACGCCGCGTTTCTCCAGGAGCTGGATGATGTGAAAACCCAGGCTGTTGCGAACGGGGTCCGCCGTCTCGCCCGGCGCCAACTGCAGGACCTTTTCGCCGAACAGGCTCGGCAGTTCGGCCGCGCGCCGCCAACCCAGATCGCCTCCCTCGAGCGCCGTGGACGCCGCCGAGTGCTCGATCGCCATCTGCGCGAAGTCCGCACCGTTCTCGAGTTGCGCCACGATGTCCTTCGCGGCGGCGGCCGCCCGGGCAATGGTGTCTTCGGAAGCGCCGCTCTCGACCGCTAGAAGGATGTGTCCGACGCGGTACTGGTCGGAGGTCAACTCGCGAAAAGATGGCGAGGCGATCAGATCGTCCAGGTCCTGATCGGAAATCGAGACACGGCGACGGACCATAGCTTGCTGCAAGCGCTCCAACTGCATCTGTTGTCGTAAGTCTTCGCGGAACTTGCGGTAGCTGATCCCATCCTTTTCCAACGCCTCCCTGAACTGGTCCAACGTCATCTGGTTTTCAGCGGCGAAGAGGTTCACCTGTTGCGTCAATGTTTCGTCGTCGATGTCGATGCCGCGCTGATTCGCCATCTGCAGTTGAATGCGCTCGATGATCAGACGCTCCATGAGCTGACTCATCACCGCATCCGGAGATGGCATTGCGGAGGCCCCGCTATCCACGATTCGCTGGTAGACGGCGTTGTAGCGCTCGGCCAACTCGGAAGCCAGCACGACGTCGTCATCGACGATTGCCACAATTCCCTCGAGTTTCTCTATATCGGCGTGTAGCGAGGCTGTCGCGACCAGCAGCGCCGCGGCCAGGAATCGTTCAACGTTCAATTGGGCTACTCCTCATCCTGTCACTCAATATGCGGGCTGGTCATTCCAAAGCGCAACACCCTCTTTTCAGCGGAGCGACGGAACCACCCCTGCCAAGGACTCCTCGCGGTATCCCGGAATCCCGCGGGAGAGCAGCGACTCCACCCGACCGCCGACGCCTGCCAAACCGCGAAGCACGAACTGCACCACAACGCCCTCGTCGCTTTCGACTTCCGCCAGCGCGCCGTCCGGCGCGGGTTCGATGAAGCGACGATACAACAACCGCGCCTGCCAACAACAACTGGCGTATCCGAACCCGGCAATGATCTCATTGCTGCGAGCATTCTCCACATCGTAGTTCCACTTTCCGATCGCGCTCCAGCGGTCGCCGAGGGGCCAGATCGCCGAGACTTCGCCCTGATCGATATTGGAGTCACGGCGCGAGCGTCGCGCCAGATTGAAAATCCGGTCATTGCTGCTCCGATACCGCAACAAAACGCGAAACTCCCCCGCGTCCGCATGTTCCGGATCCCAGACGCCGCCGCCCATGACGGTGAACGCGCCGATACGGGCCGCGAGTTCGGCAGCGAAGGCAGAGGCGGAACGCCCGTCTCCCGCGGCGGGTCCGCGCAGCGTGACGCGCTGGTCTTCGAAGAAGAAGATTCTCCCAAGACTCGCGCGCACCCTTTCTCTACCGGTTCCGCTGTCCAGCAGGCGGCTCGTCACGCCCACGGCCAACTGGTTGGCGTCGCCGATTCGGTCCAGTCCCGAGAATCGGTCGCGCCGAAACAATCGCGGATAGGAGAAGGTCGTAAAGGACGTATCGAACAACGGCAGCGCGTCCTGCGCCTCGTAGCCCTGGTACAGGTAGTACCCGCGCGGTTCCAGGGTCCAGATGGTTCTCTCGCCGAGATCGCGGTCAAAAAACAGGCTGCCGTCCAGGTCCGCGAAAGCGATTGCCCGTTCCGGCGTCGTGTCTTCGGCGAAGGGTGCGGCTTCCAGCGCATAGCTGGTATAGCGGTAGCCAGCGCCGAGTCTGAGAGCGCCCCAGGAGCGGAGAAACGGCAGTTGCAGGCGCGATTCAACATGTGCGCGTTCCCCCGATATCCGCGCCCGACCGCCCGGCGACTCCTCGGGCGGGTCGAAGGCTGTCCAGGAGGCTCCCAGGGTCCAACCCAGCGAACCCATGACGCGACCGCTATAGGTCAGATCGAGCGCCGGCACGCGTCGATGCGGTTCCCGACGCCGATCGAGCATCTGGAATGCCTGCGCCGAGAGGCCCGCGGAAAATCCACCGCGCGCGTAGCGCATCTCGGCAAACCGGCGCAGGTGGTTCTGGCCGACGACATCCTGGTCCGTCCCCAGGTCGCGGAAGTAGTCGCGGTCGCTCACCGCCGCGTAGTCCACAAACGTCGTGAAACCGCCGAAGCCGCCAAGGTGGCTCACGCGGGACAGCCAGCGATCCGACGCGATGTCAGGATCGCCTGCCCCGACGTATCGGCGATCCTGCGGCAAAACGGCACCAACCGCCGTCGTTTCGGCGAAGCCGTTCAAGTGGCGGAATTCCACCGTCAGACCGGTGCCCCGACCGGATACATGGCGTGGGTTCAGCGTCGCATCGTAGTTCGGGGCAAGGTTCAGATAGAAGGGCGTGGCGAGATCGGCTCCGTCGTCGCGCGAATACCCCGCGTTGGGGAACAGGAAACCCGACTGCCGGTCAGCGGAAACGGGAATACGAAGCCAGGGAGAATAGAAGATCGGTACCCCCTTGAGTTTCACCACCACGTTTCGTGCACGCGCAAACGCGTCACCGCGACGCATGTCGATACGCGCGGTCTCGACGCGCCACGTCTCGACTCCCGGAGCGCATCGGGTCAACCGCGTCCCTTCAACGGTCAACGCGTCGTCCCGTCGATCAATGGCGTCGGCCGTGCCGCGAAAGGCCGGCGCGAACAGCACGAAATCGACATCTTCGACGCGCATCCCTTCCGCCGCCGTATCGAACGTCGCCGAGGCGCCGGCGAGCGCCAGGCCCGGTTCGCTCAACTGGAAGCCATTCGTGAACGAGACTTCCCGCGTCCCGTCGACCTCGCGAACCACCGCGCGCTCGCCGACGAGCCTGCGATTGCCCTGTTCGAAGGAAACCCCGCCCGCGAACTCCGTGCTGCCGTCGCGCGTGTACACCAGTTGGTCACCGCGCAACCGGACCGGAAACGATCCCGACCGCGCGCCGAGCGGCTCGGGGAAGTCACGTTCCACGTACATGCCACCGCAGGACGCCGGCACTCTGGACTTGAGACCGGGATCCAGTTCCGCGCGCGGCACCCAATGCGCATCGACGGCCGAGACGGCGCCCGCGCACGGCGACGCGAACGCAACGACAAGAACTAGAGCGGCGAAGCACTTCACCTGCGAAGCATGACAAATGAAGGGCGCGCGTCATAGTCGCGGAATTAACTCCAAGCTGAACCTCATGGTCGCGCCGCGTTAAACTTCGGCGGCGCAAGTGGATGGACGAGCGGCGTCCTCTCATGAATGACCGTATTCGGCAACTCGAATCCTGGTGCGTAGAACAGCTCGGTGCGTTGGTCGCGTTCGAACCGCTCGCGCGCGAGGCGAGCGCGCGCCAGTTCTATCGCGCAACGAGCCACGACGGTTCCCGCATCGCCATGGACGCGCCGCCCGCAACCGAGAACAACGCCCAGTTCCGCGCGCTGTCGACGCTGTTTCGCGCGAACGGCGTGCCGGTGCCCGAAGTATTCGCGTTCGATCCGCGCGGGTTTTTCCTTGTCTCGGACTTCGGGGACGTCCGGTTCGATAACGCTTACAACGCGGGTCGCGAAGAGGAATGCCTGGACCTGGCGCTGGAAGCCCTTTTGCGTATCCAGTCGGTCACCTCCGACATCGTTCCCCCCTACGAGATCTCACGCTTTCGCGACGAACTCGGGATCTTCACCGAGTGGCTGGTAAAAAGATTCCTGGGGATCGAAACACCGGCGTTCATCGATAACGCCTGGGAGACGCTCATCGACGCCACGCAGGCGCAACCGATGGTCACCGTTCACCGCGACTATCACAGCCGCAACCTGCTGCTACGCGATGACGGGAGTCTCGGCATCGTCGACTTTCAGGACGCGCTGCTCGGTCCGGTGACCTACGATCTCGTCTCGCTGCTGCGCGACTGCTACCACGTCTTTCCCGACGCTACCGTCGCAAAATGGCTGACGCGATACCGGCTCCTTGCGGACTTCGGCCTGACCGCGCCCGATTTTCGCCGCGCCTTTGACCTTACCGGTGTTCAGCGGCACCTCAAGGCCGCCGGAATCTTCGCCCGGCTCAAGTTGCGCGACGGTCGGGACAGCCACCTGCGCGATATCGCCCCCACCCTCGAACGCGTCGTCGAGGTGGCGGGTAGCTACCGGGAACTCGCGGATCTGAGCCGCTGGATCGTGAACGTCGTCGTGCCCGCCGCACGCCGGGCGGGACCTGGGCGATGAAGGCGATGATTCTCGCGGCGGGACGGGGCGAACGCCTCCGCCCGCTCACGGATCGCATACCCAAACCCCTGCTCCCGATCGCGGGGGAAGCACTGATCGTGCATCAGATCCGCTGGCTTCGTCGCGCTGGCATCACCGACATCGTAGTCAATCTGCATCATCTCGGCGCGCAGATAGAGGAGCGCGTCGGAGCAGGACGCGATCTCGGCGTCAACGTCCGCTACAGCCGGGAAGCAACGCTGCTCGACACCGGCGGCGGCGTCAAGGCGGCCCTGCCGCTGCTCGGCCCAGCGCCGTTCCTCGTGTTGAACGGCGACATCTGGACGAACTATCCATTCAACCGACTCACCGACCTCGCTCCTGTGGCTGGCCACCTGGTGCTGACACCGAAACCCGCCCATCGCGAAACCGCCGACTTCGCGCTCATAGATAACCGTGTTCGGCGCAACGGAAACGACGACGACGATCTGGTGTTCACCGGCATAGCCGTGCTTAATCCCGCGCTGTTCGCCAAGGCGCCACCCGGTCCCTTCAATGTCGCCCACGAACTCTATTTCGACGCCGCCGCGGCAGGGCGCATTACGGGAGAGGTGTTTCGCGGCACCTGGTTCGATATCGGCTCCCCGGCGCAATTGAAGGCGGTTCGCAAGCTCACTGATTGACAGCGAGATCATGACGATTCTGCTAAGGGAGGGTGGCGGGGCATTCGTCGAGCCGTATGTCGATAGAACGTACGAGATCTATTCCGAACGGCTTCAACCGAATAACTTTCGTCTCGGTCTGATGTCGTATCACAAGGCGAGATGGGCGGCCGGCAGAGGTCACCACGATCAGGCCCTCGGCTACCTGCGTGGCGCGCTGACCGCCTTCAGGAACCCCGAGCGAGAACGCATGGGCGGTCTTGAGCGAACCGTCAGAATACAGAGAGCTTCGCCTACGCATCGCCATCAACGAGTCTGGCAAGACCGAGTTTTGAAAGGCCACCCATTCGCGGATTCATGAACGTCGACTTCAACGACAAGTCCGAGTGCGCGAAGGATGTCCCCGATGAGCGAGTCTGCGCGGGTATCATCCCTGGATTGAAGTAGTCGAAGCCTCTCGCACCAGAAACGCATCGTGTAGCATTCGACTGATGTCTTACTGGATCGCACCGTCCATCCTCGCCGCGGACTTCGCCCGACTCGGCGAAGAGGTTTCCAACGTGCTCGACGGCGGTGCCGACACGGTGCATTTCGACGTGATGGACAACCACTACGTGCCGAATTTGAGCGTGGGGGCCTCGGTATTGCGCGCCCTGCGCCGACACGGCGTCACCGCACCCGTGGACGTGCATCTCATGGTCCAGCCCGTAGACCGCATCATCGGCGACTTCATCGACGCGGGCGCGGATTACATCACCTTCCACCCCGATGCGACCGAAAGTGTCCGCGACTCGATCGAACTTATCCACAAGAGCGGCGCCAAGGCCGGCCTAGCACTCAGTCCCGGAGTCCTCGTGTCGGAACTCCAACCCGTTCTCGATGATCTGGATCTGGTGTTGGTGATGTCGGTATACCCTGGCTTCGGCGGCCAGTCCTTCATGCCGGAAAGCCTCGATACCGTGCGTGCAGTTCGTCGCCGGCTGGACGAGGCGGGAAGTGACGCGCGGCTTGAAATAGACGGCGGCATCAATGTCGACAATGTCGGCTCCGCCGCCCGGGCCGGTGCGGACATGTTTGTCGCCGGCACCGCGATATTCGGCACGGACGACTACGCGCAGACCATTCGGTCGTTTCGGGCGGCCCTGGTCTAGCCCCAACCCGTTTCATCCAGTCGCCTGTTGGGAGCGCATGGACACGTACGACGCCTATCTTTTCGATCTCGACGGCACATTGGTCGATACCGCGCCGGATCTCATGGCGGGACTCAACTTCTGCCTCGCCGAGCACGGCTACACGGAGGTGGACGAGGAACTGACCCGCCGCTGGGTCGGCCACGGTGCCGCAAAGATGATCGAGCAGGCGCTGGTACATCAGGGCAGCGATGGGCCACCAGCGCAACTGGCGAGCGCCATGCTAGATCGGTTCCTCGACTACTACGTCGCGCACATCGCGGACGAGAGCGCACCTTATCCCGGGGTACGTGAAGCGCTGACCTCCCTCGGTCCGCGCGCCCGACTCGGCGTCGTCACCAACAAGGTAACCAGATTGACCACCGCATTGCTCAACGCGCTGGACCTTTTCCGCTGCTTTGAGGTTGTGGTGTGCGGCGACACCCTTGGGGTGTACAAACCCGCCGCCGATCCCGCGCTGTACGCCTGCGCGGCGCTCGGTGCCGACCCTGGGCGAACGCTGTTCGTCGGCGATTCGATCACGGACGTGCAGTGCGCCAGGGCGGCGGGCTGCGACGTGGTCTGCGTTCCATACGGCTATAGTGGCGGCATCGCGCCGAAAGACCTCGGCGCCGACGGCCTGATCGATTCGCTGACCTGCCTCGTTTAACGCACCGGCAGCAGCGAAGGAACGCCGACAGTTGCGATACTCTACGGCTTCGGCGCGATGCAGGGTCTCCAGCGCTCTGCGTCAACGTGCGCCTCACGGACGAACGCGTCTTCACACCCAATGTGGAAACAATCGGGCGATGAACCAGAACGATTTCGACAGGCTCGCCGCAGAGGGTTACAACCGCATTCCGGTCGTGCGGGAAGTCGCCGCCGATCTCGAAACGCCGCTTTCGACATATCTCAAGCTGGCGGACGGTCCCTACAGCTACCTGCTCGAATCCGCGCAGGGGGGAGAGCGGTGGGGCCGCTACTCGTTCATCGGCCTGCCGTGCGACACCGTCATTCGCGTCGTCGGCGACACGGTCAGCGTTGAAACCGGTGGCAAGACCGTGCAAAAAAAGCAAACCGACGACCCGCTCGCGTTCATCGAAGCATATCAAGCCCGGTTCCACGTCCCCAAAGGGGAGTCGGCGTCCGCCGAACTGCCGCGTTTTATCGGCGGTCTGGTGGGCTATTTCGGCTACGACACCGTGCGCTACACCGAGACGCGGCTCGCGCATTCCACGCCCCCCGACCCGATGCAGACGCCGGACATACTCCTCATGGTGTCGAACGACGTCATCGTGTTCGACAACCTGAGGAGCCGGATGCAGCTCATTACCCTGGTGGACCCGGCGCTTCCCGACGCGTACGCCAATGCCGCGGCGCGCCTCAAGACGCTCGCATCCAACCTGGCCTCTCCAGTGCCGCTCATCCCGGAAACCACCACCTTCCAGCCGCCCGAAGAGGACGACTTCGTATCGGAATTCGGCAGGGAAAATTTCATGCGGGCGGTGGAACGCATTCGCGAATACATCCTCGACGGCGATGTCATGCAGGTGGTCCTGGCGCAGCGCATGTCGATCCCGTTCAACGCGGCGCCGATCAACCTGTACCGCGCCTTGAGGAGTCTGAACCCGTCGCCCTACATGTATTTCATGCATCTACGGGATTTCCACATAGTCAGTTCGTCGCCGGAAATCCTGGCCCGGGTCGAAGACGGCGCCATCGTGAACCGCCCCTTGGCGGGTACGCGCCGGCGCGGCCATACGTATGAAGAAGACCTCGCTTTTGAAGCCGAGTTGTTGAACGACCCGAAGGAAATCTCGGAACACCTGATGCTGATCGACCTGGGCCGCAACGATGTCGGCCGCGTTGCCGAGACCGGGTCGGTGAATGTGACGGAGCAGTTCGTTATCGAGCGGTATTCCCACGTCATGCACATCTCGTCCAACGTCGAAGGCCGACTCAAAGCCGGCAACACCGCCATGGACGTACTGCGCGCGGCATTGCCGGTTGGCACACTGTCCGGCGCACCGAAGATTCGGGCGATGGAGATCATTGACGAGCTGGAGCCCGTCAAACGCGGCATCTACGGCGGTGCCGTCGGTTACCTGTCCTGGAACGGCAACATGGATACCGCTATCGCCATCCGCACCGCGGTGGTCAAGAACGGCACCCTCTACATCGAGGCAGGCGGCGGTATCGTCGCGGATGCCCTGTCCCACCTCGAATGGAAAGAGAGCATGAACAAGGGTCGCGCCATCTTCCGCGCCGCCGAGATGGCCGAACGTCGGTTGGACGAGAACGACTGACCCGGGCGCAGCGTACATGACCGTTCTCCCGCAACGACACCAACCGCAATGAGAGCCACCCGCGAAATGCAGGCGAATGTCCTGGCGCTATCTCTGGCGGCAATGCTGGTCACGTCGGCCGGGGAGCTGCCGCTCAAAGGGTCCCGCGAAATCGCATTCCAGACCGACGCCGTGACCTGGCTGTCCCTGGACGTTTCGCCCGACGGTTCGACCATCGTCATGGAAGCGATCGGAGATCTGTATGTCCTGCCCATCGAAGGTGGCGCCGCCCGCCGCATCACCAGCGGCATGGCGTTCGACTCGCAACCAAAGTTCTCGCCAGACGGCAAGCGAATCGCTTTCGTCAGCGACCGCGACGGCAGCGAGGACGTGTGGATCGCAAACGCCGACGGCAGCGAACTGGGCAACCTGTCCTCGAACAGCGGAACCATCGAGTTCGCGTCTCCCTCCTGGTCACCCGACGGCACGCACGTAGTCGTTTCTCGCACCAAGTGGGGCTTGAGAACCTTCGAGTTGTGGGCGTACCACATCGATGGCGGAAGCGGCGTGCAAATCACCGAGGCCAAGACGGGTTCCAACACCCCCACGAGCGATCGCGCGAACGCGCTTGGCGCGGTCTACTCTCCGGACGGACGCTACCTGTACTACGCACGCAAGGACGGCGGTTTCGACTACGACGTGAGGTTGCCGCTGTGGCAGATCGTGCGTCTCGACCTGCGCAACGGCAGCGAAGACACCCTGACCAGCGCGCAGGGCAGCGCCATGCGTCCGGTGCTGTCGCCCGATGGGTCGCTCCTCGCCTATGCCACGCGTTACAGGGGGGACAGCGGGCTCAGGTTGCGCGATCTCCGTACCGGGGAAGATCGCTGGCTCGCATACCCGGCCCAGCGCGACGACCAGGAGTCGCGATTCACCCGCGACCTGTTCCCGGGCTACGCCTTCACGCCGGACGGCTCGGCGGTCGTCTATACCAGCGAGGGCGGCATCCGCCGAGTCGATACGGCGACAGGCGAGATCGCATCCATCCCATTCACGCTCGATGTCAAACAGTCCATCGGACCGCGCCTGTATTCGCCCTACCGATTGGGCCTCGCCCCAGTGAAGGCCCATCTCGTGCGCGGTCTGGCACCCTCCCCATCGGGCGACCGGCTGGCTTTCTCCGCCCTGACCCGCGTCTTCGTGCGCGATGAAGCGACGGGGAAGGAATCCCCGCTTACAGGCGAAGATGTCCCGGCGTTTCATCCAGCGTGGTCGCCAGACGGGCGCTGGCTCGCCTACGTCACCTGGTCGCCCGAGGGCGGTCATATCTGGCGCGCCCGCGCAAACGGGCGTGGTGCACCACAACAGTTAACGCAACGCGCGGCGTTCTATAGCGATCCGGCGTGGTCGCCAGACGGCCGGCGAATCGTCGCCCTGCGGGCAGCGAGCTATGACCGCCTGTATCGAATCTGGGACTTTGACGAAACTGCGGGAACGGACCTGGTCTGGTTGCCTGCAGACGGCGGTGAGACACGGGTGGTGACGCCGGCCCGCGGATACGGGGCGCCTCACTTCGGACCGGAGACCGATCGAATCTACCTGTACCACTCGGGCGGCTGGTCCGCCCTGACATCGCTGCGTTTCGACGGGACCGACCGACGGACGCACCTCAGCATAGACGGTCCCGGGATCTACTACGCGGAGGGCGACGTACCGGCGCGCGACGTCCAGATTTCACCCGACGGGCGGGCTGCGCTGGTAATGCACGCCAACCAACTTCATGTTGCCAAGCTGCTCGGCCGCGACCTGACCGACGTCGAGACCAGCATCGACGCGCCGTCCATTCCCATGGCGCGGCTTACGGATGTCGGCGCCGACGAAGCCGCCTGGAGCGCCGATAGCGAGACGATCTACTGGACCGTGGGCAACCATGTCTACCGGCGTGCGCTCGCTTCGGTCGCATTCGATACGGACGAGAACAAGGACGGGGCGGGCAAGGATGACGAGGACGACTCGGCGGAGGACGACTCGCCGGAAATCGCCGAGGAACATTCAGCGGTGGCGGGCGCCACGATCGAGATCTACCTACCCCGCCACGAACCCGAAGGCGTACTGGCGCTGACCGGCGCCACCGTCATCACGATGGAACCCGACTCGGAACCCATCGACGATGCAGTCGTCGTGATGCGGGCGGGCCGCATCACGCAAGTCGGGCGCGCGGTCGAAACCGAAGTCCCCCGAGACGCTGCTGTCATCGATCTCTCGGGCCGTTTCATCGTTCCGGGCTACGTCGATACCCACGCCCATTTCCCGCTCCTCCAACGCGTACTCGACATGAACAACTGGGCGCTTCTGGCCAACCTCGCCTATGGCGTGACGACAGGGATCGACGTGCAGCCAAGCACGGTGGACATCCTTGCCTACCAGGACCTGATCGATGCCGGGCGCATGATCGGGCCGCGCCTGCTGTCCACCGGTCCCGGCATATTCAACGACAACCGGTTCGAGTCGTCCGAACACGCCCGCAGGGTGCTGTCGCGCTACAAGGATCACTACCGGGTGCGCAACCTCAAGTCCTATATCGCCGGCAACCGCGAACAACGCCAGTGGATCGTTCAGGCCGCGGAAACATTGGGACTCATGCCGACGACGGAGGGCGCGCTCGACATGAAGCTCGACATGACCCACATCATTGACGGCTTCAGCGGCAACGAGCACAATTTCCCCATCGTCGATTTGCACCAGGATGTCGTGCAGTTGGCGGCCCGCTCCGGCATAGCCTATACACCAACGCTGCTCGTAACCTACGGCGGACCCGCGGCAGAAAACTATTTCTTCACCAGGGAATCGCCCGCGGGTGACACGAAGCTCAAGCGCTTCACTCCACCGCAAGTGATCGCCGGACGCGCCCTGCGCGTGCCCTGGTTCGCCGATACAGAGCATGTCTTCCCAAGGGTCGCCGCCCAGGCCGCCAAGATCATTCGCGCCGGCGGCCGCGTCGGCGTCGGCTCCCACGGCCAACTGCAGGGACTCGGCTACCACTGGGAACTATGGGCACTCGCCAGCGGCGGATTGACGCCATACGAGGCACTGCGGGCCGCCACCCTGCATGGCGCCGAGATGATCGGGGTGGCGCAGGACATCGGCACGATCACGCCGGGCAAGCTGGCAGACCTCGTAGTGCTCGATGCCGACCCCCTGGCGGACATACGCCATTCGGACGACATCGTCTACGTGGTCAAGAACGGCGAGGTGTTCGCAGGGGATACGCTCGACGGGGTCTGGCCCGCCTCTGAGCCGCTACCTGCGCAGTGGTGGCAAGGCCTCGAACCGCCTTAGGTTAGACCTTCGACGCGACCGAATCCCAGTAGCGTTTGATCGCATCGACGTGCGCCGCCGGTTCGGGAAATCCATGGTTCATCGTGATGATGGCGGTGTGCGTCACTCCCATGTCCCGCAATGACTTGAGGCGGTCCAGTTCGGCGTCGCCGAGGTCGCCCATGGGTTGCATGCACTCCACACCTATGTCGTCCGGGTTCCGGCCAACCGCGCGGGCGGCAACGCGAACGCCTTCAATCTGTGCTTCAAGCGCGTCGTTGTAGAAGGGAAACCAGCCGTCCGCCAAGCGCGCCACACGGTCAAGCACCTGCGGCGCCATGCCGCCCAGCCAGACGGGGATGGATCGACGCGGCGGCAACGGGTTCAAGCCGGCGTCGCTGACCTTGTGCCACCTGCCCTCGTAGTCGATCGCCTCCTCAGCCCAGAGCTTGCGCATCAGGTCGATCTGCTCCTCGCTGCGCGCGCCGCGATTGTGAAAGTTCTCCCCGAGCGCTTCGTATTCGACGTCGTTCCAGCCGGTGCCGATACCGAGCCGAAACCTGCCGCGCGACAGCACATCCAGACATGCGGCCTGCTTTGCGACGAGGGCGGTCTGCCGCTGGGGCAGGATGAGGACTGCGGTCACAAGTTCCAGCGTTTGTGTCAGACCTGCCAAGTAGCCGTAGAGGACGAATGGCTCGAGGAACTGGCTCTTCGACGTATAAGCACCCTGCCAACCGGGGCGGCTCGCCGGGTTGGCGCCGAGCACATGATCGAAAACGATCAGGTGATCGTAGCCGATATCCTCGGCGGCGGTCGCGAAACGGGCGACATCCTCCGGGTCGGTGCCGATCTCCGTCTGCGGAAAGACAACGCCTAGTCTGATATCGGTCTCCCACTCGTCATTGACGCCCGATTGTGCGCGAAATCCGGCCTAAAGACCAAAGGTCCCGCGGCAGCGAAGCGGGCTAATTCCAGGGCGCGAGTTTCTTCGCCACCAGTTCGTTCTTCAGCGAGACATACCTTGGCAGCCCCTTCACGTACCGCGGATACGCCTCTCCGGCGATGAGTGGCTCCAGGTAGCGGCGTGCCGCCGCCGTGATGCCGTACCCGTCCCGGGATATGTACGCCTTCGGCAAACTGCGTTCCACGTTCGCCACGCGCTTGAGCGGCACCTCACCGATATGCCAGCGATAGGGCTTGTCGCGCGTCCGGACGATAGCAGCCATGACGGCGTTCTTCCCGGCGAGCGCGAATTCCACCGCCGCCTCTCCTACCGCATACGCCTGCTCTACATCCGTGCCCGAGGCGATGTGACGGGCGGAGCGTTGCAGATAGTCGGCTACCGCCCAGTGATACTTGTAACCCAAGGCCGAACGCACTATTTCAGCCAGCACAGGAGCGACCCCGCCGAGCTGCGTGTGCCCAAAGGCGTCGCGGGTACCCGCTTCCGCCACGAACCGGCCATCCGCGTAACGTGCCCCCTCGGATGCCGCGATGACACAGTAGCCGTTCCTGTCGACGGTCTCCCCGACCTTCTCAAGGAACTCCTCCTCGTCAAGGGGGACTTCCGGAAACAGGATCATGTGCGGTGCATCGCCCCGATGGCGTTGCGCAAGCCCCGCGGCGGCCGCGATCCAGCCCGCGTGGCGACCCATCACTTCGAGAATGAATACCCTGGTCGAAGTCTCGCACATAGACGCCACATCGAGGGCCGCTTCTCGAATCGATACGGCGACGTACTTGGCCACCGACCCGAATCCGGGACAGGTGTCCGTGAGGGGGAGGTCGTTGTCGACGGTCTTGGGAATGCCGATACACGCTATGGGATAGCCCTCCCGCGCCCCCAACTCGGCAACCTTGTGCGCTGTATCCTGGGAGTCGCCGCCACCGTTGTAGAAAAAGTAGCCGATGTCGTGGGCACGGAATACGGCCATGAGGCGGGCGTATTCGCGTTCGTCCTTCTCCGGCGATGCGAGCTTGTAACGGCAAGAGCCGAACGCGCCTCCCGGCGTTTCGCGCAGCGCGGCAATGGCGGCGGGCGATTCCCTGCTCGTGTCGATTAGTTCCTCGGAAAGCGCGCCCAGAATCCCGTTGCGGCCCGCGAAGACCTTGCCGATTCTGTCCCTATGCCGCCTCGCAGTCTCGATGACCCCGCACGCCGTTGCGTTGATGACGGCGGTAACCCCGCCAGATTGCGCGTAGAACGCATTCCTTCGCGAGCCGCCGCCCGGCGCGTCTCGTGTGTCCGGCATGAGTTCGTCCCTTTCGGCAAGTTCCCTGGTTTCCCCGCGTGGATTGTGAGTCATTTGTGCGACAATTTCTCGCATGGTTTCCTTCGTAACGCTCTTCTGGAACATCTGCATACTGCGCGCCGGCCCGGAACGGGTGCCTGCGCGAATCTGGTTCGCCGTGGTCTTGCTCATCGCCGACGTTGCGGTGTTGCTTGTCCAGCAGAGCATGAGGAACGACCTCTTGCCGGAACCGGTTCGCATGACCATGTTGCACGCGCTGGGTTTCAACCTTGTGGTCATGGCTGCCGTAGCCGTATTTACCCGCTCCGCACTTTACTTCCGCAAGTTCGGCGAGCGTTTCCTGGCGACGTTCACGGCAGTGATCGGCACCCATCTGCTGATTACCGTTCTAATCGTCGCGGTGGCCCAACTCAGCAACCTGGTGGGATTGCCACCACTGATCCTGGTGACCGTCCTTGAAATCTGGCAGATTGTGGTCTGGGGATTCATCTACCAGCGCGCGTTCAACACCACGCTGATGCTCGGCATACCGTTGGCCTTCGTCGTCTATATACTCGCCAATGTCGTCGCCCTGGCCACCTTCGCCATCGTCGGCACTTTCGAATAGATGAAGGAACGTCTCTATTTCCTGGGCGTTGGCGGCACGCTCATGGGCGGCCTCGCCCGCATCGCAAAGGAGGCCGGATACCAGGTCTCCGGGTCGGACAAGGTCCTCTATCCTCCGATGAGCGATCAACTTGCTGAGGCGGATATCACGTTGTACGAGGGATTCGACCCCGCGCAGCTCGACCCGCCGCCGGACCTCGCCATTATCGGCAACGCGCAGCTAGGCAGGGGCCACCCCGGAATCGAGCACATTCTGAACAGCAACATCCCCCACATGTCTGGCGCGCAGTGGCTTGGCGATGTCGTGCTTCGCGGCCATTGGGTGATCGCCGTGGCGGGCACCCACGGCAAGACGACGACGGCCAGTATGGTTGCCTGGATATTGGAATACGCCGGACTTGCGCCGGGCTACATGATCGGAGGCGTGCCCCAAAACTTCGAGCACTCCGCGCGTTTGGGCGAAAACCCGTTCTTTGTAGTCGAAGCCGACGAGTACGACACGTCCTACTTCGATCGCCGCTCGAAGTTCATGCACTACCGGCCGCGAACGCTGATCATCCATAATCTGGAATACGACCACGCAGATATCTTCGACAACCTGCGGGCGATTCAAACCCAATTCCATCACCTTGTTCGCTCCGTGCCCGGTGAGGGCCTGATCGTCGCCCCGACAGGTGACCGCGCGGTGAATCAGGTTCTGGGCATGGGTTGCTGGACTCCCGTCACGCGTTACGAGGTGATCGCCAGACGGCGCAGGCGGCAGCTCTTCGACAGCGGCGACATCTGGCACACGGAAAATGCCGAACGCGCCGGTAGCGCGTTCGATGTGTCCCTGAACCGCGATCGGATCGGCCGCGTGACCTGGGACCTGATGGGCGAACACAACGTGCGCAACGCCCTCGCGGCCATCGCCGCCGCGCGCCACGCGGGCGCGCCCGCAGACTGCGCGGTAGAGGCATTGTGTCATTTCAAGGGCGTGAAACGACGCCTTGAACTCATTGCCGAACGCGACAACGTGAAGGTATATGACGACTTCGCTCACCATCCAACCGCTATCCGCGCGACCCTCCAGGGACTGCGGGACAAGGTCGGCGGCGAACGCATCCTCGCGGTCATCGAACCGCGCACCCACACCATGTCGCTCGGCTCGCTGCGTAGCGAACTCTCGCACTGTTGCGCGCCCGCAGACGAAGTAGTCTGGTTCCGTGGCGAGAACATCCAGTGGGACCTGAACGAGCTAACCCGCGATAGCGTGGTCGAGTCCAGCGTCGAAGTCGACATCGATCAACTGGTGGCGCGTCTGGCCAGGCCCAGCCCATCGTCCTGTCATATCGTCATCATGTCCAATGGCAACTTTGGCGGCGTTTACGCAAAGCTTGCCGCCAGGCTGGCTAGCAGGCCGTCGGACTTGTCGCACTAGCGGCAAGATCGGCAGCATGGTAGGTGGGCTTGGGCGGGGGCAAAACGCGGCGCAGCCGAAGGCGCGACGGTTTTTGTGGCGCTAGCTGGCGCCGTCTCCCTTTCCGAGGACGCAGCGATCCGCATCCAGCAAAGCGGCGCTTTTCGCGAAAACGTGGCGCGGCGTGCCGAGCGCTTCCTTGAGGGCGACGTCCCGGTCCCACCGGTTGTCGATCGCCGCAACGGACTTCGCCGCAGACAGGCCGATGTGATCGAGATGATAGTAGGGTGAGACGAGCGGAAAGAACTGCAGGGGCCAATCCGTACCGTAGACCAATCGCTCGTCCAGGCCAGGGATGCCCAGCGCGTTCTTGAGGAAGTCAAGTCTATTGATCTGGGTCAGACTGGAAATGTCGGCATGGAGATTGGGGTAGCGTTCGAACATCGGCAGGATGCGCTCGAAATTGCTCTCGTCCTCGTTCGTTCCCGTGGTCGCAATGTGGGCGGCGATCACCGTGACGCCGATGGAGAGCGGCAGTCCCAGTCGGCGCGGGTCACCGTATTCGTCCCTGGCGCTCGCAAACGAACGCTCCTGTCCAGCGTGGCTCAACAAGGGCAGGTCGAGAGCGACAAGTTCTTCGTAGAACCGGGTAATCGCCTCGTCTGCCGGATCGATATGCATGATATTGGGTATCCATTTGACCAATAGCGCGCCCTGCGCCCTGACGTGACGCAATCGCCCTAGCGCATCGCGGCGGTGGGGATTGACGCTGGCGCCGAAGCAGAGGTTGTCATAGCGGCGCGTCTCACCGGCGACAAACGCATTTGGCACGTAGAGCTGCGTGGCCTCCCGGTCCAGCCTTCCCTCGTCATCGACGACCCCGTCCAGCGCCAGAACAACAGCCTTGTCGACGCGACGCGACGCCGCAACCTGCGCGCTGATCTTCTCGATGACAACGGCATCGCCCTGGCTTTCCAGTTCTTCCGCATCGACGCCAAACGCGCTGAGGTATATCGAAAAGCGAAAGCTCTCCTGCATCTCCCGATTGATGAACGCCCCGCTGCCCCCGGCGCCGATACCCGCCGTGTGCACGTGCATGTCCAGATAGCCGCTATCGGTCGCCATTGCCACCGACTCATCGACGGGGATCGCGATATAGATGCACACGGAGGCAACGCCGACTCCGACCAGCGCAACTACCACCCTGCGTACGACCATCCTCAGTATCGCCGTCCAACGTTTCGTGCGCGGGTGGTCATTGGAACGCATTGTCTCTCCGTCGGCGGCGCGATCAAAACCCCAAGGGGCGTGACGAACTCGCTATAGCACCGAATTGTGACGCCAAGGTCTTACACGCTCAATGGCGGCATTCGCGCAGTCCGGGATCGTTGATCGCGGTATAAACCGCCTCCCCAGCCGTGGGATCGTCGTGACGTTCTGGAGACTTCTGCCCGGCATCTGCGTTCTATGCCAGAGCTACAGCGATCGGGCCATGGATCTCTGCCGCGCTTGCGCAGCGGATCTGAGACCCAATATCGGTGCTTGCCCACGTTGCGCGATCCCAACGCCTGCGCGCGACGGGGACTGCCCCGCCTGTCAGGTCGCTCCCCCGCCATACGCTCGCGCCGTGGTGCCATATCTCTATGTCCCGCCACTCACGAGGGTGATACATGGCCTGAAACACGGCAATGGACTGATCGAGGCGCGAATTCTGGCGGCACTGATGGCCGATGCGTTGATACTCGACGATCCGCCCGACGTCATCGTGCCAGTACCCCTGACGTATCGACGACGGATTCAGCGCGGATACAACCAGGCGGCGCTACTCGCCGCCCAAATTGCGCGCGCCATGGGCACCGCGCCCGTGGACTACCGCGGCCTCAAACGTATCCGTCATGACGCGCCGCAACGATCCCTCGATGCGGCCGCCCGCCGACGAAACCAGTTGGGAGCCTACCGGGCTTCTCCGGACTTCGTTGGAAAGGATATAGCGGTCGTGGACGATGTGATGACCACGGGGGCGACAGCGGCCGAAGTCTCAGCGACGCTGCTCGATGCCGGCGCCGCGACGGTGCGCATCTGGGCCGCCGCCCGAACGCTAGCGACGTGAATCTATGGGACCCGCCGAATCGTGAGCTTCAGCCGTCAGGCGCTCGTCGCGTTCTGGCATTGCAGCCCGATCCGCGCGCGTCGGCGACTTCCGTCTCAGTTCGAATTTCCGCGCCAGGTCGCGTTTATGTCGCAACTGATTCGCGTATTGCATCAACACGAACTTGCGGTGCGCCCTGGGGCAGCCGTCGAGCGCCTTGTAGAACGCCTTTCTTACCCGCGGATCCAGTTCTGCGCAGCCGTCGAGGGCAAGCACCTGCGTGGGATAAGTCTTGAGGTTACGAACGATCATCCGGTCCACGTGGGTGGCCAGGTCTTCCACCTGCTCGAATCCGCCCTCTACCCTCGCGCCGAAGGATACGTGCACCCTCCCCTTGAAGCCGAAGATGCCCGTGGCCATGCTGCGGATGTCTTCCCCTTCGTTCTTGTCGTACTTGCCGTCGCGATCCATGAAGTACAGTTCTTTCGCCTTCGTCGCGGCGCAGGGATCGAGCTCGTAAGAAATGGAGACGGGCACCAGGGCAACCTGATCGAGCCATTCATCGAACGAGCGGAACTTTTCCCGGTAGGCCAGCAGGAACATCTTGAACAGCGCCGGATTGGATTGATCGACGCCATCCTTGGCCCGCCCCTCCCGCTGCGCGATCCAGACGGATTCTCCCGATTCGATGGCAGACCGAATGTAGCAGGACGTTTTCATCACCGCGGCGAACTGCGCCTTGGCCCCAATCTCGGCCCGCGCAATCGAAAAGCTCTTGTTCAGCCGCATCAGATCAATCGCCGTTCCGTTCGTGAGCAGGTTGTCGCCCACCGCGATCTGGGTGGTCTTGCGGCCCGACGACCACAGGGCGTAGTTCATGAAGCCGGAATCGAGGACGATGTCCCGATGGTTGGAAACGAACAGATGCGGCTGGCTCGGGTCGAGGGCGTCGACTCCATTCCAGGTGAAACCCAATGTCGTCCGGCGGATCAGCTTTTCAAAATAGGCGGTCAGCGCAAGTTGCAGCGCATCCACCGAGTCGAGTTCACGCACCTGCCGCGTCAAACCAAGCTTCGTCGCGGCCAACGTCAATCGGGGGGCAAGCCGGTAACACCATGGCGCGGCGAACCCGGCGACCCCGCGTAACGCGTTGGGGTCCTCCACCAGCCGGCTCAGTACCGCCGGTACTTCGTCGTCGCGATAGGGACGAATGTCGTCGAAGGCATCCACAGAGAGCAAAGTTAACCCATTATCGCCGGAGTTCCTAATGGGGCTTTGCGGCCATCCGCACGATCACGGTGACAAATCGACGATCCCTATGCGGTCGCCAGCGAACGTACCCAGGTAGTAGACGCCCTCGCGCTGCAAGGCAACGGTGGCACCGCCCATTGGCGCGCCTTCGTGCGCGATGATCACCTGCTCCGACAGATCTTCCGGGTCGAGGGCGACGATCTCGAAAGGCATGCCGCAGGCCCCCTCGGGCACCGAGCTACAGGCCAACATCTGGGCGATGGAACCGGTGTGCGACGCAACGAGCAGACGCCCATCCTCGGACCAATAGCTGTTATCCAGGGGTTTCATTGTCCGCTCGGCCGCGACTTCACCTGTCGCGACATCAATTTTCCGCGCGCCCGAGAACGTATTGAGATACGCGTAACGCTCGTCGTCCGACTTCTCTATGCCGTTCGGAAACGGCGCATCGCTGCCCGGCAGTCTGCTGAAACCCGACGACCGCGACCAGACGTAGACCCATCCAGTGTCGAAACCGAGTTGAGCGCGAAGGAACGCCCAGGTGTCGCTGCCCTGGTCCAACATGCGCGTCGCCCAGAAACCACCCTCTCGCAACACGACGACATCGTTGAGATAGCCTCCTTCGGGAGCTTCGGCGCAGCCGCGCCAACTCAATGCGCCGTCTGCCGCGACCTGGAACAGTTCCACAGACTCCCGACCCGCGTGGTTGACGACCGCAAGCTGGTGTCGTCCATCGGAACGGGTCTGCAAGTCGATGCCGTGCGGCGAGAATGCCTTGGGGAAGGCGCAACTCGGATCGCCCCATTCCGGCTCTCTTCTGGCCGATGGCACGGGGAATAGTGTGGTCAATGACCGCGTCTGCGGTTCATACAGGACCAAGCTGCCCGGACTACCGTCCATGCCACCGAACTGGCTGACGATGATGCGTCCGTCCGGGGCCAGGGCCATATCCTCCGGATTCTGAAACCCGCAATCGACATCGATGCCGAAACTGTTCTCGCAACTCAGGATCGGCGTCAGGCTGTCGCCACCGCAACCCGCCAGCAGGATCGCCGCAATGCCCGCCAAGCACTGTCCATGAAAACTAGTACTCGGCATATTCGTCTTCTTCTCCGAGTTTGAATCGCAACGTGCTGAGGACCCCCGGCGTCTTGACGGACTCGCCGCCCACTGTCGCCGCGCGAAAACGCCACCGTACGATGGACGCAAGCGCCGCCTCCTCGAATACGCCTTCTGGATCCGCTTCTACGACCTTGGCGTTGACCACCATGCCCTGGGCAGTCACGTCGTAGCGTACGACGACATGGCCTTCTATACCCTCGGCTTTCGCGGCAGGCGGGTAGACCATATCCGCGCCCGACAGGAACTGCGGAGGCGAAGAAGACGCACAAGCCACCAGCAGCATCGGGAGCGGGCTCGCCAGCAGGCATGCCCGCATCGCTTTCAGACAACGGCGCGCCTGCTGCTCGAAACATCGCGCATGGGAGCCCTCGGCCGTCGCAAGAAACAGGCGTCCCTTCATCACGGACACGCGGGACTCCGTGGAGCCAGTGAGAATCGTTCAGCGAGATGCAGGGCGACTGGCAGCATGTACTCCCCGTGAGGTTCAAGCGCCGCGTCGGGAACGCGAGCTTCGCGACCGCAAAGGTGGGCATCGAGTTCTTCCGCCAGGGAAAAGAGAATCGCCGATATCTCCGTCAACTCCCCGACGATACCCCATCCCGAGCATCGCTCGACCCGATCGCGTTGACTGCGCCATCCCGCAACGATTTCCCGCAAGCGATCCTCATCGTGCATATCCGCCACTCGGCGAGCCGCAAGACTCTCCGGAGGGATGCAGTCGACCACGCGGTCGAGCCGCGCGTCCGCATCGTAGGGCCGTTCGGTATCGACCGCTCCCGGCCTTGTACCTTGTCCGCCCAGCAGACGTGCGTACCACTTGACCGGTTCCAGCATCTCTATCAGCGGCATCAACCCAAGCGTGTCCTCTAGCGACAGTCCCGCCCGCGTCAACCGTTGTTGCACATCCGCGCCCAGGTCAACCACACCCATGCGCGCAAGGGTTGCTTGCGTGGCCGCCAGCCGGCGATACATGTCAGCCGTGTTCCGCACGTCCGCGGGAGACCAGAAACGTTCCGCAATGGCCGGCATGCGGCTCCACAGTCTCGTGTCGAGCAACTCGTCGGTCACCAACTCCGTCCAAAGGCATGCTTCTCCGCCCAATACACGCCCCCCGCCCGTGGCACCCTTCCCCCTGGTTTCGACGTCCCATTGCTGCGACAGGGCCAGCACGCCATCGCGCACATGCGCAAGCCGCGGGTCGCCGGCGAGGTTTGCCCCGGCGTCTGTTTCCGGATCGAACGCATAGTGCAGATCGGCCGGATAGAACAGGTCGAGGTAGTACGGCGCCGAATATATCGTGTCGAAGCCGGCCCGGAGCGCTCGGCTACGCGCCCCCGCACCGCGCCAACTCTGGATGACGACACTGCGGGGCAAGTCCGGCTGGATAGCTTCGTCCCAGGCCACCGGCGATCTGTCGAGACCATGCAGGATTTCTACCATCCTCACGTTGAACGCAGCTTGCATCCCGCTCGCATCTCGACCACCCGGCAGCGTGACTTCGTCGCCTCCGAAGTGGGCGTGGGAATCGGGAAAAACTTGAGCGAGCTCGCGAAAGAGCGTGGCCGCTGCGCGCATGGCGTCCTGGTTGTCCGGATCGAGACAGCACGCGTGCACGCCGAAACGTCTGCTGACCGCCGATATCGGCTCGCCGAGCCCCCACTCGGGATGTGGCACAAGCCAACTCGCCGAGTGCCCCGGCACGTCCAACTCGGGGACCACGCGGATGCCGCGCGAGGCGGCGCGCCGCACCAACGTGTCCAGTTCATCCTGGGTGTAGCGGGCACGACTGTCGGCAAGTTCCGGGTAGGCCGTCCCCAGGAACCGAAAGCCCTGATCGTCGCTCAGGTGCAGGTGCAGGACGTTGAGCTTGTAGAACTCCATCACGTCCAATGTCCGCTCCAGCGTGCCGATGGAGATGAAATGGCGGGCCGTGTCGATCATCAGGCCGCGCCAGGCAAACCTCGGGGCATCCTCGACCTCGCAATGCGGGAAGCAATGTCCCCCGCCATTGCGCCGGACCAGTTGGGCCAAGGTCGCGAGCGCGCGCAGCACGCCCCACTCCGCAGGGGCCTCGATGGTTATGCGCCCACGAGAGATGTCGATTCGATAGCGCTCGTCGTCCCCGAGCGCCGGATACTCCGAGGCGGGTCCAGAAACGATATCGAGCCGCACGGAGCCCTGGTTAGGATCGCCCCCCGCAGATCCGTCCACAATGGACGCAAGGCGGCGCTCGAAACGCGACACTGCCGCCGCCAGTCGCGGGGAAGCCGCGCCCTTCGCTTCGACTCTGCCTGCGGGCGTGTGTCCGCTACCGGGCCGCAGCTTCTGTGGCACGGGCATCAGGTTCATCGTCCAGCCACCCGCTTGAGGTTTCGATACAAGTTGCGACAGTCATCGCCAAAGGACGCGAGGCGTTCGGCTACGTCGCCACGCAGCACAGGAAGCGCATCTTCGCCCATCGCGCGCTGAAGCGCGGCCGCATAGACGGGGAGCGCGGCCCACTCATCGACGGTCTCGCCGGTGATCTCGACATGATATTGCAGTCCGTAGGCGCGGGTGCCGTACCGAAACGCCTGCACGGCGCAGTGCGCGGAGCTTGCCAGCACCGTCGCCTCGTCGGGCAACGCCGAGACCTCCGCGCCATGCCACTGCAGCACCGTCATCGGACAGGGCATACCGCGAAACAGCGGATCCGCCCTGCCGGCGCATGTGAGATCCACCGTCATGACGCCGACTTCCGGCGTCTCCGCGATCCCTACGTCACCGCCCAAGGCCGCGGCAAGAAGCTGATGACCCAGGCACACGCCGAGGAAGGGGCGCTGCATTTCGATGACGAATTGCCTTATGGCCGCCTTCTCTTCGGCCAGCCATGGGTGTTCGGATTCCTGCCAGACATCCTGCGGGCCGCCCATGACGAGCATCAGATCATAGGGCGTGAGGTCCGGAATCGAGTCGCCACGGTCGAGTTCGACTATATCCCAAGGGTAACCGTCCTCGCGAAACAGGTTCCGGAACATCCCTGGATGTTCTACCTTGGCATGCTGGAAAACGACGATTCGCATGGCCTTGTCGTCATCGGGGTTGCCGCAGTCTGCCATATTTCTTGCGAGGGGCACCCCCTCGCGCTCCCGGCTGAAGGCCCTGACGGCGGCGGATGCGTTCAGTTGCGCCGACGCGCCACGCGTCGCACCGCAAGAGCGAACCTTGTCAAATGCCGACGGGACAGCGACCATCCGCACAACGCACGAAAACTGGATGCCGGATTGAATACCAAGCAACGCATGCAGGCGGTCATCGCCGCCGAAGCCGAAGCGATCGGAAGCATTCGCGTCACCGACGATTACGTCGCGGCGGTCGAACGACTTAAGGGTTGCCAGGGCAAGGTGATCACGACGGGGATTGGAAAGGCTGGCCACATTGCGCGCAAGTTCGCGGCGACGCTCTGCTCAACCGCCACGCCCGCCGTGTTCGTACACCCGGCGGAAGCGGCCCACGGCGATCTGGGACTCGTCGACAAGAACGACATCATGATCGCGTTTTCCACTAGCGGAAAGTCCAAGGAAGTGCTGGAGATCATGGAGTTCTCGCGTCATCTCGGCGTCGCGGAGATCATCGGCGTGACTTCGCACCCCGATTCGGATCTACGGGGTCTGTCCGATATCGTGCTCGACATGGGCGTTATCTCCGAAGCCTGTCCTCTGAGCCTGACGCCGAGTTCTTCCATGGCCGTCATGCTGGCGATCAGCGATGCCATCGCGCTGGCCCTGATGGAAGCGAAGGGGGTGACGAAGCGAGATTGGGGTATGCGCCACCACGGGGGCTATCTCGGTCGGGCAGCGCGGACTGACAACATGTAGTCGTCCGGTTCGTCTGTGCGCGGTGTCAAGGTTTCGGCTGCGCAGAGAGGGAACTGGTGCCCCATTCATTGCGGGTGAGCGCCTCATCCAGGATGCGGTCAGCATCGCGCCATCCCGTTTCATCCTGAACATCCCGGCACAGTGCGAGCATCGCGCCAATGCGCGGTCCCGGCGCGAATCCTCGAGCGACCAGGTGACGACCTCCGACTGCATCCGTCGGCCCGCTCCGATCAATTCCGAGTTCCTGCGCCCGCGCGAGGAAACGCTTCCCCGCCCCGTCCGGGTACGCACTCTCGGCCACTCGAGCCAAGAGCTCCAACGTCACGCCTGCCGCGGCAAGCTTTCTCGACAACCGCCGGTAGTCTCTCGGTGCCGCGCTCCTTTCGACGAACGAGGCCGGTTTCGGGCAGTATTCGACGAGCGCTGAGACTCGCCTGACGACATCCTTCGGAGCGCGCATCCGCGCGAGCAGAGACTCGATGTCCTCCGGCTCGCCAACCGGCTCGCCAACCGGCTCGGTTTCTCCGGCGCCATCCGCCCGACGGCGCAGCGCATGGCACAGCGTGCCGAGCATCAAGGCCAGGTCCTCGTCGTCACCTCGACGAAGGTTCGTCGCCCGATCCACCGTCATCAGCGTGCGCGACCACGCAGCAACGTCGGAGCGACGCGTCAACGCGTCCAGTTCCGGGAAAAACCGCAACAGTGTCGAGTCCCGCAGGAACTCCAGCCCCCGAGACGGGTGCTCGCCCTTGAGCAACAGCTTCCGAAACTCCTCGAACACCCGCTCCGGGGAAACCTCGCGTAAATCCAGCTTCCGACAGAGCCCCACCAATGTCGCATCCGCGCGCATGTCGAACCGCGCGCTGAACTGCGCCACGCGCAGGCCGCGCAGGGGGTCCTCCGGAAAGGTATCGGGATCGACCGCGCGAAGGACCTTGCGTTCTAGATCGCGCTGCCCGCCGTAGGGATCCGAGATTTCCTCGCTGAGAATGTCGAGACCCATGCTGTTGACGGTCAGGTCGCGGCGGCGTGCTGCGGTTTTGAAATCGAGGTTCGAGTCGCACTCGACTTCGAAACCGCGATGCCCCGGCGCGACCTTGCTGTCTCGTCGCGGCAGCGAAAAGTCCGCATTGAGATCCTTGAGACGCAGCACGCCGAAAGCCCGTCCTACCGACAGCACGCTGCCGTGACCTTGCAGCAAGTCCCGCAACGCGTCCAAATCCATGCCGTATACCTCGACATCGAGGTCCTTCGACGGCTGGCGGCGCAACAGGTCCCGCACGTAGCCGCCCACGACGAAAGCGCGGCCGCCAGCCATCGAAATCTCCGTGGCGATGTCTCTGACCCGGGCGTCAATCATGGGATGCATCATACGAGAGTCGCGAAGGAACGGCAGTGGGCGACAAGGCCCACTGCCTACGGAAAGTGGTAGCTACGGGCGGACTTGAACCGCCGACCCCGCGATTATGAGTCGCGTGCTCTGACCAACTGAGCTACGTAGCCACACGTCAAAGTCGACAGGGGCGCGGATTGTCGGAACAGGATCGGCAATTGTCAAGCGCCGGCGCACACTGTTGAAGAATAAGACATTTATTATCAGCCAGTTACCGGATATCGTGACAAGCGTCTCAGACAGCTTGATAATCTGCGCAGATTTCCCTATACAGATCATAGCCAACGCACGGGAAGGAACACATGGCAGAGTTGAGAACTCTCGGGCGGGCCGCGAGGCCAGCCGTTGAAATCAATCAGGTATTGCGCAACACCTACCTGCTACTGGCGTTCACGGTGGCGTTCGCATGCGTGACCGGCACCGTTGCGGCAGCGATGAACGTGCCGTTCTTCGGCGGGATGTTCGGTTTCATTGTCTATCTAGTCGGCTTCTTCGGCTTGTCGTTCCTGGTCAACAAGACGGCCAACAGCGTCTGGGGCCTGTTCTGGACCTTCATGTTCACCGGGTTCATCGGTTTCGTCGCCGGTCCCATCGTCGGCTACTACGCGGCGGTTCATCCCGGGGTCGTTGCGCAGGCGTTCGGCGTCACTGCGGCCACGTTCCTTGGCCTTTCGATCTACACGATCACGACAAAGAAAGACTTCTCGTTCCTCAGGTCCTTTCTCGTGATCGGGTTCTTCGTCGTGATTGGCATCATCATTTGCTCGCTCTTCTTCGATCTTTCGGCGTTCGCCGCGACGATCTCCGCCGCCATGGTATTGATCGCCTGCGCGCTCATGCTGTATCAAACAAGCGCAATCGTGCGCGGCGGCGAAACGAACTACATCATCGCCACGAACAACCTGTTCGTCTCGGTCTACCTATTGTTCATGAACCTGCTGAGCCTGTTCGGCATCATGGGCGGAGACGACTGAAAGTCCTCAGATCTGCGTCAACCGCCGGTAGGCTTTCTGCAGGGCCACCGGCAAACCCTCTGTTTCCGCGATCACCATGTAACGCGCGTCGGGGCACATCCGGCGCAGATAGTCGTGGCCTGACCGGTCCACGGTCACGCAGAAAGTGTGAACCCCGGCGCGTTCGGCTTCTTCCAGCGCCTTCGCCGTATCCCGCAATCCGTATTCGTGGTTGCCGCGCTCGGGTCCGTAGTCGCAATCCTGCGGAAACCCGTCGCTGACGATCATCAGCACCTTGAGCGCCGCGCCGGCGGCGGCGAGCTTTGCCACCGCATGGCGAATCGCCGGACCCATGCGCGTGCTGCGCTTCGGCTTCATGGCCGCAATTGCGTCGAGGGAGCGGCGGCGAAACGGTTCGTCGAACTCCTTCGCGACATAGAATTCGACACAGTCTTTGCCGTACCCCGAAAAACCGTAGACGCCGTATTCGTCCCCGATGCCCTCCAGAGCCGTGGCCATCAAGGCGACGGCTTCCTTTTGAATGTCGATGATGCGCCGACGCTCGGCGGCTGCCGGCGGCTTGCCCGCAAACGTGTAGTCGTCATCGAACCACGGGTCGCGAAGATTCTGTGGCGTGCCGCCATCGGTCGGACGTCTCGGCGCTTGCGCGACAACCGGGTCCCCAACCGGGTCCCCAACCGGGTTCCCAACCGGGTCCCCAACCGGGTCGTCCGTGGACGCGGACAGGTCGACCAGAAAGGCGGCGCTCACGTCACGGCGCGCGCGCTCCCGACGGCTGTATACCCGATCATCCGGCGACACTCCGGCGCGCATGTCCGAGCGGGCGTCCACCAATGCGCCAAGATCCAGTTCGTCGCCATCGGCTACCTTGCGCATACGCTGATAGCCGGTCGGACGTATCTGCTCGAAACGTCGCCGCACGGCCCGCGCGTAGGGACGAACGGATTGCATGAGACGCCTGCCGCCATCGCTGTCGGCGGCGTCTCTGCGGTCGATACCGATTTCGAACAATCGGCACCAGCCCTTTCTGTAGCGTCGTTCCAGGTAGTCCCACTCGTCGTACAGGAAACTGCGCGCATCGAGCGGCGTCTCGCCGAGTCGATGCCGCAGAGCGGAGCGCTCCGAGTCCACCCGGCGCTGCAAATCGTCCCGCGCCCGCACCAGGTCCCGCCCCACATCACGGGTGTCGCCGTCGCCCTTCCCTTCCCCCACCTTGACTTCATCGCCGCCGGCCAGCTCGGCAACTTCCATCGCGGCCAACCGAGCCTCGGCATCGTCGAGTTCCCGTTCCCAATCCTCAAGGCGCGCCTCTCGCTGCGCCCACTCCATCTGCCCGGGAAATACGCCGCGCCCCGCTTCCTCGGCGTCCACGTCAAGCATGTCGTAGCACTCGATCACCGCCTCGGCGGTGTCATACACCGTGGCGTCGGCAGCGCATACGCGGTCGATCACCGGGCGCAGGAAATCAATGGGCGCATCTCGATGCGGTGCAAGCGCTACCTGGTACTTGCGCGCGCCCGGGTACCTGCGCAAGGTCTGCGCCTCTACCCGGGCCAACTCGATCACGTGGAACAGTGATCGGGCCACAGGCGGCGTATCGAAGTGATTGAAGAACACCGTCAGGTCCGACTCGCGGTGGGCGGAGGGCAGAGGGCGCGCAGCAAGCGCCGGGATGCGGGCCCGGGCGCGGTGGATGTCGAACGCGAACGTGCCGAATTCGCGAAACCCGAGCTGCACCAATACGCGCAACCTGTAGATCGCCGCGTTCAGCGCTTCGTCCTCGAAGAGGTCGATGGTAGCGGGCAGGTAGACGCCGCCGCGGTCGGCGGCATCTTCGTCGCCCACCTTGAGATGGCAGTAGCGGCCAGCGATCCCCTCCGCGAACAACGCGAGGGGACGTTCGACATCGGCGAGGTCGACCATGGTTCGGTGGACTGGCGCTCTACGGCAGGATCACGTCGACGATATCGGCGACTGCCTTCTGCACATTGGCATCGTCCGAGACCGTCTGCACGATCGCGATTTCCGAAGCGCGCCTCGGGTCAATACCGCGGCGAATGAGTTCACCGGCATAGATCAGGAGCCGCGTGCTGACGCCTTCCACAAAGCCGTGTTCGCGCAAGTTGCGCACCTTGACGCCGATGGCCGACAGCCGATCCGCGACGTTCGCATCGACGGCGGACTCATGCGCGATGATTTCCGCTTCCGCATCGCTATCCGGATAGTCGAAGGCGAGGCTGACAAACCGCTGTCGCGTGCTCGTCTTCAGGTCCTTGAGGACACTCTGATAGCCGGGGTTGTAGGAGATCACGAGCAGAAAGTCCGCATGCGCGACCAGCAGCTCGCCGGTCTTGTCGATCGGCAGTATTCGACGATGATCGGTAAGCGAATGTACCAGCACTGTCGTGTCCTTGCGCGCTTCCACGATCTCGTCCAGATAGCAGATGGCGCCGGTGCGCACGGCCTGGGTCAAGGGACCGTCCTGCCAAACGGTTTCATCGCCGCGCAGCAAGTACCGCCCGACGAGATCCGTGGCCGTCAGGTCCTCATGGCACGAGACCGTAACCAGGGGCATGGCGAGTTCGCCCTTCGGTCCGTCGGAGGTTTCATAGAGCCGCCAGGTCATGTGCTCGACGAAGCGCGTCTTGCCGCACCCCGTCGGCCCTTTCAGGAGTACCGGCAAACGGCTGTGGTAGGCCGCCTCGAATACCTCCACTTCATCGGCGAGTGGCAGGTAGTACGGCTCCCTCACCCGGGATAGAACGCGTCGCGCCCGTTGATGTAGTTGGAGAATCTCTGCGCTGGATTGCGATTGACCAGGTTGCGTCCGTACATGGGGTGCCGCAAGCTGCGAACCTCGTGTTCGAGCTCGACGAGAGTGTCGCCCGTGTCCGGGTCCACGATGGACTGGAAGCGATACTGGTGTTGGTCGGTCTCTTCCGTCACCAGGCCATGCTCGACCAGGAAATCGTACGGACTGGAGAAGTCCGCCAGGTAAATGGCGATGTGGTGACCATCGTAGCCAGGTATCTCGTCCGTAGTCTCCTTGTAGATAAGGCGTTGATCGAGCCCGGTGGACACCTCGGCGCGGCGGCCCTCGTTGTCCTCGAGGACTCTCGCGGGCGCGCGGAAAACGTGCTCATAGAAGCTGGCGATCCCCTCTGCGACGCCAAGAGAAACCTGTACCTGCGCATAGGCAATACCGAGGTAGATGCCGGGAAATTTTTCCGGCGCGTAGGCGCGAATGGCGTTGCCCCATGGACAGGTCACGGCGATGTGATCGCCTTTCTCTTCCCAGTCGAACTCGGTGCCTGCGAGCAGTCTCGCGACAGAGTCCAGGCGACGCTTCAGGTCGTCAAGGTCCGGCACGACGACGCCGATGTGGCCGCGCCACTTCTGCGCCGTGCTCTTCGGCAGGTGAAACTGCTGCGCGCCAGCGTTGATCCACATGTTGCGGGTGCCGAAATCGACGTAGGGATCGCGCGTAAAGCCGAGTCCGCTGACGTAGAACAGGGCCGCGACCTGCTGATCCGGCACCGTGAGGTTGATGTGCTCCATGTTGAGCACATTGCCGATGTTCTCTTCGCTTCGATTGAACTCTTTCGCTTCTCTCATGGGATTTCGTCCTCGCGTTGTTCACGGGCACCGCGCCGCATTGAATGCCCTTCCCTTCGACCGCTTCCGCGAGCGACTGCGGACCGAGCATCCGGCGATTATAGCCACTGGCGGAATGAGGCGGCGGAATGGTTCGGCCACTTCGGGCTCCTCGGGTGATCGATGGCTCACGCGAACGACGATTCAACGCGCGATGGAGGCCCGGCACCGTCTTTCGGAGAGACGCCGCAAGTCGGCGCTTTCGGATTCAGGCGCTGGCCGACCGCCTTTGGCCGCCCAAGGCTCAACCGGTAGTACAATCGCCCGTCGCGAGTCCTCAGGCAATGGTGAGAGTTCGGCAAGGTTTTGGGTTCGATCGGCTTTAGGAAAATCTCGTGTTGCACCGCCATCTCAATCATCAACGATCGCCTGCATTCTCACATCTGTCGCCGTGTTCGACCGACTTTGCGACTCTCGGGCACCGACCGGCCCCTGACACTCACTGTTTCATCGACCTGGCGGTCAAGCATTCCCTTGCGCGCAAACGTAAAAGGCGTAGAGCCTCGGGCGGGGCGGGTGTAGGCTCAGGGGCAACGATTCCCAAGGAGCATTTGCATGTTGTATCGACCTTTCGGCAGTACGGGCCTCAACGTGTCGGCGATCGGTTTCGGCTGCTGGGAACTTGGCGGCAGCTATGGACGAATCGATGAGTCCGAAGTCATAGCGGCGATCCACAAGGCGCTCGATGTCGGCATCAACCTGTTCGACACGGCCGAAGCGTATGGTTTCGGTCAATCCGAGGGCATTCTCGCCAAGGGCCTGGGATCCCATCGCGACGACATCGTGCTTGTCAGCAAGTTCGGCATCGGCTACGGCGACAGAGGCCAAACGTCGAGGGACGCCACGCGCGAACGCATGATCAGCTCTATCGAGACGACTCTCGCGACGCTCGACACCGACCACCTCGACGTGTATCTCGTGCACTGGCCGGATCGGGACACGCCGTTCGAGGAGACCATGCGCGGACTCGAAGACCTGGTCCAGCAGGGAAAGACGCGTTTCGTGGGCGTTTCCAATTTCAAGGCGAAAGAGATCGCCGACTGCATGGCCGCCCGCCGGGTGGATGTCGGACAGTACGGCTATCACCTGTTCGACCGGCGCATGGAGTTGGACGTATTCCCGTACTGTGCGGAACACGACGTCGGCATGATGGTGTATGGCCCGCTGGCCCACGGTCTGCTGACAGGTACGTTCAGTGCCGATACGCGGTTCGACGAGGGAAGAGATTGGCGTTCGCGCGGCGGCGCTTTCAACATGCCGTTGTTCAGCGAGGAGAACTTTCCGCGCAACCTGGCTGTTGTGGACGAGCTAAAGGCCCTGGCGGCAGACCGAGGGATGGCGATGTATGAACTCGCCCTGGCGTGGGTTTTGTCCAACCCCGTTGTGAGCGTAGCTCTGGTCGGCGCGCGTACCCCCGCCGAGGTGGAAGCGAACATGCACGCGCCCGAACTCACCCTGTCCGCCGACGACAGGCAGATCATCGACGCTGTGTTCGCCAGGCACGGCGTCGACACGCGACCCGACGTCTGGGTCGACTGACCCCGCGTGATGCACTGCTCGATCGTCGATGTGTTCGCAGAAAAACATTGGCCGGAAACCAGCTCGCCGGATGCGTCAACGACAGGTGGGCTTGAGCGGGGGAAAAAGCCGCGCCCGCGAGGGCGACGGTTTTGTGGCGTTAGCTTAGCTTGCGCTTCGCAACACCCTGCCGGGCCGAGACCCCGTATGTTCGTCGCGTCGTCGCGGAGGATGACCCGGCCGTTCACCAGCGTGGCCTTATAGCGATCACGCCGCCGTGCCAGCGTGGATCAACGCTCTATGCCTCTGGCTCCCCGGCCCGAAACGTCCAGTAGGAATTGAGCAGGTAGTTGCAAAGGGTGGCGGGGATGATCCCGCAGCCCTGGAGTACCACAGGGGGCGCCTGGGGGAACAACATCGAAAGCAGAACAAACGTGGCATAGCTGAGCGCCAATGTCGTCAGAGAGACCAGGTTGTACTTCAACCCCCGAACGCGCCCACGGCTGGTCATTGCGCGGTCGGCGAAGGTCCAATAGTTGTTGAGCAGGAAGTTCGACACGATGGAAAGCTCGATGGCGATGGGCGACGCCAGAAACTTGTGCACACCGAGTCCGAGAGCGAGTTGGAACGAGCCGAGATTGACCAGCACGCCGGACAGTCCGACGAGAGAGAACTTGAGGAACGTTCGATATCCCGCGACGCGCAGCCACCAGACGCTGTAGAAGAACTCGATCAAGTCCCGAATGCCGAGCTTGGTTTGACCCCGTTCGCGATCGCGAAAGTAGATCGGCTCCTCCACCACGCGCGCGCCGGACTGGATCAGGCGATGCAGCAGCGCTATCTGAAACGCATAGCCCTGCACCCGGATATTCCTCACATCGGCAGCCTTCAGCGCGCTCGCGGAAATCGCCTTGAATCCCGATGTGCAATCGTGAACGGTCACGAGTCCGGCGATCCGACGCGCCAGGTAGTTGCCGCAGCGGGACAACCAGCGGCGTCCGAGGCTCCAACCCCTATCCACTGCGCCGCCGGAGATGTAGCGGCTGCCGATCGCAGCGTCCGCGCCGTGGGCAATGAGAGCGAGCAGCTTTTTCGCGTCCGCTGGATCGTGGGAAAAATCCGCATCCATCTGTACGACGACTTCCGCCGCGAGCGAATCCAGGGCATGCGAAATGCCGCGCACGTATGCGTCTCCGAGTCCGCGCCGTTTCCCTTCGAGCAGATGCACGCGGCGATCCTGCGCCGCAAACTCCCGGACTCGGTCTGCCGTGCCGTCCGGACTCTCGTCGTCGACGACGAGGAACCGCGTCGCCTCGCTTGCGTACTCGTCGGTCAAACGCGCGAGCAGCAGCGACACGTTCGGTGCTTCGTTGTACGTCGGGATCACGAAGCACACGCGCGGAGCGTTCTCTGGCGGAGAGTCTTTCATCTAGCACGCGCGCATACGGTTGCAGCCGAAGCG
Source organism: Candidatus Azotimanducaceae bacterium (assembly GCA_965217825.1). GTDB lineage: Bacteria > Pseudomonadota > Gammaproteobacteria > Pseudomonadales > Azotimanducaceae > VXNE01. The sequence continues at coordinate 867,753 of OZ244571.1, read as the reverse complement.
TTCCTCAGATACGAATTCTGGATAGACGCCGGGCGCGTCGCCCACGCCCCAGCGCCGTCGCTCAGCGAGCTACGGGTTTGGGGTAAGAACATGGCTCGACCCCCGCACTCTATTGTAAGCGCGACCGACTGCCTCCCACAGGTCGGCGCGCAAGTACGCCTGGTTCAGCGCATAGGTCCTGCCAGACTCGATCAAGTGCCTACGCAGGAGCGACATCGGCACCAACAGCGGGACCTGTCCGCGCCGGTAGGCTTCAATCTGACCGGCAAGCTCCTGCATTTGGGAAAGGTTCGTTCGTGGAGTTTCCCCGGCACGGACATATCCCTGCAAATGCGCCAATGCGTTGGCGTGACCAGCGCGGGAAGCGGGCCGCGAAAGCGCCCCCAGCAAATCGCGGACGTAGCGCCTGGCCACGTGGTCGACAGTACCGGACAGGTCTGACAGCAGATGTCCGAGTCGCCGGTACGCGCTCACGTCGTGGGCCATCACCATGGTTTTGTAAGCAGTATGGAAGGCGATGAGTTTCGCCGCGGTCATCCCATGGACGCTCGTTCGCCGCCAATGCGCGTACACGAAGGTGCGCATCACGAAGTTGGCGCACTGTGTGGGATCGAATAGCTGCCCGCCCTCTGCTGCGGGGAGTGCGGGCCGTCTGAGCGCCACCTGCGCAGCGTACACGCCGCGACCCGTACCTGGAGTATCGCCCCGGTACAACTTGACGCCGGAAAGTCCGCAGCTTGGCGATTTCTGCATGAAGACGTAGCCATCGACCTCGTCGAGCACGGGCAACTGACTGTCCGCGTATGCGCGCAACGCGGCCGTCACATCCGGCGGCGGCCGCGCGATGCCCGCTTCCTCGCTGAAAACTCGCGCCCGGGGCGCGCCGGGGTCGCCCACAAGGCGAATCGGGTCGCGCGGTACGCCCAGACCGATGCCCACTTCCGGGCAGATGGCGCGAAACACATACAGACCGTCAAGCGCCGCGTGCGGCATCGCCTCCTTCTTGTGGCCGCCGTCGTACCTGACATGGGCGCCGGTCAGGCACTCGCTTACCGCAACCGTGAGGGGTGCCTTTGGGAAGAGCGGCAGTTTCTCGGCGTCCATCCCCGATACTTCAACACAAACCGCGGCCCCCGTTAAGCAACCGGTTCCCAATCGGGTTCCCAACGGGTCCCAAACGGGTTCCCAGCCGGGTTCCCAACCGGATTCCCAGCCGGGTGGGTACGGGGAGTACAATTCCCAGAACGTTCATGCATGCGAGGCACCTCAAGGTGGGCCTTTTCGCCAAGTTGACGGAGAAACCCTGGTTGCCGGACCACTCGGGCGTAGCGCAACTGCGCACCGGTGGATTTGCGGTGCACAACAGAAAGGTCGCGCTGGTGATGTTTCTGGCGGTGGTCGGCGTCCTGTTCTCGCTTTTCATTGCCGCGTACCACATGCGCCTCGAATTCTCGACCGATTGGGTCGCGATGCCGGAACCGAGGTTGCTCTGGGTCAATTCCGGCGTGCTCATCGTCGCCAGCATCGCTTTCGAGTGGGCGCGGGCCGCCGTAGCTCGAAGCGACGTAACGCGCGGTCGAACCGCTTTCCTGGTCGCCGGCGCATTGACGATAGTATTCCTCATCGGCCAGTTGGTCGTCTGGCGCCAGGTCGTCGAACTCGGATATTTCGCCCGAACGAATCCCGCCAACGGATTCTTCTTCGTGCTTACCGGGGTGCACGGCGTACATCTCCTTGGCGGGCTGTTCGCCTGGTGGCGCGCCGCGCGGCGAATGTATCGGAATGCGGATACAGGCGACGCGCGCGTGAGCGTAGATCTTTGCGCGATGTATTGGCACTTCCTGCTCCTGGTCTGGCTGGGCATGTTCGCGCTACTTTTGAATTCCTGACAACCACGGAACGCTTACATGAGCGACGTCGTGGCAATTCGCGACATCGAACGGCTCGAACTCGATATCGAAGGGATGACCTGCGCCGCGTGCGTAACCCGCCTCGAGAAGGCACTCTCCCGAGTCTCGGGCGTACGCGATGTGTCGGTGAACCTCGCTCTCGAACGGGCATCGCTCGTGGTCGACACCGGCGCTACGGGCATCGAGGCGCTGACCGACGCGGTGAATGACGCCGGTTTCTCCGTTGGGCGCGAAACGTTACCGTTCGCGGTCGAAGGCATGACCTGCGCCGCCTGTGCAACGCGGGTGGAGAAGGCGTTGCAACGCATTCCCGGTGTGATCGAAGCAAGCGTGAACCTGGTGGCGGAACGCGCGAGCATCAATATCATCAGAGGGCAGGTACGTTCGGAAGACGTCGAAACCGCGTTGGAACGCGCTGGATTTTGCGCCAACTTCGATCCGGCCGAACCGATGGCGCTGACGCAACTCGACGAGGCGAAAGCTGTCAGTGAACGGCGCGTCGTCATCCTGTCCGCGGCGCTCACCACGCCCCTCGTCCTCGGCATGTTGTTTCAGGTGCTCGGCTACGAGGACCTGCACGTCATGCCAGCGTTCGAAGTCCTGATAGCCACACCGATACAGTTTGTGATAGGCGCGCGTTTCTACCGGGGGGCGTTCAATGCCCTGCGCGGCAGATCGGCGAACATGGATGTACTCGTCGTTCTCGGCACTACCGCCGCATATGGATTCAGTTGGTATCTACTCCAGACCCTCGGCGAGGAAGCCGACGGCCAGCTCTACTTCGAGGCGTCCGCGGTCATCATCACCCTGGTGTTGCTTGGCAAATACCTCGAAAACAGGGCGAAACGCGGCACAACGCGAGCGATTCGCGCGCTGATGGAACTGCGACCGCCGACGGCCCGCATAGAACAGCAGGACGGCACGATAGTGGAAACCGGCATAGCTCGGGTGGACAGCGGCGATTTGGTTGTCGTGCGTCCCGGAGAGCGGGTTCCGGTGGATGGCGAGGTCGTGGATGGCACCAGCGATATCGATGAATCCCTGGTCACCGGTGAGAGCGTACCCGTCAGCAAGACTGCGGGTGATCCTGTCACCGGGGGCGCGATCAACGGCGCTGGACTCCTGAAGGTGAGGGCGACCACCGTGGGCGAGGATTCGACACTCGCGAGGATCGTGCGCCTGGTGGAAAACGCCCAGGCGGGCAAGGCCGCCGTACAACGCCTGGTAGACAGGATCAGCGCGGTGTTCGTTCCCGCCGTCATCGTCATCGCCCTCATCACCTTCACTGCCTGGCTCGCGATGTCAGGCAACGTGGAACCGTCGCTGATCGCAGCGGTGTCCGTGCTCGTCATCGCCTGTCCCTGCGCCCTGGGCCTGGCGACCCCCACGGCGATCATGACCGGCACCGGGGCGGCCGCTCGCGCGGGCATTCTGATCAAGGATGTCGATGCCCTCGAGCAGGCGCACCACATCGACACGGTCATATTCGACAAGACCGGCACGCTGACCGAAGGTCGCCCCAGCATCGCGCGATTATTCGCGGGGACAAGCGAGAGCAACGACCAACACCTGTTGACCGTCGCTGCTTCCATTCAGCAAGGCAGCGAACATCCCCTGGCGCGCGCGATGGTGGAACGTGCGAGCGAGGCTGGCCTGAAGACGCTGCCGCTGCGCGAGTTCGAGGCCGTTCCCGGCCTAGGCGCGCGCGGCGTCGTGGACGGAAACCGGGTTTGTGTGGGCAACGCGGAATTCGTCGCGGGGCACGTTGCCATCGACGAGGCTGCGCGTGCGCATGCGCGCGATTGGGAAAGCGAGGGCACCACTGTCGTTTTCGTCTCCGAAGCCAGCCGCCTGCTCGGCATTATCGGCATCAATGATCCCATTCGAGACACCGCCGCCGCAGCCATCGATGCGCTGCGGGACATCGGCGTGCGTGCAACCGTATTATCCGGCGATGCGGAAGCGGTGGTCCGGCGAGTTGCCGAATCGGTGGGTATCGCCGATGCCCAGGGCGGCGTGCGACCAGACGAGAAGGCGAAAATCGTCGAGGAAATGACGACTGCCGGCCGGGTGGTCGGCATGGTCGGCGACGGTATCAACGATGCGCCGGCGTTGGCGTCGGCGAACGTAGGCTTCGCCCTGGGCGCGGGCACCGATATCGCCATGGAAACCGCCGGGGTTACGCTCATGCGTTCGGATCCGCGCATGGTCGCCGGTGCCATCGCCGCAAGCCGCGCGACCTTCCGAAAGATCAAGCAGAACCTGTTTTGGGCCTTCGCTTACAATGTGGTCTGTATTCCGTTGGCGGCGCTTGGGCTTTTGAGCCCCACGATTGCGGCGGCCGCGATGGCGATGAGCAGCGTCAGCGTGGTCGGGAATTCGCTGCTGTTGCGCCGCTGGCGGCCGTCATTCGCCGAAGGCACCTGAGAGACGCGTATGGAGCATTTGCAAATCAGAATCGAAGGCATGCAGTGCGATGGCTGCGTCGCCAGTGTGCAGAGGGCGCTGGAAAACCGCCCTGGCGTCGGCGCGGCGCGGGCGGATCTGGGTTCCGGTATTGTCGCCATCGATTTCGATCCATCCGAGATCGACCGCTCCGGACTGGAAGCGGCCATCGAGGATGCCGGCTTCGATATCGCGGCTGGCTGAACCGTCCATCCGCGCCAATCGAGCCGCATCCGCGGCGTTCGATCAGTGGTGTCGGCCACTGTGGGCAAATGCGTCCCGGCCGCGCCAGAACACGTCTGCGTGCGCCAGCGCCATGATGAACCACATCAGGTTGTGGGACGAAATGGTGACCGGGCCAGCGCTGTAGCTGATGTGCGTTCCCGTCGCGGCGAGGAGGCCGAATACCAGAAAGGCGATGGGCCAGATGCGAGGGTAGATGTACTTGAGCATTCGGATTCCAGATACTGCCAGCGGGAAGGCGAAGCATAGATTAGACGGGGGCACCCGCGCGCCGCGATCTCGGACAACCGCGTCAAACGCTGGCGGGCGCAGTGACTATTACGTCGACTTCGATCCGGCGGACGTGCTCGGCGAGTTCAACCAGGTCTCGGCAATGATCAACGCGGCGGTATCGTGGCTGCCCCCGCGTTGGGTCGCCTCAAAGGTTGACAGTCGCTCATCGACGAATTCGACGCCAATACCGTACCGGCGTTCCAGCCTGGCACCGAACCGTCGAGCGGCGTCGGACATGTCGCTCTCGCTGTCATCCATGTTGAGCGGCAGCCCAACGACGAATCCTTCCGGTCGCCACTCGCGCACCAACGCGTCCAATCGGTCCCAGACGGGAATCCCTTCGCGAGCCTTTGTTGTGGAAATAGCTGTAGCGGTGCCGTAACGTCGCTCCGCAACGGCAACGCCGATATTTCTCAGGCCGAAATCGAACGCGAGGTGCGGCATTGGGTTTCACGCATCTACGCTGGGCATCGCGAAGGGCCAGGGTCCGACAGTTGAATCCGCCGATCATACGCTCCATAGGGTTGCCCGGCGATGTCCGTTTCTGGTATCCCAAGTCCATGGAGGTCTTCATGCACACCTGCCCGGAGACGTTTGTTCCATGGAAGTTGAGGGAACGCCAATGCCGCTGATCGATTTCATTCTCAACGGCGAGCCCGTCGAAGTGGATGTGAACCAGGATGTGCCGCTACTGTATGTTCTTCGCGATCTCGGCACCCCGGGACCGAAGCTCGGATGTACGGCCGAGCAGTGCGGGGCCTGCCGCATCCTTATCGACGGTGAACCGATATATAGCTGCATCACACCCGTGGGTGACATGCGAGGCCGTCGCATGGAAACGGCAGCGGGGATCGACTCGGCCGTGCGCCGGGCGCTGATAGCCGCCAACGCGACGCAATGCGGCTACTGCCTGCCCGGGATCGTCGTTGCCGCGGAAGCGCTGTTTCGTCGCAATCCGCGACCGTCCCGGAAAGACATCGAAGACGCGCTCGATAGCCAACTTTGCCGGTGCGGTTCCCATCCACGGGTCCTGCGCGCGCTGGCAGAATATCGGACTCTTGCGGCGCCAGGGGCGAGCCTCGAAACCGCACCGCAGATGTTGCGCCCGGAATCACCAGAAAATCGACGTTCCCAACTGCCGGCACCGCTCAAGGCCGCGCCATCACTCGACCGTTGGATTGCCCTTGAAACCGGCCAGATCGTCGCCATGACCGGGAAGGTCGAACTTGGGCAGGGAATCCTGTCGGCGTTGCGCCTGATCGTGGCGGAAGAACTCGATGTCGATATCGAGCGCGTGCGCATGGTTTCGGCGTCAACCGGCGTCACCCCGAACGAAGGCTTCACCGCAGGATCGATGTCCCTTGAGACCAGCGGCGCCGCACTGCGTCAGGCCGCAGCCTGGGCACGCCGTCTCATGCTGACGGCAGCGGCACGGGAGCTCGGCGTTTCCACCGACGCGATGACCGTAATTGACGGCCAGATTACGGCGCCTGGCGTCAACCAGCCAATGGACTATTGGCGCGTACAGGCGGGGCGTTTCGACTTCGATATCGTCGAAACAACGCCTGAAAAGAATCCAGCCGACTATCGGCTCGTGGGACGGGGGCACCATCCACGCCTGGACATCGACGCAAAGGCGCGCGGCAGTCATCTATTCCTGCAAGACCTTCGAGCCGACCTGCACGCGCGCGTGATGCGTCCGCCGTCGCTCAACCACCGGTTGGAGCGTCTCGATACAAGCCTTGCTCCGCCTGCGGAACTCGTGGTGGACGGAAGTTTCGTCGCCGTCGCGCATCCCGACGAATTCACCGCAACCGTCCTTGCAGCCAAGGTACGAGAGAGCGCGGTCTGGCGGCGGGAGGGAGAGATCAGAACCGACGGAACGCTGAATGAACACTTGGTCCGACACGGACTTTCCATCGATGACGATCCTCCTTCCGAGCCGAAATTCAGCTCGGGCCTGCAAGCAACCTATTCTCGACCGTTCATCATGCACGCTTCGCTGGCCCCGTCGGCCGCATGGGCCAAGTTCTACAACGGCCGTTTGAAGATCTTCTCCGCCAGCCAGGGCATTGAGCCATTGCGCGGGGTCGTCGCCCGCACGCTTGACATGCCGGTCGAAGACATCGACGTAGACCATGTTGACGGCTCGGGCTGCTACGGGCACAACGGCGCCGACGACGCCACGCTCGACGCCGCCCTTGTCGCGCGCGCATTGCCCGGACGCGGGGTCCTGGTGCAATGGCGGCGCGAAGACGAACATGCATTCGAACCCTACGGTCCCGCCATGCGCGTCGGCCTGGCAGCGAATATCGACAAGTCGGGTCGCGTTCTGGACTGGCGTCACGACATCTGGAGCTTTCCTCACGGCGGTCGACCGTCGCCCGCAAACCCGGGTGTCGACCTTCTGGCAGCCTGGCATCTCGCGGAGCCGTTCAAACCCAGTCTTGCCATCGCCAAGTCCGTCACAGCACCCGGCGGAATGGACCGCAATGCCGTGCCCCTGTACCAGTTTCCTCAACCGCAGGTGGTCAGACACCCGGTGACCGACTCGCCCTTGCGAACCTCGTCGTTGCGCAGTCTTGGGGCGCATATGAATGTGTTCGCCATCGAGTCGTTCATGGACGAACTCGCCTTCGCCGCTGGCGTCGATCCGGTGGAGTTTCGGCGCCGGCATCTGGCCCACGACAAGCACGCCATACGGGTACTCGATGCCGTTCTCGATCTCTCCGGCGGAGTGCAAGGTCCGCGCGGCATGGCTATAGCTCGCTACAAGAATATCCAGTGCTGTGTTGCGATCGTCATTGAAGTCATCGTTTCCGACGACGCGTCCGTCACAGTCCAGCGGGTGTGGATCGCAGCCGACGCTGGCCGCGCGGTGGATCCCGACGGCTTGGTCAATCAACTGGAAGGCGGCACCGTACAAGCGCTGTCCTGGTGCCTGAAGGAAGCGGTGACTTTCGATGCCGAGGGGGTGACCAGCATCGATTGGAACAGCTACCCGATTCTGCGTTTCAGCGAAGTTCCACGTATGGAAACGGTCATCCTGGACTACCCGGGACTCGATCCGCTCGGCGCCGGGGAGGCCACCGTGGGACCTGCGTCAGCAGCCCTTGCCAACGCCGTATTCGCCGCTGCCGGCGTTCGCGTCAGAGACCTGCCGATGACCCCTGAACGACTTCGCGAAGCTGCTGCAATGGAGTAATCGTCCGACGCCGTGACCAGCGGAAAGACGCCGCTTCAGGCGTTGCCGGATTGACCCGACATCAGTGAAAAGTCGATGCCGAGGGTCTTCGCGGCCGTATCGACGCGCTCTTCAAACGGCACTTCGAAGATCAGCGATTTTGATCCACGACAGGTCAACCAGGTATTGGCTGCCAATTCGCCTTCGAGTTGGCCGGAAGCCCATCCGGCGTATCCGAGCACCACTATGAACTGGCTCGGTCCTTCACCGCGCCCGATAGCCGCAAGCATGTCGACTTCCGCGGTGAGCGCCAGTCCCTCGCCGACACCAACGCTTTTCTCGAACCGAACATCGTCGCTGTGCAGGATGATGGCGGCATTGCGCTGCACGGGCCCGCCCTCCAGCACGACGGCCTCGACATCGCCCGTGTTCGGCAATTCAAGCTGTTGCAGGATATCGGCGACCGTCAACTTCAGCGGTCGGTTCACGACGATACCCATGGCACCCTTGTCATTGTGGTCGCAGACGTAGGTGATCGTGTCGCGGAAGTAGTCGCCCGCGACGAGCAGGTTCGGCATTGCCAGCAGAAACTGGTTCTTGACACGGGTTGACGCCATACGTCGATCATACGCCAACCGCCGGACGCCGATAAACGCGCATCTGGCACGGCTGAACGTTGCCTTGTCGATCAGGTCTTGCGAGACTCGCGTAACTCCCATCTCGCATGGAACAAACGCATCCGGGGAGCGCTAGCGAACCGGGGCGGTTGTACCATGGGCGGCGAGCGGGGCCGGGCCGGAGCCTTCAGCCCCGGGAGCGCGAGGGTGTCCCTCGCACGAGGAAAAGCGCGAGGGCAACCCCTCGCAAGAATAAAGGCGGAGCCAAGGCGCCGCCTGTGGGGCACGTTTACGGATAGCGCAGCAATCGCATGGCAATTCTGCGATCAAATATCGACCCAGACCACCCGTCCTTTCGGGACAACGCGGAACACAACAGCGCGTTGAGCAGCTCGCTACGCGAACTGGTGGGTCGTATTGCCGTAGGCGGCGACGAACGATCAAGGAATCGACACATCGGCCGCGGCAAGCTGCTGCCGCGGGATCGCGTACATGGGCTCCTTGACCAGGGATCGCCATTCCTGGAGATCGGACAGTTGGGAGGCCACCAGCTTTACGACGACGATATCCCGGCCGGGGGCATCATCACCGGCATCGGTCGTGTTGAAGGCAAGGAGTGCGTCGTCGTTGCCAACGACGCGACGGTAAAGGGCGGCACGTACTATCCCATCACGGTCAAGAAACACCTGCGCGCGCAAGAAATCGCGCTCGAAAACCGCCTCCCGTGCGTGTACCTGGTGGATTCCGGCGGCGCGTTCCTGCCGCTGCAGGCGGACGTCTTCCCCGACCGCGAACACTTCGGCCGCATCTTCTACAACCAGGCCAACCTGTCCGCGGCGGGCATTCCCCAGATCGCTGTCGTCATGGGGTCATGCACGGCGGGCGGCGCCTATGTGCCCGCCATGTGCGATGTCGCCATCATCGTGCAGAACCAGGGCACCATCTTCCTCGGCGGGCCACCCCTGGTAAAGGCGGCCACGGGCGAAGAAGTGGACGCCGAGAGTCTAGGGGGCGGCGACGTGCACGCGCGTGTCTCCGGCGTCGCCGACCACCTGGCCGCCAACGACGAACACGCGCTCGCCCTGGCGCGCGAAACGGTTGCCGCCAGCCACCTGCGCTACCGATCCACCATAGATGTCGTGGCATCCCGAGAGCCTGCGTATCCGGCCGATGAGATCTACGGCGTATTGCCTTCCGACAGCCGCACGCCCTATGACGTGAGAGAAGTGATCGCGCGCATCGTGGACGGTTCCGATTTGCACGAATTCAAGGCCCTGTACGGAGAGACGATCATCTGCGGCTTCGCCCACATCTGCGGCATTCCCGTCGCCATCCTCGCGAACAACGGCATACTGTTCTCGGAGTCCGCTCTCAAGGCCGCCCATTTCATCCAACTCGCGGATCGACGCGGGGTGCCGTTGGTGTTCCTGCAAAACATCACCGGCTTCATGGTGGGACGGAAATACGAGAATCAGGGGATCGCGAAGGATGGCGCAAAGATGGTCACGGCTGTGGCGTGCGCACGCGTGCCCAAGTTCACAGTGGTGATCGGCGGTTCCTTCGGGGCGGGGAATTACGCGATGTGCGGCCGCGCCTACGGCGGGCGCATGTTGTGGACATGGCCCAACGCGCGCGTCTCCGTGATGGGCGGAGAACAGGCAGCCCATGTGTTGGCCACCGTCCGGGGCGACTCCATGTCCTCCCGAGGCAACGACTGGCCAACGTCGGAAAGGGACGCGTTCATGGCCGGCATCCGCGACCAGTACGAATACGAGGGCCATCCCTATTTCGCCAGCGCGAGGCTTTGGGACGACGGCGTGATCGACCCCGTCGACACTCGGCGCGTGCTGGCGCTTGCCCTGACGGTCGCAACGCGGGAACTCGAGGTCCAACCCGGACGCTTCGGCGTCTTCAGGATGTAGCGACGTGATCAGAACCTTGCTTGTCGCCAATCGAGGCGAGATCGCCTGCCGCGTCATGCGCACCGCCCGCCGACTCGGCGTCGAGACCGTCGCCATCTATTCCGATGCGGATGCCGATGCGTTACATGTTCGGCTGGCTGACCGGTCGGTGCGGATTGGTCCGCCTGTGGCGGCGGCAAGTTACCTGGACATCGATGCGGTAATGGGGGCTGTCGTCGCGACCGGGGCGGATGCCGTGCATCCCGGTTACGGCTTCCTGTCGGAGAACGCAGAATTTGCCGACGCCTGCGCCGCGGCGGAATGTGTTTTCGTTGGCCCCTCGCCCTCCGCGATCCGCGCCATGGGTTCGAAGATCGAAGCCAAACACCTGGTGAGGGACGCGGGCACGCCTGTCGTTCCCGGCTACCTGGGAGACAACCAGGATCCCGATATTCTCTCGGCGAAGGCGCAAGAGCTTGGCTTCCCGTTATTGATCAAGGCTTCCGCCGGTGGCGGCGGACGCGGTATGCGGCGCGTTGACACTGCTGCGAGCTTCGGGGCGGCGCTCGACGGTGCCCGGCGTGAAGCCAAAGCCGCCTTCGGGGACGACCGGGTCTTGCTCGAGCGCCTGATACGGGCGCCAAAACACATTGAGGTGCAGGTCCTTGGTGATATCCACGGTAACATGGTGTACCTGTTCGAGCGGGACTGCTCCACCCAGCGCCGTCACCAGAAAGTCGTTGAAGAAGCGCCCGCGCCCACGGTGAGCCAGCGCTCAAGGACTACCATGGGTGAAGCAGCGGTGCGAGCCGCGCGCTCTATCGATTACGTCGGCGCGGGCACTGTCGAGTTCATCGTGGAGGATGAAGATTTCTACTTCATGGAAATGAACACGCGACTACAGGTCGAGCATCCCGTGACGGAAGCAATTCTTGGCTTGGACCTCGTAGAACTGCAACTGCGCATCGCGGCGGGAGAGCCCCTGCCCTTCGTCCAGGACGACTTGCAGATCGACGGCCACGCGATCGAAGTTCGCATCTATGCCGAGAACCCGAAACGAAACTTCCTGCCGTCCAGCGGCAAGCTGCACCATGTTGCCTGGCCCGAAGGCGTGCGCGTAGACGCCGGCGTCGAGACCGGTTCAGACGTCCCCGTTCACTATGACCCGATGATGGCGAAGATCATCGCCCATGCGCCGGATCGTCCCACCGCCATCGCCGCCCTGCGACAAGCGTTGCGGCGAACGGAGATTGTCGGCGTCGAGCACAACGTGGGTTATCTCGCGAATATTCTCGCGCATGCGGAATTCGCCCGCGGCACCTACACCACAGGACTCACCACCGACGCGGCGGCATCGCTGGCGCCTCCGGACGATCCCGCGCCGCTCCTGCTGGCCGTCGCTTCCCTGGTAACTGTTCCTGCGACGGCAGGACCCTGGGAAAACACCGACGGATTTCAACTCAATTTGCCGCATGCCCAGCGGCTGCGCCTGCGCCGGAACCGCGCGAAACTTGAAATCCGAGCCACGAGAAATGTCGACGCTGGCAGTTCCTATCTGATGGAAGGTCCCGACGGGGCGTACGACGTGCATGGGATAGTCGTGTACGACAATCGAATCGAGGCGCGCATCAACGGCGAACTGGCGAAGGCTTCCGTCTATCCCGTCGGTGACGACGTGTTTGTCCTCAGGGACGGCTCCACCGAACGCATTCAGCTACAAGGTGTCGCCGTCGGCGACTTCCGTAGTGTCGCGAACCCGCGCGGCAATGTTGCCGCACCCATGCCCGGCGCGATCACGGCCGTCGCGGTTGCCGCCGGCGACCGCGTGAAAGCGGGTCAGACGCTGATGGTACTGGAGGCGATGAAGATGGAGCACAACATCGTCGCCCCTGGGGACGGCAAGGTCTTGACCGTCAACGTGGTCCCCGGTGATCGGGTAGACGAGGGAACCGAACTGTTGGCACTGGAAGACTAAGCGCCGCACGGCAACGCGTCTCGACATGCTATGTTTAGGTTTCTTGAAGGAACCGGACCGAATAGATTGGCCTACGACAAACCCATACCCCCGCACGGACAACATACCCAGCCGTTCTGGGACGGCGCGAAAGAAGGCAAGCTGATGCTCCCGCGGTGCACGAGCTGCAACCGCGTTCACTGGTATCCGAGGCTCATTTGCCCGTTCTGCCACGCCACCGATATCGAATGGATTGAAGCGAGCGGCGAGGGACGCATCCACACCTTCGCCGTGCAGCACCGCGCCTTCGGCGGCTGGGCAAAGGAAGTGCCCTACGTCACCGCATATATCGACCTCGCCGAGGGCGACCGCATGTTGACCGTTCTGCGCGGCGTCGATCCGAACAAACCCGAGTCGATCAAGATCGGCGCCAAGGTGACGGTCGAGTTCGAAGCCGCCAAAGAAGATACGCACATTCCCTTCTGGCGCATGGCGGAGAGTTGAGCATGGCAGCAAACATCAAGAACGCCGCAGCCATCGTCGGCGCGGCGGAATCCAATGAAATCGGCTATCCCGAAGAGCGCGGACCCAAGGTCACGTCGCTACAACACCGTATCGAGGCCATAAAGAACGTCTCGAATCAAACGGGAATTCCCATCTCGGACATCCAGGGAGTGTTCTCCGCTGGATGGTCGTCGCAACTGGCGGAGCATCTGGGACTGAAGCCGCGCTACATTGATACAACATCCGTTGGTGGCTGTTCCTTCCAGATACACGTGCATCACGCGCTTGCGGCGATTCACGCGGGCATCATCGATGTCGCCCTGATCAGTCACGGGCAAGCGGGCTGGTCCTATCGCGGGGCCGGTGGTGGAGGCGGGCGCGCCGCGGCCGGGGAGATCGATCCTGCCACGGAGATGACCATGTCCTACGGCGTCTTCGGCGCACCATCGAACTACGCCCACGCCATGGTCCGGCACATGCACCGTTTCGGCTCGACGCCGGAAGATTTCGCGCACGTCTCGGTGGTGACCCGTCAGTGGGCCACGTTGAATCCGCGCGCCCTGATGTTTTCGAAAGACACCAATCCGTACGGCGGACGGATCACCGTTGCCGATGTCGTGAATGCGCGGTTGATCGCCTGGCCGCTGACGCTGCTCCACTGTTGCCTTGTTACAGACCACGGCGGCGCCGTCATCGTTGCACGACCCGAAATAGCCCGCAGTCTGCGCACCAACCCCGTGTGGATCGCAGGTGCCGGAGAGTCCATGGGTCATGCCAACATGCTGGAAATGGAGGACTTTACTGCCACCTCCGCATCGCGCTCATCCGCTACCGCTTACGAAATGGCGGGCCTCGGACCCGGCGATATGGAAATGGCGATGATCTATGACTCTTTCACCATCACGGCGGCCATTACCGCTGAGATGCTCGGTCTGGCCCCCCGGGGCAAGGGCTACACCCTGTGGAAGGAGGGGCACGCCGCACCCGGCGGCCGCCTGCCAATCAATACCAACGGCGGTGGCCTGTCATTCAACCACTCCGGCATGTACGGCATGCAGCTTCTCGTCGAAGCATATCGGCAACTGTCCGGTACCGCCGAGGACGGCGTCAACGGCATCGAGGGCAAGCAGACGAGCGCGCGGACATGCGTCGTGAACGGCACCGGCGGCACATTGTCAACCACCGGGACGCTAGTGCTCACCGCAGACTAGTGCGCTAGGAATCGAGATCGCCATGGCTACCTACGACGCCAAGGCCGCTCTGCCCAATGACGAGGCAGGTCCATGGGGAGATCCCGTCAAGATCGCCTACGATCAGCGGGATGTGCTGCTTTACGCGACGGGGATCGGCACGCGCGATCTGCGTTTCGTATACGAGCAGCACCCCGAATTCAGTGTCTTTCCGACGTTTGCGATTCGCTGGGGCGGCGCTGGGGCTCCCATCGATCCCGAACTGATACCGAACTCGCCTGGACCGCTCAACATCGACGCGGAACGTTACCTTGAAATGTTTCGCCCTTTGCCACTCGCTGGCGGAGTCAGCGTGCGATCCCGACTCATTGGCGCCCACCCCCGTGGCAAGGGCAATGGTTTCGTCGAATGCGAAAGCGAGGTATGCGACGCCGAGGGCAACCTGTACCTGCGCATGGTGAACGGCTCGTTCCGCCGCGGCGTGGAAAAACTGGGTGATATCGAACCTTTCGAGGGCGCCGGCCGCACCTTTTCCGAAAGGATCACGTTGCCCGAACGCAAACCCGACATCGTCCGGGAAGCGCACATTGCCGACAATCAAGCCCACATCTACCGATTGTCCGGCGACTACAACCCACTGCACATAGATCCGGAAGCGGCGCGTTTCGGCGGATTTGAAGAGCCCATCCTCCACGGACTGTGCACCTTCGGCCATTGCGCTCACCTCTTGCTCGATGCGCTCTGTGAAGGCGACTCGGCGCGCTTTCAAAAGATCAAGGTACGCTTCTCGGCCCCCGTCTTCCTCGGTGACACGTTGCAGGTACGGGCCTGGATCGACGGCGACGGACGCGCATTGTTCGAGGCGCGCGCTGGCGAAACGACCGTCGTGTCGAACGCGTATTTCGAGTGGGGACAGTGATTCTCCAGACTCGCCTCGACAGCAACGCGTCGTAGAGCGTCATGCCGATGCGGCTGCACTTGATCGACGGCACGTTCGAGCTGTTCCGCGCGCACTACTCCAGGCGGCCGCCCCGTCTGTCGCCCTCCGGCCAGGATGTGAAGGGGACCGTCGGAGTTGTCTCCACATTGATCAGGCTGGTCGAGGACCCCTACGACGATGTGACCCACCTGGCGGTTGCATTCGACAACCCCGTCGACTCGTTCCGCAACCGCCTTTACTCCGGGTACAAGTCTGGAGAGGGCCTGGACCCCGCAGTGCTCGCGCAGTTCGACCTGGTAGAAGATGCGGTGGATGCGCTCGGCATCGTCGTCTGGGCGATGGACGAATTCGAGGCGGACGATGCGCTGGCGACTGGCGCCGCGCGCTGGCGCGACGAGGTCGACCAGGTACGCATCCTGTCTCCCGACAAGGACCTCGGTCAATGCGTCGACGACGGGCACCGCGTCGTGCAGTTCGATACGGTGCGGCGGCGCGTTATCGATGCCCAAGGCGTGCGCGCGCGCAATGGCGTCGACCCCGAGAGCATTCCCGATTGGTTGGCGCTCGTCGGCGATACTGCGGACGGCATTCCAGGCATTCCAGGTTTCGGGCGAAAGACCGCGTCCGCTCTGCTGCAACACTACCGCACGGTAGACGCGATCCCCGGCGATCCCCGAACCTGGCCCACGGAGATACGAGGAGCGGCAAAGCTTGCAGCAACGCTCAAGGCGATGCGCAAGGAAGCCGCACTTTATCGCAAACTGGCGGTCCTGGTCACGGATGTGCCACTGGCCGAATCCCTCGAAGATCTACGCTGGCGCGGTGCCAACAGGGAGAAGTTCGAACGCATGTCGGCGCGGGTCGGCGGATTCGGCGTCAACCCGCGCCGGTGGCGCTGATTCAATCGGCCCCGTCAATCAGGGTCGGATGCGGACAACGCTTCGGACAACGCCTGTTCGATCTCGTCCGGCGTGATGCTTTCCGCGAGCGCCTCTTCTTCGCGACGGCGCTTGCGATCCGCGTGGTAGCTCAAGCCCGTTCCAGCGGGGATCAATCGGCCGACGACGACATTTTCCTTCAGTCCTCGCAGGTTGTCCCGCTTGCCGGTCACAGCCGCTTCCGTCAGCACGCGCGTCGTTTCCTGGAATGACGCGGCCGAAATGAAGGACTCTGTCGCCAAGGATGCCTTGGTGATGCCGAGCAGGATGCGCTGGAACTTGATCGGCGTCTTGTCTTCTGCCCCAAGCCTTTCGTTTTCTTCCATCGCCGCCACGTACTCGACCTGTTCGCCACGGACAAACTGGGAATCACCCGGATTGACTATTTCAGCCTTGCGCAGCATCTGACGCACGATCACCTCAATGTGTTTGTCATTGATCGTGACGCCCTGTAGCCGATAGACCTCCTGGATCTCGTTGATGATGTACTTCGCAAGCTCCGCGACGCCCTTCAGCCGAAGAATGTCGTGAGAACTCGGGGGACCTTCGGACACCACCTCCCCCCGTTCCACATGCTCGCCATCGAACACCGAGATCTGCCGCCATTTCGGAATCAGCGTCTCTATCGTTTCGCCTTCGCCGGAGGTGATGACGAGCCTTCGTTTCCCCTTCGTCTCCTTGCCGAAGCTTACGGTTCCCACCCCTTCCGCCAGGATGGCGGGTTCCTTGGGCTTGCGCGCTTCGAACAGATCCGCAACCCGCGGCAGGCCACCGGTGATGTCACCACCTCGGGAGCCCTCCTGCGGGATGCGCGCGATAACATCCCCGACGCCGACTTCCGCACCGTCTTCCAGATGCAAGATCGCACCGCTCGGGAGCAGGTAATGCGCCGGCACGTCCGTCCCCGCGAGATTCACGTCCTCGCCTTCATCGTCGACCAGCCTGACGCCCGGACGTAGATCCTTGCCGGAGCTCGGACGATCCTTTGGATCGAGCACGCTGATGTTGATGAGACCCGTCAGTTCGTCCGTCTGCCGGTCGATCGAAACGGCTTCCTCCATATCCTGAAAGACGACCTTTCCCGCAACCTCCGTGACGACCGGATGCATGTGGGGATCCCAACGCGCGATCAACTGGCCCGCATCGACGTTGACGGCTTCGCTAACGAGGATGACCGCCCCGTACGGCAGCTTGTAACGCTCGCGTTCCCGCCCTCGCGCATCTGCGATGGCGATTTCGCCAGAACGGGAGACCGCTACGAGTTCCCCGGTGTCGCGCGCGACCGTCTTCAGGTTGTGCAGGCGAACTGTCCCGCCGTGCTTCGCCTGGATGTTGTCGCTCGCCGTCGCGCGCGATGCCGCACCGCCGACGTGGAAAGTACGCATCGTCAACTGCGTGCCCGGTTCGCCGATCGATTGGGCCGCTATGACCCCCACCGCCTCACCAACGTTGACTTCATGACCTCGCGCCAGGTCCCGGCCGTAGCACTTGGCGCAAACGCCGTGGCGCGTCTTGCAAGTGATCGGTGAACGCACATGGAGCTCATCGACGCCCAGCGCCTCAAGACGATCCACCCACGCTTCGTCCATCATCATGCCAGCCGGCACGAGTACGTCACCACCCGCGGAATCCAGCGTGTCCCGCGCGACAACGCGCCCGAGAACTCGCGCCGCCAATGGTTCCACCACGTCGCCTCCTTCGATCATGGCGCTGATCAACAAGCCCTCGTCGGTGCCGCAATCAACTTCCGTGACAACGAGGTCCTGCGCGACATCCACAAGGCGCCGCGTCAGGTAACCCGAATTGGCAGTCTTGAGCGCCGTGTCGGCCAAGCCTTTGCGCGCCCCGTGCGTGGAGATGAAGTACTCGTTTACCGTCAACCCCTCGCGGAAATTCGCCGTGATCGGCGTTTCGATGATGCTGCCATCCGGGCGCTGCATCAGGCCTCGCATACCAGCCAGCTGGCGAATCTGGGCCGGGGATCCCCGGGCTCCCGAATCGGAATACATGAATACCGAATTGAACGAGTCCTGCCGTTCGAGTTTCCCTTCCCGGTTGACCACCGTCTCTTCCGAAATGCCGGCCATCATCGATCGCGCGACAACTTCATTCGCCCGCGACCAGATGTCCACAGCCTTGTTGTATTTTTCGCCTTGGGTCACGAGCCCCGATGCGAATTGCGATTCGATCTCCTTGACCTCTGCTTGCGCGCTTTCGATGATCGAGGACTTGTCATCCGGAATCACGAAGTCGTCAACGCCGATCGAAGCTCCGGCCACAGTGGACTCATAGAAGCCCCTGTACATCAATTGGTCGGCGAACATCACCGTCTCTTTCAGTCCCACATTGCGATAGCAGGCGTTGATGAGGTTGGAAATCGCCTTTCGGCCCATTGGCTGGTTGATTAGCCCGAACGGCAACTCCGGAGGGACAATCTCGTACAACAGCGCACGGCCGGTGGTCGTATCCACCATGCTGGTGCCGTGCGTGTCCTCGATACGCACGTGGATTTTTGCATGCAAGGCGACACTGCCAGTCTCGTACGCCCGATGCACCTCCCAGAGGTCAGCAAACGTCATGCCCTCGCCTCGGGCATTGATGCGTTCCCGGGTCATGTAATAGAGCCCAAGCACAACATCCTGTGCCGGCACGATGATGGGCTCGCCGCTCGCCGGGGACAGAATGTTGTTGGTGGACATCATGAGCGCGCGGGATTCGAGTTGCGCCTCGAGGGTGAGCGGCACGTGAACGGCCATCTGATCGCCGTCGAAGTCGGCGTTGTACGCCGCGCAAACCAGCGGATGAAGCTGAATGGCCTTGCCTTCGATCAACACCGGCTCGAACGCCTGGATGCCGAGGCGATGCAAGGTCGGTGCCCGATTAAGCAGAACCGGATGCTCGCGGATCACTTCGGCGAGTATGTCCCAGACCTCAGGTGTTTCGCGCTCGACCATCTTCTTTGCGGCCTTGATGGTTGTGGCGAGTCCGCGCGCCTCGAGTTTGCCGAATATGAACGGCCTGAACAATTCCAGCGCCATCTTCTTTGGCAACCCGCACTCGTGGAGTCGAAGCGTCGGCCCTACGACTATGACCGAACGACCGGAATAGTCGACGCGTTTGCCGAGCAGGTTCTGTCGAAAACGTCCCTGTTTGCCCTTGATCATGTCCGCTAATGACTTCAGCGGACGCCGGTTGGAACCGGTGATGGCACGGCCTCGGCGGCCGTTATCGAGCAGCGCATCCACGGATTCCTGCAGCATGCGTTTCTCGTTACGCACGATGATGTCCGGTGCACTGAGATCCAAAAGGCGCTTCAGACGGTTGTTGCGATTGATGACGCGACGATAGAGGTCGTTCAAATCGGATGTGGCAAAACGCCCTCCCTCGAGCGGCACGAGCGGCCGCAAGTCCGGTGGCAACACCGGCAATACGTTCATGATCATCCATTGCGGCAAGTTCCCCGAGTTAACGAACGCCTCCATCAGTTTCAACCGCTTGGACAGTTTCTTGATCTTCGTTTCGGAGTTCGTCGCCGGGATCTCTTCCCGGAGCCGGGCGATCTGAGCGTCCAGATCCAGATCCGACAGGAGTACCTGAACCGCCTCCGCTCCCATCTTGGCCACGAATTCGTCGCCATACTCTTCGAGCTTGGCGAAATACTCGTCGTCGGTCAGCAGTTGACCCACCTCAAGATCGGTCAGCCCCGCATCGATAACGACATGCGATTCGAAATAGAGCACCCGCTCGATGTCGCGCAGCGTCATATCCAGCAGCAAGCCGATGCGCGACGGCAAGGACTTCAGGAACCAGATATGGGCTACCGGGCTGGCGAGATCCACATGGCCCATGCGCTCTCGGCGCACTTTCGCCAGGGTGACTTCGACGCCGCATTTCTCACAGATAACGCCCCGATGCTTCAGCCGCTTGTATTTGCCGCACAGGCATTCGTAGTCTCTTACCGGACCGAATATACGGGCGCAAAACAGACCGTCGCGCTCCGGCTTGAACGTCCGGTAGTTGATAGTTTCAGGCTTCTTCACCTCACCGAAAGACCAGGACTTGATCATTTCCGGAGACGCGAGTCCGATTCGCAGCGCATCGAACTCTTCCAGTCCGCTTTGCGCCTTCAACAGATTGAGTAGATCTCTCATCGCATGTCTCCCGCTATTCGCTTTCCAACTCGACGTAGATGCCCAAGGATCTGATTTCCTTGACCAGCACGTTGAAGGACTCCGGCATGCCGGGTTCCATACTGAAATCGTTGCCGACAATGTTCTTGTACATCTTGGTCCGGCCCGCCACATCGTCGGACTTCACCGTCAGCATCTCCTGCAGCGTATACGCCGCGCCGTAGGCTTCCAGCGCCCAGACTTCCATTTCGCCGAACCGCTGACCCCCAAACTGCGCCTTGCCGCCCAGCGGCTGCTGTGTGACAAGACTGTAGGATCCGGTGGAGCGCGCGTGCATCTTGTCGTCCACCAGGTGATTCAGCTTCATCATGTACATGTACCCGATCGTCACGGGCGAATCGAACCTGTCGCCCGTGCGGCCATCGTATAGCGTTGTCTGACCGTTGGTCGGTAGACCCGAGAGTTCCAGCATCTTCTTGATGACCTCCTCCTTCGCGCCATCGAAGACCGGCGTGGCGATAGGCAACCCGCTAGTGAGGTTCCCCGCAAGTTCAAGGATTTCGTCGTCGGTGAGTTGATCGAAATCTTCCTCGCGCCCCTCGAACCCGTTATATACATCTTCGAGATACGCCCGAATTCGCGCCGGTGCACCTCCGTTGGCATCCCGCGCTTCGAGCAGCTTGCCTATCCGCTCGCCGATACCCTTCGCCGCCCACCCGAGATGGGTTTCGAGCACCTGGCCGACGTTCATCCGCTTCGGCACACCGAGCGGATTCAGGACGATGTCTATCGGTTCTCCGTTTTCGTCGAACGGCATGTCCTCGATTGGCATGATGGCGGAAATCACGCCCTTGTTGCCGTGTCGGCCCGCCATTTTGTCGCCGGGCTGTAGGTGCCGCTTGATGGCGAGGTACACCTTGACGATTTTCAGTACGCCGGGCGCCATTTCGTCGCCCGACTTCAGTTTCGTCATCTTGTCCTCGAAGCGAGCGTCGAGCGCAGCCTTGCGTGCCTTGAGTTGACGCTCCGCCTTGTCGATCTGCTCGTTCAGGGCGTCGACCGCCATGCGGATCTTGAACCAATCGTCTTTCGGCAGAGTGGCCAGGTACGCCGCGTCGACGGTGTCGCCCCGCGATTTCCTCGGGGCGCTCGCCACCGCGTTGTCGCTCAAGGCGCTCTGCAGCCGCTCGTACGTTGCCGTCTCGACAATACGGTATTCGTCGTCGAGGTCCTTCCTGATCTGGGCGAGTTCTTCCCGTTCGAGATCCATCGCCCGCCTATCCTTCTCGACACCGTCACGCGTCAGGACGCGAACGTCGATGATCGTGCCCTTGACTCCGGTGGGCACCCGTAGCGACGTATCCTTTACGTCCGACGCCTTCTCGCCGAATATGGCTCGCAAGAGCTTCTCTTCGGGTGTCAATTGCGTTTCGCCTTTCGGCGTCACCTTGCCGACCAGCACGTCGCCAGCGACCACTTCGGCCCCGATGTAGACGATGCCTGACTCGTCAAGCTTGCCCAACGCCGATTCGCCGACGTTCGGTATGTCCGCGGTAATCTCCTCCGGTCCAAGCTTCGTATCCCGGGCGATGCACGACAGCTCCTGGATGTGAACGCTGGTGAAGCGATCCTCCTGCACAACCCGCTCGGAGATGAGTATCGAATCCTCGAAGTTGTAACCGTTCCACGGCATGAACGCGATACGCATGTTCTGGCCCAGGGCCAATTCGCCCATGTCGATGGAGGGTCCATCGGCAAGGATGTCACCCTTCGCTATGTGGTCCCCCTTCTTGACCAGGGGACGCTGGTTGATGCACGTGTTCTGGTTCGAGCGGGTGAACTTGGTCAGGTTGTAGATGTCAACGCCCGCTTCGCCCGCGCCGGTTTCCTCATCCGCGACCCGAATGATGATGCGCCCGGCATCTACGCTGTCCACCGTGCCGCCCCGTTCCGCGATGACGCACACGCCCGAGTCCCGCGCTACGTGACGCTCCATGCCTGTGCCGACAAGCGGCGTTTCGGTACGTATCGTCGGTACCGCCTGGCGCTGCATGTTCGAACCCATCAACGCCCGGTTGGCGTCGTCGTGCTCGAGAAACGGGATCAACGCCGCCGCCACGGACACGACTTGCTTGGGTGACACGTCCATGTAGTCGACGTTGCCGGCCGTGGTCTTCGTGAACTCGTTCTGGTGCCGCACATCGACCAGGTCTTCCACGAGTTCGCCGTTTTCTACCCGCGTGTTGGCTTGGGCGATAACGTACTCGGCCTCGTCGATGGCCGACAGGTATTCGATCTCGTCGGTGACCTTGCCGTCGACAACCCTGCGGTAGGGCGTCTCAAGGAAGCCATATTCGTTGGTCCGCGCGTATGTTGCCAAACTGTTGATAAGGCCGATATTCGGCCCTTCCGGCGTTTCGATGGGACAGACGCGGCCATAGTGGGTCGGGTGGACATCGCGCACCTCGAAACCAGCTCGCTCGCGCGTCAGGCCGCCCGGCCCCAACGCCGATACCTTCCGCTTGTGCGTCACCTCGGACAACGGATTCTGTTGATCCATGAACTGCGAGAGCTGACTGGAGCCGAAGAACTCCTTGATAGAGGCCGCGACAGGTTTCGCGTTGATCATGTCCTGCGGCATCAGCCCTTCCGACTCGGCGAGAGAAAGGCGCTCCTTCACCGCTCTCTCGACGCGAATCAGACCGATGCGGAACGCATTCTCCGCCATCTCCCCGACAGATCGCACGCGCCGATTGCCGAGGTGGTCGATGTCGTCCACGGAGCCCTTGCCGTTTCGGATAGCGATCAACGTGCGCAACACTTCGACAATGTCTTCGTTGGACAGCGTCCCCGAACCCGTGATCGCGTCCCGACCAAGGCGGCGATTGAACTTCATCCGCCCCACGGCGGACAGGTCGTAGCGTTCTTCGAAAAAGAAAAGGTTCCGGAACAGATTTTCGGCCGCTTCCTTGGTCGGCGGCTCGCCCGGGCGCATCATTCGATAGATCTCGACCAGCGCTTCGAGCTGCGTCTGCGTAGGGTCGTTGCCCAGCGTATCGGAGATATACGGACCACAGTCGAGGTCGTTCGTATAGATCGTTTCGATGACCTTGACTTTCCTTTCTCCGAATTCGTCCATCATGTCGTCATCAATCGCCGTGTTGCACGGGACGATGATCTCGCCGGTTTCCGGATCGACCGCATCCCGCGCGAGGATGCGACCGAGCAGATACTCTCTTGGAACATCGAGACGTCGCAGGCCGGAATTCTCCAGCAGGCGGACATGGCGTGCCGTGATGCGCCGGCCCGATTCGACGATGACGTTGCTCGCCCGGTCCTTCATGTCGAAGCTGGCAACCTCGCCTCGCATCCGTTCGGGCACAAGGTCGACCGAGTAGCCATCCTTCTTGAAGTGAAAGACGTTCATCTCGAAGAACATGGTCAGGATTTCCTCGGATGAGTATCCGAGCGCGCGCAGCATGACCGTCGCCGGCAGCTTTCTGCGGCGGTCTATACGCACGAAAACCATGTCTTTCGGATCGAACTCGAAGTCCAGCCAGGAGCCGCGATACGGAATGACCCGGGCGTTGTAAAGGAGTTTGCCGGAGGAGTGCGTCTTGCCGCGGTCGTGATCGAAGAAAACTCCCGGCGACCGATGCAGTTGTGAGACGACGACCCGCTCGGTGCCGTTTACGATGAATGTGCCGTTATCGGTCATGAGCGGAACTTCGCCCATGTAGACCTCCTGCTCCTTGACGTCCTTGACGGCCTTGTTCGACGATTCGCGGTCGTAGATGATCAATTGGACCCTTACGCGCAACGGCGCCGCAAAGGTTGTGGCGCGCAGGACGCTCTCCTTGACATCGAAGACGGGCTCTCCAAGCCGGTAGTCGACGTACTCCAAAGCCGCATTGCCGGAATAGCTGACAATGGGAAACACGGATCGGAACGCCGCGTGCAAACCGACATCCTGGCGGTAGCGCGCAAGAACGTCGCGCTGCAAGAACTTGCTGTACGACTCCAATTGTGTCGACAGGAGGTAGGGCAGTTCCATGATCTCCGGCAACTTGCCGAAGTCTTTACGGATGCGCTTTTTCTCGGTGAACCTATAGGTCATTCGGGTCTCCCGTTATTTGGGCAAAAAACCAGCATTTGGCTTTGCGCGAACGCAAGCGAACGCTGGCTTTTCCTGTTGTGGTTTGTATACCAAGAAGTCTTCAGCCGGACGGGTTCCCGAACGGGTTCCCGCCACGCCCGTGACGCCCGGCGAATCGCGACATTGGAAGCAGCCGCGCACGCCTTCGCGGGCGCCCTACGCACAAGAACCCGGCTTCACGACACCGAAGCGCCGACATTGCTTCGTCACTTGACCTCTACGGTTGCACCGGCTTCTTCCAACTTCGTCTTGATTTCATCCGCCTCTTCTTTGCTCACCGCTTCCTTGACCGGATTCGGTGCCTCGTCCACCAAGGCCTTGGCCTCCTTCAGGCCGAGTCCGGTAATGGCCCGAACCGCCTTGATCACGTTGACCTTCTTCTCGCCTATGCCCGCGAGGATCACATCGAATTCCGTCTGCTCCTCTTCGGCGGCCGCATCTCCGGCACCGTTAGTTGGCATCGCAGTAACCGCCACCGGGGCGGCAGCGGAAACGCCGAACTTTTCTTCCATCGCGGAGACCAGATCGACGACTTCGAGGATACTCATCTCCGAAATCGCTTCCAGTACTTCATCTTTTGATATTGCCATTGGTTTGTCTCCCTTTGGGGGCGCGAACCGCGCTACCACCTATCGACCGTAAAAATCACCGACTGCGAATCTCCGCCGCCGCCACCTCGCGCCATGCGCTATTGTTCCGAACCCGGGGGTTCCACCTGCCTTGCGTCGCGCACCGCCGCCACCGCGCGCACCAGGCTGCCGGGCACTTCCTTCATCGTCCGTGCCAACGCTTCGACCGGCGCCAGGATCATCCGCATCAACTGGGCCCGGGCTACATCCAACGTCGGCAGAGACGCTATGCGGTTCAACTGTCCCGCTTCGAGCAGTTCGCCGTCGACGCTGAGTGCGGTGACTTCAAGCGCCCTGAACTGATCGACGTACCTCTTCAGCAAACGCGCCGCCGCGCCAGGGTCGTCGCGAGAGAGCGCAAGCAAGGTTGGGCCGGAGAACGTCTCCTTCATGCATGCATGCGCGGTACCTTCGACAGCGCGTCGCGCCAAGGTATTGCGAACCACCCTGAGGTACACGCCGCATGAACGCGCGTCCGCGCGGATGCTGGTCATCTCTGCTACGGTCAGACCCCGATAGTCCGCCGTCACCGCCGAAACAGCCTCCTTGACCGCTTCGTTCACCTCGGCAACGATCTCCTCCTTGCGTGCGAGCGGGAATGGCATTCCGTCAAACCTCCAGGGACGCCTGATCAATAGCGATGCCGGGGCCCATGGTCGTGGACAATGTCACTCGCCTTACATATTGCCCCTTCGCCGAACCGGGTTTCGCCTTCTGCAGATCAGACAGCAGCGCCTCCACGTTCTCCTTGATCTGTTGCGCGTCGAAATCCACTTTGCCGACGCAGCCATGAATGATTCCGGCGCGGTCCGTTCGAAACTGGACCTGTCCAGCCTTTGCATTCTTCACCGCGGTCTCCACGTCCGCGGTGACCGTCCCCGTCCTCGGATTCGGCATCAGTCCCCGAGGACCCAGTATGCGCCCGAGTTGCCCGACAACTCGCATGGCGTCAGGCGCCGCAATGGCGATATCGAAATTCAGTTCGCCGCGTTTGACCTGATCCGCCAAGTCTTCGAGGCCGACTATATCCGCACCGGCCTGAGTCGCTTTCTCGGCGTTCTCGCCCTGGGCGAATACGGCGACGCGCGCCTCCTTGCCGGTACCGTGGGGGAGCGTTGTCGCGCCGCGCACAACCTGGTCCGACTTGCGCGGGTCGACGCCCAGATTCACCGACACATCGACGGACTCATTGAATTTCGCGTTCGCCAGTTCCCCCAACAGCGTCACCGCATCCGCGATCGGATACGCGCGTTTCCGGTCGACTTTCTCCCTGATCAGACGCACGCGTTTGCTCAACTTTCTTCTTGACTGGGCCATTAGACGACTCCTTCGACTTCTATGCCCGCGCTGCGAGCGCTGCCAGCGATCGTGCGCACTGCGGCATCCATGTCCGCCGCCGTCAGGTCGGGATCCTTGAGCCGCGCGATTTCCTCGAGTTGGGCACGCGTTACTTTTGCAACCTTTTCCGTGTTGGGCGTCGGACTTCCCTTGTCGATGCGCGCCGCTCTACGCAACAGAACGGATGCCGGCGGAGTCTTTGTAACGAACGTGAAGGTGCGATCGGCATAGACGGTGATCACCACGGGTATCAGCATACCCAGCTCTTCCTTCTGCGTATGGGCGTTAAACGCTTTGCAGAAATCCATGATGGCTACGCCGTGTTGACCGAGCGCCGGACCGACGGGCGGACTCGGGTTCGCCTGTCCCGCCGGCACCTGAAGCTTGATGAAGGCTTGTACCTTTTTTGCCACGGTCTTCCCTTACCTCGCAACTCGTCGCTGACGGTTCGTCGGCCGACGCTCTTCGGCCGACACTCCTTTGCCGAACTCTCCTGCAGCGTGCGCATCGTTGCGTCCCACAAGCCCGCTCGCCATCAGCCTTTCTCCACCTGCGAAAAGTCGAGCTCGACGGGCGTTGAACGACCGAAAATGGTCACCGCCACATTGAGTCGGCTCTTCTCGTAATTCACTTCCTCGACCACACCGCTGAACTCCTTGAACGGGCCATCCACCACGCGGACCAGTTCGCCCGGCTCGAACAGGGTCTTCGGCGTCACCTTCTCGCTGCCGACCCGGATCCGGTCGAGAATCGCCTCAGCCTCCGCTTCCGACAGAGGTGCCGGACGATCTGCCTTGCCGCCGATAAAGCCCATCACGCGCGGCGTTTCCTTTACCAAGTGCCACGTTTCGTCGTTCAGTTCCATCTGCACGAGCACATATCCAGGAAAGAACTTGCGCTCGCTGCGACGCTTTTGACCCGCCCGCATTTCGACCACTTCCTCTGTCGGGACCATGATTTCGCCGAAACAATCGCCGAAGTTGGAAAGTTCGACCCGTTCCCTCAGCGCGCGTTGCACTCTCTTCTCGAATCCCGAGTACGCGTGGACCACATACCATCGTTTCGACATTCGACTACCCGATGACCGACGAAACCAACCAACTCAACAACGAGTCGAGACCCCACAGGACCAAGGCGAACAGCAGCACCAAGAGCACCACCATGAACGTCGTCTGGGTCGTCTCCTGACGCGTCGGCCACACCACGCGGCGTATCTCGGTGCGCGCTTCTCTCGCCAAGTCCCACATGGCGCGGCCGCGGTCCGTCTGGAAAATGACGAAACCGGCCACCACCGCGAGAGCCACGAGGGCAAGCACGCGGTTCAACAGCGAGTGTTCCCCGAAGTACCAGTTGCCGAAGACGCCCGCCCCGACCATCAGGGCCACGGCAAGCCACTTCAGCCGATCCAGTATCGGATTAGACTGGTCGCCATCGGACCTGGTTTCACGCGCCGTCTGCCTTCGCATGTTCAATTCGCCGTAAGTGCCCCAGGAAGTGCGCTGCTGCGCGGCGTTGGTATTCTCCCCACGCCATGTTCGGGTCTGGCAGGCCAGGAGGGAATCGAACCCCCAACCTGCGGTTTTGGAGACCGCTGCTCTGCCAATTGAGCTACTGGCCTGTGCTATCAAATGGCGAATACCGTCACTCGGCAATCCGCGTCACGACTCCGGCACCCACGGTGCGGCCGCCTTCCCGGATCGCAAACCGCAAACCTTCGTCCATTGCTATTGGATTGATCAGCGTTACGTCCATGTTTATGTTGTCACCCGGTAACACCATCTCCACATCCGCGGGCAACTCTACGGACCCTGTGACATCCGTCGTGCGGAAGTAGAACTGCGGGCGGTAGCCCTGGAAGAACGGCGTGTGTCGTCCTCCCTCGTCGCGACTCAATACGTACACCTCCGCCTCGAATCGCGTGTGCGGCGTGATCGCCCCCGGGCACGACAGCACCTGGCCCCGCTCCACCTCGTCGCGCTTCGTGCCCCGAAGCAGCACGCCTATGTTTTCGCCCGCGCGTCCTTCGTCCAGCAGTTTGCGGAACATCTCAACGCCGGTACACGTAGTCCGCGACGTCTCCTTCAAGCCGACGACTTCCACCTCGTCGCCCATCTTCACAATCCCGCGCTCGACGCGGCCTGTCACTACCGTGCCACGACCCGATATCGAAAACACGTCCTCGATGGGCATCAGAAACGGCTGGTCCACGGCCCGTTCCGGCTGCGGAATGTACTCGTCCAGCGCCGTCAGCAACCGCTGCACGCTGCCTATGCCCATCTCCGAATCTTCTCCCTCCAACGCCTTCAGGGCGCTGCCGATGATGATCGGCGTGTCATCCCCGGGAAATTCGTAGTCGTCCAGCAACTCCCGGACCTCCATCTCCACGAGTTCCAGCAGTTCCTCGTCGTCCACCATGTCCGCCTTGTTCATGTACACGATCATCCTGGGAACTCCCACCTGGCGCGACAGCAATATGTGCTCCCGCGTCTGGGGCATCGGGCCATCCGCAGCCGACACGACCAGTATCGCGCCGTCCATCTGCGCCGCCCCGGTGATCATGTTCTTGACATAGTCGGCATGACCGGGACAGTCCACGTGCGCGTAGTGCCGTGCGACCGACTCGTATTCCACGTGCGCCGTGGCGATCGTGATCCCCCGCGCCCGCTCCTCGGGTGCGTTGTCGATCTGGTCAAATTCCTTGATCTCGCCGCCATGCGCCGCCGCGCAAACCTTCGTCATGGCTGCTGTCAGCGTCGTCTTGCCGTGGTCCACATGACCGATCGTGCCTACGTTCACATGGGGCTTCGTGCGTTCGAATCTCTGTTTGGACACTTTAGTTATTCCTCTTATGACCCTTGTCGATCACTTCTTGCGGGTTTCCAGCGCCGATTGTCGCTTCCTGCCTGCCGCATTGATAACGACGAATTCCGCGCGGGTCGCCGTCTTGCCTTGGTGCTCACAATCGGATTTGAACCGATGACCTCGTCCTTACCAAGGACGCGCTCTACCGACTGAGCTATGTGAGCGTCCAATCCTTCGCTCTGTTTCGATACCGGTCCTGCTCGGCTTTTAGTTCCCCAACGTTCCCCAAGTTCCCCAAGCCTCCACCACCCCGTTCCCTCATGTGGAGCGGGTAGCGGGAATTGAACCCGCGCCATCAGCTTGGAAGGCTGAGGTTCTACCACTGAACTATACCCGCGATCACCCCGCCATTCCCGCAGACCCTCCGCAGGTGGTGGAGGGGGTAGGATTCGAACCTACGAAGGCTTAGCCGTCAGATTTACAGTCTGATCCCTTTGGCCACTCGGGAACCCCTCCGGAAACGCCCGGACAAAGGGGCGCAATTTTGCGCCCGCTCACGCTGGCTGTCAACGTCAGCAAATTGATTTTTACGTGATTTTTTCCTCCTCCGGCAATGCCGAACGAAGGAACGAAGGAGGCGCCAGCGCGAAACCAACCTGGTGCCGCCACAAGGAGTCGAACCCTGGACCTTCTCATTACAAGTGAGTTGCTCTACCGGCTGAGCTATGGCGGCTCAAGAAAGCTTTACGCCCAATTGGCGGTAGCGAACGATAGACCATGAAGCAATCGCAGACAACCAGCGCATCAGCGCTCCGTGCACGACGCCAGGCGAATGCCGTTCGGCTTCTGGACAGGTGGTTCGTCCGAGTACACCGAATAGACGGTGCGTCGGCGCTCGAAGCGGGCGACATCCACATCGTAGCCGAGATCCACGACTCGTCGTCGCCGCGCTTCGGCAGGAGCAAGCAGCCCGAAAACGCCCACGGATACGGCATTTGCCAACTTCCCGTCGGAGATCACATGTCCATTGATCGCCTGGTTCTTGAGTTCGCGCAACGTTCGCATGGCCAGGTCACGGGAAGCCGATGGTTCCACATGCACGACGTAGTCAGGGCGGCTAAGGATGTCCCGTTCCCGGATGATCGCCCGGCCACCGTCGCCCTGAATCCTTTCTGCCAATGCCGATGCTGCGTCATAGTCGTCCAGAGGACCAAGCACGACGCACCCCGAAGATTTCTCTGTGCGAAACGGAACCTGATGGCTGTGCAACTCCGGGGCGCTGTCCATGGCCGCGAGCGCTCGCTCCAACCAGATCAAGGCAAAGATCACGGCGTTCCCGGCGACCAGAAACCAAAACACGAATGGCAACGTTTTCACCGGTCCGGGTCGCACACTTCGTTCCCCTCCGTTCCCGGCCAATTCTGTCAAGGCAACGCCAGCGCCAAACCATCGAGAACCAGGTCGGGCTCGACGCGAACGGGGAAGGATAGCCGCGCAGCCAGATTTTCCGCATCGCCCCCCGTAAGAAACACGACCGGTGATTCGCCGTGCGCGGCTGAAAACCGCGCAACAGACCACTCGACGAAGGACAGCAACATTGCCGTCGTGCCGCGGCGCACGGCCTGCGAAGTGTCGCGTCCCGGCAGCAGATCCGCTGCCACGTCACCCGCGACTCGAACACGAGCGGTATCGCGCGCCAACGCCGTCGCCATCATCCCGATCCCCGGCACGATGTAGCCGCCCGCATGACGTCCATCGCGCGTCACGAAATCAAGCGTCGCCGCCGTACCGACGTCAGCCACCACCGCGGGTTGTCTGACCGTATTCCAGGCCGCGACCACAGCCAGCCACCGATCAATGCCAAGCAAGGCGGGATTTTCGTAACCACAGGTGACGCCCGCCAGTTCCGCCGTTGTCTCGGCAAACTCGGGACGAAAATCAAAGGCCGACGCGAATCGCGCCCCGACCTCGTCGCGTCCCGCCGCCACACAAGCGATACAGACGCGGTCCGGCGGAACCGAGAGCGTTGGTGCCACAACGCCCGATGCCGTACCCCGAGCGATTCCGAATCGCCATTTGGTCCGCGTGTTCCCGATGTCGACATCCAGACGCGTCATGTCCGCAACGACACCTCGCCGCCGATGAAACTTCGGATACCCGAGCCAGTTCGTAGCTGCAAGGCGCCATCCAGGCCAACTCCAGCGACAGTGCCGGTTACTTCCTCCGTACCGACAATGAGGCGCACAGTTTCGCCGTGAAATCGATGCAGGGTATCGTATGCAGGCTTTATCCGCGCGAAACCGTGTCTCTCGAACTGCTTGCACACGTTGTAGACGGTGTCGATCACCATCCCGGCCAAGCGGTTGCGCGATGCGTTCGGCACCTGCTCCGTGACATCGGCGACAGCCTGATCGACCAAGGGTGCCACCGCCGAAATTCCGCCGACATTGATACCGATCCCGATGACGACGCAAGCCGGTTCCTTCGCCGTGGGCAGTTCGATCAGGATGCCGCACATTTTGCGCCGGTCGAGTACGATATCGTTCGGCCACTTGAGTCTCGCGTCCCGAACGCCGAACTCGACCAACGCGCCAGCGACCGCAACGCCCACAGCCAGGCCCACCGCGCCGATTTCCCGCAACGGCCGATCAATGCGCACACCCAGGCTCATGGCGAGATTCCGGCCGAACGGACTCATCCATGCGCGACCGCGCCGACCTCGGCCCGCTGTCTGCGCCTCCGCCATGAGCACTTCTCCGTCGATATCGCGTTGTAGCCCCGCCCGCATCAGTGCGCTATTCGTCGAGTCGATGTGGGGCCGGACGCAGAGCCGCGTGAGCCACGCGCGCGCCGGACCACCCAATTGATCGCGTATGCGCTCGGCGCGAAGAAGTTCGACATCGTCGTCGAGGATCGCCAGGTCGCCGCGCACGGCTATGCCATAGTTCTCGAGAAGTGGTTTGTCGCTCGGATCAACCCGTGCGACCCGATGGGACGCGAGCTGTTCGAAAACGGCGGGAATACTCACTACTTTGACCCTCCATGAATCAGATCCGGCCCCTGGTGAGCCGGGTCAGCCGCGTGCCGAACCCATGGCCGCAGGTGTCGGAAAAGACCGCTCTTTTCTGGCATCTTTTCTGGCACTGGGGCGACATCGCCGCACGGGTCTAATAGTATGATCTGCACAAATCTCTTGGCCAACAGGGGCGAGCATTGCGAAGCGTAGCTGCCAGATCCACTGAGGCGTGCATTTCCTCTCGCAGTCCATGGACGGCCAGCCCGCATCCGGGGCCGCACTGACGCCTACTCGACGCGCGATGTCCGAGATCCTCGTTGCCGGAGGCGGTATTGGCGGCTTGACTGCCGCCCTCTGCATGGCCCGCCAGGGAATCCATGTGCGCCTTTTCGAGCAGGCACCCGCTTTCGAAGAGACCGGTGCTGGCTTGCAACTCAGCCCGAACGCCAGCCGCGTTATGCACGACCTCGCGCTTGAAGCCCCCCTGCGGTCAATCGCCCTGTTGCCCGAAGCGATCGAGATTCGCCACTGGAGACACGGCCGGATACTGGCGAGGTATCCGCTCGGCGAGCATGTTCGGAAGACCTACGGCTTCCCGTACTACCTCGTTATGCGATACGACCTCGTCACCTGTCTTGCCGATGCCGCGCTCGGTGACCCCCGCATCGAACTGCACGCCGGCGCACGCGTCGAACGCATTCACCAGAGCCGCGCCAGCGTCGCGGTCTCGGTTAATGGGAATCGCCAAACCGGATCCATGCTGGTCGGTGCCGACGGCATTTCCTCGACTGTGCGTACGGCGCTATTCGGAAGCGAGACACCCACCTACAGCGGCGACATCGCCTGGCGTGCCCTCGTTTCGGCAGCGGGCCTGCCGGAGGCAATCATGCGGCCCGTCGTCAAGATCTGGTGGGGACCCGGCAAACACTTTGTCCAATACCCGGTGCGAGACAGCGCCCTGGTCAACTGCGTCGGTGTTGTTGCCAGGCGGAACGAACCGCAACCCGGGTCCTGGATCGAGCCCGGTGATTGCGAGGAGTTTCGGAGCGATTTCGCCGGATGGCATCGGGACGTGCAGGCGCTGATCGATGGGACAGAGCGCGACGGTTGCTACAAGTGGGCATTGTTCGACCGTCCGCCCATGCCCCACTGGTCGGATCACCGCATCACGCTGCTCGGTGATGCCTGCCATGCGGCCTTGCCGTTCATGGCCCAGGGCGCTGCCATGGCGATAGAAGACGCCGCCGTACTTGCGCGTTGCGTTGCCGATGGCGGCGATGTTCCGCGCGCGCTCGCGCGCTACGAGTCCTTGCGGCGCGACAGGACAGCACAGGTCCAGCGCCACTCGCGCCGCAACGCGAAGATTTTCCACCTCTCCGGTTTGAGCGCGTGGCTCAGAAACCGATCCATCGGTTTGATCGGCGACAGGTTCTTTCGCAGGCTGTTCGCGTACAAAGCGGTCGCGCCGTCCGAAAGCTAACAGCCTGTCGGGATGACGGGCGCGCGGGTGGGGCGAGAACAGGGGGCTTGGGCGGGGGCAAAACATGGCGCCCGGCAGGGCGACAGGTCTTTTGGCGCTGCCCATACCTCAGCACCCGCAGGCGGGAAAAGTGTCACCTTTTCATACAATGGAGGTTCGCACACCTCGTTTCCGGGGGACGCGCTCGATTATATGGTTAAGCCGCGAAATACTGTGGGAGGAGCAACATGAGAACCGTGAAGCAAGAGGCCACGTTGGACATTCGACCTTTGACCGGAGCCCTGGGCGCCGAGGTACGAGGCCTCGACGTGGCGTCTCTCGATGAAAACGGTTTCGCCGCCGTGCACGCATTGCTACTGGAATACGGCGCGCTCGCCATCCACGGACAGGCTCATCTCACCCTCGGCCAGTTGAGGGAATTTGGCATGCGCTGGGGCAAGCTCCACGTGCATGGCTTTACGGCCTTGGAGGGCTATGACGACGCGCTCCTCGTCCGTGCCGATCCAGGCCACCCCAACGTTTCAGACCAGTGGCACACGGACTCGACCTGGCACGAACTACCCCCGAAGATCACCATGTTGCTTGCGCGGGAACTTCCGGCGGTCGGCGGCGACACGGTATTCGCGTCGCAGTACAGGGCCTATGAAGGTCTCTCCGATTCCATGAAAGTGTTTGTCGATCCTTTGGACGCGCGGCACGACGGTCGTAACATCGATGCGAAGCTGGCCGAGCGACCGGTGACCCATCCCGTGGTGACCACCCATCCGGAAACCGGCCGCAAGGCGCTCTACGTGAACGCGGGTTACACCAAGAGCATCGTACAGCTCGCAGAGCGGGAGAGCGCTGCGCTGCTTGGTTTTCTGTTTGCGCACTGCACCCAACAAAGTTATCAAGCGCGCGTACGCTACCAGCCCGGCACGCTGGCGATATGGGACCAGCGATGCGTTCAGCACGCCGGGGCGAACGATTTCAGCGGCGAGGTCCGTGAGCTGCACCGCGTCGCGGTATGTTGGGACGAGCGCCCATCGCGGTGAGAACGATGCCGACCAGGCACCGAGCACTACGGCAATGTAGACGAAGCGGTTGGTCACGGCGATGTAGGTGATATCGGCGGGTCAGAGCTGATTGGGACCGTCGGGCACCATCCCTTGCTAGAGTTGCGTGAAACGTCGTGGCGCTTGGACAGCCCGTGCGCACAAAAAAAACCGGCCCACCTGGAGCCGGTTGTTCAAATTAAAGCCTGACGATGTCCTACTCTCGCATGGGGAGCCCCCACACTACCATCGGCGCAGAGCCCTTTCACTTCTGAGTTCGAGATGGATTCAGGTGGTTCAGACTCGCTATGGCCGTCAGGCAAACCATTTGCCCGAGGACGCCTCCCACGCTGGCGGCTATCGTCTCCGGACAAGAGCGTATGATGAAGTCAGCTAATGTGTCCTAAGAGTGTCATCCATTTCATACAACAGAGGCTTGCACACCCGGCTGGCGGGGGCGCACGCTCGATTATATGGTCAAGCCTCACGGGCAATTAGTACGGGTTAGCTCAACGTCTCACAACGCTTACACATCCCGCCTATCATTCTCGTAGTCTTCGAGAGCCCTACAGAAATCTTACGATTTGTGAGATCTCATCTTGAGGTGGGCTTCCCGCTTAGATGCTTTCAGCGGTTATCCCTTCCGAACATAGCTACCCGGCAATGCTACTGGCGTAACAACCGGAACACCAGAGGTTCGTCCACTCCGGTCCTCTCGTACTAGGAGCAGCTCCTCGCAAATCTCAAACGCCCACGGCAGATAGGGACCGAACTGTCTCACGACGTTCTAAACCCAGCTCGCGTACCACTTTAAATGGCGAACAGCCATACCCTTGGGACCGGCTTCGGCCCCAGGATGTGATGAGCCGACATCGAGGTGCCAAACACCGCCGTCTATGTGAACTATTGGGCGGTATCAGCCTGTTATCCCCGGAGTACCTTTTGTCCGTTGAGCGATGGCCCTTCCATACAGAACCACCTGATCACTAAGACCGTCTTTCGACCCTGCTCGACTTGTCAGTCTCGCAGTCAAGCGCACTTCTGCCTTTACACGCAAAGCATGATTTCCGACCATGCTGAGTGCACCTTCGTGCTCCTCCGTTACTCTTTGGGAGGAGACCGCCCCAGTCAAACTACCCGCCACACACTGTCCTCAACCCAGCTAATGGGCCCAAGTTAGAACCCCAACGTAGCCAGGGTGGTATTTCAAGGACGACTCCACGAAAGCTAGCGCCCTCGCTTCAAAGTCTCCCACCTATCCTACACAAACTAAGTAAAAGTCCAGTGTGAAGCTGTAGTAAAGGTTCACGGGGTCTTACCGTCTAGCCGCGGGTACACGGCATCTTCACCGCGATTTCAATTTCACTGAGTCTCGGGTGGAGACAGTGTGGCCATCGTTACGCCATTCGTGCAGGTCGGAACTTACCCGACAAGGAATTTCGCTACCTTAGGACCGTTATAGTTACGGCCGCCGTTTACCGGGGCTTCGATCACAAGCTTCGGCCAAAGCCTAACCTGATCAATTAACCTTCCGGCACCGGGCAGGCGTCACACCCTATACGTCCTCTTACGAGTTTGCAGAGTGCTGTGTTTTTAGTAAACAGTCGCAGCCACCTGGTATCTTCGACCGCCAATAGCTCGGGGAGCAAGTCCCGTCACCGTCGGCGGCGCACCTTCTCCCGAAGTTACGGTGCCATTTTGCCTAGTTCCTTCACCCGAGTTCTCTCAATCGCCTTGGTATTCTCTACCCGACCACCTGTGTCGGTTTGGGGTACGGTCGCTCATTGCCTGAAGCTTAGAGGTTTTTCTCGGAAGCGTGGCATCAACGGCTTCCCGGTCGTATAGGACCGGTTCGTCATCGCATCTCGACCTTGAGATCCCGGATTTGCCTGAGATCCCGGTCTACTTGCTTGAACCTGGACAACCATCGCCAGGACCGTCTAGCCTTCTCCGTCACCACATCGCAGCAAAGAGCGGTGCTGGAATATTAACCAGCTTCCCATCGACTACGCCTTTCGGCCTCGCCTTAGGAGCCGACTCACCCTGCGCCGATGAGCGTTGCGCAGGAACCCTTGGTCTTTCGGCGAGGAGGATTTTCACCTCCTTTATCGTTACTCATGTCAGCATTCGCACTTCTGATACCTCCAGCGGACCTCCCGGTCCACCTTCACAGGCTTACAGAACGCTCCTCTACCGCGCGCGCCCGTTCGGGCACGCGCCCGCAGCTTCGGTACATGGTTTAAGCCCCGTTAAATCTTCCGCGCAGGCCGACTCGACCAGTGAGCTGTTACGCTTTCTTTAAAGGATGGCTGCTTCTAAGCCAACCTCCTGGCTGTCTGGGCCTTCCCACATCGTTTCCCACTTAACCATGATTTGGGGACCTTAGCTGGCGGTCTGGGTTGTTTCCCTTTCGACAACGGACGTTAGCACCCGCCGTCTGTCTCCCTCGCTGCACTCGACGGTATTCGGAGTTTGCATGGGGTTGGTAAGTCGAGGTGACCCCCTAGCCCAAACAGTGCTCTACCCCCGACGGTGATACGAGAGGCACTACCTAAATAGTTTTCGAGGAGAACCAGCTATCTCCGGGCTTGATTAGCCTTTCACTCCGAGCCACAGGT
Source organism: Candidatus Azotimanducaceae bacterium (assembly GCA_965217825.1). Taxonomy (GTDB): domain Bacteria; phylum Pseudomonadota; class Gammaproteobacteria; order Pseudomonadales; family Azotimanducaceae; genus VXNE01. The sequence continues at coordinate 830,451 of OZ244571.1, read as the reverse complement.
CATCCCCCAATTTTTCACCATTGGTGGGTTCGGGCCTCCAGTCAGTGTTACCTGACCTTCACCCTGCCCATGGCTAGATCGCCCGGTTTCGGGTCTACTGTTACCGACTTTTCCCGTAGAACGGGATGGCGCCCTTTTAAGACTCGGTTTCCCTACGGCTCCCCTAAACGGTTAACCTTGCCAGTAAGAATAAGTCGCTGACCCATTATACAAAAGGTACGCAGTCACCATGCCCGACCCGTGGCGAACCACGCGCCGGACAACGGCTCCCACTGCTTGTACGCATCCGGTTTCAGGAACTATTTCACTCCCCTCACAGGGGTTCTTTTCGCCTTTCCCTCACGGTACTGGTTCACTATCGGTCAGTTGAGAGTATTTAGCCTTGGAGGATGGTCCCCCCATGTTCAGACAGGGTTTCACGTGCCCCGCCCTACTCGATTTCACGCAATGGCAGTTTTCGCGTACGGGGCTATCACCCGCTATGGCGCACCTTTCCAGGTGCTTCCGCTAACTATCCAATGCGCTTAAGGGCTGTTCCCCTTTCGCTCGTCACTACTAAGGGAATCTCGGTTGATTTCTTTTCCTCCGGGTACTTAGATATTTCAGTTCCCCGGGTTCGCTTCGCCAACCTATGTATTCAGTTGACGATAACTCCCGAAAGAGTTGGGTTTCCCCATTCGGAAATCCTCGGATCAAAGCCTGTTAGCTGGCTCCCCGAGGCATATCGCAAGCTACGACGTCCTTCATCGCCTTCAACTGCCTAGGCATCCACCGAATGCGCTTGTTTGCTTGACCATATAATCGAAAGTGCACTCGGCACCCCTTCATATATAGCTGAATAACACCGGTTTGGAAGAGCGCCAGCCGTCTCCGGCTTGCACTCGTACCAAGACACATTTGCTTTATTTCGTCGATATCGTTGCTAGACTCGATATCGACTGGGTGCGTCAAGATTAATTTCCTGACGCACAGACTTCATCATTACGAATTATCAAAGAGCGCGTGTCGCGCGGATTCCCCGCTCTGGATTGGCAATCAATGGTGGAGCCGAGGAGGATCGAACTCCCGACCTCCTGCTTGCAAAGCAGGCGCTCTCCCGGCTGAGCTACGGCCCCGTACAAGGTGGTGGGTCTGGGTGGACTTGAACCACCGACCTCACCCTTATCAGGGGTGCGCTCTAACCAACTGAGCTACAGACCCGGGTCGGTTCCCTCAGTGGCACAAGAGTGCCACACGCCATCGCCTCCGCACCATTTGAAACAAACCATTCGTGTGGGCGCGCCCATGATCTCCGCGCCAGCTCGCCGACGAAACGCATTGCGGTTCGTCAACAAACAAGCGAATCGGAGGTGGGCACGTCGACGCGAACCCGCGAATTTACCGCAGGTGCGCCAACGTCGATTCCGCTTAAGTCAAGGCTTGGTCCCGTTCCCGCCAACGCGAACGCCAGCAGGCAGGACTTCGATTTAAGGAGGTGATCCAGCCGCAGGTTCCCCTACGGCTACCTTGTTACGACTTCGTCCCAGTCATGAATCACACCGTGGTAACCGTCCTCCCGAAGGTTAGACTAGCTACTTCTGGTGCAACCCACTTCCATGACGTGACGGGCGGTGTGTACAAGGCCCGGGAACGTATTCACCGCGACGTTCTGATTCGCGATTACTAGCGATTCCGACTTCAAGGAGTCGAGTTGCAGACTCCTATCCGGACTACGAGAGATTTTGTGGGATTCGCTCCCCCTCGCGGGATCGCAGCCCTCTGTATCTCCCATTGTAGCACGCTTGTAGCCCACCACAATAAGGGCCATGATGACTTGACCTCGTCCCCGCCTTCCTCCGGTTTGTCACCGGCAGTCTCCTTAGAGTTCCCGGCATTACCCGCTGGCAAATAAGGATAAGGGTTGCGCTCGTTACGGGACTTAACCCAACATCTCACGACACGAGCTGACGACAGCCATGCAGCACCTGTCACACGGTTCCCGAAGGCACCAATCCATCTCTGGAAAGTTCCGTGGATGTCAAGTGGTGGTAAGGTTCTTAGCGTTGCCTCTAATTGAACAGCATGCTCCACCGCTTGTGCGGGCCCCCGTCAATTCATTTGAGTTTTAACCTTGCGGCCGTACTCCCCAGGCGGAGAACTTATCGCGTTAGCTGCGCCACCAAGCCCTCAAGGGGCCCAACGGCTAGTTCTCATCGTTTACGGCGTGGACTACCAGGGTATCTAATCCTGTTTGCTCCCCACGCTTTCGCACCTCAGCGTCAGTGTTAGTCCAGGAGGCCGCCTTCGCCACTGGTGTTCCTTCCTATATCTACGCATTCCACCGCTACACAGGAAATTCCGCCTCCCTCTACTACACTCTAGTCCGCTAGTTTGAAATGCAGTTCCCAGGTTGAGCCCGGGGATTTCACACCTCACTTAACAAACCGCCTACGCGCGCTTTACGCCCAGTAATTCCGATTAACGTTCGCACCCTCCGTATTACCGCGGCTGCTGGCACGGAGTTAGCCGGTGCTTCTTCTGCGGGTAACGTCAAGACGCGGGGGTATTAACCCCTCGCTTTTCTTCTCCGCTGAAAGTGCTTTACAACCCTAGGGCCTTCTTCACACACGCGGCATGGCTGTGTCAGGCTTGCGCCCATTGCACAATATTCCCTACTGCTGCCTCCCGTAGGAGTCTGGACCGTGTCTCAGTTCCAGTGTGGCTGATCGTCCTCTCAGACCAGCTATGGATCGTTGCCTTGGTGAGCCATTACCTCACCAACAAGCTAATCCAACGCAGGCTCGTCCAATAGCGCGAGGTCTAGCGCCGACTTGCGTCGGCGGGCCGATCCCCCGCTTTCATCACCGGTCAGAAACCGGAGATCACATGCGGTATTAGCCCGAGTTTCCTCGGGTTATCCCCCACTATTGGGTGGATTCCTACGCGTTACTCACCCGTCCGCCACTCTACTCGCCCCCGAAGGGACTTTCTCGTTCGACTTGCATGTATTAGGCCTGCCGCCAACGTTCAATCTGAGCCATGATCAAACTCTTCAGTTTAAGAAGTTTTCGGGTTCGGCAGCGATAAAGACCGCCACCGCTCCCAAGACAAGTTTGCCTCGGCTCTTCGTTCACGAGCGCCCACACGAATGGCTTGTTTCATTGTCAATGAGCGGGGCCGCGCGCATTCACGCGGGCCAAGGGGAGCGCATTATACGCACCGACCGGTCGCTTACAAGCGGCGTTTTCCGGTCACCAGCGAAAACACTGCGCGATCGACTCCCGACTGCGACCACGGGCCGCCCGGATCAGGCGTGCGCAACCAGGTGCCAGCTCTTCTTGCCCCGCCGGATGAGATGGTAGCGGCCACATAGCGCGTTTGACGGAGACAACGTGCGCTCGGTGTCATCCGTCAGTTCGCCATTCACACGCACCGCTTTGCTTTGGACCAACCTGCGCGCCGCGCTTCTCGATCGCGCGAGCGGCGTTTGCGCCATGACGGCGACCAGTCCGACGTCGGCCTCGACTGTCGTGCACTCGATGCCGTCGAGCGCAAGTTGTTCGAAATCGATCGCCGTCAATGACTCCACGGCACCGCTGAACAGCGCGTCCGTGATCCGCCTCGCGGATAGAAGACCCTTCTCGCCGTGCACCAGGCGCGTGACTTCCGAAGCGAGGAGGCGCTGCGCCGCGCGCGATCCTGGATCTTCTGCAACCGCCTTCTCGGCCGCCTCGATCTCTTCCACGCCCAGAAAGGTAAGTTGACGCAGATAAGTCACCACGTCTCGATCCGCCATGTTGACAAGGAACTGATAGAAGGCGTATGGCGACGTTTTCGCCTCGTCAAGCCAGACGGCTCCCACCTCGGTCTTTCCGAACTTTGTCCCGTCTGTCTTTGTCGCCAACGGGATCGTCATCGCGAAAACCTTCCTCGCCAAGGTCCGCCGAACCAGGTCGACACCGCTGACGATATTCCCCCACTGATCGCTGCCGCCGATCTGAACGGTGCAGTCATACCGTTCGGCGAGCTGCTTGAAGTCCATCGCCTGCAGGATGGTGTAGCTGAACTCGGCGAAGGAAATACCGCTTCCCCTGGCTTCCAGCCTCGACCTGACCCACTCGCGCTGGATCATCGCGTTGACCGAGAAATGTTTCCCTACATCCCGCAAGAAGGAGACCACGTCGAGGCGGCCGGTCCAATCCAGGTTGTTGACGACAATCGCCCCCGCATCCCCGTCGAAATCGAGAAACCGCGCCGCCTGCGCACGCACTCTCTTCGCCCAGACGGCGACGACCTCGCGAAGGTTGAGATCGCGTTCCTCGTTCTTGTCGCTGGGATCGCCGATCAACCCGGTGGCACCGCCAACAAGCAGGATGGGTCGATGGCCGGCCCGCTGAAAGCGCCTCAAGGTCAGGAGCGTCACCAGGTTTCCGATCTGGAGACTGTCCGCAGTAGGATCGAAGCCGCAATAGACAACGCGCGAGCATGGAGCGAGATGAGCCTCCAGGCCCGCTTCGTCCGAAACTTGCGCGACCAGTCCCCTTCTACGTAGATCGGTCAGTATCGAACTTTGCTGGGATGGGTTATCCAAGCTTCCAAAACCGGACAAATTCTTTATACTCCAAACCTTGCCACGCGCGTGAGTTCCAAAATCTGCCTTCTGGCAGAAATCGACTAGAGTATAAAGCTTGACCAGGGGAAAAGTTCCGGTATCCCACCTCTACATCTGTGCCGCAGTGGCTGCGATCCTCGGCCTCATTTCCTCTTTCGACCGGGACGTCACGGAAGCTATCACCACCTTCGAGACGGACCCGCGCTACGCCGATGCTGAGCTTGAGGCACTCAGGACTTACGCGGAACAACCGCCGGAATCCGAAGCAACGACCGAGCAGGTCATATGCATCGAGCCGGGCGAAAACCTTTCCACAATCTTCGAGAAACGAGACCTCCCGCCCGGAGAACTGCAACGGATACTTGCCAGTGGCCCGCTAGCGGAACGGCTGCACAAGGTGTATCCCGGCCACGAACTGACGTTTGTTATGGACGAAGGGGGCAATCTTCTCCGCTTCGTCTATTCGCCCGGACCCCTGGAACGGCTCGTATTCGAACGTTCCGGCGAGGCGTATCGAGGCCGCAAGGAAATCGAAGAACCCACCAGGAAAGTTGCCTTTAAGCACGCCGCGATCAAGCATTCGTTGTTCGTCGCCGGGCAGCGCGCGGGATTGGAAGACCCTCTTATCATGCGTCTGGAGAAGATCTTTCAGTGGGACATCGACTTCCTTCTCGATATTCGGGACGGCGACGAATTTTCGATTCTCTTCGAAGAGCTATACCTGGACGATCAACGTATCGATACCGGCAAAATCCTCGCGGCCCAGTTCGTGAACCAGGGAGAGACGCACCGAGCGGTCCTGTATTCCGATAGCACCGGTATTGCCGCGTTCTACAGTCCCCAAGGGGAAAGCATGCGCAAGGATTTTCTCAGGGCGCCGCTCGAGTTTACGCGCATCAGTTCGAACTTTAATCTGAAGAGATACCACCCGCTGTTCAAGATCTCGATGCCCCACCGCGGTATCGACTACGCCGCGCCCGTGGGCACGCCGGTGTTGGCGGCAGGCGGTGGTACGGTCCGTATCGCGGGCCGTACCACCCCCAATGGCAACTACGTGGTGTTGCGACATGGCGAAACCTTCGAGACCAAGTACCTGCACCTGTCCAGGATCGCCCGCGGAATCCGCCAAGGAACCCGTGTCGAGCAAGGCAAAACCATCGGATACGTGGGCGCGACCGGGTACGCCACGGGCCCCCACCTCCACTACGAATTCCTCGTGAGTGGTTTGCACCACAACCCCCGCACCGTAGAACTGCCGAAAGCGAAACCCATCCCCGCCTCGGAACGGAACCGTTTCGAGGAGTCCACCGGGCTCATCCTCGCGCAGCTCGACAACCACCTGTCGGGGCCCCAGGTTCTGGCCGCGCGCTAGTGCCACAAAACCCGTCGCCCTAGCCGGGGCCGTCTGTTGCCCCCGCCCAAGCCCCCTGTTTCGCCCCGCCCGCGCGCCCGTCACCCCGTCGATCTTGCCGCTAGAGCGGCAAGTCCGACAGGCTGCTAGCCAGCACGATCTCGCGAGTCAGGCCGCACCGATGGCTCTTCTATTCATCGGCGCAATTTCCGGAACAAGTGTCGACGGACTCGACTTGGCGATGATCGATGTCGAACCCGTTGTTCCGCGCATCATCGACGCCACAACCGAACCAATACCGGACCCCCTTGCCGATTCCCTGCGTGCGCTTGCCCTACCGGCCGCAGATGACCTGAACCGCATGGCCAGGGCCGATGCCGAGATGGGCGAACTCATAGGTCGATCCGCCCGCACATTCGCGGGGAATCGCCCGGTCAGGGCGATCGGAAGCCACGGACAGACAGTTCGTCACGACCCGCGCAGGGTCCCCGCCTATACCGTTCAAATAGGGGATCCCCATCGTATCGCCGAGATCAGCGGTCTCGACACGGTCGCCGATTTCCGTCGCCGGGACGTGGCAGCCGGCGGCGAGGGCGCGCCATTGGTGCCGCCGTTCCATGAAGCGCTATTCAAGCCTCCCGAGGGCGAACGCGTGGTCGTGAACATCGGTGGGATTTCCAACATAACGGTTCTCGCGCCCCACCTCGCGATCGGATTCGACACCGGTCCCGGCAATGCCTTGCTCGACGCCTGGATTCGAGAACACCGAGGCCTGGCGTTTGATCGGGGTGGCGCTTGGTCCCTAACGGGGAAAGTGATTCCGAACCTGCTGGCCGACCTCGAACAGGACGGTTTTGTTCGCGCACCGCCGCCGAAGAGCACTGGCAAGGATTTCTACAACCTCGACTACTTGCGCACGCGCCTGCACGGTTCGGAAGATCCCGCCGATGTCCAAGCCACTCTGGCCGAGTTCACCGCCGCAAGCATCTCCTGGGCGGTTGAGACATGGGCGCCATCCAATGCCGATATCGTTGTATGTGGGGGAGGTCGGTTGAACGTCGATCTCATGGACCGTCTGGGAAAACGTCTGATCCGGCGTCGGGTAATGAAGACCGAGACCTTGGGCTTCGATGGCGATGCCATCGAAGCGGCAGCCTTCGCATGGCTCGCATATCGATTCCTGGAACGCCTACCCGGGAACTCGCCGACCGTCACGGGGGCGGCGGGACCGCGAGTACTCGGCGCGTTCTATCCAGCCAACAGGCAAATCAGATAGCGAACGAGTTTCCGCAACCGCACGTTGAGGAAGCATTGGGATTCGTGACGACGAACTGCGCCCCCTGCAGGTCTTCCCTATAGTCGACCTCGGCGCCGGCAAGGTACTGATAGCTCATCGCATCCACCAGCATGGTGACGCCTTCTCGCTCGATCACGGCGTCGTCCTCCGCGACCTCCTCATCGAAGGTAAAGCCATACGAGAAGCCGCTGCAACCACCGCCTGTGATAAAGACGCGTAGTTTCAGCATGTCGTTGCCCTCGCCCGCGACGAGTTCCGCAACCTTACCTGCGGCGCGGACGGAAAAGCCAATGTCGACCGATTCCACGAAGCTGTCTCAGGCGTCTCGATCGCCGTCGCCCGGCAACTCGAAAACGCGAACGTTGCCACGTTCCTCGTCGTCTTCGACGCACAGGACTCTGCCATTCACCGATCCGCCCAACTCTACGCCAAGCTGTTTGTACGAAACATCGCCCCTGACCCGGGCGGTTGCCGCAACTTCCAGACGCTCCCTGGCAAACACATCGCCTTCGACTCGGCCCGCGATAACCACGTGCGCCGCATGAATGTCGCCCTCGACACAACCGCCCTCGTCGACGAAAAGCGTGGCCGAGTCCCCTTCATCGGTCGTTATCTTGCCTGTGACCGCGCCACTGACGTATAGCCGACCCGAAAAGTGAATGTCGCCGCGCACCGACGTGTCCGAAGAGATAAGGGTTGCGCTCTTTTCCTTGCTATCGACCCTGTTCCTTTTCACGAGCCCGCCTTCTTCGCTCAAACTCTCCCCTCCTCCGGGTTTAAACCACTTCATTCGCTATCCACTTTATCAACTATGCCGCATTCCATCCCGCTTTGCCGGCCTTCTATTCCACAGACCACTCAAATACCCGCTCGAAGCGGTGTCCGGTGTCCACTTCCGCAGTGACCCTGACCTCCTGGGGCAGAAATTCCTTGGGAAGAGTCATCTGACCGCTAAAGTCCTCAAAGTAGAGAAATCGGAACTTGATAGGATACTCGCTCTCTTCCGACAACTGTGCAAGCGACAATGATCGCTGCGCACTTGCTTCTTTTCCGACGATATCGATCTTCAGGTTCCCCTCGATCCATCGGTCTCGGTCCACGGCCTGGGTCAGAAACAACGTGTAGGCGAATCGGGCGGGGTCTCGTGTCTTCGCGATATCGAGCCGCTCGATGTTGAAACCCGCATCATCGTCCATCGGCGCCACAAGTCGCCGGTAGAAGCGTGCTTCCTCTTCGAGGGACTGGATCCGATCGCCGAGAATCTTGATCGTGCGACGCAGTTGCTCGTTCGCACCTGCATCCACCACCTGAGCAAGATCCAGTTCCTTGAACCAGGCGATCTCATCCGTTTCGTCGCAGTCGGCGGCTGGGATCGAGATTTGCTCGCTTTCGCTGTCATGGCGGTAGCTGCCCAGAACGAAGCAGCCGTATCCGAAGCCGGCGGCCAGGATCACGGCCGCCGCCGTCCAGGCGGCCCTTCTATTGGGGCGGTCGGCAACGACCACCATGCTCCGTGACAGTCTCATAGCAATTGTCGTCTTGGGTTCTGCAAAAGCGCATGGCCCCGGATGCGATCCAGGTACCTTGCGCGCTGCCGACTATAATATTCCAGACAGGCATCGGGGACGCCTCTTTCATCACCGCCGTCGCGGCCGCCGCAGGGCATAGAGGGGCCAAGTAAGGAGCGAACCGCGCGAACGTGAACAGCCAGCGAAATGATCCGACGCGCCGGGCCCTACTTTTCCAGCGTCTGAGAAGACGTATCGCACGGGCCATTTCCCAAGTACCGGCGAACATGCTCCAGCTCCCGATCCTCGGTATCGCCGTTGGCGTGACCGCAAGCCTCGTGGTCGTGTCGTTCAAGGCGACCATCGCTTTCGCAGGTCTTTCACTCGTCGGCCTCCCCAGCGAAGACTTCGAATCGCTGCCAGCCGTCGCAAAAGCGCTACTGCCCCTGACTGGCGCGGTGGTCATCGGTGTGTTGCTGACCCGCATGGCCGCCGACGACCGCCGCACGGGAATCGCGCATGTTCTGGAACGTCTCGGTAGTCACCAGGGCCGCCTGCCCGCAAAGAACGCGCTCGTGCAGTTCTTCGCGGGCGCGGGCGCCCTCGCCGCAGGCTTGTCCGGCGGCCGCGAGGGACCGGCAATTCATCTTGGCGCCGCGACATCGAGCATACTGGGACAGGCCTTCAAGCTTCCGAACCACCGCATACGTCTGCTGGTCGCGTGCGGCGCGGCCGCCGCGACCGCGGCATCCTTCCACACGCCCGTTGCAGCAATTGTGTTTGCGATGGAGGTGGTGATGATGGAATGGGCGATTGGCTATCTCATTCCGGTCATCCTGGCGGTCGCTGCCGCAACCGTCGTCTCACGCACCGTATCTCTGCACTCACCTGATCTGGTCGTTCCCCAAATGGGGTCATCATCGATGCTGGACCTGGTGTACATGGCATTTGGCGGCTTCGCCATAGGCGCAATCGCCGCCGGCTTCATTCTCGCCGTACGCTTCTTCGCCGGGCTGGACCGGCATCCTTTCCTGTTGCGCGCCACCATCGCCGGGGCCATCACGGCTTGCGCCGCATTCGTCGTGCCTGCGGTCATGGGCGTCGGTTACGACACTATCAACCTGGCGTTCGCCGGACAATTCGCCTTGTCCGCACTGCTCCTCATCGCGGTGGCCAAGACGATCGCGTCTGCGGCGTGCATCGGCCTCGGCATACCCGTTGGCGTGATTGGCCCCACGTTGGTCATCGGCGCCGCATGCGGCGGAATCCTTGCCCATCTGTCTTTGGCAATTTCCCCGGAATCCGCTGCATCCCCCGCGTTCTACGTCATGTTGGGCATGGCCGCCATGTTTGCAGCGACACTTCGCGCGCCACTGGCGGCGCTTGTGATCGTGCTGGAACTGACGCTGGACTCGGGCGTCGTGCTCCCGGCGATGCTGATCGTGGTCGTTGCGACGTGGACGACCAGAAGCGTATTCCGACAGCGTTCGGTATTCCTCACCATGATCGCCGCCCTGGGACTCGAACGGCTGCCTTCGGAAGATCTTCTGCGGACCCCGGTCGGCAGTATCATGGAACGCAACATCGTGCGGCTCCCGGATGTGATGGATGTCCGCGCCGCCGCCGAGGCGCTGGCGGGAAATCCGGAATGGGTCGTGGTGGAAGACGGTGATGGCGTGCGCTGCCTGTTGAAGGCCGACGACCTCGCCCGCCATCTACGCACCACCAGCGAAAAGGAGGTACATCTCCTGCTCCTGTCCGCCGAACCCACGGACGCGCTTGGTATCGACATCGATGCTACGCTGGGCGACGCGCAGGAAGTGTTCACCCGCTCTGGCGTCGGGGCACTCTATGTTCGGCACACGGCATCGGGAACCGCGATGATCCGTGGCGTCCTCACGCGCGCGGCGGTCAGCGCCCATACCCGAACGGCAACCCGCCAAGGACACGGCTGATGCTCTGGATCAAGGCATTTCACGTCATCTTCGTCGTTACCTGGTTCGCAGCCCTGTTCTATTTGCCCCGGCTGTTCGTCTATCACGCGACGGCCACCGACAGACCCGGGATCGAACGATTCAAACTCATGGAACGCCGCCTCTATCGAGGAATCATGACACCATCCGCCGCGCTCACCGCGGTATTCGGCGTCTGGCTCCTGATTCTCTATTGGGACGCCTACGCCGACGCGGCATGGCTGTGGGTCAAGATCGCAGGTGTGTTGGCGCTTTATGCCTACCACGGCTATTGCGGTAGGCTCGTGCGTCGGTTCGCCAACGATGAAAACACCAGCAGCGATACGTTCTTTCGGTGGTTCAATGAAGTACCTACCGTGCTGCTATTCCTTATCGCGATCCTGGTAATAGTCAAACCATTCTGACAATTGTCGAACTCCTATTGAACGAGAGGCTCTCCCTCAAGTGAATCGAAGCGAATCCAATCGACTTTTCCAACGCGCCCAAGAGGTAATTCCCGGCGGTGTCAATTCTCCCGTGCGCGCCTTCAAGGGCGTCGGCGGTTCCCCGGTCTTCTTTGCGTCGGCGACTGGACCATACCTAGTCGATGTCGACGGCAACCGCTACATCGACTACGTCGCATCCTGGGGACCGATGATTCAGGGCCACGGCTTCGAACCCGTAGTGCGCGCGATAAGGAACCAGGCAGCGGAAAGCCTCGGCTTCGGCGCGCCGACGAAACGCGAAACGGAGATGGCCGAAAAGATCGTCGACACGGTCCCCGGAATCGACAAGGTGCGGCTGGTCAACTCCGGTACGGAAGCGACGATGTCGGCAATTCGACTCGCGCGAGGTTTCACGTCGCGGGACATCGTCATCAAGTTCGACGGGTGTTACCACGGTCACTCGGACGCATTGCTGGCGAAAGCCGGTAGCGGCGTATTGACGCTTGGCCTGCCGAACTCACCCGGCGTGCCCGAGTCCGTCGCGCGCCACACGCTGACGCTGCCATTCAACGACGCCGAGGCCGTGCGCGCCGCATTCGGACAGTATGGGGATCAGGTCGCCGCCGTGATCATGGAACCCGTGGCGGGGAACATGGGCTGTATCCCGCCGTTGCCCGGATTCCTCGAAGCAGTGCGGCAGATCACCGCCGATACCGGCGCGTTGCTCATCTTCGACGAGGTGATGACAGGATTTCGCATCGCCCGGGGTGGAGCCCAGGCACTGTACGGCGTCTCGGCCGACTTGATTACCCTCGGGAAGGTGATCGGCGGCGGCTTGCCGGTTGGCGCATTCGGCGGACGCGCGGAAGTGATGAACCATATCGCGCCGGTAGGCCCGGTGTATCAGGCTGGCACGTTGTCCGGGAATCCCCTGGCGACAACTGCGGGTCTCACCTTGCTGAATACGCTCGACGACGCGTTTTACGCTCGGCTACGCTCACGAACGAAGGCCCTTACGGAAGGTCTCGAAGCGCTTGCCGACCGGCACAATCTGGCCGTGCGCATCAACAGCGTTTGCGGCATGTTCAGCATGTTCTTCACATCTGCGGCCCAGGTCGCATCCTTCGAGGATGTCGCGCACTGCGATGTCGCCCGTTACAACCGCTTCTTTCACGCCATGCTCGACGCTGGCGTCTACTTCGCTCCATCCGCATTCGAATCTGCTTTCGTTTCCGGCGCGCACACCGACGCCGAAATAGACGCCACGCTCGCAGCGGCCGATCACGCTTTCGCACAACTGAACTGATGCCCTACGACGTCTACGGTGTCGGCAACGCGCTAGTCGACATGGAGCATTCCGTCGACGACGCATACCTGCACGACCACGGTATCGCCAAGGGTCACATGACGCTGATCGATGAGGCGCGAATGGATACGCTCCTGAAGTCCCTGGATGCGCGCGAAGCGACACGCATGTGTGGCGGATCCGCAGCCAACACCGCTTACGCCGTCTGCGGATTCGGCGGTACGAGCTACTATTCGTGCCGAGTCGCCGGCGACGAAGCCGGAGCGTATTTCCTCGAAGAGATAGGCGCCGCGGGGGTGGATACCAACCGACACGACCCACATGCTCGGGGGAAAACCGGTCGCTGCCTGGTACTTGTCACCGCCGATGCGGAGCGCTCCATGAACACCTGTCTCGGCGTTTCCGACGCCCTCGACCCGGGTGACATCAATCCAGAGGCGCTCGCCCGAGCCAGCTACCTTTACATCGAAGGCTATCTGTCGTCTTCCACGTCCGGTCGCGCGGCCGCGGTGCGCGCGCGGGAGGTGGCCGAGGATGAAGGCGTTCGTACCAGTATGACCTTGTCCGATCCCACCATGGTCGAGTTCTTTCGCGACGGCCTGACCACCATGCTCGGCAATGGCGTCTATCAACTCTTCTGCAACGAGGAGGAAGCACTGGCCTGGACCCGCACAGACCGAATCGACATCGCCGTGAACGAACTGCGCGACATAGCGCCGTGCGTAAACGTTACGCTGGGCAGTGCCGGATGCCTCGTCGCAACGAGCGCAGGTCGCCGCCGGGTCTCGGGATTCCAGGTGACCGCGAACGATACGACCGGCGCGGGCGACATATACGCCGGAGCCTGCCTGTATGTCCTCACCCGTGGCGGTTCCACCGACGCGGCGGCGAGGTTCGCCAACTACGCCGCGGCGCAACTGGTGACCCGCTACGGGGCGCGTCTGGCGAATGCCGCCGCCTACAAGGCGCTTCGCAACGAATTCCAGGGGTGAGCCGCGAGTCGCATCGCGTCAAAGCACTACGCCGAGCGACCCACCAAGCGCGATCTCCCTCGGGGATACGGTGCATCCATAAGCGATCACTTCCACGCCGGCGTCGGCCGCGCGGCGCAACGCGCTACCGTATTGCGGATCGATGTCGTCGGCCGGGGTCACAGAGCGGATACCCGTATGGGGAACGCAGTACAGCAAGACTCCGCGATAGCCCATCGCGACACAGCGCGCAAGGGCCTCGACATGCCTTCTCGCTCGCTCGCTCACAGCGTCCGGAAAAGCTCCCAGGCAGCCCCGCGCGAGGGTGACGCTCTTGACCTCCACATACGTCCCTGGTTCCTGGTCGGTGTCAGCGCCGTACAGACCGAAGTCAAACCGTCCATGGATCAAACGTCTCCGGGGAGCGCCAGCGACCGGGGACGGTTGGAGTAACCCCTCGCGCTCCCCGGCTGAAGGCTCCGGAACCCGGACTTCGCGGCGGATGCGTTCGGCCACGAGCTCGGGGATTCGCCGGGCGATAAGCGCCTCGGCGACGATGGCATTGGCCCGTGCGGTATTGACGCAGATGCGGTTCCCCGCATTCTCTACGATCTCCAATGTGTGCGCGTACTTGCGCTGGGGCCGTGGCGACGTGGAGAACCAGACGCGACTACCCGGCGTATCGCATCCGAGCATGGCGCCGGTGTTCGCGCAGTGCATGGTGACCACACCCCGTCCAGCGACTTCCACATCCGCCAGGAAGCGCTTGTAGCGACGTATCAAGACGCCCGGCAACAAGGGAGGCTCGAATTTCATCCAACCCGCGCCATCTTTTTCGCTCAATGGATTTGAACGCAGTATTGTCCAACAGGTGTTGGATTTGATAGCTTTCGCGCCTTCGCGAATCAGCATGTTTGAGACCTCGGGGGACCATGCCCGCAAAAAACACGGAAACCACGTCAGGAACAAGAGCAGCAACGGCTCGCCTTCAAGCCGCCGAATTCGCGTCGGTTGATCCGCCGTTCAGGAACTTCACACCCTACGACCCGGCCGAAGACGAACCTTACATGGGTCCATCGCAACTGGATCATTTCCGCAACATGCTGCTCGATTGGCAACGCCAACTCATGGAGGAGGTTGATCGAACCGTCAACCACATGCAGGATGAAGCCGCCAATTTTCCCGATCCCGCGGATCGCGCAACGCAGGAGGAGGAGTTCAGCATCGAACTCAAGACACGCGACCGCGAGCGCAAACTCATCAAGAAGATCACCGAGACGCTGGAACGCATCAATACGGAAGACTACGGGTATTGCGATACCTGCGGCGTCGAGATCGGCCTGCGCCGCCTGGAGGCTCGACCCACTGCCTCACAGTGCGTGGACTGCAAGGCGCTGTCGGAACTGCGCGAACGCCAACTTCACTCCTGATCCGCGGCGACGGCGGCCAACCTTCACGGCGGGACCCTCGGAGAGTGACGGTCGCGCCGAAGGCTCTAGCCGTGGGGCACTATGTGGGGCGTTTTGCTCCGACGCCTTCCGGACCGCTTCACTTCGGCTCGCTGCTGACTGCCGTCGCCAGCTACATGGAAGCACGGGCTAACGCAGGTGAATGGAAACTGCGCATCGATGACCTCGACGCTCCACGCATCGCGCCGGGTGCAGTCGATGAAATTCTCCGGACGCTGGAGCGTCACGGCCTATGCTGGGATGGCGCGATCAACTACCAGAGCACCGTCACCGACCGCTATGAAGCGGCAATCGAAACGCTTATTCGCCAAGCCCTGTGTTTCGATTGCACCTGTACCCGAAAAGACCTGCGGGGCCACGTCGTTTACCCGGGAACGTGTCGGCATCGCCCGGCGCGAATGTGCGCGAACGCGGCGATAAGGGTTCGTGTCCCGCCAACGGAGTACGCATTTGAAGACGGTCTGGGCGGGCATTTCGCGCAGCGCCTATCCGAAGATGTCGGCGATTTCGTCATCGTCCGTCGTGACCGGATTGTCGGATACCAGTTGGCCGTTGTGGTCGACGACGACGCCATGTGCGTCACCGATGTCGTCCGTGGCGCGGACCTGATCGACAATACGCCCCGCCAACTGTTCCTGATTGAACGTCTGGGACTCCAGGCACCGCGCTACACCCACGTTCCCGTGATCGCCGAACGCAGCGGCGCCAAGTTGTCAAAGCACACACTCGCCACAGCGGTAGACAATCGCTTTCCGGCGCAGAACCTGCGATCCGTTCTGGAGCTCCTCGGTCAGGATCCGCCGATGCTTGGAACCGTGAGTACCCTCCTTGATTGGGCGGTCGCGCACTGGCGGCTTTCGGCGGTGCCATGTGGCGCAACATTGGAGACTTGGCAAAGTATCTGATCGATTACCGGCAACTTTCTTGCGAGTCTCCCTCGCGCTCCCGGGCTGAGGGCCCCCTTGCGAGGGGTGCCCCCTCGCGCTCCCCGGCTGAAGCTTTTTTGTTTGCGGCACGCGCCTTGCGCCAGCGTTGTTTTCATAGCATCTTGTCCCAATGACGCAGATTCTTGTTGTCGAGCCGAATCCCGGATACCGCGAAAAGTTGTGCGATCTACTTGAGCGCAATGGTTATGCCGTCGACCAAGCTGCACGATTTCCGCAGTCAGGCACCAAAAAGTTCGCAGCGGTAGTTGCCAACGCCCGCTCTACGTTGGATCCCGGCGTCGCTGTTCCGGTGGATCGGAATGTCCCCCTTATTCTTATCGCCGACAAGGCAAGCATACGTGCCGCAGTCGACGCCATTCGAGAAGGCGCGGCCGACTATCTACCGCGCTCTTTCGATCCCGGCGAACTGCTGAGGGCGCTTGAACGCGTCACCTCGGAGGATTCCGACGACACTCCGCAACCACCGAGACACGATACCTGGCTCCTGCGAGGTTCCTGTAGCGCGATGCGGGAATTGTTCCAGCGAATAGAGATGGTCGCGCCTACCGAGTCGACCGTGTTGATTGAAGGCGAACCCGGCACTGGCAAGGAACTCGTGGCCCGCGCCTTGCACGCGTCCGGCCAGCGCCGACACGCGCCCTTGATCTCCCTCAACTGTGCCGCTACGCCCCAGTCACTGATCGAGTCGGAACTGTTCGGCCACGGCCCGGCCAATGCACCAGCGGCCGGACTTCTGCAAGCCGCGGATGGAGGTACGCTGTTTCTCAAGGAAGTGGGCGAACTACCGCTATCGACACAAGACCGCCTCATCCACTTTTTTCGTGGATCTGCAACGCGAGTTCCACACCTGCCCGACATCGAAGACCATGTGCCCGCGTCCACGCGCTGGCCCGATGTACGCATCATTGCGGCGACGCATCGCAACATCGAGCGTTTGGCAGTGATTGGACAGTTCCGTGAAGAGCTATTTCATCACCTCAACGCGGCGTCACTCACGGTTCCGCCGCTGCGGCGGCGCGGCGAAGATATCGTCGAGCTTGCCAAGGCTCTGCTCGACCACCATGCCGTCTCGATGAACAAGCCCGGATTGACATTTTCCGACGAGGCGCGTGTCGCAATCGCGAAATACCACTGGCCCGGAAACCTGCGAGAACTCGAGAACGCCGTCGAACGCGCTGTCATTCTTTGCGAGCGAACCGCGATTGGCGCCGAACTTCTCGCCATTGACGCCGGTCGACTGCAAGACGCCGGCTGGTCAGACCGCGAACCCGATCCAGCCGTAAACGACGACGATCCAGGAGACCACGTTTCCCTGCAAGACTACTTCGTCCGGTTCGTTACCGATAACCAGGACCGTTTTACCGAGACCGAACTGGCTGCCAAGCTCGGCATTAGCCGAAAGAACCTCTGGGAGCGGCGGAAGCGCTATAGCATTCCGCGTCGGCGCACGCGCACTCGCCGACCACGCCGGGACTTCGGCTAGCGCATATTGCCTAACTCGGGCTTCCCCTTTTTCCACCGGCACCCTAACATCCCCCCGACAAATCCGAACAGCGAAAGTTTCTTGAGCGAAGCGCCACCTCCAAGGACCGTCAATCCGCAACTTCAGCAGAGCGTCTTGTCAGCGAATGCGGTCACCGTCGTCAAGGCGCTACGCGAAGCGAGTTTCGACGCCTACCTGGTCGGTGGCTGTGTGCGGGATCTGCTGCTCGGCGGCACGCCAAAGGACTTCGACGTCGCCACAGATGCCACGCCGGAGGAAGTCAAGGCCGTGTTTCCTCGCGCGCGACTCGTAGGAAGACGATTTCGCATAGCCCACGTGCAGTTCCGCGGCGAATTCATCGAAGTCTCGACCTTCCGGCGCGGCAATCCCGAAGAGACGGACGACGACCAGATCGAGTCCGACGCGAATCATCGCTCGGTGGATGGCGTCATCCTGCGGGACAATCTCTACGGTAACCTGGATGAAGACGCGCTTCGTCGCGACTTTACTGTCAATGCCCTCTATTACGATCCCATCGATGATGTGCTGTTGGATTACAGTGACGGCTTGCGGGACATCGGGGATCGCATCCTTCGGACCATCGGCGACCCGAAGACGCGTTTTCGCGAAGACCCTGTTCGAATCCTGCGGGCGATAAGGTTCGCTGCGAAACTCGATTTTCGACTCCATGCCGACACCGAGCGCGCCATCGCTCCACTCGGCGAACTATTGACCGCGATATCACCGTCGCGCCTGTTCGACGAGTTCAACAAGCTGTTCATGCGGGGGCATGCTGCTTCTGCGTGGACGCTCATGCGCCGATTCGGCCTTCCCGAAATCCTCTTTCCGTTGTTCGAAAATGAAGACTCCATCGTCCGCGTAGCGCTGCAAAGCACCGATGATCGCATCCGAGAGGACAAGCCGGTGACAAGCGGTTTCCTGCTTGCCGCCATGTGCTGGCCCGAGTTCCAACGACGCAGCGCGCTTTCCGCCACCTCCAGCAATGCAGCGGACGAACGACTGAAGGCCGCTCACGCCGTTATCGGCGAACAGGCGTTGACCGTCGCGATTCCCAGGCGCCTGACCTTCTTCATCCGCGATGTTTGGCGACTGCAAACGCGCCTGGAGCGGAAGACGGCGCGGGACATCCTCGAACACCCCCGATTTCGCGCGGCTTACGACTTCCTGGCGCTTCGGGCGGAGGTGGACGAAGCGGACCCTGAACTCGTGCAATGGTGGACCGACATCCAGACGACGCGAGAGACTGAGGGGAGCACCCCAGTATCGCGACCGCGAAGGCGCCGACGCCGGCGATACCGTGGTCGCAAAGCCGCAGATGCCCGCCAGATTCGTCCCGAATAGTGCACGCGAACTCACGCAGCATCGCTTGGCGTTCGGAGACTATCCGTGTTCACTTGAAACATGAATGCGCGCCACACTGATTCCGCTGCTTCGCGCCCGACGGGTCCCGCGAGCCGACTTCCCGGCTACATCGCGATCGAAGGTCCGATCGGCGTCGGCAAGACGACCCTTGCCAGACGGTTGGCGGAGTCTTTCAGCTATCCCTTGTTGCTGGAACCGTCCACTGAAAACCCGTTTCTGGACCGGTTCTACCGGGAAGGCCGCCGCCATGCACTGCCGACGCAACTTTTTTTTCTGCTACATCGCGCGCAGCAAATCGCGCAGGTCAGAGATGATCTGTTGGGGTCCGTCCTCATTGCCGATTTCCTGATAGAAAAGGACAGGTTGTTCGCGGAACTCAATCTGGACAAGAACGAGTTGGAGCTCTACGACAGAATCCACCAAGCCCTGGACCTGCAGCCGCCGTCCCCGGACCTTGTCGTGTATTTGCAGGCGCCCGTGTCCGTGTTGTTGCGCCGCATCCGGCGGCGAGGGATAGGTTTCGAACAACAGATGGACGCCAACTATCTGACAGCGCTTTGCGCAGCCTACACCGAGTTTTTCCACTATTACGACCGGTCACCGCTTCTGATCGTGAACGCGGCCAACGTCGATTTCGGCAACGACCAACACTTCGATTCCCTGGTGGAACGCCTGGCCGACATGGAAGGTAGTCGCCAGTATTTCAACCCCGATCCAACGTTGTTGTAAGCGAAGGTCCACGGATGAGCAGCCAGACACGAACCGCACCGGTCTCCATCAACACCCTGTCGGCCATGAAAAGGCGCCACGAGAAGTTCGCGGCTTTGACGGCTTACGACGCCCTGTTCGCAGAAATCATCAGCAATGCGGGCGTCGACGTGTTACTCGTGGGAGACTCCCTCGGCATGGTGTTGCAGGGCCAGGACAGTACCCTGCCCGTCACCCTCGACGACGTGATCTATCACATGCAATGCGTCAAGACCGGGAACAGGGGCAGCCTCATCATGGCCGATCTGCCCTTCATGACCTACGCATCGTCTTCTCAATCATTGGAAAGCGCAGCGGCGCTGATGCGCGCCGGGGCGCACATGGTGAAGCTTGAAGGCGGCGCCTGGCTGTCCGAGTCGACGCGGTTGCTGAGCGAACGCGGTATTCCGGTTTGCGCGCACATGGGCCTGACCCCCCAATCCATCAACCGCCTGGGCGGCTTTCGCGTGCAGGGACGGAACACCGAACAAGCCAACGAGATCATCGAGGAAGCAACGATACTCGAAGAAGCCGGCGCCTCGATTCTGTTGCTCGAATGTGTGCCCGTGTCCCTGGCCAGGACGATCACGGAGCGTTTGCGTATTCCCGTTATCGGCATTGGCGCGGGTCCGCACACAGATGGTCAGATCATGGTGATGCACGACATGTTGGGTTTGACGCCGCCAGCGATGCGGGTGCCGAAATTCGTCAAGAACTTCCTGCCGGAGAGCGAGGCGGGTATTCCCGGCGCTTTCGAAGCCTACGCTACAGCGGTGAAGGCAGGCATCTTCCCTGGTCCCGAGCACTGCTTCGCCTGACACGCCTGTCGCGCAGGGTTTCAATCATTGGAGACGTTATCGACAATCCAGGATCTGCGAGCGGCGCTGCAAGGTGCGACGGGGGTTGGTCTCGTCCCGACCATGGGCAATCTTCACGATGGCCACATGGCACTGGTCGACGCCTCGGTTGGACGCTGCGATACCACCGTCGTCAGCATCTTCGTCAATCCGCTGCAATTTGGTCCCTCCGAGGACTTGGGCAACTATCCAAGAACGCTACGCGCCGACACGGACAAGCTCGAGTCCGCAGGCGTCGACCTGGTCTTCGCGCCGCCCGTGCAGGAAGTTTTTTCCCGTGCGAGTCAGGCGGTGAAGGTGACGCTTCCGTCGCTGTCCCGGCTTCTCTGCGGGCGTAGCCGTCCCGGCCATTTCGACGGCGTGGCCACGGTCGTCGCAAAGCTGTTCAACATCGTCGGGTCCGACTACGCCTTTTTCGGCGAAAAGGATTGGCAACAGCTCACGCTGATTCGATCCATGGTGCGGTACCTCGACATCCCGACAACGATCATCGGCGTGCCCACCGTGCGCGCCGCCGATGGCCTGGCGCTATCGAGCAGGAATCAGTACCTGTCGGACGCCGAACGCGCGGTCGCGCCCACCCTGTATCAGACCTTGTGTTCCGTTCGCGACGCCATCCAACACGGCGACCGGCGTTACCGCGTCATCGAGCGGGATGGACGAAATACGCTCGATGATGCCGGATTCGAAATCGATTACGTCGCGGTGCGGGATGCGAACACGCTCCGCAGTCCCCGGGCGGAGAGCGAGCGCCTGCGCATCCTGGCAGCGGCGAGGTTGGGCAAGGCGCGCCTGATCGACAATATCGACCCGGGGCCGGGCCAATGACGGGCCCCGAAGAACTGCGGTCCTGGAGACAGCTCAAGGCCCTTTCGGCGCAAGAACGTCGCGGCAGCCAATCCAGTCCCGTGCCCATGCGTCTGGCCACCGGCGGACTGCTGATGGACTTTTCCAGGCAGCGGGTGGATGACGAAGTCATCGATGCGCTGATCGCGCTTGCCGAAGAGAGCGATCTGCAATCCGCCATCGAAGACCTGTTCGAGGGCGCCGTCGTCAATCCATCGGAAAGTCGGGCCGCCCTGCACACCGCAATGCGCGCGCCGCATGGCAAAAGGCCCGAAGCCGTCGCCGATCTCATCGAAGCAGAACAGGCGCGAATGCTGGATCTCGCGAGGCGCGTGCGAGACGGCCGCTGGCGCGGTGCCACCGGCAAGCCGTTCTCCACCGTGGTGCACATCGGGATCGGCGGCTCACGCCTCGGACCCGAACTCGTGGTCAAAGCACTTGGCGGAGATTTGGACATTCGCTTTCTCTCGAATGTGGACGGAACCGCCGCCATCCGGGCATTCACGCGCCTCGATCCCAATGAAACCCTGATCGTCGTCGCTTCGAAGTCGTTCGAGACGCTGGAAACGATGTCCAACGCGCGCTATGCCCGAAGCTGGCTGCTCGAACGCACCGGGATGCGAACGCGGTCGGGCGTCACTTCGTCGCCGTGACCGCCAACGTCGACGCCGCGCGCCGTTTTGGTATTCCCGCGAGCCACTGTCTCAGGATGTGGGACTGGATCGGCGGTCGCTATTCGCTCTGGTCGGCGGTGGGGCTGCCGATCGCGCTCGCCCTGGGAGAAGCGGGTCTTCGCGAACTCATTGACGGCGCCCACCACATGGACCGTCACTTCCGCACCTCGCGTCTTGCAGAAAACCTTCCCGCGCTGCTGGCGCTACTCGGAATCTGGAACAGCAATTTCCTCGGCGCTTCGACCCACGCGGTGTTGGTATATGACCACCGTCTGGCGACACTGCCCCAATTCCTGCAACAACTGGAAATGGAAAGCAACGGCAAGTCGGTCCGCATCGACGGCGGCCGGTCACGGGTGCCCACGGCGCCGGTGATCTGGGGCGGCGAAGAAACCGACGGCCAGCACGCGTTCCACCAGTTGCTGCATCAGGGAACGCGTGCGTTCAGCGCCGATTTCATCGCCGTCGCCGACCCCGGCCATGACCTCGTCGATCAGCACCGGTGGCTACTCGCCAACTGCGTCGGCCAAGGCGAAGCCATGTTTGCGGGTGCTGAAACGGAAGATCCTTCGACCGATGCGCCGCATCGAGCCGTCGCCGGGAACCATCCGTCTACGACCATCCTGCTCGACCGCCTCGATGGCCGGAACCTCGGCAACCTGCTCGCCCTGTACGAGCACAAGGTGTTCTGTCAGAGCGTGATCTGGCGTATCAATCCATTCGACCAATGGGGCGTGGAACTCGGCAAGCAGATTGCGCGCCGTGTCTACGACGCGCTTGGCGCAGGCCCCGACGACACCATGGACGCGTCTACGGCCAGCCTTGTCGATCTATTGAAATCGTACCGGCGCTAGACGAGACCTCGAAGTCGAACTGAACGGCGGGGACCACCCGCGACGGTTTAGCCCTCGGGAGACGCGTCGGACGCCGCCCCCGACCGGGATGCGCGCCATCTCTCGAGCCCGAACCCCGCGACCGGCGGCGGCCTCTATCCCGCCGCGTCGATCAACTGATTCATCCGCGCCGCGTCCAGCGCCCCCGGCGCCGCCTCGATCCGCTCCGGTCCCGCGACAAAAAACGCCGGCGTGCCCGTCACGCCGAGCCGACCCGCGAGATCGCGGTTCGCATCGATCCGCGCCCGCACCTCCGCAGACTCCATGTCGGCGCGCAGCCGCGCCGCGTCCAATCCGAGCGCGCCCGCCAGCTCGCCGATCATCTCCTCGCCGAAACCGTCTTCGCGCTCCATCAGGGCGACGTGCGCGTCCAGGTATCGGCCCTGCAGGCCCGCAGCCAGCGCCAGGCGCGACGCGCGCAGGCTCTCGTCCCCCAGAATCGGGTATTCGCGCAGTTCCACGCGCACTCCCGGCCGCTCCAGGGCCGTCCGCACCGCCTCCAGCGACCGCTTGCAGAACCCGCAGCGGTAGTCGAAGAACTCCACCACCGTGACCGGCGCCTCCAGATCGCCCGCCGCGGGAACCTCCGGCGCGCCGAGAAACTCCCCCCGCAGCCGCGACGCTTGCGCCGAGAGTTGCCGTTTCGGGTCCAGCGCCTCGCGCAGGACATCGGGGTTGGCGAGCAGATAGTCCCGGATGATCGCTTCCATCGGCGCGCCTGGCGCCAGCGCGGCAACCGAACCGTCCTCGCCGCCGCGTTCGCCCGATCCCGCAGGCCTCGCCACGCGGATCTCCACCCGCGTCTCCGCAGCCGCGCCCGCGGAGACCACATCCAGATGCACGGGCGCGTCGAGGCCCTCGAGGAAGACGACGACGTTCGCCGGTCCCACTTCATCCCGCGCGCGAAGCGTCGCCACATGCCGGCGGCTCCGCACGCGCTCGGCCAGCAGCCCTTCCGTCTCGGGCGCCGCGATCTCCGCGATCGGCCAGGGCGCGCCATCGGCGTCCGCGAAAGCCAGCGTCGTCACCCGTCCCGCCCGCGCCGCCACCACCGGCGTCGCTTCCTCGGACGCCAAGGTCAGCTCGATGACGCGCGCCGCGGCGCCCGAATTCGCGTTCTCGGCCCGCTCGCAACCTCCGAACCCGACCAGCAAGGCCAGCGCCAGGGGCGCGGCCCAAGGCCGCCGCCGGCTCGGTTCGTTCCCATCAGTCATGACTGTCTCCTCTCGCCGGCCGGGCCGACATGCGCACTCTCGCCCCAACTCCGGCTCGTCGAACGCACCGTCGCCCTCGGATCCTCCGTCGAGGCGCCTACGGCGACCGTAGCGCCGCCGCAGTCCAACGCGAACGCATCCACGCAGGCCCGCCCGGAGCCGCCGTTCCTCAACGCCGCCGCCATCAGAGCCGTGCCTCGAACATCAGCAGCGCCTCCCGGCCCGACGCCCGCGCTGGCGACCGGCCGCGGCCCGCCTCCCGGTGGCCCGGTATCCCCACCCACGCAGCAACCCGCGAGCGGCCCGCGTAGGCGGTCCAGCTCCACGCCGACGACGACGCGCGCCACGCCAGGCCCGCGCGCATCGTCTGCGGCGACAGGACGCCGCCGCCCAGGCCGAGGGAGAACACCGCCCGCAGGTCACGGCCGTCCGACCCGAACAGCCGCCAGCCCGCGCCGGCTGCCGCGTAAGGCGCCGCCCGCGCGACCGCGAACCGGCTCCCCGCGCCCAGCGGCAGGCGGCCGCGGCCCGCCGACAGCGACAGCTCCAGGCCGCCCAGGCCGTACTCCGCCCCGAGCCGCGCCAGCGGCAGACCGTCCCGGTCCGCGATCCAGCGCGAGGCCCGAACACGCAGTCCCGCCGACCGCCGCGAACCCAGCAGCGCCTCCAGCGCCGGCGCGTCCCAGCGCAGAACCAGCGACGACGACGCCGTCAGAACCTCCGCGCTCTCCACCCGCTCGCACGCCAGGCTCACCAGCCCCAGGCCGAACTCATAGTCCACCCCCGGCTCGCCGATGTCCTCCGCGCACTCCTTCAGCGTGTCCACCACCTCTTCCGCCTTGTCGTAGAGCTGGAACACGTAGAAAGCCGCCGCCGCCAGCTTCGCCGAGGCCGACGACGTGCCGCCCTTCTCATCCGGTTCCTCCGCGATCACGAAGCACGCGTCGCGCGCCTCGCCGCAGGACACTAGGCCCTCGACCGCCGCGTATCCGCCCTCGCCGTCGCGGTCCGCGTAGGTCGCGATCAGCGCCTTGCCCGTCGCGAACGCCTTCATGTGGTTCTCCCATGCGTTGGCGTAGCGCGACGTGTCGCGCATCTCCACCCAGAGCGGGTGGTCGGGACGCCAAAAGTCGCGGTCGCCGCCTATGGTGCGGGAGTAGGTGTTGCCCGCCGCAATCGCCCACACGATGTTACGCCGCGCGATCAACTCTGGATCTCCGTGATTCCTCAACGGCGCCACGAAAGGCACGTGCGCCACCCGCGCGCGCGCCAGCAAATCGGCGTTCCGATCCTCTTCCAAAACAGCAATTTCCACCAGATAGGTGGCTTGCGGAAACGCGATCAGTTCCGCCGGTACGCCCTGATCGATAAGCTCCTGGCGTATACCCTTCCCGTGGTCCGAGTCCTCGTCGTCGAATATCGCCACCATCCCCTCGAACCCCCCCGCAGCCTCGATCCGGGATTTCAGCGCCCGCTTGCCCGCAAACGTCTCCGGCTCCGGCGGCGGAGGAGGAGGCTCCGGCAGGGGACCCACGATACTGTACCCGCCCGGCGGGCCGGCGCACCCCGAAAACAGCAGCAGCGCCAGCGCCGCCGTCGCGATCCGCCGGCCCGTCACGGGCAGTATTCCTCTTGGCCGAATTCGCAGCATATCTCGCACGGCGGAAGCTCCACGTGGCAGTGCGCCGGCACCGCCGGATACGGCTCGCACGTCGCGGTCCTGTGCGACGCGCAATAGACTCCGCCCCTGTGCCTGTCGTACCGGCACGACGAATAGCCGCCGTTCGGGTCCGCCGGCGTCGTGCACGAATGCCGGTGGCTGTCCGGCAGGCAGGCGTCGTTGCCCACGCACGTGCGCTCCCGTTCGGGCCGCGCCCCCATCCACTCGTTGCCGGCCACGACGCACAGGCACTCGTTGCCGCACCCACAGGTCGCGTTGGTCGCGGAGCCCCAATCGCCGTCGTGGCAGGCGAACGTGGCCGAGCCGGTATATGGGTTGTCCGAGTCGGCCGTAGTGTCGATGACGGTCGCCGTCTCGTCGTGCCGGGTCTCGGGCCGAGGCGCCCGGCAGGTGCGGGATCCCTCGATCCAAGTGACGGGGGAGTCGTCGGGTGAGGCGGCGCATTTCAGCGGGTCCGGCCTCTCCTCACTGCACGGCTTGCCGCCGCAGGTCCATTTCCAGAACTCGTCCGTGTCGTCGACGTCATCGTAGTGGCCCTGCCGGCAAGAGCCATTGTCGTCGTGCGACCAGCGGCTGCAGTCATCGCTGCCGCAGCTCACGTCGCCGCACACGTCTGGTTGCAGCTTGATTGTCACGGCCTCAGTCGCCGTCATTCGGTCCGTCGCGGTCGCCGTCACCGTGACCGCGACGGTACGGAGCGAGGGCACGTCCGTCGTCGCGCCGGACGCGGACAGCGTGTACATGAAGCCCGCCGCGCACTCGCCGCGACAGCGCGACGCTCCTCGACGACGACGCCATCAGAATCGCGCCTCGAACATCAGCAGCGCCTCCCGGCCCGACGCCCGCGCCGGCGACCGGCCGCGGCCCGCCTCCCGGTGGCCCGGGATCCCCACCCACGCAGTTACCCGCGAGCGGCCCGCGTAGGCGGACCAGCTCCACGCGCCGGACGACGCGCGCCACGCCAGGCCCGCGCGCGACGTCCGCGGCGACAGCGCGCCGCCGCCGCAGCCGAGGGAGAACACCGCCCGCAGGTCCCGGCCGTCCGACCCGAACAGCCGCCAGCCCGCGCCGGCTGCCGCGTAAGGCGCCGCCCGCGCGACCGCGAACCGGCTCCCCGCGCCCAGCGGCAGGCGGCCCCGGCCCGCCGACAGCGACAGCTCCAGGCCGCCCAGGCCGTACTCCGCCCCGAGCCGCGCCAGCGGCAGACCGTCCCGGTCCGCGATCCAGCGCGAGGCCCGAACACGCAGTCCCGCCGACCGCCGCGAACCCAGCAGCGCCTCCAGCGCCGGCGCGTCCCAGCGCAGAACCAGCGACGACGACGCCGTCAGAACCTCCGCGCTCTCCACCCGCTCGCACGCCAGGCTCACCAGCCCCAGGCCGAACTCATAGTCCACCCCCGGCTCGCCGATGTCCTCCGCGCACTCCTTCAGCGTGTCCACCACCTCTTCCGCCTTCTCGTAGAGCTGGAACACGTAGAAAGCCGCCGCCGCCAGCTTCGCCGAAGCGTCCGACGTGCCGCCGCGCTCGTCCGGCGGCTGCTCGATCGCGAAGCACGCATCGCGCATCTCGCCGCACGACACGAGGTACTCGCTCCAGGCGTAGCCGCCCTCGCCATCGCTATTCGCGTAGGTCGCGAGGATCGCCTTGCCCGACGCAAATATCTTGACGTGGTTCTCCCAACCGTTGGTGCAGCAGGAGGAGTTCTTCGATCTCACCCAGTACGCGTGGTCGAGGTGCCAGAAATTCCGATCACCGCCAACAGGGCGGGCGTGAGTGTTGCCCGTCGCGACCGCCCACACGATATTGTGCGCGGCGATAAACTCCGGATCGCCGTCATGGCTGAACGGTCCATGCTGCGGCACATGTGCGACCCGCGTGCGCGCGAGCAGATCGGCGTTCTGCTCGTATTCAAACTGCTGGATGTCGGTCGCAATGGTCATGTCCGGAAACCCGATCAGCTCCGGCGGCACGCCCTCGTCCATCAAATTCTGGCGCATGCCGCGCCCGTGGTCCGAGTCTTCAATGTCGAACACCGCGACCATTCCCTCAAAGCCCCCCGCCGCCTCGATCCGGGACTTCAGCGCGTCCCGGCCCTCGAACGTCTCCGGCTCCGGCGGCGGAGGCGGAGGCTCCGGCAGGGGACCCACGATGCTGTACCCGCCCGGCGGGCCGGCGCACCCCGAGAACAGCAGCAGCGCCAGCGCCGCCGTCGCGATCGGCCGGCCCGTCACGGGCAATATTCCTGTTCGCCGAATTCGCAGCATATCTCGCACGGCGGAGGCTCCACGTGGCAGTGCGCCGGCACCGCCGGATACGGCTCGCACGTCTCGGTCCTGTGCGACGCGCAATAGATGCCGCCCCTGTGCCTGTCGTACCGGCACGACGAATAGCCGCCGTTCGGGTCCGCCGGCGTCGTGCACGAATGCCGGTGGCTGTCCGGCAGGCATGCGTCGTTGCCCACGCACGTGCGCTCCCGCTCGGGCTGCGCCCCCATCCACTCGTTGCCGGCGACGACGCACTGACACTCTTCGCCGCACCCGCACGTCGCGTTGGTCGCGGGGCCCCACTCGCTGGCAGAGCAGGCGAACGTCGCCGAGCCGACGTACGGACTGTCCGCGTCGACCGTCAAGCTGGTGCCGTGCCAGGTTTCAGAGAGCGACCCCCGCAGGTGAGGGCGCCCACAGTCCAGCTCTCGGTGGAGGCGGAGCAGTTCGGCGGCTCAGGCTTAGGGTGGTCGCACGGCTCCTTCAGGTCACCGTTCTTGCACTGCCACAAGAAGTCGGTGTCCGAGTCGTCGAGGTCCATGTAATGGGAGTCCCGCTTGCAGGAGCCGTCATCGTCACTCGACCAGTCGCAGGCGCCGCCGACGCATCTGACGTCACCGCAGACGGGATTCTCGACGCACTGGCCGTTGTGTTCGTGATAGCCGTCCTCGCACTCGCAGGACAGCTCTCCCGCCGCGTCGAGTCCCCAAATCTCGTTCTCCCCGCAATCCCCGGTCTCTTCCTCGGCGCAAGTTCTCGAGGCGTCGCCGATGGAGCATCGCCACTTGTGGGTGGGCGGATCCAAGTTGTCCGCGACGTCGGTCGGCGTCAAACCGGGACCGCAGCCGTCGTCGTCCGCGCCGCAGAACGGCACTTGGCACGTCATGTCCCTGGCGGGCGTCGGCACATTGCACTCATCGGTGCCGCCCATGCCTCCCGAAAGAGCGGAACAGGTGTCATCGGTTTCGTCGCCGCTGGTGCACGACCATCGCCAGACGCCGTCCACTCCATGGCAATTCCATTTCTTCGCGCCATCCGCGCCGGCGCATATCCACTTGTAGTGCGTCATTGTGTCGGCCGCGCCTTGTTTTTTGCCCGGGCGGCAGGCGTCGGCAGCCGAACCGCACTCTCCATGTATCGGCGGCATGTCCGGGACTTCTTCGCGCCTGTTGTTCAGGGCGCAGGAATTCTCCTTAAGGACGCAAACAGCCGGAACGGTGCGCGTATCCGGCGGCTGATCACTGTACGTGCCGGGATCGCAGGCGTTTGTCTTCGCCGGCGGGCCGGTTTCGGGTGTCAGCTTGGCGCAGACGGGGTCCGGCGCGGCCGGCCTCTCGCCGCTGCAATTCTCCGTCATCCCGCCGTTCGCGCACTGCCACTTGAAGTGGGTTTCCGTGTCGTCAAGGTCTTGGTAGTGGGGCTCCCGCTTGCAGGAGCCGTCGTCATCCGACGAGTACTCACAGGCACCGCCTTCGCATGTAAGGGGACGGCATTCGGGATTCTCTACGCACTGGCCGTTGTGTCTGTGGTAGCCGTCCTCGCACACGCAGTTGCAGTCGTTGTCGTGCACCTCGTTGGTACCCGTGCACGGCTCGCACCAAGTGCAGCCCAGCGCATCCGTGGCTGCGGTTATCGTCTCGCTGCAATCGTCGTCCGCAGCCGGATCCGGCACGGAGCACTGCTTCTCCGACGTCCCGCCGGTGCAGGTCCAGTTCTTCGCGCCGTCGATGCCGTCGCATTGCCACAGCTTCGCCTCGTCCACGCCGAGACAGTCCCACTCGGATTTGCGGCCCGTCTTCGTCTTGTTCGCCGGGTTGCCTCCCGAGCAGCTGTGCTTCGCCGAGCCGCAGGCGCCGTTCACAAGCCCCTGATCGGACTTGTCGTCGAACCCTCCAGCCGTGCACTGGTCGGCCTCCCTGTTTGCGCACGCCCCGTCCTCCTTCGGCGTTTCGGACCGGTTACCTGGTGTACCGGGTGTGCAGGTATACTCCGAGGAACCGCAAACGGGGTCTCGGGTGCAACTATTGCCGTCCGGTGTTGGTTTCCACTCCGCAGCCTCGCAACGATAGCTGCACGTTCCGTTCGTGTCAGTTTTACATTCCCCCACCGTGCTGCCATGTGGAGAGGTGGGCAGTAAGCAAAGGTCCTTGATCTCGCCGATGCACTCAGGCGGGCTCTCGTCGTCGGTCACCGTCAGCTTCGCGTTCGCCGGCGCCGTCGCCGGCGCGCCGCTGCTCAGCGTGCCCGACACCGTGACCATGCCGTCGCCGGTGTAAACGGAGTCGTCGACCCCGGATATCACCACCGTGCCCGTGCTCGCGGTGGCACCCGCGATGAACCTCAGCACCGCGTTCGTGCCCAGCTGCGCGACTGGGGAGTCGTCCGGCACGGCCACGGACACCGTCACCGTGAAAGCCCCCGATGCCGCGCTCGGCAGGTTCGCCGTCACCGTCGAACTGCCGCCGTTCTCGCTGATCGACGACGGATTCAGCGCCAACGCCACCCGAGGCTTCGGAGGCGGCTCGTCGTCGTCGTCAATGGCCAGCGTGCTCGTCCGACCCGCCGTCACGCCGCTCGGCAACGCGCCGAAGCCCAGCGGCACCGTCTCGTCGTCGGTGTCGGCGTCCTCGTTCGCGGTGATCGTGAACGTCTTCGAGGCGTCGCCGGCGGCGAACGGCAGCGCATTGCCGCCGGTCAGCCCCGACACCGTGTAGTCGCCCCTCTCCGCCGTGCCACCCGACACCGCGATCGGCACCGGCACCGTCCGGTCCGCCGCCGGACTCATCGTCACCGTGATCGTCTCCGCGGCGCCGCCCTCCGTCGCCTCGTACGTCGCCGACTCGTACGCCACCGTCCGGATCGGCTCGTCGTCGTCGTCAATGGTCAGCGTGCTCGTCCGACCCGCCCTTACGCCGCTCGGCAACGCGCCGAAGCCCAGCGGCACCGTCTCGTCGTCGGTGTCGGCGTCCTCGTTCGCGGTGATCGTGAACGTCTTCGAGGCGTCGCCGGCGGCGAACGGCAGCGCATTGCCGCCGGTCAGCCCCGACACCGTGTAGTCGCCCCTCTCCGCCGTGCCACCCGACACCGCGATCGGCACCGGCACCGTCCGGTCCGCCGCCGGACTCATCGTCACCGTGATCGTCTCCGCGGCGCCGCCCTCCGTCGCCTCGTACGTCGCCGACTCGTACGCCACCGTCCGGATCGTCAGCATCCAAAAACCCTTGCTGACCGTCTCGTGGTCATCCATGGTCAGTACGCACGTGGGCCCCGGCCCCGAGCATGCGCCGCCCCAATCGCCAAGGCGATAGTCCGTATTGGGCATGGCCGCAAGCGAGACCCGCGTGCCGCGGTCCACGGTCTCCTCGCAGTCGTCGCGATTGTCCGATCCGCAGTTGATGACCGTGGTGTTTCCCGCCCTGCCTGTGACATACCCGTTCGAAGGACGGGTGATCGTCAGCGTCGGCTCCCGCGGCGGGAAATACTTGCTCACGGTCTTGTGGCCATCCATGATCAGCACGCAAGTGACCCCCGTCCCGGCGCATGCACCGCCCCAATTGCCCTGCACGCTGTCGGCGTCCGGCGTGGCCGTCAGGGTCACCGACCCGTTGGCCTCCTTGTTCACGCTGCAGACGTCGTTCGCCGCCGCCGCGCCGCAGTTGACGCCGCCGCCCGTCACCGTGCCGTTCGACGGCTCCGTAACTGACAGCGTGTACGCGATCCCGCCCGCGTCGGCGACCGCCACCGTCTTCGAGCGGGGGCGGCCGACGATGTAGCCGTCGCCGGGCCCGACCTCGCATGTGATCCAGCCCGCCGGCTCCTCGGTCGCGTCGAGCGCGCTGCCGATCTCGCGCGTCGCCGACGCGCCGTCGATGGTCGCGGCCGCCTCGCCGAGGCCCGCGAACGGATGCCCGGCGGCGTCCGCGCCGGAGCCGGTGCAACCGACATTGACGACCAGCCCGGCGGCGGTCTCGCTGCTCGTGACCGTGAAAGTCGCGGTTTCGCCCTCGGTGATGTCGGCGCCGTCCATGGCGACCCTGGGGCACGCGGGGCTGTTCCGGCCCTCGTAGTACCATCTCCCCGCGCCCTCGTCGTTGCGCGCGCGCACCTCCGCGCGGTAGACCCCGCATGGATCGAGGCCGCGCACGGCGATCGACGTCTTCGTGCCCTTGACCGTGGGGTAGGTCCAACCCGCCTCGTCGCGGGCGCGGTAGCGCACGTTGTAGGCCGTGATCGGGGGACCCTGGTTCGCCGGCGCCCTCCACGCCACGCGCAGCGTCCCGTCCCCGTCCATGCTCACCAGCGGCGCGTGGACGTCGCCCGGCGGCTCGTTCACGTCGGCCACCTCTATCGTCACCTCGATGGAATCGTCGACGGCTTCGTCCGCCCCGCCGCGCTCGTCCTTCGCGTCCGACGCCGTCAGCGTCACCGCGTGCGAGGCCGCTTTCTCGTGGTTCAGCCGCGCCGGCGCGCCGACGCGGATCTGGCCGCCCGCGTCGACCTCGAACCGCGCGGCGCCCGCGCCCGAGAGGGCGTACGCCAGCGCGTCGCCCTCCGCGTCCGCCGCCGCCACCGGCGCGCCCGCGGGGTCGCCGGCGCGCGCGTTCTCCGCCACCGTCCGGACGGCCGCGTTCCCCGCGAACGCCGGCGCCGTGTTGCTCGGGACCGCCTCCGCGATCACCACCATCGCCGTCGACGGCGACCCCTCGACCACCCCCGGCGGCAGCGCGCCGAATGCGAGCGTGACCGTCTCGCCGTCGGCATTCGCGCTGTCTCGGGCCATGAACGTCAGCGACTTAGAACGCTCGTCGACCATGAAGCTCGCCGCCGCCGGCGCCAGCGCGAACTCCCCCGCCGCCGGCGCCGTCGCGATCGGGATCGACACCTCCCGGTCCGGCGCCGGGCTCAGCCCGACCATGATGACGACGGTCTCGCCCCGCTCCACCTCGTAGTCCGCCGAGGCGAACGCCGCCGCCAGCCGCCTGAGCGTCTTCGCGCTCGCGACCGGCGACCATTCGCCGGGACCCGCCGAGTTCTCCGCCCGCACGACGACCTCGTAGGCCGCGTCCGCCTCCAGCCCCGAGATCGTCGTCGCTGTCGGACAGGGGCCGGTGCCGCCGCACTCGAACGCGTGCGTGGTCCACTCCGTCTCTCCCGACTTCCGGTACCAGACGTCGTAGTCCGAGATCGGGTAGCCGCCGTCCCGCGGCGCGTCCCAGTCCACGCGCACCGAGCGCTCGCCGCCCGACGCCGCCGGCCTCTCGACCCGCTCCGGCGCGCCCCTCGTCCGGCCAAAGCCGTCCGGCGACCAACGGCTCATGCCCGCCGCGTCGCTCTCCGCCCGCGCCTGGACGACGTGCCAGGTGCCCGCGGCGAGCCCGCGCAGCGTCGTCGCCAGCCCGGAAACGGCCTGCTCCCGCCAGTCCGCGGCCGTCTGTTCCCGCGCCGGGTCCTCGCGGTACCTGACGCGGTAGCGGTCGATGGTCGCGCCGCAGTCGGCGGCGGCGTCCCAGGCCGCGGCCAGCTCCGTGTCCCCGCCGTCCGCCGGCGGAGCGACGCCCGGCGCCCCGGGCGCGCACGGCAGCTCCTCGGTGAAGACCGCGACGATGCCCGTCGGACGACCCTCGCCGGCGGCGTTCTCGGCGGACACCCGGACCTCGTACTCCATGCCCGCCTTCAGCCCGGCGAGCGTCGTCGCGGTCTCGCCCGCCGGAACCGTCCGGCGCGACCAGTCGGGGTC
Source organism: Candidatus Azotimanducaceae bacterium (assembly GCA_965217825.1). Classification (GTDB taxonomy): domain Bacteria; phylum Pseudomonadota; class Gammaproteobacteria; order Pseudomonadales; family Azotimanducaceae; genus VXNE01. Next base: position 796,834 of record OZ244571.1, on the reverse strand, counting down.
GCCGCGCAGCCGATAGTCGACGTGGTGGGACCGCACGCTCGGCGACGCGCCCGGCGCCTCCCACGCCGCCGACAGGGACCGCGCCGGGTCGCTCGCCGACGGCGACACGCGCAGCCCCGCCGGAGCGGGCGGGACGCGCCAGGCGTCCGCGATCAGGAGCGAGACCGCGGCGCGCTCGGCCAGCGTCTCGACGGCGCCGCCGCGCGTCACCTGCGTCACCGAAAACTCGACGTATTCGTTTCCCTCCTCGAGATCGTCGGGCAGCGCCGCGATCCGCAGGGCCGCGCCGGCGGTCAGCGTGGCGTCGCCCGCGGGGACCGTCAGCGTCCTCGAGCCGCTCAGCGTGTAGTCGAGGCCGTCGATCGCCCCGCCGCCGACGCTCAGCACCGCCGTCACGTCCGCCTCGGGCGCGACCGACAGCCCCGTGAGGGTGCCCGAAACGGTCACCTCCGCCTCCCCGCCGCCCTCGGTGATCGCGGCGGGGCTCGTCGACAGCGATAGGCCGATATCGTCCGTGGCGTCGTCGCTGGCCAGGATCGTCAGCGCCAGCGGCGTCGCCCGCAGTTCGCCGTGCGGGGGCCTCGCGAGCGCGTTGCTGTCCGCGCACCAGCCTTCCACGATGGCGGTCTCGTCCGCTTCGACATCCACGTCGTCGACCACCGTCAGCGTCGTCTGGGCCCGCCAGCCGCCGCGCGACCGCAGCCTCTCCTCGTTCGCCGCCAGCGTGTAGTCGTCACCCAAGGCGGCCGAGCCCCCGGCCGCCGCCCGCAGGCCGCACCGCCGGTAGACGCTGTCGGCCCGGGGATTCGCGAGCTCCATCGTCACCGCCACCGCGCCGACGGACTCCTCCAGCGTCGCGTCCGCGACGCTCAGCACGATGGTCGGCGGCGGCGACTCCTCGATCGTCACCGTCACCGGCGCCACCTCGTAGCCCGGCAGCGTCGCCCCGATCTCGATCGTCTCGCCGTCGTCATCGGCCGCGTCGTCCACCGGCGTCACCGTCAACTCCGTCTCGCCGCTCGTCGCCCCGGCCGCTATCGTCACGCCGCGCGTACCCGACACCGCGTAGTCGGCCGTCTCCTCGGCCGTGCCGCCGAAGCTCAGCGGCACCGAGAGCTCCGACACCGCCGCGCCCGCCAGCGTCGCCGTCACCGTCACCGCCCGCGCCCCACCCGACTCGTCCAGCGCCGACGGCGCGGCCGACAACGTCAGCGCCACCGCGTCGTCGTCCTCTATGGTCAGCGCCAGCGGCGTCGCCCGCAGTTCGCCGTGCGGGGGCCTCGCGAGCCCGTTGCTCCCCGCGCACCAGCCCTCAATCACCAGGGTCTCGTCCGCCTCGAACACCGCGTCGTCGACCACCGTCAGCGTCGTCTCCGCGCGCCAGCCGTCGCGCGACCGCAGCCTCTCCTCGTTCGCCGCCAGTTCGAAGTCCGCGCCCGGCGTGGCCGTGACCGCGCCCCCCGAGAGCGCCCGAAGGCCGCATTGCCGGTACACGCTGTCGGCCCGTGGATTCGCGAGCTCCATCGTCACCGCCACCGCGCCGGCCGACTCCGCCAGCATCGCGTCGGCGACGCTCAGCACGATGGTCGGCGGCGGCGGCTCCTCGATCCTCACCGTCGCCGCCGTCACCGCGTAGCCCGTGAGCGTCGCCCCGATCTCGATGGTCTCGCCGTCGTCCTCGACCGCGTCGTCCACCGGCGTCACCGTCAACTCCGTCTCGCCGCTCGTCGCCCCGGCCGCTATCGTCACGCCGCGCGTACCCGACACCGCGTAGTCGGCCGTCTCCTCGGCCGTGCCGCCGAAGCTCAGCGGCACCGAGAGCTCCGACCCCGCCGCGTCCGCCAGCATCGCCGTCACCGTCACCGCCCGCGCCCCGCCCGACTCGTCCAGCGCCGCCGGCGCCGCCGCCAGCGTCAGCGCGACCGCGTCGTCGTCCCGGATCCAGACCGTCGTCGACGCGATGCTCAGGCGAACGCCGTCCGACCCCGCGGCGGCGGCGAACGAGACGCTGAAGCTCTCCTCCTCCGCCTCCCCGACGGCGTCGTCCAGGATGGCCACGGCGATATCCCCGGAGGCCCGGTAGTCCGGCGGGGCGAAGTCTTCGGCGGCGAACGTCAGCGTGCCGGACGCCGCCGCGTAGTCGCTTCCCTCCTCCGCCGTGCCCGCGGCCGTCGACCAGTCGAGCGAGAAGCCCGCGCCGCGGACGTTGGCCGTCGCCGACAGCGACACCGCAACCGACCCGTCGCCTTCCCCGACCCACGCCGCCGCCGGCGGGGACACTTCGAAGTTCGGCGCGCAGGCGCCGCCGCTCGCGCTCGTCTCTCCCGCCGGACACGCTTCGCACGCCGCGGCGCCCGCCGGCCGCTGCTCGTCCGCCGGGCACGGGTCGCAGCGCGTGTGCGAGATGTTCGGCAGGCGGTGCGCCGGACAGGCCGCGCAGACGCCGTCGTCGTCGAACTCCAGCGCGCCCGGGCACAGCGGCGCCAGCACGGCGAGGGTCAGCTCCGCATTCGCCGACAGGCCGCGCCGATCCGTCGCCAGCACCGAGATCGCGTAGCTCGAGGGCGCGGCGTCGGACGGCGCGGCCGCCACGATCACCAATTGCGGATCCGATGTGTAGTCGACCTCCCAGGTTCCCGGCAGCCAGCCCGGCCGAGCCTGGCCCGGGGCGAGCTCCAGCGCCGCGCTCAGCCGCACCGGCTCGCCGCTGTCCGGGTCGTCCGGATCCGCATCGGGGTCCGTCGCCGCTATCCCGATCGTCGCGACGCGGCCCGGACGCACATTGGCGTCCTCCGCCCCGATGATCGTCGGCGCGCTGTTCGCTGGCGGCGGATCGCCCGAGGGCTCCGCGCCCAGACCCGCGCGCGCCGCCAGGGCGACGACCAGAAACGACGCGAGCCCCCAGCCCGACAGCTCGCCGAGCGCCCGCATTCGCTCCGGGGAAATACGCATCCGCTACCCGCGCCGGATCGACACCGCCGCGCCTAGTCGCGCAGACCGGGCCGCGCCGCCCCGATCAACTCGACTTCGAGCTCGGCCAGCGTCAGGCGGCGGGTCGCCAGCATCTCTTCCAGCAGCCGGGCGCGGCGCACGTAGCCCCTGTGCGGCGCGCAAGGCCCATCGGCCAGGCCGTGTTGCGCGCAGGCCTGCGGCACGACGAGCGGGAAGTCCCGCGCGATCTGCGACGCCGACAGCCGCGCGATCGTGCCGCGCGCGCGCTCGGAGGGCGCGCCGCGGTCGACCAGCCGGTTCTTGTAGCGGTGGGTCACGACATCGAGCAGATGCCGCCTCTCCGCCGCCGACATGGCGGCTATGCCGGGAACGGCGAGCGCGGAGTGATAGGACTCGACGAGCTGCCGCGGAGTTCCGTCGGGCAGCTCGTCGTAGGCGTCGAGCGGCGTCGACTCCGCCGGCGCGGCGAGCGTCGCCGCCAAGGGCGCGACGGCGAGTACGACCGCCCCGGCGCGGCGCGCGAAGAACCCGGAAACCGATCTCGAAGAGCGTGCGATCGCGCGCATTTGCATTCCCCCGGACCCAACAGCGCCAAAGACGTTACACCCGACTTTCGACGCGGTTAAACACGGCGAAGGCCTGGCAACGTCGAGCGAAGACTAATCCACACGGCCGGAAAAAGGGAGCTTTGTATATAACGTTCTTGTGTGGAAGATGCGGGAGACTTTTTTGGAAAAGTTATATTTTTGTATAGGGAAAGATTATCTTTCCCTATGGGGTCGGGCGGGCCCCGCGCAGGGATGCATCCCATGGGGATGAAGGACAAGTTACTCAAGCCATTCAGCAGCGACGTCCAAAAAATTGTAGGTCGCTCTGTCCACGACAATACCCCGGTCTGGCCTGGGCGCCCCGGCAGATTTGCAATCTGCCCGGCAGTCCGCTAAATCAGCATCAGTCGGCCAACCCGGCTACGGCGCAAGCGCAACGAGGAAAGTCATCATGGCAACGATCTACCCGGTACCCCAGGAATTCGGACGCGAAGCGCACATCGACCGCGAGACGTACCGGGAGATGTATCAGCGTTCCCTTGCCGACCCGCAGGGCTTCTGGTCGGAGCAGGCCGAGCAGATCGATTGGACTCAGACGTGGCATACGCTATCGGAAAGCGACTTCCCGAGCGGTCGCGTAGCATGGTTCCGGGGCGCGAGACTCAACGCGTCCTACAACTGCATCGACCGGCACCTCCCCCAACGGGCTGATCAGGTGGCAATCATCTGGGAAGGCGACGACCCGGGCGAATCCCTTTCGATTACCTACCGGCAACTGCGCGACGAAGTATCGCGACTCGCCAACGCGCTTAAAGCAAGGGGCGTGGAAAAAGGTGATCGCGTCTGCATCTACATGCCGATGGTGCCGCAGGCCGCCTACGCAATGTTGGCGTGCGCGCGCATCGGCGCGGTGCACTCCGTGGTATTCGGCGGCTTCTCGCCGCATTCGCTCAGGGAGCGCATCCTGGACTCGGACTGCCGAGTGGTGATCACGGCAGACCAGGGCATTCGGGGCGGTCGCCTCGTTCCCCTGAAGGAAAACACCGAACAGGCGCTGGCCGAGTGCCCCAACGTGCATACCGTTCTTACCGTGCGCCGCACCGGGGGCGAGATTCCGTGGCGCGAGGGTCGCGATGTCTGGTACCACGAACTGGTGGACAGCCAATCCGCAGAGTGCGAATGCGAGTCGATGGACGCCGAGGACCCGCTATTCATTCTCTACACCTCCGGCAGCACCGGAACACCGAAGGGGGTGCAGCACAGCACGGGCGGCTACCTGCTCTACGCGGCCATGACCCACCGACTCGTATTCGACTATCACGACGGTGATATCTACTGGTGCACGGCCGACGTGGGTTGGATTACCGGACATTCATACATCGTCTATGGACCGCTGGCCAACGGCGCGACAACGTTGATGTTCGAGGGCGTACCCACGTTCCCGGACGCGTCCAGGGCGTGGCAGGTGGTCGACAAGCACGGTGTGAACATCTTCTATACGGCACCTACCGCGATCCGACAACTCATAGCGCAAGGCGACGACTACGTGACGTCGACATCACGCGCATCGCTCAGGGTGCTGGGCACCGTTGGGGAGCCGATCAACCCGGAGGTGTGGGAGTGGTACCACGAAGTGGTCGGCGAACGTCGCTGTCCCGTCGTCGATACCTGGTGGCAGACGGAAACCGGCGGCATCATGATTGCGCCCCTTCCCGGCGCCACAGATCTGAAGCCGGGATCGGCGACGTTGCCGTTCTTCGGCGTGCAACCGGCTTTGCTCGACGGCGATGGCAAGCGCATCGACGAGGTGGAGGCATCGGGCAACCTGGCTATTGCCGCATCGTGGCCGGGGCAGATTCGCACCGTCTACGGCGACCATAGTCGTGTCATCGACACCTACTATGCCCAACATCCCGGCTATTACCTTACTGGCGACGCCGCACGTCGCGATGCGGACGGGTACTACTGGATAACGGGGCGCACGGACGACGTGTTGAACGTCTCCGGACACCGCCTCGGCACGGCGGAAGTGGAAAGCGCCCTTGTCTTGCATCCGTCCGCGGCCGAAGCCGCGGTCGTGGGATTTCCGCACGCGATCAAGGGCGAAGGCATCTATGCCTACGTCACGCTGATGGTGGGTACCGACGATGACCCCGAGAAACTGCGTTCCGAGCTGACTCAGCTCGTGCGCCAAGAGATCGGACCGTTCGCGCGACCCGACGTCATCCAGTTTGCTCCCGGCTTGCCGAAAACGCGCTCCGGCAAAATCATGCGCCGCATTCTGCGCAAGATCGCCGCCGGCGACTTCGAGGACCTGGGCGACACCAGCACCCTGGCCGAACCCGCTGTCGTCGACGACCTTGTAAGCAACCGCGCCTGATCGGCGCGGCCATCACCGACTGCTCAAGCGGCGTAGTTGGGAAGTTCCTTCATGGACAGCCTGATGCGACCTCGCGGGTCGACATCCAGCACGACCACGTCCACATCCTGACCTTCCTCCAGGTAGTCCGTTACCTTTTCCACCCGCTCCCGGGCAATCTCCGAGATGTGCAACAGGCCGTCCTTGCCGGGGATAATGTTCACGAAAGCGCCGTAGTTCTCGATGCGCACGACTTTGCCGTTGTAGATCTTGCCGACCTCCGCTTCAGCGGTGATTTCCTCGATCCGGGCAACCGCGGCGTCCTTGGCTTCCTTGTCTTCAGCGTAGATGCGCACCGTACCGTCATCTTCGACATCGACCGTCGCGCCGGTCTCTTCCACAATACCCTTGATGGTCGCACCGCCCTTGCCGATGATGTCGCGGATCTTTTCCGGATGCACCTTGAGCGCCACCATGGACGGTGCATGCTCCGACATCGACTCGCGCGAGACGGCAATGACCTTGTTCATCTCACCCAGGATGTGCAAACGGGCATCGAGCGCCTTCTCCAACGCGGTTTCCATGATTTCCTCGGTGATGCCGTCGATCTTGATATCCATCTGGAGCGCGGTAATGCCGTCGGCGGTGCCAGCGACCTTGAAATCCATATCGCCGAGATGGTCCTCGTCGCCAAGGATGTCCGTGAGCACCGCAAAACGGTCGTCGTCCTTCACCAAACCCATGGCAACGCCCGCAACCGGTGCCCGAACAGGCACGCCAGCATCCATCAGTGCGAGGGACGCCCCGCATACGCTCGCCATGGAACTTGAGCCGTTGCTTTCGGTGATCTCCGACACGACGCGGATCGTGTAGGGAAAGTTCTCAAGATCGGGCAATACAGCGCCGATGCCTCGACGGGCCAGGCGGCCATGGCCGATTTCCCGTCGCCTGGGACCACCCATGAAGCCCGTTTCGCCCACACTGTAAGGCGGAAAGTTGTAGTGCAACATGAACTGGTCGTTATATGTGCCTCGCAGCGCCTCGATCCTGGCCGCATCCCGTAGCGTGCCCAGGGTCGTCACGACGATGGCCTGCGTTTCGCCTCGAGTGAATATCGCCGAGCCGTGCGTTCTCGGCAAAATGCCGACCTCGACTTCGATAGGCCGCACGGTTCCCAGATCGCGACCGTCAATGCGCGGTTCGCCCGCGAGGATGTGCTCGCGCACGATAGACCTTTCGAGCTTGGCGAACCCATCGTTTACATCGCTGCGTTCGACCTCTTCGCCGGACATTTCCTCGATGGCCTCTGCGCGCAGCGCGCCGATGCTATCCTGGCGCGCCTGCTTGTCAGTAATACGGTACGCCTCTCCGAGTTCCTGTCCGACCTTCGCCTCAAGTTGATCGAGCAAAGTGCCGTCTTCCGCCGGAGCCCGCCACTCCCATCTCGGCTTGCCGGCCCGCGCCGTGAGCGCGTTGATCGCCTCAATCGCCACCTGCATCTCCTGGTGCGCAAAGAGCACGCCTCCGAGCATCTGGTCTTCCGTCAATTCCTGCGCTTCGGACTCCACCATAAGCACGGCAGAAGCCGTTCCCGCCACGACCATATTGAGCAACGATCCTTCCAACGCTTCATGACCCGGATTCAGGACGTATGCGCCATCCTCGAAACCGACCCTGGCCGCGCCGATGGGGCCTGCAAATGGCACGCCAGACAGCGAAAGTGCAGCGGACGCCCCGAGCAGGGAAACAATGTCCGGATCCATATCCCGCTCCGCGGACATCACGGTGCATATCACCTGCACCTCGTTCATGAAGCCCTTCGGAAACAGCGGCCGGACCGGCCTGTCGATCAGGCGGCATGTGAGCGTCTCCTTCTCGCTGGGGCGCCCCTCTCGGCGAAAAAAGCCGCCGGGTATCTTGCCGCCGGCATAGGTCCTCTCTTCGTAGTTCACAGTTAATGGGAAAAATCCCTGGTCGGGACGTCCCTCCTTCTCGGCAACAGCGGTGCACAACACGACCGTGTCGCCCATCGACGCAAGCACGCTGCCCGACGCCTGTTTGGCGACCCGGTTCGTCTCGAGAACCACCTTGTTGTCGCCATATTGAAATTCCTGTCTTATTGGATTCACTTCTTTCTCCTGTTGACGTGCTTCTAACGCCGTAAACCTAGGTGCTGAATCAACGCCGTGTATCTTTCACTGTCCTTGCTATTCAAATAGTCGAGCAACTTCCTTCGCTGGTTCACCATGCGAATCAAACCCCGGCGGGAATGATGGTCCTTGGCGTGCTCGCGAAAGTGCGCCTGCAACGAGTTGATGTTGTGCGTAAGGAGCGCCACCTGGACTTCCGGCGAACCGGTATCGTTTTCACTTAGCTGGTGCTCCTTGACGATCTCATGTTTGGTTTGTGCCGTCAGCGCCATTTCCTTTTCTCCCAAAATCTTGTGGTCCGTCGCTGTTTCACTGTCTCAATCGCCGTGTTCTCGTTCAATTCGCGGGAAGCAGCCGTCTCGGTGCCACGCGGCCATCGTCGAGGACTTCGCCCACGCCCAGAAACCGCGCGCCGTTGCCTTCCGAAATCTCGGGCGAGGCTGCCTCGCACAGCCGCACCCACCCCGCGGTGGGCGCATGCGGCACGATGACGGGTTGCCCTTGCCGCAAATAGTAGGCTGTGTCGCCCGTCAAAGTAACTTGAGGCCACTGTCGAACCGCGCTCGACACCGGCTGCAGCCTGGCGTCCAGCCGCTCTTTGTCATTCGCTTCCCCGATCTCGCTACCAGACGGGGCGAGCATCTCGAACGTCACCAGGTCACGCTCGCCAAAGGGTCCCGCCATGGTTCGTCGGAGTGCTTTGACATGCGCGCCGCAACCCAACGCCTCGCCCAGCTCATGAACGATGGTGCGCACGTACGTGCCTTTGCTGCAATGAATGTCGAGCGTGAGTTCGTCGCCGGCGAATTCCCCGATCACACAGGAATAAACCGTCACCGATCTGGCCTTTCGCTCTACCTCGATTCCCTGTCGCGCGAGTTTGTACAGGGGCTGACCCTGGTGTTTGACCGCCGAAAACATCGACGGCACCTGCTGGATTTCCCCGCGATACGCATCGAGCGCCTTGTCCACCGCTGTCCTTGTCAGTCTGCCGACTGGCCGTTCGCGCAGGACTTTTCCGTCCGCATCGCCGCTGTCCGTGCTTACCCCCAGGACAATTCGCGCCGTGTACTTCTTGTCGGAGTCCAACAGGTAGCGCGAGAACCTGGTCGCCTCGCCGAAACATAGCGGCAGCACTCCGGTCGCAAGCGGATCAAGGCTTCCGGTGTGGCCGACCTTGCGCGCGGCAAAGAGTCGCTTGGCCTTCTGCACGGCATCGTTGGAACTCATGCCGCGCGGCTTGTCGAGCACCATGATGCCATTCACGTCCCGGCCCCGAGGCCGTCTGCGTGCCATCAGTCGCGGTCCGACCGCGAATCAAGCGCCACGGCCTCGTCGATCAACGCTTCGAGCCGGAAACCCGACTCGAGCAGATCGTCATAGTGGAACCGCAACTGCGGAGTTTTGCGCAACCCGTTGCGTTGCGCGACTTGTGAACGAATGAACCCCGCCGCATTCCGCAAGGCATCGACGAGGATGGCTCGATCGTCATCGGTAGCCGCCGACAGCGAACTCACATAGACATTGGCGATTGACAGGTCGCGGCTGACGCGAACATCGGTGATGCTCATCAACCCGAATCGCGGATCGGCGGCGCCGCGAAGCAGAATTCGCGACAACTCTTCCCGCATGAACGCGCCCACTCGGAGTCCGCGTTCGTCATCTCTCAACTCCGTCGCCATAAGCTCCTATCCACTCACGACGCTTTCACAGGTGAGCGACACGCCAGCGTTCACGATTTGCCATCGTTGGTAGGCACACTGCTGTTCCATGGACGCCCCTAGAGCGTCCGGGCGAATTCTCCGGATTCGTAGACTTCGATCTTGTCGCCAACGCGCACATCGTTGTAGTTGCGAACGCCGATACCGCATTCCAAGCCGCTGCGTACTTCGGCGACATCGTCCTTGAAGCGCCGCAAAGACTCCAATTCGCCTTCGAAAATGACCACGTTGTCTCGCAGGACCCGAATTTGCTTGTTCCGCGCAACGGTGCCGTCGACGACCATGCACCCCGCGACCTGCCCGAAGCGCGGTGCCGGGAAAACGTCCCGAACCTCTGCCGTCCCGACGATCTCCTCGCGAATCTCCGGCGCCAGGAGGTCCTGGAGAATGCCTCTGACGTCATCCAGGAGTTCGTAGATCACGCTGTAGTAGTGCAGGTCAATGCCTTCTCGCTCGATGACCGCCTTGGCGTTGTTGTCGGCCCGAACGTTAAAGCCGAATATCGCGGCGTCGGACGTCAACGCGAGCATTGCGTCCGATTCAGTGATGCCGCCGACGCCGGCCCGGACAATGTTGGCGGCAACCTCGTCGTTGCCGAGCTTCGCACACGCTTGGGTGATTGCCTCGAGAGAGCCGCGCACATCTGCCTTGACCACGAGTTCCAACACGCGCTTCTCGCCTTGCGCCAGGTCGGCGAATATGCTCTCGATGTTAGCCGCTTGCTTGACGTTGCGTTTCGCCTGGCTCTGGTCTGCCCGAAACTGTGCCAGCTCCCGCGCGCGCCGTTCGTCCGCCACGACAGCGAAATCGTCGCCCGCCTCCGGCGTCGCATTCAAACCCAGAATCTCGACGGGAACCGATGGACCCGCTTCTGCGACGGGCTCCCCCCGTTCATTCATCATCAGCCGGACGCGCCCGTAGCGTTCGCCGGCGATCACGATATCACCGCGTCTCAAGGTGCCGTCTTGCACCAGTATCGTGGCTACCGGGCCGCGTCCTCGGTCAAGGCGGGATTCGACTACCACCCCGCGCCCCCGCGCACCCAGAACAGCCTTGAGTTCCAGTATTTCCGACTGCAGATTGATCGCCTCAAGCAGGCGACTGACGCCGTCGCCCGTCTCCGCCGACACTTCGACAAACTGCGTGTCTCCGCCCCATTCTTCGGGGATGACATCCAGGGCCGCGAGTTCATTCTTGATGCGCTCCGGATCGGCACCCTCCAGATCCATCTTGTTGATCGCGACAACGATGGGAACTTCCGAAGCCTTGGCGTGTTGCACCGCCTCTTCTGTTTGTGGCATCACGCCGTCGTCACCCGCCACGACGAGCACGACGATGTCGGTGGCGCGGGCACCGCGCGCCCGCATCGCTGCGAACGCGGCGTGGCCCGGCGTATCCAGGAAGCTGACGTCGCCGTACTCGGTGGTCACCCGATAAGCGCCGATATGCTGTGTGATTCCTCCGGCTTCGCCGGCCACAACGCGCGTATTGCGGATATAGTCGAGGAGCGAAGTCTTGCCGTGATCGACATGCCCCATCACCGTCACGATGGCGGAGCGGGCTTCGCTTTCGCCATCGATGATCAACGATTCCTTGTGTTCCTGCTCGATCTCGTCCGTCGCCACCAGCTTTACCTTGTGGCCCATCTCCTCGACAACGAGAGAAGCGGTTTCCTGGTCCAGTGGCTGGTTGATCGTAGCCATCACACCCATATCCATGAGCGTCTTTATGACCTCCCCGGCCTTGACGCTCATGCGCTGCGACAGTTCACCCACCTGGATGATTTCTGTCAGCTCGACTTCGCGTTGAATCGCGTCCTGCGGGCGTGTGAATTCGCCGCCCTTGGTCTCTACTGAAATGGTCGTCGACACACGTCGCCTGGGGCGGGCCTGACGTTTCAACGAGAGCTGTCGCCGGCGAGACCTGCCGTCTCCGAAATCGTCGTCCCTGACTCGCTCTCTCTCCTTCGCGCGATCAATCCTGTCCTTGACACGCTTGCCGACGCGTTCCTGCGGCCTTGCCACTTCTGCGGCGGCGGGCGACATTGCGCCCTCTGCGGCTTTCGCCGCTTCCGCCACCCGTTTCGCTTCTTCCTCCAGCAGGGCGAGTTGCTCCTGCCTTTGCCGCTCCTGTTCCTCTTTTTCGCGCTGCCGACGCGCGGCGTTCTCGCGGATCTGTTCCTCCGCAGCCTTGCGCGCCAACTCCTGTTGCCTGATCCGCTCCGCCTCGATTTCGACCTGCGTTGGCTTCGCCTCCGCAGCCACCGGCGGGACGACCGAAGGACTCGCAGCTCCGTCTCTCTTGACATAGATTCGTCGCCGCTTCCGCTGCACCGAAACCGTATGTCCGCCGCGGCCCTGCCCCCCCCTGAGCGTCGATCGGGAGGTGCGCTTCAATGTGATCCGCCTTGGAGCGCTTGGTGCGGCGTCTTTTGCGCGGTTCAGGTGAGCGAGTAGCTCCTTCTTCTGCTCGTCGCTAACGGCTTCGGCCTCGTCCCGTTGCGGTAGACCCGCATCGCGCATCTGTTTCAACAGGCGCTCTGCAGGGACATCCACCGCGGCGGCCAGTTGCTTGACCGTTACTTCTGCCATACGGCTCAGCTCCCGCCATCCGTTGGGGACAGCGCATCGGTTTCAGGTTCCTCATCTTCGAACCAGGGAGCGCGCGCCGTCATAATCAGTGCGCTTGCTCTCTCTTCGCCGATTTCAGCTTCGATATCGAGCAGATCCGGCGTTGCCAGCTCCGCCAGGTCTTCCCTGGTGACGATAGCGTTCGCCGCGAGCCTGTAGGCAAGTTCACTGTCCATGCCATCGAGATTCAACAGGTCCTCCGCAGGCTCGCCCGCCTCCGGATCGCCCAAAGCCATCTGTTTCGCCAGCAAGGCGTCCTTGGCTCGAGTGCGCAGTTCTTCGACGATTTCATCGTCGAAACCATCGATGGCCCGAAGTTCTTCGATAGGAACGTAAGCAACCTCTTCGACGGTTGTAAAACCTTCCTCCGCAAGGACGCCGGCAACGTCCTCCCCAACGGAAAGCGACTCCATGAACCGTTCGATATAGGACAGCGCCTCGTCCTCCTGGCGCTGGGCCGCCTCTTCGTCGGACATGATATTGAGCTCCCACCCGGTGAGTTGGCTGGCAAGCCTGACGTTCTCGCCCTTGTGACCGATGGCTTGGGCGAGGTTGTCTTCCCGCACGGCGATATCCATCGAGCGTGTATCGTCGTCGAGCACGATGGACACGACTTCCGCAGGTTGCATCGCGTTGATGGCTAGCTGCGCCGGATCCTGATCCCAGAGGACGATATCCACCCGCTCTCCGTCCAATTCGCTGCAAACGGCCTGAACGCGCGAACCGCGCATACCGACACAAGCGCCGACAGGGTCTATGCGACCGTCGTTGGTGTACACGGCGATCTTCGCGCGCGATCCGGGATTCCGAGCCGCCGCCCGTATCTCGATGATGTGCTCCGCGATTTCCGGCACCTCGACCTTGAACAACTCGATCAACATCTCGGGGTCAGTGCGCGACAACATGAGCTGCGGTCCGCGCACTTCGGGTCGGATTTCCGTCAATAGCGCGCGCATGCGGTCACTGACGCGAAAAATTTCCCTTGGAATCAATGACGTTCGCATCAACATCGCTTCGGCGTTGTTCCCTAGATCGACAATCACAGCTTCTCGCGTCGTTCGTTTGACGGAGCCGCTCACCAGTTGCCCCACCCTGGGCAGGTATTTTTCGAGGACTTGCGCGCGCTCCGCTTCCCGAACCTTCTGTGTCAGAACCTGCCTGGCAGCCTGTGCGGCGATACGACCAAATTCCACCGACTCGACGGGGATTTCGTAGAAGTCACCAATCTCAAGCGACGCATCCTTTTCTTCAGCCTGTTCGGGTGTCAGTTCCGCGTCTGGATTGTCGAACTCGTCTTCTTCGAGTTCCCGCTCCGGGTCGACAACCAGCCAACGGCGAAACGTCTCGTAGTCGCCGGTACTCCGACCTATGGCAACGCGAAACTCCGCATCTTCCGCATACCGCTTCTTGGTCGCCATCGCGAGCGCGGATTCAAGCGCCGCGAAGATCACCTCCTCCGACACGCCCTTCTCGTGGGACAACGACTCGACAACGGTGAGAATCTCTTTACTCATCTACCGCCCCCGCTACTAGCCGCCGGCACGACTCTCGCTCTGTGCACTTGTTCCAGCGGAACCGTGCAAGTGGTGTCATTCACGCGCAAGACAACTTCTCCACCCTGTACGCCATCGATCAAACCAACGAATTTCCGCCGCCCTTCCAACGGGAATCGCAAGCGCAGGTCCACCGCCTGGCCGATATACGCCACGTACTGGTGAGGCTTGAACAAGATCCGATCCACGCCCGGCGACGACACTTCCAGCGTATCGACCGTCCGAACTGGATCGTCCACATCCAGAACGCCGTTCAACTGGTGACTGACGCGCTCACAGTCCCCCAACGTCACCCCGCTCGGGGTGTCGATATAGACCCGCAACGTTGCACGATGGCCGCCTGACAGGTACTCCAAACCCCACAGTTCGTAGCCCAGTCCCGTTATCGTCGGCTTGAGCAATTGCTCCAGTTCCTGTTCCCTTCTTCTCATGCCTACGTGCCGACAGTTGTTTGCACATACAAAAAATGGGCGATCCCGCCCATTTCACCGTTCGTTCACCCGTCGGGCCGGCTCACCGTCACTGACGCGAGCCAGACTCCCAACCTAACGAAGGCCCCCCAAACGAGGGACCTTCTTGCATGGAACACTCCTCACCGAGGGTGGCAGCTTAGCCATCTCGAGCGGGCTGAACCTTCCATGCCATCGTTGGTAGCGGGGGCAGGATTTGAACCTACGACCTCCGGGTTATGAGCCCGACGAGCTACCAGACTGCTCCACCCCGCATCAGCAAGAGCGAAATTATAGCTCACAAACACGCCCGTGCAATCACGCCGAGCCCGCTCGTGGGCTCGTGGATGCTACAAAAGCGCGCTTACAATGGCGGCGTGGTCAGGCAGCCGGGCGGAAACAATGAAAGTGGTACGTGTCTACGCGGGCGACGATGGCGAGTCGCATTTCGAAGACATCGACATCGAGGTGCGGTCGCAGGGCGGAATCGGAAGGCTGTCCAAGCTGATTCGTGGCCCCGGCGTGATGTTTCGGGAGGTGGACGGCGACTACGACCTCGACTTCCACACGGCCCCTCGGAGGCAGTTCGTGGTGAACCTGCGCGGTGCCGTGGACATTACCGTGGGCAGCGGCGCAACCCGCAGACTCGAATCCGGCGACATTCTGCTCGCCGAGGACACCACCGGGAACGGCCACAAGAGCCGCACCGTCCACGGACGCCCGCGCACCTGCCTGTTTGTGCCCATCGACGGGGACGTGACGCTACCCTGACCTGACAGGGGCGCGATCGGGAGGATTGTTCTTTCCCTTCCGTGCTACATAGATCGATGCCCACGTACCCTGGACGAGTACGCCAGTGGTGATCCACTTCGCACGAAGTCGCCGCAACGTCGACTCCAAAATATCTCTTCGCGGAGTCAAGAGAACCACAATATGAAGCTCCGAGCGGAGCAGTGGCCCCAAGCCGGCGAAACAGGTGGCACCTAGCTGGGAGTTGAGCACTGTCTAGGGTCTTCTGGGATCAAAAGTTGGTGCCGAAGAGAGGACTCGAACCTCCACGGGCATGCGCCCACTACCCCCTCAAGGTAGCGTGTCTACCAATTTCACCACTTCGGCAACTTGCTCACTATATGTCGGGAACCTCGAACGGCTCCGGCTCCGTCGACGGACTTTCGGTGTTCGCGTCATCTTCCAGTTGAAACTCCTCGGCGCCGATATTCTCTATGGTCGGGATGCCGATGCCGCGCAGACTCGTCGCGCGTTCCTTGGCGGTATACGCCAAGCCGAAAGAGATCAGAAAAAAACCGATCGCCAGCCACGTTGTCAACTTCATCAGAAATGAGGCGCCGCCGGCCGAGCCGAATACGGTATTCGAACCGCCGCTGCCGAACGCTGCGCCGATATCTGCGCCTTTCCCCTGCTGCAGCAGAATGAGTGTTGTGAGCGCGATCGCGTCCGCAACCAACAGGATCAACAAGACGGTATCCAAATTTTCCATTTCAATGATCCGCCGCGTAAGTAATTGCATTGAAACTCGCGGGTTCCAATGAAGCGCCGCCGACCAAACCCCCGTCGATGTCATCCTCGGCGAACAGCGCACACGCATTTTCGGCGGTTACGCTGCCGCCGTAAAGGATGCGGGCCTCCCGGTCGCCGAGCGCTCCGCGTATGGTTGCATGCATCGCCTGGGCCTGCGCCGGCGTTGCCGTTTCCCCGGTGCCAATCGCCCACACCGGTTCGTACGCGACGATCGCGCTAACCGCCATCGAAGCGTTCAGGACCGCGTCGAGTTGCGACAAAACGACCTCGGCTTCGCGCCCTTCGCGACGTTCTTCCAGCGTCTCCCCCACGCACAGCATAGGAATGAGCCCGGCCCGCAGCGCGGCCCTGTACTTCGCCGCGGCGATATCATTCGTCTCGAAAAACAGCCGGCGCCGTTCCGAATGGCCAACCAGAACATATCGCGCTCCCAGCTCCGCCGCCATTTCTGCGGCGATCTCGCCGGTATAGGCGCCAGCTCTCTCGAGATGCACGTTCTGAACGCCGATTTGCACACCCTCCAATCGCTCAACGGCAAACGGCAGGTACAACGCCGGCGGAAAGAGAATCACATCCACCCCGTCTCGATCCTCTAGGGAACACGCGAACTTCTCGATCAGCAACCGCGAACCATGCATCTTCCAGTTTCCGGCAACTATCGGTCGGCGCATTGCCCCGCGGGCCCCTATAGGCGAAGGGCGCGCAATGGTATCAGCTACCCGCTGGATGACAACCGAGCAGGTCCCGCGCGATGCTCAAAGGCGCGCGGAACGCACGACTTGCGCCAACGATTGCGCGTGTCCCGCCACTTCGCCGGCGTCTTCGCCCTCCACCATGACCCGCACCACGGGTTCGGTTCCCGACGGTCGCAGCAAGACGCGACCGCGGCCCGCGAGCTTGCCCTCGACATCACCAACCGCAGCCGACACATTGGTACACGCGGTTGCCGCAGCGGGATCCTTGCACCCAACGTTGATCACGGCCTGGGGCAGTCTCACCATTTCCGAGCTCAGTTTCGCCAAGGATTGATCGTTGTCGACCATGGCGACCAAAACCTGCAGCGCCGCGATGATGCCGTCGCCGGTGGTCGTGAACTGCGAGCAAACGATGTGGCCGGACGACTCGCCGCCGAGTCCCCAATCGAGCTGGCGCATCGCTTCAATGACAAAGCGGTCGCCCACGTCCGTGCGCGCAAATGGAATGCCCGCCTTCCCCAGCGCGCGTTCGAGACCCAGGTTGCTCATCGAGGTGCCGACTACCCCGCCCTTCAAGCCTCCGTCCCGAGCGGTATGGCGCGCGATCACGTACAAGAGTTCGTCGCCGTCCACGAGATTCCCGTTGTGATCTGCCATCACCACGCGATCACCGTCGCCGTCAAATGCGATGCCCACATCGGCACCGACCTCCACCACCTTTTCCGCCATCGCCTCCGGATGCGTAGATCCGCAGGCATCGTTGATGTTCATGCCGTCCGGTTCCGCGGCAAGGAGGACAACCTCGGCACCCAACTCCGAAAACACGCTGGGCGCGACCGCATAGGTCGCACCATTGGCACAGTCGAGAACGACCTTCATCCCGCGCAGCCGGAACTGTCGACTGACCGTGCTCTTGCAAAACTCGATGTAGCGCCCCCGGGCATCATCGAGCAGCACAACCTTGCCGAGCTCGCTCGAGCGAACCGTCTTCATCGGCTGTCCGATCCGCTCCTCGATGGCAAACTCCATCTCGTCCGGCAGCTTGTGGCCTTGCGAATCGAAAAACTTGATCCCATTGTCTTCGTACGCGTTGTGTGAAGCGCTAATCACGATTCCGGCACCCGCCCGGAACGTGCGCGTGAGATACGCCACCGCAGGCGTTGGAATCGGCGTCAACAGCCGCACATCGACCCCGGCTGACACCAATCCCGCCTCCAGTACCGACTCGATCATGTAACCGGAGATGCGCGTGTCCTTGCCGATGAGCACCAGTGGCGAACCCTCGGCTGCGAAGACCTTGCCGACTGCCCAGCCGAGACGCAGGCAGAACTCCGCCGTGATTGGTGCCTCACCGACGCGGCCGCGAATCCCGTCGGTGCCGAAGTACTTTCGTCCGTTGTTCATTTTTCTTGCCTTCGTTCCTCAAACGCCATGTCGCGCATGCGCCAGGGTGGCTTCGACAACTTTCAGTGCGTCGACCGTTTCCCCGACATCGTGAACGCGCAGCACTGCGGCGCCGTTCACAACCGCGAGCACTACGGCGGCAATGCTGGCAGGCAGACGGTCGGCGACTGTCTTGCCGGTAAGCTGGCCGAGCGTGCTCTTTCTCGAAAGCCCCACCAGGATCGGCAACCCAATCGATGATAGCGCACGCAAATTGGCGAGCAGCGCCAGGTTGTGGGCTGCGGTCTTGCCGAAACCGAATCCCGGATCAACCAATAGTCGAGCCGCATCGACGCCGGCTTCGCGACAGGCGGCGGCCCGCTGGCCAAGGAACTCTCTCACCTCGTCGACCACGTCCGCATAGAGCGGTCGCTCCTGCATGGTCCTGGGTTCGCCGCGCATGTGCATCAGGCAGACGCCGACATCGGAGGCGGCGAGCAGTTCGAGCATGCCTTCGCCACGGGCCGCGCGGACATCGTTGACACATTCCGCGCCAGCGCGTATTGCCGCGGCCGCAACGCCAGTCTTGCAGGTGTCTATGCTGATGACCGCATCGAGTTCGCGCACGCGCTCGATGATGGGCACAGTGCGATCTATCTCCTCGGCTGTCGAAACGGGCTTCGCGCCCGGCCGCGTGCTTTCGCCGCCGATGTCCACGATGTCCGCTCCAGCATCCACCATGGCGGCGGCGGTTTCCGCAGCAGCGTCCGTCCCGGCAAAACGGCTATGGTCGAAGAACGAGTCGGGGGTCGCATTGATGACTCCCATCACTCTTGGACGGGACAAATCCAGGGTGCGCGATCCGCACGCCAGGGACGGGTTTGCGCCCACGGGACCCTGGAGACTTTACGTCTCTTCCGCCGGGCCGCCAATCGGGCCCGAACTCTTTTCGTCCTCGCTCCGCGCGGGCTGGTCAACTGTCGAGCTCGGTTCGTCGGACGGCGCGCGAGGCTTGGCACCCGCCATGATGTCCTCGATCTGGTCCGGGGTCAGCGTCTCGTATTCGACCAGCGACTCTGCCATCGCATGCAGCTTGTCCTCGTTTTCGACCAGGATGCTGCGGGCCTTCGCATAGCACTGCTCGACGATACGGCGCACTTCTTCGTCGATGGCCTTCGCCGTGGCACCGGAAATCGACTTCGGTTTCACGCCAGCCGACATGCCAAGAAACACCTCACCGTCGTCTTCGTCGTACATGATCGGGCCGAGATTCTCGGAAAGGCCCCACTTGGTAACCATGTTGCGCGCCAGTCGCGTTGCCCGCTCGATGTCGTTGGCGGCGCCCGTGGTCACGCCGTCCTTGCCGTTGACCATCTCTTCGGCGATGCGACCGCCGAACAGGCTCGTGATCTGACTCAGGACGCCACGACGGCTCAAACTGTAGCGGTCCTCCTCGGGCAGGAACATGGTCACGCCCAAGGCGCGGCCGCGCGGCACGATGGTGACCTTGTAAAGCGTATCGTGCTCAGGCAGCGCGCGCCCGACAATGGCATGACCGGCTTCGTGATAGGCCGTATTGCGCTTTTCCTTCTCGGACATGACCATGGACTTGCGCTCCGCGCCCATCATGACCTTGTCCTTGGCCTGTTCGAACGCCCGCATCATCACCACGCGTTTCCCCGCCCGGGCGGCAAACAGTGCCGCCTCGTTCACGATGTTTTCGAGATCCGCGCCCGAAAACCCCGGCGTCCCGCGAGCAATAATCGAGGCATCGACGTCGTCGGCAAGCGGCACGCGCCGCATGTGGACCTTGAGAATCTGTTCCCGACCCCGAATGTCCGGGAGCGACACAACGACCTGGCGATCGAAACGCCCCGGGCGCAACAGCGCTGGATCGAGCACATCCGGCCGGTTGGTGGCGGCGATGACGATAATGCCGGCATTCGCCTCGAAGCCGTCCATTTCCACCAGGAGCTGGTTGAGGGTCTGCTCCCTCTCGTCGTGACCGCCGCCGAGACCCGCGCCGCGATGGCGACCGACCGCATCGATCTCGTCAATGAAGACTATGCACGGCGCCTGTTTCTTCGCCTGTTCGAACATGTCCCGCACCCGAGACGCGCCGACGCCGACGAACATCTCGACGAAATCCGAGCCGGATATGGAGAAGAAAGGAACCTTCGCCTCGCCGGCGATCGCCCTCGCCAACAGCGTCTTGCCCGTGCCCGGCGCGCCCACCATCAACGTACCCCGCGGAATACGGCCGCCGAGGCGTTGGAACTTGCTCGGATCCCGCAGGAATTCGACGAGCTCAATGACATCTTCCTTCGCCTCGTCGACGCCCGCCACATCGCTGAAAGTCGTCTTGATCTGATCTTCGGAAAGGAGCTTGGCCTTGCTCTTTCCGAACGCCAGGGGGCCGCCGCGTCCGCCAACGCCGCCCTGCATCTGGCGCATGAACAGCATGAAGACCGCGATGATGATGAGGACTGGAAAGCTCGTTATGAGAAGCTGCGACCAGATGCTCTGCTTCTTCTCCTCCTTCCCGGTGATCATGACTCCGTGCTCATACAGGTCGTCCACCAGTTTCGGATCGGAAATGGGCGGCCGCAGCACCATGAAGTCCCCGCCGTTTTTTCTCGTGCCGTCGATTCGGTCGCGATCAATTTCTACGGACGCGACCTCATTCCCGCGCACGAGTGCTATGAATTCCGAATAGCTGATCTCGTTCGGATCGTTGCTGACATCGAATTTCTGAAAGAGCGTCAGCAGTACGGCGGCTATGATCAGCCATAGCAGCAGGTTTTTTCCCATGTCTTTCAAGCGTCTAACCTCGATCAGCCCGCAATGCCCGGCGCAGACGACCGATCAACAATGCTACTCCATATCGGCAACCGCATACACCTCGCGCGAGCCAGACCGGGATGCCGGTGGCTTGGCCAGCGCGACCCGGGCGAACGCGGCGCGCATGTCGCGCATCGCTTCGTCGAATCCCGCGCCCTGAAACATCTTGACAACAAGATGGCCCCCCGGGTTCAACCAGCGCGCGGCGGCGCGGACTGCGCATTCCACCAGTTCCAGGCTGCGCGCCTGATCGACGACCCTGTTGCCACTTATATTGGGGGCCATATCGGACAACACAAGGTCCGCGCCGCCGCCGAGCGCCGCCGCGATTCGTTCCTGCACATGCGGGTCGCCCGCGTCGCCCAGGACAAAGCGGATACCGCGGGGCGTGTTCGCCAGGGGCAACAGGTCCACTGCCACCAACCGCCGACATCGGGGTGCCAGATATTCGGTCCATCCCCCCGGCGACGCGCCCAGTTCCAAAGCCACCCAAGACGGGTTCGTAAGCTGGAAACGCCTGTCGAGTTGTTCGAGCTTGAACAGAGCGCGCGATACCGCCCGTCCGGCATAGGGGTCGCGCTGCTGTCGGGAGAGCCAACGGCTGCTCGATTTGGATCGCCTGGTCACGTCCGATTACCGAATGGATCCGCTCCGACGCGGAAATGATCTCACCGAAGAGCTAGATGTGCTCGACCTGGCCGACGATGTACTCGCGGTCGCCAGCGGGCGTCGCCACCATCGCGGAATCGCCCCGCGACCTCCCGATGATCGCCCGAGCGATGGGTGACATCACCGAAATCTTGCCGAACTTCAGGTCGGATTCGTCCTCGCCGACGATCTTGTAGCGCACCGTCTCGTCCGTCTCGCAATCGCTCAAGGTGACGGTTGCCCCGAATACCACCTTTCCCGTGGGTCTGATACGCGTGATGTCGATGACCTGCGCATCGGCGAGCTTTGCCTCGATGTCACGGATTCGCGCTTCTATGAAGCCCTGCTGTTCCTTGGCGGCGTGGTACTCGGCGTTTTCCCGCAGATCGCCGTGTTCCCGCGCCTCGGCGATCTCTTTCACGATGTTGGGACGAGCAAAGCTCTTGAGCTGAGCGAGTTCCTCGCGCAGCCACCGTTCCCCCTCCACCGTCATCGGCCAGATCATGGACATTCACCTGCGTTTGCGCGGCCACGGAGGCCTCTATGCAGGTCCTGCAGTCTTCGTACGCTCTCAACCGGACCGTAACGCATTGCGATACAAAAGGCCTCGCCGCCCGCCAGAGTCGTCGTGTAGCACACCTTTTGCGCCAACGCGAGCCTTCGTATGATCGATGAGTCGGCGATGGACTGGCGACCTTCCGTCGTATTGACAATGAGATCGATCTTTTCGTTCTTCATCATGTCCGTCACGTCCGGGCGACCCTCGGTCACCTTGTTGACGGGGCGCGCTCTGATACCAGCTTCCCTCAGTACCTGCGCGGTGCCTCGGGTGGCGGAGAGTTCGAATCCGAGCGACACCAGATCGCGGGCCAGGTCGGCGACGAACGGGCGATCCGATGTCTTCACGCTGACGAACGCCTTGCCGCCCTTGGGCAGCACTTCGCCGGCCGCGAGAGACGCCTTGGCGAAGGCCTCGGCGAACGTGTCGCCAACGCCCATTACCTCGCCCGTGGATTTCATCTCGGGACCAAGTATCGGGTCTACCCCGGGGAACTTGATGAACGGAAATACCGACTCCTTGACACTGACGTAGTGGGGGACCGTTTCCCGTGTAAATCCCTGTTCTTCAAGCGTCACCCCCACCATGCAGCGCGCCGCAATCTTGGCCAGCGATATGCCGATGCACTTGGAAACGAACGGCACCGTGCGGGAGGCGCGGGGGTTGACTTCAATGACGTATACATCGCGGTCCTGCACCGCAAGCTGCACGTTCATCAGGCCGATCACGCCAAGTTCAATGGCTATCGCCTTCACCTGCTGTCTGATCCTGTCCTGGATGTCGGCGTCGAGGCTGAAAGGAGGCAGGGAGCAGGCCGAGTCACCGGAGTGCACTCCAGCCTGTTCGATATGCTGCATGATCGCGCCGATCACCACCCGATGCCCGTCGGAGACGGCGTCGACGTCCACCTCCACCGCCTGATCGAGAAACCGGTCCAACAGCACCGGCGCCGAATGCGAAACGTCGAAAGCATTGGACAGGTATCGCTTCAATTCGCTCTCTGAGTAGACGATCTCCATCGCCCGGCCGCCCAGCACATAGGACGGCCGGAGGACCATGGGGAATCCGATTTCACGCGCGGCCACGATACCTTCGTCAAGGCTCGTCACGGTCCTGTTGGACGGCTGTTTCAAGCCGACCTTTTCGACCACGGCCTGGAACCGCTCCCGGTCCTCCGCGCGGTCGATCGCATCCGCGCTCGTGCCGATGATGGGCACTCCCGCAGCATGTAGCTTGTCCACCAGTTTCAGGGGCGTTTGCCCGCCGAACTGCACGATCACTCCTTCCGGCCGCTCGACCTCGACGATGGCCAACACATCCTCGAGCGTTACCGGCTCGAAGTACAGACGGTCCGAAGTGTCGTAGTCCGTGGAGACGGTTTCCGGGTTGCAATTGACCATGATCGTTTCGAATCCGTCCTCGCGCATGGCGAGGGCCGCATGCACGCAGCAGTAGTCGAACTCGATACCCTGGCCGATTCGGTTCGGGCCGCCGCCAAGCACCATGATCTTCCGGGCGTCGCTCGGCGCCGCTTCGCATTCCTCCTCAAAGGTGGAATAGAGGTACGCCGTGCTTGCCGGGAACTCCGCCGCGCACGTGTCCACGCGCTTGAAGACCGCCGCTATTCCGAATCGACGCCGTCGCTCGCGAACCGCCTCTTCGCTGCAACCTGCGAGTTCGGCCAGGCGCTCGTCCGAAAATCCGTCGCGCTTCAGCCGTCTCAACGTCTCGGGGGTCAGGTTGTCGATGCGGGTGACCGCCGCCTCGCTGGCTACCAGATCCTCGATCTGCGCCAGGAACCAGGGATCGATGCGTGAGATCTCGCTGACCTCCTCGACGGTCTTGCCAAGGCGAAACGCGTCCGCCACATACAGGATGCGATCCGCGCCTGGTTGCGACAGCTCCAGCACAAGCCGGCGATCGCGCGCGTCCGGCGATTCGGAGTCCAACACCGGATTCAGACCCGTCATGCCGGTTTCCAGACCGCGCAGCGCCTTCTGGAACGATTCCTTGAACGTGCGCCCTATCGCCATCACCTCGCCCACGGACTTCATCTGCGTCGTGAGGCGATCCGACACCTCGCTGAACTTCTCGAAGGTAAACCGAGGGATTTTCGTCACGACATAGTCGATTGCAGGCTCGAACGATGCCGGCGTCACGCCGGTGATATCGTTGGCGAGTTCGTCCAGCGTGTAGCCGACGGCCAGCTTGGCCGCCACCTTGGCAATGGGAAAGCCCGTCGCCTTGGACGCCAGCGCCGACGAACGCGAGACGCGAGGGTTCATTTCTATCACCACGATGCGGCCGGTCTCCGGTTCGACCGCGAACTGCACATTCGAGCCCCCGGTTTCCACGCCGATCTCCCGTAGCACGGCGATGGCCGCGTCACGCATGCGTTGGTATTCCTTGTCGGTCAGGGTTTGCGACGGCGCGACCGTAATCGAGTCGCCGGTATGCACACCCATCGGATCCACATTCTCGATCGAACAGACGATGATGCAGTTGTCTCGCTTGTCCCTGACGACTTCCATCTCGAACTCTTTCCAACCGAGCAGCGATTCGTCGATCAAGAGTTCGTTCGTCGGAGACAGGTCCAGCCCGCGGGCACATATGTCGACGAACTCTTCGCGGTTGTAGGCGACGCCGCCGCCGCTACCGCCCAGGGTGAACGACGGTCGGATCACGCACGGGAATCCCAGCCGGATTTGCACCTGCAATGCTTCCTCAAGACTGTGAGCGATTGCCGACCGCGGTGTTTCAAGCCCGATGCGCCGCATCGCGCGGATAAAGCGCTCGCGGTCTTCCGCCTTGTCGATGGCTTCCTGGCTGGCACCAATCAACTCGACGCCGTTCGCCTCCAGAACGCCCTCGCGCACGAGATCCAGGGCACAGTTGAGCGCCGTCTGTCCCCCCATCGTGGGTAGCAGGGAGTCCGGTTTTTCGACCTCTATGATGCGCGCAACGGTACGCCATTCGACGGGTTCGATGTACGTCGCGTCGGCCATGGATGGATCGGTCATGATCGTGGCCGGATTCGAGTTCACCAGCACGACGCGGTAGCCCTCGTCGCGAAGCGCTTTGCAAGCCTGGGCGCCGGAGTAGTCGAACTCGCATGCCTGGCCAATGACGATCGGGCCCGCGCCGAGAATCAGAACGCTTTCGATGTCATTGCGTCTAGGCATCTTGCACGAAGGTCAGGTCGACCGCGGGGCCGGGCCAGAACCGCCGCGTTCCTGTCCGCCGTTTCTGTCCATCGATTCGACAAACGCGTCAAACAGGCCGGCGCAGTCCCGGGGACCCGGGCTCGCTTCCGGATGACCCTGGAAACCGAACGCAGGCCTGTCCTTGCGCCGAACGCCCTGGACCGTGCCATCGAACAACGACACATGGGTGGCTTCCAGGCGTTCCGGCAAACTTGCCCCATCCACGGCAAATCCATGGTTCTGGCTCGTGATGATGACCTGCCCGGTACGGAGATCGCGTACCGGATGATTTGCCCCATGGTGCCCGTGAGGCATCTTCACGGTCTTCGCACCGCTCGCGAGCGCGAGCAACTGGTGACCGAGACAGATTCCGAAGACGGGCACGTTTGCATCGACGATCTCGCGGATTGCGACGATCGCATAGTCGCACGGATCAGGGTCACCCGGACCGTTGGACAGAAATACACCGTCGGGATCCATCGCGAGCACCGCTTGCGCCGGAGTCTTCGCCGGCACCAGCGTCACTTCACAACCACGGTCGGCGAGCAGCCGCAGAATGTTGCGCTTGATTCCGAAATCGTAGGCGACGACGCTGCGGGAGGCGGCAGGTGCCACCGCGTAGCCGCCTTCCGGGCACCATACGCCTTCCCGCCATACCGCCGTTGCCGTGCGACTGACAACCTGCGCGAGGTCCATGCCCTCGAGTCCGGGGAACGCCCGCGCGCGGCGCAGCGCCTCACCGGCATCAGCGTCCGGCCCCGCAGCGATGCAGGCGCCGAGCGCACCCTTCTCGCGGATGAGCCTGGTCAAACGCCGCGTGTCGACATCAGCGACCGCCACAACTCCCCCATCGCACAGGAACTCCGGCAGCGAAGCCGCCGCTCGCCAGCTACTTGCACGCAACGGCAGGTCGCGAATCACGAGTCCTTCCGCCCAGACCCGGTCGGACTCCACGTCTTCGGGATTGGTGCCGGTATTGCCTATGTGGGGATAGGTGAGCGTAACGATCTGCCGGGCATAGGACGGATCGGTGAGGATTTCCTGGTAGCCCGTCATGGCGGTATTGAAAACGACTTCGCCAACGGCCACGCCGACCGCTCCGATGGAGGTGCCGTGAAACAGACTGCCGTCCGCCACGGCCAATATCGCGGGATCCGCGCGCGTCAAACAGGACTCCGGCGCAAAAAAGCCGTCGGCCCGGGCGCGACGGCTACAGCGAATACTAAGTGAAGCGACGCGACGCGACAAGAATGCATCAGCACCGCTGGAGTAGATTGTCCACCAAAGCCGCCACACATTCGCTCCGCGCCTTCTCGCCGCGCCGCTCGGCATCGATGAGGCCCGCGAGTTTCTCCACCGCTTCGTCGAAGTCGTCGTTGACGACAACGTAGTTGAACTCGTCGCAGTGCGAGATGTCGTCCATAGCCTGGCGCCATCGCCGTTCGATCTCCTCGGGACCGTCCTGCCCGCGCACCTTGAGCCGTTCGAGTAGCGCTTCCATCGAGGGCGGAAGAACAAATACGCTGAGCGCATCCGGAAACCTCGCCCGCACCTGCACGGCCCCCTGCCAGTCGATCTCAAGCAGGACATCGCGGCCGCCGGCCAACGTCCGCATGACTTTCTCGTGGGCCGTGCCGTACGCATTGCCAAAGACGGTGGCGTGCTCGAGGAACGCGCCCTCGTCCCGCATCGAGGCGAATGTCGCCGGATCGACGAAGAAGTAGTGCTCGCCGTCGACCTCGTCCCGACGTTTCTGGCGCGTTGTATGGGAAACGGACACCGTTAGCCTCTTGTCGCGTCCGAGCAGCGCGTTGACGAGGCTGGTCTTGCCGGCGCCCGAGGGCGCCGAGATAACGATGAGCCGCCCTTCCACTCGACTCACTCGACGTTTTGCACCTGCTCGCGCATCTGATCGATAACAACCTTCAAGTCGACCGCGCGCCGCGCGCACTCCGCCGTGATCGCCTTGGCCGTCAGGGTATTCGCTTCGCGGCTGAGTTCCTGCATCAAAAAGTCGAGACGCCGCCCCTGGGGACCACCTGCGGCGAGACAATCGCGACACGCCTGGGCGTGAATTCCTAAGCGGTCCAGTTCCTCGGCAATGTCCGCCTTCTGCGCCAGGAGCGCAACTTCCTGTTCCAGTCGACCCGAATCCACGCGGGTCGCTTCCAGGTCCCGAAGACGGCCCTGCAATCTGTCTCGCACCATCGGCGCGAACGAGAGGGCAAGGGTTCTGATGTCGGCAACCATCGACTCCAGGGCAACCAGTTTCTCGCGCAACAGCGCATCGAGCTTCCTGCCCTCGATACCCCGGTGCTCGATCAGTCGTTGCAGCACGTGTTCGAAACCCGTTCGCGCCTCGGTCTTCAGCGCGTCGTCGACCGCTTCAGTTTCCGGCCCGATCACCCCTGGCCAACGCAATACTTCCAGCGGATCGGGTGGTCCTATTCCGGGCGCGGCATCCCGCACTTGCTCCAGTACGCCGAGAAGCGCCAGCAGATGCGCCCGGTTTATCTCCGGTGTCGCCTGTGCGGCCGTCTTCTTAAGCCAGAGCCTGGCGTCTACCTTGCCCCGGCCAAGTACTTCTCTCAGTTGCTCCCGGAGGGTGGGTTCGATCTCCCGAAGCCCCGCCGGGAGTCGGAAATCGACTTCCAGATAGCGATTGTTGACGGACCGGATCTCCCAGGTCAGCGAGGCCGACTCGAACTTTGCGAACGCCGTCATGCTCAAGATCATTCGAGCGATTCTAACGCGTATACTCGCGCGCAGCGGGAGGTTGAATGTCTAACACAACAGGGCGGCGGCCGAGCGGCAGACAGCCAGACGCACTGCGTCCGGTGACCCTCACGACCGGTTTCACAAAACATGCGGCGGGCTCGGTGCTGGCCACCTTCGGCGACACTCGGGTCATTTGCACGGCGAGCGTCGAGAAGGGCGTACCGCGTTTCCTGCGCGGCTCCGGCCGGGGTTGGCTCACTTGCGAGTACGGCATGCTTCCGGCCGCCACGCATACGCGTACCGACCGCGAAGCCGCGCGCGGCAGGCAAGGCGGGCGAACGATGGAAATTCAGCGGTTGATCGGCCGCGCGCTGCGCGCCGCCGTGGACCTCGAACAACTCGGGGAACGGACGATCCGCATTGACTGCGATGTCATCCAGGCCGACGGCGGGACCAGGACGGTGTCGATTACCGGCGGTTGCGTCGCGCTGGTCCAGGGTTTGAAACGCTTCGCGCCACGCGCGTTTCAGCGTCTGGTGGCGTCGGTCTCCGTTGGCGTATACAAGGGAATGCCCGTGTTGGACCTCGACTACGCCGAGGACTCGACCGCCGATACCGATATGAACGTGGTCATGATCGAGGACGGAGGTTTTATCGAAGTGCAGGGCACGGCCGAAATCGAGCCGTTCTCTCGGGGAGCACTTGGCGAAATGCTCGCCCTCGCCGAATCCGGTATCGAAAGGCTCTTCGACGAGCAGCGGCGCGCATTGGGGATGTGATGGACGCCGACGAATTCCTCGGCCTGCTGCTGCGCGAAAACGTCCTGAGATTCGGCGAATTCGTGCTCAAGTCCGGACGTCGCAGTCCGTATTTTTTCGATCTCGGCGCCCTTAACAACGGACCCGCGCTCGACCGTCTGGGCGCCGCGTATGCCACCAGGATCTCGACCATGTCGCCGCTGCCCGACCTGTTGTTCGGACCAGCGTACAAGGGCATACCCATCGCCGTTGCGACATCGGTCGTACTGGCGCGGGACTACGATATCCACCTCGACATAGCTTTCGACCGCAAGGAAACGAAAACACACGGCGAAGGGGGACGCATCGTCGGCGGCC
The DNA here is from genome assembly GCA_965217825.1 of Candidatus Azotimanducaceae bacterium. Classification (GTDB taxonomy): domain Bacteria; phylum Pseudomonadota; class Gammaproteobacteria; order Pseudomonadales; family Azotimanducaceae; genus VXNE01. Next base: position 767,771 of record OZ244571.1, on the reverse strand, counting down.
CCCTGGGCGGCCGCCGAGCAGTCATCGTTGACGACGTGGTAACGGACGGCAAGGCGAAAATTCGTGCTTTCCGGCTCCTCAATGACGCCGGTGCCGAAGTGGTCGGCGTACTGGTGGCCCTGGACCGCCGCGAACGCGTCGACGGCGAAGAGACTGGCATTCAGTCGCTCGCCCGGCGGCTAGGCATCCCCGTACTCAGCATCGTCACGCTGGACGATGTCGTTCGGTACCTGAGAGTGCAGGACGGAAATGCCGACGCGCTGGAGACGATACTGCGTTATCGCAGCCGGTATTGCGTCGCCTGAACCAGCTCGGGGGTGGAAGTGGAGATCATCGGACCACCCTGGAACGTTCGCGCCGATACTCCTCGACAAGGGACGCATCAGACCACTCCGAGGCAAGCGCGTCAGCTCTCCCGATTTGCTCTTCAAACCGCCCATGATCAGACAGTCCCCCATAGGCGTGCGCAGCAGCGAGCCGGACAAAGCATTCGTCCACTGCCTCTGGGCCATTTGCGTCGATCACGTTGAGCGCTGCAACAGCGTATTCAACGCCGCGCTTGTAGTCCTGGAGACGGTTGCTCACGAGAGCCAACAGGTACAGGCCCCGTTCTTCATTTATCCACGTACCGCATCGCTTCCAGAACTCCACGGAAGCGGCAGCGCAGGCCACCATCAACCCGTTGTACGCGGGATCCAGATCGTCGACGTCGTATAGAGCGCTGGCAATATTGTTGTTCCCAATTGCCATTTGCCGGTCCGAGCGTCGATTTCCCTCGCAACCCAACGCCAATCGGTTCACTGCCTCGATGACGAGTCCAGCATCGCTGAATCGTCCGCTTCCCGCCATGGCGCTCGCCAACAACGACTTCAGAACGATATAGGCGCTGACGGGATCATCTGCGGCACCGATGCTTTCAACTTCTGCCTGTTGCGCGGACGCTACAGCGCCGTCCATATAGCGGGAAACTGCCAAATGGGCACTTGCCGTCGCCACGGCCAGGTAGTCTGGATTAGCGCCACAAACAACCTCCGCAAACCGCCTGGCCCGCGCCCAGTCGCCGAGGTGCTCTCCGATTGTGTGGTTGGCAAGATGGAGGCACTGCACCAACTCATCGTCTTCGAGATCCTTCAAGTTCGTCGCCTCGAGTTCTAGCGCCAACCGCTCGCTTTCGTTGTCATGGTAGCTCCAGCCTTCCCGAATCAGATTCTTGATCATCCATAGTCCTCACGTGCCTGAACACCTACGCCCGCCGGGCGACGGATTTTGTGGCACTAGGTGATCTGCGTGCCGACGCCGCCGTCCGTGAATATCTCGAGTAGCGTCGCGTGGGGGATGCGACCGTCGATGATCTGGGTAGAGGCCACACCCGCTGTCATGGCCTCCAGGGCGCAATGCACCTTGGGCAGCATGCCTCCCTTGATCTCGCCCTCGGCGATCATTTTTTCAATTTCTTCACGGCTCGGAGCGACCAGCGTCGAACCATCGGGTTTCAATACGCCAGCCGTATCCGTGATCAGCACCAGCTTGGCCGCGTTCAGGCGCGCCGCCAGCGCGCTTGCCACGAAGTCCGCATTGATGTTGTAGGAGACTCCATCGTCGCCGACCCCGATGGGCGCGATAACGGGGATGAAGTCGCGCGCAACCAAGGCGTCGAGTACGCCGGGATTGACTTCGGCGATTTCTCCGACATGCCCGATATCGACGATCTCGGGTTCCTTGAACTCCGCGCGTTCACGCGTCAGCTTGAGTTTGCGCGCCTTGATGAGATTGCCATCCTTGCCGGTCAAGCCCGCGGCGCTGCCACCCTCGGCGTTGATCAGCGAAACGATCTCCTTGTTCACCAATCCGCCGAGCACCATTTGCACGACGTCCATGGTGGCCGAGTCCGTGACACGCAAGCCGTCGACAAAGCGGGTCTCGATATTCAGCCTTTTCAGAAGTTCCCCGATCTGCGGGCCGCCGCCGTGTACGACGACAGGGTTCATGCCAACAAGCTTCATCAGTACCACGTCGCGCGCGAAGGCGTGCTTCAACGCGGGGTCGACCATGGCCGCACCGCCGTACTTGATGACGACCGTCGAGCCGTGAAACTTGCGGATGTAGGGCAGCGCCTCGATCAGGATCTGCGCCGTGTCTTCGCGTGACATCGCTCTATCCCACCCTCAAAACGTGAGGGCCGGGTCTATGGCGGACAATTGCGCGCCGAACGTCGAACGGATGCGGCGGAGCGCGTCCGGGTCGTCCGCTTCGAAGCGCAACGTCAGCGCCGGAGACGTGTTCGAGGCGCGCACCAATCCGAAGCCATCTTCGTAGTCGACGCGAAGTCCGTCGATTCTCGTCACCGTTCCGGGCCCGAAATCGGCCGATTTCGCCAACTCCTCGATGATGCGGAATTTGGCTGATTCCGATGTCGGGAGCTTGATTTCCGGAGTCGTACAGGGAACGGGAAAGTCGGCAAACAGGTCGTCAAGGCGACAGTCCCGCGCTGCGGCGATTTCGATCAGGCGCGCACCCGCGTAGATGGCATCGTCAAAACCGTACCAGCGGTCCCCGAAACAGAGGTGGCCACTGAATTCACCGCCGAAGAGCGCGCCCGTCTCCCTGATCTTGGCCTTGATGTGGGAATGTCCCGTCCGACTCATGATCGGGTTGCCTCCGGCTTCGGCAACTACCTTGCTGAGGTGGCGCGAGCACTTCACGTCGTAGATCACATCGGTGCCCGGGTTTCGGCGAGCGATGTCGCGCGCAAACAGCATCATGAGGCGATCCGGCCAGATGATCGTCCCGCTGTTGGAGATGACGCCCAGGCGGTCGGCATCGCCGTCGAAGGCGATGCCCATATCCGCATCGCGCTCACGGACCGCCGCGATGAGGTCGTCGAGGTTCGCGGGGTCGGCCGGGTCTGGATGGTGATTCGGAAAGCTGCCATCGACATCCCCGTACAGGCTCACCACTTCGCACCCGAGTCGTTCGAATAGCGCCGGCGCCACCAAACCCGCCACGCCATTGCCGCTGTCGATCACGATCTTCAACGGACGGGCGATAGCGATATCGGCGACGACGCGATCACTGTACGGTTCGATGACGCTGGCCGACTCCACCGCGCCGCGCGCTCGCGCCGGGCAGTCGTCGCGTTCGATACGCGAACGTAAACCTTGAATGGCATCCCCGGAAAGCACCGCGCCGCCGATCAGCATCTTCAATCCGTTGTACTCGGCCGGGTTGTGCGAACCCGTAATCATGATCCCCGTCTGGGTATCGAACGCATAGGTGGCGTAGTAGAGAAGAGGCGTCGGAACGACGCCAACATCGATGACATCGCAACCGCCTTCGGTGAGGCCCGATACGAGGGCCTCGCGCAAACGCCCCGTAGAGTGGCGACCATCGCCGCCGACGGCGACTCGGTCGAAACCCTGTTCGGATGTCTGCGCCGCAAATGCGCGGCCAATCCAGAAGACGGATTCGTCCGTCAGATTCCTGTCGACGAGGCCGCGAATGTCGTAAGCGCGAAATATCTCCGGCGCGATGTCTACGGGTCGTCTCATCCCCGTCACGCGTGACGCGTCAGATCACCGCGCGTCGATTCGCTCCTGCGATGGAACAGGAGCGCGATGGCGTCGATCAGCTTGTCGGCCACCGTCTCCTTGGAATCAATTGGGAAAACGGTTTCGCCAGCGGGTTCGATCAGCGTTACGGCATTGCGATCGCTGTCGAAGCCAATGTCCTGTTCCGACACATCGTTCAACACGATGGCGGAACAGCCCTTCCGCGAGAGTTTTTCCCGGGCGTGGCGCAATGGTTCGTGGGTCTCGGCGGCGAAACCGATAGCACAGGGACAGACTGCGGCTGCGCGCGCCAGGATATCGGGATTCTCCCTCAGCTTGATCCACATGTCGGACGACTCGCCCGATTTTTTTATTTTTTGGCCCTGCTCATCCGCGGGGCGATAGTCCGCAACTGCGGCCACGCCGATGAAGATATCGGTCCCCGCGAGCGCCGCGTCCACTGCCGCATACATCTGCCTCGCGGTCGTCACGTCGATTCGTCGAACCCCCGGAGGCGTCTCGATCGCCACCGGTCCGCTCACCAGCGTGACGTTCGCGCCCGCATCTCGCGCGGCCCGCGCGAGGGCATAGCCCTGCTTGCCGGAGCTGTGGTTTGAGATGTAGCGCACGGGATCGATGGGTTCCCGCGTGGGTCCCGCAGTCAGCAGCACGTTGAGCTCTTCCATGGATCTCCGCGTCGACGCCAGTTGAGAAGCCAACTCCGCGACAATCTGCGCGGGTTCCAGCATCCTGCCCGGGCCGGTTTCCCCGCAGGCCTGATCTCCTTCGCCAGGTCCGAGGATCCGGGCACCCGCCTCCTTCAGGCTGGCCAGGTTGCGCTGCACCGCGTGGTGTTCCCACATCTGTCGATTCATCGCCGGGGCCAGGAACAGTGGCGCCGTGGTCGCGAGGCAAATGGTGGTCAGCAGATCGTCCGCGAGGCCTGTCGCCAAACGGGCGATGACATGGGCAGTGGCAGGCGCTACGACAACGGCATCCGCCCACCGGGCGAGTTCGATGTGGCCCATCGCGGCTTCGGCTTCCGCGTCCCACAAATCGCGCCCAACCTTGCGCCCCGCTACCGCCTGAAGACTGGTGTCCGTGACGAAACGCGCCGCGCTACGCGTCATGACCGGGATAACCTCTGCGCCCGCAGCGCGCAAATCTCGCACAAGCTGTGGGGTCTTATACGCGGCGATTCCGCCTGCGATACCCAATAAGATGTGTTTGTTCTGCATGCGAATGTCGAAGCGCCAACTGCGCGTTCCCGTTACCACCGCAAACTACGGCATGAAAGACGAAGTCAACGATACCAGAAGTGTCCCACAGTCGGCGCCTTCGGGCTTGCGCGAGGGCCATTCGTGCGGCGATGAGGCGCCAAGGGAACGCATTCTTGACCTTGGTCCCGACGCCGCCACCAAGACCGAATTGCTCGCCGCGATTCTCGGTGTCGACGAGCGGGCCGCCTGCGCCCTGGAACTCGCCGCATCGCTTCTCGCCCGTTTCGGCGATCTACACCGATTGCTTCACGCGCCTCGGGAGGCGCTGGCAGCGTGCGCGGGAATGGGTCCGGCGAAAACCGCAGCCATAGTCGCCGTGCGCGGGGTTCTGGACAGCTACCACACCGAAGTTCTGACCCACGGAGAAATCTTGTCGAGCTCCACCAAGGTGCGTCGTTTCTTGCGCTATCGATTCGGACGGCGCGAACGCGAAGTGTTCGGTGCGCTATTTCTCGATACGCGGCACCACCTGATTTCCAACGAAGAACTGTTCTTCGGCTCGGTGGACAGAGCGATGGTCTATCCCCGCGAAGTCATCAAGTCCTGCCTGAAACACAATGCGAGCGCCGTGATCCTCTACCACAACCATCCTTCCGGCGTCCCCGAACCCTCGGCGAGCGATATTCAGGTCACATCGCGGATCGCGATGCTGTTGCAGGAGTTGGACGTACGGCTTGTCGATCACGTCGTGGTTAGCGCATCGGATCAAGTTTCCTTCGCCGAACGGGGGCTGATCTAGGTTCATTGGTGGGCTAACGTATATTCTTCACGGCGCAACCTGCGGAGCAGATGGATGAAAAGCACAATCTGGTTGTCCTACGATTTGGGGGTCAATGGAGATTACGAAGGCATGTACTCTTGGTTGGACACCCAAGGTGCCAAGGAGTGCGGAACCAGCGTGGCGTACTTGACGTACACGCATTCAGGCAACCTGATGGAGTCGCTTAAGTCCGAAATCTGCGACATCGTATCGTTGGACAAACGCTCAAGAGTCTACGTCGTCAGAAGAGATGGGCAGAAAATCAAGGGAGGCTATCTGGTCGGTCGTCGCAGAGGCGCGCCCTGGGAAGGATACGGCGAGGTAGACACCGAGCCGGAAGACTCCGAATGACCCGAGTCGCTGGCGGACTGTTGGTTGACACCGGCTTCTTGTTCGCGCTTCACGATGGCAGAGACCAGTTTCACGCATCCGCCAAGGCAAAACAGAACTGGTTGGACGAGTTGCCAGTCATATTGCCCTGGCCCGTGCTGTACGAGACGCTAAATACACGCTTCGTTGGCATTCCAGGGGCAATCGATTGGTTTGACCGATTAGTCCTATCACCGTCGACAGAAATACTCGACGACTCGCGATATCGAAAAGCATGCTATCGCACCGTTCATGCCACTGCCCGCCGCGGTCGTCGCTTGAGCCTTGTGGACACCGTCCTTCGCGCCATCATCGAGGACAGCAACGTCGCCGTTGGGGCATTGCTGACATTTGACCCCCGCGACTTTGCCGATGTCTGTCGACAGCATTCTGTTCAACTACTTTGATTGTCTCGATGCCGTTACAGGGGTGCGGAACGGCGGAGTGATATCACCCCCGTCTATCCTGCGGACGCGTTCCGCCGGATGGTCACGCGGCACGCGCCAACGCCCTCGCCAGCCTTTTCACTGCGTTCAGCCGAAACTCTTCGCATATCCGGGTCGCGAACAACGACGCAGCAAAAGTTGCGGCATGCTCGATCACTCACGACGCAGCGGTCAATTCGTAGTTGGACAAGGCGAGGTCCATGAGACAAGAATTGACGCGTTAAGTACTGCCATGTTGCGGGAGGCACAAGTGGCAAGACGGTCATTGGCTGAGCGGCGCGCGATCAAGCATCGCTTTTTGTGCGGAGCCGGCAAATCGGGAATCTGCAAAGTTTGCGGCAATGCGCTGGACCGAGCGAGGCAGATCGTGGGCAAGGCGAGTGGATATGAGACCTGTTCCGACGAATGCCGAGACGATGCAACGCGCATCCTCGCATCACGGGCTCAAAACATGCAACCGCCCGAGGCGTGCGGTGGTCCATGGTGCGCGGTCCGCGCTCGTCGAGACAGTTGTCCGGTGTGGTGGCACGGAGAGTGAGCGATACCGCTGTCGGCATGCAAAGCAGGGACGGCGACGGCAAAGTCGTCGGCTGTCGCTGAACGGAGCCTCAATCAAGGGGGGATGCGAGGATTGCGCTGCCGGTTCGTCGTCGGGTGGACGCGTTCCCTCGGATTTGGTACAAAGCGCGTCCCCCTTCGGCTATCGAAACGATGTCCCAAGTCTGTCAGGTCACCGGCAAGCGCCCGATGAGCGGGAACAACGTCTCCCATGCTCACAACAAGACGCGTAGGCGCTTCAAGCCGAATCTGCACTACCACCGTTTCTGGAGCGAAGGCGAAAAGCGGTTTATCCGCCTGCGCGTTTCGGCGCAGGGCATGCGGTTGATCGACAAGAAGGGCATCGACACCGTGCTGGCCGATATGCGCAAGCGCGGCGTCCGGGTGTAATCGAGCGGTTTAAGCGGGTGTTAGGGGTGTAATTATGCGAGAGAAGATCAAACTTGAATCCAGCGCCGGTACCGGCCATTACTATACGACGGACAAGAACAAGCGGAACACGCCGAACAAGCTCGAGTTCAAGAAGTATGACCCGGTGGTGCGCAAGCATGTCATCTACCGGGAGGGGAAGATCAAGTAGGCCCCCACGGGCTCCCCGGCTCGTCGATCATGACCGACGGGGCTCCGGAGCGACCTCCGGTGCATCCCGATGCCCGAACTACCTGAAGTAGAAACGACTCTTCGGGGTATCGCGCCCAGCGTGCTGAACCGGCGTATCGTCGCGTTCGACATACGCGATCCGCGCCTTCGCTGGCCGGTTGAACTGCCTCCCGAAATCTGCGGGAAACGTATCGTTCGGCTGACGCGCCGAGCCAAGTATCTGCTTTTGCACCTCGAAGCCGGCGCGCTGATATTGCATCTCGGCATGTCTGGACACTTAAGGATCGTGTCCGGGAATGAACCCGCCAGCAAGCACGATCATGTGGACATCTTGTTTGACCACGGTCTGGCGCTTCGGCTAACGGACCCGAGACGCTTTGGCAGCCTGCACTGGCAGCCGCACCCTGTCGAAGACCATTGGCTGCTGCGGGGTCTCGGTGTAGAACCGCTGTCCGAGGAATTTACCGGCGACTATCTGTTTGCCAAATCCCGAGGCCGCCGCGCGGCAGTCAAGAACTTCCTCATGGATGCCCGCATTGTGGCAGGGATCGGCAACATCTACGCCAACGAAGCCCTGTTCAAGGCCGGCGTGCGCCCGAGAATAGCAGCGGGCCGGTTGAGCCGGACGCGCTACCGAAAGGTTGCGGCCGAGACCCGCGAAACGCTGACCGCGGCCATCGATCACGGCGGGACGACGTTGCGGGACTTCGTGGGCAGCGATGGCAGGCCGGGGTATTTTTCCAACGAGTTGTTCGTCTACGGGCGCCAGGGGATGCCGTGCCGACGTTGCGGGTCGCCGCTGAAAGGCTTGCGCGTGGGACAACGCAGCACGGTGTATTGTCCGAGCTGCCAGCGATAAACGGATCAACCCTGTTTCGAGCAGGATCCCTGGTTGATGCGGCCCGCAGTTCGGCACGCGTCCGAGCAAAACTTCGATGCGCCGTACGGAACGAACCATTCGGTGCAGACCGGACATTGCGCCGGTTCCGATGTTGGCGGCTCCAGTTTGCCCGAACGTCTCGCTTCCAGAAGATCGCAGATCGTTTTGTTGCGTCTCGCCATATCGCGAAACTCGCGGTCGCCGACGTCCAGGAGATCGATGATCGTCCCGACATCGAGTCTCGGCGAACGCAACAAGAGCGCGATTGCCTTCTCTTCGAGCGTCATGTGCACATCATACGGCGTTGCCATGGCGACCGCCCTTCGGGGAGCGGGGGGGGATACTGTAATCGCTGTCTTCGCCTTCAGCCGGCATGGACTCTCGCAGGCGGGACCGGCAGGCCCGGAACATCGGTTCGAAGACGGTACACCGATCCTTCTCTATCACCTTCGACGCCCACGGAGCCCGTCACGATGTACAGGTCGCGCAAATCGTCGCCCCCGAAGCAGACGCTGGTGCACATCGGCATGGGAATCGCCACGTGTTCGCGCAAGCGACCGTCCGGCTCAAACACTCTGACGCCCCCGCCTCCCGCGACCGCGAGCCACACGGCTCCGTCCTCGGACACCGCAAGCCCATCTGGTGAGCCTTGCCCGACATGCGCGAACGGCTGTTTCTCCCCAAGGTTCCCATCCTCGGCCACCGCGTACCGATAGACGGTCTGCCGCCGGGAGTCCGAATGGTAGAGCGTCCCGCCATCCGGCGAGAAACCGAGACCATTGGTCAACACGATGTCTTCGGCAACGACACGGCTGGAACCGTCGAGGTCGATCAGGTGGAGATCGCCGGGAAGTTGCTCCCCCTCCTCGAAGACCGCACTGCCGAGCGAGCCGGCATAGATCCGTCCGGCGGCATCGGTGGTGAGATCGTTGTACCCGTGGTTGCCATTGTCCGGATCCCGATCAAGCAGGACGATGGTGTCGCCGCCCGCAAAGCGCTTGAACGCGATGTTGCGCCCGCCGACGACCATGCCATCGCTCTCGTGCAACGCCATGCCGCCGATGCCCCGCCGATAGGGGAAGACCGTCTCGACGCTCCCATCCGAGCCGAGGCAATACACCCCGCCACCATGGACATCGCTGAATATCAACCCCCGTCCGGGCACCCAGACGGGACCTTCTATCAAAGTGAAACCGTGGGCCAACCGCTCCATCCGCTATCCCTCCGACCGCTGTATCCGCCCATGGACCATGGCGGAACCTTGAACGCACAGTCTTGCACAGGCTCCGAGTCGCGGCGGTCGATCACCGGGGCCTTGACCACACGGAACCTGCGTTGCACGTGCCGAGGACATGTCGCACAGTGTTCGTGGGAATTGGACGGAGAAGCTACTCGTCGTCAATCCACATCCCGCAACGACACGCGTGCCCCGGGCTTGCGCCAGGGGCAGGCTTTCGCCAGGGGCACGATGACGCGGTCAGCCTTCGCTCGCCTCATTTCGTCAACCAGCCAAACTCCTGCGGTTTGCGTCCAGCCTTGATGCTGAGCGTCACGTTGACCATGGCCGGCCCGTCGAATGCCATCGCTTTGTCAAGCGCGCCGCGCAGGTCTGAGGGATCCTCCACGAAGAAGCCCTTGCCACCCAACGCTTCAACCATGCCCTCGTAGTGCGCACCATAGGTCAGGACCGATGGCGGCACTCTACTGCCCTTCTCCAGCGGCCCGACTCCACCGCCGATGCCACCATTGTTCAACACGATCAATTTGACCGGCAGGTTGTAGCGCACCATCGTCTCAACCTCCATGCCGGAAAACCCGAATGCGCTGTCGCCCTGCACCGATACCACCGGCTTGCCCGGATTGGTCACCGCCGCCGCTATGGAAAAACCGGCACCGACACCCATCGTGCCGTATGTGCCCGCGTCAAGCCTGTGACGCGGATGGCGATTCGGCATCTGGGTCCTGCCGATGTCCATCGTGGCCGCGCCCTCGCCAATGATGATGGCGTCGTGCGGCAGCCATTCGGCGATGTCCCGGAACGCGCGGTAGTAGTTCATCGGCGACGATTCGTCCTCGATCATCGGCTTGACCGACGCCACGTTCGCCTGGGCCTTTTCTTGCAAGGCCGCGCGCCATGAAGTCTCGGCGGGATAAAACCATTGCCGATTGCCCAGCGCCTGGTTCAGTTGACGGACCACAGCCTTGCCGTCGCCGACGAGAGCGACTTCCGTCGGCACATTGTGGCCGATCTCCTCCTGTTCGATATCGAGCTGAACGATGCGTACCCCCGGATTGAAACGCGGCGGCAAGCCGAAATGCATGATCCAGTTCAGCCTGGCCCCCATCAGAAACACCACGTCCGCTTCCCTGAGCGCGGTGCTGCGCGCGGCGCCGACGGACAACGGATGGTCGTCCGGCATGACGCCCTTGCCCATGGGCGAGTTGAGAAACGGCAGTTGCGTGCGCTCGATGAATTCGCGCACCTCGTCCTCGGCGCGAGACCACGCCATGCCCTTGCCAACAACGACCAGGGGATTTTCCGCCGATTCCAGCGCGTCCAGAGCTTGCTCGATGATCGTCGGATCGACCTGGGGTCGCGACGGCTCCCCGACGGGGGCGACAGCGATCACGTCGTCTTCGTCGACCTGGGCCTGGATGATGTCGTCCGGGAAGTCGAGATAGACGGGCCCGGGACGACCGTTGAGGGACGTGCGAATCGCCTGTTCGACGTAGTACGGAATGCGCGTGCCGGATTCGATGTCGCGCGCGACTTTGCAGTAGGGCGCCGCGAGTGGCGTCTGGCGCTCTTCCTGGAACGCGCCCATGCCGTTCTGATAGGTAGGAGACGCACCGCCGATCAATAGCATCGGCCAGCAATTCTGATGCGCATTGGCGAGGCCCGCGAGCGCGTGGATTACGCCCGGACCCGAAACCACGAGACACGCCTGCGTACGACCGGTGAGATAGCCGGCAGCCTGCGCCGCGTAACTCGCGGCCTGTTCATTGCGCATGCCGACATACGTAATACCCTCCTTCTGCGCAGCGGCGGCGATGCCGCCCACCGGGAAGCCGACGATACCGAACATGTAGTCGACGCCCTGCGCCTTAAGGCTCCGCGCCATCAGCGTGGCGCCATCAACGGTGGCCATGATTGCTCTCCCTTGGTCGAATCGGTGGCGGTGAATAACGCGGCTAACCTATCGCGGGCGCTCCCGCAAGTCCACCGTGCCGAACGTGCCCAGCGAACCACAGCGGTTGGTGCGTCCTCTCGTGGAGTTGCCTTTGTTCGGTTAATCTCTGTCCCGAGCAAGGGAGGGATCATGACTGCAGAGACTACCGTCCGCGGCATTATCGAACGCGCCGCCGCCGCCGGGCGCGAAGCGCTGACACCGGATGAAGCCAAGCGTATCTGCGATGCCTACGATATACGGTCCGCCGACCAGGCCGTCGCCGCTTCCCCATCGGAAGCGGTCGCGATCGCCGAAAAGATCGGCTACCCCGTAGCCGCGAAGATCGTGTCGCCCAACATCGCCCACAAGACCGACGCTGGCGGTGTTGCGCTCGACATCGTTGATGCGAAGCAACTGGCCAGCGCCTATGAACGGATTATCGCCAACGCCAGGGCGTTCGACGCGGATGCCGCTATCGACGGGGTACTGATACAGCGCCAACTCGAGCGCGGGCAGGACACCCAGGAAGTGATCGTCGGAGCGGTAACTGACCCGGCGTTCGGCAAGCTCGTCGCCTTCGGCCTCGGCGGCGTGTTCGTCGAGGCGTTGGGCGACATCACTTTTCGGTTGGCGCCAGCCACCGTCGAAGAGGCGTCATCGATGCTCGACGAGATCGCGGGGGCGGAAATTCTCAACGGCGTGCGGGGTGCCGCAGGCGTCGATCGAACCGCGCTGGCAACGCTGATCGCCAATGCGAGTCGTCTGGCTGCCGATTTTCCGGAGATCGCGGAACTGGACCTGAACCCCGTGTTCGCGAGCGCCGACGGAGCGCTCGCCGTGGACCACCATATGCAACTCGGTCCTCCCGCCGAGCCGCGATACAGGCCGAGTCACGACGCCATACTCGACGCCATGCGGCGCATCATGCAGCCTGATGCCGTGGCGGTAATCGGGGCATCCGCCGAAGAGGGCAAGATCGGCAACTCGGTGATGCGAAACCTCATCGACGGGGGCTACGAAGGCGCCATTTATCCCGTCCATCCCCGGGCCGAAACGATACTCGATCACCCCTGCTACCCAAACGTCACCGAAGTACCGGGCGACATCGACATCGCCATCTTCTGCATACCGGCTCCGCTCGTCGCCCGCGTGCTCGCCGATTGCGGAAAAAAGAAGATACCCGGCGCAATCCTGATTCCGTCCGGCTTCGCGGAGGTCGGCGAACACGCGCTACAGGAGGAAATCGTCGCCGTCGCCCGCGAAAACAACGTGCGGTTGATGGGGCCGAACATCTACGGTTTCTACTACACGCACAAGAATCTCTGCGCCACGTTCTGCACGCCGTATACCGAGAAGGGAAAGGTGGCGTTGTCGTCCCAGAGCGGCGGTGTCGGCATGGCCATCGTCGGTTTCAGCCGCTCGGCGAAAATGGGCGTTTCCGCCATCGTCGGACTGGGGAACAAGGCCGACATCGACGAGGACGACCTGTTGACGTTCTTCGAGCAGGATCCGAACACCGAAGTGATTGCCATGCACGTGGAAGACCTGAAGGACGGCCGTGCATTCGCCGAAGTCGCTGCCCGCGTCTGCAAGAAAAAACCCATCGTCGTGCTGAAGGCGGGGCGGACCGGCATGGGCGCGCGAGCAGCAAATTCGCACACCGGCGCCCTGGCCGGCGACGACCGCGTCTATGACGCTGTGCTACGGCAAAGCGGCGTGATCCGTGCCCGGAGCCTTAACGACATGCTCGAGTTTGCCCGCGGACTCCAGGTGTTGCCGACGCCCAAGGGAGAGAACGTCTTGATACTGACGGGGGCGGGCGGTTCCGGCGTCTTGCTGTCGGACTCCTGCGCGGACAACGACCTGACATTGATGTCGATGCCGCCCGATCTCGACGCGGCCTTCAGGGAGTTCATTCCACCATTCGGCGCTGCCGGAAATCCGGTCGATATCACGGGCGGAGAACCGCCCACGACGTACCGCAGCACCATCGATCTCGCGCTCAATGACGAGCGCGTGCACGCGCTCGTGCTGGGCTATTGGCACACCATCATCACGCCGCCCATGGTGTTCGCCGAACTACTCGCCGAAGCCGTCGCCGAGGCGCGCGGCAAGGGGATAGACAAACCCGTCGTCGCATCCCTCGTCGGTGATGTCGAGATCGAGGAAGCGTGCGACTACCTGATGGACAGGGAAATCCTCGCGTACCCGTACACGGCGGAAAAACCCGTTGCCGTACTCGGCGCGAAGTACCGGTGGGCACGCGCGGCGGGACTGCTGTGACGGTGTCGGCAAACACGACGCGGGAACGGGTGTCGGGCCGCGGCGGCACCCTGATGCCGACCGCGAAGTCGTTTACACGCATCGAGGTGTTGCCAGTCACGCCGACCATCGGCGCCCTGGTCAAGGGCGTTGATCTCGCCGACATCGACGACGAAACGTGGCGGGAAATCTTCGACGCCTGGATGTCGCACTCTGTAATTTTCTTCCGCGACCAAACCATGTCGCCGGAGCAGCACCTCGCATTTGGGCGGCGTTTCGGACCGCTCCATGTTCACCCCGCGGCCCCGTACGCCAACGGCACCCCGGAACTCATGATCATTCGAACCGACCGGCACTCGAAACGCAACAACGGTGCCGGTTGGCATTCCGACGTCTCCGCCGACGAGGAGCCGCCGCTTGGAACGATCCTGCACCTGCACCAGGTGCCGAGCCGGGGCGGTGACACGCTATGGTCCAGCATGTACGCCGCCTACGACGCGCTATCGCTACCGCTGCAACGCTTGCTCGAGTCGCTCACAGCGCGCCATACCGCCAACTACGACGGCTACTATGGAGGCCATCCCCCGCAGCGCGCGCTTCCCAGCGCCGTGCATCCGGTCGTGCGCACCCATCCCGTAACGAAAAGGAAAGCCCTGTTCGTAAACGCCGGTTTTACGCGACGCGTCCTCGAGCTTACGGCACCCGAAAGCGACGCCCTGCTCAACTTTCTGTTCGATCATGTCAAGAACCCGTCCTTCCAGTGCCGCTTCAAATGGGCACCCGGTTCCGTCGCCATGTGGGACAACCGCTGCACTCAGCATATGGCGGTCTGGGACTACTATCCGATGACCCGCGGCGGTTTGCGGGTTTCCATCAAGGGAGACAGGCCCTACTTCCAGTCGGGCGAATAGCTCAGTCCAGCGCCCCGCGGCGAACGCCCGCGAAAGGGCTCGGCCGTCGTTGCTGGCGCTCCCTGAAGCGGCCGACGCGGCAAAGGGCTTCGACTTCTCGACTGACCGGCGGACATTCGCCGCAGATCAGACTCGCTATCCATTCGCCCGCCAAGGCCGCCGATGCGACGCCGATGGAACCGTGACCGGTGCTGACATAGGTATCCGGGCCTGCCCGGCCGATCACCGGCGTACGATCCGACGTGATGGCTCGAACGCCCCTGAAGAGGCCCTTCGACACGCCCGGAGCGCGACCAAAGAGCTTGTGGAACCGCTTGGCGTTGGCTGCCGTGGCGGCACCTGGAGGCCACGGCCGGTACTCGTACGTGGCACCGACCCAACAGAACCGTCCCGCCGGCCGCGCATAGCCGTCCGCAAGCACCGGCAGGCGCAACTGGTCGGCGTCGAACCTGTCTACCTGTCCCGTCAGCGGCGCGACTTCGAGTTCGGGCAAGGACTCGGTACTCGCGCAGCCATTTGCGAGGACCCTGATTCCGTCCTCCGGCGCGTCCGACGTGAACCGTATTCGCGGATGATCGAGCAATGACCTGCATAGCGCCATGCCGTCGACCGCCGCGCCGCAAGGGAAGTACAAACCGCTGTCAGCAATATCGATCCCAGCGAGGTCGGAGGCTTCGCGCCGCGACACCAACTCGACCCAATCCGAAGGCAGGACATGGCCCAATGCATGCAGGCGCTCCGCTGCTGTATTCGGTCCCGGTAGTTGGAGCGCTCCGGTCGAAGTGATCCCGTCGCGGCCAGCGTAGAACGACGTCGCGTATGCGTATGCGTGGGCGCGCAGTGAAGCGGCGGCGCTGCCATCGTTCAACAGCCGCGCATGCAGAACCGCCCCGGGTATCGCGGAAGCGCCATGGGCGACAGCGTTATCGTGCACAGTCACGGAAACGTTGCGCTCGGCCAGGGCGCGAGCTACCGAACATCCCGCCAAGCCGGCGCCGACGACGGAAACCGCTTGCGGCGGCGACGGCGGGTGTAATGAATCGCCGGGGATCACGCCGAGCACGCTATGTCGCTTGCGGCCGTGCTGGCGGATGCGGGCGACCTCGAAGCCAGCGTTTGCCAACGCGCGTTTTACTACGCCAGCCGCAGAGAAAGTCGTCACCGTCGTTCCCGCGCGGGAAAGCCGCGCGATGGCGGCGCACGTCTCCGGTGACCAGATGGCCTGGCTGCGGGGCGGGGCGAAGCCGTCCAGAAACCAGGCATCGACACCATATGGAGACCTGGACTCAAGATCCGCCAACCCGGCAAATGCATCACCGAAATACAACGAAAGCACGACTCGCCCCGCCGCCAGGCGCCGGCGGTGCCAACCGGAAATGCCCGGCGGCAGAATCCGGGACAACTCGTGATGCACAGGGAGTCCGGAAACTCCGGCGGCGCGCACCATGTCCCTCGATGAAGGGGGCGCGTGTTCGAAAGCGACATAGTGCAGCCGGCCGCCGGACCGCCTGAGAAATCGTTCCGTTGCGACAGCGAAATTCAGGCCAGTGCCGAACCCCAACTCTCCAATGGTGAAGGCAGCCGCCGAGCCGAATCGCTCGTCGAGCCTTGCCGGAGCGATGAAGACGCGCGACGCTTCGTCCCGACCGTCGACGTCATGGTAGATATCGCCTTGATCGAGGGATACCGGTCGGGCACCGTCCCATCGCAACGCAGCGGGTTCCAGGATCCGGTGGACCGGGGCTTCATTCACGGCGCTGCATCGTTCTATCCTGACCTAACCGAGGAAATTATCTTCCAATACCCGCACGAGATCGTACCCGGTCGCTTCGACACTTGACGCAGACCGGCTTCGCGCACGAGAGAAGTCCTCGGGGTCAGGATCACTTGACGGCCCCGAAGGGTCACCGTACAGAATCCGACACGCTCATCGCGCGACAAGGCGCAAAAGTGGTATCTTCCACCGTCCGCCGTTCCGGCGGTCGCGTCCCCATCGCGAACAACGAGAACTTGCAAGGGGGGTCAACTTCGTGAACCTAGCGGATTGGTGGTACGGCCTCGTCGGCTTTTCGATACCGGTCATGGTCGTTTATACGCTCGCCATGTGCCATGTCACACTCGTGTCCGTGACGATATACCTGCACCGGCACTCCGCGCACCGGGCGCTGGGGCTGCATCCGGCGCTGCAACACTTTTTCCGGTTTTGGCTGTGGCTGACGACGGGCATGTCCACCAAGATCTGGACGTCGGTTCATCGTAAACATCATGCCACGACAGAAACCGTAGACGATCCCCACAGCCCGCAGATCCACGGCCTGGCCGCCATACTCTTCCGAGGCGCCGAGCACTACCGTGTCGCCATAACCGACGAGACGCTTGCGCAATACGGTAAGGGCACCCCGGACGATTGGCTCGAACACAACGTCTACGGGCCGCACTCCATGTTGGGCATCGGTTCCCTGATGGTGTTCGACGTCCTGTTGTTCGGCACGATCGGCTTGACCGTCTGGGCTCTTCAGATGCTGTGCATTCCGTTTCTCGGCGCTGGCGTCATCAATGGGGTCGGCCACTACTGGGGCTACCGGAACTTCGAGTGTCCCGACGCGGCGCGCAACATCGTGCCGTGGGGCATTCTCATCTGCGGCGAGGAACTGCACAACAACCACCACGCCTACCCGAACTCGGCGAAGCTGTCGGTCAAGCCTTGGGAGATCGATATCGGCTGGGCGTGGATTCGCGTGTTCCAGGCGCTGGGTCTTGCCCGGCCACTCTATACACGGCCGAAGGTGGCGCGCGAGCCAGGCAAATCGTACATCGACATGGACACCACCTGGGCCGTACTCAACGACCGCTTCCGCGTCATGGCGCGCTACGCGGAAGAGGTCGTGGCACCCTTGGTCGAGCAAGAATGCAAGCGGGCGGACGCAGTGACCCGGCGCCTGCTGAGGCGTTCCAAGTCCGTCCTCTGTCGCCATGACATACTGGTGAGCGAGCGTCAGCGGCGACACATTACCAAGGTCGTGGGCGCAAGCCCGCTATTGAAGACAATTTACGAAAAGCGGTTGGAACTCACCGAATTGTGGTCCGAGCGAGGGCGCGGCGACGACTTGTTGGAAGGCCTTCGGACATGGTGCAGCGAGGCTGAGGAGACAGGCATCCAGGTGCTTCGCGAATTCGTTGACGATCTGAAATCGTACACGGTGCCAGCGCCGGTTCGCGCATACGTTTCCGACAGATAGCAGCCCCGTGCGGCGCAACCTGATATCGGACTGACTCAGAACAGTTGCGAAAGGCCGGAACGCCCTGAACGTCCCGCGTGCGGGACTACATCCGGTCAACCGTCTCTATGCCAAGCAGACCCAATCCCCGTTTCAGGGTCTCCCCGGTCAGGGCGCAAAGTTTCAGGCGATGATCGCGCACAGCTACGGGCGCCTCGAGTACCGGGCAGGTCTCGTAGAACTTCATGAAGTCGCCCGCCAGACCATATAGATACCCGCTCAGATAGTGCGGCAAGGCCTCGCTAGCCACCTGCTCCAACGTTTCCTGGAACCTTAGCAGGGAGACGCCGAGGCGCCGTTCCGTCTCGTTCGAGAGTACCGGTGCGTCCGTCAAGCGCGATGGATCAACGCCGCCGCGCCGGAACAGGCTCTGAATGCGCGCATACGCGTACTGCAAATACGGCGCCGTGTTGCCGTCGAAGTTCAGCATCGTGTCCCAGTCGAAGACATAGTCGCTCGTCCGATGCTTCGAGACATCGGCGTACTTGACCGCGCCGATCCCGACGACGCGCGCGATACGATCCGCTTCCTCTCCGTCCAGCTCCGGATTCTTTGCCGTCACCAGGACCCGCGCGCGACTCACCGCCTCGTCAAGCAGGTCCGCAAGCTTCACAACGTCGCCCGAGCGGGTCTTGAAGGGCCTGTTGTCGCGGCCCATGATCGTGCCGAATGGATGATGTTCCAGCTTGCACTCGGCAGGGGCGAACCCCGCCTTCCTGGCAACCGCGAAAAGCTGGCGAAAGTGCAGCGTCTGTCGCGCGTCCACGAAATACAGTACCCGATCCGCACGGTAGTGCGCCGAACGGTAGCGCACCGCCGCGAGATCCGAGGTCGCGTATAGATAGCCGCCATCACGTTTCTGCACGATCACCGGAGCTTCGAGTTCGTCGAGAAAGACGCACTTCGCGCCATCCGACTCCGTGACCAGGCCCGCCCGATCCAGATCCTCGACTACCTTCGGCAGATCATTGTTGTAGCGGCTCTCCGCATCGAGGTCCGCATCGTCCAGCGTGACACCCAGCGTCTCGTACACCGAACGACAATGAGACAGGGAGATGACTATGAAACGCCGCCAGTACGCCCGCACGGCCTCGTCGCCGCGTTGCAAGGCGACCACTGTGCGGCGCGCGCGGTCGGCGAAGTCGACGTCGGCGTCGAAACGCTTTCGGGCCTCTGCGTAGAACACCTCCAGGTCCCTCAGCTCCGGAGCGGCTTCCCGCACATCCTCGAGATGGGCAACCAGCATGCCGAACTGCGTGCCCCAGTCTCCTACGTGGTTCTGTCGAATCACTCGGTGACCAAGTGCTTCGAGAACGCGCGCCATGGCGTCCCCGATCGTCGTGCGCAAATGCCCCACATGCATTTCCTTGGCCAGGTTGGGAGCGGAATAGTCCACCACGATCCTGTCGGGGCGCGCGGTCTGCTCAATCTCAACCCCGCGCAGGTGTGCGCTGACAAACTCGGGGGACAACGTGATGTTGACGAAACCGGGACCGGCGATCATCAGAGGTTGGGCGAAATCCGCGTCCCCCAACGCCTCCACGACCGCTGCCGCGAGCATGCGCGGCTGGGTTCGCGCTTCCCTGGCAGCCGCCATGGCGCCATTCGCCTGGTAGTCGCCAAATTCAGGACGCGTGGCGACGCCCACCAGTGGCTCGGCGTCAGCGACACCAGCCGCCTCGAATGCCGCCGCCATGCGCCCGTGCAGGAACGCCCGGAGATTCATTCCTCCTGGGTGGAGACTTCCTCCGCCCGCCATCCCCGGCCGCGTTCTACCGCCACAAACGTGACGCGCGCGCCTTCGCGCAACTCGCGGTCGCCAGTGCCGTCCACTCGAATGCTTCGGCGGTGCACAAAGATGTCGCCGCCCGCATCGCGGATGATAAAACCGAACCCCTTGGTAGGATCGAACCACTTGACGACACCGCTTTCCCGGTCGCCCGCGGGTTCCCGCCTCGCGCGGGGCTGGCGTTGGCGTTGCCGCGACCGCACCGGTTGCCTGCGCGCGTCCTTGCGCGCGCCGACGCTCGCGGCCGCCAATGCCGTGACGAAACAGGCGAGAAAAGTCAGCACGAGGAGCCCCAGGTAGTTACCAGGAAGCAAACGATGAGAGATTTCAGTGACGATCGCCGCCGCAAGGGCAGCAACAACTACAGTGGCAGCGAGAGAAACAATGGAAGGCTTCATGACAATCGACGCGACGGTGAAGATGTGTCGTCCTATGATAGCGCGGGACAGGTTCCCGCCGATGGGATTGGGCGGGATCGGTTCCCGCTTCTGAGCTTGGGCGGGAACAAGACACGGCGCCCGCCAGGGGACTTGCCCCGTTAGCGGCGATACGCGCGCGAAATGACGATAGGCTCCAACGGCACGTCAGCCATGCCACCCCGCGTCGCCGTTTCCGCCTGTCCGATCTCCTCCGCCACATCCATACCGGCGATCAGTTTGCCGAATACCGTATAGCCCGGTTGGCCGGGCGCGTAATCGAGATGCGTATTGTCGTTCAGGTTGATATAGAACTGTGCGCCCGCGGAGTCCGGGTCCGCCGTCCGCGCCATCGACAACGTGTACTTGCGGTTTTCTATCCCGTTCTCCGACTCGTTGACAACTGTCCGGGGCGCGTCTCGGTATTCCATGTCGGCAAGGTAACCCCCAGCCTGTACGACAAAACCGTCTATAACGCGATGAAAGATCAAGTCGTCGTAAAACCCTGCGTCGATCAGGTCAAGAATGTTTTCCACGGTCTTCGGCGCTTCCAGCGGTAGAAGTTCCACCGTCAGCACCCCTCGGTTCGTTTCAAAAACAACGACCGGTGACTCGTCCGGCTCGGATGCGGCGGGAACCGTCATCAGCGTGATTGCGAGTGCCAAAGACATCGACGCCTTTGACCGCGCCCACGGCCGCAACAGCCATTCCATAGATGTTCTCCTTGTGCTGGTCCCCTTCGCAAAGCCTTCTCCCCGCCTATCCGCCACCCGCAGCAATGGCGTCAAGATATTTTGGCACAGTTGCGGCAAGTCCGAATTCGAGCGCATCACTGATCAGCGCGTGGCCGATGGACACTTCGTCGATATTTCCGATAGCGATGAAATCCGCCAGGTTGTCAAGGTTCAGGTCGTGGCCCGCGTTTACGCCGAGACCTATGCCTGCGGCGAACCGTGCGGCATCCAGATACGCCTGTCGGCAGGCACGTACCCGCGCATCAGTCAGACCGTGGCTTTCCACCAATTCCGCATAGGGCCCCGTATACAGCTCGATCCGGTCCGCGCCGCACTCCTTCGCGCGTTCAATCTGCCGTTCATCCGGATCCATGAACAGGCTGACCCGAGCGCCCCATTCCCGATACCGCGCGATGGTCTCGGCCACGCGCGCGGCGGACGTGGTATCGGAGAGATCCCAGCCATGATCAGAAGTGAGCTGAGAGTCCGCATCCGGCACCAGTGTCGCCTGCTGCGGGCGCGCATCCTCGATAAGGCGATCAAAACCCGGATAGCCATTTCGGCGCGCGCCGGCGGCGGGGTTGCCTTCAATGTTGAATTCGATCTCGGGGTGTTCCGAGCGGAGCAGGCACGCGAGCGCGTGGACATCCCCCGGGTGAATATGGCGCTGGTCAGGACGCGGATGCACGGTGATGCCCTGCGCCCCCGCGTCGATGATCGTTCGAGCTGCGTCGATGACGTCCGGGCGCTTGCCTCCGCGCGCGTTACGCAGCCAGGCAATCTTGTTGAGATTGACGGAGAGCGCGGTCACCAGGAACGGCGCCGGCGAGACCGAGACCCGACCCAGACGCCAATCAGCAGTCCCCCCAGTACCATACCGCCACCGACCAGCATCCACCGTAGCTCGACATCGCCCTGAAGCTGTTCGGTCTGCGCTATCAGGTCATCGCGCTCGCGCCGCAACTCCGCGTTGGCCTCCGAAAGCTTGAGATTCTCTTGCTGAGTGGCGACGGCGCTGGCTGAAACACGCCTGATTTCCGCCAATTCCGCTTCCAGCTCCCGGACAGTCTCTGCCGACTCGGCATTGCGCGCCGCTTCGTTCCGCGCGTCTTCCAACTCTGCCGCCAATGTTGATGTGTCTCCGGCGAGCAGACTTTCGAGGCGTTCTATCTCCGCCTCCGCCTGCGCCAACCTGGCGCTCGCGATCGGCTCGTTCACGAGGTACTGCGTCGGAACCCAACCTTCGGACCCATTCTCGGTTCTTACTTGCGTAAACTTGGCCGATTCATCCTCACCGAGCACCTCAAACGCCGTGCCGCTTGGCAAACCGTAATGGATGATCCGGTGTTCGCCGGATGGGCCGCTGCGCAACGGCACGTACAGCACATCCGAAATGTAGCGAGTTTCCGCGCCCGCATCGAGGCCCAGGGCGCAAGCGCAAACCAATATTGTCCTGACTGCGGCACGCATCATGGTCTCTCAGACTCCTCCACAACACTGTCTCCGGTAAGCTGGTTGGTTGCAGCAAGGTAGGCAAAGCTACCTAGCGTCAGCATCAGGGGAATACCGAAAGCGGATACGAACTTGTAAAACACCCAGACCCGCTCGCTGAAACCATAGGCGACAGCCAGATTCGCCGCCCCCGCGACAAACATCGCCGCGCCCCATCCGAACGTCAGGCGTGCCCATGTCCCTTCCGGCAACACGAGCATCTTGCCCATGGCCCTTTGGATGTAGTCGCCCCGACCAACATACCTGCTTCCGATGATGGCACCGCCCATGATCCAGTAGACGACCGTGGGTTTCCATTGAATGAACGTCTTGTCCTGCAGTACGAGCGTCAGCCCGCCCGAAATCAAGGCGACCCAGATCACGACCAACATCTGGCGGCTAATGGGCCAGCCCTTGACTTTGAAAAGGGCGAACTGGAGCACGGCGGTCCCCATCAAGGCCGCGGTCGCGACGAATATGTCGGTAAAGACATAGACGCCCACGAACGCGACTACCGGCAGGAAGTCGACTAACTGCTTCATGCTTTAGCGGATGATCCGTGTTTCGACGATAATAGCCGCTATGAGCCAATTCTTCAGCGTCCATCCCACGCATCCGCAACAACGCCTGTTGGCTCGAGCCGCCGAAATAGTCCGCGCCGGCGGCATCATCGCTTACCCGACGGATTCCACCTACGCGCTAGGCTGCAATATCGGTGACAAGACCGCGCTCGCCCGAATCCGCAGCATCCGGCGCTTGCCGACGCGCCATCTCTTCACGCTGATGTGCCGCGATCTCTCGGAACTCGCGACCTACGCAATGGTGGACAACATCAGCTACCGCCTGATCAGGCGCTATACGCCCGGACCCTATACTTTCATCCTGAAAGCCACGCGCGAAGTACCGCGTCGATTGATGAGCCCCCGCCGCACCATCGGTTTGCGCGTACCCGACTGCCCGGTAACGCTCGGACTCCTCGCGCAACTCAACGACGCGATGATGTCAACGACATTGCAACTGCCCGGAGAGGATTTCGCCCTGACCGAAGGTAGCGAAATCCGCGATCGGCTGGAGCACGCGATCGACCTCGTTCTCGACGGCGGTGCCTGCTCGCGAGATCCGACTACGGTGATCGACCTTACCGGCGATGCGCCCACAGTGGCGCGCGCGGGTTTGGGACCGTTCGAGCTATAATCCCGCCCCGTTGTACGGGATTCCAGGGACTTGAGCAGCACTGACTCGGACCGGCGGGTTGTATCCGGTATGCGTCCAACCGGCCGCATGCACATTGGCCACTATTACGGCGCCCTGAAAAACTGGGTCAAGCTGCAATACGAATACGAGTGCTTCTTCTTCGTCGCCGACTGGCACGCGTTGACCACCCACTACGAAGACGCCAACCAGATCGAGCAGCATACGCTCGACATGGTAATCGACTGGCTGGCTGCGGGTATCAGTCCCGGCGCGGCGACGATCTTCGTGCAGAGCCGCGTTCCCGAGCACGCGGAACTCCACCTCCTGCTGTCCATGATTGCGCCCGTAAGCTGGCTGGAGCGTGTGCCGAGCTACAAGGAGCAGCAAAAGAGACTCAACGACCGCGACCTGTCAACCTACGGTTTCCTTGGCTATCCGCTCCTGCAGGCGGCGGATGTCCTGATCTATCGCGCGAGCAGGGTTCCGGTCGGCGCCGATCAGACTGCCCACATCGAGTTCATGCGCGAGATCGCGCGGCGGTTCAATCATATCTACGGCCGCGAACCGGGTTTCGAAGACCAGGCGCGCGCGGCAATCGTCAAGATGGGCAGAAGGGCTGCCAAGCTCTATCGGGATGCGCGCAAAAAGTACCTGGAGCGCGGCGATCACGAGGCCCTTGAGTTCGCGCGAGCGCTTCTTGCGGAGCAGCGGAACCTGTCCATCGGCGACCGAGAGCGGCTGTTCGGATACCTCGAGGGCGGCGGGCGCATCATCCTTCCGGAAACGCAGGCACTGCTCACTGAAACGCCTACCATTCCGGGCCTCAACGGCGAAAAGATGTCGAAGTCCTACGACAACACCATCCGCATGCGCGAAGACCCGAAAGTGGTCGAGCGGAAGATCAAGACCATGCCCACCGACCCCGCCCGCGTGCGCCGCAGGGATCCGGGCAACCCCGAAAACTGTCCTGTGTTCGCCTTGCACAAGACCCTGTCAGACGAATCCGTGCGCAATTGGGCCGATCAGGGTTGTCGGTCTGCAGGGATCGGATGCATAGACTGCAAGGGTCCGCTCATCGACGTCATCAACGCCGAGCTGGCACCGTTTCACGAGCGGGCGGAGCAGTTCGAGCACAATGCCGAACTGGTGAAATCCATTATTGTCGAGGGATCCGAAACGGCGCGCGACGTCGCGAAGGAAACCATGGAGGAGGTTCGGGCGGCCGTGGGGATCAACTACCGATGAACAGCCGGGAACGCGAGGGCGGACGCCTCAAGGACGCGCGAAGGACGCGCGACAGGGGAAACGTCGTTGCCATCGTCGGCGATACGGTGATCGAGGAGTTGCCCACCGATCTCTACATTCCCCCGGATGCCCTGGAGGTTTTTCTTGGCGCTTTCGAAGGTCCCATGGACCTGCTGCTGTACCTGATTCGCCGGCGGAACCTCGATATCCTCGACATCAGCGTATCGGAGGTCACCGATCAGTACATGCGCTACATCGAGATGATGACGGCCATGAAACTCACACTGGCCGGCGAGTATCTGGCGATGGCCGCAACCCTCGCCGAAATCAAGTCCCGGCTGTTGCTGCCACGCAGCAACGCGGTCGAGGAGGAAGAGCAGGATCCCCGCGCCGAGTTGGTCCGCCGCCTGCGGGAGTACGAGCGTTTCAAGGCTGCCGCCGCAGACCTCGCGGCACTGCCCCGCCTGGAAAGGGACATCCATCCTGCGGCCGCTGCATTGCCCAACCTTATCGAACGCAGGATCGAGCCGACGGTGAAAATGAACGATCTGCTGCTCGCCATGGCCGATATCCTGCACCGTGCGGCGCTACATGAACGCCACGCCGTCGCCATGGAAACGCTGTCGGTCCGCGAGCGCATGTCTGCCGTGCTCACCACGGTCAACGCGCGGCGCGGATTCGTTCCCTTCACCGATCTATTCGACGTCGAGGAAGGCAAACGTGGCGTGATAGTGACCTTTCTGGCACTGATGGAATTGTGCCGGGAAGGCGTGATCGAACTCGTTCAGCGGGGACTCCGAGCGCCGATATACGTACGGGCAGCCGCTTGATATCCGGGCTAGCAGAGATGCTCAAGCAAAAGGAAATCGAACAGGCGCTCGAAGCCGTCTTGCTGGCCGCAGAAGAACCCGTCTCCATCGACAAGATGATGAGCCTGTTCGATCCGGGGGACTTGCCCGAAGGCGGTCCGCGACAGGCCATCAGGACAGCCCTCGGCGAGATCGAATACTCGCTGGAGGGACACGGCTATGAATTGCAGCGGGTCGCCAGCGGTTACAGGTTCCAGATCCGGCAATCCATGAGCCCATGGGTCAGCCGCCTGGGCGAAACGAGGCCGCCGCGGTTCTCCCGCGCGCTGATGGAAACGCTAGCCCTGATCGCCTACAAGCAACCGGCCACTCGCGGCGACATCGAGGCCGTGCGCGGCGTGAGCGTTAGCCCGAACATCATGCGCACGCTCCTGGAACGCGGCTGGATCAGTGTCGTGGGGCAGCGCGCTGTGCCTGGCCGCCCTACCCTGTACGGCACGACGCGCGCCTTCCTTGACTATTTCAACCTGAAGAGCCTTGAGGAACTGCCTCCGCTCTCGGAAATACGCGCTCTGGTCGACCCGTTCGTCGCAGAAGACGACGAACCATTTGAAACCCGTTCGGACGCGCAGTTGGTCGACACTGGGGAGACTGATACCGCAACCGGGGAAGCCGCACGCCCGTTGGCCGAAATCGTCCCATTGCCTACGCCAAAGCGGTAGCCGGATCAACGGCGAATGGGGGCCCGGTGTCGGACAAGCTGCAAAAGATACTCGCTTCCCACGGCCTCGGATCGCGACGCGAGATGGAGAAGTGGATCGTCGCGGGACGGGTCGATGTCAATGGTCACACGGCGAAAATCGGCGAGCGCGTAGACGAAACCGACCGCGTCGCAGTAGATGGCCGGCGGCTCGTCTTTCGAAGGGCACAACTCCCCCGGGTACTCGTCATGAACAAGCGCGAGGGCGTTATCTGCACCCGCCACGATCCACAAGGCCGCGAGACGGTGTTCGACGCACTACCCGGCATCCGCCAGGGACGCTGGCTGAGCGTGGGCCGGCTCGACATCAACTCCAGCGGCCTCTTGTTGCTGACCAACGACGGCGCGCTGGCACACCGTTTGACGCACCCCGCAACGGGAATAGACCGCGAATACGCCGTTCGCGTCGATGGGACGCTGCCCCCGGAAGCCATTGAGAGCCTGCTTGCGGGCGTTGACATCGACGGCGAAACCCGACGCTTTTCGGACCTGCGGTACTACGACGGCAGCGGCGGCAACCACTGGTACCACGTGGTCCTAATGGAAGGACGGAATCACGAAGTGCGGAATCTGTTCCTGACTCAGGGACGCAGGGTCTCGCGCCTGAAGCGCGTTCGCTACGGGCCCGTCGTCCTGCCTTCATGGCTCAGGCGCGGGCAGTTTTCAGAGATGGGTGCCGCCGATCTGGCGACTCTCTATGGCTTGCTGCATCTCCCGATCGGGCATCTGCCGGCACCTCGCAAAGCGCCTTCCCGATCGCTGTTGATCCCGTACCCGGAATTGCCAGGGCACGCATGACGATTCCCCTCAACGGGGTTTGCGCGCGTGGAGCAAGTAGTTCACGTCCACATCGCTCGTCAGCGTGCAACGCCGGGTAAACGGGTTGTAGCGCATGCCGTCGATCGCGACGAGTTCCAGTCCCGCTTCGCGGACCGCCGTGGCCAACTCTGCCGGACGGATGAACTTCGCGTAGTCATGGGTTCGCCGAGGCAGCAGCCCCAGGATGTACTCGGCCCCAAGCACGGCAAGCGCGTAAGCCTTCGGATTGCGGTTGATCGTGGATACCACGACATCCCCGCCTGGCGCGGCCAGACCCGCCAGGGCACGCACTGTCGACGCCATGTCCGGTACATGCTCAAGCATTTCGAGACATGTCACGACGGAGAAAGTGCCGCGCTCCTCTTCTACGAATACCTCGGGCGAGGTCGCCAGGTAGCGAATCTCGCTCTCCAGGCCGGACTCGATCGCATGCAACCGCGCGACCGCAAGCGGTCCCCCTGCGACATCGATGCCCGTCACGTCCGCGCCGAGGGCGGCCAGGCTCTCCGTCAGAATCCCACCGCCACATCCCACATCGATGACCGCGGCGCCTGACAGATCGCAACGCGCGTTCAAGTACTCGACGCGCAAGGGATTGATATCGTGCAGGGCCTTGAAGTCCCCCTGCGGATCCCACCAGCGGTGGGCCAGTGCCTCGAACTTCGCGATCTCAGCCGGATCCACGTTCGGCACAACGGTCACGCGCGCATCCTCCCCGGCCACTCCTGCGCCCGGGCCATGACCCGTTCGATATCCAGGGTGTTGAATCGGCCCTGCTGATACAGACATCGACCTCTCACCCATACATGGCTCACATGGTGGCCAGCCTGGGTATGCACCAATTGCTCTCGCACATCGTGCACCGGCTGGAGCGCTGGATGATCCAGATCGATGGCTATGAGGTCCGCCGACTTGCCGCACTCGACGGAACCGATCTCCTCCTCCATCCCCAGCGCGCGCGCGCCGTCGAGCGTCGCCATCCTCAGCATTTCAGCCGCTGGCGCCACGGCCGCGTCGCCGGCTGCGGACTTCCACGCAAGCATCGCGGTACGCAACTCCTGAAACATGTCGAGCGCATTGTTGGAGGCCGCACCATCCGTGCCGAGCGCCACGATAACCCCCGCGCGCTTCAGGTCGCCGACGCGGCAACGACCGCTGGCAAGCAACAGGTTCGAATGCGCGCAATGAATCACGCGGGTGCCGCCCCGCGCGATGCACTCGATCTCGGCGTCATCGAGTTGCGTCATGTGCACGGCCTGCAAGCTCGGCGTGATCAATCCCATTTCAGACAGTACGCGAACCCAGGTCATGCCGGTGCGCGCCCGCGCTTCGGCGACCTCGGCCTCGGTTTCATGCAGATGCATATGTATGTCCGCACCGATTTCGTCCGCCAGCGTTTGCACCCGTTTCAACGCTTGGAGTTCCACCGCGTAGCACGAGTGCGGCCCGAAGGCGACCTTGATCAACTCCTGGTCGCGATACTGATCGTGTAGTTCGACACCGCGGTGTATGCACTCGTCGACATCGCGCATTCCGGCGCTGGGCGAGTTCACCACCGGAACTGCCAATTGCAGACGGAAACCCGCTCGCACCGCCGTCTCGGCGGCGACCTCCGGATACCAATAGTGATCGCTGGCGCAAGTCGTGCCAGACGCGATCATTTCCGCCAGGGCAAGTCCCGTACCGTCGGCGACAAAGTCGCGATCAACCAGGCGTTTCTCAAGCGGCCATACGATCTCGTTAAGCCACGCATCAAGCGGCTGCGAGCCAGCCAGACCGCGCATGAGCGACATCGCCAGGTGACCGTGGGCATTGACCAGCCCCGGCATCAATACGTGCGAGTCGAGTTCGACCGTTTCGGCGCCGGGGAAGCGCAGGGCGAGTTCCTCGTACGGTTCAACCGCCGCGATGCGCCCGTCCTGGACCGCGACGCCGACATCTTCCCGCACGAGATCGTTCGGTACGATCGGCAAGAGGTAGCGCGGATTCAGAATGGTCGCCGACATGCGGACAAGCATACTCAGGACGCAACGGTCCGCGAAAGGCGCATGACCACGTGAAGGCAAGACAACCCCCAAATGGGGAGATCAGTGGAACTCGGAGGGTGCGCGCTAAAATGCGACCGAAGAGTACGATGACAGGAAGACTCATGGCGCTGACCGCAGCAGAGCAAAAGGCCTGGCTGGATCAGGTCCAGGAAGAAATCATTGATCCAGAGCGGCCCATCGTCGATCCGCATCACCACATGTGGCGGAGCAGAGGCCTGACGCGCTACCTGCTAGAGGATCTCTGGGCCGACACCGAATCCGGCCACAATGTCGTGAAGACCGTCTTCATAGAATGCAGGTCAGAGTACCGGGTGGACGGTCTCGAGCATCTGCGCCCGGTCGGGGAAACGGAATTCATCACCCGCATCGCCAAGGCGAGCCGCGGCCAGGGCCGCGCCAAGATCTCCGGTATCGTCGCCTACACCGATCTCGCGCAGGACGCCAGCATCGTTCGCGAGGTGTGCGAAGCCCATCGTGATGCAAGTGCCCCACAGCCGGCGCCTTCGGCTCCGCCTGTGGCCCGGCCCCGCTCGTCGACCATGGAACAACCGTCCCTGGTCGCTGACGCTCCCCGGCGGCGTTTGTTCCATGGAAGTGACGGACTGTTTCGCGGCATTCGGCACGGTGGAGCGTATGATCCGGACAAACCGTCGCGGTGGGGAGATCCCGCCACCCTGCCCGATCTCTACACGCGACAAGACTTCAGAAAGGGTGTCGCGCTGCTCGGCGAAATGGGTCTGGTCTACGACACTTGGCACTACCACTATCAGAATCGAGCCTTTGCCGACCTGGCCCGATCCACCGCCGGAACGGTGATGGTCCTGAATCACTTCGGCTCGCCCATCGGCACCGGACGCTTTGCCGACAAGCGCGCGCAAGTCTTTGCCGAGTGGAAACGGGACATGGTCGAACTCGCCGCCTCAGAAAACGTGATGATGAAGATCGGCGGGCTGGCCATGCCGTCCAGCGGTTTCGACTGGCACCTTCGGAAAACGCCGGCGACTTCCGATGAAGTGGTAGCCGCTCAGCGCGACTACTACCTCTATGCCATCGACTGTTTCGGCCCGGATCGATGCATGTTCGAAAGCAATTTCCCGGCGGACAAGCTATCGCTTTCGTATCACGTGTACTGGAACGCGATGAAGAAGATCGCGGCAGGATTCTCCGAGAGCGAGAAAGACATGCTGTTTTCCGGCACCGCGACTCGCGTCTACAAGCTCTGAAGGATAGCGCTGCGAATTAGCGGCAGTTGAACTCGGCGCATCGCTCGTTGGCCACGACGATGCCGCCGAGCGGCTTCAGCAACGCCAGCGCGATCTCCCGCCAGCCATTCGATCAGGACATTCCTTGCCCCGACCCATTCAGTAGTATGCCGTGCGGACTGCGCGCCCTCGCACACCATGGCGAGGGGCGCGCATCGATGTCAGCGTCTCTACTCAGTGGAAGGGATCGTTCTTGTCCCGCGTCACTACCCCAGATGCCTCTTCGTACGCCTGGATGTGCTTCTCGGCGCGCGCCGTGTCCGACACGCGGTCGCCCTGGGTCGAGTAGCCGGGAATGCACCCTTGCTGGAGTACCATCGCGACCCGTGGCCCGTGCTTGTCGATCAACTGCTCGAGCGTCTCCTCCGGCACCTTGCCGATGAAATTCTCCAGCGGCCGCATGAACGGCCGGTAAAAGTAGACCGTCACGCTGACTCGGAGCCCCGGCGCCGTGCGATTGTACGCAGCGTGCCAGGCATTGCCGTGCCAGACGACCAGCGAGCCGGCTTTGCCCTCGATCGCGATAGCCTTGTCGTTCTCGGCGAGGATGGTTTCGCGTCCTGCCGGGCCACGGCCATACCTGTGGCTGCCGGGCACGATCGCCGTTGCGCCGTTCTCCCGGGTGAAATCCGTCAACAGGTACGTGCATTGGGCCGCGTAGGCCTGCGGCGGAAACGGTGACGGCAACCCACCCGAGTCCGTGTGCAACGGGAAGTTGCTCTTGTTCGGCCCTTTCATCCAACACCCCATGTTGGACAATACCGCGCTGTATCCCAACAGATACGTGACCAGCGCCAGCAGCGGCGGGTTCATCAGGGCCTCTGCGAACACCTCGTCCTCGTAGAAGATCGAATGCATCCGATCACCGAAGGGCGAATCGGCCAGGCCGGGGCTATTCGTTGCGATGGCTGGAGTCTGGTCCTTTAGCTGGCCCCGGCCATACCGCTCGTTCTTGGCGCCAAAGCGCAAGTTGGCTTGATAAGCGTGGGTGTCGCCGGTCTCCATGTCGGGCCGCTCGCCGTTGCGCTTTTCGGCGATATCGAGCAGGGCGTCGAGCATCCGATCGGCCATGCCGTTCGGATTCGCAATCGCCGGCGGGACCACCGTGAAACCGTGGGCGTCGAGATCTGCGACATTCGACTCCATGCCGAGTTCGCTTATGTCGTTCCACGCGCGGCCAAGGGGGTCAGGCGTGTCTGCAATTGGTGCTACTGCTGCCATGGTTCTTTTCCTCCCAGAATTACCGCTCTGATTCTACGCCTAGCCTGAACATTGCGCCAAGCACCGCGAAGTATGATGGTTACTCTGATCGCAACATTGCCCATTTCCCCACTGGGGATGCCGACTTTATGAAGGAAAATGGAGCCACGGCAAGAATCTCGATCATGATGGCGACGCGGGGCACCTCGCCGCGGGTACGGGCAAGCTCGACTACGCCCGATACGTGTCATTGCTCTGTGGTCTTCCGTTTGATGTACCCATCATTCTGCATGGCCTTTCCGAAGATCAGGTGGACGCGAGTGTGGCCATGCTGAGACGCCATGCGCAATCCCAGTCGGGTGCGGTTTCAGCGTAGCCTCGACGTTCCTGTCCGACTGACACGACGTTATCTGCAAGATTGTCTGGGCGGGAAGGAACGACCATGAACGACGCCCCGCTGCATGGGCCCCGCTGCATGGCGTAGCCTTGTCCGAAACAGTGATGCAGCGGCACGCAGATCGACCCGCACGGGAGTGGCACACTACGATGCACTGGACAAAAACAATTGCATTGCTTGCGCCAGGCTTTGTCGGTTTCCTATGATCGAGGGCGGCGTTGGCGAGGTCGAAGGGGTGATGACACCGCAAAGGGAGGATCAACAATGACAAACGATCAATTGCAACAGGATGGGTTGGCGGGCCCGTATGAGTTGGCGGACAAATCCGGACTCGATAGAGCGTGTGAAGTGGTTTTGGAACTAAAGGCACTACAACGGCAGCAAAATAGGGTGGCATCAATTACAGGCTTGGAAAATGTTGCGCCGAACCCCTTGATAGACAGGCACATGGACGTGAGCGCCATCAGGGACGTGTTTTTCGACGACAACCTGCAGTCCGCGTTGTCGGAGCATTTCGGCAATGGTCTTTTTGTCTGGCGGACCAACTTCTTTGTCAAGAAAGAAGGCACCGGAGAGAACAAGTGGCATCACGATCGCCATTTCGAAAACGGTAATGCGCCGATCAATCTCTTCGACACCAGTAATCACTTCAGCATTCTGGTGGCGCTGACCGATGTCGACATGAATGCTGGCAGAGTCGAATATGTGAGGGGATCCCATTCGCCGATTGACGAGTTTGAGAGGGATATCCCGCGTCACATTCTCGAAGTCCCGGAGGTCGTCCAGGACAGGGTCACCCCACTGCCGCTCAAGAAAGGCCAGTTCGTCCTCTTTCATTCCACACTGTTGCATCGCAGCCTGGCTTTTGGCGAAGGTGAGGGAAGAATCTCAATGGCCGCAAGGGTCGCGAGGATCGGGACACAGATTCCCGAATATGGTGCAGCAAATCCGGCCGGCGGGGCGCAGAGCAAGGCAGAGCCTGTCGTTCATTACCGGCGCTCCGGGATATTGCCTCTCAACTAAGTTCTTTATTACGATCCGGTGCCGGGAAATTCCAATGCTTGACGCAGCCCAAATCGAAGCCTTTGAAAGAAATGGTTACCTGGCGATCCAGAATGTCTTGACCGTGGCCGAGTTGGAGGAGCTGCGGCACGTAACAGACGAGTTTGTCGAGCAGTCCCGGAACGCCAGCTCGAATGATGAGACCTTCGACCTTGAGCCTGGGCACAGTGCGTCATCGCCCAGTCTGCGCCGCATCAAACACCCCGTCACCAAGCACCCGGTCTATGCCAGATACGCCCGCCACGATGCCATCCTGGATATCGTGGAATGCCTCCTGGGGCCCAATCTGCGGTACCACAACAACAAGTTGAACATGAAGAACCCAGCTAACGGTTCCGCTGTGGAGTGGCACCAGGATTGGGCATTCTATCCGCACACGAACGACAGCATTCTCGAAGTCGGCATAGCGCTGGACGACATGACGGTGGAGAACGGGGCGTTGATGGTTGTACCGGGCAGCCACAAGGGCAAGACGTGGGACCATCATCAGGATGGCTTTTTCGTGGGCGGCATCACGGAGCCGACGTTCAGGCCGGATAGCGCCGTATCGGTCACGGTCAAGGCAGGCGGCATCACGCTGCATCATGTTCGAATGCTGCACGGCTCCAGGCCCAACCACTCCAACATGCTGCGCCGCATGTTCTTCATCGGTTTTTGCGCCACGGATGCATGGCCGCTCATCCCTTCCGGGGATTCCATCGAGGACCTGAATGGACAAGTAGTACGCGGCAAGCCAACCCTCGAACCACGCTTGAAAGATCTGCCGGTACGCCTCAGTCTGCCCCGCGTGGAAGGCGGCAGCATCTATGAACAACAAGAGAAGCTACGCAACCCCCTGCTGAAGCTCCGGGCGAACTAGCGCATGAGCGTCGCGAGAATTGCACTCGTTGGTTGTGGCAACCCGGGACGACGTTGGCATCTGCCGACGCTCAACGAACTGGCGAAGAAAGGGGCGGTGGAGTTTGTCGCGCTGTGTGACCTCGACAAGACCCTCGCGGCCGAGAGCGGCAAGAAATACGGCGTCCCGCACTACACGAATATCGAAGAGATGATGGACAGGCATCAGGACATCATGGCCGTGGATATCGTGACGGGCGACCCCACGCATCATGTGCTGGCAAGGCAGATCGCAGAGCATGGCAAACATGTCATGGTCGAAAAGCCGATGGCGCTGACCCGCTTCTGTTGCGATGTGATCATCGAGGCGTGCCGCAAGAACAGCGTGCACTTCGAGGTGGCGGAGAACTACTTCCGCATGCCGAAGCAGCGCGCAATCGTCAATCTCATCAAGGAAGGGATCCTCGGCGACGTCGTGCGCGTCTACTTCGTCGAGGCGAAGGCGCAGAATCCGCTTGAGCCGACGGTGACGCACCGTGGCTTGACGCGTCCTCTATCGAAGTTCGGCAACTCTTCCGGGATGTGCATGGACATGGGGTCGCACCGGTTGTCGCAACTGCGCTTGTACGCTCAAAGCGAACCCCGGCAGATTTCAGGGACGATCAGACGATATCGATCCAGTCCGGATTTCGTTCACGAGGACTGGGCACATGCCATGATCGATTTCGAATCCGGAGCGGTTGGCATCTACGAGACATCCAGGTTGGGCGAGTCTCTCCACTACTACCAGATCACAGGTACACAAGGCAGCATTCGCGACGACCACTGGTCCGGCCCTGGAATTCCGTTGCGCTTGCGGGTCGGTGAAGGGATGAAAGACGTTCCGGTCGTGTTCGAGCGCCATCAGGTGGAGGGTGTGGATGTCTTGTCCAGGATCGTCGTGCACACCGATCCCGAGATCGTCTACGTCAATCCGTTTCGGGAGTACGCCATCGACGACTGGTGCGTCGGTCATGCCGACGAGATCATGAGCCTCGCAAACGCCGCGCTCAACGATGAAGCGCCGGAATATGGCCTGAGCGCCCGCAAGGACGTGGAAATGGCGATGGCGATATACGAGTCCTCACTCAATGGGATGGCACCGGTCAAGATCCCGATCGAGGGCATGACCTCCTATGAGCAGATGCTGCACGAGGACTACCACGCGCGGTTCGGCCGCGCCTTCGACGCGGCGTAGGCCCCACGTACCTGGTTCCGGCCAGATGCGCACCCATTGAAGAAACGCGACGCTCTGTCGCCAACGCTGCGATGGTCGTGATCCGGAGTTGTCGTCGAGCCTGAACTGAGCAAGGGGCAACGCCTTTACTGGCGATCGCCCCTTGGCCGTCGTCCTTAGGTGTAGAGATCCTTGATGGGCCGCGGACCGGTCTGCCCGACCTCCTTCGCATAAGCGGCCGTGAATTTCGCCGCGCGGGCGACCTTGCGCTGACCATCTTCCGGACTGTGACGGCTTTCCACGGTGCCTTGCTGCATCACGATCGCGAACCGCGCAGAGTTCCGGTCGAGTACTTCCTGCGGAATCCTGCCGATGAAATCCTCTTGCGGCTTGATGAAGGGCCGCACCATGAAATTCGTCACACCGACGCGTAGTCCGGGCGCCGTGCGATTGACGGCACCGTGCCACGTGCCGCCGTGCCACACGAGCAACGAACCCGCCTTGGCCTCGACCGGAATGGCTTGTTCATTGCCACCCTCGCCGACGATGGCTTCGCGGCCCACGGGTTGGCGGCACCACTTGTGACTACCCGGCACGAACGCCGTCGCACCGGTCTCCCGATTGTAGTCGGTCAATACGTACGTGCATTGACAGACGTAGGACGCCGACGGCATCGGCGACGGCATCGGCGAGTCCGTATGCAAACTGAAGTTGCTGTAGTTCGGGCCTTTCATCCAGCAGCCCATGGCCGACAGGATCACGCCGTAGCCGCACAAGTACGTCGCCATCGCCAGCAGCACGGGGTTCATGATCGACTCTTCGAACACCGGATCCTCCCAGTAGATCGACTGCATCAGATCGCCGTGAGGTGAATCGATCTCCTTGCCTGTGACCGATGGCAGACGACCCCTGAGTTTTCCCCGTCCCCGCCCCCGAGCCTCTGCCGTTGTCTCCACTCCCAGGTGGGCGTGGGTGGAGCCGGTCTCCATGTCGGGTCGCTCCCCGTTACGCCGTTCCGCGATGTCGAGTACCGCCTCGAGCATCCGCTCGCAGAGGCCGTTGGGATTTGCGATCTCGGGCGGGATCACGGTGTAACCTTTCGCATCGAGTTCGGCAACGTAGGGTGCCAGACCCAAGTCGCGAATCTCGTTCCAGGCACGCTCGAGGTTGGTGTCGTGAGTGCTTGCTGCTGCCATCAGTTTCTCTCCCTCCGTATGCCCGAAAGTCTACTCGGGCGAATTTTGTCCAGCAACGAGACGCGGTGGGGCGAGCGGAGATGCCTCATGCGCCGCGAGCTGG
The DNA here is from genome assembly GCA_965217825.1 of Candidatus Azotimanducaceae bacterium. Classification (GTDB taxonomy): domain Bacteria; phylum Pseudomonadota; class Gammaproteobacteria; order Pseudomonadales; family Azotimanducaceae; genus VXNE01. The sequence continues at coordinate 731,131 of OZ244571.1, read as the reverse complement.
TCTCGCGCGCGGAATCGCGTAGCTCTGTTCCGCATAGGGGCCGCGATCCTCGAATCCCGCTAGCAGCCTGAATAGAGCCGGGTCGTCGCAATCTTCGGCAAGTTCCCGCGGGAACGTCCCCCGTATGTCCTCCTGCGACGTCACCATACGGTGCCGATAGTAGTTCGTCACCGAGACGCGCATTCCGGGGATCATGCGCGGAAACGCGCCGTGCCACGTCGCGCCGTGCCACACGATGAGCGACCCTTGCGGGCACTCCGCCGGGACAGCCTCGTCCGCAGCCTGCACCGGCCTCGTCACGCGCCGGTGCGATCCCGGTACGTAGGCCAAGGCCCCGCCTTCTTTCGTGTAGTCGGTCAGGCACCAGTTGGTGTTGGCGGACAGGGCGTTACGTCCCCAGGGCAGCGGACTCTGACTCTGGTCCGCGTGCAGCCCGAGGGTCGGACCGTAGCCCCGGTCACCGTGCCACTTCACGAACGAATTGTGGCTGCTGAAACGCGCATTGTTGCCGCCGATCATGTGGCGCATGAAGGCGACCGCAACGGGGTTTACCGTCAGGTCGCGGAAGACGCGGTGACACCTGCCGAGGGTCTGGAGCAGGAACTGCGTCGGCTTGTTCTCGTCGCCGGTGTACCCGATCAGGCTCCCGGGATTCGGGCTGAAATCCAGATCCGCATGGGGGCCGCGTTCCAGGCTGAACGGACACCCAACCAGTGCTTCGGCCCGTTCCAGGACGAGATCGAGCATCTTCTCGAAGCGGTCCTCGGCAACGCCGTGTACTTCCGGCGGCACGATGGTCAGGCCGTTGACTTCGAGGTCGAGGATGTAGGGTTCGAGGCCGAGTTCACGCGCCGCCTCGCTCAATTTCGTCGGGTGTCCCGCGGTTGGCATGACGATCCCTCCCTCGGATCAGGTAGCCTGGATGAGCATTATGTTCGGATCAGTCGCCGCCAATTCACATTGGCCTATACCAGATGGGTGAGGAATAGGCGCGCACTTGAGTGACCATGGGTATCTCATCTGGCAGATCTTTCAAACCATGAAATTTCGCATCGTAGGCTGTCCAGCGAGCGGTCGGAATCTCCAGTACGCGCAGGTAATAGAACGCGGGTTCGTCGCGGTCGAAATCGGGGTCGGTCCACACCACGGCCAGCTCCGGATCGCCAATGCTGTTGGTGTAGGAAGCATCGGCAACGTCGACCGTGCTGCCCACAGCTTCAACCTCGCCCTTCGCGTTCTCTGTGCGGCCATCGGACAAGGCAACATCGTAGATCGCCTCATGCAGCTCGCCATCTTCGTCACGCCAACCCTTTATCACCTGCACACGATCAAGATTGGCGCCATCGGGATCCCTTACGGCCCGGATGAGAAAACTTGGCGCTTCCCCCTTTGGCGCCTCCGTGAGATCGCCACCCATGGGCACGCCCTTGGCGTAGCCAATTCGAGCCAGATCCGGTCGCGTGGCGTCAGCGGTGGAGTAGTCCCACCCGCCGAAGAATCGGACGGTTATGCGCGGGCCGGTAGAAGCGTAGACCTCTTTACGCCGCATGGCGGCAAACAGCGCTTCCCGCGTGTTCTCTTCCGCCCAAACTGCCGCATAACCGGCAGCGTTGTAGTTCCATCCCGTTGTCACACGGTTCCGGCTGGGTTCATTGCCCGGCATCTTGCCCAGAAATTGTTTTGATAGGCGGTCGCCAGCGCCGTGTGGGAATCCGTGCTTCCGACCATGCCGAACTTGAAGGGATTGACCCCCAGTTCCGCTTCTGTCCTTAAGCCCAGCTTCAGGGCGGAACGGGCATAGGAGTGCCCCACAGCCGGCGCCTTCGGCTCCGCCTGTGGCCCGGCCCGCCTCGTTGTGCTCTTCTGCATTGGCGACAACCTGATCCCACACGGTGCGCCGAAAACGATCATCGATCCCATAGTCGGCAAATGCCAGACCTTCGCCTAGACCTTGGTTGACTTTGACAGCTTTCAGCCCAGCAGCATTGAAGGAGTTCAACAGATCGTCGGTGTCTGCATTTAGGGCTTCCACCAGGGAAACGCGGTAGTCGAGTGCCCGGACCGCATACTTGCCGGCCTTTGTCTCCAACAAGGATTCGTCTCCGGCATCGATCCGCGCGATAACGCCGAGGTTCTCTGCATGATCCAACACCACGAGGAAGTCCTACGGTCGGTGCAGACGGACTTCCCCGCCGCTCGCCGCCCGGATCTTCTCACCCTTGGCGAAACGATAGGCGTCGTCCGGCATGAGCCTGGTGCCAAAGAGATAGGCGTCTGCAGACAGGGCGGTGTGCACGTGCGCATCGCCCCAATAGACGTTGTCTGGGTAGGCCTGGCCGACGTGCGGGGAATACGGTTCCGCGGCAAGCGCACTGAGCGGCATGGCGGTTAGCGCGAGAACGAGCGATAGCGCATTCCATACACGATTCCATGCAATGGTTTCCATGGTTCATGTCCCCCTATGGAAATTCCCTGCGAGTGGCCTCCTGAAACGACGAGGGGCCAAGCTGCCTGCGAGTCTAATGCATTCAGATTACCCTGACCCGGTATACGATATTCAGCCGGGCCGCCGACGCGGGAACGGCTTAACGGCATGCGCGCGAATCAACAACCGGCCGCGCAAATGCATCAGTCAGAGAGGGAGCAGAGAGTGAACGAATCCACCAGGTACGAATTCTGCAGCGACGCGTGGATCGCGGTTGCACGCGAGTTCATAGAGCGACAGGCCGAGGGAGCCGACCTGACCGGGATCAGCGTCACGTTCAACGAGGTCTTTCCCGATCCTCCCGCCCATCTCGATCCTGAGGGGGTCGGCAAGATCGGATGGTACTTGCGCATAGCTGACAACCGCATCGAAGTCTCCCCCGGCGTCCTGGCGGAAGCGGACGTGCGCGCAACCGTCGACTATCAGACGGTCCTGCCCGCGGCCCGGCGCCTTTCGAGCGATCCGCCGCTGGATGAGGAAACGCAGAAGGCCCTCGCGGCCAGCATTCAGCGCGAGGGAGACAATTCAGCGCTGCGCGGGCTCAAGTGGTTATCGGGCTTGCACGACGTGATGGCGGTCAGGACACTGTAGCCACAGGCAACCCAAGGCCGTATGCCTGCCGTCAAGGAGCAGGGGTCGCAACCCATTCTGCAACTATCGATCAAGCCCTGAAAGGGTCTTCAATGGTCAGCGATTGAATCCGCTGACCGTGTTGGAGATCCTCGCTGTAGAGGCGGACGCAGCCGGACTCCACGGCCGCCGCCACGATCATCGAGTCGTAGAAGCTGAACCCGTATCTGTCGCGCAACGCAAGTCCGCGCTCGTACAGTTTCCGGCTCGGATGGACCGTCCAGAGGGGCGCGAGCACGTCCGCCAGCAAGGTGCGCGAGTCGCGGTACGAAAAGCCCAGCCGCCTCGTCGCCACGTTGAGTGTCTCCTGCACGACCTGGTAGCTGATGCAGACCGTTCCGGTCTCGATGCCGCGCCTCACCAATTGCTCAGCCCGCCGGCGCTTGATCTCTTCGGTCTCGTCAAACATGTACACGAATATGTTCGTGTCCAGGAACGCCTCAGCGCTCATTCAATTCGTCCCTGGTGAACTTGACTCCGCCAGTCGTGTACTTCGCCCGCAACTCTCGCACGGAACTGATCGCACGAGCCGCCCGGTGGTATCGGGCGTACGCCTCCAGCCAACTCCGAAACTCCGCGTTGAGGGTCGTGTTCTCCGACGCAGCCCGCTGCCGCGCCGCGTCTATGGTGTCCGCGTCCGCACTAAGCGTAATGTTCCGCATGACTCACCTCGCACCAGCTTCCCGACAGCGAAGCATCGCACGACATCTAATACACTGCAAATAATTCCGTGTATAAGTAGCACTGGATTTGGCACACAGCCATCATCGCGGAGGGGTTCGACTCGTTCAGACCTTCCTTCGCAGACGGTCGGACTTCGGCACATATCCAGATTTCTTACCGGCCCGATTACTTGTTCGGTGGTGTGAACAAGAACGCCCTGGCGGCGCGATCTGCGACATCAAGCACCAACGCCGGCGAACCAGTCGAGGCGCAACGCGGAACCCTTTTTTCGCGGAGGATGTGCGTGGCGTTTCGCATCAATTAAATTGTGCGCAGAGATACAGGTTGTATGGTGAGGGAATGCGTAGTCAGCATTACGAGAACGGAATCGAGCTTAAGGAGCTTCACGAAGGCGTCTTGGTGCGACAATACGAAGATGCGTACATCGCGCGGCGGTGGCGGCTTTCCGACCATACGGACGAACTGGTGCGGACATCGGTGGCATGCGGCTTTCGATGGATGATACGAAGGGGCCACCCGCAGGCACATGCGCGGTGGCCTTCAGGGCGAGGCAGAGTCTATCTGGCGTTTTCACCGACTCGGACATGCCAATGGTCCATCGCGATCGACAGCGTAAACGCCAGAGGGGACGACTATGGCGTCGCTATATTCAACGGCAAGTACCGCCGACAGTTCGACGTGCATGGAATCGGCTACGAGTTCGAGAAGCGAAACCGCACATCCGGTCACTTGGTTGTTGATCGCGAGCGTGTTCTGCCCACATTGCAGGCTGCGGCCAACTTCGATCATTCGGTGCTGTCATTGGCTCGGTCGCATCGGCATGGGGATTGTTTCGCCACTGAGTACGATGTCCAACGGGCAATACTGTTCAGCTGGATGGAAACTCCGTTTGGCGCGTGCGCCAAGATCATCGGTGATGAGGTTCCCGTTGACTGCGGGGCAAACCCACGCCGCGTGGACATCCTCGCGAGAGAGCACAAGAGCGGCCATTATCTGGTGATCGAGGTAAAACGAGCGGAGGCGACGTCCGCGGCCATCGCACAACTCGGACACTACCTGAAAGGTCTGTCCAGACGTGAGGACTACTCGGATTCAAGTTTACGCGGGATACTTGTGGCGGAACGCATCCCCGCTAGGGTCATCGCGGAGGCAGAAGCCGCCCGGGTCGCGGCTTACGAAGTCGAGTATCCGTTGACCTTCCGCAAGATGACAAGCTCGATGCGTGAGTTCGCGTAGGTGCGCATGCGCAAGAAGAAGCGCGGGCTGCAGACCTGCATGCCGGGATGCCACCGCCGCCACCGTGTCAAGCCGCCGGCAACGCCCAGCGTCCGTCAGACGATGAAGAAGATGGCAGTCGTAGAGCGACTCAAGGAATTCGGCGAGACCCGAGAGGGCTCCGACTGGAGCGCTTTGGACTGCGAGACGGAACAACTCGTCCGAGGGAATCCGTTCGCGTTTCTTCTTGCTGTGGCTTTTGATCGGGGCATGCCGTGGCAGAGAGCATGGCGGATTCCGGTAGAGATCGATCACGCCGGTCGTCTGGACCCGGCGCAGTTGGCGTCGATGGACGAACCGGACCTGATGGAGCTGATTGACGGCCTGGCGGTCCGTCCGAGGTACGGTGCAAGGCAAGGCGCCAGAACCTTGTCGGATGCGGCACGCCTGGTCTGCGAGCGATTCGGCGGAGATGCTGGCGCCATCTGGACCGGCGCGTCTCCGGCGGAGGTGGAGAAGACGCTGCAGGAGATCCATGGGCTCGGAGCCGGGATCGCCTCCATGGTAACGCGCATCCTTCGCGACGATTTTGGCTGTTTCAGGGGACAGGAGCGGCAGATCGACGTGAAGCCGGACGTTCATCTGGTACGCGTGTTCCGTCGCGTCGGACTCGTTGAAGGCGATGCCGCGAAAGAAGCGATTCGGGCGGCTCGGCGGCTGAATCCAGAGTTCCCGGGCCAACTGGACTGGCCGGCGTGGCGCATCGGGCAGCAATGGTGCCACGCGACAGAACCGGACTGTGATCCTTGCCCGTTGACTCAGGTCTGCGCCCGACGGATCTGACATTCCGCAAACGGGAACGAACGTGGTCCAATCAGACTGGTCGTTGAGCAGCTTGACGGTGAAGCGTGTGGACACGGGAGGACGCTAGCCATGCCTGATGGGTCAACGCTTGCAGAGCGCATCCGACGGTACGCACTCGACCAGTACCTTGAGCCGGCGCGGCAGGCCCAGGAGCGAACCGTGACCATTCGGACCGGCGACGTTCACCAGAACTTGGGTTTGAGCAGCCGCGTTCCAGCCGTGTGCAGCGCATTGGCGTCTGCGCTGTTCGAGCGCTTGGCAGGGGTGACCCTGATGGAGCGCATCGGACCATTTCAGAGCACGACGACGCAGTTCCGCTACCGACTGGAACCGCACTCCGGGTACGTGGTCGCCCGTCGCGTTCCCGCGACCGCACAGCCTCCGGCGCGCCCGGCGAAGCGGCAGGGCATGGCGGCTTCCCGGATTGATTCGGCTGGCGCCGTTACCTCGGATGCCGCTGACGGGCGGCGCCTGTTCCTCGTGTCCTGCGTGAAGACCAAACTATCGCGGCCGGCCAAGGCGAAGGAGCTCTACGTTTCGGACTGGTTCCGGAAGGCGCGCGCCTACCTGGAACGCGAAGGCGGCGCGTGGCGCATCCTGTCGGCCGAGTACGGTCTCGTCGACCCCGAGGACGTGATCCAGCCCTACGAGAAGACACTGATCACGATGCGGGCGGCGGAGCGGCGCACTTGGGCGGGCAACGTGCTCGATGCGCTTGAGCCCTGCCTCGCGGATGCCGACACTGTGGTCTTCCTCGCCAGCGAGCGGTATCGCGAGTTCCTTGAGCCATCATTGAGGAGCCGGAGTATCGGGCTCGACGTGCCGATGAGGGGGCTCAGCCAGGGACGTCAGCTCGCGTGGCTCGGTGCGCGCCTGCGTGGATAGAGTTGCCGACACGATCCGATTCTTTCGACTGCTTGAGCAGCTTGAGGCGAAAGTCGAAGGGACGCACCGCCTGGGCGAGTGCAACGGACGAATGGATTGGCCCCGGCGTGGCCTGTATTTCTTCTTCGAGGCGGGCGAAATGCGCTCGGGGTCCGGTGAAGGGCGGCGGGTCGTTCGCATAGGTACTCATGCTCTCACCGCCGGAAGCCGGAGCACACTGTGGGGAAGGCTGTCGCAGCATCGCGGCGTGGAAGGCGGAGGCGGCAACCATCGCGGATCGATCTTTCGCCTGCTCGTCGGTGTGGCGCTTGCGTGCCATGGTGTGACGGCCCTGCCCGCGTCCTGGGGCGTCGGAGCCGACGCCGGCACCGCGGCCAGACGGCTCAAGATCGACCGCGCGGATGTGAGGACGGCCGAAGCGGAACTGGAGTTGCGCGTCAGCCGATACGTGGGCGAGATGCCGTTTCTGTGGTTGGACGTTGGCGACGAGCCGGGCCCATCGAGTGAACGCGGACTCATTGAGCGCAACGCGATCGCCCTGCTGAGCAGCTCTCGCGAACCGGCGCCGGACCCGGCGTCGACCGCTTGGCTCGGGCACTTCAGCGACCGCGAACGCGTACGCCGTTCGGGCCTGTGGAACAACCAGCATGTGGACGAGTACTACTCCCCGTCGTTCCTCGACGTCGTGGAGAGGCGAGTAGAAGGGCACATGGCCGAGCAGCGTATAGCTCGCTCCAGTTGGTCGTGTTCTCGCGACGTCCGGACCGTAAAGAGCAACGTAAGCGGGAGGGAATACGCGACGAGAGCAGGAACTGTCTGATCGTGATCGTCGGGATTGGGGTCGACCAGCAGACTCGAACAAATGCCAACGCCGGGAATAGCCCGACTATGGCACCGCACATGATGGGGAGTCGCGAAGGGAGTATTGCCGTGGACCCCCGCTGCTAGAGCAATTCCAGGTCGACCCACTCTCCTGTTCGGGACGACTCGTAGATGGCCATGATCGTCTTGATGGTGCCGATGTTGTCCCGGCCGCTGCTGACGGGTTCCTCGCCGGTCCGGCAGCAGTCCGCGAAGTGCAGGATCTCGTTGATGAAGCCGTTGGTGGTTGGGAGATCGTCGGGGTTGGTGGTGATCGGATCGAATTGCGGATTCTGCACCGTCGACATGTCGGGATTGTCCTCCCTGAGACGGTAAAGGATGTCCCCAAAATGGGGTATCGCCCCTATCTCCCGCTGTTCCGCCGTCGGTCTGGTCGAGACAATCGTGCCGTTGGAACCGAATATCTGGTACGACGAGCCTTCCGGCGCCAGGTAGGTGGTTCCGTTGGCGAACAGGTTGCCGACGGCGCCGCTCTCGAATTCAAGGGTCGCCGAGGCCATGTCTTCGGCGCCGTTCAGCATGTGTGGCTGGATCGACTGGCAGACGCCGCTCACCCGCTTCACGTCGCCCGCGTAGTAACGCAACAGGTCGATGTGATGCACGCTGACCATCATGAGAATGCCGCCGCCGGCGACGGCTTTGTCCCGCCCCCATTGGCTTATGCCATGACTACGGGGCCTGGGACGGCCACCTCCCTGGATCGCATGGGTCTTGACGGCCTGGATCGTGCCCAGGGTGCCATCGTCGAGGAGGCGTCTTACCGCCCGGGCCTCCAAAGTAGAACGCAGGTGCTGGGCGACCATCAGCGTCACCCCCGCCTTGTCGGCGGCGGCGATCATCTGCCGGCATTCGTCAAGCGTGATCGCCATCGGCTTCTCGGTGATCGCATGCTTGCCCGCTTCGGCCGCCGCGATGGCCAGGGGCGCATGCGCGTTGTGGGCGGTGCAGATATCCACGGCATCGATGTCCGCTTCGCGCAGCATCTTCCCGAAGTCCGTGTAGACCGCATCGATCCCGTTCCGCTTCCCGAACTCGGCCACGGCGTCTTCGACGATGTCGCAAGCGGCCGTGAGCTGTACTTGATCGGGAAATTGCTGATACGCGGGCAGGTGACGGCGGGAAATACCTCCCGTCCCAACCAAGCCCACTTTTAGTGGCTTCGCCATGGCTCCTGTGTCTCCCTTTGCTCTATCTGATAGCGATTAGCATAGCGGAACTACGCCGTGCCCAACCCACTCCGTCCGGTTTCATCCGGGCGGACGATCGACCAACACGCCGTCACGTTCCAGGCGCGCCGTCTCGGCGGCTCCATAACCGAGCCAGTCCTCGAGCGCCTGCCGGTTGTGTTGCCCCAGGCGCGGCGAGGCATACCAGTGGGACCGCTCGAAATCGCCGTCAATGACAACCGGCGAGCCCGGCATCGGCGTCGACGGCAGGTCCTCGCGCTGGAGCCGGACGAAGAAGCGTCGAGCGGACACCTGGGGATCCGCCAGGACATCCGGCGCGATGTTTACCGGCCCCGCGGCAATGCCCGCCGCCTGCAGGCGTGCGGCGAGTTCGTGCTTGTCGTATTCGGATGCATCGCCGTCGAGGATTTCTTCAAGGGTCGCGCGCTCGGCTTCGGTTCTGCAGGTCACGGCAATCCACTCATCCTCGCCCCGGGTCCTCAGCACGTCCGAATAGGCATGCGCGGGATGCGCGTTTCCCATCGGTTGGGGATTCCGGCCAAGCTGCCTCTCTACCAGGAATTCGCCCATCAGGCTCACCCCCGACTCGTGCATGGAACGTTCGACAAACGCACCCCTCCCGGTGGCTTCCCGCCGGTTGAGCGCGGTCACGACCGCCGCCGCCGCAGTCACGCCCCCAATCGGGTCCGGCAGCGCGATGGCGGTGTTCCGCGGCTCGGTGGGCGAATAGCCCATGACCGCATTGAGGCCGGTCATAGCCTCGACGGAAGGGCCATACGCAACCCTGGTGCTATAGGGGCCCGTAGCGCCGTACCCGGGCATGGAGACGTAGATGATCCTCTCGTTGGCTGCGCGCAATACGTCGTAGCCGAGGTCCAATGCCGGCATCGAACGGGCGCTGAAGTTCTCGATTACTACGTCGGCGATGCGAACAAGCTCGAGAAAAACCCGACGGCCTTCGGGACGCTTGAGGTCGATGGCGAGGCTCTTCTTGTTTCGGTTCAGCTTGACGAACGTGCCCTGCCGGTTCCAGGGATCTTCGCCTTTCTCGCCTCCGAGGTAATTGCCCGCTCCAGGCGTTCCCGAAACGCCTCCGCGTCCCATCGGTCTTTCGACCTTCACGATGTCGGCGCCGAGATCGCCGAGGATGCGCGTGCCGAGCGGCCCTGCCCAGACATGGGTCAGATCGAGGATGCGAACGCCTGCCAGCGGTTGCGTACTCGCAGGCACCGGTCTTCCCTCACCCGCGCTCGATGCATCGCGCCTTGGGATTCTGCCGGCAGTTGCGGCTCCGACGGGTTCCCAATCGCGCCCGCCGGAACGCTCGTCACGGAATCGGAAACCGAGGGACGGCACGCGGATTCCTTCAACCGTGCGCCAGAATTCACGCTCCGAGAGGTGCGGGTCCACCAGGACTTCGTCCAGATCCTTGAGGGCACCCGTGGGAACGCGCGCCAGTTCCCCCAGGCGTTGAATCTCATCCCTGGTCTTTTGCCCCAGTGCCTCGAATATGATCTCGTCCAGCGCGTCCTGGTGTTCGTTGCGCGCGGGGCCGGTGGCGAAGCGCGGGTCGTGTTCCAGGTCCGGCCGTTCCAGCATCCGGGTAAACGCACCCCAGAAGCGAGGCGTCGCGGTGATGTGAAACCATCCGTCCGCGCACGGGAACAGGTTGGCGGGATACAGGACGCCGTAATTGGATCCATGGCGCGTGCGCACCTTCCCGCTGCACGTCCACATCACCGTCGTCATTTGCGACAGCGACAGCAATGTCTCCAGCATGCTGATGTCGATCGAACGTCGCGGAGATGCGCCGGATTTCTCGATGGCGTACAGGCAGGCGGCAGCCGCAATGTACCCGTACTGTCCCGACTGGTACTCGGTGTAGTGGCCGGGCAACGTCAGCGGCGCGGCTTCCGGGTCTCCCATCAGGTACGTGTGCCCGCCCATGGCCAGCAGTACGGACGCGCTGGCATGCCACTGACGTCGCGGGCCGGTCATGCCAAAAGGCGTGATGGCGACGCGAATGCCATCGAGCGACTCCCAGCCCAGGGCTTCGAGCTCGTCCGGCATACCTTCCGCAACCACCACGTCCGCGTCCGCCGCGAGCCGGCGAAGTGTCGAGGGATCCATGAAGCTCACACGCCGCTTCCCCGTGTGCAGGAAAATCTCCGTGGCACGCTCCGACACCCAGGCGTCCGTTACTGGCGAAGCCGCGCCATCGACACGTACGACTTCGGCGCCCGCATGGACAAACAGGCGGCCACAGAACCCCGCCGCGAATCCCCCAAGCTCCAATACCCTGGTCATGCGGCCAAAACTGGCAAGCCAGTCGGATTAAGACTCGAGGGGCTCGGTGCCCCGTTCGAGAATCGTAAGGTAGTCGCGATAGGCGAACAGCCGTCTCCAACGCCGCCCAGTGCTCTCATGGAGAACGCCAAGCCGCTCCAGGTGGCTGATCGATCGCGCGATGGTTGGACGAGATATTCCAAGCTGTTCCGCAGCCATCGGAATCGACACGAACGGCCGCCCCTGAAGCAGCTGGTGGACGCGCAACGCAGATCCCGCCGGACGCCCCAGCGACTCGATCCGTCGTCGGTCGCGCTCGAATAGATCCAGGAGTTCCATCGCAGTTCCCGTCGCCTGGTCGGCAGTTTCGATGATGCCCCGCAGAAAGAATTGCAGCCAGGCCTCCCAGTTGCCTTGGATGCGCACGGTCTGCAATAGCGCGTAGTACTCGTCCCGGTGGATCTTGAAATAGAGGCTGAGGTACAGCAGAGGATCGTCAAGAACTTCGTTCGCGCACAGCAGTAGCGTGATGAGCAGCCTGCCCAAACGGCCGTTGCCATCCAGGAAAGGATGGATGGTTTCGAACTGGACATGGACGAGGCCGACCTTGAGTAGGAGCGGCATCTCCGGCAAGTCGTCATGAATGAACTTCTCCAGGTCCGACATGAGTTCGCCGACCGTTTCGGCCGGCGGAGGAACGAACTGCGCATTGCCAGGGCGCGTACCGCCTATCCAGTTCTGGGAACGTCGAAACTCCCCGGGCTGCGCCACACTGCCACGTCCATGCCGCAACAGCACCTCGTGGACCTCGCGAATCAGGCGTACCGAGACGGGCAAGCCCTCCTCAAGGCGGATCAAACCGTGCTGCATCGCGTTGACGTAGTTGGAAACCTCCTGCACATCCGCGTCGACAGGCGCACCCGGTACTTCGCCACTCTCGTAAACCAACAAGTCCGAAAGGGACGATTGCGTACCCTCGATCTGGGAGGACAGCAGAGCCTCCTTGCGGATATACATATAGAGAAAGAGATGCGTGTCAGGCAGAATCGAAGAAACGCCCTGGAGCCGTCCAATGGCTCGGTTTGCTTCGTCCAAGAGCCCATAGAACTCGTTGACAAGCAATGGCGGGGAAGGCGGCAGCGGTGGCGGAACGAAAGCCTCCACCGTCTCGCCAACAGTCGAGACGACGACCCGTTGTCCAAGTCGGGCATCGGCACTTGTTGCTTCGGACATCTCGATGGGATACCAAAAAAACGATACGTTCTTTTTTCGGAACACTAAGAACGGATAAGGCATTATCCTTTCTTTTCTTCGGCGAATCCAGCTAAGCCGATGACTACGCTCCACATCGGCGCACGGGTCACATCAACGACAATACGACAATTCGCCGATCGAGCCGTCAATGAGATCGGCTCTTGATCCGTCGTCATCCTCGACTGCGGAAATGTCGACTTCGATCAAACGTTCGGCCTCCGGTATCTGCTCGTCAACCGACCCATGGATCGCCTGACTCCCGATGACCAGAACCTCATCGACGCCAAGAATGGCGCCCGCTGCCCGGACGGCATGTTCGAACTGCCTTCGGTTCATGCCCCCATCTCTGATCGGAAACCCGCCAGCACCCTTCGTCGCTCAGCGGCGGAAAGCAACCCGGAGAACGGGGATACCTGCCGCATATCCTGTGCCAGTTCGCTGGTGCCCATGATCTGATCTGTCAACCGTGTTGGCGGAAGGTCAAGCCAGGCAGCCCACAAGGACAATAGATACGAGGCATGTGGATGGAGCGCTTGTAGCTGTTTCAGGTTCTTTCGCGCTTTCTCCAATACGTGCCCCGGATTCCACAGCAATCGTTCGGCGATGACCTGGTGGTAGGCCAAGCTGCGTCGTTCTTCGCGCGTCAATGATGGCACGAACCGAATTTCCAGCCTCAGGCCGAGGACGGTGGCCAGCCTGTGAACCGTTCTAAGCGTTGGAGACTTCGACCCGGACTCATAGGCAGCGATGGCCGATTGTGAAGTGCCAACCATTGCGGCGAGTCGCGCTTGGGTTAACTGTACCTGATCTCTCAGTTCGCGAATGACATTCATGCCCAAGAAATATATCCCATCGGATATATTTCCGCTATTAGGAACTGTTGCAATGTCGCCTTGCGAACCTCCTGAAGGCAATTCGAATATCCGGTTAGACGATGGAGGAAAACTGCTCGATATAGGCCTCGTAGTCCTTCAGCATCGCGCGTTGTCGGTCCGCCACCTGGGGCTCAAAGTGCAGGACGATACGCCGGAATCCCATCTCAACGGCCCGATTGACCTCGTCCGCCATCAGAAACGGGTCGCTTCTTCCCCAAGCACATACATCTCTTCGGCGTTCCACACCGCGCCGATGCCCAGGATGACCCGACCGTCGCTGATCTGATCCAGACTCGCAACGGTCTTGGCGAGGGTTATGGGATTGTGCTCGGTCACGAGACAGATGGCGGTACCGACCTTGAGCTTCTCCGTCCAGGGGAAACCATCGGTGGTGCATCTCCTTTGAGCCGTTCCGAAACGCCCCGGTCGAGTACCCGTTCGTGATAAAATTCCGGCGCAATCCCATCCGTTAGACGACGCCACCCCATGTCCGATTCCGGGCCCGATACGACTGGCAGTCAGGGCGAAGTACGCGGTCGAGAAATCGTCCCGGTCAACATAGAAGACGAGCTGCGGCAGTCGTACCTCGACTACGCCATGAGCGTGATCGTCGGGCGCGCCCTGCCCGACGTTCGCGACGGTTTGAAGCCCGTCCACAAGCGCGTGCTATTCGCCATGAACGAGATGAATAACGCGTACAACCGCCCATACATGAAGTCGGCTCGCGTGAGCGGCGAAGTGATGGGCAAGTACCATCCCCACGGGGAAGCGGCGATCTACGACACGATCGTGCGCATGGCGCAAGACTTTTCCATGCGCTACCAGCTCGTCGACGGCCAGGGCAACTTCGGCTCCATCGACGGTGACCCGCCCGCGGCCGCCCGGTATACCGAGGTGCGCATGGCCAAGTTCGCTGCCGAACTGTTGGCCGATCTCAATATGGAAACCGTCGACTTCGTCCCCAACTACGACGAGACCCTGACCATGCCCGAGGTGCTCCCCACCCGGGTTCCCAACCTGTTGCTGAACGGCGCTTCGGGTATCGCGGTCGGGCTCGCAACCAATATCCCGCCGCACAATCTGCGCGAGGTGATCGACGCCTGCGTCATGTTGCTCGACGCGCCGGAAACCACCGTCGACGGCTTGATGGAAAAGATCCATGGGCCGGATTTCCCCACTGCCGGCATCATCAACGGGCGCGCCGGCATCGTGCAGGCCTACCGGACGGGACGGGGCCGTATCAAGGTTCGCGCCCGCGCCGAGGTTGAGCACAACGAAGAATCGAACAAGGACACCATTGTCATCACCGAGATTCCCTACCAGCTCAACAAGTCGCGTTTGCTGGAGAAGATCGCCGATCTCGTTCGCCAAAAGAGGATCGAAGGCATCACCGAACTGCGCGACGAGTCGGACAAGGACGGCCTGCGGATCGTCATCGAACTGCGGCGGGGCGAACAGGGCGAAGTGATGTTGAACAACCTGTACGCCCTGACCCAGCTTCAGTCCGTGTACGGGATCAACTGCGTCGCCCTGGTGGCGGGCCAGCCCAAGCTGCTCGGTTTGAAGGAAATGCTCGCCGCCTTTCTCGCGCATCGGCGCGAGGTGGTCATCCGGAGAACACTGTTCCTGTTGCGCAGGGCGCGGCGTCGCGGACACTTGCTGGAGGGCCAGGCGGTAGCGCTTGAGAACATAGACGAAGTGGTGGAGTTGATACGCAATTCCGCCACGCCCACCGCCGCGCGCATCGAATTGATGGCGCGGCGTTTCAAATCGGAGGCCATCGCCGAACTCATCGCGAGGAGCGGCGGCGAAGGATGCCGTCCCGAGGATCTCGGCGCCGAATTCGGTTACCACGACGGCGTCTACCACCTGTCCGAAGAGCAGGCGCAAGCGATCCTCGACATGCAGCTCCAGCGTCTGACCGCGCTCCAGAAGGACCGGCTCATGGAGGAGTATCTCGAAATCCTCCAGGAGATCAGCGGCCTGTTGGAACTCATCGCGTCGGAGGAGCGGTTGAAGGATGTGATTCGCGACGAACTGAACGCGGTGAAGGAAGAGTACGGCGACGAACGCCGCACCGAAATCCTTAGTTCCGAAAGCGACCTCACCGCCGAAGATCTGATCAACGAAGAGGACATGGTGGTGACCCTCTCTCACGCCGGCTACGCGAAGACGCAGTCCCTGGACGTCTACCAGGCGCAGCGTCGTGGCGGCCGTGGCAAGGCGGCTACCGCGGTCAGGGATGAGGACTTTGTCGAACACCTGTTGATCGCCCATTCCCATGAGACGCTCCTGTGCTTCTCGAACAAGGGCAAGGTTTACTGGCTGCGCGTGTTCATGATCCCGCAGGGCAGCCGCGGCGCCAAGGGTCGACCGCTCGTCAACCTGCTTCCGCTAGACAACGACGAACGCATTACGTCGCTGCTGCCCATCAAGGACTTGTCCACGGATGCGTTCGTATTCATGGCCACCGCCTCCGGCAAGGTAAAGAAGACGCCGGCAGTACAGTTCTCCCGTCAGCGGACGAGCGGCCTTATCGCTCTCGATCTCGAGCCGGGCAACCATCTCGTCGATGTCGCGATCACCGACGGCTATTCCGATGTCCTGCTCATCGCCAGCTCCGGCAAGGCCGTACGCTTCAAGGAATCCGACGTGCGCGCCATGGGACGAACCGCTCGCGGTGTGCGCGGCATCCGCCTTCGGAAAGGACAATCCGTCATCTCCTTGATCATCCCCAAGGAAAACGGGTTCGTACTTACGGCCAGCGAGAACGGGTTCGGCAAACGCACGCACATCCACGAGTTTCCTGTGAAGGGGCGCGGAGGACAGGGCGTGATCGCCATGCAGACCAGCGATCGCAACGGTGGGGTCATCGGTGCCGCGCAAGTATTCGAGGGCGACGAGATCATGCTGATCAGCAATCTCGGAACGCTCGTCCGCACGAGCGCCGACGGCGTACCCGCCGTAGGTCGCAACACGCAGGGCGTCAAGCTCATTTCCCTGAAGGGCTACGCCAGGCTGGTTGGGCTCGAACGCATCGTCGAGACAGACAACGGCGAAGACGACGGTTAGCGCGGACATTCCACGACGATGGCGCGCGCCTACAACTTCTCCGCCGGTCCGGCGGCGCTGCCGGAGCCTGTGCTTGAGTGCGCCCGAGACGAGATGCTCGACTATCGGGGCCGCGGCTTGTCCGTGATGGAAATGAGCCACCGCAGCGCCGAGTTCGTCGAGATTGCCGAGCGCGCCGAGGCGCACTTTCGCGAACTGTTGGGCGTCGGCGACGACTACGCGGTGCTGTTCCTGCAGGGCGGCGCCACCTTGCAGTTCGCAATGGTCCCGATCAACCTGGCGGCCGAAGACTCCGTCGTCGACTACGTACACACCGGCGCCTGGGGCACGAAGGCAATCGCCGAGGCACGCAAATTGTGCCGGGTGAACGTGGCGGCATCCTCCGAAGAGGAAAACTTCAACCATGTGCCGGATGCGGATGATTGGCGACTGACTCCCGGTTCTGCATATGTGCACATCACCGGCAACGAGACCATCGGCGGCGTGGAGTTTCACGAATATCCGAGTACGGGCGACACTCCGCTGGTTGCGGACATGTCTTCGACATTGCTGTCGCGGCCGCTGGACGTGGAGAAGTTCGGCCTCATCTACGCCAGCGCGCAAAAGAACCTGGGCCCTGCGGGTATCACCGTCGTGGTCGTGCGCAAGGACCTGGTCGGGCGCGCGCGCGCAAATACGCCCAGTATGCTCGACTACGGCGCGCACGCGGCGGCGAACTCCATGCTGAACACGCCGTCTACCTTTGCCTGGTACCTGGCCGGACTCGTCCTGAAGTGGCTCAAACAGCAGGGCGGCCTTGAAGCCATCGCCGAAGTCAATGCGCGAAAGGCGCGCAAACTCTACGCCGCCATGGACAGGAGCAACTTCTATCGATGTCCCGTGGCGAAGCGGAACCGGTCCTGGATGAATGTCTCGTTCACGCTCGCCGACGACTCGCTTGATCAGGCGTTTCTACGAGCCGCCGAGGAGCGCGGACTGTTGAACCTGAAGGGTCATCGCAGCGTTGGGGGCATGCGAGCAAGTATCTACAATGCGATGCCTGAAGCGGGCGTGGATGCATTGATAGACTTCATGTCCGCGTTCGAAGCGGAGAACGGATGAGCGAAGACACCGGAGATAAGCTGGACGCCGTGCGGGCGCGCATAGACGCCATAGATCGGGAGATCGCGCGGCTCCTGAACGAGCGCGCCGCTGGCGCAAAACAGGTGGCGCAAATCAAGGCCACCGAAAACACCGGCGAAACGCCTGTGTTCTATCGACCCGAACGAGAGGCCCAGATTCTGAAACGGGTACTGGCAGAGAATACCGGGCCGCTTCCCGACCGCGACCTTTGGCGCCTGTTCCGGGAGATCATCTCCTGCTGCCTGTCGCTCGAACAGCCGCTTACCGTCGCCTATCTCGGTCCTCCCGGCACCTATACCGAGGCGGCGGCGGTCAAACACTTCGGTCACTTCGCGCTCACTCGCGCCCAGAATTCCATCGACGACGTATTTCGCGAGGTCGAATCCGGCGCCGCGCACTGCGGCGTGGTGCCCGTCGAAAACAGCACCGAAGGCATGGTCAACCATACCCTCGACTGTTTCCTGGCCTCTCGTCTGCGCATCTGCGGCGAGGTTGAGCTATCTATCAACCACGCCTTCATGGCGCTGGAAAAGGAAGATGCGATCACCACCGTCTATTCCCACGAGCAGTCGCTCGCGCAATGCCGACGCTGGCTGGACCGGCACTATCCGAATATCGCTCGCACGCCCATGGTCAGCAACGCCGAAGCGGCGCGGGTCGCGGCCCGAACCAGGAGCGCGGCCGCGATCGCTGGCGAAATGGCGGCAGAACGTTACGGTCTACGCGTTCTAGCCACCAACATCGAGGACGAAACGGACAACAAGACGCGGTTTCTCGTCATCGGCGATCAGAGCGTTGGACCAAGCGACAAGGACAAGACCTCCCTGCTCGTGTCCACGCGCAACGAGTCAGGGGCGCTGTACCGCGTCCTGGAGCCGTTTCGCCGTCACGGCATCAACCTGACGCGTATAGAGACGCGTCCATCCCGCGTGAGCACCTGGAGCTACATCTTCTTTATCGACTTCGACGGCCATGAAGAGACCGAAGGGATAGCCACGATGTTGGACGAAGTGCGCGCGGTAGCCACCGAGGTGCGTTCACTCGGCTCCTATCCCCAAGCCGTTTTCTAGCCCGGATGCGGCTCGACAATATCAACGAACGCGTCGCCGGCCTGACCGCGTATCAACCCGGCAAGCCCATTGAGGAACTGACACGCGAACTCGGCTTGATCGACGTCATCAAGCTGGCCAGCAACGAGAACCCGCGCGGACCGGGCCCGCGCGTGCGCGCCGCGATTGAAGGCACAGTTCGAGACATCTCGCGGTATCCGGACGGCAGCGGCTACCGTTTGAAACGCGCGTTGTCCAAACACCTCGGCGTAGGCACCGATCAAATCACTCTAGGCAACGGTTCAAACGATGTCCTGGAACTCGCTGCCCGTGTCGCCATCTCGCCCGGCACGCAGGGAGTGTTCGACGCACACTGCTTCGTCGTTTATCCAGGCACCGTCGTCGGCGCGCATGGCGTGCCGATTGCCGCGCCGTCCCGGGACTGGGGCCACGACCTGGATGCGATGCGCGAACGCATCACAGCGTCCACGCGCATCGTATTCATTGCCAACCCCAACAATCCCACCGGCACCTGGATTGACCACGACTCGCTGGTCGGGTTCCTCAAGGCCTTGCCGCAAACAGTTTGGGTGGTACTCGACGAAGCGTACTGCGAGTATGTCGCCCGGAGGGACTATCCGGACGGCGTCCGCCTGCAAGCATCGTTTCCCAATCTCATCGTCACGCGCACGTTTTCGAAGATCCACGGGCTCGCGGGCTTGAGGATCGGCTATAGCGTCTCGGCACCCGAGTTCGCGGATCTGCTGAATCGCATCCGGCAACCGTTCAATGCCTCCAGCGTGGCACTGGCCGCCGCCGAAGCCGCGCTCGACGACGACGGGTTCGTCGCCACGAGCAAGGCGATCAACGATGCCGGCATGGAGCAGATCACCGCCGGACTCGATGATCTGGGGATCGACTACATCCCGTCCATCGGGAATTTCGTGGCAATGGACTGTGGCCGGGACGCCGCGCCCGTATACAACGCGCTGCTCACAAAAGGCGTCATTGTCCGTCCGTTGGCGAACTACGATATGCCCCGCCACTTGCGCATCTCCATCGGCCTGGCGCGGGAAAACGCATCCTTCCTTGCCGCTCTGCGCGAGGTGATATGAACGTGCCCCACAGCCGTGCCTCCGGCCCGCCTGTGGCCCGGCCCCGCTCGTCGCCCATGGAACAATCGCCTCCGGTCGCTGACGCTCCCGGAGACGTCTGTTCCATGCGAGTTCTGCTGCTCGTGGGAACGGGCCTGATTGGCGGCTCGTTCGCACTGGCGGCGCGCGCCAATGGCCTGTTCAACCGTATCGTCGGCATCGACTCGAAACCGCAGGCACTTGAGACGGCACGCGCTCTTGGCATCGTGGAGGGGCCCGAAATGCCATTCGAACCGACGGCCATCTGTATCGCTACCCCCGTCAGCCGGATCGCCGAATGTGTCGCCGACGCGGCCGCGCGCCATCCGGGCGTGCCCATTTTCGATGTCGGCAGCGTCAAGGCGACCGTTGTGGACACCCTGCGCGCCAGCGGCGAAGTGCCGCCAAATTTTGTGCCGTGTCATCCGATAGCAGGTTCCGAGACAGGCGGTGCCCGCGCCGCCCGCGCGGACCTGTTCCAACGACGTTCCCTGATCATCACGCCCGTCGACGAAACGGACCCCAATACGGTAGCGAGGGTCGAATCCTGGTGGCGCCAGGTCGGTGCGGTAGTCACGGTGCAGGAGCCCCGCACGCATGATCGAATCATCGCGGCGACGAGCCACTTGCCGCATCTTGTCGCCTTCGCCTTGATGGAAGTTCTCGACTCCCTGGACGAGAAAGCTCTGCGCGCCTACATCGGTGAGGGCTTTCGCGATTTGAGCCGCGTCGCCGCATCGGACCCGACGATCTGGAGCGATATATTGCATGCGAACCAGGAGGCGACACTGCGGCTCGCGCGGCAACTCGGCGCGCGTCTGACCATCGACGACGACAAGGCGGCCTTGAAACGCCGCATTGCGAAGTCCCGCGATTTGCGCGTCCGCCTTGATGATTAACCCGTGAGCGCCGAACCCCCCGTCATCGCCATCGATGGCCCCAGTAGTTCCGGCAAGGGAACTGTGGCTGCCCAGGTCGCCGAGCGACTCGGCTGGCACCTGTTGGACAGCGGCGCGCTCTATCGAGGGGTCGCATGGGCCGCCGTGCAACGCGGCATCGACCTCGACGACGCAGCGACCCTGGCATCGATGACGCGGCTACTCGCCTTCGATATCAAGCCCGGCTTGATCCAAATCGACGGCACCGACGTAACACGTGCGATCCGGGAGGAGCCGATCAGCCTTGGCTCCTCTCGCGTCGCCCGGCTGCGACCGGTGCGCAACGCCCTACGAATCGTGCAGACCAGCATGCGGCGACCCCCCGGGCTGGTGGCGGATGGACGCGATATGGGTACCGTGGTATTTCCAACCGCCGAGCTCAAGGTTTTTCTCGACGCCAGCGTCGAAGAGCGCGCGCGCCGTCGCCATAAGCAGTTGATAGATAAGGGGTCAAATGTTAGTCTGACCGACCTTTTCGCGAGCCTTCACGCACGCGACGAGCGCGACCGGTCACGCTCCGTTTCTCCATTGCGAGCAGACGACGATGCGGTGATGATCGACACCACTCGAATGTCGATCCCGGCGGTGGTTGAGGAAGTGTTAAGCCACGCCGCCGAGCGCTCGCTCACTGGCAGCGGAGCGCGGAACGGGACATAGGCGAGTCAGCGACAACAGAGACGAGAGGCGCATGGCAGAAAGTTTTTCCGAGCTATTCGAAGAGAGCATGAATACCGTGGAGATGGAGCCCGGCTCCATCGTGACTGGTACGGTGGTAGACATCGACAGCGAAGTCGTCGTCGTCCACGCCGGGTTGAAGTCGGAAGGCGTCATTCCCCGCAATCAATTCGTCACGGAGAGCGGCGAGTTCAACATCCAGATTGGCGACCAGGTGAAGGTCGCCATGGAAATCGTGGATGACGGATGGGGCGCAACCCGCCTTTCCCGCGAGAAGGCGCGGCGAGCGGAATGCTGGGACATGCTTGAGGATGCGTTCGAGAACGCAAAGGCGATCGAGGGCGTGCTGAATGGCCGAGTCAAGGGCGGTTTCACTGTCGATATCAATGACATTCGCGCATTTTTGCCGGGCTCGCTGGTAGACATTCGACCCCTGCGCGAAACCACGCATCTCGAGGGCAAGACCCTCGAATTCAAGGTCATCAAGCTGGACCAGAGGCGCAACAACGTGGTCGTTTCGCGTCGCGCCGTCCTCGAAGATGAAAACAGCGCTGAACGCGAAGAGTTGCTGGCCTCGTTGCAGGAAGGGCAACGCATGAAGGGTGTCGTCAAGAACCTTACCGACTACGGCGCATTTGTGGACCTCGGCGGCATTGACGGCCTGCTGCACATTACGGATATGGCCTGGCGCCGCATCAGGCATCCCAGCGAGATGGTCAACGTCGGCGACGAGGTGGAGATCAAGATTCTCAGGTTCGACCGCGAGAAAAACCGGGTATCGCTTGGGATGAAGCAACTAGGGGACGATCCGTGGGTGAACCTCTCCCGACGCTATCCCCCCCGCACGCGCGTTCAGGCTGTTGTGACGAACCTCACCGACTACGGTTGTTTCGCCGAGATCGAAGAGGGCGTTGAAGGTCTGGTGCACGTCTCCGAGATGGACTGGACCAACAAGAATATTCACCCGTCGAGGGTCGTGGCGGTCGGCGATAAGATCGAGGTCATGATTCTCGACATCGACGAGGAACGACGTCGCATATCGCTCGGCATCAAGCAATGCCGCGCGAATCCCTGGGACGAGTTCGCAGTCAACTACGGCAAGGGTCAGCGTATCTCCGGGCACATCAAATCGATAACCGATTTCGGCATCTTCATCGGCCTCGAGGGAGGCATCGACGGACTCGTGTACTTGTCCGACATCTCCTGGAACGAACCCGGGGAAACTGCCGTCCGCCGGTACAGCAAGGGCGAGGAGATCGAAACCGTCATACTTACCATCGACGCCGAGCGCGAGCGCATTTCGCTGGGAATCAAGCAGCTCGATCAGAACGCGTTCGTCGACTACACCGATACCAATGACCGGGGCAGCATTGTCGAAGGGACAGTGCTTTCGGTACAGCCGAATGAAGCGGTGATCCAGCTTGCCGAGGGCGTGGAAGGCACATTGAAAGTGTCCGAGATCAGCGTCGACCGGGTGGAAGACGCCCGCAACGTCCTGAAAGAGGGCGAATCCATATCGGTGAAGATCATCAACGTCGACCGCAAGAACCGATATATCGGCGTCTCGATCAAGGCGAAGGAGCAAGAGGACGAGCGCGCGAACCTGCGCGAGCACCGCATCAAGGAGGCTGACCGGCGCGGTCCAACCACTCTGGGCGACCTGATCAAGCGCCAGATGGACAGGAAGACGGGTTCGTCCGACTAGAACGTCAAAGAGGTCGGCACGCCATATGACGAAGTCGGAACTCATCGAACGCATTGCGGCGCATCAACCGCACCTGTTGCCTCGGGATGTCGAATTCGCAGTGAAAACGATGATCGAGCACATGTCCCAAACCCTTGCGCACGGCAACCGCATCGAGATCAGGGGTTTCGGCAGCTTTTCGTTGCACTATCGGGCGCCCAGGATCGGACGCAATCCCAGAACCGGCGAGTCCGTCGGCCTGACCGGAAAGTTCGTCCCACACTTCAAACCCGGAAAGGAACTGCGGGACCGAGTGGACACAAACCCGAGATCCCGCGACTAGTGCGCCGTCAAGTCCAGACTTGACGGCGCACTAGCCCGCAACTTGATGAGGCGGTTGAAGACGCTCCTGTGGCTCTTCGCGGCGATCTGTCTCGCGGCTATCTCCGCGCTGTTGCTGGCAGACAACGCGACACCGGTGAGCCTGCGGCTGCTGAACTATGAGACGCCCCCCGTACCCGTTTTCTGGTGGCTGCTCGCCACGCTGATTCTCGGTTTCGCGGTGGGCGCCGCGCAATGTATCGGCGGCCACTTTCGCCGCAACGCGGTCGAACGAAAACTCCGGCGCGGACTGGGGCGCAGCCAGGACTCCGACTAACATTTCGCCGTCTCGCCGTCTTCGCGATTCGTCTTGCGCCGGTAGCCGGCAAAGTATACGGTCGGCACTCCTTCCAACCGGGACAGCTCCATGACCTTCAAGAACCCGCTCGCATCCCTGCGGGCGCTAATCGTCGCAGTTGCGCTCGTTGCCGCACTGCCTTGCGGGGCTTCTCAAGGTGATATCGACTACCGCGAGCACACCATGGAAGCGATCGGTGGGCACATGCAGGCATTGGCCGACATCCTCCGGGGGAAAGTGCGTCATGCGGACCATCTTTCGGTTCATGCTGCGGCCCTGGCGTCCCTCGCCGAGATCGCGCCGACGCTGTTTCCCCCCGGTTCCGGCAACGGCGAGACCGAGGCGTTGCCCGCGATCTGGGAGAATCCCGAAGACTTCGCGGAACGCCTCGGCGCCTTCAGGGAAGCGGCGGATGGCCTTCGCGCCGCAGCGGAAACCGGCGGCGATGTGGCGGCGGCATCCCAAAAGCTCGGCCAGGCGTGCAAGGGGTGCCACGACAACTACCGCGAAAAGTAACCTGTTCGCGGGGTAGATTTCGCGGCGCTATCAGGGGTGGGGCGAAACAGGGGGCTTGGGCGGGGGCAAAACACGGCGCCCGTCAGGGCGACGGTTTTTGTGGCACTACCCGACCCATAGCAACGCGCCATAGACGAGGATCGCGGCGGCGGCGGCAGTGAATAACCCCCGCAGCAAGTGCTGTTCCGTAGGCGGGAGGTCCACCGCCTTGCGCCCGGTGAACATGGACAACGGGGTCGGGTTCCGCATCGCCGCGTAGATCGCATTCGCGGCAATGTGCGTCGAAGCAAGTGCGATGATGACCCAGAAGACACGATGATGTATCCAGGTCATCGTCGCCGATACATCGTCCCCCACATGGCGCCTGAGCGGGCCTTCGTTGAAGATGTCGTCGGTCGCGAAGAGACCCGTCGACACCTGCAGGGCCAATGCCCCGATCAACAGGACGGCAAGCGCGATGCCTGGCGACGTATGCGGGTCGGCCTGGCCGGAGCCGGCGAAATGCTGGATGAAACGGCGCGGCGTCGTCCGGTAGCGCGCCAGCCGGACATAGCGGCCGCCCCAGAATCCCCAACCCACCCGAAACAGCAGGAGCGCGAGGACTGTGAAGCCCGAGCGTTGATGCCAGTCCATCAAGGCGATGTCCCCGGCCAGTCCCGTATAGAGAGAAAACAGCACGCTGGCGGCAAGCGCCCAGTGCCAGAGGCGAATCGGCAGATCCCAGACGCGCGTCATCGCGCGTTACGGCATGATGCCGACGTATCGGTCATTCATCGCCAAGTGCACCCAGATACTCACGAAATAACCCACCGCGATCACCGGTGTCCACTTCAGATGGCCGAAGAACGTGTACCTGCCGCGCGCCTGTCCCATGAGCGCCACGCCCGCAGCTGAGCCGATTGACAACATGCTTCCGCCCACGCCCGCAGTGAGCGTAACGAGGAGCCACTGGTTCAGATCCATCACCGGATTCATCTGCAGCACTGCCACCATGACGGGAATGTTGTCGACAATGGCAGACAGGATTCCGACCATCGTGTTGGCGATCGTCGGTCCCAATTCGACGTACATGTAGGCCGAGACCATGTCCAGGTAGCCGATGAAGCCCAAACCGCCGACGCACATGATGACGCCGAAGAAAAAGAGCAGCGTGTCCCACTCGGCGCGGGACACTTCGCGGAAGCTGTCGAACGCCTGGATGTCGCCTACCTCGCTACCGCGCCCCATTCTCACGATGCTCGTCGTCTTGTTCAGGTAGTGCCCGAATATCTTGAGATAAGCGAGGCCCGTCATCATGCCGAGGAACGGGGGCAGATGCAGGAAATTGTGGAAGGAGACCGCGGTGACGATGGTGCAGCCGAACAGAAACATGATGCGTTTGGCCCCGCGCTTCATGACAACCTCCTCGTCCTCCACGGAGGAGGATTCGTTCTTCACCGCCCATGACATGAAAAACGCGGGAATGATGTAGTTCACGGCCGATGGAACAAACAGCGCGAAGAACGTCCAGAAGTCCACGATGCCGCGCTGCCAGACCATCAGGGTCGTGATGTCTCCGAACGGGCTGAAGGCGCCGCCCGCGTTCGCGGCCACCACGATATTGACGCAGGCGATGCCGATGAAACGCCGGTTGCCGCGCCCGACGGCCAGCACCACCGCACACATCACCAGCGCCGTGGTCAGGTTGTCGATGATCGGGGACAGGAAGAAGCTGATGACGCCAGTGATCCAGAAGAGTTGGCGGAAGCTGAAACCCCTGCGCACGAGCCAGGAACGCAGGGCGTCGAAGACCCGCCGCTCGCTCATCGAGTTGACGTAGGTCATCGCGCACAGCAGGAACAGGAAGAGTTCGGCGAATTCGACAAGGAAGTGCCTGACGGCCTCGTGGGTTTCGCCCTCGATACCGCCGACGGCATATTGGGCGGCAATGATCGCCCAGATCACGCCCGCCGCGAAGATGACCGGCACCGACTTTCTCAGGTGCGTGAATTCTTCGACGATGACGAGGGAGTACGCCAACACGAATATCACGATGGCCGCGATTCCAACCCAGTGAGCCGTGAGATCCATATTGCCTCGCTACAATCAGGCGTCGACCGGAAGGCCCTCGCCGCCCATGCGCGCGGCCAGTAGACGCGGTTTCTGTACTAACAAGTCTGCCAAACGCGAGCCGTTTCGGCTACGACGCACCGGTGTTTGCTGCTATTGAAACGGCTTCGAGAGCAACCACTGCCTACAGCGTGGCGGTGATTTCTCCGAGTTTGCGCGTCAGCAGCCTGTTTTCGCGATAGTCGATGGGGATAACCACCAGGCTGGGCCCGTCCTCCGCGAACGACGATTTCAGGATGTCCTTGAGATCGCGGCTGTCGCCGCAGTAGTGACCGTTCCATCCGAATGCCGATGCCAACTGCAACCAGTCGGGGTTGTCGAAAGACAGATTCGTGTGTCGGCCGAACGTGGCCTCCTGTTTCCAGGCGATGAGGCCGTATTCATGATCCTCCCACACCAGCACGGTGATGTTGACGCCGAGGCGCTTGGCGGTCTCCATTTCCTGCACGTTCATGAGGAAGCCCGCATCGCCGCAGATCGCGAGGATGCGCCGATCGGGATGCACGATCGCGGCCGCGATCGCACCCGGAAGGGCGAACCCCATGGAACAGAACCCGTTCGGAATCAAGCATGTATTCGGCGCGTGGCAGTGATAGTGGCGCGCGATCCACATCTTGTGGGCGCCGACATCGGATAGCAGGACATCCTCGGGGCCAAGGACTGCCCGGGAATCAGCGAGCGCCTTCTGGGGCCTTACGCTGCCTTGGGTATCGTCGTCCGCATGCTCCATGATGTCCCCCCACATCTCCCGGCGCAGCGATCTTTGGCTCGACAGGTCGAAGGAAAGACCGCCCGCCGCGTCCACTCGCTCGTTCAGCATCCACAGCATGTGGGCCAGATCACCGACCAGTTCCACCTGCGGACAGTAGTGCTCGTCGACCTCCGCGGGCAGGAAGTCGGCGTGCACAATGCACTTGTCGGCGTTGGGGTTCCACAGGCGGGGTTGATACTCCACCATGTCGAAACCCAGAGACAGCACGAGGTCGGCTTCGTCGATGGCGAGATTGATCCGATCACGCGCGCCCAGTCCGGCAGTGAACAGGCAGTAATCGGCATCCATATCGACGCAACCCTTTGCCATGAACGTGCTGACCACGCCAATCCCGGTCTTTTCGCAAAACTGCTGCAACTGATTGCTTGCGCGTCGCCGGATGCAGCCGTTGCCCGCGAGAATGACCGGCTTGCTGGCCTCGCGCAGAATATCGAACGCCTGGTCGACGATCTTGTCGTCCGGAACCGAGCGGCGGAGACGTCTCGGCACAAGGGGTCGCGCGTCTGTTTCAAGCTTGGCGACATCTTCCGGCAGTTCGATATGCACCGCTCCGGGTTTCTCCGTCGTCGCCACGCGCACCGCCTTGCGGATGATCTCGGGGATGGTTCCGGGCGCCCGCACCGTCTCCGCCCACTTCGTCACTGGCTCGAACATCGCCACGACGTCCATCACCTGGTGTGATTCCTTGTGCAATCGATGCGTCGTGCCCTGGCCGGTGAGCACCAGCATGGGCGCGCGATCCATGTTGGAGTCCGCCACGCCCGTAATGAGGTTCGTCGCGCCCGGCCCCAGGGTTCCGAGGCACACCGCCGGATTGCCCGTCAATCGCCCGTAGATCTCCGCCATGAAGGCGGCGCCCTGCTCGTGCCTGGTGAGCACGAAAGTAATCTGTCTCGAGGCCTCGAGAGAAATCATGAAGTCGGCGTTCTCTTCGCCGGGTACGCCGAATATGTACTCGATGCCTTCATTCTCCAGGCACTCGACGAATAGATCAGAAGCCTTCATGGGTGTTCCTTGGCAACGCAGTTTCCGCACATACAAACGAGGTACCGTATGCCTCGCTCCTTGTCATTAGGTCATGCGTCTCCTTCGCGGTTCCCCTGCCGAGCGCTTCTATCGTTCCCCCAAGTTTGAGACGGCTGCTACAGGGCAGATGCCGGAGCAGTGAGTGCCGGCGAACGGCGCCGATGGCAACTGCATCGCGGCGCGCTTCATCGCCAACCCTTGCATGCTCCCCTCGCTTTAGCGCCTCCACCGGTCGATGTTGACACGCCCCGCCGCACCCGTCGACGCGCAACCTTGCGAACGTGGCGGTTTCCCGTCGCGGAGATTGATAACATGCAGGTCGGTCGGGTCGATTGAAACGGATTTGCAGTGACGGAAGACCAAGCGCGCGAAATGCGCGACGCAACTCGTGCGGATGCCGTAGCCAAGGTGATCGGCGACGTGCTCTGGCGGTTCAACGAAGAACACGAAGAAGCCATTACCGTGTATGACGTCGTCGGCATGGTCGTGGAAGATCTGATCCTCGAGGGCATGTGCCCCGCATGCCTCGCAAGCGCGATCGACATTGCCTATACGAACGCCAGCGCCGCCCGCGATGTGCACATCACGGATGACCAGGCGGTGAGGCGCCAGAACAAGTCCGACGTTTTCCACTAGAGCCCCGCCCACAGCCTGTCGCCTCTCGACTGCGCCCGCGAACGCCAACGCCTCTCCCCGCAGGCAATTGCGATAGCATGTCGGCCGTCCCGCATTCGCGGTGATCTGCACTCGGAGGCGCAATGAACTACACCGATATCACCTATGAAACGGACGACCGCCTCGCGTTCGTGACCTTGAATCGGCCAGAGAAGCTGAACGCGCTCAGCAACAATCTGCGCGCGGAAGTGATGGACGCGATGCGCGAAGCCGAATACGACGACAACGTCGGCGTGATCATCTTGCGCGGCGCGGGGCGCTCTTTCTCCGCCGGCTACGACCTGTCCCCGGCCCGCAGCGCCCAGGACGACAGCTTCGTCGACCATCGGTCGAAGCTGCCCGATACCGGCAGCACCCACCCCGGCGCGACGCAGTGGGCGCGGCACGTCGTGATGACGAACTGGATCATCTGGGAACTGGCAAAGCCTGTCATCGCCCAGATCCAGGGACATTGTCTGGCCGGCGGCACCGAACTGGCCACCACCTGCGACTTTCGTATCGTGGCGGAAGACGCCCAGATCGGTTACCCGCCGGTGCGTGCCATGACGACAATGGACATGATGTGGACACCGTGGCACCTGCCGCCCGCAAAGGCGAGGGAGTTCGCATTCATGGGCGATTCCTTCTCCGGCACGGAAATGGCGCGTCTCGGTTGGGCCAACTACGCCGTGCCGAAGGACGAGCTGGGAGAATTTACGGAGAAGTTCGCCCGCCGCCTGGGTTTCATCGACAACGAGATGCTGATGTACACCAAGCGGGCGGTGAACAGGCAGTACGAAACCATGGGCATACGCACGGCCTTGCACTCGGGCACGGAAATCCAGGCGCTCAGCTCCCAGCGCGCCGCAGGCGCGGAGTGGGGACGCCGAGTGCGGGAGGACGGATTGAAGGCTGCCCTGGAATGGCGCGACGGGCCGTTCCGAGATTTCCGCGGCGCCTACGACAGTGCGCCCAAGGACCGGGCCGTGGCTGGCATGGACAAGAAGGGCGGAGACAAGCCTCAAGGATACTGAGTCCGTTTCGCCCGCCGATTGCCCCATGGTCTACGACTTCGACGCCGTCATCGAGCGCGCGGCGACTGCGAGCACCAAGTGGGTTCGATACGGCCCCGATGTCCTGCCGTTCTGGGTGGCCGACATGGACTTCAAGGCACCGCCGGGACTGCTTGCGGCAGTGGAAGAACGGCTCCGTCACGGCATCCTCGGATACACCGACACTCCGCCAAGGCTGGAAGACGCATTTGTCGATTGGCTCGCGGACCGTTTCGGCTGGACCGTACCCCGAGACTGGCTCGTGTGGCTGCCGGGAGTCGTTCCCGGTCTGAACCTCGCCGGGCGCACCATCGGCGATCCGGGACAGAGCATCCTGATACCCGTCCCCGTCTACTACCCGTTCCTGTCGGTGCCCGGCAATGCCGGCAAGCAGGCCATATTCGTTGACCTGGTCCGCGAAAAGGGCCGTTGGGTCATGGATATGGACAGGCTCGAAGCGGCGGTGCGGCCAACGACATGTGCGCTGTTGCTGTGCAGTCCGCAAAACCCTACCGGACGCGCATATGATCGTAACGAACTCGAAGCGCTGGTAGATTTCTGCCTGCGGCATGACCTTACGCTGGTGAGCGACGAAATCCACTGCGACCTGCTACTGGACGCGACGACTTCTCATGCGCCAACCGCAACGCTGCATCCCGAGTTGCGGAGCATCTCGCTATTCAGCCCGAACAAGGCGTACAACATCCCCGGCTTGAGTCTGGGCGTGGCCGTTGTCGCCGACCCGGCTTTGCGGGACGCGTTCGAAAACGCGCAATCGGGTCTGGTGTCCGGGGTCTCGCCCCTCGCATTCGCGGCAGCGCTTTGGGCCTATACGGACCGATCCGATTGGCTTGCCGCGGTCACCGGTTACCTGGCGCAAAACCGCGACCTGCTAGAGGACACGGTCGCGGCGTTGGACGGCATCGAAATGACCCATGTCGAGGCCACCTATCTGGCGTGGCTCGACGTTCGCGCCCTCGGCCTCGAGAACCCCAACGCACACTTCGAGCGATTCGGCATCGGCTTGTCCGACGGCGAAGAATTTGGCGCTCCCGGCTTTCAGCGCTTCAACTTCGCCTGTCCGCGCGTCACCCTGGAACAGGGCTTGTCGCGCCTCGCGGAAGCTGTCCGGAACGTGAATTCGGCGTAGCCCACATTGGTTCCGCGCGCGGTCGGTCAAACTTGCTGTCCCGACCCGACATCCTCGTCACTGAAGATCGCGTCGACATGTTCGTCGGGCAATGGTGCGGTCATCTTGGATACCACGAAGGTCGCAACGACACCGACGCCTTCGCCTATCGCCGCGCAGGAAATGGGATTCGGTCCTTCCCCGGCCAGCCAGGAGACAATCGTGTGCAGCACGCCCGCGCCTTCTACCCATGCCGGATTCAATAGCTCCCCGTGCAGAATGGCGAACGTCGCAAATCCAGAGATCAACCCGGCGTAGGCACCCCGGCGGGTGACACCCTTCCATAGGGCTCCCAGGACCAGGGGGCCGGCAAACGCCGCCATCATTCCGCCAACGCCGATCCAGACGATCAGCGCGATGTTTCGCCCCATGATTAGCCAGGCCAGAAGCGTACACAGGATCAACACCACCACCGTCGCCCAGCGGCTGATGCGAAGTTCGATGCGGTCGCGTTGTGCCTCGGTCGCGTCGGGCGCCAACCGCTGGGCAAACGTTCGGCGATACAGGTCGTTGGCGATGATCTGCGACGACGAAACCACCAGGCCATCGGCGGTGGACATGATCGCCGCGAGGATGCCAACGCCGACCAGCGCCGCCAACCAGGTCGGAAACAACTCGATGAACAGGATCGGCAGGGCCTCGTTCGGGTTCGCGCCCTCATCGTACAGCGAGTCCCCCACAAGCGCGCGAGCGACCAGACCGCCGAGTCCCAGCATGCCAAGCGTCAGACCGAAGGTGAACGCGAGCTTGATGAAGGAGCGCTGCTGACCCGTGTCCTTCAACGCCCAGAGCTTGTTTCCAAGGTGCGGCAGAAGTCCCAGCGGAACGTGCGCCAAAGGTATGCAGATGATCGACCACCACGAATGAAATAGCGGTGTGCTCGTATTCAACGCGCCAACGAGATTGTCGTCCTGGGCCTCGAGATTGCTGAACAGACCGACGAGCCCGCCTTCCACGCCGACCCCGAACACGAACAGGACGATGACGACGGCCGCGAGGATCAGCATCATGATCCCCTGCGCGCTGTCAGTGAGAATGTCCGCATGGGCGCCGCCCATCACGACGTAGATCAGCAGTACCGAGGAGGTCACGATCAACGCCCACATCTTCGGCATGCCAAGCATGACCTCGAACATCACGAGGCCCGAGACGAGTTGCCCGACGATGTAGAAAAACAACACCAGCGACAACAGGGAAACGACGATACGGATGCCATCCGATTGGTAACGGTCACCGAGGTACTCGGGAATGGACCGATTGCCGAAGCGATTCCCCGACGTTGCGATGAGGCGCATGGAAATGAGCACGCCGAAGTACACGCCGATCGGATAAAGGAAGTTGCCCCAGATCGTCGGTGTGCCCCATTCGTAGGCAAGGCCGGGCCCGCCGAGAAATGTCGCGCCACTGGCGGTGGTTGCGGCGAAAGCGAAAGCAAGCACCACGGGGCCATAGGACCCGCGCGCCGTGGCGAAGTCGTCAGCATGCTTGACGCGCCGCTTTCCAATCACGCCGATCGCGAGCATGGCACCTGTGTAGAGCACGAGAAACAGCCAGGACCAAGCGATGAGCGTCATGCAGAGGGTTCCTGTTCGGCAGCGGGTTGCAAACGCCACACACTACCGATCAACTTTACTCCGTGCGGCAAAATTCAAGTGGTTCTGTCTAGTAACAAAGGAAATCGAAGTCCCCTCGGCGGCTCGTCATGACATCCTCGGCAGTGAAGTCTTTTGCAGTGCCTAAGAGGAATTTCGGTGTTCCCCACTCGTATCCATCCGGCCATTCAATCCTACCGAGCGCTCCCTCCAATTCATCATTGATGTCGCTTCGTTCCACCTCGCGCTCCTCTTTCTCACGCATTATTGCCACAACGGAGATCGTGCGCTTCTCGGCGGACCAGTCTGGATCGCTTCGAAAACGGATCTCCGCTAGTGACCGATACACCATCCCGGGCTTAGATTGAATCTTGGAATGGCGCGACCAGACTCGCTCCCGAAAGGTCTTCATGGCTCGGTCAAATTCGTCCGGGAATGCAAACTGACCGAACTTGCGTTCCAATGCGGCCGCAAACCGAACACGATTCTCTTCGGATTTGAACCCCGATTGACGGTCCCATCTACAGACCACGGCCTTGTCGATGGACATAATCCGTCTCAGGTCGGCGAATACCCTCTCATCGGTATTTTCAACATCGGTCAGGTAAGGGCGCCGCCCCTTCTTGATTGCTGACAACTCTTCCGCGTTGACTTTGATGAGCGGGCATACCGCAACGAAATATCGCCCCCCAGTTTTTCGAACAATGTCGCAAGTCTGACTGATCACAACCAAGCCGACGATACCGTCTACGTGCTCCTCCGCTTCGAAGGCACCCTCGCATTCCGCCACACCAGCAAACAGAAAGCCGCCGACATCGATAGCGAAATCACCTTGGCGCCAATCCTGAAGCGACTCGTCGTCACTACGTATCGGGTGTTTCTGATCCGTCGATGGTTCGTACATTAGCCACGTCTAATGTGCCTTTTCCGAGACACCGGCTTCGGTTCATCGGGTAAGGGCTCGATTATCTCAGTTCCGTCCGCGCCCTCGTGCATGAACATGGGCTGGAACTCACCGATCCAAGATATCCGGGTTGACGTCGACAACGACCGAGATCGACCATGCGACAAGTATTGACGCGCATCAAAGTATTGACCGACTTTGATGGCTTCAAGGGCTGTTGGCCCGAGTGATGATCGCTCCAAAATCGCCATCGCGTTCTCCTCGGTAGAGCCGCGATCAGCGAATCGCAGCACCGAGAGCGTGTTCGCTATGTGTGCCATATTCGTCTTCTTGATTTTCCCGCCCTTAACCCAATTGTGGAGTGTTCGCCGATCAACGTTGAGCAAGTCGGCGAGTGGTTCCCAAGTGAATCCCGTCAGCTGCCGAAGTTCGTACACGTTCTCAGCAGCATCCATTTCCTTCACCGACGCGGCACGTCTCTCCGCGCGAAATAGGTCGATCAGCGACTCTGTGATGCGTGTTCGGGAGGCCGTCAAGGTCGGCAATATCAGCCAAGTCTGAGACAAATTCTCGAGCCTTCCTTGACGGGATGAGGAAGGAGGCGTCAACCAGAATCCGTAGCCGAACAGGTTTGGCGGCACGTCCCTGTCGCCGCCTTGCCATGTGTCATTCATTGACTGGGCCTCACTCATTGGCAGCTCCACATGCTTTAAGGAATTTGTCATTCAGAACCCAACGAAAAAACGCGTATGCGCGCGTTGCCAGATCCATCACCCAGGTTTCAATGTCGTCTGAACGGAATGTCCGAGGTTCGACGAATTCTTGATACACATCAATGTCCAAGAACCACGACGGCGTACTGATGGGTGGCATTAAGTCTAACTCGTGGGTTTGGTTCGGCGGCATGAACCCCCAGCGTGATGTCATCCGCCCCACATTCGTATCGGCAATCATCTCGCTCAATGTTCGACTAATCTTCTCTCGGTGCCCGTGATTGTATAAGCCCAATACCTCAGGCCGCACAAATTGATCTATACGCTCCAAATGGTTGCCGTGAAGGCGATCAACGTACCTCACACCGATCCGCGTCATAATCCGTGGATTTATCGTATCCGACAGCACGTCTGCCACTGACGCAATGCGTCGGGTAAAGTCTTGGCGATTGAGGTACGCCCGCGTCTCAAGCGCGACAAATCCCGTTGTGAGCGACAAGCGCCATTTTCTCGCTTCGTCAAAGAACCGGTAGTTCGGCGATGTGGCTTGTTTCGCACCGCCCGAGCTGAGCTCTAGGAGGAGGTTCTGCTCCTGCTGACTCAGCGGATAGTCTGATCTGATTCTCTCTTGAAAATCGGCTACATACTCCGTCTTCGCAATAGAGAGCACCTCTGGGAATTTGATCTGAACTAGCACGCCCGTAAGCGGCGTATTAGAAAGTGGAACGGTAGGCGGAACTGACCCGTCGAACGGGTCTTCAGCAGAAAACGTCACGTGACGCGGCTCTCACGGGTGTCGTTTGACCATCCTATGGGAAATAATATGGGAAATGAAGTCTCCTGTGGGAAAATCAAGGCTCTGCGCAACTCGCGAACACTGACAAAGTTCATCCTCTTCACCACGCTCTAGCCGCGCACCCACTGTGTGGGCGGGAGCGATAGCACATCAACCGGACGCGGTGCTCAAGCGGGGCTCTACCCCTCGAATCGCAGCGCCCCATGCTTGAACTGGCGCAAATCGCTGCTACGATGCTTGTCTGGAGGGCAGCATGGTGGCTGCCCGCTTTGTTTTTTGCCCCGCGCAGGGCTTACGCCACAGGCGAAAACCTTAGCGTCGATTGCGCGGCACTTGCAACCTGAGGGCGTATCCATGACCAGCATCATGCCGACCTACAATCGTCTACCCGTGACTTTCGCTCGGGGGCGCGGAACGCGCCTTTACGACGACGCGGGCAAGGAATACATCGACGCGCTGTGCGGACTCGCTGTCACCGGTCTCGGTCACGCGCATCCCCACGTCACCGAGGCCATCGCCGAACAGGCGCGCACGCTGATCCACACTTCGAACCTCTATGGCATCGCCGGGCAGGAAAGACTCGCCGCCCGGCTCACCACGCTCTCCGGCATGGACAATGTCTTTTTCGCCAACTCCGGCGCGGAAGCAAACGAGGCCGCCATCAAGATTGCGCGGCTATACGGTCACGGCCGCGGCATCGCCGTTCCCCATACTGTCGTGATGGACAACAGTTTCCACGGCCGGACGATGGCTACCCTGACGGCAACCGGCAACCGCAAGGTCCACGCCGGTTTCGAGCCGCTGCTCGGCGGCTTCGTCCGCGCGCCCTTCAACGACATCGAGGCGGTAAGCAGGATTGCGGAGAACGATGACAACGTCGTCGCCGTGATGGTGGAACCCATTCTTGGCGAGGGCGGGGTACACATACCCGAGGATGACTACCTGACACGCTTGCGGGCGTTGTGCGATTCCAACGACTGGCTGCTGATCCTCGACGAGGTGCAGACGGGAAACGGTCGATCGGGCAAGTTTCTCTGCTATCAACACAACGACATCCTTCCCGACGTGGTCACCACTGCCAAGGGGCTCGGAAACGGCGTCCCCATAGGGGTCTGCCTCGCTCGCGGCACCGCGTCCGAGATGCTGGTCGCCGGCACCCATGGCTCCACCTTTGGCGGCAACCCGCTGGTGTGCGCGGCGGCGAACGCGGTTCTCGACGAACTCGAAGGCGGGTTGATCGACCGCGCCGGAGAACTCGGCGAGCGCATGCTCGCCGGACTGCGCAACGGTCTCTCGGGCAGCAACATCGTCAAGGACATCCGCGGCAAGGGACTCCTGTTGGCTGTCGAGCTTGATCGACCGTGCGCGAATGTGGTGACGGACGCGATGGAGGCGGGCGTCATTCTGAATGTCGCCGCGGAAACCGTCGTTCGCCTCCTGCCGCCGTTGATTCTCTCCGACGACGAAGCGGACCAGATCGTCGCCACCGTCGTCCGTCTCGTCGAAGCAATGGCATGAGGCCATGCAAGCGCGACATTTCCTGAGCTTAAGGGACTTCAGTCCCGAAGAACTCCGCCAAATCGTTTCGCGCGGCGCGGAACTGAAACGTCTCCACGCGGCCGGTACAGCGTGGTTGCCCCTGAAGGGCAAGACTCTCGCCATGGTCTTCGGGCTCAGTTCAACCCGCACCAGGGTGGCATTTGAAACTGCCATGCACCAACTCGGGGGACACGCCATCAACCTGGGCCCGCAAGATTCCCAGTTAGGGCGGGGAGAACCCGTCGAAGACACGGCACGTGTGCTTTCCGAAATAGTCGACGCCGTGATGATCCGGACCTTGAGCCACGACGATGTCACGGCTTTCGCGCGCGCGTCGAGCGTGCCCGTCATCAATGGCATGTCCGCCCGCTTCCACCCGTGCCAGTTGCTCGCCGACATGCAAACCTACGAGGAGGTGCGGGGGCAAACCATTGAAGGACGCACGGTCGCCTTCGTCGGCGACGGCCACAATATGTGCCACTCCTACATCAATGCTGCCAGGCAGTTCCGTTTTCGTCTGAAGATTGCCGCACCCGAATCCCATCGGCCGGATAACGACCTGCTCACCGACACCGACAACGCGGAGTTGGTAGAGAGTCCGCGCGCCGCCGTGGAAAACGCCGATCTCGTCGTTACCGACGTCTGGTCTTCCATGGGGCACGACGCAGAGGCCGAAGCACGCCGGAACGCCTTCGACGGCTACCAGGTGAGTCCGACGCTGCTGGATTTCGCCAACGCAGACGCGATCTTCATGCACTGCCTGCCGGCGCATAGAGGCGAGGAAGTCAGCAACGACCTGTTCGAAGACCCCCGATCCGTCGTGTTCACGGAGGCCGGCAATCGACTGCACTCGCAAAAGGCGCTGCTCGAGTTCCTGCTCGCAGACTAGCGGCAACGTTCACCGCGCGGGGCGGTCAGATGTCCTCGGGTATCCGCGCCTTCGCGCGCGCCGCCTCTCGTGACACGATCCCCCGTTGCACGAGGTCGCGCAGGCATTGATCCAGCGTCTGCATGCCGACAGCGGCGCCGGTCTGCACTACCGAGACCATTTGCGCCGTCTTGTCTTCCCGAATCAGGTTGCGGATTGCCGGCGTCGCCAGCATCACCTCAAAGGCCGCCACGCGACCGCCGTTCCTCGCCTTGAGCAACGTCTGCGAGACAACCGCATGGAGCGACTCCGACAACGCGGAGCGGACCATGTTCTTTTCCCCTGCCGGAAAGGCGTCGACGATGCGGTCAACGGTCTTGGCGGCAGACGCGGTATGCAAGGTGCCGAACACCAGGTGTCCGGTTTCCGCCGCGGTCAATGCCAGCCCGATCGTTTCCACGTCGCGCATCTCGCCCACCAGAATGATGTCGGGGTCTTCCCGAAGCGCGGAACGCAACGCCGCGCTGAAACCCGTGGTGTCGCGAAGCACTTCGCGCTGGGTGACGAGACATGAGCGGCTGGCATGCACGAACTCGATCGGATCCTCGATGCTGAGGATGTGTTCCCGGCGATTTTCGTTGATACAGTCGATCATCGCCGCCAGCGTCGTGCTCTTGCCGGAGCCGGTCGGACCCGTGACCAACACCAGACCCCGAGGCGCCATGGCGATCTCCCTGAATACCGGCGCCAGGTTCAGTTCGTCCATCGTCGGGACCTTCGAGGGGATCACACGGAATGCGGCGCCCGCGCCGCCGTTGTGGTGGTACGCGTTGACGCGAAAACGTCCGATGTCGCTCGCTTCGAATGCGAAGTCCGTTTCGAGGGACGTCTCGAACGCCTCGCGACACCTTCGGTTCATGACCTCGCCGAGCATCGCGCGGATCCCCCGGTCGGGAACGGACTCTTCGTTCAGGCGCTGCAATTCGCCGTCGACGCGGACCATGGGAGACAATTCCGCGGACAGATGCAGATCCGAGGCGCCAACAGCGATGGCACGGGAAAGGAGATCGATAATTTCCACGCTCGCGAATGCTCGAGTTGCCGCAAATGCCCTTCGACCAGCGAAGTATCCGCCGCCGAGGCCGCGAGGCATATGGACAAACTCTGCAATCGCGCGCGGCTGGTGCTTAAATTGTGTCGTGAACCGTAGACCATCGATCAAGCACGCAGTCGCCTGCGTTCAGCACGCTATCGATCAGGCGGCGTTGCGCGCGGGCCGATCATGCACCGACGTATGCCTGCTTGCCGTGTCGAAAACGCGCTCGGCTGAAGAGATCGCGGCAGCCGCCGATGTTGGCGTGCGGCACTTCGGCGAAAACTACCTGCAGGAAGCGTTGCCCAAGCTACGGTCTCTCGCCGGCCGCGATATCACTTGGCACTTCATCGGCACCGTGCAATCCAACAAGACGCGTGACATCGCGCGAAACTTTCAATGGGTGCACACCATTGATCGAAAGAAGATCGCCGAACGGCTAAACTCCAGCCGCGCAGGGCTGGCCCCGCTTGACGTCTGTATCGAAGTGAATATCGATGACGAACCTCAGAAATCCGGAATCGCACCCGACGCCATCGGCGAACTCATCGATGCGATACGCCGCCTCGAACACCTGCGACTGCGGGGATTGATGGCTATGCCGGCGCCCAAGGAGGACATGCAATCGATGCGCGACAGCTTTTCGCTGACAGCGGAATTGTTCGACGGCCACCGACCGCGCGGCGGATCCCATCGGGAACCCCATCGGGAACCCCATTGGGACACGCTGTCCATGGGCATGAGCGGCGACTTTGGCGTGGCTATCGAGGAAGGCGCCACCTGCGTGCGCATAGGCACGGCGATCTTCGGGCCGAGGGGCGCGTGAAACGTATCGCATTCATCGGCGGCGGCAACATGGCGTTCGCCCTCGTAGGCGGTTTGCGCGCGGCAAGCGACCCGGAAGGCGGCATGCCCGGCACCCCGCTCGAAATCGTCGTCGCCGACCCGATACCGAGTCAGCTCGCCC
Source organism: Candidatus Azotimanducaceae bacterium (assembly GCA_965217825.1). Lineage (GTDB taxonomy): Bacteria > Pseudomonadota > Gammaproteobacteria > Pseudomonadales > Azotimanducaceae > VXNE01. The sequence continues at coordinate 691,742 of OZ244571.1, read as the reverse complement.
GTTTCGATGGCGTATCGACCACACAGGAAAATCCTGTCGCGGTCGATCGCGCGGACGCCGTGGTGCTGGCCGTGAAGCCTCAGGTCATTCAGGAGGTTGTCGCAGCCCTTCCCCTGACCGTCCGCCAACTCGTTATATCCATCGCAGCGGGCGTGCCCATCGAGGGGATCGCACGCTGGACCTCGGCGAAACAACCCATCGTGAGATGCATGCCGAACACGCCGGCGTTGTTGCGGGCGGGCATATCCGGACTGACCGCGAATCGCTTCGTCGACCCCGGCATGAGGGCCTTGGCCGAGAGGATTCTGTCCGCAGCCGGCCAAGTTATCTGGTTCGACGATGAGGACAGTCTGCACGCAGTGACGGCCCTGTCCGGCAGCGGGCCAGCCTACGCGTTCTACCTGATCGAAGGCATGATCGAAGCCGGCGTCGAACTCGGCATCGATGCGGCTATCGCCGAGCGGCTCGCGACCGCCACGGTGCTGGGCGCCGCTCGCATGGCCGAAGCCGATAGTGTCGGGCCCCGAGTCCTGCGCGACCGTGTGACCTCTCCGGGTGGCACGACGGAACGCGCCATATCTATACTTGAGTCAGCCCGGGTGCGGGCGAAGTTCAAAAGGGCGATCCAGGCCGCCTGCCAGCGGTCGCGAGAGCTCGCGGAAGAGTTCGGCAACTAACGGCGGGAAGCATGGGCGATCCGATTGCCTTCATCATTCAATACTTGCTGAGCGCAGTCTCGGTGCTCTTTCTGGTGCGCTTCATTCTGCAAGCGACGCACGCAGACTTCTTCAACCCCATTTCCCAGGGCATCGTCCGGTACACCGATCCGGTGCTGAACCCCTTGAGGAAGGTCATACCGACCTACAAGAATCTCGATCTCTCCGCTTTCCTCGCCACCTGGGTGACGTGCGCGGCGACCATCGGCGGTGTTGCCGCCATGACCGGACGCTACGACAACGCCATCGTTGTGGAGTTGCTGAACTCCCTGGGGTTTGTCGTGGGCGCCGTGGTCGCCGGTGTCTACCGGACGTTCGATCTGTTCCTGTATTTCTATTGGATTGCCATCTTCGCGATGATCATCATCTCGTTTCTTGCGCCCACCACTTACAATCCCGTCACCTCCCTCCTGCGCGATGTCTGTGAGCCGGTGCTCGCACCGGCGCGCCGATTGTTGCCGGTGATGGGCGGTCTCGACCTGTCTCCCCTGATCGTGTTTCTCGTAATCGGGTTGCTGCAGCACTATCTCTTGCCGGGATTGTTCGGGACGCTGTTCGGGGGCGGTCCGTAGCCGCCTCTTCACCTCTGGCAGAGATAGCAACCGTGAAAGCCTTGCCTCCCAATTCGGTCGGCGTGGTGGTTCCCGAAACCGCGCGGTTCGGTCCAATCGACCTGCAATGCGGCGTCAGACTGCCGCACTTCGAAATCGTCTACGAGACCTACGGAAAGCTCAATGCCGACAAGTCCAACGCCGTCTTGATCTGTCACGCCTTGTCGGGAAACCATCACGCGGCTGGCTTCCACGGTATGGACGACGACAAGCCGGGGTGGTGGGATGTGTGCATAGGTCCCGGCAAACCTATCGATACGAACCGTTGTTTCGTCCTCAGTCTGAACAACCTCGGCGGATGTCATGGCAGCACCGGGCCACGCTCCATCGATCCCGCAACCCGGGATCCTTACGGGCCGACGTTTCCCACCCTGACAGTCAAGGACTGGGTGCAAACACAGGCCATGCTTGCCGACACCCTGGGTATCCGGACCTTCGCCGCTGTTGTCGGCGGCAGCCTGGGCGGGATGCAGGCCATGCAGTGGGCCATCGACTTTCCGGACCGCGTGCGGCACGCGCTGTTGATCGCTTGCGCGTCGAAACTCTCCGCGCAGAATATCGCCTTCAACGAGATCGCACGCCAGGCCATCGTCACCGATCCCGAGTATCACGAGGGCAACTACATCAAGGTCGGATCCAACCCCGACGTTGGACTGCGCCTGGCGCGCATGCTCGGCCACGTGACCTATCTCTCGGACGACAGCATGGGGGACAGGTTCGGGCGGGAACTCAAATCCGGGGACATCGCGTCCGGACATGATGTCGAGTTCCAGGTGGAGAGTTATCTCCACTACCAGGGTCGCGCTTTCTCCAAGGTCTTTGACGCCAACACGTATCTCTTGATGACCCGCGCCCTGGACTACTTCGATCCGGCCCGGGACTATGGCGACGATCTGGTAAAGTCCCTCGGTCGCGCCTCGTGCAAGTTTCTGGTCATCTCCTTCTCGACCGATTGGCGCTTCGCTCCGGAACGATCCGACGAAATCATCGACGCACTGATCGCGGCCCGCAAGGATGTGGTCAGCGCCACCATCGACGCTTCCCACGGCCACGACTCTTTCCTCCTCCCGGTACCCCGGTACCTGGAGGTCATGTCGGCCTATCTCGACCGCGTTGCGTCGGAGTGCGGACAATGAGGGAGGATCTCCGGATCATCGCCGATCTGATCGAACCCGGCGCGCGCGTGCTTGACCTTGGATGTGGCAATGGCGAATTGCTCGCGCACCTGCAGTCGAACAAGAACGTGCGAGGCTATGGCATGGACATCGACCCGCGCCGGATCAACGCCTGCATCCGGGCGGGCGTGAACGTCATAGAGCACGACCTCAATGATGGTCTGGCGAGGTTCCCGGACTCGAGCTTCGACATGGTGTTGATGACAGAAACCCTCCAGGCCGTGCGGGCACCGGACCAGTTGCTGGAAGAGATGCTTCGAATTGGCGGCGAGTGCATCGTGACGTTTCCCAACTTCGGGCATTGGGTATGTCGCCTGTGGCTGGCGACGCGTGGCCGAATGCCGATGGCCGAACACCTGCCCCACAACTGGTACGACACGCCGAACATTCACCTGTGCACCTTCGCCGACTTCGAAATGCTATGCCTGAACATGGGCATTACCATCATCGAACGCTTTGCCGTCGATCGCTTCTACCGCAGTCCCCGTCTGATCAACCGCTTCCCGAACCTCTTCGGCACCACGGCGTTCTACCGCCTGGGACGCGCCGGCAAATGAGCGGCCGCGTCGCGCTCGCAGTCGTCGCGCTCGCGCGGGAGTTCTATTCGCCGAGCAGAAGCAGGCATTCGACGGTTACGAGGTGCATTACTCCGTTTTCAACCCCAGTTTCCTGCGCGCCGAAATCGCGCAACGCTACGAGGTGGTCAGGGGCCGCGACAAGGCGCTGGTGAACGTCTCCGTACTGGACGGCGAGCGGAGCGTGACAGTAGCCGTGACCGGGACGGTCAAGAATTTGCTCGGGCAATCGCAGGCGCTCAATTTTCGCCAGGTGAAGGAAGGCGAAGCCGTCTACTACCTTGCGACCCTGACCTACCAGGACCGGGACACGCTGCGTTTCGAGATCACTGCGGACCTGCCGGGCTACGGTCCGGCAATGGTGCGATTCCAACAAACGCTATATTGGGAAGCCGCCGGCCCGCCGGCCTCTGCGGACCGATGACGCGAAGGCTACGCTCGCGACCACGATCCTGGCGGCGTCTGCAGTCGCTTCGCCCATGAAAGAGACCATCTTTGCCAGCGCCAACGCAGGCAAGTTTGCAGAACTCTCCCGCCTGCTGGCCCCCGTCGGAATAACGCTACGTCCGATGACGGCGTTCGGCCTAGCGTCGCCGGAGGAAGACGGGGCGACCTTCATGGAAAACGCGTTGATCAAGGCGCGCCATGCGTCGACCGCAACCGGACTGCCGGCTATCGCCGACGATTCGGGCCTGATCGTTCCCGTCCTGGGCGGTGCACCGGGCCTCCTGTCCTCAAGATATTCGGGTGTGGGCGCAACCGCCGAGGACAACAACAGACTGCTAATTGCCGCGCTCGATGGCCTCAACGATCGGCGCGCGCACTTCTACTGCGCATTGGTATTCATCCAGCGCGCGGACGACCCGGCCCCGATCTTCGCGACTGCTGCGTGGAACGGCCTGATCGTCGATACCCCGCGGGGAAAGCACGGTTTCGGATATGACCCGCACTTTTTCATTCCCCAGTTGAATGCAACCGCCGCCGAACTCGCGCCACACGTGAAGAACGCACACAGCCATCGCGGGATCGCCGCCAAGCGCCTCGCGGCGGCGCTTGGGTGTCTTCGGCATCGGAACGCGCCATGAGCGGCCTCTATGTGCACATGCCGTGGTGCGTGCGCAAATGCCCATACTGCGACTTCAATTCCCACGCGCTCACGGGATCGCTGCCGGAGGCGGACTACGTCGACGCGCTGCTGAACGACTTCGCCCGTGAACGCCCCCGTTTGCCGTTCGACATCGCCTCGGTCTATTTCGGCGGCGGGACGCCGAGCCTCTTGCCGGCGCGTGCTTTCGCGCGGCTGCTCGACGCATTCGAACTATCCGACGGCGTGGAGGTGACCATGGAGGCTAACCCGGGGACCGTCGAGACCGTTGGTTCCATCGAAGACTACGCCGCCGCCGGTATTGGTCGCATCTCCCTCGGCGCCCAGTCGTTCGACGATGGCAATCTGCGGCGACTTGGACGGATTCACAAGGCTGACGAAACGCGGCGGGCGGCGGCGGCGATCGCGCGGGCGGGATTCGAAGAGTTCAATATCGATTTGATGTTCGGTTTGCCGCAGCAGACGGTGGCGGCAGCCATCGCCGACCTCGAATGCGCCATCGCGCTGGAACCCACCCACATTTCCTGGTACGAACTCACGATAGAACCGAACACGGCGTTCGCAAGACACCCCCCGCTGCTTCCGCACGTGGACGAAAAGGCCGATATCGCCGAAGCTGGCCAGGCGTTGCTCGAATCGCATGGGTTCAGACGATACGAGGTATCCGCGTACGCGCGCCCCGGTTCCGAGAGCCGCCACAACATGAACTACTGGACGTTTGGCGACTATTCGGGCATCGGTGCCGGCGCCCACGGCAAGTTGAGCCTACCTCTCGGGATCGTGCGTACGGCCAAGGCCAGGCAGCCAGGGCGCTACCTCAAGGATCAGTCCGCGGACGACACGCCCATAGACGCCGCGGACCTGCCGGTGGAATACATGATGAACGCCTTGCGGTTGGTGCACGGGACCGACGAAGCCGCGTTCCCGCGGCGCACGGGCCTGCCCCTTGAGACGGTCTCAGACGAGATCGCGCGGCTGCGCGCCGAGGGGTTGATGCGGCAAGACCGTATTGGACTCACCGATTTCGGCTTTTCGCACCTGGATACGGTGGTCGCCCGGTTCCTCTAGCCCGATCGACCTCCACGTCGTCATCGCATCTTCGCGTAGGCGAGATTCCGGACTTCGCGGCCGCATGCGCGGCCGCGCGCTTCAAAATGCGTCTCCGAGCGCTCCACCGGGCGTTCCGAAAACTTGCCCGAACCCGCCTCGTTGGCCAACGAAGGCTCCGCGTCCGCGGTCTTCAGTATCGACCTGGCGTAGGGCTCCCAATCGGTCGCCATAAGCAGTCTGCCGCCCGGCTCCAGCAATCGCGCGACCTGGGCGATGAAAGGCGACTGAATCAGGCGGCGTTTGCCGTGACGCCGTTTGGGCCATGGATCGGGGAAATAGATGGCGACAAGGCGAACGCTCGCCGACGGCCATGGCGCCAACGCGGTTCCGGCATCGCCTTCAACAATCCGCACATTGTGGAGTCCGAGCGTTTCGCATTGCAGGATCAGCGAACCGATGCCCGGCCGGTAGACCTCTATGCCGATGCAGGCCCAGTTTCGGTGCTCGTCGGCAAAACGGGCGAGCGCGTGACCCATGCCGAAACCCACCTCCACCATGACAGGCTGATCCGAAACCTCGAAATGGGTCATCCGGTACCGGGCACCGTGATCGGCAAGCGCCCGCGCCTGGCCCTTGGTCGGACGCCCCCTTTGGCGTGCATGGATTCGCGCGGGCCACTCGTTCGAAGACGCCGCCAAGCGCGGCGGATGGTGCCCGCGATATCCCATCGCTGTTACCGGGCGAGTTGGTGACTAGGCTGCGGTGAGCGCGCTCCGAAGCTTTTTCATCGCCTTGACTTCGATCTGGCGTACCCGCTCGGCGGAGATCCCATATTGCGCCGCCAGTTCTCGGAGCGTCACCTTCGGTTCGTTCAGCCAGCGCAACCGCAGAATTTCCCGGCTGCGTTCATCGAGTTGCCCGAGCGCTCCCTGTAGTTGGGCCATGGATCGTTCCGTCCAGTCCTCTTCCGCGACGATCTCGGCGGGATTCATCGACTCGTCGCTTAAGGTTTGCGCCGGCGCCGCGACAAAGTTTTCGCCATCGTCGTCGCCTTCCCCATCGAACGCCGCGTCCCGGGCCGCCATGCGTCCCTCCATCTGCATGACCGCTTCCGGCGTCACCCCAAGATCCTCGGCGACAGCTTCGACTTCCTGCGGCGAAAACCATCCGAGCCGCTTCTTGGCGCTGCGCAAATTGAAGAAGAGCTTGCGTTGAGCCTTGGTGGTCGCGACCTTGACGATGCGCCAATTGCGCAGGATGTACTCGTGCATCTCGGCCTTGATCCAATGCACCGCAAAAGACACGAGGCGCACACCCACTTCGGGATTGAAACGTCTGACCGCCTTCATGAGGCCAACGTTGCCTTCCTGAATCAGGTCGCCCTGGGGCAGCCCGTAGCCCGAATAGCCCCGGGCCATGTAAATGACAAAGCGCAGGTTGCACAGCACCAGCTCGCGGGCGGCCGCGAGGTCGTTCTCGTAATAGAAACGTTCCGCGAGCCTCCGCTCTTCCTCCGGACTCAACACCGGGAACGCGTTCACAGTCTGAATATAGGTATCCAGATCGCGACCCGGCGATAGACTATCGAGAGATAGTACGTTCGCGGCCATCTTTTGATACCTCCGGTAACGTTGGTCGACGATATTAGCACTCTCCCCATTAGAGTGCCAAACCTCCAAAAGATTCATTGCACCCGGGATAAATGACCAGCATCGTCGCTCCGACGATCATCGCCCAGTGCGCGTCCTCGCCTATGCCCGGCACTTCGCGTACATTCAACCGACATGCACATCGAACCCCTTGATATTCCCGACGTCAAGCTTCTTGCGCCGACAAAACACGGCGACCATCGAGGCTTCTTTTCCGAGGTGTACAACAAGAAAACCCTGCAACAGGGCGGGATTTCGGTGGACTTCGTCCAGGACAACTGCTCGTTTTCCGCTGACGTGGGCACCGTTCGGGGCCTGCACTTCCAAGCTCCGCCCTTTGCGCAGGCCAAGCTCGTCCGGGTTGTGCGCGGTTCGATATTCGATGTCGCGGTGGATCTGCGTCGGGGGTCGCCGACTTATGGCCATCACGTAGGCGCAACGCTGTCAGCCGAGGCTTGGAATCAGATCTGGGTGCCAGTCGGTTTTGGACACGGGTTAATGACCCTGACGCCCAACACCGAGGTCATATACAAGGTCAGCAACTACTACGCGCCGGAGCACGACAAGGGTCTCTTGTGGAACGATCCCGCACTCGGCATCCGCTGGCCAACCCCCGAAGCCGGTGCGGTTCTCTCAGACAGGGATCGCAAGCATCCCACGCTGTCAGAACTGAGCAGCCCGTTCGAGTACGTCAAAGGCTAGCAGCCTGTCGGACTTGCCGCTCTGGCGGCAAGATCGACGGGGTGCCGGGCGCGCGTGTGGGGCGAAACAGTGGGCTTGGGCGGGGGCAAAACACGGCGCACCCCTTCGGGTGCGACGGATTTTGTGGCGCTGAGAGCCTCCGGCCCCATTCAGGCCGGCCTTCTCAGTTGCTCGAGTCGCGGTAAGCGCGGACGACGTTCTTGGTCTCGCCCTGCGCCTTGATCTCGCCGTGGTCCAGCCAAATCGCGCGCTCGCAAAGCTGTTCTACGTTGGCGAGGGAGTGACTGACGAGCACTATTGCCCTGTCCTCGGTGAACCGTTCGCGCATGATGCGCTGGGACTTCTCGCGGAACTCGCGATCTCCCACGGCAAACACTTCGTCGAGCAACAGGATATCCGGTTCCAGATTGATCGCGGTCGAGAAGCACAAACGCCCGCGCATGCCCGTCGAGTAGGTGCTAACGCGGCGCCCCATCGCGTCTCCGAGGCCTGACATCTCGGTAACCGCTTCGACACGCGCCGCTGCCTCCTTGCGCGTCAACCCCATCAGCATGCCGTGCATGACGACATTCCTCGTGCCGGACAACTCGGCATCGAACCCCGCATTCAGCGATAAGTGAGCGCACGACATTCCCTCGTCGTCGACAACTCCCGCGTTGGGTTGCAATACCCCCGACATGACGCGCACCAACGTCGACTTGCCCGCGCCATTGGCGCCGACGACGCCAACCTTGTCACCGCGTCCCACGTGCAGGCTCACATCATTCAACGCCGTCACTTCTTCGGCATTCGAAAAGAACTTCTCATCGGAAAAGACGACAGACACGCCTTCTAGCCGCATCAGGTGAGTGCCCCCATTCAGACCAATTCCACTTGTCTCAGACGCCGGTTGGACGCGATCAACGCACCGCATACCCCAAGCAGTCCGCCCGCACCGAGCAGCGCGCCCACGAGTGGCGTACCCATGCCGTGGATTGCGAGACGTTCGTCATAGCTGCCGAACAATGTCGCGAGCGGCGCCTCAAGCGCGAGCAGCGACCCCGCCACCAGCATCGCTGCCACAACGCCGCCGCCAACGCCATAAAAGAGGCCGTAGTACAGAAACGGTCTCCTTATGAACGCATCCGTGCCGCCCATGAGTTTTTGCATGCTGAGTTCTTCCAGTCGCGATTCTATGACGAGGCGGACAGAAGATGCCGTCACCAGAGCGGCACCGAGTCCGAATATCCCGGCAAGGATCCAGCCAACCCGTCCGACGACGGCGGAAATGGCCGCCATCCGCTCAAGCCAGGCCTTCTCGATAGCGACTTCGTCCACCTGCTCACCCGCGCTCTGCTCGTCAATGAGCCGCCGCAACGCCGCCTCCCCCACGCCGTCAGCCACCGTCGCCCTGACCGATGCCGGCAGCGGATTTTCTCCCAGCACTCCCAGTGCGTCAGCTATTGCGAGGCCTTCGCCGAACTCCTCCAGCGCCTGTTCCGGCGTAATGACCCACGCCCGTTCAATTTCCGGCTCGGCGTCGAGCCGCGCCGCCAGCGTCCGGGCAACGCCGATATCGGTGCCGGTCTGCAGATAGACCGTGAAACTCGGACGTCCATCCCACTGTGCGGCAGCGGCAGCAAGGCTGCGTTGCAGGATATACAGCGCCGCCGGCAGCGCGAGCGACATACCGATGAGCAGCCATACCAGCAGACTCGACCAAAGGCGACGACAGGCGATGGCGAAGCAGTCCCGGCTGACGCGCCAATGATCGCGTATCGCCGCAAACGGTGGACGCTCCACCGGCGGCCAGGGATCCCGAGATCTGCGCCCGATCTTCACGCGTCGGGAGCCTCGTCCCGAATGACTCGACCGTGATCGAGTTCTATGACGCGCAGGCCCATCGATTCGATGAGTTCATGGTCGTGACTCGCGACGATTACGGTTGCTCCGATGCGTCGAAAGTTCACGAACAACCCCATGACATCTCGCGACAACTCGGGATCGAGATTGCCGGTCGGTTCGTCAGCCAGTATCAGGTTGGGACGGTTGACCACGGCCCGGGCGATACCCACCCGCTGCTGCTCGCCCGCCGACAGGTGAACGGGTAAGAGTGCTTCCTTGGACAGGAGACCCACCATCGAAAGCGCCGCGCGCACCCGCTTGGCGATGTCCCCCGCGCGCATGCTCGTCACCAGGAGCGGGAGGGCGACGTTTTCGAGCACGGTGCGATCAGGCAGCAAGTGATGATCCTGGAACACCGCTCCCAGGTGCTGCCGATAGCGCGGCACGCGACGCCTTGGAAGTTGGCAGATGTTTACGCCATTGACGACGATCTGTCCCCGCGTGGGAAGCTGCAACCGCAGCAAGAGCTTGAGGAACGTGCTCTTCCCCGCTCCCGAATGCCCGGTGAGGAACGCCATCGAGCCTTCGGCGAACGTAAGCGAGACGTTGCGCAAGGCCTCTTGTCCATTGTCGAACCGTTTCGTGACGCCGTGCAGGGCGATGCTACCCATGTGCGTTCTCCGGCGCGTTCTCGCGCGACTCCGCCCGATCCTTCTCTCCCGATCCCTCCCGTTCTTTCTCTCCCGATCCCGCCCCCCCGGTCTCCAACAGGGCACCCACGAACTCTCGCGGATTGAAACGTCGCAGATCCTCGACCTGCTCACCAACGCCGATGAAGTACACCGGTAACGCTCCTCTGCGCGCGGCGTTGGGCGCGCTCTCCCGACGGTCATTCGACGCCGCGTTTTGCGCGGCGATAGCAAACAGTATTCCTGCGCGGGCAGAGCCGTCGAGCTTTGCCACGATCAGGCCGGTCAGGCCGACAGCGACGTCGAACTCGGCCACCTGACTGAGCGCGTTCTGACCGATTCCGGCATCGAGCACCAGTATCACCTCGTGGGGCGCCGTGGAGTCGAAACGCGCGACGACGCGTTTGACCTTCGACAGTTCATCCATCAAGTTGGTCTTCGCCTGCAATCGGCCCGCCGTGTCGGCCAGAACGACATCGATTCCTCGGGCGCGAGCCGCCTCGATCGCATCGAAGATCACCGATGCGCTGTCCGCGCCCCGATCCTGGGAGATCACCGCCACTTCGTTGCGCCGACCCCATTCGACCAGTTGCTCCACCGCCGCGGCGCGGAAGGTGTCACCCGCCGCCAACAGCACCGAATGCCCTTCGGCGCGAAGTTGCTTCGCCAGCTTCCCGATCGTCGTCGTCTTGCCCGCGCCGTTTACACCGACCACAAGGACCACGAACGGCCGACGCGTCGCATCAATCCGGAACGGTTCGGTCATGGGTGCAAGCACTTCCTCCAGTTGTTCACGCAAGGCTCCGCGCAATGCGCCAGCGTCGGAGAGTTCCTTGCGCGATACCCCCTTCGCGATCGCATCGACGATCCGCCGCGTGGCATCCACACCGACATCCGTCCCGAGGAGCGCTGTTTCGAGTTCCTCGAGCGCGTCCTGATCGATCGCGCGCTCGCCCAGCAGCAGGTTGCCCGCGATCTCCGCGAGACGGTTTCGCGTTCTGAAGAGTCGGTGCCAGATGCCCGTTCGGCTATCTTCCTTCAACGCAAACTCATATATTCGGTCAGCGGCTGCAGCATCACGGTTCCGAACGGCGCCGATCATGGCGAAACGAACAGTACGCATTATCGGCGGTAAGTGGAAAGGGCGAAAGCTCGACGTCGTCCAGCGGCCGAATCTGCGGCCTACCATGGACCGCGTGCGCGAGACGCTGTTCAACTGGCTCGGCACCGATGTTCAGGGCGCGCGCGTGCTGGACCTGTTTGCCGGGACCGGCGCCCTCGCGTTCGAGGCATTGTCGCGCGGTGCGGCAGCCGCAACCCTGGTCGAGCACGACCGGCGGACCGCAAACCTGTTGCGCGCACAGGCGAAACGCCTGGACGCCCCGTGCGAGATCCACAACGTTTCCGCGTTGCCCTGGCTGCGTCGACAAGCCGCATGGAACTGGGATATCGTCTTCCTCGATCCGCCGTTTGAGCGCCAGCATCCAACGCCGGGAACATCCGCCTCGGACAGGCCAGCGAGCGCGAGCCTGGCGGCGCAGGCCCTTGCTCTCCTCCGGCAACGCGAAGCTACCGTGTACCTCGAATCGGGATTCCCCGTGGATGTCCCGGGCTGGACCACGATCAAGCAGTCCAGTGCCGGCGATTGCCGCTTTCAGTTGTTGCGCCCAAACCGTTTGGGCTAGGATTGATTCCTCCGACACCCCACTGCCCGATGACGATTTTCGCGGTAATTGGGTGTTTGATCGCACTTCCCGGCCGAAGGCTCCATGACGACCGTCGTATATCCAGGCAGTTTCAATCCGATCACCAATGGACACACGGACCTGGTCAGGCGCGCATTGAAGCTCTTTGACCGCGTCGTGGTCGCCATTGGAACATCCGCGGAAAAGGATCCCTCGGTCCATCTAGCGGAGCGCGTCGAGCTTTGCCGGGAGGTGCTCACCGAATTCGGCGACCGCATCGAGGTCGAAGGATTCAACACGCTGCTCGTCGACTACGTGCGCTCCAAGGGAACGGTATTCATCCTGCGCGGTCTGCGCACGCTGGCGGACTTCGATTACGAGTTTCAGATGGCGGAAATGAACCGTTCCATGGACGATTCCATCGAGTACGTCTTTCTGCCGCCGTCGCTCGAAAGCTCGTTCGTGTCTTCCTCGCTGGTGCGAGAGATCGCCGCGCTCAACGGCGATATCTCCAAATTCGTCCATCCGGCAGTCGTGGACTATTACCACTCGCTCCGAACCAACGGCTAGCAGCCTGCGCCGTAGAACGGAACGCAGTGCCGATCAAGACGCGGGGTGATAGGTGGCTTGTCCGAGGATGAGAATTGTTCAACACCTTGATATAAATCCATTTTTTTGGAACCACACGGGTTGTGATTACCGCGCTCGTACCCACGCGAAGTATGCGCGCCTTTGGAAGTTAGATGGTCAGTTGGAATTCGTAACCGTGTTCTCTGTGGGTTTGCGTCGCTAGTTGACGCGCGGCTTCCCGGGCCAAGCTTCTTTCGTTGCCAGCCGTAAGACCCTCTGCCGGGGTGGGGAGATCCAGCGACTCACATCTTGCGGAGGTGGGTCTGGGGGATCGTTGGCCAAGTGGATTCCGAACCAGAACCTCAGTACGCCTCCCACGCACTCGACACGTCTGCACCTTATGCTCCACGGTTTATCCATGTGCGTTAACCATATGGGGGGTGCGCAAGGACGCAAGTGTAGCGCGCGAACGGAGAACATCGGGGTTGTGGGTGGTGGGCAGCCAACACTACCGACGAAGCAATTGCCAGCCGACTGAGGGTCTGAAGCAGCAGTGGGAGGCAGGGTCGGTTAGACTAGTTCTTGTCCGAAAACTCTCAACACATTGATTATATTGGGGAAAACCGCCGAAAAGGTGGCTTTGAACCGGCGTAAGCGTTCGCCCGACGGTAAGCGTTCGGTCGAGTCGTGACGGTTGCAGATTCTACCGATTGAGGATGCGCTTCCAGTCCTTGCGCAGGGGCCGGAGCCAGATGTCCTTTTTTGGCTTGTCGTAGCGGTTCCTGGTGTCTTAGCGCCCGCGCCCTCGGGTCGTGCCGACCCGGATCCAGCCGGAGGCGCGGTAAACGGCGCCGGTGTGGCGTGGCGTTTCGACGAAGGTCTCGATCAGCACCGGGTTGTTGCCGTAGCGCGCCGTCCAGTCGCCGGGCAGGCGCTGGCGGACGAGGGCGAGGATGTGCGAGCCGAGGTTGGGGATGTGGACCCAGGGCAGGATCAGGAAGCGCGGGTTGTCGACGACGAGCGGCAGGTTCTTCTCGCGCATCGGTCGCGACCAGCCGATGAAGTTGTCGCGCGGGGCGAGCGTCCAGGCGGCGGTGGAGAAGCCGAGCATGGCGAGCGGGGCGCCGTCGCGGGCGTGCACGGCATAGCGCATCTGGGCGCCGACCAGGGTGGTGTAGCGGAGGTAGTGGTAGCGGGCGACGAACTCGTTCCAGAGCTTGCCCTCGCGGGTGTAGCCGACGACCGGCCGCAGGGTGAGCGGACGGACCTCCCGCAGCGTGTCGGGCGGCGGCGGCAGCGGCTGTTCCGTGTCCGGTCCGAAGGTCGCGGGGCGGCGCGGCGGGCGCGGCCACTTCGGCGGCGGCAGTTCGATCAGTCCGTCTTTGTGCATGGCCAGCATGACGACACGGGCCATCATGTCCTTGAGACCGCCGTCGGCCTTGAACCAGCCGATGCGGCGGCAGAACTCCTTGGACAGGGCGTGGCGGTTGAGCGCTGGCCGGCTGGCGATCAGCGCGCGCAAGAGCGCCATCTCGTCGGCGGTGAAGTCGCGGCCGTGGTAGCGGCACTCGACGGTATCGGTCATGTCGGCACCGACAGTTCGCGTTGGCGCGCATCGTCCATCGACCAGGGCAGCCAGGGCGCGGTGTCGTGCGGCGGCCGGCCGCCGTTGTTCGCGCACGCCGCCAGCCACGCTTCGAGCCAGCGCCGGACGTCGATGCCGTTCAGGTTCAGGGTGCCGACCACCGAGCACATGAGCGCCGCGAGCTTCGCGCCGGTCTCGGAGTCGGAACCGAACGACAGGCGTCGTCCGATCACCGGTCCCCTGAGCAACCTCTCGGCCAGGTTGTTGTCCATCGGCGTGCGCGGGCGTTCGAGGAACACGCTCAGCCCCTCGTGGTGGTTCACCAGCGAGCGCAGCGGCTTGCCCTCGCGGGCGTGTTCCGGCAGGCCGGCGAGCTCCCGTTCGGCCTCGGCGAACAGGCCGTCGAGCGCCGCCGCCAGCGCGTGCTGCGCCGCGTCGAACGCGGCGCTCTGGCGCTCGATGCGGGGGTCGTGGCAGACCAGCCGCGCCTCGTTGAGGCGGTAGATCGCGGCGATCCGTTCGAGCCATGCCCCGCACCAGCCGGCGAGGTCGACCTGCCCGGCGGCGCACTGGATGAAGTCGCGGCGCTGATGGCTCCAAATATGTGGAATGCAACATATCTGGGCATATGTTGCGGCCCGGATTATGTTGCGGAGAGTTCCGAAGGTCGCTCTGGACATGAGTTCCTTGCAGACGTCCGCAACATAATTTTTCGATTTACATTTTTCTGCCATGGTCCGACCTCCTACCACAAGGAGATACGATCATGTTCGGGGATTTGTTCATCGACCGCAGCACGGTCGCCAACTATCGCGCTGCACACGAGCGCCTGCCACTTGCTTCAGGCCGGTGTGGATCTCAACAAGATCCGTGCCTGGCTTGGTCATGCGAGCCTCGACACCACCAACATCTACGCCGAGATCGATCTCGAGACGAAGGCAAGGGCGATGGCGCTCTGCGATGCCGCAGAGCCCGGACCCGATCGCCCGTGGAAGGAGAACAAGGGGCTGATGGCCTTCCTTGGCGCACTGTGATTGAAGCACGTTATGTTGCGGACAAAACGAGGATCTTCAGGTCCAGTGCGGCGATGCCGGCTCTCCGCAACATAATCCGGGCCGCAACATATCTCCAACAGAACTGCAGGATCACCATGCCGCCGAGCAGCCGCGCCAGCTTCTTGTAGGCGCTGTAGTGGTCGCAGACGAGCACCGTGCCGGACCGCAGCTCGCCGAACAGCGTCTGCGCCGCCTCGGCGCCGCGGCTCGGGTCGATGTGGAAGTACACCGCGTCGTTGCCGACCGAGGTCCACAGCCAGGCGCGGGCGGAGCGGCCCTCGGCACGCAGCGCCCGCACCCGCCAGGTGGTCTCGTCGGCGTGGCGCAGCGCGGATGCGTTCTGGTGCGCGCGGCTCGCCTCGGCGAGCGGCTCGAACAGGGGCACGAAGCGCGGCGCGCTGTCGGCCAGCGTGCCGGGCG
Organism: Candidatus Azotimanducaceae bacterium; assembly: GCA_965217825.1. Lineage (GTDB taxonomy): Bacteria > Pseudomonadota > Gammaproteobacteria > Pseudomonadales > Azotimanducaceae > VXNE01. Next base: position 676,331 of record OZ244571.1, on the reverse strand, counting down.
CGACCGGCAGCCCCTGGTCACCCAGCCACGCGGCGACCCGGTGCGGCGGGCGCCGGCACGCGTAGTGCTCGAACAGGAAGCGCGACCATACGCTCGTGCCGTACGGCGTGCTGGGGAACAGCCGCGGCACCGGCGGGGCGTGCACCTCCAGGCGCTCCTCGATGCCGGGACGCGGCGTGCGTCCGTGGCCGGGCGCGCCGAAGACGGCGGATCGCCCAGCAAAACTAACCGACCCACGTCGGCCCGGGCCGCTGACGCGGCGCCGGGCGCGGTAGCTTCCCGCCCGCTCCCACCGAAAAAACTGCCACAGGCGCAATCGGCGTCATTCCGGCGCATGGTGTTTCGCGCCGTTTCCGCTTACCGGATTGATAAACACGCGGTCGTTGACGCAGCGGCGGGGGCGGTCCGATACTTGGACGGGCCAACGGGAGGGCGCGCCCCGGCGCTACCGGGGAAGGTCACAGACCCAAGGGGGAGAACTGACCATGCCCTTCCGTTCCTTCCGCTTCACGTCCGTCCGTTGCGCATTGCCGGGGAGATTCCGGTGCGCGACCTGAACTACGACCTGAAGCGCCTGCAGAAGGCGCACCCGGACGGCTCCTTCCCGACGCAGACGGCGCGCTCCTACCCGCTGGCGCAGATCGCGGGCACCTTGCACGAACTCGGCTTCAGAGGGCTACGGGCGACGGGGCTACGGCGCAAGCACGTGGTGGCGCTGGCAGGCGAGTGGAAGCGCCAGGGGCGCGCCACCGGCACGATGAAGAACCGCATGGCGCACATCCGCTGGTGGGCGAACCGGATCGGGCGGCCGGGCGTCGTGCCGTCCAACGGGGAGTTGGGGATTGCCAATCGCGAGTACGTGACCAACGAGGACCGGAGCGTCGTCCTCGACCCGGAGAAACTGTCGCTCGTAAAGGACGTCCATGTCGCGATGGCGCTACCGAAGGCCGGGGCGCCAAGTCGCGACATTGCGCGCCGACGGGAAAGGCGGGATCAGCAGCGGCGATAGCCAGCCGTGTCCGACAGCGAGTGCTCCTATTCGCGCTTCTGCTTCGGCACGGGGTCTGGCAGCGGACTCCAGTAGGCGTCGGGTAGCGCGTTCTCTCCCGTGGATCGGAGATGGCCGAGGGAAAATTGTCCCGGTCACCCGCCCCCGACATCGATGCGCCCCTGCCAAAAGCGCCGCTCCCCCGGTATGTACTGTCCCATCCTGACGTTATCCAACTCGTAAGCCGGTAGCCGGCGTATCGCGACGCACCTCCCGTCGATCCGATAACCGTACTTGTCGAAATCGAAATCCAGATGCAGGATGCCGCGTTTCCGCGCCCATTCCGGTAACTGCATTCGATCAACCGGCACCGCGTGAACAAAGAACGGCCTCTCCATGTCGTCCGCGTTACAGCCTTCCTTCGTGAACACCAAATATTGGTCCAGGATGAATACGTCGAAGTCGGACCGAACCACGGGTTCGTTGGTTCGCCAGACGCCGCGTGCCTGCAGTAGCGATCGATGCGAGAACAGCCAGGTGTGGGAGGCCGCTTCGGAGAAGACCGGGACCCACTGCGGATCACTCTCCAACCGGTCGCGGAGATAGCTGAACCAGGACCCATACCGCTTCCGCATGAACGGATCGAGATAGATCGCCCCCGCGTCGCTCCGCGCCTGCCACTCCTCCAATGCCGACGCCGATACGGTTTTGACCATCAATTCGTCACCCAGCATACGATGGGGCCGTCGCGCGGCCGCCTGCAGCTTGAAACCAAACGAGGCGATCGGAGTGCCGGGCGGAAGGACCGCGGCGGCAGCCGCCACCGCCCGCTCTTGCGCCGACACGCCCGCCCGCAAAGGCAAATGATCCGCCGGAGAGCGTCCCGCCGCCACAGCGACCACGGACACCATCGACAGCCCCGCGAGAAGACGCAGCAGTTTGCCGTCCCGGCGCCGCTGAAACCGGGGGGTGAGCGTGGGCACGAACAGTGCCATCGCTGCCAGCAGGACCAGGGTCACGCCTGCCGTGCCCGCTCCTGGGTCCGCCCACATCCTCCCTTCACCATCCCACAGCAGCCAGGCGACCAATCCCCCGATGACCACCGCTACCGTTGTACGCTCCCGCCAGTCCCGCCAGTTGCTGGCCATGGCGCTGGCCCCGAGGCCGGCGAGCAGCGTCAGCGCCACGAAGGTGAACCTTACATACCGGAAGCTCCAGAACGTGAGGAAATAGCTCGTTAGGTGCAGGTGCCATCCCAGAAGCACAACGAGCGTCCATCGCTGTCGCGCGCGCCAGAGGGACAGCGCCCCCCGCGATGCCAGAAAGAGGAAGGCGACGGTCAAGGGCCCACCGTAGGCGACGGCGACCTGTTCCGGCAGTTGGACGACGGAGTGCACGAGGCGTTCCAGGAACGCGCCTGGGTTCCCCACTATTGCCCTGAAGACCGAACCCCGGTTGTCGGCTCTTGTGCCAAACAGTTCCCTGAAGTCTCCGGTGCCCTCGATCCCGGTGTTGCCAGTGGGGTACTGCTCCCTGAAGACCACTCCATGCCCGTGTTCGAACGCCTGGTACGTTCGTGACATCACTCCTGTTTCCCACGTGCCGGTAACGGTTCCGTACAGCACCAGGTAGCCGGCTACGATTAGCGTGGCGGGCGCGACCGCTGCTCCCAACAGTTTCCACGCACCGCGCGGCAGGAACGCTCCCGCGTCTTTGGCGCAGGTCGCGAACGAGAGCGCGGCGAACGAAACCAGCAGGACGAGCCCGTCGGGGCGAGTCAGCGCTGCCATCCCGACAATCGTGGAGCCCCACACAAGGTGTCGCGTCGATCGGTCGGACAGATACGCGAGTAAACGGGAGAGCGCGAGGGCGGACATCGCCACAAACAGATAGTCGCTCTGGTTCCAGACCGCAAAGAAAGAGGCCGCCACGGGCCATGTCAGGCCGATCACCAGCGCTGCGTGCCTGGCGGGAGCCGGCGAAAGCGATCGTGTGCATTGGTAGACGCCGGTACAAACCAGTGCGTAGATACAGAGCCTTCCACCCACTGCGGTCCATACGAACCAGTTTGGCGACTCCTGTACTATGACGTATACAAGGGCGTGCAGTACTGCGACGAGTGGGCCCCAGGAAATCATGCCGAGGACTCCGTCCGCCGCGAGCCGATAACCGGACCGTATGTATGCCGTGTTGTCGAACGGCGCAATCTGGTTGAAGGTGGGAACGTGCAGATCCAGCAGCCAGAACGCCGTCAACAGGCCCAGCGCGATCGCCGCGTTCCGCTCCGCATGTTTGCCCCACGCGGACCCGATCCTGCCCCAGGCCGCAACTATTGCGTCCGCGGTCCTCGACTGGTCACGGTATCCCCCGTTCATCTCTTGGTTCCCCATCGACCAAGCAACACATGGAAACGCCTGGCGACCGCAGGTTCATCCCGACGCTGCGCACCCCGGATGGCCGGATCGGCAGCGTGGCCCGTTACTTCGGCGACGGGCGCACGCCGATGCGCACGATCAGGTCGTTGGATTCGCTACCTCCTGGAGAATCCTGTCGAATTCCAGCCGCTCGTAGGGAAGATCGAAGCGGGCGGCCATCGCCATCGCCTGCTTAGTTATTTTCTTGTGCTCCGGGGGCAGTAGGTCAATGGCCCGCCTTGTGGCATCCAGAATGCCGGATTCGTCGTAACGCGACGGGATGATGCAGTTAGATCCATCAACGCAGTAGGTATTCCCAACCACCTGGGGCACAACCGTCAAAGAGCCCAGGGCCATCGCCTCAAGTGCCGGCAAATACCAACCCTCTACTTCTTGCGGCAGGCATACGACGACGCGGGCACGAGCGATGTGTTGCAGGAAGACGTGTCTTGGAACTCTCTCCTTCAAGACTCGGACTGCCGCCACCTGTTCGCCGATCTTGACCGCAAGTCGTTGTGCCAACTGCGGCTTCTTCAGTCCTAAAATCAGGACGTTCGTATCTCTTCCCGTGGCGCGAATGGCTCTTTCAGCGTCGCGAAGTTCGTCCAGGTCGATGGCCGCCGGAATCGAATGCACGGGGCCGTTGGCGATACTCAAGGAACGTAGCGTGTCCGCCAAGGGATCGCTGACGCAGATCCGGACGGCTGGGTTGCGAAAGGACGGAAACCTTGGATCGTGGGATTTAAACTTGTCGAAGCCTTGTACCAAGTATATGACTCTGAAGGGAGGCGTATGGTGAAACGTCTTGGGCACGAACCATTCCCAGCCTTGCCCTGTGATTATCAACACTCGAACAGAGGACCACTCTATCCGATTGACGACCTTATCTTGGTGTGGCCTGAAGGGACTCTCGATCGTCCACTCCATGTCTTCAGGCATGTAGAGACGGGTCCTGTCGGGGAATAGCGATAGCGCATGCTCGAAGTAGTGCCTTATTTTCAGGGCGCCGCCACTGATTTCAGAGGCTTTGGACGCACATTGAATGATGTTCCGTGCCATTGTATTCAGGGGGAAAAGCGGCGGGATCTGTTGGACTTGGTAAGTCTATAACACGTGTGGCGGCAGGGGGGGGGGCGGGAATGTCTGGAGGTCTTCATGCGCCCGACACCTTCGATCAGGAGACGTTGCACCTGCATGAAGGGTCGTTTCGGTATTGTCTCCCTGGTGACAACGGCGGAGAAAGTAGACGACCGTTCCAGACTGCTCTCCTTGTGGTGACACCCGACGCGGGTGATACTCTCGCGAGATGTCGCCCGTTGATGGCATGGGAACGCATGGGAGATAGGCCATTACAAGGGTCCATGAATCACATCGGTTTTCCGCAGTTACCTCCGTCCCGTTCCAGTGTGCAGTTCGCCGTGCGTTGCGACGGGCCGAGCGGGGGCGCGCTCAAGGTCCGCCATTATTTTGATCACGTGATGGTCAGCGAACTCGCCGAACGCGTACGCCTGTACATGCCGGAAGATACGAAATGGGGTGACGACAATCCGTGGTATACGCACCGTGCTCGTGTCAGCCACTCGATCGATTGGGCGAGTGCCGCCGTCGTGGTCATCTCGGGTTGGGGATGGGACCGTTTCGTTCCGAGGCAATTCCACGAGGCGCCGCCGTTCCGCGTTATCTATCTGGTGCAATCGTTTGACCGAATCGACCCGGACGACTCTCAGTTCAGGCACTTGGCGAATCCTGCTATCAGGATCTGTGTCAGCCTACCTTTGGGGGACGAATTGCGGCGTACGAACATCGTTAACGGGCCTGTCCATACGATCCCTGCAGGCATCGAGTCGATTGGATCAGAGGTGGTGGACACGCGCGACCTCGACCTCCTAATCGTCGGTTACAAGCGGCCGGATATTGCCGAATTCGTTGCGGGGGCGCTGGACGCGACGGGACTGCAAGTAGAGCTCATGATGGAGACGCTTCCTCGAGAAACGTTTCTGCAGACCTTGGGGCGGGCGAGGATGGTGGTATGCCTGCCGGCACCGGTGGAGGGCTTCTACTTGCCGGCGCTTGAAGCCATGGCTACTGGCGCGCTGACCATTTGCCCGGATGTGCGCGGTAACGACTACTGCGTGGATGGTGTTAACTGTCTCAAACCGCACTATCGGGTAGAGGCGCTGGTTGGTGCGGTGAAGCAGGCTGTAGCTATGCCTGCGGCCCGGCTTGCTGACATCAGGGAGCGCGCAAGGGTCACGGTCACTGACCACGATCTAACCAACGAACGCAGCAGATTCCAAACGTTACTTCGCGAGATCCTGGGCGACCAGAACGGCGGTTCTGTGGACGGGGGCATCGGTTAAACCGTTGGGGATGCGGAAGGTCCTGTCTTGAAGATGGAATCGCCATTTCTGTTCATCCACATCGCGAAGACCGGGGGCGCGAGTATTCGCCGCGTATTGAACGACTCGTGCTCCTACGATTGTTTGCATAATGGAACGCTGGTCTCTCGAGACGCCGGCACCATTCAGCGAATTCCCGTAGATGATCGGTGGCTAGGCGGCTCCAACAAGTACGAAAAGGTTGCCTATTTCGTCCGAAATCCCTATGACCGACTCCTCAGTTGTTTTGTCTACTTCTACCCGATTTGGTCTTGGGCGAGGGAGCGGTGGGCGACCTCACGGAGAGAACATCCAGAGCGTTTCTCACCCCGCTCTCCTGCTGGCGGATCAGGCGTGGCGGCTAGGCGCCACTGCTCGCAAAGAGCTGTAGCCAACGACACAATCGTCGGATCTCATGGCCGACGTTCAAGGGCTCTGACACGATGGTTCACGTCGATGGTGGCGCGGCGAAGTCTGGGTCACGACTGCAGGTAGTCGCTCCACTGCCGCATGAGCTCGCGCCGCCGCTCGAACAGGTCGCTGCGCGCGTAGGCGGCTTCGACCGCGTTGCGCGTGGTATGCGCCAGCGCCGCTTCCATCACTGCGTGCGGTGTGTCGGTCCTTTCGGCAGCCCAGTCCCTGAACGACGACCGGAACCCGTGCGGCACCGCGTCGATGCCGAGTTCCGCAAGCAGTCTCCCCAGCGATGCGCTGGACAACGGCTTGTCCCGCCTAGGGGACGGGAACACTAGATCCCCGTCGCGGAATTTTGCGGCCTCATGGAGGACCTCAAGCGCCCGGTCCGACAGCGGCACCCGGTGTTCACGGCCCGCCTTCATGCGCTCAGTCCGGATCGTCCACGTGGATCGTTCGAGATCGATGTGTAAGCCCAAAGCCGTAATGTCCCCTTTCTGCAAAGTTAAAGTGTCCCCTTTTGTCGGAGACGGAGGGGGTGCTTCTGGTGTCGCGGGAAGGGATGCTGAGCATGAGGGAGGCGGATCGGGCGGGCGTGATCGGGCAAGTGGCGGAGAAGCGCCTGCGGCAGCGCGAGGCGGCCGAGCGGCTGGGGCTGAGCGTGCGGCAGGTGAAGCGGGTGCTGGCGCGCTACCGCGAGCGGGGGCCGTCGGGTTTGGTTTCGGGGCGTCGGGGCAAGCCGTCGAACAACGCCATGGCGGAAGCGGCGCGGCGCGAGGCGATGGAACTGGTGCGCGAGCGCTACCCGGACTTCGGACCGACATTCGCGCACGAGAAGCTGGTGGACGAGCACGGTCATCGGCTGTCGGTGGAGACGCTGCGCCAGTGGATGATCGCGGACGGGCTGTGGCGGGCGAAGACGCGGCGAGAGGTTCGCACGCATCAGAGCCGTCCCCGGCGGGAGTGTCTCGGGGACTTGGTGCAGATCGACGGCTCGCCGCACGCCTGGTTCGAGGATCGCGGGCCGGCGTGCGTGCTGATCGTGTACGTCGACGACGCGACGACGCGGCTGCTGGCGACGGGGTTTTTCGCCGAGGAGACGACCGCGGCGTACATGAAGACGACGCGGGCGCATCTGGCGGCCCACGGCCGGCCGGTGGCGTTCTACTCGGACCGCCACAGCGTGTTCCGGGTCAACAAGAAGGACAGGGAGGACGAGCTGACGCAGTTTTCGCGGCCTTTGCGGACGCTGGATATCGCGGCGATCCACGCGCGCAGCCCGCAAGCGAAGGGACGCGTCGAACGCGCCAACAAAACGCTTCAGGACCGGCTGGTGAAGGAGATGCGGCTGCGCGGCATCTCCGACATGGTGGCGGGCAACGCCTATCTGCCGGAGTTCATGGCGGACTTCAACCGGCGCTTCGCGGTGGCGCCGCGGAACCCGGAGGACGCCCACCGCGCGGTTCTGCGCGACGCGGCGGAGCTGGACCTGGTCTTTTGCGAGCACCACCGGCGCAAGCTGACGAAGAACCTGACCATCAGGTTCGAGTGCCGCGAGTACCAGGTGACGGGCCGGGGCAAGGGCTATCGCCTGCGCGGCGCGGAGGTGACGGTGTGCAAGGCCTTCGACGGCTCGGCGACGGTGCTGCGCGAAGGGCGCGAGCTGCCGGTGCGGCTGCTGGCGAAGGGCGAGGAGCCGATTCCGGTGGAGGACGGCAAGACCGTGCGCGGGCGCGTCGACGCGGCGAAGGCGGAGCAGCGGGCGCGGCCGGCCTACAAGCCGCCGCCGGACCATCCCTGGCGGCGACCGTTCAAGCCCGCCGCGAGCGTGGCGGCCGGAGGATGAAGCCGCGAGCGCCGGCGAACGCGCCGTGGATTTGTGGACGAGTCCTGCGGACCGGCGCGCGCCCTTCGGGGCGTGTGGACAGCCCGTGGACAACGCGCTCGGCCGAGTCGCCATCGACCGGGCGTTCCGCCGCGCGTTGCCCACCGGCTGCCCACACTCGCGCGCCTCTCGCCCACAACCCCACAGCTCGGCAACAAGTTTTTTCTTCTCGAAAAAGAGAAAGGCCCGAACCGCAAAAAGGGGACATTTCAACTTTGCGTTGACATCGTTCGAGATCGATGTCGTCCCAGCGGGCGTTTCGTGCTACGTTCATGGCCCGGACTCCGGTCGATGGGTTCCCCACGGGCCACTATACGGCCACCGACGCCTTGCGCGACTATGAAGGCGGCTTCACGCCGCGGAGCGGAGCAGCGCCCGGGGTCCGTCTCAACCGCCGCCGGGACCCAACACATGCCTTGTCGGTCTGAGGCGAAGCCTCGCTAGTCTTGTACCCGGGCCTGACGCTCGCGACGAAGGCGGGATTGAGGCCGCCTGCTGGCACTATTGTTCCCCAAGTTGACTACCACACGAAGTATGAGCTTACCGGAATCCGCGCGAAACCTGAAGCGAGCATATTGCTAAACAATTCAATATCTTATTGATAAATTAGAGTCCGCATGAAAATGAACAGGAACGTTAATACGCGGAGGGCTTGGGCGGGGGCGAAACACGGCGACCCCTTCGGGTGCGACGGATTTCGTGGCACTAGATTCCGCCTTCCTGGCGTGCGCGTGTCGCGTCAACGCGAGGCGCTGGTATTATAGCGTGCGCTCACGCATTGCGTCCGCCAGTTTCGCCCAGTGGTGCTCGGGCAGCACGCCGTGGCCTATGCCTTCAAGGACCAGGAGCTTCGCATCCGGGAAGGACTCGACGTGGAGTTTCGAAACCTCGAGGGAAAGCAGGGGATCCTGCTCCGGGTGCACGACGAGCACGGGAACCTTGACCTGCCCCAGGCGCTCGGTGCGATCGCCGGCGGTCGGCATGACGGCGCTCTGAATGTCTCCCCGCGCGAGCGACGCACCCCGTTGCGCGGATTCCCGGCGGCGAGCCTCATAGTCCTGTTCGTCGAAACTCGCCCTCGCCATATCGGCAAACCTCTCCTTGTGCAGACGACTGAGTCCCTCCGGATCCTTGGGGAAGGGCGGCATGGCTCTCCGCGGCCGCGGTGGGCCCGTACGCCTGCCGGTTGTGGTAGCGAGCGTCACGAGCGACAGGACGCGATCCGGGTGTTCAATGGCAACCAGGTGGGAAATGGTGGCGCCGAACGCAAATCCCGCCACATGCGCCTTCTCTACGCCGAGTGCATCCAGCAGTCCCACCGCATCTTCCGCGAGGTCTGACATGGTGTACGGAGGATTGTCGGGATCGATGACATCGATGTCCGTCCTGGTGCTCAAGCCCGCGTCACGATGGTCGTAACGGATCACCCGGAAACCGCGATCGGCGAGCACCTCGCAGAACCCCCTTGGCCACAGCGTCAGGTCCGAAAACCAGCCCGTGAGCAACAGGAACACGGGATCTTCCTCTTTCGCGAACACCTGGTAGGCCAATCGCAGCGAACCGGTCGCCGTCGATACCGTGGCGAATTGATCCCGGGGTAAACCGTTACTCATGATGCGCTCCCATCTGATTACCAAGCATAGGCTTCCGGGGCGGGTCCGGGGCCCGGAAACAGGTCATCCAGCCGTTGCAGCGTTTCGGCATCGAGCTCGATATCGATGGCCTCGACGCTTGCCTCGAGTTGCTGCATGGTGCGCGGACCAATGATCGGTGCCGTGACCCCGGGGCGATGCGCGACCCACGCGAGGGCGACATCGCCCGGCGGGTGTCCGATCTCATTGCATAGCGCCTCGAACGCGTCGGCCTTCGGATGTCTGTCCTGGGCAGGTCGCCGTCCCTCGTTGCTGTCCGCCTTGCCGCCGAGCTTCCCGCTGGCTAACGGACTGTAGGCAAGGAGCCCCATCCCATAATCGAGGCATGCCGGGATTACCTCCAGTTCCACGCTTCGGTTCGCCAAATTATAGATGCTCTGCTCGGACGCGAACCCGAGCGAGTTACGTCGCCGCGCGGCCTCCTGCGCCTGCGCAATGTGCCAGCCAGCGTAGTTGGAACTGCCGACATACGTGATCTTGCCCTGGGCGACCAGAAGCTCCATCGCCTGCCAGAGCTCCTCCCAAGGCACCCTTCGGTCAATGTGGTGGGTCTGATACAGGTCGATATGGTCCGTCCGCAGACGCTTCAGGCTCGCCTCGACGGCGGAACGAATATTCGTCGCCGAAAGGCCGTGCTCGTTGGGGCCCGTCGGCCCCTTGTCCGTGTCGCCCCACTCGTTGGGCTTGCAGTACACCTTGGTGGCAAGCACGACCTTGTCGCGATGCCCCCCGCCCTGCGCGAACCAGCGTCCAATCAACGCCTCCGACCGACCCGCGTTGTAGTTGTTCGCGGTATCAAAGTGGTTGATGCCGAGTTCCAGCGCGCGGTCCATGATGGCGAACGAGTCGGCTTCGTTCGTATGGGAGGAAAAGTTGACCGTGCCGAGGACGACCGGGCTGACTCTCAAGCCCGTACGGCCCAGTTGCTTGTACTCCATGGATCCCTCAATCAGTGTTTCGGACGGCATTCGCAGCCGGAAAGACTAGCAGACCCTGTCAGTGTCCAATGATGCGCGCGGGCCATGGGTTAAGCTCACTCGATACCCGGGCGGACCAAAGGCTTCGATTCAATGAAAACCGTTCAGATGTTAGGCAATCGGCAAGTGCGCGTAATCGACGTCCCGGAACCCGAACCCAAGGATGAACGGGTGGTCGTGAAGATCATGTCGTCCGCGCTGTGCGGATCCGAACGCCATACCTACCATGGTCCGAACACGGTGGATGGGCCGCGCTACAACGGAGGGCACGAGGGCACCGGGATCGTCTGCAAGGTCGACCGCTCCTCGGTTGTCAGGGAAGGCGACCGCGTGGCGCTCTACGCCGGCACCCCCTGCGGCCAGTGCCGCTATTGCCTCGCGGGCCACTGGGTGCTTTGCGAGCGGCGCGATTCGGCGCCACAGCGCTTTCCGGGGAACCATTCCCAATACGTCGCCGTTGGTGACCGGGCGTGTCTGCCGTTGGCGGACGATGTCTCCTTCGAGATCGGTTCCCTGCTCGGCGATGTGCTGGGAACTCCTTTTCGCGCGATCAAGCGGCTCAAAGTGACCGCCTTCGATACGGTCCTGATCACCGGTCAGGGCCCGATCGGCCTGTCAGCGCTCCTGTTGTGCAAATTCCTGAACGCGTTCGTCATCGTCCTCGACATCAACGAGTATCGGTTGAACCATGCGCGAAAGTGCGGCGCAGATGTGTGCGTCAACCCGGCTGAAGAAACTGACGTGCTCGCACGGTTGCAGGAAGCCGCCGGAGCCGAAGGAATCGACGTTGCCCTCGACTGCTCGGCGAATCCCGACGCTCAGACCCTGTGCCTCGACGCGCTGCGGCGGGGCGGCAGGATGGCCTTCATCGGCGTAACGGACCAAGGACCGAGGATCAACACGATCGAGCATTTCACCAAAAAGGAGTTGGAACTGATCGGCACCTGGTACTCGAGGCCGGGGGATCATCGGGAACTGGAGGCACTGGTGCGCCGGGGACTCCAGGCTTCCGAACTCATCACCCACAGTTTCGGGATCGAAGCGGCTCCCGAGGCGTTCGACACGTTCTTCGGCGGAGCTGCGATGAAGGTGATGCTGGACCCGTGGGACTGAACGTCTATCGACGGACCAGGCTAAGGCGAGGTTGACCTTCCAGCGACCTGGGCTCCCGCGTTCTGCACGGCCTGTTCGATCTCGGCCTTGAACTCGGCGTTGAATACGCCCGGGTGCTTGTTGATGATCGTGCCATCGGGTCCGATCAACACATAGGTCGGAAAGCCGGTGACCCGCCATCTGCGAACGAGTTCGCTCTCATCGCCGACATGCCAGACTACCCATTGCAGCGGTTCGTCAGCCAGGTAGTCCGTCACGGTGTCGAGTTCTTCGTCCACGCTGACGCCGATGATCTGAAAGCGTTCCTTCGGCAGCTTGTCGACCATCTCGCGAAGCTTGGGGAAAGCCTCTAGGCAGGGCCCACACCAGGTCGCCCAGAAGTCGACCAGCACGACGCGACCCGCGTAGGCCGCCAGCGAGTCTTCGGTACCATCCACCCGTCGCGCCCTGACGTCTGAGACGATGCTGCCGACCATCGTTGAGTCGAGACTGTAAAGCAGCTCCGCCTCGGCATCCGCGTATGTCATCGGCACCTCGGTTCCGTCCTCTCCCTGCCTCGTCATTACGAACGTTTCGTTCTCAATGCCGGCGCTCAAACCCGTCGCGAGTTCCTCCGCCTTATCTTGCTGGGCGATGCGCTCTTCGGCGTCGATCTGCGGGTTGTTCGCCGACTGGATCAGGTAGCTGGCGGCGAAATACCGGGCGGTCGCCTGAGCCAACGGGTCTTCGAGAGACTCCACGAGATCGGTGATGAATGTCTTGCCGGGCCCAAAAACCGACGACATGCCGTTGACCTGTTTAAGCCGGAGCGGCCATTGGTCGTAGTCGGGAAAGTGGGCGGCGAGCGTCTTGGCGCCCCGGAGTCCCTTCTCCATGCCGCCCCGCGTCGGATTGTCGAGCAGGAATTCCGCCGCCTCGCGGATCTTCTCGTGGGTGCCTTCGGCGTTGACGATGGCGAGGGCCGCGGCAGTGGCGCGGTAGACTTTCGGGGCGTCGCCCAGTTCCCGCAAACGGCGCGCCTTGTCTTGCTCGGCGATATCGGCCGCGCGAATCTCCTGTTCCGCCGCCTGCCATGACTTCGACTCGGCGACATAGTCCTGGATGACCTTCCAGTCCGGGCCGATCAACTCGACCAAGGTGGCGTCACCGAAATCCCTATTGGGAGGTAGCCACCACGACGAAAGAAACGCCGCGCTGGTCCCCGGCCTCAGGGAATAGGTTTGCTGCATGAGAAACTCGGCCGCTTCAGGGGAACGCTCGTGGTCCGATTCGATGATGGCTCTCGCTGCGGCGACGGCTTGCCAGGTGGGGAGTTCGACGCCCTGTTGAATGGTTCGCCGCGTCACTTCATCGGGTTTTTCAGCTCGCGCCGCCTCCAACCACGCGGCTTGGGATTCGATATAGTCCTCGACCAGCGACCAGTCCGGGCCGATGTGTGCCACAACCGCGTCGAAGGCCGCTTGCTGCAGCTCTTCCGACGGGCGCGCCCGATTGATGAGGAACTCGGCCGCCTCCAGCGGTCGTTCCCCGTTCGACTCGATGATGGCCATCGCGGCGGCGGCGGCAAGAGCAGCATCGGGAGCCGGACCGAGATCCTGCAACAGGCCTTCCTTCTCTTCGGCCGAGATGTCCGCGTTGCGTATCTCAGATCGCTTCGCCCACTGCGCTTGGATCGCACCTGTGTACGCGTCTATGACGTCCCAATGATCGGAACGAGACGGCGCATCGTCATCCGCGGCGCCAACGGCGATCAGCGGCATCAACGCCGCGACGACCAAGAAGTCGAGGAGCTGCCGCCGGAAGCATGCGCCCGGCGCCTTTCGCGTCATAGCGCGTGTCACCATGCGCTGATCCAAGGATCCCTGCAGAGTAGACTTACTGATCATGATCGCGCCTCGTTACATCCGTACACATCAATACTAAGACGGACGAGGGCCGGAAAAGGCGTTAATTTCCAAACGCGCTCACCGTTGCGGTACACAGTCTAGCGCCCCGCAGGCGCGCGTAGGTTTTCCGAGGTCCGGCGTGCTCGTCACAAGCTCGCTTGGAAATACTTGGACCAAATTCTGCCTACATGGTTCCAACTCCCGGTGGCACGCGTATCCGGGGCAACGCGCCGATGGCGTCTCTACCAACATCCGGGTAATGTTGGCGAGTTGCGACCCCGTCTCGAAGCCGTTCACGTGACCATGTTCAGGACGCTCATCCTCGCCTATCCGAACTGCATTCTGTTCGAGATCCTCCCGGCGGCCCAACGTCTGGATCCTTATCTGCCAGTTCGTGTAGCAACCCCCGATGGCACGGCGTTTCGCGACCGAAGCGGCTTGTCGGTCAATGCCTATTGTTCGTTCGCCGATGCCGAAGCTGGCGACTACGCCTGCGTACTGGTTCCGGGCGGCAATCCCGATGAGATCATTCAGCATCCCGATGCCGCACGGATCATCTGTTCGGTCCACAGCCAAGGCGGTATCGTGGCCGGCATCTGTGCGGGAGTCGCCGTGCTAGGCCATGCGGGCGTGTTGAGAGGTCGGCGAATCGCACACAACTACACCGAGGATGATGTCCCTGCCGAGACGCGTGTACACACCGATCCGCTATGGCGTGACACGACGTACGCTCCTGGGGGTTAAAGCGTCGATGCACGAATAGTCACTGCCCGACCCGAGCGTTACGGCGAGTTTGCAGTCGCTGTGTCGAGAGCCTGCGAGACGTTGGGCGACAAACCACGCGCTTAAGCCCGCGCAGTCAAGCAATGTAGGCGCAAGGGGGTAGCGCGATGCCACTGGGATTCTGGGTGACCACAATCGCGTCCAGCGGTCGCTCTCCGTTATCCTCGATGACGTTGTCACCCCCGTCCTTTCAGTTCTACCAGCTCCTTGCGTAACCGGGTCAATTCCGCCTGCTCCGCCTGCGCTCTCTTCGATCATTCGTTCGGTCGACCATGTTCACCAAACCATCATGCTCGCCCGACTTGGCGTGTTTCCCTTTCCCAGAGCACCCTCCAACGCTGCTCGTGCTCCTCGTCCTCTAGCATATCGAGGGCTGCCTTGCAGTCGCCCAACACTCGCCTCGCCGCCTCAGTCACAGGTTTCATCCGTCGCCATCGCCGTCAACCTCGGTCGTACCGTGCTGAATCGGCTACCACTGTCGCAGCGTGGTGCCGCCTACGCGGCTCCACTACCCGAAGTCGCATCGTTGCCATATTATCTGTAGGGATATACAGTACCACGAGTAGTCGATAATCGTACTCCCCGCGAACACTGGAGACAGAAGATCAACAAGAACAGAGTCAGCGTCGTAAGGAACTTCATCGACCTCATGGCGAAGGACGGAGAGGTCTGCGTTATTCAGGAGTTCGAGACCGTCGACCGCCAGGGCCTCACGCGCCGCCTTGTCCTCGTTCTCGACGAGACGGCTTCGTGACCCGGCCCACGGTTGTCGACATCTTCGCCGGCGTGGGCGGGCTGGGCCTGGGGTTCGAACAGGCTGGTTTCGACGTGGTCGCGGCGGTAGAAATCGATCCGGTCCATGCGGCAACGCACGCTTTTAACTTTCCCAATTGCCGAACGCTCTGTGTCGATGCGACCAGGGTCCGGGGAGAAGAAATCCGCCGAGAGCTGTCAGCACCTATAGACGTAGTGGTTGGAGGGGCACCCTGCCAAGGCTTCTCTATGATCGGCAAGCGAGCTCTCGACGACCCGCGCAATCAGCTCGTCCGGCACTTCTTGCGCTTGGTCATCGAGTTAGAGCCCTCCGTGTTCGTGCTTGAGAACGTTCGTGGCCTGACAGTCGGGAAGCACCGTCAACTTCTCGACGAAGTGACGACGGAGTTCCGGCGAGCAGGTTACTCAGTAACGCTACCTTGGCAGGTTCTAAACGCCCGCGACTACGGCGTTCCGCAGGACAGGCAGCGGCTCTTCCTGCTTGGCGCCAAGGGAGTACGGACTCCGCGGTACCCTCTACTGGAGATCCGCCGGCCGCCACCGACCTGCCGAGACGCGCTCGACGACCTGCCGAACGCGGAGGACTTCGACGAGTTGGCCTCCGCAGACAGCGTGCGCGTCGAGCCGCAGACTGTCGGACTGAGCCAATACGCTAGAGCGATGAGGTGCCTCACCAACGATGCTTGGCACTACGGCTACATCCGGGAGTGGGACCCCCGTCTGCTCACGGCGAGCCTGAGAACTGCCCACACCGACATCTCCCGCCGGCGCTTCCGTGAG
The DNA here is from genome assembly GCA_965217825.1 of Candidatus Azotimanducaceae bacterium. Classification (GTDB taxonomy): domain Bacteria; phylum Pseudomonadota; class Gammaproteobacteria; order Pseudomonadales; family Azotimanducaceae; genus VXNE01. The sequence goes on along the minus strand of OZ244571.1, from coordinate 660,287 downwards.
ACTCGCCCGGCCACAGTCGAGCCCATATCGAGGTTCTACAAGCTTGCGGCAAACGGAGTCTCGAACACTCTGCGCGCCGGTACCGACTCGGCGCGCGGCGCGTTCACCAGCCCTCGTCCGATCCACTACCGATACGACCGCTGCGTCACCGTGCGCGAAATGGCACGCCTACACGGGTTCCCGGACTGGTTCCGGTTTCATGTGACCAAGTGGCACGGGGCGCGGCAGATCGGCAATTCCGTCCCTCCCCCGCTGGCGAGAGCGGTAGCCGCGTCCGTCCGCGAAGCGCTAGCCGTCTCGCCGACATACCCCCCAGACTCTATCCCGCTTGGCGCGCCCAACCTTGTCAGCATGGACATGACCGCGGCCGCCGCCCATTGGGGCGTGGCCGTGCCCATCGCCAAGCGGGATCGCAAGAGCGGCGCCAAGAAGCGCAAGCAGGAGGATATTGAGCGGGGACGCGCCGCTGCTACCGCATGAACCGCTACCAGAGAATCATCGAGCGGGTCTTCCTCGACCGATACCGTCCCGGCGACCTCGAGGTCTCGTTCCTCAGGCAAGACCTCACCCACGCAGCGCAGCGTCTCGGTCTTCCTGTTCCCAGGAACCTGGGCGACATCCTCTATGCGTTCCGCTACCGCACTGACCTACCCGAATCCGTTGCGGGTACGGCACCTGCTGGAATGGAGTGGACCATTCGCGGCACCGGACAGGCCACCTACAAGTTTCGCCTTGTGACCGTCAACCGAATCGTGCCCAATCCCGCGCTGATGACGATCAAGATTCCGGACGCCACCCCCGAAATAGTCTCTGCATATTCCATGTCCGACGAACAGGCCCTGCTCGCCAAGATCCGCTACAACCGATTGCTGGAGGTCTTTCTTGGCGTATCCGCCCATTCGCTCCAAAACCACCTCAGAACGACCGTCAAAGACATTGGCCAGATCGAAGTGGACGAAATCTACGTCGCCGTCGATAGCACGGGCAGGCAGTTCGTACTGCCCGTTCAGGCCAAGGGGGGCAGCGACCAGTTGTCCGTCGTCCAATCCGAGCAGGATCTCCTCTGGTGCCGCGAGAGACTCCCCAACCTGATCTGTCGTCCCATCCTCACCCAGTTCGCCGAAGGCGACCTGATTGCGATGTTCGAGGTCACTCTTGAGGACGACGAAATCAAGTTGGTTCAGGAGAAGCACTACCGGCTCGTCCCTGCATCGGAAGTGACCCAAGAAGACCTGTTGCGGTACCGAAACTCCGTCTAAGAGCGCAACCCCCGCACCGCGTACTCTGCTCCACGAGGTCTTGCCGCCGCACGAATTGCTAGTTGCTCAATTTGATCCGCGCCGCCTTTGCTTCGTCGTACCACCACGTGTCCGGAAAGCCGGTGCGGTACTCGGCATCTGTTGGCGGGCGGCCGAACTTGTCCCAGTACACCACGCGCAGGCCTTCGACCGCGACCAGCGGAATCGTATAGAAATGCCACAACAGGATGCGGTCAAGCGCTCTTTGCGCGGCGGTCAGGTCCGCCAGCGAACGCGCATTCAGCGCGCGCGTCATCATCGCGTCCACCGATTCCAGTTCTATGCCCGAGCGATTCGCCGTCAACGGCCGCTGCGCGTTGCTGGAATGAAAATAAGCGATGAGTTCGACCCCGGGCGGTTGCGAAACCCCGTAGTGTTTGAGCGAGATGTCGAAGTCAAAGTCCTTCATGAGATTGATGTATCGCGACGTTTCCACCAGTCGTATGCGTCCTTCAATGCCCAAGCGACGCAACTGATCCATGTATTGCATGACCGCGCGCTGCTCCGGGGCGGAACGGACAACGATGGAAAGCGAGAACGGCTCGCCGCTGTCCTCGTGTCTGAGTGCGCCGTCCCGCATCGTCCAACCGGATTCCCGCAGAAGCTCTCGCGCACGTAACAGCGCCGTGCGGTTGCGCCCCAGGCCATGGCGCGGCAACACGAACGGTTGGTTGAAAAGGCGTTCCGGCAGTCCCCGGCGGAAAGGCGTCAGCAGCGCAAGCTCGGCCACGTCGGGCACGCCGACCGCGGCAAAGCGCGTATGCGCGAAATAGCTTTCGGGTTGCGTGTAGAAGCCCTGCGATATATTGCGGTTGTACCAGTCGAAGTCGAACGCGAGGGTGAGCGCTTCCCGCACGCGCGCATCGGCCAGGTGCTCGCGGCGGCCGTTGATGGCCATGCCTCGCGAGAGTCCGACGTAGATACCGTAGTTGTGCCGCCGCATCACGATCCAGCCCTTGTCGCGCGCGGGGATGTTGTAGCCGTTGTGCCAGAACCGCGGATCCGATTCCTGCCGATAGTCGAACAGGCCCTTGCGAAACGCCTCCCGCGCGACGGTTGCATCCCGGTAGGAGTCGTAGCGGATGTGGTCGAAGTTGTGGCGACCGCGATGAATGGCGAGGCGTCGGCCCCAGTAGTCGGGGACCCGCTCGTACAGGATGTGTCGCGATTGCCGAGCCTCGGCAACGCGATACGGTCCACTGCCGAGCGGCGGCGTCAGCGTCGTCTGGGAGATATCGCGGTCGCGCCAATAGTGTTCCGGCAGAATCGGCAGCTTGCCAAGGCTGATCACTACCATCGCGCCCAACCCGTTCAGGTCGAGCAGATGGAAAGTCAGTTCGCGCTGGTCATGCACCTCAATCGACTCGATCATTCCGAAAGCCGACTGGATGTCATGTCTGCTGTTTTCCCGAACATGCTCGTAGGTGAACGCCACGTCTCGCGCCGTCACCGGTTCGCCGTCGTGCCAGCGTGCTTCCGGCCGCAAGCGGAAGCGCACCCAACTGGCGTCCTCGGCGATCATCACCGACTCGGCGAGATTGCCGTAGAAGGTTCCGAACTCGTCTTCCGCCTGGGTCAGGAGACCGTCATAAAGGCCGGCAGCATTGATGACGCTGGTTCCCGGCGGGTTGATTCCCTTGTGCAGAAGCGGCGTGAAGGAGTTCCAGTTGGCGCCGGTGGCGAGCACCAGCGCACCTCCCTTCGGCGCATTGGGGTTGACATAGTCGAAGTGCTCGAAATCCGGCGAATACTTGAACTCGCCGAAAACCGATACGCCGTGCCTGTATGTCGGCTCCGCGTCCGCCAGCGGCGCGCCCAGCACCGCAATTAAGGCAAGCGCCGCTACGCACGTCTCTCTTCTCCTGGACCCAGGCCAGCCCGCGACACTTTGGTTCCGCCGCTCGCGCGTCAGGGCCGAGGGCTCCTAGGAGGCTGTCCGAGAACGGGCACCCCCCGCATATCCTTTGTGATATCGTTTGATCCTTGCTGACGAGAGGGTGTTGGATGCCTCCCTTCAAGGACTACCCGGCGGATTACTCCCAGAGCCAACTTTTCCCCAGCAACGTTTTCGACCTGCTGCCGGACGACCACGATTGTTTCGTGTATCGGGACTTGTTCGAGCAGTTGGACACCTCGGAGGTGGACGCCCGATACAGCCGCCGGGGCCAGCGCGCGTACGCGCCGCGGCAGATCGTCTCGATTCTGATATACGCGTACAGCCACGGGGTATTCAGTTCGCGGCAGATCGAGAAGCGCTGCAACGAGGATTTGGGGTTCATGCACATCGCGGGCAAGCACTGCCCGAACTTTCGGGTGCTGAGCGATTTCCGCAAGGACCGCGGGGACTTTTTCCGGTCCTGCTTCAAGCAGACGGTGCGCATGGCGCTGGAGCTCGACATGGCTTCGCTGGGCCATGTGAGTCTGGACGGCTCGAAGTTCAAGGCGAACAGTTCGAAGCACAAGGCGATGAGCTACGGTCGGATGCGGGAGCGGGAGCGCGCGCTGTGCGAGGAGATCGAGGCGCTGTCGGAACAGGCGCGGCGCTGCGACGAGGAGGAGGACCGCGCGTACCGGGACGCCACGGGCTACGAGTTGCGGGAGGACTTGCGCGACAAGGAACAGCGCCTGGAGCGGATACGCGAGGCGAAGCGGGCGCTGGAGGCGCGCGAGGCGGAGTTGCGGCCGGGGCGGGAGATCGAGGACAAGAAGCAGATCAGCTTCGCCGACAAGGACGCGCGGATCATGGGCAAGAAGGGCGCGTTCGATTACGCCTACAACGCGCAGATCGGGGTGGACGGGGACGCGCAGATCATTGTCGGCCAACACGTCAGCCAGGCGTCGAACGACCAGCGGGAGGTCGGCCGGGCGCTGGACGAGCTGGAGGCGTCGAGCGGCCGCTTGCCGGACAAGATGAGCCTGGACAACGGCTACTACTCGGGAGAGAACCTCGGGGCGTTGTCGGACCGGGGGGTGGATGCGTACATCGCGACGGACCGCGGCGAGAAGCCGGCCGCGACCGGCGTGGAGGACAGCGATCGCCCCTTGGTGAAGGCGGACTTTCGCTACGACGAGGGGCGGGACGGCTTTCATTGTCCCGGCGGCCAGTTTCTGGCGCTGCGGCGGGTGGACGCGAAGGGCCGTCGCGAGTATCGGGGCGAGGCCGAGGTTTGCGCGGCCTGCGCTTATCACGATCGCTGTTGCCGGTCGAAGTCCGGGGCGGCGCGGACGGTGACGAGCGACGGCCAAGAGCCGTTGCGGCGGGCGATGAACGAGCGCATGTCGCGGCCGGAGGGTCGGGCCGTTTACCGACGCCGCAAGGCGATCGTGGAACCGGTGTTCGGGCAGATCAAGAACACGGGTTTCCGGGGTTTCGGTGTGCGGGGCAAGTCGAAGGTGGACAGCGAGTTCTCGCTGGTCTGCTCCGCGCACAACGTCAAGAAAATGGTCCATGCGGCGCTCCGGGGAGCGGTGTGCCTGGAGTTCGGGCAAAGGGCGGCGATGGCGTAGAATCGGGCCCGCGGGAGCTCTGGAAGTGAAGAAACGGTCTGGCCGCGCCCCTTTTCAGTCTAAAAAAGCATAACGAGGCGTCTCGGCTCGACTTGCCGCGTGGCGGGGCCGTGTTGCCGGAGCAACCGACATGAGCCGATACGCGTCAGCAGGAGCAAAATGCCGCCAAGTGCCCTGTTCTCGGACAGCCTCCTAGAGCGTGTCCAGATCGACCGCTCTGCCCGCTCGAGACGATTCCTGGATGCCCGCGATCACCTTCATGGTCTCCAGGTTGTCCCGTCCGCTGCTGATCGGTTCCGCGCCTGTCCTGCAGCACTCCTCGAAATGCAGGATCTCGTTCACGATGCTGTTTTCCGTGGGCAACCCCGTGTCCTCCACCGGAAGAGGCTCGAAATGAGCAGGAGAACCTCGCCGCTGACCAGCTTCCACTGGTGACTTGAGCGCGCACATGGTCGTCCCGAAGTGGCCCACCCCCGGACGTCCGGGCGGCGGCGGTGTCGAGTGCAGGGTCCCCTTGCTACCCACGACCATGTAGTACTGACCCTCGGGGACCAGGCTGGTGGTCCAGCTTCCGAACACGTCGCCGACGGCGCCGTTTTCGAATTCCAGGGTCGCGGCTACGAGGTCTTCCGCACCGTTGACCATCTCCGGCTGTACCGCCTTGCACACCCCGGTCACGCGTTTGACGTTTCCAATGTAGTAGCGCAGCAGGTCCACGTGATGAATCGTGTTGGTCAGCAGGACGCCGCCGCCCCGGTGGCCGTCGTTCATCCAGTGCCCGCGCGGATTTATGGGCACTGCGGCCATGATGGCGTGGGTTCGCACCGCCTGGATATCGCCGAGATTCCCTTCGTCAAGGAAGCGTTTCACTGCGGCGGTTTCCATTGCGTATCGCTGGTTCTGGGCCACCATCAGGGTTACGCCGGCATTGTCCGCCGCTTCGAGCATCTCGCGGCAAGCCGGTAAGTTGTGTGCCATCGACTTCTCGACGAGCGCATGCTTGCCCGCCGCAGCGGCCGCGAGGGCCTGCGGCCAGTGCTGGTCGTGACTGCTGCAGATGTCCACCGCGTCGAGGTCCGTTTCGCGGAGCATCTCCTCGTAGTCCGTATAGACGGCATCGACGCCCGCTTCCTTCGCGTACGCTTTTGCCGCCGGCTCGATGATGTCGCAGACCGCTACGAGTTGCACCCGATCAGGATGCGTGAGGTAAGCGGTCATGTGGGAGTGGGCTATCCTTCCCGTGCCAATTAATCCGACTCGTAATGGTTCCGACATGCTTTCTCCGCTCCTCCTTACCGGAAGTAGGAAGCATAGCCGATCAACTGGAGAGCGGGCTTAAGCGTCTGCGTCCAGGATCTCGGAGGTGTGCTCCCCCAGGCGCGGCGACGGACGAAGATCAGGATCGGGACAACAGCCGAATCGCGCAAGAGGCGCAACCTGCAGTTGATGACCGTCGAGCGGATGATCGATGTCGACAACGTAGCCGTTTACCCTCACCTGCTCGCGCGCGCCGACATCTTCCGGGAACGCCACCTCGCCCGACGGCACGCCGCATTGTTCCAACGTTTCGAGCCACTCGGCCGTCGTGCGCGAACCCATGTCCCGGACCACCTGATCGACGAATTCGACGCACCGGGCCTGAAGTTCGGGATCTTCCGGATCGTGGTTCGGGTCGTCGCGCAGCAAGAAGTCGGTTCCCCACGCCTTGCGCACCCGGTCGCGCATCGGTCTCGACTGCGCGCCGAGAAATAACGCGCCACCATCCGCCCCGACGTACGCGCGGTAGAAGCAGCGCCCGGCGATTCGACACCGGGTCGCGCGGCGGCCCAAAGGGTGCCGCGAGTTCCCCATGACTCGCCCCGCGCGCTCGACCCCGTGCCAACTGCCGCTCGTCAGCGTCGGCCGAAATGCCCGTCGGGCCATTGCGCCCGATGCGCCAGCAATGCATGAGCAACGCCGTGCCCAACTCGCTCGTCCGCACTATCTGGCCGCAGCCCGAGTGCTCGCGAGAATAGAGAGCCGCCCCCATGCCTATCGCCACCATCAGGCCCGCCGAAAACTGCGTGATCTCGGAGCAGCGAATTGCGTCCGGCGTACCGTCATCGCGCCGTTTGCCCTCGGCTACGGTCAAGCCGCTGAACGCCTGCAGCACGAGGTCGTTCGCGGGACGCTCCGCCCATTCGCCCACTGCTCCGAATCCGCTGCAGGACAGCACGATGAGGCTCGGGTTTACCGCCAATAGCGCGGCCGGATCGAGGCCCGCCTTCGTCAGGCGTGACTGCGGCCAGTTCGTCAGCACGACATCCACCGACCCGGCGAGACGCGCGAGCACAGCGCGCCCGGCCTCGGTGTCGTCGTCGACGATGATCGATCGCTTGCCCCGGCAAAGCCACTGAAACGCCTTTGACTCGCCGCGTCGGTGCGGGTCCCGCCAGCGCAGATCATCGCCCTGGCGCGGCTCGACCTTGATCACCTCCGCTCCCTTGTCCGAGAGAATCTGGCCCGCGAACGCACACGCGGTCCCGTTGCCGCACTCGAGGACGCGGATGTCGTCATAGGGTCCCGCAGTCACGTGATCACTCCGCCTTGCGCCTCAAGTGCTGCGATGTCCTCGTCCGAATATCCGATCTCGCGCAGAATCTTCACCGTATCGCGCCCGAGGGGCGGAGAAGGACGCGACGGATCAAGCGGCGTCCCCCTGAACGCAGCGGCGTTGCGACAGTCCGTTGCGGACCCGTGATCTCGTGAACCAGATCGATCACCCAACCGTTGGCCTCGACGTGCGGATGATCGGCGAGTTCCTGGGGAAACTGCACGGGTGCGGCCGGCAGACCCGCGTCATGGCAGCGTTCGATCCAGTGCGCCGACGTATCGTTCGCTATGGTCGATGCGATACGCGCCGCCTCGTCGCGACCGGCGGCCAGAAAGCGCGCGTCTTCGAGGGCAAAGCCCTTTTCGCCCCGCACCGGCAGCGATGTTTCGAAGAGATTGCGGAACGCAGCGACCTCCTCCGGTGTCTCCGCGCCGATGGCCACCCCGCCGTCGCTCGCGAGCCAGATGCGCCGATAGATCTCCGCCGGCGAGCGCACGTATTGCTCCCGCACGCGCACAAGCTCGTCGAACCGCGCGCCCTCTTCGCGCCGCCGCTGGCGCAGATTCCGGATGCGGTTGCGATCCCTGTCCGCACCCCCGTGCTCCATGATGGCGACGCCCTGCAGATTGAGCGCCGTCGCCAACAGGGAGCATTCGACGAGCTGACCTTCACCTGTCCGCGCGCGGTGGAATAGCGCCGTCAGCACCGCATCCGCGAGCGCCATGCCAGCGCAGAAATCGGCAATCCCCGTGCTCGAAGGCGTCGAAGGCGAGCCGTCTTCTCGCAGCTTGGCTTCGCCCGCCATCAAACCCGTCATGGCCTGCACGACCCCGTCGTAACCCGGGCGCATCGCCCATGGACCGCGTCGCCCGAACGCCGTCAGATCACCGTAGATGAGGTCCGGCTTGATCGCCCGCAAGGTGTCGTAGTCGATGCGGAACTTCGCCGGCACGTCGGGCCGATAGTTGATCAGCACGACATCGACGTCCTTCACGAGGCGGTGGACGATGGACTGCGCCTCTTCGCTGGTCAATCGCAGCGTAATGCAATCCTTGCCGCGATTGAGCGCCTGATAGGTCCCGGATTCCTTGGGCGCGAACATCATCTGCAAACGCCAGGACTCGCCTTCCGGCGGTTCGACCTTTACTACATACGCGCCGAGCTCCGCGAGGAACTGCCCCGCGAAGGGCGCAGCGATGACTTGCGAGAACTCGAGTACCCGGACTCCCTGCAATGGTCCCGCGATTCGCTATCTCCAACCAGTAGGGTGGCTACACCCGGCGCTCTTCGAAAGCGCCCGCGCGCCTACTGCAGCTTCACCCCTTCGATGGAAGCGCGACTGTCGCGCGCGAAAAGGCGCTCGCGGTTCCCGACTGGTTTTCGTTGCGCACATCGAGGTCGACCAGATGCTCGCCGTTCTGAACAGACTTCCTGGCCACGGTCCCGTAGACCGTATTGGTGTCGCCGACGATGTTCGGATGGCGGACCTGGGTCACCATCTTCTTCAGCGTGCCGTCGTCTCCCATCCAGTCCGTACACATCTGCGCCAACCAGCACACCCGCTGGGGTCCGTAATCGAACTGGCCGGGCATGCTCCTGCGGCTCTTGGCGTACGCGGCATTGTAGCGACCGTGGGACTCTATGCGATCCCCGACGGACGCCCGCGTGCCGCGGCGCGTGCCGCAGACGCCGAAGGTGAACAGGTACAGCTCGTTGACGGTATACGTGCCTTTCTTCAAGGGCGACATTTCATCGCCCTCGGCGACGTCCTCCCAGTAGCGGGGCTCGGCACCGCGCCGTTCCCGTTCCCACACGAGCGGGTCCGGGGACTCCTGCTGAACGTCGGCCTTGTGCTCGCGGTCGTAGGAAATCGTTTCGCTGCCGCCTCCAAGAATCTTGTAGCGCGCCATGAGTGTTCTCTTGGTTGCCACGATCTCGTGCCGCTGATTGGTGTACGTCACCAGTCCCGTGCAGATGCAGAATGGACCGATCCTTCCGCTCTCCTTGCGCACAACCGGCCCGACCTGCTCGTGGATCGTGATCGTGTCTCCCAGCCAGATCGGGCGGAAGATTTCCAGCTCACCGCCGGCATAGTTCATGGCGAAGCCACCCACCCGGGCCGGATTTATGGCGCCATTGATCGCCGCGCCGGCTCCGAGGCTTACGCTGTAGACGAATGTCGGCATCGCCGTGATGGTGCCGAAGCGGCTCTTGGCGGCATGCTCCGGGTCGCGGTACAACGGGTTGTGGTCGCCGATGCCGTCGCCGCAGCGCCGGATGTTGTCGAGGTTGGCCTCTTTCGACGAGCTGCCCGGCAACGCTTGGCCAGCGCCCTTCCTGTATTCTTCCTCGAACTCGTCGATCGTCTCGATCGGTGTCGTATCTGCCACGTCTGTCTCCCCCTGATGAGCGAACTGCCTATAAAGCCACGACGCCAGCCAAATTTCCAATCGAATTGCATCGACTGAACGGCGCGTAGTGGGATCTTCGCGCTTCGCCCCGTGAGCGCGCCATTCAGACCTTCCCCGCCACCCTGCGACGCTCGAGCTCCGCCATGATCTCGCCGTGCCGACGATAGTTGATGCGGTAGCGCAGGTAGAACAGGATCGCCAGAAGCGAGAAGATCGACGTTGCGGGCCCGACGATAAACCCCAGGTCCCACAACGTCTCCGCCAAGTAGGCTCCGACGGTCCACTGCAAGCGGCTGTCGCGATTCCGATCGTCAGTATTCTCTCCGGCGGCGCGGGACGCTACGAAGGATCGGTCGACGTGGGGAACCGCATGCCCGCCGCACCGATATACACGGTACACGGCTCGCTGGTCTACGGATTCGAACTGGCCGGCTTCGACGCAACCGCTCGAGCCGATGCCTATATCGTGGATGAACAGTTCGACCGCGCCACCAACGATTTCGTGACACCGGCCTACCAGACCCTGGATGCGAAGCTCCTGCTGCGCCGGGACGACTACGAGGTTGGCTTTTTCGTCCGCAACCTCTTCGATGATGTCGTCGTGTACGAGTTCAACTCCGTGGGCTACAACTTCGGCAGAGCACGCACCCTCGGAGTGCAGCTCAACTACAGCCTATAGGCCAACGCAGTTCAGTTGATCTGCGATGCGGCCCGCGCCCTCGGGGAGCGGGCCGCATTTTTTTTGCCAGACATTTCGGTTCGTTCTCTCCCGCAACACTTTCGCGCCTCGAAAACGCACCGCGGGCGCCAACTTTCGATCATTCAGCGATGAGCTGCACCCCTTCTGCACGAGCTGCACGGGCGAGTGATTCGTCGAGAGTGGCCAGCGCCGCTGACGTTCGCAGCGCAAGGTCGAGGTAGGCGGCGTCATACGCCGTGAGCTGATGTTTGCGAGCAAGCGAGAAGATCCCGCGTAAGTCGGCATCGTGGCGGACGCGAATGGGGAGACCGTCTAGATCACGGAGAAACGCGTCCGCGTCTGCGGTGTCGATGCGACCGCGTCGTTCGTTAACGATCAGGATGTTGCGGATTTCCAGCGGCCAGAGGGACGGTGCCAGCGCCTCGTCGTCGAGCAGCCGTTGCATGGCGGCGTCCGCGACGATGGACTGTTCATCGGGAAAACACCAGGCCGCCGTCACCGATGCATCAAGCACGAAAGGCATTACGGTCTTCGACCCTCGTCACGGGCGGCAAGCAATTCGTCGAGAGGAATGGATGGCCTCCGAGACCGGGCGACTTTCAGGCGTTCAATGATCGAGCGGGGGTTGCCGGTAGTTTCCTCGACACCAATGATTTTCGCAATGGGGACGCCGCGACGCGTGATCGTGAAGGACTCGCCACGCTCGACTTCGCGAAGCAATTGAGGAAGGCGGGTCTTGGCTTCGTAGGAGCCTATGGTTTGCATGGTTTCTGGTCGCCCCAATAGACTAGCCGACTAGTCTATTGAATGACCGAGTCTGTAGCAATGCGCAGTGAAGACTGCAGGTGCAGGAAGTGCTCTCGGATCAGCGCACGGTTTCGCCGTCACCTTGCCGTAACGCGTAAACAGCGCCCGCCTCGAAGTCGCCAAAGGCTTCTTCAGCCGCGCCGGGCCAGCGTATCGTCACCTTCCGCGCCTGCGTCTCCATGCCGAGACCAAAATGCACTCTGGGGTCGCTGGAGGCGAGGTAGCTTGCGGACGGCTGCACGTCGCGGTTTGATCTCACTTCACCGACGGTGGCGGAAATGGTGGCGCCGTGGGCGTCCCGGCCGCCTGCGGTGAGCACCCGGAAGCGTATCCAGTTGCCTCTGCTTGCCCGGTTCATGAGTAGATAAGACGCAGCGTCCCGGTTGACGACAACCACGTCCAGACCGCCATCGCCGTCGATATCACCGACAGCGAGTCCACGACTGGTGTGGACAAGCGAAGGTTCGACGCCCCCCTTGGGCTTGATTTCGCGGAACACGACGGAACCAGACTCGACCCCGCCCCGGAACAGCGTATTGGGTTCTGCGAATACGTCGCCACTCGATGGCCCCGACGACTGTACCTTGCCGTTCGCTTCATAGAGGTCGAGCCGGCCATCATTGTCCAAGTCAGCGAGGGCCACGCCAAAACGGGTATGGCGCATGCTGGCGGGCCCGTTGCCGAAGGCCGTGTTCAACCCGGCGTCGGCAGTGATATCGCTAAACGTGCCGTCGCCGTCGTTGCGATACAGGCGGTCCATCGCCGGAGCATCGTATTCGTTGGGGCCGCAGTACGTGGCATTAAAGGCTGTCGCATAGCAGTCCCGCTCCAATGCCGGGGTCCAGTTCAGGTAGTTGACGACGAAGAGATCCAGGTCGCCGTCGTTGTCGAGGTCCAGGAAGGTCGCCGCCGTGCTCCATCCAGGATCACCCACGCCAGCCTTCACCGTGACATCCGTGAACCGACCCGCACCGTCGTTTCTCAATAGCGCGTTCGATCCCAGGTTGGTGACGTACAGGTCAATGTCGCCATCGTTATCGTAGTCGCCGGCAGCGACTCCCATCCCGTAGCCGCGATTGCCCGATCCCGCCCCGCCTTCTACCTCATCGAAGTGACCGTCGCCGCGGTTGAGGTAGAGCCGATTCGCCGAAAGTGCTGCGTCCAGCGTCTCATCGACGCGACCGCTCTGTACCAGGTAGAGATCGAGATCATCATCGCCATCCAGATCCGCCAGTGCTGCGCCGCCACCCATGATTTCGGGCAACATCGGGCGTTCCCTGAAGCCCGAGTGATGCCTGAAATCAACACCGCGCTCGGCGGCTTCCTCACTGAACCAAGCGGTTTCCGATGGAGAGCACCGGCACGTCGCGACGACCAGACACACAGCCGGGCACCGCATCAGCGCGCATCCTCCAGCTCTCGCAAACGGCGTTCGGTTGCGTCGACCTCAGAGGCGTCCGCCCCACGGCGCTCGGCCATGCGCAGTGCCTGCCATGCCGCCTCGATTCGACCCCCTTCGCCGAGGCTCCGCGCCAGATAGGTATGTCCTCGTTCATAGTTCGGATCAAGAACAACGAGCCGCTCAAAGCGCTCGATGGCATGCGGCCAGTCCTCGAGTTCCGCTTCTATCATCCCCAGGTAGAGCAAGGTTGTCAGCCTCTGCGGCTCGTATTGCAGTGCGGTCAGGAGCGCCGCCCTCGCTTCCACGCGCTTGCCCAGATCAAACAGCAACCTGCCCTTCTCCCAGTGCGCGTCAGCCAGTATCGAATTCAGCTCAATGGCACGATCCGCGTGGCGCAGCGCGTCTTCGAGGTCCCCTTGCTCTCGATAACGGCTTGCGATGCTCAAGTGAAAAGGCGCGAAATCGGGATTGAGTTCGATCCCCCGTTTGACCAACTCGATCGCTTCCTCGGCACGGCCCGCGTGCGCGTACGCGATGCTCAAGGCGTTCACCAGGCTGCAAGTGAAGAAAAAGTCTGTCGGACGCCCGCACTGTTCTTCCGGGTTGCGCTCGGCCAGCCTCTCCAGTATCTCCAGCGCCTCGGCATTTCTACCCGCTTCCGACAGTTCTTGGGCCGCCTCAAAACTGGCGTTACCCCGTAGATAGGATCCCAATTGGTCGCGGCGCTCGTCCTGCCAACTGAAGGGTATTGCGTCTCTGGCACGCGCCATGGCCAGTCGCGCCTCCTCGATACGGCCCGTCGCGCGCAGCGCCTGTCCAAAGATTCGGAAAACATGGGGATGGCCGGATTCGCGGGCGTACGGCTCGAGCAGGGTCACGGCCTCGGCATGTTCGCCCTGGGCCATCAGAACTTGCGCCCGACCGAAGGAAGCGTCGGTGCCATCCCCAAAATCCCCCGCACCCTCGAAGGCACGTGCGGCTTCTTCCAGACGGTTCGACTCCAGCAACCAGGTCCCTCGCCAGAGCCAGGCGGGCGCGTAGTCGGCATCAATGGCAATGGCGCGTTCCAGGCCCAGGAGCGCGCCTTCGTGGTCGCCTTCCTGGGCCAGGAGCAACGCGCGAAAATATGGCCAGCGGAAATCGCTCGGGTCCAGCGATTCGGCCTGTTGGTAGGCAGCGAGCGCAGCATCGGGGAAGCCGTTGACCTCATACGCCATCGCCAGTCGTCCACGCATTACGCCCGATTTCGGCATCACGCGGACTTGCCCGATCAATTCCTTGAGGAATTCCGAAAGTTCCGTGTCTGGCGAGTCGATACCCGCGACGACTGGCTCCGCTGCTCTATCGAAATCCAGATCAGAACACGCACATAAGGAGAGCATAGCTGCCGCCACGGCGGCGCAGCATCGGAACCATTGCAAGGCGAGATCGACCTTCAACTACTGAACACCTACGGCAACCGTTCAGCATCGCTTCAAGTGGCCGGGAATATGCCAATCCCCGGAGATTCGTGCAAACGCTTAAGCTCCCCGATGCCACCTTGATGCCCAACCTCACTTCTCAGCCGCCTCTCGGTACGGCTGGATCATGTTCGTCCGCAGGATGTCCGCTTCGTGTGAGACGCCGGCGCTTTAGCTGTTGCAGGAGCAATGCTGAACAGGAAGAATCGAGCGGTCATGATCGGGCAATTGACCGAGAACCGTCCAAGCTTGGGTGAGGTGGTCGAACATCTAGAACTGAGCGTTCGGCAGATGAGGCGATTATTAGCACGATACCGGGCTCGGGCGTCTTTGGGTCTGATTTTACGCCACTGGGGCATGCCTGAAACAACGCCATGGCGGAAGCGGCCCGTGGCCACCCCGCGGCGGGTCGAGAAAAAAGGTTTTCGTAAACTTTTCCGGCTTGATCAGTACGATGGCGCGGCATTCTCAGGCGTGGGCCGAGAAGCGGGAGGTTGACAATTTGTATCTTGACATGATACGTATCACGCTGTGATACAGGGATTCGCGAGCAGGCGCACGGAGGCGCTGGCTGCGGGTCGAACGCCAAGAGGATTTCCGCCAGAGCTTGTTCGGAGAACCCGCGCCATGTTGACCGCTATGAATGCCGCCGTTCGGCTGGAAGACCTCCGCTTCCCGCCGGGCAATCACCTTGAGAAGCTATCGGGAGACCGCAAAGGACAATACTCGATTCGGATCAACAGGCAATGGCGCATTTGCTTCGTTTGGACCCTCAATGGTCCAGACAGGTTGGAAATCGTGGACTACCACTAAGGATCTATGGAGATGATCAAGAGTCTGAATCCAATGCATCCGGGCGAAGTGCTTGAGGAGTTGTATCTCTATCCACTTGGGATGAGCGCTGGCGCACTAGCGAAACGACTAGGTGTGCCACGGACCCGGATAGAAAGAATCGTAAAGTGCCAGACATCGGTCACGCCGGATACAGCTTGTCGACTCGCCAAGGCGCTTGGCACTACGCCCTTGTACTGGATGAACATGCAGACGAGCTACGACTTGGCCTTGGCTAGCCAGACGGTTGACGTCTCCGAAATTAGTCCGCTCGACGCTTTTCTGAGTCCAGGTAGTGGGCAATAGAAAATTCCGGTGGAGGACCCACGATTAGCGTGGCGCTAGCGCAGGATGCTCGGATTCATAGCCACGCCGTTGTGGATCACGAAGCTCCGTACGTGATTGGCCTTTTCGCGGCCGACGTAGCCTTCGAATTCGTTGATCAGTTCCACCCATTTGCGGCGCGCCCGGGTGCGAAGCCGCAAACCTTCACCCGTTGGTTCCGGCGACAGGACCTCGTCGATGATCGCATCGGGATTCGTCCCCGCGAAGCGGCAGAACGCTTCCAGCGTCTCTAGCCAATCGTCCGGCGGAGGCGTTGCGCGCCAGAACTTGCTGACGCTCTTGCGCCACTCGCCCACCGAGGCGTAGTCGCGAATTGGACCGAGGTTCACCGGCGCGCCCTCGGGCGCCACCCCGCTCGGCGCTTCCACACCGCCGCCGGCGAGGCCCAGACCACGGGAGAGCGCGCGTACCTCATCGTCGCGCCATGGAAGCGGAGCGGCCGTCTGCAACAGCCCGGCTTCTTCAAGCTTTGCCGTGACCTGCGAATCGCGCGGGAACGGAACGTTCGTATCGGCATCGAAAAAACAATCTTCCCACGCGCCATGGGGACGCTGGCCGCCGGCTTCGGGCGACTCGGCCGGGTAGCCGATCAAGAGCGCGGCCGCAGGCTCGAAGTCTTCCGGCACGTCTACCACGCGGCGCGCGCCGGCTTCGTCGAAAGGCACCAGGCATGCGCCGAGACCCTCATCGACGGCCGCGAGATACCCTTGCATCAGCGCCATTCCGGTATCGGCGTTGCCGCCCCGGACCCGGTTGCCGAGGCCGGGCATCAATACTTGCGGTACCACGACCCTTTCCACGTAGCGCTGGCTCCAACCATGCGGCGGGCCGTACACGGCAACGTCCTGCAGGGCTCCGGACGGCACGGTCGGGTAGTGAACACCCTGGAGCGCGTCCTCCCGCGCCGCCAGGTCGGAGTACCAGAGGAGGTACACCGGCGCCAGATCGAATTCGACTTCGGCAAACGGCGTCTTCAGCCCATTGCGCTCCTCCTCCGACAGCGCCTCCCGGTATACCACCACGCCCTTGCCCCACGGCACGTTCATGGCGCGCGATGCGAGACGTGTCGCGTGCCCGATGGTCTCGATCTTGTCGCGCTCCACCGGCCGATCAGGATCGAAGTAGCGCACCGATCGACGTGATCCAAGAACCCGGAAGTAGTCCATACCCCGCCCCCCTATTCCGGCAGACCGAACATGCGTGCCAGACGGCGCAGTTCGCCGCGCCGCCAGCTCGTGGGCGCCTGCTCCTGCACCATGCCTTCAGCGGCGAGGCGCTCCACGGTGGCCGGGCTGCTCGCAAACGGATTGCCGTATCGGCCCTCGAAGATGGTGTCCTCCAGAGGCTCGCGCGGACGCTGTCCGCCGGGCGCTTCGGCGCCGTAGCCGATGAATATCGGCGTCGCGCCGACCCAATGGCCGGGAATGGACATCATCTCCCGCGCGAGACGCGCCGGCAGCGCAGAGAGTTGAACACCGAGGCCGAGTTCGACGCCAGTCAGCAGCGCGTATGCCTGGCCAAAGCCGAGCACATTTCGGGCGAGCGACAACAACTCAAGCGAATACTTCGCCGCGTCTTCGTCCTGGCTGAATCCGCCGTTCTTGATGCCGACCTTCGGCTCGGCATCCATGATCGCCTGGTAGTACGGCAACACTTCCTCCGAGAGTCTGTCCGGAGTCCAACCGTGGCTCTCGTTGAGGGCGCCCACTTCCATCAGCGCTTCAAGGTTCTCGCCCGTCATCGCCTTCTCGAGCGCGTCCATGTCGGCGAACATCCAGAGTAGAACGCGCACCATTTCGAGTTGGGTCGTGGTGGTCGGCGTCTGCCACTCCTTTAACTGTTCTTCGGTTAGCTGATCTACGCGCATCACCACGGTGCGCAGCAAGTCCAGCTCAAGCAGCCGGGGCGCCTGGTGAATTGCTTCCAGGATGGCCTGGATCTGCCACTCTTCCACCGGTCGCCACGGAAACCACAGTCGGGTGGATCGCCGCGTGCCGACAACTTCCTTGAATTGCACGGTTAGGCCTCCAGCACCAGCACGTTGACGCCGCCTATCCCCGAATTCTGGACGACCCCGACCTTGGGATCATCCGCAACCTGGCGCGCGTCCGCTCGACCGGTGAGCTGCCGAACGATCTCGGTGACCATGGCGCCGCCCGTGGCACCTACCGGATGTCCGCGCGACAACAGGCCGCCGTCGGTGTTCACGGGAATGTCGCCGGTGATCTCCGTGCGCCCGTCCCAGACGGCTTGCGCGCCTTCGCCCTCGCCGACCAGGCCGAGTCCTTCAATGGAAAAAATCTCGCCCGGTGAAAACGCGTCATGGACCTGCGTCACGTCGACATCCTCGGGGCCGATTCCGGCGCGTTCGTACGCTTGTTGCGTGACGGTCTCGAGCGCGCCGCCTTCCTCGCCCTGATCTTCGTGACCGCCTTTCGGCTGGTAGGCGCCGCTTCCCTGTGCCCATCCCGCGATCTTGACAAGTTCGCCGCCGAGTTTGAACTTCTCCGCGACCGAGCGGCGCGCGATGACCACCGCGGAAGCCCCATCGGTCGTCGGACTGCATTCGAACAGATGAATCGGGTCGGCGATCACGCGGCTGTTGAGCACCTGCTCCAACGATATCGGCTTCTGGTACTGGGCGTTTGGGTTCAATGCACCATTCTTGTGCGACTTCACCGACACCTGCGCGAACATTTCTTCGGTGGCACCGTAATCTTCCATGTAACGTCTTTCCAGCAGCGCGTACCCGGCCGGCATGACGGAGAAGCCCATCAACGTGCCGTAGGAACGCTCCCCGCTGATCTTGATCAATCCGCGCTCCATCTTTTCGAAACCGACCACCAGCGCGATGTCATAGACGCCGGCACCAACCACGTGGTGCGCCTGGATCAGCGCCGTCGAGGAACTGGCACACGCCATTTCCATGTTGATGACCGGAATCCCCGTCTGGCCGAGCTCGCTGACGACGTTGAGCCCTGCGCCCATACCCGAGTACACGCGACCCGTGTATGCAACCCGTATGTCCTTGAACTCTACGTTCGCGTCGTCCAGCGCCTGGCGGATGGCAACGCGACCCATCTCCTCCACCGACTTGTCGGGCCAACGGCCGAACGGATGCAGTCCGCATCCCATCACTACTACGTCTTCCATGGGGTTGTCCTCTGCGGGCGGAAGAAAAAGTTGACGACGGTGCGGCCCTCGTCGACCTCAAGCGGCGCGAGGAAGATCTCAACCGGCATACCGATCTTCACATCGCCGGGATCAACTTCCCGTAACACCGTCTGTACCTGCACGCCCTCCGGCAACATGACGCGAGCGATGACGTACGGAGGTTCGATCAGCGATCCCGGAAGTTTCTGATACACCGTGGTGAAAGTGTGCACGCTGCCGCTGGTGCCGAGCAATATGCGCTCGAGCGACAACTCGCCGCAGTTCGCGCAGTACTCCCGCGATGTCGACGTGAACACTTCGAGGCAATTCGTGCAACGCTGGCCATAAAGGCGCGGGACGCCATCGATGGACTCGGGCATTTCGAAGAGCCCCGCCTGGAGCGGCACCAATTCGGTCGCGGTTTCCGTGACGGTCACTGTTCCTCCAACATCACGCGGATTTTTCCCGGTCCCATGTATTTGGACCGACCCCCTCGCGTTTGAGTTCGCCCTTCTGGGTGCGTTGCGTGCCCGTCTTCGGCAACTCCGAGCGAAACTCGAGATAGCGGGGAACCATGAAGTATGCCATCACCGACTCGCAGTGTTCGATGAGCGCCTTGGGCTCAAGCGTCTGCCCCGGCTTCAATACGACCACCGCCATGACGTCGTCCTCGCCAAGGTCGGACGGTACGCCGAAGACGGCCGATTCGAGCACCGCCGGATGCTTGTTGATCTCGCGCTCGACCTCGTAGGACGAGATGTTCTCTCCGCGACGACGCAACGACTCGGTCTTGCGGTCGACAAAATACAGATACCCGTCAGCGTCCGCGCGAACGACATCACCGGTGTGCAGCCAGCCGCCCGCGATCTTGTCATTGCTCGCTGCAACGTTCTTGTAGTACTCGACGGTTTGCGCGCCGGGATTGTCTATCTTCCACCACAGCTCTCCGGGCGTACCCGCCGCCAGGTCTTCGCCATCGTCATCCACGATGCGATAGGTGTTCGTCGGCTTCCCGATGGAGCCGACCGGCGCGCTGCCCGGGTTGACCGTCGCGAAGCCGCCGCCATCGACGGCCGCATATATCTCGTGGATATGCACGCCAAAGCGTTTTTCAAACGCTTCCCACACCGATGCGGGACACGCGGCGCTGAACACGACGCGCACCGTATTGTCAGCGTCGTCTTCCCGTTCCGGCTGCTTCATCAGGATCGGCATCATCGCGCCGAGCGCGTTGAAGGTCGTGGCGCCATAGCGACGGATATCGCTCCAGAACCGGCTCGCGGAAAAACGACGCGCCACCGCCACCGGCAGGCCATGCGTCAACGCGCGCCGCACCGACAGGCTAAGCGCGTTGGCGTGGAACAGCGGCAGGCATGTGTACAGGATGTCCGCGGGTTCGAGTTTTGGCGCCAGACCCGAATCTGCGCCCATCCTTATCGGACCATGGCGCTGGACCACGCCCTTCGGGTTTCCGGTCGTGCCGGACGTATACATGATCCCCGCGATCTGGCCCATCTCCACAGACGCGTTGGGGTTCTCTTTGGACGATGCCTGCATGAGCGCGCGAAGTTCGAGCCAGCGTTCGGGAACAGCCGTCTCTGCGGCCACGCCGCTGCGCGTGGCGATGATGGTGGAAATCCTGGGAATGTCTTCCTGGACTGCGAGGACCGCCTCGGCGTATTCGACGTCGCAAACCAGGATGGATGAGTCCGAGTGGTCGACGATGTAACGCAGACCCGCGCCCTTCAGCGCGACATTCACCGGCACCGCGTACCCGCCGAGCTTCTGCACTCCGAAATAGACGAACAGCCACTCCGGCGAGTTCGGCATCATGATCGCCACACCCACGCCTGGCCCGACTCCAAGGTCTCGGAGGGCATGCGCGCCGCGGTTGGTTTCGCCGTTCAGTTCGGAGAAGCTGACCACCCGATCTTCATGCAACAGGAACGGCTTGTCGCCAACAGTGTCAGCCTGGTGCTCGATCAACTCGGCGAGGGTAGTTGGCTCGTCGCTCACGCCGATTGCTCCTCATGGCGAATGGTCACGGAACGACACGACAGCATACACTTGGCCCATACCGGCCGCTTGCGAGGGGAAGCATGATTTCGTTGGCTGAGTTCCGCGCTGAAGCGCGCGCATGGGTCGAAGAAAACCTGCCGTCAAGATTGCGAGGCACGAGCCAAGTCTACAACGGCGGCAGGAAAACCCCCCTCAACAATCCCGACGACTCGCGGCGTTGGGCCGAGGTGTGCTACGAGCACGGCTACACGGCCCCCACCTGGCCGAAGGAATACGGCGGCGCCGGGATGACCGCCGCCGAGCAGCAGGTGCTCCGCGAAGAGATGCTTGCCGCAAGAGCACCGCTTCCCCTCGGCGGTCATGGCCTGACGATGATCGGCCCCACCTTGCTCGAATACGGCACTGAAGATCAGAAATCACGCCATCTTCCCAATATCGCCAGCGGCACATACCGCTGGTGCCAAGGCTATTCCGAGCCGAACGCCGGTTCGGACCTTGCTTCCCTACAGACGCGAGCGGAGGACCACGGCGACCATTACCTTGTGAACGGCTCGAAGATCTGGACCACGGGCGCGCAGAACGCGGACTGGATGTTCTGCCTCGTTCGAACAAACTTTGATGTGCCCAAGTGGGAAGGCATCAGTCTGGTCCTCTTCCCGATGTCCGACCCGGGCATTTCGGTGAAACCCATCACGCTGGTCGACGGCAACCAGGAGTTCTGCCAATGCTTCTTCGACAACGTCGTCGTGCCGAAGATTGATCTCGTCCACCGGGAAAACCAGGGTTGGACAGTGGGCAAGCGGCTGCTTCAATACGAGCGAATGCCGTCGGAACAACGGACGAAGCCGCCCGCACTTGACGGCATCGCGAAACGCTACGTCGGCGAGGCCGACGGCAGGATCGCGGGGGCGGCGACGCGCGAAGAGGTGCTTGGCATCAACATGGACGCGCGGGCGTTTCAACTCACCCAGCGCCGCGCGGCGCAAGAGAGGGAAGGCGCGACGCCGACGTTCGCGACGTCGATGTTCAAGTACTACAACTCCGAACTCGGCACCCGGCGCATGGAAGCGCTCACCCGCATGTGCGGCACGCGCGGCGTCGGTTGGGAAGGCGCCGGGTTCAAGGACGAAGAACTGGCCAATACGCGAGCGTGGCTACACGTCAAGGCCACCACGATCGCCGCCGGAAGCTCGGAGATTCAGCTCAATATCATCGCCAAACGGGTGCTGGGGCTGCCCGACTAGCGTTCCGTCAGCTATTGCTGCTTCAACCGCCGACAGGGGTCGGAGCTTCGTCCTCTTCGAAAAGGATCATGCCGCGCTGTTGAGGGTCAAATCCTTCGCTGAACCTCGTTGACTCGTCGTAGAGTGCGCCGAGCCAATCTACCGCCTCAAGGCCGACGGTGCCTTTGAAATCGGCACCTCGCACGTCCGCGCCACGAAGGCTCGCGCCAACGATGAGCGCCCCGCCGAAATTCGCACCTCTGAGGTCAGCGGCCGTCATGTCGACTCCCGTGAAGTACGTATTCAACGGTTGGCCGCTGTCCGGATCATCCATGAGTGCAACGTCTATGTCTCTAAGGTCGGCGTCCCTCATGTCGGAGTGATCGATTATGGATGTGCGCAGGTCCGCGCCTCTCAGGTCGGCACCTTGAAAGTTGGCCTCGCCACGTGCGGAATGCCATATCGACTCGGATAAATTAGCTCCGCTGAAGTCCGCGTCTCTCACTTTGGCATGCGTGAAATCCGCCCGCCTCATATTGGCATTCGCAAAACGAGCCCCGCTCAAGTCCGAATCCCGAAAGTCAGCCCCTTCCAGATTAGGCGTCGCCATCTCAGATTTTTGGGACACCTCTGAACTAACTGGCAGTGTAACGGCGACCGGAGGGGACTCGGGTTCTTCGAGCGGGCCGGATGTGGAAATGGAAGCGCTCCTTACCGGCTCGACGGCCGTCGCGGAGAACTCCCGGAAGCTCCATGGCTGGTCTGCGGAGGCATCGGCGGGAGGCGCCGAAGACTGCGGAGCGACGGTGCCTTTATCTTCCTTGGCGATATCGGGATCCGGGCGAGGTCCGAGAGACATCAGGCCCGTCCCGACAAGAACAATTACGGCAAGGGAAATCGAGATAGTGCGGGCTTTCAGCATGGTATTGAATCCAGTCGCCATGAGCGGCGGCAATTGGCTGACAACAGGGTCGGGGGCAAACCGCAGGCGCTGGTAGCGCGGAAGAAGGGTGGGGCGGCGCTGTCAACTGCCGAAATGAGCGCGAAGATTGTTTGCCGGTTCACGACAGGGGCTCCCATTGTCCGAGGTGCGCTTCACACTGGCCTTGTCGAAAACCTCGATAACGTATGACTGACCCACGATATGAAACGTGACAGAACCCGGTGACCTCGTGGTCGTACTCGCACCAACCGACGTCTGGGCCGGCTACTTGACCTTCTGCCAGACGGAGTCGCCCCCGCCCACGTTCACGAACTTCTGGTAGGTGCCCGGGGTTTCGGAATTTTCAGGTATGAGCCCGGACCAAGGGTCCTCCGGCCGCATGTACACCTTCACCGTCCCCGCCTGCCATTCAAGCATCCTGGGGCCGTCGCCCCCTCTTCCAGCCTGCCTGACGAGGCAGGCACCGCCCTGTTTCCAGTGGAAGGAAACCGTATTGCCCGCTTCGACTCTGCCGAGCGCTCGTAAGCCAGCCTCGTCCTCGACCGGTCCCTCGGTGAAGTCAAGCGACAGGCGAACCTCGCCCTCATAGATCACTTCAGCTCTCGATGGCGTGAGCGTCATCTCGTCGGCCACGTACTTGGGCCACCCCCAAACGACTCCCATGTAGCACATCAGCAGCGACGGCACGGGGATGCTGACCACCAGCCAGGATTCGATTCCATCGGGACACAAGGCCTTCACGGTAATCCGGCCTTCCTGGAAACGCGTCAGCGGCGTGTGGTTCATGTCCAGCAGCGTTACCCCCACCAGGGGCTTCTCCGGCATCTCCAAAGGTTCCGGCAGAAACGACCGGTAGAGATCGAGGTCCACCGGCTCAACCACGGTGAAGATGCCCGAGGTCACCGTGCCGGCCTTCACCCTCGCTTCGATCTGCTCGGCCGTCGGCGCCCTGATAACCGGCTTTCCGGGGCCAGCGCCCATGTTGATGAGTTCGTCCTGGGTCGGGTCGTTCACAAAGGCCGCGACCCGGTCCATCGTCACCCGGCTCCTGGCGAGATAGTCTTCATATGATTCGATCTTCCCGCCGGTTCGGATCGCTTTTGCTATTTCCTTCGGTACCGCAACTGTCGTAACCATGGGTCAATCCTCCCTCAATAATTCAATCCGTGCGGTGGCGTTCAGGCCGCCTCTTCTTCGCGCGACTCGCCTGCACGCACCTCGGGCAGATCCTCGCCCTCGGTACGAGCCACCAGCGCGGTAACGGTCAGGTCGCTCGTCACGTTGACTGATGTCCGACACATGTCAAGGATCCTGTCCACCGCGATATACAACCCGATCGCCTCCAGGGGCAGATCCAACACCGTCAGGATCAACGTGATGGCGACCAGGCTCGCCGCTGGTATCCCGGCCACGCCGATGGAGGTCAACAACGCCAGCAGCACTACCAGGAACTGGTCGACGGCGGTCAGATCCGCGCCGAACGCCTGTGCGATGAAGATCACGACCACGCACTCGAACAACGCCGTGCCATCCATGTTGACCGTTGCACCCAGCGGCAACACGAAACTCGTGGTGCCTTCCGATACACCGGCTCGGCGGGCGCTGCTCAGGCTCACCGGCAACGTGGCGGAAGACGATGCCGTGGAGAACGCCATTAGCTGCGCAGGCATGATGCGACCGTAATATGCATACGGCCTGACCCCGCCGACGAAACGCAGCAGCAGTGGCAAGGTCGCGAAAAAGTGCGTCGCCAAGGCCAGCAGGACGGTCAGGGTGAACCAGGCGAGTGCCTCCGCGAGCGTGGCCAGCGGCACTGTCAGCAAGGCCTTGCCCACGAGGGCGAATACACCGTACGGCGCGAACTTCAGGACCCACCTGGTGATCATGATCATCACGTCGTGGATAGCGGTCCAGAAGTTGGTCAGCGTCTCGCTCACAGAGCCCTCAAGGCGCGCCATGAAATAGCCGAACACGACGCTGAAGAAGATCAGCGCGAGAAGCTCCATGTTCACCGCCGCCGCGAAGATGTTGTCCGGGACGGCGCGCGAGATCACCTCCACCAGATCGCCCGCATCGCGTCCCTCGACGCGCGACAACTGTGCCGACACGTCCGGCATGTTCTCGCTCAGCGCCTTGACCGACTCGCCGCCCCCGGGATTGATCACGTTGACGAGTATCAGGCCGGTCACCACCGCGATCAGACCCGTCGCAAGGTAGAAGCCGACCGTCTTGCCGCCGACCCGGCCGAAGTTCTCGCGTCCGGCCATGTTGTGAACGCCCATGATGATCGACGACACGATCAGGGGCACCACGATCATCTTCAGGGCATTGAGGAACAGGCCGCCGAAGAAGTCGAAAATTTCGACCAGTGACGCCCCGAACACCGTGGTCTCACCATCGGCGAGCAAACTGACCAGCAGGGCCAGGGCCAGCGCCACCGCAATCTGCCAATGCAGCGGCGCGTTAGCGATCCTGGACCACATGCCCGCGCCCTTCGTTTCTTCTTGCGACATTTGCCCTCCCCTTGAAGCCACGCGCTTGGCCACAGTCTATACCGGAACTCGCCGTCCTCGCCTAGACGATGAAGAACGATCCGCATGTCGTCCGGCAAGGACCATTCGCGTTCCCTTGGCACTTGTCTTGGTCTGTTCTCTATACTATCCAGCATGAGCCAGTCGCGTCCGAATCCCTTCGTTCCCGGCCGAGGCGCATTGCCACCATATCTGGCCGGTCGCGAGGCCGAGCAGCAAACGCTCATGGGCATTCTTGCCTACGTCGAAGCGGGCCGAGGCGCACCGCGGGATGTTGTGCTTTGCGGGCCGCGGGGGAACGGCAAGACCGTCCTCCTTCGCTGGTTTCAGCGCGAGATCGAGGCGCGCGACCACCAGATTGACCTGCTGTGGCGCACACCGGGCGACCTGCCGACCGTGGATGCGCTGGCGACCACCTTGGTACCTCCCGGACGCTTTAGGTCCGTGCTGCCCGATACGCTTTCGCTGTCGGTCGGCGTCGGGCGCGCGGGTTGGAACCTGAGGAACAACCCCGGCACCTTAGCGGAACTATTGACGGTACGTTGCGAACAGCGACCCTTGGTGGTCTTGCTCGACGAGGCTCACACGTTGGAACCGGTCGTCGGCCAAGCCCTTTTGAACGCGAGCCAGTCCGTAAGCGGGGTCGCGCCTTTTCTTCTGGCGCTCGCAGGCACGCCGGGCCTGGAGCCGCGCCTCCATGCCATGTCCGCGACGTTTTGGGACCGGGCTGAACACCTCGCTATTGGCCTGCTTGAACGAGACGCGTCCGCCGCCGCCTTGACGCGACCGTTCGGAGCCGAAACTCCATCGGTGACATTCGAGGAGGCCGCCTTGCGGCAGGTTCTCGATGACAGTCAGAGCTACCCATACTTCCTTCAGTTGTTCGGGGCCGCGCTGTGGGACGTCGTCGTGGCGGACAGCAAAAAGATCATCGACGAAGCCGTCGTGGCGCGCGCCACCGCCACATTCGATCAAAAGAAAGGAACCTACTATCGTCATCGGCGCAACGAACTCCAGCGGGCTGGCCTGCTCAACGTGGCGGCGGCGCTCGCCGACGCGTTTGGTGAACACGCCACGATGACGCAAGCGGAAGTGGATGAAGTCATCGTTCGCGCGGGAGAGGATGTCCTCCCCCGTGGGGCAGACGATGCGTGGAGTTCGGAATCGCTTGATCGCGAATCGCTAATTCGCGTTCGCGACCATTTGGCCGCAGTCGGCTACGTCTGGAACCCGCCAGGCGAGGGCGATGTGTGGCGACCGGGTATTCCAAGCCTGATGATGCACATTGGAATCGCCGCACCGACCCCGACTTGATTCGACGACCCGATGATATGAACCCGCATACCAAAAGCCGACATCGCGAACCTTGCGGCGCTCGGCGCCCCGTTGGGCCTATTGGTCGTTTCCGAGAGGAGGGAGTCCAATATCTATCGCCGCGCCGCAAGAGCGATACGAACAACACGGCGCGCATTCGGCGACATTGCCGTTCTCCCGGTCGAAGCATCGTGGCTCGACGAGTTTAAGAGCAAGAACTGGCCGACGGGAAAGCTGCTGCCGCCAGTGCCATCAAAGAAAGCTCCGGCTGGAGGCGAGACTCGCAAATGGTCCCATACGACTCGAAGATCCGTACGTGCTGATATTCATTTGATTCCCCAGTCCGGAGAAGTCTCCTTGAAAGGCCGTTGCGAACTGGACCCTGTCAATAGCTGGCGTGTATTTCGTACAACGGCGGGTTCCGCAACGGTACTGACTCTACCGATTGACGCAATCCACGATGGCCTCTCGATTCACCGCCATGATGTACGCCAAAGCTCGTTTGCCCATCACATTGTGGCGTACTTCGGCGAACCCAAAGACTTGGGCGAAGCGATTACGTTCATCAAACTTCGAGCGATAGAGCACCGCATGGCCGTTTTGCTCGTGGGCAATACCACCTGGGAATGCATAAAGACGACACGGTACAAAAATATCCAGCGTCTTCGTCCGCGAAATGGCGTGTTCAAGCTAAATGCGGAATGGCTTGGTGGCACAGCGTCCGCGCTGAAGGGCAGAAATGGATTGGGCATGCCGAGGCGGCACTTTGACAAGTACCGTGCTCTGCGACCGAATGGAAGTGCGTCGTGATGCCGGCGGTACCGACACCCGGACGCCCGAATGCGCGATGTAGTCACCTCTCTCTGCACGAGGCGCGATGACGCGGCGCGGTGGGGACCCAAGCAAAGCGAGGAGAAACGAAGCCGGGGGCGAAAAAGAACGCAGATACCTGTAGATTGGGATTGACGGCCCTACCCGACTTCGATCATCTCGAAGTCTTCCTTCCCAACCCCGCACTCCGGACACACGAAGTCGTCCGGTACGTCCTCCCAGGGCGTCCCCGGAGGAATGTCCTCGTACTCACAGCCTTCGGCTTCGTCATAGATCCAGCCGCAGACTATGCATTGCCACTTTTTCACGAAATTTCGCGGACCCCCGTCGCTGGTCCCGGCGCGATGCGCGACGCCTTCGCCGGCAATGTTCTAACATCTTCGGTTCCCGCCAAGACCTGAGTCACCGATGGCCGCCCCATGCGCGAAGCTACATCGTAATCCCGGCGGAGAACGGATGGAAAGGCGAATGCCGCCGCTCAAGTCCCCGCGCGACAACCGATTCCGCCCGTGAAAGTGCCCCACGACCGTCGCCTATCGGCGCCGCCCGCGGCCCGGCCCAACTCGTCGCCCATGGAACAACCGCCCCCGGTCGCTGGCGCTCCAGGAGACGCTTGTTCCATGCGAGTGCGTCTGTTCGCCTACACGCAACTCATGCGGCTCGACAAGCCGGTCGGCACCTTGTTGCTATTGTGGCCGACACTGGCTGCCTTGTGGATCGCCGCAGAGGGCGTTCCGCCTGTGCCGATACTCCTGGCGTTCATCGCGGGGACGCTGATCATGCGTGCCGCCGGCTGCGTGATCAACGACATCGCCGACCGGAACTTCGACGGCCATGTGGCGCGCACGCAGGAGCGGCCGCTACCGCAGGGTCGCGTTTCGACGACCGAGGCATTTGCGCTCTTCGCCGTTCTCCTTGTCATCGCATTCGCCATTGTGATGACGCTCAATACCGCCACGCGGGTGCTCGCGGTTGCAGGGGTCCTCATCGCCATCTCCTATCCGTTCCTGAAGCGGTGGTCGCACTTGCCGCAGGTGGTGCTCGGCGCCGCCTTCAGTTGGGGCATTCCCATGGCGTTCACGGCCACCACGGGCAGCGTGCCCGCCCTCGCCTGGATCCTGTTCGGCGCCAGCGCGCTGTGGATCATCGCCTACGACACGCAATACGCGATGGTCGA
The DNA here is from genome assembly GCA_965217825.1 of Candidatus Azotimanducaceae bacterium. Taxonomy (GTDB): domain Bacteria; phylum Pseudomonadota; class Gammaproteobacteria; order Pseudomonadales; family Azotimanducaceae; genus VXNE01. The sequence continues at coordinate 631,742 of OZ244571.1, read as the reverse complement.
TCGCCGTTTCGACGTCGAGCTAGGGCTCAAGTCCTCCGCGATCCTGTTCGCGACCGCGGACCGGGCGGCTATCGGCGCGCTGCAGTGTGCGGCGCTCGCCCTGTTCTTCCTGGGAGGAGCTCAAGCCGGATTCCGCCACGCCTTCTTCGCGGCGCTCGCGGCGGTCGCCGCGCTGTTCATATACCACCAATGGTTGATCCGCACGCGCGAAGAAAACGCCTGCTTCAAGGCTTTCCGCAACAATGTCTGGGTCGGTTTCGCCTTGTTCGCCGGTGCCGTAGTCGAGTATCAGGCGCGCTCCCTGGCATGATCGAAAGACTGATCGACGTCATCGGACGGGGAGCGGCATGGCTGACGCTCGCCATGGTGGCGGCCACCTGCGCAACGCTGATTCTCCGCTACGGGTTCGACACGGGCGCGATCATGCTGCAGGAATCGGTGCTCTACATGCACGGTGCCGTATTCATGCTCGGCTTCTCCTATACGCTCAAGCACGACGCACACGTGCGCGTCGACCTGGCCTACAGCAGGATGTCGCACCGACGAAAGAGCCTGGTGAACCTGGCCGGACACATCGTCCTCATGACGCCACTTTGCCTGACCCTGCTTTTCTTCAGCCTCCGATACGTCGCGAACTCCTGGTCGATTCTGGAAGGCTCCCAGGAAGTCGGCGGAATCCGCGGAGTGTTTCTGCTGAAGACGTTGATTCCCGCCTCGGCGTGTTTGCTGCTGTTGCAAACCGGCTTGCTCGCCGTCCGCGAAATACACCGGTTGAGGACTCAGGGGGGTAACCCCACGCACATTGCGCATGGCTGAATACCTGCCGCTCATCATGTTCGCGGCGGTATTCGCCACGCTGCTTGCCGGCTACGCGGTAGCCCCGACGCTGGCGGGCGTCGCGCTCCTGTTCGCCTTTGGCGGCGCCCTGTTCGGCGTATTCGATATCGGGGACCTCGGATTCCTGCCCAGCCGCGTATTCGGCATCATCACGAACCAGACGCTGATAGCGGTGCCCCTGTTCGTGCTGATGGGCGTGACGCTGCAACGCACGCACATTGCCGAGACGCTGCTCAAGAGCCTGTCGACGCTGTTGGGCTCCGCGCGCGGGGGCCTCGGCATGGCCGTCATCGTGGTCGGCATGTTGATGGCAGCCAGCACCGGTATCGTCGGCGCCACGGTGGTCACGATGGGGCTCATTTCCCTGCCGGCAATGCTGCGACAGGGCTACGACAGCAAACTTGCCACCGGTACCATCTGCGCCACCGGAACCCTTGGCCAGATCATCCCGCCTTCCATCGCCCTGGTGCTGCTCGGCGACGTGTTGTCGAGCGCATATCAGCAGGCGCAACTGACCCAGGGCGTCCTTTCGCCGAAGACCGTTTCGGTCGGCGATCTGTTCGCCGGCGCAATACTCCCGGGACTCGTTCTGGTGGTCATGTACCTCACCTATATCGCGGCCGTGGCGTTCATCAGCCCGCACCGCGCGCCGGGCGCAAGCCGCGACGTGGCAGACAGGAATCCCGAGGGGGCGCCCGCGGCACGCCGGGAACTGGTCTTCGGACTTGTGCCGCCGCTCGCGCTCATCGTCGCGGTTCTCGGCTCCATCCTCGGCGGCTACGCGACGCCAACCGAAGCGGCGGGCGTCGGCGCGGCCGGCGCCTTGATCCTGGGGGCCGCCTATCGCGCGTTGTCCGTTGCCGTGCTGCGGGAGATCGCGCTATCCACGCTGAAGACCACCTCCATGGTCTTCCTCATCCTCGTCGGCGCTTCGGTCTTCTCCCTCGTATTCCGAGGCTACGGCGGCGACGAACTGGTGCAAGGCGTGTTTCTGGACATGCCCGGCGGGGCGTGGGGCGCGCTGGTTATCGTGATGGTGACGATATTCCTGTTGGGCTTCGTGCTCGACTTCATCGAAATCACTTACGTCGTTGTTCCGATCATTGGCCCCGTCCTGCTCTCCATGGGGATCGATCCGATCTGGCTGGGGGTGATGATCGCCGTCAACCTGCAGACTTCCTTTCTCACGCCCCCCTTCGGGTTCGCCCTGTTCTATCTGCGCGGCGTGACGCCTCCCGAGGTTGCGACCATCGATATCTACCGCGGCGTCATTCCGTTCATCGTCGCGCAACTCTGCATGTTGCTGCTGCTCGTCGCCGCGCCGCAACTCGCCACCTGGCTGCCCCGTATCCTCTACTGACTTCTTGCGGGGACCGTCCCCCGCCTATCGCGCGTTGATGTATGCCTGCTCGGTCACGGCGTGGTACTCGCGCATGTCCTCAAGAAACTTCGTGTACGAGTCGAGAATGCGCTGCGAGAGTTCGTCTTCCGCCGATTCTGCCAGGACTTCGCGGGACAACGTCCGAAACCGGTCAAGCACCTCATCGGGCAGGCGCCGCACTTCGACGCCGTGTTCCTCGACCAAAGTCTTGAGAGCGGCGGCGTTGCGGGCGGTGAATTCGTCCAGCATGTCCTGGTTGATCGCCCGACAGGCGGTTTCGAGGATTTTCTTCAAGTCGTCGGGCAACGCATTGAACGCATCCCGGTTGACGATGGCTTCGATGGTCGGGCCGGGTTCATGCCAACCCGGATAGTAGTAGTAGCGCGCGATCTGCTGGAATCCGAAAGCGAGGTCGTTGTACGGCCCAACCCACTCTGTCGCGTCGATGACGCCGGTTTGCAGCGCCGTGAATATCTCGCTGCCCGGCAAGCTGACGGCGACACCGCCCGCGCGTTGAAAGACCTCGCCGCCGAGCCCCGGGATACGCATCTTGAGGCCTTCGATGTCGGCTGGGGTGTTGATTTCCTTGTTGAACCAACCCGCCATCTGCACCCCCGAATTGCCTGCGGCCATCGGGATGATCCCGAATCGCGCGTATAGTTCTCGCCACAACTCCAGGCCGCCGCCGTAGTGCAGCCACGCGTTCATCTCCTGGGCCGTCATGCCGAAGGGCACCGTCGCGAAGATGGCGGCAATAGCAGCCTTGCCGCGCCAATAGTAGGCGGCACCGTGACCCATTTCGGCGCTGCCCTCGGACACGGCGTCGAATACCTCGAACGCCGGGACGAGTTCGTTGGCGGCATACACCTTGATCGTGAGGCGGCCAGCCGACATGACTTCCACCGTTTCCGCGAGCCGTTCCGGCGCCGTGCCCAGGCCCGGCAGATTTTTCGGCCAGGTCGTAACCAGCTTCCACTCGAATTGAGAGGGCGCAGGTGCCGCCTGGGCCGTGGGACCCTGATCTTCCTGCGGCGCGCACGCGCCGAGCAATACTCCGAAGATGGCCGCCGTCCACAGCGCGCCAGGACGCGAAGCCCGATTCAATCCAACGTCTCCAACCCCGCGTAACCCAACATCAACCATTTCGATCCTTCCTTCCTGAAATTCACCTGAATCCGCGCGCGCTCGCCATTTCCTTCGCTTTGCAGCACTATGCCCTCCCCGAACTTTCCGTGCCGCACGCGCTGTCCCACGCGTAATCCGCCCGAGGGCTCCGCCATCCTCGACCCCGCGCCAATCCTCCGCACAGGCCGGGCCACGGCCCCGCCCATCCGCACTTCCTCCAGGGTCTCTGAAGGTACCTCAAGTAGAAATCGCGACGGTCGGTTGACCGACTCGGTGCCGAACCAGCGACGAATCTGCGCATACGTGAGATAGAGCTGGCGCATGGCGCGCGTGACGCCGACGTAGGCGAGGCGGCGCTCCTCCTCCATGCGACCGGGTTCCTCCGCCGACCTGCGATGCGGGAACAGACCTTCTTCCAGACCGGTGAGAAATACCAGGGGAAATTCGAGCCCCTTGGCCGAATGCAATGTCATCATCTGGACCGCCGCTCCGCCCGATGTCTGGTATTCGCCAGCCTCAAGGGCGGCGTGATCCAGAAAGTCGTCAAGGTCTGACGCGTCCTCGTCGGCCTGACCACGCGGATCGACGGGAAACGTTCTTGCCGCCCGGAACTGTCGGCACGCCGAGACAAGCTCCTCCAGGTTTTCCTTGCGCGCCAACCCCCGTTCGCCCGGCTCCTTGCCGTGATACTCCAGGAGGCCGCTGGCATCGATGCAGTTGCGGGCGACCTCATGCAGCTCGGCGTTTTGGACCGCCTCCGACATCGTATCGATCTCGTCGATGAAGTTGCGCAGCACGGTCGCCATCCTGCCGCCGATCTCTCCGCTCGCGATGCCAACCTTCGCTGCCTGCCAAAGCGATATCTCGTTTGCCCGGGCCAACGTGCGCACGCTGTCTATGGTCCGTTCGCCAATGCCCCGGGGCGGCGTATTGACCACCCGTTCGAAGGCGACATCGCCATGGCGCTGGTTCATCAGCCGCATGTAAGCCAGCGCGTTCTTGACTTCGGCTCTTTCAAAGAAGCGCAATCCGCCGTAGATGCGATAGGGGATGTCGGCCATAAGAAAGGCTTCTTCCAGCACGCGAGATTGCGCATTCGACCGGTACAGCACGGCGACTTCGTCCGGCGTGCCGTCGCGCAACCACTCGCGGGCGCGACCCGCGACGAAGCGCGCTTCGTCGACTTCGTTGAACGCGGCGTAGACCCGGACCCGCTCACCGTCTCCCGCAGAAGTCCACAGGGACTTGCCGAGGCGGCCGAAGTTGTTGCCGATCAGGCCGTTGGCCGCCTCCAGGATCTTGCCCGTCGAGCGGTAGTTCTGTTCCAGCCGAATGATCTGCGTATCCTCGAAATCCTCGGAGAAACTTTGAATGTTCTCGATCTTGGCACCGCGCCAGCCATAGATCGACTGGTCATCGTCCCCCACCGCCATGACATTGCCGCTGTCCCCGGCAAGCAGCCGCAGCCACGCGTACTGAATCGTGTTGGTGTCTTGGAACTCATCGACCAGGAGCTGCCCGAAGCGACGCCGGTAGTGCGTTAGCAGTGCCTCGTTCTCCAGCATGAGTTCGTGCCCCCGCAGCAACAGTTCGGCGAAGTCCACCAAGCCGCCGCGGGCGCAGGCGGACTCATAGGATTCGTAGAGTCTCTTGTGCGTCCTGGCCGAAAAGTCGTCGCTGCCGGGGATTTCGCGCGGCCGGCGACCGCGATCCTTCTGCGCATTGATGAACCCGGCGACCTGTCGCGCAGGCCAGGCACTCTCGTCCAGATCCTGAACCTTGATCACGCGACGGATCAGGCGAAGCTGATCGTCCGCGTCGATGATCTGGAAATTCTGCGGCAGTCGCGCATCCTCCCAATGCATGCGCAACAAGCGGTGGGCGATGCCATGAAACGTCCCCACCCACATGCCCCGCCCAGGCATATCGAGCAGTGCCTCCGCGCGGGACCGCATTTCCGCTGCGGCCTTGTTGGTGAACGTGACGGCGAGAACGCCCTGCGGACTCAGCCCCTCCACCTGGACCAGCCAGGCAATGCGATGCACCAGCACGCGGGTCTTCCCGCTTCCCGCGCCAGCGACGACAAGCAGGTTCCCCAAGGGGGCCGTAACGGCTTCCCGCTGCCGCTCGTTCAGGGGCCCGATGATGCTTGATACGTCCAACCGCTACTCGACGGTGACGGATTTCGCCAGGTTTCGCGGCTGGTCGATGTCCGTTCCTTTCAACACCGCGACATGGTACGCGAGCAGTTGCAGCGGCACCGTGTAGACGATGGGCGCCACGGCGTCGTGCACGTTCGGGACTTCGATCACGGTGATGCCAGGGCCCTCGCGGAATCCCGCTTCCGCATTGGCGAAGACGTACAGTTGGCCGCCCCGGGCACGCACTTCCTGCAGATTCGACTGAATCTTGCGCAGCAGATCGTTATTTGGTGCCACGGCCACCACGGGCATCGCTTCGGTAACCAGGGCGAGCGGCCCGTGTTTCAACTCCCCGGCGGGATAGGCCTCCGCGTGGACGTACGAAATCTCCTTGAGTTTCAACGCCCCCTCCAGGGCGACAGGGAGCTGCGGACCCCGACCGAGGAATAACGCGTGCTGTCGACCCGAGAACTCTTCCGCAAGCTCCCGCACACGCGATTCCAAACCGAGGACTTCCTCGATGGCACCATCGAGCGAGTGCAGCGCCTGAACCAGCTCTGCCTCCGTTTCCCGGCTCAAGCCGTGTCGGCGTCCAAGCAGGATGGTCAGCATCAACAGATCCGCGAGCATGGCGGTAAACGCCTTGGTCGACGCAACGCCAAACTCCGCGCCCGCCTCCAGCATGATCGCCATGTCGGACTCGCGCACGATGGAACTGGTTGCAACGTTGCAAATCGTTAACGTGTGGCGGAATCCGAGGTCCTTGGCGATACGCAGCGCGGCGAGGGTGTCGGCAGTCTCACCTGACTGCGAGGTGGTCACGAACAGGCTGCCTGGCGGCACCACGACAGTGCGATAGCGCCACTCGCTGGCGATCTCTACCTGGCAGGAGATACCGACGTACTCCTCAATCCAATGCCGCGCCACGCAGCCGGCGTAATACGCGGTGCCGCACGCGACAATTGTCACAGCCCGGGTTTCGTCCAGAATGCTCGCGGTGCGTACGCCGAATGCGCGTTCGCGCACCCGAGTGCGGTCGAGTCGACCTTCCAGCGTGTCCCGCACCACGCGAGGTTGCTCGTGGATCTCGCGCTGCATGTAGTGACGGTAGTTGCCCTTGTCCGCCTCTTCTACCGCCTGCTCGACGCGCACCGTGGCGCGCACGACGTTTTCGTCGTTGACGTTCCATACCTCTATGCCCTGTCGGCGCACATCGATCAGATCGCCCTCTTCGAGCAGGATGAATCGATCCGTCACCGGCCGCAGCGCAAGCACATCCGAGGCGACGAAGTTCTCGCCGAAGCCGACGCCGACCACTAACGGATTGCCCGCGCGGGCCGCAACGATGCGGTCCGGCTCGTCGCGACACAGGACGCCGATCGCGAAGGCCCCGTCGAGACGCTTGATCGCCGCGCGCACCGCTTCAAGCAAATCCCCCGTCTGTTCATAGCAATGATCGATCAGGTGAACGATGACCTCTGTATCCGTTTCCGACGTGAACCGGTACCCGTTCTCGACCAATTCCTCGCGCAAGGGTTCGAAGTCCTCGATGATGCCGTTGTGTACCAGGGCAATACGGTTCGAGGAAACGTGCGGGTGCGCGTTGGACTCGCTGACCGCGCCATGGGTCGCCCAACGCGTGTGCGCGATTCCAGCGGTGCCCCGTACAGGCCGGTCGTTCAGGCTGTCGACCAGCACTTGCACATTGCCGACCGTGCGCCGGTGCACGAATCCCGCCGCTCCGCCAGAATTGCCATCGGCATCGGCACCGACAATCGCGAGCCCGGCGGAGTCATAGCCCCGGTATTCGAGGCGTTGGAGGCCTTCGAGGAGGATGTCCGAAACATCGCGGCTGGAGACCGCGCCGACAATGCCGCACACGACGCTATCCGTCCGCGAGGGGCTTATCCTCGCGCCCCCCCGCCTGCTCGACGCGCACCGTGGCGCGCACGACATTTTCGTCGTTGACGTTCCATACCTCTATGCCCTGTCGGCACACATCGATCACATCGCCCTCTTCGAGCAGGATGAATCGATCCGTCACCGGCCGCAGCGCAAGGACATCCGAGGCGACGAAGTTCTCGCCGACGCCGACGCCGACCACCAGCGGATTGCCGGCGCGGGCCGCAACGACGCGGTCCGGCTCGTCGCGACACAGGACACCGATCGCGAAGGCCCCGTCGAGACGCTTGATCGCCGCGCGCACCGCTTCAAGCAAATCCCCCGTCTGTTCATAGCAGTAATCGATCAAGTGAACGATAACTTCGGTATCCGTTTCCGACGTAAACAGGTACCCGTTCTCGATCAATTCCTCGCGCAAGGGTTCGAAGTCCTCGATGATGCCGTTGTGTACCAGGGCAATACGGTTCGAGGAAACGTGCGGGTGGGCGTTGGATTCGCTGACCGCGCCGTGGGTCGCCCAACGCGTGTGCGCGATTCCAGCGGTGCCCCGCACGGGCCGGTCCTTCAGGCTGTCGACCAGCACCTGCACATTGCCGACCGTGCGCCGGTGCACGAATCCCGCCGCCCCATCGCTATCGGCGCCGACAATGGCGAGCCCGGCGGAGTCGTAACCCCGGTATTCAAGGCGTTGCAGACCTTCGAGGAGGATGCCCGAAATATCGCGGCTGGACACCGCGCCGACAATGCCGCACACGACGCTATCCGTCCGCGAGGGGCTTATCCTCGCGCTCCTTCCTGTCCCGGGGCGAACTCCATTTCTGGATGTTGCGCTGCCTGCTGCGTCCGACGGCAAGGTCTTTCGCTTCCACGGCTACCGTGATCGTCGACCCCGCGCCGACATATGCGTCGTCGCCGATCTCGACAGGCGCGACGAGAGTCGCATTGGTGCCTACGAAGACGCGGTCGCCGATGTTCGTCTCGTGTTTGTCCACCCCGTCATAGTTGCATGTGATCGCGCCGGCGCCGATGTTGCAGTCTTCGCCCACATCCGCATCGCCCAGGTACGCGAGGTGGCTTGCCTTGGTGCCAGCCCCCAGGCGCGCTTTCTTCGTCTCCACGAAGTTGCCGATCTTGACGCCCTCGCCAAGTTCCGTGCCGGGACGCAGGCGTGCAAACGGACCGATCGTTGCCCCTCGATCAATGTGCGCGCCGTCAATCACGGTATTCGCTTCCACGCTTACATCGTCGCCCAAGACCGTATCCCTAACAAAACAGTTGGGTCCGATGCAAACGCGCTCGCCCAGGACCACTTCGCCCTCGAACACGGTATTGACATCAATGGCGCAGTCCGCCCCGGCCTTGAGAGTGCCGCGCAGGTCGAACCGCGCGGGATCCCGCAACGTCACGCCTTCCCGCATCAGTGCTTCCGCACACCGCCGCTGATAGCGCCGCTCGGCCGCCGCGAGCTGTACCCGGTCATTTACGCCGGCAAAGTCATCGAACGACGCCGCCTTGATCCCGCTGACCGGAACGCCGGCGGATTGCGCGGCGGCGACTATGTCCGTCAGGTAGAACTCGCCCTGCGCGTTGTCGTTCCCGAGCCCGGCCAGCAGCCGCTTCAGCGAGGTCGCCGGCGCGGCAAGGATTCCCGTATTGATCTCGGTGACACCGCGCTCGGTTTCGGTGGCGTCGGCTTCCTCCACGATGGCGGCAACGCTCCCGTCATCGTTGCGGAGCACCCGGCCCAAGCCAGCCGGGTCTGCGGCGACCGCCGTGACAACCGCGATGCAATTGCCTTCCGCGCCCGCGCTCGCGCATTGCCCCAATGTCTCCCTATTCGCCAATGGGACATCGCCGTACAGCACCAGGACCGTCGCGCCGTCAGCCACCTGCAGTATCGCTTGCGCCGTCGCGTGGCCTGTACCGAGTTGTTCTGTCTGTTCGATCCAGTTCAGATCCGAACCATCGCCGCACCGCGCCCTGATTTCGCCCCCATCGGCGCCGACAACGACGTGTACGCGCGACGGTTCAAGCCCCCGAGCCGTCTCAAGTACATGCACCAGCAGCGGTTTGCCCGCGATCTCGTGCAGTACCTTGGCCTGGCTGGAGCGCATGCGCTTGCCCCGCCCCGCAGCCAGAACGACGATTTCCAGATTCAATGTGCCGTTGGAAATTGTCCGACGCCCTCCTGCCGCGATCCGCGCAGCGAATGCACCGATTATAGGGCGCAACGCCAAGAATGCTCACTCCGGCTGTCTTGCCTGCGGGAGTTTTTCGATCAGCTCCGGCTTGGCAATAGTCGCGTCAGGGGTGTCCCGACAACATCCGGGATAAGTGGTGTCGGCACGGGCCGCCAGTGTTTCGACTGCGAATGATTGGCGTACGTCGCCCAATCCGGAACATCGTCGTTGGCCTGATCGCCCCATCCGAACCAGCCATCGCGCTCGCCCCGAGCGAAAAGTTCGAGACTAGCGGACGCGCTTTTCCGATGTCGCCGCTTGATTTTTGAGTGGCGACGTTGGATGGTAGTCCTCGCTCGGCCATGTGCTCAAACTATCAAAAAAAGGGCGGACCAATTCAGCGAAACAGCATCCGAATGCACTGTCACCAACTGGACCGAAATGAGGGTGGGCGAGAGGCCCCCGAGACATTGAGATCTATTGAACTATTCGTAGGCGCCGGCGGGCTCGGCATGGGCATCGAGCAGGCAGGATTCCAACACGAACTCGTTGTCGATTGGGACAGGCACGCGTGCGACACGATTCGCGAAAACCAAGCAGCAAGTCATCCCGCCGTCGCGGGATGGCCGCTTCGTCAATGCGACGTGCGAGATTTGGACTTTCGCTCTCTCGGCCCAGGAGTCGACCTTGTCTCGGGAGGGCCGCCCTGCCAACCGTTTTCGTTAGGCGGCAAGCACCATGGCCCCCTGGATCAGCGCGACATGTTTCCCGAGGCAATCCGTGCCGTGCGCGAACTCTCGCCGAAGGCGTTTATCTTCGAGAATGTCAGGGGGCTTTGGCGACCGGCATTCTCTCGCTACCTTGAATACATTCGCGACCATCTGACCTTCCCCGAACTGACAACGCGGGCCGATGAGAGCTGGCTCGACCACGCAAGCAGACTCCGACAACATTGCAACGTCGTGAGCAACGGCCGATACGAGGGCCTCGCGTACCGAACCTCGCTTTGTATCGTCAATGCGGCCGATTTCGGTGTGCCGCAAAAGCGGGAGCGAATGATCATGGTCGGCTTCCGTGCCGACTTGAACATCCACTGGTCGTTTCCCAAACCAACCCATTCGCCAGATGCGCTGTTGTGGGACAAATGGATATCCGGCGCGTATTGGGATCGGCATGGCATCGCCAAGAACGTTCGCCCCGCGATACCAAACAACGGGCTCCGCCGCGTCGATCGCCTACGCGGTTTCGATTTCCCGCCCCCGCTGGAACCTTGGCGAACCGTTCGAGATGCAATCGCTGAGTTGCCCGATCCAGAGTTTGACCCCATAGCCAGCCAACGCGTTCTCAACCACCAATTCAACCCCGGAGCTCGGGCTTATCCCGGGCATACGGGAAGCACATACGATGAACCCGCCAAAGTGCTCAAAGCCGGGGACCACGGCGTGCCGGGAGGAGAGAACATGCTTGCCCGAGGCGACGGGACATGTCGCTACTTTAGCGTTCGGGAGGCGGCGCGACTGCAGACGTTTCCAGACACCTATGGGTTCCCCGGGTCATGGACGGAGACAATGCGCCAGATCGGTAACGCGGTTCCCGTGGTTCTCGGCCATGTGATCGCCGATAGCGTTAGGCAATGCCTTGTGGTCGCCGCCTCACGGCAAGTTGGAGGCGCACATGCCAACGCACCCGCCCTACAACCCGCTTGACACAAGAAATCTAGGCGCGAGCGTCGCCGACGCTTTGCTGGAACGCGAGCCAGTTGCATTGCCACCGCATGGGTTCCGTGGTGCTGGCATATACGCCATCTACTACACGGGATGTTTCGATCCGTACAAAGCCATCGCCCAAGCAAATCGACAAAACAATTGCTCAATACCTGTCTATGTCGGAAAAGCCGTTCCTGCCGGTGCCAGGAAAGGCGCGGTACGCCCGCGCGCTATTGCAGGGCTTGCGCTTGCGAACCGATTGAATCAGCACGCAACCTCAATCGATCAGGCCAATAATCTGAAACTGAGCGATTTCTCTTGTCGATATCTCGTCGTTGACGATATCTGGATACCGCTCGGCGAGTCATTGCTCATCGAGCGGTTTTCGCCGATCTGGAACACGCGCATCGATGGCTTCGGCAATCACGCTCCCGGCAGAGGGCGGCAGGACCAAGCGCGATCACAATGGGATGTGCTCCACTCTGGTCGCCCTTGGGCGACGAAGCTTAAGTCCAACATGACGCTGGATGATGTCGTGAAGCGCCTGTGGCTGATTTGAGCACCGAGTAGTACGCGCTGAAAGCCCGCCGACGTCAGCGCCGTGCCCGCACGGCCGCCTCGCGACTCAGGCAGCGATCGAGCCACGCGTCAAGATGCGGTTGCTTCGCGAAGTCGATGCCCGCTGCGCGTGCCCAGGCGAAGACGCTCGCGACATTGAGATCGGCAACGCTGAACGTGTCGCCAAGCAGGTAGTCCCGGTCGGACAGGGCGCCATTCAGCACATCGAAGGGCTGCTGCAACGCCGCGATGCCAGCCTTTGCCACTTCCAGATCTTTCTTCTGGCCCCGCAAGCCGCGCGATTTCAGCAGAACATCGAGCAGTGTGGCCTCTACGGCGGTCATGACCCAAAAGGACCAGCGCAGCGTCTGTGCCTCGTCCTCGAGGGATTGCGGCTCCAGTTTGCCGTGTTTCTTCGCGAGGTAGAGGTTGATGGCCAAGGACTCGGCGAGCACGAAACCGTCCTCGTCGATCGCTGGCACCTGCCCCACGGGATTGGCAGCCATTAGCGCTTCCGTCGGAATCAACGCGTCCTCCCGGAAGCCGTACTCGTGCTGAAAATCGAGCCCCAGTTCGTATGCCATCCACAGGGTGCGCATGGCCCGGCTCATCGGAGGGCCGAATATGGTCAATGTCATGCCGGGTCGCCCAATCCCAACGTCAGCGCCGACGTTTCCTCAGTTCTTCCAGCGTGCGCTGTCGACCCGCAGCGTCGGCCAACTGCGCCGTTGCAAGCGAAAAGTCGAAGTCGGCGGCCTGTTCCGACAGGTTGCGCTCTGCCCGATCTCTCACCTCGATGGCTGCGGCCTCGTCTATGTCCTCGGCGCGCAACGCGGTATCCGCCAGCACGGTCACGATACCCGGCTGCACCTCGAGGAATCCACCGGAAGCGAAGAAGACATCCTCTCCTCCATCTTCGAGCCGCAGCGTCACCGGACCCGGCTCGATGCCCGTCAGGAGCGGCGCATGACCGGGCAGTATGCCGAGTTCCCCGATGCTGCCGGTCGCAATGACCATCGTCACGCGGCCGGAAAAAATCTCTCTCTCGGCGCTCACGATATCGCATTGCATGGTCGTGGCCATGGGATCTCTACTCCTTACGCCGCCAGCGTCTTCGCCTTCTCGCGCGCGCTGTCGATGTCCCCGACCATGAAGAACGCTTGCTCCGGCAGGGCATCGCCTTCGCCGTCCAGAATGGCTCGAAAGCTGCGGACGGTATCCTCGCGGGAAACGTATTGGCCAGGTTGGCCCGTGAATTGTTCGGCGACGAACATCGGCTGCGAGAAGAACTGCTGCATCCGCCGCGCGCGATAGACGAGCGCCTTGTCTTCCTCCGACAGTTCGTCCATGCCGAGAATGGCGATGATGTCGCGCAGCTCCTGATAGTGCTGCAGGGTCTCCTGGACGCCACGCGCCGTCTCGTAATGTTCCCGACCGACAATGTTCGGGTCGAGTTGGCGGCTGGTCGAGTCGAGCGGGTCGACCGCCGGGTAGATGCCGAGGTCCGTGATTGCCCGAGACAGGGTGACGGTGGAGTCAAGATGCGCGAACGTCGTCGCCGGCGACGGGTCGGTCAGGTCGTCGGCCGGGACATAGATGGCCTGGACCGAAGTGATCGACCCTGTCTTCGTGGTGGTGATTCGCTCCTGCAGCACACCCATTTCTTCCGCGAGATTCGGCTGATAGCCGACAGCGGAAGGCATGCGCCCAAGCAGCGCCGAGACTTCGGTGCCGGCCAGGGTGTAGCGATAGATGTTGTCGATGAAGAGCAGGACGTCGCGCCCTTCGTCACGGAACTGTTCGGCGAGCGTCAAACCGCTGAGTCCCACGCGCAACCGGTTGCCCGGCGGCTCGTTCATCTGACCGAAGACCAGGGAGATCTTGTCCAGCACCCCGGCTTCCGCCATCTCGTAGTAGAAGTCGTTGCCCTCGCGGGTCCGCTCGCCTACGCCGGCGAATACCGAGAGACCCGCATGCTCGGTGGCGATGTTGCGGATCAGCTCCAGCATGGTGACGGTCTTGCCGACGCCGGCTCCGCCAAAAAGGCCTACCTTGCCGCCTCTCGCCATCGGACACATGAGATCGATGACCTTCACGCCGGTATCAAGCAGTTCGATATCGCCTTTCTGATCCTCGAACGTCGGCGGATCCCGGTGGATGGGCAGACGTTGACGGGCATTGATCGGGCCCTTCTCATCGATGGCGTCACCGAGCACGTTCATGATGCGACCAAGGGTTTCCTCGCCGACGGGAATGGTGATCGGGTGTCCGGTGTTGGAGACCGAGAGGCCGCGGGCAAGGCCCTCGGACGATCCCATCGCGATGGCACGCACAACGCCGTCGCCGAGTTGCTGCTGCACTTCCAGCGTCAACCCGCGTTCCGTGACGGTGAGGGCGTCGTATATCTTGGGGACTTCCTCCCGTGGGAATTCGACGTCGATGACGGCGCCGATGATCTGGACGATTTTGCCGCTACTCATGCGTGTTGTTTCCCTTGTTCGAATCCTGTCGCTACACCGCTGTCGCGCCGCCGACGATCTCCGCGATTTCCTGGGTGATCGCCGCCTGCCGGGCGTTGTTGTATATCAACGTCAGTTCGCCGATCATTTCTTCGGCGCTCTCCGTCGCGTTCTTCATCGCGATCATCTTGGCGGCCTGTTCACAGGCGGTATTCTCGATCACCGCGTGATAGACCTGCGCCTCGATGAACCGCGTCACCAACCCCTCTATCAGTTCCCTCGCGTCCGGCTCGTAGATGTAGTCCCAACGGCGTTTCAGCGCGTCGTCATCTTCCGGATCGAGAGGCAGAAGCTGTTTAATCGTCGGCCGCTGCGTCATCGTATTGACGAACTCGTTCGAGATGATGTCGAGCCGGTCGATGTCGCCCGCGTCAAAAGCATCGAGCATGACCTTGACGCCGCCGATCAGCATCTCGACCGCCGGCTGCTCGCCGATATCGTTGATCGCTGCCACGACATTGCCGCCGAACGCGCGGAAGAAAGCGGCCGCCTTGTTGCCGATCAACGTCAGGTCGATCTCGACGCCGCGCGCATTCCACTCCCCCATCGAGCGCACCAGTTCCCGGAACAGGTTCGCGTTCAGGCCGCCGCATAATCCCTTGTCGGTGGACACGACGATATAGCCCATGCGCCTGACTTCGCGAGCAATCATGTAGGTATGGCGATACTCCGCGCTCGAGTTCGCCAGGTGGCCGATCACCTGTCGGATTCGGTTCGAATACGGGCGTCCCTGTTCCATGCGGTCCCGCGTGCGGCGCATCTTGCTCGCCGCCACCAACTGCATGGCGCGGGTGATCTTCTGCGTGTTCTGCACGCTGCCGATCTTTTTCTTGATTTCCTTGCCGACGGCCATCGCGATCTACGTTTGCGTTCCGTTTTTTACCAAGTCAATCGCCGTAGCTATGGGTCGATTTGAACACTTCCACAGCTTCCTTCATGAACGCCTCGATGTCGTCGTCGTAAGCCCCCGACTCGGAGATGTCCGCCATCCACTCGCCGTGCTCCGTACGCATGTACGCAAGCAGGTCGCGCTCGAAATCGAGCACCTGGCCGACCGGCACGTCCTCGAGATAGCCCGCGTTCGCCGCGAATAGCGACAAGCCCATTTCGGCAACCGTCATTGGCGCGTCCTGGGGTTGCTTCATCAGTTCCTCCACCCGCTCGCCGTGTTCGAGCTGCCGCCGGGTCGCCTCGTCGAGATCCGATGCGAACTGCGAAAAAGCGGCGAGTTCGCGGTATTGCGCGAGCGCGAGCTTGATGCCGCCGGAGATTCGCTTCATGAAGGGAACCTGCGCGGAACCGCCGACCCTGGACACCGAAAGACCGGGACTCATCGCCGGCCGTTTGCCGGAGTTGAAACGGTCCGTTTCCAGAATGATCTGTCCATCGGTAATGGAGATGACATTGGTGGGGACGAATGCAGACACGTCGCCGGCCTGGGTCTCGATGATCGGCAGCGCCGTGAGCGAGCCGGTCCGGCCCTTCACCTCGCCACCGGTCTGCTGTTCCACGTATTCCGCGCTGACTCGCGAGGCCCGCTCAAGAAGCCGGGAGTGCAGGTAGAAGACATCCCCGGGATATGCCTCGCGGCCCGGCGGGCGACGCAAAAGCGAGGAAATCTGCCGATACGCCCAGGCCTGTTTCGTCAGGTCGTCATAGATCACCAACGCGTCCTCGCCGCGGTCGCGGAAGTACTCGCCCATCGCGCAGCCGGCATAGGGTGAAATGTATTGCATCGGGGCCGGAGCCGATGCGCTCGCCGCCACGACGATCGTGTGTTCCATGGCCCCGTTTTCCGTGAGCGTGCGCACGATATTCGCGATCGTCGACATCTTCTGCCCGATCGCGACATAGATGCACTTGATGTCGGAGTTCTTCTGGTTGATCACCGCGTCGACCGCGATCGCCGTCTTGCCGATCTGCCGGTCGCCGATGATCAGTTCCCGCTGTCCACGACCGACGGGAACCATGGCGTCGATGCACTTGATCCCCATCTGCACCGGTTGATCGACCTTTTGCCGCGCAATGACGCCCGGGGCGACACGCTCAACCGGCGCGCTCGCCCGCGCGTCCAATGGGCCCTTCCCATCGATGGGAGTTCCCAGGGCGTCCACCACGCGGCCAAGCAGTTCGGGGCCCACCGGCACCTCGAGAATTCGCTTCGTGCAGCGCGCCGTCATGCCCTCGGACAGCCCCTTGTAGTCGCCGAGCACCACGACGCCGACGGAATCGCGCTCCAGGTTCAGCGCCATGCCGTGGAGCCCGCCGGCGAATTCGATCATTTCGCCGTACTGCGCCTCGGCGAGCCCGTGGATGCGAATGATCCCGTCCGACACGCCGATAATGGTTCCCTCATTCTGCGCCTGCGACGCGATATCGAGGTTCTCGATCCGCTGCTTGATGATGTCGCTGATTTCTGAAGGATTGAGTTGCTGCATTCAGTTTTCCTCTCGTTCGCGCCCCGCTTGCCGAGCGCGCCACCGCCGATCTCTATGTTTTCGCCAGCGACTCGGCCAGCTTGTCCAACTTGCCCCGTACCGAGCCGTCGACGACGGTGTCACCAGCGCGAATGACGGCGCCGCCGATCAAATTTCCATCCACTGCCGTGCTGACCTCTATCTCCCGCTCGAAACGCCTCGTGAGCGCGGCGCTCAACCGTTCGATCTCCGGGTCGGTCAACGCCACCGCCGAAGTGACCTCTATGTCCAGCGTCATCGAAGCCTCGGCCTTCAGCGTTTCGAACTGCTCGCCTATCTCGCCCAAAAGCGCCAACCGCTTGTTCGACGCAAGGACCTGTACGAATCGACGTACGGGTTCCGTCACCTCGCCGAATTCTTCCCGCACCAGTTCAAGGAGTGCATGCGCCTTCTGTGCGGCGGCGACGGGCGAGGCGACAAGGGCGCGCGCACCCGGTTCCGCCAGCGCCCGCGACAGGAAGTCAAGCGTCCGCGACCAGCGGTCCTGATCGCCGCTCTCGCAGGCGAGGTCGAAGGCCGCATTCGCGTAGGGACGCGCGAGTGTCGCAAGCTCCGCCATCAGCCAGCCCCGATCACACGACGGCCGTTCACAACGCTCAAAGCTCCGCCGCGAGGCGATCCAGGAGTTCGCTATGGCGGCGCCGGTCGATGCTGGCGGACAGTATCCTTTCCGCTCCCTGCACCGCGAGCGTGGCGACCTGCGCCCGCAACGCCTCCTTGACGCGGTTGACGTCCTGTTCGATTTCCGCGGCGGCCGCCTGTTTCAGGCGCTCGCCCTCTTCTCGCGCTTCCTGCCTGGCCTGCTCGATCATTTGCGCGGCCTGTCCTCGGGCCTGATCGATGATCTGCCGCGCCTCCTCCCTCGCTTCGCGCAAGCGCGCATCCACTCTTTCCTGCGCGAGTTCCAGGTCTTTCTGCGCGCGCTCCGCCGCTTCCAGACCATCGGCAATCGTCTCTTGCCGCTCCCGCATGGCTTGCCGCAGAAACGGCCAGATGAACCGATGGCAGAACCACACGAAGATCAGGAAAACAACGGACTGCGCGAGGAGCGTAGCGGTGATGTTCATCTGCCTTGCCTCTCTTTACTTGCTTTACCTGGCGCGTTGCCTGGCCGGCTAGGAGCCCGCGCCGTAGAACGGCACGCAGTGCCGATCAAGGCGCGGGATCGTAGGTGGGCTTGGGCGGGGGTGAAAGACGGCACGCCCGAAGGGCTGACGGATTTCATGGCGCTAGCCGCCGACCGCAAATATCACGTACAGACCGATGCCCACCGCAATCATAGGCACGGCGTCCACGAGGCCGAGAACGATGAAGAGCTGGGTTCTCAGCATCGGCAAGAGTTCCGGCTGGCGCGCAACGCCTTCCAGAAACTTGCCGCCCAGAACCCCCACGCCGATGGCGGCGCCGACCGCGCCAAGCCCCATCATCACGCCGCCCGCGACATACAAAAGAACCGCTAGTTCCACGATTTAGATACTCCTTCTACGCCTTTCGGTCGTTGACTACTCCACTTGTTGCTCGCACCGCTTGCCTTCCCGTTCGCACCATATTGTTGGGGTCAGTGTTCTTCCTCGACGTCGTACGCCTGAGCAAGATAGACGACCGTCAACACGGCGAATATGAAAGCCTGCAGAATGATGATCAGCACATGGAACACCGCCCAGGCCCACTGCAGCACGCCGCCGAAAAGACCAGTCATCCAGCCCGAGTACATCAAGGCAATGAGGATGAAGATCATTTCGCCGGCATAGAGGTTGCCGAACAACCGCAAACCGAGCGACAGGGGCTTCGCCACCAGCGTGACCCCCTCGAGGATGAAGTTGATCGGCGCCAGGATTTTTGGAAAGGGGTGAAAAGCGAGTTCCTTCAGGAAACCCAACGCACCTTTCTCGCGAATGCTGTAGAACAGAATGAGGGCGAAAACGGTAAGCGCCATTCCCATGGTCACGTTCGGGTCCGTGGTCGGCACCACCTTCATGTAGGGTACGCCAAGCAAATGGGCGAGCTGCGGGATCCAGTCCACGGGGACGAGATCCATCAGGTTCATGAGAAAGACCCACACGAAGATGGTGAGTGCAAGCGGCGCGATAAGCTCGTTGCGGTGGCTGAATATGGAGGAGACCGTGTCGTCGATGAAATCCACCAGCATCTCGACGGCGTTTTGCAGGTTGCCCGGCACGCCCGCCGTGGCGCGTCTCGCCGCGATCCGGAACACCACGCAAAAGAGGACGCCGAGGGCGACCGCCCATCCCATCGAGTCGACATTGATCGCCACGAAGCCCATGTCCCCCGCCTCCTGCGCGGTGGACGCGAACCCCCATGTGCCGTCTGGATGCCGGCCGTACGTGAGGTTGGTCAGGTGATGCTGAATGTATTCGCTTGAACTTTCGGCCACTTTTGGCTGGGTCCTGCGTCAGGCTTGATCTCGTGTTCGTTTCGAGCGCTTCCACAGCGCTCCCCTCTTGTCTACCGGTCTGCTCGGCGCGTCCACCCAGGGCAGCAGCGGGGCGATCACCTGCGCCATGATCGCGACCGTCAGCGCGGCGAAAAACCCCAGCGGCTCTACCGTGGCCAAGGACAATGCCAGAGCCATCAAGACCGCCGATAGCATCAACTTGCCCGTGGCGTGGCCAACCAATCGCCTGGCCTCGCGCAGCCGTGCCTCCCGCAGCCGTGCATAGCCGCCATCGAAAGACAACCGCCGCGCCGCGCCGAAGGCAAACAATGCATTCGGCAGCACGATCACCGCTCCTCCGAGCACAGCCGAACCCGCTTGGGGAAAACCACTGAACGACATCAACAGGCACACCGCCCCGACGGCGGCGACTTGCAGGCCCACGATGCGAAACGGTGCCGCCATCGATTAGGCGCTAACGGTGACGGGGGCGACGCGACGGGCGCATTATACGGATGCACACGTGCGATGGAAGCGCCTCGCCCCACGGCCGGCAGAACCCACCGGCTCGCCCCGGATTTCGCGAGGAACCCGACTACCGCAGGTGTTCCAGAATGCCGTCGAGTTCGTCGAGGTTCGTGTACGAGATGACCACCTTGCCCTTGCCCTTCGCGCTGTGCGAAATGGCCACGGGCGCGCCGAGTTTGTCGGACAGTTCCCGTTCCAGCCGCAACGTATCGGGATCGCGCACAGGCGTCCTCGTCGAAGCTGCCGGTTCCGCCTGCGCGCGCCGCGCCATCGCTTCCGTCTGACGGACAGAGAGTTCCTTTTCCGCTGCCAACCGCGCAATGCGCGCCTGGGTAACCTCGTCCAGCGGCAGTAGCGCGCGGGCATGGCCCATTTCAATAGCGCCGGATTGCAGCAGTTCACGCGCGACATCTCCGAGGTCCAGCAAGCGCAGCAGGTTGGATACGGCAGGTCGTGACTTGCCCACGGCCGCGGCGACTTCTTCGTGCGTCATGTCGAACTCTTCCAGCAATCGCCGCAATCCTAATGCCTCCTCCAGAGGCGTCAGGGCTTCGCGCTGGATATTCTCGATCAGCCCCATGGCCATGGCCTGGCTGTCGTCCGCTTCCCTGACAATCGCCGCGATACGATCCACACCGGCCTTCTGCGCCGCGCGCCAGCGTCTTTCTCCGGCTATCAGTTCGTAACCGCCCCCGGAGCGGGGACGCACTACTATGGGCTGCATCAACCCCTGGGATTCGATGGACGCCGCCAGTTCCTCGATGCCTTCGTCCGGGATATGGACGCGCGGCTGATGCGGGCTCCGATACACTTCGTCCACGCCCACTTCCTGGAAGCCCGGCGCTTGGGCACCTGTCGCCTCGGTCCGCGTGCCGCCCAGCATTGCGTCCAATCCGCGTCCGAGACGTCTTCTTCTTTCCACTATGTCAGACCGGTGCCCATATCCTGCACGCTGGTCCCCGCGCCAGGCCCGGATCATACACGTTCCCGCGCGGGACCTCCCTGGACACACCGGCCCAAAGCATTGCTCCCCCCTTTCCCATGAATGATGATGGCACCGAGGAATACATGACCCGCCGCTACCACCTATTTCCCATCGTTGCCTGTCTCGCCATCTGTGGTTGCGGCGGCGGGGGTGGATCGCCGAGCCCCCCGCCGCCATCCCCTCCCCCGCCTCCGCCTCCGCCTCCGGAGATCGTCTTCGTGCAGGTTGAAGACGCGGGTCTCGACAGGCCGTACAGGGCGGAATTCGACGACTTGTCCGTGCCGGAACGTTTCAGCGGCGGCATCGCGGCGGGCGACTACGACGGGGACGGGGATGTCGATCTCTATGTGGTCGGCGGCGACCTGGACCCCAATAGCTTGTACGAGAACCAGGGCGATGGGACGTTCCTCGACACCACCGAAGAAATGACCCCGGTCATAACCCACAAGGGCAGCGGTCCAGCCTTCGGCGACATCGATGGCGATGGCGATCTTGATCTGTTTCTCGGCGCCGTGGACGGCGGTCGCTACTACATGCTCGAAAACCGCGATGGCGCCTTCTTCGATGAGACGAACGGATCGGGGATCGAACTGACCGCTTCCAACACGGTTTCCGCCACATTCTTCGACTACGACAGCGATGGCTACCTCGATCTGTTCCTGTCGCATTGGGGCGTTTCCCGAGAACCCGGCGAAGATACAGAGACCGTATGGCGCAACAGGGGCGACGGCACGTTCGGGAGCACGAGCATAGAGACGGGCATCGCCGCAGGCATCATCGAGGGCGACACGGACAGGACGTTCACGCCGAACCTGAGCGATATCGACAACGACGGCGACGGGGATCTACTCATGACGGCCGATGGCGGCACGAGCCAGGTCTTCCTCAACAACGGAGACGGTACCTTCGCCAAATCCACCAACCGGGACGTCATCGCCGACCAGGCCGGATCCGGTGCCGCTGTGGGTGACTACGATAACGACGGCGACCTCGACTGGTTCGTGGCGTCGAACTACAACCTCGACGTCACGGACGGCGACCGCATCGGCAATCGGCTCTACCGCAATACCGGATCCGGCGAGTTCGAGGACAACACCGACGCCGCCAACGTGGCCGACGGCGGTTGGGGCTGGGGAACCTGCGCCGCCGATTTCGACAATGACGGCAATCTCGATATCTTCCAAGTGAACGGTTGGGGCGAGGAATTGGGGAAAGACTTTCGCGCCGAACCGGTGCGGCTTTTCTACTCCCAGGGCGATGGCACGTTCGAGGAACGGGCGGCGGACTTCGGTCTGGAAGACGCGGGGCAAGGCAGGGGCGTCGCGTGCTTCGACGCCGAGCGCGACGGCGACGTCGATATAGTGATCACCAACGCCAGCGCGAACCACATCGTCTATTACCGCAACGATACCGAGAACGACAACCACTACCTCACCGTCAAGGTCAAGGCCCTGGAGGCGAACACGTTCGGCGTCGGCACGTTGATTGAAGCGAGGTCGGCGGACGGCACCCAGCTACGCACGGTGGGGGGAAACAACAACTATGCCTCCCACGGTCCATACGAGGCGCACTTTGGCCTGGGTGACGCCACCACCGTAGATATCCGCGTGGTCTGGCCCGACGGCAACGTCACGAGAGAGAACGACGTGGAGGCGGGTCAAGTCCTCATGCTTGAGCAACCCCTGCCGAGATCACGGCTCGGCGTGAGACAGGGCCGAGGCGCCGGGTACTACGCGGAGGGCGACAGCGTGGAAATTCGGGCGCTACAGCCGATTGCGGGCTACTTCTTCAGCCACTGGTCAAGCACCGGCGGCGGCACCTTTGCAGATCCCTTTGCCGCCGAGACAACGCTCACCATGCCCGAGGACAGCGTCACTATTACCGCGCACTACCTCCCCGGCGTGTCGCCGGAGGACGATGTCTCGGTGGCGCGGCGCTGGAACGAGGTGCTGTTGGAATCGATCCGAAACGACTTCGCGCGCCCCGTCGTCCATGCTCGCAACCTGTTCCATATATCCGCCGCCATGTACGACGCCTGGGCGGCCTACGCGGATATCGAGGTCCCGTGGCTGCTGGGCAAGACCAGGGCAGGCGAAATCTGCGACTTCGATTCAGTCGCGTTCGTCGTTCCGGACGACCCCGGAGCGTTGCGGATGGCCCGTGAAGAGGCCATCAGCTTCGCCGCCCACCGCATCATCGAGCATCGATTCGCGCGCGCACCGGTATTCGGACAACGCCGGATCACGCGGGACATCGACGCGCTGATGGGTTACCTGGCGCTTCGCTTCGGCTTCGACGCCGAAGATGCGTCGACGGATTACAAGGCCCGCTCTCCAGCGGCCTTGGGCAACTACATCGCCGAGTGCTATATCGATTTCGGCTTGGCGGACGGCGCCAACGAGGGCAACGACTATGTCAATACCGTCTATTTGCCGGTGAATCCGCCGCTGGAGCCGCATCTTCCCGGCAACCCCGACATCGTTGATCTCAACCGCTGGCAGCCGTTATCGCTGCGGGAATTCATCGACCAATCCGGAAATGTGGTCACCGGTACGATCGAGCACCTGGGCCCCGAGTGGGGACAGGTGGTGCCATTCGCGCTGTCCGATGCAGACCTCACGCTCTACCAACGCCCGGGCGAGACGTTCGACTACTGGGTGTATCACGACCCCGGTCCGCCGCCCACCATCGACGGAACGCTCTCGGACAACTACAAGTGGACCCACTCCCTGGTGGCCATCTGGTCGAGTCATCTGGATCCCGATGGGCCCGATGACGCGGAGTGCGAAGAGGACTCGATGGAGCCCATCTGCAAGGGGGCGCACCGCATCGACATCTCTCCGGCGAGCCTCGGCAACATCGCGATCGAGTCTTATCCGACCGCTTTCGAAGACTACCCGGCATTCTTCAACACCAACGAGGGGGGCGACCCCGGCGTCGGCTACGACGTCAATCCGGCCACCGGCCAACCCTATGAGCCGCAAGAGGTGCCATTGGGGGACTATGCGCGCGTCCTGGCGGAGTTTTGGGCCGACGGACCGGATTCCGAAACGCCACCCGGCCACTGGTTCGTGATCCTGAACGAGGTCAATGACCACCCGCTCCTGGAACGCCGGTTCGGCGGCGCCAGAATCGAGTTGGGGCTCCTGGAATGGGACGTCAAGGCCTATTTCATGATGGGGGGCGCCATGCACGACGCCGCCATCGCCGCCTGGGGCATCAAGGGATGGTATGACTACATTCGGCCCATTTCCGCGGTCAGGGCCATGGCGGACCGCGGCCAGAGCAGCGATGCGAACCTGGCCTCCTACCACGTCGACGGCATTCCGCTCTCCGATGGCCATATCGAACTCGTGGAACAGGGCGACGCCCTGGCCGGCGATGACGGCGAACACATCGGCAAGATCAAGCTGCTCGCATGGCGCGGTCCGGACCATATCCGCAACCCCAGGGTCGACGCGGCCGGCGTAGATTGGATCCTGGCGGAGAACTGGTGGCCGTATCAGCGGCCGAGCTTCGTCACGCCGCCGTTCGCCGGTTACATTTCCGGGCACTCGACCTATTCCCGCACAGCGGCAGAGGTCATGACGGCGCTCACCGGCGATCATTACTTCCCCGGCGGCAAGAGCGAATTCAAAATCGTCGCCAACGAGTTCCTGGTGTTCGAGGAAGGCCCAAGCGTCGATATGACCCTCGAATGGGCAACGTATCAGGACGCCTCGGACCAGTGCAGCCTGTCGCGCATCTGGGGCGGCATCCATCCGCCGGCCGACGACATTCCCGGCCGCCTGATCGGACTCAAACTCGGTCCCGCCGCCTTCGATCTGGCGTCGGACTATTTCAACGGAACCGTGGAGCGCTGATCATCACGACACCGTCCTTCGATCTTGCCCGCCATGTTGCCATTGTGACGAGGGCCAACCATCGGCACCCCGCGCGGACGCATCGTGTAACATCGAAAGTCCGTTTCTCCCAGGCAACAGCGAGCCCAAAGGACCGACATCTTGGCCATGGCTGACAACGTACTGGAAATCCGCGACCTGGCAGTCGACTTCAAGACAGATATCGGCACGACCCAGGCGTTGCGCGATGTCGGTTTCGACGTGCCGAGGGGCAAGGTCACGGCCATTGTCGGCGAATCCGGTTCCGGCAAGTCCGTGACCGCGAACTGCATCATGCGAATCATCCAGCCCCCGGGAGAGATCATCAGCGGGCGGATCGACTTCTCGCCGGCGAGCACGGGGCCATTCGACATCGTATCGCTGCCCGAGAAGGACCCCCGACTGTATGACCTTCGGGGAGGCCTGATCAGCATGGTGTTCCAGGAACCCATGACCGCGCTCTCTCCGGTCTACACTGTGGGAAACCAGGTCGCCGAGGCGATCCTCTGTCATCGGGACGTCTCGAAAAAGCATGCTTGGGCCGAGGCGGCGGATATGCTGGAGCGCGTCGGCATCGACGATGTTCCCCGGCGGATACACCAATATCCCTTTGAATTTTCGGGGGGGATGCGCCAACGGGTCGTGATAGCCATGGCCCTGGTCTGCAATCCGGAACTACTGATCTGCGATGAACCCACCACGGCGCTCGACGTCACCATACAGGCGGAGATCCTGACCCTGATCCGCGACCTGCAGCGAGACCTGGAGAATACGGTCCTCTTCATCACTCACGACTTGGGCGTCGTGGCGCAGTTGGCCGATCAGGTCGTGGTCATGTACCAGGGACGCGTACTGGAAATCGGCAGCGTGCGCCAGGTGCTGAAGGATCCTATCCATCCATATACCCGGGGCCTTCTGGCGGCGATTCCCGGTCTCGCGGAGAAGGGTCAACGGCTTGAGACGATGGCAAGCGTCATCGGCGACGCTGACATCGTCACCCCGCACCCGCTGGTGCGAATGCCGGACGGTCGGCAGGTGCGGCTAGCCCCCGAACGAGGCAGTCATGGCTGAACTATTGCTTGAAGTCGAGGGCTTGAGCAAGGCGTTCGACGGCGTCATGGCCATCGACAAGATCGGCTTTTCCCTCGATGACTCGGAGACCCTGGGCATCGTAGGCGAATCCGGTTCCGGAAAGACCACTCTGGCGCGCTGCATCCTGCGGGCGATCGATCCCGATGAAGGGTCCGTGCGTTTCAGGGGCAGCGGCGGCTGGCATCAGCTGCACGACATGCCACATGCCGATTTGATTCCACTGCGCCAGGAGATGCAGATGGTGTTCCAGGACCCGTTTTCGTCCCTGAACCCGCGCATGACGGTGCAGGAGATCCTGGAGGAACCGCTCATCATCCACAAGATAGGAAACCGGGCATCGAGACGTGAATCGGTATTGGACATCCTGGACCGGGTGCAGATGGAGCAAGATGCGCTGACGCGGTATCCGCACGCCTTCTCCGGCGGTCAGCGTCAGCGGATCGGCATTGCGAGAGCCCTGGTTCTGCGCCCGAAGCTGGTGGTCTGCGACGAAGCTGTCTCCGCACTGGATGTGTCGGTACAGGCCCAGATCATCAACCTCCTGGAAGACCTGCAGAAGGAACTGGGTCTCACCTACCTGTTCGTAGCGCATGATCTGAGCGTGGTTCGTCACATCTGCGACCGGATTCTCGTGATGCACCATGGGCGCGTTGTCGAAACAGGTCCGATCGAGGAGGTCTTCAACAACCCCCAGGAGGACTACACGCGCCTGCTCCTCTCCGCGATTCCCTCCCCCGATCCCGACGTGCCGCTGCAGCCGCTCGACCGCCACGCGCTAGGCCTTTAGAGCGCACATCGCCGAAACAGTGTTTCGGGCCTTTCAACCACCCGATGTGGTGTATATTGCGCCGACGAATCTCGACTGAGAAATGCGCATGAGCGATGCGCCCGACTTCGATCTCGACACCACCTGGATGGGGCGGATGGGAGAGTGGGGAACCGCTGCCCGGCCCGGCAAGCGCGGCCTAACGCTGGAAGATATCCGTGTCGGTCGGTACGGCGAACTGCCGGAAGAGAGCGACAACATGTCCGGCCGGCCGCGCGGGTCGACCGAACGGCCGGAAGCCTTCCGGATCGGCGGCTACACGGTTCGATCCAAGAGAGAGATCTGGCTCGACAACGCCACCTTCCTGTATGAGGAAGCGCTGCAAAGGCAGTGGAGCTCCGCCACCGACATCCCTTGGGAGACCATCGCGCCGCTGCCCGACGACCTCGAGGAGGCCGAGTGCGCGCTGTGCACCTTTTTCAATGAGGTCGAGTTCGTCGCCGGCGACGTGCCCGCCCGCTGGGTCGCCAACATCTCGCCCGATTTTTTCGAGGCGCGCAACGTTCTCCTGGCCCAGGTGCAGGATGAGGCGCGCCACATGGATGTGTTCCGCAAACGCGCGCTTGCCAACGGCGGCGGCCTCACTCGCGTGACCGGTGCCACATCCGGTTTCATCGGCAGCATCGACCTGTCCCGCGATTTCACCGAGATGTCCTCGCGCATGCACGTTGCCGGGGAAGGAGCGGTCCTGACCATGTTCCGCATGGGCGAGCTTGTGGGCCAGAACCCGGCGGAAAAGCGCATGTATCGGCTGTGTGCCCAGGACGAGGCGCGTCATGTGGCGTTTGGCATCATGCATTTGCGCTATCTGCACGCCACGGCGCCCGAACGGCACGAGGAGATCGAGGCGTATCTCGACGAGGCAGAAAACCTGTCGTTGACGGGGGGCACCAATCCCGCCGGGCCTCAGGCCGAGACCAGCGAAGCGCTTGCGATCCTGCTTGGCGGGGGCAAACAGCACTACGACGAGGGGTTTCGCATCCTGCTCGCCATCCGCAAGCGACAGCTCAAGGAATACATGCAGCGCGTGAGAAGCGCCGGTTTCGGCGAGCGCTTCGAGAACGGTCGCTCCACCGTGCCCGGGCGTATCGTCGCGCTAAGCTAAGCGCGTCCTTCCCGAACCCTTCCTGAGGAGGCCAAGGCGTGACCCAGGCGTCCCGCATCAAGAATCTCACCGCTTCGGTCGCGCACATCGATATCTCGCCACCCAGGCTGGAATGGATGGGACATTCCAGGCAATGGGGCACCCGCGTGACGAAGGGCGAGCACGGCTTGCGACTTGGCGACCTCAACGTCGGCATCTACGGCGAAATTCCGGAGCACTGGGAGGACCAGACCCGACGACCGCGCGGCGCCGCGGACCTGCCCGGGATGCCGCCGCTGCCCTACCACCTGCGCAGCAAACATCAGGTCTGGGCCGATAGCGCCGCCGACCTCTACGAAGAGGCGATCCAACATCGCTGGATTCCCGCGACAGATATCCCGTGGAACGACCTCTCCCCGCTTTCCGAGGAGGTTGAACGCGCCATCTGCCAGGTTCTGACCGAACTCATGCAGGCGGCCAATGCCGAGCTCGAGTGCATTACCTACTGGCAGGAACAGATGTCCTACGGATATCACGAGGTCAAACAGTTCCTCGCCGTCGCGGCCCTGACCTGCGCTCGCCACATCGACGCGTTCCGCAAGCGCTGCCTGGCAAACGGCGGCGGGCTTGGGCTTGAGAGTCGCGGGCGGATGAACCGGGCCATATTGGAAAGTCGCGGCGGCTGGACCGAAGCAGTCGTCTACGCCTACCTGCTTCGCGGCTTCTACATCCAAGCCCAATACAGGTTCCTTTTGGCCCATGCGCACAACGCCGCAGAGCGAGAGATCTTCGCCAACTGTC
The DNA here is from genome assembly GCA_965217825.1 of Candidatus Azotimanducaceae bacterium. Lineage (GTDB taxonomy): Bacteria > Pseudomonadota > Gammaproteobacteria > Pseudomonadales > Azotimanducaceae > VXNE01. The sequence continues at coordinate 603,324 of OZ244571.1, read as the reverse complement.
TCGCCGACCACGCGCGCCACATGACGTATGCCCTGGATCACCTGAAATACGCCATCAGCCAGCGGGACGGCCAACGGGCGATCATCCAGACGCTCCTCTCCATGGGCGAACGCACATTGGCGAGGGAAATTCGGGAACCGGTCCAGCGATCGGCGCTCGCCATCGTTTTCGGCGGCGGTATCGAGGGCGGTCGCCAGGACGGCACGGCAAGGTGGCTTGCGCTCGTTCGGAGCGCTATCCGCGAATACCTCGACGCGTGCGAATGGCTCGGGGTCAAGCGGAACATGATCCATCGCGACCTGAATGCGATGTTGCCCCTGGATGAGCAGCTCAAACCGCCGGAACAGGGGTGATCCGCGCATGGCGGTGTTTCCTTCCCTTGAATGGTTCAACGCCGTGCGCGAACGCTACAACGCCGACGAGACGCTGCACACCGGCGGAGGCGGCCCCTGCGAGGCAAAAGCGGCGCTGTGTGTCGGAGACATCATCTATCTGCTTGAATTCGACGGCTTCGAATGCGCCGAAGTCAGGGAGATCGGTCGAGACGACATCGACCAGACGGATTTCTGGCTCGACATGCCGATGTCCGAATGGATCGACATGATCAACAACATTCAGCAGAACGGCGCCGCAGACCTGCACCATACGCTCAGCACGATCGATCTCGAGCTGGAGGACGGCTTGGCGCGCGCGCCGGGGGACGATCAATACAAGCGGGACCTGTTCTACCGCTACAACCAGAATTTCCAGGATTTCTTCGACGCCTCGGCCGGTGTTGCGACCACCGTCGCCCGCCTGGATTGACCGTTCGCGAGGAAACCAAGTGCCGCTCTCAATAAAGCGTCTGAAGTCCGCCCAGTCGGTGGTGAACGCGTCCGGCGCATTCCGCGCGCTTGGCAGCGTGGACGTCAAGGTCGTGATGGCGTCGGGGAAGGCCGCGTTCCTCGCCACCTTTCGCGCATTCGGATGCGCTGACGTCCAGCAGATTGACGCGGCCGATACCCGCGACGGCGACTTCACGATAGAAATGACACCGGGAGAATGGCGCAACTATCTCGAGGAACGACGATCGGGCGACGGCAAGTCGCTGGTCGATCTCGACCTTGAGAGAGGCATCGTCAAAGCCCCGAATGCCCGCAAGAAGCAGGACTTCTTCCGTTATCATCAGTCCTTGCAGCAGTTTATCGACGCCCTCGTCGATATCGCCCCCACAAGTCGGCGGTCAGGAAGGTTGACGTACTGATGCCCCTTTACCCTTATCGATGCCGGCGCTGCGATACCGTTACCGAGCTGCTTTGGTCGGACTTCGAGCCGCCGGAGCACGTGCGTTGCGATGCATGCGAAAGCGAATCGACTTACCGCGTCATCGGCGTCAACGCCTACCACCGGTCGGACGCCCAGAAGACATCGCGGCTGGACCCGAAGTACGACCGGTTGGTCGATGCGACCGCGAAGTCGGCTGATACCGCAAGCGAGGGTCGTCTGCTGCGTCGGATGAAGTCGTTCAAGTAGCTTCGCGAGGGATCCAGTGGGCGAGAGACTAAGGGACAAGGTCGCCGTCATTACCGGCGGCAGCAGCGGGATCGGCGAGGCTACAGCGCAACTATTCGTCGATGAGGGCGCCGCCGTGGTGCTCACGGGGCGCTCGGTGGAGAGGGGTGAGGCCGTGGCGAAACGGTTGGGCGCTAGCGCGATATTCGTCAAGGCCGACGTCATGTTCGAAGCCGATATCAACGCCTATCTTCTGGCGATACGTATCCCCGGAACAGCCCTCCCGCCCCGAAGAAACCGAGACGCGGCTCCGGCAAGTTCAGGATCGTCTATCCCGCCATGTGCCGCTGCCGCGCGCCGGAGCCGCGATCGATGTCGCGAGGGGCGCGCTCTACCTCGCGAGCGACGAAGGCCGGTACGTGAATTGCCACGACCTCGTGATTGACGGAGGGCGCACCAGCATGTTCCACGAACCGCCGTTGTAGGTTGCTGCGACTCCGACTTCAAGGATCGCCGTAAGCGAACCGGTCACTCCTCTCGACGCCCCAAGATCAAGTCGCGCAAGGTCACCATGCCCACGGCATTGCGCGCTTCGTCCACGACCACGGCGCGCGACACGCCCAACTGGGCCAGCAGCCGCACTGCGTAGCGCACGAGCATGTCCGGGGGCAGTGTCACTACCGGCTTCGTCATCACCTCATAGACGCTGACCCGGCCCGGAGCGCGGTTCCGGCCAATCACCTCCTTCGCTATATCCGCCACCTCGACAAGCCCCACTTCATCATCCGCGTCACGCCGGTCGACCACGAGCGAACTGACGTGGTGCCGCTTCATCATCTGCATGGCTTCACTGACCGTGGCCAGGCCATCGATGCTGTAAAGGTCCTTGACCATGGCGCCCTCGACCCGGGCTTCGCGCTCCTCGCTCATAGTTCCTCCTCCAATCTTTCGCGCATTGCCGACAGTTGCGACGACAGTCCTACCGCATCCTCAATGGCGATCTGAAAGGCCACGCCGGCACCCGGCTCCTCGTCAAAGCGCCCCGCGCTACGGATCTGTTCGAGGATGTCCCGCGCCCGAGTCTCAACGACCAGGAACAGAACGACGTTCCCGCGCGCAGTCAGATCCAGGCCGAAGAAGGATCGCTTCGGCGCGAGCCCTTCCCCACGCACACTAGTGATGATCGTAACCCCGGTGGCGCCGCCAGCGCGCGCGGCCTCGATCACCGTGTCAGTCTTGTCGTCGTTGACCAGGGCGACGATCAGCTTCATTCTCATGGCTTCAAGCCCTCCATTTGCATGACTTTTCGGTGTTTCCTTCGTTTCATGATGCGCCTGCGCCTCACCCAGTAGGCGACCATCGCATACCCCAACACGGATATGATGGGGAAGACGCTCGCAAACGCAATCAGGCCGAATCCGTCGATCAGCGGGCTGCGTCCCGGAACGTTCGCGGCAAGGCCAAGACCCAGGGCAGCGACCACGGGCACCGTGACCGTGGACGTGGTGACGCCGCCGCTGTCGTACGCAAGCGGAACGATGGTCCGGCTTGAGCCAAACGTTTGCGCGATCACCACGACGTAGGCCGCGATGATGTACCAGGGCAGCGGCGTGCCCGTAACGATACGAAAGCATCCCAGCGCCACACCCAGGGCGACGCCCACGGCCACGGCGATGCGCAATCCCCAGGCGCCCACCGAACCTCCCGATACTTCCTCCGCCTTCAGCGCGACCGCAATCAGCGAAGGTTCCGCCACCGTGGTCGCAAAGCCGATCGCGGCCGCGAACGCATATACCAGCAGATAGTCGGTCCAGATGACGCCCCGGTCAGGGTCCGTAGATCCGATCGCGTCCGCCGCCGTGAGCTGTCGCGCCATCGTCTCGCCGATGGGAAACAACGCGTCTTCAAGCCCGATCAGGAACAGCGTCAGTCCCAATAGCACACAGACGAACCCTGCAATCATGCGTCGCAGATTTGGCAGGTTGCGGCGTAGTACGGCGACCTGAAACACCACCAGGATGACGATGATGGGCGCCAGGTCGCGCATCGTGTGAAATGCGGTCATGACCAAGTCGCCCAGGAACTCCATCGCCTACGCCACCATCCCATAGACGAGCACGAAAATCATGGGCGTCAGGCTTGCGAACGCGATCAGGCCGAAGCCGTCTACCATGGGGTTGCGCCCGCGGATGGACATCGCCAAACCCACGCCGAGGGCGGTAACCAGGGGCACCGTAACCGTGCTGGTCGTAACGCCCCCGGAGTCGTAGGCGATACCGATGATCTCGTCCGGGGCGAAAGCGGTCATGATCGTCACGAGCACGTATCCGCCGATGATCAGACGGTGGATCGGCCACCCCATAAGGATGCGCAACACGCCCAGCACGATGGCCACGCCGACGGAAACCGCCACCACCATGCGCAAATTGAACGCGTATGCTTTCTGCGCCGCGGCGTTCGATGCTATGACACCCGCTTCCGCCGCGACCTCGGCCGCTTCCGCAGCAATCGCGATCAACGCCGGCTCGGCCACCGTCGTGCCGAATCCCAGGCAAAACGCGAACGTCAGGAGGGCGGTCGTGCTGCCCTTGCGCGCGAACGCCTGCGCGATCGCTTCGCCAAGGGGAAAGAGACCGCTCTCCAAGCCCTGAATGAAGAGCGTGAGCCCGGCGATCACGCAAATCAGCCCGACGACGACATTGGCGAGATCGGGAAATGGCTGTTGCAGGACAACGATCTGGAAGAACGCGATGACCGCGATGATGGGCGACAAATCGCGCAAGGCGCCGCTGGCGCGCCGCCACACCAGGCCCAGAACCTTCATCGCGACGCTTTACCCATCGGCGCGCCGAGTATAGCCCCGGTTTTCAGCCGAAAGATGAAAATTCGCCAATCGTGTGCATGGCACGACGCGACCCTTCCGCAGACAGGAGACTTGTCGCATTATCGGGGGACCATTGCATGTAACGAAAGGAGGCGCCATGTCTCTCGGAATCAAGCCTTTCAACCGCGGCTTGCATGATCTCGGGTCCGGCGGCTACGCGTGGCTGCAACCCGACGGTGGCTGGGGCTGGAGCAACGCCGGGCTGATCGTTTCCCAAGGCGAAGCGCTGCTTGTCGATACCCTGTTCGACGTCAGGCTGACCCACGAAATGCTCAATGCCATGCGCGCCGCCGAGCGCGCGGCGGCCCACATCGACACTCTCGTCAATACGCACGCCAATGGCGACCACTGCAATGGCAACGAACTCGTCGCGGACGCCGAGATCATATCGTCCAGGGCGACTGCGGAGGAACTCGCCAGCGAATCGCCCGAACGACTCGCCGAGATGATGCGGCACGCGCCGGATATGGGGGAGGTCGGCGAGTTCCTCCAGTATTGCTTTCGCGCCTTCGACTTCGAAAACATACGGCAGACGCTACCAACCCGTACCTTCGAGGACACGCTGCGGGTCGCCTGTGGCGACAAGGACATCGTGCTCAAGCAGGTAGGCCCTTGCCATACCCGGGGCGATATTCTCGTCCATGTCCCCGCGGACAAGCTGATGTTCACCGGCGACATCCTGTTCGTGGAGGGCCATCCGATCCTCTGGGCCGGCCCGTCAAGCAACTGGATTGACGCCTGCGACTACATGCTTGGCCTCGATCTCGAAACGATCGTTCCCGGACATGGCCCGATCACGGATCATCGCGGTGTCCGGGCGGTTCGGGACTATCTCGTCTATGTGCGCGACGAGGCACGGAAACGGTTCGACGCCGGCATGCCGATCTACGACGCCGCCATGGACATCTCCATGACGGACTACGATTCGTGGGGGGACGGCGAACGCATCGTCGTCAACGTCGCAACGCTCTATCGCGAGTTCGGAGACGCAGCACCCAGCGCCGGACCGGCAGGGTTGTTCGCGCTGATGGCGAAGATCCACAAGGCGCGACGCGGCTAGCCGACACCGGTTCCCGATGTCCCGTCACACAAACGTCGCAAGCTCCCCCAATCCATAGCGTTCCAGAACGGGGACCTGCGCGTCAGGCGCGGGATAACCGGCAACGACCAGCACATAGGGACGTTCGTCTCGCGACCCCGCGCCGCGACAACCGGAAAGGGGCCCGCTGACCATGGACGTGCGCTGCGTTTAGTTTCGAAACAATGCATTCCAACTCACGAGAACGAACGCTATAGTCACGGCAATGGAGGTTCCCGCGCGGCCCAATGGCGGACACATCAACAAACGAGACGGCCTGAGAGTAGACATTCTGAAATCTCAGGTTCCTGGGAAACTACTAATTCGCGTAACGCACGAGCCAACCGGCATCACGGAGGCTCGTGATGGGGTCACGGTCCCTTTCACGCCGGTAGTTCGTCTACTCAGGGCCAAGGTTCTGAGAAGGCTACAGCATCGAGGCGATCCTGCTGGATAGTGGCTCGATCTGCTAGTCCAGCAGCGGTGTGTCCCGAGGTCCCGTCACACAAACGTCGCAAGCTCCCCCAATCCGTGGCGTTCCAGCACCGGGACCTGCGGGTCAGGCGCGGGATAACCGATAACGACCAGGACATAGGGCCGTTCGTCCCGCGGCCGGTCGAGCAACGTATTCAGGAACCGCATCGGGCTCGGCGTGTGGGTCAGCGTCGCGAGGCCCGCGTTGTGGAGCGCGGCGATCAGCAGGCCGGTGGCGATGCCCACGGACTCGGACGTGTAGTAGTTTTTCAGGCGTTTCCTTCCGTCCCTCCCGCTACCCGGGACGAAACTGAATCGTCGCAGGAATACGGCGATCAGTACCGGGGCCGTGGTAAGAAACGGCTTGTTGGCGTCGGTGCCGAGCGGGGCAAGCGCATCGAGCCACTCCTTCGACGCGCGGCGGCCGTAGAACGCGCGCTCCTCGCGTTCGGCAGCTTCCCGGATCGCGGCCTTCTTCGCAGAGTCGGCAACCACCACGAAGTGCCAGGGCTGGCGGTGGGCGCCGCTCGGCGCGCTTCCGGCGGTCAGAAGCGCATGCTCGACAACATCCCGGGGGATCTCGCGGTCAGAAAAGTCGCGTACCGTACGGCGGCGGCGCATGAGTTGGTAGAACTGCTCAGCCCGGACGCTCATCTCGGCCACAGGACGCTCCTCGAACGCGAGCGGCGCAAATCCTTTCACGGCACGGCTCCAACCTACTGTCATATCGACGCGATTGTAGTTCCTCGAACCACCTGTCCGCACCAAGCGGGAGCGCTCGCTAGGCTAGGGCGAGGCTGCCCGCTTGGCGGCAACTTCTGCCGCCAGCGCCATGTAGGCCGTGGCACCACTCGAGCGCCGGTCGTAGAAGATCGCCGGGAGCCCGTGGCTCGGCGCCTCCGCCAATCGAACGTTGCGCGGTATGACCGTGCGGAACACCTGTTCGCCGAAGTGGTCGATCAACTGGCGAGACACTTCAAGCGTCAGACGGACCCGCGGGTCGTACATCGTCCGCAAGACGCCTTCTATCGCCAGCCCCGGGTTGCCGCGCTCGCGCGCCCCCGCGATAGTGTCGAGCAGCGCCACCAGGCCCTCCAGGGCATAGTATTCGCACTGCGTGGGGATGAGCACACTGTCGGCGGCCATCAACGCGTTCACCGTCAGTATGTTGAGCGCGGGCGGACAGTCGATGATGACGTAGTCGAACCAGGGCGAAGCCGGGGCAAGGCGCTCGCGCAGGCGCCCGACGCGATCCTCGACGGCCATCAGTTGGACCTCCGCCGCCGTCAGGTCCGCGTTGGAAGGCGCCAGGGCGATGCCCGCCATGCATTCGACCGCGATGTCTTCCAATGGGACCTCGCCCAAAAGCCATTCGCAGGTCGATTTGCCAGGCGCCTCCTTGTCGATTCCGCAACCTATCGTCGCGTTGCCTTGCGGGTCGAGATCGATAAGGAGCATGCGCGCCCCGGACAGCGCGAGGGATGCAGACAGGTTGACGCTGGTTGTCGTCTTGCCGACCCCGCCCTTCTGGTTCGCCACCGCTATGACGTGCATGGGACGTCCAGGCGTTGGACTTCCGTTATGTGCCGCAGCGGTTCGCCGACGCCCACGACCACCGCCTCGGCGCGCCGGATTCGCCCCCCCGGGAAAGCGAGTCCTGCCAGGGAAGACGAAGACTGCAACAACGCGCACCCCTGTGGCCGCAGGAGGCGCCGCGCGATCTCCCAGGCCATTGTCGGCTTCGCCACCGCGCGGACAGTGACGGTGTCGAACGGCGTGTGAGGGTTGAACTGGCGGGCATCCTCCAGCACGACCTCGGCGTTTTCGATATCCAGTTCAATCAGCACCTGGCGCAAGAATCGAGCCTTCTTTCCGCTGCGCTCCACCAAGGTTACCTGCCACTGCGGCCCGACGATCGCCAGCGGGATGCCCGGGAACCCGGCACCCGAGCCGACATCCGCAAGCCGCGCTCCTTCGACCCACGGCACCAGGGACAAGCTGTCCGCGATGTGCCGCGTTTCGAGGCGGTTCGCGTCCCGCCGGCTGACGAGCCTATGGGCGGGGTTCCAACGCCGAACGAGCTCGCTGAACGCATCGAGACGCATTCGAGCGCGCGCGTCGAGATTCACGCGGTTCGACGCGCCGCGCGCTCCCCGACTGGTGGGGGTTCTTCTCTGGCAGGGGCAATCCCGTCGCGCCCGAAAGGTTTCCCACGCTCTGCGGCAAGCCGTCCGGCGAGCCGCTTCGCATGGATCAGGAGCAGCGACAGGGCTGCGGGCGTAATCCCGGGAATCCGGGATGCCCGAGCCAGCGTCTGCGGCTTCGCCAGCGAGAGTTTTTCCTTCAGCTCGTTGGACAGCCCCTCGATATTCTCGTAGTCGAGCCCGGGGGGCAAAGCGACGCCCTCCTGGGCCTTGACCTTGGCGATCTCTCGATCCTGGCGCTTGATGTAGCCGTCATACTTCGCCTGGACCTCCGCCTGCTCGAGGGCTACCAATGGAATATTCGCATCCACCGCTTCGACAGCGCGCAGGTCCGCTGCGGTCACGGCGGGGCGTTTGAGATAGTCGAACAGGTTCGTTGCCTTCGCGATGGCTTCTCCGCATCGGGCTTCGAGCCGCGCGCCAAGTTCGCTGCCCGGCGTCAGGGAGGCCGCCTTCAGTGCCGCCGTGGCCCTGCCGATCGCTTCGCGCTTCGCCTCGAACTTGCGCCAGCGCTCACCATCCACCAGCCCGAGCTCTCTCGCAACAGGCGTCAATCGCAAGTCCGCGTTGTCCTGGCGTAGCCGGAGGCGGTACTCCGCGCGGCTGCTGAACATGCGGTAGGGTTCATTCGTGCCAAGGGTGACGAGGTCGTCCACCAACACGCCGATGTAGGCCTCGTGCCTTTGCGGCGTCCACGGGTTGCTGCCCGCCACCTTCCGCGCGGCGTTCAGCCCCGCCAGCAATCCCTGCGCGGCCGCCTCTTCGTAACCTGTCGTGCCGTTGATCTGACCAGCGAAATAAAGCCCCGAAACCGCCTTTGTCTCAAGCGATGGTTCGAGTCCGCGCGGGTCGAAAAAGTCGTACTCGATGGCATAGCCCGGCCGGGTGATCCGCGCTTGTTCGAAACCCTCGATGCTCCGGACCAGCGCGAACTGCACTTCGAAGGGCAGGCTCGTGGATATGCCGTTGGGATAGAGTTCGTTCGTGTCGAGGCCTTCCGGCTCAACAAAGATCTGGTGCGAGGTTCGGTCGGCGAAACGCACTACCTTGTCCTCAATGGACGGGCAATAGCGAGGTCCAACGCCCTCGATTTCCCCGGCGTACATCGGCGAGCGGTCGAGCCCGCCCCGTATGATCTGGTGCGTTTGCGCGTTCGTTGCGGCGATGTGACATGCCACCTGGCGCGGATGCTCGCGGCCGTCCGACATAAAGGACATCACCGGACGCGGTTCGTCGCCCCACTGCGGCTGCATGCGGGTGAAGTCGACGCTATCCCCGGCGATTCGCGGCGGCGTCCCGGTCTTGAGCCGGTCTACGGCAAACGGCAACGCGCGCAGGCGTTCGGCCAGGGCGTTGGAAGCAGCGTCGCCAGCACGACCGCCAGCGTGGTTCTCCAACCCTATATGGATGCGGCCGCCAAGAAATGTCCCTGTCGTCAACACGACGGTGGGGGCGGAAAACTTAAGCCCCATCGCCGTCAGGACGCCCTCGACGCGGCCCTTTCGGATCTCGATATCGACGACCGACTGCTGGAAGATGGCGAGGTTCTCCTGCGTTTCCAGCATGCGGCGTATCGCCTTGCGGTAGAGCGTGCGGTCCGCCTGGGCGCGCGTGGCGCGCACGGCGGCGCCCTTGCTCGCATTCAACGTGCGGAACTGAATCCCGGCCGCATCCGTCGCCAGCGCCATCGCGCCGCCCATCGCATCGATCTCCTTGACCAGGTGGCTCTTGCCGATGCCGCCTATCGCGGGATTGCAGGACATCTGCCCGAGGGTCTCTATGCTCTGGGTCAACAATAGCGTGGTTGCGCCGGTCCTCGCCGCCGCCAGCGCGGCTTCGGTCCCGGCGTGTCCGCCGCCGACGACGATGACATCGTAAATTTCGCTATGGAATCTCATGAGCGCTTGTCCATTACCAACGCCGTAGCTTATTTCCCTATGCAGAAGCTGGCAAAGATTTCGCCCAACAGGTCGTCCGCCGAAACGCGCCCGACGATGGCGCCCAGGCGATCATGGGCCTCTCGCAGGTCTTCGGCGACCAGCTCGCCCTGGTTGCCCGCCAGGCGTTCCCGGGCGTCGCCGAGCGCCTCATCAGCGGCCGCGAGAGCGTCGAGATGTCGCGCCCGCGCCGTAAAGATGCCTTCGCCCGCGCGATAGCCGGCGACGTCCATTATCTCCGTCGCAAGCGCTTCGATGCCCTCCCCAGTCAGCGCACAGATTCGCACGACACCCGGCGCGAGCCGACCGGTCGGCCGTCCGCTCAGGTCCGCCTTGTTGCTGGCGATGATCGATGCGGCAGCCGCATCGGAAGCGGTGCAAGCGCGCGGTCGCTCTCCAACCTTGCCGCTCGAAGACTCCCGGTCGTCCACGACCCAAAGCACGACATCGGCCGTTGCCATCGCGCGGTGCGCGCGGTTCACGCCCTCGGCTTCCACGGTGTCCGTTGTTTCTCGCAAGCCAGCGGTGTCGACCACGCGCACAGGCATGCCATCGAGGTCAAAGTCGGCATTCAACGTGTCTCGCGTTGTTCCCGGCACGTTTGTGACGATGGCACGATCTTCCCCGGACAGCCGGTTCAACAAACTCGACTTCCCCACGTTCGGCGCGCCCGCGATGACGACATTCAGGCCGTCTTGCAAGAGCGCTCCCTGGCGGGCGTCGGCGCGCAAGGTCGAGAGGCGGTTTCGCACCGCCTCCAGCCTGTCGCCGACATCCGACTCGGAAAGAAAGTCAATGTCCTCATCCGGAAAGTCGATGGCGCTCTCGCAAAAGACGCGCAACTCAAGAACCTGCTGCGCGATCACATGCACGTGTTTCGAGAACTCGCCCGACAAGGAGCGCAGCGCGCCCCGCGCCGCCTGGCGCGTGGCGCTATTGACGAGGTCGAGAACCGCCTCCGCCTGCGCCAGGTCTATCTTGCCGTTGACGAACGCGCGTTGCGTAAACTCCCCTGGACCAGCGCGCCGAGCGCCAAGGGACAGCACCCGTTCAAGCAGCATGTCGAGCACCACCGGCCCGCCATGCCCCTGCAATTCCAGCACGTCCTCGCCGGTGAACGAATGCGGTCCTTGGAACCGGATCGCAATGCCCCGATCGAGCGCCGCGCCGTCCAGATCACGAAAGCCGCAATAGGCCGCACTGCGCGCTTTCAGCTTCCTGCCTGTCAACGCCTGCGCAATTTTCGGGGTCAGGGGCCCAGACACGCGCACAATGCCGACGCCGCCCCGCCCCGGGGCCGTCGCGACCGCAGCTATGGTATCGACAGTCGACATGGCGCACGCGACACGATCAAGCGCTTTCCGCCTTCTCTACCCGATAGTTCGTGAACCATTGCTGCGCCATGGAAAGGAGGTTGTTCACCAGCCAGTACAAGACGAGGCCCGAGGGGAAGAATATGAACAACACGGTAAACATGATCGGCATCATCTTCATCATCCGCGCCATCATCGGGTCCGGCGGCGTGGGACTGAGCATTTGCTGCGCATACGTCGAGATGCCCATCAGGATGGGCAGGATGAAAAACGGGTCCATGGCAGAGAGGTCGTGCACCCAGCCGAAGAACGGCGCCTGGCGCAGTTCGACGCTCTCGTAGAGAACCCAGTACATGGCGATCAGCACCGGCATCTGCAACAGCATGGGCAGACAGCCGCCCAGCGGGTTCGCCTTTTCTTTCCGGTACAGCTCCATCATTTCCTGCGACAGCTTTTGGCGGTCGCCCGCATGACGCTCCTGCAGGCGCTTCATCTGCGGCGCGAGCTTTCGCATCTTCGCCATCGACTTGTAGCTCGCGGCAGAAAGCGGATAGAGGATCAGCTTGATCACCAGCGTCATCAGGATGATGGCCACACCCCAGTTGTGCGCGAACGACTGAATGATTTCGAGCAAGCGAAAGAGCGGGACCGCGAGCCACCAAAGGAATCCGTAGTCCACCGTGAGGTTGAGGTTCGGCGCTATCTCTTCCAGACGGTGTTGATCCTTCGGGCCCGCGTAGAATCCCGCGCCCACCAACGCCGTCCCGCCCGGCGCGACGGTGAATGCGGGGCCGGTGAAGCCGACGATGTAGGTCCCGTCGCCGCGGCGATTCGGATACCCATAGTAGGTGTTGACATCGTCCGGATCCGCGACCCAGGCACTCAGAAAGTAGTGCTGCAGCATTGCGATCCAACCGCCTCTCACCTCCTCGCGAAGCTCCTCGTCCTCGAGATCTTCGAAGTCCACCTTTTCGTAGCGCGAATCGATGGTAGTCAGCGCGGCACCCAGGTAGGGCCTGGGGCCGAGGGCGAACCGCTGGCGAGCTTCCGGTAACGTCGCATCGCGCTTGAGTTGAGCAAAGAGGTTCGCCGATATGGGCTGGGCGCGTTGATTGTCAATCTCGTATTCGAGTTCGACGTAGTACGTCGCAGGGTCGAAACGGAAACGTTTTTCAACGACGATGCCGTCGTCCTCATGTCGCAGGACGACCTGCTTAGGGCCTTCCTCGATCCGGTAGGACCGAAGGGCCGAGGTGTAGCGGGGACGGCCGGATCGTGAATCGACGCCATCCGGACCGGCAAGGCCGCTCTGGGCGATGTAGGTGTGATCCGCCCGTCGGTCGAGCAGCACGAAAGGCATGTCGGGCTGGTCGAGACCGACGGGATACTGCGGCAGCCGGACGCCGACGATGTCGCCGCCGAGCGGGTCGATCCACACCCTCATCGTCGGCGTCGTCACCTCGATCAAACGCGCGCGCTCCGCCGCGGGGTCCACCGCTTCCACTGGTTCAAGGGCGTGCGCACCGGCCGTCGGCTCGGGCACATCAAAGTCGTAGCCTGTTGGTTCATCAACTTCCGAAGGCGCTTCCAGCAACGGCGCCGATTCCTCCGCCACGGGAGCTTCGGCGGGTCTAGGCGCTGGCCGACCGTAGTCCTGGTTCCACGCGAGCATGAGCAGGTATGCAGTGATGCCCAGCGCTACCAGGAGAATGATGCGTTGGATCTCTGCGCTCGGCAGGCTCACGACAGGCGCTCCCTTCCATGTAACAAACGTCCCCGGGGAGCGCCAGCGACCAGGGACGGCTGTTCCATGGTCGACGAGCGGGGCCGGGCCGGAGCCTTCAGCCGGGGAGCGCGAGGGGGCACACCTCGCAAGAAAAAAACCGAAGCCGACGGCGCCGCCTGTGGGGCACTTGTTGCCGCTGCCGACAACCCGCTCGCCCGGGCCGGTACCGGATCATGGCCGCCGGGAGCCCAGGGATGGCACCTCCCGAGACGCTTCAGCGCCAACCAGCCGCCGAAGATGGGACCATGCAGCTGGATCGCCTGCACCGCGTACGCCGAGCAGCTTGGGTAATAGCGGCAGCATGGCGGGAACAGCGGGCTTACGACGAGTCGATACACGCGCAGCAAGCCAACGAGCGTCGTCTTAACGGAGATGTTCATGCTTCCTGCTCAACTTCTCCCAAAGCTCCTCCGCCGCCCGCCGCACCTGGGCCGCCTCGATTGACCGACCGTCGCCACGGGCCGTGACAACAATGACGATGTCGCAACTCGGCAACCTCCCGCGGGCGTGCCGGAAAGATTCGCGTATGTGCCGTTTGGCCCGGTTGCGGTCTATCGCGCGTCGCAACACTCTCCTTGGGGCCACAATCCCAAGCCGCGAGACGCCCATTCTATTCTCAGCGGCGATGAGGCGTAATGGGCCGCTACGAAGACGCCGACGAGGCTTTCTGAAGACGCGATCAAACTCCGGCTTGCGGACGAGCCGCGCGCCGCGCGGAAAACCATAGTCGCCCGCAGACAGGACCTCCACTGCTTCCCCCTTTCTGTGAACGTGCATGATCGGGGCCGCCTCGTCCCGGGCACAGCGTCCAGGCGACACGTGCTTGCGCCGCCCTCTTCCAGAGTGGGTGCCTTTCTTGCGCGGGACACCGACCGCGTCTCCGGCTGTAGTCGTCGAGCCGGGCCGGGCCAGGGGCCTTTAGCCGGGGAGCGCGAGGGGGTACCCCTCGCAAGAAAACAGCAGCGCGAGGGGGTAACCCCTCGCACGCAAGAGCCGAAGCTCAAAGCGCCGCCTGTGGGGCACCGCTATCGCCACAAAAACCGTCGCCCTAGTGGGCGCCGCGTTTTGCCCCAGCCCAAGCCCGACTGTTTCGTCCCACCCGCGTGCCCGTCATCCGGTCGATCTTGCCGCCTACGCGGCAAGCCCGACAGCCTGCTAGACCGACAGCCTTTTCCGGCCTTTCGCCCGGCGAGCGGCCAACACCTTGCGTCCGCTACGCGTCGCCATGCGGGCACGGAAACCGTGCGTTCGCTTGCGCTTGATTACGCTTGGTTGAAATGTCCTTTTCATCAGGCACTTGCGGTGGGTCGAAGAAGGCGAGCGATTGTAGGTGCCTCCTGCTCGGGCTGTCAATTCTCCCGTGTCGTTTTCGTACCCCGAAGCTCGACTGTCTGCTAGCTGTCGAACAGGGCCTGCTGGACGAGGTCGCAGAATACGTGGCCGATCACGATATGCGCCTCCTGGATGTGCTGCGTGCTCTTCGCCGGCACGACGATGCACGGGTCCGATACCCCCCGCAAGTCGCCCCCATCCGATCCCGTGAGCCCGATCACTGCGACGTCGAGCTCCCTCGCCCGCCTGGCGGCCCTGAGCACGTTGGCAGACCGGCCGCTGGTCGTGATCGCCAACAGTACGTCGCCCGCCCTGCCAAGCGCTTCCACCTGGCGTTCGAAGACGCTTTCAAAACCGAAATCGTTTGCGGCAGCGGTCAGGAACGATGTATCGGTGGTTAGCGCTACGGCCGCTAGCGGCGGCCGCATGAATGCCTTGTCGAGCACATTGACGAACTCCGCAGCGATGTGCTGGCAATCCGCCGCGCTGCCGCCGTTGCCGCAGAGCATGAGCTTGTTGCCGCGCTCAAGCGCGGCGGCGGCGATCCGTGCCGCCGCCAGGATGCCGTCCGCACAATCTTCAAGCGCGCGTTGCTGGGCCTGGATTGCGCCCTGGAAATGCGCGCGAAGGCGCTCGGCTTGGGGTTCCTTCATGGTGACTGCTCCCGGCGCAGGATCTCCTCGATGCGCCTCGCGGCATCGAGAAGGTTCTCGACCACATAGTCTGGCCGCTCTTGCGCCACTTCGCTATCGGTAGTTGCGCCGGGCCGGACGAGGAAGGTCCGCGCCGAAACGGCGCGGCCCATTCCGATATCGCTGCCCTTGTCGCCAATGACGAAACTCCGCGACGGATCAAAGCCTAGCTCCGCGCTCGCCGCGTGTACGAGTCCGGGCCTGGGCTTGCGGCAATCGCAGTGTCGCTCTGGATGGCAGGGACAGTAATAGATTCCATCGAGGCGGACGCCTTTCGCTTCGAGCAGTTCCTCCATGCGAAGGTGTATCGTGCCCAGTTGTGCCTCGTCGAAATATCCCCGACCGATACCCGACTGGTTCGTCAATATCGCCAGCCCGAGCCCGAACGAACGCAATCGCGCCAGACCCTCCGCCGCGCCCGGCAGGATTTCCACTCCTGCCGGATCGGCGAGATAGCCACGGTCAGCGATGACGGTCCCGTCGCGATCGAGAAGCGCTGCCCGGGCATATGGCGGTGCCATCACGTCCCCGCCGCCTCGGCGCGTATCGCGCGTGTTTCTTCCAACGCTCGATGCCCCCGCGATGACGGCGCATTGTTGCAATGCCAGACCTTCACTTTTCCCCTCCTCGTGGGCAGGACATATGCGGGCTAGTGTCGAAGTTTCGCGCCTCCGGTTCAAGCTGCGGTTCGACGCCACGGGTGCCGCTCTGGTAAAAATAGTCCTCAAACTCAAGGAGGATTGTGAGCATGTTGCCAAAGTCCGTAGTCATCAACGACGATACGATGCGCGAAGGTCTGCAGATTGAGAGCGCCGATATCCCGGTGGAGGAAAAACTCAGGCTCCTGGATGCCCTGGGCGAAACCGGGGCGAAAGTGATCTCCATCGGCTCGTTCGCGCACCCGAAATGGACGCCCCAGATGGCGTGCATTGACGAGATCGCCCAGCGTTTCGTGCCGAAGCCGGGCGTCAAGTACACGGCAGCCGTATTCAACAAGAAAGGGTTCGAGCGCGCCGATCAGTACTACCCGAAGATAGATGTGCGCCATAGGCGGGGTTTCGGCACGAGCGTCGAACTGTGCGATACGTTCGCTCGGCGCAACTACAACCGCAGTCAGGCGCAGCAGCTCGCCGCCATGGAGGAGACCATCGCGGCGGCCAAGAAGGCGAAGGCCGATCATGCCTCCATCGGCATCGGCAATCCCTTCGGCTCCAACTTCGAGGGGCCTTTTCCCTTGCAACAACGGCTGGCCCTGCTACAGCTCATGATCGACAAGTGGCATGCCGCCGGTATTCCGGTGACCCGTTGTTCGTTCCTCGAAGCGATGGGCTGGAACCTGCCGCACGAAGTGCGAGAAACCCTCATTGCAATTCGCGAACGTTGGCCGGAGATCACCGATTTCCATATGCACCTGCACAACACCCGGGGTCTTACGATGGCGAGCTACCACGAAGCGCTGCAACTCGGGGTGCGCGAGTTCGACACGTCCATCGGCGGCATGGGCGGTTGCCCATATTGCGGCAACGGGCGCGCCGCTGGTCATCTGCCCACCGAGGACTTCGTCGACCTCTGCCACGAATTGGGCATCGAAACGGGCTACAACCTCGATAAGCTCATTGAAGCGGCGGCAATCGCCGAAGAAGTCGTGGGGCATCCGCTATGGGGGCATGTTTCGAAGGCCGGGCCCCGCCCCCGAGGGGACGCCGTGTATCCGCGAGAGATGCCCTTCGTGGAAACCCTCGAGGAAGCCGCGCATTTCCGAAAGGGTCCAAGCGTGTACGACGGCCAGATCGCTCCCTGGCGGTCGAACGATGCCTTGCGCCAATAGCGGCCTCCCCCACCGCGAATCGTAAGGAATAGCACCGCATGGCAGTAATCGAGTCGCGGCTGGACATCCGTTCCGACGCCTATCGCGAGAATCGCGAACGCATGCTCGGCGCGCTCGCGCGACTCGACAAACTGTATGAGGAAGCGGCCCAGGGCGGGGGCGAAGAAGCCATGGCCCGCCTCCGTTCGCGCGACAAGATGCCGCTGCGACAGCGCATCAATCTGGTGCTCGATCGCGACTCGCCGTTTCTCGAGATCAGCCCCCTGGCTGCTTGGCGCTCAAATTATGCGGTGGGCTCCGGCTTTATCGTCGGCATCGGCGTCATCGAGAACACGGAATGCGTGATTCTCGGGCACGATCCATCGGTTCGCGCGGGCGCGTTCAATCAGTTCAACTCCAAGAAGCTCATGCGAGGACTGGAGATCGCGCGCCGGAATCGGCTGCCGTACGTGCAGTTCGTCGAATCCGCCGGAGCGGACTTGCGCGGAGAAGGCGGCCGAGGCGGCGACCCCGAGGCGGCGATTCGGCGCGAGGTCACCCACTTCGCCGAATCTGGCAGGCTTTTCTACGAGATCACCGAACTTTCGAAGATGCGTATCCCGACCATCTCCGTCGTATTCGGTGCATCCACCGCCGGCGGCGCCTACCAGCCAGGCATGAGCGACTACAACATCTTCATCAAGGGACAGTCGAGAGTGGCTCTCGGCGGCCCGCCGCTCGTCAAGATGGCGACCGGCGAAGACGCCGACTATGAGGAACTCGCCGGCGCCGACATGCACACCCGCACATCCGGCCTCGGCGACTACCTCGCGCAGGACGAGCTGGATGGCATACGCATGTGCCGGGAAGTCGTCGCGCACCTCAACTGGCGCAAACAGGGGCCGGGACCCACGATGCCCGCCGAGAATCCCATCTACGATCCGGAGGAGCTGCTTGGTATCGTCAACGAGAACCTGCGCGTTCCCTTCGACATGCGGGAAGTGATAGCTCGCGTCGTCGACGGGTCCCGTTTCGAGGAGTTCAAACCCCTGTATGGCCCAACGCTGGTTACCGGCTGGACCTCCGTCTTTGGCTATCCGATCGGCGTCCTCGGCAACAACGGCCCGCTCATGTCGGAATCCTCCGAAAAAAGCGCGCAGTTCATCCAGCTCTGCAATCAGATTGACGTGCCGATGCTGTTCCTGCACAACATCACCGGCTTTATCGTCGGCACGGACTTCGAGCGCCAGGGCATCACCAAGCACGGGTCGAAGATGATCAACGCGGTGGCGAATTCCACCGTGCCGCATATCTCCATCATCGTTGGGGCTTCCTACGGTGCCGGCAACTACGGCATGAGCGGTCGCGCATACGAGACGCGGTTTTCCTACACCTGGCCGACCGCAAAGATCGCCGTCATGGGGCCGCAGCAAATGGCGGGCGTCATGACTATCGTGCAACGGGCGGCCGCGGAGCGCCGCGGTCTCACGTTCGACGAAGCCGCCAATAAGCGGCGGGCGGAGACTGGAGAATTCTGGGCGGAAGAACGCTCAAAGGGTCTTTTCGCGACTTCCCGCGTCGCGGACGACGGCATGATCGACCCGCGGGACATGCGCGCGGTCACGGCCATCTCGCTTTCCGCTTGCCACAGCAACAAGGTGGAAGGAACAAAGGAATTCGGCACATGGCGCATGTAGCAGTGGTCCAACCGATCCGGCGCCTCCTGGTCGCCAATCGCGGCGAGATCGCGCGACGCATTCAGCGCACCGCGCACGAGATGGGAATCGACACCGTGGCGGTGTACGCGGACAGCGATGCCGCCGCGCCGTTCGTGCGTGAAGCCGACATCGCAATCGCCTTGAGCGGAAATCTCCCGGCGGAAACCTACCTGGACCCGGCCAAGGTACTCGCTGCCTGTAAACGCTCGGGCGCTGATGCCGTCCATCCCGGTTACGGCTTCCTGTCGGAGAACGCCGATTTCGCCCGGAGCGTCGCGAATGCCGGCTTGCGGTGGATCGGACCGTCTGGCGAAGCCATAGCGGCGGTGGGCGATAAGCTCGCGGCGAAGGCGCTCATGCAGGAACTGGGAGTACCTACCCTGCCGGCCCTTGAATTAGACGATGAGACGGACATATCGGCCGCTGCCCACCAGATAGGCTTTCCGCTGCTCGTCAAGGCTGCTGCCGGTGGTGGCGGCCGCGGCATGCGCATAGTGCACACCGGCGAAGATATCGCCGAAGCGATCAGTTCCGCCAGGCGCGAAGCGCTCGCAGCTTTCGGCGACGCTACGGTATTCCTCGAGCGCTGGCTGACGAAACCGCGGCACGTGGAGATACAGATCCTGGGCGACAGCCACGGCAACCTCATCCATCTCTTTGAGCGCGAGTGTTCAATCCAGCGGCGCCATCAGAAAATCATCGAAGAGGCCCCTTCGCCCGTCGTCGACGCGACATTGCGTGAAAGGATGGGAGAAGCCGCGTTAACGGTGGCGAGAAGGATTGGCTACACCTCTGCCGGCACTGTGGAGTTCCTTCTCGACGGCGGCGACTTCTGGTTCCTTGAGGTCAACACCCGCCTGCAGGTCGAGCACCCCGTGACGGAAGCGGTTACCGGTCTCGACATCGTCCGCGAACAGATTCGCATCGCCGAAGGCGAACCTCTGGGATACGCCCAGAAAGACCTGTCCTTGCACGGCCACGCGATCGAAGCACGGCTCTACGCCGAGGATCCAGTCAACGACTTCCTTCCCGCGGGTGGTTCCGTACTCGAGTGGAGACCCGACGACACCACCACGGCACGGTTCGATTCCGGCATCGAATCCGGCAGCGGAATCAGCGTCAACTTCGATCCAATGATCGCAAAGGTCATTGTCGCAGCGCCCACCCGCCGCGAAGCTGCGAGCCGCCTGGCGAGGACATTGGAGAGGACGCGCCTGCAGGGCGTGACGAACAACCGCGACTTTCTCGTAGCGACGCTGCGCGCGCCCGCGTTTCTCAGCGGCGACACGACTACGGACTTCATTGAACGTGTCAACCCCGACCGGACCCGCAGGCTGTCGACGGCGGAACTGCACGACGCGCTCATCGCTGCGACCATCTATGGCCAGGCTCGCCGACGGGCGAAGGCGACAGTCTTGCGGAACGTGCCAAGCGGCTGGCGCAACTCCTTGATGCCGCC
The DNA here is from genome assembly GCA_965217825.1 of Candidatus Azotimanducaceae bacterium. Lineage (GTDB taxonomy): Bacteria > Pseudomonadota > Gammaproteobacteria > Pseudomonadales > Azotimanducaceae > VXNE01. Next base: position 583,149 of record OZ244571.1, on the reverse strand, counting down.
GCAAACCGCGCGTTTTCGAGTCGGCAACGTTGAAACAGACCTCGATTATCGGGCCCGAAGAGACTGCGCCTTCGACGTCGTGATCGGCGAGGCCCCCTATGTCGTCGCGGTATTCCGCCAGGATACGCAGGGCGTCGATATCGAAATCGATGGGCGCCGGGTCTACGCGACAGTCAGTCAACACGGTGACCGCTGGTTGCTGCACGGTCCAGGCGGTGATGTGGACATCGTAGAGCTACCGCGGTTTCCGACCGGTGCCCTCGCCCCCGTGGCGGGTGGGCTTGTCGCCCCGATGCCGGGCAATGTCACCAGCATCGGGGTTGCAGAAGGTGATTGGGTCAGCCAGGGCCAATTGTTGTTGACTCTGGAGGCGATGAAGATGGAACACCGAATCACCGCACAGAGGTCGGGCAAGGTTTCGCGGATCCTCGTGCAAGCGGGGGACCAGGTAGACAACGGTGCACTGCTGGCGGTGCTGGAGGAAGATGAAGAATGACGACCGAGGCCACACTGTACGAAGTCAGGAACGGCGCGGCGTGGATCACGCTGAATCGTCCGGAAAGTCGAAACGCGCTGTCCGCGGTGCTCGTGTCTGAACTCCATGAGCACCTGCTAGCCGCCAACGAGGACGCATCGGTGCGTTCGATGGTCATCACTGGAGCGGAACCGGCGTTCTGTTCCGGAGCTGATCTGAAGAGTCCGCCCGGCCAAATGATAAGAGGCCGACGATCTGTGCCCTATCCGAAGGTTCTGACGACCATCATGGAGAGCCCCAAGCCCGTCATCGCCGCCGTGAATGGCGCTGCTTTCGCCGGCGGGCTGGGACTCGTGGGCGCGGCCGATATCGCAATCGCCGTAGAGGACGCCAGGTTCGCGTTCAGCGAGGTGCGCATTGGAGTGATCCCGGCGGTAATCTCGGTGGTGTGCATCCCCAAGCTCGGAACGCACCACGCGATGAAACTCTTTCTGACGGGTGAGCGGTTTACCAGCGCGCAGGCAGTCGAGATGGGTTTCGCGCACCGCGCAGTGCCGAAAGAGAAACTCGTCGACGCGGTCGAGGAGGAAATTTCCATGATCAACCTGGGCGGACCAAATGCGGTACTGGAGTGCAAGAAACTCGTGCGCCGCATACCGACACTCTCCACACCGGATGGCTTTGAAGAGGCTGCTGCATGGAGCAGTCGAATGTTTGTCTCCGAAGAAGCGGCCGAGGGCATGGCTGCGTTCCGCGAGAAACGAAACGCGGCTTGGGTCAAGGAGTGAAGACTGAACCAACGGTTTCAAGGTCAATTTCTGACATTGAAATAGGACATTGACAGTATTGTTGATGTTGTTGAGGGGGGCTGGGTCTGTGGAAATCACATTCAAACGGCTCATGTTGTAGGAAATTTCCTACTCGTTTTCGTGTGATATTCCTCTTCGAAACAGTTGCGTTTTCCGGTATGAAATGGGGAAAAAGTCCAATTCGGGATTTATCCACAGGTTGTGCCGTGGCAGTTCACAGCTTTTTCAAATCGGTCTGTTTCCAAGGGCGTACGCAAGCTGAGGTGTGTTACATATAAGATATTGTTTTTACTTTACCTTTTGTGTAGATCAGAAGTTTTTTTGCGCTTTCGTGTACAGGACGGTTGCCTTCGTGCTTAGAATTGGCGGCAACAAGAAGATTTCTGCGGAGTGGGGGGATTTCCGTGGTGGCGGTCGTTTGGCAGGAGTGCTTGGGCGGGTTGGTCGAGGAACTGAGCTCGCAGGATTACAATACTTGGATCCGACCGCTGCAGGCACGGGTCGATGAGTCAAGGCTGACTATCTTGGCGCCGAACCGCTATGTGCGCGAGAAAGTTCAGGAAAAGTACCTTAAACGCATCCGTGAACTGGTGGAGTGGCATGGTGACCCGGCAAGTCCACTTTCGGTCGAACTCGAGGTCGGCGGGAAGGAACGGCAGGCAGGGTCGCCGCTGCGGGTGGAGGGGGATCGCCACGAGGAAGCGCTCAACAAGACGTTCACCTTCGATACATTCGTGAAAGGCGCTTCGAACGAGTTGGCGGTGGCCACAGCGGATCATGTCGCCAAGAATCCTGGTAGATCGTACAACCCACTGCTTCTTTATGGCGGGGTTGGGCTGGGCAAGACGCACCTTATGCACGCGGTTGGCAATGAGGCTTTACGTCATTTTCCAAGGATCCGGGTCACGTACCTGCATTCGCAGGTTTTTGTTCAGGAGATGGTGCGAGCGTTGCAGACCGGCACTATGCAGGCATTTACGCAGTACTATCGAAAGGCCGATATCCTGCTGATAGACGACATCCAGTTCTTTGCGCACAAGGCGCGGTCACAAGACGAATTCTTCCATGTTTTCAATGCCTTATTTGAACAGCATAGGCAGATGGTGTTGACCTGCGATCGCTATCCGCGCGACATTGAGGGGCTGGAGGAACGTTTGAGATCGCGTTTTGTCTGCGGGGTCTCGGCGGAAGTCGATCCGCCGGATCTGGAAACGCGGGTAGCGATACTGAAGAAGAAGGCAGAAATCGAGGGCTATGAACTCGATGACGAAGTGGCGTTTTTTGTGGCCGACCACATTCGTTCGAACGTCCGCGAACTCGAAGGCGCGCTGCGAAGGATACATGCCTATGCGAGCTTTACGGGTTTGCGCATCACTGTCGAGCGGGTGCGTGAAGCCCTTCGGGACTTGTTGGCGATCCATGATCGGCAGATCAGCATGGACAACATCCAGACGGTTGTTGCGGAGTACTACAAGATCAGGAAGTCGGATCTGTTGTTGAGGCGCAAGACGCGGACCATCGCAAGGCCGCGACAGATGGCCATGTATCTTTCGAAGGAGCTGACGAAGCATTCACTGCCGGAAATCGGCGAGGCGTTTGGCGGTCGCGATCATACGACCGTACTACATGCCTATCGGAGAATAACGGAATTGAAGCAGAGCAACAGTGACATTGCCGAGGACTACCGCAATCTCAGTCGGCGCTTGATGAGCTAGGAAACGAAGAATGAAGTTCAGCACTGACCGAGGGACGTTGCTGAAGCCCTTGGCTATGGTTGCGGGTGTTGTCGAACGACCGCAACAGACGCAGATAATCCCCGTCCTGTCGCACCTGCTGTTCGACTGCAACGAGGATGGCGTGTCCATCACCGGAACGGATCTTGATGTCGAATTGAACGTGCGTGTGCGCGAAGGCATTGAGGTTGAACAACCCGGTCGCGCAACCGTGCCGGGTCGGAAACTGGCAGAGATATGGCGGTCATTGCAGGATGAGGTGCCGGTATCGGTGGAGACGGGCGACAAGGTGACGGTGCGCTCCGGTCGAAGCCGGTTCCAGCTAGCGACGTTGCCAACCGAAGAATACCCCGCAATGGAGACGGGAGGAGAAGGAGAAACAAAGCTGTCGGTCCCGCCTGCCGAACTGCGGCGCCTGGTAAACCAAACCAGTTTCGCCATGGCGCAACAGGACGTCCGGTATTATCTCAACGGTTTGCTGTTCGAGGTCACCGACAGCCACATCCGGGCGGTCGCGACGGATGGGCACCGGTTGGCAATGTGCACCCTCCCCGGAGGCGCCCCAGGAGCAGATCGTGTCCAGGCCATCATCCCCCGAAAAGGCGTGATCGAACTCGGTCGCCTGCTGACCGACGCCGAAGACGCAGTGGAAATCTCACTGGGAATGAACTACTTGCGGGCGAAGCACGCGGGATACACATTGACGACGAAGTTGGTGGAAGGACAGTTCCCGGACTATGTCAAGGTGATTCCCAATGTGGGAGAACGCCAGCTATCCGGTGATCGCGAGACCTTGCGGCAGTCCTTTCTCCGAGCGGCAATTATCGGCAGCGACCAGCATCATGGCGTTGTTCGTCTGGTGCGGCTGGCGGTTGAACAGGATCGGCTGGTGGTGAAGGCGAACAACGCGGAAACGCAGGAGGAAGCCGAAGAAGACGTTTCCGTGGACTATCAGGGTGATGCATTCGAAATTGGCTTCAATGTTGATTACCTCCAGGATGTTTTGGGGGTGGTCGACACGGAAGATGTCCGCATTTCGATTACGGACGGTGGCGGAAGCGCCTTGATCGAAACCGGCGGTTCGGAAGATTCGGTGTTCGTCGTCATGCCGATGCGCCTATGACGACGTGATCGTCGAGCGCCTGGAGCTCAGAAACTTCCGAAACATCGCGGCCGCAACACTTGAACTGTCGCCGCATTTCAACTTCTTGATCGGTCCCAACGGGGCCGGCAAGACGGTTGTTCTCGAGGCGTTGCACCTTCTCTTTCGCGGGCGTTCTTTCAGGACCCGGAGGGTATCGTTTCTCGTTCGGCACGGCGCGGGGGGATTGGCCGTACAAGCCCTGTGTCGAGATCCTGTCCGCGGCCGCGAAAACATTTCCATGTCGAAGGATCGCGCCAACCACACGGAATTGCGCGTGAACGAAGAGCCCATCAAGCAAACATCCGCAGTCGCGGGACTGCTGCCGCTTCAACTTCTGCTACCCGACCTCGCAGACCTCGTATTCGGCGAGCCACGGGGGCGGCGTCAGTGGCTGGATTGGGGGACGTTTCACGTGAAACGCGGCTACATCGATGTTTTGCGGCGCTATATGCGGGTGTTGCGGCAGCGCAATGCGCTATTGCGAAGCGGTGATGCGCGTACGCTGGACACCTGGACGGATCACATGATCGAGACGGGAGAAGTCGTGATCAGCGCAAGGACGGAGTACGTGCAAACCGTACGCGATGCGCTGCTCTCCTCTATTGAGGCCCTGGCGCCCGGTCTGGACATCCGGGCGCGCCACTATTCCGGATTTAACGGTAATTCTTTCGCCGAAGAGGTAGGCGCGCATACCCCAGGAGATGTAAAATTGGGGTTCACTCAAGTTGGACCGCATCGGGCCGATGTAAGGCTCGAGGCGGGCGACAACGCGGCTGCCGGCGTGCTATCTCGCGGTCAAGGAAAGCTTGTGGCGAGCGCCATGAGAATCGGTCAGGCCAGAGGGCTGCTGACCGATCAGTCCCGGCCAAGCCTGTTTTTGATCGATGACGTGTGGACGGAGCTCGACGACGATCACGGCGCGCGATTTATGCAGCTTCTCGACGGAATGGGGTGTCAGATTCTAGCGACATCAACGCATGAACCCGTGGCGGCACGAAGCGTTTCGGCGGATAGGGTGCGCGTGTTTCACGTGAAACACGGCCAGTTCGCCCCCGCCGACTAAGCTTCGACATGGCCTCCGACACGGCAAAGTACGACTCCGAGAACATCAAGGTATTGCGCGGCCTGGACCCGGTGCGCAAGCGCCCGGGTATGTATATCGGCGACACAGACGATGGTACCGGCCTGCATCACATGGTGCAGGAACTCGTCGATAACTCGATCGATGAGGCGCTAGAAGGTTACTGCGATGAGATCAGGGTGATCCTCCACCCGGGGGAGGCCGTGACGGTAACCGACAATGGCCGTGGCATTCCCGTCGATATTCACTCGGAAGAAGGCGTATCCGCAGCCGAAGTCATCATGACAACGCTTCATGCGGGCGGAAAGTTCGACGAGAGCAGCTACAAGGTCTCCGGGGGGCTGCACGGTGTCGGCGTTTCCGTGGTGAACGCCCTGTCTGACGAACTCCGTCTGACCGTCCATCGTGACGGGCATACATTCCAACAGACCTATCGGGGCGGGGACCCGCAAGCGCCGTTGGCGCCTATCGGAGAAACCGACCTGCACGGGACGGAGTGCTATTTCAGGCCCTCTTCGGATACGTTCCGCAACATCAAGTTCCACTACGACATCCTGGCCAAGCGACTGCGGGAACTCGCCTTCCTCAATTCAGGGATCGCTATCTGGTTGATCGACGAACGCGTGGGCAAGGAAGAGCGCTTCCTCTATGAGGGCGGGCTGCGAGCGTTCGTCGAATACCTGAACCAGAACAAGACGCCGCTGAATGAGATCGTGCATTTCTCCACCCAGCGGGAAGATGGCATCGGTGTTGAAATCGCCATGCAGTGGAATGATGGTTTTCAGGAGCAGGTGTTCGCCTATACGAATAATATCCCCCAGGGCGATGGCGGCACCCATGTCGCGGGGTTCCGCAGCGGGCTGACGCGCACGCTGAATCAGTACATCGAGCGGGAAGGGCTGGCGAAGAAAGATCAGGTCGCCACCACCGGCGACGATGCGAGGGAGGGCCTTGTTGCGGTAATGTCCGTCAAGGTCCCCGATCCGAAGTTTTCTTCGCAGACGAAGGAAAAGCTGGTTTCAAGCGAGGTGAAGGGAGCGGTCGAGCAAGAACTGGCGCGGCAGTTTTCGGAATATCTCGAGGAGCACCCGAGCGATGCGCGAACCGTCGTGACGAAGATGATCGACGCCGCCCGCGCGCGCGATGCCGCGCGCAAGGCGCGGGAAATGACGCGCCGGAAGGGCGCGCTAGATATCGCCGGGTTGCCAGGCAAGCTCGTCGATTGCCAGGAAAAGGACCCTGCCTTGTCGGAACTCTACCTGGTAGAGGGAGACTCCGCGGGCGGTTCCGCAAAGCAAGGCCGGGATCGGCGGGTCCAGGCGGTCCTGCCGCTGCGAGGCAAGATCCTCAACGTAGAGAAGGCGCGGTTTGACAAGATGCTGTCTTCGCAGGAAGTTGGGAACCTGGTGACGGCGCTAGGCTGCGGAATCGGCCGCACGGAGTTCGACCTCGCGAAGCTGCGCTATCACCGCATCATCATCATGACCGATGCCGATGTCGACGGTTCCCATATACGCACGCTGCTGTTGACGTTCTTGTTTCGGCACATGGTGGAGTTGATCGAACACGGCCACGTGTACATCGCCCAGCCGCCCCTGTACAAGATAAAGCGCGGTCGTCAGGAGCAGTACGCCAAGGACGACGCCGAACTCGAGGGGTATTTCCTGCAGGCCGCACTGCAGAACACGAAGCTCCATGTCCACGCGGACGCGCCGGCCATGGCCGATATGTCCCTCGAAACGCTCGCGCGGCGGCACCAGGAGCTCCTTGGGCGGTTGACGTCGCTGTCGCGGCGCTATCCGCTCGCTGTGACTTGCGCGTTGCTCGACGTGCCGCGCCTCACCCTGGCCGAAATCACGCGCGAAGCCCAGGTTCGGGAGTGGGCCGATGTCTTTGCGAAGCGGCTCAGGGAAATCGAGCCAAGCTATACGGTGGATGTGGAATATGACGCGGAGCACCATATTTTCTGTCCCCAGGTGCGGGTCACCACCTATAGCGCCACGGTGGACACGCGGCTCGGCTACCAGTTCTATGTGTCACGCGAGTACGCGGACCTGTGCGACCTCGCCGACGATCTGGACGGCTTGCTCGAAGACGGGGCATTCGTCGCCAGAGGAAGCCGTACCGAACAGGTGAGTACTTTCTCTCAGGCGTTTGAATGGATGCTGGGCGAGGCGCGGCGCGGTGTGGATCTTTCGCGCTACAAGGGTCTTGGGGAAATGAACCCGGAGCAGCTGTGGGAAACAACCATGGACCCCGAGGAGCGGCGCATGCTGCTTGTTACGGTGGACGATGCGGTGGCCGCTGATCGGATGTTCACGACCTTGATGGGCGATCAGGTTGAACCGCGCCGCGCGTTCATCGAAGAGAACGCACTGTCAGTGGTCAATCTCGACGTGTAGTCCGTTCGCAGCGGGTTTCATTCATCGGCGCGCCGCTCAAGTTCGGACATCTCCCGCCGCAGCCATGTCTCGGCTAATTCATTGATTTTATGGGATTTTTCTCCCTTGGCCTCAATGGCGGGCGAGATTCGCACTTCGATGATTCCGGGGTTCTTTATGAATCGGTGCGCCGGCCAGTAGCGCCCGGCGTCGTGCGCCACCACCAGCACGGGCGCGCCCGTGGATGACGCCAGGGCTGCGCCGCCCGGCCGGAACCGGCCTTGCTTGCCCCAAGGCATGCGGGTCCCTTCCGGGAAGAGCGTTACCGAGAACCCCTCCCTTATTCGGTCGGCGCCTACCTGCATGAGTTGCCTGAATGCGTCGACCCTGGCATGACGATTGATGGCGATCGGCTTGAGCAACGAGAAGGCCCAGCCGAAGAAGGGAATCCAAAGCAATTCGCGCTTGATCAACGTCGTCTGGGGGCTCAATAGCGTCTGTACGAACAACGTGTCCCATGTGCTCTGGTGCTTGACCAGCAGAATGCAAGCCGTATCCGGCAAATGTTCCCGCCCACGGACATGTGTGCGGATGCCGCAGGTCACGGCGAGCCACCACAACACGAAACGCGTCCAGGCGCCAATGACAAACAGGAACCGCGCTTTGGGCGGCATCGACCAGGCAATCGCGACCGACAGGCTGCCCCACACGACTGTCGAGAAGATGTAGCCCAGGTAGAACAAAGCGGCCCGCGCCGCGGATATCAGCAGCATCCGCAGCGCCCCGGCTGGTTGGGCGAATTTGACCTATATATCATTTCCCGAAGCGGGTTCTGGATGAGGGTTGCGAACGGTCGCGGACAGTGGTTACGCCTCGTCTTTCAAGAAGCTCGCAGCATACAGCCGGATGTGCGGAAAGCCAGCCGCAACTGAAGGTGGCAGCGGCCATTGGCATGCAGCGTCCGAAGTGGAAAATATGCAGCTAAAGCGCGCACTTGCCCGATGCCTGATCGCGGGACTTCGCGTCATGGCTCGCCTCCCATTGCGGGCGGCCAGAGCGGTGGGTACGGTCATCGGCGCGACGGCCTGGTGGTTGAAGACGCGGCCGGCGCGGATCACCTCGTTGAACATCGACGCATGCTTCCCGCGCCTGTCGCGACGGCAGCGAAGAGAACTTTGCCGCCGGAGCCTGATCGAAACGGGCCGCCTGATCGCGGAAATAGGTTTTGTTTGGTACGGCAAAGCGGACGCGCTGGCGCGAGTCGTCCGCGTCGTCGAGGGCGCCGAGCTGCTTGACGAACCGGCGGTCGGAGGCACTTTTATCATCATGCCTCACTTCGGCAACTGGGAGGTCCTTAGCTACGCTTTTCGCCGGTCGCCGATAACCTGCCTCTATGCTCCGCTGAGAGTCCCTGGGCTCGAGGCAGAGGTGATCCGGGCGCGGGGCAGATGGGGCGCAACGATGGTGGCGGCGGATATCGGCGGGTTGCGCGACGTGAAAAGAGCCCTTGAGAACGGCGGCATCGTGGGCATCCTGCCGGATCAGACACCGCCACCGGAGGCGGGCGTGCGGGCACCGTTCTTCGGCCGTGACGCCATGACGATGACGCTCGCGCATCGGTTGCTGACAGAGCAAGCCCGCGTGATCGTGGCCACAGCCCAAAGGACCCACGGCGGTTTTGAAGTCCGCTATGCGCTTGTAGACGACCAAATTCGCGATCCGGATCCGGTCGTAAGCGCCACCGTGATGAATACTGCGATTGAATCCGTGGTGCTTCGCGAACCCGCCCAATACCAGTGGGAATACAACCGATTCCGGTACCCGCTGCGCCGGAGCCGCTGAACAATTAACCTATTGAAACTAAGAATAATTTACTTGCCACAGTAGGGGGGTAATGTAAGCACCAACGGCGCGCGCTCAACTGCGCCAGTACGAGGGCGTGAACAGAACCAGCAGGGTGAAGATCTCCAGCCGCCCGAAGAGCATGGTGAGGACGAGCAGCCATTTGGTGACCGCCGGCAAGTCGGCGTAGTTGACAGCTACCGAGCCGAGTCCGGGGCCCAGGTTGTTGAGACACGCGCTGACGGCCGAGAACGCGGTAATGAAATCGAGGTCCGAAACGCCGAGCAGCAGCAAGACCATGCCTAAGAAAATCAGGATGTAGGCTGCGAAAAAGCCCCAGATGCTGTCGACGACCCGGTCGGGGATGACATCCCTGCCGAGTTTCACCGGGAACACGCCGTTGGGGTGGATCAACCGTCTGATTTCGCGCACCCCCTGTCGGATGATGAGCAGGGCCCGCATCATCTTTACTCCGCCGGCGGTGGAACCGGCGCAACCGCCCGCGAAAGCGGCGAAGAGCAGCAGAAAGGGGGTGAACGCCGGCCACGCGCTGAAGTCGGTGGTGGTGAACCCGGTCGTCGTGGTGATGGAGACGGCGTGGAATATGCCGTCCCGTACGGGATTGTCAGCCGAACCCGGGTGCCGCAGTAGAGCCCAGACTACCAGGACCGAAACCGCTGCGAGGGCGCCCAGGTAGGTTCTCACTTCTATGTCTGCGAAATACCTCCCGGGCCGGCGCCAGGCGAGAAAGTGCAGACCGAAGTTGATGCCCGAGACAATCATGAAAAAGATGGCGACCGATTCCACCGCGGGACTGGCGAAGTGGCCGATGCTCGCGTCGTGGGTAGAAAACCCACCGATCGCCACGGTGGAGAAGGCATGACAGATAGCGTCGAATGGCGACATTCCCGCGATCCAATATGCAAACCCGCAAGCGAGGGAGATGCTGAAGTAGATCAGCCATAGCGCCTTTGCGGTTTCGGCGATACGCGGCCGAAGCTTGGTGTCCTTGATCGGCCCGGGCGATTCGGTGCGATAGAGCTGCATGCCTCCCACTCCGAGCATGGGCAACACGGCGACCGCCAGCACGATAATGCCCATGCCCCCCAACCACTGCAAAAGTTGCCGGTAGAACAGGATGGAGCGCGGGAGTTCGTCGAGTCCGGTGATGACGGTCGCGCCTGTCGTCGTGAGTCCGGAGAGCGATTCGAAAGCGGCGTCCGTGAACGAGTCGGCAAGGCTCGGGGCGAGGTACATCGGCAGCGCCCCGAACAATCCCAGGCCGATATAGAACAGCGCCGTAATGAGGAAGCCCTCGCGGCTCCGAAGATCCGCCTCTCCGCGCCCAACGAGCCAAAGCACAGCGCCGCTGGCGACCGTGATGAAGAACGCGGTGAGGAATGTCTGAAGAGTGTCCTCGCCATAGATCCACGCGACGATCAGCGGCAGCAGCATGGCGATGCTGAACAGGCAGAGGAGTACGCCGGTGGTGCGAAGGATGACGCCGAAGTGCATCTAGTGCTCCGTCAAGCCCAAATCTACGGGTATCTGCGGATCTTTTTGGCCCCTGGACTTCGTTGCTTCTCCTTGTGTGGGACCTACCACACCGCGTCGTCGCGCCTTGCCAGGAACCAAAAATCCCTCGCAGCTACACTCGCATTTTTGGGCTTGACGGAGCACTAGTCTCGCTAAAAGAAGGACGGATCCGCCTGAAACAGGCGGCCAACTTCGGCAATGCGGCGTTTGCGCCTGTCGGTCAGGAATAGAATGACGTGATCCTCGGGTTCGATCACGACATCGTCGTGCGCGATCAGGACGTCCTCGCCGCGGACGATGGCACCTATGGTGGTCCCCGAGGGAAGCGGCAGGCTGTCCAAGCGTTTGCCGATGATCTTGCTGCTCTTCGCTCCGCCGTGAACTACGGCTTCCATGGCTTCTGCGGCGCCGCGCCGAAGGCTATGAACCTGCGTCACGTCGCCGCGCCGCACATGCGCGAGAATCATGCTCGTGGTTGCGAGTTGCGGCGAGATTGCGATATCGATATCCCGGCCCACGACCAGGTCTATGTAGGCGGGTTTGCCGATCAACGTCATCACCTGCCTGACCCCTAAGCGTTTGGCCAGCAGCGAGGACATGATATTCACTTCGTCGTCGTCCGTTACGGCGCAGAAGACGTCGACTCGCTCGATGTTCTCCTGCAGCAACAGTTCCCTGTCGGTGGCGTCGCCAAGGATTACTACCGCGGACTCGAGGCGTTGCGCGATCTCGTTGGCGCGGCCTTCATCGTGCTCGATGACCTTGACGGAGAAGCTGGATTCGATCGCCCCTGCGAGGTATGCGCCGATGCGCCCGCCGCCGGCGACGAGCACGCGCTTGTAGGGGCGCTCCGCCTGCCTGAGTGCCGCCATGACGTCGTTGATGTGTTCTGTCGCGGCGATGAAAAAGATTTCGTCGTCTGCCTCGATGGTCGTATCGCCCTCTGGCAGGATGGCGCGGTCGCGCCGAAAGATCGCCGCGACGCGCGTATCGGCGTTGGGCGTTCGACGTCGCAACTGGCGCAACTGGCTGCCAACAAGCGGCCCATCGTCGCGCACTCGCATGGCGACGAGCTTGACGCGGCCGTTCGCGAAATCGAGGACCTGCAGGGCGCCGGGCCGTTGCAGGAGTTCCTTGATCTGGTCGGTGACCACTCGCTCCGGATTGATCACGAAGTCGATCGGCATGTGTTCGCTGCTGAACAGGCTTGAACGGGTGTGGAAAGAATCTTCGCGGATGCGCGCGATCTTTCGCTCGGTCTGGAACATCGTGTAGCACACCTGGCATGCGACCATGTTGACTTCGTCGTACGGCGTCACCGCGATCAGCATGTCGGCGTCCTCGACGCCAGCCCTGCGCAGGACGTCGGGCCGGGAGGCGTGTCCCAGGACGGTGCGGATATCCAGCCGCCGGCGGAGCTCCTCCAGCCGGGCGCTGTCTATGTCCACGACTGTGATATCGAAGGCTTCGCTCGCTAGGTGCTGCGCCAGTGTGCCGCCCACCTGCCCCGCACCGAGAATGAGGATGTTCATTCCTTGCCAACCTTGTCGATCAGCGCGAAGAAAAAACCGTCCGAGCCGTCCCTGCGCGGAAGGAGCAGGCGCCCGGGACCGGCGTCACAGCCCCAATTCGCGCAGACTTCCCGCGCCTTCGCGTCCGGGGTTTGTTGCATGAATCCAGCCACTATGTCCTGATTTTCTGCCGGCAATATGGAACAGGTACAGTAAAGCAGCGTGCCGCCGCATGAAAGCGTCGGCCATACGCCGGCGAGCAAGGCGCGCTGTTGCTCGGTCGTGCGCGCAAGGGCGTCTTGGCGGCGGTTGACCTTGATATCGGGATGGCGCCGTAGCGTGCCTGTCCCGGAACAGGGAACGTCGAGCAGGATCGCATCGAAAGAGCCGCCGTCCCACCAGGCGGAGCCGGTCGCATCCCCGGCGATGACGTGGCGAAGGGAGTGACCCAGGCGCCGGGCATCTCGCTTGAGGTAGGCAAGCCGCGTACCGTCCTGATCGAGCGCCGTAACGTTCAACGACGGATCGCGTTCCAGAAGGTGGAACGCCTTGCCGCCGGGCGCGGCACAGGCATCGAGTACTGCGGATCGGGGAGGCGGATTGAGCAGCCCCGCCGCAAGCTGGGCGCCTTCGTCCTGTACGGCGACCCATCCCCGTTCGTATCCGGGCAGTTTACGGGCGGGCATGGGCTGTTCGAGGATGACGGAATCCGGTGTCATGCCTGGCCGGTACGCAAGGCCGGCGGCATCGAGCTGCGAGCGGTACTGTAGGGGGTCCGTTTTGGTGCGATTGATTCGAAGCGCCATCGGCGCGCGGCTGTTGTTGATCTCGAACAGTTCGGGACAGGCACCTGGATGCGCCACCTCCAAGGCGTCGATGAGCCATTGGGGATGATCGCGCCGCGCCTCGTCCGCGGAGGGGGTAAAGCGAGTCTTGGCGATGCGCCTGAGTACGGCATTGATGAGTGGACGCGCCCAGGGTTTGCGCAGGGCCGACGCGGCGGCGACGGTCTCGGAAACGGCGGCGTGAACCGGAATGTCGGTGTGCCGGATTTGGTAGACGCCGATCATCAGAAGCGCATACAGATCCTGATCACTCTTCCGCATGGCCCGCTCCAGACGCGCGTCCACTTCGGCCCGGATCGAATAGAAGCGCCGGCAGGCGCCATAGGCGAGCTCCGTCACGAGAGAAGGCGCGCCCGGCTCGAGGATGTCGCGCAGCGCGCGCCCGCGTCGAACCGCCGCGAGCGCATGGGCGGCTTTTGCCCGGAGATCAGCCGGGGACATCGAAACACGCGCCGGTGGCAAAGATCTGCGGGTGGCCATTCGCGGCGTCGCGCGCAGACATCGAACGTCCGCTGCCGCGGGAAAGCCGAACAGTCTGGAGCAGAAGCGCCCCCTCCCCGCAGGCGACCGTGACACCCTCGCGGGATTTCGACACAGTCCCGGGAATCGGGGCCGGGGCCGATCCGACGCCCTTCTTCTGCAAGGCAACCGCGCGCGCCTCCAGCACCAGTAGACGTTCTTCGCCGATCATTGTGTAGGCGGTACGGCGATGCATCAGCGCGCGTACCTGGCGCGCGACGCTTGCGGCCGAACGCCTCCAGTCGATAACGGCATCGGCGTCGGTAAGCTTTGGCGCGAAAGTGGCCCTGGCGTTGTCCTGCGGAATGGGCTTGAGCGCGTCGAGCCGCTCCAGGGATTCGAGCAACGCATCGGCGCCGAGATCAGCCAGGACAGCCGTCAGGGAAACCCCGGTGTCGGTCTCTCTGACCGCGACGGAGCGCGACAACAGCACCGGCCCCGTGTCGAGGGCGGCATCCATCTGCATGATGCTGACGCCGGTCAACGCATCGCCCGCCATGATGGCGTGTTCGACCGGCGCCGCGCCACGCCAGCGCGGCAGCAGGGAGGCGTGGATGTTGATGCAACCACGTCTGGAGGCATCGAGCACTGCCTGCGGAAGAAGTAACCCGTACGCGGCGACGACGAGGACATCGAGGCCCTCGAGGCAAATGAGTTCGTCGGCGATGCGGTTCGGGGTGCGTACGGCCAGACCGTTGGCTTCAGCCAGTGTGCGGACAGGACTGGGGATGAATCTGCGACCCCGGCCACCCCGCCGGTCCGGCTGCGTGAGCACCACCCGTACCGCGTGCGTGGAGTCGATCAGCGCTTGCAGGATGCGGACAGCGAAGCTGGGCGTGCCGGCAAAACCGAGGTTCAACGGCGGACGCGGTCTTCGCGCTGTTGTTTCGCGAGTTTCTTTCGGATGCGGCTACGCTTCAGGTTCGAGAGACGGTCGACGAACAGTTTCCCTTCAAGATGGTCGCATTCGTGCTGGATGCATACGGAGAGGAAACCATGGGCTTCGAGCGCAAAGGACTCGCCGTGTTCGTTGAGGGCGGCAACGCGAATCCTGTCTGCGCGAGAGACAGCTTCGTAGAAACCGGGAATCGACAGGCAACCTTCTTCGAGCAGTTGTGTCCCGCCGATAATCTCGATTTCCGGATTGATGAACGCATGCGGTTCGTTCCGCTCCTTCGAGATGTCAACCACGATGATGCGCTTGTGCACATCGACCTGGCTTGCGGCAAGCCCCACGCCCGGCGCCGCGTACATGGTCGTGAACATGTCGGCAACGAGGCGGCGAATATCATCCGTCACTGCATCCACTGGCTGCGCGCGAGTGCGTAGCCGTGGATCGGGATACTGCAGAACCGGGAGCTGGGCCATTGACTCGGCCATGTCGACGCCAGGGACTGCAATTCTAAGGGCTGCACTCGCACTTGCCCAATAGCATTTGGCCTGCACGGACCAGGGGCGATGGCTGTCGCCACCATGCGCCTATGCGTACCGACGCGAAGATCGAAACGCGATACAAATCTCCTTGCCATGGAGTGTCTTGCCAAATCTGCCTTGCCGGAGCGGCTGGCTGCCATTGCGGACCCGCCCAACAGGCTATACGTACGCGGCGCGGCGGACGTGTTGGGCGCGCCGGGGGTCGCCATCGTCGGGAGCCGCAAGGCGACCCGCGCCGGCCGCGATTTCGCCCATGGGCTCGCTCGCGAACTGGCGTCTGGCGGCCTGGTGGTGGTCAGCGGGCTTGCTTACGGTATCGATGCGGCCGCGCACCGCGGCGCCCTGGCGGCGTCGGGACGAACAGTAGCCGTATTGGGCAGCGGTCTGGGCCGGGTGTATCCCCGCGCGCACGAGGGGCTGGCCCGGGAGATCCTTGCCGCCGATGGCGCGGTAGTAAGCGAATACCCGCCGGACGCGGGCCCGCGCAAACACCGATTCCCGGAGCGCAATCGGCTGATCAGCGGTCTGACGCTGGGCGTTATCGTTGTGGAGGCGACGACGCGAAGCGGCTCATTGATCACGGCGCGGATGGCGGCGGAGCAAGGGCGCGAAGTCATGGCGGTGCCGGGGCCCGTAACGAGTCCGCTGGCGGGCGGGTGTCACCGCCTCCTGAAGAGCGGTGCGGCGTTGATCGAAAACGCTGACGATGTCCTGTTTGCGATTGGTTACGAGCGAGCGGGCATCTCGAGCAGCCCACCGGCGACCCCGCCGGAGGACCTCGCGGTCGTGTTGGAATTCATTGGCGCGGAAACGACCACGTTGGACCGCATTGTGGGTGCTACGGGCCTGACTCCGGAGGCGGCGGTCGAGGCGCTTGTACAACTTGAACTGCTTGGGTTTGTCGCCGCCCATCGGGGGGGATATATTCGTTCCCTTCCCTGAAAGTGTCGGAGGGCGCGATGTTCTGGGTGGCGATTTTGATGGGCTCGGAATCTGACTGGCCGACGATGCGTCGTTGCGTGGACGTGCTGGCGGATCTCGACGTTGGCTTCGAGGTGCGGGTGACATCGGCGCACCGAACCCCTGTTGCAACGGCCGAGTATGTCGCCGACGCATTGTCGCGGGACTGCGCGGTATTTGTCTGTGGGGCGGGAATGGCGGCGCACCTTGCGGGAGCCGTGGCCGCGCAAACCGTGCGTCCGGTCATCGGCGTCCCCATCGAGAGCGGTCCGCTTTCGGGTCTCGACGCCCTGCTTTCCACCGTTCAGATGCCGAGCGGCGTTCCGGTGGCCACAGTGGCTGTAGGGGGCGCGAGGAACGCCGCTTATCTTGCCGCGCAAATTATCGCCGCGAGCGACCCGGAGTTATCCGGTCGACTCATCGATGACCGGGAAACCAACCGCCAAGGGGTCGCGCGCCAGAACGCATCGGTGCAGCAGGATCTCGCTGGCGATTAGATCTTGACGGGCAGGTTGACCAAGCAGCGGCATGAGGGGGCGTGCCGCATGGGAGCGGTCCTTGATCTGCGGACCGCTGCGGATGTCATCGCCGGGGGCGGCATTGTGGTACATGCCCTGGAAGGGGTCTGGGGCCTTGCCTGCGACCCGTTCGACGAACGGGCGGTTCAGACAGTGCTGCGCCTCAAGCGCCGATTGCAGGACAAGGGGCTTCTCGTCATCGGAGCCTCGAACCGTTGCTTCCACGTCGAACTGGAGGGCCTCACGGCGGCTGCGCGACGCGCGGTCGTCGGAAGCTGGCCGGGCGCGGAAACGTGGGTCGTCGCAAACCGGCGTTTTCCTCGCTGGATCACGGGCGGGCGGTCGACCGTTGCCGTTCGGGTGCCTGGACACCGACAGGCCAGGGCGCTGGCGCGGCTGTGCGGGGGGCCCATCGTCTCCACGTCCGCCAATCTGAATCGATTCCCTCCGGCCACGACGGAACTATGCGCGCGCAAACACTTTCAGCGCCGGGTCGATTTCGTTCTGCCGGGTGCGACCAATAATCGCGTTGGGCCTTCCCGCATACGCCGAGCTGCAGACGGGAGCGTGTTGCGGTGATCGACCGCTACGCCGTCATCGGCAATCCGGTAGCGCACAGCGTATCGCCGCAAATACACGATATCTTCGCGACGGCAACGGGTCAGGCGCTCCGCTACGAAAAGATTCTTGCCGATGCATTCGTGCCAGCGGCTACCGCCTTCTTTCAATCCGACGGCCGGGGTCTCAACGTCACCTTGCCGTTCAAGCAGGACGCGTTCGACTGGGTCGACCGCGTCGATGATGCGGCCCGCGAGGCGGAAGCGGTGAATGTCGTGGTGCCGGATGACGATGGCTATTCCGGGCACAACACCGACGGCATTGGGCTGCTACGCGACCTGCGGGAAAACCTGAAGGTGGCCCTGGCGCGGCGGCGTGTTCTTGTTCTGGGCGCTGGTGGCGCGGTACGGGGCGTCCTGGGCCCCTTGTCGCGGGCTGGCGTGGGTGAGCTTACGGTAGCGAATCGCACCGAGAGCAGGGCGCGCGCCTTACAGCGGGCCTTTCGCGACATCGACGCCATTTCCCTGGCCGATGTGGGCGGAGCCTACGATCTCGTGATCAACGGCACGTCGGCCGGGATGGCCGGACAGGTTCCCGAGATCGATCCGCATGTCGTTCGGAACGCATTTTGTTATGACATGTCCTACGTCCCGGCGGGCGACACCCCGTTTTGTGCCTGGAGCCGCCAACATGGTGCCGCCGGTGTTGCCGGCGGGCTGGGGATGCTGATCGAGCAGGCGGCGGAAACGTTCTTTCTCTGGCGCGGCGTGCGGCCGTCGACGGCGGGCGTCGCGGAGTCGCTGGCGCTGGGCCAATCGAAGTGAAGGGGCTCGTTCTCGGCTGCATCGCGCTTGCGTCGGTCGTGGTTGTGCTGGGCGCCTACACGCGCCTGGTGGATGCGGGCTTGGGCTGCCCCGACTGGCCGGGCTGTTACGGATTTCTGTCGGTGCCGGTGTCTCGTGAAGATGTTGCGGCGGCCGAGGCGTTGTTTCCGGATGCGCCGGTGGAGGCTGACAAGGCATGGGCGGAGATGGTGCATCGGTATTTTGCCGCAACCCTCGGATTGCTCGCGCTCGCCATATGGGTCGTCGCCTGGCGGCAACGCATGCCGCTGACTGTCCCCGTCGCGCTCGTTGTGCTGGTTGTCGCGCAAGGCCTCTTCGGCGCGTGGACCGTGACCCTGAAGCTTTGGCCGCAAGTCGTTACCGTCCATCTCCTGGGGGGATTCGCAACGCTTGCCCTGCTGTGGATCTACGCGCTCAAGATCGGGGCGGTCCGTTCGTTGCCGGTGCCAAGGAAGCTCGCGAGCCATGCGGCGGCGGCGATCGGGATCTTGGTGTTGCAGGTTGCCCTCGGCGGGTGGACATCCTCGAACTATGCGGCGCTCGCATGCCCGGATTTTCCGGCCTGCCACGGCAGCCTGTTCCCGGACATGGACTTCCGCTCGGGTTTCAACCTGGCGCAGGACGTAGGGCCCAACTATCTCGGCGGGATCATGACAAGCGACGCGCGTGTTGCGATTCAGATGACGCATCGGCTCGGCGCGATCATCGTGCTGCTGGCCGTGGGTTGGCTCGCCTTTCGGTTGGTCGGTCGGCTGCGCTGGATTGTGGCGGGGGTGCTCGTGGTCCAGTTCGGCCTGGGCGTAGCCAACGTCCTGGCGCAATTGCCCCTGGCGGTGGCGACACTGCACAATGCAGGCGCTGCGCTATTGCTGCTGGCGTTGATTACGGTATACGCTGGCGCGATTGACGCTCCGCGACAGGCAACACTGGCACCGGAAGCGCCGGACCCTGGAACACCGGACGACCTCGAACCCGCGTAGCCGCGCGTGCGGCGCGCCGCGGTAGCGATTTGCAGTATTTCAGCATGGAAAACGTAGCGATTTGGCGTGACTACCTGGAGCTGACAAAGCCTCGGGTCGTGGCGCTCATGTTGTTGTGCGCCGCAGTGGGCATGCTGCTTGCGAGCCCGGGCCTGGGGCATGTCGCGACCATGGCATACGCCCTCGTCGGCATCGCCCTCGTCGCCGGATCTGCCGCCGCCGTGAACCACATCGCGGAAGCCGGCATCGACGCACGCATGGCGCGCACCCGCAACCGGCCCGTGGCGCAAGGCCGGGTCACCCGTACCTCCGGTATCGCTTTCTCCGCCGTCACGGGCGTTGTCGGGATGCTGGTGCTCTACTTGTTGGTCAATCCGCTGACCGCCTGGTTGAACCTTGCTTCCTGGGTGGGGTACGGCTTGGTATATACGTTCTATCTGAAACGCGCGACACCGCAAAATACGGTGATCGGCGGCCTGTTCGGGGCAGCGCCGCCGTTGTTTGGCTGGACGGCCGTCACCAACACCGTCGAGTTGGACGCGCTGTTGCTGGTGCTGATCATCTTCCTCTGGACGCCGCCCCACTTCTGGGCACTGGCGCTGGATCGCAAGGAGGAGTACACGGAAGCCGACATCCCGGTATTGCCGGTCACGCATGGCGAACGGTCGACGCGCCGCCACATCTTCGTCTATACCCTTGTGATGGTAGCAGCGAGCGCGTTGCCATTCGCCACGGGCATGAGCAAGCTGGTCTATCTCGTCGGCGCGCTGGCCCTGGGAGGCGTGTTCATCTATTGGGCGGTGGTGCTGCTCTTCGGAACGCGAGCGGACGCGCCGAAGCGGACGTTCCGCTACTCCATAGTCTATCTCGCCGCGCTTTTCGGGTTGCTGGTAGCCGATCATTACCTGATCGCATAGGGATACATATAGCGAGAGATCGCTGTCACGCCGGGTACCGCCCCAGCAGCGCAATCCGGCCCGAACGCGATCAGCCAGGGGCATTCGACTTGCCCTGATTTGAAATTGGCTGCCGTGCTCCTTATGCTGGCTTCCTTCCCGAGGTGTCCCAATGTCTGAAGCCGCGAATCTCGCGGACGAGCTAGCTACGCAATACGCCGCCGTGCGCAAGCAAACGGAGCGGCTGTGCCGCCCGCTTGCAGTGGACGACTACGGCGTCCAGCCGATGGCGGACGCGAGCCCGCCGAAGTGGCACCTCGCGCATACGACCTGGTTCTTCGAGACGTTCCTCCTGAAGCCCTTCGCCGACAGCTATGCACCGTTCGACGACGCCTTCGGTTTCCTCTTCAACTCGTACTACAACGGCGTGGGCGAACAATACCCGCGACCGAAGCGGGGTCTGCTATCGCGTCCGACGGTGGAACAGGTGCTCGACTACCGCGCCCATGTAGACGCAGCCATGCATGCACTGCTTGTCCGCGAAAACGAGACGCTTCACGGACGCGTAGTCCTTGGGATCAACCACGAACAGCAGCACCAGGAGCTCATTGTCACGGACATCAAGTACAACCTGGGCACGAATCCGCTGCGCCCGGCCTACAGCGCGGAGCTCGACGCCGAACCCGGCGCGGCACGCCCGGCGTCTTTCGTGGCGGTGCCGGGCGGCTTGGTGGAAATCGGCTTCGCGGGCGAGGGATTCACGTTCGACAATGAAACGCCCCGGCACAAGGTGTGGCTGCCGGAGTTCGCTCTTGCGGATCGGCTGGTCACCTCCGGCGAGTACCTGGCGTTCATGAATGACGGCGGCTATCGCGACCCATCGCTCTGGTTGTCCGAAGGCTGGACGGTGGCGCAGCGCCGTGGTTGGAACGCGCCGCTGTACTGGTACCAGCAAGACGGCGAATGGTTGGAATACAGGCTGGGGGGAAGCGGCCGAATCGATCTGAATTCGCCGGTGTGTCACGTGAGTTTCTTTGAAGCCGACGCCTTTGCTCGATGGGCGGGCGCGCGGCTGCCGACGGAGGCGGAATGGGAGACCGCCGCTTCCTCGCATGCCGTGACCGGGAACTTCAGCGACAGCGGGCGATTGCACCCCAGATCCTCTCGGGGCGATGGCATAACGCAGCTATTTGGCGATGCGTGGGAATGGACGGCAAGCGCCTACGGCCCCTATCCCGGTTTCAGGCCGTTGCCGGGCACGCTTGGCGAATACAACGGCAAGTTCATGGCAAATCAGATCGTTTTACGCGGTGGTTCGTGCGCAACTCCGCCTGGCCACGTGCGCGCCAGCTACCGCAACTTCTTCTATGCACCGGATCGCTGGCAGTTTTCCGGAATCAGGCTGGCCAGAGATGCCCGTTAGGGAGCGCCGGCGGGAGTTCCGGTTCTTCGATAGGCAATCGCCTGTACCGGACGCAAGGGAGGAGCTGTTTGCCGGGTTGTCGGCGCCAGCCAAGACCGTTCCCCCGAAGTACTTTTACGACGAGGCGGGCTCTAGACTGTTCGAGTCGATCACGAGACTGCCCGAGTACTACCTGACACGAACGGAAACCGGAATTCTTGAAGACAACCGGGACGATCTGGCGCGGTGGGTGGGGTCGGATGCGTGCCTGGTGGAATACGGCAGCGGGTCGAGCGCCAAGACCCGCATACTGCTCGAAGCATGCCGACCGGCGGCCTACGTCCCTGTGGACATCTCGCGTGCACAACTGATCGCCTCCGCGCGGCGAATCTATGAGGAATTCGACGACTTGGCCGTATACCCGACCTGCGCCGACTATAGCCAGCCGTTCGAACTGCCGTCCATCACAACCGATTTGCGAAGGGTGGCATTCTTCCCGGGGTCCACCATCGGCAACTTCGAGCTGGAGGAGGTCCCCGATTTCCTCAGCGGCGTCGGCCGCGTCCTTGGTCCGGGCGGCCGTTTGATCATCGGCGTCGACACCAAGAAGTCAGAGTCGATTCTGAACGCGGCCTACAACGATGCCGCAGGCGTCACTCGCGCGTTCAACCTCAACATGCTGCGCCACATCAACGCGATTGCGGGCGCGGACTTCGACACCGGAAAATTCGAGCACGAGGCGCTGTACAACACCGAACGCGGACGGGTCGAGATCTACCTGTCGAGCACGGTGGCGCAAACGGTTCGGGTCAACGGCGCCTTGATCGAGTTCGAGCGCGGCGAACGCATCCGTACCGAATACTCCTACAAGTACGATGCGGACGAATTCGCGTCCCTGGCCGAGCGAGCGGGACTTCGCCCGCGCGCAATGCGGCGCGACAAAAACGGCCATTTCATGGTGCTGCTGCTCGAAAACACCGACGACTAGCCAGCGTTTGCAATCCTCGGCTGCGGCCTGGTCCGTTTGTTGATAGCCTCGAACAAGATTCCACGGAGCGCGCGGAAGCGGCGTGAACGAAATCACCGAACTGCAAACGTATCTCTACGACCTCCAGGGCTACCTGGTGGTCGAGGACGTTCTCGACGCCAACGAGGTCGCGGACTTGAGAGCCTTGATCGACGAGCGGGACATGTCCGCCCTGCCGCCAAGCCACCGCTTCGGCAGCGCCGGAGGCAGCGCCGAGTCCGGCCCGGGCTTCCTGGCGTGGGCCGAGGCATTCGTGGCGCTCATGGATCATCCGTTGGTCATGGGGGTCATGCGCGCGCAACTCGGCGACTGTTTCCGGCTGGATCGGGTCTTCGGCATGCATATGCGGCGCGGCCAGGAAAAGAAACGGCTGCATTCGGACTACGGGGCGTCTCAGCCCTATTCGCGCGCTGAGCCGGAGCGTTACTTCACGACGCCGCGCCATGAAGCGCTACACGGTTTTGGCGTTGCGGCCTGGAACCTTACCGACACCGGACCGGAAGATGGCGGTTTGCGCGTCATTCCCGGCAGCCACAACAGCCACTTCAAGCTGCCGCAGGCGATCCGGGACGAAGTGTTCGACGATGTTGTCACGACTATCCAGGCACCGGCTGGGAGCGTGACGTTTTTCTCCGAAGCACTGACGCACGCCACATCGACATGGACTGCCGATCATCACCGCTACACGCTGCTGTACAAGTACTGCGCGTCGCAGCTCTCCTGGTCGCCCACGCGGGTCACGGCGCCAGAGAACGTGCCGTTGACCAAGAGGCAGCGACAGCTTCTGGAGGAGCCCGCGGGCGCCCACTGGTTTTTTCGGACCCTCTTCCCCGAGGATACCGCGGCAGGAACCAAAGCATGACAAGACCGGCGATCGATTGGCCACTGTTCGGTGCCAGCGCGATCCTGATCGGCGGCGTGTGCGGGGCGATGGCCCTGGTTCCCGAACAGTCTTCGACACTGGTTGCGGCCGTATACGACTGGATCGCTGGCCACATGGGCCTCTTCTATCAATGGATGACCCTAGGGGCATTCGTCGTACTCGTGGTCATCGCGTTCGGCAAGTATGGCCGTCGCCGTCTTGGCGGCGAGAACGCCAGGAGGGAGTATTCCAACTTCTCGTGGATGTCGATGCTGTTCTGCGCGGGTATAGGCGCGGGCCTGATGTACTGGTCGGTCATCGAATGGGCCTACTACCTGGATACGCCGCCGTTCGGCCTCGACGGAGAATCTCCGGAGGCGCGCGAATGGGCGGCGACTTACGGCATCTTTCATTGGGGGCTATCTGCCTGGTGCGTCTATTGCCTGCCGACCGTCGCGATCGCCTATCCCTACTACCAACGCAAGATCCCGTACTTGCGTCTGTCGACTTCCCTGGTTGGCGTTTGTGGCGACGATGTGGTCAACAAGCCGTTGGGGCGCGTTGTCGATTTTGTTTTCGTCATTGCCCTGGTGGGAGGCACAGGGACATCGCTTGGGCTCGCCACGCCGATGATCTCCGCTTGCATCAGCGCGCTGTTTGGGATCCCCGGGTCACTCGCTCTCAATGTGGTGGTGGTATTTGTCGCGGTCAGCCTCTTCGCTCTCAGCGTGTATCTTGGGCTGGAGCGGGGCATCAAGCGCCTGAGCAACATCAACGCAGCCGGGGCGGGCTTATTCGTGCTGTTCGTGCTATTGGCCGGACCCACTTACTTCGTGCTCAAGCTCGGCACCAACAGCCTGGGTTTGCTGATCCAGGATTTTGTTCGTCTCAATACATGGACCGACCCCATCCTTGAAACGGGCTTCGTGGAAGACTGGAGCGTGTTTTATTGGGCGTGGTGGCTTGCCTATGGCCCTTACATGGGTGTCTTCGTCACACGCATCTCACGCGGGCGGACCCTGAGGCAACTGATCCTCGGCATGGTCGGCTTCGGCACCCTGGGGTGCGCGATCTTCTACATATGCGTCGGCAATACGGCGATGTGGATGGACATGGAAGGGCTCGTTCCGGTGCGCGAATTCGTGGCCGCCGGCAGCGCGGATACGGCGATTGCTCTCGTTATCGAAGCGTTGCCGTTGCAGCCTTTGCCGCTGATCGCCTTCATCGTGATCACATTCATATTTGTGGCCACGACCTATGATTCGGGGTCGTACGCCATCTCGGCCGCCGCCACGCGCCACTTGGCGGCGGGCGTGAATCCGCATCGGTGGCATCGCGTATTCTGGGCGTTCTCGCTGGCGGTCCTGCCGGTCACGCTACTGTTCGTAGGCGGCGGCTTGCGGGCCGTTCAGTCGGCGGTATTGGTGGTTTCATTGCCGCTGCTGGCCATCGGCGTGGCGATGGTGGTATCACTGTTCAAGACGTTACGGGAGCAAGACTAGTAACCTGTCCTGTCGGATCCCCGACTGGCAGCGCGTGCCGTGCCGAAATGAAGTGGAACTGCGCAGACGGTTCGTTCGGAACTAGGCGCGGCCGCCACTTCCTACGCGGCGGGGAACGTCCACAGGTGAGACGATGGAGGAACGGATGAGCACGGATGGCGACCTTTCGACGAAGGACCTGATCGCGCGAATCCGGGCGAGGCAGGAGGAACACCCTGAGTTGAAGCGGTCGCATCACTTCGTCTTCGACTGTCCGCTGGACCGATCCTACGAAGGCCCGACCGAGGTCGTCTGGCTCGGCGTCAACCCCGGATCGGACGCCGAAGACTGGGAGCGGCACGGGGTCAACACTGAGGAGACGCGCGAGTACGACTTCCAGGTCGAACATGGCCGCAGCAAAGGGAGTTCCAGCCGAATGCGGAAGCTCCGCCGGTTCCTCGGTACCGACATGTTCCGCCGAACGACGCACAGCCAGCTGTTTTTCTGGTGTTCGAAGGACACGACCCGCGCGTTCGAGGAGCGATTCGAATATCGGTTCCGCGACAATCCCCACTGGGACTTCTGTTGCGAGGTCAATCTCGCCCTGATCGAACGCATAGAACCGAAAGCGGTAATGGCGGAAAGTCGACCTACTCTGGCGCTATACGAGCGCCGCTTCGGACTTCTGCCGGCAAAGACCCATTTCAACGAGGCGGGCAAGCCTCTCATTGTGGAGCGACGTTTCGCTGGCGGCCTACCGTTCTACTGTTTCGATCACCTAAGCGCGCGAAGGGGCCACACCGAGGTTAAGGCGAAGCTTGGAGAGCTTCTGGGTTGAAACCCGGTGAACGGCTCGACGGCGTCGGGCCACGGTTTCCCGGTCGAGATTCAAGGATTCGCACGACAACAGACTGTGGACGAAAGGCTGTGGGAACTCGTGCTGACCCATGTCGACGGATCGGCGGCGGTCGCGTATCGGGTTGGCCATCAACCTTTCAAGGGCGGACCCAGGGCCGGTTTTGTGCTCGAACTTTGGCAACCTGTGGGGCAAAGTCGGGCATTGACATAAGACGTCCAGACGTCTTATGGTACTAACCATGCAGCAGACGACCGAACGACGACCGCCGGGAGAGGTTCGAGATGCGGTCATGGCTGCGTTGCGGGCGCATCCGGATGGCCTGTCCATGCGGCAGATTACGGCGAATGTGAGAAGGCTGCTTGCACCAAGTGTGGCTGACTCCAGCATTCGGTCGTACCTGCGCCTGAATACGCCCGAACTTTTCCGCCGGCTCGACCGCGGGGAGTACCAGTTGGCCACGTTCGAGGCGAGAAGTGGCGTGCTGAAGTCGGCGCGAAGCTCCTTCCCCGCGGTATTTCACGACGGCGCAACCGTTGTCTATGGGGACTGCCTGGAGTGGTTGCGCGAGCGCGAACCGGAGTCGATCCATGCCGTTGTAACGGACCCGCCCTACGGGCTGGTTGAGTACTCGGCGAAGGAGCAGTCGAAGCTTCGGGCGGGCAAAGGTGGCGTTTGGCGTATCCCACCATCGTTCGACGGGGCGCGGCGTTCGCCATTGCCACGATTCACGGTGCTGTCGCCATCCGACCGCGAGGACTTGGCGGAGTTCTTTGCGGCATGGGCGTCATTGCTCGCGCCAGTCTTGGTTCCAGGCGCCAATATCGTGATCGCGACGAACCCTCTACTATCCTACATCGCCGCTGGCGCGCTAGCTCAGGTGGGGTTAGAGCGACGCGGAGAAATCGTGCGGCTGGTGACGACGATGCGAGGTGGCGACCGCCCCAAGGGGGCGCATAAGGAGTTCTCGGAGGTGAGCGTGATGCCCCGATCGATGTGGGAACCTTGGTTGGTGTTCCGAAAACCCCTTGAAGGGCGCGTACAGGACAATCTTCGCAAGTGGCGCACTGGGGGATTCCGAAGGCCATCGGCGACGCACCCGTTCGGGGATGTGATTAGCTCGGCGCCGACCCGCAAGGAGGAGCGCGCACTGGCGCCGCATCCGTCGCTCAAGCCGCAGGAGTTCCTCAGGCAAGTCGTACGTGGCGTCCTTCCGCTGGCGGAAGGCGTGGTGCTGGATCCATTCTGCGGCGCGGGCTCAACGTTGGCGGCCGCGAGCGCGGTGGGCTACGCGAGCATCGGAGTCGAGAAGGATCGCGAGTATTTCGAGATCGCAGCTCAGGCAGTGCCGCGACTTGCGGCCTATGGTCAGCCGACCGAGTGAGTCAGAGCTTGTAGACCCAGTGGCTGCGCAGCAGCTTGATGCCCTTTCGGTGGAGCGTTGCCGTGCGCGTGCCTAGGCCGCTTCGGGGATTCTTCCGGAAATCTGCGACCGTGACGTGCGCCAAGTAGACTTCGGTAAATGTCATTGGCGCGCGGGCACGCACGGGTTCGGTGGCGTTGTCCACGCGGTACACGAAGACGCACATCCACTGATTGCGAGCGCCATGGGTATCGACTGCGCCTCCAGCCTTCCGCGTTGACTTGATCTCGACACCCTCGGACCCGGCCTGGACCGTGTCGTTGGGATAGACGCCGGCGACTAGGAGGTCAGGGTGCCCATTGAAGTATTGATTGACCGTGAGGCTCCGCGCGTGCTTCGCGAGGCTGGCCGTTAGCAGATCAGAGACGATCCCCGACATCGCTGCGGGACGGAGCATTTCGTCAAGGCGCTGAAGACCGCGGTCTAGAAGCAGGCCATTGAGGTCGTAAAAGAGATCGTACACATCCTGCATCGCGGCTTGGAAGTCGAGCACACGAAGGGCATAGGGAAGGAGGGGGGTCGAATTGAACTTGTCGGGATCGACGGTGTTGCGGAGGTGTGGCATCTTGCCCAGTGTACGCGAGACAGACACGTTGGAGCCTTGTCCAACGTGACATGAGCCTGAACGGGGGGCGTAAATCCAACGACACATGAGCCTGTAGCGCGGCGTCAGGGATCATCGGAGGATGATCGTGACGCTACAGACGCAACGGGTTCGGACCCTGGAGCAGGTTCGCGCCTTTGTGGAGGGCAGCGAGGCGGTGGACTTTGCCGGGGGCGCCCGCAAGGGCGTCCACACCTTGGTTCGCCGCACGCTGGTGAGGTTGGACTATCACCGCCTGGGCAAGGCGGACAAGGGGCTGGTGAAGCGGTATCTGGCGAAGGTGACCGGGTTGTCGCGGGCCCAGTTGACGCGACTGATCGGCCAGCATCGCCGGACCGGGCGCATCGAGGATCGGCGCGGCCGAGTGCCGGCGCGGCCGTTCGAGCGGCGCTACACGTCCTCGGACATCCGGCTTTTGGCGCGGGTGGACGCGGAGCTGGGCCAGATGTCCGGATCCGCCACCCGCGCGGTGCTGCGCCGGGCCTGGACGGTGTTCGGCGATCTCCGATTCGAGCGCTTGGCGGGGTTGTCCAACGGACATCTGTACAACCTGCGCCAGTCCCGCACCTACCGCAACGTGCGCCGGATCTGGCATCGCACCCGGCCGACGCCGGTGGCGATTGGGATACGGCGCCGACCGCAGCCGCGGGGACAGCCGGGATTTTTGCGGGTGGACACGGTCCATCAGGGCGACCTGGACGGGGTCAAGGGCGTCTACCACATCAACGTGGTGGACGAGGTCACCCAGTACCAGCAGGTGGGCACCGTGCCAGCCATCTCCGAAGCCTTCCTGATTCCGGTGCTCGAAGCGCTGATCGAGGCGTTTCCCTTTGACGTCAAGGGCTTCCATGCCGACAACGGCTCCGAGTACATCAACCACCGGGTTGCCGAACTGTTGAACAAGCTGCATGTCGGGGAGTTCACCAAGTCCCGCGCCCGGCAGTCCAACGACAACGCCCTGGTGGAGGGCAAGAACGCCGCGGTGATCCGCAAGTGGCTCGGCTACGCCCACATCCCGGCGCACTTCGCCGAGCCGGTCAACGCCTTCAACCGGGACGCCCTGTCGCCGTTTCTGAACTACCACCGGCCCTGCCTGTTCCCCACCGAGGAGACCGACGGTAAGGGCCGGGTGCACAAGCGCTATCGCGATGCCGACGTGATGACCCCCTACGAGAAGCTGAAGTCGCTCACCGACGCCGAGCAATACCTGGCCCGGGGCATCACCTTCGAGCAACTCGATGTCGCCGCCCACGCGGTCAGCGACCTGGCGGCCGCCGCGGCGCTGAACCAGGCCCGGAACGATCTTTTCCGGTCGATCGATCGAGAGAACCCCGCCGCCTGAGACACTCGGAGTCCTGTGGAGTTGTGGACGAGTCCTGCGGACCGGCGCACGCCCTGCGGGCCGTGTGGACAGCCCGTGGACAACGCTAGCGCGTTGCCCACCGCCTGACCACACTCGCGCGCCTCTCGCCCACAACTCCACAGGACCGACAACAAGATTTTGTTGCTCAAAGAAAGCGATGGACCGCTCTTGTACGCAACACGCCGACAGGCCAAGATGGCGTCTCGTTCAATACCGATTCCGATGCCGCCTACAGTTCAGTCAAGCTCTCCGTTCAGGCTCATTTCGGTATTGGATTAGACTGTTGGCCCATTGTCGCGAATCTGGTAGTGGCTCAGTTTGAAATCGATGTCACACGCGCGAATCGTTCACGGGTGGGTATGGCCGCTTTCGGCGCGCTTCTTTGTAGGGGCGGCGCGGTTTGACCAGAGTCCGTCCCTTTGGACGCACCGGCCACGTTGCGGCTCTGGTCCTTCTACTAGAATGGAACTTCATCGTCTAAATCCACGAAATCATCCTCGTCAGGCGTAAGTGTCCAACCTCTGCCGTGTCCGTGCGACTGGAAACGCGTAAGAAAACGGAGTGACTGGTACTGGCGCGCCGTGTCGTCGACCCGAAGGAACGCAAAGAGGGGGGGTGGATTGGGCCGCAAAACACGGCGGCGGTTAGGGCGACGGATTCTGTGGCACTAGCCCGAGCAGCGACCCCCGCCGAGCACGCAAAAACGCGAGCAGTGAGGATGGTTTAGAGACACCTCACCGAGGCTGTCGGCAAGCCGCGAACTCAGGCGCGAGACTGCCGCGTAGGGCAGTAGCGTGCAGCTCACAACTTCGGGACGGACCGTGCCCTTGCGCTTTATCACCATGCGGGATGAGGCACACATCATGTCTTCCGGTCGTACGCCGAGCAGGTCCCAGCAGTCGACCGAGACCTCTGGCGTGTCGGCACTTGCGTCCATTTCGGGGAACAGTACGAGGGACTTCGGACAATAGGCGTCGATATCGATTCCTTCGGCCTGGAACAGCGCGCGGAATCCGTCTCGCAGCGCCTCCTCGCCGTCGCCCCAGCGCTGCCGTCCGGCGACGCGAAGAGCAAAGCCATTGTCACTCAGCCAGCGCAGCCCACGGATGGTCGGGGTCCACGAACGGCGACCCCGTTCCTGCTCGTGCAATGATTTGCGGAAGTGATCTATCGATACGCGCAAGATCAGGCGTTCGCCGTATCGAGCCAGCAATGCCAGCAAGCCGTCGGCGCATTTCATCATGGGCCGCATGGCGTTGGTGAGCACCAGGACGCGGTAGCCCGCCGCTAAGCTGTCTTCCAGCATCGCCAGGATGTCGGGATTCATGAAAGGCTCGCCGCCGGTGAAGCCGATCTCCTCCGTGCCGAGACCGAGCGTCGCTATTTCGTCAAGGTAGGCTTGTACTTCCGTCCGACTGAGGTAGACCAGACGGTCGTTGCTGGGGCTGGACTCCATGTAGCAGTTCTGGCAGGTGAGGTTGCACAGCGAGCCGGTGTTGAACCAGAGGGTTCGCAGCGTGCCTAGGGCCACCCGGGCGCGGAGTTTACCGTCAGCCGTGCGGTCGGGGTCGACGAACTTCCCGTTGACCACGGGGGCTTTGCTGGCTACGAGCGCTCTGCCGGTGGCAAGCGACCTGCCAGATGCGGGCAGGTGTTCCGCTGCTCTCCTGACAATGATTTCGGCCATCAATTGATCCCTTGCTCGCATGTCGCCCCGATGCCCGTTCCGCCGACCGTCAGTTTTGGGCAGGATCTGGCGCAAGTATCCCGAATGCCGGGAGCAACGTCCACGAGGCAGTCACGCCAACCAGTTTGACGCATTCGGCACCGCGAAGTTCTTCGGCGGCTATGCTCTCGGCGGCGCACACTGCAAGAATCCGACGCGTTGATCGCGTCCGTCGTGGCTAATCGGGTGTTGGGGCGGCGGAATCCAGGAGTCCTTCGGCGACGAATTCGCGCCAGACTGCGCCCGGGATCTCCGTATGCATGAGGCGATGGTTTTCTCGCGGCTCCGCCGGGCTTCTCGCTCCGGGGATGACCGCGGCGACAGCGGGATGGGCAAGCGGGAATTGCAGCGCCGCGGCAGCCAGGGGCACGCCGTGCCGCTCGCAGATTGCGCGCATTCGCCGCGACCGATCGATTATGTCGGTAGACGCGCGACCGTACATGTACGAAGCGGTCTCGTCCCCAGACACCAGCCATCCTCCGGCAAAGGGCGTAGCCCCAATCACCCCGATACCGCGTTCTTGGCAGAGCGGCAGGATCCGACGAAGCGTGCGAGTTTCAAGCAGGGTGTATCCGCCCGCGACTACGAAGAAGTCAAGGTCGACCAGGTCGACAATGCGCTCGCACAGCCTCTCGTGGGCGCCGTCTTCCCAACTGTAGGCATTCCGCGCTTCCAGGTTGCAACCACATCCGATGGCCTGAATGCGTCCCTCGGCGCGCAGCGTCTCCAGTGCGACCGCGCCACCGCCGCCATCGCGAGACAGTTCGGTCAGGTGTTGCTCCATGCGTTCTACCGTCTGATAGCCGTAGTCGAGGTCATGAAGGGTGAGAGAGTTCACGGTGGACGTGCCTAACCGCTGCAGCGAGTCCCGGTGCTGCTCCATGATGCGGTCGTGGGTGTATTCGAAATGAAGGCGAAACCCGGTGTCGGGGTCCCTCGGCGTGCGTTCCGATCCGCTGGGTGTCTTGCTGCTGCCGCTTTTGTCCTCCACCGGCTCCGGCACGAGCGACTTGCCGACCTTGGTATTGATCCGGTATTGGTCTCGTTCTGCGATGCCGGCAAGCGCCAACCCCAGGCGACGCTCCGAGCGCCCCAAGCCATAAAAGGGCGCCGTGTCGTAGAAACGGACCCCGGTCTCCCAGGCTGCGGCCACCGTTTCGAGGCTCGTTTCGTTCGTGATCCACCGCATGCCTATCGTGCCGCCGCCGAAGCCGAGGGGCGTGACCTGCAAACGGCTCTTTCCAACGGTGCGCTTTTCTGTGATGTCCATCAGAGTATCCAGTAACCTCCATCAAAGCGGCGCTCGTCAAAACGCATGCCGTGAAACGCTCTTGCTGATCACGCCGCAGTCCTGCGGGCGGAATGTCAGGATGCTACCAAAACGGGTGCCGCAACTCGTATAGGGCTTATTCGGCACGCTCGCGCACGAAAGTGTCTACGTTGGTCATGAACGTGTTCCACACTTCCGTGGGTTTCGAGCGGGCCTCGTCCTCAAACTGCCGCGCCAGGACCCACAGCGCGTGAATCGTATCGCGGCCGTTACCATCGACGGCGAGGCGGCAGGCAAACGAAGCGACGGCGTGGAGGTTGGCGTCGGCATCGCGCCAATCAACCTGGAAAGCGAGCAGTTCGCCGTTCTGCGTGCCGACCAGGGCATAGCCCTTGCCGGCCGCGGCGCGGCCCTTGCGCGACCGGAACTCGCCTTTGACGTGGCCGCCTGCGTCCGTCTCGAACGTTACGGTGGAGCCGTTCTGGTTGATCCAGGTGCCGTTGATGTCCATCCGCGCCTCGCCGCCGATTCCAAATGTGTGTTCGCGAGCGGGTAGCGGATACTATTAGCCCTTCCCGCCACGATGCTTAAGGTTACTACGCAGATCCATGTCGTCGTCTTCCGTCGCACCCATTGAACGCGCTCGCGCGCTCGTCCCGCAGATTTCGGCGCTGGCGGATCGAATAGACGCCGAGCGGGAGTTGCCGTCGGAACTCGCCGAAGCCTTGATCGACAATGGCATCTTTCGCTTGCTCGTGCCGCGTTCCCTGGGCGGGGAGGAGATGGACTGGCTCGAGTACCTCGACGTGGTCCGGACCATTGCCCAGGCCGACGGCAGCACCGGGTGGTGCGTGAACCAGGGCGCGGTATTCGCCACAACGAGCACCCGGTGTCCGGAACCGCTGGCGAGGGAAGTTTGGGGCGACCCGCGAACGGTGGTTGGCAACGGGCCGCCCCAGGGTTCGGAGTCCATCGAGGTCGATGGCGGCTACAGGCTGACGGGCAGGTGGATGTTCTCCAGCGGTTGTCGGCACGCCAACTGGATCGCGGCGGTGGCATCCGGCCGACAGCATCTGCTGCCCAGGGAGGAAGTGGAGTTCCTGGACGTGTGGCAGGTGCAGGGCTTGCGCGGAACGGGGAGCTTTGGCTTTCAGACGCGCGATCGGTTTGTGCCCGAATCCCGCGTGATGCACGTTCCGGGCAACAACCGCGAATCCGGTCCAATCTACGTCATTCCGCAGCATCTGCTTTTTGCCTGCGGCTTCGGCTGCGTCGCCCTCGGCGTGGCCCGGGCCGCCATCAATGCGGCCATCGAACTCGCCCTGACCAAGGTAGGGCGCTACGGCAAGCGACCGCTGGCCGAGAACAGCGTCGTGCAGCAACAGGTCGGCATGGCGGAGGCGACCTGGGCCGCGGCCAGGGCGTTGTTGTATGAAAGCGCCGCCCACGTATGGGACCGGGTGCGCGAGACCGGCGAGATCACGGTCGGACAGCGCATACGCCTGCGCATGGCGGGAACGCATGCGATTCGCCAGTCGGCAAAGGCCGTGGATATCGTCTACAACCTGAGCGGTTCGGATGCCATTTTCGCTACGCGGGCGATTCAACGCCGTTTCCAGGACGCGCACGTCATTACCCAGCAGGTCCAGGGCCGCGAATCCCACTACGAAACCGTTGGCCAGTTCCTGCTCGGTCAGGATCCCGAGGGCGTGTTCTAGGGCGGGAAAACGCTACCACTTCTCCGGCGGCGCGAAGGCGTTGATGCCGAGATTCGCGCGCAGCGCTACGGACGCATCCGCGGTGTGTGGGTCCAGGCGAATACCGATCGCGTCGGCGACGCGCGTGATGCCATTGAATCCGGATGCGATCAGGATGGCGTCGCTCGTCTCTTGCGGTCCCAGCAGCCGAGAACACGCCAAGCGCAGGGCGGCAACTCCACTCCAGCGCCAACTGGCGACGGCTTCCGCCAACTGGATCAGGAGTCTCCCATGCGGGACGCGGCCGTCGCCCGAGGCGCGGCCCGTGACCACGTTCAGGTCCGTTTCCTGTCCGGCTTTCCTGCCGCTCTCCCGGAGCGACACGGTATGCGAAGTGGTTCAGTAGAAGCATTCGTTTACAGCGGAGACCCGTGCTGCGATCAGTTCGACCTGCGGTCGGGCAAGAGCGAACCGTGTCTTCGGAGCCATGTAGTAGGAAGTGCCGAAAGCGCCGAAGAACAGGTCGAGAGCGCTTGGCACCAGGGCGAGCGAGCGAAGAATATTGGCGCGGCCCTGGCGAGCGATGGGCACCCAGGCACCCGCATCGGCGACATCCGTCGAACGTTCCGAAGTTGGCGAACCCGTCCGCGCTTCGGGTAGGTCCGGCAGATCGAGGCCCACGCCCTGCGCGTAGGTGTCGACGATGACCGCACTCGCGACGACGGCGACCAGTTCAACATAGGCCTCCGACCGCATGCCCATGGCGGTGACGTCGTCGAACCAGCGTCGTGTCAGGCGGCCGGAATGATTGCGGATGCCGTGGATCGCCTCGATGGCCGCGGGTGGCAAATTGTTTCCGCTGTCGTGTTCGCTCGAGACGGCGGTTGCGGCCAGCGACCCCGTGCCCCGCTGGCAGAGAGAACAGGTGACTGCCGCGCGGGCCTCGCGGACGATGCCCAGTCGGTCCGACCCGCTCCACCAGGCGCCCGGTGCGGCGATGGTGCTGAGCGCGTTGTTGTGAGCCGCTCTGGTGGAGCGATCCACCGGGAGAACGGCGCGCGAATAGTCGGTCTCGGTCAATGCTCGGCCTGTTTTGGCGGCCAGGTCCCCAGGCCCGGGAGCTTGATCGCCAGGGACGTGAAGTCGATCCCGGCGACCAAACCGCAAATGTTCAGTTCGATGCCCTCCTCCAGTGCCACCATGATGCCGAATAGACCGAACGCTGACAGTTGATAGCCGGTGCCGCTTGGCGCCTTTCCGAACACCGCCCCAATGCCGAGAAAATCCTTGCCGATTGCCGTGGGAGGCAGGTCCAGCCGCAGTTCTGGCACGCCCCGTGCTACGAACGCGGTAAAGGTGTTGCTATTCGGGCCGGGCCAGGTCCGGTATTCGCGCTGGTAGGGATAGGCATCTATCACGCCCTCCATCCTGTCGATCACGGCGTCGACATCATCGCCGCGGAGATCCGCCAACAACAGGGGTCGGCTGGAAAACCACTCGGCATCCGGATCGCCCCGACCTCGGACCAGCGCCGACCCGCCGCGACGCAACCGCCAGCCGATGATTTCGTAGCGCTGGTAGTGGTCGGCGTTCGCGCGTTTGGCGGTGATCCAGGTGTGTACCGCGACGCCCCCGCGACGCCCCCAGGTGCGCGCGGCGTAGACCTGAACGATGGCCGAGCGCATGGTTGCCGGGTCCGGGGCTTGTCCGGTGGACTCGCGTCCCGCGTCCCGCCAGTGCGGCTGATCAGTGAATGCGCGCCATGCGATGGAAGTCACCGCTGGCGCAACGAATACTGCCACCAGGATCCAGATCATCGACCGCGGCCAACGGCGAGCGCGGGTGAACTTTGACGATTCCGAATTTCGCGTGAAGAAACGATGTCTTGCCCCCATCATGTTGTAGACGTTAGTGTTATCGACTTTCCTCCATGTCTAGGAGTTTCAATTGATCGAACTGCATTATTGGCCGACGCCCAACGGTCGGAAAGCCACGATCATGCTTGAGGAATGCGGCCTCGACTACACCATTATTCCAGTTGACATCTTCAGCGGCGATCAGTTCAAACCGGAATTCCTGCGCATCAGTCCGAACAACCGCATGCCGGCCATCGTGGATCACGATCCCATCGGTGGCGGCGAGCCTTTGTCGATATTCGAGTCCGGCGCGATTCTCGAGTACCTCGCCGACAAGACGGGGAAGTTCCTGCCGAGGGAAGGAGCGGGCCGCTACAAGGTGCTGCAATGGGTGCATTGGCAGATGGCGAACCTCGGGCCGATGATGGGTAACGCCAATCATTTCAAGAATTATGGCAGGGATCTCGTCGATGACGTGAGGTTGCTCGAATACGGTGAGAAGCGCTTCGTGGGCGAAGTGGACCGTCTCGCCGGCGTCATGGATGCCCATCTGTCGGCGAATCGCTATCTCGCGGGCGACGAATACACGATCGCCGACATGATCACGTGGCCGTGGGCGCGGATCATCCCCAATATGATCTACGACGGCTCGTGGGAGAACGTTCCGAACCTTTCGCGCTGGAGCTATGAAGTCGCCGAGCGTCCTGCGGTGGCCAGGTGTTTCCGGATGCACAGCGATTGGGGGAAGCGCGAGCGCACGGAAGAGGAGGAGAAAGCGCGGCGCGAGCTGTTCTTCAACCAGGACAGCGAAAAGGTTCGCGAGTTTCGGGAAGCGGCGGCGAAAACCTCGGCCTGACGCTTTTCGGTCGCTCCGGCGGTTCGGTGTTCGCGAGCGGGCCTAAAGCGCGTTTATTGCTTCGCGCATTTTTTCGACGTGTTGATCGGGCGTTAGCCTGGCGCCGAGCGTGCGCAGGCAAATGTGCGTCAATCCGGCGTCTCGCCAGCCTTGAACCCGGTCCCGCCATTCGGCTTCGCGCGGTCCCACGACTGCAACACCTGCCTCCCTGCCGATCTTGTCCGGATCCCGGCCCTCGGCTATCGCCGCGGCATCAACGTCGGCCTTCACGGCCGGATACTCTTCGGGCGAGCAGAGGATGAACCAGCCGTCGGCCTGGCGGCCGATCCGGCGACGGATCCGGGCCGCGGGCACGCCGCTGGCACCGATCCAGATGGGAATCGGTCGCTGAACCGGTAGCGGGTCGATGCCCGCGCCCTTGACCGTATCCCAGCGTCCCGCGAAGTCCACGGTTTCCTTCGTCCACAAGAGCCGCATGAGATCGATCTGCTCCTCGATGCGCGCCCCGCGCGTGTGAAAGTCGGCGCCGAGCGCTGCGTATTCGGCCGAACTGCCGCCGACGCCCAAGCCCAGACGCAGCCGCCCACCGCTCAGGACATCGAGCACGGCCGCCTGTTTCGCAAATAGAGCGGTCTGGCGTGAAGGCATGACGATGACGGACGGCACAAGCCCTATGGTTTTTGTTACGGCCGCGACGTAGGCCAGCACCATCATAGGCTCGTGCAGGTGGCCGCTATTGGGGCGCAACACCTGGTCCGGGACCCGCAGATAGGTATAACCCAACTCCTCGGCGGCTTGGGCGAAAGCCGTTATGGCCTGTAGGTCGTCCTTCAGTTCCCGCACCGGGAGTGATATTCCGATTTGCATGTTGCCTTGGGCGTTGCCGATATCGAGGGACAGTTTACTCTTTCAGCGTCTCTCGGCGCTTGTCGGTTAGAATCGGGCTTGCCAATGTCTGAACCCCACGGCCCCCTGAATGAGGTGCGCATCGTCGATCTGACCGACGAGCGCGGCATCTTTGGTGGAAAACTGCTGGCGGATCTCGGTGCGGATGTTGTGCGCCCCGAGCCGCCAGGGGGAGACCCGTTGCGCCGCCGCGGACCGCGCCTCGAAAGCGCGTCGGAGGGAGCCGATTCGCTGTGGCATGCGTTCTTTGCGTCGTCGCGGCGCTTCTTCTGTTTGGATCTCGATAGCGAAGCGGGAAACGCGCAACTCGATGCATTGATCGACCGGGCGCACATAGTGCTTTGCTGCACGGGGGCGTTCGGCGCGGAACAAGAGCGCCTTGACGCCGCCTTGTCGCGCCAGCCAGAGCTGGTAGTGGTGGAGGTCTCTTCCTTCGGCAAGGAAGGCCCCTGGCGTGACTACCTGGCACCCGATATCGTCGCGGGAGCGCTGGGCGGGGCCGTGGCGCCAACGGGAGATGCCGATACCCCGCCGCTCAAGGTCTTTGGGGATCTGAACTTCATGCTGTCCGGTGTATACGTCGCCATCGCCGCGTTGGGGGCGTTGCACCACGCGCGGGAAAGGAAAACGGGGCAGCGCGCCCACGTTCCGGTGCACGAGTGCATCGCATCGAGCCTGGAACAGGTGCTGATGTGGTACTGGTACCACGACCGTCTTCCTATGGCCAAGGGCCCCGTGCTGGAGCGGCGCGGAAGCCTGCATTGGACGAACGGATACCAGACGATGCGGGGTCGGGACGGCTACGTCATGGTAACCGGGGCGCCGAACCGCGATGCGCAGTTGGCGTGGCTGATCGAAGAAGACGCGGCAGGCGACCTGTGGGATCCGAAGTATCAGGACCCGGAAAACCGAGAGGAATTCACCGCGGCCCTGATGCAGCGCTTGCGGGAATGGGTGGCGATGCGCGATGTGGAACCGTTGTTTCAGGAGGCGCAGTCTCGCGGTATGGCGTATGGCCACGTGGTGCCGGTCGAGCGCGTGGCAGACAACCCCCATCTGAAAGCGCGTGACTGGTGGACGAACTATCTTCCCTCGGTTCGCGGTCCGGGCGCGCCGTATCACTTCAGCGGCACGCCCTGGAAAATCGGACCCTATGGCGATGTCGACTCTGACACGGAAGCCGTGCTGTCGGACATCGGTTGGACAAAAAGCCCATGAGACCGTTGGAGAAGTTAAGGATACTGGACTTGACCCATGTCCTTGCGGGGCCTTTCGCCACGCGCGTACTCGCCGACATGGGCGCGGATGTCGTGAAGGTCATGACGTCCACCCGACAGAGGGGACGTGGCCAGGATTCGCCGTACTACCTCATGTGGAACCGCAACAAGCGCGCGCTCGCCCTCGACATGCGCCATGAGGAAAGCCGCGCGCTGGCTCGTCGTCTCGCGGACACCGCAGACGTCGTGATCGACAACTTTTCCGCTGGGGTGGTGGATCGTTGGAACGTGGGCTACGAGACCGTGAGCGAGACCAATCCGGGTGTCATCTACGTGCAGATGTCCGGGATGGGCGCGAGCGGCCCCTGGTCCGACTTCGTCACCTATGCGCCGACGATTCACGGCCTCGCCGGCCTGACCTACTTGACCGGAGTCCCTGGGCGCGGAGACATCGGCATCGGCTACAGCTACAACGACCACCAGGCGGGCCTGCACGCCGCAGTGGCGGTACTCGCGGCGCTGGAGGGTCGGCGCAGTACCGGCAGGGGCCAGCGCGTCGACCTGTCGCAGTTCGAAGTCGGGGTGAACTTCGCCGGCCCGGCTCTTTTGGATTGGTTCGCCAACGGGCGGTCGGCTTCTCCGGGGGGCAATCGCGATCCCTACGACAACACTGCACCGCATGGCTGCTATCCCTGCGCGGGCGCCGCCACCGAGGCGCTCGCGGACGAACGTTGGGTGGCCATCGCCTGTATGAACGATGACCAGTGGCGGCGCTTCCGCGATGTGATGGGCGACCCGGAATGGGCGCGTGATCCCGCGTTAGCCACCGCCCGAGGCCGATGCGAGGTGATCGAGATGCTGGACCAGCGTATTGGGGAGTGGACGCGTGGTCTGGAGGCAGAGGTCGTGATGACGCGTTGCCAGGCCGCCGGCGTGCCTGCTGGCGTGGTCCAGACCGGGCTCGACCTCGGCGAGCGCGATCCGCAACTGGAACTGTCGGGGTTCCTGGTGGAAATCGAGGAGCAACATCCAAGTGCCGGCACAACGTATGCGGACCGGCTTCCTATCTACTTCGAGCGCACGCCGTGCGACGAATACCGGCCCGCGCCCGAGGTGGGCCAGCACAACGCTGAGGTGCTCAACGAATGGCTCGGCATGTCCAAAGAAGAGGTCCGGCGCGGCGAAGAGTCGGGATTCCTGCGCTGACGCCTCCCCGGGCGCTTGCGCGCTTATCATTCTCCATACTATTCGGAGACTTGGGTAGACCCATGCGCATCATTTCCTCGCCGAACACGGTGTAAGCTGGATGCTGCCGCGCTTGATCGGCCCCGCCAACGCGCTTGATATCCTCTGGACCGGACGGAGGTTCGAAGGCGAAGAGGCCGGACGCATAGGGCTCGCCAACCGCGTGTGCGAATCCGGGGAGTGTGTCAACGATGCGAAGACCTATCTTCGCGAAATCGGCAAGACGGCGGCGCCCAACTCACTCATGATGATGAAGAGGCAGATCTACCGGCATCTCAATGCCGATCTTCGCGCGGCGATGGTCGAGTCTGTCGATTGGATGGATCAAAGCCTGGCGCACGACGACTTCAAGGAAGGGGTAGCGACGTTCGTCGAGCGCCGCCCACCGAACTTCTCGCGGATCAAGGTCGACTGAGGGCTGGCATCAGACTTGCGGTCAAAGGTCCGGATCAGAGTGCGATAACGACCTCTTCGTAGTGGTCGTTCGCATGTGAAAGGGCATCGTGCCGGTTCATTTCAAGCGCTTCGCGAAGCACTTCGGCCAACCCATCGAGCAATTCATCCTTAGTGCGTTCCTGGGCATTCACCCCAGGAACCTCGGCAATCCACCCGATCCACCAGCCTTGGTCCTGTGAAATGATCGCGGTCCAAGAGCGATGTTTCATGGTCGTCCTTGAAGTTGTTAGCCCCGACCGACGA
Source organism: Candidatus Azotimanducaceae bacterium (assembly GCA_965217825.1). GTDB lineage: Bacteria > Pseudomonadota > Gammaproteobacteria > Pseudomonadales > Azotimanducaceae > VXNE01. The sequence continues at coordinate 542,592 of OZ244571.1, read as the reverse complement.
AGGGCATCTTGGTCGCCATGACGGTGAGGAACAGGACGTTGGCGTCGAGGGGCAGCCCGGCCATATAGAGCACAGCGCGCGTGACGTTGTCGACATCCATCGTCGGTTCCTGACGCACGGAACCATCCGGTTGCGGCACCCCTCTGCCCATGCGTCCTGTCATTGACGTCAAGGCATTGCCGATGTCGATTTGGCCGCACGCGATATCGTACTTGCGTCCGTCGAGCGCCGTCGCCTTGGTCAGTCCGGCGAGGCCGTGTTTCGTCGACGTGTACGGGGCGGAGTTGGGTCGGGGCACTTGCGCCGAGATGGAACCGTTGTTGATGATGCGGCCGCCCATCGGTGTCTGGTCCTTCATGATGCGGAACGCTTCCTGCGTGCACAGGAAGGGGCCGGTCAGGTTCACGTTCACCACGTCGCGCCACTTGTCGATGTCGAGGTCTTCCAACGGCACCGGGCCGGCGCCGCGGCCGGCATTGTTGAACAGCAGGTCGAGCCGGCCGAAGCGCGCCTTGGTCGCAGCGAACAACGCCGCGACAGACGCGGGGTCGCTGACATCGGTGCGGACGGGTAGCGCACGTTCCCCGGCGGCGGATTCGGCTGCGGTTACCTGGAGCAGTTCTTCCCGCCTGCCTGCCAGCGCGACCGCGTAGCCTTCTCGCAGGAGGCCCAGGGCGGCGGCTTTTCCGATGCCGGTGCCGGCGCCTGTGACTATGGCCACTTTTTGATGATTCATTGCTCGGCGATTTCACTCATATCGGTAGGGGTCTGGTGCGGCACAGTCCTGGAGGGCGTTTCCCGCGCATTCCTTGTCGCTTTGGCCAATGGTAGCACCCGGTTCTTGGGGGACGGGGTGCGGTTCAGTCCTGGAGTTCCCTGATCGGTGGCATCAATTCGATTTCGAACAGGCGCGGCCAGCGTTTGCCAGTCACGAACAGTCTGCCCTGGGTGGTGTCGTAGGCTATGCCGTTCAGCACGCCGACGCTGGCGGTCCGAAAAGGTGCCGGCAGGATATCCGCAAGATCCAGCCAACCGCGCACTTGGCCCGAGGCCGGGTCTATGACAACGATCCGGGAAGCGCGCCAGATGTTGGCGAAGATATAGCCTTCGACTAACTCGAGTTCGTTGAGGCCAGTGAGCGGCTGCCCGCCAACTCGGACCTCGACGCGATGGGTCTGCTTCAGGGTCTGCGGGTCTAGAAAACGCAGGAATGCCGAGCCGTCGCTCATGATGAAACGCGCGCCATCCCATGCCAGCCCCCACCCTTCCCCGGCGTATGCGAACTGTCTGGACTGTGCCAGCGTTTGTGCGTCATAAATCAGGCCTATGCCTGCGCGCCAGGTGAGTTGGTAGAGCTCGTCGCCGGCTGCGGCCAGTCCTTCCGCGAACAACTCATCCGCGAGACGACTTTCGCGGAGCGTCCGCCCCGAATGAAGGTCCACATGTCGGACCGATGAGTCCCCGTATCCTCCGGTGCTTTCGAATAGCTGCCCGCGATGGATGAGCAACCCTTGGGTAACGGCATCCCGGTCATGGGGGAAGCTCTGGACTACGCGATATCCGAAGCTCACCGGAGTGGCCGGCTCCGCGCTCGCGGCGAGGCTCGCGGCGAGAGATAGCGCAGCAATGTGCCATGGGCAGATGGTTGGCATGGGCGGAACAACATGCCCCACATTCGCGGTGGCGCGCAAGGACAGACCTGCGAAGGAGGTATGGTAGGCTCGGCGGCGGTTTCATAGGGGAGATGGCCCTGCACCCGAAATTCGAAGTTGATGTGTGCGACTGGGGGATCGGGACATGAGCCGACCGCGTCGCGTGGTGGTTGCCGGTGGCGGCAACGCGGCGTTCTGCGCTGCCATCGGCGCGCGCGAACAGGGGGCAGAGGTTGTGTTGCTCGAGCGCGCGCCGTTCGATCTGCGTGGCGGCAATTCGCGATTTACCGCCGGCGGCATGCGTTTCGCTTACGAAGGCGACGGGGAGATTCGTGCCCTGATTCCTGACCTCAGCGCCGACGAACTGTCGCGAACGGATTTCGGCGCGTATACGCGGGATCAGTTCTATGACGACATGTGCCGCATTACCCAGTACCGCACCGACGCCGATCTCGCCGTCAAACTGGTGGACGAGAGCTTTGACACCCTGAGGTGGATGGCCGGTCATGGTGTCCGCTTCCTGCCCATGTACGGGCGACAGTCATTCAAGATCGGGGACCGCGTGCGGTTCTGGGGCGGTTTGACAATTGAGGCTTGGGGCGGCGGACCGGGCCTGGTGGACAGCTTGACGGCTATCGCGGAGCGCATGGGCGTCGACATTCGGTATGGCGCCCGGGCAGAGGCGCTTGTGCCGGATGGCGTGCGGGTCGGCGCAGAGACCGTCAAGGCGGATGCGGTTGTGCTCGCCTGCGGCGGCTTTGAATCGAATGCGGCGTGGCGCGCGCAGTACCTCGGCGCTGGTTGGGAACTCGCCAAGGTTCGGGGCACCCGCTTCAATACGGGCGACGGTATTCGCATGGCGATCGATGCCGGGGCGGCATCGCGCGGCAACTGGTCGGGTTGCCACGCGGTTGCCTGGGACATGAATTCGCCGGAATTCGGCGATCTCGACGTCGGCGACAACTTTCAGAAGCATTCCTACCCCTTGGGCGTCATGCTGAATGCCGAAGGGAATCGCTTTGTCGACGAAGGAGCGGATTTTCGCAACTACACCTATGCGAAATACGGCCGGGAGATTCTTGCGCAGACCGGACAGTTCGCCTGGCAGATATTCGACGCCAAGGTGTCGGAGCTGTTGCGCGACGAATACCGCATTCGCCGCACGACCAAGGTGACGGCGGACAGTCTGGAAACGCTGGTAGAAAGACTGGACGGCGTTGACGCCGCCCGCGCCTTGTCGACGCTGCGCGCGTACAACGCTGCGGTGGATGTCGATACCGCATTCGATCCCGCTGTGAAGGATGGAAGGGGCACGAGCGGAATTGATCCGCCCAAGTCGAACTGGGCGAATCCCCTGGACACCCCGCCATACGAAGCTTACGGCGTAAGCTGCGGGATCACTTTCACCTTCGGCGGCTTGCATGTGGACACCGAGTCGCGGGTCATTGGCGTAGACGGCGCTCCTATCCCGGGACTATTCGCTGCAGGCGAACTGATGGGCGGCCTCTTTTTCTTCAACTATCCGGGGGGCTCCGGTCTGACTTCGGGGGCCGTGTTCGGACGCACTGCCGGCAGGAATGCGGCAGTGGGCACTTGAAGAACGGGGCGCCGACACCGCGCTAACGCGGGTCGGCGTTGTCCTCTCGAAGGCTCGGCGCATGGCGGACCATGCGCCGCTGGCTAGTCTTCTTCGTCACCCAGCGAGATACGGGATTCGTTGCGCTTGATCGTCGCTTCGCCGATGCCGCGCACCCGCGCCAGTTCTTCCAGATCCTCGAACCTGCCGTTTTCTTCTCGATAGGCGACGATGGCTTCGGCCTTGGATTGGCCGACGCCGACCAACACCTGTGCAATCGTCTCTGCATCGGCCGTGTTCACGTCGACGCGCTCCTCTTCCGCTCGCACACCAAGCGCGACCGCGAGCGCCAGCAATACGAACATGGAAAGGCGGGCTATCGACAACGGCGGTACTGCTCGTTCTGTCTGTTTTCGCGCTGAAGCTCCAGAGGCTCTGGCGAGTACTGGAATTTTCATGTTGGTTCTCCGAATAGTGGAGCGACCAACTTATCGTGGACGGGTGCCTGGATATTAGCGGTGTCGGCTTGAATTGGCGTGCGACAAAGCTGATTCCTCGGGTAGGAATCTGGCGATACCGGCTGTAGGTGGTTGGACGGCCGCTTCAAGCGGCACAAAGCCCGTTATCGGGAACCAGCCACCGCCGCGCGCGCGCCGGCCACATGCAGGTAGTCGACAAGGTGCCTCGTGAGGTCTCTCGCATCGTCTTCGGCACCGTGGATGAAACTCGACTTGCGCCGCCGCAGGAAGTTGAGACCGAGGGCGTAGACGCCCGGCACCGTCACGATGCCGCCGTCATGGCGCAGCCTCCCCTTGCGATCGAGGGCCGGGAGGTCGAGCCACGAGTAGTCGGCGCGGTATCCGGTCGCCCATACGATGCTCCGAATATCGCCATCGGCGTCGGCCAGTTGCAGATCGATTTCTAGCGGCGGCGCATCGGGAACCCTCGTCGGCTCGAAACGGTGCGACGCATCGAAATCGCCGTAGGCACTCTTGTCAGTCGCCCACTCGTCGATCGTGTTCAGCAGTCGGTTCATCTTCAGGTCGGCCAACCTGCACACGTTGCGCAGCCCGCCGGAAAACTGCGCCTTGCCGTCCCGCACGGCCGCGAGCCGGCCAACCAGCTTGACGCCAATGTCCGTCAGCGCGTTGAGATCGAGCGTGGACCGTTCGGGCGTGCCAACCAGTTGCGGCGACGGCACGTTGCGCGCGCGCACGATGTCGTCCATTTCGTCGTAGCGCTGGTCGAGAATGCCTGCGGCCTCCATCCACCAGAGAATATCCCGGCCCCGATAGGTGCGCGGCAAGCGTACATGTTCCCCCACGGCCAGCGTCACGGGGCGACCGGATCGATGGATTTCTTCCGCGAGTTGTACGCCGGTGGCCGAAGCGCCTACCACCAATACGCCACCTGCCAGAAGCACTTCGGGATTGCGGTACTCCATCGCGGTCAAGGTGCGAATCGATGGCGGCACGTCGCGCTGGAGGACGGGCACCTCGGCGAGGTTACAGGCGCCGCTGGCGAGCACCACGGTGCGGCAACGCCATTCGCCCTGAGCCGTGGCCACCCGAAAACCGTCGGCTGCGGCGCGGACCGAGTTGACTTCCGTCTCTTCGTATACCGGAGCGGAAATGGTTGCGGCGTAATCTTCGATGAACCGAATCACCTCGGGCATCGTCATGAACCCGTCGGCATCGTGGCTTTCGTAACGAAATCCGGGAAGAAGCCGGCTTTGCCAGTTAGGCGTTAGCAAGCGCAAGGAGTCCCAGCGCTCGGTGCGCCAGGAATTGGCGACGCGACCGCGTTCCAGGACGACGTGGTCGACGGAGCGCTCGCTCAGGCACTGGCTCATGGCAAGCCCGGCATGGCCGCCGCCGACAATGACGGTGGTTACCTCGTTGATCGAATCGCTCCGGGTGGGCTAGGTGGATGCGCCCACGTTATTTTACTTCGACGCTGACATTCGTGGGGTTGGTGATGATGTCGAACACCGCCGAGCGCTTTTGCGACTGCGCGACCAAGGCCTCGATGTCGTCCTTGGACGCATCGGCGTCGATGTCGAACGTCACCTTGACATCGTTGAATCCGTTGCGCACATCGGGGTCGCCGCCCAAGATTCCCTGGATGTCCATTGTGCCCTCAAGCGTCGCTTGCACGGAGCGCAGTTGGATTTCCCGGTTTTGCGCGACGCCGGCCACGCCTGCTGTCAAGCAGCTCGCGAGCCCGACGAGGACGAACTCGACCGGGGTCGCCCCGTTGTCTTCAGCGGCAAACACTGCGGGATGGTCGGTATCGAAATTGAACTCGGTCTTGTGCTTGTGCTCCTCGCCGAGGCCGTGGTAACCCTCCACCGAGGACTTGCTGTGCGTCCCGTTGACCCACGTACACGACGCGCGCCAATTGAATTTGGCGGCCTCCGGGGCCTCGCTCAACGCCTCGCGAGCGGCGAGCAGTGCTTCGACGTTGACGCCGTTGTTGACTTTGGAATCAGCCATAAGACGATCTCCTGTGCAATCTTTGCATGTAGTGTTTGGCGGAAAGCCTGTTAGCCCGCCGGGCTCTTGCGCGCCGGTTTCGCACGCGCTCCCGCGTTGGTGGGTGCAATGCGCACCGCACAGAACGGCAATAATAGCGCCTTGCGGCGGTGGCCGTCAGAAGAACAAACGCATAAACAAATAGCCCAAAGGAAGTGGGCGCGGCGAGTGAATGCCGGCTATCCCAGCGCCTCGACGGCTTCCAGCGTCTGCGCGAGGCTGGTGACGCCCTTGACCTCAATGCCTGGCAGCGGGGTTTTCGTCAGGTTCGCCCGAGGTGCGATCGCCTGGGCGAAACCGTGCTTCTGCGCTTCGCGCAATCTTTCCTGACCGTTCGGCACGCCTCGCACTTCGCCCGTCAGGCCGAGTTCGCCGAAACACACCAGGTTCCGGGGCAATACCCGATTCTGGAAGCTTGAGACGACGGCGAGGACCGTCGCCAGGTCGGCCCCGGTCTCGTTGATGCGCACCCCGCCGACGACATTGGCGAACACGTCCTGGTCGGATAGTGACAGGCCGCAGTGCCGATGCAGAGCCGCCAGGTGCATGCCGATGCGCTGGGGATCGAGGCCAACGGCGATGCGCTTGGGATAGCCGCTTCGGGATTCGTCCACCAGCGCCTGCAGTTCCACCAATAACGGCCGGGTGCCCTCCCACGTCACGGTGACGACGCTACCCGGAGACATCTCCTCTGGCCGCTGCAGGAAGATGGCGGACGGATTGGCGACTTCCTTCAATCCGGTTTCCGTCATCGCGAAGACTCCCAGTTCGTTGATGGCGCCGAATCGGTTCTTGTGGCTGCGCAACGTACGGAAACGCGTGCCGGCCGGGCTGTCGAGCATGACGAAACAGTCGATCATGTGCTCCAGCACCTTGGGTCCGGCGAGGTTGCCTTCTTTTGTTACATGGCCGACCAGAATCACCGTGGTGAGCGTCTGCTTTGCGAGCCTGGTGAGCAGCGCGGCGGATTCGCGCACCTGGGTGACGCTGCCGGGAACGCTGCCGGTGGATTCCGCGTGCATGACTTGAATCGAGTCGACGACGACCACGCTCGGTCCATGCTTCCGCGCCAGTTCGGCGATAGCCTCGACACGCGTTTCTACCGCAACCAACAGGTTGTCCAGAGGTAGCGCCAATCTGCGGGCGCGGTCGGCAATCTGTTGCAGGGATTCTTCGCCGGTGACGTAGAGCATGGGCTCGCGGCTCGCGATGGCGGCGGCGACTTGCAGCAGCAGCGTGCTCTTGCCGGCGCCGGGGTCTCCGCCGATGAGCACGACGGAGCCGGGCACGAAACCGCCTCCGAGCACGCGATCAAGTTCTGGCATGCCAGTGGATAGGCGTGCTAGTGCCGCGGTCTCGATTTCGACGAGCCGTGCGACTTCCGGCGGAGCGCCGCTATAGCCAGCCGAGCTGGCGCCCGGCATGGCAGCGGCCCGTTCCAGCGCGAATTGGCGCAACGTGTTCCATTTGCCGCAGGCGGAACACTGGCCCTGCCATTTCGGATGGTCGACGCCGCAGTCTTCGCAGACGTACGCGACTTTAGCCTTAGCCACCGGGTCCGTATTCCCCGCGATCGAGCAGTTCGAACTTCGTGAGTTCCTTGAAGAATCGCATCTTCACCAGGCCCGTGGGCCCGTTGCGCTGTTTGCCGATGATGATCTCGGCAAGCCCCTTGTCTTCTGAGTCCTTGTTGTATTCGTCATCGCGGTAGATGAACAGTATTACGTCGGCATCCTGCTCGATGGCACCGGATTCACGCAGATCCGACATGCGGGGGCGCTTGTCCTCGCGATTCTCCAGGGCGCGGTTCAACTGCGACAGGGCCACCAGCGGGCAGCGCAACTCCCTGGCGACCGATTTGAGGGTCCGCGAGATCTCGGACAGCTCAAGCGTGCGGTTTTCCGTACGCCCCTCTGCACGCATCAACTGCATGTAGTCCACGATGATGAGTTTCAAGCCCCCCGCAGTTCGGGCGAGCCTACGCGCGCGCGCGCGCACCGCATTCGGCGTCAATCCGCCGGCATCGTCGATGTACAAGGGCTTGTGCTTGAGTTGGTTGACCGCCGATTCGAGCCGAGGCCAGTCCTCTTCGTGCAGTTGGCCGGTGCGCAAGCGGTTCTGGTCGATGTGGCCGAGGGAGGACAGCAAGCGAAGCACCAGTTGCTCCGCGGGCTGTTCCATGGAGAAGATGAGCACTGCGGCGTCGTTGTCGTCCGCATGCATGACGGCGTGCTCCGCGATGTTGACCGCCAGGGCGGTTTTCCCCATCGACGGACGGCCCGCGATGACGATGAAATCCGAATCCTGAAATCCGGCGGTGTAGCGATCGAGGTCAGCGAAGCCGGTCTCCAGGCCCGTTATGGCGTTGGGGTTCTTGGACAGGAGATCGACGCGCTTGAACGCGTCTGTGAGTAGAGGCCCGACCTGTAGCGGCCCATCGCCCCGGAGGCTGCTATCTGCGATGTCGAAAACGGCCTGCATCGCCGAGTCGAGCAAGTCCTCGCTGGAGCGACCTTCGGGTTCGAACGCCGACTCTGCGATGCCGGAACCGGCGCTGATGAGCTGTCTCAGGATGGCTCTTTCGCGCACGATGTCGGCGTACGCACCGACGTTGCTGGCGGAAGGCGTTTCCTCCGCGAGTTCGGCGAGATAGGCGATGCCGCCCACGCGTTCGGCGAGTTTGCGGGATTGCAACGCCTCGGCAAGGGTCAACACATCGAGCGGCTGCGCGTCGTTGGCGAGCGCTGCCATGACTTCGAAGATGATCTGATGGTCCGGACGGTAGAAGTCGCGCGCGGTGATCTTGTCAACCACGGTGTCCCAGGCTTCGTTTCTGATCATCAATCCGCCGAGCACGGATTGCTCGGCTTCGATCGAATGCGGTGGGACCTTTAACTTGGCTGGTAAGGGGGCGTTGGGAGAGGGTTCTGCCATCGGTTGAAAGCCGCTCTGCTGGGCCTTCAGAATTCAGGCTCCGGCATAGGGCGTCAAGACCAAATTGCCCTGAATTCAGGTTTGATGGTGCCTACTCGATGCGCTGGCACCACAGCGTCGGAACAACGCTGTGGACAGGCTGTATGCGACCGGTTGAATGCGGTGGGGCCCGGTGAAGCTACCCGCGAAGCTACTCGGCGACGACGTTGACGCCGACTGTCGCGGAGACGCCGGCGTGGAGCTGGATTTCTACCTCGTGCTCTCCGATGTCGCGGATGGCGCCCTCGGGCAAACTCACTTCCGATTTCGAAATCTCGTGGCCCTGGTCCGTCAGTGCCCGAGAAATCTCGACGGTGCCAACGGAACCGAACAGCTTCCCTTCTTCGCTGGCCCGGACCATCAAGGTAACGGAGACGTCTTCCAGGCTGGCGGCGCGGGTTTGGGCGGCGGCGAGCCTCTCGCCGGCTGCCGCTTCCAGCTCGGCGCGGCGCGCTTCGAACGCTTGCCGATTTTCCTTGGTGACGCGCACGGCTCTTCCGGTAGGGATGAGGTAGTTGCGCGCGAAGCCGTTCTTGACCGTGACCTCGTCACCCAGGGTCCCGAGTTTGCCGATGCGTTCGAGCAGGATTATGTTCATTTGCTGCTTGCGCTACTTGTGCTGATCCGTGTACGGGACCAGCGCCAGATATCGGGCGCGTTTGATCGCCGTCGCAAGTTGCCGCTGATAGCGTGCACTGGTACCGGTGATCCGGCTCGGTACGATCTTGCCGGTTTCCGTGATGTAGGGCGCGAGAAGATCGAGATCCTTGTAGTCGATCTCCTTGATACCTTCCGCGGTGAAACGGCAATAGCGTTTGCGTCGAAAGTTCCTGGGAGGCATCGGTTATGACTCCGCCTCAGCAGGCTCGGTGGCCTGCTGGGCTGCGGCGTCCGCTTCCTCCCGGGCGCGGCGCAACGCGCGAGCAGCGGCCTCTTCTTCGCGCCTGCGCTCCCGCTCACGGTCCTTTTCCTGTTCCTTGAGTTCTTCCTCGTAGATCTTGGATGTTTCCTGAATCGGGTGTTGGCGGCGGATCATGAGGTTGCGAATCACCGCATCGTTGAAACGGAACGCGCTCGTGAGTTCTTCGAGCGTTTCGGCGTTCACTTCCACGTTCATCAGGACGTAGTGCGCCTTGTGGATCTTCGCAACGGGATAGGCGAGCTGGCGTCGGCCCCAGTCTTCCATTCGATGTACGGCGCCGCCCCCGCGTTCGATCATGGTGCGGTAGCGCTCCATCATTCCGCGCACCTGTTCGGATTGGTCCGGGTGCACCATGAAGACTATTTCGTAGTGTCGCATTTCAATTCCTCCTCTCGGGTTCGCCGCCGCGTTCCAAAACGCGTGCGGCAAGGATGGACAGGCGGATTCTACTGGCGCGCGCGCACGACTTCAAACAGCAGGATGCCCGCCGCCACCGCGACGTTCAGACTGGACACCTCGCCAGCCATGGGGATGCGGACCAAGTGATCGCATTGTGTCATGGTAAGACGCCGCAGACCCTTTCCCTCTCCGCCCACCACCACGGCGGCCGGCGTCGGCAGCTCAAGGTCGTGAAGGGATGTTTTCGCGTCCTGGTGCCCGCCGATGATCCACACGCCTTGCTGCTTCATCCAGGCGAGTCTGCGCGAAAGGTTGGTGACGGAGACGACGAAGAGGTGCTCGAAGGCGCCGCTTGAGGTTCTGACCGCCGCCGCGGTCAGACCGGCGGCATGACGCTTGGGCAGAAGTACGGCATCGACCCCCGCGGCCTCGGCCGCTCGCAGGCATGCGCCGAGATTGCGCGGATCCTGGACTTGGTCCAGGACAAGAATGAAGGGGCTTTCGAACACGGGCCAGCGGCGCTCCAACTCCGCCTCGGTGGCGGGAGCGACAGCGTGGCATTGCGCGGCCACTCCCTGGTGAGGTCCTTCTGCGACGCGATCAAGCATCCGCTTGTCGACGGTCTCGACGCGTATCCCCAGTGCCCGGGCCTGGGCGATCAATGCGGCCAGCGCGTCCGAACGCCGGCCGGCGGCTACCCACACCTGGCGCACGCGGGCCGGCGCTGCGTCCAGGACGTTGCGTACGGAATGTGCGCCGTAGACCCAGTCGCCGGACGGCTCCTTCATCGACCGCGTGCGCCTGGGCGCCGCGCCGGGACGAGGTCGACGCGGCGCGTCTCGACCGAAACATCTTCCAGCACGACATCGAGCTCGTCGCCGAGGGTGAAGCGCTGGCCCGAGGACTCACCCACCAGCGCCATCGACTCCGGCACAAAGCGATAGTAATCGCGGCCGATGTTCGAGACGTGAACCAGTCCCTGGACGAACACTTCGGCGAGCCGTACGAACAGCCCGAATTCGGTCACGCCGACAACGACGCCCGAAAACCGTTCTCCCGTGCGGTCCTTGATGTAGTCGCACTGCAGCCAGTCGGACACCGCGCGGGCGACATCGTCGGCTCGCCGTTCCGTCATGGAAATGTGTGCCCCGGTTTGCGTGAGCCACTCTGCCGAGGGGGTTGCTCCGTCCGACTTGATCATGCGATGCAAGGTGAGATCGGCGTAACGCCGGATCGGGGAGGTAAAGTGCGCATACTGCGGCAGAGCGAGACCGAAGTGCCCGACATTGCGCGGGTCGTATCGGGCCTGCGGCAGCGACCGCAGCAAAAGGATTTCGAGCAGCCATGCGAGTGCCCCACAGCCGGCGCCTTCGGCTTCGGATTCTCTTTTGCGAGGGGCTTCCCCTCGCGCTCCCCGGCTGAGGGCTCCGGCCCGGCCCAACTCGTCGACCATGGAACAACCGTCCCCGGTCGCTGGCGCTCCCGGGACACGTTTGTTCCACGGAAGTCGGGGACTTTGCCCAAGCGCGCGGGCCATGATGGCGCGCAAGGCCTTGGGCGTGGTATCTCCCGCCGAGAGCCGTATGCCCGCGAATGCAAGGGCGGTGACGAGCTGGTCCAGCTTCTCCCCGTGCGGCGCTTCGTGAACGCGATAGAGCGGTTGATCGACATGCCTCGCCGCGCACACGTTCGCCGCGATCATCGCCTCTTCGATCATGCCGTGCGCCGCGTTGCGCTCCGCCAACGCTACGGACGTGACGCGGCCGTCCTCGAGGGTCAGTAGTGGCTCGCGGCTGTCGAATTCAAGCGTGCCCCGTTCCGAGCGTTGTGCCTGTAACGCCGCATGCACCTCGAACAACGCGGCTAACTGAGGCGGCTTGGCCGCCGCTTCCGCGTATGTCAGCCTGGCGTGCGACCGAATGACGGCCTCATGGAATGCATGGGACGACACTTTTCCCGCCGCCGATATCTGCATGTCGCAAACCAGTGCAAGGCGTCTTTCGCGCGGGACCAGCGAACAGATACCGTTGGAGAGAGACTCCGGCAGCATTGGGATGACGCGGTCCGGCAGGTACAGTGAATTGCCCCGCCGCTGCGCTTCGATGTCGAGCGGAGAACCGGGCTTTACGTAGTGCGCGACATCGGCGATCGCCACTACCAGTCGCCAGCCGCCCTGGCTCCGCTCCGCGTATACGGCATCATCGAAGTCGCGCGCATCCGGGCCGTCGATGGTGACCAACGGCAGGGCGGTGAGATCCCGGCGACCGACCGTATCGCTCGCCGTCACGCTCCGGGGCGCGCGGACATCGAGAGCATCCGGCCAGTCGACCGGCACCCGGTAGCTGCGAAGCAAGGCCCCAGCCGCCCGGTCGGCTTCGTTTCTTGCGCGCAACACGGAGAGGATGCGGCCGCTGTAGCGCCCTCGGTCCTGCCACAATAGCGTCACTTCAACGATGTCTCCGTCGCGCGCGCGCCTGTCGTCGTCCTCGATTTCGATGCGTCCCCTGACCGTTGGGTCAAGGGACTCGACGAAGCGGTGCCGATGGCCCTCCACGACACACCCGATGAGAGGTTCGGAGGAAGGCTCGACCACGCGCGGAGCGCCATCGCGTTGTCCGCCCCAACCGCGTTGGCGGTTGGTCGGGAGTTCGATTCGGTCGCCGTGACGGACATTCGACCCACGCGGCAACTCGGCGCCGGAACCTTCGACGACCAGCTTGCCAAAGGACTCGACGACCCTCGCCACTTCGGGCGCGTCGGCCAGCGTATAACCTCCATCTGCCGACCGCGCGACCTCGCCCAGGTGTTCTAGTCCCCGCAACAGGCGCCGCAGCCGATGCGTCCCGGCCCCCTTCGAGAGGCGAAAGTGCCGCACCAGGTCGTTCCATTGAGGAGAGCCGAGAGATTTCAGGGCGTCTCGGACATCGCTCGCGAACAGTTGCGGTTCGCGGACATCCCTGCTTCGGCTACGACGTCGCAAATTGACAACTCCTTGAGACGATGGGTACAGTGCGCGCCCCGTTTCCAGCTCCAGGCGCACTCGACCACGCAGTGCGAATGGGCCGCTTCTTGGCCGAGGTGGTGAAATTGGTAGACACGCTAGCTTCAGGTGCTAGTGGGGGTAACCCCGTGGAGGTTCAAGTCCTCTCCTCGGCACCATTGTTGCGCCGTACGCTACGCGCAACGCCCGCTTGATTGAACAGTCCAGGCTGGACGCCACACGCTGCTTGCAGATCGGTGATATCGGTCGCGATCAGGGGATCGGCAGGTAGCCGCGATCGACGCCCTTGGTAAGCACGGCCACCGCGTTGTGCGGATGCAGGCTCTCGTGGTGTTCCACGCGCACCCAGTAATCGACGAGGCGGCGTTCGCGTTCCAGGGCAGTCTTGACCCGCCGCGCCGCATCCTCGCAGAACATGAGATTGGCGGCGTTCAACCGCGCGAATTCCTGCTCGTCCTCGCGTTTGACCGCAGTCTGCACGGGCGTCTGGACAGCTTCCTCGACGATGTCGATCAATTGGGTGATCGGGAAGTTTTCCAACCTGTCGTCGAACTTGACCAGCACGCGGGCGATGCTGCGCTGCGCATGGGGCGTCGCCACGAAGCCTTCTTCGGAGCCGAGCCATGCTCTGACCGTTGCGGCATCTACTTCTCCGGTACTGCCGAAGTCGTGATCGAACTGTTGTTGAACGAGTTGCCGCGAGAGCGCGGCGGAGCATGGGCAGGTGCTGGAATAGTGCACGCCCACCGAAAGCTCCAGGTGCGTTTCGCCATCGATATGGGTGCCCTTGATGGACACGGGATAGGCGTTCCAGCCGGAGTTCTCCGTCACGAGCGCCTGGCGGCGCAGGTAGTAGTCGAAGTCGAACTGGACGAAGGCGCGGCTGGACAGTCCCCTGTGCGATTCGAGCAGCGACGCGAGCAGGAGCTTCAATCCGGCGACGCTTAAGGCTCGCGTTTCGGAGTGCTCGTCGAGGATCAGGTACAGGCGGGACATGTGGATGCCCTTTGCCTGCGGGTCGGCCAGATCGACGTAGATCTGCACCCGCGCCTGCACTTCCCGCACGTTTCCGTCATCGCGAATGCGCAAGGGTTGGTGTACATCGCTCATGCCAACCCAGTCGAGGGTTTCCTCGGGGTTGTGCAATTCCCGGCTGGCAATGTCGGGCATGTCCGTGACCAACACGAGCCCGGATGTGTGCTTTGCCGCCTGTTCCATCTTTCTCATCGAATGTCGTCGCCTGACTTAAGCGATTCGCCTACGTTTCTGCGTCCATTTGCCGCCTGACCTTGCCCGATTCTATGCCAAACGCCACCAAACTTCCCCGCGCTTGATGGCGCGCCGAGCCCGAGGGCTCCCTCATTTGGCCATCGAGGCGCGTTCCTCGTCTGTCAGCGCCCGCGCCTCGTTTTCGAGCATCACCGGGATGCCGTCGCGAACCGGATACGCCAGACCGCTCTGCCGACACCATAGTTCATTCAGGTCGCGGCGGTAGACGAGGAGTCCGCGGCTGACCGGACAGATGAGGATTTCAAGCAGCCTGGAGTCGATCATGGCGCGAAGGGGTCCTTCAGGATGATGGTGTCGTCTCGTTCCGGCCCGGTGGAAACGATGTGGATGGGCGTCCCGACGGCAGTCTCGATGCGGCGCAGGTACGCGCGGGCATTGTCTGGCAGCGCATCGTAAGTGCGAACGCCCAGTGTCGATGCGTTCCAACCGGGGAGCTCCTCGTACACGGGTTTGACGTGTTGATACGATTCGGTGCCGAAACCCCCGCAACCGCCGTCTTCGTAGCCGATACATAGCTGGACGCCCTCGAGGTTGTCCAGAACGTTGAGTTTGGTCAGGCACAAGCCGGAAATGCTGTTGCTTTGCGCGACGTGCCGCAACGCCACGGCGTCGAACCAGCCGCAACGGCGAAGTCGGCCGGTGGTGGCGCCGAATTCGTGGCCCTTTTTGGCGAGCCACCTGCCGGTTTCGTCGAACAGTTCCGTCGGAAACGGCCCGGAACCGACCCGCGTGCAATACGCCTTCGCGATGCCGAGGACATAGTCGAGATGCCGGGGGCCGAACCCGCTTCCCGTGGCGGCGCCGCCAGCCGTGGTGTTCGAAGAGGTGACAAACGGATAGGTGCCGAGGTCGATATCGAGCAGAGCGCCCTGGGCGCCCTCGAAGACGATATTGGCGCCGGACTCGCGCAGGGAGTGCAGAATCGAACCCACATCGCCGACAAACGGACGTAGCGATTCGGCGAGTTGCTGCGCGCGGCCTAGCGTCTCGTCGAAGTCCACGGGGGCAACGCGGTGGTACTTTTCCAGCACGAAGTTGTGGTACTCCATGACTTCGGCAAGTTGGTGGGCGAACTGTTGCGGATGGAACATCTCGCCGAGGCGCAGTCCGCGCCGCGCCGACCTGTCTTCGTAGGCGGGACCCATGCCGCGACCGGTGGTGCCGATCCTGCGATTGCCGAGGGCGTTTTCGCGCGCCGCATCCAGGGCGATGTGATAGGGCATGATCAGCGGACACGCCGGCGAGATGCGCAGTCGGCCGCGGACGTCGACTCCTTTTGCCTCGAGTGCCTGAACTTCCTCCAGCAACGCTTCCGGCGACACCGCCACACCGTTGCCGATCAGGCATTGCACGTTGGACCGCAGGATGCCGGAAGGCACGAGGTGCAGGATGGTCTTTTCGCCGTCGATAACGAGCGTGTGTCCGGCGTTGTGTCCGCCCTGAAAACGCACGGCCGCCGCCGCCTGCTCGGCCAGGCGGTCGACGATCTTGCCCTTGCCCTCGTCGCCCCACTGGGCGCCGAGCACGACGACGGTGCGTCCCACTACAGTCTCTCTCTCAGGTTAACCGCGCGTGTCGCGCGGGCGGATGGGGCGTTCAAGACCCCACGCGCGTGTTTTGGCGCGCTACCCGTCTCCGGTCTTCAAGTACTTGAAGAAGTCGCTGTTGGGATCCAGGATCAGCATGTCGCCCTTGTCGCCAAATACAGCCACATAGGCGTTGATGCTCCGGTAGAACTCGTAGAACTCCGGATCGGCGCCGTAGGCTGCCGCGTAGGTGGCGGCCGCGCCGGCATCGCCGTCGCCGCGCAACAGCTCGGCTTCGCGGTACGCTTCGGCGTCGATGACGACGACTTGGCGGTCCGCGTCCGCGCGGATGCCGAGGTCGAGTTCGCGACCGGTCGCGCGGTGTTGCTGCGCTTCGATCTCGCGTTCGGAGTTCATGCGTTCGTAGACGGCAGAGGAGACTTCGGGCGGGAGGTCTATTTGCTTCACGCGCACGTCAATCACTTCGACGCCGACTTCGCGGCGCATCTCGTTGTTCAACTGCTGCGTCAAATCCGCCATCAGTTGATCGCGCTCCCCGGAAATGACCTCGTGCATGTCCCGGCGGCTGATCTGGTTGCGCAAGCCTTCGTTCACGCGCTGTAACAACAGGGTCCGCGCGCGCTCCTCGTCACCGCCAGACGTTGTCTCGTAGTAAGTCTGGACGTCACCCACGCGCCACTTGACGAACGAGTCCACGATGAGCGGTTTCTTCTCCAGCGTGAAATAGCGTTCGGGCGGCGAGTCCAGCGTCTGGATGCGGCCGTCGAACCTCTTGGCGTCATCGGCGATGGGCAGCTTCCAGTGCAGGCCCGGGCCCAGATCGACCTTGGTTATCGCACCGAAGCGTAGCACCAGGGCGCGTTGGGTCTCGTGTACGGTGAAGACGCCGTCGGCGATCAGCAACACGGCCACGACGACGAGGACGGCTATCAGAATGTTGCGAATGGACATCATCGCTCTGCCCTCTTGGTGCTTGCCTTCATTTCCCCTTCTCCCAACTTGTTCAACGGGAGTCACGACGAGTCGCGGGGAGTCTTTCGCTCACCACTTCGTCGACCAGTCGGCGCAGTTCAGAAACCGAGACGCTCCCGCCCGTGCCGCCGCCGCTCTGCATGAGGCGATCAAGCGGCAGATACAGCAGGTTGTTGCCCCCCTCGATATCCACCATCACCTTTGAACTCTGGCTCAAGACCGACTGGATGGCATCGATGTACAGGCGGTCGCGGGTGACTTCCTCCGCCTGGTGGTACTCTTCGAGCAACTTCGTAAAGCGCTGGGCTTCGCCGTCCGCCCTTGCCAGCACTCGGTCGCGGTAGGCATTCGCCTCTTCAAGCTGCCTTTGCGCCGCCCCCCGCGCTTCGGGGACGACCTTTTCGGAATAGGCGTTCGCTTCGTTGACGTAGCGCGCTTCGTCCTCCTTGGCCTTCTGCACGTCGTCGAACGCCTCCTGCACCTGGTCCGGGGGCCCGCTCTGGTCGATGTTCACCGTCAACACCTGGATGCCGGTCTGGTAGACGTTCAAATAGCTCTGCAGGCGCTCCTGCACTTCACTGCCCAGCGCGGCGCGGCCCTCGGTAATGACGTTGTCCATCGTAGAACTGCCGACGACATGCCGCAGTGCGCTCTCCATCGCATGATCGACGCTAGCTTGCGGGTCATTCACCTGAACGAGATACGATATGGGGTCGCCGATAACGTACTGGACCGTCATACCGATTTCGACAATATTCTCGTCCTCGGTCAGCATTAGCGCAGAGTGGCGTTTTTCATTGGCGCGGGTGGCGACCACCTTGCTCACGCGGTCTATGATCGGCGGGTTCCAGTGCAGGCCGGGGAGCTTTACCTCGTCTTGCGCCTTGCCGAAGCGGAACACTACGCCACGCTCCTGTAGATCGAGTGTGTATATGCCCCAAAGGCCATAGCCGACGATCAGCGCCGCGAGTACGCCGCCGTACACCTTGAGGTTGATGCCGCCACCGCCCCCTCCGCGGCGTCCGAATATGCCGGAGAGTTGGGATTGCAGCTTGCGCAGCGATTCATCGAGGTCCGGGGGACCCTGATCGCCGCCTCGGCCGCCCCAAGGGTCTCTTGGTCCGCCGCCGCCTGGTTCGTTCCACGCCATGGGTATTGAAATCTCCGCCACTGATTCAGGGCATCAATGCGATTCTATGGGTGACCATCGCTCCCTGCAACAACATCCCTCGGCCTTCGACCCTGTGGCGCTTGGCCTCTCCGTGGGCTTCCATGCTATTCCATGCGGGTGACGCGACAGGAATCCACTCGGTGTGCGACGGCATGGCTTCCCAGAAGCCTGGCTGTTTCGGCCCGGTCGAGCCGGACCCGCAAGGCGAGTGTGCCGTCTTCCCGCACTGTCTCCGCCTGCACCGCCCCCAGCGCGTACAGGCGTGCTCGGAGTTTGCCCGACCCGGAATTGAGAAGGACCGTTACCGGTCGGGCGGTGACGCCGAGAGCGCGTCCGAGCGCCTTTCTCAAAGTGGGCAGGCCAGTCCCATCCCGGGCGCTGACGACAACTCGGGCCAGTTCGCCGTTGCGGGAATCTTCGAGCACTGGCGGACCGCCCATCAGGTCCGCCTTGTTGAGAACCTTGATGGTCGGAACATTGTCGGCACCGATTTCTTCCAGCACGGCGTCCACCTGGCGGGCGAGGTCCTCCGCGTCGGGCGCGGCGGCGTCGACCACGTGAAGCAGCAGGTCCGCTTCGGCGACCTGCTCGAGGGTGGCCTTGAATGCCTCGACGAGGCTGTGCGGAAGATCGCGAATGAAACCCACCGTGTCCGCCATCACCACCTTGCCGACACCATCGATATCAGTGCGGCGCATGAGCGGATCCAGGGTGACGAATAGCTGGTCGGCAACGGTGGCGCGGGCGTCCGTCAGGGCGTTGAACAAGGTCGACTTGCCGGCATTGGTATAGCCCACCAGCGCGACGGTGGGGACGCCGGTTCTGGCCCTGCGTCGCCGACTCCGCTGGCGCTGCTTGTGGACCCCTTCCAGGCGCGCGCGGACGCGCCGGATACGGTCGTGGATGATGCGTGCATCCAACTCGATCTGTTTCTCGCCGGCGCCGCGCATGGCGACCCCGCCGCGTTGGCGGTCCAGGTGGGCCCAGCCCCGCGCCATGCGTGTCTGCATGTGGCTGAGTTGCGCGAGTTCGACCTGCAACTGGCCCTCGCGGGTCTGGGCGCGGGCCGCGAATATCTGCAGGATGAGTTCCGTGCGGGTTATGACCCGGCGCTCCAGCCGCTGTTCCAGGTTGCGTTGTTGGGCTGGCGTCAGTTCCTGGTTGACGATCAGGAGGTCTGCGGTCTCAGCGTGCATTGCTGCCGCCACCTCTTCCACCTTCCCGCTGCCGATGAACCACTTCGGGTGGGGCTGATCCCGCCGCGCGTGAATGAGCGCGACGGGCTCGACCTCGCCGGATCGCACCAGTTGCGTCAGCTCTTCGGTGGCCGGCCCGGTGCTTCTGTCGAAGGATTTGAGACGCAGATCCAGCAGAACGGCGCGCGACCCCGCCTGCGGGCGGTCAAATAGCATTTCGATGGCATTAACCTATTGAAAGTGATAGACGTTTGGCTACTCGAGTAGCGGCTTGGTGCAATATCCGGGCTTGGCCAGGACGGGACGAGGAAGCCTGGTCAGGCGAGTTCGCCGTCCTCTTCCTTGTTCTCTTCCCTGGTCTCTGTGTGCATCCCCGGCGGCTGCAGGCGCACGTTGCGGCTCGGAACCACGGTGGAGACCGCGTGCTTGTACACCATTTGGCTGACGGCATTGCGAAGCACGATGACGAACTGATCGAACGACTCGATCTGACCCTGGAGCTTGATGCCGTTGACGAGGTATACGGAGACAGGTATCCGCTCCTTGCGCAGCGTGTTGAGGTAAGAGTCCTGAAGGGAATTCCCTTTCGACATGGTACTTTCCTCGAAATCGGACGCGCGCTCAAGCGGAACTAGAACCGATCAATTCTGCGACTTTGGTCCAAAAATTGCAAATAAATGCAAGATGTGGTTGGCGGCTTCGTCCGGCGTGCCGTCGACGTTACGCAGGCGCGGCCAACTTCGCAGCCATGTCGCCTGTCGCCGCGCGAGCTGCCGCGTCGCAGCAACAGCCTGTCCACGCATCGCGTCGAATTCGAGATCCCCGTCGAGATGGCGCCACACTTGCCGGTATCCCACGGCGCGCATGGAAGGTTTGGACAGGTCGAGGTTCGGCATGGCCCGTAGCCGCGCGACCTCATCGATGAGGCCGCGTTCGAGCATGGCGTCGAATCGCTCGCCGATTCGCGTCGCCAGATGTGCATCCGTGCTGAGCGCTACTTCGATCAGCGCGCAGTCGAGGCGCTGCTGCGCGCTGCGGGCGGCAGACGAAGACCACCAGCGCGAGATTGGGGTGCCCGAGACATGGAACACTTCGAGCGCGCGTTGAATACGCTGCGGATCGTTTGGGTGTATGCGTGCCGCGGCTGCGGGGTCTACGCGCTCGAGTTCGGCGTGCAGCGCCTTCCACCCCTTTCGCGCCGCGCGCTCCTCGATGGCGGCGCGCGCCGACGGATCGGCGGCGGGCAACGACGACAGACCGTCCCGAAACACCTTGAAATAGAGCATCGAGCCGCCGACGAGGACGGGCATCCTGCCGCGATCCAGGGCGCTCCCAACCGCCGCATCCGCACCGGCGAGAAAATCTGCGGCCGAAAACGGGTCCGTGGGTTCGCGCACGTCGATCAGCGCATGGGGATGCCGCGTCAGCACCTCGGCATCCGGTTTGGCGGTGCCGATATCCATGCGCCGGTAGACCATCGCCGAATCGACGCTGATCAAGTCGACGTCCGTGCGATCGGCAAGGGCAAGGGCGGCGTCGGTCTTGCCGACGGCCGTGGGCCCCATGATGCAAACGGCGACGCGCCGTTCCATGTCGCCTAGCAGCCTGCGCCGTAGAACGGCACGTAGTGCCGCTTAAGGCGCGGGGTGCGGGCCGGGTGGGATGGGTGAAACAGAGGGCTCTGGGCGGGGGTGAAACACGGCGCGCCCGAAGGGCCGACGGATTTCATGGCGCTAGCGACCGCGCAGGAACAGATGGTCGAGTTGGCGCATGCTCTGCACGAAGAATGTGGGACGCCCGTGATTGCATTGCCCGGCGTTGGGCGTCGTCTCCATTTCCCGCAGGATTGCGTTCATTTCCGGTACCGAGAGACGGCGATTGGCTCGCGCCGATCCGTGGCACGCCATGCTGGCGAGCAACTGCTCCGCCCGCGTTTGAATCGCCTCGCTGGTGCCGAACTCGGCGATTTCGTCCAGCAGGTCGCGAACCAGTGCCGCGACATCGCCGTCGGCCAGCAACGACGGCACTTCGCGGATCATGCAACTCCGGGGTCCTGTCCGGTCGATGCGGAGCCCCAGCCTCGCGAGTTCCTCGGCATGTGTTTCAGCGCCATCGGCCTCCCGCCGCGTGACGTCGAGCGCCATGGGTACCAGTAGCCGCTGTGCCGTCAGCTTGCCGGCCCCGTAGTCGGTCTTGAGCTTTTCATAGGTGATGCGCTCGTGCGCGGCATGCATGTCGACTACGACCAGGCCCTCTGCGTTCTGGCTCAGGATATAGACCCCGTGAAGCTGGGCGAGGGCGTAGCCGAGGGGCGGAACGTCGTCGTCGTCCATCGTCGGCGCTTCGCGTACCGCGGTCGCCGGCGCTTCGGCGATCAGGGAGGAGAGGCTCATGGACGTCTGCGGGAAAGACGCGTGTCCGTGACTCCTTCCAGGCGGAAGTCGGTCGCTTGTCGCGGCGCCGACGTCGGTTCCGGGCCGCACATCAGTCAGCAGCCGGTGCAGGGAAGCGAAGACGAAGTCATGCACGCGGCGGGAATCGCGAAATCGGACTTCGCGCTTGGTGGGATGCACGTTGACATCGACGCTCCCGGGATCGAGTTCCAAGAACAGCACGAACACCGGATGACGTCCGTGGAACATCACATCCCGGTAGGCCTGTCGCACCGCGTGGCCAGCCAACCGGTCCTGCACGGCGCGACCGTTCACGAAGAAGAACTGCGCGTTCGCCTGGGCACGCGTGTAGCCGGGGAGTCCGATCCAGCCGGACAGACGCAGGTCGCCGTTGCCGGTGTCTATGGCGATGGACTGGGAAAGGAACTCGGCACCCATGATCGCGTCCAGCCCTCGCCCGGCAGGCAACCGTTCGAGGGCGCGCTGGCCGTGCCTGAGTTCGAAGGCGACATCGCCGTGGGCGAGCGCCAGTCGTCGCACCGCATCGCTCACGTGGCCGGTTTCCGTTCGTTCACTTTTCAGGAACTTTCGCCGCGCCGGCGTGTTGTAGAACAAGTCCGCGACCTCGACCGTGGTGCCGACCGGATGGGCGGCGGGCCTGAAGGTCTGCTCGGTCCCCCCCGCAACGGTCAAGGTCATGCCGCTGCCCGCGGATATCGCCGATGTGATGGAAAGTTTGGAGACGGATGCCGCGCTGGCCAGGGCTTCGCCGCGAAAACCAAGCGTCTGGACGCTATCGAGATCATCCGGTCCCGTGATCTTGCTGGTGGCGAAGCGGCTTATGGCGAGCCTGAGGTCATCGGGCTCGATGCCGCAGCCGTCGTCCTGCACGACGATGCGCTTGACGCCGCCGTTCTCGATCATTGTCCTGATGGAACGCGCGCCCGCGTCAAGGCTGTTTTCGATCAGTTCCTTGACGATGGAAGCCGGTCGCTCGACGGCTTCGCCAGCGGCAATCTGGTTGGCGACAAACTCGGATAGCCTGTGAATGCGCGGCATTGGGTTCTACGATCCTGCCGTCGCGGGGATACGGAGCACTTGCCCCACGCGAATCCGGTCTCCCTTGATCCCGTTGGCCACGCGTAGCGCCCGCGTCGACATCCGGTACCGCATGGCGATCTCGGACAACGTGTCGCCGCGTTGGATGACGTAGCGTGAGCCGCCGGCGGCCATACGGGCCGCGATCAGGGTATCTGGCGGCGGATTTTGGGCCATATAGGCGCGGATACCGTCGCCGATGGCACCCGCCAGACGCTGTCGGTACGCGGGCGTTCCGAGCAGGCGCGCGTCTTCCGGATTGGTAAGAAAACCCGTCTCGACCAGGATCGATGGCACGCCCGGAGCCTTCAACACGACGAACCCGGCCAATTGGGTGGTCTTCTTGTGCAAGCGGCTGGTGGATGCCAGCGAACGCAGAACGGTGTCCCCCACTTCGATGCCGCCGGATTGATTGAAACCCAGCGAAATATCCACGAGTGTCTCCGCGACATGGAGCGGTTGGCCGTCGAGGGAGATGCCCCCGACCCCGCCGACCCCGCCAATCAGGTCCGAGCTGTTCTCCTTTTTCGCCAGTATGCGGGCGGCCTCCGACGAACTGCCGCGCCCGGACAGCGCATAGACGGTGGCGCCCCGGACCTTCGGCATGCGGAACGAGTCGGCGTGTATGGAAATGAAGAGATGGGCCGACTGTCGCTGGACTATGGCGGCGCGCTGCCGCAATCCCACGTAGTAGTCGCCCTTGCGGACCATTACCACGCGGTAACCCTCCGTCGCGTTCAGGTCCTTTTCGAGCACTTTCGCAACCGCGAGCGCTATGTCTTTCTCCCTGACGCCATTGACACCCACCGCTCCGGGGTCTTCTCCGCCGTGGCCCGCGTCAACCACCACCAGGACATCGCGCTCGCCTTCCGGCATGCGGATGACGGGGGATCGTCTCTTCCGATCGGTGGCGTGGAGGTCGACGACGAGCCTGTAGCCGTACGGCTCGATGGGATCGAGCTGGAAATACTTCGGATCGACCTGCTCGGCAACGTCAAGCACGATGCGGTAGCCTCCGCCAGGGCGCGGCGCTCGCCGGATCCGCAAGATCACGTCACTTTCCTTGTGCGCCAAGGCGAGCGTTCCGTGCGGGCGCGTGTCCTTCAGATCGATAACGACCCGCTGCGGATTTTCCAAAGAGAAGATCTTGTAGGAGACCTTCGCGCTGGTGTCGAAAACCACGCGCGTATGGTCGGGGGCGTCGTGGGTGCGAATTCCTTCGAGATCGGCAGCGTTCGCGCCAGTCGAAGCGAGCAGTGCGGCGGCGAACGAAAACGCCGGGAGTCCTCGCCGGGGAACGCCCTGACTACGGTCCGGAGGACCTGTGGTCAACCATTTCAAGCAACCTGCCTCCTTTGATCTCATGGAGCGAAATGTCCAGGTCCGGATTCGGCAAGCGATCCCTTGCGTGCTCCGGCCACTCGACCAATTTTAACGCCGCCGACCCCATCAGGTCATCGACGCCGATAAATTCAAGCTCTTCCGGATCTACGATGCGGTAGAAGTCGAAGTGGAAGACCTCGCGGTCCCCCAGCGCGTAGGGTTCGAGCAGCGTGTACGTTGGGCTTTTTACGGGACCTGTATGCCCCAGGCCCCGCAATATGCCGCGGGCGAGCGTGGTCTTGCCGACACCGAGTCGGCCGCGCAGAAAAACCAGCTCGTTGCCGAGTTCGGTGCCGAGGGCAGCGCCCCAGTCCATGGTGGCGGCGACATCCGGCAACTTGATGGTCGTCGTCTTCAAGGCAGTGCCATCAATGCAGCCAAAGGTGTCGGATGATGTCGCTCGCGACAATCGGTTGCGGCGCAAGACGGCTTGCGGCGAGGTCGCCGGCGGCCGCGTGCAGGGAAACGCCGGCTTCGGCTCCGGATCGGATGTCGTAGCCTTGCGCCACCAGTCCCGCGATGACTCCGGTCAACACGTCGCCGCTGCCAGCGGTCGCAAGTCCGGGATTGCCCGCAGTGCAGATGCCGACGAGTTCGCCCGCCTCGGCAACCAGCGTTCCCGCGCCCTTCAATACGGCGACGTTGCCGAACCGCGCGGACAGATCGCGCGCGGCGGCGGGCCGGTCGGCCACCGGCACCCCGCCAAGCAGACGGGCCGCTTCGCCCGGATGCGGCGTCAGAATGCTATTCGCCGGCGCTCGGAGGTCACGCGACGCCATCAGGTTCAGCCCGTCTGCATCGATGACCGTCGGCTTCCCTGCAGCGAGCGCATGGGCCAGCAGTTGCTCTCCCCAGGGTTTGCGCCCGAGGCCCGGACCGGTGGCGACGACGGTGCAGGCGTCCAGCAGATCGCTGATGTCGTCGCCTTCCGATACGCCTCGGACCATGAGTTCCGGCCTGCGCGCGAGGATGGGCGCGCAATGTTCGGGTCGCGTCAGGATGCTGACCAGTCCGCAACCGGTGCGCAGGGCTGCCTCTCCGGCGAGGAGCGCGGCACCGCCCATGCCGCGCTCGCCGCCGATGACCAGGACGTGACCGAACTGGTTCTTGTGTCCGGATTTTGGGCGTTGCAAGGGCAGCGGCGGCGAGAGCACGGGGATACCGGCTACGGCGTTATACACGTCGGCGGGAACGCCGAGTCCATCGAAGACGATGTCGCCCGCATGATCCACGCCGGCGCCGGTACGCAGGCCAAGTTTTTCGCCGATGAAAGTGACGGTGACATTGGCGCGTACCGCCGCGCCCAGCATTGACCCCGAGTCGGCGGAGATACCGCTCGGGAGGTCAATGCACAGGACCGCGGCATCGGAGCCATTGATCGCTTCTATAGCGGCCAGGTACTGCGGGCGAAGTTCTCCTGTCGCGCCCGTGCCGAGCAGGGCGTCCACTACGACGCTGCCGGTTATCTCAAGCGCGGTGTCACCGGGAGCTACACCGACATCGGTGGCCCAGTCGCGCGCGATGGCTGCGTCACCCTTCAGCTTGGCCGGATCGCCGATCTGCAGGAGTTGCGTTTCGATACCCGCTTCGACGGCCATGCCGGCAACGATATAGCCGTCGCCGGCGTTGTTTCCCGACCCGCAGGCCACCGTGATGGCGCGACAGTCCGGCCAGCGGCGCTGCAACGTATCGAACGTTGCGCGGCCCGCGCGTCGCATCAGGCTGATACCGGGGATGCCGAAGGTGTCGATGGCCGTCCGGTCGAGCCGCCGAACTTCGGCCGCGGTGTAGACTTTGCCCGGGCGGTGCATGGCGGGATTATACGCGCGCAACCTGATGGACCTTGACGAACTGGCGGACGACATCCGCGCCTGGGCCCTGGAGCTCGGATTTCAGCAGGTCGGGATCACGGACACCGACCTGTCCCGCTGCGCCCCGGACGTGCGTCGCTGGATCGCTCGGGGGTTGCACGGGACGATGGGATACATGGCGCGCAATGTGGACAAGCGCTTGCATCCCGAACGCCTGTTCGATTCCACGATACGGATCATTTCGGCGCGAATGGACTATATGTCCGGCGATTCGTTGCCGGCGCTGCCGGAGAACGACGGTAGCGCCTATGTCGCCCGCTATGCCCTGGGCCGCGACTACCACAAGACGGTGCGTCGGCGACTGGCGCGGCTCGCCAAACGCATCAACGCGCGCGTGACCGGCGGCCGCTATCGCGCCTTCGCGGACTCGGCGCCGGTGCTGGAAAAACCTCTCGCGGACAAGGCCGGAGTCGGATGGATCGGGAAGAACACGCTCGTCCTGAACGAGAACGCGGGTTCGATGTTCTTTCTCGGAGAGATCTATACGAACATCCCGCTGCCGGTGTCCACGGCCGGCGCACGGGACCAGTGCGGCGCCTGCAAGGCATGCATCAATGTCTGTCCTACCGGGGCCATCCTCGGCCCCCGGCGACTGGATGCCAGGAAATGCATCTCCTATCTCACTATCGAACACAAGGGCGCTATTCCGCTGGACCTGCGGGAAGCCGTAGGCAACCGCGTCTTCGGTTGCGATGACTGTCAACTCGTGTGCCCCTGGAACCGCTATGCGAAAAGAACAGCGGAAGCGGACTTCGCGCCGCGTCACGGGCTAGACAATGCGAGCCTTGCCGATCTTTTGAGTTGGGACGAGGCGACCTTCTCGGCGAGGACCGAGGGCATGGCGCTCAGGCGCGTCAACTATCGGCAATGGGTTCGCAATCTCGCCGTCGCGGCGGGCAATGCGCCCTACGGCGACAAACTGATCGATCTCCTGCGCCAACGACGCGTGGACGCCGACGAGATGGTGACAGAGCACATCGACTGGGCCCTCGCGCGCCAGCGCGCGAGTCGATCCGAGGCGGACATGACGGGAACTGCGAGGTGACAGCGCGCCCTGGGATGTGAATCCTGGGGCTCAAGGGGTTCGAAAGAACTGCTCCCTATAGAACCTGAGTTCGCTGATGGACTCGCGAATGTCCTCCAGCGCGCGGTGCGCGTTGTCCTTTCGTATTAGCGAGACAAGCTCCGGATGCCAACGCAAGGCGAGTTCCTTGATGCTGGACACGTCGATGATGCGGTAGTGCAGGAAAGCGGCGACTTCCGGCATGTACTTGATGAGAAAGCGCCGATCCTGCCATATCGTATTGCCGCACAGGGGCGACGTGCCTGGCGCCGTATGCCGATCCAGAAAGTGCAGCGTTTGCGCCCCGGCTTCGGTGAGCAATACCCCGTCTTGTCGTACCCGGTCGATGAGCCCGGAAGCGGTATGGTGCTCGGTGTTCCACGCATCCATGCGAGCAAGTGCCGCCTGCGGTTGCGAAATGGGCAGCGCCGGCCCCTCTGCGATCACATTGAGTTCGCTGTCGGTGACGATGGTCGCGATTTCAAGGATGACGTCGACCTCGGGGTCGAGACCGGTCATCTCCATATCCATCCAGACAAGGTGCGGCGGCATGCTTGGTTGCTTGATGGGGTAACTGCGTTTGGGAGGATATATCATTCGGCACGACCTCCAACCGCGTTTAGCTGCCTGGATCCGTGACCAAACCCGCAACCATCACCGCCGAGGCGCTCGCCGCGCGGTCGTCCGACGACGATCCCCTCATCCTGCAAGTCACTTCGTCGGCGGTCTTTACCCAGGCGCGCATTCCGGGTGCGGTGCATGTGGCGCCCACGGACCTCGTTCGGGGTCATCCGCCGGCCCCGGGCGAACTGCCGTCCGAGACGGCGCTGACCGCGCTATTCCGTCGTGTCGGTTTGACTTCAGGGCGAACCGTCGTGACCTGCGACGACGAAGGCGGTGGTTGGGCAGGCCGTCTGGCCTGGACATTGGACGTGATCGGTCACCACGACTGGCTCTATCTGGACGGCGGCTTGCATGCGTGGGCCGCCGCCGGCTTGCCGTTCGAGTCGGGATCGCCATCGGCGCCGTCTCCTTCCGATATCGAAATCACCGCCAATACCGGTCCGATCGCGCGCATCGACACGGTGCTGGAGACGCTGGGACGGTCCGACCTGACGGTGTGGGATTGCCGCAGCGCCGAGGAATATGCGGGCATCAGGCGAACGGCGGCGCGGAACGGGCACATCCCCGGGGCGACGCACCTCGACTGGCTGGACCTGATCGACCGCAGGCGCGACATGCGTTTGATCGAGGATCTGGGCGGCTGTCTTGCGGCGCGAGGTATTGGCCCGGAGCGGGACGTGATCGTCCATTGTCAAACGCATCATCGCTCGGGACTCGCTTACATGGTGGGTCGCCTGCTCGGCTTTCCTCGGATTCGCGCTTACCCGGGGTCCTGGTCGGAGTGGGGAAACCGCGACGATACGCCGATTGAATGAGCCTTGCCGCGCTGCATCAAGCGCTGCCAACCCAGGCGATCTCGCGCGCGGCGGGTGTCCTTGGGCGCACCGAGATCCGGCCAATCGCGCAGGCCCTGGTGCGTGCCTTCGCGTGGCACTATCAGGTCGATCTGGGCGAGGCGGAACGCGTGTCGCCAGACGACTACCGGTCATTCAACGACTTCTTCACCCGTCGCCTGAAACCCGGCGCGCGGCCGGTAGCGGATGATGAACGGGCGGTCGTCAGTCCTGCGGACGGCTACCTGAGCCAGTTCGGGGTCGTCGAAGACGGGCGATTGTTGCAGGCGAAGGGGCACGGGTTTTCCGCCACCGCGCTATTGACGGACGCCGAGTTGGCGAGACGGTACGAAAACGGCACGTACGGCACGGTCTATTTGTCGCCCAGGGACTACCATCACGTCCACGCGCCCGCCGCCGGTCGCCTTGCGCGTACCATCGAGGTTCCCGGACGGCTGTTTCCGGTGAACGACGGGTTCCAGGCTTCCACTGCAGGACTCTTTTGCCGCAACGAGCGGCTCGTCTGCGATTTCGACAACTACGCCCTGGTATTCATCGGCGCGCTGATTGTCGCGAGTATCGAGACGGTGTGGTCCGATGGTCCGCGGTCGCCCTACCGTGCGCGCTTGGTACGTCGAGTCGGAAAGCACTTTGATCGCGCCGAGGAGGTGGGACATTTTCTGCTCGGCTCCACAGTAGTGGCGTTGTTTCCGCCGGACGCGCTGGCGTTGGATGCTGCCCTGAAGCCGGGCATGCGCATCCGCATGGGTCAACGCATCGGCCGCCGCCAGTCGGACGGTTCCCGCTAGGAGGCTGTCCGAGAACTCGAAAAATCGCGATTTACGAAAATTAAACCCTTAGTAATCAATAGGTTAAAAACTGTGTTTTGCGAAAAAACGTATTCTCGGACAGCCTCCTAGCCGACCGCGACGGTTTGCTGGCGGATGCGCAGTAGAAAGTCGACCTCGGAGTCGCTGGCGTGGGCTGCGGCGACGATAGCCGCTTCCGACAACCTGGCGAACGCGGGCGACTCCGTCAGGCTGGCCGCAAAACCTGCCGATACCTCGATGCCGCGCAACCGCAGCATTTCGCGCACCATCGTCGCCAAGGCTTCGGCGCGGCTCTGTCGGCGCTGCGAGCGAAGCAGCGGATCGTCGTCCGGACCCGTGCCCTCCCGCGCGCCCAGCAGCGTCCCGACGCGCTCGAGAATCCCGTAGGTGCGCGCCGACGGCGTCGTCTCGTTCATGGCCGCGTGGATCTCCGCGGCCGTCCAGCCCGGAAACGCCCGGCTCTCCCCGGATGTCTCGTACCCGCCGCCCTCCAGCACGTGGATCGTCAATCCCGGCACCAGCCCCCGCGGACGGCTCGGCGGCGACCAGTCCGGCACCTCGACCCACACCTCCGGGAATTCCCACGCCTCGTACTGCAGGAGCTTGCCCCGACGCACGTCCGTCGTGTGGTCCACCTCCAGCGCTACGTTCGGCAGCGCGTGCTCGCCGACGATCATCGCGCGCGGCCCCGGCAGAACTACCCATTTCGGCCGCAGGTACACGGACTGGTCCGCCTGCATGATCCGCCGGGGGGCGCCATCCGCATCGCGTTGCATCAGAGCCATCGCGCCGTAGCACTTGATCGGCGAACCGCGCGCGGCGGCGATGCGCTCGACCAACGCCACCAAACCATGGGCCGGGCTCTCGTGCACCGGACTGGTGGGTTCGCGAATGACCCAAGCGGTTTCTGCGCGGGCGTCCCAGAACTCGAGCCGCCCTTCGAAGGCGTCGATCTCGTCGCGCGTCAGGCGCATCGGTTCGCAGCCGGGGAACTCCAATTCGGGCGGTGCCGCGCGATACGTCACCGCCGCAACGTCAAGCCGCCGTTCGTCCCGCAGAGGCACTAACGGAGCGGAGCCTTCAGCCGGAGAGCGCGAGGGGGCACCCCTCGCAAGAGAAGGGTCTTCAGCCGGGGAGCGCGAGGGGGTATCGCTCGTGAGAATGCTCTTGGCCATGTCCGGCATGCTAACACCCAGTTGCTTCCAGGGCGCGAGGTCTCGAAGTTCGACTGGCCCAATCGGCGCTTGCCGTATTTCGGCGTTTCTATCAAGCCCGTTCGCAGGGGAACGGCATGGCGTCGGCCAGGGCGCCGACGCCCAGTTTGAGCGCCGCCAGGCGGTCAAATCCCACCGCGACGCCCGCGCAGTCCGGCAAGCCGCGGGCATGCGCTGCGAGGAATGTCCTGTCGATGTCCGCCACCGGCTGATCCCGTTCGCACCGCACAAGGTTGTCCTTGGCCAGGCGCCGGGCGAGTTCCTCGACATCGTTGAGTTCGTGGTATCCGTTGGCGACCTCCAAACCGTCGACGACGAGTTCGAACCGGGAGGCGATCCCGTTCGAGGTCCGTGCCAGGGCAGCCTGCCGCGCCGGGTAATCGGTGACAAATACGCGTTTCGGTCCCAACCTGGCGATGGCGTTCGCGATGGCGAGGTCAAGTTCGTCGGAGCTGGCGGCATGGATATCGATGGCCGCGAGACCTGCGAAGGTGTGCCGCTCGTACTCCGAGGGCCCGAGTAGCGCGTCGATCAACGCGGCGACTTCGCGCATCAGGTCATCGGCGTCGAAACCGAGCCGGTACCACTCGAGCATGGTGAATTCGGGGTTGTGCCAGCGGCCGGCCTCGTCCGCCCTGAACGCCGGGCCGATGCTGAAGACCGATGGCGCGCCGGCGGCGAGCAGGCGCTTCATGTGGTATTCGGGAGAGGGTTGAAGATAGCGGCCGTCTTGCGTCTGAATGCAGTCGATTGCCGGATCGGTGACGGAATATCGACCGAGCACCGGCAATTGCACTTCAATGACATCGCGCTGCTCGAAGAAGCGGCGGATGGTGCGAAGCATGCGGGCGCGCGCCCCGAGCGCTTCGATGTCGCAGGCGGGTTCCCAAACGGGTTCCGAGGCAGATCGCCAGTCGGGGGTCAACTCTTGACTCGGCTGACGTATTCCCCGCTGCGCGTGTCGATACGGAGGACATCGCCGATGTTGACGAACAGGGGCACCTTCACGGTGGCGCCGGTCGTTAACGAGGCGGGTTTGGTCGCCCCCTGGGCGGTGTCTCCTTTCAGGCCCGGGTCGGTGTCGGCCACCGCGATCTCAACGAAGTTCGGCGGCGTGACGGAGATCGGGTCACCGTTCCATAGCGTGACGTTGAACGCGTCCTGCTCCTTCAGCCAATTTCGCACCTCCGCGATGGCCGCATCTCCCGCTGCCACCTGTTCGTAGCTGCCGTCGGTCTTCATGAAGTGCCAGAATTGGCCGTCGCTGTAGAGGTATTCCATTTCAACCTCCATGACGTCGGCGGCTTCGATGGTCTCGCCACTCTTGAACGTGCGTTCCCAGACGCGCCCCGTCCTCAAGTTGCGGAACTTGACGCGACTAAACGCCTGACCCTTCCCCGGCTTGACGAATTCGTTTTCGATAATTGAACAGGGGTCCGCTTCAAGCAGTACCTTCAAACCGGCTCGGAATTCATTGGTCGCGTAGGTGGCCATGGCTCGGCTGTGCTGAAAAAAACAATGATAACGCCCCGAGGACCTGCGGAGCAGAAACGCCGCCCAAAGGCCACCCGCTGCTGCGGCCGCATCACTCCATGGGAATGCGAATGACCACGCCGCCTATGACGTCGCCGATCTCGATGTCGGTGCGCGGGGAGTCCTTGTGGTTGTTGTGGCAATCGACACAGGCTTCGGAGACTGCGAAGTCCGGATACACGGCGGCGAAGTATCGTTGGCCGCCAAGCTCGCCCATTCGATGCTTTCGACCTGGGCGGCGGGCCTGCCTTGGAAGTTCCGGGCGACCAGGCCGACGTCCGCAAGCGCGTCGAGCGAGAAGCCCAGGCCGTGGCAATCGAGGCAGACGGGCCGGATCATCTTTTCGTTCGGCCTCAGGTTGTCGTTCTGGTTGTGGTTGGTCGTCACTTTCCCCCGGCGCTTGCTTTTGACCATGTGACAGGTCGCGCAACTCACGCCGGTGCCGAGGGGCGTCTCGCCGGCGCGCTCCGCCAGCCATAGTGCGTGGTGGGCGCTATCGAAATAGGCGCGCGTGTGGGGATCGTCGTGGCAGGATGCGCAAGCCGCGACGGCGGCGTGGTCGATGTCAACCGCGTGAGGCTCATGACAGGTTCCGCAGTCGAGCGACTCGGCGGCGGCATCGGCGCGCATGGGCAACCGTGCCTCGGCCACGCCCATGCGCGCGGGGGGTGTTGGATCCGCAAGCCACGCCGTGACCGCCTCCGGCAGCATCGTGTCGAGACCGATCATCGCGAGCCCCCGGTCCGGAACTCGGGGTTGTGCGATCTCTGGATGCTGTCGCATGCCGTGCCGGCCGAGTGCGAAGGTCCTGGTTTCCTGCCGGTGGCAATCGCCGCAGACGGAAGTGGGTGGCGCGTCGATCCAGGCAGCCTCGACTTCGCTTTGCAGGTTGGTCTCCGCGACGTCAGGGGCGTGGCAATCGGCGCAGTTGACGCCCGCCGCCGCGTGGCCGGACCCCGCCCAGTGATCGACTGCCGTCGCATCGGTGAGCGCGCGCGCAGGCGCCACCGCTTCACTTGTTCCGATCGCCGCTTCCGCGGGCGGTTTCCAGGCGCGGTATTGCGCCGATAGCGCGTGGACCGGCTCGGCCTTGAGCCAGGGTTGCCCGGCGTGTTTGACCAGGAAGTCCTCGTACAGCGCGCGATTGTCGTGGTAGTTGTGGCAGCCTGACGAGGCGCAGGTGTCAAAGGAGAGATCCGCGTGGCTCGGTCGGGCCGTCCGGATGTCCTGGTCGCCCTCGGAATGACAGGCCATGCAGAAATCCATCGCGACGGTCACGGCGCTCGCCCGCGTGATCTTGGGGCGATGCTCAACATGACAGGTCGTGCAAACACGGGCATCAAGCTGTTCCCAGTAGGCGGCCATCCTCGGACTGCGGAATCTTTTGCGGGAGTGGCTGTCGTCATTGTCGTCGAGGGCATCTTCGTGGCAGTCCCGGCAGGTCTTGTTCAACTCCTTTTCCGCCGTTTGCGCGTCCGAGAAGACCGGTGCGGCGTGACAGGTCTCACAGGCCATTTCAAGCTGGTGGTGGGCGTCGGTGGTCGCGCCGATAAGGAGCGCCCGCCGGTCGCCGCCGACGACCATCATGAAGACAACGACGACCACGGCGATCAATGTGCCCGCCGTGAACACGATCGCGAAAACGACGTTCCGGGACATGCGCCGGTCCTCTCAATAGAGGTAGACGACGAGCAGATGGATGATCAACAGCGCCGGCAAGGTGCCGAGCGCGATGATGTGCATCCGCATCGGAATACGGGACAGCTTGCCGACCTGGGCAAAGCCGAATCTTCGGAATTGCGTCGCGCCACCCATCAGAACCCCCGCGCCCGCGCCGGATATCAGCGCGGCGATATAGCAACCCATGAGCACGGCGTTGAGATTGGAGCCGAGGCGAAAGCCGGTATGGGCGAACAGGAGCAGGACGCACGACATGCCGAGCCCGACATGCACGAGCCGCCACCAGTTCTGGTCGCCCAGCCCTGACACGAACCGCACCCTCCTCAGCGAGGCGGCCGCAAAGCCAACGACGCTCAGGCCCAGGAGCACGTAGCCGCTCCACTCCTGCCAGGCGCCATCTCCCCAGAGACGTTCGAACAGCGTGGGACCGAATCGGTCGGGTATGGGGATGCGGGGGACCAGAATCGTGCCGAGCGCGGCGAGACCGCCGATTGCGGCGAGGGCCAACAGATATTTTCGAAAGCGCGCCAGTCGAGCGCGAACCGCCATCAGCATGGTGCGTTGGATGGTGGCGATAGCGCCAGCGACTTCGCGGCCGATCAAGTCCATGATGCGGAGCTGCTGAATCCTCGGAGTCGCCTGTTTGATCTCTCTCTCGGAGAGGATTTCCGGAAAGACGCCGCAGGCATTTGCGAGGGAGACCCGCGCGACATCCCTCGGATCGGGGATATCGTCGGCAAGCAGCACTTCCCGGATGTGCAGTTTGACCGCCCGCTGGGCCGCGCCATCACGCATGGGATAGTGGCCTACGCGCCGTCTTTCGCGCTGCTCGAGGATGCCGCTGGCGACGAGGCTGGCCAACGCCTGCTCGCGAATCGTATTGGCCTCATCGCTTGCCAGCAACCTCACCCAGGACTGGGCGTCCATCACTTTCGGGTGGGCGATGATCTTCGCCAAGACACGATCCAGCATCGAAATGCCGGTCGGGTTTTCGTTGAGGACGATGAGCGACTCCAGGTCGGTGTCGATCCGAAGCGCGAACGCGAGATCCATCAATGCCGCACCGGCCAGGGCGCACTCGAACGCGTTGCTGTTGACGGGCAGGAAAGCGCCGTCCTCCTCACCGAGCAACAGCAGGAGTATCTCTTCAGTGAAGGTCAGCATGGTGCTGAGGGTTTCTTGCAAGGGTGCTCCCCGGATGTAACACGACGCCATCGACGATGGCAATGTTGCGAGAGCCGAAGCCGAAAGCGCCGGCTGTGGGGCACTTGCAAAGGGCGCTGATGAATCTGACCATGCCGACAGGCAGGCAATTCGATTTATGCAATGAGGACGGTATCCGTCGCCGTGATCGGTGCGGGAGCTGCAGGACTCGTCACGGCGCACGAGTTGGTGAGCGCGGGTTTGGACGCGACAGTGTTCGAGCAGTCGCACCGCGTCGGCGGTCTTTGGGTCTATCAGGAGTGCGTGGAGAGCGACCCGCTGGGGCAACGGCCCCGGGAACGCATCCACGGGTCGCTCTACGCATCGTTGCGCGCCAACCTGCCGCGGGATCTGATGGCGTTCGAGGACTACACTTTCGACAGCGCCGGCGGCGGGCATGACGACTGGCCGCGCTATCCCGGCCACGCCCAGGTACTCGAATATCTCGAACGGTTCAGTGTGGATGCCGGCATCCGGCCCCGTATACGGTTCGGCCATCGCATGGGGAGTATTCGACCGAATGCCGACGGCTGGCGCGTGGATGGGGAGGCGTTCGACGCGGTGGCTGTCTGCAACGGGCATTTCTCCGAACCCCTGGTGCCGGCCCTGCCGGGTTTGGAAGATTTCCGGGGCGAAGCACTGCACAGTCATAACTACCGCCAGCCGGAACCGTTCTCCGGAAAGAGGGTCCTAGTGCTCGGTGCGTCGGTGTCGGGGGCGGAACTCGCCCGCGAATTGGCGACCGTGGCGGATATCGTCTATTTCAGCGGTCGCACGTTTCGCGATCCGCTGGCGATCAAGTCGCGGCATGATCGCATCAAGCGTTGCCCGCCCGTGGCGAATTTCCTGGCCGGCGGCGTACTGTTGAGCGACGGTGAACGTATCGACGGCGTGGACGCGATCCTGTTCTGCACCGGGTACCACTATCGTTTTTCGTTCCTGGCGCCGGGAGTCGCCGGTGTGCGCAACAACCGCGTATGCGGTCTGTATCGGCAACTGCTGGCCATCGACCACCCCACGCTCGCATTCATTGGCCTGCCGTTCCGAATCGTGCCGTTTCCGCTGTTTCAACGTCAGGCCCGTTGGTTCGCCAACGTACTGACGTGCCGCTTCGCCCTGCCCACGCGCGCAGAACGACGCCGGGAACACGCCCGCGAGATACGGGCATTGCGGCACGCGGGTGTGGCCGAGCGGCACTTCCACCGTCTGGACGAGGACCAGTTCGACTATCTGAACAGTCTTGCACGGCAATGCGGCGACGCACCGCTTCCCGCCTGGTTCCGGGAACTGTGGCGCGAACATCGGGCCAATGTGGTCGCCCACCCCGGCGAATACCATGATCTGCCGTTGACAGCCCGCAGTCCTAGCCGCGTGAATTGAGTTCCCGGGCGCAGCCGTGCTACGGTCGGCGGAACATGCCGCCGTCGCCGGGTTCGACTGAAGCCGAAAGCCGCCGGCTGTGGGGCACTGCCATGGAACAAAGCTCCCGACAACATTGGAAAGCTGGCAAGCTCGTCCAACGCGTGCCAGCGACGGTGTGGGCGGCGATCGGCGGTTTTCTCGCCGCGTCGGCGGTGACTATCGTGTTGGTCGATTACGTCCTGGAGCGGCGCGCCGACGTGCGTATGAACCGCTTCGGCGATGCGCTGGGAGCGTTGGCAGCCGAACTGGCGGTCCAGCCCATGCTGCGGCCGAACCCCGTGGCGTTCAGCAATCTTGGTCACCGCATGACGGCGTTCGACGAAGTGGTCGGGTTCAGTGTGTATACCGTCGATGATCGTGTGCTGGTGTTTGCGGGTCGCGATGGGAATGATTTGGGGACCGAGCACTACACGCGTGCTGTGACGGCGGACGACACGGTTGCCGGCTATGCGCGTGTCGTCCTGGATCGAGAGCGGTTCCGGCCGTCGGTGGCGGAGTTGATTTCCGTATCAGCGCCGTTTTGGCTGCTTGCGCTGGCCGCCACCATCGGCCTCGTGGTCGTCGGGCGCCGCATGGCGCTAAGCTCAAACGCGCGCGCCGCGGGACGCGCTCGGGGGGAGGTGCGTGCGGCATTCGTGCTGGTGATAAATTTGTTCGATCAGAACGTCCAGCGCGAGGAAAAAGGCGCGGTGCTCGGGCTAGCGCTGGAACGCGCGGATCAACTGGCCAGCATATACGGCGGGAACGCGGAGCCACTGCCAAGCACGGGCATCCTCTTGGTATTCGATGACACGGGGAGCAGTGATCGTTGCTTCGAAGTGATTTGCGCCGCGCTATTGACCGCGCGGGTGATCGAACTGACCAACTTCCGGCGCGCCGCCCGCTCGCGCCCGACGTTTCGCTTCGGCCTGCACCGTTGCGGCGAGCCCGGCGCGGACGTGACCGTCGGGGAGTCCGAGGAGGTCCGCGAGGCGTTGCTTCTGTCCGCATTGGCCCCGGATGGCAAGCTTGCCGTCAGCGAAGAGGTGTTCGCCCGGATCGACCGACCGGACAAGCTGGCAGCGGATATAGTAGCGCGCCGGGCTATGGACGCCTTGGCCGGAACCAGCCTGAGCGGGTATCGCCTCGTCCACGCGGCGCTTGGTTCGTACGGAACTGTGATCGAACGCCAGGCTCAGCTCTTTGCCGGACGGCGCCGTTCTTCCACTTCGAGAGCGGATACGCGCTGAAGGCCCCGGGGCAGCAGGCGGCCGCGCCGCGCGCGTTCTCCCGCATAGCCTTCAAGATTCTTGAAGCGCAACTTCATCTGCCGTCCGCGCGCGCGCACGATCAGGCGGTCTCCGTTGCCGAGGGGGACGATGCCGGCCAGGAACTCCTCGCGGGCGTTCAGGGCGCCTGAAGGTATATTGATGATCTTGTTGCCCTTGCCCCGTGTCAGTTCGGGCAAGTCGGCGATGGGGAATACGAGCAGGCGCCCCTGGTTTGTCGCAGCGGCGACGAGGCTTTTGCCCGCGACCGGCGCTGGCGACATGACCTGGCTATCCTTCGGCACGGTCAGCACGCTCTTGCCCGCGCGGTTCTTCGTGGCCAATGCGCCCAGGGTTCCGACGAAACCGTAGCCAGCGTCGGACGCGAGGAGGAGCTTGGTATCGGCCGAACCGATCGCGGTGCCGACAAAACGCGCGCCTTCAGGCGGGTTCAAGCGACCGGTCAGCGGTTCCCCCTGGCCTCGGGACGAGGGCAGCGTATGGGCGGCGACAGCGTAGCTGCGTCCGGTCGAGTCGAAGAACAGCAGCGTGTCGTTGGTGCGCCCGCGCGCGTATGCGCACAGCGCATCGCCGGCGCGATAGGACAACGTATCCGCGTCGATTTCGTGGCCCTTGGCGGAACGCACCCAGCCCTTTGTCGACAGGATGACGGTGATCGGTTCGTTGGTCACGAGTTCCTCGGCCGCGAACGGACGCGCCTCCTCGGCTTCAAGGAACTCGGAACGACGCCGGTCGCCGAACTTCTCCGCGTCGGCTGCGAGTTCGCGCTTGATCAGTGTCTTCATGCGGGAACTGGAACGGAGAATGCTTTCCAACTCGCGGCGTTCGTCGTTGAGGGAGCTTCGCTCGTCCCCTAGCGCGTTTTCCTCGAGCTTGGCAAGTTGGCGCAACCGAAGGTCCAGGATGGCCGTCGTTTGCTCGGACGTGAGTTCGAACCGAGCCATGAGCTGGGCCCGGGGGTCGTCTTCCTCCCGGATGATCCGTATCACCTCGTCGAGGTTGAAGAACGCCTTGAGCAGGCCGTCGACGATGTGCAGCCGGGCATCGATTTGATCCCGACGGAAAGTGAGGCGCCGGCGCACGGTATGGCGCCGGAACTTGAGCCACTCCGCCAACATCGCCTTGAGCCCAAGCACCTTGGGCTTGTGGTCGAGGCCGATGACATTGAAATTGATACGGTAGCTGCGTTCGAGGTCGGTCGAAGCGAACAGGTGGCTCATGACTCGGTCGACATCGACGCGATTGGAGCGTGGCACGATGACGACGCGGGTCGGACTCTCGTGGTCGGATTCGTCGCGCACGTCCACAAGCATGGGCAACCGGCGGGCCTGCATCTGCTGCGCGATCTGCTCCACGATCTTGGATGAGGATGTCTGGTAGGGAAGCGCGTCGACTACGATCTCGCCGTTCTCCACCGTGTGGCGCGCGCGTGCGCGAACCGAGCCGCGCCCGGTCTCGTACGCCGCGAGCAACTCTTCCGGCGGCGTGATGATGAGCGCCTGGGATGGGAAGTCCGGTCCCCTGATGTGTTCCATCAAGTCCCGGTCCGTGGCATCCGGCTCGTCGAGCAGGCGGATGCAGGCGGCCACCACCTCCCGCAGATTGTGCGGCAAGACGTCCGTCGCCATGCCGACGGCGATGCCGGTGCTGCCGTTCAGCAATACGACCGGAACGCGCGCGGGCAGCAGCTTCGGCTCGTCGACTGTTCCGTCGAAGTTCGGGATGAAATCCACGGTGCCCTGGCCGATCTCGGACAGCAGCAATTCCGCGTATTTCGATAGTCGCGCCTCGGTGTAGCGCTGGGCGGCGAAGGACTTGGGATCATCCGGGGCGCCCCAGTTGCCCTGTCCTTCGATCAGCGGATAGCGGAGCGAGAAGGGCTGCGCCATGTGGGCCATGGCTTCATAGCAGGCGTTTTCGCCGTGCGGATGGAAGCGCCCCAGCACTTCGCCCACCGTCCGGGCCGACTTCGCGAATTTCGCCTGGGGGGTCAATCCGAGCCGCGACATCGCGTAAACGATGCGCCGTTGGACCGGCTTCAGACCGTCGCCGCAATGCGGCAGGGCGCGGTCGTTGATGACGTACATCGAATAGTCGAGGTACGCCTTCTCCGTGAACTGCCAGAGCGGAACCGTTTCGGTGCCGTTGGCGGTGTCCACCTTGGTGGTCGTCATGCGATCACCGCTTGATCGCCCTTCGCCTCCAGCCAGTCTCGCCGGTCGGACGCGCGTTTCTTCGCGAGCAGCATGTCCATCATCTCCAGGCTCTTCTGTTTCGAACCCAGGGACAACTGCACCAGCCGCCGGCTGTCCGGCGCCATCGTCGTTTCGCGCAGTTGCATGGGATTCATCTCGCCCAGCCCCTTGAACCGCTGCACTACCGGATTGCCGCGTTTTTTCTCCGCGACAATGCGGTCGAGCACGCCCTGCCGCTCTTCATCGTCGATGGCGTAGAAGACTTCCCTGCCGATGTCGATGCGGTATAGCGGCGGCATGGCGACGTATACATGGCCGGTTTCGACCAGCGCCGGGAAATGCTTCAGGAACAGTGCGCAGAGCAGTGTCGCGATGTGGGCACCGTCGGAGTCGGCGTCCGCGAGGATGCACACCTTGGCGTAGCGCAGACCATCGAGGTTCTCGGACCCAGGCTCCACGCCGATGGCAAGCGAGATGTCGTGCACTTCCTGCGAGCCGAGCACCTGGCTGGCGTCGACTTCCCACGTGTTGAGTATCTTGCCCTTCAAAGGCAGGATTGCCTGGTATTCGCGGTCGCGGGCCTGCTTGGCGGAGCCGCCGGCGGAGTCGCCCTCAACCAGGAACAGTTCGGCCTGCGCGGTATCCGGGTTCGAACAGTCGGTGAGCTTGCCCGGCAAGGCGGGACCAGACAGAACTTTTTTCCGGGCGACGGTCTTGCTCGCCAGCAAGCGTTTCTGGGCGTTGGCGATCGCCAGTTCCGCGAGTTTCGAACCCTCTTGCGGGTTTTCGTTCAGCCAAAGGCTGAAGGCGTCCTTGGCCACGCCGCCGACGAAAGCGGCGGCTCGGCGAGAGGACAACCGCTCCTTCGTCTGGCCGCTGAACTGCGGCTCGGCCAGCTTCGCCGACAACACGTAGGCGCATCGATCCCAGAGGTCGTCGGGGGCGAGTTTCAGACTGCGTGGAAGCAGGTCGCGAAATTCGCAGAACTCCCTCAGCGCATCGATCAGGCCGCTCCGCAGACCGCTGACGTGCGTGCCCCCCAGCGGGGTCGGCACGAGGTTGACATAGCTCTCGGCCACGAGCGCGCCCTGTCCGGGGATCCACTGCAGGGCCCAGTCCACAGCCTCCTCGCTCCCTTTGGCGCCGTGTACGAATGGATTGGCCAGGACGGGGTCGTCGGCCGGCAACGATCCGCTGAGATATTCCGCCAGCCCGGATTCGTACAGCCAGGTCTCCGTCGCGGCCTGTCCCGGCTTTTCTTCCACGGTCAGGCTCACGCGAAGCCCCGGACACAGCACCGCCTTAGCGCGCAGGACATGACGCAGTCTCGCTAGGCCGAATGTGGGCGTATCGAAATACACCGGGTTTGGCTGGAAGACGATGCGCGTGCCGGTGTTGCGCTTGCCGACGGAGCCGACCGTATCGAGGGTCGTCGCGGGGTCACCGTTTTCGAACCGCTGGCGGTACACATTGCCGTCTCGCTTGACTTCGACTTCGAGCCGGGACGACAGCGCGTTCACCACCGACACGCCGACGCCGTGCAGGCCGCCCGAGAAACTGTAGTTCTTTTGGTCGAACTTGCCGCCGGCGTGGAGCTTGGTCAGTATGAGTTCGACGCCCGTGAGCTTGTGCTCCGGATGCACATCCACGGGCATGCCGCGGCCGTCGTCCAGGACCTCGACGGACCCGTCAGCGAACAGCGTGACCTCAACTTCGGTGGCGTAGCCGCTGGTGACCTCGTCGACCGAATTGTCCACAACCTCCAGCACCATGTGATCCGGGCGCGCGGTGTCCGTGTACATGCCGGGGCGACGGCGTACCGGTTCCAGCCCGGACAGCACCTGAATCGACTCGGCGGAATAGCTATTCGGCATTGAGACGGGCAACCCGGGTGTCGAAGTCGCCGGACTTAAGCAGTTCGAGCCAGCGATATCCCGGAGCGGCATCATCGATCAGGGAATCGGCGTCGCCAGGCGCGTACTGGAAACAGGTGGATGGCGTGGCGAGGATTCGCACATCTCCCGCGAACGCGTCGAATGGCTGATGGATGTGGCCGCAGACATAGGCGCGCACGCAATCGTGGGCATTCAGCAGTGCCGTGAACTCGTCGCCGTTGACGATGCGGTGGGCGTCGAATGTTGGCGAGCCGATATTGATCGGGCAGTGATGCCCGACCACGAGAACATCGCCAGCGGCGGCGGCCAGTTCCGCCTCCAGTCGGCGCAATTCGACCTCGTGGACACGACCCTCCACGCGGTCCTCGATGTGGGTGTCGATGCCGATGATGTCCCATCCGGCCGCGCTATGGCGGGAGAGAGACAGGAGCGCGTCAAAGGAATCTCGCCGGTCGTGATTGCCCGGCACGCACAAACAGGGGCCTGCGTAGCGTGACGTGATCGTGTCGCGAAACCGCTGATAGACGGTTTCTGTGGCCGCTTCGGCGATATCTCCGGTCGCCAGCACCACGTCGGGGGCGACTTCACCGAGGGCCTGGTCAAGCACAGCTTCCAGGGAATTTTGGGTGTTCACCCCGCGCAGCATGTCGCGGGGCGAGTCAAGCAGATGGGTATCGGTTATCTGCAATACGGTGAGACTCATTTACGCTTGTCGATAAAGCCCTCAGTCCATCGAACCCATAGCATGCAAGCACTGATGCGCGGCAGCGGGCTGTTCAAGCGAGATGCCGTGCGCAATGCACATGCGTAGAAATTCGCCCAGGAATCGATTGATCTGCACCTTCTCGTCCGGGTGCCGCATTTGCCGGTTCGGATACCCGTACACCGCCTGGAACCCGCGTTGGTCCTGGAAGGCGATCACTTCCGCCGACTTCGCGTCGTGATACACCCGAACCCCGAGCCGCGTTTCCGGCAGGTCCCTCGCGTCTTCCCGCGCGTTTTCCTGGCTCAGTTCGATCACCGTCGTGTATTTGTGGCGCGCAACGACCCTGAGATTCACCTGCGGCTCACTCTCGCCGAGTGCCATGGCGAATGCGCTTCGGTCGCCCTCGGCAAGCATCGGCATCAGGCGCATGAGGCGCGCATAGTTCGCCTCGCACTCGCACATGTGGGCGTTGAGATCGATGCTGTAGCGTTTTCGTCCCACCTTTTGCACAACCAATACCGCCAATTCTGCCGCCAAACGTGATTTGCGCCGCGTACGATCCTCACGCGTGAGTTTAACCAGAGTCGGGCGACGAGAAAAACCTCTTGCTTCGTACAAGAGCATTGTACAAGAAGATCATTCGGCGGGTTGGCGGCGGCCGAATCCGGCAGTCGGGGACGAGCAAGGCGCGATCAACGCGACGCGTTTTGAAATGTCCGGACTCATGGGAGGAGTCCGCCGAGTCTCG
This sequence comes from Candidatus Azotimanducaceae bacterium, assembly GCA_965217825.1. Classification (GTDB taxonomy): domain Bacteria; phylum Pseudomonadota; class Gammaproteobacteria; order Pseudomonadales; family Azotimanducaceae; genus VXNE01. The sequence goes on along the minus strand of OZ244571.1, from coordinate 499,400 downwards.
GAAACGTTTTTTGGTAGACTGCGCCGCGGCTTGTCGGGGGGTGACGGCGGAAGTGGAGGAAGCCATGAAAAAATCGGCAGCCGGCAGTTTGCGCCGCGCGGACCGTTGCGAGCAACGGTATCCGAAGAGGCTTTTGTGGTGCCTGGGCGCGGGCGCGCTGGCGCTCGGTCTTGCCGCGCCTCTTGACGCAGCCGAGGATGGCGCGAATATCGAACAACTCTATGCGTCCGCAAAGGCGAACGATCCGGTCCTGGGTGTGGCGAAAGCGGATTACCGGGCGCGCAAGGAGATCCTGCCCCAATCGCGTGCCGCGCTCTTACCGACCATTTCGATGGGCGGGTCGACGTCGAAGAACCGCCGCAGCTTCCCCGGTTCGCGCCTCGACCTCGATCCGAACAGCCCGAGCTTCGGGCAAATCTTTACGGTGCCGTCCCAGACCTCCAATAGCCACGGGTGGAATGCGCAGCTTCGACAGCCCGTATTCAACGCTACGAGCTGGTTTAATTTCCGTCGAGCCCAGGCGTTATCGGTCCAGGCAGAACATGATCTCGCGAATGCCGAGAGCAATCTGATAGTTCGAGTCGCAGCCGCCTATCTCAACGTGCTTCGCGCGCAGGCCCGCGTGGAAGCGGCCCGCGCCGAGGAGCAGGCGGTAAAACGACAACTGGAACAGGTGCAGCAACGTTTCGATGTCGGTCTGGTTGCGATCACCGACGTGCTCGAATCGACGGCTGCCTACGATGCTGCGGTCGTGCGGCGCATCCAGGCCGACGGTGATCACGATGTGTTCTTCGAGACCTTGAAGACCATCACCGGCGTGGCGCACGAGAGTGTCGACAGTCTCGACAGCGCATTGCCCATTGTGGACCCCGAGCCGAACGACGAAGAAGCGTGGGTAGCGCGAGCCCTGAATGCCAACCTGGCCGTCCTGAGCGCGCGCGAGGCGCTCACCGCGGCGCAGCGCGGCCACCGAGCGGTGCGTTCCGGTCACTTGCCGACTCTAACGGCGGTCATTTCGCACAACGACTCGTCGACGGGCGGGTCCGGGTTGCTTGCCAGCGAGTCGGAAGCGCAAAGCTATGTCCTGTCAGCGCAGATCCCGATCTTCCAGGGCGGCGCGCTGTGGTCGCGTTCCAGGGAATCCCGACACCAGGTCGAGCGGGCGCGCCAGTCTCTGCAGGAACGTGAGTCGACCGTGATCCGCGACACGCGAAACCTGTTCCGCGCCGTTTCCACCGATGTCGTCCGCGTGCAGGCGAGAATCCGCGCGATCAAGTCGGCCGAGTCCGCACTTGAGGCGACGCAGACAGGGTATGAAGTCGGCACGCGCAACATCGTCGACGTGCTGCAGGCGCAGCAGAGACTTTTCCTGTCGCAATTCGACTACGCCGACTCGCGCTACAACTATGTGCTCGACATGCTCCAGCTCAAACTGAGCGCGGGGTCGATCGAGGAGCAGGATATCCGCGAGCTGGCAGACTATACCGACCCGTCGAACCCGGTCGTCCGCGTTATTCCAGCGCTGTGATCTCCTCGAGCCGTGCGAGCAGTTTGTTGCTCGCGCCACGGTTCGCGTTGGATGCTTCCCGGGGGCCAGGTCCAACGGATAAGGAGGAGAACTAATGGAATTCGGCGTGTCTTGCGGACGTGTCGCCCGTGTCGATTTCGTCGGCGAGGCGGAAGAACTCGGCTACGACTTTTGCTGGGTCGGCGACTCGCCCATGCTGGCATCCAATCCCTGGGCGACCCTCGCATTGATAGCGCAGCGCACTCACCGAATACGCATTGGTACCGGTGTCGCGATACCGGGCCTGCGCAGCGCGCCAGATATGGCCAACGGCATCGCCACGATAAGTCAGCTCGCACCGGGACGCGTCTTTTTCGGCATCGGCACGGGGAATACGGCGATGCGGACGCTTGGGCGAGCGCCCATGCGGATAAAACCTTTTGCCGAGTACATTCGACTGGTGCGGGGATTACTGCGCGGTGAGGAAGTCGAATACACCGACAACGGCGACACGCATGCAATCCGATTCCAGCGAGAGGGCCAGGGTAATTACGATCTGAGCGGCCCCATACCGATCCACATTGGCGGCTTTGGTCCCCGCGCGCAGGCGCTTGCCGGTGAGCTGGGGGATGGCTTGATTACTGGCATCCCACGCGGCGGCAGCATTACCGAGGCGCTCGCGAACGTACGCCTCGGGGCAGAACGCGCCGGTCGCGCGCTGGATCAATTCCATGCCAGCGCGCTGGTCAACCTGATGGTGTTGGAACCTGGCGAGGCCCTGGACTCCCGGCGGGTGGTCGAACAATTGGGCCCGTCCATCATGGCGAATGTGCACTACCTCGTGGACGCCGCCCGGGATGTTGGAATCGAGCCGCCGGCTTACGTGCGCCCGATCTGGGAAGACTACCTTGCCTTTCACGAGTCGCGCGACGCGAAACACCGGCACCAGATGCTCCACCAGAGCCACTACAGTTACATCGACGCAGACGAGGCACGGTTCATCACGCCGGAAGTGGTGAGAGCTTTCGGCATCGTGGGTGAGCCCGATGAGATCATCGAGCGGCTCAAGGGGTTGGAAGCAGAGGGGCTTGATGCGATCTGCTTCATTCCACCAGGCGGCAACGCGCGCGGCGTGTACAGGGCGTTCTCCAGGGACGTGATCGAGAGGATGAGAGCGGGCCAATAGTCCCTAAGAGATGATTTCCTCCAACCGCGCGAGCAGTTTGTCGCTCGCGCCGCGGTTTGCTTCGACCACTTCGCGCGCAGCGCGGCCTTGGGTGGCGCGTAGCTCTGGGTCGGCGAGGAGATCCGCGACCGCGCCGGCCAGGCTGTCCGCATCGACCGAGGCCAGGCAGCCAGCGTCTGCGAACTGTTGGGTGATCTCGGCGAAATTGAAGCGGTAGCGGGCCATCAGCATCGGGGTGCCATGGACCGCCGCTTCGATGGGGTTGTGTCCACCCACGGGCACCAGGCTGCCGCCGAGGAAGGCGACCTGCGCGACTCCGTACCAATACAGCAGTTGGCCCATCACATCGACGATCAGTACGTTCGGCTTCTTCTCGCTAGACGGGCTGCCCGACAAGCGGGCAGGCGACTGTCCCACCCGGACGCACAACGCGGCCACGTCATCGGCACGCCGGGGGTGCCGCGGAACGAGCACGAGCAGCAGGTTCGGAAACCGGTGCAGCAGTTCCGCGTGGGCCGAGAGCACGACCTCTTCTTCGCCGGGATGGGTGCTACCCGCGATCCATGCGGGCCCCCACACGCGGCGCAGACGCGCGACTTCGCTGTCGAGATCGGGCGGGATGTCCAGATCGAACTTGATGCTGCCGGTAACTTCCAGCCGGGCCTTGTCCGCTCCGAGCGCTTCGAACCGACGCGCCGTTTCCGGGTACTGGCAGAACAGGTGATCGACGTCCCGCAGCATGGCGCGCGTCAGACCCGAGACATGGGCATAGCGGCGCGCTGATCGTTCCGACAGACGGGCGTTGACGAGGGATGTACGCGCGCCACTCCTCTTGGCGCCACGAATGATGTTCGGCCACAGTTCGGTTTCCATCAACACCAGCGCTCGTGGCTCGACGCGCCACAGGAACCGGGCCACGGCCCAGGGAAAGTCGTAGGGCGCGTAGCAGTGGTCGACGATGTCGCCCAGCCGCTCGACCACCTGCGCGCTGCCGGCCGGCGTCATGGTCGTCACCAGGAACCGCTGCTCAGGCAAACGTGCCTTGAGCGCGCGAATCATGGGTGCCGCTCCGATCGCCTCCCCCGCGGAAACCGTGTGGAACCAGACCACGTCCCGTCCCACGCTTGCGGGAACGCGTCCCCAGCGTTCGGCGCGTCGCTCGGAGTAAGCGGGCTCGCTCCTGGCCCTCGCGAACAGGCGTAGCCAGACAAACGGCAGGGCCAGCAGCAGCAGCAGGTTGTAGATGACGCGCATAGAGATCGTCGAGGTCGACGCATGAATTGGGCAAATCGTACACCCAAGGCTCTCCGGAGATTTGGCCTGGCGCCTTGCCATCGTGTGCCGCATCGGCTCCATCGCGAACCGTACATTGTTTTAGGTTCGAATCCCCCATCTTCCGCTCAGAACCCCGTTGGGCGTTTGTTCGCGAATGACCCTTGTGCTAAAAAGGAGCAGCAAGTCCGAGGGGTAACCCCCCCGAATTCAAATGGGATGGGAGAGTTGTCATAGACATTGGGTACTTTACTACCTGGCCGGCAAAGCACGGCGAAACGGAAGCTGAATGCTTCGCCAACAACTTCAACGACTGCAGGACAGTGGACGAGATGGGGTGGGACGTTGTCTGGACCGCGTCAACCCCGTTGGCGGGCGTGAACCCCGAGCCGTTTGTGCTGTCCTCGGCGATCGCGGGAATGACCAAACAGATCAAGATCGGGACCGCGGTCCACCTTCTGCATAACCTGAAGCTACCCGGGGAGAAATATCTGACGGACGTCCAGGAGGGCGGTCAAACCATCGTCAGAAGGGGGATCGTGGCTGAAAGACGCAGTTACTCCTTTGATCAGTTGTTGCCGCCGGACCCGATCATCATCGCGCAAGAGGTCGCGATGGTCGACCACATCTGCAATGGTCGTTTCATATACGGCGTCGGGGGAGACACGGCTGGTGACGCTGTCCGCCGGAGGCATTTTCTCGAGTTCCTCGAGGTCATGAAGAGCATCTGGACGGACGAGGGCGATTTCTCGGGATTCGAGGGGGAGTTTTATAACTATCCCACGCCCCCGGCCGGTATGCGGATCAACCCCAAGCCGGTCCAGAAGCCCCATCCTCCGATTCTTCTGGCGGTCGACAGTCAGCAGGGCTTCGTGCCCATGGGAGAAATGGGCTATCGGGTCGGGATCAGAGGCAATATCGACGCGCAACGCGGTACCAAGTATGGGAAACAGGGGGATTCCGTCCTGAAGCAGGATGTCGACAAGTACCGGCAGGCCTGGAAAGACGCGGGCCACGCGGGCAACCCCGGTGTGGCGATCCGCATACCCACGCATGTGGCCGCAACCCAGAAGGAGTCCAACCGCTTCAAGGAGGCCCTTGCCCAGGAGCGCGCACAACGGGCAGTGGCGATGGGGCGACCAAGTCCCGCCGCCGGTCGCCTGGATGGCCGTTCCTCGAACTCGACGGAATTGTTCGGGACGCCGGAAGAGGTTGTGGATCGGATTCACGAGCTGCAGGAACTCTTCGGCGTAGACGAACTGTTGTGCGAACTGCATTTGGGGAACTCGGTCACGCGCGACAGCATGCAGCAAGTCATGCGGGTCATGACCGACAAGGTGCTCCCCCAGGTCAAGTAAGGCAGGTCATGCCTCCCTGTGTAGATTGAATAGCTGCATGGCGTAGCTGCCTGCCCGCACGATTCGCGTGAGGCCAGGGGGGCAGATCGTTTTCCGCCTGACAGGAAAGCGCCGAGGGTTATCTGACGGTGCCCAGCCCACCGCGCATACTATGGGCGCCTACGGTGATCGCGAGGACAAAAATGGCCATCCTTCAGGACGTTCGCGTGCTGGATTTCAGCCGTTACATCGCCGGGCCGTTTTGCGGCATGTTGCTGGCGGATCTCGGTGCGGATGTCATTCGAATCGAGAAGGTCGACGGCAGCGAAGACCGCTACTACCAGCCGGTGACGGAAGATGGTCAGGGCGGCACCTTCATGGCGCTGAACCGGAACAAGCGCGGCATGACGCTGAATCCACGCAAGCCCGAAGGTCAGGAGATCCTCAAAAGGCTCGTCGCAACGGCGGATGTCGTCATCGCAAACCTGCCGCCAGACACGCTAGCGTCCATGGGGCTCGACTACGCCACGTTATCGGCCATCAAGCCGGATATCATCCTGACCACGAGTACCGCCTTCGGTTCCGGCGGTCCATACGGTTCGCGGGTCGGCTTCGACGGCGTTGCGCAAGCGATGTCCGGCAACATGCACCTGACCGGGTACGAAGAGCCCATGAAGAACCACCTGCCCTACGTCGACTATGCCACCGCGTCTCTGAACGCCGTGGGGACCCTGGCGGCGATCATCCATCGCATGCGCACCGGCGAAGGCCAGCATGTGGAAGGCTGCCTGCTGGGTTCGGCGCTCACGATCGCCAATGGCGTGCTGATCGAGCAGGCGATCCTGAACAAGAACCGTGTCGGCACGGGTAACCGGGCCCAGACCGCAGCACCGTCGGATACCTTTCGCACCAGGGACGGCTGGCTGCTCGTGCAGGTGGCGGGCGACCCGCTGTTCGAGCGCTGGGTGAAACTGATGGGCGAACCGCATTGGCTCGAGGACCCCCGTTACGCGACAGACCAGTTGCGGGGCGACAACGGTGTCGACATCAGCAAACGCACCGCGGCGTGGGTCGCCGAGCGGACCACGGCGGAAGCGATGGAGGAACTGGCGGCCGCGCGCATCCCGTGCGGCGAGGTGTTGACGCCCGCCGCCGCCCTCACGAACGAACAGGTGGTCGACCGGGGATTCTTGGAACCCGTTGACTATCCGGGACTTTCTAAACCTGCTCCGTTGGCTCGGATGCCGCTGGACTTTTCCGGGGTCGATCCCGGCATCAGGCGACGGGCGCCTAGCTTAAGCGAGCACACGGACGAGATACTTGCCGAACTCGGCTACGATGCTCGGATGATCGAAGACCTGCGCGCGCGCCGCGTTGTCTGACGGCGCGACGGATCGAACGCGTATCGACGTATTAGGTATCAAGCATGAATATCGCAAGAAAACCGCGCGCCGTTCTGATCCTCGTCGTCGTAGTGGCCGCCGGCGCCGCCGCCTCGCTATATGCCCTGGCACCGTCGGGAGAGCAGATTGACTATCGGCTGAGCGCAGTAGAGGTGGGCGACATCGAAAGCGTCGTCCTCTCCGCCGGAACCCTGGCCGCGTTGAATACCGTCGTGGTCGGCTCCCAGCTTTCGGGACAGGTGGCCGAACTGCATGCGGACTTCAACGACACCGTGGAGGCGGGCGACATCGTGGCCCGCATCGACCCGAGGACTTTCGAGGCGCGCGTGCTGCAGAACCAGGCGGATGTCGCTGTCGCGAAGGGCAACATCGAAAGCCGCAAGGCGGAGTTGCAGCGGGCCCAGGCGACCTTGCGACAGGCCGAGCGCGAACTCGCACGCCGGCAAACGCTGCAGGAACGCGGACATGTTTCGGCGACGGAACTGGATCGCGACATCACGCTGGTGGAAACGTCACAAGCGCAGGTCGTCGTGGCCGAAGCGGCCATCGGCAATGCGCGGGCCACGCTGGATCAGCGCCAGGCGGCGTTGGCGCAATCCAGACTGGACCTCGAACGGACCTACATTCGTTCACCGGTCTCCGGCACCGTAATCAACCGGCAGGTGGAGCTCGGCCAGACCGTGGCGGCGAGTTTCTCGGCGCCGGAGCTGTTCGAAATCGGCCAGGACCTGCATCGGATGAAGGTCGAAGCGAGCGTCGACGAAGCCGACATCGGTCGCATCCGCGAAGGCATGCCGTGCCGTTTCACGGTGGACGCCTACCCGGAACGCCGGTTCTTCGGGCGCATCCAGCAGATTCGCAAGGCACCGAACATCGTGCAGAACGTAGTGACGTACAAAGTCATCATTACCGCCGACAACAACGATCTGGCGCTGTTGCCCGGGATGACAGCGAGCGTACAGATCGTATTGGGAAGCAAGAGCGAAGTGGTCAAGGTGTCCAATGCGGCGTTGCGTTTCGCGCCACGAGGCACCGTCCGAGAGACACCGCGACCGGATGTTCAACCTGCCGCTGCAGCGGCACCGTTCGGCGGCGGGGCGCGCGGGGACGGCCGCCGGGCAGGAGGCGGTCGAGGCGAGGGCTTTGGAGGCGGCGGCCAAGGCGGGGGTTTTGCGGGCGGCGGTCGCGGAGGCGGTTTTGGAGGCGGCGGTCGAGGCGGCCTGGCGGAAACGGTCCGAACCGAGTTGGAGCTGACTCCCGAACAGGACAAAGAACTGGACGAGATGGTAGAGGCGCAACGCGACAACATGCGCCAGGCGTTCCGGTCGGGCGGCGGGGACCGCGAGGCCATGCGCGCGCGGATGCAGTCGATGCGCGCGGCGATGGAGCGGGAAATTGAAACCATCCTGACGCCCGAGCAACTGGAGAAATTGCGCGCGCTGCAAGATAAGGCCAAGGGCCAGCGCCGGGCGTCGGTCTGGCTATTGGGAGACGACGGCGAACCGGAGGAGCGACGCATAGTTGTCGGTCTGCACGACGATGAAGCGACGGAGGTCGTCTCGGGTCTCGAGAAGGGCGAAGAGGTGATCGTGCGCGCCATGTACGCGGAGAACTGATGGCCTTCCTCCGCTGCCACGATGTCCATAAGGATTACACCGTCGGCACGGAGACGGTGCGCGCGCTCGATGGTGTATCGCTAGCCATCGACCGCGGCGAGTTCGTCTCCGTGATGGGACCGTCCGGCTCCGGCAAGTCGACGTTCATGAACCTGATCGGCTGTCTCGACAGGCCGAACAGCGGCAGCATCGAACTCGACGGCGAACGCGTATCGGACTTGGCGAGCGACAGTCTGGCGGGCGTGCGCAACCGCAAGATCGGTTTCGTATTCCAGCAATTCAACCTGCTCGGACGCACCACTGCCGTGGACAACGTCGCCCTGCCGCTGCTCTACGCGGGCGTTGATCGGACCGAGCGCACCAAGCGCGCTGGCGAGGCGCTTGCGAGGGTCGGTCTCGACGACCGCGCACAACACCTGCCGTCGCAGCTTTCGGGCGGCCAGCAGCAGCGCGTGGCGATCGCCCGCGCCCTGGTGAACTCTCCCGACATGTTGCTGGCCGACGAACCGACGGGCGCCCTCGACACCGCGACGGGCCGGGAGATCATGAACCTGTTCCAGACACTCAACGAAGCGGGACTTACGGTGATTGTCGTGACGCACGAAGCGGAAGTCGCGGACTACGCCCGCCGAATCCTGAGGTTTCGCGACGGCGTCATCATGTCGGACACAATGGACGAAGTGCGCCATGTCGCTGTTTGAGCTTGTTCGCGTCGCCTTCGATGCGTTGCGCGTGAACATGCTGCGCAGCGTTCTGACGATGTTGGGCATCGTCATCGGTGTCTCGGCGGTCATCGCCATGGTCACCGTGGGAGCGGGTGCCCAGGCGGAGGTAGACCGGCAAATGCAGGCGCTCGGCAGCAACCTGCTGATGATCAGGTCCGGTTCCAGGTGGTTTGGCGGGGCACGCACCGCTGCGGGCAGCACCGAATCCCTGACGGTGGACGACACGCGGGCGCTGAAGGAGGGAATTCCTGAAATCGTCGCGGCGGCATCCACGAATCGAGGGTCGGCCCAGGTGGTCGTGGGCAACCTGAACTGGTCGACCACGATCTATGGCATCGACGGAGACTACCTGATTGCACGCAACTGGGAGATAGGCCAGGGCAGGGAGTTCGAGCCGCGCGAATTTCGAAATGGCGCCAAGGTCGCCCTGTTGGGAGATACGGTGGTCAAGGAACTGTTCGGCGCTGGCAACGTGGTCGGTCAGGCGATTCGCATCAAGAATGTCCCGTTCACTGTCGTCGGGGCGCTCAAGGCGAAGGGGCAGTCTTCCGGTCCCTGGGATCAGGACGACACTGTAATGGTGCCGTTCAAGACCGCCGAGGGACGCGTACTTGGAAAGTCCCGGTCCCGAACCGGTGCCGTCCGGGCGATCTACGTGTCGGTGGGAAATTCTCGGGCGATGGATGACGTCGAGCAGGAAATCGCCGAGATCCTGCGCCAGCGGCACCGTATCGGCCCGGACCAGCAAGACACGTTCAGTATCCGCAATATGACCGAGATGGTGGAAACGCGCGCCGAGGCCAAACAGACCTTCAACATGCTGCTGGCCGCCGTTGCGTCGGTATCGCTTGTCGTCGGCGGGATCGGCATCATGAACATCATGCTGGTGTCCGTCACCGAGCGCACCCGGGAGATCGGCTTGCGCATGGCCGTCGGCGCAAAGGAGCGCGACATCATGCTGCAGTTCCTGGTGGAAGCCGTGACGCTATGTCTGCTCGGGGGTCTCATAGGCATCGTCGTTGCGCTGACGGTTACGGTCGGCATCGCCGAGGTCGCCGGTTGGCCCGTCCTGGTGCAGTGGCCCATCATCTTGATCGCGATGGCATTTTCTGGCGCGATCGGCGTTTTCTTCGGTTTCTATCCAGCGCGCAAGGCCGCCGCGAAGGACCCGATAGAAGCGTTGCGCACCGAGTAGCGCACGGGCGAATCCATTTGGCGCACTTCGTCGCATCAAGAGCACTGTAGTGCTGGCCGCTTCCACCACGCATGAGATGGGCGGTGAATCTTCGATTCGAGTTGCGCCTCACTTGCACATTCGAGATCGGCCATGGTTCAATACTGTATGTCCATCCATGTGCTTTCGCGAGTATCCTTCCAGCAACGAAAATGATGCAAACGCCAATTTTGTTCCCCGAAGACTCTGACAAGCATCTTGGCCGTTATGTCAACGAAGCGACGTTCCGGCTCAACGTGGGCAACGGCGAAATCGACAACCATCGGCCAGATGCGGTCGTTCGCGGAAGTCATTCACGACATGCGCCTAACCTACGACAAGCTCATAGAACCGAACGGCCTCTCGCCCGAAGTCGTTCCGGTGTCGATGTGAAAGCTGCCGAATTCTTTGCTGGCATGGGCCTCATGCGGGCCGGTATGGAACGGGCCGGCATCGAGACGGTCTACGCCAACGACATTGACCGAGTGAAGGCGTCACTCTACCGCGAGAATTGGGGCAGCGATGGTTTCCACTTGGGAGACATTCGAAATGTGCGTGGGAAGGACATTCCACCCGTCGATGTGGCGACGGCATCGTTCCCCTGCGTAGACCTGTCACTTGCTGGCTATCGCGCTGGTCTGAATGGCACGCGCTCGGGTGTCGTCTATGAGTTTCTTCGCATTCTGAACGAGATGCCCAAGAAGCCGATATTCGTCGTTTTGGAGAACGTGCCCGGTTTTCTGACCGTGAATGGTGGCAGTGACTTCAGGGCTGTCGTCTCTGAATTAGAGACGCTTGGCTACGCTGTGACGCACGTCTGCCTAGACGCGGCCTCTTTCGTCCCGCAAAGCCGCATGCGCGTGTTCGTCCTTGGGTGTTTGGACGTTCGCCCGCCTTCCATTGAAGCGCCGCCACGTCGCGATAGCCGCCTTGCGGACATTGTTCGTGATGATTTGCCGTGGTGGGGCGCACGTCAACTGTCGTGCTTCTTGGGTTCGCTTTCTGATCTCCAAGCGTCTCGCGTGGACGCCTACCAAAGACAGGAGGAAGCGTCTTGTCACGGTGCCTACCGCCGAACGCGTCGGGGCGCAGCGGTATGGGAAGTTCGAGCCGATGAGATTGCCGGGGCGCTGCGCACCACGGCTGGCGGGTCCGGTCGGCAGGCTGTGCTCCGCGCGGGTGGCGGCGATTTCGCAGCACGGTGGATGGACGTGGTCGAATACGCGGCGCTGCAAGGTGCCGAAGGCATGTCGTGGGAGTCCGTTTCGCCACGACAAGCCATGTACGCATTCGGTGATGCCGTATGCGTCCCGGTGGTGGAGTGGCTGGCGAAAAACTGCCTCCTCCCCGTCTATGGCACCTAGCCGGAGCGATCCTCCACCGGATGTAGAAGCGCTCTACGAGGGCTTTGCCAAGGCCATGAACACGATGTCCGACGGTAAGCGGATCGGAGATTGTAAGTGGGGGGTCTACCTGTTCTATGACTACGATGACGAGCCGATCTACGCCGGCCAGACATTCGAGAGTTTGCGGAGCCGCATCGGTCGGCATCTGACAAACCAACGAACCGACGCGGTAGCCATGAGCGTGCTAGATCCTTTCGAGGTCGCAGAGGTTGAGGTCTGGCCATTCTGGCAATGGGGGAGCATCAGCCGTGGACATAGTCAATTCGCTGCGACGAAGCAAGAGCTGGATCAGGCCGAGTACACGGTCTATTGCCAAGCCCTTGGGAAATCCGAGTTCCGAGCGATTCTGAACGAGAAACCGCCAACCGCCACGTCAACCCTCGCCCTTCCCGCATCACACCGGTTTGCTATTCTTGAGTCTAGCGTGCGTCGCACGCGCGAGCATCCAGACATTCGTCTTGCTCGTCGCGCCCGCACTATCGCAAATCTGGCCAGAGTCATCAGCGAACGTCGCGTAGAGCCTGGTATTCGTCGCACTCTGTGGGCACAAGCTCAGCGTCTTGAGTCGTTGGCCAAGCGCCGTCTTGAAACACGAACAGGGAAGCAATCATGAACCGCGACCACCGTTAGGCCGATTGTGAAAGCGAATTGAGACGCTTGGTGCCGTTTGTGGCCGCAGAGGGTCGATATTTCCTCCCCTCAGCGACCAGCGTGGTTGTCGCTTTGCGTTGCCTAGGCGGCACCGGTGTCGGGCGTGAAACCTTTCCTTTGGAGGACGCTTCATGCGGTTCAGCGTCTGCCTGAAAACGCACGAGCCTTTCGACGACCTCGTCGATGTCGCAGCCCATGCAGAGCGCACCGGCTGGGACGGCATCTGGTACACGGATCACTTCCACGCTCGCCCGGGAGAGCCCCGCCCCGAATGTTGGATCACGCTCGCTGCGCTGGCCGCGCGGGTGCCGCGCGTTCGCCTCGGCCCGCTGGTCACCGGGAACACTTTCCGCCACCCCCCAGTGTTGGCAAAAATGGCAGCCACGCTGGATCACATCAGCGGCGGCCGTCTCGTACTTGGCCTCGGCTCCGCCTGGTCGGAGACCGAGCATCGCCAGTACGGGATCCCGTACTACACCGTGCCCGAGCGACTGCGGCGGCTCGACGAGGCGTGCGCGGTGATCAAGTTGCTATTCAATCAGTCCGTCAGCGACTTCAACGGGCGCTACTACCAACTCGACGGCGCGACCCTGGAGCCGAAACCGGTGCAAAACCCATTGCCGCTCCTGATCGGCGGCGGCGGCGAGAAAGTCACGCTCAGGATCACCGCCAAACATGCGGATGAGTGGAACATCTATGGCTCGGTCGAGACGCTGAAACGCAAGATGCGCATCCTGGATCAACACTGCGCGAACGTTGGCCGCGATCCAAGCGAGATCCAGCGATCCGCCGCGGTAGCGTTGTACATGAGCGACGACAAGGCGTTCATCGACGAGATGAAGCGCCGTGACGCAAGGCATGGGTCCATGATCGGCAGCCTCGAGGAGGTCAGGGAGATCGTCGAGCAATACGCCGCTATCGGCGTGGACGAGCTGATCGTGCCGGACTACAACCTCGGCTCGAAGGAGCAGAGGATCGCGACGATGGACGCATTCATCAAGGAGGTCGTGGGGCGCTAACCGGCTTCCGGGGACCCCAATCGAAGGGTGGCGGGTTCGTCGAAATACCGGGAATTGTGGAACCGCGCCTCCGTACAGTCCTCGTTCCATTGTGGGGGCGGTTGATGGAACACGTAGTCCGTGGCCATCCACGCTGGGCCCATATATCGCCGGCGCAGGATCTCCTGAGTGAGGAGATCCCCGACGTAGGCAAAGTACTCGCTACGCGTCGCCGAGCTGGCCAAATTCCCTATGGCCCAGTACGCGATCCTGTTGCCGCAGGGTTGAGGGTTCGAAAAATGGTCGACGCCTTCCAGCTCAATCAGCGTCGGCTCGCCGAAGCCGGGTTGCACGAGGAACCATCCCGGCGCCGATCCTCTCACCCAGTCGGTACCGTCCCGCCGCTTCCCCCCAAAATCACGTTCTCCTTCTGTCCGTTCGCACCGCCGCAGGACCAGGTTTTCACCCGCTCGCTTGATCGTGGCGACATGGCCCACGGGATGGTCATCGAAGCGGAGCAAGTGACATTTGGAACTGCCGATATCGTTGGCGAACCAAATGGGGTCGGACAACGTGAACCCCTTGGGCAGATCGGGTGGACCGGCGAGGGCCATCATCGCCACCGCCGGAAGCAGCATGACTTTGAGTTGGCTCTTGCGTCTCCGCATTGCGCCATGCTCCGTTCGGCGACATCAATCGCCGTGTAAGATGTTGAAGTCTACCGCGAAGGAGGTGGCGGATTGGCGCATAGCCGAAGGGGAACGAAACCAGATTGGCCGATACGGGTGGTCACCTGGCTGATCGTCCTCGCGTGCATCGGAATGGCGGTAACCGGGTGCCAGTACCAGCACGTCGACCCTCCATCGAGTTTCAACCTGAGCGGCACCTGGGTTCTCAACGAAGTCAAAAGCGATGCGGCGCCCGACCCGGACGAGATCCGTCGCCGCGAGGACGTTGACGTACTGCGCGGCAGGCAGCGCGATGCCCGGGCTTCGAGCGCGTTCGTAGTGCATGACTTCCCCGTCGTCGGGGCGACACGCATGGTCATCGAGCAGGATGGCTACTCGATGGGGATCGACTACGCCGGCGGCGTCTATCGGGATGTGACTTGGGGCGAACGAACACGCGACTACTGGACCATTCGGGCGAGCTGGCGCGACGACGCGCTCGTGATCGAATCCCGCCGCGACCCGATCCGGGGCACCGAAACCATGCGCCTTGAGGACGGTGGACAGCAGTTGAGGGTAGAGGTGTTCGTAAGGACCGGCGGCCAGGATGTGCGCGCGGTGCGGGTGTTTGATCGGCGATAACTTCGGCAGGGTTGCCTGATATACTGCGCTGCCCCGGTTCCGCCTTAGCTCAGTTGGTAGAGCAGCTGACTGTTAATCAGCGGGTCGCTGGTTCGAGCCCAGCAGGCGGAGCCAAATCCCTCTCGATACACATTGGTTGCAGACTGCGCGCGAGTCGGTTTGTCTCACAGAAACGTACCGACGGCGACATCTTCGCGAGCCCTGATGCTTAGGAACCCACATTCTGAATCTCGTTTCTGAGTTTCTCCCAGAGGGTCTTTTCTTTCTCGTACGGATCGCTCGCCAGTGTTTTCTCTTCCTCGTTCATTACAGTGAGAAACGCAAATCGATTTACGCACGCTGAGGTGATCTTTTCCTGATCAATCGTGTGGTCCTTGTTGACAAGCTGCGCAAGATCTTGCCAGTCGAAGTCTTTCCCGTTGGAGAGCTTTTCGATGAGCTTTTCGGGCTGGAATGTGTCCCTCGATTGCCAGAGTTTGAGCACCACGAGTCGCCTGACAAGATCCTGATTGAGCGGGCGCATCGCGAATACGCCGAGATCATAGATGTCGCGGGCTTTGCTTCGCTGATAGCAAGCACGGATCTTTTCGGCGAGCATTTCTTCTAGCGCGAGGCTTGTGACTTGCGCAGGCGTAAATTCAAGCTCCTTGAAGTAGCTTTGCTCGCACTGCTCAAGGGACTCAGTTGGCAGTGTCGGCATTTCACGGTAGCTGATCTGGAGCTTGATCTCGCTTGCGCCGCTGGTGTTCCAGTCATGCTTGTACGTGGGGTTGACGCCCCAGGAGAGCCCGTCCTGTGTCTCGTAGTACTCGTCATCAAGGTTGAAGGTGATGCCGTGGTACGGCTCTTCAAAGGCCGCCATCATTTCCAGGATCAGATCCTCGGGGTGATGTTCCTTGGTAGCGGTAAAGTCCAGGTCCGTTGAAAATCGCGCTTGGCCTCCAAGATGCATTTTGCGAAGACAGGTCCCGCCCTTGAACGCCAACTCCCCCAGGATCCCCTTGTCTGAGAACAGTTGGAGAACGTAGGTCAGGATGATTTCCTTTTCAGCGATCATGATGTCGCGCAGGCCGGATTGTGCCGAGTATCGCTGGACCTGTGGTTGCGTCAGCATCCCTTCGGCTCCCTTTTGATCGTGTGGCGCCTTCCCAGGCCATCACTCTCGGCAAGAGCTCTTTCGGAAACATTTGCGTGTACCTTCCACTCGCTCTGATAACCGATCACTTCGGTGGCCGTCTCTTTCGGTCCAAGAATCGCAACGCTACGTCGCGTTCTAGCCTCATCGAGCAGACGTGTTCTAAGGTGATCAGGGATGTCCCCGTCTATGCGATCAACTAGCCAGCCAAACTTTCTCATGAGCGCGACGGAGTCCATGTGCAATAGATAGTCGATGGCTTTTTCCCAGTCCATCTTCTGGCATGCTCTTGCCAAGACATAGGCAGCCTCGCTGACGCCGCCTGACAGATCTGGTCTGTCAACGCAGTCGATCGCGGTTTTTTCGCGATCGGACATCTGCACCTCGAATCCCAGAACACTGACGGCGGCAAAGCCAAAGAACTTC
Source organism: Candidatus Azotimanducaceae bacterium (assembly GCA_965217825.1). Classification (GTDB taxonomy): domain Bacteria; phylum Pseudomonadota; class Gammaproteobacteria; order Pseudomonadales; family Azotimanducaceae; genus VXNE01. The sequence goes on along the minus strand of OZ244571.1, from coordinate 483,215 downwards.
TTGGAACTCGGATTGACGATCTTGATCTCAGCATTCAAAACCCGCCGATCACGCAGATGCTGCGGGGTAACCAACCAGACGACATTTCGGTGCTGGGTCGTCATGCCATAGTGCGTAGCCGCGGTACCGTAGCCGATGTAGTACGGCGCTGTGATTAGGCTGGCGAGCGCCAATACGTTGCTTTCACCCAGCGCTTCAGGGCCGTATTCGGGCGGAATGAGGAGGTATTTGCCCCAGCTCGCACGCTCCAGCCAGCCTTTTTTTCGTAGCGAACGGATGACATGGTCGGCTGCTTCAGGACTGGTATCCAGGATTCCAATAATCTGCTGACGCGCCACTTCGCGCTCATTGCGCTCCGCAAGGGCCAGCACGACTCGGCTTTCCTGAGGTGATAGCGACCTTGTGGCGAATTCGGGCATATGTTTTGCACAAAACCTAGTGCGAATCTTTGTTTCGGGAATAGAATTGCACGGAGATAGCAAAGGGTCAACATATTAATGTCACGAAACAAAATAAAAAACTTTGTTTCGTGAGAAAAATAAGTGGCGCCGCTACTCATATTCGAACGGTCGTCCAAAACTTTCACTTGGCGCTGGGACCTTGGACATGAGCGGATCGGTCCGGCCGGCGCCAGACGCCAAGGATCCAAATGTACTATCGCCCGTAGCGTGGCAGTCATCCGAACCAGTCCGTCCTGCGGGCCACTGCTTTGGCGCCGAAGTCCACGAGGAGACCGGGATTGAAATTGGGCACCCCGTTGGACACAGGAGGTGGCGAGAAGTTGCTAGAACACGAGACTCCGCTGTCCGGATACCACACGCGCGCGCCAGGACGAGCATCGCATGTTCGATCCGCGCGTGATTCCACCGATCATCAGCACGGTTGAACTTCGCGATCCAGAGCCCGTCGTTATCTTCTATAAGGGTCTTCGGGCGGGCGCCGCCCATCGAGGTCCCGCCGAGCAGCTCGTAGATTTGTTGGGCATCACGGCCATCCAATAGATCCTCATCTTCGATAATAGCGTCGGCATTTGCTTGCAGCCTTTCGAGATCCATCGTCCGGTTAAATTGTCGGCGCGGAGCAGGTGGCTCTTGCCCAAGCCCAAATCCGAGCGCCCCCGCTCGGTCATCGGGCGAGTGCAACAGATAGTCGAGTTCTTCCAGTTCAGCGACACCCGCATGCTTTTCGATGACGCGGCGGCCCCAGTAATCGGGGCTCGCATCGCGCAACGCGCCGAACACGCCATTCAACAGCCTGTTCTCATCGGTCTTGCCATCAAGCTTTAGCTCGATGGGGTCGATCGGTACCGCATCCTCACGCGCGAGGTAATTCCGGCCATAGACAAAACGCCCGATGGGTGTTCCCCGGCGGTCGTTTTCCAGGTTGAATTTGCCTGCCGTAACGAAGTCCGTCTGCCGGGGAAGCGTGATGTAGACGTAGCACTCGGTGTTAGAAGTCATTGTCTAATTCCCTTGATGTGCGTGAGCGCGCGCGCTCGCGGGATTCCGCAAGGGCAAGTCCTTCGATATCACTGGCAGGATCGGCAAGGTCGGCAATTGGACCGAGTAGGTCGTAAGCCCAGAGGAGACCGACATAGACGGCAACCCCGGTTGTTGGTTTGCCTTTTTCGGCATCGGCAATCGCCCGGACGCCCGCACCGAGTTTCGCGCCGACATCCACGAGGGTGAGGTTGCGACGCAAACGCGCGGTTCTGAGGTTCGCGCCAAACTGCTTTAGCGCGCTATCTACGGCGTAAGGCGGTGATGTTGAGAGTGTATTTTTAGCGACCATGCTCTCAAGGGCTCTCTATTTAGGTTTACATGCGCTTAAGAGCACCCTAGCAGATTTTCTCAAGGTGGACAGATCAGAAGGCGCTCTTAAGGGCATATTAGATTGGTCTACTGCTCGAGGATCTGCGCTTTCAGCAGCGCGTCGGGACGGCAAGCCCCACCATATCCGTTCCCGTTGCGCGGTGGCTACCCGACCACTCGGTTCATCCCGCCGGTACCAACGCATCGCAGTTCTCGGCTAGGATGAATCGTGAGAGGGATTGACGCTGAGGATAAGGAGAGCGCGTGGGAGCCATAGATTCGACGACTAATCGTTTTGGGGGGGTCCTGCCCCGGCCGGAAGCCCTAAATGACGACCCGGAGTCCTTCTCCGAACAGTTGCGTCACTCCCTGGCGGCGTGGAATAAGGACGGCTATCTCGTGGTCTGGCTGGAAATCCCCATTACCAAGTCGGCGCTCATTCCCGTGGCCGTTGAACAGGGCTTCAGCTTCCACCACAGCGGCGAGAGTTACCTCATGCTCACCCTTCAGTTGGAGAAAGGGGCGTTCATTCCAGGCTACTCCACCCACTTCGTCGGGGCGGGCGGCGTGGTGATCAACGAACGGGACGAGTTGCTGGTGGTCAGCGAGAACTACCTGGTCTCCACTAACCGTCCGCCGTTTTTCAAGTTGCCGGGCGGGCTTCTGCATCAAGGCGAACACCTGGTGACAGGGGTTATGCGCGAAGTCCACGAGGAGACCGGGATCGAGACGGAGTTCGAACGCGTCGTTTGCTTCCGCCACTGGCACGGATACCGGCACGGCAAGTCGGACATCTACTTTGTCTGCCTTTTGCGGCCACTCAACGAGACCATCGTCAGGCAGGAGGAGGAGATCGCCCAGTGCCTGTGGATGCCCTTGCAGGAGTATCTGGATGCCGAAGGGGTGAGCCTTTTCAACAAGGAGATCGTCCGCGCGGCACTGACTGACACAGGTGTGGTCCCAACAATGATCAAGGGGCACCGGGATCCCGAACTGCACGAATTCTTCATGCCGACGGAGCTCGATTCGTGAGTCGGCACGCCCCGGGCCAATAGCCCTCAAATCAACACGAGGTAACCGTTATGTCTGATCGTATGCCTGCCGAACCGTACGAGGTCTACGCGATCCGCTACGCGCACTTTGACCGGCCCGCCAGAGACAACTTCATCTTCGGCGACATTCACGACGGCCCGATGCCGCTCGACTTTTTCATATGGGCGATCGTCGGCAATGGAAGGACTTTCGTCGTGGATCTCGGGTTCGATCACATCGGCGCCGAGCGCCGGGGGCGGTCGATCATGCGCCTACCGTCCGAAGGGTTGCAGATGCTCGGCATCGACGCGAACCAGGTCGAGGACGTCATCGTGACCCACTTGCACTACGACCACGCCGGCGACCTTTCCGCGTTTCCGAACGCGAAGCTATACCTGCAGGATCGCGAAATGGCGTTCGCGACAGGGCGGCATATGGGCCATCAGCGCATGCGCATGGTCTTTGACGTCGACTACGTGTGCGATTTCGTTCGAGCCGTCTATGACGACCGCGTGGTGTTCGTTGACGGTGCGCGAGAGCTCGCACCCGGCATCAGCGTCCATCACATCGGCGGACACACGGATGGACATCAAGCCGTGCGCGTCTGGACCGAGCGTGGATGGCTGGTGCTGGCGTCTGACGCCGTGCACTTCTATGCCAACATGATCGAGGAGAACCCGTTTCCGATCGTCTACGACGTCGGTGCCATGATCGAAGGGTACGCAACAATACGCGGACTGGCGGATGCCGAAGAACTGATAATCCCGGGCCACGACCCGCTGGTGGTTGAGCGCTTCCCCTGTCCGGATGCAACCTTCGCAGGCGAGATCGTGCGGCTCGATCGAGGTCCAGTGGGTTGCTGAACCCGCTCTTCGAGCAAAATGTCGGACGCCGACGATTTTTTCGGCCCAGACCCTGTCGGCATGAACTAAGGGGCGTTGCGTGTATGTTTAGGCGATGGTCGTGAGTTTGACGGCGTTACCTATGCAATAGTGGCATTGGCGCGCCAAGCCGACCGCCGAATCGGCGACCGGGGGCGCGCGAATTTCTAGCGGGCTGTCCAAGCGAGTCGGAGCGGTGGCTCGCCGGAGAAGGCGCTACCGCAACAGCTCATGCTAGCGCTAATTGGGGGAATTATATCGCTGACTACAAGACCGCCCTGATGCACTGTTCTGGTGCATGAGCGTCTTGCCGCTTGACTTGACTTCCGCCCCGCCTCTCGCTACGTTCGATCCCGCTTAGACGACACGGGCACACCCGCTTATGCCGGGTTGCCTGCGAATACAACAGTCCAAAACGAGGCGGACTAGCTATCTGCCTTGGGGCGAATAGCAGGGATTCCACCGCCTGTGTGGTCTAAGCACGACCCGGCACCAGTGTGTGCCGGGAACGGCAACCCATCGGGAGGGACACACACATGAAAGGGATACGATTCGGGGCGCTCGCCGCCTTGATGCTTCTTTGCGCGTCCGCGCTGGCGCAGGGAAAACAGACCATCGCCGTGGGGGAAATCGAATTCAAGGCGATGGACTCCAGCGAGGACAAGCACTATCGAGCGTACGGGCAAGATCCGAGAGAGAACACGCGGGCGTTCGTGGATATGGTGACGACCGCGCTGGTCAAAACCAACAAATTCGACGTGATGGAAAGGGATCGCATGAACTCGATTCTGGAGGAGCAAGGGCTGACGCTCGTGGGCGTATCGTCGGGAGGATTCGACGGCAGTTCGTTGAGCCTTCGGGGCGTGAACTACATTCTCTTGGGAGCCATCACGCAGTACGGTCAGGAAGCAAGCGCCACGCAAGTCGGCGGCTTCGGACAATCGAGCGAAAAAGCGGTGATGTCCGTGGACGTTCGAGTCATCGATGTGGAAAGGGGACAGATAGGCTTCGCCGACACGGTGACCGCCGAGGCGAGCGGCAAGGGAGGATTCCAAGTCGGCGGCATAGGACAGGCGGCGGACTCCGACGAGAGCGTGTTGCTGGGCGACGTGATGCGAAAAACCGCTCAGGACGTGACCAACCTGATAGTGATCAACATCTTTCCCATCAAGATTGTCCGCGTCCAGAGCAACGGCGAAGTCATGCTCAGTTACGGCAACAGCATGCTCTCCGAGGGCAACGTGCTCGACGTGTTCAGCCAGGGCGAGGCTTTCGTGGATCCCGACACGGGGGAGGAGCTTGGGCGCGAGGAGGAGTTTATCGGCAAGCTGGAAGTGACCAGCGCGCAAGCTAGATTTTCCAAAGCCATAGTCATCCAAGGCGACGGCATCGCGGGCGGGATGCTGGCTCGGATCACGAACGAAGTGGTCGACAAGAAGGGAAAGGTCAAGGAGAAGCGGAAGCGTAGGCTGTTCTAACCCTTCACTCCGAGAGGGCGCTGACTACTTGTCGGCGTCCTTCTTCGCCAGTTCGACCAGCGCCTTCTTCTCGTCTTCCGAGAGCGTGTCCTTGCCGCCTCTGGCTTCGACGTATTCCCGAATTACCGTCCCCCAATCACGGGAGCGGCGAAAGCCTGCTACAGGTCAGCCAGATCCACCGCCTTGCCCGTCCGGGACGATTCGAACATGCCGAAGGCGACCTTCATCGATTCGATGTTGTCCCGACCGCTAGTGATAGGTTCGCGCCCGGTCCTGCAGCATTCCTCGAAATGCAGGACCTCGTTAACGAAATAGTTGAAGCTCGGCATGTTGCTTCCGCTCGTGTCGATCGGCTCGAACTGCGGACGCACCCGCCTTCGCCGATCGCTTTCCTTGCTGGGATCGAGTTCCTCCTTGACCGCACACATCATTGTCCCGAAATGCGGAAACGGGCTTCGGGGTCCGTCGCCCATGTATGTTGGCGCGGAGTGTATGGTCCCATTTGAGCCCAACAGCAGGTACGACGCGTGCTCGGGCGTCAGATAGCTTGTCCAGCTTGCGAAAATGTCTCCAATCGCTCCATTCTCGAATTCGAGGGTCGCGGTGACGAGGTCTTCGCTGCCGTTGACCATCTGAGGCTGAAAAGCCTTGCAGAACGCCATCACCCGTTTGACGTTCCCGACGTAGTAGCGCAGCAGATCGATGTGATGGATGGAGTTCAGTAACAGGACGCCACCACCGAGGCTTCCGTCGTTCATCCATGACTTCTCGGGACCCTGCATGATGATGTGGTTGCGGACCCCCTGGATGTCGCCGAGTTTCCCTTCGTCGACAATCTTCTTCACCGCGGTGGCGTCGGCCGAATAACGCAGTTGCTGGGAGACCATCAGGGTCGTTCCCGCCTTGTCTGCAGCTTCCACCATGTCTCGGCAGCCCTGCAGCGTGTTCGACATCGCCTTCTCGACGAGCACGTGTTTGCCGGCTTCGGCGGCCGCGATGGTATTGGGCGCGTGTTGCGCGTGGCCGGTGCAAATGTCCACCGCATCGATGTCGGCATTGCGAAGCATGTCGTCGAGGTCCGTGTAGACGGTATCGACGCCCGCGTCTTTCGCATACGCCTGCGCGAGAGGTTCGACCATGTCGCAGATCGCGACCAGGTGCACCCGGTCGGGATGCTCAAGATAGGGGGTCATGTGTGCTCTCGCGATACCCCCGGCGCCGACCATGCCGACCTTTAGTGCTTTAGACATGTTCCCCTTGCTCCCTACGTTGTTCTATTCGGTCCAAGCGCGTTTGCGCATCACAATCTATTTGATGCGGGGATCGGTCTCGATGCAAGTTGCGGCTGCCAGGGGCCTCGGTCCCCGGTGCAATCGCGAGCCTTCGCGAGCAGGCGTAGAATGAAGGCCAGAAAAGGGGAGGAAAGAACGATGGCAGAAGCAGCTTTCAAATACGACTTCGGACTCGAGCCCGCCTGGGACGAGATCTGCGAGCTTGGCTTGCAGCAAAACGTGGCGGACCTCGACGCCTACGGCTACACGATAGTCCCGCCCGAGATCGCGAGCCCGGATGGCTTCATCGAGCGGTTGCTCGAGGTGTGTCTCGATGTCTCGGAGCGGCGCAACGGCGTGCGGCCAGATCTTGAGACGGGCTACACACACGCTGACCTGCAGCGGACGGAAGCGGAGTACCGTTACACCGGGCACCGGTATCGCCCGGGTGGGCCGCTTGGCGACGTGTTCCATTCGCTCCTGCTCGAGGACGAGGTGTTCGAACAGGTGCTGATGAACCGGGTTCGGCTCGCGTTGGTGACGTACCTGCTTGGCTACAACGCGGTGATGTCCGGTATCGGCTGCTGGACGAAGGGTCCGAACAAGGCCATGCTCGCGTTGCATGCGGACAACCCGCTGCCGTCACCGTTCCCGTCGCAGTGCATGGGGTGCCAGAGCACTTTCTGGCTGACCAATTTTGATCGCGAGCACGGCTCGACGGCGGTCGTGCCCGGCAGCCACAAGCTGCTACGCCAGCCGCTTGGGGAAGAAAAGATCATCCCGGCCAAACCTGGCGATCCCGGCAACCCGGATGCGATTCCGCTCGAAGGCAAGGCCGGGTCCCTGCTCATCCATCACCCCTGCCTCTGGCACGGCGCATACAACCGTACCGCACCGGGGCTGCGCGTCAGCGTGACGTGTTTCATGACACGGCCGTTCATTCGCACGGGGGAGGACTACACCGGCAAGATCCCGCAGGAAGTGCTCGACCGTCACGGACCACGGTTCGCAATCCTGACCCAGCAGGGCATCAAGGCCGGCTACTCGAGCTGGGATGACGAAAAGGCCAAAGTCGCACACGCCGATAAGTACATCTCTGCCTATGCGAAGGAGTTCGGGGAGGGCTACCGGCCGAACGAGTCGTGAGCTTCGAGGGGCGACATCGCGTCGCTCCGGACGGTGGCTAGCGGATAGCCGGGAAACGACGGAGGGCGCCCCAGCGTGAGACGTCGTCAGCGGACTGGCACCACTCGATACACGTGGGCGGCGGTGCCGCCGAATATTGATACCTTCTCCGACTCGCTTAAGCCCGCCCTCCTGGCGATGCGCTTGAACGCATTCCAGAGCGTGCGATAGGAGACGCACTCCTTGTCGACCGGGAAGTTGCTCTCGAACATGCATCGGTCGGGTCCGAAAGCCTCGATCGCATGGATGTAATACCTGTAGAGCAACTCGCAGAGTTCCTCCGATCCTATCGGTCGCTCGCGCCGATGCATGTGGAACGGCGGTTCCCAGGATCCGGCGGCTTGCTGGGCACCGCCGACCTTCATGACCGCGTTGGGGCAGCGAGCGATCGCGTCGATGCACTGCCGCCAATTCGCAAACTCGTCGGCGGTGGCAAAGGGATCGATCTTCCCGCCGAGGTGGTTAACGATGATGGATATCCCTGGATATGCGTTAGCCAGCTTCGCCAGGTCGGGCAGGCGCGTGTAGTCGAACGAAAAGTTGTCGAACGTCAGGTCAAGCCTGGCCAGCACATCGAAACTCTCGAGAAATCTGGTATCGAGATCCTGCGGAAAGCCGCTGCGAATGCCACGAAAGAGGCCCCTGCCCGCTTCCAGGTGACCGACCAATACCTCCTCGACCGCCGCTCCCAGCTTCATGTAGGCATGACTGATGATTGCCCCGATGGTGGCCTTGCCCGTCGCCTTCGCGCTCTGCTCTGCGACGGTGGCGATGAAGGCACTTTCTCCGATGGGCTTCAGGTGCTCCGGTCCATCTTGACGATAGCCGGATCGGGCGTCGATGAAGACCGTCTGTTCCACATTGTGACCGGAGCCCGTGTCCGCCCAGAGGTCATCCAGGTCATAAGTGCCCCACGGCGACGGGATCCTCCAGAGATGATGGTGGGGATCGATGATCGGCAGTTCGGGATCGAGCACCGTTTCGGGTGTCTCCTGAGCCAGCCAACGCACCTTTGCGTCGTTGTCGGGATGCGTCATGGTCTTGAGAATCGTTTGGTCATAGTGGCACTAGCGTCTCGCGCCAGCAGCGACGGCGGCGGCGCGCACAGCTTCGTTCTGTGCGCTTAAGCCTCCGTTGGCACCGCCGAAGCTGATGATCTGGTAGCCCTGCTCCATCTTTGCGGCGACATTCGCCGTACTTAAGGTCCCCCCGACCGGGATGGATCGCGCCTCGCAGATGCCGATGATCTCCGCCATCGCGGCGTCCACGTCGGGGTGCGAGGGGTCCGGCACTCCCAGGGAGTTGCTGAGGTCTTGGGCGGCACCGAGATAGAAACCCCCGACACCGGGGACCTGCGCGATCGCGTCGGCGTTCTTCACCCCTTCCACCGTCTCTATCATCGGCCAAAACAGGAGATCGCCCTCGGGATTCAGCGGCCAGAGATCGGCGCGATCCCTGTACTCGGCTCCCGAGATACCCCAGAACCATGGCGCGGCGCCGGCAGTGCCTCGGACTCCCCGCGGGGTAGGAATCGTCGAATCCCTGGCCGGCATATAGCGCATCGTGCGCACGATGTTCTCTGCCTGCTGCGCCGTCTCGACGTTGTTGATGAGGATGCCCATCAGCCCGAGGTCGAGCGCGTGCTTGACGACCCATTGGACCTCCTCGCTCGCATAGGGCGCGAACCGCGCGAACACGGCCGGGTGTGCCTGTGCGTTGCCCCGCTCGAGAATGCCAGCCTTGTCCGTCATGCCGGACAGAAAGATCTCAAGCTGATCGAAGCGCATGGCGCCGTGTTCCATGTCGAGGTAGACGAAGTCGATGTCGGGGTCTCGCGCCAATGAACGCGCATTCTGCAACGAGAAATCCGACGTGCTCACGCCGAAGACATGCTTTCCCTGCGACAGCTTCTCGATGACGGGGTTGAGATGCAGATAGGACTGCTGTGCCGATGGTGCCGGCACGTTGGTTGAAACCACGGGGAACCTCCTGCTCGCGAGTGTACATCTGGACTGCTCCGGGCGTCACGGCGGCGGACGTCGTCCGTCGCGCATCGGTGTACGGGGGGCTCTGAAGCCGCCGCGTGATCGCTTACGCGAAAGGTGGTGAAGGGGTACAACTTTGACTTCGATTTGATCCTTGACTTCCGTTGCATCACTTCCCTAGTATCCGGCTTGTCCAGCGTCTCCCGGATTAACTTATCGGTTGGAGCGTGGACTAAACCCGAGGGTCCCGCTAGGGACCCTCATACGTATTGGCTACTAGTACCTACCCCATGCGCACAGCAGCGTTTGTTGACGCTGGCTACGTTTACGCCGCTGGCTCCAAACTCTTGAGCGGAACCAACCTTCCGCGCAATTCCGTCCAACTCGATATCGACGCGGTTCTGGCGGCGTTGCGGGACTCGGTTGCCGCCGTCTCTCCGTCTAGCTCGTTCTTGTCCGAAAACTCTCAACGCATTGATTATATTGGAGAAAATAGCGAAAAGAGTGGCTTTGAACCGGCGTTTCGGATATCCTCTGTTTTCGTAACCCAATGAAAACATTGGAAAAGCCAAAACGCCGGAGGTGCGAATGCGCGAAAAACGCAACGCGCAAACAAGCTTATTCGATCCGCAAGCCGTGGACCACCCCGTCGCCGTCGAGCTGGAGCGGGCGTCCGCGTGGCTGGACGCGCACCCGGAGCTGCTCGCCGAGATCGCCGCCGACCTCGGCGCGCGGTCGGGGTCGGGGCGCGGCCGCCGCGGCCTGAGCTGCGAGACGGTGCTGCGCTGCGCGGTGCTCAAGCATCTGCGCCAGGAGACGTACCGGGGCCTGGAGTTCGCGCTGCGGGACTCGCTTTCGGCGCGGCGCTTCGCGCGGGTGGAGGCGGGGCGGCTGCCGGGCAAATCGGCGCTGCAGTCGACCATCGGCTCGATCCGCGCCGAGACCTGGGAGCGCATCAACCGCTGCTTGCTGGGCGCGGCGCGCGACGAGAAGGTCGAGCCGGGGGATCAAGTCCGCGTCGACAGCACGGTGACCCATACGCACATTCTGGAGCCTTCGGACAGCCAGCTGCTGCGCGACGGCGTGCGCGTGCTGACGCGGCTGCTGGTCGCGGCGCGCAAGGAGCTGGGGGCGGACGCGGTGCGCTTCCACGATCACCGCCGTGCGGCGAAGCGACGCGCCCTGGAGATCGGGTCGCAACGCGGCGCGGCGAAGCGGGCGCGGACCTACCGCAAGCTGCTGCGGCTGCTGGCGCGGACGGTCGGCTATGTCGAGGCGGCGCTGCCGGCGGTGTCGGCGGCGGGGACGCCCTGGGCGCGGGCGTGGGCGGAGACCGCCGCCGAATACGGCGATCTGCTCGCCCGCGTGGTGGATCAGACGACGCGGCGGGTGTTCGAGGGCGAGACGGTGCCGGCGGCGGAGAAGATTGTGAGCCTGTTCGAGCCGCACACGGACATCATCCGCAAGGGCGGGCGCAAGACGCACTACGGGCACAAGGTCAACTTCACCACCGGGCGCAGCGGGCTGGTGCTGGACGCGGTGGTGGAGGACGGCAATCCGGCTGACAGCGCGCGCTGCCTGCCGATGGTGGAGCGGCATGTCGAGCACTACGGCGCGGCGCCGTCGCGGGCGGCGTTCGACGGCGGCTACGCGTCGCGCGGGAACCTGAAGGAGGCGAAGGACTTGGGGGTGGCGCATGTCGTGTTCAACAAGAAGCGCGGCATCAAGGTCGCGGACATGACCCCGTCGTCGTGGCTGTACGCGCGGCTGAAGCGCTTCCGCGCCGGCATCGAGGCGGGCATCTCGTACCTGAAGCGGTGCTTCGGCCTCGGCCTCTGCCGCTGGCGCGGCCTGCCGCGCTTCAAGGCCTACGTGCAGTCGGCGGTGTTCGCGCACAACCTGATGCGCCTCGTTCGGCTGCGGCCCAAACCTGTCTGACGCCCCCGATCGCCCGTTGTCGCGGACCGGTTCGGAAAACCGGCGGGCGCCCCTTGCCCGTCCGCTCCGAAACGGCAGATTGTCCGGCGAAACGGGCGCCGGGAAGCGCCCGCGGAGGGCGAGATGGGCCGGGACCCATCCGGGATCGTCCGGGATCGGCCATTTTTTGTCGCCCGGCGAGGCGTGTGAGACAATGATCGGCCCGCTCCAACCCAGCCTCGATTCCAAGGCTCGTCCTTATACGGACAAGAACTAGCTCGCTCCTTCGCGTCTATTGGTACGATGGCGTACTTCGTACGGGACCAACTGCCGAGCAGGAGAAGCTTGCTGATTCCGACGGTGTGAAACTGCGCCTGGGCATGATCGCCTTCACTGGCAGACAGAAGGGGGTCGACTCCTTGATCGTCACCGACCTGATTGAGCTAGCGCGCAATCAGGCGATCTCGGACGCGATCCTACTGTCGGGCGACGAAGACGTGCGCATCGGTGTGCAGATCGCGCAGAGCTTCGGCGTGCGTGTCCACCTCTTTGGAATCGAGCCCGGCGTCAACAACCAATCGCGCCTCCTCCGCCAAGAGTCGGACACGACAACTGAATGGCAGCGACACGAGGTCGAGCTATTCCTCGCAGTCCAAAGTCACGACCCAGCCGAAAAACCCCGAAGCCACAAAGCGACAGACGAATCGCCAACCCACCAGCAGGAGCTTGACTCCGCCACCAGTCGGTTTATCCGAGAACGCTCGGCGGACGACCGACTCCTGCTCGCCGGACTGAAACCCCGCGATTCGATACCGCCTGACCTGGATCGCGAACTACTGGCTTGCGCGGCCAGCGAATTGGACCGCTATCTGCAGTCCGATGAGCGTGCGTACGTTCGACAGGCCGTCAAGCATCTTGCCAGCGAACAGTCTTCCCAATAACTTTCCGGCCACTTCCGCCCACAACGCCAAGTGCCACCCGGGGTCGCGATAACAGAGGAGATGACGCTTTCTGCCGTCTTTGGGGCACGAACTGCGCGAAGATCGCGACGAGTTATCGTACGGATCCCGATCCCAAGCGTTTCTCCCGCAACCCCACGCTATTTCAGGCTGCTCTCCAGGTAGAGCATCAGTTCCAGCATTCGGTCGAGGAGTTCCTGGGACGATGCGCCGGGGAAATTGCGAATCACGAGTTCCTTGACGAAGAGCCGCGCGATGTAGCGCAACTGCGAAGCCCGGGATTGGGAAGCAAAAACGAAGTCCCGATGACCGTTGTTGATGACGATCAGTTCGAGGTCGACCTCGTAACGCGAACGCCATAACTGGCCCGGCGCGTTCTCGTATGTGTAGCCCGGCAGTCCCTGTCGCGCGGGCGCCCCGTCGCGGCTGGCGACGAGTGAATCCGTGACGGTGACGAGCGCCTTGGCCTCGCACACGACATCCCGTTGCGTGGCGACGAGCTTCACGGTCACGAGGCCCGGCTCTTGGGGGGCATCGAATTCGCCGATCTCGGCATGGGGATCGGCCAGTGAGCCGCCGCCCTCGACGATGGTCCAGGCGAAGACCACGCCTTCGTCCACCGGTCTGCCTGCGCGGTCCCGGCAAACGGCTCGCAGTGTGCGACTGGTGCCAACCTTTACGACCGACGACGCGGGCGATATGCGGACGCTGTGCAGCGGACCCGCGATCTCAAAGAACGCTTGCGTCGGCGCCGACTCCTCATCTGGGCTCGGGAGATCGCCAGCCGTCACTTCGCGTTGCGGCTTGGTCTGCTCCAAGGCCGGACCGGTGGAAGCCTCCGACCGTCGCCCCGGTGCGTTTCGATGCACCTCGAACCAATCGTATTCCTCGGCTGGCAAGGCTAGCAGCGCGTCGCGAAACGCGCGCCGGATCGACCTGAGCGTCCGTTCGCTGGCACGTTCCTCCTCCGCTCGCTTGAGATCACCGATCAAGGCATCGAGCTGATCCCGAACGGACTCGAGGCCTTCGCGCAACGCCGCAAAAGCCTCGTCGTGAATCACACCGGTGCGCGTTCCCGGGGTCAGATGGATGAACGGCGCATCGACGACGCCGTCGATGTAACCGCTGCTCCACGGGCCCTCTTGGAACCCGTCGAGGGCGGCCAGCTCCGCCACTCGCGTGCCGTTCCGATAAAGCGACACGCCGCGCTCCGGCGACGGATCGTCGAGGTAGAGCTCAAGCCTGATATCGCCGAAGCCGGTCGCGGGATTGTCAAGTTCGTGGATGAGCCGCCCGTCGAATTCTCGTGGCGTCACCGTGTAGGACTTTCGGGCGGTGCGGTCGCTGATACGCACACAAACGTCGGTTTGCCGAATGCGGTCCCGCAGTTCGGAGGCCAAATACCAATTCAGCTTCTCCCCGCGGAACTGGCGAACGCCCGGCAGCAGGGGCCGGATGTCCAGCGTGGTGCCGGGTTCCGCCAGCAAGGCGCGGCTGACTCTGACAGTGTAGCCCTCGCCGCCACGATGCATGGCCATCTCGTGCACCGAGCTGTCCGCCGCCGCCGAACGGAGCTTGAGGTTGTCGCCGATTGTCCAGAAGCTCAACAGGCCGATGCCGAACTCGCCCTGGATGCTCTGAGCGCCATCCCTTTTCAGGCGTTTCTTGATCGAGTCGCAGATATGCGTCGCCACGTAGCGGAAGTCCGGCACGCCGGTCTCATCGCGACGAATTCCTTCGCCATCATCGATGACTTTCAGAAACGGTTCGCCCCGTTCGCGCCCCCGAACGATGTGAATGTTCTTCGCCCCCGCATCGATGCTGTTCTCGACGAACTCCGCCACCGCTTTCAGCGGGTTGTCCTGCGATTGCGCGATGATGCTGATCGCAGACCAGTGGTCTCCAATCCGAAGCTTGCCCCCCGCGTTTTTTCTTCGAGCCATGGACAACCGCGCAACAAAGGCGTGCGAAAGTTCCCAAGCATTGCGGCACGACGGCCCAAGGTCAAATCATGATCGGCGCGCTACGCGAAAGGTGCCTACCGGCTCCGGCGAGGGCGAAGCGCGCCGTGCAAGCGGCGACCCCACGTTGAGAACGAACGGATCGCGGGTTAGTCTCGACGTTGCACAGGCAACCGCCCGTCCACCCTGTACGTAGAGGAAGATTCATGCAGCTCGGAATGTTCGCCATGCCACTTCACCCGCCCGACCGTCTGCTGGCGGACACGCTCGAGGAGGACCGGCAAGCGGTGCTGCTGGCCGACCGGCTGGGCTTCTCCGAGGCGTGGTTCGGCGAGCACTTTTCTTCGACCGCGGAACCGATCGCTTCTCCCCTGGCGTTTTTCTCGAGCCTCGTGCATCAGACAAGGCGGATAAAGTTTGCGACCGGTGTGCTGAACCTGCCCCAGTCACATCCCGCCATGGTCGCCGCTCAGGTGGCGCAATTCGATCACCTGTCGCGCGGGCGCTACCTCCTCGGCATCGGTCCGGGCGGCCTCGGCAGCGACTTCGAGCTGTTGGGAATCGGTGACAAGGAGACGCGCTCCGAGATGATGCTGGAGTCCATAGAAGCGATGCAGCGTATCTGGGCGCAGGACGCGCCCTACTCGATCCCCGGCAAATACTGGAACGTCAACATCACCGACTTCCGCTTCGACGGTCTAGGCATCGGCGAGATGCCGAAGCCGTACCAGCAGCCGCATCCGCAGATCTGCCTGTCCATCATCACACCCAGGTCGCCGAGCGCGAGGATGGCAGGGACGCGCGGCTGGCAGCCCGTCTCCGCCAATTTCATCCAGGCGCGCTACATTCGCAGCCACTGGGAAGCGTACGCGGAAGGAGTCGAGAGCATCGGCGAGCGGCCAGACCCGGCAAACTGGCGCATCGCACGCTCGATTCTCGTGACCGACAGCGACTCCGAAGCCGACGAGCATCTCTCCAACCCTGACTGCGGGCTGCATTTCTATTTCCGCTACTTCAGACGCATGTACCTGAACCGGGGCTCGCTCGAGATGTTAAAGCCGGACATCGGCATGGCGGACGAGGAAGCCACGGAAGAAGTGGTGGCCCGATCTATGGTCACCTGGGGATCGCCCGCAACGGTCCTCGACGAGCTCGTTGACCTGCACGCGCAATGGGGCGACTTCGGAACGCTCTTGATGGTCGGCCACGATTGGGACAACGTGGAGTTGTGGCGGCGTTCGATGACGCTGCTTGCCAACGAGGTCATGCCGCGGTTTCGCCAGCACGTGGAAGCGACTCCGGTCGCCGCCTCAATGTAAGGCATCAACAGGGGAAGCGAATGACCGGAAACGACGAGATCGTCTGGGAGGCTTACCGCAGGGATGGCTGCGAGCGGGCTGCCCGCCTCGGTAACCGTGGACCCATGCGTTTCGACGAAGACGGGCGTCTCGCGCAGCATATTCTCGACGCCTATCACCGCACCGGCTTCTATGTATTCACTGGTGTCCTTTCACCCAAGGAATGCCGCGAACTTGAACTCGAGTTCGACCAGATGCTGGACAATGCGCCGCTCATCAATGACGGCGAGGTCGATGGACACGGCCGTCCAAGCAGGTTCTCTTCGTACTACACGGTGGAGCCGCCCGAGTCATCCGATGCGGAGGAGGACCGGGAAGCGGTCGACGCTCCTGGCATCGTTCGAATGGTGTCTCATCCCCTGATGATGATGGACTCGGCGCTCCGGGCCTATGCGCATCCCGATATCCTCAAGATGGCCGCGAGTGTGAACGGGCTGGATTTCGTGCCGTTCCACGAGAGCGTGTTCCACAAGGCCGCGCGTCAGGGCGCCCCCACGCGCTGGCACCAGGACGGCCGGACGCACTGGACGGAAGGCGGGACGAGCCTGGAACAGCCGGACGGATCGGGCAAGACGCACGGCTTCAACTTGTCCGTGTCGTGGTGCCATTGCACGCCGGAGAACGGCCTTTGGGTGGTCCCCGGGAGTCACCGGAGCTGGCGTCTCGCGAACGGCGGCGAGTTTCCCCCGATCACCGAATGGTTGCCGGAAGCGGTCCCCATGACCCTGTCGCCGGGAGATTGCGGCATCGTCAGCCGAAGCTCGTTGCACGGCTCCTATCCGAACCGGTCTTCCGTGCGCCGGGTCAACATGGTGATGGGCTTTCACAATCGGGCGTCTGCGATCGGTGCGAAGACGACCAACGTCCACGCGTTCGTGCGGCCGGGAGAGAAGAAATCCATCAGGTACACCGAGGATTACGTGCTGCGCCGGGCGCGAATGATCCCCCTCGCGATCGACGCGCGGCGGCAGCGACACCCGGACGAAGTGCCCTACGAGTACCAGGGAAGCTACATCGGCGAGGGCGTATGGAACGCCCAGGCGCGCGCGGAGATCAGCCGGGAAGGCGACGAATACTGGCAGAGGGACATCACGCTCTAGCCGGCGCGAGGGAACCTCCGCCCGCCGTCAGGGACCGCCTGGCGAGGCGAGTCTAATGGAGGGCTCTCTGCTATCTGGCCAGCACGACCGCTCATCGGGACCGAATCCTTGCACTTGGCACGAGAATTCTCCTTTTGCACCGGCGATCATGTGTTTGTCGATAATGGGACCGATCATCTCGTTCCATCGGTCCGACGCGTAACGCCATGCGCCTTCACCGACGTGAGCAACTATGGCGTTTGTTATCGGGTGATAGATATAACCCGTCGAACCGCCAAGCTCCATTTCATATAACACGAAGAACGCAGCCGTCGACTCTGACGACCATCCGACACGAAACTTCACCTCGACGCGCTGCAGGCCAGCCGGACGATCGGTGACGACGCCGGCGTCCCAGTTCACGATACTTTTCTCTGACCCGTCTGGGCGCATGAAGTCAGTCATGTTGGTGCCGGGGCCCACCCAGAAACTCAATTTTTCGAGAATGGATGGGTCGGTGATCTCAAGCGGCTTGGCGAGGCCATCACCGCGAAGCTCGATAGAGAATGTCGGTCCCCAGCTACCGGCCATCGCAGATTGACTACAGAAAGCCAGGAACATGGCACCGAGGAGAGTCGAAAGCCTTTTCATGGCGCCCCGCTTTTGGGGACAACGAGTTTTCTCACTTCCGGTAGTTTTCTCCAGCCGGCCCTGTAGTGTAAGAGGGCACTTTTCGACTGTAGATATCGAGTGGTGCTGGACCGTGGCAACGAAACGGCAATCTGCGGTACTGTTCTGTTCGCAGGACACCCGCTAAGCGAACGCGTCGCTTGACTCAGCCTATAGTCCGCGGCAATCGAAGCATCTTCTCGGAGCGTTAACGTGAGTTCGCTGCGGCCATCAACGCAATTCTCTTCGCCAGGAAGCGCCGCTGCGTAGGCTAGGCTCCCGAACATGCAAACAACAACCGCGATGATCCTGCGGGAAACAGCATGCCAGCACGTCGTCCTTTCGGCTTGGTGGTTGACCCGACTGTGGGGCGCCAGCAGCCTTCCAGGTTCGTCGTCGGCGGTGTCGCACTGGGTGTCGCCGATGAAGATATGCATACCTGTTCCTGTTCCGTCGGTACGATCATACGATGCGGGATTGAGGTGCGCGCCAGCAACCCATTGGGGCGAGCCGAGGCGGTTCGTTGTGTGACGCTGCGGTCATAGTGAGATCAGGCCGTTGACGTACCTTGAACCAATAGGCATTATGCCTTGAATCACAAGGTATGGAGCCAAGTCGCGATGGCCGGATCGAACCCCCCCTTCATGAGCGGCGTACCGGAAATCCTGATACTGCAATTGCTGGAGCGCCGCTCCATGTACGGCTATGAACTGGTTCGCGCCGTTCGCGCCGCTACCGGAGACAAGATTTCTCTTGGCGAAGGCGTGATCTACCCCGTTTTGCACGCCCTCGAGCGAGCCGGCGCACTCAAGGCCGAAAGCAGGCTCGTGAACGGACGCCGTCGCGTCTATTACCGGGTGATGGCCAACGGACGGCAACGGCTCAACGGATTGAAAGAGCGATGGGAACGGATCCGGGAAGGCATCGACAATGTTCTGACCAACGCGACCGCATTTCCTGCGGAGAACCGCCATGTCTGAGCCCATTGACTATCGACGTTTCTCCCATCGACTACTACGAGGGGGTATCTCACCTCGTCGTGTCCGACGCATCGTTCGTGAACTGCGAGACCACCTGATGGATCTGCGATCCGACGCCATCGCCGAGGGAATGAACGAAGTCGAGGCCGAGACCTGGGCTGTTTCAAGATTGGGCACCGAGCAGGATGTGGCCAACGAAATGCTGGCGAGACCGGAACTACGGTCATGGGCCGCAGGGTGGCCCTGGGCCTTCTATGCGCTATTGCCCCCGACTCTGATGGCAGCCCTCGTCGTTCTGGTGGTACTGGCAACGGGGCCTGTTATCGAGTTGTACATCCTCAATTGGGAGTGGGAGGCAAGCGAAGCCGACCTTCCTCACGCTTGGTTTATGAGCGCAGTCGACGGCGTTCTGGCGACATTCCAATACACCGCACCCCTCTTGCTTTGTGCCACGTTCTGCTGGCAGGCAGCCCTGCGCCTCTCGAAGTCTCCGTGGCTCATCCCGGGAATCATCGCGGCAGCGTCTCTCGGCGGGTCGTTTTACATATACATGAATTGGGGAACAGACGAGTGGTCCATGTCGGTGGATTTGTTTCTGCATCCGCCGTATCCGCATCCGCTCGAAAGCGCCATTCGAATATTCGTCAACGTTCTGCTGCCGCTGGCGCCGTACCTCTATTGGATGCGGCATCAGATCGGATATCCTTCCGTTCGGGTCTGAGGCTTCCAGCGAGCGCACGGCGGATTCTTTATGCCTTCGGTCTGGGCAGCTTCGACGGAGCGAGTCGCTCACTCCTAATCGCGCGCGGAGGCTGCCGCGATGTCACGGGCTGCTGAGCCCGAGCCGTTGGTACTGCTCCGGCGGTGCCTGATGCGCCACCAGCGCTTCCTTGAGCATCCTGACCATCCGCGCTTCGACAGCGTCGTCTTGGATGAGATTCAACTGGCCCATCGTGTCGCGCCACATGTCGTGGGCATCCATGAAGTCGATCACCGTGCCGAGGTAGTGGTCGCACTGGGTTAGTAGCGCCGCGTACTGGTAGCGCAGGTACTCCACGGCATCCGGATCCTCGGTCACCCGCGCATAGTTCGGCCAGTCGAAGTGCGGGCCGTCCCAGTCGTAGTTGTAGCGGTCCTTCCACTGTTTCAGGGTGAAAAACGGCTCGTGGGGATCGAAGGTCTCGATCTGCAGGTACCAGTTGTCCTGTTCGCGGTTGGTCTCAAGGAACTCGAGGCCGGCCGCGAAGGTCCGCGCCTGGGGGGTGAGCTTCTCCTCCTGCATGTACTTTCGGTTCACCCAGTCCTGGCGGATGACGCGTCCCAAGTGCTCGGGCATCTCTGGATCAGCGACCTCGCCCTTCCAGGCGTTGCCCTCCTCGCCGCGCACGTTCACCCAACTTGAGTATCGGTGATGGTACGTGGCGCCCCCGTCCTCCCAGTAGTGATAGTGGTCCGAGACCAGGTGGGCGTAGACACCGTTGTGCTTCAGGATGGCGAAAGTGGAGTCGTCGAAGGGCTCGTACGGACCCCAAGAACGGTGCAGGAAGTTGTGCCGGCCTGTGTGAAGCTCCTGGCGCGCCGGCATGCACGGCATGGAGCCGACGAATGGTTGTCGAAAGTGACCGCGCGCTCGCCGAGGCGGATGAAGTTGGGGGCCAGCGTCCAGTCGCAGCCGTAGTTCGGCAGCATCTGCCGGTTCAGCGAGTCGTACATGACCATTACAGCTTTCATGCCGCGGTCTCCATCGAGCTGGATTTGCTAGAGCAGGCTTCGGCCCCGCTTGGCCGCCAGCCGCAACCTTAAGGCGTTCAGCCGAATGAACCCCGCGGCGTCGTCCTGACGATAGGCGCCGCCGTCGTCCTCGAACGTAGCGACGTCGGCGTCGTACAGGCTGTCCTCGGACCAACGGCCGACGACGGAGACGCCGCCCTTGTAGAGCTTGAGCCTGACGCGGCCGTTGACGATATCCTGGGAAGCGTCGATCAACGCCTGCATGACCTTCCGCTCCGGCGACCACCAGTAGCCGTTGTAGATGAGCTTGGCGTAGCGCGGCATGAGTTCATCGCGCAGGTGCATGACTTCGCGGTCCATGGTGATCGACTCCATGGCGCGATGCGCTTTCAGCAAGATCGTGCCGCCGGGCGTTTCGTAGCACCCTCTGGATTTCATGCCGACATAGCGATTCTCGACGATATCACTGCGGCCGACGCCGTGGACGCCGCCGATCTCGTTCAGGCGCGCGAGCAGACGCGCGGGCGTCATCGATTCGCCGTTCAGCGCCACCGCATCGCCGTGCAGGTACGCGAGCTCGACGTGCTCCGGCGTATTCGGCGCGTCTTCCGGCGCGACGGTCCAGCGCCACATCGATGGGTTCGGTTCGACGCCGGGGTCTTCCAGTTCGCCGCCTTCGTAAGAGATGTGCAGCAGATTGGCGTCCATCGAATAGGGCGACTTCTCACCGGCCTGCTTGAAGTCGACAGGGATCTGGTGCCTGGCGCAGTACTCCATCAATGCTTCGCGCGAGGTGAGGTCCCACTCGCGCCAGGGCGAGATGACCTTGATATCCGGATTCAGCGCATAGGCGCCGAGTTCGAATCGCACCTGGTCGTTGCCCTTCCCCGTGGCGCCGTGGGAGACGGCTTCGGCGCCGGTTTCGGCCGCGATTTCGACCAGGCGCTTGGCGATAAGCGGCCGCGCGATGCTGGTGCCCAGGAGGTATTCGCCCTCGTAGACCGTATTGGCGCGGAACATCGGATAGACGAAGTCGGCAACGAACTCTTCGGTCAGATCTTCGATGTAGATTTCTCGCGCGCCAAGTGCCTTTGCCTTGGCGCGGGCCGGCTCCGCCTCTTCGCCTTGGCCGATATCCGCAGTGAACGTCACCACTTCGGCGCCATAGGTCTCTTGCAGCCAGCGGCAGATGACCGACGTGTCCAGGCCGCCGGAATAGGCAAGCACGATCTTCACTGGCGGACTCTCAAATTCGACGAAGACGCCATGGTAACGCAGCGGCGATTCGGCGCGTCAGGCAGCGCAGGGCCAGGAAGGCCCACCCGAAGACCCCGTATTCATCGAGCTGTTGCGGAGAGCGGCGAGATCCAGAACTTTTCATTTCGTTTCCTGGTGCGCCAGTCGCAGGGCCCCTTCGATCCAGGCTGTTTTGCCATCGCTGTACGCGCCCCGGTCAACCGGGTCCTCTTGCGCGAGCTGCTGTTTCAGCTTGCCGTAGGCTGCCGCCTCATCGGGATGACGGCGAAGATAGTCGCGGAACACGAGATGCCGATGAAGCTCGGGGTTGTCCTCGGCGCAGACGTAAAGATGGTGGTCGGGCGAGCCTGAGGGTGATCCGAACGCGTATCGCCCCGGCACCCCCTTTTCGCCTTCGAATTCATAGCCGATGGTGGCGAGGCGCTCGATGACATCATCGAGTTGATCTTCCTGTTCGATGACGACGTCGATGTCTATGACGGGTTTGGCAGGCAATCCGGGAACCGACGTGCTGCCGACGTGCTCGATCCGTCGACCCAGCGCTCCCAAGGCGCTCTCCGCCCGCGCCTTGAGCGCCTCGAACGTCGCGGGCCATTCTTCAGAGTACGGGACTACCGCAATCGGTTTAGGCATCGTCATCAACTCGGGTTCGACATCCCTGGATGGGGACAACGACGGTGTTTGCTTGCGCGTCAGAATACGTCAACTGATGTATGCTTGAACGAAAGCTTGGTCGCGTGGCTTGCAGGGGCGACGATGAGCGAAATGAGCGCCCGATTTCGCGGCTTCCTCCCCGTCGTAATCGATCTCGAAACCGGTGGTTTCGACAAGGATGTCCACGCGGTGCTGCAAATTGCGGCGGTGAGTCTCGGCCGGTCGGACGGCTGGCTCGACATCGAGGAAATCCAGAGCTGGAACGTCATCCCCCATCCGGGGACACGGGTCGAGGAAGCCTCGCTCAAGATCACCGGCATTGATCTCGCCGATCCGGACCGCGATGCGCTGAGCGAGGAAGAAGCGGTGCGCGCGCTGTTTCGGTTCGTTCGCCGCGAGGTTCGCCGCAACGGATGCGAGCGCGCGGTGTTGACTGCCCACAATGCCCACTTCGATCACGGCTTCGTGATGTCTGCCGCCGAGCGTAACGGCGTGAAGCGCAATCCGTTCCATCCGTTCACCGTGCTCGACACCGCCTCGCTCGCCGCGGTCGCATATGGCCACACCGTGTTGAGCGAAGCCTGCTCGCGGGCGGGCATCGAATTCGAAGGGGGCCGCGCCCACGCCGCGCGCTACGACGCCGAGGCTACCGCCAAACTGTTTTGCCTTATTGTCAACGGCTGGGCAAGCGCGCAATAGCCGCTGGGGACACCTGACGGATTCAGTGATCGCCCGTCAGGGGCAGAAACCGCACCGGCAGCAGATTGCTCCGTCGCAGACCTTCCCACCCCGAACGGCCGGCAATCAGGATTCCCGGCGTTCTGTACCCGCCAATGCCCGCTCCAGTCGCCCGACCTGATCCGCGCGCCGTCCGGGGTCGAGCCGTGCTACATTCATCATCCGCCACCGCACCGCTGGCAACGTCCTCGCGTGAGGCACCCCCAAAAGCGACCAATCCGGCTCGCCGCTCTCGAACGACGCCAGGAAAGCCCTGTGCTCCTCCGACATGCCGCCGACCATTTTTGCAACCATCTCCTCGCGTGTCCGGACGAGGTCCTCGAGGGCAACGGACGTTTCCACCATGCCCGCGAGACCCCGCGCGAACTCTTCTCCGAGTTCCCGCCTCGCCGACGCTAGCAGCTCCGCAAGGGGTCGCCCATGGCTGGTCAGGTAGACGACGAACGCTGTTCGCAATCGTTCGTCGACTCCTTCGTTCGACAACATCCCGCCTAATATCGAACAGATCGCGTGGATGCTGGCGATCGAGGCCGGCGACAAGCTTGCCCGCATACAGGTCCGCGAACGACAACACCTGCATCGCCGCGAAGCCGAACCGCTCCTCGACGCTGGCCGACACGGCCAGCGCCCGCGGTTCGTACACGCAGCCGCGCAGCACCGGCGTCACCTCGATCTTTACCTGCACACCACGGTCACGGACGAACAACCTGTTCACCGTGCCCTCGGTCCGCAGCGTAACCGTACTGACACTAGACGATGGAATCGCAGCCTCGATGCGCCGGCCGATTCTGCGTAGCGCGGCCTCGATTCCGTGCAGCGACGAGCGCCGATCCTCGATCGGCAAATACGTGAGATCGATGTCCACGGACAGGCGCGGAAGATTTCTCACGAACAGATTGATCCCGGTCCCGCCTTTCAGCGCGAAGCACTTCTCTTCGGCGACGAACGGCAGGGCGCGTACCAGCAGCCCAACCTGACGCAGGTACCGCTCATCCACCGGCATCGAGGTCCCCCGGAACCGTGATCTGGTACTTCGGGTCGAGCTTGCCCCCTCTCGCCAGCATCCGCTTGCCGCTGCCGAGGTCCACGCCTTCCCGATCGATCCGCTCCAGCCATGCATGGCCGGTGCGTTCGGCGAACCACAGGAAAAGGCGCCTGACCTTTATGCTCCGGCACTGGCGCAGCAGACCGTCCATGCGCTTCGGACTGAGATTGGCCAAGCCATCCATCAAGACGTCCACCTGATGGAACGTCTCCTTGTCCGGTAGCTCGTCCAGCAACTCCAGCACCGCCCGTTCGGGAGTCGAAAGGACGATCGGCCACTCGCCGTCACCGAAGCGCAGCCATGTCAGGCTGCCGTGGACCGCATCTACATCATCCCGGGCATCATCCGCGAGGACCGCCTTTAGCCGTCCGAGTCCGTCCGCGATCGGCTCGCTGCGGAACAACTTGCGCGCGTTGTGGAACACGAACACTGTGTTCATCGGCAGCTTCCGGAGCCAGCCCGGTGCCGGGTCGTCCCCGTACAGGTGCACCTCGCCCGGTGGCCCGCTCGACGCATAGTGAGCGAACCCCTGCAATTCCAGCGCCGTGCGCCCTCCTACAACTATCGGTCGCTCCAGCACCAACTGCAGCGAGACGACCACTTGCTGCCAGCGAAGCGGCACGGACACATCCTCGACGCCCGGGGTGTGCAACGGCCGCCGGAACACGCCCCGCGTGACGGGCTCCAGCCATCCGCTCGCGACATAGCGGCTGCGCAACGGGCTCGGGTAGCCCATGCGCGTGAACCACGCCGCATCGCCCACCAGGCCCTCGGGCAGAAGCCGATGCAAATGGTTTAGTTTATCTCTATTTTGATAACCCATAATGATCAATATAGAAATCTATCAAACCGACGTCAAGTTCGATATCAAGAGTATTAGAACACTTGAAGTATACAATTCGCCCGATAGTCGAACCCCGCCCAACTACCGCAAGCCGCCCCACGTCCGCTCTTGCCGACCGAACCATGAGGTTGCTCCATCGCGCAGACTTTCCCGTTTCGGTGAACCTTTATGCATCGCTTTCCGCCTTGAAGGCATGAGGGGAGTGATATGACCTGCCCAAGCGATCAACTATTGGCCGCCCAGGTACGCCAGGGTGACGAACGGGCCTTTGTGACCCTGGTCCGGCGCTACGAGCGCGTCCTTGCCCGCCTGATCGGCCAATACATCGGAACCGGCGACGATAGAGTGCAGGATGTCCTGCAGGAAACCATGGCGAGCGCCTGGAGCGCCTTGCGCAAGGACACTCCGCGCGACGTGCGCGCCTGGATCATGCAGGTCGCGCGTAACCGTTGCCGCGACTATTTTCGTTCAACCCAACGCCGCGAGTTGTTCGTCGAGGACCAGACGCTGGAACTCATGGTCAATCGCCGGGGGCTGGCCCAGGCCCGGCAGCGGGCGACCGCGTCGGAAGTCGTTGAAGCAATGGAGGAAGTCACACCCCAGGAACGGGCCGCCCTGCGCGCGTTCTACGTAGACGGCCTGAGCATTGCGGAAATAGCTACGCGCCACCAGAGACCGAGCGGCACGATCAAGCGCCGTCTGTCTCACGGGCGCGACCAGGTTCGCGCCTTGCTGGGCGTCACCCGTAACGAGAGGAACAGGACCATGCGACAGGAAAAACCCTTTGCCGAATTTCGCCCCGCGATACGGATCGAGCCAAGCGGGGAGAAACCATTTCGAGTCGACTTCACCGAGTTGGCGTGGTGGTCTTCGGTGCCCGTGGTTGGCGACCGAGTACGTTGGGCGCACTACGAGCCGCTGGTAGCAAATGACGGACCCTGGAGGCTGTCCTACACGGTGTCCAGCGTGGCGCGGCATCCTGCCGTGATCCACAAGCGCCGCTGCGTGGAAATTGAATGCACGGATCGCTATTTCGATCACGCAGGGTTCATCCACCAGACGCCCTCGTCAAAAAAGCGTCGCACATCGAGGTGTTGGGGTTGCCTGACGGAAGACGGGGTGGAATTTGTGGCCGATGAATCCGTAAGTCCGGACGGCACGCGTGAGCTCACGACGTTTCTCGACGAGGGTTTCGACGACGACTGGGGGCCAGCCACTCCCCGCTCGCTGGAAGACTGCGGCTATCTGCGTCAATTGGCGGACGGATCTTTTTCGAGCGCGCCGAACAGACCGCCGATAGTGGCTGCGGGAATATTCAAGGTGCATATCGACGAGCGTTCCTTTGCCTGCTTGCGGGTTTTCGACGCGAATCCGGGCGCAACGGAAGCCGACAACCTGATCGAGGCCTATGTCACCAGGGAAGGCCGGACGCTGATGCATCGTCGCTACAACGGCAACCGCTGGGGCAAGCGGGACGCGCCGCCGCAGAACTGGGGCACGGAACTCACATGGATGGAGGACTTGCCGCACGCTCGCCGCCTCGTCATCGATGGCGTCACTTACGTGCATTGGTATGACTGTCTGACCGATGTCGCCTGCGGCCTCGCTGGTTGATAGCGGCGCTGAAGTCCTCCTGGGAGGGAAAAGCGCGTCGAGACGCGAAGGCTTCAGTGATCGCCCGTCAGGGGCACGAACCGCACCGGCCCGCTGCGGCTACTGCCTTGGATTAAATTTCCCGGCGCATGCGCTTGAGTTCGGGGATCGACTCGTCGGTGAGCTCCCTCGCGAAAGCCTGCCGCGCGTATCGCGTAAGATGTTGTAGCGGATTCAGGAGACCCGGATAGGCGGGCGAGATGATTCTGTCGGCATCGGTGAGTTGAATGGTGTGGCCGTGCGCGTCGTAGGCCAGGATCCTCTTTTCCTCCAGGCTCAGCACTCGAAAGACTTGGTCGACCGCATGCCGGTCCTCGACATGGGCGACCACGAAATCATAGGCATCCCTCGGCAGGTAGCGTGGGTTCCTTATCATGCGCGCTCGGACTTTCTTGACAAGGATCTCGGCGCTGGTTTCCGTTCGAATACCCGTGCTCGCTTCCCTCTGGTCGGATATCCGAACCGGCGTGACCTGCTCCGTGGAAAAAAAGGATAGTGGGGTGGTCGCTCTTTCACATGAGAATCCGCGCGGAGGGTGTATCTCCAGCCTTTCGATCTGCCCCTGGTTCTCGAGTGCCCGGAATCCCTGGATGATCTCATCAAGCGGAACGTCGGCGTGCGTCCGCGCATCGAAGAACAGGTCGATGTCGGTGCTGTGTCGGTGATGCCACCTCGTGGCGAGGATGCTTCCCCCACCCATTTCATAGCTGTCGCGGCTGATCCAGGCGTCCAGGGCCTGCACAAACCATTGGAGATCTTCCTCGAGATGTGCGGAGACCTTCAGCCGGGTGTCGGTCATTGGCTACAACCTTGAACTGAGATCCCAGGTTCGGTGATGGGTGTCGGTGGATTCATACAGCGGCGAATGGCAATTCATCCACTCGGTGAGCAGTCTGAGGCGAATGCCGCAGCCAATCATGGCCCGCGCCATCTCATAGGGCGAGATGCCGCAATACATGGTGAACCGGCGAATGTCGTAGCAGTCGAACTGCATGATCAGTTCATTGAGGAAGACGCGGTCGTCCCTGTCCAGCTCGCCTGAACGAAGCATGTCCCTGATCTGTTCCGGTGAGCGGCTGACGGCGCAGCCGGCCATGCGCGGAGCGGCGATGCCGCCGATCTGGTTCGCATCGAATTCGCTTCGCCGGTGCAGTTGCGGGAAGTCGAAGTCTTCGAGGCTGATGACGTCCTGTGGGAGCCGCCATGCGTAGGGATCGCCTGGCGCATTCTCGGACCCCGCTGGTCCGGGGCAGGCAGCCGATTGGCGGGGATCCGGCGCGTCTTGGGGGTGCATGACCGACATGGGGACATTGTATCAATGGCCGGGAATCCCGATGGGCCGGTGCCGCGACGGTTTCAGTGATCGCCCGTCAGGGGCACAAACCGCACCGGCAGCACATCGCGCCTGGAGATTGCGCCGTCCGCCGACTTCTCCACCACCACAAGGTACTGATCCCAGTTCGAACCGAGCGGCAGGACCATGCGGCCTCCGGGCTTCAGTTGGCGCACGAGTTCGCCGGGCACATCTTCGCCGACGGCGGTGACCATGATTGCGTCGAAGGGCGCCACCTCCGGCCAGCCGTACCAGCCGTCCCCGGTCTTCACATGGACGTTGTCGAAGCCGAGACCGGCCAGGCGTTTGGCGGCGGATTCCGCCAGTTCGGGAATGATCTCGATGGTGTAGACCTCCTCGACCAGTTCGGCGAGCACGGCCGCCT
Source organism: Candidatus Azotimanducaceae bacterium (assembly GCA_965217825.1). Classification (GTDB taxonomy): domain Bacteria; phylum Pseudomonadota; class Gammaproteobacteria; order Pseudomonadales; family Azotimanducaceae; genus VXNE01. The sequence goes on along the minus strand of OZ244571.1, from coordinate 455,009 downwards.
GGTATCCGGAACCAGTGCCGATTTCCAGCACGCGGTCGCCTTCGCGCGGCTGCATGAGGTGCGTCATGAGCGCGACGATGAATGGCTGCGATATGGTCTGCCCGTGGCCGATGGGGAGCGGACGATTGACGTAAGCAGCAATCTTGACCGCCCAGGGGACGAACTCGTCGCGCTCTACGCGCGACATGGCGTCGATCACGCGAGAGTCCAGTTCCGCCGCGCCGGTGTAGTCCGCCGTGCGGCGCGCATCGTCCCTTATAGCTTCGATCATTTCCCGCATCGTGGTCTGCGCGAAGCAAGGGTTTCCAAGCAGCGTCGCGAGTGCGACCGAAGCGAGCAGAGCGGCCCGAAGCATCGCTTGCCTTAAGTGGCTTCTCCCATCAGGACGGCAATAATTGTACGCCGTCATGCGAGGGCGCGGCGAACGGCGCGGCGCCATCCGACGAGCCATTCCTCTCTTTGCGCGGGCGAAATGTTCGCAGCGAAACGCGCCTCGGGCCGCCACGCGGCGGATGTTTCTGTGAGGTCGGAGAACAGCCCGGCGCCGAGCGCGGCCAGGAGCGCCGCCCCGTAGGCCGTGGTTTCCGTCACCTCCGGTCGTTCGATAGGCACTCCGGTCACGTCGGCGAGAAACTGGCAGAACCAGTCGTTGACCACCATGCCGCCATCGACGCGCAGCGCGCCGGTGCCAACGCCGTCGTCCGCAACGGCGCGTATCAGGTCGGCAGTCTGAAAACCGACGCTCTTCAGCGTCGCGGCGACGATTTCGTCGCGGCCGTCGTCGAGGGTGAGCCCCGTGATCAGTCCGCGGGCATCCGGACGCCAATGCGGTGCGCCGAGTCCCGTGAAGGCGGGGACCACGTAGACGCCGCGGGTCTCTCCTTCTATGCGACGCGCGAGGACTTCTGATTCGGCGGCCGTGGCTATCAGACCCAGGCGGTCGCGCAGCCACTTGATGGCGGCGCCGGCGGCAAAGATGCTGCCTTCCAGCGCGAACGCGGTTTTGCCGTCGATGCGGTAGCCGACGGTAGTCAGGAGCCGCGCCTTCGAAGCGATGCGGTCATCTCCGGTATTCGTCATGAGAAAGCAGCCGGTGCCGTAGGTGCTCTTGGTCATGCCCGGCTCGAGACAGCCCTGGCCGACGAGGGCTGCCTGCTGATCGCCGGCCACGCCGCGTATGGGAAGCGCGACGCCGAAGTGCGCCGGGTCCGAGACGCCGAAGTCGTCGACGGAATCCTTCACTTCGGGCAGTACGGCTGCGGGAATGCCGAAATAGTCGAGCAACGTATCGCTCCACGCGTGTCGGGCGATGTCGTAGAGCTGGGTGCGCGAAGCGTTGGTCGCGTCCGTGCAGTGCTTTCGTCCATTGGTAAGGCGCCAGATGAGGAAGCTGTCGACGGTGCCGAAACGCAGCCTGCCCGCCTCCGCTTTTCTGCGAATCCCCGGCTGGTCGAGCAGCCAGGCGAGCTTGGTGCTGGAGAAATAAGGGTCGATCAACAGGCCCGTGATGTCGCGGATGGCGTCTTCGACGCCGTCGTTGCGCATGGCGGCGCAACGTTGTGCGGTGCGGCGGTCTTGCCAAACGATGGCGGGGTGAACCGCGGCACCGGTCTCGACGTCCCATAACACCGTCGTCTCGCGTTGATTGGCGATGCCCATGGCGGCGATGTCCCGCAGTTCGACGCCGTCAGCAGCGGCGGCCGCCAAGGCTTGCCGAACTGCATCGAGAGTGGTGCGCCAGATGTCCTCGGCATCCTGCTCAACCAGGCCGTTCGCCGGGAAGGACTGATCGAGTGGTCGTTGCGCAGCCGCGACGACCGCGCCCGCCGGATCGAAAACGATGGCGCGGGAACTCGATGTGCCCTGATCGATTGCGAGGACGTAAGACATTGAAGGAAGACTGCCCCTTGCGCCGGACCAGGACAAGCTGGACCCAAATTCTTGTGCCCACGGATCTCAACCGCTTGCCCACAGGCGCTCCACAGAACAGTCCCCGTCGAGAGAGAGGAAACGGCCTATTCAGTGCAGCGGAAGCTGCGTAAACACAAAATGTAGTGTTTTCTTCGGAGAACTGAAATAATACAGATCGTATGCCGCTTGAATTCGCGGCGCGCCGCAACCGGTGGCGAGACTCAAACAGCTTGCTGCGCGATGCGTCGTCGATTCATGGGTGCATGGCTTTCGATGAGTCGAAAGCTCAATGCCTTAAGGAGAATCGTATGCAATCCGAAGTCGTCACCGACCGATCAACCTTAGCGGACAAGCTCAACGGAAGCGGCGAAGCGACGACACGGGCCATCACTCCATCCATCGCCGCCACGGCGCCGGGCCAGCTCCGGGTCATCAAGCGCAACGGCACCGTCGTGCCGTATACCGACGACAAGATCGCAGTCGCGATAACCAAGGCCTTTCTCGCCGCCGAAGGCGGCACTGCGGCGGCATCGTCGCGCATTCGCGAACGCGTATCGGACCTCACCGGAGTCGTCACGGGCGTATTCGAACGGCGCTTCCCGTCTGGCGGAACCATCCACATCGAGGACATACAGGACCAGGTCGAACTCGCGCTCATGCGCGGAAGCGAGCACAAGGTCGCGCGCAGCTACGTGCTGTATCGCGAAGAGCACGCGCGGCTGCGCGAGGAGCTTGCGGCCAAGGCGGGGGTGCGGGCACCAATGCCCGAGATACAGGTGGTCGGCGAAGATGGCGCGCGGCATCCGCTGGACACCGACCGGATGCGGACGCTCGTCGACGAAGCCTGCGCGGGGTTGCGCGATGTCGCCGCCGCGCGCGTCATGGAGGAGTCCCAGCGCAACATGTACGACGGCATCGCGGCGCGCGATGTCGCCACGACCCTGGTCATGACGGCGCGCACGCTGATCGAGGAGGAACCTGACTACACTTACGTCACCGCGCGCCTGCTGATGGATCAACTGCGCTCGGAAGCCCTCTCCTTCCTCGATGTGCGCCTTCCGGGGGCGGCCGACTACCGGGCCACCCAGGCGGAAATGGCGAGGCTGTACGGGAAAGCGCTTGCGGCCTTCGTCGCGCGCGGCGTCAAGCTGGAGTTGCTGGCCCCCGAACTGCAGCGTTTCGATCTCGAAAGGCTCGGCGCGGCGCTCAAACCCGAACGCGACCTGCAGTTCACCTACCTCGGGCTGCAGACACTCTACGACCGATATTTCATCCACTCGAACGATGTCAGGTTCGAGTTGCCGCAGGTCTTTTTCATGCGCGTTGCTATGGGACTTTCCGTCCAGGAAAACGAACCGGAGGAACGCGCTATCGAGTTCTATGACCTCCTGTCTTCGTTCGACTACATGAGTTCGACGCCGACGCTGTTCAATGCGGGTACGCGGCGACCGCAGTTGTCGTCCTGTTTCCTGACGACGGTGGCGGACGACCTCGATGGCATCTACAGCGCCATTCGCGACAATGCGCTGCTGTCCAAGTGGGCTGGCGGGCTCGGCAACGACTGGACGCCGGTACGCGCGCTCGGGTCGTACATCAAGGGAACCAATGGGAAGTCCCAGGGGGTCGTGCCGTTCCTCAAGGTCGTCAACGACACTGCGGTAGCGGTCAATCAGTGCTTCGACCCCGACACCCGCGTGCATACCGCCGACGGCGTCAAGGCGTTGCGTGACGTCGCCGCCGGCGACCTGGTTCTCGGCCAGCGAGGCGCGTACCGCGAGGTCCGGAAGACGTTCGCCTACAACCAGACCGATCCAATGGTGGAAGTGCGCGTAAAGCACTCGATCGCGCCGCTCAAGGTCACCGCAGGCCATCCCCTGTGGGCCATACGCGGTATCCCCATGGAACAGGCCGCGAGTCGGAGTTACGAATGGCTCGCCGAATGGCTCGCAAAAGGCAAGACCAAGCCCGAATGGGTGGACGCTGGCAACCTGCGGACCGGCGATTACGTGGCGCAGGTGATACCGCAGGAGGTCGTGCCGGTCGCGGGATTCGACGAAGACGATGCGCGGATGTACGGAATCCTGCTTGGCGACGGCCACTGTGCGAAAAGCGGATTGGAGTGGGGCGTGTCGGGCAACCCGACGCGAGACGCCCATCTAGACTTCGTGACCACCTATCTCAACGAGCGGGGCATTCACTTCTGGGTGACCGGCCGCGGGGAACGGTATCGGCAGATCCACTGGTCTGCGGGCATCGGCCTCAAGCGCGATGGCACGACCGGACAATACCGGGGAGCCGGGCTGCGCAACCTCGAGTTCACCCGCGAGGATCTGTACGGACCGAATGGACAGAAACGGATCGCGCGGCGCTTCAGTCACCTGCCCGGGTCTCAGGCACTGGCCCTGCTGCAGGGGCTCCTGGAAACCGACGGCGGCATCAGCCGGGGCAAGGAGATCTACTTCACGAGTACGTCAGAAGCCCTCGCCGAGGGGGTTCGCTACCAGATGCTGCGCCTCGGCGTGCCAACGGCCGGACAGTACCGCGAGCGCCGCCAGAACCACGAGGCCACCCGCGACGACGGCTCCAGGACGGGATTCAGAGGCATCGTCAAGAGCTACGATATCCGTATTCCCGCCCTGCCGGAACTGGCCGAGCGGCTGAATTGCAAGCCCCTGACCAAGCGGAACTGGCTGGTCGTGAAGAACTGGGTGTTCAGCCGCGTTCGCACTGTCGGGCCGTTGCCGCCGACGCCGTTCGTGATGGACCTCAAGGTGGAAGGCGATGAATCCTACATGACCACCAGCGGTCTCGCCCACAACGGCGGCAAGCGCAAGGGCGCGGTATGCGCCTACATCGAGACATGGCACCTCGACATCGAGGAGTTTCTCGAACTGCGGAAGAACACCGGCGATGATCGTCGCCGCACCCATGACATGAACACCGCCAACTGGGTGCCGGACCTGTTCATGCAGCGCCTGTTCGACGATGCCGAGTGGACGCTGTTCTCGCCGAACGAGGTTGCCGACTTGCACGACCTTTACGGGAGCGCCTTCCAGCAGCGCTACGAGGAATACGAAGCCATGATCGCCGAGGATCCGGGCAGGCTGTTGCACAAACGGATTCGGGCGGTGGACCTCTGGCGCAAGATGCTGTCCATGCTTTTCGAGACCGGGCATCCGTGGATCACGTTCAAGGATAGCTGCAACATCCGGTCGCCCCAGCAGCATACCGGGGTGGTGCATTCCTCCAATCTATGCACCGAGATCACACTGAATACGTCTGCGGACGAAATCGCCGTGTGCAATCTGGGCTCCCTGAACCTGACACAGCACTTGGATGCGAAAAAGGGCGCGCTCGACCTCAAGAAGATCAGGAAGACGGTGCGCACGGCGGTGCGGATGCTCGATAACGTCATCGACATCAACTACTACTCCGTGCCCCAGGCGCGCCGCTCCAATATGCGACACCGCCCCGTGGGGCTCGGCATCATGGGGTTTCAGGATGCGCTGTACGAACTGCGTATCCCCTACGGCTCCGACGACGCGGTTGCATTCGCCGACCGTTCGATGGAAGTGATTTCCTACTGCGCCATCGACGCTTCGTCGAAACTCGCCAAGGAACGCGGCAGCTATGCCAGCTTCGAGGGATCTTTATGGAGCCGGGGCATCCTGCCCATCGACTCGCTCAAGCGCCTCGGCGAAGAGCGGCCGTCGGGCTGCCTGGAAGTCGAGTTTTCCACCACGCTGGATTGGGATGGCCTGCGCGACAAGGTGCGAAAGCGCGGCATGCGCAATTCCAATGTCATGGCCATCGCGCCGACGGCAACTATCGCGAACGTCGTCGGCGTGTCGCAGTCGATCGAACCGACCTACGAAAACCTGTTCGTGAAATCGAACCTGTCCGGCGAGTTCACCGTCGCCAATCCCTATCTTGTCCACGATCTCAAGCAGCGTGGCCTGTGGGATTCGGTGATGGTGAACGACCTCAAGTACTACGACGGCAGCGTGAGACGAATCGACCGCGTACCCCCGGATCTGAAGGAGCTTTACGCGACGGCCTTCGAAATCGCGCCGCGATGGATCGTCGACGCGGCGAGCCGGCGGCAGAAGTGGATCGACCAGGCGCAGTCCCTCAACCTGTACATGGCCGACGCCGACGGCAAGAAACTCGACGTCACCTACCGCATGGCGTGGCTCAGGGGCTTGAAGACCACCTACTACCTGCGGTCGCTCGGAGCGACGGCGACGGAGAAGTCGACGCTCGATACCACGGGTACATTGAACGCGGTGGATGCGGGCGCCGCGAGGACGGCAAGCGCCAGCGGTTCCACCGCGCCTCAGATATGCGCCATCGATGATCCGGAATGCGAGGCATGCCAGTAGCGGTAGCCAGAAGAGAACACGGAACAGACAGAACAGACCCTGCCGGGGAAAACAAGAGTGCAAACCGATAGCACGTAACACAACAAGAAGAGAGAGCCACACGAGAGGCGAGAGAGAGCAGAAATAGAAACAAAGAGAGGAAAGTAGATGCGTACCGTATTGTCCTGGGATGACTACCAAGACGACGTGGGCGTTGTGGGTAGTCTTGCCGCTGAGAAAACCGGCGAGACTGACCGCGACGACGCGCCGGATGCGCCGGAAGCGCGGGATGCGCGAATAAAAGAGGCGGCGGAACGGCTGCAGCCCTACGCTGACAAGCTGACGCCCGAGGCGGCATCGCCTGCACCGAGCATCGTCGACGAGACGGCGACCGGAATAGCGAGCGAGGTGTCGAACGGGGTCGCAAGCGAGGTGGTCGGCCGGATAGACAGCCGCGACCGCGTCACGGTGGATCAGAAAGCCATGATCAACTGCCGAGCCGATCTCAATCAGCTTGTGCCGTTCAAGTACGCCTGGGCATGGCAGAAGTATCTCGACGCATGCGCGAACCACTGGATGCCGCAAGAGATAAACATGAACGCGGACGTCATGCTGTGGAAATCCGAAAACGGCCTGACCGAAGACGAGCGCCTGATCGTCAAACGCAGCCTCGGTTTCTTCTCGACCGCGGACTCACTGGTGGCGAACAACCTGGTCCTCGCGATCTACCGCCTGATCACCAATCCCGAGTGCCGCCAGTACATTTTGCGCCAGGCGTTCGAAGAGGCGATTCATACGCACGCCTACCAGTACTGCATCGAGTCTCTCGGCATGGACGAGGGCGAAATCTTCAACATGTATCGCGAGGTCGAATCGGTCGCCGACAAGGCATCCTGGGCGCTCAAGTACACCCAGGAGCTCAGTGATCCGAACTTCGGCACCGGCACCGCGGACAACGACAAGACACTGCTGAAGAACCTCATCGCCTACTACTGCGTGCTGGAAGGCATCTTTTTCTACTGCGGTTTCACGCAGATTCTTTCGATGGGACGGCGCAACAAGATGACCGGCACTTCCGAGCAGTTCCAGTACATCCTGCGGGACGAATCCATGCATGTGAATTTCGGCATCGATGTGGTGAACCAGATCAAGCTGGAGAACCCGCATTTGTGGGACGAGGGCATGCAGGCGCTGGCGAAGGAAATGATCCTGGAAGGCACGGAGCTCGAGATCCGGTACGCCCGGGACACCATGCCGCGCGGCGTGCTCGGCATGAACGCCAACATGATGGCCGACTATCTGCGGTTCATCGCCAATCGCCGACTCGTCCAGATCGGTCTTGATGAGCATTTCCCGGGGGTGAAGAACCCGTTTCCCTGGATGTCCGAAATCATGGACCTCAAGAAAGAGAAGAACTTCTTCGAGACGCGCGTGACGGAGTACCAGACCGGCGGAACGTTGAGCTGGGGCTGACCGGGGAGACCGGTCAGCTCGGCCCGGCCAAGGCCTCATCGCGGCTCTTGGTGCGATATCCGCGCTGGTTGCCTGTCTAACTTGCCGCCCTAGTCTAGTTCTTGTCCGAAAACTCTCAACGCATTGATTATATTGGAGAAAATAGCGAAAAGAGTGGCTTTGAACCGGCGTTTCGGATATCCTCTGTTTTCGTAACCCAATGAAAACATTGGAAAAGCCAAAACGCCGGAGGTGCGAATGCGCGAAAAACGCAACGCGCAAACAAGCTTATTCGATCCGCAAGCCGTGGACCACCCCGTCGCCGTCGAGCTGGAGCGGGCGTCCGCGTGGCTGGACGCGCACCCGGAGCTGCTCGCCGAGATCGCCGCCGACCTCGGCGCGCGGTCGGGGTCGGGGCGCGGCCGCCGCGGCCTGAGCTGCGAGACGGTGCTGCGCTGCGCGGTGCTCAAGCATCTGCGCCAGGAGACGTACCGGGGCCTGGAGTTCGCGCTGCGGGACTCGCTTTCGGCGCGGCGCTTCGCGCGGGTGGAGGCGGGGCGGCTGCCGGGCAAATCGGCGCTGCAGTCGACCATCGGCTCGATCCGCGCCGAGACCTGGGAGCGCATCAACCGCTGCTTGCTGGGCGCGGCGCGCGACGAGAAGGTCGAGCCGGGGGATCAAGTCCGCGTCGACAGCACGGTGACCCATACGCACATTCTGGAGCCTTCGGACAGCCAGCTGCTGCGCGACGGCGTGCGCGTGCTGACGCGGCTGCTGGTCGCGGCGCGCAAGGAGCTGGGGGCGGACGCGGTGCGCTTCCACGATCACCGCCGTGCGGCGAAGCGACGCGCCCTGGAGATCGGGTCGCAACGCGGCGCGGCGAAGCGGGCGCGGACCTACCGCAAGCTGCTGCGGCTGCTGGCGCGGACGGTCGGCTATGTCGAGGCGGCGCTGCCGGCGGTGTCGGCGGCGGGGACGCCCTGGGCGCGGGCGTGGGCGGAGACCGCCGCCGAATACGGCGATCTGCTCGCCCGCGTGGTGGATCAGACGACGCGGCGGGTGTTCGAGGGCGAGACGGTGCCGGCGGCGGAGAAGATTGTGAGCCTGTTCGAGCCGCACACGGACATCATCCGCAAGGGCGGGCGCAAGACGCACTACGGGCACAAGGTCAACTTCACCACCGGGCGCAGCGGGCTGGTGCTGGACGCGGTGGTGGAGGACGGCAATCCGGCTGACAGCGCGCGCTGCCTGCCGATGGTGGAGCGGCATGTCGAGCACTACGGCGCGGCGCCGTCGCGGGCGGCGTTCGACGGCGGCTACGCGTCGCGCGGGAACCTGAAGGAGGCGAAGGACTTGGGGGTGGCGCATGTCGTGTTCAACAAGAAGCGCGGCATCAAGGTCGCGGACATGACCCCGTCGTCGTGGCTGTACGCGCGGCTGAAGCGCTTCCGCGCCGGCATCGAGGCGGGCATCTCGTACCTGAAGCGGTGCTTCGGCCTCGGCCTCTGCCGCTGGCGCGGCCTGCCGCGCTTCAAGGCCTACGTGCAGTCGGCGGTGTTCGCGCACAACCTGATGCGCCTCGTTCGGCTGCGGCCCAAACCTGTCTGACGCCCCCGATCGCCCGTTGTCGCGGACCGGTTCGGAAAACCGGCGGGCGCCCCTTGCCCGTCCGCTCCGAAACGGCAGATTGTCCGGCGAAACGGGCGCCGGGAAGCGCCCGCGGAGGGCGAGATGGGCCGGGACCCATCCGGGATCGTCCGGGATCGGCCATTTTTTGTCGCCCGGCGAGGCGTGTGAGACAATGATCGGCCCGCTCCAACCCAGCCTCGATTCCAAGGCTCGTCCTTATACGGACAAGAACTAGTCTAGAGAGGCTTCGCCTCAGACCGACAAGGCATGTGTTGCGTCCCGTCGGCGGTTGAGACGGACCCCGGCCGCTGCTCCGCTCTGCGGTCGAAGCCGCGTTTATTGATCGTGGCGGAGATACGACAATGATCGTTTCCAAGTCGACGCAAAGGAGAAGGTGAATGCGAGTACTCGTTCCTCCAATCAAGTGCCAGGGAATCAAGACGAAACTCGTTCCGCTGATACTCCGTACGATTGAACGAGACCACGAGGGCCTCTGGGTCGAACCTTTTCTCGGGTCTGGGGTGGTCGCCCTCAACGTTGCTCCGGCGAGGGCGTTACTTGCTGACGCAAATCCGCATGTGGTTCGATTCTACAAAGCGATACAGGACGGGAGTATTGACGGATACACAACGAGGGCGTTTCTCCAACGAGAGGGATATTTTCTCTCTGAGCGAGGTAAGGACTACTACTACGAGGTGCGGGAAAGATTCAATTCGACCCACGAGCCATTGGACTTCCTCTTCTTGAACCGTTCTTGCTTTAATGGCGTCATCCGCTTCAACAAGAGCGGCGGGTTCAATGTCCCCTTCGGGCATAAGCCGCAACGTTTCGCTCCGGCCTACGTGACGAAAATCGTCAACCAGGTCGAACGGTTCAGGAAGGTGATGAACGAGTCGGAATGGAGGTTCGAGTGCCAGGACTTCGAAACCACCATAGCCTACGCGAAGAGCGGCGACTTCGTGTATTGTGATCCCCCCTATGTGGGAAGACATGTCGACTACTACGACAGTTGGGACGGAGGTCACGAAATGCTTCTCCGCGACTCGCTGAGATCAACGGGGGCGCGGTTCCTTCTGTCCACATGGCATAGTAACCAGCACCGGCAGAACGAACTCATCGATACGCTGTGGGGCAGATACCACATGATCCTGCAACCGCACTTCTATCATGTAGGCGCAAAGGAATCTAACCGCAAACCCATGCTTGAAGCCCTTGTAATGAACTACACGCCTACGGGTGCGCCTATCGGGGAAGATGCTTTGGTGGTTCCGGAGCCGGAGGGTTTGCTGGTGGAGTCAACGAATTCCCCTAATTAGACATCGGCCGACCGCAAGAATGGCTTGACACGCCGCATGCTCCATGACGGCGCTCGCCTACACGAGGAAGGCTGAGGTACCCGGGCGGCACACCTATAACCAGAAGAAGATTCCCGCCAGTGAAGCGCTCATGAGGTTTGCCAGCGTGCCCGCGATCAGCGCACGCATGCCGAACCGGGCGATATCCTCCCGGCGATTCGGCGCGATGGCGCTCAGGCCGCCGAGCAATATGGCGACCGAACCGAAGTTTGCGAATCCGCACAGCGCGAAGGTGACGATGACAACGGTGCCTTCGGACAGCTCGGGGATGTGCGGGGCGAATTCGAGGTAGGCGACGAACTCGTTCAGGACGAGTTTCTGGCCAATGAAACTGCCGGCTTCGGCCGCCTCGGCCCAGGGAACGCCGACGATCCACGCGATCGGCATGAACAACCAGCCGATGAGTTGCTGGAAGGTCAGATCCGGTGCGCCGAAAAATCCGCCCGCCCAGCCAATGATGCCGTTCAGCAACGCGATCAGTCCGATGATCGCGATCAGCATTGCACCCACCGCTGCCGCGATGCGCAGGCCCAGCATCGCGCCGCTGGCCGCCGCGTCGAAGATGTTGACGGGGCGTCCTTCGTCGAGGTCCGCGATATCGTTCTTCGGTTCCTCCGTTTCCGGAACCATGAGTTTGGCCATCATGAGCCCGCCCGGCGCGGCCATGAACGAGGCCGCAATCAGGTATTTGAACTCGATGCCCGCTGCCGCGTAGCCGGCCATGACCGAGCCCGCGACCGTGGCGAGACCGCCGACCATGACGGCGAACAGCTCGGATCTGGTCATGGTTGGGATGAACGGCCGCACAACGAGCGGGGCGTCGACCAGGCCGACGACCACATTGGCCGCCGCGGATATCGATTCCGACCGACTGGAGCGGAGCGCGCGCTGCAGCAGTCCACCAAAGATCCGCACGACCCATGTCATGACGTGAAGGTAGTAGAGCACCGCTATCAATGCCGAGAAGAAGACGATGACGGGCAGCACCCGGAAGGCGAAGATGAATCCGAACGAGTCGGAGGCGAGGCTGCCGAATACGAATTCTATTCCTACCAGGCTGTAGTCGAGTATCTGGCTGGCGGCGGCGGCGACCCATTCAAGGATGGCGCGCCCGGGCGGGAGGTAAAGCGCGGCGGCGCCTACCGCGACCTGCAATCCAAATGCGCCCCCCACGGTCCTCCAATTGACGGCCCTCCGGTCGGTGGACAAGAGCCATGCGAGGACGGGCAGCAGGCAGATGCCGACCAGTCCCGTCATGGCAGGAGGCGATCCAGTACCTGCTCCAGTGCATCGACGAACGCCAGGGGCTGATCAAGGAAGACATGATGCTGGGCGTCCCTCACGGCGACGACGGGCGTGTCCCGCCCGAGCAGTTCCAATGTGTAGTCAAGCGTGCTCGCCGTGAATGAGTTGCTCTCGGCGCCATACACAATACCCACGGGGATCGGTATCGAAGTGTAGTCTTCGGGTGTGCGGTCAGTGCCTTTGAGGGTCAGGGGCAACTCCTCGTCGAACTTCCAGGCCCAACCCCCGTCGACCTGCAGCAGCGAATGCCTGGCGATGTACTCCATGATGTATTGGTTGTCGCACGGCTGCGGCGGATACAGGCGAAATCGGTTCTCGGCGGACTCCCGGTCGGGGTACACCTTCGGCCGTCCGCCACCCATCGTGGGCTGGTTCGAAACGGGTTCGTCGGGATTGCGGATGCCCGAGTCCACGAGGACCAGCGCGCCGAACCGGTCGGCGTAAAGGTTGGCGGCCTTCACCGCCATCACGCCTCCAAAACTGTGACCGACGACCACCACGTCGTTCCCGAATCCCGCCGCATCGCATACCGCGACGATTTCGCGGGCGTAGGTTTCGGCTTCATACGCGTAGCGGTAGTCCGAGTCGCCCATCCCGGTCAGGTCCATTGCGGCAACCCGGTAGTCGTCCATGAGCTGGGGCGCGATGAAATCCCACCAGCGACTGTGGGCGTTCATGCCGTGTATCAACAACATGCCGGGCTTTGTTTCGGCGTCTCCCCAAAGCCGATAGCACACATTGCAGTCTTCGACCTCGACGAATCGCTGCTCGCTCGGCGTTTCCACCGCCTGCCAGAACCAGTCGGGTATCGAACCCGTCGTGGTCTTGTCCCACCTCGCCATCTGTATCCGCCGCAACCGCTTGAGGATTTGACAGTAACAGACCCGGCCCGGTTATTGGATTGCAATGCCGCCCGCAAGGCAAAACGCGGCAGCCGCAGGGTTTCATCGGAAGGCCAAGTCGAGTACGGTAGTCGTGGAACCTCTCCCGTTTGAAGGTTTCAAAGGTATACAGGAGCTGGGCACCATGGCGGAGCCGAACATTGCACAAAGGGGGCCTTTCCCGGTCGAAGTAGAAGCTGGATTGAAGTACTTCTGGTGCGCGTGCGGAAAGAGCGGCAACCAGCCTTTTTGCGACGGGTCGCACGAGGGCAGCGAATTCACGCCGATACGTTACGACGCAGAGGCCAGCGGCACCGTGTTCTTCTGCGGATGCAAGCACAGCGTCAATAGGCCGCTCTGCGATGGGACCCACAACTTCGTATAGCTGAACATGCGCGAAGGATCCGGGATGACGTGCAGCCATGCTGTCGAGACTCTTCAAACGCAAACCGCAGACGACGGACGCGAATCCGGCACACAGGCGCGAAGCGTTGCTCGCGCTGGACGACTCGGAACAAGCGGTCCTCGAAGAAGCGGCCAGGACCGATGCCGATACCGGCGTGCGCACCGCCGCCATCGCGCGCCTGCAATCCGTCGCCGCGCTCGGTTCACTCCTTGATGACGCAGAGGTAGCTAGCGCCGCTGCCACCCGCCTGGCGGAACTCGGCGACGACCATGCGTTCGCCACCCACCCGCTTGTTGTCGTTGCCTGCTTTGTCCTGACCCCTTCGCCGGACCTTCTCTCCATGATCGACGATGGCGCGTTGGGGACGGCCATCGCCGGCTTGCGGGATGTGCAAACCCGGGTAGCAATGGTCCGGGAGGTTCGCGGCGAAAGCCGTCTCGCCCTACTGGAACACGCGCTGCGCAGCGGGGACAAGACGGTGCATCGCGTTGTACGCGACCGCGTCAATGCATTGAAGCGTCTCAAGCATGAGCGCGACGAGTTGGTCGCACGGGCGGAAGCACTGATCGATTCCGCGAATCGGCTGTCGGTCGGGGATGTGCAGTTCGACGCAAAACGCGAAGCGTTGCGGGTCGAGTGGGACGCGCTCAAGGCGAGCCTGGAGGAAAACGAGGAGCACCTCGAATCCCTGGGCGGAGCGGCGGAAACGCCTGCGGACATGCAGGCGCGATTCCAACTGCCGGAATCGTCGTCACCGACGACCGGCAGCGACTCGTTCAATGGCCTGCTGACCGAGGCGGACGCCTTGCAGCAGGCCATTGCGGATGGCGTCGAAGCGATCGGCGAACTGGAAGAGCGGTGGCACAGCATCGGAAATCGCTGGGGTGCCCTCGCTGAGAATTCGATTCCGCCGGGTGAAACGGCCTCGACTTTCGCGCAATACCGGGAAGGCATTGCCGATCTCCTCGCCGCGCTGGATAGGGCCGTCTCGTGCAAGACGGAGATCGAAGAGATTGTCAATGCGCATGCGGGGCTTGAAACGCCGCCGGATGATGAATACGAAGTGCGATGGCGATTGCAGTCGCAGGCGCGCCGACATGCGCGAGCAGCAGAGTCACTTCGCGGGAAAATCGCCTGGCCGGAAAGGTCTTCGCCCCCAGAATGGGTCGAGCGGCTGGGGATTGCGCAAGATGCGTTCGAGGCGGTGGACCAGAACAGCCGCGACGCATACGCCGCGGTGCAGGAAGAAATCGATAGGTCGATCAGTGCGGTCGAGGTCGCGGTTGAGGCGGGCGAGGTGAACGACGCGCTACGCCTGCAAAGCGAGGCGAACCGTTGGATTCGATGCCTTCCGAAGTCGGCCCAGCAAAGGCCGAGCGCGAAGCTCGCATCGGGGTCGCGTCAGTTGCGTGAGCTCGCGGATTGGCAAGCATTCGCATTGCTCGGCAAACGTGAAGCCCTGTGCGAAGAGATGGAATCGCTCGCCGACCATCCGTTGAATCCGAACGCGCAGATGGAACGGATCAAGACTCTGCGCGGTCGCGTCAAGGCGCTCGGGCATATTCAATCGGCCAGGGACCGCGCGTTGATGGAGCGCTTCGATGCGGCGGCGGATCGCGCCTTCGCGCCCTGTCGGCGGCACTTCGAGCAACTTGCGGAGGAACGCAAGTTCAATCTCGAGCAGCGCCGCACGATCTGCGCTCAGCTTGAGGCGTTCGTCGAAGAGAATGATTGGGAGGATGCGGACTACAGGGGCGTCGAGCAGATTCTGCAGCGGGCGCGAAATGAATGGCGTACCTACCGGCCGGTCGACAGGTCGCCGGGACGAAGGGTGGAATCCCGGTTCAAGGCCGTGTCGGAGAAGATCTCCGGTCATCTGCGTGAGGAATGGGAGCGCAACGAGGCGACGAAGACGGCCATCGTTGAGGAAGCTCGGTCTGCAGTTGAAGAGAACAGTCCGATACACGACCAGATCCAACTGATGAAACGGCTGCAGGCGGATTGGAAACGTGTCGGCCCGACGCGCCGTCGCGTTGATCAGGCGCTATGGAAGGAATTTCGCGGCATCTGCGATCAGGTCTTCGAGACCCGTGATGCCAGCCGCGACGAGCGCCGGTCACGGTTGGCGCAAGCGGTAGACCAGGCGAACGCCTTGACCGAAGATCTCGCGCAGGCGGTTGCCGAAGCCGACTCGACCGAAGATGCCCGCCGACTGCTGAACGCTTGTCGGGCCAGGATAGAAGCCCTGGAAGGGTTGCCACGGGAGGTCGAGCGGCGGGCTTATCGCATGCTGTCCGACCACGAGCGAGAGATTGGCTTGCGCGCGGCGCAGCAACGCCTCCGGGGCGAGTTGGAGCGAGTGGACAGCATCGATGCGCTGGATGCGAGGCTTGCCGGCATCGAACGGGACGGCGGATCGAAAGAGGCATGGCTCGAGGAAGCCGGCGCACTTGCGGAGCTGTTCAAGCCGCGGCTTGATGGCCCGGCGTTACTGGATTTCCTGGCCTTGCGACGCTTGGCCGTTGAAGCGGAAATCGGGGCCGGAATCACCTCTCCGCCGGAAGATCAAAGTCTCCGGATGGAGGTACAGGTCGGCCGCCTGCAATCCGGGATGACAGCGCGGGACCACGACCCGGCGGACGTCGAGTCGTTGCTGGAGCGATGGTGTGCCGCGGCCACACTGCAAACCGAAGCGGAAGCGGTCAGGTCGCGCTTTTTTGAAGCAATCCGGCAGATCGTCGAGCACTAGCGCCACAGAATCCGTTGCCCGTGCGGGCGCCGTATTTGGCCCCCGCGAACACGGGGACGAGAGATGCTGCGTGTCGTCCGATCCGCCTGGTCGACGAGCCAACAGAAGCGTCCCTTGGCGACATGACAGGCTGCCAAGCATCTGCTACGTTGGCACTTGACGGCCACACTTTGGAATCTGTGAGACAACTGAGACGTCATGAAGGTCTTCCTCAGCCACGCCCACACGGACGCCCCGCTCGCGGCACGCATCTGCAAGGTCCTTGCGGAGAGCGGTCTCGAAGTCTGGGATCCCGACCGTGACCTGTTGCCCGGCGATAATTGGGCAGGCGAGGTCGCGCGCGCCTTGGAAGAGTCGGAGGCCATGGTCGTGCTCCTCACTCCTGCGGCTGCGAGTTCCCCCTACGTCAAGCGCGACATCGAATATGCCCTCGGTGCCAAGAACTACCGCAACCGTCTCATTCCCGTCGTAGTCGGCAACTTGGAGGGATTTCCTGCAAGCGAGATTCCGTGGATCGTCCGGCGTATGCCATGGGTCGAGTTGGACGACGCCGAGACCGACGGCCCGAAATTCGAACCGATCGCCAAGGCGATCCTTAGTCACGCCTGAGCCTCGTCCTTCGGCTAGCCCGCGTGCCGAAAGAAGTCTTCCTGTCGCACTCGAGTGCCGACCGAACATTCACGACTGGGTTGGCCGATGTACTGCGACGCCACGGCGTCCCGGTTTGGTACAGCGACACCAATATTCAGGGCGCGCAGCAATGGCACGACGAGATAGGCGCAGCCTTGCGGCGCTGCGACTGGTTTGTCTTGGTCCTGTCCCCCGATGCCGTCGCATCGATATGGGTCAAGAGGGAGTTGGTCTTCTCACTCCAGCAAGATCGCTTCGACGGAAGAATCGTGCCCATCATGCACCGCCCGTGCGACCACGACGAAATCTCTTGGACATTGTCGCAGTTGCAGATGGTGGACTTCCAGAACGACTTCCACCAAGGCTGCCGCGCGCTGCTCCGCGTCTGGGGAATCGGCTACGTTCCCTCAACGCGGTAGCGACCATCCGACCATAGACCGCCTGAGCCACCTCCGTTTCCGCACATATGGGCCCTCGCTCGAATCCCCTCCCTGGTCCCGACGCGCCCCGCCCAATGTGTTATCGGACAAGCCCACCTATCGTCCCGTGGATCTTTCCGCTAGCAGCTAGCCTCGACGCCGGGCCTACGCTGGGAGCTTGAGGATCACCCGGGCCCCACCCAGATCGCTGTCGGCGAGTTGCACGGTGCCGCCGTAGGCGGTGGCCAGCTCCACGGCAGCGGCGAGACCGATGCCGTGGCCGGAATGGGCGGTGTCGGCGCGCGCGCCCCGTTCAAAGACGTAGCGCTTCGCCGCTTCGGGGATGCCGTCGCCATCGTCCTCCACGACTATGCAGACGACTTCGCGCGACCCCGTCCGGAGAGCGTCTTGTTCCGTAGCGTTTGATCCGGTCGGGCCCTGGCCGGCGCGGGTCGCAGGGCATTCGTCCTGCCTTACCGTGACGCGCACTTTCGAATGCGAGTACTTGTAGGCGTTTTCCAGCAGGTTGCCCAATACGTCCATCACGTCGCGCTCGTCCGCCCTCACCCGAACCTGCGCCGCGCGGATCTCTACAGCGACGGTCTTCCCCGCATACGCCTTGTCAAGCGCGCGGCACAGACGTTCCAGCAGGGGCGTCACCGCCACGGGTTCGTGTGGCAGCACGGGCGGTATTGCCGCAGCGCGCGAGAGTTGACGGGTTATGGTCGCCTCCATGCGGTCGAGCTGATCGTCGAACAGCGTGTTCTCGGGTCTGTCGGGTGTTATCAGGGCATTCTTCAGGACGGCTAGCGGTGTTTTCAAACTATGTGCCAAGTCGCCCATGGCGCGGCGATAGCGTTCCCGGTTCTCCAGTTCGTGTTCGATAAAACGGTTCAACGTGCGCGCTAGCTGGGCGAGTTCCGCGGGGTAGTCCTCACCGATGTCGCCGCGTTGCCCGGCGTGCAGCGCGCGGACTCGCTCCGCCATCCGTCGCAAGGGGCGTAGCCCCCACCTCAGGGTGCCAAGTTGCAGGACGATCAGGAGCAGCGTGGCGGCGGTCACGCCAACCACGAGGCTTCTGCGAAACTCGCGAATCTCGGCATTGAACGGGGACTGATCGTTCAGCACCCAGAAAGTAAGCTCCGAGTCCTCAAGTTCTTCGAGAATCACCGTGTAGCCAAGGAGGAATCGGGGCTCGGTACCGGCCCTCTCGATCTTGTGAAAGCGCGAGTCTCCAGGCGGCGGCCGGCGGTTGGGCGCTGCGGCCACCGACGTGATGGTCATGGATGGCGACCGCCACGCCAACGTACCGTCCGCCGTTTCGACGTACGCGTAGAGACCCGAATTCGGCCGGGACAGTCGCGGTTCGCCAAGTTCGTCGGGGAGCAATATGGAAGGTCCCACCAACGGCACCCGCTCCTGGGGCCCAGTCTGGCCTACGTAGGGTCCACGGAAAGCCGTGGGATCGGCATGTTTCCTGGTCGCGTCAACGAGGCCGTACGCCACGATGAGCATCTGCTCTTCGGCGCTCGCGCGTACGCTGGTCGTGAACAATCGCTCCCATATCCAGCCGGTGGCGAGGAGAAACAGACCGAGGGCGATGGCGGTCGTCGCCATCAGGCGACCATGCAGGCTAACGCGCATGTAAGGTCGCACCATGTGGTGCCAGGAAAGATGGGGGTATCGTATTCAAGGGCTAGAGGGAGAAACGGTAACCTGCGCCTCGAATAGTGCGAATGGGATTTAGCGTCCCGTCAGGGTCGAGTTTCCGGCGCAGCCGTCCGATAAATACTTCGATGACGTTGCTGTCTCTATCAAAATCCTGCTCGTACAGGTGCTCCGTCAGTTCCCCCTTCGAGACGACTCGGGCCGGATTCATGACGAGATACTCCAGAACGCGGTACTCGAATGCCGTCAGCTCCAGCGCATCGCCGTTCAGGCGCGCTTCCTTGGCGCCGAGGTCGAGGCTTAGCGGCCCTTTCTCGACCACGGGAGAGGCGTATCCCGCGGCGCGCCGTATCAGGGCGTTGAGGCGCGCTTTCAGTTCTTCCAGGTGAAAGGGCTTGGTCAGGTAGTCATCGGCGCCGGCTTCGAGCCCGGCCACCTTGTCCTGCCAGTCGCGGCGGGCGGTCAGAATGAGGATGGGAAACGCACGGTTCTGTTTGCGTAGCTCCGCGATCAGGTCAATGCCGTTCATTTTGGGAAGACCGAGATCGATGACGGCAACGTCGTAGTCGAACTCGAGGCCGAAATAGAGTCCTTTCTCGCCGTTGGACGCCATATCGACGACAAAGCCCGAGTCTCGCAAGTACTTGTCCACCTGCGCCCGAAGAAGCATTTCGTCCTCGACCAACAGAACGCGCATCTCTTTTCATCCGTGCGGCGTAAGCGCCGCTAACGACATCACGTCAATTTGGCACAGATGGCCGGGATTGGCACATCAATTTTGAGGAAGGCCGAGCGGTCTCTCCGCCGCCAGGCGCTGTGGGCGAATGCACCGGGACTACCGCGCTGTCATGTCCAAGGCAATCGGGCGCGGCAGGGCTTCAACATTATTCGATGGGCGTTACGCGAATGCGTATCTCGTCCCCGGGGCGCCGCTTCATCCGCGCGGTGTAGGTTTGGCCGGCGTATTCGTAGCTCACGTCGTAGCCGACCAGCCGATCTTCGGTGCGATACTCGGTAAATGTGTCGCAAACATGCCGCGTGCCGTACCGAGCATGCGAACGATCGGGCGAAGCGTTGGCGATGTCGTTGCCGATGGTCGCTCCCAGGACGGCCCCGATCAGGGCGCCCACCTGCTTGTTTCTCTTTTTGTGTCCGACAGCGTTTCCGACGGCGCCACCGATAACGGCACCGACAATCGGGGCGGTCCCGGACACGCCATACTGGGGAAGGCGAACGGTTTGGGCCCGGCAATCTTCGACCGGCATGGCGTAGCGCACCGTCTTGTAGACGGGGATCACGTCGATCACGCGCGCTCTCTCATAGTGGCTGGCCGCGTGTGCGCCGACGGCGAGAGAAGTTGCTGTGGCCAGCATGACTGGTCGGATCAAACGGCGAAATTGCATGTCAATCACTAAACGGTTGCATTCGATGGCGACAGCCTAGACCGCGCCCGCTGAATAGAGCCTGAACGAGCCGACCGCGTCGGAAACGACACTCCGGCAAACCACGTGCGCGCCAGATACGGCAAATTGCCCGCCCTGTTGCGCTATCGCTGTGAAGCAGACGGATCGGGAGATGTGGACTCGATCAACGCCTCCATGGATGACACCAGCGTTCCATCCTGCGGAGCGGTGCCCGCGCGCCCGGGGCTGTACACCGTCAGCCGGTTGCCGCGAGCGGGATTGATCAGGGCGTCGTATGCGTTCGCGACCTCCTCGGGCGTGAGCCGCCTCACGGCCCTGACAAGCTGGTCCCGGTCGTCGAAAGTGAGTACGCGAGCAGCGAGGTCTTGCGTGAGCCGTGACATGCGATCGCGATTGTTGCGGTCTACCCCTGTGAGGGTTGCGAGGAAACCGTTCTTGTGCTCCTCCAATTCCGCTTCCGAGAGTCCGCAGAACCAAGCCCGCTGCTCGGAGAGGAAGGCCAGCGTACGCGTCTCAAGTTCCTCCGCACCGGTTTCCGACCACTGTACGAACATGATCCCGGGGTGTCGCGCGATGGGGACCGAAAAGGCGCGAGCGATGTAGGTCTGCTCCGAAATGACCGCTGTGTAGTAGCGGTCGTCGAGCATCTGCCCGATCAGGGCGATGCGGGCGCGCTCCTCGATCGCGTCGCTCGCCCCCTGGATATAGAGCGCGTATTTCGTCTCGTCGCGGGCCTCGACAGCGAGTTGCTCGACAGTGAGTTGATAGCGTAGGGATCCGGCAAGCCGCCTTGCCGAGGGAAACGCGTGCGGAAGTTCGACTATGTGTAGCCGCCGTTGGGTGCGAACCGCGAGCGAGTGTGCGTCATCTTCGAGCACGTTGCCGTGCACGAGGAGTGTCGCACCCATGTTCGGGAGTCGCCTCTTACGCCAGGCCGCCAGCGTTGCCGGGGTGGCCCGTCGCGCGGCATCGAGGAGGGTGTCCAAGGGCCAGATTGCCGGATGGAGCAGGCTGTAGACCGTATCCCTTAAGGTCTCTCCGCGTTTGTGATCGTTATACGTTTTGACGAGTTTCGTGCGCATCACGGCGAACCGTTCTGCGTCGAGAGCAGGGTCGACCGAGGTGGCGAGTACATCGTCGAACAGGACGGCGAGTTTGTCGTGAAAGCCCTTCACGTAGATGCGCAGACCGGTCCAGGTCGGTTTGATCTCATGGGTCATTCCGGCACGCCCGGCTGCATAGGTGCGAGCGTGCATGACGTCCTCCACGAGTTTGGCATGGAGCGTGGCCATCACGATGTCGTCTGGAGTGAGAGGCTCAGCCGCTCCCAGTTGAAGGTCCACCCGCGCCGTTGGCGTGCGGAACTCCGTATCGGCTGCGTGCCAGGTCTCAATAGCCGTCCCGGTCTCAAGGCGCAGGGGCTTGCCCGGGGGTTGGGGTTCAAGGGCGAGTTCGAGGTCTTCCGGAAGATAGGGATTCGGTCCGGGGAGTTCGAGGGGCGCATCGGTCTGCCGGGGTAGACGAGCCGGTCCCGGCCGCCACGCGGGGACGTCAATCGACTCGGTGTAGCCGACATCGACGTCCGGACCCGAGATCGAGACGAGGGCGTTCTCGGGCGTCAGGAATCCGAGATACCTGCGAATCAGGGGCTCGTCGAACGCCTCCATCAAGTAGGAGTGACGCAGCACGTCTTCCAGCGGGTAGTCGGCGAGAGCTTCGGCGGCGTGGATGACTGCGGCGACGGGTTTAGTTTGATCGTGGAAACGGAAATCGAGGTCCGAGAGGCGAGCAATCTCGCGATAGCGCCAGGCGTTGGTGCCCCCGCGGCGGATCAGGTCGAGCCACGCGTAGGCGAGGTCGACGATCTCCTGGACATGCGATTCGCCGGCGTCCGTCAGCGTCATCGATATCCCGAAGATGGAGTTCTGTTCGTCGATGACATTGCGTCCCGCAGAAAGCGCCTCGATCCAGTCCCGGCGGCTCAGCACGTCGTGCAGGCTCCCGGGACCTTCGTGGCCGACTAGCTCCGCGAGGTACCGCGCTGGCTTGGTGCGGTAGTAAGGCTTTAGCGGCGGGATGGGAAAGGTGAACTCCAAGGCTTTTTCGTCCTTGAAGGTACGCCAGGCGTAACTGCCCGGCAGCGTCCCGGGACTGAAGAGGGGCGCATTGGCGGGCCTCGGCCCGAGCCCCCGGTCGACGACCATGCCGAACTGTTCGGCAACGAGTGCTTCCAGCGTGTCGAGGTCTTGAGGGCCGAGAACGGCGACGGTGATCGCGTTGGCAGAGTAGTTGGCTTCGAAGAAGGCGCGCACTTCCGGAACGCCAACGCCGCTCAGCGTCTCCAGATTGCCCATGTTGAACCGCGATTCCGGGTGGTCCGGGTTGAGCAGTTGTTTGCCCACCGCGAGTCGTTGGAACGCGTGCTCCCATCTCTTGCTCTGGTATTCCCTCTGCACGACCTGCTTCTCCCGCTCGACCTGGTCGGGTTCGAAGAGCGGCGCGGTGAAGAACTGCGCGAAACGGTCGAGCGCCTCCGGAAAATGACCCGGTTTCAGTTGGAAGTGGTACGTGGTGCGGCCACTGGCGGTGTAGGCGCTACAGCTGCCGTCGTGCTCGTTCACGAAGTCCGGGAAGCCGTCCACCTCCGGGTACTTCCTTGTTGCCCTGAACAGCATGTGCTCAACGAGGTGGGCGAGGCCCTCATGCGGGTCGGGATCTTGCTCGCTTCCCCGTGCCACGCTGGCCGCCGCGGCGGCGTTGTCGCTCCCGGGAGCGTGGATGAGGAGCGCGCGCAGGTTGTTCGGCAGTACGATGTGGCGGTACTCCCGGTCGTCGATGGGACTCTTGACGGGCTGGGGCGGGCCAGGGGGCTGGCAGGCCGCCAGGGCGGCAGCAACTAGCGCAGGGGCGATGCATTGGGTTCGCATCAGTCTCTTCCGGGTGCGCATGGTAGATCCTGGCGATGCGCAAATGTGCAGCCCGCGACGCGATGTCCTTCGTCGAGTTCGACAAGCACATCTGCGCGTTCCGGCAGATCTTCAAGCATCCACATCGTCAACCGTTCGTAGTGCGCGACGAAATGCGCGACGGCCGCTTCGTCAAGACGGCGCTGGGGTGGCCGCGCGCGTTCCTGTTCGAGCCGCCATCGCACCACGGCGTCGAGGTTTGGTACCCGCAGGAAGATCAGCTCGTCCAAAGCTTGAAAGAGCCGGGCGTAGTCGGTCGCCAACGCTTCGTTGACATAGCGCCGCCAGCGACCTTCGGGATCCGACTCGGCTTCAAGGGTATTGATCGGTTGATCGAGTCGATCTGCTGGCTGAGGCCGCGCGCCGACGCACCAACCCTCAAGCAGAACTACGTCGGCGGGTGCCTGCACGGTTCGCGTTTGCGGCGCGCGATCATCCAGGCCCTTGTCGAAGATGGGAACCGGTACCGTGCCGTCGACCTTGAGCGCGTCCATCACGGCTTCACAGAGCGGGATATCGTGGGTACCCGGCGGCCCGCGCGTCGCCAGCAGGGGGTGTACGCGCCGCGCCAGCGCTTCGCGTTCGCGCCGCTTGAGATAGAAATCGTCAATGGACAGGGCAACCACGTGTAGCCCGAAGTGCTGGCCAGCCGCAATGATCGCGCTGGCCAGCGTGGACTTCCCCGCGCCCTGGCCTCCTGCGAGGCCGACGCGCCCGGGCGGATCGGAGCGCCAGCGAAGGGCAAGGTTCGCCGCCAGTATCCGCCAGTCTTCCGGGATCGTGGGATCGAGGGTGTCAAAGCAGCCGCGCGCTGCGGCATCGACAACGAACGACAAATTGGGCAACCTTTGGTGACTTGAGCAGATGACGACAGACAAGATGGAATCATTGATACGGCCAATCCTCAACCTCGAAGAGCGGGTAAGGGCTTACCTCACTGTCGCGGGCGGATACGTTTCGCTTTTGATGCTGCGACTTCTGCTCGGCTATGAGTTTTTTGAAAGCGGTGCCGAGAAACTCGGTGGCAGCAATTGGTTTGAGCGGGTCGAGTTTCCGTTCCCATTCTCATTGCTGTCGGTGGAGGCGAACTGGTTTCTCGCGACGTGGTTCGAACTCGTCGGTGCCGTGCTCCTGATCGTCGGCTTCGCGACCCGGTACGTGTCCATGAGCCTCATAGTCATCACGTTGGTCGCCATCTATGCGGCGCACTTGCCGATGTCGCTGACGATTGTCGATGGCGAGCGCGTCTGGACAACGGAGGGCATCGGTTCGATCTCCGCGTTCATCGACGGCTACCGCATCTCCGAGAGGTGCGCGGACATGCACTGCACGGGCAACTACAAACTCCCCCTGATCTTTCTGTTCATGTTCGTTCCGCTGGCGCTGTCGGGAGGCGGCAAGCTGTCCATCGATCACTGGCTGAAAGGTCGCTTCCGAGGTTCTGATCTCTGATCCAGGCCTTGCATGGAACAACACTGCCACTACTGCTGGAGGACTTGCAACGTCGGAGTTCCCTGGGCGTCACGGGCGCACTGTAATCCAGTGGGCTGAAGGCTCCTTGAGACGAGCCAAATCACGCCACATCGGGCAGTTCGCGCAGTGTCTGTGCCAACAACCGGAAGTCGTCGGTTCGGAGCGATGTCGGGCGCCACGCCAATCCAATGTCACGTGAAGCGGGCACCGCGAGCCGCGAGAGCGAGATACCCGTTCCCTGGATGACACGCGCGTCGACCGCGAGCCGCGGTATCAGAGTGACGCCAATACCTGCTGCGACCATCTGTACCAGCGTGTGCAGACTGCTGGCTTCGAACTGCGCCCGTGCCCTGGTGTCGCCCACTCCGCAGGCGTCGAGCGTGTGACCGCGCAGGCAGTGACCTTCCGCTAGCAACATGAGCTGTTCACCCGCGAGCGCTTCGAGGGAAACTTCGTCAGTGCAGGCGAGTGCGTGAGTGCGGTGGCAAGCGAACAGGAACTCGTCCTTGAGGATGACGTCGATGCTGAGGTCCTCGGTCTCGTAAGGCAGCGCAATCAAGGCGACGTCCAGCTCTCCCTCTTCCAGCCTGGCGAGCAGCGGAGCGGTCTGTTCTTCCCTGAGGTAGATCGTGAGGTCCGGGAATCGGTCCCTCAGCACCGGCAGGACCCGCGGCAAGAGGAACGGGCCGATCGTCGGGATGACTCCGAGGCGCATCTCCCCCGTCATTGGAGAGCGACCGGCCCTGGCCATCTCCATGACCTCTTCAGCGTCGCGCAAGAGCGCCCTTGCTCTCTCGGCGATCTGCCGGCCGACACGCGTGATCAGCACGTGTCGATTCGAACGTTCCGCGATCGCGATTCCGAGCACGGACTCAAGGTCACGAATGCCCGCGCTGAGCGTCGATTGGGCGATGTAGCACCGCTGCGCGGCACGACCGAAGTGCTGCGTGTCCGCCAGCGCCACCAGGTATTGGAGCTGTTTCATCGTGGGTAGGCGTTTCATTTGGGGCCCAATCGCTAATGTTCGTAAAATACGATTATTACATCCAATAATAATCGTTGTACGCGAAGGCAACTAGAACCTACGCTCGCTCCAACGGTCGAATTCTTTATCGTCAGGATCGCTGCGCGCGATGGAGCCGCGGAATACGACATGGCAGGACACTCGAAGGAGATAATCATGAGCGAGAACAAGTGCCCGGTGACGGGCGGGATAGGCAACACCGCCGCTCGCGGTGGCACGTCCAACCTGGACTGGTGGCCGCGTCAGTTGAGACTGGATGTTCTGCACCAGCAGTCTTCCTTGTCCAATCCGATGGACGAGGATTTCAACTACGCCGAGGAGTTCAAGAGCATCGACTACGACGCGCTGAAGAAGGACATCTTCGACGTGATGACCACGTCGCAGGACTGGTGGCCGGCCGACTACGGCCACTACGGGCCGCTCTTCATCCGGATGTCGTGGCACAGCGCCGGCACTTACCGGGTCGGCGACGGCCGCGGCGGCGGCGGGACCGGCAACCAGCGTTTCGCGCCCGTCAATAGCTGGCCTGACAACGCCAACCTCGACAAGGCGCGCATGCTGCTCTGGCCAGTGAAGCAGAAGTACGGAAGGAAGATCTCGTGGGCGGACCTCATGATCCTGGCGGGCAACTGCGCCCTGGAGTCGATGGGATTCAAGACGTTCGGTTTCGGCGGCGGGCGCGCGGACATCTGGGAGCCAGAAGCTGACATCTATTGGGGCTCAGAGGACGAATGGCTTGGCGACAAGCGCTACACCGGTGATCGGGATCTCGAAGTTCCTCTCGGTGCCGTCCAGATGGGTCTGATCTACGTGAATCCGCAGGGACCCAATGGTAATCCGGACCCGGTCGCTTCGGGCCGAGACATTCGCGAGACCTTCGCTCGGATGGCCATGAACGACGAGGAGACCGTCGCGCTCGTCGCCGGCGGACACACCTTCGGCAAGTGCCATGGCGCGGGCGATGAGGCGCTGGTGGGTCCGGAACCCGAGGCCGCCGACATCACCGAGCAGGGGCTGGGCTGGAAGAGCAGCTTCCAGACGGGCAATGGCTCCGCCGCGATCACCAGCGGCATCGAAGGCGCGTGGACGGCCAACCCGGTGAAGTGGGACAACGGCTACTTCGACGTCCTGTTCGGCTACGAGTGGGAGTGTGTGAAGAGTCCTGCCGGAGCGTTTCAGTGGGTGCCCGGGGATGGGGCCGGGGCGGATCTCGTACCGGATGCTCACGAACCATCGAAGCGGCATGCGCCGATCATGACCACGGCGGACATGGCCATGCGGATGGATCCCATCTATGAGCCAATCTCCAGGCGATTCCATGCGAACCCGGACGAGTTGGCCGACGCCTTCGCCCGGGCATGGTTCAAGATGACACACCGCGATATGGGTCCCCGGGCGCGCTACCTGGGTCCGGAAGTCCCCTCGGAAAACCTCATCTGGCAAGACCCCGTCCCTGCCGTCGACCATCCATTGGCTGACGAACAGGATATCGCCGCCCTCAAGGCCAAGATCCTTGCTTCGGGTCTCTCCGTGTCCCAACTGGTCTCGACCGCCTGGGCTTCGGCATCGACCTTCCGTAGCTCCGACCTGCGCGGCGGGGCGAACGGCGCGCGCATCCAGCTCGCGCCGCAGAAGGACTGGGAGGTCAACCAGCCGGCCCAGTTGGCCAGCGTGCTGACGGCCCTCGAGGGTATCCAGCAGGAGTTCAACGGCTCGGCATCGGGCGGCAAGCGGGTGTCGCTCGCGGACCTGATCGTCCTGGGCGGGAGCGCCGCCGTCGAGCAGGCCGCGCGGAACGCCGGACACGACGTGACCGTTCCGTTCACGCCGGGTCGCACGGATGCGTCGCAGGAGCAAACGGACGTTGCCTCCTTCGCCGTGCTCGAACCGCAAGCGGATGGGTTCCGCAACTACCAGAACGGCCAGAACGGTTTGTTGACGGAGGAGATGTTGATCGACCGGGCACAACTGCTCAAGCTGGCGGCGCCCGAGATGACTGCGCTCGTCGGCGGCATGCGCGTCCTGAACACCAACTCCGACCAGTCCCGGCACGGTGTCTTCACCAAGCGGCCGGAGTCGCTCACTAACGATTTCTTCGTCAACCTGCTCGACATGGGCACGGCGTGGAGCGCTGCCTCTGAATCGGCAGACGTGTTCGAGGGGCGAGATCGTGCTACGGGCGATCTCAAGTGGACCGCTACCCGCGCGGATCTCATCTTGGGTTCGAACTCCCAGCTGCGAGGGCTCGCAGAGGTCTATGGGTGTGAGGACTCGGAGCAGCAGTTCGTGCAGGACTTTGTGGCCGCCTGGGACAAGGTGATGAACCTGGACCGTTTCGACGTTGCGTGATGTCGGGAGGATGTGGGGAGAAAGGTCCTCGATGGGCCGACCTTGAGGACCTTTCCCCACTCCCGGCCAATTGTGCGCGTGTGCGAGGCTGTAGCATCGTTGGTCGCTTCAAGCGCAGGAGTCGGACGACCGCTCGCGCGTAACCGCCTGCTGGTCAAGGACTTCGATTAGCATCGGGTCATGGATCGGTTCGAAACGGATGCCCTGCGTGTCGGGGCCGACATCCAGGGTTGGGACGCTATCGCCGAGCACCGCACCGGAACTTCCGGCGATCTCGCGACGGCGGAGTGGTTGGCCGACGCGATTCGCGCCGCGGGCGCGGAGCCGAGGCTGGATGTCTTTCCCTTTCGTCGCCGGATGTTGTGCGAATGCGCGGTAGAAGCCGGTGGTCGCCGGGCAGCAGGCGTGCCGCTGTTCGACGGTGGACTGACGGACGAAGCAGGCCTTACAGGCGCGTTGACGCGGCCTGACGGGACTGGTCGAGGGATCGCCGTAACGACCTTCGGCCCCAGAGGGTCGACTGCGGCGCTATCGATCGCGCGGCAAGGTGCTTTTCGCGCCGTGGTGGCTGCATCCGAAGCCCCTGAAGTTGTTCCAGGGCTTGCGCTGCTCAACGCGCCGCAGTACGGGCAACCGTACGGATCGCCAGTGCTGCAAGTCGCGACGCAAGAGGGCGAATGGCTGGAAGCCGCGGCCGAGGCCGGAACGTCCGCCCGTTTTGTCGCTCACGCGACGATCGAGGACACCGAAGCCTGCAATGTGCAGACGCGAATTCCGGGCCGAGACGCGAGTTCGCCGCCGCTGGTCATCATGACCCCACGCAGTTCCTGGTGGACATCCACTGCCGAGCGCGGCGGCGGAATCGCCGTTTGGCTCGTCTGCATCCGGCATTTCGCGAACGATCCCGGCGGCCGCGATGTGCTTTTCACGGCGAATACGGGTCACGAACTCGGCCACCTCGGCCTGGCGCATTACATGGCGCGACACCCGAAGCTCGCGGAAGGCGCGCGCGCCTGGATACATCTTGGGGCCAACTTCGCGGCCGCCGACTGCCACCATGCGGGAACGAGGCTGGCCAGTGGCGTTCGCTACCAGGCTTCCCCGGACTTGCTCGACATGGGTCTTGAAACGTTGACAGCCTTCGGTATCGCGCCCGAGGCAATCACGCCGACCAATGTCCGTCCGGGCGGGGAAGCGCAGAATATCTTCGACGCTGGCGGGCAATACATCTCGCTTCTGGGCAGGAATCCCTGGTTCCACCACCCGGACGACCGTTGGCCGAAGACCATCGACCTCAAGAAAGCCGAGTCGATTTGCCGCGCCGTGCTGCATATCGCGCGCACCCTTGCAGATGCTTGACGTCGTTTTCGATGACGGCAGCCTGCTGGTCATCGACAAGCCGAGCGGTGTCTCGGTGCTGGACGATCGCACCGGTGCACCTTGTCTGCTGCCAGAGCTCAAGGCTGCGTATTCCCGCCCGCGTCTCGTGCATCGACTGGACAAAGGCACCAGTGGCGTGTTGCTCGTCGCCCTGGATCGACGCACGCAGAGTGACCTGAGCCGCGCTTTCAATGCGCGCGCGGTGCGCAAGCATTATGTCGGCGTCATCTGCGGACACCTGCCGACGGGGCGGACGCTCACCATAGACCTGCCGCTCAAACCGGGCCGCAAGAGCCGTTACCGCGTGGCGGGCCTGCGCGAGGAAATACGCCCCACTCGGGCGGGATGGACCATAGACGCGGACGGCGGTCATGCGAGCAGGACCCGCGTCCGAGCAATCGCCAGGGGAGAGAAGCGCACCATCGCGGCCATCCAGCCGATCACGGGACGCTCCCATCAGATCCGTGTCCACCTCTCCTGGATCGGGCACGCGGTGGCGGGCGATCATCTCTACGGGTCGCCGGCATCGATTGAGCAGGCCAGTCCGCGCCTCGCGCTGCACTGCCACCGCGTGTTCGTGCCCGGGTACGGAACGTTCTCGGTACCGGTGCCGGAAGATGTACTCGGTGCGTTGCGTTGAAAACGGGTCAAGATCGAGCGATGCGTAACCAGTGCCCCTAAGATGCCGCGCGGTCTGCCTCCCGAATCGCACCTTCGCTGAACCAACGCTTCGCATGCCGCCGCTCGTCGATGCAGTGGCCGTATCGCGTCCCATGCGCGAGCCACCGCCAGACACTGCCCTTCTCGAAGGGATTGAGCATTCCGAACAGCCCGAGCGTCTTTGGCTTGTCGGGTTTCTGGCTCCAGATTCTCTCCGGCACCCATAGCGCAGGTCCGGCAAGCCGAATCTCCGCGTCGGTCTGTGCATGGGCCACCGTCAGGTCCAGCGTCGCGCCCCGGTCGTGGTCCGTAAGACCGAGTTCGGTGGCGGTCACCTCCAGGTCCGGTGACCAGTTGTAGGATCTGTCCGTCTCGCCTTCAGGCTCGGTCGGTTCAACGAAGTCGAGCCAAGCCATCCGGCCACCGCCATCGGTGCGAAACGCGCGTCGTTCCCCGTCACCCGGGGTCGGATTGGCGTCAAAACGCGCATGCTCGGCTCCCAGGATCATCCGGTCGGTCGACCGCGCACTCATGTAGATCGAAAAGGGCGCTATCGCCCACTTCGGTCCAGCGTCGATGGCCATGGCCACCAGCCGCATGCCGACGAACACCTCGTCGAGCCGCACCGCGTCGCGGCGGGCGTAGAGGTTGACCAGGGCCCGGGCGCGCCCGTCCTCCGACCGCAACGCGGCGTACGCCTGCACCCGATACGGTTCGGCGTCGGAGCAGTCGCGCTCGAACCGGACATCGTTCCCGGGTTCGTGGACGATGGGTTCCTCGGGCTCGGAGGCTTCCGGCTCGTCGCTCGAGGCCAACGCCAAGCCCCCAAAGGCCATGGCGAGCGCCGTGGCAACAAAACAGAATCGGGACATCTTCGGGCCTCCTTGCGCACTACATGCAAAGGCACTCACGCCGATTCGGATCGGTGAAGGTGTGCTCTCGATTATGTCACTCTCGGCAAGCGCTGCCAGCCACGGACCGCTGCTTTACTGGTCGGAGAGATCGATGACCCCCGCCAGCAACGGAACATTGAGCTCTGCTGACCGGCTTGCGAAGGACTGAACGCAGTAGTGACCGGATCACGCGGGCGTTGGGCATGCAACTCCGTATCACCGCATAGCGACAAGCGTACGCGGGAGGGCCCCCGCTCCTTCGCAGCGCGTTGTCGACCGCGTTCATCAACCTCCGGGGAAGATGACCGACGCGAACCCCCAAAGCGGTCGCGAGGGTTATTGACCGTTTCCGGCCCAAGGGCTTTAATACGCCGCGCCTTCGACCGCGTGGCCGCATGTCTCATCCGCGGCCGCACGTCTCACCCGGCCAGGTAGCTCAGTCGGTAGAGCAGTGGACTGAAAATCCGCGTGTCGGTGGTTCGATTCCACCCCTGGCCACCAACAGTCCTCGCCGTTACGAAGGGATCTATCAAGCCTACGGTCCAACTGAGTGAGAATAGGGACCACGAGAGTTCGAGCGGCACTGGGGGACAAGGCATGACCGGATCACTGTCGGGAGTACGCGTCATCGATATGACGAACGTGTATTCGGGACCGATGGCCGCATCGATTCTCGGCGATCAGGGCGCGGATGTCGTCAAGGTAGAGGCCCCCGGCGGCGACATGCAGCGCGGCCCCATGCGGGTTTCGCGAAACGGACTGGACGCCCAGTTCGCCGCGTTGAACCGCAACAAGCGCTCCATTGTCATCGATCTCTCGAAGGATGCGGGCAAGTCCTTGCTGCATCGCTTCGTCGCCTCTGCGGATGTCCTGATGGAGAACTTCAGGCCGGGCGTCATGAAACGGCTGGGCCTCGACTACGAGTCGCTC
Organism: Candidatus Azotimanducaceae bacterium; assembly: GCA_965217825.1. Taxonomy (GTDB): domain Bacteria; phylum Pseudomonadota; class Gammaproteobacteria; order Pseudomonadales; family Azotimanducaceae; genus VXNE01. Next base: position 423,144 of record OZ244571.1, on the reverse strand, counting down.
TCCGAGTTGAATCCGCGCCTGATCTTCGCCTCCATCAACGGCGTCGGCGCGACCGGGCCCTACGCCGGGCGGCGCGTCTACGATGCGGTGATCCAGGCCATCTCCGGCATCGCATCGCTGCAGGCGAACCCGGCCACGGAGAGGCCCGTGCTGATCAACACGCTTATCTGCGACAAGATCACTGCGATGACTGCGGCCCAGTCGATCTGTTCGGCCTTGTACGCCAGGGAACGGACCGGCGTCGGGCAGCGGATCGACGTATCGATGCTGGACTCGGCCCTCTTCTTTCTGTGGCCCGATGCCATGATCAACCAGCACTTCGTCGGCGACGGTGTCGATTCGGTGTCGCATGGGCCGCGTCCCAACAAGGTGAAGAAGACTGCGGATGGCTACATCGCCACGATGCCGGTTCAGACACGCGAGTGGCAGGGTGTGTTTCACGCCCTGGAACTGACTGAACAGCTCTCGGAGGAGGATCGCGATGTGCGGACCGGAGTGGGACCGAGCCCGCACGTGATGGAACAGATCGAGGATGCCTATGCGCGATTCACCACGGATGAGGTATGTGAGCGGCTGGAGCGACACGAGGTGCCCTTCGCGAAGATCAACCACCGTGAAGAGGTGGTCGACGATCCCCAGGTTCGGGCAATGGAGGCATTGGTCGAGTTCGAGCATCCGGTGGGCGGCGCGATGCGGCAGCCTCGACCGCCCGGGCGTTTCAGCGATACACCCGCTGGCCTCTTTCGCCACGCGCCGGGCCTGGGAGAACACACGGATGAGTTGCTGAGGGAAGTCGGTTTGTCGCCGGAGGAGATCGCGCGGCTACGAGATACCAGCGTTGTCTTCTAGCCCCTCCCAAGGTCGTTTCAAGCGGGTGCTGCGCTCTCGTGAGGTGCTGACGCTCTCTTTCGGCGCGATGATCGGCTGGAGCTGGGTGCTGCTGACGGGTCACTGGGTCGAGAACGCCGGATCGCTCGGGACGTTGATCGCCTTCGCGGCGGGCGGCGTGGCGATCGCCTTCATCGGGCTCACCTATTCGGAACTCGTCGCCGCGATGCCCAAGGCGGGCGGCGAGCATGTCTATACGCGCGCGGCCCTGGGTCCCGGATGGTCGTTTGTCTGCACCTGGGCACTGCTGATGGCGTATTCCGTCGTGTGCCTGTTCGAGTCCGTCGCGCTGCCGACGGCCGTGGAATACCTGTTTCCCGAGATACGCATTGCCACCCTCTGGCACGTGCTGGACGCGCCGGTGCATCTGGGTTTCGTGGCGATGGGCGTTGGCGCGGCGGTGATCATGACCTGGATCAACGTTATCGGCATCCGCACCGCGGCCTTCGTGCAGAGCGCCATCACCGGTGCCATCCTGCTGGCTGGCGTCATCCTTCTGACGGGAGCGGTTGGCAACGGCGACTGGTCGAACGCGCAACCGCTCGTTGGCATTCCCGCCACCGGGATACTCACCGTGCTGATCATGGTTCCGGCGCTGATGGTGGGCTTCGATGTCCTGCCGCAGTCGGCGGAAGAAATCGATCTGCCAGCGAACCGGATCGGGTGGCTGCTGATTGCCTCCCTTGTCATGGCCGTCGCCTGGTACGGTGCCATCTCCTTCGGCGTCGCCCTGGGACTAGACGCGGAGGCGCGCGCCGCCGCGACCGTCGCGACCGCCGACGCGGCGACGGCGCTTTGGGGCGGGTCGTGGGCGGGTGCCGCGCTCATCGCTGGCGGTATTGGCGGCATTCTCACGAGCTGGAACGCGTTCATCATTTGCGGCAGCCGCGTGATGTTCGCGTTGTCGGAGTCCGGCATCCTGCCGCGCGCGTTCTCCCGATTGCATCCGAAGTACCGCACGCCGTGGGTCGGCGTGATCGTGCTTGGGGTGCTGTCCTGCATCTCGCCGCTGTTCGGCCGGGTCATCCTGGTGTGGCTCATCAACGCGGGTTCCCTGGCCGTGGTCGTGGCCTACCTCTTCGTGCCGATCGCGTTCCTTGTGTTGCGTAAGAAAGACCCGGACATGCCGCGGCCGTTTCGCGTGCGATACCCACGCACGGTCGGCGGCATCGCAATAGTTCTCGGCGCCGGATTCCTGTCTTTGTACATGCCGTTCAGCCCGTCGTCCCTGGCGTGGCCTTACGAATGGGCGATGGTGATCGGCTGGGCGGCGATCGGGCTCGTCGTCTGGACCTTCGCCCGCGTCAGGAGCGGGCGCGACGCCGAAACATCCTGACAGTGGAAGGGCGTGTGTTCGCCCTATGGCCCTCTACACGGCGGCCGCCACGGGCGGGAGCCGATACACGCGTGCCGCCGTCCCGCTGAAGATCGACGTCTTTTCGGCTTCGCTCAATCCCAGCTTCGCGGAAATGCGCTTCAGCAGGTTCCAGAGCGTGCGGTACGAGACGCTTTCCTTGTCTACCGGGAAGTTGCTCTCGAACATGCAGCGCTCGACGCCAAACGCCTCGATGGCGTACCGGTAATACGGGAAGAGCAGTTCGCAAAGCTCCTCCGACCCCGGCGGGCCTTCCGGGCGTTGATGAATGTGAAACGGCGGCTCCCAATTCCGCCCCACCCGCTGTTGTGCGCCGCCGCATTTCATGACGGCGTTGGGACAGCGCGCAATCGCGTCGATGCACTCCTTCCACCTGGCAATCGCTTCCGCGCCGGCGTTGGGGTCGATCTTCCCGCCAAGATGGTTGACGATGATGGTGACATCGGGGTGTGCCTTCGCCAGCTTGGCGAGCGTGGGCAGGCGCTCGTAGTCCGGAGAATAGTTGTCGTAGCTGAGGTTGTGTCTTCCCAGCATCGCGTAGCCTTCCTCGAATTGGGCATCGAGCTGGGGAGGTAAGGGGTAGCGTATTCCGCGAAAGTTGGACGAGGCGGCGATGTGCGCCTCGAGCACCGGCTCCACCGCCTTGCCGAGCCGAAGCTCCGCGCTGCTGAAAATCCCCGTGCAAAGGCGCATGTTGCCGTACTTGCCCGACCTGCTCATCGCGACGATGCCGTGAACGAACTCCGTCTCGCCGATACACCGCATCTCTTCCGGCCCGTCGGCCCGGTAAAAGGCCCCGCACTGGGCAAAGACCGTCTGGACGACGTTGTGACCGGAAGTCCGGATGTCCTCGGACATCTCTTCGCAGAGATACACCTTCTGTTCCCAGCGGGCGTGCGGTTCCCGATCGACTTCTCGGCAATCCCATAGGTGGTGGTGGGGGTCAATGATGGGCAGTTCCGGCTCCAGCACGTCTTCCGGCGTTGCCTGGGCGAGCCACTGCTCGATGGGTGCGTTTTCGGGGTAGGTCATGGGCGGAGCCTTCGCAAGCGAGGAGTCAGAGAGGAACTTTGGCGATTAAATCACAAGCTCGTGAATTCGTGCTTCGAGTGGTCGGCAAACCTCCGGCGTTCGATTGCTGCGCTTCGGATCGAGTACAATCGCCGCCGCGAAACTGGAGGCAAATAGTGAAACGACTGCTCGCCCTGGCGGTACTCCTCGCGGTGCCGGTCTCGGCCGGTTCGACTTCGGGGGATACGCTTGACGATATACGTAACCGTCTCGCGCCGTTCGGGAGTTCCTGTCTCGAGGGAGACGAGGCATGCGGTTCGACCCCGGCGGCGAGCCCCGTCGTGGAGGTGGCGGTGACTGACGAACCGCTGTCGGGTCAAGAGGTCTATGATCGGTTCTGCTTCGTTTGTCATGCCACGGGTGTGGCCGAAGCCCCCCTGTTCAAGGATGCCGAGCAATGGGCGCCTCGTCTCGAGAAGGGTATGGACGAGTTGCTGCGCACGAGCCTCACCGGTTTCGGGGCTATGCCCCCGAAAGGGACCTGCATGACCTGCTCCGACATCGAGATGGTCAACGCAATTCTCTACCTAAGTGCCGCCGAGTAGCATCCCCGCGACTTTGGGTGGCGAGCCACCGAAGCTGCAACTCCTGAAAGCATGTCCCGAGTCGTCATAGTCGGCGCCGGTCCGGCCGGTGCCACCTTGGCCTGGTTGTTGGCCCGACGGGGCATCAGCGTCACCTTGTTGGAGCGAAGGACTGACTTCGCCCGGGAATTTCGCGGTGATTGCCCCACAGCCGAAGCCTTCGGCTTCGCCTGTGGCCCGGCCCCGCTCGTCGACCATGGAACAAGCACTCCGGGTCGCTGACGCTCCCCAGCGCGTTCGTTCCATGCAAGTGCTCATGCCGAGCGGCGTTGAAGCGCTCGAACAGATGGGCCTTCGCGCTGTGGTGGAGGACACTCCCAGCCGTGTGCAGCAAGAGGCCGGGATTTACCTCAACGGTCGCGAAATCTTTCGTGAAACGCTGGTCCCCGAGATGTTTTCAGGGCGGCCGCCGATTGCCATTTCGCAGCCCGCCTTCCTCGAAGGCGTCGTCAGAACCGCGGAGCGCAGCTCCCACTTCACCTTCGAACGCGGCGTGGCGGTTAGGTCGTTGAGGTGGGAGGCCGGCCGCGTCACCGGTCGGACTTCCTCTACGGCGTGAGCGACGTGCAGTTGAAAGTCTGACCAGATGCCTTGAAGGCCTCGGCCTCAGAAGTGGGATCTCAGCTCCGTATCGGCGTGCGGCGTGAATGTGAAATCGGCAGTGGGTTGGAGGCCGCTGGCTTCGTCCAGTGCGGCCCAGTGGAAAGCGCATTCGAACAGGGAGAGCAAAGTCTGCAGACGATCGAATTTCTGCACCTGAACGGTGGACAGACGGAACTGTTGCTTGAGCGCCCGGTTGGTGGCTCCGATGGGTTCCGCCGATATGAATCCTTCGACGAGCCGGGTCAGCACGAGCCGATTGCGGCGCATGGGTTCCGATGTCAGCAGAAGATAGCGTGGGGATGGATACGTGCCGTGTCGCAAGTCGAAACGCACGACGACAAGAAATAGCGGCCGCTCGGGACATTCCGGCAGTCGCACAGGCAGGAATCCGAAGTGGCGGAACACGGCATAGTCGACGTCTTCCCAGAGCTTGTACATGGTTGTGGCGTAGGGGGTAGAGCACATTTCGGCGAGTTCATAACCGGTGTACAGGCGGCGACGGTAGATCAGTTCGATGTGCTCCTGCTGGCTCAGCACGAACCGGCAACTCTGGTCACGCGCGAGATCTCTTGGCAGCCCCAGGTCCGGTGTCGTCGAGCGATCCACGATGAGTCCGTGTCCGCCCGAAGCGCGTCGCACTTGTTGGATGAGTGTCAGGACCTCTCCCGCCTGATCTGCCGACTCCGGTGCCCGGTCCGACCAGGGGCGCAGCGCAACGGGATAGAACGACGCGCTGCCAATGTCGCTGGCGATGACTTCGCAAAGCCTGTAGCCCCGCTTGCCAGGTCCTTCGCCGTCGTCGCCGAGAGGCGAAAGAAACTCCATCTTTTCCGCGTAGCGCTTCTCCACATCGAAAAACTGCAACAGCAACCGCGTGTTGTCCGTCACCCGACGGCATGCCATGTGCAACAGATTGTCGGTCACGGTACGGCCCGTCGCCGTATTGGCCAAGTTGCGGCTCAAGCGCTTGTGGGTTGCATGCAGGGGAATTTTCTCATCGAGAATCCGGGCGATGTCCATCAACCGCACTTGGTGCGGGGCCATTCCTCCAAGCGCACTAACTTAGTGCGAAGCATGCACAAGAGCAGTGCAACGATGGTCGCTGGAGACCAAAGAATCGACCTGAAACCTTTGAATAGGCCGCACGAAACCGTTGGGGACCCGTTGGGGACCCGCTGGGAACCCGGCTGGCACGATAAGTGCTTATAAAGATCAGCGGGGATGCGGACGGGAACGCGACGGTGAATGACAACGATAAAGACACCGGCCCCGCTTTCGCCGACTTCGGCAAACCGGCAAGGGAAAAGAGGTATTTGGCCCTATGAAAAAGATAGCGATAGCGTTCGCAATAGCGTTCATGACCATTTGGATGGGGGCGGGCGCGGCTGCGGGAGAGATTTCCGGCAACGTCACGGTCGCCACGGATTACTCCTTCAGAGGCTGGTCTCAGACGACCCGCGATCCGGCGATCCAGGGTGGATTCGACTACGCGTTTGAATCCGGCCTTTACATCGGCACGTGGGCATCCAACCTGAAATACGGCGACGATGCGAGCACCGAGATCGACCTTTACGCGGGCTACGGGGGCGAATTCGGTGACGGCAACACCTTTGATATCAGCGTCATTCGCTTCGAGTATCCGAGCGAGGGAGATAGCTTGGACTACCTGGAGATCGCTGGCTCCGTTGGCATTGGTGCGGTCACCCTGGGCGTCAACATCTCCCCCGAGTACCTCGGTGACGGCGGGCCTTCGTTCGTCTACCCGTACATTGGCTATAGCTGGGCGCCGAGCGACGCCGCGAGTCTCGACTTCCAGATCGGAATGAGCAGGGCGGACGACATTGGCGGGCCGGACGAGGACAGCTACATCGACTATAGTGTGACGCTAACGGTTCCCACCGGAGGTGTAGACGTCGGTCTCGCCGTCGTTGGTACGAACTTGGACGAAGAAGTCTGCGGTGCCGATTGCGATCTGCGCCTGATTTTTTCGATTTCGAAAAGCATGTAGCCAACTAATGAGTGAGGTCGAACAATGAAACTCATCACTACCATTATCAAGCCATTCAAACTCGACGATGTGCGCGAGGCGCTGTCCGAAATCGGCGTGGCGGGCATGACGGTGACCGAGGTCAAGGGATTTGGCCGGCAGAAAGGGCATACCGAGCTCTATCGCGGTGCCGAGTACGTAGTGGACTTTCTGCCCAAGGTCAAGATCGAAGTCGCGATCGGCGACGACCTGCTCGATCAGTGCCTGGATGCCATCAGGACCTCCGCGAATACGGGCAAGGTGGGAGATGGCAAGGTGTTCGTCACATCACTAGAGGAAGTTGTTCGTATCAGAACAGGTGAAACCGGGCCAGACGCCGTATAGGCGTCATGCGCCTCGTAAAAATCGGGAGATTTACGTGGAAGACTTGATCCAAACCAACTATGCAATAGACACCTTTTACTTCCTGGTGATGGGTGCGCTCGTGATGTTCATGGCCTGCGGCTTCTCAATGCTGGAATCCGGCATGGTCCGCGCCAAGAACACGGCGGAAATCCTGACGAAGAACGTCTCGCTCTATTCGATCGCCTGCATCATGTTCCTGTTGTTCGGGTACTACATCATGTATGAGAGCGTGGAAGGGGGCTCGGTCCTGCCGACCTTCGGCACGCTCATCGGCGCGGAGAACACGGTTGCGGACACGCTCGCAAGCGGCGGCGAAACCTACTACTCGAAGCGATCCGACTACTTCTTCCAGGTTGTCTTCGTCGCCACGGCCATGTCGATCGTGTCCGGGGCGGTGGCGGAACGCATGAAGCTGTGGGCGTTCTTGATATTCGCTGTCGTGCTGACCGGATTCATCTATCCCGTGCAGGGGATGTGGACCTGGGGGGGCGGCTGGCTCTCGGAAGCGGGCTACTTCGACTTCGCGGGATCCGGCATCGTGCACATGTGCGGCGGAGCGGCAGCGCTTGCGGGCGTGATCCTGCTTGGCCCTCGCGCTGGCAAGTACGGCGAAGACGGGAGAGTCAACGCGATCCCGGGCTGCAACATGCCGCTCGCGACGCTGGGCATGTTCGTACTGTGGTTCGGCTGGTTCGGCTTCAACGGGGGTTCCGAGTTGAAACTCTCCAACATCGACGAGGCGAACGCAGTCGCGCAGGTGTTCGTGAACACGAACATCGCCGCTAGCGGAGGCCTGGTCGCAGCCTTGATTCTGGCGCACATCTGGTTTGGCAAGGCCGACCTCACGATGGCCCTGAACGGCGCCTTGGCGGGTCTCGTCTCCATCACCGCCGACCCGCTTTCCGGCAGCGCGTTCTGGTCGATGATCATCGGCGCGGTCGGGGGCTTGATCGTGGTGCCTTCCATCGTCATGTTCGACAAGCTCAAGATCGACGACCCGGTCGGCGCGATCAGCGTCCATGGCGTTTGCGGCATATGGGGCGTCCTGGCGGTAGTCTTCAACAATCCCGATGCGACCATCGGCGGTCAGTTGATCGGCATCGCCGGTATCTTCGCGTGGGTCTTCCTCGCGAGCTTGGCGGTGTGGGCGATCTTGAAGGTCAGCATGGGTATCCGTCTCTCGGAGGAGGACGAAGCGATCGGGGCAGATATCGCCGAGACGGGCATCGAGGCCTATCCGGAGTTTGCCCAGAGCTAGCAGTCCGACGGGATGCACGGCGCACCCGCTAGGGCGACGGATTTTGTGGCGCTAGCAGCCTGACTCCACTCGCAACCACCAAAGGGGCGCGGAATCGCGCCCCTTTTTTTCATGCACCCCTCTGGCTAACATGCGCCGCCTTATGCGGTACGTGAGCACTCGAGGGCGGACATCGCCCATGCCGTTCCAGGATGCGGTAATGACAGGCTTGGCGCCGGACGGCGGATTGCTATTGCCCGAGTCAGTCCCTGACCTGCGCGCTCGGCTGGAAGACTGGCGCGGCCTCCAGTTCACTGAATTGGCGGTCGAGTTGTTCGACGAATTCGCGAGCGATATTCGGCGCGACGTACTGGAACGAATTGTCGCGACAGCCTTCTCAGCGTTTCGGCATCGGGATGTCGCCCCCCTTGTGCAAGTGGGCGATCTGCACGTGCTGGAACTGTTCCACGGTCCCACGCTGGCCTTCAAGGACGTGGCGTTGCAGGTGCTCGGCGGAGTGTTCGAACACATCCTGGCCTCTCGGGGCGGACGTCTGAACATCCTTTGCGCTACCAGCGGCGATACGGGCAGCGCCGCCATTGCCGGTGTCCGGCAGCGCGCGAATATCGACATCTTTGTGCTGTATCCGGAGGGGCGGACGAGCGCGCTGCAGGCGCGCCAGATGACCACGACGCCGGACGAGAACGTGCATTGTCTCGCCATTGAAGGCAGCTTCGACGATTGCCAGCGCGTCGTGAAATCGATATTCAACGATCTGGCGTTCAAGAGCCGGTTCGACCTCGGAGCGGTCAATTCGGTGAACTGGACGCGCCTGCTTGCGCAGACCGTGTACTACTTCCATACGGCGCTGCGCTTCGAGCAGGCGGTCACGTTCAGCGTTCCCACCGGCAATTTCGGCGATATCCTGGCGGGCTACCTCGCGCGTGCGATGGGCGCGCCGATAGACAAGCTCGTTCTCGCCACCAACAGCAACGACATCCTGGCCCGGTTCTTTGCCACGGGCGTCTACGCCCTGGGTCCCGTACGCCGCACTATCAGTCCGTCCATGGACATCCAGGTCGCGAGCAACTTCGAGCGTTATCTCTACTACCGGCTAGGCAGTTCCGAGGCGCTCGACAAGTTCATGGCGGATTTTTCGGCAACCGGCTCCGCGCGCGTTGAAGACGGCGGGTCGATGGATGAGAGCATCCTGGCCGCCGCCGTGAGCGAAGAGGAGACGATGGCCATGATCGGCGATGTATATGCGCGCTACCGCTACGTGCTCGATCCGCATACCGCCGTCGGCGTTGCCGCCGCAAGGCGATTTCAGCGGTCGGGCCCGGTCGTATGCCTGGCGACGGCGCATCCCGCAAAATTCCCGGAATCCGTGAATGCCGCAATCGGCAAGGACGTCGCGCACCACCCGGTGCTGGATGGACTCGCGGAGCTCCCAGAACGGAAGACATCGTTGCCGGCGGATGTCGATGCGGTGAAGGCGTTCATCGCAACACACGCGACGGGTTGACGGGCGGCGTTTTGCCGTGGCCACCTCCACCCATCGTCACAGACCCGCTGGCCGGCCTACATCGGGGGCTCCGTCCAAGCGGCACGGTATCCGAGCGCTTCAGCTACATGGGCCGCCGCTATGTGCGGTTCTTCGGCCAGGTCGGCAATGGTTCGAGCCACCTTTTGCACGCGGTGGATTGCGCGCGCCGACAGCCGGTAGCGTTTGACGGCAAGCCGCAGGAGTTGTTGCCCGCCCTGGTCGAGGGAGCAGTATCGCTCCACGTCGCGCGCGTCGAGTTCCCGGTTGTACTTGTGCCGTCTTCGAAGCTGAATGGCGCGCGCCTCCGCGATCTTGCGACGCAAGGCGGCTTCATCGAGAGCGGGTGATCGGCCGTTCCACAGTTCGTCTTCCGTAACTTGCGCAACCTCTACGGTCAGGTCGACCCGATCCAGCAGGGGCCCCGACAGGCGTGACCGGTATCTCTGCACTTGATACGGCGTACAGCGGCAGCTCGTCTCGTCGCAGACGAATCCCGAGGGGCAGGGGTTCATGGCGGCGACGAATTGAAAGCTCGCCGGCAGGCGGCATTTCTGGTTCACGCGCGCGATCACGACCTGCGCCGATTCCAAAGGTTCGCGCAAAGCTTCGAGAGCGTCCCGGCGAAATTCGGGCAACTCGTCGAGAAACAGCACGCCGCGATGGGCTAGCGACACCTCTCCGGGCGCCACGGGCGAGCCGCCGCCGACAAGAGCAGCCGTCGAGGCGGTGTGATGGGGATCGCGAAATGGTCGCGCATCGCTGGCGGGACGCTCCCTGCCGGCAACGGAGTAGACGTTGGCGACTTCGATCGCTTCGGTCCTGTTTAACGCGGGCAGGAGGTTGACGAGACGCTTCGCAAGCATGGTCTTTCCGGTTCCCGGGGGCCCGCGCATGAGGAGGTGATGACCGCCGGCCGCGGCGATCACAAGCGCGCGTTTGGCGGCCAGTTGGCCCTTGACGTCGTTCAGCGAAATTTGCTTGTCGCGTTGGGCGGCGTTCTTCCTTGGCGGAGACCATGGTGCGGGGTCTTGCGCGCGCAAGATCTCCACCGCGTGCGCCAACGTGCGAACCGGATACAAAGGCGTGTCGACCAGACCCCCCAACTCTTCTGCGTTGTCTGAGGGAAATACGAGTCCGCGGCCCGCGCCCTGGGCGGCGAGCGCTGCGCCGAAGCAACCTCGGACGCGACGCACTTCGCCGTAGAGCGATAGTTCGCCGATGAATTCGAGGCGCTCGAGGTGGCGATCCGGTACCTGGTTTGTTTCGGCCAATATGCTCATGGCGATGGCAAGGTCGTAGCGACCGCCCAGTTTCGCGAGGTCGGCGGGGGCGAGGTTGACCACGAGCTGTCCCCTGGGGAATTCAAGCCGCGTCGTCTTGAGCGCACTCTTCACGCGATCCCGGGCTTCGCGAACCGCTGTCTGGGGCATACCGACGACGGAAAACGCGGGCGCGCCCCCCGGTCGATGCGCTTCAATCGTCACCGGGGGCGTTTCGATGCCGTCCTGGGCGCGCGTATGGATGCGCGTGAACCGGGCGGATTTGGATGCGTCCCCGTAGGTGTCCTGTCGCTCGGCGGCGTTCGCCATGATCCCCTTGCAACGCTTGAAAGGCGTCCCGCTGGCCGGGGACGCGCGCGGCCGCACCGCGGATATTGCGAGTCAGACGCGAATGCGCAGTGTTGTGCCCAGTCTAGGAAGTCAACGACCGGCGCGCGAGGGAGTGAAGCCGCAATTGACGTAGGTGATTGCCCACACTATTGGCCAGCCTCCGTGGGCACCGAACACGCGCGGGCGGAAAAATCCCGCTTGATCGGTGCCCTCCTTAAGAACTAGTTATTTTTGTCCGAAATTCTCAATATTTTGATTAAGCCGAGAGAAATCTCTTTTAGAAGTGACTTGGCTCCGGCGGTTCCAGTATCCTCTGTGCTCGCAAAAGACTTCAAGGTCCGTGCAGCTTGGCGCGTCCGTCAAAGCGCAGTCGAAGCCTCGATGGACCGGCAATCGGTGGAACGCAAGGAGGCGCGCCGTGATCCCTGACTACCAAGCTTTGATGCGTCCCGTTCTAGATTGCGCCAAGGATAACGAGGTCAAGATCGGCGATATTGTTGATCCACTCGCCGACCGGTTCGAGTTGAGCGACGAGGAGAGAGAAGAGATCTTGCCGAGCGGAAAGCAGACCCGTTTCGCCAATCGTGTCCATTGGGCGAAGAGTTATCTGAAACAAGGCGGCCTCGTAAAGGCGACCAAACGGGGGCATTTCGTCATAACCGATCGTGGCAGGGCAGTCTTGGCCGATGAGGGGGCTGAGATCAACAAGGCGTATCTGGAGCAATTCGAGGAATTCAAGGAGTTCCAAGCTCGTACGCGTGATGTGGACGCCCCCGAGGGAGCAACCGCGACCGAAGCAAACAGCACCGCCACGCCGGATGAGGCCCTCCGGGATGCGCATAAGCGGATTGACGCTACCTTTTCCGTAGAGCTTCTTGATCGGGTGCGTGAAGCCTCAGCGGCGTTCTTCGAACGCCTGATCGTCGAGCTGCTGCGGGCGATGGGCTATGGCGGGACGTCCGAGAACGCGGGGAGAACGCTCGGCAAGAGTGGCGACAACGGTGTTGATGGTGTCATTGACCAAGATCTGCTGGGGGTCGATCAGATCTATATCCAGGCGAAGCGCTACGCGGAAGGAAATAATGTTAGCTCCGGTGCCATTCGCGACTTCTTTGGCGCGCTTAGCGTAAAGAAGGCACAAAAAGGTATTTTCGTCACGACGTCTTCGTTCAGTCCATCGGCCATTCAGACGGCAAGAGATCTCGGCATGCGGATCGTTCTCGTCGACGGAGTGAAACTCGCCAGTCTGATGATTCAATACAACATCGGATGTAGTGATGAAGATGTGCTGCATCTGAAGAAGGTCCAAGAGGACTTCTTCGAATGAAGAGCGACGAATCTATTGAACGCTCTGCGAGCAACTAATGCCCCGGATATTTGACAAAGTGTAGGCGGGGACAGTCCAGACCTTAGTCCGTTGTAAAGGTTCATCGACCTGCCACCTCACGGCCCCATGCCGAACTGTCGTCGGACCTCGCCGGTCCCAACGAATTGCGACAAGAGCCGGTAGTTCTGCCGTGGGTACCGAACCTTGCCCGCGACGAGCGCCGGATGAACTTGCAGAGCGTTGGCGAGATTCATCACGGCCATGGTCGTCGGCCGGTCCCGCACCTGGCTGATCTGTGCGAAATTTAATCGCGGCGATCGGATTCGGATATCCCCATCGGCACATGCTTGCTTTCGTACAGATCAACGAGATCGACCAGGATATCGAGCTCATCGCCCTCCGGGCTGTCGGGCTCCGTATCCATCAGCTCGGAGATCCGGGCCAACGCCGCCTCATAGTCCCTTTCGGACCGAATTGGCTTGATATTGGCCATCTCACACCTCCTCCACGCCTACGGCGACATACTCTGCATGTGTGCCCACGAAGCGTACGTAGACCACGCGATACTGGTAATTGATCTTTTAGTCTTCCAGCAGCGCGATGGCTTGCGGGATCTCCTGTAACCGGCCGACCTGCGCGCTGGCACCCACGGGGTCTGTTGCGCCGTCGGGGTTGAACCAGATCGTATGCATGCCAACGTCTCTCGCGCCCTGCACATCGTCGATCGGGTGATCCCCGATATGTACCGCGGCAGCGGCAGCGACGCCGGTTCGCGCGAGGGCCGCGTCGAACATCGCACGGTGCGGCTTCATGGCCCCCACGTCCGCGGCGGTAAAACCGAACGCGAAGTAGCGATCCAGGCCGAGCTGTATGAAATCGGCATTGCCATTCGTGAGCGAGCCGAGGGTGTATCGACGCGCGAGAATGGACAAAATGTCGAGCGCCCCGTCGAGGTACGACACTCGATGACGAGCGCGCAGGAATACTTCGAATGCTTCTTCGGCGTAGGCGCGGGCGTCGTCTCCGCCGCATCCGCACTGCCGCACGGCTCGAAACAGAACTTCCTTTCGCAGGCGCGAAACGTCATGCGCGATCTCCGGGGCGTCCGCGATCACCTGCTCGCGCAGCGCGCGGGTGGCGTGAAAGCCGAACGCCTCGGAGAAACCCGGCACTCGCCGGTTCAGCCGTTCGCGCATGTCGGCCTCCGCCTGGCGGATGGTGTTATCCGTTTCCCACAGCGTGTTGTCGAGATCGAAAGTGACGAGTTCGATCACTACTTCTTGGGATTCCTGGCGCGCGGATGGGCGGCGTCGTACACCTTGGCCAGGTGCTGGAAGTCGAGGTGCGTGTAGATCTGCGTGGTCGAGATGTCGGCGTGGCCGAGTAGTTCCTGCACTGCCCTCACATCCCCGCTCGACTCGAGCAAGTGGCTCGCGAAGCTGTGCCGCAGGAGGTGTGGATGTAGTACGTCTGTGCCGAGATTGCGTATGGAGAGCGTCTTCAGGCGCGCCTGAACGGTGCGCGGACTGATTCGCTTGTTGCCCCGACCGGTGAAGAGCGGATCGCGCGGACCCGCGCCGGGGCGGGTTTCGAGCCACCTGTGTACGGATTCTACGGCGAGCGATCCGAGGGGCACGACGCGGGTCTTGTTGCCCTTGCCGGTGACAGTGGCAAAACCGTTGACCAGGTCGAGATGTCGGAGGTCCAGGTCGACCAGTTCGGCCAGGCGCATGCCGCTTCCGTAGAGCAGTTCAATCATCGCGCGGTCGCGTACTTCGAGCACCGACTGTGGATTGGAATCGAAGAGCTTCGCCGCGTTGTCTATGTCCAGCGTTTTCGGCAGCTTTTTGCGTTTTTTCGGTGCGCTGATACCTGTGGCGGGATTCGCTTGGGTATATCCGCGGCGCACGAGGAAGGCGTAGAAACTGCGCACGCTCGAGAGCGCGCGGCCGATGGTATTGGACGAGCGTCCCCGGGCATGCAATCGGGCGAGGAATTGACGCACATGATGCGGCCTGCAGGAAAGCCAGTCGTCGAGTTCTGCGCTCGTTCTGAACGCCTCCAGGTCGCGCCGATAGGCGTCGATCGTATGCGGCGAGCTGCGTCTCTCGTGGGTGAGATAACCGATGTAGGCGTCAAGCGGAGGTTTTGGTCCGCCGGAATCGGCCGCATCGCGAGGTGGGCTCGCGATCCCTCTGTCGTCGGGATGTCGTTTCATGGAATCTCTACGTATTGCCGCGTAATGCAGCGATTCGGGATGCGATCATAGTTGGACACGTCCTTCGTAGACCGACGCCGCCGGGCCCGTCATCGCGACCGGGCTGCACTTGCCCGGCCAGGCCAGCTCGATATCGCCCCCGGGAAGCGACACGGTTGCGCGCGACCTCAATAGTCCGTGCAGGTTGCCGGCGACCATTGCCGCGCATGCCCCGCTGCCGCACGCGCGGGTTTCGCCGGCGCCGCGTTCAAACACCCGCAGCCGCGCATTCTCGGGATCTATCACCTGGAGGAAGCCAACGTTGACGCCTTCGGGGAAGGCGTCTGACGTCTGCAATGCCGCACCTACGGTTTCCACCTGTGCCTTGTCGATATCGTCCACCATGACGACCGCATGGGGATTGCCCATGGAGACTGGCGTAAACGCGACCGATTCTCCATCGACCGTCAATCGGTAGCTCAAACCCTCTTCCGTGGCCAAGTCGGGTCGGAACGGGATACGCCGCGCTTTGAGACAGGGGACATTCATCTCGACCCGCACTTTGCCGTCCTTGAGCAAGCGCGTGCGCATGCGTCCGCCGGCCGTATCCAGCGCAAGCCCTTTTTTCTTGGTAAGTGCGCGATCCCGGACAAACCGCGCCACGCAGCGACCGCCGTTGCCGCACTGCTCGGCTTCGCTGCCATCGCTGTTGAATATTCGAAAGTTGAAGTCCGCGTCGGGAACTGCCGGCGGAAACACCGCCAACAGTTGATCGAAACCGATGCCCGTGCGGCGATCACTCCAGGTCCTGATGCGCTTGAGATCCAGGTCGACGCCTTGCGTCACCAGGTCAACGACCATGAAGTCATTGCCGAGGCCATGCATTTTCGTGAACCGGAGGTTCATCGCGTGATTATAGTCGCTTATCGCGCCGGAGCCCGGACGCCCTGCGTCGCGCGGCCGGCTACTGTTCCATGGCCAGAGGATGCCAGTTGGAGCATGGCGTTTCGGATGGGAATCAGGGTACGGTCGAAGTCCAGTCTGATGACTGATGCTTGATGTAACTGCTGGCACTTGCCATCGCTCATGACGCCCGACTGGTCACCCTCGACAAGTCAGTGCCGCTGGCCACCGTTCGGGGAGCGAGAGATTCGTCCTTGCTGATCATCTGACTTTGAATCCGGGAATCTGAGCGCGGGCGCGAGCGGCCGGACAGGTCTGTGACCGATGACGTCGGTCGGGTAGCGGTGCCGGTCAAGGTCGCACCGTCGGGTATAGCGACTCGACAGGCATGTATTGCGTGGATCTGGGGAGCTTGCGCTGGATCACTTCGCCACGTTCGATCGACAGCACATACGCGCCGACGCGGCGCCTGGTGGTCAGGACGCGGAAGCCCTCGTCGGTGAAGGCGACGGCGCAAAGGTTGTCGATCGCGAGGCCCGGACGCCTTAAGCGCTTCAGCATCTGTTGGAAATCCTGGCGCCGGGGCACGCCATTGGTGTGACTGTTGTAGTGGGGACACGCGATCCCTTTGACGAGTCCGAGGCCGGTAACCGCGATGTATTTCCAGTCCTCGGGGTTGTAGAAGGCCATCGAGTCGCTGTGGCCGCGCTCGAACCAGCAGATCGCTCCAGCACTCACGCCGCACAGCACGGCACCGCGATCGAACGCCGCACGCAATAGCTTGTCGACACCCAGCCGTCGCCAGCGGCGCATCATCATGAGCGTATTGCCGCCACCCACGTAGATAATGTCCGCGCGGTCGATCTTGTCGGCGACGAGCCCCGGATCCGGTGTTGATCCGAGCAAGTAGAGCACGTCGGTAGTGCAACCATAGTGAGCGCCATAGGCCCGGTCGAACACGGGCCAGTAGTCGGCGGCGTCGCTGCTCGCGGTGGGAATCAACAGCGCGTGCGGCCGGGATTTGCCCGTCAGGCGGATGATTTCCCGGTCGAGCGGTTCGGTCGCCAATGTGCGAATGGCGCCGCCGCCGATGGCGACAATGCTGCCCATCTCGCTCGGCCTATTCCCGGACGTACCGGTCGGCCCCGCCGGAGAAGACCCGGTCCGTGTGCTGGAGGAAGATCTGCTCCAGTGACTCGCTTGGCAGACGGAGGGCTACGCAGTTCCTTATGCCCGAAAGTTCCTCGTAGGGATCTACCTTCAGTTCAGCCAACCTGGCGCTTTGCCGTTGAATCTCCGCCACCTCCCGCTGGTCCAGCCCCAGCGCGTCCTGGACCTCGGCAAGCAACTCGTCGTCCAGGCCCTCGCGGATATCAATCCATACTCTCGTCCGGAGACTGCCCCGAATGTCGTCGCTTAGGCAGTGCGCAAACGCTTCGCCTCGGATCTTGAGTCCCGTGGCGGCGAGTTCCTCTTCGGCCACCCTTCCCAGCACTTCGGGGTTGAACCGATGGACATGCACACCGTTTTCCGGCGAGGGGGCAATCCGCCAGAACAGGAATCCGGTCGCCGGATCCCACAGCGACTCTCCGTCTTCATCGAACTCGTCGTACGAATCCATCCTTACCTGGAGGACGTGCAGGGCTCCGGAGCCAAGGACCTCGCCGAGGAACGTCGCGCGTTGCTTGTACTGGCCGATTTGAAGGGTCCCTTTGGTGTTTTCGGGATAGGTGAGTTCGAATCCCAGCATTTCGTTGTCCTTGCGGGAGACCCGGGCCCGCACTCCGGTGTCCGGTCCTTCGACCGCTTTCCACGTGCCGATGAGATCGTCCGCGATGGGGCTCTCCTCCCAGCGCAGGGGGTTGTCGAAACCGTCGCAGCCGGACAGAGCCGCCACGAGGAGCGCGGTCAAAAACATCGGCGGGAGTGGCCTGCGTTCAATCATCATTCTTACGCTTTGCCGGACTGGTCGCTTTCAGTCCCCAGTTGATCTCTCACGGTTTCGCGCCGCCGGACGACGCGGAATGCATCGCCGTGGACAAGCACCTCGGGTGGCCGGGAACGGCTGTTGTAGTTGGACGCGAGCACCATGCCGTAGGCGCCCGCCGCGAAGATGGCCAGCAACGCGTCCTCTTCGATGGCAAGGTCGCGATCGATCGCGAGGAAATCCCCTGTCTCGCATACAGGTCCGACGACGTCCCATCGTCGCCGTGCCGCCGAAGAGGCGATGACCGGTTCGACGCGGTGCCAGGCCTGATAGAGCGCCGGCCGCATGAGGTCGTTCATCGCCGCGTCCACCACCGCGAAATTTCGGTAGCCCTCGTCAGGGGCCGGCTTCAGGTACTCCACGCGGGTGAGGAGCACGCCAGCGTCCGCAACGAGATAGCGGCCTGGTTCGATCACCAGGGTCAGGCCGCGCGCCGCGACCTCCGAGGCCACGTCTCGGCTGAATCCTTCGACGTCGAAATCGGATTCATCCCGGTAGCGGATGCTGAAGCCGCCGCCGAGGTTGAGGTGCTCAAGGTCGATCCCTTCGCTCGACAATGTATCGACAATGCGGAACAGGCGATCCCGGGCGGCGATGTAGGGCGCGGAGTCCTCGATCTGTGAACCGATATGACAATCGATCCCGCGCACGTCGAGTGCGTCCGACGCGGCCGCGCGGCGATACATGTCGAGTGCCTGCATTTCGGGCACGCCGAACTTGTTCTGTTTCAGGCCGGTGGAGATGTAAGGATGCGTCTGGGCATCGACATCCGGATTCACGCGCACGGAAACCGGCGCAACGCTCGAAAGCAATCTCGCCCGAGCTTCGAGCCGGTCGAGTTCCTGCGCGCTTTCGACGTTGAAGCATCCGATCCCCGCCTTGATGGCGAAATCGATATCGGCGACGGACTTGCCGACGCCCGAAAAGACGACACGTTCCGCCGCGCCTCCCGCGAGCAGCACGCGCTCAAGTTCGCCGCCGGAAACGATGTCAAACCCGGCGCCGAGGCTGTGCATCAGTTTGAGGATGGCGATATTGGCGTTGGCCTTTACCGCGTAACAGATGCTGCAACCGTCCAGCGCCTGGGTCAGGCGGGAGTAACGTTGCTCGATAACCCCTTGGGAGTAAACGTACGCCGGCGTTCCAACGGCGTCGGCGATGTCGGTCAGACAGACATCTTCAACGTGGAGTGCATTGTCGGTTCGACTGAACATGCGGCGACACGTGCTTGTTCTTCGGGCAGGTTCAGTGGGCCTTTCTGGCCGCACATGGCGACCATCATGCACATCGCTGCGACGAAGGCCCAGCGCATGGATGTCCTCTCGGTATCGGGGATCGCAGTATAAGCCACCCCTCGACAGCCCGCAGCCGGGCACAAGGCGATGCTTGCGGGGCGCTCAGATACGTTCGCGCGCTTTCCTCGCGGCCGCCGCCACCTGGTTCGGTGCGGTACCGCCCGGATGATCGCGCGCCGCCAACGACCCTTCGAGCGACAGGACATCCATCAGATGATATCCGCAATCTGAAACCTCTCGAACCAGTTCGGGACGGACTCTTTGATCTCTGTGACGCCGCCAGTTTCGACGACGCCGAAGATGTAGTGACGGCTACCGTCCACGGGCGCTTCGGGCCCATAGCATCCGCTGTTGTCGATCAAAATTGCGAGGTCGACTTTGGGCAGCGCATTCCGAAGATTTTCGAAGCAGCGCGGAAATCGATCGCGAATCACATCATCGGGTACGTCATGTCCACCGAGTTCAACGCGGTCCAGCACCCGCGCAATACAGATCTCGGGTGAGTCCACGCCAATGAAAACGAGAACTGTCTTGAATCCAGCATCGCGTGCTTCATCCAGCAGGTCGAGCTTGTGTCCCTGGGTATCCGAGAAGACCGTTTCGAGGGCGACTGAGCGGGCTTCTAGAAGGTGCTCCCGCACGCGGCGAGTCGCTTCGATAGTGGCTTGAATCGCCTCCCCCCGCGTTTGCGCGTGTCTCCGAAGGAGTTCTTGGGCAACAGCATCCGGGTCGATACAGGGAAGGCCTATGGGCTTTAGCCGTTTCTCGGTAAACGTGGTCTTGCTGGCACCGTTTGGGCCTGCGATCAGGAGAAACACCGGGTCGTCGCCGGCAATGATTCTCCTGATAGCATCGTTCATTTCTCATCCGGCACAAACTCTCGGTTCGCCATCTGCCCACGGACTCGGCGTCCATCAGGAAGCATCTGAATGAGCTTGCCGGGGCTATCCGGATCGCCGACGTAGACAGCCTTCCCTGAGACATGGCGCTCACGAACGATGTCTCGTCTTGCCTCAATGGTTTCATCGCGAGTCAATTCGTGGGCTAGCTGTCGTCTAAGTGCCCTGTCTCTTCGTCTGCCTTCAAGGCTCCTATGAATTGCACGACGCAACGCAACGAAGTCCAATTCTGTGGCCGAAAGAAGATCAAGCAGTGACCTGCCATCGGGCTGCACGGTCTTGAGCTCTACTTCAAACGACTGATCAATCAGAGATGTCCAATCGGTCGTAAAATCTGCCAAAGCCTGCAGTCGACGTTTGTTCTCCGCTGTCGGTTCCATGCCCTTGCGGTAGTGGTAGATCATCGGACGCGAGACCCGCAAGATTCTTGCCAGATTCGTTGCGGACCTACCGAATGCAACTTCTATAGTGGTCAGCAATTCTTTAGTAGTAGTCCCAAAATACGAAGCGGAAACGGGTATGGCCTCGAACGTAATGCAAACGAGCCAAGACCCAGTGCTCTGTGGCAAGTCCTTAACCGCACGAGTACGAAGCACCTCCGACCAGATATCCCGCCAATCGGTCCGGTGTTCCGACGAAACGCCTTCGTCGCGGCTCGTCCAGGCCAGACGGGCTCCCGATTGATCAGGAATTGGACCCAAAACTGAGGAATAGCTCATGTTCTTGCCCCCCAAACTTTCCGAGCGTGATCGGTAATTGCAATCATGAACGCATCGAAAGAAATCTTATAGACGGACGCAAATCGATCACTCTCGAGGCCTGGCTCCAGTCGTTGAATAGGCGCATGCGTATGTTGGCAGTCAACATCGAGAACTGCCGTCGGTCGGCCATCAGGAACGCCGTCCGTCATTAGCGGGGACTTGTCTAACGAAAGTACGCCTAGGTCTGGTGGCAGCTCGGGTTGTCCGTGTGCTCGTGTATACCTTAGGTTCAGCACGATGTCAGGTGCCATCTGGTACACGCTCATACTTGTGGTCGTGACCCTTTCGGTCTTATCGCTGAGTCCAAGATCGGGATTGAGTCGTTCGTCGACATAATCCTCAGGAACCTCTCCGCGTCTGGGTAGAACGAAATCGATGTAGCGAAGACCGAGGCGATTGACGTAGACCGATGGGACTTCTTCCGCAAACGCCTCGACCACATCGTCAAGCTGCGTTAGGAAGGTCCTTGAGTCTTCGTACCTTGTTGCGTGCAGAACAAGACCATTGGCGCGCAGGATCACTGCGACCCGATTGTCTGGTGTTGCGTATTCCCAGGCGGTGTCGGGGGACGGCTCAACCACGAGCTGTGTCCTCGAGGAGATGACGTTCATTGTTTTCGTCGTTCGCTGAATCGGATACGACTCCCGAAGCCTGCCGGCGAGTTTGGGTTGGTACTCCTCGATGTCGGAAAGACGCTCAGTTCGGACTTCAGCTAACGCGTAGGCAAGCGGCGCGTTGCTCCACGCGCCCAGTCGATCAGTCATGGCGTCTCCTTCGGGGCTCCTAGGAGGCCATTTTACACATAGTTTGACACGGCCGCGTGACAGTAATATTATTTTACACTTCGTTTTACACTTGAAGCGGTTCGGTGAACACAGCTGCAAGCAGCCTTCGAAAATCTTCTGCGGGGCTTGAGAGTCACAACCGCCCATTCCACGTTCTTTGCCTCTCGGGGGGCGGGATCCGAGGCATCCACACGGCTCGGATTCTCGAGATCATGGAACAGCATCTTGGTGGACCGATCGCTCGCCGATTCGATCTCCTATGCGGAACATCCATTGGCGGCATCTTGGCGCTCGGACTTGCGCTCGAGCGCCCTGCCTCCGTGCTCCTTGACCTGATTACGGAGAAGCGGGAAGAAATATTCGCGCGGCCGGTGACGCGACGGTTGTCTTCGTGGCTGAGAGCCAAGCATGCGGTGGAACCGTTGCGCAACGTGCTCGCTGAAACCTTCGGCGATGCGACTCTGGGTGATCTTGCTCATCCGGTTGTTATTCCGGCGCTCGATGCCTCGGCCGGATCTCCGGTCATGTTCAAGACGCCGCATCATCCTAGCCTGAGAATTGACTACCGGCGGCAGCTCGTTCACGTGGCTCTTGCGACTGCGGCCGCCCCCACTTACTTTCCTGTTTTCCGTGGGCCGGACTCTCGCCTGTATGTGGACGGGGGGCTAGTCGCAAACCACCCGGGGTTGTGCGGCCTACACGAGGCGGAAGTGTTTTTCGGGCGGCAGACCTCGGATATTCACATTGTCGCGATCGGCACGGCGAGTGTGGGCCGCAATGTCAGGTCGCGTGGTGGAACCGTGTGGAATTTACTTGGTGGCATGCCTGGCCTCCGCAACGCGATGGCCGCTACAGCCCTCGATCTCGGTGTCCTGAGGTGGGGCCCGCAACTCTTCGATTTGACGATTTCTGCGCAGGAGGCATTTGTTCACAACCTGCTCCAGCATCGTTGCCGCGATCATTACACGAATGTCGATTCGCAAATCGACACCGAACGCTCTCGCGATATCGAACGCTTGAATTCAATTTCGCCGGCTGCCGTTGAGACGCTTCTCGCCGCGGCGGCCAGGACTGGCCAGGAATTCGTCGGCGACCCGAAGTTCGACGCAATCGCCACGCATGAGCCGGCACCAATCCAGTTCTTTTACGGATCTCATTCTGAATCTTCCGAGTTTGCATATGAACACGCTTAACCTACATGCTCTTTTTCACGCTACCAGTAACGACTGCTACGAGGAGCGAATATCCCTCTCACCCGCTGATCGGGACCAGTTGATGGCCGCACGGACGACTATTCGCGCCCACGTTCGGTCGCAAATCGCTGCTCGGCTCCGGTCGGCAGGTGTCGATACCGCAGCCGACATTGCACCGAAGTTCATCACGCAAGGCTCCGTCGCGTACGGCACCGTCAATGCGCCCGCCTACCCCCCGCGACAGCAGGCCGACCTCGATGATGGCCTGTACGTGCCGTTGAGCTTCTGCGAGGACACGGGCTCGCCTGATCTCGTCAGCGATCTACTGATCGATACACTGGAGGCGATCCTTACGGACCTTGCGATCAGCCGAAGCTGGTCCGTAGATTCCAGCAACCCGAACTGTACACGGCTCATTATTGCGCACGATAAGCATGTTGACATGCCGATCTACAGCATTCCCGACGACGAGTTTCGACGGATCGCCGAAGCCCGATTCAGACTCGCCAAGTCGGCAACTTCCTTTAGGGAGTACTACGCTGGCAGCGATTTTGACGACACGTGGGATGCTATGCCCGCTCGCGTTTGGATGGCCCACAAGACGAAGGGGTGGATCGAGTCAGATCCTCGCCCGATTCGAGATTGGGTGCTGATGCAGGTCCGTCTGAAATCTGAGCAACTGCGTCGATTGATGCGGTACTTGAAGGCTTGGCGAGACCATCAGAACTGGCCGAATAGCGATCCAAAATCGATCTTGATCATGGCATTGGTAGATGCGACGCTCAATCAAAAAATTGATGGCCGGGATGATCTCGCGCTGATTCAGGTCTGTTCGCGAGTTCCAGATATGCTGCGGGGTAGCGTGGAGATACCGGCGATACCAGGTGAAGATCTTACGAAACGCCTCGACGAGGATGGGCTGCGCGCTACGCTGATCCAACGCATTCGCGACTTACACGACGTGCTATCGGCGTGTGTGTACGGACGTCATACTCGAGAGGAAATCTGCCGTCGTCTCCAGGATAGCTTTGGACCCCGTTTCCCAAATCGGCTGGATCGAATCCGTGTTGAGACCCCTGAGGCTCCAGTTCGCGCGAGGGCGCCACGAGTCATATCGGCTGCTCCGTTCGTCGGGCGACGCCAGTCCGGATGACGGACATCCCGTTCGATGCGATTCACGACGCGCTACTGGCTCGGGGGTTTGAGCAAGCGGGCACAATTCGCCCGGTCACGTACTCGGGGTCGTTGCAGGTGGGTAGTGAGTCGGTTTCGGTGCAGGTCGAATTCTCGGATCTCGAGCTGCAGCACCTGCCGATCATTCGGCTTCTTGACCGCCCGACATGGGTCCCCGAAACGTGTAATCACGTCGTTGCGCACAATGTTGTCTGCTATGCCGTTAGCGGCTTCGCGTTCATCGACCGGTATGATGCGCACCGGCAGGTATTGCACTGCCTTGATTGCGCCGCCAGCACACTAAACGACATCCGGCACGGCAACGTGCTGGGCGACGTGGATCAAGAGTTTGGATATTACTGGCAAGGGAAGCCGGTACTTGTCGACGCGGAACGGTACGAGTCACAGCAAACGCTAGACTTGGCTGTGCTCAGTTTGGCCGATCGAGAGATCGAGATTCTGATCGATCCGCAGCAGGAAGCCTTAGAGAAATATGCTGCCTATTCGCCCGCCAAAAAGGCGCTTCAAACGGCCATCTTGATTCCATCCACTCGGACACCGCCCGCTGACGGACGGTACTGGCCACCGAACACCCTCCATCAGCTATTTCACTGGTTCTCGGCGCACTCTCCGGAACTGGCGCGTTCGCTTCGGGCAGCGTTGGGAGGTCTGAACAGCCTTCATGTCCATCGAATATTCTTGGTTTTTCAGGCAGAACCGGAATGGTTCGGCGTTAGTTTCCGAGTGCCGCCGACCATCGGTCAAGTGAAGTTTCGGCGCGCAAAAAGGTTTGTGGATCTGATCGAAAAGCAGTCGGCACGCATCAAGATCGATCGGTACATGCCAATACGAATTGACAGCGAGCATCTTGTACGGCGAAACCTGCGCGAAGGCGAGGAACCCCTACTCGGGAAACGTGTGGTCCTTGCGGGATGTGGTGCGATCGGGGGCCATCTCGCACACGCCTTGGCGCGTGCGGGCGCTGGTCTTGGCTCGGGGACGTTGTTCGTTGTGGACCCCGATTACCTAAGACCTGGGAATATAGGTAGACATCGACAGGGTTTCGAGGGGTTGTTGCGACCGAAAGCGGAGCGCACTGCAGCGGACTTACAGCGGTCACTACCTGGCCTGGACGTGCGTCCGGTGGTCGGCTCGGTGCTGGACCTGAACCTTCGAGATTTCGACCTTGTCATTGACGCAACAGGAGAGGAGCAGCTCTCCGAAGCCTTAAACTCTCGATTCTTGGCAGCAGAGAGTGCACCGGTGATCTTCTCCTGGATTGTGGGAAACGGGTTGGCTGTTCAATCATTCACGTTGTCTTCACAAAAGCAGGGGTGCCTTCGTTGCTGGAAGTCGCTCGGTACGCGAGCGGCGTTTGTGCCAGCAAAACGGGAGCAGACCGAAATCCGCGTTGGACGAGGTTGCGACGACCCGTTCGTACCGTTCAACGGTGCGTCACCGCTACTCGCCGCTGGCCTGGCGCTACAAGCAACCCTTAACTGGGCATCGGGGCGGCCTAAGCCCACGCTGCGGACGATCGAGATCAACTACAAATCAACGCGCCACGTTAAGCCGAAGTCTCCCGGGAAGTCTGCTAGCTGCCGCGCGTGTGGAAGCAATCGTCGGGCAGGCAAGATGAAATCCGTGCTCATCTCCGATGTTGGGCGACCGGGTCCGGTAGAATCCCGGCTTGTTGACCTAAGGGCGATCATGCCGCAAGGCTGGGCGATCATAAGGAGGCTGATCTATGGCTTCATGTCGGGTCGTTCAGGTCGTCATCCTTGAAGAAGGCGGGAAGCCCACCCCGGGAAGACTGGCGGCCATAGCTCGTCCAGATGGAAGGCGTCGAAGTCGAGGGCGACCCGAATACTGAGGGGTCGGGGTTCGTTCGGCCCAAGATACGGCCAGATCGCACTCAGATACGTTCGCGCGCTTTCCTCGCCGCCGCCGCCACCTGGTTCGGTGCGGTACCGCCCGGATGATCGCGCGCCGCCAACGACCCTTCGAGCGACAGCACGTCCACCACGTCGTCGTCGATGACCACTGCGAATTTGTGGAGCTCGTCCATCGACAGGTCTGACAGCGCCGCTCCCTTCTCCTGGGCGTAGCGCACGACCCGCCCCACCGCGTCGTGGGCATCGCGAAACGGCAAGCCCTTCTTCACGAGGTAGTCCGCCAGGTCCGTGGCCGTGGCGAACCCGAGCTCCGCGGCTTGCCGCATGCGCGCGGTATTTGGCTGCATGGCTGCAACGATATCGCCGATGGCCCGCAAACAGTCTTTGAGCGTATCCACCGTGTCGAACAGCGGCTCCTTGTCCTCCTGGTTGTCCTTGTTGTAGGCGAGGGGCTGGCCTTTCATCAGCACCAGCAGGCTGGTCAGGTTGCCGACGATGCGTCCGGTCTTGCCGCGCACCAGTTCGGGCACGTCAGGATTCTTCTTCTGCGGCATGATGCTGGAACCCGTGCAGAACGCGTCGGGCAGTTCCACGAAGCCGAACTGCTGGGACGTCCATAACACCATCTCCTCGCACCAGCGCGACAGGTGCGTCGCGGCGATGGCGGCGCAGGCGCAGAACTCGATGGCGAAGTCGCGGTCGCTCACCGCGTCGAGGGAGTTCGCGGCGATGTCGTCGAAGCCGAGGGCGGTCGCGGTGTCGACGCGGTCTATGGGGAACGTCGTCCCCGCCAGCGCCGCCGCGCCGAGCGGCGAGACGTTCATGCGCGCGCGGCACTCCCGGAATCGCTCCCGGTCGCGGTGGGCCATTTCGAACCAGGCCAGCATATGGTGGCCGAATGTCACCGGCTGGGCTGTCTGCAAGTGCGTGAAGCCGGGCATCGGGTCGGCGCTGTGGCGCTCCGCCTGGGCAACGATACGGTGCATGACCTGGGTCAGTAGGTTGTCGATGGCGTCCGACTCATCGCGCAGGTAGAGACGTATGTCCGCCGCGATCTGGTCGTTGCGCGATCGTCCCGTATGCAGCTTCTTCCCCGCCTCGCCGACGAGTTCCGTCAGGCGCGCTTCGATGTGCATGTGGATGTCTTCCAACGCGTCGGACCATTCGAACGTACCCGCCTCGATCTCGGCGCGTATGGTTTTGAGGCCGCCAACGATGGCATCGCGCTCTTCGCCGGTCAGAACACCGATCTTCGCAAGCATTCGGGCATGGGCGATGGAGCCGGCTATATCGTAGTGGTACAACCGGCGGTCGAATCCAACGGAGGCAGTAAACCGGGCGACAAAGTCGTCGGTGGGTTCGGAAAACCGTCCGCGCAACAGGCTGTCGTCGTGTTTATCGCTCATGGGAGAACGGGTCCCGATCAGGCTGATTCAGGCAAACGCGGATTATACCGATGTGTTGTTGTGCGGTATTGCGCCCGCAAAACGTGCAGCGAATCCCGTGCGCGAGCTCCTCAAGCCGCCAGCGTGCGGACACCGTAAAGAGGAATGTGGGAGCCCCGCGTGACGAAAACCAGCCCTTCGGCTTGGGCCTGGGCAATCAGAAACCGGTCGAATGGATCCCGGTGGTGACTTGCGTAACTGTTGTGCGAGCGTGAAGGCACCCATGCCGCCTACGAGGCGTGATTGCCCACCACGGTCAGTTGCCGATGTCCGCGCGTGCGCGATGGAGCCGCCCATGTCGTAGTGGTATAACCGGCCGCGTCCATGAATGCCATCAGGATCGCGACGCGCAACAGTCCACTCGCCCGCTACCAGGCGGAACGGGTCGGATCGCTGCTCGCAAACGCAGCGGGTGTTCGGATCGAGCTGCTGGGCATGACGACCCAGGGAGACCGGCAATCCGGCTCAACTTTTGCCGGCAAGGGCGCATTCATCAAGGAACTGGAAGCCGCCTTGCTGGACGGCCGCGCCGACATCGCCGTACACAGCATGAAGGACGTTCCCGTTACCGTCGCGGACGGCTTGGCCGTCACCACGGTGGGTTCACGGGCGGACGTGCGGGACGCGCTGGTCGCTGGCGGTTCGACTTTCGATACGCTGCCTGAGGGCGCGCGCATCGGTTCTTCGAGCCTGCGGCGGCGAATGCAGCTTCGTTTCGCGCGTCCCGATCTCACCATGATGGACATGCGCGGCAACGTGGGTACGCGTCTTCGGAAACTGGATGACGGCGAGGTCGATGCGCTCATCCTCGCCTGTGCCGGACTCGACCGCCTGGAGCTCGCGGAGCGCATCAGTCAGCGGCTCGCTGTCGACCTTAGCCTGCCCGCACCGGGACAGGGCGCGCTCGCCGTCGAATATCCCACGGACCGAAGCGATGTCGTGAAGCATGTGACAGCCATCGTCGATCCCCTGGTGGAGAAGACCGTCCTCGCTGAGCGCACCCTCGTGCGCGCGTTGGGAGCGGACTGCGCAACGCCGCTCGGAGCGTACGCGGAATCCCGGGGTGCCGCGATAGAACTCACCGCGCTATTGGGCGACGAGAATGGTGAACATGTGCTGCGCGTATCGGAAAGCGGCGAAGATCCGGCAGAGTTGGGCGAACGTGCGGCGGCGGCGCTATACGCGCTGGGTGCCGCAGCGCTTCTCGGCTAGTGTTGTGAACATACGCGTGTGGGTGACCCGGACTGAACCCGGCGCAAGTCGCCTCGGCGCTGCGCTGGTCGACGCGGGTTACGAAGCCTGGGTGCGGCCCGTGCTCAAGATCGAATCCATCGCGGCGGTGCCGCCGAAGGGACAGTTTGCGCTGACGGTTTTTCTATCGGGGCACGCGGTGGAATTCGCCGTGCGCAATGGTTGGAATTCGACGCCGGCATTGGCGATTGGGAAGACCACGCGCCGGGTGCTTGCGAGCCACGGCATCGATGCGCGTATGCCGGACCAATCGTCTTCGGAGGGAATCATCGCTGCGCTTGCCGCCGACCCCCCGCGGAGCGTGATGATCGCGGCGGGCGAAGGCGGTCGCGGCGTCCTTGAACGATGGTTGGCGGACCGCGGTATACCGGCAGTCAAGTGGTGCGTGTACCGGCGGGTCGCCGTGGAGGGCTCGCTGGACCGGGCGGAAGCCATCGACGCCATTGTCGCCAGCAGCGAGGCCGCATTGCGCGTCATCGCGAACATGTGGTTTGCTTCCTCGCGCAGCCCGAAGGTCGCGATACTCGCCCCATCCGAACGCGTGGCTGCGTCGGCGAGAGCTCTCGGCTTTGCCCGCGTTTTCGTCACCCGGGGTGCCGGCGACGAAGCCGTGGTCGCCGCGCTCGACCGGATCGCCTGCGAATATCCGGGATAGACCCGCCGTGCCGGAGGAGTTGGTAATGTCCGAGCAAGACGAAACCACGAACCAGCCGCCGGTCGACGACGCGCCGGCTCCAGAGCGGAGAAAGTCGCGCGGTTTGGCGGTGGCGTTTGTAAGCTTGCTGTCTCTCGCCAGCATCGCCGCTGCGGGCTATCTGTATTGGCGTGTGGAAGGCATCGCCGGGAGCGGCGGCATCGAGTCCCGCCTGCGTGACGACATCGCGCGGCTCGAACGCGAAGTGGTGCGCGCGCGCTCGATGACGCGCGGCGGTGCGGACGAGATGCAGGCAAGCATCGCAGAGCTGGAGCAGACGCAGGTCGCCCACGGTGAGTCGTTGAAGCAGTTGCGGGCCTCGTTGCCCACCGAAGGCCGTGCGGATAGGTCACCGGATCCCAAGGCATGGAGGCTGGCGGAGGTCGAGTACCTGCTCCGGATCGCAAACAACCGTTTGCTGATGGAGCGCGACACCCGCGCGGCCGATCAGATGCTGGAGACGGCCGATGCCATTCTCGAAGAACTGGACGACTACGCCCTGCACGATGTCCGCGCCATCCTTGCGGACGAACGCATGGCGCTCGCGAACGCGAAAACCGCCAACGCGCAGAGCATCTTCCTCACCCTGGAAGCCATCAAGGACGCTCTGCGGGAACTGCCGCTGAAGCAGCCCGAATATTTCGAGCTGGCAGACGCGTCCGGGAGCGAAGCGACGGAGGCACCGCTTGGCGAGCCGGCTGGCGAGCCGGTTGGCGAGCCG
The DNA here is from genome assembly GCA_965217825.1 of Candidatus Azotimanducaceae bacterium. Lineage (GTDB taxonomy): Bacteria > Pseudomonadota > Gammaproteobacteria > Pseudomonadales > Azotimanducaceae > VXNE01. Next base: position 393,312 of record OZ244571.1, on the reverse strand, counting down.
CTTGGCGAGCCGCTTGACGAAACGGCGACAGCTTCCGGAGCGGAGCCGGATTCCATTGGCGAGGCTCTGAAGGACCGTTTCTTCGGCCTGTTCGAATTTCGGACGCGGGAAAGCGTTGCGCCGCGTCCGCTGATACGTCCCGAGGAAGCCATCTATCTTGAACTCAACCTGAGACTCGCGCTGGAGCGTGCGCAGCTCGCGATGCTGCGAGGCAATCAAACGCTGTTCGCGACAAGTTTGAAGACCGCCCGAGAGTGGCTCGACGAATATGTCGACCCCGGGCACGCGGCAACACAGCGCATGGCGCAGGATCTGGACAGGCTCGCAAGCCTCGATATCGAGCAACCCATGCCCGACATTTCCGGATCGCTCGCGCGCCTGCTCGAACTTCAGCGCCTCCGGCCGGATCCGGCCCCGCCCGTCGAACCAGGGCCAACAGAGTGAAAGTCCGAACCTTGGTCTACGTGGTGGCCGCGGTCGTCGTCGGCGGACTGCTCGGTTCCCTGATGGTGAAGGACGCTGGCTATGTGATGATCGCCTACGACAAGGCGATATTCGAGACGAGCGTCTGGTTCGCGCTCTTCGCTATCCTGGCGCTGTGGGCTTTGGTTCGCGTGCTGTTCACACTGGCGCGTCAGATGCTGCAAGGTCGCGCGGGCGTTGCCAACTGGGTGAAAAAGCGCCGCGAGACGGCTGCGAATCGACGCACCGAACAGGGCGTTCTACACGTCCTCGAAGGACGTTGGGCCGACGCCCGGAAAGCATTGACCGACGTTGCGGCAAACGCGGCCACGCCGATCGTCAACTACCTTGGGGCGGCTCGCGCAGCGCACGAACTCGGGGATGCCGTCGACCGCGATCGCCTTCTCGACCTCGCCGGCGGCGCGAGTTCGGGCGCGACGCTCGCCGCCGGGCTGACGCGCGCGCGATTCCTCGCGGGCAGCGGCCAATGGCGAGAATGCCTCGAAACGCTGGAAGCGCTCCACGGGGAGTCGCCGCGCCATCCCCAGGTTCTGGCCATGCTGTTGGCCTGCCATGAGGAACTCGGGAACTGGGATGCGGTTATCGAACTCGCGCCGGCGATCGGTAAAGCCAAAACGGGCGATCCGGCCGATCTGGAACAGGTGCTTCAACGCGCCTGGTGCGGGCGGCTGGAAGCGAGTTCCGGGAGCGCCGACGCCGCGCAGCATGTGCGGGAAACGTGGAGTGCGATTCCACGACGACTAAAACGCGTGCCCGTCGTCGCCGCGCATTACGCGCAGTGTCTCGATGCTGCGGGAGACTCGGACGAGGCCGTACGCATACTCAGACGGGCCATCGAAGCGGACCCAGATGATCGGCTGATCGCGCTGTACGGTGAAATCCGGTCGGCGCGCCCCGGCGACCAACTGGCGACGGCTGAAAGCTGGTTGGAACAGGCGCCGGACGATCCGGTGTTGCTCCATGCGCTGGTGCGCCTATGCCTCCTCAACGAGGAGTGGGCCAAGGCGAAGCGTTACGTCGAGCTTGGCGCGACGGTTAAAACCGCCGACTAGCGGCCGCCCCGCATCTGCAGGAAGAACTCGGCGTTGGTCTTCGTGTCTTTCAGCTTGTCGACCATGAACTCGATGGCGGCGACATCATCCATGTCGTGCAATAGCTTTCGCAGGATCCAGACGCGTTGCAGTTCGTCCCGCGGCAGCAGCCGTTCTTCCTGGCGCGTGGAAGATCGGCGGATATTGATGGCCGGGTAGACGCGTTTCTCGGCAATCTTGCGCTCAAGGTGCAGTTCCATGTTGCCCGTACCCTTGAATTCTTCGTAGATCACTTCATCCATCTTCGATCCGGTGTCGATCAACGCCGTCGCGATGATGGAGAGACTGCCGCCTTCTTCGACGTTGCGCGCCGCTCCGAAAAAGCGCTTCGGCCGTTCGAGGGCATGCGCATCGACGCCGCCGGTCAATACCTTGCCGGAGGACGGGACGATGGTGTTGTAAGCGCGCGCCAGGCGTGTGATGGAGTCCAGCAGAATGACGACGTCCTTCTTGTGCTCCACCAGACGCCTCGCCTTTTCGATCACCATTTCCGCCACCTGGACGTGGCGCGTTGGCGGTTCGTCGAACGTGCTTGCCACCACCTCGGCGTCGATGACCGTCCGCTCCATGTCGGTGACTTCTTCCGGGCGTTCGTCGATCAGCAGAACGATAACGATGGCTTCGGGGTTGTTCGCGCAGATGGACTGGGCGACATTCTGGAGAATGATTGTCTTGCCGGCCTTCGGCGGCGACACGATGAGGCCGCGTTGGCCCTTTCCGAGCGGCGCGATCAAGTCGATGATGCGCGCGATCAGGTCCGCTGTACTACCGTTGCCGCGTTCGAGGACGAAACGCTCCTCCGGGAATAGCGCCGTAAGGTTCTCGAACAGGATCTTGTGTTGCCTGGTGTTCGGCTCGCCCATGTTGATTTGGTCAACCTTGAGCAGCGCGAAGTGTTCGCGATCCTTCGGCGGTCGGATCTTGCCGGAGATGCTGTCGCCGGTGCGCAAGTTGAAACGTCGGATCTGACTTGGCGAGACGTAGATGTCGTCGGGTCCGGCCAAGTAGGAACTGTCCGGGGAGCGCAGAAAGCCGAATCCGTCCTGGAGGATTTCGAGGACACCTTCGCCGTAGATGTCTTCGCCGTTGTTGGCGACCCTCCGCAGGATTGCGGCAATAACCTCCTGTTTGCGCAGGCGCGCGAGGTTTTCAAGGCCGACCTCCCGGGCCATATCGACCAGTTCGGGGACGGGTTTGGATTTAAGGTCAGTAAGATTCATGGTGTCGGTTCGTTGGTGGCAGGGCCGCAGTGGCGGTAAGGGCGCACTGCTAGCGGGGGTTGAGGACAATCCGGCGAAGCTTCGGGAAGGTCGGCGGATCGCCGAACAAGCTCAATATACCACCGTTAGCGGCGGCGTCTAGCGCATTTCCAAATTAGTTTAGTCCGAAATTACGGCGTATCGGGAGGTTCCCGACAAGGAGGGAGCGCATTGGTAACAGAGTGGCTGGGTGGCCGCTCGTCATCCGCCGAGGAAAGAGTCCGTTGCCGCAAGAAGATGCGTCGCACGGATTCGAAAGGAATCCCGACGTGCGATTCCTGACCCGTCGGGTCCGATTCGAGCGCTAGATATTGCTGTCCAGAAAGGCGGCGAGTTGCGACTTCGACAATGCGCCAACCTTGGTTGCCTCAACTTCACCGTTGCGGAACAGCATCAGCGTCGGTATGCCGCGGATGCCGTATTTCGGGGGCGTCTGGCCGTTGGCGTCGATATCGAGCTTGCAGACCTTGACCCTGTCCACGTATTCGTCCGCGATCTCTTCCAGGACGGGAGCGATCATCTTGCATGGCCCGCACCACTCGGCCCAGTAGTCGACGAGCACTGGCCGATCCGCCTGGAGCACTTCAGCTTCGAATGTTTCGTCGGTGACGTGGTTCATTTGCGTACGGCCTCCCTTACACGTTGCGGGAAGTTTATCACCTGCCCCGCATCGCTTCAGCGATGCGTTTGCCAAAATACGTGAGAATCCCGTCGGCGCCGGCACGCTTCAAACAAACGAGCGACTCCATAATGACGCGCTCGTCAAGCCAGCCATTGGCGATAGCCGCCATGTGCATGGCGTACTCGCCGCTCACCTGGTAGGCGAAGGTGGGTGCTCCGAAGCGATCCTTTACGCGGCGGATGATGTCGAGGTACGGCATGCCGGGCTTGACCATGACCATGTCTGCGCCTTCGTCGAGGTCGAGGGCGATTTCGCGCAGCGCTTCGTCACTGTTGGCGGGATCCATCTGGTAGGTAGCCTTGTCGCCGGTGCCGAAGCTGGAAGAGGATCCCACAGCATCGCGAAACGGCCCGTAATAGCCGGATGCGTACTTTGCCGAGTACGCCATGATGCGGGTGTTCACGAAACCTTCCGCATCGAGCCGTCCCCGTATCGCGCCGACGCGGCCGTCCATCATGTCGGACGGCGCGATCACATCGGTGCCGGCGTTGGCGCAAGCCAGCGCTTGCAGGCAGAGCACTTCGATTGACTCGTCGTTCAGGACGTAGCCGTCATCGTCGATCAATCCGTCGTGCCCGTGGCTGGTGTAGGGGTCGAGGGCGGCATCGGTCACGACGCCGAGTTCGGGCACCCGAGCCTTCACCGCGGCGACGGCCCGGGGGATCAGGCCGTCGGGATTGCATGCCTCGCGGCCGTCAGCGGTCTTCAGGTCGTCGGAGATGTTCGGGAACAGCGCGATCGCGGGAAGTTCCAGCTCGACGAACATCTCTGCTTCGCGAACGAGTTCATCGATGCTCAGGCGCTCGATTCCGGGCATCGAGGCAACGGGTTCGCGCGCCTTTCGGCCCTCCACAACGAACACCGGATAGATCAGGTCGTTGGTCGTGAGTTCCGTTTCCCGCGTCAGGCGCCTTGAGAACGCATCGTGCCGGTTGCGTCGCATACGTGTTGTTGGAAAGCTAGGAGCCAAGCGTATTCTCCCGAGGCTGTTCAATCCGCAATGAGTTTACCGAAGTGGGTGGCGTTCTGACCGTGCACGATACCGCCATTCTGTGGTCTATATGTGCTGGGATGGACGCGGATGCTCGCGAGTGATCAGCCGGGTGGGCCAACGCCCCGATGGCTGGTCGCCTCCCCTACGCTGCTCGGCGTCCTTCCCTTCCTCGTTGATGGAGCGGGGCAATGCCAGGATATGACAACAATCTCGTCGTGGTCGGCGCGGGATCGGCCGGCCTGGTCGCCGCGTTGATCGGGGCGACGGTGCGTGCCCGCGTTACGCTGGTCGAGCGCGATGCCATGGGCGGCGATTGCCTGAATACCGGTTGCGTTCCGTCCAAGGCGCTGATCGCATCGGCCAGGACCGCCCATGCGCTGAAGACTGCGAACCGGTACGGACTGACCGATGTGACCGGGCGCGTCGACTTTCAGGCGGTCATGGGCCGAGTGCGGCAAGCCATCGCTACCATAGCGCCGAAAGACTCGTCGGAGCGCTATGCCTCCCTCGGCGTGCGATGCATGTCCGGGGATGCAGAACTTCTTGACGGACACACCGTGTCGGTCAACAGTTCACCCACATGGCGTCCCACCAGGCATGGTACGCGGCGGTTAACGCCCTGGTGTCACCCTTCTGGCGCTTCAGGGTGAACAACCGCGTCGTGCCTTGGGCGACGTTCACCGACCCGGAAGTGGCTCGAGTCGGTGTGACCGAGGCGGACGCGCCCCCGGGGGCGCAGGTGACGGTGCATCCGGTGGACGACGTTGATCGCGCCGTCGCTGATGGATGCACCGAAGGTTTCGTCAAGATCGTCTCAAACAAGGGTCGCATTCTCGGCGCCACCATCGTCGCCGCCCACGCCGGCGAACTGATCAGCGAGTTCGTCACCGCGATGACGCACGGCATTGCCCTCAACCGAATACTCGGCACCATCCACGTCTACCCCACGCTGATGGAAGTCAACAAGCTTGCCGCTGGCGCCTGGCGCCGCACAAATGCGCCCCAAGGCATGCTGAGGATCGCCGAGAAAGCGTTCAGCGCCCTGCGCTAGGCATTTTGGGGTATCTGCGCGTTTGCGGGTCTTGCAATTCGCTCGGCAACTGTTTTTGACTTGGTGCGCGGTGCCGTTGTGACGGCAACGAAACACCTGCGAATTCTCGCATCACCGGTACCGCGTAGACCGAAAGGCGAGACGAGGATCGAAAAGGTAGCGAGATGAAATTCGGGATATTTTACGAACACCAATTGCCGCGACCCTGGAGCGACGGGGCCGAACAGAAACTGTTCAACGAAGCGTTGGATCAAGTGGAGCTCGCAGATCGGCTCGGCATCGATTTCGCATGGGAGGTGGAACATCACTTCCTGGAGGAATACTCCCATTCGTCGGCGCCGGAGGTATTCCTCGCCGCCTGCTCGCAGCGCACCAAAAACATCAGGCTGGGTCACGGAATCCGCCAGGTGATTCCCCAGTACAACCATCCGGCGCGCACGGCGGAAGTGATCGCGACGCTCGACCTCGTGTCCAATGGACGCGTGGAATTCGGCACCGGCGAATCGTCGGCGGAACTCGAACTGGGCGGCTTTCGCATCCCCGTGGAGAAGAAGCGGGAGATCTTTCTCGAGGCGGTGGAGCAGATCTGCAACATGCTTGCGATGGATCCCTACCCCGGCTACCAGGGGCAGTACTTCGAGATGCCGTGCCGCAATATCGTGCCCAAGCCGGTGCAGCGGCCGCACCCGCCATTGTGGGTGGCGTGTTCCCAGCGGGAGACCATTCGCCTGGCGGCTCGGCTCGGCATTGGCGCTTTGACATTCGCGTTCGTGGACCCGGCAGAAGCGACCGAATGGGTCGAGGAGTACTACAGGATCATCAAGAGCGATGAGTGCGTACCGATCGGCCATGCCGTCAACGCCAACATTTGCATGGTGTCGAGCTTCTCTTGCCATCACGACCGAGAAACGGCGATCAACCGGGGCCTCGACGGCTTCAAGTTCTTCGGTTTCGCGCTTGGCAGTCTTTACGCCTTCGGCGAACACCAGCCCGGCCGCACCAATCTGTGGAAGCAGTTCCAGGCATTGGAGGACGCGCAGGCGGAGCAGATCGACATCACCAGGGCGCTGTCCGGTGGCCAGGGCGGAATCGGCACGCCGGACGATCTGCGCGCGCATCTCCTCAAGTTCGAAGCCTGCGGCGTCGATCAGGTCACTTTTATTCAGCAGGCCGGAAGGAACCGGCATGACCACATCTGCGAGTCGCTGGAGGTATTCGGGACCGAGGTCATGCCGGAATTCAAGGAGCGCGAGGCAGAACGCGAGCGCACGAAGACGGAGGAACTCGCCCCCTGCATCGAAGCGGCGATGGCACGAAAGACGGTGATGGCGGAGCTCGCGGACGAGGACATCCCGATCTACCCCTCCCTCGGTCGCAAGATAAGCGAGGAATCCAAGTCGGAAGCGTCCATCTACAAGCGGCCAACCGCCGGCTAGCAGTTAGTTTTGGCATCAGCCCTCAGGCCGCCTGCGACCTTTTCCCGAGCCCGCGCATCTAATGCGCATATGTTTCGATTTGTAGAACTGGCCAACGGCGCCCCGCCCCTCGACGTCGTCGAGCACCTGAAACGCGGCGACCGTGCCGCCCAGGAGTGGGTCTACCGGTCATTCTCAAAGATGGTCTTTACGATGGCGCGGCGGATGCTCGGCGATGTCGGGCTCGCGGAAGATGCGACCCAGGACACCTTCGTCGACGTGCTGTGCAAGGCCGGCAGCCTCGATCGAAACGACGCGCTTGGAGCATGGGTGCGCAGGATCGCCGTCAATCATTGCCTGATGCGGTTGCGGTCCCCCTGGTACAGGCGCCGCGAACCTGCCGGTCCGGCCGTCGCTTCCGCGCGGACAGATGAAGGACTGGTCGAAACCACGATCGATATCGAGCGCGCTCTCGATAGCTTGCCTGCGAAGGCAAGGGCGGTGGTCTGGCTGCACGATGTCGAAGGCTATACACACAAGGAAATCGGCCGTTTGTTCGGGCGCACGGCGAGCTACTCCAAATCGCAACTCGCGCGCGGTTATCAACGGCTGAGGGAATTGCGGACGGATGAACGAACAGAAAGATCAAGCACTGCGGGCTGAAATCAGGGCCCTGCCGGAACTCGACCCGCCGCCAGGTCTGTGGGATCGCGTCACGGCAGCTTCGGCCGCGCGGCAGCGGCGGACGTCGAGACGACCGTTCGCGCTGGCGGCGTGTCTGGTTGCCGCCGTGGCGCTCTCGGCGCTCGTCATCGAGCGGTCGGAGCGCGATGCCGGCATCGACGACGCTGCGTCTGCGGCGCAGGCATCAGTGGCGGAGTTGATCGCCGAGTCGCAAAGACTGGAGGAACGTTTGCGAGCATTGCCGTTCCAGGGTGCGTACGGCGCGACGGGCCGCGCCCTCACCTACCGCATCGCGGATGTGGATGGCGCGCTCAATGCGTTGTACCTGCAGGACATCGGCGATAGCGCCGAACGGGCGCGGTTGCTGCGCCGGCGCGCCGTACTCCTGCAAAGCCTGGTACAAGTCGAATCACAGGATCGGGGCGCCGTACTTCGCAGGGTGGCGTTCTAGTTGACGTTTGAGAGGAACACGATGAAGAAATGGATGATATCGCTGATATGGGTTTTTGGTGCGGTCACAGTATCGGCTGCGACCGCGGATGCCGACGAGTCGACTCGGGATAGTCTGGAAACGGCCCGGGAGAAGCTCGACGAAGCCGCTGGAATGTTTTCCGAATACATCGGCAAACTTGATTGGCAGCGATGGGACGAACGGCCGTTTCTCGGCATCATGATTGCGCGCGGGGATGCCGAGGGCATACGGGTGGCCAGCGTCACGCCGGGTGGCGGGGCCGAGGATGCCGGGATACGGGCCGAGGACCTGATTGTGCGGGTCAATGACGTGCACCTCACCGGATCATCGACGCCGATCACGCTGCTGCGCAAGACGCTCGACGATGTCGAGGCCGGTGATACGGTGAAAGTGGAAGTGTTGCGCGACGGCGAGTCGCTCAACGTCGATGTCGTGCCGCAACGAGGCGTGATGGGCCGCATTGCCAGAATGGCACCCGCTATTCCTATCACGCCCTTATTGGATACTTTGCCGGGGTGGACGGAACGTCGCCGCGCGGAGGTGTTCGGATTCAAGCTGGTCGATGTCGGCGAATCGCTGGGGGCGTACTTCGGCGTTGATGGCGGGGTGCTCGTGCTGACGGCGGAAGATGACAGCGAATTGCTGCCGGGCGATATCCTGCGCCGCGTGGGCGAAGACGACGTGGCCGCCGCGGACGCGGCCTACCTTGCGCTCGCGGAAGTCGAGGAGTCGACTCAAATCATCGTGAGGAGGAACGGCAAGCGCAAGGTGCTGACCATGGAGCCGATTGAAGGCGTGAAGGTACGCAAGTCGATAGAGTACAGGGAGAAAGAGAGCGAGTGACCCGGTTCCCTCGCGAGGACATGTTCGCGAGTCAACCGCGTGGTCGGAGCACATTGGAAGTAAGTCATTGGCGCAGCGGTGTTTTGGTGCTATGGTGCATTGGTGTGAATTGCCCCAATTGATCGGAGGTGAATGCCATGATCCGCTTGACCATCAGTTTGGCTGATCGCACACACCGCGCGCTGAAAGAGACCGCAGCCCGACAGAATCGTTCGATGGGCTCCATCATTGAAGAGAGCCTTGAATTGAGAGGGATCCAACCCTACGACAGCGCTAGAGAGATCGTCGCCAAGGCTCGGGCGAAGTCGCGATTGGATGCCGACAGCGCGCTGGCCTTGGCGGTCGAGGAAACAAGACTATTTCGCAAAGGTCAGTAGCTTCGATTGGCGGTAACCCGCCGTCGCGAAAGAAGAAGCGACGATGACGCAAAATCTGTGTGTCATCGACACAAATGTCATCGTTTCAGGTTTGATCGGCGAGGATTCGAACAGCCCCCCGGCGCGAATTCTGGACGCCATGCTCGGTGGTGAAGTCGCCTACCTCATGTCGAGCGAGCTGCTCGACGAATACTTGTCCGTGCTACGTCGTCCGCGTCTAGTTCGGTTGCACGGACGCACGGTGGAAGAACTCGACCGGTTGCTCACCGACTTGGTCGCGAACGCTGTGTGGCGCGAGCCGGCTGGCGAGCCGGTTGGCGCTGCTCCAGACGCCGGAGACAACCACCTGTGGGCATTGCTCGCCAGCTATTCCGAAGCGCTGCTCGTCACGGGTGATCGACTTCTCTTGGAGGAGCCTCCAATCGACGCTTCTGTGATTCCTCCCCGTCAATTCGTGGAGACGTTTCTTTCTGGGCCGTAGTTTGCGGTAGTCCGCTTGCAGGGAGGAAGACTATTCGGCTTCCGCCTCTTCTATGCGTTCCTGGACTTCCAGCCAGGCGGCCTCGGCCTCGGCGAGGTCTTTCCGTAGTTTGCCGCGGCGGGCCAACATTTCGCTGATGCGCTCCGGCGAGGCGAGCTCGTAGGTGGCGCCGGCGCCCAGCACCGTCGTGAGTTCGTCGAGTTCTTCGCCGCACCGCTCGATGTCGCGCTCCAGGGCGGCCCGCTGGTCCCGCAGAGGTCTCAACGCTTCGCGCTTTTCGGCTCTTCTGCGGCGGAGCGCCCGTTTCTGCCCCTGCTGCCGTTTGGCTTCCGGGCGCTTGCGCATTTCGGCGTAAGCGTCGATATCGCTCTCGAATCGCGACACGGTACCGTTCGCCACGAGCCACAGGTCGTCCACGCACTGCCGCAGCAAGTGGCGGTCGTGGGACACCAGCAGGAGCGCCCCGTCGTACGCTTGCAACGCGACGGCAAGCGCTTCGCGCATATCGAGATCGAGGTGGTTGGTCGGCTCGTCCAGAAGCAGGACTGCGGGTCGCGAACGCGCTATCAACGCAAGCACGAGGCGTGCTCTCTCGCCGCCCGAGAGCATCGCCGATGGACGCGTAGCCATCTCGCCGACGAAGCCCCAGCCACCCAGGTAATCGCGGGCTGCCTGTTCGCTAAGCGCGCCGCCGGGAGCGTCCAGCAAGTTGGCCAGGGCGGACTTCCGGGCGTTCAGCGTCTCCATCTGGTGCTGTGCGAAATAGCCGGCGCTGCCGGCGCGCTCGAGATCTCCGTCAAGCACGTCCATTTGGCCCGCGAGGACTTTCAGCAGCGTGGTCTTGCCAGCGCCGTTTGCGCCGAGGATCCCGATTCGATCGCGCGAATACACGCGCAGTGTCACGTCGTCCAGGATCGGGGCGCTGTCGTATCCGATGGAGGCGGCATCGACGGTAAGGATCGGGTTCGGCACTTTTTCCGGGTTCGGGAATGCGAATCGATAGGGGGACTCGGCGAGAACGGGCGCGACGCGCGCCATGCGGTCGAGGGCTTTCAGGCGGCTTTGTACCTGTCTCGCCTTGGTTGCCTTGGCGCGAAACCGGTTCGCGAACTGGTGGATACGCGCGATCTCGGCCTGCTGTCTCTCGTATAGGGCAGCCTGCCGGGACAGCGCTTCCGCGCGGCGACGCTCATATGCGGAGTAGTTGCCCGAATACAACGTAGCCTGGCCGTCCGCCACGTGTACGATCTCCTCGCAGACTGCGTCGAGGAAATCGCGATCATGGGAGATCGTCAGCAAGGTGCCCGGATATAGACCGAGCCACGTCTCCAGCCAAAGCGACGCGTCGAGGTCGAGGTGGTTGGTCGGCTCATCCAGCAGCAAAAGGTCCGAAGGCGCCATCAAAGTGCGCGCAAGGTTCAGACGAATGCGCCACCCGCCGGAGAATTCGCGGTGGGTTTTATGGACATCGTCGCCTCGGAAGCCGAGTCCGTGGAGAATCGCCCCGGCCCGGGCATGGGCGTCATATCCTCCCATGTCCTCGAAGCTGGCATGGAGATTTGCCAGTGCCTGGAGATCGCCATCTCGCTCCGCCCTCTCGATCTTCGCCTCGACCTGGCGCAAGGGACGGTCGCCGTCGATTACGAAATCCAAGGCGTGCCGGGGGCTGGGCGCGATGAGCTGATCGAGCGTTGCCACGCGCCACCTGCGGGGATAGGAGACGTCCCCTTCCTCCGGCGTCAGACGCCGCAGGATGAGTTCGAACAGCGTGGTCTTCCCGGCGCCGTTGCGTCCGACGACCCCCGCCGAGTGCCCTGCGTGGACGGTAAAGTTCGCGCCATCGAAGACGTGCTTGTCTCCCCGCTTGAGGACAATATTCAGAACTTGCAGCATGTACAATGCGCGAATGCAATCAACGTATTCGAGGCTAGGATGAGCCAGGAAACCATCGACACGATCAAGTCGCAGATCGAGGGCAACCCGATCTTGCTCTATATGAAAGGCTCGCCGCAAGCGCCGCAGTGCGGCTTTTCGGCGCAGACGGTGCAGTGTCTCATGGCCTGCGGCGAACGCTTTGCGTATGTCGACATCCTGAGCAATCCCGATATCCGCGCCACCCTTCCGGTATACGCGAACTGGCCGACATTTCCGCAGCTCTACGTTAGCGGCGAGTTGGTGGGCGGTTGCGACATCGTGACCGAGATGTACCAATCCGGCGAACTGCAGCCCTTGATCAAGGAAGCTGCGGCGCACGAAGAAGAGCAGGACACGGCCTGACGGCTGATCCTGAGCGGCGCGGATCGAATCGCACGCGAGGCGGATCCCGCAGGCAGGTGCCCGGCGACTTCGCCGTCGAGGATTGAACCGCGCATTTTTCTGTCGGGACCCTCGCGAAGTGGCTCGACATCTGCTCGGAACGATGCTGGTCAACGGGCCCGTCGCGGGCCGTATCGTCGAGACCGAATCCTATCTCGCCGAGGGCGACCCCGCCGCCCATGCCTACCGGGGTCGAACCAAAAGGACCGAGGTACTTTTTGGTCCTCCCGGATACGCATACGTCTATCGAACCCGCCAGCACGCTTGCTTGAACGTGTGGCGCAGCCGCCTGGCGTACCCGGATGCATACTCATCCGCGCCGTAGCGCCCGTCTCCGGCATTGACCTCATGCGCGAACGTCGGCGCGGCATGCCGGATTCGCAGTTGACCAACGGGCCCGCGAAACTCTGCCAGGCATTCGACATCGATATGCGGCACTACGGTGTCGATTTGTGCGATGGCGAGGACCTCCACCTGAGAAAAGGAACGGTGTTTGATACACCCCGCGTGATGACCGGTCCCCGCATTGGCGTCGGCGCCGCAAAGACGGCGCCCTTGCGTTACTACGTGGCGGACAATCCTTTCGTGTCGCGGCGGTAGCCGACGGTCGGCACTTCCTCGTCGGTTTTCACATGGCGGTCGAAATAGTTGACGTACATTTGCATCTGACCCAAGTCCTGATGAGTCAACTCGCCGCGCTTGAGGTCGATCAGCACGTAGCAGCGCAGCAGGCGGTTGTAGAACACAAGGTCCACGAAGAAGTGACGGTTGTCGAAGCTGAAGCGCTTCTGGCGGGCCTCGAACAGGAATCCCTTGCCGAGTTCCAGCAGGAATTGCTGGAGCCGGTCGATGATCGCGGTCTCCAGATCGGTCTCGGAGTAGGCGGCCCGCTCCTCCAAGCCCAGGAATTCCAGCACGACCGGATCCTTGATCAAGTCCGATGCCTTTTGGATCACCTGCCCCTCAATGGCAAGCCGACGGCCTTCCTCCTTGTCGCGGCTGAGCGCGAGCCGCTCGTACAGGGAACTGGCGAGGTGGCGCTTGAGTTCGCGGACGCTCCAGCCATTGTCAGCGGCCTCGATCTCGTAGAAGCGGCGTGCATCGGCGTCGTCAAGGGAGAGAAGGACGGCATACTGGGACCAGCCGAGAGGGAAGTGCCGCGCCAACTTTGTGATCAGTGTCTGCGAAATTCGCTCCGCGGGCGGTAGTGAAATCCGCGACAGTGTCTCGGCAATTCGACCTTGGCGCTGAACGCTTCCATGTCGCGCTTCAGCTCCGGGCAGCGGGCAGGCGTAGCGGTCCTCGATTCGCCATCATTCCCCTGACTGGTCCATGACAGCATTGTCTCTTGACTGGCCGGGTGTGCGCCAGCAGCACGTCCACCACGGACCAGGCCAGCAGAGGCGAATCTTGGGAAAGACCGTAGTCGGCAGGCAGGCGGGTGCGGCTGGCGATGGGTGCGGCCATGCGGACGTTCCTCATCGGGTCGGTTCTCCCCGAGTGTCGCGACCGGTGCGTTTCGCGTCTATCTGACGCAGAGCGATGCCAGGCGAGCATGCGCGGCGGTCGCGAGGACTCAAGCGCTGCCGGACGTCGATTCCGTCAAACGCGCACGCACCTCGCGCCGCAGCAGCTTTCCTGTCTCGTTGTAGGGCAGTTCGTCCCAGAATTCCAGTCGCTCCGGCACGCGGGAAGAGCGCATTCGATCCTTGACCCACTGCTGCAGCGACTCGACCGTCGCGGATTGTTTCAGCACCACGACACCGACGACGGCCTCCCCCCACTCTTCGTCCGGTAGGCCGACGATGGCAACATCGGACACTGCGTCGTGCGTCATCATGACGTCTTCGATTTCGCCTGGCGACATGTTCTCGCCGCCGCGCACGATCACGTCGTCGGCGCGGCCCTCGAGGAACAGGTAGCCCTCGTCGTCGAGGAAACCGCCGTCCCGGGTGGGGAACCAGCCTTCGTTGTCCGTCAGGCTGCCGATGCCTTCGTACTCGCCGGATACCTGTTCGCCCCGAACGTAGATTTCACCGTGCTCGTGGGTGCCGAGGACGCGGCCCTGCTCGTCGCGGACCTGGATTTCGATGCCGGGCAATGGCACCCCGACGGAAGCGAGCCTGCGGCGACCGGCCCGATCTTCGCTCGCAGCAGCCTGCCGATGCGCGTCCGGTCCGAGCACCGTGATGGTCGAACTGGTTTCCGTAAGACCGTAGGCGTTGGTGAAGTCGGTGTCCGGGAACAGCGCCATCGCCCTCTCGATGACGGGCAGCGGCATTTTCCCGCCGCCGTAGGAGAGCGACTGCAGATGTGGCATGCGCGCGTGATGTTCGCCTTCGAGGGCTTCGACGATGCGGCGCAACATGGTGGGAACGACGAAAGCGGTGGTGACCTTCTCCGCGCGCGCCAGTTCGATCCAGGCTTCGGGCGTGAAGTTGGCGAGCTGTACGGCGCGGCGGCCGGAATAGACGGAGCTCAACACGGCGGCGATTCCGGCGACATGGTACGGCGGCACGCAGACCAGCGCGGTCTCCGACTCGTCCGCCGACATGAAATCGACGCAACCGAGGATGTACGAGACGAGATGTTTCTGCCGCAACACGGCCGCTTTCGGCGCTCCGGTCGTGCCGCTGGTGAATAGCAGGGCCGCCGTTTCGTCGCCGTCCATGGACCAGGGCTCGGCGCCGTTGGCGGACCCGTTCCGGGCAAGAGCCAGGAACTCGCTTCGAGAATGCCAGCGCACGATTGAGTCGGTGTGGAAATGTTCGATGTGGTCGGCATCCGTCACCAGGTATGCCGGCTTTACGCGCTCGACCAGTCCGTCGATCTCGTCGTCGGTCAGACGGTAACTGATGGGTACATACGGCATGCCAGCCCAGCTCGATGCGAAGAGGCCGATCGGCACTGCCAGGTTCGAAACGTCGAGGATCGCGAATCTCGCGGCCTGCGATGAGCGCAAATCGCCTGCGGCGTTCGCGGCGGCATCGAACAGGCCCTGGTAGGTGATCGATTGGTGGGCACCGGCATCGACGAAGGCGACGCGGTCTCCGTATCCCGCCACCGCCATCTCCAGCAGCATCATGATGTTCAAGGATGCACTCCCCTCCGACCTCTCGGCGTTCCAATCAGTCCGTCTTGGGAAGTTTCTTTGCGTCTTTCACTTTCATTGCCGTGCCGCCGGCCCACAGCGACCCCTCGCCGCCCTTCACGCACAGCACTTCCAGACCCCCTCCCTCGTTCGTGTACCGTTTGCCGAGGATGGATCCGGCAGCGTGTTCCTGATGCACGGTACCGCCGTTGCCTCCGCCGTCCGGGTTCATGGGCTCCCCGCCGCACATGATGTCAATACCTTCCGCCGGCGCCGTGATGACCATGATTTCCGTGTTGCAAACCGTGCTCTTGAGCCGGGTTCCGGGCGTCAGGCTCGCCATCGTCTTCCTCCTGGTTTCTTGCTTGATCTCCCGGATTCTACAAGATCAGTCGTCGCCGAGCAGCGCGGGATGAGCTTCGGCAGGGAATCAGTCGGATTGCGGACGCGGTGTTTCGAGACATCAACAAAGTGGACTACCCGAGTGCATCTAGTAGACAATCCAGTCCACCAGTTTGCGGCATTCTTGGGGGAGACGAAAGGGGACGAGAGTGAAGCAGCCAGTGGACACTAGCTCGCAAAAGGCATCGTCGATTTGGCGGTGGGCGAGGCTAGGGCACTACCCGAACGCCAATTGATTGGCGTGGCGTCGGTCCAGAAGCAGATTCCGGAGCGGGTTCAGGAACGCGCGAAGAGGGCTGCAGTAGTGCGTTGGGAGCTGCCGATGTCCATCGGTATTGCCCTGATGTTCCGTTGGAACCGTCCTGCAAGTTGGCTCCGATGATCGAAACCATTCAGTTTGGCGTGTTGGAGGGGCCTCTAACCCGGTTGCCGGGGCGGCGGTCGCACGTGGTTGGTCGCGGATGGGCACGCACCACGGCTGGGGTTGTGCCCGTAGCTTTCAAGCACGCACCTCATCACCAACTTGTAAGGGAGGTGTTGTGCAACCTTTTGGCCCAGATGGTCGGAATACCAGTTCCGACGCCTTGCGTACTCGATATTCGCGAATCCGAATTGTGGGATGGCGGAGAATCGTTTGTGTTTGGAACCAGCTATGAGGGTTACAGCGATCTTTTGCAACGGACGCGCCAATCTTCGACGGTGGTAAACCGCCTTGTGCGGTGGCCGAACTTCCTTGCGGCGATTGCGTTTGATGAATGGGTCGCGAACGAAGACAGGGCGCTTTCGAACTTGCTATTCGTAGGCCCACGAGAGTTCCTGTTGATCGACCATGGGGAGTCACTGCCAAACCGCATGAGCAAAGACACCAAGTTTCGCAATGGGCTCGCTCGGCATCTGATTGCGAGCGATCCTCGAGCTGCGCGCCAATCCCTTGCGCAGCGCGTCAAGAATTCCTGTGCGGAGTTTGGTCAGTTGGACTATAGACAGCTGGAAACAGCAGCCCTATTGGGCTCTTGGAAGGGAAATCCGGAATTTGGGGAGTGCACAAGGCTGTTGAAGGATCGAGTGAACGAGCTGCCAGCTCTTATTGAGGAGGAGTTTCACGTTGGACAAGCCCAACTTCTCGGATAACGTGGAGACATTGGCGACACGGTGGGCACCTATTCTGCTTGAGCCCATTCCAGGATCAGAAGAGCGGATTGTTATTGCAATAGCGGCGATTAACGAGAGTGAGATGCGTTGCTCGCAGACCATCGATCCCGCGATTGCGCGAGCAATATTCCGCGATGATCGTAGGTACATAGCGGATCTGATTGACATCGTGACGGAGAGTTTAGGTGCTCATCTGGAGCACAACAGGTCGTTGGGGCAATGGCCCCCACCAGTGGAGGGCGTCTCTCTGGGCTCCGAACAAGAGAGCAGGTCTTCGGACATCGACGAATTGGTGAGGCGCGCGGGATCGATGTCAACGGTGTTCCATGGTGATTACTTCAAACCTCAGTCGAAGGAACCGAAACCGGTCCGTTGGACCGAGGAGGTTACCTCTATCCTGATAGACAAGAACGAACGGCTGAGGGACCATTTGAAAGTGCGCGTGCATCTCGGCCAGTATGACTCGCCGGCAGAATTTACGTTTCTCGATCCGTTCTTTGCCGCCAGCTTGGTTACGTTTTCGAGGTCAAACCTTAAGCGCCGAGTTGAACAAGCACGCGCCGGGCTCTGGAATTTGAGCCTGCTGAAGGACGGCCCCACCCTCTTCCGGCCTGAGCGGAGAGAGTTGTTGGCAGGTACCGAATTCTCTGATCAGTTGGTGAGTGCGAACGTTAGAGAGGCGATTGACGAAATCTCGGATGAGGCATCCCGACGGGATGTCTTAGTGACTGAGTTAACATCGCCGCAGGCAGTGGCCGAGCACATCCTGCATTACGCGTCCGCATAAGCGAAGGGCGGGCGATGGAGCATCGATTATCCATACTATGGATCCTGCACCCGTGCCCTACATGGCCCGCACGCGCGCGTACTACGCGGCGCAGGGGTTTGACCACGCCTATGCGTGGGCGCACTTCGACGAGGTGCCGTTCGCGCCGTTGTCCAAACCGCTCGCACAGTCGAAACTCGCCATCATCACTACGGCAAGCCTGTATGACCGCACTTTCTCCGATGTTCGCAAAGTAGCCTCGGGGTCGACGAGCGATCCGCCGGAGCGGCTGTACGGCAATGACCTGGCGTGGGACAAGAACGCGACGCACCTCGATGACCTGAACGCTTTTTTCCCGCTGCGGTGTCTCGAGGCGTTGGTCGAGGCCGGTCGGATCGGCGCTATCACCGCCCGCTTCCACGGTGCCCCGACCGAGTACAGCCAGCGCCGCACGAGGATGGTCGATGGGCCGGAAATATTGCGTCGTTGCCGGGAAGACGGCGCGGAAGCGGCGGTGCTCGTGCCGTTGTGACCCGTGTGTCACCAGACCGTGAGTCTGACCGCCCGTTACTTGGAGGCCGCTGGCATACCGACGGTCATTCTCGGTTCCGCCCTGGACGTGGTGGAGCATTGCGGCGTTCCCCGCTTCCTCTTCACGGACTTTCCGCTGGGCAACCCCTGCGGCAAGCCGTTCGATGCATCGATGCAGGAAGCGATAGCGGCTGCGGGCATCGACCTGCTCGAACGCGCCGAGCGGCCCCGGACCACGGTGCGCACACCGTTTCGGTGGAGCAATGACGAGTCCTGGCGCGGGCGCTACATGGAAGTGCGGCCGGAGGATCTGGCGAAGCTTGCGCGGCGGGGCGAGGCGCGCAGGGTGGAACGCCTGCGCTTCAAGACGGAAGGCAGAGGGCGAGACGACTGACCCGCCGAATGCGGAATCCTATCCCGAGCTCTGCCCCGCCTTCTCGGCTTCGATCATCTGAAGCACTGTGTCCGTCGGAAAGCTCCCGATTGGGAGTCCTTTATTGGCCAGGCGGTTGCCGAGCCTCTGCATCACCACGTTCGCAGGTGTCGGTACGCCGTGCAGACGACCGAGCTGGACGATCTCCCCGTTCAGGAAGTCGGCTTCGATATTTCCGGTGCCCCGTCGAATGCTCTGCCAGGAGGAACCCCCGGGCCGTTCGTGACCGGGGATCGAACGCAGCCGGCGGGAACTGCTCGCTCGCCCCTCCATGAACGTACGCATGTCGGTCCACTCGATGCCGGTTGCGCGATAGCAATCCACTGCCTCCTGCCGAAGCAGCGTCAACACCTCGCGGGCGTCCTCCCCGCAGACGGGCTGCACGGCATTGCCGAGGTTGGCGACGAGCTTGCCGTACTTCTGGCCCATGATCGAAGGGTCCGTCAGCGAACTGAAGCCAGCGTCGGTGATTGCTCCGGCGATGTTCTCGGCGAGCTTGTCGACGCCTGACGGATAGCAGCCGATGTCGAGCATACCGGCGGGGTTCTCCGAGGAATTGAAGACTTCGCCAGGGTCAAGGTGTACGCCCCCCACCATCACGTTCATGCCGTATACGCGACGGAAGCGCCGCAGGGCCATGCGTTCGTTGGCCACGCCGTTCTGGCAGCACACCACCGGGATATCGTCTCCGGCGGCAGCGTAGAGGTCCGTCAAGGCACCTTCGGTATGCTGGCTCTTGACGCACAGGATGACGACGTCGCCATCGCCAAAATTGACGCGGTTGGGATGGTCGGCGGCGGGTATGCGAATACGCGCGTCCTGCGTTGGCGTGACGAACCGAAGCCCGTCGTCTTCGATGGCGCGGAAGTGCGCGCCGCGGGCGATGAGCACTACGTCGTAGCCGCGCTGGAAGAGACGCGCGCCAATCGTCCCGCCGATACCGCCGGCACCGTAGATGATGTACCGCTTGGCCTCGTTCACGACCCGCGCCCACCCGTTTTTCCGGCACGATACAATTTGTAACTATTTGATGGCATTGAATTTATTCCGTTACGTTCGCGCTTTTCCTGTGTCGACCAGAAGGCTGGCGGTCAGGGGGACGCATGGGACGAAGGGCGAAAAGTGAAAATAAAATGGATTGTGAGTCGTTAAGCATTTGATGCCGCTTGAGATTTTTCTGGAGGGTCCGAAACGGGTCCGAAACTGTATTTACTTTCGAAAATCGAGGTGTGAACATGGCAACCCTCACCGGCCGGGTCTGACGGACGTGTAACGGTTCCTCGGCAGGGCGGAGCACTTATGTAGCCCGGCTGGTGAGGCCAATTTCCAACGCTCCCCGTTGCTCATATCCAGTTGTCAGCCGTGTGTGCCGCGTGCTGTCTCAGACGGTCGCCTCGGTGCCCATCACGATGCAACCCGACGCTGCGAACATGCCGCCGACGCCGAGACAGAGCGAGACTTCCGCACCGGGCACCTGGGCCGGAGCGGTGCCGCGCATCTGGCGCACGCTCTCCTGCAGCGCGTACATGCCGTACATTCCCGAATGCATGTATGAGAGTCCACCGCCGTTGGTATTCAGGGGCAATTGTCCTCCCGGGCGCGTGTTGCCGTCGGCTATGAACGTGGCCGCTTCGCCCTTGCGGCAGAACCCCAGGTCTTCAAGTCCGTAGATGGGCAAATGCGCGAATGCGTCGTAGACCATGACGTGGTCGACATCGCTGTGGCTGATGCCGGCGTCGCGGATGGCGTCCGACCCGGCGACACGGAATGCGCGAGAGGAGCACAGATCCTGCATCTGGCTGATCATGGGGCCTTCCGCACTTTCGCCAGTGCCAAGGATGTGCACGGGATTTTGCGGGAAATCCCCGGCCCGTTCGGCGCGCGTGAGGATCAGCGCACCGCCGCCGTCTGTGACGAGGCAGCATTCGAGCAGGTGGAACGGGTAGGCGATCATGCGCGAGGCCAACACGTCGTCCACGGTGATCGGGTCGCGATAGGACGCGCGGGGGTTGCGTCCGGCCCATTCCCGCTGAACGACGGACACCATGGCGAGTTGCTCATGGGTCAGGCCGTACTCCTTCATGTAGCGCAAGACGGGGATGGTGAACATCGTCGTCGGTCCCATGGCCCCGTAGGGATTTTCGAATTGCTGCGCCAGCCCTGCGGTTCCGCCTCCGCGCGCGCCCCTGCCGACCTGCGAACGCCCGCTCTCTCCATGCGTGATCAGGACGGTCTCGGCCTGTCCGGACTGAATCGCCGCCACCGCGTGCCGCACATGGATCATGAAGGAGCAACCGCCCACGCTGGTCCCGTCGACCCAGCGGGGCGTGATGCCCAGGTAGTGGACGATTTCAACGGGCGATGCGCCCGCGGTCGCCACGCCGTCAATGTCTTTTGCCGTCAGTCCGGTATCGGCGAACGCGTTGAGGGCAGCGTCGGCATGCAGTTGCAGTTGGCTCGCGCCCGGAATACGGCCGAGTTCGGTGGTTTCCGCCGCACCTACGATGGCCACGCCGGTCATGCGGATTGCTCCGCCGGCCTGAACAGGGGCACCGTGATGTCATCGTTCTGGCGTTCGAAAACGACCTGCAACGGCATGTCGAGCACCAGGGCGTCCGGCGCCTGCTCGCACTCGACGATGTTCGACATCATGGTCGGACCTTCTTCCAGCTTGACCAGGGCGATGCAATAGGGACCGTCGAACGACGGGTGTCGCCGGTGGTTGATGACATAGCTGAGGAGCGTTCCCTGACCGCTGGCGACGAAGACTTCGACGTGCTTCGATCCGCAATCAGGGCAAAACGGCCGTGGCGGGAAGTAAGTGTGGTCGCAGTCGAGACATCGCTGCAACCTGAGTTCACCGTCGCGCGTGCCAGCCCAGAAGTGCTCTGTTTCTGGCGTGGGCGTTGGCAGCGGACGCGGTTGTGTTTCGGCCAATGTAATTTCTCCGGTTATCCGGGGCTGCAGCGAGTCCGTGACTTGCAGGGGAACCCGCTCCCCGATCGGGTGGGTCCGAGAGTATCTTATGCGGGAGGCACGGGAGGCAAGCGCGAGGCTATTCGGTGCCGGCGTCCACCTCCGCCTGGCGCAACGCCGTATCGCCGATCCGATCGGGCACTTCCCACTCGTGCCGGTGTGCCTTGCCCCCGTCGATCAGTTGCTGGATCGACTCCAGGGAGTGCTCCTCGAGCCTCAGGCCGGGGGCGTTCGGGTCGCGGTGGTCAGCGTGAAATTCGAGCACCTCGGCACCCGCGGGACCGGCCTTGAACTTGTATGGCATGCCGTTCGGCAGGAACATGACCGAACCCGCTCGCAGTTTGCGCCGGCCCATGACGATCTCACCGGCGATCACATAGTAGAGGCAGTCCCCGGAACCGGGATGACTGTGGCGAAACAGCGGGAAATTGGCTCCGAACCACACGTGGGACAAACGCATCCCGTTGGGCGATTCATCCTGGCTGAATAACCGCGTCGAAGTGATGCCCCCCGACAGTGCTCCGGCCATTTCGAGGATCTTCTCCCGCACGGGCTCCTCGCCGTATTCCTCCGCCAGGGCGCTGTGCTCGAAGATCTGGAGGATGCGGGACTCATCCGGGGTGCCGCGGGAGGATGGCGTCGTGATGGTGGGGTTGGCGCAAATCTCGAATGGGCCGCGTTCGGAAACATACCGCCTTCTGGCTTTTTGGTGCGGTTGTTCGTCGACCTGCTCTTGCGGTTCGGCCATGGCGGATCCCCCGATAGTTCACATGGACACGAGCATATTAACGCGACTGGCATTCGGTGGTCTGCCACCGTGACGAACTGCGCCTTGCAAGCCGAAGCTGCGGGTCCGGCTATTCGGTCCGGGCGTCGACTTCAGCCTGGCGCATGGCGGTATCGCCGATTCTCTCGGGCACTTCCCATTCGTGCTGGTGTGCCTTCCCCTCGTCGATGAGCTGTTGGACCGAGTCCAGTGATTGCTCCTCCAGCTTCAGCCCCGGGGCGTTCGGGTCGCCGCCGCCGGCCCGAAATTCGAGCACCTCGACGCCGGCGGGGCCTGCCTTGAACTTGTACGGCATGCCGCTCGGCAGGAACATGACGGAACCGGCTCGCAACTTTCGCCGGCCGAGGACCAGCTCGCCGGCGACCACGTAGTAGAGGCAGTCCCCGGCCTTGGGGTGACTGTGGCGAAACAGCGGGTAGTGGGGCCCGAACCAGACGTGGACCAGAACCATGCCGTTGGGCGAGCCTTCCTGGCCGAACAACCGCGTCGAAGCGATGCCAGGCCATAGCGTCCTGACCATTTCAATCATTTTTTGCCGGGCGGGCGCTTCCCCGCACTTTTCGGCCAGGGCGCTGTATTCGAAAACACGGGCGCCGTACTCGTCGTCAATCTCCTCGGCTGGACGGGGTGGATTGATGGTCGGGTTGGCGGATATCTCGAATGAGCCGCGCTCGGAAACGAACCGCACTCTTTTACGTTGGCCTGCGGGCGCCTGGGGTTCGGCCACTATTTGGTTCTCCCATCCACGTCTGCCTGGCGTATTGCCGTATCGCCGCACCGCTCGGGGGCTTTCCACTCGTGCTGGTGCGCCTTCCCCGCGTCGATGATCTGCTGGATCGCGTCGAGGGAGTTCTCCGCAAGTTTGATGAGGGGAGCATTCTTGTCGCCTTCGCCGTCGGCTCGATACTCGAGTACCTCGGCCCCGGCGGGTCCCGCCCTGAACTTGTACGGCATGCCCTCCGGCAGGAAGATGACGGAACCCGCCCCCAGTCTGCGCGAACCCAGATAGATTTCACCGGCGACCACACAGTAGAGGCAGTCCCCGAATTTCGGATGACTGTGGCGGGATAGCTGGTAGTTGGCCCCCATCCATACGTGGGACAGGCGCATGCCGTTGGGCGCGTCCTGATCGAACAATCGTGTCGAAGTGATGCCTCCCGCCGTTGCGTGGGCCATTTCGATCATCTTCTCTTCGCCAGCCTTCCCGTATTTCTCGGCGAGGGGGCTTTGCTCGTATTTTTCGCAGACACGGGCCCTGTCGACGGTGCCGCGCGCGCGGGGTTGGTTGAGGGTGGGGTTGGCGCGTATCTCGAACGGGCCGCGTTCGGAGACGTAGCGTTTCCTCGGTTCCCGGTTGGGCTTCTTGGGGGGTTGTTCTAAGTGTTGTTCTTGCGGTTCAGCCATGGAGAGTACCTGGTTGTTCCTATGAGATGAGCATAGTCGCGAGAGCGGCGACCGGCAAACGGGCTATTCGTCTACGTCGTTTGCCGCATCCAGCTCCGCCTGGCGCAACGCGGTATCGCCGATCTTTTCGGGAACGACCCATTCGTGCTGGTGCGCCTTCCCTTCGTCGATGAGCTGCTGGAGCGATTCCAGGGAGTGCTCCTCGAGCTTTAGGCCGGGGGCGTTCGGGTCGCCGCCGCCGGCCCGAAATTCGAGTACCTCGGCGCCGGCGGGTCCGGCCCTGAACTTGTACGGCATGCCGCTCGGCAGGAAGACCACGGAACCGGCTCTCAGTTTGCGCCGCCCGAGGGAGACTTCGCCCGCGACCACGTAGTAGAGGCAGTCTCCGCCCCGGGGATGACCATGGCGATAGATCAGGAAATTGGCCCCCATCCACACGTGGGACAAGGTCATGCCGCCCGGCGTGTCGCGCTGGGCGAACAACGAGGTCGAGGTGAGGCCCCCCGCCAATGCCTTGTGCATCTCGATGATCTTCTCCTGGACCGGCGCCTCACCGTATTTCTCGGCCAGGTCGCTGTGTTCAAAGACTTCGAGGGCGCGGGATTCGTTCGTCGTGCCTTTTGGTCGGGGTTGCCTGATCTCGGGGTTGGCGCGTATCTCAAATGGTCCGCGTTCGGAAACGTAGCGGCGCTTCACTCTTTTCTGCGGTAGTTCTTCTACGCGTTCTTGCGGTTCGGCCATCTTGATCCCCCAGTTCTCCCTATGGAGATGAGCATAGTCCCCAGGGTGGCGGCTCGCCAGTGGTCAGTCTGGACGGATTTCTGCGGGAGGCAGGCATTCGGCCCATGGGAAAGCCGGATCCCCAACGCAGAAAAAGTCAGGATTAAGGAGCGACGCCTTGGTGTTGTATGCGAGTTCGGAGCCATCGAAACGCAGTACGGCACCGCCGGCTGCAGTCAGCACGGCCTGAGCGGCCGCTGTGTCCCACTCCGAGGTGGGTCCCAGGCGCGGGTAAAAATCCGCCAGACCCTCGGCCAGCATGCAAAACTTGAGAGAACTGCCGACAGACTCTCGGGTGACCCGTCCGAAGGCGGCCCGCAGCGCGTCGAGATATTGCTCCAGCTGGCCGCTCCCGTGGCTGCGGGTTGTAACGACCGTCAGCCCTTGCGCTTCGGACACGGTGCGGGTCTTGACCGTCTGGCGGCCGTCCGACGTGGTCTTGTAGGCGATTCCCGACATCACGTCGCCGAAGAACACGTCTTCGCGCACCGGCACGCCGACCACGCCCATCACCGGTCGGTTGTTGTCGATAAGTGCGATATTCACCGTGAAATCGCCGTTACGTCTCACAAACTCCCTGGTGCCGTCGAGGGGATCCACCAGCCAGTATCGATCCCAGGTCCGGCGCACCTCGAAATCCGCAGGCTCGGACTCTTCGGAGATGATCGGCAAATCAGGCGTTATGCCGCGCAGGCCGTCAACGATGATGCGGTGAGCGCGCAGGTCCGCGACGGTAAGGGGCGACGCGTCCTCCTTCACCTGGACATCGAACTCGCCCGCGTAGACCTCCATGATCGCGGCACCCGCCCGGCGCGCGAGGTCGATCAATGCATCGGCCAGGTTCATGGTGTTCGCGTACTCTCGGCCCGCCACTTGCGGGGCATTTTGGCACACTCTTGCCGCCTTCCGGGCTGATCGGCGCTTGTCCAGATGCAATAGACTACGCGCGGAGTATTTGCGCTCGGAGCACCCCCTTGGGCTACGACCCGACATTCCCGCGGGCCCACTACGATCATGTGGCGAATGATGAGTGGACGCGCTCCTGGCGGAAGAGGCAGTCGAAGCCGTGGAGAAGCGCGCCGCGGGAATGTTGGGCATGGCAGGAGAAGACGCGCTCGACGCGGTCCGGGAAGACGATGAACTGTGGGCGCTCATTGTCGAGAGGGAACTCGCGTGGTCGAAACTGCCGGGTACGCTGGACGTTGGGGACAACATCGATTCCGTGATCCGCAAACGTTGAGCTGGAGGTGCGCACACCTGGGGCGCGTTCACCGGTCTTGATCATCGCGCACGCGAAGGTCATTTATCTGACATGGCAATCAACCAAGGCTGGCCTTCTCGTAGAGCGCGGCCACGTGGTCGGCGCTGGCCCGGGACCCGTGTCGCTCGACAAAGGGAACGAGCAATTCCGCAACATCGTCTCGGGCGCGGTAAATCACCCCCATCGCATCGAGCACGATGACTCTGGCACTCGCCATCACATACCTGTCGTCGAAAGAGCGGCGTTACCCGATCCGCCTTTGAGTCCTTTCCAATGAACGCCGCTGGCCCTCCGGCTCGGGCGAAGGGCGGCGGCTATCGCGATCCGTCCGAGCGGCGACCCTCGGGAAAATCCTATACCATCCGTGAATGGTTGAGTGGTCCGAGGTCGATACCGTTCTGCTGGACATGGACGGTACCCTCATCGACCTGCACTTCGACAACTTCCTGTGGAACCAGCGTCTGCCTGAGGTGTTCGCGGAGATGCGGGGCATCGGCGTGGCGGCCGCCCGCGAGCGTCTCTACGGGCACATGCGAGGCGTGCCGCCATCGCTCGACTTCTACTGTCTGGACTACTGGTCCCGGTACGCGCGGCTCGACATTGTCGAATTGCACCGGGAACTTGAACACCTGATCGCTTACCGCGCGAATGCCTCTCGTTTCTTGCGCGCGGTACGGGCTTCGGGGCGGCGGGCCGTGCTCGTCACCAACGCACATCCCAAGAGCCTGGCGGTCAAGGACGCGCGGCTCGACCTGACCGCCGAACTGGATGCGCACTACTCGGCGCACACATTTGGCTACCCGAAACAGTATGCGGAGTTCTGGTCGTCGTTGTCCGCGCGCGATCCCTACGATCCATCTCGGACACTGTTCATCGATGACGATGCGGGTGTATTGGGGGCGGCTCGGGAAAGCGGGGTCGAGCAGTTGCTGTGTGTTGCGCAACCGGATTCCCGGGCGCCGAAGCGTTCAGCACTGCCGTTTCGGGCACTGGACGACTTCGAGGAGATCATGACGTTTTGAATTCGGTTCGGCTCGACAAGTGGCTTTGGGCGGCGCGCTTTTTCAAGACCCGCTCGCGTGCCAAGACTGCCATCGATGGCGGACACGTGCGGCTGAACGGGAAGCGAGCCAAGGCCGCGAAGGAAGTGAAATGCGGCGACACGCTGGACATCAGGCGCGGTCCGGAGGATTTCACGGTTCACGTCGAAGCGGTGGCGGAGCGACGCGGCGGCGCGGCTGCGGCCGCGGTCTTGTATCGGGAAACCGAGGCATCCATAGCGAAGCGGGAGCGGGAAGCGGCGCTACGGCGGGCGGCGGGATCGCAAACGTCCTACGGTCGGCCGTCGAGGCGGGACCGAAGGCGCATGGAGCAACTAAGCTGAACTTCCAGACCAACCCAAGCGTATTTTGGCCTTAAGTCTCTAATTCAACGGGATTCCTTGCGCCGGTCGAGCAGGAATGTGTAGCCATGTAATAAGTTGATTTTGTGCGGCATATGTGTTTACATGGCGATGTATCCTTTCGAATCAAGTAGCCATGTACATCGAAAGCGTCCCCAACCGCAACTCGCCCCCCGCCGTGCTCCTGCGCGAGTCCTTCCGCGACGCCGGCAAGGTCAGGAAACGCACCCTCGCCAACCTCTCCAAATGGCCCCCGACGCTGGTCGAGGGCCTGCGCGTGCTGCTCAAGGGCGGCGCCGCGGTGTCCCGCCTCGACGACGCCTTCGACATCGTTCGCTCTCGGCCCCACGGCCATGTCGCCGCCGCGCTCGGGACGCTGCGCGAGCTGCGGCTGGACCGGACGATCGCCGGCGCGGACTCGCCCGAGCGCCGGCGCGTGCTGGCGATGATCGTCGCCCGGATCGTCGACCCCGGCTCGAAACTGGCCGCCGCCCGGGGCTTGGCCGAGGCGACCGCGCGCGACTCGCTCGCCGAGACGCTGGGGCTGGAAGACTGCGGCGAGGACGATCTCTACGCCGCCATGGACTGGCTGCTCAAGCGCCGGGACGCCATCGAGCGGCGCTTGGCCAAGCGGCATCTCGAGGACGGCGCCCTGGTGCTTTACGACCTGACGTCGGTGTGGCTGGAAGGGCGCCGCTGTCCGCTGGCCAAGCGCGGGTACTCCCGCGACGGCAAGCGCGGCAAGCTGCAGATCGAGTTCGGGCTGTTGTGCGACGCCGAGGGCCGTCCGGTGGCGGTCGAGGTGTTCGACGGCAACACGGCGGACCCGGCCACCGTGGGCGCGCAGATCGACAAGCTGCGGCATCGGTTCGGGTTCTCCAGGGTGGTGCTGGTGGGCGACCGCGGGATGTTGACCGAGGCGCGCATCCGCGAGGAGGTGAGGCCGTCCGGCCTGGACTGGATCAGCGCGCTGCGGGGTCCGGCGGTCCGCTCCCTGGTGGAGTCCGGCGCGGTGCAGCTGTCGCTGTTCGACGAGACCGACCTGGTGGAGATCCGAAGCGACGCCTATCCGGGCGAGCGCCTCATGGTGTGCCGCAATCCGCTGCTGGCGGAGGAGCGGGCGCGCAAGCGGGAAGAGCTGCTCCGGGCCACCGAGGCGTTGCTCGATCCCGTCGCGGCGGCCGCGAGGCGGGAGAAGCGGCGCCTGAAGGGCGCGGACAAGATCGGCGTGCGGGTGGGCAAGGTCGTCGGCAAATACAAGATGGCCAAGCACTTCGATCTGGATATCGAAGAGGACTCGTTCGGCTATCGGCGGAAGCCCGAGACCATCGCCGCGGAGGCGGCGCTGGACGGCTTGTACGTCGTGCGCACCAGCTTGGCGGAGACGCGACTCGACGCCGAGGGCGCCGTGCGCGCCTACAAGCGCCTGAGCGCGGTCGAGCGCGCCTTCCGCAGCCTGAAGACCGTGGACCTGAAGGTGCGGCCCGTGTTCCACCGAACCGCCGACCGGGTCCGCGCGCATGTGTTCCTGTGCATGCTGGCCTATTACGTGGAATGGCATATGCGCCAGCGGCTCAAGCCGCTGCTGTTCGACGATCACGACCCGGCCGCCGCCGAGGCGGCGCGCACATCCATCGTGGCGCCGGCGAAGGTCTCCGACGCCGCCAGGGAAAAAGCCCGCGGCAAACGCACCGCCGACGGTCTGCCGGTGCACAGCTTCCGCACCCTGCTCGGCGACCTGGCGACGATCGCCAGAAACCGGGTCGTCCCCCGAGTGTCCGGCGCCGTGCCGTTCGAAGTCCTCACCCGGCCCACCGCGCTACAGCGCGAAGCCTTCAAGCTCCTGGGCGTGCGCCCATAGGACGTACCCAGTAACGATCGCCCGATTTTTTTGATTTACCCGAAAAAACAACGGGTTAGATCGTGTGACGCCTCGAAGTTCAGACTAAGGCAAGGACGCTCTCGCCGGTAAGGCCAGGTCAATGGTCTACCAGGCGATCGACTAGCCCGCCGGCGTTGGGCGGTGGTGCGCGGGGTGCGTGCTAGAGTCGGCTATTGAACTGCCCGATCCGGGCAGGGTACCGGGCGTACCAGTCGACCGTAGTGAAATCTCGGTCGCGGCTAACCCCGGCAAGACCGGAAGCAAATCATGTCCAACGTCATCGTCTTCATGTCCGACGAGCACAATCCGAGGTACTCGTCGCCCTACGGCCACGACTTCGTCGACACTCCGAAC
Organism: Candidatus Azotimanducaceae bacterium; assembly: GCA_965217825.1. Taxonomy (GTDB): domain Bacteria; phylum Pseudomonadota; class Gammaproteobacteria; order Pseudomonadales; family Azotimanducaceae; genus VXNE01. The sequence goes on along the minus strand of OZ244571.1, from coordinate 363,943 downwards.
ATGCAGTGGCTTGCCGACAACGGCACATTGTTCGAGCACGCCTACTGCCCGTCGCCACTCTGCGTACCGAGCCGCTCGGCGTTTCTGACAGGGAAGCGGGTCCACGCCGTAAGAGCCTACGGCAACAACCGTCTCGGTATTCCGCCCGAAACCCAAGGCCTCGGTGCCGTGCTCGGCGAACGAGGCGTGTACACCGTATTCATCGGAAAGGTGCATGCCTATCGACCGGTTGCCGAACTGGGATTCTCGGAGACCATCGAGGCCCACGACGGCGCGTGGGGCTTCGACGAGGCGCAGCACCGCCGCCCGCTTGCCGTACGCCCGGGGGGCGCGAAGCGCCTCGACAAATACGGTCCCCGCGAGCCGCCGTGGGGAAACGACGTCATATACATGGATGCGGCTGTCGACTGGCTTCAGACCCGAGCTCCCAGGATGGATCGTCCCTGGGTCCTCTACGTCAACCTGGTGAAGCCGCACTTTCCCCATTTCTGCACTGAGCAGCTATGGGACAAGTACCGCGACCACGGCGATCTGCCGGCACACGGGGTCGAAGCAGCGACTGCGCAACACCCTTACGCGGTCGACCTGCGCCAGCACTTCGAATTGGAGCACGTCCAGGAGCAGCAGGTTCGTGGGCTACGCCGAGGCTACTACGCCTGTGTCAGCTTTATCGACGAGCAACTCGGGCGGCTGCTGTCCGCCCTGGTGGAGGCGGGTCTCGGGAGCACGACCAACGTTGTCTACACCTCGGACCACGGCGAGATGCTCGGCAAGTTCGGGCTGTGGTGGAAGTGCAACCTGCTCGAGGACGCCGCCCGGATCCCGTGCATCGCCGCGGGTCCGGACTTCGAGTCGGGCGTGCGGGTGGCGACGCCTGTCGACCTGCACGACTTGCAGGCCAGCGTTTTCTCGCTGACGGGCGCACGACACCCCGAGAACTGGCTGGGCGCTCCCTTGGGGGCGTTGGCGAATGACGACCGGGACCGGGTCGTCTTCTCCGAATACCACGGCCATGGCGCCCGTGCGAGCTCGTTCATGGTGCGCCAGGGCGACTGGAAGCTGATCCACAACGTCGAGGCACCGGACCAGTTGTTCGACCTTGGCAACGACCCGGAAGAACTCGAGAACCAATACGACGCGAATCCGCCGAAGGCCGAGGAACTCTCGGCAGCCCTGGCGGGGATCTGCGATCCGGCTGTCGAAGACCGTGAAGCGGAAGCCTTCTGGGAGAGTCAGTTGCGTCTGCACCAGCAGGAGGAGGCTGGCCGCTAGCTACTCCCAGTGTCGCCGTTAGGCGAACGCCCCTTCCTCGTCGATTTGTCCCGTTGAATCGGGAAAAGCGGGACGCGCCAGTGGTCAGCGGCTCACCATTCACTGCGGCGCAAGCCACTAGATGTCGGTAGGCTGGACGGCTTCGGTCGTCGGTCGATGGCCCGGACCCTTCCCGGGCGATAGCGAACACTGGCCGCGGTCCGGGTTCGGTACGACTTCGGACAGCCCCAGGACCTCCTTGAGTGAATCCGCCCCGCCGATATAGGACCCGTCGATCCAGATCTGCGGCACGGTGACGGGTGTCTTGGGCCCGATGATCGGCTTCACCCGGGCCAGCATCTCGTAGAGCGCCCGGGTGTCCTTGACGACATCGTAGTATTGGTTTGGGACATGGGCTTGCGCCAGGTAGCCCTTCGCCCGAACGCAATGCGGGCAGGTCGACTTGCCGAAGATATGGTTGCCAGGTAGCGGCCTATCCGTGGTCGCGGCTTCGATGACGGCCTGGGTCAACACGCCGCGGTTGAGTGCCCGGCCTTGCGAGATGATCTTGCCGTTGACAAGCACGATGGGGGCATGCCAGCCGCCTTTGGGCAGCGGCTTCCACCACTCGCTCAGCCAATCGCGCAGGTCGAGTTCCACGTCGATTCCCGTCAGGTCCGTTTCGATGCAGTCCTGGATGATGTCCCGCGTCAACGAGCACTCACCGCAGGGGATATTGACCTTGAACGGCCCCCATGCGCCCGCCCATCGGAAGACCGTGATTCTGACGGGGTCGCTCAGGGGGGTTTGCCGGGTCATGGCCCATTCTCCAGTCGCGTTTGCACCTGCGTCAGTGTAGCGGTTTGGACACTCGACGAAAGCTTGAGACCCGGTGGCGTCCAATAAGTTCTACTGCTTCGGGAACTATGCGGGACGTGCGTGTATCATTCGCGAAACCCACCGAAGATAGTGTCAATGGCGCTCGACATCGACATTTCCAGCAGGAACGAAACCTACTACGACCTGAGTCCCGCAGCGCTGGCGGAAATCGCCCTTCTGCGCGGCGAGGGCCGGCTCTCGTCTAGCGGAGCCATCGTTGTCGAAACCGGCAAACGCACGGGGCGCTCGCCCGACGACCGCTTCATCGTGGATGGTCCCGCAGCGTCTGCGTTTGTCGACTGGGGGCCCATCAACCATCCGATCAAGCCCTCTGTGTTCGATGCCTTGTGGAACCGTGTTCAGGCGCACCTGGCGGGCCGGGAGACCTTCGTTTCTCATCTGCACGTCGGAGCCGATCCGAGACACTACCTGCCCATGGAGGTCACGACGGAGTACGCGTGGCATGCGCTGTTCGGGCGTTCGCTTTTCATTGTGCCGAATACCTTCAATCCGAAGGAGAAGGAGGTATGGGAGGTGGTCAACGCGCCGAACTTCGTCTGTTCTCCGGCGCGCGACGGCACCCGTAGCGACGTGGCGGTGATGCTCAATTTCGACCGGCGACGCATACTGCTAGCCGGGCTGCGGTACGCGGGGGAGATGAAGAAGTCGCTATTCGGTGTTCAGAACTTTCTGCTGCCGGACAGCGATGTACTACCCATGCATTGCGGGGCGAATACCGGTCCGGATGGCGATGTGACACTTTTCTTCGGCCTTTCCGGCACCGGCAAGACGACCCTGTCGGCGGATCCGACGCGTCTGCTGATCGGCGACGACGAGCATGGCTGGGCCAAGGGCGGGGTGTTCAATATCGAAGGCGGCTGCTATGCCAAGTGCATCAACCTGACGCGCGAGCACGAACCGGTGATCTATGACGCGATCTCGTTCGGCGCCATCGTCGAGAACGTGGTGATGGATCCCGTCACGCGCCAACCCGACTATGCGGACGCGTCCCTCACGGAGAACACGCGCGCCTGTTATCCCTTGGACAACATAGAGGCCAAGGTGCCGGAGAACCGAGCGGGCGAGCCGGATTCCATCATCTTTCTTACCTGCGATGTGAGCGGCGTGCTGCCACCCGTGGCCGTGCTATCCAAGGAAGCCGCCGCCTATCACTTCCTGTCAGGCTATACAGCGCAAGTCGGATCCACGGTCGTCGGCTCGAACGAAGCGTATTCCGCGACGTTCTCTACATGCTTCGGAGCCGCATTCTTCCCGCGGCCGGCGCGCGTGTACGCCGATCTGCTGATCAAACGTATCAGCGAATTCGGCTCGCGCGTTTACTTGGTCAATACGGGCTGGACCGGCGGCGGCTACGGCGTCGGCAGACGATTCAGCATTCCGGCGACGCGGTCGATTGTCGCCGCCATACAGTCTGGCGTTTTGCGTCATACGTCGACGACGCACCTTCCCGGGTTGAACCTCGACATTCCCGTCACGGTTGCCGGTGTCGACGACGCGCTCCTGAATCCCCGGAACACGTGGGCGGACAAGGCCGCCTACGATGCGGCCGCGGCAAGCCTGATCGGAAAATTCGTCGACAACTTTCGGAAGTTCGATGTCGATCGGGTGATCGTGGACGCGGGACCGAAGGTCGGCTGACTCCGACCGTCAAGGTCACATCGTGATAAGCGCCGACGCGATCAAGTGTTTGCGGGGCCGAGAGGAACTCGCGCGCCTGCGGCGCGGTATCGAAAAGGAGAGCTTGCGGGTGACCCCGCGCGGGACGCTCGCGCAGACGCCGCACCCTTCCGCGTTAGGCGCGGCGCTCACCCATCCGCACATCACGACGGACTTCAGTGAGGCGCAGCCGGAACTGATCACCGGCGTACACGAAAGCGCCGCCGCGTGTATCGCGGAACTGGACGAGATCCATCGCTTCGTCTATCGACACCTGCAGAACGAGTTGCTATGGGCCGCGAGCATGCCGTGCGCGCTTACCGCCGGTGGCGCAGTCCCGCTGGGCCGCTATGGGAAGTCCCATGTTGGCCGCATGAAGACGATCTATCGGCGGGGGCTCGGCTATCGCTACGGTCGGGTCATGCAGACGATTTCTGGCATCCACTACAACTTCTCGGTGCCGGACCCGCTGTGGCCGGTCATCGCCAGGGCGCGGCATCAAACCCTCGACGACGCTACGCCGACCCGTGCCTACTTCGACCTCATCCGCAATTTCCGGCGTGACTCCTGGCTGCTGATCTATCTGTTTGGCGCATCGCCGGCTGTCTGTGCTTCCTTCGTGGCCGACCGGCTGCATGCGTTGCAGCAATTCGACGAGACAACGTTTTACCTGCCCCACGCGACGGCGCTGCGGATGGGTACTCTCGGCTATCAGTCCAGCGCCCAGTCTTCGCTGCACGTCTCGTACAACAGCCTTGCGGACTACTCCGCCACCATGCGCCAGGCGTTGACTACGCCGTATCCGCCCTACGAAGTGATCGGTCTGCGCGAGGCGAACGGTGAATACAGACAGCTCGGCACCGCGCTCCTGCAGATCGAGAACGAGTTCTACGGGCCGATCCGGCCCAAACGGCGGACACGCTCTGGCGAAATGCCTCTGGCCGCGTTGAATGACCGAGGCGTCGAATACGTCGAAGTGCGATGTCTGGACCTCGATCCGTTCCTGCCTGCGGGAATCGACGCGCTCGCGTCACGCTTCCTGGACGCTTTCCTGCTCGTGTGCCTGCTCCGCCACAGCCCGCCCGACAGCCCGGAGGAGTCCGTACGCATCCAGACCAATCATCGCGCCGTCGTCACACATGGCCGCGATCCGAACCTGCTGCTCGACGACGGCAATGGAACCGTGCCCTGCTCCGCCTGGGCGACCCGGGTACTTGATGACTGCAGCGTTGTTGCGAACCTGATCGACGAAGTATCGGGCGACGGCCAAGTCGGGGAGGCCGTGGATGCGCAGCGGTCCAAAGTCGCACAACCCGAACTCACACCATCGGCGCGCATATTGCAGAGCATGCGCCTCGCCCGGACCTCCTACCGCTCCTTCGCGCTACATCAATCGGCGTCACACAAGGCCTACTTCTCGGAGAGTCCCTTGGGCAAGGAGCGGACGGCGTTCTTCGAAGGCTTGAGCCGTGAATCGACGGCCGAGCAAACGCGCCGGGAAGCCAGTGAAAGCGAGACCTTTGACGAATATTTCACCCGATCGCGCAAGGGGTACGAACAGGTCCCGGTGCCTGACGCGCGGCGGGCGTGAACTTTCTCGCCCACTGCACGCTGGCCCACCCTGACACGGCGCTGATCGCCGGCGGGTTCATCGGCGACTTTATCAAGGGCCCGGTGCCGGACGGGCTGCCGGAGCCCTTGCAGGCGGGAATTCGCCTCCACCGCCGCGTCGATGCGGTGAGCAATCGCTTGCCCGGTATTTCCTCCAGCGTGCGCCGACTCGACCCGAGACTGCGCCGCGCCGCGCCGGTACTACTCGATGTGGTCGCCGACCACTGTCTCGCGCTGCGATGGGACAGTCACGGGCACGGCGAACTCACAGCGTTCGCGGCCATGGCGTACGAGGCCATCGGCGCATTCGATCAATTCCTGCCCGAACAAGGAAGAAGGTATTTCCGGCGCTTCCGGGATGCCGACGTGCTTTCGCACTACCGCGAACCACCCACGGTGCTGCGCGCGATGACCTACATCCTGGAGCGCTTGCGGCTCGCACACCTCGCGCCCGAACTCGACGCCATCGTGGGCACCCAACTACCTGTTTTGATGGACGACTTCGAAGAATACTTCCCCGAGTTACGGGCAGCAGTTGTCGCGTGGAAACGGGAGAACGGATAGCGCGGCCGACGCTGGAAACACGTTGGGTTCGTCCTTTGCCCACGGGGTATAGGCTCCCCCGCAGTCTTGCGCTTACTGGCACAGACCACCACACTTGAGGATTGACGACAAGGAATGAGTGGGGAATACATGGCCATCGTCGAGACGGTATACGGCAAGGTAGAGGGCGCGAGCAACAACGGTATCCACAGCTTCAGGGGCATCCCCTTTGCGGCGTCTCCGGCGGGAGAACAGCGTTGGCGTTCCCCGGGACCGCCGGCGCCCTGGTCGGGCGTGCGCGCCGCAAATGGCGACTGGGGCAAGCAGGCGTGGCAGCGGGTGGCCGACAACCCCGACAGCCCCCTGTCGTTCGTGTTCAACGCGCGCAACGCCGCTTACCGCGACGAAGACTGCCTGCAACTGAACGTCTGGACGCCGGGCCTCGACGATGCCAAACGGCCCGTGATGGTGTGGATCCACGGCGGCGGTTTCTCGGGCGGCACCGGGGGAACGCCGGTTTATGACGGCGAAATAATGTCGCGGCGCTGCGATGTGGTGGTGGTCACCATCAACTATCGGCTTGGCGGGCTGGGATTTCTCAATTTGAACGAGGTGACGGGCGGGCGCATTCCGGCGACCGGAAACGAGGGGTTGCTCGACCAGGCCGCGGCCCTCGAATGGGTGCGCGACAACATTGCCGAGTTCGGCGGAGACCCGGGATGCGTCACTATCTTCGGCGAGTCGGCGGGCGCAATGAGTGTCGCCGGGCTGCTCGCGCTCGCGCCCGCGAAGGGACTGTTCCATCGGGGAATCGCCATCAGTGGCGCGGCAAGCACGGCGAACTCGCTCGAACGCGCCGTGGAAATCTCGGAGGGTGTGCTGGAGGAGCTTGGCCTGTCCGGGAACGATTTCGACAAGCTGATGGCACTTCACCCCGAGGCGATTGTTGAAGCCACCGCCCGCTACAGTGCCCGGGGCCACGGCATGTGCTATCAGCCGACTATCGATGGCACCCAGATCGAGGCGATGCCGCTCGATGCTGTGCAGCAGGGTGCTGCGGATGGCGTTTCGCTTCTGGTCGGTACGCAGCGGGACGAGTGGCGCGGCTTCACCGTGATGAACCCGACCATGTCGAAACTCGATGAAAACGGGTTGACCGCCGAGATCGCCAAGAACGTCGAGAACCCGCGGGCCATCATCGACGGATACCGCGAGATCCGTGCCCGCCGTGGCGCTCCCACTGACCCGGTTACGCTCTATTGGACCATCGAGACAGACCGGAAGATGCGTATCCCCGCGATCAACCTGCTGGAGGCGTTGTCAGCGCGCGGCCAGGGCGGCTATCACTACATCTTCGCGGGGGAGTCGCCCTGGGAAGGAGGCATTCTCGGAGCGCCCCACGCGATCATCATCGGCTTCGTGTTCGGGACGCATGCGTTCAGCGAAGGAAGCGCCAGGTACTTCGGGCGGGGCGAAGCTACGGATGCCCTCTCGGGACACCTGCAGGACGCCTTCTGCGCCTTTGCGAGAACCGGCAGTGCAAGCACCGAGGCGCTCCCCGATTGGGTGGCCTACGACACGCAGACCCGTTCCACCGGCGTTCTCGGCACGCCGGTGCAGGTCGTGAATGGGCCATACGACGAGGAACGTGCCCTTTGGACCGGAATGGAGGTGAGCCTGCCCTTCGGGCCGGAAAGGTGGTGAAGGTCGTTACAGTAAATGTGGAAGGATCTTCGATGAGTCAACATGCAACAAACGGATATGCAACGGACCCCGATAACTATCGGCTCGTTGCTTGAGACCTGTCCTGAAGATTCCCGGCAGGCTCCACAGAAAACGTGTCCTGGTAACGCAGGCGGAAGACTTCATGGGTCCCGTCACGGTCGACGTGTTCCGGGAGGAAGGCGCGACGGTAATCGCGGATTCGCAACCCCTCGACACGGCCGACGCCTGCCGGGCGCTGATCGCGGAGTGCGGCCGCCTCGACGTGCTGGTAGCAAATCTCGCGTCGCCCAACTTCAGCGGCACCCCCGTGACGGCAATCGAGGACGACCATTGGCGCACGCCGTTTGATCGCATGGTGCATCCCCTGCATTGGCTGACGCAGGCGGTCTTGCCGCAGATGATCGAGCGGAAGTCCGGAAAGATCGTCGTCTACGGAAGCGCCGCGGCGTTGCGAGGGATGAGGACTGTCGCCGCCTATTCGGCGGCGCGCGCGGCGCAGGTCGGGTACGTGCAGGCGGTTGGGGTGGAAGTCGCTCCGCACAACGTGCAGGTCAACCTGATTGCCCAGAACTACGTGGAGAACCCGGACTATTTTCCGCCGGAACTGATGGAAAAAGCCTCTTTCGTGGCATCGCTGAAACGCCAGGTGCCCGCGGGGCGTCTGGGCACGCCGCGCGAAGACGCGATGTTCGCCGTGTTCCTCGCCAGCGATGAATGCGGCTTTATGGTCGGACAGGTGTTTCCCTTCGCGGGAGGCTGGGTCCAGAGGTGAAGCTCAAGGCGCCCCGCCGTCCCGATGGAGACTGCGTCAGGCGCCGGGAACGCGGTAGGGAACGCTCTTTCCGGCGGCTTCGTCCACGGATTCCGGTGTGACGAGCGCCGTAACCCGAACGGTGAGAACGCCGGCGGCGCCGATGTTCAGGGAAACGGCGGTGGCCGTCGCATCGTCGGGGAGATCGGCGATGATGTAGAGATCGGTATCGCCGAACGCGTAATAGAACGCCTCCACGCTGCCGCCGACCCCCTCGATGGTCTGAGTCAACGCTTCCCGCCGTCGCGTGCCGCCTTCCTTCAGCAAACCGCCAAGCCCGCCCTGCGTATAGTTCGCGTGAAACATGTATTTGCTCATCGGCTTACCTCCGCTGGTTGAGACACTTGATGATTGGACCATTGGTCGCCTTAATGCAACCCCCTGAAGGCTGGATTTGTCCACAGCCTTCTGTTGGTGCGACACTGCGCGCCGACGGTGGTCGTATCCGCACCGGTGGGGCCACGGACGATTGGGATGAGATGGAATTTTGTCGGCGACCTGAATCATGAGCGAGACCGAAAACGGGACGCCGGGCGTCTATGAGTACTACCGCTCCCTGCGTCAACAGGCGCCTGTTGTCGAACAGCAGGGCGCCTGGCAGGTGGCCCGGTACGCGGACGTTCGGCAAGTCCTGCGCAACCACGAGACATTCTCGTCGGCGATCGCGCCGCCCGTGCCCGGCGCCCCGCCGTCGATGCTGTTCAGCGATCCACCGATCCATAACCGCTTGCGCAAGCTTGTCAGCTACGCTTTCAAACCGAGCCACATCGAAGCGCAGCACGGCCTTGTCAAAGCCCGCTGTGACGAACTGATGGCATCCATGCGCCAGTACGAGGAAGTGGACCTGGTCGACGCATTGGCGGCGCCCCTGCCCGTGACCGTCATCGCGCAAATGCTTGGGGTCGAAGACGGCAACATGAAGGACTTCAAACGGTGGTCCGACAAGATCTTCAGCAACATCGGGGAGATTCTGTTTGCCCAGCCGGATGAATCGGTGCAGCGGGCGACAGAAGAAATGAACGCGTATTTCCTGGGCAGGATCGAAAGGCTGCGCCCCGCGCCGGGCAACAACCTTGCATGGGACAACCGCCTCGGGGGAGCGTTAGCGACCACGGGCGGTTGTCCCATGGACGGCGAGCGGGGTCGGGCCACAGGCGACGCCGAAGGCGCCGGCTGTGGGGCACTGGTCGGTCGGCTCATCCGGACAGAAACCGAGGATGGACATCTATCCGATGAGGAGTTGCTGAGTTTCTGCCGGCTTCTGCTCATCGCGGGCAACGAAACGACCACGGGGCTCATTACCGGATGCGTCCGCGTCTTCGACGAGATGCCGGAAACGTTCGCGGCACTCAAGGCGAATCCCGATCTCATTCCGCGCTTCATCGAGGAAACGCTTCGCTTCTATTCCCCGTTTTCGGCGACGGTCCGCCGTACGACTCGAGCGACGGAGCTTGCCGGGGTCGCCATACCGGAAGGCGTTATTGTCGTGCCCCTCATTGCGTCCGCCAACCGTGACGAATCGGTGTTCGATCAGGCCGACGAGTTCCTCATCGACCGGGATCCGAATCCGCATTTGGCGTTCGGCTACGGTATCCACAACTGCCTGGGGGCGCACCTCGCGAGGCTCGAAGGCAGGATCGCAGTGACCAGCATGGTCAACGCCCTCGGCCGAATCGAGATCAGCGAGACCGCCGACCGGACGCAGTTCAACCGATTGGGAGGGCCGGCAACGCTACCCGTGAGGATTTGGCAATGAGCAAGAAACCCAACATTCTCTTCATCTTCACCGATCAGCAGCGCGCCGAAGTTCGCCCCGCGGAAGCTGGATCGAATGAGCGAGGCCGAGAACCGGGTGATGAAATCCTACTACTACGCCAAGGTCAGCCTGATCGACGACTGTGTTGGCCGGGTCGTTGCGGCGCTGGAAAACAGGGGATGGCTGAACGACACCTGGATCGTGTTCTCATCCGATCACGGCGAGATGCTCGGGGACCATGGCCTGATGGCCAAGAAGGTCTTCTATGACGGTGCGGTGAATGTGCCCTGCATCTTCCGCCCGCCGAGCGGCGGAGCCGGGTGGCAGAGCAATGCCCTGACGGATCACCTGGATATCACCGCAACGCTGCTGGATGTCACCGGAGCCGAAGCGTTTGCGGAATCGGATGGATCGTCCCTGCTGCCGCTCATCCGGGCAGGCAAGGACGCCACCGATGCGCACAGGCACAAGGACGCGGTGTTAAGCGAAATCGGGGTGCCGCCGCTCGCCTTTTCCATGGTGCGCACGGACCGCTACAAGATGGCGGTGAATGCCACCACGCGCGAACCCCTGGACCTTTACGACATGCGCGATGATCCAAAGGAACTGCACAATCGTGTCAACGACCCGGCGCTGCGCCCCGTCCGTGAGGAACTGATCGAGTCTGACCTGGCGCGACTGCTGCCGGAAAGCAGCTAGTTTCCCCCGCGCCGCGCCTTCAACGCCGCGCAGGCGCGCGCCACTGCATGATGGCGCCTGCCGCGATGACGAGGAACCCGCCGAGCGCCCACACGGGAAGGGGCAGGCCCAACCAGGCGTCCGCCTCTGCGCAATCGCCGGTACCGAAAGTCATGGCCGTCAGCGCTTTCTCCCACATGCCCCATTCGATCAGGGTGTTAATTCCGGCGCCGCAAGCCGGCACCGAATCCGGCGGCAGGGTGCCGATCCAGATTTGCCGCACCGCGAATCCACCTCCGACGAGCGCGGCAAGCAGGGTCAATAACGGGTAAATCCCTCTTGCGGGGTGGTCCAGCAGGCCGATCAGGATGACCAGCCCGGCGACGTAGAACCACACGCGTTGCATCAGGCATAGCGGGCACGGTTCCATGCCGAATTCGTGTTCCATCACCAGCGCGCCGACCAGCAGCGCGGCGATCCAGGCGATGAGGACGAGCGACCAGTCAGCCTTGGTCAACGCATTCACGGACACATCGTTCTCCTCTCCACAACGCTTACGATTTTATCCCTATTCGGGGGCTGCGCGCCCCGGTCCACGCTGCTAGCGAACCATGTGTCCAAAAGTCCGCTTCGCAGGCCGCGTGCGTTTTGTGGCACCGCACCGGATCGTGCCCTTGCAGACGATTCTGTCAGACTGTCGGTTGACTTTGGTGCTACCGGGTACCACCATTATTGTCCATGGAGCCATCTGGAAGTCTCTTATGACAGTCAAATCGTCGGTTTCGTTGACGGATGAGCAACACGCCTTCGCCAAGGATCTGGTACAGGTAGGGCGCTACTCGAGCGTGAGCGCCGTGCTTCAGAGAGGAATCGACATGCTTCGGCAAAGACTGGAGCGTGAAGAGATGGAGACGGATGCGCTGAAGCTCCTGCTTGCTAGGCGGCGAGATGGCGACTTCATCACCGGCACCCAGATGGACGCACGCATCAAGGAGATGGTCGGACGCAAGCACCGCGCGCATGAAGTTCTCGATTGAGTTCTCTGCCGATGCCGAACGCGACTTCGAATTGATCTTCGATCACCTTTTCGAAAGCTATCGGAGTTTTGGGGAAAGCACTGAGGAAGCGCTAGTCCATGCCGCGAGGCGGATTGACGGTATTCGCCAGTCGGCGAATGAGCTTGGTGTTGCACCGCATCGCGGCATGCTTCACGAGGATATGCTCCCGGGGTTGCGGCACATTGCGATAGACCTCGCGATCTACTGGTTTCAAGTGCATGAGGCGGAAGAGAAGGTGCGCGTACTGGCGATCTTCTTCGGTGGTCAGGATCACATTCGACACATGCTCGCGCGGCTATTGACCTGATTGGGTCAAAGGAGCCTATCGGAGGGGTCAGGTGATCACGCCGTTCTGCCTGAACTGTTTGATCGCTTCGTCCGCATAACCCAGGTCGCGCAGAATTTCGTGCGTGTGCTCGCCCAGTCCCGGCGCGACGCGGTTGGCGGAGCCGTTGATCGTGCCGTCGACCTGGAACGGTGAGCGCACTTCGAGAAGCTCGCCGATGCGCGGGTCGCTGATCCGGTTGAAGAGTTCCGCCTCGAGGAGATGTTCGTCTGCCATGAGGTCCGTGAGCGACGAGACGTGAGAACACGGGATGTCCTGCTCGCTCAGCACTGTCAGCCACTCCTGGGTCGAACGCGCGACGGCGAGTTCGGAGATCTTGCCGTAAAGTTCGTCTATGTGGAGCGACCGATGGACCGGATTGACGACCTTCTCCGCCGTCGCCCAATCGGGCAGGCCGCAGATCTCGAAAAACCGGACCCAATGCTTGGTGCTGTACGGCAGGATCACGACGTAGCCGTCCTTCGTCCGATGCGGCTTGCGATTCGCCGTCATGAGCCGGTCATATCCGAGCTCGCCTTCCGCAGGAACAAGCGTATGGCCAGCCAGGTGTTCTGTTAGGAGAAACGAAGCCATGCTCTCGAGCATGGGCGCCTCAATGCATACACCACGGCCCGTGCGTTGTTGCTGCACCACACCTGAGGCGACCGCAAGCGCCAGATGCAGTCCCACAATCTTGTCGCAGGCGATAGTGCGCAAGAACCTGGGTTCGCCTGATGGGTCCGCATTGAGCGCGGCTAGGCCGGATCGCGCCTGAATGACATCGTCGTAGGCGGGATCTTCACGGCTGGAGCCGCGTTCGCCGAACCCCGGCGAATAACAGTAGACGAGCTTCGGATTGGCCTGGGCGAGGGTTTCGTAGGATGCACCGAGCTTCGCGGCGGAGTACTTGCGCATGTTGTGCACGAACACATCGGCCCGTTCAGCGAGCTGTCTGAGAATCGCTTGACCCTCGGGTTGTTTGAGATCGAGGACAATGGAGCGCTTGTTCCGGTTGTAATTCAGGAATGCGACCCCCAGGTCGTTCCGTCGACCCGGCCGCACCGCGCGGAACACGTCTCCGCCCGGCGACTCGACCTTGATCACATCCGCGCCCATGTCTCCCAGCAATTGCGTCGCGTACGGGCCGAGGGCGATCGTCGAGAGATCGATGACCTTCAACCCCTTGAGCAGGTCAAACATGAAGTAACTCGTTACCGGTTCACAAAAGTCCGGGCAGCCTTCGCCGGGTCGTACCACCAACCGTCGGGAATAACTGCGCAACGGAGTCCGGTAATACTGCCACAGCAGTACGCGGTCGATGGCGCGGTGCATGCCGATCATTCGCTCTTTATGCCGATGGCTACGTCGACTTGAGGAACGCGGCATCGCCAGGGAATCTGCGACTTTGGCCGGATGCCGCGAACGGTGTCCTGCGCAGGGCCGCGAGACCGGTGCCTCGCCACGGCGCCTTGGCGCGCCCCTGGCACACCACTCTCGGATGGGACGGACGCCCGCAGGCCCGGGGCTGTGGCGTCCGGCAAATGCGTGCTGCATAGTGGTTGGGGCTTGGGAGGAGGAGGAGTCGAAATGGGGATGCCAGAGCCGTTGAACCGAATCCTGAGGACGGTTCCGTTGCTGATCGTTCCGGTCCTTGCCGGCGGGGCGGAGCCGATGCCGGAACTTGCCGCCGACCGGCTGATCGTGCGGGCGGAACAGCAGGCGCGTCTGGTCGCGGAGCCAGGCGGCGTACAGGGCGTGTTCTCGGATGCGCTGAAGTCGGGTGGCCAGGGTCCCGCGATGGTCACGGTCCCCGCCGGAGCGTTCCGCATGGGGTGCGTATCGGGTGTGGACTGCCAGTATGACGAGAAGCCGGTCCACGATGTGGCGATTCCGCAGTCGTTCGCGCTATCCGTCCACGCGGTGACGTTCGAGGACTACGACCGGTTCACGTATCCGAACAAGGTGGCCGACGAGTTCTGGGGCCGTGGCCAGCGGCCGGTGATCAACGTGGCGTGGGACGATGCCAAGGAATATGTTGCGTGGTTGTCTTCCCAGACGGGGGCGGAGTATCGATTGCCGAGCGAGGCGGAGTGGGAATACGCGGCGCGGGCGGGCTCTGCTGCGAAATACAGTTGGGGTAACGAGGTCGGAAGGAACAAGGCAAACTGTGGCGGTTGCGGGAGCCAGTGGGACGGCGCCGGGACGGCGCCGGTGGGCTCCTTCGCGCCGAACGCGTGGGGTCTGCATGACATGCACGGCAACGTGTGGGAATGGGTCGAGGACTGTTGGAACGACAGCTACGCGGGGGCGCCTTTGGACGGGAGCGCGTGGCTTCGGGGCGAGTGCTTCGTGCGCGTTTTGCGCGGCGGCTCGTGGGGAGCCCTTCCGAGGGCCCTGCGTGCCGCGTACCGGGGCGGGATCACCACCGGCTACCGCAGCAGCTTCGTCGGTTTCCGGGTGGCCCGGACGCTCACTCCTTGAGTCTTTGCTGGGTTACGAAACGCACCATCGGCGAGACGGGCGCAGGGTAGGCGCTGGAGAATCAGTTCCATCAACACGATGACGCAGCGTGATTAGAATAGGCTTGCGTGGACCAAAGCGCCCATCATCGCCGGAAACGTCGCGAACGTAGGAATTCCTCGGGCGTTGCGACGCGCGGTACCCAACGGGCTAAAGGCTTGAAGGAAGAAAGGAGGAAGACTTGGCCCACGCACTGACGCTCGAACAGAAGAAAACGCTCTACCGCGATGGCTATGTCGTTCTGACGAACGCGGTGCCTCAGAACCTCGTCGACGCTGCGCGGGAACGCATCCGCAATCCCGTCGAGGGCGTCCACCCGGGCGCGACAAAGGAGTTGACGGATCTGGTCAACGCTTCCTCCGTCACGCCGATCCTGCACGAGGCGATCGGCCAGTTCGACCCCCCGGTCGTCTGCCAGGTTGGGGCCAATCGCGTCAGGAAGCCCGGCAACCATTTCAACAACCTGGGCTACCGCGAGAAGGACATGCCGTACCACGGGGCGGAATCGCACATGGATGGCATCTTGACCATCCGCGTTCCCCAGCAAGTACAGAAGGGGACCCCGGAGGAGATCTACGCGCGCTGCATCGCCTCAGGTTCCAAGGGTGACCTCGGGCGCAGCCCGGAGGTGATGGGCCACAACAGTGTGCCTTTGTTCGAGGATCCGGAGATGACGCTGGGCATGGGCAGTTCCACTGCGTTCGTCTTCGTCTGCCTGAGCGACCAGACCCGCGAGGGACGCGGCCAGACGGCGCTCCTGCGCGGGGCCCACCACGTCACCGAGAAATTCCTTCGTTGGCAGCGTGCGAGCAACGGCTGCATGGGCCCGGAGGGGCCGGGCTGGCCGCGGCTTGATCACGATGCGCCGAACCGTTGCGGACTGGTGTACCTGCCGCAAGCCGTTCGTGAGCAGTTCATCGACGAAACGTCGGAGACCACGCCGGACGGCAAGCGCTGGCCAAGACCGACGCAGGTGCTGATGGAGCCCGGCGATGTGTGCATCACCATGTATCACATGGCGCATTCCGGCACCCGGAACGAACACGGCACCGAAACGCGCATGAATATCATCTTTCGCATCCGCAACAAGAAACGCCAACCGGACAAGGTCGTGAACGGCATCTCCGACCACCCCGACCGCGGTCAGCGCGGCGAGTGGCTGGAGTACGAGGACGGCAACGATCCCTGGGAGCGGTCGAAGGACGCGCTGTGCGACATGTGGGACGAGTGGGAAGGCATGTGCCAGGTCGTCGCGGCCGCGAAGGCCAACTGATCGCCCGGCCGATACGGTAGCACTACAGAGTAAGCTGTGAGCGGCGACTCGCGCCATGGCCCCACGGAGATGTGGGCTGCGAGGGAATTGGCGGACGAGAGCGCGCCGGCGACGCCGAAGGATGGTTGCGCTCGTCAGGGCCGACACCGTCTGACCGCAAGGTTGCGGAAACACGCATTCGACAGCGCCTCGCCGGTGCGGATAGCATTCGCGCCTTCGGTTCCCCAAGGTGGTGCGGGTGGACGGTCCGGATTTCGAGAAGACGCCGCTGATTCCCGTGGTCGCGCAGGATGCTGCGAGCGGCAAGGTGCTGATGCTTGCTTACATGAACGCCGAGGCTTACGCAGAAACCTTGCGCACGCGACGGGTCTGTTACTACAGCCGCAGCCGCAGCCGGCTCTGGCGCAAAGGCGAGGAGAGCGGCAACGTGCAGCATGTGAAGCGGGTGTACTACGACTGCGATGCTGACACGCTGCTTGTGAAGGTCGATCAGGTCGGCGGTGCGGCCTGTCACCTAGGGTACGAGAGTTGCTTCTTTCGCGAGATCGACCTCGATTCCGGGACTAGCAGGATCGTGGCGGAGCGGGTGTTCGATCCGGCTGAGGTGTACAAGCGATGAGCACTTTGCTGAAGCTCGGCATCCCGGCCGGCAGTCTGAACGAGGCAACAGTCGACCTGTTCCGGCGCGCCGGCTATCGGATCACGTCCTCGAGCCGTTCCTATTCCCCGGAAATCGACGATGACGAAATCGAGTGCCTGATGGTGCGCGCCCAGGAGATGGCGCGCTACGTCGAACAGGGGGTGCTCGACGCGGGAATCACCGGTCACGATTGGGTGGTGGAAACGGGCGCGGATGTGCAAGAGCTATGCGAGCTGGTCTTCTCCAAGGTCAGTCGGCATCCGGCGCGCTGGGTGCTATGCGTGCCTAACGATGCGCCGATCCGAACCGTGGCGGATCTCGAAGGCAAGCGCATCGCGACCGAGGTCGTCAACATTACGCGGTCCTACCTCAGGCGCCACGGCGTGAATGCCCAGGTTGAGTTTTCCTGGGGCGCGACGGAGGCGAAACCGCCGCGACTCGTGGACGCGATCGTCGAGATCACCGAGACCGGTAGTTCGCTCAGGGCCAACAACCTGCGCATCGTCGATGAGATCCTGCGCAGCACGCCTCGCATCATCGCCAATCACGCCGCGATGGCTGACCCCGAGAAGTCCCGCAAACTCGAAAATATCGCCCTGATGCTGCGTTCCTGCCTCGCTGCGGAAGGCAAGGTGGGCCTCATGATGAATGCCAGGCGCGGCGACCTCGATGCCATCCTCGCGCTATTGCCGGCGTTGCAGAAACCCACCGTGTCGGCGCTCTCCGACGACGAGTGGATTGCCGTGCATTCCATTATCGAAGAATCGGTGGTGCGGACGCTGATTCCCCAGCTCAAGGCTGCGGGAGCGCGCGGGATCGTCGAGTACGCGATCAACAAGATCATCGATTGAGCGTGTTCGGGACAAGGCCAGGAGTGCCCCACAGCCGGCGCCTTTGGTGCCGCCTGTGGCCCGGCCCCACTCGTCGTCCATGGAACAAGCTCCCTTGGTCGCTGGCGCTCCCAGGAGACGCTCGTTCCATGCAAGTGCGGCTGACGACTTTGGGGCTGCTTTGCGCGCTCCTGATGTCCGCGGCGCCAGCGGCGGCGGCGTGCGAGGCCACGCCGGGCATCGAGCGCTTCGCGAGATCTGGCTGGGGCTTCGGCGAGCGCAACCTTCGCTTCCAGGCCGACACGGACATCAATCGCACCAGTGCCCAGACGCTCGAACTCGCATGGGCGTTCGCGCTGGATGGCGGCATGTCGCCGCATTCCTACCCTTTGGTGACGGAAGATACCGTGTTCATCGGCACCCAGGCCGGCAGTCTTTTCGCTTTGGATCGGGATTCGGGCTGCGTGCGGTGGAAACGTGAATTCAGGAACAGCATCCGAACCGCCGTGATTCATGCCGAAGTCGCAGGCGATGCGCTGCTCGTTTTCGGGACCGGCGACGGTTGGGTGATAGCTGCCGACGCCGTCACCGGCGAACAGCTCTGGGAGACGGAAGTCAGGGACCATCCCCATGACACCTGGCGGAAGTTCGAGAGCGTCAATGGGGAAGCAGCGGGTGGTGCGTCCATCGACGTGCACGGACCGATGGTCGCAGGCGACATGCTGTTCATTCAGAGCGGTTACGGACAACACGGACAAGCTGGGGGCAATGCTTTGCTCGCGTTTCGTTTGCCGCGCTCGGCAGCGGGTGCACAAAGCACGTCGTCAGAGTAAATTGTCCCAACCGAAATTCTTGAGATTTTGACATGCCCGCACTCGATGGAATGCGAATCCTCGACCTCACGCAGTACGAAGCGGGGACTTCGTGCACGCAAGCTCTCGCCTGGCTCGGCGCGGATGTCGTGAAAGTGGAGGCGCCGGATCACGGAGATCCCGGACGCGCTGTGGGTCGCAGCCCGAACAAGACGTACTCGGCGTACTTCTGCAACTGGAATGCGAACAAACGCAGCGTCGCACTGAATCTCCGCTCACCCGAAGGTCGCGACCTTCTGATGCGTTTGCTGCCCAGGTTCGACGTATTCGTCGAGAACTACGGTCCCGGCGTGATGGAGCGTCTCGATCTCGAATACGAAACCCTGAAGGCCGTCCATCCGCCCCTGATATACGCATGCATCAAGGGTTTCGGTACATCCGGGCCGTACGCGAACTTCAAGAGCTACGACATGATCGCGCAAGCGGCGGCGGGTGCCTTCTCGGTGACCGGCGAACCGGACGGTCCGCCCTTGATCCCGGGTCCGACCACGGGCGACTCGGGCACGGGCGTACAGATGGCGATGGCGGTTCTCGCGGCTTATGTGCAGCGGTTGCGCACCGGCGAAGGCCAACGGATCGAGATCTCGATGCAGGAAGCGATGACTTACTACATGCGCACCCGGATCGCTCTGGGCGGCGCCTGGGGGAAGGCGGCTAGCGAGCGCCGGGGCAGGTCCGGCGGATGGCCGCCGGTCGACCTCTATCCCTGCAAACCCTTTGGACCCAACGATTGGGTCTACATCATGCCGGTCACAGCAGAGCATTGGGACGCGCTCTGTGCGGCCAGCGACCGCCCCGATTTGCTGGTCGATGCGCGTTTCCAAAGCAATCGCTTGCGCAGGGCGAATGGCGAGGCACTGTACGAAGAATTCGCGGCGTGGACGCGGGAGCATACGAAACTCGAAATCATGGAAGTCCTTGGTCCGGCGGGCATTCCGTGTGCCGCGTGCCTCGACACCGGCGAACTACACCATGATCGCCACCTGCTCGCGCGCGGTTTCGTCAAGCAGGTCGATCACCCGATGCATGGCGAAGTGCCCTTGCTCGGTTTCGCCCCCTTGCTGTCGAATTCCAACGTGCCCCTGCGCGCCGCGCCGCTCCTCGGGGAGCACACGGCGTCGGTGCTCGGCGACGAGATTGGCCTTGACGCGGCGGAAATCTCTTCTTTGCGGGAAGCGGGCTGTATTGGGTAGCGCTTCGCCGATGTGGCCCTACGCCTTTGCTGGAGCCGTTTTTGGCGCGTCCACCCGGACGGTCACGATATCCATATCGTAGTATTGCTGGTGAAGAACCGAGGACGCGACGTGCCGCAATAGTCGAAGCGAAACCTCTTGCTCTGCGGGTGCCCCGGCGGTGCGCTCGCCAAGCAGTGCGATCCGGTCCTGGAGGTTTTCCTCGCCCGTTGCGGCGACGAACTCGAGGACGGCCTGATCGTCTTCCTTGCGTGCGACCAGGCGCAATCGCCGATGCTCTCGCTCCGCCGCTTCGTCCTTTTCCATGAGCGTCAGCAGCGTCTCCTCGCTAGCCGCCTCGAGACGGTTCACCATCGCCGGGTCCCAGCCGCTGCGGGACGCGAAAGCGCTGAGAAATTCCCTGATCTTCGGCAAGGCCGAAACATCGAGCTCCGTCTCGATCCGGGCGCGGCGCGGCGCTGTCAGTTCGAGAAACAGGGATAGGAGGACCGCCACCAAGCCGCCGGCCGTCATGCCGTTCTGTAGCAGTCCACCGGCGAATTCGGAGAAGTACTCTGGGAATATCACGCCATTCTGAAAGCCCACGCCAGTCCAGAACGCAAGACCCGCGACCAGTCCATTGCGATAGTCGATTCCGTTCTGGATGACGACCTTCATGCCGACCACAAACAGCATCGCCATGAGTACCGTGATATAGGCGGCTGCGACGGGCCCCGGGATCGCCAGGACCACTGCGAGTGCCTTGGGCAGGAACGCCAGCACGATGAAAACGGCCCCTACGGCGACGCCGACGCTACGCGCGCCCACCCCGGTGAGTTCGGTCACCGAAACGCTCGTTGAATATGTCGTGTTCGGCACCGTTCCGGCGAGGCCGGACAGCAGATTGCCCAAGCCATCCGCCGCCACTGCGCCCTGTACCGCGCGGAAATCCACCGCTCGGGGCCGGCGCCAGGATACGTGTTGTATGGCGATGGCGTCGCCGACGGTCTCTATGGCGCCGACCAGGGTCACAAACACGAACGCGGGAAGCAGCGACCAGAAAACGGGACCAAAACCAAGATCGAGGCCGGGCCATTCGCCATGGGGAAGACCGACCCATGCGGCCTTGGCCACGAGGTCGGTCTCGTACAGGCCGTAATATCCGGCGATCGCGGAGCCGGCAACGACGCCGATGACCGGTGCCCAGAGACGCAACGCTCCCTTCGCCTTCAGCGCGATACCGGCGATGACGAGCAGGGTCGCGAGCGCGCTTATCGCTGCGGACTGTGTCGAGGCTCCTTCGGGTACCTGCTTCAGCAGGTCAAAGAGAATGGGCATCACCGTAACGGGGATCAGCATGATCACCGTTCCCGCGACGGTCGGCGTCAAGATCTGCCGGAGCAGGGAGAGTCGCGTCGACAGGGCAAACTGGAACAGCGATGAAATGACCACCAGGGTGGCGAGCATCGCCGGGCCGCCCTCGGCGATCGCCGTGATGCAGACCGCGATGAAGGCACCCGACGTGCCCATCATGAGCACATACCCAGCGCCGACCCGGCCAACCCGGATCGCCTGCACTACCGTGGTGATACCGCTGACCCCGACGGCCGCGAATACGGCCCAGGACAGGAAGCCTTCGCTTCCGCCGGCGGCCCGGATCACGATCGCCGGAGTCAGCACCACGCCCGCAACAGTGAGAATGGCAAGTTGAAGCCCGAGTCCGAAAGCGAGCGGCCCCGGAGGCTTGTCGTCGGGTTGGTAGTGAACGCTTGTGCGATCGGATTGGTCGGCTTGCATGCTGCGAACTCGAGAGCATTAGGTGCGGGAATACGTGATTATGCTGGCAGCCAGACGTCTTTGCCCGGCGTCACCGCCTGAACGTCACCTCTCCGCCGAGGACGGTCGCCGCGACGTGTTCGTGGCGGAGTGACTCCCGCGCCTCCTTCCAGCCACGGTCCAGAAGGCACAGATCCGCGGTTTCTCCGACCGCGATACGGCGGGGCGCGCCGCCGGGTTCCCCCGCTGGTGTCGTAAAGAGCGCCAGCGCCCTCTCTGGCGACAACGCTTCTTTCGGACCAATCACGCGGCCGTCCGCAGTCCTGCGTGTCACCGCGGCGCGTATCGCGGCCCACGGGTCGGGCTTGCCGAACGGCGCGTCCGTGCCACCGCCGAGGGGAACCCCGGCGTCGAGGAAACCGCGACAGCGATACAGGTGTCGATGATCGGCGGGGTCGACATCCGCAAGGTACTGCTCGCCACGCTCCGAGATGAAATTGGGCTGTGTGACCACCGTCACTCCCGCCTCGACCACCAGCAGCATCGTGGCTTCATCGGTGACGGAAGCATGTTCGATGCGATCGCCGGGAATCGTTCCCGCCTCGATCAGCGCGGACAACGCGAACACGAGTTCCGTGCGCGTAACGCAATGCGTGGCGGTGGGTCTTCCGCGCGCGTGCGCTTCGGCGATGCGCGCTCGCAACGCGTCGAAGTCCGGCAGCGCGTACTCGTCGAGCATGATCTTCAACGTCCCTTGGGACAGGGCGTCGCCTCCCATTGGACACACCCGCTGCCGCACTCCCGCAGCGACGATCTCCCCAGCGGTCGCGTTGTCGTTGGACGGGGTGGCGTCCGTTACTCCGGTGACGCCGTAGCTAGAGAGTTCCAGCGATACGGCGGCGAGATCGACATCGGTGTCGACGTGCTCGCGCAACCAGTCGTCGCGGCGAAACAGTTGGCCATGGAACGCGGCATCGAGACCCAGGATGTGCGCGGCGGCGGAGTTGACAAACCACATCTTGCCGGAGCGATGCTGTATCCGGACCGGACGCGCGGGCACGAATGCGTCCAACGCGCGGCGGTCCAGCATCCCGTCGACGGACTCGTGATAGCCAACGCCGCGAATCCATCCGCCGCCGCCGGCATTTGCAAGCGCCCAGGCAAGCGCTTCTCGATCAGCGACCTCCGGCGGTCCGCACTGAACCGACCCGCGCGCCGCCGCCAGGGCGAACAGGTGGATGTGGTGATCGTGAAGACCGGGAAGCAAGGCGCCTCCCCGCGCGTCGATCAGTTCTTCGTCGCCGGTCGCAACAAGCCCGGCCCCGATTTCGACAATGCGACCGCCGCGACAGCGCACGTCGGCGCGGCTCGAAGCGAGTTCAGCGTCTCTAATCAGCAACATGGGTGTTTAAACGACAGTCCATTCCAATAAGAGAGTGAGCCTGAAGAACCGAGGTCTTCGAGCCGTCGGCGATGAGTGAGGGGGTGGTTGCTGATGAGGTCGAGATTGGCCCAATACGGTCGTCCCCGTCAACGACGGGGTCCGATGTCGCGGTGGCGCGAAGCGGCTGCCTCACATGTCGCTGGACAGGGCTACGCCTTGACTCTCGCCGGTGGCGCGAGTAGTTTCGCGCGCCCTTCGACCCCTGCCTGTCCGCAGTGAACCGCCACTGCGGCATGCCGTGAGGACCGTTCAAATGCCGCAAATCGAGGTACGGGGTCTTGCCAAGTCATTCCGCGTGGCCGAACGGCTGCCGGGACTCGCTGGGGCGTTTCGGGGACTGATCCACCGAAGGACGCGCGAAGTCCGCGCCCTGGACGGTATCGACTTCGACATCGAACGCGGTGAACTTGTGGGCTATATCGGTCCCAACGGAGCGGGGAAGTCGACCACCATCAAGATCCTCTCCGGAATCTTGAACCCCACGGGTGGAACGTGCCAGGTGGATGGCCTGACCCCGTGGCGTGACCGGCAGCGTCACGTCGGCCGCATCGGCGTCATCTTCGGCCAGCGCACCCAGCTTTGGTGGGACCTGCCGGTGATCGAGAGCTTCGACCTCTTGCGCGACATCTATCGCATCCCGCCGCAGACATACCGCGACAACCGCGACCGTTTGATCGCGCTCATGGACCTTGAACCAATGCTCGACGTGCCGGTGCGCCAACTCTCTCTCGGCCAGCGTATGCGTTCCGACCTGGCCGCGGCGTTGCTGCACGGGCCGAGCCTGCTGTTTCTCGACGAACCGCCGATCGGGCTGGATGCCGTCTCGAAACTCGCCATTCGCGACTTCGTGCGCGAGTTGAACCGCGAACACCAAGTCACGGTGTTGCTCACCACCCATGACATGGATGACATCGAGGCGTTGTGCCGCCGCGTCATGGTGATCGGCAACGGCCGCATCCTCGTCGACGGCGACATGGACACCCTGCGGCGACGGGTCCGCAACGAACGCGTCCTCGTCGTTGACTACGATTCGGCGGACCACGCCGTGGCGATGGACGCCGAAGGCGAGGGCGTCCGGTCCGTGGTGCGCATCGGACAACGTCTGCGCATCGCCTTCGACCCCGAGACGGTACCGGTCGCGACATTGATCGCGCGGCTCCTTGAGCAAGGCACGCCCCACGACTTGCTGGTGGAGTACCCGCCGATCGAGGAGACCGTCGCCGAGTTGTACGCCGAGCACGACGTGCGCGAACGGTGAACGACTCCCTACGCCCGTTCTGGGCAGTCGTCAGTGCCCGCTACCGGACACTGCTGCAATACCGCGCCGCGGCGTTCGCCGGCTTCGTGACGCAGCTCTTCTGGGGTGCCATCCGACTGATGATACTCGCCGCGTTCTACGCCGCCGCGACCGGGCCGCAACCCATGAGCATGGCCGAGATCGTGGCCTACATCTGGCTTGGCCAGGCGCTTCTGGGCATGCTGCCGTGGAACGTCGACGCCGACTTCCGCGAGCAGGTGCGGACCGGTACCGTCGCCTACGACCTGCTGCGGCCACTGGATCTCTACGCCTATTGGTACGGGCGAACACTGGCGTTCCGCGTCGCCGCGCCCACGCTCCGGGGCATACCGATGGTGCTGTTCGCCCTGCTGGTGTTGCCTGCCGTGGGCTTGGGCGACTGGGCGCTGACACCGCCGCACTCCGCAGCGGCGCTTGCCAGCTTCCTGGTCGCGCTGGTGCTGGCCGCCATGCTCGCCACGGCGGTGACCTTGCTCGCCCACATCTCGCTGCTCTGGACGATCTCCGGTATCGGCGTGGACCGTATCCTGACCGGGCTGGTCACGATCTTCTCCGGCCTGATCGTGCCGCTGCCGCTGTTCCCCGATTGGCTGCAGCCGTTCATGCGCTGGCAGCCGTTCCGGGGGCTGGCCGACGTTCCCTACCGTATCTACAGCGGCAACATTCCGCCGGTGGAAGCGGTGCCGGAGCTTGTCTTCATTCTCGTCTGGACGCTCGTTCTCATTGGGCTCGGCCGGGCGATTCTCCGCCGGGGTGTCCGACGCATGGTGGTGCAGGGCGGATGAACGCGGCGATCCTGCTTGCGCGCTACCTGTCGATTTCGCTGCGCGGACAACTCCAGTACCGGGCGTCGTTCCTGATGGGGACACTCGGGAACTTCGTCAACAGCGTGATCGAACTCGTGGGCATCTGGGTGTTGTTCGACCGCTTCGGCGACCTGGCGGGATGGAGCTTCGCCGAAGTCGCGTTCTTCTACGGCACGGTCAACTGCACCTATGCAATCGCGGAACTCCTGGCCACGGGCTTCGACCAATTCGGCACACTGTACGTCAAGACCGGCGACTTCGACCGTCTGCTATTGCGACCGCGCAGCACCGTGTTGCAACTCGCCGGCCACGAACTCTCCCTGCGCCGCCTCGGGAGGCTTCTACCGGGCCTCGTGGTCGTGTGCGCGGCGTGGGCGGCTCTCGACCTCCCCTTGGCACTGGATCGTATCGGGCTGCTGTCCTTGGCGATGGCGGGTGGTGTCGCTTTCTTCATCGCCGTGCTGATGTTCCAGGCCACCATGTGCTTCTGGACCACGGAGTCGCTGGAATTGATGAATATTCTCACCTACGGAGGCGTGGAGACCGCGTCTTATCCCCTGCCCATCTACCACCGGGTGTTCCGGCGCTTCTTCACATACGTGATACCGCTAGCCTGCATCGGTTACTTTCCCGTGGTGGCGGTGATCGGCTCGGACGACCCTCTTGGTACATCGCGACTCTTCCAGTCGCTGGCTCCCCTGGCCGGATTCGCCTTCTTCGGCGTCGCCCTCGGCGTGTGGCGGGTTGGCGTTCGCCGCTACACTTCGACCGGAAGCTAGTCGAGGTCAGCGGACAAGAACACTCCGTCATTTGGTTGATTCCGCAGTCGGTTCGCAATCGCCCTCGCGACCTTGCTGCGTCAAGTCACGCCCGAATGCAATAATTTGTCCGTCTTTGCCTTGGGGGGAACGCGCTTGGACAGCCTGTCTTCAATCCATGCTCTGCTCGCGAGACTGACATCGCCGGCCGCGGCCGAGGCGTTCTCGCCGCTCTGCGGGATGCCCTATGCGCTGGTTGCGCTCGATGGCGCCGACCCGCCGGCACCGGCGTTTCGGCCCAATTGCCCCGTCGTCGGCATTGGCGATGTGGATCGTGTGGATGCGGTGTCCGACCTGGTGGACGTGGCTGTTGCGTCGGAAGCGGAAGCGGAGATTGTCACCGAGGCGATCAAACGCAATCCGATCGCCTCGATGACGCTCGTAGGACTTCTGCGGCATAACGAACGCGTCGCGACCGAGGATGCCTTGCTCGCCGAGTCTCTTGCCTACTCAACCCTGCAGCACGGCGCCGAGTTCCAGTCGTGGCTTGCTTCGCGTCCGTCCCGTCCGATACCGCCCGATCCCGAGACGCCCGTGCTGGTTGATCGTGTGCGCAACGAGCTCCATATCACGCTGAACCGCCCGCACAGACGCAATGCCTACTCTTCGGCCTTGCGCGATGCGTTGTGCGAAGCGCTGTACCTGGCGGCGGATGATCCCAGCATCGCGAAGGCGATTCTTGGCGGTGCGGGCGTTTGCTTCAGCGCCGGCGGTGATCTGGACGAGTTCGGCGAAGGGGCCGATGCGGGGCGCGCGCATGCATCGCGCCTCACGCGTAGCGCGGGCGCGGCGCTGCATGCCCTCCGAGACCGCGTGGAAGCTAGACTGCACGGGGCCTGCATTGGGGCGGGCATAGAACTGCCAGCGTTCGTGAGCCATGTCGTTGCGCGGGAAGACGCGTTTTTCCAGCTTCCCGAGGTGTCCATGGGTCTCGTCCCGGGAGCTGGCGGGACTGCCAGCATCCTGCCCCGAATCGGCCGCCGGCGACTGGCGTACATGGCGTTGACCGGGGCGCGCGTCGATGCGGAGACGGCGCTGGCGTGGGGCCTCGTGGATGAAATTCAGACTGGTTGAATGGATCGGATCCTGGAAATCGGGGGAGTCGCCGCTGGATACTGCGGACGGCTTTTCGTCCAGGCGGGATGCGAAGTCGTTCATGTCGCGGCGGCGGCGCTGGCTCCGAGCGAGCACAGTAGAGCGGCGCTCGACCTCTACCTTCACGCGGGCAAGCGCCGCATCCAGACAGATGATCGGAACATCATCGGTGAACTCGCCGACCGCGCCGACATCGTGGTCGCCGAGGCACCCACCGCCGAGGGACTGACAGACCTCGGTTTCGATGACTGGCGCGCACCGGTAAAGGCTGCAATCACGCCCTTCGGCCGTACCGGCCCGAAACGAAACTGGCGGGCGACGCCGAATACGCTCCTCGCGATGGGTGGCTACACCTACCTCATGGGCGATGCGGACCGCGCCCCTCTGACGCTGCCGGGCCACTACGCGGAGTTCCAGAGCGGTGGCTTCGCCTACATCGCGGCGAACGCAAGTCGACTGGCCGAGGAAGAGAACGTCATCGACATCGGCATGTTCGAGTCCGTCATGGCGTTGAGCCAGTTCACGACGGTGCTGTGGACCTGCGCGGGAGAGATACGCTCCCGCCACGGCAACGATTTCTGGTACGCACCGCCGTCCAATCTGTTTCGCTGCGCGGACGGCTGGGTCTATGTCAACGTCACCCCCGGGTTTTGGGACGCCTTTGCAACGAGCATCGACCGTCCGGAACTCGTACTCGACGAACGCTTCAAGACGAATGAACGACGCATGGCCAATCGCGAGGCGCTGCACGCGGTCATCGCCGAAGCCCTCGCGCCGTTGTCGAGAGCCGAGGTGCGGGCGCGCGCGACAGAGCACCGTTTTCCCGTGGGTGAGCTGTTGAGTCTTGATGAGGTGCTGGGCGATCCGCACTTGGCGGAGCGCGACTTTTGGCAGCAAGTGGATAGCGCTCGTGGCCGCGTGATCTCGCCGCGTATCGGATGGCGGATAGACGGAGCACCGCAGCCGCCTGCCGTTCTTTCCGAGCGGGAGCGACCGCGTGGCTGACGGGCCATTGCGCGGCGTACGTGTGTTGGATCTGACCCATGTCTGGGCCGGACCGCTCGGTACCCGCTTCCTCGCGGATCTCGGTGCGGAGGTGGTCAAGATCGAAGCGCCGATGGGCCGGGGGCCTCGGGTATTCCCCCCGAAGAAGCTGATCGATGGCTGGGTCGGCGGTGGCCCTGGCGACGAGCCGTGGAACCGGAACGCGTTTTTCGTGAAGCTGCAGCGCAACAAGCGAAGCGTTGCCATCGACCTCAAGACGGATGCAGGCAGGGAAACGTTTCTACGACTGGCGCAGGTCGCCGACGTGGTGATCGAAAACTTTCACCCCGACACCATGCCGAAACTTGGGCTTTCCTACGAGGTCCTGGCGGCGGCGAACCCTTCCATCATCCATGTCGCCATGCCTGGCTTCGGCCGCGAAGGACCGTATTGCGAGCGCGTGGCGCTTGGCCCCATTATCGAGGCGATGGCGGGGCTGTCCGAGGTCATGGGCTACGGACCCGACGAGCCGCGCAATACGTCGATGGCGTTGATGGACGCGGTCGCTGCCATCAACGCCGCCGCTGCGGTAGTGACCGCGCTGCGCCGCCGGAAAGCAACGGGGCAGGGTGCCTTCGTCGAAATGGCGCTGCACGAATCCGGCGTAGCCTTTTGCGGGCCGTGGCTCATCGAACATCAACTCGGCAACTCCATCGAACGGCTTGGCAACCGGCATCCCGGGATGGTGCCGCACGGCGTCTATCCGAGCGCGGGAGAAGACGAATGGATCGCCATCGCATGCCGTGACGACAACGACTGGCGGGCGCTTTGTTCCGTCATTCCGGGATTCGACGCCGATGCCGATTTCGCCGCACGGCGACGGGATCGGCGAGAAATCGATGCCGCGATCTCTGGTTGGACGTCGGGTCGGGACAAGAACAGCGCCGCCTGCGCGCTGCAGATTGTGGTTGTTCCTGCCGGTGCGGTGAACACGACCCCAGACATGCTGGACGACCCACAAACCCGCGAACGGGGCTTCTTTGTGCCCATCGAACCTGGACCGACGCCAATGCCGGGCAATTCCATCAAGATGCACGGCATATCGAACGCGGATTGGACCCCGTGTCCGAAGCTGGGCGCGGACAATGCGGCGGTGCTCAAGGGGTGGCTCGATTATTCGGATGAGCAGATCGCGGAGCTCGAACGCACCGGCGTCATCGTGGATCGGCCGCCGGAATAGTCCCGTTGTCTTGTTCGCTTTCCGGTGCGTGCATACAATGCACGCCGCTCGCGACCGGGGTCGTTAGCTCAGTTGGTAGAGCAGCGGGCTTTTAACCCGTTGGTCCTGGGTTCGAGTCCCAGACGGCCCACCAAACACGCTCCTTGAGGGGTGATGTTCTCAGTGCACGCGTAGCGTGTAGAGCAGTCTTTTCAGATCGGCCCAGTCCGCGTTGAGCCCCTTGGTCAGTCGGACCGACACGCGCTGATCGCCGAGCACGATGCTCAAATTCGTGGTTCGTAGCACACGCTCGGTCCCGGGAAAACGCCAGTCCACAACGATTTCGACGGCCTCGGTGACGCCATCGCGTAGGGTCGACTGTCTCGATGCAACTTCGACTATTTCGCCCTCCATGGACTTTGCGAATGCCTCAGCCAACGAGTTCATCGTGGCGGAGGGATTGTTTTTCGTGACGCTGACTGCGATGTAGGGGACGCCCTTGATGTAGGAGATATCTTTCGGGCTCTCGGAAAATGCGAGACTGACGCCGTTTCCAGACCGTTCAAGTCTCGCGGGATACAGGAAGGAGAATCCACGCTCGCGATCCTCGTAGACGCGCAGATCCCAGTCGGGTGCCAGAGCGACCGCGACATCGGGGTTCCCAGCGGGGTTCCCAGCGGGGTTCCCAGCGAGGTGCCGAGCTACCCGGAAGCCAAGTGTGTCGAACAGCGCAGCGGTCGGGTCGTCGCTGCGATCCGCAGAGCGCAGACTCGACAGGTCATAGCTCCACGAACCACCGCGAAGGCTTCGTGCTTCGCATGGATCGGAAGTCAGGGCGGATCCGTCCGTTGGCGCGTTGGCGTAGCTCGGTTCATAACAATCCGCAAGCCATTCCCACGCGTTGCCGGTCATGTCGTACACGCCAAAGGCGTTCGGTTGGAACTGGCCGACGGGCGCGAGCGTTGCGTAACCGTCGTCGCACTGCAGCGTGGGCACGGCAGGATAGATCGCATTGAATGCTGCGTCCCGCACATTTCCGTACCGACACAACGCCTCCTGATCGTCGCCGAAGTGATAGCGGGTGGACGAGCCCGCACGTAGCGCATACTCGAACTCGGACTCGGTAGGAAGTCGATACGCCGCACCCGTTCTGAGGGACAACCAACGCGCATACGCACTGGCGGCGTGCCAGTCGATGCAGGAAGCAGGCTCGGCCTCTTCGAATGGACGACCGAGGTTGTTCCACGTGGCCTCAGGATAGCGATTCCACGTGCCGTCCCCATGCAGAAGCGCCCAACATCCGCCCGGCATCTCATATCCCGCGTCTTCGACGAACGCCTGAAATTCCCGGTTGGTGATCTCGAAGACGCCGAGGGCGAACCGGGGAACCGAGACTTCGACTTGCGATCCGCCAGGTCCCGCCAGATCGTCTTCGTCGTGGTTTCTCCGGTCGTCGCTGCGTCCCGGTTCGTCCTGGGGGGTCCTTTCATGAAGGTCCCGGCAGGGATCACGACCATCTCGGGGCAGGTGCGGCAGTCGCGGAACCTCGAACCGTCCGTCAGCGACTCATGATCTTGCGCCGATGCAATCGTCGCCCAGGAGGCCAGGAAACAGAGCAATGACAGGAATTTGATCGGTCGCAAGGGGAGTTCCCCGAAAAGGTGCGGCACTATACGCGCCGAGACAGCGCATGCAAGCTTTACGTTTGTTCCCGCTCTACCCGGCGAAATCTGGTGCTGCACGGTCAGAACCCGCGGTCGGATCTGGACTTGAGCGGCGCCAGGGTGCACTTCTCCACCGCCGGCGCCGCGGTCATGGTAGCCATAGTCTCCCAGACCCTGATCAAGTAAGATTCCAGCCGGACCTCTCGATGGGGCCGGCCAGTCGTCTGAAACCGAATCCGCGCGCGTCAAGCGGTTTGGCAATTGAGGAAGGAGGAGAACATGTCACACAAATACTCTGGGGGATGCGACCACATACATACGCACTCGGATAACGAGCCCGTGGACAGTCACGTTTGCCACTGTTCTGTATGCAAGCGAGTCACCGGTCAGGCGACGACACATGTCGTGTTTTTCAAGCACGGGGACGTCACAGTCGACAACCTCGACGGCTTGAACCGTCAGCCCTTCAACGACCAGAACCCGGATGGGCCCCTGGAACTCTGCACGTGCGCTGAATGCGGCACGCCGATCATGCTCGACGATAAGCAGCGACGCATACGGGCAATCGTCCCCAACCTGATGGGCTACGACCCCGACAGCCTGTCGGCGACCTACCACGCGTTCTACGATCCGTCCACGGGCGTTCCGAGACCCGGCGACGGCCGGCCCGTTCACGAGGGCCTGCGTCCCGACTTCGTGTGGCCCGAGCCAGCCTGAGACGCTCCTCGTTCAAACATGCTGACCCTCGCGCATCGAATTGGCGGTGCGGGATGGGCCAGGCGCCGAGCGTAGCAAGGCGTTCGGCGGGGCTAACATGGCATCAGCGGCGGATGCGCCTGTTTCCGGGATCGTACATTGGCCTTGACGAAACCTCCGCCGGAATGCGGTCCCCGGCCACCTCGATGCTGAAGCCCGACGTTGGCGGGTCTGGCGCCTTGGCCGTGTCGACATAGCCAAGGCCGATGGCGCCCCCGAGGGTGTGGCCGTAGGCGCCGGAGGTGACGTAACCGACCAAGGCGTCCTCGTGCCAGATGGGTTCGTTGTGGTAGAGCAGCGGCTGAGGGTCCAGCAGCCGGAACTGCAGCAACCGCTTCGCCGGCCCCGCCTCCCTGTCTCTCAGCAGCGCCTCCCGTCCAATGAACCCGCCCGGCTTGTCGAACTTCACGGCAAAGCTCAAGCCCGCTTCCAGCGGCGTGTCCTCGTCGGTGATGTCGTGGCCCCAATGCCGATAGGCCTTTTCGATGCGCAGCGAATCCAGCGCGTGATAGCCGGCGTGGGCCAGGCAGAAGCGTGCGCCCGCGGCGACGATGGTGTCGTAGACGCCGGCCGTGAACTCTGTGGGACGCCGATGAATAAGGTCGCGTGATGATCGCATCCGTGATGGCTGAACACCTCATGCCACCATGTGATCGTCGACCTTGATTAGCGATTCCGCGGGGATCCCGAGCCCCCGGTGCAGCCGCCAGATCATCTTCAGGCTCAACCGGCGCTTGCGGCTTAGCACTTCGGAGACTCGGCCGCGGCCGCCTATATAGGGAACGAGGTCCTTGGGTGCCAGCCCGTTTTGTTCCATGTGATAGCGGATCGCCGCGACCGGATCCGGAAGGTCGAGTGGATAGTGCTTGGTCTCCCAAGCTTCGACCAGCGTCACCAGGACATCGAGACGGTCGCCCTCGGGCGAGTTGCGGCTCGCCGTCATCAGGTTCTCGATCTCCTTCAGGGCGCGCAGATGATCCTGCTTGGTCTTGATCGGTGAAATGTCCATAGCTCGACCCTCAAATCGTCTGGGCATCGATGGTGTCGTAGTCCCGGTGGCTACCGATGAAGCGAATATAGACGACACGGTAGACGGAGCACTAGCCAAGCCAGCCCACCATCAGCGGCGGATGCGCCTGTTTCCGGGATCGTACATTGGCCTTGACGAAACCTCCGCCGGAATGCGGTCCCCGGCCACCTCGATGCTGAAGCCCCCCTCTGGCGGGTTTGGCGTCCTGGCCGTATCGACGTAGCCGAGGCCGATGGCGCCGCCGAGGGTGTGGCCGTAGGCGCCGGAGGTGACGTAACCGACCAGGGCGTCCTCGTGCCAGATGGGTTCGTTGTGGTAGAGCAGCGGCTGTGGGTCCAGCAGCCGGAACTGCAGTAACCGCTTTGCCGGCCCCGCCTCCCTGTCTCTCAGCAGCGCCTCCCGCCCGATGAACCCGCCCGGCTTGTCGAACTTCACGGCAAAGCTTAAGTCCGCTTCCAGCGGCGTATCCTCGTCGGTGATGTCGTGGCCCCAATGACGATAGGCTTTTTCGATGCGCAGCGAATCCAGCGCGTGATAGCCGGCGTGGGCCAGGCCGAAGGGTGCGCCCGCGGCGACGATGGTGTCGTAGACGCCGGCCGTGAACTCGGTGGGGATGTAGAGTTCCCAGCCGAGTTCGCCGACGTAGGTGATCCGGGCGGCGCGCACCAGCGCGTAGCCGAGCTCGATTTCCCGGCTGTGCGCGAACGGGAAGACCTCGTGCGAGAGATCGTTCGGGCTCAGCGATTGCAACAGCGCGCGAGCGTTCGGCCCCATGATCGAAATCACGCCCATGGCCGAGGTTACATTGGTCAGCACACAATGGGCGTCGGCCGGAATGTGCCGTTGCAGCCAGTGAAAGTCCCGCACTTCCGTGGCCGCGGCGGTCACGATCAGGTAGTCGTCTTCGGCCAGCCGGGTGACGGTGAGATCCGCTTCGATGCCGCCCCGGTCGTTTAACCATTGGGTGTAGACGATGCGGCCCGGGCGCACGTCCACATCGTTCGCGCAGACATGGTTCAGCACCCGGGTCGCGTCCCGCCCCTGGAGCCGGAACTTGGCGAAAGAAGACAGGTCGAACAGCCCCACCCGCTCGCGCACTGCCCGGTGTTCCGCGGCGGAATGCTCGAACCAGTTCTGTCGTCCGTAACTGTACTCGTAGCCGGCCAGGCCCGGTTCCGGCGCGTACCAGTTGGGCCGCTCCCAACCCGCGACCTCGCCGTGGCACGCCCCGATGGATTGCAGCCGATCATAGAGCGGCGATCTGCGGACTCCCCGGGCGGTGTCGTATTGACGATAAGGATAGTGCGTGGCGTACAGCAGGCCGAGGCTCTCCGAGACGCGTTCGCGCAGGTACTTCCGGCTGCGCTGGAAGGGCTGATTGCGGCGCACATCCACTTCCCACAGGTCCGACGGCGGGTGTCCGTGGCGAATCCAGTCCGTGATCACCCTGCCGATACCGCCGGCGGATTGCAGGCCAATCGAATTCAGCCCCGCCGCCACGAAACAGTTGTCGAGTTCGGGCGCCTGGCCGAGGTGGTAGCGCACATCCGGCGTGAAACTCTCCGGCCCGCAGAAGAACGTCTTGAGTCCGGCGGATTCCAGCGCCGGGACGCGCACCAGGGCCCGCTCGAGGATGGGTTCGAAATGCTCGAGGCTACCGGCGATCTCGTCGAAGCAAAAGTCCTCGGGGATGCCCTCCATGGCCCAGGGGCGGGCGTGGGGTTCAAAGGCGCCGAGGAGGAGATTGCCCGCGTCGTATTTGTAGTAGGCGCAGGCGTCGTAGTCGCGCACGACCGGGAAGTTCACATCCAGCCCCGCTACCGATTCGAACAGGGCGTAGTAGTGCTCGCAGGCATGCAGGGGCACGTTCACCCCGACCGTCGCCGCCAGCTCCCGGGTCCACATGCCGGTGCACAACACCACGCAGTCCGCGTCGATATCGCCGTGTTCCGTGGTCACGCCGGTTACGCTGCCCCGTGCGGTACGGATGTCGGTGACGGTCAGGTTCTGAAAGATGCGCGCGCCGGCGGCGCGGGCGCCCCTGGCCAGCGCGTTGGTGATGTCCACCGCGTTGGCGTAGCCGTCGGAAGGAATGTGAATGCCGCCGAGCACGTCTGAAGTATGCAGCAGCGGAACCCGGGCCCTGATGGCTGCGGGCGTGACCACCTCCACCTCCAGCCCGAACACCTTGGCCATCGAGGCGCTGCGCCGCAGTTCCTCAAAACGCTCCTCGTTGGTGGCGATGGAGATGGAACCGCAGCGCCGGTAGCCGGTGGCTTGGCCGGTTTCGGCCTCCAGGCGCAGATAGAGCTCGCTGGTATAGCGCGCCAGCTCGGTCATGTTGATGGACGTGCGCAACTGCCCCACCAATCCCGCCGCATGCCAGGTGGTGCCCGAGGTGAGTTGCCTGCGTTCCAGCAGCGTCACGTCCGAGACCCCGGCTCGTGCCAGGTGATAGGCGACCGAGCAGCCGATCACGCCGCCGCCGATTACGATCACGCTGGCGCGACGCGGCAGGCCGTCAGGACGCTCGGGCCGGGTCGTCATGAATCCTCAGGCGCGCAATCGGCGGTTGGCCGGATCGTAGACCGGGTCTTTGAGTATCGTCACTTGCCGCGGTTGCCCGAGCACGTTGACAGTCAACCCCTTGCCTGGGCCGGCCAGCGACGGCGGGACGTAGCCGAAGCCGAGACTCTGATCTACAGAGTGGCCGTAGCCGCCGGAAGTGGTCACCCCCACGCAGCGTTCGCCGACGAAGATCGGCTCGCCCCCCTGAACGTCCGCGTCGCCGGAGTCGAGGCTGAAGTAGATCAGTTGCAGCGTGCGGTCCCCCTTTTGCAGGGTGTGCAGGGTCGCTTCCCGGCCGATGAAGTCACCCTTGTCGAACTTGATGAAGCGCTCCATGGCCGCGTCGATCATGGTGACTTCGTTGGTCAGTTCCGCGCCCCAACTGCGGTAGGCTTTTTCCAGCCTCAAACTGTTGACGGAATAGAGGCCGAAATTGCGAATGCCATGTTCTGCCCCAGCCTCCGCCAGCGCGTCATACAGCGGCTCCATGTGTTCCATGGCCGGGTGCAGTTCCCAGCCGAGTTCGCCGACATAGTTCACCCGCAGTGCCCGCACCGGCATCCCGGCGATGTCGATTTCCTTAACCGTAAGCCAGCGAAAGGCGCTGCTGTCCAGGGGCGCGTCCGTCAGCCGGGCCAGCACTGAGCGGGCGTGCGGTCCGGCCAGCACCAGCACGCCGCGCCGGTCGGTGACATTGGCGATGTGCACCTGCTCGCCGGGGCGCCGGCCCTGTTGCAGGTGGTCGAGATCGCGCAATTCGGCGCCGGCGGCGGAAAGCACGTAGAAGGCTTGATCGTCAAAGTGTGTGATCGTCACTTCTGCGCCGATGCGTCCGCCCTCGGAAAGCAGATGGGTAAGTGCGATACGGCCGCGCTCCGGTACCCGGTTGGCGCACAGCCGATCCAGCATCGTCCGCGCATCGCGGCCCGTCACGTCGTATTTTGCAAATCCGGAGAGATCCAGGATACCGACCCGCTCGCGCACGGCCAGGCACTCGTCGCGCACCAGTTCGAACACGTTGTTGCGGCGAAAGCTGTAGTGTTCCTCGCGGCCGTCCGGTGAGAACCACTTGGGCCGCTCCCAGCCAAAGGTCTCGGTAAACACGCAGCCCTGGGCCTTGAGCTTGTCATACAGGGGGCTGGTCCGGCACCGGCGGGCCGCGGGCAGTTCTTCCCCCGGCAACGCCGTGGCGTAGGTCCTGCCGTAGTCCTGGCGACCCTTGGCCCGCATGTAGCCGGCATCGGCAAACACGCCGAAGCGCCGGGGATCGAAGCCGGTCATGTTGATTTCGGAGTCGCCATGCAACATCCACTGCGCCAGGTACTTGCCGCTGCCGGCACCCTGGGCAATGCCGAAGGACGATCCGCAGCAGAGCCAGAAATTGCGCAGCCCGGCCACGGGGCCGAGCATTGGCAGCCCGTCGGGGCTGTGGGAGATGGCCCCGTTGACGATGCGCCTGATGCCTGCCGGTTCGAAGATCGGCATGCGCTCCATGGCGCGGCCGAGCCAGGGCATCAGGCGCTCGAGATCGTCGGAAAACAGTTCGCTTTCGGAATCCCAGGACGGCAGTCCGCCCGGCGGCCAGGCTTCGGCGACCCCATCGGCCTCGTAGATGCCGATCAGGCCGGACTGCTGCTCCTGGCGCAGGTAGGCGGAGGCGTAGGGGTCGCGGGTCACGGGGAGTTCGTCGCTTCGGCCGGCCAGTTCCGGCACCGGTCCGGAGACCAGATAATGGTGCTGAATGTTGCAGATGGGAAGGTCTGCTCCCACCATCTGCGCCACCTGCCTGGCGAAGCAGCCGGCGGCGTTGACCACGGTTTCGGCAATGACGCGCCCCTGTTCCGTCACCAGTTCCCATTCGCCGCCCGGCAGCGCATTGATGCCGGTCACCCGGTTGCCCCGCACGATCCTGGCGCCCAGTTCGCGTGCGCCCCTGGCCATCGCTTGGCAAAGCCCGGACGGGTCGGCATGACCGTCGTTGCGGGTCCAGGCGCCGGCCAGCACGCCTTCGGTCGAGATAAAGGGATTCAGCTTCGCGATCTTTTGGACGTCGATGATCTCCATGTGGTAGCCGACGTTGGCGGCGATTCCGCGCAGGTAGCGGAACCAGTCCAGGTCCCGCTCGGTGAGGGCGAAGCGGACGCTGCCGCAGCCATGCCAACCGACAGCCTGACCGGTCAGTCGCTCCAGTTTTCGGTACAGGGAGACGCTGTATTCGTGAATCTTGGCGAGGTTGTAGTTGCCGACCAGGTTGGGGCATTGACCGGCCGCGTGCCAGGTCGAGCCCGACGTCAACTCGCCCTTCTCGATCAGCAGGACATCGCCGCATCCCTCTGCCGCCAGATGGTACAGCAAGCCGACGCCCATGATGCCGCCGCCGACGATGACAATGCGAGCCTGATTCTCCATAGCATGCTCCGGCCGCGGATGGCCACCGCCCGAATTCTCATGGCATTTGGGGTTGACTTGCAATGGATTACGACGGCCGTTGGGCGGGAGAACAAAAATGGTGAGCGTTCGCCTCCTCCATCCGCGTGATCCCTTCCAGCGCCAGCTCCCGAGGCAGCCGCCCCTCGCCGTGCCGAACCACCGCTCCGACCGACCGCGCGCCTCTTGCCGAGTCCACTGAACCGCCTCCTTCGCACGAACTCCGCTGGCCTGGGCTGTGCCCGTCAATAGGCGGCGACAAGACCGGACAGATCGGGTGCTGGCAAAGGCGGACAGTCCCATTTGCTGCTGCACGTTTTTTCATTGCGGATTCCAATTTGTGACTGCTAGTATGCCGCCACGAGGCCGCTAGATTGGCCGTGAGACGGGGCAGCCGGTCGAGAGCCCGCCGGGGCGGTTGGGCGTGCCGCGAAACCGCCCGCCACAAGCGTCTGCCTGCCCCTATGCTCGCGGCCCAACCGGGTTCCGGCCAGGAACCACTAAGGTCTTCGCATCAGGAAATCTGGTGGTTGGAGGCAGTTGGATGAACGACGGCAAAGACGCGGCCGGCGAGCAGGAAGACGATCTCGTCCTCTCCGAACTCGACGACGAAGAACTGATCGAGCAGATGCACGACGATCTGTACGACGGCCTAAGGGATGAAATCGTCGAAGGCACGGAGATTCTGCTGCAGCGGGGCTGGGCGGCGGACAAGGTCCTGAACGATGCCCTGGTGGGCGGCATGCAGATCGTCGGCGTCGACTTTCGCGACGGGATTCTGTTCGTGCCCGAGGTGCTGCTGGCCGCCAACGCCATGAAGGGCGGCATGACCATACTGCGGCCGTTGCTGGCGGAGACGGGCGCCAAGCCGGTGGGCAAGATGGTGATCGGTACCGTCAAGGGCGACATTCACGACATCGGCAAGAACCTGGTCGGAATGATGATGGAAGGCGCGGGTTTCGAGATCGTCGATATCGGCGTCAACAACAGCGTTGAAGAATTTCTGGAGGCGCTGCAAGAGCACCAGCCGGACATTCTCGGCATGTCGGCCCTGCTGACCACCACCATGCCGTACATGAAAGTGGTCATCGACGAACTGGTGACCCAATCAATCCGCGACGACTACATTGTGCTGGTCGGCGGTGCGCCGCTGAACGAGGAATTCGGCAAGGCCGTGGGCGCGGACGCCTATTGCCGGGATGCCGCCACTGCGGTGGAAACTGCCACACACCTGATGCGGAATAGGCACAACTACAGATGATGAGGAACTCGGGGGACGGGACGCTGGCCCGCCGAAGCGACGCGAGCGAGGCAAAACTTGGACGACGAGCGGGGCCGGGCCGGAGCCTTCAGCCGGGGAGCGCGAGGGGATACCCCTCGCAAGAAAACAAGCTTCAGCCGGGGAGCGCGAGGGGATACCCCTCGCAAGAAAGAGCCTTCAGCCGGGGAGCGCGAGGGGATACCCCTAGCAAGAAAGAGACCGGAGCCGAAGGCGACGGCTGTGGGGCACTGCGGATGAAACGGGACCCCATGCTGGTGATCGCTTGCGGCGCTCTCGGCAGAGAACTGCACGCGATTCGGTGCGCCAACGGATGGGACCACCTGCGCATCCGTTGCCTGGACGCGGAACTGCACCTTCGTCCGGCGCAGATCGCGCCCCGGCTGCGTGCCGAGATTGCGCGGGCCCGGGGGCAGTACCGCCACATCTTCATCGCCTATGCGGACTGCGGCACCTATGGCGGGATCGACCGGGTGCTGGAGGACTATCCGGGCGTGGAGCGTCTGCCGGGGC
The DNA here is from genome assembly GCA_965217825.1 of Candidatus Azotimanducaceae bacterium. Classification (GTDB taxonomy): domain Bacteria; phylum Pseudomonadota; class Gammaproteobacteria; order Pseudomonadales; family Azotimanducaceae; genus VXNE01. The sequence continues at coordinate 324,646 of OZ244571.1, read as the reverse complement.
TTCATTGCTATGAGTTTTTCGCCGGCGCCGAGCTCTTCGAACGCTTGGCCGATGACGAGCCGGGCACGTTCTACCTCACCGATTTCCTGGTGCGATTCTTTGATCGGCTCGTCGTGGAAACTCTGCAGCTCGACGGCCATCCGGAACTGATTGACGCCTTCTTCGGCAACTACCGGCGCCTGACCTATCTGTCGCAGACCCGGGATTCGGGGCTGCTCGCCGGGGCCAGAGCGGCCGCAGCCCGTCTTGGGCTTGAATTCACCCACGTTCATACCGGCTACGGCGCATTGGAAACCCGCGTCGCCCGGATAGCCGAGGGCTGACACGTGGACGCTATCCTGATGAGATGGCGCGACATTCCGTCGCAGATTATCGTCAGGCAGGGTAGAAGGCGCGCCAAGGTGGTGTTGAGCGCGCGCTTTCAGAACGCCATTGACCGCGCCGCCATGCGGGCAAAGAAGCGCAGCGCCGATGCTTACATCAACGAATGGGCGCGCGACCCGATCAGGCTGGAGGCGGACGATGCGGCGCCGGATCTGCAGGCGGTCGCCGACCGGCTGGCGGACCAGATCGACACGGGCTATTCCGACGCACGGCTGTTGGCGCTCATCCGCAATCACGGTTTGCAGGAGGGTTGAAGGGATGTACCGGAGGAGACAGTGGCCGGTGCGCCCGCGTGAACGGGCGTTCATCCTGGCGGGCGTGCGGCCGCTGGCATCGGCGCAGTGGATACGCGACAACATCCCCGGCGTGCGCATACCGGACACCATCGTCGAGCGCCAATCGGCGGCCAAGGCATGACGGACACGGTTATCGCTTCCGCGAGCCGGGAGGTGGCGATCGGTTTCGAACGGCCCTTCGTGGTCATAGGAGAGCGCATCAACCCCACCGGGCGCAAGGTTTTGGCTGCGGAAATGAAGGCGGGAGACTACCACCGCGTGATCGCCGACGCCCTCGCGCAGGTTGCGGCCGGGGCCCACATGCTGGACGTCAACGCCGGCATCCCGCTGGCGGACGAACCCGCCATTCTGGCCGAAGCCATCAGATTGGTACAGTCGGTAACCGACGTGCCCCTGTCCATCGATTCCTCCATTGTCGCCGCGCTGGAATCCGGCTTGGCGGCCTATCGCGGCAAGGCGCTGGTCAACTCGGTCACCGGCGAAGAGGACAGGCTGGAATCGGTGCTGCCGCTGGTAGCCCGGCATGGCGCCGCGGTAGTGGCTATTTCCAACGACGAAACCGGCATCTCCGAGGATCCCGACGTGCGCTTCGACGTGGCCAGGAAGATCGTCGAACGGGCGCACGACCACGGCATTTCCCACAGCGACGTGGTGGTCGATCCGTTGGTTATGCCAATCGGCGCGATCAACTCCGCTGGCCGGCAGGTCATGCGCCTGGTCAGCCGCTTGCGCGGGGAATTGAAGGTCAATACCACCTGCGGCGCGTCCAACGTGAGTTTCGGGCTGCCCAATCGAAACGGTATCAACAGCGCCTTTCTCACCATGGCGATCGGCGCCGGCATGACGTCTGCGATCACCAACCCTCTGCATGGCGAGGTCATGCAGGCGGTTCTTGGCGCCGACGTCATGATGGGCAAGGATCCCGATTGCGTGCGCTGGATCGGCAAGTACCGCGAACCCGGCGCGCTGGCCGGGGCGCGAGGGAACCGGCGGAACCGCCCCCGGCGGCGCCGGCGCGGCTGATCCCAGGGCTTGCAGAGGGCATGGAAGTGGAAACCAAACCCCAGGCTTGGCTGGTTTTCACGCCGTCCGGCCGGCGTGGCCAGTTTCCGCTCGGCACACCGGTGCTGCAAGCGGCGTGGGAACTCGGCGTGGACATCGCCTCCATCTGCGGTGGCCGCGGGCTCTGCGGGCGTTGCCGCGTCGTTTGCAGCGAAGGCAACTTTCCCAAGCACGGCATCGTTTCCAAGCCGGAGCACCTGTCCCCCGCCGGCGCCGTCGAGACCCGCTTTGGGGGGCGCAACCGGCCGCTGGCGCCGGGCCACCGCCTGAGTTGCCAAGCCGTCATTCAAGGCGATCTGCTGATCGACGTGCCGCCGGAAAGCCAGGTTCACCGCCAGGTCGTGCGCAAGGCCGCCGACTCGCGGCCTATCCGCCTGGATCCGGTCGTTCGTCTCTACCTGGTGGAAGTGGCGCCTGCGGATCTCAAGGGCTCGGGCAGCGACCTGACGCGCCTGCTCGATGCATTGCAGACGCAATGGGGTCTGCGCCCGGCGTTTCCGGCGGCGTTGCTGCCCGACCTGCAAGGCATATTGCGGGCCGGCGGGTGGTCGGTCACGGTCGCCGTCCATCAGGATGCGGAAATTCTCGCAATCTGGTCAGGCTTCAAGGAGTCCATTTACGGTCTGGCGATCGACGTCGGTTCAACCACCATTGCCGCCCATCTATGCGACCTCAGCAGTGGCGACGTGCTCTGTTCGAACGGCATGATGAATCCTCAGATCCGCTTTGGCGAGGACCTGATGAGCCGGGTCTCCTACGTCATGATGCACCCTAAGGGCAGCGATGAACTGACCCGGGAGGTGCGTCGAGCCGTCAACGAGCTCGTGGCCGGAACCGTAGCGGACGGCGGCGTCGACCCGCAGGACATCCTCAGCCTGACGTTCGTGTGCAACCCGATCATGCATCATCTGCTGCTCGGCATCAGCCCGGTGGAGCTTGGCGGGGCGCCCTTCGCGCTGGCGGTAGAGGAGTCTGTCGACCTGGCGGCCCGAGACCTTGGCCTTGAGGTCAATCCAGGCGCCGTAGCCTATGTGCTGCCCTGTATCGCCGGTCATGTCGGCGCCGATACCGCTGGGGTGGTGCTTTGCGAGCAACCCCACCGGAGCGGGGCGGTCAGCCTGCTGGTGGACATCGGTACCAATGCGGAAATCGTGCTCGGCAACGACCAGCGGCTGCTGTCCTGCTCCAGTCCGACCGGACCGGCCTTTGAAGGCGCCCAGGTCAGCGCCGGCCAGCGCGCTGCGCCCGGCGCCATAGAACGGGTACGGATCGACCCGGTCACCCTGGAGACCCGGATTCGCGTGATCGGCTCGGATCTCTGGTCCGACCAGCCGGGATTCAGCGACGCACTGCCGGCGCAGGGCGTCACCGGCATTTGCGGTTCCGGGATCATCGAGGCGGTGGTGGAGATGTGGCTGGCGGGCATCCTCACCAGCGACGGGGTGATCGACGGTGGCCAGGCGAGCCGCACGCCTCGCCTGGTTCGGAATGGCCGCACCTTCTCCTTCGTCATCCATGGCAAACAGGTCACGGTCACACAAACCGATGTGCGTCAGATTCAACTCGCCAAGGCGGCCCTGTTTGCCGGCATCAGGCTGCTGATGGACCGTCTTGAAGTGAGCTCGGTTGATCGAATTCGCCTGGCCGGCGCCTTCGGCAGCCACATCGATGTGCGCTACGCCATGGCCCTCGGCATGATTCCGGACTGCCCGATTGATGCGGTTTCAGCGGCAGGCAACGCAGCCGGCCACGGAGCCAGAATCGCCCTGTTGAACCAGGCCTCCCGGCGCGAGATCGAGTCGGTGGTCAAGAGCGTGGAGAAAGTGGAGACGGCCATCGAGCCGAAATTCCAGGCGTACTTTGTCGATGCCATGGCGATACCGCATGGGGCGGACACATTCGCCCGCCTGGGCGACATCTTCCCCGATCGGGCCAGGCGCCCTGCTGCGTCCGGCCCGGACGGGCCGGCCCGAGCGCGGGGCCGGCGCTCGGGAAGGAAGATATTGCCCCCTCGGCAATCGAATTCAAGTTAAGCTGCCGAGCCGAAGTGCAACGTCCGCGTGGCAAGGTTAGCGAGACATTCGAGTTAACGGTGTTGTCGCAATCGCCTCTTGCAGCAACGGTTGGGAGACAGGGATCCATGGAGGGTGGACCTCCGGTTCAGAATTGCTGTAAGGAGAGCTGCCATGGCTCGAAGATCAGGCGGTAGACGGGCGCGCAAAGCCGAGCGTGCCGCGCCCTTGGCTGAAGCGGTCAAACCGGTTCGGCCGGGGCAGACCGGCGGACAATTCCAGCCCTTGTCCGCCGCCGGCGTTGCGGCCATCGCGGACAACGCCTTCGGGATTCTCGACCGGGTGGGTTTCGCCGATGCCACACCTCACTGCATCGAAACCTGCACTGCGGTTGGCGCCGTGCTCGGCGACGACGGGCGTTTGCGCATGCCGCGAAGTCTGGTCGAACGGACGTTGCAGCAAGCGCGGCGGAATCTGGTGCTGCACGGTCAGAATCCGCAGTGGGACCTGGACTTGAGCGGCACCAGGGTGCACTTCTCCACCGCCGGCGCCGCGGTCATGGTGGCCGACTCGGAGAACGGCCTTTACCGGGATTCCGAGGCGCAGGATCTCTACGACATGGCGCGCATCGCCGACACCTGCGAGCACATTCACATGTTTCAGCGGACCTGCGTCCCTCGGGATATTTCCGACAACTATGCGCTGGACATCAATACTGTCTACTGCGCGGTGATGGGCACCAGCAAGCACGTCGGTTCCAGTTGGGCGGTAGGTCCGCACCTCGAGAAGAGCCTGCAGATGCTGCACATGATCGCCGGCGGCGAGGCCGAGTGGCGGGCGCGACCGTTTGTCAGTCAGTCCAACTGCTTCGTGGTGCCGCCGCTGAAGTTCGCCACCGATGCCCTCGAATGCTTGCGGGTAGCGGTGCAGGGCGGCATGCCGGTATTGCTGTTGTCGGCGGGCCAAGCCGGTGCGACGGCGCCCGCCTATCTTGCCGGGACGGTCTCTCAAGCCTGGGCAGAGTGCCTCGGCGGACTGATCTATGTGAACGCGATCGAACCCGGCGCACCGGCGATTCTCGGAGCCTGGCCGTTCGTTTCGGACCTGCGTACCGGGGCGATGAGCGGCGGCTCGCCGGAGCAGGGCCTGCTGTCCGCCGCCTGCGCCCAGGTCGGCAACCATTTCGACCTGCCCTTCGGCACCGCTTGCGGCATGAGCGACGCCAAGTTTCCGGACTTTCAAGCGGGCGCGGAACGTGCTGCAACGGTGCTGTCAGCCGCCTTGTCCGGGGCGAACATCGTTTATGAATCCGCCGGCATGTACGCCAGTCTATTGGGCACGTGTCCCGAGAGCCTGCTCTTGGACAACGACCTCCTTGGATCTGTCGGGCGCGCTACCCGCGGGATCGAAGTCAACTCCGATACGCTGAGCTTCGCTGAAATCGAACAGATCTGCAGCAGCGGGGTAGGTCATTACCTGGGTTCCGAGAATACCTTGCGGGTGATGCAGAGCGAGTATATTTATCCGGACTTCAGCGACCGCACGAGCCCGACCGTCTGGGAGGAACAAGGCAAGCCGGTTCTGCTGCATCAGGCCATCCACAAGAAACGGGATATTCTCGCCCATCATGTACCGCGCCACGTCAGCGACGAAATCGACGCACGAGTGCGGGCCGAGTTTCCGATCTTTCTCTCCCGGGCAGCGATGGGGCGATGACCGGCGCCGGAGTGGAACTGTCATGTTGTCTTGTTCGCTCTCCAGCGCGTGCATACAATGCACGTCGCTCGCGACCGGGGTCGTTAGCTCAGTTGGTAGAGTAGCGGGCTTTTAGCCCGTTGGTCCTGGGTTCGAGTCCCAGATGGCCCGCCAAACGCGCCAAAGGCGTCTGAAGAGGTCCAAATCCTGTGTTTCCCCGTGCATTGGTTTGACGCGGCTCGTGTCGGTGATAATCATACGTAGTCGCGAGGAGGACGACGGCGGCGCTCGCAATTCGCGGTTATCCTGGCGCGTTGGGGATCAACAAACTGAAATACCGCGAAGGGGAACCCGCGATGGGCTTGATCTATACGGACATCGACCTGTCGAATCCCCGAGACGACGCGTTGTCGCCCCTCACTGTCAGTGCCCTGGTGGACACTGGATCGATAACATTGTGCGTGCCGGAGCACGTCGCTGTTCAACTGGACCTCAAGGAACTGGAAAGGCGAGAGGTCACTACGGCGGACGGCAAGCATGTGCTCGTCCCCTATGTCGGCCCCGTACGGGTAAAGTTTGCGAACAGGTCTTGTTACACCGGCGCATTGGTGCTTGGAGACGGCGTTTTATTGGGGTCCATTCCGCTTGAGGACATGGATTTGGTCGTGAATTCGAGGCTGGAGAAGGTGACGGTGAATCCGGACAGTCCGAACATTCCCTCGGCCGTTGTCAAACAAGCTGCCGGACTCGTGTTGAGATCGGGCGTCAGCCTTGGTAGACGGTCGCATCGGGGACGCTGGCGGCAGCGAAACCTTCGCGGCGGATGCGACAGCTATCGCACTTGCCGCAGGCGCGGCCGTCGATGTCGGGTTGATAGCAGGAAAGGGTTTCGCCGTAGTCGATGCCGAGAGCGACTCCGCGCCGAATGATCTGCGCCTTGGAAAGATCGATGAGCGGCGTATGGATCACGAAATTTCCGCCTTCGACGCCGGTTCTGGTAGCCAGTCCGGCGAGCGCGGCGAACGCCTCTATGAACGCCGGGCGACAGTCGGGATAGCCGGAATAGTCCACCGCGTTCACGCCGATGAAGATGTCGCGGGCGCCGAGCGTTTCCGCCCACGCCAGCGCGATGGACAGGAACACGGTGTTTCGGGCAGGTACGTAGGTGATCGGGATGCCGGTTGATGGCGTTTCGGGCACCGCAATATTCGGATCGGTGAGGGCCGAACCGCCGAAGGACGACAGGTCGACGGTAACCACTCTGTGCGCGCGAACGGCCAATGCGTTGGCCACGCGTTTCGCGGCCTCGAGTTCAACACTGTGTCGCTGTCCGTAGGCGATGGACAACGCGAAGCAGTCGAACCCCTGGTCGCGGGCGATGGCGAGGGCGGTGGCTGAGTCGAGGCCGCCGGAGAGGAGTACGACCGCCCGCGTCATCGGCCGGGTTGATCGCCCCAAAGTGCTTTGTGCAGTTGGATCTGCATGCGCACGTCGAGCCCGTCACGCAAGATCCAATCCGCAAGCACTCGCGCCGACAATTGGGTCGCAGAAGGCGAGAATAGAACTTCGCCCACGCGCTCGCGCAGATCCAGTTCTTCGCACTTGCGCTTGGCCCATGCGTAGTCGCGATCATCGCAGATGACGAACTTGACCTCGTCCTTGTCCGTCAACCGCTCGATATTCCGGTAGTCGTTGCGATGCGACTCCAGAGAGCCGGGTGTTTTCAGATCCATGACGATGGTGACGCGGTCGTCGACCTCCGAAATGTCCAGGGCACCTCCGGTCTCCAGCGAAACGCGGTAATCCCGGTCGCACAGGGCGGTCATCAAGGGATGGACGCCAGGCTGCGCCAGCGGTTCGCCGCCGGTGACGGTGACGAAGCGGGCGGGAAACGCGCGCACGCGGTCGATCACGGCTTCCGTCGTCATGACTTCGCCACCCGTGAAGGCGTACGCCGTATCACAGTATTGGCATCGCAGCGGACAACCCGTGAGCCGCACGAAAGTGGTCGGCTTGCCCATGGACGATGACTCTCCCTGAAGAGAATGGAAGATCTCGGTGATGCGCAACGTTTGCGGCAAGATGGCGCGCATGGCGGCTGCGCCCCAGCTAGCGCAACTCGGCAGCGTGGCGCTTCGCCAGGCTTGCCGCAGTCGAGTCCGGATACTCGCTCAGGACGCGGTCAAGGTATTCGATGGCGCGCGCCGGTTCGTCCAGTTGCGTGTAGACGACGCCGAGTTTGTACAGGGCATCCGGCACCTTGTTGTGGTCTGGATAGAGAGCGACAACCTGCACAAAGGATTGGCGGGCGGCTTCGGGGTCGCCGTTCTTGCGGTGCAGTTCGCCCAGCCAGTAGAACGCATTCGGTGTGTACTGGCCATTTGGATATTCTTCTATCAGCCGCTCGAATACCTCCGTGGCGGATTCGTATTGGCGAAGCTGCATCATTTCGTAGGCCGACTCGTATGTATCCCTCTCCGTCGGCACTGCACTGGGCTGCTGTGGCGGCCGGTCGGCACCGAAACCTGGACCGATGGGACTGTCATCGTCTGGGCGCTCCGTCGATCCGCCGCTCAACTCCGCGATTCGTCTGTCCAGACCGAGGTAGCGCTCATGCTGCTCCCGCGCCAGTCGCTCGATCTGGTTTTGCTGCTCCTCAAGCGTGCCGTTGAGGCGTTGCACCTCGTCCCGCAGGAGCTGTAGCTGATAGAACAATTGTCCCAACTGGCTCGCCGACTGGCTCGCCGAATGGCTCGTGTTTGTCTCAGCGGGGGAACCGCCGGGACTCGCTCCACCGCGTTGCGTGGCGGACACGGAGTCGTTGGCCCGCCTCACCTGCTCTGCAACGGACTCTTCCACAGGCGCCGCGCCATAGATGGATCCGAGCGAGCACAAGCCAAGGATACCCGCCAGCCACCGCCAGACTTGCATGGAACAAACGCTCCTTGGGAGCGCTAGCGACCGGGAGCGGTTAGTCCATGGTCGACGAGCGGGGCCGGGCCAGGAGCCTTCAGCCGGAGAGCGCGAGGGGGTACCCCTCGCACGGAAGAGCCGAAGCCGAAGGCGCCGGCTGTGCGGCACTCCGAGCGGTGCACTGAAAGTGCGACATCGCGGCCCTTGGTGAGAACTCCGGGCCGGGTAGGAGAAGTGATCGACTTCTTTCACATCACCGCCTTGAAATCGCGCATCCAGACTTCGTAGCGTTGTCCTTGCCATGATGAACCCCGAGGGACCACGCCTATGTAGAGCGGAAGTCGCCGGAGTGTTCGCCGCGCTTTTACTGCCGCAATGCTGCCAAGGCGTTGCCAAGGCGGAAGGCGCATTGTTTAGGGGATCGGCGAGACGACTCCGACCCCCGTCACCTCACTGATATACGAGGACCGCTCTCCGGTTTTTCGCCCATGCCTCCTCATTGGAGCCGACATCGACAGGCTGTTCTTCTCCGTAGCTCACGATGTCTGCTATCTGCGAGCGGCGCACGCCCGAGGTAGTTAGAAACTCCACAACGGCGTTGGCTCGCTTCTCGCCAAGCGCGAGGTTGTAGTCCCGCGTTCCGCGTTCATCGCAATGACCTTCTACCGCAATCGAACGGTTGCGGTTGGCGGAAAGGAAGCCGGCATGCCCTTCCAGGACACGAAGGTCCGCCGGCCGCAACACGGCCTTGTCGAAGTCGAAGTGCACCACTCGCGCCATTGGACGGCCGGTTTCTGGATCCAGCCAGACACCTTCGGCATCGGCGGGTGTTGCCTCTACCTCAGGGGGAGGCGTCGGATCCACCGTCGGCGGGGCTTCCTCCACCGGGGGTTCTACTGGCGGCGCCTTGCCCGCGCAGCTCGCGCAGCCGGCGAGCACAGCTCCCGCGAGCAGGGTGACAAGGAAGCCCATCACGCGGTTCCATGGTTCGCTCTTTGTCGAAAAATACCTCACTTCGCTTCTCCTGTATTGTCGATCTCGATCCTCCGACCTTCGCTGCGCGAGGGCTAGGTTCCCGGCGAAAACATATCCATGTACGGGGACCATGCAGGTTCCCTCACGTCGCCTTCCGCCGCAGGCAACCGGTACTTGACGCGTCCGTCTATTGAAACAACGGCTAGTATACCCCTACCCCTATCTCGCGTGGCATAGATCAACATCGTTCCATTTGGTGCGATGGACGGCGATTCGTCGAGCGATGTGGCCGTGAGCACTCGTACACCGTCGTCGCGCTCCAGGTTCTGCCAGGCGATGTGATAGGTTCTCCCGCGCCTGTGGACGTACACCAGGTGTTCTCCATCCGGCAGCAATCGCGCTCGGGCGTTGTAGTCGCCCTCGAAAGTCAAGCGCTCGACCATCGAGTTGGTCAGATCGATTCGATAGATCTGCGGTCGGCCGCCGCGGTCGGACGTGAAGATCAACCCGGTGCCGTCCGGCGTCCAGCTCGGCTCGGTATCGATGGCGGACGGATACCGGGTGATGCGCCGCAGGGCACCGGTCAACAGATCCTTCACATAGATTTCCGCATTGCCATCGCGCGAAAGTACCAGCGCGAGACGATTGCCGTCGGGCGAGAACACCGGCGCGCTATTGAGGCCCGTATACTCGGCGACCCGGGAGCGTGAGCCCGTCTCGATGTCCTGGATGACGATGGATTGTCTACCGCTCTCGAACGACACGTAGGCCACCCGTCGTCCGTCCGGCGCCCAACTCGACGACAGCAAGGGCTGGGTGGACTCGAACAGCGTGCGCGCGCGGGCACCGTCGGAGTCCGCCAGCTTCAGTTCGTAGGTTGCGTATGACGTGCCAGCGTTCTTCGCGAGCACGTAGAGAATCTTCGTGGAGAAAGCCCCGGCAATGCCAGTGATGCGCTTGTAAACGTCGTCCGAGATGCTGTGGGCGACATCCCTTAGCTGCGATGCCTGCGCGCCGATCCGGCGCGTCGTCAACTCCCGTTCGTTGAACACGTCCAATAGATGGTAGGCGACGGAAAAATCGCCGTTCGGCTGTCTGCGGAGGCGGCCGATGACCACGTATTCGATGCCGAGGATGCGCCAGTCGCGAAAGAACACGTCCTCGATTCGGGCAGGGAACGACAGCATGTTCTCTCTTGGCAACGGATCAAACTGGCCGCTGCGCGCCAGGTCGAAGGAGACGATATCGGCAATCCCGCCATCGGTCGAGTCCAGGGTTTCGAAGGGAACGACGGCGATTTTGGTCTGGTTGTCGTAGCCTTGATCAATGATGATCGTCTCGAGCGCGAGAACGCGCGCCGCGATCAGCAATGCGGCCACGCATATGGAAGCCTTTAGCCCGCTGGATAACCGCGCGCCCGTGACGCCCAGGGAACTCCGACATCTGCGAGTCCTCCAGCGTTGGTGGCGGCTTTGTTCCATGCAAGGGCCCGACAGCCGCAATGTCGGATGGGCACTATGTGTCCTGGGTGTATTCAACGTAACAAATCCTGTGGTTTGAACAACAAGACGAACGAGCGGAAGTGCCGCTCGAACAGCCCTATTTCGCTTGGCACCTCGAACCGTCGCGCCTTGCGGACGGCAGCCTGGGCAGAGCGATCAAAAGCGCTGTTGCCGCTCGAAGAAATTACGGTCACCGATACGATCTCACCGGTAGGTATCAACTCCACTCGCAATTGCGCTTCCATATCGTTGCGCGCGGATGGAGGCCGCGACCAGTTGGCGACGACCGCACGATAGATGCCGCCGATATACGTGAGTGCGGCCGTTTCGTCGGTGTCCTGCCCGAGATCCATCATCTCCCGTTCCAGCGCCTGCTCGAATGCGCTATCCGCAAGAGCATTGAGCCGTTTTTGCCGCGCCTCCTCCTCTCGCTGCCGCTCACGTTCCCGCTGCTCCTGTTCGCGCCGTTGCTCGGCGAGGGGATCGACCTTCGGTTTTGGGACATCCGTTGCGGCAACCGGCCGTTCGGGTTTCGGTGTCGGTGTGGGGGGAGGGAGTGACGGGGTGGGGGGTGCGGAAGCCGTACGCGGCGCAGGCGCGGGCTTCGGTCGCTCAAGCACGAGCAGCGCCGCGTTGACGATTTCCGGCTTGATGATCCGGGGTTCCACGGCGGGAGGCTTCCAGCCATGGGACAGCGCGAGGGCGACAGCGGCGTGGACGCCAAACGCCAGGAGCAGGGGAAGGCTGTAATCGCGAAACGTAGGCATCACCCGCCACCCGCCGCGGCGCTGATGTCGGGCGGGTCGGTAATCAGACCGACGCTCTGGGCACCAGCCTTCTGCAATACGGTCATGACGCTAACCACGATGCCGTAGTCGAGGGTGTGGTCAGCCCGAACGTACACGGGCACATTTGGGCGCGCGCCGACAATTCGTGACACCTCGTCCTCAAGCGAGAATATGGTGACGCGTCGACCCCTTTCGGTGTCCTTGCGCAAACCGGTATTGACGAACACAGCGCCTTCGCGATTTACGGTGATCACCAGGGGATCACTCTGATCGTCGGGCAATGGTTCCGAAGGTGCCTGGGGCAGATCGACATCGACGCCCTGGGTCAGAAGCGGTGCTGTCGCCATGAAGATGACGAGCAGGACCAGCATCACGTCGATATACGGCACGACATTGATCTCGGACATGGGTTTCCGCCGTTCGGCCATGAGGCGAATGTCAGGTCTTGTGCGCCGCGCGGTAGAGGATGCTGGTCAACTCTTCGGCAAAGGTGTCGTAGCGCTTGACCAGGACATCGACTCGGGCGGAGAAACGGTTGTAGCCGATCACGGCCGGAATGGCGGCGAACAGCCCCATCGCGGTGGCTATCAGGGCTTCGGATATCCCCGGCGCCACCGACGCAAGCGTCGCCTGGCTCACGTTGGCGAGACTGCGGAACGAATTCATGATGCCCCAGACAGTACCGAACAGGCCCACGTACACGGCGGTAGAGCCGACCGTCGCCAGGAAGCCCAGGTGACGTTCCAGGACTTCTTCTTCACGGCCCCGGGCGACGCGCATCGCCCGTTGGACGCCCTGCATGACGGCGTCCGCACCCACGCCCGCCTGCTCGGACAAGCGGATGTATTCGCGGAAACCGGCCGCGAAGATCATCTCGCTGCCGTCCAGGTGGTCGACGTCCTGCTGCAGTTCGCCGTACAGTTCCCTGAGATCAACTCCGGACCAGAATTGGTTCTCGAACTGGTCCATCTGCCGGTGAGCGCGACTGAGGGCGAACCAGCGTTGAAAAATCATCATCCAGGTGATCACTGATGCGGCCGCGAGCAGCACTATGACGAGTTGGACGGGCAGGCTCGCATTGACTATGAGGTCGAATATCGGAATTTGTTGGGGCATGTGCGGTCGTTGCTACTCTTCTTTGGGCGCGTCCTCGCGGCCGTCGAAGCCGAGGTCCAGGGGGCTTTGTCTTGCGCTGGCCGCCGCCCTTGCGCTCCCCGACAGCTTCAGGCCAAAGTGGTGGAAAGCCTTCTCGGTCGCGACCCGGCCCCGGGGCGTGCGCATGAGGAAGCCCTCCCGGATGAGATACGGTTCGAGCACGTCCTCGATGGTATCTCTTTCTTCGCTAATTGCGACGGCGAGCGAGTCCAGTCCCACCGGTCCACCACCGAAGTGGCGCAGTATGCTGTTCAACAGCTTGCGGTCCAGTTGGTCGAACCCTTCCTGGTCGACATCGAGTCGATCAAGCCATTTGCGAGCGGATTGCCTCGTAATCCTGCCGTCTCCGCGCACTTGCACGTAGTCCCGCACGCGGCGCGTAAGGCGGTTGGCAATGCGTGGCGTGCCTCGGGATCGGCTGGCAATCTCCCGCGCGCCGCCCTTGTCTACGAAGACCTCCATCTTTGCCGCCGACGCTTGCACAATCGTGGCCAATTCGTCGACGGAATAGAAGTCGAGGTGCTGCACGATTCCGAACCGGTCGCGAAACGGCGACGTCAGGAGTCCGGCACGCGTCGTTGCGCCGACGAGAGTGAACTCCGGCAAGCGGAACTTGATCGACTTGGCCGCCGGGCCCTCGCCAACGGGAATATCGATTTCGGCGTCTTCCATGGCCGGGTACAGGCGCTCCTCCACGACCGCCGACAAACGGTGAATCTCGTCGACGAATAGCACATCGCCAGGTTCAAGATTGGTGATCATCGCGGCCAAGCGTCCAGGAATTTCGATGACTGGCCCCGAAGTCGCCTTTATCGCAACGCCCAGCTCGTTCGCGATGATGTATGCGAGCGTGGTCTTGCCCAACCCGGGAGGACCGCAAATCAGGGTATGGTCAAGCGATTCGTCACGATGTCGCGCCGCTTCGATGGCGATGCCGATCTGCTCCTTGACCTTCGCCTGACCGACGTATTGCGCGAGACGCGTCGGCCGCAGGGAGCGTTCCAGGGACAGGTCGCGGGAACTGGCCTGGCTCGACGTGATACGGTCGCGTTCGATGCTCACGCTTCGCCGCCCAATCGTCTCAGGGCGGCGCGAATCAGGTCTTCCGTGGACTCCCCGTCCACGTGCGCGGCGGCAACGACATCTCGCACCTCTGCCGCGCGCCAACCCAACCCGACCAACGCGCGAATCGCATCCTCTACGGTGTGGTCCGGGGCGGCTGACCCGTCGACGCTCCCGCCGACGCTGATGGGTAACGCACCGACGCGGTCCTTCAACTCCATGATGATTCGCTCTGCGGTTCTCTTGCCGACGCCGGGAACCTTGGTAAGCATGCCCACTTCGCCTTCTGCGACGCAGCGAAGCAACGCCTGCGCCGGCAGCGATCCCAACATTGTCATGGCCAGCTTCGGTCCGATGCCGTTGACTCTTATCAACAGGCGAAACAGTGACCGCTCGTCGCGCGAAGGGAATCCGAACAGCGTGATGGCGTCATCGCGTACGGCGTGATGCGTGAAGAGTTCGACCGAGGTCTTTGCGGCGGAGAGTCTTTCCAGGGTGGATTGCGTAACGGCGACTTCGTAGCCCACGCCCCGCACGTCAATCAACAGCACCCCATCTTCCGTCGCCACCACGTCTCCACAGATACGACCGATCACCTGGCGTTCCTCGCCTCGAGGTGACACAACGCTACGGCAAGTGCGTCGGCGGCATCGGCCGCCGGACTGTCGCTCAAGGCCAGCGCCGTCCTCACCATGTACTGCACTTGATCCTTGGTTGCGCCACCGGTTCCTACCACGGCAAGTTTGACCTGCCGCGCAGGATATCCAATGACGGCTATGTCGTGCGCGGCGGCCGCCGCGATAGCGACTCCCCGCGCTTGACCGAGTTTCAGGGCCGACATTGGGTTCTTGGCGACAAATACCTCCTCGACGGCGATCTCGTCTGGCGCATATTCGCCTATCACGGTATCGATGCCGTGAAAAATATCCACCAACCTGGCGCTGAAATCGGCGCTTGCATCGCTCTTGATGCAGCCGCTCGCCACGTACCTGACTTGACCGCCGTCATCGTCTATCAAGCCGTAGCCGGTGACCCGCGATCCCGGATCGACGCCGAGGATGCGCATCAATCGGCTGCACCGTCGAACGCGCCGACCGGGAACGACGCGTTGCTGAATACATTCTGCACATCGTCGAGATCTTCCAGCGCGTCTATGAGGCGCAGAACCTTTTGCGCCGCGTCGGCATCACAGTCGCAAAAGCTGGACGGCACCATCGTCACTTCGGCATGGTCGGGATCCAGTCCGACCGCCGCCAGCGCATCGACAACATTGCCGAACGTCTCGGGGGCCGTTGTGATCGACACGGAGCCATCGTCGTCGCTGTCCACGTCTTCCGCGCCCACTTCGAGCGCAGCATCGAGAATGGCATCCTCGTCCGCGCCAGGGGCGAACGATGCGACGCCCAGTTTCTTGAACAGATACGCGACGGAACCGCTAGTCCCGAGGTTGCCCCCGTGCTTGCTGAACGCGTGTCTGATGCCGGCAACGGAACGGTTTCGGTTGTCGGTCATCACCTCGACGAGGACGGCGACACCCCCGGGGGCATAACCCTCGTAAACGATTTCCTCGACATCGATGCCTTCGGCGCCGCCGGCACCGCGCTGTATCGCGCGGTCGATGGTGTCCTTCGGCACGTTGGCACCGAGCGCGGCGTCCGTTGCCGTTCTTAAGCGTGGATTGTCGGAGATGGAGTCGCCGCCCATTCGCGCGGCGACGGTGATCTCGCGGATCAACTTCGACCAGAGTCTTCCGCGTTTGGCGTCCTGCGCCGCCTTTCGGTGCTTGATATTGGCCCACTTCGAGTGGCCGGCCATCAGCTACCCCGCCCGCGTATGCGAAGGTGGAGGTCGCGCAACTGGTTCGGATCGCCCGGAGCGGGCGCTGCCGTCAACGGACAGACAGCGGTCTGCGTTTTGGGGAATGCAATAACGTCTCGGATCGCTTCGGTGCCGACCATGAGCATCACCAGCCGGTCAAGACCGAGTGCGATGCCCCCATGCGGCGGACAGCCGAATTTCAAGGCGTCGAGCAAATGATCGAACATCTCTTCTCCGACATTCAACGCTGCGAACACCTGCTTCTGCATTGCGTGATCGTGGATCCGAATCGAACCGCCGCCGACTTCGATACCGTTCAGGACGATATCGTACGCTTTCGCGATCGCGTCGGCCGGATTATCGCGCATTTCGGCCACCGAACAGGCTGGCATGGTAAAGGGGTGGTGCGCGGGCGTCAGTGCGCCGGCCTCGTTTTGTTCGAACATGGGCCATTCAGTCACCCAAAGTGGAGCCCACCCGTCTTCGACCATGTCAAGGTCGACCCCGAGCCGGAGCCGAAACGCGGCCATGGATAGGTTGACGACATCCGCGCGATCAGCGCCAAAAAACACGATGTCGCCGTTCTCTGCCCGGACACGGTCCAGCACCTGTTCGATCGTATGGGCGTCGAGAAACTTGATGATTGGCGATTGCAGGCCAGCGACACCGGCGGCGCGATCATTCACCTTGATGTAGGCGAGACCCTTGGCCCCAAGGGTGCCGACGAAGGCCACGTAGTCGTCGAGAGCCTTGCGCGACAGTGCGGCGGCTCCCGGTGCCCGCAGCGCGACGACGCGGCCTTTCGGATCAGCGGCGGGCGCGCGGAACACGTTGAACTGTACGTCCACCATCAGGTCGGCGATGTCGACGAGTTCCAGCGGGTTGCGCAGATCGGGCTTGTCGCTGCCGAAGCGGCGCATGGCTTCGCTCCAGGTAAGGACGGGAAAGTCGGGAAGCGTCACGCCCAGAACCGCGGAGAAGAGCGACTTCAGCATGCCCTCGGTCAGTCGCATCACGTCCGATTCTTCGATGAACGCCGCTTCGATATCGATCTGCGTGAATTCCGGCTGGCGATCGGCGCGCAGATCTTCGTCGCGGTAGCAGCGAGCGATCTGATAGTACTTGTCGAACCCCGACATCATGAGTAGTTGCTTGAAGACCTGGGGCGATTGCGGCAGAGCGTAGAACTCGCCGGCGTGAATGCGGCTCGGAACCAGGTAGTCGCGCGCCCCCTCGGGCGTTGCCCGCGTCAGCGTCGGCGTTTCGATCTCGACATAGTCCTGGCTCTCGAGGAAGCGGCGCACATGGCTCGAGACTCGCGCGCGGAGCCGCAAACGCTCCTGCATGGGAGGACGTCGGAGGTCGAGATACCGATATTTCAGACGCACTTCCTCACCGGCGCTGGAATACTCGTCGAGTTGAAAGGGCAACGCCTCGGAGACATTCAGGACTTCGAGGGATGACCCCAGGACCTCGATCTCCCCGGTGGCGAGATCTGAATTCACCATTCCCTCCGGGCGGCGCCGGACGCGCCCTGTCGCGCGCAGGACGAATTCGTTGCGAACCCTGTCGGCGATCGCGAAACTTTCCCTGGCATCCGGGTCGAAGACGACCTGCACCATGCCTGTGTGGTCGCGCAGATCGACGAAGATGACACCGCCGTGGTCGCGTCGTCGATGTGCCCAACCGGTGAGCTCCACCTCGTTGTCGATGTTCGCCGCGGAGAGCTCCGCGCAATGGTGGGTGCGCATGTGCAGAAATCCTCTAGCAGGCAGCGTCTATTTCATGCAGGTGGTTAGCCTGCCAGTTTCGATCGCGTAACAGCCGGCGGGCGTTGGTGAACCTTGACGTATTGTGTGCCGTTCAAGACTTCGGTTCGGAAGCCTTTGCGCCGCCGGATGCAGGGTTGCCGTCGGGCGATGCAGTTTTCGATGCGGTTTTCGATTCGGCTGGGCTGTTCGCATCGCTCGACTTGGATTCGCCCTTTGTCGCGTCCGTGGAGTCGCTCGAACCCTCGGACTTGGCCTGTTCGCCGTGCAGATTTTTCTTCGCGCCGGACTTGAAATCGGTCTCGTACCATCCACCGCCCTTGAGCCGAAACGCGACGGCGGAGATCTTCTTTCTCAGTTGCGGCTCGCCGCACTGCGGGCAGTCTACCAGCGGCGCCTCGCTGACCTTCTGGATGTTCTCGAATTCATGCCGGCAGGCCTTGCACACGTATTCGTAGATCGGCACCTGGAACTCTCGCGCCACGATTGAAACGGGAAAGCATAACAATGAGGGCGTGAGGATCAACCACCGATCATGGATCGCTCCTGGTCGACGGTGACGCGGAAGCCGACTTGCTATGCTTATCAAGCCATGCGAGCCAGCCAGACCCTGATACCGACCCTTAAGGAAACGCCTGCGGAAGCCGAGGTCGCGAGCCATGTCCTGTTGCTCCGCGCCGGCTTCATCCGTCGTGTCGCGGGTGGACTGTATACCTGGCTACCGCTTGGCTTGCGCGTCATGCGCAAGATCGAGGCGATCGTGCGGGAGGAGCTCGCGCGTTTTGGCGCCCAGGAAATACAGATGCCGGTGGTGCAACCCGCTGATCTGTGGCGCGAGAGCGGTCGCTGGGATGTGATGGGTGCCGAATTGATGCGCATGCGGGACCGTCACGAACGCGATTACGCGATGGGCCCGACCCACGAGGAAGTTGTCACCGATCTGATTCGCCAAACGGTGGACAGCTACAAGCAGATACCACTGAACGTGTATCAGATTCATACCAAGTTTCGCGACGAGATCCGGCCCCGTTTCGGGCTGTTGCGAGCGCGCGAATTCCTGATGAAGGATGGTTATTCCTTCCACCTCAGCGATGAGTCCCTGGAACGGACCTACCGCGGCATGTACGACGCCTATACGGCGATACTGAAACGCATCGGCGTTGACTTTCGCGCTGTCGAGGCCGATTCGGGGACTATCGGCGACGGCGAATCGCACGAGTTTCAGGTGCTCGCCGAATCCGGCGAGGATCTCATGGTGTATTGTCCGAATAGCGGCTACGCGGCGAATATCGAGAAGGCGCAGGCATTGGCGCCCGAGCCGTCGGGCGAACGACCCGCCCCGCTCGGGAAAGTCGCGACGCCGGGAGCCAGGACCATAGCCGACATAGCCTCCTTTCTGCGGGTCGATCCCTCGCGCTGTATCAAGACCTTGATCGTGCGCGGCGCGGAAGAGCCGCTGGTCGCCCTGGTGCTGCGCGGCGATCACGAACTCAACGAAACGAAGGCGGCCCGGCTAGATGCGGTAGCGTCGCCGGTGACTTTCGCCGGTGAGGAGGAGGTCAAGGCGGCCACCGGTTGTTCCATTGGGTCCATCGGTCCGGTCGGGCTGGATTTGCCGGTGTATGCGGATCGATCTGCAGCGGCGGTCGCCAACTGCGTGTGCGGCGCGAACGAGGAAGGATTCCATCTCACGGGGGTCAACTGGTCGCGCGACTTTCCGGTCGCGGAAGTCGTGGACATCCGCAACGTGGTGGAAGGCGACCCATCGCCGGACGGCTGCGGCAAGCTCGCGTTCGCGCGGGGCATCGAGGTTGGCCACATCTTCAAGCTCGGCGACAAATACAGCGTTCCAATGCGGCTTACCTTGCAGGATGGAGCGGGCAATGAGACGGCGTTGATCATGGGTTGTTATGGTCTCGGCATATCGAGACTGGTGGCGGCGGTGGCGGAACAATGCCATGACGGCGACGGCATCGTTTGGCCGGTCCCGGTGGCACCGTTCGACGCGCACGTCCTGGCGCTGGACTATGCGCGGCCCGACGTGGCGGCGGCAGCGGAGTCGCTATACGAGGCGTGCCTCAACGCCGGCATGGATGTCCTGCTCGACGATCGCGACGAACGCGCTGGCGTGAAGTTCGCGGATTCGGACCTGCTCGGAATTCCGCACCGTATCACCGTCGGTGCGCGCAATCTCGCGAACGGTCTCGTGGAGTACGAGCGTCGCGCGGAAACCGGGCGCGTGCTGTTGACGCCGGCGGAAGCGGTTGATCGTATCAAGTCGGGCTGAGGCGGAAGTTGTCGACCGCCGGTCTGGGCGATGTGCTCGCCAACCCTCAGGTGCGTGTTAGGTACGTGTTCGAATTCGCGCCGATTCCGGCGCGGTGCGAAGTACGCTTTGCCGTGTCTGAGGCCCGATCAGAATCTCGTGGACATTGTCATCAGGGCCGATGATCACGGTTGTGGGTAGTACCTTGGGTACGTCGTAGCCGAAACGAACGAACGGGTCCGAAACCAGAACGGGGAATTCAATTCCCATCTCGGCTATGAGCGTCGCCAACGACTCGCCGGAGATGCCGTCGTAGTTGACGCCGAGTATCACCAGGCCGGTTGCCTCCCGCTCGCGGTGTAGCGCATTCAGTTCGGGTATCTCCTGTCGGCAAGGAACGCACCACTCCGCCCAATAGTTGATCGCCACGTACTGGCCGGCCCATTCGGACCAGGGTGCGACGGTGCCGTCTGCAAGTCGGTCTGAATCGTCCGAGCAGGCGGCCAGACCGACAAGGGCGATGCAAGCAAGGTGTTTGGTCCGGAACCGCATCGAGCCGAAATCGAGCTTGGTAGAGATTATTGTCGCGGCGCGCGTGCGGGCGCCTTGCCGTGACTCGGTGAACGCTTGGCGCGGAAGGATCCGGCGGCCCTTGCGCCATGGTCAACGCGTTGTTCGCGGGCTGCGGCAGCAGGCGGCGCGCGCTCCAGCACTGTCGGCGGCGGCCTCGCGCGCAGCAGATCCCGATAGGCATCCGAACCCTTGGGGATGCGTCTATGTCGCGCATAGAAGTCGACCCCCCGCCGCCACGCCTCGTCCAGACCGTGCAGACTGATGGAGACGGTCGTATTCACGACATTGCCATTCAAGAGTGACGTGATGCCTACCTGGAACAACGGTGATCTCTTGCCGTTCTTTCCCTTCTTCCAGCGGAAGAGAATGCCACGCACGTGGCCATCGGCGTCTACGTGCACTTCGCGCATGGCACGTTCCCGGGCGGCGCGTTGGGTCAGGGCCAGCTGCGCGTCTCGATCTTCGGCTTGGCGCCGCACCTCGGCGCGGGCGGCGCCGTGCATGAGACGACCCCCTTTCTTCAATGAGAAGTACTCCTGGTAAGTCTCGTTGTCGATTTGCCGGCGAACGCGAAAACCGAGAAAACGACGCGAGTTCAGGAGCTCTACGGTCATTGCAGCTATCTCTTGTGATCCGGCGCGCGACCGATGACGGGGTTGGCCCGGTGAAGGCAGCCAACCCGATTCGTACGGGCGGAATCAGGCGATCGATACAACATGTTTCTTCTGCAATGACTCGATTTCCTCGGCACTGAAACCGGCGTCCCGCAGCACGGCGCGGGTGTCTTCGCCGGGAATCCTCGCGCCATGCGAGATTTCCGCGCTCGTGCGGCTGAAACGGGGCGCGGGCGCGGGTTGTACGGTACCGTCGATATCAACGAACGTTGCGCGTTCCTTGTTGTGCGGATGTTCCGGCGCTTCGAAGATCGAAAGGACGGGCGCGAAACACACATCGGTACCTTCCATGATTTCGCACCACTCGTCGCGGGTCCTCGTCTTGAAGACAGCGGCGAGGTCGTCCTTCAGGCCATCCCACCCGTGGGCATCCATCTGCTTTTTGAATCGTTGCGTATCGACGTTGGACTTCTCCACCAGGAGTGCATAGAACTGAGGCTCGATGGCGCCGACTGCGATGTGCTTCCCGTCTTTTGTCTCGTAGGTGCCGTAGAAGTGCGCGCCGCCATCGAGCATGTTGGTGCCTCGGCTGTCGTCGAAGCGGTCGCCCAGGGAAAAAAACGTGGCCATCAGCGCGGCGGCCCCGTCAATCATCGCCGCATCGATCACTTGACCCTTGCCGGAGCGGCTAGCCTCAAATATGCCGCAGACCAGCCCGTAGGCCAGCAACATGCCGCCTCCGCCGAAGTCGCCGACAAGGTTGAGCGGCGGCACGGGCTTGCCCCCTTTCTCCCCTATGGCATGTAGCGCCCCGGTCAGACCGATATAGTTGATGTCGTGACCGGCGGCCCGGGCCAGCGGTCCATCCTGGCCCCAGCCGGTCACGCGTCCGTACACCAGCCGTTCGTTGCGCGCCATGCACTCTGTTGGGCCCAACCCCAACCGCTCGGTGACGCCAGGGCGAAACCCCTCGAACAGCGCGTCGGCGGATTCGCAAAGCTTGAGAACGATATCGACGCCTTCCGGCGTCTTGAGGTCAATGACGATCGAGCGGCGGTTGCGCGCGAGGACATCGCGAGGACGGGAGCGCCGTGTCGGACCCGTTCGGGAACCCGTTCGGGGACCCGTTCGGGAACCCGGCCGGTCCACGCGAATGACCTCCGCCCCCATATCGGAAAGCATCATGCCGCAGAACGGACCAGGTCCAATGCCGGCCAACTCGATGACCCGAAGATCCGTCAACGGTCCCACCACTTCCCTCCTGATTGGAGCAGCGCGTTGTCTTTCCGCCGCCAAAACTGCAAATGTTGCGGGCGGTCAAGTGTAAGAATCTTGCGGACCGTTTGTCTAACTGTTGCGCGCGGCGCAAACCGGGATGGAGTCCACGTCGAACAGCGATGTCGAGGGGACGCGGTACGCGAGTTTCGTCCGGCGCGGCACCGGCGACAAAGTCTCCGAAGCCTATGGAAGGCGGGGCGGGGTTAGAACACCTTTTGAAAAACGGCAAGGAAACTCGTTCCGGCGACCATCATCGCACCGAACTTGATGGTCAAGCGCTGTTCGAACGCGGCCAGATCGGCTTTCGACGCCATCGACTTGAGCGTGGCGTCCAAGCTGACCTTGGTTATCATGCGCTGTTCGAGCGCATCGAGATCGGTCTTCGACGCCATCGACTTCAGGGAGGTGTCCAGGTCATCAACCTTGATCATCACGGGCTGAAGGGCCAATTCGAGATCGGTCTTCGTCATCAGACTTTCGCCCATGGCGGTACCGACGGTTTCAACGACCGCCTCGGCTTGGGGATCGCTGAAGCCGGCGACTTTCCGTGCTTTCACCGCCTTGTGCGTGTCAAATGCGCGCGGGATCTCGTTCCTTCCGTGCCGTTCACCAGTTGAATCTCTGCGAACTCCCGGTACAGACCATTTTCGCGCAGCAGGGAGTCGTGGGTGCCTTCGGCGATGACTCGGCCTTGCTGAAGGACGACGATGCGATCCGCGACAGCAGCGGTGGATAGCCGGTGGGCGACGATCAGGACGGTGCATCGCGCCTTGAGTGCGGCCAGCGTACGGCAGATCGTCTCTTCGCTTTGCGCATCGAGGGCGCTGGTTGGCTCGTCCATCAGCAGGATTCGCGGGGAAGTCAACAGGGCGCGCGCTATCGCGAGTCGTTGCCGTTGGCCGCCGGAGAGCCCCTGTCCGTCTTCTCCAAGGTGCGTGCGCAGGCCATCCTCGAGCGCTTCAACGAACTCCAGGGCGTTCGCCGCCTGAAGCGCGTTCCGGATTTCGTCGTCGTTTGCATCCGGAGCGCCGTAGACGACGTTTTCCAAAATCGAGCCGGCGAATACGACCGGAGTCTGGGGTACGAAGCCCACTTGTCCTCTCAATGTCTTCGACGACAGCTTGCGCGCATCGACCCCGCTCACCGAAACCACGCCTTCCGTCGGATCGTAGAATCGTTGAACCAGGTCGAGAAGCGAACTCTTTCCGGCGCCAGACGGGCCGACCAACGCCACCATCTCTCCCGGCGCCACGCTGAGATCGATGCCATTCAGGGCAATCTCGCCCCTTCTGGTGGGATAGCGCAGGGAGACGTTGTCGAACGCGATGGCGCCGGGTCGGGTTGGGGTTTCGGGACATTCCGGTTCGGCCAAAACGGAGTTCACCGCCAACAACTCCAGCAACCTCTCCGCAGCGCCAGCAGCGCGTTGTATGTCCGACCAGACCTCGCTGATGGCGCCGGCGGAGCCGGCGACGACAAAGGCATAGAAGATGAATGCAGTCAACTCTCCGGCTGAGGTCCGACCGGCCAGCACATCATTGCCTCCCACCCAGAGCATGCCGGCGATGGCTGCCAGGGTAAGTACCATGACGGACGCGATCAACAAGGCGCGTTGCCGAATTCGCCGTACGGCGACGGCGAAAGCGCTGGCCACGCGCGCGGAGAACGCTTCGATATCGTGTGCCTCGTGAGTAAAAGCCTGCACTACCTTGATGTGGCGCAGCGATTCGCCCGCATAGCTACCGACATGCGCGATCGCGGTTTGACTCGTGCGCGACAGCCGTCGAACGCGGCGCCCGAAAAGGACGATGGGCAAGATGACAACCGGCGCGCTCGCCAGAACGACGGCGGACAGCTTCGGATTGGTGACAAACAGCAGCATGACGCCGCCGACGAACATCAGCGCGTTGCGCAAGGCGATGGAGGCGGAGGCGCCGACGACTGCCTGCAGCAGCGTCGTATCCGTTGTGATGCGCGACATGATCTCGGTGGGCCGATTGGTCTCGAAGAAGCCGGGATGCATGCGCACGAGGTTGGCGTAGACGGCTTCTCGGATATCCGCGCTGACCCGTTCGCCCACCCAGGATACGAAGTAATACCGCGCGTAGGTGCCCGCCGCGAGCAACAGGATGATGGTGGCAAAAACGCCGATGCTTAACCCGAGCACGTCCGGGCTCCCGGCCGCCAGTCCTTCGTCGATTAGAAACCTTAGCCCCTGGCCAACCGACAGCGTCACCGAAGCGGTCACGATCAGCGCGATCGACGCCGCGATCAACTGCGGCAGGTACGGGCGCAGGAACGACAGCATCTGCTGCAGACTGGCGATGTTGCGGCTGGTCTGGCGTTCTGGCAGTTCGTCCATGGTGAGGATTCTACTCGTTGTATCCTTGCGTGGATGGAACCGAGTGCCCCACAGCCGGCGCCTTCGGCCCCGGTTTCTTTTTTTCGAGGGGAATCCCCTCGCGCTCCCCGGTGACGTTGTTTCATGGAAGGTTGGCGGTGGCGACGGGAGACCGTTGGCTGACAGCGGTACTCGCGGACTTTCCGGCGTTCCTGCAAGACCACGCCTCCTGCGAGAGAAAGGCCTCGGGGATGGCGCTGTCACTGGCCGCCCACTACCCGGACCGCCCCGGGCTGATCGATGCGATGGCGAATCTGGCGGTCGAAGAACTCGGTCACTATCGCGATGTGATAGGTCTCTTGATTGATCAGGGTATTCGCCCGGCACCGGACACCAGGGACCCCTACGTGAACGCCCTAAACGCGGTCGTTCGCAGGGGACGGGGCAACTACCTGTTGGACCGACTGTTGGTCGCATCGGTGATCGAATGCCGCGGCCGGGAGCGTTTTTCGATGATCGCCCAAGCGTTGACGGATGAGCGCCTGAAGCGGTTCTACCAGCGCATCGCCGCCAGCGAGGACCGGCACTGGCAGCTTTTTCTCGAACTCGCGCGGCGCGAGTGTCCCGATGCGGACATCGACCAACGCTGGGACCACATCGCCGCGCGCGAAGCGGACATCATCCGATCCTTGACGCCTCGAGCGGCGTTGCATTGAAGCCCTGACGGCTCCACAGCTCTAGCCATGAAGGATCATGCGAGCCTGTACCTCGGACGCTACGCGGAACCCGAAGCAAGGAGCGCGCCAACGGCGGCGCGTACCTATCGGCACGTGCTCTCGATACCGGCATTCGATGAAACTGGCGACTTCCTCCAGCGGGTGCTGCCCCTCGGAGCGGCGGACGTGCTCGTCATCCTGGTTGCCAACGTGCCGGATGACGTGAGGCGAGAGGACGCTGCCTTTGCCCGTACACGGGAACTGCTGGACTTGGGGGGAGGGCTGGACCGCGCGCGAAACGTTGACGTCGCGATTGTGGATCGGGTGAACACCCCGGTGCCAAGGCGCGCAGGTGTCGGACTCGCGCGCAAGATCGGTGCCGACATCGCGTTGCGCCTTATTGTCGAACGGCGGGTCGAGGTCCCGGTCCTCTTCTCCACGGACGCCGATGCCGCGCTGCCTCCCGGCTACTTCGAGGCGGCCGAGGGACAGGCTGCCGGTTGGGTTTATCCGTTTGTCCACACGAGCGCCGATGAAGATCTCGCGCACCGGGCACTGATGTATGAACTGTCACTCCGCTATTACGTCAATCGCCTCGAATATGCGGGCTCTCCGTACGCCTTTCATACAGTCGGCAGTTGCTTGGCCGTGGATGCGACGAGTTACGCGAAGGTGCGAGGATTCCCGCGGCGCAATGCGGCGGAAGACTTCTATCTCCTGAACAAGCTGGCGAAGGTAGGCTGGATTCGCCGCTTGAGGGCGCCCGTCATCGAAATTGAGGCGCGCGCCTCGACGCGCGTGCCGTTCGGCACGGGTCCCGCCCTCGCCAGGGTTCCGCGCGATCCGACCATCATGCCGGGTTACGCGTGCGAGACGTTTGACGCGCTCAGGATGTTTCACGATGGCGTTGCGGCGGGAACGATGCCGAGCCAACCCGTTCCAAGGTTGCTCGATGCCATCGGATACCAACCCAAGCGCGATCAGCGCGCGATCCACACCTGGTTTGATGCTTTCAGGACCCTGAAATTCGTCCACGCCGCACGGGATGAGTTTCCGGATCCGCCGTTGCTCACGACGCTCGAGACGTTGTATCCGGCTGCAAGTACGCCCGCCCGCCTGAACGCGTCGTTGCGTGCCGACGAAGCCCGAATGCCAGAGCGGAAAGGGCTCGGCTAACGCCACAAAATCCGTCGCCCCCTTCGGGTGCGCCGTGTTTTGCCCCCGCCCAAGCCCGACTGTTTCGTCCCACCCACGCACCCGTCACCCCGTCGATCTTGCCGCTAGAGCGCCAAGTCCGACAGGCTGCTATCCGGGGGCGTCGAACAGGCGCAGATTGATCACACTGTCGATGGCGTTGATTCGCTCGATCATCTTCGGCGTCGGCGGCTGCTCGATATCGATCAGGTTGTATGCGACGTTCTCGCGGCTCTTGTTGATCATGTCGATGACGTTGACGTTGTCGTCTGCAAGGACCGACAGGACTTGTCCAAGCGTGCCCGCCACGTTGCGATTGGCTACGGCAAGGCGGTATCCGAAGCTGAGTTCGAGGTTGACGTCGGGGAAGTTGACGGAGTTCCTGATGTTGCCGGAGCTTAAGAATTCCCTCAGTTGCTCGGCCGCCATGACCGCGCAGTTCTCTTCGGCCTCGACTGTGCTCGCCCCGAGATGCGGCGTGGCGTGGGCGTTGCGATGCTTTGCAAGCTTTGTGCTGGGGAAGTCGGAAAAGTATGCCGAAAGCGTTCCGTCGGCCAACGCGGTCCCGACAGCGTCTTCGTCAACGACTTCCTGGCGCGCAAAGTTGAGCAGTACAGTCCCCGGTCGGAAGGCGCGCAGCGCGTCGGCATCAATCAGGTCTTGCGTCGTCGGCAGCGAAGGGACGTGTACGGTCACGTAGTCCGACTGACTGAACAGGCTCCGGGAATCTTCCATGCGTTGTATTTCGCTCGGCAGGCGCCAGGCCGCGTCGACGGAAAGGGCCGGGTCGTATCCGACCACCCGCATGCCGAGGTCGAGTCCGGCGCGCGCAACCTGCGAACCGATAGCTCCCAGACCGAGGACGCCCAACGTTCGGGCGAACAGTTCGCGTCCCTTGAAACGTCTCTTCTCGCCCTCCACCAAGTCGTGCAGCGTGTGGTCGTCGGCGACGTTCGACAGGGTCTTCACGTAGTCCATCCCGCCTATCACATCGCGGGAGCCGAGCAGGAGCGCGGCGAGCGTCAGTTCCTTGACCGAGTTTGCGTTGGCGCCGGGCGTATTGAAGACGACCACTCCCTGTGCTGTGCAAGCTCCGAGGGGAACGTTGTTGATGCCGGCGCCAGCGCGCGCGACCGCCCGGAGGCCCGGGCCGAGGTCCGCGCGCGTCAGGACGTGGCTGCGCAGGAGAATCGCATCCGGGGCGACGACATCCGCGCCGATCCGGAACGCATCGACTGGAAACAGTTCCAGCCCGCGCGCGGCGATCTGGTTGTAGGTCTTGACTCTGTACATGGTGGCGGTGCCGGAAAAAGGAGCCTTGAGCCGGGGAGCGCGAGGGGGCACCCCTCGCAAGAAAAGAGCAGCGCGAGGGGGCACCCCTCGCAAGAAAGCGAGGGATTAGATCATCGTTTCGGGCGACTTTTCAATGCTGTCTCGAGTTCCGCGACGATCAGTCTGGTGCTGTCCAGGGCCTGAAACGCGTGCAGGCGTTCGCGCCACGAAAGCGAGTCGCGGTGCAGGGCGGTCACCCGGTCCACGAGCACGTCGGGAGTCAAATCGGCTTCCGCCACGACCATGCTGAAACCCGCGGTCTCCGCGTAGGCGGCGTTCTCGATTTGATCGCCTCGGCTCGCCGACGCCGGCAGCGGGACCAGCAAGTTCGGTTTCCTCAAGATGAGTAGTTCGTGCAGCGAGTTCGCTCCTGAGCGCGATACGACCAGGTCCGCCGCCGCGAGGATGTCACCCCACTCTTCCCCAACGAAATCGCGCTGCTCGTATCCCGCGGTGCCCAGGCAAGAGGGATCCACCTTGCCCGCGCCGCATACGTGCAGGACATCGAAAGCCTGTGTCAATGCTGACAGCGCTTCGCGCACGATGAGGTTCAGGCGCTTTGCGCCGAGGCTGCCCCCGACAACGGCCAGAATCGGTCGTTCGCCGGAAAAGCCGGTAGCGGTCAATCCCCGTTCGCGATCGCCGCGCACGAGGGATTCGCGTACCGGCGTGCCGGTATGGATCACGCGCCTGGCATTGACGCGTGTGGCATCGAAATTCACGCACAGCGACGCAATGAAGGGCAGGGTCAGCCGATTGGCGAGCCCGGGGGAGAGGTCGGATTCATGTGCCACCACGGGAATCCGCCGCAGCCACGCGGCTACCACCACGGGAAACGCGACGAATCCGCCCTTCGAGAAGACCACATCCGGCTCGATACGGCCGAGTATCCCGAACACCTGCAGTATGGAGAGCGGAACACGAAAGGCGTCGACGAGGTTGTCGAAGGACCAGTACCGGCGCAGCTTGCCCGGGCGCACGCCGAAGTACCCGACGCCGAGGGGTGCCACCAGCCGTTCCTCCAGCCCGGAGTCGGAGCCGATATAGGTGATGTTCCAGTTCCGGGCCTGAAGCGCTTCGATGATGGGCAACGTCGGCACGACGTGCCCGGCGCTACCGCCGCCGGTGACGACCGCCCGAATCAAAGCTCAAGTACCTGTTTGACGAAGGGGACCGTGATCCGCCGTTGCGCCGACAGGGATTCCGCATCGATTGTCTCCAGCAGGCGTAGCAGATCCGCCAGGTCGCGGCCGGTACGACGCAGGAGAAACGCCACCACGCTCGCGTCGAGATCGAAACCGCGATCCTGGGCGACGCGCCGCAGCACGACGCTCGCCGCTTCGTCGCTCGGCGGCAAAATCTCGAAACACGCCGACGAGCGCAGGCGGGAAGCGAGATCGGGAAGTACGAAACACAACTGCGCGGGTGGCTTGCGCGCCGTCGCGACGAGGACAAGTCCACGCTCAAGCCGGTTGTCGTACAGGCGCATCAACGCTTCCTCGGCAGAGTTATCGCCGATCCACGTGTGGATGTCGTCGATCAGTACGCGGTCGAAGACTTCATAGCCGTCAACCCTGGGGATTTCCGTAGCCGGGACGAACGCCCCGCCCGTCTCATGGGAGACAGCCTGTAGCAAATGGCTCTTTCCCGCCCCGGAACGGCCCCAAACCCAGGCGCAAAAGAAACCGTCGACGGGGCGGCGCACGCTTGCCACGAGTTCCGCGTTCCCGCCGACAATGAAACGATCAAGGGTGAACCGCTCGCGAAGCGTGAATGCCAGGGGCACTTGCCGGGCTATTCGGCGAGCCATTCGGCGAGCCATAAGCACCTACTCCCGTTCCTGGATGGCGCGGCGACTCCATGTAAAGACGTAGTCGACGCCGGAAGAGACCCCGAGTGTAGCGACGACCGCGAACCCCCAGGGATCGAGGACACCGACGGCAAACGCGGACAGCGGTCCCGCGGCGACCAACCCGACCAGCACCAGTATCAGCATGGCGATCTGCATCGCGGTGTTCAGCTTGCTGATGAAGGTCGGATTCAGTTCGACTTTCTCGAATAGGAACCCATACGCCAATGCTCCGAACATGATGATGACGTCCCGCGAGATGGCGACGGCGGCAAGCCATAGCGGCACATGGCTCTGCCAGACGAGGATAACGAACATCGTGCCGACCAGCAGTTTGTCCGCGAGGGGATCCGCGTACGCGCCGAACGAACTCGCCCACGAAAACCTGCGCGCCAGGGCACCGTCCAGCGCATCGCTTAAGCCCGCTATCGCCAGGAGGACGAGTCCCGCCAGATAGCGTTCGTCCAGCAGGAGCCAGGCTATCGGCACGATCAATGCGATGCGCACGAGCGTGATGATGTTCGGAATGCTACGAAGCATCAGCCCTTGCCACGCCACTGCAACGTCAGCGGTACAACCGACCCGCCTTCCGACCCATCATGCGGGTCGGTGCCGAATGGAGGCAAGCCACCGGACAAGGTCGGCAGGCGTCGAAAGGCACCGTCTTTCGACAGGAGTTCGCCGAGGCGTTCGGCGGTTGATCGGGTAATGACGCGCAGGGTCAACGTTTCCCGCGCGGCCGCGGTCAACTGCACGCGCTCGATGTACTCGAGATTCGAAAGGTGCCGCATCAACTCGGCATAGCGCCGAATAGATCCTGCGCCTCTCACCGCTATCTCTATCGCTGTTGCGTCACGTCCGAAAACGGCGAAGCGTTGCATCAACTCGTCGGCGACTTCGTCCATAGCCTGAACGGCGCCAGCCTCGACGGTTGCGTCGGAAAAACGGAATTCCCGAGGCGCGTCGTGGAGCCAGAACTCCCAATGCGTCCGCCACCCGCCATCGGCGACCTGGGCTGCGCGGCCGACAAGCACCACCTCCGCGTCGTATCGGCGCGAAGCGGCGTGCAGCGAAAAGGCGAACCCGTCCCAAACGGCGGGTGGAGAAATCAATGACCTGTCCTCAAGGTCCAGCAACGGCAGCCGAAGTAACACTCCGCGTTGGCGACTTCGCTGCCGCAGGCTTTCCGCCAGCGGGTGATCTGAGGCGCTGTCGAGAACATGGATGCGCCCGCCCTCGCGGATCGCTAGCCAAGCCAGGACACGGGGACGGTCGGCACTCCAGATGGGAAGTGCGGCTTCGGAGACCAACTCCTGTACCGCTTTTGGCTCGAAACTCACCTGAAGCTGCTGCTTGTCACCGTCCTCGTCCTGGATGAAACGGTACTTCACGTAGTACAACTCCGGAGAGTTCAATGCACGGACGATGGGTTGCGACATGGGCAGGCTCTTGAGGCCAGTCATGCGGACCAGCATCTGGCGCAGTGCGGACGCCGCGGCGCGATGCTGGTCGGCCTCGGCCTGGGACTGCGCCGGCACTTCCACGTCGTACAGCCAGTCGACGACCTCGCCGTGTGCGGGCGTGCCGCAGCACAATGCCGCCGAACAAACCACTGCGGCGGGGCGCATACACCACCGCCGATGTCTCCCATTGGTCAACCATGCAGCAACTGCCCTCCGTCGCTTGGCTCCGGGAGACGTTTGTTCGATGGAAGTGCCCCACAGTCGTCGCCTTCGGCTCCGGCTGTGGCCCGGCCCAGCGCGTCGACCATCGAACAAGCGCCCCACAGCCGGCGCCTTCGGCGTCGCCTGTGGCCCAACCCAGCGCATCGACCATGGAACAAGCGCTCCTGATCGCTGACGCTCCCCGGAGGCGTTTGTTCCATGGAAGTGCCCCCGGTCGCTGGCGCTCCCGGGAGACGTTTGTTCGATGGAAGTGCCCCACAGTCGTCGCCTTCGGCTCCGGCTGTGGCCCGGCCCAGCGCGTCGACCATCGAACAAGCGCCCCCGGTCGCTGGCGCTCCCGGGAGACGTTTGTTCGATGGAAGTAAAGATTGGGTGGTTGATCGAGATCATCCAAACACGTAGAGCGTCGCGCCATGCTACAAACTGAAGCGGGCCGATCAAGTCTAGCCCATCGCAAATGCCGATAATCCTTTGAGCCGCAGAGAACAGAGGAATCTGGGATCTTCCCCTTCCGTAGCCGTCTGGCGCGTGCTACAACTCGGTGCGTTTTCAAGCTTTCGGCCGTTTCATGTCAGGACTCACCTATCGTGATGCTGGCGTCGACATCGACGCCGGCAATGAACTTGTTCGCCGCATCGCGCCAGCGGCGCGGCGTACGCAGGGAGATGCGTTCCTCTCGGGCCTTGGCGGGTTCTCGTCCTTGGCCGCCGTACCCGCAAGGTACCGCAAGCCGGTCATCGTGGCGGGGACCGACGGCGTGGGTACGAAACTCAGGCTCGCCATCGAGCATGATCGCCACGACGAGGTTGGCCAGGATCTCGTCGCCATGTGTGTGAACGACGTGATCGTCTACGGCGCCGAGCCCTTCCTGTTTCTCGACTACTACGCAACCTCGGAACTCGATGTGGATGTGGCCGAGCGGGTGATCGTCGGTATTGCAAAGGGATGCGAGATCGCCGGGTGCGCCCTCGCAGGGGGTGAGACCGCCGAGATGCCCGGTTTCTATCGGCCCGGCGACTACGATCTCGCCGGTTTCTGCATGGGTATAGTCGAATGCGACGATAGGGTCACCGGAGAACACATCGCTGTCGGTGATCGGCTGATCGGTGTCGGTTCAACCGGTCCCCATTCGAACGGGTATTCGCTCATCCGCCGCATCGTCGAAGACAAGGGCATTGTCTTGAACGATACGCTCCTGGATCAACTCCTGGCTCCAACGCGAATTTACGCACAACCGATTGCGGGGGCGCTCCGGGCAGCACCAATCAAGGGCATGGCACATGTGACCGGTGGGGGCCTGGTCGAGAATGTGCCCAGGATGCTGCCGGAGGGTCTGGCCGCCGACATGGATCTCGATAGCTGGGCGCGCCCGGCGGTATTCGGTTGGCTGCAGCAGGCGGGGAATATCGAGGAGACCGAAATGCTGCGCACTTTCAATTGCGGGATCGGCTTCGTCCTGTGCGTTGCTCCGGCATTCGAAGACGACGTGCTGGACAGTTTGATCCGCGCGGGTGAAATGGCCGTGTCCATCGGTCGAATCGTAACGGCGACAACCCAGCCTGCAGCGGGCCATCTGGTCGCAACCGGGGACGGATATTCCTTCGGGTAATCTTCCGGGCTAAGGCGGACTTGGCGCTCAGGGATTGAGCGCTACTCCATCTCGACGACGACGCGGATACCGACATCGTCAAGGCGAAGGGACTCGTTGCCCCAACCGCGTTGTGCTGCGCGTACCAAACTCGGATTTACGCGCCAGGAGCCACCGCGAAGCACGCGCTGTTCGCAATTTGCGGCAGTTCTCGCGGATGCATCGTCGGCCGCGCCTTCGTAGTTGTCGAGACGGCAGTCCGACACCCATTCCCATGCGTTGCCGTGCATGTCGTGCAGTCCCCAGGAATTTGCGCTGAAGGATCCCACGGTAACCGTTCCGCGGTGGTCCCTGTTTGCCCGACTGCGACAGCCGCTACAGTTGGCCCGTTCCACGCCGATCAAACTTCCCCAGTTGTACCTGGTTATCGTGCCCGCCCGTGCCGCGTACTCCCACTCTGCCTCGCTTGGCAAGCGATAGGGCTTAAGGGTTTCGGAAGATAACCATTCGGCGTAAGCCACGGCGTCGTTCCACGACACCTTGACGGCGGGTACTGAAGGCCCCGCGCTACAGGACGGCTCTTCGGCCGGTTCGCGACCGGTGGCGCGGGCAAAGCGCCCGAAGTCTTCGCAGGTCACCTCGAACTTCGATAACGCCAATGGCCTTGCCAATGCGACGTCGCGGACGGGCAGTTCGTTCGAGCGACAGTCGACGCGGGAGACGCAACCCATGCGGAAACTTCCGGCGGGAATTGCCACCATTGCCGGTCCGGTCCCGCCCGAACCGAGCGGGTCGGCAAACTCCGCGACACCGGAACGCAACGTTACCGCATGGTCTGTGGGTCGGATGTCGTGGTTCACTGTTCCTTCCCACGTCTCGTAACCTGGCAGCACCGCTCTGACGCGATAGCTTCCAGGTGCCAGCATCACGCCGGGACCGTAGGCCTGATCACTGTCCGGAAGGCTCACGAAGGCGCCCGCCGGCGTGGTCGCCACGGTAAATGGTTGTGGGTTGCGGGTGAGCGAGATCGGTGACCGGGTGACGCCGGCAACTTCGATGGTACGGGTTTCCGTCATGTAGCCGTCGCGGCTCACACGCACGCTATGGCTCCCTTCCGGAATCCGCATTCCGACTTCGTATGCCAGTTCGAGATCCGGCAGCGTTACTTCGACATCGTCGGGGTTAAGTTCCAACGTCAGCGTGCCGTAGACGACGCTGCTTGTCAGGGTGAGCTCAAGGACCTCGATGCCGTTCTTGGGTACGGTGGCACTCACCTGCAAGGGTCGGTGCGCCTGGGCCCCGACGGTCAGGTTCAGCGGTCCGGCGGGTAGTCCGCGGATAGTCGTCGGGGTGCGCTCCGCCAAGCGTTCGCCATCGTGCTCGATCCACGCTTGTGCGGGTTCCGTCAGCACGGTCAGCGCGCCGGTCGCGCGTGCAAGTGTACGCTCCACGCGGGTTGCCACCCGCTCTGGATCGGTCGGATCCGGGACCAAAATCGTTTCCGACAACGTCTCGTAGAGGCCATGGCGCAAGGTCACGTCGTACGCTCCCGCCGGCAGCTCCGGAACCTCCAATGGGGTTTGACCGACCACCGCGCCAGCGATCAGGACTTCCGCGCCCGGTGGCGTCGTCTCCACGACCAGCGTAGAGAGAGCCGGCGGCGCAGGACTTTGCTCGACAAGGTCGGCTGGCGCTGGTGCCAACTCCTCGGGCAGTTCTGGCGGCGGTGGTTGCGGTTCGCGCGAAAACGCGTCCGTCGATGATCGCGACGCCGTATGGAGCGGTTCTTCTGGTGTCCTTTCCGTCGTTGGTTGTGACTCGGATTGGGCTGGTTGTCTCGACAGTTCTGGCGGCGAGACAGTTGGCAGCGATTCGCTGGGCGGCAACAGCGTGTCGGATTCGTCGCTCTGCGCGCCCGATGAACGAAGAATTCCGGCGTCCACCCAAGTGAGAACCGCTATGAGCGCTGTTGCCGCGATCACGGGAATCGCCCACTGCCGCCGGGATTCAGATGTTCTCGCCGCGCGTGCAGAAGAGGACCTCGCTGCGCGCGGGCGCGCGGCGGTTCGACTCGGATCGAGTGGTTGCGGGGCGATGAACATCTGGTCGCGCGCGGCGCGTCGGGTGCCACGCGGGGATCGATCCGATGGAACGGCAAACGACCTGCGCCATGCGGCAACGCTTTGCGGCCGCTCGTGCGCGCGAATAGCGAGCGCCGCGTCGATGCCCGCCAGTGTTATTGCGCCGTAAGGTCTCTGCGTCGCTTCGGACACGGGAAGCATTTCGTCTCTCACTGCCCGTTCGGTGGCTTCCGGCGGCGTCAGTCCTGTCGCGCACCGATACATGACCGCTCCAAGGCCGTAGATATCTGTCCACGCTCCAAGATGTCCCGTGCGCGAATACTGTTCCAGCGCCGCGTAGCCTGGCCGCAGCATGTAGTAGGAGCCTGTAGACCTTGCGCCAAACACCTTGCGTGCCGCAGTGACCTGCTGCTGCGCCGGGAAGCCGAGGAGCACGGGCGGGCCGTCCTCTCGGATGACGATCTTGTCGGGGCCAATGTCCCGGTGCAGGAAATTGCTCTGGTGCAAGGCTTCCAATCCGTCAAGGATGGGGAACAGGAGGCTTTCGCATTCCTCTTCTGGCAGCACTGCTTTTTGTTCCAGCAGCGCCGAGAGGACGTCTCCCTCGACATAGTCTCTGACGATGTAGCCGGTGCCGTTGGCCCGCAGGCACCTAAGCACCTCGACGAGGTTCGGATGGGCGATGCGCGTCAGAGCCTCGCCCTCGTCCAGGAATCGGTTCAGTTCGGCGTCGAAGTCCGCCTTGTGCGCCGATGACTTCGGTACCACGCCTGTAGCGGCACGCGCTGAGAGATGGTCGGGCAGGTACTCCTTGACAACAACCGATTTCTCGAGATTGTGGTCGAACGCGACATACTTGATTCCAAGCGCGCCGACACCGAGCACACCCCCGAATTCGTATTCCTCCAGACGATAGCCGTTGGGGAGAGCGAAATGGTCGTCGGCCAACACGTGCTCCTTACATCAAGCCCCGGGACATATGCGACGCTCCGGCGGTCGTCAGCCAATCTGAACCCGAGTTGCGGCCGTCACGCAACTCGACCCCTCCGGGGACTCCACTGATACAACAGGGGTGCGCATGATAAGTGATTGTGGTTTTCATCGGAAAATCGGCGAATGCCGTCGACTTCCGCCACTGGCGCTGGGCGACACGGCATTTCAGGCGCGCCGAGGCGCTTTTGTAAAGCGTGTGTTGTATGCATGTGATACGTGCCGCACAAACGGCACTATCTACGATGGCGGGGTTGTTTGGCGCATCGGAGATAGCGCTCGCTCTGCTTTGCGCGACTTGACGCAACGTAGATGCCATTAGGGAAATTTTCAGTCACTGGCGAAAAATATTCATGCCTGAGCTTGTAGGCTTGACGGACGAACGTTTAGTGTTTTCATTGTTGTGCGTGCTCGTCCAGGTCTTTTCGAATACTACTGACGTCGTTCGGGCGGGAACCCGCTGGGAACCCGTTGGGAACCCGCATCTGGTGAACTCTCCAGCCGTCTACGAGTCTACTTGTACGGCTGATAGGTGGGCTTGGGCGGGGGCAAAACACGGCGCCCGCCAGGGCGACGGTTTTTGTGGCGCTAGCTTGAAATAGCCCCGAACGGTTTCGCCGCTCACGTTGTTTGTATTTGGGTTGCTTGCAGGGCTCTTTCACGGATGGTTTACCCGGATGACGGGACAGTACCCGAATGAAGCCAACGACCGTCAATGGCCCGATCGACGAATTTTCGAGCTTGCAGTACGCGTATCGGGAAATGTTGGATGGGCGCCTGATTGCCGTATCGCTCAGCGTGCTCGTCGGCCTGGTCCTTACTTTCACCATTCTCGGGCTGCTGGGCATTCACGACAGCTTCCGTCCACTGCAGCGACTCGCGTTCGTGGCATCGTGCGGCGCAATATGCTGGCCCCTGTCTCACGCCCTGAGCTCTGCCATACTTTTTCTCATGCGACTCCGACCACCCGTCCAGATTGTGCTGGCGAGTACGTTGGGCGCATTATTTGCGGCGATACCCTACAGTGCCGTTGCCTACACCATCTATGGGCTGTTTCAGCCGCAAGACGTTGCTCACGTCGCATTGTGGGAGGTTTACCGTAGCGTTGTGGTGTTGGGGTTGGCGTACACTTGCCTGATCCAGTACGTGGCGTGCCAGCGCGCAAAACTAAGGCGCGCCACCGAGGCGGGACATGCTTCACCCCGCTGCGACGGGGGGACCAACGCGCTACCACTGACCGCGCCGCAGCCCCCCGCGGGGGCTGAGTCCTGGTTTTTCGACCGCCTTCCCGACATGCTGGGACGCGACGTGGTCTATCTCAACGTCTGTGGGCACTACATCAATGTGGTCACGACGGCTGGTTCCTGCCTCGTTCTGATGCGCCTGGCCGATGCGATGGCCGCTCTCGGCGACCTGGGGTTGCAGGTACATCGGTCCTACTGGGTCGCGCATCGCCACATCATTGGCATTTTGCGTCGCGACGAACGCACGCTGGTGCGCGTGACCGGCCCACATGAAGTCCCGGTAAGCCGTACCCACCTCGCCGCCGTACGTGCCGCCGTCCCCCCTCCAAAGAAACAGCGTACCCGACCGTAGTCGACCTTTCGCGCGACGTCGATGGCATTGGGGAAATTTTCCGCCATTGGCGGAAAATTTCGATGCCCGAGCTTGGGGCTTGGCGAACAAACATCTATGTTTTGTGCATCCGTATCCGGCGGGATCTTTCCAGATGTCGCGTGGTTTCAGGCGGATAGAGCACTTGGGACACAGGTTGACACACGTAATCCAAATGAGGCATCGTCGGATGACGCGCGAAGTGTTGCCGGATGGGTATTCCGGCAGGAGGTGAGGATCAGGTGAGGCTGCAAGAGCTATGCGACGGAATCGTCGATGACGTGGACGGCGGCTTGGCGTGCGCGCTGGTCGATCTTGAGACAGGGTTGCCGCTGGCTTCAAAAATTGCCCCTGGAGGGATACTCAATCCCGTAGCCATGGAGGCCATTGCCGCTGCCGGCGCGGACTATTTCAGGGGAAAGGCGGTGCGCCGTCTGGAGGGGGCGATGTCGACCGGAGGAGAATCCGGATCGAGTTTCGTCACGGAAATCCAGACGACGACAGAGGACACCTACCACTTCATGTCGGTGGTTCCGGGACAGGCAAACACGCTCATGATCCTGATCACCGACAAGACCGCCAACTTGGGTCTGGGTTGGATATCCATGCGTGAAGCGCTGGCCCGCGTCATGGACGACGATGGCGAGCCCCCAGGGCAAGTCGGCGCTTTCCCGCGGGAACGCGAACCAGCAACCAACGTGCAGGATGTGGAAATGTTCAACACATCCTGGCGCGGCGGACGCGGCTATCGACGGTCTCCCCGCTAGCAGACTGTCGGACTTGCCGCACTAGCGGCAAGATCGACAGGATGATAGGTGGGCTTGGGCGGGGGCAAAACACGGCGTACCCGAAGGGTCGACGGATTTTGTGGCACTAGCAGTGCCCCACAGCCGAAACCTTCGGCTTCGCCTGTGGCCCGGCCCCGCTCGTCGACCATGGAACAACCACCCCGAGTCGCTGACGCTCCCCGGAGACGTTTGTTCCATGGAAGTTTGTCGGACTTGCCGCATTAGCGGCAAGATCGACAGGGTGACGGGTGAGCGGGTGGGACGAAATAGTCGGGCTTGGGCGGGGGCAAAAGACGGCGCACCCGAAGGGCGACGGGTTTTGTGGCGCTAGCGAGGTTCCCGGGTAGCTCGCCGGTGGCGACGGCGCCCCAGGGCACGGACGGGCGGTTAGCCCCCGACTCCGCTTAGCCCCCCCATAAGTTGAACAAATGCCGGGCCGCCAATAATCACCAGCAGCCCAGGCAGCAGGAACACCATCGAAGGGATGATCAGCAGCGTCGGCAGGCGCGCCATCTTGGCCTGCATGTCGGTGATCATTTCAACACGCACCGAACTGGATAGCCTGCGCAGGGCATCCGCCGCGGGCGTGCCTTGGCGTTCGCTCTGCGCCACTGTGGTGGTCAGATCCTTCAGAGACTGGAGGTCCAGACGTTGCGCGACCCGGCCGAGTGCTTCCTCGCGATTCAATCCGTGGATTCGCATGTCGAGACTTGCCTGGCCTAGCTCTTCGGCGAGCGCGGGGCGAAATGCCCTGAGATCGCTTACGGTGCGTCGGAGCGCGCGCTCGAACGTCAGTCCCGCTTCGAGGCAGACGATCAACAGGTCCATCGCATCGGGCAGCGCGTTCTGAATCCGCCAAACACGCCTGGCGGCCAGACGCGTCACGATCAGTTCCGGGACCAGATTGCACGCAACGCCGACCAACAGACCGCCTAGCAGGCCGACTCCCCACCCGATCACACCGGAATACAGTGTAGACGCCGCCATCCCGCCGCCCACCAGCCCGATCAACAGACTGGCGACTTTCGTGCCGATCACAAAGGTCACGGCGCTGGGCGACCGAAACCCTGCCCGTTGCAACCCCACGGCGATTTTTTGCTGGTCTTCATCGCCAAGGGGCATGAAGGTTCCCAAGACACCGACCACGCGTTCCAGGCCGCTCCGCACGCCGGACATCCCTTCAAAGATTCGACTTTGCACGCCGGACTCTCGATCACTCGCGCTGGCGAGTCGGAGCCGTCGCGCAACCCGCCTTCGGTCCATTGCCGCCCCTACGAGGATGAACAACGCCCAACAGAGAGCCCCTAACAGGATCGCGGCGATTGCTTGC
The DNA here is from genome assembly GCA_965217825.1 of Candidatus Azotimanducaceae bacterium. GTDB lineage: Bacteria > Pseudomonadota > Gammaproteobacteria > Pseudomonadales > Azotimanducaceae > VXNE01. Next base: position 284,976 of record OZ244571.1, on the reverse strand, counting down.
AGGATCATCGTTGCGCGGCGCGCATAATCAGCCAGGAGACAAACAGGCCGGAGGCGATCAGGCCGACGCCGATACCAAGCAGATGGCGAGCTTCGCCCAAAAGGGTATCCACCATTTCGGGTTGCAGGAACGCCTGTACCGTCACACCGAGGACGGGAACGAGAGCGAGCACGATCAAGGTAACCTTGGATTCGGCGGTGGTGGCCTTGAGTCGCACATTGGAATCGAGCCGCTCCCTCAGCATGTCGCCCAGGTTGCCGACGGCTTCCGACAGGCTGCCCCCGGTACCCGTTTGCGTCGAGATAATGGCAGCCAGCATCGCCAGCTCGCCCATACGGATCCGGTGTGCTTCGCGCGCGATGGCTTGCTCCAGCGGCACTCCGAAATCGGTTTCACGCAATATGTCTTTTAGCGAGGGGGCGAGCGGTTCTTCCGCAGTCTCCGCAACGGAACGGAGCGCGCGTAGACTGGAGGTTCCGAAACGCACCAGGCGTTGAAAGTCCTCGACGACGGTGACGAGCCGACTGGCAAAGGCGTCCCGTTTTCGATCTTCGAGTACCGTGCCGACGTTCCAGCCGACAATGGCCGCCACCACAAGCGAAACCAAGATGGCGAAGATGGTCGGCACGCCGACAAAGATCATCGCAGGCACGAGGACAATCCAGACGAGGAGCGCGGTACCGAGGGCGATCATCGCTGTATGCACGCCGCCCGCCAACGGGAACCAGGCATCGAGTCGTTCGACGAGATAGTTGTCGCTCTCAGCGCTGGCGGCGGGAAGCACTTCGACGACAGGTGCCGGACCCTCTGCGTCAAGCAGGGCGGTCATGGGCTGCAGTCGGCGTCGAATCCGCAGCTTGGCGCGCATGGCATCGTTTATCGTCAGCACGAGAAAGCCCGCAAACACTGCGAACACGACGCCTGAAATGGTCGCGAGCCAGCCCATCCGTCGTCGGTCCCTAGCTTATGGAGAGTCCCTGGCGGGCGGCGGACATGCTTGCCGTCAGCAGATCGCTGAAGCCGGCGCCTTCCACCCGCGCGGCGAAGGATGGACGGCTGCCGCTGCAGGCGAACCGGTCCGAGCTGGAATCGTACGACCAGATGTTTTCGAGCACTGGGACGTCTCCCTCGAGACCGACCACGTCCGTAATGGCGACGACCCTGCGTTTGCCGTTGCTGAAGCGCGACGCGTGGACCACGAGGTCGATGGCGGAGATCACCTGGTTGCGTATCGCGGACAGCGGCATTTCGCCGGAACCCATCATGACGAGGTACTCGAGGCGGCTTATCGCGTCGCGCGGGCTGTTCGCGTGGACGGTCACCATGGACCCCGGGTGTCCGGTGTTCATCGCCTGCATGGCTTCGAGCGCCTCGGCGCCCCGCACCTCGCCGACAACGATGCGATCGGGGCGCATCCGCAGGGCATTCTTCAGCAGGTCCCGCATCGAGACTTCTCCGCCGCCTTCCGCCGATGGTGCGCGCGATTCCAGGCGCACGACATGGGGTTGCTGCAATTTCAGTTCGGCGGCGTCCTCCAGCGTGACGATGCGCTCCTCTTCGCCGATCATCCCGGACAGCGCGTTCAGTATGGTCGTCTTGCCCGCGCCGGTGCCGCCGGACACCACCACATTGAGCTTCGCCCGGGCGGCCAGTTCCAGCATGGTGACCATGCCGGGATGCATGGCGCCGCCGCGCGCGAGATCGGCGAGCGAGAATCCGCCCTGGCGGAATCGGCGGATGGAGATCGCGGCGCCGTCGATCGCCAACGGCGGAACGATGATGTTGACCCTGGAACCGTCCTCGAGGCGCGCGTCGCACATCGGGCTGAGCTCGTCCACGCGTCGCCCGACCCCTTCGGCGATGCGCTGCGCCAGGCGCGTAAGGTGATCGAAGTCGCGAAAGCGCACATCGATCCGGCTCAACACTCCGTGCTTCTCGATATAGACCGAATGCATGCCGTTGACCAATATGTCGCTGATGTCCGGATCCCGCAGCAGGGGACCCAGCGGCCCCAGTCCGCGCATCTCATCGACTATCCGCCGGGCGAGAGCCTGGTGAACGCCGCCCATGGAAGGTGCATCGGCCGCGGTTTCCAGTTGGCGCAGAAGCTGCAGCACCACGTCGGTCAGGTCGTCGCTGTCGAGGGACGCGGCCGTTTCCGCGTCCAGGCTTTCGAGGACGCGCTGATGGTAGAAGGGCACGATGGCTTCGAATCGGTCCTGCTCGGCGGCCTCGGGCACGACCGCCTGGGATTCGCGCGTCCACTGTTGCCGGTTCTGCGACAACGCGCGCCTGCGCTGGATCGACCGGGGCATGCTAGGCGCTCCCTCGAGGCGCCATGGCATCGGATTGGAGACGAGCACCCCGGTAGCTTCGATCCCCGAAGCGCTTGTTCCATGCAAGGCTGGAGATGGACGACTGAGCCAAATTCAACACCCGAATTTCAAGCGGTTATGCAATTCGCGCTGCGCGTTTCGCCGCCGCGCTACCCAGAGCGAGCGTAGATTGACAGATGCCCCTTGTTTCAGCAACCGCAGGGACGAAATTGTCGGGTGCCGCGCTACGGACCAACGAATCGCAAGGTGCGCTTGATGTCCATGATGTCTTCGATGGAATCCTTTAACTCTTGTGCGGTGGGTGTCGCGTGTACCTCGTCCTCCAGCGGGTTGCCGCCGTAGCCCCGGTCCACGCACTCTTCGAGCAGCGCGATGGCGGCTAGCTCATGCGGTCTTGTGTTGCCGCCGATGTAGATGGCGTGAATGCGCACGCCGCGCTGCCCGGCGATGTCGCAGGCTTCCCGGAACCAGTCGTCAAGCCGGTCGGTAATGGGATCCTGCAAATCGGCGGTCGGCAAGGACCATAGCCAGGTGGGAACCGAAAAGGGTGCCACATCTTCCACGGGCGGGCCGTCTCCGACACGGACCAGTTCATCGGGCCGGCCATACGCGCTGAACGGTGCATGCGGCCTGCAGTAGTGCCCGTTCTGTACCGGTCGACCGAGGAGATCGAAGTTGTTCGTCGGTTCCGTCAGTACGTCTGTCCCGTACGTGCTCTTGGTCGGTGAATAGTCGTCGTAACCTCGGAAAAGTTGCCAGGGCGTCATGTCCTTGAGCGCGCTTTCCCAAACCATGCGGTGTGCGTCGATGACTACCCGATCCGACGGTATCGTTGGATCCAGCGTCGACAGGTCAGGGTGGAACGCTTGGAATCCGTCGAGTACCGCCGACATGCCGGTTGGGGTGAAAGCGCCGGTCCCATCGACATCGAAACTGCTTGCAAAAGTTGTCGCGTCCTCCGCGGACATGGCCGCTCGATAGTCGGCATAGCCAGTGGATCTGAAAATGGCGTTACACCGCCCGTAGTTGAAGCTGGGGTTGCGAGTGATCGCGTTGGCGGGATCGAAGTACCCGAAGGATCGCCCGCGCCGGGGGTCGCCGAAGAAGTTGGCGCCGTCCGATACGATCACGATGGCCTTTTCCACGAACTGCGAGCAACCTTGGGTCGTTCCGCCTTCGAGGCACGGCGTGCGCGGCAGCTCGTCGCCGGACACGCTCTTGGTTTTCCACACGTCGCGCCAGAGCGGCGACAGCGTTCTCAGGCCCCAGACGATACCGAGGTGCAAGAAGGTCTGGCCGAAATAGGTTGCCGAGTGCAACTTCACGACGTCAAAGCTGTTCGCCGTCTGCAGGGTGGTGAGATCGTCCGTCAGCGGCACGATGAATGCTTCCGGACAGAGGAGCCTGCCGCCCCGGTCCTGGGTGCGCAGGTGCCAATTATTTTCGGATATGGACAGGTCGGTAAAAAACGGACTGTAGGCCGGATCCAGCGTTTTGTGTATGACTTGGTCCAGGGCACCATCGGCGAAGCCATGAATACGTGCATCGGGCCAGGAATACGCGGTGAAACGGGTATTCGGAGCGCTTGCAACGGGAGGCGCATCGGAGAGGTGCAGCGGCAGGTCATGAATGCTGGTCGAGCCGGGTTCCCAGCCGTCTACGGTCTTGTTGGCGGGCCAGTTGTCCGGGTCCGCGGGATCCCAGATGACAGGCCTCGCGTTCGGATCCCAGTACGCCCCCCACCTCGCCATCACGCAACCGTTCCAGAAGTCTTGGCCCTCGAAATTCCATGTGCCGACGGTGGGCGCTTGATCGGAGATGTCCTCCGTTCCGGGCTGGTGGAGGTTCCAGTCTGTAACGCTCAGAAAGTTGGGCAGACCGCGCGACGCCAGCGGCCCCATGTCGTCGCCGGTGCCGTAGGAGTGGAACGTGTCGACCCAGTGTCCCTCGGTGTCCCGGGACGTTTGCGTACTGTACTCGGCGCCCGTTAGCACGCGCACGTAGCGTTCCTTTGCATCCGTTTGCGACGTCCCCGAAGTATCTGCCACGTTGACCATGTTCGAGTACGGCACCAGGGAGACCGTGACGATGCCGGGGTTCGTCTTCGACACGTCGTCCACCGTTTGCGCGATCGTGCCGATGGCATCTTTCAACGCGTCCAGCCTCGTGACCGACCAACCTGTAGGTTTGAAGCCCATCGACGACGATATATCCAGGGCGAGGGCGAATTCGAACTGGCTCGCATCGAATTCCACGATGACCTGTTCCCCTGTCAGGGACTCCGGGTCGCCGGTGCGGCCGGCTGCCCAAAGGTTCTTGAACGCGTATGTGGCGTTCCCCTCAACCTTGATGGTCGTCCGGTTCGTCGAGAAGTCGTGGTCGATGACTATGTCGTCCTTGGCTATGGTCACATCGCCCAGCAGGCCGCGCATGAAGTCCGCGACGCGTTCCTTGATCTGGTCCTCAACGGCTGTCAGGTCTCCCCGCATGAAGTGGGCGGACGCCGAAACGCCGGCGCGCAGGGCGGCGTCGATCTCTTCCTCCTGCGCTTCGCGCCAGCCGTAGTTCGACATCATGCCGCCGACGCTCGCCATCGACAGCATCGCCAGGCTGCCGCCGATGAACATTGCGCCACCCGTGCGGGATCGGGCGAACGCCATGATCGGTCGCGCCAGGCGTTCCACCCATAGCTGCGCTTTCGCAGTGTTCTTGTCTTGGATCATCACTCGGTTCTCAGCACCAGACGCAGTCGCTCAGGTCGTCGATCGAACCCCAGGCCGAGCGTTTCTGCATGACGGGGGTGACATCGATCCACGCAAGTCCCATGTTCATGAATCGCTTGCCGATCAGTCGGGAGTGTGGACCTTCGCCGAAATGGGAACAACTATCCACGATCACCCACCACTCCTCCGGCTGCATGTTGCGGCTGACCCACTCGTCGACGGTTGGCGCGGCCTCCGGCCCGGCGCCGTCGGGATCCGCATCTTCGAACGGCAGAACGGTCGCGTCTTCGGCGAAGAGGTCTCCCTCGTCCGGCAGGGTCCGAGGGAAATTCTGGCAGTTGCCCGTACCGCTCGGGAAAGGATAGTCAAAAAATTCCTTGGCCACGAGCGGGGCGCACCATTCGTCGTCGTTGACGCAGGCGGTGCCATCGTGTCGGGTTGTGGCGCGCGTTACGACCGCGACGTGCAGCACGCCGGCGCTTGTTTCTCCCATCCGGGCCGCCGCCGCCTTGATCACGTTCTTCACTGACTCATCGCTCGACCAACTGCCGCCGCTGGCGACGAGTTCGGCGACGACGAATATCTCCCGCGCGACGTCCGTGCGGTAGGCCGTGAATACGCGCAGATCCCACACCGCCGCCGTCAGCACCAGGATGAACGGCACGAGCACGACGAATTCAATGGCCGCCGAACCGCGCTGCCCATGGAGGGGCCCATGTAATTCTCGTCGCACAGTTCAGAACGTCCGGCTGTTTCTGCCCCAGCTCTCGTGTTGCCGATACATCGCGCCCCAGAACGGCCGAACCGGGCCGAACCAGGGTTGGATGGCAAACCGCGAGCGCAGTCGGAGCCAGCTACCGTCGCCGCCGCAGGAACCTGTGGTCGCATCGGTCCAGTCGACATCTGCTTCGGGGTCGTCGTCCCAACTGATGGCGACGCCTATCTCGTCACCCAGGGTGACTGCGGGCCATGTGGTGCCGAAGCTGAAGACAATGTTCACCGTGTCGTCGCCATTGCGATCAAACAGCCAGCGCGCACCGACATCGCGGTCAAACACTCTCTGTATCGTGTCTTCGCACTCCACGTCGCCATCGGGAAGCCCGGCGATTGCCTTGGCGCTTTGATGGGTCACCCGCGCAAGCGTTTGATCGATCATGGAGATGCGGAAGAACTCGCCGGCGAGACCGAACAGCGACAGGGAGGCGAGAAAAACGAGTGCAAACTCCACGGCCATGGCACCGTTCGAACGGCGCCGGATCGACTTGGGCTGGCAGCCTGTCGGACTTGCCGCACTAGCGGCAAGATCGACGGGATGATAGGTGGGCTTGGGCGGGGGCAAAACACGGCGCCCGCCAAGGCGACGGATTTTGTGGCGCTGGCCTCGCTGCATCGGGGTTTCTTCCGTTGCCGAACGGTGCGGTCGGTGAGTGGGAAAATTTTGAACTATACTACAGCGAATTCCGCCCTTGCCCCATAGGGAACTGAAAAGATTGTGTTTTTCGCGCCTGCTCTTGCTGTGATCCGCAGGTCGGGTTTCGGTTTGGCTTTCCGCGTGGCGACCTTGCTCATCGGCGGCTGTTCGGTTCTGCCCAACGAAACCGACGCGGTGCGCATTCAACGGGTGGAAGAGGCCGTGTTGCCAATGGCGCGGATCGCGCTTGAGGCGGAACAGACGGAGACAGCGCGGCGCCTCTACCTGCGACTTCTGGAGGTCGATCCCGATTCCGTTAACGCGCGCATGGGTTTGGGCGAAATCGCCGCTGCGCGCCGGGATTCTGCGGAAGCGGCTCGCTGGTACGCGGCGGCGATTTCTTACGCGACGCAGGCGGATGAGCGTCACGCGGCGCTGCTCGCGCACGGACGTGCCACGCTCGCAGCCGGGAAACTCGAAGCCGCCCGCAAGAGCTTCTCGCGTTTGACTCCCAGCAGGGAAAACGCGCCAGCCACAACCGCCGCGTGGGGCTTGAATGGCCTAGGCCTCGTAGCCCTGCTCGAGGGTGACATTCTCGGCGCCATTAGATTCATGGAACAAGCCGTACTGCTTGCGCCCGAGGAGGAAATGCTGGCCGATAACCTGTCGCGCGCGCTGGATATGTCTGCGGTGATAGTGCCCGAATCGGCGAGGGCCGATGAGATGGACGACATGGCAATGGCGCCTTCCCCCGTACCCTCGCCCGACGAACAGCCTCCAGTATCGGCGGGCGACGCAACAGCCGCTGCCGTCGAGAAGGATGCCCGCGGGGTGGGAGCGGCAGTGAATCCTCCTCGCCGAGACACGGTCCCCTCCCGCGAGGTCGGTAACCGCGAAGAACGCGTCGCAGAAGATGGCGCGCCGGTTGGCGAGCCGAATGACAAACGGATGGACAAGAGCGATCTACGGCCTTACGCCATCGAAGTGGGCGGGCAGTATTTCGTGCGCATCGGGGTCTACGCCATCGATGCTCCGGCGCAGGAATTTGCGTCCGAACTCCGCCGAATCACGACCGAGTCCGTTGATGTCTCCGCCTTCGGCATGGGCGATGGCAGTGATGCGGTAAAGCTATACCGAGTCCTCATCGGCCCGATCAAGTCGAGGGCTGGGCTGACCGAGTTGGTCGAGACGCTGGAAGGGATGGGATACGGTGCCGCGCGGGTTCCGGCCGCCAACGCATCGGAAGCTGAGCCGGCAGCGGACCTCGAGCTTGCGCCGTCGGCAGGGCAAACACAGGCGGGACCGGAGTTGGTCGAAGTATTCCTGGAACCTTTGGGCATCGAAGCTGATGCAACACAAACTGCGGCGCAGCAACCGCAGACGATTCCGGAGCCTGCTCCGGGAGCAGAGAGCCCAGTCGCTGCATCTGGAGGTGCTGAGGACATGACGGCTAAAGACGCCGGTTGGTCGCCGAACGGCGGTGAAACTGGTGTTGCATCGCCAGTCCCCGAAGGGACGGACGACCTGGACGCGCCGCAATTTCTGCAAGTGGGCGCATATACGGTTCGTTCGACTGCGGAGGCGCTCGCGTCCGAAGTCGGGAGCGTCGCGCGGGTGCCTGTCCGTATTGTCGAAGCCGAACTGGCGAATGGCGAGACGATGTACCGCGTGCAAGTCGGTCCCATTCGTTCCCGCCGGATGATGACGGAACTGAGCGGCATGCTGATGTCCGGGGGCTACGGGACCGTGCGGGTGTTGCCTGAGTCGGCGGCAACCGATTCCGCGACAGGCGGCGTTGGGGAGGGGCCTTCCGGTGATCCCCGCCGTTCCGGTTCTTCCGAACGCCGGGTGAAGGCGTTCATCGTGCATGAGGATGAACGGCGCTTCTTGCAGATGGGCGCCTACGCGGTCCGCTCTACTGCGGATACTCTCGCCTCGCAACTGCGTTTGATCACTTCCGAACCGGTAGTCGTTGTAGAGGCTCTGGCGGACGACGGCGGACCCCTCTACCGGGTACGCGTTGGTCCGATCGAGTCTGAGGCCTCCCTCGCGACGTTGCTCGATGCCTTGCGGTCCAGCTACGGCACCGGCTGGGTGCTACCTTCGACGGAAATAGACGACGCCAGGACTGCGTTTGTTGTCCACGAAAACACGGAGCGATTCCTGCAGATGGGTGCCTACGCGGTCCGTTCGGCGGCGGATGAACTCGCTTCCGAACTGCGCAGGGCAATCGACGGAGAGGTCCGTATCACGGAGGTTTCGTCGAGTGACGGAAAACCGATATACCGGGTCCGCATCGGGCCCGTAGCATCGGATGATTTGCTGTTGAAGTTGGTCGAAGCGGTGGAATCCTTGGGATTCGTGGTCGATTAGTGCCACAAAAACCGTCGCCCCTTCGGGTGCGCCGTGTTTTGCCCCCGCCCAAGCCCGACTGTTTCTTCCCACCCGCTCACCCGTCACCCTGTCGATCCTGCCGCCAATGCGGCAAGTCCGACAGTCTGTTAGCGCTTCCGCCCCGTAGGGTCACCCTTCCGCGGAACTCAAGCCCAGCATGGGCAGGAGGAACTGGTTGAGCACCGCGCGCTCGCGCCGGGAGACCGCCCTTTCCGGCTCCCCCAGCGCCATGGCGCGGGCCATTCCCTTGATGTAAGGAATTTCGAAATCCGGTAGTCGACCGCCGAAACCCGACCGGAGTTGGTCCTGGCTGATCAGCCTCGGCAAGGGTCGCGTATGGTTCATCACCAACGTGGATGTCGCACCATCGAGAATGCGAAGCCAGCGGACGGCAATCGATACCCCGGCCGGCGTAGGTTCGAACACGATGACATGATTCGAAACGAGGTTGCGCAAGGCGCCCACATGGAAAGTTTGCGCCCCGCATACCAGGATCATGTGCGCTTGCAACGACAACGCTTCGAGCAAGGCCGGTATGCCCTTGTCGTCGAAGTCCTCTCTTCCCGCCTGGTCCACCGGATGCGCCACCAGGCCAATGCGTGGCGACACCCGCGCTTGCAGCCGCTCGACGGACATCTCGCCATCGGTCTCCAAGGCTTGCGCGAGCCCGCGCGGGGGCTGCGTGTCGAACGCGAGTGAAAGGGAGCCGAAACTCGGGTCGAGGTCGACACAACTGATATAGCGCCCCGCGTCAGCGGCGGTACGCGCCAGCAAGCTCGTTAGTGTATTGGTCCCCATGCCCTTGCCCAGGATCAGCAGGATCCGGCTTGTCTGCACCTCCGGGCGTTCCTCTTCCGTATTGATGGCGGCGATTTCGCGCATGGCGTTCCGCAGCCCGGGGGCGTCAAGCGGCTTTGGCAGATATAGAAAAACGCCGCCGCGATACAGTTCGTTCGCCAACGCCACGTTGTTTTCCGAGCCCGTGGCAAGCACTACTGTCTCCGGCCGGCACACCTGCATCAGGGCGGGAACATAGACGATGGGGTTCTGTTCACCATCGAGATCGATGAGCAGTACTTCGGGGGACCGGTCCGTCCGGTAGGTCAATGCGGCGGTGCGGACGGTCCCGCGTCTGACGGTCGCTTGCGCGTTGACCTCTTCAACAAGGTGCCGGCTGGCGGCATCGTGGAGGTAGGCGGAGAAATCTGTATCGGCCATCGACTTTCAGCGACTCCATTGGTTCCGCGTCGTCGACATCTATCGACGTATTCTGTCAGTCGGTCCCTTCTTCGCCGGCACCACGCCAACCTTCAACGGCTTTGATCGCCGGTTCAGCGTCGTCCGGCCCTTTCGACTGTTTCGCGGACTCGACCATCATTTCCAATACGAAATCCACATACGCGCCTTCCTCGGGCGGTTGCTGTTGCGACTGGCAAGCAGACAACAGCCCGCCGAGCGCGACCAATCCAAATATCGCAAGGCGTCGCATCGGTTTTCTTCTCGACATTTCAGCGGCCTAGTGCCACAAAATCCGTCGCCCGGTCGGGTGCCGTGTTATGCCCCCGCCCAAGCCTACCTATCACCCTGTCGATCTTGCCGCAATGGCGGCAAGTCCGACAGCCTGTAGCGATTCTACGGGTTCGCCAGCTTTCTCCGCAACATCGCGCATGCAACCGTCACCTCTGCGTAACAGGTACGGGCGGCTATCGATCAGTAGTAGAACTCGTTGCCGAGCTGTTGCGCCGGGCCGGCGCGCGCGATTCTGCCCAGCCCTTCGGCTGCCGGCGCACTCACGGACGCTACGATGCGCGGTGTGACGACGATGATCAGTTCGACCGACCGGTCCGTATCGCGCGTTGTGCGGAACAGCGCGCCCCACACCGGGATGTCCTTCAACAGCGGTATGCCGGAAATGGAGCTTCCTGTCGTGCGGCGATACAGGCCCGCGATGGCGATGGATTCGCCGTTTCCAAGTTCAACGGTGGTTGCGGCCGAGCGTTCATTGATGTTCGGCACGAATGCCCCAAAGATGTTCGCACCGCCCGGAGCGATTTCCCGAATGCGCGGCTGCACCGTGAGCGAGATCTGGTCGTTGTCGAGCACGGTGGGGGTAAATGCCAGGCTCACGCCGGTCTGTCGATATTCGGTGCCGATCGCGCCACCTTCGGCCACGGTGGGCACCGGTATTTCCACGCCGGAGAAAAACTCGGCCGGCTGACCGCTCACCGCAGTGATGTTCGGCCGAGCGAGCACGACCGCCAGACCGTTCTCCGCCAGGGCTTCCAGGAAGGCCGATGCGCGATACTTGGAACCATGGATATCCTTGTAGTGCGCGAGAACGATGCCGCCGTCGCCGCCTCGGGTGCCCCGGACCACGCCGGGTTCCAGGGTCTCGAGTTCGGCTTGCACCACATTCGCCGTTTCTTCTTCCACCAATCGACCGATTCCGGGAGGCAAGCCGGAAAACAGCGGGGCGAATGAAAGCGTTTGCGAATACACGTCCGCGATTTGCAGCGCCCCCGATCCCAGACGCACCCCGGATACCATGGTCCTCAAGGGGTGCGCGAAGGGATTGATATCGAGCGACCAGTCGATACCGAGTTCGCGGGTGACATTGCGCGACACTTCGGAGATCACGGCTTCCAGATTGACCTGGACCGGGTTGTCGAGCGAAACGGCATCCACCACTTGCGTACCCCCCGCGACGGACCGCACTGCCCGCAATACGAGTTCCGCTTGCGACGGGCTTTTGGCTTCGCCGGCCACGAATAGCGTATCCCCGACGGAATCGACCCGTATGTCAGAATCGTCGCCGACGATTCGTGATACCACCGCTTGTGCATCCTCTGACTGTTGGGTTCGCACTTCGACGTGGTACGTGCCCAAAAGCGCGTTGTCGGTGTCGTACACCTCAAGGCGTGTAATTCCAGGTGCGTAGCCCAACACGAGCAGGTTGCGCGCGTCGAGCACTTCGACATCGGCCGTGTCGGGGTCGACGATCAGGGCGGTGCCGATGTCGGTGGCATACGTCAGTGTCTCCGAGCGCCCCGGCAACAGGTTGATGGACTGACTCTCGACCGGCGCGGCCAGCGCGATCACCCCGAAGCAGCAGGCGATTGTCACCCATGCGCGGGCCAAGGCGCGCAACAAGGTCGGTGTTGGTGTGCCGCGCATCGCAAATCAGCCGCCGCGTAGCGCCTCGGCCAGCAGGCTTGCGGCTTCTTCGGCCCGGGCCTCCTCCCGGGCCTCCAGGGTTTCTTCGCTCGACCTCCCGCGACCGCGGATGATGCGGATCCTGGGTGCTGGCGGCGCCAGCTCTGCCTCGGTGGGACCCAGGCCGTGCATGACCTCCGCGAATCGAACCGGCTTCGTCGCCTCTTCGAAGCCAACGCTTTGCGATGTCGCGTCTACTACCGACACCGCAGAAATTGGACGGACAACCAACGTGAGGCGTCCCGCCACCGACGCGAGGGCGATGCGCTCCGCGTCCAGCGTCGAAACCTCCAGCGTGTACGTCTCGCCCGAAGGCGGTTCGGGACGTCGGAGCTGGCCTCCCGCCGCAATCGAAGTCGTTCCATAGCGGTTCATGTCCATGGTGGCGGAGCCGACGGCGAGCACGCGCACGTCGCGCACGATTACCTGTGAAGCGGGACCGGCACTGCCGCCCAAATCTACAGGTACGCCTCCGGAACCCGGAGAGTGCACGAGGATCACGTCCACTCGGTCACCTGGGTAGATGATCTGGGCGCGCGTCGTGGATTCGTCCACCGACACCGTCATTGCGCGGTGACCTGGCGACAATACAGCGGTGACGAATCCCGGCATACCGGACATGACGAGATTTTCCCAAGTGATAGGTTCGCCGGTCGTGATAGCCCTGCGCGTCACGGCGCCGATCACCGATTCGAGGGGCACGGCGTCCTTGATGACCGCGCGGGACAGGTCCACGGGTTCGAGCCATTCCTGCCATTCGACCAAGTCCATGTTCAACAGGACGCCTCGGCCGATGTCGCGGCTTGCCACCAGCACAGTCGGGGATATCTCGGGTTCCGCCGGGGGCGGTGCCTCTCGAGAAGGAGCTTCGACGGGGGCCGACGCAGCCTGTTGGGCTGCGGGCGGCGTTTCGTCAGTCTGCGTTTGGCGGATACCGAACCAGGCACCGGCCACTACGACGATGGCAATGCCCGCCGGCACGAGGTTGCGCGCGCGGAAGAGATCGGGGCGGAAGTAGTCCGACAATGCCATCTGTTCGACATCCCATCAGGGTTGGTATAGCGCTAGCCGACCACGGCGCGGACTGCGAGAATCGCGGCAGCGGGGGGAGCGATGGCACACGCGTAGGGGATGCCCCGTTCCCGGAAAACCGTGGAAAGCCCGAGCAACGCCGGAGCCGCCAGGAGCAGTCCGAAGAAACCGGTTGCGAGCAGCGCGAGGCCCAGGTCGGCGGGTCCCAGCCACATCGCCAGCGCGGCCAGCAACTTGCCGTCCCCGCCGCCAAGCCAGCCCAGGGCATGCAGGCAAAAACCGACGACGAGCGCCGCTGCTCCGCAGACGAGGCCCATCACTGGCTCGCCGTTGAGTGCTTCGGGGGCCATAACCGCCGCCAACACCCAGAGCCCTACCAGGGTGCCTATGATCCAGTGCGGCACTTCTCGCCGCCTTACGTCGGTCCACACTGCCACCAGGGAAACAAGGACGCAGCAGTAAAGCGCGGTCGCTCCAAGCATTTGGCATTAGCGAGAAACTACCCGCATGGGTTGCAACGCCTGGGGCGGAGTTTGCTGGTCAATTAGGTGACCGTACTCTTAACAGTACCAACACCTGTTGTCATTTCCTTGCTCAGATCCTTGAACAATGCCTCGAAGGCATCGCCCAGAAAGCCCGCCGCCAAGGCAACAGCAGCAACTACCGCGACGACCATGAGCGCATACTCGACCGTTGACACCCCTCGCAGGTCAGCAACAAAGGCGGTGACCTTGGCCGCAATGCAGGAGACACACTTCGAAACCAGATCCATATCAACCACTGTCAGTTCGTAGAACGGGCGGGCTTGATACCATATTTGCGCCACTGGCGCATCTATAAATCATCTCACCGGTTCCCCGGTTTCTAGGCATGGAAGTGTTCGCAGAACAGTTGCAACGGGTCCGTCCGGAGATCGCCGCGATTCCCCTGATCGTGGTGGCGACATTCGCTTTCCGGGCGAAGTCTTTGACTGTCGGTGTGGGGGCCGACGAATTCAGCCTTGTCGCCATGGCGGGTGTGATCTTGGAAGGCAAGTTTCCTTACGGCGAATTCTGGGATGTGCGTCCCCCGCTCGCTTATCTCTGGGGCCTGCCTTCCGCATACCTGCAGGACACCGTTACGGCGGTCAAGACGCTGAGGCTGCTGGCATTGCTCGCCCAGGGAGTTGCCGCCTGGCTATTTTTCTGCCTGTTTCGTCGGCAGCTCGGATCGCTGGCGGCGGCGCTCGGCCTGGTAGCGCTGTTGGCGTCGGCGAACATGGCGGAGCTGCATCATCTTGCCGTGCCGAACCACTTTGCGATGGCAATGTCGCTGGGGGCATTCGCATGTGCGGTGGAAGGACTTCGGCGCAACCGGCGAGCGATGTATCTCGCGTCGGCTTTTTTGGCCGGATTGCTGCCGTGGATGATGGTCCATACCGGGCTTGCCGCTCTCGCCATCGGCTGGCTCGCGATGTCCGGCGCGCGGTCGAAACGTCGTTGGATCGGACCATGGTTGGCGGTCGCGGCGCTTCCGTCCCTCGCTGTAGTCGTAGCCTACATTCTCTGGGGTCCCTTCGACGCGTTCGTCCGGACCGTGTTTCTGGCGCCGATCGACTTCTTGACGGAAGGTTTCGCCAAGGGAACGTCGTTCTTCCCGGATCGAGAGACGTCGGGCGCAAGTGTGTCCCCGGAAATGCTTCACTACGTCATTCTGCTCGTTGCGGGGATCGCCCTCTTGCCGGGGCTGGTTCGCGGGACTTCCTCGGGATCTCCCCTTCGGCTCAGCCCCTATCTTGTTCTGCCGCCACTTCTGCCATTGGTCCTTATGGCGTATATCAAGAGCGCGGCGCCGGAGTACTGGATCGATGCCGCGCCAGCGGCGGCGCTTCTCGTGGCCGTCGCTGCACACAGAATATTCACATCAAAAGCGTGGGATACATTCGCCGGGTTTCGATATTTCCGGCCATCGGTTCTTCGGGGGTGTCTTGCCGCATACCTCGTGCTTATGTTGGCCCTCCTGACAGGTCCAGGAAAGGAAACATCAGAACCGCCCTTGCCGGCGGCATACTGCGAAGGAGCGGCCTGGTGGATCAAGCGACTTGGCCCCCAGCGGACCGTCCTCGACACCAGCGCACTTTGCAGCTATTGGATACTCCAGTCCGACTCATCTCTACATCCTCCGTTTACGTTTACCGACCACTGGTTTCGTCAGCTACACATGCGTTGGGTGGGGGAAGCCCTTGGAGGCGATGGTTCCGAGAGTGCGGCTGCGGCGAGATTGGGTGCGGCGATTGGGCCAGCGTCCACGGCGGGAATCATTCTTGCCGACAGGCGGATCTACGATGAACTCCGGAAACGGAGATGGCATGAACCATTTTTTCGGGATTGGAAACTGGTGTGGTTCCGAAGCATCGATGGCTATGCTCTGGATGATCGCTTCTCGACGCTTGCGATCTTTGTTCGTCGAGCTGATTTTCCAGACGCTGGTTTGCAGTGGCCGTAGGAAGCATGTGGCGAGGGTTGCGCAAGAACGCACGGGTGGGGTTTGTCGCGATTCCCATAGCCATTGTC
Source organism: Candidatus Azotimanducaceae bacterium (assembly GCA_965217825.1). Taxonomy (GTDB): domain Bacteria; phylum Pseudomonadota; class Gammaproteobacteria; order Pseudomonadales; family Azotimanducaceae; genus VXNE01. The sequence goes on along the minus strand of OZ244571.1, from coordinate 269,315 downwards.
GCGGCATTCCTGTTTCGGGCAGAGTCCTTCAGTACGTCCATGGGTCCGGACGAGCTAAGTCTGCTTGTGATGGCGAAGTCGATTCTTGATGGCTCCTTTCCTTATGAAGTCTACTGGGACGTACGGGCACCGCTCGCGTATTTCATTGCCCTGCCATCGGCGTTGTTCGAGGACGCTTTCGTGGCGTTGGCCACGCTGAGATTGCTGACTGTCTTCGTACATGCGGGGGCGACATGGACGTTCTTTTGCCTTTTCCGGCGCGCGCTGGGCGTCCCTGCGGCGTTGATAGGAGCACTGGTGCTGCTCGTTTCGACGAATGTGGCGGATGTGCACCACCTTGCAATGCCCAACCACTTCGCTATGGGCATGTCCTTGGCGGCTTTCGCGTGCCTGGTGGCGGCCATTCGGGGTAGCCGGCCCAGTCTCTTCTTCTCGGCTATTCTGGCTGGAGCGTTACCTTGGGTGATGGTTCAATCGGGCCTTGTAACCCTGGGTCTGGCAGCGCTTGTGATGTTCGCTGATCCGGCACTTCGACGAACCGAGCGCATGACATGGGCCTGTGTGGCGGTACTTCCCTCAATCGTCATGATCGGCGCCTTCTTCTTGTGGGGACCTTTCGACACGTTTGTCCGGACCGTGTTTCTCGCGCCCTTCGGAGTGATTGAGGCGGGATTGGGGATGGACTGGTCGTGGCATCGGGGGACCTTGTCGGACTTGCCCGGTTCGGTACCCTGGCGCATCGTCTACATCCTGAATTTGATTGTCGGCGCAGTGTTGTTCCGAAGCGCCGCTCGACAAGCACCTTCGGGTTCACCGATTCGTTACGCTCCCTACATCATTGTGCCGCTGTTGGTCGGGTTTTTCGTGATGGCGTCCATAAGGCCGTTACCGTCGCTAGATTATTTCATCGAGGCGGCGCCGGCAGCCGCTTTGTTCGCGGCAATTGCCTCCTGGAGTCTCTGGCGTTGGCGGTCATGGGATAGGCTTCGATCATTCCTGCGCATGTCCCCCACCATCCTTCCAGCGACTGCCGTCGCCTGCCTTGGTGTGACGATGGCGCTTCCGTTCTTTCCATGGGAGAACAAGAGTGACACGCGTAGTCCGTTGCCCACAGCCTATTGCGACAGCTTGGTTCATTGGATAGACCGGCTTGATCCCGGCCGAACCGTTCTCGACCTCAGCGGGATATGCGGACTCCGGATACTCGACACCGGGAAGGCTCTGCACCCACCGTTCACTTACGCGGGCAACTGGTTCCGGCCAAGGACGCCGTGGATTGGCAACGCTATCTCCGGTGATGGTTCGGAAGCTGGCGCCGTCGCCCGGCTTCGCGAAGCCCTGTCTCATCGTTCGGACGCAGGCGTGATCGTCGCCAATGGACTGCTGCTCGACGAAGTCGAACAAAGGGGATGGGAGCGTTTTTTTTATGACGAATGGCGGTTGGTGTGGTATCGATTCGCCCCAGGACACCTTGCAGGTTTTGACAGGCTGGCGGTGTTTGTTCGCTCAGATACGCTGAACGAGGCACGGACAGCCCCGTCCGAAGCGTCTGGGTGAATTGAGCAAGTACAAGCACTTGTTACGCCAAGAGCGGATATTGCTGGTAGGGGGTAATCCGGCCGGGTCGGTCAATCCTGCGGTGCAACACGACTTCCTGCCCCGAATTGTTCCATGGATCGCGTGGTAGCCGCGGGAAGCGAGATGGCAAAATCCACATTTTCGGGCAAGACAATCGCTCGTTCCTCATACGTAATTCCTCGATCTTCGTCTTGGCGACGTTAATGACGATCATGGGCAAAGATCCGCGCACCGGTTTTTCGTTCAGAGACGTGCGTGAATCCTGGTCAGGGACCCGTGTGGAATTTGTCGCGTTCCCCATAGCTATCCTGGCGGCATTCCTGTTTCGAGCAGAATCCTTCAGTACGTCCATGGGTCCAGACGAGCTAAGCCTGCTTGTAATGGCGAAGTCGATTCTTGATGGCTCCTTTCCTTACGAGGTCTACTGGGACGTGCGGGCGCCGCTCGCATACTTCATTGCCCTGCCATCGGCGTTGTTCGACGACGCTTTCGCGGCACTGGCCGCGCTCAGGCTGCTGACTGTCCTCGTGCAGGCGGGGGCGACTTGGACGTTCTTCTGCCTATTCCGGCGTGGGCTGGGCACCCCTGCAGCGCTGATAGGAGCGCTCGTCCTGCTGGTTTCGACAAATATGGCAGATCTGCACCACCTTGCGATGCCCAACCATTTCGTCATGGGTATGTCCCTGGCGGCTTTCGCGTGCTTGGTGGCGGGCATTCGGGGGTCCAAACCGTGCCTCGTCATCTCCGCGATTCTCGCGGGCACATTGCCCTGGGTGATGGTGCAGGCAGGCCTCGCTGCCATGGGATTGGCCGCGCTTGCGATGCTGGGTGGGTCGAAGCTGGGTCAACCAGCGCGTCTGGTCTGGCTTACGATGGCCGTACTTCCCTCGGTCGCAATTATTGGCGCGTTCTACTTCTGGGGGCCATTTGATGTGTTCTACCGAACCGTATTTGTCGCTCCGTTCGGGGTGATTGATGCGGGAATCGAGAAGGAGTGGTGGGCGTATTGGGAATCTGCGGCGAAACTGCCCGGTTCTGCTCCCTGGGCATTTGTATACATATTGGTTCTACTCTTTGGAGCGGCCTGGTTCCCTGGTGCCGTAAGGAACTCGCCGAACGGATCGACACTCCGGTACTCGGTTTTCCTTGTCGTCCCCTTGATGCTCGGGTATCTGACGATGGCGTTAATCAGGCCACCCGCGCGCGAGTACTTCATTGAAGCAGCGCCGGTAGTTGCTCTGTTCGCGGCTATCTTCACCGCAAGGCTCTGTCATTGGCGGGTTTGGGAGGCGTCTTGGGCATCCCGACACGTTGGCCCGGGCGCCCTTCGAGCGACTGCTGTGGCTTGCCTCGGTGTCGTCCTGGCACTTCCATTCGATCCTTGGAAGAAGGACGGTGAAAACAGAAGCCTGCCAACTGCCTATTGTGACTCCGCCGTACATTGGATTAAGCGTCTTGGACCCAATCAGACCGTCCTCGACCTCAGCGGGATCTGTGGACTTTGGATACTCAACACAGGCAAGTCATTGCAGCCACCGTTCACGTACGCTGGCAACTGGTTCCGGCCCGGTGTGCCGTGGGTCGGCAACGCATTCTCCGGCGATGGTTCGGAAGACGCCGCCGCCGCGCGGCTTCGAAAGGCCTTGTCACGTGGGTCGGCGGCCGGAGTGATTGTCGCCGGCAGGCCGTTGTTTCACGAAGTTGAGAAACGAGAGTGGGACAGTTTTTTCTATGACGAATGGCGTTTCGTTTGGTATCGGCAGGTTGAAGGACAAGATGCGCCCTTCGACATTCTTGCGGTCTTGGTTCGCGCCGACATGCTGGACGAGGGTTCAACACCGGACCTGTGAACCGCATCGTCAATAGCGCCATGAGATGACGCCAGCATCTGCGGCAAAGGACCAACAATCGCTTCAAGTGATCCGAAGTAGTCCGATAGACCGAACTCATGTCGCAAACCGGTGCTCACGGAACGCCAAGACAATGATCGGGTGGCAGACCGTAGACCGAGTGTCGAAATCGCGAGGGGTTCAGCGAGATACCGCGCGCTGCCGGTGTGATCGAACCAAGTCCACCACCACGGCGCGAACGGCCTGGGGCATGTCCGGGATTTCCGTTTCCGGCCAGAGCCTGGTCACATCCTTCCCGAATTCGGCGCGGAATACTGCCGGGCTTTTGACCAAATAGTCGATTCTCCAAGTACTTGGACTCGCGTATTCGACACCACGGTCTACGCGGGACATCCCCTCGTCCGCGAGAACGAGGATGCGGAACGGCCTGCTCCCCGCAACCTCGTTCGCGTGAGACTCCAAGCGTCTCAGAAACTCGGTGAGATACAGGTTCGACCTGCTGGCCCGCCTATCTCGAACATCCTTGGGAAGGCAACCGGGAGCCCATCCCATCACCGTCTCGCCCCGCTCTCGCAGGTCCTTGCAGAACTCAACCCATTCATCGGCCCCCTCTGCAGTGAGGTGGTAGTCATCCGGTTCGTTGACCTGACACTCCCCGGAGGCATCCATGTTGGCTCCGTCGTGTGACCAAAACAGGTGGTAGAAAACGAAGAGTGGTTCTCTGTCCGGGCTCTGCTCCGGATCCCATGAGAAGAATCGCTCGCGCTGCGCGGTGAGTTCGCGGCAGTTCCGTTCGGGGATCCGAAAATGTTGGGCGCGGTTGGTCGTTTTCGGTTGCCGGAGGCCGAGATGAATCCAAAGCCATCCGTCTACGACAGCCTGGTGCAATGCATTGAGGGCCCTGTGTCGCGACTTGTCCACATGAAGGAATGGCAAGTACTGTGGATGCAACCACCACCCCAACCATCCCCAGGTTTCGTAGCCTGCCTCCTCCAGAACCGTCAAAAGAAGAGGATCCGAAAAAGTCCGTTCCCATCGCAACGCGTTCTGTTCGAAGAGAACCCTTAAAAGTTCCGATGTCGCGGGAACTTGGTGCTGGCCATTAACGAGCCACGCGGACAAAGAGAGCGTCTGCGCCAGCGTAACGGTTGTATCCGGTGCATCGGTCGAAGCAGTGTCGCGGATCCTCCAGCCGCGCTCGCGGAGCCGCGCCAGTTCCACTTCGGAATACGGCACTCCCCGACGAACGGCCTCTGAAACGGAAGGATGTTGGTCTGGCACTATCAACCAGATGTCCGGAAGTTTGCCGACATCGGCGCGCTCGCGGACGGCGCGGGCCTCTGAAAGGATACTGCGGCGGAAATCTGGATCGTCGAACCACCACTGGCCTTCGTTCGGAACGAAGGCATTCTTCCAGAGCATGGCACCGATCGGCACTGCTACCATCGCCGCGAGGGCGGCTCCCGGTATGACACCGAGCCTCGGTCCCGCCTTGCGCAGCTTGAATGCGCCGACTAGGAGCAAGGTGAGCAGTGCGCCCTGAAGCAACCATCGGGGTGGCCCGCCAATATCGCCCAGCCAATCCACGTTGCCGAAAAAGAACATTAACCAGAGACCGAACGACGGATGCAGGAGCCTGAGCCTGAAGACAGCGGGAAGGGTCAGAATTGCGCCTATCGCCGCGCCGATACCGGCCGCGCCCGCAAGCGATACAGCCACACCGGCAAAGAGCCGTTCATAGCCGGAACCGAGCAGGACCTGTGCCGAAAACGAAACCGCTAACAAAGCGCCCGCTGCCGCTGATGCGACGATCCATCCCCATGCCACATATTTGGAACGCTCCGTACACCAACGCTGGAGCCGTTGCCGGGTTAGGAGTTCCCTGGACATCACGGGTGCGCGGAATCCGGCGGGGCAAAGGTGCGCGGCACGTCAGACCGCGCACTCACATCGAAGTAGAGTCCTGCCCGTGCCCGGCAGGCCGATCTCTGCCACGGACCGGCTTTCCGACAGCATGGCGCGTGCGGCATCGAGCCTGTATTCATGCAAGCGTGGGGAGCGGAAGACGCGGTTGTCGTAAAGCGAACGGAGTTGCGGGTCGTCGGCGGGTATCCACTCCAGCACGAGTGCCGATCCCGGTTTCTTTCCGGCGCACTCCAACACTACCTCCAGGGCGCGACGGAGACCGTCTGATCGAGCGAGGGCCAGATGGTGTATCAATCCGCATGCCAGCGTGATGTCGGGCGCGAAAGCTCCGAGCCTGTCGGGTAGGTCATCCGCCTCCATCAGGTTCGCTTCGACCAGGGTTACCGGCTGCTTTTGGAATGCGTGGTGCAGCGCGTGGGTACATCCAGGGTCCACATCCACGGCCACGCAGTGCTCCGGTGTTCTGCCGTTGATCACCGTGGCGAGCAACGAACCGACGTGTGCGCCGAGGTCCAGTACCCGGGACACGCGGCGTTCTGCAGCGATACGGACAATCGCCTCATTGCGTGCCGCTAGCGCTTCGGTACCGTAGCTGTGCGCCGCTTGGTGGAGTGCCCATCCCCGATTTCGCCATTGCCTCTCGGGGGCCGGCAGACGATTGATCGTCTTCTGCAGGCTTCGCAACAACCAAGGCAACGCGTCGCCACTCCGATCGCTGCCTTTGGCCTTTCCGATATTTGGAGCCTGTCTGACCGATCCCGCGAATCCAGTTCTGGTGCCACGGTCGCCGCGCGAAAGGATCTGCACCCATAAAGGTGCCCGCCAAATCCGCCCGCGCATCACGGCCCGTGTTTCCTCGGCGCCGATGCCGCTGGGAAAGCTCCGCAGCCAGCGGCTTGGCGGAATCCCTGTCCGTGTACTGATGCCAAGGGGATAGAGGACGTTTTCCGCGAATTGCTTCAGGCCCTGCCACGGCGCGTTCGAGGGATCCCTGGGAACCGGGGCTCCCCAGTCGAGCAATGCCGGTCCGCTCGGTCCCCAGGCGAAGTTCTGGGGATCGCCGTCAGCAAAGGTCCAGCCGTCCTTGAGGAACAACGCGAGCAGCGCGAGCAGCGCGGTGCCATGTGCCTGTAGCCGGGCATGAGGAAGCTCGTGGCGTCGGGCTACGAACGGGTGAATCGGCGACTCGAGTCTCCCCTCAAGGTAATCCAAAGGGAGCACCGAATCGGCATGTTTCGCCGCCAGCGCCGCCAAGGTACGCATCCCCATTGCATCGAGATCGGATCGGTTTCGCCGGACCAGTCCCCCTTCGAGTACTGGCTCGCGTCCCGCATCACGGGAGCGCAGATCGGTTCTCCGGATTCTTGTTTTGAGACATGTGGGCTTTGGGCTGGGGTGCTTCGAGCATCGTGCTCGCCGTGTCCCGATTCGTCGCCGTGCGGCGAGATGATCGCCTCAGGGCGTCGACAATCCGCCGCCGGTAAACGAATACGGCCGCCCAAGATCCCGCCACCAAGCCGAGGAGTCCTTGGATAGCAATGTAAGTAGCGCCCGGATCCAAGTACGCCATGGCGGGAGACGACATCCAAACGACAATGATCGCAAGCCAATTTGCCGCCGATAGCCTCCGCTTTCCTGCAGTCCTTTGGCCGTCCAGACGCATGCTGCCCCCTGCCTCGATCCTTCTCACATCATGCCAAAATTCGTTTGAATGCGCGATTTGGGACAGGAGGGTACTACCGCTTGTTCCGTGCGGACTCCTGCGCCACGTTGATGAGCCCAGACGAGCAGAGCCTCCTCGTGGCGATCTATTTTGGTCACGCGCCGGCTGGCTTGTAGTGCTATTAGCCGTCTATGCCGTCGGCAGCCTGGCGCTGCTGTGGGCGTCGCAGTCAAGAGCTTCCCCGTTTGACGCGACTTGGTCAGATGGCTATGCCTCATTAGGTGCATGGTTTGGTACGTTGTTTCTTTGCGCCTGAGTGCGCCCTGCGCGGCACACCATCAGTATCTCCCACGGGACACACACAACAGGGTCTGAAACCTGCGGGAGCCGGTTCGAGCGATCTGCCCCATCTGGCGCGGGGGCGAGATACCTCACCCCATCTCCATGGCGAAGTTGGATGTCCTTGTGAGACTGGCCGGGTTCGGAGAGTGGCGGTCGCGAAAATCCTCCGCCCTTGAGGGGTAGGCTGGACTCTACCGCCACATGCATTGCGTATCTTGGATGTAGCGTTACGACTTTTGATTCTCCGGGTTCCTCCAGAAAAACGAGAACCGATCCGCCCTCCAGCAGGCTTGGCAGTGGTGGAAGTTGCGTTATCGCGAGGCGCGCATCTCTATATTCATACGACCAGTACGGCCATGTGGAGTAGATCTGTAGCGCGAACGCGATGCCAAGGACCATAACGGCGCGATTACGGGGCCACGTCGCGACAAGATGCACGAGCGGGAGCAGGCTCAGACATATCACGAGCGGCCAGGCCAATCGGACGGTGGCGCGATGTATCGCGTAGAGATTGATGATCGCATCGGGAAATAGGAACGAAAGATCCATCAGGGAAGTGCCAATCCGAACCCACGGTGAGACGGCGACGATTGCAAGAAAGGCGATTGCGCCCACTAAGGGATAGTGGGCGCGAGGAAGGTGAACCCGTGGGCGAAATATGAGTCCAACTGCCAGAAGCAGGACACAGCCCCATCCCAGCCAGGCGTCCTGCTCAATGCCCGGACCTGGCGCGCCGTATAACTCGCGCAGGGAATCGGGTTCCCCAACCAGCATGCCCCATGGCGAGAATCCGAAAGCTCCCAGCCCTTGTCGGGCAAGGAAACTCTCAGCAGCGAAGATGCCGAGGGCTTGGCAGAGTGCGGCGAACAGCAGGCAAAGGACCACGGCCGCGGTCGCGCGTAGCAGTGCCGAGTCCTTGGATAGTGCCGCGGCGAGCAGGCAGAAAAACAGCACTTGCAACCCCAACAGTGGATGCACAGCGAGGGAAACGAGGGAAAGCGACGCCGCCTGCGGAAACACCAAGAGAAGCGATGAGCGTACGCGTGATGCGTGAATGCATAGCGCGATTGCGAGAATCAGTAGTCCCTGGGTGGACAACGCGACATGCGTCCAGTTGAGTCGACCAACGAATATGGGCATGGCGATGGCGAAGGAGGCCACGCACAGGCAAGGCAAGATTTGGCGCACACCTGCGGCGCGCGCCAAGACGGAGCCGGCGACGGCTTGAAACGTCACTGCGACGGCGTGCCATAGGCCAAAATAGTGGAAGTCGGAGGGTAGCCAGGAAACAAAGGGTCGGAACAATGTCGCTGCGAGTGGCAGGGCATCGAGTAGCGAGATCGGGAAACCGTCGGGATAGTTGAACAGATCTGTCCAGAGCGATGGCCAGGGACGCCCCCGATCGACGAGCGCTTGCCACGCGAGGCGATAGTCGAGAGCGTCGTTCGGAAAGACAAAGTTGTGGAAGCGGGCGGCATCTCCCATGAGAAACGCGGGCGGATAGATGAAAAGAGCCAGAATCAGTCCCAAGAGCGCTGATAGCCCGAGGGAGAGCGCCGTGGATTCCAACAGAGGTGGCTTGGTTGCGGTGAAATTAGGAGGCAACTTCAGTCTCTCGGTCGGGTTTTCTTCTGGTTATCGCGCGGCGTATGGCCTCCTGCGACGCAGTATCCCATCTGCCGCCAAGCCCAATCCCCCCAAGGCAACATGAGGCGCACTTTCAGAAATGGCGGCTCCCTCAGGCGGCACCCGCCCGCAATGTTGTCAGAATCGCTGCGGAATATCTTGGCGAGGAGGGCCCGCTGCGACGCAAGCATCCTTTGGAGCCTCCTTTGACTCTTATTTGAGGGCGCCTCAGTGAGTTCGGCAGCGACCGTGGAGGGGGTTATCGGCGCATCCGGCTACCGCCTGTCGCCGCGTTCATTCGCCTATCCAATTGTCTGTTCGCAGGCCAACGACGCGGCCGAAATGTCGCTCGTTGTTTGTAACGAGCGTGCAATCAATACTCGCCGCATGTGCGGCGATCATCGCATCGTTGACGCCTATTGGCGTGCCAAGCCCCAGCAACTGGGCTTGGATGCGAGCGAACTCGTCTGCAGCGGACATGTCCCACGCGAGCACCGCGCTCAATCGGCTACGGAGAGCTGTGATGCCCTGTTTGTGCCTGGCGGGGCTACCTGATCTCGCTGCACCAAGCTGGAGCTCGGCGTAAGTCACAACGGAGATGCAGATTCTGGAGCCCACCTCGACTTGTTCGTGCATTTTCACGAGCAACTGCCAGTCTTGACGACGGATCAGGTAGCTGCAGATGTCCGTATCCAACATCCATTGCATCAGAACTTGACCCGCCCAAGCTGCACTAGATCAGGCCGTTCGGCCATGAAATCGTCATCCGCTAGCGGCGCATCGTCTGCGAAGGTCAGCCAACTCTTGCGGGCGGGCCGCATGACAAGCGCGTCGCCTTCCTTGCGGACAATGACGCTGTCCACGCCCTCGAATCGGAATGCCTTGGGTATGCGAACGGCCTGACTACGGCCGTTCATGAAGAGCTTGGCAACTGTTTCCATGGCGCCACTCCAGCTTTGGCATGAATATCACGGGTATATTACCGATTTCGCAGCGTTTCTTGCACTCCCCAACCTTGCCCGGGCCGCACACCGACTCAGACCCAGCTCTCGTGAACTCGGTCTGAGTCAGGCCGATGAAGCGCCCGCAGCGCGACGATGTCCTATCCGGACACGACGCCCTGCTTCAGCCGATTGCGCTGCGCCTCCGAAGTTTTGACGAACCTGCGCGCCCCATCGGCTGTCCTTGTGAACAGATGCCGGGACCGCGCCCGATTCGGTCCCCGGTCGGGGCGATCAGTTGTCGGCGCCGACCATTTCGCCGTGTTGGGTGTAGTCGAGCCCTTCTGTCTCATCCTCTTCGGTGACGCGCAAGCTCGTGAATAACTTAATGCCGTAGAGGATGACGATGGTGCCAAGCGCGCTCCAGGCGCTCACGGCGAGCACGCCTTCGAGCTGAATCCAGACCTGCATGATGTTGCCTTCCACGGCGCCCCGCGCGGTGCCGATCTCTTCGAGAGCGAATACCCCGGTCAGTATTGCGCCGAGGAACCCGCCTACGCCGTGAATGCCGAATACGTCGAGCGCATCGTCGTAGCCGAGACTGTACTTGAGCCAGGCGCACGCCCAGCAACAACTGAATCCGGCGAATACGCCGATGGCGAGCGCTCCCGCAGGCGATACGTAACCGGCGGCGGGCGTGATAGCGACAAGCCCCGCGACGGCTCCGGAGACAAGGCCGAGGATGCTCGGCTTCTTGAGTATCCACCACTCGTACAGCATCCAGGTAAGTCCCCCGGCGGCGGCGGATGTCTGTGTGACGAGCATGGCCAGAGCGGCGTTGCGGCTGGCGCCCAGCGCGGAACCCGCGCTGAAACCGAACCAGCCGATCCATAGGAGCGACACGCCGATGACGCTGAAGAGCGGATTGTGGGGCGCCATGTTTTCGGCGCCGTAACCCTTGCGCTTGCCAACGATGAGGCAGGCAACCAAGCCCGCTACGCCCGCATTGATGTGCACGATGGTGCCGCCGGCGAAGTCCAGCACGCCTTGTTCCTTGAGGAAGCCGCCGCCCCAAATCCAATGCACGACCGGCGCATACACGATGATGGACCAGAGCGCGATGAACCAGAGCATGACGGAGAACTTCATCCGGTCGGCGACGGCGCCGGTTATCAGCGCGGCGGTGACTACGCCGAACCCGAGCTGGAATACGACGTACAGCGCCTCGGGAAATGAGCCCCGGAGTTCGTCCAGATCCAGGCTGGCGAGAAGCAGCAGATCCAGGTTCCCGATGAACTCGTTGTCGCCGGAGAACGCGAGACTGTAACCGACGAATATCCACACCACGGACACGAGACAACATATGGCGAAACACTGACCGGCAATGGACAGCATGTTCTTGCGTCGGACCATGCCCCCGTAGAACATGGCGATGCCCGGCACGGTCATCATGAGACCAAGCACGGTTGCCATGAGCATCCACGCGGTATTGCCGGTATCGTGACCAAGCGGCGTTTCGGTGGCCAATGCGGTGGGAGCGACGAGTGCAAACAAGATCAGGACCGCGGCGGCTATGGGCCTCGCAAGTATGGATTTCATTGGACTTGGTTTCCTCGGCTGGTCCGTTTGGCGGATGAATGGTCGAAAGTGATAAGTCGCCGGGCGCGATCTTTGGCTATCGGCTCGCGCGCAACCGTGTCATGAACGTCGCCTTCTGTTCTTGTTCTTTTCATCACCGGATCGCTTGAAGAACATCCGCGCGCGCGGCCCAATCGGGGCAGTGCTCGGGGCGCTCTTCTCTGTTTCGGAACCGCCCACGACAACACCCCGGTAATACCGTTTTTGCTCTGGATGCGGCTCCTCCGCTGGCTTCGCAGCCACTTCGGGCGTCTCGGCAACAGGAGATGTCGTTGGCTCGGCTGGGGTAGCGGCGGGTTCCTTCGGCGGAACGTCCGGGGTAGGAGCTTGCGCAGGCAGGGTTTCCGGGGTGGCGGGACCCTGGTCGAGCGAAGCCGCGCGTCGTTCTGGCTGCGGTTCGCTTCCGGTATCCGGTGGCTGCGGTGTTTCAAGCTTCCTCTCGCGGGTAGGCTCGCGCTGCTCGGGTGCCTCGAATGTCCTCTCGCGGGCAGCTTCCCGCTGTTCCGGTGCGTCGAGTGTCCTCTCGCGGGCAGCCTCGGGCCGTTCCGGTGCGTCGAATGTGCTGTCGCGCTGGGGTTCGGTGCGTCGTTGCTCCAATGGCTGTGTGAGGGTTGGCGTTGATGGCTCAGATGCTTCTTCGCGAGGCCGGAACGTCGGATTGACGGCCGGAGCGAATGCGCGCCTGGGTATTTCCCTGAAGCGTCTGACCGCGTCGTGAACCGCCAATAATCCCATGCCGAGACTGACGTTTCTGTTCGTGACCAGTATGAAGACCACCTGTTCCCAGCCGGGTACAGACGACATGAACTGATAGGTATTGGTCGTCGTCATCTGGACTTCGCGCACGAATCCGCCGGACCCCTCACGGTTCCTCGACAATGAACGCTCAAAGTTGCGAACCAGCTTGCCGCGAAACAAGTCGATGCCGACATAGGACACGAGAGTGATCGTGTTCGCATTCATCACCGTTCCAGCGCGATACTCGGCGGCCAACGGCAAACCGGTTTCAAGATCGGTAAGGACGCATCCCAGGGAACCGTCCACATCATCCATGACGTCTCGGCAAACGCTTTGCAGATCCATCTCAATCTCCTGTGGGCGCCGCCGTACCATTGCGTCGCCCGAATTTGCAGCCGACGGATGATGCAACGTTAGCTGGTCATCCGCAACCTCCCGCCGCTGGGCCATCCTGATTGAAACCAGATCACATTCGGTCAACCAACAAGAGGCTTGGCGAAGTGTGCCGGCCAGCATCATGCCCTTGTCAGCGATCCGGCTGAAATCGGATCAGTTGTACCGGAACTGGAATTCGATCGACCGCTCCTGGCGCTTGCGACATGCACCGTCGTCCCCGATTTCGAAGACCCAGTTTCTGACTACCTGCATCGCGGTGCGGGCGAAAAGGTCGAAAGACCGGGGCCGCTCGGCGCTGGATTGCTCAGGGATGACGGCGATCTCGTCGTTGACGGTCGCGCCCTGTTCGTCGAGCGTGTAACGAACGGCGATGGTGGCCGATCCATAGTTCATTCGGCGGCGTCCCGGGTATATGTCCGTAGCGGCTTCGGCAAGGAACTTCGGCAGCAGAGCCACATCACATGGGGGCAAATCCGTCGTGGCGAACTGATCGCTTGCCAGTGCCAGTTGCCCAACGGGCTCGGCGTCGGACGGATCGTCGGACACGGAAGCGGCGGGTTCGACCCTAGCCAGCCCGTCGCTGGCGACGACCGCTTCGGGAACGGTCGGCTCACTCGCGACGGTGCTCGGTTCGGCCGTCTCTGGAACGGTTCGTTGTTCCGCGATTTGGGCTGGCGGCGGTATTTCGACTTCTGCTGGTTCCTCCGCTGCGATCTCGCCTATTTCCGCCTGCCGTGCGTCCAGTTGTTCTCTTTGGTCGGCCAGCGATTGCTGTTGACGGCGCAAGTCCGCTGCGCGTTGGGGTTGCGCTTTGGGCGCAACGGTGGTGCGCGCCCGCTCTTCGGCAATCTTGCGCAACTCGTCTTCCAACGCCTCCCTTTCCCTCTGTACTTCCGCGAGCATCCGTGCCGCTTCTGCGCGCTCTTCCTCGATTCGCTCGCGCTCCAGTGCCGCGAGATCTTCGGGCGTCAATCTATCCATGAGGGGTTCCGCCGCATATGCGGGCAATGCCGGTTGTTCATTGAATGTCAACTGCGCGTCGGCGAAATATTCTTGCCAGAATGCCTGGTGAGCACGCTTCGGCCGCGGGTGCTCGGTCAGGTCGAGTCGCGGCAAATAGTAGACCTGCACGGCAAGGTTGGAGACCGGCGGACGCCTGCCCAGGCGTCCCGTCTGCCGCGCGCGGGTCGCGGTGAAGTCCGCGAAGTTCCAGTCCGTCCATTCGAGGTCGAGATGGGAGTACCACGCGGCGTGCTGCATCATGTCGGAGAATACGTAGATCGTTCGCGGCCCGGAGCCTTCCGACAACTCCATGGCGGTATCCTCCAGTGCCTCGATGAGGTAGGAGTTGGCGACCGGCATTTCCGGCTGATTTCTCGCCAGCGCGTCGACGCGGCTCTGCAACGCGTCGCGACGACCGCAGAAACGGTCTGCGGCCTCACGCAGGGACGCCGGAAGCTGCGCGGGCAGGTCGTCGCAGTCCCGCAGCGTGTTTCTCTGGTCCTTGGCGGTGCCGATCTGCAAGTCGGCGTTATTGTAGGGCTTGCACACCCGGTCGAGTGGAAACCGAGGTGCTCGAGGGTCCGTCGCGAGGGCAAATACGCGCAGTTCGGTGTTAGCGCTCAGGCCGAGACTCACGTCGTGCAGCAACTCGCCCGGCAATGACAGGTTCGCTTCGTCCGTCGGTTTGCGAAAGTCGAGCAGGAACACGGCGCGTCCAGCCGACTGGTCCGGTTCGAGCGCGCACAGGTCCTCGTCCAGTTCCTGCCTGGAGTCGGGACTGTCAAAAAAAATCAGTACGCCGGACAAGGCGACCGCGACCAGAAGCGGTGGAAGCAAGAGCAGAAGGTACCGCTTCGGGTCGCTTGGCCTTCTCGGACCGAGAGTTTCCGCCAAGCTTGATTTGCCCTGTTTGCCTCAATTACATGTTAATGATGGGTTTTTTTGCCGTTATTTCGCAACCCGATGTGGGCGCGGCGCTTTCCCGCCGCGCCGGTCCATGGAGTGTGCCTACGTCTTCGGCAGGGTGACTCCTCTTTGGCCCTGGTATTTCCCGCCCCGATCCTTGTAACTCGTTTCACAATGTTCGTCAGACTGGAAAAACAACAGTTGAGCGACTCCCTCGTTCGCGTAGATCTTTGCGGGGAGATTGGTTGTGTTGGAAAACTCGAGCGTCACATGCCCCTCCCATTCCGGTTCCAGGGGCGTGACGTTGACAATGATTCCGCAACGCGAGTACGTGGACTTGCCCACGCACAGGGTCAGGACGTCCCTCGGGATACGGAAGTATTCGATGGTGCTGGCGAGCGCGAAGGAATTGGGCGGCACGATGCAGCTATCGTTCCTCACGTCCACGAAACTGCGTTCGTCGAACGCCTTGGGGTCCACGGTGGCGGAGAAAATATTCGTGAACACCTTGAACGCGGGGGCGCAACGGACGTCGTAGCCGTAACTGGAGGTGCCGTAGGAGATGACGCCAACGCCGTCGCTGCGGCGAACCTGGTGCGGTTCGAACGGCTCGATCATGCGGTGTTCGCGCGCCATGTCGCGAATCCAGCGATCGGACTTGATGCTCATGCGTCGTCCATTCGTATGGCGGGTGGTGGAGCCTGGGATGCCACGGCGCGCCACAGCGCGGCGGCGGCGCGGCGCGCGCAGTCCATGTAGCTCCGGGCGACGTCGCTATCGGGGTCGGCGGCGACGGTCGGTCGGCCACCGTCCGCCTGTTCCCGTATCCTCGCTGTCAGCGGCAGCGCCCCGAGCAGTTCGACGCCATATTCTTCCGCGACGCGCGCACCCCCGCCGGCACCGAACAGGTGGTGAGTTTGGCCGCAGCCGTCGCAAACGAAATAGCTCATGTTCTCCACGATCCCGAGGATCGGTATGTTGACCTTGGAGAACATCTCGATGCCCTTTCTGGCGTCCGCAAGCGCGATATCCTGGGGAGTGGTGACGATGATGGCACCGCCAACGGGAACGGTCTGGGACAGGGTGAGCTGGATATCGCCGGTCCCGGGCGGCATATCGACGACAAGGTAATCCAGATCACCCCAGGCCGACTGTTCGAGAAGCTGTCTCAGGGCCCCTGAAACCATTGGGCCGCGCCATACCATCGGCGTCCTGCTTGTCACCATCATGCTCATGGACATCGCTTCGATACCGTGCGCCTTGATCGGGACAAAAAATTGTTCGTTCCGCACCTCGGGCCGATGTCCTTCGGCAATCCCGAGCATGATGCCCTGGCTTGGACCATAGATGTCGGCGTCGAGAATGCCGCTCTTCGCGCCGAGGCGGTCCAGGGCGAGGGCGAGATTGACTGCGGTGGTGGATTTGCCGACGCCGCCCTTGCCGGAGGCGACGGCAATGATGTTCTTCGCGCCCGGAATGCCGCGTGCTTCGGGCGCACGGAATTCGAGGTCGAGGTCGAGATCTTCGCCGAGCCAGTCGGAGACGGCGCGCGCGTAGTCTCCTTCGACACCGCCCACCGGGTAGCCGAGATGCACCTGCGCGTGCCACTTGCCGTCCAGGTTCGCCATGCGCCGCACCGCGCCCAGCTCGCCCCAGGTCGCGGAGAGAATCGGATCCCGGAATGTCTCCAGGGACCGCCCTTTCGCCGCCATCTTCTGCGCTCCGCGCCCTGCCGGCTCCGATAAAGGGGAGCGATTATAGGGTATATTGCCCACCGCACCCGAACCCCCAAATGCGCAAGGGGCTGGAAGCTCTCGCCATGACTCTCTCGCCATGACTCTCTCTATGACTCTCTCTATGACTCTCTCTATAAAAAGAAGCGCTCGCCAACACTGGAGCCGACGCGAACGCTTGGCGTCACGGGGGCAGCCATGAGCCCGAAGGCTCGCGGTCAGCGACGGATTCTCGTCACCAGCGCATTGCCCTACTCCAACGGCCCTATTCACCTCGGTCATCTGCTGGAAAACATCCAGACCGATATTTGGGTGCGTTTTCAGCGTCTGGCAGGCAATCAATGCATCTATGTCTGCGCCGAGGATGCGCATGGCACGGCGACCATGCTGAAGGCGGAGGAAGAGGGCATGACGCCTGAGGAGTGGGGCGAAGCAATGCGCGCCTCGCACGCGGCGGATTTCGCCCGTTTTCACATCGCGCACGACAACTTTCACAGCACGCATTCGGACGAGAATCGGTACTACTCGGAGCTCATTTTCCGGCGGCTCCAGGAGAAGGGCCATATCTTCACCGAGGAAGTAGAGCAACTCTACGACCCCGAGCAGGGGCTGTTTCTTGCCGACCGTTACGTTCGCGGCGCCTGCCCCCGATGCGGGGCCGAGGATCAACCGGGCGACAACTGCGATGTGTGCGGCGCGACCTACGACGCCACGGAACTCTCCGAGCCGCGCTCCGTCCTGTCAGGGGCCGTGCCCATCCTGAAGGCGTCCATGCACTACTTCGTCGACCTGGCCAAATCCGAGGACTTCCTGAAATCCTGGACCCGAAGCGGCACGGTCCAGCCGGAGGTCGCCAACAAGCTCGCCGAGTGGCTCGACGAGGGTTTGAAGCCGTGGGACATCAGCCGCGATGCGCCGTATTTCGGCTTCGAGATCCCGGGTGCCGACGGCAAGTACTTCTACGTCTGGGTGGATGCCCCCATCGGCTATATGGCGAGCTTCAAGGACTACTGCGCCCGGTCGGGTGTCGACTTCGACGAGTTCTGGCATCCCGACTCGGATTGCGAGGTGCACCATTTCATCGGCAAGGACATCATCAACTTCCACGCCCTGTTCTGGCCCGCAGTCTTGTCGGCGGCGGATTTCCGCACGCCGACGCGCGTGCATACGCACGGTTTCATCACCGGGGGGGGCGAGAAGATGTCGAAGTCGCGAGGCACCTTCATCAATGCCTCGACGTACCTTGATCACCTCGATCCCGAGTATCTGCGGTACTACTTCGCGACCAAGCTGTCGCCGAATACGGACGACATCGATATCAATTTCGATGACTTCGTCCAGCGCGTGAACGCGGACCTGGTCGGCAAGATCGTCAATATCGCGTCTCGGTGCGCGGGGTTTCTGCACAGGCACTTCGACTCGATGCTGACGCCGACGCTCCACGATACGCACTTGTGGCAGGAAGTTGCCGGCGCGCGAGAGCGGTTGGCCGACCTGTACGACACCGGTTCGGTCAGTCGCGCGGTGCGGGAGATCACCGCGTTGGCCGACATGGCGAATCGCTACATCGATAGCCATGCGCCGTGGCGTCTCATCAAGGAAGCGGACCGCGCCGGGGAGGTGCAGGACGTCTGCTCCATGGGCATCAACCTGTTTCGCGTCATCGCGCTCTATTTGAAGCCGATCCTGCCGGCCTTCGCGGAAAGGACGGAGGCGTTCCTCAATGTGCCTCCGATGACCTGGGAAGACGCGGCGAAACCCCTGGTCGATCACCGTATCGGCAGGTTCAAGCCCCTCATCCGGCGCATCGAAAAAAAGGCCGTCGAACGTGTTGTGGAAGCTTCGAAGGAGGATGAACCGCCTCCGGTCGAGAGCAAACCCGTTCGGGAACCCGTTCGGGAACCCGATAAAAGTTCCATCAGGATCGAGGACTTTGCGAAGGTAGACCTGCGCGTCGCGCGCATCGTCGAGGCGCTCCCGGTGGAAGGTGCCGACAAGCTTCTGAAACTGACGCTCGATGTGGGCGATCATCGTCGGGAAGTCTTTTCGGGCATCAAGGAGGCGTACGATCCGGCGGGCCTCGTCGGACGTTACGCCATCGTCGTAGCTAACCTCGCGCCGCGCAAGATGCGTTTCGGCACTTCTGAGGGCATGGTTCTCGCCGCAGGTTCCGGCGGCCGCGAGATATTCCTGGTGACGCCGGACGATGGCGCCGTCCCGGGAATGGAGGTTCGCTAACTGAGCGAGCTGCTGCTTCTGCTCGTCACGGCCGCGCTGGTCAACAACTTCGTACTGGTCCAGTTCCTCGGGCTGTGTCCGTTCATGGGAGTATCGAACCGGTTCGACACGGCCGTGCCCATGGGTCTTGCGACGGCGTTCGTGCTTACCGTATCGAGCTTGGCCGCGTTCGCGATGCACCACTACCTGTTGGTGCCGCTGGATCTCGGCTACCTCAGGATAGTCGCCTTCATCGTCGCCATCGCCGGCGTCGTGCAGTTCACCGAAGCCTTCGTCAAGCGCGTGAGTCCGCTGCTCCACCAACTGCTCGGCGTCTATTTGCCGCTGATCACCTCGAACTGCGCGGTGCTAGGCGTGGCCTTGATCGTCACCGACAGCGGCGCGGGCTTGCTGCAGACCATCGCCGTGGCACTCGGCGCGGCTCTTGGCTTTTCCGTCGTGATCGTGTGCTTCGCCGCCTTGCGTGAGCGCTTCGAAATGGAAGCGATAGCGCCCGCCGTGCAGGGCACTCCGGTGGCCCTGATCACCGTCGGCATCATGTCGCTTGCTTTCTACGGTCTGCGGGGCATCGGCCAATGATCCTGGCCGCGCTGGTTCTTGGCCTGCTTGGGTTGGTTATTGGCGCCGCCCTGGGGTTCGCGCGCAAGCGTTTTTCGGAGGATGGGGATAGCCTGGCGGCCGCCATCGATGCCTTGTTGCCGCAAACCCAATGCGCGCAGTGCGGCTATCCCGGTTGTCGACCCTATGCGGAAGCGATCGCCGCCGGCGCGCCGCTCGATCTATGTCCGCCAGGCGGGCAGGCGACCGCCGAGGCAATTGCGGCGCTGCTCGGACGGGAAGCGGAGCAACCTGTAGTGGTGGGGCCCGCCGACTGCGTGGCCGTGATCGATGAAAAGGCGTGTATCGGTTGTGCGTTGTGTCTCGCGGCGTGTCCGGTGGACGCCATTGTCGGCGCGAGCAAGTATGTGCATACGGTCATTGAGGCGCGCTGCACGGGATGTGAGCTTTGCCTCGCGCCGTGTCCGGTCGATTGCATCTCCCTCGAGCCGATAGCGGAAGCGACCTTGAAATGGGAGCGGCCGTGAAGCGTTTGGCCCTGCCTCGCGTGTTGCGGTACCCATTGCTCACTCGCAGCGGGCGGTACGAACCGAAAGTGGCTTCCGGCACCCGTATCCGTGCGGGCGACGCGCTTGCCACTTTGCGTTCAAGACAGGCGGGGTACTTGCATGCGGGCACGTCCGGCGTGGTGGAGGTGACGGCGACAGAAATGCTGCTGTATCCCGACGGGCGTGAAGACGCCGCACCGCCCCTGACCTCAAAGGACCTCGCGGAGCGCGTGCGGGACGCCGGCATCGTCGGGTTGGGTGGGGCCGGTTATCCGACCTGGCTGAAACTTCAACAAGCCAGGAGCGCCGCCGTGACGACCCTCATCGTCAATGCCGTTGAATGCGAGCCGGGTGTTTCGGCGGACGGCGCCCTCCTGCGCGGCCATACCGAGGAGGTGTTGTCGGGCATGAGGGCCTTGGCGGATTTCCTTGGAAGACCGCGAACGATCATCGCCCTCGGCGAGGGTATGGATGATATTCCGGGCGCTGAAGTCGCGCGGGTGACGGGTCCCTACCCCTCTGGTTCCGAACGTGCGCTGATAGCGCGGTTGCTGGGCATGGACCTGTCTCGAAGTCCTGTTCGCCGTGGCCGCGAAGTTCCTACGGACGTGGGCGTCGTGGTATTCAACGTCGCCACGGTATTCGCCGTTTACCGCGCATGGCACTGCGGGGAGCGCCTGATCGAACGTATTGTCACCGTGCACGACGAAAACGCCTGGCTGCGTATCGGCCACCCTGTCGCGGAACTGCCGTTGCCCGAGGGCCAGGTGGTGGTCGGCGGTCCGGTGACCGGCTGGGTGGCGACGGAAGGCGAGTCCATTGCGAAGACCACGCGTGCGGTCAGCGTGCGCACACGCCGGGAGGCGAGTCCATGCATCCGCTGCGGATGGTGCGCGCGCGCTTGTCCCGAAGGGTTGCTGCCGCAGGAATTGTTCCGTCACATCAACGCAGGGCATTGGTCCGAGATGGACGGGTTGAGACTCGCTGACTGTGTTGAATGCGGTGCCTGCGACATGGCTTGCCCAAGCCGCTTGCCGCTTCTGGCGACATTCCGACATGGCAAGTCGGAACTTGACGAGTCGGCACGCCGCGCGCGCAACGCCGCGCTTGCGCGGGACTGGTATACGGCACGCGAGGCGCGCCTGGAACAACAGCGCGCGGAACAGCGCAAGGAACGCGAAGTCCGCATGACTTCCCGCCGCGAATGGACGCATCCGCGCTAGTTACGCGGGGCGTAATGCTGCGCACCGGCGCGGCGCTCATCCCGGCTCTGTTGGCTGTGACGTACTGTTTTGGTCCGGGCGTACTCGTCAATCTGGCGGTCACCATGAGCGCCGGTGTTGCCATGGAGGCCGGCTGGGTCTGGGCCCGTTTTCGCAAGTTCGATGCCGTCAAGGATGCCAGTACGCCGGTGACCTGCGCGCTGATCGCCATCGCCGTTCCCCCTGCGTTGGATCCAGGCATCCTGATATTCGCGGCGGCCATGGCGGTCATCCTCGCCAAACAACTCTATGGCGGCATCGGAAAGAACGTCTTCAACCCCGCGATGGTCGGATACGCCGCCGCGCTGGTCGCTTTCCCGGCGCACTTTTCTGGCTGGGAGGCCGACTGGGACGCACTCACGGGGGCCACGGCGCTGGACGTCTTCAGCTTCCGGGGGGGTACCACCGTAGCCGAGGTATGGCGGCCACCCGCTTTCGGCTTGATCGGCGCGCACGGTTTCGAGATCGTCAATGCCGCCGCACTTGTCGGCGGACTCTATCTCTGCGCGGTCCGCATCGCGAACTGGCGAATGCCCGTCGCGGTGCTCGGCGCACTCGGCGCGTGCGCCGCGCTCGGATACGACAACGGCAGTTCCGCGAGCCTGGGTTCCCCGCTGTTCCATTGGTTTTCCGGCGGCACGATGCTGGCGGCGTTTTTCATCGCCACGGATCCGGTGACCGCGCCGTCGTCGGCGGGCGCGCAATGGATCTTCGGGCTTGCGATAGGCGTGCTCATCTATTGCATTCGCAGTTTCGGCGGCTATCCGGACGGCATCGCTTTCGCCGTGCTGCTCGCCAATCTGGCGGCGCCGGCGCTCGACAAGGTGATGCTGCGACCATGACGGCTCCCCCAGGGACATCGATGCGCGCCGCGCTCTTTCTCGGTCTATTGATGGCCGCGGCCGGTGCGTTGCTCGCCGGCATCGACGCGATCACCGGAGACCGCATCGAAGACAACGAGCGGCAACGACGGCAGGCGACACTGAAGGAACTCGTGGGACTCGACATCGAGATGCGGGGGCACGAAGATGTCGCCGCATGTGATCGAGACCTGGTGGCGTTGGCGGTGGTGGAGCACGGCTACGGGGGTTCGATGGACGCGGTGGTCGCCTTTCGGGGCGGGCGGCTATCGGGCGTGCGCGTGACGCGCCATGCGGAAACACCTGGTTTCGCCGATATCCTCGATCCGTCGGACTGGATCGGACGCATCAACGACGATGGTCAGGTCGATGCTGTCACGGGTGCAACGATCACATCCAACGCAGTGCTGCGTGCGCGGGATGGGGCCCTCGCGCGCTGGGCTCGTGAGCCCTGGTGCTCCGAGTGAACGATGTATTCAACGACGCTGCGTGGCGTCACAATCCGGCGTGGGGCCGGCTTCTCGGGTTGTGTCCGCTGCTGGCGGTGACGACAACGATCGAGAACGCGCTGGGACTGGCCGTCGCCAGCGCCTTCGTGGTGGTCGGTTCGGCGGGAACGGTGTCCTTGATTCGTGCTTTTGTTCCCACCGAGGTCCGGCTGCCGTTTTTCGTGCTGGTCATCGCCACCTTCACTTCGGCGGTGACGATGCTGATGCAGGCATACGCGTTCGATCTCTACGAGCGAGTTGCGCTCTTCGTACAGATCATCGTCACGAACTGCATGATCCTCGGCAGACTGGAGCAGTTCGCATCGAAGCAGCCGATAGGACGGGCGCTCACGGATGCGCTCGGCACAGCGTGTGGATTTGCGGTCGCCCTGGTCGCGCTCGGCGCAGCCCGGGAACTCGCCGCTCTGGCAGTTCCGTTGGCCGCGCTTGCGCCCGGGGCGTTCATTATCGCGGGATTGCTGCTCGCCGGAGCACGCGCCGGCGGTAATCTGGCGAGGCACAAGTTGCATCGCCGAACGAAACAAGTTCATCCTTAGCGCACGAGCACTGCGATCTTGGGGCACGCAACGCATGATTTTGACCACCACTTCAGTGATCCAGGGAAAGACGGTCCGTGACTACAAAGGCATCGTCACGGGCGAGGCGATTGTCGGCGCGAATATCTTCAGGGACTTTTTCGCGGGCGTTCGCGATATTGTCGGAGGACGTTCGGGCGCCTATGAGAAGGAGCTGCAAAGGGCGCGCGAAATCGCCCTGGAAGAGATGACCGATAGCGCCCTTTCGCAGGGCGCGAACGCCGTCGTGGGGATCGATCTCGACTATGAGGTCGTCGGAAAGGGTGGCAGCATGCTCATGGTCACGGCGTGCGGCACGGCCGTGACTATCTAACAATATGATCCTTATCGAGACGCATTATTGGCGCTACGCACTATACCGAGCGTATCTGAATCTAATCAGCGAGGCGTCCAGGTATTATCTAGGATGGCTGTGGTGGTTCCTCGAGCCAATCGCCATGACGGCCGTGTTCTTTTTTGTCTTCACCTATATGCGCCCGTCAACTACCGAGAACTTCAGATACTTCCTGATAGTAGGCGTTACGACATGGCTGTGGTTCGCCAACGGCGTCGCCAATTCCACGGATAGCCTAATGGTCGCGAAGAGCATGGTCACCCAGATTCGGATGCCTAAACTCCTGTTCCCGTTCATTAGCGTTGCCTCCGCTTCCTTCAAACAGACGTTCGTTTTAGCCACCATTCTGATCGTGTGCGGTTCGATCTTTGGATTGTCCGCGGCTTGGCTTTACCTGCCCGTAGTAGTGTTCGCGCAACTAGTGTTGATACTGGCGGTCGCGTCTACCGTCGCTTTCGTCTGTTGTTGGGTGCGAGACCTTAGATTCATCGTCAGATCCGGGTTGACGTTGATGATGTTCTGCTCCGGTCTGTTCTTCTCCATAGACGCCATGCCTCCCGCATATCAGGACATCTTCCGCCTCAACCCAATGGCGACATTGATCGAACAGTATCGTTTCGTGCTCCTAACCGGTGCCGTGCCGGACGTCTCATCGTGCATCAAGATCGCTGTTGCGAGCATGTTGTGGCTTTACCTGTTGAGGTGGGCATACGAACACTTTGATCTGATACTCACACGACGCGTGATGACGTAGCGAGGATCTACGTTGCGGTCGCGAGATTGGCTCCTTCGAGGGGAGCCCGAGACCTTCGGTCACAGTGGCTTCTCTGCGATACTCTGTAACCATCGAACGGGCCTCAGTGCATTGCACTTCAAGAACGCAACATAATTCTTGCAGAGATTCCGCCTGTTCTCGTCGAACACATCGGGATCGAAGTCGAATAAGGATACGAGTTCATCTCGGGTCACGCCGTCCCGGACGGAGTCCGCCGTGACATGGGGCATTTTCATCGTTTCGCAGAGTTCCAGCGTTCGCGAGTCGTGTGCTATGCACAGGGCCGGTATGCCGGCCTGAAGCGCAAGCATTGTCCCGTGAATGCGTGTTCCGATGACGAAATCGAAACCTTTGTAGTAATCCATCCAGTCTGACACGTCGAAGAATATCTTCCCGTGGATGCGACTCCAGCGAATGAACTCCCCGAGGTTCATGTCGGGGCAGACGTAGTTGCCCAGCGCTTCCAGATCCTTCTCGGCAAGGTCGCCCGCCTCGCCTCGAGTGAGCTTCATCATCTTCAGGCCATGTTGACCAATATAGGAACCGCCAGTCTGGCTAACCAAACGACCCAGGGATGCTTCGATTCGCGCAAGATCGTGCCACTCTTCGTGACCAGCGACGACAGCAATACGCCGAGGCTTTTGCAGATTCGCAGCTATCGCACGACCGAGGCCCGGATCCGGATTGATGAACAATGAGGGGCAACCGATGACCTCGGCATAATCGTCAAGACCGTAAGCGTGAAGCACTTTCATTGTGAATTGTCCCCGGACGCCCAAGTTTGGACCTTCGCCCGGCGCGCGCTCCACTATTCTGCGCACCCAGTTCAAGACACTCTGGGGAACATCGGGCGTCGCCCCGGAGATATTGCTCTGCGCGCCGAGACCGATTATGACGAGCTTCACCGTCAGTTGTTCAAATCGTTCCGCCCATTGATCGGCTGTGAAGTGCGCACCAAGTTGATTGGCTCCCTGGATAACACCGATACGACCAGCCCGATTCATTTGTTGAGGCGGTGCCCCAATGTCCATGACTTGAGGATCTCCAGCGATGTGGCTGGAAATAGCATGGGCAAATACCAGGTTGCCGCTGTTTAGCCCGGCTCGGATACTCAGCCTTTCAGTCGAAAGGTAGTTGCTTTCGAGTCTCGGCGGCAGCCCGATTATGAACGCGTCTCGCATGTTCGCCGTCTAATCCTCCAAAACTTTACTTGAGGTGTCCTTTGGCGTGCAGGTACCGTTCAAGCGCCTCCTCCCACGGCGGAAGACCGCTGAAGCGCGTTGACACCTTCGTGTTGTCGAGAGCGCTATAGCGGGGTCTTGCTGCACGCGTAGGATGCTCGTCGCTGGTGCATGACAACACCGAAGCATCAACACCCGCTTGGTGGATGATCTCCTCCGCGAATCGGAAGCGGGTTGCAGTGCCGCTGTTCACCACGTGATAGACGCCCGGGACGCAACCTTCCACCAACATTCGAAGCAGGACGCGAGCAACATCCGCGGTGGACGTCGGCGACATCACCTGGTCGTCGACCACTCGAATCGTGCCGCGTTCCCTTCCCAATCGGATGATCGTCTCGACGAAGTTGCCACCCTTGCCGCTGGCGCCGGCAACGCCAAAAAGCGATGCAACGCGAACAATCACCAAGTTATCGAAGGCAAGTCTCGCCAACGTCTCGCCGACTTCCTTCGATGCTCCATAGACGTTGACAGGCGCCGTTGGATCGTCTTCGCGGAGGGGCAAGGCGCGGGTGACATCGCCACCGAACACGTAGTCCGTGCTGATGTGAACAAGCCAAGCACCCTTGCGCTCGCACACACGCGCCATTCCCTGCACTGCGTGCGCGTTAACGGCAAACGCAAGTGTGGCATTGTCTTCGACCTCGTCCGTCTTGTGGTAGCCAGTGCAGTTGATCAAAACGTCAAAGTCCCAACTCCCGAGTTTCTCCTCCATCCCGGGCGAGCCCACGTCCAACCTGTCCCGCGCCACTGGTATCAACTGGAAGGGTTCGCCCGTCTCCTCGTGGATGTGTCGAATGTCATGTCCGAGTTGCCCGTTCGGACCCAGCAGCACGATCCTCAATTTGGTGCCGGGTGCCGATCTCGACTCTTGGCAACGAGTTGTTCGAGCACCTCCTGCAGCATGCCGAGCTTTGTCGTTCCGTCTACATTCGCATGAACCTTTTCCGAAAGGTTCGACCTCCAGGCGCCGTCGTCCTCGTCCATGATCTTCGGCAGGACGGCTGCGATTCGCTCCGCATCCGGACTTCCGGTGAACGCGTATCCAAAGCTCTCCAAGATCGCGGTGCTGGCCCCCGTTTCCGAGAACGCCATCACTTTCTTGCCGAGCAACAGGGCTTCCGCCACCACCAGTGGGTTTGGGTCCTCCCGTGATGACAGGAGAAACGTATCTATGC
The DNA here is from genome assembly GCA_965217825.1 of Candidatus Azotimanducaceae bacterium. Taxonomy (GTDB): domain Bacteria; phylum Pseudomonadota; class Gammaproteobacteria; order Pseudomonadales; family Azotimanducaceae; genus VXNE01. Next base: position 242,901 of record OZ244571.1, on the reverse strand, counting down.
GACGTAGATACGCGTAGGGGTTCTCGGTAAGGCCAGTCGTATAGAAGTTCGGACATTCGAGTGATTTGAAGCGCATGTGGGCTTCGTCGTTGAGTTGGGTCTCGGGCGGTGCCCAAGGTCCGATCCAAAGGAAGTCGTATTGGGGAAGGCGATCCGCGAGATCGAGAAAGATATCGGCCCCTTTGCGCGGCTGTGCCAACCCGCACATGCCGATGAGTGGCCGGTCGCTCCTCTCTAGCGGATTGCCTTTTGCATTGGTCGCATCAGGAACGCTCAATTCGCTTTGCGACAACACCGTGTCCGAGTCGATGAAGATGCCGAGATTCAGATGGTTTTTTACCGACGTACGAGTTAGGATCTCAACATCATCGATTGCTTGTTGAGAAGCCCCGACCAGCAGGTCGGTCCACCGAAGAATCCTTGGCGTACAAATGCTTGACAACAACCCGGGCAAGCTGTTTCCGGTTTCGTGCGTGTGCAAGGCGACCGGTACGCCCGCGCGGGCACCGGCTTCGCACCACTCGCCCGAGGCTATCGAGTTGACGTACAGGACGTCCGGTGCGAGCTCATCCAGTATCGTCATGGCGTGATCGACGCGTTCCTTGTACGTGAGGTCGCAGAGTTGGTGGCTGGTATCGAGAGAACGAAAGGAGGGTCTCAGGCTTGCGTACCGAGGGAAATCAATCAACGGCCCGCCGCTCTTTACGAGCAAAGACACTTCGTGGCTATCGGAGAGAAACAGTGCAATGTCGAACCCTATCCTGGGTGCCCCGGTAAGACTCGCTTCATGGCAGACGACGCAGACGCGCATGGGAGTTCTCGTCTACCGCCACTCGAAACGGTAGTTCATATCACGCACCACGGCGCCGAATGCACGTTCGACGGCGTGCGCCCACTGGCCATCCCGGTGGAATGCAAGTGATTTGTCTTCGCCGTTCTCGAACGGAATATCGCTGGCGACCTCGGCCACCCTTTGCAGCACTTCCCGGCGCACGAACATCATCGTGCCGGAAAGAAACTCCACGTCACTCGACTCTTCACTGACTCCTAAGCGATTCAGGAGCTCGAAGTATTTTTGGGGGTTGTCATTCAGTTCCGTATAGCGACATTGAAGCGAACCGATAAGGCCGATCTCATCATGCATCAGCATCAGCTTGATGTTCTCGACGGCGCGCTCCCTGGTGCCCATGAGCGGGGTTAGCAACTTCCTGCGCCAGAGTTGGACTTCTCCCTTTCCCATGTGCGGGCTCTTCTTCGTGTGCACGAGGCAGAACAACCGGTAGTCTTCCATTCGCAGGTTGCGCAACAACTGACAAAAGCCGCCTATATCTCGCCCGACATTCTCGCTGATGTATATCCGGGCCGACGGAAACGTTTCCCGAATACGCATGATGAGCCCTTGGCTGAAGCTCGTGTCTACCAGGTTGACGTAGAGGTCCCAGGTTTCCTCGGGCAGGTTTGAAAGATACTCCGACAACTCGTCCCACAGTTCCGGATAGTACACGTGCGCCAGGACGCACAGGGGGCGCGCGGACGACGTGAGTTCTGCGGGAAGTTCGAGGTCGGCGGAAGACGTATCCGCTGCGTTCGTCGCGCCATCGCCGCGTAGCGTATGGAGTCTGGGTTCCCAACGGCCGTGGCACATGTAATGACGCAAAGCCTCCAACGGCGATTTCTCCGCGAACGATTTCAAGTCCACATACAGGTCAATGTATTCGGCGGGATTGAAATCCAGGGGAATCTCCCTCGGGTTCTCGCAAATCTCAAGCGCGAACTCCGCGAATGAACTACTTCGGGATTCGCCTTGGCCGTGTCGCCTATAGTGATCGGCCAGCTTGTCGTCCGGGAGGGACGCGAGATCTGGATAGAGAGCGCGGTAGAAGGTCGCGTCGAAAGCGAATGCTTCGTTGGCGTTCATGTCTAGCCGATGCAGGTCGCGGATCATGGGGTCGATTTCATCCGGTTCGATATCGATAGGCAACCGGCCCTCCGCAGCCCCATACTCCAGATAGTGCACGAGCGGGTCTATGTCCGCTTCCCTTATGTCCTCGTTGCATGCCAGATAGTAGGTCGGATCGAACAGGATGGGGATGTGACCCTGGTTCTTGTGCGCCTCGTAATTCCCGTTGGCGAGGTCCACTCTGCCCGAACTCGTATACGTTCGAATGGGTATTTGTTCAGGCGCGCGATCAAAGCGGCGAAAGAAGCGAGTGCGCAGCAACGACATTCTTATCCGTTGCTTGGGAGACCGGCCGAGCGGCACCAGAAGCCAGGCGATACGCAATGTACCGACCGCCGCTCGCCCGAGCAGTCGGTGAGGGGCGCGGACCACATCAACGAGTATCGGCTTGAGGACTCTCAAGGGCTTTGTTATCCGCCATGACGTCGATGCGCGGAAATCATCGATCTGCCCGTCGCGTTCGGCGACGGTGATATTGAGCGCCTCGAGTTGCCCGTCGCGTTCGGCGATGCCGCTGTCGCGTTCGGCGACGGCGGTATTGAGCGCCTCGAGTTGCCCGTCGCGTTCGGCGATGCCGCTGTCGCGTTCGGCGACGGCGAGGTTGAGCGCCTCGAGTTGCCCGTCGCGTTCGGCGATGCCGCTGTCGCGTTCGGCGACGGCGGTATTGAGCGCCTCGAGTTGCCCGTCGCGTTCGGCGATGCCGCTGTCGCGTTCGGCGACGGCGGTATTGAGCGCCTCGAGTTGCCCGTCGCGTTCGGCGATGCCGCTGTCGCGTTCGGCGACGGCGAGGTTGAGCGCCTCGAGTTGCCCGTCGCGTTCGGCGATGCCGCTGTCGCGTTCGGCGACGGCGATATTGAGCGCCTCGAGTTGCCCGTCGCGTTCGGCGATGCCGCTGTCGCGTTCGGCGACGGCGGTATTGAGCGCCTCGAGTTGCCCGTCGCGTTCGGCGATGCCGCTGTCGCGTTCGGCGACGGCGATATTGAGCGCCTCGAGTTGCCCGTCGCGTTCGGCGATGGCGCTGTCGCGTTCGGCGACGGCGATATTGAGCGCCTCGAGTTGCCCGTCGCGTTCGGCGATGGCGCTGTCGCGTTCGGCGACGGCGGTATTGAGCGCCTCGAGTTGCCCGTCGCGTTCGGCGATGGCGCTGTCGCGTTCGGCGACGGCGGTATTGAGCGCCTCGAGTTGCCCGTCGCGTTCGGCGATGGCGCTGTCGCGGTCGGCGACGGCGATATTGAGCGCCTCGAGTTGCCCGTCGCGTTCGGCGATGGCGCTGTCGCGTTCGGCGACGGCGGTATTGAGCGCCTCGAGTTGCCCGTCGCGTTCGGCGATGGCGCTGTCGCGTTCGGCGACGGCGATATTGAGCGCCTCGAGTTGCCCGTCGCGTTCGGCGATGGCGCTGTCGCGTTCGGCGACGGCGGTATTGAGCGCCTCGAGTTGCCCGTCGCGTTCGGCGATGGCGCTGTCGCGTTCGGCGACGGCGGTATTGAGCGCCTCGAGTTGCCCGTCGCGTTCGGCGATGGCGCTGTCGCGGTCGGCGACGGCGATATTGAGCGCCTCGAGTTGCCCGTCGCGTTCGGCGATGGCGCTGTCGCGTTCGGCGACGGCGGTATTGAGCGCCTCGAGTTGCCCGTCGCGTTCGGCGATGGCGCTGTCGCGGTCGGCGACGGCGATATTGAGCGCCTCGAGTTGCCCGTCGCGTTCGGCGATGGCGCTGTCGCGTTCGGCGACGGCGGTATTGAGCGCCTCGAGTTGCCCGTCGCGTTCGGCGATGGCGCTGTCGCGTTCGGCGACGGCGAGGTTGAGCGCATTGACTTGACCATCCCGTTCCGCTACCGCTCGGTTGAGCGTACTGATTTGACCGTCTCGATCGGCAATAGCGTGATTGATGGCATCGAGTCTCACGTCGCGATCAGCGATGGCTTGATTCAGCGATTCGATCTGACTGTCCTTGGCTGCCAAGACCCGGTTCAGAGAAGACACATCCGAGTCCCGGTCTGCTACCGCCTGGTCCAGATCTCCGATGTGCTTTTCGCGGCCGACTATCGCGTCGTTGAGATTAACGATCTCGGTCTGCAGCACCTTGTTGTTTTGGGCTGCTCGCATGCCACCGACGATGGGACGGACGAAAACCGCTCCTGCTTCGTCAAAAGCTGATCTTATGGAATCAAGTTCCGGCCCATCCGATTCGCGAACGTCCCCGCGAGTCCAACGATCAACGATCTTGAAGCTCTCCTTGACCCAACGGGAGACCGAAGGACTGTGGAAGATCGCATCGTCGTCGCGCGCGTGATGTCGCTGCGAAGGGGTCAGATATGATTCGATCTCCATTTCCGACGACGACGAGTCCTTCGGCCAGATGACTCCCAGCTCGCGTCCCAGCCGGACCCCCGTTTCGGCCCAATTGGCCAGCAGGTCTTCGTAGCGAACGAATACGCGCCGGCTGTCGCGGGAGGTCGCCTCGGCATCCAGTACATGTCTCAGCCACAAGAGCAGACCGATGGATGGGTCGATCATGTCCCGGTGATGAAGCGACGCGGCGACCTCGAGCGGATTGCGGATGGTTACGGCGATGACGGGAGCGGCGGCAATGTCCTTGAGCGCATCGATCCAGAACTCCAGCAAGCGACAGACGCGCGGGTCCTTCAGTACGAACAGACGGCTGTCGCCAAACTCGTTTTCGAGAACGGCACGGGCGTGGTCGCGAAACTCATCGGCAACGAGGGAGGCGTACCAACCCTGATGGAACGCCTCCCAGTCGTCCCACGAAGAACCTGCAGACTTAAGGATCGCGTCGTTGAGTTCCGAGATTTCGCTAGATTCCCAGTAGCCCAACGCGTTGTACTCGTTGGGTTCCAAGAGTGTCTTCGGCAGGTGGCAACCCAAGCTCCCCAACATTCGGGTGAGCGCGGACGTGCCGCTGCGGTGCATGCCAGCAACGATGACGCCTATCCTCTGCACATTGACTTCCCTCGTTCCAACGTTCGCGAACCGCAGTCAGTTGGCCAACCTTCTCATGTCTGCGGCTACGGTCAACCCGTTCCCTTCGAGAAACGCACAGTATGACTTGGCGAGCGCGTGTCTGTTCGCATCGAATTGCGCGGCGTCGAACTGATCGCGGAACAACCGGGACAGGTCCTCGAGCTTGAGCCCGTCGGAGCAATCCTTTGCCACTACGTACGGGATCCTCATCGTTTGACAAAGTTCGAGCGTGCGAGAGTCCGATACGATGCATAGCGCTGGCACGCCTGCCTGAAGACCGAGCACCGTGCCGTGTATTCTCGTACCAACGACAAAGTCGAAACGGCGCAGGAATTCCATCCATCCCGGTACGTTGAAAAAGACGATGGCATGACTTCTCGCCCAAGCCTTGAACTCACCGGTCGATAGCTCCCGATCAATGTACCGGCGACAGCGGTCCAACTCGGCCACGGTCAGATCGTCTATCTCGCCCCGGCCCATCCTCACGGACTCGAGCGGACTTTGGCACACGTATGCGCCGTTCGTCGCGGTTACGATATGCGCAAGTGATCGTTCGATGCGAGAGAGATGTTGCCAACCCGGGTGTCCTGCGGCGACCGCAACATGCTGCGGTACGTCAACTATCCTATCCGCGATTAGACGGCCGAGGGTCGTGGAGGGATTGAGAAAAAGACTAGGGCAGCCCGTAACGCAGGCTTCGTGGAATCCATACGCTTCCAGCACCCGCTGGCTAAACTCGCCGCGAACGGCTACATTTGACATTCGGGATGGGGCGCGTTCTGTGACGCGGCGCAACCACAGAACGGTGCCTTCGGGCACTTCTGGAATCCTCATGTCGAGGCCCGACTGCGCACCGAGACCGATCGCCACGAACGGGGTTGCGATCTTCTCTATGCGCCTCGCGAGTTGGCCGAGGTTGTGGTGACGTCCGAATTGATTTGCGCACGGAATGACGCAAACGTCTCCAGCCTTGCTGATCTGCTCTGGCGTCGAACTCCAGGAAAGGTTCACTCGCCCTGCCAATCCGACGAGTTGATGCTTGACGGCGTAAACGAAGGCCAGATTACCGATGTTCGTACCGAGTTGCTGGCAAATCTGCTCGCTATTCAGAAACGGACTTGAATGCAGTGTGTCCGTCAAGCCGAAGAGAACGGGTTGCCATACTCGCCCGCTTGCGTTCATCCGAAATGCCGCGCCAAATGAAAGTTCGCCAACAATAGTCCGTTGAAACCGTCACCAATATCTATCATCTTGCCCATCATCATCTTCATCGCTTGCCCGGGCGAATACGCTACGGATCTCTTGTCGAATGACCTCTTCGATCCCTCCCTGGCTATCGGGAAAGTAGGTGCGGCTGACCTTTTGAACGCGCAATGCTAATCCACCCGAGGTGGTCCGGGAAACTGGCAACCGCCTCGCCAACTCTCCAACGGAGGAACGCAACGCGCTAGAATGATAGCAATAGTATGCGGACCGGCGAAACTCTACGAGCCCGGGTGGTTCTTTTGTCGGGGGAGCAGGGGAGAAACGCGTTTGACATCCATCCTTTCGGTAGTGTCGGCGGGCGGCTTGGATAGGACGATATCGTCCGGTACGATGACTATGAGTGTGTTGATCGAAGCCTTTAGCCCGGCGGACTCCCACGCATCCGTGGCACCGAAGGAACTCCGACATTTGCGATGTCGGCACCCGTTGGCGGGCGCCTTGTTTCATGGGCATCGTTCTTAAGGCCCGAACGGCGGTTCTGTAGCGCATGGAGGGGCTGTTGGTGACCGGTGCCGCCGGCTATATCGGTAGCCACATATGCGTGGAGTTGCTGCGCTCCGGCTTCGATGTGGTGGCCGTGGACAACCTCCGCAACGGTTCCGCGATCGCCTTGGACCGCGTGCGCGCGATCACCGGCAAGGACATGGCGTTCGTCCGCGCGGATCTGCGCGATGCGGGCGCCATGGCACGCGTCTTTGCCGAGCACGAGATCGCTGCGGTCATTCACCTGGCCGGCTTGAAGTCGGTGCAAGAGTCCGTGGAGCGTCCTTTGGACTACTACGACAACAACGTCAACGGAACGCTCAAGCTCTTGCAGGCGATGCAAACGGCCGGCGTCAGGACGTTGGTCTTCAGTTCTTCCGCGACCGTGTACGGCTATCGAACACCGGGGCCGATCTCTGAGTCTGCCGCCACCGATCCCGTCAATCCCTACGGCAGAAGCAAACTCGTGATCGAGAATATGCTGAGGACCTTGAGCGACGCCGAACCGGACTGGCGGATATCGGTCCTGCGCTACTTCAATCCGGCAGGCGCCGACGCTTCCGGTGAGCTCGGCGAAGACCCAAACGGGGTTCCGAACAACCTGATTCCGAACATCGGCTGGGTGACGGCCGGGAAGCGACCAGTACTCAAGGTATTCGGTGACGACTACCCGACGCCCGACGGGACCGTTGTCAGGGACTACATTCATGTGGTCGACCTGGTCCGCGGCCACCTCAAGGCGCTCTCGCAGTTGCTCACGGGACCGAGACTCGCTGTATACAACCTGGGTAGAGGGCGAGGGTACTCGGTATTGGAAGTCGTGCGCGCCTTCGAGGACGCGAGCGGACGCACAGTCCCCTACGAGATCGTCGGCCGTCGCCCGGGAGATGTGCCGGAGTACTGTGCGGATACGACCAAGGCGAACAGCGAACTGGACTGGCGAGCGGAGCACGATATCCGCCGCATGTGCGAAGACGCGTGGCGCTGGTACGCCGCCCATCCCGATGGCTACACGTAGCGCACCCGGGAAGCGGTCAGGGCGAGCCTGCGAAAACACGTCTTGGCCATGGCTCACCAACAGCATCTCAAGGTGTTGGTCCGCAAGATTTCTGTTGCAGCTGGCGCAATGCGAGCGTACAGCACCGATGATCTCACCATGGCCGCGTGAAAATAGGCCGCAAGACCATGAGTCTTGCTCGATACTGGCGGGGCTGGCTCATGTCTGGCGCAACTTCCCGAGCGGGGATGAGAGAGACAGGGCGGATTTGTCCTCCCCGGGTAACCCGAGCGGAAAGAACGGCTTACGTCGAATGCTGGACATCCGCGCCGAACCGGCGTAGAAATGCCTGTGTTTGATCGGTGGACGGGGCGGCGTGGAGCTGCGCGAGATGGCCGTCGAGCCTGCGGCGGCCGGGGAAGAGGAGGTTCGCTACCGGCGCCTGATGGCGGCGCACCACTTCCTGGGCGCGCTGCCCAAGATCGGCGAGACGCTGTGGTACGTCGCGCATTGGCGCGGCGAGTGGCTGGCGCTGCTCGGCTTCTCGGCGCCGGCGCTGAAGTGCGGCGCGCGGGACCGCTGGATCGGCTGGGACTTCCGCACCCAGTACGACCGGCTGCACCTGGTCGCGAACAACAGCCGGTTCCTGATCCTGCCGGGCTCGCGCGTGCCCAACCTGGGCTCGCGGGCGCTGGCGCTGTGCGCACGGCGCCTGGCGGCGGACTGGCCGGAACGCTTCGGCCATCCGCTGCTGCTGCTGGAGACGTTCGTCGACCCGGCGCGGCACCGCGGCACGGTGTACCGCGCCGCGAACTGGACCTGCGTCGGCCGCACGCGCGGCTTCCGGCGCGTGCGCGGCGGCTACGGCACCGCGCCGGGCGGCCCCAAGCTGGTGTTCGTCCGCCCCCTGGTTCCCGACGCGCGGGCGCGCTTGACGCGGCCCGCGCTCGATCCCGCCGACCGCCACGGAGGCCCCAAGGCCATGATCTCCGCCGACACCATGCGTTCCCTGCCCGACTGCTTCCTCGACATCGACGACCCGCGCCGCCGCCAGGGCCGCCGCCATCCGCTGCCGGTCGTGCTCGCCATCGCGGCCGGTGCCACGCTGTGCGGCGCGCGCGGCTACAAGGCCATGGCCGAGTGGGCCGCCGACCTGTCGCCGCGCGCCCGCGAGCGGTTCCGCTGCCGGCGCCGCGGCGGTCGCCACGAGGTGCCCAGCGAGTTCGTCATCCGCGACGTCCTGGTGCGCGTCGAGCCCGCCCAGCTCGACCGCGCCCTGCAGCGCTTCCACGCCGCCCGCGGCGACGACGGCGAGGCCGTCGCCATCGACGGCAAGACGATGCGCAACGCCATCTACCGGGACGAGCCCGAGGCCGACGCCCCCGAGCCGGCTCGCGCCGCCGAACCCGGGACCGACGCCGACGCCGCCGAGCCCGCCGCCGGCAAGATCGGCGAGGGCGAGTGCCAGGTGCACATCCTGGGCGCCGTCGGCCAGCGCGGCGGCATCACCCACACCCAAAAAAAGTCGGCCGCCTGCCCGTCGGCGCCGACGACGAGACCAAGCGCACCAACGAGATCGGCACCGTCCTCCCCCTGCTCGAGGGCCTCCGGCTCGACTTCGCCGGCCGCACCTTCACCGCCGACGCCCTGCTCACCCAGCGCAAGCTCGCCGACTTCCTCCGCCGCCGCGGCGCCCACTTCGTGTTCACCGCCAAGGACAACCAGCCGACCCTCCTCGACGACCTCCGGGTGTTCTTCGCCGACCGCGCCGAGCCCGACTTCCGCGAGCCCCCCGTCCTCGAGCACGGCCGCGTCGAAAGCCGCGCCATCTGGACCACCACCCGCCTCAACGGCTACCTGAACTTCCCCCACGTCGGCCAGGCCTTCCTCGTCGAGCGCACCGCCACCGCAAAGAAGTCCGGCAAGACCTCCGTCGAACACGCCCTCGGCATCACCAGCCACGCCCCGGACAGCGCCGACGCCAGACGCCTCCTCGAACTGAACCGCGGCCACTGGAAGGTCGAGTCCGTCCACAACATCCTCGACAACACCTTCGACGAGGACCGCCTGCGCATCCGCACCGGCCACGGCCCCGAGAACACCACCCGCCTGCGCCGCTTCGCCATCGGCGTCATCCGCGCCCACGGCAACCCCTGCGTCGCCGCCGCCACCCGTCGCCTGAACCGCAACCCGCGGCTCGTCTTCGACTACCTCCGGATGACGAAAAACTCCCTCGGACACCGCGCCAACGCGCCCCCGGGGCTTAGACTGAACTTCCAGATAATGTTTGATCCAACCTATTGATTTTTTGGATAATTCAAAAAATAGAGAGGGACGCTACTGGGAACGTTCCAGACGCACGCCGAGGCGCTTGAAGGCTTCGCGCTGTAGCGCGGTGGGCCGGGTGAGGACTTCGAACGGCACGGCGCCGGACACTCGGGGGACAACCCGGTTCCTGGCGATCGTCGCCAGGTCGCCGAGCAGGGTGCGGAAGCTGTGCACCGGATGTCCGTCGGCGGTGCGTTTGCCGCGGGCTTTTTCCCTGGCGGCGTCGGAGACCTTCGCCGGCGCCACGATGGATGTGCGCGCCGCCTCGGCGGCGGCCGGGTCGTGGTCGTCGAACAGCAGCGGCTTGAGCCGCTGGCGCATATGCCATTCCACGTAATAGGCCAGCATGCACAGGAACACATGCGCGCGGACCCGGTCGGCGGTTCGGTGGAACACGGGCCGCACCTTCAGGTCCACGGTCTTCAAGCTTCGGAAGGCGCGCTCGACCGCGCTCAGGCGCTTGTAGGCGCGCACGGCGCCCTCGGCGTCGAGTCGCGTCTCCGCCAAGCTGGTGCGCACGACGTACAAGCCGTCCAGCGCCGCCTCCGCGGCGATGGACTCGGGCTTTCGCCGATAGCCGAACGCGTCCTCTTCGATATCCAACTCGAAGTGCTTGGCCATCTTGTACTTGCCGACGACCTTGCCCACCCGCACGCCGATCTTGTCCGCGCCCTTCAGGCGCCGCTTCTCCCGCCTCGCGGCCGCCGCGACGGGATCGAGCAGCGCCTCGGTGGCCCGGAGCAGCTCTTCCCGCTTGCGCGCCCGCTCCTCCGCCAGCAGCGGATTGCGGCACACCATGAGGCGCTCGCCCGGATAGGCGTCGCTTCGGATCTCCACCAGGTCGGTCTCGTCGAACAGCGACAGCTGCACCGCGCCGGACTCCACCAGGGAGCGGACCGCCGGACCCCGCAGCGCGCTGATCCAGTCCAGGCCGGACGGCCTCACCTCCTCGCGGATGCGCGCCTCGGTCAACATCCCGCGGTCGCCCACCAGCACCACCCTGGAGAACCCGAACCGATGCCGCAGCTTGTCGATCTGCGCGCCCACGGTGGCCGGGTCCGCCGTGTTGCCGTCGAACACCTCGACCGCCACCGGACGGCCCTCGGCGTCGCACAACAGCCCGAACTCGATCTGCAGCTTGCCGCGCTTGCCGTCGCGGGAGTACCCGCGCTTGGCCAGCGGACAGCGGCGCCCTTCCAGCCACACCGACGTCAGGTCGTAAAGCACCAGGGCGCCGTCCTCGAGATGCCGCTTGGCCAAGCGCCGCTCGATGGCGTCCCGGCGCTTGAGCAGCCAGTCCATGGCGGCGTAGAGATCGTCCTCGCCGCAGTCTTCCAGCCCCAGCGTCTCGGCGAGCGAGTCGCGCGCGGTCGCCTCGGCCAAGCCCCGGGCGGCGGCCAGTTTCGAGCCGGGGTCGACGATCCGGGCGACGATCATCGCCAGCACGCGCCGGCGCTCGGGCGAGTCCGCGCCGGCGATCGTCCGGTCCAGGCGCAGCTCGCGCAGCGTCCCGAGCGCGGCGGCGACATGGCCGTGGGGCCGAGAGCGAACGATGTCGAAGGCGTCGTCGAGGCGGGACACCGCGGCGCCGCCCTTGAGCAGCACGCGCAGGCCCTCGACCAGCGTCGGGGGCCATTTGGAGAGGTTGGCGAGGGTGCGTTTCCTGACCTTGCCGCCCTCGCGCCAGCCTTCGCGCAGGAGGATGGCGGGAGGCGAGCTGCGGTTGGGGACGGTTTCGATGTACATGGGAACGATGGTAAGCCATATATCCACCAACTGCAACATAAATGTCATTTAATACATGGGAACACTTCGACAGTCCGAAAACATTGTTTCCGTATTGCAATCAGTCGCTTAACTCCAATGAGCGGGTCAAATGGCTGGAACTTCAGCTTAGAACAAATTAGCCGTGATGAGAGAGATCGCATCGTGGACTGAATTGAGTGCGGGATGTATGCTCGAAGGCGTTTGCCGGCAGCGAGAAATTTGAGTTGCGACCCTCGCGGCCGGTTCGTTACCGATGAGGTCGCATGGCGAGCGAAGCAATGGCATTGGAGCGTCAAACAGACGAAGGAGGTTTCGTGACGATTCGAAGATTAGTCAAGTTCACAGCTGCGGCATTGTCCATGTCGGTATTGCTGACGATGCCGGCGCAGGCGACGACGGAGCAGGTCGAGGCGGAGGTTAGGCGGACGCTGACGGTGGCGGACGAGAGTTTCGGCGGCTGTATGGTCGCGCTCAGCGTGTCGCCGTCCGAAATGGGACTCAGTTGCCCGGAGGGTAAGTGGGTGACGTTCAGTTGCACCGGCACCTACACTAGCAAGTCGAGTGCGCTGCGCATGTACGACTCGGCGCAGTTGGCATTCGTGACGGGGCGGACGGTGCGAGTGTGGGTGGACGACACGAAGAAACACAACGGCCATTGCTTCGCATCTCGCATAGACGTGGTGGCCAGTGATTGATGTGATGTCCCGGTTGAAGGCGGGACGCACGGCTGCGTGCAGCGCGGCACTCATTCTCGCTCTGGGAGCGGGCGTGTTCGCGTTGCGGGATGCGCCGGATAATGGGTCTGTCGACGGAATACCGGTAGCGGCCGGCACGGTTCCGCCTCCGGAGGACGCAGTCAGTCTTATGGAACCTGACCGGCCCGCGCCTGTCGTCGAGCTGGTGCCGGAGGCGTCCGTTGAGGGTGTGATTGGCGCCGGGACTGTCTTGTCGGACTCCGACGATGGTCGATGGAACGAGGCGACGGGTGGGGTCGTGAGCGATACGGGTCCGTTCATTGACGCGGATGACGATGCGGGGGACTACACGTTCGCGCCGGTTTCGGAGGTCGGGGAGTTCCTCGACCCCGACGAGGGTTGAATTCGCCTGCTCGGCGGCCTGCGGCAACTCGGGCAGCTACTCGCTCGGGCGGCGAAAGAACGAGCGGCGCATGAACAAAGACAAGAGGCGCGAGATATACCGGCGCCTGCAAGCGGAGAACCCCGCGCCGACAACCGAGCTGGAATACGAATCGCCCTTCCAACTGCTGGTCTCCGTGATCCTGTCGGCGCAGGCGACAGACGTCAGCGTGAATCGCGCGACGAAAGCGCTCTTCGCCGAAGCGGGCACACCGGAGGCAATGTTGTGTCTCGGGTCGGAAAGGCTCAAGGACTATATCAAGTCCATCGGCCTGTTCAACACCAAGGCGGCGAACATCCTGAAGACTTGCGAAGCGCTCATCTCGCTGCACGGCGGTGAAGTGCCGCGTGACCGTGCGTCCCTTGAAGCGTTGCCGGGTGTTGGCCGCAAGACAGCCAATGTCGTTCTCAACACGGCCTTCGGCGAGCCGACGATCGCCGTCGATACGCATATCTTTCGGGTCGCCAACAGGACCAAGCTTGCGCCGGGCAAGACGCCGCTCCAGGTCGAAGAGAAGTTACTGCGTTTCACGCCGGCAGCATTCAAACGCGATGCTCACCATTGGCTGATTCTGCATGGACGCTACATCTGCGTGTCGCGCAAACCGCGTTGCGGCGCCTGCGTGATAGAGGACCTGTGCGAATACCGGGACAAGACGGATCCTTGAGCGCACCTCGCGCGAGCAACCCTGCTTGCACCTCGCTACGGCACTAGAGGAGGTTCGGATTTCGTCTCTGCTCGCGGTACGCCAAGCGCCTCGAGATGTACCACTAGGTCTGCACCGGCCGTACCCGGATCGACCTCCCGGTCTATTCGGGCTATGAAGCCTTCCGGATCGATGACGAACGTCCACCGATTTGCAAATCCTCGCTCCGATAACACGCCGTACGTGGCCGATACGGTGCGGTCGGCGTCCGACAGGACGGGAAAACTGGCCTGATTCTGCTCGGCAAAGGCCTTGTTTGTTTCCGGTGCATCGACGCTCGCCATGAAATACGTCACGTCGAACGCTTCGATTTCTTCGGCGCTGTCACGCAGCGCCTTGCACTGCATGGTTCAGCCGCCAGTAAAGGCTTTGGGAAAGAACGCGATCACGACGAATTGGCCCCGATAGTCGGACAGCGCATGATGTTGGCCGTCGGAACCGGGCAGGCGAAAATCGGGGGCCATATCGCCGACATCCACGGCCAGGCAGCTCGACGCGAGGAGCCCGCCAGCCAAAAAAGCAGTGCATTTGGCGAATCCAGGTCGAAGACTCATAACAGCCTCTCGGAAACGAGGCGCTACCATAGCGCTCGGCGAGCGAGATGATTGCCTACTGAGGTTGCAACTGCAAATTGAAGCTTTGTCCAACGAGAAGTGATCCCGAAGCGGCGGGTCTGGAATCATCGGAGGATGATCTTGAGCCTGGTCGTCGAACGAGACGCTGGATCAGGTTCGCGCGTTTCTGGGTGCCGACGAGAGACCATCGCGATCGAGAGCCTGAACAGCATCGTCCGGCGCGCAGTGCGCGTCCTCGGCCACTTTCCGAATGACCGCTCGGCGGTGAAACTGATCCACGTGGGATGGAAACGATCACGGTAGTTGTGGCAGCAGGCTCGCACCGAACTCGAGATCCGCTTGGGCGAGAGCTTCGTGGTGGTGGCGTGGCCGGGCGTCGCGGTTCCCCATCGCTTGCCCACCGGCGCTTTACCTAGCGCGGGGATCGCGCTCGTGGGCGGCCCGTGGAAATCGATCCGTGCTCCGGTTGGGCGGGGAACCACAACCGGCGTTGGTGAACTCGGGTCGGCAAGGCTGGCCCGAACTGCTACATTGGCGAGGTTCGGCCGATAAGGTCCAGCCGAAAATGCCCGAACACGAAATTCCTGACACTCCTTCTCAGCCTGACTTCGAGGCCCGGAACGGCCTGCGCATTGGGCGGGTTGACGCTCGGCCGAATCACGGGCCGCTCTGGTTCGTTGCGTTGTTCCGCGCCGCTACGCTGCTCTTTGGCTGTGTGGTCGCATCAACCGCAGGCGCAGTCGACGCCGCTCACGTTGAGGAAGATGTGCTCGTGTTCATTCCCGACGATGCCCTGCGCTGGGAAGTCACACAACGTTGCCGCTGCGGCCACGACAGCCCGATCACCTCCGCCGACATGAGGCGTCTAGTGGAGCTGGACATCGGACCAGAGGTCGTTGACCTCAGCGGACTGGAGTTCGCGAGCAATCTCAGGTATCTGTACATCAACGCGTCACGAGTCTCCGACCTGGGTCCCTTGCGCGGCATGAAGAACCTCGCGCGGCTGGATCTTGGGCCCACCGCCGTGTCGGACTTCAGCCCGCTGTCGGACCTGACAGCGCTATCGTCGCTCAATTGGCGGGACGAGTACCTGTCCGACCTGGGCCCTGTGGCGAACCTTCGCGATCTGCGCCGCCTCGTGGTTCGGGACAGCAGGGTCTCGGACCTTGGGCCACTGCGCAACTTGACAGGCCTGCAATCCCTATCCCTGACCGGGTCGCAGGTCTCGGACCTTGAGCCACTGCGCAACTTGACAGGCCTGCAATCCCTGTTCCTGACCGGGTCGCAGGTGGCGGATCTCGAACCCCTGTCAGGGCTGACCAAGCTCACTAGTCTCGAGCTGGGCGACACACCCGTATCCGACCTCGAACCCTTGGCCGGGCTGGTGAGTCTGGGGAGACTAGTCCTCGACAACGCGCAGGTGTCGAGTCTCACGCCGTTGGCGGATTTGCGGGACCTGCGCTCCTTGAGCGCGAAGAACGCCTCAAACGCACATCCACCATGGGACCGGGGAGTCGAATGCGAGCAACGCCCGTGGCCTCCCGTGCCCACAAGGTTCAGTAACACCGTGTCCGATCTCGCCCCCCTTGCCGGCTTGACCAGCTTGAGCTCGCTCAACCTGGAGAACAACCGCGTTGCGACGCTGACACCCCTGGCAGGGCTGAAGAGTCTCGGATGGCTCTGGCTCTCGGACAACGAGATCACGGACCTGACGGGCCTTGAAGGTCTCTCGGAGTTGGGTGTGCTTGATCTCACCGACAACGCGGTCTCCAGCCTGGAGCCCTTGTCGGGTCTGGTCAGCCTCTACAGGCTGTATCTCAACCGCAACAACATCTCCGACCTTGCGCCGTTGACCGGGCTGACGCGCCTTCAAGACCTATACCTGAACGACAACAAGGTCTCCGGACTTGAGCCGCTGGTTCAACTGCGATTGTGGGAACTGGACCTTGGCAACAACAACATATCGATCCTGGACGGGCTGGCCCAACTGCCAAGACGTGACCTGTTCCTCGAAGGCAACGGCATCACCGACCTTTCGCCGTTGCTGCCACTTCTTGACGGCTCTGGGCGTTACGGGAGGCGCATCGATGTCAGGGGCAATCCCCTGGACCAGCGCTCCCTTGAGATCGCATCACAACGCAGTTTCATTTTCTCAGAGGACGACCACGGGGATGTCCCCCAGGACGCCACTGTCGTGAGCGTGGGCACCACCACGGAGGGCAGGATCGATCCCGAACACGATGTCGACTACCTTGAGTTGCACGTAACCGAGACGACAGGTGTGGATATCCAGACGTCCCGGACATCCGGGGCACCGCGAACCATGCTCCATGACAAGTCTGGCGTTCCGCTAGCGCTCGGTCCTCTGATCTCCGAGTCGTTCGAGCCCGGGACGCACTACCTGTCGGTGGCCAGCTACTGCGTCGAGCTACCCGTCGATTTCGATATTTACGAGTTGGAGAGATTTCGGGCCGACTACACGCTGCGAATCACTCCGGCGGCCAACGTCGACATTCCCGACCCGAACCTTCGCTCAAAGCTGCGCGATGCCATCGAGAGCCGTCTCGGGCGGACCGCCGATCGAGTGACCACTGGCGGCATGTTGTCCTTGCGGAGCTTCCGAGCCGCCGACTCGGACATCGCCGATCTGAGGGGCCTTGACAGGGCGACAGAAGTGTCGGGAATCTACCTGCCCGATAACGTGGTCTCCGACCTCTCCCCTTTGGCGGGCCTCCCCCAACTTGAGGTTCTCGATCTGGCCCGCAATGCCGTCCTCGACCTCTCGCCCCTGGCCGGGCTCATTCGCCTGAGAAGACTGGACATCTCGGGAAACGAGATCTCGGATCTCTCCGCCCTGGCCGGTCTCAAGCGCTTGAGCGTCCTGGACCTATCGAGGAACGTCGTCTCCGACCTCTCCCCCCTGGCTGGGCACACTCACCTGTGGAGACTCATTCTCGCTGGAAACGCGATTTCCGATGTCGAGCCGCTGCTCGAAGTCGCGTGGCCGCCCGGCTCTTGGATAAACCTTCGCAACAATCCTTTGAGCCAAACCGCGATCAGCCTTCACATACCCATGCTCGAAGACATGGGGGTGATCGTGCAGACGCAAAAGGACGACCACGGAGACGACTGGGACGAGGCCACTTGGCTACAACCCGGCGTGCCGGCGTTGGGAACGTCCTCGCAACCATACGATTGGGACCGGGACTACTTCCGCTTTGAAGTCACCGAGCCGTCCGTCATACACCTCTCCGTCACCGGACGTCGCGCCTGGGATTTGCGGGACAGTAGCGGAACCACCCTCTTCCGCTCAATATGGCACGGTCGGAACCGGGCAAGCGTCCGCCGCAAGCTTGAGGCAGGGGTCTACCGGATCCTGGTGTGGGCGGGTAGCGAGAGCTATACGGTCCAGATGAAAATCGTACCGACCCCGACGAACTTGCGGGTGGAAACGGATGGTTCGCAGGCACAGGTCAGTTGGGAGTCCTCGTCCCCCAGTAGTGCCGAAGTTGGCAATCACGCCTACATCGTCGTCGCCGTGCCGGTGAATGGAGGGCCCGAGCGCTCCTGCTGGGCGCCCACCAACGCCCGCGGATGCGTTGTCTCGGGCCTGTCGGAGTACGACGACTACGAGTTCACTGTAAGGGAGGTCGACCCGCGCGGCGCGGATGTGGGCCCCGTCTCCGCGCCGGTTGTGGCCAGCATCCAGAGTCCACGCTCGTTCTGGCGCGGTTGGCGTCAGTTTCTACTCGAGCAAGGTCGCGACGGAGATGCCTCCCCGGAGCGGTCCGAGTCCCCCGAACGGGTCGGCCGCTGACCGGCTGCGGCAACGGATCCAGGTGCCACGTGGTATGGTGCGCAGAATGCAGTGAAAAGGCTTTGTGCCCCAGTGGGGCGAGGAACCACAACCGGCGTTTGTGAACTCGGGTCAGCAAGGCTGGCCGGAACTGCTACATTGGCGAGGTTCGGCCGGTTCGATCAGGTCCAGCCAATACGGCCTGAACACGGAATTCCTGACACTCCTTCCCAGTCTGACTTCGAGGCACCGAACGGCCTGCGCATTGCACGGGTTGACGCTCGGCCAGAGCGCAGGTCCCTCTGCTTTGTTGCGTTGTTCCGCGCTGCAATGCTGCTCTTCGGCTGTGTGGTCGCACCGACCGCAGGCGCGCTCGACGCCGCCCAAGGCCCAGTTGTGAGCCAAGCCAGCGAGCATGAAGGAACCTCGACGGCACTCGTTGACGAAGATGTGCTCGTGTTCATTCCGGACGATGCGCTGCGTTGGGAGATCTCGCAAAAGTACGGGTGCCGAGACGGTCCCATCCACTCCGCGTGCATGGCTCGCCTCCGTTATTTCCGCATCGGTCCGGACGTTGCCGACCTCACTGGACTGGAGTTTGCGAGGAACCTCTGGAGCCTTTCCATCTCGGCGCCACGAGTCACCGACCTAAGCCCGTTGCGCGGCCTGCAAAACCTCACGAAGCTTGCACTTCACACTGCCGCCGTATCGGACTTCAGCCCGTTGTCGGCGCTGACGAGCCTACAGTCCCTCACGTGGTGGGGCGAGGACGTGTCCGACCTGGACCCTCTGGCGAACCTTCTCGATCTGTCCGACCTCAAGGTGTGGCGCAGCAACGTGTCGGACATCGAGGCACTCCGCAACTTGACCAGCCTGCGCTCCCTGAGCCTTACCGGATCGCAGGTAGCGGATCTGGAGCCCCTGTCTGGACTGACCAAGCTGAGTTCCCTTGAGCTGGACGACACGCCCGTATCCGACCTCCGACCCTTGGCGCGGCTCGTCAATCTGGGAAAGCTAGTTGTCGACAACGCGCGAGTGTCAAGCCTCGCGCCATTGGCCGACCTGCGGAATTTGTGGTGGTTGAGCCTTAAAAACGCTTGGAACGCGTATCCCGCATGGGACCGAGAAGTCGCCTGCGATCCACAGCCGTCGTCTCCGATCCCCACAAGGTTCAACAACACGGTGTCCGATCTCGCCCCCCTTGCCGGCTCGACGAATCTGACGTGGCTCGCCCTGGACAACAACCGGGTCTCGACGCTGACGCCCTTGGCAGAGCTGAAGAGTCTCGGATGGCTCTGGCTCTCGGGCAACGACATCACGGACCTGGCGGGACTCGAAGGTCTCTCCGCGCTCCGTGTGCTGGATCTCACCGACAACGCCGTCTCCGGCTTGGGTCCCCTGTCGGGTCTCAGACTCTACCGGCTGTATCTCAACCGCAACACCATCTCCGACCTTGCACCGTTGGCCGGACTGACCCGGCTGCAGGACCTGTACCTGAACGACAACAAAGTTACCAAGCTTGGGCCGTTGGCTCAGGTTCGGCGGTTGCGGGAACTGGACCTTGGCAACAACAACATATCGGATCTGGACGAACTGGGTAGACTGCTGTGGAGGTCGTTGGATGACCTGTACTTGGAAAACAATGGCACCACCGACCTTTCAGCGATCCTGCCACATCTCATCAATTCAAGACGGCTGCGCATCGATGTCCGGCACAATCCCCTGGAGGAGCGCTCCAGCCAGATTGCATCGCAACGCGATTTCATCTTCTCAGAAGACGATCACGGGGATATCCCTCGGGGCGCGACTTTCCTGAGTTCGGACATCACGGCGGAGGGCAGGATCGATCCCGAACACGATGTCGACTACTTTCGGTTGCACGTAACCGAGACGACAGGTGTGGACATCCAGACATTCCAGACATCCGGGGCACCGCGAACCATGCTCCATGACAAGTCTGGCGTTCCGCGAGCGCTCGGTCCTCTGATCTCCGAGTCGCTCGAGCCCGGGACCCACTACCTGTCTGTGGTCAGCAACTGCCTTGAGTTGCCCAGCGCTCTCGGTTACGACTTGGAGAGGACTCGGGCCGACTACACGCTACGAATAACTCCTGCAGCCAACGTCGACATTCCCGATGCGAACCTTCGCGCAAGGCTGCGCGACGCCATCGAGAGCCGTCTCGGGCACGCGATCGATCGAGTGACCACTGGCGGCATGTTGTCCTTGCGGAGCTTCCGAGCCGCCGACTCGGACATCGCCAATCTGAGGGGCCTTGACAGGGCGACAGAAGTGTCGGGAATCTACCTGCCCGGCAACGTGATCTCCGACCTCTCTCCTTTGGCGAGCCTTCCCCGACTGAGTGTTCTCGATCTGGCCCGTAATGCCATATCCGACCTGTCCCCCCTGGCCGGGCTTACTCGACTTTGGAGAGTGCATCTCTCGGAAAACGAGATCTCGGATCTCTCCCACCTGGCTGGTCTTCGGGGCATGCGGATGCTGGAACTATCGAGCAATGCCATATCCGACCTGTCCCCCCTGGCCGATTTCAATAACTTATTGAGACTGGATCTCTCGGGAAACGAGATTTCGGATATCAAGCCGCTGCTCGATGTCGAGTGGGAGGCCGACGCCTGGATCAACCTGCGCGACAATCCTTTGGACCCAACGGCGATCAGCGTTCACATACCCGAGCTTGAGGGCATGGGGGTGACGGTGCAGACGCAAAAGGACGATCACGGGGACGACTGGGACGAGGCCACTTGGCTACAACCCGGCGTGCCGGCGTTCGGAATCTCTTCGCAGGCATTCGGTTGGGACTTCGACTACTTCCGCTTCCAAGTCACCGAGCCGTCGGGCATACACCTCTCCGTCACCGGACCAAACCCTTGGTGGCATAAGCCCTGGGAGTTGCAGGACAGCAGCGGAACCGCTCTCTTCCGCTCACGGTCGGGCGATTTGGATTTGAGGCGGACGAACATCCGACGCAGGCTTGGGGCGGGAATCTACCGGATCCTCGTGTGGGGTAGCGCCAGCTATACCGTGCAGATGAATATCGTGCCGGCCCCGAGGAACCTGCAGGTGGAAACGGACGGTTCGCGGGCAAAGGTCACTTGGGAGACCTCCAGTAGTGCCGAATTCGCCGATCACGCCTACGCCTACATCGTCGTCGCGGTGCCGGTGAATGGGGGGACCGAGCATTCCTGCTGGGCATCCAACAAAGCCGGCGGATGCGTCATCTCGGGCCTGTCGGAGTACGACGAGTACGAGTTCACGGTACGCGAAATTGACCCGCTCGGTGCGGATGCGAGCCCGGTCTCCGCGCCGGTTGTGGCCATCGTCGAGAGTCCACGCTCGTTCTGGCGCGGTTGGCGCCAGTTTCTGCTCGAGCAAAGTCGCGACGGAGATGCCTCCCCGGAGCAGTCCAGGTCCCCCGAACGCGTCGGCCGCTGAACACGGATGGCCCGGCAGCCGTCCAGCAAGGGATGGCGCGGCAGTCCCTCGCTCAACCTTGACCGCCGCCCGCAGACTTATAGGGAAGTTGGCCTTCCCAACGGGGCTTGGCGTCTCACCGCAGACGTCTCCAACTACCGGTCCAACCTATGGCGCACCCGACAGGATTCGAACCTGTGGCCTTGGGCTTCGGAGGCCAACGCTCTATCCAACTGAGCTACGGGCGCGGGACGACAAACACTAGGAGGCTGTCCGAGAACGGGCACCCCCCGCATATCCTTTGTGATATCGTTTGATCCTTGCTGACGAGAGGGTGTTGGATGCCTCCCTTCAAGGACTACCCGGCGGATTACTCCCAGAGCCAACTTTTCCCCAGCAACGTTTTCGACCTGCTGCCGGACGACCACGATTGTTTCGTGTATCGGGACTTGTTCGAGCAGTTGGACACCTCGGAGGTGGACGCCCGATACAGCCGCCGGGGCCAGCGCGCGTACGCGCCGCGGCAGATCGTCTCGATTCTGATATACGCGTACAGCCACGGGGTTTTCAGTTCGCGGCAGATCGAGAAGCGGTGCAACGAGGATTTGGGGTTCATGCACATCGCGGGCAAGCACTGCCCGAACTTTCGGGTGCTGAGCGATTTCCGCAAGGACCGCGGGGACTTTTTCCGGTCCTGCTTCAAGCAGACGGTGCGCATGGCGCTGGAGCTCGACATGGCTTCGCTGGGCCATGTGAGTCTGGACGGCTCGAAGTTCAAGGCGAACAGTTCGAAGCACAAGGCGATGAGCTACGGTCGGATGCGGGAGCGGGAGCGCGCGCTGTGCGAGGAGATCGAGGCGCTGTCGGAACAGGCGCGGCGCTGCGACGAGGAGGAGGACCGCGCGTACCGGGACGCCACGGGCTACGAGTTGCGGGAGGACTTGCGCGACAAGGAACAGCGCCTGGAGCGGATACGCGAGGCGAAGCGGGCGCTGGAGGCGCGCGAGGCGGAGCTGCGGCCGGGGCGGGAGATCGAGGACAAGAAGCAGATCAGCTTCGCCGACAAGGACGCGCGGATCATGGGCAAGAAGGGGGCGTTCGATTACGCCTACAACGCGCAGATCGGGGTGGACGGGGACGCGCAGATCATTGTCGGCCAACACGTCAGCCAAGCGGCGAACGACCAAGGCGAGGTCGGCCGGGCGCTGGACGAGCTGGAGGCGTCGAGCGGCCGCTTGCCGGACAAGATGAGCCTGGACAACGGCTATTACTCGGGGGACAACCTGCGGGCGGTGTCGGACCGGGGGGTGGAGGCGTACATCGCGACGGACCGCGGCGAGAAGCCGGCCGCGACCGGCGTGGAGGACAGCGATCGCCCCTTGGTGAAGGCGGACTTTCGCTACGACGAGGCGCGGGACGGTTTTCATTGTCCCGGCGGCCAGTTCCTGGCGTTGCGGCGCGTGGACGCCCGGGGCCGGCGCGAGTATCGGGGCGAGGCCGAGGTTTGCGCGGCCTGCGCCTATCACGATCGCTGTTGCCGGTCGAAGTCCGGGGCGGCGCGGACGGTGACGAGCGATGGCCAAGAGCCGTTGCGCCGGGCGATGAACGAGCGGATGTCGCGGCCGGAGGGTCGGGCCGTTTACCGACGCCGCAAGGCGATAGTGGAACCGGTGTTCGGGCAGATCAAGAACACGGGTTTCCGGGGTTTCGGTGTGCGGGGCAAGTCGAAGGTGGACAGCGAGTTCTCGCTGGTCTGCTCCGCGCACAACGTCAAGAAAATGGTCCATGCGGCGCTCCGGGGAGCGGTGTGCCTGGAGTTCGGGCAAAGGGCGGCGATGGCGTAGAATCGGGCCCGCGGGATCTCTGGAAGTGACGAAACGGTCTGGCCGCGCCCCTTTTCAGTCGAAAAAAGCATAACGAGACGTCTGGGCTCGACTTGCCGCGTGGCGGGGCCGTGTTGCCGGAGCAACCGACATGAGCCGATACGCGTCAGCAGGAGCAAAATGCCGCCAAGTGCCCTGTTCTCGGACGCCCTCCTAGTGTTCCGTTCGCGGGACGACCAGAACCTCAAGGTGCTTCGCTACGGCGGCATTGGTGGTGACAATTACATTGAAATATGAATGCGACACGTTCATATTTCAATGTATGGAGATTGCCCGACAACGTCATCTGCGCCGCGTCCGCGTGCTGCTGCGGGAGTTCCCCGTAGTCGCGCTGGTGGGCGCCCGGCAGGTCGGCAAGACCACGCTCGCCAGGCAGCTGGCCGCGTCTCGGCCGACATCGTGGTTCGACCTGGAAGACCCGGCCGACCTCGCCCGGCTGGCGGACCCCGGCCTTGAACTGCGCCCGCTGAGGGACCTTGTCGTGCTCGACGAGATTCACCGCCTGCCGGATGTCTTCCCGCTGCTGCGCACCTTGGCTGACCGCCCCGGAACGCCGGCGCGCTTCCTCGTGCTCGGTAGCGCATCGCCGAATCTCCTGCGGCAGACATCCGAGACGCTTGCCGGGCGGGTGGCGTTCCACGAACTCGACGGCTTCGACCAAACCGAAGTGGGCGACCTGGAGCGGCTCTGGCTGCGCGGCAGCTTTCCGCGCTCGTTTCTGGCGGCGTCCGAGCCAGCCAGCCGCCGTTGGCGAAACAACTTCGTCGACACCTTCCTGTCTCGAGACGTGGCGGACCTGGGCGGCACGACGCCACCGGCAACGCTGCGGCGCTTTTGGACCATGCTCGCGCACTGGCATGGAGGGATATGGAACGGGTCGGAGTTCGGTCGCGCATTCGGTGTCTCGCACACTACGGTTAGACGCTATCTGGACCTGCTCACGTCGTTGTTCGTGGTACGTCAACTGCCGCCTTGGTTCGAGAACGTGGGCAAACGTCAAGTTCGTTCGCCGAAGGTCTACGTGGCGGACTCGGGCATGCTCCATGCGCTGCTTGGCCTGTGGTCGCGGGAAGATGTCCTTTCTCATCCCAAAGTGGGCGCTTCCTGGGAAGGCTTCGTCATCGGCGAGATCATGCATTTGCTTGTCGCACGTCCCGGTCAGTGCTTCCACTGGTCCACCCATAGCGGCGCGGCGCTCGATCTGCTGATTACGGCCGGCAATCGCCGCTATGGATTCGAAGTGAAGCGCTCGGAGGCGCCGCGGCTGACGCCATCGATGCGTTCGGCGTTGGAGACGTTGAACCTCGACCGGCTATACGTGGTGCATGCTGGTACGGAACGCTACCAATTGGGCCCGCGAGTTTGGGCTTTGCCAGCGTCCGACACGCCCACTGAACTCTCCGGTCTTCGGGTATGAGCGACTGCGACGAGTGCAGCTCAAAAATGCTGCTGCGCTTTAGTGTTCCGTTCGCGGGACGCCCAGCGCCTCGAGATGTTTCACCAGGTCAGCGCCAGCGGTACGCGGTTCGACTTCCGGGTCGATTCGGGCGATGACGCCTTCCGGATCGATGAAAAAGGTCCACCGACTTGCGAATCCGCGCTCCGACAGCACGCCGTACGCGGCCGACACGGCGCGGTCGGCGTCCGACAGGATGGGGAAATTGGCCCCATGCTCTTCGGCAAAGGCCTTGTTTGTTTCCGGGTCATCGACGCTCGCCATGAAGTACGCGACGTCGAACGCTTCGATTTCATCGGCGCTGTCACGCAGCGCCTTGCACTGCATGGTTCAGCCGCCGGTAAAGGCTTTGGGGAAGAAGGCGAGGACGACGAATTTGCCGCGATAGTCGGTCAGCGCGTGATGTTTGCCGTCGGAACCCGGCAAGCGAAAATCGGGGGCCATATCGCCGACATCTGCGGCGAAGCAGCTCGACGCCAAGAGCCCGCCGGCCAATAAGGCGGCGCGTTTGGCGAATCGAAGTCCAAATCTCATGAACACCTCTGCGAAACCTGGGCGACTTTGTCTGGCGCGCCCGACAGGATTCGAACCTGTGGCCTTTGGCTTCGGAGGCCAACGCTCTATCCAACTGAGCTACGGGCGCGGGACGACAAACATTAGCAGTGCGCGTGGGAAGATGCATTACGTTGGGGCGCGTTCAGCCACCTGGCCGGGTATTTGGCAGCGTCGCCAGTATCGCAATGACGGGTCCGGGTGGTCCTGACCCTCTTTCGCCCCGCTAGAGAACTTAGTCGAAGAAGCCGTACAGGCGGCCGGCATTCTCGCAGGTGATCTTGCGCCGCAGTGATTCGGGCACGCCGCCGAGCTCGCGCGCAATGAATTCCCTGGAATCCGGCCACACGCCGTCGGGGTGCGGGAAATCGCTGCCCCACATCACGTTTTCTTCGCCCAGGATGTCGATCAGGCGAATGCCGATGGGGTCCGACTGGTAGGTGGCATGGCATTGGCGGCGCCAATATTCGGAAGGCTTCATGGTCAGCGTGAGGTCCTTGAATTGATCTTCCCACTCCAGGTCCATGTGCTCCAGGATGTAGGGAATCCACCCGATGCCGCTTTCGCCGATGACGACATTCAATGCCGGATGCGCTTCGAGCACCCCGCCGTAGATGATCTCCATGATGATTTTCGACATCGCCAACTGGAAACCCGTGATGTTCACGGCGAACGCCTGCCGTTGTTGCAGGGGCGACATTGCGCGGAGGTCATAGCGGCGTCCCGAGCCGATAGTGTGGTAGTGCAGCGGCAGATCGGCTTCCTCGGTCAGCGCCCACAGCGGCTCCCAGGAGGGGTCGAACAGCGGCGCCATGTCGTGGGTGTTCGCCACCTCGATGCCGCGCAGCGCACCGCGTTCGGCGACCCGGCGCACTTCATCGCAGGCGATGGCGACATCGTGGCTCGGAATACTCGCGATTCCCGCAAAGCGCTCGGGTCTAGCGGCGCAGAAGTCCGCCATCCAGGCGTTATAGATACGCATGACTTCGGTCGCGGCCTCGTCATCGTTCAAGCGATTCGACGCGCCGAGGATGCCGTAGATCACCTCCGCCTGAACGCCATCGAGATCCTGGTCCCGCATCCTCAGTTCGGGGTCCGCCAGTCGCGGGATCCCCTTTGCGCCGTCGCTGAACAGGCCTTGCGCCTCCATGCGGTCCGAGCGGTGAATCTGTCCGGGCACATAGACGCGACCCGCCGAACCCATGCCGTTCTTCAGGCCGAACTGCGCGCCGCTCCGGCTCACCCAATAGCGGCCGTTCTCCCTTTCTTCGACATAGGGCATCCGATCACGCAATGCGGCGCTCGCGCCGCCGGTAAACAGGTCTTCCGGCATCCATGGCAGGTCGATGTGGCAATCGGCCGATATGATTTCGTAGCGCATTTCCGGACTGCTCCGCGTCGTCTGGATTTGGGTCAGAATAACGCAAACCGTTTCCTTGCAGAGGACGAACAATGCCGCTCATTGAAGAGATCGTAGCCAGGCACGATACGCTCGCGCGTTGGCGTCACGACATTCACGCCCATCCGGAACTCGGCTTCGAGGAGCGGCGCACTGCTGACTTCGTGGCGGAGAAACTGGAGGAACTCGGCCTCGAGGTGCATCGGGGCATTGGCAAGACCGGCGTTGTCGGCGTGTTGCGGGTGGGTAACGAGACCGCCTCGGTGGGTCTGCGCGCGGACATGGACGCGCTGCCCATCAGGGAAGCGAATACATTCGCGCACCGCTCGACCCACGAAGGCTGCATGCATGCCTGCGGCCACGACGGGCATACCGTCATGCTGCTCGGCGCGGCCGAGTACCTGGCGACCACGCGAAACTTTCGTGGCCAGGTGGTCTTCATCTTCCAGCCAGCGGAGGAAGGCATCGGCGGTGCCCGCGCCATGGTCGAGGATGGTCTGTTTCAGCAGTTTCCCTGTGATCGGTTGTTCGGGATGCATAACGCGCCAGGCATGCCGGTGGGCCGTTTCGGCGCGGTGCCGGGCACGGTGACAGCCGCGGGGGCGTTCTTCGACATCGACATCATCGGCGTCGGCGGCCATGGCGCGTTTCCCCACACTACGGTGGACCCGGTCGTGATTGCGGCCGAACTTGCTTTGGGCCTGCAGTCGATAGTGGCGCGCAATGTGGGGCCAACGGAGCCCGCCGTCGTGTCGGTGACGCAGATTCATGCTGGCGATGCCTACAATGTCATTCCCGCGACCGCGCGGCTCGCCGGGACGGCGCGGGCTTTTTCCATGGATGTCATGGATCTCATCGCCCAGCGCATGCGGGAACTGGCCGATGGAATCGCCAGGGCACATGGCGGGGCGGCGACGGTGGACTTTCGCCCCACTTACGAACCCGTCGTCAACGATCCGGCGTCTACCCGGCTGGCTGCCGAGGTGTGTGAAGAGTTGGTGGGCAGCGGCAACGTGCGACAGCGTCTGCGTGTCGGCACCGGTTCCGAGGACTTCTCGTACATGCTGAACGAAGTGCCTGGCTGCTATCTGCTCCTCGGTAACGGCGACTCGCCCCCGGTTCACAATCCGGAGTACGACTTCAATGATGCGGCCATCGCCTATGGCGCGAGTTTTTTCGCGTCGGTTGCGGAAAGGGCGTTGGCGGCGAGGGGGGCCTGAGCTGACACCCCGGACGCGGCCTATCCGAAGGCGGAGAGTATCTCCTCCTCGAATCGCTGCAGCAGCTCGACGTTGCCGGAAGGAATGGCCCCGAACATGATCTCGGCGATGCCGGCGTCGTCGAACTCGCCGATGCGATCGACGATGTATTGCTTCGGTCCGGCGACGGTACCGGGACCGAAACGACGCACCACCTGCTCGATCTGCGCCTTGTCTTCGGTCAGGAAGCAGGGAACCAGCAGCGTCCGGCGAATCTCGGCGGGATCGCGGCCCACGTCCTCGCAGTGCTGTTCGAGAATTCCCGCCTTGTACCGGTAGTACTCCAGTGCCATGCCGCCGCCCGCCCAGCCGTCGAGATTCATGACATCACCGAATTTCGCCAGGGTGCGCAGCGTCCGTTTCGGACCCGTCCCTCCGACCATGATGGGAATCGGCTCACTGTAGGAACCCGGGGACAGACGCGCCCCGTCGAGTTGATAGTAGGTGATACTGTCCCAACCGCCTGCTTCCATCGCTTCCACCGAAGCCCGTACCTGCGCTGCCGAGGTGCGGTACACGTTTACCTGTACGCCGAATTCCATGTCGTTTCCTCAAGTAAGGGTAATTTAAGGACCGGTTGAGAAGCCGCGGAAGTCTATCGGCACGCGCCGCCTTCCTCACGGGAGATGGATCGCATCTGCCGTCGAAAATCCTTCGGCGTGCTATCCGCCCTTTTCGGCGTATTCCGACGTTTCGTCCAACGCCTTGCCGAGCTTGTCGAAGAGTTCGTGGACCTGCCCATCGGTGATGACGAGCGGTGGACAGAAGGCGACCGTGTCGCCGAGACCGCGCACGATGAGCCCATGATCGAGGGCTCGCTGCATGCAGTAGGGACCGATACCCAACCCCGCGTCGAAAGGTTGTTTCGTCTCCTTGTCGGCGACGAGTTCCACCGCTCCCATCAGCCCCTTGCCGCGTGTTTCGCCTACCAGCCGGTGCGCGCCGAGTTGCGCCAACCGCGCCTGGAACGTCTCGCCCACCTTGGCCGCGTGGTCAAAGATACCGCGCTCTTCCATGAGTTCCAGGTTGCGCAGCGCGACCGCGGCACAAACCGGGTGCCCCGAGTAGGTGAAGCCGTGGGCGAAGATGCCCACCTCTCCACTGGCCGCGACGAGGGGTTCGTACATGGACTCCGGAATGATGACTGCGGAGATGGGCAGGTACGCGGACGATAGCGCCTTGGCGACGGTCATCGTGTCAGGTCGGATGCCCATGGTCTGCGCGCCGAACGGGTTGCCCGTGCGGCCGAATCCGCAGATCACTTCGTCATCGATGAACAGCACGCCGTGCTTTTCGAGCACGGCCTGGATCTTGTCGTAATAGCCGTCCGGCGGCACGATGACGCCGGCGACGCCGAGGATCGGCTCGGCGATGAACGCGGCCACGGTTTCCGGACCTTCCGCCACGATGAGGTCGTCGAGCGCTTTCGCGAGGCGGGTGGTGAACGCGTCCTCGGACTCGCCTTCTTGCGCCTGGCGATAGTAGTGCGGATTGGCGGTGTGCAGGATTCCCGGTATCGGCAGGTCGAAATGCGCGTGGAAAGGCGGCAGACCCGTCAGGCTGCCGCTGGCGACCGTAAGGCCGTGATAGGCGCCCAGGCGCGAGATGATCTTCTTCTTTTCCGGTTTGCCGATAAGGTTGTGGTAGTACCACATCAGCTTGATCTGCGTGTCGTTCGCGTCGGAACCGGACAGGCCGAAAAACACGCGTCCCGCGTCGAACGGCATCATCGACTTGAGCTTTTCTGCCAACAGCACGCTCGGTTCGTGGGTTTTCCCCGCGAATAACTGCGAGAACGAGAGTTTCCTGATCTGCTCCTGCGCCACCCGGGCGAGCTCCTCTTCGCCATACCCGATCGCCGTGCACCAGAGGCCCGCCATACCCTCCAGGTATTGCTTGCCATTGTTGTCCCACAGGTAAACGCCCTTGGCTCGGGCGTGCACGATCGGACCTTGCGTCTGATGGATGCCGAGGTTCGTGTTGGGATGCAGCAAATGGTCGAGATCCTTCGCCTCGATGGACCCGGGCGGGAACTCGTTGTGCAGGGAAATAGGCTCCAATCTAGAAAAATCCTTATATCTCAACGGATCGTATAGCGCCCTATATTGCGCGCTGTCCAAGCTGTTGCGTTTTGCGTATCGAGAGGGCGAGTGTAGCCCTAGAACCAGCTTAGTTGTACAAGCGCTTCGCAGATGTCAGGCGCGGGCGTCAGACTCTCGTCTCCCCGATGCTCCCACACGTGTGCCTCGACGCGCAGCACGAGGAGCTTCGCTTCGTCGTTCTTGTCGCGCTCATTGTCAGCCCCGCTTTTCTGTAGCCCCTCAGCGTCGATTAGCGGAGCCCGGAGATCACAAGTCCGAACTCCGTTTCGCGCCCCTGCGAGCGGCTGTTGCCGCTAGCGGCGGATTTCGGCTTTCGAGCGACGCTCGCGTTCGGTCTGGGGCCCGCGACACCTGCCTAGGAGGCTGTCCGAGAACGGGCACCCCCCGCATATCCTTTGTGATATCGTTTGATCCTTGCTGACGAGAGGGTGTTGGATGCCTCCCTTCAAGGACTACCCGGCGGATTACTCCCAGAGCCAACTTTTCCCCAGCAACGTTTTCGACCTGCTGCCGGACGACCACGATTGTTTCGTGTATCGGGACTTGTTCGAGCAGTTGGACACCTCGGAGGTGGACGCCCGATACAGCCGCCGGGGCCAGCGCGCGTACGCGCCGCGGCAGATCGTCTCGATTCTGATATACGCGTACAGCCACGGGGTTTTCAGTTCGCGGCAGATCGAGAAGCGGTGCAACGAGGATTTGGGGTTCATGCACATCGCGGGCAAGCACTGCCCGAACTTTCGGGTGCTGAGCGATTTCCGCAAGGACCGCGGGGACTTTTTCCGGTCCTGCTTCAAGCAGACGGTGCGCATGGCGCTGGAGCTCGACATGGCTTCGCTGGGCCATGTGAGTCTGGACGGCTCGAAGTTCAAGGCGAACAGTTCGAAGCACAAGGCGATGAGCTACGGTCGGATGCGGGAGCGGGAGCGCGCGCTGTGCGAGGAGATCGAGGCGCTGTCGGAACAGGCGCGGCGCTGCGACGAGGAGGAGGACCGCGCGTACCGGGACGCCACGGGCTACGAGTTGCGGGAGGACTTGCGCGACAAGGAACAGCGCCTGGAGCGGATACGCGAGGCGAAGCGGGCGCTGGAGGCGCGCGAGGCGGAGCTGCGGCCGGGGCGGGAGATCGAGGACAAGAAGCAGATCAGCTTCGCCGACAAGGACGCGCGGATCATGGGCAAGAAGGGGGCGTTCGATTACGCCTACAACGCGCAGATCGGGGTGGACGGGGACGCGCAGATCATTGTCGGCCAACACGTCAGCCAAGCGGCGAACGACCAAGGCGAGGTCGGCCGGGCGCTGGACGAGCTGGAGGCGTCGAGCGGCCGCTTGCCGGACAAGATGAGCCTGGACAACGGCTATTACTCGGGGGACAACCTGCGGGCGGTGTCGGACCGGGGGGTGGAGGCGTACATCGCGACGGACCGCGGCGAGAAGCCGGCCGCGACCGGCGTGGAGGACAGCGATCGCCCCTTGGTGAAGGCGGACTTTCGCTACGACGAGGCGCGGGACGGTTTTCATTGTCCCGGCGGCCAGTTCCTGGCGTTGCGGCGCGTGGACGCCCGGGGCCGGCGCGAGTATCGGGGCGAGGCCGAGGTTTGCGCGGCCTGCGCCTATCACGATCGCTGTTGCCGGTCGAAGTCCGGGGCGGCGCGGACGGTGACGAGCGATGGCCAAGAGCCGTTGCGCCGGGCGATGAACGAGCGGATGTCGCGGCCGGAGGGTCGGGCCGTTTACCGACGCCGCAAGGCGATAGTGGAACCGGTGTTCGGGCAGATCAAGAACACGGGTTTCCGGGGTTTCGGTGTGCGGGGCAAGTCGAAGGTGGACAGCGAGTTCTCGCTGGTCTGCTCCGCGCACAACGTCAAGAAAATGGTCCATGCGGCGCTCCGGGGAGCGGTGTGCCTGGAGTTCGGGCAAAGGGCGGCGATGGCGTAGAATCGGGCCCGCGGGATCTCTGGAAGTGACGAAACGGTCTGGCCGCGCCCCTTTTCAGTCGAAAAAAGCATAACGAGACGTCTGGGCTCGACTTGCCGCGTGGCGGGGCCGTGTTGCCGGAGCAACCGACATGAGCCGATACGCGTCAGCAGGAGCAAAATGCCGCCAAGTGCCCTGTTCTCGGACGCCCTCCTAGTCGTACGATGGAGGGGGAGACCGTATCCCGAGCGAAAGGTTAGTGGCCTCGTTCTTGACCGAAATGTGTGGAGCCGAATCCAAGTGGCTTACTATGCACTTACTATGCAGGAAACTCGGCGTCGCTCGACACAACTTCCGCAACCAGTTCCCGGAACCGACTTGTCGTACGTCACGCGCCATCGGTCTATGATGTTTCTGCCCAACAGGGACGGTACCCGCATCGCATTGTCTGTTGGAAGGTGGATGAGCAGTTCGATGTCGTAGCCATAGATGAGGTGCGCATTGCTATCGGCAAACGCAACGCGTGCTCGCTCCACATAGGTCGGTGCTGATCCTCCGATTCCAAACGACTGGAAGGGGTTGGATAACAGGCTGTAGTCGACCCCTATCGTCAGAGCATCCGCTGGCATCAGAACCGAACTGTCCGCGCCAGTATCGAATATGAACGATACGTTGCCGGCCAGTCCAAGCCTAGGGATGAAGACCCTCGCGGAGACGTATGGTCGGCCCGACGACTCGCCGAACCTGCCGTGCAGCATGACTACAGAATCAGCGTCCTCTGCTCTCTCTCGATGAAGCGGACAACCGTGTCGGAGCGAGACACACCTCGACTGTCCAACACCCTGAGCAGCGAATCCAGGTCATCCTCCGCAGCCTTCACTTCGCCAGAGCACACACCAACCCACTTCTGCGCGTATTTGCCCACGAGTTGCCGATCATTTGACAGCAGATCGGAGGATTGGGCGAAGTCAAGCAAACTCTTGGCGACATCCTCTGGGGGCGCGCCGAGCCAATCACGGCTTACATTCATGTCATTTGGCCGTGGACAGACTTCAACAGCACACTAAGGTCCATGATCCAGCGCCATCTCCTCTGAAGCACCCTTAACGCGGCAAACAATTGTACATGGTGTTGACATCTCTGTGTCCAGCCGGCTCTGGGGTCGGGTCAACCAAACGTTGGCACCTTCTCGCGTCGTGGATCCGGGCCCGTGCGCACACCGGGTTAGACCAACTCGGCGGGCTCGAGTTTGAATTCTTCTATGACCTGGTCGGCGTAGTCGATGCGTCCGGTGACCTCGGCGGGGTCGCCGTGGCATAGGCGCAGGCACGCCTCGGCCATGTGTTCCACCGGGGTCACGCGACCCCGGTTCGTGTCGTTGATGAGCTTGTGGTGCACGACGCCGGGCGTCGCGACGAGGCCCGGCGATATCACGTTCACGCCGATACCCTTGCCGTAGACTTCCTGCGCCAGGCCGGTGGTGAATCGCTCCAGCGCTGCCTTGCACATCCCGTAGACGGTGCCTCCGCGTCCGCCGGCAAGCTTCGCGTCGGGATGCAGGGCAGCGTGTGAAGAGACGTTCAGAATCCGTCCCGCGCCGCGCTCGATCATGCCCGGGAGGATCATCTGCGCGAGTTCGAACGCGGCGTAGACCTGAACGTCCATCATGGTGCGATAGCGTTTTTCCGTGAAGTCGACCACAGGCAGGAACCAGGTGACCGCCGCGTTGTTGACGAGGATGTCCACGGGACCGAACAGTCTCTCTGCCTCCTCGATGAGATGACGGCGGTCGTCGGGATCCGCCAGGTTGCAGCGCACCGGGGCCGCCTCGCCGCCGGCGTCCAGGATTTCCTGCGCGCACTGCTTGATGGTTCCGGGCAGGAAGTGATCCGACGCCTCTACGGTGCGCGCCGAGACGATCACTTTCGCTCCCTCCATTGCCAGGCGCTTGGCGATCGCCTCGCCGATGCCTCGGCTGGCGCCCGTGACTACCGCGACCTGACCTTTGAGGACGCCGTTCCTGTTGACTTCAGCCATGACGATCTCTTTCCCGTTCCAAACTTGTGGGCGGATCATATCGCACGCGGGACGACGTTAGCCGCACGCGGTCAGGGTTCCCAGCAGGGTCCCCAGCAGGGTCCCCGGGAGGGCACGTACAACCTCGAAACTCTATTGCCGACGCCGGTCAGGATTTCGTAGCTGATAGTGCCAGCCCAGGCAGCGACTTCGTCGATTCCTACGCCGTTTCCGAAGAATTCGATCCAGTCACCGGGTTGGACCAACGGCAAGGCCGTCACATCAACCAGCGTCAGGTCCATCGACACCTTCCCGATGATCGGCGCCCTGATCGTCTTGAAGGCGGCCTGTCCGCAGTTGGACAGGGCGCGCGGCACCCCGTCCGCATAGCCCATGCCAACCACCGCGATCACCGTGTCGCGCTGCGTCACATGGGTCGCGCCGTAGCCGACGGGCACGCCCGCCGGCGCATTGCGCACCTGCAGGACCTCGCCTTCGAGTGTCGCGACGCAGCGCATCGGGTTCTCTCGCGCCGCGTAGGGATTACCGCCGTAAAGGCCAATTCCGGGACGCCCAATGCCTTCTACACCGGTCAGAATCGCGGCCGAGTTCGCGATGCTACCGGGCACGCCCGGAAATCGAGCGGCGAACGCCCGGAAACGCGCAAGCTGCTCGGCGTTGCGGGGATGGTCCGGCGCGTCGGCGCAGGCGAGGTGCGTCATCAGAAGCCTGATTTCGGTACCCGCCGGTATCCTCTCGGCATCGAAATCGTCGAATCCCAACCGATGCATGCCGGTGTCCACCTGCAGGGCTATCGGCCCGGTTCGCATCTGGTCCGCGTGATTCACCACCGGAATCAGATCCTCTCCTTCGACGACGCCCGAAAACACGAATATGTCGAAGGTTTCGGTGTCCGGCAAAATACGCCGCAGTTCGCGTCCCTCTGCGTCCGTCGCGACGAAGAACTGTCGACATCCCTCCGCGGCCAGGCGTCGCGCCACGGGCGCCACGCCGAGACCATAGGCATTCGCTTTCACGACGGCGGCTGAACCGCCGGAGGCGTCGCGAAACTTGCGGTAGTTTGCCGCAAGGGCGTCGAGGTCGACGATTAGCCGAGCATGGGTCATCCGCAGGCAGCCATGAGCAGTTGTGCGTGTACAGAAGCGCCGCCGTGAACATACACGAAGCCTCGGTGAAACGGGTATATTGGCCGGCGAATGGCGACGGGTACGGATGGGTATGCAAGGCGCTTCGCGGCATTGGCAATTGCGGCGGCCTGCGCACATGGCCATGCCGACCTGATGGAACAGGTCGAACATCGCTACGCCGAAAACGCGGGCGTCAAGATCCACTACGTCGTAGCGGGAACCGGACCGCTCGTGGTCATGGTCCACGGCTTTCCCGACTTCTGGTACTCGTGGCGCGATCAGATAGCGGCGCTCAGAGACAACTATCGAATCGCTGCCGTCGACCTGCGCGGGTACAACGGGAGCGACAAACCCGAGGGCGTGGAGAACTTCGCCATGCCCCTGCTGGTCGCAGACATCGCCGCGGTGATTGCGGCGGAAGGAGAAGCGTCCGCAGTCGTCGCCGGCCACGACTGGGGCGGGGCCATCGCCTGGAGCACCGCCATGTCGCGTCCCGAGTTGGTGTCTGCGCTGGTGATCCTGAACTTGCCCCATCCGTCGGGCTTGATGCGGGAACTGGCGACGAACCCGCAACAGCGACGGAACAGCGCCTACGCCTACGCATTTCAGGAGCCCGATGCCCACCGCGACTTGACGGCGCAAGAACTGGCGGGCTGGGTGACGGACGAGTCCGCCCGCGCGCTCTACGTGGATGCTTTCGAGCGATCGGATTTCGAAGCGATGCTGAACTACTACAAGGCGAACTTTCCGTCCATTTCGGGAACTGGCGTCGACGATGCGCGTGCGGTTCCCAAGGTGCAGTGTCCGGTGCTGATGTTTCACGGCCTCGATGACCAGGCCTTGCTGCCGGGCGCGTTGAACGGTACCTGGCAGTGGCTGGAAAGAGACCTGACCCTGGTGACGATTCCGGGGGCGGGTCACTTCGTGCAGCAGGACGCGAGCGAAATCGTGTCTGCGACGATGCGCGACTGGCTGGGACGGCGCGTGCGCTAACGCCACTAACAGTCATGGTCGGCATGGCGACCAGCCGCTCAGTAGTGGAAACGAGCGGCAAGGAAGTACACCTTGTCAGCATCCGCTTGGTAGATCAACCGGTGTTCCTGGTCGATTCGCCGAGACCATTTGCCGCTGAGTTGCCCGCGCAACGGTTCAGGCTTGCCCGGCCCGGCGAACCGATCCCGGAGTGTCGCTTCAACAAGCCGGAGCGTTCGCAGCGCTCGTCGCCGGTCCGTGCGTGTCCAGTATTCGAGATCCTCAAGGAAATGTGGATCCACTACCGCTTGACGCGGTTCCTGGCTCACCCGCTTGCGAGTCCGAAACGCTCCAATAGATCTGTCATATCCAGTGTCTCGCCATCGCCGGCGGCGGCCCGCTGGCTGGGGGGGATGTGATACCTCGGCGTCCGTGGTTTTATTTTGTCGGCGGATGCCGACACCTGGGGCTGCGGCCGCTGCGCCCGTTCTATGCAGGGTCGACGAGGACCCCGGGATTGAGTATCCCGTTGGGGTCCAGACGGCTCTTGACCGCCTTGAGCGCCTCGCCGAAGAGTTCCGGCCGCTGTCGGTCCCAGGCTGGTCGGTGCATTCGGCCAACGGCGTGGTGGTGCGTCACCGTGCCGCCCGCGTCGACCACCGTGGCCATGGCTTCGTCCTTGATGGTTCGCCACTGCTCGGCTTCCGCGCCGAGGCGCGCCGGGCCGTTGAATGTGTAGTAGGGCGCCGGACCATCGGGATAGACGTGGGTGAAACGGCAGGACAGGAATGCGCCATCGCCCAGCACATCGTCGAGCACCGGTCGCATGCGCGCGCGGACCACCGCGTCGAATTGCTCCCAGCGGTCCCAGGTGATCGCCGTCTCGAAGGTGTCGGACAACAGGCCCAGACCGTTAGTCAGGCCCGCGTTGACGCCGATGAACGCGTTGCGCCAGGCGCCGACGGCTCCGCCCCGGCGCCGGGACTGGCTGTCGCCATCGTCGATAGTCAGGTCGTCATCGTCTATGAGACCGCCGTGGTCTCGGGCGATGGCGACGGCGCTTTTCAAGTACTCGCCCTGGAGAATATCCGCCGACTCGAAGCCGATGATCAGAAGCGCGCTGGCACCATCGAGCCCGGCACTGGCACCCGCCTCGGCCGGGTCGAGGATGCGCAGGTTCGCCGGCCAGAGTTTCGCCTGGACGATGGCGCGAACCGCTTCGCAGCCCGAATGCCAATCCTTGAACAGGACGCCCGCGTTCGCCCTGAACCTGGGCCGTTTCTGCAGGCGGAGCCAGCACTCGCTGATGATGCCCAGGGCACCTTCCGAGCCGATCACCAGTCGATCCGGGCTCGGTCCCGCGCCACTGCCCGGCAAGCGACGCGTTTCCATCCATCCTGCGGGCGTAAGCATGCGCGTGGACTCGACGAAGTCGTCGATATGCGTGTGATTCGTGGCGTAGTGGCCGCCGGAACGGGTCGCGACCCATCCGCCCACGGTAGAGAAGGGAAAGCTTTGCGGAAAGTGTCGCAGCGTCAGGCCCCGGGGGCGGAGCGCCGCTTCGAGATCCGGGCCGAGAATGCCGGCCTGGAATCTCCCCGCGCGGGAAACCTCATCGATTTCAAGCACGGCGTTCAGGTTGTCGACATCGATGGTGACGGCGCCGTTGGCGCTGGCGGGCACATTCACGCCCCACACCACGGAAGAACCGCCACCGTAGGGGATCGTCGCGTAGCGTTTCTCATCGCACCATTCGAGCGCGGATTCGAGTTCACCGTCCGTGCGCGGATGTGCTACCGCGTCAGGCGGGTTCTTGAACACCCCGCGAAGGGCCGCGAGGAGTTCCGTGCTGTGTCCGCCGTAGGTGTGGGTCAGTCGGTCCTCCCGGTCGGCTCGGATGAAACCGGACAACCGCGAGGGGATTTCGATACGGCTCGGGCGCAGAGCGATGTCTTCGATTGCCGGGACGCGAGGGACACGCACTTCCCGGCCGAGTCGGACGGAAACCCGCTGGGCGGCCTGCTTGCGTTGCGCTTCAGTCGGTTCGTCCGATACGTATCCCCAGGTCCAGAAACTGCGGCGTTCTTCTCGTGCGGCCATCCTGCTCCTCTCGCTCAAGGGGCCGAGTCCCTTGGAATCCCGTAGGCGCTGCGGCACCCGTCTGTCGTCCGAGCCACTATGACATAATCTCAACGCATGTCTGTTGGTCGCGTGCGCGGCATCGCGCAGGAAAGCTATGCCCAGATGCTCGGCGTCGAACTCCTGGAGCAGGACCAGGATCGCGTCGTGGCGCGGCTCCCGTATCGAAGACAGTTGGGCGTCGGCCGAATCCATGGGGGTGCCATCAGCGGGCTGGTCGACATCGCCGCCACGGCCGCGTTCTGGTCGCATCGGGATCTGCCTTCGAACGCGCGCGGCGCGACCATCGGTTTCACCATAAATTTCCTGCGCGTGGCTGAAGAAACGGACTTGCGGGCGACTGCGACAGTGCGGCGGCGCGGCGGGACCATTTGCGTTGGCGACGTGTCGGTCGTCGGACAGGACGGCAACGAAGTAGCCACGGCGGTCGTGACCTACAAGCTCGACCGGTCGAATCGGGGCTGATCTTGCCTGTTCGCGAGCGCCCGTCTTGAGTGACGATCCGTACACCGTCCGACCAGGCGGGACGATTGCGCCGCCTTCAACTCTCGGCGGACGGCTGCGCCGTCTGGGTCCGGGCATCGTCGTTTCCGGCTCTATCGTGGGCTCGGGAGAAATCCTGCTTACCGCGGGTCTCGGTGCCGCTGCCGGCTTCGCCCTGCTTTGGTGGGTGCTGTTTTCCTGCTGGGTCAAGTCCCTCATCCAGGCGGAACTCGCGCGCTATGTCGTAACGAGCGGGGATACGTACATGCGCGCGTTGAATCGCGTGCCGGGCAAGCTGGGGCCGGTCGCCTGGCCGCTATGGATCGTCATGTTCGGGTACATTCCCGGCCTTGTCGGTGCCGGAGGCATCATTGGTGGTGCTGGCCAGGCGTTGGGCCTGCTGTTGCCGGAAGTAGACGGTGCCTGGGCTACGGTAATAGCGGCGGGTGTCGTCATGGTCGTCCTCGGCACAGGGGCGTACGCCCGGTTGGAAAAGGTCATGCTGGTGCTGGTCATGAGTTTCACCTTCGCCACCATCGTATCGGCGCTGCTCATGCAGACGACGGAATACCGCGTCACCGGCACCGACATCCTGTCCGGCCTTACGTTCCACTTTCCGTTGGAGTACGCGGTGCTGGCGCTGGCCATGTACGGCGCGACCGGCGTTGCCGCCAGCGAGATCGCGGGCTACACGTATTGGTGCGTCGAAAAGGGATATCCCACTTTCATCGGCGGCGACCGAGACGCACCTGGCTGGACTGAGCGCGCCCGGGGCTGGATCCGCGTCATCCAGACGGATGTATGGGTGACGCTCGTTATTCTGACCTGCGCGACGCTGGCTTTCTTTTTTCTTGGCGCTGGCGTGCTGCATCCGTTGGGCCTGCGCCCATCGGGCACGGAAACCATCAACGTGCTCTCCAGCATGTATACGCAGACATTGGGCGAATGGTCGTTCTGGCTATTCAGTTTCGGCGCCTTCTGCATCCTCTTTTCGACGGTGCTGTCGGCCATCGGCGCCGGTTCCCGCGCCTTTCCCGACTTGCTGGTTACCCTGGGTTTCATCGATCGCCAGAACCTGGCCCTGCGCCGAAAGTGGATTGTCGGCTACGTCGTCGCGATGCCCGTGCTAAGTGCCGGGATATACGTTTCGTATCAGCAGCCGATAGCGCTCATAATCTTCGGCGCATCCTACGGCGCTTTCATGTTGCCATTGCAGAGCTACCTGACCTTGTATTTGCAGGCGCGCAGGCTCGACCCGCGCGTGCGCCCCAAGCGCTGGGTCACGTGGGCTATTGGCGCGATTTTCGTCGTGCAGGCGCTACTGTCGGCGTTCATCATCCGCAATGTGTTCGCTTAGTGAGCGGTATCCGCTTGCTTTGCGTTGCGGGGTCTGCATGATGCCCGTGTTACCGGGATTACGATGGATGCGAGCTATCCAGTGATTATCGAATTGCCCTACGGTCGTCACGAAATACCGGTACGGTTGGCCGATGAGTTCGATGTCACCGTTGTCCGAAAACCGCAGATGCCGGTCCTGGCAGATCCCGATGTCGCTGTTGCGCGCGCCATGGAAGAACCTGTGGGTGCGCCGTCTCTGGCCGATCTCGCGGCCGGTCGCAAGTCGGCCTGTATCCTCATCTGCGACGTTACGCGACCGGTGCCGAACGCG
Source organism: Candidatus Azotimanducaceae bacterium (assembly GCA_965217825.1). Taxonomy (GTDB): domain Bacteria; phylum Pseudomonadota; class Gammaproteobacteria; order Pseudomonadales; family Azotimanducaceae; genus VXNE01. Next base: position 202,483 of record OZ244571.1, on the reverse strand, counting down.
CTTTTCCTCAAGACGCTAATTCGTGAAATCCTTCGCGGAGGAGTCTCGCGCGAGCGCATTACCGTGCTGGTCGCAACGGGGCTGCACCGCCCCAACGAAGGTGCTGAGCTGCGGCAGGTCGTAGGCGATGACTGGGTTATGCGCAACGTCAAGGTCGAGAACCACTTCGCGCGCGACGACGCTGCCCACATCGATCTCGGCGAGACGAGCACCCGAGAGACACCGGTAAAGCTCGATCGGCGCTTCGTCGAAGCCGACCTGCGGATTGCGACCGGTTTGGTGGAGCCGCACATCATGGCGGGCTACTCCGGAGGCAGCAAGGTGGTCGCGCCCGGGATCGCCCATCAGGACACCATCAGGACGTTCCACAGCGCCCGATTCCTGGAGTCCCCGGCGGCGGTGCAATGCAACCTGGCGGGCAACCCCTTGCGCGAGGAACAGCTTGAAATCATCCGGATGCTGGGCGAGGTCCATGCCGTCAATACGGTGATCGACGAGCGGCGTCGGCTGTCGTTCGTGAACTTCGGCGAGATCGTCGAGAGCCACCTCGATGCCGTCGCTTTCGCGCACCGATTCTGTATCGTTTCGCTACCTCGGCGCTTCAAGACCGTCGTTACCTCGGCGGCTGGATTTCCGCTCGACCAGACGTACTACCAGACCGTGAAGAGCATGCTCACGCCCATGGACATTCTCGACGAGGACGCGACCTTGATCGTGGCCGCCGACTGTTCCGAGGGGCTTGGGTCGGATGCCTTTCGCGCGTCTCAGCGGCGGCTGTTGAAGCAGGATCCGCAGCGTTTCCTGAGCGATCTGGCCAGGAAGCGCTTCGCCGACATAGACGAGTGGCAAACCGAGGTGCAGCTCAAGGCCCAGCGATCGGCGAGAATCCAACTCTTTAGCGAACTCAAGCGAGACGACCGCGCCTTTACCGGGGTCGAGATGATCGACCGCCTCGACTCGGCGGTGGCCGCCAGCGTGGAGCGCAGCGGAGATTCCGCGATAGCAGTGATTCCGGAGGGGCCCTATGTCGTCCCGCAGTTTTCTCAAGGGCTCTCATGAAGCTCCGAATCAAGGGAGATACCATTCGCTTGCGGTTGACCCAATCCGAAGTGGCCGCCGTGGCCAACGGAGATGTCGTCGCCGAGACGACGGCTCTGCCGCAGCCGTTTACCTACGTGCTCGAGACGGCGGGCGAAACGATTGGCGCAGCGTTCGCCAACGGTCGGATGACGGTCAACATACCTGAACGTAGCGCCGTGCGTTGGGCCAGCACGGAAGAAGTATCCCTTCGAGGTTGTGAAGGCGGAGTCGAAATCCTGGTGGAAAAGGACTTCGCTTGCCTGACGCCGCGCGAGGGAGAAAAAGACCCGGATGCCTATCCGAATCCCCTGGCGGAAAGCCTTGCGACGCCGAAGCAACCGACGCCGCGCACCGAACGCACCTGAACTTCGGCCTCGCGCGCGGCGGCGAACAATTTATCCGTAGCCTATATCTTGCCACGTCGTTTCAGATCGCGAACAACGTCCTCGAACGCATAGTCCGGTTCTTTCTCGCGCGCTTCGAAGATCTCAAAGTCGCTGGCATCCTCGGATAGCGCCGCTTTGACGGCTTCGTTCACAAGCGCGGAAATGCTGCGGTCAGTTTCTGCTGCCTTGAGACGCAGTGCACGATGGAGCACTGGGTCGAAGTAGACGGTAGCCCTTTTTTGCCCGGTCTCGTACATTGCTTACCTAAACTGCTCCTGCCGATGATCGATCCTTCGACACTAACGTCCTGCTGTTTTACGTCAAGACGTTATAGTGTCCTGCTGGGCGCAAACGCTGAATGGCCAAACACCGTTCGCTGTACGACGGCGCCCCACACGTTCCATGCGCGGGGGCTGTCCGAGCCTATAGCGGTGCCCTTTGCGGCCCCATCGTTCGGCGATCGAGGCGAAACACCTGGCCGGTCACGACCCAGTTGTCTTTGTCGAGATTGTATTTGGAGATGAACGCATTGGTGACGGTCTGGTGCTCTGCGGCATCGACTATGCGAACTGCGTTGAGGGGATAGATGGATTCGTTCACGCGTACGCGCACCAGGGGCGTCTCCTGTAGGTACTCGGTCCACCGCGTGCCGTCTTCGCCAGTGGCGACGTACATGTCGCTATCGATGCGTACCGCCCAGATGTTGATGGAGTAGGGTTTGCCCGGCCGCAACTCAAGCTGCATCGTGGCGATCTTGTCGATTTCCGACCAGTCCTGCGGAGGCGGTATCTCGCTGCCATCGAGCGCGCCCCCCGGGATGAAGCCGAATGGTTTGTCGCATCCGGCGAGGAAAAGGAACGCAATCACGACGAACAAACGCATGCATAAACGGTAGGCGTCTTTCCCCGCGCAATCAAGTTCCCCGGGGCGGCGAACGTGGCCTCGTATTGTTGCGGTTCCGCCCGCGATCCGGGTCAGAGGCCCTCGGCGATTCCGAGGACGTCCGCGACGTCGAAAAGACCGGCGTCGCGCGCCGCGACGAAGCGCGCGGCTCGCAGAGCGCCCACGGCAAAGTTCATGCGGCTGTGCGCGCGATGCGTGATTTCCAGGCGCTCGCCAGGAGCGGCGAACGTGACAGTGTGTTCCCCGACGATGTCGCCGGCGCGCAGGGAGTGGAACCCTATGGTCCTTGTGTCCCGCGCGCCGGTGATGCCTTCGCGACCATAGACGGCGTCCGCCGACAAGTCGCGGTCCAGTGCGTGCGCCAGGATCTCGCCAATGCGCACGGCGGTGCCGGACGGCGCGTCGACCTTATGCCGATGATGGGCTTCGAACACTTCCACGTCCGCGTCGTCGCCGAGCGCTTTCGCGGCGGCTTCGATGAGCTTGAACGTCACGTTCACGCCGACGCTCATGTTTGGCGCCATGACGATGGGAATGCGTTTCGCCGCCTCGGCGATGCGGTCGATGCCGTCCGCGTCGAATCCCGTCGTGCCTATGACCATGCCTTTTCCGTGCTGCAAACATTTTTCCAGCACGCCGAGCGTCGCTGCCGGCGCGCTGAAGTCGACCAGAACATCGTATTCTCCGGCAGCCAGTTCGCGCGCGATGGACACACCATCGATGACATCGCCGATGGCGTTGGAGTCCGGGTGTACCAGGGCCGCGCCGAGAGTCAGATCGTCGGCATCCCGCACCGCCTCGGCGACGGTGCGGCCCATGCGTCCGGCGGCCCCGGTAATCGCTATCCTTATCATCGTGCGCGCACGCGTCAGTTCTTGAAGCGATCGAACAGATGCTTGACCGACTCGATCCAGGACGTGCCCTTTGGCGAGTGTTCGCCTCCGCCCCGCTCCAGGGAATTTCCGAATTGGTCCAGTATGGACTTCTGCTCGTCGGTCAGTCGCACCGGCGTTTCGACGATGGTGCGGCAAATCAGGTCGCCCATGCCGGAACGGCGCACGGAAGTCGCACCCTTGCCGCGCAGACGGAACATCTTGTGGGTCTGTGTTTCGGCCGGAATCCGTAGCTTGATGCGTCCATCGAGTGTCGGCACCTCGATCTCGCCGCCAAGGGCCGCCTGCATGAACGAAATTGGAACATCGCATAGAAGGTTCATGCCGTCGCGACTGAAGATCGGGTGTTCCCGCACTGACGCCTGCACGTAGAGATCGCCGGGAGTACTCCCGCGAGATCCCGCTTCACCCTCCCCGGAGAGGCGAATTCGGTCCCCCTCGTCGACGCCTGCGGGTATGTTGACGGACAGCGTCTTGCGCCGTTCCACGCGACCGGCGCCGCCGCAAGTACGGCAAGGGCTGGCGATGAACGTGCCGGCGCCGCGGCACTGGGGACAGGTCTGTTGCAACGAGAAGAACCCCTGGGCGACGCGAATCTGGCCCTGGCCGTTACAACGCGGACAAGTAGTGGGGCTGGTGCCCGGCGCGGCGCCGCTGCCGTCGCAGTCATCGCAAGTGCTGAGCACGGGAACGCGAATCTCGACGGTATCGCCGTGCACCGCCTGTTCCAGGTCCAGGCTCAGGTTGTAGCGCAGGTCGGCGCCCCGTCGCCGCGAAGGTCGACCGCCGCGGGCGCTGCCGAAGATGTCGCCGAAGACGTCGCCGAAGATGTCGCTGAAGCTGCCGCCATCGCCCATCCCCATGCCGCTGGCATCGACGCCGGCATGGCCGAAGCGATCATAAGCGTCGCGCTTTTCGCCGTTGCTCAGGACTTCGTAAGCTTCGGACGCCTCCTTGAACTTCTCCTCCGCGTTCGCATCTCCGTCGTTGCGGTCCGGATGGTACTTCATGGCCAAGCGGCGGTACGCTTTTTTCGCATCGTCGGAAGATGCTCCGCGTTCGAGGCCGAGCACCTCGTAGTAGTCACGTTTGGCCATTGTTGTGTTCAGGCGCTAAGCCCCGAGGCGCATTATGCGCCCTTGTCGCCGTCGCGCGACGCGGATTCGTTGTCCTTCACCTCTTCGAACTCCGCATCCACTGCGTCGTCGTTGGCCTGCGAGGAGGTGCCGTCTTGTGCGCCCCCGTCGCCCGCCGCCGCTTGGGCCTGCTCCGCGTACATCTTCTGGGCTAGCGCGCCGGTGGCTTCCGATACGGCCTGGATGCCGGATTCGATGGCCTCCTTGTCGTCGCCCTTGATGGCTTCTTCGAGGGACTTGGTCGCCGCTTCGATCTTCTCCTTCTCGTCTGCGCTCGCCTTGTCTCCCGCGTCCGTGACCATCTTGCGCGCGGCGTGCACGAGCGCGTCGCCCTGGTTGCGCAAACCGACCATCTCCTCGAACTTGACGTCCTCTTCGGAGTGCGCCTCCGCATCCCGCACCATCGCCGCGATCTCTTCTTCGGACAGCCCGCTCGACGCCTTGATCACGATGGACTGTTCCTTGTTCGTCGCCTTGTCCTTCGCGGAGACGTTCAGGATGCCGTTGGCGTCGATGTCGAAGCTGACCTCGATCTGCGGTATGCCCCGGGGCGCTGGGGGGATATCCTCCAGGTTGAAACGGCCGAGAGACTTGTTCTGGGCCGCCTGCCTGCGTTCCCCCTGCAGCACGTGAATCGTGACGGCGGTCTGGATGTCGTCCGCAGTCGAGAACACCTGCTGTTTCTTTGTCGGAACGGTGGTGTTCTTCTCGATGAGCGTGCTCATGACGCCGCCCAGGGTTTCTATGCCGAGCGATAGCGGCGTGACATCGAGCAACAGCACGTCCGTGACATCGCCGGATAGGACGGCGGCCTGAATCGCGGCACCAACCGCCACCGCCTCGTCGGGATTCACGTCCCGGCGCGCTTCCCGGCCGAAGAAGCTGTTGACCTTCTCCTGCACCAGGGGCATGCGCGTCTGGCCGCCGACGAGAATGACGTCGTTGATGTCCCGCGTCGAGATGCCGGCATCCTGGATGGCGGTTCTGCACGGGCCGATGGTGCGCTCCACCAGGTCTTCTACGAGGGACTGCAGCTTCGCTCGCGTCAGCTTGATGACGAGATGCTTGGGACCGGTGTTGTCCGCGGTGATGTAAGGCAGGTTGATCTCGGTCTGCTGACTCGATGAGAGTTCGATCTTCGCCTTTTCCGCGGCCTCCTTCAGCCGCTGTAGCGCAAGCGGGTCGCTGTGCAGGTCGATGCCGTTCTGCTGTTTGAATTCGCTCGCCAGGTGTTCGATGACCCGCAGGTCGAAGTCTTCGCCGCCGAGGAAGGTGTCACCGTTCGTCGAGAGGACTTCGAACTGATGCTCGCCGTCCACGTCGGCGATCTCGATGATTGATATGTCGAAGGTGCCGCCGCCGAGATCGTAGACGGCGATCTTGGTATCGCCGCGCTGCTTGTCCATGCCGTAGGCGAGAGCGGCCGCTGTCGGTTCGTTGATGATGCGCTTGACGTCGAGCCCGGCTATGCGGCCGGCATCCTTGGTCGCTTGGCGCTGGGAATCGTTGAAGTAGGCCGGAACGGTGATTACCGCTTCGGAGATATCCTCGCCCAGGTATTCCTCGGCGGTCCTTTTCATCTTCTTCAGCACCTCCGCCGAGATCTGCGGCGGCGCAAGCTGTTCGCCCTTGGCTTCGATCCAGGCGTCGTTGTTCGATGCCTTGATGATCTTGTAGGGCACCATGCCCATGTCGCGCTGCACCACCTCGTCGCCGAAGCTCCTGCCGATCAATCGCTTGACCGCAAACAGGGTGTTGTCCGGGTTGGTCACGGCCTGCCGCTTGGCGCTTTGGCCGACGAGAATCTCGCCGCCGTCGGCGTACGCGATAACGGAGGGCGTAGTGCGATCCCCTTCCGAGTTTTCTATGACCCTCGGGTCTTTCCCGTCCATGACCGCCACGCACGAGTTGGTCGTGCCGAGGTCGATACCGATGATTTTTGCCATGACGAATCCTCTCATTCGCGCCGGACGAGGCGCCGCGTATTGCCGTGACTATTCAATATTGGCCCATACGGGGCCGTTTCAACCCTTGTCTGCCTCGCGTTTCGCGACCAGCACCATAGCGGCTCGCAACAAGCGGCCGTTCAGGACGTAGCCCTTCTGTACGACTTCCGTCACCGAGCCCGGCTCCGCATCCGGCTTGTCGACGGTGGCTATCGCTTCCTGGAACCTGGGATCGAAAGGTTCGCCGATGGGATTCACCACCTCGATACCGGCCTTTTCCAATACGCCGAAAAGCAGCTTCATGGACAGATCCAGGCCTTCGTGGACAGTCGAATCTTCGGCGGCAGCGTCAAGGGCTCGTTCGAAATTGTCTATGACGGGCAGGAGTTCGCCGGCGAATTTCTCCAGCGCGAACTTGCGCGCGTTTTCCGCCTCCCGAGCAGCGCGCCGCCGGGTATTCTCTTCTTCGGCACGCACACGCAGAACCTGATCCCTGGCTTCGGCGAGGTCCTTTTCAAGCGCCGCCACGGCTTCCTTCAACGCATCGGAACTGTCCTCGGAGACAACGTCTTCGTCACCGCCGCCGGCACCGTTTCCGGCATCTTCGCCGGACGCTTGCGGCTCGTGGATATTTTCCGCCGCCTCCGGGCGGGTCTGACCCTCCTGATCGGATTCAGGAGCCCCCGAAGCGGCATCCTCGGTCGTTGCCGACTGCTCGATTTCCGCGGGGTTCGCGTCGTCGCCTGCTTTTTGTTTCGGCATGGACATGCCTCGCAATGGATCAGGCGGGGCTTATATGGGCGGACGCGGCGGAATTCAAGCGCGGCCGGCGGTCATCGCCGAGCCGAGCATACGGGCTGTCACATCGACGATCGGGATGACCTTCTGGTACGCCATCCGGGTCGGGCCGATCACGCCGAGCACGCCGGCAACCTGGCCGTTGATCTCGTACGGAGCCGTGATCAGGCTGCACTCCTCGAACATTCGATTGCCGGATTCGGCGCCGATGAAGAGTTGGATGCCTTCGGTGTTGAGGCACCGGTCCAAGAGGTGCACGATCGCACTCTTTTGCGTGAACGCATCGAACAGGTCGCGCACCGCCTGCGTATTCGTCAGCGCATCGACGAGGTTGGACTCCCCGCTGACCACATAGGGCCTGTACGGGCGCTGATCTTCGGCGAACGTCTTCGACGCCACATCGATGGCGGTCTGCATGAGTCGATCGAGACGGTCCTTGTCCGCGCGCATGTCTTCCACCAATCCGCTGCGGACCTCCAGCAATGTCTTGCCGCCGTAGCGTTCGTTGATGTACTCGGCGGCTTCGTGCAATTCGGTTTCGTCGTATTCCCGATCCGTGTGAATGACGCGGTTCTGCACTTCGCGTTCGTCCACCACCAGGATCGTCAGCACGCGGTTGCCCGATAGACGCAGAAATTCGACCTGTCGCAGGGCAACCTGCTCTGGCTTCGGCATGGTGACCAAGCCAGCCATGCGCGTAATCTGGGACAGAACCTGGGATGCGGTGGCAACCAGTTCGTCCGTCGAAAGGTCCGGGTTCAGTTCCGCGCGGAGCTGCTGGACGCTGCGCGCGTCCAGCGGCTGCACCGAGATCAGGCTGTCGACGAACAGACGCAGACCCCGATCAGTGGGAACTCTTCCTGCGGACGTGTGTGGGGAACTGATCAATCCGCGCGCTTCGAGGTCCGCCATGACGTTGCGTACCGTCGCGGAACTCACATCGACATCGTATGCGAGGCGCTTCGACGCGACTGGAGCGCCATCGTTCAGGTAGTACTCGACCAGCAGCTTGAACAGGCGCTGCGTCCGATCCGCGAAACGTGCTTCGCGACTGATCACAGAGGTGCTTCTCCCTGCATAAAATCCCCTACTGCGTCCGGCCTGCGGGCCACCCATGGAGAATTGTGTCGTCTTCGCCATGTACATGCATAAGGGCAGGCTCGTCGGCTACTCTAGCACAATGCTAAAGCAACTCACGGTCAGGAATTTCGCCCTGGTGGAACGCCTCGACATCGAGTTTGGCCCGGGACTCACGGTCATCACCGGCGAGTCCGGCGCCGGCAAGTCCATACTGCTGCAGGCCCTTGACCTGGTGCTTGGCGGCCGTGCCGACCGAACCAACGTTCGTCCCGGCGGGTCGAGTACGGAGGTGACGGCTGAGTTCCACCTTGACGGGCGCGGCGAGGCTCTCGAGTACATTGCCGAGCGCGCGTTGGAAGACGATGCGGAACCCGACCGCTGCTTGGTCCGGCGCACCGCGACGCCCGCCGGTCGCTCGCGCGCCTTCATCAATGGCACGCCGGTCAATGCCTCGACGTTGCAGGCGCTGTGCGCTCCGTTGGTGGATGTTCATGCCCAGAGCCAGCACCGTTCGCTGCTGGAGCGTTCCACGCAGCTCAAGCTGCTCGACGACTTCGGCGTCCCGACCGCGTTGACGGATTCGGTTCGCGTCTGCCATGGCGATTGGCAAGCGGAACAGTCGCGGCTCATGGAACTGGAACAGCGGACGCGGACGATGCGCGAGCGCATGGACCTGCTGCGCTACCAGGTCGACGAGCTCAAGGCGTTGGCGCTCGATGAAGGAGAGGTGGAAGCGCTGACGCAGCGACACAAGCGCCTGTCGTCGGCGACTGACATCCAGTTCGTCATCGGAACCCACGCGGAAACGCTCGACGAAAAGTTGCTGTCCCAGCTTTCGCGCATTCATGCCGACCTCGAGGACATCGACGACGATCATGCGGCGTTGAAGGCGGCCCGGCAGCACATGGAAGCGGGGCGAATCGAGGCTGAAGAAGGCCTGTCGGCGCTGCGCGCGTATTTCGAAGCGGTACCTGTCGACCCGGCGGCGCTGAAGGAGGTCGAGGAGCGTCTCGAGGCCATACACGATGCCGCGCGCAAGCATCGCGTCAGTGCGAAGGACATGGCTCTCCACACGAAGGAAGTTGCCGCGGAGCTCGACTCCCTCGAAGTGGATGAAGCGCGGCTCCAGAGCTTGAGAGAAGAGTGCGAAGCCAGCGAAGGAAAGTATCGCGCGGCAGGGTCCAGGCTATCCGAGGCGCGCGCCGCCGCCGCGCGGAACTTCGAGAAAGCGGTAGGCGCGGCGCTGGCGGAACTCGGGTTCGGCCAGGCTTCCCTAGCTGTTGAGTTCACGCCCGCCGAGAACGAGCGGGGCCTTGAAACCGTCGATTTTCTATTCGCCGCCAGTCCCAGATACCCGGCGGGATCCCTCAAGGCCATTGCTTCCGGCGGCGAGCTGGCGCGAATCAGTCTCGCTATCTGCGTAGTTGCCGCAGCGCGTTCCGATCTGCCCTGTCTCGTGCTCGACGAAGCGGACGTCGGTATCGGCGGCACGACTGCGGACGTGCTCGGGCGCATGTTGCGGCGCCTTGCGAAACATACGCAGGTCATCTGCGTCACCCACGCGCCCCAGGTGGCGGCGCTCGGGGATGCGCATCTCCGAGTTAGAAAAACCACGACCGACGACACCGTCATCGAAACGCTCGGTGGCGGTGAACGCATCGATGAGCTCGCGCGCATGCTGGCTGGACGACGGATCACGAAACAGACGCGGGAGTACGCGGAAACGCTCCTCGCGGGCGGAAATACCCCCTGAGGCGACATCGCCAGCGGGGAAGTGCGCACCGTCGTCCGGTGCCAAAAACCCGCAGATACCCGTAGATTTGGGCTTGATAGCGCACTAGTATCCGGGCATGTCGTCGAAGTTCTTGCAGTGTGCCGGCGGTTTGACCTTGCTGGCCGCCCTTCTCTGTGCCGGTTGTGGAGTCCACCGCGTGGCCATACAACAGGGCAATATCATCACCCAGGCCATGGTGGATCAACTGAAGCCTGGGATCACCCGGGAACAGGTGGCCTACATCATGGGCGAGCCGGTGCTGCGCAACACCTTCGACGATGACCGGTGGGACTACGTCTATACCATCGACGTACCCAACACTTTCAACTCCCGCATGCTGGTGTCCCTGTTCTTCGAGAACGACGTTCTGAAGTACATCACCGGCGACATGGCGCCATCCTCGGCCACGAAGCCTTCGGTCGACGAAGCGCAGCCGAGCGGCTGACCGGGCTGCATTTTGCTGGCTCACTGGTTCTGCTGCAGTTTGCCGTGTCTGTGTTCGCGAGGCTTGGGGTATCTGTCTTTCCATCGCTATCCGCGCTCTTGCCGTGGCGTGTCACTCAGGGTCGTGCGAAGAGTGCATGAAAAACGCGCACGAAAAAACGTTGATAGCTGTATGCAATTACAGTACATTTTATCGGTCATCCTTCCCTTGAATTGAACGTACGGGAGGTACTGCAATAGTGGACGATCTACTCACTCCTACGTTGGGGAAAACCTCGGGAGGAGATACTTCCCGAAGCCGGCCCAGGTCGCGACGACTCGTCGGCAATGCGAAGCAACGCCGCCGCAAGATGATCGCCTTCGGATGGTATGGCGGCAAATTCGTTCATCTGGATTTCATCTTGCCGCACCTGTCCGGCGACGCGGAACATTTCTGTGACGTTTACGGTGGCTCGGCGGCCGTACTCATCAACCGTCCGCCAGCGCGAGTGGAAACGTACAACGACCTCGATTCCGAAGTGGTAAATTTCTTTGCCGTCTTGCGCGATCAGCCCGAGGATTTGATCCGGGAAATTGGCTTGACCCCGTTCTCGCGGGAAGAACTCGTCAGAGCGTGCAATTCAACTTCCGGGCTTGAACCGCTAGAACGCGCGCGGCGGTTCTACGTCCGCGCCCGACAAACGCGCACCGGGCTCGCCCAAACCAGCAGCGAGGGACGCTGGGCGCATTGCGTGCTGACGTCCCGGGCGGGGATGGCCGGTGCCGTATCGCGTTGGTTGGGGGCCGTCGAGGGTCTACCCGAAATCGCTCAGCGGCTGCAGCGTGTACAGATCGAAAACGCACCCGCGCTGGAAATCATTGAGCGATACGACACTCCGCGAACACTGTTCTATCTCGATCCTCCCTATGTCCACGGTAGCCGAGGAGACTCGGCCGCCTATCGATACGAGATGACCGACGAAGACCATTGCTACTTGGCCCGCCTGCTGCATCGGATTGAAGGGCGGGTTGTGCTATCCGGATACCGCTCCGTGCTCTACGAGGAGCTATTCGCCGACTGGCACCGGGTGGATGCGCCGGAAAAGCTTTGCAACTCATCGAAAGAAAAGAGGACGGAGTCGCTCTGGATGAATTTCCACCCGACTGTCCACAACGGCCATGGCAACCCCTGAGCGAGAGCAGGGGGCCTCGATACTGGCGCGGCTCTGGAGCGAGGTTATCGAGGGCAGGGACAGGCTTGATGCAACCCACCAAGTCGAGGAAGGCATACGGGAAAATATTCGTCAGTTGCTGCTCTCGGAGATGGTGGCTTTCACCTACAGCCTACCAACCCAACTGCTCGGAAAACTCACCGATCCCAAACTCGATGCGTTGTGCTTGCAACGTGGCGAAAACGCGGCTTCTCAATGGGACCCCCGTAGTTTCGCTACTAACGTGATTGTGCCGTGGGTTCGCGATAACGAGAACGTACTGGGAAACAGTCCCGACCCATATGTCAGCAACCCACTTCGACAGGCCCGTGTAGTACCGAATCCCCAAAACGTTCGTCCGAACACGCTATTGCATTGGCAAGCTCTCTACTGGAGTTGACCCGCTTTAGTGGACACATGGATCCTAATAGGAGGAGGTGTTCCTATGGCGAAGACTCGACGCCCGTACGCGGGGGATTTTCGAGAGAAGATGGTGGCGCTGGTTCGGTCCGGTCGTAGTCCGGCGGAGTTGTCGAGGGAGTTCGAGCCGACGGCGCAGACGATCGTCAACTGGGTGCGGCAGGCGGACCGCGACGCGGGCCGGCGCGGCGACGGGCTGACGAGCGAGGAGCGTTCGGAGCTGCGTCGGATCAAGCGCGAGAATCGGCGGCTGCGCGAAGAGCGCGACATATTGGCAAAGGCCGCGGCCTGGTTCGCGCGGGAGGCCGACTCGATACCGGAAAGGTGTTCGAGTTCGTGAAGGCGAATCGGGCCGATCACAAGGTGGCGACGATGTGCCGGGTGCTGGGGGTCTCCGCCAGCGGGTACTACGCGTGGCTGCGGCGGGGTCCGTCGCCGCGCGCGCGGCGGGACGCCGGGTTGTCGGCGCGGATCGAGGCGATACACCGCGATTCGCGGGGCACGTACGGCGCGCCGCGGATTCACGCGGAGCTGCGGGAGGAGGGCGAGCGGCTTGGCCGCAAGCGGGTGGCGCGGCTGATGCGGGAGAGCGGCCTGCGCGGCGTCGATCGGCGCAAATGGACGAAGACGACGGCGGCGGACGCGTCGGCGGAGCCGGCGCCGGACCTGGTGCGGCGCGACTTTTCGGCTTCGGCGGCGGACGAGCTGTGGGTGGCGGACGCGACCTACGTTCCGACGCTGGCGGGGTTTCTGTTCCTGGCGGTGGTCGTGGATGTGTATTCCAGGCGCGTCGTGGGCTGGTGCATGGGCGCCGAACTGGTGACGCGGCTGATGCTCGACGCGCTGGACATGGCGCTGGAGCAGCGCGGCGCGCGCGGCGTGATCCACCACTCCGACCGGGGCTCGCAATACACCTCGCTGGCGTTCGGCAACCGCTGCCGCGACGCCGGCGTGCGGCTGTCGATGGGCTCGACGGGCGACTGCTACGACAACGCGCTGTGCGAGAGTTTTTTCGCCACGCTGGAGTGCGAATTGATCGATCGCGCGACGTTCCGCACGCGGCGCGAGGCCGAACTGGCGATCTTCGATTTCATCGAGGGGTTTTACAACAACAAGCGCCGCCACTCGTCCATCGGCTACCTGAGCCCGGCGGAGTTCGAGCGCCGGGGCGGTTGGGACCACATGCGGGAGGCGGCGTGAACGTCGCCGCTGGCGGACCCGCGGGAGCTTTGGAGCGCGGCCCGGCGGCCGGGTCGCGTAGGCGCGCCGCCCGCCCGTTTGAAAACGGGCGGCGCGCACCATTGGCGTCGCTCCGTATCGGGGAACCGCCCCGATCAAGGGCGGCGGGACCGCAAGGTCCATTTGTTCAAGTGATAAACTGCCCACCGAAGCGGGTCAGGTCCATACCATGTCTTGAGCGCTGTCGAAGAACGCAGTCACCCGGATTACACCCTCGCTGTGTTCCGGCTGGTCCTTGCTCAAGTCCACGAAATGTTGACAAGTCGGCAATTCGACTACCCCGTATTGCGACGCATCAGCTTGGAGCAGACGCTACATGTCGCAAAACGCCTCCTCGAGAGCTCTCGAGAGGGCGAACACGCCATGTCCCTAGCGGCTGCGCTGTTCACAGTCGTGGGTCGACGTTTCGGGCTTTGGAACGATGTCGTACGGCACGCATCGACCACGGCAGATCGCGCAACCGGAATGGTCGGAGACTTGGAGTGCCGCGATGCGGGTGTCCTCGTTTACGCCGTAGAGGTCAAGGAAGGTTCGCTCACGCTAGGAGATGTGCGTTCATTTGAAGACAAGCTCAATGCCAGTGAGGTGACTGAAGCACTCATCAACGCGCCCGGAGTTCAGCCGACCGAAGCCGAATCCGTCGACCAGAGAATCCGACTGATGTGGGGCCGAGGAATCAACCTCTATCGCCTGTCGATTGAAGATTTGATCTCCGTCACGATGGGTCTGGCGGGTGAACAAAGCCGCTGTGACTTCATCGCAGAAGTCGGCAAGCAACTTGACGCGCGTGCGCGTCCCTCTGGCAGACGCGTGTGGCGAGATCTTCTCACGGAGGTTCTTGATGGCGTTCAGCAGAAGTGATTTGTGGCCTGTCACCTATTGAGGGACTGAGCTGACGCCGAGGGTTGGGCGGATTCAACGGCGCGAGCGCGCGTCCGCCGCAGTTCTTTTGGGTCTTGCGCGAGGTCGCGATACAGCTCGACGCGATCGCCGTCCGAGAGCGGCGTGTCGGGCGCAACCGCGCGGCCGAATATGCCGACTTTCTCTGGATCGGGCGGCGGCTCGACTGGAAGCGAACGAAACGGTTCGAGGGCCATGGCGGCGCGTACGGCGTCTGCCACCGTTGCACCGGCTTCGATGTCTACTTCGGCGGCGTAGCACATCCGGGGAACGGCGTAGACCACTTCAACGCGAATGTTCATGCGGCCTTCTCAGAGGACTTCGCGGGCGCGCCGGGCGAAAGCGTCGAGCGTCTCATCAGCCACCCGATTGAGCAAATGCGCGGTGCCGAACACGAAGAACAGGCTGCGTTTCGGTTCGAATTCCAATGCGAGACGAACGCGGCATCCGGGACCGAGCGGCGTGAATGTCCATACGCCCGAAAGGTGCTTGAACGGTCCTCGTGCCAGCGTCATGGCAATGCTGTGGTGGGGAACGAGGCTGTTCCGCGTCACCAATGTCTCCTTGATCCCGCGGCCGGCCAGCGTCAGTTTCGCAACCATCAGCCCATCGCCGGATTCCACGATCTCGGCTGCCTTGCACCACTTAATGTATTGCGGATAGCCCTCGATGTCGTTCACCAGGGCGTAGACCTCGGCGGCCGGATAGGGCAGCAGGGCGCTGCGCTCGATGCGCCGCACTAGTGCTTCGTCAAGTCTAAGAATGCGAGTGTAGCTGCGAGGGATTTTTGGTTCCTGGCGAGGCGCGACGACGCCGTGTGGTAGGCCCCACACAAGGAGGAGCAACGAAGTCCAGGGACCAAAAAGACCCGCAGATACCCGTAGATTTGGGCTTGACGGAGCACTAGCTGATGACGAAGTGATAGAGCGTATACGCGAACACCGTGAGCACGCCCAGGGGCGCGGCGACCTTTATCAGCACTGCCCACAGCACTTCGACCGGCCTGCCTCCGGGCAACCTGAGCTGGGCTTGCACAACCGTTTTCGGCAGTACATAGGCGGCGAAGATCGCGATCAGCAGACCGCCCGCCGGCAGCATGACCTTCTGCGTGACGAAGTCGAAGAAGTCGAAGACCGTGAAGCTGCCGACGACATGGACGTCGGCCCAGATGTTGAACGAAAACACGGTGCCGAGACCCAATACCCAGCACACGACGCCCAACGCGAGGGCGACGTGCCACCGCTTTGCGTTGTACTTCTCCACCGTGAATGCCATGGCGGGTTCGATGATGGAGATCGCCGAAGTGAGGGCCGCGAAGGTGACCAGTACGAAGAACAGGGTGCCGAACAGTACGCCGAGCGCCATATTGCCGAAGGCGAGGGGAACGGTCACGAACAGCAGACCCGGCCCCTGACCCGGCTCAAGCCCGTTCGCGAAGACAATCGAGAAGATGGCCAGCCCGGCGGCGATCGCGACCAACGTGTCGGCAACGCCGATCATCACGACCGCCGAAGGGATGGAAGCCTTGGTGGGCATGTAGGAGCCGTACGCCATGATGGCGCCCATGCCGACGCTCAGCGTGAAGAACGCATGTCCGAGCGCCTCCAGCACGCCATCGGCAGTGAGTTTGTCCCAATTCCAACTGAACATGAAGTTGAACGCGGCGCCGAATCCGCCCGAGGTGGCGCCGTACACCAGCAGTACGGCGAGCAGCGCGAACAGCAGTGGCATGAACCAGCGTATCGCGCGCTCCAAACCGGCGACTACGCCGCCACCGACGATGAAGATGGTGAGCGCCATGAACAGCGTGTGGAAACCGACCAGGAGCCAGGGGTCGGCGAGGAATGCGTTGAAGGCCGCTCCGGCCGCATCGCCGTCGACGCCGACGAATGTGCCGCTGGCCAGCAGGTAGACGTAGTACAGCGCCCAGCCCGCCACCACGGAGTAGTACGACAGGATGAGAAATCCCCCCAGCGCGCCCATCCAGCCAATCAGCGACCAACCGCGCCCGGCTCCGCTTTGCTGCGCCAATGCGCGCATGGTGTTGATCGGACTTTGGCGGCCCTGACGACCCAGCATGACCTCCGCCATCATGACGGGTATGCCAACCGCGGCGATGCAAACCAGGTAGACGACGACGAATGCGCCGCCGCCGTTCTCGCCGGTGATGTAGGGGAACCGCCAGATGTTGCCGAGTCCGACCGCCGACCCTACGGCCGCCAGCACAAACAAGGTGCGGCTGGACCACATGCCATGTCTGGAAACGTTGGATTCGGCCACTGCACCCCACCCCGGACAGTTGGCAACGCATTATGCGCTATGATCGCTGACGTGGCGAAAAGCGAAAAGAAAACACCGGGCGTGATCGCTTCCAACCGGCGGGCGCGCTTCGACTACCACCTCCACGAGACGTTCGAAGCCGGCCTGGTCCTGGCCGGATGGGAGGTGAAGAGCCTGCGCGCGGGAGAAGCGCAACTCGCGGAGTCATACGTTCTGGTTCGGGATGGCGAAAGTTGGCTCGCCGGCGCACACATCACGCCGCTCTCCAGCGCTTCCACGCATGTGGAAACGGATCCCACGCGGGATCGCAAGCTGTTGCTCCATGCCAGGGAGATAGCGCGCATCTCGGTGGCCGTTAGGCAAAAAGGTTTCACGTGCATCGCAACTTCTCTGTACTGGAAGGATCAACGGGTCAAATGCCGGATTGCCCTGGCCAAGGGCAAGCAACTGCACGACAAGCGCGCCGCCGTCAGGGAGCGCGATTGGAAACGCGAGCAGGAGCGCCTCTTCAAACGCTATGCATAGGTCGCGGACGTCAGCCGCCGACCTCCCGGGCTACCCCGAAAGCAGGTCCGTCAGCGCATCGCGTTGACGCTGCGACAGTCGCCGGAAGAGCCTGATCAGGTTGTCTTCCTGATCCGAGAGGTCGCGGCGGAAAGTCGTTTCGATGTGACGGAAGAACGGTGGCTCGATCTCCGTTTCGCCATCGCCTGGCAATCCACCCAGAGAACGCTCCAGCCGCGCCACGATTTCGGAGTTCATACTCCGCCGATACCGATGTGCGGTTTCCGCGATGCGTGCGTGAAGGCTCATCGGAAGCCTCACCACGAACTTGAATGTTCGGTCGCCTGGACTTTGTCGTCGAGCCATCTCATGCACCTCACGTAGACTTATAGTGTGTCCGAGGGGTTGAGACAAACGAAGGCGCGTCGCGTCGGGACCGTTTTGACGGTTGAAGGGGTGGGCGTATGCCTTCGCGATGGCGGCGCGAGTCGTTGGATCCTGCGCGATATCGGCTTTGTCGCCGAAGCGGGCGAGATCGTCGCCGTGTGCGGCCCGAGCGGCAGCGGCAAGTCGACCTTGCTGAACCTCGTCGGTGGATTGCGGATCCCGGAGGAAGGATCGATCCGACTGAATATCGAGGCAGACGGCAAACGGGTGGCGTTGCGCGTGCACGAGCTTTCCGAGGCCGAGCGCGTACGCTATCGACGTCAGCACGTGGGGTTCATCTTTCAGTTCTTCAATCTCATGCCGACGTTGACCGTCGAGGAAAACGTGCTGCTCCCGAGGCGACTCAACAAACTGGGGGGCGGGTCGGCGCAAGCGCTGGAACGCCTGGATCCACTCGGCGTGGGCGGTCTGCGTGGCCGCTTCCCGGACTCGCTTTCCGGCGGCGAACAGCAACGGGTCGCTATCGCTCGCTCGCTGGCGCACGCACCGCCGCTGGTGCTTGCGGATGAACCCACCGGAAACCTCGACGCGGCGAACGCGGATCGCGTCGTCGAGTGCCTCTGGGACCAGGTGCGCAACGCCGGAGCGGCGCTCGTCATCGCGACGCATAACGAGCGCATCGCCGAACAAGCGGACCGCGTGGTGGCGCTTCGCTAACGCACGAGATGCCGGGCTTGCTGCTGCTTATCAGAGGACAACTGCGCTACCTCGCGCGGACGCCCGGCGCGACCGCCGCA
Organism: Candidatus Azotimanducaceae bacterium; assembly: GCA_965217825.1. Classification (GTDB taxonomy): domain Bacteria; phylum Pseudomonadota; class Gammaproteobacteria; order Pseudomonadales; family Azotimanducaceae; genus VXNE01. The sequence goes on along the minus strand of OZ244571.1, from coordinate 184,326 downwards.
TCGGTGGTAGCGACCGCGCTGGGAACGATGTCCGTCGTGGCGGTCCACCTGCTGAGCGAGGACATCAAGTCTGGGCTCGATGTCCAGGGAGCATTGCCGATCCCGGGCTATACCCACATGGTGCGCGGGACGGAACTTACCTGGGATGCGTATTTCGACGCGCGGGATCGATGGCGTCAGAGCGATGCGCCGCGCGTAGAGGCGATGACGCCGCTGATCACGGGACAGGCGCTGGTGGCTGGACGTTCGGCGCGGGTTCTGGGCGTCGACATGCTTGCCGATGGGCGTCCCGGCGCAGCGGGGACATTTGACGAAGCGCCGTCGGCGGGCGACTCGAGCCGGATGTTGCTAGGTGACGGCGTCGTCGCGGGCGAGTCGCTTGGGCTCGCGGCGGGCGATGCCGTGCGTGCCGGAGATATGGTGGTGGAAGTCGTCGCAGTGGCGGCGAATACCGAAGACATCGTGTTCGCCGACATACCCACCGCGCTCGGAATTCTCGGTCGAACCGGTCCCAGCGCCATCCTGATCCGCGCGCGGGGGGGCGAACCCGCCATCGAACGCTGGTTTCCCGGAAGCACGGCGGCGTTCGACCTCGGGACAGCCATCGAACTCGGGCAGGGGCTGACCGCGCGCGCCCTCGACGAAGCGGAGCCCACGCGCCGCTTTGCGCTCGCCATCCTGTTCAATCTGGGCGCGCTGGGCATCCTCGCACTGTTCGTCGCAGCCTTCCTTATCTACCAGGCTAGCTATTCCAACATCGCGCGGAGACGGCGGGAGCGAGAGCGGTTGGCCGCCATCGGCGTCGGTTCGGGGACGCTCGGGTTGCTGTTCGTTGCCGAAGGGGCCCTGATCGGATTGGCCGGGGCCCTGATCGGAACGCTCCTTGGCGCCGCGCTGGCGGGATACCTCGCGTCGATGGAGTCCTTCGCCTTGAGCACCATCGCGGTGGCCAAGGGGATTCTCGGCGGCGTCGGCGCGGGCGTTATCGGTGCCCTCGCGGCCACCCGGCAAGCAACCGCGCGGGGGCGAGTGGGCGGCCCGCGTTGGATCGTCGCCGGTCTCGCGGCGGCACTCCTTGTTATTGCGGCGATATCGGACACCCTCGCTGCGGCGTTTGGTCTGATCTTTGCGTTGTGCGTGTTCCAGTTCGCCCTGTTGATGCCGTGCATCGCCGCCGCTTTGCGGCGCGCGCTCACGGCTCGCATGGATCGGGTCAACGTTCTGGTGAGAGCGAACTTCAGGAGGTTCGCGGCGCTGCTGGGCGAGATCGATATCGCTGCGAGCGCCTTGTCCATCGCCATCGCCGCCGCCATCGGCATGGGCGTACAGGTCGAGAACTTCCGCGAGGACTTCTACAAGATGCTCGATCAGCGGCTTTGGCCCGCCGTCTACATCGAAAGTGAGCAACAGGTTGATACGCAATGGCTGCGGCGTCTGCCCGGGGTGACCGACGTGCGTTCCTACGGTAGAACCGAGGCGTTGCTGAACGGACGCCCCATCGCCGTCACCCTCTCCATCGGCGATGCGCTCGAAAGCCGCCGCTACGGCTACGACGGGGGACTTGCATGGAACAAACGCATCGGGGGAGCGTTAGCGACCGGGGGCGGTTGTTCCATGGTCGACGAGCGGGGCCGGGCCACAGGCGAAGCCGAAGGCGCCGGCTGTGGGGCACTCGAGGGGAACGTGCTCCTGAGCGAATCCGGCGCGCTCGCGCACGGTCTGGCGGCCGGCGACAGCATTCAGATAGACGGCCCGCGCGGTACACGACGCGTCAGCATCGCCCATGTGTTCAGCGACTACGGTGCACCGTCGCCACGCCTGGTCGGTACCTTCGGAAACCTGGTGCCGATCCTGGATGGAATCGCCATCGACCGAACATCCGTATTGACGGCCGAGGCGGATACTGGCGCTTTGCAACGCGCGATCGCGCAACGCTATCCCAATGCGCACGTGCGCGACCAGGCGCAACTGCGGGAGTTGGCGCAGGCGGCGTTCGACCGGACATTCGAAGTGGCCGAAAGTCTTACGATCATCGCGCTTGTCGTTGCCGTCGCTGGACTCTATAACGCGTTGTCGGCGCTCGTGCTGCGAGCCCGCGATATCCATCGGTTGCTCTACGCCGCGGGCGTTTCCAGGTTGTCGATCGCCGGCCTCGCGGTGCAACAGAATCTGTTGATCGGCGTCGTGGCGGCAGTGGCCGCAGCGCCCCTCGGTCTCGCGATCGCGTACGTGCTATGCGCCGAGGTCAATCCACGCGCGTTCGGCTGGTCGATCTCGTTCGGCATCGATGTTTCGGCACTTGTCACGCCGATGTTGCTTGGCATCGCGGCCGCATTGCTGGCGGGGTTGGTTCCGATCTGGCGCGGCGTCAGGACACTTGGAGGCGCTCCCGAACATGCGCTCCTCTAGCCCAGGCCCCTGGCGCTCGCGAGGCATGGCGGCACTATGTGCGCTGGCGGTTCTGCTTGCCCTTTCTGGCTGCGAGGACCCGAATGGCGCGGCTCATACGGGAAGCCTGCGTGTCGCGACGCTCCTCGGCGCGCCGTCAGCGGCGGGATTCCGCACTGCCGACAGTGTGCGGCCCTTCGAATTTCCCCGCGACCACGGTGCCCATCCGCGTTTTCGCCAGGAGTGGTGGTATCTCACCGCCGCCCTCGAAGACGCGGCCGGCGGGGACGAATACGGTGTGCAATTCACGCTCTTTCGCCGGGCGGTGGCTGGCCACAAGGGTGAGGGACCCTGGCGCTCGGCGCAGGTATACCTCGGCCATTTCGCGCTGACGGATGTCGAACGCGAACATCATGACGAAGCGGAACGGTTCGCGCGCGGCCATCCCCGGCTCGCCGGGGTGCGGGCGGCCCCATTCGCCGCGTGGATCGAAGGCTGGCGTCTCGAATCGACCGGCGCGACAACCTGGCCCATGCGTCTTCGAGCGCAGGCCGAGACGTTCCGCGTCGACCTTATCTTGCGCGATACGCGCGCGCCGGTGCCGCAGGGAGATCGGGGATTGTCGGCGAAGGGCCCTGGCGCCGGGTCCTACTACTATTCGGTACCGCGCATCGCCATCGAAGGAACGCTTCGAACCGGTGATCGGGAAGTCGAGGTCGCGGGCCGCGGCTGGTTTGATCGGGAGTGGAGTACCAGCGGTCTTGGTGCCGAGCAAATCGGCTGGGACTGGTTCGCGCTGCAGTTTGACGATGGCCGCAGTCTCATGCTGTTCCAGATCCGGCGCCGCGACGGCGAGCGTGGCGCCTACGATCAGGGCATCCTCGTATCGCCCGACGGCAGCGTGCGGACGCTGGCAAGCGCCGATTTTGCGCTTTCCCCCGAGCGAGTCTGGCGCGACGATGCCGGGACGCGTTGGCCGATTCGCTGGCGGCTCGCGGTCGGGGATGAGATGTTCGTCGTCGACGCGGCGATCAAGGACCAGGTCATGGATACTTCAATTCGCTATTGGGAGGGGCTGGTTCGGGTTTCGGACCCCATGGCCCGGGACCTGGGAAGAGGCTACATGGAATTGACGGGGTACTGATGCCGGACGAAAACGACAAGCGGGGACGGGCCGGAGCCTTCAGCCCCGGGTGCGCGAGGGTGTCCCTCGCTACAGAAAGTGCGGGAGGGGATACCCCTCGCAAGAGAAAGACCGGAGCCGAAGGCGCCGACTGTGGGGCACTGATATGGGACCGCGTGTCCTCCGAGCCGGGCCCGGACCTCGGTCTCCTGCGCGTGCGTTACGACTGGATGCGCCATCCCAGCGGACGCCGCACGCTGAAACGGCTCGTGCTGGAGTCCGTGGACTGGGTGAACTGCGTAGCGCTGACGTCCTCCGGACAGTCCGTCATGGTTGAGCAGTTCCGTTTCGGCGTCGGCGCATGCACCCTGGAAACGCCCGGCGGCATGGTGGATGCCGGCGAGACCCCGCTCGAAGCCGCGCAGCGCGAACTGCTCGAGGAAACGGGATACGGCGGCGGCACATGGCGGTCGCTGGGCGCGGTGGAACCCAATCCCGCCATTCATGGCCACCTTTGTCATCATTTTCTTGCCACCGGGGTGGAGCGCGTCGCCGCGCCGGACCCGGGCGCGGGCGAGGCCATTGCCGTGCGATTGGCTACGCTCGAAGAGATGAAACAGGCCATGGCGGACGGACGCCTGCGCCATGTGTTGGCGCTGTCCGCGCTGAGCCGTGTATATGACTTGTTCGACTGACACCGGGTCATCGAATAAACGGCTTGGTCTAAACCGGGGGTTTGGCGGAACCGGCCGCGAACACTGGAAAAGTGAGCCGCTGACCGGTATTTTGCGCATTCGTACTGCGTCCGGTTAGTCATGAGCGAAAACGCTTCCGACCGAATACGCGACTTTCTCGCCTCCGGCAAGCCGCCGCGAAACGCGAAGAATCTCAACTGGGGCAGCCATGCCGAAATGCTGCACCGGATCATGCTCGACCGTTCCCCCGACCTGGTGTTCCTGCTTGGCGCCGATGGCCGATTCCTCTTCATCAACGATACCGTGAAGCGCCTGCTCGGCTACGGCAAGGATGCGCTGCTCGGCGAGCACTACTCGCGCATCGTGCTCGAAGAGGACCTGGAGTTGGCGCGCAACCTGTTTCGGGAACACTCCGACGGCGTCCACGAAGCCGAACTCAGGTTGCGCCTGCATCCGAGCAGAGCCAGCCCGCGACCCGCGCAGTCGACCACGGTCTGGACGGAGATCAAGGTGGCGCATCTCGACGGCGCGGCCAACGGCGGCTTCGCCGGAACCTATGCCACCGCACGGGATATTTCGGAGCGTCGGGAAGCGCAGCGATCACTCGATTTTCGCGCGCACCACGACTGGCTCACACACTTGCCGAACCGCGTGTTGCTGAACGACCGCCTCGACCTGGCGGTAGCGCAGGCGCGTCGCGGCGGCCGGCACCTGGCGGTGATGTTTCTAGATCTCGACCGATTCAAGCTGGTCAACGATCAATACGGGCATACGGTGGGCGATCGGGTCCTGCAGGCGGTGGCCAAACGACTCCAGGGGTGCCTGGGGCAAGGCGACACGATTTCCCGTTTCGGCGGCGACGAGTTTGCGCTGCTGTTGCCGGATGTCGGCGCACGGCGCGATGCGGATGTCGTCGTGCGCAGAGTCGCGAAACGTATTCGCGATCCGTTCATTGTCGATGGGCACGAGTTCAACGCGAGCGCAAGTATCGGTGTCGCCATGTACCCCGAGGCGGGCGGCACGGCCGAAGCGCTGGTCCAGAGCGCCGACATCGCCATGTACCACGTCAAGAACCGCGGCGGACACGGCTATCGTTTCTTCGCCGAAGCGATGAACCGGCGGCTGTCCAGGCGTATCAGGCTGGAACGCGAATTGCGCGCGGCATTGGCCGAGGACGCCCTGTCCGTGTACTACCAACCGCGGGTGCATCTCGAAAGCGGCACTATCGTGGGCGTCGAAGCGTTGGCGCGATGGGCTCGTAGGGAGGCGCGCCGGACGGCCCGCACGCCGTGGGGTTCTCCGGGAGGCTCGCCGGGAGGCATCGTCGAGGCGAACGAATTCTTGCCGGTCGCCGAGGAGACCGGGCTCATCGCCCAGATAGACGAGTGGGTGCAGCGCCGCGCGTTCGAGGACGCGGCCCGCTGGCGCGCGGAAGGATTCAAACCCTGCCTCTCGGTAAACGCATCTCCACAACAGATCGAGGGGGGAGACTTCGTGCAGCACATCGACGAACTTCTCGGGGATAGCGGATTGCCGCCCCACGCCTTGGCGCTCGAAATCACGGAGGAGACGCTGACGCGCGACATTGAGGCGGCGGTGCCGAAACTCGACTACCTGCGCCGACGCGGCGTGCGCATCGTTATCGACGACTTTGGTGCGGGATACTCGTCATTGAGCCATCTGCGCCGCTTTCCCATCGACGCGTTGAAGCTCGATCACCGCTTTGTTGGCGGCATTCAGGGCGACAACACAAACGCGAACATCGTGGAGGCAATCGCCGGGATCGCGCGCGGATTGCGCCTCGACCTTATCGCGGAGGGTGTGGAAAACCAGCGACAAGTTGCCTACCTGCGCGAGCATGGCTGCCTGGAAGCGCAGGGGTTTCTGTTCGGCCGCCCGATGCCCGCCGAAGAGATGGTCGCCGTTCTGCGCGCGGATCCTTACCGGAGCCTGCACACCATTGGCGACGCGCCTTCCGAGCGCTGATCCGCGTCCTTGTACTGTTAAATGGAAGATCCCCTGGAACTAGGATTCACCACATCGATCGTTCATTCCGACCGTTTGGACCCCATCGAGCATGGCTCGCTGCACAAGCCCGTGCATTCCACGGTGGCGTACGGCTACGAAGACGTCAACGACTTGGCTCGGGTGTTTCAGGGCACGCAATCGGGCTACTCCTACGCCCGACAGGTGAATCCGACCGTGTCTGCGCTGGAGCGCAAACTGGATCGAATGGAGCGCGGCATCGCCAGCGTCTGCTTCGGCACCGGTATGGGCGCGATCGGATCCATCCTGTTCGCGCTGCTCAGACGCGGCGACCACTTCGTCTCGAGCGCGTTCCTGTTCGGCAACACGAACAGCATCTTCCGAAGTTTCGAAGCCTACGGCGTCGAGGTCAACTTCGTCGATGCGACGCGCGCCGATGCCGTCGCCGAAGCGCTTCGTCCGGAAACCAGGCTGGTATTCGTCGAGACGATCGCCAATCCGCGCACCCAGGTCAGCGATCTGGAGGCAATCGGCGCACTCTGCCGAGAGCGGGGGCTCGTGTACGTGGTCGACAACACCATGACCTCGCCGTGGCTGTTTCAACCCGTCGACGTCGATGCCAGCCTGATCGTCAACAGTCTCACCAAGTACATCGGTGGACACGGTAACGCCCTCGGCGGCGCCGTCACGGAAACCGGGCTGTTCGATTGGACCACGTTTGACAATATCTATCCGGAATACAGGAAGGGCGATCCTCGCCGCTGGGGCATCCAGCAAGTCCGCAAGAAGGGATTGCGCGACTTCGGCGCCGCGCTCGGTCCGGAAGCGGCGCATCACCTGGCCGTGGGTTCGGAGACCCTGGCGCTCAGGATCGAACGCCAGTGCGACAACGCTGCCGCGCTGGTGGGATACCTGGATGCTCACGAACGCGTGGCGAAAGTCTACTACCCGGGACTGCCGGACCATCCCCAGCATGCGCTGGCGGCGAAGCTGTTTCGCCGACCGGGCGCACTGTTCAGTTTCGAACTCACCGACGGTCTGGACGCCTTCGAGTTTCTGAACCGCTTGGCCGTCGTCGTGAAGTCGAGCAATCTGGGAGACAACAGAACGCTCGCCATCCCGGTCGCGCACACAATCTACTACGAGATGGGTCCCGAACGGCGCGCGACCATGGGGATCGCTGACTCGCTCATTCGAATTTCCGTCGGCATAGAAGATATCGACGATCTCATCCGAGATTTCGACCAGGCGTTGACGTTGGCATAATCGGTCGCGAATCTTGATGGACGAACCCATGCAACTCGTATTGGAAACAGATCTTGGGCTGCCCAACCGTCGCTCCGGAAAGGTCAGGGATCTCTACGACGTCACGCTCGCCGGCGGAGAACCGGGCTTGCTGATTATCGCCACCGACCGTATCAGCGCGTTCGATGTCGTCATGGCGAACGGATTGCCGGGCAAGGGCGTGGTACTGACGCAGATATCGCGATTCTGGTTCGAGCTATTCGGCGGCAGCATCGGTCATCACCTGATTTCGACCGATCCTGCGGACGTGCCCGGCCTGACGGCTGCCGAACGCGAAACCCTGCGGGGGCGCATCATGCTGTGCCGAGCCGCCCAGGTCATACCGGTGGAGTGTATCGCCCGGGGATACATCACCGGCAGCGGTTGGAGGGACTACCAGCGAACGGGAGCGGTCTGCGGTATACCGCTGCCCGAGGGATTGCAGAATTCCTCCCGCTTGGACGCGCCTCTCTTCACGCCATCGACCAAGGCGGATGTGGGTCTGCACGACGAGAACATCACGTTCGAGCAAGGGGCGGCGCTTGTCGGCGAGGAGACGATGCGATGGCTCTCCGATGCCACATTGCGGCTGTACGGGGAGGCGAGCGCCTACGCGCGGGAACGGGGCATCATTCTGGCGGATACGAAGTTTGAATTCGGTCGTGTCGACGGGCGTGCCGAGCCCATTCTGATCGACGAGATATTCACGCCCGACAGTTCGCGATTCTGGCCGGCGGATCAGTGGCATCCGGGTCGCGAACAGCCGAGCTTCGACAAGCAGTACGTACGCAACTACCTGGAGACGGTGGTCGACGCCGGCGAATGGGACAAGACGCCGCCGGGTCCGAAATTGCCCGACGATGTCGTCGCGAACTCCATGACCCGCTATCTTGAGGCTTACGAAAGACTTACCGGGGCACCGCTCGATCCAGCCGCTTCGTAGGCGCGTCCTGGATCATGGATTGGGACGAGTACAAGAAGCGCTGCGACGAGCCGCGCGTCGTCTCGCGCTGGATGCTCGAACGCACGGCGGAGCTGGTTGACCCCACAGTGGCGGAACACCTGCTCGCCGCAACGTCGGGGAAACCGCTCCCGAAACCCGAGGGCCACAAGGGAGGCGCCACCACCGACATGTTCGAGCTGCATCTTGATGACGCAATCGCCGACGCTGTCGTCGCCGCCGTGGAGCGCGCGCAAGCGGCGGGAAGTCAGAAGTTGGGCGGATTCGTGGCGGCGTGGAGGGAGTACCGCGGTGATCGCTAGGTCGCGTTCGGGAATATGAGATGACTTGGGTCAGATGTCGAGGCCGATGGAGACCTGCACGCGGCGCGCGTCGAAGTGGTTACGCGCTTGGCCAAAGGTGGGGTCGCGCGCGTACGGATTGATGTTGTAGCCGGTCTGCCGGTCGAACAGATTGAACAGATCGACGCGTAGTTTCGCCTCCATCCCCCTCGGCAGTCTGAATGGCTGCGCATAGCTCAGGTCCAGTTGCCAATGGTCCTCGCTGCGGCGGCTGCCGGCTTGCTCCGCATAGCGGATGGTGGACGAGAAATAGGATGGCAGGCCATAGGCCAGCGAATCCCAGGCTTCCCAGGGCTGCCCCGACTGGTACATGACGTACATTCCCGCTCGCGCCCGCCACGGCAGGTGGAGATAGCCGAACGCCTTGAACAGATGCGGGCGGTCGCCGCGCAATACGCCGTCCTTGTTGTCCCAGAGCTGTCGGCCATAGCCATCGGCCAGGTTGGACGAGCCGATGAAGCGGTTGGCATCGTTGACCGCGCTGGTGTTGTCCTGGTCGAAGTTGCCGGTGTAGCGGCTGCGCACATAGGAGGCATTCAGATAGCCGCGCTCGCCGCGCCATTCAAGCTCCAGGGCTGCCTCCCAATAGCGGGTGTAGGCACCGTCAAGCTCGGCGATCACGTAGCTGGACCCGCCGATCTCGGCGCGGATTGCATCCAGATCCGGCACGTAGGGACCTTTGGCCGCGACGTGCGCCGGCGCATTGTCGTAGCTGCGGGAGAGATTCCAGGTGTCTTCCCAGAAGTGCGATCCCTCGCGCCGACGCAAATGTGCCCGCAGCGTGAAGGCGCCGGGAAGCGCGCGCGTTGTGCCCACGGTCCACTCGTCGATCCGTCGAGGCGTCAGCCCGGTCTGGAATACCTTGCCCGACGATCCAGGACGCGGCTCGTGCGCAATGATGCGCCCCGCCTCGTCGAACAGCACCCGTAGACTCGCCCGCGTGTTGCGGTCCCACGAGGCGGCCCGGGCCAGGGAGTTCGCTTCCGGATTGTAGCGGGCGAAGTTCGCGAACAACGTGTTTTCGCCGTCCAGGGTCCATGTTCCGCCCAGGCGCGGCTGGATCATGTCCCGCCAGCGAACGGTGTACATCCGGTACTTCGCGCCGGGTTCAAGGGCAAAGCCGGAATAGCTGCCCGGCGCGCTCACGAGACCTTGGCCGTAGAGGACATCCTGGCTCACGAGCGCGCCGAGATTGAAGGCGAAATCACCGAGACGGACGTTGTCGTTGAACTCCAGCGACGTTGATTCGGTGTAGGAGTGGATTGGCGCAACCACGGTGCCATCCGTCTTCCGAATGCTCATCTGCTGGACGGTCGCGACATAGAAGATTGGCGTACCGTCCGCCGTCCGGTCGACGCCGCCGGGGACTTCGATCATGCCCCAGCCGTTGGAAGTGCGTGTGAGGGTCTCTCTCGCGTCAATGCGGCGCAGACCTGCATGCAGGTCGTGGCGGGTTCGGCCCCAGGAGATTTCGTGATCGAACGTAAGGTCGAAACTGCGGCGATAGAACGCCTGCTCGCTGATCTGTGGATGCGCGCCGACAGCGCCCCCGCCCCGGCGGTTGCCCGATGCGTCTACATAGCCATAACGTTGAATGATCGGCTGTATGGCGGCATTGAAGGCGTCAGCGCCGACGACGCGCGCCGGCACACCGAGATGTCCCATCCGATCCAGACTTGCCACATCGAGGGCGGCGTCAAGAGCGGGCCGCACTTCGAGCAGCACGTCGGGCAGTTCGGATCCGCTCAGGGCGTAGTCCCCGTATCGGAACGCAATGGTGGAACCGAACGGTGTCAGCCAGGAGCCATCGAAACTCGCCACGTCCTGTTCGGCGCGGCCGCCGAGGGAAACCGAATCCGCCTCGAAAGGACCGACGGATACGCCCCGCTCTTCACGTGTCGAGGTTCGGAAGCTCGTGTTGAGGAGAACGGCGTCCGTCGGCGCGTAAGTGAGCTTACCGTAGTACTCGCGCCGCGCGTTCTCGTAGTGCTTCGCCGCTCCATAGGCGGTGGCCTTGTTAGATCTGTCCTCGCGCGGGGCAAAAAAGGAGCCGTAGAAGTACAGCCGCGACGGCACGATGGGACCGCCCCCGGTGACAGTGATCCAGCGCTGGTCGGTTTCAACGGATTCCGCACCCGCCTTGCGCTCGGCCACCAGGTTCTTCGGCGCGAGCGCGTATTCGACGCTGGCCGCGAATTGGTCGGTGCCGGACCTGGCCGTGGAATCCATGGCGAAGCCGCCGCTGCGGTTGAAACCGATGGCGCCGACCCCGCCGCGCTCGAAGGTCACCTGGTCGATGTCGTGACTCGAAGGCTCCGCCGACAGCGTGCCGAACATGGGCAGAGACACATCGACGCCGTCGAAGCGATAGACATTATCCTGTCCGCTCCCGCCCGCCGACGGGCCCCGGACAGCGTCCTGCGTGTACTGCACACCGGGCGCAAGCTTCACCAGGTCGCGATAGTCACGGCCTGCGGGCACGCTTCGCACGGCCTCGCCGTCGATCGCATTGGCGAGCGCGGCGCGTCCGCGCAACCCTATGCGCTGGCCGACCACGACCAGTTCCTCGATCTCTGGCGAGCGCGGCGGTTCAAGTTCGACGTGCACGACCGTCGTCTGGTCCAGCAGCACGGCGGTGGTCAACGTCTGGCTGGCCCCATTTGTCATTTCGAACGTCACACGGTAGACGCCCGGTATCAACTGTGGCAGGGCGTAGCGACCCTCGGCGTCGATCCTGGTCGTTCGGGCGCGGGGCATGACATCGCTTTTGGCCACGACCACGATGTCGGGCGCCGCCGTCGCGCCGCGCAGGGTGACAACGCCTTCGATGCTGCCGGTCTGCTGCGCCGTGGCGAACGCGCCGCATAGCAAGGCGGCGAATGCGAGCATGGCTTTGGGCATCGGCGTTTCCGTCTGTTCCTTCAATCCCGGGACGGGACGTGTCATTCGAGTTTGGGCGGGCACTATAGTTCGACCCCGCGCTGACGCTCTAGTGGTTTTTGGATCCGAATCGTCTCCAGCGCCTCAATCGGCGGCCGGTTCCGCATTGACGCCCAGGCGCGTGCCGTGCAGGGTATGGCGCTTCGCCGCTTGGGAGCGCCCCTTGGAACTCATCCTCGTCCGTCACGGCTTACCGGAGCGCGTGGAACTTGCCGCGGGTCGCGCGGACCCCGCATTGTCGGATCCTGGTCAGCGACAGGCGCGCCAGGTGGGTGGTTGGCTCAGTCGGGAAACGATCGATGCCATCTACGCGAGCCCGCTACGCCGTGCCATCGAAACCGCAACGCCCCTCGCCGAGACCGTCGGCCTGCGTCCCGTTGTTCACGAGGCGGTCGCGGAATATGACCGGGCCGAATCGCACTACATTCCCATGGAGGAACTCAAGGCCGAGGACTACGCCGCCTGGAAAGCGTTCATGGACGGCGGCTACGGGGACGAATTTGACATGACCGCATTCGCGCGGACGGTTGACGGCGGCATGGAAGAGATCATCCGCGCCAATGCCGGGCGGCGCGTAGCGGTGTTCTGTCATGGCGGGGTTATAAACGTCTGGACTGCGACGGTGCTCGGCATGGCCCCCCGGCTGTTCATCGACGTGGCTTACGGCAGTGTCAGCCGTTTCTTGTGCGCTTCCACCGGCGAACGCAATGTGCGGAGTTTGAACGAGACGGGGCACTTGGTTGCGTAGTGGTGGCTATAGAACTCGTTCTCGTTCTGGATGCCGGTGAAGGTGGTGGACATGTGAGGTCCTGCCAACGCCAGACGCTACGCCAGCAAAGCGAAATCCTTGTCGGCAGCTTCGATGCGCGCCCCGTGATGGCGGGCGCATGCAGCAATCACCACGTCCGTTGCTGGCACGGTGATGCCCTGCGCCCGCGCGCGTTGCGCCAACTCGTAAGCCCTCCCCCAGACCTCGTCGGTAATCGGCAGTTCCGGGAGGGTCCGGGCGAAATCCAGTAGCACGTTCTTCTCGTGGTCGCCGCGGGCGCCGTTCCACAGTTCCAGTTGCACCATCTCGCACCAGCACGCCTCTCCGTTTGCCAGAGCGGTTTCGACGCTGTTCCGTACCTGCGGGTCGCCATCAGTGCGAAGCATGTGTATCCAGGATGACGTATCGACAAGAATCACGCCTGATCCTGGCGACGAGCGGCCCGAAGCTCTTGCGGGGTTATCAGATTGGCGCAGGTTCCAGCGTATCGGATCAGTTCGGCCATTCGCTTGCGTCGGTTGAAATCCGAGATTGCGCCAACCACCGCTTCGCGTTTTGTCTTCGCGCCGGTGAAGCGGATCGCATCCAAAAGCTCGTTTTCTGGAATATCAACAGTCGTCTTCATGCTTCAAGAGTAACGCCCGCCGGATTACTTGTACAAGGCATTCTGATGATCAAAGGTCCCGTTTATCGGGCGGACCTGATCGTCCTTGGGCTGTCCCGTCCTACATTCAACGGTCATTGGGCGTTCCGAAACAGCGTAGCGCTGTCGGTATCCAACATCTCAAAAGGTCGCCGCGGCGCCTGAGTCCCGCCGGGAAGTATCTCGATCATAGCGGGACGGTACCACCGGTATTTGGATAGTCACCTTGATTGGGCTGCGCCAGGCCACTGGGGCCGCGCAACCGGCTACTGCGCCAGCGGAGTCATCGCGCAGATCACCTTGATCCACGGGTGGGGTTCCGTGGTCATCGTCTCCTCGATCCAGATCACGTACTCGTCGTGGATAGCCTGAATGTCCTGGTGGGCCTGTTCGTCTCGGTGGCGTTTGAATCGCTCCGACTGACGGGATTGGGATAAGCAACTCGGGCCAAGAAAAGATCGTCCGCACCGGCGGTTTTCGCGCGCTTGGCTTGAAGTTGGTGCAAGGCCGCTTCGCGGTATTGGAGGTCGCTCTCGAACAAAGAAGCCGGCGGCGGCGGCGCGGCGGTCGGCTGTGTTGCGGCCTTGTCCATTTCCGGTTGCAAGAACATCGCCAGAAGGCCCTCGCCCTCGTTCGATAGGGGGGTCAGGCGACTGTCGAAGTCGGCGGCGGATTCGCCCCGCGCAATGGCTTGCTGCGTGATCTTCTCCTCCTCGTCTACATCACCGACGTCCGGAGTCTGAAGGAAACGGGACACCTGGTTGTTTAGCGAAGCGAATTTCCCACGTTCCGAATAGCCAATGTCTCTAACGCATGGGCCCGGTCTTGTTGGATGCTTTCTACCCGCGTCGCCGTCCAAGAGTTGTTATGGTACGTTGCAATGATGCAACCAAAATCCTTGCCTGCCGATTCGTCAACCGACATCAGTGTGCGGAGGCCATCCGAGCCGCAGCGGCGGCTTTCCGCGGTCCACGCCGAGGCCTTGTATCGGCCGGTGCCGCCGGTCGAGCTTGACGACGACGGCTTTGTCTACAGGGACGGCAGGGTGTCGGAGAGCACGCGCCACGGAGAGTCGCTCGCGTACGGCTTGTATGCGGCGCAGTCGCTGCTCGCGCACCTGCCCGACGCCCTGGTCGCGAGTGACCTGGCGTTTTTGTTCGAGCGGGACAACCCTCGTGCGGTGCTCTCGCCGGACCTGATGGTGGTGCTCGGCGCGGGAGGCCATCATCGCCTCTCCTACAAACTGTGGGAGGAGCGCAAGGTGCCAGACTTCGCGCTGGAGGCGCTGTCGGTGAAGACGTGGCGAAGGGATGTGGAGGTCAAGCCGGGCCTGTACCGGGACCTCGCCGTACCGGAGTTCTGGATAGTCGATCTGCTCGACAAGCTTCCCGCGCCGATCGTCGGGCGTCGCCTGAACGACGCCGGGGTCTACGAGGAGATTCCAGTCTCGCCGTCCGGCAGCACACGGAGCGATGTGCTCGGCGCGGAGTTGTTCCTTGAGGACGAGGTGTTGCGGTTCCGCGATCTGAAGACGGGCGAGGTCGTGCCTACCTACACTGAGTTCCGACGGTTGCACGAGGCACAGGCGCGGCGAGAGGCCGCGGCGCGAGAGGCCGCGGAAAGGCGAATCGCTGAATTAGAGCAAAGGCTGCGACGGTCAGCAGGGCCGCTGGGACGATAGATGGCGCGGGTCGAAGTCGAAAGCGAGGTCACCGGCAAGGTCTGGAAGGTGGAAGTGGGCGTCGGCGATCGCGTCGCGGAAGGGGACATCCTGGTCATTCTCGAATCGATGAAGATGGAGATCCCCCTCGAGAGTCCCGAGGCCGGGACTGTCGCAGAACTGCTGGTGGCACCGGATGAACCGGTGCAGGAAGACCAGGTGGTGGCCGTCATCTCCACCTGACCCTGGTGCTTCGGCGGATGCGGGAGCAATTGGCCGTGCTTCGGGGCTTGTGTCAGACTTTCGCGTTTTGCGGCGGGGGGAGAATAGTGGCCGAACTCGTCACTATCGACAGGAAGGACGGTGTGGCGGATGTCCGTCTGAATCGTCCTGAGAAGTACAACGCTCTGTCACCGCAGATGTTCGCGGCGATCGCTGAGGCTGGTGAGAGCCTGATGGATGCCGGGGACATCCGGGCCGTCGTGCTATCTGGGAATGGCCGCGGATTCTGCTCCGGTCTCGACTTCGCAAGTTTTTCCGCCATGGCGGGTCCATCGGGACGCGGCGCCGATCGCGCGAAGGACGTGTTGTCGGAATCGCGGGGCTCGGAGAACTTCGGGCAGCGTCCCGCCCTCGTCTGGAAACGACTGCCGGTACCGGTGATCGCGGCCATTCATGGCGTGGCCTTCGGCGGCGGTTGCCAGATTGCGCTGGGCGCGGATATTCGCATCGCGCGAGGCGATGCGAGGCTCTCGATCATGGAGATCAAGTGGGGCCTGGTGCCGGACATGTCGATTACCCAAACACTGCGCGATCTGGTACCGCTGGATGTCGCCAAGGAGTTGGTGTTCACGGGCCGCATCATGAGTGGTGCCGCCGCCGCCGCGTTGGGACTCGTCACCCGCACGGCGGAAGATCCCCTGGCGGAGGCCATGACGTTGGCGAGAGAAATCGCTTCCAGGTCGCCGGACGCGGTGCGCGCAGGCAAACGCCTGCTTGAACAGAGCTGGCGGGCGGATCCGGCGGAGGGCCTTGGCTGGAAGTGAAGCTGCAGGGAGGTCTGATGGGTACGCCGAACCAGGTCGAAGCGGTGAAGGCCAATTTCGAGAACCGGGCGCCTGAATTCAAGGATGCGAGCTGAGACCATGAGTTGGGAAGAGGAAGTTCGGGAAATCCACCGGCGGCGGCATCTCGCCAAGCAGCAAGGCGGCAAGGAAGGCATCGCGAAGCAGCATGCGCGAGGCCGTCTGACCGTTCGCGAGCGCATCGACGCGTTGCTCGATCCGGGCACGTTCGAAGAGCACGGCAAGGCGACCGCGATCCCGGACTACGATGAGGACGACAATTTCCTGGGTTTCGTGCCGGCGAACTATGTCGTCGGTTTTGGCGAGGTCGAAGGTCGCCGTGTGGTCGTCGGTGGTGAGGACTTCACGCTCAAGGGAGGCTCGCCGAACGCCGCGGGCTTGCGCAAGAGCGTCTACGCGGAACACCTGGCGGTCAGGTACAAGGCACCGCTCGTGCGGATGCTCGAAGGTGGCGGCGGCAGCGTAAAGAGTAGCGGCGGGCGACGCGGCGGTACCGCCGGCGACCCGGTGTTCTCGGCGCCGCGTTTTCGCATCATCGCTGATGCCATGGGACGGGTGCCTATCGTCTCCATCGCCGCCGGCGCGGTGGCCGGCTTCCCCGCCGGACGACTCGTCGCCGCCCACTTCTCTGTCATGACCCGGCACACCGCGCAGATATTGATCGGTGGCCCGGCTCTCGTCGAACGCGCGCTCGGAATCAGGATGACGAAGGAAGAACTCGGGGGCGCCCAGGTGCACGCCCGCAGCGGTATCGTGGACAACGTCGCCGAGGATGAGCTCGATGCGTTCGCCCAGGCGAGGCGGTTCCTGAGCTACCTGCCTTCGAATGTCGATCAGCGTGCCCCGAGAACGCCGAGCGATGACGACCCTGAACGGATGGAGGAGGAACTCTTCACGGCCGTGCCGAGGAACGCGCGGGCGGGCTTCGACATGCGCGCCATCGTGCGCATGGTGATGGATGTCGACTCGTTCTTCGAGATCGGCGCGACGTACGGTCGCGGCCAGATCGCCGGTCTGGCGCGGCTCGATGGCCAACCCGTCGGCGTGCTGGCGAACGACTGCATGGTCTACGCCGGTGCAATGACGGCCGAAGCGGCGCAGAAGTACCGCCGTTTCGTCGAGATGTGCGATACGTTCCATTTGCCCATCGTCAACTTCGTCGATCAACCCGGGTTCATGATCGGTCCAGAGGCCGAACGCAGCGGCACCATCCGCTACGGCATGGCGGCTGTCTGCGCGGCGGTGCAAGCCTCGGTGCCGTGGGCTTCGATCCAGGTGCACAAGGGATTCGGCGTCGCTACCGCCGCGCACTACGGCCCGGACGCGTATGTTCTGTCCTGGCCATCGGTCGAGTCGGGGGCGTTGCCGGTGGAGGGCGGCGTCGCCGTGGCGTTCCATCGCGAGATCGCGGCGGCCGACGATCCCCAAGCGAAACGACGCGAACTGGAGGAACAGTTGCGCGCCGGGCGGTCTCCATTCCCCAGGGCGGAGTCCTTTGCCGTTCACGAACTCATCGATCCTCGCGAAACGCGGCCCGCGCTGTGCAGGTGGATCGACTGGATCCAACCCCTGCTTGACGACCTGACCGGTCCGACATCGTTTCCCATGCGGCCTTGATTCCATGCACGCGGCCATCCTTTCGTTGATTCTGAGCTTCATCGTCGCCGCCCTGGTCTGGCTGTCCGTCGGACCGCGTATTGAGCTCAATGAAGATCCTCGCCAGAACGAGATACTGAACGTATTGGCCTACGTTGCGATCGCCTTTCCCTTCTGTTTCGTGATCGTCTTTTTCGCCATCGAAAAACTTTAGCGGGCTGGCGCGCGAACTTCTTCGGACCGGTTGCCCAAGGTCGCTTACCTAGTCAAAATATGAACTTGCCACATGATGCTGTTAGCTTATCTTGAGAAATGTTCATACCCAGCTTCGACCTGCGCCACCTTCGCACACTGACCGCGTTGCGGGATACGGGTAGTCTGGTTGAAGCGTCCGAGCGCGTTTTTCTGACGCAATCGGCGCTTTCGCATCAGATCAAGGCGCTCGAAACGCGGATGGGCTGCCCGTTGTTCGTCCGCAAGACCAAGCCGGTGCGCTTTACGCCGGCAGGAACGCGTTTGCTTGAACTGGCAGACGGGGTGCTGCCCTTGGTGCATGCGGCATCGCGCGACATCGGCCTGTTCGCGAGCGGCGAAACCGGGAGACTGCATTTGGCCATCGAGTGCCATAGCTGTTTCGAATGGTTGTTGCCGGCCATCGATCTGTTCCGCGACCAACGGCCGGATGTAGACCTCGACATCGCTGGCGGATTCAACTTCGATCCGCTGCCCGCACTGGCCCGCGGCGACCTCGATCTCGTCGTGACCGCCGATCCGAAGGACGATGCCGCGCTGGCGTATGCGCCGCTATTCGGATATGAGGCGCAACTGGCCGTGGCCTCCAACCATCCGCTGGCTGCAAGGGATGTGATCACGCCGCAGGATCTCGTCGGCGAGACCCTTATCACCTACCCCGTAGAGCGTTCGCGCATGGATATATTCAAACGCTTTCTCGATCCCGCCAGGGTCGAGCCTGCGCGTATCCGAAACGCCGAACTGACGACAATGATGGTGCAACTCGTTGCAACCGGTCGCGGCGTGGCGTGCCTACCCAACTGGGCGCTGCACGAGTATGTCGCGCGCGGCTACGTCGTTGGAAAGTCGCTGGGCGAAGATGGCATTTGGCCCAATCTGTACGCGGCTGTGCGCGCAGTGCAGCGGGATGTGAGCTTCGTCGCGCATTTCATCCGAACAGCCAAGACCACGTGCTTTCGAAACCTGGTGGGCATCGTCCCGGCGGATGAAGACGTGCGGGCGGCAGGGCCTTGAATGGGGAAGGGGACTCGGGCTGTCGGAGGCATCCGGCCAAGGCCTTGAGCATCGGTTCGGGGGGCGCGTAGACGCCATTCGGCCCACGCTCTATTCGCCGACGGCGAATAGAGCCCTCGAAGCGATCTCGGCCCATGGCCAGATCGCGTGAAGCGCCAGTAGGAGGCGGCCAGCGCATCCACCGCGTCCGGTCCCACCTGCGTGGCGGTTGCCGTCCCGATCATCGCGTTCGCGGCGTCCGCCAGCACCGCTGCCGGCGTCTCGACCGGTTGTCGACCGCGTCGTCGACCAAGGGCACAGCGACAACCTGCTCGGCGCGGTCCGCCGTGAACGTGAGCGTCCCGGATACCGGCTCATAGTCGGCGCCCGCAGCCGCCGTGCCGTCCTCCGTGGCGTAGTTCACTGTAGCCGGCGTGTCGCCCGCCACCAGCCCGGTTGCGGACACGACGAACTCAAGCCTGCCCGAGGCTTCTCCCGCGCTCGCCCCGGCGATCGTCAGCAACGCATCATCGTCCTGAATGGTGCGGCGCGCCGGAAAGCGCGGAAGGCGCGCGTTCCGGGCGGCGGTCAGCGCCAGCTCGAACCATTCCGCCGGCTCGTGGATGGCATCGTCTATGACGCTCACTCCGACAGTCTTGGCGACCTCTCCCGGCTCGAACGTCAACGTCCCGGCGACGGGCCGATAGTCGGCGTCCGCCGTTGCCGTGCCGTCGGATGTCGCGAAGTCCACGGTGATCTTCTTGCCGCTTGTCCCGCTCAGCGAAACTTCGAAGGACAGGATGCCCGCGTCCTCCGCGGCGTCCTCCCCATCCAGGGAAACCCTGACCTCCGGGTCGTTGTCTTCGATGGGAATCACGACGTAGTCGAACTCCAGATCGAGCGGACGCTCGGGGTCGCTCTCGACCGCGAATATCTCCTGGAACTCGTCAAGCACGTCATCGAGGGTGGTGAACGTCGCGGCCGAGGACGTCGTCTCGCCCGCCTCGATCACCAGCGTTCCCGAGGCGCCCAGGTAGTCCGCGTCCTCGGTCGCCGAGATCGGCGTCGTTGTGTATCGAAACTCGAGATCGGTTTGCGCCGCGACAGGCTCGCCCTCCGCGTCGACCTGCCGAATGACAATGCGCTGCGGGGCGCCCTCCGCCACTGGAGGGACGCACCCCACAGTCGCCCCGGGCGGCGGGTCATCCCACCGGCACTCGGCGTTCGCAGACGCGACAGCCGCTCCACTCTCGCCCAGTCCGCCGGCGCCATCCGAAACGACTGTTGCGGACACGTAGAAAACGCGCGAGGCGACCGGTTCGTGCGACCGTTCTTCGGCATGGCCGATGGCTGCCAGCAGCGCCAAGACGCACCCAGTCCCCCTGCCGAGGCGCGAAGCGCGCTCCAACGCGCGCGACGCAATCCGGACCCCAAGCGGAGCTACAGGCCCCCCACAATCTCTAGCCAATGCCTTGGCGCTCGGCCCATGCTTTCTCTCCTTGCCTGGAAGCTTGCTTTTCCCATACTTGAAAGCTTGCGCTGGTCCCGTACACACCGACGTGGGTTAACGCGCGCCGCGCCCTTTGCCGGTGGCAACCCCAAGTTCCAAGAGCTTTCAGCGCCGTTGACAGGCGGCACGCAATACTTCGGTACGTGCGTGTATGCGGTCCCGGACGAGTCGAACACGAGGAACAATTGTTCGTCGTCGGTGCGGATAGACGTTGCGCCAGCCGCCACTTGCTACGGAGCTGTGGCGGCAAATGACAACGTATCGCGGCGCGATAGCGTTTCAGAGTGGGGTCTGGTCCGAGCGCGGGCGTATTGATGGTTGACATCTGTTTCCGCAGTCACAGACCCCAAGTTGTCCGGCGCGAGTGACCCGGGGCCGGCGCCTTCGACTTCGTTTTTGCGCGCGGGGGGCGCCCCGGCTGAAGGCTCCCGGCCCGGTCCCCTCGTCGACCATGAAACAACGGACCCTCATGACTACGTGCCGACAAAACGCAAAGTGCGCTTGATGTCCATGATGTCTTCGATAGTGTCCTTGAGCTGTTGCGCGGTGGGCGTAGCGTGTACCTCGTCTACAACAGGGTTTCCGCCATAGCCCCGGTCCACGCACTCTTCGAGCAGCGCGATCGCGGCTAACTCATGCGGCAATGTGTCGCCGCCGATGTAGATGGCGTGGATGCGCACGCCACGCTGCCCGGCGATGCTGCAGGCTTCCCGGAACCAGTCGTTCAGACGATTCGTGACGGGAGTTTGCAGATCGGCGGTATCCGAAGATAGCATCCATGTTGGAACTGAAAACGGGGCCACGTCGGCCACGGGCGGGCCATCTCCGACATTGACCACCTCGTCCGAGCGCCCGTATGCGCTGAACGGCGTATGCGGCCTGCAATAGTGGCCGTTCTGGACCGGTCGACCGCGGAGACCGAACGCGTTCGCCGGATCCACCAGCAGGTCAACCGCGTCCGTAGCGTCGGTCGGCGAATTGCCATCGTGGCCTCGGAAGAGTTGCCAGGGCGTCATGTCATCAAGCGCGTTCTCCCAACCCATGCGGTATGCGTTGATGCGTAGCTGATCCGACAGTATCGCTGGATTCAGAGTCGACACGACAGGGTGGAACGCCTGAAAGCCGTCGAGTACAGCCGACAGACCGGTTGGGGTGAAGACGCCGCGGGCATCGACATCGAAATGGCTTGCAAAAGTTGTCGCGTCTTCGGCGGACATGGCTGCTCGATAGTCGGCATAGCTGGCGCCCCTGAAAAAGGAGCTACACTGGCCACCGTCGAAGTTCGGGTTACTGGTGATCGCGTTGGCGGGATCGAAGTGGCCGAAGGACCGGCCGCGCCGTGGGCTTGCATAGGCGTTGGTGCCGTCCGAGACGATCACAATAGCTTTTTCCACGAATTGCGAGCAGCCCTGGGTCGTTCCACCCGCAAGGCACGGCGTGCGCGGCAGGGCATCGCCCGACACGCTCGTCGTTTTCCACACGTCGCGCCAAAGGGGCGACAGCGTTCGCAGGCCCCAGACGATACCGAGGTGCAAAAACGTCTGGCCCCAATAGGTTCTCGACTGCAACTGCACGACGTCGAAGCTGTTCGCCGTTTGCAGGGTGGCGAGATCGTCCGTCAGCGGCACGATGAACGCTTCCGGACAGAGGAGACTGCCGCCTCGGTCCGAGCTGCGAAGATGCCAATGATTCTCGGATGTGGGCAAGAGGTACCCGAGCCTTGTAGGGTCGTAGCTTGGAACGAATGTCTTGTGCAGGACGTCGCTGAGCGAACCGTCGGCGAAGCCATGAATACGCGCGTCGGGCCAGGAGTACGCGGTGAAACGCGTATTCGGATCGCTCGCATCGGGGAGCGCATCGGAGAGGTGCAGCGGCAGGTCGTGGATGCTTGTCGAGCCGGGTTCCCAGCCGGCCACCGTTTCCCTGGCGGGCCAGTTGTCCCGGTCTGCGGGATCCCAGATGACGGGCCTCGCATTCGGGTCCCAGTACGCGCCCCACCTCGCCATCACGCAGCCGTTCCAGAAGTCCTCGCCTTGCGTGGTCCATGTGCCGACATCGGGCGCTTGCGCGGAGACGTCCGCTGTTTCCGCCTGACGCAGGTCCCAGTCTGTAACGCTCAGGAAGTCGGGCAGACTGCGCGACGCCAGCGGCCCCATGTCGTCGCCCGTGCCGTAGGAGTGGAACGTGTCGACCCAGTGTCCCTCGGTGTCCCGGGACGTTTGCTTGCTGTACTCGGCGCCGGTGAGCATGTGCACGTAGCGCTCCTTGGCGTCCGTTTGCGACATCCCCGAAGTATCCGCCACGTTGACGACGTTCGAGTACGGCACCAGGGACACCGTGACGATGCCGGGATTCGTCTTCGTCACGGCGTCCACCGTTTGCGCGATCGTGCCCATGGCATCCTTCAACGCGGCCAGCCTCGTGACCGACCAGCCAGCGGGTCTGCGACCCATGGAACTTGATATGTCCAGGGCGAGGGCGAACTCGAACTGGCTCGCATCGAACTCCACTATGACCTGCTCGCCTTTCAGCGACTCCGGGTCGTCGACACGGCCGGCTGCCCAAAGGTTCTTGAACGCGTAGGTGGCATTTCCTTCGACCTTGATGGTGGTCCGGTTCGTCAAAAAGTCGTGGTCGACGACTATGTCGTCCTTGGTTATGGACACATCGCCCAGCAGGCCGCGCATGAAGTCCGCGACGCGATCCTTTATCTGGTCCTCTGCGGTTGTCAGGTCTCCCCGCATAAAGTGGGCGGAGGCGGAAACGCCGGCGCGCAGGGCGGCGTCGATCTCTTCCTCCTGCGCCTCGCGCCAGCCGTAGTTCGCCATCATGCCGCCGACGCTCGCCATCGACAGCATCGCCAGGCTGCCGCCGATGAACATGGCGCCGCCCTTGCGGGTTCGGACGAACGCCGAGACAGGTCGCCCCAGGCGTTCCGCCCACGTCCGCGCCTTCGCTGTCCCGTTCTTTTCCCGGATCATCGTTCGGCTCAATTCGTCGCAGCCAGGTTCCCGACACCACGGTGCTTCCCTTGGCCTCGACAGGCTCGGTTCGGTCGTCCCGCCCCTGGAACACCACGACACCGTGGATCAGGCTCTCGCCGTCGGTATCCAGGTGGTCGCCGTCGACGCGCATAACGAACGTATCCGGACCGAATACCACCGCTTACCCGACGCCGGAAATGGCGCGAGCGACCGCCTGGGTTCGATCGGCGGCGGGATCCGCCACACATCGACGCGGGCACGCAGCTCGCGATCCGTGCTCTGGACTTCACCGTCCGTCGATCCGCCTTCGAGCGTCGTCCATTGCCGTTGCATCGACTTCGCCCATACGTCCCCCGACTCCTCGCCAATCCGCTTTCGATTGCCGTTTCGGCCGCCATACGCGCCGGCATGTGGATGCGGCCCGGTTTGCTTCCCGATAACTGTAGTTATCGGGAGCAAAAACGAGGCACGCGTTCGACTGGAGTAACAGCCGTCCATGCTTCGCTCAATCTCACCGAATCTCCCGCCGGCGGTCGATCCATCCGGGCAAGCCGCTCTCGCCGAACAGCTTGACGCCTACTTTCGCGCGGCGGAGGGCGCGTTCAGCGAGAACACGCGCCGAGCCGTTCGGGCGGATCTCAGACTGTTCGCCGCCTGGTGCCGCGAGCGCGGACTGGCGGCGCTGCCCGCCTCGGCGGCGACGGTGGCCGCGTTCGTCGACCACATGGCGGCGACGCGCGCCCCGGCGACGGTGCGTCGCTACGTTGCGAGCATCGCTACCGCCCACAAGGCCCTCGGCCGCGGCAAAACGCTCCGGAGCGGAGCGGTCAGGCTCGCGCTTCTGCGAATGCACCGCCGCAAGGGTCGCCGCCAAGCGCAGGCCCATGGACTGACCTGGCCGCTGCGTCAGCGCCTGCTCGAGGCTTCGGGGGAACGGCTGATCGACGCGCGCAACCGCGCGCTGCTGGCGGTAGCGTACGACGCGCTGCTGCGGCGCTCCGAGCTATCGGCGCTGCAAGTAAATGATATCGTGGAGGAAATACACGGCGCGGCGACGCTGCTGGTGCGCTGCGCGAAGACCGATCCGGAGGGCCGGGGGGCGATGGTGTATCTCGCCCGCGACACCGTCGCGCTGGTGCGCGAGTGGCGCTCGCGCAGCGGCATTGACGGCGGGCGCTTGTTCCGGTCGCTGAGCAAGGGAGGGGCGCTGGGGGCCGCGCTCGACCCCAGCCAGGTCCCGCGCATCTACAAGGGGATGGCGCGCCGGGCCGGGCTGCCGCCGGAAGTGGTGGACGGGCTGTCGGGGCACAGCACGCGGGTGGGAGCCGCCCAGGACATGGTCGCGAGCGGCATCGAGCTGCCCGCGATCCTGCAGGCCGGGCGCTGGAAGACCACGGTGATGTTGAACCGCTACGGGGAGCGGCTGCTGGCGCGTCGGAGCGGCGCAGCGCAGCTCGCCCGGCTGCAGCGCCGCGAATAGCGGGGCGGTTACTCGGCGACCCTGTTCTCGGCTCGGAAAGACGGATTGCCGCCGGCGATCCTACCCACGAAAGCGAGGATTAAGAGGAAGTTATCGGGAGCAAAAGAAGTGTGCCCGGGCGTTGCGGTGCAATAGGCTTTTTGATCGCGCAATGGCCGGATCGCGGGCGAACCCCGAAAAGGCTATTCTGATCAATACTTTGCAGGTATCGAGCTTGCGCTATCGACCCTTGTGCCGGCGCGGGATAGTCTAATCCAATACCGAAATGAGCCTGAACGGAGAGCTTGACTGAACTGTAGGCGGCATCGGAATCGGTATTGAACGAGACGCCATCTTGGCCTGTCGGCGTGTTGCGTACAAGAGCGGTCCATCGCTTTCTTTGAGCAACAAAATCTTGTTGTCGGTCCTGTGGAGTTGTGGGCGAGAGGCGCGCGAGTGTGGTCAGGCGGTGGGCAACGCGCTAGCGTTGTCCACGGGCTGTCCACACGGCCCGCAGGGCGTGCGCCGGTCCGCAGGACTCGTCCACAACTCCACAGGACTCCGAGTGTCTCAGGCGGCGGGGTTCTCTCGATCGATCGACCGGAAAAGATCGTTCCGGGCCTGGTTCAGCGCCGCGGCGGCCGCCAGGTCGCTGACCGCGTGGGCGGCGACATCGAGTTGCTCGAAGGTGATGCCCCGGGCCAGGTATTGCTCGGCGTCGGTGAGCGACTTCAGCTTCTCGTAGGGGGTCATCACGTCGGCATCGCGATAGCGCTTGTGCACCCGGCCCTTACCGTCGGTCTCCTCGGTGGGGAACAGGCAGGGCCGGTGGTAGTTCAGAAACGGCGACAGGGCGTCCCGGTTGAAGGCGTTGACCGGCTCGGCGAAGTGCGCCGGGATGTGGGCGTAGCCGAGCCACTTGCGGATCACCGCGGCGTTCTTGCCCTCCACCAGGGCGTTGTCGTTGGACTGCCGGGCGCGGGACTTGGTGAACTCCCCGACATGCAGCTTGTTCAACAGTTCGGCAACCCGGTGGTTGATGTACTCGGAGCCGTTGTCGGCATGGAAGCCCTTGACGTCAAAGGGAAACGCCTCGATCAGCGCTTCGAGCACCGGAATCAGGAAGGCTTCGGAGATGGCTGGCACGGTGCCCACCTGCTGGTACTGGGTGACCTCGTCCACCACGTTGATGTGGTAGACGCCCTTGACCCCGTCCAGGTCGCCCTGATGGACCGTGTCCACCCGCAAAAATCCCGGCTGTCCCCGCGGCTGCGGTCGGCGCCGTATCCCAATCGCCACCGGCGTCGGCCGGGTGCGATGCCAGATCCGGCGCACGTTGCGGTAGGTGCGGGACTGGCGCAGGTTGTACAGATGTCCGTTGGACAACCCCGCCAAGCGCTCGAATCGGAGATCGCCGAACACCGTCCAGGCCCGGCGCAGCACCGCGCGGGTGGCGGATCCGGACATCTGGCCCAGCTCCGCGTCCACCCGCGCCAAAAGCCGGATGTCCGAGGACGTGTAGCGCCGCTCGAACGGCCGCGCCGGCACTCGGCCGCGCCGATCCTCGATGCGCCCGGTCCGGCGATGCTGGCCGATCAGTCGCGTCAACTGGGCCCGCGACAACCCGGTCACCTTCGCCAGATACCGCTTCACCAGCCCCTTGTCCGCCTTGCCCAGGCGGTGATAGTCCAACCTCACCAGCGTGCGGCGAACCAAGGTGTGGACGCCCTTGCGGGCGCCCCCGGCAAAGTCCACCGCCTCGCTGCCCTCCACAAAGGCGCGAACCTGCTCCAGGGTCCGAACCCGTTGCGTCTGTAGCGTCACGATCATCCTCCGATGATCCCTGACGCCGCGCTACAGGCTCATGTGTCGTTGGATTTACGCCCCCCGTTCAGGCTCATGTCACGTTGGACAAGGCTGGGATTTGACTACATAGCTCGCGGTAACTACAGTTATCGGGAGCAATCCGGGCCTGCGGCACCAAGCCTCGCGTTGCTTGAGATCTGTCGGAACTACTTGTTTTTCCATACTGTCTTGGATACTGCCGCCGCGCAAAGGTTCGCCCCGGAACGCCGGACCCTTCCACACTGGCGACGCGCCGTCGCGACGGGGTGTTGAGGTGCCCGTGGCGACCGACACACCGCGGCGACAGGGCGTCGGCCTATCTGCCGCCGCCGAAGGGTCCGTGGCGCTGGAATGGCTGCCCCGGCACCGTCTGGCGATCCCGATTTCCCCGCCG
This sequence comes from Candidatus Azotimanducaceae bacterium, assembly GCA_965217825.1. GTDB lineage: Bacteria > Pseudomonadota > Gammaproteobacteria > Pseudomonadales > Azotimanducaceae > VXNE01. Next base: position 157,418 of record OZ244571.1, on the reverse strand, counting down.
CACTATTGCAACCGGTTCGAGCTGACTCTCCGCTGTGCCCCCATGACCCGGCCCGTCACCCTGCTGGTGGCGCCCGGCGGGTTCGGCAAGACCACGCTGCTCGCCGAAGTCTGTCGCCGCGCCGCAGCGCAGGGCGTCCCCGTCGCCTGGATCACCCTGGCCTCCGACGACGGCCCGGCGGCCGTCGACGCGTACCTCGCCCACACCTTCCAGGCCGCCGGTCTCGACCTGCTCGAGCCGCTTCGCGCCAGCGGCGCCGGACCAACACAGCCGCATCCGCGCACTGCCCTCCTGATTCGCGTCCTCGAGGCGGCCGGGCGGCCCTGCGTGCTCGCGCTCGACGAGGTCGACGCCGCCAGCCCGGGCACCGTCGAACTGCTGAACGATCTGTTGCGCAACGCGCCCCCCTGCCTGCATGTCGCGATAGCGTGCCGCGCGCTGCCGCCCGGACTCGACTTATCCCGTTCCGTCCTCGGCGTCGGCGCCGAGGTCGTCACCGCGAACGACCTGCGCTTCTCCAAGCCCGACATCGCGCGCTTCTTCGACCTTGAGCTCTCCCGCACCGAACTAGCCGCCGTTGCCGCCGAGTCGGACGGCTGGCCCATCGCCCTGCGGATCCGCCGCAACGAGAGCGCGCGGCCGGGCGCCGGCGAAGATCGTGTCGCCCGGCATGTGATGGACAACTGGATCGCCGGCCGCTTCTGGCAGGGGTTTGCCGAGCACGACCGGGAATGCATATTCGACGCCGCTCTCCTGGACTGGTTCGACGCCGCTCTCCTTGCGCACGTCGTGGAACTCGGCGCGCTTCAGCGCCTGCTCTCCCTGCCGCGCTTGGCGGGTCTGCTCGAACCCGCCGGCCGAGCGACGCCCGGGGTCTACCGGCTGCACCCGCTCCTCCGCGAACACTGTGTGGAGCGGCGGCGTCTCGAAACCCCGGAGCGCTACCGCCGCGTCCACAGTCGCGTCGCCGCCGCACTCGCGAGCCGCGGCGAAACCGTCGAAGCGATGCGCCACGCGAAGCTGGGTGGCGATTCCGCGCTCGCTGGCTCGATCCTCGCCGAGGCCGGTGGCCTGCAGATTTGGCTGCTCGAGGGGACGGACCGCCTGGCCGCCGCCGACCGGCTCGTCGCCGCCGCCACGTCGCCGCCTCTCGCCATGACCCATTGCGTTGCGCTCATGATCTCTGGCCGGTTGCACGAGGCCCGCCGCCTGTTCGAGGCCGCAGCCATACACTCCGAGAGTCCCGGCGACGAGATCGACCGTCTGCTCGCCAGCGGTGCCATGGCGGTCAACGGCTGCCGGCCGTTCGCAGCCGGCGAAACGCGGGATTTCGTGGCCGACGTGGCGCGAGTCGCTGCCCTCCCGAACACGCGCGACTCCGTGCGCGCCGCGCTGTCCTACGGACTGAGCGCCTGCTCTGCCCGCGCCGCCCGCTTCGACGCCTCCCTGGCGTTCGCGCGGGAGGCTCGGCGCCTGGCCGTCGGTCGGTTCGCCTATCTGACGATGATCGTAGACGCCCACCTCGGTGAAGTCGCGATGGCCCGGGGCCGCGTGCGCGAGGCCAATTCCCGCTACCGTGCGGCCCAGCGAATCGCCCGGGCGCGCTTTCTCAAAGACCCGCGCCTCGGCGCCTACGCCGAGGTGCTCATGCTCGAACTCGCCCTGGAGCGCAACCGCCTGCCCGACGGCATCGACCCCCGGCGCTTCGCCGGGGAGGAGTACCGGGGCGACGCACCCCTGTCGCACTACGCGGCCAGGATCGACGTCGCTGTGGAACTCGCGCTTGAGTCCGGCGGACCGGACGCCGCTCTGACCGCCGTCGACGCCCTGTCCGAACGCGTGCGCCGCGCCGGACTCGAGGCCCTCGATGCCCAACTCGCCGCGCTGCGGGTCTCGGTCCTCGTGGAGGCGGGGCGCGTCTCTGAGGCGGAAGGCGTCTGGCGCGCGGCCCGGCTGCCGTCCGCAAACGCCAAGTGCCTGAACCTCGCGCTGCGCGGCTGGCGCGAAACCGAGGCGCTCGCCTGCGCCCGAGTGAGGCTGCTCGCAGCACTCGGGCACGCCGACTCTGCGGTCGACCTCGAACGGGCGCTCACGCGCCTCGCGATCGAACGCGGGCTGCGGCGGACTCTCATGCGCTCCCTGGCGCTGCGTGTGAGCCTGGCACACGACGCCGGCGATCCCGACGCCGCCCGCGAAGCAGCAGCCAAGTATCTGCACCTGTTCCGCGTCACGGACTACGCCCGCCCGCTGCTGCGCGCCGGCGCTGCGGCCACCGCCGCGCTCGAGCGCATCCTTGACGCCCATCCGAACGGTCCGCTTCCGTCGATCGCCAGGCGGCTCCTAGCCATGGGGGCCGCCAAGGTGGTGACCGCGCCGCCGCTCAATGGTCAGGAGATGGTTGTGCTCCGCCAACTCGCGACCCGGCAAGACAAGGAGATCGCCAGGGCGCTTGGACTATCGCCGGACGGCGTCCGCTACCACGTCCGGAACATCTTCCGCAAGCTCAACGTGGGACGCCGACAGGACGCGGTACGTCGCGCGCGCGCCTTGGGCATCCTCCCGCCTGTCCGCTAGCGTCACCATCAAGCCGATGACGATGAAGTCTTCGGTCGCGGCTTCGAGTCGTCGACCGGTGATTCCGCCTTCCTGCGGAACCCTACGCGACACTACGGAGAACCTGGCCCGTTTGCGTCGCACCCACGCCGGCTGTGTCGCGCGGCGGAGCGTCGATAGCGATCGGTAGCCCGTTGAAACTGGTAGTGCGCATCCCCGGCAACCGACTACCAATCCCGCGCTCCGAGGCGGCCTCCGCGTCGCGCGCGGAATGACTTAAACCGTCGCCCCGCGCGGCCTACAGCCACATGCGCGCAACCGGCTCCCGACCGCCGATGCGCGCGACCCGCGTTCCCCGCCCCGGCCACTCGGTGCCGGTCGAGGCTTTCCTCCCGATGGCGCGAACTGCGATCATCGAGACGAACACGTCAACCGGGCCGCCCCGGCCACGAAACACCGCGCCGATGCCTTTCGAAAGCCAGCCGCCTCACCCCGCGCCACCCGCGATGGTGGACGAGTCCGAGTTCACGGCTCGGCTCGCCGCCTACATTCACGCGACCCACAACGCGTTCAGCGACAACACCGAGCGTGCCTTCCGGGCGGACCTCGCCGTCTTCAGAACCTGGTGCGGCGCGCGCCGTACCACCGCTTTTCCCGCGAGCCCCGAGGCAATCGCGGACTTCATCGACGACATGGCCGCCTCGCGAGCCCCAGCCACGGTGCGACGCTACGTGGCCAGCATCGCGGTGGCGCAGCGCGCGATCGGCAGCGACGGGACGCTTGGCAGCCCGCTGGTGAAACTCGCCCTGCAGCGCATGCATCGTCGGCGCGGCCGCCGCCAGAAACAGGCCCTGGGACTCACTTGGTCCCTACGCCAGCGCCTCCTCGATGCGTCGGGGAATCGGCTGATCGACGCGCGCAACCGCGCGCTGCTGGCGGTGGCGTACGACGCCATGCTGCGCCGATCCGAACTGTCGGGGGCGCGGGTCGCCGACCTCGTCCTGGATATCCACGGCGGCGCGACCCTCCTGGTGCGCCGGGGCAAGACCGACGCCGACGGCCGCTCGGCAACGCTCTACCTCGCCCGCGACACTGCGGCCCTCCTGACCGACTGGCTGCGCCGCAGCGGCGTTGCCGACGGACGCATGTTCCGGTCGCTCAGCAAGGGCGGAGTAGTTGGGGATCGCCTGGACGCGAGCCAGATTCCTCGCATCTATAAGGCCATGGCCCACCAAGCCGGGCTGCCGCCGGAGGTGGTGGACCGGCTCTCCGGTCACAGCGCGCGGGTCGGCGCGGCCCAGGACATGATCGCCTCGGGGATCGAGCTGCCCGCCATCCTGCAGGCCGGCCGCTGGAAGACGACCGCCATGCTGAGCCGCTATGGCGAGCGCCTCCTTCCACGGCGCAGCGGCGCCGCGCAGCTCGCCCGCCTGCAGGGGCGAGAGTGACGACGGTCCCGGACACCACGACGTGGTTCAGCGGCCGCACGTCGACCTCTCCGGGGAGATTCTTCGCGCGGCTCGTCAGACTCGTATCGCTATGGCTTGTTCCGCCGTCCCGCTCGGGTGGTTGTGGAACAGGATGACCGCTGCGGCGTTGTATTCCAGCGCCTTCTGCAGCAGCACGCGCGTATACACGCCCGCGCGGTTGTTGATGGTGCCGTAGAACAGCGCCTCGTCCTTGATCAGACGATGCCTTGAGTGGTAAGGAACAGACAGCCGAACACCTCGCGCTCGCAGCGCCCAGTCTTGATCTGCACCTCCTTGGCGGCGGCGGTGTCGCCCGGAATGATCGGGCCCCGACACACTTCCTCCGCCGTGTGCTCGCAGGTCAGCTGGACCCTGTGTCCCGCCTTGCGGCCTGGTGACACCGGCATCATCGCGCTCGGCGCGCCGGCGCCGCCAAAGGGGCGTTCAATTCGTAGTCGGCGCCGACCGCCGGATCGGGCGTGCGGCTCCGCGTTTCGTCGCCGGCGGCTCTAGCTATAGCTAGTTCTTGTGCGAAAACTCTCAACGCATTGATTATATTGGGGAAAAGCGCCGAAAAGGTGGCTTTGAACCGGCGTTTCGGATATCCTCTGTTTTCGTAACACCATGAAAACATTGGAAAAGCTAAAACGTCGGAGGTGCAAATGCGCACGAAACGCACTGCGCAAACGAGTCTATTCGACCCCGCGCCCGTTGACCATCCCGCCGCCGACGCCTTGGAGGCGATGTCGGTTCGCCCGGACGCAGATCCCGAACTGCTCGACGCGATCGCCGCGGATCTGGACGCCAAGGGGAGCTCGGCGCGCGGCCGCCGCGGTCTGACCTGCGAGACGATCCTGCGCTGCGCGGTGCTCAAGCACCTGCGCCGGGAGACTTGGCGCGGCCTCGAGTTCACGCTGCGGGACTCGCAGTCGGCCCGCCGCTTCGCGCGCGTGGAGGGGACGCGTCCGCCGAAGAAGTCGGCGCTGCGGGCGACCGTCGGCGCGGTGACCGCGGACACTTGGGAACTCGTCAACCGCCGCCTGTTAAGCACGGCGCGCGACGCGGGGGTCGAGACGGGCAGTCGCGTGCGCGTCGACAGCACGGTGACCCGGACGCACATCCTGGAGCCCGCCGACAGCCGCCTGCTGTACGACGGCGTGCGGGTCTTGACGCGGCTGCTGGGCGTCGCCAGGGAGGCGTTCGGATCCGAGGCGGTGGCGTACCGCGATCACTGCCGCGCGGCGAAGCGGCGCGCCCTGGAGATCCAGACGCGGCGCGGCAAGGAGCGGCGGGCCGGGACTTACCGCAAGTTGCTGAAGATCGCGGATCGGACGCGCGGATACGTTCGGGCGGCGCTGCCGAAGGTGGCGGCGGCGGGCGCGGCGGACGCCTCGTGGCTGACTTGGCGGAAGACGGTGCTCGAGTACGACGCGCTGCTGGATCGCGTCCGGATCAGACCCGGCGGCGGGTGTTCGACGGCGGGACGGTGCCGGCGCGGGACAAGGTGGTGAGCCTGTTCGAGCCGCACACCGATATCATCGTCAAGGGCGGCCGCGGCATCCACTACGGACACAAGGTCAACCTCGCCACGGGCCGCAGCGGCCTAGTGCTCGACGCGGTCGTCGAGGACGGCAATCCGGCGGACAGCGTGCGCTGCCTGCCGATGCTCGAGCGACATCGCGAGCACTACGGCGCCGCGCCGACGCATGCCGCCTTCGACGGCGGCTACGCGTCGCGCGACAACCTCGCGCGGGCCAAGGCGCTCGGCGTGCGGCACGTGGTGTTCCACAAGAAGAGCGGCCTGAAGGCGCGGGACATGACGCCCTCGTCGTGGCTATACGACCAACTCAAGCGCTTCCGCGCCGGCATCGAGGCCGGCATCTCCTATCTGAAGCGCTGCTTCGGCCTGGCGCGCTTCAAGGCCCACGTGCACTCGGCGATCTTCGCCCACAACCTCGCGCGTCTCGCGCGGCTGTGCCCGCAGCCGACCTGACCCCTGAATAGACCGTCGCTCCCGGCCGGACTTTCCCGCCGGACGGGTGACCCCACTTGACCGCCGCGTCGGCCTGCCTGCCCCGGCGCCTCCGAAAAGCGGCTCGACCACCCCGAATCGCGTCTCCGCGGCCGCCCGAACTGATGCTCAAGGCGTTGCCCGGACACCTTCGGCAGCCCGAGAATGGGCCTGTATGGACAAGAACTAGCTTAGCTACGGCACGAGAACGCTTTCCACCCAGTCGCCTTCGCGCGCCGAATACCGGCGACGGTCATGTGGTGCGTCGGTACGGCTGAGGTCCAGGCGCTCTACTTCGAAGGGTTGGAACAAATAACCGATAGCGCTCTCCGGGGCGAGAAGGGGTTGCGCCCGGGACTCGGACGAGACGGCGTCGAGTAGCGTGCGGCGCGATGTGATCTGTGTGCTTTGCGAGTGCGTTTCGTACAGCCAGTCCATGCGCTTGGCTACCTCTGGGCGCATTTGCCAGGCTTCGCGCACGACGAGGGGATCGATCGCATTGAGAGCGCAGCGCAGTCGATACTGCACCATGATGCTAGGCAGGTAGATGAGGACGGCGACGGTAGAGGAGTGCGAGAACTCGTCAACTTTGGGTGAACTGGCGTTGACGAAAATGCCGAGGGCGGGATTGGTCGCGCCGGTGTGACGCCGGTCGGACTGTGGCGCCGACACTGACGCCGTCTCGGTGCCGAGGTCGAGTTCGCGCACCACTAGCACGCGGGCAGACGGTTCGCCTTTGCCCGTGACCGTCGCCACGACGCACAGTTCGGCCCAGGGATCCTGGTGCTGCCGGGCCTGACGGCGGTCCTTGTGGAGCCGGCCTAGCGGATCCATCGTGCGCGCGTTCCGTTAGTCTTCTTCGGCGCTGGATTCCTCATCCGGTGTTTCGGGACCTGCTTCCGTCATTTTTCGGCGGATGTCGGCGATGTCCCGTTGGATCTCGCTCAGGCGGAATATCGCATCGGGAAGCAGGTCCATGATGCGCCAGACGAGGTAGCACAGGACGGCGACGCCGATGAAGATCAGGAAGGACATGGCACAACTCCAATCAAGAATGCGGTCGCGGGCTAATATAACCGCGTTGCGGGGCGGTGGGTAACGTCGAAATCGTCGATCCGTTTCGCCGTGAGTCGGCGCAACGCGGGGATTGGTTCCAGGGAGAACACGGTGACCGATAGCGAGATCCCCGCCGTGACGGCTGCCAGCGTCATCGCGTTCTGGCTGGGTCCCTCGCCGACGGATTTCCAAGCGGCGAAGCTGGCTTCCAGGCGCTGGTACGCTGCGGATGATCAACTTGATCGAGAGGTGCGCCGAAAGTTCGGCGACGCCATGGAACAGGCGCGCACCGGCGCGCTGTCTGTCTGGCAGGAGACGGCGGACGGCTCGCTGGCCTTGGTGATACTGCTCGACCAGTTCACGCGCAACGCATACCGGGACACGGCCGCCGCGTTCTCCGGAGACGCCCTCGCGCGCGAAGTGGCCGGCCGCGCGCTGGACAAGGGCTTTGATCGCGCATTGCCGATCCTGGGGCGCCTTCTTCTGTATCACCCGTTCGAACACAGCGAGGATCGCCAGGACCAGCAACGATCAGTCGCGCTATTTTCCGGATTGGCGGCACAATCGCCTTCCGAGTGGCGCGGATACATCGATTCCTTCCTGCGCTACGCGCGTGCCCATCAAGAGGTGATCGACCGGTTCGGCCGGTTTCCGCACCGGAACGTCGCGCTCGGGCGCGAGAGCACGCCGGCGGAGCGGGAGTGGCTTGCGGCCCGCGGCGGCTTTTGAATCGTCGTTCGACGCGCGGTGGGGACTATCAGCTTTCCGAGACGGTATCCGGCGATGCCAACAGTGCCAGCTCTGCCGCGCCTGGAATCAAGTCTCCCCAGGGGGCCGGGCAGGTCAACATCGCGATGCCGCACGTCGGCAAATCTGTAAACGCCGATCCGATCAGGACTCCGACCAGATCGCTGACGCCGGGGTTGTGGCCGACGAGGGCGACATCGCCTGTGCCGGGCGGCAATTGGCGTAGCGCTTCGAAGAGCGTGCCCGCAGGCGCCCCGTAGAGTTCCTCGTCGGTTGCAAGGGCGTCGTCCGATAAACCGAAGCCGCGTGCGACATACCGCGCGGTTTCCACGGCCCGCCTGGCCGCGCTGCTAACGACGCGGCTTGCGGGTTCCGGCTGCGCGGCGAGCCATCGCTGCATGCGCTCGGCTTCTCTGTGTCCCTTGCGCCGCAATGAACGATCAAAGTCGGTCATGCCGAAAGAATGCTCCGCCTTGGCGTGGCGAACCACCCACAACGCGTTCATGTCTCGTGTCACCAAATTGCGAAAAACTCCTCGAACGCGACGAACTGGCCGCCGTTGGCGGACGACGGCACAATGATCGGCGTCTTGATGCCGGCGTCGAACCACGCTTCGATGCCTTCGCGAACTTCGGCGGCGGAACCGAACAGGGTCGTATCGGCCAGCCATCGGTCCGATAGCGCACTGCCGACGCCATCCAGGTCATTGGCGCGCATGGCCGCTTCCACACCGGCCATCTCTTCTTCGTAGCCGGCTTCTCGCCAGTAGTTTCGGTAGTTCGGCAACATCGCGTAGCTTGTCAACGTCCGGCGGTTGACGGCGGCAGCCGCTGCTTTGTCGTCGTTGACACATGTCGGGATCATGCAGCCGATGAAGAAACCGTCGTCCCGCGAGGAAACCGACAGTGCGCCTAACGAAGCTCCCATGTGCGAACGCGCGGCGTTCGCCAAGACCATGCCGTCGGCGATTTCCTCGGCGAGGCGGATCATCTTCCGGCGCAAGGTTGCAAACATGATCGGAGGCAATTCGCCCGCGCGAGGCGCGCCCTTGAGATCGTCGACGAACCTGCGCATGTCGGCGAGGGGTTTGCCCGGGGCCAGGCCGAAGCGCTTCATCGTGGGCGCGTGGCTGACCCCGGCGCCGAAAAGGAACCGGCCGTTCGAGACTTCGTGAATGAAGCTCGCCGCGTTGGCGATTTCCCACGGATGGCGCGTATAGATCGGCGTAATGGACGTGCCGAATCGAATCTCGTTTGTGACGAACGCAAGCGCCTCGCACAGCGCGAGACCGTCGCCGACACTTGGACAGTAGATGCCCGAGAAGCCCCGCCGTTCAATCTCCCTCGCGAGTTCCAGAGTTCGGCTGCGGCGACCGGGAACGGCGGCCAGGCTCAGCGCGGGGAGTGCGGACATGGGCATTCCTCTTCTCTTCGGCGATGCTGCCAGCCGAAGTTAGCAGATTTCGGGGGTTGCGTTGGTGCTTTGGCTTGCGCAATTGGGGGTGTGCATAGGCAGCAAATCGAACGTCGTCAATCCGCAGGACAGTAAGTGGATCAAGCGTTGCAGCGAACCAGCTATCCTGTACTCTAGTCAGAGCATGAACGGGGGAACATCCCTGTCGGAGTGACCGATGATGCTAAGGTTCGCCGAAGAAGTGCTGCTGCTTCTGCTGCACGACGACAATGGCAAGTTCGCCCGAGTACCGGAGTGGTCCCTCCGATATGCCCTCGGCGGCGGCGTATTGATGGACCTGGCGCTGGAAAACCGGATCGACACGGACCTCGAGAAGTTGATCCTTATCGATTCGACCCCGGTTGGCGACAGTCTCCTGGATGCCTTGCTGGAGGAAATCGCGCAGGTGAAAGAATCCCACGACGCGCGCTATTGGGTGGAAGTGGCCGCCGGGCGCGCCTGGGAAATCCGCGAAGAAGCGCTTTCGCGTCTTGTCGAGCGTGGAATCCTGGAACAGCGGGAAGATCGGTTCCTGTGGGTCTTGTCGTCGCGCCGCTACCCCGTGATCGATGGCAAGGCCGAGCGCGAGTTGAAGCTGCGCATCATGGAGGTGCTGTTCAGCGACGCGCTTCCGGATCCGCGCGACATCGTGATCATCGGTTTGGCGGATGCCTGCGGGATTTTCAAGGAGTTGCTGGCGGAGCGCGAACTGGACCTGGTCGCGGAACGCATCGGGCAGGTGCGAAAGATGGACTTGATCGGCCAGGCCGTATCCAGCGCAATCTGGGATATAGAAACCGCTGTCGCCGCGGCGATGCCGCCGCTCGCATACTAGCCGGGGTCTTCTCCCCAACCCCTCAGGACAATCCTTCAACCGGAATCGATGCGCCGTGGATCGCGTTTGCGGCGTCCGATGCGAGGAACATCACGACCGCGGCGACTTCGTCGGGCGCCACCCACGTTGAAAAATTCGCTTTCGGCATGTCTTCGCGGTTGCGAGGGGTATCGATGATGCTCGGCAGGATGCAGTTGACGTTGATGCCGTTCGCTTTCAGTTCGTCCGCAAGGGATTCCGTCAGCCGAAGCACAACGCTCTTGGAAGCGCAGTAGGCGCCCATGGCGCCAGTCCCCCGGAGGGCGGCGCGCGCGCCGATGTTGATGATCTTTCCCGCGCCGCGACCCCGCATTCCGGGCACCACGGCCCGCACCATGTTGAGTACGGTCCGGGCGTTCAGGTTGAACATGAAGTCCCAGGTCTCGTCGGTCGTCTCGGCGACGGACTCGCCCATGGTGAAGCCGCCGGCGATGTTGGCGAGGATGTCGATGTGCCCGATTTCGTCCGCCGCCCGCCTGGCGTCGTCCGGATCGATGAGGTCGGCGACGATGCTGCGATAGACCGGTCTCGTCTCGACGATGTCTATGCCCGTGACGTCCGCGTTCGCCGCGTGGAATGTATCGGCGACGGCGCGACCCAGGACGCCGGCGGCGCCGGTGACCACCACGCGCTTGCCGTTGAAGTCGTTCATACCCGTTTTCCCCTTGAGTGAAAGAAATCATACCGCAGCCCCCCTGGCGCAACCTCCGCGATGCGAGTTCGGCGGCTCGATGCGCCGGGTTGCGCATCGGCAGGGGTCACTGGGACAATCTTCCGACCGTGTCCGCCAGGCTGTCGCGATGCCGGAACTGCCGGATTTGACGATCTACATCGAGCACCTGCATCGCCGGGTGACCGGAGCCCGGCTGTTGGACATCCGTCTTCGGAGCCCGTTCGTCCTGCGCTCGGTGTCGCCCTCGCCGGAAGATGTCCGGGGTCGGCTTGTCCGAGGTGTGCGCCGGTTGGCGAAACAGATGGTGTTCGATCTCGAGGACGACTGTTTCATGGTCATCCATCTCATGATCGCGGGGCGTCTGCGATGGTACGAGACCGGCAAGGCCCCGCCGCGCGCCGGTTTGGCGGCCTTCGACTTCTCGTCCGGCACGCTGCTGCTGACCGAAGCGAGCAAGAAGAAACGCGCCTCGCTGCGACTGGTGTCCGAAAGGGATGCCATGGCGGCCCTCGACCCGGGCGGCCTCGAGTTGCTCGACATCGATGAGGCAGCCTTTGTCGAACGACTGCGCGCGTCGAACCATACGTTGAAACGCACCTTGACGGATCAACGCATCTTCGCGGGCGTCGGCAACGCCTATTCCGACGAAATACTCCTGGCGGCGGAGTTGTCTCCCTTCAAACGCGCCCGTGATCTGGACGACGAGGAAGCCGCCCGCCTGTTCGAAGCATGCAGAACGACACTGACCAACTGGATCGACATTCTGCGCGGAAAGGCCGGCCGGAAGTTTCCGACGAAGGTCACTGCCTTTCACGCGGAGATGGCCGCACACGGGAAGTACAGGCAGCCCTGCCCGGTTTGCGGAGCGCCCATCCAGCGCATCGTGTACGCGGAGAACGAAAGCAACTACTGTGCGCGGTGCCAGACGGGCGGTCGAGTGCTGGCCGACCGCTCTCTGTCCAGGCTGCTGAAAGAGAGCTACCCGAAGCGCATCTAGCTATTGCGCCGGGGGGGGGGGGGGCGTGCGTCAGTGGTTGGGCCTGCCATACAGGGGTTGCGCTGGTCGACCGATTCCGTTGACGCACACGCCGCCGCTCAATAGGGTTATCCGACGGTAAGGAGGTGACTATGAGCCAACCAGGTGCCCCGCAACCGGCACTAGCGCAACGCAGGCGCCGAACGCGTTGCTCGATACCTGCTGAATCGGGCTTCGGTCGCGTCGCGTCGTGTGCGGTAGCCATGCTGTTGTTCGCTGGCCAAGCGGCGGCGGATGTGCTCGACGTCATGCGCGAGGAACTCGAACGCTCGCGGGGAGTTCTTGCCCAACAACCCACGCCGGCCTACTACTTGAGCTACGAGATCACCGAAGACAAGACGGCCACGGTGGGTGGTGAGTTCGGAAGCCTGACGCGGTGGTGGGAGGGCGTGCGACGAAGCCTCGACATCGATCTCAGGGTTGGCAGCCCGGCGCTCGACAATACGCGCGAACTTTCGCAGCGCGTCCGCCGTGGGTTGCGCAGTTTCGGGCGCGCAGCGCAGATTCCGATCGAAGACGAAGAGGGGCTGCGCACCGTGATCTGGTATCGAACCGACAAGAAGTACAAGGAAGCCATCGAGCGCTTCACCAAGGTTCAAGCCGATGTGCAGGTTAACGTCGAGACCGGGAACAAGACCGGAGACTTCTCCCTGGAGAAAGCGGAGGTAGCTTCCGAAGATACGGTTGCGCTGCGCGCCGATCGAGCCGGGTGGGAGGACAAGGTGCGCCGATACACAGCGCCGTTTGCCGACTCGCCGCACGTATTTTCGGCGAACGCCACGATTCGGGGCAACGTCGAGACCCGTTGGTACGTCAACAGCGAAGGTTCCGCGATCAAGACATCGACCGCCTACTACCGCGTGTCGATCCGTGCCGTCACGCGGGCGGAAGACGGCATGGTATTGCCGCGCTCGGAGCAGTTTTTCTCCCTCACGCCGGAGGGACTCCCGGATGACGAGACCGTGATGGCTGCCGTGCACAAGATGGTCGGCGATTTGGAAGCGCTTCGGACAGCGCCCCTGGTGGAGCCGTACGCCGGTCCCGCTATCCTTTCCGGCAGAGCGAGCGGCGTCTTCTTCCACGAAATCCTCGGCCACCGCCTGGAGGGGCATCGCCAGAAAGGCGCGACGGAAGGGCAGACATTCCGCAAGATGGTGGGCGAGTCCGTGCTGCCGGAGACGTTCTCCGTGGCCTTCGATCCGACGATCCGGCGGTTTGGCGCCACTGATCTGGTGGGTGCGTACCGCTATGACAACCAGGGCGTCAAGGCTCGGCGCGTGCCGGTAATCGTCAACGGCGTGCTGACGAATTTCCTCATGGCGCGTATTCCCATCGAGGGTTTCCCCAAATCCAATGGCCACGGGCGCAAGAACACCGGATTCGCACCGGTGGCGCGGCAGTCCAATTTGATCGTCGAGGCATCGGAAACGATGACGCGTGAGGAACTTAAGGCCCAACTGCTGGCCATGGTCGAACGCGATGGCAAGAACTTCGGCCTGTTTTTCGACCGCATACAGGGAGGTTTCACAATTACCCGCCGAGACCTGCCGAATGTTTTCACCGTGACGCCAACGGTGGTCTACCGCATCAACCTGGACGGCACCGAGGAACTGGTGCGGGGCGTAAGTCTCATCGGCACGCCGCTCACCGCCTTTAGCCGGATCGAGGCGGCGGGCGACGACTATCAGGTCTTCAACGGCACCTGCGGTGCGGAGTCGGGCCCGGTCCCGGTGGCCTCCGTGTCGCCTTCCATACTCGTCTCACAGATCGAAGTGCAGAAGAGGACGACTACGCAGACGCGGCTGCCGATTCTGCCGCCGCCTGGAGACGCATCGAAGACCTTGAGCGAGGTGCGCTCGTTGGCCTCGATGCGAGAGACGCGATGAATCTCCTGACGATCGCGAGACCCGCGCTCGCAGTCATCGTCCTGGTCGCGGGCGCCGCGCCTCTGGCTGCCCCGTTGGCCGAAGACAGTGTCCTGATGCGCGCGATGCGCGACGAGTTAGCGCGTTCGATGGCGGAGCTGCAGTTGGAAGGCGCGGAAAAGCCGTACTTTCTCGCCTATCGGGTGCAGGAAAGGACCGAAGGAGGCGCCACGGCGAGTCTAGGCGGTTTGCTGAGCGCCTCAGAGCTTGTCATCCGGCGACTGTTCGTCGAGCTGCGGGTAGGCGGCTATGGCTTCGACAACACCAATTTCAGGTCGATGGCGAGTGGCGGTGCGATGAGGCCCAATATCGCCGCCCTCTCCGTCGACGACGACTATGACACCTTGCGACGGCAGATCTGGTTGGCGACGGACACCGCCTACAAACGGGCTTTGGACCAGCTCGCCGGCAAACGCGCAGCGCTGAAGAATCAAACGCAAGTGAAAGATGTCCCGGACTTCAGCGAAATGCCGCCGCACCGTTACGACGGTGGAACGGACGGGCAACTCGATACCTCGCCGGCCCGAACGTTGGCGCGCGATGTCTCCACCGCCATGCGGGGGATGGCGCATCTTTCGCGTTCCGAGGTTCGAGTCACCGCCCATTTGGAGCGCACGTGGTTCGTCAACAGTGAAGGGTCCGAGTTCGTTCGCGAATCGCCGTATATCGAGCTGCACGGGCTCGCCGCGGCGCAAGCGGTCGGCGGCACGGAGTTGGAGGACTTCGTCGCCCTCTGGGTCAGGCGCTGGGAAGACCTTCCGGCGCCGATGGTCCTTGCAGAGCATGTGCGCGCCATGACGAAACGCCTCGAGCAACGACGCGAAGCGGACCACATGCAACGCTACGCCGGCCCCGTGCTGTTCGAAGGCCAGGCGGCGGCGGAACTTGTCTCCCAGGTGTTCGGCCCGCGCCTGGTCGCGGTTCGAATGCCGACGTTCGACAACCCGGCGATGCAACAGGCCTCGGCGCGGTTCCGCAATCCTTTCGTGGACAAGATCGGCAGCCGGGTACTGCCCCGCTTTCTTTCCATGGTTTCCGACCCGACGATTGAAGGCCACGACGGCGTCCCGTTGTGGGGCCGGCAGCCGGTCGACGACGACGGTCTGCCGGCGCAACGCACACTGCTGGTCGAACGCGGCATCCTGAAGACGTTGCTGTCCACGCGTGTGCCGCTCGCCGAGGTGCCAAACAGCACCGCCAGCCGCTGGCGAGACATGACGGTACCGGGCAGTTTTTTCGTCACTCCCTCGCGTGGACTCAGCGATGAGGAACTCAAGCAAGAACTCTTTGCGTTGGCGGCGGAAAGAGGTCTCGACCACGCCATCATCGTTCGCCGCATCGGCAGCCGATTGGCGAAGTTGAATTGGCGCTCCTCTGGATATGTCCGCGACGGCCGATCGTCCGGTGTGGAACCACTGATCGGTGCCTACAAGGCCTTCCCCGACGGGCGGGAGGAACTGATTCCGATCGCGGTCTTGTCGACCCTGTCGGAATCGGACTTCAGGAACATCGTCAATGTCTCCGAAGCGACGTCCCGGCACGACACGGGATTCTCGCCCGCGGCGGCCGGCGGGCTGACCGGCTTCGGGACTTGGCCGGTCTCAGTGATTACACCGGCGCTCCTCTTCGAGGACGTCAACGTCCGGCGACCGAGGGCAAATATACCGACACCGCCTTTGACGCCGCATCCGTTGTCGAAGGGTTGACGATCGCAAGAACGGACACACCCGACATCCAGCGGTTGGGAATGGCAGAGCCCGCACATCTCACCAAGTCGCTTGGGGGCCAAATGTCGTCTGCATTTTGTCAGGATGCGGGCGAGGAATTGGAATCCCTTGATCCCGACGCGTTCCGCGTGGGCTGTCCGTGGCTATCCGACGGTGGTGCCCAGGGTGGTAAACCAGAGTGCTATTTATATATATGATTTATAAGAGATTTGTGTGTTTTTTTGGGATTTATTCCCACAGTCTTTCCCACGCCCCTGAAGGTTGCGGCTGGATGACTGTGCAGCATCTTTGGTCGATTCGCTCGCAGTACGGCGCAAGTATGGCTTGGCGATCGACCCGAGCGGGGTGACAGCCGTGCGTAGTCGTTGCTCGCCGTGCCCGTGTCGGCGAGAAAGTCCGCCCAGGGCTCGAAACCGTGCGGCGTCCCCACAGTGAGCCCCACAAAGTGGAGGGATGTCGCAGCGTCTCGGGACGGCGCATGAAAGTTCAGAAGTGGCGGAGGAAGGGGCATAGCTGACCGTATTCGATGACTTCGAGAGGCTTGCGGAGTGCTGGTGAAAGGGCTTGAGTCGTGA
Source organism: Candidatus Azotimanducaceae bacterium (assembly GCA_965217825.1). Taxonomy (GTDB): domain Bacteria; phylum Pseudomonadota; class Gammaproteobacteria; order Pseudomonadales; family Azotimanducaceae; genus VXNE01. Next base: position 141,320 of record OZ244571.1, on the reverse strand, counting down.
GGGAATGGCGGAAGAGGTAGGAGGCCTGAAGTTCTGTAAGGCTTTGTTTCATAAATCTATTTTATGTTAGAAACAGGGGCGACCCCACATTTGACCCACCACAAGGCGTAGGACGTGGAGCGACGTCATGGGATGAATATTGGCGGAGTGCGTCGGTGCTGTAGCACTGCGGTGGAGTGCTTGCCGCCGCTGAAGCCGATCACCCACGGCCGGTCGACGAGACGGGAGCGCCGATGGGCCGCTGGCCCGAAGCGGTTGGAGTGCAGGCCCGCACCTACCTGACGCGGCGTACCAGACGTCAAGCAAGGTGTTCAAGATCTTTCATGAGTTGCCCCAAGTCGTGCCGGACCGTGGCGCGCGCCTTGTCGGCCAATCCGGAATCCCGCCAACGCGTCGCCATATCGCGGTCCGTCATCACGAAGTCTGCGTAAGGCACGGTCATCGCCAAGTGCCGCGCGTCCTGCAGGTCGTTGACGAGGATCGGGCGTCGTTCCGTCACTGACTTCGCGATGAGTTCCATGGTGAGCATCACGAATGCATCGAAGGAGGGTACGACGGCCATGATGTTGTAGCCGAACGCATCCAGGCCTTCCCGGAGAATGTCCACGGACTTGCCGCGAGCCATACACGCGACTGCAAGAGCATCGGAATCGTAGAGGCCGTTCAAGGCGAGGATGGCCGCCAGACGTCTCAGGAACCGACTTCGCACGTTCGCAGACAGGTTGCCGAAGGTCTCGGTAGCCTTCGCGTAGTGGGGAAGCAGGCGCTCTGCGATCAGGGAGCGCCACCTGGAGGTCCTCGGCGTATCGCTCAGGAGCATCTTCGCCAGCTTCCCGGGCATCCTCGCCTCCGCCTCCCGCAGGGCATCGGCCCTGTCAGGATTATCCCGAAGGAAGGCTTGCGTGACGTCCTTGTCGTGCCGCAGGACTCTGAGCTTGGGGGTCGGCATGCCCCAAGCGCCGAAAACGTCGGTGACGAAAGGGACAGGTGGCAGGGGGCGGGCGGACATGCGGTCCGGACCCACATGCCTGTCGAGGGCGCACTCGATCTCGCGCCGCCAGAGGTCCTTGAGGTTCACGACGAAGGAGCACCCCAACCCCTCGATGACCCGAACGATGGTCCGGCGCTGGTCCGGGCTGGCGCCGCCTAGCAGTTCTTCGAGCGCCGTCTCGGACACGGGGAACCTGACGCCTCTTGCGGCGAACGTCCGAAGTGCTTCGTAGTGGCTCGCATATTCTGGTTTGGACAGTTCGATCCAATCCTTGGTGTCGAGGACGACAACGGGAGCCTCGCCAACGAGCACCGTGTGCGGCTGGCACCATGGCTCCGTCCGCCACGTGTCGTCCTCGGTCGCACAAGACAGCACGACCTGCTGGGTGAATGCCCATGATGCATCCATGAAAGCCTGCGAGGAGTGGTCGTCGAGTTCGTCGACGACGGCCCGCGAGGTCCGCAGCAGGCGCATGACGCGGTTGTTGGAGAGGGTGTCCAGGTTCGTGCGGAGGACGTCCTTCGACGAGTTCTGGGCGATGTCCAGGTCGGCCGGCGGGTTCGTTGGGGTCGGCGTCAGCAGGATGTCGCAGCAGTTCCGGGCCAACGTTTCGCGGCGGGACCGCCACGGGTCGTTCGCCAACTCCTTCTGGCTGTCCGGCCGGTCGTCCATGGGTTAGACAGGTGTCGCTTGGCAGGAGTGTCAATCATCGCCTTGGGGGGCTCATAGCACCACCATGAGAGGGTCTTTTCATGTTTGCATCTTCTTTTGTTCGGGGTCTTGGCCTCATCGAGAGCGACTTGGCATCTCCTCTGGCCATGGGTGGGGGACTTGGGAAGCGAGCTGGCAGGCTGTAATGTCGCGGGCGTCGCAGTCGCGCCCCGTACGGTTGTCAACAAATCCGTACAAGAGCACGTCGGCTAGGCTACGACTCTCCGTGATCGCCTTCGTCGACGTGTTGGGCTATGGCGACTTGATCCGGGAACGTCGTTCCCGATCCGAGAACCTCGACCTTCTGGCAAGACTTCACGAGGCGCTCCGGCGAAGCGGGCGATGGCTTGATGGCCCGGCGTCCGATAAGTCGACGGGGGAGGACGACGAGAAGGACTCCGAGCCCTGGTCGCCTTCACCGACGACATCGTCATCGGTTGGCCCGTCGATCCTTGGGAGCTGCCCGAGATCGAACTTGATCCAATCCTGGACGATGTGGAGTCTCAGTTCGGTCTTGCCTTCGTGGGCCTTGCCGGATTTCAACTCGAAATGGCGAACGCCGGTTTCTTTGTGAGAGGCGCAGTGGTGTGAGCATTATCCTACGATCATGTGAGCCGGACAGAGTGTATGTCCGGGACGTCCCCGTCAGCTTGGAATAGCAGTCGCGACGCCGAAGGAAATCCTGACGAGACGACAAACGTGAGCGAAACAACCCTATACAGGTACCCGTTGAAGAGACATCACTCCCTTGACACAGATACTACACAGCTCGGCCACTCGCGCAAATCGTGCTTACTACCCTCCTAACTCGGGGTTGATCGAAGATCGATCAGGCGAGTGGCACCCGGAGCCGGGCGGGAGATGTGGCGTCGATATGTACGTAGTCTCCACCAGCCCATTCCGCCAACCGGCGCAACCCGAGGCCGATCGCTCGCACGAGATCAGCGTCTCGCGCGCTAGCGGAGCGCTCCAGCCACAAGTGAGGGACAATCAGCGTGCGGGCAGCCCGATCAATCCGCAGGTCCGCCCGCCCGACGAGCCGATCGCCATGCAAGATGGGCATCACGTAGTAGCCCCATCGCCGTTTGGCGGCGGGCTTGTACACCTCCCAGACGTAGTCGAACTCGAACCATTTCGCGGCCCGGCCGCGCGCCGTGACGAACTCTAGCGGCGGCAGGAACGTGGCCTCGGTCAGCGTGTCCGCCCGTGGGGTGCGCCAGGCTCGAGGTACCGATCCACTCTGCACGGCTTCCAGCTGCTTGGCCCGCTCCCTAAGCAGGTAGTGCGCGGGCCCATCACCGATCTGCGTTCGTACCGCCGCGCCTGACGTCAGGAGCTCGTCCAGTCTGCGACGCTCCCCGTCAGGATCCGAGCGGCGGCGGGCGAGGTGCCGGAACCGATGAGCCCAGTCGCGGGCTGTTGCTAGGCCCAGCAGCGCGAGCGCTTTGCGGGCGAAGAAGTCGTCGGCCTCGTCTGCCGTCGCCGCGTGCTGCACCTCGACCGGTGCGACGTCACGGCGCAAGGCGTAGAGCCGCTCGAATCCCTGGCGCCCGTATGTCATCAGCTCACCGGTCAACCAGAGATGTCGGAGGGCGCGGGCCGTATCCTTGTCCGAGCGGAACGTCCCCCGACGCCCCCGCCCGGCATAGTCCCGGTTCGCTACCGGCCCTCGTGACGAGACGTCCTCCCGGAGCGCCTCCAGAAGCTGCTTATGCTCTGCCGCGAACGCCCGCGACTTCTCCTCGGCCGCACGACGCGCCATATGGACCCGCCAATACGGGAGCTCGCCCATGGGCAGCACGTACAGCGTCCCGCCGTAGTCGAAGAACTCGCGGCTCGCGTATAGTAGGTGGTCGAGATGCTCAGGGCGATAGTCCCACACACGGGCGTGCAGCGCGAGATCGTGGCTCCGGCCGACCACATTCAACGGGTCGATTTGGACTAGGCCTGACTGGTGCAGAGCCCTACGGGCACCGGGACGGCCGGCCGACCTCCGTCCGGGCCAGAGTCCTTGGCAGCCGAGGATGAACCTCCGGACGGTCTGCACCGAGACCGCGAGCGGGGTCAACTACCCACTCCCAAAAACGTTGTCCATCCTCTGAGGGGGGAGTACGTCAGCAAAGCCGAGGGTCCGTCCAGTCCGCTAGATACGCTTCAAAAGGGGAAATCCTGCGATTTATCGCCGGTGGTCGCCGGGAGAACCATCAGGATTGGTACCGCCTTGAAAACCCCGATCGACGCTACCAGGGCCGCTTCCATCGGGGGGTGATCCGCTCCTTGGCGGGGAACCAACGCCGCCTCTGCCGCCCAGTCTTGTCGCGTAGTCGACATCTGCTTCTGCCCTTCGCGTGGTGATCTCGGGCCGGCGATGGGTGTATTCGGGCGCAGACGGACGGCTGCCCGGTCTAGTAAACGAAGGGCGACTCTTGTCAGGTCTAGCATCCGGACGCACTTCAGGAGGTTGCTTCGGCCTAGTCAACCATTCGGGTATGGTCGGTCTTGGTGATTGAGGTGGCACGAACACGGGAACGACTTTCTCTATCACCGTTTCGATCACGACAGGAACGATGATAGTCGTTTCTAACCCGATAGCTATCCAATTCACCATGGTCATGGGAGGCGACAGGGAACCGTCATCTTTCCTGAAATGCGCCACTAGCCGTTTGGCCCCGGCGTAGATGGCGGTCACTATGGCAAGTGATCCGGAAATCATGCCTATTACCGCAGCAATCAAAAGGAGTGTCTCCACGGCAAGTACCTCGACTGTTTGCGATGATGGCTGATTGTAGCTGGCCGGGGCGGTCTTCGCCGTAAGGCCCCCGTACTTCCGACTTGAGTCTGAGCAGCGCCCCGGAATAGCGGTAGTGTGGCCGAGCAGCTGGAGCGTGGATCTCGAAGGGGCGGCCGGTACGGGGCGGATGGCGCATCGGCGTCGCCGCCGGGCGCCTGCCTGTTCGAGGATCGCTTGGTGCAGGTTGGGCGATCTAGCCACGGCGCCGGATCCGCGCTCGAGGGCGCAGAGGCCCACGGCCGCGGCCTGGTCGACGGCGGCGCGGCAAACCGGGAGACGGTGCAACGTGGAGGCCAATGTCGGCGAAGCAGTTGACGCGCCTAACGACGTTGGGGCGGTGAGATTGGAGGGGCACAACGGTAGGATGGCCATCGGCTTCGGTGGTGCCCGTTGCGAGTGGCCGGTTGGCCCGAGGACGCGGCGCGCGAAGCCGGTGATCGCGCCTGCGATAGGGATGGAAGCCCGCAGGGCCGAGACTCGGCTTGCAAAGGCTCGGTACGGAGCACGACAGCCCGGCCGGGCGTTGGGCTGCGGGTTCTGGCTGGGCAGTGCCACAGATCGACACCACGGGATCTTCGCGGCGCTGGCCGAGTTCATCCGCGAGCGCACGGTGATGGGATTGAAGGCAGCGAGGGCTCGGGGCCGAAAAGGCGATCGCAAGTTCGCGCTCTCGAAGGCGCAGGTACGGCTCGCGCAGGCGGAGATGGCGAGCGGCGACACCTCGGTGGCGGACCTGTGCTGGGAGCTTGGGATCGGGCGGATGATACTTTATCGATATGTGGATCCGAAAGGCAGGCTTCGAGAGCACGGTAGGCGGTCTCTTGAGGGTTGAGAGCACTAGAAGTGCCGTGGCTCAGCGCGAGGATCGACCGGACCGTGATCGGGCGGCGGGATGAGGTTGAGAAGTCGCCGGAACTTTTTGGACGACGAACTGTCCTTGGTGGCAAACTTCGAGCTGCCGCTCAGCTAGCGCCGACATGAAGAGGCATCACTTATGTTCTGGGGACCGGGTAAGCTGGAGTGCAAGCTGTCGGAACGCCACAAAAAGGACTTCTGCCCCGAGCGGATCGATGGCGCCTCCTACCAACTATCCATAGGCGACGACATATACGTCTCACCGACGGCTGAGGCCACCGATCCTGGGACGAAGTCGATTGTGCGCCTAAAGACAGAGGAAGCATTCACTATTCCACCGGGACAGTTCGCGTTCATACTGACCAAGGAGGTGGTCGAAGTTGGCCTCGACGAGATTGCGTTCATTTCAATTCGGGCACGGACGAAATACCGTGGGCTGGTCAACGTATCTGGGTTTCATGTGGATCCCGGCTTCAAGGGCCACCTGACCTTTGCTGTCTTCAATGCCGGGCCTGTGGCCGTGCACCTCAGGCAGGGACAGCCTATATTCCTGATCTGGTACGCCAACATCAGCGACCCCGTGCCGGAACCGCGTGCTCCAGGGCCATGGCAGATTCAAAGTGAGTTGATCAGCGGGATAGGCGGTAAGTTGTATTCGCTAGCGAGCCTCGCAAGTTCGGTTGACGAGGTGGAACAGAAACTCCAGCGGCGACTTGATAGCGTCACGAGGGAGTTGGCCATCTTTCGCGTTGTTGCCGCGATTGCCGTAACGACGCTGATAGGCATTCTCGTCAAACTGGCCTTTTTTTCATAATAGCGGACATGTTGGAGGAACACGTGCCGAACATTTGGTGGTGCGTTTGCTTGATGGCGGTATCAGTGGCGGCCAGTTTTTCCGGCTTGTATCTTGCTTTCTGCGGAGATCATTGGGCGTCACTCATTGCCGCTACACTCTCGGTTGTGTGGAGCGCCATGGCGGTCGTGCTGTTGGCGCTTCGCTCGAGCCCTCGACGGATGCGGGCACAGCTCAACGAACGTATTGTCGAAAAAGCTATGTCTAGTCTAGTCCAGGAACTGAAGGCCGGGTCAAATGAGGATCGCAAAGGTAATGTCAGCAAGGCCGAACTGGTGGATCGCCTTCACAGCACGGTATTGAAGGTCCTTGACGAGTCGAGTCGGTCCGAGTGACGGCCCTGTACATCGGCTGATACGGTCCATGGCCGGGGATGAGCGGCAGGTATGAACGAGTATGACTACAGCGAGTTTGTCGGAAAGACAGACAAGGCGAAGGACTTGGATGTCGCGTTGTACGGGATCGCTGGTGAAATAGGATCGGTCGTCTCCGCGGCTAAGCGTCGGCTGATCGGCAACGAGGCGACGAAATGGAACGTGCCGAACAAGGAGATCATAGAAGAGTTAGGGGACCTACTGTGGTATTGCTTCGCGTTCGCTCGTTGTCATTGTTCCGCGGAAGGGAAACCCCCACTCAACATTTTGTCTCATGACATCGCGAACCTAATAGAGGAGATCAGTAACGACGACGAACGTGCGCGGAGAATCGGAGATGTCCTAGATCCGGAAAAGCGGGCGGCGTTCTTGCGACGAGCCGCAGAGATTGTGGGAAGCGAGTCGGGGATGGAGTTGGATGAATACCAGGAGGTAGCGTTTCTGACAGCCCGCACGGAAGGAAAGTTGCTTGTCGAGGTATGTCTAGCTGTCCTGACCCAGCTATGTGCGGAACTCTTCCGAGTCAAGATGCCAGAAATAGAGCTCTCGCTGAACAAGAATATCGCGGATCGTTCCGTGCCAGACGTACTCGGCGAGATGGCGTGGCACATCGCCGCGATCACATCGCTCTACGGGCGGACGCTGGAGGAAGTTGCGGAGGCGAACAGGATAAAGGTTTCGAGGAGGTTTCGCGGAGGCGAACCGACGCGTCTCTACGACGCGGCGTTTCCAGAATCCGAGAGGTTTCCCCGTGAAATGGAGATATGTTTCGTTTCACTTGCGGAAACTCGGCTCCAGATGTACTACCAAGGAAAACGGTTGGGCGATCCGCTGACAGACAATGCGCCAGACGATGACGGATACCGTTATCATGACATTCTGCACTTGGCCTTCGTTGCCAAATTGGGGTGGTCGCCGGTCCTGCGGGGTCTTCTCGGTCGAAAACGCAAGTCGGATCCGAAGGTCGACGAAGAACAGGATGGAGCACGCGCGAAAATAGTTGAGGAGGCAGTGCTAAACGCTTTTCACGCCGAGGGTGATCGGCAGGCGAAATTGCGAGCGGCTGGCGAGACGTCAGGATCGAGTCATTTTTTCGCTACACCTTCTGAAATCAGTTTCGATCTCCTTAGGTTGGTGGAGAACTTCGTGAGAGATCTTGAGGTAAAGGACAGCAAGTACTGGGAGTGGGAGAGTGCTATCTATGAAGGGTTCAAGATGTTCCATAAACTACGGCAGGAACGTCAGGGTACGATAAGACTCGATCTGGAAAACAGGTCGATTGACTTTCGACCGACGTTTCACGTCGGTCTTCGCGGGGAGGCCGCAGCGCTGGGGTCCGCGGCGGCTGATGATTCTCCGTCCGAAGCGATGTCTCGGGAGCAGCTGATCAAGCGTGCCATTCTTAATGCTTTGGGAATCGAAGGATCGTCAACTGAGGAGTTTGCGGACATCGAAATCGACGAGATTACGGAAACTGGACTCGCCGTTAGGGCGCGAGGACGCGTGCGGGAAGCTATGTGGAATAAGAGGATCGTGGAGTTTCGTATCAATGTTTCAGAGCGGGCGGGAGAGCCGGTCTCCTGCGCTGCGGTCGGGATCGCGGACAGCTCTTAAGGCGTCGTCCTACTGGGCTCAGAAAAGACTCAGTTGACTGGGCATCTTCGTCACTGGAGGTGGTTCGATTGGTCGGCTGGTATCGAGATGCCATTTGGGCGGGAAAAACGGTCGCTGGGGGGAAGCATGGGGATGCGGCTTGTAGCGCTGCTTAATTCTAGTGCGTCCGGATTGACCAGGGACATTGGGGTGGGCGATGCGCGCGTATTTGGAGACCTCGCAGAAGACATTCTGGCAGTCGATAGGTTGTAGACGGCGTCCGTAGAGGCCATCAAACGGGAGTTCGAGCCGATCAAACTCGTGTTCCTGATGTTCGACCATCCAGTGGATGATAGTGCTCGGATCGGCGGAACGGGCGTTGTGAAAGCACTTGGCGATCCCGTCGAGCGCCCCAGGTCCCGCAACTACGAACTCGGCCTCATCGAAATTCATCAGGACGGAGTAATTCAAGTCGATGCAGTATTGGAACGCGAGGAATGGTCCGAGCCCAGGATATTGGAGGAACATCTGGTAGGCGGATTCGAGGGTATTGGCATTGGCCAATTTCTCGGGAAGGTCTTCGTGCATCATCCGGTCTAGCATTGCAAGATGGTTTTGGTGCTTGCGAGGACGTCCGAAATCCGGTGAGGGCATGATGTACGCGGCGGAGTAGATGCGAGCACCCGTGCTGAGGTGGTGGTCCAGTACTTCAGATATCCGAGAAAGGGGCGTGGTCTCGAAGCCGATGGGACCCAGACTGCGCTCAAGCAACTCCCACGTCTCGATGCGGTTGAAGATCTTGAACAGCATTGTGCGGAAGAACAACTCAGTAGGTGTGTCGGGGCGACCTGGGTCGTACTGAACGTCGCGAACCAAGTGCTGGCTCACGCGATCGGCTGCTCGGTACGCGTTCGTGAACCGGTATTCGTTGAGGATCGGGTCGTCACTCCACGGCCCGTGCGGGTCGAAAAGACGGCGGAAGTAGACCGCCTGGCGCTCGGCGGCAAAGCGCCAGAACGTGTCGTAAACCTCGGTCGGCGAGAGCTTGACCTCCATGTGTCAATTCTGGCTGATCGCCGGAACGCTGTCGACCAACCAGGGGTGGTTGCGGAGGGGCGGCCAGCCGGGAGTGCCAGATGGAGGTTCCCAAGGTGCGGCGTCACAGCTGTGGATCGGGTGCTGGTCGTAGTGCCGGGTACGGGCGGTTGGGTGGCCACCAACACGGCTCCAGCGAACAAACTGTGGCGGCCTTAGCGTCTGGCGGAGATTTGGGGGCGGGAGCTGATCAAATACGAAGGGCTGCGTGCCGTTGCTACAGCGTGAGTGAGGCAGGGCCATAGGCAAATCGGTTGGCAAGGTACGCAAGAGCAGGGCGTGAAATGGGCGAGGCGCGTGTGGGGCGTCTGTGATCGGAAGAGCGCTAGGTCTCTGCGTCACTGCGTGGCCACCATGGCCAGTTCGAGGTTAGCCCGGATTTCTCAAACAAGGCTGTTTAGAGATGGGAGAATGTGCTATAACCCTTTGATTGACAAATAAAAAAGAGGAACAGCATGGATTCTCCCACCGCGACAGACTGTAACGCGCCGCAGCTGCGCTGCGCAACCCCGGACGGCGTCCGCCCGCGGCGTTTCGAAGCCGATTTCACGGGCGGCGCGCTGACCGCCGACGGCGGCGCGCTGCTGATGGGCCTGGCCAACCAGTCGGTCGGGCTGTTCCGCCGGGTGGCGGCCTGCTTCTCCGACCACCGCGACGCCGCCTATGTCGTGCACGAGGTGGAGACGCTGGTGGGTCAGCGCATCCTCGGCCTGACGCTGGGCTACGAGGATTTGAACGATCACGACGCGCTGCGCAAGGATCCGCTGCTGGGCGCGGTGCTGGGCCGCCTGGAGAAGCGCCGCGACGACTGCGAGCCGCTGGCGGGCAAGAGCACGCTGAACCGGCTGGAGTTGGCGGCGGCGGCGCGCCTGGACCGGAAGCATCGCAAGGTGGTGGCGGACTTCGGGCGCTTCGACGCGCTGCTGGCGGAGTTGTTCGCGGAGCGCTTCCGGACGCCGCCGAAGGAGCTGGTGCTGGACTTGGACGCCACCGACGTGCCGCTGCACGGCGGCCAGGAGGGGCGCTTCTACCATGGCTACTACCGGGAGTACTGCTACCTGCCGCTGTTGGTGTTCTGCGGCGCCGAGCCGCTGCTCGTGCGGCTGCGCAGCGCCGCCGTCGACGCGGCCGCCGGCGTCGAGCGCGACTTGGACGCGCTGGCGGACCGGCTGCGCGCGCGCTGGCCGGACGCGCGCCTGATCCTGCGCACGGACTCGGGCTACTGCCGGGAGGAGATCCTGGCGTGGTGCGAAGGCCGGGAGGGCGTCGATTACGTGATCGGGCTGGCCAAGAACCCGCGGCTGAAGCGGATGATCGAGGGCGAATTGGCGGACGCCCGGCAGAGCGCGCGCGAGACCGGCGAGGCCGCGCGGCGCTTCGCGGACTTCCGGTACGCCACGCTCGAATCTTGGACGCGCGAGCGGCGGGTGGTCGCCAAGGCGGAGGCGCTGCCCGGCGCCGGCGCCGCCGGCGCGAAGGACAATCCGCGCTTCGTCGTCACGTCGCTGCCGGTCGAGACGCATCCGGCGCGAGCGCTTTACGAGGAGTTCTACTGCGCCCGCGGCGACGCCGAGAACCGCGTCAAGGAGCATAAGCTCGACCTGTTCTCGGCGCGCTGCTCGTGCAACCTGTTCGACGCCAACACCCTGCGCCTGTACTTCTCCACCTTCGCGCTGATCCTGTTCAACCGCCTGCGCGACGCCCTGGCGCGAACCGCCGACAAGCTGGCGCGCGCCTATCCCGGCACGCTGCGGCTGCGGCTGCTGAAGATCGGCGCGCGCGTGCGCGTGTCCGCGCGCCGCATTCACGTCGCCATGGCCGGCGGCTGTCCCGACAAAGCCGCGTTCGCGGCGGCGTGGCGCGCGCTTGTTCCGACCTGATGCGCGGCCGACCGGCCCGAACAATGCTTGCGCCCGCGCGAACGACGCGCTCGGTCGATTGCGCGCGCCCGAACCGCCGTTGCCGCCGGACAACGCCGAAGACCGGCCGCCGCCGGCCCGTTGTCCGGCCGACCGCCCCAATCGACGGCCGCGCCGCCGCGATATCCTCGCCGCGCCGCCAATCCGCCAATCGGTCGCCGAAACCCGGCCGACCTCCTCCCGATATGCGACCATCGCCCCGGTTTATGAGAAATGCGGGTTAGTCGGTTCTTCGGGGAGCCATACGCCCACTGGAGCGGGTGCCGAGGATGTGAGTCGATCGTTAGATCGCTCACGTGCCACAGTCTGCGGCGGTACGGTTGAAGGATCTGGGCCACCTGTCGGATGCGGCGTTCGTAGTCGCCTTGGTCGATGCCGCTGGGGGCGCCCCATCCAAGGATCACTTGATCGCTTGCCTGCACGGCCGCCGTGATGGCGGCATCGTTGCCGTCGCCGACGATGCTGTCGAGTCCGGATGACCGTCGGGTTTCTTCGACATCGCTGGGGTCGGTTGCGCGATACGCGAACAGGTTCACCACGGTGAGTCTGGCGGCGGATCGGACGTTCCTGTACACGTATTCCTCGACTCTTCGTATCGTGGTGTCGGCGATGTACTGGTCGGCTGAACTGGGGTTCTTCATCACGACGGCCACGGCTTGATCGCGTCTATTCTCGGGTATGAATGGGATTTCGAGCTTAAGGCGGAGCGCCCTATCGCAGGAGAAGAAAGCGCGAATGTCCTGGGTGTCAACGTGGCACGCGTGCGGGATTTGTCGACAGTGTGGTTCGGGCATGGGAATCTCATCCGAGCGTCTGCGCGCATTTTACAGAGTGACTGGTCGAAGTAGGCAAATCGGCGGTCGACAAGGAGTCGATGGCTCGGGCCGCGGTTTCGCCCAAAACGGGTAACGGGGACGTTGGTCCCGGGTTGACTGGTTCCAGCGTGACCCGTCGGATCCAAGGCGCGGCGCTGAGGGCGATGCAGCACCTAATCCACCGAAGTCACCCCCCCTTGGCCGGCTCCGCGTACGGTCGCCGCCCCGACATATCTATGCTTCACGTTTCAGATAGTCCTAGGCATCCCAAGAAAGGGCCGGTCTGCCGTTATTAGTGCCTGTACGCTCAAGAAATATGATTTTAGTCAATATGCGCCAAACTATTGTAGTCGAGCAAACATTCTCCTAGGTTATTAATACATACCTCCCTCGACCGCATGGCAACATCTTCCGAGTCGCCGTATGCATGAAACCAAATACAAATCGAACCTGTTACCTTCTGAAAATCATCCAAGTTGAACTGCACGGAAGTGAGCGCCAAATTCAGACCCCACTCGTAGCCGGACGATCGGCTTTCGAGCATTTTCGCCACAGCTTCACCGTACGATTCATACTCCGCGAGCCAATATTGCGAGTACCCCGCACTGTACGCGAGGTCAGGCCGTCCGCGTGTATCCACAAAGCCATGGTTGGAGCGAATTTCGTCGAATAGCGGATCGTAAGGGACGGTCACACCATCTTCGTCCATTTCAATGGTATAGTCGAGCACTGCATCTAGCCTATACTTGGAGCGTCCGCTAGTGTCCTGTTGACGCGAGTGCAATCAATCGAATGATCGAGGCATCGCGAGGTTTTCGATTGCCTTTTCCCCAAGTGTTTTCAATCTTACCTGCCTTCGCCAGCTTCACGCATATGTCTTTAACATTTGTTTCCCGGAGCATGTACTCCTCAAGCATCTCCGCCAATATTCTCTCAAAACGGACCTCGCCATGTCTCTCCAGGAACTCGAGCAATGTCGCTGACGCAGTCTCAGCCTGTTTTTCGACGAACTCGTCGATGGATATCTCCTTAACGGTCGCATGGTCGTCAGCAAACATGTCGGAGATACCCGTTCGTTCTTCCCGACGCCGCTCTTGAGCGGTGGCTCTATTCCGGCTGTGAAATTGAAGCGCCTTGTATTCTGTATCTCGAAATACTTTGAGGCCCGCCAACTGTTTTGTTGCATACATGATAGAGAAGTGCGTCCGGTCCATGGTCGCTCTCTCGATCTTCGCGGAAACGACACTACGAAAGCGCCCGCTGGCCTTGAGCGTTTCCCGAAACAACTTTTCGACCGCCAAGCCTTGCGATAGCTCGGGATCTAACCGCTTCCGCCAACCGGGGCCTCCCAAAATTTCGTTGAGCGACAAGTCGATGTTCTCGTCGTCACGGTGCGAAAATCGGGATACGAAGTCGAACATAAAATTGATGAGCACTTCACATCTTTGCCGCACGAAGAGCTTCTTAATCGTTTCGAATGGGTAACCAGTCCACCCCGTAGGATCGATGAATATCAGGGGGAAAGATCCCGCAATATACGCATCGATTTCATCCACCGCATCCTCGAAACGCCCGAAGTACGTCTTGACCTCGAACCCATGGGTAGGTCGATGATAACGACTGACTGCACGTTCGAGCTTTTTGAAGGTCTCGGGATCTGATTCGGAGAAAAAGCACCGTATCCGGGGGTTGGTCCGTCCGGGCGCCGCACGCGCTCGTATCTGCTCTTGCACATCAAGCAAGGTGCTGATCGCAATCATAAACGAAGAGTCGCTAAAGTCCTCCGTTGCAGTCCGCCACGGCCCGGAGAAGCCATCGACGTAGGTTATATCCTTAAACGTTAGGACCTTGTAAGCCAGTGCCTGAAGATACCGCTTGAGGATATAGTGCTTCGCTTGCGTCTGTTCACGTCCGGAATATGGTTCGGCCACCGTTTCAATCTCGTTAATTTGTGGCCACCAAAGGAACGAGGCGTTCGGCCCTACGTGTTAGATCGAATATGCCCTCAAATGGATGGCGCACCAGAGCACGGAACCGTTCTGTAAACGGTGCGGTATATGATAAGTTGCATCGACAAACGATCTTAGTGCGCCCGGTAATCGGGTGCCCACGGCGGCTGGAACGGGAGGGCCTGCTACTCGTGCGACGGCTTGGCGGCGGTGGTGACTTCACGGCCCAACGGGGTGTACGCGTAGGGTTCAAATGAACTGCCTGTGCGAGCGGCGCTGTCCTAAGGTCACGGGTCGCGGGCAGCGACTAGGCTCAACCGCAGCGGATCAGTTGAGCCAACGGGGCGCGTGCGCCTCGGCGCGGGGATCCCGTTCCAGTTTCTTCCGGCGAGGTTGCGACCACTCGCCTTCTTGCCGAATCGGCCGAGTGGTGCGGAAAACCCATCCTCCTGCAAAACCGATCGTGGTAACGCGTCATGGCCGTCAATTGGAGCCCACTCGCCCCACTGCTTGAAGTGGAATGGCACGTGGTGGAGACGACACTGGCTGAGGAGATCGAGGAACCACAGGGGGTCGCTGGGCCGGGCCCGTGGGCCACTCTCGCCGCCCGCGATTACCCAATGAATGTCTCCATGCGCAAGCCAGGGGCTCAGTTCGACAGGTCCGAGCAGCGGCTCGCATGAGAGGAACCGTATCGTCGCGGGGATCTGGGACAGTTTCGGCAGCCGCTTGTCGGCCCAACGCTGATCCTCGACCGTCGTGCCTACCCAGACGTTGTCGGGCCATTTGTCGCCCCACGGGGTGAGCCTGGCCGCAAGGTGGGGTCGCTTCGTGAGAAGTAGCCAGTCCAGATTCGGCGTCTCGTCGATGAGCAGCCAGAGACGCTGACGCCAAGGCTGCAGGCCACGCTGCCATTCGAAAACATCGGCCATGGAGGCGCAGAAAACTCTTGCCCTGCGACCGTCCCTTGCGGCGTTGTCGTTCCATCGGCGGGGCTGTTGCCAGTACGTGTCGCTAAGAAAACGTCGTGGCTTGCCGCGCGTCCAGATGTCGAAGCCCATTCGCCGGGCCCAGGTCTCTGCGTAGCAGTGGTCGCAAGCTGGCGAAACTTTGGTGCACCCCCACCAAGGATTGAATGTGTGGTCGGTCCATTCGATGTTAGAGAACTGTGCCATGAACCCTCCGCGTGCGCCGGTCGATACTGTTCAAGTATACAGTATCGCGCGCAGTACCCCTAATTGTGTACGGGCCGCGAGGAAGATCACTCTGGACATCATCTTCGTGGGCGACCTTTCGACATCTGTCAATTTGAAACGCGTGACGGCGCACGCGTCGTTGTGCCGGGCGAGGACAGCGTACTACACGGGGCTCGCCGATAGCAGGCGCCGTGCCACGCCCCCCCCCCCCCGAAACGGAGCGACCATCGTACAAACCGTCAAGGATGTACGTCCATCTCCTGCGCACGGCCAGATCCACCGGATCCACGTCTGGAAACCTTGCTCCGGACCATTCTACAAGCGGCGCGTAGTAGTCGCCAAGGTAGCGTTCAATGCCATCCAACTTTGTGCGGTCCGACACAGACGCCCACGTCACAAGGAGCCCAAGCCCGCTGTACCACATGACTTCCTCATCCTCTCTGTGGTCCGCCAGCCGATCCGCGTTTGGTACCAGTGTCAGCTTGTCCAACCCGTACCGCTCGTGCACCGACTTCGCTTCCCTTCGGATCCCGGCCGGCACCATGCCAGATTAGATAGATACCCTGCGTGGCCGTCACGCTATCTAGATTCAGATTCGCAAACGAGCAAATGCCCGGTGACCTGAGACAAGAACCATTCATCGCCAATCTACGCGTCTCTTTGTCGGCGCGAGTACGAGTCGAGGTACGACCACTTCCCAGGAATCCGAGCGCAACCTCCGCGCATATTCGTCGTCTTTCCCGTCCTTGGCCCACCGCGCAAACAAGCCATGGACGGCGGCGCTGACAACATCCAAGCCGGCAGGGACGACCCACTTCTGCGCCATGCGCCCGACTTGGCGCCGCTTCGCATCGAGCAACTTCCACTGGCGATCTTCGTGGACGAATTTTAGCTCGTCGCCGGGTCGAAGTTCTCGGATTGCGCGGTGCACGGCGTTGTTCGGAGACCGCCATCCGGCGAAGGAGAGCACGACATCCGCCATGGTGCAGACGACGGTTCTCTCGTCGAGACGCGGATTCGAAAGGTCGGGTTCGGGAGCCTGGCGCTCAAGTACGCAGGGCGCCCCGTAGAGTGGATCGAAGAGCGATGGGGCTCTTTGTCGCCCGCTCGCCAGGAGGGGCTGGTCGCGGTGGCCTGTTCGACCAGGGTCGTCCACTCGGAGTAGCGCGAGCGTGTCCCGTGCCCGAGTCATGGCGACGTAGTAGAGTCGGCGCGGGGCTTCGTCATCCTCTTTCCCACTCACCGCATTCCATTTTCCGTCGAGGATCACGGCATGGTCGAATTCGAGGCCCTTGGCCCGGTGGGCGGTCGTGAGCAGCAGTCCCCGCTGCCGGCGGCGCACCTCGCGGCTCCATTCGCCCAGCCAGCTCCTCACGTAGGCGACCGGAAGCACGGTCGCGTCGGGCTCCTCGAGCAGCAGTTCCTCCAGCGCTTGGGAAAGCAGCTCCGCCCAGGGCCCGGGCCCCGGCTCGGCGAGGCGTTGTTCGATCGCGCGCCGCGTGGTAGTCGGTCCTTCCGCTTCGAGCGTGTTGAGCAGGGCCTGCGTCTCTCGGGCTCGCCAGAACGAAGCGAGTTCCTCGCGGGCGCTCTGGAACGGAATTCCGCGCGCCGCGCAGGCGCTCGCGACGGGATGCAGGTCGTCCCACTTCCTCGCGATCACGGCACAGCGCCGCCATTCCCACTCGGGATCCAACGACGCGAGACGGCCGAGTTCGTCTACCGCGGCGACCGCCTGCGAGAGCTGGCCGCCCTCAATGCGAAGAATCTGGACCTTCCCGCGCGCCAGGCCATCGAGCGCGTCCCAGCGCCCGCCGGCGGGGTCGCGCTGGCGCTTGCCGTCTATGCGCAAACGCTGCTCTCGTTTCATACGCGCCGGCGCGCCTTCGATGCAGCGGCTCGCGGCGTCGATGATGTTTCGTGTCGAGCGGTAGTTCTCGACCAGATAGGCCGGTCTTGCCCGATAGTGCTGGACGAAGCGGCGGATGAACCGCACGGAAACGCCCCTCCAGCCGTAGACGTTCTGGTCGTCGTCGCCCACGGCGAACAGGTTGAGGCGCGCGTCTTCCTCCGCGAGCGTTCGCCCGGCCAAGGCCGAGATGAGTTCGAACTCGGGCTCGCCGATGTCCTGGTACTCGTCGACGAGGATCCATGCCAGGCGCCCGATCATCTGCTCCCGCGTGACGGTCGCCGACGTCTCGTCGTCGCTCCCCAGCGTCCGCGCGGCCTGCCTCAGAATGTGCTCGAACGTGTCGTCGGTCGGATTCGCGGCGGTGTCGGCGAAAGAGATGCCGAGGATGCGCATGGCGAGGGCGTGGCAGGTCATGACGTTCACGCCGCGCGCGTCGTCTCCGATCAGGTCGTGGAGGCGCCGGCGCGCCTGCACCGCCGCGTGCCGGTTGTAGGTGAGCGCGAGGATGCGTCGCGGATTCTCGCGGCGCACGCGTATCAGATACGCGATGCGGTGCACCAGCACGCGCGTCTTGCCGGAGCCGGGGCCCGCGAGCACCAGCACGTTGGTGCGCTCGCGGTCGTCGGCGACGATGCGCTCCTGGGCGGGGTTGGCGAGCCGGGTCACGATCTCGTCGTAGTGGTCGGGGAGGGTCTCGCGGCGAAGCGTGCGCTCCTTGCCTTTGAACCATGTCGCGACGAAGGCCTTGTTGTCGAGCTCGAAGTAGTCCATGGCGAGGCGCAGCGCCAGGCGGATGTCGGCCATCCCGAGCTTCGCGTACTCCGCGACCACGTGGATCTGCGCGGTCTTCTCGTCGTAGTGCTCCCGCAGGGGCCGGTAGTCGGCCAGGGTGAAGGTTCGCCCGTCTCGGACGACATTGAGCGTCATGGCCGGCCGGAACACGGTCAGGCCGCGGTTGAGTGTCACCACTTCCTGCTCGTGCATCCAGAGCAGCGCTCGGTCCACCAAAGCCTGTTCGCGCCCGCTCTTTAGCGCCGCAGTGAGTACCAAGTCCTCCTTGACGGCCCGCTCGAGTTCGCCGTAGGTCGTCTCGACCAGGAGATCCACGCCGCGGACGCCGGCCGGCACCTTGCCGACGAGGTGATCGAGCAAGCGGGCGGCTCCGTCGCGGCGCAGTCTCGCGATCCTTGCGATGTCCGGCCAGTCGCGCCGCAGGCGGACCGCGACGGTGTCCATGTCGCGCGCGCGGATTTCGATGCTTCGGAGCGCGTCGGGTTGGTCCCGGCCATCCGCCGCAAGGCTTTGGAGAATCCTGATCAGGCGCTCCGGCAGGGGGTTTTCGATATCCCGCTCCCGGAGTTGCTGCGCGAGGTGCCGGAGTACGAGACGCGTCCATTGGTTCGTCTCCTGGTCGGGCGCCTCCTCGCGAAGCGCGCCGATCAGGGCTTCCTCCAGTTCCCGGGCCAGAACGAGACGCCGCCGCGAGGCGTTTTCCACGCCGGAATGGACGTAGACGGTGATGCGCATGTCGTTGGTGGCCACGCCGACGGCTTCGAGCGCGCTGAAGACGGCGCGAAGCTGCGGCAGGTTGCAGCCGCACTCGCTCATGAGTTCGTCTGTCGTGATGCCGGCGTCCGGGTCCGCCTGGGCGAGGGCGCGGGCCACGCCCACCATGCGTTCCCGCATGTCTTCCCGGATTCCGCGCCTGCGGCCTTCGCGCTCGATGCGCGCTCGCGCCTCGTCCACGCCCTTGATGCGCAAGGAGGAGGGGAGCACGGACGTGCGGTTCTCGTCGCGACGGGCGAGCTTTGCCTCCTCGAGCCATGCGATCGCGGTCCGCACGCGGTCGTCGTCGGTGGCGCTATCGCGCTCGAACTCCCCGTCGCTGTCCTCGATCAGGATTTCCCCGGAGGTCGCGACCACGGCGTCTTCTTGCGCCTCGCTGTGCCTTTGGCGCCGGTCGTCGAGCCGGCGAAGCGCCCGCAGCACGGCCTGGATGTCGCGCTGCTCCAGATGGGAGCGCGCGGTGAGCGAGAATTGCTTCTCCGGGTCGTCGTCGGCGAACAGCAGCAGGCAAGCCGCGGGGTCGCCGTCCCTGCCGGCGCGGCCGGCCTCCTGCAGGTAGCTCTCGAGCGACCCGGGGATCTCGGCGTGGACCACGGTGCGGACGTCCGGTTTGTCGATGCCCATGCCGAATGCGTTCGTCGCGACCACCACGTCGATCTCGCCGGCGTGGAATCCCCGCTGTACCTCGCGCTTGCGCTCGGGCGAGAGGCCGGAATGGAAGTGCTGCGCCCGCACGCCCCGCTGGGCGAGCGCCTGGGCCGTCTCCTCGGTGCTCCGCTTGGTCGCGCAGTAGACGATCGCGCCGCCGGAGCCCGATCTCGCCAGCGCGTGCTCGATGGCGCCGTGGATGTGCTCGATCCGCTGCGCGGCGGTGGTCGGCGTGACAACGAACTCGAGGTTGGTCCGCTCGGTCCCGCCGTCGATCACCTCCAGCCGCGCCCGCAGCGTCTGCTCGAAGTGCGCCCGGATCTCGTCGATCACGTCGCGCTTGGCGGTCGCGGTCAGACACAGGATCGGAGCCGGCTGCTCGCCGTGTTGCTCGGCGATGTAGCGCGCCACGTAGCGGTAGTCGGGACGGAAGTCGTGTCCCCACTTGGACAGGCAATGCGCCTCGTCCAGCACCCAGGCGGCGATTCGCCGCCCGGCCAGGGCGTCGCGGAACGAACGGTTGCGCAGCTGCTCGGGGGCGACCAGAACGATGCCGGCGTCGCCGAAGCGTATGCGGGCGAGCGCGTCGGCGCGCTCCGGCCACGAAAGCAGGCCGTTGATGGTGTTGACGCAGCCGATTCCGTCGCGGCGCATGGCCGCCACCTGGTCGGCCATCAGCGCCACAAGCGGCGAGATCACGACGGTGAGCGCGCCGCTGGCCTCGTAGCGCATGAGCGCGGGCAGCTGGTAGCAGAGCGACTTGCCAGCGCCGGTGGGGAGGATGCCGAGCACATGGGCTCTCGCCAGATGGCGTTCGGTGATGAGTCGCTGGAGGCTCTCCCCATCCTCACTATGGCGGAAGTCGGGGTGTCCGAACCAGCGCATGAGCGCCTTGACCGGATCGAGCCGCTCGGAGCACCACGGGCAGCCCCGGTCGCCGCAGTGCGTGTCGCGCAGCCCGATGGCGAGATCGCTCGGCCCGAATCGTTTTTCGACGTAGGGCGGGATGACGGAATTGCCCCCCGATACGGGGAGCCAGGCTAGCAGATAGGTCAGAGGGAGAAGATGCGAGGACGCGTCGCGGGCGATCGAAGCGGCCCGATTCGGGCATCCGCGGTCGGCCAGGCGGCGTTCGATGAC
The DNA here is from genome assembly GCA_965217825.1 of Candidatus Azotimanducaceae bacterium. Taxonomy (GTDB): domain Bacteria; phylum Pseudomonadota; class Gammaproteobacteria; order Pseudomonadales; family Azotimanducaceae; genus VXNE01. The sequence continues at coordinate 120,915 of OZ244571.1, read as the reverse complement.
GGGAATCGCCTGCGCGAGGCGAGGCGCGGAGTCGACGCCCCGAACCGTGCGAAATAGCCGGTCGAAGCCGTGGCCCTCGACCGCGGCGGCGAGCAGCGCGTGCCAGGCCAGCAGCAGATCGCTCTCCTTGGCGCCCAGGTCATCGAGGATGTCGGCGAGCAGTTCGAGGGTGAGATCAGAGTCGAGCAGCGGGTCGTTGGCCTGGGTTCGGGCGAGCGCCGGTTCTTGATACTGCTTGACCAGATGGTGGTAGGGGTTCTCGGGCCGGGCCAGCGGGCTCAGATAGAGGGTATCGATGGCGGGAAGGTCCAGCAGCTTAAGCCCGGGCGCATGCTCCGCGAGCATCGGCAGATCGTGTTCGATGATGTTGTGCCCGACCAGGCAGGCGGCGCCGGCGGCGAACTCATCGAGATCGCGAAGCGCGGTATTCAGCCCGCGGTGGTCGCCCTTCCAAGCGTAGGTGCTCGAGCGGTCGCTGCGTATCGCGCCGATGGCGGAGATGGTCGTCCTGCCTTCAAGGTCGACGGACAGCAGACCCGAGAGGCGGTGCGACGCGAGCCGCTGGCCCACCTCTTTGACGTCGTTCCAGCGCGCGACGGCCATCGAGTCTCGTCACTCAGGCGCGGAAAATTGGTCGCGGTTGGCGGTCCCTCGGCCCGGAGCGAGGCGCTCCGAGGTCGGGGATTGGATGGCGCACCGCCTTGCGGGCGCGCATTGGGATACCGAAGCGCCTAGCCACGCTGGATGTTCCAGGGGGGCGCGTACTCGCGTATCAAACCGCGCTCCGCCGACTCGATGTCTCCGCTGTCATCCATCGGGCAGAGCCACAGCGTCACATCGGAAGTCTCTGCGGCGATCCGAGCGTTGAGGTGGCAGTTCGTCGCTTGCCCGTCCCGAAAGCAGTTTTTGGGATGGATCTTCCCATAGCCTTGGTTGACCCGTTTCCTCATGGAGTCCTTGCATCGGCCGATGTACGCCAGAACGTCGTTGGAGTAGTAGGCGTAAACGCCGCGAGCTCCCAGTGCGGATGGGTCGGAGATAGAAAAGGTCGAATATGCGAGGTCGCCGTACGGGTTCAGAAACCGTTGGTAGAAGGCGTCGCCGGAGACTTTGAGTCGAAGAAGGACTTCGCCTAAAGGCGAGTCTAGGTGTTGCGAGTATTTGGCTGCGCACGCCGCCGCCAAACTCGCGTACCGACGATGAGCCAGCGTGTCCCGTAGAGTCTTGTTGTTCTTGTTGGCGAAAACGTCCTCCCTTAGGTCGTCGACGAAATGCAATGGGACGTGGACGAAGTCGAACGTTTTGTTCTTCAGTCTCAGCGATTGAACCTTCGGGGGCATTTCGGAGAGTCCCGGCAACCAAGATGCGGCGGACCAGACTACCAGACTGTCTATCCCGGGGCGTGGGGGTTAGGACGCGCCGCAGACATTGGGCTGATATGTTTTGACCTGTCAAGATGGCTCACGGAACTCTCACTTCATTCTCCTTGCAAAAGCTTGTTGTTGGCGCGGTGGATATGTGGGCGAGAGGCGCGCGAGTGTGGGCAGGCCCGGTGGGCAACGCGCGTCCAGCGCGTTGTCCGGGGGCTGTCCACACGGCCCGAAGGGCGCGCGCCGGTCCGAAGGACTCGTCCACATATCCACCGCGCGGTCGGACGCCTCGCGAGCGCCGGAGGCGTGTTGAGTCAGGACAAGGCCGGGCTGATTGCGACGGTGGATCATGCTGATATGCGTGGATTGGGTACCACCGGACTTCACTGCGTCGCGGAGCTGGCCTTTCTCTAGTGGCAGGGATCACCGACCGATACGCCCGCTCGGGGATCGTACCGACGGCACCGGTTATAGCCCGAACAAGGGTTCTCCACACCGGCCCGATCCTGCCCTGACTCAACACGCCCCGACCTCTTCGCTACCCGATGCCGGTCGCGTCGGCGTCGGCTTTCGGCGAGCCGGAGGCCGGCGGGATCCGGGCCATCTCCCGACGGACGATGTCCCAGACGAAGCCGCTCAACTCCCGGGCCACGGCCACGTTTGCCTGCTTGCTGTTCTTGCCCGACTCGATCAGGCGCCGGTACCGACCGCACAACCGGCGCTGGGCCTTCCAGGCGATCGCCTTGGCTTCGCCGGAGGCCGCGGCCGCCTTGCGCTCGAGATGCGCCGTGCGCCGCGCCGGAAACCGGTAGCTCCAGGCCGACTCCACCAGCGCGCGACGCGCATGGCCGTTGCCGGTCCGCGTGATCCCGCCCTGTCGGCGCCGCCCCCCGGAACTGTGCTCGCTCGGCACCAATCCCAGATAGCCCATCAACTGCCGCGGCGAGTCGAAGCGGCTCACATCGCCCAGCTCCGCCAGAAGCGTCGTCGCCGTCAGCGTGTCCACGCCGCGCAGCGCCGCCAGCGAGCGCGCCACCGGCGCCAGCGACCAATCCGGCAGCGCGTCGTGCAGCCGCTTCGTCAACGCCGCCACCCGGTCGCTCGCCGCCCGCGCCGCGTCCAGATATTCCCGAAACGCCCCTTCCTCCCAAGCGCGCTCGAAGCGCTGCCCGTCCAGCCACGCGTAGTGCGCCCGCGTCCAGCGCCCGCGCGACCAGCGACGCCCGTGGCGCAGCAGAAACGCGCCCAGCTGCTGGCGCGCCTTGAGCTCGGCCCGCTTGAAGTCCGCCCGCGCCCGCACCAGGTCCCGCATCGCCTCCCGGTCCTCGTCCGGCACCCACACCGGCGTCAACTCCCCGCTGCGCGACAGCCGCGCCAGCTTGACCGCGTCCCGCCGGTCCGTCTTGATCCGCTCGCCCGGCGCCTTCGGGATCCGCGACGGCGCCACCACCTCGCAATCGAATCCCATCCCCGTCAGTTGCCGGTACACCTCGTAGCCGCACGGCCCCGCCTCGTAACTGAACAGCATCACCTCGCCGCCATGCGTCCGCGCCAGCTTCTCCGCCAGCTTGCCGATCGCCAATGGCCGGTTCGCGATCTCGCCGACATAGACCGGCGGCTCGCGCCCCGCGGGCGCCACCGCCACTGCGATGCTGTTCTTGTGCACGTCCAGTCCCACATGCGCCGCATAGTTCGGGCGAATCCCCCGCCCTTCCATCGATACCGTTTCCTGCTCGGTTGGTCTAAAGTCTCGCATTGCCTGCCCTCCTCAATTCTGGCTCTGTCACGGTGGCCATAATGGCCGGTCCCCAAGATAATCCACGCACTTGAGGACGGGCAGGTCAAAACATTATGTCTAGTCCATGCCGCGAGTGGATGGCGATTCGCGATGTGTTCTTTAGCGGTTCCATGCACGGGCGCATACGCCGCCTGCTCGCGGCGCTTCGTCTTGGGACTTGAACTGGTTTAGTGGGCGGTGGGACTTGGTGGTGGTTTAGGTATCGTGATTCGGGACGAGCCACAAATAGATGTGCGTTTTTTGGGTGTTCGGCGGTAGTTGAGCGAACGGAGGCCGTTGGCTTCGGTGATGTTGGGCATCAGTCGCCGCCTCTGATCACATCGAGCGTGGAACTTCGCTGCACCGCCGCACCGTCGAAGGGGCGGGCGCCCGACGAGGAATGGACGAGGGGTTCCGGCCGGTTCGCGGACGAGAGCGACGGAGGCGCCATCGAGCGGATGGACATCGGTCGAGTCACGAAAGTTCGCTGGCGGCGGGGAAGTTGGTTTGAATCGGGAGACCGCGCCGCCATAAACACCCCGGGGAAAGGGCCCGAGCCAATGCGGGATGCTTCGCCGGTCCATGCAAGGGGTTGTCCGGCGTGTTGACCCGTTTCGAGGAACGCCGCGTAGATCGCGGACCGTGTGTTCTCCGGGCAGGGCACTTGCCTGGCGCCCCCGCGGTTCCAGTTGCTTCTTGTTGGCAAACCCTTCAGTTCCTTGCAGTGCGCGATCCAGCAGGTCTTCGGCACGAAGCCGTACTGCCGCCGGACCCATCGTTGGATCGGGGGATACGTCGCCGTCGTTCCGCGAGCCACCTGGCCTAGCGCCCCTTGTTCAGTTTCGACTCGGTCCAGACGCCGGCCTTAGCCGAGGTAGGCACCGAGAAGGAGCAGCGGCAAGGTGCCGGCTATGGCTCCTCCGAAACCGGCGATGCCGATGCTGCTGCCGATCGAAGCCCCTATGGCGGCGCCCGCGCGGAGCGCGCAAGCGTTAGCGACCGTCACCCGAACGGGCCGAGACCGGCGCCGGGCTCGGTTCGCCCGTAGGGCGAATAGGGCGCGGGCCGAAGGCAACGCCCATCCCCGCCTATGGAAAGCGCTTTCGCCAGTCCCCCGAACGACCCGCTGGCCCATCCTCGCCGCATTCCCTTTGCTGCCCATGATTGACTGAGGGGACATGTGGCTGATACGGCCAGCTTGCGGGACGCGCCGGAAAGAAACCTCGCCTTCCTCTTCGACGGCGACAACGCCCAGCTGTCCCTTATCGGGGATGTGCTCGCCCAGGCGGTCAAGTACGGAACGACCACCGCGTGCCGCATCTACGGCGACTGGACCACGCCGAACATGTCGGGATGGAAGACCGCCTTGCAGAACCACGCGTTCCAGCCGCAGCAGCAGTTCCGGTACACCAGCTGCAAGAACGCGACCGACAGCGCGCTCATCATCGAAGCGATGGGTCTCCTGCATTCGGGCGGCTTCGAAGCGGACTTTCGCTTCTGTAGCTGGGTCCCCAATTTTTCAACGATGGTCGAACTCGAGGGGCTGAATAGCAGGACAATTCACGCGCATTTTCTCGGGTATTCCTTCCCGAATTCGACCGGTATTTCAGTACAATTTCATCTCCGTTGCAGCACCCTGCAGCGAAGAAGCCCGCGAAGTGGATCGACACATAAACATGAAAATGACAAGCGGCCTGGTTCAAGCGATCGTTCTGGCGGCCGCGTTGCCTGCTTGCACTACGGTAACCTCTACCATGCCCTCTACCGAACCGGAACCCGCATCCTCGGGAGAAACTAATCTGGCCAAAACACTTGTATTTAACTTTGATGGCACGGGGAACGAGCCGAGCGATGTAAATGACTTCGCCAAGGACGAGAGCGTCAGCAACATCTATAAGCTGTATGTGCTGATGGGCGGCGGACTGCCGGACGTGAAAACGCCTGGCGGCGCGGAACAGCGCGTCTTCTACTACGAAGGTGTCGGCACATACGGGAGCAAGCTTCGGAGAGGAATAAATGAGATCTTTGCGCCTCGTGAAGGAGATGTTAAGCACATTCTGGACGATGCGGCCAATGACTTTACCCGGGCGTACGAGAAAGGAGACCGGGTGGTGGTTTTCGGGTTCAGCCGTGGTGCCGCGCTGGCCCGTGAATTCGTGGCCGATATCTTGGATGACCGCGAAGATATCGGTCGCGAGGTTGCGTTTCTAGGCGTATTCGACACGGTTGTGGAGGAGGACGGCACAAAGCAAAGAAAAGCCGAGTATCTCGGTGAAAGGGGAACGCTCAATGAGCGCGTGCAACGTGCGGTTCATATTTTGGCGCTGGATGAAGACCGCATTACGTTCGCGCCGACCCTGATCAACAAAGACGATTCTCATCCCAATCGCATTCTTGAAGTATGGTTCCCGGGCGTGCACACCGACATTGGCGGCAGCTCCTGGCGCGACGGCCTTTCTGACCAAGCGCTTGCGTTCATGATTGAACAGTGCGAGGACGCTATGGGAGATGATATTGAGATGGCCGCAGGGGATAGGCGGACGGTTGATACATTGTTGAATGAGCTGAAAGAAAGGGAAACTACCAAATACCAGGCCCTAGAAGCGGACGATATCGTGATTCACCCCATGGCGACCGGCACGCTCCACGTACACCGGGGGCTGGTTGCTGGAATCGAAGAGGAGGGCGAGCCGGTATCACGCATTGTTCGCGTGAACGTCAATGACGAGGCCAGCCCTGGTGAATACCCCCTGGTTCACCACAGCGTAAAAGAACGATTTGACCGTGTTCCTGGATATCGCCCCGCCTCGCTGCGCGGTGTGAAGTTCAAGCTGCTTCTGGCCAACGGCGATCAACGCGGACCGATTCACGGCATTAGCGGTTTGCGCGAGACTGCGAAGATCATGTCGCTCGAATGAGGCCGCAGATCAGGTAGTTGAATCTCGGCTCGGCGGGCGGGCTGCCTGAGGAGGAGAGATATGTGCTCAAGTTGCTGGCGGACGACAGCCGGTTGTAGGCATCGGGTTGAGTCGGGAGGCATAGACCGGGGCCGGAGCGGTTGTCCAGAAGGCGGCGGGTTGGACGGTGCCGCTAGCGGTTCGCGTTAATAGCATCCACATCTTGATTCGTCGAGGCATTGCGTCGTTGGCATCCGCGAGCAACTGCATCCCGGTTGATTCGCGGGGCTTGACCTCCTGACAGTTCCGCACGCAGGGCGTTGGAGTTGCTCAATCGAGACTTTGGTGGCAGCTTCGTGCGAATCGTCTCGGAGGCCACTACTGGGATCGGCATGCGCTTGCCCAAGATGAATCTGGCGGGGGCGTGGCTACCCGGAGCCGAACTGACCTTCGATCGGTTGCATCAGGTGAATCTTGAGGAAGCCAATCTTCAGGATGCCGTGCTCAGGCACGCCGATCTGACCGGCGCCCGGCTGAGCGATGCCGACTTGGTGAGTACCGGACTGCAGAGGCAGGAGGGAAGATGTCTCTCAAGCTATTGTTTTTACTGATATAATTTTGAGTTCGGGACGTGGCATCTCCACAATCGTTCCGCCCATTAAGAAGAGTTTTGGTGCGTCTGTCTGAGACGATCACGGAGTCCGGTGTGGCGGCAGAGGCGACGTGTGTCGGAGCCGCGGATTCGCGGAGTGGCGGATGCGGACCCTAAGCGGTGGGCGAGACTATTGGGCGGGTGGAAGTGGTCGACGAACCCAAAGCGTTCCTTGTCGAGCGGCCCGCCCAAGGCCCAGTTCCTCCGGTGCGCGGCGTGGGCGAAGCCATTGCAGCGTAAGTGGTCATTCTGAGGCAGTTCCGCAAGTCGCCGGTTCCTTTTCCCATTTGCGGCTCGGAACAGCATTCCCCGTGGACGACTTGGCCGAACCGAAGACGCGCAAGCGAACGCAGCGTACGGCAGCGGAAACAACGGATCTGGCTCCCGGCGCAGGAGGCTGGTGAATGCGACAGCGGAGCCAATCGCTGGACGCGTGCACACCGTTCCACTACGTTGCGCGCGCTACGAGGGAAACAGCATGAGCCGAGACGACTGGGAGATTGTTCAACGCCTGACGATTGCCCAAGAGCGAACGCGGGAGGCATACGAGGACACGTTCAAGGGGCACGATGTGCACCCGGGGACGGAGATCGCAGGCGTGTGGCCGTTTACCACTGCCGCCTACAGCGGCATAGAGCAGACCTTCAAGTTCCTGATCGCCGCGGCAGGAGGTGGCGGAGCAGGATGACTGGGCCGGCTGGTACCGGGACAGTGTCGGAAGGGAACCGGACTACTCGGAACTCGTCGAGGAACTCGGCGGATCTCCGGACGAACGGCGCTCGATACTCGAAGGCTACATCGAGCCGACGGCGGAGGAGCGGTCCGAGGGCCGGAAGGTGCCCACACTGGCGCATCGGGCGATCGCGGACTTGGTCCGCGATGGCCTGATCCGGGTGCTGGTCACCACGAACTTCGACCGCCTGCTGGAGAACGCACTGCGGGAGCGGGGCGTCGAGCCCACCGTCGTGGACTCGGTCGACGCCTTGCAGGGCGCGGTGCCGCTGACCCACGCGCCGTGCTATCTGGTGAAGCTGCACGGCGACTACAAGGACGCGCGGATCCGCAACACGGACGGGGAACTGGCGGACTACCCGGCGGCGTTGGACGCGCTCCTCGACCGGATCTTCGACGAGCACGGCGTGGTGGTGTGCGGGTGGTCGGCGGAGTGGGACGAGGCGCTGCGCAGGGCGATGACGCGCGCGCCCTCGCGCAGGTACTCGCTCTTCTGGGCAGTGCGCGGCGAGCCGGGAGACGCGGCGCGGCGCATAGTGGAGCAGCGGCGTGGGTACTTCGTGCCCATCGAAGGCGCCGACGAGTTCTTCGGCAAGCTCCGGGACCGGGTGCAGACCCTGGTCCAGACGCGGCGCCGGGACCCGAGGAACGTGGAGTTGCTGGTGAACGTCGCGAAACGCTTCGTCGCCAAGCCGCAGTACCGGGTGGAACTCGACGACCTGCTGGAGTCGGAAGTCGAGATGCTCCTCGCGCGTCTGCGGTCGTCTACGTCGCCCGCGAGTCCTGACGCGCATGGAATCCGCGTTCGCACGGTGTTCTACTATTCGTCGGTGGAACCGCTGGGGCGCATGGCGGGCGCGCTTGGACGGTGGGGGGACGGCCACGAGGTGGACGGGGTTGTGAACGCGCGCTTGGCGCTGGTGCGGCAGGCCGACGAGGTGCGCGCAGGAGTGACGAGCCTGCTCTACCTTCGCGCCTACGCGGCGGTTATTGCTGCTGGCTTCTTACGGCCTCGGTGTAACCTACGCCGGGCGCTGGGAAGCGCTGCACCGGCTGTTGTCGCACCCCCTGCAGAGGGCGGACGGGGAGCCAGGGCGCGTGGTGGACAAGCTGTTCCTGTGGACTTGGGATGGCGGGGACGACAGGATCTGGTACCAACTGCCGGAGCTGGAACGCTACCACACGCCGCTGTCGGACCACCTGTGCACCGTGATGGACAGTTGGTGCGGGAGCTTCGCCGCCGTGATCGGCGACTTCGAGGATCTGTATGACACGTGGGAGATTCTGGGTTCGCTCGCCTTTTGCGAGGCCCTGTCGACGGAGCAGCTCGAAGCCGAGGACGGCGGGTTCTGGGCGCCGGTAGGTCGGAACGGGTGGCGGCGTTCGATAGATCGGGTGGTCCGGCGCATCGCGACCGGGGATGGATTCGAGGCGCTGGTGTCCGCGGGCTTCGGGGCCGGCAGTCGGGAGAGGCTGGCGGCGTCGGTTAAACGGTACGCGAGGTACTCGAGCAGGATGCGTCGGCGGTAGGCGGACGGGTACGCTCGCCGGTCGACTGAATGGCGTGGCGTGTCGAGGTCAGCGACCCGGGCGGCTTGGTCGGCGGGCGACCACGGTGGTCGTCTACGGGTTCCCGGGAGCCGGTGTGCGGGGTAAGCGAGGTCGCGCGGTCTTGAAGGGCGGCACGTATGTCCCGATCATGCGGCAACGGCGGTACGGGGACCAGTCAGGAATGGCGGACGAGGGCGATGACGGCGGCGAAGCCTGCGATGGGACGGAGAAGGATGTGACGGATCGACGCGCCATTTCGGCGGACGCGGCGCGTGCGCTGCGGGGCGATCTGAAAGGTGCGCTGACGGGTTTCGCGAACGGTCGTGGCAGCGTAGAGGCGCTGCTGCACGAGATCGAACGGATCGCGAAGTACGTCACCGGCTGCCCCGACATTGCGCTGGGCCCGGCGACGGAGGCGATGAGGAGGCTGGTGAGGAGCGATGCGCCGGCCCGGCTTGCGGACACCGGATTGCCGGGAGTGGAGTGGGACGACCTCTACCGCTGCGTCTTGCGGGGGAGGAACGACATCGCGCACACGGGTACCGAAGCGGCGCTGACGGGCACCCGGGTGGCCGCGTTGGCCACGGTGCTCCTAGGGGCGCTGGTGGAACTGGCGAAGGAGAATGACATGGGTACGATGAAGGATGTCATGGTGTCGAACCCGATGTGCGCCCACGACTGGCAGACGCTTGCGGATCTGCGCAGGACGATGCTGGTCAATGACTACTCGGCGCTGCCGTTGCGTGACGGCGGAACTGACGAGGAGAAGTGGGATTGCGTCCGTGCCGAGGAACTGGCGGTCTTCTTGGCGCGGGAGAACGGGCGCGCTCGCGGCTGCACGCTGAAAATGGCGCGGTGCGGCGAGTGCGGTTCGCGAATGCGGGTCTACCCGGCGGACGCGGTAAAGGAGGATGAGCCCTTGGGTCAGTTGCTGGGCGAGGATGAGCCGAGGCTGCCGGTGGTGGTGACGAGGAAGGTGGGGAAGCGGCGCGAGGCGGTTGGGATCGTGACGGCGTTCGACCTCCTGTGAGCGGGCCGATGTCGGAAAAGCTCACGTTGTCGCAGCTGTCGTCCTTGCTATTCAGGGCGTGCGACGACCTGCGCGGCAACATGGACGCATCCGAGTACAAGGAATACATCTTCGGGATGCTGTTCCTGAAGAGGCTCTCGGACTTGTTCGATCAGGATCGTGGTCGACTTGAGGAGAGCCTCAGGGCGGAAGGGCTGGCCGACGAGTTCGTCGCGTCGCAGTTGAAGAACTCCGACAAGTACCGGTTTTTCGTCCCCGAAGAGGCGCGGTGGGAGAACATCCGGCATCTAAAAAACAACGTCGGCACAGCGCTAAACAAGGCGCTCGAGGCACTGGAGGACGCGAACGTCGACACCCTCCAGGATGTACTCAAGCACATCAACTTCAACCGCAAGATCGGTCAGCGGACGCTCGACGACGACACCCTGTCCAACTTCGTGCAGAACTTCGAGAAGATTCCGCTTCGAGACGAGAACTTCGAGTTCCCCGATCTGCTGGGCGCGGCCTACGAATATCTTATCAAGTACTTCGCGGATTCGGCGGGCAAGAAGGCCGGGGAGTTCTACACGCCCGCCGAGGTGGTGCGGGCGATGGTCGAGATCGTGGACCCGCGGCCCGGCATGAGCATCTACGACCCGACGGTGGGGTCGGGTGGCATGCTGATTCAGAGCCGCGACTACATCGGCGAGATCGGCGGGAACCCCGACGATATGAGCGTGGCCAACGACGTGGTCGATCTGCAAGATGAACATGCTGCTGCACGACATCGACCACGCCGACGTCCGCCAGGAGGACACCATCCGCCGGCCGTAAAACAAGGACGGGAACGGGGAACTGCGCCGCTTCGACCGGGTCCTGGCCAATCCCCCCTTCAGCCAGAACTACATCCGCAAGGACGTCGAGCATCCGGGCCGGTTCGCGGTGTGGATGCCGGAGAAGGGCAAGAAGGCCGATCTCATGTTCGTCCAGCACATGATTTCGGTTCTGAAGAACGAGGGACGGGTGGCCACCGTGATGCCGCACGGCGTGTTGTTCCGTGGCGGTGAGGAGCGGGAGGCCCGGCGGTACTTCATCGAGCGCGGATGGCTCGAGGCGATCGTCGGCCTTCCGGCGGGCCTGTTCTACGGCACGGGCATTCCTGCGTGCATTCTCGTGATGAACAAGCGCCACGCGGCGAAACGGCGGCACGTCGTGTTCATCAACGCCGACCGGGACTACCGCGAGGGCAAGGCACAGAACTTCCTGCGCCCGGAGGACATCTCGCGGATCGTGCATGCCTACCGGACGCTCTCGAGCGGCGAGAAGGACGAACTGCCGGGTTACGCCAGGCGCGTGCCGGTGGAGGAAATCGAGGCCGAGGATCTCAACTGCAACATCAGGCGATACGTCGACAACGCAGCGCCGCCCGAACCGCAGGATGTGCGCGCGCATCTCTACGGCGGCGTACCTGCGGCCGAGGTCGATGCGCTGGAGCGTTTCTGGGCGAACTACCCGGGTCTGCGGGAGCGCTGTTTCCAGCCGCGGCAGGGCGATGACGCGTACGTCGATTTCGCGCCCGAAGTCGCCGACCTGCGCACCTTGGCGGAGATCGTCAACGGTGACGGGAGTGTGGCGGCAGCGCACGACGCGTTCGTCAAGCGCATCGAGTCGTGGTGGGAGGAGCACCTGCCTGCCATCGATGCCCTTACGCGGCACAGCGCTCGACGCGGCAACATCTACGACCTGCGTCGAAGCCTGTTCGCGTCGATCGAGGACACGTTCGTCGGAAACAACCTCCTGACGGGCCACCAAGTGCGAGGCGCGTTCGCGCGCTACCTGGATGAGATCAAGGCCGATCTCAAGTCGATCGCCGCGAGCGGTTGGGGCCCGGAGCTCGTGCCCGACGCTAAGATATTGGAGAGCGAGTTTCCCGATGTACTGGCGGAGATTGAGGCGAAGCGTTCGCGTCTCGGTACGCTGACGGCGCTGTTGGAGGCGGCCGACGAGGAGGGATACGAAGACCCCGACAACACCGGCGTCATGGCAATCGACCAGGTGAAAGCGATCAGGGAGGATTCGAAGAAGGCTGATGAGGCGTGGAGGGGCGCTCTGAAAGAGCTGAAAGCAATGGCCTCGGACCTGTTCGTTGAGCTCAAAATCGCCGGGTTGGTCCCGAAGGGCACGCGCAAGGGCGATGTTACGCGTGGGATGACTCAGAAGGCATTCAAGGAAGGTGAGTCCGACTTTTCCGCCGGGCAGCTGGTCCTAGATCTGGCGGCGAAGGCCGATCGCCAACTGGAAGGAGTGGATGTCATTCAGGTGCGGATGCGTGACGGGCAGGCTGCGCTGGACCGGTATAGGGAGTGTGTGACGCGGCTAGAAGGTCACAAGGCGCTCGAAGACGAGGTTAAGAAACTCAAAGCCGAATTGCGAGCTGCTGAGAACGAACAGGACGCACTTACTTCTGCGGCGCGTGCGAAGATCGACCGCGAAAAAGCACGTGAGTTGATCGTTGGCCGCTTGAAAGGCGTGTTAGTCGTGAGGTACAGCTCGTACATACAGGGGGAGAAACGGGCGTGCTTAACAGCATTGGAGAATCTGAATGCGAAGTACGCTATCACGGCGTCGTGCATTGCGAAGAAGCGGGATTCGGCAGCTGAGAAGCTAAAGGGCTTGCTGGAAGAACTCGGCTATGCGTAGGTGTCTTCGCGAACTGGCTGACGTCCATTATGGTCAGTCTCCCAGCGCAGTTGTGCACAGAGACGGAGCGTTTCCGGTTATAGGAACGGGCGGCATGTATGGGCGAGCCATGCGGCCTAATTTTCGGGGGCCAGCGGTAGTCGTGCCTCGCAAGGGCTCTCTCCGCAACGCCCAGTACGTAGACCTGCCCTTTTGGGCGGTTGACACAACATTCGCGGTTGTACCAAAGGATAAAGTTAGCGCACTCTGGCTCTACTACAATCTGGAGCACTTCGATCTTGCGAGGTTGAACGAAGCGACCGGTGTTCCAAGTATCAGTCGAGATTGGCTGTGTAAGATATCTTTCGAGAACCCTGGGGAGGCACAACAAAACGATGTCGCGAAGATTTTGTCGACGGTCGACGAAGCTATTGAGCAGACGGAGGCGCTGATTGTCAAGACTCAGCAGCTGAGGGCGGGTGTGCTGCGCGACCTTTGTACCAGAGGTGTGACGGAAGACGGACGACTCAGGCGACCTCGTGAAGAAGCGTCTAAACTTTACAAACAAACGCCCGTGGGATGGATTCCCAAGGAGTGGGATTGGCAGTCATTAAGCGAGGTAACACGACAAATAGTGGACGGGACGCATTGGACTCCGACTTACGTTGACCATGGAGTGCCATTCCTCCGAGTAAGTGACATCCAGTCAGATGAGGTTGCGCGTGATAGAGTGAAGTACGTTTCGTATGTAGAACATAGGGAATTGCGGAAGCGTTGCGCGCCTAGGCTTGGGGATATTTTGTTGTCAAAGAACGGAACCGTAGGGATTGCAAAAGTGGTCGACTGGAATTGGGAGTTCTCGATTTTCGTAAGTCTGTGCCTTATCCGGGTGAAATCAAGCCTTAACGGCCCGTTCCTTGCCTCGCTCTTTGGCACGGACGTCATTTGGTCGCAGATTCGGAAGCGGTCGAAGCAAGGTACGGTCACTAATCTACACCTTGAAGAGATACGGGAGCTGGTTGTCCCAATTCCAAAGCCTCAGGAACAAGCCCGGATTGTGGAGCGGGTAATCGCCGTTGATGAAAGGCTGCGTATCGAGCGGGCCGAGACTACCGATCCGAGGCGAGACGGGGGGACGGCGCACGCCCCAGCTGTTGCTGTCCGCGACGCCGTACACGCCCTTCCGGGAGACGGACGAGGGTGGCCGAACAGGCGGCGACTTCTTCGCGGTGGTGGAGTATCTGTACGGCGGCCGCCGGGCGGGCCGCCAAGCGGCAGGCCGGGTGCGAGAGTTGTTCGGGGATTTGGAGGATGAGCTGCTCAAGGGTGACCCGTTCTCCGAATGCGCTCGGCGGACGCGAGCCGAACTGACGGAGCTCTTGACCGAGGTGCTGTCGAGAACGGAGCGGCCGCGGTCCGAGGAGGGGCCCGAGGACGGCGCCCCCCGCGAGGCGGTCTTGGCGACTGCCGACGTTTCGGTGTTCCGCCACCTTGCGGAGAGTCTGTGTCCAAAGGACGCGGGCTGGGCGGTGCCGCTGTGGCGGTCGGTGCCCCTGCCCATGCAGGCCCTCGGGGGGCGCTACAAGGTTTGGAGACGGGCGGACAAGACGCTGCCGGCACGGCGTAGCATCGAGATGACGGAGGAGCACCGCGACGGTTTCCAGACGGGGGACCGGTGGGCTCACCCCGGTTTCAGAGCGCTGCTGGAGGCGATGCCCCTGCGGCGGCTGGCTCTGCCGTGGGTCTCCCCGTCCCTGCCCTGGTGGCGACTATCCGGGGACTGGCAGGCGCGTGGCGGGGGGGCGCTCGACGGTAAGCTGCTGGTATTCAGCCGGTTCCGCGCGGTGCCGCTGGCGGTGTCGGGCCTCGTCAGCTACGCGGTCGAGGCGTGGCTGCAATCGAGGCGGAGCGGGAGGGTGCCGAGCTACGGTAACGCCATGCGAATGGCGCTCCCCGCGGACCCTCGGCGTCCGGGGCTGCTGGCACTGTTCCACCCGTCGCCCCTCCTGGCGCGGGCGGACCCGATCGCGCAGGGGCTCGGCAGCCTGCCGAAGGCGCGATCCGCCGTGCGCGCCCGGCTCCGGGAACTTCTCGCCGAGCAGGGTGTCCGGGTCGTCCGCCGTGCGTCCGGGCGACGACGCCCGCCCTGGGCCGTGCTTGCGGCGGCCGAGGGTGCCACCGGGCACTGGGACGCCAGCGGATCCGCTTGGAGGGAGGTCCTCGCGGATCCGGGAACCCGGTCGGAGGCAGGAGGTCGGCTGGCGGCGGTCGTCGCCCGGTGGGAGGAGGCTGCACGGACGCCGTTGGGCCGGATCAGCGAAGCGGAGCTGGCGGACTTGGCGACGCTGGCGCTTGAGGCGCCCGGGGTCGTGCTCGCGCGGGCGCTGGCGCGCCACTGGGACTGCGGTTTGGATCAGGAGCACCTGGCGTCTGTCGCGGGAATCTCATGGCGTGGGTTTCGGTCCTATCTGGACGGATCCTGGTTCGCGGCGGGGCTGGGGAAAAGGGGCGCTTTCCCGACCGGATCCGCCGGGCCGTGGTCGAGGGCAACCTCGAGTCCGTGCTGGACGAGCACTTCTGGTACATGGGCATGGCGGGCGGGCAGGACTGGACCGATGGTTTGGTCGAACTGGAAGCCGCGCTGCGGCTGACGACCAGCACCATCCGACTTCACAGGCTCGGATCGAAGGACGAGACGGTGCCGCTGCGGTGCCACGCCGCGGTGGCGCTGAACGAGGCGCGGGCGGCCGGTCGACGGAGGCGGGACAGGTGGACTGAGTCCGAGGATTCGCCGCTGCGGCCGGACGAGGTGCGGCGCGCCTTCAACGGCCCGTTCTGGCCGCATGTCCTCGTCACGACGTCGATCGGCCAGGAGGGGTTGGACTTCCATCCCTGGTGCAGGGCGCTCGCGCATTGGGACCTCTGCTCGGGTCCGGTCGCGCTCGAGCAGAGGGAAGGACGCGTGAGCCGGTTCGCCGGGCTGTCAGTGCGGCGCGCCATCGCCGACCGGCTGTCGACGGGGGTACCGCAGTGCGGGAGCCCTTGGGTGGAACTGTCGAAGAAGGCCGAAGCCGAGTTGCCAGACCCCAAGGGGTTGGAGCCGTGGTGGGTCGCGCCCGGGTCATCCATCCAGCGGCTGGTGTTCTCGGTGCCTGGTAGCGAGACGCCCGAACGCCTTGCGAAGCTGAACCGGGAGAGGGCGCTCTACCGGCTGGTGCTGGGGATGCCGGACCAGACGGACCTGCTGCAGTTGATCGCGAGTCGCGACCGTTGGGACCGAGGGACGGTGGAGCGCGCCTGCCTCGACCTTTCCGCGTGGGGCCGCCGGAACGAGGAGGCGGGTGGGACCTCGACGCCGGACGACCGTTGAAGGGATCCGGATGAACAACAAGGAAAACGGCGGATAAGCCTGGACAGAAACTCGTCGTCTACATGCAAAATGTGGATACTGATTGGTTGGTTGAGGAATTGGAGTCGAGCGAGTTCTTTTGGTCGACTAGATGACGTACGAGCTGCGGGTAGCGCTCGCGAGACCATCGCTTGATCGTTGGCGTTTGCCCAAACAGTTAGCCCGCATTTCTCATAAACCGGGGCGACGGTCGCATATCGGGAGGAGGTCGGGGGGTTTCGGCGACCGATTGGCGGATTGGCGGCGCGGCGAGGATATCGTGGCGGCGCGGCCGTCGATTGGGGCGGTCGGCCGGACAACGGGCCGGCGGCGGCCGGTCTTCGGCGTTGTCCGACGGCGGCGGCGGTTCGGGCGCGCGCAATCGACCGGGCGCGTCGTTCGCGCGGGCGCAAGCATTGTTCGGGCCGGTCGGCCGCGCATCAGGTCGGAACAAGCGCGCGCCACGCCGCCGCGAACGCGGCTTTGTCGGGACAGCCGCCGGCCATGGCGACGTGAATGCGGCGCGCGGACACGCGCACGCGCGCGCCGATCTTCAGCAGCCGCAGCCGCAGCGTGCCGGGATAGGCGCTCGCCAGCTTGTCGGCGGTTCGCGCCAGGGCGTCGCGCAGGCGGTTGAACAGGATCAGCGCGAGGGTGGAGAAGTACAGGCGCAGCGTGTTGGCGTCGAACAGGTTGCACGAGCAGCGCGCCGAGAACAGGTCGAGCTTGTGCTCCCTGACGCGGTTCTCGGCGTCGCCGCGGGCGCAGTAGAACTCCTCGTAAAGCGCTCGCGCCGGATGCGTCTCGGCCGGCAGCGACGTGACGACGAAGCGCGGATTGTCCTTCGCGCCGGCAACGCCGGCGCCGGGCAGCGCCTCCGCCTTGGCGACCACCCGCCGCTCGCGCGTCCAAGATTCGAGCGTGGCGTACCGGAAGTCCGCGAAGCGCCGCGCGGCCTCGCCGGTCTCGCGCGCGCTCTGCCGGGCGTCCGCCAATTCGCCCTCGATCATCCGCTTCAGCCGCGGGTTCTTGGCCAGCCCGATCACGTAATCGACGCCCTCCCGGCCTTCGCACCACGCCAGGATCTCCTCCCGGCAGTAGCCCGAGTCCGTGCGCAGGATCAGGCGCGCGTCCGGCCAGCGCGCGCGCAGCCGGTCCGCCAGCGCGTCCAAGTCGCGCTCGACGCCGCAGAACACCAACAGCGGCAGGTAGCAGTACTCCCGGTAGTAGCCATGGTAGAAGCGCCCCTCCTGGCCGCCGTGCAGCGGCACGTCGGTGGCGTCCAAGTCCAGCACCAGCTCCTTCGGCGGCGCCCGGAAGCGCTCCGCGAACAACTCCGCCAGCAGCGCGTCGAAGCGCCCGAAGTCCGCCACCACCTTGCGATGCTTCCGATCCAGGCGCGCCGCCGCCGCCAACTCCAGCCGGTTCAGCGTGCTCTTGCCCGCCAGCGGCTCGCAGTCGTCGCGGCGCTTCTCCAAGCGGCCCAGCACCGCGCCCAGCAGCGGGTCCTTGCGCAGCGCGTCGTGATCGTTCAAATCCTCGTAGCCCAGCGTCAGGCCGAGGATGCGCTGACCCACCAGCGTCTCCACCTCGTGCACGACATAGGCGGCGTCGCGGTGGTCGGAGAAGCAGGCCGCCACCCGGCGGAACAGCCCGACCGACTGGTTGGCCAGGCCCATGAGCAGCGCGCCGCCGTCGGCGGTCAGCGCGCCGCCCGTGAAATCGGCTTCGAAACGCCGCGGGCGGACGCCGTCCGGGGTTGCGCAGCGCAGCCGCGGCGCGTTACAGTCTGTCGCGGTGGGAGAATCCATGCTGTTCCTCTTTTTTATTTGTCAATCAAAGGGTTATAGCACATTCTCCCATCTCCAAACACCCTTGTTTGAGAAATCCGGGTTAGAACGGGCGATGTCAAAAGACGAAAGTCCGCGATCGAGGCCACGTGTGAGAGGGCGGCTGTGCGCGGGCTAACGGAGGGTGGAACGGTGACTTGGGCCGACATTGCTGACATCGAGCAACGTCGATTGTGTGCGGATTGCGTTGGTGAACCGCATTTGCGCGGTGAGGTGAAGAGATTGGGCGAGCGAAACACATGCGGGTATTGCGGCGCGGCGGGAGCGACGATGTCGATCAATGAGATCAGCGGTTATGTCGATGCCGCCTTCGAGCAACACTACCGGTGTACCCCCATGGAACCGTCATCGCTGGAATACGCGATGATGAAGGAATCGGACTACCACTGGGAGCGTGAGGGCGAGCTGGCGACCTACGCGATTGCCTCGGCGGCCGAGGTCGAGGAAGAAGTCGCCGAGGACATGAGACGGGTTCTCGAAGATCTTCACTGCGACATTGAGATGGCGCAGATGGGGGAAGAAGCCCGATTCGGGGCGGAGTGCTGTTATGAGGAAAAGGAGCCAGACGACATCGAATATCGCGAAAAATGGAGCAATTTCGAAGCCAATCTCAAGTCTGAAGCCCGATTTTTCGGAACTGCGGCGGAAGCTACCCTCGATGAGATATTCCAGGGCTTGGACGGGCACCGCAGCCCCGGGGGAAACCCCGTGATTGTCGAAGGAGGGCCGGGAAAGGAGATAGCATCGCTGTATCGGGCGCGTGTATTCCAGGGGTCGGCGATGCTCGATGAGGCGCTCAAGCGGCCTGACCTGCACTTGGGGCCGCCTCCGCCAGCCGAGGCGAGGGCAGGGCGCATGAACGCACATGGAATCGGAGTGTTTTACGGGGCCACCGATCCCCGTGTTGCTACGAGCGAAGTCCGGCCGCCGGTCGGAAGTCGTGTCGTTGTGGGCGAGTTTGAGATCGTGCGAAAAGTCCTCCTTCTGGATGTGAACGCGCTACGGTCGGTATTCATTCAGGGAAGCGTGTTCGATTCGGAGTACATCTATCGGCTAGAACGAGCAAGGTTCCTGGAGCGCCTGAGGGAGCGCTTTGTAAGACCCGTCATGCCGAATGATGAACCGCTCGAGTATCTCGCAACGCAGGTGGTCGCCGATTACCTCGCCTCTCGGTCGACACCTGTGCTGGATGGAATTCTGTATCCGTCTGCGCAGGGCAATGCGGAGGAGAGCAACATGGTCCTGTTCCGGAAGGCATCACGCGTTGCAATATTCGGATTGCCCGACGGTATCGAGATCGATGCTTCATCGGGTTATCACACCGAGGATGGGTGGGAGACGGATTACCATGTGTGGGAGCGGGTAGCGAGGTCGGATTTTGCGCTCGAGGAGGAACAAACCAAAAATGGCTTGGCTGATCGTCGGGTGTCGACATTGAGGCGGTCCGTGTCCGCGGAAGATGATGATTTGCGAGAAATCACGTTACGCGTGAAGCCGGATCGAGTCGCTGTGCATCATGTGAAAGCGGCTCGATACGACGTTGACGTCCATCGCGTATATCGGTACCGGAGCGAACAGTAGGCGTTGCGTTCTTGTTGGTAGCGAACGAATCGAAATGAGAGCGAGGGATGGGGAAGTGCATCGAGCCCGCCCGACCCGACTCCAGATCGACTGAGCAATGTACGGGCCGGCAGGTGAGCCTGGTATTTCCGTGGTCGTAGGATTCGTCGAAGTGGCGCCCTGCGCCGGAAAGCGACAGACTGGCGTAGCTGGGAGCTAAGCGCGCCGTTTTGACATGATGTTTTCGGAGCACCTATCGTAGGCGTCGATTGGAAGGGAGGCGCTCTCCCCACGGGCGCCGCCTTGCATTGCTACCTAGGATGTCCACATGGCCTACGCTTTCGACGAGTTCTATGAGCTGCTCAACTCTATCCATTCGGATGATCTGAATCCAGAGAGCAACTCGACAGTTAGGTATCTCTGTTCGTTAGTGTCGGAACTCGCATACTATTCGGTTACGAGATTCGACATAGATTCTCGCAGGCGAGTACAGGTTATCCCCTGCGTTCACTATCCCGATGTCATTGCGGGTCGCACCGACAATAGTGTCGAGCAATACCTTGAAGGTTTGGATCTTGGTCACTTTTTGGTCGAGGAAAGGGGTATTGTCGCCGTAGGTGTGATTGCAAAGAAAACGCTGTTTATTGGTTTCCGCGGCACAGCGTTTCTGTATGACTGGCGCGTCAACCTTCAGGCATCCTTGTTGCAATTCAGCCCTCATCTCGGTGGGCGACTCCACCGTGGGTTCTTTGAGGAAACGGTTCGCATAGTACCAAAGCTGATCAATCGGATGAGGGAGCAAGATTGCCAGGGAATTGACAGGCTCTTCCTGACAGGACATTCACTCGGCGGTGCTGTCGCGGCGATTACGGCAAGACTTGTCGGATTCGAGGCCAGATCCGCTCTCTGCACTTTCGGCTCTCCACGCTTCAGCGATGTGCACATGCAACTCTCTCCCCCTTTCGTTTGGTCGCCCCAGGCACACGTGCAGGCATCTGGAGACATAGTGCCTTTCGTTCCCCCACGTTGGATGGGCTACGCAGATAATCCGAGTGTGATCGGGACGTCTGGTGAATCAGACAGTCCGCATAGATGGGGCTCGACTTGGTTGTACGTCGTCTGGCGACTGGGATTGTTCCTGGGTAGGCGACTCAGGAACCACAGCGTTGAGTGCTATCGCAAACAGGTGGGAAGCGCTGCAGGAGCGGCACAGTGTGGAGAACCGCTTTTTCCTATGGGAACGCTTGGCCCCAGGAAACCAAAGTGAGTCCCAAGATCGTCCACGCAACCAAACGAGCGAATGGTCTGGGAATGCACGGGGACACGGTTAGATGGGACACGAGTCGCGCGTTGAAACCGTGGGCGACAGTTGCCTTGCCTGAGGAAGTGCCACTGGCGGATTGTGACGTGGGCTTCGGGGGGATCGACATCCTGAGTTCGACAGCCAGCAACGAGGCGGGGGAGATCTGTCAGAAGACTAGTTTCATTGGTGATGCGGTACGTGTCCCCAGAAGGCGGAGAGGGACTTGCGTCGCGAGAATTGGGATATCAGGATGCTGTCACAGCATTCGAATACCGTCATCGCGAATTGCGAATTCTAGCTTCGCTGGCGCCAGCCTAGTCGAGGCGTGTTCGAGGAACTCAGTCAAGTTACAGGGAGGGTGGTGGTGTTTCCTGGATGGGCATTGTCGAATGAGCGTTAGCGCGGAGACGGAGAAAGGCGAAAAGAGGCGCTGGAGCAACGCCTGTCACTACACACCCGGTTGTGGCCCCCGTCGCAGGGCCCGCATCGCGGGTGAGAGCACGGAAATATATGGGTAGTGACAGGCGCCAAAATCGGCCTCCAGGCCAGTGGCGGCAAGGGTTTGCTAAACATTTTCCTAGTGCCGCTTTCGTGATGCGGTGCTAAAGTGCGCGCCATTCACTGCTGCTCTGCAGCGTGAGTCGGCGAAGGCCGACAGGCGCCGAAAGGCGGACCCAGTGCCACATCGCTGTAATCGCGATGTCCGGGCAGACGCACCGAAAGGGCACGATGGGCCACATCGCTTCCGATGGGGGCTCACCGCGCGGGCGACGGGCGATAGCCCGGCGCAAGAGGTTGACCTTGCCGTGGCGCGACGCGTCACGGAGGCTAGGGAGGATTCTCCCCAGCCGTGCGGGCTACCGCGGCCGTGACCAGCGTCGCGCCGAAACCGGGCTCGCGGCCACTGTCGGCAACGACACGTCGCAGCCGCCGCAATGGACGGCAGCGCAAATGGCGTCATGGGCAATTCGCAGCACTGCTGCGGCTCCGTTCTGTCTTGCAGCATGCGAGGCGACGGATCGCCCATTACAACTTAGCTACCCACGCCCGTCCCGGCCGCCTCAAGCGGCCTCGGGGCGCGGCCGCTCGCCCATTCGCTTCCCCGAAATTCCACGACGACCGTAGGTCGATGGGGCTCCCCGTGGAGGCGTTTAGCAAGGCGATAGACACTCTCTCGTTGACCGGCATGCGTCCGGGGAATAGGTTGCCGCGCGAGGGAGGACGCGCCGGCGGCGGATGTCGCCGGGATTTCGAGATCGAACCCCCGCCTGGGGGAGATAGCGGGATTGCAGACGATGCGCCAAGGTGGTGACCGGGGTCAGCACCTCCCGTGTCGAACGACAGAACCTCACAATCGCCGGTTCAGTCGCCTGACCGCGGCATTCAGCGGTAGGTGCAGCCTCAAGATGTCGTGATGGCACGCCTCTGCGCAGTTGAACTACCCATCATCTTGCGCGATTGTCGAATCACGAGGGGGAGATACTCGCTCGGTGCGCTACTGCATGTCGTCATGGGTGACGCGCCAGTCGTCCCACAGGATCGTCCGGGGGCGTCTGTTCTGAAGGGCATCTACTCCTAAACGCCACCCGCAACACTCGCCCTCCCTTGGAGCCACCTCTGCTATGGTCCGTCAAGGAGCCTTCGTTTTTGCTCCTCGAACTCCTCCTCCGAGAGAAGCCCCTGGACGCGCAACTGCGCGAGTCGCTCCAGCGCGTCGGCCATTTCGACCACGCCCGCAGTGCCGCCTTTCCCGGCGCTCCCCGGAGGAGCCGTTTCTGCTACGACCCCGACACTAGCGTCTGTAGCATGAATCGATGCCGCGGCCGCCGAGATCATCCCCCGGACAACCTCACAGAATTCTCTAACTTGGTGCTTGGGCAAGGCACTCTCAATCTCTGCTGCGTTACCCGAGGCGAAGATCTTTACGTCCGCCGAAAGAATGTTGAGTTCGTATTGAATCGAAGTCACCTTGTCGTAGGCAAAGTCCTCAACCTTTACGCCAATGAACTTCTTGTTGACGAACACCAATCGTCGATCCGTTGCCACCAGAAGTCCTGAGCCACCCCCGTAGCTCCCCTGAAGTGCGCCCCGAATACTCTCGTCATCCCAAAGGACCTTCGGCAGTTCATCTACCTCCGGTTTTGCTGCCCACCCCTTCGCAGCCTCCCACCCAGACAATTGGGACTTGACCTCCTCGATGTTCGGCATGATCTCCGTACTCCTCTCTAAGCGCTCCAACCTGGGCACTCCGTCACATGTCGTGTCACGCGCCGTCCCCGAGCCGAAGTCCCGATACGCGTAAGCGTGCAGGAAGTCCCGACATCGGTCGCGCTAGAACTTCGTCCAGCGCGATACTGCCTCCGCCACGCGACCTTCGCAACGTCACTATCGTTGCCCATCAAGCCCTCCCGCACGTCCTACGATTGTGCAAGGGGCTCCAGCCACGTGATAACGCCCCGCCAAATCAACTTGATCGTCGTCCGGCAAACCCGCTCCCTCACCTAGTCTCCACGCCAACTTCGCGGATAGTTTTCATCGCAGTCTCCTGCGCTTGTCGCGCAAGCATGATCGATGACTTCAGTGGCTCATATCCTTTTAGGTTTGCTGCCAACCTGGCAATCGCCGGGTTCCTAGAAACGACTCTGTTTATGTTTTCAAGACCCTGAGCCAGTCGATCCAGCTTCGCGCATCGTCGGATCTGATTCACGGTCAACTCGGTTGACAAGGGTCCTTGCTTTAACATTGTCGCGATCACCGCTGTGGCGGCCAATGACGCTGCTTCCAACGCCTCTCCCGTCTCGCCATCCGGCCATCCCAGACGCCGAGCCACGCCGCCGCTCTCTTCAAAGTTCCGTGCCGCCGTCGCGCACATAGCCAGTCCGACCTCGTTCACCCTCTCAATTCCCTGGTCCTTCACTACCGCGTCCGCCAACCCTTGCGTTGGTTCTTTCTGCCGATTGGCCGCGACGATCAAGGCGCCGGCCAGTTCAACCACTTCCAGACCCCCCACAGTCGTTGAGGACTCGGGGACCAATCGTCCAGCGTCCATCGGAAAAGGGACTCGCCTTTCGGCTTCGACGAACACCCCTATGTCCGATCTCGTAGTCGTTGCGGCGCCCGATAGACCCGGATTTCCACGCCCGCCGAATGCCGAGTGATCTTGGCGCACGGGCAGGACGGCCCGAATCTTGATATCGTCTTCGATGCGATCGATCCTGAACGCGAAATCCGCACCCAACTTCGCCATACGAGCCTGATGCGCCTCAAGGTCGTCGCTCCACGCTTGATCGTCCAACTTGATTCGCCTCGGTTCTCTCCATCGCGACACGGGATCAGATCGGACACCGAAGTAGTCTCGGCCATAGGCATTCGCAGTTCCAAGCTCATGGTAGAGCCGGCTGACGGTAACCGTGATCTTTGCGTAATCCGGCAAATCCGTGTCGATCGATAGCAACAGGTCACGTCCTTCGAGTGCCCATCTGATCTGGAACCGGTCGCAAACGACCCCGTCCTCCGCGAGTCCCGCCGCCGAGTTCAGGACACAGGCCAAAACCACCACCCAATGTGTCTTCTTCAATGTTCGAGTCGCTTGTCAATGATGGGCGTACGATGGCGTTAGAGGTTAACCGGTCAGCCCCGTAGTTGTAACGTGGTACGCCATCGCCGCAGCCTTCACGGCGTCCTGTCGGCGGAATCCGCGCCTGTCGAGCGTTTGAATCTTCCTCACGGTCAGTTTCGGCATCACCATCCCACAAGGCACGAATGGGAACCTACAAGAACGTGTGTTGGACCGTAAATTAATAATTTATAGGGTGTTAATGTGAATTTACGGGATCTCCTCGGAACTTAAGGTGGTGCCCAGGGTGGGAGTCGAACCCACACGCCCGAGGGCACAGGATTCTAAGTCCTGCTTGTCTACCAGTTTCAACACCTGGGCAGTGCGCTACGCCGGATGGAGGTGCACCTTGATCGATTTCGTTGACTTGTCAAGCGCTGTTTCGAAGGCCGTTTGCACATCGTCCAGCGTGAAGCGATGGGTAATCAGGGAGCGCGCCGCTTCCACGTTGTCGGCGACGATTTCGAGTGCGATCTGGTAGTCGGAGCGGCCGTCACGTGCCGAGTAGACCATGGAGCCGATGATCTCGACCTCCGGTCCAGACAGGTATCGCCCGTCTATGGTCAGGGTCGGGACAGTGAATACGCCTAGCACCAATACGCGTCCTTTGGGCCTTACTGCCCGCTGTGCCTGTATCAGCGCGTCGCCTTGACCGCCCACTGTTTCCACCGACACGTCGATGGCCCGCAGCGAGGTCAACTCTATCAGACGTGCCTTGCCGGCCTCGCTTTCGTCAATCACCTCGCTTGCGCCGCACTTGAGGGCGGCATCGCGCTGGTGCGGATGGCGGGCCAGAACGATGACCCGCGCACCTCGAGCGCGGGCCGCGAGAATCGCGGTGAGTCCGATCGTGCCGGCGCCGACGATGAGGACGGTCTCGGAGCCTTTGAGGCGAACCCTTTCGAAGCCATGCACGGAACAGGCGAGCGGCTCGGCCAGGGCGCCAACCTCGGTATCGACGCCATTGGGGACTCGATACACGGTGTTCGCCGGTACGTTGACGAATTCGCTCATGCCGCCGTCGACGCCTGCGCCTATCAGGCCGCGTTCGGTGCATATGTTGTAGTCGCCTGACATGCAGAAGCGGCAGAAGCCACATCTGAGCAGCGGTTCGATGCCGACGACATCGCCCTCCTTGACGTGTCGGACGTCGCCGGGCACGGCGCTGACCGTTCCCGCAATTTCGTGTCCTGGGGTCCTGCCCACACGTGGAGAAAAGTCGCCTCGGAACGAGTGCAGGTCGGAGCCGCAGATGCCGGCGCTCCCGACGGCAATCTGCACCTGCTCGGCCTTGGGTCCGACGCGTTGGCTCGCGCTGACCTCCAGTCTCCCCTTGTCCACCCAGCGCGCCGATCTGAAGGTAGTTTGCATGTTGGGTCACTCCGCCCGCAGCAAAGTACGGGATATGGTTTGCTCTCGAAAGTACCACAGGGCGCGCCGCCGCCCAAAAGCAGTCTAGGACAGCGGCATTGTCTTGGTTACCGAATTGATGCCGAATCGGCCTACGTTGTCGAAGCGGCTGGCAGTAGGGCGACCTCGGCTTCCACCTCTACCGGAACGCCGAACGGCAGTTCCGCCACGCCGATGGCCGACCGTGAATGCCGTCCTTTCTCGCCGAAGACTTCGAGCAAAAGGTCCGAGAAACCATTGATGACGCCCGGTAGCGCATTGAAGCCCGGCGCGGCGTTGACCATCCCGAACGCCTTGCTCCACTCGACGCGCTCGAGATCGATGCCGGCGGCCTCGAGGCTCGAAACCATGCAGAGCGCGATCTGGCGCGCGGATTGGTAGGCCTCCTCGGGACTTACCTCGGCGCCCACCTTGCCGAAGGGGCCGGCGAGCTCGCCGTCGGTGCCGAACGGCAGATGTCCGGCGATGATGGCGCGGTTTCCCACGATCCTCACGGTCTCGAATCGCTGTCCCTTGATCCGCATCGGGGGCGGTAGCTCGAGACCCAGCTCCGCCAGGCGCTCCTCGATAGTCATGGTTCCACTCCGTTGCCGGATCCTGACCCCAGCATAGACGGCGGCGGGCCGTTGTCCAGTCGCGGGACGACGCTCGCACATCGCATCGCGCGGGCGTGAATCGTAGTCTTCGTTAGCTGTCTTGTCTTCCCGCGGCATCGGCCTCCCGCATGCGCCGCAGCGCGGCATCGAAGAAATCCTCTCCGCCGGCGCCCCCTGCCTTGGTGACCAGGGATATGGGATCAGTACCGGCGGCGTGGCAGTAACCACCTCCCAGGTAGTCGAACGAGGAGACCCGAAGCCGATCGATGCCCAGCGTATCGATGACTTTTCCCGAGGTCTCACCGCCGGCCACAACAAACTTTCGGACACCGAGCCCGTGCAGGCGACCGGTCACGCGACCCAACAGATCTTCTGCCAGATCCGCCGCGCCTTGTCGGCCAAGCACTCTCTGTGCGCGCTCGACACCCTCGTGATCGGTTGTAGTGACAATACCAACCGGTCCCTGTTCCAACTTGTCCGCCGCCCAGTCGACAATCCTGTCGACCATGTTCGAGTCGCCAGCAGCTTGCAGCAGGTCGACCTTGAACAGAGGGTGCTGCTGTTCGAAAACCCT
Source organism: Candidatus Azotimanducaceae bacterium (assembly GCA_965217825.1). Classification (GTDB taxonomy): domain Bacteria; phylum Pseudomonadota; class Gammaproteobacteria; order Pseudomonadales; family Azotimanducaceae; genus VXNE01. The sequence continues at coordinate 93,951 of OZ244571.1, read as the reverse complement.
GATCTGACGGTTCGTGTTGGGGCTGCAGCTGCCGGACAGCACGGCCTGGTATCCCGGAGCCGGTGGCAGCAGCGTAAGCGGCTCCGTTTTCCCTTGTCCCTGCCGCCAGTTGCGCGCCAGGTAGATCGGTAACTGATCGGCACCCGTGCTAAACGGCGAATCTACCGTTAGCTCCGCGATTCGGGCGACGTCGTCGCCATCGATCGCATCCGCAATGAAAAACGGTGTGCCACCGCTTGTCTGCTCGGCGAGAAACTCGTCGGCGGCAGGTTTCGCACCGTGCAGAACGCGAAGGGGCAAAAGGCCCACTTTGACCTGGCTCTGTGCCTGCAGGACTTGCAACAGATTGGAATTGGTCATCGGTGTTGCCGGGTCACGGCTTGCCCCCGATTCGTGCAGCATTCCATCGTTCACGAAGAGCCGCCCCAGATACACCGTGGCACCGCGCCAGGTTGGACAGAACAGGACATGGTCGGCCCCCGTCAACGCCATCAGGCTCTCCGACACGGGTCCGATGTTGCCTTTCTCGGTCGACATGAAAAGCGCGCTGTATTTGTAGTAGATGCGTTTTATCTGCTTTGCGAGCAGCGCCTCGGCGGATCGGCGGGCATCGGCAACCGCTTCTTCGGGCGGCAGCAACCGAATCTTCCGACCGATGACAACCGCCTCTGCATCTTCGTCGAGTTCGGCAAGCCCCTTGGTGGACGTCACCAGCGGGCAGCAAACACCTTCTCGTTCCAACAGGCTGGCCACCATCATGCCGCCGGTCAGATCGTCCGCAATGACGCCCAGTTCAAGCAATGTGGCGCTAACCCAGCGCCGCGCGGGCGTTGCGGAACAGGCGCAGCCAGGGGCCGTCTTCGCCCCAATCGGCCGGGTGCCAGGAGTTCTGGACTGAACGGAAGACGCGTTCCGGGTGGGGCATCATGATCAGCGCGCGACCGCCGGCCGAAGTCGTGCCGGCCAGGGCATTGCGCGATCCGTTGGGATTCAACGGGTAGGTTTCGGTCGCTTCGCCCAGGCCGTCGACGTATTGCAGGACTGCCTTCGGCGCGGGGTCGTGGAACTCTGCGCGTCCCTCGCCGTGCGCGACCGCTATCGGCAGGGCGCTGCCCGCCATGCCGTCGAGCCACGGAGAGCTGTTGGCGTTGATGCGCACGACCACGGAGCGACCCTCGAACTGTTCCGAACGGTTGCGTTCGAAGCGCGGCCACGCGTCGGCGCCGGGGATCAATGCCTTGAGTCGCGACAGCATCTGGCAGCCGTTGCAGACGCCGAGCGTGAGCGTGTCGCGTTCAAAGAATGCCAGGAACTCGTCCCGCGCGCGCCGGTCGAACAGGATCGACTTGGCCCAGCCGCCGCCGGCGCCCAGGACGTCGCCGTATGAAAAGCCGCCACAAGCCGCGAGTGCGGCGAAATTGGCAAGCGAGGCAAGGCCTGCGAATATGTCCGAGGTATGCACGTCCACGGCATCGAAACCGGCGCGATGGAATGCTGCCGCCATTTCTATCTGGCCGTTCACCCCCTGCTCGCGCAGCACGGCAACGCGTGGCCGCGCGCCTGTGGCGATATAGGGGGCAGCCACGTCGGCGGCAAGATCGAAGCGCACTTTCGGGGACATCCGCGTCTTCTGGCCCTCCACGCCGGCGAGTTCTTCGTCCGCGCACACCGCGTCGTCGCGAATACGCTGCATGCGATAGCTGGTTTCGCTCCAGAGGCGTTCCAGGTGCGTGCGCGTGCTTTCATATGCGCCGATCATGACCTTGCCGTCTTCCCGGGGTGTCGCCACCCGGCGCGCGGCGAGCCCCGCTGCGCGGGCGTCGCGCAACAAGCCTGGAAGTTCGCTCGATGGGGTTTCTACAACAACGCCCGGCTCCTCCGCGAACAACTCTGCGAGACTCGCGTCTTCGATGTCGAGTCCAATGCGCGCGGCGAACGCCATCTCCAACAACGTCACGATCAGCCCGCCGTCGGATCGGTCGTGGTATGCGCTGAAGCGACCGGCGGCGCTCGCTTCCAGCAGGAATTCGAGCAGTGCCTTGAACGCTCGAGGATCGTCGATGTCGGGGACTTCGTCGCCTAGCTGCCCGTAACACTGCGCCAGCACGCTGCTTCCCAGGCGCGCGCGGCCACCGGGCAGTTCGATGAGCACCAGGACGGTGTCTTCGGCCTTGAGGAGGGGCGTCAAGGTTCGCCGCGCATCCGTCACCGGCGCAAACGCAGTGATGTTGAGAGACACGGGCGAAGCGACGACGCGGTCCGCATCCTGATGGCGCCAGCGGGTTGTCATGGAAAGGCTGTCCTTGCCGACCGGAATGGCGATGCCCAGTGCCGGACACAGGTCCAGGCCTATGGCGGCCACCGCGTCGTACAGGGCCTGGTCCTCATCCTCGAAACCGGCGGCGGCCATCCAGTTGGCGGACAGGACGACGCGGGACAACCCGTCGATCGGTGCCGCGACCAGGTTCTGGAGCGCTTCGGCGACCGCCATGCGCGCCGCTGCCGCCGGATCGACGACAGCAGCCGGCGAACGTTCGCCCATGGCCATGGCCTCGCCGCACAGGCCGTCGTAGTCCGCGAGGGTCACGGCGACATCGGCGACGGGAACCTGGTATGGCCCGACCATCGGATCGCGCGCGACCAGGCCGGTAATGCTGCGGTCGCCGATGGTGACGAGAAACTTCTTCGACGCGACCGCGGGAAAACGCAGGACGCGGGCGAGAGCGTCCTCAAGGCTCGGCGTGCTTTCCCCATCCAGGCTTATCGGCGCTGCGGGTCGGCTGCTGCGGGCGAATGATCGGCGCATCTTCGGCGGTTTTCCGAATAGCGCCGCAAGCGGCAGATCCACCGCGGACCCTCCCGCGAGCCGGTCGGTAACCTGGAGGCGTCCGTCGGCGCGGGCTTCGCCAACGACCGCATGGGGACAGCGCTCGCGCGCGCAGATGTGCTCGAACCTCGGGAGGTCCGCGGGTGCCACGGCCATGACGTAGCGTTCCTGCGCCTCGTTGCACCAGATTTCCATGGGCGACATGCCAAGGTCGGCGTTCGGCACATCGCGCAACTCGAAGCGTGCTCCGCGCTCCGCGGCGGCGGCCAACTCCGGCAGCGCGTTGGATAGTCCGCCCGCGCCGACGTCGTGGATGACGCGCAACGGGTTATCGGCGCCCAGCGCGCAGCAGCGGTCAATGACCTCCTGGCAACGCCGTTGCATCTCCGCGTTGTCGCGTTGCACCGAGGCAAAGTCGAGTTGGGTGTCGCTTTCGCCGGAGCCCATGCTCGACGCCGCCCCGCCGCCGAGCCCGATCAGCATGGCGGGCCCGCCCAGGACGATCAGTTTCGTGCCCTCGGGAATGTCGGCTGCGTCGATGTGATCGCCGCGGACGACGCCGACGCCGCCGGCGATCATGATGGGCTTGTGGTAGCCCCAGTACCACTGCCGCTCGGCAGCGTGGGGAAACTCGAAGGTGCGGAAGTAGCCGCCGAGGGCGGGCCGGCCGTACTCGTTGTTGAATCCTGCCGCACCGATAGGGCCTTCCAGCATGATGTCGAGCGCGCTCGCGATCCGCTCTGGTTTGCCTACGGGAAGTTCCCAGGGTTGCGGATCGCCGGGGATATGCAGGTGCGACGTGGTGAAGCCGACCAGGCCCGCTTTCGGCTTGGACCCGCGACCGACGGCGCCCTCGTCGCGTATTTCGCCGCCCGAGCCCGTGGCCGCGCCCGGATAGGGCGCAATGGCGGTGGGATGGTTGTGGGTTTCCACCTTCATGAGGATGTGCGCCGGTTCACGCGTCGACCGGTACACATGGTCCTCGGGGTCGGGGAAGAAGCGGTTTGCTACGGGACCCTCGATGACCGCGGCGTTGTCCGAGTAGGCAGAGAGGACCCCGGCCCCGTTGATGCGGCGAAAGGTATTTCGGATCATCTCGAACAACGACGCGGGCGCGGGAACGCCATCGATCTCCCAATCGGCGTTGAAGATCTTGTGCCGGCAGTGTTCGGAGTTCGCTTGGGCGAACATCATGAGTTCCGCGTCGGTCGGGTCGCGGTCGAGATCGGCGTACTGTGCGATGAGATAGTCGATTTCGTCCGCCGAAAGGGCGAGCCCGAGGCGAACGTTGGCCGCGCCGATGTCGCTGCGCGGAAAAGTCACGAGCGGCCGCGGCTCGCTGCGGGAGAAGACGCCTTCATGCGCGTGGGCCTCGAATCGGACCACCTCCGTCATGCGATCGTGCAGCAACGCGGCCAGACTTTGATCGGCGCTGCCGCGCAGGCGCCAGCGAACGCCGCGCTCCACCCTCGAAACCTTGTCGAGACCGCACCGCCGGAGGACATCTGTCGCCTTGCTGGACCAGGGCGAAATCGTCCCCGGGCGCGGCGTCACGGTGCAGAAGTACGCCCCGGCGTCCGGCGACGGGCGCGCTTGCCGGTCATCGGTCAAAAGCTCGTGTAACGCGCGCTCCTCTTCGTCGGTGAGTGGAGCGGCGAGATCGAGAAAGTGCACGAATTCGGCGGCGGCAGCCTCCACGCGAGGGTCCACCTCGCGCAGCGTATCGAGACGCTTGCGTAGCCGTGCCGGCGAAAAGGCGGGGGCACCGACGATGGTTCGGATGAGCGATTCGCTCACGCGCGGTTCCGTTTTCCCTGAAAGAATTCTGCCAGCAAGTGGCCACACTCCGGGGCCAGGACGCCGCCGGTGACAGCGATGCGGCAGTTGAATGTGGTTGACGCGAGCAGCGCGGAAGCGCCGGCCTTGGGCTCCGCCGCGCCGAACACCAGGCGCTCGATGCGGGCGTGGACCATGGCGCCCACGCACATGGTGCAGGGTTCGATCGTGACGTATAGGGTGGCGCCCGGTAGACGGTAGTTGCCGACGGCGCGGCAGGCGTCGCGCAGCGCCGCGATCTCGGCGTGGGATGTGGGATCGCGCTCGGCGATGGGAGCGTTGTGTCCGACGCCGATCAGCTTGTCGTCGCGAGCCACCACGACGGCGCCCACCGGCACCTCGCCGCTCGCACGGGCGCGCTCCGCCTCATCGAGCGCGCGACGCATCCAGAACTGATCGTCTATTCCCACTCTATGGTGGCGGGCGGTTTGCTGGAAATGTCGTAGACGACGCGGGAGATGTCCTCGATCTCGTTCATGATGCGATTCGATACGTGGCCCAAGAGATCGTAGGGCAGTTGCGCCCAGCGGGCGGTCATGAAGTCGGTGGTTTCCACTGCGCGCAGGGCGATGACGTGGGCGTAGCGACGGGCGTCTCCGACGACGCCGACGGAGTTGATCGGGAGGTAGACGGCGAACGCCTGGTGCACGCGGTCATAGTAGTCGGCGCGGTGCAGTTCTTCGATGAAGATCGCGTCCGCGCGACGGAGCACGTCGAGATACTCGCGTCTCACTTCCCCGATCACGCGCACCGCGAGGCCGGGTCCGGGAAACGGGTGGCGAAATACCAGTTCCGGTGGAAGACCGAGGGCAAGTCCCACCTGGCGCACCTCGTCCTTGAACAGATCGCGCAAGGGCTCTACCAGTTTGAGGTGCATTCTGTCCGGCAGGCCGCCGACATTGTGGTGGGATTTTATGACGTGCGCCTTGCCGTACCTGGAGGCGGCGGATTCAATGACGTCGGGATAGATCGTGCCCTGGGCGAGCCACCGGACGCCATCGAGTCTTTCCGCCTCGCGCTGGAACACGTCGATGAAGGTGGCACCGATCTGCTTGCGCTTGGCCTCGGGATCGTCGAGGCCCCGCAACGCATTGAGAAAGACATCTGCGGCGTCGACGGTGATCAGGCGCGGGTCGAGCGCGTTCGACATGCCGCGGGAGAACGCGGCCTCGACCTCTTCCCGCTCATTCAGGCGCAAGAGGCCGTTGTCTACGAAAACGCAGGTCAGTTGATCGCCGATGGCGCGGTCGAGCAGCGCGGCCGCGACGCTGGAGTCGACACCGCCGGAGAGCCCGAGCACCACCCTTTCGCTCCCGACGGCCGCGCGGACCTCACGCATGGCGCGTTCGACGATCTGGGCCGCCGTCCACGAGCCCTTGCAACCGCAGATGTCCCTCGCGAAACGGCCAAGAATCTCGGTGCCATTGCGCGTGTGCGTGACTTCGGGGTGGAACTGCACGCCGTAGAAACGCCGCGATCGGTCCGTCATGGCGGCGATCGGCGCGTTCGGGGTGCTCGCCGCGACTTCGAAGTCCGGCGGCAACGACACGACCTTGTCGCCGTGGCTCATCCATACGGGCAGGCGGCCGTTGACTCCGAAGGGCCCGAGCAAACCATTGGCGCCGTCTTCGACGATGTCGATCTCCGCGCCGCCGAACTCGCGCCTGGAAGAAGGTTCGACAGCGCCGCCTAGTTGGGTGGCGAGCGCGTGCATGCCGTAGCAGATGCCGAGCACCGGGACCCCGGCATCGAGCACCTGGTCGGGAATGCGGGGCGTCGATACTTCGGTTACGGTTTCCGGGCCGCCGGAGAGAACCACTCCGCGCGGTGCGAACGCGTTGACGAATCCGGCGGGCAGGTCGAATGGGTGGACCTCGCAATACACCCCGGCCTCGCGCACGCGGCGGGCGATGAGCTGCGTGTACTGCGATCCGAAGTCGATGATCAGCAGACGCTCATCCGGCAAGCTTCGCTCCGGCAAGCGATCATCGAGTGTGGGCACGCGCGTCTGTCGGTTTACGCTGTTCTCAGCCAATCGGGTAGTTCGGCGGTTCTTTGGTGATCGAGACGTCGTGTACATGACCTTCCGCCAGGCTCGCCGATGAGATCTTCACGAACTGCGTCGACGTGCGCATGGCATCGACATCTTTCGACCCCGTATACCCCATGGAAGCGCGGACGCCGCCCATGAGTTGATGCACGATGGGACTCACCGGCCCGCGATACGGTACCCGGCCTTCGATCCCCTCGGGCACGAGCTTGCCATTGTCGCCATCGGGTTCCTGGAAGTAGCGGTCGCCAGATCCGAATTCGCCGTCCATGGCGGCGATGGAACCCATGCCCCGGTAGGACTTGTAGGTTCGCCCCTGGTACAACTCGACTTCCCCCGGGGCTTCATCGGTGCCGGCCAGGAGCGCGCCGACCATAACGACGCTGGCCCCCGCGCCGATGGCCTTGGCTATGTCGCCCGAGAAGCGGATGCCTCCATCCGCGATCACGGGTATGTTGTCTTCTTGCGCTTCCTCCGCGACCTCGGCCACAGCCGTGATCTGCGGAACGCCTATACCGGAAACGACGCGGGTCGTGCAGATGCTTCCCGGACCTATGCCGACCTTGATGCAGTCCACTCCGGCCCCGATCAATGCGCGGGCGCCTTCCTTCGTGGCCACATTGCCGCCAACCAGCGGCAGCGTCGGATACTTCTGCTTGATCCAGCTTATGCGGTCGAGCACGCGCTGGGAGTGTCCGTGGGCGGTATCCACCACCAATACATCCGCTCCGGCTTCGACCAGCGCGGCGACGCGGTCGTCCGTATCTTCGCCGGTGCCGACTCCGGCGCCGACACGAAGCTGCCCCTCACCATCCTTGCACGCGTTCGGAAACTTCTGCGCCTTGGTGATGTCCTTTACGGTCACCATACCGGTCAGGCGGAAGCCGCCGTCGGTAATCAGGATCTTCTCGATGCGATGCCGATGCAGGAGGTCTGTGATCTCCTCGAAAGTCGCGCCCTCGGCGGCGGTGACCAGGCGCTCCTTCGGTGTCATCACCTCGGAGATGGGTGCGTCGAGCCGCTGCTCGAATCGGATGTCGCGACTGGTGACGATGCCGAGCAGTTCGTTGCCGCGCACCACGGGAACCCCCGAAATGTCGTGTTCCGCCGTCAACGCGACCAGATCGCGAACGGTGCGTTCGGGACCGATGGTCACCGGATCGCGGATGATGCCGCTCTCGTATTTCTTGACCGACCGCACCTCGCGCGCCTGTCGTTCGAGCGGCATGTTCTTGTGCACGATGCCGATGCCGCCTTCCTGGGCCATGGCGATAGCCAAGCGACCCTCGGTGACGGTGTCCATGGCGGCGGACATCAGGGGAATGTTGAGGTCGATATCGCGGGTCAAGCGGGTCCGCAGGTCGACTTCGGATGGCAGAACGCGGGAATACGCAGGCAGCAGCAGGACATCGTCGAAGGTGAGCGCTTCCTGCACGATCCGCAGCATGTGAAAACCCGGATTTGCTAAACGCGCGATGGTACGCCCGCACTCCGATGGAGTAAATACCAGTTGACGGTTATCCGGCCTTCCTGATAACGCCTTAGGGGGCCGGCGATGAAGGCGCCTCACATCGCTCACGGATTCGCACCGCGTTCTCCGTTGGGAAGTCCGTGGGCACGTCCTGCGTAACGTCACCGCTCGCAGCCCATTCGCAGCCTCGCTGGAACGTCGCGATAAAGCCGACGCACTCCATGGCAATCGGTCGATGATCGGCTGGTACGCCGCCGTCCACGTGCCCAAGGGTCGTATGGAAACACCGACCCTTTCCATAGTGGATAGCCATCAGCACCGGCTCGTTTTCGCCGCTGCCGTGGCCCGAATGGCTTTCGACACCGGGGTCAACGTAGGCCGTCGCCAGCACATCGAGGTTTTTCGCCGGGCCGCGAAGGTTGAAGTAGAGTTCATCGCTGGTGTGAAGCCACTTCTCCGGCAGACCTCTGGTGATGGGGTGGTCCTTGTCGCGGGTAGTGACCTGATTCTCCAGCCAGTCGATGTGATCGCCGGCGTTGCCGGGACCATGGTCCCGAACCACCGTACCATCGCGCCAGTAGAGCCGCGGGCCCGCCTTCTCCGTGCGCCTCCCCCAGCCGCCGACACCCATGATTTCGTTGAATTCCGGCCACTCGGGAAACAGTTGACATGAGTGGTGAAAAAGGGCCACGCCGCCACCGGACGTGATGTATTCGAGAAAAGCTTCGTTGGTCGGCTCGGACCACGGGTCGCCGCCATCGTCGAGAACCACCAGATCATACGGGTCGAATTCGGGTCGGAAACCCGTCATGTCGCTACCCTTTGGAGGCCTGGTCATGACATCGACGCTGAACAGGCCGGTCTGTTCCAGCATCTTCTTCACGAGTGGACTACTTGCAAGCCAGCCATGGTGGCTTTGGCCATTGAGAAGAAGTGCTCTCATAGATGCTCTCCTGGCAAAGTAACGTAGCGGGATCAAGGATGAACCGCCAAGGGCGGCATATTAGCACCTGTGCTGGAACAGATACGCCTGTGGAGGAGGCATCCCCTTGGGTCTCATCGCCGCCACAATCGGTTATTCTTCCGTCCATCAACCAAGAAGGAGCCCTTAAGGGGATAGAGAACAATGCCCAATCCACTCAAAGTCGGCATCGTAGGGGCCGGAGGCATTACCCGCGCACACCTGCCCGCCTATCTGGAACGTCCCGATCGGGTGCAACTCAACGCCGTTTGCGACCTCGTCGAGCCTCTCGCCCAGGAGCTTGCCGGGAAAGCCGGCATCGACGCCGTCTACCTGGACATAGACAAGATGTTGCGCGAGGCCGACATCGATGCCGTCGATATCTGCACCACGCACAACGCCCACGCGCCGCTGGCCATCGCCGCCGCCGAAGCCGGCAAGCACGTCATATGCGAGAAACCCATGGCGATTTCCGTGCAGGAGTGCCGGGACATGATTGCAGCCGCCGACAAGGCGGGCGTGACGCTGATGGTTGCTCAACACCTGCGTTATGCGCCCGAAGCCCAGGCTGCAAAGCGCCTGTTGGACGAAGGCAAACTGGGCACGATCGAGGCCGTCCGCACCGAGCTATTCGGTGGAGGGATGCGGGGACGTCGTCGCCGGCGGCGGCAGGGAGAGCGCTGGATGCAGGATGCAAGACGGTCCGGAGGCGGCATGATGATGTCCGAACAGGTCCATCACATCGATCTCCTGCGCTACTACGCCGGTAACGTCAAACGGGTTAGCGGGGTCTGCAAGTCACTGCAGGAACACATGGTCAACGGCGCCGAAGACCTGGTGTCCGCGACCCTCGAGTTCGAGAGCGGCGCCGTTGGCGAAGTCTGGGCCAAGGGCAACGCGATCGTGCCCCACGGACGGACCTACACGATATTGGGCGATCGCGGCGTTTTCTACGCAAGCACACCGACGAAGGAGCAGCGGCAAGTCGAAATGGACGGCGCCACGCCGTTTCGGCATTTCGGCCACATCATGGTTGCGCTGAACGAGGACCTTCCCGAACTCGATCCGAGCAACCCTGAAGATCGGAGAAAGATGTATTTCGCCGAGCCGCCGTTCAAGGTGCTTCCCACGAGCGACATCGATCTGCCCAGCCCCAATTACTTCATCAACGAGATCCTTCACTGGGAGGAGTGCTGCAGGACAGGCACGGAACCCCTGAGCAGCGGCCGCGACAACATCGGGACGATGAAGATCATCATGGGCATCTACAAATCGTCCCAGACGGGCGGGCCCGTGGATCTGGACGACCTCTAGGAACCTGCGCCGTAGAACGGCACGCGGTGCCGATCAAGGCGGAGGATCGTAGGTGGGCCTGGGCGGGGGCGAAACACGGCGGCCCCGTTCGGGTGCGACGGATTTCGTGGCGCTAGCAAGCCCCATTTGTCAGGGCGAGGATACTTCAGCGACGAAAGGTGGAGATCTCTATATCGTCTTCCTCGTCGCAATGAGGTTGCTGGACGCGCCGTGTCGAATCCGCGTAATCGACTCCAGGAGCACCTTTGGGTGTGCTGCCGAGACCGGCCCCCAAACGCCGAAACGTCGAAGCCCGAACCGGACTGCGGCGGACACTCCATCCCGACTTCGCAGCACAGGCATGCAAACCGCCGACCGCTTCGCTGATCGGGCAATTTCACCCTCACTTTGGCATTGGACAGCGGGGTCCCGAAGGGTTGCCGCGCGGTTGCGTGGCACCACGCGGAGGGCAAGGATGTGCCGATTGGGGTAAAATATACGGCTTTATCTCCCGAAGACTCGACGTTTATGGTTCCCCCAACGCGTACCCCGACACCGACGATCCGGCGGCGCGCGTGGGGACGAATTGCTGCGGCCTCCGAGCGGGCTAAGGAAGCAGCGCCCTTGGCCGACGGCGGTTCGTGTGTTGTTGTCGGTGGGGGTGGCGCCGCTTGAGGGTTGGCGGCATGCACGGCGGTGGCGGTGGCGGTCACGGCGGTGGCGGCCGCTGGGGCGGCATGGTCGGTGGTCCTCACCGAGATCGGGCGTCGTTCCGGCACCTGGGCCATTTGAAACTGCTGATGGTCTACGTGCGGCGCTATGCCGTCGTACTGTCGGTGGCCATTGCCGGATTGCTTCTCGCGCGGTTGTGCCTGTTCTTCATTCCATGGTTCATGAAGATGGCGGTGGACAGCCTCGAAGATCCGAATATCGAACCCTATCTGCTGATTCCGGCGCTTCTGATCCTCGCTGTGGTCGCCTCGCAGTTCGCCATCTACGTCCCGGCGCGGCGCGCGTTGCGCCGCATCTCGATCGCCGCCGCCTATGACCTGCGAAAGCGATTTTTCAACCAGGTCCAGTATCAGGGCCCCAACTTCTTCAACAAGTTTGGTACCGGTGACCTCATGTCGCGCGCGGTCAACGACATCAGCATGGTGCGCATGGTGGTGTCCTTCGGCGCGGTCAATATCATCATGTTCTTCTTTTCGGTGATCGCCGCGGTGTACTTCATGCTGATGATGTCGCCGGCGTTGACCTTTTGGGTGGTGGCGCCGCTGCCATTCGTCGGGGTCACCGGGTACTTGATGGCGCGAGGAATGTTCCCGTACTTCCGTGAACGGCAGGAAGCCCTGGCGACGCTCACGGGCTTTACCCAGGAGAACCTCAACGGGATACGCACGATTCAGGCCATGGCGCAGGAGGAACAGGAGATCGAACGATTTCGCGTGTCCAGTACGCGCTACGCCCAGAAGTTCTACCGGGCAGAACGCTACCAGGTGCTGATGACCGTGGCGATGACGCTGCTGACCATGGTTTCGCCGGTGATCATCCTGCTCTACGGCGGGTTGCTCGTGCTGGACGGCGCGCTCACCATCGGCAGCTTTGCCGCCTTTTCCTCCTACCTGATCATACTCACGAGCACTGTCCAGTCCATTGGCTGGTCGCTGTCGATGTTCACTTCGGCTGCGGCCGCGACGCAACGCATCTTTGAGATCCTGGACTATCCGCGCGAAGTCGTCGATGTGGCGGAGGTCGAACTGGCGGAGAATATCGAAGGCCGTCTTGAGTTTCGCAACTTTTCCTACCGGCATCCGGGCGCCGCGCGGCCCACCATCGATGGCATCAACCTGCATGTGGACACCGGTGAGACCGTAGCCCTGCTAGGCCGCATCGGTGCCGGCAAGTCGACGATACTGAAGGCGGCGGTGCGGCTGATCGACACGCCGCGGGACTGCGTGTTTCTCGACGGCAAGGACATCTGTCGGGTGCCGATACGCCGGCTGCGCGAAGCGGTAACGATGGTCCCGCAGGATCCGTTCCTGTTCTCCGCTCCGCTGCGGGAAAACCTCACTTACGACAAGCCTGATCGCGGCGACAACGCGATAATCGACGCGTTGCACGCGGCGGGTCTGACAGAGACGGTAGGACGCCTGATCAATGGGCTTGACACCATCATCGGCGAGCGCGGGACCACGCTTTCGGGCGGTGAGAAGCAGCGGGCGACGCTGGCCCGAGGCTTGATCAAGAGCGCCGACGTGCTGTTGCTGGACGACTGCTTCTCCAGCGTCGATACGGAAACCGAAGAACTGATATTGGGCGGCCTGCGAAGAATGCGCGCGGGCAAGACGACCCTGCTGATTTCGCACCGTGTATCCACGGCGCGGCACGCCAATCGCATCTACGTTATCGATAACGGACGCGTGCTGGAGTCGGGCACACACGAGGAATTGCTGGCGCAAGGCGGCTATTACGCCGACCTCGAAGCGGTGCAGAGCAACCAGGATCGCGACCGCGCGCGCAAGGGTCAACTGCTCCGGCAGCTCGACGGCGAACGCGCCGAATCGCTGACCCTGGCGGCGACCGGGAGCGACGACAGATGAGTGCAGTCGCCCCGGGGCGCAACTATTCGGCGTTCGACGCTGAACTGACCCACCAGGCGCTCAACATGCGCCTGTTCATGCGTTTGTTGCGGTGGGCGAAGCCCTATCGCATCACCTTGAATACGAGCACGGCGCTGGTCGTCGTCGGGGCGGCGGTTTCGGTGCTCATGCCGGTGATTCAGGGCCCTGTGATAGTGGACACCATCCTGGTGCCGAACGAGGAGGCCGCCACGCGTTTCAACTTCGGGCTGATCGCGGCGACCGAATGGCTTTCCGGCTTGCTTTCGATGCCGCCGCTCGGCGGAGCCGTGGTGTTGTTCATGGGCGTGACCATCCTGCATCTGTTCATCATGGTCGCGCACCAGCTCACGTTGGCCAGCGGCGCCCTGAAGACATTGCGCGATCTTCGCCTCGATCTGTTCGCGTCGCTCGAGCACAAGCCCGCCTCCTTCTACGATCACGTGTCCGTCGGGCGCGTGATGACGCGGGTCACGAATGATGTGGAGAACCTGTTTCGATTGTTGACCGGGTTTGTCTCCCTGGCGGGCCAGTTCGTGCCCTTCTTCTTCGCCATGTTCATGATGCTCCTCTACAGCCGCGAACTCACAGGCGTCGTGTTGCTGATCATTCCCGCCGCCGCGGTGGCCACGTTCATCTTCCGCATCGCCATGCGGAAGATATTTCGCCTGGTGCGCGATTCGATGTCGGCCTTGAACCAGTACATGCAGGAAGACCTGATGGGTATCGAGGTTGTGCAACTCTCCGGCCGGGAGGAGGTGAACGCCGAAGAGTATGGCGCGCTCAACCGGGAGAACCGGAAGCAGGAATATCGCGCGATCGACTACGAGGTCGTGTTCGAGACGTTCAATACGAGCCTGACCAGCATCGCCATCGCTGGCATTGTCTGGTTCGGCGGCGGCCAGGTGGTGCAGAGCGAAATCACGCTGGGGGCGCTGCTGATGTTCAACCTCTACATCGGCATGATGGTTGCGCCGGTGAGCACGGTCGGTCACTTCTTCAATACATTGTTCCGCGCCATGGCGTCGGGCGAGCGCATATTCCAGGCGATCGACTGGGACGAGCGGTTGCATGAGCCGGAGCATCCGGTGCAGTTGCCCGAGCGGTTTGAGGGCAGTGTCGAATTCCGCCACGCGAGTTTCGCGTACCCGGCCAGTGACCCGGTGCTGCGCGACGTGTCCTTCGCCATTTCGCCGGGAGAGAAGCTCGCAGTCGTCGGACCCACCGGAGCTGGCAAGAGCACCATCATTCGCCTGCTGGCGCGCTTCTACGACTTCGACGACGGCATGATCTTTGTCGACGGCATCGACGTGAACTGTATTGCGAGCGGCGATCTACGCAAGCGGGTGGGCGTCGTGTTGCAGGACTTTCATATCTTCTCCGGCACGGTTCTGGAGAACATTTCGCTCAACGATCCCAACATTTCGCGCGAACGTGCCCAATGGGCGGCACGGGTGGTGAACGCGGATTCGTTCATTCGCGATTTGCGGGACGGCTACGAAACGGAACTCGCGGAGCGTGGCCACAACCTGTCCCAGGGACAGCAACAGTTGCTCGCGTTCGCGCGCGTGTTGGCGAAGGACCCGGAGATACTCGTGCTCGACGAAGCGACGTCGAGCATCGACACGGGGACCGAGCTCATCATCCAGGACGCGTTGCACAAGCTGGCCCATGGCCGCACGTCCATCATCATCGCCCACCGCCTGCAGACCATTCGCGAGTGCGACCGGATACTGGTGTTGCACGATGGGGCCGTCGGGGAGTTGGGTACGCACGAAGAATTGATCGCAAAGCGGGGCATCTACTTCACGCTGCACGAATTGCAGTTTCAGGACAGCCTGGGAGCGGCGGAACTGGCCCGAGAAAAGAGGAAGGAAGACGCTGGCCGGATGCCGCGATGGGTCGACATGAGCGACGAAGACGAAGACGTATTTTCCAGCGGCGGCGTGGGCGGCGGTCCGCAGTCGATTTGATGTGACGGCGGTCGCCACCCGACGCGGGTGGCGAAGGATGACCGGCGCGCGCGGGACCGTCTTGCCGACCGCGGCGACTCGTCCCGATCGCCGGATCATGTCGGGCGAAAACGCCGTCACCCACTTGCGCGCGATGTCTTTCCAAGGCTTTCGCATCGCGCCGCAAAACGAGTACACTCGGGCGCTAACTGGCCCGACTGTATCGGGGTCAAGGGAAAATTCAGGCACGAGCCAAGGGGGAAAAAATGCGTGATGTCGTAGTGGTGGATAGCGTCCGTACGGGCTTGGCGAAGTCATTCCGCGGCAGCTTCAACTTGACGCGGTCCGATGACATGCTGGCGCACCTCATCGATGCCCTGCTGGAAAGGAATCCGAAGATTGCTCCCGAGGAAGTGGAGGATGTCGTCGTCGGCGCCGCGAATCATGTCGGCGAGCAGGACGGCAATCTCGCCCGCCTCGCCGTAGTGCTCTCAAGACTCCCGATCACGACTGCGGGCATGACCATCAACCGGTTCTGTTCGTCGGGACTGCAATCGATCTCGATCGCTTCGAACCAGATCGCTTCGGGCCATACGCAAATAGCGATGGCCGGCGGCGTCGACTCCGTTTCCATGCGCAACCGACAGACGCCGGCGAAGTCCCAGCAGAACAAGCGCCTGCTGGAAGAGAAACCTGCGATTTTCATGGCAATGGGCAATACGGCAGAAGTCGTAGCGCGCCGCTACCAGGTGACGCGAGAAATGCAGGACGTCTACGCGTTGCAGAGCCAGAAGCGGTATGCAAAGGCACAGGAAGACGGACGGATCGCGGAAGAAATCGTCCCGATGGCAGCGAACATGCTGAAGGTCGACAGGGAGACCGGCGAAGAAAGCCATGAAGACGTAGTCGTCGATCGCGATGAGTGCAACCGACCGACGTCTACGATCGAAGGTTTGTCGGCTCTGTCGCCGGTATTCGAAGAAGACGGTACGGTGACGGCGGGCAACGCCTCTCAGCTTTCCGACGGTGCTTCCATGACCCTGCTCATGAGCGCCGAGCACGCAGAGAAGCTCGGCATCGAACCGATGGGCATCTATCGCGGTTTCACCGTCGCCGCCTGCGAACCCGATGAGATGGGCATCGGCCCGGTGTTCGCGATCCCTCGGCTGCTGGACAGCGCTGGCATCAAGCAGGACGATATCGACCTGTGGGAACTGAATGAAGCATTCGCCTCTCAGTGCGTCTATTGCCGCGACGAACTTGGGCTAGACAACGAGAAGTACAACGTCAATGGCGGCAGCATTGCCATTGGCCACCCGTTCGGCATGACGGGCTCGCGCCTGACCGGGTCGATCTTGCGCGAGCTCAAGCGCCGCGACAAGAAATACGGCGTTGTGACGATGTGTATCGGCGGCGGACAGGGCGCGGCGGGGCTGTTTGAAGCCGTATAGGAACGTACTGGAAGCAGTGATACACTGCGGGTGATGAACCGCGACGCGGCAGGCACGAAACTCGACGCTTCGAACGACCCGCTGAGCCAGGCCCCGCCGGATTGCGCACGCCGCGCGGCCGTACGATGTGCCGCGGCGGTGGCGGCGCTAATAGTCCTCGGCACCGGCGCCTTCGCCTTGGCTGCCGACAGTGACAATATCTACCAGGCACACACGGATGCAGATTTGTCCGAAATCGCGTCCGATTGGCAGTCCCTGACCACAGAGGAGCGTCGCGACTACTTCATCGAGATACGTCGCCGCATGGCCGAAGCCGGAAAGAAACGCGCGGGCCCCCCGGTGCGAATAGTGGGAGAGCGCCGTTTCGGCCGCATCATCCCGCAGCCGGATGGCTCGGTATTGCATATCGAGGGCGTCGTGCGCTACCGGGGCAGTGACACGACTCAGACGGAAACGCCGCCGGACTATGGCACCGGCTTTGAGCAACGGGTGGAGCAAACGGCGGAACGGGACCAGCGGCCCTCTGTGACAGCGCCTGTTGTGACTGTTGTGAACGAAAACGGCGTCGGGCAAACGGAATTCGTCACGGAAAAAGACGATCCGGAGGCGACGACCAGGGAGCGCGAGCAGGGTGCTCAAGGGCGCGAGTAGCGCGTCACCCGGGTTGAACGAACCACAATGAGTAGCGAGCGCGCCACTCTGCTCGTCGTGGACGACGATGCCGAGATACGCGAGCTGATCCAGGCATACCTCCACAAGCAGGGCTACCATGTCATCTGCGTTGAAGACGGGTCGGCGATGGATGAAGCGCTGGCCGAGTCATCCGTCGATCTCATCCTGTTGGATCTCATGTTGCCCGGCGAGGATGGCCTGTCGATCGCCAGGCGCCTCAAGCAGACGCGCAATACGCCTATCATCATGGTCTCCGCGCAGGGCGAAGAAGTGGATCGGATCGTCGGTCTCGAGATCGGCGCGGACGACTACATCGCCAAGCCCTTCAATCCGCGCGAATTGCTGGCGCGCATCCGCGCCGTCATGCGCCGGAATGCGGCGCCGGAGCTGGATCGGCAAGTTGTCGAGTTCGGCACCTTTCGCCTTGATCTGGACGCGCATAGGCTAGCCGAGGGCAACCGGACGGTTCCGTTGACTTCCGGCGAGTTCGACCTGTTGAGCGTACTCGTGCAGCATCCGAACAAAGTGCTTGATCGAGACCGCATCGTGGAACTTTTGAGCAGCGGCCAACGGTCCCCGTTCGACCGCAGCGTGGATGTTCGCGTCACCCGTCTGCGGAGCAAGATCGAAGCCGACCCTTCTGCTCCCGACTACATCAGAACGGTATGGGGCAAGGGCTACATGTTTTGTCCCAGCGGTGCCGGTCAATAGCCTTTCCCGGCCGGTGGGCGGGCGGTACAAACGGGCGCGTGAGCGAAATGCCTCGCAACCGCCGGAGAAGGCTTGTACGACATGGGGGCAACTCGGTGAAACATGCGGGTAGCCCGCATATCTCACCAAGGGCCGCGATGATCGCGCAGGATTTTGCCCGCGTGCGCGTACTCGGGAGCGGAAGCATAGCCGTGCCTTATGGTGTAGCGACCATGTGCGCGCACGCGGGCAAAAGACCAGCGAGGGCGCGGCCAGCGCAGTTTGTATCCGGCAGGACATCCAAAAATGTACATACCGGATTGAAACACAATGACTTGCAAGTGACTCGACAAGCGGCTTGGTGATACATGCGGGCTAGCCGACGATTGCGAAATCGAGCCCCGCCGGGAACGGGGTCGCTTCTCGCGCGAACCAACCTCGTGCTGGGCTGGAGCGCGGTTGCGATCGCGGTGACCGCCATCACCGCCATGGAAATCTTCGTCATTTCGCCCATAACGGAGCGTTCCGCAGACGACGAGGCCGGACTGCTCGTGCTGTCCGCGCAGACCTGGGTGGAACTGCCCGACTACACGGACGCGCGACCGGCATTTGAACTGGAGATGATGAGGATGCATGACCTGATCATCAGTTCGGACATCCGCGACCTGCCTCTTGCCGATCCGGATGATGACTACTACGGGCTCTTGCGGACCAGGTTGATGCAGCGTTTGGGCGCCCCTGTGCGGCTGTTGGAAGGCGACGGTTTGCTGTGGGCGGAGATGCAGTTGCCCGCCGGCGAGCTCCAGGTGGGCTTTTCGCCGCGGCAGCGCGACGTTCAACCGCTGTACGTGGCATTGATCATTGGTGTCATAGGCGCGGTGATCGTCATCGGCACGTCGTCCTTCATCGTTCGGCGCATTGCGCGCCCGCTTGAAGAGACGGCGAATGCGGTGAAAGCATTCCGCGGGGCAGAAGGGTTTTCGCCGTTGCCGGAGAAGGGGCCGCGCGAACTGGTGACGCTGGCGTTGAGTTTCAATCGCATGGCGCGGGAGATCAGCGAGTTGCTCTCCAACAGGACGACGCTGCTCGCAGGCATATCGCATGACCTTCGCACGCCTCTCGCGCGGATGCGGCTTGCGCTCGAACTGCTTCCGGACAGTGTCGACCCGAACCTCATTCAGCGCATGGAAAACAACTTGGAGCGAATGGATGAACTGATCGGCGATACGTTGCGGTTTGCGCGCGGTGCGGGAGAAGTTCCGCAGGAAATATTGCTTAAGCCCTTCATCGAGTCGTTGTTCGATGACGACTTTCCCATCGAGTGGCGAGGCGACGAATCCTTACGCGTATCGATAGCGACCGGCGCCTTCGAGCGCGTCATGGCGAACCTTATTGCCAATGCCCAGCAGCACGCGCGGGACGCTCGCGTTATCGTCGTGGTGGGATCCGGAGTGGCGATACACGTGATCGATCGGGGGCCTGGCATACCCAGGGAAGACCGCGAGCGGGTGTTTCAACCCTTTTTCCGGCTCGACTCATCGCGCAGCCAGGAAACCGGCGGCAGTGGCCTGGGGCTTGCGATAACACAGCAACTCTGCCAGGCGCACGGTTGGCGCGTGTCCTTGAGGGATGCGCCGGGCGGCGGCACCGACGCCTGCGTGGCGTTCCCGTCATCGATACAAACTGACACGAAAAAGTTCCCGGCGGAAACGCCTCTGAAATCGCATTCGAAGATAATCATCTCGTCCTGACGGGTGGAATCGGCGACGAAGACCACCCATCGGGCAAGTGAGGCAATCTCCATTCCCTCTATAGACCTTGTCACATCAAGGTCTCTAGACCCGCCGGTTCCCTCTCCAGGCCGGCGGGTCTTTTTTTTCTCCATCCGGGCTGACCGAAGCGCGAGCGCGTCCCTCCGGTTAACATCGCGTCAAGCGTCAAGGACATGGAGAGGTCGCCGCATGGACTTCAAGGAAATCTCGTACGCGGTGGAAGGGCCGATGGGGCTCATTACCATCAACCGCCCGGACAAGCACAACGCAATCTCCCTCGATACGCTTGAGGAGTTGCACCATGCAGTGCGACAGGCGGCCGAAGAACCCGATGCATGCGTGATCACCATCACCGGCGCTGGCGGTCGGGCGTTCGCTTCGGGTTCGGACCTTTCGGAAGTCCTCCGCCGAGACTTCAAGAAGGCATTGGAGCCCATCGTGCAGGGGCTCGCTGATCAACTTGAGCGCACACCAAAACCCACCATTGCGGCTATCGACGGTATTTGCATGGGCGGAGGACTTGAAGTGGCGTTGGGCTGTGATCTGCGTATCGCGACGCCGCGTTCGCGGTTCGCGACCCCGGAGGGAAAGCTCGGCATCATCCCCGGCGGTGGTGCGACGGCGCGCCTGCCAAGGCTGGTCGGCCCCGGCTGGGCCATGGAGATGATGCTCATGGGCGAGCCGATCGACGCTGAACGCGCGCTCTCCATCGGCCTCGTCACCCGTCTCGTCGAGCCGGAGGATCTGCTCGCGGAAGCCCGCCGCATGGCCGATCACCTGGCGGGATTCGCGCCGTTCGTACCGCGCACGATGAAAGCCATGGTGCGCTTCGGAATGGATGCGAGTCTGGCCAGCGCCCAGATGCTCGAAAAGTACGCCCAGGGCGCGCTGGTGCAGACCGAGGACAAGAAGGAAGGCATCACCGCTTTTCTCGAAAAGCGCAAGCCGGAATTCAAGGGTCGGTAATCGTTCACTTGCCCGGCGCGTCGGCATTTTGCGGACGCGCAACGTACTGGGAGGAAGACATGGCCGTAGACAAGTTTCCGATCGAGGCGGGACACGTCATGAT
Organism: Candidatus Azotimanducaceae bacterium; assembly: GCA_965217825.1. GTDB lineage: Bacteria > Pseudomonadota > Gammaproteobacteria > Pseudomonadales > Azotimanducaceae > VXNE01. The sequence goes on along the minus strand of OZ244571.1, from coordinate 73,289 downwards.
GTTCGCGCGCGCCGTCGGCGACGACAATCCGCTGTACCACGATGCCGACTACGCGGCGACCACCGAATGCGAAGGCATTGTGGCGCCGCCGACTTTCGTCCAGTCGAGTTCCCAGTTCGATCCCGAATACTCCATGCGGCCCAGGACCGGTCAGGCGTGGTTCGGCTCCGGGCGTTCCCCAACGGGAGCAGGGAGAGACCCCAGGGGGGGCGGTCGGCGACTGGGCGGCGGGCTCCACGCGGAGCAGCGTTTTGAATACCACCGCCATCCGCGCGTCGGCGATGTGCTGACGACGACCAGGAGGCCCGGAAAAACCTGGGAGAGGCAGGGTCGACGATCGGGAAAGCTGATCTTCAGGGAAACCATCACCGAGTACCGGGACCAGAATGGGGAACTTGTGGTGACCGCCACCGGCGTTGGTGTAAGCACGGAGCGGCCGGTCGATCGGGGCTGAGGAGGATTAGGTAGATGGCTTTGAAGGCAGCCGACCTGCGTGTCGGCGATACGCATACCGAACGCCTGGTCGAAGATCTGACACGCACGCAGATCGTGCAGTACGCGGGTGCTTCGGGGGACTACAACCCGGTGCATACGGACGAGCTGTTTGCGCGGGAAGTGGCTGGCTACCCGACGGTCTTCGCGCACGGCATGCTGACCATGGGCATGACCGGGCGCATGTTGACCAACTACGTGGGTGACGGGCGTCTAACGAAGTTCGGGGCGCGCTTCACCAGCCAGGTGTGGCCCGGGGACACCCTCGACGCTACTGCGACCGTGACCGCCGTCGGCGACAATCTCGTGGAATTGGTCGTGTCCACGGTCAACCAGGGCGGCGTTGAAGTACTGAACGGGACGGCTCAGGCGCGTATCGACTGACTCACCACTTCTCAAGCGACGTTCTGATATCCAGCTCGAACGTCCAGGCATTCGGCGACTGATCGTAGAGAAACTCGTAGGCGTCGACGATGCCTTGAATGCTGATCATGCCGGCCTCTCCAAGACGTTCGGCATACTCCGGCAGACCACGCTTGATCTTCTCGCCACCGATGGGTCCGTCGATGATGACATGCCCCACGTGGACGCCTTCCTCGGCGTACTCCTTGGCCATGGCCTGGGCAAGCGCCCGCTGCGCTCCCTTGGAGGCATTGAACGCGCCGTAGTTGGCGCGGCCGCGCAGGGACGCGCTCGCCCCCGTGAAGATCAGCGTTCCGCCGCCGCGCCGCAAGCGCCGCACCGCTTCGCGCGCGAAAAGGAACCCGCCGTAGGCGCCGACGCGCCAGGATCGCTCGAAGTATCGCGATTCCATGTCGACAATGGGTCCGGGCCTGTTGTTGCCGACGTTGTAGATCGCAAGTTTCAACGTGCCGTCGGCTGCGTCGACGGCGTCGAACAGCGTTGCGACCTGGCGCTCGTCGGTGGCATCCGCGACGACGGTGGTGGCGTTGCCGCCGAACGTGCGCGCCAGCGCTTCGAGGGCTTGCCGCGTGCGTCCCGCCATGAATACGTGGTGGCCGCGCCGGAGAAACCGCGCGCAAAGCTGTGCGCCGAGGCCGTCCTCGGGTCCGACGCCGATGACGACGGTCTTGACGCTGGATTCGTTCGACATGGGCGTCCTGTGCGCGCTATTTCCCGAGAGATCTGATCATCGCGCAGGCCTTCTGCATGGCGGGCCTGGTCGCCGGTATGGTGGGACCGTGCGCGAAGAAGCCGTGCAGGAAACCATCGAAACGGATGCATTCGACGGCGTTGCCGGCGGCTTCGAGCGCCTTGGCGTAGGCCTCGCCTTCGTCCCGAAGCGGATCGTATTCGGCGGTCATGACGAGCGCTGGCGGCAGTCCGGAAAGGTCGTCGGCAAGAAGCGGTGATGCGCGTGGATCCGAACGCTCCCCGGGATCGGCATATTGATCCCAGAACCAGTGCATCGCCTCGGCGGTGAGCATGTAGCCTTCTGCGCAGTCGCGATAGGAGGCGGTATCGAAACGCACACCATCCGTCACCGGATACACGAGCACCTGCGCTGCAATGGCAGGATCTCCCGCGTCCCGCGCCATCAACGTGACCACCGCCGCGAGATTGCCGCCGGCGCTGTCCCCGACCACGGCGACGCGCTTGGGATCGCCACCAAGGGCGGCGCCGTTCTCGCTTGCCCACCGGGTCGCGGCAAAGCAGTCGAGAGCAGCCGCAGGAAACCGGTGCTCGGGCGCCAGGCGGTAGTCGACCGATACGACGATGCAGCCCGCGCCGGCGCAGAGTTCCCGGCTTTGACTGTCCGCCGTGTCCAGGTCGCCGATCACCCAGCCTCCGCCGTGGAACATCATGGTGATCGGCGGCGGTGCATCGCCTTCGGCCGAGGGCGTATAGATTCGCAGCGGGATCTGGCCGCCAAGGCCGTCGATGACCTTGTTCTCCACGTTGCCCACCGGAATGTCGACCGGGGGTTGCATCATCCGGAACATCTCCCGGGCATCGGCGACGGGCATCTCGATTATCTTGGGCCCGCCCATTTCTTCCATGGCTGCGAGCATGGCTTCGTAGTCCGGGTGCAACGGCATGACTTGATCTCTGGCGTTAAGTGAAACGGGCGCCAAATATGCAATAAACGGATCCGAATTGCGCGGGGAAGTGCCTCGCGTGTCTTGTGTGCATGCAGCAGATGTAGTTACATAACTACATCTGCTGAGGGTGCTGCCATGACCATTACGACAGTAACGAGCCGCGAACTCAATCAAGACATCGGCCGCGCAAAGAAGGCTGCGAAGTCGGGCCCCGTGTTCATTACGGACCGGGGAACACCTGCGCATGTGCTGCTCAGCATCGAGGACTACCGGCGACTGGCCAGGCAGCACCGCAGTCTGGCGGAGGCGTTGTCCATGCCGGGTTTGGCCGATATCGACTTCGAACCGCCGCGCGCCGGCATCGAATCCCCGAAGGTCGACCTCTCCTGATGTTCCTGCTCGATACGAACGTGATCTCCGAGTTGCGCAAGCTCGGCGACGGCAAGGCCGACGCGCGCGTCACTGCGTGGGTCTCCGCCAGGGATGCGTCCAGCTTCTACATATCCGCGCTGACCCTCATGGAGCTGGAGATCGGTATCCTGCGCATCGAACGGCGCGATGCTGTGCAGGGGGAGCGGCTGCGGACCTGGATGGACCGCTACGTGCTGCCCGAATTCCTGGAGCGCACGCTGCCGGTCGATGCCGCTGTCGCCCTGAGATGCGCGCGGCTGCATGTGCCCGACCCCCGCGCCGAACGCGATGCGCTGATCGCAGCAACGGCCATCGCGTACGGGATGGCTGTCGTCACGGGAAACGTTGTCGACTTCGAGACAACGGGTGCGGAGGTCATCGATCCATGGGCCGGAGAATGAGCCGCAGCCATGTTTCCGTGCTGTCACTGGCTCGCAACCGGCGCGGTGGTAACATTGCCGGCTTTCGCGATTGAGGCAGGATCATGTCCCGACTGGACGGCGTGGAGGAAGCCGCCGAGGCGGCCAAAAGGTTCGCACTCATTGAGAACACGCTGCTTGAGCATCGCACCCTGACGATATTCGGCGAGATCGACAAGAGCTGTGCTGAACGTTGTACGGAGCGGCTTCTCGCCATGTCGTTCAAGAGCGATGATCCGATCACCCTGTTCATCGGTTCCCCGGGCGGCCACGTCGAATCCGGCGACACCATCTTCGACATGATCCGCTACATCAAACCCGTGGTGCGGACCGTGGGCACCGGCTGGGTCGGCAGCATCGCGACCCACATTTACCTGGCGGCGGACAGCGAGCACCGATACGCGCTGCCCAACACCAGGTTTCTGATCCACCAGCCGGCCGGCGGTTTCGGCGGCGACGCTTCGGACATCGAGATCCACGCGCGCGAGCTGGTGAAAACCCGTGAACGCATCAATCGAATCATTGCGCAACAAACGGGACAACCGCTTGATCGCGTGGAAAAAGATACCGACCGTGATTACTGGATGAGCGCGCAGGAATCCATGGAATACGGCCTCGTCGGACGCATCATCGAGTCTGCGGACCAACTGCCGGCAGCCTGAACGTGGCCTCGGAATGCCGCGTAGTCGGTCCGATGGGGGAGGTGGGCGGACTTTTCGCCGCAGCGGCGGACCCCGTCGCCACCCTGGTCTTCGCGCACGGTGCCGGCGCGGACATGCGGCACAAGACGATGCAGTCGATCGCGGAAGCTTTTGCCAGCGCGGGAATCTCCTCTCTCCGATTCAATTTCCCCTTCAAGGAAGCAGGCAAGTCCCGAGTGGACTCAAAAGATGTGTCGACGGGGACGATCAAGGCGGCGCTTGAGTTCGCGAGAGCGCACTTCGAGGGACCGTACTGCCTCGGCGGCCACAGTTTCGGCGGTCGCATGGCAAGCCACGCTGTGCTGGAGCATCGGCTCGATGCCGCGGCGCTCATATTCTGTGCATTCCCGCTGCATCCGGCGGGGAAGCCATCCGTTGAACGTGCGCGTCACATGGATGCGATCGAGTCGCCCATGCTGTTCCTGTCTGGCACCCAAGACAAACTCGCTGAACGTACACTCATGACGCAGGTAGTGAATCGGCTTGGCGCCACTCTCGAGTGGCTGGACACCGGCGACCACGGCTACAGGATTCTGAAACGCTCCCGGATCCGCGAGGACGATATCTTCGCGGAGATGGCGGGCCATGCGCGGCAATTCTTGATGTCGAAAGACTGTTCGTAGAGGGCGATCCCGCGTTCGCGCGGCAGCCCCTTGGCAAGGAGGAAAGATGAAACTGGTGACATTCACGGACGGCGACGGTGCGCGGATCGGCGTCGTGGTTGGCGAGCTCGTTATCGATCTACGCGCAGCAGCGCCCGAATTGCCGACCGAAATGGCCGCGTTTCTCGCGGCGGGAGATGCGGCCTTGGCGCGCGCACGGGACGCGCAGGTCGGTGTCGATCATGCCGTGCCCGTCGATGCCGTCGAGTTTCTTGCCCCGGTACCCAGACCAGGCAAGATTCTGGCTATCGGGCTGAACTACGCCGATCACATCGCGGAGACGGGCGCACAAACGCCGACGACGCAGATCTGGTTCAACAAGCAGACGACGGCGACCAACGCTCCCTACGGCGGTATCGTGAAACCTTCCGTGTCCGATCACGTCGACTACGAAGGTGAACTCGTCTTCGTGATCGGGAAACGCGCGAAACATGTGCCGGTCGAACGCGCGAACGAGGTGATCGCGGGATACTGTTGCGGGAACGATGTCAGCGTGCGCGACTGGCAAGCGGCCTCCAGGACCATGCAGATGGGCAAGTCGTTCGATACGCACGCGCCCTTTGGTCCATGGATCGTAACGCCCGACGACGTGGGCGACCCGCACACCCTCGGCTTGCGCACTTTCGTCAACGGCGAGAAGCGCCAGGATTCCAACACGCGGTTCCTCGTCTTCAACTGCTTCGAACAGATCGCGCACTTGAGCCAAGCGTTCACGCTGGAGCCGGGCGACGTCATCTTCACCGGCACGTCTGCCGGGGTCGCCGCCGCCAAGCAGCCTCCGCCATGGCTCAAGGTGGGCGACGTGGTGCGGATCGAAATCGACCGCATCGGCTACATCGAGAACACCGTGGTCGAAGAGGATGCGAACACGGTTGTCGGCGAACCCGGGTAAACCCGACGCCGCCTTTCTGCCTTGACCTTTACACGACGGGTGAAGTGCCGCCGTCGACGTTGACCGACGCGCCCGTCACGTAGCTCGCGCGTTCGGAACAGAGAAAGGCGATCACGTCCCCGGCTTCGGACGCTTCGCCCACCCGCCCCAACGGCACGCGGGCACCCGAATTCCGGTAGTGATCCTCCAGCGTGTAATCGGGTCGCTGGTTAGCCTCCCATCGGCGATAGTGCTGCCGGCTCTTCAGCACCCCCACGCACACGGTATTGACGCGAACGCCGTCCGCGGCGAACTCCTTGGACCAGGCCTTGGTGAGAGAAATGCCGGCCGCGCGGGAGAGGGCGGTGGGCTGACTGGCGGCATTCGGCGCCTTGCCGCCGGGCGTCGTCGTGTTGCAGATCGCGCCGCCGTCGCGCTTCAGGTAAGGCAGCGCGTGGCGGGTGCAATAGATGGCGCCCATGACCTTGAGCGTGAAGTCCTCCATGACCCGTTCATTGCTCATGTCGGCGAACGGCGCGGCGGACGATGTGCCAGCATTGTTGACCAGGATGTCGATCCTGCCCCAGCGAGCGGCGACCGCTTCCACCGTGGCGCGCACGGACGCCTCGTCTCGCACGTCGGTGGCTAGACCTAAGACTTCCTGCCCGGTGGCGCCGCTGATCTCGGTCGCGACACGATCCAGATCGGACTGGGTGCGCGCCACGATCGCCACCTTCGTGCCCTCCGCCGACAGCCGCTCGGCGGCAGCGCGCCCGATGCCATAAGTGCCGCCCGTGACGATTGCCACCTTGCCCGCTAATCCGAGGTCCATATCTGCTCCAAAGGCCAAGTAGAAGTCGGACATTGTAAACGGCGATCACCGGATTCTTGACAGGCGCAGACGCAACGGCAACGCTTGCGGCAAGCGAAACAAGTGAGACGGAGTCGAGCAATGGATACCCGAGCTGCGGTAGCGTTCGAAGCGGGCAAGCCGCTGTCCATGGAAACGGTGCGGCTGGAAGGACCGGCTGCAGGCGAAGTGTTGGTGGAAATCAAGGCCACCGGCATCTGCCACACGGATGCGTACACGCTTTCGGGGGCCGATCCCGAGGGCCTGTTCCCCGCGATCATGGGCCATGAAGGCGCCGGTGTCGTCGTGGAGGTCGGCGCGGGGGTGACGACCGTCGCGCCGGGCGATCACGTGATTCCGCTCTACACGCCTGAATGTCGGCAATGCAAGTTCTGCCTGTCCGGCAAGACGAACCTCTGCGGCGCGATCCGCGAAACCCAGGGCCGGGGCGTCATGCCGGACGGCACGTCGCGCTTTTCGCTGAACGGCGAGTCGCTCTTCCACTACATGGGCACCTCGACGTTCTCGAACTTTACGGTGCTGCCGGAGATCGCGGTCGCGAAGATCCGGGAAGACGCGCCGTTCGACAAGGTCTGCTACATCGGCTGCGGCGTGACCACCGGCCTCGGGGCGGTGATGAATACAGCCAAGGTGGAAGCGGGTGCGAACGTCGCGGTGTTCGGCCTCGGCGGCATCGGCCTCAACGTGATCCAGGGCGCTCGCATCGTTGGCGCGGATCGCATCATCGGTATCGACGTCAATCCAGGCAAACGTCCCCTGGCGGAGAAGTTCGGGATGACGGACTTCATTGATGCCAACAATGCGGAGGATGTCGTGGCGGCGATCATCGACCTGACCGACGGCGGCGTGGACTATTCGTTCGAATGCATCGGCAATGTCGAAGTGATGCGCCAGGCGCTCGAGTGCTGTCACAAGGGATGGGGCGAAAGCATCATCATCGGCGTCGCCGGCTCTGGCCAGGAGATCGCAACGCGACCGTTTCAACTCGTCACCGGACGCGTCTGGCGGGGAACGGCGTTCGGCGGCGCGAAGGGCCGCACCGAAGTGCCGAAGATCGTCGACTGGTACATGGATGGGAAGATCAACATCGACGACCTGATCACCCACACCATGTCGCTCGATGCCATCAACGATGCCTTCGACCTGATGCACGAAGGCAAGTCCATACGCTCGGTCGTGGTGTACTGAGGAAAGGCCCCATGATTCGAGACGACTGGCTGGAGCAGGTTGAGGAAGACATCCTCGAACCCGACCTGCCGATCTGCGACCCCCACCATCACCTTTGGGACCACCCCGAGAGCCGATACCTGCTGGACGAGCTGCTTGCGGATACCGGCAGCGGTCACAACGTCGTGTCGACCGTCTTCATGGAGTGTTCGTCAATGTACAGGGCGGACGGTCCAGAGGCGATGCGGCCGGTCGGCGAGACCGAGTTCGTCAACGGCATCGCCGCCATGAGCGCGAGCGGCGGGTACGGAGAGGGTCGAATGTGCGCGTCGATCGTGAGTTTCGCGGACCTGACGCTGGGCGCGGCTGTCGGCGATGTGCTCGACGCGCACCTGGCCGCCAGCCCGCGCTTTCGCGGTATCCGTCACGCTTCCTCCTGGGACGCGGATGCCTCGATTCGCAATGCGCATACGAATCCGAAGGAAGGCCTGCTCGGAGATTCAGAGTTTCGCGAGGGGCTCAAAGAGCTCGGCAAGCGCGGCCTCACCTTCGATGCCTGGCTCTATCATCCGAACATCCCCGAACTGACGGCGCTCGCCAGGGCGTTCCCGGAGCAGCCCATCGTGCTCGACCACTTCGGCGGGCCGCTCGGTATCGGCCCATACGTCGGCAAGCGTCGCGAGATCTACGAGACCTGGAGAGTCGATGTCGCGGCGCTTGCCAAGTGCGAGAACGTCGTCGCGAAGCTCGGCGGTCTGGTGATGCCCCTGAACGGATTCGGCTTTCACAAGCGCGCCGTTCCGCCGTCGTCGGATGAAGTCGCCTCGGCTACCCGCGACTACCACCTGCACATGATCGATTGTTTCGGACCGGAGCGCTGCATGTTCGAGAGCAACTTTCCGGTGGACAAGCAGAGCTGCTCGTACCAGGTGTTGTGGAACGCGTTCAAGAAAATCGCGGACGGCTTCTCGCCGGGAGACAGGGCCGCGTTGTTCCACGACACGGCGACCCGCATCTACCGCGTGGAGACATAGGGTGTCCGGGCGCCGGTAGGACGCAAGCGGACTTGGGGAGCACGACATGACCGTAGAAAACAGCGACGTCCCAAGCCTGACCGTCAAGGAATTGGGCATGGCGAACTACATTGCATCCCAATTGTTTCACCACGGAACGGAAACTATCCCGAAACATGATTTGGCGTCGTACCTGCTGATTGCCCGCGCGGTGTGCCAGGCGGCCATGAGTGCCGCGGAGCAGAGCACGGACGCTGAAGACCGCGCGGGCTATTCAAAGGTCGCCTACATGACGGCATACAATATTGCCGCCAATTGCTGGCCGGGCTGGAGTGAGGAGGGCGCTGGCGTCACGGACGAGCAGCGTGAGTTGGGTGCCGGCTTCGCGAAGGCACATCTACAGATCGTCTCCAGGCTGGATGTATCGGCCGAGGCCAACGCCTACTGGATCAACGCTGCACACGAACTCGCTGCTGGTGATCACGAAGCCGCAAAACGCATGTTTTCCACTTGCGCCGATCACGCGGCGAGTGCCGGAGCCAGGGATGTCGAGGAAATGGCTGGCGGCTGGATCGCGCTGGTGGAAGTGCTGCAAGGGGTCAAAGGCGCGGAGGATGAACTGGAAGCCAGCAGGAGACGCCTGATTGAAACGGGCGGTGACGGTCCGTTCTACGCCGAACAGTACGGTCCGGCCCTGGCCGTGTTTCGATCCTAAGCGCGCCTGGCGCACCGGGGCTTGGGTCAAGGCCGGTTCCGCAAGCCTTCGCCTTCCCGGAGTCGATTTGCTTCAATAGGCACCCGGAGTGCCAGACAGGGAAAAACAACATGGAACATAGAAGACTGGGTAACAGCGGCTTGCAGGTTTCCGAGGTTGGCCTCGGCTGCAACAACTTCGGCGAGCGCCTCGATGAAGCGGCGACCTGCGCCGTGGTGGACGCCGCCATCGATGTGGGTATCGACTTCTTCGATACCGCCGACATGTACGGCTCCCAGCGCTCCGAAGTATGTCTTGGCCGAGCGCTGCGAGGTCGCCGAGACGACTTTATCGTTGCGACCAAGTGCGGTTATCCGATGGGCCCGGGACCACACAATCGCGGTGCATCCCGGCGCTACGTCCTGTCGGCGGTGGAAGCGAGCCTGCGCCGCCTGGACACGGACTACATCGATCTGTACCAGATCCACCTTCCCGACCCCTTGACGCCCATCGATGAGACCTTGCGCGCGCTGGACGATTGCATCAGGCAGGGCAAGATCCGCTACGCCGGTTGCTCCAACTTTGCCGGCTGGCAGATCGTCGATGCCCATTGGACCGCGTTGCGGGACCATCTCAACCCGTTCGTCACCGCGCAGAACCACATGAACCTGCTGGAGCGCGACGTTTTGCGGGAGGTCATTCCCGTCTGTGACCGGTTCGAGCTTGGCATGCTGCCGTTTTTTCCGCTCGCGAGCGGTCTGCTGACCGGCAAGTACCAGCGGGGCGTGCCGGCGCCGGAGGGCACGCGGCTTGCAGCACCGAGAGCCGCCGCCCGTTCGTTGAACGACGATAACTTCGACCGCGTCGAGAAACTCGATGCCTTTGCGCGGGAACGCGACCGTTCGTTGCTTGAGTTGGCGTTTGGCTGGTTGCTGTCGTTCCCGTGCGTATCGTCGGTGATCGCCGGCGCCACGCGGCCGGAGCAGGCGAAGGCAAACGTGGAGGCGTCGACGATGCGCCTTTCCGCCGACGAAATGAAGGAAATCGACGAATTGCTTGGCTGATGCCGCAGGACGTGTTCGAAGGCAGGCGGATTCGGCAATACGCCGGCTCGATGATCCCCGCCTATGCGGACGCTACACCGTTCTGCCGCAGCCGGAGGTCCTGATACGCCCCGTAGAGGAGGCACGGGCCGAGCGGCATGATGGTCGCGTTGAACGCGGCATACGTCAGCATCGAGACCATGTTTGCTACGAAGTCGCTATCGAACTGGTCCCCCAGCATCCAGGTCACTCGGAAACTGGCGGTGTTCAGCCCCACTACTACGGCCACCGTCATCGCGAGAACCACGAACGTCTTGCCCCAATGTCGCCTGACCAGTGAATAACCTTCGCGGAAGCTGTCGGAAGGTCCGTACCCCTTGGTGACAGGTAGCAAAAGGCTGGCGAACAGAGCGGTTCCCACCAAGGAGGCGGAAACTGTCAACGCCAGGACCCCGACGAAGAAGCTGTCTGAGAGGTGCAGCCAGACCACGGGAAACATGAGCAGCATAAAACCGGCGAAGATGGCGAATGTGAACAATACATAGACGACAAGCATTGTCGGCAGCCGACGCATTGCGATGCCTAGCGACGAACGAATGCCGCTCGGATCGTTCGACGCGAGGAAGTGAACGCTGGCAATGATGAATCCGTACATGTAGATGCCGACGACCCACGAAAGAATGCAGCGAATCCAATAGCTCACGCCGGTGTCGGATTGCCAGTTGACTGTTACCTCACTCATCATCAGTGCGAGCACGAATACAGGTACGTAGAGTGACTTTATGCTCGCCCGATAGAGAAGAAATCCATCGGTCAGGACGCCGATGACGCTCGAAGGCTCAGTCGGTCGGTCGTACGTCACGGTGTTGTGTCTGCCTCAACCGCAGATCCTGATACATGGCGTAGGTGACGCAGACGCTCAACGAAAAAATGATTGCCTGGAACGCGGCATACGTCAGCGTCGAGACGGTATTGGCTGCGAGGTCGCTGTCGAACCGGTCTGCCAGGAAGAGTGCAACCTTTCCGCTGGCCTCGCCCGTGATGAATCCGAAGGCGATCGTGATCGCAGCGATCGCAAAGGTTCGCCACCAATGTCCTCTGACGAGGGAATAACTCCCACCGATGCTGTCGATCGGACCCTTGCCTTCGATGATGGGCAACATGGGGCTGAAGTACAGGGCGACGAACAGAAAGATGCCGGGAACGATCAGCAGCAGCGTACCGATCATGATGGCAAGCATGAACAACAGATTGACGGCCAGTATCACCGGGAACCGACGGGTGGCAATGGAGAGCGGTGAACGAGCGCCCTCGGGAGCGCCGGAGGCAATGTAATGAACGATGGCAGTGATGACCGCGTACATGTAAAAGCCTGCCACCAGGGAGGCAACAAAGCGAAGCCAAAAGTCTTGGCCGAAGTCGAGGTTCTCCACGGCATCTTCAGACGGAATCTCAACCGGGTCAATTACTCCGACTATCAGTGCGAGCAGGAACGCGGGCACGTACAGTGACCTCATGCCCGCCCGAAAAAGGCGGAAACCCTCGACCAGGACGTCGACAACGTGTAGGGGTTCAGTCGGTCGGGCGTACATCATGGCGTCGGGGTCGTGGTGGTTCGAGGATGGCCCTACAGGATATCCAACCCGGCACCGATGGCCGATGTCAGGCAAGTGAGGTCATCGGCCCCGATGATATAGGGCGGCATCAGGTAGATCAGGTCGGTGAAGGGACGAATCCACACGCCTCGCTCCACAAAAACGCTCTGTAGGTCCGCCACCGGCACGGGCTTGTGCGTCTGCACAACGCCGATGGCGCCGAAAACGCGTACGTCCCGCACGGCGGCATGCTCCCGAAAGGCGCCCAGTTCCCGCTGGAGCTGGCTTTCGATGTCGCCGACGCGCGACCTCCAAGGTCCGGCCTGCAACAGTTCGATGCTCTTGCGCGCCACCGCGCACGCCAGTGGGTTGGCCATGAAGGTCGGCCCGTGCATCAGCACGCCGCCGTCTGCGGAGATGCCCTTGGCCACCCGGGAGTTGGTCAGCGTGGCCGCCAGGGTCATGTAGCCGCCGGTCAAGGCCTTGCCGAGGCACATGATGTCGGGTTCGACCTGCGCGTGTTCGCACGCAAACAGGAGTCCGGTACGGCCGAATCCGGTGGCGATTTCGTCCGCGATCAGCAGCACGTCCAGTTCGGCGCATAGCTCGGCTACTCGGGCCAGGTACTCGGGGGAGTAGAACCACATGCCCCCGGCGCCCTGCACGACCGGCTCCAGCACCACGGCCGCGAGTTCGCCGTGGTGGTCAGTCAAGGCCGTTTCGATGCGCTTGGCGTCCTCGGTCGACACCGGCTCGTGGACCCTGGACACGGGCCGCTCCACGAAGATGTGCTGTGGTAGCACGCGGCGGAAACGTTCGTGCATCCCGGTGACCGGATCGCAGACGCTCATGGCGCCGAAGGTGTCGCCGTGATAGCCGCCGCGTATGGTGAGCAGGCGATTTTTTTCGGGCCGTCCCATCGCTCCCCAGTACTGGATGGCCATCTTGATGGCGACTTCGACCGACACGGACCCGGAGTCGGCGAAGAACACGTGACGCAAGCCGTCCGGCGTGATATCGATCAAGTCCTGCGCCAGCTTGATCGCCGGTTCGTGCGTCAATCCGCCGAACATGACATGCGCCATCTTGTCCAGTTGCGTGCGTACGGCTTCGTTCAACGCCGGATGGTTGTACCCGTGAATGGCGCACCACCAGGACGACATGCCATCGATCAGTTCGCGCCCGTCCGCCAGGCGGATGCGCACGCCGTGGGCCGACTCCACAGGGTACGCGGGTAACGGATCCGTCATCGACGTATAGGGATGCCAGATATGCCGACGATCGAAGTCGAGGGATTCGTTCAGCCGCACAAGGGATCCAGATCGAGGAACTGGGTGGCGTCTTGCGGGCCGCCCACATGCGGTACGGTACCGAGGCACGGACCGGGCAGCCGTTGGCGCAGAGTGTCGACGTTCTCCGTCAGGCAGGGCATGGGATCGCCAAAGCAGTTTGCGACCCAGCCCGCCAGATCGAGTCGGGCACGTTTGATTGCGGCCGCAGTCAGCAGCGCATGGTTCAGGCAGCCGAGTTTCATGGCGACCACAAGGATAACCTTCGCGCCCAGGGCGGCGCAGACGTCGGCTAGCGTCTCCCGTTCATTCAGGGGCACGAACCAGCCGCCCGCCCCTTCGACCAGCGTGAACGCGGCTTCGGGACACGCGGCGGCCAGTTCCCGGGCGCTGACGTGGCGACCGATTTGTGCGAGGGCGATATGCGGGGCAATCGCCGGGCGCAAGACGACGGGATTGATGTCCGCATAGTCATGTTCGGACTGGGCCGCCGCGATGAGTTCCAGGGCGTCTTCGTTCCGGAGCGCGCCGTCCCGCAGGGTCGCGCCTGCGGCGATCGGCTTGTAGCCGACGCATGCGAGGCCACGCGCCCTGGCCGCCCGCAACAGCGCGCTCGTGATGAACGTCTTGCCGACGCCGGTGTCGGTGCCCGTCACGAAGTACACGTTATTCTGTCCCATATACGCTCTGCCGGGGGATCGCTGAAGACGAATTGCCGATCATAACGTTCGATATGCCTGATCGGGCGGTGCCGCCCATACCGCATTGATACAATGTGTGTCGGACCGGCTCACCCGGCCGGAACCGAAACCGCTCGCTGAAGATCGAGACCATGCCTAACGTAGAAACAGCGATCCAGCAGATCAAGGATGTCGGCTACACCATCATCCCGAAGCTCATCTTTGGGGCGCGACTGAAACGGGCGCAGGCCGATGCTGAGGCGCTTCTCGAGGCGACGCCCATCGAGATGCCGGGTCTCGACGACAAGGTGTTCGGCCGAATGTGCAAGGGGCTGTTCGGCAAGTCTCGCGCTTTCGACGATCTCTACGCCCATCCCATGGTTCTTGCCGTCGTTCGCGGCGTGTTGGTCGACCCTGACCGAAAGCGAGGCGGCTACTTCTTCGGCGGCGGTATCCAGCTCTCGACGGTCATGATCAAGGACGTGCAGCCGCGCAAAACATCCGCCACATGCACCGCGACGACGCGGGCTACCCGATCCCCCGCCCGAGACCGCCCATCGTGGTGAACACCCTGCTGTCGCTCGATCCCTTCACCGCGGAGACCGGTGGTACGCTGATCGTACTTGGCAGCCACAGGTGGACGGGACCTGTGCAACAGGACTGCGGGCATATGGCGGTGGAGATGGATGCCGGTTCCATCCTCATGTTCGACGGTTCCCTGTGGCACAACAACGGCGCCAACCGAACCACCGGAAAGACGCGGCGCGCCCTCAACATGTACTACAGCCAGTCCTGGCTGCGCCAGGTCGAAAGACCGTACCTGGGGTTGACCACCGACGAGTTCAAGGAACTGCCGGAAACGCTTCGGGCCATCCTCTGAGTGGCGAACATGGGTTCCGCCATTCGGTAGGAGACTTGAACACCTCCACGACCTTCGGTGGACGCGAAGAACGCCCGCGTACACTGTTCATTACTTCTGACGACCGTACTGGCGCGTTGGAGATTGCCGGCATGGTCGCCAACGCGCGCTTCTCGGTACCTTCGGGGAAACATGCCGACGACGAAACCTGCTGCGTCGTCGATATCGCATCGCGGCACCTGGACCCGGCGGCGGCGCAGCGACAAGCCGCAGGCGCGCATGCGAGAAGCGCGCGTTATCGTTGCCACAAGATCGACTCCGGCCTACGGGGCAACTGGCCGTTCGAGGTGAAGGGATTGCTGCAGCTCGGCCATGGGGTCGCGGTGGTGCCGAGTTTCCCCGACGCTGGCCGTCGTTGCGTGGATGGAGTGGTGTACGTGGACGACGTGCCGGTGCTGGAATCCCCGTTCGGCAAGGACCCGCTGACGGCGCCATTGAGCAGCCAACCTATGGAAATCCTGGAGTTGACGGGTTGTGCGGGAGGCGACGTCCTCGTCTGGGACGCCAACGACAATGCGGAACTCGAAGCGGCTGCGCGACGATGCCACGACGAAGGACGCGCAATGGTTGGCCCAAGTGGCGCCGTTGCAGCGTACGCCGCTACCGTGTTCCCGGAACTCAGGCCTCGCGAAGTCCCTATCGTCCCGCCGGTTCTGATCCTGTGTGGCAGCCTCAATGCCATGAGCCGAGAGCAGATCGCGAGACTTGAAGTCCCGGCGTTCACCCTTTCGGATGACCTTCAACCACCGAGCGCGACGACCGGATCAAACCAGAGCCCGATTGCCGTTGTGGCAACGCCGGTACCGTTTGGCACCATTTCGTCCCGGGACGCGGAGCAGGTTGCGGCGGCGATGGCGGAATTCGCGAACAGCGCCCTCAGGACCGGCTATGGGAACGGCACAATGTTTGTTCTCGGCGGCGACACCGCCGCCGCGATTGTTGGCGACGAAACGCTGGACGTACTCGGCACGGTAGATACGGCGGTCCCCATAGCGCGATTTCGGGGTGGATACCTCGTCACCAAGGGCGGCGGCATCGGTCGACCCGATACGCTGGTGAAACTGCTTTCGAAGGTGCGATGACTACGGTCCGAAGCAGGCCCCATGCCGCAGTTGTGACCAATAGCCTGGGACTTGCTTGCTTTGCGACGGTGGTAATGCTTGCTGCGTCCCAAGGGAACGATGGAACTGTCGCCACGATCGATGACGAGCCGTCGATCTACAACGACAATGTATTCGTCCTGCCTGTCCCCGAAAGTCTCGCCACCGACAGGCTGCCCTTCAGAAAATATGCGTCGAGGTTCTACGATTATTTCGACGATGACTTCGACTTCCTGATGTTCGTCTCGAATCTCGAGGACGGTCAGCCCGGCTATTTCGGCATTTACTACACCGTCATGAACGATACGGCGGGTATCGGTATTGCAACCTATTCGCACACCGCTGCTTGGGGATCGGATGCCAGGCTTCAGGGCGTATTGCACTTTCCCCGATTTGACTTGCTACGCGGAGGTCCGTCGCTGCACGAGTTGATGCATCGGTGGGCGAACCATGTGATTCCGCCGAACCCGTCTCGGGCGCACTGGGGATTCAGCAGCGTCGACGGTCAGCTTGGCGGTTTCGATCTTGCAAGTCTGGTCGATTTTGGGAACAGCCGATACGCCGCAGGCGATTTCGGAATAGGCGCAAACGGTGGCAATTCCGTTCCCTACAGTCCCATTGAGTTGTATCTGGCCGGTTTCTTGCCGCTGGAGGAAGTTCCCGATCTGACGATTGCCGAGGATGGTGAGTGGCTGCTTGACGAAAATGGTGACGACGTTCGCACCGATGGCGGACATCCCATATTTACCGCGAGTCAACTAACCGTCCATACCGCCGAGGACCTCGTCGCAGAACACGGTGAGCGCGTCCCCGCATACCCGCACGCGCAACGAGAGTTCCGCGCCGCGGCGATTCTGTTGATCGACGAGGATCATCCTGCAGTCAGCTCGAAATTGGATAGGCTAAGCGAGGATGTCTCGTGGTTCAGCGAAAACAGTCCTGGTGGGCTCAGCCTTTACAATTTCTTTGGAGCGACCGGGGGTCGTGCGACGATCGGGATGGACGATCTGCTCCGATACAACACGGGTATTCCCGTTAGGGCGATAGATGGCCAGCCCTCGTCCGGGCCCCCATCGCCGTAGGGTTCAGGGAATCAGTTCCCCGACATGCGCAGCCACGCTGCGCGAGAGTGATCCGAGGTCTTAGCCACCCTCCAGCATCGAGACGACGCGCCCGCTCGCGTGGCGGTTCGCGGCGTCCGTGATGAGACTCGTAACCCAAGCGTAATCATTCTCGGTCGTACGGCGCAGAAGAAACTACTCGCAGCGGTGGGATGAACCCTTATCGCTCTGGGTCGGGCGTGGACGTAGGCTCTCGGGCGGGTGCTCTCCGGAGACCGATTCATTCTCGCGCTGATCGGATAGCGCTTGACCACTTCCTTGTGCGAAACGCGCCATCCTGTCTATGGCTAACTCAGGGCAATAAGCCCTCGACGTGCGTAGCCACGCTGCGCGAGAGTGATCGGAGGTCGTAGCCGCCCTCAAGCATCGAGACGATGCGCCCGTTGGCATGGCGGTTCGCGGCGTCGGTGATCAGCCCGGTTACCCAGGCGTAGTCATCCTCGGTCAACAGGAATCCGCCCAAAGGATCATCCGCGTGGCCGTCGAAGCCGGCGGAGACAAGGATGAGGTCGGGTCTGAAACCGTCGAGGGCGGGTTGCCAGTCGCGTTCCACGGCGTTTCTGAACTCGGCGCCGCGCGTGCCGGCGGGTAGGGGCGTGTTGACGATGTTGGGCCGTTGCACGTCCTGCAGCCGATAGGGATAGAAGGGGAACTGAAAGCTCGAGCAGACGAGGACATCCGGGTTGTCCATGAAGGCCGCCACGGTGCCGTTGCCGTGATGGACGTCGAAGTCGAGGATGGCAACGCGGTCGATGTCGGGGTGCTCCAGGGCCCGCGCGGCGGCCACGGCGATGCTGTTGACGAAGCAGAATCCCATTGCCTGGGACATCTCGGCGTGGTGTCCGGGGGGCCGCACGGCGCAGAAAGCCCGGTTGTCAGTATCTCCGATCACCAGTTCGACGGCCGCCACCGCCGCGCCGGCCGCCGTGCGAACGGCGCGGAGCGAACCCGGTCCCATCGCGGTGTCCGGGTCGAGTCGGACAAGGCCGTCGTCCGGGGACAGTTGCGCAAGCGTGTCGAGGAACGTTTCGCCGTGCACCCGCGCCAGATCCGTGTGCTGCGCTTCGGGGGCTTCGTGCACGTCGAGTTCGGCTACCAGCCCCGTTTCGTCAAGGTGCATTAGTACGGCGGCGAGGCGCGCGGGACGTTCCGGGTGGCGGTTGCCCATTTCGTGGTCGAGACAGTTCAAATGGGTGAAGAGGGCAGTCATTCGGGTGTCGCTTTCGGGGACGATGGGCATTGTACCGGCCCGGATTCGGATGATCCGAAGGACGGCTTTCGTCCCTCTCGGGTTACAGTGTGCATCCGCGCTCGTGATGTCGAGGAAGGACCATGACAACGCCGTACCCGGACCACCCCCAACTCGTCGGAAATTTCGCGCCGATCCGCATGGAATGCGACATCGACGACGTGATCGTTCGCGGCGAATTGCCGGCCGATCTCGACATCACGTACTACCGCAACGGTCCCGACCCGCAGTTCCCGCCCCGAGGAGACCATCATTGGTTTGCCGGCGACGGCATGCTGCACATGTTCCACATCCGCGACGGCCGGGTGCGTTACCGCAACCGTTGGGCGCGCACCGTGAAATGGACGTTGGAGAGACGCGAGGGCCGCAGCCTCTACAATCCCTTCAATCCTATGGAAAACGACCCCGTCACCCAGGGCGTGCCGGAAGATGGCCTGGCCAACACCAACATCGTCTGGCACGCCGGCAAGTTGTTGGCGCTGGAGGAGGGACATGCGCCGTTCGAGGTCGACCCGGAGACACTGGACACGATCGGTCCCTGGCGTTTCGACGAACGCTTCGAGGGGCCGATGACGGCCCACCCGAAGTTCGATCCGAAGACCGGCGAAATGCTGTTCTTCGGCTACATGGCGTCGGGTATGTTCAGCCAGGATATGAGCTATCAGAGCGTGGACGCGGCCGGGACGCTGACCCGTTCGGAGCGATTCGAAGCTCCCTTTGCCAGCATGGTGCACGACTTCATCGTGACGGACGAACACGTGGTCTTTCCGATATTCCCGGTCACGGGCAGCCTGGAGCGGGCGATGCGCGGCCAGCCGCCCCTGGCCTGGGAGCCTGACAAGGGCACGCACATCGGCGTCATGCCCAGGGGCGGCTCGGTTGAGAACATGCGTTGGTTCGAGACGGACCCCTGCTACGTGTTCCATACGATGAACGCCTACAGCGACGGCAGTCGCATCGTCGCCCACGTCATGCAGTTCGATGAGGTGCCGCTGTTCCCCCACGTCGACGGCAGTCCGACAGCCGCGGAAAACGCGCGCCTCGCCGAGTGGACCATCGATCTCGCCGACAATTCAAATGGTGTGCAGCGACGCTATCTCGATGATGTTGGCGGTGAGTTTCCGCGCACGGACGAGCGCTTCGCCTGCGGTCGCTATCGCCACGGCTACTATGCCGCATCGATGGGAGGCGAGACCTTCAACACCGTCATCAACCACGATTTCTCTGCGGGACAACGCAGTCACTACGTGCTCCCGGAAGGCGATGTCACGGGTGAGCCCGTATTCGTGCCGAGAACCAGGGAAGCGGAGGAGGGCGACGGCTACCTGTTGAGCGTCGTGTACCGCGCTGCCGAAAACCGCAGCGACCTGATCGTTCTCGACGCGCGCAACATTGCGGATGGACCGATCGCCTGCGCGGAACTACCCCATCGCGTGCCCTATGGGTTTCACGGCAACTGGATTTACAACGGCTAGGAGGGGAACGCGCGGCCACCCTCGACGCCGGCCCGAATTTCCGGGCCGATTCACAACGCGTGGCGTCGTTGGCTACTCGAAATGCGCCCTCGGCAAGAACTCCTCGAAAGTCAGGCGAAGGCCTTCAACCGCGGTGGCGACGATCTCCTCCGCCCAGGCCACTGTCCGGGAATAGCCATAACCGCCGGAACACGGTGCGTTGTAGATCGTGACTTGCTTCTTTCCGACGTCGACGAGCCACACCTCGGCGACGCCGGCGGCGGCGTAAAGCGGGACCTTTCGCTCGCGGTCGTAGTCAAGCGACGAGTCGGCTACTTCGATCGTCAACAGGACGTCGGCCGGCTGCGGATGGCGCAGCAGGTAGTGGCGAGGATCAGGCTTAACGACCGCCAGATCGGGTTCCGGCTGGGTGTGATTCGATAGCCGCAGGGAGGACTGGACGCGCAGCTCCGCCGCATCGCCCAAGCGCAAGAGCAGTATCTTGGCCAAGCGGTTCACGATGCCCGCGTGCGCGGGGCCCATTGGCGGCATTTCGATGAGTTCCCCATCGATAAGTTCTACGCGGTCGTCGGCTGTCAGGATTCCTGCCGAGCACATTTGCTCGACGTCATCGACTGTCAAGCGACGGCGAAGTGGTTTGGCCACCAATGGCGTTTCCTCGAAAGTCGACCGAGGTGTCGCGATCATAGCAAACCCGGTGTGCGTCGTTCGTGCGGCCGTCGCACGACGAGAAGCAGCACTGTACGCCTTCGACCGTCAATGCGATGTAGCGCATCGACGGGAAATCGCGTGGGAAATCGTCCAATCGTAACGGCGGTCTCTCGGAGCGGACGCGAATCAGCTCTTCGACTGGAGAACGCCCGCGGGGTCCCTGCGTGGGTCGAAGGCGTCGCGTACCGCTTCGCCCGTAAAAATGAGAAGCGTCAGCATGACCGCGAGCGTGGTGAAAGTGGTCAGCACGAGCCAGGGCGCATGGATATTGGCGCGACCTTGCGCCAGCAGGCGGCCGAGCGACGGCGAGTCCGCCGGCAGTCCGAAGCCGAGGAAATCGAGAGACGTAAGCACGGTGATCGATCCCGTCAGGATGAAGGGAAGGAAGGTGATGGTCGCCACCATGGCGTTCGGCAGCACGTGCCGCACCATGATCCTGAGATCGGTGACGCCCAGGGCGCGGGCCGCATCGATGTATTGGAAGTTGCGCGCGCGCAGGAACTCCGCGCGCACGACCGCGACCAGGGCCATCCAACTGAAGAGGGTCAGGATGCCCAGCAGCCAGAACACGTTGGACTCGACGATACTGGCGAGGATGATCAGTATGAACAGCGTGGGAAGCCCCGCCCAGATCTCAACGAAACGTTGGGCGAAGAGGTCGACCTTGCCGCCGAAATACCCCTGAAGACCGCCGGCGCAGACGCCGATAATCGAGCTAATAAACGTCAGGACGAGGCCGAACAGGAACGATAGCCGCGCCCCGTAGATGAGCGAGGCCAATACGTCCTTGCCGACGTTGTCGGTGCCCAGCAAGTGTTCCCTGGAAGGCGGATAGGGGGCAGTGCCGGGCAGGTAGTAGTCGATGGTGTTGTAGCTGAAGGGAATCGGTGGCCAGAGCATCCAACCCCCCTTGTCCCTGATGAGGTCCTTTACGAAATGCTCCCGATAGTCGGCCTCGACCTTGAATTCGCCGCCGAACTCTGTCTCGGCATACTTGTTGAGCAGGGGGAAGTAGTAGCGGTCTTCGTAGTAAATCACCAGCGGCTTGTCGTTGGCGATGAACTCGGCGAAGAGCGTAAAGATGAACAGGGCAAGGAATATGCGAAGCGACCAGTAGCCACGCTTGTTCGCGCGGAAATTGGCCCATCTACGGCGCGTCAGCGGACTGGCGCGCCAGCGTTGCCTGGCGACTGGGTCCACGGAGATGTTCGCTTCGCCCACGATCACGTTCCCCTGGTTTCGAAATCTATTCGCGGATCCACCAGGGTGTAGACGAGATCGGCGATGAGCTGTGTCACGAGGCCCAGCAGGGTAAACACGAAAAGCGTGCCGAACACGATCGGATAGTCCCGCGACATGATGGCCTCGAATCCCAGCAGGCCGATGCCCCGCAGCGAGAATATGACTTCGATCAGGATGCCGCCGGTGAAGAGTATGCCGAGCAGCGCCGCCGGAAATCCCGCGATGACGATGAGCATGGCATTACGGAATACGTGGGCGTACAACACGCGTGCCGGCGTCAGTCCTTTCGACCGGGCGGTCAGAACGTATTGCTTGTTGATCTCGTCCAGGAACGAGTTTTTCGTCAGCATGGTCAACGTCGCGAAACTTCCCGCGACCAGGGCGGCGACGGGCATGGCGAGGTGATGAATCCGGTCGGTGACCTGATCCCAGAACGTGAGCTCGGAGTAGTTGTCCGATATCAGTCCGCGCAGCGGAAACCAGTCGAAGTACTCGCCGCCACAGAACAGGATGATGAGCAGCATCGCCAGAATGAACGCGGGGATCGCGTAGCCGATCAGGATCACAAAGCTGGTCCAGATATCGAACTGCGTGCCGTCGTGGACCGCCTTCCGTATCCCTAAGGGAAGCGAAATCGTGTAGACGATGAGCAGCGTGGCGACACCGAGCGACAGCGACACGGGCAAACGCTCTATCACCAGGTCGACCACCGGGACGTCCTGGTAGAAGCTGTCGCCGAAATCGAACGAGAAGTAGTTCTTCAACATCTGGAAGAACCGGACATGCGCCGGCTTGTCGAAGCC
This sequence comes from Candidatus Azotimanducaceae bacterium, assembly GCA_965217825.1. Taxonomy (GTDB): domain Bacteria; phylum Pseudomonadota; class Gammaproteobacteria; order Pseudomonadales; family Azotimanducaceae; genus VXNE01. The sequence goes on along the minus strand of OZ244571.1, from coordinate 50,698 downwards.
GAACTGCTTTTCCAGTTCCTTGATGAGTTCCGGGTCGATCCCCCGCGCGAATTCGTAGCTGCTCTGGCCGCCCGCTTCCATGCCGCTGGGAGCGCCGCCTCCGCCGCCGATCATCGCGGTTGCCGCGACGTCCTCGCCTTGAATTCGAGCGATTGCCTGGTCGACGGGGCCGCCGGGCGCCGCCTGGATGATGATGAAATTCACCAGCATGATGCCGATCAAGGTCGGCAACATCAGCGCGAGCCTGCGAGAGAGGTAGGACGAGCCGATCCTGATAGCGAATTCCCGGATGCTTTGCATGGTCTGGAAATGATCCTTAAGCGCGCTAGTTGCCCTGCTAGTTACTTCTCAGTCCGGCGAGCCCGGCATTCACCCGGCCGCTCTTTTCCTTGTCCAGCCACCACAGGTGCGGGAATCCTGTCCAGTTCATGTGCTCGACGCCCATAGGCGGATGACCAAACCTGTCCCAGTATACGAGATGGCGCCCGACGGGATGCCCTTCCGTCGAAGTGCGGCATGTCCTTCGCGTACTTCAGGTCGCCGAAATACGCGAATCCGTGGCTTGGCGCCCCCGCCGCCGCGAACACGGGGAAGAACGCCAGAAGGCTGGCGAAAAGACGTGCCACCTGATCGATCTCAGTCTTCCCTCAATCCGGCCAGGCCGGCCTCTACCCGGGCGTTCTTCTCCTTGTCGAGCCACCATAGGTGCAAACCGGTCCAGTTCATGTGTTCTCGACCCATGGGAGGGTGGCCGAACCGGTCCCAGTACACGGGGTGACGCCCGAGCGGACATCCTTCGGGAATAACGTAGAAGTTCCAGAGCAACACCCGGTCCAGCGCCCGTCCGGCTGTGTTCATCTCCGCTTCGGTCCTGGCTTTCAGGACCTCCTCGACCAGCAAGTCCACCACGGGATTCTTGATGCCGGGCAAGTTTGTCTGTGCCGGCTGGTCGGCGGACTGCGACTTGTAGCTGCTGCGCATGCGCGCCGGGATCGGGACCATGAACGTATAGATCTTGCGTATGGTCGCGTCGAAGTCGTAGTTTCGCAGCCGGTTGGTCATCAGGTTGCTCTCCAACTTGCGCAGCACCGCGTCTATGCCCAAGCGCTTGAGGTTTTCGACGAAGGGTACAAGCATGCGCTCGTGGAGGCCGTACCTGACGATGAACTCCAGCGTGAACGGCTCTCCGGTCTGGGCGTTGACGCGCTTGAAGTCCTTGATCACCCAGCCCGCTTCGACCAGCAGCGCGTCGGCCTGGAGCAGCGTATCGCGGTTGCGTCCGAAAGGTTCGTTCTGCGGCAGCGGCACGGGATGCGTGAATACCCGCTCCGGCACCTGGTCGCGCAACGGTTCCAGAATCTCGAGTTCGGCCGCGGACGGCAGCCCCTTGGCCTGCATTCCCGAGCGCATGAAGTAGCTGTTGTTGCGTTCCAGGCCGCTGTGCCAGTAGACGCGGTTCGCCCAATCGAAGTTGTAGGCCAGCGTCAGCGCCTCCCTGACCCGAATGTCCTTGAACAGGTCAAGACGGTTGTTGAGGACGACGCTCTCGTGCATGCCGTAGGAATAGCCCATTCTGTAGGTTTCCTTCTTGAACAGCCCCTGGCGTTGGGCCTCGAAATCGTAGGCCGTGTGGAAGTGGCCTTCATCCTCCTCGAAGAACAAGTCCACGAAGCCCGCCCTGAGCGCCTGGAGCATTACGTTCCTGTCAAAGTAATACGTGTACACAATGCGGTCGAAATTGTGGTGGCCGAGGTTGACGTTGAGATCCCTGCCCCAATAGTCCTCCACCCTTTCGAAGACCACCTTGTGTCCGACCTCCACCTCGGCCAGCCGATAGGCCCCGTTGCCGAGCGGCGGCTCGAGGGTTGTGGCGGTGAAGTCTCTCTCCTCCCAGTAGTGTCTGGGCAGCGTTGTGAAACGGGCGGTGAGAACGACCAGTGGCGGGCCCGTTTCCGCGTCCTCGGTGAAATAAAACCTGAACGACCGCGGCCCGGTCTGCTCTACCCTGTCGAAGTCGCGGTAGTAGATTTGCCAACTGATGGAAGCCTGGGTCTTCAGCATCTTGAATGTCCACAGGACGTCGTCGACGGTCACCGGTTCGCCGTCGTGCCAGTAGGCGTTGTCGCGCAACGTGTAGGCGACCCAACTGTAGTCATCGGCCACCTCCACGCTTTCCGCGAGCAGGCCGTAGTAGGAAGCCAGTTCGTCTTCGGACCACCGCATGAGGTGGTCGTAAACCCTTGAGCTCAGCCTGGTGTTCATGAAGGGCGTGAGATTCCCTTTGTCGACATAGGCATGGACGTTGTTGAAGTTTCCGACGATGGAAAGGTTGATCTGTCCCCCTTTCGAAGCGTCCGGGTTCGCGTAGTCAAAGTGCGCCATGTCCTTGGGGTACTTCAGGTCGCCGAAATACGCGAAGCCATGGCTTTGCTCTCCCGCCGCAACGAGCGCGGGCAGAAACACCAGGGCGCCAGCCAAGGTCGCCAACCTCCTCCGGATTGCTGTGCCACCTCCGCCTGAACGCATCGTACTCGACACTTTGGTGTGCCTGGTCAGCGCTCGGAACGGTCTTTGCGGTCGGAAATGAGTCGGCGCAGCTTCTTGCCCACCGACTCCAGAAGCGGCACGTCCTCGTCGGTCACACCGCGAACCGATATTGCGACATCCGGCGAAATCTCAACGCGCGACCACCGATCGAGGGAACCTGGCTTGCGTTGCCGGTTGCGCGCGCGGGTTTGCAGTTCCGAGAGAGCGTCTCCCAGTTCCGTCTCGGTTTCCAGCGCGAGGTCTGCCGCCTCGTCCCAGTCCTCCCCGGCGCTGGCGTCTCCCGATGGCATTGCGGGTTCCGCAGCCATTGCCTGGGACAAACGCCGTTTTGGCGGTGTTTTGTCGTCGGATTCGAACGCGTATGGCTCGGGACGTTCACGGACCTCTGTCGCAGACCAGGAGGCTTCCATCGCCGCCAGCCGCGCGCGGTGCGAGCGCTCGGCTGGCGCGGCCCCACGGGCCAGGGCCGTCGAGACCGGCGTCTCCCCATCCGCCACCCGAGCGATGAGTTCGGCGGAAACGCGACCGAATATTGCCTGCATCGCGTTCAGGGACACCGCTTCGATTTCACCGGCTTCTTCCGCCTCTCGGATGCGGCGAATACACAGGAGTCGGTCCATCACGAGTTTCGGGTAGCGGGTTCGGGGACCTCGACGCCCTACCTTCGGGATGAGCCCCTTTTGCACGTAGTAGGCAATGGTTCTTCGGTCGAACCCGGTTGCCCGCTCGAGCTCCTCGGTCGTAAAGCTACGCATTGCGATCCTGTTGTGAGGTGTCGTCTAATGGCAAATAACTGACATATACTGTTGACTTGATCCTGCAGACATATAGGCTGGCGTCACTGGCTCTACTGACAATATAGACGGAGTTTCGCCAATGCATCCAGCAAAATTCGCTATTTCTCGACTCGAAGTCGGGGCGCCGAAGACGACTCAGGGGCTTTCGATGTTCCCCCTTCGCTCGCAGTCGAAGGACACGATGGATTACCTGCTTCTGCGTGACGCCCTCGCGGCTGGACTGGTGACCGCGCGGGAAATATCCGAGCGAGGAAGTGTGTCGGACTTGATGGTCGATAACCGGGCGAATCAACCAGTGCTCATCATCGACGGCGAGGAATTGGTTGGCGCCAAGCAGAATCGGGTCGCCAATCTCACGCTCCTGATGCCGGCCGCCAGGTCGACGTCTGTTCCGGTGTCCTGCGTGGAACAGGGACGCTGGTCACCCCAGAGTAATCCGTTCGAACTGTCCCAGCGAGTGCATCATTCCCGGGGACGAGCGGCGAAGCTAGCCAGTGTTCAAGCATCCATGCGCTTCGAAGGCACCCGCTATTCCGACCAATCGGCCATCTGGAGGGAGATCAGCGACAAGGCGAGGGCGTTGGACGCGAGCTCGCCGACGGGCGCCATGGGTGCCTTCTTCGAACAGCATGCATCGGCCCTTGATGAGATCGTGGGGTATTTCAGGGCGGAACCGGAGGTGTGCGGCGGTATTTTTGCGATTGGCGGGACGGTTTGCGGGCTCGATATCTTCGACACGCCAGCGACATTCGCGGCTCTTCTGCCGAAGCTTGTGCGAAGTTATGCGATAGATGCGCTGGAACAAGGGGAACTGACCGAGCCGACATCGAATCCACCTGGCGTAGAAGAGGCGCGCGAATTCCTGTCCAACGTCAACAACGGAGATATTGAAGAACACGAAGCCGTGGGTCTCGGTCACGATATCCGCATCGCCGCTTCGGGTATTGTCGCTGGTGGCCTCCTTGTTGATTCGAGTCTGCTCCACTTGGTCGCATTCGCCGAGTTTCCTGATCGACGGGCGGGATTCGACTCCGGCGAGAGCTTTGCCAAGTCTCGTCACCGGCGGCAGGTGTTACTCCGCGATGAGGTCTGACCGTGGAATCTCGTGCCATTTGCCCCTATGTTGAGTAGTCAACGTGAAGCGATTGCTGCCGCATGCACATCGAAACGCCGTACCTGCTCTTCATCGGTGATGCCAAGGACGCGTTGGCCGCCAAGACCGGACAGGGCATCGTCGACTGGCGGCCGGACGCTGTCGCTGGCCAGATGCGGCTTCCCGGTTGCGGCGCGGATCTCGGCGTTGCGGAACTGTCGATCCCCGAAGCCGCGCGTGCCGGCGCCAGAACCCTGGTCATCGGCGCCGTCAATCCGGGCGGTGTGCTGCCGCATGCATGGCGCGTCCACGTCGTCGAAGCCATGGAAGCGGGATTGGATGTCGCCAGCGGCATGCATGCGCGCCTTGCCGACATACCCGAGATCGCGGCGGCCGCGCGGCGTTTCGGCCGGCGTTTGTTCGACGTGCGCCACACGGTCGAATCGTTTCACACCGCGAGCGGTCGCAAACGCACGGGCAAACGGCTGCTGACGGTGGGCACCGACTGTTCCGTGGGCAAGAAGTACGCCGCCCTTGCCATCGAACGGGAACTATTGCGGCGCGGCGCGGACGCCGACTACCGGGCGACGGGTCAGACGGGCATTCTGATTTCGGGCTCCGGGATCGCCATCGATGCGGTGGTCGCCGACTTCGCGGCAGGTGCGGCGGAGGCATTGTCGCCGGACAACAACGCCGACCACTGGGACGTGGTGGAGGGCCAGGGTTCGCTGTTCCATCCATCCTTCGCCAGCGTCAGCCTGGCGCTGCTGCACGGGACCCAGCCCGACGCTTTTGTCGTCTGCCACGAGCCGACCCGCGGCACCATGCGCAATGTCGAAACGCCCATCGCGCGCATTGAAGACGTGATCTCAGAGACCACCGCTCTTGGGCGCCTGACCAATCCCGACATCCGCTGCGCCGGTATCGCCATGGATACCTCGGCCCTCGCCGCGGAGGATGCTGAGCACGTCATTGAGAAAACAGGGCGTCGATTCGGGTTGCCGGCATGCGATCCGGTGCGGCAAGGCGTCGCCGTCATCGTCGATGGGATACTTTGAGTCCGTATCGTCGTTTGGGCGGTCGGCGGGCTGCCTATGCTCCCGTCAGTCTCGTGTCCATGATGGAACTCCGACGCCGGCGACGTTTCCAATGTGGGTGGATAGACGGATAGGCAGATATTGGCGGCGCAACGTTGCATGAAAGTTACTGCCCAACGGCAAGACTGGCCTATTGCTCGCCCCTTCACCATATCCCGGGGGACCAAGCGCACAGCCGAGGTGGTAATGGCGACGGTGACCGACGGCGCGTTCTGCGGCCGGGGTGAATGCGTTCCCTATTCCCGCTACGGCGAAACCACGCAGGATATCGTTCGGATGATCGAGGAGTTTCGCGGTCCATTCGACAGCGCTGAACTGGCGAGCGTCCTTCCCCCCGGCGCGGCGCGCAACGCCCTCGATTGCGCGTTGTGGGACCTGGCTGCGAAACGCAGCGGTCGAGCAGCCTGGGAGCTGGCGGGCGTTCCGCGACCGGTTGATGTCGTTACGGCGCTCACCGTGAGTCTCGACTCGCCGGAAAGGATGGGTGAACGGGCGCGCGCCGCGCGCGACCGCCTCCTCCTGAAGATAAAGCTGGGGACGGATTCTGTCGCTCTGGACATCGAACGGCTGCGGGCCGTAAGGACCAGTGCGCCTGATGCGCGTCTTATTGTCGACGTGAACGAAGGCTGGTCTCTTGCGGATTTGAAGATGTTCGTTCCGGTGGCGTCGGAAGCCGGCGTCGAAATGATCGAGCAGCCACTGGCGGAAGGCGCGGATGCAGATCTCGCGGGGTTTCATTCGCCGATCCTCCTGTGCGCCGACGAGAGCATCCGCGATGGCTCGAACCTGGCCGCCGTCGCGGAGCGCTACCAGGCGGTGAACATCAAGCTGGACAAGACCGGCGGCTTGACGCGGGCGCTGGCCCTGGCGAGGGAAGCACGCGCAAGGGACATGGCAGTCGTGGTCGGTTGCATGGTTTCCACGTCGCTTTCCATGGCGCCGGCGCTGCTGCTTGCCGGATTCGCTCGCTACGCCGATCTTGACGGTCCGCAACTCCTCGCCAAAGACCGCAATCCGGGCCTTGAATACAATGGCAGTCGTCTATCGTTTTCCGAGCACGTTTGGGGATGACGGCGCGAACCATCTGGCGCGACGGCGAGTTCATCGCCTGGGACGACGCAACCGTGCACGTCTTGTCGCAGAGCCTGCAGCGGGGCTCGCTGGCGTTCGACTACCTTAGCGTCCATGCCGCCCGGCGCGGCATCGCCGTGTTTCGTCTGCGCGAACACATCGAACGGCTCGCGACGACCTGTCGCATCGTCGGCCTGCCGCTCCAGCATGACGTCGACCTCCTGGTCGAAGCGTGTGCGGAAACGGTGCGCCGCAACCCGGGTGCGAAGTCCATCAAGATCAGCGCGCTGATTCCTTCGATCGAGGCCGAGCTCGTTCCCCAGGATTCCCGCGTATCCGTTTTCATCGCCGCCTATGACGGCGACCGCGATATCATCGACAGGAACCGGGGGCAACCCCATCGCCGTGCGGAACTGTCGTTGAAGATCGAACGCGACAAGCGCAGCCGGCGGGACGATATCATCCCACCCCACGCAAAGGTCGCGGCCAACTACACGGCGGCCATGACGGCTAAATGGCGGGCTCGCCGGGAAGGTTTCGACGACATCGTGCTGCTCGACGAGAACGGCTGCGTAACAGAGGCGCCGACGGCGAACCTGTTCCTCGCCGACGCCTCGGGAGGCCTTGCAACACCACCAGAGAACAAGGTGCTGCTCGGCATAACGCGCGCGTCGATCATCGATCTCGCGTCGATGATCGGCAACCCCTGTGAAGAACGCGACATCTCGGTGGATGAACTCGGGCGCGCTTCGGAGGTGTTCCTGACCGGCACCTCCGAAGGTGTGTGGCCCGTGCTCAGCATCGATGGACGCGCCGTCGGCGACGGCCGCGTCGGCCCGATCACCGCACGGTTGCGGAACAGGTACCGAGCCGTGGTGAGCGGTGAAGAACCAGCCTTCGAACACTGGTTGCACTACGTGTAGCGTTCGCCTTCGTCCTCGATTGCTGCCGGCGCCACTCGGTTCACAAAGGACACGCCCTCGATAGGGCGTGCTCCCTGGAAAACCTGGCCACGGCGTTGAACTGGATCGCCGTGAACGATCTGCTGAAACACTACGGAGTTGCTGACGAAGTCATTGAAGCAAGCTTTGAGGAGTGTCCGCCTCCAGGCCCATTCCACACCTTGGATGAATCATTGCACTTGCTCGAAGATCATTGGCATGACTTGGCGCGGGTCTGCGCGGATGGGTCGGCGCGACAGTTGAGCGACGAAGTTCAAGCAACCATTCAGTACAGGTTGAATACGCTGCTTTCGGCATCTTGAATCGGAATCTTCATCGTAGCCTTCGCGATGGTCGGGCTATGCCATCGACGCGTCGAACTGGGTATTCCAGAACGTAACGCCTGACCCCATCTGGCGGGCGTGCAACGGCTCGGCGCCGAATGGGTGACCGCCGGAGACGGTGAGCGGACGCGCTTCGGCCGGCTCAGTCCAAGCGTATTTCAGCGCCGGGGGCAAGCGTGCCACCATCGACGACGCGGGCGCGCAATCCTCCGCGGTTGGCGAGCGTCCTGACAATGGTCGGCGCCGACACCGAAGGCGTTGCCAGCCGTCTGCCGAGGCTCGCGCATGGATCGCAGGGCTCAATGCCCTCGAGCAGCGCGTTTCCGACGGAGAAACGCTTGCCGACGAGGGAATTGAGGTCGATGCCCTGGGTCACGATGTTGCGGCGCGTAGCGGCTGCTTCGATGGAGAGACCGGTGTCCGCGTTCAAGGCCGCGACGGTCTCCGCTTCGATGAGCGTTACCTCGCTGGCGAGGACGCCGCTCGGCTGGTCATGATGGTGATCGCCCTTGATGCCGCGACCGGGAACGAGCGTCGCCTGGTGAAGCGCGACGTGGGGCGCTCCGGGTCTCGGGGCAACATGGACAGCGACCACTTTCACGAGCGAAGCCGATCCGCGACACCCCGTCTACGCGGATGCGAAGAACTGCGTTTCCGAAGTTTCCGGCACAAGGCGTATCCGATCGCGGCCGCCGCTACCGGATGCCGTGTTGCGGCCAGCACCACACCGCCGATGACGAGTCCCGCGGCGACCGCCAATAGCTGCGAACTCATGGCGTTGCCGGTCGTTGCCCGCGTCACGGTATGTTCGCAGTTGTTTCTGAACAGGTTGTATCGCCGGGCATAGCCGTGGGCCGAGTGCTCCGCGTGGTGAAGCGCCCGCGCGCGCTGCGTCTCGCCGAGTCGCCGTGCGCGCACGGTCTTGCCGCGCCGGAAGTCCTGCATGGATGAAATGTGTTCGCCGCGCCGGGGCGTGTTGTGCAGGACGCGGTCACCGCGAAGCGCGATGCCCTGGTGCATGATCGGCCCCTTGCGCCGGAGGATGATATCGCCCGGGAGATAGTCTGTCACCGATCCTGAGTCGCCATCGAACATTGCACTATCGACGATAACCTATTCATCGGTCGTAATCGACACGATGATGTAGTCGATGGACTCGAGAAGTTTCTCCTCCGAGCAGGTATTGCACAGCCCCTTGGGCGGCATGCCCGGCGGCATACCCTGGACAACGGACTTGAGCAACGCGTCCCGGCCCCGGGCGAGGCGCGGCGTCCAGGCTTCCTTGTCGTCGAGCGCCGGCGCCCCGGCCACGCCGCTGGCGTGGCACGTAAAGCAGTAGCGTTCGTAGGTCTGCTTGCCCGGATGTTCGGCGGATTCGCCCCGGTCGCATGCCGCAAGCAGGCCAGCGAATGCAATGGCGACGCACTGGATCGCGGCCGGGGCCTGCGCTCGCATGGCTTTCCTCCTGGGTGCTGGATGCGCGGACCATAGCGACTTGATACGGGCCTGTCTAACGCTCGACCCACATTATTTAACCAAATGGTTGAACATCAGTTCGGAAGCGCATACACTCAACCAAATGGTTGAACAAAATCTCGATCATATCTTCCGGGCACTTGCCGATCCCACCCGCCGCGCCATCCTTGATCGCCTCACCGAGGGAGAAGCCACCGTCGGCAATCTCTCCGAGCCTTTTCCGCTTTCTTTCGCGGCGGTGTCGAAACACCTGGGTGTGCTTGAGCGCGCCGGCCTCGTGACGCGCGAAGCGCGGGGTAGGGAACGGATGTGCAGAATCAATCCGGCCGCGCTGAAGGACGCCCGCGCCTGGCTCGAAGTCCACGAACGCTTCTGGTCGGATCGCCTGAATGCGCTCGATCAACTGGTCAGCGTCACGACGGACGAATCGCGATGACGGATCTCGAGAAGGCCGCGGGAACCGTTAGGCAGACCAAATCGGGATGCCGCGATATTGCGGGGCACCAACCGGACGAAACGGGGAGTTACCTGACGCTCCATCGCACGATCAATGCGCCGGTCGAGAAGGTATACGCCGCGTGGACCGACCCAGAGCTGTTGCGACGATGGTTTGCGCCCGGCGATGCCGTCGTCGCGCGCGTGGTCGCCGAGGTCGCGGTCGGAGGGGTGTTTCTCATCGAGATGCGCGGGACCGACGGAGAGAAGTGGGTCGTGCACGGGCTGTATCGAGAAGTCGTGCGGAACCGTCGCCTGGTGCACACCTGGTGCTGGGAGGGCAGCGATGTCGAATCGCTGGTCACCGTCGAGTTCGAATCGGGGTCGGCTGGTACGACCCGCTTGACCGTGACGCATTCCCGGTTTGCGCTGGCCGAAACACGTGACAATCACAAGCTTGGTTGGATCGGCTGCCTCGCCAAGCTTGAGGCGTTGTACGCCGGTTGAACATCCGTAGTGGGCACCGGCCGGGAAGGGAAGGAACATGAGGAGCGACGCTGTACTGATTGACCGGATACGCTCGATCCTCTCCCGGCGGGAGGGGTGCTCCGAGCGCAGGATGTTCGGCAGCATCTGCTTCATGATCAACGGCAACATGTGCGCTGGAACCTGGAACGGCTCGCTGATCGTGCGGCTCGACAGGAAAGACCACGACGAGACGCTGGCGGCGCCGCACACCAGACCGGCTGACATGAATGGCCGCGTCATGAGGGGATGGGCGCTGGTCGACTCGGCGGGCATTGAATCGAACGACCACCTGGCGCGGTGGCTGGACAGGGCCGCGAAGTTTGCCGGCTCCCTTCCGGCGAAGTAGCAGCCGCCAAATCGGTCGCCGGGGCGTGGTCAAAACATTCAAGGAGGTAGGTATTGCTGACCGAATTGAGTCGAATGTTCGTCCGGGGTGGTTGTCGGACGACCTGTATCCGTTCGAGAACAGGTTCTTCGCTACTCCGTCAGCGCTGACTTTCGCTATAGTCGCCCGCTCGACCGGCAGGGGAGCAACCATGAACGACTACAAGGTCGCGGATATCAGCTTGGCGGCATTCGGGCGCAGGGAGATCGCCCTGGCCGAAGCCGAAATGCCCGCCTTGATGGCCTTGCGCAGAAGCTACCGCGACCGCGCGCCGCTCGCGGGGGCGAGGGTCATCGGCTGCATCCACATGACGGTGCAAACAGCCGTCCTGATCGAGACACTTATCGATCTCGGTGCCGATGTGCGCTGGTCGTCATGCAATATCTTCTCGACGCAGGATCATGCCGCTGCGGCCATGGCGGCCGCCGGCGTAACGGTATTCGCGTGGAAGGGAGAGACCGAGCAGGAATACGCGTGGTGCATCGAACAGACAATCTGCAAGGACGGCAAACCCTGGAACGCGAACCTGCTGCTCGACGACGGCGGCGACCTGACGCAAATGGTGCATGAGAAATACCCCGCCATGCTGGACTCGATTCACGGCGTAAGCGAAGAAACGACCACCGGCGTGCATCGCCTGTACGAGATGCTGGAGAAAAACACGCTCAAGGTTCCCGCGGTCAACGTCAACGATGCCGTAACGAAATCGAAAAACGATAACCGCTACGGCTGTCGACACGGCCTGAACGATGCGATCAAGCGTGCCACCGACATGCTTATGGCGGGCAAACGCGCCCTGGTGCTGGGCTACGGCGATGTCGGCAAGGGATCGGCGCAGAGCTTGCGCCAGGAAGGCATGATCGTCCGCGTGGTCGAGATCGATCCGATCTGCGCAATGCAGGCGTGTCTCGACGGCTACGAAGTCGTTTCCCCCTATGCCGGCGGCAACAACACGGGACGGATCGAGGACATCGACCGGCACCTGCTCCGACAGACGGATCTCCTGGTCACCTGCACCGGCAACACCGGCGTCTGCGACGCGGCCATGTTGCGGTCGATCAAGCGCGGCGCTGTCGTCTGCAATATCGGCCATTTCGACAACGAAATCGACACGGCCTACATGCGCGAACAGTGGCGTTGGCAGGAGGTAAAGAACCAGGTTCACCAGGTATTTCGCAGCGATGACCCGGGCGATTACCTCATCCTGTTGTCGGAGGGGCGCCTGGTGAATCTCGGCAACGCGATGGGGCATCCGTCGCGGGTGATGGACGGCTCATTCGCCAACCAGGTGCTCGCGCAGATGCACATCTACGAGCAGCGGTGGGCGGATCAGCCGCTGGCGCAACGCGCTCCCGTCGCAATCGAGGTGCTGCCGAAGAAGCTCGACGAGGAGGTCGCGCGGCTGATGGTGGAAGGTTTTGGCGGTGTCGTCACGACGTTGACCGACACCCAGGCCGCCTACATCAACGTCGACAGGGAAGGCCCGTTCAAGCCGGAGTTGTACAAGTATTGACCAAGCGCGCGCCATCGCGGCGCGCGCCCGCGATGGCGCGAAAGCACCGGCTATGGGGCGCTGGTATTGGCCGAACGCGAACTGGCGGGAATCACCTGGGGTGGCGTCCCACCGCCGCCGAATCAGCTCTGCTGCATTTCCCCGACGAGCTTGTCTTCGTCCGGAAACTCGCCCGTCTCGTGTTTCGAATAGACCAGCGCACCGTCCACGTTAACGTCAAAAATGCCGCCGGCCCCTTCAATCAGGAAGGCCTCGTCACCGAACGCTTCTTTTAATTTGGCAGCCAAACTGACCGCTTTTGGCTGGTAGCCTCAGGAAGTGCAGTAGGTAATGGTGATGTCCAACGACATGTCCTTGCGTCTGGAAGTTCCGAGACAAGGTAACACCAGTTGGGCGCCGAAGCGACCTTGAGCGCATCACCCATTCGCCCGTGAGCGTTGTCCGGGCGCGGATATCGAGAGGCGCGGCAATTACTGGCCCGTGTGGGCCAAAGCGGCGTGCTCGAGGCGCGTCCATCGTATCGAAATACTGGCGAAAAACTCACGCCAAACGGTGGCGACGTCCGCTTCGCAAGCCTTCCATCAATGCGGACAATCCCGATTCCATTTATTGAACAGGAGTTGGCAATGTACGAGCTAACGGAGAGTCAGACATTGGAAATCGGCGGCGGCAGTGGGCTCAACGGCGGTTTTCCCGGGGACGAGATCCACCCGCCAGGCGCATGGTTGGACATCAATTCCGGGCCGGTGGTGGAAGTGATGCCGGGTATTTGGGTCCGGGTGGCCGGAACCTGAGCGTCGTCAGCACAGGGTTGGGGCCTGCCAGCAGGCTTCAACCCCCAACCATTGCATGGGAGTCAATTGTGAACGAACTGACCGAAGATCAAACTCAGGAAGTCGGTGGCGGGCTAGACGGGATCCCCTATCACTACGGTAGCCAAAGGGTGATTCTGCCGCCGTGGCCACAGGATCGGCCCTTGCCGCACGATGGAATACACCTTCCACCGGTTCCCGATATGCCGGGACCTAGGCCGTCCTTCAGTGCTCTGTGAGCGGAATATGGCGCTCTGTGACGTTACCTGCCGCAGAGCGCTCTCCCGGCATCGGCGCGTAAACTAACCAGGAGCCGCGAACTCCTTGCGGATCGCGGCTCCCTGCGCGTCGAGGTCGGGGATGGACAGCGAATGCGGCGTCTCCAGCGCCGCATTCGGATGCGCCGGCATCGCAATGTCGCCTGTGGCGCTGGTGATCGTCCAGCGCCGCAGCGCGGGATGGGCCGAGAGGCCCGCCAATGCGTTGACATTGCCGTAGGCGATCCGAGCGGAGCGTAATCTGGATTCCAGGTCGCTGCGCGAATGCGCCGCGAAGAACGCGCCGACCATGTCGTCCACTTCTTCGCGCCGCGCCACCCGGTCCTTGTTGGTCGCAAATCGCGCATCCCGCGCCAGTTCCGCACGGTCCATGACCAGTTCCGCCAGGTCGCGCCACTCGCGATCATTCTGCACGCAGATGACGAGGGTCGTGCCGTCGCGCGTGGGGAAGCCGCCGTACGGCGCGATGGATGGATGCGCCAGTCCCACGCGGCGCGGTCCGGAACCCGTGTAGTCGTGCTGCAGCAGCGGGACCGCCATCCAGTCCGCGATGACACCGAACAGAGACAGTTTCACGCCCTTGCCCACGCCGGTACGCTCGCGTTCCACCAGCGCCTCCGTGACGGCAAGCGCCGCGGACACGCCGGTCGCGATATCGCAGATCGACACGCCGACCCGGCCGTAGTCGCCGGCGGCTCCCGACACGGAAACAAGCCCGGATTCGGCTTGCACCAACAGGTCGTAGGCCTTCATGCCAGCATAGGTCCCATGCTCGCCATAGCCGGAGATGTCGCAGGTGACCAACCTCGGATAGCGTTGTCGCAACGCGTCGGAGCCGAGACCCGACCTCGCGGCGGCGCCGACGGCCAGGTTCTGAATGAACACGTCGGCCCGGGCCAGGATGCGGTGGACCAGCGCCTGATCCGCGTCGTGTTTGATATCGACGACTATGGATTCCTTGCCCCGGTTCAGCCAGGCGAAGTAGGCGGACTGGCCGTTGGCATCGTCATCGTATTTGCGGGCAAAGTCCCCTTCGGACCGCTCCAGCTTGATGACGCGCGCGCCCGCGTCGGCCAGGCGGCACGATGCCATCGGTCCGGCGACCGCCTGTTCCAGGGACACGACCAGGAATCCTTCTAGGGGCCGTGTCATCGGCGCGCCCCATTGGCCAGGAGGCGTCCGTGCGATGCTGCCATGTTCACCGGCGCTGTCGATATTGGGAGCCGGCGTCAGCCGCGCGGAACGGTGCCAGGGGCGCCGGGTTCCGCCTCACTCCCCTTCGGCCGTCACCGGGTCGATCATGCGCTTCACCAGGGTGACTTCCGTGGCCGGGAAGCCGCTTCTCTCGGCGTGCTCTTCGATCAGCGATTCGCTGTCGGCGATATAGATGCAGAAGGTCTTGTCCCCGGCCACGTAGGAGTGCTCCCACTGGATGTTCTTGTTCTCGGCCTTCATGGCGGCCAGCACGCCGTTCGACTGCTGCGATGCTTCGCGCAGGGCGTCGCGCTCGGCGGATCCGATCTCCGGAATATCTCGCTCGATGACATATCTGGGCATTTTGCTTCGCTCCTCCAACTATGGACCTCAATCTTCCATCAGCGGCTGACGCCGCGCAATCGCGTGTCGAATCCAGAGCGGATATTGTCGAGTCGATTAGACAGTATCCAATCTGTCGATTAAGATCGACAATATTAATACTGTAGAGTTCACTCGACAGATGGACGATGACGACCTTCTGGACATCGCTGCCACCTGGAGCTTCTGGGATCGGTCGCCGCCGCCGTCGATACGCCGCGCTATCGAACTGCCCCGGTTGTTGTCTGATCGCACCGCGCTGGTGATCCAGGGCGTCCGTCGCTGCGGAAAGTCCACTCTGCTCACGCAATTGATCAGGCGGTATCGGCTTGATAGGCGGGACTGTCTGTTCGTCAACTTCGAGGATCCCCGTCTCGCCGGCTGTCTCAGCTTTGAAACGCTCGAGCGCTTGACACGCTTGTTCGGCAAGTTGCGGGGGGATGCGGAAACGCTCACGGTCTTTCTGGACGAAATCCAATGGGTGAACGGTTGGGAAAGATGGCTGCGAACGAAGCTCGAGCGGCCGGGCCGCAATCGATTCGTGGTCAGCGGTTCGAACGCACATCTCCTGTCCGGTGAATTGTCTTCCGTGCTGACGGGAAGGCACATCACCGTCGAGCTCTTTCCTTTCGACTTCTCAGAGTTCCGGAGCGTGCATCCGGACGCGGACCTCCCCGAGTATCTGCACCGCGGCGGCTTTCCGGAACCGATCGCGAGTGACGAGGCGGACCTTCTCCTACGGCAATACTTCGTCGACATTCTGCAACGCGACGTGCGGGAGCGGGTTGGCGCAAGATCGTCGCTGGCCCTCCGGCAGATCGTGCAGATGGTCTTCGAGTCGGCTGGTTGTGAACTGAGCTTGCGGCGGATCGCGGCCGCAAGCGGAGTCGCCGTCGAGACCGTATCGGCATACCTCCAAGCCTGCGAGCAGGCTTATCTTCTGTTCCAATGTCCGTGGTTCGCATTTTCGGAACGCAAGCGGTCGCAGAGAAACCGCAAGTACTATCCCGTCGATACCGCCTTGCGGCGCGTCGCGGTGACCCGTGCCGGCGGCGATGCGGGCAAGGCGCTCGAATGCGCCACGTTCGTCGAACTCAAGAAACGTTACCGCGACGTCTTCTACTGGCGGGGCGCGGGGGAAGTGGGCTTCGTGATTCAGACCGGCGACGGCCCTACTCCGATCCAGGTCACTGTGGAAGGGGCGGGGGAACGTCACCTGCGTGCGTTGGATGACTTCTACGAGGCATTTCCTCATGGCACCGAAGCCGTGATCGTAACGATGGAGGATTTCCCGGACATCCTCTCGAAGCTGGACGCGGCGGATTGAGCGGCTCGGTGGCGCGCGCGAAATTGTCCTGCCCCGCTTGCCGATCGTGTTGCTGAAAGTGGGCGCATCTGTCAATCTCGCGGGTTTCTCGACGATCCAGGGGCCCCGCGTGGCGGAATCTGCCGTAAACATCAAGCGCATCACCGAGTCCGTGGAAACGTTGAAAGCAGGATTCGAAGCTCACCGATACATCTGCAGCGATCAGATATCGACTGCGGTCTATCTCGCCTACCATCTGCGCAAACCCGTATTGATCGAAGGTCCCCCGGGTGTTGGCAAGACCGAACTCGCAAAGACCGCCGCCACGATGCTGGCGTTGCCGCTCATTCGCTTGCAGTGCTACGAAGGCCTCGATGAAGCGAAGGCCATCTACGAGTGGAAGTACGGCAAGCAGCTTCTGTACACGCAGGTCTTGAAAGAAACCCTTGAGGAGGTGTTGCAGGGCGCTCGGGGGTTCGCCGAATCGGTGTCCAGGCTGCACGAGTTCGGGGATATCTTCTTCTCGGAGGAATTCCTGGAGCCGAGGCCCCTGCTGAAGGCGCTGCGCGAGGAGGAGGGCTGCGTGCTCCTGATCGACGAGGTGGACAAGTCGGATCACGAATTCGAATCTCTGCTGCTCGAGATCCTGTCGGACTTCCAGGTGTCGATACCGGAGATCGGCACCGTAAAGGCGAGCCGCGAGCCGCCGATGGTGTTCCTCACCAGCAACAACACCCGCGAGATTTCGGACGCGTTGAAGCGGCGCTGCCTTCATCTCTACATACCGTTTCCGGACGCCGACCTGGAACAACGCATCATCCACGCGCGCGTGCCGGAGATTCCTCCCAAACTGCGCCGGGAACTTGTGACGTTCATTCAGGAACTGCGGGACCTTGACCTGAAGAAGGTTCCCGCGATCAGCGAAACCATCGACTGGGCGCGCACGCTCCTCCTGCTGCATACTGAGACCCTCGATCCGCAACTTGTCCGGGATACGTTGAATGTCATCCTCAAGTTTCAGGAGGACATCGAGAACGTGGACGTGGAAGTTCCCGTGCTCACCAACAAGGCCGTCAAGACCTGACTGCATGGCAATGACAGGCGTACACCAACGTCGTAGCGCCGGCATGCGCTCGCGCCACTTGGCCGACTGAGCGCCACCTCGAATGGACCGCACCCTCACGACTTTCATCGCCGCGCTCCGAAACGCTGAGGTGCGCGTCTCCACCGCGGAGACTCTCGACGCGCTGAACGCCGTGGAGTTGGTCGGCTACCGCGACCGCGAGCTGTTGAAGAACACGCTGTCGCTGATGCTGCCGAAGACCATCGACGAGAAGGACGCCTTCGCCGATACCTTCGATCGTTTCTTCGCTTTCGAGGACGTCGACGGGGCGCCAGACGCCGGCATTGCCGAGGCCGAGGTCGACGGGCAGGGCAATGGCGAAGAGGGAGGCGGCGCGGGGGGCGGTGAAGGCGCTGGCACCGGAACCGGCGCGGGCAACAGAAAATCCAAAAACAGGTTCCTTGGCGGCGCCGCGGAAGACGAACAGGAGGAAGACCTGGGGCCGGGCGAGATGGCGTCGCCGCGCTCGGAACTCGCGAAACTCCTGATGCTCGACGGTCGCGTCGAACTGACGGTGCGGATGGCGGAAGCGGCCAGGGCCGTCAACCTCGAACAGATCCAGGTCTTCACCCAGAAGGGCCTGTACACGCGCAAGATCATGGACGAGATGGGGCTCCCCGACCTGCAGCGCGAGATCAACGAACTCAGGATGCGCGGTGCCCTGCCGGAACGCCGCCTGTCGCAGGAACTGAAAAAGCGACGGGAACGGTTGCGGGAACAGGTGCGGGACTACGTCGAGCGGCAGTTTCTGCTGCATGCGGACGCCACGGGGCGGCGGCTGCGCGAGGATCTCCTGCGCAGGGTGAAGCTCAGCAACGTCGAACACCGCAACTTCCGCTTGATCCAGGAAGTCGTCTTCAAGATGGCGAAGAAGCTGGTGGCCTTGTATTCCCGGCGCAAGAAAGTATTCAGGCGGGGCCAGTTGAATGTGCCGCGCACGCTGCGTCGGAACATGGCCTATGACGGCAATATGTTCGACCTCCACTGGAAGTCGGTGAAGATCGACCGGCCGAAGGTGTTCGCTATCTGCGATGTCAGCGGGTCGGTGGCGAACTATGCGCGCTTCATGCTGATGTTCCTGTACAGCCTCGAAGAGGTCATGCCGAAAGTGCGGTCATTCGCCTTTTCGTCCGACCTGGCCGAGGTGACCGAGCTGTTCGAGCGCAACAGCATCGAAGACGCCATCGCCAAGACGCTGCGCGACTACGGCGGCGGCTCGACGGATTACGGCCAGGCATTCGAAGACTTCAGACACAAGTGTCTCGACGACATCGACAACCGTACGACGATCATCATCCTGGGGGATGCGCGCAACAACTACGGAGACCCGCGCACAGAGATCCTGAAGGAAATGTATGATCGGGCGAAACGGGTCCTGTGGCTCAATCCCGAGCCGAGGGCGACCTGGAACGTTGGAGACGCGGAAATGCGCAAGTACACGGCCTATGTCCACCAGGCAGAGGAGTGCAATTCGCTGTTGCATCTCGAACGCGTTGTGGGGAACCTGCTCAGGACCGTGCAGTAGCGGACGGAGCTCCCATGACCATCATCAATTCCGATAGCGCAGGCGCGGGCAAGCGGTCCGTCTCCGGCGCCCTGGGCTTCGCCGGTTCCCCTTCGGCTTCGCCGACGCCCTCCAAGGGAATCGCATGGCTGGGGGAGGGTAGCCAACTGCTCCTGCTAGCGCTGCTTGGCGTCGGCGCTTTCGTCCTGCTCATGACGCTGCTCGCCTGGGCGTCCGAATCGACCGGCGTCGGCAGTACCGGAGACGCCGTCGATCCGGCCACGGGGACCATCACGCTCGCGTTGTCCACCGAACCGCCGCAACTTGACAGCACGCGCGCCACGGACATGGTGAGCGGCCAGATACTCGGCCACGTCATGGAAGGCCTGGTGCGCTACGACGAATTCGACCGAATCGTCCCCGGCGTCGCCCAGCGCTGGGAAATCGGCCCTTCCGAGGCCGTCTTCCACTTGCGCGACGATAGCCGCTGGAGCGACGGCACGCCGGTCACCGCCCACGATTTCGTGTTCGCGTGGCGCAAGGCGTTGGAACCGGCGACCGCATCGGAGTATGCCTTCATACTCTATGCCATTGAGAACGCCCGAGCCGTGAACGAGGGCGAACTGCCGTCGACGGCCCTCGGCGCGACGGCCGTTGATGACCTCACCCTCGCCATCCGGCTGGAGCGGCCCATCGGCTACTTCGACAAGCTCGTCGCGTTCCCCACCTACTATCCGATCAAGCAGGCCTTCTACGAAGGTCGCGATGGACGCTACGGCGCGGATGCCGAAGACCTCCTCTACAACGGCCCGTTCGTCATCAAGAGGTGGGTACACGGCGCGCAACTCAGAATGTCGCGCAACGCCGAGTACTGGGACCACGAGCGCGTTCGGCTCAACGCCATCGACTACGGCTACGTCACATCCGACGTCAACGCGACACTGAACCTGTACAAGGACGGCAGGGTCGCCATCGCCGGTCTGGATGCGGAAACATTGCAAAATGCGCTGGAGCAGCGGTGGAAACTCGAGCGGTTCAACGATGGTTCGGTGTTCTTCATCGAGTTCAACCATCGCCCGTCCCGGTTGACCCACAACCGGAATCTGCGCAAGGCGATTCAGTTCGTCTTCGATCCGGCGGAACTGGTGTACAAGGTCATCAAGCTCCCTGGCAACACGCCTGGCGAGTCGCTGTTTCCGGTGTGGCTCAAGGGCGTCGATGGATATTTCCGGCAGGAATACCCCGCCCCCGAACACCGCGTCGATATTGCCCGGGCGCGCGAGTACTTGGCCCGCGCCAAGCGGGAACTCGGTCTCGACCCGTTGCCGCCGCTGATCATGCTGAGCGGTGACAGTCCGGCGGCGAGCAAGGAGTCGGAATATTTCCAGGAGGTGTTCGCGTCGACCTTGGGAATCGAAGTAAAACTCGACCGGCAGATTTTCAAGCAGCGCCTGGCCAAGATGACGGCGGGAGATTTCGACCTGGTGCTGGCCGGATGGGGTCCGGACTACGCCGATCCCCTCACCTTTGGCGACCTGTTCGCGTCCTGGAACAAGAACAATCGCGGTCAATACGACAATCCGAAGCTCGACGAGTGGGTGGAGGTCGCGCAGAGTTCGCTCGTCCCCGAGGAGCGAATGCACGCCTTCGACCAGATCCAGAAGATCATCTACGACGATGCGGTGATCCTGCCGAGTTACGAACGCGGCTCCGTCTTCGTCCGCAATCCGCGCCTCAAGGGCGTCGTGCGCCGCGCCGTGGGAACGGACCCCGACTATACCGGCGCCTACATAACGGACGGCTGAGCGGGCATGTTTGTATATACGCTCAAACGCCTGCTGCAAGGCGTCATAACGGTCTGGTTCATCGCCACCGCGACGTTCATCGCCATGCATAGCGTGCCCGGCGATCCCCTCATGAACGACAAGGCCGTATCCCCGGAAGTGCGCAAGAATCTGGAGGCGCAATACGGCCTCGACAAGCCGCTCTTGACGCAGTACGGCATCTACATCGGCAACATGGTGCGCGGGGATTTCGGCATCTCCTTCGCGCAGGAGAATCGTCGGGTCAACGACATCATTCGGGAACACTTTCCGGTTTCCGCCATTCTCGGCATCCTTGCCATCGCCTTCGCGGGGCTCGGCGGCATACTGTTCGGCGCGCTCACCGCGCGCTACCGGAACCGGATGCCTGACATCGCGATCATGTTTCTGGTCATTCTCGGCATCTCCGTCCCAAGTTTCGTTTTCGCCGCGCTGGGCCAGCTCGGGCTGGTCAAGCTCAACGCGTTGTTCGGCACTTCCGTATTGCCGGTCGCGGGATGGGGCACGCTCTTGCACATGATTGCGCCGTCGTTGGTGCTGGGCCTCGGCACCATGGCGTTCCTGACCCGGCTCATGCGCTCCTCCATGCTCGAGATCGTAAATTCGGACTACGTGAGGACGGCTCGGGCCAAGGGCTTGCCGCCCACCCGGGTATTCCTGCGGCACGAACTGAGGAACGCCATACTTCCCGTTGTCACCGTGCTCGGACCGTCCATCGCGGCAATCACGACCGGCGGTTTCGTGGTCGAACTGGTGTTCGCGATACCGGGCCTGGGACGTTACTTCGTGCAAGCCGTGCAACAGCTCGACTATACGGTGATCATGGGGACGACGGTCTTCTACGGGGCCTTTCTCGTCTTCATGGTGATCGTCGTCGATCTGCTTTACGGCCTGATCGATCCAAGGGTGAGGCTCGAGTGAACACCGCGCTCTCCTTCGCCCCGGTGATCGCCCATCGCGATGTGGAGGTTATTTCACGTCCCTCCCTGTCGTATTGGCGCGATGCCTGGATCCGGCTCAAGGCGAACCGGCGCGCGCTCGTATCGCTCTATATCGTCATAGCGCTCGGCATATTCACTGTCGTTGGTCCCTGGTTCGCGCCCGTTCCTTCGGCGCAGGATCTGGACCAGATTTCCTCGCCGCCGGGCGCTGACCGCGCTGCGGTCATCGTCGCGCCGTACGTCCCCTGGTCCGGCGTTACGGTGAATGCGCCGGGCGGCCAAGGTCCCCTTGAGGCGCCGGGGTCGGTGTCCCTTGCCGGCGAGGCGACGACGCAGGCCGTGCGCATATTCTGGGACCCGGTCCCCGGCGCGAATGGCTATCGGGTCTATCGCAACATCGCGCACCCGGCGCCGGACGACGCCCTGGGAATGCCCATTGCCGATGTGCTGTTACCGTCGCGCGTCAGCTTTGAGGATCGTCTGGACATCAGGCCGCAGGAGTATTTCTACTCGATAGTGCCGCTTGACAGGAACGGTCTGGAGGCACCCGTATACGCCACCCTCGGCGTGCGCGCGATACGTGTCATCACGGCCGATGAGGCGGCGGAGCGCGGACTCGCCCGCACATCCTCGGATCTCGCCATCGGCGATCAGGTCAACTTGCCGCTGCATCTCCTGGGCACGGACTACCTCGGTCGCGACATGCTGGCGCGCCTGATGCACGGCGCGCGGGTGTCGCTGTTCATCGGCATCGTCGCGCCGTTCTTTTTCATACTGGTCGGCATCCTCTACGGGAGCGCCGCCGGGTTCGTGGGCGGGCGCGTTGACCAGATCCTGATGCGCTTCGCCGACTTCGTCGTGGCGCTGCCGTTCCTGCTGTTCATGATCCTGTTTCGAATACTTTTCAAGATCGAAGGCGGCGACAGCGGGATCGCGCCCATGCTGATCGCCATGGTAATCCTGAGCTGGCCGGCGGCCGCGCGGCTCGTGCGGGGACAGATTCTGCAAATCCGCGAGGAGGGATATGTCAGCGCCTCGCGCCTGCTGGGCGCGAAGACGCCCTACCTCGTGCTGCGGCACATGATTCCCAACACCATGGGGGTGATCCTGGTAACCATTACCTTCGCCGTGCCGAGCGCCATCTTCACCGAGGCGTTCCTGTCGTTCATCGGCATGGGAGTGGCGCCGCCCACGCCGTCTTGGGGCAGCATGTGCAACGAGGGGATCAAGACCATGCTGACGCATCCGCACGAACTGATCTTCCCGGCGCTTTTGATCAGTATCACGGTGCTGGCGTTCAACCTGCTCGGCGACGGGTTGCGCGACGCGCTCGACTCGCGCATGCGGTCGCAGGAATGACTGCTACAACGGATGAGGTCGCAGGAATGACCGCTGCAACGAATCAGGTCAGCCCAGCGCTGCTTGAGGTGCGTGACCTTGAAGTCGAGTTCGATACCTACGGCGGCACGGTACACGCAGTGCGCGGCGTTTCCTTCGACGTGCATGCCGGCAAGACCCTCGCCGTGGTCGGCGAGTCCGGCTGCGGCAAGTCGGTGACGGTGCAAAGCATCATGGGACTGATTCCGACGCCGCCGGGACGCATCGTCGGCGGCACGGCGAAGTTGCGGGGCCGGGAAATCATCGATGGCGTGACCGGGGACGGCGAGATCGTGCGCGGTTCCCAGATCGGCATGATTTTCCAGGACCCGATGACCTCCCTCAATCCCACCATGACCATCGGCGATCAGATCGCCGAGACGCTGCAGGTGCACCGGGGCTTCAGCCACAGGCGGGCCCTGGCGCGCGCGGTGGAGTTGCTGGAACTGACGCGTATCAACGAGCCCGGAAAACGCGCCGCACAGTACCCGTTCGAGTTTTCCGGCGGCATGCTGCAGCGATCCATGATCGCGATGGCGATCGCCTGCGGCCCTTCAATCCTCATCGCCGACGAGCCCACCACCGCCCTCGATGTCACCATACAGGCGCAGATCCTCGATCTGCTACGCGATCTTCAGCGGCAGCACAACATGGCGATCATCCTCATCACCCACGATCTCGGCGTCGTGGCGCGCATGGCGGACGAAGTGGCGGTCATGTACGCGGGCGAATTCCTGGAGACCGGCACGGCGGACGACATCTTTTACAACTCCGCGCATCCCTACACTGCCGGTCTCAAGGCTGCCATGCCGACCAACCGGGACGACGCCGAGCAGGAACTGACGCCGATCGACGGGTCACCGCCGGACCTGTTCGCGCCGCCCCCCGGATGCGCGTATTTCGCCCGCTGTCCCCACGCCATGGAGTCATGCAGGAACGATCCGCCACCGGCGTTCGCGGTCGGGGCGGGACACGCGGCGCGCTGCTGGCTGCATCACGCGGACTGCCCGCAGCGGATAGAGGCTTTGCACTATGCGGCGCCGCTCGAGGTCAAGGACGCATGACGCCGCTGATAGAAGCCGAGGGCCTGACCAAGCACTTCGCCCTTGGGCGCAACCAGACGGTGCACGCGGTGGACGACGTCAGCCTCTTTATCGCTTCGCGCGAGATCGTTGGGCTGGTCGGAGAGAGCGGCTCCGGCAAATCCACGTTCGGCAAGACCTTGCTGGGCCTGCTCGACAAGACGGCGGGGAACGTGAGGTTCCAGGGCGAAACGTTGCCGCAAAACTACGGGCCCGCGGATTTCCAGCGCTACGCCCAATCCATGCAGATGGTGTTTCAGGATCCCTACTCGTCCCTGAACCCCCGCATGACCGTGGGCGAGATCGTCGGCGAAGGCTTGAAATTGCATACCAGCCTTCCGAGCCGGGAAGTGCGCGACAACGTCGCCGACTGGCTCGAACGCGTCGGACTCAACGCGGCGCACATGGCGCGCTATCCGCACGAATTCTCCGGCGGACAGCGCCAGCGCATAGGCATCGCGCGGGCGTTGATCATGAGACCCAAGTTCGTCGTCTGCGACGAGCCGATCTCAGCGCTCGATGTATCGGTGCAGGCTCAGGTCGTCAACCTGCTCGGCGAACTGAAGGAGTCCATGGGTCTGACGATGCTGTTCATCGCCCACGATCTTTCCATGGTGCGCTACGTCTCCGACCGCATGGCGGTGATGTATCTCGGCTCCCTGATCGAACTCGGACGCGCGAACGACGTCTTCTTCCATCCGAAGCATCCGTATACGCAAATGCTGGTCGGTTCGAACCCTGAGCCGGACCCGGCCACGGAACGGCGTCGCGGACGCACGGCGGTACGCGGCGAGATTCCTTCGCCCGTCAACATTCAGCCCGGCTGCCGTTTCGCCAACCGGTGTCCCAAGGTCATGGACGTATGCCGCGGAACCACCCCCGAGCTGAAGAACGTCCCGGACTCCGAAGCGCGGGATCCCGATCGCCTGGTGGCGTGTCACCTGTACTGAGGCCACGGCGGGCGATACGGGAGATCGAGCGGCACTTCCGGTCCACGGGACGGTGACTGCCAGCTTGCAGCAGACCGTCCAGGCCAAAGAATGCCGCCACCGGTGACTACGGCCCCAGGCCGGTGATGGGAATGACTGCGATGCCGTCGTCCCGGGTGTACCCATATCCCGAACTCACGATGACGCCGAGGGCCTTTGGCTCGCCAGCGGTATTCAAGTCCGCGCGTTCGCGGAACTTCAGCAGCGATTTGGCGGCGGCGTCTGCTTGGCCGGCGCCGAGCTTTACCTCGAAGGCGCACCAGTCGCCCCGACGGTTCTCGACCACTGCGTCTATTTCGAGGTTGGTGTTGTCGCGGTAGTGGTAAACGCTAGCGCCGCACGCGCGGGAGTAAATGGTCAGATCGCGGTACACCATGGACTCGAACAGGAATCCCAGGGTTTCCAGATCCTCCAATAGTCTTTCAGGCGTTGCTCCGAGCGCAGCCACCGCGAGAGATGGATCGACGAAATGGCGCTTCGGCGATTGCCTAAGGCGCGATCGAGAGCGGAGTCTTGGAGACCAGGCGGGCTGTTCTTCATAGATCATCAGCCGGCGCAGCGCGTCCAGGTAGCTACGTACGGTGTCAGCGTCCAGGGGACCGGCGTCGCCGCCCGCGTCTGCAGCGATGGTTCGCGCGCTGACTGGCGTTGCCAAGTGGCGTGCAAGGGAGCGAAGTACCCGACCGACGTTGTCCGCATCGCGTCGAACTCCGTCGGCGCGCGAGATATCAACGCGGCGAATCTCCTTAAGATAGTCGACTCGCGATCTGAGGCAGGCTTGGTCTGCGAGATCCAGGTCGCCGGGCCAGCCGCCGCGACAAAGTTGGACGATCAAATCTGTGAGCCTGGAAGGCGACGATGAGCAGCCCTCGAAGTGGCCGTTCAGCAAGTCGGCGAGAGATACTTCCCCGCTGATGGATGCATCCAAATCCGTTGTTTGCAATGCATTCAGCCAGCTATTTGCAATAAAAACAACCGTGCAAATGCCCCGGTATGTGGTCGCTGACGGGGGCTGTCAAGCCGCCGATCACGTAATCGAGATATCGCGACAAATAGTCGCGCTCGATCGCCGGGATTCCTGAAGCCGATCATTCATCCGCTCATGAAACTGTTTTTCCAGAGTCCGCAAAAGGCTGCGCAACCGGTCATCTATCTCTGCTGCGCCGACGAAGCGGGTGCCCGGACCGAAGCGGGTGCCCGGACAGGCATCTATCTTCACATGATGGTGGAGAAACCGACGTCCGCCCTGGCTCTGGACGCGGCCAACGGCGCGAAGCTGTGGGAAGCCAGCGAAGCGCTGGTCGTGAAGCATGCGGAGACCACCGGCTCCGCGACCCACGGCGGCTGAATACTGGCCGTTCGCGGATCGAGAGCACGTTTTCGATACGGTTCGGCTGTTTGCGCCCAAACCCATGGCCCATGCTGACGGAAAGCGGACGACGAACCGGGGACGCGCCGGCGGCGAGCCGGCTGTGGAACACGTCGCAAGACTGGGTCGCATCACTGCGTTAGTCTTGCATGGTCGTCGAGCGGGGCCGGGCCGGAGCCTTCAGCCGGGGAGCGCGAGGGGGTACCCCTCGCTCGAAAGAGCCGAAGCCGAAGGCGCCGACTGTGGGGCACTCCTCAGGACGCAAGGAAGTGCAAGTCGCCATGTTCAAGCATGTCATTCACGAGCATTGTGCGGCGCGGCTTCAACGATGTTGGCCAGGCGTTGAAGCGGGAATCGGAGGCCCGCCACGCGAAGACAAGCACCTGATGCGCCGAAGGTCCCCGTATGCGTGGACCCTTCTGATGCCTGCGATGCCGCGCAACACGTGTCAACGGACTGCCTGCACTGAAATGCGCGATCTGCCCTTTACGTTGGATGCCTGGGACACGAACGACGCCCACACGCAACTCGAATGCATCGAGAGTCTGCGTTACCTGCCCGGACGGCGCTGGGTGCTGCGCGCGCGCATGCAGGGTCGGGACGTCGCGGCAAAGCTCTTCATCGGCGTTCGCGCACAGCGCGATTACCGCAGGGAGAAGGCTGGCATGGCGACTCTGGCCGGCGCCGGCGTTCAGGTTCCGACAATCGTCGCCGAAGGACGGTTTGAAGGGGGATTCTGGCTCGCCTTCGAGTGGCTTGTCGGCGTTGACCCCCCAGGCGCCTTGGTGGGTGCCCTGGTCGATCTGACGGCCAGGCTACATGCGGGCGGCGTGCTGCAGACCGATCCGCACCGGGGCAATTTCATCACGACGGCCGGCGGTCTGGTCGCCGTCGACGGCGGTCGGATCCTGCAAACGCGCATGACCCATCGACGGAGCATATCGAATCTTGCCGATCTCCTCGCACGCTGCGACGCCAGCCCACAAACTGTGGAAGACAGCTATCGACGGTACTGCTCGGCGCGCGGCTGGGGGTTCGAACCCCGCGGCCTGGTACTGCTGTCAAGACACATTCGCCGCGTGCAACGCCGCCATACGCGCCGGTATCTGAAGAAGACGCTGCGGCGCTGTTCGATGTTCGAGGTCGAACGGCATGCCGACTTCGACGCGATCTATGCGCGCGTTGCGGGCTGCCCCGAATTGGCGCAACTGATCTCGTCTCCGGAGGCCGCGATCAACGATGGCGTGGCACTGGAGCGCGGCGCTACGTCGACCGCGGCGAGAGTCGCCATCGGGGACAAGCGTTACGTCGTCGAGCGTTACAGCGCGAAACGAAGACGCGCGCGGCGCGCCTGGTTGAACGGACATCGCCTTCACCTGGACGGCGTGCAGAACGCGATGCCCATCGCGCTGTTGCGACCTCGAGGCAACAAGCCGGCCTATCTCGTGCTGAATGACGAGCGCTAGGTCGTAGACCCGATGCCCGACGCCCTGCAGGTCTGCCCGAACGACCACCCGCCGTTTCTTGCGATCTGCCAGGACTTCCAATCGGTGCTCACGAAGCTGGGCTATCGCGCGGAAACGATATTCTTCGAGTCGCGAATCGGCGCCAGCGGCGGGCCGCACCGGCACTATGCGCCGCCGAGGGACGTTCCGGGATACGCCCCCCGTGGCAAGGTCGACCTGATACTGACGCACCGGTACAAGGGATATCGCGCCGCGCTGGCAGTCCCCTCCGACCTACAGGTGTCGGTGGCCCACGATGTGGGCATGTTTCGTCGCTCCCGGCGGCGGTGGCGCCAGCGGTTCAGCAGCATGCGCGTCGTATTCGCCGGCGTATCGACGCACGTTGCCGAGGACCTCGCCGGTGACCTCGGCCGTTCGTGCGAGATCCTGCCCAATCCGACCGATCCGGACGCGTCGCGCGCTTCTCTCTTGACGAGAGAAGAAGCGCGTCGTGCGCTGCAGCTCGATCCGTCGCACTATCTGATCGGCGTCGTCGGGCGGCTGCATCGCATGAAGAACCCGTTGTTGGCGGTCGCCGGGTTTCAGCGCGCCGCTCGCGAACTTGGTAGCGACGCCGAATTGGTGTTTGTCGGTTACGGCGACATGGAAAGCCTTATCCCGCGAGCCGGCAACATCCGCCTGACGGGTTTCGTCGCGAACGCCAGCCGCTACCTGCGCGCCTTCGACGTGATCCTGTCCACAACGACACCGCGGGAACCATTCGGCATGATCTTCCTCGAGGCGATGGTGGCTGGTATACCGGTTGTCTGCACCGACCAGCCGGGTCCAAGGGAAGTCATGGGCGAATACGCCCGGTTCGTCCCGGACAGAGACCCGGATGCCGTTGCAAGGGCGCTGGTAGCGTCGCGGCGTGAAACCGGTTCACCCCATGCGGACTGCGGCTATCAACGCGTGGTCGCCAATTTCTCCATCGATGCCGTAGCCGCCAGGCTGGAGCGAATCATCGCCGCGGCCAAATGACCAACGCGTTCGTGACGCACCTACGCGTAGGGTGAGGGGACGCCCTCGGGGCGCGTCTTGAAGCGCCTATGCAGCCACAGGTACTGGTCGGGATGCTTGCGAATCTCGGCCTCGATCAGGCTGTTGAGGTGCCCGGCGTCGGCTTCGTCGTCACCAGTCGGGTAGTCGTCGATGGGTTGCAGATGCAGTGTCCAGGTCCCTTGCGCGGGGTCGCGAAAGTGGCTGAAGAGAAGCGCTCGCGCGCCGGTCAATCGGACCAGTCGCGACGTGGCGATAGTCGCCGCTGTCTGGCCGAAGAAGGGCGCGAACACGGAATGCTTGATCCCGTAGTCCTGATCCGGCGCGTACCACAGAAGCCGCGATTCGCGCAGACATCTGATCGCGTGGCGGATGTCGTTGCGTTCTATCACTCGGCCGCAGAACCGTTCGCGTCCTTCGACCATCAGGCGTTCGATAACCGCATTGTTGTTGCGGCGGTACACGGCGTCGAGTTCCACCTGGGTCGACAATAGGGCCGCCCCAAGGTCCAGGGTGAGATAGTGCCCCCCGACCAGCAATACGCCGCGTCCCTCGGATTGGGCTTCCCGCAAGGCGTCCAATCCATGTATCTCCGTGCGCCGCGCCAATACTTCGATGGGACGAAACCAGGCAAAAGCCATTTCCATCGCCAGCATGCCGACGGACAGAAACGTGCGTCGCACCAGGTCCGTGCGCTCGTCCTCATCGAGATCGGGGAAGCAGAGGCGGATGTTGATCTCGGTAATCCGCCGCCGGGGACGGGCGGCCAGGTAGGCGACATGGCCAATGGCGCGCCCGATTGCCAGCCACCAGGGCACGGGCAACCGGCACGCCAATCGGGCGATCCCGATCAGCGCCAGGTACGGCCAGTGCTTGGGTGATCCGAGTAGCTTGCCCATGCGGCGAACTGTATCCAACTTCGCGGGGTTGAGGGGCGGTTTTTGTCTCCGCTTGCGAAACGGACACTCGGCAGCGCTCTGCCACGCGGGACTTTCTGGCCGCGCGGGCGGCGCAACATGGCGAGTTCTACCGACGCGGTCAGGCGCGGGGCGTAGATTTTGACCGGAGGGCGCACTAGCATCGGGCGCATGAACCGCACGCTTCCGCTCACCGCATCATCCCGCATCGTCGTAGTGGGCGATGTCATGGTAGATCGGTACTGGTACGGCGATGCGCATCGCATCTCCCAGGAGGCACCGGTGCCAGTGGTGGATATCTCCGTCGCGGAAGATCGCCCGGGAGGTGCCGCCAACGTGGCATTGAACGTCGTCGCGATGGGCGCGGAATGCACACTGGTCTCGGCCGTTGGAAGCGACGAAGCCGCAGGCGCGATGCGCTCTACGCTGGAAGGAGCGGGTGTTCTCTGCGACTTCGTCGAGGTGGCGGAATGGGAGACGACATTGAAGTTACGTGTCCTTAGCCAGCGCCAGCAACTGATCCGCCTGGATTTCGAACGACGGCCGCCCGCGCCGGTTGCTGACCGCATTCTCGAGCTATTGGAAAAGCACATGGCTGGTGCCGATACGCTCATCATCGAGGACTACGACAAGGGCGTGGTCGACGCGCCGGAAGGGGTCGTCGCGGCTGCGAAGAAAGCTGGCGTGACCGTCGTCGTAGATCCCAAGTTCAAGGACCTGGGCCGTTACGCGGGAGCGGACATCATCAAGCCAAACCGAGCGGAATTTGAACACGCGGTTGGCGCGTGGGCGGATGAAGGCGATCTGGAGCGTCGGGGCACGGAACTGCTGGATCGTATCGACGGTGGCGCGCTCGTCGTCACCCTGGGTGGCGCGGGACTTACCGTCATTGAACGTGGCGGCACCAGCCATCGCGTACAGGCAAGCAACGTCGAGATCTACGACGTGACCGGCGCTGGCGACACCGTCGCCGCCGGCTTGGGTGTCGCCGCGAGCCTGGATTGGAGCGTGCTCGACGGCGCGGGCATGGCCAATCTCGCCGCCGGACTGGTTTGCGCGCATATAGGGACGGTCGCGGTGACTGCTGCCGAAATCAATCGATCGATTGCCAGGCAGCCGCTGGTAGACCATGGCGTACTAGACCGGGACGCGCTTATCGCCGCGGTCGCCGCGGCGCGCGGCCGGGGTGACAAGATCGTCTTTACCAACGGTTGCTTCGACATCCTGCATGCCGGTCATGTGGGCTACCTGGACCAGGCGCGCGGCCTTGCAGACCGTCTCGTGGTGGCGGTCAATGACGACGCGTCCGCCGAGCGACTCAAAGGCAACGGCCGCCCGGTGAACGATGTGGAAAGCCGTATGCGCGTGCTTGATGGTCTGGCTTCGGTAGATTGGGTGACATCGTTTTCGGAGGACACACCCGAGGCGCTGTTGTCGGCACTGCGTCCGGATGTGCTGGCGAAAGGCGGCGACTACGCCGAAAGCGAGGTCGTCGGGGGTGACTTCGTTCGCGGCTACGGCGGAACGGTCAAGGTGCTGGGGCTGTTCGAGGACTCCTCGACGACCTCCATCATTGATCGGATCAAATCGGATTGAATCCGGCGGGTGGAGGCAAGCGGCACCCGCCACAACCAGCAACGATTACTGTGGATCGTTGGCTTCCCCTTCTTCCGCTTCCTGTTCCTCCGCCAGGACGCCGATGAGC
Source organism: Candidatus Azotimanducaceae bacterium (assembly GCA_965217825.1). Taxonomy (GTDB): domain Bacteria; phylum Pseudomonadota; class Gammaproteobacteria; order Pseudomonadales; family Azotimanducaceae; genus VXNE01. The sequence goes on along the minus strand of OZ244571.1, from coordinate 19,166 downwards.
CAAGGTCGAAGTCCGCGCATCGTCGCTGTCACCGTGACCCTGAAACTCAACGTTACGGTGACGCCGTTGTCATCCGTTGCGGTGACGGTAATTGTGGCGACGCCCTCCCCCTCGTGCGGAACGATCTTCAGTATCCCGTCCTCGATGGTTGCCGTGACAAGCGCCGGATCGCTGGAGGTTGGTGATCCATAGGTCAGAGACCCCCCTTCGGGGACATCGAAATAGCGTGATAAGTCCAATGTCAGGGCCTCGCCGCCCGCTTCCAGTTCCTGGTCTGGAACCAGTTCGCGAAGATCGCCCCTGACCTTGTGGGAGGGATGGTTGGCGATGGCATGCTCACCGAGATCGAGGACGGCGTGTTCCTGGTCGATATCCCGGATCTCGCCGCCGTTCAACGAAAGCGCATCCGCCGCGATGCTGATGCCGTCCCCGTCGCGGTCCGCTGTCCCCACGGAATAGTGGAAGGCGAGTTGACCGTTGCCCCGGTTGGCGTCGAGCATCGTGATGCGGACCTCGGAACCCATCGTCAACGCCAGTTGCGGAGTCCCGGAAACGGTAACGTCGGACTCGAACAAGACTGACGCCTCGATGCGCTCACCCACGCCGTAGGCGTTACCGTCGAGGGGGCTCGATTCGATCACGAGATCGATAACGGAGGCCGGAGGACAGTCGGGGAGGTCAAGCCGGTGCAGGTCGTTTCGTTCAACGTGGCGCAAGGAAGCTGACACGCATCCGGTCAGGTCATTGTCTCCGAGTAATAGATGAGTCAGGTTCGTTAGCTTTGCTAGAGTCCTCGGGATTACGCCCGTCAGTTGATTGTCGTCGAGCAACAATTGCCGCAGTTTCGAAAGACGTCCCAACGTTGGGGGAATCGGACCAGTCAGTTCGTTGCCGTGGAGCCACAGCGTGTCGAGATTGGTCAGCCCGCCAAACTCCGCCGGGATCGCGCCGGTGAATCCGTTCTCGCCGAGCAATAGCCTCTGCACGTTCACGAGGCGGCCCAGCTCGGCAGGAATGGTTCCCGTGAGTTCGTTGCCGATTAGGGACATATCCGAAAGGTTTGCAAGACCGCCCAACTCGGCAGGGATCGTGCCGGTCAATCTATTGTTACCGAGCCACAACGCCTGCAGGCGCGTCAGATTTCCCAGTTGCGGAGGGATCATGCCGGTCAGGCCTTGACCGGAAAGACCCAGTCGTGCCACGCGCCCCGTGTAGAGATTCACGTCAATGCCGGTCCATTCTTGTATGGGAAGGCCGACCGCCCAGTTCAGCGCCGTGCCGCCGCCGACGAGGGTGTCCCTGACCGCCAGAAGCGTCCGGCAATCGCCTAGATCGATGTAGGCGGGGCCGATGCCGTCGGGGCATGCTCTGGGCGTGCCCCTGGCGGCATCCGACCATGCTCCGTCGCCATCGGCGTTCACAGCCCGCACTTGCACTTCGTACTCGACGCGGTTGGTCAGGCCCGTGATGTCGCGTTGCAGAGCACCTCCGGTTTCGGGACTCATCGGCGTCCAGATCTGCCACCCGGGCGCCGGAGGCGCGGGCCTGTGGCGGTTATCGTATGAAGTGACGGGGACGCCTTGTGGGGCAGTCCAAGTGACAGTCAGCATGCCATCCTCGGGCGTCAGCGAAACGATGGTGGGCGCCAAGGGCCCTTCGTCGTCGTCGACGACGATGGATGCGCTGCTGCGAGACGCGAAAAGGGCGAACTCGCTGTCTGCGAGGATCGTGGCGGTGAACACGCCGTCCGGCTCTTCGACGTCGTCGTCCTCCGTGTTCACGGGAAGCGTCGCTTCAGTCATTCCCGACGGGATGGTCACCGTTCGATTGCCCCGCGCGACGCCGAAGGTCTCCCCGCCCGCGACGGTAACGGTTATGTCAAACGCCGTGTCTTGCCCAGGTTCGGCGATGATGGTAAAGGATGCAGCGGCGCCTTCGGTGACCCTCCCCGCCTCTCCCGGAGCATCGGGCGGTCCTCCGTTGGCGATAGAGACGGCAGCGCAGTACCCAAGTCCAAGCTGGTCAAGGTCGTTGTCCCCAATGTCCCGCAGGGCGCCTGGAATGCATCCTGTCAGCCTGTTGCCCGCAAGGTGCAGTGTCCTCAGGTTCTCGGGAACGCTCAACTCTGCGGGAATGGCACCTGTCAGTCGATTGTCGTGAAGCTTTAGCTCCTGCAGCCTCGTAACCCTGCCCAAGTCCGTCGGAATGGTGCCCGTCAGTTGATTGTCATGGAGATGCACCAACCGTAGGGACCGCAGGCTCCCGAACCAGACCGGAATGGGACCCTTTAGCCGATTGCCGGAAAGGTCAAGACGCAAGAGACGAGGAATGTTGGCCAATTCGGAGGGGATGTTGCCCGTCAACACGTTGTCGGAAAGGTCCAGTGTGTTCACTTGTATGAGCCGTCCCAGCTCTGCCGGGATGTTGCCCGTCAGTCTGTTTCCGGAGAGACCCAGGTCGACGAGGTTCGTGAGTCGGCCCAACTCTGCCGGGATGTTGCCCGTCAGTTTATTTCCGGAGAGAACCAGGTCGGTAAGTTTCGTGAGTCGTCCCAGGTCTGGCGGGATCGGCCCGGTCAATCGGTTGTCCGCGAGGTCAAGCACTCGGAGATTCGTAAGTCGGCCCAGTTCCGGCGGAATCCCGCCAGCGATCGAATTGCGGCCGAGGCTCAACCATTGCAGTCTCGAAAGGCCCGTAAAGTCACCCTCCCGCAACGCGGTTATTCCGCGTCCTGGCAGGACAAGGTAGGGAACCTCGCTCAGGTCGAATTCCGTCACCTCGCTACAGTGATCTCTTCCCGACCAGGCCATGATCCCGTCCCGGATCGCGGGCGTTCGCCCACATACACTCGCGACCGCGTGGATGCCTGACTGGCGCACGAGAAGCGTTTCGCCGGCGACGGAAATCGAGCCTACGCGCGCATCGCCCTCGTTCGCCGCCACCTGGAACCTCACCTTGCCGTCTCCGCCGGTGCTCGAGCCAGATGTCACTGAAAGAAACTGTTCGTGACTTCGCACGGTATACGCGCAGTCCGGTTCGGCCTGGACATCGATCGAAAACGAGCCGCCAGCCGCCGGGACGGTCATGGCTTCTTGCGCCAGACGATACGTGCAGCGCGAAGCGCTGGGGCGGAAGTTCGCAACGATGCGTCGCGTCTCGTCGAGACTGCGCACGGCATCCGCGGGACCGTCCACTTCCTCGGACGCGTCGTCGCCGGGAATCCCGAGCGGGTGCCCGCTGGCGTCCGGGTAGCGCTGATCGGGATTCGAGAAGCGAAGGAGCTGCCGGCAGTCGAAACCCGCATCGGCGCATTGGTCGTTGTAGGACATGATCGTCCTCCACCGCGCATTGTAGGTGGCGCCGTTCTCGAATACGTTCTGGTTCACATATCCATGGCTGTAGGGATAGGGCTTGTTCAGCGTGGCGTATCGCGCGTAGCGATCGTGCTGCAGTCCCATGTTGTGTCCCAGTTCATGGGCGAAGCCCCGGCTGCCCAGTCCTCTACCGTCGAGGAAGTCATCGCAGAAGACGGATGCGGAAAATGCGGACGAAGCGAAGCTCGGGGACGGTTCGTCCATCAAGAATGCCAATCCTGCAAATCCGAAAGAGCCGCAACCGCCGCCCAACGCCAGATGCACCAGGTCGGCGGCGTAGCTGTCGCGTAGCGTGTGGATTTCATCCAGGTAGCCGTCAGAGGGATTCACGAGACGACGAAGGTGTGTCTCTATGTGGTCCGGCTCGTCATAGTCCACCTCCACAGCGCCCACCAGTCTGATCCTTTGCGCTGCGCCGCTGGCGGCGTAGGCGTCATTCGTTTCCACAACGGCGAGGTCGATTGACGCCCGGACGGGGCGGGTCCCTCCGAAAACCGACTTGGCTGCCGATGTCCAGACGACGAACACGTCGATTTCGGAGCCGTCATCCTCCTCGGTAGCTCTCGCGTCAGTTTCAGAATCCAGGGCGGATGTTGCTGGGACCGGTTTCAGGGGCGGGCCTTCGGTGAATTCCATCGGCTCGGTCCGTGAAATAACGTACGTGCCGGCGCCCACGGATCGGATCGTATAGACGGCGTCGAGCGTCCTCACTTTTCCCATTACGACGCTGCCGTTACGGACCAGCGCCATCGTGCCGAACGGTATGCCCTCCAGCCGTCCCGACAGCGAATACCCGGACGACGTAGGCGCGGTGCGATCCACGATGACTCGAAAGGACGCCCCGTCAAACAGGTTCAGCGCCAAGTGCGCCGGACGCCCCGCGAGGACTTCCTTTCGCGCCGTGTCAAGTTGCCCAAAGTCGATGCGTACGATACGGCGTTGTTGTGGCGCAACTTCAGGCGCGCCTGGCTCCTCCAGGGACAACGCGTTATCTGCATCAGAAAAGAGGCCTTCGATCTCGGCGTTGGCCGCGCTCGAGAGCAACGAAAAGCACATCGCGCACACACACGCGGTAGACGCCCACCTGTGCACGGGATTGCGGGGGTGCTGTTCCGCCATCAAGGGCGAGGACTCCTGGGCCACGGCCATCATTAATCGAATCAAGTCGGATTCCTTTGGCTTCGCCCGGGGCATCGAACATTCAACTCGCTCGCCCCGTCAGCTTTGTCAGGTCCGTCGCAAGGCTTGAAGGTCTATCAGATCCTGGGGCCGGCCAGCCGCCTGCCTGGCTCTGATCAGGTCTTGGCGGGAAATGAAGGACACCAGCAGGCCGTCGAAGTCGACTTCCATGCGCCGGTTCCAGGCCGCTTGGAATTCCACGCCGGGAATACCCATCAGGAAATCCACCCGATTGGGCGGAGTACCCATTTGGTAGAAGGAGCCCTCTCCCTTGAAGTCCGCAGGTGTCAGCCCGGATAGCGGCGCGCCGAAGTCCAGCAGTGCGCTGTAGACGGCGTCGGCGTTGGTCGTTTCGGTACTGATCCAGAGATCCAGGTCATTGGTGAAACGGGGTTGGGCATGCTGGACCATGGCGTATCCGCCGGTCACCATGTACCTAACGCGCTTGGCGTTGAAAAGACTCAACAGATCGCTGAAGTCGGAGGTGACGAACATCGATCCCTTTGACCCTGGCGTAGTGGAGAATCAGATCCCAAGTCGCGTCGAATCTCGCTTTTGCCGGCTGGGCCTGCCAGAAATCCAGATCGAATGAACGATCCAGTTCCTCCAGTTTTCCGTGGCGTTCAACGACGTGTCGGTACATGAGACGAGCATACCAGACGGGCCAAACGCCAAAGGCTGATCTCGCTGCGGGACTCGTTTGCGCGCGGATCGGCACCGCAGCGGTGACCGCCGCCGAAATTAATCGATCCATTGCCAGACAGCGGTCGGTCGAACATGGAGTGCTCGACCGCGACGCGCTTATCGTTGTCGCCGCGCGGCCGGGGTGACAAGATCGTCTTCAACGGATGTTTCAACATACTGCACGCCGGTCATGTGGGCTACCGGGATCAGGCGCGCGGCCTTGCAGACCGTCTCGTGGTGGCGGTCAATGACGACGCGTCCGCCGAGCGACTCAAAGGCAACGGCCGCCCGGTGAACGATGTGGAAAGCCGTATGCGCGTGCTTGATGGCTTGGCCTCGGTGGATTGGGTGACCTCGTTCTCGGGGGACACGCCGGAGGCGTTGTTGTCGGCGTTGCGCCCGGACTGCTGGCGAAAGGCGGCGACTATGCCGAAATCGAAGTGGTCGGCGGAGACTTCGTGCGCGGTTACGGCGGTACGGTCAAGGTCGTAGGCCTGTTCGAGGACTCCTCAACGACCTCCATCATCGATCGGATCAAGTCGGATCGAATCCGACGGGCGGAGGCAAGCGGCACCCGCCACAACCAGCAACGATTACTGTGGATCGTTGGCTTCCCCTTCTTCCGCTTCCTGTTCCTCCGCCAGGACGCCGATGAGCCAAGGTCGAAGTCCGCGCATCGTCGCGGTCACCGTGATTCTGAAACTCAACGTCACGGTGACGCCGCTGTCGTCCGTCGCCGTTACGGTAATTGTGGCGATACCTTCCTCCTGCGGCATGATCTTCAACAGGCCGTCTTCGATGATCGCGGTGACGACCGCTGGATCGCTGGAGATCGGCGTCCCGTAAGTAAGCGTCCCGCCTTCTGGGAAGTTGAAGTAGTGCGACAGATCCAGTGTCAGGGTCTCGCCGCCTGCTTCCAGTTCCTGGTCCGGAACCAGTTCGCGCAGAGCGCCCCTGACCTGGTGGGAGGGATGGTTGGCGATGGAATGCTCGCCGAGATCGAGGACGGCGTGTTCGCCGCTGGCATCCTGAATCTTGCCACCGTTCAACGTTAACGCGTTGGGCGCGATGCTGATACCGTCGGAGTCACGGTCGGCCGACCCCACGGCGTAGCGGAAGTCGAGCTGGCCGTTGCCCCGGTTTGCGACGAACGTGGCGGGGCGGACCTCGGAACGGATCATCAACGCCAGTTGCGGAGAGCCGGAGACGGTGACGTCGGGCTCGAACCAGACGGATGCTTCGATGCGCTCGCCGGCGCCGTAGGCACGGCCATCGAGCGGGATCGATTCGATCACGAGATCGATGACGGAGGGGGGAGGACAGTCGGGCAGGTCAAGCTGGTCCAGGTCGTTTCGAGGAACGTCGCGCAAGGAAGCCGGCACGCATCCGGTCAGGTCATTGTCCGCAAGCAATAACCTATTCAAGTTCGTCAGGTTCGCCAAAGACCTCGGGATTGTGCCCGTCAGTCGATTCCTGTAAAGCAACAATTGCCGCAGCTTCGAAAGGCGTCCCAAACCTGCGGGAATCGGTCCAGTCAGTTCGTTGCCGTGAAGCCACAGCAAGCCCAAGTTCGTGAGGTTGGCCAACTCTGCCGGTATCGGGCCGGTGAGGTCGTTGCCTTGGAGCCACAGTCCGACCAGGTTGGTAAGACCGCCCAACTCCGGCGGGATCGAACCGGTGAGTCCGTTTTCGCCGAGCAACAGCCACTCCAGGTTCACGAGACGGCCCAGCTCGGGAGGAACGGTTCCCGTGAGTTCATTATGCGATATGGACAAGGACGACAGGTTCGAAAGTTCGCTCAATTCGACGGGGACTATGCCGGTCAATCTATTGTTGCTGAGCCGCAACACCAGCAGGCGTGTCAGATTTCCCAGTTGTGGAGGGATAATGCCGGTCAGTTCATTGTCTGTCAGCGATAACGACGTCAGCTCCGTGAGATTGCCCAGTTCCGCCGGGATAGCTCCGCTCAGGTCTTGGCCGGAAAGACGTATTCCTGCAACGCGCCCGGTGCGGCGATTCACCGCGACGCCGGTCCACTCTTCTATGGGAAGCCCGGTCGCCCAGTTCAGGGCCGTGCCGTTACCGACGAGGATGTCCCTGACTGCCCGAAGGGTCCGGCAATCGCCGAGGTCGACGCCGTCCGGGCATGATCTCGGTGTGCCCCTGGCGGTCTCCGACCATGCGCCGTCGCCGTCCTCGTTCACGGCCCGCACCTGTACGTCGTACTCGACGCGGTCGTTCAGACCCCTGATGTCGCGTTGCAGTGCACCAGTTTCGTGACTGATCCGAGTCCAGGTCTGCACTCGGATGCCGGAGGCGCGGGCCTGTAGCGGATGTGGTATTCGGTGATAGGCGCACCGTCGCCAGGAGGTGCGCTCCAGATGACAGTCAGCATGCCGTCCTCAGGTATCAGCGAGACAATGGTCGGTGCGGATGGCCCTTCGTCGTCGTCGATGACGATCGATGCGCTGCTGCGAGACGTCGTCAAGGCGAACCCGGCCTCCGCCAGGATCGTGGCGGTGAAGGCACCGTCCGGTTCTTCGACCTCGTCGTTCTCGGTGTCGACAGTAAGGGTTGCCTCGGTCATTCCGGAGGAGATGGTCACCGTTCGATCTCCCCGCGCCACGCCGAAAGCTTCCCCGCCCGACACGGTAACGGTGACGTCGAACGCCGCGTCTTGCTCCGGCTCGGCGAGGATGGTAATGGATGCAGCGGTCCCTTCGGTGACCCTCCCCGCCTCGCCGGGAGCATCGGGCGGTCCTCCGTGTGCCAGCGAGACGGCGGCACAGTATCCGAGTCCAAGCTGGTCAAGGTCGTTGTTGGGGACGTCGCGCAGGCCACCTGGAATGCACCCGGTGAGGGCGTTGTCGCGGAGCGACAGCTCGAGCAGGTTTTCCAATTGAACGAGTTCCGGAGGAACCGGGCCCGACAGGGCGTTGTCGTGCAGCCGCAGTTCCCGGGCGCGGTCCAGGGATCCAAGCGCCGGGGGAATGTCTCCCGTCAGCGCGTTGGCGGCAAGGGAAATGGCCCACGCATTCCGGAGATTGCCGAGTTCCTCGGGAATGGGGCCGCTGAGTCGGTTATGGTCCAGCAACAGCGAGCCCGTAAGATTCTCGAGGGCACCGAGTTCGGGAGGAATCGGCCCGCTCAGCGCATTCCCGCTGACCTCAAGATGCCGGAGATCAAGTCGCCCCAACGCTGGAGGGATCGGCCCGCTGAACTCGTTGTCGTTGAGGTACAGTTTGCGAAGTTTCCGAAGCCGTCCCACGTCCGCGGGGATCGGCCCGCTCAGTCTATTGACTCTCAAATCGAGGAGCCGCAGGTTGACCAGGCCGTCGAAGTCGTTGGGCTCGATCGACCCGGCGATCCTACGTCCTACCAGTCTCAACACGTAGACCTCCGCGAGATCGAACTCCGTAACTTCGTCGCAACTCTCCCGACCGGCGTGGTCGGTGAGGACGTCGCGCACCCAGGGCGATCTTCCGCACACGCCCGCAACCGTCGCGCGACCCTTCTGGAGTATCTCCACGGACATCCCCATGATGGTGATCAGCCCGATGCGCGCGCCACCGTCGTTCCCCGCAACCCGCGGCGCCACGTCGGCCCCCTCGCCGGTCGGATGCGTCACCAGTTCCACGAACTCGTCGTGGCTGATGGCCTCGACCGGGCAGCCCTCGCCGACCTTGACCCCCACGGTGAACGACCCGCCGTCCACACCCACCACAATTCGTGCGTCGTCAGCCCGTATCAGCCGGTACGAGCAACGGTTCGCGCTCGCTCGGAAGTTCGCCACCGACGTCCGCGTCTCGTTGAGACTGCGCACGGCATCCGCGGGACCGTCCACTTCCTCGGAAGGATCGTCTCCGGGAATGCCCATCGGGTCGCCGTCGGCGTCCGGGTAATGCTGGTTCGGATTGGAGAACCGCATAAGGTCCGGGCCCGAGAGTCCGGCATCTGCACACTGGTTGAAATAGGCCATGATCGTGTAAAAGCAAGCGTCCGCAGGTGCGCGGTCCTCGAACGCCTTCTGGTTCACGTAGCCATGGCTGTAGGGAAAGGGATAGTTCAGCGTGTTGAACGGCGAGTAGCGGTCGTGCTGCAGCCCCATGTTGTGGCCCAGTTCGTGCGCCAAGGTCGAACTCGGGACCCGGCCAAATTCAACTCCCGTTCGCGCGAACCCGAGGGTGTCGATATACGGACTCACATAGCTAACCCCTGCTCCCTTCTCCGTGAGCAGGTGCACCAGATCCGCAGCATACGCGTCCCGGATCAGGTGGACCTCGTCCATGTGGCCGTCGCCTGCGGTTTGCAAGCGGTGAAGATCCTCGTGCGGATTGTCGGTATACGCACGGTCGGTCTCCTCATAGCGGGTCTCGACCGCGCCAACCAACCGGATCCGTTGCGCGGCTCCGCTCGCCTCGTAGGCGGCGTTGGTTTCCACGACGGCGAGGTCGATCTGGGGGCGCGCGCGTCTGGTGCCATTGAGGGCAGCCCGCGCCGCGGGCGTGTAGAACACGAACACGTCGATCTCGCTGCCGTCATCTTCCTGCGCGGATGGCACGGATGGCTGGGCCGGTGACACGGCTGAAGCGGGCGGTACAATCCCGTCGTCCTCGTCGAGCGTCGGCCGTTCGACCTCCTCCACCACGTGCACGCCGACGCCGACGGAGCGGATCGAGTAGGTCGCCGTGAGCGTCCGTACGGTGCCCGCGACGATGTCGCCGTTCACCACAAGTGTCACGGTCCCGAACCGTTCGCCTTCCAGCCGGCCTGACAGGGAGTATCCCCACAACGTTGGCGCCGCGTCCTCGAATACCGCCTGGAACCGAACGTCCTCGAACAGGTTGAGTACAACCGGAGGCGCGGTCCGCTGCGTATCGATTTCCTCGCGGATTCCGGCCAGGCGGTTAAGGTCGACCCGCACGTTGCGCTGCGGCAGCCCGGTTTCCGCCCCCGTTGCGTCCGGTGCGCCTGGCTCCTCCAGGGACACCGCGTCACCTGCATCGAAAAAGAGGCCTTCGATACCGGCGTTGACCGCGCTCGATAGCATCGAAAAGCACATCACGCATACACACGCGGTAGACGCCCATCTGCGCGCGAGCTTGCAGGGGTGTTGTTTCGGCATCAATTCCCTTGGGTTTGGGCCATTGTAGCTTTGATCGCTCCGCACTTCTGATCGGTCCTGGCGACGCGCTCTCTTGGCTGCTAGGCCATCCAGTCTCGCGCTTCGCGGGTAGCTTCCTCGATGTCTTCCGACAGGTCTGTCCCATGCTCGGGACGCTGGGCGCGCCAGGCGAGATGCACGAGTGAGCGCACGAGCAGGAACATCGGCAGCATTGCCACGACCGAATCCGCGAGCGGTCGCGCTTCGCGATAACCGTCGATGAGTGCCGCCTGGATGTCGCCGAACCGGGCGTCCTCCCGGTGGTAATGAAGGGCGACGGCGAGTTCGTAGTGATGCCAGCCGAAACCGGCATCGTCGAAGTCGATGATGTGCAGGCCCTGATCGCCAACGACCACGTTGTAGGGATGCAGGTCGGCGTGAATGAGACTGAACGATTCCGCCGAGCGATCCAGGCGGGACAGTTCGTGGGCGATTGCGCGACGGGCGCTCCCGATCACGTCCCGTTGTGCGTTGGTCATCTGGGGGAGATTCCAGAACGGACCCCAGAAAGCGTGGTCTCCCAGCAGGCCTTCGGCGTCGAAACGATGTCGGCGGAAGCCGCTGGGCACGGTCCAGTTGGAGGACTGATTGTGAATGGCCGCTGCGATACGGCCGACTGCGCGGAAGTGCGGAGCGAAAGCGGTCGTTTCGCGGCTGATGATGTTGCCGAGCAGCTCACCATCCACCCACTCGAGCATGCCGATGTTTCGCTCGCCCCCTTCGAACGGCAGTGTGACGTAGCTGCGGCTGTCGCGGGTGCGTACCGGTACCGGCACATCGAGCCCTGCCTCCAGCAGCGCGGACGTCCACACTTGTTCCGACTCCAGTTCTGCAAGCGTGTGGTATCCGGGGCGGTGGATCCGCAGCACGTATCGCTTGTCTACTGCGTCCACGCGAAACGTGATGTTCTCGCTGATGCCGACGGGTTGAATCCGCGCATCCTCCAACTCCCACTCGGCGAGAGCCTGGACGGCGAGGGCTCTAAGCCGGGGATCGTCTTCAGCCATGGAGTTCTCTCAGAGTCTCCGAGAACGCGTTCAGAAACAGGTCTGCATTGCCTTTCGAGAACACGAGCGGCGGCCTGAGCTTCAGCACGTTGCCGAGAGATCCCGCGCTACCGGTAAGGAATCCCTTGTCCTTGAGCCGGTTGACGACCCATCCGACGCCGCGTCGATCCGGTGCCCTGGACGCGCGATCGGTCACCCAGTCCACTCCCAGCGCAAGCCCATGCCCGCGGATGTCTCCCATGCACTCGTGATCGGTCCGCAGTTGATCGAGCGCCGCGCGAAGGTACCCGCCGACTTCCACGACGTTGTCCAGCAACCCGCGCTCCTCCAACTCGTCGAGGACAGCCATGCCGACGGCGGCCTGCAGCGGAGACGATGCGAAGGTATTGAAATACCCGGTCTTCTCGCGGAACGCATCGACCAGCTCCGGGCGCGCGACGACGCCGGCGAGCGGCAGGCCCGCCCCCATGGGCTTGCCCATGGTGACGATGTCCGGGACGAAGTCGGAAGTCTCGTAACCCCACCATCTACCGCTGCGGCAGAACCCCGCCTGGACCTCGTCTGCGATGAATACCCCGCCGGCCTCGCGCACGATCGCCGCGGCCCGGGGCATGAAACCGCCGGGAATGTCGGGCAGTCCCTCGTTGACAAGCAGGGAACAGACGAACATTCCGGCAAACGGTGTGTCGTGCCTGGCAAAGTCGGCGATGCCCTCGCGCACCCGCGCGAGGTACAGCTCGGTGAGTTCGGCCTCGGATACGGAGGGATCGAGGGGGCGGTACCGTTGCGGGTAGGGGATCGCGCGGATCTCCGGATTGCCATCCGCATCGCGTCGCGCATTGGACAGTCGCCGGACCTCGGTGCTGTTGCCGTGGTAGCAGCCATCTGTGCAGATGATGCCCCTGCCGTCGGTAGCCGCCCGCGCCATCAGGAGGGCGATTTCGCTCGCCTCGGTGCCCGTGCAGCAAAATACCGCCCGGGTGAGGGTTTCGGCATGCAGATCGGTGAGTCGCTCTGCGTAGTCCAGGATCGCCTCGTGCAGATACCGGCTGTGCACGTTCAACGTGCCGGCCTGGGCCTGCATCGCTGCCGCTACCCGAGGGTTCGCATGCCCCACGCAGGGCACGTTGTTGTACAGGTCCATGTACTGTTTCCCGGATGCGTCGTGCAGCCAGATGCCCTCGCCCCGAACGATGTGCACCGGTTCCGAGTAGAACAGCGGCATCCGCTGGCCGAGCAGGCGCTCGCGGCGATGGAGGAGGGCATGTGTAGTCATGGGCTTCCCTTGCTTGGGTGAGCTCGTCTCGTTTCGGGCCGCCTGAGCGGTGGGTTGAAGCCTGGATCGGGCAGCGACAGCGTAACGTCATGCGTGTTGGTTTCGTAGCCGGGGGTTCGCGCTCCGCTTGACGACGCCCTCGCACAAGTCGGAGCATGAAGCCCTTAGCCACTCTGAAAGGCACGAGCGCATGGCCACTGGTGCAACCGACAAGGTCCACGAAGTTCCCGACGACGTATTGCAGGCCATCGACTACTGCTATGAACAGGGCTGGACCGACGGCTTGCCGGTCGTGCCGCCGGAAGCGAGCCGTGTCGAGGCCATGATTGCGATGGAAGGCAGACCTCCGGAAACCGTTCTCGCGCATCATCCCGCGACCGGACTGGAGCTGACCATCCGCGCCGCGGCGGTGAATGCGGTGATGGCCGGCTGTCTGCCCGAGTACTTTCCGGTCATCGTGGCCGCCTTCGAAGCGATGGACCGCGAGGCCTTCAATTTCCACGCCAGCTCGGTGAGCACCGGCGGCTCGGGACACCTGCTCATCGTCAGCGGACCCATCGTCGACGACATCGGCATGAATGCGGGCGGGAACCTCTTCGGCCCGGGAAATCGCGCCAATGCGACCATCGGCCGCACTGTCCGACTGACGCTGCTGAACGTCTTCCGGACGTTGCCCGGCGTGGCCGACAGATCAACGCAGGGTCACCCCGGGAAATACAGCTTCTGCATTGCCGAGCGGGCGGACAGGAACCCGTGGCTCCCGTTATGTGAAGAATTCGGTTATTCCGAAGGCGTCAGTTCAGTCACGGTTTTCGCGGGCGCCGGGTTCATCAATGTGGAAAACCACGGCGGCAACACGCCGGAGGCGATTCTGGACACAATAGCCGACGCCATGGCGAACTACGGCTGCATCACGACGGGGCAGAGCGTGGTGGTGGTTTGTCCGGAACACGTCGAGATCATCGCTCGGGGCGGCTGGACGAGAGCGATGGTGAAACAGTACCTCTTCGAGCACGCGAGGCGGCCCAGGGAGGGCATGGAACGGATCGGCAAGTTTGTGCTCCGCGAATACGAGCGCCAAGGCAGGCAGGACTTTCACCGGGGCCTGAACCCCGAGGACATTCTCGTCACCGTGGGCGGGGGCGACGGGGGCGGCCATTCGGCGTTCATACCGTCTTGGAGCCGAGGCAGGGGATCCATCATGCAGACCCAGCCCATCGGGGTGTGCATCGACTGCTGATCAGGTCATCCCATGAGAATTCCGACCGCCTGCTCCGACGCCACTGCGGCCCTTTGCTTGAGTTCGCTTGCGGTGCAACTGCCCAGCGGATGATCGAGAATCGCGAAGGGATAGTCGGGAAGGCCGAGCATACGGGCCATGTTTTTCGCGGTGACTTCGAACGGTGTCGTACACAGGACGACCGCCCGCTTGCCGGTCTGCTCGAAGGTGATGCCGTCATGCAAACTGCACGTTGAGCAACTTCCTCAGTCGCCCGATGCGGTAATCAAGTAGTCGCACTCCATCGAGAGATTGGTCAGCGTATCTGCTGGAGCGGGCGCGCCGGCGCTACCCTTGGTCGCCATCGGCAGGACGCGACCGCCGAACCGGGCTTGCAGGACGGCGGCGGTTTCCGTCAGGAGCATGTCCGCCTTGAGTTTGCCGTTGGTCAACAGGCCAATGGTCAACCCGTCCAGACTGGCCAGAGCGGGCGCCCGTCGAGATTCTCGTATGGCGGCGGGGACAGTGGGATCGACGAGCTTCATCTCTTCTCCTTGCGGGTTCGGGCGCAGGTCAGGGCTCATGTTACAGCCCGATTTGCGTAGGTGGTATCCTGACCCACGGACTGATTTTCGGCCGGCAGTACAACACCCGGCGGCATTCAGTCCTGAAACCGCACCGAGAAGATGAAAGCACCGCCAGACAACCAGCGTCGACGACGACGCGGGAGCCGTCTCGTTGCATGAGGGGTTTGGATGGAGACGGAGACTGATTCAGTGACCAACGCAACACCGCCTCTGAAGGGCGTGAAGATTCTCGATTTCTCGCGCATCATCGCGGGACCCCTCGCGACCCAGCAGCTCGCCGACCTGGGGGCGACGGTCATCAAGATCGAGAACCCGGCCACCGGCGACGACGTGCGCGGACTCGACGAGAACGGGCAGCCGGCGCGCAGCCCCTTCTTCATCGGGTTCAACCGCACCAAGAAGAGCGTCGCCATCGACCTGAAGGACCGGGCCGGACAGGCGCTGGCGCTCGATCTCGCGCGCCAGTGCGATATCCTCGTGCAGAACTTCCGACCCGGCGTGATGGATCGGTTCGGGCTCGATCACGAACGCGTCATGGCCATTTGCCCCAAGCTCATCTATGTATCGATATCGGCGTACGGCGAGCACGGGTCGATGAGTGACCGGCCCGGATACGACCCCGTGCTGCAGGCGGAGTCCGGCATGATGGCCATGACCGGCGAACCGGACGGGCGTCCGATGCGCACCGCGTTGTCGCTCATCGACACGCTGACCGCCGGACACGCGACCAGCGCCGTGTGCGCCGCGTTGATCGCGCGCGAAAAGACGGGCCGGGGCGACTACCTCGATCTCGCGCTGATGGACACCGCGATCGCCGCGCTCGGAAACATGGGAATGGCATGGCTTGGCATGGGCGTCGTGCCGGAGCGCGTGGGGAACAGGCACATCTACGCGACGCCGAACGGTCTGTTCCGCACCGCAACGGACCCGATCTACATGGCTATCGCTTCGAACCGGCTGTTTACGCGCTTTTGCGAGAACGTCATCGAGCGGCCGGATCTCCCGCGCGACGAGCGGTTCGCCAAGCCTCCCGACCGGCTCAAGAATCGGGCGCTGCTCTGGGAAATCATGGAGGGCGAGTTGATGAAGCAGCCGGCGGAACACTGGCTCGCACGCATGCGCGATCTACCGGCCGGCCAGGTGCGCACACTGGACAAGGCGCTACAGTCGCCGGAGGTCGCCGAACGCGGCATGGTCCGGACACTGGAGGAAGCGGACGGGAAGACCATCTCGCTGCTCGCGCCGCCTTTCCGCTATCAGAACACCCCGCTCGCGGAACCCGAATCCCCTCCGTACATCGGCGAGCACACCGACGAAGTCCTTAAGAGTTGGTTGGGCTTGGACGATTCAAGACTGGCGGAACTGCGCGAACGCCGTGTGATCCGCTCTTTTGAAGGTTAGATCTGCTCCCGTGACCACCGGACGCGCTCCCCGAGAAAGCGCGCGAAAGCCTCAATGTCCTGATCAACGCTGACGGCCTCAAGCGCGGTGAGATAGGCATCGCGATCCTCAAGACGGATGACTGTCCACGGATAGCCCCCAGAGGCCAGCATCGCATTCATGACGAAACGTGCCATGCGACCGTTGCCGTCGGGATAGGGATGGACATAGCCGAACAGCCAGTGGCCGAGTACGGCGCGCACGGACGGCTCGGTTTCCTGCTCCAGCAGATCGAACAGCGCGGGCATGGCATCGCGCACCGCTTCCCAGCGCGGGGGAACATGCCGCGAGCCCCGCAGGTAGACGGCATCGTTACGATATCCGGCCGGCGCCGAGGCTGTGACCAAACCGACGGCGACACAGGGCTGAAATAGTTCGCGATACCAGTGCCCATGTGCCACGTGGACTAAAGTGCCCGGATTGCCGCCGGCCATGATTTGGCCGAGCGTTTCCCGAACAAGCTGAAAGGCCTGCCAGTAGCCGCGCGCGGCGAGTGCATCGCGATTCTGCCGGTCGGTATCACCATGTTCCGGATCCCAATTGCTGGCGCGCATCCGCTCGATCAGTTGTGGGGTCACGCGATATCCCTCAATGGACAGCGAGTGGTAGGCATCGCGCCCGTAAATCTCGTCGATAAGGCGCAGATAGGCTTTCGGGTCCCCGGGCAGGCCGGGAGCTTTTGGGAATGTTTCAATGACAGGCGCCCTGAGGCGCTCCCACATGGCGTGTAGGCGCCCGACGATGGGGGCGCTACTGCGGCTCATGGCACCGAATCCCTGCGCTGGAGTAAACGGGTCTCTTTCGCGCACATCGTAGCCGGCGGCTTTCATGGCCGGGATAATCTCGTCGGCGATGTCTGTCCGACCGATGCGCCGAAAGGCGCCAGCGAGTCGGCCGGCGACGGCGGAATGGCCGCCATCAAGAAGACGGGCGAGCACGTCGGAGGCATCGCGAGTCCCGGACAGGACAACCCGCGCCTCGACCGGGTAGCGGGCAAAGAAGGATTCAGGGACCTTTATCAGCGCGGCTTCCGGGGTGAATAACCGCAGCCCTTCGCGGTCGGCAAGATCGGCAGCAGGAGGCATCCGCTTTTGTGTGAGGTCATACAGCGAAGTGCCGAACAGCAACTCGACCGTGTTGTTGGTGCCCTTCGGCGTATAGATGGTGACTTGGTTCGGGATGGTGGTGTTTTCGGCATGCAGGAGCAGGGATTGCTCCGGGGACAGGTACCAGTCCTGGTCGAAACGCGACGCGCAATAGGCCACGCAGAATTCCCAGAAAGAGGCGTACCAGGGGGTCGTATCGCCGGGGGAGGTCTCCGGGCCTGAGGAAATCAGCCAACCCTTCATGACCTCTCGCAGGAAACCGTTACGGACCAGGCGCTCGCGATGAACCCGCGTGAACTCCCCGGAGCGGAAGACGCGTCGACCATTCTTCTGGAGCTGTTCAAGCAACGCGAGCGATGCGGCGAGTTTTTCGCCAAGCGTGGCCATGTCCTTTGTGGCACCTTACAAGTTTATTGTGACGTGACAACGCAAGTTTTTCATGACGCATGAATGCAAGTCAATGATGATGTGCCATCGCAAGTGAATGATGTGCGTCTAACGATGCGTCGGCGAACCGTGCCTCGGCCCAAGCTGGACCGCGACCGTCAGCCCCTGGAGGGTTCGTGTAGCTCGACGCGGTCGTAGATCGCCGTGACGTTTTTGAAGTCGATGATGAGGGAGTGGGAGACGTGGCTCTTAGGATCGTGCAAGTGGTACTTGAACCGCTTCTGCTCCTGGCCCTGGAGAAAGGAGTCGTAGTCCTTCGTCAGCTCTCGCACATCGCTCAGGATCTCAGTGCTCCACGTGGCGCGGAACGGACCCAGCAGCGCACCGCCGGCCAAGGCGATGGTGATCTCATGGTTGGTCAAGCCCTTTTCGTCCGCCACGAGCCCGCTCCGGGGATCCTGCGAGTACTTACCATAGCACTCGACGATTTCAACAGAAAAAATCAGCCGAGAACGGCCGCGACATCGGCTTCGAGATGCGCAAGATTGGTGGTGCCCACGACGATGCCGGATACGCCGGGCTGGGCGGCGACGTAGCGTAGTGTTTCCGGCGCGGCCCCGCCGCTGTCCAGGGGCTTCTTGATCAATACGCCGCATCCGCAGTCCCCAGCCTCGCGCACGACATCGCACTGGCTGCGGTCGCCGCAGCTCAATGCGGCCATGATCACGTCGCATCGCGCGAGGGCGGCCCTGCCGCCGGCGACGGTCTTGTGCGAAAACCCCACGGCGCGGATCGTGCCCGCCCGTTTGAGCGCGTTCAGCGTGTCGAGCGCCTCGGAATCGGCGAGGATCGCCGTATCGCGACCATCGGAGTGCACCAGGACGACATCGAGATAGTCCGTGCGCAGGCGGCGCAACGAGGTTTCGACGCTCTGGCGTATCGCCGGTCCGCTGAAGTCGTAGCGGGATTTGCCGTCGTCGTGGATCTCGCCGGCCTTCGTGCAGAGCACCCACCGTCCCCGGTTGCCTTTGAGCAACTCACCGAGCCGCGATTCGCTTTCGCCGTAGGCTGCCGCGGTGTCCAGCAGGTTGATGCCGAGGTCCCAGGCGCGGTCGATCAACCTGCGCGCCTGTCGCAGGCTCGGTAGATCGAACGGCGCCATGTCGAGCCCGGTATTGCGACCGATCTTGACCGTACCGAGACCGATAAGGGAGACCTCGATGCCGGTGGTGCCAAGTGGCCTGCGCGGCAACATCATGCAAGCGCGCGCAGCGCGCGATCGCCCAGGTCGGGCGCGAGAGTCAGCTTGCCGGGCCACGCGATCAGGACGTTCTCATGAGTTTCGACGACCGCCCCGTCGAGACGCCGACGGTCCGGTTCCGCGCGATCGATGGACAACGTTTCGAAGGTTCGTTGCGACCAGTCGATCCACGGCAGCGCTTGCGCGAGTTCCTGCTTGGCCGCGCCGACCTGCTCGGCGTCGCTTCGGGTCGCGCCATCGGAGGCGAGCGCGCCGCCCAGGTAGTGATACCCCGGCAGCGTGGTGATGGTCAGCGCTGGCTCCGCGCGCATGCCGGCGATGCAGTGCGCGAAGATCGGCTCGGGATTGGTGCTGCGGACCAGGACCTGCTTCAACGGAAGTCTACGCATGCTGGTGGCGGCACCTGCGGCAGCGGCAAGCGTCCCGTTTCCCGCACCGGCGGCGAAGATGAAACGCTCGGCTTCGACACGGATGTCGTCATT